>NZ_FNIX01000010.1 GCF_900104175.1 Lentzea jiangxiensis
ATCATGCGATCCCAGGTCGTATCCGGTATTAGACCTCGTTTCCAAGGCTTATCCCAGAGTACAGGGCAGGTTACCCACGTGTTACTCACCCGTTCGCCGCTCGTGTACCCCGAAGGGCCTTACCGCTCGACTTGCATGTGTTAAGCACGCCGCCAGCGTTCGTCCTGAGCCAGGATCAAACTCTCCAATAAGGATTGTGTTTGATCGCTCCAGACGGAATATGTCTGGCAATCTGGTATTACTCTCAAAGGAATATCTCTGACGAGAGATATTCATATTACTGGCTGTGTTATCGGCACGCTGTTGAGTTCTCAAAGAACACGCGCTCACCGGATCCTCACTCCGTTTCCGGAGTTTCTCTCTCGGGGCTGTGTTTGAAGCTTATTTGGTCTTGCTCTCCGGTGTCAAATCGGCCTCTTGGAGGCTCTTTGTCTTCCGGTTTTTGGCCAGGCCCGTTCCGGTTGGTATTTCCGGCCCGCTTCGCTCTGACATGGAGAAGATTACACGGACGTGTTTCGATCTCCAAATCGGGGGGTCCTGGTGACCGCCACACGTGCGGTCACCAGGACAAACCCGGTCGTCAGGGTGCGGAGACCCCGACATCGGACTTCGTGAGCGGCGTCCGGACAGCCGAAGAGCTGTACTCGTCGGCGCCGACATCCGGCTTCCCCGAGCGCGACTGCGGGTCGAAGTCACGCGTCACGTAAGAGTGCGTACCCGCGGAAGCGTCGATCGCCGGGCTTCCGGACGAAAGGCGCAGCAGACCGTTCGCGTCGCGCACCAGCTTCGGGTCGACGGAGCGGTAGCCCGACGGGATGCCGGCGGTGCCGCCCCACACGATGTTGCCCTCGTACCGCACGGTCGACCCGCTCATCATGTCGATGAGCTTCGACGACGAACCCTGGATGATGTTGTTCGCGAACACGCAGTCCTTGGGTGCGTAGGTTCCCGTGTCGCTGTCGACCACGGCGCCCGTGCCGACCAAGGTGTTGAACGCGACCGTCACGCGGTCCGGCCGGTCGTGCGACGTGGAGGTCGGCCCGCTGTCGGCCTCCGAGCCCTTCCCGAACACGATCGCCCGGTCGCCGGTGTTCTGCACGTAGTTGTTGAACACCTTGTGGTCGTTCCCGTGGAACCGGATGCCGCTGCCGAACAGCAGGTTGCCCTCGACCGTGGTGCGGTTGCCGTGCCGCAGGACGATGTAGCCCCTGCTGTCGCGGACGGTGTTGAAGCGGACCGTGTTGTCCGAGGCCTTCACGGAGATGGCCTCCGAGTCGCCGTTCGCCTTCTCGAACAGGTTGTGCTCGATGACCGCGTACGCCGACTTCGACTGCTTGTGGCTGTAGCCGAGCCGGATCGACTCGCCGCCGTTCGTGCCGGTGAAGCTGTGGTTGTAGAAGTAGTTGTGGTGGATCCAGGTCCTCTTGGCGATCTCGCTGCCCGGGCCGGTCACCTGCAGGTACACGCCTTCGTTGCTGCGGTTCGAGAACGTGTTGTGGTCGACCTGGACGTCGTCGGCGCTCACCGTGAGAGAGGCGCCGTCCTTGTTCCCGTTGTAGGTGTTGCGGGTGATGCGCGTGGCCTGCGCTTCCACCGGGACCGTGAGCGTGCTGGTTCCGTCGAAGACGAACCCTTCGATCGTCACGTCCCGGACGGCCCCGAGCTCGAACCCGCCGCGGGTGAACACCGTGCCGCCCGCAGTGCGCGCGGCGACCGTGATGCCCGACTTGGTGATCTTGATGGGCTTGTCCGCGAGGTGCACGCCCTCGGCGAGCACGATGCGCTGGCCGGGTCGTGCGATGTCGAGCGCGGCCTGCAGGGAGGACACGGTCGACACGCCGACGACGGCAGCGAAGGCAGGCACGTGGACGAAGGACGACAACAGGGCGGCCGCGCCCACTGCGGCCAGTGATCGGATCATTCGCCAACTCCGGTGTTGGGTCGTCGGCGGCGGCAGAGGGGAAGCTATCGCAAGATTCCGCCGGGTGGGCTGTTCCGGTACAAGCCCAGGGCGGTGTCCAGTGACGGCACGCGCTCCAACTCTCCGATGTCCGCGAGGGGGAACCACTGCGCGAGGTCGGTCGTGCCGTCCACCTCGTTGCGGAGCTCGCCGCCGACGATCCGCACCTCGTACATGATGCGAAGGGCGTGGTAGTCGCGGTCGGGCTCCTCGCGGAGCTCGGAGTCGATGCCGAGCAGGCGGACCACCTCGGCGAGGTAGCCGGTCTCCTCCTCGACCTCCCGGACGACCCCGTCGTACGGGTGCTCGCCGTGGTCGATGCCGCCGCCGGGGAGGATCCAACGTTTGCTCTTCGGGCCAAGCCAGCGCGCCAGCAGGATCTCGTCATCTTCGTTGATGCACACCCCGTACGCGGCCACGCGCTGCTTCTTCGCCTTCATGCTACGCAGCGTAACTTGCGGCCAACGCGAAAAAAGTGATATCACTTAGCTACTACTTCGCTAGGGGGTCTGGATGAGCGCATCCATCGATACGACAGTCCACATGCCGGCGCCTGTCGTCCGCGAGAAGCACGCGCGGGAGCTGCCCGGTTTGCCGATGTTCGTCGCGGGTTTGGCGGTGCTGGCTGTGAGCACGTGGACGATCATCGAGGGCGTCAGGGCGGTCGACCCCGACGGCGGCGACCCGTCGCCGGGCCTGCTGATCGCGGGACTCCTGCTCTTCGCCGCCGGGGCCCTGATCTGGAAGGGCCTCTTCACCGTCGCGCCGGGTGAGGTGCGGGTGCTGCAGTTCCTCGGGCGGTACGTCGGCACAGTCCGCACGGACGGTCTGCGGTGGGCGAACCCGCTCACCACCAGGGAGAAGATCTCCGTCAGGATCCGCAACCACGAGACGGCGACCCTCAAGGTCAACGACGCCGACGGCAACCCGATCGAGATCGCCGCTGTGGTCGTGTGGCAGGTCGAGGACACTGCGCGCGCACGGTTCGAGGTCGACGACTTCGTGCGGTTCGTGGGCATCCAGACCGAGACCGCGGTGCGGCACATCGCGAACAGCTACCCGTACGACAACCACGCCGAGACGGGTCTGTCCCTGCGGGAGAACGCGGACGAGATCACCGAGACGCTGGCGATCGAGATCGCGGCGCGCGTGCAGTCCGCGGGCGTGAAGGTGATCGAGTCACGGCTCACGCACCTCGCGTACGCGCCGGAGATCGCCCACGCCATGTTGCAGCGCCAGCAGGCCGGCGCGGTCGTGGCGGCGCGGACCCGGATCGTCGAGGGTGCCGTCGGCATGGTCGAGCTCGCGCTGGAGCGGCTCGCCGCCCACGAGGTCGTCGAGCTCGACGAGGAGCGCAAGGCGGCGATGGTCTCGAACCTGCTCGTCGTCCTGTGCGGTGACCGTTCCACTCAGCCCGTGGTGAACACCGGGTCGCTCTACACCTGATGGCGGATCGCAAAAGCGTTCTGCTCAGGCTCGACCCGGCCGTGCACGACGCGTTGAGCAGGTGGGCGAACGACGAGCTGCGCAGCACCAACGCGCAGATCGAGTTCCTGCTGCGGCGTGCGCTGGCGGACGCGGGCCGGCTGCCCGGCGAGGTGAAGAAGATGCCTCGCCGCGGCCGGCCCCCGAAGAAGCCCGGGAACAAGACCGACGAAGAGCCGGACGAACAGGCTTAGAACTCCGGCGGTGCCTGGAGGTCGTGGGCGCGGAAGAGCACAGCGTGCTCGACGCCCATGGCCTCGCCGCTCATCGCGAGGAACTTCGGGATGAAGTCGGCGGGGGCGGGGTGGTCCGGGAGCGCGGCCAGGTACCCGGCGTGCGCTTCCAGCGAGGCGACGCCGCGGCGCAGCGGTTCACCCGTCACGTCGACGCCGTGGGTCGCGCCGGACCCGGCCAGCCCGGGAGTGATGTACCAGCGCACCGAGTGCGGTTCCAGGCCCTCGTCGACCTGCTCGGGGAACACCCAGCGGTTGCCGGCGTCGCGCAGCGCGTCGAGGGTCGCGAGCCCGGCCGCGCGGTGGTCGGCCTGGTCGAAGCCGTAGGGCGTCTCGACCTCGAAACCGCCGCCGAACACGACGTCCGGCTTGAAGCGGCGGATCTCGCGGCAGATGTCCCGGCGCAGGTCCAGGCCGTAGACGAGGACGCCATCGGGGTGTTCGAGAACGGTCAGGTGTTCCACGCCGACCACGGCGCAGGCGGCCCGCTGCTCAGCGATGCGCAGCCGTGCGGTCTCCTCCGGCGGGTTGGGCATCCCCGCCTCGCCGCGGGTGAGCAGGAGGTAGCCGACCTCGATGCCGCGCTCGGTCCAGCGGGCGACGGCCGCGGACGTGCCGTACTCCATGTCGTCGGGGTGTGCGACGACGCAGAGCACGCGCCGGAAGGTCTCCTCCGGAAGGGTAGGCAGTGTCATGCCGTCATCGTCCCGCGCGAGGCGGCCGGCATCCGGGAGTCGGCGGAAAGATTTGCGGGGACGAGCACTTCCAAGAGCACCTGAGTTGTCATTTCACCCGTATGGGGACGCTGTCATCGAGTTCCTTTACCCGAAGGTGGGCGTGCCGGTCTCGGCGTGCTGGGCGTGTCGTACACGTCGTTCAGACCTCGGAGACGACGGTGTCCGTGGACCGCCATGACGGGTGGTGGAGTTCACGGTGGCGAACACCGGCGGGGGCGCGGGCACGACGATCGTGCCGATGTACGTGCGCCAGCCGGCCTCCCCCGTGCCCACGCCCGACGCGCGTCGGGTGGGCTTCACGCGCGTGGGACTCACTGCGGGGCAGTCGAAGCAGGTAGAGGTTGTCTTCCGGCTCTCGCAGCTCGCACTGACCATCGGCGACGGGCTGCGTGAGATCGCGCGCGGCTGGTACGAGGCCGTGGTGGGCGCGGAGAAGGCCGCCTTCACGGTCCGCTGAGCTGGCCTGATATCCTTCGTCGTCGTGAACGCGCGGCTCTCCGCCGTGGAGGAGACCCGGTCCTTGGCCGGTGCCGACGAAGCGCGCCACGAACCCCGGTTTCGACAAGAAGGGTGATGTCGCATGGCGAACATCAAGTCCCAGCTCAAGCGGATCAAGACCAACGAGAAGGCTCGCCTTCGCAACAAGGCGGTCAAGTCGTCCCTGAAGACGGCCATCCGCAAGTTCCGCGAGGCTGCCGAGGCCGGTGACAAGGCGAAGGCCCTGGAGCTGCTGCAGGACGCGTCCCGCAAGCTCGACAAGGCCGCCACCAAGGGCGTCATCCACGCCAACCAGGCCGCCAACAAGAAGTCGGCGATGGCCCAGCGCGCGAACAAGATCGAGGGCTGATCTCGCTCGCGGAGCCTCGAGCTTCCGCAGAGGGCTCCACTTCCTCCGGGAAGTGGAGCCCTTTCGCGTTCCTGGTGTAGGCGTAGGTCCCATGGACTCGTTGCCGCGCATTCAGTTCGTCGAACTCCACGACCTCGAAGGCACCCCGCCCGTGCTGCGGACCCTGCACACCGAGTCGATCACCACGATCTACCGGCTGACGGACGCGGCGCGGGAGTACTCACGGCCGCTGGCACGGGCGCTGCGGTCGGGTGCGGCCCACCGGATCGTCGACCTGTGCGCGGGCTCCGGCGGACCGGTGCCGCTCATCCAGCGCAGGCTGCACGCGGAAGGCGTCCACACCCACGTCACGCTGACGGACCTGGTGCCGAACGTGCGCGCGTTCGAGCGCGTGACGGCCGGGAACCGGCGTCGGCTGCGCGGTTCGTGCTGCTCGGTGGACCACGTGCCCACCTCGGTCGACGCCACGGACTGCCGGGTCGAGGGGACGCGCACGATTTACGGCGCCTTCCACCACTTCCCGCCCGCGCTCGCCGCGCGGATGCTGCAGAACGCCGTCGACACCCGGCAGCCGATCGTCGTCGTGGACACCAAACGGTCGTTCGTCTACCCGGTGTTCTTCCCGTTCCTGCTGACGCTGGCCGTGCTGGTGGCGGCGCCGTTCCAGCGCAATCCCCTGCCGCGCTACCTGCTGCGCCTGCTGCTCACCTACGTCGTGCCGGTGCTGCCGTTCATGATGTTCTTCGACAGCGTCGTGTCGTTCCTGCGCATGTACGGGCGCGCGGAACTGCGCCGGATCGTCGACGGCCTCGACCGCACCGAGTCGTTCACGTGGACGATCGGCGTCGAGCCCGGCTTCACCGGAGCCCAGTACCTGATCGGGATCCCGCGATGACCTTCTCCGGTCAGCGGCGGCCGTGCGCGGCGACGATCCGGAGCACCGCGCGTTCCAGCGCGTAGTCGGCGTCGGCCGCGACACCCTTCACGTCGGCGTTCAGGCCGGCGACCACCTGCATCGCGTCGGCGAGACCCGACTGGTCCCAGCCGCGCGACTGGGCCTGGGCCTTCTTGATCTTCCACGGCGGCATGCCGAGCGGACCGGCCAGGCTGAACGGGTCGGCCCGCCCCACCGCGGACACGCGCGCGACCGTGCGCACCGCGTCCGCCAGCGCGTCCGCGACCAGCACGTGCGGCACACCGAGCTGCATCGCCCACCGCAACGCCTCCATCGCACCCGCGCGGTCGCCGGTGACGGCCTTCTCCGCGACGGCGAAGCCGGTCACCTCCGCCTTGCCCTGGTGGTAGCGGCGGATCTCCTCGACCGTCACCTTGCCGTCGGTGTCGGAGACGAGCTGCGACGCCGCCGCGGCGAGCTCACGCAGGTTCGTGCCCACGGCGTCGATGAGCGTGGCGACGGCCTCCGGGTCGATCTTGCCGCCCGCCTGCCGCACCTCGTTGCGCACGAACGCCTCGCGCTCGGCGGACTTCGTGACCTTGCCGCACTCCGTGACCGCGGCACCGGCCTTCTTCAGCTGCCCGGGCAGGTCCTTGGCGGCCTTGCTGCGGCCACCGCCCGTGTGCACGACGACGAGCGTGATCCCGTCCGCGGGCGCCTTCACGTAGGAAAGCACCGTGTCGGCGATCTCCTTGCCGATGTCCTGCGCGTTCTGCAGGACGATCACGCGGCCCTCCGCGAACAGCGACGGGCTCACCAGCTCGGCCAGCTCCGGAGGCGTGAGATCAGTCACCTGAACGCGGGTCAGGTCGGCGTTCGGATCGACCTCGCGTGCGGCCTCGAGAGCCGCCCGAACAGCGCGTTCGACCAGCAGCTCCTCCTCGCCGACGACGAGGTGCAGTGACTCCGGTGCGCTCACGCTCCGCATCCTTCCACGTCCCGGATCGTGGACGACGGTGGCTCAGCGGCGGACCGGTGCCGTAGCTTGGTGGCCACAACTGAACACCGCTCATCCAGAGGGGCAGAGGGACCGGCCCGAAGAAGCCCCGGCAACCGGCGTCAGCGCTGTGTGCACACCTGTGCGCGCATCTGAGTGCAGACGATCACGGTGCCAATTCCGACCCGTTCGATTTCGCGGGAAAGATGAGGAGATACCTCGCGATGACTGCTGTCTCTGTGCCGACGAGCACCAAGTTCGACCTCGGCCCCGCCCGCGCGCTGCTGTGCCGTGAGTGCGGCAACGAAACCCCTCTCGCTCCCGAGTACGCCTGCCTGGAGTGTTTCGGGCCGCTGGAAGTGGCCTACGACTTCGGGAAGATCCGGCGCGAGGACATCGAAGCCGGCCCCAGGTCGATCTGGCGCTACCGCGGCCTCCTCCCTGTTCCGTCCACTGTGGAACAGCACCCGAACACCGACCCCGGCGGCACCCGCCTCGTCGAGGCGCACAACCTCGCCAAGGCACTGGGCGTCCGCAAGATCTGGGTCAAGGACGACACCGGCAACCCCACCCACTCGTTCAAGGACCGCGTCGTCGGCGTCGCGCTCGCCGCCGCCCGCGAGCTCGGCTTCAAGGTGCTGGCCTGCCCGTCGACCGGCAACCTGGCGAACGCCGTCGCCGCGGCCGCCGCCCGCGCGGGCTGGCGGTCGGTCGTCCTCGTGCCCTCCAACCTCGAGCGCGCCAAGATCCTCATGAGCGCCGTCTACGAAGGCGCCCTGATTGCCGTCGACGGCAACTACGACGACGTCAACCGCCTCGCCCAGGAGCTCGCCGCGGAGAACGAGGACTGGGCGTTCGTGAACGTCAACGTCCGCCCGTACTACGCGGAAGGCTCGAAGACGCTCGGCTACGAGGTCGCCGAGCAGCTCGGCTGGCGCCTGCCCGACCAGATCGTCGTGCCGATCGCGTCCGGCTCGCAGCTCACCAAGGTCGACAAGGCGTTCCGCGAGCTCGGCCAGCTCGACCTCGTCGAGGCCACGCCCTACAAGGTGTTCGGCGCGCAGGCCACCGGCTGCTCCCCGATCTCGGCCGCCTTCAAGGCGGGCCACGACGTCATCCGCCCGGTCCGCCCGGACACGATCGCCCGCTCGCTGGCGATCGGCGCCCCGGCCGACGGCCCGTACGTGCTCGACGCGGTGCGCCGCACCAACGGCGCCATCGAGGACGTCACCGACGAAGAGGTCGTCGAGGGCATCAAGCTCCTCGCCCGCACCGAGGGCATCTTCGCCGAGACCGCCGGCGGCGTGACCGTCGCGACGGCGAAGAAGCTGATCGAGTCGGGCCAGCTCGACCCGGACGCCGAGACCGTGCTGCTGATCACCGGCGACGGCCTCAAGACCCTCGACGCGCTCGGCGACACGATCGGCCCTCGTGCGACGGTGCCGCCGTCGGCTGAGGCCGTGATCAAGGCGCTGGGGTAGTCATCTCCCTTCCGGCTCCGGGGACGCGGCTGCGTCTCCGGAGCCGTAGATGAACGTCTCGTTCAAAAGATGGGCTGCTCAAGAAGCGCGCAGCTGTGTCGGGATGCGTACCCGTTGCGGTACAACGTGATCTCGCGTGGGGCACGCTGGGTCACAAGGCGATCGCGTCCGTCTTCAGCCAGCCCGTGCGCGGGAAGCGCCGCAGGCCGTCGACCACGTGCGGTCCGACCGCCTCCACTGTCGCGCGCCAGGCCGCGATCCGTTGCGGCCACGGGGCTTCCGCCTTCAGGGCGTTGTAGTGGTAGTCGTGCCAGACGTCCGGGGCGATGCGCAGGTCGTCGTCGAACACGTGCTCGGCCATGAGGTCGTACGCCTCTTCCGGCTTATCCGCCTCGGTGGGCGGCAGCACGTGGGTGGTGGTCGCCTTGTACGTGACGGCGCGGGTGCCGTCTTCGAGTGTTTCGCAGATGTAGTAGGCGAAATCGGGTTTGAGCTCGTCGTGCGGCCACGGGGTCGCCGCGTAGTTCATCTGCCACAGTGCCCATGCGAGGCCCGGTGTGCCGCCGGGGATCGGGTAGCGCGCGTTGAACAGCCTGATCCAGACCATGTCTTCTCCTTCGTACGATGCGGTTTCCCGGCAGCACCGCCAGGTCTCCGTCCCTGTCCGTGCGCAGCACCAAGGCGCCTCCCGTTCGCAGCACGTCGATGACGTGCGGGCTCGGGTGGCCGTAGCGGTTGCCCGTGCCGACGCTGACGAGCGCTATCTGGGGCCGCACGGCCTTGAGGAACGCGGGCAGCGAGTAGCGGGAGCCGTGGTGCGGCACTTTGAGCACTTCCGCGGTCAGGTCTCGCTCTCCCAGCAACGCCGCCTGGCCGGCCAGTTCGACGTCGCCGGTGAGCAGCACGCGGCCTGCTCTCGTGTGGGCTTTGAGCACGAGCGAGTAGTCGTTCACCGTCGTGTTCTCGGCCTTGGCGACCGGTGGCCGCCTGGGGCCCATCACCTCCAAGTCGAGGCCCGGCAGGGCGAAGCGCTCGCCTGCCTTCGGTTCCACCACCCGCACGTTCTGGGCGCGGGCTCGTCTGCCGACCTCCCTCCAGGCCCACTCGGGTTCTTTGAGCGGGCCCACCGCGATCGCTCCCACCGCACGTCCGGTGAGCGCGGCTTCCAGGCCGCCGACGTGGTCCGCGTGCAGGTGGGTGAGGACCACGAGCGGGATCTTGGTGATCCCCAACGTCTTCAGGCACCGGTCGACCGCGCCGGGATCCGGTCCGGTGTCGACCAGGACCGCCGTGTCCGCGACGTCGGTGGCG
The DNA here is from genome assembly GCF_900104175.1 of Lentzea jiangxiensis. GTDB lineage: Bacteria > Actinomycetota > Actinomycetes > Mycobacteriales > Pseudonocardiaceae > Lentzea > Lentzea jiangxiensis. The sequence goes on from NZ_FNIX01000010.1 coordinate 9,947, forward strand.
AGGACGAGCGCGTCACCTTGGCCCACGTCGCAGCTGACGACCTTCCAGCCGTCCGGTGGCCAGACCGGTGCCACGACTCGCATCGGCACCAGCACCACGAAGCCGCCGACGAGCACGGCGACCACCAACGTCCGAGTCTTCTTCAGCCGCAGCAACAACACGACCACCACCGTGACGGCGGTCAGCGCGAGCGCTCCGGTCCAGCCGTCCGGCCAGCCGACCGCCGCGCCGGGCACGGTCGACGCCTGGCGTCCGACCTGGATCAGCCACGTCACCGCGGGACCGGCCACGTGCGTCACCAGTTCGGCCGCACGAGGCGAGAGCGGCGCCACGACCGCTGCGACCACTCCCAGCACCGTCGCCGGCGCGACTACCGGACCGGCGGCCAGGTTGGCCAGCACCGAGACCAGGCTCACCTGTCCGGACAGCCCTGCCACCAGCGGAGCCGTGGCCAGGCTCGCTGCCATTGGCACGACTACAGCCTCGGCCAGCCCGTTCGGCACGCCACGCTGTTTGAGCGCTTGTGCCCACCTCGGCGCGATGAGCACCAACGCCGCTGTCGCCACCACGGACAACGCGAAGCCCGGCTCACCGCCCAGCGCTGGGTCGTGGAGCACCAGGACGAGCACCGCTGCCGCCAGGCTCGGCACCGCCGAGCGTTCCCGGCCCAGCACCAGCCCCAGCAACGTGACGGCGCCCATGACCGCGGCCCTGAGGACGCTCGGCTCCGGTCCTGCCAGGATCACGAACCCGACCAGCGCCACCATCGCCGCGACGGCGGCCTTGCGCGGCCCGAGCCGTCTGGTCAGCAGGTAGACCGCGCCGCACACGATGGCCAGGTTCGCCCCGCTCACCGCGAGCAGGTGGGCCAGACCGGCGGTGCGGAACTCGTCGACGATGCGCGGCACCATCTGCTCGGTGTCGCCCACGACGAGCGCCGGCAGGAGCCCGGCCTCCTCCTCGTCCAGCACTCGGCTGGCTTCGGCCAGACCGTCGCGGAGGTCGTCCGCCCAGCTCTGCCAGACCGGTGGCGGTTGCGGGTCTGTCGGCGGACCCCTCACTCTCAGCAGGGCTGATGCCAGGTCGCCGCCTCTCGGTGGAGCGAGCGTGCCTTTGACCGTGACCTTCTGGCCGGGTACCAGGTCTCGCCACTTGGCTGCCGGAGCCAGCAGCACCAGTTGCGCACCGTCCGCGGTTGCTTTGACCACGACGTTGTCCACGCCCGCCTGGTGGCCTGCGAAGCCCTCGGCCCTGATGCCCTTCGGCCTGGTGACGATCTCGACGGTGAGGGTGGTGCTGCGGCCTTCGTCGGCGGCCAGGCGGAGCGGGTGGGACTCGGCCCGCAGGACGTGGCCGCCGACCCAGGCCGCTGCCACCGGGCCCGAGATCATCAGGGCTATCGCGCAGGTCCTGTTCCACCACGCCCTGCGCCACGCGGCCAGGCCGATGGCGCCTGCCGCCACGCCGGTGGCCACTGCCGCCTGCCAGCTCAGGAAGAGGCCGGCGACCGCGGTGGTCCACACCGCCGCCGCGGCGGGGACCAGGCGGTAGTCCTGGGCTACCGGGTGCTTGCGGGCCACGGGGTGCTTCCCAGGCCGCTCGGCGGATCGGAGGCGCGGCCTGGACTGCCTTGGCGTGGCAGGGGAACGTCCGGCACCTCACGCGGGACGTGGTACGGCTGGATTCGCGCGCTTCGGCTCGTGTGGTCGTGCGACCTCGGCTCGACGTGGAGCGGGCAGGTGATGCGGACGGACGGCATGGCTGACTCCGATCTACGGGTGGATGGTTGCCGCGCACAACCGGCAGGCGCGCTTTTCGGGGACGGGTGGCGTCGGTGCGGCTGGGGCCGGGTTGGGTGAGATCGGGCTCGGCGGCACGGGGCTCGGCGGGACCGAGCTGGGCTGCACCAAGCTCGCCGGCGCGGGTGCGGCTGGGTTCGAACTCGGCGGCACCGAGTCGGACGGCATGGGGCTGGGCTGGGCCAGGCTCGGCAGCGCGGAACTCGCTGGAGCCGGGTTGGGCGGCACCGGTGCAGATGAAACCGGATCTGGCGGTGCCGGGCTGGGTGATGGCGGTGGGAAAGCGGCCGCCAGGAGGTGGCGCACGGCGGTGGTCAGCGGGCGGGACCGACGGCTGGGCGGGGTGCGCGACGAAGCGGTAGAGCCGGTGTGGTGGAAGGGAAGCGCGGGGTTCAGGGCTTGTGGGAGGTGGTTGTGGTCGGCTCGCAGGAGGTTGGGGCGCGTCAGGTGGTGGAACTGGGCTTTGCTGCGGTGGTAGAACGCCAAGGCCGCGCGGATGAGGCTCATGTGTGGACCAGTTCGGCGAGCTTGGCCAGCTTCGAGTCTCCGATGCCCTCCACTTCGCGGAGTTGGTCCACGGAGGCGAACGGGCCCTTGCGGGTTCGGTGGTCGACGATGCGTTGAGCCGTCACCGGGCCCACGCCGGGCAGGGTGTCCAGTTCAGTGGCCGTCGCGGAGTTCAGGTTCAGCTTCGACTGGGCGCCACCGGCCGGTGCCGGAGGCGGAGGCGGGATGCCCACCGCGATCTGTTCGCCGTCGGAGAGCTTGCGGGCCAGGTTCAGGGTGTGGAGGTCGGTGCCCGGCTTGATGCCGCCTGCCAGTCGGAGGGCGTCGGCCACCCTGGCGCCGCTCGTCACCGTCACGAGGCCCGGGGTGGCAACCTCGCCGATCACGTTGACGACCAGTTCCGGGGCCGGCGCGGAGGTGCTCACCAGGGCCAGGTCCGGGGCCTGTTCGGCAGCGGGGCTCTGCCACCAGCTGCCCAGGCCGATGACTGTGCACGCCACCGCCACACCGAGGGCCAGCAAGCCGCGGCGCGGGATGCGGGGCAGGTGGAAGCGGCGGCGGGGCGGGCCGTGTTCGTCCGAGTCCTCCGACTTCGTGAAGACCAGGGTCGGGTCGGCTCTCACCTTGTCCGCCAGGGCGGCCAGGCGTTCGTGCGGAAGGGTGTCCGGGTGGGAGCGGGGGAGCATGCGAGCGACGTTACGGAGCGGGGCGGGTGGGGAGGTGGGGTGAGCTCCGGGGCTGTGGACTACTCGCGGGTTGTGGACAGGTCGCGATCACTCAGGGGTTGGCGGCGGGGAAATGTCGGGGGTCTGTGGGATGCTGTCGGGTCCTCCCGGCAGCACCACGACGCCCAGCACGCCCGGTCCCGTGTGCGCGCCGATCACCGCGCCGACCTCGGAGATCACGCATCCCGTCGAGCCCGGCAGCCGTTCGTCCAGGCGCGTGGCCAGTTCCGCGGCGCGTTCCGGTGCGGCGAGGTGGTGCACCGCCAGCCCGACGGCGCCGTCCCCCGCCGCGGCCGCCGCCAGGTCGACCAGGCGTCCCACGGCACGGCTCATCGTGCGCACCTTCTCCAGCGGCACGATCCGGCCGTCGTCCATGTGCAGCAGCGGTTTCACCGCCAGCGCGGTACCCACCAAGGCCGCCGCCGTACCGATCCGCCCACCCCGGCGCAGGTGGTCCAGCGTCTCCAGGCAGAAGAACATCCGCACCTGCTCGGCGACGGAGGTCGCGGCCTCCTCCACCTCGGAGTGCGAACAACCGGCGGAGACCGCGGCGCACGCGCGCAGCACCGCGAATCCGAGCCCCATGCCCGTCGACCGCGAGTCGACCACTCGGATGCGGGAGGGATCGATCTCCTCCGCCGCCAGCCGGGCGGCCTCCCACGTTCCGGACAGCTCACGGGAGAGGTGCAGGGACACGATCGCGTCCGACGACGAGAGCACCTCGCGGTAGACGTCGGCCATCTCGCCGGGCGTGGGACGCGACGTCGTCACCCTGCGGTGCTCGGCGAGGGCACCGGCCAGCTCGGACGGCCCGAAGTCGACGCCGTCGAGGCGTCCGGTGCCGTCCACCGCCACGTGCAGCGGCACCACGGTGATCGCATGGCGCTTCGCGAACCCCTCGGGCAGGTATGCCGTCGAGTCGGTGACGATGGAGATGCGCACGAGCGACGAGCCTACGGGGCTCACTCCTCCGAACGACTCAACGCCACGGAGGAGATGAGGGACGCCATCGCCTCGCCGACGAGCTCGTGCCCCTCCCAGCCCCAGTGCATCCCGTCCGGGTTCCCGGCACCGGACCGCACGTGCTCCCCGATCACGGCGGGCAGGTCCAGCAACGGCACTCCCGCACCCGCGGCCCACCCGCGCACGGCGGCGACCGCAGCCGCGTGCCCCTGATGCGCGCACGCATACGTAGGTGCGCGGTGGACCGAAGGCACGATCCCGACCGCCGGCATCGTGTACTGGAGGTTGCGGACCGACTGCAGCATGTCCCGCAGGTACCGCGCGGTCAGCGCAGGAGGCAGAGACGCGCGCGTATAGGGCGCCAACCGAGGTTGAACATCCTGGTAGCGCGCACGAACCCAACGCCGTAGCCAATCGGGCCGCACATAACGGAGCCCCTCGCGCAGATACGTGGGCAACGGCGAAGGCAGCGTGTCCATGCTGCCCACCGCGAACACCAGCACGTCCGTGCGAGGCAGCAACGACCAGATGCGGGGATCCCCGGTCAACGCCCACCACGCGTCCCGCGCCGTCCACCCGAACCCGGCCGCCAGCTCCGCGGAACCACCCAGGGCCGAGGCGCAGATGTTGTGCCACAACCTCGGGTGATCGGCGGGCAGCGGTCCGGACGGCCCGAAGAACGACAGCGAGTCGCCGAGGACCAGCAGTCTCAACGCGTGGTGCCCGCGTTGTACGACGACAGCCGCCACCGGTCGTTGCGGCGCGTGAACACGGTCCAGTGGCAGTTCGAGATCCCGCCGAGCTGGGACCAGTTCTGCACCGGCAGGTCGAGCAGCCGACCGGTCAAAGCGCTGATCAGGCCACCGTGCGCGCACAGCAGGACCGTCTCGGAGAACTCCGCGTCGACCTCGTGCACGACCTTGATGGCCCGTTCGGCGACCTCGACGCGCGACTCGCCGTCCGGTGGCGTGTAGGTCGGGTCCGTGCGCCACACGGTGACGGCGCCCGGCCACTCCTGCTCCACCTCGGCGGTCGTCAGGCCCTGCCACTTGCCCAGGTGGGTCTCGCGCAGCCGCTCGTCGATGCGCAGCGGCACTTCCGCGGACGTGGTGAACACCCGTGCGGTGTCACGCGCGCGCTGCAGGTCGGAGGCGACCACGATCTCCGGCTCGAACCCGGCGAGCACCGGGACGGCGAAGCGGGCCTGGTTCAAGCCGGTCTCGGTGAGCGCCGAGTCCAGATGACCCTGCAGGCGACCTGTCGCGTTGTAGTCGGTCTCACCGTGCCGCCACAGCACGAGCCGGCTCAGGGCCATCAGCTACCTCATTCAGCCTTGGACTCGGCGGGGACGTCGGCTTCGAACTCGATCCGCGGGCAGTCCTTCCACAGCCGCTCCAAGCCGTAGAAGCTGCGCTCCTCCGTGTGCTGCACGTGCACCACGACGTCCACGAAGTCCAGCAGAACCCATCGGCCCTCGCGGGCCCCTTCGCGGCGCACCGGCTTCGTGCCGGCCTCCCGCAGCTTCTCCTCGATGTTGTCGACGATCGCGCCGACCTGCCGCTCGTTGGGAGCGGACGCGATCACGAACACGTCCGTGATCACGAGCTGGTCGGAGACGTCGAGCACCGTCACGTCGTGCGCCTTCTTGTCGGCCGCTGCGTTCGCCGCGACCAGCGCCAGCCGTCGTGCCTCGTCGGTGGCTGCCACGTCACTCCTCTGACTTCCGGCGGACGTCGATACGCCCACACGAGTTACTGAGGGTACCGGCGAGCGCCAAACCGGTACTTCACGCCCAGGCATGACGAAGGCCACCTCAGCGCCCTGAGGTGGCCTTCACCTGCGCCGAAACCTAGAGCGGGCGGACCTGCTGGGCCTGCGGGCCCTTCTGGCCCTGGCCAACCTCGAACTCGACCTTCTGGTTTTCCTCGAGCGAGCGGAAACCCTTGGACTGGATCTCCGAGTAGTGCACGAAGACGTCTGCCGAGCCGTCGTCGGGCGCGATGAACCCGAAGCCCTTTTCGGCGTTGAACCACTTCACGGTGCCTGTAGCCAAAGTCTTGCCTTCCACGAACCAGCAACAACCCGCTGATTGTTGCTCCCCGCGCCCTCCAATGCACGCAAAATCCACTCGAACGTGGTCACGACTCGGAGTACAGGCCCGTTTTGGCGATGTACTGGACCACCCCGTCCGGAACGAGGTACCAGACGGGCTGGCCCGAAGCAGTCCGGTCGCGGCACCCGGTCGAGGAGATCGCCATGGCCGGGACCTCGACGAGCGACACCGAGCCGGGCGGCAGGTGCCGGTCGTTCAGCGTGTAACCCGGACGGGTGACTCCGATGAAGTGGGCGAGCTCGAACGCGTCCGCGGCGCGCTTCCACGACAGGATCTGCTCCAGCGCGTCGGCACCGGTGATGAAGAACAGCTCGGCGTCCGGGTACTGCTTCCTGAGGTCCGTGAGCGTGTCCACGGTGTACGTGGGGCCCTCGCGGTCGATGTCGACCCTGCTGACCGAGAACCGGGGGTTGGACGCCGTGGCGATGACCGTCATCAGGTACCGGTCTTCGGCGGGCGAGACCTCCCGCGACGCCTTCTGCCAGGGCTGACCCGTCGGGACGAAGATCACGCGGTCCAGGTCGAACCTGGCCTGCACCTCACTGGCGGCGACGAGGTGACCGTGGTGGATGGGGTCGAACGTGCCACCCATGACGCCGATGCGCATCGAGACAGCGTAGACCGGCGCCGAGCCGCTCCCGAGACTCGGCGCCGGTCGTGCTGATCACACCGCACGGCCCAGGGGGAGGACGGGCCGTGCGGGTCGCGGCCCACCCCGAAGCAGAGCCGCGCGCACTGGAGGAACGCGCGGGCCGCTCCCCCATTACGCGGTCAGCCCAAGATTTTTCTCACCACGCGACGACGAGCTTCACCGGCCCTCTGACCAGGGAACCCTTGCGGAACTCGACGGGTTCTTCGAGCCGCAGGCCGGGCATTCGGCGCAGCAGCGCGCCCAGTGCCACCTGCAGTTCCATCCTGGCGAGCTGCGCACCGAGGCAGAAGTGGATGCCGTGCCCGAACTGCAGGTGCTGGCCGACCTCGCGCTCCAGGTCCAGTTCTGCGCCGTCCGGGTAGACCGACTCGTCGTGGTTCGCCGACGACACGACCACCAGCACGGCATCGCCTTCCTTCACCAGCGCGTTGCCGACCTGCACGTCCTCGGTGGCGATGCGGGTGAAGCCGGCGCCGCTGCCCAGCGGGACGAACCGCAGCAGTTCCTCGATGGCGTTCGGCAGCTTCTCCGGATGTTCGCGGAGGCTCTTCATGGCGTCTGGATGGTCGAACAGCGTGATGACGCTGTTCGCGAGCATGTTCGCCGTCGTCTCGTGTCCCGCCACGAGCAGCGTGATGCCGAAGCGGACGAGTTCGTCCTCGCTCAGTCTGTCGTCGTTGTCCCGTGCGGCGACGAGCGCGCCCATCAGGTCGTCTGTGGGGTGTGCGCGGCGTATGGCGACGAGTTCGGTGAAGTAGGCGTGCAGCTTCATCAAGCCGTGCATCGCCTGTTCGGGCGTGTACCCGCCGACTGTGGACAGGACCTGGTTCGACCACGTGCGGAAGTCGTCGCGGTCCTCGAACGGCACCCCGAGCAGCTCGCAGATGATGGTGATCGGGAACGGCATGGTGAAGCCCTCGACCAGGTCACCGGGGTTGTCCAGGCGGTCGAGCAGCTCGTCGGTGATCTGCTGGGCACGTGGCCGCAACTCCTCGACCCGGCGGACCGTGAACGCCTTCGACACCAAGCGGCGCATGCGCGCGTGGTCCGCGCCGTCGTGCGTGAGGATCGATTCGCCCGGTGCGATGAGCGGCTGCATCCTCGGCACGTCCCGGTTGACGGTCCGCGCGCGGCTGAACCGCGGATCGCCGAGAACGAACTTCGTCTCTTCGTAGGACGTGACGAGCCAACCCTCGCCGCCGTAGGGGAACGTCACGCGCGAGACGGGCTCGTCACGCCGTAGCCGTTCATACGTCGGATCGAGGGTCAAGCCGTCGGGTTCGGAGAACGGGTAGGTGGGAGCCATGTCTCCGAAGCTAGAGCTACGCCTTCGGGCGTGTGTGCCCTTCGCCCCACACGACCCATTTAGAGGACGTCAGCTCTGTCAGGCCCATCGGACCGCGGGCGTGCAGCTTCTGCGTGGAGATGCCGATCTCCGCGCCCATGCCGAACTCCGCGCCGTCGGTGAAGGCCGTGGAGGCGTTCACGAACACCGCCGCCGCGTCCACACGGGCCGTGAACCTGCGTGCCGCCGCCACGTCGCTCGTGACGATGGCCTCGCTGTGACCGGAGCCGTACGTCGCGATGTGCTGCACGGCCTCGTCGAGCGAGTCGACGACCTTCGCGGCGATGTCGAGGCTGAGGTACTCGGTGCCCCAGTCGTCGTCGGTCGCGCCGAGGACGTCGGGCTGCCGGGCGAACTGCTCGTCGCCGTGGATGGTGACGCTCTCCTGCTGCAGCGCCTTGGTGATGCGCGGGACGAACTCGTCCGCCACGTCCTTGTGCACCAGGAGGGACTCGGCCGCGTTGCACACGCTCGTGCGGCGCGTCTTGGCGTTGAGGACGATCGACTCGGCCATGTCGAGGTCGGCGTGCGAGTCCACGTAGACGTGGCAGTTGCCGACGCCGGTCTCGATCGTGGGAACGGTCGCCTGCTCGACAACGGCGTTGATCAGGCCCGAGCCGCCGCGCGGGATGACCAGGTCGACCAGGCCGCGGGCGGTGATGAGGTGGGTGACGGACGCGCGGTCGTGGCACGGCAGCAGCTGCACCGAGTCGGCCGGCAGGTTCACGCTTTCGAGTGCATCGCGCAGGACGCCGACGAGCGTGGTGTTGGAGTTCTCGGCGGTCGAGGAACCGCGCAGCAGGGCGGCGTTGCCCGACTTCAGCGCGAGGCCGGCGGCGTCGACCGTGACGTTCGGGCGACCTTCGTAGACCATGCCGACGACGCCCATCGGGACGCGGACCTGCTTGAGCTCGAGGCCGTTCGGGAGGATGCCGCCGGTGATCACCTGACCGACCGGGTCCGGCAGTCCCGCCACGGTTTCCAGGCCGGTCGCGACGCCGTCGACGCGCGCCTCGGTGAGGGTGAGGCGGTCGAGGATGTTGTCCGGGAGACCCGCTGCCTTGCCCGCGTCGAGGTCCTTCCGGTTGGCCTTGAGGATCTCCGGCGTGCGCTTGCGGAGCGCGGCGGCCATCTCCAGGAGCGCGGTGTCCTTGCGCTCGCGGGTGGCGAGGACGAGTTCGTCGGCGGCGACGCGGGCGCGGCGAGCTGCTGCGTGTACCTGGTCGCGCAGGTCATCAGTCACGCTGCACAGCTTACGACCTGCGACAATCACAATTGTCAGAGTGGCCTGGCAAGCTTGCTCCCCATGGACGACATGGCGTTGCGAGAACTGGCGGAGGAACGGCTGCGGGCGCTGGCGGGCCCGAAGGCCGTGCTGCGCGAGGACCAGTGGACGGCGATCCACACCCTCGTGGCGCGGCGCCGCAGAGCTCTCGTCGTCCAGCGCACCGGCTGGGGCAAGTCGGCGGTGTACTTCATCGCGACGGCGCTGCTGCGTCAGCTCGGTGAGGGGCCCACGGTCATCGTGTCGCCGTTGCTCGCGTTGATGCGCAACCAGGTCGACGCCGCGGCGAGGGCCGGTGTGCACGCGGTGACGATCAACTCGGCGAACACCGACGAGTGGGACGCCGTGCAGGAGCAGGTCGCCGCGGGCGAGGTCGACGTGCTGCTGGTGAGTCCGGAACGCCTGAACAACCCCGACTTCCGCGATTCGGTGCTGCCCTCGTTGACGGCGTCCGCGGGCATGCTGGTCGTCGACGAGGCGCATTGCATCTCGGACTGGGGGCACGACTTCCGGCCCGACTACCGCCGGCTGCGGACGTTGCTGACGGAGCTGCCGCCGGGGGTGCCGGTGCTGGCGACCACGGCGACGGCCAACAACAGGGTGGTCCACGACGTCACCGAGCAGCTGGGGCTCGGCGCCGACGAGGGCACGCTGGTGCTGCGCGGACCGCTCGACCGGGACAGCCTGCGCCTGTCGGTCGCGCTGCTGCCGACCGCGGAGGCACGGCTCGGGTGGCTGGCCGAGCAGCTCGGCCGCATGCCCGGTTCCGGGATCATCTACACGCTGACCGTGGCCGCGGCGGACGACATCGCGGCGTTCCTCGCCTCGCGCGGGTTCGCGGTGGCGGCGTACTCGGGCAAGACCGAGCCGGCCGAGCGGGAGCGGGCCGAGCAGGACCTGCTCGAGAACCGGGTCAAGGCGCTCGTCGCCACCTCGGCGCTCGGCATGGGGTTCGACAAGCCGGACCTGGGGTTCGTCGTTCACGTCGGCGCCCCGTCGTCCCCCATCGCCTACTACCAGCAGATCGGCCGGGCCGGCCGCGGCGTCGAGCGGGCCGAGGTGGTCCTGCTGCCGGGTCACGAGGACCGCGACATCTGGGCGTACTTCGCGTCGCTGGCGTTCCCGCCGGAGGTCATGGTGCGCCAGGTGCTGTCGGCTCTCGACGGTGCCGGCAGGCCGCTCTCGACGGCGGCGCTGGAGCCGCTGGTCGAGCTGTCGCGCGGCCGGCTCGAGGTGGTGCTGAAGGTCCTGGACGTCGACGGCGCGGTCCGGCGCGTGCGCGGGGGCTGGGAGTCGACCGGGCGGCCGTGGGAGTACGACGGCGAGCGGTACGCGCGCATCGCCGAGGCGCGCAGGGCCGAGCAGCAGGTGATGATCGACTACCTGCGGACCGGCTCCTGCCGGATGAAGTTCCTGCAGGACCAGCTGGACGACCCGACCTCGCACGAGTGCGGGCGTTGCGACAACTGCACCGGCGAGCGGCTGTCGGTCGAGGTGTCGGACACGGCGGCGAGCGCGGCTCGGGAACGGTTGCTGCGTCCGGGCCTCGACGTGGCGCCGCGCAAGATGTGGCCGACGGGCATGAACGCGATCGGCGTTCCGCTGTCCGGCAAGATCCCCGCGACCGAGGTGGCGGCCACGGGCAGAGCGCTCGGCCGGCTCACCGACATCGGCTGGGGCAACCGGTTGCGCGACCTGCTGGCCGACGGGAACGACCGCGAGATCCCGGACGACGTGTTCGCGGCGTGCGTGAAGGTGCTGACGGCGTGGGGCTGGGACGAACGCCCGGTCGGCGTGGTCGCGGTCGGCTCGCGCAGGCGACCGCAGCTGGTCGGCAGCTTCGGGCGGAAGATCGCGGAGATCGGCCGGCTGCCGTTCCTGGGCACCGTGTGGCTCGGCGAGTCGAAGCACCGGGCCAACAGCGCCCAGCGGCTGGCCGGGCTCGTGCGGGCGGCCGAGACGCCTGACGTGTCCGGTGTGGACGGTCCGGTTCTGCTGGTGGACGACCACATCGACACCGGGTGGACGATGACGGTCGCGGCTCGGGTGCTCAGGAAGGAGGGAGTTCCCGCCGTGCTGCCGTTCGCGCTGGCGGTGACGAACTGATCCCGGCTTGTCCTGACCGGAGGCGGGCGAGACGCTTCCGCCCAGGGTGCCCCCGGAACCCGCGCCGCCCCGGCGCAGGCCATGGCTGCGGATGCTTGCCGCGGTGGTGACCGGCGAGCCGTGGCAGGAGCGCCCGCAGCTGTTCACCGTGCTCTCGTGGCGGGAACTGGCGGTGGCGCACCGACGCGGTGTGGCACTGTCTTCGGCATGACTGCGGAAGTCGTGCGGTTCCGGCAGGCCGACCTCCTCGCCGGTCTGCACCGGCGGTTCGGGCCGGTCGTGCGGACGGGTCCGTACACCTACCTCCTCGGGGCCGAGGCGAACCGGTTCGTGTTCGCGCACTCCGAGCTGTTCGAGGTGGAGCGGGCGTTCCAGTCGCTGGTGCCGGTGGACGGACCCACGTCGTTGATCGTGAGCGACGGCGAGGACCACAAGCGGCGGCGCGGGTTCGTACAACCCGCGTTGGCGCATCGGCGGATCGCCGGCCATGTGCCGGTGATGCGGGCCAACGCCGAGGCTGTGCTCGACGCGTGGCGGCCGGGTGACGTGGTCGACGTCTACCAGGAGTTCCGGCGCGCGGTCCGGCGCAGCACGATCCACGCGCTGTTCGGCGAGGAGCTGGCGCGGGACTCGGACTTCTTCGGGGCGCACCTGCAGGTGCTGATCAACCTGGTCGACCGCAACCCCGCTGTCGTGACGGTGCTCCGGCGGACGAAGGCGCCGGCTTGGCGTGACGCGATGCGGGCGCGCAGGGCCGTGGACGCGCGGGTGTACCAGGCGATCGAGGAGACACGTCAGGGCAAGACGGCCGGTGATGTGCTCACCTCCCTCGTGCAGGGCGACGGGTTGAGCGATCTGGAGGTCCGCGACCAGGTCGTCACACTGATCGCCGCCGGATATGAGACGACCAGTGCCGCTATGGCATGGGCGGTGTTCAACCTGTTGCGGCACAACGGAGTTTGGGAGCGCGCGCAGGAAGACGACGGCTACCTGGCCAACGTCGTCAACGAGACGCTCCGGCTGTACCCACCGGCGGTGGTGTCGGCCAGGGTGGCGGCGCAACCGTTCGAGTTCGCCGGTAAGAAGATCAAGCAGGGCGCGTTCCTGTTGTACAGCCCGTACGTCACGCATCGGCTGGAAGAGATCTATCGGGATCCGTTGCGGTTCGACCCCGATCGCTGGGAGACCAAGCCGGCGCCGCACGAGTTCCTGCCGTTCGGTGGCGGCCCGCACCGGTGCATCGGCGCCGGGCTCGCCACCACCTCGCTCACGGTGATGCTGAAGGCGTTGCTGCAGAGGCCGAAGCCGGAGCTGCTCCCCCAGCGCATCACGCCGACCAGCGTCGCCGCGATGCGTCCCAAGCGGGGCCTCAGAGTCCGAGCAGCAGGGTGACGGCCGAGGCGGTGCAGGCGACGGCGCGCAGGTGGTTCCAGAGCGTCCACCGCCTCAGGTACGCGAGCCAGTAGGCGTCGTCGGCCTGGTCGAGACGGTTGTTCATCGGCACGTTGATGACGACTGTCACCAGGAAGCAGCCAACGGCGTAGAGAAGGCCACCGACGGCCCGGCCCCGGAACACCTCGCCGGCGCACAGGACCAGGGTGCCGACGAACAGCAGCAGGAACACCGGGTTCTGGATGCGGGCGTTGATCCGCCGCATCGCGGTGCGGGCGTCAGCCGACGAAAGGTCCGCGAGGCCCGGCATGACGGCGACGGAGAAGGCGAAGAACACCCCGGCCATCAGCCCGGTGGCGATGACCGTGATCAGCGTGAATGTCCCCATGCGGGTAACTCTGCACCGCCGACATCAGACTCTCAATGACAATTCATCGCGCGGACTTGCTCGTTCGTCCAGAATCAACGGCATGACGGACGCACTGGGCGAAGCGCTGCACCTGTTGAGGATGTCCGGCACCTTCTACTGCCGCAACGAGCTCACCGCGCCGTGGGGCGTGACGATGCCCGACATGGCGGACTGCCTGTGGTTCCACGTGCTGACCAGCGGCCGGTGCGACGTCGAGGTGGACGTCCAGGTCATCCCGCTCGAACCCGGCGACGTGCTGCTCGTCCCCGGCGGCCAGCGCCACCGGCTGTTCCACGGCGAGGCGGAGTCGCCGGTCGTCACGACGCTGCCGCACGAGTTCGAGACCGAGAACTACGCGGTCCTGCGCCACGGTGGCGGCGGCGCGGTGACGCACCTCGTGTGCGGCGCGGTCCGCTTCGACCACCCGGCCGCCAAACACCTCGTCACCGTCCTGCCGAACGTGCTGCACGTGCGGCAGGCCGACGACATGCGCGCCACGATCGACCTCATGGCCGCCGAGGCGAAGGCCGTGCGGCCCGGCGGCGAAGCGGTCATCACCCGGCTCGCGGACGTCCTGGTGATCCAGACGATCCGCTCGTGGCTCGCCACCGATCCGGCCGCGCGCACCGGGTGGCTGGGAGCGTTGCAGGACAGGCAGATCGGGCAGGCGCTCGCGCTGATCCACCGCGACCCCGCGCAGCCGTGGACCGTCGAACGCCTCGCGCACCGGGCGGCCATGTCGCGGTCGGCGTTCGCGGCGCGGTTCACCGAGCTCGTCGGTGAACCGGCCATGCGGTACGTCACGCGGTGGCGCATGCACGTGGCGATGAACCGCCTCAAAGACCGTGACAGCACCGTCAGCGAGATCGCCCGAAGCCTCGGTTACGAGTCGGAGGCGGCGTTCAGCCGGGCGTTCAAGCGGATCGTCGGGGTGTCACCCGGTCAGGCGCGGGCGGGCTGAAGCAGGTCCCAGCGGTTGCCGTAGAGGTCCTCGAACACGGCCACACGACCGTAGACCTCGTCGCGTGGCTCCTCCCGGAAGTGCACGCCGTACGCGGTCATGCGGGCGTGGTCGCGGTCGAAGTCGTCGGTGTTCAGGAAGAACCCGACGCGGCCACCGGTCTGGTCGCCCACTCGCGCCTGCTGCTGACCTGTGTCCGCCCGGGCCAGCAACAACGACGTCCCCTCCCCCGCCGACACCACGACCCAGCGCTTGTCGCCCTGCGGAATGTCCTCGACCAGCGTGAACCCGAGTCCTTCCACGTAGAAGCGGATCGCCTCGTCGTAGTCGCGGACCACCAGCGTCACCAACCCAATTGATCGCACGGCGACGAGTATCGACGACGAGAGAGGTCTACCCGCACATGGCTGACTCACTCGTGCTCCTGCACCCCGGCGGCGCGGACCCGTCCGCGTTCGGACCGCAGTTCGACGCTCTCGCCGATTTCACCCTGCACGCACCGCACCGGACGAACCAGGCCACCCAGGACCACGCGGAGATGGCACACGAGACCGTCGAGTTCCTCGACCGCACCGGGCCTGCTCACCTGCTCGGCTGCAGCGACGGCGCCACGATCGCGCTTCTCACCGCCGTGCTCAGACCTGATCTCGTGCGACGGCTCGTGGTCGTGTGCGGCGTCTACCACCACAGCGGCTGGGACCCGGCCACGGAGCTGACGCCGATGCACCGCCGTTCGCCCGCGCTGACCGGGACAGATCTCGGAAGACTGCCGAACCGCACGCTGGTCATGATCGGCGACGACGACGAAGTCACGCTGGAGCACGCCACGGCCATGTACCGGGCGCTGCCGAATGCCGAACTGGCGGTCGTCCCGGGCACGTCACACGGGCTGCTGCACGAGAAACCCGCGCTGTGCAACGCGATGATCGTCGACTTCCTGTCCAACGACCCAGTCGAGACGTACGCACCGATTCGTCGCCGTATGTGATTGGCTGACTGCATGGCGGTTACCTCGGAGAAGCATCGACTGCCCGTACGCACGCTCGTCGCGTCCAGCGCCGGCAACGCCGTCGAGTGGTACGACTGGGGCATCTACACGGCGTTCAGCATCTACTTCGCCACCCAGATCTTCCCCTCCGGCAACGAGGCCGCGGCGCTGCTGAGCACGTTCGCCACGTTCGCCCTGGCCTTCTTCTTCCGCCCGCTCGGCGGTTACCTGCTCGGCCGGTTCGCGGACCTCAGGGGCCGCCGCACCGCGATGCTGCTGACGATCGTGCTGATGTCCGGCGGCTCGGTCGTGATCGGCCTGCTGCCCACGTTCGAGCAGGTCGGGTGGCTCTCCCCGGCGCTGCTGGTGCTCGCCCGCATCGCGCAGGGCATGGCGCTCGGCGGTGAGGTGTCGAACGCGTCGGCGTACCTTGCGGAGATCGCGCCCGCCTCCCACCGCGGGCGGTACTCGTCGTTCTTCTACATCTCGACCGGCGCGGCGGTGCTGATCGCGTCGCTGCTCGGGTTCTTCCTGTCGCGCAACCTCGACAAGGCCGCGATGGCCTCCTACGGCTGGCGCATTCCGTTCCTGATCGGCGGTGTGCTCGGTCTCATCGGACTGTGGCTGCGACGGGAGCTCAAGGAGACCGACCAGTTCGAGGAGAACAAGGCCAAGGCCGAGAGCCTGCGCAACCCGCTGCTCACGACCGTCAGGGAACATCCGAAGGCCGTCGGGCAGCTGATCGGCATCACGCTGCTCTCGACGCTGAGCTTCTACACGTTCTTCTCCGCGCTGACGCCGTTCGCAGTGAAGACCAAGGGCGCCAACGACATCGACGTGTTCCTGGCGCTGTCGATCGGCACGGTCGTGTTCATCGCACTGCAGTACCCGATGGGGTGGACGGCCGACCGGTACGGCCGCAAACCGCAGATGCTCGTGTGGGCGGCGGCGATGGCGTTGCTGGTCGTGCCGCTGTCGACGCTGGTCAAACCCGGTCTGGCGAACCTCGTGGTCGTCTTCACCGTGGGCCTGGGGCTCTACACGGCGATCACGTCGATCGCGCCCGCGATCATGAGCGAGCTGTTCCCGACCGAGCTGCGCGGGCTCGGCATCGGCGCCTGGTACAACCTGACGGTCGCGCTGTTCGGGGGCACGGCACCGCTGGTCATCCAAGCCGTGGGCGGGACGGTGTTCTTCTGGTACGTCGCCGTCGCCGCCGTCATCACGTTCCTGGTGGTGCTCACCCTTCCGGAGACAAGGGGTGTTCCGTTGAGCTGAGGCAGAACTCGTTGCCCTCGGGATCGGCCAGCACGAACCAGACGCCGTCACGGCTCACCACGGACGCGCCCAAGGCGACGAGCCGCGCCACCTCGGCCTCGACGTCGTCGCACCACAGGTCGACGTGCACGCGGTTCTTGACCGTCTTCGGCTCCGGCACGCGGTTGAAGAAGAACCGGGGCGACCCGGCGAGCAGCACCGACGGGTCGTCCTCGGGGTCGTCGATCCCCATCGCGCTCAGACGGGCCAGCTCGGCGTCGTCGTACGGCGCCATCTCGTGGTCGTCGAGCGCCTGCGCCCAGAACCGGGCGAGCGACGCGGGATGGGCGCAGTCGATGACGACGTCGTGCATCCGGGCCATGCCCCGACCCTAGCGGTGCAGCGGCACCAAATCATCGGCATGGACGACTTCCCGCCGTTGCTCCTCAGGCAGGTCGTGCGTCTTGCGGCCGATCAACGACGGCAGCTCCGCCGAGTCGTAGCCGGCCACACCGCGGGCCACGACCTCGCCCGCGAGACTGACCAGCTCGACGACGTCGCCCGCCTCGAAGTCGCCGTCCACGCCCGTGATGCCGGCCGCCAGCAACGACCGGCGCCGGCCCACGACCGCGGCGACCGCGCCGTCGTCGAGGTGCAGGCGGCCGTTCGCGTCCGTGGCGTAGCCGAGCCAGAACCGGCGGGCGGTGAGGCGCGACCCCGTGGCCGCGAACGCCGTGCCGACGTCCGCGGTGGTGAGTGCGCGCCCGGCTTCCGTGGCGCTGGTCAGCAGAACCGGGATGCCCGCGGACGACGCCAGGCGGGCGGCGGCGAGCTTGGACGCCATGCCACCGGTGCCCAGACCGGACGCGCCCACGGCACCCGCCCGCACACCGTCCACATCGGACGCTGACGCCACCTCGGAGATGCGGACGGCACCCGGCTTGCGCGGGTCGCCCGAATAGAGCGCGTCCACGTCGGACAGCAGGAACAACGCGTCCGCGCCGACGAGGTGGGCCACCAGGGCCGCGAGGCGGTCGTTGTCGCCGAAGCGGATCTCTTCGGTGGCAACGGTGTCGTTCTCGTTCACGACCGGAACCGCGCCGAGCGCCAGCAACCGGTCGAACGTCCGCTGCGCGTTGCGGTAGTGGGCACGCCGCACCACGTCGTCGGCGGTCAGCAGGACCTGGCCGACGGTCAGCGAGTAGCGGCCGAACGAGTTGGCGTACGCGTGCGCCAGCGTGAGCTGCCCGACGCTCGCCGCGGCCTGCTGGGTGGCGAGGTCGCGCGGGCGGCGGGAGATCTTCAACGGCGCCAGGCCCGCCGCGATCGCACCGGAGGACACGAGCACGACCTGGCTGCCCGCGGCGGAACGCGCGGCGAGGGCGTCGACCAGCGCGTCGAGACGCGCCGGGTCGAGGCCACCTCCCGCCGTGGTCAGGGAGGACGACCCGACCTTGACCACGATGCGGTGCGCCGAGGCGACCGCCTGCCGAGCTTGTGAGACCACGGGGGCCGTCACGGGTTACTCCTCGTCGAAGTCGTCGCCGTGGTCGCCGGGCGCGCGGCGGGCCTTCTTCAGGGCCTTGCGCTCGTGGGCGCCGATGCGGTCGTTGCGCTCGAGGCGGGCGTCCGTGCCACGTCCGGTCATCGTCATCGCGATGCCCGCCGGGGTGGTCGGCTCCCAGTCGAAGATCAGGTCGCCGATGGTGACCTGGCAACCGGGGACGGCGCCCATCTTCACGAGCTTCTCCTCGACGCCCAGCCTGTTCAGGCGGTCCGCGAGGTAACCGACGGCTTCGTCGTTGGAGAAGTCGGTCTGGCGGATCCAGCGCTCGGGGCGTTCGCCCTTCACGATGAAGCCACCCTCGACCGAGGGGTCCTCGGTCACGGTGAAGCCCTGGTCGTCCACGGCGGTCGGCCGCAGCACGATTCGGGTCGACTCCTTCTTCGGCTGGGCGGCGCGGTACTCGCGCACGACCTCCGCCAGCTTGAACGTCAGCTCGCGCAGACCCTGGCGGGAGACCGTCGACACCTCGAAGACCGGCAGGCCGCGGGCCTCGATCTCCGGGCGGACGATGTCGGCGAGGTCCTGGGCGTCCGGGATGTCGACCTTGTTGAGGATCACCACGCGCGGGCGGTCCTCGAAGTTCCCGCCGAGCGCCGGGGTGTACTCCGACAGTTCCCTCTCGAGCGCGTCGATGTCCGCGATCGGGTCGCGGCCCGGCTCGTACGTCGCGCAGTCGACGACGTGCGCGAGAACGGCCGTGCGCTCGATGTGGCGCAGGAAGTCGAGGCCGAGGCCCTTGCCCTGCGACGCACCGGGGATCAGGCCGGGGACGTCCGCCATCGTGAAGATGGTGTCGCCCGCGGTGATCACGCCGAGGTTCGGGACCAGCGTGGTGAACGGGTAGTCGGCGATCTTCGGCTTCGCGGCGGAGAGCACGGAGATCAGCGACGACTTGCCGGCCGACGGGAAGCCGAGCAGGCCGACGTCCGCGACGGACTTGAGCTCCAGCACCAGGTCGCGCGTCTCACCCGGCTCGCCGAGCAGGGCGAAACCGGGGGCCTTGCGGGCCTTGGACGCGAGCGAGGCGTTGCCCAGACCTCCACGGCCACCGGCGGCGGCGATGAGGGTGGTGCCCTCGCCGACCAGGTCGGCCACGATCTCGCCGTCCTCGGTCAGCACGACGGTGCCGTCCGGGACGCGCAGGACCAGGTCCTCGCCGTGGGCGCCGTCGCGGTTCGCGCCGGCACCGGACTTGCCGCTGGTGGCGGAGGCGTGCGGGCGGAAGTGGAAGTCGAGCAGGGTGTGCACCTGCGAGTCGACGACGAGGACGACGTCGCCGCCCTTGCCCCCGTTGCCTCCGTCCGGGCCGCCGAGCGGCTTGAACTTCTCGCGGTGCACTGAAGCACAACCGTTGCCCCCGTTGCCGGCGGCAGCGTGGATCACCACCCGGTCTACGAAGCGGGCCACGGAACTACTTCCCTTCAAAAGGCTTGGACAAGCAACGAGGGGCGGTGCCGGTTGACCGGTCCCGCCCCTCGCAAAGGTCTGACTACGTCGCGGAAAACGGTCCTCAGACCGCGACCGGGACGATGTTGACGGTCTTGCGACCGCGCTTCGTACCGAACTCCACCGCACCCGGCAGCAGGGCGAACAGCGTGTCGTCCTTGCCGATGCCGACGCCGACGCCGGGGTGGAACTTGGTGCCGCGCTGGCGGATCAGGATCTCGCCGGCCTTGACGACCTGACCGCCGAACCGCTTCACACCCAGGTACTGGGGGTTGGAGTCACGGCCGTTGCGGGAACTGGATGCACCCTTTTTGTGTGCCATGAGAAGTCAGGTCCTCACTTACCGGTGATGCCGGTGACCTCGACGCGGGTCAACTTCTGACGGTGACCCTGTCGCTTGTGGTATCCGGTCTTGTTCTTGAACTTGTGGATGCGAATCTTCGGGCCCTTGGTGTGCTCGACCAGCTTGCCGGTAACCGAGAACTTCGCCAGGGCGTCCGCGTCAGCGGTGACGTCAGTGCCGTCGACCACGAGCAGAGCCTGGAGGGAGATTTCGGTGCCCGGCTCGCCCTCGAGCTTCTCGACCTCGACGATGTCGCCGACAGCGACCTTGTACTGCTTGCCGCCGGTCTTGACGATCGCGTACATCAGGACGGAAGTCTCCTGCTACTCGATGGTGACGGGCCGTGCGCCAACCAATCTGGGAACGGTGTTTCCACCACAGGCACCAGAGGAGGCACACGACAGGACCCGTCGGATGGCGGGCCGTCGTCAAGGTTACGGGAGTGGGTACGCCGGGAGCAAACCGGGGTACCTGGATCACGTTTCCGCAGGTCGCGTGGCCCCCACAACGCAAAACCGGGACCGCCTCGATGAGGCAGCCCCGGTTTCGCCGGTGCGTCAGTCCTCCTGGACCGGCGGTCCCGCGGGCCGCGACACGGCGCGGCGCCGGCGGGTGGTGGTGACCACCGGTGCGGGCATCTGGACCTCGGGCTGCTGGGGCACCTCGACGACGATCGGCGCGGACGCCTCCGCCGCGACCGGCGCACCGGCGGCGCGCTTGGCCGCACGGCGCCGCGGACGGGCCGCAGGGGCCTCCACAGCGGCCACAGGGGCCTCGGCGACGGGTTCGGGCGCGGAGACCGGCTGCGGGGCAGCGACGGGCTCCTGCGCCTGCTCGGGCTCGGCGACCACGGGGCGCTGGGACCCGATGCGACCCGTCACCGCGGGCCCGGCCTCGGCGACCGGCTGCTGCGCGCCGATGCGCCCCGTGGCGACGGGCTGCTCCTGCGCGGGCTCGACGGGGCGCTGGGCACCGGTGCGGCCGGTCGCGAGGGGCTTCTCGGCGACCGGTTCCGGGGTGACCGGCTCGACGAGCTCCTCGGCCGTCTCCTCGATCACCACGGGCTCGGTCTCGTACACCACGACCGGCTCGACCTCGACCGGCGCCGGGTCCTCGGCGACCTCGTGCGGCACGGTGCCGTTGAGCGCCTGCTCCTCGGCCACGACCGCGTCTACGGCCGCCTGCGGCTCCTTGTCACGGCCGCGGCGGCGACGCCGGCGACGGCCGTGGCCCTCGTGCTCCTGGTCCGCGGCGACCACGTCCTCGGAGACGTCCTCCGGCTCACCCGGCTCGACGACGACCTCGGCCGGCGCCTCGGGCGCCTCGACGGACGCCTCGACGACATCGGGGGTCTCGGCCGCCTGCTCGCCGCCCCCCTTGTTGCGGCGCGACTTGCGGCCGCCGCCCTGGGCCTGCTGCTGCTGCTGCTGGCCGCCGCCGTTGCCACCGCCGTGCGAGTGCATGGGCTCGGCGGACACGACGACGCCACGGCCGCGGCAGTGCTCGCACGTCTGGCTGAACGCCTCGAGCAGGCCGGTGCCGACCCGCTTGCGGGTCATCTGGACGAGACCCAGCGAGGTGACCTCGGCCACCTGGTGGCGCGTGCGGTCGCGGCCGAGGCACTCGGTCAGGCGGCGCAGCACCAGGTCGCGGTTCGACTCGAGCACCATGTCGATGAAGTCGATGACGATGATGCCGCCGATGTCCCGCAACCGGAGCTGGCGGACGATCTCCTCCGCCGACTCCAGGTTGTTGCGGGTGACGGTCTCCTCGAGGTTGCCGCCGGACCCGGTGAACTTGCCGGTGTTGACGTCGATGACCGTCATCGCCTCGGTGCGGTCGATGATCAGGTAGCCGCCCGAGGGCAGCCAGACCTTGCGGTCGAGCGCCTTCATCAGCTGCTCGTCGATGCGGTACTCGACGAACGCGTCGTTGTTGCCGACGTGCTTCTTCAGGCGGTCCTGCAGGTCCGGCGCCACGTGGCGGACGTAGCCGTCGATGACGTCCCACGCCTCGTCGCCCTGGACGACGAGCTGCGCGAAGTCCTCGGTGAACAGGTCGCGGACGACCTTCACCAGCAGGTCCGGCTCCTCGTAGAGCAGCGTCGGCGCCTTGGTGGAGGTGCTCTCGGACTTCTCCTTGATGACCTTCCACTGGGCCTGCAGACGCGTGACGTCGCGGCCGAGCTCCTCCTCGGCGATGCCCTCCGAGGCGGTGCGGATGATCACACCGGCGTCCTCGGGGACGACCCTCTTGAGGATGTCCTTGAGGCGCTTGCGCTCGTTGTCCGGCAGCTTGCGGCTGATGCCCGTGGCACCGCCGCCCGGCACGTAGACCAGGAAGCGGCCGGGGAGGCTGATCTGGGTGGTGAGGCGGGCGCCCTTGTGGCCGACCGGGTCCTTGGTGACCTGGACCAGCACGGAGTCGCCGCTGGAGAGCGCCTGCTCGATCTTGCGGGACTTGCCCTCGAGACCGGCGGCGTCCCAGTCGACCTCACCGGCGTACAGCACGGCGTTGCGGCCGCGGCCGATGTCGATGAACGCGGCCTCCATGCTCGGCAGCACGTTCTGCACGCGGCCGAGGTACACGTTGCCGACGATCGAGCCGGAGCCCGACGACGTGACGAAGTGCTCGACCAGCACGCCGTCTTCCAGCACGCCGATCTGGGTGCGGTCGCCGCGCTCGCGGACGACCATCGTGCGGGCCACGGCCTCGCGGCGGGCCAGGAACTCGGCCTCGGTCAGCACCGGGGCGCGGCGGCGGCCGGCCTCGCGGCCGTCGCGGCGGCGCTGACGCTTGGCCTCGAGGCGCGTGGAGCCGCGGATGCTGCGCACCTCGCTCTGCGCGGCCTCGGAGTCGGCCTTGTCGTCGCGCGCGTCGCGGGACTCGCGGACGTGCACGACCGTGTTCGGCGGGTCGTCCTCGGACGTCACGTCCTCGTCCGCGCCGGTCTTGCGACGACGGCGGCGACGACGGCGGCGGGTCGAGCCCTCGTCGCCCTCGTCCTCGGTCTCGGCGGCGTCCTCGGACTCGGCGGCCTCGGCCGCGTCCTCGGACTCGTCGGACTCCTCGGAGTCCGGCTCGGCGTCGGTGCCCTTGCCGCGGCCGCGGCCACGGCGGCCCCGGCGGCGGCGACGGCGGCTGTCGCTCTCGTCATCACCGTCGGCGTCGGCGTCCGCGTCGGTCTCCGCCTCGGCGGCGTCGAGCTCGTCCGCGGCGATCTCACCGACGGACTTCTCGTCCTCGACCGGCTCCTCCTCGACGACGAACGGCGAGACGGGCGCCTTCGGGCGCTCGACCGGCGTCGGCGGCAGGAAGACCGCGCTCGGCGCGGCGAAGATCGGGGCGAGCGCCGGTGCCTCGAACGCCGGGACCGCGGGGGCCTCGTAGTCCTCGGTGACCTCGCCGGTGACCACGTCGTCCCAGTCGACGAGCGTCTCGGCGACCTTCAGCGCGACGTCGCGGCTGACGCTCGACTGCGCGCTGCGGGCGACCTCACCGAGGTCGGCCAGCGCCGTCATCACGTCCTTGCTGCTGACCGCCAGCAGCTTCGCCAGCGCGTGGACCCGAAGCTTGTCCGGCAGGTCCGCCAGCTCAGGGCGCGCGGCAACGACACCCTGCCCGCCGGTACCACCGGCAGGCTGTTCCTTGTTCGACATGCAGCTCCTCCACCCCCGGGCGCGTCCCGTGAGGACGCGGCCGCGCAGGGGCCTCTCTTGTCTCTCTCCGCCGCTGCTCGCGGCGGGAATCCTTGCCTCGCGCGCAGCGGCGTGGCGCCTCACTGGACGCACGCTTGCGCAGGTCCTACGACGACGCCGCTGTCAGCGCCGCTCCTCCTAATCGCGCGTCGCGGCGAACGGCAGTTGGGTGGACACTGTCTGCGCTCGTCAGGACTCCTTGTCCTGTTGGAGCGGGTCCACCAGCCTGCCTTCGCCGTCGAGCCGTCCCTGCGCCATCCGGGTTGCTCTCGCAGGTACCGGCGGCACGAGGTCGGCCACGACGCGAAGCGCGTTCAGCACGTCGTCGGGTCGGACGGTAGGCGTTACCTGCCGAACGACCGTCATGAGTATCCCACACGGTTGTGACATTCCGGCCTCATCGTGTCCGGCGTCGCTCGAACGGGGTTCGACCAGCGCCGACACGACGGCAGGCCGCACGTCGAGCATCTTCGTGCCGCTCTTGGTGAGCCGTTCGACCTCCACGGACTCCTCCGCGAGGAAGGCGCCCACCGCTTGCGCGAGCTTCTCCGGCTCCACGCCGTCGAGCTCGATGCGCCACTCGCTCGCGTCGATGCGCTCGGTGAGGTTGCCCCCCTTGGCCTGGACGATGTCGACGACGTCGATGCCGGGGGGCAACGCCTCGTCGAGCGCCGTCCTGAGGGCCTCCGGGTCCACCTCCTCGACCACGGACACCTCGACGTACTCCGCCTCGCTGGCGACGCCGGTCGGCGCGGCGCCGACCCACGACACCTTCGGGTGAGGGCTGAACCCCTGCGAGTACGCCATGGGTACGCCTGCGCGGCGCAGCGCACGTTCGAACGTGCGAGCGATGTCGCGGTGCGAAGTGAAACGCAGCCTCCCCCGCTTGGTGTAGCGGAGGCGCAGTTTCTGCACGGCGGCGGCCGACGGGTTGTTGGGCAGGTTGCGGCTCAGTGGTGCTCCCGAGTGGTGTTCCGACGGGTGAGCGGTCCCATCGGCGCAGGCTGTTCGTCCGGTAGGACGGTACCGTGAACCTGATTCAGAACGTTCAGCTTGTCTAGATCGTTGCGCGTGGTTACGGTCCGGCTGACTGGACGCCCTGCCTACCTGGAGGTCCCTGGTGCCTCTGCTCCACCGCGCTCGAGCGGCGGCGTTGACCGCGTTGCTCGCCGCAGGGTGCATGACGGCGTCCGTGCCCGCGGCCGCGCAGCCCTGGGTGTCCCCCACGACCCCCTCGTGCATCCAGCCGGGTCCGCTGCTGCGCTACCTCGTGGTGTTCTCGCAGCTCACGACCCCTGCGATGGCCGACGCGGAGATCACTGAGGCCTGCGGCACCACGACCGTCTACTACCCCGAGATCTCGGTCGCCGTCGCGACCTCGCCGGACCCGTCGTTCCTCAAGCTGATCGGCCCGCAGCGCGCCTACAGCGCCCAGGGCGAGAGCATCGCCAAGCGGTCGGCGAAGCGGAAGAAGGACGACACGGAGCTCCTGCGGCCGGCCGGGGCGCGCCCCGGCGAGCAATGGGACATGGATCTCATCAAGACCTCCGCCGCCCACGAGATCGCCACGGGCGACAAGTCCGTCGTCGTGGGCGTGCTGGACTCCGGCGTCGATCCGCGCCACCCCGACCTGGTGGACGCGCTGGCACCCGAGCTGTCCGCGGGGTGCCTGACCGGCAAGCCCGACCCGTCGCCGTCCGCGTGGGCCCCGACGACGTCCGCCCACGGCACGCACGTGGCCGGCACCATCGCCGCGGCCGACGACGGCCGGGGCATCACGGGCGTCGCACCGGGTGTGCGCATCGCGTCCGTGAAGGTCGTCGACGACGAGGGCTTCATCTACCCCGAGTACGCGGTGTGCGGCTTCATGTGGGCCGCCTCGCGGAACATGACGATCACGAACAACAGCTACTTCATCGACCCGTACCTGTTCACGTGCCAGAGCGCACCGGGCCAGCGGGTCGTCTACGAGGCCGTGCGCCGGGCCGTCGACTACGCGACCTCGCGCGACGTGCTGACCGTCGCCGCCGCCGGGAACGCCGCGGCGGACCTGTCGAGGCCGGGCCGCGACTCGATGTCCCCGACGAACGGCGACGCCCAGACCAGGCCGGTCGACTCGACCTGCGTGGTGCTGCCGGCGCAGCTCAAGAACGTGGTCGGCGTGTCGGCGGTCGAGTCGACCAAGACGAAGGCCGGGTACAGCTCGTACGGCCTGGGCGCGATCGACGTGACCGCGCCGGGCGGCGACGCGCGCACGCCGACCGGGTGCGTGCTGTCGACCGTGCCGACCGGCTACGACCACTCGTGCGGGACGTCGATGGCGGCCCCGCACGCGGCCGGGGTGGCGGCGCTGATCGCGTCGACGCATCCCGAGGCGGACGCGGTGTCGCTGGGGCGCATGCTGAACGCCCAGGCGGAGACGCTGGCGTGCCCGGCGGACTACGACCTGAACGGCACGGGTGTGCAGGACGCGTTCTGCACCGGCTATTCGGAGTACAACTCGTTCTACGGGCACGGGCTCGTGGACGCGCTGGCCGCGGTCACGAAGTAGGCCACCCCGCAACGAGGTCGGGACCCGCTTTCGCGGGCCCCGACCTCGGAGGAGCTACGGCGTGAGCGCCGGGTTTTTCACCGGCGAGCCGACGCCGACCGGCGAGATCGGCAGCAGCTTGCGGCCCGTCGGGCCGACCTCGATGTCCGTGCCCATCGCCGGGCAGACACCGCAGTCGAAGCACGGCGTCCAGCGGCAGTCGTCCTGCTCGCGCTCGTCGAGCGCGTCCTGCCAGTCGGCCCAGAGCCACTCCTTGTCGAGGCCCGAGTCGAGGTGGTCCCAGGGCAGGACCTCCAGCTCCTCGCGCTCGCGGGTGGTGAACCAGGCGAGGTCGACGCCGAGCGGTTCGAGCTGCTCCGCGGCCTTCGCGGTCCAGCGGTCGTAGCTGAAGTGCTCGCTCCAGCCGTCGAACCGGCCGCCGTCGCGCCACACGGCCTCGATGACCTTGCCGATGCGGCGGTCACCGCGGCTGAGCAGGCCTTCGATGAGGCTCGGCTTGCCGTCGTGGTAGCGCATGCCGATGTTGCGGCCGAGGCTGCGGTCGGCGTTGACGGCCTCGCGGAGCTTGCGCAGCCGGTCGTCGACGACGTCCGGGTCGCACTGCGGGGCCCACTGGAACGGCGTGTGCGGCTTGGGCACGAAACCGCCGATCGAGATGGTGCAACGGACGTCGTTGCGGCCGCTGGCCTGGCGGCCTGCGCGGATGACGTTCTTCGCCATCTCCGCGATCTGCAGGACGTCCTCGTCCTCCTCGGTCGGGAGGCCGCACATGAAGTAGAGCTTCACCTGCCGCCAGCCGTTGGAGAACGCGGCCGACACCGTCCTGATGAGGTCTTCTTCGGACACCATCTTGTTGATGACGCGCCGCATCCGCTCGCTGCCACCCTCGGGCGCGAAGGTGAGGCCCGAGCGCCTCCCGTTGCGGGACAGCTCGTTCGCGAGGTCGATGTTGAACGCGTCGACGCGGGTGCTGGGCAGACTCAGGCCGGTGTTCGTGCCTTCGTAGCGGTCGGCGAGGCCCTTGGTGATCTCGGCGATCTCGCTGTGGTCGGCGCTCGACAGCGACAGCAGGCCGACCTCTTCGAAGCCGGTCGCCTCCAGGCCCTTCTGGACCATGGCGCCGATGCCCTCGATGGACCGCTCGCGCACCGGCCGGGTGATCATGCCCGCCTGGCAGAAGCGGCAGCCTCGGGTGCAGCCGCGGAAGATCTCGACGCTCATCCGCTCGTGGACGCTCTCGGCGAGCGGCACCAGGGGCTGCTTCGGGTACGGCCACGCGTCGAGGTCCATCGTGGTGCGCTTGAAGACGCGGTACGGGACCCGGTCGCGGTTCGGCACGACGCGCTGGATGCGGCCGTCCGGCAGGTACTCCACGTCGTAGAAGCGCGGGATGTACACGCCGCCGGTCTCGGCGAGCCTGGTCAGCACCTCGTCGCGGCCGCCGGGGCAGCCCTCGGCCTTCCACGCGCGGACGATGTCGGTGATCTCGAGGACGGCCTCCTCACCGTCGCCGAGCACCGCCGCGTCCACGAAGTCCGCGATCGGCTCCGGGTTGAACGCCGCGTGCCCGCCGGCGACCACGATCGGGTCGTCCTCGGTGCGGTCGGCGGCGTGCAGCGGGATGCCGGCGAGGTCCAGCGCCGTCAGCATGTTCGTGTAGCCCAGCTCCGTCGCGAAGCTGATGCCCATCAGGTCGAACGCCTTCAGCGGGCGGTGCCCGTCGACCGTGAACTGCGGGACGTCGTGCTCGCGCATGAGCTTCTCGAGGTCCGGCCACACGGCGTACGTGCGCTCGGCGAGCACGTCCGGCAGCTCGTTGAGGATCTCGTAGAGGATCATCACGCCCTGGTTGGGCAGGCCGACCTCGTACGCGTCGGGGTACATCAAAGCCCAGCGCACGGACGCCGCGTCCCAGTCCTTGACGGTCGCGTTGAGCTCCCCGCCGACGTACTGCACCGGCTTGGAGATCCGCGGCAGCAGTGGCTCCAACCTGGGGAAAACAGACTCGACACTCACGCGACCAGAGTAACGGCCCCTCCGGGGAGGGGCCGAATCGCGTGCCGGGACCGGTTTTCGATCAGTCCAGCAACAGCTTTCCCAGGCGCCGCGCCGCCACGACCGTTCCCGCGGCCGCCATCACCGCGAAGTAGGCGAGGTGGCCGAGCATGCCCCAGCCGACGACGCCCAGCGTGAGGCCGCGCATCACCTCGATGGCGTGGTAGAGCGGCGTCCACGTGACCACGGTCTGCAGCCAGCCCGGGTAGACCGACAGCGGGTAGAACGTCGTCGAGAAGAGGAACAACGGCAGCACCGCGAGCTGCACGAGGTCGAAGTCCTGCCACGACCTCATGAACGTCGTCGCCGCCATGCCCACCGCCGCGAACGCGAACGCCACCAGCAGCGCCGCGGGCAACGCCAGCAACGCCCACGGCGAGGCGATGAGCCCCATCCCGAGCATCACGCCGAGGAACCCGGCCGAGTAGAGGCCGCCCCGCAGCAGCGCCCACGAGATCTCGCCGATGGCGATGTCCATCGGCCCCATCGGCGTCGTGAGCATCGCGTCGTAGAGCTTCACGTACTTGAACTTGAAGAACACGTTGAACGTCGCGTCGTGCACGGCGCCGTTCATCGCGCTCGCCGCCAGCAGCGCGGGCGCCACGAACGCCGCGTAGCTGATCGGCTGCCCGTCCGGCCCGGCCACCGACGACACCATCTGCCCGAACCCGAGCCCCAGCGACCACAGGAACAGCAGCGGCTCGAACGCCCCGCCGATCAGCACGAACCACGCCCGCCGGTTCGCCACGGCGGACCGTTCGACGAGCTTGCTCGCCCTGCGCCCGTAGAGCCCCGGCGGGATCACGCGCCACAACAACCCCACGCTGGCGGGTTTCGCCTGGCCGGCGCGGTCGAGGGTCTGCGTCATGTCACATCGCCAGCCTTCGGTGGAAGAACTTCACGCCGAGCGCGATCCCCACGGCCACCAACACTCCGAGGTACGCGATGTGCCCCAACGCCGGCAACACACCCAACGTCCCGAACGTCGCCCCGCGCGCGAGCTCGATGCCGTGCCACGCCGGCGTCAGCCACACCAGCGGCAGCAACCAGTCCGGCAGCTGGCTGACCGGGAAGAACGCGCCGGTGAACAACGTCATCGGCATCAGCACGAACCGGAAGATGTTGGTGAACGCGTCCGGCTTGTCCAAGGTCGCGCTGTACGCCACCAGCGGCGCGCCGAACGCCAGCCCCGCCAGCGTCGCCAGCGGGATGGCCAGCAGGATCCCCGGCCCGGCCGCCGCACCGAGCAGCGCCGCGATGCCCACGAACACACCCGCCCGCAGCAGCAGCTGCGAGCCGATCCACATCACCTGCGAGTAGAGCACCTGCGCCGGCGTGATCGGCGTGGCCACCATCGCCACGAACGACTTCTGCCACATGAACTGCGACATGACCGGGTACGTCGACTCGAACGTCGCCCCCTGCACCGCCGTGACCACGATCAGCGCGGGCGCGAGGTACTGCAGGTACGGCACGCCCCCGATCAACGCCGTCGACTGCACCTGCGACCCGAACCCCAGCCCGAGCGCCAGCAGGAACAGCACCGGCGTCAGGAAGCTCGACACCGCCGTGGCCCGCCAGTTGCGCCGGTACCACGTCCAGGTCTTCTCGAACCCGAACCAGGAAGCCCTCAACGTCTCCATCAGTCCACCAGCGTCCGGCCGGTGAGCCGCAGGAACACGTCCTCCAGCGAACTGCGCCGCACCAGGCTCTGCACGGGCTGAACCCCTTGCTCGTGCACCTTCGCGAGCGTCTGCTCCCCGTCCGGCGTGTACAGCAGCAGCCGGTCCGGCAACACCTCGACCCTGTCGGCGAACCGCGCCAGGTCCGGTTTCTCCGCCCCGGGCTGGAACCGCAGCTCCAGCACCTCCTTGGTGGCGTACCGGTTGATCAACTCGCTCGGCGACCCCTCCGCCGCGATCCGCCCGCCGTCCATGACGACGAGCCGGTCGCAGAGCTGCTCGGCCTCGTCCATGTAGTGCGTCGTGATGATCAGCGTGACGCCGTCCTGCTTGAGCCGGAACAGCCTGTCCCACAACAGGTGGCGCGCCTGCGGGTCCAACCCGGTCGTCGGCTCGTCGAGCAGCAGCAGCTCGGGGTCGTTCACCAGGGACCGCGCGATCGTCAGCCGCCGCTTCATGCCCCCGGACAACGGCTCGACCTCGTGGTCCGCCCGATCCGACAGTTGCGCGAACTCCAGCAGCTCCTCGGCCTTCTCCCGGCACCTCGCCCGCGACATCCCGAAGTACCGGCCGTAGATCTGCAGGTTCTGCCGCACCGTCAGCTCGGTGTCGAGGTTGTCGAGCTGCGGCACCACCCCCAGCCGCGCGCGGATCTTCGGCCCCTGCGTGGCGGGGTCCATGCCGAGCACCTCGAGATCCCCGCCCGTGCGCCCGGAAACGCACGAGATCATCCGCATGGTCGACGACTTGCCCGCCCCGTTGGGCCCGAGGAACCCGAACGCCTCACCCCTGCGCACCTCGACGTCGATCCCGCGCACTGCCTCAAACGATCCGAAGTGCTTGGTCAGAGCCTTGGCCTCAACGAGGTTGTCCACCCACCCGACGTTAACGAACCCCTCCGACAATTTTCGACGCAATTACGATCGCCCCATGCCCACCCCGGAACTGCACTGGCTGACCGAAGCCGACGACCACCTCCGCGCCGAGATCCACGCGGTGGTGCACGACGTCGTGGCGGCAGGCGGCGCGGTCGGCTACCACGAGCCCCCGACCTACGACCGCATCTCCACCTGGCTCGACACGGTCCTCAAACAGGTCCGGGACGGCGACGCCGCCTTCACCGCGGCCCTCGTGGACGGCGTCGTGCGAGCGGTGGGCCTGTGGCGCCGGGGCCCGACCGCGGTGTTCCAGCACCGGGCCGAGGTCCAGCAGGTCATGGCGCACCCGTCCGCCCGCGGCCTGGGACTCGGCCGCCTGGTGGTGGAGGGCCTGGTCGACAACGCACGAGCCCAGGGCATCGAGATCGTCATGCTCGGCGTGCGCGGCAACAACCACGGCGCGATCGAGCTCTACGAGAGCATCGGCTTCCGGGAGTGGGGACGGATGCCGAACGCGATCGCCGTGGGCGCGCAACGGTGGGACGACGTGCGGATGTACCTGCCGCTCGGCTACCCCGAGGGCACGATCCTCAACGGCGCCAAGGCAGGCGGCCTCGGCAGCAGCCCCCGGCGAGCCTGACAGGACGCGGCGGCCAGAACACCGCGAAGGCGACGCCGAACCGTCCTTCCCAGACACTCCGCCAACGCGAGAACCAACGAGAAGGGGCCTTCACCGAAACCCGGTGAAGGCCCCTTCGACTCCCAACCCCACTCAGAGGTTCGGGAACCAGATCTTGATCTCGCGCTCGGCCGACTCCGCCGAGTCCGACCCGTGCACCAGGTTGTACTGGACCTCGGTCCCGAAGTCGCCGCGGATCGTGCCGGGCGTGGCCTTCTCGACGGGGTCGGTGCCACCGGCCAGCTGGCGGAAGGCCGGGATCGCCCGGACACCCTCCACGACCAGGGCGACGAGCGGCCCACCGGTGATGAAGTCGACCAGGTCGCCGTAGAACGGCTTGCCGTCGTGCTCCGCGTAGTGCTGCTCGGCGGTGGCGCGGTCGGCGGTGCGCAGCTCGAGGGCGGCGAGCTTCAGGCCCTTGCGCTCGATGCGGGCGATCACCTCGCCGACGAGACCACGGGCGACGCCATCGGGCTTAACGAGAACCAGGGTGCGCTCGGACACGACGGTGTGACTCCTTGGGGAACAGGTACGGGATGTGCGAGCAAGGGTAGCCGCGCACGGCGGGCGCAGTTCGGGAGGGCTGTGACCGGCGGTACTCCGGCACCGGGCACGCGATCCGCGGCAGAACCGGCCCGACCGGCGGGCGCCGGGTGCGTGTTCGCGACGAAGCCGGCTTCGTCGAGGCGCTGAAAGCGCGCAACCCCGACTTCGCGATTTTGCGTACCGGCCTCGTCCGCCAGCGCGAGAAAACCAGGCACAAATCCAATAGGCACTCGATAAATCCAGTATCCACATTGCCGCACGAATTGGAATCGTTCACCCGATCGCGTGGTACCTGGCGCACTTTCCTCACACCTGCAGGTAGGAAGTAACGGCACCGACCGCTCTTTCCATGAGGAAGAAGTGCCCGCTCGTGATCATTCGTCCTGATTCCGTTCTGCAAGGCCGAAACAACCCGGAGTGACTTCTGTTGGGCGACCATCGAGCCGCATTCGGCGCCCTCGCGGATGCCTTGAGGCAATGCCATGTGAATCGGACCACGGGAGCGTTGTGCGTTTCCGGCAACGCGGGCGGGCTGTTCCACCTGCGTCGCGGTGTGGTCATCGCGGTCGAGAGCGCCGGATCCGGGTCGTTCGCAGCGGCGCTCGTCGGCCGGCGCAGCGCGAGGGACATCGCGTTCGCGATCGGCAGGGGCCTGCACCCGGTCACCGTCGAGATCTCCCGGATGCTCGGTGAAGGGCTGCTGGAAATCGCTCCGGTCGCGACCGCTTTCAGTTCTTCACACCGGGGACTGCCCTCGCTGCGCCCTCGGGTCGCGGCGGGGCGGACCAGCGGGATGTCGCTGGGCACCAGCGGTGGAGGTGACTGGCTGAACCTGGAGATCGCGGCGGCCGGCAACACCGAGGTCGTCCGGTCGAAGCTCCGGGTGATGCAGACCCTCGGCCTCAACGACACCATCGAGGACATCCTGATCACCCTGCACCGCCAGTACCACCTGATCAGGCTGATGAGCGGCGTGAAGGCCCGGGGTCGCTCTTCCTGTACCTCGTGCTGGAGCGCGACCAGTCGAACCTCGCGCTGGCGCGCCACCAGCTCAAGCGCATCGAGAACGAACCGCAGGTCTGAGCAGCTCGGGAAGGGGGTGCGGGCCGGGGGGACCGGCGCGCACCCCCTTCTCCGTCAGTGCACCAGCACGGGCTTGGCGTCACGGGACACGGCGACCTGCCGCAGCACGAACACCGCGAGCACCAGCGCCACCGCCACGAGCACGGCGGAGATCCAGAACGCCAGGTGGAAGCCCGAGGTCAGCGCCTCCAGCCGGCCGACGCCCGACGCCAGCAACGACGACGTGTAGGTCGTCGAGGTCGTCGCCAGCACCGCGAGCCCCAGGGCGCCGCCGACCTGCGCGGTCGTGTTCACCAGACCGGACGCGAGACCGGCCTCGTCGTGCGCCGCACCCGACATCGCGAGCGTCATCAGAGCCGGGAACGACAGGCCCATGCCGATGCCGATCGGCGCCACGGCGGGCAGGATGTGCGCCACGTACGAGCCGTCGACCGGCACCTGCGTGAACACCAGCATGCCGACGAGCATCAGGGACAAGCCCAGGATCAGCATGTTCCGCTCGCCGAACCGCGCGTTCAGGCGTGCCGAGAGCGACACCGAGAACACCGCGATCGCCACCGCCACGGGCATGAACGCGAGGCCGATCTGCAACGGCGTGTACTGCAGCACGAGCTGCATGTAGAGCGTGCCGAGGAAGAACAGCCCGAACATGCCGGCGACCATCGAGATCTGCACGAGGTTCGCTCCGCTGACGTTGCGGGACCTGAACACGCGCAACGGCAGCAGCGGCTTCCGCGCGGTCCGCTGGCGCAGCACGAATCCCGCCAGCAACGCCAGCGCGACGGCACCCAGTCCGAGGGTGTGCGCGGAGCCGAAGCCGTAGTGCTCGGCCTTGACGATCGTGTAGACGCCGAGCATCACCGCGGCGACGATCAGCAGCGCGCCCAGGACGTCCGCGCCCTCGCGCAGGCCCAGCCCGGCGGAGTCCGGCACCAGGCGCACGGCGGCGACGGCGGCCACGATGCCGATCGGGATGTTCACGAAGAAGATCCAGTGCCACGACATGGCGTCCGTGAGCACACCGCCGAGCAGCAGGCCGATGGACGCACCCGCCGCCGCGACGAAGCTGAACACGCCGATGGCACGCCGCTGCTCGTCGGGCTCGGGGAACATCGTCACGACCATGCCCAGCGTCACGGACGTGGCCAGCGCACCGCCCGCGCCCTGCACGAACCGCGACACGATCAGCATCTCGGAGCTCACGGCCAGGCCGCACAGCAGCGACGCGAGCGTGAAGACGCCGAGGCCGATCAGGAACACCTTCTTGTGCCCGATCAGGTCACCGAGGCGACCCGCGAGCAGGAGCAGACCGCCGTAGGCGATCAGGTACGCGTTGACGACCCAGGCCAGCCCGGCCTGGCCGAACCTCAGGTCCTCCTCGATCGCGGGCAGCGCGACGTTCACGATCGTCTGGTCCAGCACGATCATCAACATCCCCGCGCACAGCACGACCAGCGCCAGCCAGCGCGCGTCGGTCTTCGATCCCCCTGTAGTCATAAGAGGAACCGTAACAGATAGTTTTGTACGGGACTATCTCTTACCCGATCGCATGACGCAGAGCACGCTTGCGAGGCGGCTTCTCACACTGCATCGGGGTGCCGAGGCGACCCTCGACCAGCCGCGTGAGGCCGTTGACCAGGCCGAGGCGCTCGTCGTCCGGCAACGAGCCCAGCACGCTGCCCACGACCTCCTCGTACAGGCCGTCGGCCTTCGCCACGATCTGGCGGCCCAGTTCGGTCACGACCACGACGCGGGCGCGGCGGTCCGTCGCCGACGGCCGGCGCTCGGCGTACCCGGCGGACTCCAGCGCGTCCATCGTGACGACCATGGTCGTCTTGTCGATGCTGATCATGTCGGCGATCTCGGTCTGCGTGAGCCCCGCGTCCAGGGCGCTGGACAGAACGCAGCGGGCTCGCGGAGTCAGTCCGATCTCCGCGAACCTCGCCGTCAGTTCGGTCTCCAGCGCGTGTCCCGTCCGATGCAGCAGCATCATCAGGTCAGTACACCCCGTCGTGCCCATGACACCACGGTACCAAACTAATCTAGAACCAAACTATTTCTCTGCGGAACTATCGCTCCAGCACGACCACCGAACGTGCCGCTCCCGCCTTCTTCTCGCTGGTCAGCGGCTTCCAGTCACCGGCGGGCAGAGTCACGGCCTTCTCGGTCGGGTACGGGTTGATCACCACGACCAGTCCGCGGCGCGCCCTGTCGACGTCCGGTCCGACCGTGTCGTCCACGTGCATGACGATCACGCCGGGCTCGGCGGCGGGGAACGAGACCTTCTGCTGCACGAGGTCGGCCGACCCGAGCGAGAACAGCGGCGAGAGCTGCCGGATCCGCAGCAGTTCCAGGGTCGCGTCCAGCGAGGCCCTCATGTCCGCGGAAGTCGGTTTCGCCAGCCCCAGCAACGGCTTCGCGTACGGCCACTTCGCCTCGTTGTCGGCCTTGGGCGGCAGTCCGCGGCCGAACCCGTTGTCGCGCAACGACGGGTCGTAGGCGTTGAACCAGTCCCCCGAGTCGTAGCTGTTGCGGTCCAACGACTTCGAGCGCAGGAACTCCGTGCCCGCGTGCACGAACGGCCGCCCCTGGCCGAGCAGCGCCGGTGCCAGCGAGACCGTCTGCATCTTCACGCGGTCGGCCATCGAGGTCTCCGGCTTCAGCTTGTACATCAACGCGTCGAACAACGCCTCGTTGTCGTGCGCGTCCACGTACGTGATCGCCTCCAGCGGCTGACCGGTGTAGCCCGCCGGGGAGCCGTTGTACCGCACGTCCCGGCCGGAGACGACCGGCCCGGCGGTCGACTGGAAGCGGTACGACGCCATGTTGCCCGCCATGCCGAGCTTCACCAGGTCGCTGTAGTTCTCCAGGCGCGCGGCGACGTCGCCGTTCGCGGGCGAGGAGTTCAGGTCGCCGGCCAGACCGGAGCCGAGGCCCTGCACGCGCGGGTCGTCGTCGAACGGACCGCCACCGCGCACCGCGTCGCGGAGCCGGTCGCTGAACGTGCCGATGCCCGTTCCCGCCATGTTGGCCTGGGTGGCCTGCTCGAACCGCGCGTTGCCCGCGACCTCGCCGAAGTCCCAGCCCTCGCCGTACACGCCGATCTTGCGGCCGTCCACGCCGTCCTTCTCGACGGTCAGCGCGTCCAGGGCCGCGCGCACCGCGAGGATGTTCGCCTTCGGGTGGTGCCCCATCAGGTCGAACCGGAACCCGTCGACCTTGTAGTTCTTCGCCCAGCGCACGACCGAGTCGACGACGAGCTTGCCCATCATGGCGTTCTCGGTCGCGGTGTTCGCGCAGCACGTGGAGTTCGCGACCGAGCCGTCGAGGTCGAGCCGCTGGTAGTAGCCGGGCACGACCTTGTCGAGCACGGACGTCGGTGCGTCGCCGAACGCCGCCGTGTGGTTGTAGACGACGTCCACCACCACGCGGTTGCCGTTGTCGTGCAACGACTTCACCATCTCGCGGTACTGCTTCGAGCGTGCCCAGCCGTTCTGCGCGTCCGCCGTGGCGTACGAGCCTTCGGGCACGTCGTAGTGGAACGGGTCGTAGCCCCAGTTGAAGCCGTCCTTCGCCGCCACAGCGCCGACGCAGGCCTGCTGCCGGTCGGAGTCCGCGGGCAGCGAGGGCAGGTCACAGGCCGGGGTGGCCTGCTCGGAGCGCTTCTCGGGGATCGTGGCGATGTCGAACGTCGGCAGCAGGTGCACGGTGTCCATGCCCGCCGCGGCCAGCGTCTTCAGGTGCTTCATGCCGGTCGAGTCGCGGTGCGTGAACGCCTTGTACGTGCCGCGGTCCGCCACCGGGACGGACTGGTCGTTGATCGAGAAGTCGCGCACGTGCAGCTCGGTGATCGCGCCGCCGATGCCCTTCGCGACGTCCTTCGACCAGCCGGACGGCATGGTCCGGCTGTCCTCGAGGTCCGCGAACTGCGAATGCGTCGAGTTCACCGACAACGCCACGGAGTACGGGTCGGTGACAACGACCGTGCGCTGCCAGTCGGTGACCTCGAACTGGTAGTACTTGTTCTTCCAGCCGCCCTCACCGGTCCACGAGCCGGAAGCGTCGTCACGCTTGAGCTGCACGACCTTGCGGGGCTCACCGGACGGCTCGTCGAACAGGCGCAGCTTCACGTTCCGCGCGGTCGGCGCCCACAGCCGGATCGACGCGCGGTCGCGGTGGAACTCCGGCCCGAACGTCAGCTTCGTCGCGGCGGCGGCGTAGCGGTCGTCGAGCACGCCCGCGATCTGCACGCTCGTGCGGTGTCTGATCGCACCACCGGCGTCGACGTGCACGGCGGCGAGCCTGTCCCGCAACGCCTCGTCGACGAACCCGCGCACCGCGAACACCGGCTTGCCCTTGAGGTGCGGGAACCGCGCCGGCACCTCCTCGGTGGTGGGCGAGAGCCGCAGCACCTTCGGGCCGTACTCGAGGCGGTAGCCGTCGGTCTGCACGGACGGCACGTCCCAGACGACCCTGTCCCTGGAGATCCAGATCGCCTTGGCCTTGGTCAGGTCGTCATCGGCGGCCGGACCGGCGTTCGGCGGGAGCAGGTAGGTCTCGTCACCCTGCAACTGCCACACCTCGTTCCCCTGCTGGCCCAGGTCGAGGAACTGGTCGGGTCCCGGGTCCTTGGTGTCGCCGCGGTGCAGGATGTAGCTCAGTCCCGCCGCACCGGCCGCGAGCGGCACCGACCAGTGGACACCGAACTGGTCGCGCCCGTCGGGTACCCGCGAGGAGTTCCAGCCCGGTGACGGCTCCGCGGACCCCGTCCAGTGGTACATCGTCCAGTCGGTGTAGTCGCCGTCCGGGCGGTGGTAGTGGATCACCGCGCGGTTCTCGGCGGCGGCGCGTGTGGCGTGCACCTTGCCGTTCGCGACCCACGCGTGGCCGCTCGTGAACTTGCCCGTCGCCTCCACGGTCGTGCCGCGCACGACCGAGAAGTCCGTGGTCGGCGGGAGTTCCGCAATGCCGTTCGTGAACGGCACGTCGCCACGTCCGGCAACGCGCACGACGGCTCCGGTCGCGTCACCGACGTAGTGCACGACGGCCTTTCCGGTGGCCGCCTGCTCGGACGGGTGCACGGCCGGATCGCCCTGCTCCAGCCACACCTCGGGTGTGACGCTCGGGTCGACGACCCGGTCGGCGGACGTGTCCTTCTCGTCGCCCTTGTGCGCGATGATCCCGACGGACCTGGCCCCCGGCTTCAGCTTCACCCACGCGAAGCGCCCGTAGGTGTCCTCTCCCGCGAACGGCAGAGGAGCGCTCCACTCGGTCGGCGTCTCGACGTCACCCCAGACGTGCAGGCCCCAGCCGTCGTGGTTGTCGCGGGCGTAGTGCACGACCAGCCAGTTCGGGTTCTTCGTGCCGGGGTCCGGCAGCGGTGGCGCGGCCACGAGCGAGACGAACGCGCCGTCCGCGCCGATCTCGCCGGACTTCGCGACCACGCGCAGTTCGACGCGCTTGCCGGCCGCGGCGCCCGGAAGTGCCGGCAGGTCGGCGAAGACGCGGTAGGGGGCGGCGTCGTCGGTGCCGAGCACGGTCCACTCGCGGGTGCCCTCGACGCGCGCGGCGAACGTGGCCGCCGCGTTGGGGGCGCTGATGCCGTCCGCGCGGAGCTCGACGCGCTTGTCCAGCACCGTTCCGGGGGCCGGGGCGACCAGCGTCGGCGACGGCTTGGACCTGGCGACGTCGCCGGTGCCCTTGAGCACCACCGTCGACAGGGCGGGCACGGTCACCGTGACGCGGCCGTTCTGGACCTGCGCGTTCTCGAAGCCCGAGGACGACACGGGAACGGTGACGGTGGCGGGCGAGGTGCCGGCGTTGGCGACGACGAGGTGCTCGCGGCCGAGGATGCGGCTGAACGCGAACACGTCCCCGTCGGCGTACCGGAGGACCTGGTTGCCGTCGCGCCACACCGGGTCCTCGTCGACCTGCGCGGCCAGGGCCTTGAGCTGCTGGTAGAGCGGGTGCGAGGTGGTGAAGTTGTCCACAGCGCCCGTGCGGTCGGACCCGATGAGCTTCTCCGCCATGTACTCCGGCGTCTTCGAGGCGAACATGTCCTGGCGCGCCAGCTTGTCGCCACCCGTGCCCGCGAACCCCTGCTCGTCGCCGTAGTAGACGACCGGGTTGCCGCGCCACAGGTACATCAGGGAGTTGCCGAGCTTGAGGCGCTCCAGCAGTTCGGCGTCGGAGATGCCGGGCTTGTCGTTGCGGATCATCCACGCGATGCGGCCCATGTCGTGGTTGCCGAGGAACGTGGGCAGCGACGAGGCGTTGGAGTCGGCGTCGGTGTAGCGGTCGTCGTCCAGCAGCACCTCGCCGAGGCGCTGGGAACCCTTGCCGGACAGGAAGCTCAGGGCGCTGCTCTGGAACGGGAAGTCCAGCGTGGCCTGCATCTTGCCGGCGGTCGTGTACTTCGAGGTGTTCTCGGGCGAGGAGTCGAAGACCTCGCCGAAGACGAAGAAGTCCTTCTTGCCCTTGCGGTTCGCGTACTGCTTCACGTGCGGCGCGAGCGCCTGCCAGAACTCCAGGTTCACGTGCTTGACGGTGTCGACGCGGTAGCCGTCGATGTCGAGCGTGTCGATCCAGCTCGTGAAGATGTCCTTCATGCCCTTGACCACGCGCGGGTGCTCGGTCATGAGGTCGTCGAGGCCGGAGAAGTCGCCCTGCTCGCTCGACTCGCCGGAGAACGTCGAGTCGCCGCGGTTGTGGTAGAGCGTGGAGTCGTTGAGCCACAACGGGAACTTCGTCGGTCCCTGCTTCACCGGCGTGTACGGGAACGACTTCGCGGGGTCGAGCTCCGGGAAGTCCCCGCGGCCTGCGTGGTCGGCGAGGTCGAACGGCTTGCCGTCGGCGTCCAGGTACGGCTGCGCGCCGGTCGAGACGTACTGCGTCCTGCCCTCGGCGTACTTGATGACGTCGGCGGTGTGGTTCGCGACGATGTCGAAGAAGACCTTGATGCCGCGGCGGTGCGCGTCGCGGATCAGGTCGCGCATCTCCTGCGTGGTGCCGAAGTGCGGGTCGAGCTTGGTGAAGTCGGTCGTCCAGTAGCCGTGGTAACCGGCACTGTCACCCTGCACCCAGCGGTTGAGGAACATCGGCGTCATCCAGATCGCCGTGATGCCCATGCCGTCGAGGTAGTCGAGCTTCCCGTGCAGCCCCTTGAGGTCGCCGCCGTGGTAGAAGCCCTTGTCTTCGGGGTCGAACCCGTGTTCCGCGGTGTTCGAGCGACCGCGGTCGTTGCCGGTGTCGCCGTTCGCGAACCGGTCAGGCATCACGAAGTAGAAGCGCTCACCCCGCAGGTCGTCGCGTCGGGGCGGCAAGGCGAGCCTCGCGTCCCCGTCGCGCACACCGGGCGCGATGTCCACCACCTCGCCCACAGCAAGACGTTGCGGTGCAGCGGCAACGGCCTGGGCCGGTGTGAGGGGGAGCAGAACCAGTGCAGCGAGCGCGGCGACGACCCGACGCATCGCGACCTCCTTGTCGCAACTTCTTGCAGGGTTGCTGCACGAAACCACGACAAACAGCGGGAAACAATACGTCGTGCTCTGCAAATATTTGCAGTCAGCTTGCGGAACGCCGGTAGGTGATCGCCATCTTCAGCGGATGTGAGCGCCACTCGTTGACCGCGAGCCCGGCGAGCACACCGATGCCCTCGACCGACTCCGCGGTGGCGGGAGCGGTACGGCTCGTCGCGCCCGCGAGCGGTCCCACGGACGGCGGCGGGGAGAACTGGGCGATCACCACCTGCCGGCCCTCGTGCGGCTGCACGGCCAGGAGGATGTGCGGATCCGCCTGCTCGCCGTCGTTCTCGATCGGTTCCAGGGACAGGAACTCGCCGCGTTCCGCCGCGGCACCGCACATCCGGCCCGCCCACTTGAAGGCGTCCATGACGTCGTCGTCGGAGAGCGCCGCGTCCGCCTCCTGCAGCGTGACCTGCCGCAGACGCGTGCTGTGCGCGGTCATCTGGCCGTCGGTGGTGAAGCGGTCGGGGATCATCGCGTCCCCGGTCTCGACATCGATCAGCAGCATGTCGCGGAACCGGGTCTCCGCGAGCGGCGAGCGACCCATCAGGCCGCGGCCGAGCACCTCGGCGAGCTTCGAGTCGGTCGTGCGCCAGTACGTCGTCCGCTCCCCGATCCGCAGGCCGATGAAGTCCTTGACCGGCAGGCTCGGCAGCGCGGTCGACAGCGTCTGGCCCGGTTCGACGGCAGGCGGCGGTGCCGGGACGCGGAACGGCGGCAGTGAGGCGAACCCCGGATCGACCCGGGCCGTGCGGACAACATGGTGCGCCCACGCGCGCACGCGCGATAACGGGTGGTCGGGGAACCGTGCGTCGTAGCGCGGGTCGTCGCCCGCGTGGAACGGGAGCACGCCCTCCAGCTCCGGCGCGTACGGGTGGGGCCTGACCCAGTCCTCGAACCCGATCTCGGCGGCCAGCACGGCCTCGCGCGCGCCGGTCATGCCGCGTTCCACCGCCACGAGCAGCAGCACGGCGCTGCTGCGTTCCTTCGGAACCGTGAAGGAGGCGACGAACACCTGCCCGTTCGGCTGGTCCGGCAGCGGCATCTTGATGATCCGCAGCAGCGCCGGCGCCCCGCCGAGCTGGACGACGTGGGCCTCGACCAGGCACCCGGTCTCGCCGTGGACCAGGGCGAGACCGTGCCTGAGCTCCGGCAGGTCGTCCAGCGCGGCGGGCAGGTCGGGGACCACGCCGTGGTAGGTCAGCCGGACCTGGTCACCGTTGTGGTGCTGCCAGGTGTTCTGGTCGGTCTGGTGGAAGCCGGTGGTGTCGAACGAGATGGGCACGCGTCCGACACTACGGCTCCGGTCAGGCGGCGCTGAGCGTTTTGGACCACAGCGAGGCGCCTGTGGCGTCGCGCAGCCACACCGTGAGCTCGTGCCTCGTCGCCTCGACCTCGCCGAAGTGCTGGAACCCGTCCAGCGGCGAGGTGTTGGCGGTGGGCGGGGCGTGCACGAACACGGCCTGCGGCCCGAACGTCGGGTCGAGCGCGTTCGGGCCGAACGCGCCGGAGTGCAGCGGTCCGGAGACGAACTCCCAGAACGGGTCGAAGTCGCCCACGGCCGCGCGGTCGGGCGAGTAGTGGTGCGCGGCGGTGTAGTGCACGTCCGCGGTCAGCCACACGGTGTTCTTGACGCGGCGGCGCTTCAGCTCCCTGAGCACCCACGCGATCTCGTGCTCACGGCCGTTGGGCGCGCCCGGCAGGCCGTTCGCGACGCCCTCGACGTCCGTGCCGTCGGGGACGACCAGGCCGATCGGCAGGTCCGCCGCGATGATCTTCCACGTGGCGGTGCTGCGGCTGAGCCCGTCGACGAGCCACTTCGCCTGCTTCGCGCCGAGGACCACACCCGGCTGGTCCTTGGGCGAGGTGTTGCGGTCCTTGTAGGTGCGCATGTCGAGCACGAAGACCTCGACGTTGCGGCCGTAGGCGAACTTCCGGTAGACGCGACCGTCGACCGCGCGCTGCCGGTCGATCGGCATCCACTCGTGGAACGCCTGGAAAGCGCGCTGGGCCAGCACGTCCACGCGCTTCTCGGTGTAGAGCGGCGAGTCCAGGATTTCGCCGGGGTACCAGTTGTTGGTGACCTCGTGGTCGTCCCACTGCACGAAGCTCGGCACCCGGGCGGCGAAGCGCTTCACGTTCTCGTCGAGCAGGTTGTAGGCGAACTGGCCGCGGTACTCGTCGAGCGTCTCGGCCACCTTCGACTTCTCCGGCGTGACGACGTTGCGCCAGATCCGGCCGTCGGGGAGCGCCACCGTCTCCTTCATCGGGTTGTCGGAGTAGACGGTGTCGCCGCTGTGGATGAAGAAGTCGGGCCTGCGGTCGGCCATGGCCTGGAAGATGGGCATGCCGCCGAGGTCGGGGTTGATGCCCCAGCCCTGGCCGGCGACGTCACCGGACCACACGAACCGCACCCCGTCGCGGCCGAGCGGGGCCGTGGAGAAGCTGCCGGTGAGCGGTTCGCTGCGGGTGCGGCCGTTCAGGTCCTCGGCCGTGACGCGGTAGTAGGCCGGACGGCCCGGCAGCAGACCGGACACCCTGACCTGCCCCGTTCCGCCGGTCTCCGGCGTGAGCAACGGGCCTCGGAAGAGGCGGGAGAGGCGGAACCGCGGGTCGTCGGACACCTCGACGAGCATCCGGGACGGGCGGTCGGCGCGCGTCCACACGATGCCACCGTCCCAGGTCACGTCGCCGGACTGCACGCCGTGGGTGAGGATCGGGCGGTCGGTCTTCGCGAGGCTGACGCCCGAGGGCACCAGCGCCGCGGCCGTGCCCAGTGCGCCTGCCTTGAACAACGTGCGACGGTCGAAGGTCATGCGCGGTTTCTAGTCCGCCGTTCTGACCAGCGGCCGAACCCAGGGTGAACTCCAGCGGGCCCACCCCGGGCGGTGCCGGTCACGTCAGGCGCTTGAGCCGGTCGGTGATGATCCGCCGCGACGCGGGCGTGGCGTGGACCCACGCCTGGTGGTCCTGGTCGGTGTAGCGGACCACGAGCCGGCGGCCGTCCTCGAAGTCGATCGTGGTGGGGAACAGCGCCAGGCCACAGGCCTCGTCCCCGGTTTCGAAGCACGTTCGAGTGAACGGCCGAAGTGCGGTTCGCGCCGTTCTCCGGCGCACTTCGTCGGCGTCGAACAATTCCCCACCGACCGCGCGTGCGTTCTGTCTAGGGTGTGCCCGTGCGCGCACTCGCCTTCCTGCTGGCCGCGGTCCTCACCTTCCTGGCGCTCGCCACGACGATCCGGACCACCGACGTCCTGCTCGGCGCGGTGGAGGCGCGGCAGACCGGC
Source organism: Lentzea jiangxiensis (assembly GCF_900104175.1). Lineage (GTDB taxonomy): Bacteria > Actinomycetota > Actinomycetes > Mycobacteriales > Pseudonocardiaceae > Lentzea > Lentzea jiangxiensis. Next base: position 53,787 of record NZ_FNIX01000010.1, read on the forward strand.
ACCGCCGCGGTCGTGTCCTGCACCGAGCACGGGCCGGTCGGGCGGTGGGGCGCCGGCACGAGCCACGCCTGCGACGCGGACGTGCGGTGGGAGGACGGGAGCACCGAGCGGGTCGCGTTCCCGCCGGGGCAGCTGGAGCCCGGCGCGCGCGAGGTCGCCGTCTTCCGGTCCACCAGGGACGCCGGGGTGAACGACAGCGCGCGGTGGTTCCTCGCGGGGCCGCTCCTGGCGGTGGCGCTCGGGTTGCTGGCGCTGTGGTTCGCCGTGGCGGCGGTGCTGTCCCTCGTCCCCGGGCGGAAGACGCCGAAGCCGGACGAGAAGTGGCCGCTGACCGAGGAGGACGTCAGGAACACGCCCGTCACGCGGCGGGTGCGCAGGCTGCGGTCGCTGGCGTGGCTCGGGCTCGCGACGGCCGCGGCGGAGGGTTTGGCGTCGATGCCGTTCTTCGACGCGCCTCGGCGGGTGGGGGCGTTCGTGTCGCCGTGGCCGCAGCTCGAGGAGGCCTGGCTCGTCGACCTGCCGTCGGGGGTGCTGGCCGGGTTCGCGGTGCTGGTGGCGGCGGTGATCGGGCTGGTCGCGGAGAGCGTGCACAAGGACGCCGCGCGGGTCGTCCGGTATGGACAGTCCTACCTCGACGGGAGGAAGCCGGTGCCCGGCGGCGGAAGCAGCTGGGTGCCGACGGCGTTGCTCGCGGCTCTCGCCGTGTGGGCGGTGGTGGAAGTGGTGCTGGCCGTGGGAGACGCGCCGCCGCTCGTGTGGCTCGCGGGCAGCCGGGACGCGCTCGTGCTGCTGGCGGTCCTCGCGGTCGTGGCCGCCACCCGGCAGTCCGCGAAGGACATGGTCGCGCAACTGGTCGGGAAGTAGCGGGAACCGGGAGGCGGTCGCGGCAGTCTCACGGGGCATGACTTCCGCAGAACTGGGTGCTGGGCAGCAGCGTCTCGAGGAGTACATGCGCCGGGTCAGCGACATCCAGCGCAAAGCCGAGGAGACGCAGGCCCAGCTCAAGGCGTTGCGCGCGGACGTGAGCAGCCCCGACCGCGCGGTCACGGTCAGGATGGCGCCGGGCGGGCGGCTCGAGCAGCTGAGCCTGACGCCCGCGGCGATGCGGATGTCGCACGAGCAGCTCGCCGCCCTGATCACCGAGACGGTCGGCAGGGCGCACGCGGCCGTCGCGGGGCAGATGGAGGCGACGATGCAGCCGTTGATCGGCGGCACGTCCGCGATGGACTTCCTGCGCGACCAGGTCACCGCGGCGCAGCAGCCGGAGGAGACCGAGGAGCAGCAACCGCAGCAGCGTCAGCGTCCGGCGCGCCCGGACGACGACGAGCCGTTCGGCACGATCTACCGGTAAGGGGTCCCGGTGTCAGAATTCGCAATGGTGCCCGCCGACGTGGTGAACCACGCCGGCAACGTGCAGTCGATGGGCATGGATCTCACGAGCGCCGCCGCGCGCGGTCAGGGCGTCGACCTCGGCGTCGAGACGTACGGGATCATCGGCCAGGTCTTCAGCGTGCCGGTGCGCGTCCACATCGCGGCGATCGCGAACTCGATCAACGAGCTGGCGAACGCGCTGCCCGACGTCGCCGACGCGTTGCGCGACTGCGCCGACGCCACCCGCCAGACCGACGACGACCACGCGAAGCTCTTCGCGAAGTACCAGGGGTGAGTGATGGTTCTCGACGTCAGTGCGGACAACGCGACCGACGGTGCGCGGATCGTCGACACCGTCTGGAAGTGCGCGGAAGACTTCAACAACCCCAGTGACTGGGCCTTCGACGGCGTCGCGCTGGGACTCGACGTGCTCGGCTTCGTCGCGAACCCGCTCGGCACGCTCGTCGGTGCGGGCATCGGCTGGCTGATCGAGCACGTGTCGTTCCTCAAGGAGCCGCTCGACGACCTCGCCGGCGACCCCGGCGCGATCAACGTCGTCGCGGCAGCCTGGGGCGAGGTCGCCAAGGCGTGCGCGAAGGTCGGCAACGACTACGCGCAGGCCGCGACCAGCCAGACCGGCACGTGGACCGGCCAGTCCGGCGACGGCTACCGCAAGGCGGCCGCCACCCTCGCCGAGCAGGTCAAGGCGCTGGAAGGTGCCGCGAACGCGGTCGCCACGGGCATCCGCGGCACGGGCGTCCTGGTCGCGGCGGTGCGCGGCATCATCCGCGACATCGTGGCGGACGTCGTCGCGGAGTTCATCATCGCCGCCGTGACCGCGCTCGCCACGAGCTGGTGCAGCTTCGGCGCCTCGATCGCCGCCTTCACCGGCTGGGCCGTGGCCCGCGCCGCGTCGACCGCCGGCAAGATCGCGGGCAAGGTCAGCAAGCTGCTCATGAAGCTCGCGCAGGCCGTCCGCAAGTTCGACAACCTCAAGGGCGTGTCCGACGCGCTCGCGAAGGCCGCCGTGAACATCGGCCGCAAGGCCAAGGACGTCGGCCGCGCGATCGGCAAGAACCACTCCTCGGTCCGGCAGATCGAGGACGGCTTCTCCAGCGCCAACAACGCCATCCGCGACAAGCTGACGTTCGGCAACGACGCGGCGAAGAACGCGGCGAACCGGGTCGACGACATCATGGCGCCGCGCGGCCGTGACGGGTTCGCGGACACCGTCAAGCCCATCTCGCTCGGCCGGACCGGTGCTTCCGAGGCTTTCAAGGAAGGCGCGAACTGGGACGAGAGCTACGAGAAGGGGCAGGAGGAGCTCAGCAAGAAGTAGGCGCGGGGGCCTGGCCGCGTGGGCGCGGGGTCAGGCCCCTGCAGGGGTGCGAGGCTCACTCGGGCTTCGGCGCCTGCTCCGACTCCTGCTGCTGCTGTTGCTGCGCCGGCAACCGCCCCTGCGCCATGCGCTTGAGCAGGTCCCGCCGCAGCCACAGCAGATAGGCCCACACCAGCCCGAAGATCACGCCGATCACGCCCATGGCCGGCAACAGCAGCCACGAGGCGATCAGCAGCACGTGCAGGCCGACCACGGTCGGGATGGCCCACGGCTTGCGCACGAACGCGCACATCGCGATGAACACCGCGATGAAGCCGAACGCCACCCAGCCGACGAGCGACGTGACGCCGCCGTGCAGCTTCGCGATGACCGGCAGGGCCAGGGCGACGACGATGACCTCGAGGATCAGCGTGCCGGCCATGATGCCCCGGAACGCCTTCATCGGGTCCTTCTTCAGAGGTGCCGGGGTGGTCATGCCGGCTCCTTCCCGAACAGCGCGCGGGCCTCGCCCGCGGTGACGACGGAGCCGGTGATGATCACGCCGCCGCCGGACTGCTCGTCCTCGATGAGGTGGATGGCCTCCTCGACGGCGTCGACCAGGCGGGGACGCACCTCGAAGCGGTCCTCACCGAAGATCGGGACGGCCAGGCCCGCGAGGACGTCCGGGTCCATCGCGCGCGAGGAGGAGTTGGTGGTGATCACCAGTTCCTGCACCACCGGTTCCAGCGCGGCGAGGATGCCCTCCGCGTCCTTGTCGGCCATGACGGCGACGACGGCGACGAGCTTGCGGAAGCCGAACTCCGACTCCAGGGCTTTCGCCAGTGCCGCGGCGCCGTGCGGGTTGTGCGCGGCGTCGACGAAGACGTTGGGCGCGGAACGCACGCGCTCCAGCCTGCCCGGCGTGATCACCGAGGCGAAGCCCTCGCGGACCATCTCGATGTCGATCTTGCGCTCGGGGCCGGCGCCGAAGAACGCCTCGACGGCGGCCAGCGCCAGCGCGGCGTTCTTCGCCTGGTGTTCGCCGTGCAGCGGCAGGAAGACGTCCTCGTAGACGCCGCCGAGGCCCTGCAGCGTGATCATCTGGCCGCCCACAGCGACGGCCCTGGTCAGGACGCCGAACTCGCTGCCGAAACGGGCCACCATCGCGTCCACCTCGGCGACGCGTTCGAGGATCACCCTCATGACCTCGGGGGTCTGCTCGGCGACGATCGCGACGGCGCCCGGCTTGATGATGCCGGACTTCTCCACCGCGATGTCCTCGGGACGGTTGCCCAGGTACTCGGTGTGGTCGACGCCGATCGGGGTCAGCACGGCGACGCGGGTGTCCACGATGGACGTCGCGTCCCACGTGCCGCCCATGCCGACCTCGACCACGGCGACGTCGGCCGGCGCTTCCGCGAAGGCCGCGTACGCCATGCCGGTGAGCACCTCGAACTTGCTCATCCGGATCTCGGACTGGGCGTCGACCATCGCGACGTACGGCTCGATGTCGCGGTAGACCTCGACGTAGCGCTCCGGCGAGATCGGCTGGTTGTCGAGGCTGATGCGCTCGGTCGCCAGCTGCAGGTGCGGGCTCGTGAACCGGCCGGTGCGCAAGCCGATGCGCGTGAAGAGCGCGTCGACCATGCGCGACGTCGACGTCTTGCCGTTCGTGCCTGTCAGCTGCACGACCGGGTACGACGTCTGCGGGTCGCCCAGCACGTGGGCCAGCGCCTTGATCCGCTCCAGCGACGGCTCGAGCTTGGTCTCGGGCCACCGCTGGTTGAGCTCGTTCTCGACGTCGAGGAACTCGTCGAGGTTGCTGTCCACTGCGCTCACGCCTCCGGCAGCGCGGCCAGGCGCTCGTTGATGCGGGCGATCTCGGCCTCGGCCACGGCCTTGCGCTCCTCGATCTTGGCCTTGACGTCGGCGGGCGCCTTGGCGAGGAACGCCTCGTTGCCGAGCTTCTTCGTCGTGCCGTCGAGCTCCTTCTGCGCCGCCGCGAGGTCTTTCGCGAGCCGCTTGCGCTCGGCCGCGACGTCGATCGCGCCGGACAGGTCCAGCTCGACCTTCACCGCGCCCTTGGGCAGGCCGACCTCGAGCGTCGCCGAGACGGTGAACTCGTCGCCCGGCTCGGTCAGGCGCGTCAGGGAACGCACCGACGGGACCTGGTCGGTGAGGCCGACGCAGCACGCGCCGCGGACCTTGCCCGCGACCTTCTGGCCGGGCTTCAGGCCCTGCTCGGAGCGGAACCGGCGGATCTCGGTGGCGAGCTTCTTCAGGCCCTCGACCTCGGCCAGCGCGTCGGCGTCGCGCTCGGCACCGGAGGCCTTCGGCCAGTCGGCGACCACGAGCGACTCACCGCCGGTCAGCGACGTCCACAGCGTCTCGGTGATGAACGGGATCGCCGGGTGCAGCAGGCGCAGCAGGACGTCGAGGACGTGCCCCAGGACGGACTGCGTGGCCTCGGCGCGGCCTCCCGCGATCTGGACCTTCGCGATCTCCAGGTACCAGTCGCAGAACTCGTCCCAAGTGAAGCTGTAGAGCGCCTCGCAGGCACGCGAGAACTGGAACGCCTCGAAGGTCCTGTCCACAGTGGACACCAGGGCGTCCAGCTCGTCGAGGATCCAGCGGTCGGCCGCCGTCAGCTCGTCGCGCGGAGGCAGCGGACGGGCCACCGTCGCACCGTTGGCCAGCGCGAAGCGGGTGGCGTTCCACAGCTTCGTGGTGAAGTTGCGGGACCCGGCCGCCCACTCCTCGGCGACGGCCATGTCCGAACCGGGGTTCGTGCCGCGCAGCAGCGTGAAGCGGGTGGCGTCGGCGCCGTAGCGCTCCATCCAGTCCAGCGGGTCGATGCCGTTGCCCTTGGTCTTCGACATCTTCTTGCCGAACTGGTCGCGGATCAGGCCGTGCAGGAAGACGTCGTTGAACGGCTGCACGCCGTCCATCGCGTACAGGCCGAGCAGCATCATCCTGGCGACCCAGAAGAAGATGATGTCGTAGCCCGTGGACAGCACGGACGTCGGGTAGAACCGCTTCAGGTCCTCGGTGGACTCCGGCCAGCCCAGCGTCGAGAACGGCCACAGGCCCGAGGAGAACCACGTGTCGAGGACGTCCTCGTCCTGGCGCCAGCCCTCGCCGGTCGGGACCTCGTCGTCCGGGCCGACGCAGACGACCTCGCCGTCCGGGCCGTAGAAGACCGGGATCCGGTGGCCCCACCACAGCTGGCGCGAGATGCACCAGTCGTGCAGGTTGTCGGTCCAGTCGAAGTAACGCTTGTTCATCTCGGCCGGGTGGATCGTCGTGCGGCCGTCGCGCACGGCGGCGGAGGCCTCCGCGGCGAGGGTCTCGACCTTGACCCACCACTGCAGCGACAGGCGCGGCTCGATGACCGTGTCGCACCGCGAGCAGTGGCCGACGGCGTGGACGTACGGCCGCTTCTCCGCGACGATCCGGCCCTCGGCGCGCAGTGCGGCGACGATCGCCGGACGCGCCTCGAACCGGTCGAGACCGAGGAACGGACCGTTCGCGGTGATCGTGGCGCGGCCGTCCATGACCGTGATGTTCGGCAGGCCGTGGCGCTGGCCGATCTCGAAGTCGTTCGGGTCGTGCGCGGGCGTCACCTTGACCGCGCCCGTGCCGAACTCCGGGTCGACGTGGGCGTCGGCGACGATCGGGATGCGGCGGCCGGTCAGCGGCAGTTCGACCTCGGTGCCGATGAGGTGGCGGTAGCGCTCGTCGTCCGGGTGGACGGCGACCGCGGTGTCGCCGAGCATCGTCTCGGCGCGCGTGGTCGCGACGACGATCGAGTTCTCCCCGTCGCCGTAGCGGATCGAGACGAGCTCGCCGTCGTCGTCGCTGTGGTCGACCTCGACGTCCGACAGCGCCGTCTGGCAGCGCGGGCACCAGTTGATGATCCGCTCGGCCTGGTAGATCAGGCCGTCGTCGTACATCTTCTTGAAGATCGTCTGGACGGCGCGGGACAGGCCCTCGTCCATGGTGAAGCGCTCGCGCGACCAGTCGATGCCGTCGCCGAGCCGCTTCATCTGGTCGAGGATCTTGCCGCCGTATTCCTCTTTCCACTCCCAGACGCGCTCGACGAACTTCTCGCGCCCGAGGTCGTGCCGCGACAGGCCCTGCTTCGCGAGGTCGCGCTCGACGGCGTTCTGCGTCGCGATGCCGGCGTGGTCCATGCCCGGCAGCCACAGGACCTCGTAGCCCTGCATGCGGCGGCGCCTCGTCAGCGCGTCCATGACGCTGTGGTTCATGGCGTGACCCATGTGCAGCGAGCCGGTGACGTTCGGCGGGGGCAGCACGATCGTGAACGGCGGCTTGTCGCTCTTGACGTCCGCCTCGAAGTACCGCCGGTCGAGCCACCGCTGGTACAGCTCCGCCTCTACCTCCGCCGGAGTCCAGGCGGCGGGGAGGTCGGGACGCTGCGCTGCGGTGTCGTCGAGTTCAGTCACAGCCGAGAAGTCTACGGAGGGCTGGCTATCGACTTACACCGAGATACCTGCTAACGAGCCGAAGGCTCGGGGGTGCGGGACGGAGCGCCTGACCGGTCGCGGCCGATCACTCGTTCAGAGGTGCCGGGAACGAGTGACGGCGATCACAATTGACCGTCACGGACCGTTCAACCCCTTGGGGCCCGTGGCGACGGCGCCGCCGCGTTCTTCGGGGGCGCTGGCGGCGCCGACGTCGATCGGCGTTGAATGGACGGATGAGCAGCAAGCCCCCGCAGCACGACGTCGACGAGTCCGCGATCGAAGTCAGCACCCCCAAGACCTGGGCCGCGGGGATCCCCGGTGTGCTCGTGTCGCTCGACCGCGCTGTCGAGCAGATGGGTGTCGGGCGCACGGTCAAGACGTTGCGACTGCTCAACCAGCGCGAAGGTTTCGACTGCCCCGGCTGCGCGTGGCCCGAGCCGCAGGGCCACCGCAAGATGGCGGAGTTCTGCGAGAACGGCGCGAAGGCCGTCGCGGAGGAAGCCACGAAGCGGCGGATCGGCCGGGAGTTCTTCGCCGAGCACTCCGTCGGAAGCATGCGGACGAAGACCGACTACTGGCTCGGCCGGCAGGGCCGGCTCACCGAACCGGTGGTGCTGCGGCCCGGTGCCACGCACTACGCACCGATCAGCTGGGACGACGCGTTCACGCTCATCGCCGACGAGCTGACAGCGTTGTCGTCCCCGGACGAGGCGATCTTCTACACCTCCGGCCGCACCAGCAATGAGGCCGCGTTCCTCTACCAGCTGCTCGTCCGCTCGTTCGGCACCAACAACCTGCCGGACTGCTCGAACATGTGCCACGAGTCGTCCGGCTCGGCGCTCAACGAGACCATCGGCATCGGCAAGGGCTCGGTGTCGATCAAGGACTTCGACCTCGCCGACCTCATCGTGGTCATCGGCCAGAACCCCGGCACGAACCACCCGCGCATGCTCGGCGCGCTCGAGGACGCCAAGAAGAACGGCGCGAAGATCATCGCGATCAACCCGCTGCCGGAGGCGGGCCTGATGCGCTTCAAGAACCCGCAGAACGTCGCGGGCCTCGTCGGCAGGGGCACCGCGCTGTCCGACGAGTTCGTGCAGATCAAGGTCGGCGGCGACCAGGCGCTGTTCCAGGCGATCGGCCACCTGCTGCTGCGGTGGGACAAGGTCGACAAGGCGTTCGTCGAGTCCAAGACGCACGGCTTCGAGGCCTACGCCGAGAGCCTGCGCGAGCTCGACTGGGACCGCGTGCTCACCGCGACCGGCCTGACCCGCGAGCAGATCACCCGCGTGGCGGGCATGTTCGTCGACTCGAAGGCCACGATCGCCTGCTGGGCGATGGGTCTCACGCAGCACAAGCACAGCGTGCCGACGATCCGCGAGATCACGAACGTCATGTTCCTGCGCGGCATGATCGGCAAGCCGGGCGCGGGCCTGTGCCCGGTACGCGGCCACTCGAACGTCCAGGGCGACCGGACGATGGGCATCTACGAGAAGATGCCCGAGTTCTTCCTGGAGGCGCTGGAGAACGAGTTCGGCATCTCGGTGCCGCGCAAGCACGGTTACGACACCGTCGACGCCATCAACGCGATGCGCCACGGCCGCGGCAAGGTGTTCATCGCGATGGGCGGCAACTTCGTCAGCGCCACCCCGGACACCCCGGTGACCGAGAAGGCGCTGGAGCAGTGCTCGCTCACGGTGCACGTCTCCACCAAGCTCAACCGCTCGCACGTGGTCCACGGCAGGACGGCGCTGATCCTGCCCGCCCTCGGCCGCACGGAGAGCGACGTGCAGCACTCGGGCGAGCAGTTCGTGACGGTCGAGGACTCGATGTCGGTCGTGCACCGCTCCCGTGGCCGGCTCGAGCCGGCCTCGGACCAACTGCTGTCCGAGGTCTCGATCGTCTGCCGGCTCGCGCGCAAGACGCTCGGCGCCTCGCACCCCGTGGCGTGGGAGGAGTTCGAGAAGGACTACGACGTCATCCGCGAACACATCGCGCGCGTCGTGCCGGGCTGCGCCGACTACAACACGCGCGTGCGCCAGCCCGACGGTTTCGTGCTGCCGCACCCGCCGCGCGACTCGCAGCAGTTCGCGACGGCGACCGGCAAGGCGAACTTCACGGCGAACGAACTGACGGTCATCGAGGTGCCGGAGGGGCGTCTGCTGATGCAGACCCTGCGCAGCCACGACCAGTACAACACCACGATCTACGGGCTGGACGACCGCTACCGCGGCGTGAAGGACGGCCGTCGCGTGGTGTTCGTGAACCCCGACGACCTCAAGGAACTGGGGTTCTCCGACGGCCAGATGGTCGACCTCGTATCGGAGTGGAAGGACGACCCGACGGGCGTCGTCGAACGTCGCGCCGCGTCGTTCCGGATCGTCTCGTACCCGACCGCGCGCGGGTGCGTGGCGACGTACTTCCCGGAGGCGAACCCGTTGGTGCCACTGGACTCCAAGGCGGACATCTCCGGGACGCCGACCTCCAAGTCGGTGATCGTGCGCCTGGAGCCCGCGGCCTGATCAGGCGTGCCGGACCCGGACGAACAGCCGTAAGCGGCGTCGTTCGGGTTCCGCCTTGACCTCCTCCTCGGTCTTCTTCACGAGCCGGCGCGCGGCCGCGTCGGCCTCGAAGTCCTGCTGACGGTACTTCGCGATAGCAAACGCGTCGTGGTGAGAGAACATGATGGGTCTCCTCGTGTGCGTTGTTATTCGGGCGCGACCGTCGCCGCCAGGAACAACCTGACCGCCCGAGCGCCTTCCGGCCTCAGGGACTCGTCGAGTCGACGGTCGTCGTACTTGTCCATCACCGCTTGCAGCTCGTCGAGCAGCGCGGCCGACTCCCCGGCGGTGAGGAACTTGACGGTGCCCTGGGTGCCGACCGACGTCCGCCACTCCTCGGGCAGGTGCTCACGCTGACGGAGCCGTTCCCGCGTGCGTTCGAACTCTTGGTCCAGATAGGCCATGGAGGCCGCTTCGGCCGCCAGGACCGCCTCCCCCTCCAGGCCGTCCGGCGAGATCGACTGGCGCTTGCGGACCAACTTCCACGGCTTCTGCCGACCGGGACCCTCGACCTCTTCGACGAAGCCGTACTTGGCCAGCATGTTCAGGTGGTACGAGCAACTCGCAACACTCTCGCCGAGCTTTTCCGAGCACTGCGTCGCGGTGCGCGGCCCTTCCTCGGTGAGCAGCTGGAGCAGCTTCCACCGGAACGGGTGCGACAGCGCCCGGAGCGCTTTGGGGTCGGTGATGGGAGCGTCGGTCATGACATCACCGTACGCATATCAAGAACCCTTTAGCAAGCTTCCTTGATATATGAATCCCCAGGTGGCGATCACCAGTCTGGTGAGTTGCGCGCCACGGCGGTGACGAGCGGCAACGACTCGATGACCGGCACGCGCAGCAGCTCGGCGGGTACGTCGGGGTCGCGCACGGGTTCGATGAGTTCGCGCAGCAACGCGCCGACGACGTCGTCGGCGGACTGGTCGACCTCGTGGATCAGGTCGCGCAACTGGTCCGCGGCCTCGTTGAGCACGCGCGGGCGTTGCGGCTCCTCCAGCATCAACGCCGCCAGCCGCAGCACGCGACGGCACGTGCGCAGCCTCAGGCTCCTGCTCGCGGACTCGCGGGTGCCCGCCAGGCCGAGGCGGCCGCGCGTGCGCTCGATCCACGGCTCGACGGTCTCGCGGCGCCAGATCGGGCCGGACGCGAGCTCCGCGTCCGGTTCGGGGATGCCGTGCGAGCGGCGCTTGCGCCAGACGGCCACCAACTGCCGGCTGAGCCCCATGGCGTCGGCGATCTCGGCGATTCCGTAGAAGTCCCCCACGCCGCCAACTGTAACCAGAGATGACGGCGGGCGTCATCACACATGTCTCAGGAACGTTCGAGCACCGCACGCGCCGCGTTGTGGCCGCCAATGCCGCTCACGCCACCACCGCGCCGGGAGCCCGCACCGCAGAGGAAGACGTTGTCGACGTCGGTCTCCACACCCCACTTGCCGACCTCGTCGTCGTTCTCGGCGAACGGCCAGTCGAGCTCCCCGTGGAAGATGTTGCCGCCCGGCAGGCCCAGCTCCGCCTCCAGGTCCAGCGGGGTGCGGGCCTCGATGCACGGCTTGCCCCGGGCGTCGACCGCCAGGCAGTCCTGGACCGGCTCGACGAGGTGGGCGTTGAGCTGGTCGAGGTAGCGCCCGACCAGTTCGTCGCGCAGCTCGGCGTTGCGGCCCTCGAAGAGCGAGGCGGGCAGGTGCAACCCGAACAGCGTCAGCGTCTCGTGGCCCGCCAGGGACGGCCCGAGGATGGACGGGTCGGTCAGCGAGTGGCAGTACATCTCGCCGGGCAGCACCGACGGCACCTGGCCGGCGGCGCTCTCCCGGTACGCGGTCTCCAGCCGGTCGTAGGACTCGTCGAGGTGGAACGTGCCGGCGAACGCCAGTCGCGCGTCCACTCCGGACTTGAGCTCCGGCAACCTGCGCAGCAGCATGTTGATCTTCAGCTGGCAGCCCGGTTCGTCGTGGACCTCCTCGCCCCGCAAGCGTCCCAGCACCGACGGGGCCACGTTGGACAGCACGAACCGGGCCTCCACCGTCGTGTCGCCGTACGTGACGGACGCCGTCTTCCCGTCCGACTCGACCGACGTCACCTCGGCACCGGTGACGATCCGCGCACCGGCCTCGCGCGCGACCCGTTCGAGCTCGGCGGTGACGGCGCCCATGCCGCCGACCGGCACCCTCCACTCGCCCGTGCCGTTGCCGATCACGTGGTAGAGGAAGCACTTGTTGGCGCGCAACGACTGCAGCGACGAGTGCGTGCCGATCAACGCGTCCGTGGCGACGACCCCGCGCACCAGGTCGTTCTCGAAGAGCTCCTGCAAGGTCGCGCCGATCGGGCGTTCGAAGACCTGCTCCCACACCCTCCCGCCCGCCACGGCGTCGACGTGTGCGCGCAGGTGTTCCCGTGACACCAGCGGCTGGAGGAGAGTCGGCGCCAACGCCCCCGCCATCAGCTCCAGGTCGGCGTACCAGCGCTGCCACCGCTCCCAGTCGCCGAGCGAGCCGCACACGGCCTGGAACGAGGCCTTCGTCGCCTCCCCCGGCGAGCGCTCGACCAGCAGCCCGGCCGCGCCGTCCGGCGTGTAGGACGAGGCCGCGCGCGACCGGAGCGCGAGGTTCAGGCCGAGGTCCGCCACGATCCGGTCCGGCAGCAGCGACACCAGGTAGGAAAAGCGCGAGAGCCGCGCGTCGACGCCCTCCCACGGGGACGCGCTCACCGCCGCGCCGCCGGCGTGCGGCAGCTTCTCCAGCACCCTGACCGACTTGCCCGCACGGGCGAGGTACGCGGCCGCCACGAGCCCGTTGTGGCCGCCTCCCACGATCACGACGTCGTCCATGCCCCGAGATCCCTCCCACGTAGCCTGGTCGGTGGGGAACATAGCGGTCCGAAGGAGATGTGCACATGGGCCGAGTGACGGTGCGCCGGTCGGTCGAGCGGGTGTCGCCGAGCGGCCGGCGGCGCAGGGTCGACGCGCTCGCCGCCGAGGAACCGCTGGAGCTGAGGGTCGGCGGCAAGGCGTTGGCCGTCACGATGCGCACGCCCGGCCACGACGTCGAGCTCGCCCACGGCTTCCTGCTCAGCGAGGGCGTGATCGGGTCGTCGCGGGACGTCGCGGTCGCCCGCTACTGCGACGGCACCGGCCCGGACGGCCTGAACACCTACAACGTGCTGGACCTGGCGCTGGCCGCGGGCGTGCCGCCGCCGGACACCGGCGTGGAGCGCAACTTCTACACCACGTCGTCGTGCGGGGTGTGCGGCAAGGGCGCGCTGGACGCCGTGAAGCTCAAGACCCGCTACTCCCCCGCGGCGGACGGGGTGCGCGTCACCCCCGAGGCGCTGACGGGGTTCCCCGACGCGTTGCGGGAACGGCAGAAGGTCTTCGAGAGCACCGGCGGGCTGCACGCGGCCGGGCTGTTCGTGAACGGCGAACCGCTGGTCGTGCGCGAGGACGTCGGCCGCCACAACGCCGTCGACAAGGTGCTGGGCTGGGCGGTGCTGCAGGACCTCGTGCCGGTGCGCGGCGCGGTGCTGGTGGTGTCCGGGCGTGCGTCGTTCGAGCTGGTGCAGAAGGCCGCGATGGCCGGGATCCCGGTGCTCGCGGCGGTGTCGGCACCGTCGTCGCTCGCGGTCGAGCTGGCGCAGGAGCAAGGCATGACGCTCGTCGGCTTCCTGCGCGGTGACTCGATGAACGTCTACACCGGTGGGGAGCGCGTGCTTGAGACCGCTTGACGGCGTCGTGGTGGTGAGCCTGGAGCAGGCCGTCGCCGTGCCGTACGCGACGCGCCTGCTGGCCGACCTCGGCGCCCGCGTCATCAAGGTCGAGCGGCCCGGCACCGGCGACTTCGCCCGCCACTACGACTCGGCGTGCGGCGAGGTGTCGTCGTACTTCGCGTGGACGAACGCCGGCAAGGAGTCGGTGTCCCTCGACCTCTTCCACCCGGACGGCCGCGAGGTGCTGGACCGGCTCGTGGCCCGCGCCGACGTGCTGCTGTGCAACCTGTCGCCGCGCGTGTGGGACCGGCTCGCGCTGGAACTGCCGCCGTCGCTGATCGTCGGCGAGATGTCCGGCTACGGCTGGGACGGCCCGTACGCGGATCGCAAGGCGTTCGACGCACTGGTGCAGTCCGAGGCGGGGCTCGTGTCGCTGACCGGCGAAGGCGACGTGGTGGCACGGGCCGGAATCTCGGTCGCGGACATCGCGGCGGGCGTCCAGCTGCACGCGGCGGTCCTGGCGGCGTTGCTGCAGCGTTCCCGGACGGGCTCCGGCGTGCGGCTGCGGCTGTCGCTGTTCGAGGCGCTGGCCGAGTGGATGCACCAGCCGGTGCTCTACGCCGCCGGAACGGGCGCCGCGGCTCCGCGGTCCGGCGCGCACCACCCGAGCATCGCGCCGTACGGACCGGTGGCGTGCGCGGACGGCACTGTGCACCTCGCCGTGCAGAACGACGGGCAGTGGCAACGGCTGTGCGAGCTGGTCGGCCTCGCCCCGCAGGAGAGGTTCGCCACAGTGGCCTCCCGCGTCGAGCACCGCGAGGAGCTTCAGGAACTGCTCGAACACGCCTTCTCCGGACTCACCGCGACCGAGTCGCTGGCCGCCCTGGACCGCGCCGACGTGCCCGCCGCACTGACCCGCCCGATCACCGACCTGCCCTCCCACCCGCAGCTCGACACGTGGGTTGACGTGCGCGTTCCCGGCGGAACGGCACGGATGCTGCCACCGCCGGTAGCCGGGTTCGAGTGGTCACCCAGTGCGGTTCCCGCGCTCGGCGCGCACAATGACGCCGTGCTGAGGTGGCTGGGGTTCTCCGACGAGGAACTGTCCTGGTTGCGCGCGCGTTCCGTCCTCTAGGGGGAAACGGGGAACGGTGCCCGCGCGATGAGGTGAGCATGGGGGAACCGAGGTGCAGCCGCCGCGCCCTGCTGGCGGCGATCGGCGTGGTCATCGCCACTGCCGCGGGCGGCGTGACGTACGTGTCGTCGTCCAGCACGGAGCAGCAGATCGCCACCGCGAATGGCGTGAGGACCGTTCCCGCCGTGAAACCGACGGTCCGCTACGAGCGCGTGTACTCGGCGGCACGCCACCGCGAGGTCACCCTCGCCTTCCACATCCCGACCGGCGCCAACCCCCGCGGCCTGCCGATGTCGATCCTGCTGCACGGCCTGCACGGCGACGCCCGGCACGCCGCCGTCGGCAACCTCCCCGAGGTGCTGACCGCCGCCGTGGCGAAGGGGTCGGTCCCGGCGTTCGGCTTCGTGGCCGTCGACGGCGGCGACAACTACTGGCACGAGAACGTCCTGGGCGACGACCCGATGGCGATGCTGCTCGACGAGGTCCCGCGCTGGCTCAAGGAACGCGGCTACGGCGAACCGTTCGCGGTCACGGGCGTGTCGATGGGCGGCTTCGGCTCGCTGCTCTACGCGCGCCGCCGAGCCGAGCGCGGCGACCCGGTCGCGGCCGCCGCGGCCATCTCCCCCGGCCTGATCACGACGTGGCCGGAGATGGCCAAGCGCCGCGCGTTCAGGGACGAGGCCGAGTGGGCCGCGCTCGACCCGTTGCGCCACCCGGAGGCGACCGGCCGGACGGCGCTCGGAGTGTGGATCGGCGACCGCGACAGGTTCATCGAGGGCACCCGCCGGTTCATCCGCGAGGTGCGGCCCGAGGTGGGCACGGTGAAGCCCGGCGGTCACGACGACGGGCTGTACCGGAAGGTGACGCCCGACGTCGTGCAGTTCCTCGCCAAGTACGCCAAGCGCGCCGTCTAGATCCGGCTCGCCGCGCGTCCGAAGTGCAGCCACTTCACCCGGCCCAGCTCGTCACTCCCGCACAGGACGACCACCGAGTGGTAGCCGCCGTGCGCCTCGACCGCGATGAGGGCGTCCTCGCGCAACCCGGTGAACTCGCGCTCGGTTTCGTCGACCAGTCCCTTGAAGGTGTCGTCGCGGCGCTCGTACCTCAGCGTCACCCGCCCGTCGTCGCCGTCGGTGACGTGGAGGTCGATCCCCGCGGACCGGTAGACCCCGGCGACCCGGTCCGCCGCGACCGGGACGGGGCTCGCGGGCGGCTTTGGCAGCGGGCGCAGGCTGATGCCCGCGTGCTCTCCCAGCACCCGCCCGAACACCTCTCTCGCCAGCGGCAGGGAGTCGCCGCCGTTGGTGAGGACGGCGACGGCGAGACCGGCACTCGGCACCACCCTCAGGTGGGCCTGGAAGCCCCTGGTGGTCCCGTTGTGACCGAGTCCGGTGACACCGCCGTCGTAGTCGTGCAGCGCCCAGCCGAGGCCCTGCCGGCCGCCCTGGCCGAAGTCCGGCGGCACGACCTGGGTCTCGCGCATCGCGTCGAACTCGGTCGTGCCGAGGTGCATCCGCACGAACTCGAGCAGGTCCCGCCCGCTCATCGCGAGCACCGAACCCGCCGGGGTGTCGCCCTCGGCCATCGGCTTCTCGACGGGCTCCAGCTCCTCGCCCAGGTGCCCGGACGCGCACCGCCGGTGGGCGTACTCGGCGTGGCTGACGGCGGCGGTCCGCAGACCCGGCCCGTCGACGAGCCGTTCGCGCAGAACGGTGGTGAAACGCCCGCCGCGCAGCACCTCCACGATCCGGCCGAGCACCACGAACCCGCTGTTGCAGTACGTGTAGAGCTCACCGGGCCGCGCGCGCTGCTCGGTGTCCGCCATCCGCTCGAGGTACCTCGCGAGCATGTCGGGGCCGTTGCCCGTGTCGTGGAAGAGATCGCCGTCGAAGCCCGCGGTGTGCGTGAGGAGGTGCCGCGGCGTGATGACCCGCGCGGCCTGCTCGTCGGCCAGCCGGAACTCCGGCAGCACGTCGCGCACCGGCCGGTCCAGGTCCAGCAGGCCCTCGTTCACCAGCTCCTGGACGAGGGTGGCCGTCCAGACCTTGGTGATCGACCCGATCTGGAAGATCGAGTCCGTCGTCACCTCCTCGCCGGTGACGTTGTTCAGCACACCGGCTGCCACGTCGGTGATGGCGCCGTTGTGCAGCACGGCGACCTGAGCGCCGACAACGCCGTGTTCGGCGATCAGCGCGTCCAGTTCGAACATCTTCCCCCAGGGATCGTCGCTAGCGCGGTGAGAGCGGCACGGTCTTGGACCGCACCCACTTGAGCACCGCGGGCCACTCCCCGTAGCCCGCGTCGATGTTGACGTGCGCCGCCCCCGGCAGGACGTCGACCTCGATCCGCAGGGCCTCACCGAGCTGCTTGGCGGCCTCCATCGAGCAGTGCGGGTCGCCCTCGCCCACGACGAGGCGGGTGTCGGTGGCGGCGCGGCGCAGGCTCGCGGGGTCGAGCGGGGACGGCAGGAACGACCTGATGGCCGGTTCCGGGTGGTCGAGGGCCGGCGGGGCCACGAGCAGCACGCGGTCGACGTGGACGATGTTCTCCCGGGCCGCGTGGTGCAGCCAGAGGTGGCAGCCCAGCGAGTGCGCCACGACGACGCGTTCGCGGTCGGTGGGCAACGCTTCGAGGTGGGTGTCGAGCTCGCGCAGCCACGTGTCGCGGTCGGGCGTGTCGGGGTCGCTGAAGTGCGGCAGGTCGGCGAGGCCACCGTGCTCGGACACGGTCTGGGCGAGCCAGCGCTGCCAGTGGCCGGGTCCGGAACCGGTGTAGCCGTGGAGCAGGAGCACGTGGGGCAGCGACATGGCTCCACCCTAGTGGCGTGACGCGAGGAGCCGCGGGTCCCCGAACGCCGAAAGGGGTGCCGGTGAGATCACCGGCACCCCTTGTCGAGCGTGGAACCTAAGCCGACTTCTCCCGCCGTTCGCGGCGCGAAGGCTGCCGGGCGACGATCGTCGGGTTCACGTTCTCCTTCACCGTCTGCTCGGTGATGACGACCTTGGCGACGTCCGTGCGGCTCGGGATGTCGTACATCACCGGGAGCAGGACCTCCTCCATGATCGCGCGCAGGCCTCGGGCACCGGTACCGCGCAGGATCGCCTGGTCGGCGACCGCTTCGAGCGCGGTCTTGGTGAACTCGAGCTCGACGCCGTCCATCTCGAAGAGCTTCTGGTACTGCTTCACCAGGGCGTTCTTCGGCTCGGTGAGGATCATCACCAGCGACGGCTTGTCGAGGTTCGTGACGGAGGCGACCATCGGCAGACGCCCGATGAACTCGGGGATCAGGCCGAACTTGATCAGGTCCTCCGGCATGGAGTCGGCGAAGTAGTCCGCCGCGTCCACCTCGGCCTTGGAACGGACCTCGGCGCCGAAGCCCAGGCCGCGCTTGCCGACCCGGTCCTGGATGATCTTCTCCAGACCAGCGAACGCACCGGCCACGATGAACAGCACGTTCGTCGTGTCGATCTGGATGAACTCCTGGTGCGGGTGCTTGCGGCCGCCCTGCGGGGGCACCGATGCGGTGGTGCCTTCCAGGATCTTCAGCAGAGCCTGCTGCACGCCCTCGCCGGAGACGTCGCGCGTGATCGACGGGTTTTCACTCTTCCGAGCGATCTTGTCGACCTCGTCGATGTAGATGATGCCCGTCTCGGCGCGCTTGACGTCGTAGTCGGCGGCCTGGATGAGCTTCAGGAGGATGTTCTCGACGTCCTCACCGACGTACCCGGCCTCCGTCAGCGCCGTCGCGTCGGCGATGGCGAACGGCACGTTCAGCATCTTCGCGAGCGTCTGCGCGAGGTAGGTCTTGCCGCACCCCGTCGGGCCGAGCATCAGGATGTTCGACTTCGCCAGCTCGACACCGTCGTCACGACCCTCGCGCCCGCGGTCGCCCGCCTGGATGCGCTTGTAGTGGTTGTAGACAGCGACCGAGAGGGTCCGCTTCGCCTCGGACTGGCCGATGACGTACTGGTCGAGGAACTCGTGGATCTCGGCGGGCTTCGGCAGCTCGTCGAGCTTCACGTCGCCGGCTTCGGCCAGCTCCTCCTCGATGATCTCGTTGCAGAGATCGATGCACTCATCGCAGATGTAGACGCCGGGGCCGGCGATGAGTTTCTTCACCTGCTTCTGGCTCTTTCCGCAGAAAGAGCACTTCAGCAAGTCGCCGCCGTCACCGATACGCGCCATGACCGCTGACCTATGTCCCCTCCGGCGCACACCTGCTGTAGTGCGCCTGCTGACTTGCTGTGGCAGTCCCACTGGCTGTGGGTGCTGAGCCCGTTGCACTGACGGTACCTGGCCCACCCCGTTTCAGGGGAGGACCAGCGTCCCCCCGACACGCCGATCAGGCCAGACACCTGGTCTTCCCGGGCGTGTCGGTTCGCGTTCTCCCGAGGGCCGGACCTTCCCAGCCCTCGGGAACCACGCGTGTCAGGACTTGGCGGACAGCTTGCGGTAGGGCAGCACCGAGTCGACGATGCCGTACTCCCTGGCCTCGTCGGCCGTGAGGATGCGGTCGCGCTCGATGCTCTCGCGGACCTCCTCTGCCGTCCGGTTCGTGTGCCGCGCGAGGGTGGTCTCCATCAGGCGGCGCACGCGCTGGATCTCGTTCGACTGGATCTCCAGGTCGGACACCTGACCGTACGCGCCCTCCATGGAGGGCTGGTGGATCAGGATTCGCGCGTTCGGCAGCGCGTGGCGCTTGCCGGGGGTGCCGGCGGCCAGCAGCACCGCGGCGGCCGAGGCGGCCTGGCCGAGGCAGTACGTCTGGATGTCCGGGCGGACGAACTGCATGGTGTCGTAGATGGCCATCAGCGAGGTGAACGAGCCACCCGGCGAGTTGATGTACATCAGGATGTCGCGGTCCGGGTCCTCGGACTCGAGAACCAGCAGCTGCGCCATGACGTCGTTGGCCGAAGCGTCGTCAACCTGCACGCCGAGGAAGATGATGCGCTCCTCGAACAGCTTGTTGTACGGGTTCGACTCCTTCATGCCGTAGCTGGTGCGCTCGACGAACGACGGCAGCACGTACCGCGACTGAGGCATGTGGAACTGGCTCACTTGAGGTCTCCTAGCTGACGTCAGTTGTTCGAGTCGCCGACGGGCTGGGCCCGGGTGACGACCTTGTCGACGAAGCCGTACTCGAGCGCTTCCTGCGCCGTGAACCAGCGGTCGCGGTCGGAGTCACGGGTGATGGTCTCCACCGACTGCCCGGTGTGCTCGGCGATGAGCTCGGCCATCTCGCGCTTGGTGCGCGTCAGCATGTCCGCCTGGATCGCGATGTCCGCGGCCGTACCGCCGACACCGGCCGACGGCTGGTGCATGAGGATGCGGGCGTGCGGGAGCGCGTGGCGCTTGCCGGGCGAGCCCGCGGAGAGCAGGAACTGCCCCATCGAGGCCGCGAGGCCCATCGCGTACGTGGCCACGTCCGGCTGGATGAGCTGCATCGTGTCGTAGATGGCCATGCCCGCCGTGACGGAGCCACCCGGCGAGTTGATGTAGAGCGTGATGTCCTTCTCGGGGTCCTCAGCGGCGAGAAGCAGCAGCTGAGCGGTGATCTGGTTGGCGATGCCCTCTTCGACCTGCGATCCCAGGACGATGATCCGCTCGCGGAGCAGCCGCTCGTACACCGAGTCGTTGAGGTTCATCCCGGCGGTGGCCGACCGCATCTCGGGGGTCGGGAAGGAGTGCTGCGTCACGTCTGCCTGCCTAACTCCAGGTGGAACGAATCTGGAAGCGAAAATCTCTCTGCGATCGACCTTAACGAAGGCGGGCGGCGTCAGATGCCCGACACCGCCCGCGTTCGCTATGAGCTGTATTTCCGGAGCTCGCCCGCTCGCGGGGAAGGGCGAGCGACCCGGTCGCTACTCCTGGCCGTCCTCATCGGACTTGGTCTCGCCGAAGAGCTCGTCGAGGTCCAGCTTGGCGCCGCTCGTGTCGGACACCTCGGCCTGGCGCACGACGCCCGCGAGCGCCTTGCCCCGGCGGACGTCGGCGAAGATCGCGCCGAGCTGGCCGGACTGCTGCGCGCGCTTGACGTACTCGTCCGGGCTGATGCCGAAGCGCTGGGCCTGGTAGATGATCCGCTCGGTCAGCTCGCCGTCGGACACCGTGACCTGCTCGGCGTCGGCGATCGAGTCGAGCACCAGCTGCGTCTTGACGGCCTGCTCGGCGGCCTTGCGCAGCTCGGCGTCGAACTCCTCCTCCGTCTGACCCTGCTCGGTCAGCCACGCGGCGAACTTCTCGTCGTCGTGGTCGAAGGCGTGCACGGCGTCGTGCTTGCGCGCGTCGATCTCGCCCTGGACGATGCCCTCGGGCAGCGGGACCTCGGTGGTCTCCAGCAGCGCCTCGAGGACCTTGTCGCGCGCCTGCACGCCCTGCTGCATCTTCTTGACGCGGCCCAGGCGGGTCTGCAGGTCGGCCTTGAGCTCGTCGAGCGTGTCGAACTCGCTGGCGAGCTGCGCGAACTCGTCGTCGAGCTCGGGGAGCTGGCGCTCCTTGACGGTGCTCAGCACGACGGTGACCTCGGCCTCGCGGCCCTCGTGCTCACCGGCGACGAGCGTGGTGGTGAAGGTCTTGGTCTCGCCCTCGGAGGCGCCGAGGAGCGCCTCGTCGATGCCCTCGACGAGCTGGCCGGAGCCGACCTCGTAGGACAGGCCGCTGGTGCGGGCCTCCTCGACCTCTTCGCCGTCGACGGTCGCGGACAGGTCGACGATCACGAAGTCGCCGGTCTGCACCGGGCGGGAGACGCCGGTCAGCGTGCCGAAGCGAGCGCGGAGCTCGTCGAGCTGGGTGGTCACGTCCTCGTCGGTGACCTCCTGCTCGTCGACGGTCACGGCGAGCTCGCCGAACGCGGGCACGGTGATCTCGGGGCGGACGTCGACCTCGGCGGTGAACTCGAGCGTCTGGCCGTCCTCGATCTTGGTGACCTCGAAGTCCGGGCGACCGAGCGTGCGCACCTCACCGGCGTTGACCGCCTCCAGGTACTTGGCCGGGATGGCCTCCTGGATGACCTCGTCCAGCACCGGAGCGCGGCCGATGCGGTTCTCCAGGACCTTGGCAGGGGCCTTGCCCGGGCGGAAACCGGGGATGCGGACCTGCTTCGCGAGCTTCCGGTACGCCTGGTCGAAGTTCGACTTGAGCTCGTCGAACGGCACCTCGACGTTGATCCGGACCCTCGTCGGGCTCAGGTGCTCGACGGTGCTCTTCAACGTGGACTCCTCGATACGAACAAGAACGTGCAAGACAGCCGGTACCGCCACTGGGGACGCCCGGATTCCCAGCGAGTCTAGGCGAGACCCGCGCTGTGATCGCCGCCACCCCGCTCCAGCGACGGGACAGCGACGTGACAGCGCTCCGGAGGCTCCGGCGCGCATCGCGCACGGGCGTCTCGTCCCGTGCTCCAGCGCGCGTGGCGGGAGGCTCCACGAGACAGACGGGCCGGCGCGACGCGGTGGTCCCCGCGGGCCGGTTCACACCGCCAGGAACCACCGCCCGCCGGCGCGCGTCCAAGCGGTCTCCCGTTGGTCCGCAGCACCGCACCCCTCCGCCCCTTTTGTTCGCCTCGCGAAAGTCTTCACAGAAGGAAGTCAGCCCGCTACAACGCGTAAAAACGGTCACCACAATTTCACTCGTTCGGCGGAGACAGCCTTTCCGGGGTAGATCGAGATGACTCCATAAGCACCAATCACGCAGCCTCGGCGGACAGGTAGCGTTGCTGCTCCCGCACCATCCGTAACAGGACCACGGGAACAAACGAGAAAAAGTCGTCGCACCGTTTTAGCCCGAGGATCCGCCTGATGGAGACACGCCAGCTTCTCGCGTTCACGACCGTGGTTCAGACAGGGAGCTTCACCAAGGCCGCTGCCACGCTCAACTGCTCGCAGCCGACCATCACCACCCGCATCAAGGCACTGGAGGAAGGCCTCGGCGTCGTGCTTTTCCGGCGCCTCCCCCGAGGTATCCAGATGACGTCGGCGGGCGTCGAACTGCTCCCGTTCGCGCGAAACATCATCAACCTCACCGAAAAAGCCCGAAAAGCCATAACGATGAACGGTGAGCCGCACGGCAAACTCGTCATCGGTTCCGCTCAGAGCCTGACCGACTACCGTCTGCTACCGCTGATCGAATACATGTGCTGGCGCTACCCGTCGGTTCAACTCTCGCTGCACTCGCGCAACGCCCTGAACAACCTGAACTCGGTGCGCGACGGCCAACTCGACTGCGCCTTCTTCATCGGAGCGATAGAACCGCGCGAGGGTCTCGAAACAACGGTCCTGTGCCCCGAGCCCCTCGTGATGGTCGCGGGCCCGAACCACGTGCTCACCCAGCGCCAGAGCCTCACCGAGGGCGACCTGACGAGCAGCACCCTGATCCGCGCGGAGAACGGCGCCTCCTACCACGAGCTCTTCGAACACTCCCTCGGCTACGACGACACCCGCGCCCCCGTCCTGGAACTCGACTCGGTGGACGCCGCCAAACGAGCGGTCGCCTCGGGCCTCGGCATCGCCCTCATGCCGGAGGTCACCGTCTCCTCGGAGCTCGCCGAAGGCAGGCTGGTCCGGCTGCCCTGGTCCCCGGCCTTCCGCGTCTACACGCAGTTCGGCTGGCGCCAGGACAACTCGACGAACCCGGCGGTGACGGCCCTGGTGTCGGCGGCGGCGCAGGTGGTGAGCGACCAGGTCGCCTCGCTGACCTGACCACCGCACCCGCACCGTCGCGAGGGCGAGCTGCCCTCAACGCGAGGTTCGGTGGGGTGGTCCCGTCACCCCACCCGAACCGCACCACCTACGCGACAGGCGCGCGCCCGGTGCTCCCCCGAACCACCAGCTCGGGCAACACGTCCTCCTCGTCGGTGGGCGACGCACCCCCGATCACCGAGACCAGCGCCCGAGCCGCCCGAGCCCCGAACGCGAACGTGTCCCGGGAGAGCGCGGTCAGCCCCAGCTGCTGGCACAGGACCGAGTCGTCCCAGGCCACGACCGACAGCTCGGACGGCACGGCGACGCCCAGGGAAGCAGCCGCGGAAGCCCCGGCCACAGCCATGACGTCGTTGTCGTACACGATCGCGGTAGGCGGAGACTCCAGCGCCAACAACGACCGTGTGGCAGAAGCCCCGGCCTCGGCCGTGTAGTCGCCGGCCACCACCACGCCGTCCTCACAGGACGCGGCGAACGCGGCGTCCCGCCGAACGGTGTGCAACAACGAGGGCAACCCCGTCACGCGGGCGATCCGCCGATGCCCCGACGTCTTCAGGTGCTCCACCACGGAGGTCATCGCCGCGTAGTCGTCGGCCCACACCGAAGCGAGCTCGCCGTGGTGCCCGGCGCCGCCCACCACGACGGCCGGCAACCCTAGCGACGACATCAGCTCGACCCGCGGATCCGACACCAGCAGGTCGACCAGGAACACCCCGTCGACCCGGTGCTCGGCCCACCAGCGCCGGTACAGCGAGATCTCGTCCTCCCTCGACGACACCACCTGCAGCAGCAACGCCGACGACATCTCGGACTGGATCCCGGCGATCAGCTGGAAGAAGAACGCCTCGTCCCCCAGCGCGCGGGGCGGGCGCACCAGCACCAGCCCCACGGCGTCGGCGGAGGCCGAGGACAGCGCCCGGGCCGTCACGGACGGCCGGTACCCCAGGGACGACGCCACCTCCAGCACGCGGGAGCGGGTCGCCTCCGAGACGCCGGCGCGGCCGTTCAGCGCCAGCGAGACAGCACCTTTGGACACCCCGGCCCCCGCAGCGATGTCCTTGATCGTCGGTCTCTTCACCACGTTCACCGCATCGCACCTGTCCGGAACAAGACAACAAGACGGTCGGAGGCTAGCCGGAGATAAACCGGTTTAGCTAGGGTCCGCGAGCAAGGAGGTGGGTGTCAATGAAGAGGCGCACGTTCCTCGCGGGCCTGGCGGCGGTGCCCGTGGCGGGCTGTGGACTGTCCGGCACGCCCAGCACGGGCTCATCGGCGACTGGGCAGGTCACGGGCGAGATCACGTTCCAGACCTGGTCCCTCAAGCCCAAGTACACCGACTACGTCAACGGTGTCATCGACGCGTTCCAGAAGAAGCACCAGGGCACCGCGGTGAAGTGGGTCGACCAGCCCGCGGACGGGTACCTGGCGAAGGTCATGGCGGACGCGAGCGCGGGCAGCCTGCCCGACGTCGTCAACGTGCCGCCGGACCTCAGCTTCCCGCTCGCCAGGGCGGGCCAGCTCGTCGACCTCGACGAGACCCTGGAGGACGCCAAGCCGGAGTACCTCGCGAACGCCTGGCAGGCGTTCGAGATCCCCGGCAAGGGCGGCTGCTACGGCTTCCCCTGGTACCTCAACACCGGACCGGTCTTCTACAACAAGGCCCTGTTCCGGCAGGCCGGCCTGGACCCGGACAAGCCGCCGACGAACTTCGAGGAGCTCGAGAAGCAAGCTCTGGAACTCGCCGAGAAGAAGATCGCCATGCTCGGCCAGACCCCGAGCATCGCCGACTTCGGGCTCTACGGCGTGAAGCTGTTCGACACGGACGAATTCACCTTCAACGAGCCCAAGGGCGTCGAACTCGTCGAGCTCTACAAGCGGCTGTACGACGCGGGCGCGTTGATCCCCGAGGCGCTCACGCAGAACTACACGGGCGCCGGCACGAAGTTCATGGCGCAGCAGACGGCGCTCAACCCCGGCAGCGCGTACGACCTGGGCAAGTTCAAGACCGACGCGCCGAGCCTGTACGCGAACATCGGCATCACCACGCCCATCACGAACACCGGCAGCGCCAACATGTTCCTGCACGGCGTCAGCGTGCCGAAGAGCAGCAGGAACCAGGCGACGGCGCTGGCGTTCGGCCGGTTCGTCACCAACGCCGAGAACCAGGTCGGGTTCGCGAAGCTCGCGTCGATCTTCCCGTCCACGAGCAAGGGCGGCGACGACCCGTACTTCACCACGGAGGACGGCACCGACGAGGCCCGCGTGCGGGTCGCGGCGGCCAAGCAGCTCAAGACGGCGGTGAACTACACGCCGGTGCAGTTCAGCGACCAGATGCGCGAGGCGCTGCTGCAGCAGCTCGCGGACGCCATGCTCGGCAAGAAGTCCGCGAAGCAGGCGTTGGACGACGCCGTGAACGAGTGCAACAGGCTGCTCAAGTGACGCACCGGCCCTACACGCCGTGGCTGTTCCTGGCTCCGGGACTGGCCATCTGCCTGATGTTCACGATCTTCCCGTTCGTGAACATGGTCGTGCTCGCGTTCACCGACGCGAGCGCGCTGGGCGGTGGCCGGTTCACCGGCGTGGACAACTTCGTGCGGATGGCGGAGGACCCGAAGTTCTGGGTGGCGGCCCGCAACAGCGCGCTCTACATGGCCGGCGTGGTGCCGCCGCTGGTGCTGCTGCCGTTGCTGGTCGCGCTGCTCGCGCAGAAAGCCGTGCCGGGCATCGGGGTCTTCCGCACGGCGTTCTTCACGCCGGTGATCGCGTCCGCGGTCGTCGTGGGGCTCATCTGGACGTGGCTGCTGGACAGCCGCGGCCTGGTGAACAACGTCGTGGAGGCCCTGGGCGGGACCAGGATCGGGTTCTTGACCGACTCGACGCTGCTGCTGGTCAGCTCGATGGTCGTCACGGTGTGGCGCGGCCTGGGGTACTACATGGTGATCTACCTGGCCGCGCTCGCGAACGTGCCGAAGGACCTGCACGAGGCCGCGATGGTCGACGGCGCGGGGCCGGTCAGGCGGTTCTGGTCGGTCACCGTGCCCGCGCTGCGGCCGACCATGGTGCTCGTCGCGGCGTTGAGCGCGGTCAACGGGTTCCGGGTGTTCTCCGAGATCTACCTGCTGTCCGGCGGCACCGGCGGGCCCGGCGGGGCGAGCACCACGATGGTGCTGCTCATCCAGTCCGTCGGCCGCGGCCTCACCGGTGAGGTCGGGTACGCGTCCGCGCTGAGCCTCGTGCTGTTCGTGGTCCTGCTGGGGCTGCTGCTGGTCACCCTCAAGCTCAACCGCAGGGAGGAGCAGCTGTGAAGCTCGCACTCCGGTACAGCGCGCTCCTCGCTGTCCTCGCGATCAGCATCGGACCGTTCCTGTGGCAGTTCGCGACCAGCATCAAGGGCCCGAACGAGGACGTCTTCCTGCCCGACCTCATCCCGGACGACCCGACCTCCGGCAACTACGCGGCCGTGGCCGACGTGGTGCCGGTCTGGACGTTCGCGCTCAACTCGCTGGGCGTGGCGAGCGTCAACGTCACCACGAACTGCCTCGGCGCGGCGATGGCCGGCTACGCGTTGGCACGGTTGAAGTTCCAGGGCCGCAGGCTCGCCGCGGTGATCTTCGCCGGCAGCATCCTGGTGCCGTTCGAGGCGATCCTCATCTCGCTGTTCCTGGTGATGCGCGGGCTCGGCCTCACCGACACCCTGTCCGCGGTCGTGCTGCCCGGCGCGATCGCCGCGCTCAACGTCCTGTTGCTGCGCAACGCCTTCCTCGCGCTCCCCGCCGAAGTCGAGGAAGCCGCGATCATCGACGGCGCCAACGCGTGGCAACGCTTCACCCGCCTCGCGCTGCCGTCGGTGAAGGGCACGCTGGTCGTGGTGGCGCTGTTCTCGTTCATGTTCAGCTGGGACGACTTCCTGTGGCCGCTCGTCGTGCTGAGCGACCAGGAGAAGTACACGCTCACCATCGGTCTGGCGTACCTCCAGGGCACGTTCGTGCAGAACCAGCGGCTGGTGGCGGCGGGCACGATCATCGCCGTCCTCCCGCTGATCCTGCTGTTCCTGTTGCTGCAGAAGCACTTCTTCCGCGGAGTGGGAGAAGGCGCGATCAAGGGATGAACCCCGAGGAGCCCCATCTTGCGTTTCGGCGTGAACTACACCCCGTCCACAGGCTGGTTCCACCACTGGCTCGACTTCTCGCTGGACGACGTCAAAGCCGACTTCGAGGCTATCGCCGGGCTGGGACTCGACCACGTGCGGGTGTTCCCGCTGTGGCCGGTGTTCCAGCCCAACCGCGGTCTCGTCCGGCCGAAGGCGGTCGAGCAGCTCGGGCACGTGCTCGACTCGGCGCACGAGTTCGGCCTGGACGTGCAGGTCGACGTGCTGCAGGGGCACCTGTCGAGCTTCGACTTCTACCCGTCGTGGGTGCAGACCTGGCACCGCGCCAACATCTTCACCAACCCCGACGTGATCAGCGGGCAGAAGCTCTACATCCGCACGCTCGCCGAGGAGCTGGGGGAACGGCCGAACTTCCTCGGCTTCACCCTCGGCAACGAGGTCGACCTGCTCACCGAGTCCAACCCGTGCACGCCCGAGCAGGCCGCCGAGTGGATCGACACCTTGCTCGCCGAGTGCGCGGAAGCGGCGCCGCACCAGCCGCACGTGCACTCCGAGTACGACGCCGTCTGGTACGAGAGCGAACATTCGTTCCTACCGGAGCACGCGGCGAACAAGGGCGCGATGACGACCGTGCACTCGTGGGTCTTCAACGGCACCGCACAGCGCTACGGCCCGATGTCGCCGGAGAGCGTCCACCACGCCGAGTACCTCGTTGAGCTCGCGAAGGCCCACGCGAAGGACCCGCGGCGGCTGGTGTGGCTGCAGGAGGTGGGGGCCGCCCAGCCCGAGATCAGCGCCGAGCAGGCGCCCGACTTCGCCGAGCAAACCCTTGAGAACGTGCTCACCTGCGCCAACCTCTGGGGCATCACGTGGTGGTGCTCGTTCGACGTCGACCGTGCGCTGGTGGACTTCCCCGAACGCGAGTACGAGTTGGGGCTGATGACCACTGAACGCGAGGTCAAGCCGCTCGGCGAGGTGGTCGCCCGGATCGCTCGGACGACGCCGCCCGCGCCGGCCGAGCGCACGCCCATCACGCTGCACGGCGACCGGCCCTCGTGGGGCCCCGGTGGCGCCTTCTTCGAAGAGTGGATGGCCCTTGCGCGCACGGGTGTGCGGGCCTCGATCGAGCTGGGGTAGACGACATGCACGACGAACGCGCACTGCTGGAAGAACGCCTCAACCGCACGCTGAAGGAACGCATCCGCCCGGCCGTCTACGGCGAGACCGCGCCGCTGGAGCTCGCCGTGTGGACCGTGCCGGACGAGCCGGTGCCGGTCGCCGAAGCCCTGGCCGCGCAGTACGAACCCGCGAGCGTCGGCGACGCGTGGGGCGCGCCCTGGAGCACGAGCTGGTTCCGCCTCACCGGCACCGTCCCGGAGTCCTGGCGGGGCGAGCAGGTCGAGGTCGTGCTGGACCTCGGCTTCACCCACCCCGGCCCCGGTTTCCAGTCCGAGGGCCTCGCGTACACCGCCGACGGCGTGCCCGTGAAGGGCATCGAGCCCCGCAACACCCACCTGCCCGTCGACGGCCGCGAGGTGCTGTTCTACCTGGAAGCCGCCGGCAACCCGACGATCCTCGACTTCCACCCGTTCCTGCCCACCCCGCTGGGCGACAAGCGGACGGCGGGCACCGAGCCGCTGTACAAGATCCTCAGGGCCGAGCTCGCGGTGTTCCGGCCGCAGGTGTGGCACCTGATGCTCGACATCGAGGTGCTGCAGTCGCTGATGGGGGAACTGCCCGGCCACGACCCGCGCCGGCACAAGGTCCTGCACGCGCTGGACCGGGCGATGGACGTGCTCGACCTCAACGAGGTCGCCGCCACCGCCGACCTCGCCCGCGCGGAGCTGGCCGGTGTCCTCGCGCTGCCGGCGAACGCCTCGGCGCACAAGGTCTCCGCGATCGGTCACGCGCACATCGACTCCGCGTGGCTGTGGCCGTTGCGCGAGACCGTCCGCAAGTGCGCCCGCACGTTCTCGAACGTCACGAAGCTGATGGACGACTACCCGGACTTCTACTTCGCCTGCTCGCAGGCCCAGCAGTACGCGTGGATGAAGGAACACCACCCGCACGTGTGGGACCGCGTCCGCGAGAAGGTCCGCGGTGGGCAGTTCGTGCCCGTCGGCGGCATGTGGGTCGAGTCCGACACGAACATGCCCGGCGGCGAGGCGATGGCGCGCCAGCTCGTGCACGGCAAGCGCTTCTTCCTCGACAGCTTCGGCGTCGAGACCGAGGAGGTGTGGCTGCCGGACTCGTTCGGCTACAGCGCCGCGCTCCCGCAGCTGATCAAGCTGAGCGGCTCGCGGTGGTTCCTCACCCAGAAGCTGTCGTGGAACCAGGTCAACAGGTTCCCGCACCACACGTTCTGGTGGGAGGGCATCGACGGCACGCGGATCTTCACGCACTTCCCGCCCGTCGACACCTACAACTCGTCGCTGTCCGGCGAGGAGCTGGCGCGCGCGTCGAGGCAGTTCGCCGAGCACGCCAAGGCCTCGCGGTCGCTGGTGCCGTTCGGCTACGGCGACGGCGGTGGCGGCCCCACCCGCGAGATGATGGAGACCGCGCACCGCGTCGCGAACCTCGAAGGCTCCCCGACCGTGCGCGTCGAACCGCCCCGCGACTTCTTCCAGGCGGCACAGGACGAGTACCCGGACGCGCCGGTGTGGGCGGGCGAGCTGTACCTGGAGAAGCACCGCGCCACCTACACCACCCAGGCCAAGACCAAGCAGGGCAACCGGCGCAGCGAACACCTGCTGCGGGAGGCCGAGCACTGGTCGACGGCCGCCGCCCTCGCGGGTGCCGAGTACCCGTACGACGACCTCGACCGGCTGTGGAAGACCGTGCTGCTGCACCAGTTCCACGACATCCTGCCCGGCAGCTCGATCGCCTGGGTGCACCGCGAGGCCGAAGCCACCTACGCCCGCGTGGCGTCCGAGCTCGAGGCGCTGACCGCCAGGGCCGTCGACGCGCTGAAGGGCGAGGGCGACGACGAGCTGACGTTCGACGTGCTCGGCGGCGACGCCCCACGGCCGTTCGTGGCACCGGCGGACGGCGTGCTCGACAACGGCCGGCTGCGCGTCACGATCGACGCCGACGGCATCGTGCTCTCGGTCCTGGACCTCGAAGAGGGCCGCGAGGTGCTGCCGCCGCACGGGTTCGCCGGCATGCCGCAGCTGCACCGCGACAACCCGAACCAGTGGGACGCCTGGGACATCGACCCCTTCTACCGCAACTGGAAGGCCGACCTGATCCCGTCCGAGCGCGTCGACACCTCCGACGGCGTGGTCGTGCGGGCGGAGTTCGGCGACTCGGTGCTCACCCAGACAATCCGCCTGCGCGAGGGCGCGAAGCAGGTCGACTTCACCACCGAGGTCGACTGGCAGGAGCGCGAGAAGCTGCTTAAGATCGCGTTCCCGCTCGACCTGCGTGCCGAGGTCTCCACGGCCGAGACCCAGTTCGGCCACCTGCACCGCCCGGTGCACACCAACACCTCGTGGGAGGCGGCGAAGTTCGAGATCTGCGCCCACCGCTTCCTGCACGTCGGCGAACCCGGCTACGGCGTCGCGGTGGTCAACGACTCGACCTACGGCCACGAGGTCACCCGCACCACCCGTGAGGACGGCGGCACCACGACGACCGTGCGCCTGTCCCTGCTGCGCGCACCCCGTTTCCCCGACCCGGAAACCGACCAGGGCGAGCACCGCTTCCGCTACGCCCTGGTGGTCGGCGACCTGCCGGCGGCCATCGACGCCGGCTACCGCATCAACCTGCCGCCGCGGTCCGTCCGCGGCTCCGCGGCACCGCACCCCCTGGTGCGCACGGACAACCCCGCGGTCAGGGTCGAGGCCGTGAAGCTGGCCGACGACCGGTCGGGCGACGTCGTCGTCCGGCTCTACGAGGCGCACGGCGGTCGTGCGCGCGCCTCGATCAGCACCTCCTTCCCCCACCAGCGGATCCAGGAGACCGACCTGCTCGAACGGCCGCTGGCCGACGCGTCGGCCGAGGTGGTGCTGCGCCCCTTCCAAGTGATCACCCTGCGATTCACGAGGTGCTGATGAAGAAGCTGTTCCTCGCCCTGCTGCTGGTGGCGCTGGCCGCGCCACCGGCCCAGGCCGCCACCCAGAAGCGAACCGTCGTCTACTACCAGACCCAGTACAGCAACGGCGCGACCGGGACCTACGTCTCGCCCAAGCCCCTGGTCGACCGCAACACCGGCGTGACGGACGTGCTGGTGGCCGCCATCCACCTCAACGACAACAGGATCGTCCACCTCAACGACCACCCGCCGTCGCACCCGCGGTACGCGCAGATGTGGCAGGACCTCGCCGCGATGCAGGCCCGCGGCGTCAACGTGATCGGCATGGTCGGCGGCGCGGCGCCCGGCTCGTTCCAGCGGCTCGACACGCGGTTCGCCGAGTACTACCCGTTGCTGCGCGACACGATCCGCACGTACAGGCTCAACGGCGTCGATCTCGACGTCGAGGAGCGGATGTCGCTCGCGGGCATCCGGCGGGTGATCGACCAGCTGAAGGCGGACTTCGGCGCGGGCTTCCTCGTCACGCTCTCCCCGGTGGCGAGCGCGCTGCGGGGCGGCGGCAACCTGTCGGGCTTCGACTACGAGGAGCTGTACCGCAGCCACGGCTCGAAGATCGCGTGGTTCAACGGCCAGTTCTACAACGGCTGGGGCAACGCGGGCAGCACGGCGCACTACGACCAGATCATCAACCGGCGGCTGATCCCGGCGAACAAGGTCGTGCTCGGCACGCTCACCAACCCGGCGAACGGCGGGTCGGGCCACGTGAGCACGGCGACGCTCAGGAACACCGTGACGTCGTTGAAGACCAAGTACTCCGACTTCGGTGGCGTGGCCGGGTGGGAGTACTTCAACTCGCTGCCCGGGGGCACCGCCGAACCGTGGAGGTGGGCCGCCGACGTGACGGCGATGCAGCGGTAGGCCGGACGGGGCGGCGCCCTCGTCGAAGCGGAACGTGGCTGTCTCGGGGTCGTCGAGCATCCACTCCCGCCGCACGAGCGTGCGCCGGTGCGATCCGTGCCCGAACGACATGATCCGGGTCGACTTGGCGCGACGGGTCCCGGTCGGCGCGCGGCTCCTCGTCGGACAGCACCGCTGCACGTCGGCGAGGCTGAACACGTGCCAGGTGCTCTGTTCGTCGTAGTGGACCTCGGTGGCGGGGTTGGAGAACTCCGCAGGTGGGCGGCGGTCATGCCGTCGATCGTGACCCCTTACCCCGGTCGCCGGGATCCGCTGAACCGGCTCCGGGAGTGCGACGTAAGGGGTTCTGCGGCGCGAGCGTGGGTGATCGTCCGATGTGGGGGTTCACCCCTCAGGAGCACTCTCATCCTCGTCGGAGAACGAACTGAGGAGTGAGCCGGATGGAATGGACGCCCGAGGCGATCAAGGCGGAGATGGACTACCGGCAGGAGGCGCTGCGCGAGGACGCACGCCGTGCGCGGGAGTACTACCGCAACGGTGGCAAGCCGCGGTCGTGGTGGCACCGCATGACACACCGCCACGAGCCTGAGGTTCCCGCCGGACCACAGGCTGCGTGATGCCGGGGGTGGCCGTGGGGGTGGCCCTGTTCCTCTCGTCCAGGAACGGGAACCACCCCCACGGCCGGAGCGCTTCTAGGCCTTGGCCGGCAGCCACGCCTTGATCTTGTCGGCGTTGGCGTCCGCCCACTTCCCGGCGGCGTCCTCGGGCTTCATCTTGTCCTCGGCGATGTACTTCGCCACGGTGTTCTGGTCCTCGTTGGTCCACTGGAAGTTCTTGACCAGCTGGAAGGCCGGGCCGCCTCCGTCGGCGAACTTCTTGGACACGATCTTGTCGAGGTCGTAGTCCGGGTAGTCGCAGGCGACCTTCTCGGCGTCGGCGTCACAGCCGGGCTTGTACTCGGGCAGCTTGACCTTCTCGAGCTTGATCTCGTTGAGCAGCCACTGCGGCGAGTAGAAGTAGCCGATGACCCACTTCTTGTCCTTCTCCGCTTGGCGGAAGGCCTGGATCAGCGCGGTCTCGCTGCCGCCGTAGACGACCTTGTAATCGAGGTTCAGGTTCTTCACCAGGGCCTCGTCGTTGGTCACGAACGACGGGTCGCCGTCGAGCAGCTGGCCCTTGTCACCGGACTCGGACGTCTTGAACCTGTCCGCATACTTGTTGAGGTTGTTCCAGTCGAGGATGTCGGGGTGCTCCTTGGCGAGCCACGGCGGCACGTACCAGCCGATCTGCCCCTTCACGCCGGTGGAGCCCGCGCTGACGGCGGTCTTCTGCTCGTCGATGTACTTCTTGCGCAGGTCGTCGTGGCCCCAGTTCTCGACGACGGCGTCGACCTCGCCGGTGCCGAAGCCCTGCCAGGCCACCTCTTCCTTGAGCTCCTTCTTCGTGACCTTGCAGCCCAGCTCCTTTTCGGCCACGTGAGCGAGCACGGCGGCGTTCGCCTCGTAACCGACCCACGGATTGATCGCGAGGTTGAACGTGCCGCAGTCGCCGGTCGCACCCGACGAGGTGTCACCGACCTTGGCGCCACCACAACCAGCCAAAGCGAGTGCTCCCACCAGCACCGCTCCCAGCACGCTGTGCCTAGCCACTTCCCAGACCTCCTAGTTGGTCCACCGCCGGGCGGCCGCCCGGGTGAGGCGGTCGAGCATCACGCCCAGCACGACGATCGCGACACCGGCCGCGAGCCCCTTGCCGTACAACTGGCCCTGCGAGAACCCGGCCACCACGTCGTAGCCGAGCGCGCCGGCGCCGACGAGTCCGCCGACGACGACCATCGAGAGCACGTAGACCAGTCCCTGGTTGGCGGCGAGGGTCAGCGCCCCGCGCGCCATGGGCAGCTGGACCTTCGCGATCGTCTGCCACGAGCTCGACCCCAGCGCCGTGGACGCCTCGACCGCCGCGGGCGACACGGCGCGGACGCCGTCGGCGATGATCTTGATCGCGACCGGGGCCGCGAACACCACGGCCGCGATGATCGCCGTGAAGCGCGAGGCGGAGAACAACGCCAGGAACGGCACCAGGTAGACGAACGCCGGCATGACCTGCGCGGCGTCGAGGACGGGCCGGACGACCCGGTCCGCGCGCCTGCTGCGCCCCGTCCAGACACCGACGACGACGCCCAGGACCATCACCATGATCGTGGCGACCAGCGTGGACGCCAGCGTGATCATCGCGTCCTGCCACAGCCCCGTCGCGACGAGCAGGCCGAGGCACACGGCGGAGACGATCGCGGGCCTCAGGCCGCCGACCAGGAACGACAGCGCCACGACCACGAGCGCCACGAGGAACCACGGTGACTCGGCGAGCAACGCCTGCAACGGGTTGATCAGCGCGAACGTCACGAAGTCCTTGAAGCCGTACGTGAGCACCGGTAGCGAGTCCTGCGCCCACTCCGTCACGGCGGTCGCGCCCCGGGTGATCGAGCTGCCGATCTCCACGTCCGTCCGGAACTCCGCCGCCCAGAGGTAGGTGTGGGAGAGGTACACGCAGACGCCCGTGACGCCGAGCCCGCCGAACAACGCCCAGCGCGGGAGCCCGCGGCGCTCGGTGGCGGCGGTCGTCACGCGGTCCAGCACGATCGCCAGCACCACGATCGCGAGGCCCGCGTTGAACGCCGTGCCGACGTCGAGCGTCTGCAACGCCTTCACGACCGTCTTGCCGAGACCGGGTGCGTCGATCAGCGCGGCGATCGTGACCATCGACAGCGCGGCCATGATCGTCTGGTTGACGCCGAGCACGATGGTCTTGCGCGCGGACGGCAACAGCACCTTCACCAGCGTCTGCTTCCGCGTCGCCCCCAGGGACTCCGACGCCTCGACGGTGGTGCGCGGTACCGAGCGGATGGCGTGCGCGGTGAGCCGGATCGCGGGCGGCGCCGCGTAGATCAGCGTCGCGATCGTCGCCGAGGCCGGTCCGATCAGGAAGAACAGCGTCAACGGCGCCAGGTAGACGAAGGTCGGCATCGTCTGCATGAAGTCGAGCACCGGCGTCGTGACCCGGTGGGCCCGGTCGGACAGTCCCGCCCAGATCCCCAGCGGGATGCCGAAGAGCAACGAGATCACGACCGCCGACAGCGTCAGCGACAGCGTGTCCATGCTCTCCTGCCACAACCCCTGCAGGCCGAGGAACACGAAGCCCGCCACGGCGAGCAGCGCGATCCGCCAGCCAGCGGCCGCGAGGCTGACGAAGCCCGCGATCGCGACCACGCCGAGCCAGCCGACCACCGGCACCGGCCGGCCGAACGACGGCTGCGCGATCAACGCCTGGACGAACGTCACGAACTCGTCGATGACGAGCCGGATCTCGTTGAAGAAGTACAGGAAGACGGGGCTGGAGTTCCTGGACGCGCCGACGGCGTCGTTGACGTCGTTGATCCACCGGTGCAGCGGGGTCAGCTCGGAGGCGCCGAGCGGCAGCGTGCCGACGTTGCGCAGCGCCACCCACAGCACGACCCAGGCGAGCACGATCCCGCCGAGTACGAGCGCCTTCTTGTGCTGCAGCAGCCGAGGGGGTTGTCCGGGAGCGGCGACGGCGACCATCACGCCTCCCCGGCCACGACCCCGAGGATCTCCTCGTCGGCCACGACCCCGAGCAGTTCGCCGTCGCGCACGACCTTCACCGGCTTGCCGGTGCCGAGCACGCCGCGAACGGCCTCGCGCACCACGGTCTCCGGCGCGAGCTCCGGTCCGTCCAGGTCGTCGCCGGGGCGCGGCGGACGCATGATCCACTTGAGCGTCAGCACGTCCGGGCGCGGCACGTCCCGCACGAAGTCGCGCACGTAGTCGTCCGCGGGAGCGCCGACCAGCTCGTCGCCGGTGCCGATCTGCACGACCTTGCCGTCGCGCATGATCAGGATGCGGTCGCCGAGCTTGAGCGCCTCGCTCAGGTCGTGGGTGATGAAGACCATCGTCTTGCCGACCTCGCGGTGCAGCCTGATGACCTCGGACTGCATGTCGCGCCGGATCAGCGGGTCGAGCGCCGAGAAAGGTTCATCGAAGAACAAAACATCGGGATCGCCCGCGAGTGCGCGCGCAAGGCCGACGCGTTGCTGCATACCGCCGGAGAGTTGATCCGGATACGACTTCTCGTACCCGGTGAGCCCGACCAGGTCGATCACTTCCCGGGAGCGCTCCCCGCGTTTCGCGCGCGGTACCCCGCGGATTTCCAGACCGTAACCGACGTTGTCGGCGACGGTGCGGTGCGGGAGCAGTCCGAAGTGCTGGAACACCATGGAGAACTTGTTCCTGCGCAGTTCGCGCAAACGCTTGGCGTCCACCTTGAGAATGTTCTCGCCCTCGAACGTGATCGCGCCCGCGGTCGGTTCCACGAGTCTCGTGAGGCAGCGGACCAAAGTGGACTTGCCCGACCCGGACAGCCCCATGACCACGAACATCTCACCCGGAGCGACCTCGAAGTCCACTCCCCGCACGGCCGCGACGGACCCCGTCCGGTCCATCAACTCCGATCGCGACAACGCCCTGAGCTCGTCCGAACCCACCACTTGCGACGCCTTGGGGCCGAACACCTTCCACAGGTCCCTGACCGAAATCACGGGATCCACGCCAAACCACTCCGACCTGTTGCGGACTGCGCACACCGTTTCTCGATGCGCGACAGCATTGACCTTTCGCACGGGTACGGTCAAGGCCCGAAACGAATCCACTCCTTTTTGGACAACCAATCATCCTATGACTTGACTCCGTCTGATCGATGAGGAAAAGCTGAACTCACCGGTCTCCTGAACCGCTCGTTCCCCCCGACGAGGAGCTGTTCGTGCAAGCCCCCAGAATTGTTCTGGCAATGACGTTCGTGGTGACGATTGCCGGTTGTGGCAGCGGATCGACGGCGTCACCCCGCTCCAGTCCGGCCGCACCGACCGAGCCCTGCGACTCCCTCACCATCGCGGTCAACCCGTGGGTCGGCTACGAGGCGAACGCGGCCGTGATCGCGCACCTCGCCGAGACGCGGCTGGGTTGCAAGGTCACGAAGAAGGAGGTCGACGAGCAGACCGCCTGGCAGGGCCTCGACTCCGGCGAGATCGACGTCATCCTCGAGAACTGGGGCCACGAGGACCTGAAGCAGAAGTACGTCGAGGAGAAGCGCACCGCCGTGCGGGTCGGCCCGTCCGGCAACAAGGGCGTGATCGGCTGGTACGTGCCGCCGTGGATGAAGAAGGAGTTCCCGGACATCACGAACTGGCAGAACCTCAACAAGTACGCGGACAAGTTCAAGACCCCGCAGTCCGACGGCAAGGGCCAGGTGCTCGACGGCGACCCCTCGTACGTGACGAACGACGAGGCGCTGGTCAAGAACCTCGGCCTCGACTACAAGGTCGTCTACGCCGGCAGCGAGCAGGCGCTCATCAAGGCGTTCCGCCAGGCCGAGGAGAAGAAGACCCCGCTGATCGGCTACTTCTTCGAGCCGCAGTGGCTGCACCTCGACATCGAACTGGTCAAGATCGACCTGCCTGGGTACACGGCGGGCTGCGACGCGGACCCGGCCGAGGTCGCCTGCGACTACCCGCGCTACGAGCTCGACAAGATCGCCTCCAGGAAGTTCGTCGAGAAGGGCGGGCCCGCGGCACGGCTGGTCCAGAACTTCCAGTGGAGCAACGACGAGCAGGACACGGTCGCGTCGTTCATCGCCAAGTACAAGATGTCGCCCGACGAGGCGGCGAAGAGGTGGGTCGAGGCGAACCCGGACCGCGTCGAGGACTGGCTCACGAAGGCCAAGCCGTAACTTCCGTCCTCAGTTCCGGCCGCGCGACCACCACTTCTCGTCGGGACCGGAGATGTCCTCGACGCTGAGCCTGCGCACCGATCCCGCGCGCTTGAGCCGGGCCACCAGCTGGTCCTCCCGCTGCGCGAGCCGGCGGTAGATCTCCACGGCGGAGGTCTCCTGCCGGCCCTGCCGCCGTTCGACGGTCCGCCAGTTGCCGAGGAACTCGAGCGTCAGGTCCGCGACGGCCTGGCCGGCGTGGGCCGTGAGCGTGTCGGCCGGGGAGGCGAACCGCCCGGCGTGGAACGCGAGGTTGCGGGTGACGTAGAGCCACTCCAGCAGCGCGGCGGCGGTGTCCTCCTGCTCGCGCAGCCAGGCCGCGAGGACCTTCGAGTCCGCGAGCCGGTCGCGCCACAGCCCCGCCAGGTCGTGGACCAGCCCGCCCTCGTTCTCCGCCAGCGCGGTGACGGCCTGCTGCGCGGCCGCGAGCCGTTCGTCCGGGCGGTTGTGCTCGACCAGCACCTCCAGCCAGGCGTCCACGGACCTCAGGTGGTGCTTCACCCCGGTGGTCGGCACGTGCGCGTCGAGCGGCTTGCGCAGTTCGGTGTCGTGGTTGGTGAGCACGACGTGCAGGCTGACCAGGTGCTGCCGCAACACCTGCAGCGCGCACGCCTTCGCCAGCCACGCGATCTTGCCCGGGTCGAGCCCCGTCGCCTCCAGCGCGCTCCACGCGAGCCCTGCGCTGGCCATCGGCGCGTCGACCTGGCGCGCGAGGTTCGCCACCCGCATCGCGCTGCGCAGCTCGGCGGGCCAGTACGCGGTGAGCGGGTAGGCGTTGTTGACGGTCCGCCGGTGCTCGGTGCCGCGCGTGACGCGGCCGCCCGGCCCGCTGACCTGCCAGACCGGTGCGATGGTCAGCTCGGTGAGCCGCTCCCCCGCCGCGTACTGGTCGAGCACCTCGTTGAGGATCCGGCGCCCCTTCAGCGCGGCCGTGTGCACGTCCGCCGCCTCGACCGGCAACCGCACCAGCACCGACGACCCGTCCACCGCGTCCTTGAGGAAGTCGTCCTTCGGCAACCTGTTGCGGTGCAACGGCTCCTGACGCGCCTGCGGCAGCAGCTCGTCGAGGTGCCGCAGCACGCGGGCACCCCGCACCACGAACGCCACGACGTGCCGGCGCGGCTCCGGCCACAGCACGTGGCCGAGGTCGCCGGGCTTCTTGAGCCACCGCAGCAGGTCGGCCCGCAACTCCCTGCCGTCCCTGCCGTGCACCGCCACGACGACCGCGATCTCGGCGGTCATCCTGGTGCGCGACGAAAGCCCGACACCGTTCCACAGTGGAGCGATCCAGCTCCGCACGGCCTTCTCCAGCGCCCCCGGATCGAGCTTCGCCGCCGCCGCGGCCGTGACCACCGGGTCGAGCTTCTGCCCGTCGGCCGCGATGGCGGCGTCGACCCCGAGGAGGACCTTGCGCGCCGCGGCGAGCTCCTTCGCGCCGCCGTGGGCGTACGCGGGTCTGGCGGCGTCCATGCACGCCAGCGAGCTGGTGATGACGCGCCGCAGCAGGTTCCACCGCGGCTGGTCTTCGGTGGCGTGGCTCTCCAGCGCGGTCTTCGCCCGCGTGACGGCGAGGAACGCGCTGTTGAGCCCCGCCACGTGCTCCCCGAGGTGCGCGTCGGGGTCGAGCGCGCGCAGCACTCCCTGCAGGAACGCCCGCTGCCCCCGGTCGAGCCCGGCGTCGTCGAAGGCCTGCCGCAACCGGGCGTCGAGGTACTGGTAGCGCACGTGACGCACCATAGAGGGCATGGACAACCGGAAAGCGGTCTTCGCGGGCGCCCACGGCCAGGCACTGGCCGGCCGGCTCGAACTGCCCGCCGGCGACGTCACGGCGACGGCCGTGTTCGCGCACTGCTTCACCTGCGGCAAGGACTCGGTGGCCGCGACCCGCATCGCCCGCGAGCTCGCCTCCCACGGCGTCGCGGTGCTGCGCTTCGACTTCACCGGCCTCGGCCAGTCCGACGGCGACTTCGCGAACACGACGTTCACGTCCAACGTCGGCGACCTCGTCTGCGCCGCCGACCACCTGCGCGACACCATCGGCGCCCCGAGCGTCCTCATCGGACACTCGCTCGGCGGCGCCGCCGTCCTGGCCGCCGCGCACCGGGTCCCGGAGGTCAGGGCGGTCGCCACGATCGGCGCCCCCGCCGACACCGCCCACGTGGAGCACCTGCTCGGCTCGTCGCGGGAGCAGATCGAGGCGGACGGCGTGGCCGAGGTGCTGCTCGCCGGCCGCCCGTTCCGGATCGGCAACGACTTCCTGCTCGACATCAAGCAGCAGAACCAGACCGCGTGCATCGCGGGCCTCGACCGCGCACTGCTCGTGATGCACTCCCCGCAGGACGACACGGTGGGCGTCGACAACGCCAGGGTGATCTTCGACGCGGCCCGCCACCCCAAGTCGTTCGTCTCGCTGGACGGAGGCGACCACCTGCTGACCGACCGCGCGGACGCCACCTACGTGGCACGGGTGCTGGCGGCGTGGGCGAGCCGCTACCTCGCCGAGGACATGGTCTAGATGCGAAAACCCGCAGCGGTGAAGTCGCTGCGGGTTTTCGGCAACCGTCGGGGCGACAGGATTTGAACCTGCGACCCCCCGCTCCCAAAGCGGGTGCGCTACCAAACTGCGCCACGCCCCGGTTGCACCAAGCTTACCGCCACCCGCTAAGGTATTGATCGCAGCCCCGACAAGGGCGGCAACGCGGGCGTAGCTCAATGGTAGAGCCCTAGTCTTCCAAACTAGCTACGCGGGTTCGATTCCCGTCGCCCGCTCGCGGCCGAGGCCGACCTGTGTCTGCGAAGAGCGCAGACCGGGTCGGCCTTTCGCATTTCTCCTGGGGGCCGAGCCCCCCAGACCCCGGCCGGGGCGGTCCCCGGACCCCCGTCTGTGTTGTGTGGCTCACGCGGACGCGGTTGTGCGGCTCACGCCGACGCGATGCCCACCTGCGTGCGGCGGTGCGCGGGCCGGTCGATCTCGTCCACGACGGCCAGCGCGAAGTCCTCGTAGGTCAGTTCGTCGGCCGGGTCGACCGAGCCGATCCGGTACGTGCCCGTCGGGGTGCCGCCGAAGTCGCCGACGGGGCTCATCACCAGCCAGTCGGCCTCGGAGGCCGCGAGCACCGCGACGCCCGCCGCGTGGCCCAGGCAGAACGGCCGGTGCTCGTCCGGGAAGTCCGGGCGGTCGACCAGGCGGACGCCCGGCGCCGTCTCCAGCAGCGGGTAGACGCCGACCACGATGATCCGGCCGGCGCCGGAGGCCACCAGCGCGCGGGCCGCCTCCGCGTAGAACTCCGCCGGGTCGCGGGAGAGGTCCACCACCGCGCTCACCGCCACGTCGTGCGCGGCGGCCACCTCCGCCGCGGCCTGCACCCCCGGAGTGCGGCCGACCTCCGCCACCTCGTGGCCGCGGGCTCGCGCCACCTGCGTGATCCGGCGTCCCGCCTGGCCGGACGCCCCGAATACAACGATCTTCGCCATGAGCGCGAAGGTAGGGTGCGGAAGTCCGGTTTCCGCAACGGTATCGGGGGTGACCAGGTGGAATGCGCGCACGGGGAACTGCCGTACCGCATCGGTGACAAGTGGACCGCGCACGTGCTGCGGGCGTTGCAGGGCGGGCGGCGGCGGTTCACCGAGCTGCGGGCCGGGCTGCCGGGCGTGACGGCCAAGGTGCTCACCGAGACGCTGCGGGCGATGGAGCGCGAAGGAGCGGTTTCGCGCGAGGCGTTCGCGGAGAACCCGCCGCGGGTCGAGTACGAGCTGACGGCTCGCGGGCGCAAGCTGCTCGGCCTGCTCGACCTGTGTTGTGACTGGGCACGAGAGAACCTGGTGGAGACGTGAGGCTCGAACAGATCGTCATCGACAGCAACGACCCCGGCAAGCTCGTCCGCTTCTGGGCGGAGCTGCTCGGCGGTGAGCCGGTGAACCGCGAGCACGGCTGGGCGCACGTCGAGCCGCCCGGTGGTGTGCGGATGTCGTTCCAGCCGGTGCCGGAGCGCAAGGACGTGAAGAACCGGCTGCACCTCGACTTCCAGGTCGACGACATCGAGGCCTCGGTCGTGAAGGCGGTCAGCCTGGGCGCCACCCGCGAGGGCGTCGTGCACACCGACGAGCAGGGCAGCTTCCAGGTCATGCGCGACCCCGAGGGCAACGAGTTCTGCTTCGTCCGCTGAGGAACTACTGGACGGCGCGCCAGAGCGCCTCACCGAAGCGGATCGCGAGGAGCAGGAGCAGCAGCCCGATCGCGAAACTGATGAGGCACCGGACGACGACCAGGAGTTTGGCGCCCTTCACCCGGCCATGATCCACCGCGGGCGGGCGCGGGCGACAGAGTCCATCGGGCCCAATGCCCGTTGCCAATACCATGCCGGTGTGACCGACTGCCTGTTCTGCCGCATCGTCGCGGGCGAGATCCCGGCGACCGTCGTGGCGGAGACCGACACGACCCTCGCGTTCCGCGACATCGA
The DNA here is from genome assembly GCF_900104175.1 of Lentzea jiangxiensis. GTDB lineage: Bacteria > Actinomycetota > Actinomycetes > Mycobacteriales > Pseudonocardiaceae > Lentzea > Lentzea jiangxiensis. Next base: position 96,413 of record NZ_FNIX01000010.1, read on the forward strand.
CCCCAAGGCGCCCACGCACGTCCTGGTGATCCCCAAGGAGCACCACCGGGAGATCGGCGACGTCGACCCGGCGCTCGCGGGGCAGGTCCTCGCCACCGCGCACCAGGTCGCGAAGTCCGAGGGCATCGACTCCTCCGGCTACCGGCTGGTGTTCAACACGGGCCGGGACGGCGGCCAGACCGTCTTCCACGTGCACTGCCACGTCCTCGGCGGGCGCGGCCTCACGTGGCCTCCGGGATAGCCATCTCCCGCACGAAGGCCGCGTCGACCGGGTCCCCGTGACCCGGCACGACGATCCGCGGGTCCAGCCGGAGCAGCAGGTCGAGGACGCGGCGCCAGTTCGACGGCGTCGCGTCCGGGCCCGCCTGCGCGGGAGCGCCCTGCTCGACCAGGTCGCCCGCGAACACCACCCCGGCGTCCGGCACGTGCACGACGACGTCGTGCGAGGTGTGCGCGGGACCGAAGTGGTGCAGGTCGACCCGCCGGCCGCCGACGTCGAGCGTGACGGTGTCGCGGAACGTGTGCGTGGGCGCGACCAGCCTGCCCTCGAAAGGGTCGCGGTAGTACTTCGCCCGGTCGTCGAGCAGCCTCTCGTCGACCACGCAGTCCTCGTGCGCCCACACCTCGCACGGCAGGAACGCCTCGGTGGCCAGCACGTGGTCGAAGTGGTTGTGCGTCAACACGACCCGCGACGGGCTGATCTCGCGGGCCAGGGCGGGGTCCATGCCGGAGTCCACGAGCAGCGAGTCACCGGAGCCGGTGACGTGGCCGAGGGTCAGGTCCAGCTCGGTGTGCCGGCGGACGAACACGCCGTCCGCGATCTCGATCACCGGAGCACCCCGCCGACCAGCACCGGTGCGGTGTCGCTGACCCCGAGCTCGACCGCGAGCCCCACGTCCGCGGCGTGCCCGTTGTCGATCAGCTCCCGGCCCGACCCGCACTCCCGGACCGCGGTGGCGACGTCGGTGCCCCGGAACGCCGTGACGGCGAGCCGCGCCTCCGGTGAGGCCTTTCCGTCCAGCGCGGCCAGCACCGCGCCCGCCCCCAGGTAGTCCTCGACGCACGGCCGCAACGGCCCGAACTCGCGCGGCCCGCCGCTCGTCGAGATGTCGAGACCCCAGCGCTCGCCGCCGGGGACCAGTCCGATGGTCTCCCCCAGCTCCTGGGCGCGCCGCGCCACCGCCTCCGCGTTGCGCAGGCAGGCCGCCAGCACGTGGGCTCCCGTCCGCGCCGCCAGCTCGCAGAGGTTCGACCCGTTCGGCGACGGCAGGTCGACCACACCGGTGGCTCCGACGAGTGATGCCGGTCGCAGCGTCCTGCCCGATGCCGGGCCCCACCGCGACGGCCGCACCTGGCCACCGCTCGAGACCACGAGGTCGACGGACGTGGTGAACGACAGCACGTCGACGACGACCAGCACGTCGCAGCCCCGCAGGGCCTCGACGCCCTCGGGCCCCCACTCCAGCCTCAGCTGGTACCCCTCCTGGCTGAACACACCCACCAGCGTGTCAGACTCCGTGACGTGCGCGTTTATCTGGCAGCAGACCACGCTGGCTTCGAGCTGAAGTCCCACCTGTCCACGGCCCTCACCGAGCAGGGTTACGAGGTCGTCGACGTCGGTGCCCACACCTACGACGCCCAAGACGACTACGTGTCGTTCTGCGTCGACGCCGCGGAGAAGGTCGTCGCGGATCCCGGCAGCCTCGGCGTCGTCATCGGCGGTTCGGGCAACGGCGAGCAGATCGCCGCGAACAAGGTGAAGGGCGCCCGCGCCGCGCTGGCGTGGAACGTCGACACCGCCCAGCTCGCCCGCCAGCACAACGACGCCCTGCTCGTCGGCATCGGCGCGCGCCAGCACTCGGCGGAGGAGGCGACCGAGATCGTGTCGGCGTTCCTCAGGACGCCGTTCTCGGGCGAGCCGCGCCACCAGCGCCGCATCGACCAGGTGAGCGCCTACGAGAGCCCTGCCGAGAACAAGGCCTGATGCCCGAGGGCCACACGCTGCACCGCCTCGCGCGGCTGCACCAGCGCCGGTACGCGGGCAGGCCCGTGTCCGTCAGCAGTCCGCAGGGACGCTTCGCGGCGTCCCTTGTGGACGGACGGAGGCTGGTCCGCGCCGAGGCGCACGGCAAGCACCTGTTCCACGTGTACGGGCCGGACGCGATCGTGCACGTGCACCTCGGGCTGTACGGGACGTTCACCGAGTCGCCGCTGCCGGTCCTGCTGCCCGTCGGCCAGGTCCGCATGCGGATGGTCGGCGAGACGCACTGGACCGACCTGCGCGGGCCCACGGCGTGCGAGGTGCTGAACAAGGCCGAGGCCAAGGCGATCCGCGACCGGCTCGGGCCCGACCCGTTGCGCCGCGACGCCGACCCCGGCCTCGCCTTCGAGCGGATCACGCGGTCCAGGCAGTCGCTCGCCGTGCTGCTGATGGACCAGCGGGTCCTCGCGGGTGTCGGCAACGTCTACCGCGCCGAGGTGCTGTTCCGGCACAACGTGAACCCGCTGCTGACCGGCGGCGAGGTGAGCCGCGAGCTGTGGGACGCCATCTGGGCCGACCTGGTCGTGCTGATGAAGGACGGCGTGAAGGTCGGCCGGATCGACACCGTCCGCAAGGAGCACCTGCCGAAGGCGATGGGCCGGGCGCCGCGCGTGGACCGGCACGGCGGTGAGGTGTACGTCTACCGCCGGGCCGGAGAGCCTTGCTTCCTCTGCGGCACCGAGGTCCTGACGACGGAACTGGCGGGCCGGAACCTCTTCTGGTGCCCCGTCTGCCAGTCCTGATCCGAGGCCGGACCGGTTTTCGGGCTGCGGCTGGACGGTGCTCGGCGATGAGCACTCAGAAGTCGAACCCGCCCATGTCGCCGAAGTCGAAGCCGCCGGAGTCGCCCATGTCGGCGGCGCCGCCCATGTCCCCCATGCCCATGTCCCCCATGCCCATGTCGCCGACACCGTGCATGCCGGAGAACATGGCATCCATGAGCAGGAACGTGCCCACGCCCCATGCGCCGGCCACGAGCGCGGGCTTCCACCACGGCTCGGAGTACCAGCCGCGCGGCACCGGACGGCCCGCGACCACGCCGCCGGGGTAGTAGTACGGCGTGCCCGAACCGGAGTTCGGCGAGGCGGCGTACCGGTGGCCCTCGACGCTGACCTGCCGGCTCTCGCTGACGGCACCCGCCTGCCTCTGGGCGGCGCTCTCGGGCAGCGCCGGTCCGGGGTCCATGCCCATGGCCTCCCGGGCCGCGCGCACGTAGTGCAGGCCCTCCATCGCCGTCTCGGTGACGAGCCGCGCCTGCGGGATCGTGCGGGCCTGCTCCATCTGCGACCCGGCGGCGGTGAAGCGTTCGGACGCGTCCGCCATCGCCTGCGTCGCCGCGGCGTTGCTGCCGGTGAGGCTCATCACCTGCCCGCCCAGCCGTTCGACCCAGCGGCGTGCTTCCGCCTTGGCGTCGTCGAGCTCACGCGCCTTGCGCGCGTTGCTCTGGCTGACCAGGTAGAACACGCCCGCGGCCAGCAGTACCAGCACAACGACCCACACGATGGTGCCCACGGCATTACCTCCCACGCCAGGTGAACCGTCAACGTGTGAGCGCCGGTGGTAGTTCCGTCAGAAGACCTCGGGGCAATGCGGCTCACGTGCGCCGAGGAACGCGATCGTCAGCGCGTCGACATGTCCGGGCGTGTGCTCGGCCACGCGGTGTGCACGCTTGAGCACGGAAAGCCGTGCCCCGCCGAGGAAAGCACTGCCGAGCGCGGCGATGTCGAGCGACACGTCCGCCGGGTCCTCCGTGCGCGTGACGACGGCTTCGCCGCCCCTTACGGTGAAGCGCCACCGGCCGGAGTTCCACGGGCAGAACCGGTCCTCGACCTCCAGCACACTGTCCACATCGGACGAATACCGGCGCAGCGGCAGGGCGCGGTCGACGTCGACGATCCGCACCCACAGCGCGTCGCTCGCCTCGCGGACGACCTTGCGCGGGTTGTCGACCATGTGCAGCACCGGGTCGTCCCACGAGCTGAAGAAGGAGATGGACGACGCGAGGTCCATGTCGAGCAGGAAGCGGTAGAGGTCGGCGTAGGCCTGGTCGGTCTCGCACACCAGCTCGCGCACGTGCAGCTCGTGGCGCGGCCCGGTCGAGTCGCCGTCGTGCTTCACGCGGAACACCACGTACCCCTCGGGGTGCAGGGCGTAGCGGTAGGCGGTGAGCCCGCCGCGGTCGACCTCCCGGTCACCGAGGTGCACGTCCCAGGTGTGCTCGACCCGGCTGAGCCACCCGACGCGCGTGCGGCGCACCCGGTCGTGCACCTCGCGCATGAACGGCAGGGCCTCCTCGCGGGTGACCTGGCGGATCCGCATGTCGCTCACGTGCACGCCCGCGTGGAACGGCATGTGCGTCGGCAGCTTCATCTTCGACATGGTGGTCGCGTACTCGCCGTAGCCGTAGCGGCGGTAGATCGAGCCCTCCGACGCCCACAGGATCGCGATGGGCTCACCGCCGTCGTGCATGCCGTGCAGCTGCGTCTCCATCAGCAACGTCGCCACGCCGCGCCGCCGGTGCCCCGGTTTCACCGACACGACCGTCACCGCGCCGACCGGCGCCGTGCGGTCACCCGGGACGGTGAGCTCTCGGGTCAGCACGGCCGCGGTGCCGATCATCTCGTCGCGGTCGAACACGGCGTGCGCGCGGTCGTGTTCGAGGACCTTGAGCCACTTGCTGTCCTCGCCGGAGGGTTCGTCGAGGAACGCCCACGCCATCACCCGCTGGAACTCGGGTACGTCGGATCGGTCGATGGTCCTGATGCTCAGCGCCGAGTCAGCCATAGCGGCAGTGATACGCCGCCACGACGACTCCCGCAGCTCAATTACCGCTGGACCGATTTGAGTTCGCAGAACTCGTCGAGGCCGAACCTGCCGAACTCGCGCCCGTTGCCCGACTGCCGGTAGCCGCCGAACGGCGCGCTGGTGTTGAACGCGGCGGCGTTGATGTCGACCTGCCCGGTGCGCAGCCGCCGGGCGACGCGCAGGGCCCGGTCGGTGTCGGCGGAGAACACGCCACCCGCCAGCCCGTAGATGGTCGAGTTCGCGATGCGCACCGCGTCGTCCTCGTCGGTGTACGGCATGACCGACAGCACCGGCCCGAAGATCTCCTCCTGCGCGATCGTCATCTCCGGCGTGACGTCGCCGAACACCGTCGGCGTGACGTAGAAGCCCTGCGGGAGTGGCGCTTCGGGCCCGCCGGCGGCGAGCCGCGCGCCCTCCTCGACCCCCTTGCGGATGTAGCCCACGACGCGGTCGCGCTGCGCCTTCGACACGGCCGGCCCGATTCGCGTCCGCGGGTCACCCGGGTCGGCCGGGACGTACTTCCCGGCGGCCTGCGCGGCGAGCTCCACGGCCTCGTCGTGCCGGTCGGCCGGCACGAGCAGCCGCGTCCACGCGCTGCACGCCTGGCCGTTGTTCATGAACGAGTTCGCCACGGCGATCTTCACCGCGCGCCCGAGATCGGCGTCGTCGAGCACGATGCACGCCGACTTCCCGCCGAGCTCCAGCGCGACCCGCTTGACCGTCTCCGCGGCCACCGCCGACACCCGCCGCCCGGCCTTGGTCGACCCGGTGAACGACACCATGTCGACGCCGGGGTGCGCGGCCAGCGCCTCGCCGACCACCGGCCCGGTGCCGTGCACGAGCTGGAACACGCCCTCCGGCGTCGCCCCGGCGACGATCTCGGCGAGCAGGTCCGCCGTGCCCGGCGCGAGCTCGCTCGGCTTGAGCACCACGGTGTTGCCCGCGGCGAGCGCCGGAACGACCTTCGCGACCATCTGCTGCAGCGGGAAGTTCCACGGCGTGATGGCCGCGACGACCCCGACCGGCTCGCGGAAGACCAGCGAGTTGCCGATCTCCTCCGGCTCGAAGTACCCGGCCCCCAGCACCTCCGCGACGCCCTCCGCGATGGCGATGGGGTTCGTGACCTGCACCTTCTGGCTGAAGGTGAGTGGCGTGCCCATCTCCCGCGTCATGGTCGCGGCGAGCTCTTCGGACCGTGCCCTCAGCCCGTCGATGACCGCCCGGACCACCTCGGCGCGTTCGTCGACCGAAGTCCGCGACCACGCCGGGAAGGCGGCGACGGCGGCGGACACGGCCGCGTCGACGTCGGCCGGCGTGCCTTCGGCGACGGTGCCGACGACTTCCTCGGTGGCGGGGTTGACTACCTCGATCACGGGAGCCCTCCAGGCGGGGTGTGACACTTGCAGCGCAGACGGGCTCCAGACTGTCACATCCGTCCGACTGGGTCACTCCGGCCCGGGTCGCTCCGGCCTGGGTCACGCCGGCCCGGCGTGGTCAGCCGTCGATCTTCTGCGCGGTCAGCAGGATCTTCGTGTCGCAGTCGACGACCGTGCCCGGCGAGACGTTCTGCGCGGTGGTCTTCCAGTTGCGGTCGTTGACGAGCAGACGGCCCTGGCCGCTCGCGTCCTCCTCGGTGAGGAAGAACAGGCCGGCTTTCTGCATGGTGTCCTGCGCGGTCTGGTGGATCATGCCGACGACGTTCGGCACGGTGCAGGTCTTCACCTCGGGCGCGGCCGCGGTCGTCGGCGGTGCCTGGGCGGGCTGGGACGCCTGCGGGGTGGGCGCGGCGGGCGGCGTGGACGCGTTCGACGACGAAGTGGCGGTCGGCGTGCACGCGGCGGTCAGGAACAACAGCGAGGCGGCGGCGAGGGCGGTGCGCATGACCGGCCTGTCGCGGAAGGCGCCGGTCCCGTTACGGAGCGTCACCCGTACGTGTGAACGGCGACGGCGCCGCACCGGATCGCGAAGACCTCGGCACGGCGCCATCCACCGCGGACCGGGAACCGCAGTGGCTCAGCTGAAGTCGAGCTCGCCGGTCCGGGTGCGCTTGAGCTCGAAGAAGTACGGGAAGCCGGCCAGCATCCGCGCACCGTCGAAGATCGTGCCCGCCTCCTCGCCGCGGGGGATCTTCGTCAGCACCGGGCCGAAGAACGCTACGCCGTCGATGTGGATGGTCGGCGTGCCGACGTCCATGCCGACCGGGTCCATGCCGCGGTGGTGCGAGGCGCGCAGGGCCTCGTCGTACTCGGTCGAGGTGGCGGCCTCGGCGAGCTCGGCGGGCAGGTCGGCGTCCGCGAGTGCCAGCTCGACGACCTCCGCGAAGTCCTGGTTGCTCTCGTTGTGGATGCGCGTGCCCATCGCGGCGTACAGCTTCGGCAGCACCTCGTTGCCGAACTTCTGCTCCGCGGCGATGGCGACGCGGACCGGCCCCCAGCCCTTGGTCATGAGCTCCCTGTACTGCTCGGGCAGGTCGCGGCCCTCGTTCAGCACGGCGAGGCTCATCACGTGGAAGCTCAGGTCGATGTCGCGGACCTTCTCCACCTCGAGGATCCACCGGGAGGAGATCCAGGCGAACGGGCAAAGTGGGTCGAAGTAGAAGTCGACCTTCGCCTTGTCGGTCATGCGTGCCCCTTTAGTGACGGTAGGTGGCGTTATCGCCCCATCAGCCCAACCAGATCACCCTGTCATCTCTTCCCGCGCGGCGCTTCCGTGATTGGATGCGGGAGTCATAACCATTCCGACGACGTCAGCGCGTAACCAAACGCGTGGCAGACGAGGTGACCAGTGGCCGCGCCCAACCTCACCCGCGACCAGGCTCAGGAACGTGCTGAGCTGCTGGAAGTGGAGTCCTACCGGATCGAGCTGGACCTGACCGACGGCGGCGGAAAGCCGGGTTCGGACACGTTCCGCTCCACCACCACCGTGGTGTTCCGCAGCCGGACTCCGGGTGCTTCCTCGTGGATCGACCTCGTGGCGGCGACCGTGCACCGCGCTGTGCTCAACGGCAACGAGCTCGACGTCTCCGACTACCGCGAGGAGGACGGCGTCAAGCTGCCGGACCTCGCGGAGACCAACGAGCTGACGATCGAGGCCGACTGCCGGTACATGAACACCGGCGAGGGCCTGCACCGGTTCGTCGACCCGGTCGACGGCGGCGTGTACCTGTACTCGCAGTTCGAGACCGCGGACGCCAAGCGCATGTTCGCGTGCTTCGACCAGCCCGATCTCAAGTCCGTCTACTCCATGAAGGTGACGGCGCCGCACGACTGGAAGGTCATCTCGAACGGCGAGATCACCGCCACCGAGGCCGGCGAGGGCGGCGCGGACGTGCACACGTTCGCCACGACCAAGCCGATGTCGACCTACATCGTGGCGCTGGTCGCCGGTCCGTACGCCGAGTGGCGCGACGAGTTCGTCAGCCAGAACCCTGACGGCAGCGACTTCAAGATCCCGCTCGGCATCTACTGCCGCGCGTCGCTCGCCCCGCACATGGACCACGAGCGGCTGTTCACCGAGACCAAGCAGGGCTTCGGGTTCTTCCACAAGGCGTTCGGGGTGCAGTACCCGTTCGGCAAGTACGACCAGTGCTTCGTGCCGGAGTTCAACGCGGGCGCGATGGAGAACGCGGGCTGCGTCACGTTCCTCGAGGACTACGTCTTCCGCAGCCGCGTCACCCGCTACCTCTACGAGCGCCGCGCCGAGACCGTGCTGCACGAGATGGCGCACATGTGGTTCGGCGACCTGGTCACCATGCGCTGGTGGGACGACCTGTGGCTGAACGAGTCGTTCGCCACCTGGGCGTCCGTGCTCGCGCAGGCCGAGGCCACCGAGTACCGCCAGGCGTGGACGACGTTCGCGAAGATCGAGAAGTCGTGGGCCTACCGGCAAGACCAGCTGCCCTCGACGCACCCGGTCGCCGCGGACATCCCGGACGTGCAGGCGGTCGAGGTCAACTTCGACGGCATCACCTACGCCAAGGGCGCTTCCGTGCTGAAGCAGCTCGTCGCGTACGTCGGGCTGGAGAACTTCCTGGCGGGCCTGCGGGTCTACTTCGCCAAGCACGCCTGGGGCAACGCGACGCTCGCGGACCTGCTCGGCGCGCTGGAGGAGGCGTCGGGCCGCGACCTGTCGTGGTGGAGCGCGCAGTGGCTGGAGACGACGGGCCTGAACCTGTTGCGCCCCAAGTTCACCGTGGACGCTTCGGGCAGGTTCACCGAGTTCGCGGTGCTGCAGGGCGGCGCGCGTCCGGGCGCCGGTGAGCTGCGCACGCACCGCATCGCGATCGGCGTCTACGACGACGACGGCTCCGGCAAGCTCGTCCGCACGCACCGCCACGAGCTGGACGTGACGGGCGACCGCACCGAGGTCCCCGAACTGGTCGGCGTGCACCGCGGCAAGATCGTGCTGGTCAACGACGACGACCTGACGTACTGCACGATGCGCCTCGACCCGGACTCGCTGGCCGCGCTGATCGACCACATCTCCGACATCGCCGAGCCGCTGCCGCGCACGCTGTGCTGGTCGGCCGCGTGGGAGATGACCCGCGAGGCCGAGCTCAAGGCCCGCGACTTCGTGAACCTGGTCCTCGGCGGCCTGGGGTCCGAGACCGAGGTCGGCGTGGTGCAGCGGCTCCTGCTGCAGGCGCAGACCTCGCTGTCGTCCTACGCGGACGACTCGTGGCGTGCCGAGGGCTGGCGCCGGTTCGTCGCGAAGGCGCTGGAGCTGGCGCGGGCGGCCGAGCCGGGCTCCGACCACCAGCTGGCGTTCGTCAACGCGCTGACCTCGTCGGTGCTCGACGACTCCACTGTGGACGTCCTGCGCGGCTGGTACGACGGCAGCGCCGTGCTGGAGGGCCTGGACGTCGACACGGACCTGCGCTGGCGCCTGCTGCACGCCCTCGTCGCGCACGGCAAGGCGGACCTGGCGGACATCAACGCCGAGGAGGAGCGCGACCCGACCTCCACCGGTCACCGCCGCGCCCAGTCGGCCCGCGCGCTGCGTCCGACCACCGAGGCCAAGGACGAGGCGTGGGACCGCGCCGTGAACGACGACGACCTGCCCAACGCGGTCAGCGAGGCGATCATCGCGGGCATCTCGCACCCCGGCCAGAAGGAACTGCTCGCCCCGTACGTCGAGCGCTACTTCGCCGACGTGAAGGGTGTGTGGGACCGCCGCTCCTCCGAGCGCGCGCAGTCCGTGGTGGTCGGGATGTTCCCGGCGTGGGCGATCTCGAAGTCCACTGTGGAGGCAGCCGACGCGTGGCTGGCCGACGAGCACCCGCCGGCCCTGCGCCGCCTGGTGTCCGAAGGCCGGGCGGGCATCGTGCGGGCCCTTGCGGCACAGGAGTTCGACCGCTCCTGACGTTCGTGGCGAAAGCCCCGCACCGTGCTCGCGCGGTGCGGGGCTTTCGCATAACTTCACGAGCATGATCGGCGAACTGGTGGAGCGCTGGCACCGCGGCTGGATCGCGGCCGACGGGCTGACGTCCGAGCACCGCGACGGCTACCTGGTCGTGCACGTGAACCGGCCGCACCGGGTGTACGAGTGGATCGCCACGGACGACGCGCGGACCGCCGCGATGGCCGGGGTCGTGGCCGCTTCGCGGGAACCGAACTGGCTGAGCGTGCCGACGCACGCACCGGCGAAGGTGATCGCGGAGCTCGAAGCGGCCGGACTGGTCGTCGCACGGCCGGACGAGACGTTCATGCGGCGCGCGCTCGCGGGCCACCCGGCACCGGAACCGCCGGCGGGCTACGCGGTCGAGGTGACCGGCGGTCCGGTGATCGGGGTGCGGGTGCTGGCGGACGGCGAGGTGGCGGCGAGCGGGATGATGGCCGTCGTCGGCGAGGACGCCGTCGCCCACCGCATCGAGACGGCGCAGGCGCACCGGCGGCGGGGGCTCGGCAGCGTCGTGATGGGCGCGCTGACCGAGGAGGCGGTGGCGGAGGGGGCGCGGACCGGGCTGCTGTTCGCCTCGGCCGACGGCGTGCACCTCTACCGGGAGCTGGGCTGGGAGAAGATCTCCGACCTGGTGGTGGCGCGCAACACCGTCGAGCCCTAGACGTGCGAACGCCCCCGGCACCGTGCCGGGGGCGTTGCTCGGACGTTCGTCAGGAACGCGGCGCGTGGCCCGCCTGGTCGGTCAGCATGCGCAGGCCCGACACGAGGCCGCCCGCGAGGTCGCCCTCCTTGAAGGACGCCACCATGCTCATCACCGCGAGCTTGGCGCCGCGATCGGCGAGCCGGCGGTGCGACTCCTCGCCCGTCACCACCTCGACGACGCGTTCGCCCGGCGACACGGCCACGAGGACGTGGTGCGACGGGCGCTCGGTGGAGGCGTGCAGCTCCTGGGCGCGCCCGTGGGCGTTGGTGCCCAGCTCGCCGAGGTAGACGCTGAAGTCGAGGCCGGTCGTGCGGCTGGAGAGCGTCAACGCCTCGTCCAGCTGCGCGAGCTGGGTCGGCGTGAACGGCAGCTCCGGCGCGTGCGGCTCGTACATCTTCGCCACGGACACCCGGCCGCTGTTCGTCACGACAGCACCGAGGGGCAGCGTCGACGGGTCGACGGCCTCGATCGCCTTACCAATTGCCACGGGCACCTCCCTTGGCCGTCGAACCCGAAGCAGCGGGCTCGGTGGCGCTGTGGTGCTCCGCGCTCAGCCCAGCCGGGTTCGCACTCCACCACACCGGGGCGTAGCCCCACTCCTGGCCGGGCCGGTACCGGGGAATCCGGGTGGCCTTTGGCCTCACCGTCAGCAGCGTGATCACGCCGTAGATCGCCAGCGGGATCAGCGCGAAGACGAGAACGGTCTCCACGATGGTCACGGCGGGTACGGTAGCCGAACTCAGCCGCGCGCGAGCGGCCGGGCCAGCAAGATCGCGGTCAGTCCCACGATCGAGCCCGCCACGACGTAGACCGCGCCGAGGGACGTCGCCGCGGCGAGCGGGCCCGCCAGACCCGCGCCCAGCGGGGACAACCCCCAGGCCAGCACCCGGTACGCGCTGGTCACGCGGCCCATCATCGGCCCCGGCGTGAGCCGTTGGCGCCGGGTCGCGGACAGCACGTTCCACCCGGCGGACGCCACGCCGAACAGCACGCACGCGACCACGGCCACCGCCAGCCACGGCGTGAGCCCGAACAACGCGAACGCCGCGCCGAGCAACGCGAGGAACCCGACCATGACCCGGCCGGCACCCCAGCGCGACGCGAGCCGTGGTGACACCCGCGCCCCTAGCAGAGCACCGGCCGCCATGCACACGACGAGCACCGGAACCACCGGTTCGGCAAGGCCGAGCACCTGGATGGAGTAGAGCGCCAACATGGCGTTGACGGCAGCCGCGGCGAACGCCGTGATTGCGACGGCAACTACCAGTGACCGCAGGCCGGAGGTCCGCAGGAGGAACCCGGCGCCTTCGGCGAGCTGACCGCGGAGATCACCGCGCGAGCGGTCGGGGGCGACGTCCGGCACGCGGGACACGAGCACCGCGGCGGCCACGAAGGAGATCGCGTCGAGCGCGAAGCAGGCCGCCGGCGCCCACCAGAACAGCGCCGCGGCGGCCAGCGGGCCCGCGAGGTCCATGCCGACGGTCTCGACCGTCACGAACCTGCTGTTGGCCGCCTCCAGGTCCGACCCGGCCAGCTCGACCAGCAGCACCTGCGACGCCGAGTCCGCGAACGTCTCGGCGGAGGTCAGCACGAAAGCCGTGGCGCACAAGACGACGACCGTCGCGTGTCCGGTGTGGACCGCCAGGGCGAGCACTCCGGTCACCCCGGCGCGCAACCAATGCGCCACCACGACAACGGTTCTCGGCCTCCAACGGTCCACAAGAGCGCCGGCGGGCAGCGCCACGAGCAACCAGGGCAGGGTCAGGGCGACCGCGACGGCGGACACGGCGAGCGGACTCCGCGTGGTCGCGGCGGTGAACAGGGGCAGCGCGACGACGCGCACGCCGTCGCCCACGAGCGACACGGCCCAGGCCGCGGTGAGCGCTCGGAAACCACGTTCATGCACGCCTTTCACCGTATGACGCACATCACGTTCCATCAGTCTGAACGCTACAGAGCGTGTCCATACCGGCCGGTAAGGGCAGTGAGTGCTCTCGTGCGGCGCAGCGGTTACACCCGGTCAGTCCTCACCCGGTCGGCGGCGAACGGGTGCCGGTTTGGGGTCTTGTTCCCGGAACACCCACCTCCTAGCTTTTCACCTATACGGGTCTTGCGCACCCGCCCCGGACGAGTTGGAGGACACAAAATGTTCACGATGACCCGCCCTCAGGCCGTGACCTTCACTCTTCCGAGCTACAAGGACGATTCGGTGCGCATTACCGCAAGTGACTCCGTCCGGATCACGAGGAACGACTCCGTTCGGATCACCGCGCACGATTCGGTGCGCATCACGGCCCGCGACTCCGTGCGCATCACCATGGACGACAGCGTGCGCATCACCGCGAGCGATTCGGTCAGGATCACGATGGCCGATTCGGTCCGCATCACCGCGCGTGAGGACTCCGTTCGGATCACCGCGCGGCAGGACTCGGTCAGGATCACCGCGCGTGAGGACTCGGTCCGGATCACCATGGACGATTCGGTCCGGATCACGGCGCACGACGACAGCGTCCGCATCACCGCTCAGGACGACTCGGTCCGCATCACGATGGACGACTCCGTGCGCATCACGGCGCATGACGACTCGGTCCGGATCACGGCGCAGGAAGACTCCGTGCGCATCACCATGGCCGACAGCGTCCGCATCACGGCGCACGACGACAGCGTGCGGATCACCGCACTCGACGACTCCGTGCGCATCACAGCGCGCCGCGACGACTTCTCCCTCGCGGCCTGACCCACCCGAACGGCGGCTCAGGCCGCGGGTTCACCCAGGTACGGCAACCACTGCGGATCAGCCTCGGCCACGCCGGCGAGCAACCGCCAGTGCGGGCCGCGCGGCGCCGCCGGAACGACGCGCAGCCGCCAGCCCAGTTCGGACAGCAGCTTGTCCGCCTTGCGGTGGTTGCACTTCGCACAGCAGGCGACGCAGTTGGTCCAGGTGTGAGGTCCGCCACGCGAGCGAGGCACCACGTGGTCGATCGTCTCGGCCCGCCCGCCGCAGTAGGCACAGCGGTACCGGTCGCGGTGCATGAGCCCGGCGCGGGTCATCGGCACACGGCCGCGATAGGGAACACGGACGTATGTGCTCAGCCGGATCACGGACGGCACGAGCACCTCGGACTTCGACGAGTGCAGCACGAGCCCGGAGGCGTCCCCGTGCACGACTTCGGCCTTCCCGCACACCACGAGGACGACCGCGCGGCGCAGCGACAACGCCGTGAGCGGCTCGAACGTGGCGTTCAGCAGCAGGACCTTGCGTCTTCCCCAGGGGAAGACCGCCGGCGTCGGACCGGAACCTCCCCCGCCCCGATCCCCGTCCGGCACCGATCGCAGCTCGGGCTGATTTCGGCATGGGGGGACCGTCGGCGCCGTCTCGCCTGGTAGCGAGGTGCCGATAGGGGTCGGTTGTCGGTCTGGCACGCGACCACCTCCACCGGTTCAGCCATAGGAGACCACACTTACCAGGAAAAAATCACGTGTGATAAGTGACGCGTCACGGATGCGTGATCAAACCCGGGGTGAACCACGTCCCTATCGGGGATCGTTTTCATCACCGCTACCCTTGCCAAGGTGACAGAAGCTCCTTCCACGTCCCTGCCTGCGACGATCACCTACCCGGCCGCCGAGCGGCTGGACCTCGCCGAGCAGATCCACGGGCGCGCAGTCGCCGATCCGTACCGCTGGCTCGAGGACGTCGCGGACCCGCGCACCGAGCAGTGGTCGCAAGCCCAGGACGTGCTGGCACGCTCCTGGCTGGACGCGATGCCCGGCCGCGAGCGGCTCGGCGCCAGGCTGGGGGAGCTGACGCGCACGGGGTCGGTGTCCACCCCGACCTGGCGCGCGGGCAGGGCGTTCTTCACCCGCCGCGGCCCCGAGCAGGACCACCCCGTCGTCCTGGTGCGCGAGACCGACGGCACCGAACGGGTGCTGCTCGACGTGAGCGCGCTCGACCCGTCCGGCGGCACCACCCTGGACAGCTGGTCGCCCAGCCTCGAGGGCACCCGCCTCGCCTACCAGGTGTCCGTCGGCGGCACCGAGCACTCGCTGCTGCACGTCGTCGACGTCGAGACCGGCGAGCTGATCGAGGGTCCCATCGACCGCTGCCGCTACTCCGCGATCGGCTGGCTGCCCGGCGGCGAGGAGTTCTTCTACGTCCGCCAGCTCGACCCGGCGCTGCTGCCCGAGGACGAGAAGCTGTTCCACCGCCGCGTGTGGCGCCACCGCGTCGGCACGGACCCGGCGACCGACCTCAACGTGCACGGCGACGACCAGGCACCCACCTTCTACTACACGCTGAACGTCTCGCACGACGGCCGCTGGCTGGTCGTGAGCGGTGCGCCCAGCACCATGAAGCACGACTCGGTGTGGATCGCGGACCTGCACGGCGACGCCGAGCTCGAGACCGTGGTCCTGTCCGAGGCGGGTGTGCAGTGCTCCGCGTCCGTCGGCCGGGACGGCAGGCTCTACCTGCACACGAACCACGGCGCACCCCGTCAGCGCCTCTGCGTCGCCGATCCCGCGAACCCGACCGAGTGGACCGAGCTGATCGGCGAGGAGCCCGACTCGGTGCTCGACGGCGTGCGCCTGCTCGACGGCGACCTGGTCGTCCTGCGCACCCGGCACGCGGTGTCCGAACTGCACCTGCACGACGCCACGACCGGTGAGCACAAGCGCGAGATCCCGCTGCCCGGTACGGGCTCGCTGCACGGCATGTCCGTCGTGGACGTCCACACCGGCCACGACCAGGACACGCTGTGGTTCGGGTGGACGGATTTCGTCACGCCGCAGTCGGTGTACCGGTACTCGAAGTCCACCGGCGAGACGGTCCTGCACGAGGCCGCGCCGGGCCGGGTCGAACTGCCGGCCGTGACGACGCAGCAGATCGCGTACGCGTCCAAGGACGGCACGACGGTGCGGATGTTCGTCGTCAGCGGCGAGCAGAAGCCCGACCTGCCCCGTCCCGCGCTGCTCACGGGCTACGGCGGCTTCGCGATCGGCCGCGGCCCCGGCTACAGCGCCACCACGCTCGCGTGGGTCGAAGCGGGCGGCGTGTGGGTGCACGTGTCGTTGCGCGGAGGCGACGAGGAGGGCGAGGACTGGCACGTCGCCGGCATGCGCGGCAACAAGCAGAACGTGTTCGACGACTTCCACGCGGCGGCGGAGCACCTGATCCGCGACGGGTGGACCACGCCGCAGCAGCTGTCGATCATGGGAGGCTCCAACGGCGGCCTGCTCGTGGGCGCCGCGCTCACCCAGCGGCCGGAGCTCTACGCGGCCGTGGTGTGCTCAGCGCCACTGCTCGACATGGTGCGCTACGAGAAGTTCCTGCTCGGACGGCTGTGGGCCGACGAGTACGGCAGCGCGAGCGTTCCCGATGAACTGGATTGGCTGCTTTCCTACTCGCCTTATCACCAAGTGGTAACGGACGTTGAGTACCCTTCCGTCTTGTTCACGGTGTTCGAGTCGGATTCTCGTGTGGATCCCAACCACGCCAGGAAGATGTGTGCCGCGCTGCAGCACGCGTCGTCGAGTGATCCGACCAAGCACCCGGTGCTGATCCGCCGCGAGACCGAGGTCGGTCACGCGGGCCGGTCGGTCAGCCGGACGGTGTCTCTCGCCGTGGACCAGCTGACGTTTCTCGCGAATGCCACCGGCATGGAGTTGTAGGAGGGCACAACCACGTGATGGCGACGAGTCCCGTGGATGACATCGAGAACAGGACCGCTCAGGCGGTCGGCTTCTTCGAGAAGTACGGCCCGGACATCATCGCGGGCGGCATCAAGATCGTTCTGATTCTGATCGCCGCGTTCGTGATCAGGGCCATGCTCCGCAAGGTCATCGACCGGATCACCACGCCCGGCAAGGAAGGCAAGAAGCCGGGCCTGCTCAAGCCGTTGCGGGAACGCGCTCCGCAGGCGCTCGGGAACCTGATGTCCGAGCGCCGCGAGCAGCGCGCCAGGACGATCGGCTCGGTGCTGAAGTCGATCGTCACGATCATGATCTTCGGAATAGCGATCCTGGAGATCCTGATCGTGGTCAAGCTCGACATCACGCCCGTGCTGACCTCGGCGGGCATCCTGGGCGTCGCGATCGGCTTCGGCGCCCAGAACCTGGTCAAGGACTTCCTCGCCGGCATGTTCATGCTGCTGGAGGACCAGTACGGCGTCGGCGACGTCGTCGACCTCGGCCCGGCCACGGGCACCGTCGAGGCCGTCGCCCTGCGCACCACGACGATCCGCGACACGGGCGGCACCGTCTGGTACGTCCGCAACGGCGAGATCCTGCGCGTCGGCAACTCGTCGCAGGGCTTCGCGGTCGCGGTCGTCGACCTGCCGCTGAGCTACGGCGCGAACCTCGCCGAGGCCACCCAGGTGCTCGAGCGCAAGGTCTCCGAGGTGGCCGACAAGGAACCGCTGAAGGCCGACGTCACGGCCAAGCCCGAGGTCCTCGGCGTCGAGAAGTTCACGCCGGAGGGCATCACGCTGCGGGTCACCGCCAAGACGCGTCCCGGCCGCCAGTGGGCGGTCCAGCGCAACCTCCGCGCGCAGCTCATGCCCGCGCTGGAAGAAGCGGGCTTCACCGCCAAGTAGTGGGGGCGCCCCCTCAACCAGGGACGCCGGGTGAGTTGGAACACCCATTCGAGACGGTGATCACCCGGTGTCCTGCCAGTTCACACCCCTATGGCACAGCCAACACCCGGGGCGGCCTGCGCCCACTTGCCCGCGTGAGTCAGGATGGGTGGGTGGGAAACCCCGTGAGCTTCTTCGAACTGGTCGGTGGCGAGGAGACGTTCCACCGCATCGTCGCGCGCTTCTACGAAGAGGTGAAGTCCGACGAGGTCCTCCTCCCGCTGTACCCCGAAGAAGACCTCGGACCTGCGGAAGAGCGGCTGCGGCTGTTCCTCGTGCAGTACTGGGGCGGCCCCCACACCTACTCGGACAACCGGGGCCACCCGAGGCTGCGGATGCGCCACGTGCCGTTCAAGATCGGCCCGATCGAACGCGACGCGTGGCTGCGCTGCATGAGGATCGCCGTCGACGAGGCCGGCTTGGACGAGGCCCACCGCAAGCAGCTCTGGGACTACATGGAGATGGCCGCGAACAGCTTGATGAACAGCTGGTCGTGACCACCCATCACCCGTTCGGGTCCTTTGGCAGCGAGACGAATGGCAGGATGACCCCTCGTGCGACGATCCTCCGACCTCAACCCTGAGATCGCCGAAGAGACCGCTTGGTGGCGTGACTCCGTCTTCTACCAGGTGTACGTGCGCTCCTTCGCCGACTCCAACGGCGACGGCGTCGGCGACCTCGAAGGCATCCGGTCCCGCCTCGGCTACCTGGAGCTGCTCGGGGTCGACGCCCTCTGGCTCACCCCGTTCTACCGCTCCCCCATGGCCGACCACGGCTACGACGTCGCCGACCCGCGCGACGTCGACCCGCTGTTCGGCGACCTGGCCGCGTTCGACCGGCTGGTGGCGGACGCGCACGAGCACAACATCCGCGTGACGGTCGACCTGGTCCCGAACCACACGAGCGACCTGCACGAGTGGTTCCAGGAGGCCTTGCAGGCCGGTCCCGGCAGCATGGAGCGCTCCCGCTACATCTTCCGCGAGGGACGCGGCTTCGACGGCTCGCAGCCGCCGAACAACTGGACGTCGGTCTTCGGCGGCCCCGCCTGGACCCGCGTGCCGGACGGCCAGTGGTACCTGCACCTGTTCGCTCCGGAGCAGCCCGACCTCAACTGGGAGCATCCGGAGGTCCGCTCCGACCTGGAGCGCACGCTGCGGTTCTGGCTCGACCGCGGGGTCGACGGCTTCCGCATCGACGTGGCGCACGGCATGGCCAAGCCCGACGGCCTGCCGGACATGGAGATCCGCCACCAGGCCCCCGGTGTGCTCAGCGACGACGCGCACGACCCGCGTTTCGACAACGACGGCGTGCACGAGATCCACCGCATGATCCGCAAGGTCATGGACGGCTACCCCGGCACGATGGCCGTCGGCGAGATCTGGGTGAAGGACGACGAGCGCTTCGCCGCCTACGTCCGTCCCGACGAGCTGCACCTGGGCTTCAACTTCCGGCTGGTCGAGGCCGGCTTCGACGCGGACGCCGTCCGTTCGGCGATCGAGCACTCCCTGGCCGCCGTCGCGCCGTCCGGCACGCCGGCGGCGTGGACGCTGTCGAACCACGACGTCGTGCGCCACGTGACCCGCTACGGCGGTGGCGCGCTGGGCGAGCAGCGGGCCCGCGCGATGACGCTGGTCGAGCTGGCGCTGCCGGGCGTGATCTACCTCTACAACGGCGAAGAGCTCGGCCTGCCGAACGTGGAGCTGCCGGACTGGGCGCTGCAGGACCCGACCTGGGAGCGGTCCGGGCACACCGAGCGCGGCCGTGACGGCTGCCGCGTGCCGATCCCGTGGGAGGGCACCACGCCCCCGTTCGGGTTCTCCACGGCCGTCAGCACGTGGCTGCCGCAGCCGAACGAGTGGGGCCACCTCACCGCCGAGGCGCAGCTGGAGGACCCGGGCTCGATGCTCTCGCTCTACCGCGAGGCGCTGGAGCACCGGAAGTCCAACGCGGGCTTCGCGGGCGACGAGCTCGAGTGGTACGGAGCCCCGGCGGGCTGCTTCGCGTTCCGGCGCAAGGGCGGCGGGCTCATCTGCGCGCTGAACACCTCGGGCGCGTCCGTGCCGCTGCCGCCCGGCCAGGTGCTGCTGTCGTCCGGCCCGATGGACGGTGACCAGCTGCCGCCGGACACCGCCGTCTGGCTCGTCTAGAGCGTCAGGGTGGCCGGGAGGCGCGGTTCGCGCGCCTCCCGGTTGCCGTACTGGCGGAAGATCGCCAGAGCCTCGCCCCACTGCTCCTCGCCGGACTCCCCGGAGGCGTCCAGGACGGTCGCGAGGTCGCGCAGGGTCCGCGCCCGCCAGACGGTCACCGCCAGCGCGTCCCACCACCGCAGGGCGTGCTCCAGCCGTCGCCGGGCCTCCGCCAGGTCGCCCTCCGCGAGTTCGAGCTCCCCGAGCGTGCGCAGCACCAGTGCCTGCCCGAACCCGTCCTGCATCTCGTTGCACGTCTCCAGCGCCTCGACCAGCGCCTCGCGCACCTCGGCGCCGCGTCCCTGCCGCACCCGCACCTTGGCGAGCGACTGCACGGCGTAGGCCGACGCGAGCTTGTTGTCCAGGCGTGCCAGCAGGTTCACCGCGTCCGAGCACCACCGGTCCGCCTCGTCCAGCCTCCCGGCCGCGCGGTGGACGATGCCGACGGACCGCATCGCGATGGCGAGGTCGCGGGCGTTGCCCAGTTCGCGGTAGTGCGCGACCGCGTCGGTGCAGTACCGCACCGCCTCGTCGAGGTCTCCCTGCTCGCACAGCACCCGGCCGAGGCCGTGGATGGCCTGCGCCAGCGCCTTCGGTTCGTCCAGCGTGCGCAGACCGGCGAGCGACAGGTCGAGCGCGGTGCGGGCCTCGGCCAGCCGTCCCTGCTCGCGGTGCACGGTGCTCAGCGACAGCCTCGTCAGCGCCTGGAACCGGACTCCGTCGCTCAGCTCCAGCGCCTGCTCGTAGTAGGACGCGGCCTCGTCCAGCCGGTCCTGCTCGAACCGCAGCCAGCCGAGGCCGGCGAGCAGCCGTGCCTCCGCCAGCTTGTCGCCGACGCGCCGTGCCGCCTCCAGTGCGGCGTTGTGCGTGCGGTACCACTGGCTGAAGAGGTTGCGGACGGCGAACCGCGACGAGCTGAGCGCCGCGGCGAGCTTCGAGGCGGCCTCGGTCAGGTCGAGCTCGCTGATGCGTTCGACGAAGCCGACGAGCTCGGTCTGCTCGGCGTCGAACCACTCCTCGGGGTCGTCGAGGATCTCGTCGATCTTGGCCCGGTCCAGGAACGACACCGACGTCTCCACCCAGTCGAAGTCGGCGCGCGGCATCCGCGCACCGGCGGCCTCGACCAGCGCCAGCAGGCAGCGCGCGACCCGGTCCGCGACGGCGGGGAACCCCGTCTCCTCGGCCTCACCGCGTTCCCGCGCGAACGCCCGCGTCAGGTCGTGCAGCTTGTACCGGGCACCCGCCGGGTCGAGCAGCTGGGCGTCGACGAGCCGTTCCACGACCTCGTCGGCCGTGTAGGCGTCGCACCCGAGCAGCGGTGCGACGATCCAGCCGCCGAACGACGACACGTCCAGCAGACCCAGGCGCCGCAACGCGGTCCGCTCCAGCTCCCCCAGCTCGTCGAAGCTCAGCGCGAGGCTGCCGCGCACCTCCAGGTCGCCGATCATCAGCTCCTGCAACACCCTGTGCTGCACCTTGAGCCGGTCCGCGAGGCGCGCCAGCGGCCACTGCACCCGTGCCGCGAGCCGGGCGCCCGCGATCCGCAACGCCAGCGGCAGGTGCCCGCACAGCCGGACGATCTCCTGGGCGTCCTGCGCCTCCCGGTGCGCCCGGCCACCCCCGACGACCCTGTCCAGCAGCTGCAACGCCTCGGCATCGTCGAACACGTGCAGGTCGAGCTGGTGCGCGCCTCCCAGCGCGCCAAGGCGTTCACGGCTCGTCACGAGAACGGCGCACGTGGGCGCGCCGGGCAGCAGGGGCCGGATCTGGCGCTCGTCGGAGGCGTCGTCGAGCACGATCAGCACGCGTCTGTCAGCCAGCAACGTGCGGTAGAGCTGCGCACGTTCGTCGAGCTCTACAGGAATCGCCGCATCAGCGACCCCCAACGCGCGCAAGAACCCGACGAGCACCTCGGCCGGATCGGAGCGCACGGTCTGCACTCCACGCAACGAGGCGTAGAGCTGACCGTCCGGGAAGTGCGCGCGCACGCGGTGAGCGACGTGCAACGCCAACGTGCTCTTGCCCGATCCCGGCTTGCCCGAGAGCGCGCACAACCGGTAGCCCGAGGTGTCCACGAGCAGGCGCGAGAGCGCGGCGACCTCGCTCGCGCGTCCGGTGAAGTCGGCGATGCCGAACGGCAGCTGCCCCGGCGGCGTGACCGGCGCGGGTTCCGGTTCCGGCGGGGCCAGGGGTTCGGCGAGCACCTCGCCGTGGGCCTGCCGCAGCACCGGCCCGGGGTCCACGCCGAGCTCCTCGACCAGCGCCCGATGGCCCTCCTGGTAGCAGGCGAGCGCGTCGGCCTGCCGGCCTGCCTGGTGCAGGGCGCGCATCAACTGGGCGCGCAACCGTTCCCGCAACGGGTGCTGCGCCACGGCTTCAGCGAGCTCGCCGATCAGGTCGGCGCCCTGCCCGGTCGTGAGCCCGGCCTCGGCGAGGTCTTCGAGGACCCCCAGCCGCAGTTCCTCGAGCCGGGCCCGTTCGTTCTCCGCCCAGCTGCCCTGCGCGCCGCCGAGCGCGGGACCGCGCCAGTGCCGCAGAGCCGCGCGGAAGTGGTCGACGGCCTGGTCCGGAACAGCCCGCGCGCCGGCGTCGGCCTCCCTGCGGAACGCCGTCAGGTCCACTTCTTCGGCGTCGAGCCGGTAGCCGCCCGCGTCGCGGGAGATGACCTCCGCGTCGACCGCCTTGCGGATGGCGGAGACGTACGTGTGCACCAACGCCCGCGCGGTGTCCGGCGGGTCCTCACCCCAGATCGCGTCGATGAGGTGCTCGGCGGACACGACGCGTCCGGGCCTGGTGGCGAGCAGAGCCAGCAGCGTCCGCGGCTTCGGGCCGCCGACCGGTACCTGTCTGCCGTCGACGACGACGCAGACCGGTCCCAACACGCGAAACTCCACAAGCCCCCCAGCCGTGATCCTTCCGAGCCGCCAACGTAGCGCGGCTCGGCCACGGCGTCACTCCACCGCGAGCAGCAGGCCGAGCTCGCGGCGCGGCTGCGTGACGGTGAAGACGAAGACCAGGTCGAAAAGAGCTCGTGCCGCTCGCGTCGCCCGGGACGCCGGTTCGACCGGCCTGGGCCTCGGCCGAGGTTCAGACGATCAGCGGCAGCATCGAGTGGCGGCGGCGGACGACCGCGCCGTACCGGGCGTCGATCCGCAGCCACGAGTCGGTCGCCGTCACCCGGACGTCACCGTCGTCACCGAGGAAACCCATGCCCGACAACGCGAACAGGACCCGCAGCGGGACCTTCACGTCCAACCCGGACCCGGTCACGGTGAGCACCGTCTGGTCCAGCAACGACGCCGGCGGCGTCCCCTGGGGACCGGTGTTCTCCCGCGCCACCTCGACGCCCTCGTCCGCGATCTCCGCGACGACCTCGACGGGCAGCCGGTCGACCACGAGCCAGCCCTCCGCGGGCGGCAGGGCCGAGCGCCACATCAGGTCCTTGGCCGGTCCCGGGTCGATGCGCTCGTCGCGCATGACCGCGAGACCCGTCAGCAGCTCCGATCCGGACACCGTGACGTCGGCCGGATTCGCCTGTCCCGCAACGGTTCGCGTGGCCAGGGTGTCGAACGGCGTGGCGACCCACGCGTCGAGCAGCTCCTCGTTGCGGTTGCGCAGCCGCACCACCGTCTGGGCGTCGAGGCGCACCGCGCGTGCGGCGAACGCCCCGAGGTCGTCTCTCTCGGCCGCGTCGGCCAACACCAGTTCAGGCACCATTTCCCCCTGCCCGCCACCCGGCGAGAAAGTCGCGCTCGGCCTCGGTCAGCCGCCGCGGACGTGCTGTCGTCACGTTGAAGGGCGCCATCAGCGTCTCCGCCTTGACGACCACCGGGCTGTTCACCTCGCGGCTGCCGCGCACCACGTAGTCGAGCGTCAGCGACGCGGACTTGAGCTCCCGCACCGACATCTCCACGACGATGTCCTCACCGGTGAAGACGATCGGCGCGAGGTACTCGACCACGAGCTTCGCGACGACCATGCCCTCGGCGAGTTCCTTGACACCGTGGCGGGCCGCCTCCGTGAACAGCAGCTCGATCCGGGCGTCTTCGAGCAACGTCACCGTTTTGGCGTGGTTGACGTGGCCGAACGCATCCATGTCCGACCATCGCGGCCGCACACCCGTGACGAAGACACCCATGCGGGGACCCTACCGCTCACGACCGCACGAACCTTCACAGGACCTCCACACAGAGCGATTGAAAGTCGATAGGCAGCTCTCGATACTCGATTCATGTCTCGTGTCCTGGTGATCTTCCTGCAGGCCCTGCTCGCCATCGCGTTCCTCGGCGGGCTGTTCGCACAGGTCGCGGTGATCCCGGCGACCGCGGCGAACGAGGTCGAGCTGTTCCCGCCCTACGAGGCCGTGAGAGTGCCGTTCGTGGTCTCCGCGATCGTCTTCGTCGCGTGCCTCCAGGTGCTGGCGGTGGCGCTGGGAGGGGTGCTGCACCGCGCGGGTGAGGGCACCGTGTTCGAGCCGGGCTCGGTCACGTGGACGAACGTCGCGATCGGGGCCATCGCCGCCGGCGCGCTGGTCCTCGCGTGGCTGTTCGTCTTCGTCACGTTCGCCGACATCCCGTCGCCCGCCGACGGCATGGAGGTCCTCGGGCTGTGGATGGGATCCGCCGCCGGAACCGTCGCGGCGGCCGGTGCCGCCCTGGTGGTCGTGGTCGGGCGGCAGTGGCTCCGCCGGGCGGTCGAACAGCGCGCGGAACTCGACCAGGTCGTCTGACGTTCAACTGACACCGGGGCGCCGCGAAGGGGATTTCGCGGCGCCCCGGTTCGTGCTCCGTGCGTGCTACCTGACCATGCTCCGCACCTGGCGGGCGGCGACGGACAGGGTCGCCAGGTCCAACTGGTGGACCCGGTTGATCTCCTCCAGCGCACCGCGCGAGCGGGCCAGGCGGGAAGCGTTGGCCTGCTCCCACTTGGAGATCTTCTCGGTGGCCGTGTCGCCCTCGTCGCTCGCCCTCAGCACGTCGAGGGAGATCGCCCGCAGCGACGAGTAGAAGTCGTCGCGCAGAGCCAGGCGGGCCAGGGCGTGCCAGCGGTTGCCGCGCTCCAGGCTCGTCACCGAGTCCAGCATGTGGTCGATGTCGAGGTGGTCGGACAGCGCGAAGTACAGCTCGGCCGTCTCGCGGTGCGTGCGCTCCGGACCCGCGCCGCCGGTCGGGCCGAACTCGCGCTCGGCCAGCTCGGCGATCTCGGTGACGTCGAGCAGCCCGTACATGTAGAGCAGCGCGGCCACCTTGCGGGCCAGCTCGGCCGGGACGCCCTGCTCCACGTACCGGTCCGCCTTGCCCGCGACCACGGCCAGTTCCTTGCCCTGCAACAGGTCGAAGGCGTACGGGCTCAGCTCCTCGACCACGCCGCGGAAGCGGTTGATCGCGGAGCCGACCGCGAGCGGCTGCGGGCGGTTCGACAGCAGCCAGCGGGACGCGCGGTCGAGCAACCGGCGGGTCTCCAGGACCATGCTGTCCTGCACGTCCGTCGGCACCGCGGTGTCCAGCGCCTCGATCTCCCGCCAGATCGACGGCAGGTCGAAGACCTGGGTGACGACGGCGTACGCGCGAACCGCGTCCGTCGCCGACGCGCTCATCTCCTCGGCCAGGCGGAAGGCGTAGGAGATGCCACCACCGTCGACGACCTCGTTCACCACGACGGTCGTGATGATCTGCCGCGCCAGCGGGTGGTTCGGGATCTCCGCGCCGAACCGCTCGCGCAGCAGGCTCGGGAAGTAGTCCGGGAGCTTGCGGGTGAACGTGTCGATCGTCGGGATGTCGCTCGCGAGCAGCTCTTCCTTCAGCGTGAGCTTCGTGAACGCGAGGAGCGTGGCGAGCTCCGGCGAGGTGAGGCCCGCGCCGTTCTTCTCCAGCGCCTTGAACTCCGCGACGCTCGGCAGCGCCTCCAGCTTGCGGTTGAGCGCCCCGCGCGCCTCCAGGTCGGCCGTGAGACGCGCGTGCACCGACAGCATCGGAGCGGCGTGCGCCCGGCTGACGCCGAGGACGCTGTTCTGCGAGTAGTTGTCCGCCAGCACGAGCTCGCCGACCTCGTCGGTCATCTCGGCGAGGACCTCGTTGCGCTGCTGCTGCTCCACCGAGCCCTCGCGGACCAGGTGGTCCAGCAGGATCTTGATGTTGACCTCGTGGTCGGAGCAGTCGACGCCCGCGGAGTTGTCGAGCGCGTCGGTGTTGACCTTGCCGCCGCCGCGCGCGAACTCGATGCGGCCGCGCTGGGTGAGACCCAGGTTGCCACCCTCGCCGATGACCTTGACGCGCAGCTCGTTGCCGTCGACGCGGATCGAGTCGTTCGCCTTGTCGCCGACGTCGGCGTGCGACTCGGTCGACGCCTTGACGTACGTGCCGATGCCGCCGTTCCAGAGCAGGTCGACCGGCGCGAGCAGGATCGCCTTCTTGAGCTCCGGCGGGGACAGCTTCGCGACGCCCTCGGGCAGGCCCAGTGCGACGCGGGCCTGTTCGGAGATCGGGATCGACTTGGCCGTCAGCGGGAAGACGCCGCCGCCCTCGCTGATCAGCGAGCGGTCGTAGTCGTCCCACGACGAGCGCGGGACGGTGAACAACCGCACCCGCTCGGCGAACGAGGTGGCCGCGACCGGGTTCGGGTCGATGAAGATGTGCCGGTGGTCGAACGCGGCCACGAGCCGGATGTGCTCGGACAGCATCATGCCGTTGCCGAACACGTCACCGGACATGTCGCCGATGCCGACGACGGTGAACTCCTCGGTCTGCGTGTCCACGCCGAGCTCGCGGAACGAGCGCTTCACGCTCTCCCACGCGCCCTTGGCCGTGATGCCCATGGCCTTGTGGTCGTAGCCGATCGAGCCACCGGACGCGAACGCGTCGCCCAGCCAGAAGCCGTAGCTCTGGCTCACGCCGTTCGCGATGTCGGAGAACGTCGCGGTGCCCTTGTCCGCCGCCACGACCAGGTACGTGTCATCGCCGTCGTAGCGCACGACCTGCGACGCGGGCACGACCTCGTTGTTGATCAGGTTGTCGGTGAGGTCGAGCAGGCCCGAGATGAACATCTTGTAGCAGGCGATGCCCTCGGCCATGAAGTTCTCGCGGTCGATGCCGGGGTCACCGGTCGCCGGGATCGGGCGCTTGACGACGAAGCCGCCCTTGGCGCCGACCGGCACGATCACCGCGTTCTTCACGGCCTGCGCCTTCACCAGGCCGAGGATCTCCGTGCGGAAGTCCTCGCGGCGGTCGGACCAGCGCAGGCCACCGCGCGCGACGCTGCCGAAGCGCAGGTGCACGCCCTCGACCCGGGGCGAGTACACGAAGATCTCGAACTTCGGCCGCGGCTGCGGCAGGTCCGGGATCGCCTGCGGGTCGAGCTTGACCGACAGGTACGGCCGGGCGTTGCCGTCGGTGTCGCGGAAGAAGTAGTTCGTCCGCAGCGTGGCGTTGATCAGCGTGAGCAGGCTGCGCAGGATCCGGTCCGCGTCGAGGCTCGTCACGTCGTCGATCAGCTTGCCGGTCTCGACGACCATCGTCTCGGTGCGGTCGGCGCGCGTCGCGTCGTCCAGGCGCGGGTCGAACCGGGACTCGAACAACGCCACCAGCGCGATCGCCACGCTCGTGTGGCTGAGCACGGCGTCCTCGATGTAGTCCTGCGAGTACGGCGTGCCTGCCTGGCGCAGGTACTTCGCGTACGCGCGCAGCATCGCGGCCTGCTGCCAGGTGAGCCCGGCCTGCAGCACCAGCGAGTTGAACCGGTCGACCTCGGCCTCGCCCCGCCAGACCGCGGCGAACGCGTCCTGGAAGCGCACCCGCACGTGGTCGAGGTCTTCGTCGGACAGCTGCGCGAGCGCGGCCTTGTCGATGCGCAGGCCGAAGTCGTAGATCCAGCACTGCACGCCGTCTTCGCGGGCGATCTCGTACGGCCGCTCGTCGACCACGATGACGCCCATGCGCTGCAGCATCGGCAGCACGTCGGACAGGGTGATGCCCTCACCGGTCACGAACAGCTTGAAGCGCCGCTCCCCCGGCTCGGCGTTGTCCGGCACGTAGAACACCATGTCGAGGTCGCCCTCGGCGAGCCGCTCGATGCGGCGGTAGTCCTCGAGACCGGTGGAGGCCGGGAAGTCCTCCTTGTAGGCCTCCGGGAAGACCGCGGCGAACCGCTGGCCCTGCTCCGTGGCCGACTCGGCGCCGTCGCCGCCGACCGCCTCCACCATGCGGTCGTCCCAGCTGCGGACGGCCTCGGCGAGCTTGGCCTGGATCGCGTGGACGTCCGGCTCCAGCATGCGCGCCGGGTCCGTGTGCACCATGAAGTGCACGCGGGCCAGGGCGGACTCGCCGATGCGCGCGCTGTACTCGAGGTTCAGGCCACCGAGTTCGGCGAGCAGCACCTCCTGCATCGCGAGGCGGCTCGTCGTCGTGTAGCGGTCGCGCGGCAGGTAGACCAGGCACGAGAAGAAGCGGCCGAACGGGTCGCGGCGCAGGAACAGCCGCAGCCGGCGGCGTTCCGCGAGCGCGATGACACCCGTGGTCGTCTGGTAGAGCGTCTCCGCGTCGACCGAGAACAGCTCGGTGCGCGGGTAGTTCTGGATCACCTCGAGCATCCGCTGGCCCGAGTAGGACTGCAGCGGGAAGCCCGCGCGGTGGATGACCTCGCGCACGCGGCGCTCGATCACCGGGATGTCGAGCACGTCCTCGTGCAGCGCGGTGGTGCTGAAGATGCCCAGGAAGCGGTGCTCACCGGAGACGTTGCCCTCGGCGTCGAACGTCTTCACGCCGACGTAGTACGGGTAGACGCTGCGGTGCACGCTGCTCTGCGCACTCGCCTGCGTGAGCACCAGCAGCTCGGGGCTGAGCGCCTGCGCGCCGTTGTCCGGGCCGGCGGTGAGGCTGCGAGCGGCGAGGCTGTCCTGGCGCAGCACGCCCAGGCCGCTCGCGAGCACGGCCCGCAGAGCCGGTTCGCCGTCCTCGTGCACCAGCTCGTACTGCCGGTAGCCCATGAACGTGAAGTGCCCGTCCGCCAGCCACTGGAGCAGCTTCGCACCGTCGGTGGTGGACTCCGACGAGTCCTTCTCGAGCTCGCCGGCCAGCTGCAGCGCCGTGGCGACCATGCGGTCGGTGTCCTCGACGACCTCGCGGACGTCGGTCAGCACCGCCTGCAGCCGGGTCTCGAGCTCGCGGGCGCGGCCGGCGTCGGTGATGAGGTCGACCTCGATGTTCATCCAGGACTCGGCCAGCGCGTCCGCCGGCGGATCCGCCGGGTCGGCCGTCGGCAGCACCTCCGTGCGCTCACCGGTGACCGGGTCGCGCCGCACCACGACGATCGGGTGCACGACGCGCTGGACCTGCACGCCCGCCCGCGTGAGCTCGGACGCGACCGAGTCCACGAGGTACGGCATGTCGTCGGTGACGACCTGCACGACGGTGACAGGGCACTGCCACCCGTCGGCGCTGCGCGTCGGGTTGAGGATGCGCACCACGGCGCGTCCGGGGACGCGGCTCTCGGCGAGCTGGTAGTTCGACCGCACCGCTCCGACCAGGTCCACCGGGTCGTCGTCGTTGACCTCCTCGGCGGGCACGTGGCGGTAGAAAAGGCGGATCAGGTCTGCGAGTTCGGGGGCATTGGCGGCGGCCCGTTCGATCAGCTCGTCACGGACCTGCTCAGGACTGGCCGTTCGACTGCCATCAGCCGCGGCGGGGGCCGCGGAGACGTCATCGGTTCGGGTCGGGGCTCCAGTCGAGGTCATCTTCAGGCGACTCCACGCTATCCGGCACCTCTGTGTGCCGGGTCCGACCCCACCCTAGATGGGGTGGCGGCCGTCAACGGCAACGGGAGGGGCTCTGACGGACCACTGAATCGAGGCTGAATCGAGTCACATCCTCAGTGGCGGCAACACTTTCAGGCACCACCGCCCCGGCCGGCCCGCCATCGGCTCAACCCCGAGAGCCGGCTCGC
Organism: Lentzea jiangxiensis; assembly: GCF_900104175.1. Taxonomy (GTDB): domain Bacteria; phylum Actinomycetota; class Actinomycetes; order Mycobacteriales; family Pseudonocardiaceae; genus Lentzea; species Lentzea jiangxiensis. Next base: position 126,116 of record NZ_FNIX01000010.1, read on the forward strand.
GCGAACCACCGATCCGGTGAGGCACAACCGATCATCGGCCGGGTACGGGACCGGCCTCCGACCACCTACCCGCCCGCGACGGGCCGCTAAGCCCACCGCGGACGAGTTGGGCAAGTCTTGAGGTGTGGCGCTCGCCACCCTCACGTCCCGGGCAACGTCCAGCCGGGACCTTCCGTCCCCAAGCGACGGATCGGAACCGTGGTCTCGTTGTCCGGCGCGACACCGACCGGCACGATCGGCCCGGTCTTCTCCTGCTCGGACTCCGGCGCGCTCTCGACCGGCTGCGCCGAGCCGAACGCCTGCGGTGACCCGAACGAGGGCGTGACCGGGGTGGCTGAGCCGGGACTCGTCCCCGTGCGCGCCACAGGCTGCTGCGTGCCGGAGAAAGGGCTGGACGGGAAGGCGTCCGGGACAGGCGTCTCCGGCACGGGCCTGCGCCGCCTGCCGAAGGCGAGGTCCGATCCGAAAGCCCCGTCCAGCGACGGCGTTTCCGGGTTCGGCGCCGTGCCGGCCTCCTGCGAGCCGAGGAACCGGCCCGGCTGGAAGTAGCTGTCCGAACTCGGCGCGACCTCCTGCCCGAACGGCTTTTCCTGCCCGAACGGTTTCTCCTGCCCGGACACGGCCGAGCCGGGCAGCGTCTCCGCCGCGGCGTCCTGCTGCACGCCGAACCCCATGACCGGCTCGGCCTCGGCCGCCGGCCCCTGCTCCACTCCGGACGCCTCCCCCGACGGCTGCTCCGCGGAGGGTTCTCCGGCCGCCCAGCCGGCCGGGGTCAGGTCCGACGCCTCGAGCTGCTCCTCGTCGGACCGGCGGCCCGTCTCGTACGCGACCAGCGCTTCGGCCAGCAGGTCGGCGAGGCTCATCTCGCTCGGACGGCGACGGCTGCTCGGCCGGCCCGTCCTGTCTCCCGGTTCGGCGGGCGAGGCGTCCCCACCGGTCCCGTGGCCCGCGTCCGGCTCCGCCGGCGAGCCGGGATCGGTGGCGAAGAAGTCGTACTCCACGGCGGACTCCGGCTCACCGGCCGTCGCGGCGCCGGAGCCGGCCGCTGGCCCCGCACCGGTCTGCGGGTCGAAGTCCGGCCGCGCGTTGAACGACGACGGCGTGGCGAAGACCGACTGGGTGCCGAAGCTGCTCTGCGTGCCGAAGTTCTGGGCGCCGAAGTTCTGGCTGCCGAAGCTCGGCTGCGTTCCGGAACCCGTCTGGGTCCCGGAACCCGTCTGGGTGCCGGAGGCCGGCTGGGGCTGGTCGGGCCTGCGCACCGGGACCGTCGGGATGTCGCCGGAGTCGTCCTCCACGTCCGCCGAGCTCAGGAAGGTGCTCGTCATCAGGTCCGGTTGCGGGGACGGCGGGACCTCGTCCGGGGTCGGCACGGCCGGAACCGGGTCGGGGGTCGGGGGCAGCGGCGCGGGGTCCGGCTCCGGCTGCTGGTCCGGGTGCTCCGGCGCGGCGGGGAGGGCCGCCTCCGGCTTCGGCTTCGGCGCGCTGAGGTCCAGCAGGCTGAAGTCGAGGTCCGGAAGCCTGCGCTCGTCCGGATCGGGGATCGCGGGGGAACCGCCCGCCGGGGTGTGCGACGGGTACGCCGGCTCGTCGAGGTGGGGACCGAAGTCCGGAGCCGCCGGGGCCCGGGAGAACGCGGCCGACAGGCCGGGGCGCGCGGGGTTGTCCGACGAGTCCGGGATCGTGGAGCGGTCCTGCGACGAGGGCTCCGCGGACGGCTCGTCCCGGCGCAGGCTCGTCGGCGGTTCGACGCGCCACGACGGGGCGGCGGCCCGGGGATCGGGCCGGGATTCCGGCTCGGCCTCGCGGGCCCGCCTCCGGCCGCCTGCCCTCAGGCCCTGGGCCTTGAGCATGTCCAGGACGCTTTCCTGCTGGGGCTGGGCCGCCTCGTCGCGGGCGGGGGCCTCCGCACGGGCGGCCTCCCGTTCCCCGGCGCGGCGCGCGACCTCCTGGTGGGCCGCCTCCTGGCGGGCGACGTCGCGGCGGACCGCTTCCAGTCGTGCGGCTTCGCGCCTGGCCTCCTCCTGGCGGGCGGCTTCCTGGCGCGCTGCCTCCTGGCGGGCCGCCTCCTGCCGAGCGAGTTCCTGCCGGGCGAGTTCCTGCCGGGCGAGTTCCTGCCGGGCTGCCTCCTGGCGAAGGGCTTCTTGCCGTTCGGCCTCTTGTCGGGCTGCCTCCTGGCGGGCGAGTTCCTGCCGGGCCGCCTCCTGGCGGAGGGCTTCCTGCCGGGCGGCCTCCTGGCGCGCGGCCTCCTGCTCGGCCGCTTCCTTGCGCGCCGCCGCGAGCCGGGCGGCTTCCTGGCGTTCGGCCTCCTGGCGCGCTGCCTCCTCGGCGGCACGGGCCTCGCGTTCGGCCTGGGCGCGCTGTTCGGCGCGGGCCTGCCGTTCCTCCTCGATCTGACGGCGGGCTTCGCGTTGCAGCTCCATGAGCTGCTGCTCGACCTTGCGCTTGCGCTGCTGCTCGACGGTCAGCTGCTCCTGCGGGGCGGGCGGCTGCGGTGCGGGCTGTTCGGGAGCGGGCGGCTGCGGTGCGGGCGGCTCGGAGGCCGGCGGCGCAGCGGGGGGAGGGTCGGTCGCGACGGGGATCTCGGCGATGGTGGTCGGGCGGTCGTCGATCTCGCCGGCGGCCACGCGGGCGGCGCGGCGGCGGCCGCTCACCATGGCACCGGCGGAGGCGATCAGGCCGGAGGCGGGGACGGTGCGCTCCGAGGACGACGGGGAGGCGGAGGTGGGGGAGGGAGAGGAAGGCAATGATGCGGGTGGCGGTTCCACGGGTTCCGAGGTCTTGTCATCGGGCTCGCCGAACGGCTGGACCATGCGCCACCGGTCGGCGGCGTGTTGTCGTGCCGCGGACAAACCCTCCACGGTCATGTCTTCGGCAGCGCGCCGGGCGCGCTTGACCTTCAGCCCATCGCCCTTGCGGACCTGGACTGGGCGCCACTGCCGGAGTTGTTGCTTCACAGCGGCGGGCAGAACGCCGTCGGTGACCACCTGCGCGCCCTCGACCGGGCGGAGCAGACCGGCCAGCTGCTGGTGCAGGTCGGCCGGCTGGCGGTGGACACCGGAGAACTCGGCGGCGAGCCGGGCGCGCACCGCGTAGACGGCACGGGCACGGCGGCGTTCGGCGGCGTGGGCGGAGCGCAGGTTGGACAGCGCGTCGGCCAGGTCGCCGGACACCTCGTTCACGTGGGCCAGCGCGAGCAGGCTCTCGGCCAGCACCGTGTCGAGCTGGTGGCGTTCGGCGCTCACCGCGGCCTCGCGCAACATCTCGCGGGCCAGTGCGACGCGGCCTGCCGGCAGGTGCACGCGCGTCGCCAGGGCCAGGCGCAACCAGCCCGTCGTGGACGCCGACGGAGCGCGCACCGGGAGGTGGAGCAACGGGGCGCCGGCCTCGCCCGCGTCGTGCAGGCGGTTCGCGTCCATCAACGCGAGCACCAACTCGAGCGTGAGGCAGCCGACGCCCTGGCCGCTGTCCGCGGCCGGGTCGGAGAACCTGCTCAGCAGGTCCAGTCCTTCGCGTGCGGCACCGATGGCGGCGGCGACGTCGCCCCACCGCCGGTGCTGCGCGGCCTGCACCGCGCGGATCAGCCCGCGCAGCAGCAGACGCGTGTCCTCGTCGAGCGTCGTGTCGGCGACGTAGAGCTGGTCCGCCTCGGCGAGAGCCCGTGCGGGCTCGTCGCCGCGGCCGACCGTGACGAGACATTCGCTGGCCTGCACCAGAGCGGAGGCCCGCAGTTCGGCGGGCACGTCCGGCGCTTCCAGCACCGGCATGACCGCCGCGAACCCCGTCAGCGGCGCACCCACGGAGCGTGCGCACGCCGCCAGCTCGACCCGCAGCAGCCATCCGGTCTCGTGCTCACCGGCGGCCTCGGCCGCCTTCAAGGCGTCGAGCGCCCGGTCGGCGAAGCGGACGCCGCGGCCCACGCGGTTGCCCGCGAAGACCACGAGCGACTCCGCCCGCAGGCGGTCGGCCTCGTCGCGGCGGGCCGAGGCGAGCGCGACCGCGCGCTCGCCCAGCACCAGAGCGAGCTCCGGTGCGCGCCAACGCAGCATCCAGGCGGGCACGACCAGCGTGCTCACCTCGACGTTCGCCCGCGCCTCGCCGCTCGCCGCCACGACGTCGCCGTTGCCCTCTCAGTCCCGTGTCAGCTTGCGGTACGTGACACGGTGCGGCCTCGCGGCGTCCGCACCCAGGCGCTCGAGCTTGTTCTTCTCGTAGCCCTCGAAGTTGCCCTCGAACCAGTACCACTTCGAGGGGTCCTCGTCCGTGCCCTCCCACGCGAGGATGTGCGTGGCGACGCGGTCGAGGAACCACCGGTCGTGAGAGATCACGACGGCGCAGCCGGGGAACTGCTCGAGAGCGTTCTCCAGCGAGCCCAGGGTCTCGACGTCCAGGTCGTTGGTCGGCTCGTCCAGCAGGATCAGGTTGCCGCCGAGCTTGAGCGTGAGCGCGAGGTTCAGGCGGTTGCGCTCACCACCGGACAGCACGCCCGCGGGCTTCTGCTGGTCCGGACCCTTGAACCCGAACGCGCTGACGTACGCGCGGGACGGCATCTCGACGTTGCCGACGTGGATGTAGTCGAGCCCGCCGGACACGACCTCCCACACCGTCTTCTTCGGGTCGATGCCGCCGCGGTTCTGGTCGACGTAGGACAGCAGGACCGTCTCGCCGACCTTGACGTCGCCCTCGTCCGGCTTCTCGAGCCCGACGATGGTCTTGAACAGCGTCGTCTTGCCGACGCCGTTCGGACCGATGACGCCGACGATGCCGTTGCGCGGCAACGTGAACGACAGGCCGTCGATCAGGACCCGGTCGCCGAAGCCCTTCTTGAGCTTGTCGACCTCGACCACGACGCTGCCCAGACGCGGGCCCGGCGGGATCTGGATCTCCTCGAAGTCGAGCTTGCGGGTCTTCTCGGCCTCGGCCGCCATCTCCTCGTAGCGGTCGAGACGCGCCTTGGACTTGGCCTGGCGGGCCTTGGCGCCGGAGCGCACCCAGTCGAGCTCGTCCTTGAGGCGCTTCTGCAGCTTCTGGTCCTTCTTGCCCTGGACCGCGAGACGCTCGGCCTTCTTCTCCAGGTAGGTGGAGTAGTTGCCCTCGTACGGGTGGGTCCGGCCGCGGTCGATCTCGAGGATCCACTCGGCCAGGTTGTCGAGGAAGTACCGGTCGTGGGTCACGGCGAGCACGGCGCCGGCGTACTGCGCGAGGTGCTGCTCGAGCCACAGGACGCTCTCCGCGTCCAGGTGGTTGGTGGGCTCGTCGAGCAGCAGCAGGTCGGGCTTGCTCAGCAGCAGCTTGCACAGCGCGACGCGGCGGCGCTCACCACCGGAGAGCTTGGTGACGTCGGCGTCCGGCGGTGGGCAGCGCAGGGCGTCCATCGCCTGCTCCAGCTGGGAGTCGAGGTCCCACGCGTCGGCGTGGTCGAGCTCCTCCTGGAGCTTGCCCATCTCCTCCATCAGCTCGTCGGAGTAGTCGGTCGCCATCAGCTCGGCGATCTCGTTGAAGCGGTCCAGCTTCACCTTGATCTCGCCCAGGCCCTCCTGGACGTTGCCGAGGACGGTCTTCTCCTCGTTGAGCGGCGGCTCCTGCTGCAGGATCCCGACGGTGTAGCCGGGCGACAGGTACGCCTCGCCGTTGTTGGGCGTGTCCAACCCCGCCATGATCTTGAGCACGCTCGACTTGCCGGCGCCGTTGGGACCGACCACACCGATCTTCGCGCCGGGGTAGAACATGATCGTGACGTCATCGAGGATGACCTTGTCACCGTGCGCCTTGCGCACCTTTTTCATGGTGTAGATGAACTCGGCCATGGCGGCGATCGTAGAGCGGTGCCCGGAGGCTCCTGACCTCGGTCGCCGAGTAGCCCGCGTCCGGCCGCGAACAGAGGGTCACGCGACTCGGTGACCTGCTCGTTCCGTTCGAACGTGAACGACCCTCGGCGATCGGGCCTCGGTGGTCCCGACCTACGAGCTTCCCTCCTTCTTCGTGGTTCGCGGTACGCGCATCTTGTCCGGCGGTGGTGCCCGATCGGGTGGGTTCCCGAACTACCGCCGCTCGTTTGCCCCGAACGGCTCAAGCCCGATCAGAACGGGATCGGCTCCTCGGCCGGGTCGTCGGCGACGCGCTGTTCAACGAGCGGGGCTGAGCCCAGTGACTGCACGCGGCTCAAGTCCAGTCCGACGTGTGCCGCGTCGACGTTGAACGACTGCCGTTTCACGTCGTCCTTCTCGTAGGTGCGGACGCGCAGCTTGCCCTGGACGACCACGGGATCACCTTTGGACAGCGTGGTCTTCACGCTGTCGGCCAGCTTGCGCCAGCACCACACCCCGAGCCACAAGGTCTCGCCGTCCTCCCACTCGCCGAGTGCCGTGTTGTACCGGCGTTCGGTCGAGCTGATCCGGAAGAACGCGTTCGTCTTGCCGTCTTCGCCGTGCTTGTACGTGACGTCGCTGACGACAGTGCCAACAACGGTGATCACGGTGGAATTCCAGGACATCGGGCTCGCCTCCAGGTCGCGGGTTCCGGTCCAGGGTGCTCCGGGGACGGGTGGGGCGGGCCGGGCGTGCGCGGATCTGTGGATTACCCGCGGGTTGTGGACAGGTCGAGATCTTGGAGCGCCTCGGGCAGCGGAATCGTCGGTGTCGTGTGCTAGTGCGGCACTGGAGCGGCGCGAGTGAGTGAGCGCCCACTCATTGACGTGAGTGAGTACTCACTCATAAGGTGGCGGACGTGCCAGAGGAACCACGCCGCCGCCGCGCCCCCGCGATGAGCCCGGAAGACCGCCGCGAGGCGATCGTCCAGGCCGCGCTTCCGCTCGTCGTGAGGGCCGGCGCGAACGTCACCACCAGCCAGATCGCCGCCGCGGCCGGGATCGCGGAAGGCACGGTGTTCCGCGTCTTCAAGGACAAGGCGGAGCTGCTCGACGCGTGCATCCAGCGCGCGCTGCACTCCGACGAGGAGGTCGCCCGCCTCGAGGCGATCCCGGCGGACGTGCCGCTGCAGGAACGGCTGACGGCGGGCGTGGCGGCGTTCAGCGGCTACCTCGACCGCATGTGGGGCGTCATCGGCGCGCTGCGCGAGTCCGGCTACCACCCGCGCGACGAGGACCACCGCAAGCACAAGGGGCCGCCGGTCGGCATGCAGCAGCTGACCGACGCCGTCGCCGGCCTGTTCGGCGACGCGGACCTGCGCGTCAGCCCCGACCTCGCCGGGCGGATGTTGCTCGGCGCCGTCTTCACGAGCCGCATGGGCACGGGTTTCGGCGAGACCACCGCCGAACCCGCCGCCATCGTGGAGCTGTTCCTGCACGGAGCGCTCCGACCAGGGGGAGCAGATGACTGAGCTCATGATCGAAGCCCACGAGGTGGGCAAGCAGTTCGGCGACGTGAACGCGCTCGACGGCGTGAGCGTCACCGCGAAGAAGGGCTCGGTTCTCGGCCTGCTCGGCCACAACGGAGCCGGCAAGACCACGTTGGTCAACGTCCTCACCACGATGCTGCCGCCGTCCGCCGGCAGCGCGAAGGTCGCCGGGTTCGACGTGGTGAAGCAGAGCCACGAGGTCCGCAGCCGCATCGGCCTCACCGGCCAGTTCGCCGCCGTCGACGAGCAGCTCAGCGGCCACGACAACCTCGTGCTGATCGCGCGGCTGCTCGGCGCGAGCCGCCGGCAGGCCCACCAGCGCGCGGACGACCTGCTGGAGCAGTTCGACCTCACCGACGCCGCGAAGCGCAACGCCAAGACCTACTCCGGCGGCATGCGGCGGCGCCTCGACCTGGCCGCGTCGCTCGTCGGCAACCCCGAGGTGCTGTTCCTGGACGAGCCGACCACGGGTCTCGACCCGGCGAGCCGCCTCGCGATGTGGGAGATCGTCGAGAAGCTCGTCGCGGACGGCACGACCGTGCTGCTCACGACCCAGTACCTCGACGAGGCCGACCGGCTCGCCGACTCGATCACCGTGCTGTCCCACGGCAAGGTCGTCGCGTCCGGCACCTCCGCCGAGCTGAAGGCTCAGGTCGGCCAGCGCACGGTGACGGTCACACTCGACTCCGCGTCCGATGTGGACATCGCGGTGAAGGCCATCTCCTCCGTGGGGCTGACGCCCGCCTCGGAAGGCCTCACGCTCACGACCCCCGTCAGCGCGTCACGCGACCTTGCGACGGTCGTGCGCGCGTTGGACGACAACGGCTTGGAGGCGCACGAAATCGGCCTCAAAGAGCCCACTCTGGACGACGTCTACCTCACGCTCGCCGCGAACTAGGGGGAAATCATGGCGACTTCGACCTGGCACGGCAGCAGCTACCCGACGCAAGTCCTCGTGCTGACCGGCCGCTCTTTACGTGCGCTGCTGCGCACGCCCGCACTGGTGTTCTTCAGCATCCTGCAGCCGTTGATCATGCTGACGCTGTTCAGCCAGATCTTCGGCAGCATCACGTCCACGGCGAACTTCCCGCCGGGCATGAGCTACATCAACTTCCTGCTGCCCGCGATCCTCGTGAACACCGCGATGCAGTCCTCTCTCGCGTCCGGCATCGGGCTCGTGCAGGACATGTCGAACGGTGTGCTCGCACGGTTCCGTTCGCTGCCCATCCGCCCGAGCACGGTTCTGCTGGCGCGCAACCTGTCCGACGCGGTCCGCACCGCGTTCCAGCTCGTGCTGATGATCGCGTTCGGCGTCCTGGTGTTCGGCTTCCGCCCGGACGGCGGCATGCTCGGCACCCTCGCCGCCCTGGGCCTCGCGCTGGTCGTCGGGTGGGCGCTGAGCTGGGTGTTCATCGCGATCGCCGCGTGGGTCCGCAAGGCGGAGCTGATGCAGACCGTCGGCTTCCTGGCGATGTTCCCGCTGATGTTCGCGTCCAGCGCGTTCGTGCCGGTCACCGGTCTGCCCGGCTGGCTGCAGGCGATCGCGAAGGTCAACCCGCTGACCTACGCGGTCGACGCCGCCCGCAGCCTGGCGCTCGCCCAGCCGGTCACCGGGGTGGCCGGGGCGCTGGTCACGAGCGGCGTGATCGCACTGGCGGGCGCGTTCTTCGCGGTCCGCGGCTTCCGCCGGCCGCTGTCGGTCTAGTCCTTCCCGGCCATCTTGCGCAGCATCGCGTTGTAGGCCTCGAGGTCGGCGTCGCCATCGGCGTCGGCCTTGCGGTCCAGCCGTTTCGCGTCCCGGCCGTCCTGCCGCGCCCACTGCGTGAGCAGGGCGACCATGACCACCAGCAACGGGATCTCCCCCGCCGCCCAGGCGATGCCACCGCCGAGCCGCTGGTCCTCCAGCAGGTTCTGCACCCACGGCAACGCCAAGCCGCGGTAGAACTGCTCGCCGATGACGGTCGCGGAGCTCATCAGCACGACGCCGAAGAACGCGTGGAACGGGATCGACGCGAACAACAGCCCCAACCGCCCGAGCGGCGGCAGCTTGTTCGGTGACGGGTCCACGCCGATCACGGGCCAGTAGAAGACGTAGCCGGCGAGGATGAAGTGGGCGTTCATCGCGAGGTGCGCCCAGTGGAACGGCAGCGCGGCCTCGAACAGCCCCGAGAAGTAGAGCGCGTAGAAGGACCCGACGAACAGGGCCAGCGCCACGAACGGGTTCGTCAGCAGGCGCGCGACCGGTGAGTGCACGAAGGCCAGCACCCACTCGCGCGGTCCCGGCACCTCCTTGTTGACCGGCAGCGCGCGCAACGCCAGCGTGACCGGCCCGCCCAGGACGAACAGGATCGGGGTCAGCATGGACAGCACCATGTGGGCTTCCATGTGCACGCTGAACATCGCCGGCGAGTACCGGCCCATGCCCGACGACGTCGCGAACAGCAGCGTGAAGCAGCCGCACAGCCACGCGACCGTGCGTCCGACGGGCCACTTGTCACCGCGCTTGGTCAGCCTGCGCACGCCCAGCACGTAGAGCAGCGCGAGCGTCAGGGCGGCGGTGCCGAAGACCAGGTCGAAGCGCCAGTCGAAGAGGATGCTCGTCAAGGTCGGCGGGCCGTCGAGGTCGTAGCCGATCGCGATCTCCACGCGGCTGGGCAGCTCGACGCTGCCGCCGGGCGGAGGCGTGCGGGCCAGCGCCACGGCCAGGCCGATGGTGAACATCATCAGCAGGAACTCGACGCCGGCGAGCTTGAGCAGCGCGTGCGGCTTGCCGTCGACCACGCCCTTGACGCCGCGTTCGCGCTGGAAGTAGCCGAACACGCCGAGCAGCAGCAGGCAGGCGAGCTTGCCCAGCGTCAGCCAGCCGTAGGTGGACGTCACGAGGTCGGTCGGCGTGATGCGCACGAGGGCGTTCACCACGCCCGAGACGGCCATCACGATCCAGCTGACCAGCGCGATCTTCGAGAACCTCGTCGTGGCCAGCGGGAGGTGAGCGCCGCCACGTCTGCCGTGCGCCAGCAAAGCGACGAGGCCGCCCACCCACAGCACCGCGGCGATGAGGTGGAACAACAGGCTGTTCGTCGCCATGTCGTGCGACCCACCCGACGACGAGTGGCCGGTGACCGCGACCGGGACGAGCGCGAAGATCGCGCCGAACAGCAGGACGGTCGTCCATCCCCACGAGAGCACCAGACGGCAGCCGAGTGCGAGCAACGCCACGATGATCGCCGTCAGCATCCACGCCTTGGACTGCTCCAGCAGCATCGCCGTCGCGATCATCTGGCTGAAGCTGAACGAGCTCACGGGACGGTCGATCGCGGCCGCTGTGTTGAACGGCACGGACAGCAGGGCGCCAACGAGCCACACCAGCGCAAACCACCCGGCTGTGCGCATCGCGGCGTAACCGTCCGCGGCGAGAGTGCCGGACTTCTGCGGTGGTACGAGGAAAGCCGCCAACAACAACGAGCCGATGGTCACCACCGCACCCGTCTCGGTCAGCACGCGCACGATGAGCAGCCCTGCCGGAGGGGTGCTCTCGAACGAGCTGAGCGCGACGGCGGCGAGGGCCGCCACCGCGAAGCCGATGACGACGAGGGGCACCAAACCCGTTCTGGTGGAGCGTTCGATTGGCACGTCACGGAGCCTACGACCCTCTAGTGTTGCCCCGTGTGAGCCGTTCTCTCCTGCTGCTGCTCGTGGTGCTCTCCGTGGCCGGCTGCGCCTACCGCGTCCAGGGCGAACCCATCGCGGCGCCGCTGCCGCCGCTGGCCATCGAGAAGCCGCGCAAGACCGCGGGCGTCGACCCGTGCGCGCTGGTGACGGAGAAGGACCTCAAGCCGGTCGGGACGCTCAGGTTCAACCCCGTGCCGCGCCAGGAGATGGCGAACTCATGCCTCTACACGCTCAAGGAGAACGCATACGTGCTGGTCGCGGTGCCGTACCGGTCGTTCGACGAGTCGAAGAGGATCCAGAAGGACGGCCGCGCGGTCGAGACGGGCAAGCACGCCACGTGGCTGAGCTGCGGCCAGGAGTCCAAGGACATGGTGTGCACCGCCACCATCGCCGTGACGCGCGACGAGTCGCTGCTGGTCGCCATCGGCATCGGCGGCGGCGCCACGGAGGCCAGGGCGCGCGACTCGCTGGCGCCGATCGCCCTGGAAGCGCTCAAACGGATGCCGTCCGCCTAGCCGCACGCCTGGCCAGCAAGGTCGCCGGGATGATCAGCGCGGTGACGAGCGCCACGAACCCGAGCGACACCACGAGCGAGCTGACGTGGGCAAGGCCACCCACGATCGGCGGCCCGGCGAGGAACCCGGTGTAGGCGATGGTCGTCACCAGCCCGAGCTGACGCTCGCCACCGCTGCCGTCCGCGCGCTTGCCGGTCTCGCTGGCCAGGTCCATGACCACCGGGAACGAGAACGCGAGCCCCAGCCCGGCCAGACCGAACCCGGCGTACCCGGCGGCGGGGTGCGGGACGAGCACCGCGAGCGCCAGGCCCGTCGCGGCGAGACCACCGCCCGCGGCGAGCAGGCGGTGAGGGCCGAGCTTGCGCTGGATCGGTTCGCCGAACCACCGTGCGAGCCCCATCGTGACGGAGAAGCCCGCATAGGCGTATGCGCCCGCCGCGTCGCCCATGCCCCGCTCACGGACCATGAACAGCGCCGACCAGTCCGCCGCCGCCCCTTCGGCGATAGCGCTGCACAGCGCGACGCTCGCCAACAGCCAGAGGACCGGGCTCTTGAGCACGTTCTCCCGTTCGGAGACTTCTTCCCTGTGCCGCTCCCCTACTCCACCGGGAATGCTCTTCGCGATGAGCGCGGTCACCACGAGGCCGACGAACGCCGCGAGAAGAAAGTGCCTCATAGGCGTCCAATGCGCCTGAGCGGCGGCGGCGCTGCCCAACGACCCGATGAGCCCGCCGACGCTGAACCCCGCGTGGAACTGCGGCATCAACGGCCGCTGCAGGCTGCGAACGACCACCACCGCCGCGACGTTCATCGACACGTCCATCGCGGCGATGCTCGCGCCCAGCGCGACCAGGCTCAGCCCAAGCTGCAGCGGCGACTCCGATAGCGCGAGCACGGGCAGAAGCAACGGACTGAGGAGAGAGCTCGCTATCAGCACGCCACGCGACCCGTGGACCGCGCAAATCCGCGCCGCCAGCGGTGCCGTCACCGCGAGCCCGACGCTCGCCCCGAGCAACGCGAGCCCGAGACTGCCCACCTCTGCGCCGACCTGCTCGGCGAGCGCGGGCACACGAGCGGCCCAGGTGCCGAAGACAGCGCCGTTCAGGAGGAACACGACAAACGTGGCCAGACGTGGGGACATGCGTCCCAGCATGACTGAAGCGCTTCAGCGCCGCCAGCGGTCGAGGTGCGATCTCTCGCATACGATGCGTCCGTGGACTCCGACCGCCGACGCAGGCCGACGCTGGACACCGTCGCCGCGGCCGTAGGGGTCTCGAGGGCAACGGTGTCGAACGCGTACAACCGCCCGGACCAGCTCTCGTCGTCACTGCGCGAACGCATCCTCGAAACGGCGCGCTCCCTGGGCTACGCGGGTCCCGACCCGGTCGCCCGCTCCCTGGCCACCCGCTCGTCCGCGGCCGTCGGCTTCATGCTGCCCCAGGGCCTGTCCGGCGCCTTCTCCGACCCGGCGCTGTCGATCGTGCTCGACGGCCTGGCGTCCACCGTCGACGGCCACGACCACAGCCTGGTCCTGATGCCGGGCAACTCCACCGGCGGCCCGCGCCCGTCGATCGTCTCGCGGGCCCAGGCCGACGTGATGGTCGCCTACTCGCTGCCGGACTCCGCCCCGGCCCTCGACGCCGTGGCGGCCCGCGGCCTGCCGCTGGTCGTGATCGACCAGCCCGTGCTGCCGGACTCCGCGCGGGTGGAAGTCCAGGACTACGCCGGCACGTGCGCCGCGGCCTCACACCTGCTCCGCCTCGGCCACACCCGCTTGGGCATCCTGACCTTCGCCCTGCATCCGGACGGAGCATCGGGCCCGGTCTCGCAAGAGCGCCGTTCGGACGTGCCGTTCCGCGTGAGCCGGGACCGCCTGGGCGGCTACCTCGATACTTTGGAAAAAGCCGGGGTGAAACCGGACAATGTTCCGGTGTGGGAGGCCCGCGGCAGTGATCGCGAACTCGGACGACTGGGCGCGCGGTGGTTGCTGACCCGCGAGCCACGCCCGAGCGCTTTGCTGTGCACGTCGGACCAACTGGCCTTCGGCGCCCTGCAAGCAGCCCGGGACCTGAGCCTCACCGTCCCGACCGACCTCTCCGTCGTCGGCTTCGACGACGTCCCCGAGGCGGCCTACAGCGACCCCCCGCTGACTACTGTGCGTCAACCCCTGGCCGACAAGGGCCGCCGAGCCGGCGAACTGGCCCTGAAATTACTGGCCGGAGCCAGACCGCCCCGGCCGACGAGACTCGACGTTTCCCTCGTGGAGAGAGCCTCAACGGCCCCTCAGATGTGATTCGCGTCACGTTTAGACCGTTTTCATCACCCATTTGGTCGTAGGGCGGAAACAGTCGATCGACTCCGGACGATGTGTCCGGTGGGGGCATCGGCGACCACGGTTCGTGGCCGTCTGCGCACCCTTCCAGCCTCTGTAGCTCAGTGGAGAGAGCGAGGGACTTCTAATCCCGAGGTCGCAGGTTCGAATCCTGCCAGGGGCGCTGGACTGAAGGGCCGCTGACCTGCACCGACAGGTCGGCGGCCTTCGTCGTTCCGGCCAAGCGCCTACATCCAGTTCGCGGTGACCGCGACGAAGTGGTCCGTGATCGCCTTCTTGCAGGGGCCCATCGCGAACTCAACGCCGTCGAACTTGGCGTAGTCCTGGTACTCGCTCAGCGACGGGGCGAGAACCACGCGCCAGGTGGTGGGGTCGATCGCCAGAAGGCCGTTGTCGAAGAGCAGGTGCACGTCAGCGCGGAGCAGGACGCCCTCGTCCAGGTTGTGGGTCTCGTGTTCGGCGAAGCTGCGGAGGTGCGCCGCCTGGAGCACTTCTGCGGGGCACGGACCGGTGATCGCGCAGACGTGGCCGTAGCGCTGGACCAGTTTCTTCCTGAACTTGTCCTGGCCGTTTCGGGCCTTCGTCCTTCTTTCGCGCCGGCCTCCCCTGGGTGCCTCGTCATCCGCACCGGCGGTCTCGTCCCGCTCTGTGATGGTGCGGCGTGCGGTCTTCACCTTGGCCGCGACACGTTCTTCCGCCACCTGCGAGGGCAGTGGCACGGCGACGCGAGTGAGCATCGCTCCCAGCTTGGCCACGTCCAAGGGGCGGATCGCGTTCTGCACCGCTTCGTCGGTGCACGCCTCCTTGAGCTCGTCGGCGGTGATGGCGCCGTCGAGCGCGCGCCAGGTGCCGCCGTAGTACGCGACGTACTGGGTCACCTTGGTGGGCTTGGTTTCAGGCTGCTCGAACTCGTGGTGGCAGCTGGTGCGGCGGCAGCGGTAGCGGGGGCGTTGGACCCTGCGCTCGTCGAAGCGGCCGCCCTGGCAGCGCGGGCAGACCTTCTGCTCCTTCGGCACGTCCTCCTGGTGGTCGATGCGGGAGATCCTGGCGACGCCGAGCACGTCCTCGCCGTCGCGGATGGCGATGACGTGGCCTTCGCGGAGTTGTTGGGAGCGGCCGACGTTGTTGTCGTAGACGTAGCTCGACCCCAGCACGTCCGGGTAGCCGGTGTTGCCGCCGTATTTCCGCTCGCCCTCCGCGGAGAACAAGGCCCACGCCCTGGTTTCGTGTTGTGCGCGGATCGCGGCGGCCTGCCGGTGCATGTCGATCTCATTGGCCCTGAACTCGTCGATGACGACCTCGTCGAGAGCTCCGCCGCGGGTTTCCTTCTTGGCGTAGTCCGGGAGGCTGGTCTGCAGGTCGTAGAGCTTGCGCTGGACGCTGTTGACCGAACGGAAGTTGAGCCCCCGGTCCTCTGGGGCGTGGAACGGCAGCCGCTGCAGGAGCTGCGCCAGTTCCCGCACCGCCGGATCGTTCGCTCGTTGCGCCACGAGGTTGTTCGAGAAGAGCCGCGAGCAGGCGAGGATCAGCTCCTCCCGCGTCCACTTGGGCGGCCGCAGTTCCTTGACCTCGAACCTCAGGCCCTTCAAGGTCTCGTTGACCGCGTCGTCGTCCGCGACGTCCGACGGCCGCAGCGGCGCGCGATCAGGCAGGTGGCCGTGGGCGGCGGCGGCGATCACCCGCGTGCCGTACCGGCGGCCGCCGTCGGCGATCACGTAGTTGCGCAGCCGGTCGAAGCCGTGGTGGTCGCAGAACTCCGCCAGCCCCATGCGGTCGTGTTCCGTCAACGCCGTGCGCACCGCGTCTGCGGTGATGTCCCCAAGACCCACTTGGGAACGATTTCAACCAAACGCCGCCCAGGCAGCCGCCATATGCAGCAATGGGGGCCGACCGACCTTGGACGCAGTGCAACGAACCACTGCGGACTCTCGGCTGAATAATCGGGCCGTGGACAAGACGCGGTTGGGCATCGGGCTGGTCGTTGGCGTTCTCGTGCTGCAGACGGTGGCCGGCCTGGTCTGGAGTGCCGACGCCACGCTGTCGGGGATCGGGCTCGTCTTCAACTCCGTGGCCGCGGTGTCGGTGGTGCTGCTGGTGCGGCGGGGTGGGCGGGCCGCCTGGGCCGTTGCCGGGTGGTGTGCCGGGTTCTTCGGGTGGCACGTGGTGGGGCTCGGTGAGCTGGCCGGCTGGTGGACGACCGGGCTGGACGCCGCGTTCCTCGTGGGGGGCGGTTACCAGGTCTCGGTCGTCTACCAGGCGGTGCTGGCGACGGCGGCGGGGTTTGCCGTGCACCTGTTGTTGCCCCGTCAGGACCAGGTTTCTGCCACGTAGGTGTCGAAGCTGGTGGCCGGGCGGCCCAGGAGGGTCTCGAGATCGGTGGTCGCGGTGGCCAGCACGCCTGCCCGCATGCCCGCATAGAGCATGTTCAGTTCGGTGGCCACCTCGTCGGGGACGCCTTGGGCGCGCAGGCGCTGCGCGTACTCGTCCGGGGCGAGGCGGGTCAGGGTGGTGGTGCGGCCCGTGGCCGCGGAGATCTTGGCCAGCGCGGTGTCGAACGTGATGGGTTCCGGGCCGCTGAGGTTGTAGGTCTGGGCGTGGTGGTCGTCGGTGGTGAGGGCCAGGGCGGCCGTCTCGGCGATGTCGGCCACGTCGACGAACGGCTCCGGGGTGTCGTCGACCGGGAGGAACAGGGTGCCGGACTCGACCTCGGCCTGCCAGACCTCTTCGGAGAAGTTCTGGTGGAAGTTGTTGGCCCGCAGGATGGTCCACGTCGCCGTGCTGGCGCGGAGCGCCGCTTCGGCGGCTCGCATGCCTTCGAAGAGGGCCGGTGGTGTCTCGTCGAGGCCTCGGCCGGAGAGCAGGACCAGGCGGCGGACGCCCGCGGTGGTGGCCAGGTCGGTGAACGGGGCCGCCGCGGCCGGGTCTTCCGGGGCGATGAGGTAGGCGGCGTCGGCGCCTTCGAGGAACGGCTTCCAGGTAGTGGTGTCGTTCCAGTCGAAACCGGTGGCGCGGGAGGCTTTGCGGACGGTGACGCCGCGGGTTTCCAGGCTTCGAACCACCCGGCGGCCCGTCTTGCCGGTGGCGCCCACGACCAGGATCTCTTGTGTCATGGGGATAGCCAACCTCCACGGCGGGCGCCGCGACATGGGCGAGAGTTCATCGATGATGTTCGATCGTTCAGGCCGTATCTTGAGGAGCATGGAGCCGTTCGACGAGCTGCTGCGCGGGATGCGCGCGGAGGGCGCCGGGGTGCGCCGGACCGAGGTGGACGGGGCGGAGGTGTTCGGCGGGCTCACGTTATGCGCTGTGGCTTCGGGTGAGGTCGAGGTGCGCGGTGAGGTCGCGAAGGCCGGGGACATCGTTGTGGTGCAGGGGGCTGTTGCAGTCGAGGGGCGTGCAACGGTCGTCAGCGGCACGTACAACGCGATGGGGGCGGTGGCCCGGCGCCTCGTCTCGATCCTGCCCGGAGCACTGGTGGTGCCCGGGACCGAGGAGTGCGCGGCTTTCTACGAGCACATCGGCCTGGGCGGACCCGGTGTGGTGGCGGACCGGTTCCTCGACTGGTTGATGGTGTGCGCCCTGCGGGACTGGTTCGACCGCGAGCACGGTGACGGGTGGCCGGCCGCCCTCGCCGACGAGGTGGTCGGGCCGGTCCTGCGCTCGATGCACGCGGATCCAGGACGGGCGTGGACGCTCGCCCTGCTGGCCAGGGAGGCCGGAGTGGCGCGGACGACGCTGGCCGGGCGGTTCGCCAGGCTGGTCGGGGTGCCGCCGCTGACCTACCTGACGCGGTGGCGGATGGCGTTGGCGGCCGACCTGCTGGCCGAGTCGGGGGCGACGGTGGCCGCGGTGGCGCGCAAGGTGGGGTACGCGGACGCGTTCGGGTTCAGCGCCGCCTTCAAGCGCGTGCACGGGTTCAGCCCGAGCGAGTGCCGCAGCCGGTGCGCCGCGAGCGCGTGACGTCCAGGTGCCTGGGCGGTGAGGACGGACCTCAACCACAGGTGAACGCGCGAGATCACGGGTACGGCCAGCCGTTCGGCGTGCACACCTTCCCGTCCTGCGGGATGACGGCGCCCTGCGGCACGCCGCCGGTGATGCGGACGATCTCGTCGTTGGCCACGCTGAACGTCTGCTGCATCATCACCGGCGCCGGCCCTCCGGCCACGCCGCACGGCTGGTGCCCGTACCCGAACGCGTGGCCGACCTCGTGGTTGACCACGTACCTCCGGTACGAGTCGAGGTCCGGCAGGAACGCGACCGCGCCGCGGAACCAGCGCGCGGCGCTCAGGAAGACGGAGTTCCCGTCACGGCACGAGACGTCGACCGGGATCTCGAAGCCGCACACGGCTCGCGCGGTCTGCTGCGACGTCAGCCTGATGCGCACCGAGGCGGCTCCCGAGACGCGTTGCACCGAACGGGCGCCGCGGGCGGTCCAGCCGCGCGGGTCGGCGAGCGTGGCGTCCACGAACGCCGAGAAGGCCTGCTCGTCCACGGTGATGCCGTTCTCCACCTCGACGGCGTAGGTGCGGAGCGGACCCGTGCCGACGACCGGGCCGCTTCCCGGCACGACGTGGAACGCGCCCGCGCCGGCCACCGGGAACTCGGGGCCGTCGGGCAGGTCAGCGCTGGACGTGTACACCCGCGGCGGCGGAGAGGACGAGGCGACGGTGACGGGCGGGGCGGACGACGTCGGCACCGCCGCGGGGGACGTCTCCCCGGCCGGCTGGGCCGTCGTCAGCAGGATCGCGGTCAACGCGACCGCCGCCAGCACCAGGTGCGCCTTCATGGCGGCCACGCTCGCCGGAACCGATGAAGAACCTGTTTGCGTTCCGCTTGCCTGCCATGAAGACCTGCATACTGCGAACCGTGTGCGCCCACATCCTCGTCGCCGAGGACAACGTTCACCAGGCTGAACTCGTCCGCCGGTACCTCGAGCACGACGGGCACTCCGTGGTGGTCGTCCACGACGGACGGGCGGCGATCGACGAGACGCGGCGCCGCAACCCCGACCTGCTGGTGCTGGACGTGATGATGCCGCTGGTCGACGGCCTCGACGTGATGCGCGCGGTCCGCGCCGGGTCGGACGTGCCGATCGTGTTGCTCACCGCACGGTCCACCGAGGACGACGTGCTGCTCGGGTTCGACCTGGGCGCGGACGACTACATCACCAAGCCGTTCCGGCCGCGGCAGATGGTCGCGCGGGTGCGGACGATCCTGCGGCGAACCGGACGTGCGCGCGAGACGAACGCGACGGTGCTGAAGGTCGGCGATCTGACCGTCGACCCGATCCGGCACGAAGTGCGCATCAAGGACGAGCTGGTGAGCCTCACGCCCGCCGAGTTCCGCCTGCTGGCCAAGATGGCCGCGCAGCCGCAACGGGTGTTCACGCGCGAACAGCTGTTGGAGGACGGGTTCATCACCGCGCGCACGGTCGACGTGCACATGATGAACCTGCGCCGCAAGATCGAGCAGGACTCGCGCCGTCCGGAACGCCTGCTGACCGTCTACGGCATCGGGTACAAGCTCGCATGAAGAGCCTGCTCGTCCGCTTCTTCCTGTTCTCGCTGGTGATCGCGGCCTGCTCGATCGCGGTCACGGCGTGGCTCGCGAGCCAGGCGACGACGGGCACGATCCGCCAGGAGCAGGGCGAGGCGCTCGAGACGGATGCGCAGATCCTGGACGAGCTGGTGCGCTACGCGGCCACGCACGAGGACTGGACGGGCTCGAAGGACGTCGTGGAGGTCATCGCGGAGAAGCACGGCCGCCGCATCGCCCTGACCGACGGCAACGGCAAGACCCTGGTGGACACCGGCCGGGAGAACGCGCCGCGGCTGCCGATCACCCCCAAGGCGCTCGTGGACCCGTTGAACGTCAACGGGAGGATCGACCCGAGAGCGGTGGGCCCGTTCAAGCTCACCGACGAGGAGCGCCGGAAGCTGCAGAGCTACGCGGACCAGCTCCTCGCGTGCACCAACAACAGGATCAACATCGTCATCGCGCCCAACGGACGGCCGCGGTTGCCGAACCTCCGTCCCGGGGAGCTGTCGCTCTGGGAGGACTGCACGGTCGGTGATCGGCTGTACGTCCTCACCGCCACGGAGCTCGCGGCGTACGCGGAACTGCACCGGTTGTTCTCGACGTGCGTCGACGCGCTGCCCGGGCCCCTCCCGTTCGGGTACAGGGCTCCCGCGCTGAAGTCGTTCGACTGGGAGGTGACCACCGTCAGCGGCGAGCCGCCGGAGGTCGTGGAGTGCATGGACGGCGCGCGGCGCGAGCAGCTCAGACCGCGCGTCGCCGCACCGGTGCAGCTCTTCCTCACCGCGACCACCGGCGACGAGCCGCAGACGATCGACCTGTCCACGACCGGCGCCACCCGGATCTCGGTGGTGGCACTGGGGATCCTCGCGATCGCGGGCTTCGCGTCGTGGGTCACGGCGACGCAGCTCGTGCGTCCCATCCGCGCTCTCACCGCCGCCACCAAGCGCACGGCCGAAGGGGACCGCACGGCACGTGTCGACGGTGGCGCGGGTGAGATCGGTGAGCTGGCACGGTCGTTCAACGCCATGTCCGAAAAGCTCGCCGAGACCGAACGACAGCGGCAGGCGATGGTGAGCGACGTCGCGCACGAGCTGCGCACGCCGTTGGGCACCATCACCGGCTGGCTGGAGGCGACGCAGGACGGGCTCGCCGACCCGGACCCGCACCTGATCGGCATGCTGCTGGAGGAATCCCTTCTGCTGCAACGACTCGTGGACGACCTGCACGACCTCGCGCAGGCCGACGCGGGCACCCTGAAGCTGCACCCCGAGCCGATCGCGCTCGACGACGTCGTGGACCAGGTCGTCAACGCCCGGCAGAACCGCGAGGTCCTGCTGCGGGCCGAGACGACGCCGGTGCACCTCACCGCGGATCCCGTGCGGCTGCGGCAGGCGCTCGGCAACCTCGTGGCGAACGCCGTCCGCTACACCCCGCCCGGTGGCGAGGTGGTCGTGAGGCTCTTCCGGTCGCAGGACAGCGCGGTCCTCGAGGTCGCGGACACCGGCACCGGTATCGCTCCCGGCGACCTGCCGCACGTGTTCGACCGCTTCTGGCGAGCCGACAGGTCGCGCAGCCGCACCACGGGCGGCAGCGGACTCGGGCTCGCCATCACGCGGCACCTGGTCGAGGCGCACGGCGGCACGGTGTCGGTGACGAGCGAGCCCGGCCTGGGCTCGACGTTCCGGATCAGCCTGCCGGCATGAGGCCCAGCAGGTCGACGTTGATCATCCCGGCCGCCTGGGCGCCCTGCGCGGCGGCGACGATCACGATGGCTGACGGGTCGGTGACGTTGCCGGCCGCGTAAACGCCGGGAACGCTCGTGCGGCCCTTGTCGTCCGTGCGCACGAACTGGCCGGCCGGTGTTTCCACGGTTTCGGCGCCCAACGCCAGAAGGAACTCGTCGCGCGGTTTCACCGGCGCGGAGTACACGAGTGCGTCGGCCGGCACCCGCCGGCCTCCCGAGATGACCGCGACGAGCCGGTCGTCCTCGACCTCGACGCCGTCGACGGACGGGACGTGCGTGACGTCGTCCGACCACTGCCGGACCAGGGCGACCTTCATCTCCTCGCCGAACACCACGAGCTTCTGGTCGCGGACCTCGTAGCCGTGGCAGTACGGGCAGCCGAAGACGTCCCGGCCCCAGCGTTCGCGCAGGTTGTCCGGCACCTCGTCCACCATGCCGGTCGCGAACAGCAAGCGCTTGGCACGGACCGTGCGCTCGCTCAGGTCGACCGCGAACCCGTCGTCGAGCGCCGTGACGCCCCGAACCTCGTCGTTGACGATCTCTCCGCCGTAGCCCTCGACCTCGGCCCGTCCGTGCTTGAGCAGTTCCAACGGCGAGAAGCCGTCGCGAGAGAGGTAGTTGTGCATGTGCGCGGCTGGCGCGTTGCGCGGCTCGGCACCGTCGACCACGAGCACGCTGCGACGCGCCCTGGTCAGCATCAGGGCGGCGCTCAGCCCGGCCGCTCCCCCACCAATGATCACCACTTCGTAGTCCATGCTCCGAGAGTGCGGTCGACAGTCCGGTTTTGGCAAAGTAAGTTGCTGTTATGGCAACAACCGTGGGGCAACGGCTCGCCTCGCTGCGAGCCGAGCACGACCTGACGCTGGCGACTTTGTCCGAGATGACGGGCATTTCCAAGTCGACGCTGTCGCGGCTGGAGACCGACCAGCGCAAGCCGACGCTGGAGCTGCTGCTCCCGTTGTCGCGGACCTACCAGGTGACGCTGGACGACCTGGTCGGCGCGCCCGAGGTCGGCGATCCGCGCGTCGCGATGAAGCCGCGCCAGCTCGGCCACGGCCGCGTCGGCATCCCGCTGACCCGCTCCATCGGGCCCCTGCAGGCGTGGAAGATGATCATCACGGACTCGGAGCTGCACGAACCGCGCGTGCACGAGGGTTACGAGTGGTTCTACGTGCTGAGCGGGCGGATCCGGATGCGGCTCGGCGACAAGGAGATCGTGCTGCGCGCGGGCGAGGTGGCCGAGTTCGACTGCCGGCAGCCGCACAGCTTCAGCAGCGCGGACGGCAGGCCCGCCGAGATCATCAGCCTGTTCGGCAAGCAGGGAGAACGCATCCACACCCGCGCGGCGCCGCCGGACAGGTCATAGTGGGGGCATGTGCCGAAACATCCGGGTGCTCCACAACTTCGAACCGCCGGCCACCTCCGACGAGGTGCAGGCCGCGGCGCTGCAGTACGTGCGGAAGGTGAGCGGGGCGGCCAAGCCGTCCGCGGCGAACCAGGCCGCGTTCGACCAGGCGGTCGCGGCCGTGGCGGCGGCGACGCGGGAACTGCTGGACGCGCTGGTCACGACGGCTCCGCCCAAGGACCGCGAGGCCGAGGCCGCGAAGGCGAAGGCCAGGGCGGCTGAGCGCTACGCGCGTTAACGGCGGACGCGGGTGTCGAGGTACATGCAGATCAGCTTGGCCGCGATGCCCGCGGAGCCGACGATGAAGGCCTGATCGGGCCCGAGAGTCACGGCGATGGCCCACAGCAGCAGCGCGATCAGCACGAGGATGACAGTCACCTGCGCCGCGTGCGGCCAGCTTCCCAGGTGGACGAGCCACTTCGCCGACTGCCGCGGCCGCGGAACCTCCACGTCACCCGCTCTGCCGGGCGAACGCTCCGCTTTGACCGCCATCGTGCTCCTTCGCCGTGACTCCTCCTGACGGATCCATTCTCCTGAGTTGATCTTCTACGGAGTGTTACTCCGCCGGGTCGTGCGGTGAGCGTTCGGTGAGCGTCGGCGAACGGCAGACGAACGGTCATTCGCGCGATCGGTCGCTGGTTCGTCACCGTCCGTTCACCGATTGCGACCTACGTCGCAACGGTCCGTATCACCCAACCGAGTGATCCTCGACTCTGCGTAGCGGATGGGCCGTTCGGAGCAGGGCCGTTTTTGTCAGACCTCTCGGATAACGTCAGGTGAAGCTCGCGGTACGAGGGGAGAGAACGTTGCCGGACAACAACGTCAGCGTCACCGCACTGTCGTTCACCGAGTACGTCATGAGCGGTCAGCGTGGACGCATCAACATCGTGTCGGAACAGCGGGGGATGTACCTGGCCTCCGACACGCGGGTGTGCGGGTTCTACAACCCGATCCGCGACGCCATGCGCCGAGCGGTCAACTCGACCGAGCCGGAGATCGAGCTCGAGAAGGCGGTGATGAGCGCCAACCGCACGGGCCAGCCGCGGGCGTTCGAGGAGATCGCCGACGGCTTCCTGCCCTGGCTGGCGTCGTTCAAGGCGACCGGTGTGCCGGTGGAGGGGACCACCTACCGCGCCGGTGAGCTGACCCTGAAGGTGCGGCCGCACCTCGGGCTGCGCAAGAAGGACGGGTCGACGTACGCGGTGCTCGTGCACACCAAGGAGGCGCCGCTGACCAGGGAGGCGGCGAACGTGGCGCTGCGGATCCTGCAGCACACGGTCGCGGACACGCTGCCCGGCGCCACGCCGATGGTGCTCGACGTGCGGCGCGGCAAGGCCTACCAGATGCCGGCGCGGACGAACCTCGGCAAGCTCGACGTGCTGATCGCCGCCGAGGCCGTGGGGTACGTGACGCACTGGAAGCTGTCCGGCCTGTTCGAGTCCGTCCAGGTCGGCTAGGGACACCGTGTCGCGGAGCGCGGACCTCGTCGCGTTGCCGGGGTGGGAGCAGGAGCCGACCCAGGCCGAGGCCGAGGACTACGTGGGGTTCGCGTTCCCGGCGACTACGAGGAAATCCTGTCGGCCGTCAGCAGCGGGCTCTTCGACCACGTCGTCGCGGTGATCTCGCCGATCGCCGACGAGGACTCGCTCGACGACTTCACGACCGACGTGCACGCCGCCCCGGAAGGCCTCGTCCCGTGGGGGACGGCGGCCGAGGGCGGCTGCACCCTGTACCGGCGGGCCGACGGCCCACCGGACCGGTGGACGATCACGTTGTGCGACATCGAGTTCTCCGAGCAGGAGGACTACGACGGGCCGGTGTCCGCGTTCCTGCACGACCTGCTCACCGGGAAGGTCGTGAGCGGGCTCGTCGCGGTCACCCCGGCTCGCAAGCCTGCTTTCTGGCCTCGCTAGCAGGTCGCGAGCAACCCGGCGAGCGCGTCGTGCTCCGCCTGGTCGGCGGTGAGCTTGTAATTGATCTTCACCGCGATCCAGTGCCGCGCGTACGTGCAGCCGTACGCGGCGACCGGCGGCTTCCACTTCGCCGGGTCCTGGTCGCCCTTGGAGCGGTTGGACTTCGCGGTCACGGCGATCAGCTGGATCCCGCCGAGGTCGTTGGCGAACGCCTTGCGCTGCTCGTCGGTCCACTTGTCGGCGCCGGACCGCCAGGCCTCGGCGAGCGGCACGGTGTGGTCGATGTCGACCTCGCCATCGTCCTTGATCACCACGCCGTCGTAGACGCTGGTCCAGGTTCCTGATGTGGCCTTGCAGTCCTTGTCCGACTTCACGTCGACGCCCTGGCGCTGCAGCACGACCTCCCTGGTGTCGCAGGAGTTCCCCTGCGAGGCCCAGTGCGGGAAGCGGTCGCGGCTGTAGCCGGCCATCTTGCCCTCGGGCGCGACGACCAGCGCGGCGAGGTCGGACGAACCGGTCGGGGCGGACCCGGTGGGCGCGGGGGTGGCGGGCGGGTTCTCCTGCGGGGACTGGAGTTTCGTGAGGTACCAGCCCACCGCCACGAGCAGCAGGAAGACCACCAGTGACGTCACCGCCGCGCGATTCATGCGGCAATGATTAACCATGCGAATCACGGACCGGTCACCCGGTCCGTGATCCGCGTGTCCCGGTTACGGGCGCGAGGTGAGGTAGCCGCCCATGTTCTTGAAGTACTCGTGCGCCTCGAGCTCCACGCCGTCGGCGGTGCGAACCTTCTTGACCAGCAACGCCTTGCTGCGGCCACGGCGGGCCTCGGCTCCCGCGACGATCGCGACACCGTCACCCTCGCGGTAGAAGATCCGGCCGGGGGTGCCGCCGTAGACCGCGGAGGAGACGTCCGCCTCGATGATCTCCAGCCGCCGGCCGCGGTGGAAGCAGAACGCGCTCGGGTACGGCGCGCACTGCGCGCGCACCAGGCGGTCCAGTTCCTCGGCGGTCCAGGTGAAGTCGATGCGCAGGTCCTCCTCCGCGCGCTTGTGGAAGAACGAAGCCTGCGAACGGTCCTGCTTGGTGAAGTCCGTGCGACCGGAGGCGATCTCGGCGAGGCCGTCGACGGTGATCGGGCCGAAGAGCTCCAGCGTCTTCTCGAACAGGACCGCGGTCGTGTCGCGCGGGCCGACCGGGACCGAGCGCTGCAGCACGATGTCGCCGGCGTCGAGCGTGTCGTCCATCATGTGGGCCGTCACGCCGACTTCCTTCTCGTCGTTGAGAAGCGCCCAGATCAACGGCGAGAAGCCCGCGTACTTCGGCAGGAGCGAGTCGTGCACGTTCAACGTGCCGTGCTTGGGCAGGGCGAAGACCTGCGGCGGGATCCAGGTGCGCCAGTTGCACGCGACGATCACGTCCGGCTCCGCGGCCTTGAGGGCGTCGAGCAGCTCCTGGTCTTCCGGACGCTCGCGGACGAGGACGTCGACGCCGTTCTCGCGCGCCAGGTCCTCGACCGAATCGCTCCAGACCTTCTCGTACGCACCCTCACCCCTCGGGTGGGTCACCACCAGGACGACCTCGTGCTCGGACGCCAAAAGTGCCTGCAGGGTGCGATGACCCCAGGTCTGGAACCCGAACATGACGACCCTCATGGGGGTGTCCTCCTTCACTTCGGTGCGTTACGGTCAGGCTAACCTAACTGACGGCTTGCCAAGGTAGCTTAGGCTGCCCTAAGTTCGGTGCTCATGCATCCGATCTACGACATCGTCGGTATCGGGTTCGGTCCCTCGAACCTGGCACTCGCCATCGCTCTGACCGAGCACAACGAGCAGGCCGAAACCCCCGTCACCGCGGTGTTCCTGGAACGCCAGCAGGCGTTCGGCTGGCATCGGGGCATGCTGCTCGACGACGCCACCATGCAGGTCTCCTTCCTCAAGGACCTGGTCACGATGAGGAACCCGGCCAGCCGCTTCTCGTTCCTGTGCTACCTGCGCGACCGCGGCCGGCTGATCGACTTCGTCAACCACAAGAACCTGTTCCCGCTGCGCGTCGAGTTCCACGACTACTTCGAGTGGGCGGCCGCCCAGGTCGACGACGTGGTCTCCTACGGCACCGAAGCCGTTGGCGTGGAAGCGATCCAGGACGACCTGTTCGAGGTGACGACGGCCACGGGTGACGTGTACCACGCCCGCAACCTCGTCTTCGCCACCGGACTGCGCCCGACCGTGCCCGAGGGCATCACCCTGTCGGACCGCGTCTGGCACAACAGCGAGTTCCTGCACCGCGTCGGCGAGCTCACCGACCCGGAGCGCTGCGTCGTCGTGGGCGCCGGGCAGAGCGCGGCGGAGGCCGTGGCGTACCTGCACCGCGAGTTCCCGCGTACCGAGGTGTGCTCGGTGTTCTCCCGCTACGGCTACTCCCCCGCGGACGACAGCTCGTTCGCGAACCGGATCTTCGACCCCGAGGCCGTCGACCACTACTTCGACGCACCGGACGCCGTCAAGCGGCGACTGATGGAGTACCACCGCAACACCAACTACTCCGTCGTCGACGTCGACCTGATCGCGCAGCTCTACCGCACCACGTACCGGGAGAAGGTGCTCGGCACCGAGCGCCTGAGGATGATGAAGATGACCCGGCTCGTCGCGGTCGAGGAGACCCAGGACGGCGCCCGCGCGGTGATCCAGTCGCTGGTCACCGGCGAGCAGGAGTTCGTCGACACCGACCTCGTGCTGCTCGCGACCGGCTACGACGAGGCCATGCCGATGCTCGGCTCGCTGGACGAGATGTGCGCACGGGACGAGGCCGGTCGTCTGGTCGTGGGCCGCGACTACCGCCTGCAGTCGTCGCTCAAGGGCGGCATCTACCTGCAGGGTGGCACTGAGCACTCGCACGGCATCACGTCGTCGTTGCTGTCGAACGTCGCGGTTCGATCGGGTGAAATCCTGGCTTCGGTGCTCACCCACACCCCTGTGCCGGTCCTCGCGACCGCGTAGGACCCACCAGGTGGAACTCGACCTGAAGCTGACGGGCTGCCGGACCATCACGATGGACCCGGCACGCCCCGCCGCGCACACCATCGGCATCTGGCAGGGCCGCATCGCCGGGCTGGACGAGCAGGTCGCGGACCTGCCGGCCGCCGAGACCGTGGACCTCGGCGGCGCCGTGGTGCTCCCCGGTTTCATCGACGCCCACACGCACCTCGCGTGGAACGGCCGACGCACGATCGACATCACCGGCCTGGCGACCGCGGCCGCCGTCCTCGACCGCCTCGCCGGCGCTCCCGGCACCGGCTGGATCGAGGCGTCCGGCTACGACCGGCGGATCATGGACTCCCCGCTCACGGCCGCCGACCTCGACCGGATCAGCGGCGACAGGCCCGTCTACGTCGCCGACCTGTCCGGCCACGCGTGCGTCGTGAACTCCGCGGTGCTGCGGCGGCTGCCGGAGATCACGAGCGACGGCTGGCTCACCGAGAACGAGCAGCTGGCCGCGCGGACGTTGCGCCTGCCGTACTCGCTCGACGAGATTACCGCCGAGCTGCACGAGAGCGCACGGCAGGTGCTCGCCGAGGGCGTCACGATGTGCGCGGAGGCGGGCATCGGCGCGGGCCTGATCGCCAGCAGCCCGCTCGAGGCCGCCGCGTACCAGCGCGCCCGGCTGCCGATCCGCGTGCAGCTCATGGTGTCCGCGCACGTCCTGCACGACGTCGCCGCCGATCCGGCCGACCGGATCCCGCGCGCGATCGACCTGGGCCTGCACACCGGGTTCGGCGACGACATGCTGTCGTTGGGCGCCATGAAGCTGTGGACCGACGGCGGCATGATCGCGCGCACGGCCGCGTTGACCGAGCCGTACGCGGGCACGGACAACGCGGGTCAGCTCGCCGAGTCCGAGGAGCTCATGCGGGCGGCGATCGTCGACGGGCACCACGCGGGCTGGCAGCTCGCGATCCACGCGATCGGCGACCGCGCCATCGACTTCACCCTGGACGCCGTGGCCGAGGCGCAACGGCAGCGCCCACGCCCGGACGCCCGGCACCGCGTCGAGCACTGCGGCCTGGTCCGCCCCGACCAGCTCGAGCGGATCGCGGCCCTGGGGCTGGTTCCCGTCGTGCAGCCGACGTTCCTGCACGCGTACGGCGACGACTACAGCGAGATCATGGGCGAGGAGCGGGCGCCGTGGCTGTACCGCGGCAGGTCGTTCCTCGACCGCGGGATCACCGTCGCGGGCAGCTCGGACCGGCCGGTGGCGGACGGGGCGCCGTTGCGCGCCATCGAGTTCATGGTGCGGCGGCGGTCGTCCGGCGGCCGCGCGGTCGGCCCGGACGAGGCGATCACCGTCGAGGAGGCGATCCGCGCCTACACCCTCGGCAGCGCCTACGCGTGCCGCAAGGAGCACGTGCTGGGCAGCCTCACGCCCGGCAAGCTCGCGGACCTCGTGGTGCTCGGCGACGACCCGCGCACCAGCGACGCGATCGCGGACATCCCCGTGCTGGCCACGATGGTCGGCGGTGCCTTCAGCTTTCAGCGATCTTCTTGATGGCCGCCAGCCTCGCGTCCCACTGGGAGGCGAGGCCGGCCATCCAGGTGGCCGTGGCGTCCAGCGCACCGGACCGGACGGAAAAGTTGTTCTCCCGGCCGGCGCGTTCGGACGCCACCAGCTCCGCCCTCTCCAGCACGGCCAGGTGCTTCACGATCGCCTGCCTGCTCACCGGCAGCTCGGTCGCGAGCGCCGACGCCGACACGGCGCCCTTCGCGGCGACCAGGTCGAGGATCCGTCGGCGCATCGGATCGGCGAGCGCGGCCAGCACGTCATCGACCTGACTCACTTCTCCAGGTGCTCCCGCAGCTCGTCGAGTTCGTGGCCCCAGCCGTCGACGTTGCCGGACGCGTACCGCTCCTGCTCCTCCGACGGCAGGTCGAGCCGCGTGAACCCGCTCTCCACGACCCGCAGCAGCGTGCCGCCGTCCTGCGGGACGAGCGTGAACTCGACCAGCGTCGCGTTGCCGGGCACCGGATCCGGCCCGAGCGGACCCGACCAGCGCCACGACAGGAACGTCTCGGGCTCGACCACCTCGATGATCGCACGCCCGGTGCCGTGCTCGGTCCACGTGAGGGTGACCTCTCCGCCGGGCGCCAGCTCCGACACCGTCGCCCCCGCGTCGCCGAACCACGTGCCGAGGTGCCCGGCCGAGGTCAGCGCGGTCCAGACGCGCGAGGGCGACGCGTTGACCAGCACGTCGCGTTCGATCCGGTCCACCTCGCCACCTCCTGCAACCAAGCGGTTGCGGAACAGGTTACTGCAGGTGGAACGTGGCGGCCAGCGTGGTGAGCCGGTCGGTGATGTCGGCGTGGACGTTGGTGCGGCGGACCCAGTTCCCACTGCCCGACGCCGCCGACGGTGCCGCCCCGAGAGGCGAGACGGCGTCCGTGACGCCGTACTCGAGCCGGTACGCCAGCACCGCGATCGCCGACTCCAGCCAGAACGACGGGTCCGGCGTGGGGATCTCGCCCAGGCCGACCCGGAACCACACGGGCATCCGCGCGTACTGCCCGAGCGCCGCGGAGATCCGCCGCGCCGCCGCTTCCCTGATCTCACCCCGGGCCTTGTCGCCCGCGAGCACGGCCTCGGTGCGCCACTCCTCCCCCGCGGCGTCCTCGTCGGCCGCGAGCCGCTCGGCCGCCCGCCGCGCGCCGGCCTCGTTCGCGTTGATCAGCCACTCCATCTGGCGCACCTCGTGCGACAGCGCGTCCCGTTCGAACCGGGGCACCCGCCCGCCGTCCAACCTGGACCGGGCCTCGTCCCGCCGGGCCTTGAGCCCGTCGAACTCGAGCACCTGCTGCCTCAGCTCGACCCGCGCGGGGTCGGCGAGGATCTCCTGCTCGGCGTCCCAAGCCCTGCGCAGCACCTCGACCAGCGGCGCGATGTCGCCGGCCACCGCGTCGAGGTCGGCCAGCGGCCCGTCCCCGGCACCGGACAATCGCCGCTCGAGCACCGTGAGCCGGGCCGTGACGCGCTCGAGCTCCGCCGTGAGCTGACCGACGTGGCTGATCAAGGTCGCGACCTGCGGCTCGACCGCGTCGAGCCGTTCCTTCTCCGTGGGCACGCGACCAGCGAACCCGACCAGGGCGGCCCCGCCAAGGCGGTGACCACCTTTTGCACGCATTGGAGACGCACTTCCGCCCGACCGAGGAACCCCGCTCTCACACACCGTCACGACCATGAGTGAACCGGGGCAAAACGAGGTATTAATGACAAATGGCGACCTCTACGACGGAGACCGAACGCAAGTACGAGGCCCCATCAGACGCGAGTCTGCCGGACCTCACCGAGATCACCGGCGTGGCCACCGGTCCGGAGGAGTTCGACCTCGAAGCCACGTACTTCGACACGGACGACTACCGGCTGGCCCGCGCCGGCGTGACCCTGCGCAGGCGCGTCGGCGGCGCGGACGAGGGCTGGCACCTGAAGCTCCCGGCAGGTGAGGACTCCCGCCAGGAGCTCCGGGTCCCCCTGGGCCGCGCGACGAAGAAACCCCCGAAAGACCTCGCCTCCCTGGTCCGCGCCCACACGAGGGGCAACGCCCTCACCCCGGTCGCCGAGATCCGCACCAACCGCCGCCGCTGGCAGCTGTCCAACGGCGACGGCGACATGCTCGCCGAGGTCGTCGACGACGTCGTCACCGCGCAAACCCTGGGCTCCTCGACCACCACGAGCTCGTGGCGCGAGATCGAGGTCGAACTGGGCGAGAGCGGCGACCGCGAGCTCCTCGACACCGTGGAACGCCACCTGGGCGACGCGGGCATCGTCCCGTCGTCCTCGAAGTCCAAGCTCTCGCAGGTGATCGGCATCCGGCGGGACTCCGGCCCCGCCCTCGGCAAGAAGCCGACGGCAGGCGACGTGGTCCTCGCCTACCTCTACGACCAACGAGCGGCCCTGCAGAACCAGGACCCGCGAGTCCGCCGCAACGAGCACGACGCCGTCCACCAGATGCGGGTGGCCACCCGCCGCATGCGCTCGGCGCTGCAGGCCTTCGGCAAGATCTTGGACCGGGAACGAACCCGAGCCCTCACCGACGAACTGAAGTGGCTCGCCGGAGTCCTCGGCACCTCCCGCGACCTGGAGGTGCTCCGCAAGCGCTTCGAAGACGGCCTCCACGCCCTCCCACCGGAACTGGTGCTCGGCGACGTCGCGGCCCGCCTGACGCGACACTTCGCCCCGCTGGAAGCCAAAGCGCACAACGACTCCGTGGCGGCGCTCGACAGCAAGCGCTACTTCGCGCTCCTGGCGAGCATCGACACCCTCCTGACCGAGCCACCCCTGACCGGCAAAGCCTCGGGCAAGGCCAAGGACGTCCTCCCCGGCCTGGTGGAAAAGGCCCGCCACCGCCTCGACGTCCGCGTGGAAGCCGCCCTGGCCACCACCGACAGCGACGAACCCCTGCACGAGGCCCGCAAAGCAGCCAAACGCCTCCGCTACTCGGCCGAGGTGGCCGAACCGGCCCTCGGCAAGCACGCCGAGTCCCTCCGCAAGCGGGCCAAGGACGTCACCACCCTGCTGGGCGACCACCAGGACTCGGTGGTGGCCCGCCCGGTGCTCCTGGACCTGGGCAGGGGCGACGAGAACGGCTTCACCTTCGGCCTGCTGTACGGCAAAGAGGTGGAGCTGGCGCACAAGACGGAAGCAGACCTCCCCGCCCTGTGGCGCAAGCTGAGCAAAGAACACCTCTGACCACGAGCAGTCCGGCAGCCCAACGCCCGCGATGCCGAAGCGACCAAGCGAAGACAAAGCCGAGCAGTCTTCCCACACGGCCCGGGTGGGGTGGCTTCGTCACGAGTCGTGACGAAGCCACCCCGAGCAGTAAAACCGGCACCCGACAACAAAACACGACCACCCAACGCAACCAGCAGCAGGAGCGCCGAGGTGACCGAGAACCCCCTGCCCCACCTGGTCCCCCACCCGGTGAAGGTCACCCCGGCCCAAGGCACCCACACCCTCGCACCGGACACCACCGTCCAGGCCACCGCAGCCGCCCGAGAACCGGCAGAGCGCCTGGCAGAAGTACTCCGCCGTTCAACGAGGTTCGCACTGCCGGTCGACGACGCCACCGGCCGCATCCTCTTCACCGACGGCGCAGCCGAGGAACAGGGCACCGAGGGCTACCAACTGGACGTCACCCCGGACCAGATCACCATCAAGGCCAACTCCCCAGCCGGCCACTTCAACGCCGTGGCCACCCTGCGCCAGCTGTTCGACCCCGAGATCGAAGCCCGGTCCCAGCGGCAAGGCCCCTGGCAGATCCCCGCGGTCAGCATCCGGGACCACCCCAGGTACCACCACAGGGGCGCGATGCTGGACGTGGCACGACACTTCTTCACCCCCGCCGAGGTCAAGCGCTACATCGACCAGATCGCGGCCTACAAGATCAACTACCTCCACCTGCACCTGACCGACGACCAGGGCTGGCGCCTGGAGATCAAGAGCTGGCCCGACCTGACCAGGACGGGCGGCTCGACAGAGGTGGGCGGCCGGACAGGCGACCTCCACTACACCCAGGCCGAGTACGAGGACCTGGTCGAGTACGCGGCGAACCGCGGTATCACGGTGATCCCGGAGATCGACATGCCCGGCCACACCAACGCGGCCCAGGCCAGCTACCCGGAGCTGAACGACGACGACAAGGCCAAGCCCCACTACACCGGCACGGACGTGGGCTTCTCGTCCCTGGCCATCCACAAGGACGTCACCTACGCCTTCGTGGAAGACGTCATCCGGGAGGTAGCCGCGATGACTCCGGGCCCGTACCTCCACATCGGCGGCGACGAAGCCCTTTCCACGCCGGAAGAGGACTACGC
Source organism: Lentzea jiangxiensis (assembly GCF_900104175.1). Classification (GTDB taxonomy): domain Bacteria; phylum Actinomycetota; class Actinomycetes; order Mycobacteriales; family Pseudonocardiaceae; genus Lentzea; species Lentzea jiangxiensis. Next base: position 159,452 of record NZ_FNIX01000010.1, read on the forward strand.
GACCTTCATGACGCGTGTGCTCCCACTGGTCAGGAAGTACGGCAAGACGGCCATCGGCTGGCACGAGTTCATCAAGACCAGCGACGACCCGGCGACGATCCCTCAGTTCTGGGCCACCACGACGACCGACGACAACGTGGCCGCGGCGGCGCAACGCGGCCACAAAGTCCTGATGTCCCCGGCCAACCACGTCTACCTGGACATCAAGTACGACGACACCACGCCCCTGGGCCTCACCTGGGCGGGCCTGGTCGACGTCAGGGACACCTACGACTGGAATCCCGGCGCCCACCTGGAGGGCGTGTCCGAGGAACACGTCCACGGCATCGAAGCTCCACTGTGGACGGAGACCGTCACCACCTCGGCGGACGTCGAGCACATGGCATTCCCCAGGCTCGCCGCGGCGGCCGAACTCGCCTGGGCCCCGGCCGAGGTCCACGACTGGGAGGCGTTCGCCCCGCGGCTGGCCGCCCAGGCCGAGCGCTGGAGGGTCCAGGGCGTCAACTTCCACCCCAGCCCTCAGGTCCCCTGGCCCGACCGGGACTAGAAGTAGCCCTGCCCGCGGTCGGAGTAGCTGACGACCAGGTGCTTGACGCGGCGGTACTCGGCGAGCGCGGCGGTGGTCGCCGGGTACGGGTGGTAGTTGTTGACCCACACCCGCTCGGCGCGCAGGTCCTGGCCCACGGTGTGCGCCAACGCGATGTCACGGCACCAGATGCCGGCGCCGAGCTGGGCGGCGGCCTCGTTGGCGATCTTCAGGGCGTCGTCGCGGTCGTCGAACCTCGTCACGGACACGACGGGGCCGAGCACGTCGTCGGTGAACACGGACGAGCGGTGGTCGCCCTCGAAGATCGTCGGCTGGACGTAGTGGCCGTCGGCCTCGCCGCCGGTCACCAGGCGGGCGCCCTCGGCCTTGCCGCGCTCGACGTACGCGAGAACCCGATCGCGCTGCGCGAGGCTCACGACGGCACCGACCATGGTGTCCGTGTCGAGCGGGTCTCCCAGCTCCAGCGCCTGCGTGCGCTCGGTCGCGAGGTGCAGGAACTCCTCGTAGACGGCGGTCTGGAGCAACGCGCGCGACGGGGCCGTGGCGATCTCGCCCTGGTTGGCCGCGAACATCGCGAAGCCGTCGAGGGCCTTGTCGAGGAAGCCGTCGCGGCGCGCGGTCACGTCGGAGAAGAAGATGTTCGGGCAGCGGCCGGACGTCGCGGGGTGGTCGTCCGAGCCGGTGACGACGTTGACGACGCCGGGCGGCAGCAGGTCGGCGATCACGTCGACCAGGACGTGGACGGACGCCGGCGTCTGCAGGGCGGGCTCCAGGACGACGGCGTTGCCGGCGGCCAGGGCGGGTGCGAGCACGCGGCAGGCGTTCAGCAGCGGGAACGTCCAGGAGACGCGCTCGTGGACGACTCCGAGCGGCTGGAACGAGCGGTAGTCGCAGGTGTCGCGGCCGAGCTGCTCGACCTCGCCGACCTCGGCGCGGACGACGGCGGCGTACTGGCGGAAGAGCTCGATCAGCATCGGCACGTCGGCGACCAGGGCCTCGCGCACGGGCTTGCCGTTGTCCCATGTCTCGGCGACGGCGAGCTCGGTCGCGTGCTCCTCGATGCGGTCCGCGACCTCGCCCAGCACGGTGGCGCGCTCTCGCGCCGTGGTGTTCCCCCACGCCTGGGCGGCACCGCTGGCGGCGTGCAGCGCGCGGGCCCGGTCCGCATCGGTGCCGCGTGCGACCTCGGTGAACACCTCGCCGGTCACGGGCGTGACGTTCTCGACGTACTCACCGGTCACGGGCGCCACGTGGTCGCCGCCGATGAAGTGGTCGTACCTCGGCCGGTACGCGACCACGCTGCCGGGCTGCCCCGGTGCCGCGTACTGCGTCATTCTCAGCTCCTGCCGGAAGATGGCCCACTGCGGGACTGTGGTGGGGAAAATGAGAAAGTAGGCAGCAGAACGTTGCATGCTCGTTGCAAGCCGTGGATGGATCAGTGGCCCACGAACCTGGGCAACACGCACTGTTGCTGAGTCGCGTCAGAGATGCCGTGCTGAGTGGTACTCGCACGGTCGATTTGCCACGCTCAGTGATTTCCGCGTCGTGGCAGCGGTCACTCGCCGCGAACGTCGATCCCGACCTGCACACCGCGCCGACCGTGTTCGCCGCGGACGAGCTTCCCGGCTTGCGCGAACGCCACCCGCTGCACCCGACGCTGCCGCTGCTGCGTGAGACGCTGCTGGGTTTCGCCGAGGAAGCCAAGCACATCATGATCGTCGCGGACGCGCAGGGCCACATCCTGTGGTGCGAGGGCTCGAAGGACACCCGCGGCAGCGCCGAGGACGTCGGCCTGGCGGCGGGAACCCTCTGGTCGGAGGGCGCGGCGGGGACGAACGGCATGGGCACCGCGCTCGCGGTGAACTCGACCGTCACGGTCCACTCGGCCGAGCACCTGGTGCGGACCTACCACCACTGGACGTGCGCGGCGAGCCCCATCCGCGATCCCGACACGGGGACCACGATCGGCGTCGTCGACCTGAGCGGCCCGATCGAGACGGTGCACCCTTCGATGGTGGCGCTGGTGTCGGCGTCGGCCCGGCTCGCGGAGTCGGAGATGCTCGCGCGGATGCACGCGCAGGACGAGGAGCTGCGGTCGCGCAACATGCGGCACCTGATCGCGCTGCGCGGTGAACCGGGCGCGCTGCTCAGCCCCACCGGGCGGGTCGTCGCGGTCGAGCCGTACGGGCTGCTGCCGCCGCGCGTCGACGTCTCCGCGGACAGGGTGCGGCTGCCCGACGGCCGCGAGGCGGTCCTCGAACCGCTCGCCCGGGGCTACCTGCTGCGCATCCCCCGTCAGCGCCACGTCCGGCGCAGCGTGCTGTCGCTGTCGTTCCTGCTGCCGGAACCGAAGGTCGTGCTGGACGGCCGCGAGGTGCCGATCTCGTTGCGGCACGCCGAGATCCTGTGCGCGCTGACGTTGCACGGCAGGCTGTCCGCCGACCAGCTCGCGTTGCGCCTGTACGGCGAGCGCGGCAACCCCACGACCGTGCGCGCCGAGCTGCACCGGCTGCGCGCCCAGCTGGGCACCGACGTGCTCGCGACCAGGCCGTACCGGCTCACCGCCGACGTCGAGACCGACTTCCTGGCGGTGCGGGCCGCGCTGACGGACGGCGACGTGCCGCTGGCCGCGAGCAGGTACCGCGGGTCGCTGCTGCGCCGCTCGGAGGCGCCCGTCGTGCTGGCCGAGCGGGACGACCTCGCGACCGGCGTGCGCACGGCGGTCCTGGCGCGTGGCGACGCGAACGCGTTGTGGACGTTCACCCAGACCGACTCGGGAGAGCACGACGTCGAGGCGTTGGAACAGCTGGTCAGGCTGTTGCCGCCGGACGACGTGCGGCTCGCCATCGCCACCGCCCGGCTGAGGAGACTCGGTCAGGACGATTGACAAGACTCTCGAAAACCAAATATCTTCCTCGCTAAGATATTTGGCGAGGGGGATTCTCATGCGCGTAGTGATCATCGGAGCGGGGACCGGTGGCCTGTGCCTGGCGCACGGGTTGAAGAAGGCCGGCGTGGACGTCGCGGTGTTCGAACGCGACCGCACACCGCGCAGCATGCTGATCGGCTACCGGGTCGGGATAAGCCCCGACGGCAGCAAGGCGTTGCACAGCTGCCTGCCGCCGGAGGTGTTCGCCGAGTTCGTCCGCACCACGGCCCGGCCGCCGAAGCACATCGTCATGCGGACCGAGAAGTACGGGGAACTGCTGACCGGCGACATCGCCACGGACGCCGACGACAGCCGCAGCGAGAAGTCCGTGAGCCGGATCGCGATGCGCACGGCACTGCTGGGCGGTTTGGACGACGTCGTGCGGTTCGACAAGACGTTCCGGCACTACAGCCGGAACGACGACGGCACCGTCACCGCCTACTTCGACGACGGCACCTCCGCGACCGGCGACGTCCTGGTCGGTGCGGACGGCGCGCAGTCGAAGGTGCGCAGGCTGCGCCTGCCGGATGCCGCAGTGGTCGACACCGGCATCACGTCGATCGCGGGCAAGCTGCCGCTGACCGAGGAGAACGCGAAGCTGCTGCCACCGCTGGCCGACGGCGGGATCACGCTGGTGTTCGGGCCGCGCGGCGAGTTCGTGATCATCCACGTGATGCGCTTCGACGGCACCGGCGTCGAGGACGACTACATCATGTGGGGCTACGCGGCGGCGCACGAGAGGTTCCCGGACATGAAGGGCATGGGCCAGGCCGAGCTCAAGCAGGTCGTGCTGGCCCTGACGCCGAGGTTCCACCCGGACCTGCGCAGGCTGTTCGCGCTGGCGACGCCCGAGACCGTGTTTCAGATCAAGGTCCGCACGTCCGAGCGGCTGCGGCCGTGGGAGCCGAGCAACGTCACGATGATCGGCGACGCGGTGCACCTCATGACCCCCGGCCGCGGCATCGGCGCGAACACGGCGCTGCGGGACGCGGAACTGTTGTCCCGCAAGCTCGTCGAGGCCCACCGCGGCAAGGACGTGGTGCAGGCGATCGGCGAGTACGAACGCGAGATGGTCGAGTACGGGTTCCAGGCCGTCGAGGCGTCGCGCGAGATGATGGACGGCACCAGCCTGGCCCACAAGCCCGTGATCGGACGGGTCGTGGCGGCGTTCTCGCGGACGTTCCTGCGGGTGACCAACGCCGTTCCGCCGCTCAAGCGGAGGATGATGGCCGGGGACGCGGCCGTGCGTGATCACGTAAGTTCTGACCATGAGGTTGTTCGCGCCGGGTGAGGTCGTGGTGCGGCGCGAGGTGCTGCACGGCAAGGTCTGGTCGGAGATGCCGACCAGGGTCGTCGTCGACGAGCCGGGGCTGTTCGCCGTGTTCGTGGAACCGGGCACGAAGCTCACCTACCCGAGCCACCACCACCCGCACCCGTGGGACAAGCCGGACCGCGGCTTCTGGCGCGGTCACGGCAAGCTCATGCTGCACCGCCCGCAGGACGCCTACTCCGTCGACCTGTTCTGGAAGGGCGCGGACCGGGTCTTCGGCAACTACTACCTGAACCTGCAGGCGCCGTACCGCCGCGTCGAGGACGGCTTCGAGACGCTCGACCACGCCCTCGACTACACCGTCGCCCCGGACGGCACCTGGCAGCAGCGCGACCTCGACGAGTTCGAGGAGCAGGTCGCGTCGGGCAAGTACTCCGCGCAGGAGGCCGAGGAGATCCGGGCCGAGGCCGTGAAGATCGAGAAGATGCTGGTGTCCGGTGAAGTCTGGTGGGACCCGGCCTGGGCGGACTGGCGACCGGAAGCGGTGTGGCGGTGAAGGTCCGGCCGCTGACCTTCGACACGCTCGTCGCCGAGATCGCCGGCCGGGTGTCGGAGCTCGACGGACGGGTGCGCGTCCTGGTCGACGGCGCGCCCGCCGCCGCACCGGGCGCGCTCGCGGACGCCGTCGTCGAACCCCTGCGCGCCCTGGGCCGTGCGGTGCGACGGGTGTCCCTGGAGGACTTCCTGCGACCGGCGTCGGTGCGGCTGGAGCACGGCCGCACCGACTCGTACTCGTACCGGCACGACTGGTTCGACTACCAGGGCCTGCAACGCGAGGTGCTCGACCCGGCGGTGGACGGCAGGGTGCTGCCGTCGCTGTGGAACGCCGCCACCGACCGGGCGAGCCGCGCCGAGTACGTCGACCTGCCGGAGAACGGCGTCGTGCTCGTCGACGGCACCCTGATGCTCGACCGGTGGCTGCCGGCCGAGCTGACCGTGCACCTGTGGCTCTCCCCCGGCGCGTTGAAGCGCAAGACGGCCGAGGAGTGGACGCTGCCCGCGTTCGACGACTACGAGCCGGTCGCGGACCTCTTCGTGCGCTACGACCACCCCGGACGGCCCGGTCTCGTCGAGTCGTGAACCACTCCCGCCCCCGCGGACATAACGGGGCAGAGAGGAGGGTCCGTGACCGACGAAGAACTGTGGGGACAGGTCCGGGCCGGTGCGAGCGAGGCGTTCGGGCAGCTGTTCGAACGCCACGCCCAGGCCGTGTTCGCCTACTGCCTGCGCCGCACCGGCACGTGGGCGGTCGCCGAGGACCTGGTGTCCGTGGTGTTCCTGGAGACGTGGCGCAAACGCGCGTCAGTGGTGGTCGAGGGGTCCCTGCTGCCGTGGCTGTACACCGTCGCACTGGGCGTCACCCGCAACCACCAACGCGCCCGCACGCGGTACAAGGCCGCTCTGGGCAAGGTTCCGCCGCAGCACGCGGACGACGACCACGCCGATGACGTCGCACGGCGGGTGGACGCCGAGGCGAGGACGCGGGCGGTGATCGCGGAACTGGAGAAGCTGCCCGCCGGGGACCGGGAGGTGCTGGAGATGTCCGCGTGGTCGGACCTGAGCCAGGCGCAGATCGCCCGGGTGCTCGGCATCCCGGTCGGCACGGTGAAGTCCCGGCTCGCTCGCGCGCAGCGCACCGTGCGCGGCGCACTGGTGAAGGAGGCGCTGTGAACATCACGCCGGACATCCCGCACCTGGACCCGATTCGGCTCCAGGTGCGCAAGCACGCGCTGCTGAACGAGGTCAGCGCGAAGCCGTCCCGCCGGTGGTGGCGCTTCGCAGTGCCCTCGACGGCTCTCGTGGCCGCCGTCGCCGTGACGCTGGTGCTGTGGACGCCGACGAACCAGGACGCCTCCGCGTCGTGGACCGCCGAACCGAGGGCGCCCGTCGACCTGGCGCCCATGATCGCGGCGTGTGGGAAGACGCTCGACCAGATGGACGCGGAGCGCGGACTGGAGGGGCGTCCGGTCTGGCCGGCCCCGCGTGAGGTGGCGGTCACCGACCAGCGCGGCGACATGACGATGGTGGTGTTCACCGGTCCGCAGTCCGAGGCGCTGTGCTGGGGAACACCGAAGGACGTCGGAATGAGTGCCCACGGCAGCGTTGAGGAACGCGAGCCGCTCGGCGACCGCCTGTTCGCCGACCTCGCCCCGCGAATCGGCATGACGGAGGTGAGCGGCGGCACCAGCACGACCATTCTGACCGGCCGGGTGAGCCCGAAGGTCGACAAGGCGGTCATCGTCACCGAGGACGCGCTGGAGGTGACCGCGAGCCTCGGCAACGGCTGGATCGTCACGTGGTGGCCGAGCCGGGGCAAGCCGAAGGAGGTCAGGCTCTACGACGGAGCAGGCGTCCTGCTGGAGACCGCCCCCGTTCCCGTCAGGTCCAGGTAGTCTGCAAGGCATGTGGCGGCCGGAGACCAAGCAGCGGGCAGTGCTCGCGCTCGCGGTCTTCCTGCCCGCCCTCTACGCCTTCACGCTGTTCTCATCGCCCACCGAGGTCGTCGCGGCCGTGACCGCGCTCGCCCTCGTGTTGATCGTGGTCGTCGCGCTGGTGCCGCTCTCGGTGGCACCGGCGCGGTCGCTCTCGATCCGCGAACGAGCCCAGCGCACGGCACAGTTGCGCCTGCGAAACCCCGACGCCGCAGGCAGGGCCCGTCCCCGAGCACCGGGATGCCGGACGTTCTGACACGTCCGCACGTCCCGACTCAAGACGGAGGAACAACCCCTTGTTCGCTGACCTGGGCGCTGCCCTGGCGAGCTTCGGCACGCCCGCGCTCGCCATCGTCCTGTTCACCATCGTCGTGCGGCTCGCGCTGCACCCCCTCTACCGCGCGGCCGTGCGCGGCGAGAAGGCCAAGGCCGAGCTCGCACCCGAGATCCAGAAGTTGCAGAAGAAGTACGGCAAGGACCTGGTGCGGTTCTCGGAGGAGTCGCAGAAGGTCTACAAGCGCAACGGCGTCTCGATGTTCGCGGGCATGCTGCCGATGCTCGCGACCGTCCCGTTCTTCATGGTCGTCTACCAGGTGGTCACGACTCCGAACCCGTTGCTGGACGGGACGATTTTCGGGGTGTCGCTGAGTGCTCACTTCATGAGCAGCTTCGCGTGGGTGTTCTTCGTGCTGTTCGGGCTGCTCGCCGTCGTCGCCTACCTGACCGTGAAGTGGCAGCAGTCGCGGATGACCGCACCGCCCCAGCCGGGGTTCATGACGGGACTGGTGAAGGTGCTGCCGTTCGGGACGATCCTGGTGGCGGCCTACCTGCCGCTGGCCGCCGGGCTGTACCTGCTCACCACGACGACGTGGACGATCGCGGAACGGGCGCTGCTCTACCGCATCCTGAGCTGAAGCTGGGCCACGAGGCGCACGAGCGGGTCGTCCAGGTCGAGGCCGCTCTCCTTGGCCCGCTTGAGCCGGTATCTCAACGTGTTCGGGTGCACGTGCAGTTTGTCCGCCGCGGCGCGCACGTCACCCAACGCGTCGAGGTAGGCCAGCAGCGACTTGGCGAGTTCCGGGTCGAGCGCGTCGATGCGCGGGTCCCTGATGCGCGGGTTGTCCTGCAACAGCGCGAGGATCTCGCTCACGAGGACCTGCGAACGCACGTCGGCGAGCGTCGCCACCTCGGCGTCGAGGTCGCGGGCCATCGCGTCGAGCACGCGTTCGGCCTCCTGCCGGGAGACCTGCGCGTCGTCCAGTGTGGACACCGTGGAGCCGACGGCCGCCTGGACGGACGTGTGCAGGTGCCGGCGGGCGGTGGTGACGATCTCCCGCGTCAGGTTCAGCAACTGGGCGTTCGGGGCGAGGTCCGGCAGCAGCACGTAGGTGCGGCCGCCGGACTCGCTGACCAGGGCGCTGCGCCGGTACGCGGCCGCGTGCACGGAGATCAGGCCGGTCATCTCGGCGCGGCGCAGCTCGTGCTCGCTGCGGTCGCCTTCGCCGCCCCGCAGGGCGAACACCACGACGGCGGCGGGCTTGCCGGGATCGGCGCCGATCTGGCCCGCGACGGTGGCGGCGTCCATCCGTCCGGTGAGCAACGCGGCGAGGAGGTTCTCGCGGAACCTCGACGTGGGCTGGTTGCGCTGCTGGATCAGGTGCGGGGCGGTGACGCGGGCGGCGCCGAGCAGGGCCCGTTCGGCCTGCTCGGTCAGCGGCTGGTCGCCCTCCTGCACCCAGATCGTGCCGAGCGGCTGGGCCCCGGCGTGGATGCCGACGGCGATGCGGCGGCGGATGCCGAGCTCCGGGCGCTCGTCGATCCGCACGACCTCCTCGCCCGAGCGGAGCAGGTTGTAGACGCCCCACTCGCGCAGCATCTTCAGGTACGGCTCGGGGCCCTGGCGGCCGAGGATCGACAGCCGGCGCAGCTCGTCGACCTCGTCGGAGGAGCGGGAGTAGGCGAGGACGCGGCTCGCGGTGTCCTCGATGCTGACGATGCCGCCGGTCAGGGTGGCAATCGTTTGCGCGAGCGCGAACAGGTCGCCGAGGACCTCGCTGTCGTCGGTCGTGGTCGTCAGGACGCTCCGGGCGAGCGACTCCAGGTGGCCCCAGCGGACCTCGGGCCGGACCTCGAGCAGCGCCACGCCCGCGTCCGTCGCGGCCTGTTCGAGGGCCGGGGAGCTCTCCTTGACCGCGACGGCCGCCGCTCTCGCCCGACCGGCGGCTCTGACCAGCGGCAGCGCTGCCCGGCCCCGTGCGCCGATGACCAGCGCGAGGTCGCCCGCGGAGACGTCCGGCGGGTCGTCCGGGTCCATGATCACGACGTCGCGCACGTCGACCTCCAGGCCGCCGGGGGCGACCTGGAGTTCCACGAGCGGGTCGCCCAGCGCGATCAGGAGGTGGCGGAGGCTCATCGCCCGGAGGCCTTCAACACTGTTCGATCGTACATCTGACCTGGTGAACCTTGGTCAGTCGGACAACCGTGGCCAGGTCGCGCGGACTTACGGTGTGCGTACCGACGCTGATTCGAAGAGGAGTTGCGAGTGGACGCGGTCACCCAGGTTCCCGCCCCGGTCAACGAGCCGGTCCTGCAGTACGCCCCCGGCACCCCGGAGCGCGCTGAGCTGCAGGCCAAGCTGGCCGAGCTGCAGAAGGAGCCGCACGAGCTGACGCTGACCATCGGTGGCGAGCAGCGCATGGGTGGCGGCGAGCGGTTCGACGTCGTCCAGCCGCACAACCACCGCTCCGTCCTCGGCACGCTGGCCGGCGCGACCCAGCAGGACACCACCGACGCCCTGCGCGCTGCCCGCGAGGCCGCCCCGGCGTGGCGCGCGATGTCGTTCGACGACCGCGCGGCGATCCTGCTGCGCGCCGCCGACCTGCTCGCCGGCCCGTGGCGCCAGACGCTGAACGCCGCCACGATGCTCGGCCAGTCGAAGACCGCGATCCAGGCGGAGATCGACTCGGCGTGCGAGCTGATCGACTTCTGGCGCTTCAACGTGCAGTTCGCCCGCAACCTGCTGGCCGAGCAGCCGATCTCGTCTCCCGGCGTGTGGAACCGCACCGACCACCGCCCGCTCGAGGGCTTCGTCTACGCGATCACGCCGTTCAACTTCACCGCCATCGCCGGCAACCTGCCGACCGCGCCCGCGCTGATGGGCAACGTCGTGCTGTGGAAGCCGTCGCCCACCCAGTCGTTCGCCGCGCACCTCACCATGCGGCTGCTGGAAGAGGCGGGCATGCCGCCCGGCGTCATCAACCTGCTGCCCGGTGACGGCCTCGCCGTGTCCGAGGTCGCGCTGGGCTCCCCCGACCTCGCGGGCATCCACTTCACCGGCTCCACCGCGACGTTCCAGAAGCTGTGGGCGCAGGTCGGCGCGAACATCGCGAACTACCGCTCGTACCCGCGGATCGTCGGCGAGACCGGTGGCAAGGACTTCATCCTCGCGCACCCGTCGGCGGACCCGGACGTGCTGCGCGTCGCGATGATCCGCGGTGCCTTCGAGTACCAGGGCCAGAAGTGCTCCGCCGCGTCGCGCGCCTACGTGCCGCGCTCGGTGTGGAACAAGATCAAGGACCAGTTCCTGGCCGAGGTCGACGCGCTGACCTACGGCGACGTCACCGACTTCTCGAACTTCGGTGGCGCGGTGATCGACCGCCGCTCGTTCGACAAGCTGTCGGGCGTGCTGCAGGCCGCTCGCGCGGACTCGTCGCTGGAGATCGCCGCCGGTGGCACCGCGGACGACTCGGACGGCTTCTTCGTCCGGCCGACCGTGCTCGTCGGCTCCGACCCGGCGAACTCCGTGTTCACCACCGAGTTCTTCGGCCCGGTGCTCGCGGTCCACGTCTACGAGGACGCCGACTACCTGACGGTGCTCAAGCAGATGGAGAACGCGGCGCCGTACGGTCTGACCGGGTCGATCATCGCCCGTGACCGCGCCGCCGTCGCACACGCGCAGGAAGAGCTGCGGTTCGCCGCCGGCAACTTCTACGTCAACGACAAGCCCACCGGTGCCGTCGTGGGTCAGCAGCCGTTCGGCGGCGGCCGCGCGTCCGGCACGAACGACAAGGCGGGGTCGGTCCACAACCTGCTCCGCTGGGTCAGCCCGCGCTCCATCAAGGAAACCTTCGCGGCGCCCACCTCCCACCTGCACCCGCACCAGGGCTAGACCAGGCCCTCCCGAGTGAGGGGAACGTCCTTGCGCCACAAGCGTCCGGACGTTCCTCCCACCTCCCACACCCCGAGGACGTGAACCTATGTTGCGCTCCAGCCTCCTCCTGGCGTCCCGCAGCGCGGGTGCCCGCAAGCTCGTCGAGTCGACGCCGCTGACCCGGCCGGTCGTCGAACGGTTCGTCGCCGGAGCCGACGTCACCTCCGCGGTCCACGCGACCGCAGAGGTGCTCGCGGACGGCCGTCTGGTCACGCTGGACCACCTCGGCGAGGACACCGTCGAGGAGTCGCAGGCCACCGACACGGTCGAGGCGTACCTGACCCTGCTGTCCCGGCTGGAGTCGCACGGGCTCACCGAGGGCGCCGAGGTGTCGGTCAAGCTGTCGGCCGTGGGCCAGTCGCTGCCGGTGGACGGCGAGAAGATCGCGCTGGAGAACGCGCGTCGCATCTGTGCCGCCGCCGCTGTCGTCGGCACGACCGTGACGCTCGACATGGAGGACCACACCACCACGGACTCCACGTTGAGCATCCTGCGCGAGCTGCGCGTGGACTTCCCGTGGGTCGGTGCGGTGCTGCAGGCCTACTTGAAGCGCACCGAGCAGGACTGCCGCGACCTCGCGCACGCCGGATCGCGCGTGCGGCTGTGCAAGGGTGCCTACCAGGAGCCCGCTTCCGTTGCGTACCAGGACAAGCACGACGTCGACCTGTCGTACGTCCGCTGCCTGAAGGTCCTCATGGAGGGCCAGGGCTACCCGATGGTCGCCTCGCACGACCCGCGCCTGATCGCGATCGCGGCCGGCCTGGCCTCGGGGCGTTCGAAGGACTCGTACGAGTTCCAGATGCTGTACGGCATCCGGCCCGAGGAGCAGCGCCGCATCGCGTCCGAGGGCAACCGCATGCGCGTCTACGTGCCGTACGGCGACGAGTGGTACGGCTACTTCATGCGGCGTCTCGCGGAGCGTCCGGCCAACGTGGCGTTCTTCGTGCGCTCGCTGCTCACGACGAGCTGAGCGCCTCGACCGTTTCGAGGGCGAACCCCAGCTTCACCGGCTCACCCGCCTCGCGGAGGATCTCGACCGCGCGGTGGGTGAGCCGCAGTGCTTTGCCCACCTCGAACCCCGTCTCCGCGCAGAGCGCCCCGTAGATCGTGAGCGCGTCCGCGTAGCCGGGGTGCCGGTCGAGGTCGAGCCCGGTCAGGTGCCACAGCACCACGGCCGTGTGCGCCGTGTTCCTCGCTTCTTCCTTCCGTTCCGCAGCACGAAGCCGGCACACGTGCTGCTGCACGGCCGAGAGGTAGACCGTGGGCGGGGTCTTCGCCGTGATGGCGCGGCAGACGTCGACGGCGAACTCGGACATCCGCAGCGCACGCACGTGGTGGTCCGATTCGGACAGCCGGCGTGCCGTGTCCTGCAACGCCGGAGCCAGCTCGTCGCCGAAGAACTCGACGAGCTGCGACGGCAGGCGGTCGCAGATGCCGAGGCACTCGTCGGCGGTGTGCAGCGCCTCTCCGTCCTGACCGCGCAGGAGCTGCTGCTCGACGAGCACGGCGAGGGCGACGACGAGGCCTGCCTGGTTCCGGACGACGTCCTCGGCGACCAGCTCCCGGTACACCTCGACGGCTTCCTCGGCCGCTCCGACGTCACCGACGACCTGGGCCACGGTGAGCAGGGCAGCGCCCACACCCCTGCGGTCGCCCGTCTCCCGCCAGAGCATCACGGCCTCGCGCGCGGTCAGTGCGGCCTCGACGTCGTCGGCCAGCTCCCGCAATGCCCGGCCGCGCCGCATCAACGCGTCGGCGAGGCCGGTGCCGAACGTGCCGGGGTTCGCGACGGCCAGGCGCCGGAACAGGCCGACGGCCTCCTGGAGCGACTCGCTCGCCGCCTCGGCCCTGCAGAGGTCGACGAACATGGTGCCGGCGGTGACGAGGTTGCGGGCGAGCTCGGGTTCGAACCGCGGGTCCTCCTGGGCGAGCACCCGCCAGTTCGCGATCGAGAGCTGCATCGAGTCGGCGGCGTGCTGCTTCTGCCCCTCGACGTGGAAGCGGCGGGCCATCGCGGCGGCGACCCGCGCGAAGTCCGCGCGGAAGAGCGCCGGGTGGTTCGTGGCGAGTTCCTGGAAGAGCAGCGCGGCGCGGCTGATGGCGGTCATCGCGGCCTCGTCGCGGCCGAGCGCCTGGTAGCGGTAGCTGATCTGCTCCAGGGCGGCGGCGAGCTGCGGCACGGTCTCCGGGTCGTCGAGCGCGATCTCGTGCCAGAGCGCGATCGCCTCCTCGGAGACGGCGAGCACCTCGTCGCCCCGCTGGGCGTTGACCAGCCGCAGGCCCAGGTCGCCCAGCGCGTCCGCGAGCAGCGGCCGGTTCTCGCGGTCCTGCTCGACGAGCTCGCGGTAGCACCGCACCTCGGCGCGCGAGGCGTCGACGGACTCCTGGCGCAGGCCGCACAGCATCGTGCGGGCGCTGAGCATCCCGTACATCTCGGCGCGTTCGAGGGTGCCGCCGGCGCGCTCGACCAGCCGTCGGGTGAGGATCGACGGGATCGCGTCGGTGGCGAAGCGCTCGTCGCGGAAGACCTGGCGGGCGATGGCCCCGACGGTGGCGGGCGACCCGATCTCGGCGGCGATCCGGAGGCTGTCTCGGGCCATGTCGCGCACGACCTCCGGCGTGCCCGTGAGGAGCTCGTCGAGCCTGGGCCTCAGGGCGGGCCAGCGCAGTGCCGCGCGGGCGAGCAGGTCGGGGTCCGGGTTGTCCGGCGTCGCCACCGCCAAGTGGTCCTCGGCGAGGCGCCCGGTCTCCGGACCGCCGTCGTGCTGGAGCAGCCGGCGGACGAGCTGGGTGCGGTTCACGTCGCACGGGTCACCGCGGACGGCGGTCAGCGCGGCCATGTGCAGGTCGAGGACGGTCTCGTGCGCGATGTTCGGCGGCGGCTCGTCCGGTGCGGTCACGTCGAGCTGCTCGGCGAAGTGCCGGCAGGCCAGCGTGAACGACTCGGTCCGGTCCCCCATCGTCGGGGCGAGCTCGAGGTCGGTCACCTCGTGGTCGAAGTCGGCGATGCGCTGGCGGGTGGAGGACCACCACCAGCCCGTGGTCCGCGCGGCCAGCAGCACCCGCGTGCGCACCGGCCCGTGCCGGAGGGTGTCCTGCAGTCGCACGAAGACGTCGTTCCACGTCAGGCGGTCGGCGTCGTCGACCACCAGCAGCCTGCCGTGCGCCTCCTCGTCCCAGTGCTCGGCGACGTGCCGGAGGAGCCTGGTCTTGCCCGCGCCGGCCGGGGCGTGCAGCAGCAGGGACGCCTGGGCGGTGGGGCTGTCGCGCCAGAGCGCGAGCGCGTCCAGCTCTGGTTCTCTGCCGTGGAAGGGGACCACCTGACGGGTGGGATCCAGCAACGCGACGACGCTGAGTGCTCGGTCCACGCACCCATAGTCGGTCGCGGGTCCGGGGAAGGGTAGGGAGACCACACCATCGTGGTCTTTTCCCGTTTTCCTCCCACTCCGCCGCCCCCAGGGCTTGGAGCAGGTCCACCAGTCGGCGGCGGCCGGTTTTCAGCCTGGACTGAAACTGTCGGGGGTCGGTTGCACAATCTGAGGTGTGCTGGTCGCCCTCGTCCCGGAAGCGGACGGCGCGGGCCGGTGGCAGGAGCTGCGCGACGACGGGACGCCCGCCGGTCCGCCGATGCGGGCTCCGTCGCTGGCCTCCGCCGTCGCGTCGCTGGAGCGCGCCCACCGGCCCCGCTGGGTGTGGGCGGACACGTCCGAGGTCTACCCCGCGCTGCTGCGGGCCGGGGTGCGGGTCGACCGGTGCTGGGACCTGCACCTGACGGAGGCGTTGCTGCTCGGCACCGAGGGCAGGCACCGGGAGCCCCGCGAACTGCCGGGGGCGCTGGCGCGCGTGCTCGGGCTGCCCGCGCCCGCCGACGTGGGACCGCCCAAGAAGGACGACGCGCTGACGTTGTTCGGGCCGGAGCCGGTGTCGCTGCCCGGCGACACGGACACGCTGGCCGCGCTGCCGCTGGTTTTCCGGGCACAGCAACGGAACCCGGCGCTGGGGCTGCTGATCGCGGCGGAGTCGGCGTCGGCTCTGGTGGCGGCGGAGATGACGCACCACGGGTTGCCGTGGCGGGCGGACGTGCACACGAGGTTGCTGGAGGAGGTGCTCGGGCCGCGTCCGGCGCCGGGCGCCCGGCCGAAGCTGTTGCAGGCGCTCGCGGACCAGATCCAGGAGGCGTTCGGCGGCAGGGAGATCAACCCGGACGCGCCGGCCAGCATCGTCCGGGCGTTCTCGCGGGCGGGCGTCGAGGTCCCGTCCGCGCGGCGGTGGGTGCTGAAGAACGTCGACCACCCCGCGGTGGCGCCGCTGCTGGACTACAAGGAGCGCGCCCGGCTGTGGGTGGCGCACGGCTGGACGTGGCTCGACACCTGGGTTTCGGACGGGCGGTTCCGGCCGGACTACGTCGTCGGGGGCGTGGTCACGGGGCGGTGGGCGTCGCGCGGCGGGGCGGCGTTGCAGATCCCGCGGCTGATGCGGCAGGCCGTGATCGCGGACGACGGCTGGTGCCTCGTGGCGGCCGACGCCTCACAGCTCGAGCCGCGAATTCTCGCTGCCCTGTCAGGAGATGAGCGGTTGATGGAGGTCTGCGGCGACGACGACCTCTACGCGGCGCTGGCGGAGGACTCGTTCAAGGGCGAGCGGTCGCGCGCGAAGATCGCGATGCTGTCCGCGATGTACGGCGGCACGTCCGGCGAGGCGGGGCCGCTGCTCGCCGTGCTGCGCAAGAGGTTCCCGATCGCCGTCGGGTACGTGGAGGCGGCGGCGCAGGCCGGCGAGCAGGGCCGGATGGTGCGCACGAGGCTCGGCCGCACCTCGCCCACGCCGTCCGCGGCCTGGCAGGAGCTGACCGGCGGCGCGGACGACTCGGGGGACGTGTCGCGGTCGTCGCGGCAGGCGGCGCGGAACTGGGGGCGGTTCACCCGCAACTTCGTGGTGCAGGGCAGCGCGGCGGACTGGACGGCGGCGTTGCTGGGCGTGCTGCGCACCCGGCTGCCCGCCGACGCGCACCTGGTGTTCTTCCAGCACGACGAGGTGCTCGTGCACTGCCCCCGCGAGGACGCGGACGCCGTGGTCGAGGCGATCGCCCAGGCGGGCCGCGAGGCGACGCGGCTGCTGTTCGGCGGGACATCGGTGCGCTTCCCGATGAACGCGGTGCCCGTGACCTGCTACGCCGACGCGAAGTGAGTCTGGACGAGACTCCGCCGTCTTGTGCCGTTGGTCCGAACGGGCGCTTGTTCTTGCACCGTGAGAGCGCTCTCATAAGTGGACTGCACCCGTGACAAGGAGGTCACTCGCGCATGAGGCAACGACGCCGCGTTCTCGCGGCCACGACAGCTCTTCTTGCCGCGGTACCCCTGGCGATCGCCGCCATGTCCGCCAACGCTTCGATCCCACCCCCTGCATCGGGATGGACGCAGGTGTGGGGTGACGACTTCAACGGTCCCGGCGGGACCTTGCCGTCCAGCTCCAACTGGATCTTCGACCTCGGCCACGGCTACCCCGGCGGACCTGCCAACTGGGGTACGGGCGAGATCCAGAACTACACGAACAGCACGAACAACATCAAGCTCGACGGCAACGGCAACCTGCGCATCACCGCGCTCAAGGACGGCGCCGGCAACTGGACGTCGGCGCGCATCGAGACCCAGCGCTCCAACTTCAAGCCCCCCGCCGGCGGCAAGCTCGCCATCGAGGGCCGCATCCAGATGCCGAACGTCACCGGTGAGGCGGCACTGGGCTACTGGCCCGCGTTCTGGACCCTGGGCGCGCCGTACCGCGGCAACTACTGGAACTGGCCGGGCATCGGCGAGTTCGACATCATGGAGAACGTCAACGGCATCAACTCCGTGTGGGGCGTTCTGC
Source organism: Lentzea jiangxiensis (assembly GCF_900104175.1). Classification (GTDB taxonomy): domain Bacteria; phylum Actinomycetota; class Actinomycetes; order Mycobacteriales; family Pseudonocardiaceae; genus Lentzea; species Lentzea jiangxiensis. Next base: position 176,765 of record NZ_FNIX01000010.1, read on the forward strand.
ACTGCGACGTCGCCCCCGGCGGCGCCTGCGGCGAGTTCACCGGCATCGGCAACTCGCGGACGTGCCCCGGCGCGTCCTGCCAGACCGCCTTCCACACGTACCGCTTCGAGTGGGACGACGCCGCGAAGACGTTCACGTGGTTCGTCGACGGCCAGTCGTTCCACCAGGTGACGCAGGCACGGGTGGGCGTCAACGTGTGGAACGCGATGACGTCGCACGCGGGCCACTTCATCCTGCTCAACCTCGCGATGGGCGGCGCGTTCCCGAACGCGCTGAACAACAACCAGCCGACCCCTGTCGCGGCCACCCAGTCCGGGCACTCGATGGTCGTGGACTACGTGGCCGTCTACTCGTCCGGCGGCGGGACGACCACCCCTCCGACGACCACCACGTCGAACCCCGGCGGTGGGGGTTCCGCGTACAGCGAGCTGCAGGCGGAGAACGCCTCGGAGCGGTCGGGCGGCTCGGTCGCGCCCGGTGACGGCGGTTCCGGTGTGCACCAGATCGGCAACGGCGGCTACCTGAAGTTCTCCGGCGTCAACTTCGGCACCGGGCCCGCGCGGCAGTTCTACGCCCGCGTCGCCTCCGGGGCGGGCGGTGGCGTGAGCGGCCTGGTCGAGGTGCGGCTCGGGTCGCGCACGGCCGCACCGGTCGGGTCGTTCGCGGTGGGCAGCACCGGCGGGTGGGACTCGTGGAGAACCATCCCCGCGAACATCTCGAACATCACCGGCACGCACGACGTCTACATCACCTTCACGAGCGGGCAGCCTTCGCCGTACGTGAGCGTGAACTGGGTGAAGTTCGGAACCTGACCCCGCTCGTGTGCCGGGGTGTGCTCGTCCGCTAGTATTCCGTCCGTTCGCTGCGGACGATTAGCTCAGCGGGAGAGCACTACCTTGACACGGTAGGGGTCACTGGTTCAATCCCAGTATCGTCCACCACCTGGCGCCGCATCCTCATCGGATGCGGCGCCATTTGCTTTGATGGACCCGTGTACGCCGAACGTCCCGCTCCCGCGGGCCTGGCCTGCCTCTGGACGCGCACGGTCTCGTCGCCGACCGTGCAGCGCGTCGTGCCGGACGGCTGCACAGATCTCATGTGGACACCGGCGGCCGGGGCGTTGTTCGTGGCCGGACCGGACACCGAGGCGCAGCTCGCTTCCGTCGCGCCCGGGACGTTGTACGGCGTCCGGCTGCCACCGGGAGCCTTCCCCTCCGTCTTCGGGGTGCCCGCGCACGCCGTCCGGGACCAGCGGGTGGCGCTGCCGGAGCTGGTCCCCTCCGCGCGGCTGACCTCGTTCACGGAGGTGGTGGAGTTCTGCGCTTCGCGGGTCGTCGTGGACCCGGCGCTGGCCGCCACGGCGTCGTTGCTGCGCCGCGCCGACGTCGCCTCGGCGGCGTGGGAGATCGGGCTGAGCGCACGCCAGTTGCGCCGGCGGTGCCTCGACGCGTTCGGGTATCCGCCCAAGGTGCTGCAACGGGTGCTGCGGTTCGACACGGCGGTGCGCCTGGCGCGGAACGGGATGCCGTTCGCGTCGGTCGCCGCCGAGGCCGGCTACGCGGACCAGGCGCACCTGGCCCGCGAGGTTCGCGCGCTCGCCGGCGTGCCGCTCGGTCAGCTGATCCGGCCGTAGCGGCGCAGCGTCAGCAACGCGTCGACGGTGGCGATCGAGCGCCATTCGAAGTGGACGATCGGGGTGAAGGCGGGGAAGCCGAAGGTCCAGCCGCCGTCCTCCCGCTGGCCCTGTTCGAGCGCGTCGAGGTCCTGGGCGAACTCGTCGTCGGTGAACCAGGCCCTGGCGAGGCTGGTGGGCTTCTGCGCGAACTCGTGCGGATCCAGGCCCTCGCCCTCCGCATATCCCTCGGTGCTCTGCGTGAGGTGCCTGAGCTTCTCCGCGGCGAGCTCCGCGCGAGCCCGGTCCGGGACCTCGTCGAGGAACATCGCCGCGCCCCGCAGCTCGTACGGGTGGGTCCGCTCCAGCCGGTCGATCTGCAGCCAGCAGTACTCGGTGGCCCGGTCGAGCCACGGGTGGCCGATCTTCATCGCGTGCAGGGCGGCGGCGATCTGGGAGGTGAGGAGCAGCCCGCCCCGGTCGTCGGCCGCGACCCACGGCGCCCTGGGGTGGTCGCGGGAGGTGGAGAAGCCGAACGGCACACTGCCGTCCGGGCACGTGTCCTGCAGCCAGGTCAGAACCGGTTCGGCCTGGTCAGGGGCGCCGACCGCGGCGAAGAGCTGCAGCGCGCGCAGGGCGTGCAGCGGCTGGCTGGTGGGCCCGCGGTGGTCGGGTTCGAGGCCGTGGCCGAAGCCGCCGTCGTCGTTGCGGTAGGCCAGCACCGCCCGGACCACCGCCTCGGCGCTGCCGCCGTCGAAAACGTGCTCGAACCAGCGTTGTTCCAGCGTGCGGGCGTTGAGCCAGAGGAAGTTCCTCGCCTGTCCGATCATGTCCCGAACCTAGGCCGGTCGTCGTGCGGGGGTCTTGGACGAATCGGCCACGTGACCTGATCAGCTGATTCGATCGCCTCCACGGGGAACCGGTCCTATGCGAAAATCCTCTAACCGGGGTGTGGAGTTCTGAGGGGAGCTGGCTGAGATGCTGATGTTCGACGCACTCGTACCCGTCAAGGCCGCCGCTGCAGGTGCGGCTGCCGGTGCCGCTGCAGGTGCGGCTGCCGGTGCCGCTGCCGGTGCCGCTGCGGGCGCGGCCGCTGGGGCGGGCGGCGGCGGAGTCACGAAGTTCAGCGTCGACCCCGACCAGGCGCAGAAGATGATCGACGGCCTCAAACAGGCCCTCGAGAAGCTGATGGAGCTGAGGAAGTCGAGTCAGAAGATCCGTTTCGCGGGCGCCCCCGGACCCGATCCGTACAGCGGCTTCGCGACCCTCGCCATGCGCAAGACCGCAGGCGAAGAGCCCGGCGGCTACGTGTGGGCGAACGAGCAAGCACAGAAGGCGCTGGAACAGACCATCAAGAACATCGAGAAGGCTCTCGCCGAGTACCGGGCCACCGACGATGCGGCCAAGGCCGCGATGAAGGGCTGACACGACCTTGAAGCGCATGACCGCCCTGCTGACCGCCGTGCTCGCGTTCGGTGCTCTGGCGGGCTGCACGGGGAACACGACCGGCGGCACGCCCACCACAGGCGCCCAGACCGGAACCGAGCAGACGAGCAGCGCGCCGACGTCGAGCGAGTCACCATCGGGGCTCAGCATCACCAAGTACTTGAGCAAGCCGTGCGACATCCTCAAGCCCGACCAGGTTGCGACGCTCGGCTCCGTCAAGACAGCCGCGGCGGGTACCGACGTGCTCGGCCCGACCTGCAAGTGGGACGGACAGGACCCGATCAAGAACTCGGGCTATGAGGTCAGCGTCACCGAAGGCAAGGACTTCGAAGCCCAGGTCGAGAACGTGAGGAAGAACCGGGTCTTCGTCGACAAGCAGATCGACGGTGTCCGCGTCATTTCCACCGATGAGACCGACGGAGCGATGTATTGCCTGACCTCGATCCAGGTCTCCAAGACCGATTCGGTCACGGTGCAGATCGCGGGTGCCACGGACGAGCGCGCCACCAAGAAGCCGTGCCCGGAGACGGAGCGGGTTGCGCAGCTGATCATCACGAACTTGAAGGGGTAGCGAGATGGCTGGGGATGAGCCGAACGTCGCTGGTTTCGTGATGCTTCCCTTCGCGGGCGGCTCGACGATCTACGAGTGGTTCGAGAAGGGAAGCGGACCGAGCCAAAGCACCGCGGTCACCGCAGACGGCTGGCGCGAACTCTCTAACGGTCACGGTGATGTGGCACAGCTGATCGAGAAGGCCGTGCGCGACTCCGGCGCAGCCTGGGAGGGTTCCGCAGGTGATGCCGCTCGCGGCGGAACGTCACCACTCGCGACCTGGGCGACCGTCACAGGTGACTCCGCGAGCCAGGCAGGTACGACCGCCGACACCATCGGCTCCGCGTACACGGACGCCAAGAACTCGATGTCGAAGCCGCCCGAGGTTCCCGACAAGCCGTTCCTGAACGACTGGATGCCCTGGGACACCGACTACGACCAGGCGGTCGAGCGGAACCAGCAGGTGAACGAGCAGAACATGCGTGCGTTCAACCAGTACGCCAGCGCTGTCACCGCGAGCATGAACAACCAGCCGACCTTCATCGCGCCGACGGCCACCGACGGCAACGTCGCGGAGCAGCCGAACAACGGTGAGCGCAGCATCTCCCAGGTGGGCACGCACAACCAGACCCCGTCCAACGTCGGCACGGGCACGAACACCGGCACGAACACCGGCACCGGTGGTGGCGACCAGACGAACACCTCCGGCTGGAAGCCGCCGACGGACAGCACGAACCCGTCGGGCGTCGACCCGAAGTTCCCACCGCCCCCGCCGACCGACGACGGCCGTCCGCGGCCGCCCGGCAACATCGGCGACCCGGGCCTGCCGCCCGGTGGCAGGTGGGACCCGAACGACCCGCGTCGTCCCGGTGGCCCGCTCGACCCGAACAACCCGCGCAACCGTCCCGGTGGGCCGGGTGGCCCCGGTGGTCCAGGCGCGGGCCGCGGCATCGGCGGACCCGGCGGCGGCGGACCCGGCGGTGGTGCCGGCGGCGGTCGTGGTGGTGGCGGCGGCGGTGGCGGCCTCGGTGGACCCGGCGGTGGCCTCGGTGGCGCCGCGGCGGCTCGCGCGGGCGGCCTCGGTGGCCCCGGCGGCATGGGCAGCGGCTTCGGTGGCGCGGCCGGTGTGGCCGGTACCGGCGACGGTCGTGGCGGTGCCGGTGGCTTCGGGCCTGCTGGTGCCGGTGCGGCGGGCGCTGCCGGTCGCGGTGGCGCGGCGGGCATGGGTGCGGGCGGTATGGGCGCCGGTGCCGGTCGTGGTCAGGGCGAGGAGGACAAGGAGCACAAGTCCGCGTCCTACCTGCAGGAGACCGAGGACATCTTCGGCGACGGAACGCTGGTCGCTCCGCCGGTCATCGGCGGATAGGGGGACGACGTGCTTCGCAGCAGGGTCGCCATCCCTGTCACGGCGCTCTACCAGGCGTGGCACGCCGCGGGCCTGCCGACGATGCACCGTGCGCTGCTCGCCCAGGTCGACTTCGACGAGGACCTCCTCGCGTCGGGCGACGTGAGCGAGCTCGAACGGCTGCAGCGGTCGGCGTGGGCCCAGCTCGAGCAGTACGGGCTCGCGCGCGGCAACCAGATCCACCCGGACCTGGCGAACGCGCTGCGGCTCGTGGTCGAGGCCGGCGTGGAGTACTGGGCGTTCTTCAGCTTGAAGGACGGCCCGCAGCAGAGCGTGCTCGTCGTGACGAACGGTCAGGACGCCCTGCGGATCGTGCTCACGCCGGACCAGCAGTTCGTGCTCGAACCGATCCGTCCCGAGGAAGCCCCGCAGGCCCTGGTCGGCGCGCTGCCGCCCACGCCAGCGGGCAGGGGCAACCCGATCACGGTGCCCGAGGACGCGTTGCGGCAGAAGCGGCAGCCGTCCTACGAGGACACCGGCTCGTTCCTGCAGCAGAGCCGTCCGACCAGCACGCCGAACGACCAGCTGGTCGCGCAGCTGAAGGAGATCATGGGCCAGCCGCGCACCGCGGGCGGTCAGCTCTTCTCGGCCAAGCGCGACCACCTCGGCCGCAAGCAGCGCTGCGCCCACCCGCTGACGTTCATCGACACGCCGAGCGGGCGGTACCTGGCGGCCAAGAGCGACGGCTGGCTGCGGGTGCAGCCGGCCGACTTCGGCACGCTGGCGCACATGACGGCGACCATGCCGTAGGAGACGCCTGTTCGACGGCCGGGTCGCTGCCGCGGCCCGGCCGTCGTCGTTCTCAGGCGAACCGCAGCGCGTCCGGCCCCAGCTCGGCCGGACTCCGGTGGCCGGAAAGCCCGAGCGTCAGGTCGAAGTCCGCGAGCAGGCTCCGCAGCACGTGCTTGACGCCGACCTGGCCACCGTGCGCGAGCCCGTACGCGAAGGGCCGCCCGACCATCACGGCCTTCGCCCCGAGCGCGAGCGCCTTCACGACGTCCGCACCGGTGCGGATCCCGGAGTCGAAGAGCACGTCGACCTGCTCCCCCACCGCCTCGACGATCGCCGGCAACGCGTCCAGCGACCCGACCGCCCCGTCGACCTGGCGCCCGCCGTGGTTCGACACGACGACACCGTCCATTCCGGACTCGACAGCCCGGCGGGCGTCGTCGGGGTGCTGGATTCCCTTGAGGACGATCGGCCCGTCCCAGTGCTCGCGCAGGAACGACAGCTGGTCCCACGACTTGTCGGTGCCGGTGAACATGCCCACCCACCGCAGGATCGCCATCGGCAGGTCCTCCTCCGGCGACTTCTGCAGCCCGGCGCGGAAGGCGGGGTCGCTGAACGGGATCGCCGTGCCCACCCCGCGCAGGAACGGCAGGTAGGCCTGGTCGAGGTCGTGCGGCCGCCACGCCAGCGTCCACGTGTCGAGCGTGACGACGAGCGCCGTGTACCCGGCCTTCTTCGCCCGCTCCAGCAGCGACGCGCACACCTCGGGGTCGTTCGGCCAGTACAGCTGGTACCAGCGCGGCCCGTCACCCGACGCCTCGGCGACCTCCTCGATGGTGTGCGACGACGCCGTGGACAGCACCATCGGCACCCCGAGCTCCGCCGCGGCCCGCGCGGTCGCCAGTTCGCCGTCCGGGTGCAGGATCGACTGCACGCCAACGGGTGCGAGCATCACCGGTGCCGGCAGCTCGGTGCCGAGGACGCTCACGCCGAGATGCCGCTCGGTCGCGTTCGTGAGCATCCGCGGCACGATCCGCACGCGCTCGAACGCGTCGCGGTTCGCCCGCACGGTGGCACCCGACCCGGCGCCTCCCGCCACGTACCAGAACGGCCCCGGCCCGAGCCTCTCGCGCGCGGACTGCTCCAGCGCGTCCGGGTCGGTGGTGAACGGCGGCACGGCGCCGCCGAGCCCCTGCAGGTAGATCTCGTTCTGGTACGCGGCGAAGGAGGTCATGCGGCCTACTCTGCTACGAAGCGAGCCGCGCCAGCTAGGCCCGCGCCGCCGCGCTCTTCTTCGGAACCGCTCGACGTGGCCAGCGCGACTCCAGCCAGATGGCGATCGGCGCCGCGGTGACCACTGTGGACGCCGTGCCCGCCAGCAGACCGATCAGCAACGCCGTCGCGAAGTCGGCCAGCGAGCCGTCTCCCAGCACGAGCAGGGCGGCGAGCACGAACAGCACGCCGATGCCGGTGTTCACGGTGCGGGGCACGGTCTGCACCACCGCGTCGGACACCACGTCCGGGTACGGGCTCTTGAACCGGGATCCGCGCAGCTCGCGCAGGCGGTCGAAGACGACCACGGAGTCGTTGACGGAGTAGCCGATCACGGTCAGCAGGGCCGCGAGGAACACGCCGTCGGCGGTCTTGCCCATCCACGCGAACAGTCCCACCAGCACCAGGACGTCGCTGATCAGGGCGGCGACCGTGGCGAGACCGAGGCGCCAGTCGAAGCGGACGGCCAGGTAGCCGAGCTGGGCGGCGACGGCGATGGCGAGGCCGATGACGGCGTTGCGGCGCAGCTCGGAGGAGAGCGACGGGCCGATCAGCTCGTTGCTCGACTGGCGGGCGCCGCCGTCGACCGCGGACGACACGACCTGGCCGATGCGGGTGGACGTCGCGTCGTCGATCGGGCCGGTGCGCAGCGAGACCTCGTTGCCCGAGGACGAGACGACCACGTCGCCGAAGCCCGCGTCGGCCAGGGCGCCGCGCACGCGACCGGCGTCCACGGCGCCGCCCGCGGTGAAGTCGAGCATGCGGCCGCCGGTGAACTCGACGCCCAGGTTGAGGCCTCGCACGAGCAGGCCGGCGAACGTCACGAGCACCAGGACGCCGGCGCTGAGGAGCCACCGGGACGGGCGGCGGTACAGCACGACGGACAGGCGCTGGCGGACCCAGCCGAGCGTGTGCAGGCCGCTCAGGCGGGGGCGCTTGGCGACGAAACGGGTGCCGAGCGCCCACACCACGAGCACGCGTGAGAGCACCAGGGCGCTGAACATCGAGGCCAGCACACCGATGGTCAGCGTGACACCGAAGCCCCGGACGGGTCCCGTGGCCAGCCAGAACAGCAGACCCGCTGCCAGCAGCGTGGTCACGTTCGAGTCGGCGATGGCGCTCAGGGCGCCGCTGAAGCCCTTCTCCGACGCGCGCCGGAGGTTGGGTTTGCGCGAGTACTCCTCGCGCGCCCGTTCGAAGATCAGGACGTTCGCGTCGACCGCCATGCCGATCGCCAGCACGAAGCCGGCCAGGCCCGGCAGGGTCAAGGTCGCCCCCACCGCCAGCAGTCCGGCGTAGGCCACGCCCGCGTAGCCGACCAGGGCGACGACAGCCAGGAAGCCCGCGAGGCGGTAGGCGAACATCAGGAACAGCGAGGTCAGGGCGATGCCGATGATCGCGGCCTGGGCGCTGGCCTCGATGGCCTCGGCGCCGAGGGTCGCGCCGACGGTGCGCTGCTCGATCACCTCGACGGGCACGGGCAGCGCGCCGGAACGGATGACCAGCGCCAGTTCCTTCGCCTCGGGCTGGGAGAACCGGCCGGTGATCGTCGTGGCGCCGCCCGCCTGACCGCCGCCGCACGGGGTGTCGAGGCTGACCTCGGGCGACGAGATCGGCTTGCCGTCGAGCACGAACGCGATCTGGCGGCCGGGGGCGCCGGACGGCTCGCAGGCCGCCTCGCCGGTGACCTTCTGCCACTTGCCGGGGGCGTCGCCCTGGAACTGGATGTTGACGACGAAGCCCGCGCCCTGCGAGTTGCGCACGGACTGGGCGTCCGAGATGCCCTCGCCGGTCATGACGGTCTCGCCGTTGCGCTGCACGGTGAGCTGGGCGGTGCGGCCGAGGACCTTCACGGCCTCCTCGGGGTCCTGGACGCCGGGGAGCTCCACGACGATGCGGTTCTCGCCGGAGCGGGCGATCACCGGTTCGGCGACGCCGAGCGCGTCGACGCGGCGGCGCAGGACCTCGAGGGAGCGGTCGGCGGCGTCGGAGTCGCCCTTGGCCTCGAGGACGATCTGGGTGCCACCGCGCAGGTCGAGGCCCAGGCGGGGATCGGTGGTGAGCAGCAGGAAAGCGGAGGCGACGAGGACCCCGAGCGCTATGAGACCGCGCACGAGAAGACCCCGCCGCGCGTTGTCGCGCGACATGGGTGGGTGGACCTTCCGGAAGAAGTTGCTGGGGAACGAGCTCTCAGCGACCGGAAGGCGGGGAACGGTCCCGCTGCGGGGTCCAGCGGATGCCCTCGGGCGTGCGGTGCACGCGGCGGGCGAAGGAGACGACGAACCGCATCGGCAGCGCGGGCCTGGTGACCGGCGGCACGTCCATCGGCAGCTGGGCCTGCGGCACCTGGGCGGCCTGGACGTTGTGCGGCTTGGGCGTGGTGACGGGGAGGTTCGCGAACTCGTGGCCGTGCCGGACGACGGATCCGGCGGCGGCCGGCTCGGCGGGCGCGGCGACGACGAACAGCTGTCCGAGGAACAGCATGAACGCGAGAGCGACCGCGTTGCGACGCATCACCGCTTCCTGCCTCCACCGACGTAGACGAGCGCTCCCGCCACGACAGCGCACAACCAGGAAAGCACAAGTGGCTGCATCGTGGTGGCGCCGAACAGCAGCGCGACGGTCCACGCGGTCAGGACCAGCGTCGAGGCACCGAGCAGCGACACCGTCACGGCGAGCTTGCGCAGGCTGAACAGCAGCGAGAACGGGCGCAGCCGCAACGCCACGACGAGGCAGCACAGGACGATCGCGCCGGTGAAGAACCCGAGGTAGGGCGTGGGCCGGGGCATGCCGGCGATCAGCGCGAGCACACCGCCGCCGATCAGCAGCAACGACAGCGTGCGCAGCGCGCGCCACACCTGCACCTTGTTCAACCGCACCGGCGCGGGCCTGGCACCGCGGCGCCGTTGCACGGTCGCGAGGTTGGCCTTCGAGTCGGCGTCGGACGGGTCGAGCTTGATCGCCGTCCGGTACGCGTGCTCGGCGGTGCCCCAGTCGCGCAGCCGCAGGGCCGCGTCACCGAGCACCTGGAACGCCCGCGGCTCGGTCGAGGCGAGCTGCGAGGCGTGCAGTGCCGAGTCGAACGCCTCGACGGCGCCGTCCGGGACGTCCGCGAGGACCTCGGCGACCACGACGTAGCAGCGCCAGTCGCCGGGCTTGCGCCGCACGGACTCCCGCGCCGCGACCGCCGCCTCCTGGTGCCGGCCGAGGTCGCTCAGGGCCAGTGCCGCGAGGCGTTGCGGCCAGGCGGGCTCGCCGTCGAGGACCATCGCGCGCTTGGCCGAGTCGAGGGCCTGGTCCGCCTCACCGAGGTCGAGGTGGGCCGCCGCGAGCCGGCACCACGCCTCGGCGTGCCGTGGGTTCGCCGCCACGAGGGGCCGCAACAGGTCGATCGCCTGCCGCGGCTTCCCCGAGGCGGTGAGCTCCGCGGCACGCAGGAGCACCGCTGTCATCGGCTCGGACACGCCGCACAGTGTGGCAAAGCGTCGCGGACCCTCGAACGGGTGACCTCAGCAGGCCGTCCCGAACCAGCGGGTCAGTTCGGCCTCCAGTCCCTCCTGGTCCTCGCCCGCCCACGCCACGTGGCCGTCCGGCCGCAGCAGCACCGCGGGCGCGTCCAGGTCCTCGCTGACCTCGACGAGGTGGTCGACGCGGTCCGCCCAGCCCCCGGCCGAGAGCGAGCCGGACTGGTCGAGCAGGATGCCGCGCCCGGCGCGCATCCGCTCGTAGAGCCCGCCCCGCTCGAGCGCCAGGTCGTCGATCCGCCTCCCGACCAGGTCGTTCTCCGATCCGAAGTCGTACCGGATCGAGACGGCGATGATCTTCTCGACGAGGTACCGGTTGACCTCCTCGAACCGCACGAGCTCGGTCAGCAGCCGCCGGACCGCCTGCGGACCCGGCTCGACCTTCATCAGCTCGATCTGCGCGCGGGTGTTGTCCAGCACCTCCTCGGCCACCGGGTGCCGCTCGGCCTCGTAGGTGTCGAGCAGTCCGGGAGGCGCCCAGCCGCGCACGGCCGCCGCGAGCTTCCAGCCGAGGTTGAACGCGTCCTGCACGCCCAGGTTGAGGCCCTGGCCCCCGGTCGGCGGGTGGACGTGCGCGGCGTCGCCCGCGAGGAACACCCGGCCGGACCGGTAGCGCTCGGCCTGCCGGGTGGCGTCGCCGAAGCGGGACAGCCACCGCGCCGAGTGCACGCCGAAGTCGGTGCCGGCGACGCGCCGCAGCTGCTCTCTGAAGTCGTCGAGCGTCGGCATGACCGAGCGGTCGGGGTTCACCCCGTCCGCCGGCACGACCACGCGGTACGTCGCGGAGCCGCCGATCGGGCCGATGCCGAACCGCTTCTGCGTCTTGCGGACCTCGAGCACCACGGGCATCGCCTCCTCCCACGGGACACCGATCTCCATCTCGCCCAGCAGCGTCTCCACGCGCGTGGGTTCGCCCGGGAAGCCGATGCCGGCCAGCTTGCGCACGGTGCTGCGGCCGCCGTCGCAGCCGACGAGGTAGCGCGCCCGCAGCGACGTGCCGTCCGCGAGCCCGACCGCCACGCCGTCGTCGTCCTGGCTGAACGCGGTCAGCGTGCTGCCGCGCCGGATCTCGGCACCGGCCTGGACGGCGTGCTCGGTGAGCAGGCGTTCGACGTGCGGCTGCGGCAGGCCGAGCACGACCGGGTACTTCGTGCCCAGCCGCCGCGGCGCGGGCCGCTCGATCCCGGCGAAGAACCCGGCCAGCGGGTGCGTCTGCCCGGCGTCCAGGAACCGCTCGGCGATGCCGCGCTGGTCGAGCACCTCGATGCTGCGCGCGTGCAGCCCGAGCGCCCGGACGACCTCCGTCGGTTCCCGCTCCCTCTCCAGCACGACCACGCTCACACCGTGCAGCCGCAGTTCCCCGGCCAGCACCAGGCCGGTCGGCCCGCCGCCGGCGATCACGACGTCGATCATGAAGTCCCCGTTTCCCCAGGTGAATGGCACTGGCCGGGAAATGATGGGGGACGCACGGGGTCTTGCCGCAAGACCAGGGGTGCGCTATACGTTGAAGTGGGACGGGGAGCGGTGCTTGCTGTCCCGCGTCGTTCTCCGGGTCGTTCTCAGGAACGGTCGCGGCCGCGGCCCGCGAACGTCAGGACAGTTCCCCGATGTCGCGCAGGTGGTCGAACACCATCCGCGTGACCGGCGAGACCCGGCCGGAGTCGGCGGTGCTGAACCACGCCAGCTCGGCGATCTCGCTCGCCGGCGCCGGCTGTCCGCTGAAGGTCGCCGAGTAGCAGGTCATCCGCACGGTCTCCCCCTCGGCACGCCCGTGCGCCTGAGCCTCGAACACCCCGAGCGGCACGGCGTCGGAGATGTCGACCGACAGCTCCTCGCGGACCTCGCGCACGAGCGCCTCGACGTCGGACTCCCCCGGCTCGCGCTTGCCGCCGGGCACGTAGAACGTGTCCTTGCCGTGCGAGCGGACGACCAGCACGCGCCCGTCCACGACGTGGACCCAGGCCACCTTGTCGATCACGCGACCGACCCTAGGCCGTGGCGAGCTCCTTGACCACGCGGTGCGCGTCGGCCAGCGACTCGACGGCCAGCTCCCGGAACTGGTGCATCTGCGGCACGACGTCCGCCAGGGTCAGCTCGGCGTGCACGAACTCCAGGTTGTGGTCCAGGCCGACCATCGACAGCACCGCGCGCAGGTACGGCTCCTGGAAGTCGAACCCCTCCCGCGGCGTGCCCGGCTTGTACGAGCCACCGCGTGCCGTCACGACGACGACGCGCTTGCCGCCCCAGGCGAAGGTGCCGTCCTCCCGGGCGAAGTGCTCGGAGGTCGCGACCTGGTCGATCCAGGCCTTCAGGGTCGACGGGATCGAGAAGTTGTACATGGGCGCGCCGATGAGGATCACGTCGGCGGCGTCGACCTCGGCGATCAGGTCGGCGGCGATGCCCTGGTCGGTGCCGTCCTTGTGCGGGACCGGCGTCGCGTGCAGGTCCCGGTAGGCGTACCCGCCGCCGGGGTTCGCGGCGCGCCAGTTCTCGGCGAACGCGCTGGAGACCTCGCGGGTCACGGACCCCTCGTACCGGATGCTCGTGTCGATGTGCAGCAGATTGGTCATGCCCAGAACATACGATCAGAGAACTTCCCAGTCAAGACGTTCTTAATCGAGAACATCTCTTCCGGGATGTAGGATGGGACACATGGAGGAGCAGCCGGAACTCGTCGAAGCCTGCTTGGAGAAGTGGGACTTCAACTGGTTGCTGCACCGCGCCACCCAGCGCGTCGGGGCCGCGTACGCCGAGGAGATCGCGAAGTTCGGGGTGTCGTTGCGCGGTCAGCTGGTGCTGCAGGCGCTCGCCAGCGACGAGGTCCAGCGCACGCAGCTCAAGCTCGGCGCGATGCTCGGCCTCGACAAGACCACGCTGACGAGCGAGCTCGACAAGCTGGAGCGGGCGGGGCTCGTGATGCGCGTGCCCGACCCGAACGACCGGCGTGTGCGCACACCGGTGATCACCGACCGGGGCCGCGAGTTGCAGAAGGAGGCGGGCGACGCGCTCGCCGAGGTCGAGCGCGCCTTCCGCTCCCGCTTCACGCACGAGGAGATGGCGATCATCCGCAGGGCACTGCAGGACCTCTCCCGGGGTGAGGGTCCGATGCACGGCTCCTGCATCTGAGGCTCAGGGTCCAGGGCGCTTCCTGCGGATCTTGCAGGTGCGTCATTCGACCGCCCACGCCGGCGGCGCGGTGCTCACCTGGCCGGCGGCGACAGGATTGACGTACCTCGCGGTCGCCGAGGATGAGCAGCAGGTGCCCTGGCGCGGATGGCTTGCCGGTGCGCTCAGCCACCCGGGTCGCGTACCGCCCGGCCACCCCGTACGCATTGACAACAACGGCGGCCAGAATGACGACAACGGTCCGCGTCAGAGCCTGTAGCTTGACTGAGCGACCTGCGACAGGTAGTTCCAGGCCGAACCGGCCACTCCCCCGGAAGAAGGCTTCTCATGGCACATACCGCTCTGCTGAAAGTCACGGCCAAGCCCGGCCGCGCGTCAGACGTCATCGATTTCTACCGGGCCACGCTGGCTGCCACGCGCTCCCGTCCAGGACTCATCGGCCTTCGCGTGGTGCGCGAGGCGGAAAAACCCGACAACTTCATGCTGATCGAGCAGTGGGATTCACGAGAGGATCAGGCCGCTTACGCCGCCTGGCGCGCCACCACACCGGAAATCAGCGAGGCCTTCAGCGAGATGATCGAATCGTTCTCGCTGGAGTGGTGGGACGAGATCAACGCCTGACACCGGAGAGTCATGACCGGCGAAGACATTTTTTCCGGCGTAATGAGCGCATTACGCGCTAGTTGCATCCTCGCCGGTCATCGATCCGGTTCGGGCGATTGGTTGATCCAATCGCCACCGCCCGGCAGGGTCAAGATCCTGGCGGTGACGCGAGGGCAGATCAAGTTCCGCCTCGGCAACGAGCCGGAGTGGCTCGAAGCAGCAGCCGGTGAAGCACTTGTCCTGGATGGCCGGTCTCCGTTCGTGTTCGGCACGAAGCTCGACATGGCACCCACTCAGGCCGTCCTCGGCGAGCAGGACATCTCGCCCTCACCTGACGATGAGACCGTGTGCGTCACCGCGCACATCGATCTGAGAGGCGGGGGTGATCTGTTTCTGCAGCAGGCCGTGCCGGCTGTCACCCATGTTTCCGCTGAATCAAACGCCGGTCCGGCAATCGGATGGCTCCTTCGGCAGCTGGACGTTGAGATGAAGCACCGGCTGCCCGGATCCCACCGCGCCTCCGAACACATTTTGGAGATTCTCTTCATACACGTCATGCGCGAATGGCTGTCGGCCGGCTTGACACTTCCCGCCGGCTGGATCCACCTCTTCGCGGATCCGGTGCTCAGCCCTGCCGTGAGACTGATCCATCACGAGCGGAAGTTCGCCCTGTCGGTCGGGGAACTGGCGCGCGCTTGCGGGCTTTCACGGACGGTCTTCATCGAAAAGTTCCGCGAAAGCGCAGGGATTCCTCCGGCCTCGTACGTTTTGCAGTGGAAGATGCAGCTGGCGCTCAGCCTCTTGGAGACCACGGAGATGTCGGTCGATCAGATTGCGCGACATCTCGAATATTCTTCATCGAGCGCGTTCAACGTCGCGTTCAAGCGCTCGACGGGGAGATCGCCCGGAAGTCTCAGGAAGGCAGGGCGTTGAAGCGGGAAAGGATCGACTGCGAGCAATCGTCGTCATGCCGTCACCGCTCAGTGGTGGACGTCCGGACGCGTCCTGGTGCCCGCCGGGACATGGGGTCGATGCCGGTGCGGCGCAGGACCGAGCTCGCTCGGGCGGCGACTTGCCGGGAGGGGGTGTGCGGCAGCTAGGCGAGCGATCCCAGGTCCGCCTCGCGCAGCTGCTCCGGCGTGACCGCCGCCTGCGCGTCCACCAGCGCCTTGAGCGCGGTGCCGTGGTCCCACACGTTGACGTTCATCGCCGCCCGCAGCCGCCCGTCGCGCAGCCAGAACGCGACGAACTCCCGCGAGGCCACGTCCCCGCGCACGACCAGCTCGTCGTCCTGGCCGGCGAGGCCGCGGTACTCCATGCCGAGGTCGTACTGGTCGCTGAAGAAGTACGGCGACTTCAGGTACGGCTCGTCCAGGCCGAGCAGCGAGCCCGCCACGTGCGTGCCCTGGTCCTTCGCGTTCGCCCAGTGCTCGACGCGGACGCGCCGGCCGAGACGCGGGTGGTCCTGCGCCGCGATGTCACCGGCGGCGAACACGTCCGGCGCGGAGGTGCGCAGCGCGGCGTCGACCGCGACACCGCCCTCGGCGAGCTCCAGGCCGGCGGCCTCGGCCAGTTCGAGCCGCGGTGACGCCCCGACGGCCAGCACGGTCACGTCCGGCATCAGCTCCGTGCCGTCGTCCAGCCGCACGCCGGACGGCGAGAAGCCCTCGACACCCGTGCCCAGCCTGAACTCCACGCCGTGTCCGGCGTGCAGACCGCGGAACACCGCGCCCATCTCGGGACCCAGCACGCGCACGAGCGGTTCGGCCAGCGGGTCGACCACGGTGACGCGGCAGCCGTGGGCGCGGGCAGCCGCCGCGACCTCGCAGCCGATCCAGCCGGCACCGATGACCACGACGTGCCTGCCCTCGCGCAGCGCGGACTTCAACGCCGTCGCGTCGTCCAGCGTGCGCAGCACATGTCCTTGCGCCCCAGGCAGAACGCGCGGGCGCGATCCGGTCGCGAGCAGGAGGCGGTCGTAGGAGCGCACGGCCCCTTCGGAGTCCACGACCGTGTGATCACCCGGCCGGAGCTCCAGCACGGACACGCCGAGCCGCACGTCTATTTCGTTGTCGGAGTAGAAAGCCGGCTCGTGCACCCACGCCGGTTCGTTGGCCTTTCCCAGCAAAAGGTCCTTGGACAGCGCGGGAAGCTCGTACGGGCGGTGGTGTTCGGTGCCGAACACCAGGATTTGACCGCCGTAGCCGCGGTCTCGGAGCGCGCCCGCGGCGGAGGCACCGGCGAGGCCGGCTCCCACGATCACGATGCGTTGCGGTTCCGCCATGTTCACCCCTTCAGGTGACCAACTCTCGTCCCACGTACGACGTTATCGGCAGCTCGGCGCGGTTGCCCGGCGGAGAAGCGGGAAGCCTCCGTCATGAACGCCGATGACGCGCGTCTCACTTGTGCGAGCGCCGGGACCGCCGCGCCCGGTGCGCCGAGTGAGCTGGAGGAAGAACCCGTGGGAGCACCAGAGGAGTGGCAGGTGAGCTGCCGCGACATCGCTTCGCGCCGACGGGACATGACGGTGTTCGTCAGCCAGGGGCACGTGGTGGTGACCGTGCCGCCGGGGGAGGCCGCCGTGCTGACGCCCCTGGAGGTCGGCCGCCTGCGGGCGGCGCTGCGCGATGCCGTCGTGAGCGCGTCCAACACCGACGTGTGACCGCAGTCACAGCACTACCTACTGACGAGTAGGTAAATGGCACAGTGGGATCCATGGTGACCCGTGTGCTGCTGACCCTGGTGAAAGCCGGAGTGATCCGGCCGTTGGGCCCGCGAGGGCTCACCGGCGCCCTGCTCGGCTACCTGCACTGGAACATCACGCTGGCGTGGGGCTACCAGACAGGCGCGGGACGGCACCCCGACCGCGCCGCGATCATCGACGACGACGGCGTCCTCACCTACGCCCAGGTCCACGAGCGCACGAGCCGGCTCGCGCACTCCTTCCGCACCGGGGAGCGCGTCGGCCTGCTCTGCCGCAACAGCCGTGCCTTCGTCGAGACGATGACCGCGTGCACGAAGGTCGGCGCCGACGCCGTCCTGCTCAACACCGGACTGAGCGCGGGCCAGCTCGCCCGGGTCGCGCGGGACCAGGAGATCGACCGGATCATCGCCGACCGCGAGTTCGCCGGCGTGCTGCCCGCGGGTGTCCCGGTGTTCTTCACCGACGAGCTGGAGTCGCTGATCGCGAACGGGCCCACCACCCCGCTCCCCCGCAGGCCCCCGCGCGGCCGGTTGATCGTCCTCACCTCCGGCACCACCGGCACCCCGAAGGGCGCCCGCCGCCCGGAACCCGCGAGCCTCGCCCCCGCCGCCGCACTGCTGTCGCGCATCCCCCTCAGGCACGGCGACGTCATCTCGATCACCTCGCCGTTGTTCCACGCCTGGGGCCTCGCCGCGTTCCAGCTCGGGCTCGTGCTCGGCGCGACCCTGGTGCTGCGCCGCAGGTTCGACCCCGTGCAGGCGCTGCGGGACGCCGAGAAGTGCACCGCGATGTTCGTCGTTCCCGTGATGCTGCAACGCATGCTGGAAACCCCGCACCGGCCGCGGCTGCGGGTCATCGCCTCCAGCGGCTCGGCCCTGCCGCCGCGCGTCGCCGCCCGCACGCTCGAGGAGTTCGGCCCCGTCCTCTACAACCTCTACGGGTCGACGGAGGTGAGCTGGGCCAGCATCGCCACCCCGGAGGAGATGCTCGCCGAACCCGGCACGGCGGGAAAACCACCGCTCGGCACCCGGCTGGCCGTCGTGGACGACAACGGCGAACCCGTGGCACCGGGGGAGACCGGGCGGATCTTCGTCGGCAACGAGATGCTGTTCGACGGCTACACCAACGGCACCAGCAAGGAATCGCTGGACGGCCTGATGTCGACCGGCGATCTCGGCTATCTCAAGAACGGCCTGCTGTTCGTCGCCGGCCGCGACGACGAAATGATCGTCTCGGGCGGCGAGAACGTCTACCCGCACGACGTCGAAGACCTCCTCTCGACCCTGGACGGCGTCACCGAGGTGGCGGTGCTCGGCGTTCCCGACGAGGAATGGGGCGAGCGCCTCGCCGCTTACGTGGTCGGCGCGAAAACCCTGACAGCCGAACACGTGCGTGAGCACGTGAAGGCGAACCTGGCCCGGCACTCGGTTCCCCGCGACGTCTTCTTCGTCGACGAGCTGCCGCGCAACGCCGCCGGAAAGGTGCTGAAACGCCAGTTGCGCGATCACCACTAGGGTCAGGCCCCGGGTGAGGGGGCTCGACCATGACGATTCCCGGCAGGACGGCTGATCCGCGGTCCAACGCCGTGCACGACCTGCGCGAGGCGCGCATCGCCCTGGACGAGGGCAGGCCGGGCGAGGCGCTGGAGCTCGCGGAGAAGGCGGTGGCCGCGTTCGCGTGGCTGGACGACGCGGAGGGCGTGGCCGAGGGCGTGCTGGCGCAGTCGGTGGCACTCGGCAAGCGCGGGCTGTGGCCGAGCGCGCTCGACACGATCGACAGGGTGCAGGAGATCGCGGCGGCCAACCGCCACATCGGACTCCAGGCGCGGTGCAGCTTCTCCCGCGCCGTCGTGGAGCTGCGGCTCGACTCGCGGGAGCGCAGCTTCAACTCCTTCGCCCGCGCGCTCGGCCTCGCGGAGCTGACCGGTGACAGCGAGCTGATCGGCTCGGTGCTGTTCGAGCAGGCGCGGGTGATGCGCATGCAGTTCCACGAGCACTGCATGGTCCGCGCCGAGGACAACCGGTGCAGCCTCGGCGGGGAGCCGTGCGTGCGCAAGCTCCGGCGGGCGGAGGCGTTGTGCGCCAGGGTGCGCGACCGGTGGAAGCAGGTCGGCGACCCGGTGCGGATGGCGATGGTCAACGTCCTGCTGGCGCACGTGCGCATCGACCTGGGTGAGCTCGACCGCGCGCACCGCAGCTGGCAGCGCGCCGACCAGCTGCTCGCCGGCAGGAACCGCCCGGTGGCGCTGGCGGAGGCGCTGATGGTGCGGGCCCGGCTGAGCGGGGCGCGCGGGCGGCACTCCGACGAGATCGCGCAGCTGGCCCAGGCCGCCGAGCTCGCGATGAGCTGTCTGGCGCGCGAGGTCGCGGTGCACGCGCACCAGCGGCTGAGCGAGGCCTACGAACGGTCTGGTGAGTTCGAACGCGCGTTGCGGCACGCGCGGATGCAGCTGGAGCAGTACCGGCTGTGGGAGTTGCAGGAAGGCCGCGACCTGCTGCGGATGCGCGAGCACGACCTGTCGTCACGACTCGTGGAACAGTTGGCGCACAAGCGCTTCGGACCCAAGACCGAGAACGCGGCGGTGCGCGTCCCACCCGTCGGCGAGCTGCACGAGGCGGGCACCGCCGAGCACACGAACACGCGGATCGCCCGCGCGCTGCGCGCCGGGCTCACCAAGCGCGGCATCGAGGTGCTGCGGCTCGTGGCCGCCGGGGCGAGCACGGCGGTGGTCGCGGAGTCGCTCGGCCTGTCCCCCAAAACCGTGCAGAACCACCTCCAGCGGATCTACACGACGCTCGACGTCAACGGCCGTGCCGGCGCCATCGTCTGGTGGATGAACCTGACCACGCCTTGAGGAACGGGCGCGCCAGGTCCGGCCGGACGCGGCCGCGATCGCCCGTTCGGCTGCTTGCCGTTCCCCGGCAACTGCCGCTTACCGGGTGTTCTACCCATTTCCGCGCGGTGCAATTGGGTGATGTGACGGGCGACTGCTCTGTGTCATGCTCCGATCACAACGTGTCCCGTTGACGAACAAGGGGCGGTCATGACCGGGCAACGCCGCCCAGCGCCTCGGCAGGCGCCGGTACTCGCGCGACGCGCTGCGTGGCACGTCCCGCCACCGCACCGGATCGACGGCCACCGCCTCCGCGGATTCGGCCGTCCGGACGAGGCGCCGCGACGAGGATGCGCGCAGGATCTCCCCGAGCGCGTCCACCGCCGGACCGGCAGACCACGACTCGAGCCGCGACACGCAGCTCGGCGGGACGCCGGGCACGCGACGTCCTTTCGCGACGGACCGCGCCGCGAACGGGTCACCCGCGCCCGCGCCGAAGATCTCCGCCCCCACCACGGCTGTCCCCTGACGAACGGAGCCCCCGATGAAGTTGCACACCATCGCCCGCGCCATCGCCGCCCTCCTGCTGAGTTTCGGGGCTCTCACAGCGTTGGCGGGGGTCGCGTCCGCCGATGACCCGGACCAGGCGTTCCACCCGCCGTACTGCATCGAGCCCTGACAGCCCGGCCCGGCCGCGGTGGTCCTGCCTCCCTCGCAAGCAGGACCGCCCGGCCACCGGCACACCAATTGACACACCTGGCCACACCGCCCGGAGCCGTTGAGGCACCCTTGAGAGGTGACTCCGCAACTGCGCACGCCTCGTCACCAGGTGAGCCCGAAGTCCGTCCTGCTGTGGACGATGCAGGCCGCCGTGTTCTGGCTCGTGCTGTTCGTGCCCCAGCTGGTCGTGTTCCTGCTGGTGGACGAGCCGCCGGCGTGGGAGCTGTGGGTGCTGGTCGCCACCGCGGTCGTCGGCGTCGTCCACACCGCCGTCGAACCGAGCTGGCGCTACCGCGTCCACCGCTGGGAGACGACGCCGGACGCCGTCTACACGCTCTCGGGCTGGCTGAACCAGGAGTGGCGGGTCGCCCCGGTGTCGCGGATCCAGACGATCGACACCAAGCGCGGGCCGTTCCAGCAGCTGCTCGGCCTGTCGACGGTCACGGTGACGACCGCGTCGGCCGCGGGCCCCGTGGAGATCGAAGGGCTGGAGCACGAGCTCGCGCAGAGGCTCGTCGTCGAGCTGACGAACACCACGCAGGCGACGCCGGGTGATGCCACGTGAGCACCCCGGCGGAGGTGCCGGCCGGACTGCCCGCCGCACCGGAGATCACCGAGCCGCTGCAGGAGTGGCACCGCCTGCACGTGCGGATGCTGGTCGTGCGGCCGCTCAACGAGGGCGTCGCGATGCTGGTGCCGATCCTCGTGCTGCTGTTCACCGGCAACGGCGAGAAGTGGCGGCTCATCGCGAGCGGCGTGACGGTCGCCGCGATCCTCGCGTTCAGCTACCTCATCTGGCGCACCACGAAGTACCGCATCACCGACGACCAGGTCGAGCTGCACACGGGTCTGTTGACGCGCAAGCAGCTCGCGGTGCCGCGTGATCGCATCAGGACGGTCGACCTCACCTCCAAGCCGGGCCACCGGATCTTCGGCCTCTCGGCGGTGCGGATCGGCACCGGGCAGCAGGACGTGCCGGGAACGGACGGCCTCACGCTCGACGCCGTGACGCAGCAGGAGGCCGAGCGGCTGCGGGTGTTGTTGCTGCGGAAGGGAGTCGCGCCTGGGGTCGCCTCGCCCGAGGAGGCCGGTGCCGAACCGGTCGCGCTGCCGGAGTCCGAGGTCATCTCGCGGCTCGACCTGAAGTGGCTGAAGTTCGCGCCGCTGTCGCTGTCCGGTCTCGTCGCGATCGGCGCCGTGTTCGGCGTGCTGTCGAACTACGCCGACGACCTCGGCCTGCACCCCGTGCAGGACCTCTGGGAGTGGCTGTTCGAGCACCCGAGCCTCACGCTGTTCGCCGGGTTCCTGGTCGCGCTCGTCGTGGTCGGCCTGGTGCTGTCCATCCCGCTCTACGTCCTGCAGTTCTGGAACTACCGGCTGACCCGCGAACCGGACGGGACCCTGCGCGTGCAACGGGGTCTGCTGACCACGCGGTCGGTCTCGGTGGAGGAGCAACGGCTGCGCGGCGTCGACATCCAGGAACCGCTGCTGGTGCGCGCGGGCAAGGGCGCGAAGCTCGCCGCGGTGACGACGGGTCTCGGCTCCAAGGGCGAGAGCAACCTGCTGTTGCCGCCCGCGCCGCTGTCCGTGGCGCACCAGGTCTCGCGGGACGTGCTCAAGGTCGGCAGCGACCCCACGACGCTGCGGCTGCGCAAGCACCCGATCGCGGCGTTGCGCCGCAGCGTCTTCCGGCACGTGGTGCCGTGGGCCGTCATCGCCGCGGGCCTCGCGATCTGGGCACCGTCCTGGGCGTGGCCGATCCCGGCGGCGGTCATCCCGTTCGCCGCGCTGATCGGCTGGGACAACTACCGCTCGCTCGGCAACGCCCTCGACGAGCGCTACCTGGTGACGCGCAACAACTCCCTGGTGCGCAGCACCGTCGCGCTGCAGCGCACCGGCATCATCGGCTGGCGCATCCGGCGGTCGTTCTTCCAGCGCCGCAGCGGGTTGATGACGATCGGCGCGACCACGGCGGCGGGCGCGGGGATCTACCACGTGACGGACGTCGGCGAGTCCGACGGCCTGGCGCTCGCCGACGAGGCCGTGCCGGAGCTGCTGAGGCCGTTCCTGGTCGATAAGTCCGCTGCCGACGAGTCCGCTGGGGATGAGTCCGCTGTGGATGAGTCCGCTGGGGACGGTCAGGCCGACCGGAACGTCTGGCGGTAGGCGCTCGGCGAGATCCCGATCATCGCCGCCATCTGCTGCCGCAACGCCGCGCCGGTGCCGAAGCCGGCGTGGTTCGCGACCTGGTCGATCGGCAGGTCCGTGGACTCCAGCAGGTGCCGGGCCCGGTCGACGCGCTGCTGCGCCAGCCACTGGCCCGGTGACATGCCCGTCTCGGCGCGGAACCGCCGGGTGAACGTGCGCACGCTCATCCGCGCCTGCGCGGCCATCGCGGCGAGGTCGAGGGGCTCCTGGAGGCGTTCCAGGGCCCACTCGCGGGCGAGCGCCGTGGAGGTGTCCGGGTAGCTCGGCACCGGGCGGTCGACGAACTGCGACTGACCGCCCTGCCGCCACGCCGGGACGACGCAGTAGCGGGCGATCCAGTTCGCCACCTCGCTGCCGTGGTCGGACCTGATGACGTGCAGGCAGAGGTCGATGCCCGCGGCGACGCCCGCCGAGGTGAGGACGTCGCCGTCGTCGATGAACAGCACGTCCGGGTTCAGCCGCACCTGCGGGTACAGCGCGCGGAACTCGTCGGTGGTCTTCCAGTGCGTGGTCGCGGGCCTGCCGTCGAGCAGCCCGGCGGCGGCGAGCACGAACGCACCGGTGCAGATCGACATGATCCGGCGCGCGTTCGTCGTCGTCAGCGCCTCCAGCACCTCGGGTTCGAGCCGGCCTTCCCTGGCCGGCCGGTAGTGCGTGCCCGGGACGAGCACCGTGTCGGCGTCCCGCAGCACCTCCAGCCCGTGCTCGGGCGCGATGGTGAAGCCGCCGGTGGTGGGGACGGGGCGGCGGTCCGGCGAGCAGACGACCACCTCGTAGCGGTCCTCGAGCCGGGCGAACATGTGCGTCGCGCTGCCGATGTCGAACGCCACCGACTGCTCGAGCGCGAGAACGGCGATCCGGTGCATGGCCTGATTCTTTCACATGATGGCCATCGGGCCACTGGTTGCACCGTCGGCGTTCACCGAACCTTGTCGGCGTGAGACTGCATTGGGCCTGGGTTGTCGCGGGTGTGTCCTTCATCGCCCTGGTGGGCGCGGCGTCGTTCCGCGCGGCGCCGAGTGCGTTGATCGAGCCGTTGCGGGCGGAGTTCGGCTGGAGCACCAGCACGATCTCGCTGGCCGTCTCGATCAACCTGTTGCTGTACGGGCTGACCGCGCCCTTCGCGGCCGCGCTGATGGACAGGTTCGGCGTCCGCGTCGTCGTCACCTGCGCGCTGACGACGGTCGCGCTCGGCAGCGGGCTGACGGTGTTCATGACCGCGGCCTGGCAGCTGGTGCTGCTGTGGGGTGTCGTGGTGGGTCTCGGCACCGGGTCGATGGCGCTGGCGTTCGTCGCGACGATCACCGGACGCTGGTTCGTGCGGCACCGCGGCCTGGTCACGGGCGTGCTGACGGCGGGTGGCGCGGCCGGGCAGCTGGTGTTCCTGCCGACCGTGGCGTGGCTGTCCGAGAGCTACGGCTGGCGGCCCGCGTCGCTGGTGGTCTGCATCGCCGCGCTCGCCGTGGTGCCGCTGGCGGCGTTCTTCCTGCGCGAGTACCCGCGCGACGTGGGGCTGCTGCCGCTCGGCGCCTCCGAGGACACTCCCCCGCCGCCGGCCGGTGGCGCCGCCCGCCGCGCGGTCGGCGGGCTGCTGCAGGCCGCCCGCACCCGGCCGTTCTGGTTGCTGGCCGGTGGTTTCGCGATCTGCGGGGCCTCGACGAACGGCCTGGTGGGCACGCACTTCATCCCCGCCGCGCACGACCACGGCATGCCGACGACGACCGCCGCCGGACTGCTGGCGCTGGTCGGCGTGTTCGACATCGTGGGCACGATCGTGTCCGGGTGGCTGACCGACAAGGTCGACTCGCGGATGCTGCTGGCGGCCTACTACGCGTTGCGCGGCCTGTCGTTGATGGTCCTGCCGCAGCTGTTCAGCGAGTCGGCGCACCCGTCGATGCTGGTGTTCATCATCTTCTACGGCCTGGACTGGGTCGCGACGGTGCCGCCGACCGTGGCGTTGTGCCGCCAGTACTTCGGGATGTCCGGTCCCGTCGTGTTCGGCTGGGTCTTCGCCTCGCACCAGCTCGGTGCCGCGCTGGCCGCGTCCGCCGCCGGGCTCACCCGCGACCACCTGGGCAGCTACGACCTGGCCTGGTACGTCGCGGGCGGGCTCTGCATCGGAGCCGCGGTGCTCTCAGCGTCGCTTGCGCGAGGTGCCGAAGACGCCCCGCGTGATCTCGCGCGCCAGGGCGCTGCCCGCTGACCGCAGGAACGACTTCACGGCGCTGTTGCCGAGCACCTTCTCGACGAGTCCCGGTTCCTCCTCCTGCCGCTGGGGTTCCGGGGCTCGTTGCCGCTCTTGCTGTTGCGGTGGCGCGACCTTCCGCATCAGCTGCTCGTAGGCCGACTCGCGGTCGACGGACTCCGAGTACTTGCCGTGCAGGTCCGACGCCCCGGTCGCCTGCTTGATCGCGTCGTTGCCGATGGTGTCCATCAGCGAACGCGGCGCCCGCAACCGGGTCCACGCGACCGGCGTCGGCGCGCCCTTCTCGCTCAGCACGGTGATGACCGCCTCGCCGATGCCGAGCGACGTGAGCGACTTCTCCAGGTCGTAGTGCGGCGTCGTCGGGTACGTCTTCACCGTGCGCGCCAACGCCTTCTGGTCGTCCGGCGTGAACGCGCGCAGAGCGTGCTGGACCCGCGTGCCGAGCTGCGACAGCACCTCGTTCGGGATGTCCGTCGGCAGCTGCGTGCAGAAGAACACACCGATGCCCTTGGACCGGATCAGCTTCACGGTCTGGGCGATCTGGTCGAGGAACGCCTTGGAGGCGTTCGAGAACAGCAGGTGCGCCTCGTCGAAGAAGAAGACGAGCTTGGGCTTCTCGACGTCGCCTTCCTCCGGCAGCGTCTCGAACAGCTCCGCCAGCAGCCACATCAGGAACGTGGAGAACAACGCCGGGTTGCCCTGCAGCTCGGCCAGTTCGAGCAGGCTGATGACGCCCTTGCCGTCGCGTTCGCGCATCAGGTCGGCCGGGTCGAGCTCCGGTTCGCCGAAGAACCGGTCGCCGCCCTGCGCCTCCAGGTTGACCAGTGCCCGCAGGATCACGCCCGCCGTGGCGCTGGAGACACCGCCGACGCCCTTGAGGTCGGCCTTGCCCTCGTCGCCGGTGAGGTGCTGGATGACGCTGCGCAGGTCCTTGGTGTCGAGCAGCGGCAGCCCCTTCGAGTCGGCCCAGTGGAAGATCAGGCCGAGCGTCGACTCCTGGGTGTCGTTCAGTCCGAGCACCTTCGACAGCAGGATCGGCCCGAAGCTCGTGACCGTCGCCCTCAGGGGCACACCGATGCCGCCCGCGCCGATCGAGAGGAACTGCACGGGGAACGACTGCGGCTGCCAGTCGTCGCCGGTGTCCTGCGCGCGGGCAGTGGTGCGGTCACTCGCCGCACCCTGCCGCGACAGACCGGACAGGTCGCCCTTCACGTCCGCCATCAGCACCGGCACGCCGTGGGCCGACAGCTGCTCGGCGAGCAGCTGGAGGGTCTTCGTCTTGCCCGTGCCCGTTGCCCCCGCGACGAGTCCGTGGCGGTTGACCATGGACAACGGGATCCGGACGTGGGCCGTCGGCTCCACGGTCCCGTCGACCAGCACCGCGCCGAGCTCGATGGTCGCGCTCTCCGACGCGTACCCGGCGGCGATCTCCGCTTGAGCCGTCATGCACGGGGAGCGTAACCAGGTTGCCGCACGCCGCCACTCGAAGTTGACGCTCCGCGCAGTAATGTTCCGGGCGTGATGGATCGTCTGGTGTGGATCGACTGCGAGATGACCGGACTCGACTTGGGCAAGGACGCTCTGATCGAGATCGCGGCACTGGTCACGGACGCCGAGCTCAACGTGCTCGGCGACGGTGTGGACATCGTGATCCACGCCTCCGACGAAGTGCTCGCCTCGATGCCGGAAGTCGTCGTGCAGATGCACGCCAAGTCGGGCCTGACCGAGGAGGTGCGCGCCTCCGCGGTCTCGTTGGAAGAGGCCGAGGCGGCCGTGCTCGCCTACATCAAGGAGTGGGTGCCGGACCCCCGGACCGCTCCCCTGGCCGGCAACTCCATCGCCACCGACCGAGGGTTCATCGCCCGCGACATGCCGGCGCTGGACGCCCACCTGCACTACCGGATGGTCGACGTGTCGTCGATCAAGGAGCTGTGCCGGCGCTGGTACCCGCGCATCTACTACGCGCAGCCGGGCAAGGGCCTCGCGCACCGGGCGCTCGCGGACATCGTCGAGTCGATCCGGGAGCTCGCCTACTACCGGCGGACGGCGTTCGTGCCGCAGCCCGGCCCGACGACCGAGCAGGCCCAGGCCGTGGCCGCTGACCTGCTGAAGAACGCCGACTGACCCCCGATTTCAACATCAGCAGCTCTCGTTGCTATGCTTTCCTCGCCGGTCACGGACCGGTGATGGTGGGTGTAGCTCAGTCGGTAGAGCACTGGGTTGTGATCCCAGGTGTCGCGGGTTCAAGTCCCGTCACTCACCCGGATAAGCCGGGTTATGTTCGCAGAAAGCGCGAACATAACCCGGCTTCGTCGTATTTCCCGGGGGCCGAGCCCCCAGACCCCAGCCGGGGCGACCCCCGGACCCCCATCTGTCGGAGCGCACCCTCATGACCACGCTCGTCGCCAAGGACCTCGCCGCCGGTCACGGTGATCGCGTCCTCTTCTCCGACCTGGACCTCGTGGTCGCTCCCGGCGACGTGATCGGCCTGGTCGGCGTGAACGGCGCGGGCAAGTCGACGCTGCTGAAGACCCTGGCCGGGCTGATCCCCGCCGAGTCGGGCCGCGTGTCGCTGAACCCGCCCTCGGCCAACATCGGGCACCTGTCGCAGGAGCCCGACCGCCGCGAGGGCGAGACCGTCCGCGGGTTCCTGGCGCGCCGGACGGGCGTCGCGCAGGCCCAGGCCGCGCTGGACGAGGCCACCGAGGCGCTGACCGCCGGCAACGACGAGGGGTACTCGGACGCGCTGGACCAGTGGCTCGCGCTGGGCGGTGCCGACCTGGAGGAACGCTCACTGGAGGTCGTGGCCGACCTGGGGCTGACCGTGGGCCTCGACGCGTTGATGACCTCGCTGTCCGGTGGCCAGGCGGCGCGGGCGGGCATGGCCTCGTTGCTGCTGAGCCGCTACGACATCTTCCTGCTCGACGAACCGACCAACGACCTGGACCTCGACGGCCTGGAACGGCTGGAGAAGTTCGTCACGGGCCTGCGCGCCGGCACGGTGCTGGTGTCGCACGACCGCGAGTTCCTCGCGCGCACGGTGACGAGCGTGCTGGAGCTCGACCTGCACCAGAACGCCGTGCGCCTGTACGGCGGCGGCTACGAGTCGTACCTCGAAGAGCGCGCACGGTCGCGTCAGCACGCCCGGGACGACTACGACGAGTTCGCCGACACCAAGGCGTCGCTGGAGGCCCGTGCGCGCATGCAGCGCGCGTGGATGGAGAAGGGCGTGAAGAACGCACGCCGCAAGGCGGGCGACAACGACAAGAACGCCCGCAAGTTCCGTGCCGACGCCACCGAGAAGCAGGCCTCCAAGGCCCGCCAGACCGACCGCATGATCGAACGGCTCGACGTCGTCGAGGAACCCCGCAAGGAGTGGGAGCTGCGGATGGAGATCGCCGCGGCACCGCGGTCGGGTTCCGTGGTGGCGTCCCTGCGGGCGGCCGTGGTGACGCGGGGGTCGTTCACGCTCGGCCCGGTGGACCTGCAGGTCGACTGGGCGGACCGGGTCGCGATCACCGGCGCGAACGGCGCGGGCAAGTCGACGCTGCTCGCGGCGCTGCTCGGCAGGGCGGAACTGTCGTCGGGCTACGCGACGCTGGGGTCCGGCGTCGTGGTCGGCGAGGTCGACCAGGCACGCGGGTTGTTCCTGGGCGACCTGCCGCTGGTGGACGCCTTCGAGGAGGCCGTGCCGGAGATGACCCCTGCCGACGTGCGCACGTTGCTGGCGAAGTTCGGCCTCAGGGCAGCCCACGTGACGCGCCCGGCGGCGTCGCTCTCACCGGGCGAACGGACGCGGGCCGCACTGGCCCTGCTGCAGGGACGCGGCGTCAACCTGCTGGTGCTCGACGAGCCGACGAACCACCTCGACCTGCCCGCGATCGAGCAGCTGGAGTCCGCGCTGGAGCACTACGCCGGCACGTTGCTCCTCGTGACGCACGACCGGCGGATGCTCGAGGCGGTGCGGGTCAACCGCCACCTGACCGTGTCGGGCGGTCAGGTGGCGGTGTCCTGAAGCGTCAGCGGTTGCCCTGGACCCAGGTGGCCCACGGGACCTGCCAGTCGCCGAAGCCGTCCCACGACTCCAGGGGCGGGCCACCGGAGTTCGTGACGATCACCACGTCACCCTGCTTGCTCGCGTCGTAGACCCACTTGGCGTTCTCGGGCGAGAGGTTGAGGCAGCCGTGGCTCACGTTGCGGTGCCCCTGGTCGCCGATGGACCACGGCGCGCTGTGGAAGAAGATGCCGCTGTTGGACATGCGGTACGCCCAGTCGACCGGCGTCCGGTAGCCGCCGTTCTCGAGCGCCAGGCCGTACGTCGTCGAGTCCATGATCATGTGGCTGTGCTTCTCCATCAGCACGTACGTGCCGGTGGGCGTCGCGTCGGCCGGCTTGCCCATGGACGTCGGCATGGTCCGCACGACCTGACCGTTGACCTTGGTCGTCACCTGGTGGGTCTGGCCGTCGGCGTAGTGGATGACCTCGTCGCCCACCGTCGTGGTGATGACGCGGTCCTCCTGGCCGTAGATGCCGTCGCCGACGTGCTTGCCGTAGACCTTCACGTGCATGGTGATCTTGGTGCCCGGCTTCCAGAACTTCTCCGGGCGCCAGTGCACCTCCTTCTTGTTGAACCAGTAGAAGGCGCCCTCGACCTTGGGCTCGGTCGTGATCTCCAGCATCTTCTCGGCCGCGACCTTGTCGGCCACCGGCTCGTCGAAGTAGAAGGCCAGCGGCTGCCCGACACCGATGGTGGTGCCGTCCTGGGGATTGGTCGACACGTACGTGAGCGTGCGCGGCTTCACCGTGGTGAAGGTCGACTCCTTGGTCTGCGCCTTGCCGTCCTCACCGGTCGCCGTGGCGACGAGCTTGTACGTCTTCGAGTACCCGAGCGGCTCGGTGTTGGTCCACTGCGTCGACTCGGGGTTCATCTTCCCCTCGACGACCTTGCCCTCGGCGTTCGTCAGCTTGACGTCGCTGAGCTTCCCGTCCGCCGCCGTGGCGATGACCGGCAGACCGGGCGACACGTCCGCCGCGCCGTTGTTCAGCGCGAGCGTCAGCGTGACGGGCTTCGGCGGAGGCGGCGGAGCACTCGACGACTCGCCCCCACCCCCGCTCGGGCTCGCGCCACCCCCTGAACAGCCTGCGATCAGCACCACAGCGATTCCCGCCGTGATCACCCCTCGACCGCGCCTGCCCCACATCCCCATCGACGCACTTCCGATCTGCTTGTCGCGGCTCCCGAGACTGCCTGCACGTAGCGTTGTGGCGTCCCCCGATCAGGTGACGGCACGAGATGCACGGAAGTTGCGCGAGTGGCCGGATCGTTACGCGGCCGATGCGCCATCGAATGGGCGCTGACCAGGCGATTGGGAACGCGCGGAGACGCTGTGCTAACGTTCCTCACGTCGGAATGAGCAAGGCTCCGGCACACAAACAAGCGCCGCTAGCTCAGTTGGTTAGAGCAGCTGACTCTTAATCAGCGGGTCCGGGGTTCGAGTCCCTGGCGGCGTACTCCAGAGAAGCAGGTCGAGATTCGTCTCGGCCTGCTTCTCTGCTTTTCGGGTAATGATCCGAGCACACAGGAGCGGCGAGATCTTCGCCGAACGCGGCGAGTGCCGCTGGGTAATGGTCCCCGAGTTGTGCCCGCAGGCGTGCCAACAGGATCTTCGCCGCGTGGAAGTGATCCACCGCTCCCGCGGGCGCGATGAGCACCGTGCGCGAGATGGTCCAGGGCTGAAGAGCGGCGTCATCGCCACATTCTTCGTACCGACCGGCGGGCACGAATCCCGTGCACAGACAGGGTGCATGTGTGGCTTGGCGAGGATCAGGGCACCTTGGCGCGCTGGACGTCCGCCAGCCCTGCGGCGTCGCCACGCAGCAGCAGCCTCAGCAACGGACCGGCCATCGCCGTCGTCACCAGCGCCATCACCACCATCGACGAATACAGGCTCTGGTCGAGCACCCCGAGGCTCATGCCGACAGAGAGGATGACGAGTTCGGTGAGCCCTCGAGTGTTGAGCAGCAGTCCCAGCGCGGCCGACGACCTGGGAGGCACGCCTCCGGCGCGGGCCGCGAGGTAGCCGCCCGCGAACTTGCCGCCGATGGCCACCAGCAGGATCAGGCCCAGCTCGCCGAAGCCGGACCAGCCGATCGACGTCAGGTTCACCTGCAGGCCCGCCACCACGAAGAACACCGGCAGCAGCAGGATCGAGCTCAGTTGTCCCAGGCGGTCCAGCAGCGCGGCCGTGCCCTCCCCGGGCATCACCACGCCGAACAGGAAGGCGCCGAAGATGAAGTGCAGGCCCATCCACTCGGTCGCCGCGGCGGACATCAGCAGGCCGGCCAGGCCTGGCACTGTCAGGTCGCCGGTGAGGCGTCGCAGCATCGGGGTGACGATCCACCGCATCACCGCCAGGTAGGGCAGCAAGAAGAGCAGGCGCCACTGGTCTGGGCCGCCCGCGTCGCTCACGGCCGCGACCACGGCCAGCAGTGACCACGCCGCCACGTCGTCCACCGCGGCGCACGTGAGCGCCAGGCCTCCCAGTGGCGTGCCGGTCAGGCGGAGGTCGGCGAGCAGCCGTGCCAGCACCGGGAAGGCGGTCACCGCCATCGCCGCGCCCAGGAACAGCACGAACCCCAGGCGGTTCTCGGCCGGGTGTGTGGTCAGGAGGTGCAGCGCGAGCACCGT
Source organism: Lentzea jiangxiensis (assembly GCF_900104175.1). Taxonomy (GTDB): domain Bacteria; phylum Actinomycetota; class Actinomycetes; order Mycobacteriales; family Pseudonocardiaceae; genus Lentzea; species Lentzea jiangxiensis. Next base: position 208,391 of record NZ_FNIX01000010.1, read on the forward strand.
GCCGAGGCCGAACGGCAGTGCGATCGAGGAGAACGAGACGGTGACCGCCAGGGATCCTCTGCCGCGCAACAGGTTTCGCGGGAGCTCCAGGCCCACCACGAACATGAACACGGCGAGGCCGACGTTGGCGAGCGCGCTCAGGGACGGGCGCACGTCTGCGGGGAACACGGTGTTCGAGATGGCGCCGTTGAACAACGACGGGCCCAGCAGCACGCCCGCGACTATCTCGCCGATGACCGGTGGCTGGCCGCAGGACCGGGCCAGGCGGCCGAAAAGCCGTGCCAGCACGACGATCAGGGCCAGGTCAGCCAGCAGGACGGTGAGCTGTGCCGCTGTCACGAGCCCACCTCGGTCGGCAGCCTGGCGTACCGGCGCATCCCGTAGAGCAACGGGTCGGTCGCCTCGCTTCCCGCGATCCGCAGCACCTCGCCGAACACCACGTGGTGGTCCCCCACCGGTTCGGCTCGTCGCACCGCGCAGTCCGCGACCGCGTGCGCGTCGTCCGGCAGGTGCGGGCCGCCGGTCTCTGCCTGCCAGCGCACGCGGGCGAAGCGGTCCTGCGCACCGGAGGCGAACAGTTCCGCGGTGGCTCTCGCCTCGCCGTGCACCAGGTTGACGGCGAAGACGCCTCGGCGCAGGACCGCGGCCAGGGTCGGGCTGCCGGTGCGCAGGCAGGCCAGCAGCGTCGGTGGGGCGAGCGTGACGCTGCACAGCGACGAGCACGTCATCCCGCGCGGCGTGCCGTCGGTGTCGACGGTGGTGATGATCGCGACCCCGGTCGGGAAACCGGCCATGAACGAACGGAATCCCAACCGGAGCGCGTCGGTCGTCACAGCATCCCGATCGGCTCGGCGCGCAGCGGACTCGCCCAGCTGTCCGCGTCGAAGAGCAGCTGCTGGTTCAGCGCCGGGTCGTCGTGGAACCGCGAGAGCGCCTCGAGCTGTGGCAGCGCGCGCCGGACGAAGGCGTCCGCCGCGTTCCTGCGGGCCTGCCACCGCGCCGGCGGCTCAGCTCGGTGCAGCAGCCTCGTCGGAACCTGCTGGCCGAGCAGGATCGTCTCCACTCCGGCGAGTCCGTAGAACGTAGGTGCGTTGCCCTGCACGAAAGTCCGCAGCAGCGGGTTGCGGTAGCGCAGCGGTGCGCCGGTCGCGTACATGTCCAGCATCGGCTGTGCGCCGGAGATGTCGGTGTTCGCGCGCACTTCCCGCCAGAACGGCGTGTCGCGCCTGGTGTTGAACCGGTAGTGGATGGACAGGAACCACCGCAGCGCGTCCCACCTGTTCGCGAGGCCCACGTTGACCATGTCGCGGCACTGCGGGTCCGCCCACGAGCCGGGCAGCGAGGCCACCAGCGCCTGGACGCTCGACGTGATCATCAGGATGCCGGTCGACTCCAGCGGTTCGACGAACGCGTAGGAGTTGCCGATCGCCATCACGTTGCCGCGCCAAGCTTTCTCGTGACGGCCGACGCGGAACCGGACGAACCGCGGTTCGCTGACGCCGGGAAAGCGCGCAGCGAGTTCCGCGGCGGCCTGGTCGTCGGAGATCGCGTTCGACGAGTAGACGTAGCCGAGGTGGTCGTCCTGCGGCGTGGGGATGTCCCAGCACCAGCCGGAGTTCATCGTGATGGCGCTGGTGTACGGCTTCAGGTTCCCGCCGTGGCCGACGTTGCCGGTCACGGCGGAGTCGGTGAAGAGGCTGCTCGCGTAGCTGTGGAACGGCGTGCGGAAGGCCTTGCCCAGCAGCATCGAGCGGAATCCCGAGCAGTCGACGTAGAAGTCGTAGGAGAGCTTGCGGCCGTCGGTGGTGTGCAGGTGGTCCACCCAGTCGTCACCGCTGAGCGCCACGTCCTCGATCTTCGCCTCGACGTGCTGGACGCCGCGCTGCTTGGCGATGTCGGCGAGGTAGCTCACGAAACGGGCGTTGTCGAGGTGGTAGGCGAACGGCAGGTACTTCATCAGCGACAGGTGCCGGTCACCCACGTCGAACACCGGCGCGCGCTCCGCGCTCATCAGCAACGACTGCAGCGTGTACCCGTCGATGCCGCCGCCGGCGTCGACCGCGCCCGCCGTGCCGATCGAGTTGCTGTCCCAGTCGAACGGCGCCATGAACCCGTCCGGCCGCGGGCCCCACTCGAAGCGGATGCCCTGCTTCCAGGTCGGTCGCACCTGCCGGTAGAAGTCCTCGACGTCGATGCCGAGGTAGTGGTGCAGGAAGATCACGATGCCGGGAACGGTGGCCTCGCCGACGCCGATGATCGGGATCGACGGGGACTCGATCAGCGACACCTCGAGCCACGGCCTCTTGGTGCGCAACGCGATGGCCGTCAGGTAACCGGCTGTGCCGCCACCGACGACGGCGACCCTGCGGATCGCCTTCTGGTCGTCCACCGCGGGCCTCGGCAGCATCTCCACCAGCGGTTCGTGGTTGCTGCGCAACGAGATTCCTGGCAACTGAGGCGCGTCGGCGGCGCCGCCGAGCCACTCGCGCACCGCCGCTGACTCGTCGTCGGAGAAGGTCTGCACCAGCTCGTCGAGTGCCGATGGCCGTCCAGCGTTCATCTTCATGAGTGGTTCCCCCAGGAACTCGTCAGCCGGCAATGAGGTCAGCGGAACGCAGGTGGCCGACGAACACGTCGACGTCGGACCGCACGTCGGCGACGTCGACGCCCGCGCTCGCCGCGATGCGTTCCGCGATCTGGTCTGCGGTGTCCCCAGCCGTCAACCGTTCCAGGACGTACGCAGCGGTCGAGTTGAGCTGCCAGTAGCGGCCGGTCCGTTCGTCCAGCACGACCATGCCGTCCTCGGCGCGCGTCATCGACACCTGTGTGCGTGGGCGCAACGTCATCGCGAACCTCCCCTTGGTCCAACCGTGATCAACGACTTCCACCGGCTCATGTCGCCGGTCTCCCCCACCGCCCTGCCCTCGGCCTCCACCCAGGCGTGCGCGCGGAACGGGTGGATCTGCGCGCCCACGTGCCACATCGGCCAACGGCCTCGCAGCCGGCACAGCAACGCGACCGCGATCGACCTCGGCAGACACCCGTCACCCGCGACCATCACGCTGCTGGCGAGGACCGCTCGGTGGGCCGCCGCTGCCTCCTCGTACGTCGCGGGCCGGGCGCCTTTCGACACGGCGGTGAGCACTCGGCGGATGCGTTGTGGTGACCTGGTCCCGAGCACTCGTGCCACGAGCACCGCGGCCGATGCGGGAACACCTCGGATCGTGCCGGCCGCGGGGCGGGTGAGGGCCGTCGCTTTGGCTTTCATCAGCTCGCACTCCTCATCGCGACGGCGGACGCGCCACGTAGCCAGGTCTCGCAGTTGAACGTCATCACCATGATCGGCAGCGCCGGTCCCGGCGGGGGCGGCCCGAGGACGGCGAGGCGCAGTGCCTCCGCGTCGACCAGGCCGAGGTCGGCGAGCAGCAGGTCGTCGCACAACGCGGCGAGCCTCGACCGTTGTGCGCGCAGCCCCGAGTGCACGTCCTCGGACATGTCGTTCTTGGTCGAGCGCCGCACGATCCCGGCGGGCACGACATCGCGCAGCGCGGCGGTCAGCAGCGGTTTGAACGCCCAGGGAGTGCTGCGCTCGTGCGGGAGCACGGACAGGCACGCCTCGACGACCCGGTCGTCCAGGAACGGTGCTGCCGTCCGCACCCCCTGGGTCGCGGTGAGCTGCCCGATGAGCCGGGCGATCCGCCCGGACGCCCTGACCTGCTCCAGGGCGAGGTGCTCGCTCCTGTTGTCCGCCAACGGTTCCGCGTCCACGGCGGCTCTGTCGAGCGCGTCCACGACGAGCCGGGCGCCCGCCTCGGTGAGCCACGGCGGCAACCGCAGCGGGTGGTTCCAGCTCGCAGGGGGCAGCCGGGCACCGGGCAACGGCGACGCGACCTGCCGTGCGCCCTGCGCGAGCCAGTCCCGGTAGGACTGCCTGTCCCGCAACGCCTGCCAGGTCTGGCTCACCGACCACCGCTTCAACCCGCGGTGGCCACGCACGTGGTCGAGTGCGAGCAACGGATCGCGCCGTGCCAGGCCGTGCACGTAGTTCGGCGGCGCGGACAGCACCTCGTCCCCGCCGTGGCCGGTGAAGTGGAGCGTGGAGCCACGGGCCCGCACCCGCCGGGCGATTTCCGTGAACCGCGCTCCCTGCAGGCCGAGGAACGGTTCGTCGTGCGGTTGCAGCGGGTCGAAGAGTCCCTCGAACGGCAATGGCAGGTCGCTCGCGGGCATGAGCAGGTGTTCCGCCCGCGGCATTCGCGCCGCGGCGGCGACGGCGATCGCGGTGTCGTCGTCCTCACTCGTCAGCCCCGTCATGGTGACCGCGAGCAACTCCGGGTTGTGCTGCCAGGCGAGGAACCCGACGGGCGTGGAGTCCATGCCCCCGGACAGGTCGCAGCTGATCGTCGGCCGCGACCGGGCACTGTCGCCGACGGCTTCGACGAGCGCGTCCCGCAACCGGTCCGCGCCCTCTGCCAGGGTGAGGCTCGGGGTCGGCGGCACCCACCAGCGCACGACGTCCGGTGTGCCGCCCGGCGCGGCGTAGTGGCCGGGGGCGACCGCGGTGACCCCGCGCCACATCGTGGACGAGGTGAGCGGATGCGGAATCGACGGGAACAGCAACCGCAGGGCGGCGGACTCCTCGTCCAGTTCCGCGGCGGCGATCTCGGCGACGAGATCCGCCCGGTTCGCGGCGACACCGCCGCCGGTGAACATCCGCCGAGTGTTGGAGATCGTGCCCTGTGCGCGGATCCGGCCTCCCAGCGAGGCCACCACGTGGTGACTGCCGGGCAACGCCGAGACGACGCGGTCGAGCTGCCGCACGTCCGTGACATCGCGCAGCAATGCCTCGAGCCGTGCTTCGGCGAGCGGGCAGAAGCCGATCAGTGCGACGACGCCGTGCCGGCTCCGGAACGTCCGGAGGTCGTCGTCGCAGAGGACGCCCACGACCAGCGGGCGACCGGACGGATGGGTGACCAGCACCTCCGCCCCGTGGCGATGGGTACGAGCGGCGAGAACGCCGTCGTCGTCCGGCAGGACGACGAACGCGCTCTCGCCGCCGTCAGCGTGAGGCTGAGGCACTAACGGATCCTCAGTCCCACAGCCAAGCGGTGTCCCACGGGTTCTGGCTGCCGATGCCGTTGGTGAGGTCGGCGAAGTCACCGATCTCGACCATCAGCGGCTGTTCGTACCCACCCGGCTTGATTTCTTCCATGGCGTGTCTCCCACCAGTTCGACAATTCCGGGAATGGATTTCCCCGGCAGAATCGAACCTAGCAAGCGACTTCCAGAGCGCCAACGGATTACACCGAGATTGCACGAACCAATCAGGCAGCCTGGTCAAAACCGGAATCGTGCCGCTTTTTGGACGCTTTCGGTTTGCGCTCGCCCTCGGTCGGGAAGACCCAGCGGCGGAACGCCCAGAACCGAAACACCATCGCGATCAGCGTGCCGATGATCATCCCGCTCACGAAGTCCGCGGTCTCCTGCACGAGCAGGCTCACCTGCGGCACCTGCAGGTGCAGGACGTAGCGCGAGATCACGTACGGCAACGAGTTCAGAGCCACGCCGATGCCGCTGATCAGGAAGAACAACGCCGCTTCGTGGTGCCGTTCGCGCCCGCCGCGGGTACTGAAAGACCACTCGCGGTTGAGAACGTACGACACGATCGTCGCCACGATGGTGGCGACGACGAGCGCGGTGACGGGCTTCGCCTTCAGCACGGTGAACTTCAACGTGTAATTCAGCGCCGACGTGACGAGGAAGCACGTGCCACCGACGAACAGGAACTTCAGCGCTTCACGATGCTTGAGCGCGTTCGCTCGCACCGGCGCCGGCAAAACGGACAAAACCCTGCGAACGAACGGCATCTGCACAGTCTATCGCAGCTACCTGGACCAAATCATTTACCGCCCTGCTCGAGCTCGTGCGCGAACTTCTGCCAAATTCCGGCATAACCGCGCGCCAACTCCGCGACCATGCCCGCGGCGTGCGCCGGCACGTTCGTCGCGAGGCCTTCCCGGTCCTCCACCATCGGCGCGTGCGCGTCGAGCAGCCGCAGCAACGACCTGCCCGTCTCGCTGAACCGCAGCGCCGGGTCCCTCTTCAGATCCCGCACGATCGACCTCGGGTCACCCGCCCTGAGTGCGACGCCGACCGCCCGTTCCTCGCCTCTCCGCACCCGCCCGGGCACCGGGTCCTCACCACGCTCGACCCGGTCGCGGACGTCACGCACGGTTCCGGCGGAAATGCCCGTCGCGGCGGCGATCTGCCGCAACGAACTGCCGGGGTTCGACTCGATCAGGTCGGCCGCGAGCCTGCGCCCGTCCGCGGTGCTGAGCGGGCGCGCCCGCCCGTCCTGCCCGATCCGCGTGCGCAACTGGCAATGTCCGCCGGTTGCGCGCCGCCGGATCACGCCGACCGTGCGCGCGGCGATACCGGCGACCCGCGCGATGGCCCGGTCCGACCACTCCGGGTGCGACCCGATGATCCGCGCGGCGGCGGCGGCGCGGTCCGCACGTGACAACGGCAGACCGTGCGTGGTGTTCGCCTCGACCGCCAGCACGAACGCGTCGACCTCGGATCCGTCGAACAGTCGCGCCCGAATCGTGCGTTCCCCACGCATCTCGGCCGCGCGCAGGCGATGTGCGCCGTCGATCACCTTCATGGTCTTCCGATGCACGACGATCGGCGGCAGCTCGCCTTCCGATTCCGCGAGAACCCTGACGTGCTCCTTGTTTTCCCCGGCGGAGCGGGGAGAGTCGGCGGGCAGCAGTTCATCAATGAGCAGCGTGACCAGCACGAATCCGGCGTCCGGATCGCGCGATTCCTGACCCTTTGCCGAAGATTTATCGGAGTGAACAGATTCGACCGAGCGCGCGTTCACGCGGCACCCCCCAGGTTGCACGGGCCCGTGACCAGCTACCTGCCATCATCACAGGCACTCGCTTCCGACCATACTGGTGCCTGTTGGGCTGTCAACCTGTCTTAAACACCGGGACGGCTCCGGGGTCAACCTGCTCTTTACCTGGAGAAAGCTCAATCGGTGAGCCTTTTCATCCTGGTTTGAATGCGTTGGCGGGCAGGGGTTCGCGATTGTGACCGGTTGGCGCGGTCGCGGCGTGTCGGTCCCTGGGCATGGCGAAGCCCTGGCAGCAGAGCCATCGACCACACTGGGGTTCGTGTCCGGCCTGATCCTCATCCACCGCCGGAATCGCGGTGGCGCAGGCTCGTGCTGGTTCACCTGTGCGAGAGCGAACCGCTGACCGAGGTCGGTGCCGAACTCGGGGTTTCGGCCACCACCTGCTGGCGATATGCCAACGCGACCGCCGAACTGCTCGCCGTGCGCCAACCGAGCCCACGCCCGCCTGCGCGGCCCCGGCGAGCGCGCCCGCGCCCAGCTCAAGACCTGGCATGTCCTCCGCTGCTGCCCCGCCTCGCCGACTGACTGGCCAAAGCCATTCACGTCCTGCAGAACCACGAGGCCACCGCAGGATGAAAAGGCTCAATTCACCTTGGCGGAGAAGAGTCTTGGTATCCGGCAGCACTTAGAGAAAAACAGATGTGTGGCGGCAGATCATTGCACCGGAACGAATCTCCGGCCACCCGATGACGTCGATCCGTGACCCGGCTTTGCATTCCTCGCTCCGACTGTTCAGGTGCAGGTCATGACCGACCTGCACCGCCGCCCCGAGCTGTCGATGCGGAAGTTCCGCACCGCTGGCGTGCTGGCAGACGCGTTGCGGTCGTCGGGTTTCGAAGTCACCACGGAGGTAGGCGGCACCGGCGTGGTCGGTGTGCTGTGCAACGGTGACGGCCCGCTCGTGATGCTCCGGGCGGATCACCGTGACCGCCCGCTCGACGTCGTCAAGGATCCAGAAGCGGTGCTCCCGAGGAGCCCGAGCCGCGCCCGAGATCCCCGACCTGCGACGACACGGGGCGGTACAACGCGACAGGAACACCCGACGCATCCCGGATTGACGTGCGGAAACGGTACTCACCGGCATCACCCGACACCACTGCCGAGGCCCACCCGAGGACTCTTGATCAGTGGATGCGGGGTTCGAGTCCTGGCGGCGTACTCCAGAGAAGCAGGTCGAGATTCGTCTCGGCCTGTTTCTCTGCTCTTCCGGACATTCTCTTGTTGGCGTTGCCGTCGGTGACCGTTGCGCGATCATGTCCCGATGGGGAGCACATCTGCCGACGCGCGTTATCCGCTGAGCGAGCCGCACGAGTCGGGAATGCTGGACGTCGGTGACGGGCACTCGCTGTACTGGGAGGTGTCGGGCAACCCCGGCGGCAAGCCTGCCGTGGTGCTGCACGGCGGTCCCGGTGCGGGGAGCTCGCCGGGCAAGCGCGGGTTGTTCGACCCGGAGCGGTACCGCGTGGTCCAGTTCGACCAGCGCAACTCCGGGCGCAGCACGCCTTCGGCGACCGAGCCCGTCGTCGACCTGTCCGCGAACACGACGCGGCACCTCGTCGCCGACATCGAGGCGTTGCGGGTCCACTTGGGAATCGAGCGCTGGCTCGTGCAGGGCGGGTCGTGGGGCGTCACGCTCGCTCTTGCCTACGCGGAGGCGTTTCCGGAGCGGGTGACCGAGATGGTGCTCGCGGCCGTGACCGACGGCGATCGCCGTGACACCGACTGGATCACGCGGGACATGGGGCGCGTCTTCCCGCGCGAGTGGGAGCGGTTCCGCGACGGTGTGCCCGTTGATGAACGCGATGGCGACCTGGCGGCCGCCTACAGCCGGCTGCTGCACGATCCCGATCCCGAGGTTCGTGCCAAGGCTGCGCACGAGTGGTGTGGCTGGGAGGACACGCACATGTCGCTGGCTCCCGACGCCGCGCCCTCGTTGTCGGTGGAGAACCCGGCGTTCCAGCTGGCGTTCGCCCGTCTCGTGACCCACTACTGGTCCCACGGCTGCTTCCTGGAGGAGGGGCAGCTGTTGCGCGACATCGGGCGCCTGCACGGGATTCCGGCCGTGCTGATCCACGGGCGTTACGACGTCAGCGGTCCGCTCGGCACGGCCTGGGCGTTGCACCGGGCGTGGCCGGCGAGCGAGCTCGTGGTCCTCGACGACACCGGGCACGGCGGCGGCAGCATGACCGCGGCCATCGTCGCCGCGACCGACCGCTTCGCCCGCTGCCGGTGACCTGAGAACGAGTGACGCCGGGGTGCACAGGCACCCCGGCGTCACGTGTTCGGTCTTCTCAGCCGCGGTGCCACTTCTGGTTGGCGCCGCCGACGCAGTCCCACATGTGCAGGACCGCGTCGTTGTTCGGGTTCCACTCGGCGATGTCCACGCACTTGTTCGCCTGCGGGTTCACCAGGTCACCCGCACCGGACAGCACGAACTGCTGGGCGGGGTTGCCGGAGCAGGTCGCGAGCTGCACGGCCGCGCCGTTGGCCGTCGAACCCCAAGCCACGTCAACGCACTTATTGTTCTCGGTGCGCAGCGTGCCGCCGACGAACTCGAACCGCTGGTTCGTGCCACCCGTGCAGTTCCACACGACGAGGCGCTGGCCGTCGGCGAAGTTCCAGTTCGGCACGTCGATGCACTTGCCGTTCCAATCGTTCACGACGCTGCTGGTGCTGCTGGCGGGCGGAGGCGTGGAGCCGCCGCTGAACGGCGTGAGGATGATGCCGGCCGAGCGCGGGTCGCCGTCGTGCACCAGCGACTCCTGCGCCTGCACGTCGTCGAACGCGAACCCGTAGGCCTTGCCGTCCACCATGTTCTGGTGCACCAGCCGCGAGTAGTGGTTGGTGATCGCGCCCTGGTAGAAGTCCGCGGGGCCGCCACCGGGCTGGACGTCGATGCGGCCGAGCGTGGAGCGGTGCAGCGCGGCGCACAGGGTGCGCGCGATCGGGCCGACCACCTGGTCGTTGGGCGCGTGCAGGGCACCGTCGCAGCCCCACACGTTCGACGTGGACGGCTTCGCGAACGACGCGACCTGCTGTCCGGCGGAGTTCGTGAAGTTCATGGTGTTGCCGGAGGTGCGGCCGAAGTACTTCACGTCCGGACGGTCGCCGAACGGTTGCACGGTCAGCGTCTTGCCCGTGTAAGCGTTCCACGCCTGGGTGATGTACGGGTCGAGGTAGTTGCGGTCGAAGTTGCCGACGTCGGCCGCCTTGCCCGGCGCGAGAACCCGCAGCACCGTGCCGTCCGAACGCGACATGATCGACCCGGACCAGCCCGCCTGGTTGCGGATGCCGTTGATGACGGCGTCACGCCCGCCGGACTTGAGCTCACCGGTCTTCTTCGTGGCACCACCGGCACCCGTCACGGTCACCGCGTGCGGCACCGCGAACATGTCCACCTGCGAGCTGTTGAGCCACAACCCGGCGTCGTTGTAGGTGAACTCGCTCCAGTCGAACAGGATGCCGCTGTTCGGGTCGCCGGACGCCCACGGCGCCGGCTGCACCAGTCCGTCGGGCGTCAGGAAGAACTTCAGCTTCTCGCCGAACGACATGTAGACGCGGCCGGAGATGAACCGCGGCACGCGCAACGTGGCGGTACCGCCTTGGCCGGGTCCGGCGATCGACACGTCCGGCGCGGGCGTGGGCGGGTTGCCACCAGGCGACCACGGGGTGAACGTGCCCGCCTGGTTGACGTACCCGAGGCGTCCGTTGCGGATGTCGGTGCCCAGGACGTACAGGTGCACGGCCTCGGACCGGCCGCTGTTGTTGGTGACGTTGAGCGGCAGCAGGTCGGGGCCGATCGCCTGTGCCGATGGGATCGCGACGGCCGCGGCCGACGCGGTGACCGCCAGTGCGGCGAGCGTGCTCCACCACTTCGTTCGAGTACGCATCTGACTCCTTGTGCAGGGGTGCTCCGTTCGCAGGCCACCGACCGGCTTCAGGGCAGTCGGCGGCCTCCGCTCCGAGAACTGGTCCAGACCGGTTATGAGAGCGCTTCCATGGTTGATCGCAGACAGGAGCCCTGTCAATACCGGTTTGTGGACACGACGAGTCCGATGTCGACCCGGTTCAGCGAACTCCGTTGTCCCTCAAGTCACCGCTGAACCGGAACCGCTGCTGCGGAATCCGGCCCACCCCCACCGTCGAAGGCCCTGCCGGAGGCCGAGACCCGGCAGGAGGCCGCAGATAACGGCGCAACTGCTGCGTCGGCTTCTCCACCAGCCGCCACGACAACAGCCCGGCCACGTAGGACAACGGCACCGCCAGCGCCATCAGCAGCCACGGGTCGCGCACCCCGGCGAGGACCACGAGCTGCTGCAGCGGCATGCCCCAGATGTAGAGGCCGTAGCTGCCGTAGACCCACTCGTCGTACCCGCCCAGCCGCCGCGGCCAGTGGTGCGCCCACGTGACCGCGCCGTAGCCGGCGGCCAGGGGCAGCACGTAGCGGGCGGCCGGTTCGACGGGCGGGAGGAAGTTGACGACCAGGTACAGGACGAGGAGGGCGAGGGCCACCCGGGGTTTGAACGGGAGGCTTTCGCGGTGGACGAAGAAGATCATGCCGAGCACGAACGGCACCATGTACGCGACCAGGGGGGCGAGCGGGACGCTCAGGAAGCCGCCGAAGTCGCCGTTGTCGCCGACGCGGGCCTGGCCGAAGCCGTCCAAGACCAAGAACGCGGCCAGCAGGGGGAAGAGGGCCAGGCGGAACCTGCCCAGTGCTCCGAGGACGCCGGCGGCGAGGACGATCAGGTAGCCGGTGGTCTCCATCGGCAGGGTCCAGATGGAACCGTTGGCGGAGAACGGGTACGGGTTCTCGGCGAAGACGCCGGGGAGCTTGTGCTGGAGCGTGTAGAGGCCCGCGTTGTTGACGACGTAGCCCCACGTCCGGTGGTCGTGCCAGTACTCGGCCTGGCTGACCACGGTGACGAGCGGGCCGATGACGAACGCGGTGATCATGACGACCACGAGCAGGGGCGGCCAGATGCGCAGGGCCCGCTTGAGCAGGTAGCGCCACCACGACGGTCGCGGTGCCAGCTGTCGGCGATCTGGTAGCCGCTCATGGCGAAGAACGCCATCAGCGCGAAGTAGCCCGGCGAGAGGTTCCAGCTCTTCGGGAACATGCCGATGCGGCTGGGGTCGATCAGCGGGAAGCTGTGCTCGACCACGACCAGCACGGCGCCTACCAGGCGCAGCCAGGCGAAACCCGTCTCGATCTTCGCATAGCGCTTCCCCTCGGTGAGCGAGCTGTCCGCCCGCCTCAGCACCCCGTCCACGGTTCTTGCCCGACCGGTGTCATAGACCCAGCAGAGTAGCGCGCACGGCGAACGGCTCGGCAAGGGTTCGATCGACCGGAAATGAGATGATCAGTGCGTGGGACGGGGAGGGGCGCGTGAGCCCCTCCCCGTCCGTGCGTCACTTCAGGGTGTACGCCCGCAGGACCGCCTGGTCGACGGACCCGTTCCTGTCGGAGGTTTTCGCCTTGAAGGACACCGACTTGGCGTTCTTCGGGTGCAGCAGCGTGACGAGCCACTTGCCGCCCGCCTTGAAGAGGAGCACGCGCTGCCACGTGGCGCCCTCGTCGTAGGAGACCTCGACCTGCGGCGTGCGGACGTCGGTGACGTCGCCGCGAGCGCCGTTGCGCTGCACGGTCACCGGGACCGTGAGCACGCTGCCCGCCCTGCCCTGGTTCGAGTCGTCGAGCTTCGGCTCGAACCTGACGGCGAGCAGCGGCAGCACCTCCGGCACCTCACCCGCGACGGTTCCGGAGGTGAACGTCCAGTCGGCCGTCACCTTCGACGTCCCGCCGGGTCGGGTGCTGTCGGCGTGCAACAGGTAGGCCGTCCTCGCCGGCGGGACGGGGGTGAAGAGCTGGCCCGGTGTGGAGGACTCGGCGACGACCCGGCCGTTCGCGGTCAGCTTCGTGGTGCCGGTGGCGGCGTCGAAGTCGAACGTCGAGTGCTCGCCGGTGCCGTCGGCGAACAGCGGCGCGTTCACGAACAGCTCGTCGCCCAGGCGGCCCGCCCAGGCAGCGGTCTGCTGCTCGGAGACCGCGGGGAAGGCCGGGCCGAACACCGCGGTGTTCCACTGCTCGGTGCTCTTCGCGCCGCGGCGGAACGTCCTCGGGGCCGCGTCGTCGATGAAGGTCGGCAGCGCGTTCGGGTCGGTCTCCTCGGCCAGCCAGCGGTTCCAGTCCACGCCGGGCGTGTAGAACTCGGTCAGCTCGAACGGCAGTGCGCCGCGCACGCCGTTGTTGCGGACACCGGTCGAGCCGGGGACGCGGGCCTTGAACTTCGCTTCGACGCGGGCCATGTCCCGTTCGCGTTCGTGGTGCCTGATCGCGGGGGGCAGTTTCTGCTCGCCGGCGGCCAGGGCGTGGAACTGGTACGGGCTGCCCTGGAAGCCGCCGTCGGCGTTCTTCCTCGCGAGCACGCTGCTCGCCGTCCACTCGAACTCCGGCGCCGACGTGGACGACGGGTGGACGTAGAAGTCCTCCCAGGTGTCGGTGCCCCAGCCGCTGCCGTAGCCGAACGCCGGCGTCATCATCTGCACGGTCAGCGAGCCGCTCACCTGCGCCGCCTCCTGGCGGTCGACGGTGATCGACGGTTCGCTGGCGGTGCGGGCGTCGAAGGTGACCGTCCTGTCCGCGGTGACCTCGACGGCCGGGTCGTAGGCCACGGTGAGCTTCGCGCGGACCGCCGGGTCACCGCTCGGCGTCTCGAAGAACGTGCTCAGCAGGTACCGGCCCCTGGGCACGCGGACCGTCGCCCTGCCGGTCGGGGCGGCACCCTGCAGGACGCTGCGCTTCTCGAAGTCGATGAGCAGGTAGCGCCAGGCCGCGGCGGGCTTGCCGTCGTGGCCGATGTGGTCGAGCGTCAGGTCGTAGCTCTCCGGTTCCTTGTGCACGCCGATCGGCACGCGGACGCCGTTGGACGCGACGACCACTGCGCCGTAGACGCCGTCCGGGCCCGCCACTCGGGTGTCGGCGGTGACCGAGGCCTCGGCGGTGCCTCCCGCGGGAACGGTCAGCTTCGCCGGGGACACGCTGAACACGCCCGCCACGGCCGGCTTCTGGTCCGCGACGGTCAGGTCGAGGGTCAGCGGCTCGGTGCCGGTGTTGCGGTAGGTGATCTTCTTCGTGATCGGCTGGTCGTCGTCGTGCGGCCAGCGGGCGGTGCCGAGGCTGAGGCTCGCCGGGGTGGCCACGGGGCTCGCGGTGGCGGCTCGGGTCAGGTCGACGCGGCCGGCGCCCTGGTCGTAGACGCTCGACTCCGCGAACGGCTTGGCGGTGTTCATCAGCGCGGTCTTGATCTCCAACGGCGACCACGCGGAGTTCTTCGCCGCGAGGACCGCTGCGGCGCCCGCGACGTGCGGGGTCGCCATCGACGTGCCGGACAGCGCCACGTGGCCCTCGTCGACCGGGGTGCCGATGACGCCGTTGCGGGCCTTGGCCGCCGCGATGCCGACACCGGGCGCGGTGATGTCCGGCTTGATGGCACCGTCACCGGCACGCGGGCCGCGGCTCGAGAAGCTCGCCAGCCTGTCGTCGCGCTCGACGGCACCGACGGTCAGCGCGGCGTCGGCGGCCGCGGGCGAGCCGACCGGGGCACCGGAGTTGCCGGCCGCGACCACGAACAGCGCGCCGTGCTCGGCGGTGAGGCGGTTGACGGCCTGCGACATGAGGTCCGTGCCGTCGCTGGGGCTGCTGCTGCCGAGGCTCATGTTGATGACGTCCGCCTTGGTGGCGGCCCACTCCATGCCCGCGATGACGCCGGACTCGGTGCCGCCGCCCCCGTCGTCGAGGACCTTGCCGTTGATGAGCTCGGCGTCCGGGGCGATGCCCTTGTACTTGCCGTCGCCGGTGATGGTCGAGGCGACGTGCGTGCCGTGCCCGTGCCGGTCGTCCGCGCTGGCGGCGGGGGTGAAGTTCTTCTCCTCCACGACGGCGCCCTGCAGGTCCGGGTGCGTGGCGTCGATGCCGGTGTCGAGCACGGCGACCGTGGTGCCGGCTCCCGTCAGACCCTGCTGCCACGCCTGCGGCGCACCGATCTGCGCGGCGCTGCGGTCGAGCGTGGCGGTCACCCTGCCGTCGAGCCACACCCTGGTGTCGCCGGCCGAGCGCGCGGCGGAGAAGAACCCGCCCTTCTTGTCGGCGGTGACGGCGTGGGCACCGATGCTGGGCAACGACTTCGCGTCCGCCGCACGAGCGCCCACGCCGCCCTGGACGATCAACGGGATCGTGTCCCGCTCCGCGTCGTCGTAGCCGGACCGCGTGAGCAGCGAGACGTTGAAGAGCCGCCGGTCGAGCGCGCCGGCCGAGATCTTCTGCTGCACGTCCACCGGGACGACGTGCAGGTCGCCGCGCTCGTCGGTGTGGTGGTGGAAGCGGACGTGCTCACGGCCTTCCGCCGCCACCGTCCGCACCTGCCCGTTGTTCACGTGCACGACGTCGCCCGTGAGCAGCGTGACCGTTGTCGTCAGACCACCCGCCCACGACGGCGCGGGTGCGGTGGTCTCCCCCATCGCCGGGTGCACGGTGACCGTGGACGCGACCACGGCTACCGCCAGCCCGGCGGCCAGTATGGATTTTTTCAACGCGAACTCCCCTTGTTCGGCGTTAGAGGGTGATGTTGCCCTCAGTGACAGGAATACCGCAGAGAGTGGTTTCGTTGACGAGGTTCGCACCTTGTGTCCGATTCCGGGTGCGGCCTACCGATTCGGCCAATCAGGTGATCAGCGAAGGTCGTTACCATTCGAACCACCGCCAGCCGAAGGGACCGACGTGCCTGATCTGCACGCGCTCTACCGCGACCTGCACCAGCACCCCGAGCTGTCGCTGCAGGAGTTCCGCACGGCCGGTGTGCTCGCGGAAGCGTTGCGGCCCTTGGGGTACGACGTCACCACCGAGGTCGGTGGCACCGGCGTGGTCGGCGTGCTGCGCAACGGCGACGGCCCGGTCGTGATGCTCAGGGCGGACATCGACGCGCTGCCCGTGGAGGAGACGACGGGGTTGCCGTACGCGTCCACGGCCCGTGCGACCACCGCGGACGGCGAGGACGTGCCGGTCGCGCACGCCTGCGGTCACGACATGCACGCCACCTGCCTGGTCGGGGCGGCGGACAGGCTCGCCCGGACGCGCGACGAGTGGTCCGGGACGCTGCTCGTGGTGTTCCAACCGGCCGAGGAACTGGGCAGCGGCGCGCGGGCCATGGTCGAGGACGGGTTGTTCGACCGGTTCGGCACGCCGGAAATCGTTCTGGCGCAACACGTCAGCCCGTTGCCCGCCGGGATGATCGCGCACGGCGCCGGTCCGCTCATGGCCGCGTCGGACTCGGTGCGCGTCACGTTGTTCGGGCGCGGCGGCCACGGGTCGGCGCCGGAGACCGCGGTCGACCCGGTGCTGATGGCGGCGCACGTCGTGGTGCGGCTGCAGGGAATCGTCGCGCGCGAGGTCGCGCCGAGCGAACGCGCGGTCGTCACGGTCGGGCGGTTGCTGGCCGGCACCAAGGAGAACGTCATCCCGGAGACCGCCGAGCTCGGCGTCAACATCCGGACGTTCGACGAGCACGTCCGCGGCATCGTGCGGGCCGCCGTCGAACGGATCGCCCGCGCCGAGGCCGCCGCGTCCGGAGCGCCGCGCGAGCCCGAGTTCGACTGGTACGACGGCACTCCCGTGCTCGTGTCCGACCCGGACGCGACGACGAGGACGATGACCGCGTTCGCCGGACACTTCGGCACGCACAACCTGATCCCCGGCGCGGTGGTCAACGCCAGCGAGGACGTCGGCGTGTTCGGCACCGCCGCTGGGGTGCCGACCGTGTTCTGGTTCCTCGGCGGCACCGACTTCGGCCGCCGCGAACCCGGTCAGCCCGTGGCGATGAACCACTCCCCCGAGTACGCGCCGGACATCGAGCCGACGCTGACCACCGGGGTCGACGCGCTGGTCGTCGCCGCGAGGACCTGGCTCGGCCGGTCTCCGGCGTGACACCGTCCACTTGGTCCGGCGGCCTCAACGGCGAGAGGTGCACATGAAGAAGCAGGCGTACGCGGTCGCGGCAGCGGCCGACTCGATCGCGGCAGCGGTGCGCCGCACCGGGAAAGTGCGCAAGGTCACCAAAACCGCCTTGATGCCCGCGCTCGCGGTGGTCACGCCTCCGCGCGACCCCGGCATGGCGGTCGGCCTCGCCGGCTCGTGGGCGGGGGACGTCGCCCTGCTCGGCGACTCCGACCGGGCGTTCCGCACCGGTCTGACCAGCTTCCTGGTGGCGCACCTCGGTTACACCGCCGCCCTGGCCCGCCGCTCGGCGCCCGGCTCGCGCGCGGCCGTCGTGCCGATCGTCGCTGCTTCGGCGGCGGGAGCCGCGGCGTTCGCCCGCGCGGCAGGACCGATGGGACGCCCCGTGGGCCTCTACGCCCTCACCCTCGGCACGATGGTGGCCGCCGCGTCGACCGTGCGCGGACCTGGCGCACGACGCGTTTTCGGTGGTGCGGCACTGTTCGCGGTGTCCGACGCCCTGCTCGGCGCGAGCCGGTTCGTCCTCTCGGGACGGGCGGCGCGAGTGGCCTCGGCGGGGGTCATGCCGACCTACGCGGCGGCGCAGTACCTGATCCACACGGGCTTCGAGGAGTCCACCGGGTGACCCGCGTGAAAACCCGTTGGAACCGCTGTGCTAACGTTCTTCACGTCGGAACAGCAAGCATTCCGGCACCGTGAACAAGCGCCGCTAGCTCAGTTGGTTAGAGCAGCTGACTCTTAATCAGCGGGTCCGGGGTTCGAGTCCCTGGCGGCGTACACCGGAGAAGCGGGTCGAGATCATTCTCGGCCCGCTTCTCCGCGTTCGGGGCACCGGACTCCGGTGGCCTCCGTACGATCGCGAACCGTGACCTCCCCGGCGCCGGAGAACCGATCCCCCACGCTGCTGTCCCGGCGCACCGCGATCCTGTCGGGTGTCCTGGGCGTGTCGGTGCTCGCCGCCGGGCTCGTGGCGCAGTGGCTTCCCCGTGAACCCCGCGCCGCCGACCCGTTCGCCGGGCAGGAACTGCCGCAGGTGCCCGCGCCCGATCCCACGGACGAACCGGTGGAGGTCGTGTGCTGCGCGGGATGGGATTCCGCTGCGCGGACGCCGGTGTCGCCGATGTCCGAAGCGGTCGCACGGGCTCAGGACGCCGCGGGCGCCCAGTACGCCGTCGTGTTGCTGGTCGGCGGTGTGGCTCGGGCGGTCGTCGAGGTGTGCTGGGCGGCCCACCACGCCGAGGTGTGGTTCCTCGACGGGGAAGGCCGCCGTTACCGCGGTGTCGCCCGCCGCCGTTGGCCCGACGGGCGGTTGCGGTTGTTCGAGGTGCGCGGCTGGCGCTATGCCGGCAAGGGCGCCCAGGAGTTCGACGGCGACCGGCCGGCGGTGCGGTTCCGGGTCCGTCGTGGTGCGACGGCGGGGATCGAGAAGGTCTCAGTGCACGCGGAGCTCGCCGGCGGCGGGTCGTTCGAAACCTCGCGCGAGTGGGAGCGGTGGCCGGAGCCGACGCGGCCGCCGGACGACGTCGCCGTCCCCGCGGTGAACGGCTGGGCGGCGCTCGCCGGGCTGACCGGTCCCGTGACCGTGCGGTCCGGCCCGGACGAGGTGCCGGCGGAGTTCCCCTGGCGGCCGCCGCACCCGTTGCGGCCGCGGCACGTCACCGAGCTCACCACCGACGGCACGCGGTTCCGTGTGCCGGACGGGCGCGTGCTGAGCGTGCGGCGGGTTCCCGCCGGCAGGATCCGGTTGCCCAGCGGCAGGCTGCTCGCCGGCGACCCGGGCTGGCTCGACGCCGGGTCCGCTCCCCTGGCCGTCACCGCCCCGCCCGGCGAGTACGCGGTGGACGTGTTCCAGGTGTGGGAGAACAGGACCGGCCGTTCCACGTGGACGGCCGCGTGCCGGGTGACCGTCGCGGACGAGCCGGTCACCTCGTGGGAGCAGGCGCTGCGCGCAGGCGACCACGAACTCGAACTGGGTGACGGCGAGTTCTTCGGCAACCCGGTCGACACCGCCACGTTCGCGCTCGTCGACCACACCGGCGTGACGGAGTTCGCCGACGCCGACGCCACCACGACCGGCGAAGCGCCCTACCGCACGCTGTCCTCCGCCAGGACCGACATGGTCGTCGTGCCGGGCTGGAGCGACGGCGCGTGCCTCGTGTGGCTCGGGCGCACCGAGGACGGTTCGCCCGGCAGCTTCGTCCTCGACTTCCGGGTGCCGGATCTGGCCGACGCCGAACCGGGCTGATCAGTTCGTGCGTCGCCGGCGCACCAGCAGAACGCGGCCGGGCCCCGGCGTCGCGGGACCCGGCCGGAGTCACCGCTGTCAGGCGGGCAGCAGGACCGAGTCGATCAGGTACACCGTGGCGTTGGCGGTCTTCACGCCACCGCAGATCACGCTGGCGTCGTTGACCTTGATCGCGTTGCCGGAGCCGCTGACCTTGACGGTGCCGGTCTGCACGGTCTTCTGCTCACCCGCAATCTTGTCCGGCGTGATCTGGCCGGGAACCACGTGGTACGTCAGGATCTTGGTCAGCAGCGCGTCGTCGGTCTTGAGCTTCTCGATCGTCGCGGCGTCGATCTTCGCGAACGCCGAGTCGACCGGCGCGAACACCGTGAACTCCGCGCCGTTGAGCGTCGAGACCAGGTTCACCTTCGGGTTGAGCTTGCCCGACACCGCGCTCACCAGCGTCGTGAGCAGCGGGTTGTTGCTCGCCGCGGTGGCGACCGGATCGGCGGCCATGCCCGAGACGGAACCGGCACCGGACGGCACCTGCTTCGCGTAGTCGGCACAACCCGGACCGACGAGGTTCGAGGCCGGATCCGCCATCGCCGACGACGACGGGGCCATCGAGGTCGTCG
>NZ_FNIX01000021.1 GCF_900104175.1 Lentzea jiangxiensis
CGCCCAGGTCGACGACCTGACACTCATCGCGCTGCCCACCGCGGTGAACTGCGCGGATCTGTTCGTGCGCTTCACACTCGGTGAGTGGCGGCTCAGGAACATGACCGCGGAGTGCTCGGCCGTCGCCTGCGCGCTGGTCGAAGCCGCTGTCGAGTCAGCAGACCCCAAGACGTCGCGGCTGATCACGCTGCGCCTCAGGCTGACCGGCGAGTACCTCGTCGTCGAGCTCGAGGCGGCGCGGTTCACCATGCCGCCGGCCTCGCCCGACCTGCGCACCGGCGAACTGCAGCTCGCCGGCGGCGTCAAGCTGATCTGGTGCGAGCTCCCGCTGCCGACGGGCGTGAACGCCACCGCGGTGCCGCTTCCCCGGCGCGAGAAGCGCCGTTCCCCCGCCGCCGAGGCGCTGGGCGACGAGCCGGACGTCGATCCCGAGCTCATCCAGCGCATCCTGTTCGGTCTCGGCGGCTCGATGGGCGGCGGCCCCCGCTGACACCTCCGGGTTCCGCGAAGGCGCATCCACCGAGTGGGTGCGCCTTCGTTGTGAGCGCGCTCTCACGGGCGCACGCTCCACCGGCCTGTTCCGAAGCCCCCTGAACAATTGGTTCACCGCCGGCAAGCCTGCCGTTCACCGACCGATGGCGCCACATTCCCACCACCCGAAAGAATGTCGCTCCGGCTGACGGACGGTTTCGTCACCAGCGTTTCCGATACGGTCTCGCACCACGCCGCCCGAACTGTCCCCGCACATTCGGAGAGGTGTGTCCCGCGACGATCAGCACGCTGGCCGCGGCCGGACTGGCCCTGTCCACCACCGTGGTCCGGGTGCCGCGTCGGCACGGCCGCCGTCGCCGTCTCCCCCGACATCAAGGCGTTCACCGTCACCGCAGCGACTGCACGGCCCAGGTGGAGCCGGGCGCTCAGCGACAGCCGGCAGGTCGCGCACCGGACGGACGGCTCGATCGAGACCGTCCACCACGTCGCCTGGAAGAAGTGCCCGAAGCAGCCCGCCGACCACGCCCGCGCACGGCGAGGCCGGAGCCCAGGAGGCATGGGCTCCGGCCTCGCCGCTTCTCGGCGAACTCAGATGTTCTGGTTCGCGAAGCCCTTCGTCGCGATCTTCGACAGCATCCCCTGCCACACCGACGAGCTGGTGTGCGGGTCGCCGGTCACGCCCAGCGCCGACTTGAGGCCGTTGAACGCGCTCGTCGTCGCGGGGCCCCAGATGCCGTCGATGGCGAGGCCGGACGCGCGGAAGTTGTTGCAGACGGCCTGCACGAACTTGGTGTCGGACTCGGAGTCCTTGACCGCGCGGACCGGCATGCCGCCGAAGTCGGCGTGGATGTGGTCGGCGTGGTCGGCGTTGTACCAGCCGTCGAGCACGTAGCGGAACCGGCGGCGGCACACGGCCTCCGTCGCGAGGTAGCGCTTGCGGACCGAGGCGGTGCCGGACGCGTGGGCCTGGTCGAGCGGCGAGATGGTGTTGCCGCCGGACCAGCGCACGTGGTCGAGGTCCATCGCGGTGCCGGCGCCGTGCTGGCCCGCCTTGTTGACGTAGAAGCCCGCGGAGACGATGTAGCTGATCGAGCCGTAGCTCGACGAGAGCGAGCGCAGGTCGCGGATCCAGGCGACCAGCGCGTTGTAGAACGCGTCGGTGGCCTGCCAGTTGCGCGCGGTCGTGTTGCCGCGGTTGGAACGCCAGTAGTAGACGGGCGTGCCGTCGATCTTCTGGAACGTCATCATCGCGAGCGCGCCGACCTCGGGCGTGAACTCGGACTCGCGGTGCTGGTCGTTGGTCTCGGGGGCGGCACTCGCCAGGCCCGGAGCGATGGTGGACAGGCCGGCGAGACCGGCGACCGCCGCCGCGCCCGTGACGAAGCCGCGTCTGGTGACGTTGTTCTCGAACACCCCAGTACTCCCTCTGCGTCCAGGCCGGCGGGGGCAGGGGAAGGGCCTGTCTCACCAACCGGCCCGAGGGAGTCTAGGGATCACATTCGCGCTGCGGAATCGCGCCTGACCTGCGGTTTTCCTCAGCCTTTACCGCACGTCGCCGAGCACGCGGATCAAGCTCTTCTCGGTCTCGGTGCCCAGTTTCTCGAGCGCGATCTTCGCGACCGGGGCGCCGATCTTCGCCACTCCGTTGAACTCCAGGTGCGCGTGGTAGGCGATCCTGGTGGTGCCGGGGGTGGCGCCGGCCGTGATCGTGATGTCGTCGGTGGCGGTGGCCGTGTCGTTGCGCCCGACGAACCGCAGACCGTTCGGCTCGTCGCGGGTCAGCTCGTAGACCAGCTCGGTCTTGCGGCCGAGGAACGTCGAGACGTTGCGCCAGCGCGCGCCGACCTCGACCGGGCCGTCGTCGAGGCGCGTGCACGACACGGTGCCCGGATCCCACTGCTCGGCGCGGGCGAAGTCGCGCAAGTACTCGACCACTCCCTCGGGCGAGGACGCGACCGTGAACGTGCGCTCGACGTCCACACCGGACGTCGACGGCGCGTCGAACGCCTGCGGCGCGCGGCGCAGCCGGTACTGGTCGACGAGCTCCGCCTGGCTCGCGGCCCGCGCCGACAGCCGTTCCAGGCGGTCGTCGTCGAAGCTCTTCAGCTTGCGCAGCGTCCGCCACAGAGCGGTCTTGCCTTCGATGCCGATCCGCAGGCCCTCCAGCTCGAGGACGTCGCTGAGCGGTGAGCGGCCGAGCACCTTGCCGTTGAGCTTGAGCATGCCGGCCTTCTCGCTCAGCCAGCCGATCGCCGCCTTGTGCGGGCGCGACTCGACGCCGACCTCGCGCATGAAGTCGAGCAGCTCCTTGCGGTCCGCCTCGATGTCGTCGGCGAGCACGCGCAGCTCGGGGTGGGTGCGGCTGATGCGGCGGCTGAGCTCGGTACCCGCCGTCATCGCGGCCAGGTGGTCGTTGAGGTAGATGCCCAGCAGCTCCGTGTTCACGCCGGTCGGTTACCCCTGACCAAACCTGTTCAGGTGCGTTCCACGGCCTTCATCGGCTGGAGGATGATCGGCTGCGCGCGGCGGCCGGTGAGCAGGTTCCAGCCCCACTGCGCGAGCACCGCGACCCGGTTGCGCCACCCGACGAGGAACGCGAGGTGCACGCCCGCCCACGCCGCCTTGCCGATCACGCCCTTGAGACGCAGCTTCTTGATGTCCGCGACGGCGTCACCGGGCGAGATCGTGGCCATCGTGCCGAGGTCGAGGTAGCGGAACGGCTTATGCCGGCGCCCCTGCAGCCGCGCCTTGATCACGCGGGCGACGTGGTGGCCCTCCTGCAGCGCGGGCTCGGCGATGCCGGGCAGGTCGTTCAGGTTGACCATGTCGCCGATGGCGAAGACCTCGTCCGTGACGGAGCAGTCGACGGGGTTGACCTTGATGCGGCCCCTGCGGTCGACCTCGGCCCCGGTCGCCTCGGCGAGCTTGCGCGCGAGCGGCGAGGCCTGCACCCCGGCCGCCCAGATGATCGTCCGCGCCTCCACCCGGTCGCCGTCCTTGGTCGTGAGGCCCCGGTCGTCGATGGACGCGACCATGGCGCTGGTCATGACCGTCACGCCCATGCGCTCCAGCTTCAGCCTGGCGTGGTCGCGCAGCGGCGGGGAGAACGGCGGCAGCACGTGCGGCACGGCGTCCATCAGCGTGATCCGGACGTCGCGCGGGTCGATCCCGCGGAACTGGCCCTTCAACGCCCGGCGGGCGAGGTCCGCGAGCTGGCCCGCCAGCTCGACTCCGGTCGGTCCGGCACCGACGACCGCGAACGACAGCCACTGCTTCGGGTCGTCCGCCGACACCGCCGTCTCGAACGCGCGGAGCAGCTTCGAGCGCAGGTCGACGGCCTGTTCGAGGGTCTTCATGGGCGGCGCGGACTCGGCCCACTCGTCGTGGCCGAAGTAGCTGTCCTGCGAGCCCGCGGCCACGACGAGCGTGTCGTACTCGATGGTGCTCGACCGCCCGTCGGGCAGGTCGACGTGGACGCGCCGCGCGGCGGTGTCGAAGCCGGTGACCTCTCCCAGCAGGACGTGGGCGTTGCGCTGCTTGCGCAGGATCGCGCGGAACGCCGGGGCGATGTCGCCCGCGGGCAGCAGGGCGGTCGCCACCTGGTAGAGCAGCGGCTGGAACAGGTGGTGGTTCGTGCGGTCGACCAGCGTGACCTCGGCGTCCGCGCGCTTCAGCCCGCGCACGACGCCCAGCCCGCCGAACCCGCCTCCGACAACGACTACGCGGTGCTTGCTCATGGGGGTCGCATACCCGCTTCCGGGGTGAGGTATCCGGACGACGCCGCATAGGGCTCCTCCACGCGGGTACCACCTGCTCATGACCACCACCGCTGACCAGTCGCTCTGGCTCGCCGCGCTCTCGCCGAAGACCCGTCCGCCGCTGACCGGCGAGCACGCCTT
The DNA here is from genome assembly GCF_900104175.1 of Lentzea jiangxiensis. Classification (GTDB taxonomy): domain Bacteria; phylum Actinomycetota; class Actinomycetes; order Mycobacteriales; family Pseudonocardiaceae; genus Lentzea; species Lentzea jiangxiensis. The sequence continues at coordinate 4,392 of NZ_FNIX01000021.1, forward strand.
CGACGTCGCCGTGGTCGGCGGCGGCATCACCGGCATCACCACCGCGCTGCTGCTCAAGCGGCGCGGTCTGAGCGTCGCCGTGCTGGAGGCGGGCCGGGTGGCGTCGGGCGTGTCCGGCAACAACACCGCCAAGGTGACCGCCCTGCAGTCCACTGTGTACTCGCAGATCCGCTCCAAGCACGGCCTCCCCGCCGCGACCGACTACGCCACCGCCTCGCTCGCCGCCGTCGCCCAGGTCGCGGAGCTGGCCAAGGACATCGACTGCGACCTGCGCCGCTCGCCCGCCGTGACCTACGCCTACACCGAGTCCGAAAGGCGCGACGTCGACCACGAGCTGATCGCCGCGCGCCAGGTCGGCCTGCCGGTGCGCAGCACCACGGACGTCGACCTGCCGTTCGAGGTGTACGCGGCGGTGCGGCTGGACGACCAGCTCAAGCTGCACCCGGTGAAGTACCTGCAGGGCCTCGCCGAGGAGGTCGACGGCGACGGGAGCCGGATCTTCGAGCACAGCCGCGTGCTCGACGTCAGCGGCAACCGGGTCTCCACGGCGGAAGGCGCCGTCACCGCGGACAAGATCGTGATCGCGACGCACTACCCGACGCTCGACCGCGGCCTCTACTTCGCCCGCATGGAGCTCACCCGTGCCTACTGCGTCGCGGCCCGCGTCAGCAGTCCTCCGGAGGCGCTCGCGATCAGCACGGGCAGCCCCTCCTGGTCGATCTCGGCGCACGAGGACAAGGTGATCATCGCGGGCCAGAGCCACTCGACCGGCAAGCCCGTGGTGGAGCCGTTCCGGCGACTGGAGGACTTCGCCCGCGAGCACTGGCAGGTGCAGGAGATCACGCACCGCTGGTCGGCGCAGGACCCGACGGCCTACGACCACCTGCCGATGATCGGCAGCTACCTGCCCGGCAACACCACGATGTTCACCGCAACGGGTTACATGAAGTGGGGCCTGACCAGCGGCACGTTCGCGGCGTCCCTGCTGGCGGACCTCGTGACGGACAAGCCGAACGAGCTGGCCGAGCGCTTCAGCCCGCACCGGCTGTCGCTCAAGTCGCTGCCCACCCTCGTGAAGAAGAACGCCGAGGTCGCGGCGGAGATGATCGGCGACAGGGTCACCCCCGCCGACGCCACCTCGAGCGAGGACCTGCCGCCCGGCCACGCCCACGTCGTCCGCGACGGCCTGGGCAAGATGGGCGTCTACCGCGACGACGACGGCAAGCTGCACGGCGTGTCGATGCGCTGCACCCACCTCGGCTGCCTGGTGCGGTTCAACGCCGCCGAACGCAGCTGGGACTGCCCGTGCCACGGCTCGCGCTTCGACGTCGACGGGTCCGTGCTGGAGGGACCGGCGACCCGCCCCCTCCCGAAGCGCGACCCGAGGTAGGCCGGCTCTTCGCCACGGGCGGTGATCTGCTCGGCCGCCGGCGACAGTGCCACCCGGTCGCCGGGAACCCGGACGTATCGCCGAGTCGTGCGACAGATCCGTCCACTAGGGACAGGGCTCCACCGACGTGCACGTTGTCGTTCGGCATCACCGGCTTCCTGAAGGCACGCCCAGGAACCGCACCGCTTCAGCAGCGCCGTCCCACCACGGAGCACCCACCCGGAAGGCGTGCGCACCGGCCCGGCACGCAGCCGCCCACCACAGCGATCGCGCCTCCCTTCTCGCCGAGACCGGACTTTCACCGACTCGGCCACCCCGCAAAGCAGCAGCGACGGAGAAGGCGCCTATCACGTCCGCATAACCGCCACGTCCACTGAATCGTTTCCGACGCATCGACCGGCCCCTGGGAAAACCCGGTGGTCGACGTGGACGAATTGGAATGGACCACCGAGAACATGAATTAGATTCACGCCAACCTTCGAGCGGCGTAACACCGCGCCGGTCGCCGACGAACACACAGGGATGCACTCCGGCCCTTCTTGCGCCGAGCGGCCACGACCTCACCCGCACTTCTCGCAGAACGTAATTTTTAGTCACGCTCAGTCACAAAGAATTCTTTCTCATCAAGAATCATTTTCGATCTCCACCCGCATTTCCGCACGAAGCCGGATCGGCGACGGCAAACCGTACGGCCATCAGGCATTCGACCAGCCAGAGCGCGACCACGGGGAATCATCGGTCAAGCCGATCACCCGCGCTTTCGACGAATATCCATTCGGCGCGCCGATCAAGCCGTTCATCGAAGAAGTGGCGCCGTGGGCCGGATCCAACCGTTGCAGTCCGTCATGCTTCTCCACGGTCGGGTGAACTAGCCCCTACACGTTGGGCCTAGCGCACAGCGGCGGCCGGCGCTCCGCCCAGGACCGCCCCCCAGACGTACGCCCACCACCCCAGCTCCGCACCACTTGGTTCAGCGACGGCACTTCCGCCAGCACCACCGCGCCGTCCTCGAAGAAGACAGGACTCCCGATCTTGGCACGGACACACCTCACCGCGGCGCCCTTCCGCGGCTTTTCCGTTGCGCAGCAACCTCTTGGCGGTCGCAGGACGGTGCACACAGGGCCGGCATGACATCAGGCTCCGCACCGACACACTGCAACGGAAGAGGGGGACGGCCGTGCATCGGCCCAAGGTGGTGGCGACGGTGGCGTTCGCCGCCCCGTTCGCGATCGCGATCCTGATCAATCTCGCCACCGAGACGGTTGACCTTCCGTCGTGGTCGGCACCGGTGGTGTGGGGCTCGCTCGCGAGCCTGATCCTCCTCGCACACAGGCTCCCGGCACCACCGGCGCCGGCGCCTGCGGCCGGCGCGAGCGCGCGCGATCTGCTGAACGAGAACACCGATCGGCTCGCCGAGTCGGTCAAGACGCAGTGGCGCGACGAGGAGGAGCGCAGACGCCTGCACCACCCCGGCCCGCTGGCTCTTCGGTGGACCAACGCCGACGAGACGTTGATCGACCGCTGGTCCAACATCCGCCGGTTGGCGAGTGGGGAGAACGGCGGTCCGCTGGACCTCGCCGGGAAGATCAGCGAAGTCGGGACCGTCCACCGGCGCATCCCGTCCGGCCGGCTGGTCGTCCTGGGCGGTGCGGGTTCCGGCAAGTCGGTGCTGGCCCTGCGCCTGGTGCTGGCGTTGCTCGAGCAGCGGCGTCGAAGCGACCCCGTCCCGGTGATGTTCACCGTGACGTCGTGGATTCCGGGCGCGACGACGTTCAGGGAGTGGCTCGTCCGCCAGCTCGTCCGCGACCACCCGTGGCTGGGCCAGCCGGGCGCCGGCGGTCGGAGCGTCGCCGCCGACCTCGTCGACAGGCGCAAGATCCTGCCAGTGCTGGACGGCTTCGACGAGATGGCGCCGAGCTTGCAGGTCGAGGCGGTGAAGGTGCTCAACCGCAACAGGATGGCCCTGGTCGTGATCTGCCGCCTCGACCAGTTCCGGGCTGTCGTCCGCTCGGCCGGGGTGCTCGCGGAGGCAGCGGCGATCGAGATCGCCGACCTGGAGCTGAGCGACGTCGCCGACTACCTCCCCCGAACCACCGCGGCCCGGCGGACGCCGCCCGGCGACGGCACGGACTGGGACACGGTGCTCGACGCGCTGCGCGATCACCCGGAGGACGACGCGGCCGCCACCCTGACCACGGTCCTGTCCTCCCCGCTCATGGTCGAGCTGGCCCGCACGGTCTACAGCGACGCCCCGCGGGCGAACCCCAAGGAGCTGCTCGACTCCGAGGCCTTCCCGACTCCTGGCGCGGTCGAACGGCACCTGCTCGACGAATTCCTGCCGGCCGCCTACCGGCAACCACCGGTCGCACGGCCGGCCGACGCCCCCTCCGGCAAGCGGTACACGGCCGCGGAGGCGAAGAAGTGGCTGACCCACCTGACCCGCAGCCGCGATCACGAGATCGCGTGGTGGCGCATGGGCCGGCGGGTGCACCCGGCCACCGCGACGACGCTCTACGCGGCGATCTTCGCGACCGTCTTCGGAGCCTTCTTCCGCCTCGACGCGGCGCTCTACCTGACGACCTGCTGCACCCTGCTGTCCGCCTTCTCCACGGTGCGATCGCCGTTGCCGGTTCAGGCCAGCCTGCAGTTCCGGGAGTTCGTGGTCGCGCTGGGACAAGAGGCCGTCAAGGGCCTGCGCGGCCGTCTGAGCGAGGGTCTGCTGTTCGGAGGCCTGGTCGGCACCGGGTTCGGGGTCGTGCTGGGGTTGACGACCGTCGCCGGAGGTCTCCTCCTCGGAGTGGCGTGCTGGCTCGCCGGCACCTTGCTGTACATGGTCGTCGCCCTGCGGTCCAGGGTGTTCACCAGGTTCGTCAACCACCACGCCGCGCCGTGCCCGGTCCAGATGATCGCCGACGACCGCAGGTGCGCGATCGTCCGTTCCGCGGTTCTGGGCCTGGCGACGGGGATTCCCACGTTGGGTCTGTTCGACCTGGCACGAGCGGCGGAGATGGCGATGGCGGTGGCGGTGACCTACGCCTTGAGCGGTACGGCGTGGGGGCGCTGGCTCGTGATCGTGCGGTTCTGGCTCCCTCTCACCGGACGCTTGCCGTGGAAGCTGCACGCCTTCCTCGACGACGCTTGCGAGCGAGCGGTGCTGCGCCAGACCGGGGCGATCTACGAGTTCCGCCACATCGCGTTGCGCACCAACCTGATCGCCCACGACCGGGGACACCGGCCGGTCCCGAACGCATCGGCACCGCCTCGTCGCGAGGAGCCGCCTCCGGCGAGTTGACGAGCTTCTAGCGGGCACCGCGAGCGCGGTGCCCGCTGAAAGCCATAGATGAGAGCGCTCATCGGGTCCGGCCGACGCTGCTCCCGAGGCGAGTGCGCGGGCCGCAACGGCCTCGTTCCAGCGTCCGTCGCGATCAGTTCGGATCGCGCGCGGCGAACCTCGTCGACCGTGTCGCGGTTTATCACTCGATGTTGTCCTTCCTGCTCGGATCACCAGAACCGCTGTCACCAATCGATGCGCGGCGGCCGAGACCGTCTGATGTGGACGGTCACCTGGCCTGCACCCCACCGGAGACCACACCTCGCGTGAACCCCGAGTTCGCGCCTTTCGCCACTGGGCGAACCGGGACCGAAAACCTCCTACTGGGCGAACAACGCGGCGCAGTGGTCGGCGAACGCTTGCGCGCGGCGCGTCAGCGGCCCGTTCGCCCAGCCCAGCACCACGGGCGTCGTGGGCACCTCGTCGCGCAACGGCACGGCGACCACCTCCAGCCCCTCGTACGACCGGCCCAGCGCGGGCTGCTGCACGGTGATCGAGTACCCGATCCCCCGCGCCACCAGCGACCGCGCGAGCTCGAAGCTGCGCGCCCGGTGCGTCACGACCATCTCCGCCCCGGCTGCCGCGAACACCGAGCGGAAGTAGCGCTCGCTCGGCGGAACGTCGAGCAGCACGAACGGATCCCCGGCGAGCTCGCGCAGCGCCACCGCACGACGGCGGCGCAACCGGTGGTCCGCGGGCAGGAGCACCTTCGGGGGCTGGTCGTACAGCGTCCGGGTCGTGATGCCCGGCACCAGGTCCTGGTCGTAGAGGAACGCGATCTCGCACCGCCCGGACACCACGTCCTCCCCGATCTCCGGCAGGCTCCCCTCTACGAACCGGACCGACACCTCCGGGTGTGCTCGCTCGAACGTGGCGATCGCGGCGGGCAGGTGGAACGGCGCGATCGGCGTGTAGCAGCCGACCGTGAGCACACCGCCGATCTTCTGGCTGAGCCCGCGCGCCTCGACGCCGAGGTCACCCATCGCGCCGACCACGCGGCGGGCGTCCGCGAGCACTCGCGCGCCCGCCGCCGTCACAGTGGCACCGCGCCGGGGTGACCGGACGACGAGCCGCAGGTCGAGCGCGCGTTCCAGTTCGCTCAACGCCAGCGAGATCGCACCTTGCGTGACGTGGCACCGAGCGGCGGCGCCGGTCACCGAGCCGGTTTCCGCCACCGCGATCAGGTATTCCAGCTGCCGCACCGTCACGTTCGGCAAATTCATGAGCAGAGCTTATAGCTGAGTTCAAGAACTTGAGCTGGCCAAAACAGTCGGCTACCGGCACTGTCGCCAGTCGTGACCCGACCGCACCGCCACCCGTTCCGCCCGTACACCCCGCCGCGAGTGCCGATCGGCGAAGGACTCGACCGCGGCCGCGCGTTCCACCGCCTGCTGGACGAACGGCGGTCCGTGCGCTGGTTCTCGCCCGACCCCGTGCCGGCGGAAGCGGTCGAACTCGCCGTGCGAGCCGCGAACACCGCCCCGAGCGGAGCGCACCAGCAGCCGTGGCGGTTCGTCGCCACGCGGGACCCCGGCCTCAAGCACCGCATCCGCTCGGCGGCCGAGGAGGAGGAACGCCGCTTCTACCACGAGCGCGCGGTCCCCGACTGGCACGCGGCCCTGGCCCGCCTGGAGACCGACGCGACCAAGGAGTTCCTCGAAGTCGCCCCGTGGCTGGTGGTCGCGTTCGCGCAGAAGCAGCAGGACGGCAAGAAGACCTACTACACGAACGAAAGCGTCGGCATCGCCTGCGGCTTCTTCATCGCCGCGTTGCACACGATGGGTTTGGCGACGCTGACGCACACACCGAACCCGATGACGTTCCTCAGCGACCTGCTGGGACGGGAGGGCGAACGGCCGTACATCCTCTTCCCGGTCGGCTACCCGGCCGACGACTGCGAGGTGCCGGACCTCCGCCGCAAACCGCTGGGCGAGGCACTCACGTTCACCGGCGGATTTGCCTGATCATCCCGCCGACGAGGAGCATCGGGGCGTGGACGAACTGCGCGCGTTGCTCGCCAAGCACGCCAGGCCCGACCTGACCACGGCGATCCCGGACGTCCTGGTCTCGAAGACCACGGTCGCCGGGCCGCCCGCGCCGTCGATGACCGGCACGATCCTCGCGTTCGTCGCCCAAGGCCGCAAACGCATCGCGTCGGGCGACCGCGTCCACGACTACCGGGCCGGCCAGTACCTGGTCGCCTCGGTCGACCTGCCGATCACCGGCAACTACGTGGACATCAGCCCGTCGGAACCCGCGCTCGGCCTCGGCCTGGTCCTGCGCCCCGACGACGTCGCCCACCTCCTGCTGTCCCAGGACCTCCCGAAGCCCTCCGGCACCCCGGAGGGCCTGGCCGTCAGCGACGCGAGCCCCGAGCTGGTCGACGCCGTGACGAGACTCGCGCGCCTGCTGGACCGGCCCCGCGACGCGCGGGCGCTGGCCCCGCTCGTCAAGCAGGAGATCCTCTGGCGGGTGATGACCGGCGAGCAGGGCGCGGCGGTGCGCCAGCTCGGCTCGCAGGACAGCAGCCTCAGCCACATCTCCCGGGCCGTCACGTGGATCCGCGAGAACTTCGCCGAGTCGTTCAGGGTCGAGACCGTCGCGCGGATCGCGGGCATGAGCGAGTCGGCGTTCTACCGCAACTTCCAGGCCGTCACGGCCATGAGCCCGATCCAGTTCCAGAAGCAGATCCGCCTGCAGGAGGCCCGGTTGCTGCTCGCGACGACCCGGGACGTGACGAGCGTGAGCCACCGCGTCGGCTACGACAGCCCGTCGCAGTTCAGCCGCGAGTACCGGCGCCAGTTCGGCGCGCCGCCGAGCCGCGACGCCCGCCTCAGGCCGCAGCCCGCTCTCTGACGTCCAGGTAGACCGCGCGGACCTCCAGCGTCCGCTCGACCTTCTCGAGCACCGGGGCGAAGAACTGGCGCCGGTGCTCGGCGTCGCTCATCGAGATCACCGAGAAGTACATGCTGCCGAACGCCGCGAACAGCGTGGCGTTGCGCAGCATCGCCTGCGGCACCCCGAGCCACGAGAGGGCGGGCGGCGACCCGATCCACTGCTCGGCTATCTCCGGTGTGACGACGATCAGCCCCAGCAGCACGAAGAACGCGAAGAGCGCGAGCCCGACGACGGCGGCCTGCACGAGCTGGCGGATCGCGAGCATCACCAGCAGGTTGCGCACCTGCCGGCCGGTCAACCGCCTGGGCGGCAGCGGCGCGGCGATCTCGACGCCGGACAGCGGCGTGCCCTCGCAGGCGCCCCGCAGGACCTCCGGCCGCAGGTCCTGCTCCACCCGGCCGATCTCGTCGCGCAACCGGGCGGCGGCCGCCAGCACGGTGATCGCGGCGAACAGCAGCACGACGAGGCTGACGCGAGGCCAGCGCAGCTGGTTCATCGCCTGCCACAGCTCACCGGTGAAGAACAGGAACAGCGTCACGAACAGCATCGGCGGCAACGCCCGCCCGAGCAGGTGCACGCTGTTGCGCAGGTCCGCGATCACGTGCCGGATCGCGGCTTTGAGCAACGCCCCGAGCCCGTAGGTGGTGGCGAGCATCGTCGCCACGAACGCGAACCCGAACACGACGACGAACCACACCAGCGCGACCCACACCGAGTCGGTCTCGCGGTCGCCGTCCGGCGCGGTGAACTTGATGTCGATCGCGGACTGCACCAGCGGCGTGGCCACCGGGGTCACCGCGTACGCGACCAGCACCAGCACCGTCGTGCGCGGCGAGAAGCTCGGCATCCGCCGCACGAACAGCGACAGCAGGACCCACGCCGACACCGTCGTCGCGACGATCAGCCCGAGCAGCAGCCACCGCGACAGCCCGGAGGACTGCTGCAGCACCAGCCACGCGAGGCTGCCGACGGCGACGAACGTGAGCGCGGGTGTCATCCGCGGCAGCACGTGCGACCGGAAGCCGTAGCCCTCGATCATGGTCGGCGCGCCCTGCCGCACGAACCACTGCTCGGTCCGCCGCAGCAGGACGTCCTCCGAAACCATGCCGGAGATCATCCCTCAGCGGTCGTAGAGCTTCGCCATCACGCTGAAGTAGTGGGTCGGCATGATGCGGGCGAGCGCGTCGAACACGTACGCGTCCGGCCCGACCAGCACCCGCGACTTGCCCTTCTCGACGCCGCGGTGGATGATCTCGGCCGCCTTGTCCGGGGTCGTGAGGGCCATCTTGTCGAAGTCCGCCGCCATCTGCTCCCGCGACCGGCCGCGCACGTCCAGCTCGCTGTAGACGCGCGCGTTGCGGATGATGTTGGTCTTGATGCCGCCGGGGTGCACGGTGACGGCGGAGACGCCCGTGCCGCGCAACTCCTGGCGCAACGAGTCGGTGAAGCCGCGGACGGCGAACTTCGCGGCGCAGTAGGCGCTCTGGTTCGGCATGCCGACGAGCCCGAACACGCTGGAGGTGTTCACGACGACGCCGTAGTTCTGCTTCACGAGCTGCGGCAGGAACGCCCGCGTGCCGTGCACGACGCCCCAGTAGTTGATGTCGAACAGCCAGGAGTCGTCCTCCGGCACGGAGTTCAGCACGCTCGTCGAGGTGGCGACGCCCGCGTTGTTGAACACCGCGGCCAGCGGGAGGTCCAGCCAGTCCTGGACCTCCCTCGCGAACTCACCGACGTCGCCGGCGTCGCGCACGTCGAGCACCCGCGTGAGGACCGGGCCGGTGAGCGAGGCCGCGGTCTTCTCCAGCTCGCTCCCGTCGACGTCGGCGATGGCCACCGGACAACCGTTGCGGGACAACCGCTGCGCGAGGCTGCGGCCGATCCCCGAGGCCGCCCCGGTGATCACCGCCGGACGTCCTGAGATCCTGCGGACCATGTCTGCTCCTGTCGTCGGGGACGGCGGAGCCCCCACGTTAGCGGCGCGGCTCGGGGAACTGGTCGTCCCTCCACTCCCCGGTCGACGAGCACGACCGGCACACCGGGCAGCCGGGCGAGCTGATGTTGAGCTGCACGTCTCCTGGCCGGACGCCGATCCAACGCATGGTCGTGAGGTGCCCGACCGGGTACGAGGCCTGGGTGTGCTCGACGAGCTTCGGGCGGCTGGTCGTGCCGGACGGTGCCGCGCCGCAGGCGGTCGGCGAGGTCCGCCGGTCCGAGGGCGGTGGTGGTCGGCATGACGACGGCACCGAGCTCCATCACCGCGGGCATCGACTCCCACAGCTCGACCTGGTTGCCGAGCATGATCACCACGCTGTCGCCCTTGCCGACGCCGTGGCGCACGAGCCAGCGCGCGACGCGGTTCGAGCGGCGGCGCATCTCGTCGAACGAGCAGGCGCGCTCGTCGCCGTCCTCCTCGACGATGTTCACGTGAACGCTTCCGGGTCGCTGAGCACGAGGTCGCGGGCCGCGCGGCAGGTGTCGTGACCGGACATCGCCGGCCTCCTGTTCCGCCGGTACGGAGGGTGCGGAGGGGCTCAGGCGATCGGGATACCCCCGTCCGGGGGTGCACCCCTTTTTAAGGGTGCCGTCGTCAGCGAAACTGCTGGACGTGTCGCCAGACCGCTTCCAGGCGTTGCTGCCGCAACGGCTGGACGTGCTCCGCCGAGCCACCGGGCTGCCCGTCGTGTTCGGCGGTGCCGTCACGCCCGGCCACGACCTGGTGCTGAGCAGCTTCTTCGGCACGCACGGCACGTCGTTGCGGGGACTGCGCGTCGGCACCGGCCGCGGCCTCGGCGGCACCGCGATCGCGATGGGCACGGCGGTCCGCGTCAACGACTACGCCTCCACCCGGGCGATCACCCACGAGTTCGACCAGATGGTGGTCGTGGAGGAACGGCTCACCTCGGTGTTCGCCTACCCGGTGACGGTGCGCGGCACCGTGCACGGCGTCCTGTACGGGGCCGTGCGCGGGCAGGCGACCGTCGGCGACCGGGCGATCAGGATCGCCGGCGCCATCGCGCAGGGCTTCGCACAGGACCTGGACATGCCTTCACTGCACACACAAGCCGCACTCCGCGAACTGGCCGAGGTCACCAAGCTCGTCGACGACCCCGTGCTGCGCGAACGGCTCCACAACGTCCACCGGAACCTCGGCGGCGAGGCTCCCGTCTCCGTCCCGACGGGCCTGACGCCCCGCGAACTCGATACGCTCCGGCTGGCCGCGGTCGGTGCCTCGAACCGGGAGATAGCCGCCGAGCTCGGGTTGAGCACCGAAACCGTCAAGGCCTACCTCCGCAGCTCGATGCGCAAGCTGGGGGTGCACAACAGAACCGCCGCGGTCCACGCGGCGAGGTCGACGGGAGCGCTCTGAATGTCGTTGCTGCAGAAGGCCGTCACCGGCACGGACCGCCTGCTGTACAAGCTGACCGGCGGCAAGGTCGGGCTCGTGTCGTTCAGCGGTCAGAAGGGCCTCACGCTCATCACCACCGGCGCCAAGACCGGTGAGCGGCGCGAGAACCAGGTCCAGTACGTGGCCGACGGCGACTCGATGCTGGTCGTCGGGTCGAACTGGGGCAAGCCGCACCACCCGGCTTGGACGGCGAACCTGCTGAAGAACCCGGACATCCAGGTGAACGTGCGCGGCGACGTCCGCGACGTGCGGGCGACGCTGCTCCAGGGCGCCGAACGCGAGCAGGCCTGGGCGAGGATGGTGGAGGCCTGGCCCGCGTTCCAGGACTACGTGCGGCGCTCAGGCGGTCGCGAGCTGCGGGTCTTCCGCCTCACCGCGCGCTGAGCCCCACGCCGGCCAGGCGTCCACCTCACGGTTTTCCCCCGAGGTCGTCCAGGTACAGGCGGACCAGCTGCTCGTAGGTGTCGTCGAGCCCCTCCGGCAGGCCGAACCCGCCACCCGACTCGATCGACGCGAAGCCGTGCACGATCACCCGCAGCCGCCGCGTGGCGTGGACGGCGTCCGAGCCCTCCAGGCCGTAGCTCCGCAGGGTCGCGTACATGACCTCGACGAGCTTCTGCCCCGCCGCCTTCTGCAGGTCGTCGCGCAGCGGGTCCATCGGAGCGGCCGCGTAGCGCTTCGGGTGCTGCTGGACGTACGCCCGGTACGCGTGCATGAGCGCGCGGACGGCGTCCTCCCCCGACCGGCCGAGGACCGCGCCGGTGAAGTGGGACGTCATGTCCTCCAGCACCCGCACGCCGAGGTGGGCGCGCAGCTCCGCGAGGCTCGCGACGTGCTTGTAGAGCGACGGCGTGGCGACCCCGGTGCGGGCGGCGACGGCGGCGAGCGTCAGTCCCTCGACGCCCTGCTCGTCGACCAGCCCCAGCGCGGCGTCCACGACCTTCGCGGTGGTGAGACCTGCTCGAACTGCCATAGCCGTAAAGCTATTTGCATTAGCCAGACGTCGTCAAGGGCGCCTTCCTGACGACGTGACCCACGAGGGCGATAGTGGCCATCAGAGCGACGAGCCCACAAACGCCGTACCACCCGAACCGCACGAACGCCTGCACGCCCAGCCACGATCCGACCGCACCGCCGATGTACGCGCACGTCATGTAGGCGGTGTTCAGACGTCCGCGATGGGTGTCGCTCAGGTCGTACATGCGGGTGGAGTTGGCCACCGAACCGCACTGCATCGCCACGTCGAGCACGAGTGTGCCGAGCACCAGGGCGACCAGCCCGGCGACGCCACCGGCACCGCCGAACGCGAGCACCCCGGCCGACCCGGTCACCGCGAGCATGCAGACGAGGTTCACCGGATCCGATCCCCGCCGGTCCACGATCCGCCCGGCGACCGGCGTCGCGGCCATCGTCACGAGGTTGACCAGTGCCAGCAGCCCGACGGCCTGCGCGCCGTAGCCGTAGCGCGGACCGGTCAGCAGCAGCGCGACACTCCCCCAGACCGCGCTGAACGCCCCGAAGACCATCGCCTGGTAGCCGCACGACCGGCGCAGTTCGGGTTCGTCCCGCAGCAGCCGCAACGGTTCCAGCAACAGCGAGGGGTACGGCTGCCGCGTGTGCGGTTCGGTCGCCGGCAGCGCCCGCCACAGCGCCACGGCCATCACGAACGCGAGCCCGGAGGCCACGAGGTACGGCGCCCGCCAGTCCAGCCACTCCCCGAGCACGCCGCCGGCGGTGCGCGCGAGCAACATCCCGCCGATCGACCCGGCGAGCATCGTCCCGCTGGCCACGCCCCGGTTCTGCGGTGACACCATCCCGGCCACCATCGGCCCGATGATCGGCGCGATCACCGTCGCGACCCCCACGGCGACCCCCGCGGCGAACAACGGCCCGAACGACGGCGCGAACCCCGCGACGGCCAGCCCCAGCCCGGTGGCGGTGAACAGCGCGGCGGTCAACGGCCGGTACGGCACCCGGTCGCCCAGCGGCACCAGCAGGAAGATCCCGCACGCGTACCCGATCTGCGCGGCCGTGACGACCAGTGCGGCGCTGCCCGCCGGGATGCCGAGCCCGTCGGCGACCAGCGGCGTGAGCGCCTGCGGGAAGTACACGTTGCCGACCGCCACACCGCACGCGACCGCGAGCAGCCACGTCATCCCCCGAGTCATGACCCGAACGCTGGCGGGTGCCACCACCCGGCGCAATCGAATTCACACCCCGAGCCAGGTCGCTGAGCCCATCGGGGGACGCACCTCACCCCACCGGACGCGACGCGGGCAACGGCGGGACATGTTTCCGTCCAAACAGGACGGGGGCTGCCGTCTCCCCGATCCGCTGTCCCAGTAGGACTGATCGTTCCCACTGCCCGCATTCGCGGGAACGCTCCCTGAGAGCGCTCTCATCTGACAAAATTCTGAAAACCTTTACACGTTGACCGAGAGTCACGGCATGACAACACTTCCGAACCACTGGGCGCACAACTAAACACCCGGAAAGGTCGGTTCGATGCAGCGACGCATCGGGACGGCCCTCGCCGCGGCCTTGATGGTCGCCGCGGGGATCACCGTCGCCACCACCAGCCAAGCTCCCCCTGCCAACGCGGCGGTGACCTGGGCCGACGAGTTCAACGCTCCCGCCGGCACCGGTGTCGACGGTGGCAAGTGGCAAATGGAAGTGGGCAACAACAACGGCAACAACAGGGAACATCAGTGGTACCAGGCGGGTACCTCGAACGCGGCGCACGACGGCCAGGGCAACCTGGTCATCACGGCCAAGCGTGAGAACCCCGGCAACTACAACTGCTGGTACGGCAGGTGTCAGTACACCTCCGCCCGCATCAACACCGCGGGCAAGTTCACCCAGACCTACGGCCGGTTCGAAGCGCGGATGAAGATGCCGCGCGGCAAGGGGATCTGGCCCGCGTTCTGGATGCTGGGTGCCGACATCAACACCGGCAACCCGTGGCCGGGCTCCGGCGAGATCGACATCATGGAGTTCCTGGGCCACCAGACGAACACCGTGTACGGCACGATCCACGGCCCCGGCTACTCCGGTTCCGGCGGCCTGCTGCACCAGTACAACGGCCCGAACTTCTCCGACGGCTTCCACAACTTCGCCGTCGACTGGCGTCCGGGTGAGATCGTCTGGTCCGTCGACGGCCAGGTCTACGGCCGCAAGACGCCTGCCGATCTCGGTGGCCGCGAGTGGGTGTTCAACAAGCCGTTCTTCATCATCATCAACCTCGCGGTCGGTGGTGAGTGGCCCGGCTACCCCGACGCCAGCACGACGTTCCCGCAGCAGCTCGTGATCGACTGGGTCCGCGTCTCCAACGACAGCCCGCCCGCCGGCGGTGGCTCGGAGATCCGCGGCATCGGCGGCAAGTGCCTCGACGTGCCCTGGGCGAACACCGCCAACGGCACGCCCATCCAGGTCGTCGGCTGCAACGGCAACGTCGCCCAGAAGTGGAGCCGTCCCGGTGACGGCACGATCCGCGCGCTGGGCAAGTGCCTCGACGTGTCCGGTGGCGGCACCGCCAACGGCACGGTGGTCCAGCTCTGGGACTGCAACGGGTCCGCCGCCCAGCAATGGGCCGTCAGCGGGGCGCAGGACATCGTGAACCCGCAGGCGAACAAGTGCCTGGACACCGTGGGAGGCTCCTCGGCGGACGGCACGAGAACCCACATCTGGCAGTGCCTCGGCGTTGCCAGCCAGAAGTGGCAGGTCTGAGTTCTCTCCCCGCCGGGTCGCGCACGGCCTGACGGGGAGAACGACGGCGCTGGACGTGAGCCCTCGCGGCGGATGGGTTCACGTCCAGCGCTTTCCCGTCACCGCGCCAGAAGCCTCGCGACGGCCCAGTCCTGCACCGCGACGCCGACCGATTTGAACACGGTCCGCCCCTCGCGCAGCGGCGGGTTCCCCAGCGCCGCACCGAGCTCGACGAGCGACTCGAGCCGCAGCACCCCGCCGCGCACCGCCCGGATGATCTCGCCGGCCTCGCTCAGCGCCGCCTCGACCTGGTCCACCACGACGACTCCGGCGGTCGCCAGCAGCTCCTGCGGCAGCTCCCGCATCACCGGCCGGTACGACCCGATCGCGTTGACGTGCACCCGTTCCTTCAACGCCTCGCACCGGAACAACGGCACCGTCGACGCCGTCGCACAGCACACGACGTCCGCGCCCTCCACCGCGCTCTCGCCATCGGCGGCCACGTCCACGACCGTGCCCGGCAACTCGTCCGCCAGGCCCTCCAGCAACGCCTCGGCCTTGCGGGCGTGCCGGTTGAACACGACGAGCTTCTTCAACGGCCGCACCGCGTGCACGGCCCTGATCTGGTCCGCTGCCTGCGCACCGGCCCCCAGCAACGCGAGGTGCGAGGCGTCTTCATCCGCCAGCAGGTCCGTGGCCACCCCGACCACAGCGCCGGTCCGCAACGTCGTGAGCGGCACCGCGTCCGCCACGAACTGCCCGTCCGGGTGCGAGTACACCACCGTGCCGGTGATGACCGGATCGCGCTCGACCTCGATGCTGACCACCTTCACGGCGGTCGACCTCGTGGGCCGGTGGTGCACCGCCATGACGAGCGACCGGCTGTCGCCGAACGCCTGCCGCGGCGGCAGGTCGAACTCCTCCGCGGCCATCCCGGCGAACGCGGCGCGGACGGCTTCGATCGCTGCGGGCATCGTCATGGTTCGGATCGTAACGACCGGCTAGCGCACGACCTTGACCGCGCTCAGGAACGCCGTCCACGCCGCCGCGCCCACCTCGACGTGGGTGGCGGGTGCCTTGCTGTCGCGGATGCCGACGCCGGTGGCGACTTCGACGCAGGCGCTGGCGTTCGCGCTGTAGGTGCTCTTGTGCCACGCGGCCATCGAGGTCTCCTCACGTCAGCAGCTTCTTGATCAGCTCCCTCGATTGTTCCGCATCCAGGGCGACGAGTTCGAGCCCTTCGACGATTCGCCGGTACGCCTTGACCGCGCCGGGGGACTCGATGATCAGACTGGAGTTCTCGCTCTCCAGGAACACCGCGTCGTCGTACCTGTCGAAGGTCAGCATGTCGAACGACCCGGCCATGCCCGCGTGCGCTCCGACACCGAGCGGCACGACCCTGAGATCGATGCTCGGCCTGGCGGCCAGCTTGTCCAGGTGCAGCAGCTGCTCGCGCATCACCCCCGGCCCGCCGACCTCGTTCAGCAACACCGGTTCGGGGATGAAGAAGCGCGCCTCCAACCCGCTGCGGAACGCCTCCTGCCGCAAAGCCCGCGCCGCCACCCGCGCCTCCCGCTCGTCGGCGGGCACGTTCACGCAGGCGGCCAGCACCGCGCGGGTGTAGTCCGAGGTCTGCAACATCCCGTGCAGCAACATCGTCTGCCAGCTGATCAACTTCTCCGCGAGGCGTTCGTGCTCGACCAGCGTCCTGGGGCTGATCGGCGCGCACACCCCGTGGTCCTGCCACCAGCCCTTCACGCCGGTGCCGGGGAAGAGCGACATCAGGTGGTCGCGTTCCGCCTGCGATGTTCGGCACACGCCCAGCAGCAGCGCGAGTTCGAGTTCGGTCGAGCCGCCCTTGCCGTTGACGAGGTCCGAAAGCTTCGCCTCCTGCCAGTTCAGGAGATCGGCGACAGCGCGTGAAGTCATTCCCGTGGCGGCGATGGCCGCACGGAGGCCGTCCCCGAACTCACGGCCTCTCACAGTGGAGAATCTTTTCGGCATGGCGAGGACCGTAGACCCGCTCAGCACCATTCCAGAACGTTTGGCCGCAACACAACCCAAAAGGGCGTTAGCTTGGACCACTTCCAAGTCGCACAATGAGCTGGTGAGATTTCGTTGGACGCCCCACGGGGGGCTGCGTCACGCCATCCCCGACGATCTGACCTGGGGACAGGCCGTCGAGACGCTGTGCGGAAATCCGTTCATCCCGCAACAGATAGGCCTGTGGCGCGACAAGAACGTGTGGCCGACCTGCCGGGACTGCGACGTCATCTGGCGCGAGAGCGAGGGGATCCTGCCATGGCCGCGGAATTCCTGACTGAAGACCTTCTGCGCGTATCTCTTCAACGCCTCTCGCGTGAGGTGGTGAAGACTTATCCACAGTTTGGCGAGATGCTCGCACAAAATATGTTGCGCACATGCGGACTGATTCCCGACCTCGAGCGCGCAGCGCACTATAGGGAGCTGGGCACGCTTCTCATCGACCTCGGTCGGCTGTACCTCGCCGAGGCCGAGGAGCTGTCCACGGTGCAGGCGCCACCTCCTTGAAGTCCGGTGTCGTCACGACCGCGCGGCCGCCGGTGCCGAACCCGCGCGCCGGTGTCGCCGGGTCCTGCCCACCGGCGGCCGGGCCGGTCCCGCGGGGAGCGCCGGGCGGGGTGACGAGGCGCGAGGCGTCGACCGCCGGGCGGATCTCCACCGGGCCGGTCTAGGTTCCAAGGCGTGACGAGACGTGCACTTGCCGTGATCATCGCCGCTGTCCTGATCGCGCCCGTTCCCCCTTCTCACGCCCGGGCCGACGACAGGCGCATCGTGACCGACCACGTCGAGAGACCGGTCGCGCCGGGCGTCACGCTCAGCTCCTTCGACTTCTACGAGCCCGACGGCTGGGTCCGCGGTGACGCCCTCGCCGTCGACCTCGCGAAGACGCGGGTCGGGTACGTCGACCCGGGCACCGTCACGCAGGCCGCTCCCCTGTCCCGGCAGACCCCGCGCGCCGTCGCGGCGGTCAACGGGGACTTCTTCGACATCGACAACTCCAACGCGCCCGAAGGTGTCGGCATCCAGGACGGCCGCCTCCGGAAGTCCGGCACCGGACGGGCGGTCGGGATCGACGCGGCGGGCATCGGCAGCGTGATGGAGACCTTCCTCGAAGGCACGCTCAACGGCACGCACAAGCTGACGCAGCTCAACAGCGCGTCGATCGACACGGACGGCATCGGCGTCTTCAACCCGTTGTGGGGCACGTACAGCAGAGCGCGCGCTACGCAGGGTTCGGCGAACACGGCCGAGGTGATCGTCAAGGACGACGTCGTCCAGAAGGTCCAGAGCCCGAGCGCGGATCCCGTCGAGGGGTACGCGCTGGTGGGTCGTGACAGGGGCGCGGACGTGCTCCGGGCGTTCCAGCCCGGGGACAGGGTCACCGTCGACTACCGCAGCCGCACGAGCAACGGCAGCGAGCCCAGGACGGCCATCGGCGGCCGGCAGCTGCTGGTGGAGGGCGGCAGGAACGTCGCACCGGCCGACGCGGCGCACCCGCGCACGGCGGTCGGCTTCTCGCGGGACGGCAGGAAGATGTTCCTGCTGACCGTCGACGGGCGGCAGAGCGCCCACCTCCCCGGCCTCGACCTGGGCGACCTCGCCGACGCCATGATCGAGCTCGGCGCGCACAACGCCCTGAACCTCGACGGCGGCGGCTCGTCGACGATGCTCGCCCGCGAGCCCGGCACCACGGTGCTTGAGGTGGTCAACACGCCGTCCGACGGCGGCGAGCGCCCGGTCGCGAACGGCCTCGCGCTCTACGCGCCGGCCGGGTCCGGGAGGCTCACCGGGTTCGACGTGCGGACCGTGAGCAAGCGCGTCTTCCCCGGCCTGTCCCGCAGGGTGACCGTGCGCGGCCACGACGAGACGTTCGGCCCGGTTCTCGACAACAGGCACGTCACGCGCGCAACGGGTGGATGGGCGGTCGGCGACACCTTCCACGCGGCGCCGCACCCGGGACGTGCGTCGTTCACCGCCTCCCGCGGCCACACGAGCGCGACCACCGAGCTGACCGTGCTGGGCGAGCTGCGGCGGCTCGCGCCGGAGAGCCCGCGGGTCAGCCTGGCCGAGGGCGAGAGCAAGCCGTTGCGGATCAACGGTTTCGACGCCAGGGGGTTCAGCGCGCCGCTGGAGCGCGCCGACCTCGACCTCCGCTACGACCGCGAGGTCGTCGAGGTGACGCCGGACCTGCGGATCAGGGCGCTCAAGCCCGGCGCGACCACGGTCAGGGCGCGGGTGCGGGGCCAGGAGACCCTGGTCGCCGTCACGGTCGGCGTCACCGACGAGCTGATCGCCACCTTCGACGACGCTCCACAGTGGATGTTCGGCTCCGCCCGCGCCACCGGCGGGGTGGCGCCGGCGCCGGACGGCCACACCGGGCAGGGGCTGAGGCTGAGCTACGACTTCACGCGGTCGACCGGCACGCGCACGGCGTACGCGATGCCGCCCAAGCCGTTGCAGGTGCCCGGACAACCGCTCTCACTCGCCGCGCAGGTGCGCGGCAGCGGCAAAGGCGAGTGGACGGCGTTCACCGTGGAGGACTCGACAGGACGGTCGCGGCCGCTCTACGGCCCGCACATCACCTGGCACGGCTGGCGGCGGATCGAGGTCGCGGTGCCCCCGGAGCTCGAGTTCCCCGTGCGGGTCACGAGGTTCACCACGATCGAGACCGAGGCGGACCGCTCGTACACCGGTGAGGTGCTCGTCGACGACATCGTCGCACGGGTGCCACCGCCGGTCGCCCTGCCACCCGTCCCGGACCTGCGCGAGGACGTGATCGGCCCGGCGGAGGGCTGGAAGTTCGCGGTCGTGTCGGACGCCCAGTTCGTCGCGCGCGACCCGGACAGCGAGCTCGTCAGGGCAGCCCGCCGCACGTTGCGCGAGGTCAGGGCGTCCGGCGCGGAGTTCGTGGTGGTCAACGGCGACTTCGTCGACGAGGCGTCCCCCGCCGACCTGCGGCTGGCGCGCAGGGTGCTGACCGAGGAGCTGGGCGACTTCCCCTGGTACTACGTGCCGGGCAACCACGAGGTCATGGGGCCCGGCACGATCGACAACTTCCGCCGCGAGTTCGGCGTCACCCACCGCGCGTTCGACCACCGGGGCACCCGGTTCGTGCTGCTCGACTCGTCGACCGGGACGCTGCGGGGCGGCGGCTTCGAGCAGGTGCGGATGCTCCGGGACGCGCTGGACACCGCCCGGGGCCAGGTCGTCGTGATGATGCACCACCCGCCGCGCGATCCCACGCCCGCGCGCACCAGCCAGCTCGCCGACCGGATGGAGTCGGACTACTTCGAGCGCCTGCTGTCCGAACGCGACGGACCGACGGCGTTCATCGGCGGCCACGTGGGAGGGTTCTTCGCCTCCACTGTGGACGGTGTCCCGCACGTGATCAACGGCAACTCCGGCAAGGCACCCGCCCAGGCGGGCGGGTTCACCGGCTGGACGCTCGTCGGCGTCTCGGGCAGCGGCGTCAGGGCCGAGGTCCGGCCCCACGTGGACGCGCTCCGGCTCGACGCTCCCGCGAGCCTGCGCCCCGGCGAGGCGAAACCGCTTGCGGCCACGGTGAAACAGGGTGCGCGGACCGTTCCGGTGGGATATCCGATGGGCGCGGTGTGGGAAGGGTCACGCGAGCTGCACGTCGGCGGGCGGGACGGCATCAGGCCGTGGCACGTCGCGCGGCTCGACCCGGACACCGGCGTGCTCACCGGGATAAGGCCTGGTCAGGTCAATATCTCGGTTCGCCTCAACGGGGTGGCGGCTGCGGCGGACGTCCGCGTCGAGGCGCCCTGAGCCGGTCTGGGTGAGTGCGGTGTGAGGCGGTGGGGGAAGATACTCCCCATGACCACCGCCGACAACGGTTTCGCCGACCTGGGGCTGCGGCCCGACATCCTCAACGCACTCACCACGCTGGGCTACGAGGAGCCGACGCCGATCCAGAGCGAAGCGATCCCGCCCCTGCTCGCGGGCAACGACCTGCTGGGCCAGGCGGCCACCGGCACGGGCAAGACGGCGGCGTTCGCGCTGCCGCTGCTCGAGCGCGTCGCCGACCGGATCGGCAAGGGCGAGAAGCCGCTGGCTCTCGTCCTCGCGCCGACCCGCGAGCTCGCCGTGCAGGTGTCCGAGGCGGTCCACCGCTACGGCCGCCACCTGGGCACGCGCGTCCTCCCGATCTACGGCGGCCAGCCGATCGGCCGCCAGCTGCGCGAGCTGTCCCGCGGCGTCGACGTGGTGGTCGCCACCCCGGGCCGCGCGATCGACCACCTGCAGCGCGGCACGCTGCAGCTGAGCGACCTGCAGGTCGTCGTGCTCGACGAGGCCGACGAGATGCTCGACATGGGCTTCGCCGAGGACATCGACGCGATCCTCTCCGAGACCCCGGCCGACCGGCAGACCGTGCTGTTCTCCGCCACGATGCCGCCGCGCATCGACCGCATGGCCAAGAGCCATCTGCGCGAGCCAGTGCTGATCCAGATCGAGCGCGAGAAGACCGAGCCGGGCGAGGCCCCGCGCGTGCGGCAGACCGCGTACCTGGTGCGCCGCGAGCACAAGCCCGCTGCCCTCGGCCGCGTGCTCGACGTCGAGTCGCCGACCGCCGCCGTCGTCTTCTGCCGCACCCGCGACGAGGTCGACCAGCTCACCGAGACCCTCAACGGCCGCGGCTACCGCGCGGAGTCGCTGCACGGCGGCATCAGCCAGGAGCAGCGCGACCGCGTCATGTCCCGCCTGCGCTCCGGCACCGCCGACCTGCTGGTGGCCACCGACGTCGCCGCCCGCGGCCTCGACATCGAGCAGCTCACGCACGTCGTGAACTACAACGTCCCGTCCGCCCCCGA
Source organism: Lentzea jiangxiensis (assembly GCF_900104175.1). GTDB lineage: Bacteria > Actinomycetota > Actinomycetes > Mycobacteriales > Pseudonocardiaceae > Lentzea > Lentzea jiangxiensis. The sequence continues at coordinate 26,000 of NZ_FNIX01000021.1, forward strand.
GGCGTACACGCACCGCATCGGCCGCGTGGGCCGCGCCGGCCGTGAGGGCGTCGCGATCACCCTGGTCGAGCCGCGCGAGAACTCACTGCTCAAGACCATCGAGCGCGTCACCAAGACCAAGATCCCGATGGAGAAGGTCCCGACGGTCGCCGACCTGCGCGCCCGGCAGCTGGAGCTCACCCGCTCGTCGCTGCAGGAGTCGCTGATGGAGGACGACCTGTCGCGGTTCCGCGTCGTCGTCGAGACCCTGGCCGACGAGTTCGACGTCATGGACATCGCCCTCGCCGCCGTGAAGCTCGCCCACGAGGCCTCCGGTGCCGCCGCCGACGAGGAGGAGATCCCGGAGGTCCGCCCGCGCGAGGACCGTCCGCGCCGCGACGGCGCCCCGGCCGGTCCGCGCCGTGAGCGCCGAGGCCCGTCCGAGGGCATGACCAGGCTGTTCCTGGGCGCCGGCCGCTCGTCGGGCATCCGGCCGCAGGACATCGTCGGCGCCATCACCGGCGAGTCGAACCTGAAGGGCCGCGACATCGGCGCGATCGAGATCGCCGACCGGTTCTCGCTCGTCGAGGTGCCGGGGGAGTCGGCGAACGACGTCATCGAGTCGCTGCGCGACGCCACGATCAAGGGCAAGCGGGTGACGATCCGCCGCGAGCGCCAGCCGCGCTAGTGCCGTGTGCGAAGCCCCCTCCCGGACGCGTCCGGGAGGGGGCTTCGTGCTTTCGGGAACGCCCCTGGGCGCGTCGGGGTCACCGTGGCAGCCGGGCAGGTCGAGCCTCAGGCCTTGCGCGCCTCGACCAGGAACCGCGTCGAAGTGCACACGAACTCGCCGTGCCGCTGGATGTGCCGGTGCATCTCCAGCAGCCGGTCCCGATAGCCCTCCACGGTGAACCCCGGCACCGTCCACAACACCTTCCGCAGGAAGTGCACCACCGCGCCGACGTCGAAGAACGCCACCCGCAACGACACCGGCTCCAGCAACAGCACCTCCAGCCCGGCGGCCTCCGCCTCCGCACGGGCGACGGCGGCACTGCGAGCCCCGCCCACCGGCTGCGGCCCCATCATGAAGTCCGTCAGCTCACGGTTGGTGCCGGCCCCGATCTGCTGCGAGAAGCAGGTCCCACCGGACCGGAGGACCCGCGCGATCTCGGCCCAGGGCGTCACCACGGGATGCCGGCTGATCACGAGGTCGAACGACGAGGACCGGAACGGCAGCGGACCGGCGTCCGGCGCCTGCACCACGAGAGGCAGCCGCCGGGCGGCGACGGCGGCGTTGGGCGGCCAGGACTCGGTCGCGACCATCACCGGCGGCAGGACGGGCGCGGACGCCGTGACCTCTCCCCCGCCGGTCTGCAGGTCCAGCGCGGACGTCACGTCACGCAGCCGCGCGGCGATCAGGGACGCGTACCCCCACGGCGGGCGTTCCTCGGTGGCGCGGCCCTCGAACCAGGAGAAGTCCCAGCCCTCCAACGGCACCGCGGCCCCCTCGGCCACCAGCTCCTCGAAAGTCCCCATGGCCGACATGCCACCACAGGTGCGCCGGGGGCGGCCACCGAAATGGCGGCACCCGCTCCGGCGCGCGGAGACGCCGCGTCCCTGGTTCGTCTCGCGCGCAGCAGAACGGGTGCCGCAGGGGAGTACAACGACCGAGCGGCTGCTTGGTTACGCCCGGAGGCGGTAAGCCCGCAGGACCGTTTGGTCCACCGAGTTGCCGTCGGTGTCACGGGCGACCACCCGTAGTGACACGTGACCGCCTGCCTTCCCGCCGGGAGGAACGAGCGACTTCACGGGCACCCAGTTGAGGCCGTCGTCGAACGACGCGTAGGCCTGGAGCTCACGCACGGTGCCCGACTGACGCGACGCGGTGAACTTCACCGGCATCGGCACACCGGCCTTCCAGCTGTTGCGCAGGTCGACCGGCAACGAGTAGTCGACCTCCAGCAACGGCAGCCGGCCGTCGGCGGCGGCCGTGAACTCCCACGAGGTGCGCACCGACGTCGACAACGCCAGTCCGTCCCGCGAGGCGTCCAGCAGCAGCTCGTACCGGCCGTCGCGGGCGGGGGCGTGGAACGAGCCCTGCCGCACGTCGGAGTACCCCTGGACCACGCCGTTGTGGCGCAGTTCCAGCCAGCCGCCACCGCCGCGGCGCCAGTTCTCGACCCAGTCCGAGCCACCGAACGGCGAGATGCGCGCGTTGATCAGGTCGCCTGCCCTCTCGACACCGCCGCCGTCCGCCCACGTCACGACCGACGAGCCGCCGAGCCGCGGGGAGGCGACCGCGCGGAGGTTGGTGCGCTCGTACTTCCTGCCCGGCTGGAAGGTCACGGGGGCGAGAGCGGCCCACGAGGTCGTGCTCGGGTCGTCCCCCGCGCCGGAGCCGCGGCCGGCGAAGCCCTCCTGGTACCAGCCGATGCCGCCGCCCGCGGTGAAGTACTCGGTGCGCTGCGCCGGAGCGGCGAGCCGTTCGTCGAGCACCACGCCGAGGTTGCGCGCGGGACTGCCGTTCACCATCGGGTAGTTGCGCGTGACGACCGAGCCGTCCGCACCGGACGTGTGGTAGCGCGCCTTCACCTCGGCGAGCTCCGCGTGCCGGATCTTCCTGGTGCCCGACGGCAGCGCGCCCTTGTCGCGCAGGAACAAGGTGTACGAGACCGGTGACCCCGCGATGGCGCGCAACGTGAGCTTCGCGGGCGTCACGGCCACGAGGTGTTCCGCCACGGCGATCACCGGGATCGCCGTCTGCTCCGGCTGCCCGAACGGCACGGGCCCCGCCCACAGCACGGCGACCGCTCCGGCGTCCTTCATGGCCTGTGCGACGGCGAAGACGTCCTCTCCCGCCGTGCGGACGAGCGCGAGCTTGCCGCGCACGTCGGTGCCGCGTTCCGCCACGTCGAGCGCGTGGTCGCCGGGTGCCAGGTGCTTGCTGCTCTCGAAGTAGCGCACCGGGAACCCGCCGACGACCGAGACGAGCGGCTGCCCGCCCTTGAGCCCGGAGTCGTAGGTCAGCTCCGGCAGCGCGGGGCCGAAGGACAGGCCGTACAGCGGGACGCGGCCGTCGACGACGCTCGCGACGCCGTTGATCTTGCCGGGCTTGAACGGGACGCTCAGATCGGCGTCGCGGTACCAGACCTCCGAGTCGCGGTCGGGCAGCTCGACGCCGATCTGCCTGCCCTGCCTCGCGTCGAGCACCACCGACAGGTCTGCGGTCAGCGAGACGCGGCCCGCCACCTCGGTCGCCGAGACCGGGGTGAACCAGGCGTAGTTCGGCGTCAGCTCGTCGATGCGGCCGATCAAGGCGTAGTCCGCGACCGCCAGTCTCGACGACCCGGTGCCGTCCGCGCCGATCGTGATCACCGACGCGTCCCGCGTGGTCAGGTTGACCACGACGACGAACTCGTTCGCGACGGGCTTGCCGTCACGGCCGATCATCGACAGCTTGAGCTCGTGCCGTTCCTCCTGCACGTACGCGCCGACCGCCGTGGTCAGGGAGACTCCGCCGCCGGTCGCCCGGACGTGCCCGAAGAACGTGCCGTTGCCCCTGGCGGGGTCCAGCACGACGTCGACGGAGGCGCTCCCCCGTGCCGGCACGGTGACCGCGTCCGGCACCGTGAAGCTCGCGCCGAGGTCGTGCCGCAGCTCCAGGGTCACCGGTTCCGCGCCCGCGTTGGAGTAGGTGATCGTCTTCGTGGACGTCCCGGTGTGCGGCCATTCCAGCAGCCCGAACGACAGGCTGCCGGTCGAGGCGCGCACCTGCTGGCGCACCGCGCGTTCGGCGTCGAGCAGGCCGGTGCCGACGTTCGCGGGCGTGTCCGCGACCGGCTCGACCGTCGCCATCAGGTGCGCCTTGAGCTCGGCGGCCTTCCAGGACGGGTTGCGCTGCGCCAGGACCGCGGCGGCACCGGCGACGTGCGGGGCGGCCATCGAGGTGCCGGTCAGCTTCGCGTGCAGGTCGTCGACCGCGTGCTCCCACAACGTGTTCTCGGCGCGCGCGGCCACGATGTCCGTGCCCGGTGCGGCGATGTCCGGCTTGACCGCGTGGTCGGTGATCCGCGGGCCGCGCGACGAGCTCTCGTTGATCCCACCGGCCTTGGTCAGGTTCGCCACGGCCAGCGCCGCGTCCGCCGACGCCGGGGAGGAGACCTTGCGGTACTCCCCCGCGTTGCCCGCCGCGACGACGAACAGCGCGCCGGTCTCGGCCGTGAGTTCGTTGACCTTCAACGACATCGGGTCCGTGCCGTCGGACTGGTCGCCACCCAGTGACATGTTGACGACCTTCGCCCCGACCTCGCGCGCCGCCCACTCCATGCCGGCGATGACCGCGCTGTCGTAGCAGAAGTCGGCCTCGCAGACCCGGCCCACCGCGAGGGACGCGCCCTTCGCGACCCCGGCGTACCGGCTGTCGCGGCCGGCGATGGTCGCCGCGACGTGCGTGCCGTGGCCGACGTCGTCCTGGATGCCGGCGGGCGTGAAGTCCTTCGACGCCGTGACGACGCCAGCGAGTTCCGGGTGCTTCAGGTCGTAGCCGGTGTCGAGCACCGCGACGGTGACGCCGGTGCCGTCGAACCCGGCCTGCCACGCGCCGGGCGCGCCCACCATCGGCACGCTCTCGGTCAGCGAGATCTTCGACTTGCCGTCGAGCCACAGCTTCCCGGCGCGCAGCGCACCGAAGCGCCGGGCCGCCCACTGCTGGGCCGCGTCCTTCTTGGGCACCGCTCCGGCCGCGCGGAAACCGTTGGTCAGCAACGGGATCCGATCGATCTTGTCGTCGCTGTAGCCGTAGCCGTGCAACGCGGTGACGTCGAAGAAGCGCTTGTCGACGAGGTCCTGCCGCACCGCCTCGACGGCGTCGGCCGGCACCACGTACTGGTGGTCGTCGCGGACGTATTGGGCGAACTGCATGCCAGGCCGCCCCTCGACGCCGAGGAGTTCCCCTCGCTCGTTGACGACGACCTTGTCCCCGCTGATGAGCGTGATGGTCGTCGTCCTCAGCCGTTCAGAAGGTTCCGCTCGCGCCGTCGCCGCCGGGCTGAGCAGCCCGGCGGCGAGAGCGGTGATCACCAAACAGCGCGCAAGGCGCACGTGTCCTCCCCTGGGTGTGAACCTCTCCACCCCAGGAGACTCCGGACTCGGTGTGGAGGTTGCATCACGCTCCGCGATAGGTGCCGAAGCTCCAGCGGTTGCCCTCGGGGTCGGCGACCGTGAAGCCGCGCGAGCCGTACTCCTCGTCGCGCAGGCCGCGGACCTCCACGGCTCCACGGACCAGGGACCGGGCGTGCAGCTCGTCGGGCCGGTCGGTCACGACGTAGACGGAGCCGGCGCCCGGTTTCGTCGCCTCGACCTCGCCGGTGGACCGGACGGCGGACCCCAGCATGACGCCGCCGCCCTCGGGCCAGACCATCTCGCAGTGCACGACCTCGCCGTCGGCCTCACCGGGCACGACGAGGTGTTCGGTGAAGCCGAACGCCTCCACGAGGAAGCGGACGGCGGCAGGAGCGTCCTGATAGGACAGACAGGGCCAGCAGGTGGGTGCGGGTGTGCTCATGGGAGCAACTCTGCGCCCCGACCGCCCTCACTGCCTTGTACGAATGGAAGCTCGGTCGCGATCCACTCCGTCGGGGTCGCTCCGCACAACGCCCGCCAGTCGCGGTTGAAGTGCGCCTGGTCGGTGTAGCCGCAGGCAGCGGCCACCTCGGTGAGCGTGGGGCGCCGCTCGCCGCGCAGCATCCGGTTCGCCCGCTCGAACCGCAGGACCCGGCTCAGGACCTTGGGCGTCAGCCCGTACTCGGCCGCGAACCGCGCGCTGAGGTGCTGCCGGCTCCACCCGACCTCGGCCGCGATCTCGCCCACCCCGGCACCGGCCGCGAGCCGCTGCCACGCCCACGCCACCTCCACCTGCTGCTTGACCGGCCGCACGAGCCCGCCGAGCAGCAGGTCCAGCAACGCGAACCGGTCCGTCCACGTCGCTGCACCCTGCAGCCGTTCGCGCAACTCGGCGGCCGGGGCCTCGAGAGCGTCGAGAGCGACCGTCACGCCCGACAGCTCACCGGCCGGCATGCCGAAGAACGCCCGCATCCCGAGCGGCGTGAGGTCGCACTGGACGCCGTGCTGGAACCCGTCGTGGCTGATGATCACGGCCTCGTCGTGCAGGCCGCCGCAGAGCGCGGCGAACCGGCCGCCGGCGAGGTCGACCGTGCCGTCCAGCGTCACGACGAGGGTGAGCGAACCCGACGGCAGGCCGCGGTGGACGCCGGGCTCGGTGCGCATCCGATACCCGGAGTACCGCGTCACGAACGGCCGCAGCCGCGGGTGCGGCAGGCCGACGACGTGCTGGACCTCCACCTCCCCGATGCTAGAACAGTTCCCCCAGGACGAGCAGCCCCGCGCCCACCGGCACCAGGTCCGGCCCGTACGACGTGACGCTCACGTCCACATCGGGCATCGCACCCGGGTACAGCTCCGGCGATCCGAGCACCTTCCGTCCACTCAGGATGATCTGGTCGAGGTCCAGCAGCTGCACCAGGTTCGCGACGGCAGCGCCGAGCACCCGCGCCGCCTCGACCCCCGTGGCGGCCGCGTGGACCGCCTCGACGCAGCCGCGCCGCCCGCACACGCACAGCGGCCCGTCGAGCTGGATCGTGGTGTGCCCGAACTCGCCCGCCCCCGACCGGGCACCGCGGTGGACCTCGCCGCCGAGCAGCAACCCGACGCCCAGGCCGGTGCCGACGAACACCAGCGCCGCGTCCCGCAGGGGCCGCCGCCACGCCTCGGCGAGCACGGCCGCGTTGGTGTCCTTGTCGATGACGACCGGCAGCCCGAGCCGTTGCTCGGCGAGCGCCTTCAGCGGGACGGCGTCCCAGCCGGGCAGGCCGTTCGGCGACACCACGCCGTCGCGGTGGTCGAGCGGGCCGGCGATGCCGATGCCGAGCCCGAGCACCTGTTCCCCGGCGGAGACCAGCGGCTCCAGCGCGTCCAGGACGTCGGCCGGCGTGAACATCGGCGCGAGCGGCACGGCCGACGCCGACACCACCTCGCCGGTCAGGTCGAGCTCCACCACCCGCAGCTCGTCGCGGTCGACGTAGGCCCCGTACGCGTGCGCGCCGTCCGGCGCGAGCCGCAGGGACATCCGGGGCTTGCCCCGGCCGCCGTCCCGCACGGCACCGGTCTCCTCCAGCAGGCCCGCGGCCATGAGCCTCGCCACGATCTTCGAGACCGCCTGCGGGGTGAGTCCCGTCCTCTCGGCGATGGAAGCCCTGCTCAAAGCCCCTGAACGAACCAGAGCCAGCACCGTCCGGTCGTTGTGCGAGCGCAGCGAGGTGAGGTCCACGCTCGCAATTATTCAACAGCGTTGCTTTAATCGGAAGCATGACTCGAGTCGGACTCCTGGGCTACGGCATAGCGGGGCGGGTCTTCCACGCCCCGCTCATCTCCTCGACCGGGGGCATGGACCTCGTCGCGATCGCCACGGCGAACCCCGAGCGGCAGGCGCAGGTCCGCGCCGCCCACCCGGACGCCGCGATCGTCACCGCCGACGAGCTGTTCGAGCTGGACCTCGACCTGGTCGTCGTCGCCACCCCGAACAGGACGCACGTCGAGTACGCCCGCAGGGCGATCGAGAAGGGCGTCGCGGTCGTCGTCGACAAGCCGTTCGCGCCGACCTCAGCGCAGGCCGAGGAGCTGGTGGTCGCGGCGGAGGCCGCCGGGGTGCCGTTGACGGTCTTCCAGAACCGCCGCTGGGACAGCGACTTCCTCACCGTGCGCGACGTCCTCGGCAAGCTCGGCGAGGTCCGGCGGTTCGAGTCCCGCTTCGAGCGCTGGATCCCGGAGATCTGGGACAACTGGCGCGAGTTCGGCGATCCCGGGGAGGCCGGCGGCCTGCTCTACGACCTCGGCGCGCACCTCGTCGACCAGGCCCTGCAGCTCTTCGGACCGGTGGAGAACGTCTACGCGGAACTGGACCGGCGCCGTCCCGGCGCGCAGGTGGACGACGACGTGTTCGTGGCGCTCACGCACGAGAACGGCGTCCGCTCCCACCTGTGGGCCAACGCGCACGCGGCGCACCACGGACCCCGGTTCCGCCTGCTCGGCAGCGAGGGCGCGTTCGAGATCAGCGGCCTGGACGGGCAGGAGGACGCGCTGGCCGCGGGCCGCCGCCCGACCGGTGCCGACTGGGGTCGCGAGGACCGCACCGGGCGGCTTGGCGTCCTGGCCGAGTCGACCGAGGTCGCCGTCGAACCCGGTGCGTACCAGAGCTTCTACGCCGAGGTCCAGGCCGGCCGCGTCCCCGTCGACCCGAGGTCCGCGGTGGACGCGCTGCGGGTCATCGAGGCCGCTTTTCTGTCCGCACACGAGAACCGGGTGGTGACCCTGTGAGCCCCACGAGCGAAGAGCTCCTCAGCCAGGAACGACGTCTGCAGTTCAGCCGCTTCGGCAACGACGTCGCGATCGACCTCGGGCTGCACCTGCTCGGCGCCGCCCGCGAGCAGGGCCTGCCGATCGCGATCTCGGTGCAGCGCAACGGGCACCGCCTCTTCCACGCCTCGCTGCCCGGCACCGCGCCGAACAACGACCGGTGGCTGGAGCGCAAGGCCCGCGTGGTCGAGCTGTTCGGCCACAGCTCCTTCTACGTCGGCACGCAGTTCCGCGAGAAGGGCACCACGTTCGAGGCGCAGTCGCGCCTCGACCCGGACCTGTACGCGGCGCACGGCGGCGTGTTCCCGGTGATCGTCCGCGGCACCGGGCCCGTGGGCACGGTCGGCGTGTCCGGGCTGCCCCAGGCCGAGGACCACGAGTTCGTCGTCACCCAGCTGGAATCGTTCCTGAACACCCGCGAAGCGCAATAGCACGAGCAGCCGTCGGCGTAAAATCGAACCACCGTTCCACTCTGTTCCCGGACGCACAACCGCGTAATGGCGCGCACCGCTTCGAGTGGATTTCGATCCACTCGGAGTGGTGGAACATAGCAGCCGATCGCCGATCGGAAATGTGCACGATGGAGTGATCTATTGCGCCGAACGAGTACGCCATTCCGCAACCGGGCGAATAGCAAACGGTCACCCGCCTGTAGATACAACGCTCCTTGGCTACGTCAGCAGTTGCACGCTCCGTAGCCCCATCAGGCGCAAGACACCCACCCGAATGTCGCCTTCTTGGCCCCTTCACAGTCATCATTTGCGAGAACTAACGTCCTTTCCGGCCTTGTCGGATCGGTCCATTAGCGCAGTGAGATGGGTGGGTGCAGGTTGTGACTGTGACGGATTCTGACCTCCATGAGGGCCGTCAGCAGCTGAGTTTGGGTACGGCCGCCGCTCGTAATCTGGCCACGACCACCAAGTCCGTGCCGCAGATGCAGGGAATCACCTCCCGCTGGCTGCTCAAGGTGCTGCCCTGGGTCCAGGCCTCGGGTGGCGCGTACCGCGTCAACCGGCGCCTCACCTACACGCTGGGGGACGGCCGGGTCTCGTTCAGCAACATCGGCGCCGAAGTCCGCGTCGTCCCGATGGAGCTCACCGAGCTGTCCCTGCTCAAGGGCTTCGACGACGAGGCCGTGCTCACCGCGCTGGCCGGTCGCTTCACGCAGCACGAGTACGGCATCGGCGAGCTCATCGTCGAGAAGGGCCGCCCGAAGGACAAGGTCGTCCTCATCGCGCACGGCAAGGTCGACAAGGTCGGCACCGGCGAGTACGGCGGCGAGACCGTGCTCGGCAACCTCGCGGACGGCGAGTACTTCGGCGAGACCGTGCTGGCAGGCCCGCAGGGCGAGTGGGAGTTCTCGGCCAAGGCCGTCACCCCGGTCACCGTCCTCACGCTGTCCTGGGAGGACTTCCAGGCGCTCAACGGCGAGGCCGGCGGCCTGCGCGCGCACATCCAGCAGACGTTCAACAACCGCAACAAGCCCCAGGACGAGCACGGCGAGGCCGAGATCGACCTGGCGTCCGGTCACGACGGCGAGCCCGTGCTGCCCGGCACGTTCGTCGACTACGAGCTCTCGCCGCGCGAGTACGAGCTGAGCGTCGCCCAGACCGTGCTGCAGGTCCACACCCGTGTCGCGGACCTCTACAACAACCCGATGGACCAGGTCGAGCAGCAGCTGCGGCTCACGATCGAGGCCCTGCGCGAACGCCAGGAGCACGAGATCGTCAACAACCGCTCCTTCGGCCTGCTGCACAACGCGGACCTCAAGCAGCGCATCCACACCCGCTCCGGCCCGCCCACGCCGGACGACTTCGACGAACTGCTGTCGATCGTGTGGAAGGACCCCGGCTACTTCGTCGCCCACCCGCGCACGATCGCCGCGTTCGGCCGCGAGCTCAACAAGCGGGGCCTCTACCCGCAGCACATCGACTTCAACGGCCAGCAGGTGCCGGCGTGGCGCGGCATCCCCGTGCTGCCGTGCAACAAGATCCCGATCTCCGACACCCGCACGTCGTCGGTGATGCTGATCCGCACCGGCGAGCAGGACCAGGGCGTCATCGGCCTGCACCAGACCGGCATCCCGGACGAGTACCAGCCGGGCCTGTCGGTGCGGTTCATGGGCATCAACGACCAGGCGATCATCAACTACCTGGTCAGCGCCTACTACTCCGCCGCGATCATGGTGCCGGACGCGATCGGTGTGCTGGAGCACGTCGAGCTCGGCCGCGAGGGCTAGCAGCGTTGGCCTCCTTCACCATGCCGGAGTTCTACGTGCCGCACCCGGCGCGGATGAACCCCCACCTCGAACGCGCCCGCGCCCACTCGACGCGGTGGGCGCGGGACATGGGGATGCTCGGCACCGGGGTGTGGACCGACGAGATCCTCGCGGGTGACGACTACGGGCACATGTGCGCGTGGACCCATCCGGACGCGCCCGCGGAGGTCCTCGACCTCATCACCGACTGGTACGTCTGGGTCTTCTACTTCGACGACGAGTTCTTCGCGGAGTTCAAGCAGAACAAGGACGTGCCGGGAGCGAAGGCCTACCTCGACCGGTTGCCCGCGTTCATGCCACCGAGCGGCACCGACCCGTGGCCGGAGCCCCGGAACCCGACCGAGCGCGGTCTCGTCGACCTGTGGCAGCGGACCATCCCGCTGATGTCGCGGGACTGGCGGCGCCGGTTCACCACGAGCACCCACAACCTGCTGCTCGAGTGCATGTGGGAGATCAAGAACATCAAGAGCGGCACGGTCGCCAACCCGGTCGAGTACATCGAGATGCGCCGCAAGGTCGGCGGCGCGCCGTGGTCGGCGAACCTGGTGGAGGTCTCCGAGGCAGCCGAAGTGCCCGCGTCCGTCGCGGGCACCCGCCCGCTGCGGGTCCTCTCCGACACGTTCTCCGACGCGATCCACCTGCGCAACGACATCTTCTCGTACGAACGGGAAGTGCTGCGGGAGGGCGAGAACTCCAACGGGGTGCTCGTGTTCGAGAAGTTCTTCGGCCACGACACGCAGACCGCGGTCGAGGCCGTGAACAGTCTCCTGACCTCGCGGCTGCACCAGTTCGAGAACACCGTCTTCACCGAACTGCCGCAGTTGTTCGCCGAGAAGGCCCTCGGCCCGCAGGAGCAGGCTCGCGTGCTCAGGTACGTGAAGGGCCTGCAGGACTGGCAGTCCGGCGGTCACGAGTGGCACCTGCACGCCGGTCGCTACACGAAGGCCCATCCGGGGGCCGGGGGTGGCGGAGCGGGCAACAGCGCGTTCTTCCGCACGATCCTGCGCGGCCCGACCGGGCTCGGCACGTCCGCGGCGTGGCCGGGGGTGGCCCGTGGTTGAGGTCCCCTCGTTCGACATGCCCTTCGCCGCGAGGCTGTCGCCGCACGCGGACCGCGTCCGCCTGCACACCAGGGCGTGGGTGCGGGACATGGGCATGCTCGGCGGCGTGCCGTGGACCGAGGCGTTCTACGACGCCGCGGACTACGGCGGCTTCGGTCCGCTGACGCACCCCACGGCGTCGCTGGAAGACCTGAAGCACATCAACGACTGGCACACGTGGGGCTTCCACGTGAACGACGCGTTCCGGTCCTTCCTCCGTTCGCGCGACGTCGCCGGCGGCAAGGCGTTCGTCGCCGGGCTCAAGTCGGTGCTGAGCGGATCCGCGCCGGCGAACCCGGCGGGGAGGGGCCTCGCCGACCTGGTCTCGCGGTCCACCCTGGACGCGGAGGACCGGGAAGACCTGGCCGAGTTCTTCGACGCGTTGCTGTGGGAGCTGCACAACACCGCGCAGGGCCGGGTGCCCGACCCGGTCGACCTCGTCGAGATGCGGCGCCGGTCGATCGGCGCGGACCTGTCCGCGAAGCTGGTCCGCAGGTCGGTCCGGGCCGAGCTGCCCGAGGAGTTGTCGCGCAACAGCACCATGCGGGCGCTGGTCGACTCGTTCGGCGACGTTCCCGCGTTGCGGCAGGAGATCGTCGGGTTCGACCACGTCCACGCCACCGGGGGCAGCACGACGAGCGCGGTGCTCGCGGTGCGGCAGTTCTTCGGCTGCGGCCTCCAGGAGGCCGTGTCCGTCGTCGCCGACCTGATCTCGGCCCGGCTGCGGCAGATCGGCGCGATCCTCGGCGAGCTGCCGTCCCTCGCGGACGAGTACGGCCTCGACGCGGAGGCGAAGGCCGGGCTGCACCGCTACGCCGAGGCGCTGAAGTCGTGGCTCGCCGGCGAGCTGCTGTGGACGCGGAGGTCCAGCCGGTTCAGCTCCTCCCCCACCCCCGCCCGCACGTCGTTCCACTCCCCGTCAGGACTCGGCACCGCCGCGGTCCTGGTTCGCTGAAACCAGATTGGCAGGACACGCAGTGACAGTTACCGATCCGGGCCTTGGGGTCGAGGAACAGCAGCTCAGCCTTTCCAAGGCGGCGGCGCGGAACCTCGCCACGACCACCAAGTCCGCACCGCAGATGCAGGGGATCTCGCCCCGCTGGCTGCTGCGCATGCTGCCGTGGGTCGAGGCCAAGGGCGGCGCGTTCCGGGTGAACCGGCGGCTGAGCTTCGCGATCGGCGACGGCCGCGTCACGTTCACGAGCGTCGGGTCCGAGGTGCGGATCGTGCCGCAGGAACTGGCGGAGTTCAAGCTGCTGCGCGGGTTCGAGGACGAGGCGGCGCTGACGGCCGTCGCGAACCACTTCGAGCAGCGCGAGTACGAGCCGGGCGACGTGATCGCCAAACGCGGCACGCCGGTCGACGAGGTCATCGTCATCGCGCACGGCAAGGTCACCAGGACCGGCCGCGGCGAGTACGGCGACGAGGTGGTCCTCAGCACGATGGCGGACGGCGAGTACCTGGGCGACGAGCCCGTGCTGTCCGGCGTCGACAAGAAGTGGACCTTCACCGCGCGCGCCCTCACGCCGACGACGGCCGTGGTGCTGAGCAGGGCGGCGTTCCGGCAGCTCACCGACCAGGTGGACCCGCTGCGCGAGCACATCGCGCAGCAGCTGGCGCACCCGACGGTCCCGGCCAACAAGCACGGCGAGGCCGAGATCCACATCGCGTCCGGCCACGAGGGCGAGCCGCCGCTGCCGCACACGTTCGTCGACTACGAGCTGCGGCCGCGCGAGTACGAGCTCTCGGTGGCGCAGACGATCCTGCGCGTCCACACGCGTGTGGCGGACCTCTACAGCCAGCCGATGGACCAGGTCGAGCACCAGTTGCGGCTCACCATCGAGGCCCTGCGCGAGCGGCAGGAGTTCGAGCTGGTCAACAACAGGGAGTTCGGCCTGCTCGCCAACGCCGACCTCAAGCAGCGGGTCAGCACGCGCTCCGGCCCGGTGACGCCGGACGACATGGACGAGCTGATCTCGCGGCGCCGCAACACCAGGCTGATCCTCGCGCACCCCAAGGCGATCGCCGCGTTCGGCCGCCAGCTCAACAACCGCGGCCTGGACGTGCCGACCGTCGAGGTCGAGGGCAAGCGCTTGCAGTCGTGGCGCGGCATCCCGATCGCGCCGTGCGACAAGATCCCGGTCAACAAGAACGGCACCACGTCGATCATCGCGATGCGGCTCGGCGAGGAGAAGCAGGGCGTCGTCGGCCTGCGCCAGACCGGCATCCCCGACGAGTACGAGCCGGGCCTGAACGTCCGGTTCATGGGCATCGACGAGCACGCGATGCTCAAGTACCTGGTGTCGACGTACTACTCGGCCGCCGTGCTGGTGCCGGACGCGCTGGGTGTGCTCGAGAACGTGGAGATCGGTCTCTAACCATGACAGCGGAGAGGACCGAACCGCTCGCCGCGGGCAGGCCCGCGGACGAGGTGCTCGCGTGGAGCCGGAGCCTCGTGCTGCCGGCTCTGCGCAAGGCCGTGGACCAGCTGCCGGCGTCGTTGCGCGCGATCGCGGAGTACCACCACGGGTGGCGCGACGAGTACGGCGACCCGGTGCTGGAGAACGGCGGCAAGGCGATCCGCCCCGCGCTGGTGCTGCTGGCGGCGGAGGCCGTCGGCGGTGCCGCCGCCGACGCCGTGCCCGCGGCCGTAGCGGTGGAGCTGATCCACAACTTCTCGCTGCTGCACGACGACGTGATGGACGGCGACACGACCCGGCGCCACCGCCCCACGGCGTGGACCGTGTTCGGTGTCAGCGGGGCGGTCCTGGCCGGGGACGCGCTGCAGGCGCTGGCCGTGGACGTCCTCGCGGGCTCGGGGCATCCGCGTGCCCTGGAGGCGGTCCGGACGCTGGGTGACGCGACCGTGGCGTTGCTCGACGGGCAGGCGTCCGACCTGGACTTCGAGAGGAGGTCGGACGTCGCGGTGGCCGAGGTCGAGCGGATGGCGCGCGGCAAGACCGGCGCTCTGCTCGGCGCTTCCACGGCGTTGGGCGCGTTGTACGGCAACGGCACGGATCTCCAGGTCGAGGCGATGCGGGGCTTCGGCGCGGAGCTGGGCCTGGCTTTCCAGCACGTGGACGACCTGCTCGGCATCTGGGGCGACCCGGCGGTGACCGGCAAGGCCGTGCACTCGGACCTGGCGAACCGCAAGAAGTCCCTGCCGGTCGTGCACGCGCTGACGGCCGGTACCGCCGCCTCCGCCGAGCTGGCCTCGTTGTACGCCGGCTCGCGGGAGATGGACGCGGAAACGCTTGCGCGGGCGGCGTCCCTGGTCGACGCGGCCGGTGGCCGGACGTGGAGCCGGGCGCAGGCCGACGAGCTGCACACGCGGGCGCTGGTCCACCTCGGCGAGGCGTCACCGACCGCGCGTGCGGCGGTGGAGCTCGGCACGCTCGCCCAGCTGGTCACCGACCGGGACCACTGAACTCTTCGTGAGAGGCGCTCGATGACGGAACACCCGCCGCGTTCGGTGCTGCTCGCCTCACCCCGGTCGTTCTGCGCCGGGGTGGAGCGGGCCATCGAGATCGTGGAACGACTTCTCGACCAGCGCGGCGGCCCCGTCTACGTGCGCAAGCAGATCGTGCACAACATCCACGTCGTGCGCTCTCTGGAGGCGCGGGGTGCCGTGTTCGTGGAAGAGCTGTCCGAGGTGCCGTTCGGTGCCACAGTGGTGTTCTCCGCGCATGGTGTCGCTCCCGCCGTGCGCGCGGAGGCCCAGTCGCGGGATCTGGAAGTCCTGGACGCGACGTGCCCACTCGTCGCGAAGGTGCACTCGGAGGCGCGGCGGTTCGCTGAACGTGGCGACACCATCGTGCTGATCGGGCACGCGGGACACGAGGAGGTCGAGGGCACTCTCGGCGAGGCACCCGACCGGATGGTGCTGGTGGAGACCGTCGCCGACGTCGAGGCCCTGGAGATCACCGGGCCGGTGTCGTACCTGACGCAGACGACGCTGGCCGTGGACGAGACGGCCGAGGTGGTCGAGGCGCTGAGGCGGAAGTTCCCGCGGTTGCGCGGGCCCGGCTCCGACGACATCTGCTACGCCACCACGAACCGGCAGATCGCCATCCGGGAGGTGGCGGCGCGGTCCGACCTGATCCTGGTGGTGGGGTCGAAGAACTCGTCGAACTCGGTGCGGATGGTCGAGCTGGCCGCGCGCGGTGGCACCCCGGCGTACCTGGTCGACGACGCCTCGGAGATCGACCCGGCCTGGCTGACCGGGGTGACGTCGGTGGGCCTGTCCGCGGGGGCGTCGGCGCCTCCCGAGCTCGTGGACGAGGTGGTCCGGGCGCTGGAGGCGCTGGGGACGGTGACGGTGTCGACGCACACGACGGCGACCGAGACGATCGCCTTCACGCTGCCCTTGGCGGTGCGCCGTGCTGGCTGACATCACCTCGCCCGCGGACGTCCGCGCGCTCTCGTCCTCCGACCTGCTCGGCCTCGCCGCGGAGATCCGGTCGTTCCTGGTCTCGAAGGTGCACAGGACCGGCGGTCATCTCGGGCCGAACCTCGGTGCCGTCGAGCTGACCATCGCCGTGCACCGCGTCTTCTCCTCGCCCGTCGACGTCGTGCTGTTCGACACCGGGCACCAGTCGTACGTGCACAAGATGCTGACGGGCCGGTGCTCGGACTTCGACTCGTTGCGGCAGGCCGGGGGCATGTCCGGTTACCCGTCGGCGGCCGAGTCTGCGCACGACGTCGTCGAGAACTCGCACGCCTCCACCGCACTGTCCTATGCGGACGGTCTGGCCAAGGCGTTCGAGCTCGCCGGCGCCGACCGCCGGGTCGTCGCGATCGTCGGCGACGGCGCGCTGACCGGCGGGATGTGCTGGGAGGCGCTGAACAACATCGGCGGCTCCACCCGCCCGGTCGTGGTGCTGCTGAACGACAACGGCCGCTCGTACGACCCGACGGCCGGTGGTTTCGCGGCGTCGTTGCTGAACGGCTCGGCGCGCGGGCTGTTCGAGGCGCTCGGCCTCGCGTACATCGGCGTTCTCGACGGCCACGACGTGCATGCCGTCGAGAACGCGTTGTGGGAGGCCAAAGCGCTCGGCCGCCCCGTCGTCGTGCACTGCAAGACCGTGAAGGGCAAGGGGTACGAGGCCGCGGAGACCGACGAGGCCGACCGCATGCACGCGGTCGGCGCCTGCGGTGCCGCGGGCGGCAGGACGTGGACCGACACGTTCTCCGAGGAGATCGTCGCCATCGGCGCCGAACGTCCCGACGTCGTCTGCCTGACCGCCGCGATGCTGGAACCGGTGGGGCTGCGGCCGTTCTCGGAACGCTTCCCCGAGCGGGTCTTCGACGTCGGGATCGCCGAGCAGCACGCCGTGACGTCCGCCGCCGGCATGGCGATGGGCGGCCTGCACCCGGTGGTCGCCGTCTACGCGACGTTCCTGTCCCGCGCCTTCGACCAGTTGCTGATGGACGTGGCCCTGCACCGGCTGCCGGTGACGTTCGTGCTGGACCGCGCCGGCGTGACAGGCCCGGACGGCGCCTCGCACCACGGCATGTGGGACGCCTCCGTCCTGCCCGTGGTGCCGGGCCTGAGGCTGGCCGCCCCGCGCGACCCGGCGTCGCTGGCGTCCTTGCTGCGCGAGGCGGTGCGGGTGTCGGACGGGCCGTCGGTGGTGCGTTATCCCAAGGCGGCCGCGGGTGCGGACATCCCCGCGGTGCGTCGCGTGAGCCATTTCGACGTGCTGCGCGAGGTACCGGACGCCGAGGTGCTGCTGGTCGCCGCGGGGCCGATGGCCGGTCCGTGCCTGGCGGCGGCGGACGAGTTGGCGTCGCACGACGTCCGCGTGAGCGTGGTCGACCCGCGCTGGACCGCTCCCCTGGACCCGCACCTGGTCAAGTACAGCGGCCAGCACCGCCTGGTGCTCGCCGTGGAGGACACGACGTCGACCGGTGCCCTGGGCGCACGCCTGGGTCAGGCGCTGGCCGGGTCCGCGGCGTGCGTGGCGGCTTTCGCCCTGCCGCCGCGCTTCCTGCCGCACGACTCCAGGGCCCGCATCCTGCGCGCCCACGGCCTGGACGCGGCGGGCATCACGACGAGCGTGCTGAAGCGCCTCGGCGTGAAGTGACGAACCAGCCGATCGCGAACGACAACGCGATCGCCCCCGCCCCCACCGCCGGCGCCTTCACCTCGGCGGGGAGGTCCAGCGGACGCAGACCGGTCGCGAGCGTCAGCAGAACCGGTCCCTGCACCACGAACGCGACGTACGCGGACCGCGCCAGCCCTTCGGCGAACGGCCCCTGGCGCGCCAGCCTGCGCTGCGCGAGCCCGATGAGCCACAAGCTTCCAGCCACCACGAGAAACCCCTCCACCAGCGCCAGCATCGCGGCCTGCCAGGTGAACCCGCCGAGGAACGGCCCCGCGCTCTTCGCGAGGTCCAGCACCCCGAGGAACGCCGCCGCGACCGGGAGGGCGGCGATCGTGCCGGCGACGACGTTCCGCGTCATCCGGTAGATCTCGTCCGGCACCCGTTCGGCGAGCTTGCGCCCACCGATCGCCCCGAGCAGCACCATTCCCAGGCACTGCGGCCACCACCACAGGTGCAGATCGCCGACCTGCCCGCTGCGCGCCGGGAACACCAGCCGCGTCAGGAACGTCGCCCCCGCCACCACCACCGCCATCCTCATCACGGTCCGCGCGGTGATGGAGCGTTCCCTGATCGGCGGCGCCAGCGCGATGCCGGTGCTGAAGAGAGCCAGGACCGCCACGAACCACAGCGACCCGCTGTCCAGGAACGGGTCGCGGTGCGTGAACGCCTGCCACCACGACACGTCCCGTCCGGCCCCGGTGTGGGCGATCCACACGAACGTCGGCCACACCACCAGGGCGCTGGCCACCCACGGCACACCGAGCCTGACCAGCCGGTCGGCGATGAACCGCTGCCGCCCCTTGCGCTCGATCGAGCCGGGCGTGAAGGTGCCGGCCATGAAGTAGAAGGTGCCCATGAAGAACAACCCGGAGGGCCCGATCACCGCGGCCAGCACCGTTTCGACACCGGGGTGGAACGTGACCTCGTTGACCTCGTCGTAGGGCCACCCACCGATCGCGGCGTAGCCCAGCAGCGCGTGACCGCCGATGACCCACGCCACCAGGACCACTTTCAAGTTGTCCACTGCGGACAATCTCATGCTCTCGATGGTCCGCTCCGGGGAGCGTCGACGCCAGCACCCGGCGGCGGCCGGGCGCTGCTCCCCCGGCGGTTCGGGCGTGCGCGACGGCCGCCGAAGTCTCCTCCCGCACCCCGGGCCGATCCGCGCTCACTTCCGGTCCCGCGCGGCCGGCCTCACCTCGCCGCGCCCCCGGCGACCTACGGCCGGTCCCCCGTGTAGACACCCAGCGCCCGGAACCTCAGACCGGGCTCCCGGTACTCCTCCATCGCGTGAGCGACCCACCCCACGATCCGTGCGATCGCGAAGATCGCCTCCCCCGCGTCCGGCGGCATCTTGAACATCAGCGCGAACTGGGCGAGGGCCAGGTCGACGTTCGGGAACGTCCCCCTCTGGGTCGCGATCACCTTGTCCACCACCAGGTCGCCCTCACTGCGCAGCAGGGCGAGCAGGTGGTCGGCGCGCGGGTCGCGGGAGCGGTAGACGGCGTGGCCGAAGCCCGGGATGGGATGGCCGGAGCGCAGCTGTTCGGCGACGGCGCCCATCGGATCGGACTCCGCCTGCTGCAGGAAGCGGTACGCGATCGTCGTGGCGGCGCCGTGCTTCTGGCCCTCCATGGCGCCCATCCCGGCGGACACGACGGCGTAGGGGTTGGCGTGGGCGGAGGCAGCGACCCTGGCGGCCATGGTCGAGATGGCCAGGTCGTGGTCGGCCAGCAGGATCAGGGCGGCGTTCAGCAGGTCCGGCCTCGCGGGCTCGGGCGAAAGGCGCGCCCACAGGCGTTCGGCGATGTCGGTGCCCTGGGGCCTGCCGACGAGCGGCAGCGACTCCACGACGTCGGCGATCAGGGCTTGGGCCGTGGTGACGGCCCGGTCCAGGTCGTAGCGGAGGGGGTCGCCGACGCTGGCGAGGGCGATGGCCACGCGGACCCGGTCGGTCAGGGTGGCGCTCTCCGGGAGGGCCATCCAGATCTCCTGGCCCTCGGGGAACTGCACCCCTGTGGAGTCGATCTCGGTCCACAGCCAGTGCGCAACATCCTCGAAACGCTTGGTGCTCGACAGACCGGGAACGGAGCGGCCGCGGTAGTGGAGCTGGTCGTTCTCCAGCAACGAGATGCGCGTGCGAATGCAATCCGTCACAGAGGACGCCGCTCCGCGGGCTCCGGTGCGTTGCGCCAGAGCCTCCACCTGGGCGACGTCGAACATGCTCGCCCGGTTGACCTTCGTGCTGGTCAGGAGGCCACGGCTGACGTACGAGTAGACCGTCGCCGGTTTCACGCCCAGGCGGCGGGCGGTTTGCGTCGTTGTCAGCATTGATTCCATCAACGTTGACTGTACAAGACGGCTTGACGGAGCCTGTTGTCCATGTTGATTGATGCACCCAAAGGGTTGAAAGACGTCGTCGTCACCACGACCCTGATCGGGGACGTGAACGGTGCTGCGGGCTACTACCACTACCGCGAGCACGACGCGATCGAGCTGGCCAGGACGCGGTCGTTCGAGGACGTGTGGTTCCTGTTCGCCGAGGGAAGGCTGCCGGAGGAGACCGAGGCGGTGGAGTTCGCCCGCCGCACCGCGGAGCTGCGCGAACTACCGGCCGCGATCCGCGAGGTGCTGCCGTCGGTCGCGAAGTCGGGCTGCACGGCGCTGGCGGGCCTCAGGACCGCGTTGTCGATGCTGCCGAGTCGGCCGATGTGGGACGCGCCGATGAGCGACAGGAAGGCGGACGCGCTCAAGGTCAGCGCGATGACGCCGACGATCCTGGCCGCACTGCACCGCCTCAAGCTCGGACTTGATCCCGTCGACCCCAGGGTTGATCTGTCCACCTCGTCCAACTGGCTGTACATGTTGACTGGACACGAGCCGTCAACGTGGACGAGCCGCGCGGTCGAGCAGTACTTGATCGCCACGATCGACCACGGCTTCAACGCGTCCACCTTCACCGCACGCGTGGTCGCCTCGGCGGGCGCGGACGTCGTGTCGGCGGTGACGGCGGCGATCGGCACGTTCTCCGGCCCCCTGCACGGCGGGGCACCGGACCGCGCGCTGGAGGCCCTCGACCTCATCGGGTCGCCCGACAACATCGACGCCTGGGTGCGGCAGCGCATCGAGCAGGGCGACCGCATCATGGGTTTCGGCCACGCCGTCTACCGGACGGAGGACCCGCGGGCGCGCCTGCTGAGGGAGATCGCCCTGGAGGAGCCGACACCGCTCACGACCTTCGCGGTCACCGTCGAGCGCAGGGTCACGGAACTGCTGGCCGAGCTCAAGCCCGGGCGGCAGCTGTACGCGAACGTGGAGTTCTACGCCGGCGTGGTGATGGAGCAGTGCGGCATCCCGCGCGAGATGTTCACGCCGACGTTCGCGTGCAGCCGGGTCATCGGGTGGTGCGCCAACGCGCTCGAGCAGTCCGAGGACACGAAGATCATCCGCCCGGTCGCCCGCTACACGGGCCCGGCGCCGCGGATCGGGTCGCCGACCGGGTGAGGGGAAGGCGCTGCGCCGGCCGGGCGGCACGCCGCCGGGCGATACGCCTGACAACCAAGGCGTCACCAGGCGAAACGCCCGCAAGGCAAAACGTTCGGCAGGGCTCGCTTGCCAGACGAAGCGCCCGCCAGGTGGCATCCCCGCCAAGCGAGCCGTCGGCAAGCGAGCCGTCCAGCGCGCGAGCCGCTCGTCAAGTGCCCCACCGATCAGGTGAGGTAACGCAGTTCGTCGCGAACGCGGATGCGGTCGCGGTCGTGGACGTCGGTCGAGCCTGCCAGGCCGGCGGTGCGGTCGCGGTGCCGGTCGAGCCAGACGGAGAGGGCTGTCACTGCGAGGACGATCGCTGCAAGAGTCATGTCCAAAAGTTTGCGACCAGCAATATCCCGCCAACAGTGGCAGATCTGACGGCGCGCGCTAATATCCTGCCATGCTGCGATCGGTGGCGGTTCCCCTCATCGACGGCGTCGCGCCGTTCGAGTTCGGCCTGCTCTGCGAGGTGTTCGGCGTCGACCGGACCGAGGAGGGCGTGCCCCTGGCCGACTTCCGGGTGTGCGGTGAGGTCCCGAACGAGCCGGTGGCCACGAGCGTCCGCGGCGTGAGCATCACGCCGGAGCACGGGTTCGACGCGCTGCAGAGCGTCGACCTCGTCGCGCTGCCCGCCGCGCGGGTCCGGGACGAGTACCCGGAGAAGCTGGTCAAAGCGCTGCGGGAGACTGGCGCCACGCTGCTCAGCGTGTGCAGCGGGGCGTTCATCCTCGGCGCGGCCGGGCTGCTCGACGACCGGCGCTGCACGACGCACTGGCGTGAGGCGCGGCAGTTCCAGGAACGCTTCCCGAAGGCCCGGATGGACCCGGACGTGCTGTTCGTCGACGACGGCGACATCATCACGAGCGCCGGCACGGCCGCCGGCATCGACGCTTGCCTGCACCTGGTGCGGCGCGAACTGGGGACGAAGGTCGCCAACACCATCGCGCGCCGGATGGTCGTGGCGCCGCAGCGCGACGGCGGTCAGCGGCAGTTCGTCGAGCTGCCGATCCCCGACTGCAGCGCGGACAGCCTCGAACCGGTGCTCGAGCACGTGCTGGAGACGATCGCGGGCAACCACACGGTGGCCTCGATGGCGAAGCTCGCCGTCATGTCCGAGCGGACGTTCGCGCGCAGGTTCGTCGCGGAGACCGGCACGACGCCGAACAAGTGGCTGTCACTGCAACGGGTGCTTCACGCGCGCAGGCTGCTCGAGGAGACCGACCTGGACGTCGACCTGGTCGCGACCCGGTCAGGCTTCGGGACAGCCGCCCTCCTGCGGCACCACTTCCACCGCGTCGTCGGCGTCGCACCCAGCGACTACCGCCGCACATTCGCCTGTCGTTAGGCGCGCGAAGATCTTCTCGGAGATCTCCCGCAGCGCCCCCACCTCGGCGGGCGTGATCTGGTCGAACACCAGTTTCTGCACCATCTCGGCGTGCGAGGGTGCCGCTGCCTCGATCGCGGACCTGCCGAGGTCCGTCAGCACGACGAACGACCCGCGCCCGTCGCTGCCACAGCTCTCCCTGCGCACCAAGCCGCGCTTCTCCATCCGTGCGACGTGATGCGAGATGCGGCTCTTCTCCCAGTGCAACGACCGTGCGAGCTCCAACACGCGTACGCGTTCATCAGGCGTATCGGTGAGCTGCACCAGCACGGCGAAGTCAGCCATCGAGATGTCCGAGTCGACTGACATCTGCCTGCTCAAGTGCGCGTTGAGCTCCCCCTGCATGCGGACGTAGGCACGCCACGCCCGCTGCTGCTCAGGCTCCAACCATCGTGTCACTCGTTCAGCATACGGGAATAGTTGACACATCATCCAGGTTCGTGCAAAGTGGGTGACACTTCAACCAAATCGAACTACCGAAGGACTGACGACCATGACCACCGCCACCAACCTCTCCGAACTGACCGGCGACTACGTCATCGACGCCTCGCACTCCCGCATCGGTTTCGTCGCGCGCCACGCGATGGTCACCAAGGTTCGTGGTGCGTTCAACGAGTTCGACGGCAAGATCAAGATCGACGGTGACAAGCCGGAGAACACCACCGCCGAGGTGACCGTCAAGGTCGCCACGATCGACACGCGCAACGCCCAGCGCGACGGTCACCTGACCACCAACGACTTCCTCGACGTCGAGACCTACCCGGAGATCAAGTTCGTCTCGACCTCCGCGAAGCAGGTCGACGACGGCAACTTCGAGATCACCGGTGACCTGACCATCAAGGACGTCACCAAGAGCATCACCATCCCCTTCGCCTTCGAGGGCGTGGCCGTCGACCCGTTCGGCAACACCCGCGTGGGCTTCGAGGGCTCGCACACCATCAACCGCAAGGACTACGGCGTCACGTGGAACGCGGCGCTCGAGACCGGCGGCGTGCTGGTGAGCGAGAAGGTCGTCCTCGAGTTCGAGATCTCGGCGATCAAGCAGGGCTGACCGCACCCGGTCGCACCGCGGAGGTCCGGGCGCTTTCCCAGCGACCCGGACTTCCGCGTTTCCGGCTCCCGAACGACGCCCGATCGGGCTAATGCGGCGGGTGCCACCAGGCCCCTCGCGCCCGTGTCCTTGGACTACGGTGACTTCTATGGCGACGCGTGTGTTCCTCGTCGACGACCACGAGATTGTCCGCCGCGGCATCGCGGACCTGCTCGGTGAGGAGTCCGATCTCGTCGTGGTCGGTGACGCGGCCTCGGTCGCGGAGGCCCTGGCCAAGCTGCCGGGTGCCGGCGCCGACGTGGCCGTGCTCGACATCAGGCTGCCCGACGGCAACGGCATCGAGCTGTGCCGCGAGCTGCGCAGCCGCCTCCCCGGCCTGCAGTGCCTGATGCTGACGAGCTTCGCGGACGACGAGGCCCTGTTCGACGCGATCATGGCGGGCGCGTCCGGCTTCGTGCTCAAGCAGATCCTGGGCGCCGACCTGGTCAACGCCGTCCGGACCGTCGCGGCAGGACAGTCCCTCCTGGACGCCCGCACGACGTCGGCGCTGCTCAACCGCATCCGCCGCGAACGTGAGGAGGGCGACCCGCTGCGCATGCTCAGCGAGCAGGAGCGCACGGTGCTCGACCTGATCGGCGAGGGCCTCACGAACCGGCAGATCGCCGAGCGCATGTTCCTCGCGGAGAAGACCGTCAAGAACTACGTCTCGCACCTGCTGGCGAAGCTCGGCATGCAGCGCCGCACGCAGGCGGCCGTGTTCGCCTCGCAGTTCCGCAAGGACGGCGAGAAGCCCCGTTAACGCAGCGGGACGCGCCAAACCACGCGGGCGCCGCCTCCGTCGACGGGGTGCACCTCCAGCGATCCGCCGAACTTCGACGCTCGGTGCGCCAGGTTGCGCAGCCCGCTGCGCGCGGCGTCGGCCGTGATGCCCACCCCGTTGTCCTGCACCGTGATCACCACGTCGTCCCCGGCGTCGACCAGCACCGTCAGCTCGGTCGCGGACGCGTGCCGGACGCAGTTCGTCACGGCCTCGCGCACGACGGCCTCGACGTGCTCGGCGAGCTCGGGCGGCACCGAGTTGTCGACGGTGCCGGACATCCGCACGGCGGGTGAGAGGTGCGTGTTCTCGGTCAGGCCGGCGACGAGGTCGAGCAGGCGGCGCCGCAGCGAGGTGTTGTCCGCCGAGTGCAGGTCGAAGATGGACGTGCGGATCTCGCGCACGGTCTCGTCGAGCTGCTCGACGGCGGTCCGCAGCCTGGCGGCGACGTCCGGGTCGGCGACGCGGCGCATGGTCGCCTGCAGCGTCAGGCCCGTGACGAACAGCCGCTGGATGACGTGGTCGTGCAGGTCGCGGGCGATGCGGTCGCGGTCCTCCAGCACGTCGAGCAACCGCTGGGAGCGCTGCTGCTCGGCGAACTCCAGCGCGACCGCCGCCTGGTCCGCGAACGACGCCAGCACCGGCACCTGGTCGGGCAGGAAGCGCGACTCGCCGCCGCGGCGCAGCACCACGAGCGCGCCCGTGACGACCGGGCCCGACCGCAGCGGGACGGCCAGCGCCGGGCCGAACGCCGTGCCCAGGTCGTCGACCAGCAGCGGGACGCCGGAGCGGACCACCTCGTCCACGGCGTGGTCGGCGGCGTTGAAGTCGTCGACCTCCACGCCCGCGCTCGCCGCCACCGACAGCGGCGCGTGCCCGCCGTCGCCCAGCACGACCAGGGCGGAGTCGGCGCCCGCCAGCTCGACGGTGCGCTGGGTGATCAGGCGCAGCGCGTACTCGCCGGACGCGCCCCCGAGCAGCTCCGAGTTGATCTCGCCGATCGCCTCCAGCCACCGTTCGCGCATGCGGGAGCGTTCGAACAGGCGGGCGTTCTCGATCGCGATGCCGGCGGCGGCCGCGAGGGCCTGCAGCACCGCCTCGTCGTCGGCGGTGAACTCGGCGGCGTCGATCTTCTCGGTCATGTAGAGGTTGCCGAACACCTCGTCGCGCACGCGCACTGGCACGCCCAGGAAGCTGTGCATCGGCGGGTGGTTCGGCGGGAAGCCGACCGACATCTCGTGCCGGGACAGGTCGTGCAGCCGCAGCGGCGTCGGGTCCTTGATGAGCAGCCCGAGCAGGCCCTTGCCCTCGGGGAGGTGCCCCATCCTGCTCCGCGTGACCTCGTCCACGCCGACGTGCAGGAACTCCGACAGGTCGTCGCGGGTGCCAAGCACACCGAGGGCGCCGTAGCGGGCGCCCACCAGGTCGACGGCGGCCTGGACGATGCGCAGCAGGGTCGACTGGAGCTCCAGGCCGGACGCGACCGCGAGCACGGCGCCGAGGAGCTCCTGCACGTGGTCGCGGGTGGTGACGATCTCGTCCATGCGGTCTCGCACCTCGGCGAGCAGCTCGTCGAGGTCTCGGCGGCTGCGCGCGTCGGACACGATGACAAGATTCGCACATTTTCAGTGGAACAGGTCCCCGCAAGAGAGGACCTTCGACCGTGTCCGGTTCGTCGCACCCACTGGACAGTGGGCACATGACGATCGCCCTGCCCGCCTCACTCGGACTGGCCGGTGAGGACGTGCGCGGCGTCCTGGCGCTCGCGAGGACCTCGACCTCCGGCGTGCGGTTCGAGGTGCGCCCCGACCAGATCGAGCTCCACACCCCGGGACCGCACACCCGGGAGACGCGCCTCGCGTGCGGTGTCGCGCTGCTCAACGTCCGGCTGGCACTGCAGGCGCACGGCATCCGGCCACTGGTGACGCTGCTGCCGGGCCCGAGCGCCGGTGACGCGGCGGCGGCCGTGCGGCTCGGCGGGTACCGGGAACCCGGCCCGGACGTGCTGGTGCTGCTCCACGCGTTGCGCTCGGCCCGCCGGACGTGGACGGCGTTCCCCGAGCCGGCCTCCTGGCGCGGCCTGCTGTCGCGCGCGGCCGAGGTGGAGCGGGCGTGGCTGCACGTGCGCACCGGCGCCGAGCTGGTCCTGTGCACGTTCAACCAGGGCGCCGCCGCGGAGATCCGCGCCGGCCAGGCGATGCAGCGCGTCGTGCTGACCGCGGCGACGGCCGGTTTCGCCGTCTCCCCCGCCCTCGACCCCGCGAGCCCGTCCGCGTTGCGCGCGGACCTCCGCTCGTGCCTCGGCAACACGCTGGTGCCGCAGGTGGTCCTGCGGCTGGGCGCGGGATAGCCGTCCACATCGGACCGTCGGCTACCGCGACAGCACCGCCTTCCACAGCAGCCGGGCGAGCTCCGGGTGGCAGATGTCGTTGTGCGCGCCCGCGATCCCGTCGATGCGGCGGATCACCGACGTGCAGTCGACGTTGTGCACCTGGCCCCTGACCAGCTCGCCGGGCGAACCGATCGTGTGGCCGTGCGCGTACGTGCCCTGCACGCCGTGCGAGCCGATGGCGCCGTACTTCGGGTACGAGTCGAGGTCGACCTGGCGGCCCGAACGCGCGGCCAGCGGGTAGAACCGGCCGATGGCGTGGTCGTGCGCGGACGTCGTGACGATGATCGGGCCGGGCACGCGGCCGAGCACGCCGCGGAAGTAGCCGGAGCCGGGTTCGCCGGGCAGCCGTTCCGCGAACGACCACAGCGACATCGCGCCCTGCACCAGGGTGAGCGTCGCGGCCGGCACGACGTTCGCCATCGCGGTGGCGGTGATGCAGCCGAAGCTGTGGCCCATCAGGTGGATGCGCGCGGCCGGAGCGGCCTGCGCGACCTCGCGGGCGATCCGCGCGGCCCCGCTCTCACCGAACACCTTGGCGCGCCGCTTCATCTTCCAGAACGTCAGGATCCGCAGCGGTGACAGGATCCCGCCCAGCGCCGGGTCCTCCAGGCACGCCCGGTAGAGCTGCTCGGCGTCGAACGCCATCCCGTCCTCGCCCGGCAGGTCCGGCACGGAGCTCTCCAGGTAGTCGTACGCCTGCTTGACGGCGGCCGACATCCGGCACGGGTGCTGCCGCGCGGCCTGCACGATCGTGCGCACCGCGGCCGTCCGCCCGGCACCGCCGCCGAGCCGCCGCGCCTGCGCCTTGATGAACTCGTCGGACCGCACGTCCTCGTCGCCCCAGGCCTTCGACGGCCAGTGCAGGCCGACGAGCAGGGACTTGAAGCCGCCCGGAAGCCGGTGCGCCGCATCGCGTTCGGCGCGGCAGCCCGCCATCGCCGCGACCCACTGCCCGTACTGGTGACGTGCGGCCGGCACGTCGCCGTTCCACCCGTGGATGAAGAAGAAGACGTCGGTGACACCGCGGCGGGCGTCGTACAGGACGTCCGCGCTGTCACGCCCCCGCTCGTCGCCGGTCTCGTCGAAGCAGACGAGGTGATAGCTGATGTCGTGACCTGGCACGGATTCTCGGGACATCGCGGATCACCACCACACACGAAACGCGCCCAACTGTTGTCCGTTTAATCGGAACGAACACGGCGCACGTGTAGCCCCGGCGATCAGGAAAACCCGTTCGGACCAGGGAATTCACCCCGATTGCGCCGGTAGTGTCGCGCGGCGCGCACCCGGTTGCCGCACGAGGGTGAGCACCATTCCCGGCGCGGGTGGTCCTTCACGAAGTAGAGCACGCAGCCCGGCGCATGACAGGCGCGCAACAGCAGCCGGGACTCGCCGGTGAACAGCTCGACGGCCTCCGCGGCGATCGACGCGCGCTCCCTGTCCGCCGGCGAGCCTTCACTTTCGTTGTCACGCAACAACTCCCCGTCGCGCACGGCGAGCTGGGGCCACTTGCGCGCGCTCCGCGCCGCACGGTTGACCTCAGCCACGGCCCGCTCCAGGTCACGATCCTGCGCGACCGCACGCGTGTCCTCGGTGAGCACGCCCGCGAGGTCCCGCAACGCCTGCCGCAGCGCACGGAAGGCCTCCAGGTCGGCCCGGTCCACCGGCACGCCCAGGAAGTCGCGAAGCCCACCGGCGGTCGTCAGGTCGTCGTGCACCTGCGACCGGCTGGCCCAGATGGTGTTCATCAGCAGGACCGGACGGGGTTCGTCGGGCGTCAGCACGTCTAACGGTAACACAAGCTTGCATCCGTTAGGCTCTAGTTCTAACGTTTATAACGTCGTTCAACCGTTGGAAGGACCGCTCGTGGCACTTCTGCCCCCGTTCGACGCGGAGACCGCCCGCCTGAAGGTGCGGGCGGCCCAGGACGCCTGGAACACGAAGGACCCCGTGCGCGTCGCCGGCTCCTACACACCGGACTCCGTGTGGCGCAACAGGTCCGAGTTCCTCCGCGGCACCGACGAGATCGTCGCGTTCCTGACGAGGAAGTGGGAGCGCGAGCACGAGTACGTGCTGCGCAAGTCGCTGTGGGCGTTCGGCGACAACCGCATCGCCGTGCGCTTCCAGTACGAGTGGCACGACGACGAGGGCCGGTGGTGGCGCAGCTACGGCAACGAGAACTGGGAGTTCGCCGCCTCCGGCCTGATGGCGCGGCGCGAGGCGAGCATCAACGACGTGCGGATCGCCTTCGAGGACAGGCGGATCGATCCCACGTCGACCCACGAGATCCCGGCGGGGTGACCGCGATGCGGGTCGAAGCCCTGTGGCGCTATCCCGTGAAGTCGCTGGGCGGCGAACCGCTCGAGTCGGCGGAGTTCACGTCCGACGGCGTGGCGGGCGACCGCTTGGTGCACGTGCAGGGCCCACGCGGCGTGCTGACCGGCCGCACCCGCTACGGCCTGCTCACGATCCCGGCCTCCACCGGTCCCGACGGACCTCTGGTCGACGGCCACCCGTGGGACAGCAGGCAGGCCCACGAGCGGGTGCTGCCGTTCGGCGGCAGGCTCACCCGCTACACCGGCCCGGAGCGCTTCGACGTGCTCAACGTCCTGGTGGCGACGGACGGCCAGGTCGCGGCCGCGGGTGTCGACGTGCGGAGGCTGCGCCCCAACATCCTGATCGGCGGGGTCGAGGCGGGCGAGGAGGACGCGTGGCCGGGACACGCGCTGGTGGTCGGCGACGTGGTGATCGGGATGTACCAGAAGCGGGCGCGGTGCGTCGTGACGACGATCGACCCTGACACCGGGGCGCAGGACCTGGACGTGCACCGGCGGATCCGGCGGGAGTTCGGCGGCGTCCTGTGCCTGGACAGCTGGGTGGTGCGGGCCGGGGTGGTGAACGTCGGTGATCCCGTGGAGGTGGTGCCGACCGACGAGCTTCCCGACCGTGTCGGCGGGTGGATCGTCGGCCGGCCCTACGCGGTCTAGATGTTGCGGCGGTACTGCCCACCCACCTCGAAGAACGCCTCCGTGATCTGCCCCAGCGTGCACACGCGAGCCGCGTCCATCAGCACCGCGAACACGTTCTCGTTCGTCTGCGCCACCTCGCGCAGCCGGGCGAGCGCCTTCTGGGCCTCGTCGCGGTGCGCCGCCTGGTAGGCGCGGGTGCGCTGGACCTGCGACTCCTTCTCCTCCTCGGTGGCGCGGGCGAGCTCGATCTTCACGACCTCGCGCTCGCCGCCCTCGGGCAGGAAGGTGTTGACGCCGATCAGCGGCAGCGAGCCGTCGTGCTTGCGCTGTTCGTAGAGCATCGACTCGTCCTGGATGCGGCCGCGCTGGTAGCCGGTCTCCATCGCGCCGAGCACGCCGCCGCGTTCGGAGATGCGGTCGAACTCCATCAGCACGGCCTCTTCGACGAGGTCGGTCAGCTCGTCGATGACGAACGAGCCCTGCAGCGGGTTCTCGTTCGCGGAGAGGCCCCACTCCTTGTTGATGATCATCTGGATGGCCATCGCGCGGCGGACGGACGACTCCGTGGGCGTGGTGATCGCCTCGTCGTAGGCGTTGGTGTGCAAGGAGTTGCAGTTGTCGTACAGCGCGCAGAGTGCCTGCAGCGTGGTGCGGATGTCGTTGAAGTCCATCTCCTGCGCGTGCAGCGAACGGCCGGACGTCTGCACGTGGTACTTGAACTTCTGCGAACGTTCCGCGGCGCCGTAGCGGTCGCGCATGGCCACGGCCCAGATGCGGCGCGCCACGCGGCCGATGACGCTGTACTCGGCGTCCATGCCGTTGGAGAAGAAGAACGACAGGTTCGGCGCGAAGTCGTCGATGTTCATGCCGCGCGCCAGGTACGACTCGACGTAGGTGAAGCCGTTGGCGAGCGTGAAGGCGAGCTGGCTGATGGGGTTCGCCCCGGCCTCGGCGATGTGGTAGCCCGAGATCGACACCGAGTAGAAGTTGCGCACCTGCTGCTGGATGAACCACTCCTGGATGTCCGCCATCATGCGCAGCGAGAACTCCGTGGAGAAGATGCAGGTGTTCTGGCCCTGGTCCTCCTTGAGGATGTCGGCCTGCACGGTGCCGCGGACGTTGGCCAGCGCGAACGCGCGCAGCTTGTCGTACTCCTCGGCGGACGGGTCGCGGCCTTCGGAGGCCTTGAACTTGTCGACCTGCTGGTCGATCACCGTGTTGAGGAAGTACGCGAGGATCGTCGGCGCCGGGCCGTTGATCGTCATCGACACGGACGTCGTCGGCGCCACGAGGTCGAAGCCGTCGTAGAGCGCCTTCATGTCGTCGAGCGACGCGATGGAGACGCCGGAGGTGCCGATCTTGCCGTAGACGTCCGGCGGGGTGTCGGGGTCGCGGCCGTAGAGCGTCACCGAGTCGAACGCGGTCGACAGGCGCGTCGCCGGGTTGCCCTGCGACAGGTACTTGAAACGGCGGTTGGTGCGGAACGCGTCGCCCTCGCCCGCGAACATGCGCGCCGGGTCCTCGCCCTCGCGCTTGAACGGGAAGACGCCCGCGGTGAACGGGAAGAAGCCCGGCAGGGCCTCCTTGCGCAGGAACCGCAGCAGCGAGCCCTCGTCGTCGTACCGGGGCAGGCTCACCCGGCGGACCTGGTTGCCCGACAACGTCTCCCGCGTGAGCCGGGTGCGGATCTCCTTGTCGCGGACCTTGAACACGAGCTCGTCACCGGAGTACTGCTCGACCGTCGCGGGCCACGCCCGGAGCAGGTCGGCGGTGTCGCGGTCGACCCTGCGCTCCGCGTCGGAGGCCAGGTCCGCGATGTCCGCGACGCCCTTCCCCGCGGCCTCCAGCGCCTTCTGAGCCGCCGTGAGCTGGGTGTGCGCGCGGACTGCGGCGACCTGCTCCTCGGTCTTGCGGTGGTAGTTCCGCACGGTGTCGGAGATGTCGGACAGGTACCGCGCACGGGAAGCCGGCACGACGGTGGACGCCGAGGTCGACGTCTTGCCGGAGACGGTGGCCAGCGCGCCTTCTTCCACGCTCAGGCCGTGGTCCACGAGTCCGTCGCGCAGGAACTGGTACAGCGCGGTCACGCCGTCGTCGTTGAACGTCGCGGCGGACGTGCCGAAGACCGGCATGTCCTCCCACTTCGCGCCGAACGCCTCGCGGTTGCGCACCATCTGCCGCGCCACGTCACGCCGTGCGTCCTCGGCACCGCGGCGCTCGAACTTGTTGATCGCCACGGCGTCCGCGTAGTCGAGCATGTCGATCTTCTCGAGCTGCGACGCGGCACCGAACTCCGGCGTCATCACGTACAGCGAGAAGTCGACGAACGGCACGATGGCCGCGTCACCCTGGCCGATGCCGGGCGTCTCGACGATGACGAGGTCCGCACCGGACGCCTTGCACGCCACGATGGCCTGCTCCAGGCCGTCCGGGATCTCGCTGCCCGCACGGCGCGTGGCCAGCGAACGGAAGAACACGCGGTCGCCGTCGAGGCAGTTCATGCGGATGCGGTCGCCGAGGAGCGCGCCACCACCACGGCGACGCGTCGGGTCGACGGCGAGCACGGCGATGCGCAGCTTGTCCTGCTGGTCGAGCCGGAAGCGGCGCACCAGTTCGTCGGTGAGCGACGACTTGCCCGAGCCACCGGTGCCCGTGATGCCCAGCACCGGCACCTTGCGCGTGGTCTCCCACGGCTGCGCGGTGCCGGCCTCGATGTGCGTGATCGCGCGCGCCAAGGCCTCGTCGGCCCCCGTCAGCAGCGCGTCGCGGCTGAACGGCGCGGTGAGCGCGTGGTCGCACTCCTCGATCATCAGGTTGATCATCCGCGCGAGGCCGAGCGTCTGCCCGTCCTGCGGCGAGAAGATCCGCGCGACACCTCGCGAGTGCAGCAGCTCGATCTCCTCGGGGACGATGACGCCGCCACCGCCGCCGTAGACCCGGATGTGCCCGGCGCCGCGCTCGCCCAGCAGCTCGACGAGGTACGAGAAGTACTCGACGTGCCCGCCCTGGTACGCGCTGATGGCGATGCCCTGCGCGTCCTCCTGGATCGCCGCGTTCACGACCTCCGCCACCGACCTGTTGTGGCCGAGGTGGATGACCTCTGCACCCTGCGACTGCAGGATGCGCCGCATGATGTTGATCGCGGCGTCGTGGCCGTCGAAGAGGCTCGACGCGGTCACGAAGCGCACCGGGTTGACCGGCTTGTGCAACGCGGGCGCGGGGGACGTCCCAGAAGACGGCATCGTCATGAGAATAGTTTGACTTCCTACTATTGGACGTGCAACCAGGGGTGGTCCACGTCTCTGTATCGAGCAGGAGACGCCATTGTCGCGCCGGTGGCCACAGGCTCGCTCGCGGAAGACTTCGCGCAGGTGGCGACCGCACTGAGATCCGGCAGGCACGACCGGCCATTCCCTGCCGGACGACCCGGTGCGCGACCTCGTCCGGCACAGGCGCCGCCTAACGCGCCGCGGCACCCCACTCGTGCGCGAGCGCGGCCGCCCGTGAGACGGCGATCGTCGCGGGCACGGCCTCGTTGCGCAGGCCCTCCATGTGCGCGGTCACGACGTCCCACAGCGCGTTGGCGGAAGCCAGGACCTCCTGCGGAACCGGGGTGTCCTCCGTGCGCAGGAGCACCAGCAGCGCGTTCGGCTCGGAGAAGGCGCTGACGAGCACCACCACCGGGACCTCGGTGCCCGCCATGAGCGCCCGGCCCTGCCAGGCGCCTGCGTCGCCGGCCGGCGACCGCAGCGCGGCGAGGTCGGCGATCGTGACGGACGGCCCCGGCGACTCGCCGCGGAGCTTGAACGGCGCGAACGAGCAGTTCGACAGCTCGGCGATCGCGCGGTGGGGAATCGACTGCTCCACCGCCACCGACAGGTGCCCCAGCGTGTCGCTCGGCGGTGCCTGGATCACACGAGCGGCCGTCACCAGGTCCATGTACCGAGCGTAGCTCTCACGGGCAGGTGGCCGCCTGGCCGTTCGGACAGGTGGAGCTAGCCGGAGGACCGGCGCACGAGAACGATCACAGGCCCAAGGCTGATGTTCCAACCACACGGCGACCACCGGAGTCAGAGATGAAGGCGATCACCTACACCACGTTCGGCGGCCCCGAGGTCCTGGGCCTGAACGAGGTCGAGGAGCCGCACGCCGGACCGGGCGAGATCCGGCTGAAGGTCGTGGCGGCGGCCGTCAACCCGCTCGACCACAAGATCCGCAACGGCTGGATGCCGCCCATGACTCCCCCGTTCCCCGTCACGCCCGGCCTGGAGGCCGCCGGTGTCGTGGACGAGGTCGGCGAGGGCGTCACCGGGGTCTCGGTGGGCGACGAGGTGCTCGGCTTCACCACCACCGGCGCTTGCGCCGAGCACGCGCTGGCCACCGACTGCGCGCCGAAGCCCGCCGGTCTCGACTGGGACGTCGCCGCCGCGCTGCCCGTGGCCGTGGAGACCGCGGTCCGCGTGCTCGGCCTCCTCGAGGTCGCGGAGGGCGACACGCTGCTCCTCAACGGCGCCGCGGGGGTCGTGGGCACCGTCGCGGCACAGCTCGCGGTGGCCCGCGGTGCCACCGTCGTCGGCACCGCCTCGGCCGGCAACCACGACTACCTGCGGTCGCTCGGCGCCACACCGGTCGCCTACGGGGACGGGCTGGCCGACCGGGTCCGCGCCGCCGCGCCGCAGGGCGTCGACGCCGTGTTCGACGCGGCCGGCGAGGACCTGGACGTGCTGGTCGACCTGCGCGGCGCCACGGACCGCGTCGTCACGATCGTCGACCCCGGCGACGCGGCCCGGCTGGGCGTCCAGTTCTCCGGCGGCGGTGCGCCGTTCGGCTCGCGGCTGCGCGAGTACGCCCAGCTCGTGGCCGACGGCAAGCTCGCGGTGCGCATCGCGCGGAGCTTCCTGCTGGCCGACGCGGCCGAGGCTCAGGAGTTGGTCGCGACCGGGCACGCCGCGGGCAAGGTCGTGCTGCGCGTGTCGGAGTGAGCTCCCCGGCTCGCCTGGGCGGGCACGGCCGGCGCGCACCTGCCGATCGTGACCTGCCTGGCGAGCCTCGCCAGTTCGCCCGCCGTCCGCGCCCTCGGACCGCACTGCTCCAGGTGGTTCAGCGCGCGGGCGAGCAGCAGCCCGGCCTGCTGCTCGCACCACCTGCGCCCGCCCTCGACGGTGATCCTCGCGTTGATCGCCGCCACGACGGGGAGCGTCCGGCGGTTGACGCGGACGGCGAGGACGTCGTCCACGTGCTTGCGCGCGAGGCCGAGGTCGTCGCCGAACTGCCGGAGGTGGCCCGCCTGGCGAGCGTTCGCTCCGGCGGCCAGCGCGCCGAGCTCGCACGCGGCCGCCGTGAGCGAGCTGTGCTTCGCCGCCGCCACGCCGAGGTGCCGGGACATGTCGGCCTCGGCCTCCTCGGCCATCCCGATCTCCTGGACGTAACCGTCCACAACGGACATCAGCGCGACGGTGAGGATCATCACCCCGGTCCTGCCGAGGCGTCCGCACGCGAGGGACAGCAGCGCGTCGGCCGCCGAGACGACCCTGTCCGCACCGAACTCCACCCGAGCACCCGTGTGCGCCATCAGGTCCGCGTGCAGCTGCTCGTGCAGCTGCGCGAACTCCATCGCGAGGGCGGCCGGCGCCACGTCCACGTCGCCGAACGCCTCCGCGCAGAGCAGCACGAGCGCCGCCGTCGAGAAGTCCTGCCGGGACAGGCCGGACTCGACCACCTCGCGGGTTTCGCCCGGGAGCTCCGCCAGCGCGGCCGCCAGCAGCGGCCCGACGGTGGCACGCGCACGCTCCAGCGCGGTCCTCGGCGGCGCGACCGCCTCGATGCTCGTCATGCGCGTTCCTTTCAGACACCGGGATCCCGACGCTAAACCCGCTGGTCAGTGCCGGAGGCGGGTTTCCACCGTCGTGTCTGATCCGGGCACGATCCGGCGAGGCGGACTAGGTTGATGTTGAACGGATCGTGGCTGCCATCACCCGACCGTGATCACCGTTTTCCTGAGGGGCTGACCATGCGCTACACCAAGCTCGCCGGCATGGACGTGTCCGAGATCTGCCTCGGCATGATGAGCTACGGAGACCCGGCTCGGGGCGGCCACCCGTGGTCGCTGCCGGAGGAGGAGTCCCGGCCGTTCATCAAGGCGGCGATCGAGGCCGGCATCAACTTCTTCGACACCGCGAACGTCTACTCCGCGGGCTCCTCGGAGGAGATCACCGGCCGCGCGCTGAAGGACTTCGCGCGCCGCGACGAGATCGTCCTCGCCACCAAGGTCAACGGGCGCATGCACGACGGCCGGAACGGCGCCGGGCTGTCCCGCAAGGCCATCTTCGCCGAGATCGACCACTCGCTGCGCCGCCTCGGCACGGACTACGTCGACCTCTACCAGATCCACCGCTTCGACAAGACCGTGCCGCTGGAGGAGACGCTCGAGGCGCTGCACGACGTCGTGAAGTCCGGCAAGGCGCGCTACATCGGCGCGTCGTCCATGTACGCGTGGCAGTTCGCGAAGGCGTTGTTCACGCAACGGCAGAACGGCTGGACGCGGTTCGTGTCGATGCAGAACCACTACAACCTCATCTACCGCGAGGAAGAGCGCGAGATGCTGCCGCTGTGCGCGGACCAGGGCGTCGCGGTGATCCCGTGGAGCCCCCTCGCGCGCGGCCGCCTGGTCCGCGACTGGGACGCCACGACCGCGCGCACCGAGACCGACGAGTTCGGCGCCACGCTCTACACCGACTCGGACCGCGCGACCGTCGAGCAGGTGGCGGCGGTGGCCGAGGCGCGCGGCGTCTCCCGGGCCCAGGTCGCGCTGGCGTGGTTGCTGCGCAACCCCGTCGTCACGGCGCCGATCGTCGGCGTCACGAAGCCGGCGCAGCTCGACGACGCGGTGGGGGCGCTGGACTTCGAGCTGACCGACGCCGAGGTGCTGCTGCTGGAAGGGTCCTACGAGCCGCACCGGATCGCCGGGCACGCCTGAGCACGCGTGGAGGGGCCGCACCGCAGGAAACGCGGTGCGGCCCCTCCACGCCGGGCATGGCCACCTTCTGTCCATTGTGGAGCAGGGCTTTCGGCGAAGGACGTCATGCCCTCGCGAACGTCCGCGGTGGTCATCAACCGGGCGTTCGCGGCGATTCGCCCGGCCGCGGTGCGACCGCGGCGGCCTCGTCGTCCGGCACGACCCTGTTCGCCAGGCCCACCGCGGCGGCGCGGCCCGGTCCGGACCAGGCCGTTCGGATCAGGCGTCCAGCCCGGCCAGCTTGCGCGCCGCCTCCGACTCGCCCCACCGGAAGCCGATGCGCCGCGACAGCTCCGCGGCCTCGGTGTAGGAGGCACGCGCCGGCTCCCGCCGTCCGGCGAGCTCGTGCACGATGCCGCGGTCGAGCAGCACGCCCGCCTCGATCTGCCTGTCCCCCACCGACCGCGCGAGCAGCAGCGCCTCCTCCGCCAGCTCCAGCGCTCGGTCGAGCGACCCCAGCTGGCGGTGGGTGTCGGCCATGTTCGCCAGGGCGTGCATTTCGCCGGACCGGTCGCCGCACGCGCGCAACGTCGTCAGCGTCTCCTCGTAGCAGCCGAGCGCGGCGGGCAGATCGCCCATCGCCGCGTGCACCAGCCCCAGGTTGGTGCGGACGTACGCGGCGCCCTGCGAGTCGTCCAGCTCTTCGCGCAACATGAGCGAGGCGCCCAGCGAGCCCAACGCGGCGGGCAGGTCGCGGCGGCGCCAGTGGACGATGCCGAGGTTGTTGAGCGTCACGGCTTCGAGCTGCCGGTCGTGCAGCCTGCGGGCCAGGGCCAGCGCGGCCGTCCAGTGCTGCCGGGCCTCGGCGAACCGGAAGCCGCGCTCGCAGGCCGCGCCGAGCTCCTTCAACGCCAGCGCTTCTGCCCGGACGTCGCCCAGCGAGCGGGCGGCCTCGAGCGCGAGGGTGTTCAGCGCGGCCCAGTCCGCGACCTCTAAACGGCGGCGGAAGTACCAGGACAGCCCTGCGGCGAACGCGATCGTGTCGGCCGGTGACGCCTGGTGCGCGGCCGCGATCAGGTTGTCGCGCTCCTCGGCGAGCCAGAGGTCCGCCGGGTTGTCCGCCAAGGCCTCGAGGTAGTGCTTGTGCAGCCGTTCCCGCGCCAGCGACCGCTCCTCGGACGACTCCGAGGAGCGGCAGCGTTCCCGCGCGAAGAGCCGCAGCAGGTCGTGCAGGGCGAACCGGCCGGGCACCGGTTCCTCGACGAGGTGGGCGGCGGCGAGCTCGGCGAGCAGGTCCTCGACGTCCGGCACGTCGGTGAGCGCGCGGGCGGCCGCCACCGCGAAGTCCGGTCCGGGGAGCAGCCCCAGCAGCCGGAAGACCCGTGCCACGGCCGGGGATCCGAGCTCGGCGTAGCTCACCTCGAACGCCGAGCGCACCGCGACGTCGCCCAGCCCGAGCTCGTCGAGGCGGCGCGTCTCGTCGGCGAGCCGCGCCGCCAGCAGCGGCGCGGTCCACTGTGGACGGGCGGCGAGCCGGGCTCCCGCGATGCGCAGCGCCAGTGGCAGACCACCGCACCGGCGCACGAGTTCCGCCGCGTCCTCGACCCTGCCGGCGACACCCTCCAGCAGTGGCGACGCCTCCTCCAGCGACAGCGCGCCGAGCTTCACGTGCGAGGCGCCGTGCAGCGCCGTCAGCGGGCGGCGTGACGTGATCAGCACCGCCGAGCCCGGACCGGTCGGCAGCAGGCGCTTGACCTGGTCGGCGGTGGCGACGTTGTCCAGCACCACGAGCAACCGGCGCGACGCGGTGAGCGACCGGTACCGCAACGCCTCCTCGTCGCCGGGCCGTTCGCCGAGCGCGCTCAGGAACTGGCTCAGGACCCGGTCCGGGGCACCGTCGGAGAGGTCCGCGCAGAGCTGGCCGTCCGGGAACCCCGGCGCGACCTCGTGCGCCGCGCGGACCGCGAGCGCGGACTTGCCGATACCCGCCTGCCCGGTGATCACGCAGACCGCGACCCGGTCCTGCCGCAGCCGCGCCCGGACGAGACCGAGCTCGCGCCCCCGCCCGGAGAAGGTGACCACGTCCGGCGGCAGTTGCCGGATCGCCGCCGCGCCAACGGGTTTCGCCCTCAGCACCTCGGCCTGGGTCCGGCGCAGCGACTCGCCGGGCTCGACGCCGAGCTCGTTCATCAGAACCCGGCGGCACTCCTGGTAGGCGGCGAGCGCCTCGGCAGGCCTGCCCGCGCGGTACAGCGCGATCATCTGCTGCTCGCGCAGGCGTTCGTCCAACGGGTGTTCGCGCACCCACTCGCCCAGGTCGGCGACGACCTCGACGTGCCGGCCGAGGTCGAGCTCCGCCTCGGCGCACTCGACCCGCGCGGCGAGCCTCAGCTCCTCCAGCTGGGCGACGACCCCGCGCAGCAGCCCGGACGCGGCGAGGTCCGCGAGCGCGGGTCCGCGCCACAGCGCGAGCGCCTCCCGGTAGCGCTGCGGCGTGCGTTCACGGCGGGCGAGGTCGAGCAAGCCGGTGAAGCGGGTGAGGTCGAGGTCGGCGGGGTCGACCGACATCAGGTAGCCCGGCGCCCGCGAGAGCAGCCGCGGCCCGACGATCTTGCGCAGCTGGTAGACGTACACCTGCAGGTTCTTCAACGCCGTCCTGGGCGGTGCGCCGTCCCACAGGGCGCTGATCAGCCGGTCGACCGGGAGCACCCGCCCCGGCTGGGCGAGGAGCAGCGCGAGCACCGCCCGTTGCTTCGGCGGTCCGAGCCCCAGCCGCGCACCGTCGTCAGCGCGACACTCGACCGGCCCGAGCACGCGGAACTCCACAGCTCCCGATCGTAACCACTGATCGCACATCGGACGCATGCCACGCGCTCCGACATTGACCCGTGACGAAACCTCACTGGCACTGGTGGTGGCACTCGGCATCTTCACCGCCCAACAAGTTCTCCCACCGCGGCACCACCTTCAGCCGCACGATGAACGACTGGTGGCGCACCAGCAGCCGGAAGGGCGCGCACGGCTGGATCACCGGCCACCACTGCGGCGGCGACCCCGCTCGCCTCTGCGCCTCCTGGGAGCCCGAGTGCGACTTCCTGACCTGCAACGGTCCGTGGGCTCGGCCGCACGCACATCCACTTGACAGCAGGCGTCAAGCACTTGATACCGTCTGTCAAGTGCCGACCCTTTCGGAACACGTGGACCTGCGGAACGACCTGATCCGGCTCGTGACGAGCCGGCTGCTCGACCCTCTGGAGATCCTGCTGCCGCAGGCCGGCCTGGCCGGCCTGCGGACCTCCGTCCGCGCCGACGCCGACATGTGGGCGGCCCAGTTGCTCGGGCCGGACGACGCGGTGGCCCGGCAGGTGGCCATCAGGTTGCTGACCGTGCTCCACCCCGGCGACGCGCCGTTCGACCCGCCCGAGAGCTGGTGGGCGACGCCGCTGGGCCGCGTCACCGCACGCCGCGCCGGTCACCCGGGCAAGGACCACGTGTCGCTCGGCGTGGCCGGCGCGATGCTCGGCATCACCCGCCAGGGCGTGCACGACCTCGTGAACCGCAACAAGTTGCTGCGGCACCCGGACGGCGGCGTGACCGTCGACTCGATCCGTGCCCGCCTCGGCCTGAGGAGAGACGCGTGAAGCTCGCGGCGACGGACTTCGGCGGCTCCGGCACGCCCTTCCTGCTGCTGCACGGACTGGGCGGCGACCGGTCGGTGTGGGAGGCTCTCGCGCCACAACTGGACGGGCGCGCGGTGACGGTCGACCTGCGCGGGCACGGCGAGTCGCCCGACGGCGAATGGGACTGGGACGCCGTGCTCGACGACCTGGAGGACACGGCTGTCCACTTCGGACTCGACGATCCCGTGGTCGTCGGGCACTCGCTGGGCGGCGTCCTCGCCGGGATGTGGGCGTCGCGGCACCCGGCGCGTCCCGCCGTGAGCCTGGACGGACACCGTTGCGCCACAACGCATCCGGCGAACTACGAGGGACTGCCGGCCGAGGAGGTGGAGAAGGGCCTGGCCGCGCTGAACGCCCTCTTCGACGCCCAATCGGAGATGGTCACGCGTCCGTCGCGCTCGATCACCTCGGTGCTGCGCACGGCGCCGGAGTTCCTGGACGCGCTCCCGGTCTTCGCGGCGGTGAGGAGCCCGTTCCTGCTCGTGCTCGCCACCCGGAACCTGCCCGTGCCGCCGGAGCTCCTGCCGCTGATGGACGCCCACCGCGCCGGGCTGCGCCGCGACCTGCCGCCGAACGTGCGGGTGCACGAGATCGACGCCACGCACGGCATGGTGGCCGAGCGGCCGCGGGAGGTCGCGGCCGTCGTCAATCACTTCGTGAGCAACCGCTTCAACGCCTGACGGGCCCGGCGCGGCGCCGCGCTGTCGTGTTCGAGCTGCAGGAAGTGGTTGAGCGCCAGCATGACCCCGAGGATCTCGTAGATCAGCTGCTCGACGTCCGTGCCGGGCCCGAGGTCGCCGTCGTTCACCGCGCGCCGGATGTGGATGCGCAAGTCCCTGCGCCACAACGCGTTCATGCCGGCCAGCGCATCCCGCACGCGCCCGCTGCGCCCGTCGAACTCGGCCGTCGCCGCCGTGAAGAAGCACCCGCCGGGCAGCACCTCGCGTTCGAGGTAGGACACCCACGCCTCGCAGACGTCGATCAGCCGCGGCAACCCCGACGGCATCTGCTCGACCTTGCCGGGCACCTCGCGCAGGAAGACCTCGGCGGCCTGGTCGACCACCGCGAGCTGAAGGGCCTCCTTGGTGCCGAAGTGCCCGAGCAGCCCGGCCTTGCTCATCCCGAGCTCCGCGGCCAGCCGCCCGATCGTGAGCCCCTCCAGCCCCTCCGCCGACGCGATGGCGAGACTCCGGTCGAGGATGCGCTGCCGCGTCTCGAGGGTGTCGGCGACAGATCTGCGCGGGCTCATCCCGGTAGTTTACGTCTCTTTAGCTACCGACCGATCGGTTGCTATATTCGCCGCGTCGTCGCCCGGCCCCGCCGAAGGAGCACATCGTGTCCGGATCCCGTGTCGTAGCACTAGGCCACTACCAGCCGGAACGGGTGCTGACCAACGCCGATCTGGAGAAGATGGTCGACACCGACGACGAGTGGATCCTGCAGCGCACCGGCATCGCCACCCGCCGCATCGCCGCCCCGGCCGAGACCGTCGCCGACATGGCCTCCGAAGCAGGCGCCAAGGCCCTCGCCTCCTCGGGCCTGTCCCCGTCCGACATCGGCCAGGTCATCGTCGCCACCTGCTCGGCCATCGACCGCAGCCCGTCGACCGCGGCCCGGGTGGCGGCCCGCCTGTCGATCCCGTCCGCGGTC
The DNA here is from genome assembly GCF_900104175.1 of Lentzea jiangxiensis. Taxonomy (GTDB): domain Bacteria; phylum Actinomycetota; class Actinomycetes; order Mycobacteriales; family Pseudonocardiaceae; genus Lentzea; species Lentzea jiangxiensis. The sequence goes on from NZ_FNIX01000021.1 coordinate 68,320, forward strand.
TGCTTCGACCTGAACAACGCCTGCGCCGGCTTCTGCACCGCCCTCGCCACCGCCGACCACACCATCCGAGCGGGCGCGGCCCGGCACGCCCTGGTCATCGGCGCCGAGAAGATGTCCGACCTCGTCGACTGGACCGACCGCTCCTCCTGCGTCCTGCTGGGCGACGGAGCCGGCGCCGCCGTCGTGAGCGCTTCCCCGGACGCTCTCATCGGCCCCGTCGTCTGGGGCTCCGACCCGACCCGGAGCAACGCCGTCCGCCTCGTCGACTCCTGGCAACCGCGCTTCGCCCAGGAGGGCCAGGCCGTCTTCCGCTGGGCCACCACCGAACTGCCCGCGGTGGCCGCCCAAGCCTGCGCACGAGCGGGCATCGCCGTCACCGACCTCGCCGCCGTCGTGACGCACCAGGCCAACCTGCGGATCATCGAGGCGATGACCCGCCGCCTCGGCCTTGCGCCCGACGTCGTGATCGGGCGCGACGTGGTCGAGTCCGGCAACACCTCCGCGGCCTCGGTCCCGCTCGCCCTCTCGAAGATGACCGAACGCGGGGAGCTCCCGTCCGGCCGGCCCGTGCTCCTCTTCGCTTTCGGGGGCGGGCTTTCGTGGTCGGGGCAGGTCATCACGGCGCCTTGAGGCCGGGCTCGGTGCCGCCCGGGGGTCGGGTGCCGCCGAGCGCGGGCGGAGCCGGCCCGCGACCCGACGTGCTCACGGGGTCCGACAGTTCCGGCCGAACCCCGCAACCCGGGCCGGTGTGGCGACTCGGGAGCCCACCGAGCCGCCACACCGCCGGTGACGCGCGAGAGGGAAGTTCCGGACTGCCGGAGCGGGAACGAGCGCATCGCCGCGTGACGTCATCGGTCCGCCACCTGGCCACGCGTGCGACGTCGGAGTTCGCCGTCCCCGCTTGCCCTGTACCGGCAACCGGTACCTCCTCGACCTGGTCAGGGCCTCGCGCGTCCTCCGCCCGAGCGCACCATCTCCGGCCTCGAGCGCGAATGCCGCCGCCGCTGCAATGGCGGGGACATCGACGACGAGACGGACGGGGGAACGGATGATGCGTGGGCGGCGACCGGTTCGGGAACCGGGATCATGGTGGTCGGGAGGACCTCCGGCGCGGCGGCGGCAGCGGGTTCCTCCGGCTGCGTCCACACCGGAACGTTCGTCTCGACCTCGTTCTGGCGGAAGAGTTCCGGGGTCTCGGTGATGATCTTGCCGGGCGACTCGAGGCCCACGATGCCCACGAGCTTGCCGTTGGCGATGAAGCCGGTCAGACCGTTGACGTCGGTGGTGTCGGTGCCGAGGACGGGCAGGCCGGCTCCCTGCACGCGCATGCCGTACTGCTCGGTCCAGAAGCGCGGGACCGGGGTGTAGGTCCGGGCGTGCTTGCGGCCCACCAGCAGGTTCTCGGCGGCGGCGCGGCCTCCCTCCACGGCGTTGAGCCAGTGCTCGACGCGGCGGACGACGCCGTTGAAGCGCATGTTCGGCCAGCGGGCCACGTCGCCGCAGGCGACCAAGTTCTCGGCGCCCACGACATGGTTCGTCGAGTCGCAGAGGACGCCGTCGGAAATGTCGAGGCCGGAGCCGCGCAGCCAGTCGACGGCCGGGGACGCGCCGACCGCCAGCACGACGCACGAGGCGAAGAAGACCTGGCCGTCGGACAGGTGGATGCCGATGCCGCCCGGCTGGCGCACCCAGTGCTTGATGCCCACGCCGGTGGCGAGCCTCACGCCGTGCTCGACGTGCGCCTCGGTGATCTTCTTGCCGATGTCGTCGCCGACGACGCCACCCAGCAACGCGGGCGAACGCACGATGAGCGCCACGTCGCGGCCCATGTGGCGGACCGAGCAGGCGAGCTCGCAGCCGATGAACCCGCCGCCGATGACGGCGACGAGGCCCTGCGACTGGCGGATGTTCCTGCGGATCGCGACCGCGTCGTCCAGGGTCCGCAGCACGTGCACCCGCGGGTCGTGGCGCGGAGCGCCGCCCATCGCCCTGGCGTCGACGCCGGTGGCGATGATCATGCCGTCGTACTTGATCTCCTCGCCGCCGGGCACCCAGACCGACTGCTTCTTCGGGTCCAGGTGCAGGGCCGGGGAGTTCAGGCGCCACTCGGCGTCGAGGTCCGCCGAGAACGACAGCAAGGCGTCGTCCGGGGTCCACTCCCCCGTGATGATCTGCTTCGACAGGCACGGGCGGTGGTACGGGAGGTGCCTCTCGGCGGACAGGATCGTGATCTGCCCGTCGAATCCCATCTCCCGCAGCCGTTCCGCGGAACGGACTCCTCCGAGTCCGCCGCCGACGACCACGATCCGTTCGCTCACTTCACTCGCTCCCTGATCTCGATCGCGCGCATGGGACACGCGCGCTGTGCCGCACGGGCCTGGGCGAAGTGCTCCTCGGGCGGCCGGCGGTTGTAGGTCAGGCGGTTGTCCTCGATCAGCTGGAAGACGTCCGGGGCCTCCGCCTGGCAGGTGCCGTAGCGGTGGCATTTCTCGTTGTTGACGCTCACGTCCATCGCGTCGCCCTCGCCGACACCGGGCTCCTGGCCGCGCTCGGCGTCGAGCATGCCGATGCGGACGAGCACCTCGGGGGGCAGGAACCGGGCCAGGGCCAGGGTCGCGGTCGGGACGAGCACGGTGAGGCCGGCGAGCCAGAGGACGGACAGGTTGCCGTTCGCGATGGCGCCGAACCAGGAGTGAACCACGGTGATGGTCACCGCGATGTAGGCGGTTTGGTGGAACCGCAACCACTTGCGGTAGAAGACTTTGTGCCTCATCGAGGCGAGCACGGCGATCGCGAGCATGACCTCCAGGCCGAGGATGCCCAGCGCGTGCCGGAACAGGCCGCCGTCGACGAACGGCAGGACGAGCTTGATAGAGCTGAAGGTACCGGTCTGGATCAGCGTGAAGGCGAACGCGTGGATGCAGCCGAACGCGATCGCCAGCGAGGCGAGCACCATGTGCCCGTTCTTCAGTCCTTCACGGCCGGTGAGCTTCTCGGCCCACCCGGTCGCGATCAGCACGCCCCAGGACAAGGTCGCGCACATCAGGACGTAAGCCAGCCTGGCAGACAGCTGCGCCATCTTCTTGACGCCCGCGTCGAACTCCGACGACTGGGCCACCAGGAGCGGAATCTGGCTCGACAACAACTCTTCCTCCGGAAAGAACTTTCTCGCGGGAACCCGCCCGGCCCTGCGGTGCAGGAGTGGACACATCAGGGCCGGGCGGGTGGGAACAGGTCCGCGTTGGAGTGCCTCCGACCTTGGGACACCACCTCCGTTTCCCGTTGTTCACAGGGGTGTTGCACATCACCGCACCGGACGTCGCGGGCGGAGCACTCGGAGCAGGAGGACCGTGAGAACGGCTCCCGCGGCGGTGACCGTGAGGATCACCCACATGTTCGGCCCCTCGTCCGAGGCCAGGGTCGCGTTGACGATGCCGCCGGCGGGCACGGGCTCGGCGAAGGCCGAGTCACCGGCGATGCCGGTGCTCTCCAGCAACGTCATGTGCTTCATCACGACGTCGATGCCGGCCTGGGCGAAGCCGCGGATCACGTCGTTGCGCGTCGCCGAGCGGACCTTCGCGATGAAGGTGAAGACCTGGCCGTGGGCGGCGCGCAACCGGGCGACGAACGCCTGGTCGAACGCGTCCCCGTCGAGCGCGTTGATCTCCTCCATCCACGACTGCTGCGCCGGGTTCGGCACGTCCGGGGTGGTGAGCCCGAACTGGGCGGCCGTCTTCTTCGTCAGCGTGTCCAGCATCATGTGGTCGAGCATGATCATCTTGCCGATCTGCTTGACCCTGGCGTTGGACGCCTTCGTGGCGGTGAGCTCGCCCATGGGCATCTCCCACAGGCCCGCCTGACGCACCTTGTTCAGCAGTTCGCGGTCGTTCGCGGTCAACGGCCCTGACGGGGTGTCCATCACTCCCCCGGTGTCCGCGGGCTGCGCCGCAGCCGTGGCGGTCAGGCCGGAGAAGAGGAACAGCAGCGCAAAGACGGTGGCTAGGGCTCTGGTCATCGTCTTGTGGTCCTCGTCGTTCAAAGGAAGTCGATAGGGGTGGACGTGTTCGCCTGAGCAGTGGGCTCAGTAGCCGGGCGCTGCGGGAGGTGGCGCGGACTGCGGCGTCCGCGCGGCCCCCGAACCGGGGGGCGTGCTCGGCTGACTGCTGCTCCTGCTGTTGTTCTGCGCCTTGCCACCGGTGATCTTGGCGCCGTTCGGGGCGGTGACCCACCACACGCCGCCCTTCCCCTGCCCCTTCATGTCACCGGCCGTCCTGTCCTCGGCGTAGGTGTACTGCGGCCAGCCCTGGATGGTGAGCTGCTTGGTGCCGTCGGGCCTGGTCAGGACACCCATGGAGATCGGGTCCACACCGGTCGCCATCGGCGTCTTGTCCGCGAGCACCGGCTTCCACGCCTTCGCGCACTCGCCCTCGCAGTTCGACTTGGACGGTTTGGGAACGTCCTTGTCGTAGCGGTACAGAGGCAGTCCGTCGGCGTCGATGACGAACCAGCCCATCTGGTCGGTGTTCGCGATGAAGTACATGTTCATGCCGCCCAGATCGGCGGGTTTCGCCTGCAAGCCGCCCGTCGCGGCCCCTCCGGGAGGGGTCTGGGTGCTACCGCACGCCGTGAGGCTCACAGCCAGTGCCGCGAGAGCGGTGATGGCTTGACCACGTCGCATCGGCAGGTCCTTTCTCGGCTTGGGTACCGAGGAGTACGGACACGATCCGGCAACGGTTCACGAACTTCGTGAGGAATATTTGCCTCTCGACTTGAGACGGTTGATAGGGCAAGGATGTCCCCCGTGGCGCGGCATAGACGTCAACGCGAGTTAGACGAACAATCACCAAGACCGGGGTCTCTCGAGGAAGAGTTGATCCGCCGGCTGTACGAGGAATTCGGCAGCGCCCTGCTGGGACACTGCATGAGGTTGACGGGCCACGATCGACAGTGGGCCGAGGACATCGTGCAGGAAACCCTGGTCAGGGCATGGCGCAACGCCGAGAAGCTCGAGCGTGACCCCGTGCTCCTGCGGTCGTGGTTGTTCACGGTGGCAAGGCGGTTGGTCATTGACGACAGGCGTAAGAGAAGCGTCCGTCCGCAGGAGTTCGAACTGACCCCTTCGGACGAGTCGCCCTCCGGCGGTGAAGAGGACCGCACCCTCGCGGCGATCGTCGTGGCGGAGGCGATGAACGGTCTCTCCGAGGAACACAGGGAGGCTATTCTCGAAACATATCTGCGGGACCGCACCGTCGGTGAGGCCGCGGCGGCACTGGGTGTGCCTCCGGGGACGGTCAAGTCGAGGGTGTACTACGCGCTTCGTGCGTTGCGGCGTGCGTTGCACGATCGGGGAGAGACGCGGTGACAACGGCACCAGATCACCTCGACGTAGCCGCCTACGTGCTCGGCATCCTCGATGCCGATGAGGTGGAGGCGTTCGAGAACCACCTGACCGAATGTCGGCGGTGCGCTCTTGACCTGCGCGACTTCGCGGTGGTGCCGGACCTCATCGACGAGGCCGACGCGGGCGGGATGCTGCGCGGGACAGCTCCGGAACGCCCCGACGGCAAGTCGGTGCGGGTGATGCTCGACGCCGTCGCGGCGCGCAGGAAGCGCCGGCGGTGGTTCGTCGCCCAGGGTGTCGCGGCCGCCGCCGCCGGCATCGTGGCGGTGACGGCCGTCGTGACGACGCTCGTCGTGGGCGGCGGCGACTCGAACCAGGCCGCGCCCGAGAACACCACCCCGACGTCCCAGACGCCGGTGGCGAACAACCGCAACGAAGCTTCGATGAAGGTCCAGCAGCAGGACCCCGGCAGCGGCGTCTTCACCAAGATCGCCGCGGAGGACACGCCGTCGGGGACGGCGATGGACATCGAGGTGAACGGGATGACCGGCCCGGGGAGGGGCTCGCTCGTCGCCGTCGGGCGCACGGGCCGCGTCGCGCAGGTCACATCGTGGTTCGCCCCCGAGCCGGTGGCGGGTGACTCGAAGACCATCAAGCTGCAGGCGAACGTCGCCATGCGCTGGCACGAGATCGCGACCTTCCGGATCGTCGACGAGAACGGCAAGACGCTGCTCGAAGTCGTCGCCTCCTGACCGAACCCGGCACCAGACCGCTGCCCCCGCCGGATCCGTGAGATCCTGGGGGCAGTTGTCGTTTTCGGGGAAGGCTGTCTACGTGGCAATTGGCCCGTCAGCGGTCGAGCGCTGGCTCGATCTGTCCACAGAGGAGCTGCGCGCTCAGGTCTCGCGGCTCGTGTCCGCCCGGCTACCGGGTGATCACGCTGTGTGGCAGGCGATCCGGCGTCATCCAGCACTGGTCCCCCGCATCCGCGGCGTCCTCTCCGGACTCGCGGCCACGGCGGCCGGCAGCAAGGACGAGGCCATGCAGAAGGTCTGGATCTCCGCGGCGCGCGCCTCCCTCGACCAGACCACTCCACCACCGGTCAAGGCCGTGCGCAAACCGGTGGTTGAAGAAGCTCCCGCCGAGGAACCCGAACCGGTGATCGACCTGCGGGAGCCCGAGCCGCGGCAGAAGCAGCCCCACAAGGCCATTCCGACCATGCTCTTCCAGGAGCCCAGTTAGGAGCGCCCAGCCAGATGGTCGTCTTCGGATCGCTCATCTCGTTGTCAGGTCTGCTGATCCTGCTGCTGCGCGACGCGCCGCTCGGCGGGCTGAGCCCCGCCGTGGCCGGCTGGGTGATGATCCCGCTCGGCCTGGTGTTCGTCGTGCTGGGCGTCCTGCGCCACCGCCGCAAGCGCGCGCAGGGCGCTCCCAGCCCGGTCGGCAACCCCGTGCAGCGGCTGAAGGCGCTGCCGCGGCTGTGGAGGACCTGGCGGAGCGGGAAGTACCCGGAGCTGCCGCGCAGCCAGGTCGTGATGTGGGCGGTGGCGCTGGTCTACCTCGTGTCGCCGATCGACGTCCTGCCGGAGTTCCTCCCCCTGATCGGCGTGACCGACGACGCGGGTGTCCTCGTGTGGCTGCTCAGCAGCCTCTCGGTGGCGTCGGGGTCATACCTGCGCTGGGAGAAGAACCATGACGACCCTGCGCGCGGGATCGAGGCCGGCTGAGGTCTCCCGGCGCACGATCTCCGCGAGCCCCGGCGAGACCTCCGTCACGACCTGGAACCCCAGGCGCTCGTAGTAGGGCTGGTTCCACGGCACGTCCCGGAACGTCGTGAGCGTCACAGCGCGGCCGGGACGGGTGACGTGCTCGATGAGCGCCGCGCCGATCCCCTGGCGCGCGTGGGAGGGGTGCACGCTCACCTGGTGGACGTGCGTCGCGCCGTCGACGTCGCCGACCGCGATGAACGCCACAGGCACGCCTTCGGCGCCGATGGCCAGCCAGACGTCGTGTCCGGCCAGGTCTTCCAGTGGCATCGGGGCGCTGTCGGCGATGTCGGACATGCCCACGTCGCGGAAGGGTTCACCGGAGGCTTTTTCGATCTGCTGGACGTACGGCAGTTCGTCTGGTTGGGCGAGACGGATCAACACGCCCGTCATCCTGGTAGGTCGGACGCGGACCCCGCAGCCCGATAACGTTAAAGTCCGACGTGATGCGAAACAAGACCGTGCGCGTCCTCCTGGTCGAGGACGACGACGGGGACGCCGTCCTCGTCGAGGCGCTGCTCGAAGAGGCGAGCGCGCCGTTCGTGCTGTCCCGCGCGGAAACGCTGGCGGAGGCCGAGCGGATGCTCTCCGACGCCGAGTGCGTGCTGCTCGACCTCGGCCTGCCCGACTCGCAGGGCCTCGCCGGACTGCGCCGCCTGCTGGCCAAGCCGAACGCACCGGCCATCCTGGTGCTGACGGGTCTCGACGACGAGCGCGAGGGCATCGACGCGGTCGCGGCGGGCGCCGAGGACTACCTCATCAAGGGCAAGGTCGACGGCGAGCTGCTGCTGCGCGGCGTCCGGTACGCGGTCGAACGCCGCCGCGCCGAGGACGCCCAGCGCAAGCTGCGCGAGGTCGAACTGCTGGCCTCCGAGCGGTCGCGCCTCGAACGCGGCCTGCTCCCCCGCGCGCTGCTGCAGAACTCGGACGTGGGCCTCGAGGTCCGCTACCAGCCCGGTGGCCAGCGGATGCTGCTCGGCGGCGACTTCTACGACGCGGTCGGCATGCCGGACGGCACGGTGCACGCCATCATCGGCGACGTCTGCGGCCACGGCCCGGACGAGGCCGCGCTGGGCGTCTGCCTGCGGATCGCGTGGCGCGCGCTGGTGCTCGCCGGCGAGCCGGCCGAGAAAGTGCTCAAGACGCTCGACCAGGTGCTCGTCGCCGAACGCCACGGCGACGGCATCTTCACCACGGCGTGCATGGTCTCGGTGGCGCCGGACCGGCGTTCGGTGCGCTACTTCCTCGCCGGGCACCCCGAACCGCTGCTGGTGACCGGCGAGGAGATCGTCGAACTGCCCCGGTCGAAGGTCGGCGTCCCGCTGGGCGTGCTGCCCGACTACACGTGGGCCGGCGTGGACGTGCCGCTGCCGGCCGGCTGGTCGCTCGCCTGCTACACCGACGGCCTGATCGAGGGCCGCGTGCCCGACGACGTCGACCGGCTCGGCGTCGAGCGCCTCTGCGAGATCCTCGCCAGACATCTGCGCAACGGTCCCACCTGGGTGGACCCCGTCATCGCGGAGGTGACGGAGCTCAACGGCGGGCCGCTCGACGACGACGTGGCCATCCTGCTGCTGAAGGACGGAAAGTGAAGCTGCCGCAATCGATGCCGGCGAGCCGGCTGCTGGCCGGGATCGTGGCGGTCCTGCTGGTCATGACGGCGGTGGTGATCTCGTCCACGGTCATCGCGCTCGACTCGCTCGGTGGCGCGAGGGCGCGGCAGGTGGACCAGATCGAGCCCGCCGCACGGCGCGCGAACGACCTGAGCCGCGCACTGCTCGACCAGGAGACCGGCGTGCGGGGCTTCGTCCTCACCACGCAGGACGACTTCCTGACGCCGTACCTCGAAGGCCAGAAGGCCGAGGAGGAGGCCGCCCGGGACGTGCGCGCCCTGATCGGCGACCCCGGGGGCCGGGTGGCCCTCATCGAGGACCTGGCCCGGCAGTGGCGCGCGGAGTACGCGACGCTCACGATCACCGCCGCGCGGCCCGGACTCACCCCCGGTCCCGGTGGCGACATCGAACGCGGCAAGGTCCTGTTCGACCAGATCCGCACCGAGCTGACCGGCCTGCGGGGCGACATCCAGGAGCTGGGTCAGCAGACGCGCGAGGAGCTCCGGCACGCGGCGAGCGTGGTGTTGTGGCTGGTCATCGGCATGGGCGTGCTGCTGGTGGCGGTGATCGGCGGGCTGTCGCTGCTGCTGTACCGGCTGCTGATCGCGCCCCTGGCGGAGCTCGCCGACCACACCCGGCAGGTGGCGTCCGGCGACTTCGAGCACGAGATCGACGTGGACGGCCCGCGCGAGACCGTGCAGCTCGGCGAGGACGTCAACGCCATGCGCCGGCGGATCGTGCAGGAGCTCGCGACGCTCGAAACGGCGAAGACCGAGCTGCAGCGGTCCAACTCCGAGCTGGAGCAGTTCGCCTACGTCGCCTCGCACGACCTGCAGGAACCGTTGCGCAAGGTGGCGTCGTTCTGCCAGCTGCTGCAACGGCGCTACGGCGGCCAGCTCGACGAGCGGGCCGACCAGTACATCGGCTTCGCGGTGGACGGCGCCAAGCGCATGCAGGTGCTGATCAACGACCTGCTGGCGTTCTCCCGCGTCGGCCGGATGGCTCGCGAGCAGACCCTGGTCGACCTGAACGTCCTCGTGCAGCAGGTCCTGGACAGCTACTCCGACCGCGTCGAGGAGACCGGTGCCCGCGTGGAGATCGTGGACCTGCCCTCCGTGCGCGGTGAGGCGTCCCTGCTCAGCGCGGTCTTCCAGAACCTCATCAGCAACGCGCTGAAGTTCAAGGGCACCGAGGCGCCGGTGATCACCCTCGGCGTCGAACGCGACGACGAGATGTGGAAGTTCACGGTCGGGGACAACGGGATCGGCATCGAGCCGGAGTACGCTGACCGGATCTTCGTCATCTTCCAGCGCCTGCACCCCAAGGACGCCTACCCCGGCACGGGCATCGGACTGGCGATGTGCCGGAAGATCGTCGAGTACCACGGCGGGACCATCTGGCTGAAGACCGACGTGGACTCCGGAACCACTTTTGAGTTCACGCTGCCCGTGGTACCCGAGCTCGTCGCCCAACCCGAGGAAGTACATGTCTGATTCACCGCTGAACGTGATCGACGTCCTGCTCGTCGAGGACGACCCCGGCGACGCCCTCATGACCCAGGAGGCGTTCGAGCACCACAAGATCCGCAACATGCTGCACGTGGTGAAGGACGGCGTCGAGGCGCTCGAGTTCCTGCGCCGCGAGGGCCAGTACGCCAACGCGCCGCGGCCGGGCCTGATCCTGCTGGACCTGAACCTGCCCCGCAAGGACGGCCGCGAGGTGCTGAGCGAGGTCAAGGCGGACGCCGAGCTGCGCTCCATCCCCGTCGTGGTGCTGACCACCTCGGAGGCCGAGGAGGACATCCTGCGCAGCTACAGCCTGTACGCGAACGCCTACGTCACCAAGCCGGTGGACTTCGACCGGTTCATCGAGGTCGTCCGCCAGATCGACGACTTCTTCGTCACCGTGGTGAAGCTGCCCCGCTGATCACGGCGGCGCTGAAGTCCAGGCACGACCGGCAGATCCGCGCTTCCGCGCCGGAGAAGACCGGTGCGGTCCCGCTGCAGAAGGAGCAGTCGCCGACCTCCCCCACCCGGGCCTCGGCGATGCAGATGTCGCAGATCACGGCGGCAGGTCCCGCCATCATCTTGTCCACGTCCGCGGCGACGCGCTCGCAGAACCGGCAGCGTTCGGTCCGCTTGGACTGCTCCACGATCTGGTGCACGCGCTGGTGGCTCATGCCCAGCGCTTCGGCGATCTCGCGCAGGGACCCGCCCGCGCGGTGCAGTCGCAGCACGGTGTGGTGGTAGACGGCCTTTGCGACGTCGGCCTGCTCCTGGGCAGCGGCGGAGGCGGTGCCCGCCGTCCGTGCCGCTGCCAGCAGTGCTTCGTCCAGGGTCATGGCGTCTACGGTAGCTAGACGCGTCTATGTGCCCTAGACGCCGTCCAGGTGAACTGGATGAACGGTGTGGACGTCAGTCGACGCTCCGGACGATCACCGGTTCGTCATCGGCCTGCACGACCCATTCCTGGGGCTCGCGGGGTTCGGGGAAGACCGGCGCCCAGATTCCCGTGCCACCGGGACGGCGTCCCTTGCGCAACTCGAACTCTTCTCGCGTGGTCATGCACCTTGGCTACCCGATCCAGCGGAACGTATGCCCGACAGCATCGTCGTGATGGCGTCCATGACCCGCGACGTGGCCTCGTCGAGCACCTCCGCCGTCAGCTCGCGGTCGTAGAGGTCCGACAGGTCCACGGGAGCACCCGCGACGACCTCGATCCTCTTGCGGGGCAACAACCTCGGCAGGACCGAGCCCCTGGGCAGCAGGTCCTGCGTGCCCCACTCGGCGACCGGCACGACCGGCACGCGGGCCTCGAGGGCCATCCGCGCGACCCCCGACTTGCCCTTCATCGGCCAGCCGTCCGGGTCGTTCGTGAAGGTGCCCTCCGGGAACGCCATCACGCACCTGCCCGCGCGCAGCGCCTCCACAGCGGGCTTGAGCGCCTCCGAGGCCTTCACGGTGCCGCGTTCGACGGGGATGTGCCCGCCGGACCGCATGACCCGGCCGAAGAGCGGCAGGCGCCACAGGGAGGCCTTGGCGAGCACCCGCGGCACCCGGTTCGACAGGAGCGCGAACACGACGGCCGCGACGGCGTCCGCGTTCGACAGGTGGTTGAACGCGAGCACCACGCCGCCGTTGCCGGGGACGTGGTGCCTGCCCCGCACCCGCAGCCGCACGAACAGCACGACGACGGGCCACAGGACGTCGATCGCCAGCGAGAACCAGAAACCCCTGCCCCTGCGGGGGATCTTCCAGGTCCAGGCGGCCAGCTGAAGTGGTGTCACGCGGTGTATTCGAGCACGCCGGCGTTCTCGGTCCGGGTCAATTCGCCACGTTCGACGAGAACGTCGAGGTGGGCGGCCGTCTCGCCGACGGCCAGCACCTGGTTGAACATGTCGAGGTCGTCGAACCGGCGCTGCCGGCGGGTCCAGCCGATCTTGCGGGCGGTCTCGAACGCGCTGCCCGCCACCGCCTTGCCGATCTCCTCCAGGCGCTGCTCGTGGAACCGCAGCAGCTCGTCGACGCGCGCGTGCGAGCTGTCGGTCACCGGGCCGTGCGCGGGCAGCAGCCGCAGGTCCGGCAGCTCGCGGGTCAGGCGCAGCGACGTCATGTAGTCGCCGAGCGGCAGTTCCGGCCGCAACGGCTCGAAGCCGATCGACGGCGTGATGTGCGGCAGCACGTGGTCGCCGGAGAACAGCACCTTCGCGGCGTGGTCGACGAACACGACGTGGCCCCGCGTGTGGCCGGGCGTCGGGACGACCTCCAGCTCGCGGTGCTCGAGGCCGACGGTGCTGCGGACGAGCCACTCGTCGGGCTCCTCGTAGTCGCGCAGCGCCTCACCGCGGTCGACGTGGTGCATGATCTTGACCCACGTCTCCGCCAGCTCCGCCGCACCCCACTTGCGCAGGTCCGACACGTGCTGGTCGTCCTGGCCGTGCAGCATGTGCCGCAACGACGGCTGCTCGCCCAGGCCCAGGCCGATCCTGCTGCCGAACAAGCGGCGCAGCGACACCGCCATCGTGAAGTGGTCGCGGTGGACGTGCGTGACGAGGAACCGCCGGATGTCCTCGAAGCCCTTGCCGAGCGTGCCGAGCGCCGCTTCGAGCTGGTCCTTCGCCTCGTCGAGCGCCCAGCCCGAGTCGATCATGACGAGCCCGTCGCCGTCCTCGACCGCGTAGACGTTGACCGCGCGCAGCCCGTCGTTCGGCAGCGGCAGCGGAATGCGGTGCACACCTGGTGCCACCTCGAACGCGCCCGGCTCACTCCACACGCTCGCCCACCTCGTCGTTAGCGACAGCAACTAATTCTTACCGGATAGTAACCCTGTATTCGGGGTGCTTGTCGATGTACTTCGCCACGAACGGGCACAGCGGGGAGATCTTGACATCACGGGCCAGGACGTCGTCCAAGGCGAACTCGGCGAGCTGTCCTCCGAGGCCCTGACCGGCGTAGGCGTCGTCGACCTCGGTGTGCACGAGCGCCAGGACGCCGGCGACGTCGCGGTACTCCAGAAAACCGGCGAGCTTGCCGTCGACGTGGACCTCGTAGCGGCTCTCGGCCTCATTTTTGATGACCATGTCAACCATCTTGCACCGGACGGATGGAAAATGACGGGCATGGACGTCTACCTGCTGATCCTGGGTGACCACCTGCCCAACCCGTGCACCGGCGAAGAGGTGTCCCAGGCCGACCGGCTGCGCGCGATGGTCGAGCAGGCCGTGGTGGCCGAGGAGGCGGGGTTCGCGGGCGTCGCGATCGGCGAGCACCACTTCACGCGCTACATCGTGTCGGCGCCGGAACTGCTGCTGGCGTCCGTGGCGGCGCGGACGTCCACGCTGAAGCTGTCGACCGGGGTGACGCTGCTCGCCCACCGCGACCCGGTGCTGGTGGCGGAGGCGCTGGCGACGCTCGACGTGCTGTCGCAGGGGCGTGCGGAGCTGATCGTGGCGCGCGGGGTGGACCAGCAGACCGACGCGGCGTTCGGCGTGCAGCCCGGTGAGCTGCGGGCGCGGTTCGAGGAGCACCTGCGGTTGCTGCTCAAGCTCCTCGAGGAGCCGGAGGTGAGCTGGGACGGCAAGTTCCGGGGGCAGCTCAGCGAGGTGACGACGACGCCCCGGCCGGTGCAGACGCCGCGGCCGGCGGTGTGGATCGGGTCGGGGTCGGCGGTGTCGGCGGACCTGGGCGCGGAGCTCGGCATGCCGCTGATGCTGCCGTCGACGTTGCGGGACCCGTCGATGTACGGCGAGGTGGTGCAGCGCTACCGCGAGCGCTTCCCCGGTGGACGGGTGGGCGTGCCCAGTCACGTGTTCGTGGCGAACGAGGACGCGCGGGAGCGGTGGCGGCCGCACCTCGCCGAGTACGCGCGGTTCGCGGACCCGTGGCGCGGGGACGGCGACATCGATGTCGACGCGATCATGGACGGTGCGGCGGTGTGCGGGACGCCGGACGAGGTGGCGGGGCGGCTCAACGCGCTGGCGGAGCTGCTGTCCATCGACACGCACCTGGTGATGGTGGACATCGGTGGCATGCCGCACGAGTCGGTCGTCGAGACGATCCGGCTCTTCGGTGCCGAGGTGCTCCCGAAACTTGTTTAACGCGCTCGGTGCCAAGGGGTAACACGGGCTCGGCAGTATGGGAGTCGTGGGCATCACGGTCATCGGCGTCACGCATCCAGGGCAGGTCGGGGCGCTCCCCGGCGGCACGAACGTGCTGGTGCTGGCCGATGACGGCACGTTCGCCGACGAGTTCCTCGAAGCGGACCACGGTGCGCACCAGCTGGTGGTGCGGTCGTTCGGACGTGGGTCGGCGTTCTTCGGGGTGGCGGACAAAGCACGTGAACTGGGCGCGGATCGGGTCCTCTTCGGTGGTGCGCACGACATCGCCGCCTCCTTCACCACCGGGGAGGACCCCGTGCTCGTGCTCGGGGTGCGTCCGCCCGGCGGGCCGATCGCCTGCAACGCGGCGTTCCTCGAGTGGCTGGACCGCTGGCCCCGGCCGGCGAACGCCTACCACGGCGACGTGGACCACTGGCTCGCCGCCAACGCGTTGAGGGAAGGTCTCCGCGTCGAACTGGTTTCATGGCGGATGGAACCGACCGTCCCCTTGCGACGGAAGTTGACCGCCTAGTCATCCGAAGGCGGAAGACAGTGCGCCGCCGGTGAAATAACGTTCCTCTCGCGGCCACGCGACGCGCACGCACCGGAGCTGAGAGTTCTCTCAGCGTGTTCTGCCGGGGGTGGGGGCACACTGGTTCAGGGTTCGTCTCAGGGGAGAACCCGATCCCGCGTGCGACGGCGTCGTCGATGATGGTGCGCACAAGAGACCCACAGAGGGGAACAAAGGGTGAGCGCGTCCGATGGAGTCGCGGCCAGAGCCGTCGACGTTTGGAAGTCCTACGGGTCCGGCGATGCCGCCGTGACCGCGCTCGCGGGGGTGAGCGTCGACCTGGAGAAGTCCAGGTTCACCGCGATCATGGGCCCGTCGGGGTCGGGCAAGTCCACGCTGATGCACTGCCTGGCAGGCCTGGACGACGTGACGCGGGGCGAGGTGTGGGTCGGTGGCACGAAGGTGACCGGCTTGAAGGACCGCGGGCTGACGGAGCTGCGGCGCGACAAGGTCGGTTTCATCTTCCAGCAGTTCAACCTGCTGCCGACGCTGACCGCGGAGGAGAACATCACGCTGCCGCTCGCGATCGGCGGCAGGAAGGTCGACAGGGAGTGGTTCGACGTCGTCGTCGACACGGTGGGTCTGAGGGACAGGCTGACCCACCGGCCGACGCAGCTGTCGGGCGGTCAGCAGCAGCGCGTGGCGTGTGCGCGCGCGTTGGTGTCACGGCCCGAGGTCGTGTTCGCCGATGAGCCGACCGGCAACCTGGACTCGCAGTCCGGTGCCGAGGTGCTCGCGTTCCTGCAGCGGTCCGCCCGTGAGTTCGGGCAGACGATCGTGATGGTCACGCACGACCCGAACGCCGCTTCGTACGCCGACCGCGTCATCTTCCTCAAGGACGGCAACATCGTCCGCGAGCTGCTGTCGCCGTCCGCGGAAGAGGTCCTCGACACGATGAAGCACCTCGACGGCGTCGTGGTGCCGCATGTTTAAGGCGACCATCAAGAGCTTGCTCTCGCGCAAGCTCAGACTTGTGCTGTCCGCGCTCGCCGTCGTGCTGGGCGTGATGTTCGTGTCGGGTTCGTTCGTCCTGACGGACACGCTGCAGAGGTCGTTCACCGACCTGTTCTCGTCGGCCTTCGCCGGCGTGGACGTGTCGGTGTCGCCGAAGCAGGAGAAGGGCAAGCAGCCCGAACCGCTGACGCCGCAGGCGATCGCGGATGTGAAGTCGGTGCCGGGGGTGGCGTCGGCCGTCGGTGACGTGCAGGGGTCCGCGCGGCCGATCGGCAAGAACGGCAAGGTCATCACGACGTCGGGCTCGCCGCGGTTCGGTTACAACTGGACCGGCACGGGTCAGGAGAAGATCCGCGACGGCAAGGCACCTCAGGCCGAGAACGAGGTCGCCGTCGGCGGGTTCCTCGCGACGACCGGCGGTTTCCGGGTCGGCGACAACATCGCGCTGCTGACGCTGGAGCCGAAGAAGACGTTCAAGATCACGGGCATCTACGAGTACGCGGGCGGCCGCGACTCGCTCGGCGGCGAGCTGTCGGTGGCGTTCACCGAGCCCGTCGCGCAGCAGCTGTTGCTGGGCAAGAAGGACGTGTTCTCCGGCATCACCGTCACGGCGGCGCAGGGCACGTCGGACGACGCGCTGCGGGACGCCGTCGCCGCCAAGCTCGGCTCCGGCTACGACGTCAAGACCGGTGCGGTGCTCGCGAAGGAGCAGGCCGACCAGGTCAACGAGGGCCTGAAGTTCTTCAACTACGTGCTGCTCGGGTTCGCCGGCATCGCGTTGTTCGTCGGCATCTTCATCATCCTGAACACGTTCTCCATCATCGTCGCCCAGCGCACGCGGGAGCTGGCGCTGCTGCGGTCGATGGGCGCCTCGCGCGGCCAGGTCATCGGGTCCGTGGTGCTGGAGGCGTTGGTGATCGGCCTGATCGCCTCGATCGTCGGTCTCGCGGCGGGCATCGGCATCGGCGCGTTGCTGGCGAAGATCTTCAGCTCGGTGGGCGGCACCAACCTGCAGCTCGCGGGGATCGGCGTGCCGATGTCGGCGATCATCTCGTCGTTCGCGGTGGGCATGATCGTCACCGTGGTCGCCGCGGTCATGCCGGCGCTGCGGGCGTCGCGGATCGCGCCGGTGGCGGCGATGCGCGAGGCGGCGACGCCGGACCGGCCGCTCACCAAGATCACGATCACCGGTGCCCTGGTGGCCGCCGCGGGTGGCGCGTCGCTCGCGTTCGGGTTCAACCAGGCCTCGTTGCCGTTGATCTTCGGCGGCATCCTGGTGGCGTTCGTCGGTGTCGCACTGCTGACGCCGATCCTGTCGAAGCCGATGGTGTCGTTGATCGGCCGCCTGCTGTCGTGGTCGATGCCGGGGCTGCTGGGCCGCCGCAACTCCGCGCGCAACCCGCGGCGCACCGCGATCACCGCGGCCGCGCTGATGGTCGGCATCTCGCTGATCACCGGCGTGAGCGTGGTGCTGACGTCGGCGACGAAGTCGATCGAGAAGCTGGCATCCGGGCAGCTGCAGACCGACCTGATCATCTCCGGCGAGGGCCAGATGGAGGGCCAGCCGGCGACGTTCCCGCGGGACGTGCTGACGAAGGTCGAGAAGACCGACGGCGTGAAGTCGGCGTTCGGCTGGTCGCAGGACGGCGTGCTGCAGGGCGAGGACCAGCTCTTCGCGGTCGCCGTGACCGACGTGACCGCGCTGAAGGAGATGTTCGCCCTCAAGCCGAAGTCCGGTGACATCACACCGCTGCGGGACGACCAGATCGGCCTGCCGGAGGACCTCGCGACCGAGAAGAACTGGGCCGTCGGCAGCACCATCACGCTGCAACTGGCCAAGGGCGAGCCCCGCACGTACACGGTGGCGTTCGTCTGGGCCAAGTCGCAGGTGCTGCAGGGCGCGCTGGTGCTGCCGGAGTCGGCGAGCAAGGAGTTCCGGTCCGACCAGATCGGCCAGGCCTTCGCCCAGGTGCGGCCGGGGACGAACGTGGCGGACGTGCAGAAGCGGGTCGAGCCGTTGTTCGCGGACAACCCGGAGATCACCGTCCAGGACCGCAGCGGGTTCGTGAAGCAGACGACCTCGCAGTTCGACACGGTCCTGCTGATGATCCAGATCCTGCTGGCGCTGGCGATCCTGATCGCCGTCCTGGGCGTCATCAACACGCTGGCGCTGTCGGTGATCGAGCGGACCCGTGAGCTGGGCCTGCTGCGCGCGATCGGCATGCGGCGGGCGCAGGTGATGCGGATGATCACCGTCGAGTCGGTGGTGATCTCGGTGTTCGGCGCGGTGCTCGGCCTCGCGGTCGGCCTCGCGCTCGGCGTCAGCACCGTGCAGGCGCTGAAGGACCAGGGCATCTCGGAGATCGGCTTCCCGTGGATGACGATGGTCCAGTACCTGGTGGTGGCGGCGTTCGTCGGCGTGGTCGCCGCGATCCTGCCGGCCATCCGGGCCGCGCGCCTGAACGTGCTGGACGCGATCGCCTACGAGTGAGCCGGTGAGGAGGGGCTGTGCCGGGCCGTCGCGCTGTCCGGCACAGCCCCTTCGCTCACGCGTGGGGGCAGGTGTCCCGGTAGGCGCTGATGAGCGTGTTCGGCGCGGGGGCCGGGCACAGGAACTGGTCGTACCGCAGGTCGTCGTCGACGAACCGCTTGAGCCACGACAGCGTGTACTTGCGCACCGTCACGTTGTCGCTGCGCGGTGCCGAGTGGTCACCGCCGCGCAGTTCGAGGAACGCCTTGTCCGGCGCGGCCGTGATCGAGTTGTAGAACGGCGTCGAGTGCTGCGAGTTGGGCGCCGTGGGGTCGTTCTGACCGCCGAGCACCAGGGTCGGGACCTGGACCGTCGACCAGTTCTTGGTCGTGTGCCAGCCGGCCATCGGGATCGAGGCCTGCAACGCCGGGCGCGTCGCGGAGGCGCGCAGCGCTCCCCCGCCGCCCATCGAGTGGCCCATCACGGCGAGCCGCGAGGCGTCGACCCGGGGGTTGGTGCGGACCACGTAGTCCAGCGCCGCGAGCAGCTGGCGGCCCCGGCTGTCCGGGTCGTCGAAGCCCGACAGGGTGTTGATGGTGATCACCACGAAGCCGTAGGACGCGAGGCGCGGGCCGAAGTGCGCGACCGACGACTGGGTGGCGGTGAAACCGGGGGACACGGCGATCGCACCGAACGTGAGGTCGCTGGTCGGGGTGTAGACGGTGCCGCCGCCGAAGTTCGACTGGCGGGCGACGGCCGCGGACGTCACGGCGAACGTGCCCCGGGAGGCTTCGACCGAGGCGGCCGTGGGTGCGGGGCCGCGTTCGTGGGGGTTGGCCGCCGCGGTGGCGACGGCGGGGGCGGTGGCTGGGATCAGCGCCAGGACCAGCGCCGCAAGCACAGATTTGATGCGCACGACGAAGACACCTCTATTGGTTGCAGGGTAACCAAAGCGACGGCGGGGCTCACGCTACCGCCCGGTAGCCCGGAACGGATTCGGCCACTCGGATGGTTGCCGGGACATTTCGACGGTGTTCGACGGGTGTTCGCGAAATCAACCTCCCGTTACCCAGCGGAGCGGACCGGGACGTTGTCGTCCTGTCCGGTCACCGTGGAAGCGGTATGCGGTGGATCGGACGGAGCACGAGGGTGATCGGATGCCCACCCGCAGACAGTTCCTCGTCCTGAGCTCCGCAGCGGCTCTCACCGGTCTGCTGCCCGAGACTCCCCTGTCCGCCGCGGAGGTCGCGCAACCATTCGCGTCCTATTGGCACCCCTCGACGATCCTGGACTGGGACCCGGCGACGGACCGGGACGCGAAGTACAACCGCAGCACCGTGCCGCTCGCGAAGCGCGTCGTCCCGGCCAGACCGGCCAACGCGCACGCGCGCCCGGACGAAGCCAGGGTGCAGGCGCTCGTGGCGTACGCGCCGACGAGCGGCAACCCCGCGCAGGGTTCGCCCGGCATGGACCACTACGCCACGAACTACTGGCAGTACATCGACGAGCTGGTGTTCTGGGGCGGTTCGGCGTCCGAGGGGCTGATCCTCGCCCCGAACCCGACCGTCACCGACGCGGCGCACCGCAACGGCGTGCGGGTGATCGGCAACGTGTTCCTCCCGCCGACCGCGTACGGCGGTCAGCTCCAGTGGGTCCGCGACTTCGTGCGGCGCGAGGGCGACAGGTTCCCCGTGGCGGACAAGATGGTCCAGGTCGCGCGTCACCACGGCTTCGACGGCTGGTTCCTCAACCAGGAGACCGCCGGCGGCGACACCCGGCTGGCCGGCGACATGCGCGACTTCATCGTCTACCTGAAGAAGTCCGGCCTGCGGGTCATCTGGTACGACGCCATGACCGACACCGGCAGCGTCAGCTGGCAGAACGCCCTGACCGCGCGCAACCGGGCGTTCTTCGAGCAGTCCGACGAGATGTTCCTCAACTTCTGGTGGAGCGCGCAGGGCCTCGCGAACTCGGCAGCGCTCGCGCGGCAGATGGGCCGCAGCCCGTACGACCTGGCGTCCGGTGTGGACGTGGAGGCGAACGGCTACAACACGGGCGTCGGCTGGGCCTCGGTCTTCCCCGAGGGCAGGCCGCACGTGACGTCGCTCGGCCTGTACCGTCCCGAGTGGACTTTCAAGTCCGCGTCGAGCCCGGCGGACTTCTACGCCCGCGACAACAGGTTCTGGGTCGGCCAGAACGGCGATCCGTCCAACACCACGACGACGGCGAACTGGAAGGGCATCGCGCACTACGTCACCGAGCTGACGCCGATCACGTCGCTGCCGTTCGTCACGAACTTCAACACCGGCCACGGCAGGAAGTTCGCCGTGAACGGGACGGTCCGCTCGACGCAGGCGTGGAACAACCTGTCGCTGCAGGACGTCCTGCCGACGTGGCGGTGGAGCGTCACCGGCGCCGCCACGCCGGTCACGCCGTCGCTCGACTGGGACGACCCCTTCGACGGCGGCACCGCGCTGAAGATCACGGGCACCCCGCAGTCCGCCGGCGACGTCCGCCTGTTCGCGACGTCGCTCGAGATCACCGGCTCCACCTGGTTCGAGGTCGTCCACCGCACCGGCGCCGGCCCGTCCCGTCTGCAGGCGGTCCTGCGGTTCGGGACGACCGAGCGCGTCCTCGACCTCGGCGGGGCCGGCGGCGGGTGGCGGCGCAGCGCGTTCCCGCTCGGCGAGCACTCCGGCTCGACGCTGACGGAGATCTCGCTGCGGGTGCTGCCCGGTGCCGCGGTCACCGCCCTCATCGGCCGGATCGGGGTCACGAACCCGGTCATGACACCGCCCGCCGCCCCGTCGCACGTCCAGGTCGAGCAGGTGAGCCGCGTCGACACCACCACGGTGTCGGCACGGCTCACCTGGACCCGCTCCCCCGGCGCGATCCGGCAGTACCGGGTCTACCAGGGGACGGGCTCCGGCCGGGTCTTCCTCGGCGGCACGGCGAACGACGCGTACTTCGTGCCCGCGATCGCGCTGGCGAACGGTGACACCGCGCAGATCGAGGTGGAGGCCGTCAGCGAGGCGTTCGACGTCTCGGCGCCGGCACGGATCTCGCTCACTGGTACACCCTGACGTAGTCCAGCACCATGTCCTGCGGCAGCTGCGTCCCGGCCCCCGGCGGGCCGGGCCAGTCCCCACCCACCGCGTTGTTGATGATGATGAAGAACGGGTGGTCGTAGACCCACGGTCCGCGCGTCGTCTCCAGCACGTTCCGGTCGACGGTGAAGAACCTGTTGCCGTCCACGGAGAACGTCATGTGGCTGGAGTCCCACTCGACCGCGAAGGTCCGGAACGCCGACGACGCGGGCTGGCCCAGGTCGAGCGGCGAGCCGTGGCCGCCCGCGCCGAAGTACTGCGGGGCGTGCAGCGTCGAGTAGACCCGGTTCGGCTCCTTGCCGACGTGTTCCATGATGTCGATCTCGCCGGTGTAGGGCCACGGCCTGCGCTGGTCGAAGAAGTCCGCGCCGAGCATCCAGAACGCGGGCCAGAGCCCCTGCGTCGACGACACCTTGATGCGCGCCTCGACCCGGCCGTAGGTGAAGGTGAACTTGCCGTAGGTGTTGAGCCGCGCCGACGTGTACTGGCAGGTCGTGCTGCCGCTCACCGGGTCCACCGGGCACGCGCTGCCGGGCGTGACCTCACGGCGGGCCTGCAGCACCAGGTTGCCGTTGCCGTCGTGCCGGGCGTTGTTGTTGTTCGTGTAGTACTGCAGCTCGTTGTTCACGCCCGGCCCGACCTCCGGCTGCCACTTCGAGGCGTCCGGTCCCGTGCCCGCGGGAGCGTTGAACTCGTCCGACCACACCAGCCTGCCCGGGAACGACGGGTTCGGCGGCAACGGAGGCGGCGTGATCGGCGCGCCGCCCGTGCCGTGGACCTGGAACTCCCACAACGAGTAGCCGTAGCCGTTCGACCTGGCCGTGCCGTACATCCGCACGTAGCGGCCGGTGCCGCTGACCGTCAGCGTCTCCTTGAACCCGCGGCCGGTGGTCGTCGAGTAGATCTGCCGCCAGTTCACGTTGTCGTCGGAGACCTCCAGCCGGTACGCCGTCGCGAACGCCGGGTCCCACTGCAGCACGACCTTCGAGATCTGCGCGGGAGCGCCCAGGTCGACGGAGATCCAGCCGGGGTCGACCCAGCCGTTCGTCGGGCTCGTCGCCCAGCGCGTGGCGGGATCGCGGTCGAATGCCTTGGCGGGCGTGCACTGACCGCAGTTCGGGTCGTCCTGGAACGTCGACGCGGCACCGGTTCTGCCGTACGAGAGCAGGGTTTCCGCGCCGCCGCCGTCACGGGTGCCGAACACCTGGAACTCCCACAGCGAGTAGCCCCACTGGGTCGCGCGCTGGGTGAGGTCGAGGCGCACGTACCGGCCGGTGCCGGTGACCGCGAGCGTCTCGGTGCCGCCGGGACCGGTCGTCGTTCGACGAAGTTCCCGCCAGTTCGTGCCATCGGGCGAGATGCTGAGCGCGTAGGCCCGCGCGCTCGCCGTCTCCCAGGCGAGGACCACCTGGTCGACCCGGGCGGACGAGCCGAGGTCGATCTGGATCCACTGGGGGTCGCTGAACGTGCTCGACCACCGGGTGCCCGCGTCGCCGTCGACCGCGGCGGTCGCGGCGAAGGCG
This sequence comes from Lentzea jiangxiensis, assembly GCF_900104175.1. Classification (GTDB taxonomy): domain Bacteria; phylum Actinomycetota; class Actinomycetes; order Mycobacteriales; family Pseudonocardiaceae; genus Lentzea; species Lentzea jiangxiensis. The sequence goes on from NZ_FNIX01000021.1 coordinate 91,261, forward strand.
GCGTTCTCGCTGCTCGACGCGGTGACCGGGCGGTTCTGGGAGATCAGCGGACCGGCGGCGGACGCCTGCACGGGCACGACCAGTGCCGCCGCGACCACCGCTGCGGCGAGCAGGGGGAGTCTTCCGCGGTGAAGCCTTCCTGACATGGGTGCTCCTGGTGCCGGAGAACGGGGAGGTGAAGGCGAGAGAGCGCTCTCTTGCGACAGGAGTTCAGAGCCGAGAGTCGGGGCACCGCCCACGCCGTGTCAAGAAAACCGGGACTTCTGAACGTTTCTTGCGGATTGACGCCCGATTGCGGGCTGCGTCATGCTCGAAGGGCGTGAGAGCGCTCTCCCAATCCTGCTGCGGAGAGGAAGCTTCAATGAGGAAGCCTTTGTTCCACATAGCCGCCGTCATCGGGCTGATAGCCACGGCTCTCAGCGTTCCCGTTGCGGCGCAGGGGGAACCGGTGCGCGTCGCCGAGTTCCTCGCGGAATGCCCGATCAGCCACCGCCTGCCGGACGACCCGATCGTGCTGCCGAACCTGCCGGGCGCGTCCCACTCGCACGACTTCTTCGGCAACCGCTCGACGAACGCCCGCTCGAACCAGCAGACCCTCGAAGGCGCGACGGGCAACTGCAACCCGGTCTCCGACATCTCGTCGTACTGGGTGCCGACGCTGTACCGCGACAACACCGCGATCGCCCCCACCGGCGTCACCTTCTACTACCTCGGTGAGGGCGTGAACAACCCGGCGGCGATCCAGCCCACGCCGTACGGGCTCAAGATCGTGGCGGGCAACGCGAAGGCCACGGGCGACGCCGACAGCATCGCGCGCTGGTCCTGCCTGCACGCCGGGCACGTCAACCCGTCGAAGAACTTCGTGCAGTGCCCGGCCGGCACGATGCTCGAGACCTACCTGGACTTCCCGCAGTGCTGGGACGGCCGCAACCTCGACTCGTCCGACCACAAGTCCCACATGTCCTACCCGGTCGCGGGCGGCTGCCCGTCGAGCCACCCGGTGCCGGTGCCGAAGCTCCGCATGGTGCTGCGGTACCCGGTCAACGGCACCACCGCCGGTCTGCGGTTGTCCTCGGGCACGGGGCAGACGATGCACGGCGACTTCTTCAACGTGTGGCCGCGCGCCGAGATGGAACGCCGCGTCCGCAACTGCATCAACGTGGTGATCAAGTGCGACCACAACGGCAACCACGGATGACAGTGCTCCTGCTGGCAGGCCTTCTCGCGGCCTGCCAGCAGGCTCCACCTCCAGCGGCTCCTCCTCCGCCACCAGCGCCGTCGAGCACGCAGAACGGTTACGGCGCAACGGAACGAGCGTTCGTCGAGCTGGCCATCGCCACCGACGAGCAGGCGCTCGAGTTGCTCGGCCCCACCGGCAGGGCGGAGCTCAGGGAGAACCGGAACACCGAGCTCGCCGCGCTGCGCACACTGCTCGACGCGCCGTACGTGAACCACCACGCCGGGCACGACATGCCCGGGATGCCGACCGACGCCGAGATCCAGCTCGCGTCGACCGATCCGGACGCGCGGGAGCAGTTCGTGCGCGCCCACCTCACCGAGTCGCTCGAGGTCATCCGGTCGGCCAGGCAGGCCATCACCCACCCGCCGACCGCCGAGGTGGTCGCCCTGATGGAACGCCACCGCACGGCGGAACTGGCGGCCGGGTGAGGCGCGTGACGCTGGAGGAGGTCGCCCGCGTCGCCGGGGTGTCGCGCGCGACGGCGTCGAGGGTCGTGAACGGCGCCTCGACGGTCGACGAGGCGCTGCGGCACGCGGTCGAGAGAGCCATCTCCAGCACCGGTTACCTGCCGAACATCGCGGCGCGCTCGCTGGTCACGCGCCGGGCCGACGCGATCGGGCTCCTGCTGCCGGACGAGCGCCGGATGCTCGGCGACCCGCACCTCGCGAGCGTCGTCAGCGGCGTCACCGGGGTCGTGCGGCCGCTCGGCGTGCACCTGGTGCTGATGATGACCGGGCCGGGCACGCGCGAGCAGGCGCTGAGCGACCTGCGGTGCGGGCGGCTCGACGGCGTGATCCTCGTGCACACCTACCCGTCCGACCCGGTGCCGCGGCAGCTGATCGCGGAAGGGCTGCCAGTCGTGCTGGCCGGCCGCCCGCTCGACCCGATGCCGATCACGTACGTGGACGTGGACCAGACGGCCGGCGCCGCCCTGGCCGGACGAAGGCTGAAGTCGTTGCGGTGCGGCAAGATCGCGACGATCACCGGACCGCAGGACACCCCGGCGGGCCAGGACCGGCTCACGGGGTTCATGGCCGAGGTGCCGGACGCCGTGGTCGTGCACGGGGACTTCACCCGGCAGTCCGGTGCCGCCGCGATGGAACAGCTGCTGCGCTGCTGCCCGGACGTCGACGGCGTCTTCATCGCCTCGGACCTCATGGCGAACGGCGCCATCCCCGTGCTGCACCGCGGGGGCCGCAAGGTGCCGGACGACGTGGCGGTCGTCGGGTTCGACGACAGCACTGCCGCGCTGACGTCCGAACCCGAGCTCACGACCGTCCGGCAGCCGATCAGCGACATGGCCGCGGAGATGGCCCGTCAGCTGCTGCGGCAGATCACCAAGCCGCGCTCCCCCGTCACGTCGGTGGTCTTCGAACCCTCGCTGGTGGTGCGGGAGAGCGGCTGAGTCACACCGACCGGGTCCGGATCGGCATGTCCCGCGCGATCGCCCACGTCCCGGCCAGCGCCACCGCGAACGACGCCGCCAGCGCCGCGGTCCACCCCGGGCCGAGCAGCACCGGGATGTCCTGCACGAACGGCAGGTTGCCCGCCCCCGGCATCTGCACCCGCGTCACGACCACGAGCGCGAACGCCACCGGCAGCACGAAGACCCCGCCCGGGCCGTACCTGTCGAACGCCGCCGCGCAGAGCATGCCGACCGCGAACCACACCAGGTACATCAGGAAGTACGCCGGCTGGGCGGCGTGCTCGTCCGCCCTCCAGTCCATCAGCGAGTAGATCCCGCCCTCGACGAGGAAACCGAGCCACTCGACCGCCGTCATCAGAACCGCCAGCACGACCGAGAACACCGACGCCGCAACGAGGAACTCACGCCGTGTGCGGCCGTGCGCGACGGCGATCGGCAACATGTTGTGGATCGCGTAGACACCGATGAACAGCAGGAACCAGGGACCGATCTGGGACGCGGCGACGTTCCACGCGCTGATCTCGACATCGCGGAAGAGCGAGACGGCGAACGTCACCGCCACGGCGAACACGAACGCGCCGCCCGCGACCAGCGCGCAGAACGTGACGAGCGACGTGGTCAGGTGTCGGAAGATCTTCACCGCTTGCCCCCCACCGGTTCGGTGAGGTGGACGAACAGGTCCTGCAACGCGATCGGACCGAGCTCCAGGCCCAGCTGGCGCGCGCGGACCAGCTGGTCGTCTGCGAGCGCGCCGTAGACCATCGCGGCTTTGGTGCGCCCCAGCGACCTGCTGCTGAGCACGGTCAGCCCGGCGGTGAACTCGTCGACGTCCGAGGCGTTCCCGGTGACCTCGGTGCCGCGCGAGCGCAGCACGTCCGCCTCCTCCTGCAGCACCAGGCGGCCGGCGTCGATGATCAGCACCTCCTCCAGCAGCGAGGACAGCTCCTCGATGAGGTGCGTGGAGATGATGATCGTGCGCGGGTGCTCCATGAAGTCGTGCAGCAGCGTGTCGTAGAACGCGTACCTCGTCGGCGTGTCCATGCCGAGGTGCGACTCGTCGAGCATCGTCAGCGGCGACCGGCTGGCGAGCCCGATCACCACCCCGAGCGCGGACCGCTGGCCCAGCGACAGCTCGCCGACCTTGGTCCCGAGCGGGATCTTGAAGAGCTCCACCAGTTCCAGCGCGTACCCGTTGTCCCAGGTGTCCCGCCACGCGGCGCCGTACTCCAGGACGTACGAGACCTTGTCGCCCTTGTCCGCGGCGTGCGCGCTGTGCCGCACGAGGCAGACCTGGCGCAGGGCGGCGGCGTTCTCGAAGACCGGCGCGCCGTCGAGCTGAACGGATCCCACCGGCCTGCGGTAGCCCGCCAGCGCCGACATCAGGCTGGTCTTGCCGGAGCCGTTGCGGCCGAGCAGTCCGTAGATCTTGTTGCCCTGCAGGGAGAAGCTCATGTCGTCCACGGCCGTCACGTCCCCGTAGCGAACCGTTAAGCCCTGCACGTCGACTCGCATCACACGCCCCCGTTCTTCTCGTGCTGTTCGATCCGGCGGATGACCTCGGAGAGCGGGATGCCGATGGCACGCGCCTCCGCGACCATCGGGTCCACCACCTCGCCGAAGAAGGTCTCCCTCCCCTGTGCCCGCAGCATGTCGCGAGCCTGCGTGCTCACGAACATCCCGATCCCCCTCTTCTTGTAGAGCACCTGCTCGTCCACGAGCTGCTGGAACGCCTTCGCGGCGGTCGCCGGGTTGATCCGGTAGTAGGCGGCGTACTGGTTGGTCGACATGACCTGCTCGTCCGCCTTCAACGCCCCGCTGAGCACGTCGGCTTTGATCCGGTCCGCGATCTGCCGGTAGATCGGGCTCCGGTCGTCGAACACGACTACTTCCCTGGTTCGTTACTCATGTAATGAACCATAGCACCGGCGGCGTAGGATCGGCCAGGTGGTCGGGGTCGCGATCCTCTGCGCTGTGCTCGCGGCCGGGTGCAGCGCGCTCGGCGCGATGTGGCAGCACGCCGGGGTCCGCGAGACGACGGACCTGAAGCTCACCTCGGCCCTGCAGCTCGTGCGGTCACGCCGCTGGGTCCGCGGGTTCCTCGTGCTGTTCGCGTGCGCGGTGCTGCAGGTCGTCGCGCTGGCACTGGCCCCGGTCTCGGTGGTCGCGCCGCTGAACGCGCTGGCCATCCCGATCATCGCGGTGGCCCGTGCCCGGCGCCCCACCGGTGTGCCGGCGGTCGCGGCGCTGGTGGCGACGGCGGGGATCGTGGTGTTCGTGACCATCGCAGCGGGCGCGGCGGTGCCGACCCAGGTCTCGCCGAAGGTGGCGTTGCAGGCCGGGCAGCTCGTGGTCGCGGGCGTGCTGGTGTGCGTCGTCGCGGCGACCTTCACCGCGGGCGCGGTGCGTGCACTGGCGCTGGCCGTGGGTGCCGGAATCGCGTACGGGCTCGTGGCCGTGCTGGTGCGGGACGTCACGACCGCGCTGCCGGTGGTCGAGTGGGTCTCGCTCGGCGGGCTGGTGGTGGCGTTCCTGTCCGGGGCCTGGTTCATCCAGCTCGGGTACGCCGCCGGGCCGCCGGACCTCGTCGTGGCCGGGCAGACCGTCGTGAACCCGATCGTCGCGGCGTGGATCGGGATCGAGCTGCTCGGCGAGGGGACGGGCATGAGCGCCGTGTCGCAGGCCGGCCTGGTGGTCAGCGCGATCGCCGCGGTGGGCGGCACCGTGGCGCTGGCCCACTACCACCGCGTCAGGCTGGACACCCTGCCCTGAAGAACCTCTCACGCGGCAGGACCTGTCGCGCGGCAGGACCGAGCTCCCCGCCGCGCGATCGGGCCCGCGGACTAGCGGATCGACGCGGGGCGCAGGTCCGTCCAGTTCTCCTCGACGTAGGCCAGGCACGCCTCGCGGCTGTCCTCGCCGAACACCTTGGTCCACCCGGCGGGCACCTCCGCGAAGGTCGGCCACAGCGAGTGCTGCTCTTCTTCGTTGACCAGCACGAAGAAACGGCCCTGCGGGTCCTCGAACGGGTTGGTCATGACGGGTCCTTCCTCATGGAGCTACTTGACTGCCTGGAGCTTCGGGACCGACTCGGCGACCTGCTGCTGCACGCGCCGCAGGACCGAGTCGAGGATCTCGCCGACCCGCACGGCCGTGTTCGACAACAACGACGACGTGATGCCGTGCGTGTGTTCGGTGCCACCCTGCAGGTAGATGCCGCCGCGGATGCCTTCTCCGGTGACGACGCGGTAGTCGCGCGTCACCTTCAACCGGCCGTGCTCGTCGCGTTCGCACTCGTCGGCGAGGCCGCCGAGCAACCGCAGCGGGTCGGCCGGGCGGTAGCCGGTCGCGTAGACGATCACGTCGGCGTCGATCGGCAGCCGTCCGCCGCCGACGAGCGACTCGACTGCGCACCTGCCGTCGGGCGTCACGTCGATGAGCCTGGAGGTGTTGTGCAGCAACAACCTCTGTCGTCCGAGGACCTTCTCGCGGTACACCCGGCGGTAGAGCTCCTCGATCAGGTCACCGTCGACCACGCCGTAGTTCGTGTTGGCGTGGTAGCCCATCAGCTTGCGCTTGACCTCCTCCGGCGCGGCGTAGAAGTCGTCCACGGCGGCGGGGTCGAAGATCCGGTTCGCGAACGAGCTGTCGTCGGCGGGGCTGTAGCCGTAGCGCGCGAAGACGCCGTGCACCTCGGCACGGGGGAACCGGTCGTGGAAGAACGCCACGGCCTCGGCGGCGCTCTGCCCGGCGCCGACCACGACGACCTGGCGCGGGTCGGTGAGGGTGCCGACGCGGGTCAGCAGGTCCTTGTTGTGCCAGATCCGCTCGCCGGTCTCGACGCCGTCCGGCAGGTTGGCCTCGAGCCCGGTCGCGAGCACGAGGTTGCGCGTCCTGACCCGCTGGTCGCCCGCGGTGAGCTCGAAGCCGTCGTCGTGCGCGCGGACCTGGGAGACCTCCGTGCCGTAGGACACGTGGTGCCCGACCCGTTCCGCGGCCCACTCGAAGTAGTCGTGGAACTCCTTGCGCAGCGGGAAGAGGTTCTTGTGGTTGACGAAGTCGATCAGCCGCCCGCGGTCGCGCAGGTAGCAGAGGAAGCTGAAGCCGCTGGTGGGGTTGCGCAGCGTCACGAGGTCTTTGAGGAAGGACACCTGCATCGTGGCGTCCTCGAGCAGCATGCCCCGGTGCCACCCGAAGCGGGGCTGCCGCTCGAAGAACCGCGCCCGGACGGGCAGCTCGTGTTCCTCCACGGCGATCGCGAGAGCGAGGTTGGACGGCCCGAAGCCGATTCCGGCCAGGTCTAACACCGGTTCCATCGCGATCCTCTCCTGGCACTCCACGGTGGCGTAAAGCGACCCTAACTTAACTAAGGCATACCTTAGCTAGTGCATTTGGGCGTGATCTACGCCGCTGGAGTGCCGTTCGCCCCGGAGTCGAGGACGATTCGGGCGTTCTTCCCCAGCAACGCGCCTGCGGTCAGCCCGAACATGTCGCGGAAGGCGTCGCTGAAGTGGCTCGGCGAGGCGAACCCCGCCTCCGCGGACGCTCTGGTGAGGTCCGCGCCCGCGGTCGTGGCGGCGGCGACGCGCAGCATCCGCACCCACAGCCGGTAGCGGCGGAAGCTCGTGCCCGCGTGCGCCGAGAAGAGGTGCAGGAACCGCGATGTCGACAGGTTCAGCTCAGCGGCGACCTGCGGTGCGCTCAGGCTGGGATGTCGTCGCAGGATGCCGAGTGCGGCGCGGATCCGGTCGTCGCCCAGGTCCGGTTCCAGGTAGAGGAACAACATCCGGCCCTCCGAGACGACCTGGTGCCGCGTCCTCGCCGGGATGAGGGCGCTGCGGACCTCGCGCTCGTCGTCGCCGATCCGCAGCAGGAACGGCGCGTCGACCCCCAGCGCGAAGCAGTGCACGGACCCGGAGTGCGGGCCGAGCCGCAGCGACGGGCCCAGGTAGGCGGCCTGGCCCGGCCAGATCCAGATCGTGGCCCGTTCCCGGGGACAGCACGTTTCCGGAAGCGCGGTATCGGTCACGCGCCCGATGATTCCACCCGTGCAAATGAGACGAACACGCCTGGGCCAGGCGTTGCTGGTGGTGGCCGGCCTGATCAACGTGCTGCCGGGCGCCGGCGCGGTGTCACCGGGATCGATGCGGCCGGCCTACGGCGTCGACATCACCGGCGAAACCACGGAGGTGCTGCTGCGGCACCGGGCGGTCCTGCTCGCGCTGGTCGGGGTGCTCGCGATCGTGTCCGCGTTCCGCCCTGTTCTACGCCCGGCCGCGATCACCGGCAACGCGATCAGCATGGGCGCGTTCCTGCTCCTCGTGCTGAGCACCCCGGCGCTCAGCCCGCAGGTGGTCAGGGTGGCTCAGGTGGACGCCGCCGCACTGCTCGTGCTGGCCGCGGCGGCAGTGCTACTCAGACCCGCAGCACGATCTGGTTCTACCTCTGGGTGGAGGCGATCGCGGACGCGGTGTTGTTCGCCGCCTGGAAGTGGAACCGGCCCGGCCGCCGTCGGGGCGCGATGATCCCACGACGACCGAGTCGGAGATCAGGGACTACGCGCGGGACCGCGTGACCAGGTCGCGGAACCACAGCGCGCTCTGCTTCGGCGTGCGCCGCTGGGTCTCGTAGTCGACGTGGACGATGCCGAACCGCTTGGCGTAGCCGTAGCCCCACTCGAAGTTGTCCATCAGCGACCACGCCAAATAGCCGCGCACGTCCGCACCGGCCCGCACGGCCTCGGCCACGGCCGCGATGTGCGACCGCAGGTACTCGACGCGGTCGGCGTCGGCGACCCGGCCGTCCACGACGTCGAGGTCGTCGAAGGCCGCGCCGTTCTCGGTGATCACCATCGGCACGCCGTAGTCCTCGTGCAGCCGGACCAGCAACGACGTGAAGCCCTCGGGAACGATCTCCCAGCCCATCGCGGTGACCGGACGGCCCTGCGGCACCACCTCGGACACGGCCGGGTCGGCGGTCGCCCTGTGGACGTGCGAGGTGTAGTAGTTCACGCCGAACACGTCCAGCGGCGTCGAGATGACCTCCAGGTCGCCGGGGCGGACCGGGAGCTCGGCACCGCGCTCCGCGATGTCGGCGAGCACGTCCTCCGGATAGCGCCCGTGCACCAGCGGATCCATGTAGACGCGCGTGCCGAGGCCGTCGGCGCGGCGGGCCGCGTCCACGTCGCGCGGGTCGTCCGACGCCGCCGAGTGCGTGCCCATGTTCAGCGTGATGCCCAGGGACTCCACTCCGCGGCCGCGGAGCTCCCGCGCCGCGAGGCCGTGCGCCAGGAGGAGGTGGTGCGTGGCACGCACGGCGTCGCCGAAATCGGTGCGGCCCGGCGCGTGGCGGCCGGTGTCGTAGCCGAGCACCGCCGAGCACCACGGCTCGTTCAGCGTCGTCCACGTCGGCACGCGGTCGCCCAGGGCGTCGTGCACCAGGCCCGCGAACTCGGCGAACCGGTACGCGGTGTCGCGGTGCGGCCAGCCGCCCGCGTCCTCCAGCTCCTGCGGCAGGTCCCAGTGGTAGAGCGTGAGCCACGGGTCGACGCCCCTGGCCAGCAGCTCGTCGACGAGCCGGGAGTAGAAGTCGACGCCCTTCGCGTTCACCGGGCCGCGGCCGCCGGGCTGGATGCGCGGCCACGACACGGAGAAGCGGTACTTGTCGACGCCGAGGCCCGCGATCAGGGCCACGTCGGCGGGCATGCGGTGGTAGTGGTCGCAGGCCACGTCACCGTTCTCACCGTTGGCGACGGCACCCGGACGGCGGGAGAAGGTGTCCCAAATGGACGGTGTCCTGCCGTCCTCGTCGTGCGCGCCCTCGATCTGGTACGCCGAAGTCGCGACGCCCCAGAAGAAGTCCGCCGGCAGGCCCGTGGTGACGTCAGACACGCACGTCCTCCAGCCAGCAGGCCACGCGGCGGCGTTCCTCGACGGACTCCAGGGACGGCATGCGCTCGCCGCAGACGTCCATCGCGGACGGGCAGCGCGGGTGGAACGGGCAGCCCGCCGGCATCGAGCGCAGGTCCGGCGGCGAACCCGGGATGCCCTTCAGCTCGCGGCGAGGCCCGCGCAGCGCCGGGAACGACGACAGCAGGCCCTGGCTGTACGGGTGCTTGGCGGCCCGGTAGATCTCCGAGGCGGGCGCCTCCTCGACCACGCGGCCCCCGTACATGATCGCGATGCGGTCGGAGAACTCGACCAGCAGGGAGATGTCGTGCGTGATGAAGACGATCGAGAACCCGAGCGTCTCGCGCAGCCTCATCATCTGGCCGAGGATCTGCCGCTGCACCACGACGTCGAGCGCGGTGGTGGGCTCGTCCATGATGACGATCTCGGGCTCCAGCGCGAGCGCCATCGCGATCATCACGCGCTGCCGCATGCCGCCGGAGAGCTGGTGCGGGTACGCGCCGAGCCGGTCGGTCGGGATGCCCACCAGCGACAGCAGTTCGCGGGCGCGGGCGGTGCGCTCCGGCCGCTTCATCCGCGGCCGGTGGGTGCGCAGCACGTCGTCGATCTGCGTGCCGACCGAGATCACCGGGTTCAGGGCGTTCATCGCGCCCTGGAAGACGATGGAGATCTCGTTCCAGCGCAGGACCTGCAGTTCTTTCTCGCTCAGCGACAGCAGGTCCCTGCCCTTGAAGAACACCTCGCCCGACGGCACGTGGCCCGGCGGCTGCAGCAGCCGGGTCGCGGCGTAGGCCAGGGTGGACTTGCCGCTGCCGCTCTCCCCCGCGAGGCCGAGGACCTCGCCCTTGTTCAGCGAGAGCGAGACGTTGTGCACGGCGCGCAGCTTGCCGTAGTCCACCGAGAGATCGCGGATCTCCAGCACCGGGCTCATGCGCGCACCTTCCGCAGCCGGGGATTCGCGTACTCGTCGATCCCGAAGTTGATCAGTGCCAGCGCCGTGCCCAGCAACGCGATGCACAGGCCGGCGGGGACGAACCACCACCACGCGCCCAGGCCGAGCGCCTGGTTGCTCTGCGCCCAGAACAGGATCGTTCCCCAGTTCCAGGTGGACAGCGAGATGACGCCGACGAACGACAGCGTGATCTGCAGCATGACCGCGAAGATCACCGTTCCGACGAAGCCGGACGCGATCACCGCCATCAGGTTCGGCAGCACCTCGAACACGATGATGCGCCAGGTCGACTCGCCGGACGCCCGCGCGGCCTCGACGAAGTCCCTGCGCCGCAACGACATCGTCTGGGCTCGCAGCACCCGCGCGCCCCACGCCCACGCGGTCAGCGAGATCACCACCGCGATCAGCACGGTGTCCGCCGACGGCAGCATCGACGCCACGATGATGATCAGCGGCAGCGCCGGGATGACCAGGAAGACGTTGGACAGCATCGACAGGGCCTCGTCGGCCGCGCCGCCGAGGAACCCGGCGGTCACGCCGACCAGGATCGACAGGAAGGTCGCGAGCACACCGCAGACCAGCCCGACGACCATCACGCCCCTGGTGCCGACGAGCACCTGGGAGAAGACGTCCTGCCCGGTCATGGTCGTGCCGAACCAGTGCGCGCCGGAAGGCGGCGACAGCAGGTCGTCGCCCATCGCGGACGGGTCGTACGGCGCGATCCACTCGCCGACCACGGCGATCAGCGTGAAGAAGGCCAGGATGCCCAGGCCCAGCTTGGTCTTGGAGTTCATCGCGGTCTCAGCCCTCCCGCCGGGTGCGCGGGTCCAGCAGCAGGTAGCCGATGTCCGCGAGCAGGTTCGCCACCAGCACGGTCAGTGTGATCACCAGGAACACGCCCTGCATCAACGGGTAGTCCTTCGCTCCGATGCCCTGGAACAGCACGTACCCGAGGCCCGGGTAGGAGAACACCATCTCGACCAGCAGGGCGCCGCCGACGATGAAACCCAGCGACAGCGCGAAACCCGAGATCGACGGCAGCACGGCGTTGCGAGCCGCGTAGGCGAACATGATCCGCTTCCGCGTGAGCCCCTTGGCCCGCGCCACGAGCACGTAGTCCTCGGCCGTCACGGTCACCATCATGTTGCGCATGCCGAGGATCCAGCCGGCCACCGAGCTCACGACGATCGTGACGCCCGGCAGCACCGCGTGCTCCAGGACGCTGCCGATGAACTCCCCGGAGAACTCCGGCACGAGACCGGCCGCGTAGCCGCCGGACGCCGGGAACAGCGGCCACGTCACCGAGAGCAGCGAGATCGCGATCAGCCCGAGCCAGAAGTACGGGATCGACGACAGGAACGTCGTCAACGGGATGAGGTTGTCCATCCACGACCCGCGCTTCCACCCCGCGTAGACGCCCATCAGGGTGCCCAGCAGGAACGCGATGACCGTCGTGACGCCGACCAGGCCGAGCGTCCACGGCAGCGACTGCGAGAGCACGTCGGCGACCGGTGTCGGGAAGAACGTGAACGACAGCCCGAGGTCGCCCTGGAACAGCGCGCCCCAGTAGTCGAGGTACTGCTCCCAGATCGACTTCTGCTCGTCGAGCCCGAACAGCACGTACAGCGAGGCCATCGCGTCGCTGTTCAGGCGGCCGCCGAGCTTGATGATCATCGCCTGCACCGGGTCGCCCGGCAGCAGGCGCGGCAGCAGGAAGTTCACCGTGATGGCCGCCCACAGCGTCACCAGGTAGAACAGCGCACGGCGCAGCAGGAACGTCATGCCGCCGCCTCCACGTACAGCCAGCAGGCCGCCCAGTGCCCGGAGGGGTCGACCTCCGTGCGCGGGGGTGCCTCGGTCCAGCACCGCGACTGCACCTTCGGGCAGCGCGGCGCGAACCGGCAGCCGGCCGAGACCTGGGTGACCTCCTCCGGTGGCGCGTCCAGCGCGACCACCGACCGCTCCGGGTCGGGCGCGGACTCGATCAGCAGCTGCGTGTAGGGGTGGGCCGGCTTCTGCGTCACGGTCTCGCTGTCGCCGCCCTCGACGATCTGCCCGCCGTACATCACGAACGTCTCGTCCGCGAAGTAGCGCGCGGACGCGATGTCGTGCGTGATGTAGAGGACCGCGAGCTTGAGCCGTTCCTTGAGGTCCAGCAACAGGTTCAGCACGCCGAGCCGGATGGAGACGTCCAGCATGGACACCGGCTCGTCGGCGAGCAGCACCTCGGGGTGCGCGGCGAGCGCGCGGGCGATCGCGACGCGCTGCCGCTGGCCGCCCGAGAGCTCGTGCGGGTACCGCGAGGCGAAGTCGGCGGGCAGGTTCACCCGCTCCAGGAGCTGCTCCACCGTCTCCGGCTGCTGGTGGATCTTCAGCGGCCGGGTCAGGTGGTAGCGGATCGTGTGGACCGGGTTGAGCGACGCGAACGGGTCCTGGAACACCATCTGGACCTTGCGCCGGTACTCCCGGACCCTTCGCACCCGTTCGCCGTCGAGCAGGATCTCACCCGAGGTGGGCTCGACCAGTCGCGCCAGCAGCTTCGCCACCGTTGACTTGCCTGATCCCGATTCACCGACGAGGGCGGTCACGCGCCCGCGGCGCAGGACGATGGAGACGTCCTGCACCGCGCGCACGCGCTTGTAGGTCTTGACCAGACCTTTCGCTTCCAGCGCGACCTCGTTCATCTACGATCCCGCGGGCTTCAGCTTCATGACGATCTGCAGGGCGTTGGGCAGCGTGGCCTGCGGCGGACCGTACGGGTCCTCCTCGTTCGGCCAGCCAACCCAGTACTTCGTGCTGTACTCCGCGCCGATCGGGCCGGCGGACGTCGGGATCATCGGCACCTGCTCGACCATGATCTTCTGCAGCACCGCGAGGCTCTTGGCCCGCGCGGCGTCGTCCGCGGCGTTCGCGTACTCCGCCAGCGCCGCGGTGGCCTCCGGGTTGTTGTAGCGGCCGAAGTTCACCGCCGCGGTCTGCCCGATCGGCTTGATCTCCGCCGCGTCCATGATGTTCTGGTACATCTCGTACGGCGTCGCGCCGGTGTTGGTCCAGCGCAGCGAGCCCTGGAACGCGCCGTTCGCGAAGTCGGCGGTCCACGCGTCCGCGGTCTGCGTGCGCACGGTCGCCTCGATGCCGATCTTCTTCAGGTCGCTCTTGATGATGTCGAGCACCGTCAGGTAGTCCGACCAGCCGGACGGGTTGGTGAGCTCGATCGTGACCGGCTTGCCGTCGGGCGCCTTGAGCACGTCGCCCTCCAGCTTGAACCCGGCCACCGCCAGCTTCTGCTTGGCGCCGTCGACGTCGATCTTGAACTTCGCGTCCCCGTACTCCGGCGCGAGGAACGACTCACCGGCGGGCAGCGGCAGGCCGGTCTTCGACTCGAGCTTCGGGAACAGGCGGGCCTCACCGCGCACGAAGATCGCCTCGCGGTCGATCACGTCGCTCATCGCCGCACGCAGCGCGGGGTTGTCGAACGGCGCGATCGTCGTGTTCAGCCACAGGCCGTGGATGCCGAGGCCGGCCGGGAACCAGAGCTTGTGGTGCGCCGGGTCCTTGTCCACGTACAGCTTCTGGTAGTCCGGGATGAAGACGTACGACCACTGGCTCGCCCCCGACGCCAGCGCGGTGGTCTGCGACGTGTTGTCGTTGTACGAGGTGTACTGGATCTCCGGGACCTTGGGCAGCTCCTGCCAGTACTCGGCGCGCCGCGCGATCGTGACGGTCTGCGACGTGAAGGACTTGAGCTGGAACGGGCCGGTGCCGACCGGGTTCGGGTTGGTGTAGGTCGTGGGGTCCCCGACCGTGCTCCAGATGTGCTGCGGGACCACCATCGCGCTGATGACCTTGTTGCGGTTCACGAACTGCGGCGAGGGGAACGTGACCTCGACCTTGCCGTCCGGCGTCGCCGTCGCGGTCTCCACCTTGAGCGAGTCGCGGTTGTTGAGCGCCGGCCACTTCTTGAGGATCTCGTACGAGAAGGCGACGTCGGCGGCCGTGAGCGGCTTGCCGTCGGACCACTTCACGTTCTCCCGGATCGTGAAGGTGACCTTCCGGTAGTTGTCCGACCAGTCCCACTTGGTCGCGAGCCACGGCACCGGCTCCTGGGCCGGGCGCGTGTTGTTCACGAACGCCAGCGGCTCGTAGATCTGGTACCGGTAGCCGAGCGACCCCGCCGCCGACGTGGGCAGGAACGGGTTGTGGTTCTCGGTCAGGGGCCCGTTGGGCATGCCCACGGTCAACACGCCGGACGCCTTGGAGGCGCCGCCGGAGGAGCAACCTGTCGCCGCGAGCGCCAGTGCCAACGCGACGATGATTGTTCTGCGCATGGGGGAATCTCCCGATACGACGGAGCATGAGAGCGCTCTCTCATGCGTACGGCGAACCAGCCGGGCCGTGGTCCGGCCCGGCGGGTTCTTCAGTTGTGGTGGAGCGGGTGGGTCAGGGCGCGGATTCGCGCACGATCAACGAGGTCGGCAGCACCAGCGGGTGGTCGGGCATGGGCTGCCCCTCGAGCGTGGAGAGCAGCATCCGCGCGGCGGCGGCACCCATCTCCTGCAGCGGCTGGCGGATCGTCGTCAGCCGGGGTTCGGTGTGTCCCGCGACCGGGACGTCGTCGAAGCCGACCACGGACACGTCGTCGGGGACGCTCCGGCCGGACTCCCGCAGGGCCCGCAGCACCCCGACCGCCGAGAGGTCGTTCTGCGCGAACACGGCGTCGAACGGGATCCCGCTCGCGACGAGCTTGTCCACGGCGACTTCACCACCTTCCGTGGTGAAGTCGCCGTCGACCACGAGGTCCGGGTGCAGCGTCAGGCCCGCTTCCGCCAGAGCGAGCCGGAACCCGTCCAGCCGCGCCTGGGTGCACCCGAAGTGCGGAGGTCCGGTGACGACGGCGAACCTGCGGCGGCCCGCCGCGACGAGGTGCCGTGCGACGTCCGCGCCTCCCTGCCGGTTCGTCGTCGTCACCGAGGGGAACTCCGGGTGCGAGCCGCGGTCGTCGATCATGACGACCGGCAGGCCCGCGCGGTAGAGCGTGGAGATGTAGTGCAGGGCGTCCGGGGGCTCGACGACCAGCAGGCCGTCGAAGGCGTTGGCGGACACGTGGTTCGCGAACTGGTTCAGCGAGTCGGGGCCGCGGTTCAGCGTGTAGAGCAGCAGGCCGTACCCGTCGGCCTCCAGCGTGTCGACGATGCCCTGCAGCACCTCGCCCATCCACGGCCAGGTGAGCGACGGCGCGAGCATCGCGACGGTCCGGGTGCGTCCCCTCGCCAGGCCGACGGCGCGGGCGCTGGGCACGTACCCGATCTCGTCGATGACCTTGCGCACGCGCTGCGCGGTCGAGGCGTCCACGTCCGGTTTGCCGTTCAGCACACGTGACACGGTCGCTTTGGACACCTGGGCGCGTTGGGCGACCTCTGCGATCGTGACACGCATGCCGAACTTCCTTCCGCCGCCTCCTGGAACCGGTTCCGTAACCGGTTCCGACGAGGTGTGACGGAGTCAACAGCCTGATGTGAACCTCAGTCAAGACTCTTTCCGGATGTTCGTGAGAGCGTTTCCACAACCCGCCTCGTCACCGCAGGTAGAACACCGTCGGACGCCTTGTACCGGGATGTCCCGACCGGCTCTCGTCCCACTGCCCACTGGGCCGAACGGAGCACGTTCCGCGTCTCGGCCGGTCGTGCACAATCGTGGGCATGGGGGTTGTGACGGCGGTCAGCCGCAGCGAGGAGTACACGTTCACCAAGCCCGTGCGCGAGAGCATCACGTTGCTCGCCGGTCTCGGTGTCGAGGGCGACGTCCACCAGGGCGTCACGGTCAAGCACCGGTCGAGGGTGGCCCAGGACCCGACCCAGCCGAACCTGCGCCAGGTGCACCTGATGCACGAGGAACTCTTCGACGAGCTGCGCGGCAAGGGCTTCGCCGTCGAGCCGGGCCAGATCGGCGAGAACATCACCACGCGCGGCGTCGACCTGCTGGGCCTGCCCACCGGAACCCGCCTGCACCTGGGTCCCGAGGCCGTGGTGGAGGTGACCGGCCTGCGCAACCCGTGCGTGCAGATCGACCGGTTCTCCTCCGGCCTGCTCAAGGAGGTCGTGTTCAAGGGCCCGGACGGCGAGCTGGTGCGCCGCGCCGGGATCATGTCGGTCGTGCTCACCGGCGGCGTCGTGCGGCCGGGTGACGAGATCCGGGTCGAGCTCCCGGCGCGACCGCACCGGCCGCTCGAGAAGGTCTAGCGCCGGTTCGGGAGAGCTCGGCTCGTGCTGCGGCACCAAGCCCGGTCGTTGCCGAAGTGGTCGTCGAGGATCACCGAGATCGTCCGCGGTGCCTCGACGACCGCCAGGTGCGCCGCGTCGCCGACCACGTAGAGCTCCGAGTCGGGCAGCTCCTCCGCGGTGTGCCGGACGAGCTCCGTCGGTGTCGCGTGGTCCTGCGCCGCCGCGATCACCACCGTCGGCACGTCGATCTTCGACAGGTCCGGCCGCAGGTCCATGCGCCGCACGGCCTCGGCGCACGCGAGGTACGACGGCAGGTCGACCTCCAGCAGGCCGGCGCGGAAGCGGGCGACGACGTCCGGCGCGCACCCCGGCGTGAACCACCGCTCGACGATCGCGTCCGCGGCGGGCTCCATCCCCCGCGAGCGCAGCAGTGCGATCCGGTCGTCGAGCCGTTTCTTGTCCGGCAGCCACGGGGTCGTGGACACCAGCGCGAGCCGGGAGATGCGGTCGGTGTGCGCGGCAAGCCACATGCCGACCATTCCCCCGAGGGACACACCGCAGTAGTAGACCTGGCGCATTCCCAGGTGGTCCAACAGTTCCACGACGTCGCGGGCCAGGTCCTCGATCTCGCACGGACCGGGCACGGGCGCGCTGCCGCCGTGGCCGCGGTGGTCGAACCGCAGCAGGCGGAACGGCAGCGAGAAGTCGTTCCACAGTTCGGTCGTCGTGCCGAGCGCGTTGCCGAGCACCAGCACCGGCGCGTCCTCCGGCCCGGTCAGCGTGTGGTGCGCGATCACGGCGTCACCTCCTCGCAAGGCCCCGACTCCAGGGCAGTCTGCCTGGGCTTTTCCCCGTCCGCACGACGAGCTCTCCCCGGACGGCACTCCGACGGGCTCGTCCGGCAGCGTGAGATACCCGCCACGGCACCGCGTGACACCTGGACACCCCGCCGACAACCACGGCCGACCCCGCCGAAACACTGTTACGGGTAGCAGAATGGAGGGCTGACGCAGCCGCCGAGCCCGCCGGGAAGCCGATGAACCCCGTTGCCCCGTTCGCGCACGAAGCCCTGTTCTACCGGGACGAGGACGGCTTCCTCACCGGTACGGCCGGATTCGTGGCGGACGGCGTCGAGGCCGGCGAGGCCGTTCTCGTGGCGGTGCCGGAGGTCAGCATCGCTCCCCTGCGCGAACGGCTGGGTGGCGCGGCGGACCTGGTCCACTTCATCGACATGACCGAGGCCGGGCGCAACCCCGGCCGGATCATCCCCGGTGTGCTCATGGCGTTCAGCGCGAGCACGCGACGGCGCTTCCGGATGGTCGGCGAGCCGATCTGGCCCGGCCGCACCGAACTCGAGTACCCGGCGTGCGTGCAGCACGAGGCGTTGATCAACGCGGTGTTCGAGGGCAGGCGGGGCGTCATCCTGTGCCCGTACGACGCGGGGGCGTTGCCCGGCCACGTGCTGGACGACGCGAAGCGCACGCATCCGGTGGTGATCGACGGTGAACGGCGCGTCGCGAGCGAGTGGTACACCGACCCGGCCGGTCTCGCCGACATCTACAACGTGCCGCTGCCCCCGCCACCGCTGGGCGCCGAGGAGCACCCCTTCACCGTTGGCACGCTGGCCCACGTACGCAAGCTCGTCGCCGCGTTCGCGCACACCCTGCGCCGCGAGGAGGTCGAGGACCTGGTGCTCGCCGTGAACGAGCTGGCGACGAACAGCGTCCTGCACGCGTCGGGCCGCGGGATGTTGCGGATGTGGCGCGAGGACGGCACCGTCGTCTGCGAAGTGAGCGACTCCGGAACGGGCTTCCCACCCTCGTTCACCGGCTTGGCCGGTTTCGGGATCGTGATGGTCAACCTGTTGTGTGACCTGGTTCGCACCCACACGAGTCACAGCGGCACCACCGTTCGGGTGTACTTGGGCCGGTAGGGAGTCACCGCCATCTCATCGCAATGCGCGTGTCACGCGGACCTGTTTTCCTTGCACACCTATGGCAGACCACCTCTCCCCCCTCGACATCGCCTTCCTCGCCATGGAGGGTGACGCCAACCCGTTGCACCTCGGTGCGGTCGCGACCTTCGCACCGTCCACTCCGGTGCACCCGGCCCGCATCGCCGCCGTGCTGTGCGAACGCGCGCAGGAGGTCCCCCGCCTGCGCCAACGCGCCCGCACCTCGTTGCTGGGCGGCGCGCGCTGGGTGGAGGACCCCGGTTTCGCGCCCGAGGACCACGTCTTCACGCACCACGTGCGTGGCAGGGAACGGTTCGCCACCTTGGTCTCCCACCTCATGGCGCAGCCGCTCGACCTCGCGCGCCCGCCGTGGGAGCTGCACGTCATCACCGGACTGGCGGCGGGCCGGTTCGCCGTCGTCGCGAAGCTGCACCACTCGCTGTGCGACGGCATGAAGGCCGTTGGCCTGGGGCTGCGGCTCTTCGACGCCTCCCGGTTGTCCATTCCGGACGCTCCGGAGGCTGCCGCGAAGTCGATCATCCCCTCGCTGCCGTCGCTGCGCGGCATCAGGGACACGCTCGACATAGCGTCCTCGGTGCTGATGAACACCCGCCCGCCGACGCTGAACTCGCCGGTGCTCACCGCGTCCACCCGTCCACGCCGCGTGGTGATGTCGCGTTTGGACCTTTCGGACGTGCACCGGATCCGGCGCGCGCACGGCGGCACGGTGAACGACGTGCTGCTCGCTCTCGTCACGGGTGCGTTGCGCCACTGGCTTTCCGCGCACGACAGCGCCGGACCGGACTCGGTCGTGCGGGCGCTGATCCCGGTCAACCAGCGCTCACGTTCCGGTGACGGCGCGTCGGGCAACCAGATCTCCGGCTTCCTCGTGTCCCTGCCCGTCGGCACCGCCGACCCGGTGCAACGGCTGCGCGACATCCGCGCGCAGATGGAATCGGCCAAGGCCGCCGGGTCCGACCGGGGTGCGGGCGCGCTGCCGCTGCTCGCCGACAGGATGCCGGCCCTGGTGCACCGCCTGGCCGCGCCGGTGATGGGCCGCTGCGCTCCCCTGCTGTTCGACACGCTGGTCACGTCGGTGCCGCTGCCGTCCGTCCCGCTCGCCCTGGACGGCGCGGACCTGTGCGAGATGTACCCGGTGGCGCCCGTCGCGCCCGGTCACGCGGTGGGCGTCGCGCTGTCGGTCTACCGGTCGTCCGTGCACGTCTGCCTGAACACCAACCAGTCGTGGATGTCGGACGCGCAGTGGCTCGACGGTGTGCTGCGCCGGGAGCTGGCGTCGTTGCACCAGGCCCGCGCGCTGGTGGGTTTGCCCAGGTAGGTCCCCGGGCACACCTGGCCCATGAGCAACACCCTGGTCCTCGACGTGGACGGCACGCTGGTCGACACCAACTACCACCACACGGTGGCGTGGCTGCGGGCGTTCCGCGGCGTCGACATCACCGTGCCCGCGTGGCGGGTGCACCGCGCGATCGGCATGGGCGGCGACAAGCTGGTGGCGGCTGTGGCGGGCGACAACGTCGAACGCGACCACGGCGACACCCTGCGCGAGGCGTGGGAACGGCACTTCGACGAGATGATCGACGAGATCCAGCCGGTCGAGGGTGCCCACCGCCTGGTCCGCGCGGCGGCCGACCTGGGCCTCTCCGTCGTGCTCGCCAGCTCGGGCAAGCGCAAGCACGTCGAGCACTACCTGAAGCTGATCGACCCCGGCGACGTCGCCTGGACCACGTCCGACGACGTCGAGGACAGCAAGCCGGCGCCCGACCTGATCCAGGTGGCGCTGCGCGAGGTGGAGGGCGAGCGCGCCGTCGTCGTCGGCGACTCGGTGTGGGACTGCGAGGCCGCCGCACGGGTGGGGCTGCCGTCCATCGGGCTGCTGACCGGCGGGTTCGGCGAGAAAGAACTGGTCGACCGCGGCGCTTCCGCGGTGTACGCCGACCTGGACACGCTGCGGGCGGAGCTGTCCGACCTGCCCTTCGCCGCCGTCGAGGACCCGAACGCCTGAGCCGTCCGGAGACGAGCCGTCGTCAGGTGCGGGGGCCGGTCGACGGGCGCGGCAGCTCCGACGGCTTGCCCGTGCCCTTCTCCTTCTCCCTGCTGGTCCTGGCCGCCGTGTTCTGCGGCGGCTCGGCGGCGGTGCCCTCCGGAGGGGCCGCGCTGGGCGGTGCCACCGCCGTCGTCGTCAGCTCGGCTCCTGGTTGCGGCGCGCCGGGCGCGGTGGAAGACCCGTCGGTGGAGGACCCGTCGGTGGAGGACCCGTCTGGGGAGGACCCGTCCGACGAGTGCACGACGGTCACCGTCGACGGCGTCACCGTCACCACGCGGGTCTGGGTGTCCGGCGCGACCGGACGGTCGGCCGCCGGGGCCTCCGAGCCGCCGCCACCGAGGTTCGCGACCGCCACGGCCACCGCCGTCACCGCGACCGCGGCCGCCGCGGTGATCGCGAGGCGCTTGCCCCTGCGCGGCTTCGGCACCTCCGGGTCGGGTGCGACCTCCGCGTCCGGCAGCAATGCGGGCAGTCCGCGGCTCGCCTCGTGCGCGGCGCTCAGCGACCGCTCGCACTGGGCGGCCGTCGGGCGGCGCTCCGGGTCGGAGTCCGTCATCGCGGACAGCAGCGACACCCAGGCCAGCGGCAGGTCGACGGGGATCCGCGGCGCGCGGGCCAGCCGGGCCAGTGCCGCCTCGGCGTCGCCGCCGGGGTACTCGGTCCGCCCGGTCAGGCACTCCAGCAGCACCAGGCCGAGCGAGTAGACGTCCGCGGGCGGACCCACGTCGCCGCCGCGCACCTGCTCCGGCGACAGGTAGCCGGCGGTGCCGACGAGGATGCCGGACGTCGTCACCCGCGTCACCTCGGCCACCAGCGCGAGGCCGAAGTCCGCGAGGTAGGCCTGCTTCTCCTCGTCGTCGATCAGGATGTTGGACGGCTTGATGTCGCGGTGCACGACGCCCAGGCCGTGCACGTGGTCGAGCACCGACGCGATCTGACCGCCGATCCGCGCCACGAACCGGGGCGGCAGCGGTTCGCGCATGCGCTGGCGCAGGGTGCCGCCGGTGATCTCGCGCATCACGAAGTACGGGCGGCGCGACACGCTGCCGGACGCGTACACCGGGATGATGCCGGGGCAGTCGAGCGAGGCCAGCATCGAGGCCTCGCGCTGCAGGCGCAGCTCGTCGTCGGGCAGGCCGGGACCGGTGAAGACCTTGATGGCCACCGAGGACGTCGTCGATCTGTCGTACGCGCGGTAGACCTCGGCCATCCCACCGGATCCGAGGAGTGTGCCGACCACGAACCGGTCGTCGATCACCGCGCCGGTCAGGTCGCCGTCCCAGGCTGCGCTCATGGGCCTCCGCTCGTCGCGCTGCAACCTAACCCGTCGCGCGGACCTCCGGCTACCCGGCCCCGCCCGAAGATCACCACGGCCAGACCGGCTTCGACGCCGCTCGCGGTGGCCTCGCGGAAGCCGGCCCGGTTCCGCCCCGGAGCCCGACCGCGTCGAGACACCGGTCACTCGAAGCTCAGCTTCTCCCGGACGGCCTCGGTCACGAGGCAGCCGGACGTGGCCCGCCACACCCGGCCGAGCCGCACGCGCAGGTCGGTGCCGCCGCTCAGCGCCTGCGCCACGAACTGCAGCCCGAGCAGCTCCGCCACGACCTGCTCGGCGGCGTGCCGCAGGTTCACCTCCGGCCGGAGCTCGCCGCGGTCCCGGGCGAGCGTGAGCAGGTCCCGCACCACGGTGACCCAGCCGATCACCTGCGCGGCCGCCACGACGTCGAAGAACACCGCCTCCCGCAACAGCTTCGCGCTCACCCGCACGGTGAGGTCGGTCTCCAGCCGGCGGACGAACTCGAACGACATGGTGATCAACGCCTGCACCGGCGACGCCTCGACCTCGAGCACCTCGTCGCGCAACCGGTGCCAGAGCAGGGACTGCTCCTCGATGATCGCGACGCCGAGTGCCTCCTTCGAGCGGAAGTGGCAGTACAGCGCGCCTTTCGACACGTCGGCCCGTGCGCACACAGCGGTGAGGCTGGAACCGGCGAAGCCCTCGCGGTCGAACACCTCCGCCGCGGCCTGCAGCAGCCGCGCCCGCGTGTGCGTGGCCCTTTCCCGTTTCGCGCTCATCACCCCACCCGCGCCACACCGGTCGACACGGCCACGGCCAGGGTGTCCGGCAGGTGCCAGTACTGCTCGATCTCGCCGAGGTGCACCGAGAGCACCGAGGTGAAGCGCGTCTCCACCGGGTCGCCGGTGGAGCGCAGCCGCCAGCGCGCGGAGCCGATCACCGCCGCGTCTCCCCCGTCCACCACCACCTGGCGCGCCGACAGCTGGTCCAGGGAGTACGTGGAGAACAGGGTCAGGAACCAGGCCTCGACCTCCCGGCGGGTGCGGGTGCCCGCCGTCCACCGCGTCCCCGCCGGTTCCGGGGACTCCCACTCGACCGAGGGGGCGCACAACCGCGCGATGCCGGATGCGTCCTGCGCCGCGAGCCGCGCGAGGAACACCTGCACGACTTCGACCGTCGAAAACATTTTCCTCACCTTCTGCTCCGGGCATTGCTGCGGCAACGAGCCCGGGATGATCACAGTAGCGAGACTGCCGAAAAGCGAGCACCAGCGCCCCATTGGCCCAGTTGTTTTTCCTCCGAACATCCGATCAAGTGTTTCCATAGTTATCTGAACTTTCAACGACCGCCGGTATCACCGCAATGCACGGACCGGAGCCCGCGAGTTTGGTGCAGGGTGGAAGCCACACCCCGTCATCTCAGCGAAACGGAGCAGAACCGTGCTCAAGGCAGTCCAGCGAGCCCGCGAGCACCAGGACACGCCACCGATCACCGCCTTGATTCCCCAGGCAAGGCGCGAACAGGGGCTTACGCAGCGCGAACTCGCCGACCTGTTGTGCGAGATCTCACAGAACGACAGCGTCACCCGTGAAGAAGTGTCGAGGTGGGAACGCGGAAAACGCATTCCCGGCCCCTACTGGCGTGCCTGGATCAGCGCGGCACTGCACGTGCCGCACGCCGAAGTCGACCGGGCCGCGGTCGTGGAGCGCGAATACCGCCGCGCCAAGTCGGGCGACCGCGCCGACGACCGGGTGAATACTTGGTGATAGTCGGCGGGCCGCTGTGAGAAATGTCCCCGAATCGCGCGGAACGCGGTCGTGGACCACAGCGCGGGAGCGCTTGCCATGCCGCCAGGCAGAAGACAGCTCCTCCACAGGCGCCTCACAGGAACCGGCCGGACCCTGGTCCGCATGACGGACATCCACGACCGCGGTCTCCAGTACGACCTCGCCACGCTGCTCGGGCGCCGGCGGGCGTTGTCGCTGCTCGGCGGCGCAGGCCTCACGCTCGTGGCCTGCGCCCCGCCGACCACCGCGAACTCCCCCGCCGCGAACTCCCCCGCCACGACCTTCTCGGCAGGCACCACGTCGTCCGCGGCGGGCACACCTCTGGAGACCGTTCCCGAGGAGACCGCCGGGCCGTTCCCCGGTGACGGGTCCAACGGCCCGAACGCCCTGACGCAGAGCGGCATCGTGCGCTCGGACATCAGGTCGAGCTTCGGCTCCTCGACCCGCACGGCCGAGGGCGTGCGGCTCACCGTCGACCTGACCGTGCAGAGGCCCGGCGGCGAGCCGTTCCAGGGCGCCGCCGTCTACCTGTGGCACTGCGACATCAACGGCGACTACTCGATGTACTCGGACCGCGTGCGGGACGAGAACTTCCTGCGCGGGGTCCAGGAGGCCGACGCGTCCGGGAAGCTCCGCTTCGTCAGCGTCTTCCCGGGCGCGTACTCCGGGCGCTGGCCGCACGTCCACTTCGAGGTCTACCCGAGCCTCGCCGAGGCGACCCGGGCCGGCGACAAGATCACGACGTCGCAGCTCGCGTTGCCCGAGACCACGTGCAAGGAGGTCTACGGCACGACCGGGTACACGCAGAGCGTGCGGAACATGGCGCGGACTTCGTTGCGGCAGGACACGGTGTTCCGTGACGGCACCGACCACCAGATGGCGACGATGTCGGGTGGCGTCACGTCCGGCTACACCGCCTCACTGACCTTCGCGGTGCAGGGCTAGCCACAGCTCCGCGCGCACACCCGGTGAGCCGAGCGAGCGCCCGAGGGCCTGCTCGGCCCGGCGGATCCGGTTGCGCAGCGTGTGGCGGTGGATCTCCAGCTCCGCCGCCGCGGGGTCCCAGGAACCGTGGTGCGCCAGCCAGATCCGCACCGTCTCGCGGGTCTGGGCGTCGAGCGGCCGCAGCAGCGCCTGCGCGAACCCCTCCGGCACCGGGAGGCGACCGGCGAGGTCCTCGAACGTCCGCACCCCCGCCTTCCGCGCCTGCCGGGCCTCCCGGTAGCCGCGGGCGACGCTCCGGACGTCCACTTCGGACGACGCGACGCCGTCGAAGTCCTGTGCCAGGACGACGACCCGGCCGTCGTGCTCGGCCCAGAAGCCGCTGTCGGGTGGTTCTTCCGCGAGGAACACCCGGAAGCGCTCGGGCAGTCCGTCGACGGGGATCCCGTTGAGCAGCAACAGGAACTGGTTCGACCTCAGCTCCCGGTGCGCGGCGTCGACGGCGTCGTTGCGGGCGAGGGCCAGGGTCAGCAGCGAGGCGGCGGTGTTGACGACGCTCAGGTCGGCGGCGTCGAGCGGGTCCCGCGTGCCGACCGCGAGCACGCCCCTCGCCCTGCTCCCCAGCGCTTGCAGGAACACGTGCCGGCCACCCGTCTCGAACGCGGCGCTGGCGAGGCCACCCGCCGTCCGGAGCCGGGCGAGTCCGGCCGACAGGTCGGGGACCTGGCGCGAGTTGTGCTCGTGCACGGGCAGTCCCGCCGCGTCGAGCAGGACGACCCAGCCGTCGACCCACTGGCCGAGCCGGCGCACGACCCCGGCCACGCCCGTCCTCACCGCGGCACGGGTGAGCGCCCGCTGGGCCTCGCTCGTCCTCGTCAGCGCGGCGTACTCGTCCGCGGCGAGCGCCTTCGACACCGCCTTGCTGATCGCGATGAACGGCACCTCGCGCGGCACCTCTACCAGCCCGAGCCCGGCCTGTCCGGCGGCGGCGACCAGCGCGGGGGGCACCGAGTCGTGCCCGAGCCCGGTGCCGAAGCCCAGTCCCACCACCCCGGCGCCGACGAGCCGCCGCACGTAGTCGTCGCCGACGGTGGAGAGTCCCGTCGTCAGCAGCAGCTCACCGCCCTCCAGGAACGGCGTGGGGTCGGCGAGCTCGGTGCCGTGCACCCACCCGACCGGCTTCGACACGTCCCCGGCCAGCACCGGCAGCGCCAGCGTCCGCGCCAGGTCCCGCAGCGTGATGGGCATGTGCCAGTTTGTACAACCTCAGGTAGGCCGATGGCCATTTCAGGCACTGCGCGCCCGGCCGGTCGGGACCATGCTGGGCACATGACCCGATTGCGCACCGCGATCCCCGGCCCGAAGTCGCTGGAGCTCCAGGCACGGCGCAGGGATGCCGTCGCCGCCGGGGTGGGTTCGACCCTGCCCGTCTACGTCGACTCCGCCGACGACGGCCTGCTGGTCGACGTCGACGGCAACCAGCTCATCGACCTCGGCTCCGGCATCGCCGTCACGAACGCCGGCAACCCGGCGCCCGCCGTCGCCGAGGCGGTGCACGCGCAGATCGACAGGTTCAGCCACACCTGCTTCATGGTCACGCCGTACGAGAGCTACCTCGAGGTGTGCGAGGCGCTCAACGAGCTCACGCCGGGCGAGCACGAGAAGCGGTCGGTGCTGTTCAACTCCGGCGCCGAGGCGGTGGAGAACGCGGTCAAGATCGCCCGGCACGTCACCGGCAGGCAGGCCGTCGTCGTGTTCGACCACGGCTACCACGGCCGCACGAACCTCACAATGGCGTTGACCGCCAAGAACATGCCGTACAAGCACCGGTTCGGGCCGTTCGCGCCCGAGGTGTACCGGGTGCCGGCCTCCTACCCGCTGCACGACGGCCTGACCGGCGCCGAGGCCGCCCGGCGGGCGATCTCCGCGATCGAGAAGCAGGTCGGCGCGGACGACACCGCCGCCGTCGTGATCGAGCCGATCCAGGGCGAGGGCGGGTTCGTCGAGCCGGCGCCGGGTTTCCTGCCGGCCCTCGCGCAATGGTGCCGTGAGCACGGCGTCCTGTTCGTCGCCGACGAGATCCAGACCGGCTTCTGCCGCACCGGCTCGTGGTTCGCGCTCGACCACGAGGGCGTGGTGCCGGACCTCGTCACCACCGCCAAGGGCATCGCGGGCGGCCTGCCGCTCGCCGCCGTCACGGGTCGCGCCGAGGTCATGGACGCCGTGCACGTCGGCGGCCTCGGCGGCACCTACGGCGGCAACCCGGTCGCGTGCGCGGCGGCACTCGGCGCGATCCGCACGATGCGCGAGCGCGACCTCAACGCCGCCGCGCGCCGCATCGAGGAGACCGTGCTCGGCCGGCTCAGGGTCGTCGCCGCGAAGACGGACGCGATCGCGGAGGTCCGCGGCCGTGGCGCGATGATCGCGGTCGAGTTCACCGAACGCACGCCCGACGTCGCCGCTCGCGTCGCCAAGGCGTGCCATGAACGGGGTGTCGTCGTGCTGACGTGCGGCACCTACGGCAACGTGATCCGCTTGCTGCCCCCGCTGGTCATCCCGGACGACCTGCTCGCCGAAGGACTCGACGTTCTCGAAGGAGCCCTGCTCGCATGATCGCTTTCCACACCCCCGCGGACGTCGAGGACGCCGTCGCCGCGGCGGCGGCCGTCGCTCCCGAGCTGGCCGCACTGCCCGCGCACCGCCGCGCGTCCGCACTGGACCACGTCTCCCGGCGCCTGGCCGAGCGCGCCGAGGAGTTCGCCCGGGCCATCAACGACGACTCCGGCAAGCCGATGAAGTGGGCGCGCGTCGAGGTGACCCGCGCGATCTCCACGTTCCGCTGGGCCGCCGAGGAGGCCCGCCGGTTCTCCGGCGAGCTGCAACGCCTCGACACCGATCCGGCCGCCGAGGGCCGCCTCGCGCTGGTCCGCCGCGTACCGCGCGGGCCGGTGCTGGGCATCGCGCCGTTCAACTTCCCGCTGAACCTGGTGGCGCACAAGGTCGCCCCCGCACTGGCCGCCGGCGCGCCGATCGTGCTGAAGCCCGCGCCCGCCACGCCGAAGGTGGCGTTCCTGCTCGGCGACCTGCTGGCCGAGACCGACCTGCCGCGAGGTGCCTTCTCGATCCTGCACCTGTCCAACGAGGACACCGCCGCGCTGGTCGAGGACCCGCGCCTGCCGGTGGTCTCGTTCACCGGTTCCGGCCCGGTCGGCTGGGGCATCAAGGACCGCGTGCCGCGCAAGCACGTGACGCTGGAGCTCGGGGGCAACGCGGCCGCGATCGTCGCCCCGGACTGGCAGGACGTCGAGTTCGCGGCGCAACGCATCGCCACCTTCGCGATGTACCAGGCCGGTCAGTCGTGCATCTCGGTGCAGCGCGTCTACGTGCACACCGACGTGTACGACGCGATTTCGGAGGCAGTGGTGCGGCACGTGGGCAAGCTGGACGTGGCGGGCGACGTCGGCCCGCTGATCAACGACGCCGCCGCCGACCGCGTCGAGACCTGGGTCTCCGAGGCCGGCGCGACCGTCCTGACCGGCGGCACCCGGGACGGCCGCACCTACGCGCCGACCGTGCTGACCGACGTGCCCGAGGACTCGAAGGTCAACGCCGAGGAGGTGTTCGGGCCGGTGGTGACGCTGACCAGGGTGGACACCGTCGAGGAGGCGTTCGACCGCGTCAACGCCTCGCGGTACGGCCTGCAGGCGGGCGTGTTCACCACGGACGTGCGGCTGGCTTTCCGCGCCGCGCAACGACTCCAGGTCGGTGGCGTGGTCGTCGGCGACGTGCCGAGCTACCGCGCGGACCAGATGCCCTACGGCGGGGTGAAGGAGTCCGGCATCGGCCGCGAGGGCCTGCGCGCGGCGATGGAGGACCTCACCGAACCCCGCGTCCTGGTGCTGACCGGCCTGGAACTGTGACCCGAGGACCCGGGTCTTCCCGACCTAGGCTGCCATGATCTGCGGGTGGCCGTCACGATCAGGGATGTCGCTCGCCAGGCTCAGGTCTCCGTCTCGACGGTCTCGCGCGCGCTGAGCGCGCCGGGCCTGGTCAAGGACGCCACCCGGCAACGGGTGCTGGACGTCGCCGCCGGGCTCGGCTACCGGCCGAACCGGGCGGCGCGCAGCCTCATCACCGGCCGCACCGGCAACCTCGGCATCGTGGTGCCCGACCTCACCAACCCGTTCTTCCCCTCCGTGCTGCGAGGGGTGCAGACGCGGGCGGGCGAGGCGGGCGCCTCGGTGTTCTTCTGCGACAGCAGGGAGGACCCCGCGACCGAGGCCGAGCTCGTGCGGACGATGGCGGCGCAGGTCGACGGCGTGGTGCTGTGCGCGTCGCTGCTCTGCGAGGAGATGATCGTCGAGCTCACGGCCCTGACGCCGCTGGTGCTCATCAACCGGGTCGTGCCCGGCGTCTCGTCGGTGCTGATGGACAGCGCCTCCGGCACGGACCAGGTCGTGGCACATCTGGAGTCGTTGGGCCACAGGCACTTCGCCTACCTCGGCGGCCCGGCGGCGGCGTGGTCGAACGACCGCAGGCTGCAGGGCCTGGCCGGTCGTGCCGAGGTCCTCGGCTGCTTCGACCCGAACTTCGGTGGTGGCCACGAGGCGGCCGGGCGGGCTCTCGAGACCGGCGCGACGGCGTTTATCGCGTACAACGACCTCATGGCGCTGGGTGTGCTGAGCTTCCTGGCGGCGCGCGGCGTCCAGGTGCCGGAGCAGATCAGCGTGCCCGGCTTCGACGACATCCTCTACGCGGCGATGTGCTCACCGGCGCTGACAACCGTCCACATGCCGACCGAGGACGCGGGCGAGGTGGCGGTGGACCTCCTCGCCGCCCTGCTCGACGGCGGCCCCGTGGAACGCCGGGATCTTCCGACGAACCTCGTGGTCCGCGCGAGCACCGCGGCACCGATCTGACGCCGGGCACGGGAACCGGGACACAGGAGCCGGGGCAGGGGATCCTGGGCACGGGATCCTGGAACGCCTCCCGGCAACGCATTCCTCGTCGCGAGAAACAACGGGCACACCCAGGCCGCGAGGAAATCTCTTCGGGTGACTCCCCTCGCGCGGCCGGCGAGTGGCTTCTAGTCGTACCCGCGGACGTGGCCGTCCTCGTCCGCGAGAATGTCGTACCCGTCCATCATGCGCTCCTTCCGTTGGTGTCCGACCTCACAAACCGTAGAGCGTCGGACGCGTCCTGTGGAGTGAATTCGCACCGCCACCGGGGTAGTCGACGCTACGCGGACGCAGTGACGGAGATGTGTCCTGACCGTGTCAGCCCTGCACTGTTCGAGTGCTGAACTAGTCACGAGATCGATTCCGAATGTAATCGTCCCAGAATCGAGGACGATTCAACGGTCAATCAAGCGCCTATCACGACAGCGTTGGCCATCATCGTGACCCGGCGGTCTCCGTCACCGCGCGCACCGCCGCCACGACCGCCGAGAACGGCGGCAGGAACGGTTTCCCGGACGGCACGTCCCCGAGCCAGCGCACCCCGCCCCCGTCGATGCGGGACGGCGGCAGCGGCACCAGGGTTCCCAGCCGGTGGGTCAGGGCACCGCGGGCCCGCAGCCGGATCAGGTTGACCTGGGAGGCCTCGTCCGCCGACTCGGTGAGGACGAGCCACCGCCCCGAGGCGCCGGGCAGCGCCACCACAGGGCCGCCGAGCATCCGCACGGACAGGTAGTGCCGCACCTCCTCGCCGATCCCGGCCGCCATCTCCACGGCGGACACGGAATGGTCGGTCGTCAGCAGCAACCGGTTCTCCGAACGCAGGACGAGCCAGTCCCAGCTCGAACAGCGCTCGACGGCGGCGGCGAACGTGTCGAGCTGCGGCAGAACTCCGGACGGCAGGACTCCCTCAGGCGAGCTCATCGATCTCACCCTCACTTCGCTCAGTGCGGTGTAACTCCGGTCACACGATTTGACTCCCCGCCGCCATGAACTCACTATCGGCCCGCCATCGGCACACTCGAACGGGGCTGGAGAGAGTGACTCACCTGCGGGAACGGCACGTCACCATGATCGCGCTGGGAGGGGTGATCGGGGCGGGCCTGTTCGTCGGGACGGGCGCCGGCATCGCGCTCGCCGGACCGGCGGTGCTCCTGTCGTTCGGACTGGCGGGAGTTCTCGCGCTGCTCGTGATGCGCATGCTCGCGGAAATGGCCGCGGAACACCCGAGCGGCGGCGCGTTCTCGGTGCACGCGGAAAAGGCGATCGGCCCGTGGGCGGGCTTCACGGTCGGCTGGACCTACTGGGCGACGGTCGGCGTCGTGCTCGCCGTCGAGGCGACCGGAGCCGCCGGGATCGCGGCGGGCTGGGTCCCCGCGGTGCCGCAGTGGGTGTGGGTGCTGCTCTTCATGACGGTGCTCACGGCCGTGAACCTGGGCAACGTCCGCAACTTCGGCGAGTTCGAGTTCTGGTTCGCGGGCCTCAAGGTCGCCGCGATCGTCGTCTTCCTCGTCCTCGGCGTCGCGGCCATCGCGGGACTCGTCCCCGGCGTCGACTCCCCCGGCGCCGGCAACCTCGCCGACTTCCTGCCGCACGGCTGGGCGGGCGTCGTCGCCGGTTTCATGGCGGTCGTGTTCGCGTTCGGCGGCCTGGAGGTCGTCACGATCGCCGCGGCCGACGCCGAAGACCCGCGGCACGCCGTCAAGAAGGCCGTCCGCACCTCGATGACGCGGCTGCTCGTCTTCTACCTGGGCTCGATGGCCGTCGTCGTCACACTGTTGCCGTGGAACGACTCCGAGGTCGGCGCCAGCCCGTACGTGGCGGTGCTCGGCAAGCTCGGCATCCCGGCGGCCGGGCAGATCATGAACGCCGTCATCTTCGTGGCGCTGCTCAGCGCGATCAACGCCACCCTGTACGGCGCCGCGCGCATGCTCAGCTCGCTGGCCGAACGCGGCGAAGCGCCGAAAGCACTGCTGGGCAAGGAGAACAGCGTCCCGCGCAAGGCCGTGCTGGCGTCGACGGCGTTCGGCTTCTTCTCCGTGCTGCTGAACTACCTGTGGCCGGACACGGTCTTCCTGCTCCTGCTCAACGCCGTCGGTTCGGCACTGCTGGTCGTCTGGGGCTTCGTCGCCGTGTCGCAGATCCGGATGCGCCGCACGATCGCCGAGCCGGCGGTGCCGATGTGGGGCTACCCGTACCTGTCCTGGCTGGCGCTGGCCGGGATCGTCGCGGTGGTGGTGCTGATGCTGAGCGACGACCGGGCACGCGGCCAGATCCTGTCGACGGGAGCGCTCGTCGCCGTCATCGCGGCGGTCGCGGTCGCCAGGTCGGCGGTGCGCCGCCGAGCCCGGACATAGGGCCTAGGCCGCCTTCACGCGGAAGATCGCGGTGCCGTGCGGCGGCACGGCGGCCGAGATCGCGCCGCTCGACTGCGCGTCCTTCCCCTCCCACAGGTCCCGCACGGTGTAGCCCGCACTCGGTGGCAACCCCGCCTCCTGTGCCGTCGTGGAGATCGTGGCGGTCGCCTCGGACTCGTTGAACAGCGCCACCGCCCTGTCCCCGCCGGACAGCGCCTTGACGAAGACCCAGTGCCCGTTCTGCTGCCGCACCGCGGTGGCCTGGACGCCCAGGCGGTCCTGGTTGACGTCGATGATCTCCTTGTTCAGCAGGACGTCGAGGTGCTCCTGCGAGATCTTGCGCAGGTCGGCGCCGATCAGCAGCGGCGCCGCCATGACCGCCCAGAGCGCGAACTGGCTCCGGTACTCGGTCTTGGTCTGCCCGCCGTTGCCGACCTCCAGCATGTCGGGGTCGTTCCAATGCCCCGGCCCGGCGTGGGCGTGCAACGGCGCGTTCTCCTTGACGATCTCGACGGTCCTCGCCCAGGTGTCGACGATGTCGCCGGTGGTCCGCCACAGGTGCCCGACGCCCTTGCCCCACTCCCACGGCTTGTTCTGGCCCCACTCGCAGATCGAGTGGACGATCGGGCGGCCGGTCTTCTTCAGGGCGTCGCGCATCCTCGTGTACCGCTCCAGAGCGGGACGGCCGGTGTGGTGGCAGTTGTCGTACTTGAGGTAGTCGACGCCCCAGTCGGCGAACGTCTGCGCGTCGACCTCCTCGTGGTCCAGCGACCCCGGCATCGTTCCCGTGCACGTCAGCGTGCCGGCGCTGGAGTAGATGCCGAACTTGAGGCCCCGCGCGTGGACGTGGTCGGCGAGCGCCTTCATGCCGCTGGGGAACCGCACGGGGTGGTGGCGCAGGCGGCCGGTGGCGGGGTCGCGCGTGGCGTCGGCCCAGCAGTCGTCGACGTTGACGTACCGGTAGCCGACGTCCTTGAGCTTCTTGGCGACGAAGATGTCCGCGATGTCGCGGATCATCTGCTCGTTGATGTCGCAGCCCGTGGAGTTCCAGTTGTTGAACCCCATCGGCGGCGTCGGCGCCAGCGCGGGGTCGGCGGCGGAGGCGGGCGCGGCGGGGGCGGCCAGGAACGCTCCGACGAGCGCGAGAGTGGTGAGCAGCGAGCGCACTTCAGCTCCCAGGGGGTCGGTGGGCGGGGTCAGCCCACGACGTTCTTCAGCCGCACCGGCCGGTACTTGCTGTTCGGCTCCAGGCCGTAGGTGAGCGGGCGGTGGTCGGTGCCGACACCACCGCGCTGCTCGAAGGCCAGGTACTCCGACCTGTCGGGCTTGGTCCACCGCTCGAAGATCACGACGTGCCGGAAGTCCTCGCCGGGCTCGTCCACGGGGTCGACGAACAGGTCACCGGGCAGCATGTCGGCGACCGCGACCGGCGTCGTGAACCTGCCGGTGGCGAGGAGTTCGGTGTTCGGTCCGCCGCGGGGGTCTTCATTGCCCAGTTCCGCGGCCATCGAGACGAAACCCGAGCAGTCCTGCCGATAACCGTCAGTCCAGTACTTCTCCATGCTGTACGGCACACGGTCGCCGTTGTTCGCGGTCAGCCAGGTCGCGGCACGCGACAGGAGTTCGGCCCTGGTGACCTGCTCCACCTGCACCGAGGCCGCCGTGGGCACGCCGACGAGTGCGAACGCCAGGAATGCGGCGACCACCGCTGAAATGAGTTTCATCATTCCACCCGTTCCGCGAAGAGCCTATTTCGGACTTCACGGGAACACGGGGTGGAAAAGAAGTCAAAAGTTTGTTCGGGCGAGCGCGGGGTAGTAGGCGGTCCGGTTCCGCCGGCGAATCCACACGACAGTGGGAACCGCTGTAGCACCGTCGCGGCCGGATTCGGGCTCTTGAACGCCTCGTCCGCGCCTAGGCCGACCGGCTCTGCGGTGCCAGCAGCTCGTTGATCGTGTCGAGCGAGATGCCCAGCGCACCCGCGAGGGCGGCGATGGTGAAGAACGACGGGGTGGGCGCGCGGCCCGTCTCGATCTTGCGCACGGTCTCCGCGGACAACCCGGCGCGCGCCGCGATCTCGACCATGCTCTCCTCGCCGCGGGCGTCCCTCAGCAACTGACCGAGCCGCCTGCCGCGCTCCCGTTCCAGCGACGTCAGTGGGATGCGCACCATGCCTGCGGATTCTACGCGAACCGGGCGCGGTGGGTGACGTGAGAAAAGTCCGTTGCGAAGCCCGCCGATCGCGACATAGGTTCGAAGTACACAAGAGAGGAGGTGGTCCGAAGTTGTATAGCTACAGGACTCGTGAGGTGGCTGTCCGCTAGGACCGCCTTTGGTGTCGCCTAGTCGTAAACCAAGGCAGTCACCCGGCCCCCGGACTTCGAGCGCTGGTCCCGCTCGGCCTGCTCGCGCAGGAGTCGTCCGGGGGTTGTCCCGTTTCAGGACTCCTTCAGCACCACCAGATCGGCCACGAACTTCTCGTAGGCCTCGGTGAAGTTCTCCGCTCGCACCACCGAGGACGGGTGCACCGTCACCCCGACGCGCAGGCCGTCGTGCTCCTGCACCTCACCGCGGTGCTCGGTGAGCTTGAACGACGGTCCCAGCAGGGCCTTCGCCGCCACCGCCCCCAGAGCGATGATCAGCTTCGGCCGCACGACCCTGATTTCCTCGCGCAGCCACGGGAAGCACGCCACGACCTCGCCCCGCCGAGGTGTCTCGTGGATCCGGCGCTTGCCCCGCGCGGTGAAGCGGAAGTGCTTGACCGCGTTGGTGAGGTAGGTCTTGTCGCGCTCGATCCCCGCGTCCGCGAGGGCCTTGTCGAGCAACCGCCCGGCGGGCCCGACGAACACGTGGCCCTCGGTGTCCTCCCGATCACCGGGGCACTCCCCCACGAGCATCAGCCGCGCCGGCACCGGTCCCTCGCCGAACACGGTCTGCGTGGCGTCCTGGTAGAGCTCGCACCCCCGGCACCCGGTCGAGGCAGCACGCAGCGCCGCCCAGTCCTTCCCCTCGGGGACGAACTGGGCGGCGCCGGCGTTCTTGGTCCTACTTACCGGACTTGAAGGCATCCTTGACCTTCTCGCCCGCCTGCTTGAGAGAGCCCTTGGCGCGCTCGGCGCGGCCCTCGGCCTGCCACTGCTCGTTGCCCGTGGCGTCGCCGACTGCCTCCTTGGCGCGGCCCTTGAGCTCCTCGGCCTTGTTGCTGAACTTCTCGTCGGCACCCATGGATCAGGCTCCTTCGTTGGCGGTCAGCTACATCGATCGGTTACCCGGCGAGCACGGTCTGAAACAGTTGAT
The DNA here is from genome assembly GCF_900104175.1 of Lentzea jiangxiensis. Classification (GTDB taxonomy): domain Bacteria; phylum Actinomycetota; class Actinomycetes; order Mycobacteriales; family Pseudonocardiaceae; genus Lentzea; species Lentzea jiangxiensis. The sequence goes on from NZ_FNIX01000021.1 coordinate 126,662, forward strand.
AAGGTGATCACTCGCGGTTGAGAACCCAGCCGCAAGCCGATGTGACGGCTTGCCCTGGGTGCGCCCGCCCTTCGCACTGCGCTCCAGAGCAGTCGTCGTCACACCGGCATGCCGCTGTGACATGACGACGCGAAAGGAGAAGGCGGTGTCGTCCGCGAGAATCACCGCCCTCGAGGCCGAGGTGGCCGGGCTGCGCAAAGCTCTGGTGTCCCGGACAGTCATCGGGCAGGCCACTGGCCTGATCGCCGCACGCAAGCCCTGCACACCCCAGCAGGCGTTCCAGCTGCTGGTGCACATCTCCCAGCACCACAACATCAAGCTGCACGTCGCCGCCGACCGGTTGGTGGCGGCGTTCGTGCACGCGCAGCTCGGCCGGACCGTCAAGGTGGCCGACCAGATGCTGTGGGATCACGTCGACGCGACCACCGCGAACGACTCCGGTGACAGCGACGAGGGGTTCGCCGAGGAGGTCAGCAGCACGTCTCCCTGAGGCAGCGAGACGGGGGTCGTGCCGAGGTTGACCACCACGCGGGTAGTGCCGCGGTGCAGCACCAGGCACTCCCCGTCCTGCTCGACCACGAACCTGTCCAACCGCGGATCGGCCAGCTCCGGGCGGGAGCGGCGCAACGCGATCAGCGCGCGGTAGGTCTCGAACACCTCCGCGTGACCACTTTCACGCAGCTCGTCCCAGCGCAGCCGCGAGTTCTCGACCGTCTGCGGCGACATCGGGTCCGGGACGTCCGACTCCCCCCACCCGTGCCGCGAGAACTCACGCCGGCGGCCCGTCCTGACCGCCTCCGCGAGACCCTCGTCCGGGAAGGACGCGAAGAACTGCCAGGGCGTGGACGCCGCCCACTCCTCCCCCATGAAGATCATGGGCGTGTAGGGCGAACACAGCACGATCGCCGCCGCGCACAACAACTTCGACGTCGGTACGGTCGCCGTCAGGCGGTCGCCCGCGGCGCGGTTGCCGATCTGGTCGTGGTTCTGCGTGTACGCGAGGAACCGGTGACCGGGGATCAGTGCGGTGTCGACGGGTTTGCCGTGGCGCCTTCCCCGGAACGACGACCAGGTGCCGGCGTGGAAGAACACCTCCTCCAGCGTGGACTTCAACGCTCCCGGCGCGGCGAAGTCCTCGTAGTAGCCGAAGGTCTCGCCCGTCAGCGCCACGTGCAGGCAGTGGTGCAGGTCGTCCGACCACTGCGCGTGCAGTCCGTACCCACCGCCTTCCCGGGCGGTCACGAGCTTCGCGTCGTTGAGGTCGGACTCCGCGATCAGGGTGAGCGGCCGGCCCACCGACGCGGACAGCGCGTCCACCGCGACGGCCATCTCCTCGAGGACGTGCACCGCGCGTGAGTCCGCCAGGGCGTGCACGGCGTCCAGGCGCAGGCCGTCGACGTGGAAGTCGCGCAGCCACTGCACTGCGTTGTCGATCACGTACCGGCGCACCTCGTCGGAACCCGGCCCGTCGAGGTTGAGGCCGGGACCCCAGTCGTTGCGGCCGGCGAAGTACGGCCCGAACTTGTCGAGGTACGCGCCGGACGGCCCGAGGTGGTTGTAGACGACGTCGAGCAGCACGGCGAGGCCCCGGGCGTGGCAGGCGTCGACGAACCGCTTGAACCCGTCCGGCCCGCCGTAGGGCTCGTGCACGGCACCCCACAGGACGCCGTCGTAGCCCCAGCCCTCCACACCGTCGAAGCTGTTGACCGGCATGACCTCGACGAACGTGACGCCGAGCTCGACCAGGTGGTCGAGCTTGCCGATGGCCGCGCCGAACGTGCCCTCGGGCGTGAACGTGCCGATGTGGAGCTCGTAGATCACCCCGCCCGGCAACGCCCTGCCCGTCCACGCCGCGTCGGTCCACTCGAAGTCGTGCGCGTAGACGCGCGAGGCCTCGTGCACGCCGTTCGGCTGCCACAGCGACCGGGGGTCCGGGTACGCCTCGCCCTCGATGACGAACGCGTAGTCCGTGCCCACCGGCGACTTGGCCTCGGA
>NZ_FNIX01000049.1 GCF_900104175.1 Lentzea jiangxiensis
ACCAGGTCACCGGTCCGGTACATCCGGGCGCCGGGAACGGACGGGTCGGGCACGAAGCGTTCGGCGGCGAGGTCCGGCCGGCCCGCGTAGCCGCGAGCGAGACCGGTGCCGCCGATGTACAGCTCCCCCGGCACGCCGACGGGAGCGGGGCGCAGCCAGCGGTCCAGCACGGAGAAGCGCAGTCCGCGCAGGGCTTCGCCGATCGGCACGGTGCCCGGCCCGAGCCGTCCGGTGTGCATGTCGTGCAGCGACGCGTACACGGTGGACTCGGTCGGCCCGTACATGTTGAAGATCCCGACGGCCGGGTTCGCGTCGAGCACCTTGCGCGCCTGGACCGGCGACATGCCCTCGCCACCGGCGAGGACCTTGCGGTGTCCCGAGAACACGCCCGGATCCGTGTCCGCCAACTGGTGGAACAGACCGGTGGTCATGAACGACAACGTCACGCCGTGGTCGGCGTAGAGCTTCGCGACGTCCAGCCGCTCGGCGAGGTTCGCCGGGGCGACGGCCAGCGTCGCGCCGGTCAGCAGCGCCGTCCAGATCTCCCAGGTGGAGGCGTCGAACGACACCGCGGCCATGTGCGCCACGACGTCACCGGGACGGGCGGACACCGCCGGGTCGAGCACGACCCGCAGCACGCCCTCCTCGGTGACCTCGACACCCTTGGGCACGCCGGTCGAGCCGGACGTGAACATCGTGCAGACCAGACGTCCCGGCGCGGCGGCGAGTTCCGGTTCCGAGGGCTCGCCGTCGAGGTCCGCCAGGTCGACCACGCCGAGAGGCGGTGCGTCGAGGGCGTAGTCGCCCCGCGACACGACCAGCTCGGCCCCGGCAGCAGCCTGGACGTCCCGGAGCCGGCTGTGCGGCAGCGCCGGGTCCATCGGCACGTAAGCGCCCCCGGCCCGCACGACGGCGAGGATCGCGACGACCAGGTCGGCGGACCTCTCGAACCACAACCCGACCCGTGTCTCGTCCCGCACCCCCGCGGCACGCAGACCGGCGGCGACGCGCGCCACCCGGTCGTCCAGCTCGGCGTAGGTCAGCTCGACCGCGCCGTCGCGGACGGCCACCTGGCCGGAGAACTCGGCCGCCGTGAGCCGGAACCGCTCGGCCAGCCCGGTGAAGGGCTCCTCCACCGACGGTCCCGAGCCCCACCCGGCAACCGGTGCGGGCGTCATCTCGCGCACGACGGCGGCAGGGCGGCGGGCGGCGGCGGTGAGCACCTCGGCGAGCTGCCCGAGCAGCCGCTCCACTGTGGACACCTCGAAGGCGCCGGTGGAGAAGTTGGCCTCCACCTTCAGGGTCGCCTCGAGGTCGACGGCGAGGATCATCGGGTAGTGCATCTGCTCGACCGAGTCGGTCGAGGCGAACAGCTCCTCCGGGTCCTCCTCGCCCTCCTCCGGCAGCGCGCCCTGGGGGTAGTTGCCGAAGACGAGCATGCTGTCGAACAGGCCGCCGGTCGCGACGCGCTGGATGTCGGCGAGCGGCGTGTGCTCGTGCCGCTGCACGGCGACCTGGTTCTCCTGCAGCTCACCGAGCCACGTGGTGAACGACGTCTCCCACGGCACCCGGACGCGCACCGGCAGCGTGTTGATGAACAGGCCGACGATCGACTCGACGCCGGGCAGCTCGGCCGGGCGGCCGGACACGGTGAGGCCGAACACCACGTCGTCCTCGCCCGAGTAGGCGGACAGCAGCACGGCCCACGCCGCCTGCACGACCGTCGACAGCGTGACCCGCTGCTCGCGGGCCAGCGTGACGAGCTCCGCGGTGACGTCGCGGGGCAGCGCCAGTTCGCTGCGGCCCTGCGCCCAGTGCTCGCGCACCACGCGGTCGACGGGCAGCGGCGTCGGCGAGTCGAACCCGGCGAGGTACTCCCGCCAGAACGCCTCGGCCTCGGCGGAGTCACGCCCGGCCAGCCACGCGATGAAGTCGCGGTAGGGCCGCACGGCAGGCAACTGCTCGCCCTGGTAGGCGGCGGTGACCTCGTCCCACAGCAGCGGGATGCTCCAGCCGTCGGCGTAGAGGTGGTGGAACGCCAGCAGGACCCAGTGCCGGTCGCGGCCGCGGGCGACGTGGACGCGCAGCAGCGGCGCGGCGGTGAGGTCGCAGCCACGGGCGCGGTCGCCGGCGAGCAGTTCCTCGACGGCGGCGTCGGTGTCCTCGACGTCCGTCCAGTCGTGCACCTCGAACGGCACCTGGACGTCACCCACGACCACCTGCAACGGCTCCCGCACGCCCTGCCACACGAACGCGGTGCGCAACGCGGGGTGCCGGTCGAGGACGAGCTGCCAGGCGGCACGCAGGGCGTCGACGTCGAGGGCGCCGCTCAGCTCGCGCACGTCCTGCGTCCAGTAGACGCCGCTGTCCGGCGACTCGACGGCGTGGAAGAGCATTCCTTGTTGCAACGGCGACAACGGGTAGGCGTCGGCCAGTCCGGGCGTGCGGGCGACCAGCGAGTCCACTGAGGACTGGTCGAGCCCCGCGAGCGGGACGTCCGACGGCGTGAGGCCGCGGGCTCCCGAACGGCAGTGGTCGACGAGGTCGGAGAGCGCCCGCACGTAGGCGTCGGCGAGGCGCTCGACCGTCGAGCGCTCGTGGAGGTTGGTGCTGTACTGCCACTCCACGGCCAGCGTGCCGTCGGCGGCCTGGACCACCTCGACGCCGAGCACGTGCGACCGCAGCCCGCCGTCGCCCTCCGCCGGTCCGCACAGGTCCTCGGGCAGCTCGCGGGCGAACAGGCCGACGGCGTCGTCCTCGGCCGCGTCGGCACCGCCGAGGTAGTTGAAGACGACCGGCCGCCGCACCGCGTCGCGCAGCTCCGCGTCCCGCTCGCGCAGCACGGTGTAGCCGACACCCCGGCGCGGCACGGCCCGCAGCTGTTCCTTGACCGCCTTGATGACGCCGCCGGTGTCGGCGAGGTCGGTGTGGTGCAGCCCGACCGGGTGAATGGCGGTGAACCAGCCGACGGTCCGGCTGAGGTCGAGGCCGTCGGCGATCGGCTCGCGGCCGTGGCTCTCCAGGTCGATGGCGGCGGTGCCCGTGCCGGTCCACCGGCCGAGCACCTGCAGCAGCGCGGCGAGCAGCAGCTCGTGGCCCTGGGTGCGGTAGGCCCGGTGGGCCTGCGTGAGCAGCGTCGCCGTGCGTGCGGCGTCCAGGACGACGCGCACGGATTCGGTGGAGTCCTCGGTGTTGGGGCCGTCGAGGTCGGTCGGCACGGGCGTGGCCGTCCGCACGACGTCACGCCACCAGGCCAGTTCCTCCTGCGGGTCGAACGCCTCCAGCGCGGCGGCCCACTCCTGGTACGAGGTCGTCTTCGGGCCGAGCGCACCGCCGGAGTGCGCGGTGTCGAGGTCTTCCAGCAGGACGTTCCACGAGACCGCGTCCACGACGTAGTGGTGCACGGTCAGGCCGAACCACGCCGGCCGGTCGCCGCGGTCGACGTGCACGGCGCGCAGCAGCGGTCCGTCGGTGAGGCTCAGCGACGTCTGCGCGGCCGTCATGGCGGCGGTGACGGCCTCGTCCAGCGCGGGGCCGTCGAGGGTGCGCGCGTCGAGCACGGTCACCAGGTCGGCGGTCTCGGCGGCCGCGTTCTCCTGGGTGTCGCCGTGCACGCGCAGCCGCAGGGCGTCGTGGTGGGCGACGACGGCGGTGAGCGCCGCGCGCATCGCGTCCGCGTCGGTTCCGGCCGTCAGCTCGAACATCCCGGACCAGTTGAAGTGGTCGCGCTCGGGCAGGTCCTCGCGCAGGAACCACCGCTGGATCGGCGTGAAGGCCACCGGTCCGGTGACGGTCCCCTGGTCGGCCGTGCTCGGCGCGGCCGTACCGGTGCGGGCGGCGAGCTCGTGCACGGTCTGGTGGGTGAAGAGGTCGGCGATCTCCAGCCGCAGCCCGGCGGCGCGGGACCGCGCGACGATCTGCAGGCTGACGATCGAGTCGCCACCCAGCTCGAAGAAGTTGTCGTGCACGCCGACGCGCTCCACGCCGAGCACCTGCGACCACACCTCGGCCAGCGTGCGTTCGGCGTCGGTCGTGGGCGGCTCGTAGGCGGTCGTGGTCTCGGGAGCGCCGAGATCCGGCAGCGCGCGCTTGTCGAGCTTTCCGTTGCTGTTCAACGGCAGTTCGTCGAGCAGCACGACCGCCGACGGCACCAGGAACTCGGGCAGCCGCTCGGCGAGGAAGGTCCGGAGGGCGGCCGGCGTCGCGGTGCCGACGACGTACGCGATCAGGCGCTTGTCGGTGACGACCACGGCGGCGTTGGCGACGTCCGGGTGCCCGGTGAGCACGTGCTCGACTTCGCCGGGTTCGACGCGGAACCCGCGGATCTTCACCTGGTCGTCGGTGCGGCCGACGAAGTCGACGGCGCCGTCGGCACCCCAGCGCACCAGGTCACCGGTCCGGTA
>NZ_FNIX01000032.1 GCF_900104175.1 Lentzea jiangxiensis
CACCCCGACGTCCTGGACTGGGCCGCCGCCAACGACGTCGAGCTGGTGTTCCTGCCGACCTACTCCAGCTGGTTGAACTGGATCGAGGCCGAGTTCACCGCCCTGCGCTACTTCGCCCTCAACGGCACCGACCACCGCAGCCACGCCGAGCAGAACGCCGCGATCGCGGCCTACATCCGCTGGCGCAACGCCCGCGCCCAACCCAAGACCGGCTTCGCCACCGACTCACCCATCCGCACCTGGACCCATTACCCGGCCAAGATTGCGTGACGCAGCACTAGGTCGGCGATGATCCACGCGATGCTGGTGCTGCCCATCAGCGCGACCCGGTCACCGCGTCCGAGGCCCAGCTCGCGCAACCCGAACGCCACGCGCGCCACGCGGTCCTGCAACTGCGCCCAGGTCAGCGAGGCCCAGCCGCCGCCGACGCGGTACCGCATCGCCTCGGTGTCGGGCGTTTGGGTGACGCGGTCGCTCAACAGTCCGGAATCGACAATGCCACGGTTGCTCCCCCTTGCGGGCTCTGTGGTCGTTCGCTCGATTCACGCCTTTTTCCCGGAAGCTGCCAAGAGGTCCCAGTCAGTGGTGTCAGGTTGCGACACCGGGCCGATCTTGCGCCCCACGGACCGCATCCTGAGCGGCGTGCACCTCCCTTCGCGCGATCGGACCCCGGGATGCTCATTGCCCACGTGACCGACTCGTTCCACCCGCGGCTGGGCGGGATCGAGCATCAGGTCGTCGACCTGGCGACGCGGCAGGCCGCCGCGGGGCACGACGTGCACGTCGTCACGCGGCAGCTCGCCGCATCCGGATCGGACGCCGGGTTTCCCTTCACCGTCCACCGCCTGCGCTCCGGCTGGGGTGCGCAGGGACGACTCAGGGCGGTTCTCGCGCCGCTGCGTCCCGATGTGGTCCACGCGCACGTGAGCGTCGTGTCCCCGCTCGGCTGGGCCGGGGTGGACGTGGCGGTCGAGCTCTCCGTCCGGGCCGTCGTGTCGGTGCACTCGCTGTGGGTGGGGCCGGGTGTTCTCGCGGCGCGGCTGGCCGGGCTGAAGTCCTGGGCGCGCAATCAGGTGACGGTGGCGGCGGTCAGCTCGCTCACCGCTGACCGCGTTCGCCGCACGTGCCCTGAACTGCCGGTTCACCTCGTACCGAACGGGATCGACGTCGGGTGGTGGCGGGTGCCGCACCCGCCGGATCGCTCCGGCGGGGTGCACGTCGTCGCCGTCGGCAGGCTGGTGTCCCGGCGGGAGCCGATGTCGTTGCTGAAGGCTGTCCGCGAAGTCGCCGGCAGTTCGGACGTCCGCGTGACCATCGTCGGAGACGGACCGGAACGGGCGAAGGCGGAGGCGTACGCCCGGCGCTGCGGACTCGCGTCCGCGGTGTCGTTCGCCGGTGTCCTGCGCCGTACCGAGATCAGGGACCTGCTGGCCGGTGCCGATCTTTTCGTCAACCCGGCGCGGCGCGAGGCGTTCGGCGTCGCCACCGTGGAAGCGCTTTCCTCCGGCGTGCCGGTGGTCGCGATGGCGGAGTCCGGTGTGAACGACTTCGTGTGGCACGGCAAGAACGGGTTCCTGTGCGAGCCCGGCGTCGCCTTGGAGGACGGGCTGCGGGAAATGGTCACCAACCACGATCTGAGGCGCGGTATGGCGGAGTTCGCGGCGGCTCACCCGCTCGTCGTCTTCGACTGGCCAGGGGTGCTGGCCCGCTGGGACGCACTGTACGCATCGGGCAACGAGCGCACGGCTACGTCCGGTCCGCGATCACACCGTCCAAGTAGGATGTGAGATGAGCGGACACGAGCTCGGGATTCCGGACGGGCGTGAGATGGCCGCCCTCCGGGATCACCAGCAGCGTCGCACCACGGATCGTCCGCGCCATCGCGGTTGTCGCCGCGAGCGGCACCCAGTTGTCCCGTTCCCCCGCGATGACGAGCGTGTTCCTGTCGTGGAACCGTTCCAGCCCCGGACGGTGGTCAGCGAACGAGGCCGCCGCCATGAACGCCTCCGTCACCTCGGTCGGCACCTCGGGCAGGAACTTCGCGAGTCCGGCGCGGCGGAAGAGCGGGGTGAGCGCGCGACTCGTCCGGCGCGCCGCCGGGAGAACCTTCCGGATCAGGGCGACGGTGCGCCGCGCGGACACCTCGGAGAGCCGCATCCAGTGCTGTGCCAGGCCGTTCGGGACGCTGTTGATCAGCACGACGCTCCGGACGAGGTCGTGGAACTTCTCGCCCAGCTGCTCGGCGAGTGCGGTGATCACCATCCCGCCCATCGAGTGACCCACGAGAATCACCTGCTCGTCCGGTGCAGCGGTCGTGAGCACCACGTGCAGGTCGCGGGCGAGCTGCACGATCGTCGCGGCAGCCGGCCTCGTCTCGCTGGAACCTCCATGCCCGCGGTGGTCGTAGAACACCATCCGCGCACGGCCGGTCAGCTCGCGGCGCTGTCGGCGCCAGAACCTGAGCGTGGTGTTGACGCCCGTGACGAACACGATCGTCGGCGCGCCCGGCTCGGCTTCCTGCGCCTCGACGTGCAGCGCCACACCGTCATCCGTGATCGTGCGGAGATTCTCGTGGATGGTCATTTCGGGAGTATGACACGAGATCGGGCCCGGACGAATGGAGTGACGACGTGATCCCGGATGCCGTTGCGAGGCCGGTGGCTGTAATGGGACTCAAGGCGGAGTTGTTGCGCCACAAGAGGACCACGCAGACGCGCCTCACCTTCGCGCTGGCCGCGATCGTGCCGGTGCTGCTGGTTCTGACGTTCGCAGGGGCACCCGCGTCGGCGCCGTGGCTCGGTGGCGATATCGAGCAGCTCGCGACGGCGAGCGGCGGCAACTTCGCCATGTTCGTGCTGTTCGCGTCGTGTCGCCTGGCGCTGCCGATGATCGTCGCCGTCGCCTTCGGCTCAGCCATCGCGTCGGAAGCGTCCTGGCAAACGTTGAAGTACCTGCTGGCCCTGCCCGTGCCGCGCCACCGGCTGTTGTGGATCAAGGCATGTAGCGCGTGGGTCAGGTGCGCGGCCGCGTTCGCCGTGGTGGCCGTGTCGGCGGTCGTGGCGGGAACTGTCGCGTTCGGCACGAGCGACGCCGTGAGTCCTCTCGGGGAAAGCGTTTCGTACGGGCAGTGCCTGCTGATGGCGGCCCAGATGATCGGCTACGAGCTCGTTCACCTGTTGTGGCTGGGAGGAGCGGCACTCGTGGTGAGCGTCTCGACCAACCGCACGCTGGTGGCGTGGGGATTGCCCCTCGCGGTGTCCAACCTGTCGCAGATCCTGGATGACCTCCCGCTGCCGGAGAGCGTGCGCGAGTTGCTGCCCAGCCACTTCGGGTTCGCCTGGCTGGACCTCACCAGCACCGATCCTGACTGGGCGAACGTCACGAAGGGGGCTCTGTCCGCGCTGCTCTACTTCGCGGCGTGCTACGCGTTGGCGCACCACATCTTCCGGAAGAAGGACATCACGTGGTGACCTGCGTCTTCTTCCACGCCCACCCGGACGACGAGGCACTGCTGACCGCGGGCACCATGGCGCGGCTCAGCTCGGAAGGGCATCGCGTGGTGCTCGTGGTGGCGACCGCGGGCGAGGCCGGACTGGTCGCGGACGGTGGGAATCCGGGTGTGCTGCGCCGGGCCGAGCTGCGGTCCTCCGCCGCGTTGCTCGGCTGCGATCGCCTGGTGGAGCTCGGTTATCCCGACTCCGGCCTGAGCGGATCCCCGACCGGCTTCTCGGCCCACGACCCGCACGAGGTCGCTCGCCGGCTCGCGGACGTCCTGCACGAGGAGGAAGCGCGGATGCTGACTTCCTACGATCCGAACGGCGGCTATGGCCACCCCGATCATCGGCAGGTGCACCGGGTCGCGACGCTCGCCGCGAAGCTCGCGCGCACACCGATCCTTCTGGAGGCCACTGTGGACAGGACCTGGTACGCGCGCGGGTTGAAAGCCGCGCGGGTGGCAGGGGTCAAGGTACCGCCGGATACCGGTCAGGTGTACAGCTCAAGCTCCGAGATCACGCATCGGGTGGACGTGCGGCCGTGGCTGGCCGAGAAGCGCGCGAGCATGGCGGCGCACGCTTCGCAGGCGTCGTCTCGCGGCGGTGACACGAGGACACTGGCCGTGCTGCTCAGGTTGCCGCGCCCGTTGTTCCGGCTGGCTTTGGGGACGGAGTGGTACGTGCGGCGAGAGATGCTCGCCGGTTCGCGGATGACGCACCCCTTGGCGGAGCTGTGCTGATGCGGGTGCTTGCGTCGGTGGCGTCGCTCGTGCTCGCGCTGGTGTTGCTGGTGATCGTCCTGCCGGGCGTGTCCGGTGTGGACCTGCCGGCGATCGGCGCGGAGCTGGCGGATGTCGGGCCCGTGGTGCTGGCAGGGTTGCTCGTCCTGGCGATGGCGGTGATGTGGTGCGGCAACAACGTCATCACCGGCTCGTTGCCGGGAATGACGCAGTCGCAAGCGTTCCAGCTGGCCGCGGTCGGCACGGCGGTGGGCAACGTCGTGCCGCTCGGCGGCGTGGTCGGCACCACCACGGCGTTCCTGATGGGCACCAGCTGGGGCCACAGCGCGGTGGCGATCGGGGTGTCCGTGACGCTGACCGGCGTGTGGAACCTCGTCGGCCGCCTGTTGTTCCCGTTGCTCGTTCTGCTGTTGGCCGCCGGCTTCAGGTTCCACGCCGGCGACGAGGTGCTCTGGTACGGACTCGCGACCGCCGCCGTGCTGGCCGCCGGTGTGGTGGTGCTGACCCGCAGACGCACGGTCAGCCTGGTCACCCGGATGCTCACGCGCCTGCTCGGCGACCGGCGGGGAGGGGCGTTCCCCGGCGTCACTGACCTCGCGTTCACCGTGGCCAGGCAGAACTGGCAGCAGATGACCATCGCGACGTGTGCGGTGTCGGTGCTGCACGGCGTGCTGCTGTGGGCCTGCCTGGCCGCGGCGGGAACGCGGGTGGAGCTGGGCCTCGCGGTGGTGCTGTTCGCGGTCAACCGCATGCTCGCCCTGGTGGTGATCACGCCGGGAGCCACCGGTGTCACGGAGGGCGGCACCCTCGCCCTGCTGTTCTCCTGGGGTCACGGGGGGCCCGAGGCGGCGGCGGGCGTGCTGCTGTTCACCCTCTTCACCACCGTCCTGGAGTCGTTGGTAGGCGGCGTTTGCTGGTCGTGGTGGACCTTGCGGCGCACCAGGACGCCTCGCCGGGCTGTTGTCAGTGAGTGAGGGGAACATGCCGAATCCTTCCGCCCGGATCTTCGAGCGACTCAGCACCGTCGAAGCTCCTTTCGCCCCGCAACGCCATTTCGCGGTCGCACACGTTCTCGGCGGTGGTATCTCGGGCCTTCTCGCCGCGCGGGTGCTGGCAGACCACGCCGACCGGGTGGTGATCGTCGAATCCGACGGTGCCGACGCCGGTTCGGCCGGCGAGGCACGCCCCGGGGTGCCGCAGGGTTATCAGGTGCACGCGTTGCTGCCGGGCGGGCAGCAGCAGCTCGAACGCTTTTACCCAGGACTGGTGGCGGAAGCTCTCGGCGCGGGCGCGGTCTGGTGTGATCCGGACCGGTTCATCGACCACGTGGACGGCGTGGCGCAGGTCACCACACCCAACGCGGCGGTCATGTCGAGCACCCGGCCGTTCCTGGAGCTGTTGATCCGGCGCCGCACCTTGGCGTTGCCGAACGTCCGGCTGGTCAATGGAAAAGCCATCGGGCTGCGGTACACCGGTGACGAGGTCGCGGCGGTGCGCTACCGGACCGGCACCGGTGAGATCGTCGCGAGCACCGATTTCGTCGTCGACGCCACCGGCCGGTCGAGCCGCGTCGGTGACTGGCTGGCCGAGGGCGGCTGGGCCGCACCGGAGCTCGAACGCCTTCAGGTCGACATCCGCTACCTGACCGCGCGGTTCGAGCGGTCCGCGGCCTGGACCGGACCGCTCACCGGCATCTGCCGCCGCTCGCCGGGGCAGGCGCCGGCCGAGCCGTTGAGAGGGGCGGCCGCCACGGCTGTCGAGGGCGGGCTGTGGTCGGTCATGGTGCACCACGAGGGAATCACCGCAGCCGACTTCGTCGAGCACTGCCGTGCGCTCCCGCCGATCTTCCAAGAGGCCGTCAGCGGGCGGATGGTCGGCGAGGTCGTGCCGTACCGCCATCCCGACAACCGGTGGCGTCACTTCGAGTCCGTGCAACGCTTTCCGGCCAGGCTTGTCGTCGTCGGTGACGCCGTCGCGTCGTTCAACCCCGTCTACGGTCAGGGCATGTCGTCGGCGTCGCTGCACGCGTCCTGCCTGTCGGAGTTCCTGCGGTCGGGCCCTGATTTCACCGACCACGCGCGTCACTTCTTCGAGCTGCAGAAAGTCGTGGTCGAGGCGGCCTGGATCACGTCCTCAACCGGCGACCGGGCAGGGAGGAACAGGGAGGTGCGGCAGGTGCTGATCGCGGCTCTCCGGGACGTGCCGATCGGCACCGCTGTCCGGGCCGTCACGTTCCTGATGGCGCACCCGTCGACCCTGGCCGACCCGGATCTCGTGTCACGCGCGATGCGGGTCAACGGCACGCGCGCGCAGAGTTCCGTCTGATTGGAGATGTTCGATGCCACGTGAGTCCGATTTGGCGCCGGAGGCGACGCACCCCGACACCCGGTTGCTCGAAGCCGACCTCGCCTCGTGGGTGCGCCGGGCTGGGCTGCCCGAGGACGAGGTGCTGCGGAACGGCGTGGCACGGCTGACCGCCGGCGTCCTGCCGGCAGCGCGGACGGAACGTCTGATCGCGCTGGCCCGCTGGATCGCAGTGCTGTTCTGGCTGGACGACAGGTCCGATCACGCCCAGGCGGATCCGGCGGAGGTCAGTGAGTCCTCCCGGTCGTTGCTCGCCGCGATGACCGGGGCCGACGGCGGAAGTCCTTTCGTGAGAGCGGTCGGCGAGGAATGGCGGGTCATCTGCGACCCCATGTCGGAGGCGTGGCGGGCGCGTGCGCTGAAAGCCTTCGCCTGGCACGGTGAGGCGCTCGCGGCGGAGGCCCGGCGCAGGCACCTCATGCCGACCTGGGCGACCTACGGCGACCTGAGGCCGTGGACGAACGGGGTGTTCCTGTACCACCTGATCGTGCACACCGCGAGCGACATCACGGCGTGGCGCAACGACATCGCCTCAGTGGCGCGTGAAGCCGTGTCCGGCGACGTGGAGAACCTCGTGCTCATCACGATGCGCACCGAGTCGTTGACGATGGAGCAGGCCGTGCGGCGGATCGACGACGAGATCTCAGTGCGCTGCGAGGACTACGTCGGTTACGAGCGACTGGCGCTGGAACAGGCTCGGACGTGGTGCGCTCCCGAACGCATGGCGCTCCGGGTGGTGCTGAACGGCATCCGATCCGCACTCGCCGGACACGCGCGCTGGTTGAGCGAGTCCGGCCGTCACACCACCGCGGGTGTCGCACTTTGACACACCGTTCCTGATCGGCTGGAACGGTGGACGAGCCGCGAGCTAGCTTCAGGATCGCTCCAACGCCGCACTTCCAGACGGAGGCCCGCTGATGTACGACGTGCTCATCGTCGGCGCCGGACCCGCGGGCCGCGCGCTCGGCGCCGAGTGCGACCGGCGGGGACTGCGGGTGGCGCTGGTGGAGGAGCACCCGGACCGGCCGTGGCGGCAGACGTTCGGCGCGTGGGACGACGAACTGCCCGCAGGCGTTCCGGTCGCGGCCACCGCACCCGTGCTGCGCGCGATGACCACCACCCAGCACACCATCGCCCGGCCGTACTCGGTCATGGACAACGAACGGTTGCGCGACTGGCTGTCCACACCGGACTTGCCGGTGCACCGCGGCCGAGCGGTCCAGACCGTTCGCGGTACCACCGGAGCCGCAGTTCGTCTCGCCTGTGGCCGGGAGCTGGCTGCGACCCTGGTCGTCGACGCCAGCGGGCATCACCGCGCACTCGCCGGTCATGTGCCCGCCGCGCAGACCGCGTACGGCCTGAAGATCGCCCAGGACCGGGTCGCGGAGCTGGTGCGGCCAGGGGAAGCGCTGTTCATGGACTGGACTCAGCCCGCCGCGACCGAAACGGACTGGCCGACGTTCCTCTACGGCGTGCCGCTGGGCGACGGCCGCGTGCTGCTGGAGGAGACCTCGCTGGCTCGTCGTCCCGGGCTTCCGTTGCGGGAGTTGAGGACCAGGCTGTTCAGCCGGCTGCACGCACGGGGTGTACGTACGGATGACGCCGACGTGGAGAAGGTGCACTTCCCGGTTGAACAAGCGGCCCGCTCCTCGGCGCGTGTGGCGTCGTTCGGCGCGGCCGCCGGGATGATTCATCCGTCCACCGGTTACGGCCTCGCCACCTCCCTGAGCCTCGCCTCGCCGGTGGCCGCCGCCGTCGCACTATCGCTGCCCAACGGTCCCGCGGCAGCGGAAACGGCGTTCCGCAAGGCCGTCTGGCCCGCCTCCGCGAAGCTCGTGCACCAGTTGCGCCGCCGCGGCATGGAATCGGTGCTCGCCATGCCTCCCAATGAGATCCCGCGCTTCTTCGAGGCCTACTTCCGGCTGCCCGCGCACCACCAGCGCGCCTATCTCTCCGGTCGCACGGACCTGCTGGGCACGCTGCACGCCATGAGCGCCCTGTTCGGCCACGCGGACTGGCCGGTGCGGCTGCGCACCGTTTTCGCGGCACTGTGTCCCCGCGCACCCGGAGTTGCGGCATGAGCCTGCCCGATCTGCCCGATCTCGCCGAGAGCATGTTCCTGCAAGGCGCTTTCGCGCCGGTGCTGGGCGAACGAACTGTGCACCGCCTGCGGGTGAGCGGCATACTGCCGCCCGAGCTCGACGGCCTGTTCACCCAGATCGGGCCGAACCCGGTACAGGAGCCCAGAAAGCGCGGCGCGGCGGCCTACTCGTGGTTCACCCAGGACGGCATGGTATCCGGGGTGCGGCTCAGCGACGGCGATGCGTTGTGGTTCCGCAACCGCTGGATCAGGTCGCGCCGCGCCGCGAAGCACCTCGGGGTGCCCCGCCCGTCCGGCCCGCGGCACTTCTTCAACGACACCGTGCACACCAACGTCGTCTACCACGGCAACATGCTGCTGGGACTCGTCGAGACGGGCTGCGTCCCGGTCCGGCTCGACGGCGAGCTGAACACGGTGGCGTACACGGATCTCGGCGGCACGCTGCCACGCGGTTTCGCGGCCCACCCCAAGCTCGACCCGGTCACGGGCGAGCTGGTGGCCATCGCGTACTCGCCCTTGCGCACCAAGGCCGACTACATCGTGGTGAGCTCGCAGGGGAAGGTGTGCAAGCTTGAGCGCCTGCCGCTCGGCGGGCGCCCGATGCTGCACGACTTCGCGCTAACTCGCGGCCACGTCGCCCTCTTCGACCTCCCTGTGCGGTTCGACTTCGCCTACGCGGCGACCGGGCGGTTCCCGTTCCACTGGCACGAACGGCATCGCACCAGGCTCGGCGTCCTGCCGCGCGCCGGTACCGCGCGGGACCTGCGCTGGTTCGACATCGACCCGTGCTTCGTCTTCCACGTCGTCAGCGCACACGAGCAGGACAACCGGGTGATCGTGCGCGCTCTGCGGTACCGCGAGGCGTTCACCGGCAGCGCCGCCGGACCGCTCACCGAGGGTGCGGTGCTCTGGGAGTGGGCCGCCGACCTCGTCACGGGTCGTCTGACGGAACGGCAGGTCGACGACCACGCCCAGGAGCTCCCGCGCTCCGACCCGCGCCGGACCGGCGCGCCGACCCGCTACCACTACGCGGTCAGCGGCCAGATCGCGAACCGCACCCCGGACGCGTTGCTGAAGCACGACCACGTCGGCGAACGCACCGAGGTGCGCGACGACGGCGGTGTTCCCAGCGAACCGGTGTTCGTGCCCCGCGGCGACGGCGAGGACGACGGGTGGATCCTGCACTTCCGGTGGAATCCGGACACGGACACGTCCGATCTGGTCGTGCTGGACGCGCGGTGTTTCACCGACACGCCGGTCGCGGTGGTGCACCTGCCGTTCCGCGTGCCCTACGGCTTCCACTCGAGCTGGATCACGGCGGACGAGCTCAGCTCGGTGGAGATGGCGACCGAAATCCGAGCACAGCGGTGAGGGCTTCCGATGAGCACGAACTATCCCGAGCCGCCGTGGCGGCTCAACGGCCAGTCGTACGCCGGGATCTACCGCTTCCCGGCAGCGCTGATGCCGCGGTTGCCGGCAGGCGTGGTGCCGATCACCCTGGCCGGCCACGCGATCGCTGCCGTCATGTGGGTCGACTACCAGCGGGGCAGCGTCCTCGAGTACCGCGAGTTCCTGGTCGGCGTGCTGTGCCGGGCCGGTCGCAAGGCCTGTCTCACCACCGTGTCCATCTGGGTGGACGACCACCGCTCACGAGTGGGTGGCCGGGCGTTGTGGGGCATCCCGAAGGAGATGGCGAAGTTCTCGTTCCGGCACGGGAAACACGCTGAGCTGGAGATGTCGCTCGGCGAGGCGGGCCGCGTGACCGGGTCGTTCCGCTCCGGCCCGACGCTGCCGTTCAGCACGGGGCTGACCGTCCGGCTGGTGCAGGATCTCAACGGCAGGTACAGGTTCACCAAGCTGCGCTCGCGATGCCGCCTGACGTTCGGGCGCGCCACCCTCGTCCCCGACGTGCCGGAGCTCGGCTTCTTGGCTCAGGGCAGGGCGATCGCGCACGTGGGCCTGCGCGACTTCTCGGCGCTGTTCGATGTCTGAGCGGGAGAACCTGCTGGACCGGTTGCTGGTGGCGCGGTTCCGTCGCATCTGCCGCCGCAACTCGGGCTTCGGCTCCGGTCTGGCGGGGTACGCGGGCGCGATGGACCAGGTCCGGCAGATCGCCGCGGCGGGCGACGAACGCCGGCGTGCGATCATCGACGCGGACCTGCGGGATCTGTTCTCCCGCCCGGTGCTCGCGGTGCTGCGCCCGGTCGCCCGGCGGTGGCCGGACGGGCTGGCGCGGGTGGTCGTTCGGCTGATGCCCGCCGGTTTTCGCTGGCTGGTGGGTCCGATCGCGGTCCGCGACGCCACGACGATCAAGATTCCGCGGTGCCGTTTCCTCGCCGAGGGTGGTGCGGACGCGTGCCTGCGCGTGTGCCGGACACCTACGGCGAGCTTCTTCGCCGAGCAGGTGGGCCTGCGCGCGGAGCTGCGTCCCGACCTGACGGCGGGCAGCTGCACGATCCGCTTCGGCACCTCCGCCGTCAGCCGATGAACAGACTGTTCCCGGCGCGCCTCGGCCTTGCCGACGCGTCCCCGCCGGCGGCCGCAGACTCGACCGCCTGCAGCACCGCGCCCGCCGGGAAGAGCCATCGGTGCGCCGGATCGGGCGGGCAGTACCAGATCGTGCCGCCCTGCTCCGCAGTAGACGCTAGGGGCAGGCGCAGCATCGTCGGCGCGGTGAGGAACCGCGCGCCGACGGGGAGCTGGAACTGGCCCAGCACCGAGGTGTCCGCCTCCGCGAGGAACACCACGCGGGGTTCGGTCGTGGCCAGCAGCAGTGCGGGCGTGCAGCGTTCGACGCGTTCCAGCGTCGCTCTCACCGCGGGTGCCCACGAAGCGGGGACGTCGATCGCGACGATGCCGCGGCCGAGCAGGAGACGACCCCCCGATTCGTCGGCATCGGTGCGCCACCCCATCACCGTGCTGTACCACCGCGCTGACCGGCCGGCCGGCCTGGGATCACCGTGCACGACGACACCACCTCCTGAAGCGTTTGGGAACGTGTCACCAGCACACCTCACGAGCGGTCCGGCTACCAGGCAGGACACACGGCAGAACCGACCGACAGCTCCTCCGGTGAGGGTGGATAATCCCAACCATGACGAGGCCGATCCTGGACGACTCATCAGACCCACTCAAAGAACTGCTCAAGGGCTACCGCTTGCGGGCCGGCCTCACCCAGGAGGAGCTGTCCGAGAAGTCGGGTGTCAGCGTCCGCGCCATCAGTGACATGGAACGGGGCACGGCCAAAAGCCCGCAGCGCCGCACGATCGAGTCGCTCGCCCCGCCGCTGGCGCTGACTGACGAGGAGCTGGCCCAGCTGCAGAAGGTGGCCAAGCAGGCGCGCACCCGCCCGGCCACCACCTCCGGCACCACGTCGTCGCCGGCACCGTCGCCAGGCCTGCACGATCCGCTGCTGTTGGGCATGCTGCCCCCCGACCTCAACGACTTCACCGGCCGCGAGCGCGCACTGGACGAGCTGAGCGCGATCACCGCCGAGCTGGGAGGTGCAGGCAGCCGCTCCGGCCGTTACGTGGTGCTGAGCGGGCCTCCCGGCACCGGCAAGACCAGCCTCGCGGTGCGCGCGGCCCGCGATCTCGCCGCGGAGTTCCCCGACGGCTGCCACTTCCTGAAGCTGCGCGGGATGTCCACCCAGCCGAACCAGCCCACCGAGGTGCTGCACCCGTTGCTCAGGTCACTGGGCATCAACGCGACGCAGATCCCCGCCGAGCTGGAGCAGCGGGCGAGCCTGTGCCGGTCGCTGCTGCAGGACCGGCGGAGCATGATCGTCCTCGACGACGCCGCAGACGAGGCCCAGGTGCGCGAGCTGCTGGTCGGCGGGCTGCGGTGCCTGACCGTGATCACGAGCCGCTACCTGCTGGTGGGGCTGCAGGGAGTGCAGCGGATCAGCCTCGACGTGCTGGACGACGACGACGCCATCGCGTTGCTGTCGAGCATCATCGGGTCTGCGCGTGTGTCACAGGAACGCGCCGCGGCGAGTGAGCTCGTCGAGCTGTGCGGGCGGCTGCCGCTTGCGATCCGCATCGTCGGCAACCGCCTCGCGAGCAGGCCGGTGTGGCCGCTGAGCCACCTCATCGGCCAGCTCCGCGACCAGGGCAGGCGGCTGACCGCGCTCACCGCCGGCGATCTCGACGTCCGCAGCGTGTTCGACCTGTCCTACCGCCAGCTCTCCCCGAACGCGCGCAAGGTCTTCCGCAGGCTCTCGCTGGTGCCGGCGGCGGACTTCTCGGCGGGAGCGGCGATGGCGCTGATCGACGCGCCGGAGGAGGACGACGCCGCCATCCTTCTGGAGGAGCTGGCCGACGCGAGTCTGTTGCAACCGTCACAACCCTATGGGCGCTACCAGTTCCACGACCTGCTCCGGGTGTTCGCGGGGGAGCGGCTGGCCCAGGAGGAGACCCCGGAAGCCGTGGCGGAGGCGGAAGACCGCCTCGTCGGCTGGTTGATGCACACGGCGACTGCGGCGGGCTGTTACTTCGCGCCGACCGACGGGGTGGTCGTGCCACCGACCGCCACGCGGTCATTCAGCGATCACCGCGGTGCCGGGCGCTGGCTGGAGGAGGAGGCGCAGAACTGGCTGGCCGCGGTGAGACGCAGCTTCGAGAGGGGAGACCACCAGCAGGTGCTCGACCTGGCCGCGGTCATGCACTGGTACGCCGAGCTGGGCGGCACCGAGACGACGTGGGACCTGCTCGACGTCGCGGTCGGGTCGGCGGTCGCGACGGACAACAGGTTCTACGAGGCAGTGCACCGCCACTACCTGTCCTGGGTGCGCCGATCCCAGATGGGCCTGGACACCCAGGACGCCCTCGAGCTGTCGCAGCGGGCCATCGACGACGCGGTGGCGAGGGGCAACCCGCAGCACGAGGCCTGGGCGCGCACCTATCTCGCGAACACGCAGCTCATGTCCGGCCTCCCGGTCGACTATCCCGAGGCGATGAGCGAGGCGATGCGGCTTTTCGAGCAGGCCGACTACCCGCTCGGGAGCAACCTCACGCGCTTCATGCTGGCGGGGTACCTGCACGAGATCGGCAAGCTGGAAGAGGCCGCCGAGGAGTTCGCGGTCTCCCTGGAGTACTTCAGACACCCGTACGGCGGCCGGAAGACCCCGTCGGACGACATCAACTACGCGAACCTGCTGCTGCGCTCGTCGCACAACCTGGCCGCGCTGGACCAGGTCGACCGGGCGCTCGGCCAGCTCGACCTAGCGCTCGAGCTCTTCGAACGCCACGGCGGGACGATGGGACGAGCCCGAACCCTGCAGGCGAGCGGTCAGTTTCTGCGCCAGAAGGGCGACCTCCAGAACGCGCACAGCAAGCTGGCCGAGGCGCTCGACCTGTTCGAGCGAGCCGGGCTGCCGCAGTCCCAGGCGGAGACGCTGGGAGAGATGGCGGATGTGTCCGACCTGCTGCGCGATCCGGTGGCGGCGCGACGCGAACGCGAGCGCGCCCTGGCGCTGTGCGACCGGGTCGACCCCGCCGAGGCCGCGAAGCTGCGCAAGAACCTGACCGAACAGCTCAACGCCTCGTAGGCGGCTTCGCGGCGGTGCTGCCGCGCTGAGGTGACCAAGTGAAGTCCCGGCCCGAACGAGAGCCGGGACTTCTTGTCGTGCTGACAGTTGCAGAGTCAACTTCTGCCAGTTGTTCTGCGTGGTGACGAGGACCGCGGTGAGGTGTTCTTGCAGCCATCGGTACGCGTCTCAACACGGCCTCGTGAAGGAGCTGCCCAACATGGTTCAGCGCACCCCTGACGAGTGGCGGGACCTGCTTCGCGGGGTGTCGGCGGCCGAAGGGGAACGGCTGCTCCTCGCGGAGGTACGCGCGCAGGTGGCGGCGCTGGTGGACGCGGACACCGCCGAGACGTTCGACTCCGGCCTGTCCTGGCAGCGGCTGGGCGTGCGGGGCGGCGTCGCGTCGCGGCTGCTGGCGCGGTTGGGCGAGACGGTGGGGCCGCAGCTGTCCGCTGTCGTGTACTTCGGCCAACCCACTCCCGCGGCGCTGGCCGGACACCTGCGCCGGGTCGTCCTGGGTGAGCTGCCGGACGAAGCCGACGTCTCGGTCGTAGCTGCGGACGAGCCGATCGCGATCCTGGGCATGGCGTGTCGCTTTCCGGGAGGCGTTGCCTCGCCCGAGGACCTGTGGGACCTGCTGCTCGCGGAGCGGTGCGCGGTCTCCGACCTGCCGCAGGACCGGGGGTGGGATCTCGACCTGTTGTGCGGACAGGATTCGGAACGACCGGGCGGCAGCGTCGCCCGGCGCGGCGGGTTCATCGACGGCGGGGTGGACTTCGACCCGGAGTTCTTCGGCATCTCGCCGCGCGAAGCGGTCGCGATGCACCCCCACCAGCGGCTGCTGCTCATCGCGGCACACGAGGCGATCGAGCGGGCCGGCCTGCCGGTCACCGATCTCCGCGGCACCGATGTCGGTGTGTTCGCCGGAGCGGCCGGTCCGGAGTACGGCCCGCACTGGCACCGGCCGACCGAGGAAGTGCGCGGAATGCTGCTCCTGGGCACCGAGCCGAGTGTGGTATCGGGCCGCGTCTCGCACGCGTTCGGGTTCGAAGGTCCTTCCCTTACCGTGCACACCGCGTGCTCGTCGTCTCTGGTGGCGGTGCACCTCGCTTCTTCCGCCCTGCTGCGCGGGGAGTGTTCGCTGGCACTCGCCGGTGGTGTCAGCTATCACACCGGACCCGGTGTCTTCACCGAGTTCAGCAGGCAGGGTGCGCTCTCCGCCGACGGGGTGTGCAAGCCCTTCTCCGCCGCCGCGGACGGCACGGGCTGGGGCGAGGGCGTCGGCGTGCTGGTGCTCGCCCGGCTGTCCGAGGCGGTGCGCAACGGGTATCCGGTGCTGGCGGTCGTCCGGGGCAGCGCGGTGAACCAGGACGGCGCGAGCAACGGGCTGACGGCGCCGAGCGGGCCCGCGCAGGAGAAGGTCATCCGGCAGGCGCTGGCCGCCTCCGGGCTAACCGTCGAAGACGTCGACGTCGTGGAGGCGCACGGCACCGGCACCCGGCTCGGCGACCCGGTGGAGGCGAGTGCGCTGCTGGCGACCTACGGGCGCCGCGGTGCGGATGTCCCGCCTGCGTTGCTCGGATCGGTGAAGGGCAACCTCGGGCACACGATCGCCGCCGCGGGAGTGGCCGGTGTCATCAAGATGGTGCAGGCGCTGCGGCACGGCGTCGTGCCGAGGACGCTGCACGCCGACGAGCCGAACCCGTTGGTCGACTGGTCGTCCGGAGCGGTGCGGCTCGCGACCGAGCGGGCCGCGTGGCCGTCGGCGGGACGTCCGCGCAGGGCAGCCGTCTCGTCGTTCGGCATGAGCGGTACCAATGCCCACGTTGTCCTGGAACAGGCTGCGGAGCCCGTACTGGATGACGTGCCCGCCGATCCTGCGGCGTTGCCGGCGTTGCCGTTCGTCGTGTCCGCGAAGTCCGCCGACGCCTTGGCCGGGCAGGTGGAACGACTGCGGTCGTGGCTCGGTGACCAACCTCTGGTCGATGTCGCCTGGTCGCTCGCCAACCGTCGTGCCGCGTTCGGGCACCGGGTCGTGGTGGCGGCGGGGGATCGCGATGAGCTGCTGGCGGGATTGGCCACCGCCACACCGGTCCGGGCGGTCGACGGCCGCACCGCGTTGCTGTTCGCGGGTCAGGGTTCGCAGCGGGTGGGTATGGGGTTGGGGCTGGTTGCGGCGTTCCCGGTGTTTCGTGAGGCCTGGGATGCGGTGTGGGCGGAGTTCGGGCTGTCCGGCTCGGAGGTCGTGGGTTCTGGTGTGTGTTTGGGTGACACGGGTTTTGTTCAGCCGGCGTTGTTCGCGGTTGAGGTGGCGTTGTTCCGGTTGCTGGAGAGTTGGGGTGTGCGGCCGGATTTTGTTGCGGGGCATTCGGTTGGTGAGTTGGCGGCGGCGCATGTGGCTGGTGTTTTGTCGTTGCGGGACGCGTGTGTGCTGGTTGGTGCGCGGGCGCGGTTGATGGGGGCGTTGCCTCGTGGTGGGGCGATGGTGTCGGTGCGGGCCAGTGAGGCGGAGGTTGGGTCGCATCTTGGTGATGGGGTGTCGATCGCGGCGGTGAACGGGCCGCGCTCGGTGGTGCTGTCGGGCGTGGAAGAGGCCGTGCTCGAGGTGGCGCAACGGTGGGGTTTCAAGCGGTTGCGGGTCAGTCATGCTTTCCACTCGGTGTTGCTGGAGCCGATGCTGGACGAGTTCCGTGTGGTGGCTGAAGGTGTGACGTATTCGGCGCCGGAGATTCCGGTGGTGTCGTCGGGTGATGTGACGTCGCCGGAGTACTGGGTGCGGCAGGTGCGGGAGCCGGTTCGGTTCCTGGATGTTGTGCGGGAGCTGGAGTCGGCGGGGGTGCGGTCCTTTGTGGAGGTTGGACCGGGCGCGACGCTGACCGCGCTGGCACAGGACTGCGTGCGAGAACCGGCGGATCTCGGGTTCGTCCCGATGATCAGGAAGGGGACGGCCGAGGTGTCCGGCGTCGTCGCGGCGTTGGGCGAGGTTTTCGCGCGCGGCGTGCCGGTGGACTGGGACGCCTTCTTCGCCGGTCGTGGAGCGCGGCCCGTCGATCTGCCCACCTATGCGTTCCAGAGCCGGAAGTACTGGATGTCGTCGTCGTCGGGGAGCGGCAGCGGCCACCCTCTGCTGGACGCCGTGGTTGCGCTCGCCGACGGCGGGCTCCTCTGCTCCGGCCGGCTGTCGGCCGGGCGCGTGCCGTGGCTGGCCGACCACGAGGTGCAGGGGGCGCTGGTCGTTCCGGGTGTCGCCCTGCTCGAACTCGCCGGGTTCGCCGCGGACCGCGTCGGCTGCGAGGTGGTCGAGGAGCTGACCATCCAGTCGCCGTTGCTGTTGCCCGAGCAGGGTGAGCTCGAGATCCAGCTCGTCGCACGGGCGGCGGACGAGTCGGGACGTCGGCCGTTCGCCCTGCACTCGCGCGTTGACGAGGAGTGGGTCGAGAACGCCCTGGGTGTGGTGGCGCCGGGTCGGGGTGCGATGACCGGGCTCGGCGAGTGGCCGCCAGCCGGGGTCGAACCGGTGGCGGTCACCGGGCTCTACGACGAGCTGGCTGAGGCAGGGCTGCGCTACGGGCCGTCGTTGCGGGGAGTCCGGAGGGCGTGGCGGCGGGAGGGCGAGGTCTTCGCCGAGGTCGGCCTGCCGAAGGAGGTCGGCGCGTCCGGGTTCGCGGTGCACCCGGCCCTGCTCGACGCGGCGCTGCACGTGGTGGGCTTGCTGCGGCCGGAGACGGCGGGATCGGTGCCGTTCTCGTGGAACGACGTGTCGCTGCATGGCCGGGGCGCGACGGTGCTGCGGGTCCGGCTGGCCGAGACGGTCGCCGGAGCGGTGACCTTGCGGGCGGACGACGGCACTGGCCGCCCGGTGTTGTCGGTGGAGTCGTTGTCCGTGCGGCCGCTGTCGGCCGAGCGGCTCCGGCGGGTCGATTCGCTGTTCCGGGTGGAGTGGCTTCCCGGCGGTTCCGCCGGTGTGCCGGACGAGGTGTTCGAGGTCGCGTCCGGGACGGACGTGCGAGCGGCGGTGACCGCGACGCTGGCGCGAGTGCGGGCCTGGCTGGCGGAGCACCGCGACAGGACGTTGACGGTGTGGACCCGTGGCGCGGCCGCGGATCGGGCCCAGGCGGCGGTGCGGGGACTGCTGCGGTCGGCGCAGGCGGAGCATCCGGGCCGGTTCACCCTGGTCCACGGCGACGCGCCCGTCGTGGTCGAGGACGAGCCGGAGGTGCTGGTCCGCGACGGCCGGGTCTTCGTGCCCAGATTGGCTCGCGCGAAGGCCGAGCCGCGGCCGGTGTTCGATCCGGACGGCACGGTGCTG
The DNA here is from genome assembly GCF_900104175.1 of Lentzea jiangxiensis. Lineage (GTDB taxonomy): Bacteria > Actinomycetota > Actinomycetes > Mycobacteriales > Pseudonocardiaceae > Lentzea > Lentzea jiangxiensis. The sequence goes on from NZ_FNIX01000032.1 coordinate 18,536, forward strand.
ATCACGGGTGCCTCGGGTGTTCTGGGTGGGTTGGTCGCTCGTCATCTGGTGGCGCGGCACGGTGTCCGGCACCTGGTGCTGCTCAGCCGCAGTGGTGCGGGTGTGGACGGTGTGGACGCGGTTCCGGTGGCCTGCGACGTGGCCGACCGGGACGCGGTGGCGGCGGTGCTCGACGCGATTCCGGCAGCGCACCCCCTGACCGCGGTGATCCACGCGGCCGGTGTGCTGGACGACGGCGTGATCGGGTCGCTGACCCCGGACCGGGTCGACGCGGTCCTGCGGCCCAAGGCCGACGGCGCCTGGCATCTGCACGAGCTGACGCGTGGGCTCGACCTGTCGGCGTTCGTCCTGTTCTCGTCGGTGGCGGGGACGGTGGGCAGCCCGGGGCAGGCCAACTACGCCGCGGCGAACGCTTGTCTCGACGCACTGGCCGAACTGCGGCACGAACAGGGGTTGCCCGCGGTGTCGCTGGCGTGGGGCCTGTGGGCGGACGGCATGGGCGCGAAGGCCGACCGGTCCAGGACGAGCCGGCTTGGCCTGGCCGCGATGTCCGCTGACGAGGGGCTGGCGCTGTTCGACGCGGCGCTGGGTGCCGGCGAGCCGGTCCTGGTGCCGGCTCGGCTCGATCCAGCAGGGTTGCGGGAGGCACCGGTGCTGCTGCGCGGGCTGATCGCGGCGCGGCGCCCGAAGGTCGCCGAAGCCGAGAAGCCGGTCGCCGAACGGCTGGCCGGGCTGACTGCGGCCGAACAGCTCCGCTTCGTCGTCGATCTCGTCCGCAGCCGCGCCGCCGCGGTGCTCGGCCACGCTACGACGGACGCCGTTGAGGAAACCAGGGCCTTCCGCGATCTCGGCTTCGACTCGCTCTCGGGGGTGGACCTGCGCAACGCGCTCAGCGCGGCGACGGGGCTGAGGTTGCCGGCGACCGTGGTGTTCGACCACCCGACCCCGGTCGCACTGGCCGAGCGGTTGCTGCTGGACCTGGTCGATCGCGGCGCCCCGGAAGCTCATCCGGTGCTGGCCGAGTTGGACCGCCTCGAAGCAGGGCTTCGTGCCGCCGAACCCGACGAGCTCCTGCTGAGCGCGGTGACCTCGCGCCTGCAGATCCTCCTGACCAGGTGGAGCGACAAGCGCCGAGCGGCGGAACCGGTGGACGACGAGATCGAGGTGGCCGGTGCGGACGAGCTGCTCGACCTCATCGACGCCGAGTTCGGCAGATCCTGAACCTGTCACAACGCCGGTGCGCCGGTTGCGAGGGAGACACCTTAGATGGCTGAGGAAGCCAAGCTCGTCGAGTACCTCAAGCGGGTCACGGCCGATCTGAGGTCGGCGCACCGCAGGCTGCGTGAGCTTGAGTCGGCGGACCAGGAACCCATCGCGATCATCGGTATGAGCTGTCGCTATCCCGGCGGTGTCGCGTCCCCCGACGACCTGTGGGATCTCGTGGAGTCGGGCAGGGGCGGCGTCTCCGGCTTCCCCGCCGACCGGGGTTGGGACCTTGACGGTTTGTACGATCCTGATCCGGATCGTGCGGGTACGTCGTACACGCGTGCGGGTGGGTTCCTGCACGATGCGGCGGAGTTCGATGCGGAGTTCTTCGGGATCTCGCCGCGTGAGGCGTTGGCGATGGATCCGCAGCAGCGGTTGTTGCTGGAGACCGCGTGGGAGGTGTTCGAGCACGCGGCCATCAACCCGGTCGAGGTGCGCGGCAGTCGGACCGGCGTGTTCGCCGGCATGATGTACCACGACTACGCCACCGGCGCGGACGCCGTGCCTGCCGAGCTGGAGGGTTTCTTCGCCAGTGGTGGCTCGGGCAGCGTCGCATCCGGGCGGATCTCCTACGTGTTCGGGTTGGAGGGTCCGGCGGTCACGGTGGACACGGCGTGTTCGTCGTCGTTGGTGGCGCTTCATCTTGCGGCGCAGGCGTTGCGGCAGGGGGAGTGCACGATGGCGCTCGCCGGTGGTGTCACGGTGATGGCCACTCCCCGCACGTTCGTCGAGTTCTCCCGGCAGCGCGGGCTTTCTCCGGACGGTCGGTGCAAGTCGTTCGCTGCGGGGGCGGACGGCACCGGCTGGTCCGAGGGCGTCGGAATGCTGCTGGTGGAACGGTTGTCGGACGCGCGGCGCAACGGTCGCCGGGTCCTCGCTGTGATCCGCGCGTCGGCGATCAACCAGGACGGTGCGTCGAACGGGTTGACGGCGCCGAATGGTCCGTCGCAGCAGCGGGTGATTCGTCAGGCGTTGGCGGGTGCGCGGCTGGAGCCGTCCGATGTGGATGTTGTGGAGGCGCATGGCACCGGTACGCGGCTCGGGGATCCGATTGAGGCGCAGGCGTTGCTGGCGACGTACGGCCAGGGCCGGGATCGGGATAGGCCGTTGTGGCTGGGGTCGGTGAAGTCGAACATCGGGCACACGCAGGCGGCCGCGGGTGTGGCCGGTGTGATCAAGATGGTGCAGGCGATGCGGCACGGTGTGCTGCCGCGGACATTGCACGTGGACGAACCGTCGCCGCAGGTGGACTGGTCGGCTGGTGACGTCCGGCTGCTGACCGAAGCTGTTGTCTGGCCCGGAGATCGGGTACGCCGAGCCGGTGTGTCGTCGTTCGGCGTGAGTGGCACCAACGCGCACGTCATCCTGGAGCAGGCACCCGAGCCCGCACCGGCCGCGACACCCGCCGCACCGCCGGTGCTGCCTGTTCTGCTCTCCGCCCGCACCCCCGAAGCGCTCCACGAGCAGGCTGCACGGGTGCGCGCGGCCGCGGCCGACGCGCCACCGGTGGACGTTGCGCACCTGCTCGCGACCGGACGTGCCGCGCTGGAGCACCGCGCCGTCGTCATCGCCGCGGACCGGGAAGGGATGGACCGCGGGCTAGCCGCGCTGGCGGGCAACGCCCCGGCGGCCGGTCTGGTGCGCGGCGTCGCCCGGCCGCGCAATCCCGTGGTGTTCGTCTTTCCCGGCCAGGGGTCGCAGTGGGCGGGCATGGCCGTGGACCTCCTGGACGCGTCACCCGTGTTCGCCGAACGCATGCGGGAGTGTGCCGCCGCGCTCGCCCCGCACGTGCGGTGGTCGCTCTTCGACGTCCTGCGCAGCGGAGCCGATCTGGATCGGGTCGACGTGGTGCAGCCGGCGTTGTGGGCGGTGATGGTCTCTCTGGCGACGTTGTGGCAGGCCCACGGCGTGGTACCGGACGCGGTGGTCGGGCACTCCCAGGGCGAGATCGCCGCCGCGTGCGTGGCGGGAGTGTTGTCTCTGGCCGACGGCGCCCGCCTGATCTCCCTGCGCAGCCAGGCGCTGACCGAGCTGTCCGGCCTCGGCGGGATGGCCTCGATCGCGCTGCCCGCCGACGACGTCCGAGACCGGATCTCCGGGTTCGAAGGCCGCGTGGGCATCGCCGCGATCAACGGGCCTCGTGCCGTCGTCGTGTCCGGTGACCCGCGGGCGCTCGACGACCTGGTGACAGCGTGCCTGTCCGACGGTGTCCGGGCCCGGTTGATCCCCGTCGACTACGCCGCGCACTCACCGCAGGTGAAACGGATCCGCGACCGGCTGCTCGAACTGGCCGCACCCGTCCAGCCTCGCTGCCCGGAGCTTCCGTTCCTGTCGACGGTGACCGGTGACTGGGTTCGGGGGGCCGAGCTGGACGCCGGCTACTGGTACCGGAACCTCCGCGAGACCGTGCGCTTCGCGGACGCCACCGCGCTGCTCGTCGAGCAGGGCTTCGGCACCTTCGCCGAGATCGCCCCACACCCCGTGCTGTCGGCCGCGATCGCCGAACACCTGCCGGAGGACGGTGTCGCTCTCGGCACGCTGCGCCGTGACGACGGAGGCCTCGACCGGTTCCTCACCGCACTGGCCGAGGCACACGTGCACGGCGTGCCGGTGGACTGGCGGCCGATCTTCACCGGTCGCGCGGCGCCCGCACTTCGGCTGCCCTCCTACCCCTTCCAGCGCGAGCGCTTCTGGCTCAACGCCGGGCGACCCGAGCAGGCGGGGGTGGAGTCCTGGCGGTACCGGATCACGTGGACCGAGCTGACCGGCACCTCGACGACCGCTTCCGGCCGGTGGCTCGCGGTGCTCCCGGAGGCGGCGGGCGAGTGGGAACGCGCCGTGCTGGCCGCCGCCGGTGCGGACGTGGTCGAGGTGCGCGTCGGACCCGAAACTGGTCGCGACGAGATCGCGGCCAGGCTCGGCGACGTGGGACCGGTGGACGGCGTCCTCGCGTTGCTGGACCTCGAACCACTGGTCGCACTGGTCCAGGCGCTTGGAGACGCCGACGTCCACGCCCCGCTGTGGTGCGGGACGCGCGGAGCGGTGTCCGTCGGTGCGGGCGACCGGCCGGCGGCGCCGCTCGCCGCCCGGATCTGGGGGCTCGGCAGGGTCGCCGCTCTCGAACACCCCGCGCGGTGGGGCGGTCTGATCGATCTGCCCGAGGTGGTGGACGAAGCCGTGGCCCGCGGGCTGCGCGAGGTGCTCGGCGGGACCGAGGACCAAGTGGCGGTGCGCGCCTCGGGGACGTTCGTCCGGCGGCTGGTCCGGGCCGGCGCCCCGCGGTCCGGTGACTGGCAGCCGAACGGCACGATGCTGATCACCGGTGGAACGGGTGCTCTGGGTGCGCACGTCGCGCGGTGGGCGGCGCGAGCAGGGGCCGAACACCTGGTGCTCGTCAGCCGCCGGGGCCTGGCGGCGCCCGGTGCGGCCGAGCTGCGGGACGAACTGGCCGAGCTGGGTGCGCAGGTGACCGTCGCGGCGTGCGACGTCGCCGACCGGGACGCACTGGCCGGCTTGCTGTCGGAGATACCGAAGGTCGACGCGGTCGTGCACGCCGCGGGCGTGCTCGACGACGGCGTCCTCGACTCGCTCGAACCGCACCGGCTCGCCGAGGTGTTGCGCCCCAAGGTCGACGCCGCGCTGAACCTGCACGAGCTCACCTCGGGGCTCTCCGCGTTCGTGGTCTTCTCGTCGCTGGCCGGCGCCATCGGCGGAGCGGGGCAGGCCAACTACGCGGCGGGCAACGCGTTCCTCGACGCACTCGCGGAACAGCGCCGCGCCGACGGCCTGCCCGCAACCTCGATCGCCTGGAGTGTGTGGGGCGGTGGTAGCGGCATGGTCACCGCCACGGCCGAGAGTCAGCTGCGAGCGCGCGGCGTCACCCCGATGTCCCCCGCCCGCGCTGTCCTCGCTCTGCGCCAAGCCATTGCGGACGACGAGATCACTCTCGTCGTCGGCGACGTGGACTGGGAGCGGTTCGCCGCCTCGTTCACCGCTGTGCGGCCGAGTCCGCTGCTGGACCTCCTGCCCGAGGCACGCGCCACCGCCGGACGCGCCACGACCGAACGGCTGTCCGGACCCGATCGCGACCAGGCGCTCATCGACCTCGTGCACGGCCACGTCGCCGCCGTGCTGGGACACCGCGACCCCGCGGGAATCCCGGCCGGGCGGGCGTTCCGGGACCTCGGCATCGACTCGCTGGCCGCCGTCGAGCTGCGCAACCGGCTCAGCGCCGAGACCGGACTTCGCCTGCCGGCGACCGTTGTCTTCGACCACCCGAATCCCGAGGCGCTCGTCGCCCACCTCAGGGCGGAGCTCTTCGGTGCCGGCGACCTCACCGACGAGCAGACCACCACGGCCGCGGACGAGCCGATCGCCATCATCGGCATGGCGTGCCGGTTCCCCGGTGGCGTGCGGTCACCGGACGACCTCTGGCGGCTCGTGGTGGGTAGCGGCGACGCGGTCTCGGCGTTCCCGGTCGATCGCGGGTGGGACCTCGGCGGTGCCGTGCACCCGGAGATCGGCGGGTTCCTGCACGATACGGCGGAGTTCGACGCGAAGTTCTTCGGGATCTCGCCGCGTGAGGCGTTGGCGATGGATCCGCAGCAGCGGTTGTTGCTGGAGACCGCGTGGGAGGTGTTCGAACGGGCGGGTCTCGACGCGCATTCGTTGCGCGGCAGCCGGACCGGCGTCTTCGTCGGTTCGAACCTCCAGGACTACGTGACAGTCCTGAACCAGGCGGGGGCCGGCCTGGACGACCACGTGCTGACGGGCAACGCGGCCAGCGTCGTGTCCGGGCGGATCTCGTACGCGTTCGGGTTGGAGGGTCCGGCGGTCACGGTGGACACGGCGTGTTCGTCGTCGTTGGTGGCGCTTCATTTTGCGGCGCAGGCGTTGCGGCAGGGGGAGTGCACGATGGCGCTCGCCGGTGGGGTGACCGTGATGTCCACGCCAGGGGTGTTCGTGGAGTTCTCGCGGCAGGGTGGGCTGCCGGCCGACGGTCGGTGCAAGTCGTTCGCTGCGGGGGCGGACGGTACGGGGTGGTCCGAGGGTGTCGGGTTGTTGTTGGTGGAGCGGCTTTCGGATGCGCAGCGGTTGGGGCATCGGGTGCTGGCGGTGGTGCGTGGTTCCGCGGTGAACCAGGACGGTGCGTCGAACGGGTTGACGGCGCCGAATGGTCCGTCGCAGCAGCGGGTGATTCGTCAGGCGTTGGCCGGTGCGCGTTTGTCCACTGAGGACGTCGACGTGGTGGAGGCGCACGGAAGTGGCACGCCGCTGGGCGATCCGATCGAGGCGCAGGCGTTGCTGGCGACGTACGGCCAGGGCCGGGATCGGGATAGGCCGTTGTGGCTGGGGTCGGTGAAGTCGAACATCGGGCACACGCAGGCGGCCGCGGGTGTGGCCGGTGTGATCAAGATGGTCCAGGCGATGCGGCACGGCGTGCTGCCGCGGACGCTGCACGTGGACGAACCCTCATCGCACGTGGACTGGTCGGCCGGTGACGTCCGGCTGCTGACGGAGGCCGTTGCGTGGCCTGGGGAGCGGGTCCGTCGGGCTGGTGTGTCGGCGTTCGGGGTGAGCGGAACGAACGCGCACGTGATCCTGGAACAGGCGCCGGTTCGGCAGGCCGCCGAGGTGATGCCGCTGCCGGTCGTACCAGTGGTGTTGTCGGCGAAGTCGGCTGAGTCGCTGATCGAGCAGGCGCACCGGTTGAGGTCGTCGCTGGGCGAGTGGAGTCTCGCGGACATCGGCCGCTCGCTCGCCGGACGGGTGGCTTTCGACCACCGCGCTGCGGTGGTGGCGGGTGATCAGGACGCGGTGTCAGCCGGATTGGCTGAGGCGGTGCCGGTTCGGGCCGCCGGAGGGAAGACCGCGTTCCTCTTCGGCGGAAAGGGTTTGCCGCACGCGGACGTGGGCGTGGAGCTGGCTGCGGCGTTCCCGGCGTTCCGCGAGGCCTGGGAGGAGGTCCAGGCCGAACTCGGTTCCGCCGGAGGCGCTCAGTTCGCGGTCGAGGTGGCGTTGTTCCGCTTGCTGGAGAGCTGGGGTGTCCGCCCGGATCTCGTGGCGGGACAGTCGATCGGTGAGGTGGTGGCGGCTCACGTCGCGGGTGTGCTGTCGCTGGCGGACGCGTGCACGCTGGCGTCGGCACCCGGATCGGTGACCTGTTCTGCTCCGGTGATCCCGGTCGTGCTCGCATCGGGTGAGGACGCGACGTCACCGGCACATTGGGCGCGTCAGCTGCAGGACCGCCCCGACGGGGTGATGCTGGAGACCGCTGGTGTCCGGTCCCTCGTGGACTTGTCCGGGCTCGGCAGCGCGGATGAGGTGGTGAGCGTGGTCGCGCGCGCGTTCGAACGCGGTGTCGCGGTGGACTGGTCCGCGTTCTACGCCGGGTACGGCGCACAACTGGTCGACGTGCCGACGTACGCGTTCCAGCGCAAGAGGTACTGGCCCGAGCCGATCGGTGCGATGGGCAAGCGCACTCCGGAAGCCCCTGTGCCGACCGAGATTTCCGCACTGCCCGACCGCGACGGAGTGGTCTGCACCGGCGAGCTGTCGGTCGCCGCGACGCCGTGGCTCGCCGAGCACGTCGTCGCCGGAGAGATCGTGGTTCCCGGTGCCGTCGTCGTCGCACTGGCGATCCGCGCGGGCGGCGAGGTGGGATGCCCCGAGGTCAGCGAGTTGACCGCAGTGCGGCCGGTCGTGCTGCGCGCCGGAGGACGCCTGCGGTTCCAACTGGTCGTCGACGCTCCGGACGACACCGGCAGACGGCCGGTGCGGTTCTACACGCAGCCGGCCGGGGAAAGCCGTCGTCCGTGGACCCACCACGCCGACGGCCTGATGTCGAGCCCGGCCGCCGAACCTGGCGGCACCACCGGATTCGGTGTGGGCGAGGCGGTGGAGCCGAAGATGATCTACGACCGTCTCGCTGAGGCCGGTGTGACCTATGGACCCGTCTTCCGGATCGTGCGCGCCGCGTGGCGGCAGGACGACGAGGTGGCGTTCGCCGAGGTGTCGCTGCCGCAAGAGCGGGCACACGAGGCGGCGTACGGCCTGCACCCGCTCCTGCTCGACGGCGCGATGCACGCACTCAGCCTCGTGCTGCCGCTCGAACCGGGTGTGCCCGCGCTTCCGTTCGACTGGAGCGGTGTCGTGGTGCACACGACCGGCGCGACCGCGCTGCGGGTTCGGGTGGCTCTCACCGATCGGCCCGCGACGGTGCGGGTGAGCGCCGTGGACACCGATGGCCGACCGGTGTTCACTGTGCGGTCGTTGACGTTGCGTGCCTTGTCCAGCACTTCGTCGCGTGCGGCAAGCGCCCCGCGGGCTGATGCGGTTCCCCCGCTGCGGCTGGACCGGGTTCGACCGGAGGAGCGGACCGACGTGGTGCGGCGGTGGTTGTGCGGGCACCTCGCCGACGTGCTGGAGCTCGACTCCGCCGAGTCCGTCGCGACCGGGGAACCGTTCGTGCGCCTGGGCATGACCTCGTTCGCCGCGCTCGAGCTGCGCAACAGGCTCAACGCCGCCACCGGAGCGCGCCTCCCTGCCACGCTGGTCTTCGACCACCCGACACCGGACGCGGTGGTCGCGCACCTGTTGACCGAACTGGCGCCCGACCCCGAACCGAACGGTGCCGCCGAGCCGTCCGGCGAGATGGACGAGATAGACGAGATGGACGTCGAGGCCCTGCTGCGCCTGGCGCGCCACAACCGCACCGAGAAGGCAGGAGAGAGCAACCGATGAGTAGCTCGGCCAACGACGTCGTCGAGGCGTTGCGCGACTCGCTGAAGCTCGTCGACCAGCTGCGGCGGGAGAACGACGACCTGCGGTCGCGCAGTGGCGAGCCGCTCGCGATCGTGGGGATGTCCTGCCGGTTTCCCGGTGGTGTCACGACTCCTGAGCAGCTGTGGGACCTGGTGACGGCGGGCGGCGACGCGGTCGGCGACTTCCCCTCCGACCGCGGTTGGGATCTGGGCTCGCTGTTCGACGCCGACCCGGACAGCCTCGGCCACAGCTACTGCGACCAGGGCGGATTCCTGCGGGACGTGGGCCGGTTCGACGCGGAGTTCTTCGGCATCAGCCCGCGCGAGGCGCTGGCCATGGATCCCCAGCAACGGCTGTTGCTCGAACTGTCCTGGGAAGCGCTCGAACGCGCGCGCCTCGATCCGAAGCAGCTCCGCGGCAGCGCGACCGGTGTGTTCGCCGGGGCGATGTACCACGACTACGGCCCACCGGCGCACGAAGCGCCCGAGGGTGTGGCGGGTTTCCTGGGCACCGGGATCGCGGGCAGCGTGCTCTCCGGCCGCATCTCCTACCAGTTCGGTTTCGAGGGGCCGGCGGTGACGGTGGACACGGCGTGCTCCTCGTCGCTGGTCGCGCTGCATCTGGCCGGTCAGTCGCTGCGAGCCGGTGAGTGCACCACGGCGCTCGCCGCGGGGGTGACGGTGATGGCCACCCCCGGCTCGTTCGTGGAGTTCAGCCGGCAGCGAGCGCTGTCGCCGGACGGGCGGTGCAAGGCGTTCGCCGCGGCGGCCGACGGCGCGGGGTGGAGCGAGGGGGCCGCGGTCCTGGTGCTGCGGCGCCTTTCCGACGCTCTGCGCGACGGCGATCCCGTGCTGGCCGTCGTCCGGGGCAGCGCGGTGAACCAGGACGGCGGGAGCAACGGGCTCACCGCTCCCAACGGCCCGGCGCAGCGCCGCCTCATCGGCCTGGCGCTGTCCGACGCCGGGCTGACCGCGGACCAGGTCGACGCCGTCGAGGCGCACGGCACCGGCACGCCGATCGGTGACCCGATCGAGGCGCGGGCGTTGTCCGAGGCGTACGGACACGGCCGGAATCGGCCGCTGTGGCTGGGATCGGTGAAGTCGAACCTCGGCCACACCCAGGCGGCGGCCGGACTGGCGGGCGTCATCAAAATGGTGCTGGCCATGCGCCACGGAGTGCTGCCGACAACGCTGCACGTGGACGCGCCCAGCCCGCACGTGGACTGGTCGGCGGCGGACGTGCGGCTGCTCGTCGAAGCCCAGCCGTGGCCCGACACCGACGCTCCACGACGGGCTGCCGTCTCCTCGTTCGGCATCAGCGGCACCAACGCGCACGTCATCGTCGAACAAGCCCCACCCGCGGCGAGCCCCGGGACCGGCGCCCGGCCCGGGACACCTCTGCCGTTCGTGCTGTCCGCACACACGCCCGAGGCGTTAAAGGCACAGGCGGGACGACTGCTGACCCACATCGGCACCGGAGCCGACCTTGTAGACGTCGCGTACTCGCTGGCCACCACGCGCACCCGGTTCCCGCACCGGAGCGTGGTCGTGGCCGTCGACGCGGACGCGCTGAGCACCGGACTGGCGGCGCTGGCGGACGGCCGTCCGGCCGCACAGGTCACCACCGGTGTGGCCGCCGGCGGTGCTCTCGCGTTCCTGTTCCCCGGCCAGGGCAGTCAGCGGCCGACGACGGGACGGGAGCTGCGCAGCCGATATCCCTTGTACGCCAAAGCTTTTGACGAGGTGTGCGCCACCATGGACGCGCATCTCGACCGCTCGTTGCGCGACGTGGTGTTCGCCGTGGAAGGCACGGCGGAGTCGGCGCTGCTGGACCAGACGCGCTACGCCCAGCCCGCGTTGTTCGCGGTCGGGGTGGCGTTGCACCGGCTGGCCGAGTCGTGGGGACTTCGCCCGGACGTCCTGCTCGGTCACTCCGTCGGCGAGCTGACCGCCGCGCACGTGGCGGGCGTGCTCTCCCTGGAGGACGCCTGCCGGGTCGTGGCGGAGCGAGGCCGCCTGATGCAGGCGCTCCCGCCGGGGGCGATGGTGGCGGTCCAGGCGGCCGAGGACGAGGTGCGGGCCGGCCTCCCCGAGCAGGTCGCCGTCGCCGCGGTCAACGGTCCCGACTCGGTCGTGATCTCCGGCGCCGAGGAGGCGGTGCTGGAGGTCGCCGGACGGTGGCGCGCACGTGGCCGGGCGACGACAAGACTGCGCGTGGGCCACGCGTTCCACTCGCCGCACGTCGACCAGGTGCTCGACAAGTTCCGCGCCGCTTTTAACGGTGTCGTCCTGCATCCCCCGTCGATCCCCGTCGTCTCCACGCTGACCGGCGAGCTCGCCACCGCCGGTGAGCTGACCACCGCCGGGCACTGGGTCCGGCAGCTGCGGGGCGAGGTGCGTTTCTTCGCCGGAATGCGCGCAGTGCTCGCCCAGGGCGTCACCACGTGCCTCGAACTCGGCCCCAGCGGAGTTCTCTCGGGCCTGGCGGCCAGAGCCTCGTCCGGCAACGCGGTGTTCGTGCCACTGCTGCGCGACGACCGGTCCGAGATCGGCTCGCTGGTCGCGGGGCTGGCCAGCGCGCACGTCGGCGGTCACGACCTTGACTGGGAGGCGGTCTTCGCGGGCACCGGCGCTCGCCGGGCGGATCTGCCCGGCTACGCCTTCCAGGGCGAGCGGTACTGGCTCGCCTCGGACACCACGCGACGAGCGGACGTCGTCGAGGACTGGCAGTACCGCGAAATCTGGGTACCGGTGGACGGCATCGCCCCGGAACCGGACCGGGGGGCCTGGCTCGTCGTGCACGCCGCGGGCACCGGTGACCTGGCCGCGGACTGCGCTCGTGCGTTGGAACGCGCGGGCGCGACGGTCCGGACGATGGAGGTCGAAGAAGGCGACCGTGACGCCTTCGCCGCACAGCTCGACGAGCTCTCCGGTGCACCGCTGTCCGGTGTCCTGTCGTTGCTCGCGCTCGCCGCCGGTCCGATCCCCGCCCACTCCGCGACCGCACGAGCCCTGCACGGCACGCTCGCACTGACGCAGGCGCTCGCCGGTTCCCGCGGACGTGTCGCGCTTTGGTACGTCACGCGGGGTGCGGTCGCGGTCGGTGCCGAACCGCTGCCCGCACCCGAACAGGCCGCAGTGTGGGGATTCGGCCGCACGGCGGCCGTCGAGCACCCGGAGCTGCTGGGCGGACTCGTCGACCTGCCCCAGCGGTGGGACGACGAGGTGGCCGACCAGCTCCGTGCGGTGCTCACGGGTGGGCACGGCGAGGACCAGGTCGCGATTCGCGCGGAGGGCGTCTTCGGCCGCCGCCTGGACCGCGCACCGCTCGGCGAGCGCATCTCGCGGCGGTCCTTCCCGGGCACGGTGCTGATCACCGGGGGAACGGGTGCGCTGGGTGCGCACGTCGCCCGCTGGCTCGCCGGGCAAGGCGCACGGCACCTCGTGCTCGCGAGCAGGCGAGGGCCGGACAGCTCCGGCGCGGAGGCCTTGTGCGCCGAGCTCGCCGCCCTCGGTGCCGAGGCCGAGGTGGTGGCCTGCGACAGCGCCGACCGCTCCGCCGTGGCGGCGCTCCTCGCCGGGCTGCCGGCCGGGAGACCGCTCACCGCGGTGATCCACTGCGCGGGTGTGCTGGACGACGGCGTCATCACCTCGACGACGCCGGACCGGCTGGCCGCGGTGCTGCGGGCCAAAGCGGTTTCCGCCTCCACCCTGCACGAGCTCACCCGGAACCTGCCGCTCACCGAGTTCGTCCTGTTCTCCTCGGCCGCGGGCTACTTGGGCAACCCGGGCCAGGCGAGCTACGCCGCAGCAAACGCTTACCTGGACGCGCTCGCGGCGCACCGGCGGGCACTCGGGCTGCCCGCCACCTCCGTCGCCTGGGGCGCTTGGGCGGGTGAGGGCATGGCGGGCCGGTCCGAGGCGCAGGCGCTGCGCAGGCGCGGAGTGCGGCCGATGCGACCCGCTCGGGCTCTCGCCGCGCTGGGGCGGCTGCTCGGCCACGACGAGGCCTCGGTGCTGGTCGCGGACATCGACTGGGCGTCGTTCCCCGTCGGTGCCTCCGCGCCGCTGTACCGGGAGGTGCTGGCTTGCGCTGTATCTGAGACCGGCCCGGACCTGCGGCGGCAACTCGCGCACCGGACGGCCGCCGACCAGCAGCAGGTGGTGGCGGAGCTGGTGCGGAGCGAGGCGGCCGCGGTGCTCGGCCTCCCTGCGGACACCGGTGTCGTGCCCGGCCGGACGTTCCAGGACCTCGGATTCACCTCGCTCAGCACCGTCGAGCTGCGCAACCGGCTGAACGCGGTCAGCGGGCTGAACCTGCCCGCGACCGTGCTGTACGAACACCCGACGCCCACCGCGCTCGCGGCGTACCTGTTCGCCGAGCTGACAAGTGCCGCATCTGCGTCGAGGCCGTCGGTGGCGAGCCTGGTCGAGAGCGTGGAGATGCAGCTCTCGGCCAGTGACGACGAGGAACGTGAGCAGCTGATCAGCAGGCTGCAGCACGCCATCGCAGCATGGCGGACACCTGAGCGGCAGGTGCGGGCCGACGTGGCCGCGGCGACCGCCGACGAACTGTTCACCCTCATCGACCAGGAACTCGGCTCGGCCTGAACCCCGCGGCCAGGAGGACGTTGACATGGACAACGACGTGGACGGCGAGCAAAAGCTCCTCAGCTATCTCAAACGCGTCACAGCCGAGCTCCAGCACACCCGCGAGCAGCTGTGCGAGGAGCGGGAGCGCGGACGCGAGCCGATCGCGATCATCGGCATGGGCTGCCGCTATCCAGGTGGGGTGGACTCGCCGGAAGCGCTGTGGGAGCTCGTGCGCGCCGAGCGGGACGTCGTCACCGGCTTCCCGCGAGACCGCGGCTGGAAGCTCGACGAGGTGTACGACCCGGATGTCACCGCGGTCGGCACCAGCTACACCGCTGAGGGCGGGTTCCTCGACGACGTGGCGGGTTTCGACCACGAGTTCTTCGGGGTGTCCGAGCACGAGGCGCTGGCGATGGACCCGCAGCACCGAGTCGCGCTGGAGGTCGCGTGGGAGGCGGTTGAACGAGCCATGATCGACCCGGCGGCGCTGACCGGCAGCCGCACCGGTGTCTACGTCGGCGGCATCATCCCCGACTACGGCATGGGCATGACCGGCATGCCGCCGAGCATCGGCGGTCTGGCGAAGACCGCCCGGCTGCTCAGCATGCTCTCCGGCCGGATCTCCTATGCACTGGGCCTGACCGGCCCGTCACTGACCGTCGACACCGCGTGCTCGTCCTCGCTGACCGCGATCCACCTGGCCTGCCAGGCGTTGCGCGCCGGTGACTGCGCGCTCGCGCTGGCGGGCGGCGCGATGATCTACTCCACGCCCGAGGTGTTCGTCGAGTACAGCAAGCTGCGGCTGCTCGCCCGCGACGGCAGGTGCAAGTCGTACGCGGCCGCGGGCGACGGCATCGGCTGGGGCGAGGGCGCCGGTGTGCTGTTCCTGGAACGTCTGTCGGACGCCCGTCGCAACGGCCACGAGGTGCTCGCGGTCATCCGCGGCGGCGCGGTCACCAACGACGGCCCCAGCAACGGCATGACCGCACCGAGCAGCCGCGCGCAGCAGCAGACGGTGCTCGCCGCGCTGAGCAACGCGGGCATGCCGGCGAACCACGTGGACGTCGTGGAAGGCCACGGCACCGGCACGCTGCTCGGCGACGCGATCGAGGTCCGCGCCTTGTTCGAGGCGTACGGCACCGGCCGCGACCGGCCGCTGTGGCTGGGGTCGGTCAAGTCCAACATCGCGCACACCCAGGCGGCGTCCGGAGTCGCCGGGGTGATCAAGATGGTGATGGCGATGCGCCACGGCGTCCTGCCCAGGACACTGCACGTCGACGCGCCCGTTCCGCACGTCGACTGGTCGAGCGGATCGGTGCGGTTGCTGACCGGCGCCATGGCGTGGCCCGACACCGGCAGGCCCAGGGTGGCGGCGGTGTCGGGCACGGGGATCAGCGGCACCAGCGGTCATCTCCTGCTCGAACAGGCACCCGCGAAGCCGCCGGCGCCAGCGCTCCCGGACGTCGAGGACCTGCCCTGGGTGATCTCGGGCCGCAGCCAGGAGGCGCTGTGGGAGGGTGCCCGGCGGCTGCACGACCACCTCACGGCCCACCCGGAGCTGAGAACCTGCGACGTCGCGTACTCGCTCGCCACCACCCGCAGCGCGTTCGCCCACCGCGCGGCCGTCACCGCGGGCGACCGGGCCGAGCGCCTTGCGGCACTGGCCGCTCTCGCCGCCGGTCCGGCCACCGGCGCGGGTGAGCCGACGGGCCACCACGCGGCGGTCGTCCAGGCGTACCTGGACGGTGCGACGGTGCGCTGGGACCAGGTGTTCGACGGGACGGGCGCCCGCCGGACCACCCTGCCCACCTCGGTCTTCCGTCGTGAGCGCTTCTGGCTCTACGACCACGAGGACGACGGCGCCGACTCCGTTCTGGTCAAGGAAGGCGTCGTGGAGCTGCCGGCGGTCATGATGGCCGGGATGACCGTCCGCACGGACAACGAGACCGAATTGCACGGCACCGCCCGGATCACCGACCTGTGGAGTGCCTTCCTGGCCGACGGACGCGGTCGCTCCGTCCCCGCCGAGCGAACGCTGCGCGCGGTCTACGCCGACTACGTGACCGATCACGAGGGACCGTTCACCTACCTGCTCGGCTACGAGTTCCCCGACGGCGAGCGCGTTCCCGATGGGTTCGAGACGCGCACGATGCCCGCGGGCAGGTACGCGGTCTTCCGCTCCGAGCGAGGACCGCTCCAGTCCGTGATCGCGAACGCCTACCGCCAGATCTGGGCCATGGACGCTGAGGAACTGGGCGGCAAACGCACGTACCTGGCCGACTTCGAGGTGTTCGACACCCACGACCCGAAACCGCAGGAGGTGCAGCTCAAGATCTACGTCGGGCTCGAGTGAACCCCGCGGTGGCCTCTACTCGACGGACTCCCAGAAGTGGGTGAGCATCTCGGCGCTGCGCACCGGATCCTGCATCATCCACCAGTGGCCGAGTCCATCGAGCACCTCGACGCGCGCACCCGCCCGCCGCGCCGCGCGCCGGCGGCTGGTCTCGCTGCCGACGTACGTGTCCTCGGTGGCGAGAATCGCCAGCCCTGGTCGGGCGGCGGCCTGGTCGAGATCACGTCGCGCCTCGGCCAGCGCCGCCGGTCCGAGTGACCGGTAGAGCGCGAGAATCGCCCGGCCCATGACCGGTCCCTGGTGACGGGCGACGGCGGTCGCGATGTCCGCGCTCATGCCCACTCCGCCCAGCTTGGCGGCCCGTTCCTCGACGGTGCTGCTCGACATGGCGGCGACGAACTCCTCACCGGCGCCCGGTGTCCGCCAGATCTGGGCCGCGTCGTGCCAGACGTAGTCCTCGTCGAAGACGCCGACGACGTCGCTGACCCAGCTGCGGACCAGCTCCGGCCGGTGCATCGCGACGTTCACGATGTGAAAGCCGCCGCAGTCGTGCCCGACGAGGTGAACAGGTTCGCCGAGCCGGGCGAGCTCCGCTTCGAGCCAGTCGCGATAGGCGAGATGGGTGGCGGGGAAGTCCGCCGGCAGCTCGGCACCGAATCCCGGCGGGGAGAGGCACACCACGTCATCACGCCCCAACGCCTCGGCCAACGGGCCCCAAATCGCGTCGGTCTCCGGATTTCCGTGCACCAGAACGACCGTCACGACTTGATCTTGCCTTTCCGGTCGTCCGGCACCCGTGAGTACAGGACGATGTCCACCCGTCCTCCGTGCGTCACACCCGCGTTGCGCAGCACGCCCTCGCGGTGGAACCCGGCTTTGACGGCAACCCGTTGCGAGGCCGTGTTCCCGTCCGCCGCGCGCAGTTCCAGGCGTTGGAACCGGTGCTCGTCGAAGAGCCACTCGGTGACGGCGCTGACCGCGTCGACCGCGTAACCCCGGTCCCGTGCCCACGGCGAGACCCAGTAGCCGATCTCCGACGTCAGACTCTCCCAGTCGGTCTCGCGCAGGCCGACGTTGGCGACCAACTTGCCGGTCTGAACGTCGGTGACCGCGAAGTGGATGCCGTCGCCGGACTCGCGCAGTGCGTGGGCGCGCACCGTGCACCACCCGATAGCGTCGTCCATCGTGTAGGGACTGGGGATCGGCAGCCAGCGCTGGGCGGCCTCGTCCGCGCAGGCGTGCTGGACGTCCTCGGCGTCCTCTGCGGTGAACGGGCGGAGAACCAACCGCCCGGTGCGCAACGTTGTCTCGGGAAAGGACGGGGACACCGCGGCCTCCGGTTGCTCGGCAGAATCGGTGAAGGGTGACAGATGGATCTCGCGGTGACAGCTGACGGCACCGGCCCCGGCGACCTGGACCTCGTGCGCGAGCAGCGGAACCGCCAGCGCGGACGCCGGGGCGCCTTCCTCGGCTACCCGGTCAACATGGACGTCGACTACCGGGCGTTCGGTGAGCTCCTCGACGTCCTGTGGATCACCGTGGGCGATCCCAGCCGGGGCTATCACGCCCGGCTCGACCTCCAGCCGTTCGAACGCGAGGTCGTGCGCTTCCTCGCCGGCGTGGCCGGCGCGGATTCCAGCCGCACCTACGGGTACGTGACCAGCGGCGGGTCGGAGAACAACCTGTTCGGTATCCACGTCGGCCGCGAACGCCTGCCCGACGCGCCGCTCTACTACAGCACCACCGCGCACTACACGGTCGAACGGACGGCGCGGCTGCTGCGGATGGAACCCGTGCCCGTTGCGTCGACGCGTGACGGCAGCATCGACCTCGCCGCCCTGCGCGCGGCGTGCGAACGACGACCCGGCCGAGGCGCGGTGGTGGTCGCCACCGTCGGCACCACCGTGGCCGGCGGCATCGACAGCCTGCCGGGCGTGCTGCGAGCCGTCGAACCGGCGGGGGAGCACCACCTCCACGTGGACGCGGCGCTGGGCGGCCTGGTCGCGGCGTTCGCCCCGAACCCACCCGGCTGGGGCTTCGACGCGGGCGCGGACAGCGTGGCCATCAGCGGGCACAAGCTGATCGGCACGCCGGTGCCGTGCGGCGTCGTCCTCGCGCGTGCCGAACTGGTGGGCACGCCCGCGGAGGTCGAGTACCTGTCGGCGGAGGACTCGACGCTGGCCTGCTCCCGCAGTGCTCTCGCTCCGGCGTTGCTCTGGTACGCGTTGCGCCGCCTCGGTCACCGTGGACTCGCCGCGCGGGTGCACCGGTGCCTGGACACCGCCGCCTACGCCGTGGACCGGCTCGAAGCTGCCGGTTTCCGCCCCTGGCGCAACCCGGCGTCGGTGAACGTGGTCTTCGAACGACCCGCGGAGCACCTGTGCCGCCGCTGGCGCCTGTCCACCAGCGGTCCCGTCGCCCAGGTCATCGCCATGCCGCACGTGACGCGCGCGATGATCGACGGCCTGGTCGCGGACCTCCGATGAGGGCGTCATGTGGGTGGCCGGGGTCATGTGGCGGTCTGGACGATCCACGCGATCCGGTACGCCTCGCCCAGCCACTCGTCGTACCGGCCACCCGGCCCGGTGTGACCGCCGGTCAGTTCGGTCCTGAGCAGGAACTCGCCCGAGGTCGCCGTCGCGCGCAGGCGGGCGATCCACTTGGCCGCCTCGTGGCAGCCGACCCGCGCGTCGGTGAGACTGGTGGTGGCGAGGACGGCCGGATAGGGCCGCGCCGCGACGTTCTCGTACGGGCTGTAGGACTTCAGGTACGCGTACGCCTCGGCGGAGTCAGCCGGGTCGCCCCACTCCTCGCGCTCGGTGGCCGTGAGCGGCAGGGCGGGATCGAGCATGGTGTTGAGGACGTCGGTGAACGGCACGTCGGTGACGACACCGCGGAAGGCGTCCGGCGCGATGTTCGCCGCCGCGCCGACGAGCAGCCCGCCGACGGAGTCACCCCGCACGACGAGTCGATCGGCGCTGGTCCACCCGTCGGCGACCAGGTGGCGTGCGCACGCGACGAAGTCGGTGAAGGAGTTCCTCTTGGCCAGCAGCCTGCCTTGCTCGTGCCAATGACCACCCAGTTCGCCGCCGCCCCGGACGTGCGCCACGGCGAAGACGAAACCCCGGTCCAGCAGGCTCAGCCGGGCCACCGAGAACGCCGGGTCGAGCGACGTCCCGTACGCGCCGTAGCCGAACATCAGCGCAGGACTGGTGCCATCACGGGAGGTCCCGCGGCGGAACGCGACGGACATCGGGACGCGGGTGCCGTCCTCGGCGGTGGCCCAGATCCGGTGCTGTTCGTAGTCGCCGGGCGTGTGTCCCGGCACCTCCTGCTGCTTGAGCAACCGGGTCTCACCTGATGCCGTGTCGTACTCGAACAACGCGTCCGGCGTGATCAGCGACGTGCAGGTGAACCGGAACGTCGTGGCGTGGTACTCAGGGTTCTGCCCGGCTTCCAGCGTACGCAGCACCTCGCCGGTCTCGATCTTCCGGCCGCCGGCCGACGGTGTGCCGTCCTCGACGGCGTGCACCGCGAGACCGGTGAATCCGTCGCGGCGGAAGGCGACGACGAAATGGCCGGCGAACACGTCGACCGACTCCAGCCGCACGTCGTCGCAGTGCGGGAGCAACGGCGTCCACACGTCCGGCCGATCGATCCCGGCGACGGCGAGCTCCAGGTTCTGCTTCCCGTCGGTGTTGTGCAGCACCAGCAACAGGTCACGTGCCTGGTCCGCCGGGTGCGCCCAGTGCTCCACGCCGTACTGAACGCCGTGGCGCCGCGGCACGACCACCTTCGGCGCACCCGCTGGATCACCGGCGTCGATCAGCCACGCCTCGGAGGTGGTGCGCGACTCCGCGACGATCTCCACGAACCGGCGGCTACGGGTGAGGCCGACCCCGACGTGGAAGCGGTCGTCCGGCTCCTCGAAGACCACGGTGTCGAGCTCCGGCGCCGTTCCGACGACGTGCCGCCACACCTGATGCGCCCTCCATGCCTCGTCAGCCCGCACGTAGAAGAGAACCGACGCGTCGAGCGACCACGCGCTGCCGTAGAAGGTGCCGGGGATTTCGTCCGGCAGGTCCTTGCCGCTCGCCAGGTCCCGGATCCGGAGCGTGAAGCGCTCGTTCCCCGTGATGTCGATGGAGTAGGCGAGGCGTGAACCGTCGGGGGAGACGTCGAACACGCCGATCGCGAGGTGGTCGTGTTCCGCGGCCAGCTCGTTCTCGTCGAGGACGACCTGCTCACAGGGGCCGTCGGCGGCGACGCGGCAGTGGGTCGGCAGCTGCGCATCCTGCTCGGTGCGGGTGAAGTACGACCAGTCGCCCACGCGGACGGGCACCGAGAGATCCGTTTCCGCAGACCTCTTCTTGACCTCCTGGAGGATCTCCGCGCGTAGTTCTTCCTGCCCGGCCGTGCATTCCTCGGCGTACCGGTTCTCCGCGTGCACGTGCGCGAGAACGTCCTCTTCGCGGTGCTCGTCGGCGAGCCAGTGGTACGGATCGATTACGAGATCGCCGTGCCACTTCCGTTCCCGTGCCTCGCGCTTCGTGACCGGAGGTTTCACCAGTTCAAGCTAGGTCTTCGCGGCGTTTTCCCGGAGGGTGTGTCGCATCTTGACACAACCCGCGAACCGTGGGCCGAAAAGGCTTGGAAACCGAAACCGCTACGCATACTTTCCGTCACGGACGAATTCTCGATGTATGGAGGTGAGTCGAATGCGCAAGCTCCAGAAGCTGGCCCGCACGGTGCTCCGGTCGACCCGCAGCGAACGAGAGCGGATGGCGGGTGCCTACACGGGCCCCTACGCCGTCCAGTCCAAGTGCGGCTGAGCCGCGCCTAGGGACCGGGCCGCCGCCTCAGCGGCGGCCCGGTCCTCCGCGAAGGTTTCGACTCCCGTTGAGATGAGGCGTGCATGTTCACCGACCCCGATGTCACGACGGTCATGCCTCAGGTTCCCGGGGGCGCGGGCCTGCGCAACCAGTACGCCTATGACAAAGACCGGATCGGCTGCCTCACCGATTGGTCGGCCCGCTACGGCGACGTCTTCCAGTACGGCTCCGCCATCGTCGTGGTGAACCACCCCGAGCTGGTCCACCAGGTGCTGGCCAGGACGAACCGCGAGTTCTCCGCGACCGTGCCGATGGTTGAACACCAACAGACCGCCGCCGAGAATTTGGACGCGTGGATGCGCGGCCGCAGGCAGGGCGGCCGAGGCATCCACCCGGACCTGATCGAGCAGTGCGACCAGCGGCTCGACCAGGCGCTGGCCGCTGCCGTGACCGCACTTCCGGACAAGCGGCTGGTCTTGCTGGCCGCGTGCGAGCGCATCTGCGGCCACGCGATCATCGATATCTGCCTCGGCGACGAAGCACCCCCGTTCTACGAGCGCACCGCGAAGGCATCGGACGACATCCTCGCGGTCAGCCGCACGTTCGACACACCGCCGTGGGGTGCAGGCCGGCGCTATCGCCGAGCCGTGAAGGCCGAACGAGATCTCACCGACCGCCTGGCCGCCGTCCTGGGCCGGCTGCGTGCCGCACCCGAACCGGGCAGCAGCCTGGCCGACGTGCTGCTCGCGCGCCCAGACCGGATGCCGGACCCGGTGGTTGCCGCCGTCCTGCGGATCTCCCTGATCGGCGGCCACGGCACCCCGGGAACCGCATTGGCCTGGTGCATCAGGGAAATGTCCCGGCGCCCAGACCTGCTGGCGCGCCTGCAGGCCGAGGCCCGCACCGCACCACCTCAGGCCGGCGAAGCGGATCTCCCGTACACGGCCGGGTTCGTGAAGGAGATGCTGCGCTTCTACCCGCCGACCTGGCTGCTGGCCCGGGACGTGGCCACCCCGGTCGCGCTGGGCGGCCACGAGCTGCGGCCGGGCCAGCGCGTGCTCTTCAGCCCGTACCTGCTGCACCACGACGAGCGGTGGTGGGACGCCCCCGCCGAGATCCGCCCGGAACGCTGGCTGGGCGAGGAGAAGCCCCATGCCCCACACGCCTACCTTCCGTTCGGTGCCGGACCGCGGGTGTGCATCGGCAGCCTGCTTGGTCTGAAGGTCCTCGTGCGCGCGGTGGCGCTGCTCGCACGGGATTACGAATTGAACATGGACGAACCAGCGAATGCGGCTCCCCAGCCCGACATCCTGCTCGTGCCGGCCCGTGCGAAGGTGCGGTTCGTCCCCACGTCCGCTGGCCAGGACCTCCGACGGTCATGAAGCGAAGCGGCGCACATCCTCGAGCCGGCGCGACCCACGAGAGGCACCGGCCCCAGGCCGGCTGTGGGTCGCCGACACCACCCGCACGCGTCTGCTCCGATGCGATCTCGAAATCAGTGTGGCTGCGGCACTCCCGCATACCTCGCGTGTCCGTCCGGTGCCCCGAACACCCCACGACGCGACGCAGACAGGCCGACAGGACTGCTCCGATGCCAGCCAGCTGCACACCACGAACAACAAAAGCCACATGCGGCAAGAAATACAAGGCGAGCAACCCGTGCATACATCGAACCGGTTGTCACTCGAGCCGACTTGTCCAAATAATGGGGGATCTGGGGCGCCGGAATCCTGCTTCACCGCTGAAATGAGGTGATCGCTCGCCGAGGCGGCCTGCTGGCAGCCTTCAGTCGAGCTGAATCGGGGCATTTCCCTCGATGCACCGGACGATCACGTGTGCTTCGGGCCCGCTCGTCTTGCTCCAGTGATGCGCGACTGCAACGACGCGAGCATGTATAGCATGAGGCTTATGTGCATACCCGCTGATTATGGTGTGCTCACCGACACGGGGAATGACGTTGCTCACGTACTGTTCTATCAGCATCGTGGGCTGGTATGTCAGTTCACGACCGAATGGGGTTTCTTGCCAGACGGGCGCTACGGCGGAATTCTCGGTCAGAAGTATAATTACATTCGTTCCGACTGGCACTGAGATCGTCTCCTTGCTGTGAGGAACTTCAGGCGATGCGTAACTTGTCGCGCTCGGCGCGATGTTGGCCTGACCCGCTGTTCTCAGAATGGCTGAAGTTGTCATGACGGATGGTAGAAGGCTGCGTCAGGTGGATGGGGGTCTGCTGCACGAATAGGTGACAGCGGTAGTCACGCAGCCTGACTGGCTGGCGTGGTCATGATTGCCTCGTATTCGATAGGGGTCAACCTGCCGAGGGCGGCCTGGCGTCTGCGGCGGTGGTAGGTGCGTTCGATCCAGGTGACGATCGCGATCCGGAGTTCCTCGCGGGTGGACCAGGAACGTCGGTCGAGAACATTGTTCTGCAGCAACGCAAAGAAGCTCTCCATCGCGGCGTTGTCACCCGCCGCGCCCACCCTGCCCATCGAACCGGACAGGCCGTGACGCGCGAGAGCGCGGACGAACTTCCTGGAACGAAATTGCGATCCACGGTCGGTGTGCACCACACAGCCGGCGACGTCGTCACGTCTCGCGACGGCGTTGGTGAGCGCGGCGACGGCGAGGCGGGACTTCATCCGGGAGTCGATGGAGTAGCCCACGATCCGGTCGATAACGACCACGACGAGGCGATGCCGATTCGAGTGGAGAGCCGAGGAGAAAGGACCCGACAATCGATATGCCTCTGGAGGGTATTTTGCGAAACAAAGTCGAGCGAAGCCGGGCTGATGACTTTCTCGGCACTGCGCCTCTTAGTGCAGTCGACCAAGTGCTGCTGGAAATCGCGGAGAGCGCTGTCAGTTCCTCGCATATGCACCTGGGCAGTGTGATGGTGGTTCCCGGCGTTCCGTCAACCGTGAGCGAATTAGGACAGCTGTTGGCGGAACGAATGGACCATGCACCCACCCTGCGGTACCGGCTCAGCCGGAGTAGGAAGTTTTGGGAACCGGATCCCGAATTCGACGTCCACGCGCACGTGGGAGAGCGTTTGCTCGTCCCTGGAGCGGACCTGAGGGCCGAGGCGCTGAAGGTGATCGACGAACCTCTTCCTTCGCATCGCCGGTAGTGGCGGTTGGTTCTGCTGCGCGGGCATGACATTGACGAGAAGGGAACGCCACGCTCGTTCGCCTTGTGCTACTACGCTCATCACGCTTTCCTGGATGGAGTCGGGGTGGCGACCGCTGTGGGAGCGTTCTTCGGGACTCAAACCCTTCCCGCACCGACGACAACCGATCGTGGCACACCTCGCCCCCGCGTGCGGCGGCCGGTGTCGACGTATCTTAGAATCCCGCTCCGGCACACCGCCAGGTGGATACTATCGGACTACGCCATCTCTGGCCAACGTCGTATGGTATCCGTGAAGTTGAACCAAGAGCAGTTACGGGAAACGGCTCAGGCAGCGAGAGTCAGTCGGAACACCATCTGCCTGACTGCGCTGGCCGGTGTCCTGCGGGACTGGGCGCCAGAACTCTGGCGGGCGTCGCCGAGGGCGCGGCGGCCTGCGCATCGGTGTTCCTCTCGCGCTTCGGAGCTAGGGTGGGTACCTGGGAAACCAGTCGGGCGTGCTAACGATGAGCCTGCCGTGTTACGCTGCTTCCAGCGAGCGCCGTCTCCGCGAGATCCAAGTGCAGACACGGTTGTCCCGGTTGCTGCGTCAACGTCAGTTGTACCGAGCACTGCTATCTCACGCGCCGCGATCGGTGATAACCGCGCTGTACCGGCGCATCGTCGATCCGCGCTATCTACCTCTAATCGTGACTACCGTGCCGCTGCCCCCTCTTGTCGTGAAGGAAACCGTGGTCACCGATGCCTTTAGCCCCCCGTTTCCTCCGCGTCATCCCGCGATCATCGCGATAATTCAGTACCGCGGCCGCGTCATCCCCAGCGTGCTGGCGGACACGAACATCGACCGTGTCGGTGATCTGGTCTCCTTGTGGTCCAAATCTCTCTCACAACTGCATGCCACTATATGCGGAAGTACATCTGAGACCAATATCAAATATCCCCGCAACGGACTTGGTGAACACGACGAACAAAAACGCGCCATGGGGGCGGCCGAGGGATTGTAAGTATTTGCAGTCGAGCTCGGGCGGCGTAGAGGCTTTGATGCGAAGATGAGGAAACTTCTAGCAAATCGGAAGTTTACGAAGCTGCAGATACCCGAATTCTCCTCTTCGTTGAAAGAGGCTATCTTGCGCCAATTGTTATCCGAAATGATTTCTTGAATTCACGATCTCAAGTCACAACATCCGTCGCAGTTCAATAAAGGGAAATTAATTGCGAAGCGGGTTCCCGATCCTCACGGAGTGGATAAATCCGCTATTGTCGGCGAGATTTTTGGACTCATGTTCATTTGAGGGCAGGAAGAATTCAGGACCCGCCTGCTGCTCGAACATCGCCGTCGGGGCGGCCGCCAGCCCCAGGAAGGATTAGAAGGTTTCCTTGAGCATCACGCATGGGATGCATGCGTCCATGCGCCCGCCCCTCAGCACGGTCCCCGTTCCGGTCGGCAGAACGCTCGGCTAGGTTGGCCGCGCTCTCAGACGTGCAGTGAAGACGTTGGCCGAATTATGTCGTAGATGGAAATGCGGTCGATGCTGCTGCCTGCAGAACTCACTCAAACCTACTCGCCAAGCAAAAGAGAGGATCCGACATCAAAAAAGGAAATATGGTATCCGATTTGCAGTTGACATCGTTTGCATGCGCGAGCGATTTGGATGAACTGCGCAACTTGCATGTCAATTATATGAGTCAAGCAGTCGAGAAGGCTGAGAAGCTTCGATCGGCCGCCTTGCTGTCTGGACGCGTCTGCCTGCTCATCTGTGATGAGATCGACATCTTGCGCGCCAGTGGCAAGAATCTGGGCGCCACCCACGATACCAGCATATATGCAAGCTGCGTCCGTGAGTTGGCGAGATCGGAACCCGCTTCAGGTGGCGTCGAGGACGATCTGAAGAATCTGGTCGAAGTTGCTAACCGCGTGGCAGACTTTCTTGCTGATATTGGATTACTTGACGTTTTTGTCGACCATGTCGCAGGATTGTTGAATATCGATGCGATCAGGTCCGAAGTGGATGATTTGCTTTTGCATCGCTGCCTGCACGTGTGGTACATGTTCTCCGAGACATACCTCAGGGGACTTCTGGCGAGCCTCGATCCAGCGGTCCATGTTGACGGAAGTGGAGCTGCAGGATACGAGAAGGGCAATGTTAATCAAACAGTGCTTGACTGTGCGACCGGACCACCCCTAGGACACAATCAGTATTTGTCCCCTCTGGTAGCCACATGTTTTTCACCTGAGATGTCACTTCGTGCTGGCTTTCTTTCCTATGCGGACTCGATTATAACCTATATGCCCGACTGGGAAAGTCTGCCGCGCGATCGAGGAATATCTTCCTCGATTACCTCCGCGTTCGGCGAGGCGGTTGAAAGGGGGCGGCGGGACTTTAGCGGGTCGGACGATCCGGAATGGATCTGGCTCCGCCGCAACTCAATTGGGAATTTGAGCCTGCGATGGTTCGCCAATCTGGATTCGGCAGTGACGAGCGCCAACGCCTCACTCCTTCACACAGGAATTCTGTGCAATCTTTCCGAGTCGATACGGAAAGCCTCTATGATAAGCCTGGGATACGGCCAATTCGGACTTTGGCCAGTTCCTCGTCTTTTGTCGCTGCCCGATTATGGGAGATACGGATCCGCCGCGCTCGGGGAGATGCTCAGAGGCTGGACATCTGATCACGATTCTGAAGCAGCCATCGGCGAACACAGCCCACTGAACTGGTTGTGTGTTGACTGTGCGACAGTCGCAAGTCGCGACTGCATGTCACGCGATAATGCTCTCGGCCTCCGCGCTCCATGGGAAGCGCGCATCGCCTGGGCGCCACATCCGTTCAATTTCCTCGGGGGTCGCCATCAAGGCCTGCGACGCCGCACGGACAGCATCCGTGCCAGAACTGACCTTCCGGCTGTCGCGGTCACACGGGCCGCCCCAATCTCGTGCACGCCCATCGAAGCTGATGATCAGATTAACATCGTTGTTACCAAGCTGCTCGCACTGGTGGGCTTAAGTCCCGAGCCAGGCCTCGTGGGGCGTTTGGACATGCAGGGTTGGGGCATAGAACCTCGAGTCTGCGCTGAGTGCGACTTCGCTGGGCGACGTGCCCAGATGTTCATGTTGTCAGTAGGCTGTGCGCGATTGGGCGCGCTTCTTCCGGATGAGCTCATGAAATCATGGACGCAGCTGGTTGAAAAATATGCATATCGACTTTTCCCGGCAGTGCAGGTTCGCCTCCTCGTTCAATGTGACTGTGTGCCGTTGTGGGTTGCCGATGTGCTTACTGGTGGCTATGAAGACGCGGGAACCAGTTGCGGGCTCAGTCCCTGTCTCGCGAGTCGGAATCCGATGCCTTCGACGGTGATGTGGGATCACCCCGACGAGGATGAGCAGTATGATGAAACATTGCTCAGAAAGCGACTTCTAGACCAGGCGGCAATAGAGGCACGCAGCTATGCGGAAATAATGGTAAAGAATGACTGGCTTTCAGTCGTCACTCAGCCGATCAGCAATCTGTAACCGACTGCGCATAACTGACGTAGGCTGGTGTCGGCTGGACTTAGGTTCTCTGCAGCAGCCTCTCGTCGTTGAGGCCCTAAGTGCCTGTTTCTAAGCTACTGAGGCTGCGTGAGTCGTCGGACGGTGATGCGGATCATCGACCATCGCACCATTGCCTCGTGGTGGTGGCGTAGTCGTTCGTAGTCTCGGGCGCAGCGGCGGTGGTTGGTGATCATGCCAGGGTTCGTTCCACCACCCACCGCCGTGGCAGCACCGTGAAATGCGGTAGGTCGGGCCGTTTCACTATCTCGACGGTCAGCGCGAGGGTGTTGCGTGCCCAGCCGAGCAGGGTTCCGGTGTAGCCGCCGTCCGCCCAGATGAGTTGGACTCGCCGTCCGGCGGCGGACCGCAGGCGCCGCAACAGGGAGCGGGCTGCGATTCTGTCCGATGTGGATGCTGGGGTGACCAGCACCGTGATCAGCAGTCCGAGGGTGTCCACGGCGATGTGGCGCTTGCGTCCCTGCACCTTCTTGCCCGCGTCGTAACCGCGGGTCGACGTGGACACGGTAGGCGCCGCTCGCACGGA
>NZ_FNIX01000034.1 GCF_900104175.1 Lentzea jiangxiensis
CTCGTTGAACGCGTGGATCACATCACGCACATAGTCGGCGCTGACCTGCATCAACGACGTGATATCGCGGACGGTCTGCCCCTGGCTGGACATCAGTACCACGATCGCCCGACGTAACTTGACCGGGTTCTTCGCGGTCCGGCTGATCCGAGCCAGTTTCCGGCCGTCTTCCATCGACAGCGGCCGGACGAACACTTCCGGACGACGAGCCACAACCACCTCCCGCACTCGACATGCGGGACCAGCCTGCCGGTCAGCCCAGAAGACCGATTACCGGGTCAACGTTCTGGGACGAGCCACTAGTAGGCCCCACTGAGACCTACATCGCACTAACTACTGATGCTGCAGCCCTCACTACGTCGTGATTGGGAATCCAGTACCGCAGCGGGTGTAGGGCTTGCAGCATCGGCATGACTGTCGACCTCCTGCGCGCATCACTCTGCGTTCACTCAACCTCTCCACAGGGAGAAGATCGACATGGCCGCGGTTTCCGAGAGCTCGTGACTTCAGCGGAGAACGCGGCGGAAAGCCTTACGGGTGGAGCGCGGGTCGTGTTTCAGGGGCGCCTGCGCCAGCGTTCCTGCGAGGCGAAGGAGGGCGAGAAACGCGCCGTGGTCAGTTGCAAGTGGGAGAAATGGGGCTTCGTTGCGGTACGCAACAGTTCAGGCCAACAGGATCGCCTGTAACGGAAGCGAGTCGAACACACCGGTTGATGACTCATGAGGTCTGTGCCGCAGTCAGCCGCAGAAGTCGATGCCCCGCCGTTCTCACGCCAATAGAGCCATCAAACCCACATGGGACGTGGTCTGAAACCTACTATTCTTGGTCACTCGATTTTCATCGAGGTGTTCCGCGTCGAACTTCAATGCGCCCGGAAGGTCGAGCTGGCCGTACAGTTGCCGTAACCATGAAATCCTCAGATGCATCTTGTTGAGTCTTCTGAAGTCTGCCACGCTGAAGTGGTCGGTATTCTTTGTTGTAGTACTTTCGTATGACGCTGTAGTCATAAAAGCAAGCAAATAGAGCGATGTTCGGGTCTACATCCTCTTGTCGGTTCACCTCTTCCGCCTTCAAGATTTCATCAAGGCGATCATCCCACTCCTCTTCCCAGTAGAGGGTACGCTTGACCAGAATCTTTGAATTATTCCTAAAGAACGCCTGTGCTCGATCGAACGCTTTGATTTTATTTAACTTCAGCCAGTCAGTGTGACGGACGGCGTCGACAGCAAGAGCCGTAAAGGTAGTTTCCTCCCTTGCGGCCACATCCGTGACCAGGTCGAGCGCCTTAGGAGGCCACAGCAGCGCCCGCTCAACGAGGACGGACGGCTGCCACCCATGCGACTGCATAATCGACCTCCTTCAATTTATGATCGATCTCGTAAGTATACGCGCTATAATATTTGATGTCCAGTATTAATCGCAGTAAGGTTTAAGAATTCTGTCTGACAAGAGTCCGAGGCACCCCAATCCTGGAAAGCCTGGACCTTGCGTAGAGGACATCATTGGGAGGTGAAGCGGCAGTGTCACGCCATTTGCCGCTATATGAATAGAAAGATCCTTTTCGATGAGCTGTCCGAGCGCTTTAGCTGTTATTCGATTTGGAGATACCGAGCCGCGAATGAGGCGTGCCGCTTCACGCGTTAGGATTCCATTTTTCGCCCACCACATAGCGTCAAATCCTATGGCGACAACGACAAAATCAAACTCTTCATAATTTGCGGTTCGACCGGCGGGCGGGTCTATTTTGTAATGGATCCAAACCTTGTCATCCGCATCCTTAAGTTCGAGCCTATCGACCTGACCACAAATAATAGACAGATTTACTTGCTGATCCAAGATTTTCTTGACTGCTCGTGAGACAACCGACAAGGTCGTGTGACGCAGAAATCTTTCACGACCTAAGGAGTTAATTTGAGGCCAATCGCGCGGATTCGAGTAGTGACGGTTTTCATCATAACTTTCACCACGTGTGAGCATTACTCCCGAGGGGGTTATAACAGTTACTCGGCAACGGTCGGAAGTACTTAGCAGCGTTGTAACGACCGATGCCGCCGCACCCCCGTCTCCAATAACTGCTATCTCCGTCTGCATAGAACTTCGACGTATTGCCGTTTGCATGCGGGGCCATCTTTTCCAGAAGTTCTCTGCGTTCGCGAACCGTAGGCTGTTATCATCGTACCCTTGTAAACGCAGTGGCGTGCCCGGTCCGGTAATTACCACACCTGCACCCGTAAGCCATTCGGCATTACGGGAGTCACGCAAATCCTCAACCTTGATCCTCCATTGTCTATCGCGAACGTGAATACGGGTAACTTTGCGCTGATCTATTTGGGTGTCAAGACTTTTGAACACCCATTGTAGATACTTCGCCCACTCTTTCAGTGACGGCGACGGAAAACCGCGATCAACCCACTCTGCGAACGCGGAAAGCTTTGGTCCGGTTCGCTGCGTAAGGAATGCGTGCCAGCTATACTGAATCATCTCGACATTGACTTTGTTGTTATCGCGCCAGCACGTCGAGTTATAGGGAAATCCGATGTCTTTCATCGGTGATGTCGCTAATTGTTGTCTGCCGTCGGTGTATCCAAACCTTCCGGTCCAGTTTTCCGCAATACCTTGATGGTCAACCAATAGCACTTCCGGCACATCGGCACAAACGCTTCTGAGAACTTGCGCTTTTGCGGCGATGGCCAGCCCTTTTGGTCCGGCGCCCACTACGATAAGTCGTTGTGCGGCAGATTGACTGGCTGTCATTTGACGCTCCTTCGGCGCTGGACCGATTCTACATTGGCCAAATAGTTGTTGTGGCATCTGAGGATAAAACGTATCGGCTCTGTACAGTGTCCCCCTGAGGTGCCTTCGATGCACTCTTCGGCGTGTCACCCATTCAGGCGACAGGAACTGCCGCAGATCCGGCGCGCTCTGCCTCCGCCTCATGCACATGAACGTGCAGGCGTGCGCGGCACGCCTGCACGAGCAGTTCAACACCAAGCGGTGGCAACCGATCAGTCCCTGTGTCTTGCATAAAATGCTGCCCTTGCAGGTCATCTCTGAAGGAGCGGGGCAGGTCAAGAGCGTCCGCTCACCTTGCTTGATCTCCAGTTCGTGAAGGGGCTGTGGTGCTGTCTTGGCCCGACGGGACGACCCGGTGGCGAGCGCATCCAGCCACCAAGGCGGCCCGTTATAGTTTCAAAAAGATTGAACTTCGCCGTCGCGTCGACCGCACGTAGCTTCGACCACCAGGTCGGCACGTGGAGGGACGGCGAAGCGCTGTTCGTGTCGTGCGCTGCACCGTATGGCGCCAGCTTGCTGAAAACCTGGTCGAGTCCGTCGCCAGGGGAGCGCGGCTTATCGTCACGGATCGTCTCAAGCAGCGCACCTTCGAGACCACCGAAGGCGAGAAGCGCACCGTCATCGAGCTCGACGTCGACGAGGTAGGGCCGTCATTGCGCTACTTCACGGCCACGCTGATCAAGGTGCCCGGCGGTCAGAGACACGGAGACAAGAGTGCAGAGTCAGCCGGCCCTGAGAACTCGAAGTCGCCTGCTGAGAGCGATGACGATGAGCAACCACCGCTCTGAGCATCGATGCCGCCCCCAGGTCGTCCTTGAGCCCGCGGCGAACCTCGATCTTGCCTTCGAGCGCTTCTGTCCGATGAGCGGATGTCGACGACGAAACACGCCGTCCCGTCCTGTCAATCAGGGACGGCAACCAGAAACCCGTGTGGCCACCACGCAACGCTGCTGGGCCTACGGACATTCGCCGTCGCGACTGATCCAGCGTTCATTGTGAGGCGACGTTCGCTTGGAGGGTGGTCAGCCTGATCCGTAGAGAGGAAGTCTTGTGGCTCATCCTCGCGCCACCGCAGAAACCTTCGTTTCTGCGCCGACGTCATCACAGCTGCTGCACCAGGTGCTCGCGTCAGTCCGAGACTGCTGCGGGTCGGCTGGGGGAGTGCGCATCGTGGAAGCAGACGCGCCGCCCGTCCGCACCTGGCTTGACGCCCGACGGGTCGTGCTCGACGAAGTGGCGTTGACAGCGTGCCTGCAACACCGACTGCCCCTGCGGAGCAACGTCGTGCTGGTGACCGCATCCGCTGCGAAACGCACCCCGTGGGTCGAGGCAGTGCGGATGGGCGTTGAGCAGATCTACGACCTACCGATCGCGGCTGCCGCCCTCGCCGTCAAGATTCGCGGCGCAGAGCACGCACTCATCATCGTCGGCACAAAGCGGCTGTCCGGTCACCTGTAGACCGCCGACGCCTGGCCTGTACCGCCGGCCGATGCCGAGCCGCGCGCCAGCCGCGTCCTTCGACGGCCGCTGGCCCACATCGTCGACTCCGCGCAGCTTGAGCAGGTCGGATGCTCACTGATCACCTGACTCTCGGTAATCAGCCCTCATACGGCAGTCATGCGCACCCGCGTGACCGCCGAGCCCGGCCGTGACCACTGCCCGGTCCGGCTCGTCGACATCCCTTCAGTGCCTCACTTGCCGTGCTCCGCAGGCCTCTCGACGCCGACGCGGCCGTTTCAGGCACTCCCCTTCATCTGCCATCACGACCAGACAGGTTCTCTTATGCGACAGCACCCCGCGCCGGAACGCGAACGTGACACGCAACTCCCGATCTTCACCTACGGAACACTCCGGAATGGACTGTTCAATTACGACAGGGTTCTGCGCGGGCGGACGCTGGCGGAGCAGCCAGCCGTTCTGCACGGCTGCGTTCTGTACGACGCCGGCGGCTTCCCCTTCGCCGTGCGCAAGATCAGCCGGACCGACCGCATCGTCGTCGGCGAGCTCATGACGATCAAACCCGATCACTACCGCCAGGTGCTCGACGAGCTCGACGAGCTGGAGGGCTGCGACGACAGCGATCCCGGTGCACTGTTCACACGAGTCGTGGTCAGCGTCAACGCGACGGGCACCTCGGTGCAGGCCTGGATGTATCAGGCTGGCGACACCGTTGAACGGGACTTCACCGAAGCAGACCAGATCGTGGACGGCGACTGGGTGTCGCATCACAACAGGATCCGCTGCGGCAACAAGACGGCACGTCCCCAGAGCTCCTGACTGATACTCCGGCCGCAGCCCGGCTTCCTGGACACCTGCCTTGGCGGCGGTACACGCGCCACCGCCCTCGATGCCCATCGTCTGGCGACATCACCACAGGCCGTCCACATCACCGCCGACGGCACCACCGACCCTGACCAGCAGGCCGACTGTTCCCAACGCGCCGTGCGAGCCGCTGTCACGCCCCGAACGCGAGGACTCACCATGCACCACGACGACTGGATGACTGCCGTCATCGCCCT
Source organism: Lentzea jiangxiensis (assembly GCF_900104175.1). Taxonomy (GTDB): domain Bacteria; phylum Actinomycetota; class Actinomycetes; order Mycobacteriales; family Pseudonocardiaceae; genus Lentzea; species Lentzea jiangxiensis. Next base: position 5,313 of record NZ_FNIX01000034.1, read on the forward strand.
GGCAGCGCTCAACACCGTCACCCTGACCCTGTTGGTCATCGTCAGGACCGCGTTGCAGCAGGCCCTGCTCGACCCGCTCACCGGCCTGCCACAACGACAGCTCTGGACGATCACGGCCGCTGCCCGCTACCGCGGTATGCGCCACCCCGCGGTGCTCATGATCGACGTCAACCACCTCAAACGCGTCAACGACCAGCTCGGCCACGCCTACGGCGACCTGCTGATCCGCATCATCGCTCACGAGATCCTGCACATCGCAGGACCGAACGCGCTCGTAGGGCGGCTCGGCGGCGACGAGTTCGCCGCACTGATCGATCTCGCACCCGAACACCGAGCAGATCTCGCCGCCGCAGCGCAAGGCTGCATCGTCAGCGTGGACGGAATCATCTCCAGCGCGGAATTCGGCGCAGCCCAACTGACCGACCTCGAAACACACCCCGAGCGTCATCACGAAGCCGGCGACGATCACCACCGGCGTGAGCTGTCCCGGCTGATGCGCGCAGCAGATCTTGCCCTGCTACGGGCGAAAGCCGTGCGCCGGGCATCCCCGGCACCGACCAGCCCCGCACTCGCGTTCTACCGGCGCAGCAGCGACGGCGAGGTGCCACACAACTTCAACACCCTGCCCCATTCCGCACTGCTCCGGATCGTCGCGCCGCTCCTGCGCATCCGTCCGGCTCGACCGAACCGACGCACCCCCGCCACCACACGCCCATGACACGCCGCGGTCGCGGCCGGGGACTTCAGCCTCTGCTGCCGGTCGACCCGCACGGCCCCCTACCCCGGGCACAGACGTCACTGACAACCCCGGGCAGACCCTCGTCGACGAGGACCCGTTCGCCGGCGACGACGAAGGCCTCACCGAAGTCGACAACTACGTCCTCGGCCTGGACGAACCCGGCAGGCCACCCGCTATCTCCGATACCGCCACGACCTCTGGCACCCAGAAGGGACTGACCGTCTCCGCAGACACATCTACGCAGACGGCGGCGTGACCTGCACATCCCGCTCACCGCGAGACCAGCCGTGCCTTGGGACAGCTCCGCGCGCAATCCCGGCCACCGGTGAGACGCGGTACACCAGGCGACACAGCCATCCACGACATGACAACTACGCGCATCAGCGTCACAACGCACACCAGACTCCCGAGCCAACGCGGCTCATCCCAGCGCCTGGCGCGGCTCGCCGCGGCACTGGCCGCCGCTGCCCGCGGATGGCCAGTCGTGCCTGCCCGCCCCGACGGCAAAGTCCCCATCCTCACCGACTGGGACCACACCGCCACGACAAACCGGGCACAGATCATCGCCTGGTGGGCGGCAGCGCCCTACAACATCGCCCTCTCCTGCCGCAGAGCCGGACTCGTCGTCATCGACCTCGACCCGGCCCACGGCACACCCCCACCCGAGCAGTGGGCGCGCCGCGGAGCCCAACACGGCCGCGACGTGCTACGCCTGCTCGCCCACGACCTCGGCGAACCCGACCCGACCGACACCTACACGGTCCTGACCCCCTCCGGAGGAGAACACCGCTACTTTCACGCCCCACACCACCTCGAGCTCCACAACACCGCCGGCACCCTGGGCTGGCGCATCGACACACGCGCCCATGGCGGAAGCATCATCGCCGCCGGATCAACCCGCCGCCTCGAAGGCAGGACACGTCTGTACAGGCCGGTACAACCCATACAACCGGTCGCCGTGCTGCCGCTCTGGCTCGCCACCGCACTGACCCCACCACCGGCACCGGCACCCGCCATAGGTCTCACGCCGGCCCTCGGCAACGCCCACGCCTACGTGGCGGCCGCGGTACGAGGCGAAACCGCCACCGTCCACAACGCCCAAGTCGGAACACGCGCCCGCACGCTGTTCGTCTCCGCGATCAAGTTGGGCCAGCTCGTCGGCGCCGGATGCCTCCACCGAACCGACGCCATCACCGCCCTGCTCACCGCAGCAGCCGGTCACGAAGGCGTCGACGGCTGGACCAGGGCCGAATCGCTGCACCACATCAAGAACGGACTCGCCCGCGGCGTCCGAGAACCACGCGTGATTTCGACACCGTGCAGTCCGAAACCGCGGCAGCAGAGCAACAGCCAGCCGCGTCGGCCAACGAGGTGATCACAGCCTCTCAAGACGTTCCGCACGGCCGGTTGCCGTTCCGGACGGGCGGGTGCCACGGCACCTGAACAACCGCACCCACGCCATGGACCGGGACTCACCAACACCACGAGAGATCAACCCGGAGAAGTCGTGTACTGCCCGCCAAGCCCTAGCACCAGCGACATCGGCACGACTACGCCCGAAGCACCTTCGTCGTCTACCAAGGAGGCATTCGTGAAGCCTGGGGCCGCTACCGCGTTGCCGCGCACTGTGACGACACAACGCCATGCGTTTCCGCAGGCAAGTGAACCAGTGAGACACCCACCGCCTCCGAAGTAGCCGTTCGCGGTGACCAGACCTCGTGGCGCCAGGCCAGCACAAGCCAGGCGTCACCTGCCGGGTGTGCCGCGCGACCCCCGCCTCCTACACCCCAAGGCGGGAGCGGCGCGCGGCACACCCACCCCCAACTTCCCGGACGAAAGCAGGCCTCATGAGCCTCGTCATCATCGGTCACGTCCGCTGCGAAGGCCGATCCTTCACCGTGACCTTCGAAGGCCCCAACGCCGACAGCATCGCCGTGGACTACATCAACCGACGCTACTCGATCATCAACTCCGCCTCGGGCTTCTGCGACGTCACGTTCCACGAACCAGAAGACGACAACGGCAGACCGGTCGAAGTCCCCGACACGGTGCATCGCGCCCTGTACCCGCTGGAGTACGCGCTCTGCCCGCACAACATGTCACTAGCCAACTGCTACGGACCAGACCACTGGTGCCGGCCCGAAGAGATCGCCATGGGCTGGTAGCACGGCAGCTCAACGCCCGGCCATCCGCCGCCCGTAGGTCAAGGTCATCCACGCAGGCACCAGCGCACGACGCAGCCCCGTCACCACAATCAGGCCAACACACGCCCGGCACAAGCCGGCCCACGCGGGTGAGTTGTCCCCCAGATCACCCCAGCACTCGAAGAGCGCAGCGGCCCGCCGCGGACATCCACATCGAGACCCCAGCCCGCCGCGTGACCCAACCACTTATCCGAAGTAGCACCACGAGAACCATCGCAATCTGCCGACAGGCAAGCTCTCGATCGAGGAGCCGAGCCGGTCCTCCGCAGAGCAGCAGACGGCCGGCGCGCCCCCCAACCGCTCGAACCAGAAGGCCAATGAGCAAGTACACCTCTCCCAGCCGCACCCATTCCGTGCTGCTCGCCGACGGCACACGCGTCTACGTTGCGCTGGCAATCGCCAGCCAGGTCCGCGGCCTCGACGCTGACGGCGACGTTCTTCTATGCGATGAAGCCCGCAGCGCGGCAGGCGACGTTGGTTGCGGAGCTTGTGGCGCCTTTGCCTGTGGCGTGGCAGCAGGGCGTGAGCGCAATGAGGTATTCGGTTCTGTCTGCCGGTGTGGCGGCACACCGTCGACAGCAAATACGGCACCGACGGCAAACTCGCCAGCTTCTCGGCGACCTCAACGTGCTCGAACCCGGCCACCAGCCTGCTCACCGCGGTCAATTCGCCAGTTCGAGTACGCCTTCCATACCGGCTCACTGAGCAACACGGCCTCGTCGACCTGTTTCAGCACCTACACCCCGATCAGGTCGAACACAGCTGGGCGCGCCGCCCCGAGCTCGGCTACCGCTACGACCACGCCCACGGCTCACGGGCCCTTGCCGACAGGCTCATGACGTGCGAGTACGTCCACGAGACCAGAGAAAACACCGATGGCGGCGCCCGTCTCACCGATCACTCGGGACTCGCCGTCCGGTTTGAGCTGAGTGCGAACCGAACGCTAACGTCTGACCCCACCAAGGCGGTCGACGCGCTCACTGAGCCGGAGCCAACGTTGTTCTGATCTCCGGCGTCGCTCGCGCTGGCTGCCGCCCGCCAGCCGACCGCGAGGAATGCCTGCCGGATGTCCGCGACCGTCACCACTCCACGTATCGGCGCACGGGTGCTGCTGCTCGACGCCAACGACCGCGTGCTCCTCATCCACGCCTGCGACCCACAGGACCGCGGCCACGACTGGTGGGAACTTCCCGGTGGCGGACTCAACGACGGTGAAGAGCCGGACGACGCCGCTCGCCGCGAGGTAGCAGAGGAAACCGGGCTCGTTCTTCCAGTGCTGGGTCGCAAGCTGTGGATCCGGGAGTCCCGCTTCCACTACAAGGGCCGCGACCACCACCGGGTCGACCACGTGTTCCTCTGCCGCATCACGGACACAGCGCCGAAGGTCGCGCTCAAGCCCACCGAGAACGAGAAAGCCGGCCTGATCGAGCGGCGCTGGTGGTCTGCGGCTGACCTGCGCGCCACCACCGCCAAGCTACTTCCGGCCACCCTCCCACGCCTGGTGGACGATCTTTTGACGGACACCTTCAGCACCACGCCGCTCAGCCTGTTCGACTGACCTCAGAGGATGAACCACCTGGAGCCCAGGTCGTCGTCCAGCCGCGCGATACGCCGTTCGCCGACTTAAGCCGCACCAGCCAGGTTCGAGCGCGGGGGGTGGCAGTAACGCTCGGACAGCCTGGCCAGCTCTTCGTCGTGAGTTCGCACCTCTGAGCAAGATGGCCGAGCTAGGGGAGTAGGCCGACGACCGATGGTGCAGATTGAGGTGTGCTGGCGGTCTAGGCACAGGGCCTACCGTCCGAAGACGGAACCGCGACAGTCAACCGCCAGCACGTTGCTCCAGCGCCACAGGCAAACCAAGCCCATCACTGGAGACCTCGACAACCCTACCGTCCGACCCCGGTGCGCTGAGAGCACCGTCCGGACTGCCTGACAGCTCGCATGGCTCGTCGATCTGTACTGCCACGACCATGAAACCCCACCCACGAAGGCGGCTTCAAAAAATTGTGGCTGATTCCGAATTCCTGCTCACCCCCGGAAGTGATGGAAGGGGCGGCGCAGTGTATGGGTCGGTGATGGCCTGTCAAATCGCCTGTCCGGTTGTTTTGAGCGCCCGAATGGCGCGGGGCCCCTACCGCCACGCAATTCGGGCGCTCAAAACAACCGGCCATCCCGGCGATTTGACAGACCACCACCGACCCGCGGTCAGGAAGACAAGGGCAGGCCCCTGGCCTGCCCTTTCGTGACGCGCCGCCCCTTCCATCACTTCCTCACAGTCTCTGGACTTTACTGCGTCAAACCGCAAAAAGACATCAAAGAATTACTGTCGACGGATGCGAATTGCTTGCATTTGGTCTGCTTCCTTAATAGGATCAAGCTGCAAGATGAAGCCGGGGACCGCGACCCCCGGCGGCCACGAAAAGCCAAAAGAGGTAAAATCTCATGACGGAAAACGCATCCATCACGGAAATGCTCGAAGACATCGACCTGTTCCTCGAACTCGGTGGCTTCGCCGAGGCTCGCGAGCTGGCCGCCCAGATCCTCGACACCGCCGACACCGACACCCTTGACCTGCTCGCACGCATCGCCTGGATTCGAGAGAACCACCCCAACACCGCCCGCGCCCGCCTCAGCGACGCGTGGAAGCGCAGCACCCCCGAGCACCGCGAACTCGTCGAAACGTGCGTCATGCTCCACGTCGAACCCGCCACGCAGCCCGCCGAAGCCGAGGCCCCCGCCGAGCCGGAGATCCTCCGCGCAGACGTGCACATTCCCACGCACGCCGAAGTCGCCGAGCTGCGCACCGGAGGAATTAGCGCCGTCGAAGCCGGGCCGGTCCGCCGCAAGATCAAGCCGGAGATCCGTCGCAAGCGCCGCCCGGCCCGCACCCCCGAGCAGAAGCGCCTTGACCGCGAAGTGGCCCACTACTTCCGGCACCGCGCCGGAGTCGACGACGCCGTCGAGTTCGAGACGCTTCCCGGCTACGAGAACGACGAAGACCAGAACTTCATGGCACCGCTACGCGGACTTGCCTGTGTGAGTTGCTGGACCGAACGCGCCGCATTCGACAACTACCGCCACCACGACGGGTTGTGCAACGAATGCCGCCAAGACAACCGGGCAGGACTGCCGATCACGTCCACCGACCCCTACCGGGACGAACTCATCGCGATCCGATGCGCCCACATCGTCAAGACGTTCCCCAAGCGCCCGACCGCGCTGGCGATCCTGCGACGCGACTACAGGGGATACGCCCCCGGTGACCGCATCGAAATGAACACCTGGGTCGCACAGAACTTCCGCTGGGCGGTCAACAAGCCAGCAACCCCCGCACCGCAGTACGCCACCGCCGCCTAACCCCCACGGTCACTGGCCGGTGACGCACCCCAGGGAGTGCGTCACCGGCACCCGCCGCGCGGCAAGCCGCGGTGTGCCGGGCATCGAGCCCGCCACACCCCGAGCGAAGGCTGCCGCCCTCACACACCCGCCGCCTACGGCGCAACGGACCGCCTACGACGGCGCATTCACCCGCGACCATCCAAACCCACAGCTGACACCGGCGCCTCAACCACGCCTCGGCCCGCAGACTCCAAACGCCGCTCACCACCAGGAGCCCCTGACGGTTCCGGCAAAGCCGCACCAGTCGACCCGCCACCGCCAGAGGTCTGCTCACCGGCCTCCCGCGCACGCTTGGCCCAACGCCGCAACACCGCAAGCTGGATCCCCGTGCGTTTCTGAAGTTCGGTGTCCCGAAACGTAGCGCCGATCGCATCAAGGCCCGCACCACTCAACGCCTCGACAACACAACGCCCCGCCGCCAACTCCTTCGCGTCGATCTTCGCGTCCTCGGCTGCAAGATCACGCTCAAACTGTTCCCGCAACGCCTGCTTGCGCCGCTCAGCCGCCTCCAACTCCCTGGACGCCGCCGAACCAGCAGCCACCACCGCAAGCACCGCTTCAAGCCGCAGCTGCCGCCGTCGCTTCTCCTCAGCACGTACCTCTTCCCGGACCTGCCTGGCGGTCTTCATGCCAACCCCTCCAACGTGGACAAACCCCGAACGCGGACCCTAGGACAGAAGCGCACACCGGCGCGCAAGCAAACGTCGCGGCCAGCACGCCAGACGCGAGCTGCTTTCCTTGGGGCGGCCGCATGTCGACGGCCTGCGGGCCGGCAGAACCCGTGCTGATCGCTACGCGATCAGGGCAGACGCTGTGCGCCTGCGAAGAACCCCAGCCTGGACTAAGGTATCGCTGTCCTGATCAGGAGACTGGTCGGCAACCCTCCCACGTGCAACGACACCGGGGGAGGAGTCTGTGCAATGTCGTGGGTGACGCCGATCGGTAGCGCACCCGAACAGATCGATTACCGGCTATGGCTGCAACACGGCTGTGGCGTAGGCGGTTCCGACGGCTCCCAGCTTGAATACAGCGCAGGGACAGAACGTCCGCTGATCTGGATCGGCCGAGCGCTTGCGGAGCTGGGTATCGAGGCCGGGACCGAGCTGACGCCGGATCAGCATCCGCTGGCACGGGCGTTGATGGATGGTCTGCACCCGCGCACCGGTGAGCAGCTCGTCGAGCTGAAACGTGGCCTTCCCGTTGAAGCGAAGGTGCCGATCGCGCAGTTGGTGCGCATGATCGAGGGAGTCGCCCGCGAAGCGGATGTCGACGTCTCCGAAGTTCTTCGCCATCGCCAGGGCCGATGGTGCGGAACGACCTCTAAACGCATGCTCGACATGTTCCACCGCGCCAGGCGCGCGGTTGCGCGTGAGGGCGAGCTCGCGATGCTGCGTGCCGACCATGCGGGCCAGCTCGCAGACGCGGCCGAACTGCGCCTGGACGCGGTCTGGGAAGCGGGCGTCTACGAGGCCGCGGCCGCCAATCTGATCAAAACCGTCTCGGTGGTCGCCGATGACGGCACTCGAACCGAGGTCGTTGTCGACAACCGTGTGATCGTCGGGAACCGCGGTTACGACATCACTCTCACTTTGCCCAAGAGTTTCTCGGTGCTCCGGGAGTTTGTCGACGAGGAGACCGGCCGCGAGCTCGACGCCATCTACACCGACGAGGGCGCCGCCACCTTCGCGTGGATGGAAACGAACACGGCCTACGGCATGCGTGGTCATCACGGTGATGGTTCGACGGCGTCCACGATCGCGGGCAACGGTTTCGCGGGGTGGGCGATGATCCACTCCGCGGCCAGGCCCGCGGCGGGACGAAGTTTCGGCGATCCGCACTGGCATGTGCACTACACGATCGCGAACATGACCATGGGCTCTGACGGCCGATGGAGCACTGTGGCGGCCGGCGGACGTGACCTGATGCGGCACATCCCCGTGGCCGCGAAGCTTCTGCACGGCAGCGTGCGGCGTGTACTCACCGAACGGTACGGCGTCTCCTGGCGTCGCTCAGAACGCACTGGCCAGTGGGAAGTGGCGTCCATCCCGGACGCAGCCATCAAGGAGTTCTCCCAGCGAGGTGCCGACATCCGGGCGATGCTTCTCGATCTCGGTTTCACCGAACAGGAAGCCTCGCGGTCACTCAAACGCATGGTGCAACAAGAGACCCGCGGTGCGAAACAGCAGCCTCCGTCCGAGGCGGCCCGGCGTGAGCACTACCGGCAGCGTGCCCTCGAGGCCGGTCTCGACCCTGATGGAATGGCCCAGCTTTCGTCACGTCCGCTGACGCCCGAGGACATCGCCGCTTGCCAGCCGACGGTCGAGGAGCTGGTCGTAGCACTGCAGGACGCAAACTCCGGACTGACTGCGCACGCCCGCCGATTCTCCCGTATCGATGCACTCGCCGCGGTCGTCGATGCGTTGCCGAACGGGGGGTCGCGTGAAGCGGTCGAAGCCCTCACCGATGAGGTGCTGCAGCATGTCGGCTTCGTTCCGCTGGTTCCCGGCGCCGACGAAACCTCCGTAATCGGTGGCGGGAGGAAAGTTCAACTCGGCGCCGGCCACATGGCCAACGCCCAGCTGTACACGACCCGAGACATCGTCGCCGCCGAGCAGGTCATCGTCGCTGCAGCTCGTGCAAGCCACGACGAGCAGTCACCGGTTCGCGTCTCCCGAGCCGCTGCTGAAATGGCCGCGTCCGCGGTGGAGGCCGGGAACGGCTTCCTGCTTTCGACCGAGCAACGCCGCGAGCTGATCAACATCGTCACTTCCGGTCGACGAATCGACGCGCTCATCGGAGGTCCCGGTTCAGGCAAGACAACGCTCATGCAGGCTGTGCGATCCGCCTACGAGACCGCTGGTTTCGTCGTGGCCGGAGCGTCCACTCAAGGCGTTGCAGCGCAGAACCTGCAGGCCGCATCGGGCATTCACAGCCGAACAGTGGCCCAATGGCGATGGCGCATCGAGCACGGTGAGGGCTTGCGCGGGATCGATGTTCTCATCGTCGACGAGGCCGGCATGACCAACGACCGCGACCGCGCCGTTCTCTACCGGGCAGCAGAGGTCAGCGGCACGAAGATCCTTGAGATCTTCGATCCTAAGCAGCTGCGCGGCGTCGGCTGTGGATCGATGGTGGCCGTCGTGCACAAGATGGTCGACGGTGGCGCACTGCTCGACAACCGCAGACAGACCGACGAGGACGAACGCGCCGCGGTGGCCGCGTGGCGAGACGGCAACTATGTCGATGCTCTCACCTCATGGGCTGACCGCGACCGGCTTACCGTCGGCAAGAACAACCAAGACACTACCGTCGCGATGCTCGCGACGTGGATCGATCAACGCAACGGTGCCCCGGATGCTCACACCGAGATGCGCGGTCTGCTCATGGTTGCCAACACCAACGACCAGGTCGACCGACTCAACGCCGGCGCCCAGGCAGTCCGCCGGCTGCAGGGGGAGCTCGGTCGCAGCCGAACCTACGAGCTGCGCGGCGGCCACACCCTCGAGCTCCACGAAAACGATCACGTGCTTGTCCGGCTCAACGACCGCAACACCGACGAACCCGACGCGTTCAACGGCTACCGCGGCGTCATCACACAAATCAACGACACCGGCCACCTCACCGTGACGTGGACACGCGCGGCACCCGGCGGGTTCGTGCACGAAACCCGCACCTTCGACCCCGCCTACGTCACCAAAGGCGGACTAACTCACGGCTACGCCCTCACGGCCCACAAAAGCCAAGGCCTGACCATCAACGCCACATGGACCGGCGACGACGGCCAGGAACGCGGCGGCTCAGTGCTCTACCGCGCTGATGGCTTCGACAACCGAAGCTTCCTGGTCGCCACGTCCCGGCACACTCGAGCCGTCTGGACCTTCGCCTCGCAACAGGACTTCAACACCCGGCACGACGCGCACCTGCACGGCGAAACCACCTCGACCTTCGCGCGCCGCCGGCGTGTCATCACAAAAATGGCCGATCGAGCCAAGGCCACCGAAGTCAACGCCAACGACCGGCCGATCCTGGTCGACCTCAACCTTCTCGCCGACCACCCACATCCAGGACAACACGCGCGGGCGGCTTCCCATCACTGGTCGGCCACCGATGCGCAGCGAGACGCAGCCGAGGAGCTTTTCCGTGACGTGTGGCTGGATCATGCTGCGGTCGAGGCCGTCCGCGGCGGGCGAGCGTTCGACACTGTTGCCCGGTTGATCGAGCGGATGAGCGCAGCCGAGCAAAACCCGCGTGACGTACTGCTCCGTGTCGATCCTGCCGTCCTGGTTCGGCCGGGGGTGCGAGATGCCAGCCGAATCGTCGCGGCTGCTCTCAATCGAGCCGCGCAGCTAGCGAACGGAGAACAAGCCGACCAGACGTCGCGTGGCACCTACGAAACGCGGCAGCGTGAGCGTGCTGCGCAGTTGCTGCACGAGGCTTGGAACAATCACCCGAGCACCGACCTCGTCATAAGTGGGGCAGGCTTCGGTGCCCTTGCCCGCAACCTTGCCGTTGGGGACCGTACCGACACCGAGGTACGAAATCTGTTGAAGGCGATCAATCCCGATGAGCTCCAGGGCAAGGAAAACCCTGCAGCGTTCGTTGCCCAGCGAGTCCGCCACTCGATGACCGCCAGCGCCAGCTCCGTGGCGGACCAGAACCACGTCACCACAGCTTCTTCTACGACAAGCCTGGAGCTTCTCGTACCTACCTACGAACGGACGCTGGCACAGCTGCAATCTCGCGTGCTCGAGCAGGCAGACACAAGCATGCCTGCTCGAGCGCCAGTCAACTTCGGTGGCGTTTGGCCGTCGTGGTTGCCACAACCGCCCGTACCGACGGAGTACGAGGGACGTGATCGGGCCGTCGCCTCGGCAGCCTCGGCGGACGCGAAACGAATTCGCGCCCGCATGGTCGAGCTCGCACGTGACGCTGTCCGACGCCGACCGGAGTGGGTCGAGCAACTCGGGCCTGCACCCGAAGGTGCTGCGCAAACTGCTCGCTACCTAGCTGCTGTCGCCGTCCTTGCCGCCTATCGGGAGCAACATGGCATCACAGCTTCAGAGCCGGTGGGCCACTCATCTGCGGCATCTCCTGTGGCATACGAGGCCGCTCGGGCAGCAGAACAGCAAGCCAAGTGGGCTACTGCGCCTCCACAAACGGTTCCTTCCTCAGCCGGAACCGATCTGGTGCTTCAGCGAGCAACCCGTATGGCTGACGCGTCGACTGATGCGCACGAGACGTCCACCGTGCAACGCCCGCTGGAGCATCGAGTTATCGCGTCACATCCGACCCGCGATGTGGATCATCCTCGACACAGCGCTCATCGAGGCCCACGACCTGGGTTCTGAACTACCGCACCGGTGCTTCGTGAATAGATAAGTTGACGACCAACTGCACGAGCTACTGCTCGCCGAACTGCGCGCCGCCGGGCTGCTGGACCTGTCGGCGGCCCTGGTCGACTCCACTCACCTGCACGCTCTCAAAGGGGGACCACACCGGCCGAGCCCGATCGACCGCCGCAAGCTCGGCTCCCAGCACCACCTGATCACCGACGCGGGCGGCGTCCCACTGGCCGTCATGCTCACCGGCGGGCACCGCAACGATGTCACCCGGCTGATCCCGCTCATCGACGCCATCCCACCCTTCCGGGGTATCGTCGGCAAACCGCGTCGCCGGCCACGCCGAATCTACGCTGATCGCGGCTACGACCACGACAAGAACCGCCGCCTGATCCGAGGCCGCGGCATCACACTTGTCATCGCCGGCCGCGGCGTCGATCACGGCTCCGGCCTGGGCACAGTCCGCTGGCTGGTCGAACGCACCTTCGCCTGGCTCAAGGGCTTCCGACGACTGCGGGTCCGCACCGAACGACGAGCCGACGTTCGATCAAGCCATCCTGAGTCTGGCTCGCTCAATCGTCTGTCTGCGCAGACTCATTCTGAACTGATCACCAAGGAGACGGGGAGGTGTGGTCGCGGTGGTAAGTCCAGTGGCGGATGTGCGGGAGTTAGTAGCGTTGGGGGTGCGAGGGGCGATCACCTAGGAGTCGGGCTTCCCAGTCGTGGGGCGGTGCTGTGGGTTGAGCGGACGCATGGTGAGTGCGGGACGGCGTGCGTTGCGGACGGCTGGTGTGGCGGTTGTCGCCGGTGCTGGAGTGTGGGCGCTGTTGCGGTTCGGTGCGCCGATCTGGCTGATTGATAAGGAACATCCGGCCAGGCCGGTGTTGGAGGCGTTGAGCTGGATCGCAGGGATCGGCGGCCTGGTGGTGGCGGTCGTGGCGTTGGTGGTGGCCAGGCGGCAAGGCCGGCCGGCCGATCTCGCTGGTGCGAGCGCGCCGAGCCCGTCGGTGTCGCAGACGGCGACCGATGGCAGCGCCATCGTGCATGGAAATGTCATGGGTGGTGCTGGCGGAGGCCCGACGGTCGGGGTGAACTTCGGCCAGGTGGGCGGGCCGCCGGACCCTACTGGGCCGACGCGGGGCCAGGCCCGGCCGCGTCGGACGCCCGAGGGGCCGGATCGGCCTGGATCACCGGCGGCGTGACCGGCACGACCGCTGTGGGCGTGGTGCACGGTGACCTAAACGTTGAGGGTTCCGGCGTGCCTGCCATGGAGTTCACGTCCGCGGTGAAGGGGATGGGCCGGCGGCCGCCTGATCCTCCTGTATTCGTGGGACGGTCACAGGAGTTGGAGCAACTGGAGACGGCAGTGGCCGGTTGCGGCCGAGCTGTCGTGGTTGCGGTACATGGGCTCGGCGGGGTCGGCAAAAGTACCCTGACCGCCCACTTCGCCGCCGGTCAGGCAGACCGGTTCTCGCTGGTGTGGTGGGTGGTCGCCGACTCGGCGACCGCGATCGACACCGGGCTTGCCGACTTGGCCGTGGCGGTCGCGCCCGAGACGGTGGAGATGCCGTTGGAACAGCGCACCGAGCTGGGGGTGCGCTGGTTGGCCACCCATACCGATTGGTTGCTGGTTCTGGACAACCTCACCGGCCCGGCGGACGCGGCCGGATTGCTGGACCGCGTGCACACCGGCACGATCGTGATCACCAGCCGTCAGGGCAGCGGCTGGCGCGGCATGCAGACCGTTGCGCTGGATGTTTTACCCGCTGAGCAGGCAGTTGAGCTGCTCACCCGAATCGTCCGGGCCGAGTGGCCCGACGCTGACCTGACCGGCGCCGGCACGTTATGTGCGGAGCTGGGGTGGTTGCCACTGGCTATTGAGCAGGCAGGCGCCTACCTCGGCCAGCTCCGCATCAACCCCACCGTCTACCTCGACCTGCTCGCCCGGTTCCGGCACGGATGTTCACCGCGACCGCGGAAGGCGGCGACGCTCAACGCACCGTAGCCAGGGTCTGGCATGTCACCCTCGACCGGCTCGCCGACACCCCGCTGGCCGGGCAATTGCTGCGCCAGCTGGCCTGGTACGCCCCCGACGACATCCCCCGCGACCTGCTGGCCGGGACCGCCGACGAACCCGACGTGTTGGCCGCGCTCGGCCGACTCGCGGCCTACAGCATGATCAACCTGACCGGTGACGCCATCGGCGTACATCGCTTGGTGCAGGCGGTCACCCGCACTCCCGACCCCAATGACCCGCACCGCCGGCCCGACGACGTCACAGCCGCCCGCGACACCGCTGCAAATACGCTGATAACCGCCCTGAGCAGACATCATCACGCATCCGTAGCCAGCTGGCGCATGTATAGGTTGGCTGTGCCCCATGCTCAGGCCCTGCTTGACCATACGACTTCAGGCCACGAGACCCCGACCACCTTTCTGCTCCTCAACAACCTCGGTGTCTACTTCGAGGCGCAAGGCGACGTTAAGACCGCGATCACTCACCTCACCCGTGCAGTCCAAGGCCTGGGTGACCTCCTCGGGCCCGACCATGTCGACACGATGAAGTCGCGGAACAACCTGGCCAATGCCTTTGAGTCGGCGGGTGATTTGGGGCGAGCGGTCCCGTTGTATGAGGCCACCCTCGCCGATCGGGAGCGGGTGCTGGGGCCCGACGACCCCAGCACGCTGATGTCACGGAACAACCTGGCCAGTGCTTATGTGTCGGCGGGTGATTTGTGGCGAGCGATCCCGCTGCTCGAGGCCGTTCTGTCCGACTACGAACGGGTGCTGGGACCCGACCACCCCGACGTACTCACCTCGCGGAACAACCTGGCATACGCCTACCGAGTGGTGGGTGATTTGGGGCGAGCGATCCCGCTGTTCGAGGCTGTTCGGTCCGACTGCGAGCGGGTGCTGGGGCCCGACCACCCCAGCACGCTGATGTCGCGGAACAACCTGGCTGGTGCTTACGTGTCGGCGGGTGATTTGGGGCGAGCGATCCCGTTGTATGAGGCCACCCTCGCCGATCGGGAGCGGGTGCTGGGGCCCGACCACCCCAGCACGCTGATGTCACGGAACAACCTGGCCCACGCCTACCAAGCGATGGGTGATTTGGGGCGAGCGGTCCCGCTGTTCGAGGCTGTTCGGTCCGACTGCGAGCGGGTGCTGGGGCCCGACCACCCCGACACGCTGTTGTTGCGGAACAACCTGGCTAGTGCCTACCGGGCGGTGGGTGATTTGGGGCGAGCGATCCCGCTGTTCGAGGCCGCTCTGTCCGACTACGAACGGGTGCTGGGGCCCGACCACCCCACCACGCTGATGTCGCGGAACAACCTGGCTAGTGCCTACCGAGCGGTGGGCGATCTAGGACGCGCCGTTCCGCTGTATGAAGCCACCCTCACCGGCTGCGAGCGGGTGTTGGGGCCTGACCACCCGACTACAAAGGTGGTTCGCTCTGGTCTCCAGGCAACGATCCGCACCGATGGTTGAGTGCCTGGCTGACCGCCGCAACGGGCAGGACAGTCGCGGGACAAGAAACGGCGCGGTGGGTGGACCTGCAGGTCAATGACTTGAATGCTCGTGCTCGAAACGCCGCACGATGGAGCTTTGTGCCCAACCTCACTAGGGTAGCGATCATGTACAGGTTACCGCCGGAGCTGAGACGTTCCCGCAGCGTGCCAGGGCAGGTCGCTTCGACGTGAACCAGTTCGCGCCCTGAGGTCCTGCATCATGAAGTCGTCGAACTCGCCGTCAGTGGCATGCTGACGAGCCGCCGACTCGACGTGCTGCCGCTGAGCTTTGCACTCTCGCCAGTCAGCGTGGGAGTGCAGCGTGTGCAGCGTCGGCCAGAGCCATCGGTTGCGCCACGCAGTCATAGCGTCCGAGGGCTGATCTATTGAGCAGTAGGCCTCACGCCACGCCGCGTACAGATCGGTGAGCTCGTCGACGGCGACGGTGTGGCGGTACCAGCAGGACGGGATGCTCACATCCAACGACAGCGGGTATCTCTCGATGAAGTAGTCGACGAACCATCGCAGTTCGCTCCAGAGTTGGGCGGCTTCATCGTGGGTGAGGAACTTCCAAGCCCACCGGTTCGGGCGGTTGAGATTGGCTCGTTGAACGAGGCTGTCTTGCAGCTCAACGATGTACTCCCGCAACGAGTGCACCTCGTCGCGGAGGGTGGCAGAGATCCCTCCGAGTTCGGAGACGACGCCGGCAAGTTCTGACAGTTGCTGTTCGTGCTGTTCGCTGGCCGCCGCGAGTTCGGAGACGACCTCAGGAAGTAGTTCCACGTCGAGGACGGGCACCTTCTCGGCGTTCGGTGGTGTGCTCGCGCCTTCGCTGGGTGCTGTCTTGTCGGACCTCTGTGGCTTGTGCAGGTGCTCAGTCATCGAGTGCCGGCGTGTGAAGGCCTGTGTCAGAAGGCTCCGCGGTGTGAGCAGCATGTGCACAGGCGAGCAGTCTGCGGACCTCGCCTCGGCTGTGGGTGACGATCCCCGTCAAGTCGGGGGTCTCCCACCAGCCGGGTAGGTCTACTTTGGCGGCGCGTAGGTTGCGGTAGAACAGCAGGCCTTCGCCGTCGCGAAGCTCGCGGATCTCATCGACGGTGAGTGCTCGTCGTCTCCATGGTGACACCGTGATCTGACCGCGACTGGCTGGACCGGTGGACACGCTCGCTTGGTCGATGATGCGTTCGGGCAGCAACTCGGAGAGCCCGAGGAGATCTTTGGAGTTGCTCAAGCCGCCGAGGACGAGCTTGATCGAGGCACAGTCCCAGATCTCGGTTGCTTCTTCCAGACCCCATCTCTGTCGCAGCTGCGACAGGTTCTGCACATAGACGTAGAGCTGGATGCCGCGTCCGCCTGAGTCCGCCAGCCGGGCGCTGAGGTCGTCGACCGGGGTGATGTTGGCGGCTTCGTCCATCACGATCCGCAGCGGTGGATCGAGCCTGAGGTCGCCGTGAGCGGGGGCGGTGAGCTGCTGGGCAGTGGGGCGCTGGGACAGCAGGTCGGCGCGGTGCAGCATTTCGACCATGAGCGCGTTGACCATGGGCGCTGCGCTGTTCTTGCGGCCGCGGGAGACCATGTAGAGGGTGTCGTGGTCGCTGCGGATGAAGCTGTCGATGTCGAAGGTGGCGTCACCTGGTGCAGGGGTGAGTGCCCGCATGATCTTCGGTGAGGTGAGCGGCCGCAGGAGTAGTTCGAGGGTTGAGTAGATGCCGCCGGCACCGGAGGTGTCGCTGGTGCTTTTGAGACTGTCGAGCAGGTTGCGCAGCCCGTCGGCGATCGCCGGGGCAGCCCGGTTGTCTGTCTCGAGGATCTGCGCGGGACGGTAGGACTGGCTGGTCGTCCACAGCCACAATGTGGCCAGGTCGGTGCCGCTGAGTGCGGCGGCGTGCAGCATCGCAGCGAGCACGCCTTCGCTCTTGCCGCTGAAGTAGCCGCCGTTCTTGGTGTCCTCGAGCGGGCGGGCGCTGCAGATGGCGACAGCTCGACGCAGTGCCACGTCGAAGTCTTCGCATCCGTGGATGGGGTTCCACCGCAGTTTTTCCGGCCACGGCACCCTCTTCTCCGGGTCGAACACCCATACCTGGCCGCGCTGGGTTCGTTGCATGATGGTCAGTTCGATGAGGTCGAAGCGGGTGGAGGTGGCGACGAGCGCGCCGGGTGCACGCAGGACGTCCGACACCGCTTGTCGGCCGGTTTTGCCCATTCGTACAGGAGCGACGACGAGTTTCGAGTCTTCGTGGGTGCCGTAGATCCCTTCGTCGGTGCCTGGCCATCGAGCGAACAACGCTCCTGCGTCATCGGCGCTGATGTGTGCAGAGCCTGCCAGGGACGGGCGTAGCCGGTAGGCGTGCTTGGTGACTGCTTCGGCACCGAGGCGGTTGCGGACTGTGGCGCGATCCGCGAGCCCGGACCGTGCCTCGGCTCGCTGCCGCAGAACGCGCCGGCGCCACAGAAGAACCTTGATCCAGAGCACGGCCTCGAGGGCGAGTGTCCCGGTGCCGAGCAGGTAGGTGAGCAGTGCCGGCCCGGGGCGGGGTTCTGCCGGCCACCCTTGTGCCGGGTCGGGCCAGTGCATCACCCATCCGTGCAGCGCGGCAGGAACACTCAGCAGGGATGGCCATGCCCAGCCGTGACCCGCTAGCCAGCCAGACGTCGCCGCGCCCAGCAGCGCGGCGAGGAGCACGCTCGCTGCTGCTGCGACGAGCAGGGGGTAGAAGATGCCGAACAGCGGACGCGGGGAGGAAGGCACGCGAGCCGCCTGGTCGTGTGGGTTCATGACCGGTGGGCCGTTCCGGTCAGCGTGCCGTCGGTGTCGGTCAGTGCGATTTCACGGGCCGAGCGTTCGTGACGGACCAGGATCGGATCGCGTGACCCGACTTGCAGCAGGCAGGTGCCCTGTTCCAGTGTCATGATCGTTTCTTCGGAGCCGGGTGGGAGGTTGTAGAGCTCGACGCAGGCGCGGGCGTCGTCGTAGGAGCCTTGGCCGAAGATGAACCTGGTCTCCGCTTCCTGCAGCAGCGACCATGCGGGGCTTGTTTGTGCGAAGTCCGCGAGGTGGTGGATACCGGTCATGGTGGCCAGGCCGAGCCCGCGGGACAGCTTCACGTTGCGCCGGAAAACCTTGCCTATCGAGCCTTCCGCGACGTGCCAGCCTTCTTCGATGATGTTGACCGTCTGAGCGGCGCGCCGTGATCGTGATGCGAGCATGTTCGTCTGCCAGGTGTTGATCAACGCCATGACGACGCGTAGCGCCGGACCGTCGACGGGCAGGGCGCTGATGTCGATGTGGGTGATGCCACTGGGGTGGTCGAGGTGGACCTCGGAGCTGGTTTCCGCGTCGACCAGGCCGGCGAGGTCTTCTTGGATCATGCGCTCGAGCGCGTATGCGGGGTCCAGTCCCCACTCTTGCAGTTCGCTGACGCTGCGGGCCTGCGTCTCGGCCTGGGCGGCAGAGGGGTGGATCAGGTGGTGTACGACGTCGCCGATCACGGCAATCCTGCCGCGATCGCGGGCATCGCGGGTTGCGGCGACGAGAGCGAGGCGTAGTGCTTTGCCTTCGCGTTCGCTGACCGGGCGGCCCAATGCTTCGCTGAGCACGGCACGCAGCAGCATCATCTGTCCGGTCGGGCGCTCGATGGTCTCGAGCGGGTGTCCTGTGTCGGCGAGTTGCTCACCGCCCAGGGCGATGACCGGGTCCAGCAGGTTGAGCCGGCTGCCGGTGCCGTCGACGCTGAACCGGATGCTCGGAGCACCGAGATACCGGGCAAGGGAGGTGTATTCGCCGCAGCCTGCCTGCAGTTTCTTGTCGAGCACGACCACACGACGATCGTTGAGCAGCAACTGCCGGATGCAGCCCCAGGTCTTGAGCAACGAACTCTTGCCTTTGCCGACATCGCCGACGACGGCGACGTTGACCGAGCTGATCACCTTGTCTTCGTAGGCGACGAACGGGTCGTGCACGACGAGCTGACCGGACAGCAGGTCGGTACCGACGATGAGGCCGCGGTTGCTGGTCGGCGGCGAGCTCAGCGCTAGGTTGAGTGCCTCCGCCTGGCGGGTCGTTGTCGACATGGGCTGTTCGCGGGGTTCGTACCAGCCCCACCGGTCAAGCCACCGTCGTCGTCGCGGCGGTGGCAGGAACACCGGCTGAGGTGGGGGTGTCTCGGGCTGCGGCGGTCGCCACCCGACGGCGGGCGCGCTACGAGCGGTGCGGGGCGTTGTGGTGCTGCGCGGCATCAGCGGGTCTCTTTCACCGCGGTGCTGCCTGCCGGTGGGGGAGCGGCGGCGTGGACGCGTTCGCTCCAGAGTTGCCGCAGTATCTGATAGTCCGGTTGGCAGATACCGCCCCAGCTTCCGTAGGCCTCGCCGCGCTGCAGTGCACTGGCCAGACATTCGGTGCGCACCGGGCAGCCTCTGCACAGCTCCGCCACGCGGGCTCGTTCATCGCGCATCGCCTGCCTGCCGGCGAATCGGGAGCCTTCCTCGGGGAAGAAGACGTCCGGGTTGCTCGAGCGACACCGCAGCCCGTCAGCAGTACGGATGACGGCGTCCAGTTCCTGCCAGGAGTGCTCGGCGAATCGGCGGGCTTCGGCAAGTCGCACGTAGTGAAAGACGGTGGGTTCGCGCATCACGCCACCGCCATTCCGCGGGCGAGCGGGTAGGTGCTGAGCACGGCGGTGTCGTGTGCCCGGTCCTGCCAGTCCAAATCGGTCAGTGCCGACTGGGCGGCTTCGTTGGCGACGCGCATGCAGGCCCGGCGTAGTTCGGCCGGGTCGGGCGAGGTGACCGAGATGGCCATCGACCAGTCGACGCCGTGGTAACCGGAGCCGGGTGCCAGGTCGTGCAGCCGTCGTTGGGAGGCGGAGAGCATGACGCTGTCGGTTCCGTCATCGACGCGGCCCTTCTTGCCGTCGTCGAGCAGCGAGGCGCTGTCCTGGGCGACGTCGGCACGGGCACGTGCGCGGGCCACCCGGTCGGGCACGAACTCCATGCGCACCGACAGGGTGCGGATGACCGAGGGGGTGACGGCGGTGAGCAGCGGTGCGAGCCAGCGCGCTCCGAGCGGGGCGGCGGCGATGCCGTCGCGGGGCAGGAATGCGGTGCGGGTGTGCCAGCGGTCGTTGACGACGAGTCGGTCGGGTTCGGTGGTGTAGGACTGCCAGCAGTTGTTCCACCGGACACCCTCGTGCTGGTCGATCGGCCAGCCGGGGTCTTGCAGTGACCTGAGTACCGCGCAGGTGCGTTGCTCTCCCAGCACCTGTGGCCGCGAGAGTTCGGCGCGCACGGCCAGGTCGGCGAGCCGCGCGAGCTCCTCCCGTACCAGCCCTGCCCAGCCTGTCGAACCAGCGCCGTAGTTTTGTGCCTCGTCATAGAACTCGGTGGTCAGCGGGAAGCGTGCGACGAGGTAGTTGCGGTGCTGTTCGGCGGTGGCTGCCGTGGCGTCGACGAGCTCTTCGTAGGATTCGACCAGGGCCTGCAGGCCGGGCCGGGTCGACAGCCGCCTGGAGACGAACTCGCGGTGGGGTGCTGCGTCGTGCGGGACGATGCGGTTGATCTGCTGCACACCCCGCAGGAACGACCCTGCCTTGGCCAGCTGCGCGAGCAGGACGCCGTAGCGCATGGAGGCCGTTTCGTAGGAGCGGTCGGTGCGCAGTGCTGAAGCATGGCCTTGCACCTCCAGCAGCACGGTGAGGTAGGCGCGCTCGCCGGGGTTGTGATGCCACAGGATGAACATGTGCTCCCATGCCGTGCCGGTCAGGTTGAGTGGTTCGACGCGGCCCAACGGTGTGGGCAGCGCCCACAGCGGACCGAGGAGGTCTTGCGGGTCGGATTCGCGGGCTGCTACCGGTGCGATGAACGTGGTTTCGCCGCGCAGTCGGCGACGCCGCCACCACCACGCCCGCAACAGGGTCGCTGCGATCGAGCGGCGGCCCCAGAGGCGTACCAGCGTGTAGGTCCCGGCAAGAATGGCGATCCCGCCGAGGGCGCCCGCGACATCTCCGACGACCAGCCATGACACGACCGCGAGTGCGGTTGCCGCGCCGAGCGCGACATAGGCGGGTGTGCTCAGCGAGCCGAGCAGTCCGCGGCGGCTGATCTCGCCGCCCAGCACCGATATCCTCATTGTGATCAGTCCCCCCGGACGGTTTCTTCGTCTGCATCGACGGTGCGGTGCGCGCCCTGACGCATCTTGTTGCTTGCGGCGACCGCGGCCTGTGCGGCGATGCCCAGCGGCCCCATCGCCGCACCCGCGGCTGCTCCTGCGTGCGAGGCCTGCGCTGTTGTGCCCGCGGCCGCACCGACACCCGAACCGGCAGCCGCGGCAGGCTGGCCCGCTGCAGCAGGTGCCGGCTTTGCCCCGCCGGCACCTGGTGTGAGCGCCCGCGTACCAGAGGCTTTGCCTGCTTTCGGTGTGCCGGAGGCCGACTTGCTGGTGTGGGCGCCGCCTGCCTGACCGCCGGTGCGCTGCCGCGCCGGCTGTTGCAAGGCGGACTTCTGGGCATCGCTGTAGCTCTGCGCGATCGAGTGCCGGCCATTCTGCGCACCACTGTCGTCACGCTCGATCGTGGGTTTCGTGCTGTGATGCCGCTCGAAAGCGGCCATGCTCGCGCCGACGACCGAAGCGGTCCCGAACCCGGATGAGGGCTGTGAGTCGTGCGCATCGGCTGCTGTCGGCAGCAGGGGCGCGTATTTGAGCAGCGCGAACGGAGCGAAGCCGACCACGACCAGTGCGACGATGACGGTGACCATCTGGCCGAGCAGCGGCATGCCTCCCGCTTTCATCGCGGGGATCGACAGGTTGCCGTCGATGAGCGCGAAGATCGCACCGAGCAGGAAGTACAGCAGGGGCTTGGACAGCAACAGCCCGAGGTAGGTGTAGATCGGGCGCGTGGCCTTGGTGCGCCATTTCGGGTGTACGCGCATGCCCCAGGCCAAACCGGCTACCAGCCCTGCCAGAGGCAGGGCGATGGCTTGCATCGCGAAGCCGACGAACACCGCGCCCGTGCCGAAGATCAGCAGCGCGAAAACGATGACGCCGACGCCGACGCCGCCGGGGATCATCGCGGCGGTCACCGTGGACAGCTCACGTAGTTTGGTGATGGAGCTGCCGATGTACTGCGACTGCCACGCCGCGATGCCGTTGGTCATCTTGCGGACGGCCTCGTACAGCACAGTCGCGATCGCCGGCGCGAACACCGCCAGGAACACGCCGAGTGGCAGTTGCTTGAACAGAGCTTCCTGCAAGTCTTCCCTGGTGCCGGCACCGGCTGCGGTGCGGCTGATCATCAGCACCGACATGATCGCCATGACCAGCAGGCCCAGGCCGGTGCTGGCGCCATAGGTCACGAGGAACCACGGCGAACGCGGGTCGAAGTTGCCGACGGTGGCGAGGCCCTCGAGCAGCACCCGGACGGTGAAGTCGACGGCGGACTGGTGAAGGCTGTTGGCGAGCTCGTCCATCGCGCTGGCGGGATTGACGACGAACTTCGCGATGTCGAGACCGATCGTCATGATCGAGGCGAACGCGTCAAGGTGGATGCGTCCTGCGGCGATCTGCGCCTCGCCGACCTTGGTGAAGAAGCTGCCGATCCGCTCGAGCCAGGTGCCGTTGGCGTTGACGAACCTCGACAGGCCGTGGAAGTGGTTGGCGACCGACTCGTTCCACAGCAGGCAG
Organism: Lentzea jiangxiensis; assembly: GCF_900104175.1. Taxonomy (GTDB): domain Bacteria; phylum Actinomycetota; class Actinomycetes; order Mycobacteriales; family Pseudonocardiaceae; genus Lentzea; species Lentzea jiangxiensis. Next base: position 28,178 of record NZ_FNIX01000034.1, read on the forward strand.
CGTTCCTTCTTCTCCGGCACCATGACCACACGGCTGCAGTCGACGAAGAACGCTTTCTGGCAGTAGGGCGACTTGGCATCCGAGCAGGCGTCACTGAACTTGGCGATCAGGTCCTCGTTGCCGGCGGCGAACGGCTTCATCCGCTGCAGCGAGTCGGCGTCCGGCTTGGCAGCCCACGTGAACCCCCACGCGTTCTGAGCCGGGTTCGTCCACTCCTTCAGCTCGTCCGCGCAGTAGCGGAAAGCGACGTTGTAGGAGTGGTCGGGGCCCCAGACGGCGGGGAAGGTCCGCGGCAGTTCGGGCGGTTCGGTGTTGACGTCCGCGAGGTTCGGGTCGGGCCAGAACGTGGCTCGCCGGCCGGGCGGCGTGGCCCAGTACAGCAGTCGCGATTCGACCTGCATGACGTCGTTGAGGTAGCGGCTGACGTCGCCGCCTTTGTCTTTGCACTCCGGCGTGCCGAACCACGGCCCGTCTCGGAACTGCTGGGTGCCTGCGACGAACTTCGCAAGGTCAGGAGGGAAACCGTGCGGGATGTTGCCGTTCGACGATGGCTGCGCGAGTGCCGCAGGCGCGAGTGTCAGCAGAAGTACCGCAGCCGTTCCACATAGGATCGTCAGTCGTTGGAACATGCTCCCTCCATGGGGGTTGGCCTATTCGATCGTGAGGAAGAAGCCGTAGAAGGCGAACGGCTTGAGCGTCGGGGCAGGCGCGGCAGTGTCGGTTCCGGGGCGCGGACCGTCTGAGGTTGTGAACGTGACGACTTTCCAGTCCTCGCGCTCCCAGACCAGCTCAACGGTCACGGTCGAGAAGGACTGGCTGCGCGTGGTGCCGCGACCACCAAAACCGGGCGCCACGCCGGTGGTGGACACCCACACCTCGACCACGGCGTTGTCGCCGTTGAAGTCCTTCACCGTGACGTCGGCGGGCATCTTGATTGTCAGGTCGTCACCGGTGGTGCTACCGCGCTCGGAGTACTCACGCCGTGTCGCCGCATCGGCATCGCGGGCCAGCCAGGTCGATTTCACGACCTCGAGGTCGGCATAGTTGCGGGCGATGTTGAGCGGAAGCTGGACGGCGATCACCGCTGCGCTGGCGGCACCCTCACGGTCGCGGGTGAAGCCGCTCGGCACGCCCTTGACGATCTTCGACGGTCCGTGTTCCCGTGCGCCCGCGCTGTCGGGTGCGCTGCTGCGGGGAACCTGCCCTGTCTCGGTCGGCTCGTCGGTTGCGGGCACGCCGTAGCGGCCGATGACCACCCCGCCGATCAACAGGACGGCGGCAGCGAGCACCAGGAGCAGTGGTCGTCGGGCAGCAGACCGTGGGCCGGTGTGCGCGGCAGGCGAGGTGAAGGACACGAGAATGCTCCGGTTCGTCAGAAGATCGAGATCACGGCACCGAAGAGCACGCCCAAGCCCGCCAAGGCGATGAGCGCGAACGCCGACTTCTTCACTGATTCGGTGTGCTCGTGCACGTCGGCGGAGTAGCCGCCCTTTTTCGCGCGCTGCAACTCCACCACCGCCCGTACCGCGCCGAACGCCACGACAAGGAACGCCAGACCCCACACACCGGCGAGCAGCGTTTGCCACGCGGACTCGAATGCGCCGCCCCACACGGACAGGTCGGGTTGCACGCCGTCGAACGGGTTGGGTGCGCTGGGCTCCTTCTGCCCGGCGATGGTCAGTTCCGGGTCGTCGATCATCACTGGGCCTTCCTGATTGGCGTTTCGGTTACCGACGTGTGCCCGTCGTCGGACCGCGGCTGCGGCTCGCTGGCGGGCGGGCTCGAGGTTTCGTGTTGGATCTCGGTATTCGCGTGCGGTGGTGTCGGTGGCTGCAGTTCGTCGGGGCGAGGCCCGGGACGCGATGCGAGCCGGTCGGCGACTGCCGCGGCCGCGCTGACCCATGCCCGGCGTGAGGTGTCGCTGATGCGGGCGTGCACGATCGGTCTGCCACCCGCGAGCTGCGGGTCGAACGGCACCTCGACCACGAGCGCGGTCCGCCGCGCGAAGTAGGCGAGCATCTGCTCGCGTACTTTCGGCGACGCGGCCGCGGCTGCGGGGCCTACCACGGTGACCGCGCCGGCGACCAGGTCCGGGCGCCGGGTGGTGAGGTGGTCGAGCATCCACGCGGCGCTGTGTGCGACGTCGGGTTCGAGGGTGATCGGCACGACGAGCTGGTTGGCCAGGTGCGCGGCCCACTGCCAGGCCGGCGTGCGGACGTTGTTGCCGGTGTCCATGATCGTCAAGCCGAAGTAGCGGCTGAGCAGCAGCCAGATCCGTCCACACTGCGCGGGTCCGATCTGTTGCATCCTGGCCGGGTCGGTGTCGCTGGCCAGGACCTCGGCGCGGGTGGGCTGGGAGCGCAGGTAGTGGGTGAGGTCGCCCGCGGTGCCGACAGCGGTGAGCTGATCGGCCGCGCCGAGCAGATGCCACACGTGCGTGTCCGGCGTCGTGACTTCGGCGCGCTGGGCGAGCGTGCCGCGCGCTTCGTTGTTGTCCCATGCGACGACCGGGCCGCCGCGCAGGGTGGCGAAGGTGTGCGCCAGCATCAGAGCTGTGGTGCTGACCTGCGCTCCGCCTTTCGGATTGGCGACCATCACCAGCCTGCTTCCACCGAGGTGTTGGCGCACCGCGACTTCTGCTTGACGATGTCGTGCTTCTTCACGGCCTGGCCGGAGCGTGACCAGTCCGCCGGTGACCTTGCGCAGCGCGGCGCGCCATCCCCATGCCGCAGGGTCGGCGGTGACCGGCGGCGGGGGCGCCATCAGCTGACCTGTGCTCATCTCAGGTGTGGCTGGCGCGACAGGAGGCTGCGGGCGTGGCGGGGCAGGCGCGGTAGTGACCGTGAGATCGACGGGATCTTCTGCCCGGTATCCGGTGCCGTCTCCAGGTTTCATCGTGTTTCCCCCGAACTCATGGAATGGGCCGTGCTGCGACGTTGCGGAAATCTCCGCCAGTTCTCACCGTGGACACCCTGACGACCTCGCCGCTCTGCGGGGCTTCGAGCATCAGGTGCCGGCCGCCGAGTTGCCCGAGGTACATGGCGACGTGATGAGTTCCCCAGAACAGCAGGTCACCGGCTCGTGCCTGAGTGAACGGGACGACGAGCCTCGTACGGGTGAGCTGCGCGTCGGAGGGCCGGATGATCTGCACTCCGGCTTGCGCGTACGCGTAGAGCGTCAGTCCTGAGCAGTCGAATCCGACTTTGTCGTAGTCGCCGTGCGCGTCGGCGACCCCACCGTCCCGTATGCCTTTTGTGGGTCCGTTGGCGTCGCCGCCACCCCAGGAGTAGGTGATGCCCAGCCACGACAGGCCGGCCGCGATCGCGGCCGCGACCTGGGGTGAGGAGGCTCGTACGACACCTGCGACGCCGGCTTCTGCGGGCAAGGTGACGTCGCTGCCCTGCACGGTGACCTGGATTCGGCCTTTGAACGATCGATCGGCGCAGTCCAGTAGCGGACCTGAACCGTCGTAGAGCGCGGCGACGACCGCTTCGGCGAAGGGTTGGTGACGCTGGTAGCGCCAGCCTTCGCCGCTGCGTTCGACTTCCTCGGCGAGCTCGTGGTTCGAGCGCGGGTCCGTCTCGTATCCGGGTGCGCGTTTGAGCAGTACCGAGAAGAATCCTTTGGCTGCTGCGGCGGCGTCGGTGCGGTCGTAGCCGGAGTAGGCGTTCCACGGGCCTGGAGCGATCTGTTGAAATACGCCAACAGCGTTGCCGTTGCGCGCCAGCGGGTTGAGTGTGGATTCCTGCATGCCGGCTTGGATTCCGATGACCGCGCCGCGTCGGGTGATGCTCATGTGCTTGGCGACGCCGAGCACCTTCTGCGCCGTGTCGGTCTGCACCGGTGACAACCGGACGCCGTGGAACGCGCCGTCGCTTGGCGGCGCCGACGACGGGTCCGCACCGGGGGCGGGCACCTGGCACGTCACGGGTGGGGTGATCGTGTCGGCGTCGGCTCGCTGCGGCTGCAGCACCATCAGCACGAGCAGCAGCGCAGCTGCGAGCGCAGCGATGGGAACGAGGAGAGTTTTGATCATCAGCCGGCCTCGACGCCGATGTCGACGAGCCAGCGGCCGTCGGGTTGACGCAGCACGGAGCGGGTGGTGAGCACCGGTTCTGTCTGGAAAGCGACGTCGTCGGAGAGCAGCGTGCGGGTTGCTGTCGTCCGTATGTAGACCTGGTCGTCGCTGCGCGGTGCTTCGGGAATGATCTCGGCGGTGATGCGGTCGCAGCGGGTGGACAGCTTCTGCTCGATCATGGCGCGGTGCGCGGATTCGTCGTCACCGGCGTGTAGGTCTGCGGTTTTGCCTGCCGCGGTGGAGAACACCGTGGCGCGTTCGACGTTGTTGTTGCGCGGCTGGCGGTAGTCCGAGGCGCACCACTGCGTCATCCACGCCCGCGTCACCGCGACCGGGTCGCGGAAGTCGGTGGTCGCGGCGGTGGGCGGGGTAGGCGCGGGCGGCACAGTGGATGGGGTGCCTGCGGGCGCTGTCGGAGTGATCGGCGAGGCGTTCGGCAGCCGCACCCCGGAGCCGGGAGGGGGTGACGGGCTGGTCGCCGGGGTGGAACCGCTCGGCGCCGGCACGGTGGCCTGGGGCTTGGGGGAGGAGCAGCCCGCGCACATGAGCAACGCCAGGGCGGGAATCGAGAGCTGGTAGGTGCCAGAGCCGCGCTGCCACCGCGTATGGGTGCTCACGCGACCGGACCGGGATGCGGCGCGCGGCATCATGCTTCCTCTCGAGCGGGCGTGTCCGGCCGCGGTCGGTGGCTGAACAGCGCAACCAGAGACGCGATCGACGGGCCCAAGGTCAGGGCGAGCAGTAGGCTGCCGATGCCGAGTGAGCCGTTGGCGACCGCGAGCGCAGGGCGGAAGATCAGCACACCGGCGAGCAGGCACAGCACATCGGCGGCGATCCGGATCCGCGCCCAGTTCCAGTTCGTGCGTTGGGCGATCGCGTTTATCAGGCCATCGCGCGGTAGGGCGCCCATCTCGGCCGAGAGGTAGAGCGCGGTGCCGACGGCAAACATCGCGCCGCCGAGCAGCAGTGCCATCAGCCGCAACCAGGTCAGCTGCGGCGGGTGCAGCATCGACAGGGCGAGGTCGGCGGTGACGGCGGGAATGATGACGGCGGCGAGGGTGCCGATACCGGGTTTCACGCCAAGTGAGAGGTTGAGTACCAGCAAGCTCGACTGCACGGCGATGATCGCGCCTCCGAGCGTCCAGCCGAACTGGTTGCCGATTGCCCTGTGCAGGATGTCCAGTGGCAGTAGGCCTGTTGCGGCGTTGACCAGCAGTGCCACAGCAAAGCCCATCAGTGCGGTGCCGGTCGCGACTTGAGCGAGCCGAACGGGCAGTGGCCAACCGGCCGAGTCCGGCCTGCTGGTGGGAACGTTGCGCGTGGTGTCACCGGGCATGACCGCTCACCCGCTGGCATCGAGGGACGACGTACACGCCGCGGGTTGTCGCTTCCGTTCCGGCATCGGGGTTGCGGTGTGCCGCAAGCGGCTGCGAGCGCGTGTTGGTCGTCCGCGACGCTGTTGCGCCGACATTCAGGTGCGGTGAAGTCGATGGCATGGTCGTGCTCACCACACAGGTACCGAAGAGGTGGTGGGACGGGTGAACAGGACGCCGCGTTGAGGGGCGCGATCGTGCAACACCTGCCAGAACACGACTTCGTCTGCGAGCACTGCGGGCATGCCGCCGGGGACAAGGATTCCGCGGGAGACGATCGCCGGGTCGGCAGGTTCGCGTGGCCCGTCCACTTCGATGGCGTAGTGCGTGCTGCGCAGCGCGTCCGGCACGAGCGAGCTGACCGGGACGTCGCCGTCGCGTAGCAGAAGGAGCTGGTCGGGCGAGAGGCCCAGACGGGGAAGGTAGATCAGGGATGTGATGGACGCCAATGGTGGTCCGTCGCCGTGCAACGGGACGAAAACTCCGTTGCGGCGCAGGACTTCGGTGCCTGGGGTCAGGCCGAGCAGCATGCTGTCGTGTTCGTCGAGCTGGTCCAAGCGGTCGGCTTCGAGAGGAACCCGTTTGAGCGGGTAGCCCACCCACCAGCTCAGGATGTCGGAGAACTTGGGCGCCAGGCGGATGCCTCGCGCGAGCCGGGCGGCACGCTCGGCCAGCTCGTCGACGACCGTGCCGGACTTTGTCGGGATCACGTTGTCCTCCTTCGCGTCGATCGGGTTGCGTGAGCGCCCCACCCGCGGGGAAGTGGGGTGGGACGCCTGTAACAGGGGTTGGTGGGTGCCTCTGTCGGCAGTCGGCAGGGTGACTCGGGTCAGCCGGTGACCGGGTGGTGCCCGCTGTGCAGGTGCGGCTTGGGCGCGGGCTTCGGGGGTGCGGGCGTACCGGAGGGCTTGCGCGTCGGCGTGGGCGCGCTCGTCGGAGGCTGCGTCGGCTGTTCGCTGGGCGGCGTTGACGTGGGTGACGTGGGCGGCGTGCTGGTTGCCGGGGGAGTGGTGGTGGTCGGTGGGGGTGTGGTGGGCGGCACCGAGCCCTTGGCGCATGACACGACTGCAACGGTGATGGTCTGCGCTGACTTACCGTCGGCGCCGAGAATCTGGATGGTGGCGCCCGCGCCGCCGCCCGAGGAAACCTTGAGCTTGGCCTCGTTGACGTTCGGGCCCTTGTAGGTCGTCACACCATTCGTGCAGCTCGCCGAGACCGCGCCCAGTGCCCGGCCGGCGACCACGACGTTGCCTGCGGTTGCTTCAGCGAGGCCGGCACCGGCCTTCACGGCGATGCCGGTGACCGACCAGCCCATGCCCGCCACCGAGCCCTGCGCCGTCTTCGCCACTCCGTCGCTGGACACCGAAGGCTGCGCGGTCTTGGCCTCGACTCCGGAAGCCGAGACGCCGTAGGCGGTCGCGGCAGCTGCCTGTGCGGTGGCCGTCTGCAGTGTCGCGGTCGTGCCGGCGGCCAGCAGGCCGCCGATGCCGACCGCGGCCAGGACGCGGCGGGTGGATTCGATACTGCGGACCACGTGGTCCCCCTTGTCTTGTGTGGCCGTTGTGGCCGGAGAACAGGCGTTTACTTGATCAACACCGTGGTCCCGGACGGGACGTCGGTGAGGGCGTGCAGGGCATCGGGCGGTACCCGGACGCAGCCGTCGGAAGAGGCCGTGCCGTACACGTCGGCGCTCGGCCAGGTGTGGAAGGCGACTGTGCCCGGGCCGCCGCCGAAGCGCTGGTGGGAGTCGCTGTGTGAGCCGAGGGGCAGCACGACCGGGCTGAACGTCGACTTCTCGTCGCGTAGCGCGGCGAGCAGAAAGGTGCGGCCCGCCGGGGTGATCGCCGAGGGTTTGCCGATACCGACCTTCCACCGCCCGCTCACCTGGCCGGCGTGGGAGAGCGTGAGTTCGAATGTGGCGCGGTCGACGGTGATCAGGTACGGCGTGGTCGCGATGGTTACGGCGTCGGTGTCAGTGAACATCCATGCCACGGAGTTGTTGGGCCGCGAAGGAAGCATGACGAGCGCCCAGCCGGGCTGCTCGTCCACGACGGACAGCCAGGTGTCGCTGTGCACGAGGTTCGGTTCGATGCCCAGCGGCTGCTGTGCCGGCACCGCGGCGACGGCCCGGCCGCCGGGTTCGGCGAACACCGGCACAGTCCGCACCGGGTGGATGACACGCCCTGTCGGCGCCCGCTCGGGCGCAGGGTCGCGCGGTGCGGCCGCCGTGGTGGTGTAGGTGGTGGACTGGGGCAGCGCAGCGAGCTCCTCGTCGGTCACCGTCCGCGGTGACACGATCTGCGCCACATCGGCACTGGTGGCGGCCGTGGTGCCCGCGCCGCTGTTCGGCGTGCCGGCGTCTGGAGGCTCGAGCGGTGCCTGCAGTCCGAGCGCGGCGGTGAGGGCGGCGACGGCGACCAGTGCTCCGGTCAGTGCCAGCGCGCGTCTGCGGGGCGTCTCCGTAGGCGGCTGGGTGGGCCGCACACCTGACGGGGATGTCAGGCCGGTCGTTGCCGACAGGTCGCGTTGGCCGGTCGCGATGCGCCGGTCGCCGTCGTCGATCATCAACTCCTCCTTCCTACTCGTAGGGGATGGGGTGGATGTGCGTGTCGCGCGTCCCCGACAACGGCGCCCGCACATCCACGACTGGAAGGCTCTTGTCACCGCAGGAGAACCGGCGTGCCCGCGGGCACCTGCGTGAGCGCGGAGCTCAGAGCCGGTGGTGCCGCGACGCACCCGTTGGCGTCCAGTGATCCCAGCGGCGAGGACGAGGGCAGCCCGGGAACCGAGACCGTGGTGAATGCGCCGGTGCACACCCGGCTGGTGTCGATCGCGAACGGCCACAGCATCCGCAGCAGCCACGACACCTCGGCGACCTGGCCGCCGACAGCGACGAAGCTCCGCGTACCGGGCGAGGGAGCAGCCTGGGACACCGTGCCCGCCGGGCGGGGCGTGCCCAGTGCGCTGGAGGTCGTGACACCTCCGAGCACGGCCAGCACACTCACCCGGCCTGTGGCGGTGTCGACCTCGACGCGTCGGTCCCCGTCGGCCAGTTCGACCGTGGGCTGCAGGTGGATCCAGCCGGCTGCGGCGACCCCGGCCGGATGTGGCCGGGTCGGCAGCAGCACCAGCGCCCAGCCCGGCCTACGTTCGACGACCGGGACCCACGTCGATGTCAGCAGCTGTCGTGCAGGCAGGACTGCGATGGCGCATCCGCCGGGTTCCGCGTACACCGCGACGTCTTTCGTGGGGTGCAGCATCGTCGTGCCGGGAGCGGCGGACGGTGCCGGGTCGGTCGGCGCGGTGTTCACTGCGGCACCGATCACCGCTTTCGGCAGTGCGGCGAGTTCCTGCTCGGACGGGACACGAGGCGCGACAGCGCCTGGATCCTCCTGCGCCGTGACCGGGGCACGTCGGTTGCCGGGCACCGGCAGCGGTGGCGCCGGTGTGCCTGTCGCGGTCGTCTGAGGCTCGCCGACGGGCACGGCCTGAGCGGCGTCGCGAGCATCGGTGTCGTGCTCGAGCAGCAGCGCGGCCACCAGCACCACCGGCACCGCGGCTGCGGTCGTGGTGCGCCCGGCGCGTGGCCGCCGCCAGGTGATCAGCCGGAACCGCAGCGCGTGCCACAGCAGCGTCCACGACGTCATTGGCCGGATCGGCTGCGTCTTCTCCGTATCGGTCTCCGGGCCCGCGCTCAACGCGCTGCCGGACGATCTGACCACCGTGACACTGCCGGACACGGGCGTGACGAGCTGCTCGTCGCCGAGCCGGGCGCTCACGGCGTCTTCTCCGCGATCGCGGTCCCGATCGACTTCGCGACCACGCACGTGTCAACCTGGGGAAAGCGGCCGTTGGTGATCGAGATTGCGGCTGTGCCGTTGGCCAACGGCATGATCGCCGTGCATGAGGCTTCTTGGCTGGCCCGGTTCATGCCCGCCTTGAGCAAGCCGGCCTTCGACCCGAACTGCGCGGGCTGGGCGCCTTGGTGATCGGACTGAGCGGTTTTCATCTGACCCGGCTTGGCCCAGACGATCAGGACGATGAAGTTCCTGCCCTGCTTCGGCGTGCCGCCCTGCTCGGTGGTGACGACCGTCGCATCACCGTTGTCGTAGCGGCAGCCGACGGCGAACACGTCGTCCTTGTCCGGTGCGCGCAGCTTCGGCTTGGCATTCGTGGCCGACCGCACCTGCGGGGGCATCGCGTCCCAGCCCACACTGCACGGATCGAATGCCGCACCGACGGATTGTGCGTCGACCTTCGGGTCGAGGTCGCCCAACTGGAACGTCTTCTTGTCCTGCGCGGTGGCAGCGGACTGCACCGGCAGAGTCGTGCTCAGACACGCGACGGTGACAGCGGCGAGCGTGAGCACCGTCCGCCCGGCGTTGACGAAGTTCATGATCTCCCCTTGGACAACAGCACGGATTACGGGAAAAGGACTGTGAGGAACTCGCCGATGACGGCGTCGCGCATCGCGTCCAACGTGGACCGGTCGACCGGTGCTTCGGCGGGCTGTCCTCGCGGCGGGCGCATGCTCTGCCGGATCCGCAGCGTCCCGGACTGGGTGACGTCGCCGAGTACAGCGACGCTCAGCTCTTCTTTCTCCGGACCCTTGCCGTCTGCGTCGTCTTCCCTTCCGACACGCATGGCCGGTTTGCCGGCCAGCGACAGTTCCGTGACCATGCCTGCGGTGTCCTTGCGGGAGCGCAGGATCTGCAGGTCTCGGGCGATCGACTCGGTGGGGGAGAGGTAGATCTGGATTTCGGTAATGGCCGCGAGCTTTCCATCGGGGGTTTTCGCGGTGTCGTCGCTGCTGATCGTGCAGGCCCGGCCCTCGTCGATCAGCCGGTAGTGCCCGGCGCCGAGGTAGCGGTCCCACACCTGCGCGGGTACCGCCGAGCACAGCATCTGCGCGGTGATCAGCGCGTCCTGTTTGGCTTGCGCGATCAGCTGCTCGCCGGTCTTGGGTTGGGTGTTTCTCCATTCCACGCACTGCTCGGGGCTGGTGCTGCGCGCACACGAGCCACCGGCTGCAGGCGCGTCCTCACCGGATGGGCCGGGCTCCGGTTTCGGTGTGCCGGGCAGGATGGTCGTACATCCGGCGAGCAGCCCGGCCAGCGTTGTCGCCGCGAACGCGACCGTGAGGCGGCTCATCGCCGGCCTACCCTCGCCAGGATCTTCTTGGTGACCTCTTCGGCGGTGTCGCACGTCGCGGTCTGGATCCGCATCTGCTGGGTGAGGTCGTCATCGGCGGCACGGTTGTCCTGGTCGACCTTGATCTGGTCGTCCCACACGACGTAGGTGCTGCATCCGTAGGAGCCCGGGGAGAGCACGGCCTTGCGGCCCTCGACGGTGATCTCCCGTGCTGTGTTGTTGTCACCGGGCCGGATCAGCTTCGCCGGGTCGGAGGCCATGATCCACGTGACGCTGACCTCGGGCTGGCCGACACCCTTGGCGGGTTTCTGCTGCGGAGGCATCACCTTGGCGGAGCGTGCAGTGCACGCCATCGGCCCGGAGGTCTTGAGGAAGCCTTCTTCGAACATGTCCAGCGTCGCCGCGGCCGCCGCACAGGGATCGAGCTTGACCAGTGTGAGCTCGGGCGCGGTGCGGCCGCCGCCGTGCTTGGGCATGTTCTTCCACACCGGCGCGAGCGCGGTCACGTACTCCCGCAGCACCTGGCACGCGGGCTTCGCGGGAGTGTCGTTCGACGCGCTCGCCCGCACCTGGACCGCGTGCTTGTCGTCGAGCGGCTTGGAGATCTCGCAGCGCTTGCCGTCCTCGCCCTCGCTGACGAACACGTCCATCCCGCCGAGCTGCTCCGGCGCGTCGTTCTTGCGGGAGCCGGCGTCGTAGGCGGTACCGACCTCGAGGTAGAGCGTCCAGGTCGACTTGAACTCGCCCTGGTGCAGCCGCAGCGTGCACTCCTGCAAGCCGGAGGTCGAGGGCAGGATCTCGTCACCTCGGTCACCGGTGGCTTTCTGCGCGGCGTCCGGATCGTGCAGACCGCACGCGTCGATCGCACGGTGCTTGCCGTCGGCGAGCGCTTTGGCGCGGTACTGCTCCGGCACGCCCGCGTTGACCTGGTACTCGCCGTCCTGCCGCGTTTCGCCGGCGTCGGCAGGATCGCGGTCGTTGCCTGAGCCGGTGCAGGCGGTGGCCATCAGGACCGCGCCGAGCAGCGCAACGGGTGTGAATCGCTGTCGTAAAGCCATGATCGTTTCCCCCGATCAAACGAGACGTGCCGGTCGCGGCACGCAAGACCTGGAAGCCAATGGCGGAAAGCGGTGCGTGTTGGGGTGGTCGCGCCGCCCGCCGTGGGTCCCGACCTGGGGGAGCGGGGACGGACGGCGCGACCTGGGAAAGTCAGTCCCAGATGGACTGACGGGGAACGGGACGGGTCAGCTCACTTGCCGAGTGCGGTGAGGAACTGACCGTTGGCCGCCGGGGTGCCGACACCGGTCACGGTGTCCCAGCCGCTCGCCGACGCGAGGGTCTGGGGCTTGTCGTCGATGTTGAGCAGGTAGGAGCCTGCCGCGGTGGGGACGTCGACGTTGCGCCACGGGATCATGTGGGGCGTCCAGATCCCGGCCTTGACCGGCGTGACGTCAGTGATTGCCGCGGTGCCTCTGAGCTTGTAGATCGCCGGGTTCAGGAACCCGAACCGGGACACGCCCTGGGTCTGCTGCGCGTTCGCGGCCAGCGCCGCCATCACCGGTGAGGCGAGTGAGGTGCCGCCGCTGGGATAGAGCTCGTACACGCCGTCGGCGCGGGTGTGACCGATGCCCATACCGGTCAGCGCGTCCGCGACCGCGGAGATGTCCGGCATCGCGCGCCGTCCCTGGCTGATCGAAGTCGGCACGACGCTCTTCTGGTAGTCCGGCGCCGGATAGCGCATGGACACACCACCACCGGCACCGCCGGCGAACCGGCCGTCGCTGTCCTGCTGGGCGACCCACTGGGTGCCGTTCTGGGTGAAGCCGGAGTGCTGCCAGCCGCCGGTGAAGCGCAGCGTGTTGTCGCCGCCGAGCGCGACCGTCGTGCCGCCGACCGCGGTGACCCACGGGTGGATCGCTGGCCAACTGGCTTCCGGGCGGCCGTTGATGCGCGAGTTGTCGCCCTGATCACCGCTGCAGAACAAGATCGCCTGCCCCTGGATCGCGGCCTGCAACGCGATCGCGTCGACCTGTTCGCGATCCGAGGCGGGAATGTCGGCCTCATACTCGAACAGCCACGAGTTCGACACCACCGAGGCGCTGTTGTCGGCGACCGCGCGGTTCAAGCCGGAGTACAGCTCGAAGCAGGACTGTGCACCGTAGTAGGTGATGTTCGCTGCGGGTGCGAGCGCCCGGATCGCCTGCACGTCCAGCGCCTGCTCGCCATGCCACGACTCAACGCCGCCGCACTCGTCCGCGTTGTCGAAGCCCGTCGCCACCTTCGCGGTGTACTGCCCCGCGGTCAGCGCCGGCCAGCCGTAGGCGCGGCCCGCCCGGTCGGTGTCGGCCACCAGAGTCGGCAGGTTGTACGCGCCGGTGATCGCGATGTGCTGGCGGGCGCCGGTACTGCCTGCAAACAGACCGTAGATCGCCCGCATCTGGGCGGCGTTGTAGCCGCAGAGGTCGTTGCTCTGCTGACCGGCCGGGTGCATCTGTGGCACCGCCAGGTTGTTCACCGCACCCCAGTACGGCGCGCACTCCTGGCCCGCAGCCGCCGCCGTCAGTGGCCGTGACGGCCGGCCCGCGCCGACACGCCCCATGACCTGCTGCGGCGACACCGTCTTCGCACTGTCGTCGATGCCCACGACCGCGGTCACCACGCCGGCGAGCTCACGCGGCAGCGTCAACGCCTTCTCCGGCGCCACCAACACCTGCTCGCGCCCGTTTTTGGCGTTGCGCTTGAACGACGACAACGACGTGTCGAACGCCGCCTCGAGCTGGCCATTGGTCGCCTCGACCGCGATGAAATGTCGATTCGCGGCGATGTCCCTCACCACCAAGCCCTTACCGCGCAACCACGCGCTGACCTTGTCCACGGTTGCCTGCGTCGGCCCGAACCGGTCGAGGAACTGCGCCGAGGTCAGGTACTTGCCGTGCAGCGGCGATCCCGGCGTGGACACCGCCCTCGCCAATGCTTCCGCGCCGCGCTTGTCGCGCAGCTGCAGCGCAATCTGTACCTGACGCCGCTGCCCGTCGTCGGCCGTGCCAACCTTCGCCTCCAGGGTGGCCCAGCCGGGAATGGCGTCGATGCGCAACCCGGCCTTGTTCTCCATCGACACCTGCGCCGACGCTGAGGGAATCGCCAGACCCGTCAGCAACGCGACGGCGCTCACCGCGCCCACCGCACGGGATGGTCGTACTGCCATGTAAAGCCCCCCAAATAATAGTCTTATCCCGGACAGTGCCGAAATTTGCGGCGCATGAGCCTGCCGCTTAAAAGGAAGTGAACGAAAGCAAGCATCGAAGTCGTTTGCTCGCCACATATTTCTAGTGCGGGCGGCTAGACCACCCCGCGTGGAGGTGAAACTCTCGCGTCGTTTTTGCCTGCGCTGTACTCCACTCATCCACCTGAGGCGGATGAGCTTCAAATCAAGTAGAGTCGTCGAATCGTTCGACGGGATGCTGTTCTATCTATCGTGTGGCGAAGTTCCCTGACATCAGGTGATCGCAGGGCTGCGCCTGCCTGTCCGCAGTGTTCATAGCTAACGCGACGTGGTTCTTTCGCTGTCGTCGTCTGCCGATGCGATCACCGGTGCAGCAAAACTGCTCAGGGTGGCACAAGGGCCGCGCGGCCGAAGTGAGCGGGCCACGTGTACGACACCCGCCGCCAGGATCAGGGAGGTCGGTTCACGCATCCGCGGCATGAGCGCGGTCAGCAGATCGTGCGCCTGTTCGGCCTCGAACTCGCGGCCCAGCAGCCACACCTTTTGCGACAGGTAGCCGCAACGCCGAGACGCGTAGACCTCGCCGGTGCGAGGGCTGAACCCGACCCGCCACGGACCCGCACGGTCCAGCGGCCGGCTATCAGGGCTGTCGCCGTCTCGACGCCACTGCTCGCCGTAGGTTTCCCCGGCTACACGTGCGCCAGCCCATCCGCTGTCCAGGCGGCGCGAGTCTGCGGCGACAAAGCTGTCCTCCAGACCGAACACGATCACGCTGGCGGGCACGTGCGGTGAGCGCTGCCAGCCGTCGGCGGACTCACGCAGCAAACCGGCCGGGGCGTCGAAGCCGATGACGAACTCTCGTAACGTGTTCCGCATAGTCAGCGCCTCGTCCAGCAAATCACGCAACTCCGACTGTTTCTGGATCGCGCGGGTCAACTCCGCGTTGGCGGTGCGCCTACGCAGCCGCGCGGTGAGGCCCCAACCGGTACAGGCAGCGGCCGCCTGGTGGCGAGCAACGGCAATCTCGTGCTCAGCTTGATTGGTCAGTGCCATCAGCGTGGCCGCCGTGGCGCGAAGATTGCCTTCGAGGGCGACCAGGTCCTCGCCCTGATTGGCGGTGATCTCTTGCTGGAGATGCGGTGCGAGCGCAGCTGGCACATGACCTGCTCGCGGGCCCAGCACGACCGCCAGGCCGCTGGTGCTGCGAGCCCAGCGCGGCTGATGTGTCAGCAACGTCCTCTCCCTTCGAAGCCGTGAGATACCGGTCGCCGTGTCGCTGACCGGTGAGCGGGCGCTTGCGGCTCGTCAACCGACGTCTCGTCTGTGGCCGGCGGTGGTGTGCTGGCCGGTGGCCCGGCAGCGGATCCCTCCCAGGTCCGCCACTGGGCCACCGCCCCGCCGTCGCCGGTGACGCGACGACGAGGCCGTGGCGCACCGGAAGCGGTCACTGACGTCGTGATACGACGGGCGACGACCGCTGAGGCAGCGAACGGTGCCCGGCCGCATTATCGACCCACGCATATCGCTGTCCTTCCGGTGCTCGTCTACGCAGGAGCGGGTGTTGCGTATGCAAAATCGCGCTGTCAAAGGTGGTGAGCAGAAAGCTTCTCGTCCCAGGCGTCTTGTGCGCTAGTCCGCATCCCGATGAGACAAACACTATGGCAATCAAATCAGTTGTCAACGCGTAGACGGCGAGGGGATTAGAAAAAATATCCCGTAGTCAGGGGAAGGGCTGTGCGGCTTCCCGTAGATCTGGGCTTATCTGCCCCGTAGTTGCCGGCGAGAGGTGCCCCTGACCTTGGTGGGCAGCATGTCTCGTCATGTGTCGACGCGGTCGTGGAAGTGAATCTGTCAAGAAGGTGAAAGGACTGACGCGAGAGGTTCGACTGATCTCACGCGTGCGCTCAAGCGCGGTTGCGTGGTCACGCTCGACTGGCGAATGATTGAGAGTCTCTGAGTGCCTGTTTCTGAGCTTGAGCAGGTGAGAGCCCTGTGGTGTGCAGACAGGGAAGTCCTGGTAGATCGGACGTTGTCGAAGCGCCGTTCTGCCAGGAGTTCCGTTGTTATCGTGCCCGATCGCCACGGGCGGTTCCACCGTGGGTCCCGCCTGTTGCCGCTTGGCCGTCACACATCAGCCCGGCCGGCGGGCGAGCCGGTATCCCACCGACCTCACCGACGCCCAATGGGCCGAGCCCGACCCACTGCTGCCCGATCCGGCGTGCCTGGCCGGTCGCGGCGGGCGGTGGGAAAAGCACTGCCGCCGGCTGATCGTCGACGCGATCCTCTACGTGGTCGACAATGGCATCAAATGGCGAGCCCTGCCCGCCGACTTCCCGCCCTGGCCAACTGTCTTCAAGCGCTTCACCGCTTGGGAGAAGGCCGGCACCACCCAGCGGCTGCTGGACGCGTTGCGCGATCGTGCCCGGCTGGCGGACGGCCGCAACGCCGCCCCGTCGGCGGCGATCATCGACTCCCAGTCCGTGCGAGCGGCGCCTACCGTGTCCACGTCGACCCGCGGTTACGACGCGGGCAAGAAGGTGCAGGGACGCAAGCGCCACATCGCCGTGGACACCCTCGGACTGCTGATCACGGTGCTGGTCACCCCAGCATCCACATCGGACAGAATCGCAGCCCGCTCCCTGTTGCGGCGCCTGCGGTCCGCCGCCGGACGGCGAGTCCAACTCATCTGGGCGGACGGCGGCTACACCGGAACCCTGCTCGGCTGGGCACGCAAC
>NZ_FNIX01000004.1 GCF_900104175.1 Lentzea jiangxiensis
GAGCACTACAACACTGAACGCAGTCACTCCGCACTCGACGGGCACCCACCCATCAGCCGCGTTCAGTCACCAACCTCATGACCAAGTACAGCTAGACCAGCCCCGCCGCCGCAGACCTCCGCAGCTTCCCGGACGGCGTCTTCGGCAGCGTCCCCGGCGCCTGCACCACCACCGCGAACGGCCGCAACCCCACGGCGTCCACCACCCGCGCGGTCACCTGCTTCACGAGGTCCTTCTCGGCCTCGGCGTCCCCGGCCAGCTTCGACTCCACCACCACGGCGAACCGCTCGCGCTTGGTCCCGGCGTCCAGCCGCACCGCGACGGCGTTGCCCGCCCGCACGCCCTCCACGGAGCAGGCCGCGCGCTCCACATCGGTCGGGTAGATGTTCCGGCCACCCATGATGATGACGTCCTTGCGGCGCCCGCAGACGACGACCTGGCCGTCCTCCACCAGGTACCCGAGGTCCCCGGTGGACAGCCAGCCCTCGGCGTCCTGAGTGGCCAGTGGGCCGTCCACGGTCAGGTAGCCGGGGGTCACCGCCTCGCCGCGGATCTGCAGCTCGCCGACGTCCCGCACGCCCAGGACGGTTCCGGTGTCCGACACGACCCGCAGTTCCAGGCCGGGCAGCGGCGGGCCGAGCAACGGGAACGCGCGACCGCCCTCGGTGGGCACCGCGCGGTGCGAGGCCTCCAGGGCGTCCGCGTCGACGACGTCCACGGACAGGCCCGTGAACAGGGGCGCGAAGGCCACGCCCAGGGTGGTCTCCGCCATGCCGTAGGCCGCGAGGATCGACTCCGGCCTCAGCCCGAACCTCGCGCCGGCGGTCACGAAGGCCTCGACGGCGGCCGGGTCGATCGGCTCCGCGCCGTTCAGGGCCAGGCGCATCGAGGACAGGTCGAACGAGTCGGACGACGAGGCCAGGCGGCGGGCGACGATGGCGTAGGCGAAGTTCGGGGCGGCGGTGATCGTGCCGCGGTGGCGGGTGATGAGGTCCGCCCACAGCGTCGGGCGGGACAGGAAGTCGACCGGGGTGACCTTCACCAGTTCCAGGCCGAACAGCATCGGCACGGTCAGGAAGCCGACCATCCCCATGTCGTGGAACAGGGGCAGCCACGACACCATGACGTCCGACTCGGGGTCGAGAGCAGCCGCGACGCGCATCCCCTCGGCGTTCGCCATGAGGTTGCGGTGGGTGATGCGAACGGCTTTCGGATCCGCTGTCGATCCGCTCGTCAACTGCAGCAGTGCCGTGGCATCCTCGGGGGTGGGAACAGGAGCGGCGATCGGCTCCGCGTCGAGCTCGGAGAGCAGCCGGTAGGGCACTCCGTGCTGGTCCAGAACGGAAGCCAGGGCGTCGAACGGGCTGCCGAGCAGGACCAGACGCGAGTCGATCATGGCGAGCACCCGCAGCGTGTCCTCGGCCCACTCGGCCAGGTCGGTGCGTGGTGTGGGTTGGTGCAACATCGTGACGCTGCCGCCGCACAGCCATGCGGCCTGCACGGCTGGGGCGATCACGGCTGGTTCGGCGGCGAGCACGGCGACCGCGGTGCCCGGCGCCACGTCGAGCGCACCGGCCATCCGCCGGGCGCGTTCGTGCACCTCGGCCCAGGTCCGGCGAACGGGCGCGGCGGGTTCACCCGTCGTCATGCCCCGGTCCCGGCCGTTGGTGGCCGTCGCCAGCATCACATCCACGAACTGACTCATGTTCGCGATCGTAGTGGCGGCCTTTGGTCCATCAGGACGAAACGTTATGCCAGGCGAAACGCGATACTCCCCAGTACAGGTACGCAGGAGGAGGTCATTGGTGGATCGGGGCGGTCCCGGAGCGCAGCATCGTCTGCCCGCGCATCCGGCTCCTCTGCTCTCGGCGCAGGACGTGGCCCTGGTCGCGTTCCACCGTCCCCCGCGAGGTCAGCGCGGGTACGACGCGGCCGAGGTGGACTCGTTTCTCGACCGGGTCGAGAACACCATGAAGAGCAAGGACATCCTCACGCGCGAAGACGTGCTCAACGTCCGGTTCAGCACGGCGACCCGCGATCCGGGCTACGACGTGAACGAGGTCAACGTCTTCATGGAGCTCGTGGCGGACACGCTGCGGTCCACTCCGCAACGCGTGCAGGCCTCCGCGCCGGCCCAGGGCGCGCACGCCACGTCGCAGGCGATGAGACCGGCCGTCCGGTTGTCCCCGGACGACGTCGCCGCCGTGCGCTTCCACAAGCCCAGACCGGGCACCCGCGGCTACCACGAGGGGCAGATCGACGCGTTCCTCGACCGCATCGAGAACACCCTGCGGGGCAGGGACAACCTGACCGCGCAACAGGTGCAGGACGCCGTGTTCGGGGAGACCGCGCCCGGCACGTTCGGCTACGACTCCGAAGACGTCGACACGTTCCTCGACCTCGTGGTCCTGATGTTCGAGACGGCCCCGCCACCCCAGGCGCCGCCGACGACGCAGCTCCCGCAGCAGCAGCAACGGCCGCAGCAGCGCCGCTCCCAGCCCGATCCGCGTCCGGGACAGCAGCCGCGCTCCCAGCAACGCGCTCAGCAGCCCTCCGCCCCGCGCCCGCCCGCCCAGCAGCCCGCTCTGCAGAAGGCCATCGACGCGCCCGGGCTCACCGCGGCGGACATCCGCAACGTCGCGTTCCACCGCCCTCCGCGCGGCCGCCGCGGCTACCAGGAGTCCCAGGTGGACGCTTTCCTCGACCGCATCGAGGCGACGCTGCTGGGCCAGGACAACCTGACCGGCAAGGACGTCCGCGACGTCCGGTTCTCCCGTCCGCTCATCGGCCGGCGCGGGTACGACGAGACCGAGGTGGACGCGTTCCTCGGCCAGATCGAGCAGCAGCTCTCCGGGCCGGTGCGCAGCATGCCGACGATCAAGTCGTGGAAGGACGTGCGCCAGCTGCGGATCCCGCAGGCGGCCCCCGGCCAGCGCGGCTACCGCACCGCGCAGGTGGACAGGATGCTGGAGGAGATCGGCGTCGCGCTCGACGGCATGCTGGGGGCGACCGCCGACGAGGTCATGAAGGCCCGCTTCAGCTACGCGCTGCTCTCCGGCCAGGGCTACGACACGTCGTTCATCGACGAGCTGCTGCCCCAGCTCGCCGACGAGCTCCGCCGCCGCGGCCGCTAGTGGTGCGGCGCGCCGCCAGTGGTGTGGCGCGCCGCCAGGAATGTGGCCCTAGCCCTCGACGACCTCGGCCGCGACCATCCAGGCCGTCTCCACCTCGGACTGCTCCGCCAGCACCGCGCGGAGCTCCGCGTCGAGCTTGAGCAGCCGGTCGGGGTTCGTGGCGGCCTCGGCCAGGGCGGCGTGCAGCTCGGCTTCCTTCTTGTGCAGCACCTCGAGGCGCCTCTCCAGCCGTGCCAGCTCCTTGCGGGCGGCACGCTGGTCGGCGGCGTTCGAGGGAGCCTTCTCCGCCGCGGGGGCCGCCGCGGACTGCCTGTCGCGCACCGAGTCGCGGCGCTGCAGGTACTCCTCGATGCCGCCGGGCAGGTCGGTCAGCCCGCCGTCGCCGAACAGCGCCACGACCTTGTCGCAGACGCGCTCGACGAGGTACCGGTCGTGCGAGATCACGACGAGCGTGCCGGGCCACGAGTCGAGCAGGTCTTCCAGCTGCTGCAACGTGTCGATGTCGAGGTCGTTGGTCGGCTCGTCGAGCAGCAGCACGTTCGGCTCGGCCATCAGCAGCCGGCACAGCTGCAACCGCCGCCGCTCGCCGCCGGACAGGTCCGACACCGGCGTCCACTGCTTCTGCGACGAGAACCCGAACCGCTCGCCGAGCTGCGACGCCGACATCTCGTACTTGCCGAGCACGACGCGGCGGGCGACCTCCTCGATCGCCTCCAGCACGCGCATCGAGCCGTCGAGGTCGAGCAGCTCCTGCGAGAGGTGCGCGATCTTGACCGTGGCGCCCTGGATCCGCTTGCCCGACTCGGCTTCCCGCTCCCCGGCCAGCAGGCGCAGCAGCGTCGTCTTGCCGGAGCCGTTGACGCCGACGAGGCCGATCCGCTCGCCGGGGCCGATGCGCCACGTCAGGTCGCGCACCAGCACGCGGTCCGGAATGGACAGCGTGACGTCCTCCAGCTCGATCACCGTGCGGCCCAGGCGCTTCTTGGCGAACGCGACCAGCTCGACGGTGTCGCGCACCGGCGGCACGTCCGCGATCAGGGCCTCGGCGGCCTCGATGCGGTAGCGCGGCTTCGAGGTCCGTGCGGGCGCGCCGCGGCGCAGCCACGCGAGTTCCTTGCGCGCCAGGTTCTGCCGCTTCTCCTCCGCGGCGTCCGCGAGCCGCTGCCGCTCGGCGCGCGCGAAGATCCAGTCGGCGTAGCCGCCCTCGTACTGCTCGACCTTGCCCTGCACCACTTCCCACGTGCGGTTGCAGACAATGTCGAGGAACCACCGGTCGTGGGTGACGACGACGAGCGCGCACTTGCGGGCCAGCAGGTGTTCGGCGAGCCAGCGCACGCCTTCGACGTCGAGGTGGTTCGTCGGCTCGTCCAGCACGAGGAGCTCGAGGTCCTGGATCAGCGCGGCGGCCAGCACGACGCGGCGCCGTTCGCCACCGGACATCCTGGAGACCACGGAGTCCAGGCCCAGCGCCGTGATCCCCAGACCATCCAAAATGGACCGCACGCGGGCGTCGGACGCCCACTCGTGCTCCGCGTCGAAGCCGAGCGGGTCGATGACCGCGTTGCGCACGGTCGACCCCTCCGGCAGCTCGGTCCGCTGCGTCACGACCGCCATCCGCAGGTCGCGCGACCGCGACACCCGCCCGTCGTCGGCGGGCTCGACCCCGGCCAGCACCTCGAGCAGCGTCGTCTTGCCGCCGCCGTTCAGGCCGACGACGCCGATCCGCTCGCCCTCGTTGACGCCGAGCGACACGCGGTCGAGCAGCGGCCGGACGCCGAACGACTTCGACACGGACTCCAGGTTGACCAGGTTGGCCATCAAAACCTCACGACTAGTAAGAAACTGCCCGTTGAAGGCTACCTACCAGGGCCAAAGCCCCTGCTCACCAGCCTCGAACAGGGACAACGCCCGTGGTGCGCCCGCCGGGTCGCCGCGGTGGCGGTAGCGGTGCCTCGACACCGACGCCCACTCCGCGTCCTGCTCGCTCAGGTCCCACACGTGCAGTGGCACGTGAACGGGCACCGCGCTGCTCAGCTCCTCGTCCAAGGGCTGCACCTCGGTGACGAGGAGAACCCTGTCGTGCCTCCGGAGGCGCTTGCGCACGACCTCCAGCAGGCGGCGCCGGCGGTCGTGGGGAAGCCCGTACCGCCGGAACCGCACGACCTCGGCCCGGTCGCACCGGCGCACGACCGACTCGACGGTCTCCTCGAACCCGTACCGCTCGACCGCGTGGAGGTCGACCAGCAGGAGCGTGTGGCCGGTGATCCGGGGCAGCGGCGCGGGTGCGGGCGGCCGGGGCACCGGCCTGCACTCCGCGGCCTTCGGGTCGTAGCGGCGGTCGAGGATCGCGCGGAACAGCGCGGACTGGCGTTCGTCGACCGGCTTCGGGTGCACGCGGTTCAGGACGTCGCCGAACCGCAGGCTGATGAAGACGTGGTCGTGGTCGCGCACCGACTCCTCGGTGTAGAGGCGGCGGACGGCGTCGCCGATCCCGCGCTTCAACGGCTTGGGCAGTGCGCGGCCGTGCTTGAAGCTCCAGTAGTTCAGCAACCAGGTGGGGTCGTTGGGTTCCGCGAGCACGGAGTCGACCACCTGGCGGGAGGTGCCGTGCAGGCCGGCGGCCAGGCGGGCCGCGAGGAACTCGGCGGCGCCCGCGTGCGCGGTGTAGGCGAGTCCGGCGTCGTGGCGGGTCCAGCGCAGCAGGGCGGCGGTCCACCCGGGGTCCTCGACCGTGCTGCGGCGGACCAGGCCGGCGTAGTGGTCGAGGCGTTCGGGGTGGAGGTTCGGATGGTTCCCGACCAGGTCCGACACGACCATCCGGAACAGCTCGCGCCGGAGCCGTCTCCCCACATCGCCTCCCCGCGACAGGGCCACGCGCGCCCCGAGAATTCGAGATCGCCCCCGTTTGGAACGGGCGCTTCGCACCGGGGCGCGCGTGGCGCCACAGGATCTTAGGCGTGCACCTCGGGCGGAGTGGGCTTCGGTTCCTCGGTCGTGATCACGCGCGCTCCGGGCACCGGGCCGTGCGCGACGCGCACCGTCCGGCACACCCCCGCGCCGGCGAGCTCGGCGGCCACGCGGACGGCCGTGTCGCCGTCCTCGCAGAGGAACGCGGTGGTGGGGCCGGAGCCGGACACGATGCCGGCCAGCGCGCCCGCGTCGACGCCCGCGCGGAGCGTGCGGCGCAGGTTGGGCCGCAACGAGACGGCGGCGGCCTGCAGGTCGTTGCCGAGCAACAGCGCGAGCTGGCGCGGGTCTCCCGAGGACAGACCCTCCAGCACGGCCTCGACCGGGCCGACGCGCGGCGGATCCCCCTCCGCGCGCAAGCGGTCCAGCTCGTCGAAGACGTCCGGAGTGGACAGTCCACGGCGGTCGAACGCCAGCACCCAGTGGAACTGGTGGCGGCCGAGCACCGGCACGATCCGCTCGCCGCGGCCGGTACCGAGCGCGGTGCCGCCGTAGAGGGCGAACGGGACGTCCGCGCCTAGCTTCCCGGCCAGTTCGGCCAGCTCGTCGCGGCTGATGTCGAGGCGCCACAACGACGACAGGCCCACGAGCGTCGCGGCGGCGTCCGCGCTGCCCCCCGCCATGCCTCCCGCGACCGGGATGGCCTTGCGGATGACCACGCGGACCTTCGGGTCGTCCGGGTCCTTGCCGACGTGCGCGGCGAGCAGCTGGACCGCGCGCCAGGCGAGGTTCGAGGCCCCGGTGGGCACCTGGTCGGCGCCCTCTCCGTGGACCTCGACGCCTGGCTCGTCGGCGACCGCGACCGTGACCTCGTCGACCAGCGACAGCGCCTGGAAGATCGTCACCAGGTCGTGGTAACCGTCCGGGCGCACGTCACCGACGGCCAGGTGCAGGTTGACCTTGGCAGGGACGCGGACCGTGACCGGGGGTGGAACGACTGCGAGCACCACGTCAGCCTACGGGCGTTCTGGGGTCTCGGACTCCTCCCCCGGTCCGCAGCACCGTCAGACCGGGATGACCGAGCCGCTGTAGGTCTGCTTGATGTAGTCCTTGACCTGCTGCGACGCCAGGAGCTCCGCCAGGTCCCTGACGCGCTTGTCGTCCTTGAGCTCGGTCCGCGTCACCAGGCCGTTGGCGTTGGGGTTGCCCTCGGCCTTCTCCAGCGCGAGCGAGTCGGTGGCGGGCTTCAGGCCCGCGTCGATGGCGTAGTTGCCGTTGATGACCGAGGCGTCGGTGTCCTCCAGCGAACGCGGCAGCTGAGCGGCCTCCAGCGGCACGAACTGCAGGTTCTTGGGGTTCTCCGCGATGTCGCGCACGGTCGGCTGGTCGACGGCCTTGAGCTTGATCAGCCCGTTCGCCTCCAGCAGCTTCAGGCCGCGGGCCTCGTTCGTGGCGTCGTTGGCGACGGCGATCTTGGCCCCGTTCTGCAGCTCGTCGAGCTTCTTGGCCTTCTTGGAGTAGAGGCCGAGCGGTTCGACGTGGACCGGCTGGACCCACTCGACCTTCGCGCCGCTCTCCTTGGTGAACGTCTCCAGGTACGGGACGGTCTGGAAGTAGTTGGCGTCGAGCGACCCGTCGACCAGCGCCGTGTTCGGCTGCACGTAGTCGGTGAACTCGACGACCTCGATCTTGAGACCCTTCGACGAGGCGAGGTTGTCGGCCACGTACTTGAGGATCTGGGCGTGCGGGACCGGCGAGACGCCGACCTTCAGCGTGTCCGAGGCGGACGAGCCACCACCGGACGAGCAAGCGGACAAAGCCGCCACACCGGACAAAGCAACTGCGATCAGGGCAGCACGAATGCGCATGACGTTCCTTTTGAGAATTGCTACGGGTCTAGACGGAGGCGTGCCGGCGCCGGTCGGACGCACGGGCGGCACGGGTGAAACCGAGCTGGATCACGGTGGTGAGCACGGCGAGCCACGCCACGGTGCTCCACAGGATCCGGTCGTTGAAGCGCTGGTAGCCCTCGCGGATCGCGAGGTCGCCGAGACCACCGCCTCCGATCACGCCCGCCATCGCCGAGTACCCGATGAGGGCGATCACGGTGACGCCGATGGCGTTGATCAGCGCGGGCATCGACTCGCGGATCAGCACGCTGCGCACGATCTTCAACGTCGAGGCGCCCGTGGTGATCGCGGCCTCGACCACGGTCACGTGCACCTCGGACAGGATGTTCTGCACCAGCCGCCCGACGAAGGGAATCGCTCCCACGGCCAGCGGCACGATGACCGCCGTGCTGCCGATGGAACCGCCGACGATCAGCCTGGTGACCGACGTGAGCGCGACGAGCAGCACGATGAACGGCATCGAGCGACCGAGGTCGGTGACGAAGCTCAGAACCCTGTGCACCGCGGCGTTCGGCCGCAGCCCGCCCTTGGCGGTGAGCTGCAGCCAGACACCCACGGGAACTCCCAGCAGTGTTGCGATGACCGTGGAGACGCCGACCATGTACAGCGTTTCCCCGGTGGCCTCGACGAGGTACGCGACGACGTCGGACCAGGGTGTTGCAGACCTCACGCAGCTACTCCCTGCGGCCCCTTCAGGGACCTCTGCACAGCGCCGCCGGCCTCGCCGATCCACTCGAGAGCGGAGTCGGAACGTTCGCCGTTCAGCCCCAGGCGGAAGCGCGCGACCGGGGTCTCCCCGAGACGCGTCAGGCCACCGCCGACGATGTTGAGCTCGACCCCGAACCGGTGCGCGGCCTCGGGCAGCAGCGCGCCGACTGCGGCGAACCCGACGAGCACGACGTCCGCGACGCGGTCGTAGCTGTTCTCGTTGATCGGGTTCAGGTCGACGGCGGGCAGCAGGGCGCTGCTCGTGCGGCTGACCGGGTTGTTGACCAGGTCGAGCACCTTGCCGTGTTCGACGACGCGGCCCTGCTCCAGCACGGCGACGTCATCGCAGATCTTCCGGACCACACCCATGTCGTGCGTGACGACGAGAACGGTCACACCGAGCTCAGCGCGCGCACGGTCGAGCACCGTCAGCACGGAACCGGTGGTCTCCGGGTCCAGGGCGGACGTGGGCTCGTCGGCGAGGAGCACGGACGGGTTGGCGGCGAGGGCGCGCGCCACGGCGATGCGCTGGCGCTGCCCGCCGGACAGCTGGTCGGGGTACGCGGTGGCCTTGTCGGTCAGCCCGACGAGGTCCAACAGCTCACCGACGCGGGTGCGCCGCTGCGGTCCGGGCACGCCGGCGGACTCGAGCGGAAGCGCGATGTTGCCGGCCGCGGTGCGCTGGCGGAGCAGCGAATCCCCCTGGGGCACAACGCCGATCTGGCGACGGGCGGCACGCAGCGCCGACCCGTCGAGGCTCGTGATGTCGGTGCCGTCGACGCGGATCGCCCCGGAGTCGGGACGCTCCAGCAGCGCGACGCAGCGGGCGAGCGTCGACTTGCCGGCACCACTGGGGCCGACGACGCCGAGCACGGTGCCGGCCTCGACGTCGAGGGTCACGCCGTTGAGGGCGTTGACACCCTGGAAGGACTTGGTGAGGTTTTCGACAGTGATCACTTCTGCTCCACGGCTGCGCGCGACGGCACCTCGTCCGCTGGTGTTCGCGGACGTGCGCGGTCGAAGTTTGCTGCTCAGGTGTGTGCGCCACTCCGCGATCGAGTGCGCGTCAGAGGACTTTGAGAAGGCGCCCTAGACGAGGTGGCGACGACATGCAGAAGCGGTGCGACGGCACTGGTCGACGACTCGACGGCGCGTCAGCATTCGCACGGTACCCATGGTGCTCCTCCATCGGTCCTGGCGTTAGCACCTGCCCGCATCCAGCGGGTGGTTGCTGCGACGTCGTAGAGCCAGGTCTCTCAGTCGCTCCGGATGGCAAGTAGCAGTCAACCGGACGGACGTTCGGTTGCGCAAGCCAGAATCCGATTCGTTCGACAGATCACACTGTTGGCCGAAGGATCCCCGGCCTACACCTCGGCGATCCGGATGAAGTCGATCACCGTCAGCTGCTCGCCCCGGAGCTGCGGGTCGACGCCGGCCTTCGCCAGCACTTCGTCGACGTTCGCGGTGTGCCCCCGGAGGGCAGCGCGGAGGGTTTTGCGCCGTTGTGCGAACGCGGCGTCGACGACCGCGAAGAGCTTCTTGCGGTCCACAGTGGACAACGGCTTTTCGTGGCGCTGGAACCACACCAGCCCGGAGTCGACGTTGGGCGCGGGCCAGAACACGTTCTTGCCGATCGCGCCGGCCTTCTTCGCCTCGGCGTACCAGGCGAGCTTCACGCTGGGGACGCCGTAGATCTTGCTCCCGGGCTTCGCGGCCATGCGGTCGGCCACCTCGGCCTGGACCATGACCAAACCCTTGCGGAGGCTCGGGAGCTCGGCCAGGAGGTGGAGGACCACCGGGACCGCGATGTTGTACGGGAGGTTGGCGACGATCGCGGTGGGCTGCACCGGCAGGTCCTCCTGGGTGACCTTCATGGCGTCCTTGAGGACGACGTGCAGCTTGCCCGCGTTCTCCGGGTCCATCTCCGCGACGGTCTGGGGAAGCCTCCGCGCCAGGGGCGGGTCGATCTCCACCGCGACGACCTGACTGGCGCTGGGGAGCAGAGCGAGGGTGAGGCTGCCCAGGCCCGGACCGACCTCGAGGACGACGTCGTCCTCGGTCAGACCGGCCGCCGCGACGATCTTGCGGACCGTGTTGGGGTCGTGCACGAAGTTCTGGCCCAGCTTCTTGGTCGGGCGGATGTCCAGTTCGGCGGCTAGACGGCGGACTTCGGCGGGTCCCAGCAGGCTCACCCGGGCATTCTCTCAGGCTCCCGGCGCGGGGCTTGGTCACCCCTTGCCGGGGCCGAGTGGGAGGTTGCTCCACGGGGACGGCTTGGCGCGATGTCACCTCGAGGCCGTCGCGCTCGGCGGAAGGCTGACTCGCCTTCGTCTTCGCCCCGCTGCCCGCCTGCCCCGCTGCCCCCGCCGTTCCACCGCCCCGGAACTGTCAGACCCGCCGAGTACGTTGGGCCGCGGGGGACACCGAATTCGAGGGGACCCTTGCGCGAGCCTGCCGCGCCAAGCCCTTCGCACCGCCTACCCCGCACCGGCACGGTGGGCGGAACCGCGAAGGCCGCCCTGGCGGACCAGGACGGCCTTCGTGCGGGGGACGGGGAGGCGACGCGGGTCTACGGCAGGCCGAGCTTGGCGCGGCAGCCCGGCCACGCCGAGTACGTGCCGCCGCGGCCGTCGCGGAGCTTGGTGGCGATGGCGATCTGCTGTTCGCGCGTCGCCTGGTGCGGGTAGGCGGCGAAGGCCGCGCCGCCGTAGGCGTCCCAGGTGCTCTTGTTGAACTGCAGGCCGCCGTAGTAGCCGTTGCCGGTGTTGATGGCCCAGTTGCCGCCCGCTTCGCACTTGGCGAGGCGGTCCCAGACTTCGCCGCCGGGGAGGGGCTTGGTGCCCACGACGATCTTCTTGGGCTTCGGCTCCTTGGTGACCTTGCTGCCCAGCTTCTCGCGGTTGATCTCCTTGCCGTTCTTCACGGTCACGCGGTACTGGGAGATCTGCTCGCCGGCGGCGCCGGGTTCGACGACCTTCTGCTCGCCCGCGTTCATGTTCGGGTCGTTGGTCTTCTCGACCGGCGCGGCGACCGGCTCGGTCACGTTGACGACCGTGACGCCGGTGCGGGAGATGTAGACCTCGGCGCCGGTGGCGAGCTTCACGTCGGCGCCGGACGAGACGGCGTCCTCGGGGCCGAGGGAGAGGTTCTCGGACTTCAGCAGCTCGTCGACGGTGAGGGCGGTGGTCTTGACCTCGCGGACCGGGTTCGCGCCGTCGAACAGCTTGATGGTCTTGCTGGTCTTGACCTCGAGGCTCATGCCCTCGAGCGGCACGTCCTGCGAGCCGGGCGCGGACATCCACGCGCCTTCGAGGTTCACGCCGAGCTGCTTGGCGGCTTCCTCGACGGTGACGGAGCGGACCCAGTCCTCGCGGGCCTGGCCGTCGACGCTCGTCTTGAGCAGGCGGCCGCGGTCGAGGCTGATCTTGCCGCCGTCGGAGATCGGGGCGTTCAGCGACGGGGACAGGGCGTCGTGCTCACCGACGACGATGCCTTCCTCCGCCAGGACCTCGCCGACCGTGCCCTCGTAGGAGTGGACGGTCTGCAGGGCGCCGTCGACCTCGACGGTCAGCGACTTGTCCATCGCCATGGCGGTCACGCCGCCGCCGGAGATCGACACGAGGACCGCGGCGACCGCGCCCTTGAGGAAGCGGCGCTTCCAGTTCGTGGCGGCCTTGACGAGCAGCTGCGGGTCGCTCTTCTCCTCTTCCTCCGACGGGAGGACGAGGGGCGGCATGATCGTCGTCTCGGCGTTGATGAGACGGATCAGCTCGTCGACGTCGACGTTGGCCGAGGCGAGCAGGTCGTCCGCGTCCGGGCCGAGCACCTCGAGCACGTCCGCGGGCGTGATGGTCAGCGCACCGGCGGGAAAGCTCGGGTGGGGGTCGACGACGCCGACCGCGGTGCTCCCGACCGGCGTGAACCAGTCGGTGTCCTCGTCGAAGTCGTAAGGAGCGGCAGTTCTGTCGCTACCGGACATCAGGGTCGATACCTCCATTGCGGAAGCTGTGAGGCCACCGCACAGTTGGCGTTGACAAGATCATTCGAGTTGGACCTCGAAGGTTCCCGGCAACTCCTCCTACGTGGTCTCGCTGCTTGTCGCTTCTGGCTTCCGTCCCGCCCCGACTGCGGGCGTGCTCCGAACCGACAACGTCGATCCAGGTGGCACGGTCACGGGACAGTAACGGGGCAAAGCACGTTGCGCAAACACTCCTACCGATGTTGTGATCTCAGTCACCCGTTGAGGTAGGAACCCTGTACTCCGTTCGCACTAAGTCACTTTTCAGTGGTCGAGCCCGAACACTCGTTGAGCAGTACGGGTGACTGCGGAGCAGAGTTCAGAAAGATCTTCGCCACGGAGGGTGGCGAGATCCCGAATTGTGTAATTCACACAATAGGGTTCGTTCGGACGGCCCCGGTACGGATGGGGCGTCAGGAACGGCGCGTCCGTCTCGACCAGCAGCTGGTCCCGCGGCACCAGCACCGCCGCTTCCCGCAGTGCGCGGGCGTTCCTGAACGTCACCGGGCCCGCGAACGACAGCACGTACCCCGCGTCGACGCACCGCCGGGCGAAGTCCGCGTCGCCGGAGAAGCAGTGGAAGACCACAGTGGACGGTGCACCCTCGGCGTCGAGGATCTTGAGGATGTCCTCGTGCGCGTCCCGGTCGTGGATCATCAACGGCTTCCCGACGCGCTTGGAAAGGTCGATGTGCCAACGGAAGGCCTCGTGCTGGGCGGCCGGCGGCGAGTAGTCCCAGTAGTAGTCGAGACCGGTCTCGCCGATCGCCACCACGCGCGGCAGGACGGCCAGTCGTTCCAGTTCCGCCTTCTCCGCGTCGCCGAACGACGAGGTGCGCGTCGGGTGCACGGCCACCGCCGCGTAGACCCGCGGGTCCCAAGTGGACGCTTCGGCGGCCCAGGAGGCGGCGGCCAGGTCGTCCGCCACGGTGATCACGTGCGAGACGCCGGCGGCGTTCGCGCGGTCGAGCAGCACCGCCACGTCCTCCGGTGAGGTGGCGCCGCACGCGTCGAGGTGAGTGTGGGCGTCGATCACCGGTGCCGGAAGGGTTTCCGGCACCGGCGGTCGTTCCCTCCGGTCCGCCACTAGCCGGTCACGATCGGAGCCCACTCGGGCCCGACCTCGCCCAGCTTCGCGTCGAGCTTCGCGAACAGCGGCGACGGCTTCTGCAGCGGGCGGCCGACCTCGATCGGCGTGGACTCCCACTTGGCCTGCTCGCCGGCGTAGTCACCGGTCAGCACCGGGTACGAGCGCTCAGGGACGTCCAGGTCGGCGACCTCGGTCATCTGCGGCTGTGCGGCCCACACGCCCGTGCCGCCCAACGCCTCGTGCACCTTCTGCGCCGAGTGCGGCAGGAACGGCGTCATGAGCGTGTTCGCGTCCTGGACCACCTGAAGCGCCGTGTGCAGCACCGAGTCGCGGCGTTCCGGATCGTCCTTGAGCTTCCACGGCTCCTGGTCGGACAGGTACTTGTTCGCCAGCGAGATCACGCGCATGGCCTCGCCGGAGGCTTGCTTGAACCGGGAGCGGCGCAGGTGCGCGCCGACCGTGTCGAACGCCGCCTTGGACTGCGCGAGCAGCTCGTGGTCGGCGGGCGTCAGGGCCGTGGCCTTCGGGATGGCGCCGACGTTCTTGTGCGCCATGGAGACCGAGCGGTTGACCAGGTTGCCCCACTCGTTCGCCAGCTCGTAGTTCGTCCGGCGGACGAACTCCTCCCAGGTGAAGTCGGTGTCCTGGTTCTCGGGACCCGCGACGGAGATGAAGTACCGCAGCGCGTCCGGCCCGAACTCCTTCAAGAAGTCGCCGACGTAGATCACGGTGCCACGCGAGGTGGAGAACTTCGAGCCGCTCATCGTCAGGTACTCCGACGACACGACCTCGGTCGGCAGGTTCAGCGTGCCGAACCGGCCGGGCTCGCCGCCCTTGTCCCCCGCGCCGTTCTGCCCGAGCAGCAGCGAAGGCCAGATCAGCGAGTGGAAGACGATGTTGTCCTTGCCCATGAAGTAGTAGCCCTGGGCGTCACCGGTCCAGAACTCCTTCCAGGCGTCGTCGTTCCCGGAACGGCGGGCCCACTCCACCGAGGCGCTCAGGTACCCGATGACCGCGTCGAACCACACGTAGAACCGCTTCATCGGCTGGTCGCTCCACCCGTCGAGCGGGATCGGCACACCCCAGTCGAGGTCGCGGGTGATGGCGCGCGGCCGCAGGTCGGAGATCAGGTTCTGCGAGAACTTGAGCACGTTCGGGCGCCACTCGGTGCGCGTGGACATCCACGAGCCGAGCGAGTCGATGAACGAGGGCAGGTCCAGGAACAGGTGCTCGGTCTCGATGAACTTCGGGACCTCGCCGTTGATCCGCGAGCGCGGGTTCTTCAGGTCGACCGGGTCGAGCTGGTTGCCGCAGTTGTCGCACTGGTCGCCGCGCGCGCCGTCGTAGCCGCAGATCGGGCAGGTGCCCTCGATGTAGCGGTCGGGCAGCGTGCGGCCGGTCGACGGGCTGATGGCGCCCATCTCCGTCTTGGGGACGACGTAGCCGTTCTTCCACAGCGCGGAGAACAGGTCCTGCACGACCTGGTAGTGGTTGCCGGTGGTCGTGCGGGTGAAGAGGTCGTAGGACAGGCCGAGGCCCTGGAGGTCGGAGGCGATGACGCGGTTGTACTTGTCGGCGAGCTCGCGGGCGGTGAGCCCTTCCTTCTCGGCCTGCACCTGGATGGGTGTGCCGTGCTCGTCCGTGCCGCTGACCATGAGCACCCGGTGTCCGGACATTCGCATGTAGCGGGAGAAGACGTCGGACGGGACACCGAAACCGGAGACGTGACCGATGTGCCTGGGGCCGTTGGCGTAAGGCCAGGCCACCGCGGTCAGTACGGAGGCACTCATGCACATAGCCTACGGAGGCGGTGCCAGCCGCTTTTCACTGCATGGGAGGTCGGTTTGTCCGCGACCAGGATGCTGGTGCTCGGCGTGGTGAAGCTCGTCGGCGAGGCGCACGGTTACGTGGTGCGGCGCGAGCTGAAGTCGTGGTCCGCGGACAGCTGGGCGAACGTGCAGCCGGGCTCGATCTACCACGCGCTGAAAGCGCTGGCCAGGGACGGACTGCTGGAACCGGTCGGCACCGAGTCCGGTGAGGGCCCCGCCCGCACGACCTACCGGATCACCGAGTCCGGCGAACACGAGCTGCGGGACCTGCTCACCCACGCGCTGGCGGACCCGGCCGCGGGCAACGACGAGGTGTCCGCGGCCGTGGCGATGCTCAACCTGCTCCCCCGCTCGCAGGCCGTCGTGCTGCTGAAGAACCGGCTGGCGGGTCTCGAAGGCCAGCTCACGCCCACCCGGCACGGCATCGGGGCGATGCCGGAGATGGGCAAGCCCGCGCACGTCAGCGAGCTCTTCCGGCTCTGGCTCGTCCACCTCGAAGGCCAGGTGCGCTGGACCCGGGAGCTGATCGAACGCCTGGAAGCCGGAGCGTACGAGCTGTCGGACTAGTCAAACTTGATTAGTTCTCGCTAGCCTCTAGTAAAAGTTGACTAGAGGGGATTCAGGCATGATCAAGGCACGCGGCCTCGCGCGCCGCTTCACCACGAGGACCGGTCCGGTGGACGCGGTCCGCGGGGTGGACATCGATGTCGCCGAGGGTGAACTGGTGGGGTTCCTCGGCCCGAACGGCGCCGGCAAGTCCACGACGCTGCGCATGCTCACCACGTTGCTGCGCCCCACCGCGGGCGAGGCGGTCATCGCCGGGCACGACCTGCTGACCGACCCGGCCGGGGTGCGCCGCAACATCGGCTACGTCGGCCAGAAGAACGGCGCCGGCCAGGATCAGGGGGTCGCCGACGAACTGGAGTTCCAGGCCCGCTTCTACGGCCTGTCCCGGCACGACGCCCGGAGGAAGGTCGCCGACCTGCTCGAGCGGTTCGACCTCCGGGGCCTGGAGAAGCGCGGCGTCGTCACGCTGTCGGGCGGCCAGCAGCGCCGGCTCGACATCGCGATGGGCGTGCTGCACGACCCGCGGCTGCTGTTCCTCGACGAGCCGTCCACGGCGCTCGACCCGCAGAGCCGCCGCAACCTGTGGGACCACGTCAAGCAGCTCAAGGCCGACGGCGTCACGGTCTTCCTGACCACGCACTACCTCGACGAGGCCGACTTCCTCAGCGACCGGCTGCTCGTCATCGACCACGGCTCGATCGTGGCCGAGGGCTCACCGGACGAGCTCAAGCACCGCGTCTCCGGCGACCTGGTCGTGCTCGGCACGCCGCAGGCCTCGATCGTCGCCTCGAAGTTCCAGAACGCCGTCGTCGAGGGCGAGCAGGTCAGCTTCCGCATCCCGAACGGCGACCGCGCGTTGCCCGGCCTCCTGCGCGACCTCGACGACATCGGCGTCGAGCTGCACTCGGTGCAGGTGCACCGGCCGACGCTCGACGACGTGTTCCTGACCATGACCGGCCGTTCCCTGCGGGAGGAAGCCCGTGCTGCCTAGGAATGTCGTGGGTGACACCTGGCTCGTGTTCTCCCGCGTGATGCTGCCGGTGCTGCGCAACCCCGTCGCCGTCGTGTTCGGGATCGCCCAGCCGTTGCTCTACCTCGGGCTCTTCGGGCCGCTGCTGGGCGACAGCGGCTGGCAGTGGTTCGTGCCGGGACTGCTGGTGCAGATGGTGTTGTTCGGCACGGCCTACGCGGGCTTCTCGCTGCTGCCGGAGGTCCGCACGGGCGTGATGGAACGGCTGCGGGTCACCCCGGTCAGCCGGGTCGCGCTGCTCGTCGGCCGGGTCGGCAAGGACGTGGTGCTGCTGGTCGTGCAGAGCCTGCTGATCGTCCTCGCCGCGATGCTCTTCGGGTTCCGCGCGACGGCCGGGCAGGTGCTGCTCGGGCTGGGGCTGGTGGCGTTGCTCGGCATCGCCATCGGCTCGGTGTCGTACGCGATCGCGTTGAAGGTGAAGCTGGAGTACGTCTTCGCGTCGGTGCTGTCCGCGTCGATCGTGCCGTTGATGCTGCTCTCCGGCGTGCTGCTGCCGATGTCGAACGGCCCGCGGTGGCTCTACTGGTTGTCGCGGATCAACCCGCTGGCGCACGTGGTCGACGCCGAGCGGTCGATCTTCGACGCCGGCTCGGCGCTGCTCGGGCTGATCTCGGTCGCGGTGCTCGTGCTGGTCGGCGTGTTCTACGGCGTCCGCACGTTCAACGAGGAGTCAGCTTGACCTGACCGCCGCGTCGTAGAGGGTCTTCTTGCTGATCCCGGCCGCCTCCGCGACCTCGGCGGCGGCCGACTTCATCCGCTCCCCGTCCGCGACGCGCTGCTTCACCTCGGCGACGAGCGCGTCGAGGTCGGGCTTCTCCTGCGCGGGCGCGGGACCGAGCACGACGGTGATCTCGCCGCGTGCGCCTTCCACGGCCCACTCGGCGAGCTCGCCCAGCGTGCCGCGGACGACCTCCTCGTACTTCTTCGTGAGCTCACGGCACACGGCGGCGCGGCGGTCGGGACCGAGCACCTCGACGGCGTCCCGGAGGGTGTCCGCGAGCCGGTGGGGGGCCTCGAAGAAGACGACGGTGCGCTGCTCGGTGGCCAGCGGGGCGAACCAGCGCCTGCGCTCGCCGGACTTGCGCGGCGGGAAGCCGTCGAACGCGAACCGGTCGCTCGGCAGGCCGGACAGGGCGAGCGCCGTCGTCACCGCGGACGGCCCCGGCAGGCACGTGACCGTGATGTCCTGCTCGACGCACGCGGCGACGAGCCGGTAGCCGGGATCGGAAACCGACGGCATCCCGGCGTCCGTCACGAGCAGCACCGTCTGGCCGCCGTGCAGCGACTCGATCAGCCCCGGAAGGCGCCCGACCTCGTTCTGGTCGTAGAAGCTGATCACCCGCCCGGACGGCTTGACCTGCAGCGCGGCGGCGAGGCTGTGCAGCCTGCGGGTGTCCTCGGCGGCGATCACGTCGGCGGTCTCGAGGGCCTCGACCAGACGTGCGGAAGCGTCGCGGATGTCCCCGAGTGGGGTAGCTGCCAGGACCAGACGGCCTGAACCGGATACAGGACTCACAGGCTTCACCCTACGATCGGCGACGTGACAGTCCTCGTGCAGCCAGGAGAGGCGCCCGTCGTCGTCGAGGAGCCGCGCACGGATCGTGCGGCCGCACTCGACCCGCCTCCGTCCGGAGACCGGATGCGCGGGTGGCTCATGACGGCCGTCGTGACGCTGATCGGTGCCGTCGTGCGCTTCTGGAACGTCGGCTACCCGACGGACAAGGGCACGCCGATCTTCGACGAGAAGCACTACGTGCCGCAGACGGCACAGGTGCTGCGCAACGGCGGCTACGAGGACAACCCGGGCTACGAGCTGATCGTGCACCCGCCGCTGTCGAAGCAGCTGATGGCGATCGGCCAGGAGCTCTTCGGCTACGACGGCCTCGGCTGGCGGTTCGCCTCCGCGCTCGCCGGTGCGATCACGATCCTGCTGATCGTCCGCATCGCGCGCCGCCTGACCCGCTCCGACCTGCTCGGCGCTCTGGCGGGCGTCCTGCTCATCGCGGACGGCGTCTCGCACGTCCAGTCGCGGATGGGCATGCTCGACATCTTCCTGGCGCTGTTCGTCGTGGCCGCGTTCGGTTGTCTGGTGGTCGACCGCGAACAGGTGCGGGCGCGGCTGGCCGTCGCCGTGCGCGAGGGCTTCGTCACCAACTCGGCGTTCGGACCGTGGATCGGCTTCCGCTGGTGGCGCTTCGGCGCGGGCGTGTGCCTCGGTCTGGCGTGCGGCATCAAGTGGTCGGGCATCTGGTACATCGCGGCCTTCGGCCTGCTGACGGTCGTCTGGAGCGCGCTGGCGCGCCGGGCCGCCGGCGTCGAGGAGCCGTGGCGGGGCGCCCTGGTCAAGGACGTGCTGCCGTCGCTCGGCGGCCTGGTCGCGATCCCGGTGCTCGTCTACGTCACGACGTGGTTCCCGTGGATGGCCAGCGAGACCGGCATCGACCGGCACGTGGTCGGCAGCAAGGTCCAGGACGTCGGCTACATCCCGGACGTCCTGCAGTCGCTCTGGTACAACGCGAAGAACGTCTACAAGTTCCACGTCGAGCTGGTCACCTCGGAGACCAACAGGCACCCGTGGGAGTCCAAGCCGTGGACGTGGCCGATGGGCCTGCGTCCGATGCTCTACTACTACGACAACACCGTCACCGGCTGCGGCGCGGCGTCGTGCCTCGGCGCGATCATGCTGATCGGCACGCCCGCCATGTGGTGGCTCGCGTTCCCGGTGATCGGCTGGGCGATCTACCGCACCGTCGGCCGGATGGACTGGCGCTACGCCGGCGTCCTGGTCGGCTACGCGGCGGGCCTGCTGCCGTGGTTCCTCAACCTCGACCGGCAGATGTACTTCTTCTACGTCACGCCGATGGCGCCGTTCCTCGTGCTGCTGATCGTGCTCGCGCTGGGCGAGGTCCTCGGCCGTTCGTCCGCGGGCGCCGAACGCCGCGGCACGGGCCTGCTGGCCGTGGCGCTGTACGTCGGCATCGTCGTGGCGAACTTCGTGTGGCTGTGGCCGATCCTGAACGGCAACCCGATCACGCCGGAGATGTGGCAGCAGCAGCTGTGGCTGCCCAGCTGGCGCTGATCCCCCGGTCAGGTCGCCCTCGCGCCAAGTGCCGTCGAGGTGTTCTTGCTGCAGCGCAAGCGGATTCGGCCATCCGGCCGAGGTGAGTGGTGAGGCGATCGGCGGAAATCGCCTCACCACTCCTCGCTGGGCATCCCGTGAGATGCCGGGGCTCTTCCGGGTGGACCACGGCTTAGGTCGTTGAGCGGTGAACCACCGTTACGGGCCGGTCCCACGTTCACCCGGTTCGCCTAGGCCCCTTGCGGAACGGGCGGCGTCACGTCGGCGGGGGCTTCCCGCGCCGGCACCAGCTCGGGCCCGTCCTGCGACGAGGGAGCCGTCGACACGAGCGCCACCGGAACGTCGGCGGGCGGCACGAACGCGGCCTCCGCCCTGATCTTCGGCGGCGTGGCGGACCACGGCTTCAGGTTCTGCACGACCTCCTCGTAGAACGCCGAGACCGCGTTCAGCACGGAGTCGATGAACGAGTTGCGCCCGGTGCCCCGCTTCGTCCCCATCGGCGCGGAGATCTCCACTCGGAACCCGCGGATCTCCTTCTGCGGGTCGGCGATCAGCAGCGCGGGGTTCGCCCGGACGGTCCCGAGCAGTTCCGACGCACCCGCGCCCCTGCCGTGCGCGACGAACGCCTCCAGGCGGACGGAGTCGGGCGCGTTCTTCAACTGCCGGAGCAGCCAGTTGACCCGCGTCGCGGGGCGTCCCTCCCTGGGCCCGTCCACGTCCACACCGCAGATCACCCTGCCCGCTCTCAGATCCGCGGTGACGTGGAGCGTCCCGACGGTGTCGGGGATGCGCACACCCCCGGACAGCCTGCCGTCGCCGACGAGCTGCGCGACC
Organism: Lentzea jiangxiensis; assembly: GCF_900104175.1. GTDB lineage: Bacteria > Actinomycetota > Actinomycetes > Mycobacteriales > Pseudonocardiaceae > Lentzea > Lentzea jiangxiensis. Next base: position 21,106 of record NZ_FNIX01000004.1, read on the forward strand.
TGCCGGGAGAGGCGGACCTGCGGCTCGGCGAGCTCCTTGCGGGACAGGGCGGGCGTGACGTCGGTGCCGAGCCGCCGGCCGAGCTGAAGCCCGGCGAAGCGCAGCAGCGCCTCGAACCGGAGCACGACGTCGGGTGCGATCTTGTCGGTCGACCGCAGCGTGCGAGCCTCCACCGCGTCCCGCACCGGCACCCACGACGACCCCATGTCCTCGAACGCCATCGCGCCCGACCGGGGGTGTTCGAGGTACCGGATCAGCTCACCGAGGACCCACGCCTGCTCGGGGTCGGCCACCCCGCGGTGTTCCTTCTGCACCACGGCTTCGCAGAGCACCTCGCTCCACGACCAGTGGTGCAACGCGACCTTCTTGAGCTTCCTGCGGTCCACGGCGGCCGGGTGCTGACCCGGCATGGGCGAGATCTCGTTCGAGATCGTGATGACGGCGTCGAAGCCGAACCTCGCCGCGATGTCGAGGTAGTTCTCGAGCTGCTCCACCTGGAGCTCGTTGGAGCCGGTCTTCACCTCGACCAGCGCGGTCCACGACCGCTGCCCGCGCGTGACCCGGATCAGGCCGTCCGGGATGAGCTTGCGCCCGTCGAGCTCGAACGGGACCTCGATGAACGTCTGCACCGCGGCAGCGGGAGCACCCAGCGGCTGGGTCAGCGCACGCCCGAACTCGCGCACCGCCGACATGACCGCCAGCAACGCCGACGTCGCCCGCCGCTCCTGCTCTTCGGCACCGTTGATGCCCGAGGTCGGGATCAGGCGTGCGGCGTGCCAGCTCTCTTCAGCGGTCATCGGGTTCCCCTCGCACGGCGGCGTTGCGGTCAGGAGGCAACGCTGTCGTCGTCAACCCTTTGACGACCGTTAGCCACCGCGCGAGGCTTCACCCGTTCGCCTACATCGGCATGTGCTTCGTGGGAGGCGGTCCCGGCTTGGTGATCATCTTCGTCACCGGGCCCTCCTTGCTCATCCCCTGCTGGTCGAGGAACTGCGCGAGCTGGCCCCGCACCTGCGCGAGCGTCGGACGGCGGTTCGGTTCCGGGTCCATCGCCGCGAGGAGCAGGCGGGCGTGCGCGCTGTTCTGCGGCAGCTTGGTGATCGGCTCGCCCTGGGCCGCGGCCATCAGCGACGAGATCGGGTTCTCCCGCGAACCGCGCGGCGGGTGACCCGTCAGGGCGTAGGAGACCGTCGCGGCCAGCTGCCAGGAGTCCGAGGCCGGCGAGGCCGTCTCGCCACGCGCCGTTTCCGGGGCGAGGAAGTCCGGGGTGCCGACCATCATGCCCGTGGCCGTGAGGGTGCTGTCGCCCTTGGAGCGGGCGATGCCGAAGTCGATCAGGTGCGCCGTGCCCTGGCCGTCGACGATCACGTTGGACGGCTTCACGTCGCGGTGCAGCACGCCCCGGTCGTGGGCCGCCGCCAGCGCGTCGGCCATGTTCAGCCAGAGGCGGGCGGCGAGCTTGTCGTCGATCAGGCCGTTCTTCAGGACCGTCTCGGACAGCGAGGCGCCCTCGATGTACTCCATGACCAGGGCGAGGCCGTCCGGGTCCTGGACGATGTCGAACACGCGCACGCAGTTCGGGTGGCGGACCGCGGCGAGCGCGCGGGCCTCGCGGAGCATGCGCGCCTCGGTCTCGTTGTCCGGGGCGTGCGCGAGCTTCACCGCGACCGTGCGGTCGAGCTGCTCGTCGACTGCCAGCCAGACCGTGCCGAAGCCGCCGGAGCCGAGCTGGCGAACGCGGCGGAAGCGGCCGTTGCCGGGGTTCCAGACCTTGCCCGACTTCTGCACCGGAGCGGGCGACTCGGCGTTGGCCGCACCCGGCCCGAACGGCAGCGGTCCCGGCGTGTCCGCGAGCACCGCCGGGTTCGACGGCTGCGGCGGTCCCGGCTGCGGCAGCACCTCGGCGACGCGGGTCGGCGGGTACTGCCTGGGCGGCTGGTTCTGGGGCTGGGGCTGCGGGTGCGTCACGGGACGCATCGGCCGGTTCATCGGCGCCGGCTGGTACTTCGGCACGTTCGCCGGCTGGTACGGCGGCGGCTTCTGCGACGAGGTGTGCGGCGGCTGGTGCTGCGCGGCCGTGATCGGCTTCGTCGGCGCCTTCTTCTGCGGCTGCCCCTGCGGGAGCTGGGGCTGCGGCGTGCGCGCCACCGGCTGCGGTGGCGGCGAGCTCTGCGGGTTCCGGTCCTGCGACCGGTCGCGGCCGGGGCGGTTCAGCATGGCGGTAGTCAACCCGAAAATCCGCACGACGATTGACCCGATTACCGCAATCGGCAGAAACCCGAGGAGTACGTGCCCGACCAGCGTCACGGGGAACGCAGACGTCGTCACGAGCAGTACCAGGAACATCGGCCAGAAGACCCGGCGCGGCCAGTTCGGCCCGAGCCGGAACGCCGACCCCGACTGCAGCATGACGAACAGCAGGCACAGCAGCGCCAGCACGACGGTGATGCAGGCGGCGACCAGGAACACGGGCTCCGCCAGCGGCTGCCGCACCACACCGATGATCGACGGCGCCCCGTCCACCAGGTAGCTGCCCTGCGAGAACGTCCCGAAGCAGGTGGCCTCGTCCAGCGACGCGGACCCCTCGATGGTGCGCCCGCCCAGCCCCTGCACGGTCCCGCGCATGACGAGCCACGGCAGCACCAGGCAGCTGGCGACGCCGAGCACGGTGAAGACCGCACCCGTCAGCGGACCGTAGGAGTTGCCCACGACCCGGCGCACCGCGATGGACAGCAGCGCCCCGATCGTCGGGAACAAGCCGAGAACCGCGCCGAGCGCCGTCGTGGTCCACACCCAGTCACCGGGGCAGACACTCGCGCCCACGAAGCCGTGCAGCCACGTGAGCAAGGACTCCGCGAGCCCCACGACGTACACCACCCCTTCCGAGATCACCCCCAGCCTAGGCGCCCTGTCAGCCTACGGTGCGTGATCGGTCTGCGGTTGACGCCACAGCAACCCTTTCCCCGCTCACCGCGTTGTACCTCCGTCCCAATCGGCTCTGCCAGGCTCTGAACCCATGAGGATCCCTGTCCTGTCGTCCACTGGAACGCATTCGTACGGCGTCTCGTTGACTTCACCGATGATGTCGCTCCGCACCCGTCCGACATCGCGCAGGCAGGCTGGGGTGCACACCAATGGATGATTCCCCGGCTGACCTCGGGCGCGCCGCCTTGCGCGCGGGCAGAAGACCCCGCCCGTTCCGCCGCGGCGAACACCTGATCACGGCCGGCACACGGAGCGACGAGGTACTGCTGCTCGAATCGGGGCTGGTCAAGGTGGTACTGCCGGCCGTCGGTGGCCGAGAGCCGATAACCGGCCTCTACGGTGCGGGCACGCTGCTCGGTGAGATCGGCGTGACAAGTGGCGGCCCTCGCAGCGCACACGTGATCGTCCTGATTGCGGGAGCGGCGTGGCACGTCGCCAGCAGCCACTTCCTCGCGTTGGCGGACGACGCCGGTGTCCGGCGACTCCTCGAGGAGACGTGGCGCACCCGGCAGCGCAAGGCGGACGAGAACCAGCTGCGGCAGACGTGCACCGGAGCGGCACGGGTGGCGATGTGCCTGCTGACGTGGGCGCGCGAGTTCGGCATCGAGACCGGTTCCGGCCTCGAACTGCACGGCGTGAGCCAGCAGGACCTTGCCCACGCCGTCGCGATGTCAGTCAAGTCCATCGAACCGTTCCTCCACACGCTGCGCGGTCGCGGCCTCCTGCGGACCAGCCGGTTGTGCTTCCTGCTGCCGTCCCCGGAACGTCTTGGCCGATTCATTGCCTACGCGGATGGCATGAACTGACCACTTCTTGCCCCTGATTTCCGGGTGAGCGGCTGTTCGCGAACCGTCAGACTCGCTGTCCTGGCGAAATGGAGGCGGCGAGTGAACCAGGTTCCACAACATCGCGCGTTGCTCGGCGTTGACGTCATCGGCTCGGCGCAGCTGCCCGGCTACCTGATGAACGCCATTCCCGGCACGATCTCGAAGTTGGTCGAAGACGCGCTCGCCCGGAGCGGCGTCGGACCGGACGACGTGCTCTCGCTCGAATCCCCCGGCGACGGGGTGTTGATGGTGCTCCCGAGTGGGCAGCTGGGTGCGCTCCTGGATGCCGCCGTGCACCTCGACCAACTCGCGATCGAGCACAACCGCTGGAGCAAGCCCGAGGTGCGCCTGCGCGTGGCAGTCCATGTCGGCCCTGTGGGTGACAAGGGCTTCCACCGCGCTCGCGTCATCCACACCCGACTGCTCGATGCTCCGGAGTTCAAGGACCTCCTGAAGCACTGCCGTGAAGAGCCCTCCGAAGAAGCCGCGACCACCGCGCTGATCGTGTCGACCGAGGCTCTGGAGACGGCCTTCAGCGGTGATCACACGCAGGTGGCACGGCGCAGCGACTTCGCCTCTCTGCCCGTGATGCACAAGGAGTACCGACATGACGCGTGGGTTCGCGTCCCGGGATTCGATCCGCGCAGCCTCGCCGCGTTCGCCAAGGCCGGCAGCAACCCGAAACCCGAAGCTCGTACGTACAACGTGGTCCACGGCAACATGCACGGCATACAGGCGGGGAACGTGGGCGGGGACCTCAACTTCAACGGCGGTCGGCGCCGATGAGCGAAAACGGGGACAAGCCCGCGGAGGCAGCGCCCCTCTCACCCAACGAACCCAGATACCTGCCCAATGTCGCATACGGTGACATGGGCGGCGTGCAAGCCGGCGACGTCAATGGTGACGTCAATTTCTACGGCAACTCGAAGGCCGGTCCGGAGGCCGAGCTGCTGGCCCGGTACGCCTCACCGGAGGAAATCCTGGACGCGAAAGATCTGTTCGTGGCGCCAGGTGGGTTCGGGCCGGCGCGGGCAGCGCTCAAAGCGAACGGCGTGGTGGTTCTGTGCGGAAAAGGCACTGGTCGTACGCACGCCGCACGCCGATTGCTCACGTACGAGGCCGGGCTGACCACATTCGCCTACCTCAACCGCGCCAGGCCGCTCGTTCAGCTGCACGCCGATGAGTTGGAGAAAGGCACCGCGTACCTGCTGGACATGAGCGGCACCAACGACCGCCCGATCACGGACTGGGACTTCGAGCACGGTCTGCACATGATCCGGCAAGCCAGTTGCCTGCTCATCGTCCTGTTCGACCATCGTGACCAGACGCCGGTGACCGCAGCGCGGCACTCGTTCGACCTGGAGGCACCGCCACCCGTCGAGGTGGCTCAGGCGTCACTTCGACGGCGCGAAGACGTGGACGAAGCCATGCTGCAGGTCGTCAAGGTAGATCTCGCGTCAGCACTCGAGGGCGCCTCTCCGGACAAGGCGATGTTCGCCGCGCGCCTCGCCGTGCAGGTGCACCAGAAGGAACTCGATCTGTTCGAAGCTCTGACCAAGCTGCAGGAGGAAGCCGCCGACGCCGTTGCGCGCTGGTTCGAGAAACTCGACATCCGAGGACACGCATACTCCTTCGCGGTGGCGTTGTTGGAAAACCACCCGTACGAACACGTGCTGAGCCGCGGCTGGAACTTGGACGAGCGGATCCGCGAGGCGGCATTGCCCGTCGACAGGAACCTCAGGCCGCGAGGCGTGCTGGAGCAGCCGAAGATCAGGTTGTTGCACGACATCGCGGCTACCACGGAAATCCGCAAGCATCCCACGATCGACGGCCAGACCGAGGAGACGATTAGATTCCAGCGGCAGGATTGGGCTGCCGCGGTCTTCACGCACATGTGGCAGCAGTATCCGGCCGCGAGGGAGATCCTGCGCAACTGGATGTGCGACGACACCTCAGAAGAAGCACGTGACGCAGTGGCCCGGGCCATCTATGCAATCGTCACGACCGTGCCGGCACGAGAGCCGCTTGCACTCGTCGAACACATGGCGTCCGAGCGGGCAGTGGGCCGTCGGGCAGTAGCTGTCACCGTGCTCGTGCGGCTTACCGAGAACGACCGGATGCGAGGGCCTGCCGAACAAGCCATGCGGAACTGGATCCGCGATGGCAACGCATATCCGCTGTGGACCGTGGCAAGGGTCTACTCGACGCCGTCACCCCACCGACCGCCACGCGTCGTCTTGGAGATGTTCACCGAAATCGGGAAGTCGAGGAAGTTCACGCCTCACAACGCCGTTGTCGCGGGTGTCCTGCCGTTGCTCCTGGACGACGACACCCAGGAGATGACGCTCAACACGGTGGTGTCCTGGGCCTCCCCGAAGTACCGCAGAACCGGCCTGCCGAAGCTCTCAATCGGGATCGGGCTGTGGGTCATCGGGTTCTACAAGCAGTCTCGGCCCCTGGCCGCGGTGCTCGGCACCCGGCATCCGGACGCGGTACTGGTGCTGCTGGACCACGTGCTGGAACACGACGTCTTCGGCCCCCAACTACTTCGGCGCATGGCGGCCAACGCCAGGTCGGCGATGTGGGATGCCGACGACGCTTCCGAACTCGTGCGGCTCGCTCAATTGATCAGTCCTGACCTCGACTGGTGGCGGCGGCGAGCGGCGGTACGGCGGTTGTGCCGCCGATATCCGTACATGCGGTCGACCATTCGGCGGATCTTCCGGACCGCGCGGCGGATCCAGCGATCGCGGAGACCTCAGCCGTAGCGGACGACGTGGTCGGAGAAGGTGCGCGAACTGCCCCGCCCCACCGATCCACCGGACGACTTCACGGCCGGATCGGGTGCCACCGGCAGGTCGCCGAGGCCCGCGAGGAACTCGACGGTCCACAGGTGCTGCGCGGCCGGATCGCGCTCCGTGCGGGAGTCGCCGAGGCCGTAGGTGGCGATGCGGGTGTTCTGGTGGTCGCGCATCTCGACGGTGATCTGCGAGCCGAGCAGGCCCTTCTCACCGGGTGCGCAGGCCAGTTCCAGGCGGGTGCGGATCCACTGCGGCTCGGTGGCCGGGTCCGCTTCGAGCTCTTCGGAGACCGCGGTGCAGGCGGTGCCGTGGGCGCGCATGGTCAGGGACGCCCGGAAGACGACGAGCTCACCGGCGGTGCAGCCGGTGAGAACGCGCGCTTCCACAGCTGTCTCCGTGCTGGAGACGACAGGACGGGCGGCCGTGCACCGGGCGGCGGGGACGGCGATGGACGCCGCTGCACCGCTGGAGGTGACGGCCCAAAGTAATAACGCGGCGAGCACGGGTCTCATGAGGAGAAAACTATTTGTGGCGGCCGCGTTGTTCACCGAACTTCACCCCACAGATGGGTGAGCGCGAAATCAGTGGTCGTGTTCCGGCGCGAACGGCTGGTAGACGTAGAACATCGTCACCGGCTCGTCGCCCGCGATGGTCTCGTGGTCGACGCCCGGTGGCACGAACGCGTAAGAGCCTGCCGTCGCCTCGACGCCGCCGATGCTCACCGTGCCGTCTATGACCCACGTGTGCTGCGTCGCCGACGGGTGGTTGTGGCCGGCGTCGCGCGCGCCCGGCGCCATCTGGATCAGGCCGACGATGGTGTCGCCGTTGGGCGACTTCCACAGCAGCTTGTTCTGCAACCGTTCGTCGCCGTGCAGCGGGAACGACTTCAACTGGGCGAGGCCTTCAGCGGACAAAACTGTCACTTTGTCCTGCGGCGCGTCGCTCATGAGCACAGCCTTTCGAAGAGCCGAACGGGCTTACGGCTCCTATATAGACGAACGGACCGCCCGCATTACGGCGGGCGGTCCGGATCCTTCAGGTCAGCCGCACTTCGCGTCGGCGTTGAAGAGCAGGAACGTCACGAGCTTGCCGCCGGCGAAGTGGAAGCTCAGGACGGTACCGGGCTGGTCGGGCACCGGTACGTCCCAGGTCTTCTCGTCCCGCTGCCGCGAAGCCGGGTACGCCGCTTTGACGTCGTCGACGGTCGTCCCCGCCGCGATGCCCTTCGCAGACTTCACCTCGGGCGGCGGCACCACCAGGCGGATCCTGTCGCCCGTGAACAGCACGCCACCGTTGGCCTCGCGCGCCTCGGCCCGCTTGGCGATGCGCTGCGCGGACGCCGCCGCCAGCTCGGCGGCCTTGGCACCTGCCTCGGCGGACGCGGCCGCCTTGGCCGCGTGCGTCGCGAAGGCCGCGGCTCCCGCGTTCGCGTCCGGCATCGGACCGACCGCCGCCCCGGCCTCGTCGGCTGCCTTCTGCGCGGCCTCCAGCTGCTGCTCCGCGGCCGTTTCGTCAGCCAGTTCCCCGGCGTCGCGCGCCGGCGCGCCCTGGTACCGGTAGTCCTCGCACGTGCCGGACTTGCCCGCGCTGGTGGCGGCGAGCTCACCGGAGGCAAGTGCATCCTGTTTGGACATTCCGGGCTCCAGCTTCCCGAAGCCCGTGACGTCGAACGTCCTCTCCTGCACGACCGGTCGCTGGTCGCCCTGTCCGGTCCGGGCCCCCGGCAAGCAGCCGGCGGCGGCAAGAGCCACCGCCACGACGAACAGCGCTTTCAATCCCCCAAGGTGTTGACGCGTCAGAACGTACCGACGTGGGTGAACCGGGCGAATCGGGTTTCCCGCGCACGCGCGACCGGCGTGAGAGCGCACTGCCGCCCGGACAACGCAGAAGGCCGCCCACTCCAAAGTGGACGGCCTTCTTGCTCTGTGGACCTGATTACACAGCATGAGAACTCTTTTGCGGCTGTTCAGGGGCGTGAGCTGCTGATCCCACCGGCAGGCTCCCGCGTCAGCGGCGCATGCCACCCCGTTCCGCCCGGGACTTCGCCGTCCGAAGACGGATCGGACGGGTGATCGACGGTCAGACGACTCGAGGTGAACGGCACGCCGCCCACCTCGGGTCGCTCGTCACGGCATGGAGTTCAGCAGAACGGCGGGCAGGACCGACAGCACCACCGAGACCACCAGCATCGTCAGGCGTCCCGCGCGACCACCCAGGAACTCGACCTGGGTGTTGCCGAAGCGCATGACCGGCTCCCACCCCAGCCGCCCCCGCTCGCGTCACCGCCCCATGGTGCGGTCGGTGACCTGGTGGCGCTTGCGTCCCGCCAGGCCCGCAAGGCCCAGCAGACCGAGCAGGCCCAGCAAGCCCCAGTTGCCGCTGTCGTCGTCGCCGTTGTTGTCCTGAGCCGTGATTACCGTCGTGCCGCGCGGCGTGGCCTCGTCGGCGAGGGCCGAGGCTGCCGGAAGTCCCGCCAGCGCCGAGCCGAGAACGAGTACAGCAATGAGCCGCTTCGCGGTGTCCATGTCGTCTCCTCTGGGCGATCGATGTCCAGAGATCCCGGTTACCGCCGAAAAGATCGTCCATGCGCTGATCGGCGAAGACCACTCGTCCGAGTGGAGCGCTCGGCACCCAGCACTTCGGAACCCGCGCCCACCTCCCACACCGGATGCGGGCAGCAAGATGGCGATGACGGGTACCACCACCTCGGCACGACATACTAAGAAGCGGCACCCGATGAATCGGGTGCCGCTTCTTAGTATGTCGTGCAATTTGTGGAGCTGAGGGGAATCGAACCCCTGACCTTCTCGATGCGAACTGGCCGCACAGGGGTCTACCAGGGTCTTTGCCGAGGTCAGGCGGCCGATGATGGTCGGTCGTGGTCGGCTTTGGCCGCTCGCGTTGCTGCACTTTGCTGCTGCACCGCTATCGCTTCAAACCCCATCGCGCCGCGTTGGTAGACCGGGGCCCTCAGCTGACGGTCACCAAACAAGGCACCGTTACTCTTGGAACGAGCCCCCGCACTCCGAGCTGTTGGCAGCACCTCGGAAGGCGGGGGCGTCGTCATCTAGCTGTGGATCACTCGACGATCTGTCCGCCACCAGCCTGGTTGATGATCGTCTGGGCGGCGCTGCGGGCATCGGACTTGTTCCAGTAGGTCTCGCTGTGGGCGAGCGTGAGGCCGTTGCGCGCAACGACCCGGAAAAACCACTGCCCGTTGGAAGCCTGCAAAAGCGGGAACTTCATGGTGTGCTCATCTCACTCGGTTGTACACGCACCGTGTTCGGTGCCTGCAACAGAAGTGTGAGCATTGCCGCCAAGCGTGGCAAGTAAGTCGAACCTGTGTTCGCCACAACATGTAGCGTGTACACGGCCTGCGGACCGCATATGTGGAATCTGAACATCAACAGGACGCAAGCTTGACCTGCGTCTATACAACTAACACTCACTCGAACGACGCATAGGTCTACACCAAATCCTTGTGACACAAAACACAGTTTAATCAACTGTCAGTGGTTGTGCTGATCCATATGTGACTGGAAGGCACACGCATAGACGCCTGTACCAATGGCCAGCTCGCGGTGGTTGCTGGCACACGCGGCCACACCTCCCCCGTCCCCTCGTCCCTGCTGCGCTTAGCTCCCAGTGAGCCGTGTCCAGAGTGGCCGCAGGCCATCCCGTAGGGACGCGTAGCGCTCTGGATACGGCTCACTGGGTGTTAAACGATGGCCGGGAACAGGGTGGCGGGTGAGCCCTCCGGAGCTGTCTTGCCCGGCTGGTGCGCCGGCCGATTTCCCCTCGCGTTCGCGGACGCTGTGGGGTCGCTGGCGGGCCGCTCCTTTCCCCGCCGCGTGGTCCCGGCCCGCCGCCCCACGCGGGACCGGCCGGAGGCCGCACGCCCGCTGCTGGGGCGGCTTGGAGGGGGCCGGAAAGAGACCTGAGCGGCGGGGTAGGTGCGGCGCGGCCCGCCAGCGGCCCCGCAGGGGCCGCCTTGAACAAGTAGAGAAAATCCTCACCGTGCGCCTAGGCAGCGCAAGATCATGGGGTATCCGCCGTCTCCGCGCGGATCCAGTCGAGGTACTCGGGATTGCCGGTGATCAGCGGCGTGGCGACCACACACGGCACCCGGTACGGATGATCACGATTCGCACGCTCCACGATGGCAGGTACGAGTGTGACCCTCGTGTGCAGCATCGCTCGTGCCTCGTGACGCTCCTGAACCTCGCCCTCCCACCAGTAGGTGGAGCTGATGGGAGCAAGGTTGTGAACGGCGGCGGCCAGACGGTCCGCGACAAGACGACCTGTGAACCGCGTGAGCCATTCGGCGTCAGCGGCGGTGATCACGACTTCACACAGGTCAGAGGTCATGCGTTGGCGCCCTTCAGCTGCTCGATCAAGCCCCGCGCGTCCTCCTCGGTTCGCCCCATCGCCCCCCACCCGGTCATGATCTTGCCGTCGTAGCTGAGGCCCACCCAACGCCCGGTCATGCTCACGCCGTGAGGATGCAGCACGAAGTACATCGTCCCCTTGGAACGGACGGACCCGTCATTGGCTGCGTACCAGCCCATCAGGATCTCGTTGTCCCAGAGCCGCAACTCTCCGTGCCAGTGGTAGCCGCCGTCTTCGACCTCGATACCGCGCGTGAGCGTCTGAACGTCGATCAGATCCCCCTCCTGGGCGAATCGGACCTCTTGCGCGGTGATCACCTCCTCGCCGTCCTTGGAGGTCTGCCAGGACATCCACCACTCACCCGTGAGGTTGATGCCCTGAGGCCGCTCTCCAGTCAGCTCGCTGACGGTGATCCGCAAAGCCTTTGCAATCGCAAGGCCAACAGTGAGGCCCGGCTCCTGCTCGCCTGCCTCGTAACGCCTGATCTGCCGAACGCCAACGCCTGCCTGCTCGGCTAGGTCGGTCTGGGACATGCCTAGCTCGGCACGGCGTTGGCGCATCACCTCTGCCATCTCCATGCAGCCATGATGACCGGACTAGTTGGTCCTTGACAAGCGGACGTACTAGGCCTCACAGTAGGGGACGTAATAGTCCTCATATTGGGGACGAAAAAGCCCGGAAGGGGCGGCAACCCCAACCGGGCCGATTGGACTCATTGGGCAGTACCCCGTGAGCCCGCACACGCAAAGCTTGGCAGCAGATGCGCTCTTACAGCGTAGCGCGCGTGTTCGGCCGCAACCACTCGCCCAAGGGTCCCTGAGAGCTAGGGACATGACATGACGGTTTCTGCGCTGACGCGACTGCGTCTCGTTCAGATCGGCCTTGAGCACGGAACGAACCTGCCCAACGGTGTGGTCTACACGCCTCCGTGTGGCTGCAAGATCGCCCACCGTCGCGACTCGATGTCGTGGGCGATGGGTGTCACGGTCCTGGTCGGCGGTCAGCGGATGATCGTGGAGAACTCGGCGATCGAGGTCGCGTTGCACCTGGCGGACGTGGACCTCTCGACCCGCCCGAGTGGCGCGGTCCTGGCTGCGGCGCTGCTGGACGTGGTCGACCGGTTCGGCGTGGAACACCTGGCGCAGCTGGGCAAGCGCCACTACGCCAACGACTTGGCCGTGACGTCGGGCGAGATCACGGCGGCGCAGTGGCGCAAGACGACGAAGGAGCTGTTCGGCTCGGCACGGCGCGCGGACAAGCTGATCTTCCCCAAGGTGCGGGTCCTCGACTACGTCCGCGACGCCCTCAACGCCGCGTGCGCGTCACACATGGAGATCCCGGTTCAGCGCCGCGCGGTCTCGGCCCGTCGTGTCCCGGTGGCGGCGTGATGACGGCCTCGTTCGTAGTCGTGGACACGCTGTGCGCCTCCTGCAACGGGCGCGGCACTGACCGCAAATCCGTCAGCGGACACTGTCTGTCCTGTCGCGGCACGGGCAAGATCGCGCTGCTGAACGAGGTGGGAACCCGCGCGGTCGAGCGCGCCGAAACGCTGGCGTGGCTGTCTCGGCGTGGTGCGGGGGTGGCCGCGTGATCACCACTGCCCTGGTTTCCCGTCTGTCTACTGCGGACGAGCGTCTCTCGAATCTGGTGCGCTCCAACGGTTTCGCCGAGTGGAAGCGCCGCGTTGAGGGTGTGGGCGGCTGCGCACGTCCGGTCCGCTTGGCGGGGTCGAGTGCGGTCCAGGCTGGTGATGGGTCGGCGTTGTCGCAGTTCGAGGGCATGATCTTCACCGCCTGCGGAAACCGTCGTGAGGCCGTGTGTGCGGCGTGCTCGGCCCGCTACGCGGCGGACACGTTCCAGCTCGTCCGTGCTGGCCTCACCGGCGGCAAGAGCGTCCCGGAGACGGTCTCCGAGCACGTGCGGGTCTTCGCCACCCTCACCGCCCCGTCGTTCGGCAAGGTGCACAACCAGCCTCGTACCCGTTCGGGTAAGTACCGGCCGTGCACGGGCTGTGGGGAGTACCACCACGACGCGGACCCCCGGCTCGGTATGCCGGCCGATCCAGCCTCCTACGACTACATCGGCGCGGTGCTGTGGCAGGCGCACTGCACGGAGCTGTGGCGACGCTTCACCATCGCCGCCGCCCGCCACCTGGCCGCCGCGCTGGGCATCCCGGCCGGGCAGCTCAAGAACCACCTGCGGATCTCCTACGCCAAGGTCGCCGAGTACCAGCGGCGCGGCCTCGTGCACTTCCACGCCGTCGTGCGCGTGGACGGCCCAGACGGCCCCGACACCCGTCCTCCCTCCGGCGTGACCGAAGAGCTGCTCTGCTCGGTGGTGCGTTCCGCGGCTGCCTCTGTCCGCGTGTCCTCACCCGAGTCGGACGCGGTCGGGACGCGGGAACTCGTGTGGGGCGAGCAGGTCGACGCGGAGCCCATCGCCCCGCACGCCTCCGGTGACGTGGACGCCCTGGTGCACGACCGCAAGGTCGCCGGGTACATCGCCAAGTACGCCACGAAGGGCACAGGCGCAACCTCAGGCGTGGACTCCCGCATCCGCAACGAGGCCTCCATTGAGGACCTCGACGTCTCCGAACACCACAAGACGATGATCGCCGTGTCGTGGTGGCTCGGTGGCCTGCCCGAGTTCGAGGCGCTCAACCTGCGGCGCTGGGCGCACATGCTCGGCTTCCGGGGCCACTTCCTCACGAAGTCCCGCCGCTACTCCGTCACCTTCGGCGCGCTGCGCTCCGCCCGCACGGAGCACCGCCAGGCCGAACAGCTCGCCGCCCTCGGCATCACCGACACCGACACGGTGACCGTCGTCGCCGACTGGGCCATGACCGGCATCGGCTACCACTCCGACGCCGAACGCGAATTCGCCGCCGCGATCGCCACCCGCCATCTCACCCGGACAGCCGGGAAGGAGAACGCAGCATGAGCAACATCATCCCGTTCCCGGCCGTCCCGGACCCGTTCGACGACGACCCGTTCACCGAGGCCCAGTACGACGGCCCCGTGGTCCGCATCCGCCCCAACGCCACCCTCTACACGCTCAACGAGGTGGCCTACCTGCTCGACATCCCCTGCCGCGACCTCGAAGAGGAGTTGATCGAGGGCGTCATTCCCGGAACGCCCATCGGGGATGACTGGCTCATCGAACGCGCTCGCTACGAGGCCTGGCTGAACGGCCTCGCCAACGAGGGAGGCTCGCTGTGAGCGTCGGAACCGGGCGGATTCAGCCCAGATGGCACACGGTCCCTGAGGTCGCGCAGATGCTCGGCTACGGCCTCTCCAAGACGAAGCTCCTCGTGTCCTCCGGAAAGATCAAGTCCATCAAGGACGGCGGCAACCGGCGCGTCATGCCTGAGTGGGTTGACGAGTACATCGCGTCCCTGATTGCAGAGGTGGCCTGACATGGCGAGTAAGGCACGCGCCAACGGTGAGGGCTCGATCTACCCGCACCGCAACGGGTTCGCCGCGTACGTGTGGGTCACCACGCCATCCGGCGAGAAGAAGCGCAAGTACGTCTACGGCCCGACGCGGGAGGACGTCCACGACAAGTGGATCAAGCTTCACCAGGCGGCCAAGAACGGTCCGGTGGCGACCTCGGTCCCTCGCCTGCGGGAGTACCTGCACTACTGGCTGAACGACGTGATCAAGCCCAACCGGGCACCGCTCACGTACGTCAACTACGAGCTGTTCGTGCGGCTCTACGTCAACCCGACGCTGGGCAACGAGCGCCTAGACAAGCTCAAGCTGCGTGACGTCCAGAAGTGGATTAACGCCATCCCCACCGTGTGCCAGTGCTGCGCCCAGGGCAAGGACGAACGCCGGGACCAGAAGCGCCGGCGGTGCTGCGCCCTGGGGGCTCGCTCCTGCTGTGGCGAAGCTCCCTCGTCAAGGACCGTCGCCGACATCCGAGCGTGCCTCCGGTCGGCCCTCAATCACGCGATCCGGGAGGAGCTCATCACCCGCAACGTCGCGGAGCTGGTCACACTGCCGAAGGTCCGCAAGCGGAAGCGCAAGGCCTGGACCAGCGATGAGGCTCGAGCGTTCCTGGAGTCGGCGCGTGACGGCCGTGACGCCATGTACGCGGGGTACGTCCTCGCCGTCGTCCTCGGCCTGCGCAAGGGTGAGATCCTCGGCCTGACCTGGGGTGCGCTCGACTTCGTCAATGGCGAACTGGCCGTCAGTCACCAGCTCCAGCGGGCCAGCGGCGAACTGCTGCATCGCGAGACGAAGACGGACGCCTCGGACGACACACTGCCGCTGCCGCCCATAGTCGTTGCCGCTCTTGAGCAGCGCAGGCGGGAACAGCTCGCCGACCGCAAGGCTGCTGACATCGCCTGGCACAAGTCCGACCTGGTGTTCACCACGAAGTACGGGCTGCCGATCGACCCTCGGAACTTCAACCGGTCCTGGGATAACCGCGTCGTCCGCTCTGGTGTTCGCAAGATCACTGTCCACGACGGACGGCGCTCCTGCGGGACGCTGTTGGTCGACCTCGACGTCCACCCGCGCGTGATCATGCGCATCCTGAGGCACGCTCAGTTCTCGGTGACGATGGAGATCTACTCGCAGGCATCGTCACAGAAGACGCGGGACGCGCTCAAGCGCCTCGGCGAGAGCCTCGACCACGTCTAGCACTGCTGTACTTTGCTGCTGTACGGGCAACGCAAAAGGCCGCCCACTCCAAAGTGGACGGCCTTTGACGTGCTGTGGAGCTGAGGGGAATCGAACCCCTGACCTTCTCGATGCGAACGAGACGCGCTACCAACTGTGCTACAGCCCCTTGCGGTCTTACGGGGAGAACTATAGCAGTCCCGGAGGGGGTGTTTTCACCACCCCCTCCTAGGCGCCGACGGCACCCCGGTACCGCAGCGACTCCACGCCGTCCAGCTCGACGAAGACCGGGTCCTCGTCGTCGGAGTCGACCGGGATCGCGCCCGGACGCACGTGGTGTTCGTAGCGCGGCAACGGCGGCAAAGCGGGCTTGTCCTCGACGACCTCGACCTGGGTCGTCTCGGCCTCCCCGACGGCCTCCACGGGCTCGGCGACGGCGCCGACCCCACCGGCGGTGGCGTCGACGGCGATCGGGGCCTGCTGCTGCTGCTGCTGCTGCTGCTGCTGCGGACCCGTCGCACGGCGGCGGCGCACCTGCTGGAGGCGAGCGAGCCGGCGGGCGCGGATCTCCTCCTCGATCCGCACCTGACGGCGCAGGTAGGCCAGGTAGCCCACGAGCACCACGTCGAGCGCGGCGTGGCCGTACCAGAGCTTCGCGTGGAAGACCCCGGCGGCGATTCCGGTCGCCACGGCGGCGATCAGCAGGAACGCCACCACCCTGCGGCGGAGCGCGTACTTCGCCTGCGCCACCAGCGCGGCGGTCTCCGGGTCGTAGCTACCGCGACCGTGCCGGAACGGGCGTTCGACGTACTCCTCCTCGTCGAAGTAGGCGTCGTCGATGTCGTGGATGTCGTCGTACTCGGCGTCGGGCATGGCGTCGTACTCCTCCCCCACGCTTCGCGCACTCTCCTGGCGCTTGCGGGCCATGATGGGGACGAGGACGACCAGCCACGCCACGACCAGCGCAACGATGATCAGCGAACTCGGCATTCCCCGTCACCTCCCCCGGCCCACGCGTGGTGCTGTCACCACGCTAGTCACAACAGTCACACCTGTGTCGGAGGCACGCCGCACGCGGTGCGTACGAAAGTGTGGTGTATCACCCACTTTTGGGTGAAGTGATTACGGCGAACGGAAGCAGCTGTCAGGGAAGACGGGCCCCTCCACGTGCGACCAAACGGCGCACAAGACCTTCCGGGGCTTCTTCGACCGTCAGCGCGAAGCAGACGTGGTCACGCCACTGTCCGGCAACATCCAGATAACGCTTGAAGAGGCCTTCCTCGCGATACCCGGACTTCGTGAGCACACGGATCGAGGCCGCGTTCTCGGGGCGCACGGTCGCTTCGAGGCGGTGCAGGCCCGCACCGCGGAAGGCGTGGTCGGTGAGCAACGCCACGGCGGCCGTCGCCACGCCGCCGCCCGCCCGGTCCGCAGCCACCCAGTAGCCGATCCACGCGGACAGCAGCGAGCCGCGCACGATGTTGCCGACGGTGATCTGACCCGCGAGCTCGCCGTCGACGAGGATCATGAACGGCAGCGTGGTGCCGCGCCGGGCCATCGAGCGCAACGACGACCACTGGGCGGGCCAGGACAGCGTCGCGTTGCGCTCGTCCCAGCCCTCCTGCGCCGTGGGCTCCCACCGCTCCAGGTAGGCGCGGTCGCGGATGCGCAGCTTCGACCAGCTCGAGCCGTCGAACAACCGCGGACCGCGCAGCTCAACGGTTCCCGCGCGCACCTGGAGAGGTCCCAGCCGGGCGGGCCAACCGGGGTGCCTGCCCAGGTCCGCGAAAGCGCTCATCCACGTTGCGCCAGGAAGCTGACCAGCACCTCTTCGCCGACGGAGACCTCCGTGACGTCCTCGTCGACCATGACCAGGCAGTTGGCCTCGGCCAGTGACGCGAGCAGGTGCGACCCGGACGTGCCGAGCGGCTGCACCAGGTACTCGCCGTTGTCGGCGTCGCGCAGCAGCTGGCCGCGCAGGAAGCCCCGGCGGCCCTTCGTCGACTGCAGCGGGGACAGCAGTCGCGCGGAGACCGCGCGGCGGTACGGGTTCTTCTTGCCCAGCGCCGCCCTGATCAGCGGCCTGACCAGCACCTCGAACACCACGAGCGCGCTCATCGGGTTCGCGGGCAGCAGGAACGTCGGCACGGCGTCCGGGCCCAGCCGCCCGAAGCCCTGCGCGGAGCCGGGGTGCATGGCGACGCGGGTGACGTCCATGTCGCCGAGGTCGGCGAGCGCGGCCCTGACCTCGTCCCCGACCGTGCCGCCGACGCCGCCCGCGATCACGACGATCTCCGACAGCAGCAGCCGGCCCTCGACGACCTCGCGCAGCCGGCGCGGGTCGGCCGGCATGATGCCGACCCGGCTGACCTCGGCCCCCGCGTCCCGCGCGGCGGCGGCCAGCGCGTACGAGTTCACGTCGTAGACCTGGCCCTGTCCGGGCGTGCGGTCGACGTCGACGAGCTCCTCGCCGAGCGAGATGACCGACACGCGCGGACGGGGGTGGACGAGCACCTTGTTGCGCCCGACCGCGGCCAGCAGACCCACCTGAGCGGCACCGATGGACGCACCGCGGCGCACGGCGACGTCGCCGGTCTGCACGTCCTCGCCGGTGCGGCGGACGAACCCGGCGGACGGCACGCTGCGGTTGACCGTCACCTTGGCCTGGTGGCCGTCGGTGTACCCGAGCGGCACGACAGCGTCGGCCAGCGTCGGCAGCGGGGCGCCCGTCGCGATCCGCACCGCTTGGCCGGGCTGCAGCCTGCGCGGCTGCCGGGAGCCCGCCGGGATCTCGCCGACGACCGGCAGCTGCACGGGACTCGCGTTCGCACCGGACACGTCGACGCTGCGCACCGCGTAACCGTCCACGGCGGCCTGGTCGAAGCCGGGCAACGCGCGTTCCGCGACGACCTCCTCGGCGCAGAGCAGGCCCTGCGACTCGGAGATCGCCACTCGCACGGGTGCGGGCCGCACGGCGGCCGCGATCACCCTGGCGAGCTGCTCGTCCACTGACCTCATCTGATTTGGTCCTCGCGCTCAGGAGTTGTCGAGGCGTTCCCGCAACCACTCGCGCAGATCGGGTCCGTACTCCGGGGTGTTGAGTGCGAAGTCAACCGCAGCCCGCAGGAATCCGGCGGGATTGCCGAGGTCGTGTCGCCCGCCGCGGTGGACGACGACGTGCACGGGGTGCCCCTCGTTGATCAGCAGCGCGATGGCGTCGGTGAGCTGCAACTCGCCACCCGCGCCGGGCGTGATGCGCTTGAGGGCGTCGAAGATCGCCCGGTCGAGCAGGTACCGGCCGGCCGCGGCGAACGTCGACGGCGCCTCCTCCGGCTTCGGCTTCTCGACCATGCCGACGACCTGCTTGACGTCGTCGCTGCCGGTGTCGCGGACGTCGAACACGCCGTAGGCGGAGATCTGCTCGCGCGGGATGTCGAACGCCAGCAGGACGCTGCCGCCCTTCTCCTGGCGGACCTCGGCCATCTTCTTCAGGGCGCCGGTCGGCAGGATGATGTCGTCGGGCAGCAGCACCGCGACGGCCTCGTCCTCGCCGGACAGGTTGCCCTCGGCGCAGCCCACGGCGTGGCCGAGGCCGAGCGCCTGGTCCTGGATCGCGGTCTCGGCCTTGATCAGCCGGGGCGCGCGCTGGATCTTCTCGACCAGGTCGGACTTGCCGCGCGCGGCGAGGGTCTGCTCCAGTTCGGGGTTCTCGTCGAAGTAGCTCGCGACGGAAGCCTTCTCCGGCGACGTCACGATGACCAGCTTCGTGGCCCCTGCCTCCGCTGCTTCCCGCGCCACGTACTCGATGGCGGGGGTGTCGACCAGCGGCAGCAGTTCCTTCGGCACGGCTTTGGTCGTGGGGAGGAAACGGGTGCCCAGACCGGCCGCGGGCACGATAGCGGTGTGGAAGGCGCTGCTCATGGGCTGCGATGCTAACGACATACCGAGGGATACCCACCATGACGTCCGCTCTTCGTGACCGGAAGGCCGCGTTGCGTTCACTGTTGCTGGCCGCGCGCAGGTCGTTGCCCGCCGACGTCCGCGCCGCCGAGGCCGCCGCGCTGGCCGCCCACGTCGCCGCCCTCGACGTCGCCCCTGGTCAGACGGTGTGCGCGTTCCTGCCGGTCGGATCGGAACCGGGTGACGCCTCGTGGCTCGACGGGCTGCGGTGCCGGGTGCTGCTGCCGGTCGTCACGGGGGCCTCGCCGCTCGACTGGGCCGAGCACACCGGGGCGGCCGGGCTCGCGCCGGCGGCGTGGGGGCTGCTGGAGCCGACCGGGACCCGGCTCGGCGCCTCGGCGATCGCCGGAGCGTCGCTCGTGCTCGTGCCCGCGCTGGCCGTGTCGGTGGACGGGGTGCGGCTCGGGAAGGGGCAGGGGCACTACGACCGCTCGTTGCCGCTGGTCACAGCCCCGCTGGTGGCCGTGGTGAGGGACTGCGAGGTGCTGGACGAGGTGCCCGCGGAGCCCCACGACGTGCGGATGAACGGCGTGCTGACGCCCTCGGCGGGGCTGCGGTGGCTGTGATGTTGACCTGGGGTGTTTGCGCTCCGGGAAGGTGCTGGGCGAAAATCGTGTTGGCACTCACAACGGTCGAGTGCCAGATCTAGGAGCGAACCCAGTGCCTACGTACCAGTACGCCTGCACCGCGTGTGAGCACCGGTTCGAGGCGGTGCAGTCGTTCAGCGACGCCTCCCTCACCGAGTGCCCGGAGTGCTCGGGCAAGCTGCGCAAGCTCTTCGGAGCCGTCGGTGTCGTGTTCAAGGGCAGCGGTTTCTACCGCACGGACAGCCGTTCCGGCCCGGCCAAGAGCACGACGCCGTCCTCGACGTCCCCTTCCACGACGTCCTCCTCCACGTCGACCTCGACGTCCTCCTCGGACTCGAAGCCCTCGACGAGCGCTCCGGCGGCCGCGGCCTCCTGAAGATCGCGAGTTGTCCACAACTTGCGGCCGAGCCCGTTCGACCTGCCCCTGACCGCCCTACGGTCAGGGGCATGACCCTTTCCAGCACCGCCGTCGACCGGATCCGCTCCCTGGTACGCCGCCGTCCTCCCGCCGCGTGGCGCCGCCTGCTGGCTCTGGGGTTGGTGCTCGCAGCCCTGGTGACGGCCTTCTGGCCGGACGTGGGTCATCCCGCCGTGGTCGCCTCACGAGATCTACCCGCCGGGGCCTCGCTCACGGCCGCGGACGTCCGCGTCGTGCCGCTGGCGGAGCCGTTGCCGGGCTCGTTCACCGGTGCCGACGCCGTGGTGGGCCGCGCGTTGTCGTCACCGGCGCGGGCGGGGGTCCCGCTGACGGACTTCGACCTCGCCGACGCCGCGGGCGACCAGGCGTCGGTGGCCGTGCGCGTGGCCGACCAAGGCCTCGCCGGCGTGGTGCGGACCGGCGGCAGGGTCGACGTGGTGTCGGCGTCGGGCGAGGTGCTGGCCGAGAACGCGGCGGTGCGGGAGACGCGCGGACAGGTCGTCGTGATCACGTTGCCGAGACTTCATGCAACTCGTGTGGCCGCGATGTCACTGGACCACGCATTAGCAGTTACTCTCCGCTGATGCTGAAGGGATTCAAAGACTTCCTGATGCGCGGGAACGTCGTCGACCTGGCCGTGGCCGTGGTCATCGGCACTGCGTTCACCGCGATCGTCACCGCGTTCACCACGAGCCTCATCAAGCCGCTCATCGCCTCGCTCGGCAGCGCCGAGACGAAGGGGCTGGGCTTCTACGTCCGCTCCGGCAAGGAGGACACCTACCTCGACTTCAGCAACGTCATCAACGCCGCGATCAACTTCCTGATCGTGGCCGCGGTCGTCTACTTCGTCCTGGTGCTGCCGATCAAGAAGATCCAGGAGCGCCGCAGGAGGGGCGAGGAGGCGGGCCCGTCCGAGCCGACGAGCGTCGAGCTGCTGATCGAGATCCGCGACCTGCTGGCGAACCAGCAGGACAACCAGCCGCAGACCACCGTGGTGCAGGACCGCCGCGGCCCCGCGATCTGACCTCCGACCGTCCCCGCCGAGACGAAGCGCGCAGCCGCGGCCCGGGCTGCGGTGCCGCGCGCTTTGTCCTGGCCCGACCGGCCGCGGGTTCGTCGAGGTCTCGCCGTGGTCTGGGCCAGGCGCGTTGCCGCGAGGTGTGCGACCCGTGCCGGACGGGCCGCGAGTGGGTGGTGTGCCGCGATCGCGTGCGCTTGTCCCGCACGACGGCCAGAGGTCGGGCACGAGCCCGTCGAAGGCTTGCCGAGGCGCGAGCGAGGCGCGAGCGAGGCACGTTGCGCGGCCGCGAGCAGGCGGCGTGCGGCGACCGACAGCCCCAGGCGTCCCACAAGGTCCGGCCAACCGCTCATCAACCGCTGAGGCAGCCCCACAGAGCCGTAGGCAGCACCCGGCGTCACCGAGTCACAACCAGCCCGGCGCGACCAGCGCGCGGCAGGTCAGCCGCCGTGGTGCGGTGGTCTGTTCTCGCGGTACCAGGCTTCGCGGTCGTCCGCCGAAGCCCCGCCGCCGCGCTCGTCCGACGTCGTCTCCGGCAGCACGTCGCCGAACACCTCGGCCAGCCGGCGACGACGCGCTGCGGCGTCGTCGTCGGCCGGCTTCGGCGACTCATTCTTCGTCAAGGCCGCTCAGCTGCTCGATGACGTAGGGCACCAACGCCGACAGCGTCGCCATGCCGTCGCGGACCGCGGAGCGCGAGCCCGCGAGGTTCACGACGAGCGTGCTGCCGGAGACGCCGGCGAGGCCGCGCGAGATGCCCGCGTCGACCGCGCCCGCGGCGAGGCCGGAGGCGCGGAGTGCCTCGGCGATGCCGTGGAGCGGGCGGTCGAGCACGCCCTGCGTGGCGTCGGGGGTGACGTCGCGCGGGGACACGCCGGTGCCGCCCACGGTGACCACGAGGTCGACGCCGCCGATGACGGCCGTGTTGAGCGCGGCCCGGATGTCGACCACCTCACCCTCGACCGCGACGGTGCCGTCGACGATGAAGCCCACTTCTTCGAGAAGCTCGGTGACGAGAGGCCCGGAGTTGTCGTCCTGCTCACCGTGCGCCACCCGGTCGTCCACGATCACGACCAAAGCGCGGCCAAGGCGCTGCGCGCTGCGTTCCATACCGATCACCGTAGCGGGAGTCGGACTTCGAAGCGGCAGCCAGGACCGTGGTTCTGCGCGTGGATCCGGCCGTGGTGCGCCTCGACGAGGCCGCGCGCGATGGAAAGGCCCAGTCCGGCGCCGGACGGGTTGCGCGCGGACGAGCCGCGGAAGCCCACGTCGAACACCTGGGGCAGCACGTCTTCGGGGATTCCGCCGCACGCGTCGTCCACGCGCACCACGGCTTCCGGTCCGTCCACATCGACCTGGACGGCGATCGCGCCGCCCTCCGGTGTGTGGCGGATGGCGTTGGACACAAGGTTGCGCACGACACGCATCAGCTCCGGGTCGGAGCCCCGCACGACGGGCCACGTGCGGGCGTCCCCGCGCAGTTCGACGCCCTTCAGCCCCGCGACGGGGCGGGAGGCGGCGACCACGTCGCTGACGACGTCGGCCAGGGCGACGTCGTGCATCGGCAGGTTCAGCGCGCCGGCGGTGATCCGGGAGAGCTGGAAGAGGTCGTCCACGAGCTTCGAGAGGTGGTCGGCCTCCTGCGCGATCTGCTTGGCGTAGACGGCGACCTCGCCCGGTTCGGACACGACGCCGTCCTCCAGCGCCTCGGTCATCGCCCGGATGCCGGCCAACGGCGTCCGCAGGTCGTGCGAGATCCACGCCACCAGCTGGCGGCGGGCCGCCTCCGCCTCGCGCTCCCACATGGTGCGGCGCGCGATCGCCCGGCCCAGCATGATCGAGAACGGCACGGTGACCAGGCCGACCAGCGCGCACACGACCAGCGCGGCACCCATCATCGGCGTGAACATGAACCCGCTGACCACGAGCACGCCGGCGATGGTCGCGACCACCGGCACGATGACCATGACGGTCATCGCGGTGGTCAGCGAGACGCGGCTCAGCCTGTCGAACACGGGTCGTACCGGTAGCCGACGCCCCACACCGTGCTCAGCCGGCGCGGTTTCGCGGGGTCTTCCTCGATCTTCTCGCGCAACCGTCGCACGTGGACGGTCACGGTCGACTGGTCGCCGAACTGCCAGCCCCACACCCGTTCCAGCAGCTCCGCCCGGCCGAACGCCTTGCCGGCGTTGCCGATGAAGAACGCCAGCAGGTCGAACTCGCGGGTGGTCAGCTGCAGCGGCCGGTCGTTGACCGTGGCGGTGTGCGCGGCGACGTCCAGCACCAGGTCGCCGTCCCGCACGACCCGCGGCTCGTAGGACCGGTGGGACCGGCGCAGCACCGACGAGACGCGCAACGCGAGCTCGCGCGGGCTGAACGGCTTCGTCACGTAGTCGTCCGCGCCGATCTGCAGCCCGGCGATGCGGTCTTCCTCCTCGCCGAGCGCCGTCAGCATGACGACGGGCGTGCTGCCGCGTTCCCGGATCCGCCGGCACACCTCGAGGCCGTCGATGCCGGGCAGCATCAGGTCCAGCACCACGATGTCCGGCTCGTGCGCGGCCATCACCCGCAGCGCCTGCTCCCCGTCACCGGCGAGCTCCACCTCGTACCCGGAGTGTTCGAGGTAGCGGCGCACGACATCGCGCACCGTCGTGTCGTCCTCGACGACCAGCACCCGCTCCACCACGTCACCACGTTAACGCCAGGAACGCCGGACGGGCCCACGACGTCACGAGGACGTAAGAAGAGGCCCGGGCCTGTGTGCGGGGCAGGTGCTCACAGGTCCGGGCCTCTCCGGGGTCGTCGCGCTCGGGTTCCGGCGGGCGGCGGACGCCCCGGCCCCGAGCGTCCCCCGACCTACCCCACCTCGACGCCGTCGAGGGTGGCTTCCACCGTCCTGTTGTCGGACAGCGTGATGGTGACCTTGTCGCCGGGCGCCTTGGAACGGACGGCGGCCACGAGCGTGTCCGACTCGTCGATGCGGCGGTCGCCGAACTTGGTGATCACGTCCCCGGCCTTCAGCCCGGCCTTCTCGGCCGCGCCACCGGAGGTGATCTCGGAGATCCGGGCGCCCTGCTCGGTCGACTCGACCTTGACGCCGAGCACGGTCTGCCTGGGCTTTCCGGTCTTCACGATCTCGTCGATCGTGCGGCGCGCCTGGTCCATCGGGATGGCGAAGCCGATGCCGACGGACCCGGCCTGGCCTCCCGCGGAGTTCGGGCTGTAGATCGCCGAGTTGATGCCGACGACCTGGCCCTGCATGTTCACCAGCGGGCCGCCGGAGTTGCCGGGGTTGATCGCGGCGTCGGTCTGGATGGCGTTCAGGACGGTCGCCTGCGAGTTGCGGGCGTCGCCGCCGGCGGAGACCGGGCGGTTCAACGAGCTCACGATGCCGGAGGTGACGGTGCCGGACAGCTCGAACGGCGACCCGATCGCGACGACGCCCTGGCCGATCTTCAGGTCGGCGGAGTTGCCGAGCTGCACGACCGGCGCACCCGAGATGCCCTCGGCCTGGATGACGGCGATGTCCGAGCTGGGGTCGCGGCCGAGGATCTTCGCGGTGGCGGTCCTGCCGTCCTGGAAGACGACCTTGATCGTGCCGCCGGCCGCCGCGCCCTCGATGACGTGGTTGTTCGTCACGACCTGGCCGTTGCTGGAGATCACGAAGCCCGAGCCCTCGCCGGCGCCGGACCGCGTGACGACCTGGATCTGCACGACGGACGGCAGCAGCCTGTTCGCCACGTCCTCGACCGAACCGGCCGGGGCGTTGCTCGTCTGGGACGCCGGGCGGGGCGCGTCGAGCGAGCTGATCGCGGACGAGTCGTTCGCGAAGTTGTAGCCCAGGTAGCCGCCGAGGCCACCGGAGAGCCCGCCGACGAGCAGCACGAGGGCGGCGACACCCGCCACGACCTTCCCGCGGCCCTTGGGGCGCGGTGCGGCGGGCGGGGGCTGGAAGCCGGGCGGGAGGTAGTACTGACCCGTCTGCGGGCCCGCGAACGGGGCGGAGGGCGGTCCGGCGGGGTGCTCCGCGCCGAACTGCACGGCCGGGGCGCCGGGGCCGAGCGGGTGGGGTTGGCCGGACCCGGGAGGAGGAAGCTGCCGGCCGGGTCCGGACCCGCCGAGCTGCGTCTGACCCGCGTCAGGTGAGGGCACCTGCGGCTGGGCCGGGGTGAAGGAGGCGGGAACGTCGCCCAGGCCCGCCGGGGCGCTCTGCGCCCCGGCCTGGCCGGATCCCCCCTGCAAAGGATCCGGCCGGCCGGGACCCGGCAGCGACGGGCCCTGCTCCCGCGCGCCGGAGTCCGTCTGACCGGCGCTCGGCTGCACGGCGTCGGGCTCGTCCGGCTGCTGCGCTGGCTGGTTGCTCTCGGTCATGCCCATAGTTTCGGGTGTCGTCCTGAGAGAACCCTTAAACCAGCCTGGGAGCTACTTGTGTGTTGCCCGGAGCCGTTCCGCGATCTGCTCGGGCGTCACGTCGTTGATCCACACGGCCTCGCCGGACTCGGAGCCCGCGAGGTACTTGAGCTTGTCCTTCGTCCGCAGGACGGAGAAGACCTGCAGGTGCAGCCACATCTCCTCGCGGCCGGTGTTCACCGGCGCCTGGTGCCAGGCCGCGATGTAGGGCAGCGGCCGGTCGTAGAGCGCGTCGAGCCGGCGCAGCACCTTCAGGTAGAGCGACGCGAAGTCGTCACGCTCCACTGAGGACAGCGCGGCGATGTCGGGCACCTGGCGGCGCGGCGCCAGCAGGACCTCGACGGGCCAGCGGGCGGCCGCGGGCACGAACGCCACCCAGTGCTCGGACTGCTCCACCACGCGCGCGCCCGCGCGGAGCTCGGCCTCCAGCAGGTCGCCGAACAACGGGCGGCCGTGCTCGGCGTAGTAGTCCTCGGCGGCGGACAGCATGCGTTCGGTGCGCGGCGTCACGAACGGGTAGGCGTAGATCTGGCCGTGCGGGTGCGAGAGCGTCACGCCGATCTCTTCGCCGCGGTTCTCGAACGGGAAGACCTGCTCGACCCCTGGCAACGTTGACAAGAAGGCGACGCGGTCCGCCCAGGCGTCGACGACGGTGCGCACGCGCGACTCGGAGAGCTCGCCGAACGACTTGGTGTGGTCCGACGTGAAGCACACGACCTCGCAGCGCCCGCGGCCCGGTGCGCGCACGAACAGCTCCTCACCATCCACAGTGGACGGCACGTCCGGCACGTTCTGCGCCAGCGAGGGGAAGCGGTTCTCGAACACGACGACGTCGTAGCCGGACTCGGGAACCTCGGTGGGCCTGCCCGGTGTCGACGGGCAGAGCGGGC
Source organism: Lentzea jiangxiensis (assembly GCF_900104175.1). GTDB lineage: Bacteria > Actinomycetota > Actinomycetes > Mycobacteriales > Pseudonocardiaceae > Lentzea > Lentzea jiangxiensis. The sequence goes on from NZ_FNIX01000004.1 coordinate 48,016, forward strand.
AGAGGTCCGCGGGCGGCTTGTAGGTCCGCGTCTGACGATGGGCCGCCATGGCGACCCACTCGCGGGTCAGCGGGTCCAGCCGCACCTCGGACATCGGCTGGGTCTCGGGGAGGTCCCGGGAGTCCACCGCCACCCGCGGCGGTGCCTCAGCGCTGTCGTCGAAGTAGATGATCTCCCGGCCGTCCGCCAGCTTTCCCGCGGTACGCCTCACGCCAACTCCTCGCCACTTCCTGGAACATGAGCCAACACCAACTCGCCGACCTGTTCGCCGAGGATCGCCCGCGCGTCGTCCGGCAAACCTTCGTCCGTCACGAGGACGTGCGCCTCGTCGAGGTCGGCGATCGTGGAAATGCCCACGGTGCCCCACTTCTCGTGGTCCGCGACCACCACCACGCGTCCGGCGGCGTCGACGAGCGCGCGGTCCGTCTCGCTCTCGTTGAGGTTCGGGGTGGTGAAGCCGGAGCGCTCGGCCATGCCGTGCACGCCCAGGAACACCACGTCGAGGTGCAGCGACCGCAACGCCTGCACGGCCACGGGGCCGACGAGCGCGTCGGACGGCGTGCGGACGCCACCGGTCAGCACGACCGTGCGGTCGGTGCGCCCGCTCTGCTGCAGCACGTCGGCGACGCGGATGGAGTTCGTGACGACGGTCAGGTCCGGGATGTCGTCGAGGAACCGCGCTAACGTCCACGTCGTCGTGCCGGCGGACAGACCGATGGCGGTGCCGGGGCGCACGAGGCCCGCGGCGGCGGCCGCGATCGCTTCCTTCTCGGGCAGCTGGCGGACCGACTTGGCCTCGAACCCGGGCTCGTCGGTCGAGCGCCCGACGACGGACGTCGCCCCGCCGTACACCTTCTCCACGAGGCCGCGCGCGGCCAGCACGTCGAGGTCGCGGCGCACGGTCATGTCCGAGACGCCGAGCCGGACGACCAGGTCGCTGACGCGCACCGCCCCCGTCCGCCGGACCTCTTCGATGATTACCGCCTGCCGCTGACGTGCCAGCACCTCACACCTCTTCCCTGAGGACGACCACGTCCCCGGCGCGCACGGTGAGGCGTCCGGAGACCTGCGTGCCGGACAACACGTCGACACCGGACGCCTCGATCTGCGCATCGGTGCCGGTGTGGTTCACGGCGAAGAGGAACGATACGTCGCCCTTGCGCCGCACGAGCTCAATCGGCGAACGCGACACCGCGACGCCCGCACCGGAGAGCGCGTTTTCCACCGTTCGGCTCAGGCCGCCCTCGTCGAGGTCGCACGCCACGTACCACGCGACACCGCCACCGAACGCGTTGCGCGTCACCGCCGGTACTCCCGGCAACGGTCCGTCCTCGTAGGAGACAACGGTGTCAGCGGTGCGGGTGTGCAGGTGCTCCGTCCACAACGACGCCGTCGAGCCGTCGGTCAGCGTGACCGTCTCGTCCTCGCGCAGCGGGTGGAACTCCTCCGACCAGACGCCGAGCACGTCGCGGAACGCGCCGGGGTAGCCGCCGAGCCGCACACGCGTGTGCTGGTCGGCGACACCGGACAGGTACGTGACGAGGACGTGCCCGCCGCCCGCCACGTAGTCCGCGACCACGGCGGCGTGCGCGTCCGACACCGCGTAGAACGCCGGCACGACCACGAGCGAGTACGCCGAGAGGTTCGTGCCCGGCGCGACGAAGTCGACGGTGACGCCCGCCTGCCACAGGGCCTTGTAGTAGCCGAGGACGTGCCGGTAGTGGTCGAAGTCGTTGGTCGGGTGCGCGTCCTGGCGCAGCGCCCACCCGGACTGGAAGTCGTAGAGCACGGCGACCGAGGCGTCCACAGTGGAGCCCACGACCTCGGTGAGCCTGCCGTACTCGGCGCCGACCTCGCAGACCTCGCGGTACACCTTGGTCTCCGTGCCGGCGTGCGGCACCATCGCCGAGTGGTAGCGCTCGCTGCCGCCGCGCGACTGGCGCCACTGGAAGAACAGCGTGCCGTCCGCGCCGCGGGCGATGTTCTGGAACGAGTGCCGCCGCATCTCCCCCGGCAGCTTCGCGATGTTGCGCCGCTGCCAGTTCACCGCGGACGTCGAGTTCTCCATGAGCAGCCACGGTTTGCCGCCCGCGAGCCCGCGCACCAGGTCGGCGGACATGGCCAGCTCGACGTGCCGGTCGGGCGACTGGGCCTCGGTGTAGTGGTCGTTCGAGACGAAGTCGACCTCGCGGGCCCACTTCCAGTAGTCGAGGTCGCCGAACGTCCAGTTCGCCATGAAGTTCGTGGTGATCGGGACGTCGGGGGTGACCATGCGCAGGACGTCGCGCTCGGCCTTGTACAGCTCGAGGATCGCGTCGTCGGAGAACCTGTCGTAGTCGAGCACGTGCGCCGGGTTCTGGAAGGTCGGCGTGACGCGCGGCGGCAGGACCTGCGCGAAGTCGGTGTAGCCCTGGCTCCAGAACGCCGTGGACCACGCGTCGTTGAGCTGGTCGAGCGTGTAGCGGCTCGCCAGCCACTCGCGGAACGAGGCGGCGCACGTGTCGCAGTAGCAGCGCTTCACGTGGCACGCGTACTCGTTGCCGACGTGCCACGCGGCGAGTGCCGGGTGGTCGCGGTAGTGCGAGGCCATCTCGGCGGCGAGCGCGGTCGCCCGGTCGCGGTAGATCGGCGACGACGGGCAGTACGCCTGCCGGGAGCCGTGCGAGAGCCGCACGCCGTCCGCGCGGACCGGCAGCATCTCGGGGTGCTCGGTGGTGAGCCACGGCGGGGGCGCGGCGGTCGCGGTCGCGAGGTCGACGCGGATGCCGCCGGCGTGCAGCAGGTCCATCACGCGGTCGAGCCAGCCGAACCGGTACTCGCCCTTGCTCACCTCGATCTTCGCCCAGCTGAAGATCCCCACGCTGACCAGGTTCACCCCGGCCCTGCGCATGAGCTCGACGTCCTCGGACCAGACGTGTTCGGGCCACTGCTCGGGGTTGTAGTCAGCACCCCAGGCGAGGCCAGGCAGGTGGGTCGGCCAAGTCGTCACGGGCGCAAGCGTGGCCGACGACAACCCCCAACGTCAACACAAGCAAACACAACTTCGTGTGGAGTCCGTGTGCGGTTGGACCGGGAAAAGTACCGGGAAACATGTAGGACGCGACTGTGCATGGGTTTAACAGCTCCGTAACGGGGCTTGACATGGTGTATGACTGCGACCACATTGTGCGCAACTTTGTTGGAGTCCTGTTCGGTTCGTATGAGCGAGCGTCACCTGTAGGAGCGATGATGGTTCTGCACACGCCTGGTTCCACTCCGTTACCGCACTTCGGTCGGCGAGCGATGCTGCGGATCATGCTGGCCGGTGCCGGCGTGGCCGCGACCGGTGGTCTCGCGGCCTGTGGCGGCGGTTCCGGCTCGGGCGGTGACTCCAAGACCGTCACGTTCGGCAACAACCTGTCCGACCAGGTGCCGAAGGACGCGATCACGGCCGCGCTCAAGGGCTTCGAGGGCCAGTCCGGCGGCCTCTCGGTCACGATCAACACCAAGCAGCACGAGCAGTACCAGGAGCAGATCAACAACTACCTGCAGGGCAAGCCGGACGACGTGCTCGCGTGGTTCGCCGGCTACCGCATGCGGTTCTTCGCCGACCAGGGCCTCACCGGCGACCTCAGCGACCTGTGGGGCAAGGTCGGCGGCAACTACTCCGACGCGCTCAAGCAGGCGTCGACGGGCTCGGACGGCAAGCAGTACTTCGTGCCGTTCACGCAGTACCCGTGGGGCATGTTCTACCGCAAGAGCGTCTGGCAGGAGCGCGGCTACGCGATTCCCAAGACCCTCGACGAGCTCGTCGCGCTCGCCACGAAGATGAAGTCCGACGGCCTGATCCCGATCGCCTTCGCGCAGAAGCAGGGCTGGCCGGGCATGGGCACGTTCGACCAGCTCAACTTCCGCATCAACGGCTACCGGTTCCACGTCGACCTGCTGGCCGGCAAGGAGGACTGGCAGGACAAGAAGGTCAAGGACGTCTTCGACACCTGGAAGCGGCTGCTGCCGTTCCACCAGGAGAACGCGCTCGGCCGCGAGTGGCAGGAAGCCGCGCAGACGTTGCAGCAGAAGAAGTCCGGCATGTACCTGCTGGGCTCGTTCCTCGGCCAGCAGTTCCCGGACGCCGAGAAGGACGACCTCGACTTCTTCCCGTTCCCGGAGATCAACCCGGAGCACGGCACCGACACGGTCGAGGCGCCGATCGACGGCTACATGATGGCGAAGAAGCCCGGCAACCCCGAGGGTGCGCTCAAGCTGCTCGAGTACCTGTCGACCGCCGAGCCGCAGCTCACCTACCTGAAGTCCGACGCGTCCGTGGTCGCGACCAACCAGAAGGCGGACACCTCCGGCTACAACTCGCTGCAGAAGAAGGCGGCCGAGGTGATCAAGAACGCCAAGCACATCACGCAGTTCCTCGACCGCGACACCGACCCCGGCTTCGCGAGCGAGGCGGCCACCAACGGCCTCATCGAGTTCATCAAGGACCCGAACAACATCGACTCCGTGCTCAAGGGCATGGCCGACCAGGCGAAGAACATCTTCAAGTGACCGCGGTGCAGGAGAAGCCGAAGGCGGTGGCCCCCTCCGGGCCGCCGCCTCGTCGGCGTGGAAAGCGTGCCACCGCTCTCGCGGGCACGGACACGCTGGTGCTCGCGCTCATGCTCGGCATCCCCACGATCGTGCACCTGCTGTTCGTGTGGATCCCGGCGCTGGGCTCGGTCGCGCTGTCGTTGAGCCGTTGGAACGGCATCGGCGGCCTCGAGGACATCGAGTGGATCGGTGTCGCCAACTACGTGGAGATCTTCACCGAGTACCCGCGGTTCTGGCCGGCGGTGCAGCACAACCTGATCTGGTTGCTGTTCCTGCTGGTCGTCCCGACCTCGGTAGGTCTGCTGCTGGCCGTGCTGCTCGACCGGGAGCTCCGGTTCAGCCGCATCTACCAGAGCGCGCTGTACCTGCCGATGGTGCTGTCGCTCGCGCTGGTCGGCTTCATCTGGCAGCTGATCTACACCCCGGACGGCGGCCTGCTGAACTCGGTGCTGGGTCTCGGCGACGACCCCGTCGACTGGATCGGCGACTCGGACGTCAACCTCTACGCGGTGCTCGTCGCGGCCGCGTGGCGCCACACCGGCTACATCATGCTGCTGTACCTGGCGGGCCTGAAGTCCGTCGACCCGGCGCTGAAGGAAGCCGCCGCGCTGGACGGGGCCTCCGCGACGCAGACGTTCTTCCGCGTCACGTTCCCGGTGATGAAGCCGGTGAACATCGTCGTCGCCGTGGTGACGGTGATCGAGGCGCTGCGCGCGTTCGACATCGTGTACGTCATCAACAAGGGGCGCAACGGCCTGGAGCTGCTGTCGGTGCTGGTGACCGACAACATCATCGGTGAGGCCTCGCGCATCGGCCGGGGCTCCGCGGTCGCGGTGATCCTGCTGACGATCTCGCTCGGCGTCATCATCCCGTACCTGTACCAGGTGTTCAGCAAGGAGAACAGGACGTGACGGCCACGCTGGAACGGCCGTCGGAGACGGTCGAGGTCAAGAAGAAGCGCCCGGTGACGCCCGCCCGCGTCGCGTTGCACGTGTTCCTCGTCCTGACGTGCCTCATGACGCTGGCCCCGCTGCTCTGGGCGGTCTACGCGTCGCTGCGGACCTACGAGGACACGTCGGTCAACGGCTACTTCTCCATCGCGAAGTCGCTGACGTTCGAGAACTTCGCGAAGGCGTGGGAGATCGGCGACCTGCCGCACTTCTACTGGAACACCTTCCTGATCACCGTGCCCGCGCTGGTCATCACGCTGGTGCTCAGCTCGATGGTGGCGTTCGGCGTCTCGCGGTTCAGCTTCAAGTTCAACATCGCGCTGCTCATGCTGTTCACCGCCGGCAACCTGCTGCCGCAGCAGGTGATCGTGACGCCGCTGTGGAGGCTGTACCGGCTGATCGAGCTGCCGGCGTGGGTGTCGGAGAGCGAGTCGCTGATCGACTCACCGCTCGGCGTGATCCTGATCCACATCGCGTTCCAGATGGGCTTCTGCACGTTCGTGCTGTCGAACTACATGAAGACCATCCCGTACGAGCTGACCGAGGCCGCCCGCGTGGACGGGGCGTCGGTGTTCCGGCAGTACTGGCAGCTCACCCTGCCGCTGTGCCGGCCGGTGCTCGCGGCGCTGGCGACGCTCGAGTTCACCTGGATCTACAACGACTTCCTGTGGGCGTTGGTGCTCATCCAGGACGGCGACAAGATGCCGGTGACCTCGGCGCTGCAGAACCTGAAGGGCACGTTCTTCACGGACAACAACCTGATCGCAGCCGGCTCTCTCCTGGTCGCGCTGCCCACCCTGGTCGTGTTCTTCGTGTTGCAGCGGCAGTTCGTGGGCGGACTGACGCTGGGATCGACGAAGGGCTGAGACCGGACGCGAAGAGGGCGGGGACCGCGTGGTCCCCGCCCTCTTCGCACGTCCTGCGACTACTTCCCGCCGGTCTGCGGGTTGTGGTCCGAGATACCACCCCACCGGCTCACCGGGATCACGATCACGCGGGCCTTGCCCACCACGTTCTCGACCGGGATCGCGCCGTCAGCGGGCGTCGGGTCGCCGTGCTTGCGCGAGTCCGACGAGTTGTTGCGGTTGTCGCCCATCACCCACAGCTTGCCCGCGGGGACGGTGACCTTCTCGAACGAGTCCTGCTGCGGCACGCCGCCGCCGAAGTTCAGGTACGGCTCGTCGAGCGGCTTGCCGTCGACGAGGACGCGGCCCTGGTCGTCGCAGCACTCGACGGTCTGGCCGCCGACCGCGATGACGCGCTTGATGAAGTCCGTGCCGCTGGGCTCGGAGAGGTTCACCATCGAGCCCAGGTCCTGCAGCGTGCCGACCACGAAGTTCGGGGGCTGCTTGCCGCCCGTCCAGTTCGGCGGCCCGCGGAAGACGACGACGTCGCCCGGCCGGGGGTCGCTGAACAGGTACGTGATCTTCTCGACCAGCACCTTGTCGTTCACGCAGCCCGTGCAGCCGTGCAGCGTCGACTCCATCGAGGCCGACGGGATGACGAACACGCGCGCGACGAACGTCTGGATGACGACGGTCAGCAGCAGCGCCACGCTGAAGATGACCAGCAGCTCTTTCCAGAACGGCTGCTTCTTCTTCGCCTTCTTCTTGGAGAACCTCGGCGCCGCGTCCTCCTCGGGCGAGGAGGACGACCGAGAAGACCGCGAACCGGACGTCTTGAAGCGCGACGTGGGCTCGGCGGGGCCGTCTCCGGCGGGAGGCGTCGTCTCCCAGGTCGACGAAGAATCGTCGTTCACGCGATGACTCACGCTCCCACCTTACGGTCGTCCGGGTAGGCGCAACGTGAACAGGGCTCCGCCCTCGGGGGCCCTGCCCGCCGTGGCCGTGCCGCCGTGCCGTTGCGCCACCTGCTTCACGATGGCGAGCCCGAGACCCGAACCCGGCAGGGTCCTCGCCTCGGTCGAACGGTAGAACCGCTCGAAAACGTGAGGTAGATCGGCATCGGCGATGCCGGGACCCGCGTCCGCGACCTCCACGACGGCGCTGCCGTCGCCCAGCTGGCGGAGGTTCAACCGCACCGTCGAGTCCGGTGGGCTGAACTTCACCGCGTTGTCGAGGAGGTTCAACACGGCCCGTTCGAGGGCGCTGGAATCACCCAGAAGTGTCCACGGCTGGAGCTGCAGGTCGAACCTGACGTTGTTCGAGGCGCGGCGGCGGGCGCGGTCGAGCGACCGTTCCACCACCTCGACGAGGTCGACCGGCTCGTGCACGACCTGCGGGGCGTCCTCGCGGGCCAGTTCGACGAGGTCGCCGATCAGCGTGGTCAGCTCGTCGAGCTGGCCGCGCACGTCCGACTGGATCTCCCGCTTGTCCTCGTCGGACAACGTGGGGGCGTCCGGGTGTTCCGACGCGAGCAGCAGCTCCAGGTTCGTGCGCATGGAGGTCAGCGGCGTGCGCAGCTCGTGGCCCGCGTCGGCGACCAGGCGGCGCTGCCGTTCCTGCGACTCCGCCACGGCGCCGAGCATCGCGTTGAAGCTGTGCGTCAGCCGGGCCAGCTCGTCGTCGCCCGACACCGGGATCGGCGTGAGGTCGCCCGTGTTCGTCACGCGTTCGGTGGCCTCGGTGAGCCGTTGCACGGGCCGCAGGCTCGTGCGCGCCACCGCCGTGCCCGCGATGGCCGCGAGCAGCACGCCGGCGCCGCCGATGAGCAGCAGGACCACGCTGAGCTTGGCCAGCGTCGTGCGCTGCGGCGTCATCGACTGGGCGATGATGATCGCCTGGCCCGGCTGGTAGCCGACCGCGATGACCCGCGTCTCGGTCTTGTGGTCGGTCCAGATGAACTCTTCGCGCTCGCCGTCCGCGACGTCCCAGGCCTCCTGGACCGTCGGCGGCGGCACGGACTCCTTGGGGTAGATGAGCTTGCCCGAGTCGGCCAGCAGCACGCCCATCTTCACGTCACCGGCCGCGAGGAACGCCGCCGGGTAGTTGGCGACCTCGTCGGGCGAGGTGACCTTCTTGCTGTTCGCCACCGTGGCGGCGCGTTGGCGCAGACCGTCGTCGAGCGCGTCGTACGTGCTCTTGCGCACGACCATGTACGCACCGAGGGACACCAACGCGACCGCACCGGCCACGCAGAACGCCGCGAGCCACGTGACCCGGGCCCGCAGCGACGCCCGCTGGAGGCGTCCTTGGGGCTCGAGCATCACGGAGGGGTCTCCCGCAGGACGTAGCCCACCCCGCGCACCGTGTGGATCAGCCTCGGCTCGCCGTCCGCCTCCGTCTTGCGGCGCAGGTACCCCACGTAGACCTCCAGCGCGTTGCCCGAGGTCGGGAAGTCGTACCCCCACACGTCCTCCAGGATGCGGCTGCGGGTGAGCACCTGGCGCGGGTGCGCCAGCAGGAGCTCGAGCAGCGCGAACTCGGTGCGGGTGAGGCTGATCGGCCGGTCACCGCGGCGGACGTCCCTGGTGGACGGGTCCAGCTCCAGGTCGGCGAACTTGAGCGCGGCCGCGGACTTCTGGGCGACGTCGTCGTCGTGGGCGGCGCGGCGCAGCAGGGCGCGCAACCGGGCCAGCAGCTCCTCCAGCGCGAACGGCTTGGGCAGGTAGTCGTCGGCACCGGCGTCCAGCCCGGACACCCGGTCGCTCACGGCGTCGCGCGCGGTCAGCACGAGGATCGGCAGGTCGTCGCCGGTGCTGCGCAGCCTGCGGCACACCTCGAGCCCGTCGAGGCGCGGCATCATCACGTCGAGCACCATCGCGTCCGGCCTGGCGGCGGTCACCGACTCCAGGGCCTGCATGCCGTCCCCGGCAGTCTCGACCTGGTAGCCGTTGAACTGGAGCGAGCGGCGGAGTGACTCCCGGACCGCCCGATCGTCATCGACAACGAGGATGCGCATGGGGGCAGTCTTGCCGAGGGATCTGAGAGCCGCCTGAGAAGGGCCCTAACTGCGGATGTGAGTACCGCGTTAGTTCCCGCTAGCCCTCCAGGCCCCGTGCGACCGGCGCGTTCCACTTCCGCCAGAGCGCGATCAGCCTGACGGTGATGATCAACGACGCGCCGGTGAGCGCGACCAGGCCTTGGGGCAGCTTCGCCCATTCGCCGACCGCGACGACGACCGCTCCGGCAAGAGCCGCAACGGCGTAGATCTCTCTCCTCAGGACCAGCGGGATCTCCCGGAGAAGAAGATCGCGGAGCGCTCCACCGCCGATGCCCGTCGTCATCCCGATCAGGCACGCCGCGTACGGAGGGGCGCCGAGGGCGAGCGCGGTCGACGTGCCGGACGTGACGAACAGGCCGAGGCCCACGGCGTCCAGCAGCAGCACGCTGCGGCGGAGCTTCGCGACCTGCGGGTGGAACCAGAAGACGACCAGACCGGTGCCGCCCGCGACCAGCAGGTACGTCCAGTTGCGCAGGCTCGTCGGCGGGTGCACGCCGAGCAGGACGTCGCGGACAATGCCACCGCCCAGCGCCGTCGTGAGGGCCAGGACGGTCACGCCGAACACGTCGAGGCGCGCGCGGACCGCGGCGACCGCCCCGGAGGCGGCGAAGACCGCGATACCGATCAGCTCCAGGACGACGAGCAGCACGAACGGAGAGCGTAGTTGGTCAGCGCGGTGGCGCAGCCCGGCGGTAACCGGCCTCCATCCGCCCTCCCGCGGACTCCAGCACGGCCTCGACGACGGCGATGAACCGCTCGGCGCCTTCACCGCGCACCAACGCCCGGTAGGCGTCCACGAGCTCGTCCTCCTTGGCGTCGCGCAGCCGCCGCAGCAGCCACTTGCCGTGCCCGAGCCACCGGTTCTGCACGACCAGGGCGAGCTCGCCCACGCAGGTCAGCAGCCTCGCCGCGACGAACAGCCGTTCGTCCTCGTCCCGTGCGCCGATCAGGTCTTCCAGCAGGTCGGTGGTGCCGTAACGGCGGTCTTCCAGCTCGGTGACCGTCGGAGGAGGCGGGCCGGCGTCCAGCAGAGCGCGCGCTTCGGCTCGCAGGCGTTGCCCGGTGCCGTCGGCGTCGAGCATGAGGAAGCCCTTGGCGCACATGTTCAGCAACGGTGGCCGTCGGCCTTCGGCGTCCCTGGCCACGAAGTCCTGGAACGACTCGAGCGTGTGGCAGAACAGCTCCACCGGCCAGCCGCGGTGCTGCAGCGTCTCGCGGAACGCGCCGGGCAGGTCGTCGACGATCACGACCATGTCCAGGTCGGAGTTCGCCGTGTAGGTCCCCGCCGCGACGCTGCCGCCGAGGAACGCCGCCCTCGCGAGCGGGTACCGGACGTCGAGCAGGTCCCGCGCCACCTGCACCGGGTCCTTGTCCCAGTCGAGCGGGTGCCCGGTGACGTAGTAGTCCTGGTCGGGGTCGAGCGGGCCGAGCACCTGCTCGACGCGCTGCCGGATGTCCGGGACCACCTCGTTCAGGTCCACCAGCCACGGGTTGTCCTCGGCGTCGAACAACGGCCGGATCCGGAGGAACTGCTCGCGCGTGATCTCCCGCGCGCTGACCGGTGCCCCGCTGCGGCGCTTCGCGTAGCCCTTGAGGCGCCACCCCATGTTGTCGCCGTAGGCATGCCTGACGTCGTCCTGGTCCCCCGCCACGACCCCATTGTTACTCGAACGAGCCGTTCGGGTGAACAGTGACGCGCGTCAGAAGAAGTCGGCGAGCCTCGGCGTCCCGGCCGATCCGGCGAGCTGGTCGAGCACCACCGCATCGGCCGGATCGCCCTCCAGCAGACCCGCGCGCCGCAGCGCGTGAGTGTTCTGAGCACCGGAGAACCACGGTCCGAGCGCCCGCGCGTGCAGCCGCACCGCCCCGCTGCCACCGGGCTCGACGCGCACGGCTCCGTCCTCCGCGACGAGGCGGTGCCGACCGGCGTGCCACGGCGCGTGCTCGTCGACGACCTCCACGTCCACCGCGGTGTTCGCGAGCCGGGGCCAGCCCCGTGCGGCCACGGCGGCGGGCAGGTCGACGACCCGCTGCATCCACGTCGAGGTCCACACCGAATGGCGCAGGGGCGTGCCACCGAGGAGGCCCACCGTCGCCGGGTCGGTGATCCGCAGGTCGACCGCTTCGAGCGTGCCCGCCCAGGAAGCCAGCGACGCCAGGAGGGTGAGCTGCGCCTCGACGTCGACGCCGATGAGGTCGAAGACCTTGAGCCGGCCCATGTCGCCGCCGGCCTCGCGGGTGGCCGTCAGGTAGCCGCGCAGGCCGTTCGGGCCGGGCAGCACGCTCACCAGGTCCATCTCGAGCACCTCGGCGAGGTCGATCCGCGGCGGGCGGCGGTCGGCCAGGCCGTCGACCGTCCGCGCCACCTCGAGGTAGCAGTCGTGCAGCGCGGCGAGGTCGCTCTCCCGCGCCGGGCGCGACGGGATCGGCTCGGACGGCCGCGGCACCGACAGCAGCCTGTCCATCGGCAGCTCGACCCACTCGAAGACGCCGGTGCGCTCCCAGCCGAACTTGCGGTACAGCGTCGGCACGGTCGGGTAGAGCGCCGAGATCGCCTGGCCGTGCTCGCGCATGGTCGTCAGGGCCTCGCGGAGCAGCGCGTTCGCCACACCGCGCCCGCGCGACGCGCCGTCGACGGCGACGCCGCCGATCCCGCCCATGGGGACCGCGGCGCCGCCGTAGAACTGCGCGTAGGCGCCGATGCCGAGCACTCCGGCGACCCGGCCGTCGATCTCGGCGACGAGTCCGTGCGACCCGGGCCGCACGATCCGCTGGGGTCGCTCGGTCGAGCCGAACGCGAGCTTGCGGAGGCGGAACACGGCGTCGAGGTCGTCCTCGGCCAGCTCACGGATGCGCACGACAGCCTGTCTACCAGGTGAAGAAGCCCTGACCCGTCTTCTTCCCGAGCTCGCCGCGGGCGACCTTGTCCCGCAGGAGCCGGGGCGGGTCGAACCGCGGCCCCAGCTCGGCCGCGAGGTGCTCGGCGATGGCCAGCCGCACGTCGAGGCCGACCAGGTCGGTCAGCTCCAGCGGCCCCATCGGCCAGCGGTAGCCGAGCTTCATGCCCGTGTCGATGTCCGCCGCGGAGGCGACGCCCTCCTCCAGCATGCGGATCGCCTCCATGCCGACGGCGACGCCGAGCCTCGACGTGGCGAACCCCGGTGAGTCGCGCACCTCGATGACGGTCTTGCCCATCTCCTCGGCCCAGGCCCGCGCCTTGGCCACGTTCGCCGGGTCGACGCCCTCGTGGTGCACGAGCTCGACGAGCTGCTGCACCGGCACGGGGTTGAAGAAGTGCATGCCGAGCACGCGTTCGCCGGGCAGTCCCGCCGCGATCTCCGCGATGGAGAGCGAGGACGTGTTGGAGGCGAGGACCGCGTTCGGGCACTTCCCGGCCGCGACACCCAGCACCTTCTGCTTGAGCGGCACGTTCTCGGGCACGGCCTCGACGACCAGCTCGGCGTCCGCGGGCAGCTCGCCCGTGCCCAGGTTCGCGAACACCGCGGCGGCGTCGGCGAGCTTGCCCTTCTCCTGCGCCCTGTCGAGCGAGCGCCTGATGGCGAGCCTGCCCTGCTCGGCGCGTTCGGCGTCGGCCTCGGACAGCGTGACCTCGTGGCCGCCCGCGAGCAGGAGGTGCGCGATGCCCGCGCCCATCGTGCCGCCACCGATGACGACGGCCTTCACCGCTCGACCACCTCGGCGCTGAACATGGCGACGAGCTCCATCCCGCCGATCTCGGCGAGGTTGGCGCCGGACGTCGCCCACTCCGGCGACTGGATGGCGGCCTTGAACGACTCCGGCGAGTCGAAGTACATCTCCGCGATGAGATGGGGTTCGGTCTCACCGAGGAAGCCGGCCAGGTACACCCGCTGCACCTTCGCGACCTCGGCGCGCACCAGTCCGGGGACCGAGCCCACGATCGGCAGGTGCGACTCGAAGTACCTCTGGTCGAAGCCCTCGGGGTCGTCGGGCCTCTTGTACAGCGCGATGTACTTGATCATGTGACACCATCCTCCTCGACTCGCCGAGCACTGTAACGCCCGGAGCACCCTCGGGGGTGGGGCACGATGGTGAGGTGCGGATCATCCTGCTGCGCCACGGCCAAAGCCTCGGCAACGTCGACGAGCTCGCCTACTGCCGCATCCCCGACCACGCGTTGCCGCTGACCGAGACGGGCGAGGAGCAGGCACGCGCCGCCGGACCGGTGATCGAGGACCTGATCGGCGACGGCCCGGTCGCGGCCTACGTCTCCCCGTACACGAGGACGAGGCGGACGTTCGACCTGCTGGGCATCTCCGCGGAGCGCGTCGTCACCGAGCCGCGGGTGCGCGAGCAGGACTGGGGCAACCTCCAGGACCCGGTGCAGCAGGAGGTGCTCAAGCACCAGAGGCACGCGTTCGGCCACTTCTTCTTCCGGCTGCCCAACGGCGAGTCCGGCGCGGACGTGGACGACCGCGTGGCGGCGTTCCTCGACGGGCTGACCGTGCGGATGCACGAGGACGAGAACCACCCGAAGACCGTGCTGGTCGTGTCGCACGGGCTGACGATCAGGTTGCTGTGCCGCCGGTTCTTCGACTGGAGCATCGACCTGTTCGAGTCGCTGTCCAATCCGGACACCTGCGAGAACCGCGTGCTCGACCACGACGGCACGGGGTGGAGGCTGGACCGCCCCTTCGACCAGTGGCGCGACTCACCGGACGGAACGGTCCAGCTCCGGCCCTAGATCAACCCGCGCTTGTAGGCGGCAACGAGACGGCGCGGCACGAGGAGCTCCTTGCCGTCCAAGGTCCGCACGCGCACCAGCTCCGGTGCCGTGGCCTTCCACTGCGAGCGGCGGTGACGGGTGTTGGACCGGGACGTCTTGCGCTTGGGAACGGCCATCAGCGCTCTCGCTTTCCGTAGCGGCGGTTGAACTTCTCGACCCGCCCGGCGGTGTCGACGAGGCGTTGCGTGCCGGTCCAGAACGGGTGCGAGTCGGCGGTGATGTCGACGACCAGCAGCGGGTAGCTGTTGCCGTCCTCCCACTCGACCGTCCTGCTCGACGTGGCGGTCGAGCGGGTCAGGAACGTCTTGCCCGTGGACGCGTCCTGGAAGACGACCGGGTGGTAGTCGGGGTGGATACCGGGCTTCATCAGATCTCCAGCTTTCGGATCGAGTCCACGAAGGACAGTTCGTCGTCGGTCAGCAGCGCTTCGGCGAACGCCGCGGTGATGGAGTCCGGTTCGCCCAGGGTGATCGCCACGATCCGGGTCGTCTTCCCCGCGCGGGGACCACCCTCGCCGACGTGCATCCCGCCGCCCGCGGACTCCAGGTGCAGCGCGACGTCCGGTTCGTCGGCGACCCACAGCCGGCCGCGCGAGCGCACGACCGTGCCGTCGAGCAACGAGTCGAGCGCGTCGTTCAGCCGCGCCGGGTGGAACGGCCGGTCAGCCGTGAAAACCGCCGTCGAGACACCGCATTCCGGCGTCAGGGGCACCATGCGAGGCCGCGTGCCCTTGCGCACGACGACCGTCTCGGGCGTGCAGCGGTGCGCGCCGGGGGCGACGCGGTCGAGCACGGCGAGAGTTCGCCCGTCCGCGTCTCCTTGCAGCACCAGCACGTCGGCGGCCTCGGCCTGCGCCACGACGACCTGCGCCACCGTGCGCTCGTCGGTGACCATCGAGGCGTCGCCCAGCGCGTCGTCGAGCCACGTCGCCGCGTCCAGCACGGTGATCACGCACTCCACCTCGACGCCGAGGTCGCGGCGCACCACGTCCGGTTCCAGCAACGGGTCCAGGTGCAGCACGACCGGGTGGCCCGCGAACGCGCCGAGCAGCTCCCGCAGGTCCTCCCGGACGGTGCAGGAGACGCAGCCGTGCAGCAGTTCCACGTCGGTCGCGATGCCGTCGACCCAGCGCCGCACGCACGTTTCCCCGGCGACGTGCCGCACGAGCACCGACCCGGGCCGGTCACGCCACACCCGCACGGCGACGTCGTGGTCGACCAGCCCCGCCACCATGACGACAACGGTTTCCATGTGAGGTACCGTAGATGAAAACGAAAGTCGTTTCAATCTGGAGGTACCAGTGCGCTGCCAGCTGACCGGCCGGGAGCCGGGCTTCGGCAACCGCGTCTCGCACTCACAGCGCAAGACCCGGCGCCGGTGGAACCCGAACGTCCAGCGCAAGCGGTACTTCGTGCCGTCGCTGAACCGCTTCGTGACGCTGACGTTGTCCGCCAAGGGCATCAAGACCGTCGACAAGGTGGGCATCGAGGCCGCCGTGGCCCGGTTGCGCGCTCAGGGGGTGAACCTCTGATGGCCAAGAGCACCGACGTCCGGCCCATCATCAAGATGAGGTCCACCGCCGGCACCGGCTACACGTACGTGACCCGCAAGAACCGCCGCAACGACCCGGACCGGCTGGTGCTGCGCAAGTACGACCCCGTAGCGCGCAAGCACGTCGAGTTCAAAGAGGAGCGCTGACGTGGCGAAGAAGTCGAAGATCGCCGCGGACCGGCGCCGCCGCGAGGTCGTGGCCCGGTACGCGGACCGCCGCGCCGAGCTCAAGGAGAAGCTGCGGCACCCCGAGACGCGCGAGGAAGCGTTGCGGGGCCTGCAGGAGCTGCCCCGGGACGCGTCGCCGACGCGGTTGCGCAACCGGGACGTCGTGGACGGACGGCCGCGCGCCTACAACCGGAAGTTCGGCCTGTCCCGCGTCCGCCTGCGGGAGATGGCCCACCGCGGTGAGCTGCCCGGCGTGTCGAAGGCGAGCTGGTGATGCGCGAGAAGAGGCCGCTCAAGCGCAGGGTGAACCTCCTCGCGAAGGAGGGCGTGACCGTCGTCGACTGGAAGGACGTCACGCTGCTGCGCAAGTTCGTCTCGGACCGGGGCAAGATCCGCTCCCGCCGGGTGACCGGCCTGACGCCGCAGCAGCAGCGCCAGGTCGCCACCGCGATCAAGAACGCACGGGAGATGGCTTTGCTGCCGTATCCGTCACAGGGACGATGACGCGGACCGCCGCGCCGGTCAGGAAGGCCAGCGCGGCGAGCTGCACCAGCAACGCGAGCACCCAGGTCGTGTGTTCGTCGACCGTCAGATCGCCGCGAACACCCACCAGGAAGGTCGCGTAGAGGCCCCAGCACTGCACCGCCGCGAACGCCGCCCCGACGACCGTGGTCCGCAGCGAGACGGCCACGACGACCGCCGCGAGCAGGACCAGGGCGAGCAGCGGCCAGGCGCCGGTGAACGCGGTCACGCCGACTCCGACGCCGAATGCGATTGCCGAGCCGAGACCACCTCTCATTCTCCGCATCCGATCGGTGTATCCCCCGGATGAGATCAGCGCCACCTCTCCGGTGTGAAGTTGGTGCTTTCGAGTGAGGCACGATCGCAGGAATGAACCTGTACGAAGTTGTGCACCGGCGCAGGGACACGCGAGCTGAGTTCTCCGGCGAAGAAATCCCGTCCGACGTGCTGCGACGGGTGCTGACCGCCGCGCACGCGGCTCCGAGCGTCGGCCTTTCCCAGCCGTGGGACTTCGTGCTCGTGCGGGATGAATCGATCCGGCGCGCATTCCGCGACCACGTCCAGGCGGAACGCAGCGTGTTCGCGGCCCAGCTCGACCCGGAACGTGCCGAGGCGTTCTCGCGCATCAAGGTCGAAGGGGTCATGGAGTCGTCCCTCGGCATCGTGGTGACGTACGACCCGGACCGGGGCTCACCCGCCGTTCTGGGCCGTCACGCGATCGCGGACGCGGGTTTGTACTCCGTGTGCCTGGCCATCCAGAACCTGTGGCTCGCCGCGACCGAAGAGGGCCTCGGTGTGGGCTGGGTGAGCTTCTACCGGGAAGATGTGCTGCGCCGCCTGCTGGACATCCCCACCAGGGTCCGTCCGGTTGCGTGGTTGTGCGTCGGTCCGGTTCGATCACTGCCCGACACTCCCGATCTGGAACGTCACGGTTGGCGCAACCGGCTGCCCCTCGACGACGTCCTGCACCACGATCGGTACGGGGCGCGACCAACCCGGTAGCCTGTGCGGGCCGCTCGGCGAGTCGGAACGGAGTCGATGATCGAGTGGAGCAGCGCGATCCGCTGGTAGCGGGCCAGATTCCGCGGCTGGACCTCGAGGTCCGCGCGTTGTACAACGCTGGCCGTGTGCCGGAGGCGAACAGCCTCTTCGACGAGGTGGTCACGAAGGTCTCCCCCGGAGCCGACCGCTGGGTGCGCTCCGCGGTGCTGGTCAACCGTGCTGTGATGGCGTGGCGCCTCGGCCGGATACCGCTGGCCCTGGAGCTGGCCGCCGAGGGGTGGACCGACCTCGACGCCGAACGTTCCGACAGCCCGGCCGTGGCCCACACGATGGGCTCCCTCGGTTATCTGATGGAGGGCATCGGCAACCGGCGCGCCGCCCTGGACATGCTGCGGCTGTCCGTCCAGGTGGCACGGCGCGCGGGCAACACCGACGTGCTGGCGCAGTGCCTGCAGCGCCTCGGCGGCTCGCTCAACTTCCGCGCCTGCTCCGGACCTCCCGCTGCGGCGCCCGCGATCTTCGAGGAAGCCCTGGCGTACCTGGACGAGGGCTTGGGCATCGTCAAGGACGAGGGCCACCGGCGCGCTCTCCTCGGTGCGTGCGGGCGGTCCCTCGCCGGCGTCGGCCAGCTGGACAAGGCCGAGGAGATGGGCGAGGAGACCCTGCGGCTGTCGTTGGACGCCGAAGACCTGTGGGGCATCTCGGTCGGCAACTGGGTGCTCTCCGTCGTGCGCCGCGAACAAGGCGATTTCGACGAGGCGCGCACACTCGCGTCTCATGCGGTGACGCACGCCGAACGCATCAACGACACGTCGCTGCTGCTGCGGTTCTCCACGGAGCTCGCGGACATCTGCCACGCGCTGGGTGACGCGCAGGGCGAAGCCGAGGCGTTGCGCCTTTCCATGCGGGCCTCCAGCACGGCCAGGGAGACGTTGCAGGAAGGCCTCGGCCAGGCGCTGGAGCAGCGCCGCGTGGCCGTGCAGGCGCAACGGCTCGCGGTGGCGGCGCAGGAGGCGGCGGCGCGCGACCCGTTGACGGGGCTCGCGAACCGGCTCGGGCTGGAACGCGCGGCGGCGGCGCTGCTGGAGTCGACGGCGGCACGCGGCCGGGTGCCGTGGCTGGTGCTGGTCGACGTCGACTGGTTCAAGAGCGTCAACGACGACGCCGGGCACGCGACGGGCGACGCGGCGCTGCGCGAGATCGCGGCGTTGCTGCGGCGCGAGTGCCGGGCGGACGACCTGGTGGCGCGCTGGGCCGGCGACGAGTTCGTGGTGCTGCTCGGCGACACCGGCCCGAACATGGACGTCGGCCCGAACGTGGCCGAGCGGATCCGCGCGGCCGTCGACGGGCACGACTGGACGATGGTGCTCGGCCCGGTCCGCCGCCCGACGGTCAGCATCGGTGTCGCGGCGGGACCGGCCAAGCTGGACCAGCTGTTCGCGGCCGCGGACATGGCGCTCTACCGCGCCAAGCGGCACGGCCGCAACAGGGTCGAGGTCGAGCCCTCGGTGGACGAGGTACCCGAGATCGTCTCCGGGAACTAGCTAGGCGATCAGGCCGCCGCGGTAGGCCACCAGCGCGGCCTGCACGCGGTTGACCGCGCCGATCTTGCCGAGCACCGACGAGACGTAGCCCTTCACCGTCGCCTCCGACAGGTGCAGCGTGCCGCCGATCTCCGCGTTGGACATGCCCTGGCCGATCAGCACGAGCACCTCGCGCTCGCGCTCGGACAGGCTCTGGAGCAGCCTCCTGGCCGGCTCCGCCATCCGTTCGCCGTCGGCCACCGCCGCGAGAACCCTCGCCGCGACGCCGGGGTCGAGAACCGCACCTCCGCGCGCAAGGTCGCGCACGGCCTTCACGAGCTGTTCCGGTTCGGTGTCCTTGAGGAGGAAGCCCGCCGCACCGAGGCGCAGTGCTTCCGACACGTACTCGTCGACGTCGAACGTGGTCAGGATGCAGACCCTCGGTGGGTCGGGCAGGGTCCGCAGCCGCCGCAGGGCCACCAGCCCGTCCGAGGTGCGCATCCGGATGTCGAGCAGGACCACGTGTGGGCGGTGCTGGCGTGCCAGGTCGGCTACCAGGTGCCCGTCATCGCATTCAGCAACTACCTCGATGTCTCCGACGCTGCTCAGGATCATGCGAAGGCCGGAACGGACGAGGTCCTCGTCGTCGGCCAGCAGAACCTTGATCACGACGCCTCCCGCATTGGCGTTCCGTGCTCCCTCATGTCGTGATCTTCGCGTACAGAAGCCGAAGGTCACGTTAATTCTCAGTTATCTCACCATGTGGTAACGGGTTTTCCAGATCACCGGCACCGTTCACAGTTACCGGAATTGAGGGACGACTTCGCTGCGTAGGCGCTTCACCTGGGATTTGGAGGGATCATCGGGACACTGAGTGACGAAACATCGAAATCCCACTGGGTGGAATGACGTACCAGAAACACGGATACGCCCCGGGTATTCCGATTCAGAAGGCGTTCGCACCCTCGTTTCTGCCCATATGTCTTTTCGATGAGTTGCCGAATCGGTACAGCACCTCCGGCTCCGGTCCGCTAAACGCGAAGCTCTTTCGCAATAGGCTTACCGGAAAGTAACGTACGTCACAATAGCCCTGCACGGAGAGGAGCTTCGCGGATGCGGAGAGCCAATCCGGTGACGTCCCTGCTGGCGACCGCCGCCGTCACCGCCTCCCTCATGATCGTCCCGTCCGCGGCCCAGGCCGAACCCCTCGCGCCCGCGTACACCGCGGACGACCACTGCCTCGGCCAGTGCGGCGACATCCTGCCGCCCGGCAACAACGGCAACGCGACGCTGGCCGAGATCCTCGGCCACAAGGCGTTCGGCACCAGGCCCGCGCACTCGGCCGACCAGCTCGCCAAGTACGACGGCCTCGTCGCCGGCCACAGCGGCCTGACCAACGCCCAGCTGTCGGACTTCTTCAACGACGGGTCGTTCGGCGTGCCGTCCGACCAGGTCGAGAGCACCGTCAAGCCGCGGTCGGACGTGACGATCGTGCGCGACAAGAAGATCGGCATGCCGCACATCACCGGCACCACGCGGTCCGGCACGATGTTCGGCGCCGGGTTCGCGGCCGCGCAGGACCGCCTGTGGCTGATGGACCTCTTCCGCCACCTCGGCCGCGGCCGGCTGACCGGGTTCGCCGGCGGCGCGCCGGGCAACCGCGTGCTGGAGCAGAGCTTCTACAACCAGATCCCGTACACCGAGGCCGATCTGCAGAAGCAGATCGACACCGCCGCGGCGAAGGGCGGGGAGCGCGGGCGCCAGGCGCTGGCCGACGTCGACGACTACATCTCCGGGATCAACGCCTACATCACGCAGTCGATCGCGGCGCGGAACTTCCCCGGCGAGTACGTCCTGACCGGGCATGCCGACGCCATCACGAACTGGAACGACATCCAGCCGTTCAAGTCGACCGACATGGTGGCGATCGCCTCGGTGGTCGGCGGCCTGTTCGGCGCGGGCGGTGGCGGTGAGGTGCAGTCGGCGCTCGTGAAGCTGGCCGCGCAGAACAGGTACGGCGCCACCACCGGCGAGCAGGTGTGGAAGGCGTTCCGGGCGCAGAACGACCCCGAGGCCGTGCTGACCCTCCACGACGGACAGTCGTTCCCCTACTCGGCCTCCCCCGCGAGCCCCGCGGGCGTGGCGCTGCCCGACTCCGGCAGCATCACCCCCGAGCGCATGGTCTACGACGAGGTGGGCGGCACGGGCACCGCGGTCGCCGTTCCCGCGTCGCCGGAACTGGAGAAGGCCCGCGGGATCTTCTCCGACGGCGTGCTGCCCGCCGACCTGCTGAACAAGAAGCACGGCATGTCGAACGCGCTGTCCGTCTCCGGCGCGCACACCGACACCGGTAACCCGATCGCCGTGTGGGGCCCGCAGACCGGGTACTTCGCACCGCAGCTGTTGCTGCTGCAGGAGCTCAACGGTCCCGGCATCCGCTCGCGCGGCGTCTCGTTCGCCGGCGTCTCGATGTACGTGCAGCTCGGCCGGGGCGTCGACTACTCGTGGAGCGCGACCTCGTCGGGCCACGACATCGTCGACACCTACGCCGTCGAACTGTGCAACCCGGACGGTTCCCCCGCCACCAAGGCCTCCTCGTCGTACCTGTACCGCGGCGCCTGCCTGCCGATGGAACGGCTGGAGCGCAAGAACGCCTGGAAGCCGACCGTCGCCGACGGCACGCCGGCCGGTTCTTACACGCTGGTGATGTACCGGACCAAGTACGGGCTGGTGACGAGCCGTGCCACCGTCGGCGGCAAGGTCGTGGCGTACACGACGCTGCGTTCGACGTACATGCACGAGGTCGACTCGATCATCGGCTTCCAGGAGCTCAACGACCCGGGCGCCATCCGTTCGGCCGCCGACTTCCAGCGCGCCGCCGACAAGATCGGCTACGCGTTCAACTGGTTCTACGTGGACTCCCGCGACACCGCGTACTTCAACTCGGGCCTGAACCCGGTGCGCCGTTCCACTGTGGACCCGAACCTGCCGACCTGGGCCCGTCCCGAGTACGAGTGGGTGGACTGGAACGGCGACGAGAACACCGCCGCGTACACGCCGTTCGCCGCGCACCCGAACTCGATCAACCAGGACTACTACATCTCCTGGAACAACAAGCAGGCCCGCGACTTCACCTTCGGCGGCTTCGGCCACAGCTCCGTGCACCGCGGCGACCTGCTCGACAAGCGGGTGCGGGCCCTGATCGCGTCGGGCCAGAAGGTGACCCGCGCGTCCCTGACCCGCGTCATGGCCGAGGCGGCCGTGGCCGACCTGCGCGCCGAACAGGTGCTGCCCGAACTGCTGCGCGTCGTCGAGTCGGCGCCGGTCGACCCGGCCCTCGCCCCGGCCGTGCAGAAGCTGAAGGACTGGCAACGCTCCGGTTCGTTGCGCAAGGAGACCTCGAAGGGCAGCAAGGCATACGGACACGCCGAAGCCATCCGGATTCTCGATGCCTGGTGGCCCCTCCTCGTCGAGGCGCAGTTCAAGACATCGCTGGGCGACGGCTTGTTCGACGCGATCGTCGGTGCCGTCCAGATCGACGAGGCCCCGTCCGACACGCACGGTGCCGCACCGCACAAGGGTTCGTCGTTCCAGTACGGCTGGTGGGGCTACGTGGACAAGGACCTGCGCAAGGTCCTCGGCGACCCGGTCCAGGGCGCGTTCCCGCAGACCTACTGCGGTGGAGGCACTCTGACCGGCTGCCGCACAGCCCTCGTGACCTCGCTGCAGGCCGCCGTCGCCAAGCCCGCCACCGGCGTCTACCCGGGCGACGCGGACTGCGCCGCGGGCGACCAGTGGTGCGCCGACACGATCATCCACCGCGCCATGGGCGGCATCACCCACGACAAGATCCACTGGCAGAACCGCCCGACCTACCAGCAGGTCGTGCAGTTCCCGTCCCGCCGCGGCCAGAACACCACCAACCTGGCAGCGGGCCGCACCGCCACCGCGTCGTCCCACGAAACGGGCTGGAACACCCTCCCGCCGTCCCACGCGGTGGACGGCAACCCCACCTCCCGGTGGGCGAGCGACTGGAGCGACGACCAGTGGATCCAGGTCGATCTCGGCGCAGTGCAACGGATCGGTCGCGCGGTGTTGCGGTGGGAGCCGGCGTTCGGCAGGAGCTACCGCATCGAGATTTCCAATGACGGAACGACCTGGAGAAACGTTTTCTCCACAAGTGCTGGCGATGGCGGCGAGGATGTCGTAGCGTTCTCACCACAGGATGCGAGATACCTCCGCATGACGGGTACCCAACGGGCCACCCGGTACGGGTACTCCCTGTACGAGCTTGAGGTCTACAGCTTGTAGGCCTTCGAGATGAGGACGCCGATCCACCCCCAGGGGTCGGCGTCCTCTACTTATGTCAGGCCTTTCGCGACATGGGCGTCGATCAGCTCGACGTGCTCCAGGTCCCGCGGCCGTCCCAGCATCGCCTTCGTGGCCCTGATGACCTCGAGCCGCACGAACCTCAAGCCGTGCAGGACGTCCGCCTCGTCGATCAGCACGTCGGTGTCCCATCCGGGGAACCAGCGGTCCAGGAACTGGATGTCTCCCAACGCGATCTCCGCTCCCTCGGCGAGCGGTGTCGGCTTCGGCTCACCGAGCCGCGCCACGCGGTCCCAGGCCTTCCCCCGCGCCAGCACGTCGAGGTCCCGCGGGTCGCCGATCACACCGTGGGCGTACAGCACAGCACTACCGGTGACCGCGAAGTCCTCGGCCGGCAGCCCGAGGGCGAGCAACGCGCGGAAGTACTCGTGCTCCCAGAACCTGTTCATCACAACCTTCAGAGCGGCGACAGCCCGATCCCGAGCCTCACGGTGATGGCCACGATCGTCGCCAGCACGACGCTGGTCAACGTACCGACCAGGTAGTACTCGGTGAAGTCTCGGCTGCGGTCCGTGCTGATCCGGAACAACGCCTTGATCGTAATGGCCAGCGCCGCCGCCTCCGCCTGCCCGCCGGCGACCAGGATGAACACCAACGCCCGTTCCATCCAGCCGATGTGCGCACTCGTCGGCGCCAGTGACGCCACGTCGACCCCTTGCTGCTTGAGCTGGCGCACCAGCGGCCGCAACACCACACGGATGAGGTCGTCACCGACGAAGACGGCCGTGATCATGCCGGACAGCACGACAGACCACCGGTGGTCCTGCAGCGCGGCGACCAGGAGGCCGGAGGCCCGTGACCCCCTGCTGCTGAGAATCGCCACGAGCACCGTGGTCACCAGGGCGAGCAGCACCGTGATCGGCCACCACCGCAGGCGAAACCATTCCCAGACCTCGCGGGGGTTCTTGCGCGCACGAACGACTACTGGGTCCTCCCCCGCCCGACGCCCGAGAACGCCGAGGATCGCCGTGGCGAGCCCCGCGCAGAGCCAGGAGGCGACGGCCGCGACCCCGTCGACCGCCGGGAACACGACATAGGCCGCGTACACCAGGCTGAGCGCGACGCAGACCCACAGACGTTGCCCCTGCCTGGCGAAGCCGACCGGGACGGTGACGGCGACGAGCAGCCCGAGGCTCAACCGAGCGATCTCCACGTTGTCCTGCACATCCGCAAGACGCGCCCCGGATCCCCGCCGTGCACTCCGATCCCGGGTTTCGCCCGGCCGGCCTAAGCCCGGAAGAGGTAGTTGCGGATCTCGCCCCCGACGGCGTCCGTGGGCACCCACTCACCGCCGTGCCACGTGCTCATCCGGTACCCGCGCTCGATCAGGAAGCCGGCGACGTCCTCGGCCCGGTACCCGAACCGTTCGACGTGCCGTTCCTCGATCTCCAGCAGGAACGCGGGCCTGAAGCGCTCGATGGTCTCCTTCGCCCCCTCGAGCACCTTGAGCTCGGCCCCCTCCACGTCCGCCTTGACGAAGTCGAGCCGCGAGATCCCCTGCTCCTGCACGAAGTGGTCGAGCGTGTCCGTCTTGACGAGCACGTCCAGGTGCTGCTCGAACTCCTCGTTGGACCCCAGCCCGTCCGCCCCCGCCGTGAGGAACGACCGCCCGGTGACGGGACTCCCGTGCCGCACCGGGACGCTCATGACCTCACGCCCCTGCTCCTCGGCACCAAGCGCCACCGAGTGCCGCTTGATGTTCCGCCCCTCCCGGGGCCGCAGGACGTACGACAGGGCGGGGTGCGCGAACACCAGCGGCTCGACGCTGTGCACAGTCCCGTGTGGACCGACCAGTCGCGAGAGCGTCACCGTGTAGAGCCCCAACGCGGCCCCGACGTCGACGCACACGTCACCGGGCTTGACGACCTTGCGGAGCCCGATGAGCTCCGCCTCGGCGTAGGGCGTGAGCCGGGCCAGGGCCCGCAACCCGGCGACAACCGCGGCACTGCGAAGTTGGGTCAGCACCTCACCGAGCCTAGACGTGTCCGTTCCGGTGCGGTTCGCCCGCGGGCAACCCGACCTGATCAGCGAACTCCGCGGCCACCCGAGCACCCCCGTAGACGCTCAGCGCCTTGACCAGGTGCAGCCGCAGGTCCTTGCGGTGCACGTCCTCGAGCTCGGGCATGGCCCGCTCGACGCTGCTCACCAGCGACTCGGCCCAGTGCGTGGCCGGCTCCCGCTGCGCGATCTTCACCAACTCGGCGAGGTGGTCGGCCAGCTTGACCGCCTCTTGCACCTGGTACCCGTTGCGCTGCAACCACCAGATCGTCGCCGTGCCGACGTCCGTCAGGACCTCGTCGCGCAGGTACCGGATCTCAGCCCGTTCCACATCCCGCTCGGCCAGCTTGAACGTCGAGTTCCTCAACAGCTCGATGTGCTTCCGAGCCATCTCGAGGTCCTCGTCCCCCACCGTGACCTTCACCTGCTCGGCCCGAGCCCACACGTGCGTACCGGGCACCTGCCGTTCGGTGGCGAGCTCGTCCCCCAACTGCACCTGCAGCGCGGCGTGGTGCACCAACATCGCCTTGCCGCTGATCTCCTTCGCCCGCTGCAGGACGTGGTGGATGGCCGCGCTCTTCGGCGAGTTGTGCCGCAGCCCGGTGGCCAGGTCGAGCCGCCAGACCACGGTCAACCGCAGCTGGAAGTCCAACCCGTACACGGCGCTGGCCAACGGAGTCTCGAACTCCTGCTGATGACTGCTGGCCGGCGGCACGAAGGTGATGTCGTCAACGCGCCGAGGCACCCGCCGACGCCACCAAGCCTTGAGGGCACCGAGCGGGCCGGGACGGAAGTCGGGCCAAGGTCTGCTCACGCACCCTCCCTACCTGACGTTTCTACTCGAAAGAAGGTGGCTTGTCTCACTTCCCCCCAACGGCCGCAACTCTCCCCTGAGGGTGTTCACGGTGCGTGAGGAACCGGCCCGTCGTGCCGTAGCCGGGGGCGCTGGTCAACTCGGTGGCGGTACCCCGCTAGACTGCTGTCGCCAGCCCTAGTAGCTCAGGGGATAGAGCATCGGTTTCCTAAACCGTGTGTCGCAGGTTCGAATCCTGCCTGGGGCACCACCTTTCGCCGGGTGAAACTAAGGGCTCTGACCAGTGAAAACAGGTCGGAGCCCTTGGTCTTTTGGTCGGGACTGAAGTGTCCGTTTCGTAGTGCCGCGCGTGATGCGAGCCGGGCGTACGGCCGCACATGACCAAGCGCAAGACAGGTCCCGAGGACCGCGAGCGCGGGCGGATCGAGGTCCTGCCGAGCGGCTCGCTGAGGGTGGTCGTCTACGCGGGCGTAGACCCGCTGACAGGTCGTCGGAACTACTGGGACGAGACGATCCCGAGAACACACCCAATCTGAGGACGAAGCCGAGAAGGCCAAGACAAGACTTCCCGACCGGCTCGCCACCACAACGCGACCTGTCGACAACGCGCCCGACGCGCGGCTGACCACGAGACACGGGGACGTGCTGACCGCCGTGGCCGCTGTCGAGACGACAGCCGCCGAGGTGCGACGTGCGCTGCTGGCGGACGGCGACGCTGAGCAGGCCGCGAGTCAGCTCACGCGTGCCGCCGCAGAACTCGCCCGACTCGTCGTGGTCGCTCCCACTGCCGAGCCGCCCGCAACGCCTGTCACGGGAAAGCAAGCCGCGAACGAGCCGAGTCAAGCAGCCGGCGCGTCCCACTCCACTGGGCCTCGACATGGTCCGGCTCGAACGCTCGGCGGACCCACTCGAACGGGGTGGCGCGTGCTGGCGGGGCGATGCGCTGGCTCACCTGGTTGACGACTACCAGCGTGCCGCAGCGCGGCCACATCGGCGCACGATCACGTAGTAACGAATTGGCCATGTGCTGCGCCCGCGCCGAGTGATCTCCTCGATCACTCGTCGGCTTGACCACACCTCTGCGGCTAGGCGGTTTCGTCGTTTCTCCACAGCTGCTGGGACTGGTCGCTGTTGCAGGTGGTCACCATCACCTGACTGCTGCCGCCAAAAGGCGGAGAGTCGATGATCAGGCAGTGCCCGGTTTCGGTGTTCTGCAGGGTCTGGCCCGCCGCAGTGGTGCTCCCGATGCGCCAGTGCAGGTTGCCGTTGCCGATAGAGCCGTCGCAGGGGTCGAGCTGGACCGCGTAGTTATTGACGGTGGGTGCTGACAGGCATTTTCCGCTCGCGCGGTTGACGAGCTCGAAGCTGTCACCGCCTGAGGGACGCAACGTCCACGCGTATGAGCGGCTGGCGCTGCATGTTCCGAAACCGGGGTAAATGGGACCTTCTCCGGATACGCACTTGCTGGTGGAGGAATTTCGGAGGCGCGCGTCGGCTCCTGCGGACAGGTTCGCAGGCCCGGGATTCGCCGGCCCGGGATTTGCCGGCTTCAGGGGCGCGACTTCGGCTGTGCTCCGCGGAGGAGGCGGCGACACCTGGGATCTGCCCGGCGAGGAACTGGTGGCTTGCGCGGTCGAGCCGGACCCGGAAGGCGAAGCCGTTGCTGCACCGGAAGACGAAGACGGCGTTGACGGAGAAGACTGGCCCTGGTCTCTTGGAACAAATCGCTCTGGATTGAGACTGACGACCATGATCGCACTGACCGCCAGGATGACGGGCAACACGACCAGGAGCACGCCATTCCGACGTGCACGCACTTCCGGCGCAGACGCTTCCCGATGGGGTGCACCAAGATTGATGTTGCCGTTGATGGTGTGCGCCTGCACCACCACACCAGACATACTGCCAGCGTCCACTTCATTAGCCACTGCAGGTTCCGGCGACTGCTTGTCCGGATGATCGGGACTGTCGTGGCCGTTCTGAACCGTCATCGACTCGATCCTGTTGGCGTCTTGCAGAATTGCGATCTTGGCATGAACATCGTAATGCGGCCAGGGGAAGTTGTACCAATATTGCAAGATTCCCGGTTCGGTGGACATCCACCAGGTGCGGGGAAGGATCATCGGCCTCGACAGCAGGGGTGCGTCCCTCTGCTCGCGCGACTCGCTGGCGACTGCCAGCGCGCCGTATCGACCACGTCGGCGGACGATCGCGTAGTGACGGTGGCCGTACGCCGCACCTGTCGAGATGGCGCGGCGCACGACCGTTTTCGCGGTCGTGTGACGGGGTCACCCGTCACCGTCACGCACGTTTCCGCTGATAGATGTACACACCGACATCTACCGCCACCCGACGCAGGTAGGCCAAGAGTTCGCTTCTACAACGGACTCGCCGCCTGTGGCCGCATACACCTGGTGGCACGACAAAACAGCTCAGGTTGCGTACCGCAACGCGGTCGGAGCTTGTCCTTTTCGCTCTCAGGACCGCTCACCGGGGACGCAGCGCCGAACAGCGTCAGCCCCCGGAGCGCACGAAACGGATGTAAGGCTCGTAGGCCGAGAGGTCGCGACCAGGTTCATAGGTGCTGAGGTAGTAGTAGTCGGCCACGATGTTCGCCTGCTGCTCGGTGTTGAAGTCCGCGAAGGTCTTGCCGCGCAGGCCTTCGACGCCGCCGTAGTCGTAGAGGCTCTTCTTGAAGAAGCCCGCGATGGCGGTGGGCAGGAGGCTGAGGACGCCGCGCCCGTGCTGGTACTGGTAGGCGTGGGTCAGTTCGTGGATCAGCCAGCGTTCGTAGCGCGCCTGGTGTTGCGGGGTGGTCAGGACTCCCCTGGGGAACGTGACCAGGCGCGGGAGGGTGCGGGCCACGCCGAAGCTGCCGAGGACACCGCCTTCGGCGAGGGTCAGGGCGCTGATGTCGAGGGCGTCGCCGAACACCTCACGGGCTATCGAGGCCTCGCAGGACTCCAGGTCGCGGCGGAAGACCGGTCGGAACACCACGGCTGCTCCCTGTGTGCGCATCGGGATGCCGATGGTAGGCAGGAAACGAACAGCGGAGCGAGCTCAGGTCACCGGGCCGGTGAGGCGGTAGCGGATCTCCTTCAGCTCCTTGCCGTCCACGGTCTCGAACTTCTCGTGGCCGTCGGCGCGGAAGCCGAGGCGCTCGTAGAACCGGCGGGCGCGCGGGTTCTCGTCGAACACCCACAGCACGACGTCTTCGTGGCCGGCGAGGGCGGTCCTGGCCAGTTCGCGGGCCAGGCCGGTGCCCTGGGCGGAGGGCAGGACGTAGATCGCGTAGAGCTGGGAGGTGGCGTCGGGTTCGCTGGACGGGCCGACGCAGGTGAAGCCGGCCACGGTGTCGTCGAGCAGGCCCACCCACACGCCGCCGCGTGGGATCGCGCGCTCCCACATCGACGTGCGGGCTTCTGCGGAGAGGCTGTCGAGCTCCGAGTCCGGGACCAGGCCGCGGTAGGCGGACTGCCAGGTGCGGACGTGCACCGACGCGATGGCCGGAGCATCCGCCGGCACGGCTGGACGGACTGTCATGGCATCCCCCAATGGCATGATCGATCGCATGCGCATCATCGTCGACGCGGATCCTGGGATCGATGACGCCCTTGCCTTGTACTACCTGCGCGATCGGCCCGACGTCGAAATAGCCGCCATCGGCACGGTCCACGGGAACGTCCCGGTGGAGCAGGCCACGGCCAACGCGTTGCGGCTCACCGAGCGCCTCGGCCTCGACGTGCCCGTGGCCACGGGGGCCGCGAAGCCGCTCGCGCAGCCGCTCATGACGGCCGAGGACGTGCACGGGGCGGACGGGCTCGGCGGGTACGCCGGTGACGAGCCCACGACCAGCCCCACCGGGCAGAGCGCCGCCGAGCAGTTGGCGGACCTGGCGCGGCGGAACCCCGGTGAGCTGAGCCTGCTCGCGATCGGGCCGCTCACCAACGTCGCGCTGGCGCTGCAGATCGAGCCACGGCTGCCGCGGCTGCTGGACAAGGTCGTGGTCATGGGTGGTGCCCTCAACGTGCCGGGCAACATCACCTCCCACGCCGAGGCCAACTTCTGGCACGACCCGGAGGCGGCGGACCTGGTCCTCGCCGCGGGCTTCGAGGACCTCACGATCGTCGGTCTCGACGTCACCATGCAGTGCCACGCGCCCGCCGAGTGGCTGGAAGCGCTGCCCGGCGACTGCTACCCGCGGCGGATCCTCGGCTTCTACGCCGACTTCTACGGCAGCTTCCTGGGCAAGCGGGGGTTCGTGCCGCACGACCCGCTCGCCGCCGCGGTCCTGCTCGAACCGGACCTGGCCACCTACCACGAGGACAGGTTCGCCATCGAGCTCACCGGGCGGTACACGCGCGGCAAGATCGTCGCCGACCAGCGGTTCCTCGCACCGGACAGCCCGTTCGGCCGTGACATCGCCACCGAACGCACGAAGGCGAAGTACGCCGTCACCGCGCGGACCGACGTCTTCCTCGACCAGCTGAGGCGCGCTGTGGCACAACCATGACGAACCGACGACGGAACCCGGACGAACAGCCGGGACCGCCGGAGGGGTGAACGTCCACTCGAAACGATGGCTCGCGGTCTCGGGGGCCGCCGCGGGTGTTGTGGGCGGGGTTCGTACTGGCGGCTCGAGAGCAATCTCGAGACCGTCGACCTCGCTCGGGAGATCACCCACCCCAGGCCCCCGTCGACGCCCGGCCGCCCTCGTCGTCCTGCTGCTCGGCAAGGACGACGACCGGTCCGGCACCGCGATGGTCGTGCGGCTCAACGCGAAGGGCGACCAGGCCCGGGTCGTCAGCATCCCGCGCGACACGATGGTGCCGAGGCCGCGGCGCGGGGCCGCTCCGCCGGCCGCGATCGCCATGTTCAACAGCGCGTTCTCCACGGGTGGTGCGGCGTGCGCGGTGGCGACGGTCGAGCAGCTGAGCGGCATCCGGATCGACCACTTCGCGCAGATCGACTTCAACGGTTTCCGCGACGTCGTCGACCGGCTCGGCGGAATCGACGTCACCCTGCCCGAGGCGATCGACGACGACAGGAGCGGGCTGCGCTTGCCTGCCGGGTCGGCGGAGCTGAACGGAACGCAGGCGCTCATATTCGTCCGGACCCGGTACGGCATCGGCGACGGAGGCGATTTGAACCGAATCAAGAACCAGCAGCTCTTCATGCGCGCGTTGAGCGAGAAAATCGTGAACGAGAACTGGCTCGCCAGTCCGCGGAAAACCTTCGAACTCGCCGACGTCATGACGAAGTCCGTCGTCACGGACACCGGCATCGGTCGATCTCGGAACTGGCCGATCTCGCGGGCGAGCTCACCGCGTTGAAGCCGGACGCGATCACCTGCGTGACGCTGCCTACCGAGACCTGTCCGCCGGACCCGAACCGGGTCCGGCGGGAGCAACCGGAGGCGGACGCCCTCTGGCGGGCCGCCTGACCTAGCAGGCCGCGCCCTGCCACTCGCGCGGTCCGGGCCACGGCTGAGGAGACCCCCAGTGCTCCTCAGCCGTGGAAGTTCTGCCCCAGTCTGCCTCTGCCACTGTGACGGTCTCCCGATCTCGTGAAGGACGTGCGGTCGAGGTTGTCAGACCACCTCGTTATGGTGGGTCCTGACAGCTCGTCCGGTGCGTGCGCCGCAGCTCAGACGGGCGGTACGCGTTTTCCGGACCGGAGGGTGGGAGGCCGCTTGGGACCCCGTGGCGTCTTCGCGGAGCGCTTCGCGCTGCTCTACGCGGAGGCGGGAGACCCTCCGCTGAAGCGGGTCACGGAGTCGGTGGCGCGCGCCCGCCGGGCGGACGAACGGGGCAGGCCGCTGCGGGTGCCCGCGCAACGGGTCAGCGACTGGCGGCGGGGGCGCAACGTGCCCGCCCGGTTCAGCGGGCTGAGCGCGGTCCTCGAGGTCCTCGTCGGCGAGGCCCGCAAGCGCAGGCCGCAGCCGGCGGTCGAGGGTCTCTACGAACTGGACGCCTGGCGCGCGCTCTGGGAAGAGGCGCTCGCGAGCCCCGCCACGGAGACGGGAACACCTGCTCAGGAAGACAGCGCGGTCTGCCCGTACATGGGCCTGAGCGCATTCGGTCCTGACGACGCGAATTGGTTCTTCGGCCGGGAAAGGGCGACGAAAGCACTTCTCGGGCGAATGGACGACAACGGCATCACAATGCTGGTCGGCGCCTCCGGGGCCGGCAAGTCGAGCCTCATGAAGGCAGGTGTCATACCGCGCCTGGACAAAGAGGTCGTCGTCATTTCACCCGGCACCGACCCGTTGAAGGAGTTCGGGCTCCGGCTGCCGGAACTGGCGCACGCGCTGGAGGCGGCGGCCGAGCAGGACCTGCCGGCCGGCTTCGCGCACGACGTGCAGGCCGCGGTCGGGGACAGGGTGGTGATCGTCGACCAGTTCGAGGAGGCGTTCACGCTCGGCGGCGACGAGGAGCGGCTGCGGGTCTTCGTGCAGGCGCTGCACGTGGCGGCGGAGAAGACGGCGGTCGTGCTGGGGGTGCGGGCCGACTTCTACGCGCGCTGCCTCGACTTCCCCGAGCTGTCCGAGGCGTTGCAGAGCAGGCAGATGGTGCTCGGCGCGATGTCGGCCGCCGAGGTGCGCGACGCGGTGACGAACCCGGCCAGGGCCGCGGGCCTGCAGCTCGAGGCCGGTCTGGTCGACCTCATGCTGCGCGACCTCGGCACGCACAACCGCCGCGGCAAGGACGCCTACGACGCGGGCGCGCTCCCCCTGCTCAGCCACGCCCTGCTCGTCACGTGGCAGCGCAGGCAGGCCGGGCGGCTCACGATCGCGGGCTACCGCGCGGCCGGCGGCATCCAGGGCGCCGTCGCCGCCACGGCCGAACGCGCCTGGGCCGACCTCGACGAACCGGCCAGGGCGGCCGCGCGGCAGCTGCTCCTGCGGCTGGTCAGGGTGGGTGACGACACGCAGGACACGCGCCGCCGGTCGAGCCGCCACAGCCTGCTGGAGGCGAGCACCAGCCTGCCCGCCGCCGAACGGGCGCTCGAGGTGCTCACCCACGCGCGCCTGATCACCGCGGACGCCGGCTCGGTGGAGATCACGCACGAGGCGCTGCTGCAGGCCTGGCCACGGTTGCGCAGCTGGATCGACGAGGACCGCGCCGGCAACCTCACCCGGCAGCGGCTGGAGGAGGACGCGGCCACCTGGGCCGCGCACGACCGCGACTCGTCGTTGCTCTACCGCGGCGCACGGCTGGAGGGCGTGCGGCAGCAGCGGGACGTCACCACGGTCGCGAAGGAGTTCGTGCGGACGTCCGAACGCCAGCACCGCAAGAGCGTCTGGCTCCGCCGCAGCGCCATCTCGCTCGTGGTGGTGTTCGCACTGATAGCGGCCAGTGCGGCGGTGATAGCCGTCCGGCAGCGCAACGACGCGGTGTTCCGGCAGGTCGTGGCCGAAGCCGACCGGCTGGCCGACACCGACCCGTCGGTGGCCGCGCAGCTGCTGCTCGCCGCCCACCGGATGCGGCCGGACGACCTCGACGTGGGCTCCAAGCTGCTCGCGAACCAGCAGACCCCGCTGGCCGTGCCGCTGCAGGGCCACACCGGCGCGGTCTACCTGACGTCGTTCACGAAGGACGGCACCGTCCTCGCGACGGCGAGCTACGACCGCACGGCCCGCCTGTGGGACGTGCGCGACCGCTCGAACCCGAAACCGCTCGCGGTGATCAACGGCCACACCGACTGGCTCACGTCCGCGGTGTTCTCGCCGGACGACCGGGTCCTCGCCACCACCGGCAACGACAGGACGATCCGCCTGTGGGACATCGGCGACAAGGCGAACCCCAGGCACGTCAAGACGATCGACACGGGCAACGGCACCAGCTACCTGCTGGAGTTCAGCCCCGACGGCAGGACGCTGGCCGCGGCGAACGAGGACAAGACCGCGCGGCTGTGGGACGTCAGCGCCCCCGCGGACCCGAAACCACTCGGCGAACCGCTGCGCGGCGCCACCGCCGCGGTCAGGACGCTCGCCTTCACCCGTGACGGCAGGACGCTCGCCACCTCGGGCGACGACCAGACCATCCGGCTCTGGGACGTCGCGACCAGGACCCCGGTCGGCAAGCCGATGTCCGGTCACACCAACGGCGTGCACTCGGTGACGTTCAGCCCGGACGGCCGCCTGCTCGCGTCCGCCGCCGACGACACGACGGTGCGGCTCTGGGACGCGGCGACGCAGGCAGCGGTCGGTGATCCGCTCGTCGGCCACACCGCCGGCGTGTGGTCGGTGAAGTTCAGGCCCGACGGGTTGGTGCTCGCCTCCGGCGCCGTGGACGGCACCGCCCGGCTGTGGAACGTCACCGACCCGGTCAACGCGAACCAGATCGGCAAGCCGCTCGCGGCGCCGAGCGGTGGCGTGTTCGCGGTCGGCTTCACCCCGGACGGCCGCACGCTCGCCACCGGCGCGGGCGAGAACTCGGTGCGGCTGTGGTCGTTGCCCGAGCACGTGGTGCCGGTCCCGGCGGGCAACGCCGGGGTGGTGTCGTTCAGCAGGGACGGCGAGCTCCTCGCGACCGCCGACGGCACCGGCGGCAAGGACGGCAAGACCGCGCGGCTGTGGGACACGACCGACCCGTTCAGGCCCCGGTTCCTCGGCTCGGCGAAGGTCAGCCCCGACCGGGGCTCCGTGCGGGTGCAGCTCAGCCCGGACGGCAAGGTGCTCGGCACGTTCGCGGGCGAGAAGACGCTGCAGCTGTGGGACACGAGCGACCCGGCTCGGATCACGCCGCTCACCGAGCCGATCGTGCTCGGCACGAGGTTCGCGAACCAGCTCGTCTTCTCCCCCGACGGCAAGCTCCTGGTGACGAGCGCCGACGACGAGTCGGTGCAACTGTGGGACGTCAGCGATCCGGCGAACCCGCTCGAGCTGGGCGAGCCGCTGCCGGGCCACGACGGCTACGTCAACGACACGGCGTTCAGCCCGGACGGCAGGACCATGGTGACGGCGAGCAGCGACCGCATGGTCCGGCTGTGGGACGTGACCGATCCGGGTGCGCCACGGCTGCTCGGCAAGCCGCTGGAAGACCACCACGAACCCGTGCAGCGCGCCGTCTTCACGCCGGACGGCGCCACGCTGGTCACCGGCGGCACCGACAAGGCGATCCGGCTCTGGGACGTGCGCGACCGGGAGGAGCCGGTGGCGATCGGCGTGCTCACCGGGCAGACCCAGCAGGTCTTCTCGCTCTCGGTGACACCGGACGGGAAGACGCTGGCGAGCGGCAGTTCGGACAAGACGTTCCGGTTGTGGGACATCTCCGATCCCGCGAGCGCGACGCCGCTCGGCCAGCCGATGGCGCTCGCGTCCGGCGCCGAGCCGAACGTCCAGTTCCGGCCGGGCACCAGCGTTCTGGTGCTGTCCGGCACGGGCGACGGCCTGTTGCGGGCGTGGGACGTCGACGTCGCGCACGAGGCGGAACGCATCTGCGCCACCACGAGAGGAGCGCTCACCGAGAAGCTGTGGCAGTCGCGCCTGCCCCAGGTGGAGTTCCAGCACCCCTGCTGACCGGCGGCAATCCGCTCAACCGGGCCTCACCGACAGCAGGTCGTCGGTTACTGTCCGCTCCATGCGTCTTCTTGCTCGGGTCGGCAGCTTACGCGCGGTCGTCGCGGTGACCGTCGGGTTCATCGCCCTCAACATGCTCCTGGTGGTTCTCGGCAACGTCACGGACTACGGCACGAACGAGGCGTTCGTGCGGCACGTCCTCGCCATGGACACCACGTTCGGCGAGGGTCTGAAGTGGAGGGCCATCACGAGCCCCGCCATCGTCACGATCGTCTACGTCGCGATCATCGTGTGGGAGGCGATCTCCGCGGTCCTGCTGACCGCCGGGACGATCGCGTACCTGCGCGACAGGGAGGACAGCGCGCGCAAGTTCGCGTCCGCGGGCCTGCTGATGGTCGTGGCGCTGTTCCTGGGCGGCTTCATCACGATCGGCGGCGAGTGGTTCGCGATGTGGCAGTCGAAGGACTGGAACGGCATCGGCGCGGCCCTGCGCATGGTGACCATCGCGGGCTTCGCGCTGGTCCTGGTGCACCTCACCCCGCGGCGGGCCACTCCGTAGTCGGTTGCCCGCAGAACACCGGCCCGACCCCGGCGTCGGCGCCGAGTGAAGCCCACCAGTCGCGCTGCTCGGCGTCCTCGACCGGATCGACCACCACGAGCCCACCGGCCTCGTGCACGAACCCGACGAGGTCGCTGAGCACGTGCGACACGAGCTCGTCCGGCTTCTGGCGGCGCCCCTTCACCCGCACGGCCGTGACGCCGAGCGAACGGACGAGCTCGATCTCCGCCGTGGACCCCTCGAAGTCCCGCGCGCCGATGCGGATCCCCATGCCGGACAACAGGTCCAGGTTGTCGGCGGCCTCGCTGTCCTGCGACGCGAGCACGTGCACGGGAAAGCCCAGCAGCAACCGGCCCGCCGGCAACCCGGTGTCCGCGAGCACCCGCCGCACGTCCCGGACGAGGTCGGGACTGTTCGCCAGGCTCTCGGTGAGGCACACCGCGAGCACCTCCTCGTGCTCGCACGCGGTCTCGGCCGCCCTGCGCACCATCCACTCGCCCAACGGCAACATCAACCCGGTGTGCTCGGCCTTCGACACGCACTTCTCGTGCGGGATGAGCCCGGCGTCGCGGTGCCGCCAGTTCAGCTCGGCCTCGACGCACACCCGTGCCGTCCCGTCGAGCTTCACGACGGGGTTGAACACGACCTCGATCTCACCGTTCTCCCACGCCCCCGGCATGACCGCGGCCAGGGCGAGCTCCTCCTGCTCGCGCTTGTCCTGCGTGGCGTCGTGCAACCCCCACTGCCGCCGCCCGCTGCGCTTGGCCCGCCGCAACGTCATGTCCGAGGCGCGCAACACCTCGGCGGGATGATCACCGGGGTGCAGCCGCGGCAGCACCCCGATCGTCGCCGACACCGCGACCCCGTGCCGACCGAAGTACGCGGGCTCGGCCAGTTCGTGCTCGATGGTCCGCACCGTCGTGTCGACGTCCGGCGTGCCGGGCCCGTTCTCCACGAGCACGGCGAACTCGTCGCCCTCGAGCCGCGCGACCATCGCCTTCTCCCCGGCGAAGACGGAGCTGAGCCGCTCGGCGACGAGCTTGAGCACCCTGTCCCCGATCTCGCGCCCGAGCCCGTCCGTGATCACCGCGAAGGCGTCGAGGTCGAGGTGGTAGAGCGTGACACCGTGCTCGATGTCGCTGTGCAGCAACGACTCCAGCCGAGTCGTCAGGTACTGCCGGTTGGGCAACCCGGTCAGCGCGTCGTGCAACGACTGGTACTGCAACCGCCCGCCGAGCAACGTGAGCTGGCTGTCGTCGTCGATCATGACGACGTAGCGCCGGGGGTTGTCCTCGGCGTCCTTCTGCACGGTGGCGGCCAGCAGGACCCGGAAGTGCTCACCGTCGTGGTCGATCAACCGCGGCCGCTCCTCGACGCGCCGCATCCGCCCGTGCCGGAGGCCGGCAAGGGCGTCGTCGACCAGGGGTAGGTCGGCGGGTGCGATCAGGTCCGTGAGCGTCATCCCGGCAACGTCCTCGCGCCGCAGGATGGTGCACAACGCCTCGTTCGCCCGCTTCAGCTCCCCGTCGAGACCGACAATCGCGATGCCGGTCGACGAGTGGGCGAAGATGTCCTCGAACCGCTCCTCGCTGGCCTGCAGATCGAGCTGCACAGCCCGGGTCGCCCGCAGCAACGCCTGGCTGACGCTCTCCTGCTGCTCCAGCACGAACGCCTGGATCGCCGCTGTGTACGCGGCGGACACGGCCCCGATCACCAACGCGGCCCGCTGCGCGTCCGCCCCTTCCTGCACGACGAACCGCGCGAGCACCTCGACGGACTTGGCCAGGCTCTCCGCACCGACGCAGTGCATCTCGACCAGGCGGGTGCCCACCAGGGAGGCGAGGGCAGGGTCCTCGGCGACCGCCTCGGCCACGACGTTGAGCAGCTCGTGCAGCTCTTCCGCCACCTTGGCGGCGGACAGGGGGATGTACGCGGTACGACTGATCTGAACAGCCCAGTCGCGCGCCAGCTCGTCACGTCCCGGCCGACGTGACGGTCCCGCGTCGTCCTGGCTCGGCAATCGATCCACCTGACCTGCTCGGCGAGCAACGGTGCGGAAGCTTACCGCCAGCAACCCACACCGTCCGATGACAAGGCGGCGTTCCCTCCGACGGGCGTATGGCGATCTCTCAGCGTTACAGGCTCGAGTCGCTCAACCGGACCAACTTCCGCGCAGGACGGCCCAACCCTCGATGCACCATCGGGTTATGCGCGCCCAGCGGGAGGAACGCACCGACGGACGTCAGCAGCGCACGACGAGCGGTGATCAGCAACGCAGGTGCGGGGTGCCGAGCGGCGAGGCGGCACACCGCCGGTGGCCCCCTCAAGCCCCCAGGATGTGCCGCAGCTGAGCCAGCAGGTCCGACCGGGAGGTGGATCCCAGCCGCTGCCGCATCCGTGCCATGTGGTGCTCGACAGTCTTGGCGGAGATGAACAACCGGTCCCCCACCTGCCGATAGGTCATACCCTCGACGACCAGCCGGGCCACCTCCCGCTCCCGGTCGCTCAGCTTCCCGGCGTCCTCGACGACGTCGACGGCCACGGCCTCGGCAGCCCGGCGAGCGGACACCGGCCGCCCCTGCAACAACCGGGCGCAGTCGAGCAGCCGGACCATCGCCTGCCGGTCGGAGGTCCGGATCGCGGCCTGACCGGCCAGCCGCGAGGCGTCCCACCAGAGCCCGACCGCGTGCAGGCTGCGCGCCGCGGCCTCGACCCGGTCCGGATCCACCTTCCCCGCCACCACGTCCAGCCAGCACTCGGCGGCGGCGGACAGGATCGAGCAGTACCTCGACCGTTCCCGGAACTCCCCCAGCGCGGCCGCGTGCTCCTCGGCGACGGCGGTGTTCTCGTCGATGATCGCCGAGTGCAGCAGGCTCCAGTGGAACTGCGCGGCCCACAACGGCGGGTTTCCCAGGGACTTCAGCAACGCGGAAGCCTGCGCCAGGTGGGGCGCCAGCCGCTCCTGGTCGCGCAACCGGGCGGCAGCCGCCGCGAACTCCCCCAGCGGCAGCAGGCTGAACAGGTCCACCGGATGCCGCAGAACAGCCTCACAAGCCTGTTCCCAGGTGCGGCGCAGGGTGGCCAGGTCGCTGTTGCGCCGAGCCACCCCGACCTCGAGCGCCACAGCGAAGATCCAGTCACGCGGCTCGAAAGCACCCCGGACGGACATCAAGGTCTCACGAGCCACAGCCAGGTTGCCGCGCGACATCTGCAACCAGGCCTGCAACAACCGGTGCCGCACGGACATCAGCACGCCACCGGTGCCGGTCTCCACAGCGCGGTCCAGCACGGACTCGGCCATGTTCGGCTCACCGCAGTGCACCGCCACCAGCGCCGCCAGCGCTGCCGGGCTGTCCGGCAGCAGCACCGCGCCGCCGGCGGGTTCGAGCATCGACGAGGCGCGGACCAAAGTGGACAGTGCGGCGGTCTCGGCCCCGACCACCGACTGCCGGACGCCCTGCAGCATCAGGGACGCCGCTCCACCGAGCATCGTCGGAGGCTGAGGTGGCGTCTCCTCGAACAGGTGCCCTGTTCCGATCAACCCGATGCCGGCGAACGCTGCC
The DNA here is from genome assembly GCF_900104175.1 of Lentzea jiangxiensis. Classification (GTDB taxonomy): domain Bacteria; phylum Actinomycetota; class Actinomycetes; order Mycobacteriales; family Pseudonocardiaceae; genus Lentzea; species Lentzea jiangxiensis. Next base: position 87,824 of record NZ_FNIX01000004.1, read on the forward strand.
GCATAGGGAGTGGCCGCCCACCGGAACAGCTCGGTGCTGCGGGCCAACTGGCCGCGGTGCGCCAGAGCCACCGCGGCGACCTCGGCGGCGGTCCGGCGCTGCGGGGTGTCGGATGAACTGATCACCTGGTCGGCGAGGCGCAGAGCCGCGTCCAGGTCACCGGCCATCGCGGAGGCGGTGGCCCACGAGGCAGCGGTCTCGGCGGAGGGCGTTCCACCGCCGGTGGAGGCGTGGAACAGCCGAGCGGCCAGCGCGGGGTCCGACGACAGGGCCTCCCGGGCCGCGGCGGCGAACACCGGCCCGCCGATGCCGGTGTCCAGCAACGGCCGCACCAGCTCGAGAACCGGTCCGCCGCGGTCCATCTGCAGCTGGGCCAGCTTCTGACGCACGGCGATCCGCCGCTCGGCACGCGCGAGAGCACCGACAGCCCGGTGCGCGAGGGGCAGCAGGGTGCCGTCCTCGGCCAGCATGCCGGTGGCGCGGGCGGCCTCGATGATGTCGCTGACCTCGTCGAAGTCCTTGTCCAGCAACGCCGACAGCAGGTCGAGGCGCTGCGCGGCCCCGGCCTCGGCGGCCAGCAGGAACTTGTGCAGGTCGGGGTCCAGCCAGTCGAGCTCGCCGCGGAACGTGCTCAGCACCTCCGGCGAGACCTCGGTGGCGGCGCCGAGCCGTTCCACCAGCGCGGGCACGCCACCGGTCTGCGCGTGCACGAAGTCCACGACCGGCTTGGGCGCGTGCAGGAGGTCGCGGACCTGCTCGCGGGTGAACGGCGCCAGCGGCACGACCACGGCGCCGCGGGTCAGCTCGGCCAGCACGGCGCGGCGCGGCCAGGGGCGGTAGGCCACCGCCAGCAGCGGCTCGGCGGCGAGTTCGCGCAGGGTGGCGTCGTCCAGCAGGTGCGCGTCGTCGACGACGCGCACGGCGGTGTTGGTGATCTCCGACAGAAACGCTGTCTTGCCGTAACCGCCAGGCGCCGCGACGACGACGCGCAGGCGGGTGTCCGCGGTGGCGTCGTTGATCCGGTCGAGGACTCCTCGCACGGAGGTGTCCAGCACCAACCTGGCTCGCGTGGTCACGCTCAACGGCCGTCCTCATCATCGTCTCGGGATCGGGAACTGGACCGGCGTCCGGCCGGCTTCAGCACGCTCGCCACGCGCTTGACCCGGCGCGGCGGCAGCTCCAGCGGGGACACGTCCACCGGCGGGCGGGGCGGTGGCGCGGTGAACTCGTCGTCGTCCGGGGCCGGGACCTCGCCGACGGGGAAGCGCAGCGACTGTTCGCGGGTGTGCAGCAGGACCGAGGTGTCGAGCGGTTCCGGTTCGGCCTCGGGCCCCAGCAGGACCAGGCGGGCGGCGACCGCGAGGCCCTTGGCGACCGAGTGCTCCGGCGCCGCCTCGGCCAGCACCCGGCAGTCGACCGCGGCCGACAGCGCGTCGCCGACCACGGCCATCCGGCAGGCACCGCCGACGAGCAGCACCGCGTCGGGCTGCACCGGGCCGACCGCGCGGACGAAGGTGCCGACCAGGTGGTCGACGGACGGCCGGACCTCCTCGACGAACTCGTCGCGGGTGATCTCGACACCGCTCACCACCACCGACTGCCCGAACGCCCGCTTGGCCGCCTCGCACTCGACGGCCGACACGCGTCCGTCCTTGCCGAGCCTGCCGCGCACCAGCGCGCCCAGCAGGTCGTCGAAGTCGGCACCGGTGTGGTGGTCGACGCCCTCGACGTGGTTGAGCAGCTCGAACGTCCGGTTCTGCGCACGCCGGACGACCGACGCGGAGAACGCGTGGCTGCCCAGCGAGAACACCGCCAACGAAGCGTCGGGCAGCACACGGGCGCGCACGGCGTGGTTCTCGGCGGCCGCCAACGGCTCCGGCACGAGCGTCACGTCGTGCACGCCGACCGCCCGCAAAGCCCCGTGGAGCTGTCCGCGGCGATAGGGGCCCCACCCGGCGGGGTGGCTCACTGCCACGTGACGAGGCTGTTCACCCTCCCGGGCGACCACCTCGCCGATGACCCACATGATCATCAACGCGGTGAGCTCCTCGGCCGGGCACGTCTCCGGTCCCAGCGAGAACGGCACCGCGTCACCGGCCCTGCGGGCGAAGCCGAAGGCCGTCCAGCCGGGAGCGCCGAGCTCACCGACCGTGAACGTGCCCGCGTCCGTGAGCTGCAGCAACGACGGCACCACCAGCGCGATCTCGGCATCCCAGGTCCCGTCGAGGCGGCACACGGCAGCCGTCGTCCGGGTGGTCCCGACATCGACTCCGAGTACGTACGCCAAGTTTCTCCCTCACCTGTTCGCAGCAGCGACCAGTACCTACACGGGTGAAGAAGAGGCACTCAAGTGATGCCCCTAATCCCCTAGGGGGTCAACGAGCGTCACCCCATCGGGGAACGGGGATTCACTGGGCGTGATCCCCGATGCAGGGGAGGCCGGGCTCTCATAGCTTTCAGCCGCACACCCCGACCGATCCGTGCCTCAACCATGGAGTCCCTTCAGATGACCCAGCCCAGCACGCTCCACGACTTCGTGCTCAACCTGCTCAGCGACCCGGCCCTCAAGGACGCGTTCGCGAACGACGCCCAGGGCACCTTGGAGCAGGCCGGTCTGGCGGACATCACGGCCCTCGACGTGCAGGAGGTCATCCCGCTGGTGATCGACCTGCTGCCCGCCACCCCCGCTGGCCTGCCCGCCATCGACGGGGTGGACCTGGCCCTGCCCACTGACGACCTCCTCTCGGACGGTCCGCTCGGCGCCATCAGCCAGCTGCAGGCGGTCGCGTCTCAGCTGACCTCGTCGGGCCTCAGCCTGAGCGACCTGCACACCTCGTCGGCCGGCGTGCTGGCGGCGGACGCGGACGGCCTCAACCTGATCGTCGCGAACAAGACCCTGGGCGAGTACACCTCGACCAACATCGGTCTCGACGGCGACTTCTCCGCCATCGGCGACGTGACGAGCGTCCTCGACCAGACCACGTCGCCGCTCACCGGCACCGTGCTGGACGTGGCCGACACCGCCACCGCGACGGTCGACGCGCCGCTCGCGGGCGTCACCTCGACCGTTCCCGGTGTCGACGGCGCCCTCGGCCACCTCGACGGCGTGACGGGCCTCGCCCACGACGCCCTCGGCGTGCTCGGTGGCGGCGACGCCAACCTGGGCGTTCTCGACGTCTCCGGCCTGGGCGACCTGGCCGACGGCACCTTCACCGCGCAGTCCACCGAGACCGTCGCGACCGTCTCGCACACCGCGACCGGCGTGGTCGGCACGGTCACCGGAATCGGCAGCACCGCGACCGGCCTGGTCGGCGACGCGGGTGTCGGCAACGTGCTCGGCACCGTCACCGACGTGACGCACAACGTCCCGGTCGTGGGCGACGCCCTCGACCTCGGCGGCCTGCTCGGCTGAGCCACCCTCCCACCGCGGACCGGCCCTGTCCCACCTGGACAGGGCCGGTTCGGCGTCTCCGAGGCACCGTCCGACCGGCTCACGCGGTGAGGAACGTCACCGCCCCTCCGAACTGCCCGGTCCTGATAGAACAGGACCGGTCTCCCGTTCGAGGCTTTCACCCAAGGGGGTGAACACGGCACTATGAGTCAGGTGATGGCACCGCCCTGGCTCGACGTGCTCGACGAGACGATCGGGGCCTGCGTCACGCACCGGCGGCCCGATCTGGAGGCCCGGCTGCGCGAGAAGCGGGCACAGCAACTGGATCCCAAGTTGCGCGTCCTCGTCGTCGGCGAGTCCAAACAAGGCAAGAGCCAGCTCGTCAACGCGTTGCTCAACGCCCCCGTCTGCGCGGTGGGCGACGACATCACGACGACTGTGCCGACCTTCGTCCAGCACGCCGACACGCCGTCGGCGGCGCTGGTCCGCAACGCGTCCGCGGGCGGCTCGATCTTCCACACCCCGACCGAGCGCATCGCCGTGCCCATCGACCAGGTGACGAAACAGGCCAGCGCGCAGTCGAAGCACGTCGTGCGGGCCGAGATCGGCATCCCGCGGGCCCTGCTCGACAGCGGCCTGGTCCTGATCGACACCCCCGGCGTCGGCGACACCCGCTCCGCGCACACCGCCAGCACGTTCGCGACGCTGATGCAGGCCGACGCCGTGCTGCTCGTGTCCGACGCGACCGGTGAGCTGACGTCCGCGGAGATGACGCTGCTCAAGAAGGTCATGGAGGCCTGCCCGAACGTCACGGTGGTCGTCACGAAGATCGACCTCGTGCCGAGCTGGCGTGCCGTCGTCGAGCGCAACAGGGCCCTGCTCGCCCGCGCCGGCGTTCCCGCGAAGCTCATCCCCGTGTCGTCCGCGCTGCGGCTGCGCGCGGCGAAGACCGGTGACCAGCGGCTCAACGCGGAGTCCGGCTTCCCCGACCTGCTGGCGTGCGTGCAGCGCGACATCGTGGCGAGCGCCGACCTGCTGGCCCGCCGCGCCGTCGCCGTCGTCGCGTCGAGCGCGATCACGCAGCTGGTCACGCCGTTGCGCGAGGAGCTGACGGCCCACGACTCGTCGCACACCGTCGCCACGATCTCGACGCTGCAGGAGGCCCAGCGACGGGTCGACGAGCTGCGGCGCCGGTCCGCGCGCTGGCAGAACGTGCTCAACGACGAGATGGCCGACCTGATCTCCGACGTCGAGTACGACCTGCGCGACAGGACCCGCAAGATCCTGCGCGAGGTCGACAAGACCTACGACGAGGCCGACCCCGCGATCGGCTGGGACAAGTTCGAGCAGTGGCTCGAGGACAACCTCAACGAGGCCGCCACCACGAACTTCGCCTGGCTGATGGAACGCGCGGAGTGGGTGGCCGCGAAGGTCGCCAGGAACTTCCCCGTCTACCGGGAGGACCTGATCCCCGGTTCGGTGCTGCCGGACGACCTGCTCGAGCCGGCGAGCAAGCTGGAGAAGCCGAAGATCGAGCCGTTCTCGGTGCCGCAGAAGCTCTTCACGGGTCTGCGCGGCTCCTACGGCGGTGTGCTGATGTTCGGTCTGGTCACGTCGCTCGCAGGCATGCCGCTGATCAACGTGATCTCGCTCGGCGCCGGTGCCCTCTTCGGCGGGAAGTCCATTCTGGACGAGAGCGACCAACGGCTGAAGCGCCGCCAGGCGGCCGCGAAGGCCGCCGCGCAACGGCACGTGGACGACTTCTTCATGAAGTTCTCCAAGGACGTCCGCGACTCCGGCCGCCACATCCAGCGAACGCTCCGCAACCACTTCAGCACGCTCGCCGAGGAGCTGCAGGAGACGTTGCTGGAGTCGGCCCGCAGCGCCAAGCGCGCGGTGCAGGACGACCAGACCGAACGCGAGCGCAGGATGCGGGAAGGCCGCAAGGAGCTCGACAAGCTCGTCACGCTCTACAAGAGGGTGCAGGCACTCGGAGGTCCCGCGATGGAGCTCACCGCGTGACGCTGGACCGAGTCGTCTGGTCGATGCTGCAGGAAGCGATGGCGGTCTACCGGGACAGCCCGCGCGCCACGGCCTGGCTGCGCTCGCACGCCGAGCGCTACACCGAACCCGTGCGGATCGCGGTGGCCGGCCGGTCGAGGATCGGCAAGTCCACCGTGGTCAACGCGTTGATCGGCGACGAGTTCACGCCGCAGAGCTCGTTCGTCTGGTACCGGGGCGCTACCGAGCCGCGGGCGCACGTGTTCTCCGGCCCGGGCAGGCCGCACGAGGTCACGATCGGCAGGCGGGGCAGCCGCAACCACGTGGAGACCGGCCAGGTCGACCGCGCCGACCGGGTCGTCGTCGAGTGGCCTGCGCGGTCGCTGCGGGACGTCGTGCTGTTCGACACCCCGGCCGAGGCCACGCCGGAGCAGGTGCTCGGGGACGCGGACGCGTTGCTGTACCTGATGCGGCACGTGCAGGACGAGGACCTGAGGTTCCTGCGGTCCGCCAACGACCACCCCATCGCCCGCAACGCCGCCGTGCACACGGTCGCGGTGCTCGCCCGTGCCGACGAGATCGGCGCCGGGCGGATCGACGCGCTGTCGTCGGCCAAGCAGATCGCGCGCCGCTACCGCCGTGACGTGGCCGTGCAACCGTTGTGCCAGAACGTGGTCTCGGTCGCCGGGCTGTTGGCGGTGGCCGCGAGGACGGTGCGGGAGGACGAGTTCGCCGCCCTGCGGGTGCTGTCCTCGCTCGGCCGCGAGGAGCTCGAGGACCACCTGCTGTCGGCGGACAGGTTCGTCGGCGAGCAGTTCCCGCTGACGATGGAACCCGCTGTGCGCCAGGCGTTGCTGGAGCGGTTCGGGATCTTCGGCGTCCGGCTGATCACCGCGCTGATCCGGCAGGGCTTCGACTCGCAGGTGAAGCTCACCGGGCAGCTGGTGCAGCGCAGCGGGCTCGGGGAGCTGCGCGACTCGATCGCGATCCACTTCACCGAGCGCCGCGAGGTCCTCAAGGCCCGATCGGCGTTGCTCGCGCTCGACGTCCTGCTGCGGGTGGAACCGCGGCAGCAGGCCCGCAAGCTCGTGACCGACCTCGAACGGGTCGTCGCCTCCGCGCACGACTTCCGCGAGCTGCGGCTCGTCGCGGCGCTGCAGTCCGGGCGCACGAAGCTGCCCGCCGACCTGCAGGGCGAGGCGCTGCGGCTCGTCGGCGCGGAGGGCACGGCTCCGGCCGTACGGCTGGGATTCGAGTACGAGGCCGACGCCGGGGAGCTGCGGGAAGCGCTGCTCGACGCGCTGGTCCGCTGGCAGGCGCAGGCCCTCGACGTCCACGCGCCGAACGACCACCGCAGGGCCGCCCAGGTCGTGGTCCGCACGTGCGAGGGGCTACTCCCCCGGTTCGGCTGAGGCACGATGGTCCGCATGGAACTCGTGCCGTGGCAGAACGAGCACTTCGGCTACATGCTGCGGTGGGCGTCCGATCCCCGCATGACCGCCCACGTCGGCAACGGCATGCCGTGGACGCCGGACTACGTGGGCGAACGCCACGCGCAGGCGTTGAAGCACTGGGAGGAACACGGCTTCGGCTTGCACGCCGTCGTCGAGGACGGCGTGGTGATCGGGCTGGCGCAGATGCTCGACGGCGACCTGGGGCAGATCGAGATCGGCTACTGGATCGACCCGGCGCACTGGGGCCGCGGGGTCGCCACCCGCGTCGCCGCGGAGCTGCGGGACAAGGCCCTCGCCATCGCCGACCGGGTCGTCGCGGGCCACCAGGCGGACAACGTCGCGTCCGGGCGCGTGCTCGAGAAGGCCGGGCTGACCTACTTCACCAGCAGGTGCAGCGGCGGAAGAGTGGAGCACCACTACGCGTTGCAACGGGGTATGAACGACACCGGGGTACTGCGCTACAGCGCGTTCACGAAGGACCCGGCGGGCGGCAACCCGGCCGGAGTGGTGCTCGACGCGAGCGACCTCACCGACGAGGAGATGCTCGCCATCGCCGCGAAAGTGGGTTACTCGGAGACGGCGTTCGTGCTGCCGCGGTCCGAAGAGCGCGTGTTCGACGTCCGGTACTTCAGCCCGAAGGCCGAGGTGCCGTTCTGCGGGCACGCCACGATCGCCACGTCCGTCGCGCTGGCGGAGCGGATCGGGGACGGGACGCTGACGTTCCACACGCCCGCCGGTGAGATCGCCATCGAGACCTCCGGCGGCACGGCGTCGCTGACCAGCGTGCCGACCAGCACGTCCGAGGCCGCTCCGGAGCTGGTCACCGCGGCCTTGGAGGCGTTGGGGTACGAGGAGGTCGGCTCCGGGCCGGTGCACGTCGGGTTCGGCGGGGCGCGGCACCTGATCGTGCCGCTGCGGGACCGCGAGCAGCTGGCCGCCCTCGACTACGACTTCGACGCGTTGCGCGACCTGATGCTGGAGCACGACCTCACGACCGTGCACCTGTTCTGGCGCGAGCCGGCCGGCCTCGTGCACGCCCGCGACCCGTTCCCGGTCGGCGGCGTGGTCGAGGACGCGGCGACCGGGGCGGCCGCCGCGGCGTTCGGCGGCTACCTGCGCGACCTCGAGGGACCGCAGCGGTTCGTGATCAGCCAGGGCGAGGACATGGGCAGGCCGTCGCGGCTGGAGGTCGACGCCACCCGCGAGGACCGGCGGGTCACCGTCACCGGTGCCGCCGTCCTCATCCCTTGACGCGCTCCAGCACCACGATCGGGATCTCGCGGTCGGTCTTGCCCTGGTACTCGTCGTAGTCCGGCCAGACCTCGGTCATGAGCTTCCACAGCCGGTCCCGCTCGGCGGGGCCGGCGGTGCGGGCACGCGCCTGGAACTTGTCCGCCGCGACCTGCACGTGGACCACCGGGTCCTCGGTGACGTTGAGGTACCAGGACGGGTGCGCGGGCGCGCCACCGTGCGAGGCGACCACCACGTACCCGTCACCGTCGGGCTGGTAGATGAGCGCGGTGCGCCGCAGCTCGCCGCTCTTGCGCCCCTTGGTGGTCAGCAGCAGCGTGTGCACGCCGGGCCGCCACTCGTGGCCCTCCGCGCCGTCGGTCTCGACGTACTTCCGGATGTGCTCTTGCACCCAACTCGTGGGAGAGTCCTTCACCGCCATGTGTTCGACGCTACTGCCGCGGAGCGCAGGGTGCGCGGCAGCAGCGTCGAACCGAGGGGTGCACCCTCCCGCACCGGACCCGTTGGCGCTGCCGCAAGCGCCGGGCCGGAAGATCGATCGAAGTCACTATGCCCCGATCGAAGGGTGGCGGCGCATTCAGAAGGGGGATACAAGGTCTTTATGCCCGAGCTGGAGCTGCGCCACCTCCGCGCGGTACGGACCATCGCCGAAGAAGGCAGTGTCACCAGGGCCGCGACGCGCCTGGGACTCACCCAACCGGCGCTGTCGGCCCAGCTGCGCACCGTCGAGAGACTCGTCGGCGGCCAGCTGTTCGACCGGACGCGCAACGGTTGCGTCCCCACGGACCTCGGCCGCCGAGTGCTGGGCACCGCACGCCTGGTGCTCGACGAGATGGCCCAGCTGATGAGCACCACCCCCGCCGCGGACCGCCGCGGACCGCTGATCTTCGGCTGCATCCCGGTCCTGTACTTCGCCCGGCTCGTCGAAGGGCTCCGGGAGCTCAACTCCGACGTCCGCGCGGAGGTGCGGCCCTCGTCGGCGGAGATCGTGGACATGCTGGAGGCCGGACAGGTCCACGTCGCGCTGTTCGAGTTCTTCGACGGGATGCACGCCCGCGACCTCGCCGGCATCGAGCTGCGCAAGCTCGTGACCGAGCCCGCGTTCGTGGCCCTGTCGGAGACGGACCCGCTGGCGTCGCAGGAGGAAGTGGAGCTCGGACAGCTCGCGGACCGCGACTGGGTGACGCCGCCCAAACCGCACATCGGCTCGCGGACGCAGCTGTTCCAGGTCTGCGCGGACGCCGGGTTCGTGCCCCGGCTGACGCACCACACGGGTGAGGCGAGCATGGCCAGGGGGCTCGTCGCCGGCGGGTGCGTGTCGTTCGCGGCGGCGCCCTCGCGGACCGGGGAGGGCATCGTGATCCGGCGGCTGCGGGGGATGCCGTTGATGACGGACTTCTTCGTGGCCACCAGGAGGGATTCGCCGGTGGCCGGGCGGGCGCACGAGGTGTTCGCCTGTGCTGCTGAGGCTTATCGGTCCGTGTTGGACCGGAATCCGGAGTACCGCAAGTGGTGGGACGCGCATCCGGAGGCGCATCCGGAGTTCAACTGAGGGATCTGGTGGGCTTCGCCGGGGTGCGGGTTTGGGTTTGTCCGGTGCCGGTTCCAGCGGGCTGGTTGCGTTGGTTGGCCGGGTCGCGTTGCGAGGGCGTTCGCGCGGCTGGCGGCGAACTCGCCCCGGTGGTCGCCTTGCGAGGGCGACCACGGGAAGGCGCAGCGCGTGGGTCAGATCGCGATCGGCCGGGACGGGCGGCCGATCAGCTTCTCCAGGTCCGGGCGCACCTCGGCGAAGACGCCCTCGCGGATCGCCTTGAAGAAGTCGACGACGATCGGGGGCAGGCCAGCTGCGACGAGGTCGTCGTCGCTCACGTCGCGGAAGCGGTCGCCGGCCAGTTCGGGGAACGACCACGAGGTCGAGCCGGTGAGCTCGTAGGTCTGGTTCTCGTGGCCCTCGGTGGTGAGGGCGACGGCGGCGGCGAGGGCGTAGTCGTCGCGGGCCGCGCTCGCGATGCGGCCGTCCTTCGTGGAGACGGCGACGGTGTCGGCGGAGAGGGCGCCGAGGTAGTTCTCGTGGTACATGCCGTTGCGCAGGAAGGTGTACGGGATGCCGGTGGCGCGGATGGCTTCCTCGGTCGCCTTGTGGACCGCGGCCACGCCGACGGTGGAGGTGTCCGCGTCGGTCAGGCTGGTGTAGAGGATGTGGCCCACGCCGGCTTCGACGGCCTTGGCGACGGCGTTGTCGTGCTGCTGGATGCGGGTCTCGGTGTCGGGGGCCTCGCCGGACACGACCAGGAGCTTGTCCGCGCCGCGGAAGTCGAGGGTCTCGGGCTTCTCGAAGTCGCCCTGGCGGACCTCCACGCCGTCGAGCGTGAACTTCTCCGGGTCGCGCACGGAGACGATGACCTGCTCGTTCGTGCGGTCGAGGACGTAGCGGACCACTGCGTTGCCGAGCTGGCCGGTGGCGCCGGTGATGAGGATCGTCATGAGCGGAAGCATGGAGAAAGCGCTAACCTTTGGTAAGTACCCACTTTGGAGTCGGGTACTTACTCGGAGGTGAGCATGCAGGTCACCATGTGTCCGGAGCGGGCGATCATGGAGCACATCACAAGCAAGTGGGGTGTGCTGGTGCTGCAGGTGTTGTCCGACGGCGGGTCGTGGCGGTTCAGCGCGCTGCGGCGCGAGCTGGAGGACGTGGTCAGCGAGAAAATGCTCACGCAGACGTTGCGGACGCTGGAGCGGGACGGGTTCGTGCTCCGGGACGTGAAGCCGATCATCCCGCCGCACGTCGAGTACGCGTTGACGCCGCTCGGCCAGGGGGCCGCCCGTCACCTGGTGGCGCTCGCCCAGTGGATCGAGGCCAACCAGCCGGAGGTCAGCCAGGCGCAGCGGCGCTATGACGCGTCCTGAGGTTCATTGGAGAACGGCAGCTCAGACATCGGGTCGGTCACCCGTTTGCGAAGTGAACGTTCTCACACCTCCCTGGTCAGAGCAGTGGATCATCGGATGGGTCACGATCAGGGGGCGCATTCGGAGGCCTTGAACTGGCACAATGGACCAATGGCCCAACCGTTCACCGACGACAGCCATCCGGCGGAGCCCTATCCGGGCACTCGTCCAGACCACTGTTTCGTCCACGTCGATGAAACGGGCTGGCCAGTGCGACCGGACCTCACGATGGAGTCGGGATGGCGTGTGGAGCCGGAGGACATCGATCTGGACCAATGGCTCGCAAACCACGGTGAGCCCCCGCTGGCCGCCCGGATGCCGGTCCTCGGTTACGGGTCGAACGCCAATCCCAGCAAGCTCACCTGGCTCCGCGAGGAGCTCGGTCTCGAAGGCCCCGCTGTCGTGCTCCGCGCACGGTGCGAGGGCCTTTCTGCTGTCTGGGCCGCCGGGCTGCGCATGCGGGACGGGCAGCGGCCGGCCACGCTCGCCGGGGCGCCCGGCGTCACCGAGGAGCACTCCATCTGGTTCGCGACGCCCGAGCAGCTGAGGGTGCTGGACCGGTGCGAGGGGCGCGGGCTGCGGTATCGGCTCGTGCGCGTGCACACGGGGCGTGTGGTGCTTTACAACGGTGGCGTCATCGACAGCGTTCTGGCGTACACGGCGGGCTCCAAGAAGCGGATGCCCGTGCTCTTCAACGGCCGTATGGTCCGGTGCGCGGACGTCTCGCAAAGAGGCGCGCGTGTGCTGGGTGAGAGGCCCGCGATGACCGACGGCCTGGACGTGACCGAGGTGTACGGGGAGCCGTCCGCGGACGACTGGCCCGAACTGCTGTTCGTCTACGGGACGCTCCAGCCCGGCGCGAGCGCCTGGCAGCTGATGGAGCCGCACGTCGTGGAGTCCGAGGTGACCCACCTGCCCGGCACGCTGTTCGACACGGGGCTCGGTTACCCGGCCCTGCGTCCCGGCGCCGGTCTCGGCGTGCCCGGCTTCGTGCTGCGGCTGCGGTCGCCCGAGCTCGCGTTACCGCAGCTCGACGAGTACGAGGGCGACGACTACCGGCGCGTGCGGGTCGTGCTGCCGGACGGGCGGATCGCCTGGACGTACATCTGGACCGCCGCGGTGAAGGGCATGGCCGAGCTGCCCGACGGCTGGGACGTCCACCAGATCCGGTGAATTTCCGGCACGTTGTGTGGGCTTGTTGGTAATTGGGCACATCCTCCAGTGGTAGGAGGTGCAACCATGACACGACGGTTGATCGCTTGCGGACTGCTGGCGCTCGCTTCCGTTACGGCCTGTGGGACCAGAACGCCGGAAAACGCCGCGCAGACGCTGCCGACTGCGTCGTCCACGTCGTCCACGTCGTCCGCGTCGTCGTCCACGTCGTCGTCCACGCCGTCATCGACCGATCTGTCGTCCGCTCCGGCTTCGGACAGCCCGGGAGCGGCCGGCCAGGCCGTGAAGCGCTGCGACTCGACCACGCTCAAGGGCGAGGTCGCCCCGACCGACGCCGGTGCGGGCAACAGGTACGGCAGGTTCATCGTCACGAACTCCGGTACGGAGCCGTGCACGTTGAACGGCTACAGCGGTTTCCAGCTGGAGAACGCCTCCGGCGTGGTGCCGACCAAGCTGGAGCGCAAGGCCGATCCGGGGCCTTCCCCGACGACGCTCGCGCCAGGTGCCAAGGCGGCGGCGAACCTGCACTGGAACGTCGTGCCCGCGGGCGGCGAACCCCTGGAGGGCCCGTGCCAGCCCGAGCCGTCGAAGGCCTCGGCCATCCCGCCCAACGAGACGGCGCCGCTCAGCGTGGCGTGGACCCTGGGTCCGGTGTGTTCCGGTGGCCGGATCGAGATAAGCGCCTTCTACGCCGCTTAGGCGCAAGCACCCGGATGTCCTCGCCGTGCTGCCGCACGACGAGGACGTCGCCCGGTGGCACAGGCCCCGACCGGGCAGCCGATCGTCCTAAGAAGACATTTCATCGGCGCACCGGCCGGGTCCGCGGTTCCGCGTTCGGGAGGTGGCCCGCCGGGTGGCGGTGAGGCCCTCACCCAGGTGCTGGAGCACGCCGGTCGCGTCGTCTGACACCATCTCTGCTGCCATGGACGAAGACGACCTCGTGCTGCTGATCACCGTTGTGGTCGAGGCGGCGGACGAGCACCAGGCGCGCGCCGCGTGCGACGCGCTCATCAGCCGTGCGGGTGCCCAGCTCGTGGACGCCCGCGACTGCTCGGACGAGGAGCCCGGTTGCTGGGCCGTCGTCATCACCCGGCGGAGCACCGAGAAGGCCACCCACAACGTCTCGGCGGCGCTGGCGCGGGCCGTGCGGACCTTCGTGCGCGGCCTCGGCGACGGCTTCCCGACGCCGCGAGTGGCGTGCGAACCGCCCACGGCGTGGACAGTGCTGGACGATCCGGAGCTCATCAACGGCCTCGTGCCGGGCGCCGAGCGCGTTCTGGTCGAGGCGTGGGCCGGAGATGACCCCTTTGGTGCAGGCACTTTGCGTGACAACGCCCCCGCGGAGCCGTCTTGATTCACCCGGCCGGTCGGCATGAACGCTCGACAGGCTGTAGGCGCCATTGTGAGAGTTGCTACACCCGTGGACGAGGGGCCAGCCGCGCGCTCAACTGATCATTAAATCAAGGCCCGTTCGAGTGCATTCAGGCATCCACCCGGTTAGCCGATCTTCGCTCTCAACTGTGAAAATTTGGGCACAATCTCTACTGAGGGTGGTCTTCAACCACCTCTGTTCCGGAGGGTTCGGGAGCCGACATGGCCAGCATCGAAGAGGTCCGTGCCGCAATTGCCCAGGCGATCGACAAGGCGAGCCAAAGCCAGTCGGCCCTCCAGCAGGCGGCTGATCTCGCCGAGGACGCGCAGCAGCTGCTGACATCGGTCACGCAGGGCTCCGCGCAGGCGGACGTCGAGACGACGAACGCCCAGTTCGCCCAGGTCGTGTCCGGCGTGAGCGAGCTGCAGAACTACCTCGGCGCCGGCATTTCCGGGGCCGAGGGCATCAACAGCAGGCTTTGATGGCTTCCATCGCCGAGGTTCGCGCCGTGCTCGAGCAGGCGAGCGAGATCCTGCGCGAGTCGTACCGCAGTGTGCGATCAGCGCAGGAGGACCTCGACGAGGCGGTCGTCATCCTCGCCGAGTCGAGCGAGAACCACCACGAGTCGCTGCTTCCACCGGAGTTCGTGCGCGCCAAGGAAAAATTTCCTGATCAACTCGAACTGATGGTGGGAACCCTGGAGCGCATCCAACGACTCACCGTGGAGCTGTGATGAGCAGGCGCGACGACCGGCGGCGGAGGATCGAGGACGCGTTCGCGGAGTTCCAGCGCGCCGTCTCGGCCGCGCTGGGCTCGGTGGCGCGCGAGCACCGTGCGCTCGCCACCGAGCACGCCGAGGACATGTTCGAGCTGACCGTGCGCGGCATGGGCGTCGACAAGGCGGTGCAGGACGCCGCGCTGAGGAACGTCACGCCGTTCCTCACGGTCGACGAGAAGCGCACGGGGAACCCGCGCCAGGCGCCGCTGTCGATGGCGCAGTTCGCCGACCGGCTCGCGCAGATCAAGCACGACTGGCAGCAGTCGTACCGCGAGTGGACGACCTCCGGCCCCGACCAGCTGACGGCACTGGTGAACTCGGTGGCCGCCGGACCCGCCTCCTGGCCGTACGAGGCGTGGCTCGGCCATCCGGGCACCCACGACGGCAGCCAGGGCGTGCCGGAGCTGTGGCGCATCGGCACCGGCGTGGTGACGTCCGCGCCGGAGACCAGCCCGTTCCCCGTTGCGGTGCCGCTGCTCGACCAGGCGCACCTGCACATCTCGTCCACACCGGACACCCGCCAGCTCGCGGACACGCTGGTGGAAAGCCTTTTGTTGCGGGTGCTGTCGCACTTCCAGCCGGGCCTCGTGCACGTGCACGTGTGGGACGTCGGCCAGCTGACCGGGTCGCTGCCCGGCCTCTACCCGCTGACCCGCGCGAACCTGCTGACGGTGCACGACCCGGCGCGGCTGCACGAGCTGCTCGACGAGCTGTCCGAGCACATCCGCCAGGTGCACACCAAGGTCCTGGTCGACGGCCACCTGACCGTGCGCTCGGTCAGCGGCGAGGGCCGGCGCACCGAGCCGTGGCGGATCGCCGTGCTGTTCGGCAACCGCAAGGCGTTGAAGGAAGAACACCTGCAGCAGCTGCAACGCGTGGCGCGCAACGGTTTGGCGTGCGGCGTGCAGCTGTTCATCGTGGACATCCCGATCACGATCAACTCGCCGGTCGAGACGGTGTCGTTGCGCGACGACGGTTCCGCCACCTGCACGATGACCGGCAAGCACGTCGCCGTGACGCTGGATCCCGCTCTGCCTCGCACCCTCGTGCCGCGGGCGTGTGCCGCCATCGCCGAGAAGCGCGAGGAACGCCGTTCGCGCATGAGCAAGTTCGGCGACCTGCTGCCCGACAGGCCGTGGACGGAGAACTCGTCGGCCGGAGTCATCGCGCCCGTCGGCTTCGACGACGGCGAGCAGGTCTGCGTGCAGCTGGGCGACACCTCGCCGCACGCGTTGATCGGCGGGCCTTCGGGCTCCGGCAAGACGAACTTCCTCTACGCGATGCTCGGCTCGTTGTGCGCGCGGTACTCGCCGGACGAGCTGGAGCTCTACCTGCTGGACTTCAAGGAAGGCGTGTCGTTCGCGCAGTTCGCGCCGGGCCGCAAGGACCCGTCGTGGCTGCCGCACGCGCGCCTGGTCGGCGTGAACGTCAACACCGACCGCGAGTTCGGCGTGGCACTGCTGCGCTTCCTGTCCGACGAGATGCGCCGGCGTGCCGACGCGGCGAAGCAGCACGAGGTCACGAAGCTCGAGCACCTGCGCGCCGAGGACCCGTCCGGCCGCTGGCCGCGGATCGTCGCCGTGATCGACGAGTTCCAGTACCTGTTCGGCGAGCGCGACCAGGTCACCGCCGCCGCCACCCAGCTGCTGGAGGACGTGGCGCGCCGCGGCCGTTCGCAGGGCATCCACCTGGTGCTGTCGTCGCAGGACGTCTCGGGCATCGAGGGGTTCTGGGGCAAGTCGGCGATCTTCGAGCAGTTCACCGTCCGCATCGCGCTGCCCAAGGCCCGCCGCGTGCTGGCCGAGCCGCAGAACGACGCCGCCGTGGAGCTCCCCCGCTGGCACGCGGTGATCAACCACGAGTCGGGTGTGAAGCCCGGCAACGAGATCTGCCGCATCCCGGACTCGACGTCCAAGGGCACCATGGACCTGCTGCAGACCCAGCTGTGGCGGCACGAACCCGGCCAGGCGCCCGGCCTGTTCGACGGCAGCAAGATCCCGCTGCTCGACGCCCTGCCCGACTTCCTGGACCTGCGCCCCGGTGACGCGTCGCCCACCGTGCTGCTCGGACAGGTGATCGACGTCGCGGGCAGCGCGGCACGGGTGAGGTTCGCCCGCACGCCGGGCCGCAACATCGCGGTGATCGGCTCCGTGGTCCAGGACGCGGCCGCCGTGCTCGGCGGAGCGGCCGCGTCACTGGGCAGGCAGCACGAGCCGCACGAGGCGGCGTTCACGCTGGCCTGCCTGGTGGACGAGGCGATGCCCTCGGCGCTGCACCTCGCGAAGCGCCTGAGCGCCGACGGGCACGACGCGTCGGTGGTCGGCATCGACGGCATCCGCGAGCTGCTGGACAGCACGGCGGCCCGGTTGCAGGCGATCAACACCGGCACGGCCGACTCGCCGCCGTCGCCGCACTACCTGGTGCTGTACGGCGTGGACGCGGCGCAGACGTTGCTGGAGCAGAAGGACCCGGCGACCCGCTCGTCCGGTGTGGACAGCCTGCGCACCGTCCTGAAGCACGGCCCGGAGAACCGCACGCACGTGCTGGGCTGGTGGCGCGGCGTGCAGAGGCTCAAGGCGAGCCTGCCGCCCGGCGTCCACGACGACATCGGCGCCTGGGTGGCGTTCGACGTGCAGGGCAAGGAACTGCTGTCGCTCGGACCGGAGCAGGTGATGGCGTGGTCGCCGCGGCCACGGCGCGGCCTGTTCTTCGACAGGTTCGAGCACTCGCGACCCCAGGTGATCATCCCGTTCGACACCGGAGAAGCGTCTTGACCTCGTCCTCGCGCCTGACGGCAGGGGACTCCGACCCTCGCGGATCGAGTTCCCCGCCCCACGGGCAACCGCCTCGCCGACCGGTGTCGGCTCGGTCACCGTTCGCAGTGGGAATCGACACCTTCGAGATTGCCGTCCTCGCCACCGTGGGTACACGTCAATTGGAGTTTCGATGAACCCGATGACGACGATGTTCGAGCCGGTCCCGTCGCAGCGTCAGAGCGAGGAGGTGATCGAGGTGCCGGCGCTCTCCGCGGTCGAGCGCTACAAGGAGATCATCGCCATCGCCACCGACGCGGCGGCCCGCCAGCGCAAGCTGGACGAGGTGCGGTGCGCGGAGCTCGCCCGGCGGATCGCGGCGACCCAGCACGAGATCGCCGAGGTGCGCGATCGCGAGCGGGTCGTGCGGATGGGCGCCGCGCTGCACTGGGAGGCCGCTGTCGAGCAGTTGTGGAACGAGCGCTGGCTGCAGATGGTCACGTTCCCGCAGCCGGACGAGTCGGTGCCCCCGCGTCCCCAGGGCGAGTACAACCACGCGATGGACGTGGCGTACCAGGCGCTGGAGGACTCGCTCGCGAAGCGGACCCTGTTGCGCCGCAAGCAGAAGGACTGAGTGCGCCGCCTGCGCACCACCGCCGACGTGCTGGACTCCAGCGACGACCCGCTCGTCCGCTGGGCGTCCCAGGCGCTGTCGGCGGGAGGTGCCGCCTGGGAACACTGCGGCGCGGTCGCCGTGCACGCCCCCTGCCTGGCCCGGCGCCGCCGCCTGGTCCTCGCCGGCCCGGCCGAGGGCGTGGCCTCGCTGCTCGCCGCGCACGGCCGCGGCGTGGACCTGAGGCCGCTGATGGAACGCCGGCTGGCCGAGGAGGTCGAGCCGCTGATGCCGTCGCCGTGGGTCGAGGACAAACCGTTCGGCTGGATGGACCGCACGGGCACGCTCGACCTGCCCGGGGACGCCTCCTGGCTCACCGGCACGGACGACGTGACACCGCTGCTGCGCGAGGCGAACCCGGACTCGTGGGCCTGGCCGGGTGAAAAGGGCGTCCGCCGCTGGGCGGGAATCCACGACGACAGCAACACCCTCGTCGCCACCGCAGCCGAAGCGTGGTCGTCCACCGACGTCGGCTTCATGATGGGCGTGGCCGTCCACCCGTCCCGCACGAACCAGGGCCTGGGCCACCGCGTCTGCCAGTTCGTGACGTCGTCCCTGCTCACCCGCTACGGCACGTGCGCTCTGTTCGTGGAGAACCACAACGCCCCGGCCATCGCCGTGTACCGCAAGCTCGGCTTCGGATATCGCGACGTCACAACACTTCTGCCTGCGGCCTGAATCACATTCCGGAACAGTCGTCACCAGCAGGCGGTTGAAACGGATAATTGATCCACAAATCAGGATGGAGATGGTTCGACCATGACCAGCACCGCACTCGAGGTCCGGCTCGCGGCCCGCCCGACCGGCTGGCCGACCGAGGACACCTTCGAGATCGCCGAAGTCGGGATCCCGACGCCGGGCGAAGGCGAAATCCTGGTCCGCAACGTCTTCATGAGCGTCGACCCGTACATGCGCGGCCGCATGAACGACGTGAAGTCCTACGTCCCGCCGTTCCAGGTGGGTGCCCCGCTGGACGGCGGCGCGGTGGGCGAGGTGGTGGCAGTCGGCGCAGGCGTCGAGGGCTTCGCGGAGGGCGACAACGTCCTGCACGGCCTCGGCTGGCGCGACTACTCCGTCGTCAACACCAAGTACGCCGTGAAGGTCGACAGCTCCGTAGCCCCGCTCACCACGTACCTGGGCGTCCTGGGCATGCCTGGCCTCACCGCCTACGCGGGCCTCCTGGTCACCGCGGAGTTCAAGCCGGGCGACACCGTCTTCGTCTCCGGCGCGGCAGGCGCCGTGGGCCAGATCGTGGGCCAGATCGCCCGCCTGAAGGGCGCGGCCCGGGTCATCGGCTCCGCCGGCTCCGCGGAAAAGGTCAAGTACCTCACCGAAGAACTCGGCTTCGACGCGGCCTTCAACTACAAGGACGGCCCGGTGGCCGACCAGCTCGCCGCAGCCGCCCCCGACGGCATCGACGTCTACTTCGACAACGTGGGCGGCGACCACCTCGAAGCAGCGATCTCGAGCCTGAACCTCAACGGCCGAATCACCATGTGCGGCGCCATCTCGCAGTACAACGCCTCCGAGAAGCCCACCGGCCCGAGCAACATGATCCAGATCCTCGCCAAGCGCCTCACCCTGCGCGGCATGCTGGTCGGCGACCACAAGGGCCTGCAGCAGCAGTTCGTGAGCGAAGTGGCGGCGTGGATCGCCTCAGGCGAACTCAAGTACTCCGAAACGGTGGTGGAGGGCGGCGTCCGCCAGGCCCCCGCAGCCTTCCTGGGCATGCTGCGCGGCGAGAACACCGGCAAGATGCTCGTGAAGTTCTGACAGCCGTCCCGGTGGGCTGTCCTGCCACGAGTCGCACCACAGCTCTTGCCGCACGCCCAGGGGTGTCGACTCGACACGCTCTTCGTCGAGTCGACACCCTCCAGGCAGGACAGAGCCAGGGGAAGCTCACCACGAGGTGGCCGCCCGCAGAGCAACCACCGACAACCCGGACTAGATCAACTTCCCGGGGTTCAAGATCCCGGTCGGATCCACCCGCTGCTTCACCGCCCGCAGCACCGACACCCCCACGCTCCCGATCTCCCTCTCCAACCAGGGCGCATGATCAACCCCGACAGCGTGGTGATGCGTGATGGTGCCCAGAGAAGAAACAACCTCGGAAGCCACAGCCTTGGCCCGCCCCCACTGCCCCACGGGGTCCTCAAGATCCCGAGGCACCAGAACCGTGAAGTACAACGAGGCCCCGGTCTCATAGGCGTGCGAGACGTGGCACATCACCACGGGATTCCCGAGCTCGGCGACCAAAGCGGCCCGAACAGCCGAACGCACCTCGGAAACACGGGACCAGTGAGCAGCGGTCTCCAAGGTCTCGACGCAGACGCCGGCATCCAGAAGCGCATCCCGCTGCCGAGGCCCGTTGAACCGCCCGTGCAGCCACGACGCCCCCATTGACCGCCCGAGCCGGACGACCTTGTGCCCGCTCAACGAGCTCATGGTCGCGGACCGGGACCGGCACTCCCACCCCAGGATCACCAGGCAGGGCTGCGACACCCGCCGGAACCGCAGGTACTTGCGCAGCAGGGCGGCCTTCTCCCCGGCCATCTCCAACGCGACCTCGGTCTCGTCCGCATCGGACAGCCGGGTGATGTCGGCGAGGACCCCGTCCTGGGCCAGGGTCCGGACGAGCGCAACCCCGGCCTCCCACCCGTCCACCACGAAGCCCTCGTACCGGGGCCCGTACGGCCGGGGCCGGACGCGGACGGAAACCTCGGTGATGACCCCGAACACCCCTTCGCTGCCGAGGACCAGCTGCTTCAGGTCAGGTCCGGCGGCGGAAGCGGGAGCGGTCCCGGCCACCCACTCCCCCACGGGGGTGGCCACCCGGACGGACTCGACCATGTCCTCGAAACGCCCGTACCCGGACGACGCCTGACCAGCGGACCGGGTGGCGGCGAACCCACCGATGGTCGCCCGCTCGAACGACTGCGGCACGTGCCCGAGCGTGAACCCGTGCTCTTCCAACAACTTCTCGGCTTCAGGCCCGGTCAACCCGGCCTGGAGCACAGCAACCCGTGACACCGGGTCGACGGACACGAGAGAAGCAAGCCCGGAAACGTCCAGCGCCACCACAGCAGCCTTGGACCCGCGCAGAGCCTCGACCCCGCCCACGACAGAGGTGCCCCCACCGAACGGCACCACGGCGACGTCGTGCTCGACGCAGACCTTCAGCACCTCGACGACCTCGTCGGGCGAGCCGGGCGTCACGACGGCGTCCGGCACGGCCGGCTCCCCGTGCCCGCGGCGTCGCAGCAGGTCGAGGTACGACAGGCCACCGGCACGCCCCAGCCGGTCCTCGTCGTCGGCCGAGACAGCGCACACGGCTTCCAGCGCCGTGAACGCGTCAGCGGACAGGGTGGACGGCGGCGCCGACACGGACACCTCGGAGAACGGCTCGCCCAGGCCGACTCGCTGGGTCAGCCACGCCAGCGCATGCGGCGGCAGCGGCACGGTTTCGGTGGTCCATCTCGCCCTGGTCACTGCTACAGTGTGACACATGACGTCTCAACGTCACACCCACGACGCTCTGCTCGACGCGACCCGTGAGTGTGTTCTCGAGGTCGGGGTGCGCCGGACGACCCTCACCGACGTGGCGAAACGGGCCGGCGTGAGCCGCATGACGCTCTACCGCCGCTACCCCGACGTCGACCACCTCGTGCGGGCCCTGATGACGCGGGAGTTCGCCGCGCTGCTCGCCGAGGTGGAACGGTCGAGCGGCCAGGGCAACGCGCGCGAGCAGCTCGTCCAGCGGGCCGTGGACGCCATCCGGCTGCTGGACGCCAACCCGCTCATGCGCCGGGTCATGCAGCTCGACGCGGACCTGATGCTGCCGTACCTCACCGACCGGCTCGGCAGCACGCAGCGGCTGGTCGAGCAGTTCCTCGTCGCGCAGATCGAGGCGGGACACCTCGACGGGTCGATCCGGTTCGGCGACGCCAAGACGCAGGCCCGCGTGGTGCTGCTGAGCACGCAGTCGATGGTGCTCTCGACGAGGCCCGCCACGTCCGGGCTCGAGTTCACCTCGCTGCTCGACGAGCTCGCCCGGCAGCTGGACGGAGCCCTGAAGCCGTGAACACCTCCCTGAACGCCGCCAGGCGCGCCGAAGACCTCGAAGCGGCACAGCGGGAGGTCGCCGACGTCCTCGTGGTCGGCGGTGGTGTCACGGGCGCGGGCGTCGCCCTCGACGCGGCGTCCCGCGGCTTGAAGACGGTGCTGCTGGAGGCGCACGACCTGGCGTTCGGGACGTCGCGGTGGTCCAGCAAGCTCGTCCACGGAGGTCTGCGCTACCTCGCGAAGGGCGACGTGCGGCTCGCCCACGAGAGCGCCGTGGAGCGCGGGATCCTGATGACCAGGACGGCTCCGCACCTCACCCGCACGCTGCCGATGCTGTTCCCGTTGCACGCCACCGCGGGTCACTTCGTCATGTCGGGCTTCCGCGCCGGCAACGCGCTGCGCATCGCCGCCCGCACCCCCGCCGACGTGCTGCCCGGACCGCGCAGGGTGTCGAGGCACGAGGCGCTCGCGCTGGTCCCCGGCCTGGACGCGGAGAAGCTCACCGGCGGGCTGCTGAGCTACGACGGCCAGCTCGTCGACGACGCGCGGCTCGTCGTGGCTCTGGCGAGGACCGCCGCGGGCCACGGCGCGAAGATCATCACGCGCGCGAAAGTCGGGACGCTGCAAGGAGATGGAGCCGAGGCGCGGGACACGCTCACCGGAACCTCGTTCACCGTCAGGGCCAGGGCCGTGATCAACGCGACGGGCGTCTGGGCCGGCACCCTCGCACCGGTGCCCCTGCGGCCGTCGCGCGGCTCGCACCTCGTCCTCGACGCCGGGAGCGCCGGGATCACCGCGACGGCGCTGACGATCCCGGTGCCGGGCGAGCGCAACCGCTACGCGTTCCTGCTGCCCCAGGCCAACGGCCGCGCGTACCTCGGCCTCACCGACGAACCGGTCGACGAGATCCCGGACGTGCCGGTCGTTCCCGAGTCCGATGTGGACTTCCTGCTCACGACGGCTTCCCGGGTGTTGCGGCGGAGCCTGACCAGACAGGACGTCCTCGGCAGCTACGCGGGCCTGCGCCCGCTGCTGCAGGCAGAAGGCACCACCGCGGACCTCTCCCGCCACCACGCCGTGCTCAGGGCGCCGAACGGCGTCATCACGATCGTCGGCGGCAAGCTCACCACCTACCGCAAGATGGCGGCAGACGCGGTGAACGCGACGAACCTGACGCAGATCCCCTGTCGCACCAAGGACATCCGCCTCGTCGACGACAGGCCCGCTCCGACCACGCCGATCGCTCCCGGCGTCACCGAGGCCGACGTCGTCCACGCGATCCGGCACGAGGGCGCGCTCGACGTCGACGACGTCCTGGACCGGCGCACGCGGATCGGCCTGGTGCCGAGCGACCGCGAGAAGGCCGCCCCCGAGATCGCCGAACTCCTGACCAGCGCGTGAAACGGGGCGCCCCGTGAGGGACGCCCCGTTCTCAGCGCAAGGACCGCAGGATCATTCGCCGATGACCGGCTTCGCGGCCTTGGGCGGGTCGACCAGGGCCTCGCCCTCGATCCGCACCTTCCGCTTGTGCTCGCTGTTGCCGCCCTGCTGGCCACCGGCACCGGCCATGGGAGCACCACCCATCATGCCGCCCATGCCGCCGCCGGCACCCTTCCCGCCACCGCCGGCGCCGGGCGCGCCCGCTGCGGGCGCCGGGCTGCCGCTGGCCGCGGGCATGACACCGGCCGCGCCGCCGAACTGCGTGGCCGAGGTGCCACCGGCACCACCGCCACCCGCGGGGCCGCCGCCCATGCCGGCGGGGATGCCGCCGCCACCGCCGCCGCCCATGCCGCCCTTCGGGATGCCACCGCCACCGCCACCACCCGCACCGCCGCCGGACGCGGCCGTCGCGGCGTGGTCAGGGGTGGCCGGGCGGTACCAGTCGGTGTTCGGCGTCGTGGGCATGACACCGATCGACGGCGGCTTGACGCCCGTGTTGCCCCCGGCCGTCGTGGTCGTGTCAGGCTCCCAGTGACCCGGGACCCAGCGACCTCCGCCGGAGCCGGAGCCGGAACCCGTGCCCGTGCCCGTGCCGGAGCCGGAACCCGTGCCGTAGCCGGGCGGAGGGGTGTACCCGCCGTGGCTGACCTGGCCACCGGAGCCGGTCTGCGGCCGTCCGCCGGTGCCGCCGTGCTGCCCGGGAACGGGCTGGAACGGCGTCACCGCGGGACCGGTGCCGACGCCCGAGCTCCAGCCGGACGGACCGCCCGAGGCGTTGCCGGGCACCGGCTGGAAGGGCGTGACCTGGGGGCCCGCACCCGACTGGCCGAGGCCGCCGCCGCCGGAACCGCCGCCGGCGCCGCTCGTGTACGTCCCGCCCGCACCGGCGGACGCGCGGTCCTGCTGGTCGGCGCGGATGCCGTCGAAGCCGCCCTGCGTCTGCCGGGTGATGCCACCGGCGCCGCCGCCACCGCTCCTCTGCGCCATCGAGGAGATGGCGTCGATGACCTGCTCGGCGACCTTGGCGATCTGCGTGACGGACTTGATCAGGTTCATCAGCTTCTGCACGGAGCCGACGAGCTTCTGCAGGAAGTCGGCGAGCTTCTTCGCGTAGTTGACCGCGGTGGTCACGATGTCCGAGATCGCGCCCGCGATGGCCGCGCCGAAGGTGAGGAAGGAGGCCGCCAGCCACTGGATGATCTTCATGACCATGTCCGAGACGGCCTGGCTGATCAGGTCCATGATCATCTTGCGGACGGTGCCGACGAGCTGGCCCGCGCCCTCGACCGCGCCGGCGATGCCGTCGACGGACTTGGCGAGGGTCTCGAGGCCGCCCGCGTGCTTCTTGGCGGCGGTGCGGTAGCCGTCGGCCGCCCGGCCCTGCCACTCGCGGGTCTGCGAGACGCAGATCTTTTCGTACTCGGTCGCGATGCCGTGGACCTGCTTGCCCGCGGAGCGGAACGACTCGGCCATCCGCGAGATGGACTCGGGGCTGCCGAGCAGGACGTCGAACGGCTCGCGCAGGAAGTCGACGTGCTGGATGGCCCAGCTGAACCCGGCGGACAGGAAGCCGCTCAACGGGTTCGCGGACATGCCGACGATGCCCATCGCCGTGTTCGCGATGCCGAGGCCCGCGTTGACCCAGTCCCCCCGCTCGATGGCGGAGTAGGTGGTGGAGATGCTCGTGATCAGCTGCTGGGGGTCGGTGCCCTTGGCCTGCGACTGCGACGCTGGGGCGGTCATCCCCGGCCTCCCTTGAAACCGAACATGTTGTCGAGGTCGACCTGCTCGTACTGCTCGATGGTCTCGCGGAGACCGGTGCTCATGTCCATCAGCGAGTTCGCCGCCTTGCCGAGCCCGTCCTGCGACAGCCCGGCCTGCTGCAGGACGTTCTGGGCCAGGAACCCGAGGAAGACGCCGAACGCCTCGGTCGTGAGAGCCCCCGGGTCACACGTCTCGGTGGCCTTGCGCATCCGCTCCATGAGCTTGTTCACGTTGGCCGCGTGAGTTCTGAGCTCGTCCAGGTCGATGTTGAACTGCTGCTGCATGCCTAACCCCCTCCTCCTGCACTCAGGCCATGACGTCGGGCGGGTTGGTGAAGTACTCGTCGTCGGGCCGCGTGTCCTTGCGCTCCAACTCCGACTTCGGTTCTTCCTCGTCGGTTCCATCGCCCTTGTAGCCGTTCGGCATCTGGGCCTTCACGAACTCGAGAGCGGGGCTGTCACCGACGAAGTCCGTCATGATCTGCACCACACGCCCGGAGGCGTCGCGCTGGGCCTTCGCGGAGGCCGTGAGCACGGCGGAGGCGATCTCGGAGGGGTCCATGCCGCGGGCCTCGGGCTTGATCTGCAGGCCGGTCAGCACGCCCGTCGCGTTGACCGTCACCGTGATCAGGCCGTCGGGCGAGCTGGCGCTCCCGCCCACACCTCCGAGCTGGTCGCGGGCCTGCTCGGCGTTCTGCTTCGCCTGCTCGATCTTGGCCCCGTACTGCGCGAGCCACTGGTCCGGGTCAATGGGCTGCATGGTCACCCCCGTTGAGTGAATTGGTCGTTCGTTCGATTCGCCGTAGACGCCCGTATCGTTTCACCCGTTCCCTGCTCACCGATACTTTCCGTCCGATTACCGCCATCCGGGCTAACGAAGGGGTTCACCGTGCCTGAGGGAGTGCTGGAGATCGACGCGGTCTCCAAGCGCTACGGGGAGGTCGTAGCCCTGCGGGACATGTCCTTCGACGTGCGCGGGGGCGAGCTCTTCGGGTTCGTCGGCAGCAACGGCGCCGGGAAGACCACGACCATGCGCATCGCGCTGGGCGTGCTCGCGGCCGACTCCGGCGAGGTGCGGTGGAACGGCAGAACCGTCGACCTCGACACGCGGCGCCGCATCGGTTACATGCCGGAGGAGCGCGGCCTCTACCCGCGGATGAAGGTGCTCGACCAGCTGGTCTACCTGGCCGAGCTGCACGGCATGGGCACCAACGAGGCCCACACGAGCGCGGAGAACTGGATCGCGCGCCTCGGCCTGCGCGACCGCCGCTCGGACGAGGTGCAGCGCCTGAGCCTCGGCAACCAGCAGCGCGTCCAGCTCGCCGCCGCGCTGGTGCACGAACCGGACGTGCTGGTGCTCGACGAGCCGTTCTCGGGCCTCGACCCGGTCGCGGTGGACGTGATGAGCCAGGTGCTGCGCGAGAAGGCGTCCGCCGGTGTGCCCGTGGTGTTCTCGAGCCACCAGCTCGACCTCGTGGAACGGCTGTGCGACCGCGTCGGCATCGTCAGCGAGGGCTCGATGGTCGCGAGCGGCACGGTGGACGAGCTCCGGTCGGGCGGGGTGCCGCGCCTGGTCGTGGAGTCGCCGACCACCGGCTGGGCTGACACCCTGGACGGCGTGCGGGTGATCGAGAAGGAAGAGACGCGCTGCGTGCTCGAGCTCGCCGACGGCGTGGACGACCAGGCGGTGCTGCACGCGGCGCTGGCGGCCGGCCCGGTGCACGAGTTCTCGCGGCAGCGGCCCTCGCTGACCGAGCTCTTCCGCAACGTCGTGACCACCGAGGGCAGGAGCGCATGACGCCGGCCCGAGCGGTCTCGCTGGTGGCGAAGCGCGAGTTCGTCACGAAGGTGCGCACCAGGTCGTTCCTGATCGGCACAGCGGTGATCATCGCCGTGCTCGCCGGGTACGTGGTGCTGCAGTCGGTGCTCTTCGACGACCGGCAGCGCAGCGTCATCGGTCTGTCCGGGCAGGCCACCCAGCTCGCGGACCCGTTGCGGGACAAGGCGATGTCGTTCGGCATCGAGGTCGAGACGCGCGACGTCACCCCCGCGGGCGACGCCGAGCAGCAGGTCCGCGACGGCGAGCTGGACGCCCTCGTCACGGGTGCGCCGCCGGAGCTGAAGATGATCGTCAGGGGCTCCGGCGACGAGGTCCTGACGACGGTGCTGAACGACGTGCTGCGCCAGCAGGTGCTCGTCGCGCAGCTGGCCGAGGCGGGCATCACCCCGCAACAGGTCGCGCAGAACCTGGCGAACGTCAAGGTCGCCGTGACGGCGCTGGAACCCGTTGACCCGCAACACGGTCAGCGCCTCGCCATCGGGTTGGTCGTGGCCGCGCTGCTGTACTACTCGTTGCTGGTCTACGGGACGATGGTCGCGCAGGGCGTGGTGGAGGAGAAGTCCAGCCGCGTCGTGGAGATCCTGCTCGCGACCGTGCGGCCGTGGCAGTTGTTGCTGGGCAAGGTGATCGGGCTCGGCGCGGTCGGCCTGCTGCAACTGCTGGTGATCTCCACCATCGGCCTCGGGCTGTCCTCGGCGTTCGACGTCGTGGACGCCGGCTCGCTCGGCGGCGCCGCCCTGCTGACCGGCATCCTCTGGTACCTGCTCGGCTTCTTCCTGTACGCCACGGTGTTCGCGGCCGCCGCGTCGCTGGTGTCGCGGCAGGAGGAGCTGCAGTCCGTGCTGACGCCGATCAGCATGACGATCATCGTGGCGTTCGTCGCCGGCATCAACCTCATGATCGGCAGCCCGACCGGGGCGACGGTGACGGTCCTGTCGCTGCTGCCGCCGTTCGCCCCGATCCTGATGCCGGGCCGGATGGCGCTGGGCGTCGCACCGGCCTGGCAGGTCCTGCTGGCCGTGGTGCTCGCCCTGGCCGCCATCGCCGCTATCACGTGGCTGGGCGGGAAGGTCTACGCGAACGCCGTGCTGAGGACCGGCGCCCGCGTCAAGCTCCGCGAGGCGCTCAGGCTTTGATCGCCTGGTAGCGGTCGAGCGCCACCTGGCGTTCGACCGCGTGGTCCACGATCGGCGTGATGTCCGGCGAGTCGGGTGCGTACCTGCGCACGTAGGCGCCGTGCGGGTCGAACTTCTCGGCCTGCGTCGTGGGGTTGAAGACGCGGAAGAACGGCGCCGCGTCCGTGCCGCAGCCCGCCACCCACTGCCAGTTGTGCTGGTTCGAGGCGAGGTCGCCGTCGACCAGGTGCTCCATGAAGTGCCGCGCGCCCCACCACCACGGCAGGTGCAGGTCCTTGACCAGGAAGCTGGCCGTGATCATGCGCACCCGGTTGTGCATGAAGCCCTCCTGCTTGAGCTGCCGCATGCCCGCGTCCACGATCGGGAACCCGGTGCGGCCCTCCTTCCAGGCCTCGAACAGCTCCTTGTCGTCGTCGTGCACCATGCGGTCGAACTTGCGGTCGTAGTTCTCCCGCGCCGTCTCGGGCCTGTGCCACAACACGTCGGCGTAGAACTCGCGCCAGGCGAGTTCGCTGCGGAACGTCCCGTCGCAGTCCCGCAGGAGCGTGCGGGGGTGCAACACACCCCACCGCAGGAACGCGGACATCCGGCTCGTCGCGTCGAGGTCGGGCCGGTCGCGGGTCTTGTCGTAGTCAGGCAGCCGTTCATCGCGGAACTTCTCCCAGAGCGCCTGGGCGTCGGGCAGCTTCTCCTCGACGTCCGGGATCTCCTGGCCGCCGTGCGGCTCCACCCAGTCCACAGTGGAGGAGTCGCTGTCCGCGGGCCGGCGCCAGCCGTGCTCCAGCCAGGCGTTGCGGAACGGCGTGAAGACCTTGAACGAAGTCCCGTCCTGCTTGAGCACCCGGCCCGGCGCCACGGCGTAGGGCGAGCCGGTGCGCACGAGCTCGACGTCCCCCAGCGCCTCCTCGACGGCTTCGTCGCGCTTGCGCCCGTACGGCGCGTAATCCGCCGAGATGTGGACACTGCCCGCACCGATCTCCTCCGCAATGCGCGGAACGGTCGTCACCGGGTCACCGTGCACGACCATCAGGCGGCCGCCCAGTTCGTCGTTCAGGGCGTGCAGACAACGGTGCAGGAAATCAATTCGCGCCTGCCCCGACGGTTTCAGCAACCGGTCGTCGAGAACGAACAATCCGAGCGCGCGGGGAGACCTTTCCGCAGCCGCGAGAATGGCCGGATGATCGGATGTCCGCAGATCGCGGCGGAACCAGACGATCGAGGGTTCGGAGCTCACCGTTCGACGCTAAGGCGAGCCCGACGGGGCTGCACGACGAGCGGCGACTCACACGGGTGACGCGGCGAGTTCGAGGGTGATGAGCCGCATCATGCGCAGCAGTCGTCCGTAGTAGTGGGCCGCGTAGGGGCGGTAGTGCTCCGACCGCGGATCGGCGAAGACTGCCCGCGCAACCGCGCCACCTCGGCCCGCACGTCCGTCACGCACCACCCCCAGAAAACGCTGAAGGCGCGTCACCCGGTGGGTGACGCGCCTTTGGCTTACGAAAAAACCTAGCCCGTGATCAGCGGTTTTCCATCGCGACGAAGTCACGCTCCGTCGGGCCGGTGTAGATCTGCCGCGGGCGGCCGATCTTCGTGGCCGGGTCGTTGATCATCTCGCGCCAGTGCGCGATCCAGCCGGGGAGCCGGCCGAGCGCGAACAGCACGGTGAAGAACTTCGTCGGGAAGCCCATCGCCCGGTAGATCAGACCCGTGTAGAAGTCCACGTTCGGGTAGAGCTTGCGGGAGATGAAGTAGTCGTCGCTCAGGGCGGCTTCTTCGAGCTGCTTCGCGATGTCGAGCAGCTGGTCGTCGGCGCCGAGCTTGCCGAGGATCTCGTCGGCCGTCTTCTTGATGATCGCGGCGCGCGGGTCGTAGTTCTTGTAGACCCGGTGGCCGAAGCCCATCAGGCGGACGCCGTCCTCCTTGTTCTTGACCTTGTTGACGAACGACTTCACGTCGCCGCCGTCGGCCTTGATCTTCTCGAGCATCTCCAGCACCGCGCTGTTCGCGCCGCCGTGCAGCGGGCCGAACAGGGCGTTGATGCCCGCGGAGATGGACGCGAAGAGGTTCGCCTCGGAGGAGCCGACCAGGCGCACGGTCGACGTGGAGCAGTTCTGCTCGTGGTCGGCGTGCAGGATGAACAGCAGGTCGAGCGCGCGGACCAGGTCCGGGTCGAGGTCGTAGGCCTCGGCCGGGAAGCCGAAGGTCATGCGCAGGAAGTTCTCCACCAGACCGAGTGAGTTGTCCGGGTAGAGGAACGGCTGGCCGACCGACTTCTTGTACGCGTAGGCCGCGATCGTCGGCAGCTTGGCCAGCAGGCGGATCGTGGAGATCTCCACCTGGTTCGCGTCGAACGGCGACAGCGAGTCCTGGTAGAAGGTCGACAGCGCGGAGACCGCGGACGACAGCACCGGCATCGGGTGCGCGTCGCGCGGGAAGCCGTCGAAGAAGCGCTTGAGGTCCTCGTGCAGCAGGGTGTGCCTGCTGATCTTCTGCGAGAAGTCCTCGAGCTGGGCGGCGGTCGGCAGCTCGCCGTAGATCAGGAGGTAGCTGACCTCGATGAAGTTCGAACGCGCGGCCAACTGCTCGATCGGGTACCCGCGGTAACGCAGAATTCCGGCGTCACCGTCGATGTAGGTGATCTCGGAGGAGCAGGAGGCCGTGTTGACGAAACCGGTGTCCAGGGTTACCAGGCCGGTGGTCGACAGCAGCTTGCCGAGATCGATGCCGGACGCGCCTTCGGACGCCCGCACCACCTTCATCTCGAGCTCTCCGCCCTCGTGGCGCAGCGCGACGGTCTGTGGGTCGTTCGGCGCAGTCGTCGCGTCGGGCATTCAAGTCCCTCTCAACGCTCGGACGGGGTGGCGGCAGACCACGCTGGGCCTGCCGTCGTCTCGGACCACCCCGTTGGGATCTGAGTCTTCAAGTCCACTCACGCTAGTCGGCGGAAGGCCCGCCTCGCAGCAGCGGTGTGAACCGATTCTGTGAGATGGGACCGGCATCACATCCGCAATGCCGGTTTCTAGCGCGGCTCCCCCACGGTAGTCCGATCCTCCGCTTTATCCAGCCAACGCGGCGGTGAGTTCGCTCGCAAAGGGCGGCTCGGCACCCGCGCGGGAACATGTGATCGCGGCCGCGGCGCCCGCGTAGGTCAATGCGGCCGTCCATTCCTCACGTGAGAGCGCGCGCACCTTCTCGACGTCAAGGGCGTCGTGGTCGTGCAGCCACGCGAGCAGGGCACCTTGCACCGTGTCGCCCGCCCCGATCGTGTCGACGACGTCCACCTCCACCGGCGGCACGTCGACCTGGTCGGTGGCGGTGATGACGGACAGGCCGTCACCGCCCTTGGTCAGGACGACCGCGGCCGGTCCCTGTGAAATCCACGTCCTTGCGATCTCGATCACGTCGCCGTCCTCGGCGAGCCACCGGGCGTCCTCGACGGAGGCCTTCAGCAGTCCGACGTCCGGCAGCCACGACGTGAAGCGCTCGCGGTAGGCGCCCGGATCGCCGATGAGCCCTGCCCGGATGTTGGGGTCGAGCGCGGTCAGCAAGCGCTTGCTCTCACGCCGCAGCACCTTCTCGTAGACCGAGGCGCCGGGCTCCAGGACCAGGCTGAGGGTGCCGAACGACACCGCCTTCGCGTCCGCCGGCAGCGGTCCCGGGTCCTCCACGAGGCGGTCGGCGGTGCCCTCGACGTAGAACGAGTAGCGCGCGCTCCCGTCCTCCGCGAGCCCCACGACCGCAAGCGTCGTGTTCTCCGGCCCGCGCTGGACGAGGGACGTCTCGACGCCCGACTCCTCGAGCCGCTTCACGAGCTGCCCGCCGAAGTGGTCGGTCGAGACGCGCGACAGGAAGGCCGCCGGCACGCCCAGCCGCCCGAGCGCGACGGCCACGTTGTACGGCCCGCCACCGAGCTTCGGCGCGAGCGGCGTCAGCTCGTCGTCCCCGACCGGCACCATGTCGACCAGCGACTCACCAGCAACCACGATCACAGCGTTCTACTCCTTCGGGGAAGCGCCCGTCCTCTGCAGCCCATCCAACAGCAGTTCCCCCAGCGCGGTGAACGCCTCGGCGTCCGAAACACCTGCCCGTTTCGTGAGGACTCCCGTCTGGATGCCCTCGATGAGCAGCCCGGCCATCTCGGCGAACAGCGTCGCGTGCACCTCGCGGAACACGTGCAGCTCGACGCCCTCCTGGATGAACGCCTTGATGCGCTCGGCGGCGGCACGGGCGTTGCGCTCGTAGGTCGCGCGCGTGGGCGGGAAGTCCGAGACGTCCGCGATGAACGCCGCCGAGGCCTTCGTCAGCTCCTCCGCCGCGCCCGCGAGGTAGCTGCCGATGCGGTCGCGCACGTCGTCGAGGCCCGCGATGCGCTTCTCGATGCGCTCGGCCGCCCCCTTGAAGTACCGCCCGACCACCCGCACGGCCAGCTGTTCCTTGCTGCCGGCGAGCGCGTACAGCGTCGACTTGGAGCAGTGCAGCCTGCCCGCGACGTCGTCGAGCGTGAGGTGTCCGAAGCCCTCGGTGAGGAACAACGCCTCCAACCGGGTGAGCAGCTCGGCCTGCCGCTGCGTGAGAGCCCGCGTCATGGTGAGGACCCTGCCACATCCGCTGGCCGGTGTACTGCACAACGCACTAGAGTACTGCTACCAGTACACCACCGGAGGTCGACGATGCCCGCCGAGCGGCTGCTCCCCACCCAAGAGGCCGAGGACCTGATCGCGCTGGTCAGGGAGATCGCGCGGGACGAGCTCAAGCCCCACGCCGCGGACGCCGAGGAGAACGAGAAGTTCCCCCGCGACGCGTTCCGCCTGCTGGGCAGGACGGGTCTGCTCGGCCTGCCGTACCCCGAGGAGTTCGGTGGCGGCGAGCAGCCCTACGAGGTCTACCTGCAGGCGCTCGAAGAGGTCGCCTCGGCGTGGATGACGGTGGCCGTGGGCCTCTCGGTGCACGTGATGTCGTGCTACGGCCTCGCCACGTTCGGCACCCGCGAGCAGCAGGACCGCTGGCTCCCCGAGATGCTCGAGGGCGAACTGCTCGGCGGCTACGCGCTGTCCGAGGTCCAGGCGGGTTCCGACCCGGCCGCCATGTCGACCCGCGCGGTCCGCAAGGGCTCCGAGTACGTCGTGAACGGCACCAAGGCGTGGATCACGCACGCCGGCGCCGCCGACTTCTACACCCTGATGGCCCGCACGTCCCCCGACGCGGGCCGCGGCATCTCCTGCTTCCTCGCACCCGGCGAGGCCCGGGGCCTCACCGCGCTGACCCCCGAGCGGAAGATGGGCCTCACCGGCTCGATCACCGCCCAGCTCGAGTTCGCCGACGTGCACTTCGACGCCGACCGCCTGATCGGCGAGGAGGGCGACGGCCTCAAGATCGCACTGTCCGCTTTGGACTCCGGCCGCCTCGGCATCGCGGCGTGCGCCGTGGGTCTCGCGCAGGCCGCGTTGGACGAAGCGGTCGCGTACGCCAAGACCCGCACCCAGTTCGGCCGCCCGATCATCGAGTTCCAGGGCCTCGAGTTCCTCCTGGCCGACATGGCCGCGGCCGTCGAGTCGGCGCGCGCCACGTACCTGCAGGCCGCCCGCCGCCGCGACCGCGGGCTCCCGTTCCGCCAGCAGGCGTCGATCGCCAAGCTCGTCGCCACCGACGCGGCGATGAAGGTGACGACCGACGCCGTCCAGGTGCTCGGCGGCGCCGGCTACACCCGCGACTTCCCGGTGGAGCGCTACATGCGCGAGGCCAAGGTCCTGCAGATCTTCGAGGGCACCAACCAGATCCAGCGCCTCGTGATCGGCCGCGGCCTGCGCTAGCTAGCGGCGCTCGCGGTAGAAGGGGTCGGCGACGGCCCCTTCCCCCTTGCTCTCGTCCCACGTGTAGACCTCGCGCCCCTGCACGAACACGCGCAGGGCCCGGCTCATCACGTCGAGCGGGTCCCCCGACCAGATGACGACGTCACCGTCGAGCCCCGGCTTCAACGACCCGACCCGGTCGTCGAGCCCCATGATCCGCGCGGGGTTCGTCGTGATCGACCGCAGCGCCACGTCGCTGTCGAGCCCTTCCTTCACCGCCAGCGTGGCCTGGTGCACCAGGAAGTGGATGGGCACGACGGGGTGGTCCGTCGTGATCGCCAGCTCCACCCCGGCCCGCGCCAGGATGCCGGGGTTGCGCAGCCCGCGGTTGCGCAGCTCCACTTTGGACCGCGACGTGAACAGCGGCCCGATGATGACCGGGATCCCCTTGTCCGCGATGACGTCCGCGATCAGGTGGCCTTCGGTGCCGTGGTTGAGGATCAGCCGGTACCCGAACTCCTCCGACAGCCGAATGGCCGTGGCGATGTCGTCGGCCCGGTGCGCGTGCTGGCACCACGCCAGCTCCCCGGTGAGCACCTTGCCGAGGACCTCGAGCGTGGTGTTGCGGTCGAAGGGCTTCCCGTCGGCCTCCGCCTCGGCCTTCTTGGCGAGGTAGTCCTGCGCCTTGGTCAGCTCGTCGCGGATGACCGCCGCCACCCCCTGCCGCGTGGCGGGCAGCTTCCCCTTCTCGCCGTAGACCCGCTTCGGGTTCTCCCCGAGCGCGCTCTTCACGCTGACGGGCTCCCGGACGAGCATCTCGTCGACGGTCCGCCCCCAGCACTTCACCGCGACCGTCTGCCCACCGATGGGGTTGCCCGACCCGGGCTTGATCACCGCGGTCGTGACACCACCACTGAGCGCGTCGGCAAAGCCCAGGTCAGCGGGGTTGATAGCGTCGAGCGCCCGCATCCGAGCCCCGACGGGATCGGTCATCTCGTTGGTGTCCTGCCCGGCCCACCCCTCGGCCTCCTCGTGGACACCGATGTGCCCATGGGCCTCGACGAAGCCGGGCAACACCCAGGCCCCGCCCGCGTCGACGACCTCGACGCCGTCCGGAACGTCGACGTCAGCGCCGACCGCGACGATCTTCCCGTCCTGGACGAGGACGGTGCCGCCTTCGACGGGGTCGCCGTCGACGGGCACGACGTAGCCCCCGGTGATCGCGATGTTCATGGTTAGCGACGCTAACGGTTGGGCCGGCCGACGGCCACCCCTGACCGCTCACACGCGATGCCGAAGGCCAGCCGTCCGAACGCCTTCCCTGCAGACAGATGGCGCACACCCACGCCGACCCGAGCTCACGCAGGCGTCCCCCACCCTCAGGACCCCTCGCAACACAACCTCCCCAGCACCCCCGACAAGATCAGGAGCTCAACGGCCGGATCCCCCACCGAGCCCCCCAGGACTCCCCGGGAGAAACCCAGATCAGGTCCACCCCGGAGTTCAGGGCGTCCGGCGGGCACGTCATCGGCTCGACAGCCACGGCCCGCCCCCGCCCGGGGTAGGAATCGGGCGTGTAGACCTGAACCCACCGGAACGCCGGATCCGCCCAGACCTCCACCCCGCCGTTCTCGGCGACCAGGGTGTGGTGGACCAGCCCGTCCTCCGACGGCTCGCACCCGCCGAACGGCGTGTCCAGCCGAACGCCCTCGAGCGGCCGCCCGCCGCGGAAGTCGAACGACGTCCCCTCGACCGGCACGGCAGGCCCCGAGGGCACCATCCGTTCGACGTCCAGCGGCAGCACCGAGGTCGCGGCCAGCGTCAAGGTGCACGAGTCCGTGGAAGCGTTCCCAGCCCGCGGGTAGGGATGCGTCCCGACCCCGAACGGCGTGGCCGCGTCCCCGACGTTCGTGACGCCGTGCGTGACCGTGAGACCGCGATCATCCAGTGCGTAGGACACCGTGACGTCGAGAGCGACAGGCCACCCGGCCTGAGGCTCGATCAACGCGCGCAACGACACCAAAGAGCCGGTGTGCTCCAGCACGGACCAAGGACGTCGGCGCAGCAAACCGTGGGCAGCGTTTCCCCGCGCCGGCTCGGTCACCTCGAGCTGCTGCCGCACCCCGTCCAGCACCCAAGACGCGCCTGCTGTCCGGTTCGGCCACGGCACCAGGACGGCGCCCGCGCTCATCGGCGGTTTCTCGTCGGCGCCGAACGTCTCGACGTACGGGACGCCGTCCACCTCGAAGGACCGCAGGCCCGCGCCTACAGTCGTGATCACGGCGGTGGCACCCTCGTACGAGATCCCCAACATGAGGCTGAAGCCTACGGGGCCAGCGGAAGGATTCGCCCATGAAGGTTCACCATCTGAACTGCGCCACGTTCCGGCCGCCCCTGGTCGCGGGCGGGCTGGTGGCCCACTGCCTGCTGGTCGAGACCGATCAGGGGCTCGTGCTGGTCGACACCGGGTTCGGCATGAACGAGATGACGAACCCCAAGGCGACGATCGACCCGTTGAGCCGCAAGCTGCTCAAGCCGGTG
Organism: Lentzea jiangxiensis; assembly: GCF_900104175.1. Taxonomy (GTDB): domain Bacteria; phylum Actinomycetota; class Actinomycetes; order Mycobacteriales; family Pseudonocardiaceae; genus Lentzea; species Lentzea jiangxiensis. Next base: position 124,187 of record NZ_FNIX01000004.1, read on the forward strand.
CTCGACATCAACGAGACAGCGATCAGCCAGGTCGAGCGGCGCGGGTACACCGCCGACGACGTGCGGCACGTCCTGCTCACGCACCTCGACCTCGACCACGCGGGCGGGTTGCGCGACTTCCCGAAGGCCACGGTGCACGTGCTCGACTCCGAACTGGAGGCGGCGAGCGACCCGCGCAACGTCAAGGAACGGGCGCGGTACCCGAAGGCGCAGCGGGAAGGCGTCACCTTCCGCACGTACGAGGCGGAGGGCGAGGACTGGTTCGGGTTCCGGGCCGTCCGGGACGTCGCGGGGCTGCCGGACGACATCCTGCTCGTGCCTCTGGTCGGTCACACCCGCGGCCACACGGGCATCGCGGTCAAGGGGGACGACGGCTGGATGCTGCACGCCGGCGACGCGTACTTCTACCGCGGCGAGGTCGAGACGCCGCCGAGCACCACCTTCCCGCTCAAGCTCACCGCCAGGCAGACCGAGACGATCCGCGAACAGCGTCTGTCCAATGTGGAACGGCTGCGGGAGCTCAAGGCGGGGGGCGAGGTCGAGGTGTTCTGCGCCCACGACCCGGTCGAGCTGGCCAGGCTGGCGTGACGTTCATCCGCCAGATCAGGCTGGACGGGCGGCACGACACCCGCCGCTACCCGTTCACGCTGCCGGTCGTCCGGCACCTCGTGGAGAACCCGGTCGACCTCCGGACGCCGGTCACGTTCCTCGTCGGCGACAACGGCGCGGGCAAGTCGACGCTGGTCGAGGCGATCGCGGTGGCAGCGGGGTTCAACGCGGAGGGCGGCACGCAGTCGTTCCGCTTCGCGACGAAGGCGACGGAGTCCTCGCTCGGCGACCACCTGACGCTCAGCTGGGGCACCAGGAAACCCCGCACCGGGTTCTTCCTGCGGGCGGAGTCGTTCTACAACGTCATCACCGAGATCGACCGGATCGGCGGGGGGATCCACGCGTCGTACGGCGGGAAGTCGTTGCACGAGCGGTCGCACGGCGAAAGCTTCATCGACCTGATGACGCACCGGTTCGGCGGCAGGGGCCTCTACGTGCTGGACGAGCCGGAGGCCGCGCTGTCGGTCAAAGGCTGCCTCACGGTCCTGAGGCGCATGCACGAGCTCGTCGGGGAAGGGTCGCAGTTCATCATCGCCACGCACTCGCCGATCCTGCTCGCGGCGCCGGGCGCGACGATCCTGGAGATCACCGACACGATCGACGAGGTCACCTACGACACGGCGGAACCGGTCGCGCTCACCCGCAACTTCCTGGGTGGGCCCGACCGGTTCCTGAAGCACCTGCTGGACTGAGCGGCTACTTGCCGAGGTTCTCCGGGTGCGTCTCCACCTTGCCGTGCAGCACGCGGTTGATGCCCCAGAGCACCAGGCCGGCGAGCAGCAGCCAGCCCGCGATCACGTAGTCGCCCCACGGGCGGCCCGAGAGCACCGGCATCGCGAGGTACGCGCACGTGATCGCGCCGAGCACGGGAGCCCACGTCGGCGCGCGGAAGTGCTCGCGCTCCGACTTCTCGCGGCGCAGCACGAGGCAGGCGACGTTGACGATGGTGAAGACGATCAGCAGCAGCAACGACGTCGTGCCGCCGAGCTTGCCGATGTCCGCGGTGGACACCAGGATCACCGCGACGCCGGTCGTGAAGACGATCGAGATCCACGGCGTGCGGCGGAACGGGTGCACGGTGCCGAAGAACTTCGGGATGATCTTCTCGTTCGCCATGCCGTACAACAACCTCGACGCCATCAGCATGTTGATCAGCGCCGAGTTGATGACCGCCAGCAGACCGATCAACGCGAAGATCCACAGCGGGAAGCCGGGCGCACCGACGGTGACGACCCTCAGCAACGCGCTGCTGCCCGCCTTGGCGAGCTCGTCGGACGGGATCAGCAACGACGACGTGATCGCGACCAGGACGTAGATCACGGCGGCGATGCCCATGCCCCACAGCATGGCGCGCGGGAAGATCTTGGCCGGGCTCTTGCACTCCTCGGCCATGTTCACCGAGTCCTCGAAGCCGACCATCGCGAAGAACGCGAGCGCTGTGGCCGAGGTGACCGCGAGCATCACGCTGCTGTTCGACGGCACGTTGATCTCGGTGAGCCTGCCGGGCTCTCCGTCGCCGTTCACGACGGCCCAGATGCCGATCAGGATGATGATCACCAGGCCGGACAGCTCGATGCAGGTCAGCACCACGTTCGTCTTGACCGACTCGGACACGCCGCGGAAGTTGATCAGGGCGAGGCCGGCGATGAAGACGATCGCGATGCCCGTGATGACGAGCGACTCCGGGCTGAGCGCGACGTCGAAGAACTCGACGAGCAGCTGCCTCAGGTACGTGCGGCCGAACGCGAGAGCCGCCGACGACGCCGACGTGATGCCGGAGCACATGACGGCGAACGCGACCATGAACGTCAGGAAGTGGATCCCGAACGCCCTGTTCGTGTAGAGCGCCGCGCCGGCGGCTTTCGGGTACTTGCCGACCAGTTCGAGGTAGCTGAACGCGGTCAGGAACGCCACCACGAACGCGAGCAGGAAGGGCAGCCAGAGAGCGCCGCCGATCTTGCCGGCCACGTTGCCGGTGAGGGCGTAGATGCCGGTACCGAGGATGTCACCGACGACGAAGAACAGCAGCAGCTTCGGGCCGATCGCCCGGTGCAGCTCTGGTTGCTCCGTTTGCGGAGTCGCTTCAGCCATGCCCGAAGATTCTGCACGTTTGCCGGGTCACCTGCGAGAACGGACGCTGACCTCACCCGATTGGTGTAACAATCGGATGATGAGACTCGCGGCAACAGCGATCATCGCCGCCTTGGCGCTGACCGCCTGCTCCTCGTCCGAACCCGCGGGTGGGAGCGCTCCGCAGCACCGCGACGTGAAGAGCCTGGTGGCCGCGGTGGAGAAGTCCGTCGCCGAGAAGGGCGCGTACCGCTTCACGATCGCGCCGCCGGCGACCGGGGGCGGCGTGCGGTACCCGTCGAACGGCACCGTGCGGCTGGGCGGTGAGGTGCCGGGCATGGACGCGACGACCACCCGTCCCGTGCGGTCCGGCGGTGACGCGGTGGAGCTGCGGCTCGTCTCGACCGCGAAGGACGCCGCGTTCGTGAAGCTGCCGGCCGCGCTGTTCGGGCTGCCCGCCGAGAAGCCGTGGGTGCGGCTCGACCGCAGGGTCGACGACGACTTCACCACGACGCTGCTCGGGTTCCACGACGTCGTCTTCCAGCAGGCCGCCTTCACCACCTACCACCTGCCGGTGATGAAGGCCGGCGGCGAGCTGGAGCTGACGGCGCAGATCGGCGGGAACACCCGGTACTCGCTCGCCGTCGACTACCGGAAGGCCTACGACGCCCTCACCGACGAGGGCCTGCGCACCGAGCTCAAGCTCGCCCTCGACCAGCAGGTCGCGGGCTCGACCGGGGAGATCGAGCTCGACGGCGCCGGTCTGCCGGTCCGCATCGCGTTCTACACGCAGTTCCAGGGTGCGCGGATCGTCGACGAGGCCCGCTTCTCCGACTGGGGAACCGAAGCGGAGATCACCGCGCCGGGTCCGGCCGAGATCAGTCCGCGGAGTTGACGCGGTAGCGCCAGATCGCCGGCATCAGGGCGACCATGGCGACCGACGCCACGACCACCAGCAGGCCACCGACGGACACGGCCGCCGCGGTGCCGAACGCCGCGCCACCCGTGCCGTGCAGGAGGTCCGCGACGCGCGGGCCTCCCGCCACGACGACGATGAAGACGCCCTGCATCCGCCCGCGCATCTCGTCGGTCGCGGCCGACTGCAGGATCGCGCCGCGGAACGCCATCGACACCATGTCCGCCGCACCGGCGAGCGCCAGGAACGCCGCCGCGACCCACAGCGAGCCCGCGAGGCCGAAGCCGGTGATCGCGAGGCCCCAGCCCACCACGGCCAGCGTCAGCGCGACGCCGTGCCGGTTGATGTTCGAGATCCACCCGGACGTCAGCCCGCAGATCACCGCGCCGACCGGGATCGCCGCGAACAGCACGCCGAGCGCGAACCCACCGCCCGCCGGGTCGCCGAACGTGTGCTGCGCCATCTCCGGGAACAGCGCCCGCGGCATGCCGAACACCATCGCGATGATGTCGAGCAGCATGCTCGCCATCAGCACCTTCTGCGCCCACAGGTAGACGAACCCGTCGAGCACGTCCCTCAGGCCCGCGCGGCGGACCACCCCGTCCAGCGGGGGCATCGCGGGCAGCTTCCACACCGCGTAGACCGTGACGGTGAGCGCGATCGCGTCCACGAGGTAGAGCGTGGAAAGCCCGACGACCGGCATGAACGCACCCGCGAGCAACGGCCCGAGCACAGCGCCGAACTGCATGACCGTCGAGCCGAGAGCCCCTGCGGACGGCAGCAGCTCCACCGGCACGAGCCTCGCGATCGCCGCTGATCGCGCCGGGGCGTTGGCCGCGAAGAACACCTGCTGCAGGCCGAGCAACGCGATGACGAGCCACACCGAACCGACGCCCAGGGCGGCCTGGACCCAGAGCAGCACCGACGAGACGGCGATGCCGGCGTTGGTGACGAGCATCAGCTTCCGGCGGTCGACGGTGTCCGCGATCGCACCACCCCAGAGCCCGAAGACGAGCAGCGGGACGAGCGCGACACCGGCGGCGATGCCGACCCACGCCGACGAGCCGGTGAGGTCGTAGACCTGTTTGGGAACGGCGACGGCGGTGAGCTGGGAGCCCACCGCCGTCACGATCGTGGAGAGCCACAACCGCCGGTACGCGACGATCTTCAACGGACGGGTGTCGATCACGAACGTCGAGCGCGCGCTTCTCCCCACAGTGGCCACATCGTTAGCCTATGACAACTAACAACTGCTTCACGTGGGGATGTCACCAAGACCACTCGGCTAGAGGCGCACCGGGTACACCGGCTCCGGCACCTTCGGGCTGATCCGGCCCTCGACGAAGATCCCGTGCCAGATCATGAAGCACAGCAGGCTCCACAGCTGCCGGCTGCGGTCGAACTGCTCCGACCTGTGCTCGGCGAGCAGGTCGAGCACCGCGTTCTTGTCGAGCAGGTGGCCGGTCTGCGAGTCGTTGACGATCCCGCGCGCCCAGTCGTACATCTCGGCGCGCAGCCAGTGCCGGATCGGCACCGGGAAGCCGAGCTTCGGCCGGTTCAGCACGTGCGCCGGGATGATCTTCGCCAGCGCCTTGCGCAGCGCGTACTTGGTCGTGCCCTCGGTGAGCTTCTGGTCGAGCGGCACCTCGGCCGCGATCTTGAAGACCTCGGGGTCGAGGAACGGCACCCGCAGCTCGATGGAGTTGGCCATCGTCACCTTGTCGGCCTTGACGAGGATGTCGCCGCGCAGCCACGTGAAGAGGTCGATGTGCTGCATGCGCGCGACCGGGTCCCAGTCCTCCGACTCGCGGTACCAGGGCGCCGTGACGTCCTGGAAGCCGATGCCCTCCCGGTAGCCGGGGAACACCGCCCGCACCTGCGCGTCGCTGAAGTTGCGCGCGTTGCCGTAGTAGCGCTCCTCCAGCTTGAGCGAACCGCGCCGCAGCAGGTCCTTGCCGCGCACACCCTCCGGAATGGACTTCGACACCGCGCCCATCAGCTTGCGCACGCCGCCCGGCACCTTCTCGAACGGCGCCAGCGACAGCGGCTCGTGGTAGATCACGTAGCCGCCGAACAGCTCGTCCGCGCCTTCGCCCGAGAGGACCGCCTTCACGTACTTACGCGCCTCTTTGGCGATGAAGTACAACGGCACCAACGCCGGATCCGCCACCGGGTCGTCGAGGTACCAGAGGATCAGCGGCAGCTCTTCCATCATCTCTTCGGGCGACACGGTCCTCACGACGTGCCGCACCCCGATGGCCGCCGCGGTCTCCGCGGCGACGTCCACCTCCGAGTACCCCTGGCGGTCGAAACCGCTGGTGAACGCGATGAGGTTCGGGTTGTGCAACTTGGCCAGCGTCGCCGTGGCCGTCGAGTCGATGCCACCCGACAGGAACGCCCCGACCGTGACGTCCGGGTCGGAGATCATGTGCTTGGCCACCGAGTCGCGCATGACCTCGGCGATGCGCTCGTGCAGCGCCTCGGCCTCGTGCGCCCCGTTCACCGGCCGCGGCGAGAACACGGGCTTGAAGTACCGGTTGAACAGCACCTGCCCGCCCGGGCTGACCTTGAACGACGTGCCGGACTCCACCCGCCGGATCGCCTTGTGCAGCGACTCGGGCTCCGGCACGTACTGCAGCACCAGGTAGTGCTGCAAGGCCGTCTGGTCCAGCTCCTGGCTGATCCCGAGCACACCGGTCAGCTGCAGCAGGCTCTTCTTCTCCGACGAGAACGCCACCCCACCGGGACCGCTCGCCCAGTACAGCGGCTTGATCCCGAACGGGTCCCGCGCCCCGAACACCACGCGCTCCTGCGCGTCCCAGATCATGAACGCGAACATCCCGCGCAGCCGCTTGACCCAGTCGGCCCCGAGGTAGTGGTACCCGACGACGATGGCCTCACCGTCGCCCTTGGTCTTGAAGTGCGCGCCGAAGTGCATGGCCAGCTCGGCCCGCAGCTCCTTGTAGTTGTAGATCTCGCCGTTGAAGTTCAGCGTGTACCGCGTCGGGTTCTCCGGCGGCCCCCACACCAACGGCTGGTGGGAGTGCTCCAGGTCGATGAAGCCGAGCCGGTTGAACCCGTAGACGACCTCGGCATCGGCCCACGTGTCCTGCTCGTCGGGACCGCGGTGCCGCTGGCAGCGCAGTGCTGCGGCCACGGAGCCGCGCGCCGAGGCCGCGGCGGCTTCGGTGGAACAGATGAGTCCGAGCACTCCGCACACGTGAAATCGCACCTCGTAGCTAGCTGTTGCTGAAATCCCAGTATGCCGAAGCTGGGATCGGACATTCGCGCCACCCGAAGGACGCCCGGGGGCCGGGTCAGGTTCCTGAGGGGTGGCGCCGGGCACGGCTGGAGCGGCGCGGCGGGGGGATGGGCCGCGGTGGTGGCCGCGGTGGTGGGTCTGCGTGACGGGGCCGGGTGCTCGGCGGTGCGGTTCGGGCACGGGCAGTGGCTGGCGGCTGGCGGCTGGCGGTGGCTGCGGCTGCGGCTGCGGCGGCGCACGCTGACGCAGAGGTCCCCTTTGAGTTCGGGTCCCCCGCGACCGAACGTACTCAGCGGGTCTGACAGTTCCGACGCGAAGCCGAAGGCGGGCCACCTGACCGCCGACCGCGATGGCGAAGCCGAACCTGCCGAACCTGCCGAACCATACGGCTCTGACCAGGGATGATGGCGCAACCACGCGCGATGCGGAGCTCAGCGCGACTCACCCGCAGAGGTGGCATCACCAGCAGGGGTGACCCACCCCGGAGGGGACAGGAAACGGCCACCCCAAGCCGACCCGCACCACACCCGCCGGCCCCACCCGGCCGCGACAAGCACAAGGGGCGCCTCCCGCCCACAGGAAGCGCCCCATCGCAAAAGCTCCAGTCAAACCTACGGAGCGACCCGCTCCAACTGCCACCCGTCCCGCCCCAGCCGGAACCGCAGGCGGTCGTGCATCCGGTCCCGCCGTCCCTGCCAGAACTCGACCTCTTCGGGCCGGATCCGCCACCCGCCCCAGTGCGGCGGCACCGGGATCGTCTCGGTGTCCGCGAACTGGCGCTCGATCTTGTGCAGCGCGGAATCCAAAGTGGACCTGCCGGTGACCACTCGGGACTGCGGCGAGGCCCAGGCGCCGATCTGGGAGCCGCGCGGGCGCGAGTTCCAGTACTCGGCGGTCTCCACCGGGCCGACCTTCTCGACGGTGCCGCGCACGTGGGCCTGCCGCTGCATCGCGAACCACGGGAACGTGGCCGAGGCGTAGCGGGTGGCCATCAGGTCGTGCGACTTGTTGGACGTGTAGTTCGTGAAGAACACGAGTCCGCGGGCGTCGAGGCCCTTGGCCAGCACCGTGCGCGACGACGGGCGGCCCTTGGTGTCGGTGGTGGCGAGCACCATCGCGTTGGGCTCCGGCAGGCCGGCTCCCGTGGCCTGGTCGAGCCACAGCTGGAGCTGTTCGTGCCAGGTGGCGGCAAGCTCCGACTCGCTGAGCGAGCCCTGCTCGTAGGACACGCGCATCGCCGGTAGCGCGATGTTCGTGGTCTCCGTCATCGGCGAACCTCCAAGCGGCGGGCAGAACTCGTGGTCCCTGGACCCGCGACCATACGCACGGCGAACGGATCCCGAAACCGCCTGCGTGGTGATGACCACCACCCGAACGGTGACTGTCCGTGCAAAGAACAGTTCTGGATCGAGACCGTGATCGAGTCAGATGGAATCGAGCACCCGTGTGACGGTGACCACGTCTTCACCCAGTGCGGTGGCGAGGGTTCCGCCTGCTGCCAACGGAACGACGCTCCACCACTCTCCGCCGCCCGCGGCGCGCGCCTTCGTGTCCAGGAGCAGGTCGGTGCCGATCACGCGCTTGCCCGCGAGGCCGGCGGGCGATGAGTCGGCAAGGGAGTCGCCGATGACGAGCTGCTGGTGCACCAACGGCTTTCCGCACCGGGTTGCGCGCATCGACGTGGACAGCGAGCCGGCGGGTTCGCCGGCTCGGCCGAGCACCAGGACCTCGCGAGTTCGCAACTCTGCGTGACTGTCCAATTCGGCCTCCACCACTGCGGTGTGATGCGCGCGGGCCGCCACGACCGTCGGCTCCGGCCGGTACGACAACGTTCCCCCGATCAGGAAGCGCACCGAGGACGAAGACGCCGCACCGGACGTCCCGGGCAGCAACAGCGTCGCCGCAACACCTCGAAGCTCCAGCGAGGCCCCTGGACCGACTTCGACGGTCAGGGACAACGAATCGCCGCCCAGCGGTGCCGTCACCGAGGAGACCAGGTGCACCAGCGCCACCGGGCCCACGCGGCGGTGCGGCACCAATGTCAACGGTGTCATGGACCGGAGGACCCGCACGACGCTGTTGCCGTGCGAGTCCAGCGTGACGACCAGCCGTGCCGAAGCCTTCACAGCTGGGCCAGCACCCACTTCGCGACCTCGGGCGCGTCCGGTGTCTCGACGAGCGACTGCGCGATGACGGGCAGCTCCCCGCGCATCCGGTGCGCGTCGGAGATCATGACGTCCATGTCCGCGCCGACGAACGGGGCGAGGTCGGTCTTGTTGATGACCAGCAGGTCCGCGGTCGTGACGCCGGGGCCGCCCTTGCGCGGCACCTTGTCGCCGCCCGCCACGTCGACGACGAAGATCTGCCGGTCCACCAGGCCGCGCGAGAACACCGCGGTCAGGTTGTCGCCGCCGCTCTCGATGATCACCAGGTCCAGCTTGGCGAACCGGTGCTCCAGGCGCTCCACGGCGTCCAGGTTCGCGGTGATGTCGTCGCGGATCGCGGTGTGCGGGCAGCAGCCCGTCTGCACGGCCTCGATGCGAGACGGGTCGAGCACGCCGGCGCGACGCAGGAAGTCCGCGTCCTCGGTCGTGTAGATGTCGTTGGTGACGACCGCCAGCTCCAGTTGCGAGCCCAGCGCGCGGCACAGCGCCGCGGTCAGCGCGGTCTTGCCGCTGCCGACCGGGCCGCCGATGCCGATGCGCGGCGCGGCTCCGTGGTGGTGGTTGTGCGGGTCGGGCCCGTGGTCAGCTCCCAAAGAGACGCACCCCTTCTCGTCGTGCATGTGCTTCGGCCAGAAGATCCAGAGCAGGCGACCCCAGCGCGGGCAGTTCCTTGCAGGCCCGCGCAGCGACGTCCTGCACGGGCAGCGCGGCCACGATCGCGTTCACCCCGAACGGATCGAGCCCCAGCAGCCGCACCGCCGCCGACGCGGGCCCGCTCACCGCCAGGTAGGCGCACGTCAGAGCGGCTTCGAACGGCTCGCCGACCAGCACGCCGATCACCAGCGGCTGGTGCGGGTCGCGCGGCAACGCGTCCAGCCGCTCGGAGGGCCAGGCCCGGCGAGCGGCCCGCAGCATCCCGCGCCCCTGCGCCCGTGACGCCTCCCGCTGGGCGGGCGAAGGGGTGCGGGCGTCCAGTTCCGCGTCCAGCCCGGCCAGGTCCTCCCCCCGCGCCGCCGCGGCCGCGAACCCCGCCGCCAGCAGCCCCGCACCCAGCAGCCGGCCGTGCAGGAAGGACCGCAGCGACGGTTCGTCGTGCACCAGCCCGCGCACGGCGGCCTCCTCCAAGCCGCCGGAGTGCACGTGGCCTCCGCCGGGGAAGCGGGAGTCGGCGAGGATCAGCGCGGTCAGCATCAGAACAGGAAATACCGTTGGGCCATCGGCAGCTCCGCCACCGGCGACGGCTCGACCAGTGATCCGTCGACGTGCACGGCGAAGCTGTCCGGATCGACGCGGACGTCCGGCATCGCGTCGTTGAGCACCATGTCCGCCTTGGTGACCGACCGCGTCGACGACACCGGCAGGACCCGCCGCGCGTACCGGTCCGCGATCCCGGCCTCGACGGCCTCCGGTGCCACGAAGAACACCGACGAGGCCGCACCGGCCGTGGCACCGAACATCGGCCGTGCCCAGACCGGTTGGGGCGTCGGGATCGAGGCGTTCGCGTCCCCCATCGCGCCCCAGGCGATGAAGCCGCCCTTGAGCACCACCGACGGCCGCACGCCGAAGAACTTGGGCTCCCACAGCACGAGGTCGGCGAGCTTGCCGACCTCCACGGACCCGACCTCGTCCGCGATCCCGTGCGCCAGCGCGGGGTTGATCGTGTACTTGGCGACGTACCTCCGCGCCCGCAGGTTCTCGTCCAGCGACCGGCGCGACGACATCACGTGCGCGGTCTGCCAGGTCCGGATGACCACCTCGCCGACGCGGCCCATCGCCTGCGAGTCGGACGAGATCATCGAGATCGCGCCCAGGTCGTGCAGCAGGTCCTCGGCCGCGATCGTGGTCGGCCTGATCCGCGACTCCGCGAACGCCAGGTCCTCCGGCACGGACGGGTTGAGGTGGTGGCAGACCATCAGCATGTCGAGGTGTTCCTCGAGCGTGTTGACGGTGTGCGGGCGGGTCGGGTTCGTCGACGACGGCAGCACGTTGGGCAGCGAGACGACCCGGATGATGTCCGGCGCGTGCCCGCCGCCGGCACCCTCGGAGTGGTAGGCGTTGATCGACCGGCCGCCGATCGCGTCCACAGTGGACTCCAGGAAGCCCGCCTCGTTCAACGTGTCCGTGTGGATCGCGACCTGCACGCCCGAGGAGTCGGCCACGCGCAGGCAGGCGTCGATCGCGGCGGGCGTGGTGCCCCAGTCCTCGTGCAGCTTGAACCCGCCCGCGCCGCCCGCGAGCTGCTCCCGCAGCCCCTCGGTCGAGACCGTGTTGCCCTTGCCCAGCAACAGGACGTTGACCGGCATGTGGTCCATCGACGTCAGCATGCGGTCGAGGTACCAGGCTCCCGGCGTGACGGTCGTGGCCTTCGTGCCCTCCGCCGGGCCGGTACCGCCGCCGATCAGCGTCGTGAGCCCGGACGCGAGCGCCTCGTCGACGATCTGCGGGCAGATGAAGTGGACGTGGCAGTCGATGCCGCCCGCGGTGAGGATCTTCCCGTTGCCGGACAGGACCTCCGTCGACGGCCCGATCACCAGGTCCGGGTGCACCCCGTCCATCGTGTCCGGGTTCCCGGCCTTGCCGATCGCGACGATCCGCCCGTCCCGCACGCCGACGTCGGCCTTGACGACGCCCCAGTGGTCGAGGACCACCGCGCCGGTGATGACCAGGTCGGGAGCCCCTTCGGCGCGGGTCGCGATGCCCTGGCCCATCGACTCGCGGACCACCTTGCCGCCACCGAAGACCACCTCGTCGCCGGAGCCCGCGCCGCGCGAGCGGTCCTCGGTGACCTCGATGAACAGGTCGGTGTCGGCGAGCCGGATCCGGTCGCCGGTCGTCGGCCCCAGCAGGTCGGCGTAGCGCTCGCGGTCGATCATCGCCGCAACCCCCGGACGATCCGGAGCCCCGCCAGCGGAACCAGCGCGACCTCGCGCTCGACACCCGGCTCGAACCGCACGGCCGTGCCCGCGGGGATGTCGAGCCGGTAGCCGAACGCGGCCCCGCGGTCGAAGGACAGCCCCGTGTTGACCGAGGCGAAGTGGAAGTGCGACCCGACCTGGACGGGCCGGTCGGCGACGTTCACGACGACCATCGTCACGCGCGGCCGTCCGGGGTTCAGCTCGACGGGTTCGGAGCCCACGACCACCTCCCCCGGCGCCGGACCGGCGGACGGCGCGATCGGGTGGTGCACGGTGACGAGCTTCGTGCCGTCCGGGAACGTCGCCTCCACCTGCACCGAGTCGATCATCTCCGGCACGCCCCGCATGACCTGCTCCGGCGCGAGCACCGTGCGGCCGCTCTCCATCAGCTCGCTGACCGTGCGTCCGTCCCGCGCGCCCTCCAGCACGTGGTCGGTGATCAGCGCGACGGCCTCGGGGTAGTTGAGCAGCACGCCGCGTTCGAGCCGGCGGCGCGCGACGTCGGCGGCCACGTGCACGAGGAGCTTGTCGCGTTCATGCGGCGTCAGATGCACTTCGCCGTTCTAGCACGGGAAAGCGCGCTATCCCGGAGTGGAAACACGGCCGAAACACGAGCGCGTGTCCACCGACCGGTTGACAGCCGGGGTCAACGGTGCGGTCGTCCCGCGAGAGGGGTCCGCGACCGCAGGATTCACGACATGAACGCGATCCGGGTGAGGGGCCTGACGAAGGCCTACAAGGGCCACCAGGCGGTGGCGGGGGTGGATCTCGACGTCGCTCGCGGCGAGGTGTTCGCCGTGCTCGGCCCGAACGGGGCCGGCAAGACCACGAGCGTCGAGATCCTGGAGGGACACCGCGACCGCGACGGGGGCGAGGTCAGCGTGCTGGGGGTCGACCCGGCCCGGGGCGGCCGGGAGTGGCGTTCGAAGCTCGGCATCGTCCTGCAGAGCGCGACGGACGCGGCGACGCTCACGGTGCGCGAGGCCGTGCACCACTACGCCGGGTACTACGGCGACCCGCGTGACCCGGAGGAGGTCATCGACCTCGTCGGGCTCACCGAGAAGGCGAAGTCGCGGGTCGGCACGTTGTCCGGCGGGCAGCGGCGACGCCTCGACGTGGCGCTCGGCATCATCGGCCGCCCCGAGCTCGTGTTCCTCGACGAGCCGACCACGGGCTTCGACCCCGAGGCGCGCCGGCAGTTCTGGGGGCTCGTCACACGGCTGGCCGCCGAGGGCACCACGATCCTGCTGACCACGCACTACCTGGACGAGGCCGAGGCGCTCGCCGACCGCGTGGCCGTGCTCGCCGGGGGACGGATCGTCGCCGAGGGCACACCGCAGACGCTCGGCGGCCGCGCGCACGCCGACGCCACCGTCCGGTGGATGTCCGACGGCGGCTACCGCGAAGTCCTCACGCACGAGCCCACCAAGGTCATCGCCGACCTGTCCCGGCACGGCGAGCTGGCCGAGCTCACCGTCACCCGCCCGTCGCTGGAAGACGTCTACCTGGAGCTGATCAAATGACCACCGCTGTCGCGTCCGGGGCGGCCGCTCTGCCCTCGACCCTCGCCCTCGGTCTCGCGAGGGGTGGGACCGAACTGCGGGAGTTCTTCCGGCAGAAGGAAAACCTCATCTTCACGGTCTCGCTGCCCGCGGTCCTGATGCTGCTGCTCGGCACCGTGTACGTGAAGGAGGTCGCCGCCGCGCAGATGTTCGCCGCCGGCATGATCGGCGCCGGCATCATCTCGACGTCGTTCGTCGGGCTGGGCATGAGCGTCGTGGCAGACCGCGAGGACGGCACGCTCAAACGCCTGCGCGGCACGCCGATGCCGTTCACGTCCTACTTCATCGGCAAGATCGTCCTGGTCTTCGTGTCGAGCCTCTTCGAGGCCGTGCTGCTGGTCGCGGTCGGTGTGCTGCGCTTCGACCTGGAACTGCCGGCCAGCGCGGAGAAGTGGCTGACGTTCGCCTGGGTCTTCACCCTCGGCGTCGTCGCCTGCTCGCTGGTCGGTGTGGCGCTGAGCGGGATCGCGAAGTCCACCCGCAACGCCGCCGGCGTGCTGAACCTGCCGTACATCGTGCTGCAGTTCCTCAGCGGCGTGTTCATCATGCAGTCGGCTCTGCCGGAGTCGCTGCGCACGGTGGGTTCGTTCTTCCCGCTCAAGTGGGTGTGCCAGGGTTTCCGCTCGGTGTTCGCACTGGAAGAGGGCTACGCGGTCATGGAGGCGGCGGGATCATGGGAGCTGGGCAAGATCGCGCTGGTGCTCGGGGCGTGGAGCATCGCGGGCCTCGTGCTCGTCGGCAGGACCTTCAGGTGGAGCAACACCAGCCGCTGACGACCTGGTACGTGCTGTTCGGGCTCACCCAGGTCACCACCATCGCGCTGATCCTGGTGGACGCCAACCCCCTCGCCGACCGGCTGTCGGCGGTGGGGTTGCTCGTCCTGAACTCGCTGTGGTTCGTCGGGTACGGCCTGAAGCTGATGAGGAACGGCATCGAGGACCGGCGCGGCCTCGTCTACGCGGCCGGCTCGCTGGCCCTCTGGGCCCCGGCGGTCTGGCTGACCGGCAACGCCACGTTCGCTCTGTTCGGGCTCGTGCCGCAGATCTACATGATGATGCCGGTGACCTGGGCGTTCTTCCCCATGGCCGTCTTCGTCTTCACCCCGCAGCTGCTGACCTGGCTGGCCGGCGCCGACCCCGCGCTGCCGTGGCCCGGCGCACTGCTGATCGTCGGCTTCTCCCAGGCGTTCGGCTGGGCGGTGAGCCGGATAGCGCAGCAGAACGAGCAACGCGGTGAGCTGCTCGAACGCATCGAGGCGCTGACGCTCGAGACCGAACGGGCGCGCTGGGCGGCCGAGATCCACGACACGCTGGCGCAGGGCTACACGTCGATCATCACGCTGCTGCAGGGCGCGCAACCGAACGTCGAGCTGGCGTTGCGGACCGCGCGGGAGAACCTCCGCGAGGCACGGGCCCTGGTCGCGTCGAACTCACCGTCGCCTTTGGACGGTTCTTCGCTGGAGGACGCGTTGCGGCGCCTGGTGTCCGGCGTGGCGCTGCCGTCCACCTTCAGGGTGATCGGCGACGCCCGCCCGCTGGCGACCTCGGCCGAGGTGGTGTTGCTGCGGACCGTGCAGGAGGCGCTGACCAACGTCGCCCGCCACTCCGGCGCCTCGCGGGTCGACGTCGTGATGAGGTTCGACGAGGACGGCGTCTCCCTGGAGGTGCGCGACGACGGCCGCGGCTTCGGCGACGCCCCCGAGGGCTTCGGTCTGCGGGGGATGCGCGCCCGGCTCGAACAGGTGGGTGGGACGCTGTCGCTGTCCTCGGACGAGGGGGCGTCAGTGCTGGTGGAGGTACCGCTGTGATCAGGATTCTGCTGGTGGACGACCACCCGGTGGTGCGTCAGGGCCTGCGGGGGATGCTCGTCGCCGACGACCTGGAGGTGGTCGGCGACGCCGGGTCCGGGCAGGAGGCGATCTCCTCGGCGGCCGCTTTGAAGCCGGACGTCGTGCTGATGGACCTGCGGATGCCCGAAATGGACGGTGTGGCCGCGACCGCTCGGATCGTCGGAACCGGGCCGCGGGTGCTGGTGCTGACGACGTACGAGACCGATTCGGACATCCTTCGCGCGGTGGAGGCCGGTGCGTCCGGATATCTCTTGAAGGACTCGACGACCGAGGACCTGATCGCGGCCATCCGGGCCGCCGCGCGCGGCGAGACCGTGCTCGCTCCGTCGATGGTGGCGAAGGTCGTGGGTCAGGTGCGGACGCCGCCGCTGTCGGCTCGGGAGGCCGAGGTGTTGAGGCTGGTCGCGAAGGGGTTGTCCAACGTCGAGATCGGGCGGGCGCTGTTCATCTCGGAGGCGACGGTGAAGACCCACCTGCTGCGGGTGTTCAACAAGCTGGGTGTGTCGGACCGGACGGCGGCGGTGACCACGGCGATGGATCGGGGCATGCTGCAGTGACGCCCTGACGCGGCGGGTTGCTGCACTCCGGTGAAATGGCTCGCGCCCGGCACGGCCATTCGAGTGCCGCTCCCCGGCGAACTGAAGAACAACTCCACAATCTGGTCAATCGACTCTCACGGGCAGTCACCTCCACTGTTCCCAACACCAGTCGGGGGGCGGATGCTGCGGGAGCTGATTCTCTTCCTGGAGGAATTTCTCCGCGGACACGGTTCGACGGCGGTGGCCAAGGCCGCCGTCGGCCTGATGTCGTTCGCCGTGCTGATCGGTGCGGTTCTCGGCAGCACAGCGGTGAAGGCGGGCGGCCTCGTCACCGCGTTCCTCGTGATCACCGTCGCCGGGATCGCCCTGCTGACCCGCCGCCGCTCCGAACGCCGGGAGCTCGAAGTGCACAAGGACCTGGTGTCGCAGTACTGCGCGCTCCTCGACAAGATGAGGCCGTCCTACCAGGTTGTCGACTGGGACAAGACGGCCGTCATCGGCGAGCGCGGTGACACGCACGTGAAGCTCAACGTCAAGCTCAAAGCGACGCACGAAGACTTCCGGTTCGTCCGGCTGAGGTTCGGCTGCGGCTGGCCGCAGCCGCGGCGTTACCGAAACCGGATCCAGGTCACCGTGCGCAACGTGCTCGTCGACGGTTCGTCGGGAACCACGTTGCGCACTACGGTGTCCTGGCCCCGAGACGGGTCGATGGCGTTGATCGTCCATCTCCACACAGCACCGGCACTGAACTCCGAGGTGTCGTTCAGCGTTGACCTGTTCTGGCCGAAGATGTGCGCCCCGCTGCTCGAGAACAACCCTGATGAGTTCGCACTCCAGTTCTGGCAGCCAATGAGCCGCGCAACCTATCGAATCGTCCTGCCGAAGGGTTGCGAAATTTACGTGGAACCCATTGGGAACACGGCGGACTTCACCGGGTTCGACCTGCACAGAAAGATGGACGACAGCGGTCGCGAAGTAGTCGTGTGCCGACTTTCCGATCTGCCGATCCGCCACCGTGCCGGGGTGCGCTTGCAGTTGAAGGAGAAACGCCGCACGTCACCGCAGTGATGATGAGTTCCGGCTATTCGTCCTGGTCAGTGGTGCCACCGTTGCCACCGAGAACTGCGCACAACCTCGACACGAACACCCTCCGCAACCGTTTTGGGATTTTGACCGCGAAAAGATAACAGAGATCAACAACTTCAAGCCAATTTGTTGCCGCGCAGCGACGCTGAAACGCTTGTGGGTTGAGCCGCACAGGAGCGCGGCTCAGCCGCGCCGTGGTGAAGTGACCCAGGACACCCGGTTGTCACCTCCCGGCCACCGGCCTGCAACACTGTGAACTCCGGCAACGGCGCCGGTCAGGTCCCTGAAGCTCGTCAATCGCCCCGGAGGCGTGACCACATGACCCAGACCGCCGATCCGACCTCGTTGGTGCTTCCCGCCGAGCTCAAGCCGTCCGACGGCCGCTTCGGCTGCGGACCGTCCAAGGTGCGTCCCGAGGCCGTGCAGGCCCTCGCCTCCGAAGGTGCGGCGCTGCTCGGCACGTCCCACCGGCAAAAGCCCGTCAAGAACCTCGTCGGCCGCGTGCGCTCCGGCCTGCGCGAGCTGTTCCAGCTCCCCGACGGCTACGAGGTCGTGCTCGGCAACGGTGGCACCACGGCGTTCTGGGACGCGGCGTCCTTCGGGCTGGTTCGCGAGACCGCTCAGCACTTCACCAACGGTGAGTTCTCCTCCAAGTTCGCGAAGGTCACGCAGACCGCGCCGTTCCTGAAGGACTCGCTCGTCACCAAGGCCGAGCCGGGCACCGCGCCCGAGCTCTTCTACGCCGAGGGCGCCGACCTGGTCGGGTGGGCGCAGAACGAGACCTCGACCGGTGTCGCGATGCCCGTCACGCGCATCGAGGGGTCCGAGCAGGCGCTGATCGCCATCGACGCCACGTCCGGCGCGGGTGGTCTGCCGGTCGAGGCCGAGGACTTCGACGTCTACTACTTCGCGCCGCAGAAGTCGTTCGCCAGCGACGGTGGCCTGTGGCTGGCGTTGATGTCGCCGAAGGCCCTGGAGCGCGTCGAGGAGCTCAAGGACCGCTGGGTGCCGGAGTTCCTGTCGCTGCCGACGGCGCTCGACAACTCCACGAAGGACCAGACGTACAACACGCCGTCGGTCGCCACGCTCTTCCTGCTGGCGCACCAGATCGACTGGATCAACGGCAACGGTGGCCTCGACTGGTCGGTCGCGCGCACGAAGGACTCGAGCGACCGCCTCTACTCGTGGGCCGAGAAGACCGCGTACACCACGCCGTACGTGGAGAAGGCCGCTGACCGCTCGCAGGTCGTCGGCACGATCAACTTCTCCGACGACGTGGACGCCGCCACTGTCGCGAAGGTGTTGCGCGCCAACGGCGTCGTGGACGTCGAGCCGTACCGCAAGCTCGGCAAGAACCAGCTGCGCGTCGCGATGTTCCCGGCCATCGAGCCGAACGACGTCACGATCCTGACGCAGGCGATCGACTGGGTCGTCGGCCAGCTCTGACGAAAGCAGCGACCTGGGGCGCACCGAACGACTCTTCGGTGCGCCCCAGAGCTTTTCAGGCGAGTGCTTCCGTGGGCGACTGCCGTGCCGCCCGCACCGCTGGGTAGACGCCGGCGATGGCGCCGATGAGGACCGCCGACCCCACTCCCCCGAGCAGGGCGGGCCACGGCAGTGCCGCGGGCCACCGCTGGCTGATCGAGTACCCGGCCGTGACCGCGATGCCCACGATCACGCCGACCAGCCCGCCGAGGCCTGACAGCAGCACCGACTCGGTGAGGAACTGCCACCGGACCTGCCGGCGGGTCGCCCCGAGCGCCCGCCGCAGTCCGATCTCCCTGCGGCGCTCCAGCACCGAGATCACCATCGTGTTCGCCACGCCGACGCCACCCACCAGCAACGCGACTCCGCCCAGTCCCAGGAAGAGCGCGTTGTAGGAGCTCTCGGCCAGTTGCTGGGCTTCGAGAGCCTCCGACGGCCGGGAAACCTTGACCTCGTTGGACTTCTGCGGGTTCAGCGTCGGGCCGAGCAGGGTGCGGACGTTGTCCACCTGGTCGGGCGACGTGCGCACGTAGACCGTGTTCGCGTTGCCCTCGAACCCGAACGCCTCCTTCGCCGCCTCCCAGCCGACCAGCGCGGACCTGTCGATCTCCGACGAGAGCGGCAGCGGCCCGAGGATGCCGACGACGGTGAACCACTGCCCGTCGATCCACAGCTGCCCACCCGGCTCGTCGACGCCCAGGCGCGTGGCCGCGGTGCCCCCGAGCACCACCGACTTCTCCCCCGGCGACAGCCACCGGCCCGCGCGGACCTCGGCGTTCAGCACCTTCAGCAGGTCCTGCTCCGCCGCCTGCACCTGCAGCCCGAGCGTGTCGCTCGACGGCACCAGGTCGTTCTTGCGGACGCTCGCGGAGATCTTGCCGGTGGCGCTGGCGGACGACACCGCGCCGATCCGCTTGGCCATCGGCACCGCGGTCTCCGGCAGCTTCGCGTCCTGGCCGAAGAAGTCCTGGCCGGGAGCGGCGGTGAGGAGGTTGGTGCCCAGTTTGGACATCTTCTCCCGCAACGCGGCCGCGCTGGAGGCCGGGATGCCGACCACGGCGACCACCGCGGCGATGCCGATCGCGATGCCCAGGGCCGACAGCACGGCGCGGACGGGGCGGGTTCGCATGCCGAAGAACCCGAGCCGGAGGAGGTCGATCACAGCGCCCTCCTCGTGGAAGCCCGCGTCCGACCACTCATGGCGTTCCCGGTAACAGGTCGGTGGAATCCGAGGCCGCGAGGCCCGGTTCGCAGCGAAGTCAAACGATCACCCCGTCCCGCACCTCGACGCGGCGCGGCGCCCAGGCCGCGATGTCCCGGTCGTGCGTGATCATCACGATCGTCGTTCCGTCCGAGTTGAGGCTCTCCAACAGCTCCAGCACACCCGCGCCGTTCTTCGTGTCCAGGTTCCCGGTCGGTTCGTCGGCCAGCAGGATGCCCGGTGTGTTCACCACGGCCCGCGCGATCGCGACCCGCTGGCGTTCACCGCCGGAGAGCTCGTGCGGCTTGTGCAGTGCGCGGTGGATCAGGCCGACCCTGTCCAGGGCGGACATCGCCATCGACCGCCTCTTCGACCGCGGCACGCCGGCGTAGACGAGCCCGGCGGCCACGTTCTCGATCGCGGACAGGCCCTCGGTGAGGAAGAACTGCTGGAACACGAAGCCGATCGTGCGCGCCCGCAGCGCCGACAAGGCGTTGTCCGACAGCGAGGACACGTCGTGGCCGTCGATCTCGACGCGACCGGCGGTGGGCTTGTCGAGCGTGCCCATCAGGTGCAGCAGCGTCGACTTGCCGGAGCCGGACGGCCCCACGATCGCGAGCATCTCCCCGCCCCCGACGGTCAGGGAGACGTCGCGCAACGCCTGCACACCGCCGGGGTACGTCCTGCTCGCGTGGTCGACGGTGATCACTCGGTGGTCACCACCCTCATGCCTTCGCGCAGGCCTTCGCCCTGCACCTCGACCTGGCCCTTGGCGAAGATGCCGACGGTGACCGGGACGGTCTTGCCGTCGTCGGTGACGACGGCGTAGCCGCCCTCGTTCAACGCGAGCAGCGCGCCGATCGGCACAGCCAGGACGTTCTGCTTCTTCGCCACGGTGAAGAGCGCCGTGACGTTGGCGGTGTCCAGGCCGTCCGCGGCCTTGGGGTCGTCGACGGAGATCGTGAGGACGATCTTCGGCTTGGAGCCCTGGTTCGGGTCGCCCGTGGTGCGGTTGACGCCGGTGATGGTGCCGGTGGCGGGCTTGCCGCCGGTGATCGACAGCTCGACCTTCTCGCCCTGCTTGGCGAGGCGCTGCTTGGACTGCTCCAGCTCGACGGTGACCGCGCGCTCGGTGCCGGTGACCTTCATCAGGTCGCCGCCGGCGGGTGCGCCGAGCTGGCCGGTCAGGGACGCGACGCGGATCGCCCCGGGTTGGACGACGACGTCGCCGGCGGCGAGCTTCCCGGTTTGCTCGAGGCCGTTGGCCTTCTGCCACTTCTTCAGCGCGGTGGCCGTGTAGTAGGTGAACTTCTCGTCGGGGGTGCCGAAGTCCTGGAACCCCAGTGCGGCGAGGTTGTCCTCCACCACCTTGACGTCGGGTCCGTTCGGCACGCCCTGTTCGAGGTCGCGGTAGAGCGGCATCTGGCCGTAGAACAGCGGCACCGGTTCGGCGTCCGCGTGGAACACCGGTTTGCCCTGCTCGATGACGTCGCCCTGCTTCGGCAGGCCCGTGACGGTGCCGCCTTTCCGGCTGGCCAGCGCTCGTTCCGCGCCGAAGCCGAGCTGGCCGGTCACCGACTGCTGGTCGGCGAGGTCGGTCCTCTGCACCTGGGCGGTCTTCGCGGGGGCGTTCTGCAGCGGCGCGGCGTTGGCCTGGTTGGACGCGACCCTGGTCAGCACCACGACCCCACCGGTGCCGAGCACGACGGCGGCGACGAGGGCGGCGATGACGACCTTGCGGTTCACGCGGCGCTTCATCCGATGGGCCTCGTCGCGATCATGCCGCCGTCCCCGAGGCCGCACTCCTTCATGTCCTGCTTGACCTTCTCGTCCTCCATGTCGGGCAGCTCGATCGGCTCCCCCGGCTCGGCCGGGCCACCCTCGAACTTCGGCTCCGGCCAGCTGTGGCCCTTGTCCCGCATGCACTTCGCCTGCTTGCGGATCTTGTCCTGGTCCTCGGGCGACGGCGGCTTGAACTCGCCTCCGTTGGGCAGGAACTTCTTGCACGCCTCGTGCGCGGTCTTCATCTTCTCGGGGTCCAGGCCTCCCTCGCCGCCGATCGCGATGCCGACGCCTGCGTCGCTCGACTCCGGGTCCGGCATGTCGATGCCGTTCTCCCGCATGCACTTGGCGAACTGGACCGAGTCGCCCTTCTCGTCCTTCTTCGCGTCGGCCGGCTGGTCCTCCGACCCGCAGGCGGTGAGCGCCAGCAGCAGGCCGAGCAGCACTGCGATGGTGGATTTCATGGTGACAGGTCTACGGAGGCGCTCATTCGGCGGCGTTAAGCGAAAGGCCTTATCCGCCGCTTATGCCCTCCGCGCGGAAAATAGGCGCCATGCGTGTGCTGGTGGTCGAGGACGAACAGCTGCTCGCGGACACGATCGCCGAGGGGCTGCGCAGGTTCTCGATGGCGGTCGACGTCTGCTACGACGGTGAGGCGGCGTTGGAGCGCGTGGGGGTGCACGCGTACGACGTCGTGGTGCTCGACCGCGACCTGCCGCTCGTCCACGGTGACGAGGTGTGCAAGGCGGTGCACGCGACCGGCGGTGAGGCGCGGGTGCTGATGCTGACGGCGGCGGCCGAGGTGGACGACCGGGTCGCGGGGCTCGGCCTCGGCGCCGACGACTACCTGACGAAGCCGTTCGCGTTCGCCGAGCTCGTGGCGCGCGTGCAGGCGCTGGGCCGCCGGGCCCGTCCCGCGTTGCCGCCGGTGCTGGTGCGGGCGGGCGTGACGCTCGACCTGCCGCGCCACCAGGCGTCGCGGGACGGGACGTTCCTGCCGCTCTCCCCGAAGGAGTTCGCCGTGCTGGAGGTGCTGATGCGGGCGGAGGGCAACGTCGTGAGCCCCGAGGAGCTGCTGGAGAAGGCCTGGGACGAGCACGCGGACCCGTTCACCAACGCCGTGCGGGTGGCGGTGATGACGCTGCGCCGCAAGCTGGGCGCTCCGCAGGTCATCCAGACCGTGCCCGGCGCCGGCTACCGGTTCGGCTCGTGAAGCTGCGGACCAGGCTGACGGCCTGGTACGCCGGGGTGTTCCTGATCGCGGGCGTCGCGCTGATCGGGCTCAACTACTGGCTGCTCGCCGAGTGGATGCCGGTGGAGGGCATCGCCGTCTCGCGGGCCCTGCCCCCCGACGTGGGGACGGCCCACCCCGGTTTCGCGCCCGTCGAGGCCTCCCAGCTGCCCGCCGACACCCTGGTGGTGAGCGGCGCCGACTTCGCGGCGAACACGATGAACACCGTCCTGTGGCAGTCGGTCATCGCGTTGCTGGTGGCCGCGGTGATCGCGGTGTGGCTCGGCTGGGTCGTCGCCGGGCGCGTGCTGGCGCCCCTGCACGCGATCACCACGACCGCGCACCGGCTGGAAGCGGAACGCCTGGACCGGCGCATAGAGCTGGACGGGCCGCCGGACGAGCTCAAGGAGCTCGCGGACACCTTCGACGGCATGCTCGACCGGCTCGCGTCGTCGTTCGACAGCCAGAAGCGGTTCGTCGCGAACGCCTCGCACGAGCTGCGAACGCCGCTGGCCGTGCAGCGGACGTTGATCGAGGTGGCGCTGGCGGCTCCGGACGCGAACGACGACATGCGGCGTCTCGGAGCGCATCTGCTCGACACGAACGAACGGAGCGAGAAGCTCATCGACGGGCTGCTGCTGCTCGCTCGCAGTGACCGCGGCCTCGCGACGCGTGAGCTCGTGTGGCTGGACGAGGTCGTCGACGACGAAATCGAGTCCTGCGCGGCACTTGCCGCCGAGAAAAACGTCACGTTTGCCGTGCGCACTCGCAGGTATCTGGTCGACGGCGACCCGGTCTTACTCGCCCAGCTCGTCGGCAACCTGTTGCGCAACGCCGTCCTCTACAACGTGCCGGGCGGGTCCGTGACCGTCGAGCTTGATCGGGAACTCACCGTCGCCAACACCGGCTCCACCGTGCCTGCCCAGGCAGTACCCGGGTTGTTCGAGCCCTTTCGACGTCTGCGCGACCGGACGGGGACCGCCGGATCGGGCCTCGGGCTGTCGATCGTGCAGTCCGTGGCGCGGGCTCACGGGGGCTCGGCGAAAGCTCGTCCGAACGGGGGAGGAGGCCTGGTGGTCCAGGTGAACCTCCCGGAAACCGGCGTGCGGCAACCCTCGTGAACTGGCAAGATCACGTACAGATATCGGCGAGTCTCCCACTGCTGGTCGACTCGTTGTCCTAACGTTGTCTGCTGGCGAGGTGCGATTCAGGGAGGCCACGATGCGAGCGCTGCGAGTCATCGGGCTCGACGAGGACGGCAAGTCCGTCATCCTCGAGGACCCCGAAAACCGCGGCGAGCGCTTCACGCTCCCCGCGGACGAGCGTCTTCGGGCGGCCCTGCGCGGTGATCTCGCGCGCCTCGGCCAGATGCAGATCGAGTCCGGCGAGGCCCAGATGCGGCCGCGCGAGATCCAGGCGCGCATCCGCGCCGGCGAGTCGATCGAGCAGGTCGCGGCTGCCGCGGGCATGCCGGCGAACCGCATCGAGCGCTTCGCCTACCCCGTCCTGCTGGAGCGCTCGCGCACGGCCGACATGGCCCAGCGCGCGCACCCGGTCCGTGAGGACGGACCGGACGTGCAGACGCTCGGCGAGGTCGTCGCGCACTCGTTCGGCCTGCGCGGCCACGACCTGTCCGACACCAGGTGGGACTCGTGGAAGGGCGACGACGGCCGCTGGATCGTCCAGCTGCACTGGACGACCGGGCGTTCGGACAACCGCGCGCACTGGGCGTTCCACCCCGGTGCGCAGGGCGGCACGGTCACGGCGCTCGACGACGCGGCCGTCGACCTGATGGACCCGAACCCGAACCGGACGCTGCGCACGGTGCGACCGGTGACGCAGCTGGCGCGGCAGGCCCTGGAGGCGACTCCGGTCCTCCCCGTGTCCATGCCCCTCGTGGACGAGCTGGCACCCGTGCCGGTTCCCGCCCAGGCGACGGCACCCGTGGCCACCCCGGTGGTCGCGGAGAAGCCGGTCCAGGAGAAGGCGCCCGAGCCCGTTCCCGTCCCTCCCGCACCGCCGGTGGAGAACGAGCAGGAGCCCGTCGCGGAGAAGCCGGTCCGCAAGGACCCTCCTCCGAAGCGGGGGAAGAAGAACCACCCCATCGTCCCTTCGTGGGAGGACGTTTTACTGGGCGTGCGGTCGAACCGCTGAGTGAGAAGCTGACGCCGTGGGACGTCGTGTCGCGCTGGCTGCCGGAGTGGGTGCACTCCTCGGCCTGGCCTGGTGGGGAATGTTCGAGCTCCTCGTCTCGGGTGTCGTCTGCTCGAAGGACGACTGGGGCTGCCTCCAGGCGTTCGTGATCGCGGCACCGGTGTTCGCGGTGGCCGGAGCGGTCGTGGGCGGTTTCGCCCTGCGTGCGTGGAAGGTGTCGCGGGCCTGGCTGGTGGCCGTGCCCGCGACCCTCATGGCCGTGGTGGCGATGGTGCTGCTCCTGGGGATGACCCCGGTGGCCTTCGCGGTGTTCGCCGCGCTGTACGCGTTGATCGCCCTGCTCACGACGCCTCGCGGTGAAGGTGTTGTGGAGGGTGCGTGAAGATCGGCCCGGTCCGGTGCCCGGCCCGGTAGTCCTGGGCTCATGTTGCTGCGCACTGCGGTGGGGGCGGGTGCGGGAGTCCTCGCCGGCGCGGGGTTCGCGCTGACGCTCGAGGGCTTCACCCGCTACTGCCACCTCCGGCCCGGCCGCACCGGCTGCGGCGTCCCGCTCCCCGTGTTCTACCCGCCGGTCTTCGCGCTCTGGATGGTGGTCGCCGGGGTGCTGATCTGGGCGGGGTTCCGGCTGGCCCGGCAGGAACGCGGGTGGCTCGTGACCGGCATCGGCAACGTGTTGTGGGCCGTGCTGATCGTGGGCGTCGTGTGGTTCGAGTCCACCCAACTGAACCTGTACCAGGCGGAAGGGGTCCAGTTCCTCCTGGCCGCGGCGGTGGTCGTGCCCGGCGTGGCCTACGCGGTCGCCGCTTCGGCGGCGGGGCGGCCGCGGCGCTGACACGGGCGGCGCTGACACGGGCGGCGCTGGTCCCGACTTCACGTCAGCGCCGGCCGATGCGGTCACCAGCCGTTCAGCCGCTGGTGGGGTCCGGTCCGCGTCGTCATGATCTGCGGTATGAAGGTGATCGCGGCCGCGGTGGTGGGGGCGGCGTGCGGAGCCGGCTGGTACTTCTCGCTCATGGCGGCCTTGGAACTCCCGTGCAGCTACGGCCCGTTCGCGTGCAGCGTCTCCAGGCCGCTCTTGTACGTCCCGGTGCTGGTGGTCCTCTGGGGAGTGGCGGCGTGGGGGCTCCTGTGGCTCGCGCGGGTACGGCCTGCCTGGCCGGTGGCCCTGGCCGGAGTGGCGATCATGGCGGCCCTCGCTTTCGCCCTCGTCCTGGTGCTGCTGGTGCTGCTGCGGTGGTGGGCCTTGCCCGTCGTCGTCCCGTTCGCGGGCGCGGTCGGACATGGCCTGGCTGCCAAGGCGACCGCCGGCTACCGCGGGCAGCTGGGGCGACGAAGACCGGACGGGGCACCTGCTGCGTAGTTCTGCGTGATGAGGCGCACCCGCACGAGTCGTCATCATTCAGTCATGAGGGTGGCCACGGCGGCGGTGGTGGGGGCGTTGTTGGCTTGGACGCTGCTGAGGCTCGCCCGGTGGAGGCCCTTCTGGCCGACCGCCGTCCTGGGCCCGGTGGGCTCGTTCGTGCTGTGCCTGGCCGGCGGGCTGACCCTCGGGGGGACGCTCGTCCAGCCGCCGGAGGCCGTCGGCGTCCTGATCGTCACGATTCCGGCCGCGGCCGGGTACGCGTTGGCCGCCGCGGTGACCGCTGGTTACCGTGGACGGCGTGACGGAGCAGAGCACCGCGGGCAGGACGGGTAGAGCTGGACGCCGACTGCTGCTGCGGGTCGTCCTGTCGATGGCCGTGGGCGCCGGGCTGGTGCTCGGGTGGACGTGGGCGTACGAGTCGGGGTTCCTCAAGTCGTGGCTCGACAGCACGTCGATGTCGACGTTCCTGCTGCTCGTGCTGATCGGGTTGCCGCTCGCGCTGGTGTCGTCGCTGGTGCTGGCGGGTCCGGTGCTGTGGATCTTCGGGGTGCGGCCGGTGTGGCCGATCATCCTGCTCGGGCCCGTCCTGCTGGGGCTCGGGCTCTACCTCGAGGTGCACGAGCCCGTCCTCGGGTGGTTCTCCAACCGGCACCACGCCGAGGCGTTGCTCGCGGCCGTCGCCTACGGGCTGGTGGGCCTGCTCACCTTCAAGAGGTCGTAGCCGGCACCTCGTCGAGCAGGTGCGGGTCCCAGCCCTCGCGTTCGCACCAGTCCTCGGCGTCCTCGCGGGAGACGAGCACCGCGTGCCCGGGGCGCGGGCCGGCCAGGTGGTCCCAGCCGTCCGGGGCCAGCACGTAGTTCACCCCGTCGCGTGAGGCGATGAGCCGTCCGTGTGGAAACGCCATCGTCTGCTCGCTGCGCAGAAACCGCGTCATGCTGGTCATGGTGCCCTTGACCTCGACCTAAGTCGAGCCAGCAGGCTCCGGTGGGGTGAAAAACCGGATGCTGAGTGCCGGTCCTCCTTCGTAGTTTGGAGAGGACCTGGAGGGGGCTCGTCGCGTGAGCGATCAACGTAACTCGACAATCAGGACCTTGCGGAGGCTGTGGCCGTACGTGCGGCCGCACCGCGCACGGATGGCTGTCGTGCTGTCGGCGACGATGCTCGCGATGCTGTGCGGTCTCGGCATCCCGCTGCTCACGCAGCGCATCGTCGACGGTCCGATCCAGAACAAGGAGACCGGCCCGCTGCCGTGGCTGATCGCGGGCGTGCTGCTGCTAGGCCTCGGCGAGGCGATGTTGTTCTACATCCGGCGCAAGGTCGTCGCCCGGCCCGCCGCCGAGGTCGAGGCGCGCATGCGGTTCGACCTCTACCAGCACCTGCAGCGGCTGCCGGTGGCGTTCCACGACCGGTGGCAGTCCGGTCAGCTGCTCTCGCGCGCGACGAACGACCTCACGACCGTGCGGCGGTTCGTCGCGTTCGCGATCGTCTTCCTGATCGTGAACAGCCTGGTCGTGCTGATCGGGCTCGGCATCATCGCGGCGCTCTCGCCGTGGCTGCTGATCGTGTCGCTGTGCGGCGCGCTGCCGTTGGTCGTCATCTCGTACTTCTTCGAGGCGAAGTTCAAGGTCGTGGCACGCCGGGCGCAGGACCAGGCGGGCGACCTGACCACGACGGTCGAGGAGTCGGTGCTCGGCATCCGGGTGCTCAAGGCGTTCGGGCGCGGTCCGGAGCTCTCGAAGCGGTTCCTGGCGCAGGCCCGTGAGCTGCGGACCACCGAGCTGAACAAGATCTCGATCCTGGCCGCGCTGTGGTCGGTGCTGATCGTGCTGCCGGAGCTGTCGATCGCGGGCATGCTCGGCGTCGGCGCGATCGGCATCGTGAACGGCGGGATGACGGTCGGCACGCTGGTCGCGGCCGTCGCGGTGAGCGCGTACCTGCGGTGGCCGGTCGACTCGATCGGCTGGCTGCTGGCGGAGACGAACCAGGCCGCGTCGGCGCTGGAACGCTACTGGGAGGTCATCGACTCCCCCGTGACGATCACCGGCCCCGCGAAGCCCGCGCCGCTGCCCACGCCGCTGCGCGGGCACGTGCGTTTCGAGGACGTGCGGTTCGCGTTCGAGGACGGTCGCGAGGTGCTGTCGGGCATCGACCTCGACCTGCGGCCCGGCGAGACCGTGGCGCTGGTCGGCGCGACGGGCTCCGGCAAGACGACGCTGACCGCGCTGGTGCCGAGGCTCGCGGACGTGACCGGCGGGCGGATCACGATCGACGGCGTCGACGTGCGCGACCTGTCGCTGGAGGACCTGCGGACCGTCGTCGGCACGGCGTTCGAGGAACCGGTCCTGTTCTCCGCGTCGGTCACCGAGAACGTGGGGCTGGGCGTGCCGGACGTCTCCGAGGCCGCCGTGCGCGAGGCGCTGCGGGTGGCCAAGGCGGAGGAGTTCGCCGACGCGCTCCCGTGGGGTCTCGCGACGCGGATCGGTGAGCAGGGCCTGTCGCTGTCCGGTGGTCAGCGGCAACGCCTGGCGCTGGCCCGCGCGGTCGTCGGCAAGCCGGCGGTGCTGGTGCTCGACGACCCGCTGTCGGCGCTCGACGTGCACACCGAGGCCGAGGTGGAGGCCGCGCTGCGCCGCGTCCTGCGCGACACCACGGCACTGGTCGTGGCGCACCGCTCGTCGACGGTGCAGCTGGCCGACAGGGTCGCGCTGCTGTCCGACGGCAGGATCGCCGCAATCGGCGAGCACCGCGACCTGTTGGAGCACAACGAGGAGTACCGGCGACTTCTGTCCAGCATGGACGAAGATCTGCTCGAAGAGGAGGTGGCGTCGTGAGTGAAGTCGTTGCACCCGTTGCGGCTGAAGAGGAAGAGTGGCGCGGCGTCGCCGCCGAGGAGATCGAGGAGCTGTCGCACTCGACGGGCCTGCGCCTGCAGGCCCGCTCCCGCAAGCTGCTGGGGTCGTTGCTGCGCCCGCACGTCGCCCGCACGTCGCTGGCGATCGCCGCGGTGGTCGGCGGCAACCTGGCGGCCCTGGCCGGCCCGCTGCTGATCGCCGCGGCGATCGACCGCGGCATCCCGGCCGCGCTGGGCGGCAACGCGTCGATCCTGGTCTGGTGCGTCGCCGGCTACACGGTCGCCGCGCTGCTGATGACGTTCCTGCGCTGGGCGTTCCTGCGCGTCTCCGGCCGCGTCGGCCAGGACCTGCTGCTGGACCTGCGCGGCCGGATCTTCCGGCACTCGCAGCGCCTGTCGGTCGGCTTCCACGAGTCGTACACGTCCGGCAAGGTCATCTCGCGCCTGACGAGCGACGTCGACGCGTTGCAGGACCTGCTCGAGGAGGGCCTCGACAGCCTGTTCAACGCGGCCCTGTCGGTCGTCGGCATCGCGGTGATCCTGATCTGGCTCGACGCCCCGCTCGCCACGGTCGTGATCGCGGGCTTCATCCCGCTGTTCTTCCTGTGGCGCTGGTTCCGCCGCCGCTCGATGGAGGCCTACCGGGGCACGCGAGGCGCGATCGCCAAGATCATCGTGCAGTTCGTGGAGTCCATGAACGGCATCCGCGCGGTGCAGGCGTTCCGCCGCCAGCCGCGCAACGAGCAGATCATGAAGGGCTTCAACGGCCAGTTCCGCGACGCGAACACCGACGCCCTGAGCGTGATGGCCACGTTCGTCTCGACGATCCGCGCCATCGGCAACGTCTCGCTGGCCGTCA
The DNA here is from genome assembly GCF_900104175.1 of Lentzea jiangxiensis. GTDB lineage: Bacteria > Actinomycetota > Actinomycetes > Mycobacteriales > Pseudonocardiaceae > Lentzea > Lentzea jiangxiensis. Next base: position 154,087 of record NZ_FNIX01000004.1, read on the forward strand.
TCCTCGCCTGGGGCGCCTACCGCGTCGCGGGCGGCGTGATGGAACTGGGCGTGCTGGCCGCGTTCACCCTGTACCTGCGCCGCTTCTACGACCCGTTCGACGAGCTGGCGATGTTCGCGAACTCGTACTCCTCCGCCACCGCCGCCCTGGAGAAGATCTCGGGCGTGCTGGAGGAGGAACCGTCGGTGCCGGAACCGAAGTCGCCGGCGGTCCTGCCGCACGCACGGGGCGCCGTCCGCTTCGCCGACGTGGAGTTCCAGTACCCCGGCACGTCGAGGCTGGTGCTCCCGCGCTTCTCGCTGGACGTCCCGGCGGGCCAGACCGTGGCCCTCGTCGGCGCCACCGGCGCGGGCAAGACCACGGTCGCGAAACTCGTGGCGCGCTTCTACGACCCGTCGGCCGGCTCCGTCCAGCTCGACGGCACGGACCTGCGTTCGGTGGCGGACACCGACCTGCGCAAGGCCTTGGTGATGGTGACGCAGGAGAACTTCCTGTTCTCCGGCTCCGTGGCCGACAACATCGCCCTGGGCCGCCCTTCGGCGACCCGAGCGGAAATCGAGGCAGCGGCCGCCGAAGTGGGCGCGCACGAGTTCATCGCCGCCCTCCCCGACGGCTACGACACGGACGTCCGCAAACGAGGCGGCCGCCTGTCGGCGGGCCAACGCCAGATGGTCGCGTTCGCGCGGGCGTTCCTGGCGAACCCCGCCGTGCTGGTCCTGGATGAGGCAACATCATCCCTGGACGTGCCCACCGAACGCGCGGTGCAGGCGGCCCTGGAAACAGTGCTGGCGGACCGGACGGCGTTCATCATCGCCCACCGCCTGTCCACGGTCCTGATCGCCGACCGCGTGTTGGTGCTGGATGGTGGCATTGTGGTGGAAGACGGCTCCCCGGAGGAGCTGATCGGTGAGCGGGGCCGGTTCGCCGCCCTGCACACGGCCTGGCGCGACTCGCTCGCCTAGGCCAGCAGGTCGCGTTCGCGCCAATGGGGATCTGGCGCGAACGCGACCTACCGCTTCGGGTCCTGGGGGCGGGGTGGCGGCTCAGGCTGGGTGCGGGAGTTGCTCGCTTGGAGGCTCGCGCGGGTGCCGGGGCGGCGGATGCGGCTCGGCCATCAGGCGCGGGTGACAGGTGGCACGGGCGCCGCACGGTAGGCGTGGCCGCGAAGGCTGCGGGGCAGCCGAAGAGCGGGCAGCGACGCGGATCCGGAACCAATCCGAGCCGACCGACCCCGAACAACCCCAGCCCCACATCCGTTCTCCCCTTCCCCCACGTCCGATAGGTTCCTCTCGAAGCTCCGAACCGAGGAGGATCCAGTGGAGTTGCGAGTCCGGGACGGCCGCGCCGTGCTCGCCGGAGAGGATCCCTCCGGCGACCACCAGGGTGAGCGCGAGGTCGACCCGCACAGCCTGCCGCTCGGCGCCGACCTGGCCGAGGCGTTGCACGAGTGGGCGAAGGTCGCCGACGCCGTGGTGCGCACCGAGACGCCGGCGGACGGGGTGGCCAGTGCCCTCGTCACCCGCAGGGGCAAGCAGCTCGCCGGTCGGATCGCGGCGGTCATGAACACGCCGGTCCGCTACACCGACCCCGTCAGCGGCGAACTGGTGAGCGTCGAAGCTCCCGAAGCCCACGAAGCGGTGGAGGCGGCGGACGAGCCGTCGCCGGTGCGGACGTTGGTCGAGGAGGAGCCCGAGCCGACGCCCTGGGGTACCGGGCTCACGGTCACCGTCATCACGGCGGCGATCGTCACGGTGACCGTCGTGTCGCTGTCGCTCGGGCTGGGTGAGACGAGCCTGTGGCTGGCGCTCGTCGCGAACGTGCTGGTGGTCGGCGGTCTCGCGCCGAGCGTGTGGCTGGGGCGCAACGTCCCGGTGTGGCGCTGGGTCGCGTACGGCGTGGTGACCGGGGTCCTCGTCGCCTGGTTCGCGCTCGTCCTGACGCTGCTCTGACCCCGGGCCTCACAGCAGCGCGTAGAAAGCCACCGCCCCGGCGGTGGCCACGTTGAGCGAGTCCACCCCGGACGACATCGGGATGCGCACCGCGACGTCCGCCGCCTCGATCGCCTCCTCGGTCAGGCCCGGTCCCTCGGATCCCAGCAGGACCGCGACGCGGCGGCCTCGCAGGTTCGCGTCCGCGAGATGCGGCGCAGAGGGTCGGGGCGTCAGAGCGGCAACTGTGAACCCCTTGTGCCGCAACATGTTCAGCGCCGCAGGCCACTCGTCCGCGATAGCGAACGGCACGCGCAGCACGTGGCCCATCGAGACGCGCACGCTGCGCCGGTACAGCGGATCGCTGCAGCCAGGACCCAGCACGACGCCGTCGACGCCGAGGGCCGCGGCGTTGCGGAAGATCGAGCCCAGGTTCTCGTGGTCGCCCACGCCTTCGAGCACGGCGAGGCGGGTCGAGCGGTCGGCCAGGTCCTCCAGGGGGACCGCCGGGGCGCGGTCGGCCGCGGCCAGCACACCTCGGTTCAGGTGGAACCCCACGACCGACGCCATGACCTCCGCCGACGTCACGTAGGCGGGAACGTCCAGGTCGGAGAGGTCGAGCGCCTCGATGCGCCGCCGCACCCCGAGCAGTCCGCGCACGGGATACGGCGAAGCCAGCAGGCGTTCCACGACCACGACGCCCTCGGCGATGACGAGACCTCGGCCTCCCGGCCGGTCCGGCCTGCGGTCGGCCGTCGACAGGTCGCGGAAGTCGTCCAGCCGGGGGTCACCCGGGTCGTTGATCTCGATCACCTTCGCCACGCGAGGAGTTTCGCATCCGGGCCGACGTGGAACAGGCGAGGTAGTCCGGAGGGCGGAACCGCACGCGCCCGACCAGCGGATTATCGCTGGTTGTTACATCGACGTGACAGAGAGCACCGTTTTGGGCGATGTAAAGGGGGATTCGGCTGTGTCACGTTGGGCGTTCCGCCTGGCCCGCGCCCACCGGCGCCGAGCGAAGGGGTAGCGGCATGGGAAGTGAAGTGTCCAGCCGCACTTTCACCAGAGACGACCGCCAGCGCTACCGCGAGAAGATGCAGCGGAGTCTCGACGCACTGGCCACGATGCTGGCCGAAGACACGTTTTCCTTTCCCCGCAGGCAGATGGGGCTCGAGATCGAGCTGAACCTCGTCGACGACGCGATGCGTCCGGCGATGGCGAACTCGGAGGTCCTCGAGAAGATCGACGATCCCTCCTACACCTTGGAGCTGGGCCAGCAGAACCTGGAGATCAACGTCCCGCCGCGCGAGCTCGCCGGCGGGGAGATGCTCGGCCTGGAGGAGGAACTGCGGCAGTCGCTCGACAACGCCGACTGCAAGGCCAACGACGTGGGCGCGAACCTCGCCATGATCGGCGTGCTGCCCACGTTGCGGGAGCGGCACTTCGACCGCAGGTGGCTCTCCGAGGCCCCGCGGTACGCGCTGCTCAACGACACCATCTTCCAGGCCCGCGGCGAGGAGATGGTGCTGCACATGGAAGGCCCGGCGATGCCGGGCAAGGGTCCCGAGAAGCTGCTGAGCTACGCGGAGTCCATCCTGCCGGAGGCGGCGTGCACCTCGGTGCAGCTGCACCTGCAGGTCGAGCCGACGCACTTCGCCGCGCACTGGAACGCGGCGCAGTGCCTGGCGGGCGTGCAGGTCGCGATCGCGGCGAACTCGCCTTTCCTGCTGGGCAAGGCGCTCTGGCACGAAACGCGCATCCCGTTGTTCCAGCAGGCCACCGACACCCGTCCGGACGAGCTCAAGAACCAGGGCGTCCGCCCGCGCGTGTGGTTCGGTGAACGGTGGATCACGTCGATCTTCGACCTGTTCGAGGAGAACGTGCGCTACTTCCCCAGCCTGCTGCCCGAAACCGACGACGAGGACCCGATCGAGACCCTCGAAGCCGGTGGCGCGCCTCGTCTTTCCGAGCTGCGCCTGCACAACGGCACGATCTGGCGCTGGAACCGCCCGGTGTACGACGTCGTCGACGGCGTTCCGCACCTGCGCGTGGAGAACCGCGTGCTGCCCGCGGGTCCCACGGTGCTCGACACGATGGCCAACGCGGCCTTCTTCTACGGCGCTCAGCGCGCCCTCACCTCCCAAGAGCGTCCACTGTGGACGCAGATGTCGTTCCAGGCGGCCGAGGAGAACCTCTACGCCGGCGCACGGCACGGCATGAACGCCCAGCTGTACTGGCCGGGCATCGGCTGGATCCCGCCGGACGAGCTGGTGCTGCGCCGGCTCCTGCCGATGGCGCACGAGGGCCTGCGCGACTGCGGTGTCTCCGACGAGGCGCGGGAACGCTACCTCGGCGTGATCGAGCAGCGCTGCCTCGCGCGGCGCACGGGATCGTCGTGGCAGCGGGAAACCGTCGCGCTGCTGGAAGCACGCGGTCTGTCGAGGGACGCGGCGCTGTCCGGCATGCTCAAGCGGTACATGGAGCTGATGCACGCGGGCGAGCCCGTGCACACGTGGCACGTGGGCTAGGAAGCACGCGACTCCCGGGCAGATCGGCGTCAACGGCGCCGCCGGTCCCGTCCCCGGACTCCGGCCTCACAGCGAGGCGAGGAACTCCTGCCAGACCACCCTCGTGAGGTCCGTGCCGGTCGTCTGGTCCACGAACACCGCCACCGCGAGCTGCGGCGTGTAGCCGACCGTCCACGGGTGGGCGCCGGTCACGCAGGAAGTCCCGCCGCAGCCGGGTTCCTCCTTGAGCTGCGCGGTGACCCGCTCCGCCACCTGCCGGTCGACGACGACCTCGGGGGTGCCGGTCCTGCGGTAGAGCTGTGAGCCGTCCGCGCCCGTGACCGTGGTGACGAAGTGGGGCTGCTGCCGGACGCCACCACCGGCGAGGGCCGCGTACGCCGCCGTCACCTCCAGCGGGCTCATCATCGTCCGCACCACCTCCGGCGCGCCCGCGTCGGTGAACGGGCGGACGACCTCCGGTGTCAGCTCCGCCGGTTCACCGCCGGGGTCGGAGGCCCGGCTCAGCCCCAGGTAGACCCGCACACCACCGGAAGCCGGTTCCACGGCGGTCACCGACGCGGCCCGATCACCCCGCTCCACCGCGACCAGCCTGCCGACCACCGCGGCGGCCATCGTCTGGGCCTTCGCGTCCACGGTCGTCCGCACCACGCCACCGGCGGCGCGGAGCTGGTCGAGGGACAGCCCCAGGTCGGCGAGTTCCGCGAGCACCCGGCGTTCCAGGTGCGATCTCGGCCGCCCCTCGCCGCTGTTCCACAGCTCGGACCCGTCGGCGTACTGCAGGACGACGTCCCGCACCGGTGCCGGCGCGGGCGGCGGAGGGTCGGGCCTCAACCAGACCACCGCGCCGACGAGCACCGCGACCAGCAGCAGCGCGCCGAGGTTCGGCAGAAGACGTGTCACAGCTCCCCCAAGAAACTCCCAGGGGACCGAACCTAGCGGCGGCGTCCAGCCTTCAGGGGCGCCACGTCCGCGCCGTCGTGGGAGGTGCGGCACTCGTCCGGGGTCACGGCCTCGACGGCCAGCGTGAGCTCGCCCTTCACCCCCGTGTAGATCGACTCACCGCGTGACGCCAGCGAGGCGTGCACCCGGTTCGAGTCCGTGAAGTCGCGCTCGTCCTTCACGCGCTTCTTGCCGGTCTCCTCCGGCCTGGTCGCGCTGCGGAGGTTGACCTCCAGCCACGCGGCGACCTCGGCCGGCGACGTCAGCACTTCCTCGGGGGTGCGTTCGAGCCGAACCTGCCGAGGGGAGGCGTGGTCGAGCGACGTGTGCTCCACGTAGGCGTGCCAGTGGGTGTTGCGCATCGACCAGGTCTGTTCGACCGGCCAGTCCTCCTCGGTGGTCATGACTCATATCTTCCACCCTTCACACGAGGAAACGTGAGAAGGTCGCGGACGTCGGTCTCGTGATCCACCCGCACGGCCGAAGCCAGCCGCCGGTCGTGCGTGACCAGCAGCAACGTTCCCCCGTACGTGTCGAGCGCCTGTTCCAGCTGCTCGATCGCCGGCAGGTCGAGGTGGTTCGTCGGTTCGTCGAGCACCAAGCAGGTCGTGCCGCGGGCTTGCAGCAACGCCAAGCCGGCGCGGGTGCGTTCGCCCGGGGAGAGCTCCCGAGCCGGTCTCAGCACGGCGTCCGCGCCGAGCCGGAACTTCGCGAGCAACGTGCGCACCTCGACGTCCGGCAGCCCGGTCGCGTCCGCCACGATCCGCAACGCCGGGGAGTCGCTCGCGAACTCGCTCCTGAGCTGGTCGACCTCCCCGACCACCACGCCGGGCCCGATCGAGCGGTCGCCGGAGAGCAGCGGGATCCGGCCGAGCAGCGCGCCGAGCAAAGTCGACTTGCCCGACCCGTTCGGCCCGGTGATCCGCCACCGCTCGCCCGCGCCGATCGTGAGGTCGACCGGCCCGAGCGTCACGTCGCCACGGCGGACGACCGCCTGCCGCAACGTGAACGCGGTGGAGCTGCCCCGCCCGGCCGACGGCAGGGTGAGCCGCAGCCGCCACGCCTCGCGCGGCTCCTCGACCTCCTCGAGCCTCGCCAGCCGACGGTCCACGAGGGACGACTTCGCCGCGAGGTTCTCGGCCGACCGCGTCCGGCCGGCGCGGACGTTCTTGTCCGGTTCGTCCCTGCGCGCCTTCGCGTTCGTGGCCCGCTGCACGCCCTGCCTCGACCACTCCCTGACCTGCCGGCCGCGCTGCACCAACGAGTCGCGCTTGGCCGCGTAGGAGTCGTACTCCTCCTGCGCACGCCGTTCCGCGTTCGCCTTCTCCTCGACGTAGGCGTCCCAGCCGCCGCCGAACACGGTGAGGCGGTGCGAGAACTCGTCGAGCTCGGCGATCGCGGTCGTGGTGCGCGCCAGGAACTCCCGGTCGTGGCTGACCAGCACGATCGCCCCCTGGTAGCCCCGCACGTGGGACTCCAGCAGGTCGAGACCGTCGGTGTCGAGGTCGTTGGTCGGTTCGTCGAGCAGCAGCACCTCCGCGCGCGTCAGCAGCACCGCGGCGAGCCGGAGCCGGGCCTGCTGGCCACCGGACAGCTCGTCGGGCGCGCGGCCGTCGAGGAGGTCCGCGGGCAGCCCGAGGCGATCGCAGACGGCGTTCGCGCGTTCGTCGAAGTCACCGGCACCGATGGCGGTCCAGTGGTCGAGCGCGTCCGGGTAGTCCTCACCCCCGCCGACGGCCAACGCCCCGGCTTCGCGTTGCAGCCGCTGCTCGGCCTCCGCGACGCCCGTGCGGCGGGCGAGGTGGTCGCGCAACGACTCCCCACCGACGTGGAGGGTTTCCTGCGTCAGGTGCGCGACGGTCCCGGTGGCCGAGACGGACCCGGACTCGGGTCGCAGCTCACCGGAGAGCAGACGGAGCAACGTGGACTTGCCGACGCCGTTGGGCGCGATCAGACCGACGCGGTCACCAGGCGAAACATTGAAATCGACCTCCGAGATCACGGTCCTCGGACCGAACGACAGCGAAACGCTTCTTGCTGTCAGCACGGACACGCTTACGACCGTACGGGTCTCCACAACTGGTTAACCGGCCTTGTCTCCGACAAGCCCCCTGCCGCACACGACGAGGCCCCCGCTCTGCCCAGAGCGGGGGCCTCGTCCGTTCCCGAACTGACTGACGCTCCCACCACGAAGCGACGAGACTTAGGTTAGCCTAACTTCGCCTTCTTGGGAAGGCCTCCTGATCAGCCCTCTCGCGATCAGTTCGACGACGGTCGAGACGGCGGCGGCTTCGACGGCCAGCAACGCCAAGAGCACCACGATCTGCAGGGCGCCGGCCTGCCAGACGGGCGCCCCGCCCAGCAGCATCCCGACGAACGCGCCCGGGAGGGTGACCAGGCCGACGGTCCTGGTCTGGTCGAGCGGCGGCACGAGCGCCTCGGCGGCGGGCTGCCGGACGACCAGGCGCACCGCCGTGGACTCCAGGAAGCCCAGCGCGAGCGCCGCCTCGTACTCGCCGTGCCGCTCCCGGAGGGCGTCGAGGGCCCGGCGCGCCGACAGCGTCGTGGCGGTCATGGCGCCGCCGATCAGGATGCCGCCGACCGGGATCAGCGCGATGCCCTCGACCGGCAGCAGCCCGATCGCGACGAGCAGCCCGAGCGCGGGAACGGTGCCGACGAGGATCGCCGCCGCCACCCAGACACCCCGGCGGCCGGTCCTGGTGCGGCGGGCCGACGTCGCCGTCGCCACCACCGCCATGACGACGAGGAACACCCCGGTCAGGCTCAGGTGCGCGAGGACGACGGTGATCACCGCGGAGACGGCCGCCAGCTGCAGCACGGCCCTGACGGCGGCCTTGAGGAACGGCTGGGGCTTGGTGAGACCGGTGAACCAGGCGATCGCGCACGCGGCCGTCGTGAAGACGACGCAGACGATCAGGAGCCGGACCCAGTCGGTTGCCAGGATCATGTGCGGCTACGCGCCGTCGAGACCCTGCTGGGCGGTGCGTGACCCTCGCCTCGCCGCGCGACGTTGCCAGTAGAAGACTCCGTACCCGATGATCCCGAGCAGACCGCCGGACAGCGTTGTCCAGAGCAGCGTGCTGTTCGAGCGGTCGACGACCAGGACGACCAGGAACCCGAGGAACCACAGCGCGGTTCCGCCCAGCACCACCGGCACGGGGTCTGCCAGCCTGTGCGGCAACGGCGGCGGGTGCGGCAGGGTGGAGTCGCGTTCGGACACATCGTTAGGAGACCAGATGCTGGACGGGTTCTTCAAGATTTCCGAGCGCGGGTCGACCGTGGCGCGCGAAGTCCGCGGCGGTGTCGTGACCTTCTTCACGATGGCCTACATCGTCGTGCTGAACCCGCTGATCATCGGCAGCTTCGCGCCGACGGGCCCCGGAGCGCACCCGGACGTGCTCGGCAACATCCTCCCGGTCGGTCAGGTCGCCGCCGTGACGGCGCTGGTCGCCGGCGTGATGACCATCCTCTTCGGACTGATCGCGAACTACCCGTTCGCGCTGGCCACCGGGCTCGGCATCAACTCGTTCGTCGCGGTCTCCGTGGCGGCCAAGGTCTCCTGGCCGGAGGCGATGGGCCTCGTCCTGGTCAACGGCCTCGTCGTGCTGCTGCTGGTCGTCACGGGCGTGCGGACCGCGGTGTTCAACGCCGTGCCGAACGAGCTGAAGGCGGCGATCGCCGTCGGCATCGGCCTCTTCATCACGTTCATCGGCCTGGTCGACGCCGGTTTCGTCCGCCGCCTGCCCGACGCCGCCAACACCACCGTGCCGGTCGGCCTCGGCATCAACGGCTCGATCGCGAGCTGGCCGACCCTCGTCTTCGTCGTCGGACTCGTCGTCACCGGCGTGCTGTTCGCGCGCAGGGTCAAGGGCGCGATCCTCATCGGCATCGTCGCCACGGCGATCTTCGCGATCGTCCTGGAGGCGATCGTGAAGGCGGGCCCGTCCGCCGGCGTCAACGCCAAGGGCTGGAACCTCGGCTACCCCGCGCTCCCCGACCAGGTCTTCGGCGTCCCGGACCTCTCGCTGCTCGGCGACGTGTCGTTCGGCGCCTGGACGAGGCTCCCGGCCCTGGCCGCGGCGCTGATCGTCTTCACGCTGGTGCTCACCGACTTCTTCGACACCGTCGGCACCATGACCGGCCTCGGCAAGGAAGCGGACCTGATCAAGGAGGACGGCCAGCTCCCCGACGTGAGCAAGGCCCTGTTCGTCGACGGCCTGGGCGCCGTCGCGGGCGGCGCGGCCTCCAGCTCGTCCAACACCGTCTACATCGAGTCGGCCTCCGGCATCGCCGAGGGCGCGAGGACGGGCCTCGCCAACGTCGTGACGGGCGTCCTGTTCCTGCTGGCGATGTTCTTCACCCCGCTCTACGAGGTCGTCCCGATCGAGGCCGCCGCCCCCGCACTGGTGATCGTCGGCGCGCTGATGATGATGCAGATCCGCGAGATCGACTTCACGGACTTCACCATCGCCCTGCCCGCGTTCCTGACGATCGTGGTCATGCCGTTCACCTACTCGATCGCGAACGGCATCGGCGCGGGCTTCGTCAGCTACGTGCTGCTCAAGGCCCTGACCGGCAAGGCCCGCGAAGTCCACGCGCTGATGTGGGTCGTGGCGGCCGCTTTCGTCGTCTACTTCTCGCTGGGACCGATCCAGGGCCTGCTGGCCTGACCTTTCGGCAGGAAACTATTTCGTGAGGTATGCTAACTACGTGGCGCCCGATCAGCACGGACTGGCGAGCAGGCTGAGGCTTGCCGTCGTTCGCCTCAACCGCCGCCTGCGAGCACAGCGCACCAACTCGGCGGTGTCGCTCACGCAGGTGTCAGCGCTGTCCACACTGCACAAGTGCGGCCCCCTGACCCCCGGCGAACTGGCGGCGAAGGAAGGCGTGCAACCGCCGTCCATGACGCGCGTGATAGCAGCCTTGGAGGAGTTCGGCTTCGCGACGAGGAGCCCGCACCCCACCGACGGCCGTCAAGCGATCGTCGAGCTGACCGGCGAAGGCTCGTCGTACCTGCAGGACGAGATCACGGCGCGCGAAGCGTGGCTGGACAAGAGGCTGGCCGAGCTGGACCCGGAAGAGCGGGAACTGCTCGCGCGGGCCGCCGAAATCATCGACAGGATGGCGGGGCAGTAAGGACGTGTCGGGTTACGCGGGTGGTGGAGCGGACAGTTCGCCACCTCGCCCTACCCGGATGTTCGGATCGTTGGGCATTCACAACTACCGCCTCTACGCCTCCGGTCAGATCATCTCGCTCGTCGGTGTCTGGATGCAGCGCGTGGCCCAGGACTGGCTCGTCCTGGAGCTCTCCAACGGCTCCCCCATGGCCCTGGGCATCGCCGCCTCGCTCCAGTTCCTCCCGGTCCTGCTGCTCTCGATGTGGGGCGGCGTCCTCGCCGACCGCATGGACAAGCGCAAACTCCTGCTGTGGCTGGAATCGGCCCTGGGCCTCTGCGCCCTGGCCCTCGGCCTGCTGGACGTCACCGGCGTCGTGGAGCTGTGGCACGTCTACCTGCTCTGCCTGCTGCTGGGCGCGTTCTCGGCGGTGGAAACCCCGGTGCGCCAGTCGTTCGTCGTCGAGATGGTCGGCCGCGACTCCCTGACCAACGCCGTCGCGATCAACTCGATGATGTTCAACCTGGCCCGCATCATCGGCCCGGCCATCGCGGGCGTGACCATCGTGGCCATCGGCACCGGCTGGGTCTTCCTGGCCAACGCCATCAGCTTCGTCGGCGTGGTGGGCGGCATCTGGCTGATGCGCACGTCCCAGCTGCTGCGCTCGGACCCGGTACCGCGCGAAAAGGGCCAGCTGCTCTCCGGCCTGCGCTACGTACGAAGCCGCCCGGACCTGCTGACCGTCATGCTGCTGGTGTTCTTCATCGCCACCTTCGGCATGAACTTCTACATGACCCTCGCGATCGTGGCCCGCAACGTCTTCGGCGGCGACGCGGACGCCTACGGCCTCCTCTCCACGCTGATCGCCGTGGGCACCCTCGCCGGCGCAGCGCTGGCAGCACGCCGCAAGACACCGCGCATGACCGTCTTCATCGGCTCCGGCATCGTCTTCGGCCTGCTGGAGATCATCTCCGGCCTGATGCCGACAATGCTGCTCACGGGCCTGATGATGATCCCGGTGGGCGTGGCGATGATGACGTTCACCACGACCGCCAACGCCACCATCCAGCTGGCGGTGGAACCGGAGATGCGCGGCCGGGTCATGGGCATCTACATGCTGGTCTTCCTGGGCGGCAACCCGGTGGGCGGCCCGCTGATGGGCTGGCTGGGCGAGATCAACGGCCGAGCCCCGATCATCATCGGCGGAGCGGTGTCGATGGTCGTGACGATCACCGCGTGGATCATCCTGATGAGGCGCGGAGACATCGCGAAACCCCGCCTGCGCCGCAGGAAGCAGGCCGAGGCGGGGTCGGCGCCGCAGGAACGGGCGGAGTTACCCGGCTAGCCGCGCGCAACGCCGCCTGACCTAGTGCGATGCCGAGGGCAAACCGCCCCGCACGCGATGCCGAAAGCGAGCCGTCCTGAGCAGACGCTCCCGGCGGTGGGGTCCCATCACGAGTCGCGCCACAGCTCTCGCTGCACCCACGCCGACACGCACGCCGACGCAAGCTCACGCAGTCGTCCCCCACTCTCGGGACCCCTCGCGACACAACCTGCTCAGAGGGTCTGACAGCAACCGGACCCGACGGTCACCCCAGCAGCGTCGCAGCGGTCGGATCACCGATCAAAGCCGCGAACGTGTGCCGATCCGCCCACCGCCCGCAAACCCAGGCGAGGGCCCGAGCCAGCCCCTCAGGCGTGTCGGCGGCGTGGGGGACCCCGTCAGCCATCCACCACTCGACCCGCTGCCCGTCCACGAACAACGAGTCGTGCACCACCACGACACCGTCGGGCAGCGCGACCTCGAGCAGCTCGCAGGCCATCCGGACGGCTCCGAGATCGGCCCAGGCGACCACCGACCCGACGTGGTCCGGCGATCCGTCGAACTCCTCCGACGCCAGCGCCAGGTCCAGCAGGTCCGCCAGTTCCTCGGACCCGTCGGCCAGCAACACCCGGGACGCGGGGACGACTCCCAGCAACCAGGGGTGGTCGAGCACCACGACGTCGTCCGCGGCCACGACCTCGCCGCTCAGCACGCGAACCCGCTCGGGCGGGGCGAAATCCCCCTCGGGCAGTGCCGCGTAGGCCCGCAGCACGACAGCGTCGGCGATGGCGCGCTCTGCGTCGCCGAGCCGGTCGAGCACGAACTCGGCGTCGTCGTCGTCGACGATCTCCAACGACGACCGGACGCCGGCGGCCCGCAGGACGTGCTCCGGCAGCTCGACATCGGGCACGACGTCGAACAGCCCGTCCAGCAACGAGGCATCGGGCAGCCGGAAGGAGCGCGGCGGCAGCCCGGCCAGGGACGCGTAGCGGGCGATCCACCAGCCCGTGTACCCGTCCGGCTCGGTGACGGCCCGCCAGGTGACCGGGTCGGCGGCCAGCACCCTCAGCGCGGCGGGCCAGTCGGTGACCAGGTCCAGGTCCCGGACGGCCACGACCCGCCGGGGCTCGTCGACGGAGGAGGACCACCAGGCGGACTCGTCGGCCAGGTCGTGGTCGGGTCCCGACGGCTCGTCGTCGACCACCAGCGAAAACCCGTCCACCACGCCGATCGCGACCAGCGCGGACCGCGGGTAGGCCTCGGCGACCTCCTTGGACAGCAGCGGGAACGCGTCCGGCTCCAGGACCCCGACCAGCGCGGAGTCCGGCAGCAGCAGCTCGTCGGCCCGGTGCCACTCGCCGGAGGCGTCCGGCAGCGCCAGGGCGCCGAGCCAGGGCTCCTCACCGGCTCGCACGCCGGCCAGGTCGACCAGCCGCAGCACGGTCTCGGCGAGATCGGCGCCGTCGAGCCCGGCCTCGGCGTCCTCCACGGACCGGGCCACGTTCTCGCGCAGCGAGGGATCGGCGAGCAGTTCGGAGGCCCCGGCCTCGACCGCGCCCAGCCGCACGAGCAACGGGTGCACCGCGTCCGGGTGCACGACGCGCAGGCCGGGCAGCGGCTCGTCGGCGATCAGGGTCGTGCGCGGCCCGGTGACCACACGACCGTCGGCCAGCGGCACGGGCAGCGACGCCAGCGCCTCGCGGACGTCCGGGTCCACCTCGGCCAGCGGCTCGAAAGCGGCGTAGACGTCACGCCACCAGCCGGGGTCGCCGGACACGCCGGCGAGCGCCGCGACGACCTCGGCCGTCGACACGCGCGGAACTTCCAGAGCCGCCAACGCCTTCGCGTGCGCGGGAGCCGACAGCTCGGCGTCGAGCAAGCCCGGCAGCGCGTCCTCGACGAGGTCGACCAGTTCCTCGGAGCCGACGTCGAGGACGCGGGCCCTGGCCGGCTCGATCCACTCGCCGGAAGCGAGCGGCAGCCAGGCGGAGGCGCGCAGCGAGCGCAGCACGGCGGTGCGCAGGCGGTCGTCCACTTCGGACAGCGGGAAGCCGGGCAGCGGCACCAGGGAGGTCCGCTCGACGGCGGGCACGCGGGCGACGAGGGCCGGGTAGGCGGCCGCGGCGGCGTCGAGCACCGACCACGCGGCCGGGCCGGGCAGGATGCGGCGGCGCGAGGGCTCGACCGGCAGCGTGGCGATCAGGCGGGCCGGCAGCGACAGGCGCTCGTCGGTCGGGGTCGGCGCGTGCAGCACGTCCTCGCCCAGCGGCTCGTCCAGCGGGTACGCCCACGAGACGGTCCACTGCGGACGGTGTTCGACGCCGACGACCAGCTCGTCGGGCAGTTCGCCGACGGTGCGCTCGACCAGCCAGCGCGCCGAGCCGACGGTGACCACGCCGTCCGCGGTGACGAAGCGCTCCCACGACCGGGAGCCGATCTCGACCCGGCGCAGGCCCGGCAGCGCGAGCAGGAGGTCGGGGACCTCGGCGGCGAGGTCGTCCAGGGAGAGGTCGACCTTCAGCGGCAGGCGGACCTCGGTCGTGAAACCGGAGGGCACCTCCTCGGCGCAGGGCCACACCAGGCGCAGCACCGGCACGTCGCCGCCGCGTTCGGAGGCCAGCTCCGGCACCTCGGCACGGGTCCGGTCGGCGGAGAACTCGACGCCACCGGACGTCGACACCACGCGCGGTGCGTCGGAGACGGCCAGCACGGCCGCGAAGCCGACACCGAACTGACCGACCCCGGACTCCTTCGCGGACGCCCGCAGCGACGCCAGGGCGGCGACGCCCGCGGCGGTCAGGGGCGCGCCCGTGTTCGCCGCGCGCAGCTCCCCGTCGACGAGGGTGATCCGCAGCACACCGGGCTCGGCGCCGGCCGCGTCGGCGGCGTTCTGGGCGAGCTCGACCAGCAGCCGGTCGCGGTAGCCGCCCAGGCGGAGGTCTTCCTCGGCGTTCGCGTCCTCGCGGAACCGGGTGGGCGAACCGCGCCACGCCGCGAGGACCGAGGTGCGCAGGGCCTCGGTGCCGAACGGGTCCGTCACTCCGAGACGTCCAGAACGTCGAGCTGCGCGTCGTCGTAGACCAGGTCGGCGACCGGCACCATCGGGCTGATGTCGACCTCGACCTGCGAGTGCGCGCCGCAGCCGTACTCGACGTGCACGACGTGGCCGTCCGCGGGCGCGATCTCGTTCGCGCACACGCCGAACGCCGCGCCGAACGCACCGGCCACGCGGGTGTAGAAGCCGCAGGTGCCGCAGTGCGCGGGGGCGCTGCGGGCCATGTCGGAACGCGGGCCGAAGTCCGACGTCGCCCAGCGCTCCGCGGCTTCCAGACGGCCCTCGCGGGACAGGACGCGGGCGCGGCCGAGGCCGATCTCCAGCGCCACCTCCTCGACCGCGGGGTCGTCGGACTGCACGTACGCCTCGACCAGGCGCGGGTCGTCCTCGCGGGGCGGCATCAGGTCGCCGACACCGAGGTCGCCGGCGCGGACCCGGTCGCTCCACGGCACCCACTCCGGGGCGACCAGGGCGTCCTCGCCGGGCAGCAGCACGACCTCGCTGACCGACACCGGCGTGCCCTCGCCCGCGTAGGCGACGGTCACGGCCCAGGTCCAGCCGCGGTATCCCGCGTGTTCGGCTTCGAAGAGGTGCGTCACCGAGTACTCGTCCTCGGCGGACACCCCCACATGAGCACCGACGCGGTCCAACCCGGCTTCGTCCTGCGCTGCGGCACGGGCGATGTCAACGGCGTCGGCGAGCAGTTGCGTGGCGTTCACGAGCTGAATTGTGCCGCAGGACTTCGCCGGGACGAAAACTCGTGCCACCCTGCGTTGCGTGCGCTCACCCGTCTGGCTGGTCATCGTCGCGGTCCTGGCCGCCTGCTCGACGCCTCCGGAAACAAAGCCGCAGGTAGAAGTCCTGCAAAAGATTCCGCACGACACCTCGGCGTTCACCCAGGGGTTGGAACTCGTCGACGGCGTCCTCTACGAGGGCACCGGACTCGAGGGCCAGTCGACGATGCGCGCGCTCGACCCGTCGAGCGGCAACGTCCAAAAAAAGGTCGACCTGCCGCCTGACTTCTTCGGCGAGGGCATCACCGTCGTCGGCGACACCATCTGGCAGATCACGTGGCGCAACGGCGTCGCGATCGAACGGGACCGCGGGACGCTGGACGAGCTGCGCCGCGTGAGCTACGAGGGCGAGGGCTGGGGCATCTGCGACGACGGGCAGCGGCTGGTGATGAGCGACGGCACGGCCGAGCTGACCTTCCGCGACCCGAAGACGTTCCGGGAGACCGGAGGCGTGCAGGTCACGCGGGGCGGCAAGCCGCTGTCCCAGCTCAACGAGCTGGAGTGCGTCGGCGGCGAGGTCTGGGCGAACGTCTGGAAGACCGACGAGGTCGTCCGCATCGACCCGTCCACCGGTCAGGTGACCGGCGCCTACGACCTCTCCTCGCTCAAACCGCCCGGTGACGTGGACGTCCTCAACGGCATCGCGCACGTCCCCGGAACCGACGAGTTCCTGGTCACAGGCAAGAACTGGCCGACCATCTTCCGGGTGAGGTTCACCGGGATGGGGCAGGATTGACGGTGTGACGGGCGACCGCGGGTGGAGTGACGACGAGACTCCGAAGCGCTACCCGTGGCAGGACGACGAGTACCGGCCGCGGGAACGCCGCGGGGCGCCGTCCGAGCACGGGTTCGAGCCGCCTCCGCGCGGCCCGCAGAACACCCGTCCGCTGCCGAACCAGGACCAGCAGACGACACCGACGCCCAAACCGCCGCGCAAGCTCACGGTCACGCGCGTCGCGTGGTTCCGCAGCAAGCAGCTCTCGCAGCAGGCGGTCGCGGCGTTCCGGCGCGCGGCCCGCGCCGACGGCGCCGGCAAGTCCGGCATGACGTCGGTCACCTACGCGGTGATGATGAACTACGCCGCCGACGCCGCGATGGCCGTGGCGCTGGCGAACACGCTGTTCTTCTCCGCCGCGAGCGCCGAGTCCAAGACCAAGGTCGCGCTCTACCTGCTGATCACCGTCGCGCCGTTCGCGCTGATCGCGCCGGTGATCGGCCCGCTGCTCGACCGGGTCCAGCGCGGCCGCCGGCTCGCCCTGGCCTCGTCGTGCGTGCTGCGGATCGGGCTGTCGGTCGTGATGGCGCTGAACTTCGACAACTGGCTGCTGTACCCGGCGGCGCTCGGCAGCATGGTGCTGTCCAAGTCGTTCACCGTGCTCAAGTCCGCGATCACGCCGCGCGTGCTGCCACGGGAGATCACGCTGTCCAAGACCAACGCCCGCATGACGGTGTTCGGGCTCGCCTCGGGCGCGGTGTTCGGTGCGCTGGCAGCCGGCTTCGCGAACCTGTTCGGCTCCCCCGGCGCGCTGTGGTTCACGGCCGTGCTCTGCGCCGTGAACGCGTGGCTGTGCATGAAGATCCCGTCCTGGGTCGAGGTGACCGAGGGCGAGGTCCCGGCGACGCTGACGTCCAGGCCCGCGAAGCAACGCATCTCCCGGCACGTCGCCGTCTCGTTGTGGGGCAACGGTTCCATCCGCATGCTGACCGGGTTCCTGACGCTGTTCGCGGCTTTCGTGGTGCGCGCGCAGACCGAGGGCGACGCGGTCCGGCAACTGCTGCTGCTCGGCGTCATCGCCGGCGCGGCGGGTGCCGGCAGCTTCCTCGGCAACGCGATCGGCGCGCGTCAGCACTTCGGCAAGCCCGACGAGGTGGTCATCGCCTGCGTCGCCACGGCTCTCGCCGCGACGATCGCCGCCGCCGCCCTTCCCGGCCTGGTCACCGCCGCGATCGTCGGCCTGCTGGGCGCCACGGCGTCGTCGCTGGCCAAGATCAGCCTGGACGCGGTGATCCAGGACGACCTGCCGGAGGAGTCGCGCGCGTCGGCGTTCGGGCGGTCCGAGACGATCCTGCAGCTCGCGTGGGTCTTCGGCGGTGCGCTGGGCGTGCTGCTGCCCGCGACGTTCTGGATCGGCTTCACGGTGCTGTCCGTGCTGCTCGCGCTGGGCCTGGCGCAGACGTGGATGTACCGCAACGGCACGTCGTTGCACCTGCTGCTGGGCAGGCTCGTCCGCAGGCCCTCCCCGGCGACCCCGTAGGCTGCTGACGTGCGTCGACTTGCTTCGGTAATGGCTGCCAGTGTTCTCGTGCTGTCCGGGTGCTCGTTGCAGCAGCACGCCCCGGAGGTCACGTTCTACGCGAACGGCGAGACCATTCGCATCGAGCCGACGATCTACTGCGACGTCGAGGGTGCGAACTGCGCCGAGAAGAACGCACCCGGCAGTCTGAAGGTGCCCGCGGGCAAGGTCGTCCAGATCTCCGTGGACGGCCAGCTCGCGAAGGGCCTCTGGGAGGTCGTGTGCGTGTACGAGAACGCCGCGAAGGTCCAGGAGGGCTGCACCTCGCCGTTGCTCGGCAAGGGCGAGAACTACACCTACACGCTGGCCGTGCCGGACGACTCGGACCAGCTGCTGCGCATCGAGGTGCACGAGGCGGCCGGCGCGGTGCTGGAGACCGGCCAGCCGCTCATGCGCGGCTCGTGGGTCGTCGACATCACCCGCTAGGCCCCTACCGCCTGCCGAAGGCCTCCCACCACTCGGTCGGCGCGATGCGGAGCGCGGAGTCCATCAACGCCCTGCCGGTGTCGGTGACCACCGACTCCTGCATGGTCTGGATGAAGCGCTCCATCTTGGAGATCCCCGCCGCCTGGTACTCCCTGGCCTGCACCAGCAGCTCGAGCTTGTCCGCGTCACGCGAGCAGCGCGCCTCGGGCGTGTGGTCGAGGTCCTTCGCGGCCTCGTGCTCGGCGACGAGGGCCTCGACGTGCGCGGCGAGCGGCGCGGGCAGGTGCCGGACCTGGTCGCGCGCCACGGCCTCCGGCGGCACCTTCACGTCGAGGTAGAGCTTGCCGACGTACGGGATGTCGCCGAGGCGCGTCTCGGGCACGTCGTGGAAGAGGCCCAGGGTCGCCGCCCGGTCGGGGTTCGCGCCCTCCTGCACGGCGATCGCGAACGCCAGAACGCCCACCCGGAACGAGTGGGCGGCCACCGTCTCGGGGTGCTGCACCCCGGCGAAGAGCCACCCCGCTCTGGGCAGGCGTTTGAGCTGGCCGACCTCGTAGACGAACTCGACGATCCGATCCGCGTCAGACATGACGCCGATCCTTTTACGGATCGAGGTCCCGCGCCACCGCCCGGACGACCTCGGCGACGAGCTTCATGTTCTTCTTGTCGGACGGGTAGCGGCCGCGGCGCAGGTCGGGCTGGACCTTGTTCTCCAGCAGCTTGATCATGTCCTCGATCAGGCCGTGCAGCTCCTCCGCGGGACGGCGGCGCGCCTCGACAACGGACGGCGCGGGGTCGATCAGGCGCACGGACAGTGCCTGCGGCCCGCGGCGGCCCTCCGCCATGCCGAACTCGATGCGCTGGCCGGCTTTCAGACCGGTGACACCCGGAGGCAGGGCGGCCTTGCGGACGTAGACGTCCTCGCCACCGTCCTGGGTGACGAACCCGAAGCCCTTCTCCGTGTCGTACCACTTGACCTTGCCGGTCGGCACCGCGCTCACCATTCCCAAGCTTGTCGCACAACGAACGCGCCCCGGGGCGTACCCAGGACGCGTCCCACCAGAGTAGCCAGAAGACCAGGCCGAAGGCACCTCCGTTAGCGCGACTACGCTGCCGGCATGACCGCTCCGAAGCTGATGCCGCTGGCCATCGGCCTGTTCGCCGTCGGCGTACTGGCCGTCGTCGCGGTCTTCGTGCTGTTCATCGCGGGCCACCGCGACCTGCCCGTGTGGCTGAACGTCGCCGCGACCTACCTGCCGGCGATCGGCCTGGGCCTCGGGATCATCGCGGTGGTCAGGAAGTCACGCCGGAAGAGGTCCTGAGCCAGTCCGGGAACTCGCGCAGGTCCTCCAGCACGACGGCGGCGCCCGCCCCGGTCAGCTCCGCCCGGGAGCACGGCCCGGTGACGACGCCGACGCCCAGCGCCCCGGCCGCCTCGGCTCCCCGCATGTCCCCGACGTGGTCGCCCACGTAGATCGCGGCGCCGTGCAGCTTCAGCGACTCGGCCTTGCCCGTCGACCACAGCTCGCCGTAGAGGTGGTCGACCTCCCAGCCGAGCGCTTCCAGGTGCAGCGCGGCGTTCTTGCGGTACTTGCCCGTCACGATCATCGTCCGGCCGCCGAGCTCGCGGACGACCCGCAGCGCGGCGGACGCTCCGGGCAGCGCGACCGTCGCGGGGATCACGACGTCCGGGTACAGCGCGCGGAAGAGCGTGATCATGTCCGGGATCTCCTCCTCGGGCACGCCCATGTCGCGGTAGATCATGTCGAGGGGCGGGCCGAGGTTCGCCGCGAAGTGCTCGCCGTCGAGGTCGTGGCCGGTGCGGGCGCCCACCTCGTTCAGCACGGCGGCCATGCCCGGCCGCGGGTCGATGAGGGTCATGTCCAGGTCGAAACCCACGGTGAACGGCACAGAACCCGACTCTACGTCTTTACAAAAGCCGTATTTGTGTAAAGGTGAAGGCGTGAGCGACATCACCGGGCTCCTGTTGGACGCCGCCGCGGACCTCCTGGCGGCACGAGGGTTCCACGGGCTGCGCATGATCGAGGTGGCCAGCCGCGCGGGCGTGAGCAGGCAGACCGTCTACAACGAGTTCGGCAACAAGGAAGGGCTCGTGCAGGCCGTCGCGGCTCACAAGACGCAGGAGTACCTGACCGGGATCGCCACCCGGCTCGGCGAGAACCCCGACCCGTGGGAGGCGATGCGGTCGGCGTTCCGCTTCACCTTCGAGCAGACGGAGAAGGACCGGCTCGTCTCGGCGGTGCTGACCGGCCAGAACGCCGAGGACCTCCTGCCGTTCATCACGACCCGCGGCCACCCGATCCTCTTCCACGCCACCGAGGTCGTCGAGCAGCACCTGAGCAGGCACTTCCCCGGCAGACGCGTGCGGCTCACGGCGGAGACGACCGTGCGGCTCGCCCTGAGCCACCTGCTGATGCCGAGCGGGGACCTGGACAGCGCGATGGACGCCGTGGTGCGGGTGGCGAGAGTGACGATGGACGCGTGACACCTCACCCCTTGCCGCAGTGATACGGCAACAGGGGAGGTGTCCGGTGGCCTTCGCGGTCGTCGTGCCGAACGGGGCGCTGGTCTACCCGACGGTGTCGTAGGCGACGCCGAGCTGGCGCAGCGCCTCCTCCATCGTGCGCATGATCTGCAGCGTGTTCTCCCACGTGATCGCCGGGCTCTCCGTCAGGCCGGCGGCGACGTGCTGCTCGACCGCGCGGATCTGGTGCGTGTAGCCCTCGTCCTCGATCGTGTGCTCGACACCGTTGATCGTCGCCCTGGTGGCGTTGAACATCGGGTCGGCGATCTGGATGCTGCCGCCGGTGCCGACGATCTCGGCCTCGCAGCGGAGGTTCGCGACGAGCGAGCAGCTCAGCAACGCGTGCGCGCCACCGGGGTAGCCCAGCAGCAGGCCGGCGTCCGCGTCCACATCGGACGGTGCCACGCCTCCCCAGGCGTGCACCCGCTCGGGAACGCCGAGCAGCAGGTGCGCGAGGGCGACGGGGTAGACGCCGAGGTCGAGCATCGCGCCACCGCCCGCCCCCTTCGCCCAGAGCCGGTCGTTCGCGTCGAAGGGGTGCGCGAAGCCGAAGGACGCGCGCAGCGACCGGACCTCTCCGATCTCACCGCCGCGGACGGCGTCGTGGACCCTGCGGATCAACGGGTTGAACCGCGTCCACATGGCCTCCATGAGGAAGAGACCCCGGGCGCGCGCCCGTTCGACCATCTCCTCGGCCTGCGCGACGGAGAGGCCGATGGGCTTCTCGCACAACACGTGCTTGCCCGCGTCGAGCGCGGCGAGGGTGACCTCGCGGTGCTGGCCGTGCGGGGTGGCGACGTAGACGACCTCGACGTCCGGGTCGGCGAGCAGCTCCCGGTAGTCCCCGTACGCGCGCTCGACGCCGAACCTGTCGGCGAACGCCCGCGCCTTCGCGACGTCGCGCGAGGACACCGCGAGAACAGTGACGCCCTCGACTTTCAGCATGTCGGCGGTCACGGTCTGCGCGATACCGCCGGTTGCGATCACACCCCACTTCATGAGGTGAGCTTAGATGGACGCATGCGCCTCGTCCTGAACGTGATCTGGCTGGTGCTCGCCGGTTTCTGGATGGCGGTCGGGTACGCGGTCGCCGGTCTGGTCTGCTGCATCCTGATCATCACGATCCCGTGGGGCGTCGCGTCGTTCCGGATCGCGAACTACGCGCTCTGGCCGTTCGGCCGCGAGGTCGTGGACAAGCCGGGGGCGGGCACCGGGTCGCTGCTCGGCAACGTCATCTGGATCGTCGTCGCCGGCGTCTGGCTAGCGATCGGCCACGTCGTCACCGGCATCGCGCTGTGCGTGACGATCATCGGCATCCCGCTCGGCATCGCGAACTTCAAGCTGGTGAAGGTCTCACTGGTGCCGCTGGGCAAGGAGATCGTCGAGCTCCCGTGAGGGGCACGGCTACCGGGCCTCGTCGCCCAGCATCTCGTGCAGGCAGAGGATGTTGCCCTCGGTGTCGGTGAACCACGCCGCGCGCTCGTCGCCCATCACCGCGATGTGGCCGACCGTCTTGAAGCCGGGCAGGTCGTAGTCCTCGAAGCGCACGCCCCGGCCCTCGAGCTCGCGGATCTCGCCCTCGAGGTCGGGAACCTCGAAGCTGAGCACCGTGTGCCCGGTCTGCGCACCCTTCTCCGCGGGCATCAGCCCCAGCGCGTCACCCCGGCCGAGGGCGAAGACCCGCGTGCCGTCCGGGGCCGTGGTGACGGGCTCGAGACCGAGCATGTCCGCGTAGAAGCGGCCGGCGCGCTCGGGGTCTTCGACGGGCAGCATCGTCGTGGTCCTGGTGGCGGTGAGCATGCGCGCCTCCTTCGACGGGGACCACTGATGCTGCGCTCCGGACAACCCCTTCCACCAGGGTCTTTACGCCTCATCGCCCCGTAGTCCGGCGACCACGGTCCGTCCGGTCAGGCGTGCTCCGCGCTGTCGTCCAACCCGAGCAGCTCCACCGACCTGGCCCGCATCTCCACCTTGCGGATCTTGCCGGTCACCGTCATCGGGAAGTCCTCGACCACGTGCACGTACCGCGGGATCTTGTAGTGCGCGAGCTTGCCGGCGCAGAACTCCCGCACGGCCTCGGCGGTCAGCTCCCCGGCGCCCTCGCGCAGGCGCACCCACGCCATGAGCTCCTCGCCGTACTTCGCGTCGGGCACCCCGACCACCTGGGCGTCGAGCACGTCGGGGTGCGTGTAGAGGAACTCCTCGATCTCGCGCGGGTAGATGTTCTCGCCGCCGCGGATGACCATGTCCTTGATGCGGCCGGTGATGTTCACGTACTCGTCGTCGTCCATCACCGCGAGGTCGCCGGTGTGCATCCAGCCCGCGGCGTCCACCGCCTCGGCCGTCTTCTCCGGTTCGTTCCAGTAGCCGAGCATGACCGAGTAGCCGCGCGTGCACAGCTCCCCCGGCTCGCCGCGCGGGACCGTGAGGCCGGTCCCAGGGTCGACGATCTTGACCTCCAGGTGCGGGCCGACGCGGCCGACCGTCCCGACACGGCGGTCGAGGGAGTCGTCGACGCGCGTCTGCGTCGACACCGGGGAGGTTTCGGTCATGCCGTAGCAGATCGAGACCTCGCGCATGCCCATCCGGTCGACGACCTGCTTCATCACCTCGACCGGGCACGGCGAGCCCGCCATGATGCCGGTGCGCAACGACGACAGGTCGTAGCCGTCGGCCAGGTCGAGCATGGCGATGAACATCGTCGGCACGCCGTAGAGCGACGTGCACTTCTCCTCCTGCACCGCCGCAAGGGTCTTCGCCGGGTCGAACGCCGGCGCGGGGATCACGACGCACGCGCCATGACTGGTGGCCGCGAGGTTGCCCATGACCATGCCGAAGCAGTGGTAGAACGGCGGCACCACGCAGATCCGGTCGTGCTCGGTGTAGTCGATCAGCTCGCCGACGAAGTAGCCGTTGTTGAGGATGTTGTGGTGCGACAGCGTCGCGCCCTTGGGGAAGCCCGTGGTGCCGGACGTGTACTGGATGTTGATCGGGTCGTCGCGGTCCAGCTCCACGTCCGGGAGCTCGTCGCCGGTCCACCCCGGGTCGTCGACGAAGACGACGTGCTCCAGCCCGGGGCAGCGCGGCCGGACCTCGTCGATCATGGCCGCGTAGTCCGAGGTCTTGAACGACCGCGCCGACACCAGCGTGTGGATGCCGGCCTGGTTCAGCACGTACTCCAGCTCGTGCACGCGGTACGCCGGGTTGACGTTGACCAGGATCGCGCCGATCCGGGCGGTCGCGTACTGCACGAAGACCCACTCGGCGCAGTTCGGCGCCCAGATCCCGACCCGGTCGCCCTTGCGCACGCCCAGCGAGTGCAGCCCGGCGGCGGCCTGGTCGACCTCGGCCGAGAGCTCCGCGTACGTCCACCGCCGACCTGTTGCCTTGTCGACAAGTGCCTCACGATCCCCGAACCGCGCGACCGTGGCCGCGAGGTTCGCGTGGATCGTGTCGCCCAGCAGCGGGGCGGTGGACGTGCCCGAGGAGTAGCTGAGGGTCATCCCCAGACCGTAGTCAGGTTCCCGCGTAGGGCAAGGGCACGACCAGGCACGGACCGCCGCTGTAGAGGCCCGCGTCGATCGCCAGCACCTTGTCGTCGGCGTACACGAGAGGCCCGTCGATCTGGTCCGGCGGCACGCCGAGCTGGTCGGCGATGACGCTGTGCCCGTGCACGATCCGGCTGCCGCCGAGGGTCGCGAGCAGCTCGTCCGCGATTTCCGGGCCCTGCGGACCGCGGAACGCGTAGCGGGTCGTCATCTTGCGCCAGCACTCCCACCACTCGACCAGGTCGTCGCTCTCGAGCACCTCGCGGACGGCCTCGTTGACCTCCTCGATCGAGGACCCCCATTCGAGGTAGGCCGCCGTGTCGGAGTGCATCAGCAGGTGGTCGTCGCGCAGCTTCAGCACGGGCCTCGTGGTGAGCCACTCGACGTGCTCGTCGGTCAGCCGGTCCTGGTCGCTGCGCAGGCCGCCGTTCAACAGCCAGCTCCGCGCGAACGACCGCGGGCCGAGGCTGTCCGGCACCTGCTCGTCGCCGAACCGGTGCATGCCGAGCAGCAGCACCTCGTGGTTGCCGATGAGCGAGCTGACCGTGCCGCCCGCCTCCGCGGCCTCCTCGCCCAGCCGCATGACCAGGTCGATCACGCCCACGCCGTCGGGGCCGCGGTCCACGAAGTCGCCGAGGAACCACAGCTCGGCCTCGCCGCCCGACCAGTGCCCCTCCTCGTCGCACAGCCCGGCGACGTGCAGCGCTCTGATCAGTTCGGCCAGGTGCCCGTGCACGTCACCCACGACGTGCATCGGGCGTCGATCCGTGTCCACCTCCGCGACGATAGGTGATGGATCCTCGCGCGTCAGCGGTCAGTCCAGTCGCCGAACGGGTCCGCGGAGTGACCGACGAGCTCGGCGATCGACTTCAGCACGCGCGTCGGGCGGTACGGGAACATCTCGGCCGTCTCGGCGCTGAAGACCCCGGACAGCACGAGGATGGTCGACAGGCCCGCTTCCAGGCCGGACCGCACGTCGGTGTCCATCCGGTCGCCGATCATCAGCGCCTGCTCGGAGTGCGAGCCCAGGGCGCGCAGGGCCGAGCGCATCATCAACGGGTTCGGCTTGCCGACGTAGTACGGCTCACGTCCGGTGGCACGTTCGATCAGCGCGGCCACGGCGCCGGTCGCGGGCAGCGAGCCCTCGCGCGACGGGCCGGTGGCGTCGGGGTTGGTCGCGATGAACTTCGCGCCCTCCTCGACCAGCCGGATGGCCTTCGTGATCGCGGTGAAGCTGTAGGTGCGCGTCTCGCCGAGCACGACGTAGTCCGGGTCGCGGTCGGTCAGCACGTAGCCGATCTCGTGCAGCGCGGTCGTGAGGCCGGCCTCGCCGATGACGAACGCCGAGCCGTTCGGGCGCTGCGAGTCGAGGAACCGGGCCGTGGCCAGCGCGGACGTCCAGATGGACTGCTCCGGGATGTCCAGGCCGGTGCGCTGCAGACGTGCCCGCAGGTCCCGTGGCGTGTAGATGGAGTTGTTGGTGAGCACGAGGAACGGGGTCTCGGAAGCGCGCAGCTCCGCGACGAACTCGTCGGCTCCGGGGATCAGGTGCTCCTCGTGCACGAGGACGCCGTCCATGTCCATCAAGTAGTGCCACATGGCCTAAGTATCGATCACGCGCTTGCGGAACGTCTCGGTCTGGAGCTTGAGATAACGCTCGATCACCTCGAGCTCGGCCGCGTCGAACTGCTCGAGGACCTCGACCATGCTGTCGCGGGCCTTCTCGAACGGCGCGCCGAACTTCTCCAGGTCACCGGGCGTGACCTCGACGAGGACCTTGCGGCGGTCGTGCGGGTCCCGGACACGGCGGACATAACCGGCGCGCTCCAGCCGGTCGATCACGCCCGTGACGGCACCGGTGGACAGGCCGGAGAGCTCGGCGATGCGCCCGGCGGTGAGCGGTCCGTCGGCCCGCATGGCGAGATCGAGGCACTTCTCGTCGGTCGCGGACAGACCCATCTGCTCGGCCACGCGCGCGTGGAACATGACGGTGAGCGCGCTTTGCTCCCGCATGTACCAGGTGAACCTCTCCATCACTTCCGGTTCCATGCCGAACATCTTAGCTAGTAAGACAACTGGTGGTGAGGCTGCGCCGATCGGGGCGGACCGTGAGAAATCTCTTTCGTGGAGTCACCTGCAAGGAGTTGTTCATTACGCTGAACAAGGTGACAGCAGTGGAGTTGGGACTACCCGTCGTGCGCGGCACACCCGACGCGTCCACGCGTCCGGACTCGCCCCTGCTCGTCGACAGGTTCGGCCGGGTGGCGAAGGACCTGCGGGTCTCGCTCACCGACCGCTGCAACCTGCGCTGCACCTACTGCATGCCGGCCGAGGGCCTCGACTGGCTGGCCAAGGACGAGCTGCTCACCGACGCCGAGCTGATCAGGCTCATGCGGATCGCGGTGGTCGACCTGGGTGTCACGGACATCCGGTTCACCGGCGGCGAGCCGTTGCTGCGGCGCGGCCTGGAGCAGGTCATCGCCGCGACCGCCGAGCTGGAACCGCGCCCGCGCATGTCGATGACGTCGAACGGCATCGGGCTCGCCCGCCGCGCGCGGTCGTTGAAGGACGCCGGCCTGAACCGGATCAACATCTCGCTCGACACCCTCGACCCCGCGAAGTTCGCGACGCTGACCAGGCGAGACCGCATCACGGACGTGCTGGACGGCCTCGACGCCGCTCGTGAGGCCGGCCTGGAGCCGGTGAAGGTCAACTCCGTGCTGATGCGCGGCGTGAACGAGGACGAGGCCGTCCCGCTGCTGCGGTTCTGCGTCGAGAACGGCTACCAGCTGCGGTTCATCGAACAGATGCCGCTGGACGCGCAGCACGGCTGGACGCGCACGAACATGGTCACGGCCGATGAGATCCTCACGAAGCTCTCGGCCGCCTTCACGCTGACCCCGTCGGAGGTCCCGCGCGGTGGTGCCCCGGCCGAGCGCTGGCTGGTCGACGGCGGCCCCGCGGTCGTCGGCGTCATCGCGTCGGTGACCAGGCCGTTCTGCGCCGCCTGCGACCGCACCCGGCTCACCTCGGACGGCCAGATCCGCAACTGCCTGTTCAGCAACGGCGAGACCGACCTGCGCGCACTGCTGCGCGACGGCTCCCCCGACTCCGCGATCGCCGACGCCTGGCGCGCCACGATGTGGGCCAAGGCGGCCGGTCACGGCATCAACGACGCGGGCTTCTCGCAGCCCGACCGCCCCATGAGCTCCATCGGAGGATGACAGTGAGCACCGCCGTGAACGTCCGCTACTTCGCGGGTGCGCGGGCCGCGGCCGGGGTGGCCGACGAGGACCTGCTGCTCGACGCCGCCGAGCCCACCGTGGCGCTCGTGGTGAGCACCATCGGCGAACGGCACGGCGACAAGCTCGGCAAGGTCCTCGCGGCGTCGAGCTTCCTGCTGGACGGCGTGGCGGTGCGCGACACGTCCACGCGCGTGCCCGCCGGGTCTCAGCTGGACGTGCTGCCGCCGTTCGCGGGCGGCTGAGCGGCCAGGAACGCCTCCGCACGAGCCACCACGGCGCCCTGCTCGCGTGCCTTCGCGAGGTCCAGCGCCTCCCCGGCGACTGCCCCGTCACCGGTCGCCTCGGCCAGCGCGAGCAGCGCCTGGGCCTCCAGCAGCAGGTCACCGCTGTCCCTGACGTCCCGCACCAGTTCCCGGGCAAGCGCCGGGTCGCGCCTGGCCGGCGTCAGCTGCGCCTTGTGCCGCCCCACCGGGTAGCCGATCCGGTTCGCCAGCTCGACGGCCGCGTCGAAGTCCTCCAGCACGACCAGCGCCTCCACCTGGACCCGGACGTCGTCGGTGTCCCTCGCCACCTCCAGGCTCCGCGTCGCCAGCAGCCGCGCCTGGTCGCGATCACCGGTCTCGGCGGCGATCCCGGCGAGGTTGACCAGCACGTTCGGTTCGTCCTGCGTCGACCGGGCCTCGCGGTACAGGGCGAGCGCGGCCTCCAGGTACCGGCGCGCCTCCTCGTGCTCGCCGAGCTCCCGGTGTGCCACCCCGAGGTTCTCGAGGGCCGCGGCGGTGTTGGACGGGCTGCCGCACTCCTGCAGCACCTGCCTCGCCTCCTCGAAGCAGGCGATCGCCTCGCGCAGCTCCGCTCTGGCCCCGTGGACCGTGCCCACGTTGTACAGGGCGGTCCCCAGGAAGACCTGTTCGCCGCCCCGTCCCCGCCGCACCAGCACCGACTCCTCCATCGCGGCGAGCGCGCCGGCGAGATCGCCGGTCTCGCGTTTCACGAGACCGATGTTGTTGAGCAGCGCGGCCCTCGTACGGTCGGACGTCGCGAGGCCCAGTGCGGCGCCGTAGTCCTCCAGCGCCTCGCCGTAGGCACCCCTTTGCCAGTGCAGATGCCCCCTGCCGATGAGCATCGCGGTCTGGCACGTGGCGTCCCCCGCCGCACGCGACGACCGCAGACCCGCCGCCACCACCTCGGCCAAGTCCTGCAGGTAACCGCCCTTGTTGAGGAAGCCGCGCACCGAGTCGGCCAAGTGGCTCGCGAACGGGTGCGGCGCGACGTGCACCGCCGCCACGAGCACCTGGCGTTTCGCCTCGAACCACGCCAGCGCCTCCCCGACGTCCGCGAACATCCGGCTCCCGCCCTCCGGCGGCAGCGGGTCCAACCGCTCCATCTGCGGGGTCACCCGGAGTGCGGCATGCCGTGCCGTCGCCAGATAGAAGGACAAGAGCCGCCGCACAGCGCGCGGTCCCCCCTCACCCACCTGCTCCGAGGCGAACAGCCGGATCAGGTCGTGCAGAGCGAACTGCTCCCCTGCCCGTTGCACGAGCCCGGCGCGCACCAGGACGTCGAGCAGGCGAGCAGCGTCCTCACCGGACAGATCGGCGAGCGCGGCCGTGTCCTCCACGTCGAAGTCCGCGCCGGGGTGGACGCTCAGCAGTCCGAAGAGGTGGCGTGCGTCGTCCGGCAAAGCCTTGTGGGACAACGCGAACGCCGCGCGCACCGCTGCGTCGCCCTCGATCTCCAGCGCGTCGAGCCTGCCATCGCCGCGCAGCTCGTCGAGGTAGTCGGGCAGGTGCCGGTCCGCCAGGTGGGCGCCCGCGATGCGCAGCGCCAGCGGCAGGTGCGCGCACAACCTGATCAGCTCGGCGCGGTCGTCCGGCGAGCCGTCGACCCCCATGCGGTCGAGCAGCGCACCGGCCTCGTCGTCGGCCAGCACGTCGAGACCGGTCTGACCGGGGAGCTCGGTGCGGCTGGTCACGATGGCCGTGCAACCTTCGACGCCGGGCACGAGCGGACTCAGCTCGGTCGCGTTGTCCAGCAGCACCAACACCTTCCGGCCCCGCAGCTTCGACCGGTAGAGCGCGATCTGCTCGTCGCGGTCGAGCGGGACGTTCGCGGGCGGTACGCCCAGCGCACGCAGGAAGCGGCCCAGCGCCTGGTCGAGGCCGACGGCCGGGCCCGTCGCGAAGCCGCGCAGGTCGACGTGCAGCTGGCCGTCGGGGAAGCGGTCGCGGATGCGGTGCGCGAGCTTGACCGCGAGCGCGGTCTTGCCGACGCCGGGAGGACCGGTGATCGCGAGCACGGCCGAGGTGGAGGTGGACAGCGCGGCCAGTTCGTCCTCGCGGCCGACGAAGTCCGGGAGGTCCGCGGGGAGCTGCGCCGGGCCGGGCGCGCGCACGACGAGCCGGTAGCCGGAGGCGTCCGTGACGATCTCGTCGTCGACGGACCGCCTCAGCCTGCGCACCAGGGTCCGCAGCGCGGGCAGCGGCTGCGCCGGGGCCTCGCCGCCCCAGACCGCGCGGACGAGGTCGCCGAACAGGACGGGCTGACCGGCCTTCTCCCTCAGCGCGCGGTGCAACGCCGCCTGCCGGGTCTCCTTGCTCATGCACCTGATCTTGGTGGCTCGACCCGCTCCGGTCGACCGCGTCGCGCCTCTGCCGGACGCCTCCGGCAGGCGTCGCGGGAGTCGCCACGAACGGCCGACACACGTGAGCCATGCCTCACTTTGAGTGATAGATCTCGATCGATCTCAGAAGGGAAACGGAACGATAACGACGCCCTGAGCTGCAGAGACGCGGGCTTAGCACAAGTTTCCGAGTCGTTACCGTGATGCGCGTCACAGCTCGAAACATTTGGAGACCGGCTCGCCGGTTACGTACGGTCGCTCCTCGGCTGGCCCCGACCAGTCACGAGCTAGACCGGAGGACCGTGCACCGAACCCAGTCCTAGGGTTCTCCGGAAAATCCCCGAGCGAGAGAAACCGCCGGATTGGGAGCGCAGGAACGCACCGGGCCCGAACCCGAGTTTCCTGGCAGCAGGTGTGGGTGGACCGAGAGGCACATGGCTTTCAACCGAGGCAACAAGGGCAAGCAGGGTTCCGCCGCTCGCACCATCGCCAAGGTCGCGGCTGTCGGCATCATCGCCGGCGCCCCGCTGGGCCTGGCCGTTGGCACCGCCAACGCCGCCCCCGGAATGGACTGGGACGCCCTCGCGCAGTGCGAGGCAAGTGGTAACTGGGGCGCCAACACGGGCAACGGCTACTACGGCGGCCTGCAGTTCACGCAGCAGACCTGGAACGCCTTCGGCGGCCAGGGCAACCCGGCCAACGCCTCCCGCGAGCAGCAGATCGCTGTCGCCGAGCGCGTGCTGGCCGGCCAGGGCCGCAACGCGTGGCCGGCCTGCAGCGCCAAGCTGGGCGCGGGTCAGGTCACCCAGCGCACCGCCCCGGCCCCGCAGCAGCGGAAGGCCCCGGTGCAGCAGAAGGCGCCGGTGCAGCAGAAGCAGCAGCAGCGCCAGGCTCCCGTGCAGCAGGCGCCGGTCGTGGTCCTCGACGCGTCGAAGTCGAACCCGAACGGCAACTACGAGATCAAGGCGGGCGACACCCTGTCGAAGATCGCCGAGGCCAACAAGGTCGCAGGCGGCTACCAGGCCATCGTGGAGAAGAACAAGGGCTTCGTCACGAACCCCGACCTGATCTTCCCGGGCCACAAGATCCTGATCTGAGCAGGACCAGGAC
Organism: Lentzea jiangxiensis; assembly: GCF_900104175.1. Taxonomy (GTDB): domain Bacteria; phylum Actinomycetota; class Actinomycetes; order Mycobacteriales; family Pseudonocardiaceae; genus Lentzea; species Lentzea jiangxiensis. The sequence goes on from NZ_FNIX01000004.1 coordinate 185,582, forward strand.
AGGCCGCATGATCGCCGGCCCCGCACCCGTGGGCTGACACAGGACCAGGGACCTCACCGTTACCCCCCCCCCCCCCCGACGGTGAGGTCCCTGCCTGCGTCTCCGGGTGTCGGCCGGCGCGGAGCGGATGCCTCCGGCAGCGGGTGGACGCGGGCTGCCGGGGTGCTGGTCGAGGCGAGCCGGGCCGGGCAGGGTCCGGCACCGCCGAGGTGCGGCGAGCGGGGGCAGGCGCTGGGCGCGCCGCGGAAGGTCCCGGCTCGCCAGGGCCGGGCTCAGGGGCAGTTGACCCACTCGTCCTGCCCGTCGGAGAACACCTGCCGCTTCCACACGGGCAGCCGGGCCTTCACCTCGTCCACCAGGTCGGAACACAGGGCGAAGGCCTCCCCCCGGTGCTCGGCGGCCACCGCGCAGGCCAGGGCCACGTCACCGATCTTCAACGGCCCGACCCGGTGCGACACGGCGATCCCGTGCACGCCGGAGTACTTCGTGGCCAGCGAGGAGACCACCTCGACGACGACGTCCTCGGCCGAGGGGTGCGAGTGGTACTCGAGCTCCAGCACCGACCGCCCACCGTCGTGGTCCCGGACGACACCGGCGAAGGTCACCACCGCGCCGGCGCGTTCGGACTCGACGAGAGCGGCGTGCTCCTCCACCGACAACGGCTCCGACGTCACGACGGCCCGCAGCACCACGCTCATCGGTGGTCACCTCCACGCAGTTGGTCGAGCGCGTGCTCCACGACGGTGCCGAGCACGTCCAGCCCGTCCCGCACACCTCCGGTGGAGCCCGGCAGGTTGACGACCAGCGTCCGGCCCGCCACACCGGCCACCCCGCGCGACAGCACGGAGCCCGGGACCCGCGGCCAGCCGGACATGCGGATCGCGTCGGCCAAGCCGGGGATCTCGTAGTCCAGCACGGCCCTGGTCATCTCCGGGGTCCGGTCGGTCGGGTTGATGCCGGTGCCGCCGGTCGTCACGACCAGGTCGGCACCACCGGCCACCGCGGCGGCCAGGGCCTCGCGGACCGGCTCACCGTCCGGCACGACCACCGGCGCGGACGCCGAGAACCCGCGCTCGACGAGCCACGCCAGGATGATCTGACCGCTGCGGTCCTCGTACACACCGGCGGCGGCGCGGTTCGAGGCCGTGATCACCACTGCCTTCACGGGCGTTCCCACAGGCCGGTCTTGCCGCCTTCCTTGCGCTGCACCCGCACCGCGTCCAGCGAGGCGGCCGGGTCGACGGACTTCACCATGTCGTGCAGGGTCAGCCCCGCCACGGACACCGCGGTCAGGGCCTCCATCTCGACACCCGTGCGGTCGGTGGTGCGGACCGTGGCCGTGATCAGGACCGAGTCCTCGGCCAGGGCCAGGTCGACCACCACCGACGACAGGGCGATCGGGTGGCACAGCGGCACGAGCTCCCAGGTGCGCTTGGCCGCCATGATGCCCGCGATCCGGGCGGTGGCCAGGGCGTCGCCCTTGGGCAGGCCGTCGGCTCCCAGCAGCTCGACCACCTCGGCGGTCGTGTGCAGGATTCCGGTGGCCACGGCGGTCCGGGTGGTCTGCTCCTTGCCGGAGACGTCGACCATCCGGGCCGCGCCCTGGGAGTCCAGGTGGGTGAACTGCTTGGTCATACGGCGATCGTAGGCCTGCCCCTGACCGTTGCCCCCGGTCGAACGGCGGTCTACGAGGCCGCCGCCGCCTTGCGGACCGCCTCGGCCACGGCGGGCGCGACGGTGTTGTCGAAGACCGACGGGACGATGAACGAGGCGTTCAGGCGGTCGCCGTCCACCACGTCGGCGATCGCGGCCGCCGCGGCCAGCAGCATCGCGTCGGTGATGGTCCTGGCGTGCGCGTCCAGCAGGCCGCGGAAGACGCCGGGGAACGCCAGGACGTTGTTGATCTGGTTCGGGAAGTCCGAGCGGCCGGTCGCGACGACGGCGGCGTGCTGCTGGGCCTCCATCGGGTCGATCTCCGGATCCGGGTTGGCCAGCGCGAACACGATGGCGTCCTTCGCCATCGTGGCGACCTGCGCGGCACCGAACAGGTTCGGGGCCGAGACGCCGATGAACACGTCCGAGCCGACCAGGGCGTCGTGCAGGCGTCCGGACTGGTTGTCCCTGTTGGTCGACTCGGCGATCGACTTCAGGTTCGAGTCGAGGCCGGGGCGGTCGCGGTGCACGATGCCGTCGACGTCCACGGCGATGATGTCGCCCGGCGTCTGGGCCTGCAGCAGGCGGATGATCGCGGAACCGGCGGCGCCGACACCGCAGACCGTGATGCGGCAGTCCTTGATGTCCTTGTTCACGACCCGCAGCGCGTTGCGCAGGGCGGCGACGACGACGATGGCCGTGCCGTGCTGGTCGTCGTGGAAGACGGGGATGTCGAGCTTCTCGCGCAGGCGGGCCTCGATCTCGAAGCAGCGCGGCGCGGAGATGTCCTCGAGGTTGATGCCGCCGTACACGGGAGCGATGAGCTCCACCGCGCGGATGATCTCCTCGGTGTCCTGGGTGTCCAGGCAGACCGGCCAGGCGTCGACACCGGCGAACTTCTTGAACAGCGCGGCCTTGCCCTCCATCACGGGCAGGGCGGCGGCGGGACCGAGGTTGCCGAGACCGAGCACGGCCGAGCCGTCGGTGACCACGGCGACGGTGTTGCGCTTGATGGTCAGGCGGCGCGCGTCGTCCGGGTTCTTGGCGATGGCCTCGCAGACACGGGCGACACCCGGCGTGTACGCGCGGGAGAGGTCGTCGCGGTTGCGGAGCGGGACCTTCGACGAGATCTCGATCTTGCCGCCGAGGTGCACGAGGAACGTGCGGTCCGACACCTTGCGGACGACGATGCCGGGCAGCGTCTCCAGCGTGTCGGTGATGTCCTTGGCGTGGTTCGCCGAGAGGGCGTTGCAGGTGAGGTCGATGACGACGCGGTCGTTGTGCGACTCCACGACGTCGAACGCCGTGATCACGCCGCCCGCGCGGCCGACGGCCGAGGTGAGGTCACCCGCGGCGCTCGCTGACGGCGGCGCCTCCAGTCGAACGGTGATCGAGTAACCAGGGCCGGGGACCGGCATCGTCGTCCTCCCACGAAGTGCTGCTCAAGCGGGAAACGAGCCTATCCCCGGGCCCTTTGCGGTACGCACGCGACTCGGCAGTTTTAAGACCGCCCTGACAGTCCGATGAGGACGTTCAGGACTTGTTGATCTCGGTGACCGGGTGCGTGTAGGGCAGGTCGTCCACCGGCAGCGGGAACGTCACCGTGCCGAACGGGGAGAGCGCACCCTGCAGGTCGCTGGTCAGTTCGGTGACGGGGTGACCGCCGTCGGGGCCATCCGGCCAGTGCGGGTCGACCCGTCCAGGGCGTCCTTTCGCCACGTTCTCCTCCTCGGTGGTGCCGATGACGCCACAAGTGTGACAGAGCACGACGCGATCTCCAGCGACCCATATACCGTGGTGAGAATGTCCGGCATCACTCTCGCCGACTGGCTGCGCGCCCAGGACGACGCCTCGCTCGTGGCGCTGCTGCGCGCGCGTCCGGACCTGGCGACGCCCCCACCTGCCGATATGTCCGTGCTCGCGACACGGGTCGGCACCAGGGCGTCGATCGCGCGCGCCTGCGAGGACCTCGACACGTTCGCGCTGGCCGTGCTCGAGGGCCTGGTCGTGCAGGGCGCGGACGCCGCGCCCGTGGCGTTGCCCACACTCGCGGGGCTGCTCGGGCCGGACGTGAAGCCCAAGCCGCTCAAGCAGGCGGTCGCGCGGCTGCGGTCCCTGGCACTGGCGTGGGGCGACGACGACGCGCTGTCGGTCCCGCCCCTCACGCGCGAGGCGTTCGGCCCCCACCCAGGCGGACTGGGCCGGTCGACGGGCCGGACCTACGACCTCGACGGCATCAGCGAGGGCGAGCAGCGCGTCCTGCGGAAGCTCGCCGCCGGCCCGCCCATCGGCGACACCAAGGACGCCTCGCGGGTCGTGCCGCTGGAGAAGGCCGAGACGCCGGTGCAACGGCTCCTGGCGCGCGGTCTGCTGCTGCGGCGCGACCCCGGCACCGTGGAGCTGCCGCGGGAGATCGCCCTCGAGCTGCGCGGCGAACGCCCGCTCGGCCCGGTCCAGGTCACCGAGCCGAAGCCGAAGACCACGGCGTTGCAGCAGTCGAGCGTCGACGCGACCGGCGGTGGCGAGGCCCTGGAGCTCGTCCGGCACGTCGAGAACCTGATCGCGAGCTGGTCCGCCGAACCGCCGCCGGTGCTGCGGACGGGCGGCCTGGGCGTCCGCGACCTGCGCAAGGCCGCCAAGGACCTCGGTGTCGACGAGCAGCGCGCGGCCCTGCTGATCGAGCTCGTGGCCGGCGCTGACCTCGTCGCGAACACCGAGGCCACCGAACCGGAGTGGGTGCCGACGACCAAGGCCGACGTCTGGCTCGCCGCGACGGCCGAGGTCCGCTGGGCCACGGTCGCCCACGCGTGGCTGGAGCTGCCGAGGCTGCCCGCGCTGATCGGCCGCCGCGACGAGAAGGACAAGCTCTTCAACCCACTCGCGGACGAGATCCGCCGCGCCCAGGCCCCCCGCGACCGCCGCTGGGTCCTGGAGGCGCTCGGCGCGTTCCCCCGGGGCACCTCGATCGCGAACCCGGCCGACCTCGCCGCCCTGCTCGGCTGGCGCGCACCGCGCCGGGGCGGGCGTCAGCGCGACGAGCTGGTGCGCTGGACGGTCGAGGAGGGCACCGCGGTCGGCGTGCTGGCCCTCGGCGCGCTGACGAGCGCGGGCCGCGTGCTGCTCGACGAGGGGCCCGGCCACGCCGCCAAGTCCCTGGGCGACGCGCTGCCCGCACCGCTCGACCACGTGCTGGTGCAGGCGGACCTGACCGTCGTCGCCCCCGGCAGGCTCGAACCGGAGCTCGCCGACGAGATGGCCCTGGTCGCGGACGTCGAGTCGGCCGGCAGCGCCACCGTCTACCGGGTCAGCGAGGCCACCGTCCGCCGCGCGCTCGACGCCGGGCGCACCGCCGACGAGCTGCAGGAGCTCTTCAAGCTCCGCTCCCGCACGCCCGTCCCGCAGTCGCTGACCTACCTGATCGACGACGCCGCGCGCCGCCACGGCCGGTTGCGCGGCGCCGCCGCGGGCTCGTTCCTGCGCTGCGACGACCCGGTGCTGATCAGCGAGGTCCTCGCGCACCCGGAGGCGGGCCGGCTGGAGCTGCGCCGGATCGCGCCGACGGTCCTGGTCAGCCCGCTGCCGCTGGCCGACGTGCTGGACGGGCTGCGCTCGGCCGGGTTCGCCCCGGCGGCGGAGGGCCCCGACGGCCAGGTCCTCGACCTGCGGCCGGGCGGTCGCCGGACCACCCCGAGGCAGCGCAGCACCCGCAAGCCGGCGGCACCGGCCGTGCCCGCCGACGAGCGGCTGGGTGAGTTCGTCCGGCTGGTCCGCGCCGGTGACCGTGCCGCGGCGACGCCCCGGGGTGAACGCGTGGCCGTCCCGGGCCACCTCGGTGCCGGTCCGTCCGCGACCCTGTCCCTGCTCCAGCAGGCCGCACGGGCGCGCCGCAGGGTGCTCGTCGGGTTCGTCGACTCCCACGGCACGGCGGCACAGCGCGTGATCGAGCCCCACGTGGTGGGCGGCGGGGTGCTGGAGGGCTACGACCACAGCTACGGAGAGGTGCTGCGGTTCCCACTCCACCGCGTCACGTCCGCCGCTTTGGTGGACGAGGACTGACCGCCGGTCATCACCCGGCGGGGATGCGCGATCACCCGTACGTGGTCGTGCAGCGCTGTGGCGTCGGCTGACGGGCGCGCATCCGAAGACGCCGCGCCGAGCAGGGCACAACGACGAAACGAGCGCTCACCCGCAGGTGGCGCTCGCCTCGTTCAGTTGTCGTGCGGGTCGTACTCCGGTGGGAGGAGTTCAGCCCGCGCGGACGGACATCCACTGGCGCATCGCGTGCTCCACCAGCGTGATGAGCGTCTGCTTGGTCGACTGCCGGTTGCGCGCGTCGCACGTGACGATCGGCACCGACTCGTCGATCGTCAACGCCTCGCGCACGTCCTCCAGCCTGTGGTGCAGGAGGCCGTCGAAGCAGTTGACGCCCACGACGTACGGCAGCTGCCGGTCGTCGAAGAAGTCGATCGAGGCGAACGCGTCGGCCAGGCGGCGGGTGTCGACCAGCACGATGGCGCCGATGGCACCCCGCACGAGGTCGTCCCACATGAACCAGAACCGGTGCTGACCCGGTGTACCGAAGAGGTACAGGATCAGGTCGCTGTCGAGCGACACGCGGCCGAAGTCCATCGCGACCGTCGTGGTGACCTTGTTCGGCGTGGCGGAGAGGTCGTCCACCCCCGCGCTGGCCTCGGTCATCACCGCCTCGGTGGTCAACGGGACGATCTCGGACACCGAGCCGACGAACGTCGTCTTGCCCACACCGAAGCCACCCGCCACCACGATCTTGGCGGAGGTCGTCGGCTTCCGTGCGCCCTCGGCGCCCTGGGGACTAGAGCCTGCGAAGCCCACTGAGCACCCTCTCCAGGAATTCCATGGAAGGCCGGTCCCCCACGACCAGACCGCCCTGGTGAATCAAAACCAAACCCATGCTTGCCATGTCGCCGATCAACACCCGAACGACGCCAAGTGGCAAGCGTAGGAGTGCCGCGACCTCGGCCACCGACCGCGTGTCCACACACAGCCCGCAGATGGACCTGTGCTCGGGAAGAACTGCGGCATCCCGTTCGAGGCCCTTCTCGCTGGTGGAGATCAGCGCCTCGATCGCAAGGTCGTAGTCGGGTCGTGTGCGTCCACCGGTGCGTGTGTAAGGCCGCACCAGTGAACCCGAGTCCGCAGAAGCATTCTCCTCCGGACGCACTTGAGGCTGCGCACCGGTGCTGTACGCCGGTTGGCCGCCAGTGCTGTACACCGGATGCGGACCGGTCGTGTACGGCAGTTGCTCCGGCACCGCCTCCGGCATCTCGTGCTGGCCGAAGAGGTCCGCGCCGGGGCCACCGAACAGCCCGGAGCCGTACCCGTCTATGTCGAACCGGTTCGGCACGTCGTCGTACGGGTACGACGACGAGTCGTCCACCTCACGCTGAGACATATCGCCTAGCCCTTGCCCTGTAACTCGCTCATCGTGGGGCGCGTCCTCGGTTTCCTCTGGTTCTTGGGGTATCGCGTCAGGCTCGTCGAACTGGAACCCACCAGAAGCCCACTCCTGGTAGTTGAAGTTCCTACCGAAGCCACGGCCTCTAGCGCCAGATCTACCAGCCATTTGTTCTCACCCCTGAACTTCAGATGAGGTCTAGCGACGGACCACGCCCTGAAGCTGCGCGCGCAGCTCAGGGGTGAGTTGTTGACCGACTCTCTCCACCAACAGCGTCATCTCGTAGGCCACGAGACCGATGTCGCAGTTGGGTGCCGCCAGAACGGCGAGGCAAGAACCGTCACTGATCGACATGAGGAACAGGTAACCCCGCTCCATCTCGACGACCGTCTGGTTGACCCCGCCTGCCTCGAAGCAGCGGGCAGCACCCTGGGTGAGGCTGACCAGTCCGGACGCGACCGCGGAGAGCTGTTCCGCGCGGTCCCGGGGCAAGCCCTGGGATCCCGCGAGCAACAGCCCGTCCGCGGACACCACAACGGAATGTGCCACGCCGGGCACCCTCCGCACGAAGTCGGTGATAAGCCAACCAAAGCTGCCTGGCTGCGCTGCGGTCGTCACTCCTGCTCCTCGTTCTGCCGGCTCGACTGGTCACCAGCGTATGCCTCGATCAATGCGTGCCGGCCTCGCTTGACACCACTCTGCAGGCTCGACATCCGTCCGCGCACCACGTCAGCGGAGCGGGGCGGCAGCGGCGGGCGCTGTGCTGTCTGCGACAGGCTCTGCGGCTTGGGTGCTGCAGATCCTGGCACGAGCTGAGCCTTCGGTGTCCGTTTCGGCAATCCTGCCGTCGTCTTCGTCTCCGGCGTCTTGTTCAACAACGCCTGAGCCGCGTGCCATCCCTCGTCGGCAGGCGATTGCCAAGCCGACTCGGAAGTGAGTGCCGCCGCTGGAGTCTCCTCCACAACGGGCTCCGGTTCCACAACTCGCTCCTGCTCGGCGGGTGCGATCACTTCTTCCTCGGCCGCCTTCTGGATCTTCGCGCGCGGCTGGCGCACGGGAAGACCAGCGGCGGACGTGGTCGTGGGCGCCACAGCCGGGACGGGCTTGCGGGTTCGGGTCGGGAGCTCCGGTTCGGGCCCGTCCGAGAGCGGAGGGGTCGTCACCGGCTCGTCGATGTACTCGACCGAACCCTTGTCGGCGCCGCCGAGCCTCGGCTCGACGTGTCCGTTGGTGTCGGCGCGGCCGTCACCCTCGGCGGCCGCTGGGACCGGCTGAGCGGCCGAAGCGGACGTCTCGCTGCCCACGGCCTGGAACCACTGCGACAGGACGGCCTCGTAGATCGGCAGGCGTTCCGTCGGGGCGTCCAGGTCGTGCTCGATCTTCTTGCGCGAGGCTTCCGAGGTGCCGTTGCGGTGTGCCATCCCGATGTCGAGGCGGCCCTCGTCGACCGAGGCGCGCGAGACGCCGTTGGACGAGGCGGGCTCGTCCTCGATCGGGGGAATCGGCACGAACTGCGTGGTCTCGTAGCCCGGCTCGAAGGAGATCTCGCCGGCTTCCTCGTTGCGGTCCTCGTAGGCCGTGAAGAGCGTCGGCTCGCCGAACGACCCCTCGGGCTCCACGGCGGCCAGCTGGTCGCGGCGCCACCGCTCGGACGGCGTCACGTCCTCGATCGGCGGGTCGCTGAAGACCGGGATCGCCGTCGCGCCGGCACCGGTGTCGGTGATCGGGCTCGGGACGAAGCTGACCGGGATGCTCGGGCTCGACTCGTCGACCCGCGGCTGCACGCCGGTGGCACCGCCGAAGGCGCCCGCGATGCCGCTGGCCCTCGCCGCGGTGGAGCCGATCTCCGTCGTGTGCTCGGCCGGGGACATCGGCGCGGGCATCACCGGAGCCGGCGCGGACGGCGACATGCCGAACGCGGAGGCGAGCGACCCGGAACCGGACGGCGGGGTCGACACCGGCGTCTGGCCGGGGATCGCGATGAGCGTCTCCGGCACGATCACCAGTGCCGTCGTGCCGCCCTCGATGTCCTCGTTGCCGCGCAGGCGGACCTTGATGTCGTGGCGCTTGGCGAGCCGCGCGACCACGTACAGGCCCATCCGGCGGGAGACGGCGACGTCGACGTCCGGCGGGTCCGCCAGGCGTTCGTTCGCGTCGATGATCTCCTGGTCGCCCATGCCGACGCCGCGGTCCTGGATCTCGATCGCCAGCTCGCCCTTGCGGGTCTTCGCCGTGCGGACGGTGACCTTGGTGACCGGGTCGGAGAACGCCGTGGCGTTGTCCAGCAGCTCGGCGATGAGGTGCACGAGGTCGTTGACCGCGCGGCCCTGGACGGTGACGTCCGGGGTCTGGCCGACCTGCACGCGGGCGTACTGCTCGACCTCGGAGACCGCGGCGCCGAGGACCTCGGCGGCCGGGACGGGCCGGGTCAGGCGCCGCGAGAGGTCCGTGCCCGAGAGGACCAGCAGGTTCTCCGAGTTGCGGCGCATGCGGGTCGCGAGGTGGTCCAGCTCGAACAGCGAGGCCAGCTGGTCCGGGTCCTGCTCGTCCTGCTCCAGGCGGTCGATCAGGTTCAGCTGGCGCTCGACCAGGGCCTGAGAACGACGGGAGAGGTTGACGAACATCGCGTTGACGTTGTCGCGCAGGAGGGCCTGCTGGGCGGCCAGCCGCACCGCTTCGCCGTGCACCGCGTCGAACGCGCGCGCCACCTGGCCGATCTCTTCCCGCGTGTGCACCGGCACCGGCTCGACGGCGGTCTTGGCCGCGTTCTCCGGGTTGGGGTCCGCGAGGATCCGCTCGACCGCGTCCGGGAGACCGTGGTCGGCGACGTCGAGGGCGGTGCGGCGCAGCGTGCGCAGCGGGTTGAGGATCGAGCGGGCGACGAACAGCGCCATGAGCAGCGCGAGCGCGAGGAACGCGAGCACCAGCGCGGACGCGATGTACGCCTGGGTCCTGGTGGCGCCCGCGAGGTCGTCGGTCTTGTTCTGCAGCTGCTCGACCAGCAGGTTCTCGACGTCACGGGTCAGGTTGACCGTCAGCGTCGCCGCGATGTCCCACTTCTCGGACGTCAGCTGCGTGAAGTCCTTGCGGCCGGTCTGCTGGTTGATCGCCGATTCCTGCATGTCGTTCGCGGTGTCGACGATGAGGCCGGTGACGGTGTCGGCGTAGATCTTGGCCTGGTCGGGCGTCGCGGACTTGCGGAAGTCGTTGCGGGCCGCTTCGAGCTCGGCGTCGGCCGCCTGCAGGGCGCGCAGCTGGGCCGGCGTGAACGCCTTGCGCTGGAAGACGTCCAGGAGGATCGCCCGTTTGAGCGACTCCTGCTCCTTGATGCGCGCGATGGCGTTCGTGGTCAGGTGCAGTCGCACCAGTTCCGGGTCGTTGATCTCGGAGATCGTCTGCTCACCGAGGTTGATGAGCGTCTCGATCGACTCCGAGTAGGTGCGCTGGACGGCCTCGGCGGGGTACTGCGTGTCGCGCACCGAGTTGCGGAGGCTGTTCAGGCGGTTGAGCTGGTTGAACGCGACCTGGAAGCGCTCGACGGCCGCCGGGTTCAGGTCGGAGCTGAGTTCGGCGATCTTGTTGTTGAACGCCTCGGTGGTGTCGTTCACGCGGCGCAGCTGGCGCTCGAGGACGACCCGGTCGACCTTCTTGTTGGACGCGACGTAGCTGACCGACAGGTCCCGCTCGCGCTGGAGCTGCTGCACGAGGTCCGCGACCGCCGTCTCGAGGCGGATCTGGTTCGCGAGGTTGTTGAGCTCCGTCGCGGCCTGGAGGTCGCTGCGCACCCGCAGGCCACCCAGGACGAGCGCACAGATCGTCGGGATGAGCAGAACGGCGAGCAGCTTCGTGCGCAACCGCCAGTTGCGCAGGCGCCATCCTGCGGATCGGGCAGGTCCTGAACCGGCTCCGGGCGCGACGTCGTGTTTCACCGAGTCCGGTGTCACGTTCATCGTTCCGTCACCCAGCGCAGCCAGTCCGTCACCCGATTCGGGCCTTTCGGAGCGTGTGGTGTCACCCACGCCAAACTGGCTGGGACCTCTCTCACGTCGGGCCACTCTGGGCTTCCTCTTCCGGCAGCAGTGTCCCGGTCTCTCCCCAGGACCGAGCATGGACTCGTCAAACGGGCCGAATTGCAGCACAGAGGTGGTTCGCCCGGTGAGGCGCCCCTACCCCGTCTGAAGACACGTCGGTCGACAACAACCTGTGCCACCCGGCGGGGAGCGTAATGGTCACCCCCGGCTCTGGGGAAGTCTCCAGAAGCACTCACCGTATCGAGACGGGGTGTCGTTTCATACGTTCAGGTGGTTAACATCCCCGGTTGTCGGCACACTGCACCTCCGTCCGAACGCCCTGTTGGGGCTGTGGACGACCTGGTCTGTGGCGACCCTCACTGATCAATTCGATGCTACTCAAGGCCTACCGGCGAGAGGTGCCATGGCTACCCGAGCCAAAGCTCTGCGGCTTGCCGCAGTGCTCATCACGTGTGTTCTGACCGCGAGCTGCGGCCTGTTCGGAAGTTCGTCGAACGGCGGCACCGCGGACATGGAGCGCAACGTCCTGCGCATCGGCGTGCTGCCGGTGGTCGACGTGGCCCCGCTGCGGATCGCGCTGAACGAGAAGCTGTTCGAGAAGGCCGGCCTGCAGGTCAACCTGGTCACGCAGCCCAGCGAGACCGACGCCATCAAGCAGCTGGACACCACGCTCGACATCACGTGGGCCACGCACGTCAGCCTCTTCCGCGCCGTCGCCGAGGGCACCGAACTGCAGCTGCAGGGTGAGGCCTACCAGGCCGGTCCGAACTCGATGGCGCTGGTCACGGCCGCGACCTCGGACTACGACGACCCGGGCAAGAAGACCAGCCCGCGCATCGCCGTGAACAACGAGACCGACATCGGCGCACTGACGACGCGTGCCGTGCTGGACACCGCCGCGGTCGAGAAGCAGAAGATCAAGTTCTCCTCGATGCCGTTCGCGGACATGGAGAACGCGCTGACGTCCGGCCAGGTGGACGCGGCCTTCATGATCGAACCGTTCATCACGAAGGCGCAGCGCAAGATCGGCGCGAAGATCGTCACCGACACCGCCCGCGGCCCGACGCTGGACTTCCCGATGTCCGGCTACGCGTCGTCGAAGAAGTTCGCCGAGGCGAACCCGAAGACGATGAAGGTGTTCCGGGACGTGCTGCGCGACGCCCAGCAGCGCGCGCAGGCCAACAAGCTGGCCGTCCAGGACTCGCTGACCAGCTACGCCGACGTCGACCAGCCGACCGCGGCCCTCGTGTCCGTGGGCACGTTCCCGCTGTCGCTGAACCCGATCCGGCTCCAGCGCGTCGCCGACATGATGGACACCGAGGACGTGCTGTCGGGCCGTCTCGACGTGCAGCAGCTGCTGCCGCCGGGCACCACGAGCTAGCCCTCAGCGGAACGAGAAAAGGCGGGCCGGTACTCCGGTCCGCCTTTTCTCGTTCCGCCTTTCCCGGTCCGCCTTTTCTCGGCCTGTCACCGCGTGCCGCGCGTGAGCACTTCCGTCACGGCACGGGCACCGGCCGCAACGCTCCTGAGGTCACTGACCGCCGAGCGGCGAGACGCAGTACGTGATGCCCGGCGAAGGCTCGGTGTAGGAGACCGCCGTGGCCTCACCGCAGTCCGCGGTGGCGGCCTTCACGACCTTCTCGACCTTCATCGACTTCTGGACGGAGAACTCGTTGCCGCCCTTGGAGCAGTCGATGACCTTCATGCCCTCCATGTTGATCTTGACCATCTCCTCCTGGTAGCACTTGCCCTCTTCGAGCTTCTCCACCAGGCAGAGCTTCAACGACGACGTGCGCCGGCCGGACTCGGTGTACTCGGCGTAGTCGTCGCTCGGGCACGCCTCCGACGTCGACTTCATGGACTTGGCGATGATGTAGTTCGCCTCGGGCGCGCCGCAGTCGACCTTCTTGTACTTCGGGCTGATCGTGGTGCCCGTGACGCTCGCGCAGTCGCCCGCCTTGGCCGACGGCTCGCCGATGCCGCCGCTCAGCAGGGCCCTCACCAGCAGGACGCCGCCGACCAGCACGACGATGCCGACGAGCGAGCCGATGACCTTGCCGGCACCGCTCTTCTTCGGCGGCGGGCCGTACGGCATCGGCTGGCCCAGGGGCTGACCGGGCATGTGACCGGGCGGAGGGCCGTAGGGGTTCGGCTGGCCGTACGGGTCACCGGGCTGGCCGGGCATCGGGCCGGGCTGGCCCGGCTGGGCGTACGGGTACCCCTGCTGGGGCGGCTGCCCGTACGGGTTCGGCTGGCCGTACGGCTGCTGCGGCTGGCCACCGGGAGGCGGGCCGTAGGGCTGCCCCGGCTGCTGCGGGTGGTTGGGGTCGGTCACTGGGTTTCCTCTCCGACGGGTGGCGCGGAAGACGGCGAAACCGGAGCCGTGGATCACGACTCCGGTTTCGCCGAGGTGGTACCTGCTACGCGGGAGCGCCGACGCAGTAGTGGATCTTCGCCTCGGGGAACGACCGCGCTTCCTCGGCCTCGGGGCACTGCGGTGCGGCGGCGTCCTTGACGACCTTGGTCACCTTGAAGGCGGCCGACCCGGTGCACTCGACGACCTTGGCGCCGACGCCGCCGACGTTGTCGCCGTAGCACTTGCCCTCGAGCAGGACCGGCGCGAGGCAGAGCTTCGTCTTCGGGCCGCGGCGCTGCGTCTGGGTGTACTCGTCGTAGTCCGTGCCGCAGACCTCGCTCGTGCCACCGGCCTTGGCGACCACGTAGTTCGCCTCGGCGGCACCGCAGTCGACCGGCTTGTACTCCGGGCTGGTCGACGTGCCGGTGATGACGGCGCAGTCACCGGCCTTCGCCTGGGCGACGTCGCTGGAGAGGTAGTTGAACGCGTAGATCGCGCCAACGGCGACGAGCAGGCCGACGACGTAGGTCAGGATCCGCTTGCCGATGCTCGACTTCTTCGGCGCGGGCTCCTGGATGGGCTCCGGCGCGGTCGCGGGCGAAGCGGACTCAGTCGTGCTCATGCGGTTCTCTCATTTCCGAATTACCCCAGATGGCCCATGCCCCCCGACACAGCCGGAGCAGACAGTGCCATGTGGAGCGGGAAACCGCTCGGGCTTTACGGAAACGTTACGGCCGCTTGGATCACGTGCGTCGCAGCAGGCGCGTTCCACTTTGGAAGGTCAGTCCACCTGGCCGACGGAGATGGCTCCGCGACAAGGGTTCGCACGCCACGGCAGACACCTGCGCAACGACTGATCGGGACGCAAGCGCGCTGCACCCCCAGGGTTCACTTCGGACGGTGGCAGCGCCGATCACCTCGGCGACCTCGACCGAGTCCTCCGTCGCGCAGTCGACCGCCGCGATGCCGGTGTCGGAGTCCTGGCCGCAGCAGGAGCCCTCGGCGAAGTCCGGCATGAGGCAGAGCGAGCGCGAGGACGCCGCCGATGCCCGGGCCGACCTTCGTCATGGCCCGGGCATCGGCGTCCTACGAGTTGGCCCGGTCAGGACCCTTCGTGCACGCCCATGCAGTAGACCGACGCCGGCTCGCTGAACCGCAGCTCGCTCGACCCCTCGGGGCACACCGAGCCCTCCTCGGGCAGGCCGTCGACCTTCTTCACGATCTTCACCGGCGACTCGGTGGTGCAGGCTTCCTTCTTGAAGGCGCCGTCGTCGCTCGACGTGTAGCAGTTGCCCTCGGCGAGGTTCGGCATGAGGCACATCGACTTGCCGCCGTCGGCCTGCATCTGCTCGTAGATGCCTTCGGCCGGGCACTGGTCCTCGGCGTTGCCCAGCAGGGCGGCCACCCGGTGGGTGGCGGCGGTGTCGCCGCAGCCCTGCGACGAGATGTTCCACTCGCCGTCGGGCTTGTCGACGTCCTTCGGCGAGGCGCTGACGCAGTCGCCGACCTTGACGCCGCCCAGCGACGTGAGCGCCCACACGCCACCGCCGACCAGCACGACGGCCAGCAGGCCGACGATGGCGAACTTCAGCCAGTTCTTCTTGGGCGACTCGTCGGTCCCGGCCTCTTCGGGAGCCGGCGCCACCGCGGCCGGCGGCTCGACGGGATCAGTCGACTCGGTGCTCATGGGCCAGAACGTACGACACGTCGTGTGGGCTCGGTGTGTCGGCTCACACCTGTCGTCACCAGTTGACGCAGGTCGAGCACATTTGGCGTCGTCAGGGAGACTGGGGGGCGTGACCGATGGCCCTTTGATCGTCCAGTCGGACAAGACGCTGCTCCTCGAGGTCGACCACCCGCTCGCCGACGAAGCGCGCACGTCCATCGCGCCGTTCGCCGAGCTGGAGCGGGCACCGGAGCACGTGCACACCTACCGGGTGACGCCGCTGGCGCTGTGGAACGCGCGCGCGGCCGGGCACGACGCCGAGCAGGTGGTGGACGCGCTGGTGCGGTTCAGCCGCTACCCGGTGCCGCAGCCGCTGCTGGTGGACGTGGTCGACACCATGAGCCGCTTCGGGCGGCTCGTGCTGGCCAACAACCCCGCCCACGGGCTGGTCCTGCACTCCAACGACCGCGCGGTGCTCGAAGAGGTGCTGCGCAACAAGAAGATCGCGCCGATGTTCGGCGCGCGGATCGACGACGACACGGTCGTCGTGCACGCGAGCGAGCGCGGGCGGCTCAAGCAGCTGCTGCTCAAGGTCGGCTGGCCCGCCGAGGACGAGGCCGGGTACGTCGACGGCGAGGCGCACCCGATCGAGCTGGACGAGGCGGGCTGGAAGCTGCGCGACTACCAGCGGCTCGCGGCGCAGGCGTTCTGGGCGGGCGGCAGCGGCGTGGTCGTGCTGCCCTGCGGCGCCGGCAAGACGCTGGTCGGCGCGGCGGCGATGGCCGAGGCGCAGGCGACCACGCTGATCCTGGTCACGAACACGGTGGCCGGGCGGCAGTGGAAGCGCGAGCTGATCGCGCGCACGTCGCTCACCGAGGAGGAGATCGGCGAGTACTCGGGCGAGCGCAAGGAGATCCGGCCGGTCACGATCGCGACCTACCAGGTGATCACCCGCAAGTCGAAGGGCGAGTACAAGCACCTGGAGCTGTTCGACTCCCGCGACTGGGGCCTGATCGTCTACGACGAGGTCCACCTGCTGCCGGCGCCGGTCTTCCGGATGACGGCGGACCTGCAGAGCCGCAGGCGGCTCGGGCTGACCGCGACGCTGGTGCGCGAGGACGGCCAGGAGGGCGACGTCTTCTCGTTGATCGGGCCGAAGCGCTACGACGTGCCGTGGCGCGACATCGAGGCGCAGGGCTGGATCGCGCCCGCCGAGTGCACCGAGGTCCGCGTGACGCTGACCGACAACGAGCGGCTGCTGTACGCGACGGCCGAGCCCGAGGAGCGCTACAAGCTCTGCTCGACCGCGCGGACGAAGCTCCCGGTGGTCCGGCGGGTGCTGGAGCAGCACCCCGGCGAGCCGGCGCTGGTGATCGGCGCCTACCTGGACCAGCTCGACGAGCTGGGCGAGGAGCTGGGGGCTCCGGTGATCAAGGGGTCGACGAAGAACAAGGAGCGCGAGGAGCTCTTCGACAGGTTCCGCAGGGGCGAGCTCCGCACCCTGGTGGTCTCCAAGGTCGCGAACTTCTCCATCGACCTGCCCGAGGCGTCCGTCGCCGTGCAGGTGTCCGGCACGTTCGGGTCCCGGCAGGAGGAGGCGCAGCGCCTCGGCCGGTTGCTGCGGCCCAAGGGCGACGGCCGGCAGGCGCACTTCTACTCGGTCGTCTCGCGCGACACCCTCGACACCGAGTACGCCGCCCACCGGCAGCGGTTCCTCGCCGAGCAGGGCTACGCCTACAAGATCGTCGACGCGGACGACCTCGTCGGATGACCTCCTGGTGGATGTGGAACCCGGCCGGGACCGCGCCTTCGCGGCGGTTCCGGTCGGAGGAGTCGCTGGCCCGCTCCGCTCCGGACACCGACGTGGTCCGGTCCGACGACTTCACCTGCCCCTCGCAACGCCGCCGCGCCACGGCCGTGCGGTCCGACTTCCTGCGCGTGACCGGAGACCCGGTGCAGGTGGCGCTGGTCGGGCAACGGCTGTGGACGCTGCTCGTGGCGTTGCGCCGGGCCCAGCCGCTGCGCGACGCGCTGGCGGCCGCCGTGCCCAGGGCGGGCAGGGCGGCGCTGGTCGCGGAGCCCTCGCGCGAGCTGGCCGACTTCGACCGGCGCTTCGACCAGTTCGCGGCCGCGCTGCGCGTCCTGGTCGCGGACCCGACGCCGGAGCAGCTGCGCCACACCGCCGCTCTCGACTAGATCGCCGCCACTGCGTCCCAGCGGTCGTTACGCAACGATGACGCGGCAAGAACGTCCTCATGAGAGGAGTCGGGAAGGCTGGAGGGCATGCCGCGCGTACTGCTGATCGAGGACGACGAGGCGGTCCGCGAGGGGCTGTCGCTCGCCCTGACCTACCAGGGGCACACCGTCGAAGCGGTGCGCACGGGCGAGGAAGGGCTCGAGCTGCTGCGCACCGCCACGCCCGACGTCGTGGTGCTCGACCTGATGCTGCCGGGCGTGGACGGGTTCGAGGTGTGCCGCCGCATCCGCGCCGCCGGTGACCTGCCGATCATCATGCTGACCGCGCGCAACGACGACATCGACGTCGTGGCCGGCTTGGAGGCGGGCGCGGACGACTACGTGGCCAAGCCCGCCCAGGCCCGCGTGCTGGAGGCCCGCATCCGCGCCGTGCTGCGGCGGTCGACCGCCTCGTCCACCGAGGTCGTCGCCGAACGCCACGGCGACCTGACGATCGACCGCGACGGTCTCGTCGTGACGCGGCTCGGGCAACCGGTGTCGCTGGCGCCGACGGAACTGCGGCTGCTGCTGGAGCTGTCCTCGTCGCCGGGCCGCGTGATGTCGCGGCAACAGCTGCTGCAGTCCGTGTGGGACCAGGGCTACCTCGGCGACTCGCGGCTGGTCGACGCCTGCGTGCAGCGGCTGCGCTCGAAGCTGGAGGACGACCCGGCCGCGCCGCGCTACGTCCAGACCGTGCGGGGCTTCGGCTACCGGTTCGGACCGCTGTGACGCTCCGCCTGCGGCTGCTGCTCGCGTTCGCCTTCCTGACCGTCGTGACCTCCGCGGCCGTGGCCGGTGCCGGGTACGTGCGGGCGCGCGACGCCATCGTGCAGCGAGCTCAGGACAACGCCGTCATCGAGACCACGAACCGCGTCGAGCAGCTCTACCCGCTGCCCGCGCGACCGGTGGACGCCGCGACCCTGGAACGCGTCGCCGCACGGGTCTCCGGCCGCGAGGGCTCGGCGTTGGCGTACGGCAACGGGTTCTCCGCGGGCGGCATGGACCCGTCCGCGATCACGACCGAGCTGCGGGCCCTGGTGGCGTCCGGACGCGTCGGCTGGCAGCGCGTGTCGTACGCGGACAGCGTGTGGCTCGTCGTCGGCATGCAGCTGCGGGTGACGGGCGGCGGCACGTCGGGCATCGAGGTGTACGTGCTGAGGCCGTTCACGCCGGAGATCGCGTTCGTCGGCGAGCTGGCCCGCAACGCGTGGCTCATCGGCGGCGCCGTGCTGGTCCTGGCCCTGGCCCTGGGCCTGCTGGCGGCCCGCGGCGTCCTGCGCCCGGTGCGCGAACTGCGGCTGGCGGCGTGGAGGCTCGGCCAGGGGGAGCTGTCCGCCCGCGTGCCGGTGCGCGGCCGCGACGAGCTGGCGTCCGTGGCGTCGACCTTCAACAGCACCGCTTCCTCGCTGGAGCACCACGTCCTGGAGCTGCGGCGGATGGAGGCGGACGCACGGCGGTTCGTCGCCGACGTGTCCCACGAACTGAGGACCCCTCTCGCCGCGATGACCGCCGTGACCGACGTCCTGGACGCCGAGACGGCGTCGCTGCCGGGCGTGGCCGGCCAGGCGGCGCGGCTGGTGAACCGCGAGACGCTGAACCTGACGCGCCTGGTCAACGACCTGATCGAGGTGACGAGGTTCGACTCGGGCACGGCGGCCCTGGCGCTGGACGACGTCGACGTGGCCGAGGTCGTGCGCGCCTGCCTGCGGATGCGCGGCTTCGAGGTGAGGACGACGCTGCCCACCGGCGTGCGGGCGCGACTGGACCCGCGACGCCTCGACGTGATCGTGGCGAACCTGGTCGGCAACGCCCTGCGGCACGGCTCGCCACCGGTGTCGCTGGCGCTGTCGGTGTCGGAGTCCTCCCTGGTGATCGAGGTCGCCGACGGCGGGCCGGGGCTGCCCGCGGAGGTCCTGCCGCACGTGTTCGCGCGGTTCTTCAAGGCGGACTCGGCGCGCGGGCGGTCGGAGGGGTCGGGGCTCGGGCTGGCGATCGCCTGGGAGAACGCGCGGCTGCACGGGGGGACGCTGGAGGCGGCGAACCGGCCAGGGGGCGGGGCCTCGTTCACGTTGCGGCTGCCGCTGGGTGGTGGGTCGTGAAGCGCCGTCGGCTGCACGGACTCGGCCTGGTCGCGCTCGCCCTCCTCACCGCCTGCGGCATCCGCCCCACCGACCCCATCCCCGGCCTCCAGGCCCCGAGCGGCCCGGTCGAGAACACCACCCCGTCGCTCTACTGGGCGTCGCCCGGCGGCACGGTGGTCCCCGCCAGCCGTCCCCGGGGCAGCCTCAGCGGCTTCGACGTCATCGCCCTGCTCGCCCAGGGCCCGACAGCGGCCGAGCAGAGCCTCGGTCTCGGCACCGAGGTCCCGTTCGACGCGGCACCGGCCACCATCGACCGCATCACCAACGGGCTCGACGTGAACCTCTCGACGGACGTGTCGCAGCTCAGCGGCACCGCCGTCCAGCAGATCGTGTGCACGGTGCTGGGCCTGCAGCCGGTCGGCAGCGTCAACCTGCGCGGGGGTGGGAGTTCGCTGGAGCTGCGGAGGTGCGCTTGAATCGGGCCGTGCACGTCTACTCCGTCCCGCTGCGCGCCCGGTTCCGCGGCATCACCCGGCGCACCGGTCTGCTGTTCGAAGGTCCGGCCGGGTGGGGCGAGTTCTGCCCGTTCGAGGAGTACGGGGACGAGGAGGCTTCCGCCTGGCTCGCGTGTGCGCTGGAGGCCGCGGACGAGGGCTGGCCGGCGCCGGTGCGCGACCGCGTTCCCGTCAACTGCACCGTGCCCGTCGTCAGCCCGGAGAGGGCGCACGAGATCGTGAAGCGCTCCGGGTGCTCCACGGCCAAGGTGAAGGTCGCCGAGTCCACGCTCGCGGAGGACTGCGCTCGGCTCGAAGCGGTGCGGGACGCGCTCGGGCCGCAGGGGGCGGTCCGGGTCGACGCGAACATGATGTGGGACGTCGACACGGCCGTCACGGCGATCAAGGCCATGAACCGGGCCGCCGGAGGTCTCCAGTACGTGGAGCAGCCGTGCCGGACGCTGGACGAGCTGGCGGCGGTCCGCAGGAAGGCCGGCGTCCCGATCGCCGCCGACGAGTCGATCCGCAAGGCCGGCGACCCGCTGAAGGTGGCCGTGTCGGGAGCCGCGGACATCGCGGTGATCAAGGTGGCGCCGCTCGGCGGGGTCCGCAGGGCGCTGGAGGTGGCCGAGGCGTGCGGGCTGCCGTGCGTGGTGTCGTCGGCGCTGGAGACGTCGGTCGGCATGGCGGCGGGGGTCGCGCTGGCGGCGGCGTTGCCGGCCCTCGACTACGCGTGCGGGCTCGCGACGGTGCAACTGCTCGACGGCGACGTCACGAGCGAGTCGCTCACGCCGGTGAACGGCTTCCTGCCCGTGCTGCGCCAGGCGCCGAAGCCCGACCGGATCGCCGAGTTCGAGACGGGCGACCCGGTGTGGGTGGAGCGGTTCAACCGGGTCAGGGCTTGCGCCGGGTGAGTCCCTGGTCGTCGGCGCCCATGCTGAACACGATGCCCTCGGTCCGGTTGACCGCCTGGGTGCGCCGCTCGGTCGCGGGCACCCTGGTGAGGTCGACGAGCCGGATCGGCGGCCCCAGCTCGACCAGCGTCGGGGTGTAGGAGGCCTCGACGACGGACCAGCCCGACGGTCCCTGCTCGAACTTGAAGCGCGCGATCACGCCTTCCTCGGTCACGCCGCGGGGTTCGGCGTGCCGGGCGACCTCGTTGCCCAGGCCGTAGGCGACCCACTTGGAGCCGATCTTCTCGAACGGCTGCACGACGTGCACGTGCGTGCCGATGATCAGGTCGAGCGCGGGGTCGGCGAGCAGCTGGCGGGCCAGGGCCTTCTGGTCCGCAGTCGCCTCGTGCTGGTACTCGTTGCCCCACTGCACGGACAGCACGACGACCTCGGCGCCGGCGGCACGCGCGGCGCGGGCGTCGGCGAGGATCTTCGCGGCGTTGATCTGGTTCGCGCGCCACGGCTGGGGCAACGGGATGCCGTTGAAGCCGTAGGTGAACGACAGCTGGGCCACCTTCACGCCGCCCGCGTCGAGGATCAGCGGCGCCGTGGACTCCTCCTGCGTGCGGAACGAGCCGGTGTGCTTGAGGCCGACGGCGTCCATCGCGTCCAGGGTCGTCGTGATGGCCGCGACACCGCGGTCGAGCGTGTGGTTCGAGGCGGTCGAGCACGAGTCGTAGCCCACGTCGACCAGGCCCTTCGCCACCTCGGGCGGCGCCAGGAACGCGGGGTAGCCGAAGAACGGGCCCTCCTTGGTGCCGAGCGGCACCTCGAGGTGGCAGAGCGAGAGGTCGGCCTTCAGCGCTTCCTCGATCCCCGAGAACAACGGCAGGAAGTCGCGTCCGGCCGCGCCTCCGTCGGCGACGGCCTGCTCGGTCAGCGCCGGGTGGATGAGCACGTCACCGCCCGCGGTCAGCACGAACGACCGCGCCGGGGGCGGGCCGGAGGAGGTCGGCGACGGGGCCGGCTCGGAGGTGCCCACGACCGGGGAACCGGTGCACCCGGACAGCACGAACCCGGTGACCAGCACCAGGGCGGGCCACCGGGTCGCACGGCTCAGCGCTGCCGCCTGCGTCGCAGGACCACTAACAGCGCGACGGCCAGCACAGCGGCCGCAACGGGCAGCACGCGCTTCAACACCGGAACGCCTGCCGTGTCGATCAGGTCGATCGGCTCGTCGGGTACGACTCGGAGATGCTGCTGTTGCGCCACCTCGTCAGGATCCACGGATCCCGGCGTGCTCGCCAGGCATTCCGCGAACTGGCCGACGAGCCTGCCGCTGACCTCGGAGATCAGGCCGCGACCGAGTCGGGCCGGCCTGCCGGTGCTCGTGAGGTCTGGTGACGAGGGCCGTCCCGGCCTCCTGCCTGTTCGCGGGATCGACAACCCGATCAGCGGTGGATCGGTTCTCCCAGTTCGACCAGGCGCCTGCCGGTTCCCTTCCACCGCAAGGAGATGATCTCGGCGGCGATCGACACCGCCGTCTCCTCGGGAGTCCGCGCGCCGAGGTCCAGTCCGATCGGCGAGGCCAGCGCGGCCAGCTCCGACTCGGTCAGGCCCGCTTCCCGCAGGCGTTGCAGGCGGTCCTCGTGCGTGCGGCGCGACCCCATCGCGCCGATGTAGCCGACCTTGAGCCGCAACGCGACCTCCAGCAGCGGCACGTCGAACTTCGGGTCGTGCGTCAGCACCGCGATCACCGAGCGTTCGTCGAGCTTGGCCGCTTCGCGCCGCAGGTACCGATGTGGCCAGTCCACGACGACCTCGTCCGCCTCGGGGAAACGGCTGCGCGTCGCGAAGACCGGCCGTGCGTCGCACACCGTCACGCGGTAGCCGAGGAACGCGCCGAGCCGGGCCATCGCGGCGGCGAAGTCGATCGCTCCGAACACGAGCATGCGCGGCGGCGGTTCGAACGAGTTCACGAAGACGCTCATGCCCTCGCCACGCCGCTGGCCGTCCGGTCCGTACCGGAGCACGCCGCTGCGTCCCGAGGCCAGCATGCCGCGCGCGTCGTCGGTGACGGCGTCGTCGATCCGTGCGCTGCCGAGAGTGCCGGCACGGCGGTCCGGCCAGACGACCATGCGCCGGCCGACGCCGTCCGGGTGCTCGACCACCGTCGCCACGGCGACCGGTTCCTCGGCGCGCACCGTCTCCACGACCTCGCCCAGCTGTGGGAAGGTCTCGGCGTTGATCTTCTCGACGAAGATGTCGATGATCCCGCCACAGGTCAGCCCGACCGCGAACGCGTCGTCGTCGCTCACGCCGTACCGCTGCAGCACAGGCCCCCCGGTCGCCTGCGCGAGGTCGTAGACGGCGCCCTCGACGCAGCCGCCGGACACGCTGCCGACCACCTCGCCGTCCTGCGTCACGAGCATCGCCGCGCCCGCCGGCCGGGGCGCCGAGCTGAAGGTCGCGACCACCGTGCCGACGCCGACCGTCTCGCCGTTCGCCACCCGCTCGGCGAGGTCGTAGAGGACATCACGCACGGCGCACCTCCTTCGGCAGTTCTTCCAAGGCGTGCACGCCGTGGCCCGCGTCCATCGTGTCGACGTGCGGGAGCGCCGCCCGCACACCCCGCCGGACCGGCCGGTAGCCCTCTTTGCCCGCGTGCGGGTCGCCCCGGATGACCTCATGGCTCACGCGGCGCGGCCTCGGCCCCTCGGGGGACTCCACGAAGGTCAGGGTACGGCTAGCCTCGGGGGATGGGGTCGATCAAGAAGGTCCAAGTCACGTTCGACTGCGCGGAACCCGTGCGGGTCGCGGAGTTCTGGAGCCAGGTGCTGGGCTACGACGCTCCGCCGGAGAGCGACGGCTCGTGGTCGGCCGTCGCCGATCCGACCGGCGAGGGCCCGCGCTTCTACTTCCAGCGGGTTCCCGAGAGCAAGGTCGTGAAGAACCGGGTGCACGTCTGCGTCCGGGCGGGCACGGGGCTCGTCGGTGCGGAGCGGCTGGCGGCGTTGCAGGCCGAACGCGCCCGGCTCGAAGCGATCGGCGCGACGCTGGTGCGCGTGATGGAGGCCGACGAGCAGAACGAGTCCTGCATCGTGATGCAGGACGTCGAGGGCAACGAGTTCTGCCTCGACTGACCCCCGGTCCTCCGACCCGGGATCAGGGTCGGGTTCGGGGTGGTCACCGATGTGCCCGAGCGTGGAAATCGCGATTCTCGGTACATGACGAACAACGTGCTCAACGAAGCCAGCTACCAGGTCAAGAAGCTCCGTCGCAGTCGCAGCGACAAGATGCTCGCCGGTGTCTGCGGCGGCGTCGCCAAGATGATCGGTGTCGACGCCGCGATCCTGCGGATCGTCCTGGTGGCGGCGACGCTGCTCGGGTTCGGCACCGGAGCCGTCCTCTACGTCGCCGCCTGGATCCTCATGCCCGAGGAAGAGCCGGCCGTGTGATCAGCGCGGAAACCCGGGAACACCGGGCAGCCGTTGCCAGGGGTGGGGTCCGTCCAGGGGCCGGTACTCCACCCCCAAGGCGTCGAGACGCGGCAGGTGGTGCTCCCGCAGCCGCTGCACGAAACCGGGATCCTTCTCCGCCGGGGACCACATGACCTCGGCGAACGCGGCCAGCCTCGGGAACGCCGCGTAGTCCACCCGCCGGGCCGAGTCGAGGTGCTCGGTCCAGATGTTCGCCTGCGCGCCCAGCAGCCGTCCGGGCTCGGTTCCCGTGACCTCCGCCGGCACCGGCTCCCACGCGTGGACGTCCTCCAGCGTCGTCACCGTCCCGACCGGGATCGGCTCGTCGGACGACTCCGACTGCCGGTAGTCCAGGTAGACGTGCTGTTCGGGGCACATCACCACGTCGTGGCCCTCGCGCAGCGCCGTGACGCCGCCCTCCACACCGCGCCAGGACGCGACCACCGTGCCCTTCGGCAGCGGGCGGGCGTCCAGGACCTCGTCCCACCCGTACGGCCGCCGGCCCTTGCCCGCGATGTGCTCCGCGATGGCCCTGACCAGCACGCCGTCCTCGTGACCGGGTGCCTCGTCGCCGCCGAGCCCGATGAACTCGCCGGGGAAGACGGCCATCAGCTCGTCGAACACGTTCCGGTAGAAGTCCACTGTGGACTCTTTGGTGTTGAGCACGCGTTCGTTGACGCCCCAGTCGGTCCAGACGCCACCGCCGTGCACGCCCAGCTCCGGGTAGGCCGCGATCGCCGCCTGCGAGTGGCCGGGGACGTCGATCTCCGGCACCACCGCGACGTGCCGCGCCCGCGCGTACTCGACGATCTCCCGCAGGTCGTCCTGCGTGTAGAAACCGCCGTGCGGACGGCCTTCCAGCCCACCGGAGCGCCGGTCGCCGAACCGCGAGTCCTCCCGCCACGACCCGACCTCGGTGAGCTTCGGGTAGCGCTTGCACTCGAAGCGCCAGCCCTGGTCGTCGGTGAGGTGCAGGTGCAGGACGTTGAGCTTGTGCACGGACAGCAGCTCGACCCAGCGCAGCACCTCCCGCTTGGGCAGGAAGTGCCGCGCGACGTCGAGCATGACGCCGCGCCAGGGGAACCGCGGGTGGTCGACGACCTCGCACGCCGGGATGAACCGGGGCTTCTCCCCCGCCGCCCGGAACGCCCGGGCCCCGAGCAGCTGGCGCAGGGTCTGCAGCGCGTTCATCTCGCCGGCCGCGTCGTTGGCCTCGATGAGCACGCCTTCGTCGGACGAGAGCAGCCGGTAGCCGCCGGGCGGTCCGTCCACGAGGACGGTCTCCCAGCCCTTGTACTCGCAGAGCCGTCCACCGTCCACGTAGGACACCGGGCGTGGCAGCAGGTTCATCCCTTCACCGCCCCCGCGAGACCGGACACGAGCCGGCGTTGCACGAGCACGAAGAAGATGAGCACAGGGATGGTCATCAGGGTGGAGCCCGCCATGATCGCGCCCCAATCGTTCTGGTCGGGTTTGACGAACACCTGGAGAGCCAGCGGCAGGGTCTGGTTCTCCACGGCCGAGATGATGAACGTCTTGGCGAACAGGAAGTCGTTCCAGGCGTGGATGAACGACAGCACGCTCGTCGCCACCAGGCCGGGCGCGACGAGCGGGAACAGCACCTGCCACAGGAAGCGGAACCGCGAGGCGCCGTCCAGGGTGGCGGCCTCCTCCAGTTCCACCGGCACCGCGGCGACGAAGCCCCGCAGCATCCAGATCGCGAACGGCAGGCTGAACGCGAGGTGCACCAGCACGAGCGAGCCGAGGTGGTTCAGGCCGAAGACCGGAACGCTGTCACCCACCGACCGCATCAGGAAGAACAGCGGCACGGTCAACGCCTCGACCGGCACCATCTGCACTACCAGCAGCATGACCAGCAACGTCGTGCGGCTGCGGAACCGGAACCGGGTCAGCGCGGTCGCCGCGAGGAACGAGATCAGGATGCTCAGGGCGACCACGATCAACGCGACGATGATGCTGTTCATGAAATAGCGCCCGAAGTTCGCGACCGTGAGCGCACGGGTGAAGCTGTCGAGCGTCGGCCGCGTCGTCCACGGCACCGGGTCGGCCGAGATGATCTCGTCCTCCGGCTTGAACGCGCTCAGCACCATCCAGAACAGCGGGAACGCCACCACGGCGGCGACGACGAGGACGAACGACTCGGTGATCCAGCGCCTCACAGGACCTCCCCCGACCGCCGCAGCGCGCGGAGGTAGAACATCGTGATGCCCAGCAGCAGCACGGTCATCACGACACCGATGGCCGCGCCCAGGCCGTACTCGGACGCCGCGAACGCCTGCTGGTAGGCGTAGACGTTGAGCACGAGGTTGCGTCCGGCGATGCCGCCACCTCCTGTCATCACGTAGATCTGCGTGAAGACCTTGAAGTCCCAGATGATCGACTGGATCGTCACCACGAGGATGATCGGCCGCAGCAGCGGCAGGGTGACGCTCCACGCCGTGCGGAACGCCGAGGCGCCGTCCAGCGCCGCGGCCTCCAGCACCTCGCCCGGGATCGCCTTGATGCCCGCGTACAGCGTCACCATGACGAACGGGAACGAGCACCAGATCACCTGTGCGGCGACGAGCCCGAACGCCGTCCACTTGTCGAACGTCCAGGAGAAGCCCTGGATGCCCAGGACCTCGTTCACGAACCCGAAGTTCGCGTCGAACAGGAAGAGCCAGATCGTCGAGCCGGCGACCGCGGGCGTGGACCACGCGCCGAGAGCCGCCAGGAACAACGTCATCCGGACCCAGGTGCGGACCCTCGTCGCGAGGATCGCGAGGAACGCGCCCACCAGCAACGTGCCGACCACGCAGACCGCCGCGAAGGCGACGGTCTGCCCGAGCACACCCCAGAACTGCTGGTTCCCCAGCAGCTCCTGGTAGTTCCCGAGACCGAGGAACTCGAGCGGCGCCCCGCCGCTCACCTGTTCCTGGCCGTAGTCGTAGAGCGAGATGAGCACCAGCTGGTAGATCGGGTAGGCCAGCAGGCCTGCGAGGACCAGCAGCGCTGGAGCCAGGTAGGCGAACGCGGTCCGCCCCTGGCCTTTGGCGGTCATGCTCACGACGTGAAGGCCGCGTTCATCGTCTTGGCGGCGTCGGCGGTGGCCGTGTCGACGTTCTTCGCGCCGGTCACGACCTCTTGCAGCATCGTCGGCACCACGGCCTGCGCCTCGATCTTCGCCCACGCCGGCGTGACGGGGACGAACTTCGTGCCGGACTGCAGCGTCTTCGTGAACGGCTCCAGGAACTTGTCGGAGTCGGCGACCTGCTTCTGCACGTCGCTGAACGTCGGCAGGTTGCCCATCGCCGCGTACATCTTCTGCTGGTACTTCTTCGACGCGAGCAGCTGCGTGAACTCGGTGGCGAGCGTCTTGCGCTGCGTGCCCTTCAGGACGCCGAGCAGGTTGCCGCCGGCGAACGCGGGCGCGACCGAACCCTTGTCCTTGCCGGGCAGCGGCACGACGGCGTACTTGCCGGCCGCGCTGCTGGCGTCGACGGACTTGCGGTTGAAGTCGCCGCCGATGGTCATCGCGGCCTTGCCGGCGCGGAACGCCTCGACGCTCGCGTCACCACCGTTGCCCGCGCAGGCGGCGGGCGGGCAGATGTCGTCCTTGATCAGCTCGGCGTACTTCGCGACACCGGCCCTGGCCTGCGGGCTGTCGATCGCGGCGGTGAACTTGCCGCCGTCGGACTTGGCGAGGTCGCCGCCGTTGGCCCAGATGAACGGCAGGGCGGCGAACAGGTACTTGCCGCCGGCGGAGATGCCGATCAGCTCGGGCTTGCGCTGCCGGATCTCCCGCGCCAGCGGCGCGATCTCGTCGAGCGACGTGGGGGGTTTGAGGCCGAGCTCGGAGAACACGTCGGTGCGGTAGTAGAGCGCGCGGACGCCGACGAACCACGGCACGCCGTAGGTCTTCCCGTCGACCTTGGCCGTGTCGAGGATCGTGGGGACGAGGTCCTTCGACTCGGTCCACCCGCTCAGGTCGAGCTCGGAGAAGCCGCCCGCGGAGACGTAGCCCGCGAGGTCGGTGTTGCCGAACTCGGCGACGTCCGGCGCGCTCTTCGGGTCGCTGAAGGCCGCCTTGAAGCGCTCGGCCCTGCTCGACACCTGGATGTACTGCACGTCGACGGTCACGCCGCTGTGCTTGCCCTGGAACTCGGAGATCGCCTCCTTGACGACCGCTTCCTTGGGACCCCGGTTCACCTCGTCGAACAGCCAGACCCGCACCTGGCCGGTCTGCTCGTCGGTGCCGGAGTTCTTCGGTCCGGACTGCACCGGAGCGCAGGCGACCACCGCGCCCACGCCCAGCACGGCCACGAGTGTCTTCAGCCTCATCGCGCCCTCCGTATTGCATGTAGTGCAACAGCCATTTCACAGGAAGCAACGTGACTGTAGAACGGACGCGGTCAAGGGTCTAGACCAGACGATCGACCCATTCCCGGACGGACGCGCTGTCGACGGGCGAATCCCACCCGCGCGGACGCACCGCACTGCCGACGTGGAAGCCGTCCACGCCCGCCACCAGCAGTTCCGGGACGTGCCGGGCCTGGAGACCGCCGCCGACGAGCAGTGCCGGAGGCGCCTGCGCGACGAGGTTCTTCAGGTTCTCGATCCCGTCCTCCACGCCTTTCGCACTGCCCGCGGCGAGGACGGTGTCGCAGCCGAGCCCCCGGACGACCTCCCAGGAGCGGAAGACGTCGTTGGAGTTGTCGAGCGCGCGGTGGAACGTCCAGGCACACCCCTCCAACTCCGCGACGAGGCCGAGGGTGACGCCCTCGTCGACCTCCCCCTCGGCGTCGAGGAAGCCGAGCACGAACTCCGTCGCGCCCGCCTCGCGGAGCTCCGCCGCCCGCCGCCGCAGCTGCCCGAGGTCGCCCGGCGCGAACCCCTCGGCGTCCCTCAGCATCACGCGGACGGGGAGGTCGACGGCGCGCCGCACCTCCCGGAACGTGGCGACGGACGGCGTGAGCCCGTCTGAGGCCATGTCGGCGACCAGTTCGAGCCGGTCGGCGCCTCCGGCCTGGGCGGCCTCGGCGTCCTGCGCGTTCAGTGCGATCACTTCGAGAATCGGCATGGTCTGGACCATAACGGTGCAGCGCATGTGCTTTCGCGAATCGGGAGCGCTTTCGCCGTTCCGCGCGTCAGAGGCGTGTATCTGCTCGCCTGAGTTCCGCTCTTCTGAGTTGAGCGAGTGATCCAGGCGCGGAGCCCGCGTCGGTCGGTTCGAGGGGTGCCGGCCGGCGCGGCTTCCACACCGGCGGCCCGTGATGCGGAGGGGGAATCACGGGCCGTTGGCATGCACGGAGGAAGATGAGGCTTGTTGGGCGGTGATACTGCTCCATCCGAGTGAACTTCGTATCTACCGCCCAGTTAGCCCTTCATGAGTTGGCGGACGGCGCTGACAGGGCGGCCGATCGGAGGTGCTGCATGGACGAGCTGCACACGGCGGATGACCGTCCGCCGTGGGACGGGCTTGAAGGCACCGAACGTCATGCGGTCTGCGTGGCCGCCGCACGTGAGGGCAACCGCCACGCGCTGGACGTCCTCGTGACCGAGCTGACCCCGCTGCTCTGGCACGTCGCACGGGGCCAGGGTCTCGACAAGTCCGCCGCCGAAGACGTCGTGCAGACCGTGTGGCTCGCGTTCTTGAAGAACATCGAGAACATCAACGAGCCAAAAGCCCTGGTCGGCTACCTGGTGGTCACGACGAGGCGTGAAGCGCGCCGAACCTGGACACCCAACAAGCGTGAAACGCACCTGTCCGACGAGTACGCCGAACAGCTCGAGTCCGACACCGGCCTGCCGGAGGACGTGACGCTGATGGACGACCGCGACCGCCGCCTGTGGCTCGCGTTCGGCCGCCTGACCACGAGGTGCCAGGAACTGCTCCGGCTCACCGTGCTCGCGGGCCGCGCGGAGTACCGAGCGGTGGCCGAGGCGCTGGCCATGCCCCACGGCAGCATCGGTCCGACCAGGGGACGGTGCCTGACACTGCTGCGCAACTACCTGGAGACGGAAGGAGGATCGCGGTGAACGAGATCGACCCGCGCGACGACCGCAGGGGCCCCGAGGACACCGCAGTCCTCTCCGAACTGAACAGGCTCGTCGACGAACTGGACCCGCCACCCGCCGACCTGGTGGACCGCGTGAAGTTCGCGATCGCCCTAGAGTCGCTCGACGTCGAGGTGGCGCGCTGGGAGCGGGCCGGGTCGTTCGCCGGGGTGCGCGGGGGGCAGACCGGCACGATCACGTTCACCGTGGACAACCTGACGCTGATGGTGAACTTCACGTCCACCGGGTCGCGGCACCGGATCGACGGGTGGCTGGTGCCGGCCGGGGAGCACACGGTCGAGGTCCGGGTCGCCGATCACCAGTCGTCCTGCACCCAGGCCGATGACGGGGGGCGGTTCGTCCTGCCCGACGTCCCGGCCGGGACCACGCAGATCCTGGTGCATTTGGTGAATTCTCGCGGGGAGCCCGGGCGGACCGTTGTCACGCCCACGATCATGCTTTGAGCTTTCTGGGGTTCTGGGGATTTCATGGGTCGATGCGGCGAAAGGCGGCAGCTGAAGCCGCTGCCGCCCGTCGTGTGGCCGGCCGTCAGAAACGGCCGGTCTTGGTCGCGTTGAGGAAGAAGGCCAACGCGTTCTCTCCGAAGATCAGCACATCTCCTTCGGGATTCTTGCTGTCACGCGCGGCGCCGTGCTCACCGATTAGGGCCAGCTCGACGCACTGGCCTCCGTTGCCGCCAGAGCGACTCGACTTGCGCCAGGTCGCCGTACCCAGGTCCGGGATCATGCCCGTACCTCCTCGTCTTGCCGTCACACAGTTGCTTGGCAACAGTATCGAGCAGCTTGACGGATTCCTGCGGCGACAACGCACTGGTCATCAACGCTTGCCAGGTCAGCTCGTAGGACTCGATGCGGCCAGCCTCGGACACGAAGAGGCGGTGTAGCCGCCGTCGGCCCACACCAACGCCACCCGGCCGCCAGCGGTGGTGCGCATCCGCCGCAGCAGGCTGCGGGCGGCGACCCGGTCCTGCGTCGACGCCGGCGTCACCAGCACCGCCAGCAACAAACCCATCGTGTCCACGGCGATGTGGCGCTTGCGGCCCGCGACCTTCTTCCCGCCGTCCCAACCCCCGCGTGGCCCGGCCCACGGTCTCCGCGGCGCACACCGACTGCGAGTCCATGACTGCCGCCGACGGCGCCGCCACCCGCCCCTGCGCCAGCCGGACCCGGTCACGCAACGCGTCCGGCGGCAGCTGTGTGACGCCGACCTTCTCCCAGGCGGCGAAACGCTTGTAGACGCCGGCCAGGGTGGAAAGTCGGCCGGAAGTGCCCGCCACTTGATGCCGTTGTCGACCACGTAGAGGATCGCTTCCACGATCACCCGGCGACAGTGCTTCTCCCACCGCCCACCCGACCGGCCAGACACGCCGGATCAGGTAGCAGCGGGTCGAGCACGGCCCACTGGGCGTCGGTGACATCGGTGGGATACCGGGCCGTCCGCACGGTGGGCGGGTGGGAGACGACCAGGCGACAGCAGAGGGCTCCCGCGGTGGACCCGCCCGCGGGAATCGGGCACGATGACAACGGAACTCCTGGTGGAACGGCGCTTCGACAACGTCCGATCTACCAGGAGTTCCTCGTCTGCGCACCAAAGGCCCACACCCCGATCAAGCTCGGAAACGGACGCTGAGGCGATCACCAGGTCGTCATCGGCTGGCGTGACGCTCACGTGTCAGGCTATGCGAGTTCTTTCTGAGTCAGTTTGTAGCTGGCCAAGTACCCCTCGAGCAGCGCAATCCAGCTCTCGCAGATCTTCCTGTCCGATGGCCCCATGTCCTTGTATCGCGGGCTGTCGAGGTGCAGGTAGATGTAGTCCATCATGAAGAGGGCAATCTTTTCGACCACGTCGGGATTGAACCTCTGGATTACGCAGAAAATATCAGCGATGGCACTCAGCGTCCTGGAGTGCGGGCTCTCTGTGAGTTCCAGCGAGTTCAGCACTCCGTCTCGGCGGTCCCTGACCATCGAAGCGATGTCATTGATGTCGTCGATGAACACCACCATCTTCTCGTAGGTAGCAGCGAGAATCGGCTCGGGTTCGTCGATGTCCATCACGGCCAAGCACATCGTGTAGAAGAGTCCGGGGAACCCGGTTCGCGCCCGAACCCAATCCGCGACGTCCAGGTCCCTGGTTTTGCCGAGGGACTCAACCTCTCTGAACATCTTCCCTTCTGATCTGACCCAGAAGTTTTGGTACACGCTGGCCAGCAGCCTGTCGTTGCAGCCGAGGCCCTTCAGTTCGGTCAGTTTCTCAAGAAGCCACGAGTTGACGTGGTCCATCTTCTTGTCGGGCCCGAACACCAGCTCGTTCAGCCTGAACTCCGGCTTCCCGCAGATGAAGATCAGGGCGAGGAGCTCGCCGGTGATGATCGACTTTTCGTGGGGGTAGCGGTGACTGAGCATCCTTTCGGCTGTTTCAACCCCCTCTTTGACCGAAAATGGGTACATGGACATGTACTTCTCGATCACAACTGTCACCGCAGGGTCCTCCACGACGCGAAATCAACGACTTGCACTCAAGCAGTGTGGTGACTGCAAAACGATTCAGCAAGCGCTCGTTCCAGGTGGCGGAACGGGGTGTTCATGCTGGCCGAAAATGATTCGAGCTGCGCCTGACTGCGGACGTTGTTTGTGTCCACGACAGGACTGCGGTAGAAAATTCTGATGAATTTTACATGGTGCCGTGTTCCCGAGGTCCGGAATTCGGTGGAGCGGGAGATCGCCCTCAGTCGTGACTTCGACGCGGATTCTACCGTTACTGCGGCTTCCCTGCTCGACCTTGATCAAACACCAATGATCAGCTGTTCAGAAGGACCTGCCTTCACAGATGCGATCCGTGTCGTCCGTTCGATCGCTCGAAACCGCGGTTCCACGGTCGACCGCTGCCCAGGCGGGGTGAAAGTCCCGACATATTCGCTGAAATTCCGGATGAATACCTATTGAGCCGAAGGTGCTCGGTTGCCTGCATGATGGCGTAGCGGACGTGCGGAGCTTGAAAGTAGCTGCGGACGATGTGCGGCTGGCGTTGGCGGCGACGTAGCAAGCGTCGGGTCTCGTGGGCGAGTCGGTCGGCGTTGTGGGCGCGGGATGCGTTGACGTTGTGTTTCAGGTCGGCGCCCCGCAGCTCGCCGGGGTTGAGCTCGGGGCTGTAGCCGGGCCTCAGGTGCAACTCGACCCGGTCGGCGTTGGTCTTCAGCCAGGCACGGACCGCCTTGCTTCGACGCACCGGATGCCGGTCGGCGACGACGTGCACCTTCCGACCCGCCTGACGGGCCACACGGTCGAGAAACGCGGTGAACACGGCCGCGGTGAACCGCTCGGTGAACACGGTGAACCACAACGCGCCGCGTGAGGCGACCGCGGACATGACGTTGACCCGCAGCCGCTTACCGGTCACCCGCACGATCGGCGTACGGCCCTTCGGGGCCCACGAGCGGCCTTGCGGTGTCGGAGCGCAGCCCGCACTGGTCGACCCACGCGATCACCGCGCCCTCGGCCTTCGCCGGTGCCTCAATCGCCGGACAGTCCTCGTCCAGCCACGTGCGCACCGCGGCGGGCTGCTGTTCGCAGGCGCGGCGGGCCGGACGCTGTGGGGTGAAGCCGTGGCGCCTTGTACTCGCCGGTCGCGGCGTCCAGAGCCTCGCCAGAGGGGAGGGACTTGACGAGCTCGACCACGACGCCGCCTTCTCGGATTTTGGTGCATTCGGTGAATTCTCGCGGGGAGCCTGGGCGGACCGCTGTCACGCCCACGATCATGCTTTGAGTTTTTGGCTTCATCGGGTCCCGGGGTATTGCGGCGGGTCGGCTTGCGTTGGCCAGTTCATGTTCCAGCGGGGTGGTCGCCTGCCGTGCTTTCGGTCGCGTTGCGCAGGTGGATTGGAGGCTGTGCCGAGCCGGGTCGATTCATCGCCGCTTCGCGACGATTGCGCTTGGGGCTGTGGTCACCTCGTGACCAGTTGCCCGGCACGTCTTGGTTCACACGCCTTGGCTTCGCCATTGCCGTTGTCGTGATGGCTGGCTCGCCACTCAGGAAACGTCCGACTCCTGCCAGTCCACACAGGTCGGACGTTCTCCGGTCTGACGGAACTCCTCCAGTGCCGCGAGGATTCGGGCGATCGGCAGTGCCGAATCCGGCGGAAACGGCGTCTTCGTGTCGGTGTCGACGTACAACGTCGGCGAGTCCAACGTTGGCTGGTCCCCACGAGTGGCGTACACGCCGGTCGAGTCGTCCCCGTCTGCCGGCGGATCCCAGGACTGCGGGCTGAGGAACAGCAGTGCGCCCTGCCGCTCGGGAATCGCCACGGCGACTTTGATCAGGGTGTCCGGCTCGTCGTACGGACCGATCCTTGGACGCTCACGGGCGACGATCTGCGGCGGATGCGGTTGCTCGTGCGTCAGCAGGTACTCCAGCAGCTCCTGCAACTCGGAGCTGGAGGTGACTGCCACGGGAACGTTCGCAGGCCTGGCGACGTCGTCGTCTCGGTAGTACCAGACATCAAGTGTGTAGCTCACCGGGTGCCTTTCCCCTGGAACGTGTGGGACCTTACCGGATCGTGCACGACCAGCGTTTGCCCTGGCAGGAGCAACAAAGGCAGCAGCTCGAAGCAGGACAGCGGCCCCTCGCAGAGCCGGTTGTTCACCACCACCTCGGCGCGCCGGACACCAGATATGCGCATGCGCCACCCCACTTTGATCTCCACGTGCTGGGCCGCGGTCGGGAACGTCCGCGGGCGCACCCGGCCGATGGCGACCAGGTGCTGGGCGATGGCTCTGTCTTCACCATTGGGCTCGGCTCCGCTCTGGACGAGATCGCCGTGCCCCTCCTCGTCGCAATGGAAGCCGCTGGTGACGTAGGTCGGGAGTTGAGCTCGCTGGCGCTCGATCCACGTTGTCGGCGGGAGGCTCGAAGGCGGCCCAGCCGATGCCGTGGGACCTGTCGCGTTCGACGAAGCCCGGTCGACTTCGAGAGTCCTGCGGTAACTCTCGACGCATTGCCGGACCGCTGTGACGGCCTGGGACAACTCTGCGGCTCTCGTGGCGGCTTCTGACCACTGCTGCACTGCTCGGCCGAACTCGTCCTCGAGCTGACCCGCTCCCCGCATGACAGCCGTCAACAGCTGCACGGCCTCGTCAGCGAGCTGCCCGGCCTGTTCCAGGGCCGCTGCCACCTCTTCGGACTTGGCGACCACCCGGCTCAGCTCGGCTGACACCTCTTCGAACGACGCCATGCGCACCCCTGACCACAGCATCGCATTCGCTCACCCAAAGCCCCGGCATGCCGAAAGGCCCGGCTCGCCGAAGCGAACCGGGCCTCCTGGAGGTGGAGCGGAGCGGTAGGACTCAGAAGTCCATGCCGCCGGCGTCCGGCGCGGCCGGCGCGGCGTTCTTCTCCGGCTTGTCCGCGACGACGGCTTCCGTCGTCAGGAACAGCGCGGCGATGGACGCGGCGTTCTGCAGCGCGGAACGGGTCACCTTGGCCGGGTCGATGATGCCCGCGGCGACCAGGTCCTTGTACTCGCCGGTCGCGGCGTCCAGGCCCTCGCCCGCGGGGAGGGACTTGACGCGCTCGACCACGACGCCACCCTCGAGACCGGCGTTGATCGCGATCTGCTTGAGGGGAGCCTCGACGGCGACCTTGACGATGTTGGCACCGGTGGCCTCGTCGCCCGTGAGCTTCAGGCCCGCGAAGGCGGCCTCGGCGGCCTGGAGCAGCGCGACGCCACCACCGGCGACGATGCCCTCCTCGACGGCGGCCTTGGCGTTGCGCACCGCGTCCTCGATGCGGTGCTTGCGCTCCTTGAGCTCGACCTCGGTGGCCGCGCCCGCCTTGATGACGGCGACGCCGCCGGCGAGCTTGGCGAGGCGCTCCTGGAGCTTCTCGCGGTCGTAGTCGGAGTCCGACTTCTCGATCTCGGCGCGGATCTGGTTGACGCGACCCTGGATCTGGTCGGCGTCGCCCGAGCCCTCGACGATGGTCGTCTCGTCCTTGGTGACGACGACCTTGCGGGCCTTGCCCAGCAGCGAGATGTCGGCGTTCTCCAGCTTCAGGCCGACGTCCTCGGTGATGACCTGGCCACCGGTGAGGGTGGCGATGTCCTGGAGGATGGCCTTGCGGCGGTCACCGAAGCCCGGGGCCTTGACGGCGACGGACTTGAAGGTGCCGCGGATCTTGTTGACGACCAGCGTGGCCAGGGCCTCGCCCTCGACGTCCTCGGAGATGATCAGCAGCGGCTTGCCGCCCTGCATGACCTTCTCCAGCAGCGGGAGCAGGTCCTTGACCGTGGAGATCTTGGAACCGAACAGCAGGATGTACGGGTCCTCGAGGACCGCTTCCTGGCGCTCGGGGTCGGTCACGAAGTAACCGGAGATGTAGCCCTTGTCGAAGCGCATGCCTTCGGTGAGCTCGAGCTCGAGACCGAGGGTGTTGCTCTCCTCGACGGTGATGACGCCTTCCTTGCCGACCTTGTCCATCGCCTCGGCGATGAGCTCGCCGATCGTGGGGTCAGCGGCGGAGATGGACGCGGTAGCAGCGATCTGCTCCTTCGTCTCGATCTCCTTGGCGTTCTTCAGCAGCTGCTCGGCGATGGCCTCGACGGCCTGCTCGATGCCGCGCTTGAGGCCCAGCGGGTTGGCGCCGGCGGCCACGTTGCGCAGACCCTCGCGAACCAGGGCCTGGGCGAGGACGGTCGCGGTCGTGGTGCCGTCACCAGCGACGTCGTCCGTCTTCTTCGCAACTTCCTTGACGAGCTCGGCCCCGATCTTCTCCCACGGGTCCTCGAGCTCGATCTCCTTCGCGATGGAGACGCCGTCGTTCGTGATCGTCGGCGCACCCCACTTCTTCTCGAGCACGACGTTGCGGCCCTTCGGGCCGAGCGTCACCTTGACGGCGTCAGCGAGGGTGTTCATACCCCGCTCGAGACCGCGGCGGGCGTCCTCGTCGAACGCAATCATCTTGGCCATTGCGGTGTGTTCCTCCGCCTTTGTGGTTTCTGGGCCACTGCGAGCCGGCACAGCCCGCAGCGGAACACGGTGCGAGTGACCAGGTTGGTGCCCGCGACGGACGACCCCGGAGGGCCTCACCAGTCCCAGCCTCACTTCTTGGCACTCGACTCAGCCGAGTGCTAAGTCGTGTTTAGCACTCGGCCGGGTCGAGTGCAAGCGGCCTCAGGTGACTCTCAGCGTGACGTGCGCACCGGCACGGAGGTGGGCAGCGGCTTGCGCGAGGCCGAGCCCTCGTCGCCGATGTTAAGCGTCGGCGAGGAGTTGGTCTTGGGCTGACGCGCGGGCTCGTCGCCGGGCGACAGGACGATGACCACGACGATGATCAGCACGATGGCCACGGCGGCGGCGACGACCGGCGCGAACCACGCCGGACGCTCCTTCTTGCCGGTCGACGTGAACGCGCTCACGCCCACCTGGTTCGGCGGGCGCAGCCGGACGGGGTCGGCGAGCTGCTGCTGGTAGCCGCCCTGGAAGTGCGCGGGCACCGGACCCGACACCGGCGACTGCACGGGGATCGAGCCGGACGCGGGCCCGATCGCAGCGGGAGCCGAGCCCTGCGCGACCCCGGCGAGGGCGACGCGTGCCGCGCCGATCAGCTCGGCGCAGCTCGCGAACCGCTGCACGGGGTCCTTCGAGGTGCCCTTGCGGATCACCTCGTCGATGGCCGGCGGCAGCGCCACGAGCTGCGACAACGCCGGGACGTTCTGGCCGAGGTGGCCCGCGATGACCTCCTGCACGCCGCCCTGGAACGGCGGGCGCCCGGACAGGCAGGCGAAGAGCATGCAGGCCAGCGCGTACTGGTCGGTGCGGCCGTCGACGGGCTCGCCGCGCAGGTGCTCCGGGGCCGCGTAGGTCGGCGAGCCGAGGAAATCACCCGTCCGGGTGCGGTGCCCGGTGGCGCCGCGGCGGGTCAGGCCGAAGTCGGCGACGTAGACGTGCTCGCGCACGCCCTCCTTGGTGGTCACCAGCACGTTGGCCGGCTTGACGTCGAGGTGCACGAGCCCCTTGCCGTGCAGCATGTCGAGCGCCTCCGCCACCTGGGCGAGCAGCCTCAGCGTGCGCTCGGGGGTGAGCGGCCCCTCCTTGATGTGACCGGCCAGGTCCTGGCCGTCCACGAGCCGCATGGCGATGTAGAGCAGGCCGTCGACCTCGTCGAAGTCGTACAGCGGCACGATGTTCGCGTGGTCGATGGCGGAGGTGTTGCGCGCCTCGTCGACGAACCGCTCGCGGAACTCCGCGTCGGGAGCGAGGTGCTCACCGATGACCTTGAGCGCGACCTTCCGGCCCAGTCTCACGTCCGTGGCCCGGTACGTCACGCTCATGCCACCGCGGCCGAGCACTCCGTCGATCCGGTAGTGCGCGATCCGCCGTCCGCTCAGGTCCTCCGACACGCGAGGCAGCCTAACGTCCTGCCGGACCGGCTTGCCCGGGGTTGGTCGAAGCCGTGATCGGAGTGATCTCTAACCGGCGCGGCGCACGTCCGACGCCTGGCTGCGCCCGTCCCGCCCGGCCTGCACCTCGAACTCCACCCGGTCGCCTTCCGAGAGGGTCCGGAAGCCTTCCATCTGGATCGCCGAGTAGTGCACGAACACGTCTGGCCCGCCATCGGTCGCGATGAAGCCGTATCCCTTTTCGGAGTTGAACCACTTGACGGTACCGAGAGCCAAGACGTCCTCCTTCAGATCACGCATCTCACGCAAAGCGCAGAGAGCAACGCTAAAAGAAGAAATCTCACGCGGATACCTCCTTACGGAGTCATGAACTCCGGCTGACTCCGTTGGCGCGCAACCAGGTGGTGAGCCGCCGCGGCCCGCGCGTCTGCGTCAGCACGGCACCGGGGCCGGCGAAGTCGAACACCAGACCTTCACCCGTCTGAATGGATTGCACGCCATCGGGCACCGATGGGCGAAGACGGCATTGCACGGTGTCCGCGAACGCCACGACGTGGTCGCTGCTGATGGTCACCGCTTCACCGGCTTCCAGCGTCACGAGGTCGAGTGCGCCGCAACACGCGAGCAGCACGTCACCACGGCCCTGCGCGTAGTTCAGGAACCCCTCCGCGCCTCCGAAGAGCGCCTGCATCGGCGGCGCCTCGGGGTTCATCGCCACGGTGCTGCTCGACGCGATCCAGCTGTGCCGGGCGAGGCACCAGCCGTGCGTCCCGTCGAGCTCGACCTGCTGCAGGTCACCGGGCAGCACGGGCGCGGCGTCGAGCCAGCCGCCCTCCGCCCCCGCCGTGCACAGCGCGACCGCCTGGGCTCCCGCGCCCTTCACCTCGACGGCGAGCCCGTAGCTCGTGGCCGCGATGGTCAGGGGGTCGACCAGCACCATCTCGCCGGGCGCGAGCACGAGCCTCGCCACGCCGAACGTCGGTGTGTGCCTGGTCCGGACCTGCACGAACAACACCTCCGGGCAAATGTGGGGAATGCGATCGTCACGATCACCGCGACGTTGGCAGTATGCAGTCGTGCCCCCCACCTCTGTCGCCGAACACCGCCAGCGCGTCATGGAGCTCGTCGGCCTGATGCCGGTGCTGCGGCTTCCGCTCGACGAGTGCCTCGGGCTCGTGCTCGCCGACGACGTCGTAGCTCCTCTCGCCCTGCCGCCGTTCGACAACTCCGCGATGGACGGGTACGCCGTGCGCGCCGCCGACCTGGAGGGCGACCTGCCCGTCCGGCTGCCGGTCGCCGACGACATCCCCGCGGGCCGCACCCGGCTCACCGCGCTCGAGCCCGGCACGGTGCACCGGATCATGACCGGCGCCCCGGTGCCGCCCGGCGCGGACGCGGTGGTCCAGGTCGAGTGGACCGACGGCGGCACGCGGACCGTGACGATCGAGAAGGCCGTCTCCCCCGGCCAGAACATCCGGACCGCCGGCGACGACGTGCGGGAGGGCGACCCGGTGCTGACCGCGGGCACCGTGCTGCGCCCGTCCACGGTCGGCCTCGCCTCGGCGCTCGGGCTGCCCGTGCTGCCGGTCCGCCGCCGCCCGCGCGTGCTGGTCCTGTCGACGGGCTCCGAGCTGGTCGAACCCGGCCGGCCCCTGGAACCGGGGCAGATCTACGAGTCGAACGGCATGATGCTCGCCTCCGCCATCCGGGACGCGGGAGCCGAGGCGGTGCGGCTGCAGTTCGTGCCGGACGACGTGGAGGCGTTCCACCGCGCGCTGGCGCCCCACCTCGGTTCGGTGGACGTGGTCGTGACGTCCGGTGGGGTCAGCGCGGGCGCGTACGAGGTGGTCAAGGACGCTCTGGCGGACCACGACGTGCGGTTCACGAAGGTCGCGATGCAGCCGGGCGGGCCGCAGGGCTCGGGCCGGTACCAGGGCCTGCCGGTGCTGTCGCTGCCCGGCAACCCGGTGAGCGCGCAGGTGTCGTTCGAGGTGTTCGTGCGACCGGCGCTGCTCGCGTCGATGGGCCACCCGCAGCCGGAACGCCCCACCGCGCGGGCGAGGATCACGACGTCGCTGACGTCCCCGGCCGGCAGGACGCAGTTCCGGCGCGGCCTGCACGACCCGTCGTCCGGCCAGGTCGTGACGCCGGTCGGGGGACCCGGCTCGCACCTGCTGTCGGCGCTCGCGCTGTCGAACTGCCTGATCGAGGTTCCCGAGGACGTCACCGAACTCGCCGCGGGTTCCGAGGTCACCGTGAGATACCTGCAGTAGTTCCGGAAGACCTGGGGGAAGCAGCAGATGAGAGCCGGACTGGCACTGGCGTTGCTCGCCGGGTTCTTCGTCCTCGCGGTGACGCTGTTCGCGGGCCTGGGAGGGCTGGCGCTCACGCTGTTCCAGCGCGAGGACGTCGTGGGCGGGCTCCTGCTCGCGGGGCTGGCGGTCGTCCTGGGCGGCCCGCCGCTCGTGGCGATGGCGATCGCGGTGTGGGTGAGCCCGCGTCCCACCGGCGTCGCGCTGACCAGGGCCGCGCATCCCGAGCTCTGGCACCACGTCGACGAGCTGGCGAGGATCGCCGGCACCCGCGGACCCGACGACGTCCGGCTGGTCGGCCACGCCAACGCGAGCGTGTGGGAGCGCGACGGGACCCGGTACCTGGAGCTCGGCCTGCCGTTCGTGGCGGGGATGGGCATCGGCGAGCTCAGGTCGGTGCTCGCGCACGAGCTCGGTCACTACGGCGGCGGGCACACCAAGGTCTCCGCGCTCACGTACCGCGCGACGCTCGCCCTCAGACTCACGACGGAGCGGTTCGACACCTTCGGCGTGCTCTACGCGTGGGCCCGCCTGTACGCCCTGGTCGCCGCCGGGGAGAGCCGCAAGCACGAGCAGTTCGCCGACGAGGTCGCGGTCGCCGCCGCCGGGAGGGA
The DNA here is from genome assembly GCF_900104175.1 of Lentzea jiangxiensis. Classification (GTDB taxonomy): domain Bacteria; phylum Actinomycetota; class Actinomycetes; order Mycobacteriales; family Pseudonocardiaceae; genus Lentzea; species Lentzea jiangxiensis. The sequence continues at coordinate 227,300 of NZ_FNIX01000004.1, forward strand.
GGCCGCGGCGCGGGCGATGCTGCGGATCGGCCCGGTCACCGAGGCGTGGAACGACTACCTGAAGTGGTACGTCTCGCTCGCCACCCACGTGGGCCGCACTCCGCCGCTGCTCGAGGGCTTCCGCTCCTACCTCGGCCACCCGCGGCGCGTGCACCGGCTGCGCGAGCTGGAGCCGGTGCTCGCGGAGCAGGAGCCGACGTCGGTGTTCGACAGCCATCCCCCGGTCCGCGAGCGGGTGGCCTCGATGAGGTCGTTCCGGCCGTCCTCGGGGGTGGTGGTGGACGCAGTCGACGAACGCCCCGCCCACGCGCTGCTGCACGGCACGCCACCGGAGGAGGTCGCGGACCTGGCCGGGGTGTCCGGGCCACCGGTGACGTGGGAGGAGCTGCCGGCGCTGGCGGGACCCGCCCTGCTGCGCTGGAACGCGGACAAGCTCCGGCACGCGGGCCGCGTGAGCCGGATCGGCGACACCGTCGCGGACGTCCTGACGGCGTTGGAACGGGGCAGGTTGCACGACCTCACCGGGCGTCCGGTCGACGGCTCGCTGCGGCAGGAGCAGGTGCACGAGGCCGCCGCCCGGGCCGTGACGGAACTGCTCGGGTGCATGGTGGCCGACCAGCTCGTGACGGCGGGACGCGCGACACCGGAGCTCAACTGGGGCGGGCTGTTCGTCCTGCGCATGCAGGACGGAGCTGCGATCTACCCGGACGACCTCGTCGAGCCCGCCGTGCGCGACCCCGGCCGGGTCGGTGAGGTGCGGATGAGGCTGCGGTCTCTCGGAGTCGACGGACTGTGACGGAACGCTCACCTAGCGACGTTGTTTACGCCATGTGACGGGGATTACACTGGAAGAAGGCGCCGGTCGGCCCGTGCGTTCGTCGGGGGATGCACGGGCCGACCGGCCACTTGTCCTTCCGGGCAGTCCCCATGGGCGGTTTGGCGTGTTGCCGTAGCGTGATGGCGCCCGACAATCCACGGAAGCTACGGAACCCACAGACACGATGAGCAGCGAGAAGCCCGTCTCCCACTTCCTCGAACTCGCGCGCGGCATGGTGCCGCCGATGCACCCGGCAGGGCGCCCGTTCGTCGCCGGTGCGGCGATCGCGACCCTCCTCGTCCGGCTGCGCTTCAAGCGCCTGGGCGTCGTCCTCGCCCTGGTCACGGCGTGGGTGGCGTGGTTCTTCCGCGAACCGAAGCGCGTGACGCCGACCCGTCCGAACCTCGCCGTGGCCCCGGCCGACGGCACCGTCTCGCACGTGGTCGACGCCGTCCCGCCGGCCGAGCTCGGCCTGGGCTCGCAGCCGATGACGCGCGTGAGCGTGTTCCTCTCGGTCTTCGACGTGCACGTCCAGCGCGTGCCCGCGGACGGCGAGGTCGTCCAGGTCTCGTACCACCCCGGCAAGTTCCTCTCGGCCGACCTCGACAAGGCCTCCGAGGAGAACGAGCGCAACACCGTGTGGCTGCGCACGGTCGACGGCCACGACCTCGTCGTCGTGCAGATCGCCGGCCTAGTCGCCCGCCGCATCGTGTGCGAGGTCGCCGAGGGCGAGAAGGTCACCGCCGGCCAGACGTACGGCCTCATCCGCTTCGGTTCCCGCGTGGACCTCTACGTCCCGCGCGGCAGCCGCGTCCTGGTCGAGGCCGGCCAGCGCACGATCGGCGGCGAGACCGTTCTCGCCGAACTCCCGGAGGCCTGATGGCTCCCAGCGGGCCCGGCGTTCGCCTGCTGCCGAACGCGATCACGGTCCTCGCCATGTGCTCCGGCCTGTCCGCCGTGCACTTCGCGAACGTCGGCATGTGGGGCGCGGCCATCGCCTCGATCGGGGCAGCGGCCGTCTTCGACGGCCTCGACGGCCGCATCGCCCGCCTGCTGGACGCGACGTCGAAGATGGGCGCGGAGCTGGACTCGCTGGCCGACGCCATCTCGTTCGGCGTCGCGCCCGCCCTCGCGATCTACCTGTGGAAGTTCGAGGGCAACCGCGCCGGCTGGGTCATCGCGCTGATCTTCGCGGTCTGCATGGTGGTCCGCCTGGCCCGCTTCAACACGTTGCTGGAGAAGGAACAACCGCCGTTCGCGAAGGAGTTCTTCGTCGGCGTCCCCGCTCCGGCCGGTGGGCTGTTGCTGCTGCTGCCCCTGATCGTCGAGGAGCAGGTGGGCAGCGACGGCTGGTGGAACAACTCCTACGTCGTGGCAGCGTGGACCGTCCTGGTCGCGATGCTGCTGGTGTCGCGCATCCCCACGCTGTCCGTGAAGACCGCGAAGGTGCCGCCGCGCGCGGTCGCACCTTTGCTGGTCGCCGTCGGACTGCTGGCCGCTGCTGTCATCACCTACCCGCTGGTGGCTTTGATCATCGCGATGGTCGTGTACCTCGCGCACCTGCCGTACTCGGTGCGGCGGTACATGTGGCTGTCGAAGCACCCGGAGGCGTGGACCGTCACCGGGGCTGATCGTCGCGCCATCAAGCGGGCGCACGGGGTGGCGGCTCGTCGGCTCGGGCTGCGTCAGCCTTTGCGCGGCCGTGTGGCTGGTGCGGCCATGCGAGCGGTGCGCCGGCCTCGGCGCGAGGGGTCCACTGTGGAGGGCGCTGTGCCTTCTGCCAACGGGCGCCGTCGTTCCTGGCGGCAGTTGGGGCTCCGGCGCCAGCCGAAGCAGTGAGCTGAAACCCGAACGGGCCGGACACGTCGATCGTGTCCGGCCCGTTCGCTCTTCCACGTGGATCAGGTGCGGACGGCCTGCGCCAGGATCTGCTCCTGCGAGAGCACTCCGGTGTAGACGCGCACGTCGTCGATCCCGCCCTTCCAGAACGAGCCGGCGGCGGTGCCCGGCGAGAGCCTCCCGAACTCCAGCACCGCGCCGGTCTGCGCGGAGCCGCCCGAGGTGAACGGGACCTTCGTGACGTACACGCCGCTGAAGTAGAGCCGGACCTCGGCATTGGCCTTGTCGTGCACGGCCGTCAGGTAGGTCCACTCCTGCAGGTCTACGCCGTACCTGGTCTCGACGGTGGTGCCGCCGACCACGAACTCCCAGGTCTTCGAGGTTCCGCCGTACCTCAGGTCGAGCAGCGAGGTGCCGTTGTGCACCAGGCTCACGACCGTGCGGTCCCCGTCCTCGTGCGTGGCGGTGTCCAGCCGGGCCCACGCGGAGATCGAGAAGGAGCGGTCCGTGCGGATCCCCGGTGCCGAGCCGGAGACGTAGGCCTCGCCGTCCTGCTCCTGCCCTGCCTCGTCCGGTCCGTTGAACCTCAACGACGTGTCGTCGCGGTCGAGCTCCCAGCCGGTCTTGCCGCTCAGTGGCGCGAACGCGCCGGTGACCTCGTCCCGGGTGCCGCCACCGGTGCCTTCGTTGAACCGGTGGTGGGCGCGGAGGCCGACCTGCCCGGCCAGCTTCTTGACCTCGGCCTCGTTCACCGTGCGCGCGTAGACCTTGACCTCGTCGACCGCGCCGGGCGCACCGCCGACCTCCACGCCGTTGTACCGGTGCCGTCCCACCAGCAGCTGCGACGCCTGCCAGCCCTCCACCCCGGTGACCTGGCCCTGCCCGACGCCGTCGACGTAGAGGCTGAGGATCTTGGTCGTGACCTCGTAGGTGCCGGCCAGGTGCGTCCAGACGCCGGTCTCCGCCGGGGCCTGCGAGTGGGCCACCCGCACCGCGGTCCTGTCCGCGGTCGTCATCCCGAACGCCCAGCGCCCCACCGCGGCGTCGAAGTAGAGGCCGGCGCTGAACGCGGTGCCGTCCGCGGTGGCGACCACGGCGCGGTCGGCGCTGCCGTCGTCCACCTTCACCCACGCCGACAGGCTGAAGTTCTTCGACGTGTCGGCCAGGACCGGACCGCTGAGGTGGTCCTGCGGGTCACCCAGCGCGGCACCCCTGCCGGAGTAGCCGACCGAGGCCAGGTCCGGATTTCCGTGGGACGTCAAGGCGTTGGCGCCGTTGGAGTCCGTCAGCGTGCCGTCCAACCCCCAGTGCGCCGCGGGGTGCCCGCCCGCGAGCACGTAGAACTCGTACGACGGGACCTGGGAGTAGCCCTCCGGTGTCACCGCGCTGACGAAGATCTGGTGCTGACCCGAGACGCGCGGCGTCCACTGGATCGTCGCCTTGCCGTCGGCGTCGGCGAGGACCTCCTTGTCGAGGAAGCCCGCGTCGTTGGTGAACGAGTAGACGTACTTCAGCACGTCGTAGTCCGCGTCCAGCTCGAACGTGCCCGCCACCCCGACACCACCACCCGGCTGCGACGGCCGGTACTGCTGGGAATGCACCCGGGGCGCGGGCGCGGGTTCGGCCGCGTGCGCGACAGGTGCCGTGAGACTGACCGAGACGGCCAGTGCGAGAGCGAACGCGGCCATGCGAAAGCCGCGCGCCGGTTGGTGGCGCATGAGCGGTGATCCCCCAGGTCTTGTCACGACCGGGCCCCCAGCCCGGATCATGACAACCGTAGCGTTCCGGGCTGTCCGGTGAGGGACTCCGTTCAGGGCAACTACGGGCCGCCGCGGACGCTCGTTCCCGGCTGCTCGTTCTCCAGGGAACGCGGGAGTCGGGGAGGAACTAGAGTCGTCTTCGTGATCACGCTGACGGCTCGCCTGTCCCCGTCCGCACTGGACACCCGGCGCGGTGTCGTCCGCCTCCACCCCGAGGTGCTCGACGCGCTGGGCCTGCGCGCCTGGGACGCGGTGAAGCTGACCGGTGCGCGGGTGAGCGCCGCGCTGGCCGCCTCCGGTGAGCAGCCGCCCGGCGTGGTCCTGGTCGACGACGTCACGCTCACGAACCTCGGCGTGGTCGAGGGTTCCGAGATCGTCGTCGCGCCGGTGCAGGTGGCGCCGGCCCGTTCGATCACCGTCGCGGGTTCGCGCCTCGCGACCACCGCGCTGACGCCGGAGCACGTGCGCCTGGCGTTGACGGGCAAGGTCATCACCGTCGGCGACAACGTCTCGCTGCTCCCCCAGGACCTCGCGCCGCCGCCCGGCACCAACGTCTCCGAGACGCGCCGCAAGCTGTCCAACGCCATCGGTATGACGTGGACCAACGAGCTCATCACCATCACCTCGACCGACCCGGCGGGCCCGGTGGCCGTGCAGCCGTCGAGCGTCGTCGGCTGGCGCTCGGCCTCGGCCCCCGCCGCCGAGGTGACGCCGGTGGTCGTGCAGGAGAAGCACGAGGCGCTCCCCGTCGCCGACCTGGTGGGCCAGCGCGACCAGGCCCGCCGGCTGACCGAGTGGCTGGAGCTGATGTTCCGCCAGCCCGAGCTCCTCACGAAGCTGGGCGCCTCCGCCCGCCTCGCCGCGATGCTCAGCGGTCCCGAAGGCGTCGGCAAGGCGACGCTGGTCCGCGCGGTGGCCCGGTCCGTGGACGCCACGGTCGTCGAACTCGCCTGCCCGAGCATCGCCGTCCTGGAACCGGGCGCCGTGGCGAAGCAGCTCGGCGACGCGATCGCGGGCGTCCCCGAACAGCCCACGGTCCTGCTCCTGACCGACATCGACGCCCTGCTGCCCACCGCACCCCCACCGGTCGCGACCGTCGTCCTCGACATCCTGCGCACGGCGATCTCCCGCCCGAACCTCGCCCTGGTCGTCACCTCGGCCCGCGCGGAGTCGGTCGACGCCCGCCTGCGGGCCCCGGACCTGGTGGACCGCGAACTGGCGCTGCCCCTCCCGGACGCCGCGGGCCGGACCGAGCTGCTGAGGGCCCTGCTCCGCGACGTCCCCCTGGAGTCCGATGTGGACTTCAGCGAGGTCGCCGCCCGCACCCCGGGCTTCGTGGCGGCGGACCTCTGCGCCCTGCGCCGCGAGGCAGCCGTCCGGGCGGCGCTGCGCCAACGCGAGGTGGCGGAACCGCGCGTGGGCCAGGAAGACCTGCTGGGCGCCCTGAACACGGTCCGCCCGATCTCGATGTCCGCCTCGGACACCGTCCACACCGGAGGCTTGAGCCTCGAGGACGTGGGCGACATGGTCGAGGTCAAGCAGGCCCTCACCGAAGCGGCCCTCTGGCCGCTGCGCTACCCGGACTCCTTCGCCCGCCTGGGGGTCGACCCCCCGCGAGGCGTCCTGCTCTACGGCCCACCGGGATGCGGCAAGACGTTCCTGGTCCGCGCCCTGGCAGGCTCGGGCCAGCTCAACGTCCTGACCGTCAAGGGCGCGGAACTGATGGACAAGTTCGTCGGCGAGTCGGAACGGGCGGTCCGCGAACTCTTCCGCCGGGCAGCCGACGCCGCCCCCGCCCTCATCTTCCTGGACGAGGTGGACGCCCTGGCCCCACGCCGGGGCCAGTCGTCGGACGCGGGCGTGGCCGACAGGGTGGTAGCCGCCCTCCTGACCGAGCTGGACGGCGTGGAACCCCTGCGGGACGTGGTCGTGATCGCCGCGACGAACCGCCCGGAACTGATCGACCCGGCCCTGCTCCGCCCAGGCCGCCTGGAACGCCTCGTCTACGTCCCACCACCGGACGCGGACGCGAGGACGGAAATCCTGAAGGCCGCCTCCCGCAACACCCCGCTGGCAGCGGACGTGGACCTCCACACCCTCGCGACCGAACTGGAGATGTACTCGGCAGCGGACTGCGCGGCCCTGGTCCGCGAGGCAGCGCTGACCGCTATGCGCGAATCCCTGGACGCGGCCGAGGTGACCCGGACCCACCTGGCCAAGGCCCGCGGGGTGGTGCGCCCGTCACTGGACCCGATGCAACTGGCGGCGCTGGCGATGTACGCGACAGGCCGCTGAGAGAACAGCAGGCACGCGAAGCCGAGAGCGAGGGCGAGCCCTCGCTCTCGCTTTTGGCTTTCAGGCGGCCCCGCCGGATTGCCGGGGGTCTGGGGGCAGAGCCCCCAGGGGGAAGCACGCAACGCAACAGGCCGCATGCAACCCGACCACCGACGGGCCGGAAAACCGTCACTTGTTCTTGGAAGCACCCTGGAAATCATTGGTGACGATCAGGATGATCCCCGCGGCAGCGGACTGGATCCCGTCGAACCGGGGCTCCACCCGAGCCCGCAGCAACCCGGCCAGCTCCCGGGCGGAAGCCTCTTCGTCGGTCCCGGGCCGGAAGTACACGGTCGTGGTCGGAATGGTCCCGGACGAGTAGTTGCCGGTCTCGGCGACGGTCCACCCGTTGGCCCGGACCTCGTCGGAGGCCTTCGAAGCCAGCCCGGTCACGGTCGAGTTGTTGTAGACCCGGACCGGCACCTTCGCCACGCCGGTCTGGGTGACCGGAGGCGGCGGCACCGCGGAGGTCGCGGGTGACGACGACGTCGCGGCCGGAGGAGCCGACGACGGTGTCGAGGCCGGCGCGGAGGACGCGGAGTTGGACGCGGATGTGGACGCGGGCGGCTGCTCGGAGGCGGTCGAACCGCTGGAGGTCGCCGCAGGCGGCGCGGACGTGGTCCCCTCGGCGGCCGGAGGCGCGTCGGAGTCACCGGCGAAGAGGCTGATGACACCGATCACCAACGCCACGGCGGCGACGCCGAGCAGGGCGAAGCCGGCGGCCTTGGCCGGACGGGACGGGCTTGCGGACTCGGGGGAGGTCATCAGTCCTCGGTGCTCCTGGCGCGTGCGCGAACCCTCTGACGGCCTGTCCGCACGCCGCGCAACCGCTTCACCAGCATCGGGTCGGCCGCCAGGGCGGCTTCTTTCTCAACGAGGTCGTTGAGCAGCTGGTAGTACCTGGTCGCGGACATGTCGAACAGTTCCCTGATGGCCTGTTCCTTGGACCCCGAGTACTTCCACCACTGGCTCTCGAACGCGAGCATCGTGCGTTCGCGGCTGGTCAGCCCGTCAGCGGAGGTGAGCGTCTCGGCGTGATCCATCTGGCTCCCCACGGTCGCCACACCATCTCAGGTGCGGGCAATTCAATCACGTGATCGTTCCAACCTACCGCGCGACACCGACAGTTTTGGACGGCATAAAGTTCAGCCATGGCCGTCCACCGCATCCGCATCGCCGGCGACCCCGTGCTCCACAACCCGACGCGCGAGGTCACCGAGTTCGACACCGAGCTGAAAACCCTCGTCGACGACATGTTCGAGACGATGGCGGCGGCTCGCGGAGTGGGGCTCGCGGCCAACCAGATCGGGGTCGACCTGCGGGTCTTCGTCTACGACTGCCCGGACGACGAGGGCGTGCAGCACCGCGGTGTGATCTGCAACCCCGTGCTCGAGACCGACGGGGTCCCGGAGACCATGCCGGACCCGGACGACGACTTCGAGGGCTGCCTGAGCGTCCCCGGCGAGGCGTACCCGACCGGACGCGCCCGATGGGCGAAGGTGACCGGCGTGGGCCTCGACGGGCAGCCGTTCGAGGCCGAGGGCACCGGCTTCTTCGCCCGCTGCCTGCAGCACGAGACGGACCACCTGAACGGCTACCTCTACACCGACCGCCTCGTCGGCCGGTACAAGAAGGAGGCCAAGCGGATGCTGCGCGACAACGAGTGGGGTGTGCCGGGCCTCTCGTGGGACCCGGCAGACCCCGCGAACTTCGACGACGACGAGGACTAGGACCGGGGCCGGAGCACCGACTCCACCTGCTCCAGCTCGTCCGCCGTCAACGCGCCGAACGCCAGCGCGCCCGCGTTCTCCTCGACCTGCTCCACGGTCCGCACGCCCGGGATCGGGACCAGCCGGGGAGAACGTGCCCAGAACCACGCCAGCGCGCCCTGCACCAGCGTCCTCCCGCCCGAGGTCAGCACGTCGCGCACGGCCTCCCGCGCCCGGAAGTACTCCGGTGACGGCTTCCCGTCGACGAAGAACCGCAGCCAGGCCGGGTTCGTGACGCGCACGTCGTCCTCGGGCAGCGCGGTGAACGTCTCCCGTGCCAGCAGCCCCATCGCGAGCGGGCGACGGCACAGCACCGCGAAGTCGCCCGCGTACATCTCCGGGTTGTCGAACAGCACGTTGATGTCCGCCTGCGCGGCGATGCCGTGCTCGCCCTCGCAGAAGAACCGCGCGCGCTCCGGGTCGTCGGTGCTCCAGCCGTACGCCCGGATCTTGCCCGCGGCGACCAGCGCCTCGCACTCGTCCCTCAGCAGCGCGGCGTCCTCCAGCGCCAGTTCGCCGACGTGCAGCTGGTACAGGTCGATCCGGTCGGTGCCCAGCCGCCGCAACGACCCCTCGACGGCGCGGCGCAGGTACTCGACGGACCCCTCGTCGCCGGTCATCCGGCGCGTCGCGGCGTCGAAGCCGCAGCCCCACTTCGTGGCGATCAGCACCTGGTCACGCCTGTCCGCAAACGCTTGCCCCACGAGCGTCTCCGCGTGCCCGCAGCCGTAGACGTCCGCCGTGTCGAACAGCGTCACGCCGAGCTCCACCGCGCGCCGCAGCGCCTTCACCGACTGGCCGTCGTCGGACGGTCCCCAGCCGACCTGGGCGCCGTCCGGGCCGAGGAACGGCCCACCCATCGCCCACGTGCCGAATCCCAGCTTCCCCAGTTCCAAGGTCATGGGGACACCGAACATCCTGGAGCGCGCTCCAGGTCAAGAAAGAAGTTGCGGCCACCGGCGACCATCGGGGCATGTCCCTCGACGACATCGTCGCCTTCGTCGCGGCCTCGTTCCTCATCGCACTGTCGCCCGGACCCGGCACGGCCGTGCTCCTGCGACAGTCGGTGCACGGGCGAAAAGCGGCGCTGGCGACGGTGTTCGGCATGGAGGCCGGCGTCGCCTGCTGGGCCGTCGCCGCGGCGCTGGGCGTGTCCGTGCTGCTCACGGCGTCCGAGATCGCCTACCACGGGCTCCGCATCGCCGGCGCGGTCTTCCTGGTCCACCTGGGCGTGAAGGCCCTGGTCAGCAGGAGCCTGCCGGACGCCGAGCCGCCGCCCGCGAGCCGCGCGTTCCGCAGCGGCCTGGTCGTGAACCTCGCCAACCCGAAGCTCGGCGTGTTCGCGATCTCGTTCCTACCGCAGTTCGTGCCTGCCGGGGAGGCCGGCCAGGGGGTTCTGCTCGCCCTCGCCGTCGGGTGGGTCCTGATCGACACCGTCTGGTACCTGGTCGTCGTGGCGGTCCTGCACACCGTCCGCGGCTGGCTGGGCAGGCCCCGCGTCCGTCCCGCGCTCGAGAAGCTGTCGGGCTGCGTGCTGCTGGCGCTCGGAGTCCGGCTGGTACTCGACCCTCGTTGAGATCGGGTCACCGCCCCGCCGCCAGAAGAGCTCGGGCAGCCCGGCCAGCTCGGCGAAGGTGTGGCAGGCGGCCATCGACGCGTAGCCGCCGGCCAGCACGTGCGCGCGGATCCGGTCCAGCCGCCCGAACTCGACCACCTCACCGGCGATCAGGAACGGCAGCACCAGCTGCCAGGCCTGCACCACGGCCGGACGGCGCCGGTGAGGTGCGCGCAGGGCCGCCCGAGCCACGCGCAGGAGGTGCTCGTTCGCGCTCATCGTGCTCGGGTGGGCCGTGTGGTCCCAGCTCCAGCGGCGTTCCTCGGTGACCGCGCACCGCACGCACTCGACCGGCCCGGTGCCCAGCTCGGCACCGCAGCGCGAGCACGCGAGCAGCGTCATCGCCCAGTCCACGCACGTCCAGGGGTGCTGACCGACGTCAGCCGAGGTCACCAGCTCGGCGAGCTCGCGGTCCGCGAGCTGCGACGACATCCGCAGCGCCTCCCAGTCGGCGAGCCAGAACTGGTCGAGCAGCTCCGCGCAAAAACCGCAGTCGGGATAGCCGCGACCGGCGAGCTCACCGCAGGAAGGGCATGCCGAGACGACGGCGGGGCGCTGACCGCGACGCGCGCCGGGCGGGAACGGCTGATGATCCGCCACGCGAGAAGATTAGGGGCAAACCACGCCCTTGGCAGCTGCGGCGCGCTCTGACTATGGTCGGTTCTCGACAACTCAACACAACGCGGGAGCTCGCGCCTGAGCGGGCTGAGAGGGTGACTGGCCGTAGTGCCGGTGTCACCGACCGCCTGAACCTGACCGGGTAATGCCGGCGTAGGGAGGAATGTCGTGACGGCACTTGACGACCGTTCGGTCAAGCCCAGTGTGACCACCGGCCCGATCTCGGGCTCGCGCAAGGTGTACCGCGAGGTGTCCCCGGACATCCGCGTGCCCTGCCGCAGGGTGGAGCTGACCAACGGCGAGCATGTCGATCTCTACGACACTTCCGGTCCGTATACCGACGACAACGCGACGATCGACGTCCACAGTGGACTTCCCGACCTGAGGTCGGGGTGGGTCGCCGCACGGGAACCGATCAACGGAGCTGTCAGCCAGCTCGCGTACGCGAAGGCCGGGATCATCACCCCGGAGATGCGCTACGTCGCGGCACGGGAGAACCTCGACGCGGAGTTCGTGCGCGACGAGGTCGCCATCGGACGTGCGGTGATCCCGTTGAACCGCAAGCACCCCGAGGCCGAGCCGATGATCATCGGCAAGAAGTTCCTCGTGAAGATCAACGCCAACATCGGCAACTCCGCGGTGTCGTCGTCGATCGAGGACGAGGTCGAGAAGATGGTGTGGGCGACCCGCTGGGGCGCCGACACGATCATGGACCTGTCCACCGGCAAGCGGATCCACGAGACGCGCGAGTGGATCCTGCGCAACTCCCCCGTCCCGGTCGGCACCGTGCCGATCTACCAGGCGCTGGAGAAGGTCAACGGCGATCCGGCCTCGCTGACCTGGGAGATCTACCGCGACACGGTGATCGAGCAGTGCGAGCAGGGCGTCGACTACATGACCGTGCACGCGGGCGTGCTGCTGCGATACGTGCCGCTGACGGCCAAGCGCGTCACGGGCATCGTCTCGCGCGGCGGGTCGATCATGGCCGCGTGGTGCCTCGCGCACCACAAGGAGAGCTTCCTCTACACGCACTTCGAGGAGCTGTGCGACATCCTGCGCGCCTACGACGTGACGTTCTCGCTGGGTGACGGGCTGCGGCCCGGCTCCATCGCGGACGCGAACGACGAGGCGCAGTTCGCGGAGCTGCGGACGCTGGGCGAGCTCACGCACATCGCGCGCGCCAAGGACGTCCAGGTGATGATCGAGGGCCCCGGCCACGTGCCGATGCACAAGATCGCCGAGAACGTCCGGCTGGAGGAGGAGTGGTGCGGCGAGGCGCCGTTCTACACCCTCGGGCCGCTGGCCACGGACATCGCGCCGGCGTACGACCACATCACGTCCGCGATCGGTGCGGCGCAGATCGGCTGGCTGGGCACCGCGATGCTCTGCTACGTCACGCCGAAGGAGCACCTCGGCCTGCCCAACCGCGACGACGTGAAGACCGGCGTGATCACGTACAAGATCGCCGCGCACTCCGCCGACCTCGCCAAGGGCCACCCCGGAGCCCAGGACTGGGACGACGCGCTGTCGAAGGCGCGCTTCGAGTTCCGCTGGGAGGACCAGTTCAACCTGTCGCTCGACCCGGACACCGCGCGCTCGTTCCACGACGAGACGCTCCCCGCGGAACCGGCGAAGACGGCGCACTTCTGCTCGATGTGCGGGCCGAAGTTCTGCTCCATGAAGATCACGCAGGACGTGCGGCGCTACGCCGAGGAACGCGGACTGTCCACTGTGGAGGCAATCGAGGCGGGCATGGCGGAGAAGTCCGGCGAGTTCTCCGACACGGGCAACAAGGTCTACCTGCCGGTCGTGGAGACCTCGTGACCGACGCACCTCCGAGGGTGCTCACCATCGCCGGAAGCGATTCCGGCGGTGGTGCGGGCATCCAGGCCGACCTCCGCACGCTCTTCGCGTGCGGGGTGCACGGCTGCGTCGCGCTCACGGCCGTGACGGTCCAGAACTCGCTGGGCGTCACGGGGGTCTCCGAAATCCCGGCCGACGTCGTGGCGGCGCAGGTCATCTCGGTCGCCGAGGACATCGGCGTGCAGGCCGCGAAGACCGGCATGCTCGCGTCGGCGGCGATCATCGAAGCCGTCGCCCCGGCCCTGGACCGCGTCGGCATCGGCTCGGGCAAGACCCCGTTCGTCGTCGACCCGGTCTCGGCGTCCATGCACGGCAACCAGCTGCTGGCCGACAACGCCCTGGACGCGTTGCGCGGCCTGCTGTTCCCGCGCGCGACGCTCGTGACGCCGAACCTCGACGAGGTGCGGCTGATCACCGGAATCGCGGTGGAGGACCGCGAGGACCAGCGCGTGGCGGCCAAGGCGTTGCACGCCCTGGGCCCGGAGTGGGTGCTCGTGAAGGGCGGCCACATGTGGGACGACCCGGAGTGCCTCGACCTGCTCTACGACGGCAGCGAGTTCATCGAGCTGCCCGGTCCGCGCTACGACACCGAGAACACGCACGGCAGCGGCGACACGCTCGCGTCGTCGATCAGTGCCGCGCTCGCCCACGGCGCCTCGGTGCCGGAGGCGGTGCGCTTCGGCAAGGACTTCATCATGAGGTCCGTCGAGACCGCCTACCCGCTGGGTGCCGGTGTCGGCCCGGTGTCCCCGTTCTGGAAGCTCGACAGGTAGCGGGCGTACATCGCCCTCGGGTCGGTGGTCCCGGGGTCGAGCAGCCAGACCGACAACGCGCCTTCCAGGAACGCGACCAGCTCCACCGCGGCCGCTTCGCCGAGCACTCGGGCGAAGCGGCCGCGCAGCAAGCGGTTGCGAGCTCGGAACCGGTGCGTGATCTCGTCGTCGCGCGCCAGGTGCGCGGCCTGCGGCACGGTGTGCAGCGTCGCCAGTCCGGCGGTGCTACTTCGGCTCTTCGCCGACCAGGGTCTCCAGCGCGTCCAGGGCGTTCACCAGAGCGGCGACGTGCTGCGGCGTGAGCTGCTCGATCCGGCGCTGCAGTTCGCGCACCCGCGCGGACCGCACGCCGGACACCATCGTCTCGCCCTCGGGCGTGGGGGTGGCGAGCCACGCGCGGCCGTCCTGCGGATCGGGTTCGCGCTTGACGTACCCGGCCTCGACCAGCGCGGCGACGATGCGGGACAGCGTCGGGGGCGCCACGCCCTCCTTGTTCGCCAGGTCGCCGAGGCGCATGGGGCCGCACCGGGCGAGCGTGGCCAGCGCGGAGACCGCACCGGGGCCGAGTCCGGGGGAACCGGTGCGTCGCAGCAACCGGGCCAGCCGGCCGATCGCCAGGTACAGACGCGCGGTCGCGTCCTCGACCTCGGCGTCAATGGGGGCCGTCACGGCTTGTCGTCCTCCTCGGCGGGAATTCAGGTAGTGCTCAATCTTCCCCCAACACGTGAGTACCCACGGTAGCGACTCGGAGACCCGGCGAAGACGCTTGGGCCCAAAAGCGCCGCGGAATCCTTCCGGCCAGCCGTGCCAGACGCCCGCCCTCGACCGCACAACGCATGGCAGCGCCCATGCGTTCCGGGTCCTGAGCACGGGTGACGGCCGTCGCCAGCAGCACCGCCGCGCAGCCGAGCTCCATCGCGAGCGCCGCGTCGGACGCCGTGCCGATGCCCGCGTCGAGGACGACCGGAACGCCGGCGCGCGAGGTGATCAGCTCGATGTTGTGCGGGTTGCGGATGCCGAGACCCGTTCCGATGGGCGAGCCCAGCGGCATGACCGCGGCGCAGCCGACGTCCTCCAGCTTGCGCGCCAGCACCGGGTCGTCGTTGGTGTACGGCAGGACGACGAAGCCGTCGGCCACCAGCCGCTCGGCGGCGTCCAGCAGCTCGACCGGGTCCGGCAGCAGGGTCTCCTCGTCGTGGACGACCTCGAGCTTGACCCAGTTCGTCTCCAGCGCCTCCCGCGCGAGCTGCGCGGTCAGCACGGCCTCCGCGGACGTGCGGCAGCCCGCGGTGTTGGGCAGCACCTCGATCCCCAGGCGCCGCAACAGCTCGAGCACACCGGTCCGGCTGGCCGCGTCGACCCGGCGCATCGCCACGGTCGTCAGCTCGGTGCCGGACGCGACGAGCGCCCGTTCCAGCACCGAGAGGTTCGCGGCACCGCCGGTGCCGGTGATGAGCCTCGACCGGAACTCCCGGCCCGCGATGATCAGCGGATCGTCCACGTCAGCCTCCCTGGACCGCGGTCAGCACCTCGACCACGCCGCCGTCCGGCACGATCGTGGAGCCCCACAACGCCTTCGGCACCACGGCGCCGTCGAGCGCCACGGCCACACCCTTCTCGGGCGCCCCCACCAACGCCACGACCGCGGCCACCGACGTGCCGTCGGCCAAGTCGCGGGAGGTCCCGTTCACCTGTGCCTTCACGAACTTCCTCCCTGCAGGAGCTGAACCACGAGCCGAGCGGTGTGCGGAGCGAGCAGCAGTCCGTTGCGGTGGTGGCCCGTCGCGGCGATGACACCGGGTTCGAGCCAGCGCACGACCGGCACGTTGTCCGGGCTGCCCGCGCGAAATCCCACGGCGGCTTCGGTGAGCGCGTACTCGGCGATGCCCGGCAGCACGGTTTCCGCGTCCCGCAACAGGTCCCGCACGCCCGCGACGGACACGTCGGTGTCGAACCCGGCCTCGTACTGGGTCGCGCCGACGACCAGCCCGTCGTCGCGCGGCACCAGGTACACCGGCCGGCCGGAGACGAGCGCGCGGATGGTGTGCCGAGGGGGCGGCAACGCGCCGGGACGGTGCGTGAGCCGCAGGATCTCGCCCTTGACCGGCCGGATCACGCCCTCGAGCGCGGGGTGCAGCCCGCCGCTCCACGCCCCGGCGGCGATCACCGAGACGCGTCCCTCCACATCGGACACGACACCGGCGTCGAGGCACGCCTCGCGCAGCGCGGAGAGCAGCAGGCGGTTGTCGACGGCGAGGTCGCCGGACGCGAACACGCCACCGCGCACCGCCGGTCCCAGCGAGGGTTCGAGAGCGCGGACCTCCCGCGAGGTCAGCAACTGCCCCGCGGGCCGCAGGTCGGCGAGGTCACCCGGTTGCGTGCCGACCGCCAGCGTCCCGGCGGTGAACAGCGGGACACCGATCGACGAGGCGAACCCCGGCCACATCGCGAGGGCCTCGACCCCCTGCGCCACCACGGCTTCCTCACCCGGCCACGCCTCCGTGAGAGGCGCCAGCATGCCGCCCGCGACCCGGGAACCGGCGTGCGGCGAACCGAGGTCGGACACGGAGGCGGAGAACCCGGCCCGTGCCGCGGCGAGGGCCACGGACAGACCGATGACACCGCCACCCCGGACGGCCACTTCCACACTGCTCAAGGCATTCACGCTCCCTGCGCCGGCATGACCCGGATCAGGTTCGACGGTCGGAGCGAACCACGCTCCCTCTCAGCCCGGTGTTCTCCAGGCTCCCGTGCGGACCGACTTCAACATAACGGTTAACGTGCGTGCGTGCCAGGACTCGACGGAAACCTGATCAGGCAACGACTCGCCGACGCGACGCTCTACCTCTGCACACCGGACCGGCCGGACCTGGCCGAGTTCGCGGACGCGGTCCTCGCGGGCGGCGTCGACATCATCCAGCTGCGGGACAAGTCACTGGAGGCCAAGCAGGAGATCGAGGCGATCGAGGTCCTGGCCGAGGCCACCGAGCGCCACGGGAAGCTGCTCGCGGTCAACGACCGCGCGGACATCGCGCACGCCGTCGACGCCGACGTGCTGCACCTGGGCCAGGACGACCTGCCCGTCCCGCTCGCCCGCCGGATCATCGGCGACGAGGTGGTGATCGGCCGCTCGACGCACGACGTCGAGCAGATGACCGCGGCCGCCGCGGAGTCCGGCGTGGACTACTTCTGCACCGGACCGTGCTGGCCGACCCCCACCAAGCCGGGCCGTCCGGCGCCGGGGCTCGACCTCGTCCGCGCCACGAGGACCGACCGCCCGTGGTTCGCGATCGGCGGCATCGACCTCGCCAACCTCGCCGAGGTGAAGGCCGCGGGTGCCACCAGGGTCGTCGTCGTCCGGGCCATCACCGACGCCGAGGACCCGCGCAAGGCGGCCGAGTCGTTCAAATTCGAACTTGATCGTTGAAATTTGAACAAAATGGCGTACGCTCGAGGACGTGAGCGCACCAGTGCTGTACCTGAGCCACGGGGCACCCCCGCTGGCCGATGACGAGACGTGGACCGGAGAGCTCCGTGCCTGGTCCGCCACCCTGCCGCGCCCGGAGGCCGTGCTCATGGTCTCCGCGCACTGGGAGGAGGCGCCGACGACCATCGGCGCGACCACGACCGTGCCGCTGGTGTACGACTTCTGGGGCTTCCCCCAGCGCTACTACGAGGTGACCTACGAGGCGCCGGGCGCGCCGGAGCTCGCCGAGGACGTCCGCAAGCTGCTCGGCGGCCACGTCGAGCAGGACGAGGAACGCGGTCTCGACCACGGGGCCTACGTGCCGTTGAAGGAGATGTTCCCGGACGCCGACGTGCCGGTGCTGCAGATGTCGATGCCCACGCTCGACCCGCGCGAGCTGCACGAGATCGGTCGCAGGCTCGCGCCGCTGCGGGACCGGAACGTCCTGATCGTCGGCAGCGGCTTCATGACGCACAACCTCAGCTGCGTGAACTTCCCGGCCGGACCGGACTACGAGCCGCCGTCGTGGTCGAAGGAGTTCGACGACTGGGCGCACCGGCAGCTCGCGAACGGCGACGTGGACGCGTTGCTCGACTTCCAGGTGAAGGCACCCGCCGCCGGGATCGCGCACCCGCGGACCGAGCACTTCGCACCGCTCTTCGTGGCGCTTGGTGCGGCGAGCGACGAGAAGGCGCGCACCAGCGTCGAGGGCTTCTGGTACGGCCTGTCGAAGCGGTCGGTGCAGTTCAGCTAGCCGCACCCTCCAGGAACAGGGTGGCGGGCCTTCGCGCGATGGCGGGCGTCCCGCCGCGGACGCCCCCACTGCCATCAGCACGAGCACCACGTCGTCGACGGCGAGATCGTGCTGGTCTGGAAACGCGAAAGCGCCGCGACACCGAGGTGTCGCGGCGCTCCGCACCGAGTTCTAGCCCAGCGTGAGGGTCAGGCCCCAGCGCGACAGGATCGGGTTGACCGGCTGGAAGTAGGTCGTGCCGCCGGACGAGCAGTTGCCCGAACCACCGGACGTCACGCCCTGGGCCTGGCCGAAGCCCGAGCCCGCCACCCACGAACCACCGGAGTCACCCGGCTCCGCGCAGGCGTTGGTGCGGGTCAGGCCGCGCACGGTGCCCTGCGGGTAGTTCACGGTCTGGTTGTAGGCCTGGACGGTGCCGCAGCGCCATCCGGTCGTCGAACCCGAACGGCAGATCTGCGAGCCGATCGCCGCCACGGTGGAGCCGCGGACGATCACGTTCGTGCCGTTGTAGCGGTTGACCCACGGGCGCGGGGTCCAGTTCGCGTTGGTGCGGACCCAGGCCATGTCGCTGCCGGGGAACACCGAGCCGGCGAACGAGCCGGCCGCGACGCGGTTGTAGCCGGAGACGGAGGTGCCCGTCGTGCCGCAGTGGCCCGCGGTCACGAAGCCGCCGGTCACGGAGAAGCCGAGCGAGCAACGGCCACCGCTGCCCATGTAGATGGCGTCACCACCACGCAGGTCGTAGAGCGTCGTGGGGCTCTCGGCGACCTCCTCGACCTTGACGGTCGAGCCGATGGACCTCGCGGTGGCGATGAAGCTCTCCGCCGCGGCGTCGCGGGTGTTCTTGTTGACCTCGACCACGACGGAGTTCGACTTCTCGTCGACGCGCCAGCTCGTGATCGACTTGGGGGCGTTCATGACGTCGAGGACCGACTTGGTCCCGTTGAGCTGGGTGAGCGAGTTCTTCACCACCGCGGTGTCCGCGCCGGTCACGGAGAGTCCCGGCTTGGTGACCGCGACGGTCAGTCTGCCGCTCGCCTGGTCGATCCACGCTCCGCCGAACGCGTCGCCGAGAGACGCCTTGGCGGCCTCCGCGATTTCGCTCGACTTCTGGTCAGAGGCCAACCGGACGCGGGCCTGGTCAGCGTTCAGGCCCAAATCACGTTCGACCGCTTGGAGCAATTCGGCCGGGTAGCTCTCCGTATCGGAGCCGGTTGGGGTGACTGGTGCGGCAGGGGCGCCAAACGCCGGTACGCTGAGAGCAGTCACGACTCCGGTGGCGAGCAACACGGCACCGGTAACACGGGCCGCACGCGTGCGGTTCATCAAGCGTCTCCCTCACTTTCGGGTGCAGGGGAACCCGAGAGATCGGTTGCAGGGACCTCTCTCGGGGGCTCTAGGGGGACGGGTGGTGGGGCGGCGGCAGGGGTCGCCCCACCCCTCCCATCCCTCATCGCTTCTCGAACCCGGTGTAGCAGCCGGGTCCTCCACGGCAGGCGCCGGGCTCAAGCGGACGTGCCACGAGCCTCATTGCGCCCTCCTCCCGGTCTCTTTTGGACCGAATCCTTCGCCCGTTCGAGTGAAGTTGCGGATCTCTTGGCTATGACGCCCCGCCTCGAACGTGAACGAAGTGTGTCACAGCTCACGACAGATCAACTGCGGTGCGTAGCCGTTGACAGTTAACTATCGCTCAACGTAGTGACGTGATCACCGAATGGGGTTAGTGGCGAACGACGGCGTCGTCGCGCTCCCAGCGGCTGACCGGACGCGCCGGGAGGCGCCGTCACGGCGCGGGTGCTCGTGGACGGTCCACGGTGTCGACCGTGGACGGTGTGCCGGTGGCGAACTGGACGCCCGTGACGACGAGGACGGTCGCCACGAAGACGAGCAGAACGCGACGGCTGTTGCCTGCCAACGCTTTTCGCGTTCCCCCGACCGACGGCAGAACACGGCGCCCACAGTGCTTCCCGGCCAGGACGCACGTAGGACGTTGGGCACAGTTCACCGGTTGTGGCCTGACGACGTGCATCATCGACCCATGCGCCTGGTGACTCTCGAAGACGTTCGGACGGCCGCCGCAGCGATCGCCCGGCACGTCGTCCACACGCCGTTGCTGCCGTTCGACTCCGGTTTGTGGATCAAGCCCGAGTGCCTGCAGCCGATCGGCGCCTTCAAGCAACGCGGCGCGGTGAACGCCTTGTCCCGCATACCTTCCGAGAACCGGGCGCGCGGTGTCGTGGCGTACTCGAGCGGTAACCACGCGCAAGCGGTCGCCTACGCCGCCAAGACCCTCGGCATGCCGGCCGCGATCGTCGTGCCGGAGAACACGCCGCAGCTCAAGATCGACGCGACGCGCGCGCACGGCGCCGAGGTCTTCATCGTCGGCATCACCGAACGCGAGTCGCGTGCCGCCGAGCTCGTCGAGGAGCGCGGGGCCACGCTGATCCCGCCGTTCGACCACCCGGACGTGATCGCCGGCCAGGGCACCGTCGGCCTGGAGATCGTCAACGATCTTCCCGACGTGGCAACGATCCTGGTGCCCGTGAGCGGTGGCGGGCTGATCGCCGGCGTCGCGACCGCGGTCAAGGCGCTGCGCCCGGACGTCCGCGTGATCGGCGTCGAGCCCGAGCTGGCCGGTGACGCCTCCGCCTCGTTCGCCGCGGGAGAGCGCGTGCACTGGGACGCGCACGACCGCGCCCGCACCATCGCGGACGGCCTGCGCGCCGAGCCCTCGGAGCTCACCTGGGCCCACATCAGCGAGTACGTCGACGACTTCATCACCGTCTCTGAGGACGAGATCCGCGACGCCGTGAACCAGATCGCCCGCCGCACGCGGGTCGTGTCCGAGCCGAGCGGCGCCGTGCCCGTGGCCGCGTACCTGAACCGGAAGCTGCCCGCCGGTCCGGCCGTCGCGGTGGTGTCCGGCGGCAACATCGAACCCCGGCTGCTCGCCTCGATCCTCGGATGATCGCGCTCCCGGACGTCCTCTCGGCGGCGGCGGTGATCGCACCGCACGTGGTGCGCACACCGCTGCTGCCGTTCGGCCCTGGATGGATCAAGCCGGAGAACCTGCAGCCGGTCGGCGCCTTCAAGCTGCGGGGCGCGCTGAACGCGTTGGCGCGCCTGGAAAACCGCGCGAACGGCGTGGTCGCGTACTCCAGCGGCAACCACGCCCAGGCCGTGGCGTTCGCGGCCCGGCTGCACGGCGTCCCGGCCGCGATCGTGATGCCGGACAACACCCCGGCGGTCAAGGTCGAGGCCACGAAGGCGCTGGGGGCCGAGGTCTTCATCGTCGGCATCACCGAACGCGTCGAGCGCGCCGAGGCCCTGGTCGCCGAACGCGGTGCGGCGCTGATCCCGCCGTTCGACCACCCCGACGTCATCGCCGGTCAGGGCACCATCGGTCTGGAGGTCCTCGAGGACCTGCCGGACGTCGACGCCGTCGTGGTGCCGATGTCCGGCGGCGGGCTGATCTCCGGCGTGGCGACGGCGGTCAAGGCGCTGCGCCCGGACGTCCGCGTGATCGGCGCGGAACCCGCCCTGGCCGCCGACATCGCCGAGTCGCTCGTCACGGGCGAGCTGGTGCGCTGGGACCCGTTGCGGCGCGCCCGGACGGTCGCCGACGCCCTCAGGGACGAGCCGTCGGCGCTCACCTGGGCCCACATCAGCAGGTACGTGGACGACGTGGTCACGGTGTCGGAGGACGAGATCATGGCGTCCGTGGCGGACCTGGCGCGGCGGGCGCGGCTGGTCGCCGAGCCGAGCGGTGCGGTCGCCGTGGCCGCGCAGGCCAAGCTCGGTGGCGGTGTCGCCGTCGTGTCCGGCGGCAACGTGGACCCGGAGCTACTGGCGCGCCTTCTCGCCGCCTGACCGGATGTGCGTCGGAGGGCCCTCCACCCCGCAGTGCAGGCACTCGCCGGGGTGCGGGGCCTCGTGCTGCTCCGGCGCCGCGTCCAGCACCCGGTTGTCGACGCCGATGGCCAGCACGCCGCCGATGATCGCGGCCACCGCGCACAGCACGAGCGCCATCTCCCAGCCGGCGGTCATGACCTCGGGGTTCGCGTAGTCCTCGCCCACCAGGCCGACCGCCGCGGGCAGCACGGCCATCGCGAGGAGGCTGCCGGTGCGCGCGACGGCGTTGTTCACGCCGGACGCGACGCCCGCGTGGTGATCGGGTGCCGAGGCCAGCACGGTCGCCGTCACCGGGGCGACCACGACCGCGAGCCCGATGCCGAACACCAGCACGCCGGGCAGCACGCCGAAGACGTACGAGGCGCCCGGAACGGCGTTGCGCAGCAGCAGCATGCCCAGGCCGACCAGCACCGGGCCGACGACGAGCTGCAACCGCGGGCCGTGGCGCTGCGCGAGGCGGCCGGACGTCGAGGACGCCAGCAGCATGATGACCGTGATCGGCACGCTGGCGAGCCCGGAGGCCGTCGGCGAGTACCCGAGCGAGATCTGCAGCTGGAGCACCAGCAACACCATCACGCCGCCGAGAGCCGCGTAGACGAGGAACGTGAGGACGTTCGAGACCAGGAACGTCCGGTTCCGGAAGAGCTCGGGCGGCACCAGCGGATTCGCGGACCTCTTCTGGACCACCCCGAACGCGATCATCGCGACCACCCCGGGAACCGCGAGGACGTACGACTGCTCGACGAGCCCGCCCGTCAGCAGAGCCAGTCCCACCGCTCCGACCAGCGCGGACACGTAGCCGGGGTGCCCGGCGGAGTCGTCCTTGGACTCCGGCACGAACCGCAGCGCGAGGAACACGCACAGCGCGGCGACCGGGAGGTTCACCAGGAACGCGAGGCGCCACGACCACGCCTGCACCAGCAGGCCGCCGACCAGCGGCCCGATCGCCGTGGCGACGCCGGAAAGCCCGGACCACGCGCCGATGGCCCGTGACCGGTCCTCCCGGTTGAACGACGACTGCAGGATCGCCAGCGCCCCCGGCGTGAGCAACGCGGCGCCGACGCCCTGCAGCACGCGCGCGGCCACGAGCACCGGCACGTTCCACGCGGCACCGCACAGCAGCGAGGCGACGCCGAACCACACCACGCCGACCACGTAGACCCGGCGCCGGCCGAACCGGTCGCCGAGCGACCCGGCGACCAGGATCAGCGAGGCCAGCGCCAACAGGTACCCGTTCAGGATCCACTGCAGGTCGGTGACCGACGCGGAGAGCTCCGCGCCGATCCTGGGCAGCGCCACGTTGACGATCGTGCCGTCGAGCATGGCCATGCCCGAGCCGAGGATCGTCGTCGTCAGCACCCAGCGGGCACGCGGCGTGCCCCAGGCGATCAAGACGGCCGGTTCAGCGTAGCGACGAACTTGTAGCGGTCACCGCGGTAGACCGAACGCACCCACTCGATCGGGTTGCCCTCGGTGTCGAACGAGTGCCGCGACAGCAGCAGCATGGGCAGGCCGATGTCGGCGCCGAGCAGCTCCGCCTCCTCCGGCGAGGCCAGCGCGGTCTCGATCGTCTCCTCGGCGTGGCCCATCTCGACGCCGAACCGCTCGGACAGCACCTGGTACAGCGAGGCGCCGGGCGCCAGGTACCGGCGCAGCCCGCGGAAGCGGCCGAGCGCGAGGTGGGTCGTCTCGATGGCCATCGGCTCGTTGTCGGCGAGCCGCAGGCGGTGCAGGCGCAGCACCTTGGCACCGGGACGCACGCCGAGCAGCCGCGCCAGCTCCGCCTCGGCGGGCATCTCGGAGGCCTCGATGAGCTGGGACGACGGCACGCGGCCCTGGGCGCGCATGTCCTCTGTGTACGAAGACAGCTGCAACCTCTGGGCGACCTTCGGTTCGGCCGCGAAGGTGCCCTTGCCCTGCACGCGGAGCAGTCGCCCTTCGACCGTCAACTCGGCGAGCGCCTGGCGAACGGTCGTCCTGGAGACGTCGAACTCCGCGGCCAGCGACCGTTCCGTGGGGATCGGCGAACCGGGCGGCAGCGCCCTCAACAGGTCGAGCAGGTGCCGCTTGAGACCCCAGTACTTGGGTTCGCGTTGCGCACGCGTCCTGGCGTCCACGCCTGATGCAGGCGTCGTCTCCAGCATGGCCTCCTCCTCGCACTCCATGTCACGCATCCACAAGGATGCCTTGTCCGTGCCGATTCGTGCGTCCGAACCCCCGACATCTCCCGCGAAATTGGTCGGAGGACTTCGCAACGTCTTGGCAACGCGCTTGACAGACGCGGTGACGCAGCACACGCTGTTCCGCATTGGTCTACACCACTTGGACGTTCCGGCCGAGGGCCGGGCTCGGTGAAAGGGCGCGAACTGTGAAGGGCTGGAGAGGACTCGCTGCTGGTGCCGCCGCACTGGCAGTGGCCGTGTCGGGATGTGGCACGAGCACGAACAGCGGTGGCGGCGCGGAGACCAAAGAGATCACCGTGTGGCTCATGGACGGCTCCGCGCCGACGACCCTGACCGACGCCTTGAACAAGGAGTTCGAGTCGGCGAACGGCATCAAGGTCAAGTACGAGGTCCAGAAGTGGACCGGCATCCAGGAGAAGCTGACCACCGCGCTGGCCAGCAGCACGCCGCCGGACGTCATCGAACTCGGCAACACCCAGATCGCGGGCTTCGCCGACCAGGGCACGCTGGCCGACCTGACGGCGGACGCCGGTCAGTTCAACAGCGGTGAGTGGCTCGGCGGTCTCAAGGACTCGCTGACGCTGAACGGCAAGCAGTTCGGCGTGCCGTTCTACGCCGCGAACCGCACCGTCATCTACCGCACGGACCTGTTCCAGGCGGCCGGCATCACCACGCCGCCCACCTCCCGTGCCGAGTGGATCGACGCGATCAACAAGCTCAAGGCCGCGAACGCGTCCAACCCGGACTTCCAGGCCCTGTACCTGCCGGGTCAGTCCTGGTACTTCCTGCTCTCGCTGATTTGGGACGAGGGCGGCGACATCGCCAAGCAGGACGCCGGCAAGTGGACGAGCACGCTCGACTCGGCCCAGTCCAAGGCGGGCTTCGAGGCCTACAAGGCGCTCTACGACGCGTCGGCCACCAAGAAGGCCCCGGCGGACACCGACGAGGCGAAGCCGCAGCAGTACGAGGTCTTCCAGACCGGCAACGTCGGCATGATGATCGGTCTCCCGTGGGAGCTCGGCAGCGCCGTCAAGGACAAGCCGGAGCTCAAGGAGAAGACCGCGGCGTTCCCGATCCCGTCCAAGAAGGCCGGCTCGAGCGCTCCCGTGTTCCTCGGCGGCTCGAACCTCGCCATCCCGACGGCCAGCAAGAACGCCGAAGCCGCGAAGAAGTGGCTCGCGCTGCTGTCGTCCAAGAAGTACCAGGACATGCTCGCCGAGGGCGGCGCGGTTCCCGGTACCTCGAAGGACACCTCGAAGCTCGAGACCAACGCGGTCGGCAAGGCGCTCGCCGCCTCCGCCCCGAACGGCAAGGTCACGCCGAGCTCGCCGAAGTGGGGTGCCGTCGAGGCGGGTCAGAACCCGCTGAAGGACGCGCTCACCGCGTACCTCTCCGGCGCGAAGTCGCTGGACCAGGCGACGAAGGACGCGAGCGACGCCATCACCAAGGCCTTGGGCTAGCCCGGCTGAGATGACGGCCGTCAAGACGACCGAAACGGCAGCGCCGGCAGGGGACATCCCTCCGGCGCTGCCGCCTGCCGTGACGGGTGGGGCGCGCGAGCGCCGCCGCCGGGGCAGCGCCTTCGACAGGTCGCTGCCCTACCTGCTGCTGGCTCCCGCACTCATCGCGATCCTCTGGCTGATCGGCTGGCCGGTCATCTCGGTGTTCGTGACGAGCTTCCGCCAGCTCAACCTCGGGGAACTGGTCCGCGGCGAGATCGTGTGGACCGGCTTCGACAACTACGCGACGGTGCTGCGGGACGAGCGCTTCTGGGACGTCTCGCTGCGCACCCTCGTGTTCACCGTCTCCGTCGTCGTGGCCTCGGTGGGCATGGGCCTCGGGATCGCGCTGCTGATGCGCGTGCTCACGCCGTGGGTGCGGGTCGCGCTGCAGATCGCGATGCTCTGCGCCTGGGCGATGCCGATCCTGGCGTCCACCACGGTCTACCAGTGGATGTTCGACCAGAACTACGGCATCCTGAACAAGACGCTGGTGCGGCTGGGCTTCGACTCGTTCGCCGGCTACTCGTGGTTCTCCTCCGGCACTTCGACCCTGTCCGTCGTCGGGCTGCTGATCGTGTGGCAGGCGATCCCCTTCCTCGCCTTCTCGCTCTACGCCGGTCTCGTCGGCATCCCGCGCGACCTCTACGAGGCCGCGGGCATCGACGGCGCGACGGGCTGGCAGACGTTCCGCGCGGTGACGTGGCCGGAGATCAAGTCGCTGCTGATGATGGTGACGTTCCTGTCGACGCTGTGGGACTTCAAGGTCTTCGCGCAGATCTGGGTGTTCCGCGAGGGCGGTCCCAGCGGTGAGAGCACGACGCTGCCGGTGCTGCAGTACCTGGAGGGCATCGCGAAGAGCCACTTCGGCGTCGCGGCCGCGATCTCCGTGCTGATGATGGTCATCCTCGGGCTGATCACGTTCCAGTACCTGCGCAAGCTGCTGCAGACCGAGGAGGGCAAGATCTGATGCTCAAGAAGTCTGCGGCGAACGTCGTGGGCCTCGCGCTCGCGCTGTTCTTCCTCTTCCCGACGTACTGGATGATCACGTCGGCGCTCAAGCCCAAGGGCACGACGATCACGTCGGACTACGACCTGATCCCGTTCTCCGCGACGCTCACGAACTTCGTGACGGCGTGGACGAAGCCCGGCTTCCTGTCCTCGCTCGGCAACAGCCTCCTCGTGACGCTGACCGCGGTGCTCGCCGCGATCGTCGTCGGCATCACGGCGGCGGTCGCCATGTCGCGCTTCGCCTTCCGCGGCCGCAAGAGCTTCGTGCTGCTGATGCTGGTCGCGCAGATGGCGCCGTTCGAGGCGTTGCTGATCCCGATGTTCCTGATGATGCGGGACCTCCAGCTCTACGAACACCTCTCGTCGCTGGTCCTCGTGTACTTCGCGGTGACGCTGCCGTTCTGCGCGTGGACGTTGCGCGGGTTCGTCAACGGCATCCCGATCGAGCTCGAGGAAGCCGCGATGGTCGACGGCTGCGGCCGCTGGGGCGCGTTCCAGAAGGTGACCCTGCCGCTGCTGGGACCGGGCCTCGTCGCGACGTCGGTGTTCGCGTTCATCACGGCGTGGAACGAGTTCCTGTTCGCCAAGGTGCTGATCCGCAGCCAGGACAGCGAGACGCTGCCGGTGTGGCTGTCGGGGTTCCAGACCGCCTTCGGCACGGACTGGGGTGGCGCGATGGCCGCCTCGGCCCTGTTCACCGTGCCCGCACTGGTGTTCTTCCTGATCGTGCAACGCAAGATGGTCGCCGGCGTCACCGCCGGTGCGGTGAAGGGATGACACGTGGATCAGTTGGCCGCTGCCGTTCTGCTGCCCGGTTTTCACGGAACGACCGCCCCCGACTGGCTGCTGCGGCGCGTCGCTGACGGACTCGGCGGCGTTGTGCTCTTCGGGCGCAACGTCGTCGACGACGCCCAGGTGACCGCGCTGTGCGCCGAACTGCGCTCGGCGCGCCCGGACGTGGTGATCGGCATCGACGAGGAGGGCGGCGACGTCACGCGTCTCGACGCGGGCCGCGGCTCCGAGGTCCCCGGCAACCACGCCCTGGGCCAGGCGAACGACCTCGACCTCACCCGCTCGGTGGCCGCGTCGATCGGCGCGCGCCTCGCGAAGTGCGGCATCTCGCTGAACCTCGCCCCGTCCGCCGACCTCGTGCTGACGCTGGACGACCCGATCATCGGCGTCCGCGCGTTCGGCTCGGACCCGGTGCTCGCCGCGCGGCACGTCGCCGCGTGGGTCGAGGGGTTGCAGACCGTGGGCGTCGCCGCCTGCGCCAAGCACTTCCCCGGCCACGGGGCGTCGACGGAGGACTCGCACGAGCAGCTCCCGGTGCTCCCGCGCACCGAGGAGCAGCTCCGCGCCGTCGAGCTGGTGCCGTTCCAGGCGGCGGTGAACGCGGGCGTCCGCTCGATCATGACCGGCCACCTCGTCGTCCCCGAGTGGGGCACGCAGCCGGTGACGCTGAACAAGCACGCGATCGGCCTGCTCCGCACCGAGTTGGGCTTCACCGGCGCGGTGATCACCGACGGCCTGGACATGAAGGCCGTCGGCGGCGACCTCGCCCACGGCGCCGTCCGGGCCTTGGCCGCCGGCGTGGACGCGCTCTGCCTAGGCGGCATCGCCCTCGACGACCAGGACCTCCAGTGGCTGATCGACTCGATCGTCGCCGCGGTGAAGTCCGGCGAGCTGTCCGAGGAACGCCTGGCCCAGGCCGCCCAGCGCTCGCTGGCGCTGGGCCTGCCCCCGTCGACGGTCGACGCCCACGACGCCGAGATCGGCCTCACGGCCGCTCGACGCGCTGTCGAGGTGCGCGGCCGGGTCGATGTCGGAAGCGACCCGGTCGTCGTCGACCTGGTCGTGGACCCGTCGATCGCGGTCGGTGACGTCCCGTGGGGCCTCGGCCCGTACCTGCGGGAGGTCCTCCCGGGCACCGAGGTGATCGCGGCCCGCGACATCTCCGCCGACGAAGTCGCGAAGGCGGCGGGAACCCGCACGATCGTGGTGGTGACGCGAGATGCCCACCGGCACACGAGCGCTCGACAACTGGTAACAAACTTAACTAACCTGCAGCTGGACGTGGTGCACGTCGAAACCGGCGTCCCCGGTCCAGACCTGGGCAGCGCCGCCCGCATCGACACCCACGGCGGTTCTCGGGTGAGCCTCCGAGCCGCGGCCGAGCTGATCCTGAAAGGCACGACATGACCACGCCCCAGCCAGGCCGGCACATGGCGGCGGAGATCGCCGAACAGCCGTCGATCTTCTCGGCCCTGCACTCCGCGCGCTCGACCATCGCCGAGGTGGCCGCGGTGATCCGCGAACGCGCCCCGCGCTTCGTCCTCTTCGCCGCCAGGGGCAGCAGCGACCACGCGGCGATCTACGCGAAGTACCTGACCGAGATCCTGCTCCAGCTCCCGGCAGGCCTGGTCTCCGCCTCGACGACCACCCTCTACGGCGCCGAGCCCGACCTGCGCGACGTGCTGCTCGTGACGGTCTCGCAGTCCGGTGGCTCGCCCGACCTGCTGGAGGTCACCGCCTCCTACCGCAGGCGCGGAGCGCTGACCGTGGCCGTGACCAACACCCCGAACTCCCCGCTGAACGCGGCCGCCGAGCTCTCGGTCGACGTGTCCGCGGGAGTCGAGCACGCGGTCGCCGCCACGAAGACCTACTCGGCGACGTTGCTCGCCCTGTACCTGCTGGTCGACGCGGTGCGCGGCGGCAACGGCGAGGCGGCGGCCCCGCTCGGCGACCTGGCCCAGGTGACGCTGGACCAGTCCGCTCCGACGGTCGACGAGGCCGTCCGCCGCTACCGGTTCGTGGACCGGGTCCTCACCACGGGCCGCGGCTACTCCTACGCCACGGCCCTGGAAGCGTCCCTGAAGCTCGCCGAGACCTCCTACCTGGCGGCGCGCGCGTACAGCGGGGCGGACCTGCTGCACGGCCCGGTCGCCGCCGTCGACGGCGAGACCGCGGTCCTCGCGATCACGTCGCTGGGCAAGGGCGGCGACTCGCTGCGCGACGCGCTCGACGTGGTGCACCAGCGCGGCGCGGACGTGGTGGCGGTCGGCTCGGCCTCGGAGAAGGTCGGCGCGACGCTGTCGATCGCCATCCCGGAGACGGCCGAGGAGGTGGCGCCGGTGCTGGAGATCCTCCCCGTGCAGCGCCTGGCGTACGGCCTCGCGCTGGCGCGTGGCGGTGACCCGGACAGCCCGCGGGGCCTGAACAAGGTCACCCGCACGCTCTGACCCGCACGACGGAAGAGCCCGCCTGGTCCCCCCGGGCGGGCTCTTCGCTCGTCGAGCGAGGGCGAACGTCAGGGCACGACGAAGGGCGCCTCCCCCGTCCTGCACGGGGGAGGCGCCCTTCGTCGCTCGGAGCTCTACCGGCCCGCGGTGGCGTACCCGGCCGCGACCGGCGCGACCGGCACCTCGGCGTCGAACACCACCTGACCGTCGACCCAGACCTTCCTGGGCCGCAGGTCGTCGTCCCACCACACGAGGTCGGCGACGGCACCCGGCGCGAGGCGGCCGAGACCGGACTCGCCGATGACCTCGGCGGGCACGATCGTCGCCGAAGCCAGGGCGTCGGCGACCGGAACGCCCACGGACACGATGTTCCGCACGGCGCGGTCGAGCGTGAGCGCGGAACCCGCGATCGTGCCCTCCGGCGAGCGGGGCACGCCGTCCTCGGTGAGCAGCACGTCCGCACCACCGAGGTGGTAGCGGCCGGGCGGCATCCCCGCGGCGGCGACGGCATCGGTGACCAGCGCGACTCGTGCTCCGGCGGCGTTGAACACGAGACGGCACACGTCGGGGCCGACGTGGGCGAGGTCCGCGATCAGGCCGAGGGTGAAGCGCTCGTCGACCAGAGCCACGCCGGGCACACCGGGTTCGCGGTGCCCCAACGGCCTCTGGGCGTTGAACAGGTGCGTCACCATGCGGGCACCCGCGTCCGCCGCGGCACGCGTCTGCTCACCGGTGGCGTCGGAGTGCCCCACCGCGACGAGCACACCGGCTTCGACGAGCCGGCGAACCGCCTCGAAGCCGCCGGGCTGCTCCGGGGCCATCGTCACCATCCGCAGCGCGCGGCGGATCAGATCGTCGTCGAGCAGGGCCGAGATCTGGTCGGGACCAGGCTCCACCATGAACGACGGGTCGTGCACCCCTGCCCGTTTGGGCGACAGGAAGGGGCCTTCGAGGTGCACGCCCAACGGCCGGGCACCCACTCCGTCCGGCAACGCGGCGGATGCGGCGAGCACGGCACGAGCCTGCCTGAGGACCACGTCGACCGGTGCGGTGATCAACGTGGGCAGGAACCGGGTCACACCGGTGGACGGCAAGGCCTGCGCCACGGCACGCATGCCGGCGGCGTCCACCTCGGCGAAGTCGACGCCCACGGCGCCGTTCACCTGCACGTCGACCAGGCCCGGTGTCAGCAGGCCGTCGGACAGGACCTCCGCGCCGGGTGGTGCTTCACCGGTGGTCACCTCGACGATGCGGCCGTCCCTGATCCGCACCGAGGCAGGACCGACGATCGTGCGACCGAGCAATGCGCGCGGTGCTGCGACAACGGCGTCCAAGATCCCTCCTTGAATGGTCCAGACCATTATGGCGACAACAGGGGTTCCCGTCACGTGTCGTCAAAAGATAACCATCCCACAACACAGTTTGTGAACGAAGCCCGAAACGCCGGGGGTGCCACGAAGTCGACCTTGCGTGGCGCATACTGGTCGCCAGACATCCGAGGTCTACGACGAGTTGAGGGTGCCCGTGGCAGTCACCGACGATGCGATCCTGCGCGTCAAGGAGATGATCGTTTCGGGCGAGCTCAAGCCCGGCGACCGTCTCCCGCGAGAGGCTGACCTGGCAGAACGCCTCGGACTGTCCCGGAACTCGCTGCGCGAGGCCGTGAAGGCACTGTCACTCGTCCGGGTGCTCGACGTCCGCCAGGGCGACGGCACGTACGTCTCGTCGCTCAGGGCCGACGACCTGCTCGGTGCTCTGTCGTTCGTCCTCGACCTCCACCGCGGCGAGGACTCGGTGCTCGAAGTCCTCCAGGTCCGGCGCATCCTGGAGCCCGCGGCGGCCGCGATGGCCGCCC
This sequence comes from Lentzea jiangxiensis, assembly GCF_900104175.1. Lineage (GTDB taxonomy): Bacteria > Actinomycetota > Actinomycetes > Mycobacteriales > Pseudonocardiaceae > Lentzea > Lentzea jiangxiensis. The sequence continues at coordinate 258,607 of NZ_FNIX01000004.1, forward strand.
AAAGGGTGGAACCGGACGAGGTCGTCAAGCTCCGCGCGCTCTGCGACGCCGCCGAGAGCGCCAAGTCCGTGGAGGAACTGGTCGAGCACGACCTCGAGTTCCACCGCGCCATCGCCCAGTGCTCCGGCAACGCCTACCTCGCCCAGCTCCTCGACACGCTGGCGGGTCCGACGGTCCGCGTCCGCATCTGGCGCGGCATCACCCAGTCCAACGCCGTCGACCGCACCGTCGCCGAGCACCGCGCCATCGTCGACGCGCTGGCCGCCCACCAGCCCGAGCTCGCCCGCAGCTGGTCCACGGTGCACGTGGCGGGCGTCGAGCAGTGGCTCTCAGACCTGGCGTAGCTGCTCCAGCACGGCCCGCACGGCGGGCTGCCCGTCGGCCCGGTTCCGCACGACGGCGGACACCGTCCGGAACACCTGCTGCTTCAGCGGCCGCAACGCCACGCCGGGCCGCCGCGCCACCGAAGGCACCAGCGCCACCCCGAGCCCGGCCTCGACCAGCCCGCACATGACGCCGAAGTCGTCGCAGTAGGCCTGCGCCCGCGGCACGAACCCGGCGGCGCCGCAGGCCCGCTGGGTCAGCTCGTGGCACGACGCGTCGGTGCGCGGCATGATCCACGGCCGGTCGGCCAGGACGCTCAGGTCCACGGAGTCCTGCTGCACCAGCGGATCGCTCAGCGGCAGCGCCACGTTGACCGGTTCCACGAACAGCTCGTGCGACTCGCAGGACGGCGGCAGGTCGCGCGGCATGATGTTGTACGAGTGGACGACGGCGATGTCGACGTCCCCGCGCCGCAGCGCGGGCAGCGACGCCTCGGGTTCCATCTCGTGCACGAACAGGTCCACATCGGACCCGTGCTCGGACCGCAGCACCTGGATCACCCGCGGGAGCAGGGCGGCCACCGACACGAACGCCCCGATGCGCACCACGCCGGAGACCGACGTCCGCAGCGAGGCCAGGTCCGCCTCGGCGGCCGCCAGCTGGTCCAGGACGAGCTGCGTGTGTGCGGCGAGCACGTGGCCGGCCCGGGTCAGCGCCAGCCGCCGCCCGTCCCGTTCGACCAGCGCGACCCCGGCTTCCCGCTCCAGGGCGGCGAGCTGCTGGGACACGGCGGGGGACGTCACGTGCAGGGCCTCCGCGGCGGCCGTGACCGTCCCGTGGACCGACAACGCGTGGAGCAGTCGAAGCCTTCGCACGTCCAACACAAAGCTCAGCTTAACGTTCCGAGCAGAACTTCTAACTGGAACTTCGCGAAAACTGGAGCCACGCTGGAGTCATGTTCGGACGAGTGCTGGTAGCGATGGTCACCCCGTTCACCCCCGACGGTGACCTGGACCTCAAGGGTGCGCAGGAGCTGGCGGCGCACCTCGTCGACAAGGGCGGCGCGGACGGTCTGGTCGTCAACGGCACGACCGGTGAGGCGCCCACGACCACCGACGCCGAGAAGGCTCAGGTCGTCAAGGCCGTGAAGGAGGCCGTCGGCGACCGCACGCAGGTCCTCGCGGGCGTCGGCACCAACTCCACGCGCCACACGGTCGAGCTCGCCCGCCAGGCCGAGGACAACGGCGCCGACGGCCTGCTGGTCGTGACGCCGTACTACAGCAAGCCCACGCAGGAGGGCGTCGAGAACCACTTCAGGCAGGTGGCGAACGCGTCAGGCCTCCCGGCGCTGCTCTACGACATCCCCGGCCGCACGGGCACCGCGATCGACACCGAGACGCTGCTCCGGCTCGCCGAGCACCCGCGGATCGTCGGCGTGAAGGACTGCAAGGTCGACCTGCTCGCGACCGCCCGCGTGATCGCCGAGACCGGCCTCGACTACTACTCGGGCAACGACGAGCTGATCCTGCCGCTCTACTCGATCGGCGGCGTCGGCACGGTCAGCACCGTCGGCCACGTCGTCGGCAACGAGATCAAGGCGATGCTCGACGCCTACGACGAGGGCGACAACAAGGAAGCCCTGCGCCGCCACCAGGCGCTGCTGCCGGTGATCACGGCGATCATGACCCGCGAGCCCGGCGCCGTCGCCGTCAAGGCGGCACTCACCCTGCTCGGCCTGCCGTCCGGCCCGGTCCGCGAGCCGCTGGTGGGCGCCACGCCGCAGCTGATCAACGAGCTGAAGGCCCTCTTCTAAAGGGAGTACACCCGGCGAGCGGTGCTCGAGAAGATCGCGTCCTGCTCGCCGGCGGACAGCTCCGACACCAGTTCCCGCGCAGCACCGAGCCACTCGTCGTAGGTGGCGGCCAGCAGGCACACGGGCCAGTCGGAGCCGAACATCAGCCTCTCCGGTCCGAACGCGTCGAGCACGACCTCGAAGTGCGGCCGCAGGTCGGCGACGCTCCACGACCTCCAGTCCGCCTCGGTGACCAGGCCGGACAGCTTGCACGTCACGTTCTCGTGCGCCGCCATCGACCGGATCAGCTCGGCCCACTCCCCCGGGTCCGAGCCGATCGCGGGCTTCGAGCAGTGGTCCACGACGAACGGCACGCTGGGGAGCGCCGCCACGGTGCGGCGCGCGGCCGGCAGCTGGTGCGGCAACGTCAGCAGCTCGTAGACCAGCCCGTGCGCCCCGACGTGGCGCAGGCCGTTCCGGACGTCCCCGCGGCACAACCACTCCGGGTCGGGCTCGCTCTGCACCTGGTGCCGGATCCCGCGCAGCCACGAGCCGTCCGGCCCGCCGGCCAGCTCCGCCAGGGCGTCACCGACGGCGGGCGAGGTCAGGTCGGTCCACCCCACCACCGCGCCGACGACGTCCGAGGACGCCGCCACGGCCAGGAACTCCGGCGTCTCCTCCGGCACGCACACCGTCTGCACCAGCACGGAGGCGGAGACCTCCGGCGCGGCCGCGAGGAAGTCCGGTTCCAGGAACGACCGCCGGATCGCGCCCATCGGCGGATCGGTGATCCAGTCCTGGTCGCGGGCGGACAGGTCCCACAGGTGGTGGTGCGCGTCGACGATCACGGCGTCGGAACCTCCTCGCCCAGCAGCCCCGACGACTTCAGCTCGTCCCAGAGCCCGGCCGGGATCGACGCCGAGAAGCGGGCGGCGTTCGACGTCATCTGCGCGGCCGTCCGCGACCCGATCACGACCGACACGACGGCCGGGTGCCCGAGGGCGAACTGGATCGCCACCTCCGGCAACGTCACCCCGTGCCGGTCGCAGACCGAGGCGATCGCCCGGGCCCGTGCCACCAGCTCGGGCGGCGCGTCCTCGTAGTCGTACTTCGCGTCCGGCGGCACGACCGGCTTCGACAGCAGCCCGGAGTTGAAGACACCGCAGGCCACGACCGACACGCCGCGCTCGGCGCACGCGGGCAGGAACGACGGCAGCGCGGGCTGTTCGAGCAGCGTGTACCGCCCGGCCAGCATCACCACGTCGACGTCGGTCTCGCGGACGAACCGCTCCGGCATCTCCCACTGGTTCATGCCGACGCCGATCGCGCGCACGACGCCCTGCGACCGCAGCTCTTCCAGGGCCGGGTACGCCTGCGAGAGGGCCTCGTCCCAGTGCTCGTCGGGGTCGTGGATGTAGACGACCTCCACCCGGTCCGTCCCGAGACGCTCCAAAGAGGACTCGATGGACCTGCGGACGCCGTCGGCGGAGTAGTCCCGCACGCGGCGGAAGTTCCGCGGCACCGCGAAACCCTCGTCGTCGGAGCCCTCGCCGTCGAACGGCTCCAGCAACCGGCCGACCTTCGTGGAGATCACGTACTCGTCGCGCGGGCGACCGGCCAGGGCGACGCCGAGCCGGCGCTCCGACAGCCCGAGCCCGTAGTGCGGCGCGGTGTCGAAGTACCGGACGCCGGATTGCCACGCCGCCTCGACCGCGCCGAAGGCGTCCTCGTCGGAGACCTCGCGGTACAGGTTGCCGATCGGCGCGCCGCCGAAGCCCAGACGGGAGACAGCGATCTTCACGGCAGCTCCCAGACGAGTCGCACAGCGGGTTCGGCGCCGGAGTAATCGTCGGGGACCTCCAGCAGTTCGGCCATCCGAGCCTGCCACGGAACGTTCGCCGGGTGCTCGGCCAGACAGGCCCTCATGGCGCGGTAGTCGTCGACCTCGACGAGGTGGAACAGGTCGCGGCCGGACCGCCAGATCCGCCACGAGTGCACGCCGGCCTCGCGCAACGCCCCGTCCAGCTCGGCCGGGATCGTCGCGTGGACCCGGTCGTAGTCGGCTTCGCGGCCCTCGCGGAGCCGGGTGTGCAGAGCAACGGTCTCCACGGGCTCACTCCTGCTTCTGGCCGGTCGCGAACCGCGTCACGATCAGCGCGAGGATGATCACCGCACCGTACGAGGCCTTGATGTAGAAGCCGGACACGCCCTGCAACCGCAGGATCTGCTCCACGAGCCCCAGCATCAGGACACCGGACAGCGCGCCGAACAGCGTGCCCTTGCCGCCCTGCAGCGAGATGCCGCCGATCACCGCGGCCGCGAAGACCTGGAAGATCATGCCCTCGCCCTGCGTCGCGGCGACGGACCCGAGCCGCCCGGTCATCAGGATGCCCGCGACCACCGCCAGCACCGAGCCGATGACCAGCACGGTCCACACCACCCGGTCGACCCGGATGCCCGCGGCCCGCGCGGCCTCGGAGTTGCCGCCGATCGCGTACAACGACCGCCCGGCCCGCAGGTACTTCAGCACGAAGATGCCCACGGCGTAGCAGACGACGCAGATCCACACCGCCGCCGGCAGCCCGAGCCACGTCGCGGAACCCAGGTACAGGAACGACTCCGGCACGTCGATCAGCGACTTGCCCTCGGTGATCGCGAGCTGCAGGCCGCGCAGCATCGTCAGCATGCCCAGCGTCACCATGAACCCGGACAGGCCGACCTTGAGGATCAGGAACCCGTTGAGGCCACCGATCGCCACGCCGATCAGGAGGCACAGCGGCAACGCGAGCCACGCCGCGAGCCCGACGTCCAGCCCACCGGAGGACGCGGGGATGATCAGGGCGACCGCCAGCGCGGGCGCGAGACCGACCGTCGACTCGAGCGACAGGTCCATCTTGCCGACGACGAGGATCATCGCCTGGCCCAGCACCAGCAGCGACAGCTCGCTCTGCTGGGTCAGCACGGCGACCAGGTTCGCGGGCGTCAGGAAGATCGGCGACAGGACCGCCCCGACGACCAGCAGCAGGACGATCACCGGGACCAGCGCGAGGTCCTGGTAGCGCGCCAGCCGGAACTTCTGCTTCCCGGGCGCGGGCGCCGCGACCGGCTCAGTCATGGCCTTGGTCATTCCGAGCTCATCCCTTCGATGGCCGCGATGAGTTCCTGGTCGTGCCAGCCCCGGCCGAACTCCCGCACGACCCGGCCGTGGAACAGCACCAGCACGCGGTCGCAGACCCGCAGGTCGTCGAGCTCGTCGGAGACCACGACGGCGGCCTTGCCGCGACGCGCCTGCGCGTCGACGACCCCGAGCAGCGACTCCTTGGACTTCACGTCGACCCCCGCGGTCGGGTTGATCAGCACCAGCACGGACGGGTCGCCGGCGAGAGCACGCGCCATCACGACCTTCTGCTGGTTGCCGCCGGACAGGTCGGACACCGGCTGGTCGGGTCCGGCGGCCTTGACGTCGTACGACGCGATCGCGGTGCTGCCCGCGGCGCGCTGCGCCGACGGCCACACGAACGTCCCGGCCGTGCTCATGGTCGCGTTCTCGGCGATCGACAGGTCCAGCACGAGCCCCTGGTGGTGCCGATCCCGCGGCACGCAGCCGATCCCGGCCTCCAACGCCGCCGGAACGTCACCGCCGCGCACCGGCGCGCCGTCCACCGAGATCGACCCGGCCGACGGCTTGCGCAGCCCGTAGACCGTCTCGGCGAACTCGTGCTTCCCCGACGACGCGCTGCCCGCGAGCCCGATGACCTCGCCCCGCGTCGCCGTCAGCGAGATGTCCGAGAAGTGGTCGCCGCTCAACGACGACACGGTCAGCACCTCCTCCGCCGAGGACGGCCTGTCGTCCCCGCTCGGCACGGTGAGACCGCCCACCTCACCGGTCATCGCCTCGATCAGGTCGGGCTTCGACATCTGCGAGACCGGTGCGGTGACGACGTGCCGCGCGTCGCGGTAGACCGTCACCGTCTGGCAGACCTCGTAGACCTCCTGCAGGTGGTGGGAGATGAACAGGAACGTCACCCCCTTGTCCTGCAACGACCTCATCCGGTCGAAGAGCCGCTCGATCGCCGGGCCGTCGAGCTGCGCGGTCGGTTCGTCGAGGATCACGAACCGCGAGCCGATCGACAGCGCCCGTGCGATCTCGACGAGCTGGCGCTGCTCGACGGTCAGCGCGGACACCAGCTCGTCCGGGTGCACCGCCACGTCGTAGGTCTCGAGCAGCTCGCAAGCCCGGCGCCGCAGCTTCTTCCACCGGATCAGACCGCCGCCGAGGTCCTGCCGGTTGATGAACAGGTTCTCGGCGACGGACAGCTCCGGCACGACCGTCGCCTTCTGGTAGACGCAGGCGACGTGCCGGCGCCACGCCGCGCTGTCGGCGACGGGCGGCGCCGGTTCGCCGAAGAAGGCGACCTCGCCCGCGTCCGGCGCCCGCATGCCGGTCAGGATCGAGACCAGCGTCGACTTGCCCGCGCCGTTGCGGCCGACGAGCGCGTGCGACTCACCGGCGCGGACCTCGATGCCCACGTCGTCCAGCGCGAGCGTGCGCCCGAACCTCTTCGTGACGCCGCGCGCGACAGCCGCGAACTCGCCCATCAGATCTGGTTCCCCCAGAACGCCTTGTCGTCGACGTTCTCCTTGGTGATCAGCGGCGCGGGCAGCTGGTCCTCCAGGCGTCCGCCGCCGACGTCGACGATCGTGGAGTCGTGGTCGGTCTTGCCGGGCTGGAACGTCTTGCCCTCGACAGCGGCCTTCGCGTAGAAGAGCGCCCACTGCGCGTAGAGGTCGGCCGGCTGCGAGACGGTCGCGTCGATCTCGCCCTTGCGGATGGCTTCGAGCTCCGACGGGATGCCGTCGTTGGAGACGATGAAGATGTGCTTCGGGTCGGTCGGCGGCACGATCAGGTTCTTCTGCCGCAGCACCTGCAGCGTCGGCGTGAGGAAGGCGCCGCCCGCCTGCATGTAGATGCCGCCGATGTCCGGGTGCTGGTTCAGCCTGGTCTGCAGGGCGGCGGCCGCCTTCGCGCCCTCCCAGTCGGTCGGCTCCTCGAACACCGTGATGCCGGGGTAGTTCTGCTTCATGCACGCCGCGAACGCCTCGGACCGGTCGCGCCCGTTGACCGACGCGAGCGCGCCCTGGAACTCGACGACCTTGCCCTTGCCGCCCAGCTTGTCGCCGAGGAACTTGCAGGCCTTCTCGCCGTACGCCTTGTTGTCCGCGCGCACGACCATGTAGGTCTTGCCCTTGTCCGGACGGGTGTCGACGGTGACGACGGGGATGTTCGCCTTCTCCAGCCGGTCCAGGGTGGACGCGATCGCGCCGGTGTCCTGCGGGGCCATGATGATCGCCTTGGCGCCCTGCGACTGCAGCGACTGGGCGTTCGCGACCAGGTTCTCGACCTTGTTCTGCGAGTTGGTCGGGTTCAGCAGGCCGACCCCGAGCTCCTTGGCCTTCTCGGGGAAGTACTTGATGTAGGAGTTCCAGAAGTCGGTGTCGGCGCGCGGGTGGTCGGCGCCGATCGGGCCGACGCCACCGGCGCCGGTACTCGCTGCTCCACCGCAGGCGGAGAGCGTGAGGGCACCGGCGAGGGCGAGGCACACCGCGGCGGTGAGGTTGCGACGCTTCATCGTTGAGTTGCCTTTCCTGACTGCGGGGGACGCAAGCGCAAGCCGTGCATACCGCCGTCGACGGCGAGGACCGTGCCGGCGGTGGATCCCGAAAGCGGGCTCGCCAGGTAGGCGATGGCTCCCGCGACCTCGTCGGCGGAGACGAGCCGGCCGTGCGGCTGGCGTGCCTCCAACGCGGCTCGTTCGGCGGCCGGGTCCGGCGCCGAGTCGAGCAGGCGGCCCACCCACGGGGTGTCCGCCGTGCCGGGGGCGACCGCGTTGACGCGGATGCCTTCGCGCACGTGGTCGGCGGCCATCGCGAGGGTCAGCGCGTACACCGCGCCCTTGCTGGCCGAGTAGAGGGCGCGGTTCGGCAACCCCGCCCAGGCTGCGATGGAGCAGGTGTTGACGATCGCCGCGGCCGGCGAGTTCCGCAGGTGCGGCAGGGCGGCCCGCGAGACGCGGACCATGCCCAGGACGTTGACGTCCATGACTTCGTGCCACTGGTCGTCGTCGTTGGCCGTGACGTCGCCCTGGGCACCGATGCCCGCGTTGTTCACGACGATGTCGAGGCGTCCGAACCGCTCGACGACCTCGGCGATCGCGGCCTTGACGCTGTCGTCGTCGGACACGTCCGCGCGGATGCCGGCGAGCGGGTCCGGCACGTCCGGGTTCAGGTCCAGCGCCGCGACCGTCGCTCCCCTGCCGCTCAGCAGGGTCGCGGTGGCCAGGCCGATGCCCGACGCCCCGCCCGTGACGACGGCGACGAGCCCCTCGAAGTCAGTCACCCTCACCCTCCAGCTCCGTCCACACAGGACCACCGGGGTAGACGTAGTCGGCCAGGGTCGCGTCCTTGAGCTGGGCGGAGAAACCCGGCTCGGCGGGCGCGAGGTAGCGGCCGCGTTCGACGACGGCCGGGTCGAGGAAGTGCTCGTGCAGGTGGTCGACCCACTCGATCACGCGTTCGCCGATCTCGCCGGAGATCGCGACGTAGTCGAAGAACGACAGGTGCCTGACCAGCTCGCACAGGCCGACACCACCGGCGTGCGGGCACACCGGGACGCCGAACTTCTTGGCCAGCAGGAGGATCGCGATGTTCTCGTTCACGCCCGCGACCCGGCACGCGTCGAGCTGCAGCACGTCGATCGCGCCGGCCTGCAGCAGCTGCTTGAACACCACGCGGTTCTGCACGTGCTCGCCGGTCGCGACCCGGATGGGGGCCAGCGCGTCGGCGATCGCGCGGTGGGCCAGCACGTCGTCCGGCGAGGTGGGCTCCTCGATCCAGTACGGGTCGTACGGCGCCAGTTCGCGCATCCAGCGGACCGCCGTGCCGACGTCCCAGCGCTGGTTCGCGTCGACCGCCACGCGGATGTCGTCGCCGACCACCTCGCGGGCGAGCTTCATCCGGCGCACGTCGTCGTCGAGGCTGCCGCCGACCTTGAGCTTGATCATGTCGAAGCCGTCGGTGAGCGCCTGCCGCGCGAGGCCCGCGAGCTTCTCGTCGGAGTAGCCGAGCCAGCCCGGTGACGTCGTGTAGGCCGGGTAGCCGTCGCGGGCGATCGCGTCGGCCCGTCCTGCCTTGCCCTCCTCGGCCTCGCGCAGGATCCGCAGCGCCTCCTCCGGCGTCAACGCGTCGCTGAGGTAGCGGAAGTCGACGAGGCCGACGACCTCCTCGGGCGTCATCCGGGCGAGGAACCGCCAGACCGGCAGCCCGGCGCGACGGGCCGCGAGGTCCCAGGCCGCGTTGACGACCGCGCCGATCGCCATGTGCGCAACGCCCTTCTCGGGGCCGAGCCAGCGCAGCTGCGAGTCGCCGATGAGCTCGAAGTACAGCTCCGCCAGCGCTGTCGCGTTCTCCGGCACGTCCTTGCCGACGACGTGCGGCGACAACGCCTTGATGGCGGCGGCCTGCACGTCGTTGCCGCGGCCGATGGTGAACGCGAGTCCGTGGCCCTCGGGTCCGTCGTCGGTCCGCAGCACGACGTAGGCGGCCGAGTAGTCCGGGTCCGGGTTCATGGCGTCGGAGCCGTCGAGCTCGCGGGAGGTCGGGAACCGGATGTCCAGGACGTCCAGCGCGGTGATCTTCGGCATCACGCCTGCCCGAGGGTCTGGCGTTGCTTGCCGAGGCCTTCGATCTCGAGCTCGACGACATCGCCCGCGCGCAGGTACGGCTTGGGCTCCGGCTGGCCGAGCGCCACTCCGGCGGGTGTACCCGTGTTGATGACGTCACCCGGACGAAGGACAAGGAACTGGCTGAGGTAGCGCACGACCTCCGCGATGGGGAAGATCATGTTCTTGGTGGACGAGTTTTGCCGGATCTCGCCGTTCACCCAGAGCCGCATCTCGAGGTTCTGCGGGTCGGCGATCTCGTCGGCGGGCACGAGGAAGGGGCCGAGAGGGTTGAACGTCTCGCAGTTCTTGCCCTTGTCCCACGTGCCGCCCCGCTCGATCTGGAACTCCCGCTCGGAGACGTCGTGCGACAGCACGTACCCGCCGACGCACGCCAGAGCGTCCTCTTCGGACTCCAGGTAGCGGGCGGTGCGCCCGATGACGACGCCGAGCTCGACCTCCCAGTCGGTCTTCACGGACCGGCGCGGGACGAGCACCTCGTCGTACGGGCCGACGACCGTGTCCGGCGCCTTGAGGAACACCACCGGCTCACCGGGGATGTCGGCGCCGGTCTCCTCCGCGTGGTCGCGGTAGTTGAGACCGATGCAGATGATCTTGCCGGGGTGCGCGAGCGGTGGCCCGACCCGGACGCCGCCGGTGTCCAGCACCTCCAGCTCACCGGCCTCGAGCGCGGCGCGCACGCGGTGCACGCCGTCGTTCGCGAGGAACGCCCCGTCGACGTCCGGGGTGATCGGCAGGAGGTCGTACGTGATCTCGTCGTCGGTCCTCACAGCAGGCCGTTCATCACCGACCGGTCCCAGGCGCAAGAACTGCACGGCCGCTCCTCCTCTGCTCCCACACCGCACTGATACATCGGATGTATAGCCCTGCGGAGGTGGGTTCGTCTAGGTCCCGAGGTGAAGTCGTCCGATGACTAGGAAGGTTGATCATGAACCTGGTGGCTGCGGCACTCCTGGTGGGCACCCTGCTCACACCGCCTGCCCCACCTGAACCCGTCACCGTCTTCGTGGAGCTGACCTCGACCGCGGCGGTCGACACCGGCACCGCTCCGCAGGCCCGGTCAGCGCGGAGCACGACCTCGGAGCACGTGTCCCGGGTCGTCTCCCGGTCCGGTGGCCGCGAGGTCGCCCGAACGACCAACGCGGTGCCCGGCGTCGTGTTGGCGGCCGACAGGTCCCGCCTGGCCGCCCTGTCGCGCATGCCCGAGGTGCGGGCGGTGCACCGGATGGTCCCCAAGCAGCTCACCAACTCGCACGCCGTCCGGCTCACCCGGACGTCCGAGGTGTGGAAGTCGCTCGGGCGGCTCGGCGACGGCGTGCGGATCGGCGTGGTCGACACCGGCATCGACTACCGGCACGCGGACTTCGGCGGCGGCACGTTCCCGAACGCCAAGGTCGTCGGCGGTTACGACTTCGCGGGCGACGCCTACACCGGCAAGCCCGGCGTCCTCCCCGAGCCGGACGCCGACCCGGTCGACTGCAACGGCCACGGCACGCACGTCGCCGGCACCGCGGCCGGGTACGGGGTCAACGCCGACGGCACCACCTACGGCGGTCCGTACTCCTCGATCGACCTCGACTCGCTCAAGATCGGACCGGGTACCGCACCGCGTGCGCTGCTCTACGCGCTCAAGGTGTTCGGCTGCAAGGGCGGCACGAACCTCACCGCGAAAGCCCTCGACTGGGCGCTCGACCCCAACGGCGACGGCGACTTCTCGGACAAGCTCGACGTCGTGAACCTGTCGCTGGGCAGCGACTTCGGCGCGGCCGACGACCCGGACTCGCTGTTCGTGCGCAAGCTCGTGCAGCACGGCGTCGTCGTGGTCGCGGCGGCCGGCAACGGCGGCGACTTCTACGACGTGGCCGGATCGCCCGCCAACACCCCCGAAGCTATCTCCGTGGCGAACAGCCGCGACTCGTTCTCGATGCTGGACGGGCTGGAGGTCGGCGGGAAGCGGCTGCCGGGCCAGTACAGCCAGAACCTCAAGGGCGAGTTCGACCTCACCGCGCCCGTCGTGCGGCTCGCGTCCAACGTGGACGGCTGCCAGCCGATCCCCGAGCCGCTGAACGGCAAGGTCGTCTGGCTGGAGTGGGACGACAGCGACGCCACCCGCGCGTGCGGTACCGGCGCGCGCACGGACAACGCCTGGAAGGCCGGTGCCGCCGGGGTGCTGCTGCCGACGTCCCTGCCGGTGTTCGCCGCCGCGATCGCCGGCAACGCGCACATCCCCGCGTTCCAGATGACGGCCGCGGCGTCCCGCGAGCTGCGCCCCGCGCTGGAGGCCGGGACGCTCACGGCGCACCTGACCTCGGAGATGAAGGTCGCGGTGCCATTCGTGGAGCCGTCGATCGAGGACACGATCACGCCGTCGTCGTCGCGGTCCCGTTCGTCGATCGCGGTGGCCGCACCCGGCGACACGGTCTTCTCCGCCGCCTCCGGCACCGCCTCGGACGGCGTGTCGATGGGCGGCACGTCGATGGCGGCGCCGCACGTCGCCGGGATCGCCGCGCTGCTGCGCGAGGCCCGTCCCGAGTGGACGGTCGAGGAGGTCAAGGCCGCGCTGGTGAACACGGCCTCCGGCGTCGTGCGGTCGGCTTCGGGCGTGCGGGAGGCACCGATGCGCGTCGGCGCCGGCCGGGTCGACGGCCCGGCCGCCCTCTCCACCGACGTCCTGGCCCTGGGCGACGCGTCGTTCGGCACGGTCGAGGTCGGTGACCAGGTGGTAACCAGCCGGACGATCCGTCTGGTCAACAAGAGTTCGCGGCTCGTGACGCTGAAGCCCCGCTACGAGCCGATCACCACGGTCCCCGGGGTGTCGTTCCAGGTCGGGCCGCCCCTCGTCGTGCTGCCACCGGGCGGGTCGGCCCCGGTGCCCGTGCAGCTGCGGATCTCGGGCCCCGCCGCGTTGCGCAAGACGCCCGACCCCACGGTGTCGCTGGAGGAGGGCCGCCAGTTCCTCGCGGAGGCGTCGGGCCTGCTGACGTTCACGGGCGACCGCACGCTGCGGGTCCCCGTCCACGCGGCGCCGAAGCCGGTCTCGCGGCTCACCGTGTCGGGCTCCCGCGTCACCGGCCGCGGCCTCGACCAGGAGGACTACCGCTCGCGCATGACCGTGCTGGAGCTGGGCGCGCGGTCGGACCCGCTGCCCGACTGCGGCCCCGACGTCCGATCCGACTGCGCCGTGAACCGCACGGCACGCGGCGGCGACCTGCGGTACGTCGGCGCGACGGCGACCGACTCGCTGCTGGCGTTCGGGGTCGCGACCTGGAGCACGTGGGCGAACCTCGGCGGCAACACCCGGCCCGAGGTGCGGTTCTCGGTGGGCGGCCAGAAGTTCGTGACCACCGCCGTGAAGCGGGCCAAGGGCGGCGACGTGAGCGCCGACGTCTGGCTCGCGCGGACGAAGGCCGAGGACTCGGACGAGGTGGTGGACGAGCAGCCGCTGAACGGCTTCGACGGGACGACGGACACCAACCTGTTCGACAGCGACGTCGTCGTCCTGCCGGTCGCGCGCTCGGCTCTGCCGGCCGGTCCCGTCACCTACACCGCCGGAGTGCTCAGCCGGTACACCGCACCGGACGATCCGGACGATCTGGTCGACGTCGCCCAGACGGCCGTGTTCGACTACGGCACGACCGTCCCGTCACTGTCCACAGTGGTTCGGCCGGGTGATCCGGTTCCTCCCGGTTCGCTGGTGTTCTTCCACCACAACGCGACGGGTGACCGTGCCCTGACACGGTGACACCCGGTTGGGCGTGCCTCCGGCGAGCGTCTCTCGGCATACTCGGTCGTTATGGATCTGGTCGTGGGACTCGACGCTGGCGGCACCTCCACCAGGGCTCTGGTGCTGGACCTCGACGGCGCCCGCCTGGGCCAGGGCCTGGCGGGCGGCGCGAACCCGAACGCGCACCCTCCCGCCGTCGCCGCCGCCCACATCGCGGAGGCGCTGGCGGAAGCCCTGGACGGCCTCGACTCCCGCAAGGTCCGCTCCGGCGTGCTCGGCATGGCGGGCGCCTCGAAGCTGGCCGACCCCGCGATCGCGGCCCTGTTCCACGAGGCCTGGGAACGAGCCGGCCTGCACTGCCCGCTGCGCGTGGTCACCGACTGCGAGGCCGCCTTCGCCACCGGCACCTCCTCCCCCGACGGCACGGTCCTGGTGGCGGGCACGGGTTCCATAGCGGGCCGCATCGCGGGTCACCGCATGGTCGGCCGGTCCGGCGGCTACGGCTGGCTGATCGGCGACGACGGCTCGGCGTTCTGGCTGGGCCGCGAGGCGGTGCGGGCGACGTTGCGGCTGCTCGACCTCGACGCGCCGCTGGAAGGCCTGGCCACCGCCGTCCTCACCGCCGCGGGTGCCCGAGGCCGCGACCAGCTGGTCAGCGCCGTGAACGACCAGCCCCCCGTCGCCCTGGCGAAGTTCGCACCCCTCGTCAGCTCCGCCTACCACCACGGCGACCCCGAGGCCCTGACCATCGTCTCGTCGGCGGCCCGCCTGCTCGCCGACACGGCCTCCGCCGTGCGCTCGCCGTCCGACACCAGCCCGATCGTGCTCGTCGGAAGCCTGATCAAGACCCCGGTCGGCACCCACCTGAAGCAGGAGCTGCTCACCCGCTGCAACGCCCAGGTGATCATGGCGACGGAAGGGGCCGCCGGGGCGGCGTGGCTGGCGGCGGTCGACGTGCTAGGCCCCGAGGCCCCCCGGCCCGTTTAGCCGTGGCGGGTGCGCTGCCACGCATTCCCATCGAGAAGATCATCCGAATGCCGGAGCCACCCCATGCGTCCTGCGTTTGGGCACGTCCAGCGCACCGCCGCACTGCTCCGACAGGCCGAAGGGTCCAAGCCCCGGACCGCGACCCTGACCAGCGCCGTTCTTCGACTCACGAAGAGCCGAAGCTACGTCGGGCCCACCAGGAGCCTCTCTACGAAGACAGGCACCGTGCGGGGTCTGGAACAGGAAGCGGAAGAAGCGCCGGTCTACCTCAGCAGGGCGTCGCGAAGGTCATCTCGGCGCAGGAGAGCCAGCAGATCCGGCGCATCGCTGAACACGACGTCCGCGCCAGGGCTGAACGCCTGCCGCAACATGGATTGGCACACATCAGCCATCGGCTGGTCCTGCACAGTCTTGAGGTAGTCCGCCATTTCGTCCGTGCTGTCGCGCACGCGTGCCCGATCCCATTCGCGCAAGGCGAGCACGACGACCTTGCGTGCGTGCATCCGACCTCTTGCCAGGCCAGGCCGGTTCAGGCCGCACACCTCGATGGTCGCCTGTCCTTTGGCAGTCAGGTGGCGGTAGACGCCCAGCGACAAAGTCAGGAGCAGGTGGTCGAACGGATCTTCGGCAGTCGGGTCGATCAGCAGCGGGTTGCCGACCGCGTCGACCGGGAACTGCTCTCGTTTCTCGTGACTGTTGCAGGTCGCGCAGGCCAGGAGATGATTCAGCCAGTCGAAGGTCCGCAGAGGGCTTCGGGCAACGGGCTCGAAGTGGTCGACGCTGGTGCCCCGGCTCTCTCCGCAGTACATGCACCGCTCCGAGCCGTGAGCCATTTCCCCGAGCTTCGCCCGGACGGTCGTCCGGACCGACGACTTCTGCCAAGCATCTGTGGCGTTCTTGTACCGCTCGTCCAGGCTGACAGCACGAATCTTCTCCGTCGCTCTGGCAAGGGCGGTGACTGTGCGTCGCGGAAGATCGGTCCGCGCGATCCGGATCATGCGTCGCGCAGTCGGGCGGCGACCTCGTCCACCCGCGCCGTCAGTGAACTGGTCAGCTTCTCGCGGAGTTCCTCGAACTGTCGCACTTCCTGCTCGTCGGCCGTTCCCGCGAGCACCTTGACCTCGAGATCGACGAGGCGGGCACGGAGCTGTTCCGCCCGCGCCGAGTAGGGCGAGTCGAGGCCGAACAGCTCGGTGAGCACGGCGTCGTCGCCGCTTCCGTACACGACCCGCTCGTACAGATCCTGGTCGACCACGTGTGCGGACAACGGCTCGTCGGGTCCGGGCAGCCGGATCAACCCGCCGGGATCAGCCGCCTGGCAAATGTACGGGCTGTGGGTCGTCACGATGAACTGGATGTTGGGGAAGTGCTCCTTGAGCCAGCCGCCGATGCGCTGCTGCCAGGAGACGTGGAGGTGGGCGTCGACCTCGTCGATGATCACCACACCGGGTGAGGTGACCACGTTGCCGTCAGTGTGAAGCTCCCCGTAAGCGTCGTGAACCTGTTTGAGCAGATCTACGACAAGCGCAGTCACGGTCCTGTAGCCGTCGCTTGTCTCTCGCAGCGGGAACTTGTTGTCGCCGCAGGTGACCCAAAGCCCGTCCGATGTGACGTCGTCGACCTTGTGATCATCAGGCAGCAGACCATCGCTCAACAGACGAAGCGCAGCTTGCTTCAGGTCGTTCGCACCCGGTTCGCCTTCAAGTGCTCGTAGGTGTTGCTGGATCAACCAACTGACGCCCTCAGCCAGCGAAGCATCTTCGTTGAACAAGCTGAGAACCCGCGACACCCGGCCGGATTTGTCGCGGCTGGCGCCCATCAATCGACGAAACGGCCCATACGCAGCACAAAACCACCCTGTTGACTGCCGGCGAGACAACTCTTCGAGCGGCCGCGACCTCAGGGAGACCACGCTCTGATCGATCCAGCGAAGCCCCATCTCAACGTGCTCATCCGGGTTGGCCTCGCCCACTACGACGACATCGAAGCGCGGGTCCGGGAGAACGTGCACGCTCGCGTCAGCCTGTGCTGCCCCATGCGTAGCCCAGTTCTGGAATTCCGGCATCACACCAAAAGCCGTGGGAGTGCCGCCGAAAGCGAGGACGATCGCCTTCAGCAGAGTGGACTTCCCCGCACCGTTTCGGCCCGCGATGACGGTCCACCCTGCATGTGAGCCGTCCGGACGGGTGAGCGTCAAGTCCACTTCGCGAACACCGTGGAACCCTTTGATGTTCCGCAGCTTCACCCGCGAGACGTACATGGCCACTCCGGTCGCCGAGCCGCAATAGGTTCCGCTGGCGACTCTAGTAGGCCGTAGCTGTGGTCCGTCGGTCTCATCGCTCTCACGAGAAGTCGGAGACGCGGTGACCTAAGAGGCCGGCTCCGGCACCTGCGGGTGCCGGAACCCGGGGTGCCCCGCGGGCAGCGCCTTCCGCAGCACCCACCCCGACACCAGGACGCAGACGATCTGCACCGGCCACGACAGCGCGAGACGCAGGGTGGCCAGCCAGTACACCTGCGCGTCCAGCCACAGTGGAGTGAAGACGGCGACCCGCAGCACGTACTGCCCGACCCAGGGCCAGGACGCGACGGAGTAGGCGCGCAGCAGGGCGGGATCCCGCCGCCAGCGCGCCTTCTGGCCCAGCAGGGTTCCGACGACGACGCCGAGCAGCGGCCAGCGCACCGCGATCGAGCCCGCCCAGGCCAGTGCCGAGGCCACGTTGGACAGCAGCTGGACCAGGAAGAAGTCCTCGGCGCGTCCGGTGTAGAGCGCGATCAGCGCCGCCGCCACGACGGCCAGGACCGAGAACACGACGGCTCGGGGCTTCTGGCCGCGGATGAAACGCACGACCCCGATCACCACGCCGCACACGACCGCGGCGACCGCGCCGGCGCCGATCGAGTGACCGGAGAGCAACCAGCCCGCGACGAACGCCACCGGCGGCAGGGAGGCGTCGAGGGCGCCGCCCCGGCCTCCCAGCAGTGATGCGAGCGACTCCTGGCGCACGTCCGTCATGGTTCCAGAGTGCCTTAGGTGAACCTAAGTCAGGTAACGGACCCGTATCGGGGATTGACCGCGGTGAACCAGGTCACTACCGTCTGCGAAAATCGTCTGGAAAGTTAACAGACAGGAGCGGACCCAGTGCGTGCCGGAAGCCCACGACTGCTGCGGGAGATCAACGACCGCGCAGCCGTCGAGGCTCTGCTGCGCAACGGGCCGCTGACCAGGTCGGAGTTGGAGGGCCTGATCGGTCTCTCCAAGCCGGCGACCGCACAGCTGCTCACCAGGCTCGAAACCGCCGACACCGTCGTCCGCGACGGACTGCGCGGCGGCGGGCGCGGGCCGCGGGCGCAGCTGTGGTCGGTCAACGGGGCGCTCGCGCACGTCGCCGCTGTCGACCTCACCCCCGAGACGGTCGACATCGCGATCGCGGACATCTCCGGTGCCGTGCTCACCGAGCACAAGGCACCGATGCCCGTGAAGCACGGCGTGCTGGAGGCGTTCGTGAGCGCGGTGGGCAAGGCGTGCGGTCAGGCGGGCCTGAGCCCCGACCAGCTGCTGCACGTCGTGGTGGGCTGCCCGGGGGCGGTGAACCCCGCGAACGGCGAGCTCGCCTACGCACCCCACCTGCCCGGCTGGAGCGGTTTCGACGTTCCCCGCCGGTTGCGGGAACGGCTCGCGACCTCGGTGAGCGTCGAGAACGACGTCAACCTCGTCGCGCTGGAGGAGATGGTCGCCGGGCGGGCCACGGAGGTGCGCGACTTCGTCGTCATCTGGCCCGCCGACCTCGTCGGTGCCGCCGTCGTCGTCAACGGGGTGCTGTTGCACGGCGCTTCCGGCGGCGCGGGCGAGATCGACGGGCTGATGATCCCCGACCGCGCGTGCGCCGACACCGGCACCGACCGCTCGGGCGGCACGTTCGGCGAACTGCTCAGCAACACGTCGATCTGCAAGCTCGCCAGGGTCCACGGGCTCGCCGCGCGCAACGGCCACGGTGCCGTGCGCAAGGCGTTGGCCGCGGGCCCCGCGGGCCGGGAGTTCCTGGGCGACCTCGCCCGGCGGATGGCCACCGGCGTGGCCGGCGTCGTCGCGGTGCTCGACCCGGAGCTCGTCCTCCTGTCCGGCGACATCGCCCAGGCGGGTGGAACGACGCTGAACGATCTCGTTGCCGCGGAACTGCGGCAACTGGTGGTGCCGAGGACTCCCGTCCAGCTGGCACTGGTGACCGGGAAACCGGTGCGCAGCGGCGCACTGCACTCGGCCCTGGCCTTCGCACGCGAGCAGGTGTTCGGCCTGCCGGCAGCCACCACGGCTCCATTCCGCGGCCCTGTGGTCGCCGGGTCCCCACGTTGATCGAGAAGGAGTGCACATGCGCGAGCACACCCGTGCTGCCTTGCTCTGTGTCGCCGCAGGAATGGTCGCAGCGCTGACCCTCACCGCATGTGCGGCGGGCAAGGGCGGCGGCGCGAGTTCCGACGCCGCGGCTGCTCCTGGCAAGGACGACAAGCTGACGCTCACGGTCTGGAGCAACTACTCCGACCGCGAGCTCGTCGAGGTCACCAAGGCCCTCAAGACCTTCAACGAGAAGTTCCCCAACATCGAGATCAAGCACGAGGGCTCGCAGGACGACGACAAGATCACCGCGGGCATCCGGTCGGGCAACACGCCGGACGTCGCGCTGTCGTTCACCACGGACAACATCGGCCAGTTCTGCTCCTCCGGGGCGTTCCAGCCGCTGAAGTCCTACATCGAGCGCGACAAGGTCGACCTGAACCAGATCTCCCCCGCGGTCCAGGAGTACACCGAGTACAAGGGCAACCGCTGCGCGATGCCCATGCTCACCGACGTGTACGCCATGTACTTCAACAAGGACAAGCTCGCCGAGGCCGGCATCACGGCACCGCCGAAGACGCTCGACGAGCTGTACGACGCGGCGGTGAAGGCGACCAAGAAGGCGCCGAACGGCGACATCGAGGTCGCGGGCTACCTGCCCACGATGGGCTTCTACGCCAACCGCCCGACCATCCTCGCGCCGTCGTTCGGCGCGGAGTGGGAGAAGGACGGCAAGTCCTCGCTCGCGAGCTCGCCCGGCTTCAGCGAGATGTTGAAGTTCCAGAAGAAGCTCGTCGACTTCTACGGCTACGACGCCCTCGAGCGGTTCCGCGCGGGCCTCGGCCAGGAGTACTCGGCCGACCACGCGTTCCACCAGGGCAAGATCGCGATGATGATCGACGGTGAGTACCGCACCGCGTTCCTCAAGGCGCAGGCACCGCAGATCAAGTTCGGCACCGCCCCGTTCCCGACCCTGAAGCCGGCCGACCACGGCACCGCCTTCACCACCGGCACGATCATGGGCATCCCCAAGGGCGCCAAGAACCCCGGCGCCGCGTGGGAGCTGATCAAGCACCTGTCGTTCGACACCGACACGATCGTCGACCTCTCGAACGCCATCAAGAACGTCCCGAGCACCAAGGCCGCCCTGGAGAGCCCGAAGCTCGAGGTGGACGAGCAGTTCAAGACGTTCATCGACCTCGCCAGGAGCGACAAGCTCAAGGGCAACCCCGTCACCCCCGTCGGTGACGCGCACATCAAGGCCGTCACGGACTTCTCGGTCTCCTACCTGTCGGGCAAGGTCCCCGACCTCGCAGCCGGTCTGAAGGAAGTCGACAAGAACATCGACGACCAGATCGCCAAGAGCGGCAAGTAGGGATTCGCGCGATGACCGCCTCCGTTGGCGCTCGGCCCGCCCCGCGCAGGGGGCGGGCTCGTGCCCGGCACCGCCTCGCCGTGCTCGGGTTCCTGGCCCCGGCCATCATCGGCTTCGTCCTGTTCTTCGGCTACCCGCTGGTCACCACGGTCGTCTTCAGCTTCACAAAGTACGACCTGATCAACCCGCCGGAGTTCAACGGGCTCGCGAACTACGAGTTCATGTTCAAAGATCCCCTGCTCACCAAGGCGATCGCGAACACGCTCTGGTTCGTGGTGGTGCTCACGATCGCGCGGACGGTGTTCGCGCTGGGCGTGGCATCGGTCATCGCGCGCCTCAAGTCGGGCGTCGGCCTGATCCGGACGCTCTGCTACCTGCCGTCCCTGGCACCGCCGGTGGCCGCGACGCTCGTGTTCTTCATGGTGTTGCGCCCCAACGGCGGCCCGGTCGACAGCGTCCTCGGCTGGTTCGGCGTCGACTCGCCGCTGTGGTTCTCGGACCCGGCGTGGGCCAAGCCCGGCATCACCGCGATCATGCTGTGGATCTCCGGCGACCTGATGATCATCATCCTCGCCGCGATCCTCGACGTGCCGCAGGAGCAGTACGAGGCCGCCGAGCTCGACGGCGCCGGCCCGATCCGGCGCTGGTGGCACGTCACGCTGCCGACGATCTCCCCGGTGCTGCTGTTCGGCGTCGTGAACTCGGTGATCCTCGCGCTGCAGCTCTTCACGCAGGCGGTCGTCGCGGGGTCGGCCGGCTCGGGAGCGGCGGACGCGACCGGGTCGACCAAGTACCTCGGTTTCCCGGACAACTCCACGCTGACGTTCCCGGTCTACCTGTACACGCAGGGCTTCCGCTACTTCGACATGGGCTACGCGGCCGCGATGGCCACGGTCCTGTTCGTCATCTCGTTCGCCGTGACCATCGTGCTGGTCCAGCGGATGCGCAAGAACTCCAGCGCTGAGGAAGGGGGTCCGGGAGCATGACCGCCACGCTGACCAAACCACCGGTCGACGTCCCCGCGGAACCGGAGCGGCCACGCCGCCGGCGTTCCACGGGCAGCTTCCTGAACTGGGTCGCGACGCACGCGATCGGCCTCGCCCTCGGCCTGATGTTCGCCACCCCCGTCGTGTTCGTCTTCCTCACCGCGGTGATGTCGGACGACCAGGCGTTCACCTCGAACCTGTGGCCGGCGGAGTGGCACTGGGAGAACTTCGTCGAGGTCTTCGACAAGGCGCCGCTGCTGCGGTACCTGGTCAACAGCCTCACGTACTCGCTCCTCGCGACCGCGGGCATGCTGATCTCGTCGATCCCGGCGGCCTACGCGCTCGCGAAGCTCCAGTGGCGCGGCCGGAACCTCGCGTTCCTGCTCGTCATCGGCGCGATGATGCTGCCGCCGCAGGTCGTGGCCGTGCCGCTGTACGACACCTGGTCGTCGCTGGGCCTGACGGGCACGCTGTGGCCGTTGATCGTGCCGTACTTCCTGTTCGACGCGTTCAGCATCTTCCTGCTGCGCCAGTTCATGCTCACCATCCCGCAGTCCTACGTGGACGCGGCGAGGGTGGACGGCTGCTCGGAGTTCCAGGCGCTGGTGCGGATCATCGTGCCGATGGCGAAGCCCGGCATCGCGGCCACCGCGCTGTTCTGCTTCCTCTTCACCTGGAACGACTACTTCGGCCCGCTGCTCTACACCGGCGAGGTGAAGGACCAGTGGACGTTGTCGCTGGCCCTGGCGACGTTCAAGGGCATGCACATCGTCCAGTGGAACTCGTCGATGGCGGTGACGTTCCTGACGATGGTGCCGGCCGTCGTCCTCTTCGTCTTCGCCCAGAAGTCGTTCGTCAAGGGAATCACGTTCACGGGGGTAAAAGGGTGAAACTCACCGTCGTCGGTGGCGGGTCCACCTACACACCGGAGCTGGTCGACGGCATCGCCGGCCGTCGCACCAGCCTGGCGGTGGACGAGATCGTCCTCGTCGACCCGGACCAGCACCGCCTCGGCCTCGTCGGCCCGTTCAGCCAGCGCCTGCTGGACCACGCGGGACACCCGGCGAAGGTCCGCACCACCTCGTCGCTCGAAGAAGGCGTCGAGGGCGCGTCGGCGGTCCTGCTGCAACTGCGGGTCGGCGGGCAGAAGGCGCGCGCCTCGGACGAGACGTTCCCGCTCACCTGCGGGTGCGTCGGCCAGGAGACCACCGGCGCGGGAGGCCTCGCAAAGGCCCTGCGGACCGTGCCGGTGGTCCTGGACATCGCGGACGAGGTGCGCCGCCTCGCCGGCCCCGACACGTGGATCGTGAACTTCACGAACCCGGTCGGCATCGTGACGCGCGCGTTGCTGCAGGAGGGCCACAAGGCGATCGGCCTGTGCAACGTGGCGATCACGTTCCAGCGCTGGACGGCCGCCCTGCTCGGCGTCGACCCGTCCACCGTGGAGCTGGAGCACGTCGGCCTGAACCACCTCACCTGGGAACGCGGGGTGCACGTGGACGGCGTCGACCGACTGCCGGAGCTCCTGCGGGACCACGTCGAGGGCCTGGCCGAGCACATCGGCATCGACGGCGCTCTGATGCGACGCTTGAACATGGTGCCGTCGTACTACCTGAACTACTTCTACAACCACGACGCCGTCGTGAAGAAGCAGCTGAACGAGCCGCCGCGGGCAGAGGTCGTCGCCGCCGTCGAGAAGGAGCTGCTCGACATCTACGGCGACCCGTCGGTCGTGACGAAGCCGGAGCAGCTCGGGCAGCGCGGCGGCGCGTACTACTCCGAGGCGGCCGTGCAGCTGGTGCACGCGCTGACCGGCGGCGAAGGAGCCGAGAGGCACGTCGTGAACGTGCGGAACAACGGCTCTCTGCCCTTCCTGCCCGACGACGCCGTGGTCGAGGTGTCCTCCACAGTGGACTCGAACGGCGGCACGCCGCTGCCCGTCCGTCCCGTGGAACCGTCCATTTCCGGCCTGATCTCGCACGTCACCGCGTACGAGTACCTGGCGCTGGAAGCAGCGAGGCACGGCGGCCGAGACCGGGTGGCGAACGCGCTGCTCGCCCACCCGCTGATCGGTCAGCACGCGCTCGCGGACCGGCTGGCCGACGAGCTGATCGCGCAGAACCGCGACCTGCTGCCGTGGGTGAAGGGAAACTGACAGATGACCGACCGGGTGCTCGCCATCGACGGCGGGAACAGCAAGACCGCGGTGCTCTTGGTCGACGCGGACGGCAAGGTGCTCGCGCAGGTGCGCGGCCCCGGCGCCCCGCCGCAGACCGTGGGCATGAAGCGCGGACTCGACGTGTTCGAGGCACTGGCACGCGAGGCCGCAGCTCAGGCGGGACTGTCCCCCGACGAGCCGATCGCCGCGCACACGTCCGCCTACCTCGCGGGAGCAGACCTGCCCCGCGAGGAGGAGGACCTGACGCGAGCGATCTCCGAGCGGGGCTGGTCACGCACGACGTTCGTCGGCAACGACACGTTCGCCCTGCTCCGCGCGGGCACCGCCGCCGCCGGGGGTGTGGCGGTCGTGTGCGGAGCGGGCATCAACGCGGTGGGCGTGGCCCGGGACGGCCGAACCCACCGCTTCCCGGCCCTGGGCGCCATCTCCGGCGACTGGGGAGGCGGCGGCCAACTGGGCAACGACGCCCTCTGGCACGCGGTGCGAGCGGAGGACGGCCGGGGCCGGCCCACCCTCCTCCTCCCCGCTCTCCTGGAGCACTACGGCGAGACCTCGATCCTCAACGTGGTGGAGAAGATCCACTTCGAGGAGCTCGAACTGGACCCGCACGCCCTCTGCCCGTTGGTCTTCGAGGTGGCCGCACAGGGCGATTCCGTTGCCCTGCACCAGGTCGACCGCCTGATCGAGGAGATCGTCCTCCTCGCCACCGTGTCCCTGCGCAAGCTGAACCTGGTGGACGAGCCCGTCGACGTCGTACTGGGCGGCGGAGTCCTCACGAACACCGGTGACGTGGTGGTGGGCCCGGTCAGCAGGCAGATCGCAGAAGCCGCCCCGCTGGCCCGGGTCCGCCTGGTCGACGTGCCACCGGTGGTGGGCGCGGCACTCCTGGGCCTCGACCACATCGGGGCCTCGCCGAGCGCGGAGCTGAGGCTGCGCTCGGCCTACAGCGACCACCTGCCGGCAGCCACCCTGGACGTGGCGGCCAGCGGGTAGACAGCCCCGTCTCAGGGGGCAGACCGGCGGCGGCGCCTCCTGAGACGGCCCAGCCCACTGCTCGGGGCTTTCGGCGGCGGCGCCCCGAGCAGTGGTCCCACCCCTTTCCGAGGGGGCTGTCGGCGGCGGAGCCCCCTCGGAAAGGCCCACACCCGGTGTCCGCAACGGAAACCCAAGACCACTCGCGAAGGCGAAGCCGAGCGTCTTCCCGGACGCTCCACCAACGCGACCAACTACGGAACCGGCGCCACCACGGAAGAAACCTCAGACACCAGAACTCCGGAAGACAAAGGCGCGACCCCGGACGGCAACACAGTCGTCCCCACGACGCTCTCCGCAGCCGCCCCCGAACTCTCCCGAGCCGCACCTCCCTCAGGAGTGACCACGGGGTGCGAATGAGGCGGCGGAGTGACGACAACCGCCCGGCTCCCCCGAGTGGGCCGGACCGCACCGGACGAGGGCGCGAACTCCATCGGCGGCTGGTCACCGCCGATCTGGGCCACCTCCGGCTCACCGGGCCCACCATCGCCCCCGCCACCCGGCGCGGCACCGGGCAACCCGCCGATCACCAGCCCGGCGACCACCCCGGCTGTGACGAGCGCGACACCCACGGAAAGAGACGGAAGCGGCAAACCAGATCGCACCCGGCAGAAGGTAGCGACCGACCGGGACGAATCCCCTGGAACGCTCTCCAGCTTCCCTCGAACGAGTGGTAAAAGGATCGTCGCCCGCTGCGGCGGAACCTACGATGCCGTAACCGACGGTGGCGTAACCAGGCGTTCGTTGTGCATGCTCACCAGTCGCCTGCGGATGGGAGCCCGCGAGCGACGGCCGCAACACCACCGCGGCGGTTCGGCAGCGGAGCCGGCACCGCGGCGGAGCAGGATCCGCGCAACCGCCACAGCGGCCGGACGGATCCCGCGGCCTGGCGACACCCCGTCCGGGCCGGGCAGGCCCGGCGGACGGACGCAGGACTCCGCCGGGGCAGGACAGGCCCGGCGGACAGCGAAGGGGGATGCAGTGCTGCTGCGATGGAACAGTCTCGTGGCCCTGGGGGACAGCTTCACCGAGGGCATGGACGACCCGGGGCCCGGCGACACCTACGTCGGCTGGGCCGACCGCCTGGCCGGGATGCTCGCCCGGAACGGACCCGAGTTCCGGTACGCGAACCTCGCGGTCAGGGGCAAGATGCTGCAGGAGATCATCGACGATCAGGTGCCGCTCGCGATCTCCCTCAAGCCCGACCTCGTCACGTTCTGCGGGGGCGGCAACGACATCATGCTGCCGAACAGCGATCCCGACGCGGTCGCCGAGGTCTACGAGGTGGCCGTGGCCGACCTCAGGGCCGCGGGGTCGGACGTCCTCATCTTCACCGGCTTCGACACGCGGTCCACCCCGCTGCTCAGAAGCCTGCGCGGCAAGATCGCCATCTACAACTCGCACCTGTGGTCGATCGCCGAGCGCTACCACTGCCGGATGGTCGACCTGTGGTCCATGCAGGTGCTGCACGACCGCCGGGCCTGGGGCGAGGACAGGTTGCACCTGTCGCCCGAAGGTCACCGGCGGGTCGCGCTCAAGGCCGCGGAGGTGCTCGGGTTGATCGACAGCCCCTCCTGGAACGAGCCGTGGCCCGCTCTCCAGCAGGCGGACTGGGTGACCCAGCGCAAGGCCGACCTGAAGTGGGCGCGCGAGCACGTCGTGCCGTGGATCGGCCGCACGCTCAGGGGCGAGTCGATGGGGGACGGGCTGGCGCCGAAACGGCCGGAGCTCTTGCCGTTGGCGCGGTGCACCGAGGAGAACTACGGCTAGGAGCGGAAAGCCCGACCGGCACTCTCCCCCGAATGCCGGTCGGGCTCCTTTCCGGTGCAGGCGCCTTACCCCCTCGGCAATCCCCCACTCGGCTGCCTGCACGTCCAACATCCCATGTTTTGGGACCAGATGACTAAACGCCCGCTAAACCTCGGACGACAGCGAGTCCAGAAGAGCCCGCACCTCGACCGCGCGGGCCGAGTTGACCTGGGAGTACAGGCGCAGCGCCTCCGTCAATTCCGCTGCCGCAGCAACCCATTCCGCCCGCCGGAGCAACACCGAGCCGAGGACGTGGCGGCCGAAGCCCTCCAGGTGCAGGACGTCGGCGACGGCGGCCTGGTCGACGACCTGGCGGGCCAGCAGCTCGGCCTGGTCGAGGTCTCCCGCGTCGAGGTGCAGCTCGGCGAGGTTCGCGAGGCCGCGGACCAACGCCACCTGGTCGCCCGAGCGCCGGTACACCTCGACGGCGTGGGTCTGGTGCCGCAGGGCGACGTCCACGTGGCCGCGGGCCTGCTCGACCTGCGCCACGTTGTTGAGGCCGTGGGCCTCGCCGACGGTGTCGCCGGACTGCTGGGCCAGCTGCACCGACTCCCAGAAGTGCAGCAGCGCCTCGTCGTGCAGGTGCAGGCGGAACAGGACGTCGGCGAGCTGGGCGAGCGTCAGCACCAGGTACTGGCGCTCCCCCAGCTCGGTCGCGAGCCGGTGCGCACGGCGCGCGTCCGGCAGCAGGACGGGTCGTCCCAGCCGGGCGTTCGTCGTGTAGGTCGTGTCCAGCATCAGGACCTGGCCGAGGCGGCTCCCCGTCACCTCGGCCGCGGCCAGGCCGAACCCGACCAGCGCCACCCACTCGCCGGTGAGCGCGCGCACGGTCGCGTAGTGGTGCAGCAGCCGGACGAGCTGCCACACCTGGTCGTGCAGACCCCGTTCGGCGGCCGCGTGCACGACCGCGACGATGTTGGGCCACTCCCGGTCGAACCAGCCGACCGGGTCGTCGAACGCCGGCAGGGACGTGGACCCGTTGTCCCGCAACGCGAAGTCGAGACCGTCGCGCGCCGGCCGGATGGCGCGGCGCACGTGGTCGCACACGACCAGGTAGTAGTTCACCAGGCGCCGCAACGAATCCTGGTCCGCACGGCCGACTCCGCGCACGTACAGCCGGACCAGCTCGTGCATCGTGAACCCGTCCGGCCACGGCTCGACGAGCAGGTTCACCTCGACGAGCTGCGTCAGCCGGTCGCGGGCCGACTCGACGCGGGTGCTGGTCAGCGCCGCCACGGCGTGCGACGACATCCACCGGCCGGGTGCGAGGCCGACGGACTGGAAGACCTCGCCGAGCTCGGACGGCAGGGCGCGCGTCGAGAGGTCGAGCGCGCGCGACACCCCCACCCCGGCCTCGGGCAGGTCGAGGCCGCGCAGGCGCTGACCGTCGTCGGCCAGCTCCCCCACCAGCTCCTCGACGGTCCACTCCGGACTGATCACGAGCTTCGCCGCCGCCACCCGCAGCGCGAGCGGCAGCCCGCCGCACAGCTCCGCGAGCTTCTTCGCCGCCACCGGGTCCTCCGACGACAGGGACCTGCCCAGCACGTCGTCGACCAGTTCCCGGGCGGCGTCGTCGTCCAGCGGGCCGAGCTTGCGCACGCGGGCGCTGTGGGTGACGACGAGCCGTTCGAGCTGTGACCGCGACGTCACCAGCACGACCGAGCCCGACCCCGGCGGCAGCAGCGGCTGGACCTGGTCGAAGGCCGTCGCGTCGTCCAGCACCACCAGCACGCGGCGGCGGTGCAGCAACGAGCGGTACAGGCCGACGCGGTCCTGCACCGCGACCGGCACGCCGTCCGCCGGCACGCCCAGCGCCACGAGGAACCTGGTCAGCACCTCACCGGGCTCGGTGTCGCCGAGCGACGCGAACAGCACGCCGTGCGGGAACATCGCGGAGTTCTCGTGCCCCCACGTGATCGCGAGGGCGCTCTTGCCGACGCCGGGCGCACCGGTCAGCACGGCCACGGTCGTCGCGAGCAGGTTCCTGGCCGCGCAGACGGTGTCGAGCCACGCCTTGTCGTCGTCCCGGCCGAACAGCCTCGACGCGGACGCGGGCAGCAGCGCGGGCGCCACGATCCCCGCCCGCGGTGCGACGGGACGCGACTCGACGGGACCGACCACGCTCAGCGCCGGGTCGTCGCGCAGCACCTGCTCGTGCAGCGCCCGCAGCTGCGGTCCGGGGTCGATGCCCAGCTCGTCCACGGCACGGCGCTGGAACCGCTGGTAGGCCTCCAGGGCGTCGGCGCGCTGCCCGGACCGGTAGAGCGCGCGCATGCTGTGCGCGACCAGGCGTTCCCGGAACGGGTACTCGGTGCACAGCCCGCGCAGCTCGCCCACCAGCTCCAGGTGGCGGCCCAGCTCCAGCTCGGCGTCGATGCGTTCCTCCAACGCCGACAGCCGCAGCTCCTCGAGGCCCGAGGTCATCGGGTCGCCCGGTACGTCCACGAGCACCGGGCCGCGCCACAGACCCAACGCCTCGCGCAGCAAGCCCGCCCTGATGGCGGCGGGCTTGCCGCGGGCAGACGCCACGAGCTGCCGGGCGCGGTGCAGGTCGAGACGCCACGGGTCCACGGTCAGCTGGTACCCCGTCGGCGTGGTGCGGATGGTCGCGGAGGCCGACGGGTCGGCCTCCTCCAGCACCTTGCGCAGCCGCGAGACGTAACCGTGCACGATGGTCCGCGCCGTGGCCGGAGGCGCGTCCGTCCACAGCGCGTCGACGATCCGGTCGATCGAGACGGGTCGGTTCGCCTCGACGACCAGCATGGCCAGCAGCCCGCGCATGCCGCGGCGGCCCAGCTGGACGAGCCGTCCGTCGGCGAGCACCTGGAGTGGACCGAGCACGCCGAACTCGAGTCCGGTTTTGCTCCGCATGCCCCTCCCTCTCCCGTGCCGACCTCGTCACTTCAACAGGTGGGCGGGGGGCCGTCCCAGATACAAGTGCGGCCCGAGTTCGCGGGGCGCTACTGTTCACGGGTGCCGCGAGATCGGAACTCCGTGGTTGACCGCGGCGCCGGGTGTCTCCTCGGCGGCGCTCTCGGTGATGCGCTCGGTGCTCCTGTGCAGTACCTCGGCTGGGCCGACATCCAGCGCGAACACGGCCCCGAGGGCGTCCTGGGACCTCCGAAGCCCGCGTTGTTCACCGACGACACCCAGCTGACCCTCTTCACCGCCGACGGCTACCTGCGCGCGTACGTGCGCGGCAAGCGCACCGGCGAGTGGCAACCGATGGAGATGGTCTGGCACAGCTACCGGCGGTGGCTGGTCACCCAGCAGCAACCGGCTCCCGAGCAGGGCGCGGTGGGCCTGCTCGCCGACGAACGGCTGTACGAGAGCCGCTCGCCGGGCCTGACGTGCCTGCGCGCGCTGGCTGCCGAGACACCGTCCACTCCGGAGAACCCGCACAACGAGTCGTCCGGCTGCAACGGCGTGACGCGCACCGCTCCGGCGGGTTTCGCGCCGTCCGCGGCGATCGCGTACGACCTGGGCTGCCGCTTCGCCGCGCTGACGCACGGCGGCACGGGCGGCTGGGTGTCCGGTGGCGCGCTGGCGCTGCTGGTGCACCTGCTCGCCGTGAAGGGCAGGCCGGTGCGCGAGGCCGTCGACCAGGTCATCGGCCGGGTGCTGCGCGACGACACGTACACCGCGACCGTCCTCACGCGAGCCGTGGTGCTGGCCGAGGAGCACGACGGCCAGTCACCCGTGCGCGTCGACCGGCTCGGCAGCGGCTGGACGGGTCCGGAGGCGCTGGCGATAGCGGTCTACACCGTGCTGACGCACCCGAAGCCGGCGCAGTTCGTCGACGCGATGCGCGCGGCGGCCAACCACTCCGGCGGCAGCGACGCCACGGCGGCGTTGACGGGGAACATCCTCGGCGCGCTGCACGGCGCGGACGCGTTGCCCCGCGACTGGCTGATGGGCCTCGAGATGGTGGACGTGCTCGACGCGATGGGACGCGACCTCGGCATGTCCGCGGTCAACCTCGACTTCAACGAGGACCGCTACGCCTGACACAGAAAAAGCCTGCTGGGTTGCGCTCCCGAATTCGCAACACAGCAGGCTTTCTCGCACGAGCAGTTGGTCGACAGCAGGCCGGGACTTGCCCCGAGCGCGAGCTCCGATCCAGCTCTTGATCAACGAAACGTGCCCCGGAGTCAAGGCTCCGTTGGGCGATCATGCTAACAGATGTGCACGGGAAGTCCAGGACTCGAGTGCACGCGACGATCTTCGTCGACGATGAAGACCTCGCACCCCTCCTGCGCCGCCGCCCACCCGATCCCCTCCCTGCCCAGCGCGAACGCCGCTGTGGCAGTGGTATCCGCGATCGCGAGGTCGTCGGAGAAGACCGTGACGGAGATCAACCCCGTCACGGGCTGCCCGGTGCGGCCGTCGAGGATGTGCTGACCGCGTTCGTACAACGCTGACGTGGCAACGGCTCCGTCGCGCACGCCGAGCACGACGCTCAGCCGGTCGGCGAGGTCGGGATGCCGAACACCGACGCGCCAAGGCTTTCCGGGTTCCGGTTCGCCGGCCGTCACGACGTCGCCGCCCGCGTTGACGCAGAACGACGTGGCGCCGCCCTCGCGCAGCACGTCCGCCGCGCGTTGCACGGCCCAGCCCTTCACGACCGCGCACGGGTCGAGGCCGCGTCCCGGCAGCCGCGCCGTGAACGCGCCGCCGGTCGACTGCTCGTACCAGTCGCACAGCGACAGCACCTCGACCAGGTCCGGGCTGAGCTCCTCCCCGGTGAGCTCGCCCCGGTCCAACCTGGACACCTCGCTGCCGGGCTTGAACGGCGAGAACCGGGCGTCCGCCTCGCGCAGCCAGGCGAACGCCCGCTCGGCCAGTGCGGCGTCCCCGTCACGCAGGTCCACCGAGATCGGCAGGCCCATGACGTGGTCGACGCGCCGCACGGACATCCCTACCTCGCCCCGTCGAGGGCGGCCTGCAGCGACTGCTTGTACCCCTCGGAGGTCGCGGTCGCGCCGGACACCGTGTCGATGTCCGCGCTCTGCGCCTTCAGGGCCGACTCGCGCAGCAGCGGCAGCGCCGTCCTGGTCGGGTTGCTGTTGGGCGCCCGCAACGCCTTCACGTCGACGATCTTGGTGCCCTGGAACACCACCTGCACCTGCACGGTGCCCTCGGACGTGTTCACCGCGGGCCCGGAGACGCTGCGGTTCTGCGCCTGCTGCTGGGTGGTCTGCTGCTGGGTGGTCTGCTGCTGGCGGGGTTGCGTCGTCTTCGGCGCGGCACCGGTGGACTTGGGCGCGGCCTGGGTGCTCCGGGGCGCCGTCTGCTGCTGCGCCTCCGGTGCGGCGACCTCGCTGATCTCGCCCTCGTGGCCGGAAGCCGGCGAGTAGAGCCAGACCGGGACGAGACCGGCCACGCTCAGCGCCAGAACGGGAATTGCCCTCTTCACGTCGTCGGACCCTCTCAGTCGGCCAGCGCGAAGCGCTCGGCGTGGATCTGGTTGCTGGGCACTCCCAGCTCGTCGAGGCTGGTGATCACCGCGTCGGTCATGCCGCCGGGGCCGCAGATGAACACGTCGCGGTCCTGCACGTCCGGCACGAGCGCGGCGATGTTCTCCGGGCCGAGCAGCGGGCCGTTCGGGGTGATCGTCTTCGACGAGCCGGTGACCAGGCGCAGCACCGCGCCCTTGGCCTTCGCGAGGCCCTCGATCTCGCGCAGCAGCACCGCCTCGCGCGGGTCGCCGACCCGGTACAGCACCACGACGTGGCCCTTGATCTCCTCCAGAAGCGCGCGGACCGGCGTGACGCCGACACCGCCCGCGACGAGGAGCGCGTTGGGCTTGATCTGGTGCATGGTCGTGAAGGCGCCGTACGGGCCTTCGGCGAACACGCGGGTGCCCACCTGGACGTTGCGGATGTCCGCGCTGCCGGTGCCGAGCGCCTTCGCGGTGAGCCGCAGGTACTTGCCGTTGGGCGCGGCGGACAGCGAGAACGGGTTGGCCTGCCACCAGCGGTCCTTGGTCAGGAACCGCCAGAGGAAGAACTGGCCGGCCTGGGCGCCGAGCCGGTCGAGGTCCCTGCCCTCGATGTAGACCGAGACGACGTTGTGCGCCTCGGGCACGACGGCGGCCACGTGGAACCGGTGGCGCCAGTTGCGCCACAGCGGGAGCACGACGCGTCCGATCAGGACGGAGCCCAGCGCGAACGCCCAGAGCCCCCACCAGTAGCCCGTGGCGAGCGCGGACTTGCGGAACGTGCTGCCGACCGCGACCTGGTGCGAGAACGCGAGGAAGATCGCGATGTAGGTGTAGAGGTGGATGAAGTGCCAGGTCTCGTAGGCCATCTTGCGCCGCGCGAAACGGGCCGAGACGACGCCGACGACCATGATGACCGCCCACGCCACCAGCGCGCGGAGGACGCCTTCGAGTTCGGTCGCCTGCCGGACGACCTCGGCGATCGGCCCCTCGGAGCCCGCGTTGCCGAACGCGATGAAGACCAGGTGCCCGATCAGCATCCAGAAGATCGTGAAGCCGACCCAGCGGTGCCACGAGGTGAGCTTGTCCATGCCGAGCCGCCGGTCGAGCCACGGCAGCCGCGCCACCAGCAGCAGCTGGAACGCCATCGCGAGCGCGCCGTAGAGGCCCGCGAGCCTGCCGAAGTTGACCAGCTTGTTCGAGCCGACGCCCGCCGCGTTGAACAGGTACGTCACGAACGCCGCGTTGGCCAGGAGGAACACGTAGAGGCCGGCTTTGGCCAGCACCTCGTGCGGCGTCGCCCGGCCGGCCCGCGCCGGTCGCGCGGGGTGCTGCAGGGTGGTCGTCACGGCGGGCTCCTCGGTCGGGCGGTCTCCGGCGGTCGTGGTCGATCCTCTGCGCCGCGGCTGTGGCTCTCCTTTGCCCGCGCTGTCGACTTCCTGTCGATCGAGCGGGGGAACCACCGGGTGGCGCACCATGAGCACGTGGACAAGGGCAACTCGGTTCGATTGCTCGTCGTGGACGACGAGCCGCACATCGCTGACCTCGTCGCGACCGTCGCCCGGTACGAGGGCTGGCAGGCCGCGACCGCGCTCAACGGCGAAGAGGCGTTGAGGGAGGCGGCCGAGTTCCAGCCGGACATCGTGGTGCTCGACCTCATGCTGCCCGACCTGGACGGGTTCACCGTTCTCGATCGGCTCCGGTCGGCCGGCGCGATGGTGCCCGTGGTCTTCCTGACGGCCCGTGACGGCACCGCGGACCGCGTGGCGGGTCTCACCCGAGGCGGCGACGACTACCTCGTGAAACCCTTCTCGGTCGAAGAGCTCATGGCCCGGCTGAGGGCCGTGCTGCGCCGCTCGACCGGTCCGTCGTGGAAGCGGTCCGTGCTGAAGGTCTCCGACCTGGTGATGGACGAGGACACCCGCGAGGTCCGCCGCGGCGGCAAGCTCGTGACGCTGACGCCGACCGAGTACGAGCTGCTGCGGTACCTCATGCGGCGCTCCCCGGCCGTGCTCACGAAGGCGCAGATCCTCGACCACGTGTGGGAGTACGACTTCGGCGGCCGGTCCAACGTGGTCGAGCTCGTCATCTCGCACCTGCGCCGCAAGCTCGACGACGGCCGCGAGCCGTTGATCCACACCGTGCGCGGTGTGGGGTACGTGCTCCGCCGAGCAGCCCAGTGAGCCCGCGGTGAAGCTCGCCTGGAAGCCGATGCGCGACTGGCGGCTCGGCACCCGGCTCGCGCTGGCGCTGGGCGCGCTCGCGCTCACGGTGTTCGTGATCGTCGGCTGGGTGATGGTCGCCTCGATGCAGTCGTTCCTCGACCGCCGCCTCGACGACCAGATGGTGATCAGCCAGCAGGGCGCGGCCAAGGAGGTCGAGTACTACGGCAAGGTCACCAAGATCCCGCCGGACTGGTTCGCCGTCGTCTACAAGATCGAGAACGGTGGCGTCACGGCCCTGCCCGGCGGCCAGCAGCCGCAGGACCGCGAGGAGTTCGACGCCCTCGCGAAGAAGGCGCTGACGGCCGACGGGTTCCAGACCGAGTACCTGCGCGGCGAGGGCAGGTTCCGGCTGCGCGCCTGCCAGATCGTCCAGGACGAGTTCATCGTGGTCAGCGCGGCACCGATGACCGACCGCGACGGCACGATCTCCCAGCTCGTCACCGTCAGCGTGATCGCGTTCCTGGCCGCGCTCGTCGCGCTGGTCGTGGGCGGGCAGGCGTTGATCCGCAAGGGCATGCGCCCCCTGTCGGACATGGCGGACACCGCGCACGACATCTCCTCGCACGACCTGACCGACTCCAGCGACCTCAACGCGCGCGTGGACGGACGTGGCGGCGGCGTGGAGGTCGAGGAGCTGCGCGAGGCGTTCAACAAGATGCTCGCGCACATCGACTCGTCGTTGTCCGCGCGCACGGCGGCAGAACAACGCTTGCGGCGGTTCATCGCCGACGCCTCGCACGAGCTGCGCACGCCGCTGACCTCGTTGCGCGGCTACGCCGACCTCTTCAAGTACGCGGCGGCCAACGAACCCGGCGAACGCGAGAAGCACCTGGAGAAGCTGCGCTCGGAGGCGTCGCGCATGAGCGTGCTGCTC
This sequence comes from Lentzea jiangxiensis, assembly GCF_900104175.1. Classification (GTDB taxonomy): domain Bacteria; phylum Actinomycetota; class Actinomycetes; order Mycobacteriales; family Pseudonocardiaceae; genus Lentzea; species Lentzea jiangxiensis. Next base: position 293,426 of record NZ_FNIX01000004.1, read on the forward strand.
GACGACCTGCTGCTGCTCGCCCGCCTGGACTCCGCGGAGTCGGAACCGCCGCTGCGCCCGGAGGAGGTGGACCTGTCCGTGGTCGCCGAGGCGGCCGCCGACGCGTTCCGCACGGCTCGGCAGACCCACGAGCTGTCGCTGGACGCCGACACGGTGACCATGACCGCCGATCCGGCGCGCCTGCGGCAGGTGCTCGACAACCTGCTGACCAACGCGGCCGTGCACACCCCCGCCGGCACCGCCGTGTCGGTGGAGGTGACGGCCGAGAACGGCTGGGCGGTGATCCGCGTGGCCGACACCGGTCCCGGCATCCCGGAGGACGACCAGGCGCGGATCTTCGACCGGTTCTACCGCGTGGACGACTCCCGGACCCGCCAGCGCGGCGGCAGCGGCCTCGGGCTCGCCGTCGTCCAGTCGCTGGTCGAGGCGCACGGCGGCACGATCGCGCTGACCAGCAGGCCGGGGTCGACGGTCTTCACGATCCGCCTCCCCCGGCACGCGGGCTAGCTCATTCCGCCTGCGAGGACGTGGCCCACAGGTCGATGCCCGACTCGACGGCGTGCTCGTCGATCTGGGCGAGCTCGTCGTCGGTCAGCGGCGGCGCCTGCAGGGCCGCGAGGTTCTGCTCCAGCTGCCCGACCGAGGACGCGCCGATCAACGCCGACGTGACGCGCGGGTCGCGGATCGTCCAGGTCAGCGCGAGCTGCGCCAGCGACTGCCCGCGCGACTTCGCGATCTCGTCGAGCGCCCGGATGCGGCCGAGGTTCTGCTCGCTCAGCAGGTCCGTCGACAGCGACTTGCCCTGCGTGGCACGCGATCCCTCGGGAATGCCGTTCAGGTAGCGGTCGGTCAGCATGCCCTGCGCGAGCGGCGAGAACGCGATGCAGCCCGCGCCGACCTCCTCCAGCGTGTCCAGCAGCTCCGGCTCGATCCAGCGGTTGAGCATCGAGTAGGACGGCTGGTGGATCAGCAACGGCACCCCGGCGCTCTTGAGCAGCTGCGCGGCCTCGCGGGTCTTCGCGGGCGAGTACGACGAGATGCCGACGTAGAGCGCCTTGCCCTGCTGCACGGCGCTGACCAGGGCGCCCATCGTCTCTTCCAGCGGCGTCTCCGGGTCGAACCGGTGCGAGTAGAAGATGTCGACGTAGTCGAGACCCATCCGCGTCAGCGACTGGTCGAGCGAGCTCAGCAGGTACTTGCGGCTGCCCCACTCCCCGTACGGCCCGTCCCACATGTCGTAGCCGGCCTTGGTGGAAATCACGAGCTCGTCGCGGTACGGCCTGAGATCATCCTTCAGGATCTGCCCGAACGTGATCTCCGCCGAACCGTAGGGCGGACCGTAGTTGTTGGCGAGGTCGAAGTGCGTGACACCGAGGTCGAACGCCCTCCGCGCGATGCCCCGGCCCAACTCGTACGGCCGGTCACCGCCGAAGTTGTGCCACAGACCGAGGGAGATGGCGGGCAGCTTGAGACCGCTGCGCCCCGTCCGCCGGTAGGTCATCTGGTCGTAGCGCGCGCTATCCGCGAGGTAGGACATGGGACCAACAATGTCACGTCCTAGTGGGACAGAGCAGGACATGATCCGCGCGGCCGGGGCGGGTGCGGTGCTCGACCTCTCACGCCGTGGGAACAACGTGGTGCGCGCCACGGCGATCCGGGACCTGGTGCGGTCGGGCGAGGTGGATCCGCGCGGTCTCCTGCTGGTGGGCGTCCGCGTCACCGGCGTGCTGGACCTGAGCTTCATCAGCACCTCGACAGCCCTGCAGCTGGACGATTGCGTCTTCGAAGAACACGTGCTGATGCACGACACCGAACTGCCCGCGCTGTCGCTCGAGGGGTCCACGCTGCCGGAGTTGCGCGCGGAGAACCTGCGCACCCGCTACCTGAACCTGGAGCGCGCACGCTGCAGCGGAACGGTGGACCTCGAAAACGCGCGCATCGACGGCTCCTTGTTGATGTCCGGGGCCAGCACGACGAGGTTGTTCGCGTCCGGCCTGCACGTCAGCCGGAGCATGACCGCCACCGGCCTGTACGCCCGCAAGGTCGTGCTCGACGTCTGCGACATCGGTGGTGAGCTGAACCTCCGCGAGGCCGTGGTCGTCAGCGAGTCGGGCGTCGCGCTCATCGCGCACAACGCGAAGGTGGGAGCGGACGTCGAACTCACCGGAGCCTTCGTCAGGTCGAAGGACGCGCTCGCCGTGCAGCTGTTCGACGCCAAGGCCTCCAGTTTGCGGATGAACGGCGCCGTGCTGCGAGGTGCCAAGGCGCTGTGCCTCGACGGAGCGGCATTCTCGCAGGACGTGTTGCTGGAAGGCGGTTTCGACGCTCGTTCGGACGCCGACACCATCTCCATGATCGACACCCGCGTCGGCTCCACGCTCGTCCTCGGCGGCTCGGTGCGGAGTCGCCTCGGCCAAGCCGTGGTGCTGCACCGGACCGAGGTGGGCGCGAGCATCGCGATCACCGACGCCGAGATCAGCACAGCCGGCAGGTTCGCGGCCCTCGACCTCACCGGCACCGCCGTGAACGGCGATCTCGTCATCGAGTCCACGAAGTTGACCAATCGAGGCCGGGGCTGCGAACTCGAACTCGCCGGCACGAAGGTGGGCGGCCAGCTCCACCTCAGCGAGTCGGAGTGGATGAAAGCCGAAGGCTTCACCGTGGCGCTGGACGGTCTCACCTATGCGAACCAGCCGGACGACATCGACGTGTGGCTCACGATGCTGCGTGACCACACCCGCCACTACGAAGCCCAGCCGTACCAGCAGCTCGCTGCCGTTCACCGCGCCGCGGGCCACGAGCACAAGGCCCGGCGCGCGCTGATCGCGCAGCAGGAGGACCTCCGCCGTCACGGCGACCCCGGCAACAAGCTGTGGCACTGGTTCCTGGGCGTCACTCTCGGCTACGGCTACCGGCCGTCACGAGCGGTGGCCGGACTTCTGGTGACGTTCCTGCTGGCGATGGGTCTCGTGTGGACAGCAGGGCAGTTCAACGGCCTCACACCGGCCAAGGACCGCCCAGCCGACGCCTGTTCACCGGTGAACAGGATCAGTCTTGCGGCGGATCTCGCGATCCCGCTCGTGAAGCTCGGTGGCACACCGAGGTGCGAACTGGCGAACGGTCCAGCCGGGCAGTGGGCGACCGGAGCAGGCTGGGCCGTGCAGGTCCTGGGTTGGTCGTTCGCCACGCTGAGCGTCGCGGGGTTCACCGGGCTCGTCCGCAAGAACTGAACGACGGCGCGGAGTGAATGCGAAGAGGGCCCGCCAACCTGGGCGAACCCTCTTCTCCGGTGGAGCCGGCGAGGGGAATCGAACCCCTAACCTTTCGCTTACAAGGCGAGTGCTCTGCCAATTGAGCTACGCCGGCCGGTCGGTGTTCGCGAACATCGTAAGCGCCCGTTGCGGGTGCTACCTGCGGCGAACGGTCTGCTCTCAGTGTGATCGGATTGCTCCGACCGGAGTCGGGCCAACCAACCGAGTGGCCCAAAGCGTCGTGACGACCGCCTTGACCAGGTCAGGAGGGTAACCAACGGACAGTGATCATGTCCTCTTTTTCGGGTCGCCCGATCGGAGGTGGCCGATGACACAGCAACAGCCGAAGTGCCCGTCACGATCCACGACGGAGGTGCGCAACATTTCCACGAACAGCCTGCACGGCCCTGCTCTGCCCGATGACACCACGGTTCACCTGGTACTCGATCTCGCATTGAAGATCGGTGAGGTCCAAATGGCCAGTGGAGCCGGTGCGGCCGATGTGACAGCGACGATTCTCTCCGTCACAGAGAGCTATGGGTTGCCGCACACGGAAGTCGACGTGATCTACACCTCCATCAGCGTGTCGTGCCACCGCGGCACGGAGGCACTGCCGATCACCTCGATCCGCGTCGTCCGGCAGCGCGGTCTCGACTACACCCGGCTGGCGGACGTGGAGCAGCTCGTGCGCAACCCGGGGCCGATCGAGGAGGCGCACGCACGGCTCGAGGACATCGTCAACGCCAAGCACCCGTACCCGCGCTGGGTGGCGACCGCCGCGTGGGGCGGGATGGCCGCCTCCGTGGCGTTCCTCGTGGGCGGCGGGCTGGTGCTCGCGCTCACCGCCGCGGCCATCACCGCGGTGGTCGACCGGGTCGGCCGGTTGCTGAACCGCCGTGCGCTGCCGTTCTTCTTCCAGCAGCTGGTCGGCGGTGCGCTCGGCACGGGTGCCGCGCTCGCCGTCTACGCGACCGGGTTGCTGCCGGTGCGGCCGAGCCTGCTCGTCGCCGTCGGGATCGTCGTGCTGCTGTCCGGGCTCGCGCTGGTCAGCACCGTGCAGGACGCGATCTCCGGCTACAACGTGACCGCCGCGGGCCGCACGGTCGAGACGGTGCTGCTCAGCGCGGGCCTGATCGCGGGCGTCGCGCTGGCGATCCGCGCCGCCGTCCAGTTCGGGCTCGACATCAAGCTCAGCGACCCCCTGCCGGCCCTGATCTCCGCGGTGCCGATGCAGTTCGCGGCCGGTGCGGCGACGAGTGCGTTCTTCGCGCTCGCCAGCTACGCCCGGCCCCGCGCGCTCGTCGCCGCCGCCCTCTCCGGTGGGATCGGCACCGCCGCCTACGGCCTCGTGACGAGCGCCGGGCTGGACGCGCTGCTCGCGTCGGCCGTGGCCGCCGCCATCACCGGGTTCGGCGGCGCGACGCTGACCCGCCGGTTGCGCATCCCGACGCTGGTCGTCGTGCAGGCGGGCGTGGTGCCGCTGCTGCCCGGCTGGACGACCTACCGGGGCCTGTTCCAGCTCACGGCGGAAGGGGATCCGGCCGGCCTGAGCACCCTCGTCTTCGCCAGCGGCATCGCCCTCGCCCTGGCCGGGGGTGTCGTGTTCGGCGAGTACCTGGCGCAGCCCGTGCGCACCGGGCTGGGCCGCCTGGAGCGCAAGTTCGCCGGGCCGCGCCTGTCCGGGCCTCTCAAGCCCACGAAGCGTCGGTTGGAGTGAACCTCCTTGTGACGGCCGTTACACGACACGCGACACGTTCGCATCAGCACTAACGTGGGCATTTGTGAGCATGGACATTGGCGAGAACGGGGCGGAATTCGTAGTCGTGGCCAACAGGCTCCCGGTCGACCTGGAGCGCTTGCCCGACGGAACGGAGCGCTGGAAGCACAGCCCCGGCGGACTGGTGAGCGCGCTCGAACCGTTCCTCCGCTCACACAGCGGCGCCTGGGTCGGCTGGCCCGGCATCGCCGACGCCGAGGTGGCGCCGTTCGAGGACGACGGCCTGCTGCTGCACCCCGTCGAGCTCTCGGCCCGGGAGGTCGAGGACTACTACGAGGGCTTCTCCAACGGCACGCTCTGGCCGCTCTACCACGACGTCGTGGCCCAGCCGGCGTTCCACCGGCACTGGTGGAACACCTACGTGAGGGTCAACCAGCGCTTCGCCGACGCGACGGCGAAGGTGGCCGCGCAGGGCGCGACGGTGTGGGTGCAGGACTACCAGCTGCAGCTGGTGCCGGCGATGCTGCGCGAGCAGCGGCCCGACCTCAAGATCGGCTTCTTCCTGCACATCCCGTTCCCGCCGGTCGAGCTGTTCATGCAGCTCCCGTGGCGCACGGAGATCATCCGCGGCCTGCTCGGCGCCGACCTGGTGGGCTTCCACCGGCCCGGCGGCGCGCAGAACTTCCTCTGGCTGGCCCGCCGCCTCGTCGGCCTGGAGCCGAGCCGCGGCACCGTCGGCGTGCGCACCCGGCCCGGTGTCGTGCAGGTCGGTGACCGCACGGTGCGGGTCGGCGCGTTCCCGATCTCGATCGACAGCGCGGGACTCGACGCCGTCGCCCGGCGCAAGGAGACGCAGGCCCGCGCGAGGCAGATTCGAGAGGACCTCGGCAACCCGAAGCGCATCCTTCTCGGTGTGGACCGCCTCGACTACACGAAGGGCATCGACGTCCGCATCCGCGCTCTGTACGAGCTGATCGCGGACGGCCGCGTGGATCCCGAGGACGTCACGATGATCCAGCTCGCGACGCCGAGCCGGGAGCGCGTCGACCACTACAAGACGATGCGGCAGGACATCGAGCAGTCCGTCGGCCGGATCAACGGCGAGTTCGGCCGCGTGGGCAAGCCCGTCGTGCACTACCTGCACCAGTCGGTGAACCGAGAGGAGCTCGTCGCGTTCATGAGCGCGGCGGACGTCATGGTCGTCACGCCCGTTCGGGACGGAATGAACCTCGTGTGCAAGGAGTACGTGGCCTGCCGATATGATCTTGGTGGAGCTCTGGTGCTCAGCGAGTTCGCCGGCGCCGCCGCAGAACTGACCAGCGCGTTCCTGGTGAACCCCCATGATCTGGACGGTGTCAAGAACGCGTTGCAGGCCGCCCTCGACATCGATCCAGCCGAAGGCCGCCGTAGGATGCGCGCGCTGCGCCGCCAAGTCCTCACCCACGACGTTGACCGTTGGGCGAGGTCGTTCCTGGAGGCGTTGGGCACGCAGACCTCGGTCTGAATCCTTTCAGATCCCCTGACCCATCGAGTGCTCCAGGAGGGGCGTTGACCGCCGAGGCCCTCCCCGCCGAACTGCGCCGAGCGATCTGCCAGCTCGCGCGGACCCCGCGACTACTTGTAGCCAGCGACTACGACGGAACACTCGCTCCGATCGTGGCCGACCCCGAGCAGGCCCGCCCGCTCCCGGAGTCGGTGAACGCCCTGCGTTCGCTGGCTTCACTGCACGAGACCACCTCAGCCGTGATCTCCGGACGCGCGCTGCGCGACCTGGCCACGCTGTCCCGTCTGCCCGGCGAGGTCCACCTCGTCGGGTCGCACGGCTCCGAGTTCGACGTCGGCTTCGTCCACGCGCTGGACGGCGACGCCAAGGCGTTGCTGCGCCGGCTCGAAGCCGAACTGGAAGAGATCGCCGACGGCCAGGAAGGCGTCCAGCTCGAGGTCAAGCCCGCCTCGGTCGCCGTGCATGTGCGCCGTGCCGCCACCGAGGCCATCGGTGAGGCGGTGCTCTCCGCCGTCCGCTCCGGCCCGTGCACGTGGGACGGCGTGCAGGTCACCGAGGGCAAGGCCGTCATCGAGCTCGCCGTCGTCGAGACCAACAAGGGGCAGGCGCTCGACATCCTGCGCCACCAGGTCGGCGCCACCGCGGCGATCTTCCTGGGCGACGACGTGACGGACGAGAAGGCGTTCGCGCGCCTGCACGGCCCCGACCTGGGCATCCGGGTCGGCGCGGGCGACTCGCTCGCCCAGCACTACGTGAACGACCCTGCCGACGTGGCCACCGTGCTCGCGTTCCTGCTGGAGGAGCGCCGGGCGTGGCTGCACGGCGACCAGGCCGTGCCGATCGAGCGCCTGACCATGCTCGCCAACGAGCGGTCCGTGGCACTCGTGACGCCCGACGCCAAGGTCAACTGGCTGTGCCACCCCGAGCCGGACTCCGCGGCGATCTTCGCGGACCTGCTCGGCGGACCGGCCGCCGGCCACTTCTCGATCAAGCCGGAGCACGGGTCGCTGCCGCTGGGCCAGCGCTACCTGCCGGGCACGATGATCGTCGAGACGCGCTGGTCGCGGCTCCTGGTGACCGACTACCTGGAGCACAACCTCGCGTCGCACCGCACGGACCTCGTCCGGCGGATCTCCGGCTCCACCAACGCGGTGATCACGTTCGCGCCGCGCCCCGAGTTCGGGCAGGTGCCGGTCCGGTTCCTGCGCGAGCGCGACGGCCTGCGCGTCGTCGGCACGTCGGACCCGATGGTGCTGCGGTCCCCCGGCGTCGACTGGGAGATCACCTCGGACGGCATCCAGGAGACGGCCCGCGCCGTCGTCCGGCCGCGCGAGGGCGCACCGGTGCTGCTGGAGCTGCGCTGCGGCACCGACGACATCTCCGAGCACCCGCTGAACGAGTCGGTGCGCCGCGACCTCGCGGCCGGCTACTGGTCGGACTGGGCGGCGGGGCTGAAGCTCCCGACCGTGCAGACGGACCTGGTGCTGCGCTCGGCGCTGACGCTGCGCGGCCTGGTGCACAAGGACTCCGGCTCGATCATGGCCGCGGCCACCACGTCGCTGCCCGAGGAGCTCGGCGGCATCCGCAACTGGGACTACCGCTACTGCTGGCTGCGCGACGGCGCCATGACCGCCTCCGCGCTGGTGTCGGTCGGCTCGTACGCCGAGGCGGACGGCTTCCTGGCGTGGCTGCACCGCGTCCTGGAGACCATCCCCGGCCCGGAGCGCCTGCACCCGCTCTACACGCTGCACGGCACGCAGCTGGGCGCCGAGGCCGTCATCGACACGCTGCCCGGCTACGCGGGCTCGCGCCCGGTGCGCGTCGGCAACCTCGCGAACCAGCAGGTGCAGCTCGACGTGTTCGGCCCGGTCGTCGACCTGGTCGTGTCCCTGGCCACCGCGCGCGGTTCGTTGTCGGACAACGACTGGTCGATGGTCCAGGCGATGGCCGAGGCCGTGTCGCGCCGCTGGCACGAGCCCGACCACGGCATCTGGGAGGAGCGGCACGCGCCGCGCCACCACGTGTACTCGAAGGTCATGTGCTGGCTGACCATCGACCGCGCGATCAAGCTCGGCGAGCAGTTCGGCCGCGAGCTGGACCCGTCCTGGGTGCCGCTGCGCGACACGATCGCCACGGACGTGCTCAAGAACGGCTGGAACGACGAGGTCCAGTCGTTCACCACGGCCTACGACGGCGACGACCTCGACGCCGCCTCGCTGTTCGTCGGCCTGGCGGGCCTGATCGACCCGGCGGACGAGCGCTTCCAGTCCACGGTGACCGCCATCGAGGCCGAGCTGCGCTCCGGCAGCACCGTCTACCGCTACCACCGCGACGACGGTCTGCCGGGCGACGAGGGCGGCTTCCACCTGTGCGCGGCGTGGATGATCGAGGCCTACCTGCTCACCGGCCGGCGCACCGAGGCCGAGGAGCTGTTCGCGCAGATGGTGGACGCGGCCGGCCCCACCGGCCTGCTGCCCGAGGAGTACGACCCGGTCGCCGAGCGCTCGCTGGGCAACCACCCGCAGGCGTACTCGCACCTGGGCCTGATCCGCTGCGCCCAGCTGCTGTCGCAGTAGCTGTCGCAATAGCAGCTCGTCCGTGCCGCCGCGGTCCGCTCAGGGCCGCGGCGGCACTTTTTCGATGATCCGCGCCGTCCCGGGCGAACTGCCGTGCAACGTGATGACGTCGCCCCGGATGAGATGCGTCCACGCCGGCGGCACCAACGGCCTCAGCCTGGCCGTCGCGCGTTCCCCAGGACCCAGCTGGGGCTTGGACTCGATCCACAGCGCCGCCACGCGCTGCGCCCGGCCCGTGACGTCCCATAACGGACGTTCTCCTCTGGCCTGCAGGGGTTCCGCGTCGACGGAGAGCGTCAGCTCGACCCGCAACAGGCCTTGGATCGACTCCACGCAGCGCCACTGGAACCAGGCGTCGTCCTGGTCCATCTGGACGGCCGCCTCGGCGAGCAGGGCCCAGTAGCGCGGCGTCTGCCACGTGTGGCCGTCGAACTCCCCCAGCAGGTCGAGGACCAGCTCCCACTCCTCGAGGTCCAGGTAGTCGAGCAGGTCCGCGCTCCGGACTTCCCGGGGCATCATGGACGTCGCGAACCGCAACAACTCACCGATCTCGCTGTCGTGTCTCCCCAACACGCGCGTATTCGATCATGGCTGCGGATTCCGCTTCGGAGCGCCCGGTACGGCCGCAGTGCGCGCGGTGAGCGCATCAGCGCCACGCAGCTGTCGCGGGTCCTGCCACCTGGACGCGCACGTTGCCCTGGCCGCATGCCGGACAGGGCGCACGCTCCTGGGCGCGACACCGCCGATCCCGATCACGTCGGCTGGGCACGGCTGAGGCGGGGCGGAAGGCGGGGCGGTCTCCATCAGCTGAGGCGCCCGCTGCCGCACCTCACGACTCACTCGTCGTCGTTCGTGCTCTCACCCTTGCCACCGCTGCGCCGCCGGTTCAGGCCCAGCACGTCCAGCGCCGACACCAGGTCGTTCGCCACCAGCGCCCTCACACCGTCCGGCAGCGGCCCGTGGTCCGGCGGCACCAGGGCCTTCTTGAAGCCGAGCCGTGCGGCCTCCTGGAGGCGCTTGCCGACGCCGTTGACGCGCCGGATCTCGCCGGCCAGGCCCACCTCGCCGAGCACCACCAGGTCGGCGGGCAGTGCGATCTCGCGTTCGGCGGAGGCGACGGCCAGCACCACGGCGAGGTCGGCCGCCGGTTCGACCAGGCGCATGCCGCCGACGGTCGCGGTGAAGACGTCCTTCTGGAACAGGTTGACCTTGCCGCGCTTCTCCAGGACGGCCAGGGCCATCGAGATCCGGGCCGAGTCGAGCCCGCTCACCGCGCGGCGGGGGGCGGGGAGGTTCGTCTTGGCGACCAGCGCCTGCACCTCGCCGAGCATGGGGCGCTTGCCCTCGACGATCACCGTGACGCAGGTGCCCTCGACGGCCTTCTCGCGGCGCGTGAGGAAGAGGCCCGACGGGTCCGGCACGCCGACGATGCCGTCGTCGCGGAGCTCGAAGCAGCCGACCTCGTCGGCGGCGCCGTAGCGGTTCTTGATGCCCCGCAGGAGGCGGAGGCTGGAGTGGCGGTCGCCCTCGAACTGCAGCACCACGTCGACGAGGTGTTCCAGAACCCTCGGCCCCGCAACGGATCCGTCCTTCGTGACGTGTCCCACCAGGACGACCGGGAGGCCTCGTTCCTTGGCCATCGCGATCAGTCCCGACGCGACGGTGCGCACCTGCGTGACGCCGCCGGGCACGCCCTCGACGCTCACCGTCGACATGGTCTGCACGGAGTCGACGATCAGCATCGACGGCTTCACCTGGTCGACCTGGCCGAGCAACGCGCTCAGCTCGCTCTCGGCAGCCAGGTACATCTCGGCGTGCAGGTTGCCGGTGCGTTCGGCGCGCAGCCTCACCTGGCCCGCGGACTCCTCGCCCGTGACGTAGAGGCAGCGGCCGTGCGACTCGGCCCAGCGGTGCGCGGTTTCGAGCAGCAGCGTCGACTTGCCCACGCCGGGCTCGCCCGCCAGCAGCACGACGGCGCCCGGCACCAGGCCGCCGCCCAGCACCCTGTCGAACTCGCTGACGCCCGTGGAGAGCGCCCGGGCCGACTCGATGTCGACCTCGCCGATCGGCCTGGCCTTCGACGTCGGCGCGCCCGCCACGACACGCGTCACCGACGCCGTGCCGCGTTCCTCGATGCTGCCCCACGCCTGGCACTCGGGGCAGCGGCCGAACCACTTCGCCACCTCGTGCCCGCACTCGGCACAACGGAAGATCGGCCGCGCTGTCTTCGCCACGGGACGAACGTTAGAGCACAGGTCTGACACTCCTGATCGCCGCAGGTCAGGGGCGAGGCAGAAAAACTTCGGAGATTTTCCGGCGGGTGTGTCGATCCGCTGGGAGGCCCGTTCGACGCATCAGTGGAAGGACACGACAGCCTGGAGGACACAGTGACCACCGCCACCGCCACCGCGACCCGCAAGTTCGCCCTCGGCCGCTACGCCACCGTCGTCACCCGCGTGCTGACCGGCCTGCTGTTCGCCACGACCGGCCTGAACGGCTTCCTGATGTTCATGCCCGCCCCGGACCCCGCCTCGATGGCCGCGGAGGGCGTGGCGTTCAGCGCGGCCCTCCACGCGACCGGCTACATGCTGCAGCTGACGTCCGGTGTCCAGCTGCTCGCGGGCGTCCTGCTCGTCGTCGGCCGGTTCGTGCCGCTGGCGCTCGCGCTGCTGGCCCCGGTGGTCGTGAACATCTTCCTGTTCCACGTCTTCCTGGAGCCGAGTGGCATGGTGGTGGCGGTGCTCGTCGTCGCCGCCGAGATCGGCCTGGCGTGGGCGTACCGCGACAGGTTCCGCCCGATGCTGCAGGCCCGCTAGACCCCCGGCACGCGAAACGCCGCGCCTCCCACGATCGTGGGAGGCGCGGCGTTTCGCACATCTCGCGAGTTCGCGTCGGCTTCCCGGCGAACTCGCCGCCGCTGCGGAGCAGCGGCGGACGGTTCAGTGGCCGCCGGCCTCGTGGCCCTCGCTGACGCGCTTGTGGTCGGACGGCGCCACCGGCACCTCCAGCGTCAGGGAGCCGGCCTTCTCGAAGAGGAACGTGACCTTGACCGTCTGAGCGGCCACCACGTCGCGGTTCAGCTTCTTCAGGGTGCAGCGGATCTGCAGGACCTCGAGCTCCTGGTCCTTCGCGGCCGACGCCGAGGTCGGCGCGACCGACGAGCCGGACGGGCGGCCGGAGGACGACGCGGCGCTCGACGACGGCGACACCGAGCCCGACGTGGGCGCGACCGACGAGGACGACGGGGCGCCCGAGGTCGGCGAGACGGACGACGACGGCGCGTTCGAGGACGAAGGCGCGCTCGACGAGGCCGAGGCGGAGGACGAGGGCGCGGAGCTCTTCGCCGGCGCCTTGGAGGCGTCGTACTCGGCCCGCAGCGCGTAGCCCGACGGGATGTCCTTCGAGCCGGCGACCTCGAGCTCGGCCCCGGAGGCCTCGGACTTGATCGACAGCAGCTTGTCCGGGTCGGTGCCCGTGTTCGCGATGACGAACGTCAGCGGGACGTCCTCGCCCTCGTGGTACCGGTTGCCCTCCGCCGGGAAGGCGAGCATGGCGTTGCGGACCGCGATGGGCCCCGCGTTGCCGCTCGCACCGTCGACGGCGGCGACCTGGGTGTCGGTCTGGGTGACCTGACCGGCGCTGCAGCCGACCGCCACCAGGCCGAGGCCAGCGGCCAGCGCTGCCGTCACGATAAACCGGCGAGACACTCCTGAGTTCACGGCTCCAGCGTCCTTCCTAGGGAACAACCACCAGGCAAGGAGCCTAACCGGGACCCGAATCGAGGACGCGTTGGGCTGCCAGTCGATCTTCGGTGAGACGTACCTTGCACGCGAACAGGTGTTTTGTCAACCCCCCGCATGGCCCTGACCAGCACTAACGGATCATCGAGCAGCAATCGGAGGGTTGCCGGACGTGTTAGGATGGAGGCATCGAAAGGGGCAGAGGACACATGGTTTTCAAGGTCGGAGAGACCGTCGTCTACCCGCACCACGGTGCCGCTCTCATCGAAGCGATCGAGACCCGCGTGATCAAGGGCGAGGAGAAGAAGTACCTCGTTCTCAAGGTTGCGCAGGGCGATCTCACCGTTCGGGTTCCCGCTGACAACGCCGAAATCGTAGGCGTGCGCGACGTTGTCGGCCAGGAAGGGCTCGACCGGGTTTTCGAGGTCTTGCGCGCTCCCCACACGGAGGAGCCGACCAACTGGTCTCGGCGGTACAAGGCCAACCTTGAGAAGCTCGCCTCCGGCGACGTGAACAAGGTTGCGGAAGTGGTGCGCGACCTCTGGCGGCGCGAGAAGGATCGTGGGCTTTCCGCCGGCGAGAAGCGGATGCTGGCGAAGGCGCGGCAGATACTGGTCAGCGAGCTGGCGCTGGCCGAGGGCACCGACGAGGACAAGGCCGAGGTCCTCCTCGACGAAGTTCTCGCCACGGCCTCGTAGTTCCACCGGAACACCTGAAGAGCATCGGATTCAGTCGCGAACATGAGTGTCGTCGCGCTCGTGCCCGCGGCAGGGCGAGGTGAGCGCCTGGGCTACGGGATGCCCAAGGCGCTTGTGCCGGTCAACGGGGTACCGCTGTTGACCCGTGCCGTTCTGGGCCTGTTCGAGTCAGGCCAGGTGCAGCACGTCGTCATCGCCGCGCCACCGTCCGATGTGGACCAAGTGCACTCCGCAACCGCCTCGCTGGCCCCGGCCGGCGGGGCGGTACATGTGCTTCCAGGGGGCGCCGAGCGCACCGACTCGGTGCGGCTCGCCCTCGACCACGCGCTCCGCGTGATCCCGGACACGTCGATCGTGCTGGTCCACGACGCTGCCCGCGCCTTCACCCCTCCCGAGGTCATCGCCGGTGTCGTGGCCGCGGTGCGCGACGGGTACGACGCCGTCATCCCGGTGTTGCCGGTCGCCGACACGATCAAGCAGGTGAACGAGGTCGGAGTGGTCGTCTCCACACCTGATCGAGCGGCCCTGCGGGTCGTGCAGACCCCGCAGGGTTTCCGCGCCGAGACTCTCAAAGCCGCCTACAGCTCCGGTGTCGCCGCGACTGATGACGCTGCCCTCGTGGAGAAGAACGGTGTCGCGGTCCACACGGTTCCCGGACACGCCCACGCCATGAAGATCACCACCCCGTTCGACCTCGCGGTCGCGGAAGCACTGTTCAGCGGAGGTCAGGAGTGAGGATCGGCCAGGGCGTCGACGTCCACCCGGTCGAGGCAGGTCGTGAGTGCTGGGTCGCCGGCCTGCTGTGGGAGGGCGTCGACGGGTGCGCGGGCCACTCCGACGGCGACGTGGCCTCGCACGCGCTGTGCGACGCGCTGCTCTCCGCGGCGGGCCTCGGCGACTTGGGCGCCGTCTTCGGCACGTCGGACCCGCGCTGGTCGGGCGCGCACGGCGTGGTCCTGCTCGCTGAGGTGCGCCGCCTCGTCGAAGAGGCCGGATACCGTGTGGGAAATGCCACAGTGCAGGTCATCGGCAACGAGCCGCGCATCGGCAAGCGCCGCGACGAGGCGCAGGAAACGCTTTCCGCGGCCGTCGGCGGCCCGGTCTCGGTCGCCGGCACCACCACGGACGGCCTCGGCCTGACCGGTCGCGGCGAGGGCATCGCGGCCATCGCGACCGCCCTGCTGATCCCCACCGCCTAGCTGGGCCGCCGCTGAGCGGGCACGTCCAGCACCGCGGTACCGCCGTCGAGGTCCACCCGGCTCCGCGGCGGTGCGGCGTCGCCCTCCTCGTCGCGCAGCTGCCGCTCCTCCTTGCGGTACTCGAGCTCGTCGCGCTTGCCCGTCTCGAACGTCGCCCCCAGCTCGCCGATGCCCGCGGTGGCCATCGGTGTGCCCTTCTTCTTCCTCCGCACGAACCGCTCGACGACGGCGAGCAGGAACAGCGCCGCCACCAACGCGGGCAGCGACATCGCGAACAGGAACCCCAGGCTCATACCGGGACAACTCCCCCGCCGTCGGTGTGGTTCCCGCCACTACGATGCGCGTCGTGCCCAAGTACGACGTGTGCCTCTCCTTCGCCGGTGAAGACCGCCCCTACGTCGACGAGGTGGCACGCCACCTCACGGAACTGGGCGTGTCCCGCTTCTACGACACCGACGAGCAAGCCGACCTCTGGGGCAAGAACCTGGTCGAGCACCTCGACCAGATCTACCGCCACGACTCGCGCTTCTGCGTGATGTTCATTTCGGAGGCGTACGCCAGGAAGATGTGGACGAAGCACGAGCGGCAGGCGGCGTTCGACCGCGCGCTCGTCTCCGACACCGAGTACGTGCTGCCGGTCCGGTTCGACGACACGGAGATCCCCGCGCTGCGCGTCGGCACCGGCTACCTCGACCTGCGCGACCGCACCCCGCGCGAGCTGGCCAGGATGATCGCGGAGAAGGTCGGTGCGGCCGCCGGCGCGCCGGCGGCCGGCTGGGAGTACCAGCTGTTCGCGGACACCGTGGCGCTGCACATGCGCAAGCTCAAGGACAAGCAGATCAACCACGAGATGGGGTACGCGGCGCCCGGACGCGAGATCACGACGGACACCGACGCGCTGGACAACCTCACGGCGAAGTCCCGGACGTTCGACGGCATCCTCAACGGCTTCGGGGACCTCCTCTCGCCCGGCCGGCAGCAGTGGGCCTTCGGCCCGGCGGGCAAGCCGGGGGACAGCGACAAGATCCGCCACCTCGCGAACCGGTTCGTCGAGGCGTACGAGAACCTGCTCGACTGGTCCGCCGACCTGCGCGGCACGACGACCCCGGACCGCTTCACCGCGCTCTACCGGACCGCGGCGCACCTCGCCGACGAGCCGTTGCGGCAGATCAAGCGGTTCGTCGAGGAGTTCATCACCGCCAGCGAACGCGGAGCGGGCGACCTGCAGCTGACCCTGTCCTACGACGACTCGGTGTTCAGGACTGAGCTCCAAAAGGTCCAGACCACGTAGCCGTCCGGCACGTAGAGTCGGGGGCGTGACGATCCGCGCCGCGCTCTTCGACTTCTCCGGCACGCTGTTCCGGCTCGAGCACCCCGAGCTCGAGTCCAACGGCGACCTGCTGCGTGCCCTCACCTCCCCGGTCGGCATCGCCGACGGCGTGGACCCCGAGCTGGCCGACGCCTGGTACCGCCGCGACCTCGACCCGGACGTGCACCGCTGGGTCCACGTGCGCGTCCTGAACGACTCGCTGGTGCCGGACGCCGAGGCGTTCTACGACCAGCTGCTGCACCCCGGCTCGTGGGTGCCGTACCCGGACACCAGGGCGGCGCTGGAGCACCTGCGGGACGTGCCCGTCGCGGTCGTCAGCAACATCGGGTGGGACATCCGCACGGTCTTCGAGCACCACGGCCTCACCCACCTCGTGGACGAGTTCGTGCTCTCGTACGAGGAAGGCGTCGTCAAGCCGGACCCGAAGATCTTCACGACCGCGTGCGAACGGCTTGGCGTCGATCCCCGCGACGCCGTGATGGTCGGCGACAGCCAGGAGGCGGACGGAGGAGCCGAGGCCGTCGGTTGCTCCTTCCGGCTCGTCAACCCGGTTCCGACGAGTGACCGCCCGGACGCACTGGTGGATGTGGCCCGTACCATTCCCGTGTGAGCCTCCACATCTACGACACGGCGAGCCGGTCCCTGCGGGAGTTCCACCCGCAGGTCAACGGAACGGCGTCGATCTACGTGTGTGGGGCGACCGTGCAGGGCGTGCCGCACATCGGCCACGTCCGCAGCGGCCTGAACTTCGACGTCCTGCGGCGCTGGCTCGCCCGTGACGGCGCCGCCGTCACGCTGGTCCGCAACGTCACCGACATCGACGACAAGATCCTCGCCAAGGCCGCCGACCACGGCCGGCCGTGGTGGGAGTGGGCGTACAAGCACGAGCGTGCGTTCGAGGACGCGTACGACGCGCTGGGCTGCTTGCCGCCGTCGTACGCGCCGCGCGCGACCGGCCACGTCACCCAGATGGTCGAGCTCATGCAGCGCCTGATCGACAAGGGCCACGCGTACGACGTCGACGGCGACGTCTACTTCGACGTGCGCTCGTTCCCCGAGTACGGCGCCCTGTCCGGGCAGCGGCTCGACTCCGTCGAACAGGGCGAGGCGGCGGTGCGCGGCAAGCGCGACCCGCGCGACTTCACGCTGTGGAAGGCCGCGAAGCCCGGTGAGCCGTCCTGGCCGACGCCGTGGGGCGAAGGCAGGCCCGGCTGGCACCTCGAGTGCTCGGCGATGGCCACGACGTACCTGGGCGGCACGTTCGACATCCACGGCGGCGGCCTCGACCTGATCTTCCCGCACCACGAGAACGAGCAGGCGCAGTCGCGCGCGGCCGGTGACGGCTTCGCGAACTACTGGATGCACAACTACTGGGTGACGCTGTCGGGCGAGAAGATGGCGAAGTCGCTCGGCAACACCGTGTCCATCCCCGCGATGCTCGACAAGGTGCGTGCGCAGGAGCTGCGGTACTACCTGGTGGCGCCGCACTACCGGTCGCACATCGAGTACTCCGAGGACGCGTTGCAGGAGGCGGTCACGGCGTACGGCCGTGTCGAGTCCTTCCTGCGCCGTGCCGTCGAGCGCCTCGGCCCCGTCGAGCTGCGCGGCGACATGTGCCCGGACTTCGTGGTCGCGATGGACAACGACCTGAACACGCCCCAAGCCGTGGCCGCCCTGCACAACAAGGTGCGCCAGGGCAACACGGCGCTCGCCGACGGCGACGACGACACGGCCCGTTCCGCGGCCGAGTGCGTGCGCCGGATGGCTGACATCCTCGGCGTCGACCCGTTGTCGCCGAAGTGGAACGACGCGTCGTCTGCCGACCTCGGCATGCGGCAGGCGTTGACCACGCTGGTGGATCGGCTGCTCGCCGAACGCCAGGAAGCCCGCAAGAGCAGGGACTTCGCGCGCTCCGACGCGTTGAGGGACCAGCTGCACGACGCGGGCATCGCCGTCGAGGACACCCCCGGCGGTCCGCAGTGGACCTTGAAGGACGACTGACTTCCGTGGCTGGCAATTCCAAGCGCAAGGGCGCGATGCGCAATCCGGGCTCGAAGAAGGGCGCGGTCGTCGGTTCCGGCGGGCAGAAGTCCAAGGGCCTGCAGGGCAAGGGGCCGACGCCCAAGGCGTCGGACCGCCCCAACCACCCCGCGTACAAGCGGGCCAAGGTGGTGGCGAAGACCGAGGCCGTGAAGACCCAGCGGCGCCAGAAGACGGAGAAGGCCCAGGCCGAGACCGTCGCGGGCCGCAACCCCGTCGTCGAGTGCCTGCGCGCAGGCACGCCTGCGACGGCGCTGTACGTGGCGCTGGGCATCGACGCGGACGACCGCGTGCAGGAGGCCGTGCGCCTCGCCGCCGACCGGGGCATCTCCGTGCTGGAGGTCGCCCGCGGCGAGCTCGACCGCATCACCGGTGGCGCGATGCACCAGGGCCTCGGCCTGCAGGTGCCACCGTTCGAGTACGCGACGCCGAACGAGCTCCTCGAGCTGGCCCAGCGCTCGTCCACGCCGCCGCTGCTGGTGGCGCTGGACGGCGTGACGGACCCGCGCAACCTCGGCGCCGTCGTGCGCTCCGCCGCCGCGTTCGGCGCTCAGGGCGTCGTGCTGCCGCAGCGGCGCAGCGCGTCGATGACGGCGGTCGCCTGGCGCACCAGCGCGGGCACCGCGGCGAAGCTGCCGATCGCGATGGCCACGAACCTGACGCGCACGCTGCGCGACTGGGCCGAGGCCGGTCTGATGATCGTGGGCCTCGACGCGGACGGTGACGTGGACGTCGACGGCCTCGACCTCGCGACGAGCCCGCTCGTCGTCGTGGTGGGCTCCGAGGGCCGCGGTCTCGGCCGCCTGGTCAAGGAGACGTGCGACCAGACCGTGTCGATCCCGATGGCCACGGGCGTCGAGTCGCTCAACGCCTCCGTCGCCGCCGGTGTCGTGCTGGCCGAGGTCGCTCGCCGCCGCCGGGTCGCCGCGAAGGGCTGAACGTCCTGACGTAATCGGCTAGTTCGTGACGCTAAGCGCCTCGATTCGCCGACGTTAGTGATCGTTTTCCTGCCCGCGAAACCGGTTCAGGTTCGCGGGCGGGAAAGTCGACTTTCCACACTTGCCAGAACTGCGCATCCGTTCGCATGACAAACGGCGTGGCCTATTACGCGCCACTCCCGGGCGCGGGTACCGTCGTCTCGTTCGCCATTAACGAGGTCTGCCGGGCAGGAGTCGGAGCAGTGTTGCACCGGTTGGTCGAGCCGAGGACGCCCGTTCGGCACCAGCTGACACACAACGTGACCATTTGGGGTCCAATCAGGCGAACCCGAGGTCAACTGTGAAGAAGATCAGCTCTACGTTTCGGTATTGTAACTACTTTAGGTAACCGGTCTGCTCCGTTTAGGTACACACTGTGGTAGGACAGACGTTGAACGGTCAGGCAGCTTCTACCGTGATTGTCGATAGAAATTGATTACCACCGGCGGGGGCGACGTGACTCGGCGCAGGACGAATCGGGACGTGCCGATTCGCCGCGCGCGGGCAACGGCCCCGCGAGGTCGCGCATGACGACCCGCGGCGCCCTCCGCGAGCTCCTCGGTTTGCGCGAGTTCCGCGCCATGTGGATCGGCTCGACCGCCTCCACCGCCGGTGACCAACTAGCCGCGGTGGCATTGTCACTGCTCGTATTCGAGCGGACACAATCCGCAGCGTGGACTGCTCTCACGTGGTCGCTGACGCTCTTCCCGCCGCTGATTTCCGGGCCCTTGCTGGGATGGGTCGCCGACCGCTTCCCGCGACGCACGGTAATGGTGACGACGGCGTGGTCGCAGGCCGTGCTGATGGCCGTGATGGCCATTCCCGGCATGCCCCTGTGGGCCATGATCGTGCTGCTCGTCGTGGTGCTGGCGATCTCCTCGCCGTACCTGGCGGCGCAGGAGGCGAGCTTGCCCCACGTCCTCCCACCGAAGCGCTACGACGACGGCGTGGCCCTTTTCGGCACATCCGTCGACATCGCCCAGATGGCGGGCCTCGCCGCCGCGGGCTTCCTCGTCGCCCACACGAGCCCTGGCCTCGCACTCGCGGTCAACGCGGCCACGTTCGCCGCCCTGGCGATCCTGGTGCAGACGTCGGTGAAGCACCGCCCGGCAGCAGACCCGCTGGGCCGCAAGAAGAAGGACGACGAAGAACCACGCGGCGTGCTGACGCTGATGGTGGCCGAACCGCGGCTGAGGACGCTGCTGGGCGTCCGTCTCCTCGCGGGCCTCGCGATGGTGCCCGAGGGGCTGGCGGTGCCGCTGGCGGCGAGCCTGAACGCCGTCTGGGCGGTCGGCCTGATCCTCGCGATCGAGCCCGCGGCGAACGTGCTGGGAGTGGCGCTGCTGTTCCGCCTGGTGCGCGATCCGGCGAAGCGGGAACGGCTGATCGGCCCGCTGGCGATCCTGTCGCTGGGGCCGTTGATCATGTTCGCTTTCCACCCGAACCTGACCTGGACGATCGTTTTGCTCGTGATCGCCGGTATAGGCGGGGCTTATCACACGCCCGCTCGTGCGGCGTGGATGAGGCTGCTACCCGATCAGTACCGTGGACGCGCTTATGGCATCGGTCGCGCAGCGCTGCGTTCGAGCCAGGGCGGAGGAATGGCCCTGGCCGGCGTGGTGGCCCATTCGATCGGATCGGTGACGGCCACGATCGCGGGAGCGGGCGGTGTCGGACTGCTGCTGGCGACGCACGCCACCTTCGCCTTGAGACGCGCCAGAGGTCGCAACGACTCGAAGGCGGTGGCAATCTGAAACAGAACGGTCACCAATAGCGATATCCGTCTCAGAGGCACCAGGATGATCCGGATGCATGATTGAAGTCCAGCCGAGGAGAGGTGGGGTTCAGAAGTCACGGTTGCGCATGGAAGGACACCTCCTCGTTGCGACGAGCAGCAGCGCAGGTAGGTCTACGACCTGGTCAGCGGCGGCTTTGCTCATGACGTTCCATGAGCGTAGGGGGTCGTGGTGAAGAACAGTTTGACTGATCGCAGGCGATCGCGGGCACTCGGCTTGGCTCCGATTCGCAACTGGGACCTCTGGACCGTTGCGCCCAGTGCGATCGCGTACTTTTTCGTGCTCGAAGCGGCCGTGGCAGTGGCCTCCATCTGGCTCCTGACGAAGCTCACCGCGGTGTCCCCCACGGACTGGCTCCGCTTCGGCGCGCTCATCGCCGCGATCACGATCCACCTGACCGTCGTCCGCAGAGCGGAAGAGGCCCGCCGCAACGAGGCCTCCGGTCCCCACATCGACCTGACCTCGGTCTGGACCTTCGCGGCGGCCGTCGCGCTACCCGGTGGCCTGGCGGTGATCGCCACCATCTGGATGCGCATCCTGATACAGCCCATCGCCCGCCGCCAGCCCTACAGATTCGTCTTCGGCACCGCCTCCATGCTCGCCTCGACGCTGCTCTCGTGGGCCCTCGTCCACCTCACCGGCGTTTCCCTGGCGGCCACCGGGAACATCCCGACGGACCTGAGCCTGGTATTGGTTCTCGCAATAGCAGCGGTCCTATACTGGTTCGTCCAGGTGATGACCGTCGCCGCGGCGTTCAAGATCGTCACCCCGAACTCGAAGGTCCTCGACTTCCTGGGTTCCAAGGTCGACAACATGCTCGAGATGAGCACCCTCGGCGCCGGCGCGATGCTCGGCATGCTCATGACGAGCCACTGGGTCGGCCCGCTGCTGCTGGTCGTCCCGGTCATCCTCGTGAACGCCCTGCTCTCCCGAGCGGGCGAACGAAGGACACACCTCGAACGCCTGCTGCGCGAGCAGGAGCAGCTCCACCAGCGCCTGGCGGCCGACGCCCACACCGACTACCGGACGGGACTGCTCAACACCAACGGCCTGGCCGAGTACGCGGGCCGCCTGGCGGAGCGCTGCCGCCTGGACGGCGAACCGATGACCGTCCTGGTCATCGACCTCGACCACTTCAAACGCATCAACGACACCTGGGGCCACCCGGCGGGCAACGCGGTCCTGGCCGAGGTGGGCAGGATCCTCCGCGAGAAGCTCCGCCCGGGCGACGTGGCGGGCCGGGACGGCGGCGAGGAGTTCGTGGTGGCCCTGAAGGCCACCCCGGTCGCCCAGGGCGTCACGATCGCCGAACGCATCCGCGAGGCCATCGGCTCCCTGGCCGTCCCGACGACCGACAAGCACCGCAACGTGGTGACGCTCTACGGCCGCGAGATCCAGCCCCCGGAACCGGAGGGCGAGTCGCTGCAGGCGATCTCGGCCTCCATCGGCGTGGCCGTGATCCCGGACAACGGCCCGGACGTGGCCACGGCCCAGCACTCGGCGGACGCCGCGCTCTACAAGGCGAAGGAGAACGGCCGCAACCAGGTCCGGGTGGCAGGCCTCGACATCCCGCCACGCCTGATGCCCGCCCCGCGCCAGGACGACGTGACGAAGCCGATCACGTCCCGCACGGCCTGACGCGGGCTCGTGCGCGGCCTGACGCAGGCTTGCGCAGGGGTCCCCCTCGATCGGGGATCCCCCGCGACCCAACGTGCTCAGCGGGTCTGACAGCGGGTTGACCAGCGACAACGGGTCGCAGCCGCGGAGTGATGCTCGCCAGGTCGCAGGCGAGCCGTCTTGCTCATGCGCTCCGGGTGGGGTGGCTTCGTCACGAGTCGTGCCTCAGCTCTCGCCGCGCCACCCACCAACGGCGCCGGTCAGGGCTTTCCACCAGATCGGCGGGGTCCGGGGCAATGGGCCAAGCGGCACCTCAGGCAGCCCGCCGCTGCAAAGCCCCGATCCCGCGACAAACCAGGTAAATCACAAAACTGACCCCGGTGACCAATGCGGACACCGGCAACCCGGGCTGCAGTGACAAAAGAATTCCACCCACTGCGGCAATCTCGGCGAAAACCACCGACAACACGGTGGCCCGCAACGGCGAAGCCGTCACCCGCATCGCGGCAGCGGCCGGTGTGATCATCAAAGCCAGCACCAGCAACGCCCCGACGACCTGCACCGACAATGCCGTGGCCACACCGACCAGCACGGCGAACACAATGGACAACCCGCGCACCGGCACCCCGCGCGAGACCGCCACGTCGGGATCGACGGAGGCGAAGAACAACGGCCGCCAGATCAACGCCAGCACGGCCAGCACGGCGACGGACGACACGACCAGCAGGTCCAGGTCCGTCGAGTCCACACCGACGATCTGTCCCGTCAGCAGTCCGAACTTGTTGGCGGAGCGTCCCTTGTAGAGCGCGAGCATCAGGATGCCCATGCCGAGCCCGAACGCGAGGATCGCCCCGATCACCGAGTCCCGGTCGCTCTCCCGCCGGGACAGCACGCCGAGCAGCACCGCGGCGATGATCGACCCGGCGAGCGCGCCATAGCCGACACCGATGCCGAGCAGGAGCGCCGCCGCGCCGCCGGTGAAGGCGAGCTCGCTGGTGCCGTGCACCGCGAAGGCCATCTTGCGGGTCACGATGAACGGGCCCAGCACGCCGGCGACGAGGCCCAGCACGGCGGCCGCGATCAGGGCGGTCTGCACGAACTCCAGCTCGAGGAGGTCGAAGAGCGTCACGAAGCGGCCTCCGCCGACAGGTGGTGCGTCTGCTCCTCGCAGGCGCCGGCGCCGACGACCAGGATCTGGTCGCGCACCCGCACGACCTCGACCGGCGTGCGGTACAGCTCGGACAGCGTCCGCGAGTTCATGACCTCTTCCGGCGTGCCCACTCGGAACCGGCCGCCCACGAGGTACAGGACGCGGTCCACGAGGGGCAGCACGGGGTTCAGCTCGTGCGTCACGAAGAGCACGGCCGTGTCGGCCTCACGGCGGCGCTTGTCGATCAGCTCCGAGACCACCCGCTGGTTCGCGAGGTCGAGCGAGAGCAGCGGTTCGTCGCACAGCATCACCGTCGGGTCGCCGACGAGGGCCTGGGCGACGCGCAGCCGTTGCTGCTCGCCGCCGGACAGCAGGCCGATCGGCGAGTCGGCGTACCGCTCGGCGTCGACGGACGCGATGGCCGCGTCGACGCGGATGCGGCGCTCACGGCGGTTGCGCAGGCCGAGACCCCACCGATGGCCGTCGAGGCCGAGGCCGACGAGGTCGCGGCCGCGCAGCGTCATGGACTGGTCGAGCGCTCGCTGCTGCGGGATGTACCCGATGGCGTTGTTGCCCCCGGCGATCGAGACCGAGCCCGACGACAGCGGCTGCAGGCCGAGCAGCACCCGCATCAGGCTCGTCTTGCCGGAGCCGTTCGGCCCGAGGACCGCGAGGAACTCACCGGGCTCGACGTCGAGGTCGAGCCCGTCCCACAACACCCTGTCCCCGTAGGACAGCCGGGCCCCGCGCAGCGAGATGGCTGTCATGCCTTGAGCGCCTGCGACAGCGCGTCCACCTGCTTGCTCATCCAGTCAAGGTAGCCGGTCACGCCTTCGGGCAGCGTCTCGGTGACCACGACGACCGGGATGCCCGCCGCCTTGGCCTTCTCCACGACCTGCTTGGTGACCTGGTTCTCGGTCTGGGTGTTCTCCAGCAGCACGTTGACCTGCTTGCCGTCGACGAGCTGGTTCATCTCGGCGAGGGCCGCGGCCGGGACGTCCGACTCCTCCTCGATGGCCTTGCTGAACGCCTCGGGCGTCACGTCCTGCGCACCGGACGCGTCGACCAGGTAGTGCGCGATCGGCTCGGTCGCGGCGATCTTCTTGCCGGCGCCGACGCCCTCGACCTTCTTCTCCAGCTCCTCGAGCTTCGCGGCGAAGTCGGCGGCGTTCTTCTCGAACGCGGCCTTCTTGTCCGGCGCGATCGCGGCCAGCTCGGTCGCGGCCGCCTCGGCCACCGCACCGACGGTGTGCAGGTCGTACCAGACGTGCTCGTTCTCGCCGTGCTCGTGGTCGTGGCCGTCGCCGGCCGGGGCCTCGCTGGTGGGCGCCTGGCTCGCGGGGGCCGCGCTGCTGCTCGGCTCGGCGTGGCCGTGGTCGCGCAGCGGGAACGCCTCGACCTTCTTCGTGGCGTCGCTGGTGATCAGCTTCGCGAAGAAGTCGTCGTAGCCGCCGCCGTTGAACACGACCAGCTTGGCGTCCTTGACCAGCGCGGCGTCGGCGGGCTTGCTCTCGTAGGAGTGCGGGTCGGCGCTCGGGTCGTCCAGCAGCGACTTGACCTCGACGTCGTCGCCGCCGACGGCCTTGACGACGCTGCCCCACACGTTGGTGGAGGCGACGACCTGGATCTTGCCGCTGTCGGAAGACGGTGTGGAGGTGCCGCAGGCGGCCAGGCTCACGACGGCGAGAGTGCCGACCAGAGCGTTGCGGAGAGTCATCACGCCGTCCCTCGATCAGGTAATGGAAACCGTTGTCGAGTTCAGTTTACGACACGAAAAAGCCCCCGGCGGTCACGCCGGGGGCTTTCGCCTGTGACTCACGCCTCCAGGCGCTCGCCCGTTTCGGGGTGGAACAGGTGGATCTCGCTGTGGTCGCGGACGGCGACCTTGACGTGCTGGCCCAGGGTCGGCGGCGTGCGGCCGTCGACGCGGACGACGAAGCGCTGCGACGCGTCACCGATCTTCACCGCGCCGTGCACGAGCGCGTCGGCGCCGAGCTCCTCGACCAGCTCGACGGTCATCTCCATGCCCTCCTCGCCCGACGGCACGATGCCGAGCGCCTCGGGGCGGATGCCGAAGGTGACCTCGTCCAGGCCCCCCGCGGCGGCGATCGCGTCACGCGAGAGCGGCACGATGACGCCGTCGAGCTTCGCGCCCTCCGACGTGATCGGCACGGTCTTGAGGTTCATGGCCGGCGAGCCGATGAAGCCCGCGACGAACGCGTTCGCCGGGCGGTCGTACAGCGCGCGAGGCGTGTCGCACTGCTGCAGCAGGCCGTCCTTGAGCACCGCGACGCGGTGGCCCATCGTCATGGCCTCGACCTGGTCGTGCGTGACGTAGATCGTGGTGGTGCCGAGGCGCTGCTGGAGGGCGGCGATGTTCGCGCGCGTCTCGACGCGCAGCTTGGCGTCCAGGTTGGACAGCGGCTCGTCCATGAGGAACACGGAGGGCTCGCGGACGATGGCGCGGCCCATCGCGACGCGCTGGCGCTGACCACCGGAGAGCGCCTTCGGCTTGCGCTCCAGGTACTTGGTGAGGTCGAGCATCTTGGCGGCCTCTTCGACCTTCGCCTTGATCTCGGTCTTCGCCACACCGCGCAGCTTGAGCGCGAAGCCCATGTTCTCCGCGACGGTCATGTGCGGGTAGAGCGCGTAGGACTGGAACACCATGGCGATGTCCCGGCCCTTCGGCGGCACGTTCGTGACGTCCTTGCCACCGATGTGGATGGCGCCCTCGTCGATGTCCTCGAGGCCCGCGAGCATGCGCAGCGCGGTCGACTTGCCCGAACCGGACGGACCGACCAGCACCAGGAACTCGCCGTCCGCGACCTCCAGGGACAGCTCGTCGACAGCGCGGACCGGCGGGTTGCCGGAGAACACGCGCGAAGCCTTGACGTAGGACACCTCTGCCATGTGACGCACCTTTCACCTTGTCTGGGCGCGACGTTATGTGTTGCAAGCGCTTACGTGAACAGACGAAAGCGCTTACGTTCCACGGATTCGCACGTAAGCGCTTTCGTCCGGCCGCATGGGCGGGAGCGCTCCCACGCGTCGAGGCCGCCCCGCGGAGCGGAACGGCCTCGTGACGGGGCCCGCGGACTACCCCTTGACGGCGCCGGACGCGAGTCCCTGCACCAGGAACCGCTGCACCAGGTAGAACACCACGATCGCGGGGATCGCGACCAGGATGGACGCGGCGGCGAGGTGCCCCCACTCCGTCCGGTTCTGCTGCACGAACACCTGCAGTCCGACGGCCAGCGTCTTCGACTCGTCCGCGGCGGACAGGAAGGCCGACGCGAACGCCACCTCGCCCCAGGCCGTCAGGAACGCGTAGAAGGCCGTGACCGCGAGACCCGGCTTGGCCAGCGGCATGATCAGCCGCCAGAACACGCCGAACGGCGACAGCCCGTCCACGCGGCCGGCCTCGTCGATGTCGGCCGGGACCGTGTCGAAGTAGCCCTTGAGCATGTAGGTGCAGAACGGCACCGCGGTCGTGCAGTAGACGAGCACCAGCCCGATCGACGTGCCGTTCAGGCCGAGCGCGATCAGGATGTTGTAGAGCGGCACGATGAGCACCGCGAACGGGAACATCTGCACCAGCAGGAACGACATCATCAGCCCGCGCTTGCCGGGGAACCGGAACCGCGAGGCCGCGTACCCGGCGGTGGCCGAGATGAAGACGCCGATCACGGTCGTCATCAGCGCGATCAGCACCGAGTTGCCGAACCAGGCGAGGAAGTCGCCCTTCTCGCCGGACAGCACGCGGGTGTAGTTGTCCAAAGAGGACTCGTTGAACAGCTTCGGCGTCGGCTCGACGGCCCGCGCGTCCGGCTTCAGGGACGTGATGAACACCCAGAAGACCGGGAACACCGCGATGGCCGACGCGCCGATCAGCGCGGCGTGCAGGGCGATCGACGCGCCCTTGGACCGGTCCGTGCGGCGCAACCGGCGGTCGGTGGCCTTGACCACCTGGAGAGACGAAGCATCGAGCGTCACGTCACCACACCTCGCCCTGCTTGCGCAGCGCCCGCCGGTAGATCGTGGCGAACACCAACAACACCGAAAGGATCAGCACGCCGTAGGTCGACGCGATGGCGTAGTCGCGGGACGCGCCGGAGAAGAAGCGCTCGAACGCGTAGGTGACCAGGATCCGGGCGTTCGGGTTCGGGCCCGCGATCAGGTAGATCACCGGGAACATGTTGAACGTCCAGATGATGCCCAGCAGGACCACGGTCGACGACACGGAGCGCAGGCCCGGCAGCGTCACGTGCCGGAACCGCTGCCACGGCGTGGCGCCGTCCACCTCGGCCGCCTCGTAGAGGTCGCCGGGGATCGACTGCAGGCCGCCGAGGAGCGCCACCATCATGAACGGCACGCCGAGCCAGGTGTTCACGATGATCACCGACACCAGCGCCCAGTTCGACTGGCCGAGCCACACCGGGTCCGGCAGGCCGGCCGAGCGCAGCAACTGGTTGATGATCCCGTACTGCGCGTTGAACATGTACTTCCACGCGAACGCGCTGATGAACGCGGGCACCGCCCACGGCAGGATCAGCAGCACGCGGTAGAGCGTGCGGCCGCGCACCTGGCGGTTGAGCAGCATCGCCAGCCCGAGACCGATGGTGTAGTGGAAGAACACGCACGAGAAGGTCCAGATCAGCGTGCGGACCAGCGTGCCCCAGAACGCGCCGAACGAGTCTCCGCCGGACAGCACGTTGAGGTAGTTCTTGAAGCCCACGAAGTCGAAGGTCGCGGGCCGTTCGAGGACGGGGTTGGCGATGTTGCCCTCGTTGATGTTCGTGAAGGTGAAGTACACGCCCTGGGCGAGCGGGTAGAGCACCAACACCGCGATGACCACCACGACCGGCAGCACCATCGCGTACGCGTACCAGTACCGGTCCAGGAACCGACGCACCGAGATCTCCCCTCAGGCGGACGGCCGGGGCGCGAACCCCGGCCGTCCGGCACGATCAGCCGATGGAGTACTCGGTGACGACCTTGGCCTTGTACTCGTTCGCGACGTCGTCGAGCGCGGTCTTGGCGTCCTTCTTGCCGGCCAGGAAGTCGGCGTAACCGATCTTCAGCGGGTCGAAGAGCTCGCCGCCCTCGGCGATCCACGGACGCTCGTGCGCGGTCTTGGTGACCGGCTCGAACGCGGTGACGACCTCGTTGGCCTTCACGTCGGCGTTCTGGTAGGCCGACTTGCGGGTCGGCAGCAGGCCCAGCTCCTTGGCGATGGCCGCCTGCGACTCGACCGACGCCATGCACTGGATGAACTTGATCGACGACTGCTTCGCCTTGGTGGCCTTGCGGACCACGTAGTCGTGACCGCCGACCGGCGCGCTGCCCTTGCCCGCGGACGGGCCGGGGACCGGCGCGATGCCGAGGTTCGCCTTGTCGGTGAACGCGGCGCCCTTGAGGTAGTCGGCGACGGCCCACGGACCGTTGATGACCATGGCGGCCTCACCGGACGAGAACGCGGCCTGCATGTTCGAGTACGAGTTCGTCGCGTCGAGCGCCGTGGTCGCCGCCTTGGCGTCGAGCAGGCCCTTCGCGGTCTCCAGCGCCTTCACGTTCTGCGGGGAGTTCACGACGATCTTCTTGGCGGACGCGTCGACCAGGTCGCCGCCCTCGCCGTAGATGAACGGCAGCGCGTAGTAGGCGTCGTTGTTGAGGAAGAACGCCTTCTCACCGCCCAGCTTGGCGGCGGCGGCCTTGAGCTCGTCCCAGGTCTTGGGCGGCTCGACACCGGCGTCGGCGAGCTTCTTCTTGTTGTAGAGCAGCGCGAGGGAGTCGGTCACCTGCGGCACCGCGTAGCTCTTGCCCTCGTACTTCGTGGAGCCGAGCGCGGCCTCCAGGAAGTCGGAGGTGTCCTTCGCGAGGTCGGTGTCGGACAGGTCCTCGACCAGGCCCAGCTTCGCGAGCTGCGGCACCCACGCGACCTCGGAGCGGAAGACGTCGGGGCCCTGACCGCCCTGAGCAGCGGTCTTGTAGTTGTTGAGCGCGCCGTCGAACGCCTGCGTCTCGACCTTGACCTTGTAGCCGCCCTTGGTGGCGCAGTCTTCCGCGATCTTCTTGAACACGGGGCCTTCGTTGGGACCGCTGGTGTCCCAGAAGGTCACCTCGCCCGAGTCGGATCCGCTGTTGCTGCCCGATCCACCGCTTCCGCAGGCGGTGAGCACGAGGGCGACACCCGTCGCCATGGCGGTCACGAGGGTTGTCCGTCGCATCGTTGCTGCCGTTCCCTCCAGCTGTGCCCCATCTCCCGGTGAGATGAGGGGTGTTGCAAGTTTTTGCGAGAATGTTGCGGGCGATTTCACTACTCGAAGCATGGTCAGGTCAAGACGCCGACCGTAACCAAGCCGTAACGGCGCCGTCCCGCACACCCTCGTTGCAAAATTTTTCCGAACGCGGCAGGCTTGCGCCGAACCTGACGTGACCTGGGAGGCAACGTGTCCGGACTGTCCGAGATCGCCAGGGCAGCCGGGGTGTCCATCTCCACCGTGAGCCGTGTTCTCAACAGGCGCGCGGGTGTGAACGAAGAGACCAGGCAGCGGGTGCTGTCGGTGCTCGCGGAGATGCCGTACACCCCGCGCGGCCTCGGTGCGCTGCAACGCACCGGCGTGATCGGCCTGCTCGTGCCGGAGCTGTCGAACCCGGTCTTCCCCGCGTTCGCCGAAGCACTGGAGACGCGGGCCGCGCGCCTCGGCTACTCGTCGCTGCTGTGCAACACGCGCAGCGGCGCCCCGATGGGCGAGGAGGAGTACGTCCGGATGCTCCTGGCCCGCGGCGTCGAGGGCATGGTGTTCGTGTCGCCGGAGATCACCAACGTCGAGGTGCCGCTCGGCCAGGCGCCGCGCCCGAGCTACTACGCGAAGCTCGTGGCGGACGGCGTCCACATGGTCTTCCTCAACGGCGCCACGCCCGCGCTGGACGTGCCCGACGTGACCGTGGACGAGCAGCTCGCGGGCTACATGGCCACCAAGCACCTGATCGAACTGGGCCACGAGCGGATCGGGTTCGTCTCGGGTCCCGCGCGGTCGCTGCCGTCGCGCCTGAAGCGCGCCGGGTGGGCCGCCGCGCTGGAGGAGAACCACCTGCCGGCGGGCTCGGAGTACGTCGCACATGCGCCGTTCAGCGCGGAGGGCGGCGGCCAGGCCGTCGCCCAGCTGCTCGACACGGTGACGCCGACCGCGGTGATCTGCTCGTCGGACCACATGGCGCTCGGCGTCATGCGCGAAGCCCACCAGCGGGGGATCTCGATACCCGACGAGCTGTCCGTCGTCGGGTTCGACGACATCCCCCTGGCCGCCTACTCCTCGCCCGCTTTGACGACTCTCGCGCAGCCGATCGAGGAGATGGCGGCGGCCGCGATCGACGAGCTCGTGCTGCGCCTGGACCCGGATCGCCGCAGGCAGGGCACCGACAACTACACGCGCGTCTTCCGGCCGCGGCTCGTCGTGAGGGAATCGTCCGCGCCGTCGAAGTGAGAAACCCGTTCCTCTAATTGGCCTGGACCAAATTCTGAACAAGGCAGATGGGTCAACCTGCGCGGATGCGTCATTGGAGGGACACAGGTCACCCTGACTTCACGAATTGGTTCTGAACCGTTACGGTCCTTTCATGGCGCGGTCGATGCATGTGCGACGTCCGGCGACGCTGGCCTCTCTGGCCGCTGAGCTGGGCGTTTCCCGGACAACGGTGTCCAACGCGTACAACCGGCCCGACCAGCTCTCGCCCGAGCTGCGTCGGCGGGTGTTGGACACGGCCCGAAGGCTGGGTTATCCCGGCCCGGATCCTGTGGCGCGCTCGTTGCGCACGCGCAAGGCTGGGGCGGTGGGCCTGTTGCTCACCGAGAACCTCTCCTACGCGTTCCGCGACCCGGCCGCGATCGGGTTCCTGGAGGGCCTCGCGCTGGCGTGCGAGGACGCCGGGACCGGTCTGCTGCTGGTGCCCGCGAACCCCGAGCGCGAGGACGTCGCGTCCGTGCACCGCGCCGGCGTCGACGGCTTCGTCGTCTACTCGGTCCCGGACGACGACCCGCACCTCGCCGCCGTGCTGGAGCGCCCGGTGCCGACCGTCGTCTGCGACCAGCCGGACCTCGGCACCGTGGACCGCGTCGGCATCGACGACCGCGGGGCGATGTACGAGCTCGCCCAGCACCTGATCGGTTTGGGCCACCGCCGCATCGGCGTCGTGTGCATGCGCCTTGCGCGTGACCGCAACGACGGCTTCGTGACGCCGGACCGCCAGCACGCCGCGCACTTCCACGTGCAGCGCAACCGCCTGTCCGGCCTCGCCGAGGCGTTCAGCGAGGCGGGCGTCGACTGGTCCCAGGTGCCCGTGGTCGAGCGCTTCGACCACAACACGGCCTCCGGCGCGTCCGGCGCGGCCCAGGTCCTCGACCGCGACCCGCAGATCACAGCTCTGATCTGCACCTCGGACGTGCTCGCCCTGGGCGCCATGACCGAGGCGGCCCGCCGTGGTCTGCGCGTGCCGCACGACATCAGCGTGACCGGGTTCGACGGCATCCGCGCCGGCGAGGAGGCCGGGCTCACGACGGTCCGCCAGCCGGTGCTCGAGAAGGGCCGGGCGGCGGGCAAGCTGCTGCTCGACGCGAACGAGCGCTCGCGGCCGCGGTCGGTGAACCTCGCGACGGAGCTGATCATCGGCAAGACGTCGGCGGGTCCGCGCGGCGGCGCCGAGGAGCGCTGGTTCGGTCCGTGATCAGTTCTGGAGCCTGAACACCACGGGTGAGCTGGCCTTCCCGGCCAGCTTCGCCACCAGCAGGTAGTCGCCGGGCCCCACTCGCGTGTGGGCCCCGCACCCCGGCCGCGAGGTGGAGCCCGCCCACTTCGTGCCGTAGTTGAAGAGCTCCTTCGGCCGCAGGACGCGCACCTCGGTGCCGACCGCCGACAGGCAGTGGTTGCTCGACCACAGCACCGTCGCGCCGTCCGCGGTGAGCACCGTCAGCTCGCGGTGCTGGCGCCCGATGTCCCTGATGCACGGCACCGGCCCGTTGTTGGCGATGTCCATGGACAGTTCCGGCTGGTCACCGACGGTGTGGAGCGGCTTGTCGACCTTCGCGACGATCCCGATCACGTCGTCCGGGCACGGTCCGGGAGGCGAGGGCGCAGGCGTGGTGGACGAGGACGCGGCCGGGCTCTCGGACGAGCTCGGCGGCGGGTTCGAGGACGACGCCGCGGCCGCGTTCGTCGGCTGCGCCGTCCCGCCGTCGGAGCCGAACATCGCGATGACCCAGATGACGAGCACGAGTGTGACCAGGGCCGCCCCGGTCGCGGCGATGCGGCGGCGCCGGTACACCGTGGAGGACAGCGGGCCTGTGGGCTCGATCACGGCCCGAACGTAGCTCGACCGGCTCGCATCCAGTCGGAGGCGAGCATCGCTCGATCCGGTGAACGTGACATTGGGCGGAACCCCTTGTGAACGTGCGCCAGCTCCGGTTCCAATCGACGCGGGGGTCCGCCGGTAGGCCATGGAGGTGTGTCACATGACCGCGATCGACGAACTGCTCAAGCGGAACTACGAGCTCGGGAACGTGGTTCCCGGAGATCGTTCGTCCGCGAAGCCGTCCCTGCAGGTGGCAATCCTGACCTGCATGGACTCGCGCATCCGGGTGTTCGAGATCTTCGGTTTGAAGCAGGGTGAGGCGCACGTGCTGCGCAACGCGGGTGGTGTCGTCACCGACGACATGATCCGGTCGCTGGCGCTCAGCCAGCGCAAGCTGGGCACGCGCGAGGTCCTCCTCGTGCACCACACCAACTGCGGCCTCGAGATGGTCACCGAGGACGACTTCAAGGACGAGCTGGAAACCGAGACCGGCCTGCGCCCGACCTGGGCCGTCGAGGCGTTCAAGGTCGTGGAGCAGAGCGTGCGCGGGTCGATGGCGCGGCTGCGGCGCAGCCCGTTCATCCCCCACACCGACAAGGTCCGCGGGTTCGTCTACGACGTGCACACCGGGGAGCTGCGCGAGGTCGACGCGGCGGAGACCGCGGCCGCTTAGCCCTGACGCTTCGAGGGCCCCCTTCGGGGGGCCTTTTCGTTGCGCGACAATGGTGGCGATGAATCACGAGTTGCTGCTGGGCTGGTGGGACACCGCGGCCCGCGACCTGCCGTGGCGCCGTCCCGACTGCACCGCCTGGGGTGTGCTGGTCAGCGAGATCATGCTGCAGCAGACGCCCGTCTCCCGCGTGGAGCCCATCTGGCACGAGTGGCTGGCGCGCTGGCCCGTGCCGTCCGCGATGGCCGCCTCCTCGCAGGGCGAGGTCCTGCGCATGTGGGGCAAGCTCGGCTACCCGCGCCGCGCCATGCGGCTGCACGAGGCCGCCACCGCGATCGCCCGCGACCACGGCGACGTGGTGCCGTCCGACGTGGAGACCCTGGAGTCGCTGCCGGGCATCGGCAGCTACACGGCTCGTGCGGTGGCCACGTTCGCGTACGGCCAGAAGTGCGCCGTCGTAGACACGAACGTCCGCCGCGTCGTAGCGCGCGCTGTGCATGGCGCCGGTGACGCCGGTCCGCCGTCGACCAAGCGCGACCTGCGTGACGTCGAGGCGATCCTGCCCTCGTCGCAGCAGGACGCGGCGGTGTTCTCGGCGGCGTTGATGGAGCTCGGCGCGTTGATCTGCACGGCCAGGAACCAGAAGTGCGCCGACTGCCCGCTGTTCGCCGAGTGCGCGTGGCAGCTGGCCGGCCGTCCCGCCTACGCGGGGCCGGAGAAGAAGGCGCAGAAGTTCGCCGGCACCGACCGCCAGGTGCGCGGCAAGCTGCTGGACGTGCTGCGGGGTGCCCCCGGACCGGTGCCGAAGATGCAGCTCGACGTCGTGTGGAACGACATCACGCAGCGGGAGAAGTGCCTGGTCTCGTTGCTCGACGACGGGCTGGTCGAGGTGACGCGGGACGGACTGTTCGCGCTACCCGGGGAGCACTGAGTGCACGCGCTGGTGGCGTTCTTCGACGACGAGGCGGACAAACGCGTCCGCGAGCTGCAGCAACGCGTCGGCGCGAAGCACAGGTACCCGCCGCACCTCACCTACGCCGTAGCGGGCACGATCGGCCCCAAGATCCGCAAGGAGCTGCGCGAAGACCTCGAACGGCTGTGGCTGCCGGACCTCTACCTGCACACGCTCAGCACGTTCTCCACCTCCGAGAACGTGCTGATGCTCGGCGCCGTCGTCGACACCGAACTGCTGGCGGTCCACTCGGCCATCCACGACGTGCTGGCGAGCAAGGTCAAGAACCCGAGCGCCTACTACCTGCCGGGCAACTGGGTCCCCCACTGCACGCTCGTCCACGACGTCGACGACGAGGCCGTGAAGGCCGCGTTCGCCGCCGTCTTCCCGGTCGAGCCGATCCGCGCGAAGGTCCGCGAGGTGTCGATCGTCGACACTCAGACCGGCGAGATCGACGTGCTCAAGAAAGCCTCCACGGCGCCGCGGTAGACCCACGGCGCGCTGTCGTGCACGACGTGACCGGCCTCCTCGACGTAGAGGTACTGGCCTCCGGAACGTCGTGCCGCCTCGGCCATCTGTCCTGGTAGCTGCCCGCCGCGACCGGCCTCGACCACGAGCGACGGGCACCGCACGGCGTCGATGAAGTCCCAGTACGCCCGCGTGCCCCAGTGCGCCGCGATCTCGTAGAGGTCGTCCATCTCGGCGATCAGGTGCCAGCCGTCGGAGCGTTCCTCGAAGTAGTCGCAGAACAGCTCGGCGCCGAAGTACGACCGGATGTGGCCCAGCGACTCGAAGGGCACCGGCCAGGCGTCGAAGAGCC
The DNA here is from genome assembly GCF_900104175.1 of Lentzea jiangxiensis. Taxonomy (GTDB): domain Bacteria; phylum Actinomycetota; class Actinomycetes; order Mycobacteriales; family Pseudonocardiaceae; genus Lentzea; species Lentzea jiangxiensis. The sequence goes on from NZ_FNIX01000004.1 coordinate 328,811, forward strand.
ACTTCCACTCGTCGGTGGTCCGGCCCCTGTTGTCCGGGGCGAAGTCCTCGACCACAATCGCGCTGACCAGGTCCGGCCGGGTCGCCGCGAGACACCACGCGTGCAGCCCGCCCATGGAGTGCCCCACCACCACGGCGGGTCCGAGACCGAGCTCCTCGATCGCCCGCGCGGCGTCGGCGACGAAGTCCTCGGTGCGGAACGGCCCCCGCCGCGGGTTCCGGCCGTGCCCGCGCTGGTCGACCGCGACCACGCGGCCGAACGGCCTGAGCCACTGCGCGACCGGCCACCACGCGGTGGCCCTGCTCATCAGGCCGTGCAGGAGCAGCACGCCCTGACCCGTTCCGCCGAACTCGACCACCGACACGGGGATGATTAAACGCATGAAGGCCCGCCCGTACCTGATCGCCCTGGTCCTGATCGTGCTCGTCGCAGGTCTGCTCGTGGTGTTCAGAACGCCGGGCAACGACCCCGCGAGGCAGCGGGAGACGTCGCCGCAGGCGGCGGTGGAGGCCGGGGCGGGTGCGGGTGACGCGTACTACCCGACGGACGGCAACAGCGGCTACGACGTCACGCTCTACGACCTCAAGATCAGCTACGACCCCGGGTCCAAGCGGCTCGACGGCGTCGCCTCGATCACCGCGACCGCCTCGGAGGACCTCTCGCGCTTCAACCTCGACCTCAAAGGCCTGGAGGTCAGCGAGGTGGAGGTCGGCGACCGGCCCGCGAAGTTCGCGCAGGAGGGCGACCACGAGCTGGTGATCACGCCGGCCGCGCCCCTCGCGAAGGACAGGCCGTTCACCACCGTCGTCACCTACGGCGGTGAGCCGACGACGATCGACGACGCCTCGCTGGGCCGCAGCGGCTGGCAGATCTCGTCGACCGGCGGAGCGTTCGCCGCAGGTCAGCCGCACTCCGCGACGACGTGGTTCCCGGCCAACGACACCCCGCGCGACAAGGCAGCGCTGAAGGTCGCGGCCCGCGTCCCCGACGGCTGGACGGCGATCTCGAACGGCCTGGAGGGTCCCGTCGCGCGCGACGGCGGCTGGACGACCTTCACCTGGTCCGAGGAGACGCCGCTCGCGACGTACCTGGCCACCGTCGCCATCGACAAGTTCGAGGTCGTGCGCTCGAAGCTGCCGAACGGCACGCCCGTGGTCGACGCGTACGCACCTGGCACGTCCGGTGCGAAGAAGCCGATCCAGTCGCAGGGGCCGGAGGTCCTCGCCTTCCTGGAGACGAAGTTCGGTCCGTACCCGCAGCGCGCGGCCGGCAGCATCTGGGTGGCCGACCAGATCGGGTTCTCGCTCGAGACCCAGACCCGGCCGATCTACGCGGCGTGGGCGGACCTGGAGACGGTCGTGCACGAGAACGCCCACCAGTGGTTCGGCGACTCGGTGTCGATCGAGAACTGGGCGGACATCTGCCTGAACGAGTGCCTCGCGTCCTACGCGCAGTGGCTGTGGCTGGAGAAGGAGGGCACGGACCTCGACCAGCGCTACCGCGACAGCGTCGAGCAGCGGCGCGGCAGGGCGTCGTTCTGGGCGCCGAAGCTCTACGACATGGGCAAGGGCAACGAGTTCCGCGGCGTCTACGACAAGGGCCTGATGGGCATGCACGCGCTGCGCAAGCAGGTCGGTGACGACGTCTTCTTCAAGGCCCTGCGGTCGTGGGCCTCCCGGCACCGCGACGGCAACGCCTCGTGGCCGGAGTTCGAGGAGCACTTCGAGCAGGCCTCCGGGCAGCCGCTGGACGGGTTCTTCAAGGCGTGGTTCCGCGACTCGGGCATCCCGGAGGACCAGTACCTGCTGCCTGCCGGAGTGCGCCGCTAGTGTGGGTGGCATGGCAGTCGTGAAGATCAACGCGATCAAGGTCCCCGAGGGCAGCGGCCCCGAGCTCGAGAAGCGGTTCGCCGCCCGTCTCGGCGCCGTCGACGACCAGCCGGGCTTCCTCGGCTTCGAGCTCCTGCGCCCCGTGTCCGGCGACGACCGCTACTTCGTCGTCACGCACTGGGAGACGCACGAGGACTTCGTCGCGTGGCGCGACGGCCAGGCCGGTGCCGCGGCGCACGCCGGTGAGCGGGCCAAGCCCGTCGCCTCGGGCGCCGACCTGCTGGAGTTCGAGGTCGTGCTGGGGAGCAAGCCCAAGCAGTGATCGACGAGGCCTACGACAGAGCCGCCGAGCTGATCACCGGTGCGGACGCCGTCCTCGTCTGCGCCGGTGCCGGCATCGGCGTCGACTCCGGGCTGCCCGACTTCCGCGGCACCGAGGGCTTCTGGCGGGCGTACCCGCCGTACGAGCGGCTCGGGCTGAGGTTCGAGGAGATCGCCGACCCGGCGCACTTCACCGACGACCCGGCGCTGGCGTGGGGTTTCTACGGCCACCGGCTCGCCCTGTACCGCGCGACGGTGCCGCACGAGGGTTTCGCGGTGCTGCGGTCGTGGGGCGCGCGGGTGTTCACGTCCAACGTGGACGGCCAGTTCCAGAAGGCCGGTTTCGCGGACGTCGCCGAGGTCCACGGGTCGATCCACCACGCCCAGTGCGTGGAGCCGTGCACGGACGAGATCTGGGAGTGCTCGTTCGACGTGGAGGTCGACCCGGTCTCGATGCGTGCTGTCGGCGAGCTGCCGTCGTGCCCGTCGTGCGGCGGCCTGGCCAGGCCCAACATCCTGATGTTCGGCGACTGGGGCTGGGTGCCGCACCGCAGCCAGGCGCAGCTGGACGCAGTGGCGCAATGGCGTCGTGCGCACCGCGACCTGGTGGTGGTCGAGATCGGTGCCGGCACCGCCGTGCCGACCGTGCGGCGTCAGGCCGAGCTGGCGAGCGCGGCTTCCGGGGCGTTGATCCGCATCAACACGCGCGAACCCGCCGTCCGGCACGGCCGGGGCGTGTCGCTGCCGGTGGGGGCGCTGGAGGCGCTCACAGCCCTGGCACGACGAACTGCGTGACCACGGCCCGGTGGTCGCTGCCGGGCACGTCGAACACGTCCACGGTGTCGACGAGGACCTTCGAGTCCACCAGCACGTGGTCGATGGTGACCGGCGGCGGCCAGAACCCGCTGTCGCTCGGCCAGGTGTGGATCAGCCCTTTGCCCACCTGGTCGGCCGCGTCCACGTAGCCCTTGTTCAGCAGCCGCGTCATGCCGACGTGGTCGAGGGTCGCGTTGAAGTCGCCGGCGAGCACCCTGATCGCCCCGGTCGAGTCGGGTGAGGGCAGCCCGGCCAACTCCCGCTGCCACGCCTCCGGCCCGGCGGTGACCACGGGCGGCAACGGGTGCACCGAGACGACCTCGATGTCCTTGCCCGGCAGATCCACGAGAGCGCCGGCCTGCTGCAACGTGCCCGGTGGCGTCAGGTTCCGCTGCGAGAGCGGGAACCGCGACGCGATGCCGCTGCCCGACCCGCCCGGTTCGTCGAGGAACACCCGGTTCGGCAGCACCCGGTCCAACCCGGCGCGTTCGAGGTCGCGCACCATCTCCGGCGTCAGCTCCTGCAACGCCAGGATGTCGATGTCGCGCGCCCGGACCTGCCGCACGATGAACTCCGCGTCCGCGATCCCGGTCAGCAGGTTCGAGCTCATCAGCCTCACCTGCTGCCCCACCCCGTTGGGCCGCGCGTCCGGGAACGCCCGCGGCGCCACGTTGGCGACGAGCACGACGCCCACCAGCGTCATGGTCAGCCCGACGGCCCACCGCCGGCGCGACAGCGCGAACAACCCGACCAGCAGGCCCGCGACCGTGATGTACGGGGTCAACGACGTCGTCGCGATCATGTACCGCGTCCCGTCGATGCCGAGCAGTCTGACCAGCGCCGCCGTGACGAACGCCATCGCGCACACGACCAGCAGGAACGTGGCGAGCCCGCTCCGCGGCGGCTTCACCTCGGTGGTCACCACGCCGTGCAGTGTCGCCGAACCGTCGTCAGTCTCCCGTGTGGTCCCCACGATCAGGGGACGGTCGACGAGGGTGCTCCATTGCCCGCCGAAACTGTCAGACCCCTCCGCCACACTGGACCCGACCGACCTCAGGGGGACCGCAGTGGGTGCCAAGGACTGGATGCTCTTCTACGCGTCGGACGACGTCGGCAAGGTGCTGCGCTCGTCACCGCAGATCGACCGGGAGGCCACAGCGGCCTTCGTGCAGCGCCTCCACCCGTCGCACGACATCCGCCCGATCGCCGACGGCAGCCTCGACTGCGCCAACCCGCCGGACGGCGAGGTCTACGCCGCCGTCCACCCGGGCCTGTCGATCATCTGCACCGCCGACGCCGCCCTGGACGACCCCAGAGGCCTGGACGAGCGCTTCCACCTCGAAGCCGCCGGCCGAACCCTCTACTCCCACGCCATGCACAGCGTCATCGACTTCTTCGCCTACGCCATCTGGGAGCCCAACGGCACCCTGCGCCGGGCGTTCAGCCTTTCCCCGGACAGCGGCGTGATCGCCGACGTGGGCACGCCCCTGCCGTTCGAGGAGAAGTACCTCGCGGGCGACCCCGAGTTCCTCGCGTACCTCGGCGAGGACGACGACTACCCGTTCCGGTTCCACCCGCTGTCGCTGGCGGAGGCAGCCTTGCGCGCGTTGTTCGGCTTCAACTACGAGGGCGAGTGGCACGACGACGACCCGGACCTGGAGGAGATCGTGCTGGCGGGCTACGCCGTGACGCCGCGCTGACTCAGACGGCCGCCGCCGGGTGCCTGGGCCGGGCACCCGGCATCCGGTCGAGCAACCCGCAGATCATGTCGACCACGGCCATCAGGCCTGCTTGGTCGATGTGGTGGTCCATGACGATGTACACGACCCCCGCCTCGAACGTCAGGCGCATCGAGTGGGCCTGCGGCGGCAAGTGCTCCTCGTGGTCGATCAGCCAGTGCAGCGCGGTGAAGTTCAGATCCCTGACCACCGCGGAGGGGTCACTTCCCCAGACGAAGAACTCCTGGTCCATGGGCGACGGGAGCTGCACGCGCTGCCACGCCGCCTGACGGCTCCGCACCGTCGCGGGCGGCTCGGACAGCCAGCTGTCCCACAGCTTCTCGAAGTCCGCGAGCGGAATCGGCCGGCCGTCGGCGGTGTACTTCTTCGGCCGGGCCATCCGCATCGGCGCCATGGGCGCGGTGGCCACCTCGACGCGGTGCTCCTGCTCCCAGCGCACGCCGTAGCCGGTGTACGCCGCGATCCGCACCGCCGCCTCGGTCACGCGGACGTGCCAGTCACCCCGCCGGAAGTCCATGGCGAGGTCCCACTGGGGCTTGGACCGCCGGAGCCACTTCCCTTTCAGCACCGTGTCGTAGGCGCTGCCGTCGCTCTTCACCGGCTCCAGGAAGCCGGCCGACCAGGCCGCGGTGTCACCCTGCTCAGCGCTGATCACCGTTCCACCGAGCCTGGCGGCCAACGGGTTCAGCGCGCTGATCTGCTCGGCTCGCGCGGCCCGGTGGGAGCGGAACTGCCACCAGCGTCGTACGAGGGCGGCCACGACGGCACCGGCGATCATGGTCAGGAAGATCGGGTCGGTCAGCAGGTCCAGCAGACCCTTGATGAGCTTGTCCATGATCAGATGTCCAGGTATCCCTTGATCTGGTGCTTCGAGTAGTCGGTCCCGGTCTCGCGCGCCGCGGCCGCCTGCTCCTGGAGGGACCGGTTGCGCAGCCCCTTCTCGTTCCGGGCGTCGACCTGCGCGGCCGCCTCGAGGCCGACCGCTTCGCCCATCGACTTCCAGAAGCCCTGGTTCATGCGCTCGCCGACGATGCCCTGCGAGCCGTTCTTCTTGTCCCCCCAGCTCTTGAACAGACCCTTGTTCTCCGGCAGTGCGCGCCGGCGGTCCGCCTCAGCGACGTTGGCCCTCTTGTCCGCCATGGCCTTCTTCATGCCGGCGCCGAGGTTCTTCGTGCGGGTCATCAGGTTGCGCAGGAACTGCAGGATCTTGCCGAGGAAGGCCTTGAGCCTCGCGATGATGCGCGACACCCGGCTCGCGGTGGTGGCGGCCCGCACACCGGTCACGGCGCCTGCCGCCGCGGTCGACGAGCCGCAGCTCGGCACGGCGGCCGCGAGGGCCGGGATCCAGATCATCGCCAGCCAGATGATGAACTCGGTCAGGATCGCCTTGAGGAGGTCCTCGATGACCTGCATGATCATCGAGGACATCAGGAGCAGTTCGGAGAGCTCACCGGCCTGGCCGATGACACCGTCGATGCCGCTGGCGAACTCACCGAGCTTCGTGGCCGCCGCGTCCGCTGTCTCGCCACCCCAGCTCTGCACCGAGCTCGACAGGTCGCTCGTGAACCCTTCCTTCAGCTTGGTGAGGCCCTCGGCGAGCTTGCCGAAGTTCTCCCCGGCCTGCTGCAGGGCGGGGCCGTCGCCGCTGACGAAGTGGATCGCGTCTTCCAGCGGTTCGCAGATGCTCATGAGGAAGCTCAAGCCCTGGTTGACGAGCCAGCCGATCGGGTCCGTCGCGATCTGGGCGGCCTCGCTGAACGAGGTGATGAGCGCACTGCCTTCGGAAGCCAGCGCGGTGATTCCGCCGGGGTCTCCGACGTTTCCCGCCGCCTCCATGGCCTTCATGAAGCTGCCGACGAACGGCGCGGCTTCGAGCGCCTTCTCCCCGGTGGACTTCTCCTCGACCTCGAGCGTGCCCTCTTTGCCGCTCAGGCCCGGAACGGTGAGATTCGGTTCGGTCACGGCTCCGCTACCCCCGCTCGACGTGGATGCCGTCGAGGATCTGCTTCAGCGCCTCTTCCTGCTGCGCATAACCCTCGGCGGTGTCGCGGAACTTGTCGGCACCCGACTTCAGGCCGTTCTGCATGGCCTGCATCGTCTCCTTGAGGTCTCCGAGCATCTGCGTGTACTGGTCCTTGACGAAGATCCCGATCACGCCCCAGGACTTGTCGCCGACGTCGGCCAGGGCGACCAGCTCGGCGATCCCGCTCGCCGTGCTGTGGTGGCCGTCGAGCTTGCCGGCGAACGTCCGCAGCTCCTCGGGGCTGACGCTGAACCCGCTCACCGGCCGTCCTCGTCGTCGTAGAGGTTCAGGAACTTGCCGTCCTGCTTGGGCGGAGCGGCGGGCGGCTGCGGCGACCTGTCGTTCCAGCTGGTGCCGCGCATGATGTTCTGGTCGCCGAAGTCGTCCGGCTGCTCGGGAGCGGGCTTGCGCGGCGGGGCCGGCGGACGGGCCTGCTGCGGACCGGGTTGGGGCACGGGCGGCGCGGGCGGCATCGGCTGGCGCGGGGCCGCCGGGGGTGGCGTGGGTGCGGTCTCGTCGGACCTGACGGCGCGGAGTTCCTCTTCGGACATGCCGAAGAGCTGCGCCTGGGTTTCGAGGACCTGGTCGGAGAGCTTCATGCCGTCGCCGATCGCGCCCTCGACGATGCCCGCCTGGCGGCGGGCGGCTTCGGCGACGGCCTGCTGCAGGACCGTCATCAGCTCGGCGGCCAGCGCGGGGGCCGGCCTGCGCATGGCGAGGTCGGTGAGCCTGATGGCCTTGATGCTGCCGGACGGGCCTGCCACGACGGTCACGGCGCGGTCGGCCGAGGTGGCCACCGCTTCCATCTCGGACAGCTGTTGCTGCATCTCGCCGATGTTGGCGAACTGCTGGTCAACGCGCTGCATCCGTGACTGGAACTGCTCGAACTGAGCTACCAGTTGTTCGAACGCGGCCGACGGCACTGGGACCTCCTCCTGGGACAACCCGTCCGCGCAAGATCACGCGGAGCGGGCGCCATAGTGGCAGGTCGGGTTTCACGTGCGCCGCGGAACGGGCGAATCGGTGTGGCCGAGTGACCCGTGCAACTCCTCGCTCGCGACGCGCTTCCGCTGGTGCGCACGAGAACGGCCCCCGGGCCGGAGCCTGGGGGCCGTTCTCGGTACTGCCTAGCTCACTCGGACTCGGTGGCCGGAGCGTCCTGCTGCTCGGCGGCCGCGGAGGCGGTGAGGTCGACCGGCGGGGCGTCCGGCACGCGGTTCGGCTTGGCCTCGCCGCGGAACACGAACTTCGCCTTGTCGTGCTGCTCGGACTCGCCGTCCCAGCCCTCGACGTCGGTGAGGATGATCTGGCCCGGCTGGATCTCGCCGAACAGGATCTTCTCCGACAGGGTGTCCTCGATCTCGCGCTGGATCGTGCGGCGCAGCGGGCGGGCGCCCAGCACCGGGTCGAAGCCGCGCTTGGCCAGCAGGGACTTGGCCCTGTCGGTCAGCTCGAGGGCCATGTCCTTGTTCTTCAGCTGCGTCTCGACGCGGGCGATCATCAGGTCCACCATCTTGATGATCTCGTCCTGGGTCAGCTGGTGGAAGACGATGATGTCGTCGATGCGGTTGAGGAACTCGGGGCGGAAGTGCTTCTTCAGCTCGTCGTTGACCTTGTTCTTCATGCGCTCGTAGTTGGACGCGGTGTCCTGACCCGAGGTGAAGCCGAGGCCGACGGCCTTGCTGATGTCCGACGTGCCCAGGTTCGACGTGAAGATGATGACGGTGTTCTTGAAGTCCACCGTCCGGCCCTGACCGTCGGTCAGGCGGCCGTCCTCCAGCACCTGGAGCAGCGTGTTGTAGACCTCGTTGTGCGCCTTCTCGATCTCGTCGAAGAGCACGACGGAGAACGGCTTGCGGCGCACCTTCTCGGTGAGCTGGCCGCCCTCTTCGTACCCGACGTAACCGGGAGGGGCACCGAAGAGCCGCGACGCCGTGTAGCGGTCGTGGAACTCGCCCATGTCGATCTGGATGAGCGCGTCGTCCTCGCCGAACAGGAAGTTCGCGAGCGCCTTCGAGAGCTCGGTCTTACCGACACCGGACGGGCCGGCGAAGATGAACGAACCGGAGGGGCGCTTCGGGTCCTTCAGGCCGGCGCGGGTGCGGCGGATCGCCTGCGACACGGCCTTGACCGCGTCGACCTGGCCGATGATCCGCTTGTGCAGCTCGTCCTCCATGCGGAGCAGACGCGAGGTCTCCTCCTCGGTGAGCTTGAACACCGGGATGCCGGTCCAGTTGGCGAGGACCTCGGCGATCTGCTCGTCGTCGACCTCCGCGACGACGTCCAGGTCACCGTCCTTCCACTGCTTCTCCCGCTCGGCCTTCTGGCCCAGGAGCTGCTTCTCCGCGTCACGCAGCTTCGCCGCGCGCTCGAAGTCCTGCGCGTCGATCGCGGACTCCTTGTCGCGACGCACGTCCGCGATCTTCTCGTCGAACTCGCGCAGGTCCGGCGGCGCGGTCATCCGGCGGATGCGCATGCGCGCACCGGCCTCGTCGATGAGGTCGATCGCCTTGTCCGGCAGGAACCGGTCGTTGATGTACCGGTCGGCCAGCGTGGCGGCGGCGACCAGCGCGGAGTCGGTGATCGAGACGCGGTGGTGCGCCTCGTACCGGTCGCGCAGGCCCTTGAGGATCTCGATGGTGTGCTCGAGCGACGGCTCGCCCACCTGGATCGGCTGGAAGCGGCGCTCCAGCGCGGGGTCCTTCTCGACGTGCTTGCGGTACTCGTCGAGCGTGGTGGCACCGATCGTCTGCAGCTCGCCACGAGCCAGCATCGGCTTGAGGATCGACGCGGCGTCGATCGCGCCCTCGGCGGCACCCGCGCCGACGAGCGTGTGGATCTCGTCGATGAACAGGATGATGTCGCCGCGCGTGCGGATCTCCTTGAGGACCTTCTTCAGGCGCTCTTCGAAGTCACCGCGGTAGCGCGAGCCCGCGACCAGCGAGCCGAGGTCGAGCGTGTAGAGCTGCTTGTCCTTGAGCGTCTCGGGCACCTCGCCCTTGACGACCATCTGCGCCAGGCCCTCGACGACGGCGGTCTTGCCGACGCCGGGCTCGCCGATGAGGACCGGGTTGTTCTTGGTGCGGCGGGACAGCACCTGCATGACCCGCTCGATCTCCTTGGTGCGCCCGATCACCGGGTCGAGCTTGCCCTCGCGGGCCGAGGCCGTGAGGTTGCGCCCGAACTGGTCGAGCACCAAGGAGGAGGACGGCGTGCCCTCGCCACGACCCGGGGACTCCGACGCGCCCTTCTCCGTCGAGTAGCCGGACAGCAGCTGCAGCACCTGCTGCCGCACCCTGTTCAGGTCGGCGCCGAGCTTCACGAGGACCTGGGCCGCGACGCCCTCGCCCTCGCGGATCAGGCCGAGCAGGATGTGCTCGGTGCCGATGTAGTTGTGGCCGAGCTGAAGCGCCTCGCGCAGCGAGAGCTCCAGGACCTTCTTCGCACGTGGGGTGAAGGGGATGTGTCCGCTGGGGGCCTGCTGGCCCTGGCCGATGATCTCCTCGACCTGCTGGCGGACGCCTTCCAGCGCAATCCCCAACGACTCGAGCGCCTTGGCGGCGACACCTTCACCCTCGTGGATCAGACCCAGGAGGATGTGCTCGGTGCCGATGTAGTTGTGGTTGAGCATCCTCGCCTCTTCTTGGGCAAGAACAACCACCCGCCTCGCGCGGTCGGTGAACCTTTCGAACATTCGCACTCCCTGACTGCTGCGTCGGCGGTCCTCGGCTCCACCGATCTACCCCGGTGAGCGCGGCACCGTGACTCCACTGTAGTGGGCGGTACCGAGGCCTGTGGTTCCCGTCAGCGGACAGTCGCGTTCGGGGAACATTGACATCAGCATCAACGCAGGTCGGGAGCAACGGATTCCACAGATCGGGCGATGTCCGCTGAGCGCGAACAACCCACCGTCGAGCGACACCGCTGTGACCGGGGCCACCTGAAGAGGCGTAGATCCGGTGATCGTGGGTAAGGTTAGGCAAGCCTCATGCGCCCATGAGATTGGACTTGTGCGTTGACCGTACCTGCGAGGGTCTCACAGCAGCACCCGAGTGCGCTCACGCCGCTGGCCGAGTCCATCGCCCGCCTGCGGGTCGGCTCCGAGATCAGGTTCGGGATGCCGTCCGAGGACTGGACGATCTGCTCGGACCTGCTGGCGGAGCCCTCGCGCTTCGACCTGTGGCGCAAGGACCTGGCCGAGTGGATGGTCGAGCAGTACGGCGAGTCCGACGACAGGGCGACCGCCGGCTACGTCATGGGCTGGTACCTCCACCAGCCCGGCTACCTGGCAGGCCTGCTCTTCCACACCGCCCGCCGCGTCCCGTCCCTGAAGCCGAGCGACATGGCGTTCCGCATCAGCACCGAGGGCCGCCCCCACCCGGACGGCATCGCGCTGTTCTGCGACGAGTTCGCCTGCCTCCCGGACGACCCGGCCTCGAACCACCCGGCAGCCACGGTCGTAACCGACGAGGCAGCCCTGGCCGCCGTCCTGCGAGCCCGCTACGCGGCCCACGCCGCCCAGTTCGTGGCTTCCTTCGGCCAGGTGGTCCGCTTCGGCCGCCGCACCCTCTGGGCAGCAGCCACCGACATGCTGGAATACGGCCCCTGGGCAGCAGGCCGCATGTTCGGCGACGAGAACGCAGGCGTCACCGACGCGGCGATGATCCTCCCCGAGAAGCTGGCCCCGTTCGTGGCCGCTTCCTCGCTGCACTTCACCGACGAGGGCTGGAAGCGCAAGCGCAACAGCTGCTGCTTCCACTACGTCCTGCCGAACGCGGAGCCGTGCACGGCCTGCCCGCGCACCTGCGGCTGACCGCAGGCTGACGCAGGGGTCCCCTCGATTTCAGCGCCCCCCGCGACCCAACGTACCGAGCAGGTCTGACACCGCCGCGCGACCGCGAGGACAGCCGACGCGAGGGCGAACCGACGCGAGGCCGAAGGCGAGCCGCACTCCAGCGGGAGGCCGAAGCCGAGCCGTCCCGGCTTTTCGCCGGCCCCCGCCGGTGGGGTGTCCCGTCACGAGTCGCGCCACAGCTCTCGCTGCATGCCTGGAGGGGTGTCAACGCAACCGCAACCGGGCCGCACGCAGATGAACCCACCGACCAAGGCCGCTTACGGCAACCGATGCCGAGACCCCACGGGAACAACCAGCGGAGTGCCGGCGACCGGGTCCTCCACGACCCGGGCGTCCAACCCGAACACGTCCAGCAACATCCGCTCGGTCAACACCTCCCCGGGCGTCCCCTGGGCAACGATCCGCCCACCCCGCATGGCGACGATGTGATCCGCGTACCGAGCCGCGAGGTTCAGGTCGTGCAGCACCATCACGATCGTCCGCCCCATGGAGGCGTGCAGCTCCTGCACCAGGTCCAGCACGTCGATCTGATGAGCGAGGTCCAGGTAGGTGGTGGGCTCGTCCAGCAGCAGCAGGTCCGTGCCCTGCGCGAGAGCCATCGAGATCCAGGCCCGCTGCCGCTGCCCACCGGACAGCTCGTCCACGGTCCGGTCGGCCAGGTCGGAGATCCCGGTCATCTCCAGCGCAGCGTCAACGGCAGCCGCGTCGTCGGAGGACCACTGCCGGTACCAGGCCTGGTGCGGGTGCCGCCCCCGAGCCACCAGATCGGCGACGGTCAGCCCTTCGGGAGCGGACGGGGCCTGAGGCAGCATCCCCAGCACACGAGCGACATCCCGCGTGGCCATCCGGTCGATCTGCTTGCCGTCGAGCAGCACCGCCCCGGACCGGGCGGGCAGCAACCGCCCCAGGGCCTTCAGCAGGGTGGACTTGCCGCACCCGTTCGGCCCGATCACCGCGGTCACGGTGCCGCCGATGACCGACAGGTCCAGGCTGTCGACGACCAGCCGCTCCCCGTAGCCGATGGACAGCGACGACGCTTCGAGACGCACACTCATACCCGCGCCTCCCGGCGGCTCCGAACCAACAGGTACATCAGGTAGGGCGCACCGAGCACGGCGGTCACGACGCCGACGGGCAGTTCGGTGCGGTAGATCGTCCGCGCGACCAGGTCCGACAGCATGACCAGCACGCCGCCGACCACCACCGAGCCGAACAGCGGGGGCTGGGCGGTTCCGGCCAGGCGCAGGGCGATCTGAGGGGTGGCCAGGGCGACGAACGCGATCGGGCCCGCCGCGGCGGTGGCCACGGAGGCCAGGACGATCGCGACGACGATGAGCAGCGAGCGGGCCGCGTTGACGCGGATGCCGAGGCCCCGCGAGGTCTGGTCGTCGAACTGCAGGGCGCCGAGGACGTGGCCGCCGACCAGGGCGACCGGGACCAGGACGACCAGGGCCAGCGCGACCGGGACGACGTGTTCCCAGCCGCGGCCGTTCAGGGAGCCGGCGATCCACACCATCGCCCTGCCCGCGTCCTGCACGTCGCCGACGGTCAGCAGGTAGTGCGTGAAGTTGCCGGCCACGGCGGTGATGCCGATGCCGACCAGCACCATCCGGAAGCCCTCGATGCCCTGCCGCCACGCCAGCGCGTAGACCAGCAGGCCCGCGACCAGGCCTCCGGCGAGACCGGCGAGCGGGACGCCGATGGACGCGGCGGTGCCGGTCACCACCCCCAGCGAGCCGGAGAAGGTGATCACGGAGACCGCGCCGGCGCCCGCTCCCCAGGTCACGCCCAGGATGTCGGGCGAGGCCAGCGGGTTGCGGACGATCGCCTGGAAGATCGCGCCGGACAGGCCCAGCGCGCCGCCGACCAGCAGGCCGGTCAGCGCGCGCGGCAGGCGCAGCTCCGTCACGACGAACTGGTCGCGGCGCGTGCCCCCGCCGAGCAGCGTGTCGACGACCTGCACGGCCGTCAGCGGGAAGTCGCCGACCATGATGCCGACGACCAGGACGGCGGCCAGCAGCACCAGCGCGACCGCCACGACCGTCATCGGCCGGCGGCGCAGCCGGAACGAGACCGCGCCGACCCTGAGTGCCGTCCTCGCGGTGGTCAAATCCTCACCAGCTTCTTGCGGCGCACGAGGTAGATGAAGAACGGCGCGCCGAACAGCGCGATCATCACGCCGACCTCCACTTCCGACGGACGGGCGACCACGCGGCCGAGGATGTCGGCGATGAGGAGCAGGATCGCGCCGACGAGCGCCGAGAACGGCAGCAGCCAGCGGTAGTCCGGGCCGGTGAACGCACGTGCCACGTGCGGCACCACGAGCCCGATGAACCCGATGGGTCCGCACGCCGCGACGGCGCTGCCCACCAGCAGCGTGATCGCGAGGATGCCCAACGACCGCGTCGCCCCGACCTTCACGCCGAGCGACCTGGCCACGTCCTCGCCCAGCGAGAGGGCGTTGAGGCCCGGCGCGTTGAACGCCGCCAGGCCGAGACCGATGAGCAGGAACGGCAGCACCTGGGTCAGCACCGGCAGGTCGCGGCCGGCGATGCCGCCGACCTGCCAGAACCGGAAGGCGTCGAGCGACTGCTGGTCGAGCAGCACGACGGCCGACACGAGGCCGTTCATCAGCGCCGACACCGCGGCTCCGGCCAGTGCGAGCGTCACCGGCGACGGCCCTCCCCGCCCGGCCGAGCCGAGCAGGAACACCACCACGCTCGCGATCATCGCCCCGGCGAACGCGAACCAGATGTAGCCGTACAGCGAGGTGACGCCGAGCAGGAAGATCGAGAGCACGACCGCCAGCGCCGCGCCGTGCGTGACGCCGAGGATGCCGGGGTCCGCGAGCGGGTTGCGCGTGTGGCCCTGCATGAGGGCGCCACCGACGCCGAGAGCGACGCCCACCGCGATGCCGATCAACGTCCGCGGGATCCGCAGCTCGCGGATCACGACGTCGTCCTCGGCGCCGGTCGGCGTGAAGAGACCGTGCCACACCCCGGACAGCGGGATCTCCTTCGACCCGATCGCGATGCTCGCCAGGCAGACGGCGACCAGCACGACCAGGAGGAAGAGCAGGCCCAACGACCTACGACCCAAAGCCCACCCTCCAAGTCCGCACAGGAGAGGTAAGCCTAACCGAACTACCTGCGAAGACCGACGTCCGGCAGCTTGGTTCTGGTCACATCGAGCCGCGGGGAACGACCGGTCGAAGATCGCCGAACAATGGTCGCGGACACGTCATCCGCTCAACCAAAAGGTCCGGAGCAAGCGAGAACGCGATTTCGTTTGGATCGCATCGTTGCGCCCACAGTGGCTGAGCAGTCACCCGAATAACACGAAGGGGTTCCGAGGAATCATCCTCGGAACCCCTTCGTGCTTTGCCGAATTTCAGCCCTGCTGGTGGTACGCGTCGAGCACCTCGGCCGGGATGCGGCCGCGGTCCGACACCTTCATGCCCTGCTTGCGCGCCCACTCGCGAATGGCCTGGTTCTGCTCACGATCCGCCGACGCCGGACGGGCCTTCACAGCGCCGGCCGGACGACCCGGACCAACGCGCTTGCGGCCACCGGCACGTCGTGCGCTTCCCACGAAGTCGGCAAGAGCGTCCCGCAGTTTGCCCGCATTGCCCGAGGAAAGGTCGATCGTGTAGCTGACACCATCCAGCCCGAACTCGACGGTCTCCTCCGCGGTGGAACCGTCCAGATCGTCGACGAGGGTCACCGTGACCTTCTGCGCCATGCGTATCCTCCTGGACCCCGAATGCGCGGTCACCCGCGTCGCCAACTAAAGCCTTCTGCGAGGCAGGTTAGCGCACGGGTGCCGCATTGCACCTATCGACATCCGGAAAGTTACTCATTCAGGGCGAACGAGCGGGAACAAGATGGTCTCCCGGATACCCAGACCCGTGAGGGCCATCAGCAGCCGATCGATACCCATTCCGACACCACCACTCGGTGGCATTCCGTACTCCAGTGATCGCAGAAAGTCTTCGTCGATCGGCATCGCCTCGTGGTCACCGGCGGCCGCGAGGCGCGCCTGCGCTTCGAGGCGTTCCCGCTCGATCACCGGGTCCACCAGTTCGGAGTAACCCGTTCCCAGTTCGAATCCGCGGACGTAGAGATCCCACTTTTCGGCGACACCCGGCTTGGTGCGGTGCTGCCTGGTCAGGGGGGACGTCTCGACCGGGTAGTCGCGCACGAACGTCGGCGCGTAGAGCGAGTCGCACACCAGGTGCTCCCACAGCTCCTCGACCAGCTTGCCGTGGCCGAACTTCGGGTTGACCTCGAGTTCGTGGCGGTCGCAGAGCTTGCGCAGGGTCTCGGCCGGCGTCTCGGGGGTGATTTCCTCACCGACCGCGTCCGACAACGACTCGTAGATGCTGAGCGTCGTCCATTCACCCGAGAGGTCGTACTCGGTGCCGTCCGCCAGCGTGACGACCTGAGAACCGGTCACGGCTTCCGCCGCTTCCTGGATCAGCTCGCGCGTCAGTACCGCGTTCGAGTCGTACGTGGCGTACGCCTCGTAGTACTCGAGCATCGAAAACTCGGGCGAATGCGACGAGTCAACACCCTCGTTGCGGAAGTTGCGGTTGATCTCGAAGACCTTCTCGATGCCGCCGACGACGCAGCGCTTCAAGTACAGCTCCGGCGCGATGCGCAGGAACAGGTCGATGTCGAGCGCGTTCGAGTGCGTGATGAACGGCCGCGCGCTGGCACCTCCCTGCAGCGTCTGCAACATCGGCGTCTCGACTTCGAGGAATCCGCGCCGGTGGAACGAGTCGCGCAGAGAACGAACGACGTTCGCACGGGTCCGAACAGTGTCGCGAGCGGTCGGCCGCAGGATCAGGTCGACGTATCGCTGGCGAATGCGGGTTTCCTCGCCGAGTTCCTTGTGCGCGACCGGCAACGGGCGCAGCGACTTCGACGTCAGCTGCCACGCGTCGGCCATCACGGAAAGCTCGCCGCGGCGCGAGCTGATGACCTCGCCGTGCACGAAAACGTGGTCGCCGAGGTCGACGTCGGACTTCCACTCGGAAAGCGCTTCTTCACCCACACCGGCGAGGCTGAGCATCGCCTGGAGTTCGGTGCCGTCGCCTTCGCGCAACGTCGCGAAGCACAGCTTTCCGGTGTTGCGCAGGAACATCACCCGACCGGTGACGCCGACCTGCTGACCGGTCTGGGTGTCGGGTTCGAGATCGGGGTGCGCGTCGCGAATCTCGCGCAACGTGTGCGTGCGCGCGACTTCGACGGGATAGGGCTCCTTGCCGGAAGCGAGCAGCCGCGCACGCTTCTCCCGGCGCACGCGCATCTGCTCTGGCAGGTCTTCTTCGCTGGTCACGAGGTTTTGCTTCGGCTGCTCACTCACGCGGAGAAGGGTACGGACACGCGCGAACTCAAAGCGAACCGGATACCACTAAATCGTTGGAAGATCCGCGTCCGACACCGACCAGGCCAGCCCGTGCGCCGGCCCACTCACTAAGTTGGGGTGATGGATCTACACGCGAGGCGAGCGGACTCGTTCGGCGCACAGGCGGAGGCCTACGCCGAACACCGGCCTGACTATCCCGTGGCGGCGATCCGGTGGGCTCTGGAGCCACTGGGCACGGACGAGCGACTGGACGTGCTCGACCTGGCCGCCGGCACCGGCAAGCTGACCGCGGGCCTGTCTGCGGAAGGCCACCGCGTGACAGCCGTGGAGCCCAACGAGCAGATGCTGTCCGAGCTGGTGCGCCGCGTTCACGGCGTGCGCGCGCTACCGGGCCACGCCGAGCACATCCCCGTTCCCGACCAGACCGTCGACGCCGTCTTCGTCGGCACCGCGTTCCACTGGTTCGACCAGGAGAAGGCCCTCCCGGAGATCGCGCGCGTGCTGCGGCCCGGCGGCGTGCTGGCGGTCATGTGGGTCGAGCCGGTCACGGACGTCGAGTGGGTGCGCGACCTGGAGCGGATGTCGGCGACCAGCGTCGAGTCCGAGCGGCACGACCCCGTCTCGATCATGGCGCACCCGTCGTTCGCGCCGGAGGAGCGCACCACGTTCCCGCACAGCCACCACCGGGACTCCCCCGAGGCCGCCATCGCCTGGATCAACACCCACTCGCGCATGATCGTCATCGACGAGCAGGAGCGCGCCGCGATCAACGACAAGATGCTCACCTACCTGCGTGAACGCCCGGAGACGTCGAACGGGCCGTTCGACGTCCCCCTGCTCGCCGAGGTCTTCCGGACGGTGCGGGTCAGCGAGTAGGCGACAGGTTGCGCTCGAACACGAGCCGCAGCCCCAGCAGGGTCAGGTCGGGCACGTGGTGCGCGATCGTCGAGGACTCGGAGACGACCAGCGGGGCGAGCCCGCCCGTGGCGATCACCGTCACGGGGCCGGGGTCGGTCTGCTGGAGCTCCTCGGTGATCCTGCGCACCAGCCCGTCCACCTGGCCGACGAACCCGTAGACGATGCCCGACTGCAGGCACTCGACGGTGTTCTTGCCGATGACGCTGCGCGGCCGGACCAGCTCGACCTTGCGGAGCTGGGCGGCGCGCGCGGCCAGCGCGTCGACCGAGATCTCGATGCCCGGAGCCAGCGCCCCGCCGAGGAACTCGCCGCGCGACGAGATCACGTCGAGGTTCGTGGACGTGCCGAAGTCGACCACGACGCATGAGGTCGAGTAGAGGTGGTGCGCGGCCAGCGTGTTGATCACGCGGTCCGAGCCCACCTCCTTCGGGTTGTCGACGAGCAGCGGCACGCCGGTCTTCACGCCCGGCTCGACCAGCACCTTCGGCACGGCGTCGTAGTAGCGGCCGAGCATCACCCGCAGCTCGCGCAGCACCGCGGGCACGGTGGACAGCGCGGCGATGCCGGTGATCTTGTCGGCGTACTCGCCGAGCAGGCCGCGCATGGTCAGCGCGAGCTCGTCGGCGGTCATCCTGGCGTCGGTGCGCATGCGCCAGTCGCGCACGAGCGGGGCCGAGTCGCCGACCCCGTCGTACAGACCGAGCACGATGTTGGTGTTGCCGACGTCGATGGCGAGCAGCACGGTGTGTTCCTCAGTTCTCGGTCTTGATCAACGCGTCCAGCGCGGTCGCCTCGACGGTCTCCGAAGACGGTGCGCTCGTCGAGCCGTTCACCAGTCCGGAGCCCTCGGGGGCGTGGGCGGGGTCCGAGCCGAGGTCGACGACCTTGTTGTCGGCGTCCACGAACACGACGCGCGGCTGGTAGGTGCGCGACTCGGCGTCGTCCATCTGCCCGTACGCGATCAGGATCACGATGTCGCCGGGGTGCACGAGGTGCGCCGCGGCGCCGTTGATGCCGAGCACGCCGGTGCCGCGCTCGCCGGGGATGACGTAGGTCTCCAGCCGGGCGCCGTTGGTGACGTCGACGATGGCGACCTGCTCGCCCGCCAGCAGGTCGGCGGCCTCCATCAGGTCCTCGTCCACGGTCACCGAACCGACGTAGTGCAGGTCGGCCTGCGTCACGGTCGCGCGGTGGATCTTGGACTTCAGCATCGTGCGGAACATGTCATTCCCCCTACTCGTCGCCTTCGCCGAGCAACACCGCGATGTTGTCGATCAGGCGGGTGGAACCGACGCGGGCCGCCACCAGCAGCCGGGCGTCGCCGTTCTCCGGCGCGGGACCGAGGTCCGGCCCGCGCAGCTCCAGGTAGTCGAGCTCGACCTCGGGCGTCTGCGCCAGCACGTCGTGCGCGGCCTTCAGCACCGCGTCCGCGCCCTGGGCCGACACGTGCGCACCGGCGGTGAGCGCGGCCGACAGCGTCACGGCGTGGTGGCGCTCCTCCTCGCCCAGGTAGGCGTTGCGCGACGACAGCGCGAGGCCGTCGTACTCGCGGACGGTCGGCACGCCGACGACGTTCAGCGGGAAGTTCAGGTCGCGCGCCATCTTGTGGATGAGCTGCAGCTGCTGGTAGTCCTTCTGCCCGAACACCGCGTACGTGGGCTGCACGATGTTGAACAGCTTCGACACCACCGTGAGCACGCCCGCGAAGTGGCCGGGGCGGACGGCGCCCTCGAGCTCGTCGCCCAGCGGCCCGGGGTGGACGGTGACCTGCGCCCCTTCGGGGTACATGTCCTCGGCGGACGGCGCGAAGACCAGGCCCACGCCCTCCTCGCGGCAGATGTCCACGTCGGCCTCGAACTGCCGCGGGTACTCGGCGAGGTCCTCGTTCGGCCCGAACTGCAGCGGGTTCACGAAGATCGAGACCACGACCACCGTGTTCTGCATGACCTTCGCCTCGCGGATCAGCTGCCGGTGGCCCGCGTGCAGGGCGCCCATCGTGGGCACGAGCGCGACGTTGCGGCCGGCGCCGCGCAGTGCCCGCACCACGCGGTTGAGCCGCGCGGGGTCGCGGTGCACCGTGACGTCGTCCGGGCGGTAGTCGTCCTTGGTCAGTGGCTTCGTCACGTCAGTCCTCGAGAGTGGTGCGAACGTCGTTGGCCGCGTCGGGCTTGAGCAGCCCGGAGCGCTCGGCCCGGTCGGCGGTGCGCCGGGCGAGCACGCGGTAGCTGGGCAGGGTCTCGGGTGCCTGCTGCGCGAGCACGCCGAGGTGCTTGCGCAAGGTACCCGTGTCGCCTCGGGCGACGGGACCGGTGAGGGCCCGGTCGCCGTGGCGCAGCGCGTTGTCGAGCGCGGCGGACAGCAGCGGGCCGAGCAGTCGCTCGGCGTCGGCGACGCCGGCGTTCGTGAGCAGGTCCGCGGCGTCGCGGACCAGCGTGATCAGGTGGTTCGCGCCGTGGGCCAGCGCGGAGTGGTAGAGCGGGCGGACGGACTCGGGCACCCTGACCGGCTCCGCGTCCATCTCGACGACCAGCGCCTCGCCGACGCTCCAGGCCACCTCGTCGCCGTCCGCGGCCGTCACGCCGACGCACGCGGCGCTCATCCGCTGCAGGTCCTCGGGACGACCGGTGAAGGTCATGACGGGGTGCAGCGCGATCGTGAGGGCGCCCAGCTCGGCGGCGGGTTCGAGGACCTTCACGCCCTGCGCGCCGCTCGTGTGCGCGACGATCTGGCCCGCCCGCAGCGAGCCGGTGGCGACCAGGCCCTTGACCAGGCCCTCCAGCTCGTCGTCCGGCACGGCCAGCAGCACCAGGTCGGCGCGCTGGGCGACCTCGGTGGGGTCGGCGACCGGAACGCCGGGTAGCAGCTCGTCCGCGCGGTCGCGGGAGGCACGGGAGACGGCGGAGACGCCGGTCACCACGTGGCCCGTCCTGGCGAGCGCGGCACCCAGCACGGAACCGACGCGGCCTGCCGAGATGACACCGACGGCGAGCCTCGCCGGACGTGGGGTCGCGTCCATGCGACCAACTCCTTCTGACGTTCCAGTCCCGGTGCGGGTACCAGACGACGCCGCCGAGGGTAGTACCGCCGATCCCCGGCCGAGGGGATCGGTGACGGGACTCACCGGCGGGCGGCCGCCCTGGCGGCGTGCAGCGCGTCGAGCAGCACGCTGTGCCGTTGCTCGGCGCTCTGGCCCGCCGTTCCCTGCTCGATGCGGTGCCGCAGGAACGCGAGCTCGGTGACCGCGATCTGGTAGGCGCGCACGGACTTGACCGCCGAGTCACCGGACTTGCGCTTGACCGCCCTCAGCCAGTTCCGGCGGCCGTTGAGGCTCGCCAGCAGGGCCACCTCGCTGTTGGCGATCCACCGGTTCTGCGCCATCGCGGCGAGCTGGCCCGCGACGATCCGCTGCTCCCTGCGCCGCTGCCACACCACGATCGTGACGGCGCCCGCGAACACCGGCACCATGATCAGGAAGTACAGGTTGATGAAGTCGGACCCGGTGCCGACGGTGGTCGAGAAGTTCCACAGCGAGTGCAGCCCGACGGCCACGAGGTAGCCGACAACCGGCGCGACGACGCGGACCTTGGCGTTGCTCGTGGTGGCCGCGATGCCGACACCGATGCCGGTCATGGCCGTGAACAGCGGGTGGGCGAACGGCGACAGCACCCCGCGCAGGACGAACAGCGCGACCACGCCGCCACCCATGTCGCCGAGCCCGTCCTCCAGGAAGACCCGGCCGAAGTACCAGATGTTCTCGGTGAACGCGAAGCCCGCGGCCGTGATGCCCGCGTAGACCATGCCGTCCACGACGCCGTCGAACTCGTGGCGGCGCCGCGCGAACACCGCGATGAGGAAGACGGCCTTCGTCGCCTCCTCCACGATCGGCGCGCCGACCACGGCGGTGAACGTCGTGCCGTCGTTGGTGAGCAGGTTGCCGAGCACCCTGGACGTCTGGTTGAACGCGAGCGAGCTGATCGTCGCGCCGCAGGAACCCCACACGAACGCGAAGAGCAGCATCTTCGCCGGTTCCGGCTCCCACCTGTCGATCCACAGGAAGGCGCTCACGACGAACGCGACGGGGATCAGCGCGGCGGCGGCGCCGACCAGCAGCGGCTCGATGCCGATGCTCGACGTGCCGAGCGCGAACAGCACGAGCCCCGCCGCGGCCAGCGCGATGAGCGCCACGACGGGGAACAGAACGGTCCAGCGGCGCTGCTCGATGCGCTTCTTCGGCGTCGGCGTCGGCGTCAGGTCGGCGTCGGTCACGAAAATGACCTTAGATGCACACTTGTCCGATGTTCGACTGGGAAGCCGCTTGGCACGCCGCGCTGTACGGGCCGGGCGGCTTCTTCGCGCGCGGCGAGAAGCCCTCCTCGCACTTCCGCACGTCTGTCCTGGTCGGCACGGAGCTGGCGGAGGCGATGCTGGCGCTGCTCTCCCGCGTGGACGCCGCGCTCGGATTTCCCCCGGTCGTGGACTTCGTGGACGTCGGCGCGGGCGGCGGTGAGCTGGCGTCCGCGGTGCGTTCCCTGGCGTCGGGACCGCTCGGCGAACGACTGCGGGTGACCGCCGTGGAGGTCGGTCCCCCCGTCGAACTGGCCGGGGTCCGGTGGGTGCGCGAGATCCCGTCCTGCACGGGGCTGCTGGTCGGCCACGAGTGGCTCGACGCGATCCCCTGCCCCGTGGTGACGGGGCCGTCCTCCGATCCGTGGATCACCCGGTGGTGGCCTTCGCTGCGGGACGGCGAGCAGGCCGAGGTGGGAGCGCCCAGGGACGCCGCCTGGGCCGCCGCCGTGGCCTCCGTGCGCGGTGCCGCCCTCGCGGTCGACTACGGGCACCTGGTGTCGTCGCGGCACTTCTCGCTGACCGGGTACCGGGCCGGACGCCAGGTGCCCGTGGTGTTCGACGGGTCCTGCGACATCACCGCGCACGTCGCCCTGGACGCCTGCGCCGCCGCCGCGGGCGGGGAGCACGTGCTGGTGTCGCAGCGGGACGCGCTGGCGGCCCTGGGGTTGTCCGGCTCGGTGTCCGGCTCCGGGTGGGACTGGCTCGAGTCGGCGTCGCGGGCCGGCCGGATCGCCGAGCTGCGGGACCCGTCCGGGCTGGGCGGGTTCGGGTGGCTGCTGCACGGGTGCGGGGTGGCCGTGGCGGACCTGCTGCCCCCGCTGCCGCCCTGGCGTCCGAATCCCGCCAGAAATCCGTTCCCGTGACCGCGATCGTGGATCCCATGCGAATCCACACCGTGCCGTCGTCCGCCCCGTTCGCCGACCCCGGCCGCGAGTACCGCGAGTCCGAGCCCGGGGTGCCGGTGCGCTGCTGCCTGCGGAAGTCGCTGCCGGGTGAGCCGGTCTGGCTGTTGCGCTACTCGCCCCCGTTCGGCAAGGGGCCCTACGCCGAGGTGGGACCGATCTTCCTGCACGTGGAGTGCTCGGACTCCCCCGCGCCGGACCGGTTGCCGGAGGAGTTGCTGGCCGGCTCGCGGATCCTGCGGTCCTACAACGCCGCCGGGCAGATCCACGACGGCGAGGTGGTGGAGCCGGGCTCGTTCGACCGCGTGGTGGAACGGCTGTTCGACGACCCGGAGGTCGACGCCGTGCAGGTCCGCAGCGTGTCGCACGGGTGCTTCCTCTTCGCGGTCACCAGGGCCTGAGCCGCACGTCCCGGCTCGTGAAACCATGCTCGGGTGAGCGAGCAGATCACCGTCGGCGTCGGTGCGGGGGCCCAGTACCTGGGCGTGGACCGCGTGATCGACCTGGGTCCCCTGCACCCGTCGGCCCACGGCGCCTACCGCCTGCGCCTCACCGTCACGCCCGAGCTCGTGATCACCGCCGCCGAACCGCTCGTCGGCCACCTGCACCGCGGCGCCGAGAAGCTCTTCGAGGTCCGCGACTACCGGCAGGTGCTGACGCTCGCGAACCGCCACGACTGGCTCTCGGCGTTCTGCAACGAGCTCGCGGTCGCACTGGCCGTCGAACGCATGACGGGCATGGACGTGCCGGCCCGCGCCCAATGGCTGCGCGCGCTGCTGTGCGAGCTGAACCGGGTGATGGCGCACATGGTGTTCCTGACCCCGTTGTCCCCCAACGCCGCCACGTACCGCGAAGGCGTGCAGGCGTTGATGGAGGAGGCGTCGGGCGGGCGCATCCACTTCATGTTCAACCGGATCGGCGGCCTGCGCGAGGACGTCCCGGCGGGCTGGACGGGCAGGGTCCGGGAGTTCCTGTCCTCTGTGGACGTCTCGACGCTGGAGATCGACTTCGACGGGCTCGAAGGGCTCGGTGTCCTGCCGCACGAGGACGCGCTGGCGTACGGCGTCACCGGACCGATCGGCCGGGCCAGCGGAGTGGACTTCGACCTGCGGCGCGACGACCCGTTGCCCGCGTACGCGCAGCTCGGTTTCACGCCGGTCGTCCGGACCTCGGGCGACGCCGCGGCACGGGTGCGGTGCCTGGTCGACGAGGTCACCAGGTCGGTCGAGCTCGCCTCGGCGTGCCTCGAGCGGTTGCCGCAGGGGGCGGTGAACCTCCGGCTGCCCAAGGCCGTCAAGGCGCCGGAAGGGTCGGTCTACACCCGCGTCGAGGCGCCGCTCGGCACCTCGGGCGTGCACCTGTCGTCGCGCGGCGAGAAGACGCCGTGGCGCCTCAAGCTCCGCACGCCGTCGTTCAACAACGTCCAGGCGCTGTCGGCGTTGCTGCCCGGCACGCGGGTCGACGACCTGCCCGCGGTGCTGAGCTCGTTCGCCGTCGTCGTCGGCGACATCGACAAGTGACGGCTAGTCGTCGCGACGGCGCCGGCGACGGGGTGCGTCGCCCCCGCCCAGGGACGCCAGCAGTTCGCTGACGGACTTGCCGTCCGCGTGCGCACCCGACGGGTCTTCCGGCGCCGCGCGGCGTCCGGTCGAGACCGCGGGCAGGCGCGTCGACGAGTCCTCGGCCACGCGGCGGCCCGACACGGACGGCTCGTCGGCCGCGGAGCGACGGCCGGTGTTCACGACCGGCAGCCTGGCGGACGACTGCTCCGAGGCGCGGCGGCTCACCGGGGGCAGCGACACGAGCGAGTCCTCGGACGCGGTGCGGCGAGGCGGGACGTCGTCGGCGCGGCGGCGGCCACCCGCGCCGGAGCTCGACGGGGTGTCCGGCTTCAACGTCTCCCACGAACCGCTGTCCTGCGCGGGCGCCGGGCGGTCCTCGGTGCGGCGGCCACCGGCGGCCTGCAGGGACTTCGGGTCGATCATCTCCGTGCGCTCGGCGACGCGGGAGCGGGTCTCGGCCTTGCGGGGTTCCACGGGCTTGGCGACGGGCTTCGCGACGGGCGCCTTCGGCGGCTGCTCCGGACGCGGCAACGCCTCGGTGCGGGCCGGCGGCTGCGGCGGCCGCTGCACGCGCTCGGTGCGGTGCGCCTGCGCCTGCACGGGCTTCGCCTTCACCGTCGGGGCCGGCGGCTGGACCTTCTGCTGCGCGGCGGCGGCACCGAGGCGAGCGGACACGGGGGCAGCAGCGGCACCGGGGCGCTGCTGCGGCCTTGCCGGTTCCTGCTTCGCGGCCTTCACGGGCTCGCGGCGGGCGACGGCGGGCTGCGGGCGCGGCGAGTTCCTGGCCGGGTCCGGGCGCGCGGGCTCGGGCCTCGCCTGTTCGCGGCGCGACTGCTGCACCTTGGCGGCCTCGTGGGCGATGCGCTCGATCAGCTCGGTGCGCTCGGAGGGCTTCTCCGGCACGACGGACGCGCTGGCGGTGATCGCGGGCTTGGCGTTGATGATGCGGTTCTCGGCGCCCGAGGTCAGCCGGGACGCCTCCGAGCCGAGCGAGCGCAGGCGGGTCGACTCCGCGCGCAACGCCACCCGTTCGACCAGCACGTCGCCGCCCAGCAACGCCTGGAGGTTGTCGCGCAGGGCGTGGAGGTCGGCGCGCAGGGCCTCGATGTCCGCGCGCGACTCCTCCTCGATGCGCTTGCGGGTCTCCGACTCGATCTCGAGCTCGTACTCGCGCCGGGCCGCGACCTCGCGCTCCAGCTCGAGTTCGTAGACCGACTGGAGATCGGCCACCTCGTCGTCGCGCTCCGTGACCTGTTTGCGGTACTTGGCGGCGAGGAAGGCGCCCACCAGGGCCGCCCACAACGCGGCCACCACGGCCAGGCGCAGCATGCGGGCACTGTCGCTCAGCACGAGCACCGCCGCGGCCACCAGGGCGAGCGCCAATGCCGCTACCAACAGCAATCGCCCGGAGCCACGACCGTGATCTTCTTGATCGCCGTCGGTCGACGCGCCTCGCCCGGTCATGGGCACACGGTACCGCGTAGTTATCCGACTGAGACCTACGGCCGGGTACCTATTCGTTCCCGGAACTCTCCGTCGGCGTCCGGCAGCAGTGCTCGAGCCACAGCGCCGCGGCCGTCAGCGCGAGCGCCGCGACCACCCCGACAATGCCTGCCACCAGGTCGTTCGAGGCCGCCGGGAACGAGTCGCGGACGGGCAGGACGAAGATCAGCAGCCCGGCCCAGGCACCGAACATCAAAGCGCCCAGAACGGATGAAGCCTTCGCGAGTGCGACGGCACGGGCGGCCGTCAGCGGCTGCACCGGACGCGCTCCCGGACGACGCCGGATCCTGGCGCGCAACGAGAACGCGAACACGACCTCCGCGACCGCGACGACGAACAGCGTCGACCCGGCGAGCACGGGCAGTGGCGGCAGCGAGTCGTACGCGAGCCGCAGCAGCAGGTGGGCCAGCAGCGCGGCGATGATCGCGACGGCCGCCAGGTCGCGGGGGCGGGTGAACCTCACGAGTCCATCCAACCGGAAAGCACGAGGTCGTCGCGCCGCCGCACGCCCTCGGCCGAGAACTCCAGCGCCGCAACGGGTCCGCGGCCCGGCAGGACGGCGTCCGGCTCGACGTCGAGCCACGGGATCAGGACCGTTGCGCGCTCGAACGCCCCGGGGTGCGGCAGGAGCAGCTCGGGGTGGTCCGAGGTCACCCCGTCCACCGAAACGACGTCCACGTCCAACGTGCGCGGTCCCCAGCGCTTCTCCCGCACACGTCCGGCGGCGTTCTCCAGCGCCTGGCCGCGCCGCAGCCAGCCCCACTCGTCGACGTCGTCCGCGGCGACGACCACGACGGCGTTCAGGAAGTCCGGCTGGTCCTCGACTCCCCACGCCGCCGTCTCGTACACCGGCGACACGGCGACCACGTGCGGGCGCAACCCGTCCACGGCGGACTGCAGGAAGGCGAACCGGTCGCCGAGGTTCGAGCCGATCGAGAGGACCGCGCGGCTCAAGGCTTGCCCTTGGGCAGCGGGGCGGCGAGCCGGCGCGAACGGCGGATCGTCACCGACACGTCGTCGAACGTCAGCGGGATCGGCGCGGACGGCTTGTGCACCGTCACCTCGACCGCGTGCAGCCGTGAGTCGGTCATCGCGGCGTCGGCGATCTTGCCCGCCACCGTCTCGATCAGGTCGTACGGCTCGCCACCGACGATCGCCGCGGCCATCTCCGCGAGCTCGCCGTAGTGGTAGGTCTCCTTCAGGTCGTCCGTGCGGGACGCGGCACCCAGGTCGAGCCACAGCGTGATGTCGACGACGAACTCCTGCCCGTCGCGCTTCTCGTGCTCGAACACCCCGTGGTGCCCGCGCACCCGCAGACCCGTCAACGCGATCCGGTCAGCCACGTCCCCGCCTCCACGCACCGGCGACGGCGACCGCGTCCAGCGTCCGGTCGACGTCGTGCACCCGCACACCCCAAGCTCCGTTGAACGCGGCCAGAGCGGACACCGCCGCGGTCGCGTCCTCCCTGCCGTCCGGTGGACGGCCGCCGAGCAACGTGCCGAGGAAGCGTTTGCGCGACGCCCCCACCAGCACCGGGAAGCCCAGCTCGACCAGTTCGTCCAGGCGCTGCAACAACTCCCAGTTGTGGTCGCCGAGCTTCGCGAAGCCCAGACCGGGGTCCAGCACGATCGACGACTCCGCGACGCCCGCGGCCAGAGCGGACTCGACCCGCTCCAGCAGTTCGGCGCGCACGTCGGTCACCACGTCGTCGTAGCTCGCCAACGAGTCCATCTCCGTGCTGTGGCCGCGCCAGTGCATCAGCACGTACGGCACACCCGCGGCGGCGACGACCGAAGCCATCTCCGGGTCGGCGAGGCCGCCCGAGACGTCGTTCACGATCGACGCGCCCGCCTCCAGCGCCGCCGAGGCGACGGAGGCGCGCATGGTGTCGACGCTGACCGGCACCTGCTCGGCGGCCAGCGCGCGGATCACCGGCACGATCCTGGCGATCTCCTCGGCCGGGTCGACGCGCTCGGCACCGGGCCTGGTCGACTCGCCGCCCACGTCGACGACGTCGGCACCGCGCTTGAACATCTCGACGCCGTGCGCCACCGCGTCGCGGCGGTCGACGTAGCGGCCGCCGTCGGAGAACGAATCGGGCGTCACGTTCAGCACGCCCATCACGACGCAGCGGCCGGGACGGGGCAGTCCGGTCACCGCGTCCGGCCCCTGATCAGCTCGATCGCCTCCGCCCTCGACGAGGCGGAGGTGCGCAGCAGCCCGCGCACCGCGGACGTCGTGGTGCGGGAGCCGGGCTTGCGCACGCCGCGCATGCCCATGCACAGGTGCTCGGCCTCGACGACCACGATCACGCCGCGCGGCTCCAGCTTGCGCACCAGCGCGTCGGCGACCTGCGACGTCAGCCGCTCCTGCACCTGCGGCCGCTTCGAGTAGAGGTCGACGAGCCGGGCGAGCTTCGACAGCCCCGTGACCCTGCCGTGCTCGTTCGGGATGTACCCGACGTGCGCGACGCCGTGGAACGGCAGCAGGTGGTGCTCGCAGAAGCTGAACATGGGGATGTCCGTGACGAGGACGAGCTCCTCGTGGCTCTCGTCGAACGTCTTCGCGAGCACGCTGTCCGCGTCGGTGTAGAGACCGGCGAACAACTCGCGGTAGGCGCGCGCCACTCGCGCGGGTGTCTCGCGGAGGCCTTCGCGCTCCGGGTCCTCACCGCACGCGACCAGCAGCTCGCGCACCGCAGCCTCGGCGCGGGCCTGGTCGAAGACCCGCCGCGCGGAGACGCCGGCCTCCCCGTTGCGGGTGAGGCCGGCGTCTCCGTCGAGCTGGTGTTGCTCGGTCACTGCCGCTCGTCCTGGTCCGGCTGCGGCTTCTTCGGCTCCCAGACGTTGTGCGGCTTGCCGCCGGGCACGGTCGCCGGGGTCCACCCGGGAGGGGCGCCGTAGTTCGGCGGGCCCGACTGGGCGCCGGGCTGCCCCGGCTGGTGGGCGCCGTTCGAGCCGTTCGTGGACGCCGGCTGCTCGGTGGGCTGCTCACCGGGAGCGGGCTCGGGCAGCGGCTCCGGCTCTTCGTCGAGGGTGTCCTCGACGACCGGGGGCCACGGCTCGCCGCGCTCCTTGGCGAGCTCACCGGGCGTCTTGACCGGCGGGATGTCGGACGGCGTGCGGTCACCGAAGTCGTTGAACTGGGTGATGCGCGGCCGCTTCTCGACGCGGGCGAAGATCCGCTCCAGGTCCTTCTGGTGCAGGGTCTCCTTCTCGAACAGCTCGAGCGTGAGGTCGTCGAGGACGTCGCGGTAGGTGTTGAGCACCTCGTACGCCTCGGTGTGCGCGGCCTCGATGAGCTTGCGCACCTCCTCGTCGATCTCGTGCGCGACCTCCAGCGAGTAGTCCGCCTGGCGGCCGGCCGAGCGACCGAGGAACGGCTCGCCCTGCTCCTGCCCGTACTTCACGGCGCCGAGCTTCGCGCTCATGCCGTACTCGGTGACCATCGCGCGGGCGATCTTCGTCGCCTGCTCGATGTCGTTGGACGCACCCGTCGTGGGCTCGTGGAAGACGAGCTCCTCGGCGGAACGGCCACCCAGTGCGAACACCAGCCGCGCGATCATCTCGGACCTGGTCATCAGGTCCTTGTCCTCTTCCGGCACCGACAGGGTGTGACCACCCGTGCGGCCGCGGGCGAGGATCGTGACCTTGTAGACCGGGTCGATGTCCGGCATCGCCCACGCGGCCAGGGCGTGCCCTGCCTCGTGGTACGCGGTGATCTTCTTCTCCTTCTCGGAGATGATCCGGCTCTTGCGGGCCGGACCGCCGATCACGCGGTCCACCGCCTCCTCGAGAGCGGCGCCGGTGATGACGGTGCCGTTCTGTCGCGCGGTGAGCAGGGCGGCCTCGTTGATGACGTTCGCGAGGTCGGCGCCGGAGAACCCGACGGTGCGCTTCGCGAGGCCGTCGATCTCGGCGTCCGCGGCCAGCGGCTTGCCCTTGGAGTGCACCCGGAGGATCTGCTTGCGACCCTTCAGGTCCGGTGCGGACACCGGGATCTGGCGGTCGAAGCGGCCGGGGCGCAGCAGAGCCGGGTCGAGGATGTCGGGGCGGTTCGTCGCCGCGATCAGGATGATCCCGCCGCGCGAGTCGAAGCCGTCCATCTCGACGAGCAGCTGGTTCAGCGTCTGCTCGCGCTCGTCGTGACCGCCGCCGAGACCGGCGCCGCGGTGGCGGCCCACCGCGTCGATCTCGTCGACGAAGATGATGCACGGCGCGTTCTGCTTGGCCTGCTCGAACAGGTCGCGCACACGCGAGGCGCCGACACCGACGAACATCTCGACGAAGTCCGAGCCGGAGATCGAGTAGAACGGCACCCCGGCCTCACCGGCGACGGCCCTCGCGAGCAGCGTCTTGCCGGTTCCCGGCGGGCCGTAGAGCAGCACGCCCTTGGGGATCTTGGCGCCGAGCGCCTGGTAGCGGCCGGGGTTCTGGAGGAAGTCCTTGATCTCCTCGAGCTCCTCGACGGCCTCCTCGGCACCCGCGACGTCGGCGAACGTCGTCTTGGGCATGTCCTTGGAGAGCTGCTTGGCCTTGGACTTGCCGAAGTTCAGGACGCGGTTGCCACCGCCCTGGGCGTTGTTCATCATCCACATGAGCAGCAGCAACAACAGGCCCAGAGGCACGAGGTAGATCAAGATCTGCATCAGGATGGACTCCTGGCTGACCTTGGTCTCCACCGTCGGCTTGTTGCCGGCCTGGTCGAGGACGGTGAAGATCTCGTCCGTCGAGCTGGCCGGGAACTGCGTGATCAGGCGGTTGCTGCCCTCGAACGTGGTGCCGTCGGTGAGGGTGAGGCGGAGACGCTGCTCCTTGTCCTCGATCGTGGCTTCCTTGACCTTGCCGTCCCGCACCTGTTGCAGTGCCTGGGACGTCTTCACGGGGTGGTAGCCCCGCGAGTCGTCAAAGAGAACGGTGAAGACGAAGTACAGCAGCAACACCGCAGCGATCCACAGCAGCGGGTTGCGAAGCAGGCGCTTGCGGTCCATGCACTTACGGCCGGCGGGCGGCCTCGACCCTCCCTGACTTGCGCGTCGGGCAGTGGAAGACCCACATACCGCGTCCGACCAGCCTACCGCCCGCTGGCCGGGTACTGAGCAACCAACGGGCGGGGGCGCTTCCGGGTTCCCGCGGGTGACCCCTGCCACGCATGTTCACGCACTTTGGTTCATCCGGAACAAATGCGGCCGGACAGACCAGTGACGCAGGTCACGCCATCTCATTACGTTTGAGGGTCACATGTCATCCTCATTCGTCCCCCCGAGTGTTTCCCCGCCACTCGAAAGAGTGAACACGTGACCGAAGGTAAGTAACTGTATGTCAGCACGTCACACGTCCCCCGGACTGTTCCGGCGGGTGGCACTGCCCGTGGCCGCCCTGCTCGGGGTGGTCGCGGCGGCGGGCGTCACGGTCGTGGCCCTGCGGGTCACCAGCGGCGCCGACTGCTCGGGCGCACTGCCGTTGAAGGTCGCCGTCACCCCTGCCGCCCTCGATGTCGTGAACGCGGCCGCACAGGACTACCAGCGGTCGCAACCGGTCGTGCGCGGCCGGTGCGTGCAGGTCCAGGTCGAGTCGCGCAACGCGGCCGACGTGGCCAACGAACTGCCCACCGCGCAGATCAACCCGCACTCCCTCTGGATCCCCGACTCCTCGATGTGGGCGGCGGAGGCCCAGCGCCAGGCCGCGGAGACCGGCCCGGAGGCCCCGAAGCTGGACATCAAGCCCTCGCTGGCGTCCAGCCCGCTCGTCATGGCGGGCTCGCAGCAGGCGATGTCGAAGATCGGCTTCCCGGTCCAGCCCGTCTCGTGGGCGAAGGTCGTGGACCCGAAGGTCCAGATCTCCATGAGCGACCCGACGATGACCTCCGAGGGCCTCGCCTCGCTGTTCGTGATCCGCACCCTGCTCGGCAACGCGGACGGCACCCCGAAGCCCGAACTGGTCAGCACGCTGCTGCGCGTGGGCCGCAGCGCCGTTCCGTCGGTCCGCGACGCCTTCGGCAAGGTCACCACCGACGCCGGCAAGGCCCCGCTCTTCGCCGCCACCGAGCAGTCCGTCGTGGCGAACAACCGCGCGGTGAAGGACAACGCCGTCCTCGGCGCCCCGCCGAAGGAGGGCACGCTCTCGTTCGACTACCCGCTGGTCCGCGTCTCCCGCCCGAACGAGCAGGAGGGCGTCGGCGAGGCCGCGGCGGAGTTCGAGAAGGCCCTGCGCTCCGCCGACACCTCGAAGCGCTTCGGCGAAGCGGGCTTCCGCACGGTCCAGGGAGCCGCCCCGGCCAAGTGGTCGGCCGACGTCGAGGGCGTCCAGGCGGGCGACGTCAAGCTGATCGAGACCCCGAACGCCGACCAGGTCTCCGAGCTCCTCAGGACCTGGGGCGCCATCAGCCTCGACATGCGCATGCTGACCGTCATCGACGTCTCCGGCTCCATGATCGAGAAGAGCGGCAACGGCAAGACCAGGGTGGAAGCCGCCACCACGGCGTCGATGACCGCCCTCTCGATGCTCCCGGACACCACCGCCATCGGCCTCTGGGCGTTCTCGACCGACAAGAAGCCGCCGAACGACTGGATCGAACTGGTCCCGATAGGGCCTCTCGGCGAACCGCTGGCCGGCGTCACCCGCCGCAAGCGCCTGGAAGCAGGAGCGTCGCAGCTCCCCGGCCTGGTCGGCGGCGGCACAGCGCTGAACGACACGACCCTGGCCGCCTACCGCCACGTCCTGTCGGGCTACGACGCCTCGAAGGTGAACTCCGTCGTCCTCATGACCGACGGCCGCAACGACGACATCTCGTCCATGGACACCGCCGCGCTGATCGAGACCCTGAAGCGGGAGTCCGACCCCGCCAAGCCGGTCCCGATCATCATGGTGGGCCTCGGCGACGAGGTGGACATGGACGCTCTGCGGTCGATTGCCGCGGCCACGGGCGGCAAGGCGTACCAGGCGCCGAACCCGGAGGACATCCGCGGCGTGCTCCTCGACGCGGTTTCCCAGCGCCGCTGCCGTCCGAACTGCTGATTCCGCTTCAACGCGACGCCGGGTTTCCCACGGGAAGCCCGGCGTTTTCCTCCTGCGCTCCGGGTGGCGGTTGGCACCCGGGCAGGCCAGCACCGACCAACGCAACCCGGGCAACAACAAGCCACGCACAAAACGGGGGCGCAGCCACATCGGCTACGCCCCCGCCACGAACTGAACTCTCAGCTCGAGTAGACCTTCGGGTCCAACGTCCCGATGTACGGCAGATCCCGGTACCGCTCCGCGTAGTCCAGCCCGTACCCGACGACGAACTCGTTCGGGATGTCGAACCCGACGTACTTCACCGGGACCTCGACCTTCACCGCGTCCGGCTTGCGCAGCAGCGTGCACACCTCCAGCGAGCGGGGCTTGCGGGACTGCAGGTTCTTCAACAGCCAGGACAGCGTGAGCCCGGAGTCGATGATGTCTTCCACGATCACCACGTTCCGGTCCGCGATGTCGCGGTCCAGGTCCTTCAGGATCCGCACCACGCCGGAGGACGACGTGGAGGAGCCGTAGGACGAAACGGCCATGAACTCGAGCTGCACCGGAACGGGCAGCGCGCGGGCGAGGTCGGCCATGAACATCACGGCGCCCTTGAGCACGGTGATCAGCACGAGGTCGGAGTCACCTTCTGGGTGATCATCCGCGACCTGCTTGGCGAGTTCGGTGACCTTGTCGCTGATCTCCTGCTCGGTGATGAGCACGGATGCGATGTCGCCGTCGTACACGGACAGGTCCCCTCTGCTTAAGACTGTGGTTCCACAACGAGCCTGCCATGCGCGCGCCGCACGACAAAGCCGCCGGGTAGCCAGACACCGCCCTGACCGCGCCATTCACTCACCAGTGCGTCGACTCGGCGCAGGTGCGAATCGGACAGTTCGGGCACGCCTTCGTCGATGAGCCACGACCTGACCACTCTGCGTCGCAGTGCCGCGGGCAACTCCGTGATGTCGTCAACGGCACAGCAGTCGCCGGCGAAGGCGGCCGCGAGGGAGTCGAGTGCGTCACAGTCCTCGCGCAGCTGGGCCGCCGTGCGCGCCAGCGATGACGCGACGCCGCCCTGCAGCACGGATTCGAGCAACGGCAGCACCTCGGTCCGCAGGCGCACACGCGTGAACGACGGGTCGGCGTTGTGCGGGTCGTCCCACGGTTCGAGGCCCTGCTCCGCGCACGCGGCACGGGTGACCTCCCGCGACACGCCGAGAAGCGGACGTCCCCACGGTGCGTCGAAGGCGCGCATGCCGGCGATCGAGCGCGGGCCGGACCCCCGGCCGAGGCCCAGCAGCACCGTCTCGGCCTGGTCGTCGAGGGTGTGCCCGAGCAGCACCACGCCGGACGACGGCCTCAGGGCCGCGTAGCGGGCGTTGCGGGCCGCCGCCTCGGGTCCGCCGGGACCCGACACCACAACGGGCTCCACGCGCGGCACGAGACCCAGGTCGGCGCACTGCCGGGCCGCCTTCGACGCCACGTCCGCCGACCCCGGCTGGAGCTGGTGGTCGACCACGACGGCCGAGGCGCCGGGCACCAGCCCGGACACGGCGGCGGCCAGCGCGAGCGAGTCGGCGCCGCCCGAGACCGCGACGGTCACCGCCTCCGGTCGCACGGCGCCGAGGAAGCGGCGGACCGCCGTCCGGACCTCGGCGACCGGTCCGTTCACGGTGCCACGCGGCGCAGCCAGCCCATCGGCTCGGCGATCTCCGCCCTGGTCGGCAGGGTGTCGGCGGAGGTCCAGATCGCGTTGAAGCCGTCCATGCCGACGCGTTCGACGACGTATTCGGTGAACCGGGCGCCTTCCTCGTACTGGCGCACCTTCGCCTCGACGCCGAGCACCGTGCGCAGGATCCGGTCGAGCAGGCCGCCGCCCTTGCGCCGCGCGCTGAAGCGGCTGCGGATCGTCGACACCGACGGCACGACGGACGGCCCGACGGCGTCCATCACGTGGTCGGCGTGGCCTTCGAGCAAAGTGGACAGAGCGATCAACCGGTCCAGCACGGCCTTCTGCTGCGGCGACTGGACCAGCTCGATCAGCCCCATCGGACCGTCGCCCTCGCGCAGCTTCTGCCGGAAGTCGCGGATCACGTCGGACAGCGGCGCGCGTTCCTCGTCCATCGAGGACAGCAGCGTGGTGACCTGGTCGGAGAAGTACCGGCGCAGCCACGGCACGCCGGTGAACTGCAGGCGGTGCGTGCACTCGTGCAGGCACACCCACATGCGGAAGTCGTCGTCCGGGACGTCCAGGGCCTGTTGCGCGCCAACGATGTTCGGCGCGACGAGCAGCAGCCGCCCGGCCAGCTGGTCCTGGGGGCTGAACGGGTCGTACTGGCCGAGCACGCGCGAGGACAGGAACGCCATCACGACGCCCGCCTGCACACCGGCCGTCCCGGCGAGGATGCCCGCCATCGGACCCGTCTGGCGCGGCAGGGCGGGACCGGTCAGCGCGGCGAGGCCCTGCGCGGCGGCCGCCACCCACGCCGGGCGGTCCACGACCTCGCCCGGCAGCAGCGGCAGGCCCTGGCCGAGCCCTGTCAGCTCGCGGACGTGCACCTCCGCCTGCGGAGCGAGCTCCCGCAGTCTGCCGACGACGTGCTCGGCCTCCTCCTTGCCGATCACCGGACCTGGTCGCACGAGTCGCACGGCGGTCGAAACCGCCAGGTCCCAGTCCACCGGGCCGAGCTCTGCCTCCGTCGCGCCGTTCACGCTTGCGACGCTACCTGCGCACGGCCCGCTACGAACAGCCACAACCCCGCAACGCAGCGGCCATCACGTCCAGCGCGGGCCGGACCTCGGTCTCCGGGTCGCGGTTGCTCGCGGACATGAACGAGAACACGAGCAGCCGCCCGTCCACGTCGACGACCACGCCGGCGAGCGCGTTCACGCCGGTGAGCGTGCCGGTCTTGGCCCGCACCCAGCCCTTGCCCCGCGCGGCGGTCCCGCCGTAGCGACCGGCGAGGGTGCCGCTGCCGCCCGCGACCGGCAGCGCCGTCAGCAACGGCCGCAGCTTCGCGGTGCGCGGGTCGTCCGGCGCGGGCTTGGCCGCCGCGGTCAGCACGTCGGTGAGCAGCTTGGCCGGGATCTTGTTCGACGCGGACAGCCCGCTGCCGTCCACGAAGCTCGCCCCGGTGAGGTCGAACCCGTTCTTGGTGAGCACGTCCCGCACGGCCTTGACCCCGCCCGCGAACGACGGCTCGTTGCCGGTCTTGATCGCGATCTCGCGGGCGATCGCCTCGGTGAGGACGTTGTCGGAGATCTGCATCATGTTGTCGACGAGCTGCTCGACCGGCGCCGACTTGACCTCGCCGAGCACCGGCGCGCCCTGCGGGGCCGTGCCCGCCGACGCCGCGGGAGCCCCGACGCGCTGGGCGAACGCGTCCGCCGCCGCCTGACCGGGGCTGCCGGTGCGCACGCCGTTGACGTTGGACTGGTCGACCCGGCCGCCGTCGAGCATGAACGGCACGATCGGCGCCACCGAGCCGCCCGCGATGTCCGCCGACTCCCACTGCGGCCCGAGCGCCTCGCCCGCGTACCGGCTCAGGTCGAACTGGACCTTGGTGACCTGGCCCTTCTGCTTCACCTGGTTGACCAGGTCGTCGAGGGTCGCGGCACCGGGGTAGACCGACCTGCCGGGCACGCCGGAGATCGTCGGGTCGCCCCCGCCCACGATCACGACGGTGCCGGGTTCGGCGCCCTGGACGACCTTGGTGGACAGCTGGTCGGTCTTCTCGAGGCTGAGCAGCGCCGCGGCGGCCGTGAGGACCTTGAGGCTGGACGCCGGGGTCGCGGCCGTGGTGTCGCCCTGCTGCCACAGCGCCGCGCCGCTGGCGGGGTCGACGACGCTGCCGGTGAGCGTGCCCAGCGCGCTGTTGCCCGCCGGACCCGCGAGGGCCTGCTTCACGCCGGCCGGGCTCGGTGCCGGTCCGCCCGCCGTGACGGCCTTGACGAGCGGCTGGACGACCGCGGGCGCCGCCGGGGGCTTGGTCTCGACGGCCGTGGCGCCGCCGAACTCGTCGACCGCGTACACGGTGGCGCCGGCCAGGGCCGCCACGACCAGCAGGCTCAGGACGACGACCAGCGGCTTGCGGCTCTTCCGGGGCTCGTCGGTGGCGAGTCGGTCCTCCGGCTCCTCGTCGTAGCCGGTGACGGGCAGTTCCCGGGGCTCCTGGCGCGGGGGCGGCACCGGACGGGGCTGCTCGGAGCGCGCCGACTCCTGCCGCGCGGGCGCCTGGGCCTGGAGCTGGTCGACGCGCTTGGTCTGCACCGGGCGCTGCGGTTCGGGGCGCGGGGACTGCTGGGACTGCTGCTGGGACTGCTGCTGTGGCCGGCGCTGCTGCTCGGTCCTGGCGGCCTGGTCGAACCACGACGGCTCGGAGTTCGGCAGCTGGTCGACGCGCGCCGTCTTGGCGTTCGGCACTGAAAGCTCGGTCGTCCTCTGGTCGCCCTTCGGTTCGACGCGCACCGGGACGGCCCGGGGTTGGCCGCCTTCCGGACCAACCGCCCCGTGAGACTTCCCACCGGCTTTTTCCGCGGAGGGCGTGCCGGAACCGCCCGAACCGGCCGTTGGCACAGCGGAACCACCCGAACCGGACACGGGCCCGTTCGCGGCGACGCGCACCGGCGACGACCGCGGCGGTTCCTGAGTGGACGGTGCCGCGAGGACGGAGGCCAGCGGGAACCGCATCGTCGGCTGGTCGACTGTCGGGCGGCTGACCTGCACCGTCTGCTCGGAACGCCCGGCATCTGAATCGATGTCGTCGTCCTCGGTCGGCCACTGGGGGGCGTCCGGCAAAGCGGCCTCCGTCAGCTCGGTACGGGCAATCTCACACCCACCAACCACCGCTCCGATGAGGGTTGACAAGGCGTCGTGGTCCACACTAGTGGGCATCACGAATGGGCTACATGAGCGAGGACCAGTGGAATTCGACGTCCTGATCGAGATCCCCAAGGGCGTGCGCAACAAGTACGAGGTGGACCACAAGAGTGGCCGCATCCGCCTCGACCGCACGTTGTTCACGTCGACGCAGTACCCCGCCGACTACGGGTTCATCGAGAACACCCTGGGTGAGGACGGCGACCCGTTGGACGCCCTCGTCCTCGTCCAGGAGCCGACGTTCCCCGGCTGCCTGATCGCCGCCCGCGCCATCGGCATGTTCCGCATGACCGACGAGAAGGGCGGCGACGACAAGGTCCTGTGCGTCCCGGCCTACGACCCGCGGCACGAGCACCTGCGCGACATCCACCACCTGGCGGAGTTCGACCGCCTGGAGATCCAGCACTTCTTCGAGGTCTACAAGGACCTCGAGCCCGGCAAGAGCGTCGAGGGCGCCACCTGGGTGGGCCGCACCGAGGCCGAGGCCGAGATCAAGCGCTCCTACCAGCGCCTGAAGGACGCCGAGGCCAGGGGCGAGACGTTCCACTAGGCACACGCGCGAAAGAAGAGGGGCCGCTCGCGAGCGGCCCCTCTTCTTCGTTGCGGTGAGACCTAGACGGCGACGGTCTCGGCGTCGGCCACCCGCTCCAGACCGGACCTGGTCGACAGCGGCTTCTCGCGCAGGAACCACACGAGGACGAACGCCGCGATCATCACGATGCCGCCGGTCAGGAAGACCGTGTCGATCGCGCTGGAGAACCCGTCGAGGAACGGCTTCGCGAGCACCGGGTCCAAGTCCTTGAGGAACTCGGTGTTGTTGATGTCCACACCGGTCCCGCCCTGCAGCGTCTTCGCGAACTCCGGGTTCTGCCGCAGCGCCGCGTTGAACGCGTCGGTCTGCAGCGCGGCCCGGATGCCGGACGCGATCTTGTCGCCGACCGTGCTGAACAGGATCGACAGGAACACCGCGGTGCCGACGGTGCCACCGATCTGGCGGAAGAACGTCGCCGACGCGGTCGCCACGCCCATGTCCCGCGGCTCGGCGTCGTTCTGGATCGCCAGCAGCAGCGTCTGCATGCACTGGCCGAGGCCCGCGCCCATGACGAACATGTAGACCATGACCAGCCAGCTCGGCGTGTCCGTGCCGATGGAGCTGAGCAGGAACAGAGCGGCCGCCATCAGGCCGGCGCCGATGATCGGGAACATCTTGTAGCGCCCGGTCTTCGACGTGACCCTGCCCGCGATCGCGGTGGCCGACATGATGCCGAACGTCATCGGCAGCAGCATCAGCCCGGCCGTGGTGGGCGAGACGCCCTTCACGATCTGCAGGTACAGCGGGATGGAGACCATGCCGCCGAACATGCCGACGCCGAGCACGAAGTTGATCGCGTTGCCGAGCGCGAACGTGTGGTTGCGGAACATCCGCATCGGCAGCAGCGCCTCGTCGCCCGCGCGGAACTCGGCCCACACGAACGCGACCAGGCCGAGCACGCCGATCACGTACATGGCGATCGCGGTGCCGGACGCCCAGCCCCACTCGCGGCCCTGCTCGGCGACGATCAGCAGCGGCACCAGGCCGACGGTCAGCGTCAGCGCGCCCAGCCAGTCGACGCGGTGGTTCACCCGCTGGTGCGGGATGTTCAGCACGCGCGCCACGACGAACAGCGCGAGCAGCGCGATCGGGACGTTCACGAGGAACACCCAGCGCCAGCCGGTGACACCGACGAACGAGTCGAGGCCGGCGAAGACGCCGCCGATGACCGGGCCGAGCACGCTGGCCGAACCGAACACGGCCATGAAGTAGGCGGAGTACTTGCTGCGCTCCCGCGGCGAGATGATGTCCGCCATGATCGCGAAGGCCAGCGACATGAGGCCACCGGCGCCGAGTCCCTGCACCGCGCGGAACGCGGCCAGCTCGTACATCGTCGTCGCGAGGCCCGAGAGCAGCGAGCCGAGCAGGAACAGCGAGATCGCCGCGAGGTACATCGGCTTGCGCCCGTAGATGTCGGACAGCTTGCCGTACAACGGGGTCGTGATGGTCGCGGTGATCAGGTAGGCGGTGGTCGCCCACGCCTGCAGCGTCTGCCCGTGCAGCTGGTCGGCGAT
The DNA here is from genome assembly GCF_900104175.1 of Lentzea jiangxiensis. Taxonomy (GTDB): domain Bacteria; phylum Actinomycetota; class Actinomycetes; order Mycobacteriales; family Pseudonocardiaceae; genus Lentzea; species Lentzea jiangxiensis. The sequence goes on from NZ_FNIX01000004.1 coordinate 368,982, forward strand.
GGTCTTCATGGCGCTGGTGACGATCATCTGGTCCAGCGCCGCGAGGAACATGCCCAGCAGCAGGCCGGACAGCACCGTCATGATCTGGCGATGCGTCAGGGAAACCCCTGGCGTGGGTGTCGCATCGGTTGTTGATGACATTTCTAGTCGTTCCCTCCTGCGCGGGTCCCCGTCCCGCGTTCGTTCAAAAGCGACGGAATCGTGCGCTCGTAGTCGTGGACGAAGCGTTCGAACAGGTCCGCGAAGCCCTTGAGGTCCTCGTCGGTCCAGTCCGCGAACATCTGCTGGATCGCCTCGTTGCGCTGCCGGCGTCGCTCGTGGATCAGCTCGCGGCCCGCTTCGGTGACCGCGAGGACGCTGGCCCGGCCGTCCGCCGGGTCGGCACGCCTCTCGACGAGCCCGTCCTTCACCAGTCCGGCCACCTGCCGGCTGATCGTGGACGGGTCGGAGAGCACCGCCTCCGCGAGCGCGCTCGAACGGCACTCCCCGAGCCCGGAGAGGGTCGCGAGGAGCACGAAGGCGGACTTGTCCATGCCCTGCTTGGCCATCTGGTGCGCGACCTGGGCGTGCATCTTGTTCAGCCGCACCATCGCCATGCCGACCCGGTCCGCGAGCTCGTGCTCGGGATCGAAGCCGGGGCTGGGGCACCTGCCCGGATCGACCATCTGACACCTCGTTGCTTGTATCATCCAACTAGTTGCTCGGTACAAGCATCCATCTCGGTCGAGCAGATAGCAAGTGAGTTCCAGGTCTCACTCCACCGCGGAGCGGTACGGGTGCGGAGAGTGTGGTTACCGGCGGGTAGCCACGTGGGTTACCGGTCGGTAGCATCTGTTTCATGAGCCAAGACGTGTCGTTCATCGCCGATGCCATGAAGCAGGCCGTGCCGTACGTGAAGACGACCGGCATCGAGTTCGAAGAGGTCTCGGCGAGCCGTATCGTCGCGTCGCTGCCGGACGAGCCGTCGCTGCACAACCACATCGGCGGGCCGCATGCGGCGATGATGTTCGGCCTCGGCGAGTCCGCCTCGGGCGCCGTCGTGATGGCCGCGTTCGCCGCGCACCTCGGCAAGGCGACGCCGCTCGCCGTCCGCGCCGACATCTCGTACAAGAAGATCGCGATGGGCGTCCTGCGCGCGGAGGCCGTTCTCGGCCGGTCGGCGGAGGACGTCCTGGCCGAGCTGGAGTCCGGCACGCGGCCCGAGTTCCCGGTCACCATCACGATCACCAACGCCGAGGGCGTCGTCACCGGCGAGATGACCGTCGTCTGGACGCTCAAGCCCGCACGCTGAACCGGGCGTATCCGCATTTCGGTTCGGACTACCGGTGAACCGATCCGGACCAAATACGTAACCTTGGCCACACCGCGCCGACCAGGCATTGTGCGGGTCATGTCGGGGTGGAGAACTGCGGGCGGGGTCCTGCTGGCCGTGCTCACCGCGGGATGTGCCGCGCAGGTGCAGCAGTCGAGGCCCGTGGCCGTGGAGGAGCCGGCGCAGGACGCGCCGGTCACCGCGTCGCCGACGACGTCGGTGCCGGTCCCGCCCGCCCAGCCGGCGATCAGCGTGGCGTCGATCGTCGACGGCCGCTCCGTGATGCTCGCCGACGGCTCGAAAGCCGAGGTCAGCGGCCTCGCCCAGCCCGGTCCGTGCTGGGCGGACGCCGCCACGGGCTTCGCCAGGAGCATGCTGCTGAACCAGCAGGTCCGCTACGACCGGGCCACCGGCGCCCTCAGCCTCACCGACGGCACGGACTACGCGTTGCTCGCCCTGGGCAACGGCGCCGGGCGCACCACGGGCACCCCGTCGCCCGCCCAGAAGGAGGCCGAGGCGGCCGCGCAACGCGTCCCGATGGGCCTGTGGGGTCCGCCGTGCGGCGGCAAGGACGCCACCGAGACCCCCGCTCCCCCGCCCCCGCCGCCCGCACCCGCGCCGACCACGACGACGAAGCCGCCGGCACCGCCCAGGCCGAAGCCGGTCTTCTACGCCAACTGCGACGAGGCGCGGCGCGCCGGTGCGGCACCGCTGCACTGGGGCCAGCCCGGTTACCGGATCGAGCTCGACCCGAACCGCAACGGCATCGCCTGCGAGTCCCGGTACCGCTAATAGCCTCTCCGGCATGAAGCTGGACAGCAGTGCCGTCGAGTACACCCCCGCGGACGCCGGGGCCATCGCGAAGCGGGCGGAGGACCAGGGCTACGACGGGTTCTGGCTCGCCGAGACCAAGCACGACCCGTTCCTCGCGCTGTCCGGCGCCGCCGCGGCGACGGAGCGGATCGAGCTGGGCACGGCGATCGCGGTGGCGTTCGCGCGCAACCCGATGACCGTCGCGACCACGGCGAACGACCTGCGGCTGTTGTCGGGCGGCAGGTTCAACCTCGGACTGGGCTCGCAGGTCGAAGCCCACATCACCAAGCGCTTCTCCATGCCGTGGAGCAAACCGGCCGCGCGCATGCGGGAGTTCGTGCTGGCGATCCGCGCGATCTGGCACGCGTGGGAGACCGGCGAGCGGCTGGCGTTCCGCGGCGAGTTCTACCGGCACACGCTCATGACGCCGTTCTTCGACCCAGGCCCGAACCCGCACGGCACGGCGCCGATCTACCTCGCCGGCGTCGGCGAGCTGATGACCGAGGTGGCGGGCGAGGTCGCGGACGGCTTCCTGTGCCACAACTTCACGACCGAGCGGTACCTGCGCGAGGTGACGCTGCCGGCGCTCGGACGAGGTCGCGCGAAGGCCGGGAAGACGCTGGAGGGCTTCGAGATCAGCGGCCCGGTGTTCACCGCGACCAGCGACGAGGAGGTCGCCGGGGTCAAGCGGCAGATCGCGTTCTACGGGTCGACGCCCGCGTACCGGCCGGTGCTGGACCTGCACGGCTGGGGCGCGCTGCACGAGGAGCTGCACCGCATGTCACGGCGGCAGCAGTGGGCGCGGATGAGCGAGCTGATCACGGACGAGGTGCTGTCCGAGTTCTGCGTCCTGGGGACCCCGGAGACCGTCACGGCCGCGCTGCTGGACCGCTACGGCGACGTCGTGACCAGGGTTTCGCCGTCGTCGGGCGCGGTTCAGCGCCCGGAGAAGTGACTCAGCCCGCACCGTGCCAGCTCGGCGTGGAAGGTGTCGAGCCCGGCGCGCACTCTGGCGACGCCGCGCTTGCGGATCCACCTGCGTCTTCCGACGTTCGCGGCGGTCAGGGCGAACGGTAGCGCCAGCAGGGTCAGGAACAGCATCGTGAGCATGTCGTCTCCTCAGGGGTTGCGAACGTGCAACGACCAATCGAGACACCGCTTACGTTACCGGGTCCAAAGCCACCCGGGTGGAGCAAAGTCACCGACAGCAACTCGGTTCTTGACTAATTTTGTTTTCGGTGTGACGCTGGCGGCATGTTCGAAGTGGCGGTGATCGAGGACCCGTCCGCGGCCGAGGTGTCGCTGGACCCCGTGCGGGCGAGACTGCTCGCGGAGCTGGTGGAGCCCGGATCGGCGACGATGCTCGCCGCGAGGGTCGGCCTGCCCAGGCAGAAGGTGAACTACCACCTGCGCACCCTGGAGCAGCACGGCCTGGTGGAGCTCGTCGAGGAACGGCGCAAGGGCAACGTCAACGAGCGCCTGCTGCAGGCGACCGCGGCGTCCTACGTGATCTCCCCGGCCGCGCTCGCGGCCGTGCAGCCCGACCCGGCGCGGTCACCCGACCGGTTGTCCGCGCGGTGGCTGCTGGCCGTCTCGGCGAGGCTGGTGCGCGACGTCGGCACGTTGATCACGGGCGCGACCAGGGCGAAGAAGCGGCTGGCGACGTTCGCGCTTGACGGCGAGGTCCGGTTCGCGAGCGCCGCGGACCGCGCGGCCTTCGCCGAGGAACTGGCCGGCTTCATGGCCCAGCTGGTCGCGAAGTACCACGACGAGCAGACAGAAGGAGGGCGTCCGCACCGAGTCGTCGTCGCCCTGCACCCGAGCGTGAACGCTGCCAAGGAGGACGAGTCGTGACCCGCGAGTTCGAGATCCAGAAGGAAGTCGAGGTCGCCGGAACCCCGGAGCAGGTGTGGGACGCCATCGCGACCGGACCGGGCATCGACTCGTGGTTCATGGGTCCGCACACCGTCGACGGACGGCTGGGCGGCCGCATGTCGCTCGACATGGGCTTCTTCCAGGAGGCCTCGACGATCACCGCCTGGGAGCCGGGCAAGCACCTCGCCCACGAAAGCGCCAAGGGCGAGGACGGCACGTTCCACGCCATGGAGTTCCTGGTCGAGGGCCGCGACCAGGGCACGACCGTCCTGCGGTTCGTGCACAGCGGGATCCTGGCGGACGGCTGGGGCGACGAGTTCGTCGACCAGCAGTCGAAGGGCTGGGACATGTACCTCTTCACGCTGGGCCAGTACGTCGAGCACTTCGCGGGCCGGCCCGGCGCGTACGTCTTCGCGCAGTGGCCGGAGCAGCCGGAGGGCGCCGACAACTGGCCGGTGCTGCTCGACGCGCTCGGCGTCCCGCGCGACGCCGAGGTCGGCGACGAGGTGACGCTGAAGCCGTTCGGCGTCAACGGGGTCGTCGACTACCTCGTCCGCCACGACGCGCACAACTTCCTCGGCGTGCGCGGCCCCGACGGTCTTTATCGCTTCCACGGCACCAACGCCGTCGGCCACCACGTCTTCGGCGACGCCACCGGCGAGGCCGCGAGGTGGCAGGCGTTCCTGGCTCAGATCGTGGGCGGGCAGACCTCGTAGACGTAGTCGTCGTGCCCGTACGGCACCACGTTCCTGTCGCGGCGGATGATCGAGACCCGTCCGCCGCGATCGGCGCACGACTTCCTGAAGCCCTCGTCGGTGTACTCGATCTGGAAGAAGGCGTCGCCGAACGCCTCGGCGTAGGCCCCGCACTCACCGAGGGCCTGGCAGTCCTCGGTGATCGCGAAGTCGAAGCCGATCTCCTGCTTGCCGGCGGTGCCGAGCTCGGCGACGTTCTTCTGCGCCACGGCAAGCCCCTGCTCGTGCGCGTACCGCACGAAGTCCTTCATGAAAGCCTTGGTGGCGTTGAGGTCGAACGCCCCTTCGGAGCGCTGGTAGGAGTCGAGGTTGTCCGGCTCCACGCCCTTGAACATGGCCGTCTTGCAACCCTTGATCCACTTCTTCTGGATCTCCAGGATCCTGCGGCGCTTGTCGTCGGTGGAGATGTCGAGGACGCCCTCCTGCCACTCCGGGTCGATCACCACCTCGCCGTCGGCCTTCTTCACCAGCAGGTCGGCGTGGTGCTGCCGCCACCAGTCGAGGCCGCCCTCCATCTTCTCGGGCTGCGTCTGCAAAGCGTTGAGGTAGCAGATGTTGTAGCGCTTGCCGTCCGCGAACGTGGTGCGGTCGCGCACGACGATCTTGACCGGCACGTCCGGCTGGTAGGTGCCGCCGAGCTGGTAGTCGAGCTGCCCGCCGGCGGGCGGCAGCTCCCTGGGTGGCGGCTCGGGCTCACCCGAGCAGGCGGTGACGAGCAGGACCGCAACGGCCACAACGACTTTCACGCACGACGACCTGCGAGCCACCCGTCGACGACCTCCTCCAGCAACGCGAGCGTCAGCCTGCCCTGGCTGAGCACGACCTCGTGGAAGTCGCGGACGTCCTCGCCCGCGGCTTCTGCTTTCCTGCGCAACTCCTGGAACTTGAGGCGCCCCACCGCGTACGCGAGCGCCTGCCCCGGTTCACCGAGGTAGCGGTCCACCTCGGACTCGATCTGCGCGAGCCCGACGGGGGTGTTCTCGACCAGGTAGCCGACGGCGTGCCGGCGACTCCACCCCAGGGCGTGCAGGCCGGTGTCGACGACGAGCCGACCGGCGCGCATCGCGTCCATGGTAAGCATGCCGAGCCTCGACTCGTCGCTGCCGTACAGGCCCATTTCGTCGGCCAGGCGTTCGCAGTACAGCGCCCAGCCCTCGCCGAACACGCTGATCGGCGCCTTCCGCCGCACGAAGGGAACCCCTTCGAGCAGCGCGGCCTTGGAGTGTTCGAAGTGGTGCCCCGGCACGGCCTCGTGGTACGCCGTGGCCTCGTCCTTGATGCGGAGCCGGCTGCCGGGTTCCTTGGTGTTGACGAAGTAGGTGCCGGGCCTGCTGCCGTCCTCCGCGGCCGGGAAGTAGTGCGGCGGCACGTGCGCGGGCACCGCAGGCGGAGCCTCCCTGATCGCGCACGCCGCAGCGGGTGTGGTGCGGAACCATTGCGGCGCAACGGCTTCCGCCTTCGCGACGGCCCTGCGTGCGGCGTCGAGCACGTCCGCGCCGCTGGTGTGCCGGAACGCGGGATCGGTGCGGATGCGGTCGAACACGTCGTCGCCGTACCGCGCGAACTCCTTATTGAGGTCCTCGACCATCCCGAGGCCGATCGCGTGCAGTTCGCCGGGATCCAGGTCTTCGGTCGTGTGCGCGCGGATCGCCTTGCGGTAGACGTCGCCGCCGTTCGGCAACCAGCACAGCCCGGCACGTTCGGTACCCCGCCCGCACGGCAGCGCCTCTTCCAGCAAGAAGTCCCGGTAGCGCTCGAGGGCCGGCCTGGCGATCTCACCGCCACCGCCGACCACGTCGAAGGCACCGAGGTTGCCGAGATGGCCGTCCAGCAGCTCGACCGCCTGCTCCACCAGGTGCCTCACCGGTGTGAGGCCGTCCGCGAACCCCTGCCGGTGACGTTCGGCCATCGTGTCGAAGAACGCGCCGAGCCCGCGCATCCGCTGCAGGTACCCGGCTCGCCGTTCGGGCGTGTCGACGGGCAGCCTCGGCAGGAAGGCCAGCGTGGAGGGAACGGCGGTGCGGATGTTCGCGCTGATCCCGAACTCGAGCTGCCTGCTCTCGACGGCGTCGGTCTGCGTGCGCACCTCGTGAAGCACGATCCCCAGGGTGAGCCGGTCGGACAACGTCTCCGGGTCGGTGCTGCGCGCCGCCGCGGCGATTTCCCGCAGCCGGCCGAGGTAGATGCGCTCCCCCTCGGTGCTGTGGTCCACCAACAACCCGTCGTCGCGGCCGAAGCCCATGAGGCTCGCGTCGACCGGGTAGCGGTCGAGGATCGCGTCGAAAAGGCGGTCAGCCAACGCGTTGACGTCCGACATCCGTCCCCCAGGAGTTACGCCGTTGAGCGGCCATCACGACCTTTGTAGCGGGTATGCCACCGGCATGCGCTGGTTGCTGCTGATCGTCCTGTTGACCGGCTGTTCCGCGTTGCCCCTGCCGTCGGCCTCCGCCCCGCAGGTCGACAGGGTGCCCGCAGGAACCCTGGACGCCGTGACTGCCCGCACTTCTCTCGCGGCACTGCCGGTGGCCACACCTGGCCGCCTCGACGGCTACGTCCGCGACTGCGACAACGGCAAGGCGTGCGTCTTCGGGCAGCCGTGGTTCGACACCGACGGCGACGGCTGCGACCAGCGGAGCCAGGTGCTGGCCCGCGACCTGACCGGCGTGGAGCGCAAACCGGGCCGCTGCGGCGTCCAGTCCGGCACCCTCGACGACCCGTACACCGGCACGCAGGTCACCGGCACCTCGAAGATCCAGATCGACCACGTGGTGCCGCTGGCCGAGATGTGGCGCAGCGGTGCCGCCAGGTGGGCGCCCGAACAGCGCCTCGCCGCGGCCAACGACCTGCGCAACCTCATGGCGGTGTCGGGAAAGGTCAACCAGTCCAAAGGCGACAAGACGCCCGACGAGTGGATGCCGCCCAACGCCGGGTACGCGTGCTCGTACGGGCGGATCTACGTGACGGTGAAGGCCGCCTACGGCCTCTCGGTCGCGCCGGCTGAGCGTTCCGCCCTGGAGCAGGCACTCACGACGTGCGGTTGAGCTCCTCCTCCGCCGCGACCCGCCGAGCCGTCCACTTCCGGTCGATTTCTTCGGGCCGCTTGTGCCCGCACTCCACGAAGTTGCCATCTTCGTCGGTGACGTCGACGTCGTACGAGCAGTTCTCGACGTAGATCGTCAGGTTCTCGATCCCGTCGGCACGCTCCTCGTCGTTCGCGTGGTACTCGACGTCGAAACCGAGGCTCTCGCCGTTGTTGTCCGTGCGGATGCACAACATGTCACCACGTTCGAGCCAGCGGTCCTCACCCCGGGGCTCCAGCCAGACGACGAGCCACCTCGAAGAACCGTTCCTCACGTGCATCACAGCCATGGCGCCAGCGTAAGCGCCGGACAAAGCAGAAGGGCCAGGTCACCGGAGTGACCTGGCCCTTCCGTCTCACCGAGCCGCCTATCGGAATCGAACCGATGACCTGCTCATTACGAGTGAGCCGCTCTGGCCGACTGAGCTAAGGCGGCGAGACGCGATAACTATAACCGACCCGCAAGCGCGTTACTCACGGGGGCCCTGTTCGTTGTACGGACCGTGATCGACGTCACCACCTCCTAGGTCCGAGGAGAGGTCCATGCGCCGTTCGTTGTCCGTGCCGTTGGCCGGCTTGGTGCTCGCGCTCGCCACGGCGCCCGCCCTCGCCCAGCCTCCGACCACACCGGTGCCGGGACCTCGGGATCCGAACCAGCCGCCGGCGTCCGCGCCGAACGGGCCCCAGCCGCTCGCGCACGCCGTCGGTGACGCGGGAACCGGGCTGAGCGTCGTGCGGCTCGGGCCGCAGGGGGTGCCGACGAGCACGATCCTCCCCGGGTTCGGGGACCAGCTGCCCAGGCAGTCGGTGACGGAGTTCGGGCTGGGGCTGGCGAGCGCGCAGGTCAACACCGAGGCGTTCCTGGCCACCGAGAAGGTCGTGACGCAGGCGAACCCGTTCGGCTTCGCGGTGGCGGGGCGGTCGCCGCAGTCGCCGGGCACGCTCGTGCAGACGGCGATCCCGGACAACCCGCGGCCCACGACCGGAGGGTTGCCGATCCCGGAGACGCCGCTCGGCAGGGTGCGGGTGCTCAACGGCAGCGTGCACGCGCGGTGGGACGAGAAGCTCGGGCCGTGCGTCACCCCGCTGGCCACGGCCAGGACGTCGCTGGCGGGGCTCGAGGTCCTCAGCGCGCTGCCGGCCGAGGTGCCACTTCCCGCGAAGGCGAGCCTGGTGAGCGTCCAGGACACGTTCGAGGCGACCTCGCAGGTCCGGCTGGTCGACCTGCCCGGCAGCGCGACCAAGGCGGTCGAGTCGACGTCGACGATGCGGGCGGTCAGCGTGGAGCTGGCGGGCGGCATCGAGATCGACGTGGTCAGCCCGCCGACGCTCACGGCCACGGCGACCGGGGACGAGAAGACCTCGAAGATCACCTACACGGCACCGGTGCTGAAGGTCAGCCGGAACGGCGAGGACCTCGGCACGCTCGACGCCGCGCACCCCGCGCTCGACGTCCCGCTGCTGCTGGACCTGGTCGTGGTCAAGCTGCGGATCGCGGGCCTCAACGAGAAGAAGGAAAGCTTCTCGGGCAACGGCTTCAGCGGCTTCCAGCTCGGCGCGACGGCCAGGATGCTCGACGTCCAACTCCTGCCGACGGACAAGCTGAAGCTGCCGAACCTGCCCTCGGCGCTCGCGCAGATCTCGCTGGGCGAGCAGATCGTGCGGGCAGCGGCGCCACAGGGCGGCGTGATCTGCGGAACGTCGCAACCACCGCAGACGACCGTGCCCGCGCCACCCGGCGCACCGGCCGCGCCACCCAAGGGAGCACCGCCGCTGGCCTACACGAACGCCGCGTACCAGTCGATCCCGCTGTTCTGGACCGGCACCGGACTCCTGCTGGCCGGCGTCGTCATCTTCGCGGCGCTACCCGCCAGGCGTCGTCCCCGGGCCAAAGCACCCGAGGTCGAGTAGCGACCACCTACGGCCCAAGGCAGACCTCACCCACGGTGCAACGTGGTCACCATCGCCTCCACGGCGATCCGAGGCTTGACGTTGACCTCGATGGCCTCCCGGCAAGCCAGGACCGCCTCCAGCCGCCGCAGTATCGACTCCGAGGACCACTGAGCGGCAGCGGTCCGGGAGTCCCCGGCCCGGTCCGGGTGCATCAACGCGGCCTCGGACCCGGTCTTCACCACCAGGGCGTCCCGGTAGAACCCGGCCAGGTCGACCAGAGCCATGTCCAGCGAGTCGCGCTGAGTCCGGGTGGCCCGGGACTTCTGGCGCTTCTCCAGGTCCTTCAACGCTCCCTTGGCCCCACGAGTGGCGGCAGCGGTCCCCTTGCCGGTGCCACCGGCCCCCATCGCGGTCTCCAACGCCTCCCGCTCCGCCTCGTCGCGAGTCTCGTTGGCAGTGGACGCGTCCTCCTCGGCAGCCTTGATCAACTCATCGGCGCAGGTGAAGACGTCCCCAGGACGCCGCAGCGCCAAGGGAATCCGCAGCACGGCCTCACGCCGGGCCCGGGACTGCTCGTCCGCGGCCAGCCGCCGAGCCCGCCCCACGTGCCCGCCGCACACCGAAGCAGCCCACTGGGCCATCTCCGGTGAAACCCCGTCCACGGCTTCCAGCGCCGAGGCGATGGCCGCGGGCCGAGGGGATCCCAAGGACACCAGCCGACAGCGGGACCGGATGGTCACCGACACGTCGTCGGGGTGGTCCGACGGCGCGCACAGCAGGAACACCGTCCGCTCCGGCGGCTCCTCGACTGCCTTCAGCAGGGCGTTGGCGGCACCTTCGGTCAACCGGTCGGCGTCCTCGATGATCACGACCTGCCACCGCCCCGACGTGGGCCGGCGGGCGGAGATCTGGACCAGGGACCGCATCTCGGCCACCGAGATCGACAACCCCTCGGGCGCCACCACGCGCACGTCGGCGTGGGTGCCGTGCAACGTCGTCCGGCAGCCGGTGCACTCGCCGCAGCCGGGGCGGTCGTCGTTCACCACGCACTCCAGGGCCCCGGCGAAGGCGCGGGCGGTGGACGAGCGGCCGGAGCCGGGCGGGCCGGTGAAGAGCCAGGCGTGCGTCATCACGCCGGGTGCCGGAGTGCCGCCCGCGACGATCGCGGCGGCGGCTTCGGCGGCCGCGGACAGCGTTGCCACCGCGTCGGGCTGGCCGACCACCTCGTCCCACACGCTCATGGGTGCAGTCTTCCAGCGGTGGGTCAGACCGCGGCTTCGGGGACCGCGCGCTTGCGGGTCGCGAGCAGCGGCACGACGGCGGAACGGACCCGGTCGGCCACCTCGTCGGCGTCGCCGTCGGCCTCGACCACGACGTAGCGGTCCGGGTCGGAGGCGGCCATCTCGCTCAGCAGCCGCTGGACGCGCCAGTGGTGCTCCGGGCCGAGCCTCTTGCCGTCGGAGACCGGGCGGTCCAGCAGGATCGTCAGGTCGGGGCGCAGGCGGCCCGTCGCCCAGTCCACCAGGCCTTCGAGCTCCTGGTGCTCCAGCGAGCTCGTGGCGGTGAAGTGGGCCAGCGGCGAGTCGACGTAGCGCTCCATCACGACGACGGAGCCTTCTTCCAACGCCGGGCGCACCTGCCGTTCGACGACATCGGCGCGGACGGCGGCGGCTACGAGCGCTTGGGCTCGCACGCCTGCCAGCTCCGCGGAGGACAGCATCGTGCGCAGGCGGCGTTCGTCGTGTTCGGGGTCGGCGGCCAGCAGGACGTCGAGGCCCTCGGCGCGCAACACGGCGGCCAGGCGGCGGGCCTGCACCGACGTGTCCTCGCGGGTGTCGCCCTCGACGGCGATCAGCAGGCCCTTGGTGTGCCGGCGGCCGCGGATGGCCGCGAACAGCGACGACAGCACCCGCTCCTCGCGGCGGTCGTCCATCTGCCGGTACGCGACGAGACCCAGCACGATGGCGATCACGGCACCGCCGAGCATCACCGGACGGCTCGCGTCGACCTCCATCGGGTGGCCGAACACGCTGATCTGCCGCTTCTGCAGCAACGTGAGCAGCAGCGGCGCGCCGCCCGACGCACCGAACAGCACGACCTTCAGCAACGTCTGGATCAGCGCGACCGTGCGGCCGCGCATGTCGTCCTGCACCTGCGAGCCCACGATCGTGAGGCCCGTCAGGAACGCAACGCCCGCGCACGCGCCGACCAGCGCCACCGTCAGCAGCGCGATCCACAGGTGCGGAGCCAGCGCGACCAGCGCGAGCGAGATGCCGGCGAGCACGATCGTGACGCCGAACAGGCGGTTGTAGGCGAGGCGCTGGGCCAGCCGCGGTGCCGTCGCCATGCCGACCGCGAGTCCGAGGAACACGGCCACGAACAGCAGCCCGAACGTCGAGGCGCCGCCGAGCAGCGACAACGCGTACAGCTTGGCCGTGCCGATCACGGCACCGGCCGCGGCGAACGCGCCGATCATGCCGATGAGCAGGCCGCGGACCAGTGGCGTCTTGCCGGCGAACTTCAGGCCTTCGCGGAACATCGCGATGAACCCGGGCTTGTCCTCGTCCTTCCTGCGGTTCGCCGAGATGCGGCCGGACAGCTCCGGCAGGCGGGTCGCGACCAGGACCGCCGAGGTGAAGTACAGCAGGCCGTTGATCACCACCGCGATCGTCGCGACGGTGAACTCCAGGTTCCCGCCCTGCAGGTTCAGGTAGCCGGGGATGCCCGAGATCAGCGAGTACAGGCCGAAGCCGCTGATCGTGGAGATGCCGTAGGTCATCACCAGGCCGAGCTGGTTCGCCGACTCCACCTGGTCCGGGCGGCGCAGCAGGTTCGGCACCGCCGACTCCTTGGCCGGGATCCACAGCATCGCGCAGCAGCCGACCAGGAAGTTCGCGACGAAGAGCCAGATCGGCGAGCCGACCAGCGCGATCGAGATGAACAGCGAGCCGCGCAGGACGTCGCAGACCACCATGACCTTGCGGCGGTCGAACTTGTCCGCGAGCACGCCGCCGATGGGCGCGAAGAGGATACCGGGCAGCAGCTGGGTGAGCACGACCAGCGGCAGCGCGAACGACTGCCACTCGTAGCTCTTCATCATCGTGGAGACCAGACCGGTCAACGCGAGCAGTGACAGCCAGTCACCAACACTGCACAAATAGGTGACGAGCCACAGTCGCCGGAACGGGCGAATGGCGAGCACCGATCGAAGCCGGTGGACCGTGGACACGCTGGACTGGGCCTGCCCTGCCTGGCCTGCCTCGGTCACCGGTGTGTCCGCGTCCTGAATTTCAGTCACCCCTAATCGCCCACTCCCGTGCGATCAGCGTAACCGGATGTGGTGAGTCAGGATGCCGGACTCACAGCACTACTAGCTGAAGATCGCTCCGAGGACGCCGAGCAGGACGAGCACGAAGAACCCGATCACGACCAGGCAGCCGAGGAACGTGGCCACGCCGCTGGCCTGCTGAGTGGGCTGCTGTTGGTGCGGCGCAGGTGTTTGCGCCGCCTGGAGGTACTGCTGGGGCACGAACTGCTGCTGCTGTTCCCGCGGCTGCGGACGCGGGGCGCGCGGCCGGCGCTGTTCCTGCCGCATCTGGGCGTGCAGGGCCTCCCGCACCGCCTCGGCGGGCGCGGGAGGTGTCGGCACCACCACACGTGAGCTGGGAGACGTCCACTGCGGAGCGACCCGGCCGCCCGCCGTCACGAGCCCGGCCAGCGGGTCGGGGAACAGCCGGGGAGGCGGCGGGGCCTGCGTCCCGTCGGGACCGAAGTCGGAACTCGGCACCGCCACCTCCGTCAGCTCAGCTCTTGGACTTCGCCGGCGCCTTCTTGGCCGCGGGCTTCTTCGCCGCGGTGGCCTTCTTGGCCGGGGCCTTCTTCTTGACCGGCCCCTTGGCGCGCTTCTCGGCCAGCAGCTCGGCCGCGCGCTCGTCGGTGATCGTCTCGACGCTGTCCGACTTGCGCAGCGACGCGTTCGCCTCGCCGTCGGTGACGTACGGGCCGAAGCGGCCCTCCTTGATCACCATCGGCTTGCCGGACACCGGGTCGTTGCCCAGCTCGCGCAACGGCGGCGCGGCGGCCGCCCGGCCGCGCTTCTTCGGCTCGGCGTAGATCTTCAACGCCTCTTCGAGCGTGACGGTGAAGATCTGGGCCTCGTCGGCCAGCGACCGCGAGTCCGTGCCCTTCTTCAGGTACGGGCCGTAGCGGCCGTTCTGCGCGGTGATCTCGGCACCCGTCTCCGGGTCCTTGCCGACCACGCGCGGCAGCGAGAGCAGCTTGAGCGCGTCGTCCAGCGTCACCGTGTCCAGCGACATCGACTTGAACAGCGAGCCGGTGCGCGGCTTCGGCGCCTTCGCCTTCGACGTGCCGTTCTCGGCCGGCTCGGGCAGCACTTCGGTCACGTACGGGCCGAAGCGGCCCTCCTTGGCCACGATCTCGTTGCCCGAGACCGGGTCGGTGCCGAGCGAACGACCCTCCTGCGGCGTCGAGAAGAGCTTCTCGGCGATCTCCGCGGACAGCTCGTCCGGCGCCAGGTCGTCCTGCACGTTCGCGCGCTGGGCGGTGCCGTCGACCTCGCGCTCCAGGTACGGCCCGAAGCGGCCGACGCGCACGACGACCGTGCGGCCCTCGGAGTCGCTGAACAGCGGGATCGAGTTGATCTCGCGCGGGTCGATGTCCTCGACACCCGTGCCGACCAGCTTCTTCAGGCCACCGGAGCGGCCGATCGAGCCGTCGGGACCGATGCTGCCGCCGAAGTAGAACCCGGACAGCCACGTCGTGCGGCCCTGACGACCCGCGGCGATGCCGTCCAGCTCGTCCTCGAGGGCGGCGGTGAAGTCGTAGTCGACCAGGCGGCCGAAGTGCTGCTCCAGCAGCCCGACCACGGCGAACGCCACCCAGGACGGGACCAGCGCGGCGCCCTTCTTCCACACGTAGCCGCGGTCCTGGATGGTGCTGATGATCGACGAGTACGTGGAGGGACGGCCGATGCCGAGCTCCTCCATCGTCTTGATCAGCGACGGCTCGGTGTAGCGCGAGGGCGGCGAGGTGGTGTGACCGTCCGCGGACAGCTCCGCGATCGTCAGGTCCTGGTCCTTGACCAGCAGCGGGAGGCGCGACTCGGCGTCGTCGGACTCGCCGCCGGCCTCCGCGTCGACCGTCTCGACGTAGGCCTTGAGGAAGCCGGCGAACGTGATCGTGCGGCCGGACGCGGCGAACGTGACCTCCTGGCCCGTCGCGGCACGCCCCTGGATGCGGATGCTGGTCGTGTTGCCCCGCGCGTCGGCCATCTGGGACGCGATCGTGCGCTGCCAGACCATCTCGTAGAGCTTGAACTCGTCGGAGTCGAGCTCGGAGGCCACCTGACCGGGCGTGCGGAAGACCTCTCCGGCCGGCCGGATCGCCTCGTGCGCCTCCTGCGCGTTCTTGACCTTGCGCGTGTACTGGCGCGGCTTGTCCGCGACGTACTGCGCGCCGTACAGGTCCGTGGCCTGCGTGCGGGCCGCGTTGATCGCCGTCTCCGACAGCGTCGTGCTGTCGGTGCGCATGTAGGTGATGTAGCCGTTCTCGTACAGCTTCTGCGCCGTGCGCATCGTGCGGTCGGCGGAGAACCGCAGCTTGCGGCCCGCCTCCTGCTGCAGCGTCGAGGTCATGAACGGCGCGTACGGCTTGCGCGTGTACGGCTTCTCCTCGACGGAGGAGACCTTGACCGGCGCGTTCTCCAGCCCGGTCGCGATGGCCCTGGCCTGCGCCTCGTCCAGCACGACCACGTCGGTCCTGCCGGTCAGCTTGCCGTCGGAGCCGAAGTCGCGGCCCGTGGCGAGACGGGTGCCGTCGACGGCCACGAGCCGTGCGCCGAACTGGCGCGGCGTGGCGTCCTCACCGGCGTCCATCTGCGCGGAGATGTCCCAGTAGCTCGCCGAGACGAACTTCATCCGCTCTCGTTCGCGCTCCACGACCAGACGCGTCGCCACGGACTGCACACGGCCTGCCGAGAGCTTCGGCATGACCTTCTTCCACAGCACCGGGCTGACCTCGTAGCCGTAGAGGCGGTCGAGGATGCGACGGGTCTCCTGGGCGTCGACCAGGTCCTGGTCGAGGTCGCGGGGGTTGGCTGCGGCGGCCTGGATCGCGGACTCGGTGATCTCGTGGAACACCATCCGGCGGACCGGGACCTTGGGCTTGAGCGTCTCGAGGAGGTGCCAGGCGATGGCCTCGCCCTCGCGGTCACCGTCTGTCGCGAGGTAGAGCTCGTCGACGTCCTTCAACGCTTCCTTGAGCTCGGTGACCAGCGACTTCTTGTCGGCGGAGACCACGTAGAGGGGCTCGAAGTCGTGGTCGACGTCCACGCCGAGCCTGGCCCAGGCCTGGCCCTTGTACTTCGCGGGGACGTCGGCGGCACCGCGCGGCAGGTCCCGGATGTGTCCCCTGGAGGACTCCACGACGAAGTTGCTGCCGAGGTACGAGGCGATCTTGCGCGCCTTCGTGGGCGACTCGACGATCACCAGTCGTCGGGTGCTGCCCCCGCCTCCGCTGCTCTTTTTCGTCCGTGTCGATCCAGCCACTCGCCGTCCCGCTCTCTTCCAAACCCGGTTCCCAGGCCCGCCAGTGTTGCCCAGCGCCGGCCGAAAAGCACACCATCCGTCGTGTGTCCGCGACGCCTGTACGACGTGACAGAGTGACACAACCTTGCCGGACCGCCCGCCTCAGGCCGCCGGCCAGGTGCTCATCGCCACTCCCTGCGGAGGGCTTCCGACCAGCTCAGCGAGCCGCGCCAGCCGTCGCCGGCCGGTCACCCGCAACGCGGGTGCCCCTACCAGGGTGCACGGAAGTCCGGACGCGAGCAGCGCATTTTGCAACGGTAGGTGTGTCTGGGGTGCGTTGGGGTCCAAACCGAGCAGGTAGGCGGATTCCACCCAGCAGCCCGCGGCGAGCGCCCAGACGCGGAGCACCGCGCCGTTGAGCTCGAAGTCGGCGGGCACCTGCTTGACGGAGCCGTCCAGCCAGCGGGCGGCCAGTCCGGTGAGGTCGGTGCGGAACGGGGTGCGGACGAACCGCGTGCCCTCCTCGTTGACGCACAGCTCCGTGGTGACGTCGCGCTCGGCGCACGCCTGCTTGAGCGGCCCGTGGCGCCACTCGTCGCGCAGCTCCACGTACACGCGGGCCGCCGTGCCGCGCGCGAAGCTGACGGCCTGCCCCGGCCCGCAGAGGAAGCCGGCGAGGTCCGCCTTGGCCGGGGTGCGTGCCTCGGCCGAGAAGAAGGACAGCTGCCCAACCACGGCCCACAGGGTAGAACAGACGTTCGACTGTGACCAGTGGTGCGCTTGGGACTACGCCGGTCGAGCGATCACCGCTGCCCGGAGTCCTTCAGCTCGCCGCACGGTGCGGATTTGCTCACCGCCGCCGAGTACTTGGGCGACTTCTCCAACGTGTCGAAGGTCGCCCGCAGCTCTTCCGGACTGCTGACCTGGGAGGTGTCCGCGAGCACCTTCTCGGCGCCTTCCCAGAACCGCGCGTCCGGCTCCAGGGCCGTCACCGGCGCTTTCGCCGCCTCGTAGGACCGCGCCGACTCGCTGAAGTACTTCGTCAGCCGTTCGTGGACGGCCTTCAGCTCGTCCGAGGGCGGCCCGAGCTCGCCGAGCCGCTTCTCGGCCGCGGCGAGCGCGGTGGCGTTCTCGGTGATGAGCTCCAGGTAGGCCGCCTTGACCGCCGCCGGGTCGGCCGGGTCCTGCGCCTGCAGCTCCCTGCCCGCCCTGATGCCGGGCAGCAGGCCGCCGCAGAAGGTGTCGACCCACCGGCCCTGGGCCTCGGTGAGCGGCTTGTCCTCGTCGGAACCGCAGGCGCCGGTCAGCACGGCTGTGCCGACCAGCGCGGCTGCGATCAGGCGCGTCCTCATGAGGCCTATTTTGCTCGGGCCAGGCCCTGCCAGTTCGAGCACACCTCGTTCGCGCGGAACGCCTCGGCGTACTTCGGGGTGGTCGCGATCTGCTCGAACAACGCGGTGACCTGTTCGCCCGCGTTGCCCATCTCCACGGCGACGGACTGTTCGTAGCGCTCCAGGAACGCGCCGTCCGCCGGGAGGGCCGCCAGCCGCGCGGCCACCCGGCCGAAGCCGTCCGCGTCGGTGTTCAGCTCCCGGACCAGCCTGTCCTGCAGGCTCTGCACGTCGGAGCCCAGGGCACCCAGCCCCTGGATGTCGGTCGCGATCTTGCGGTGCGTCGTCGACGCCAGCGAGACCCACCGCACCACGGCGTCCTTGGCCGCGGCCGGACCGGCTCCGGCGATGCCCCGCAGCTCGCGCGACGCGGCCGCGGAGACGCCCATCGGACCGCAGTAGGCCTCGAACCACGCCTTCAGTCGGCGCCGGGAACGTCCGGCGTCGTCGTGGTCGCGGGTGCTGCCTGCTGGACCGGGGCGGGCGGCGACGTGCCGCAGGAAGCGAGGGCGGCCGTGCTCAGCACGGCCGCCACCAGCGAGAACGGTCTCACTGACCGATGATCTTCCCGAGCTTGGTGCGCATCTCGGTGCACTCCGGCGCGTTCTTGACGGCGTCCTTGAGCTTCGGGTCGGCGTCGAGCTTCTTGATCTGGTCCGAGAGCTTCGACGGGTCCGCGGAGTCGCCACCGATCTTCTCGACCTGGGCCATGAAGTCGGGCGCGTTGGCGTCGATCTTGCTGATCTGCTCGCGGACGGTCACGTACTCCTTGGAGCCTTCGCCGAACATCTTGACCAGCTCGTCGTGCATGGCCTGGTGCTCCGGGCCGGGCGCTCCGACGTCCTTGAGCTTCTTCTCCGTGTCGGCCATGGCCTTGCCGCCGGTGTCGAGCAGCTTGAGCATGCCCTCCTTGATCGCCGGCGGGTTCTCGGCGTTGGCGGCGACGACGGTGATGAGCTCGACCGCGCCCGTCAGCACCGGCGTGGTGCCGCTGCAGAACGCGCCGGCCCACTTGACCGGGTCGGCGGCCGACTGGGTCGTCGTCGTGGTGGTCGCGGGCGCGCTGCTGCCCTGCGACGCCGGAGCCGCGCCGCCACCGCACCCGGTGACGACCAGGGCGACGCCCGCGCAGGCGGTGACGAGCGACAAACGTGCGTTCATGGTGGAAAACCCCCAGAAAAAGCTGATCGGACGCCGAACAGTACACGTTCGGGCGATCCGATCAGCCGGGGTTTCCGCTTGTCAGGGGGTGGGCGGGGAGGCCTGCAGGCCCTTGCAGCCGGGAGCCTTCCGCGCGGCCGTGGCGAGGCCCGTCTCGTCGAACTTCCTCTGCACGCCGGCACCCGCCTTCTCGAGCTCACCGGCCTTCGAGGCCATCTCGGTGAAGGCGGTCACGGCCTGGGTCTCGTCGGTGGCCGAGTCGAGCTTCGACTTCGTGTCCGCGAGCAGGACCTTGATCTGGCCCATGCCCTCCTGGGCGGCGGTCGCCAGCTCCTTCGACCTCGGATGCGGGCCGTTCTCCAGCCCCTTGAGGTCCGAGATCGACCTGTCGACCGCGGCGACCTTCGTGCCGAGCCACTCCGACATGCCCGTCTTGAGCTTCGACGGGTCGCTCATGTCGATCGGGGGCTCGTCGGACAGGGACTTCACGGTGCCGTCGACGGCACCGCAGACCTTGTCCATCCACGCGACCACGTCCGCCTCGCTGGCGGTCGGTGCGGAAGACGTGGACGAACCTCCGGTGCTGCACGCGGTGACCGCGAGCAGGCAGCCGGTGAGAAGTGCGATGACTCTGCGACGCATGGGGCGGAAGTTACTCCGAACGGCCTTGCTCAACTCGTCGGCGTGAGGTTGAGGCGCTGCATCTCCTGGCACTTCGGCGCCGTCTGCGTGGCCTTCTGCAGCTCGGGGACGCCCTGGAGGTCGCGCAGCGGGTCGGCGAGCTCGGAGAGCTTGGCGATGGCCTCTCCCGCGGCCTGGAGGCCTCCGGTGGCGTTGTTGGCGTCGGCCTGCTCGACCTTGGTCTTGGCGTCGGTGAAGACGGCGCCGAGCGAGGTGAAGGTCTCCGACATCTTGGTGACGGCCTCGTCGCCGCCCGCGACGGGCGACGGGCCGACGTTCTTCAGGCCCTCCGCGGACTTGGTGAAGGCGTCGGCGAGCTGGCCCATGTAGGCGGCCATCTCGGCCTTGAGCTTGGCGGAGTCGCCGCCGTCGAGCTTGGGGGCGGTCTTCTCCACCTTGGCGAACTCGGACGCGGCGCCGCAGACCTTGTCCATGTAGGCGACTGTCTCGGGGCTGACCGCGCCGCTGGTGGGCGTCGTTGTGGTGCCGGAGTTGCCGCCGTTGGTGCACCCGGCCAGCGCGAGGGCGGCAACAGCGGCAGTGGCGACGAGGCTGCGCCTCATGTCGTGACTCCTCGGTCGGGGTACGTCGGGGAATACCCGAACGTACCCCGGCCGGGGGTGATGGGCCTATGCGGCGCCGTTGCGCACGGTCTCCGCGGGGGTGTCCGTGATCACCGTGCCACGGCGCTTCGACACGACCACCGCACCGACGATGATCAGTGCCGCGACGACGGCGATCGCGATGCGGATCGGGTCGGACGCGTCGTCACCGATGGAGAAGGTGACGATGGCGGGCGCGATCAGCACCGAGACCAGGTTCATGACCTTGATCAGCGGGTTGATGGCCGGGCCCGCGGTGTCCTTGAACGGGTCGCCGACGGTGTCGCCGATGACCGTCGCGGCGTGGGCCTCGGAGCCCTTGCCGCCGTGGTTGCCGTCCTCGACCAGCTTCTTGGCGTTGTCCCAGGCACCACCGGAGTTGGCCAGGAAGACCGCCATGAGCGTGCCGGTCGCGATCGCACCGGCGAGGTACCCGGCCAGCGGGCCGACACCGAGGCCGAAGCCGACGGCGACCGGGGCGAGCACGGCCATCAGACCGGGGGTCGCGAGCTCGCGCAGCGAGTCCCTGGTGCAGATGTCGACGACGCGGCCGTACTCCGGCTTCACCGAGTAGTCCATGATGCCGGGGTTGTCGCGGAACTGGCGGCGCACCTCGAACACGATGGCACCGGCGGCGCGCGTCACGGCGTTGATCGCGAGGCCCGAGAACATGAAGACGACGGCCGCGCCGATGACGACGCCGACGAGCACGTTCGGGCTGAACACCAGGTTGCTGAACGACACGGGCAGGTCGCCCGTGAGGTTGCCGACCTTGGCGATCGCCTGGGTGATCGCGTCCTGGTACGAGCCGAACAGCGCCGTCGCGGCGAGCACGGCCGTGGCGATCGCGATGCCCTTGGTGATGGCCTTGGTGGTGTTGCCGACCGCGTCGAGCTCGGTGAGGATCTGCGCGCCCTCGCCGTGCACGTCACCGGACATCTCGGCGATGCCCTGCGCGTTGTCGGAGACCGGGCCGAAGGTGTCCATCGCGACGATGACGCCGACGGTCGTGAGCAGACCACAACCGGCGAGCGCGATCGCGAACAGCGCGACGATGACCGAACCGGACAGCAGGAACGCGCCGTACACGGCGGCACCGATGACCAGCGCGGTGTAGACGGCCGACTCGAAACCGACCGAGATGCCGGACAGGATGACCGTGGCCGCACCGGTCAGCGAGGTCTCGCCGACCTCCTTGACCGGCTTGTGGTCGGTGCCCGTGTAGTAGCCGGTCAGCCAGAGGATGACGCCCGCCAGCACGATGCCGATGATCACCGCGACGGACGCGATCAGCGCCGGGTTGCCGCTGGTGGCCTTGACCGCGTCGCTGATGCCGTTGAGGTCAGCGAAGGAGCTCGGCAGGTAGGCGAACGCCGCGATGGTGCACAGCACCGCGGAGATGACCGCGGAGATGTAGAAGGAGCGGTTGATGGCCGCCAGGCCGCTCTCGCCCGCCTTCGCCCTCGTCGTGTACACGCCGATGACCGCGGTGAGCACACCGATCGCGGGCACGATCAGCGGGAACAGCAGGCCCTGCACGCCGAACGCCGCGGTGCCGAGGATCAGCGACGCGACCAGCGTCACGGCGTAGGACTCGAAGAGGTCGGCGGCCATGCCGGCGCAGTCACCGACGTTGTCGCCCACGTTGTCCGCGATGGTGGCGGCGTTGCGGGGGTCGTCCTCGGGGATGCCCTGTTCGACCTTGCCGACCAGGTCGGCGCCGACGTCGGCGGCCTTGGTGAAGATGCCACCGCCGACGCGCATGAACATCGCGAGCAGTGCCGCACCGAAACCGAAGCCCTCGAGGACCTTCGGGGCCTGGCCCGCGTAGACGAGCACGACGAGCGCCGCACCGAAGAGACCGAGGCCGACCGTGGTCATGCCGACCACGCCGCCGGTGCGGAACGCGATGCGCGTCGCCTTTTCGCGACCGCCTTCTTCGTTCGCGGCGGCGGCGACACGCACGTTGGCGCGCGTGGACAACCACATGCCCAGGTAGCCGATGGTCGCCGAGAACGCGGCACCGACGATGAAGAACAATGATCGGCCGATTCGTTCGCCCAAATCATCCGCCGGTAGCGCGAACAGCAGCACGAACACGATCACGACAAAGATGCCGAGCGTGCGGAACTGCCGGTTGAGGTAAGCCGCTGCGCCCTCCTGAACCGCCTTGGCGATGTCCTGCATCTTGTCGGTGCCCTGGCCCGCGGCCAGCACCTCCTTGAGCAGCACGTACCCGACGGCGAGAGCAGCCAGGGCGACCACGGCGACCACGGCTACGACGCCGCGATCACCCCCGGAGAGCTCTAGGCCCTCCGCGAGGAAATGCCGGGACATCCGTCCTCCTGGTGAGTTGCCATGTGCAGCGCCGAGGCAGACCGGCCGCCCAGCGCGATGTGACGCATCCCTCATTGGATGCGATGAGCGGGGAGTCTAGGGGGTGGTCGCAACGAGGCGACGAAACGTCCCGATCCGTGCACACACCGTTATCCGCGCAGGAAGTCGAGCTCTGCCCGGCCGGGACTGTCGGTGGTGTGTGCGAAGCTCGGCCTCGTGGTGGATCAGGGACGCCGGTTGCTGGACCGCGTGCTGGCGGGAGTGCCCGCCGGGGAGTCACCCCTCACGCACGCGCGGGATCTGCCGTTGCGGCAGGCAGACCACGTCGAGTGGCCTGCGTGGACAGCTCCCCCGGTCGTCGAGGCGTTCGTCGGGACGGGGGTGCGGGAGCCGTGGCGGCACCAGGTGGAGGCCGCGTCGCTGGCGTGGTCGGGGCAGCACGTGGTGCTCGCGACGGGCACGGCGTCGGGCAAGTCGCTCGCCTACCAGTTGCCCGTGCTTTCCACTCTTTTGGCGGACACGAGGGCCACCGCGCTGTACCTGTCGCCGACCAAAGCCCTTGGCGCGGACCAGCTCCGGTCGCTGGGCGAGCTGGGGATCGAGGGCGTGCGCGCGTCGGCCTACGACGGCGACACCCCGATGGCCGAACGCGACTGGGTCAAGGCGCACGCCAACTGGGTCTTCACCAACCCGGACATGCTGCACCGCGGAATCCTCCCGCAGCACCCGAAATGGTTGCGCTTCTTCCGCCGGCTGAAGTACGTGGTGATCGACGAGTGCCATTCCTACCGAGGTGTTTTCGGTTCGCACGTGGCGTTGTTGATGCGGCGGTTGCGGAGGGTCGCGCGGAAATACGGCGCGGATCCGGTGTTCGTTCTCGCATCGGCCACTGTGGCTGATCCTTCCGGGTCCGCCGAACGATTGCTGGGCGTGCCGGTTTCCGCTGTCGTAAACGACTTTTCGCCCCGCGCGTCGCGCACGGTCGCGTTGTGGGAACCCCCGCTGACCTCTTTGGAAGGTGAGAACGGTGCTCCCGTCCGGCGGTCGGCGGGCGCGGAGACGTCGCGGATCCTCGCGGACCTGGTGGTGGAGGGCGCGCGGTCGCTCGCGTTCGTGCGCTCGCGCCGCGGTGCGGAGCTGACCGCGATCGGCACCCGGCGGATCCTGTCCGAAGTGGACAGCGAGCTGCCGTCGCGGGTGGCCGCGTACCGGGGCGGGTTCCTGCCGGAGGAGCGGCGGGCGCTCGAGAAAGCCCTGACCACGGGCGATCTGCTCGGCGTCGCGACCACGAACGCGCTGGAGCTCGGCGTCGACATCGCCGGGCTGGACGCGGTGGTGGTGGCCGGTTTCCCCGGCACGCTGGCGTCGTTCTGGCAGCAGGCGGGCCGGGCCGGCAGGTCGGGGGACAGCGCGCTGGTGGTGTTCGTCGCGCGCGACGACCCGTTGGACACGTACCTGGTGCACAACCCGTCCGCGGTGCTCGACAGGCCGGTCGAGGCGACGGTCCTGGACCCGCTGAACCCGTACGTGCTGGGCCCGCAGCTGGCGTGCGCCGCGTCGGAGATGCCGCTGACGCAGTCCTGCCTGGACGACTTCGGCGGACCGCTCGCGCAGTCCGTCCTCGAGGAGCTGGTGGCGGAGAAACTGCTGCGCAAGCGCCCTGCGGGCTGGTACTGGGCGTCGCACGACCGCCCGCACGCCGGGGTGGACATCCGCGGCTCCGGCGGCGAGCAGGTGGCCGTCGTGGAGGCCGACTCCGGCCGGATGCTCGGCACGGTCGACCCCGGATCGGCCTGCTGGCAGGTGCATCCCGGTGCGGTCTACCTGCACCAGGGGCGCGCGTACGTGGTCGACGAGCTCGACCTGGACAGCGGCCTCGCGATGGTCCACCGCGAAGACCCGGAGTGGACGACGCAGCCGCGCGACTGCGTGGACATCACCGTGGTGCGCGAGGTCGAACGCGCCGAGTTCGACGGGGTGTCGGTGTCGCTCGGCGAGGTGGAGGTGACGACCCAGGTCGTCGGCTACCTGCGGCGGCTGCCGTCCGGGGTGGTGCTCGACCAGATCCCGCTCAACCTGCCGGAGCAGACGCTGCGGACCCGCGCTGTCTGGTACTCCGTCGACGAGTCGCTCCTGTTCGACGCCGGTGTGGAGGCCAAGCGGATCCCCGGCGCCCTGCACGCCGCCGAGCACGCGGCGATCGGTCTGCTGCCGCTGTTCGCGACGTGCGACAGGTGGGACATCGGCGGCGTGTCGACGGCGGCGCACCCGGACACGGGGATGCCGACGGTGTTCGTGCACGACGGCCACCCCGGTGGCGCGGGCTTCGCGGACCGCGGGCACTCGGCGTTGCGGGCCTGGCTGACGGCGACGAGAGCGGCGATCAGCGCGTGCTCGTGCCCGATGGGCTGCCCGTCGTGCGTGCAGTCGCCGAAGTGCGGCAACGGCAACGACCCGCTGGACAAGGCCGGCGCCGTGCTGGTGCTGGACGTGGTGCTGGGCAAAATCGCCTGACCGGGTGGCCGTTGCCCGGCTACCGTGGCCCGGTGAACGCCTGCGGCTGCAACGCCACCGACCGGACCCGTCGCGCTTAGGCGCGGCTGAGCCCGGCGCACCTGCCCCGACCGGGGTGGTCGCCCCGCCGCACCCCGGTGCAGCGAGCCGCCCCCTGTGTCCTGGGCCGCCTCCTCCGCCGCGCCCGTTCCCCCTCCGCCGGCCACGGGTTCACGGGAGTCTGCCTTGTTCACACCCTTTTCCGACCTGAACGCCCTGCTCGCCGACCTGGTCTCCGCGGTCCGCGAGATCCTCGGCCCCACCTACGTCGGCACGTACGTCCAGGGTTCGTTCGCCCTGGGTGCCGGTGACGTCCACAGCGACTGCGACTTCATCGTCGCCTGCACCGAGCCGCCGTCCGGTGACCGCGAAACCGGGTTGCGGCGGTTGCACGACGAGATCCCCCAGCGTCCGGGCCGCTGGTCGACGGAGATCGAGGGCTCGTACGCCGACGTCGAGTCGTTGCGCTCCATCGCCGGCCTAGGGGTGCCGTGGCTGTTCAACGACCACGGCACGCGGACGTTGGAGTGGGATCTGCACTGCAACAACCCGCACGCCCGCTGGATCCTGCGCCACCACGGCATCGTGCTCGACGGCCCGCCGATCACATCGCTGGTCGACGAGGTGCCTGCTTCCGCCCTGCGCTCGTCGATGCGGGCCGAGTTGCCGCACGTGCTGACCGGCATCCGGGAGTGGGCGCCGATGGGGAACGCCTGGACGCAGCGCTACATCGTCTCGACGTACTGCCGCACGCTCTACACCATCCGGACCGGAGAGGTGGAGTCGAAGCGCGGCGCCCTGCTGTGGGCGTTGAAAGTGCTCGATCAGCGGTGGCACCCGCTGATCGAGCAAGTCCTGCGGGACCGGGACCTCGGCTGGGACGCCGACGCGGTACCGCGGCCCGGATCCGTGGAGGAGACCTTCGCCTTCGCGGCGTACGCGGAGGGGCTCCACTTCTAGCTTTTCGTGGGCGCGGCGGGGGCTCACGGGTACCCCCGCCGCGCTCTCCACGTGCCGAACACCGTGTTCCCGCCTGCTACCGCTTCGTGACCGGATCCCTTGGAACATCGGTGGAATCTGGTTCGTTCGTCTCGACAGGACACGCGGGAGGCGACGGTGTCGACTGTCTTCTGACGAACTCCGGGGAGGAGCCGGCTTCACCGACCGCGGCAGAGCGGGGGCTCTGCCACTACCGTCCTCGGTCCGGTCACTGTTGCGGGAGGCTGTCCTTCGGGGTGCGTGTTCGGCTTTTCGCCCGTTCCTTCGCCGGCCCCCGACGTGCGGGGTGCGGAGGCCGGTCATCGGACCGGGCTTGGTGGAACGGCCGTGCAGGGCATCGCCTTCGGGGTTGTCGGGGAGAGTCCACGACGACACCCAGCACGGCCGGGCTCTTCGGTTGTGTCAGGCGGTTTGGAGCTGGTAGCCCGCCGGGGTGCGGACCGCCTCGACGAGTGCGTCCTGCACGACGTGCGCGTCCGGCAGGTTCCAGCCGCAGACCTGCGGCTTGACCCGCCAGTGCACGACACCGTGCGCCATGGTGGTGGGGGGAAGCGGGATGTACTCGCCCTTGGCGTAGTGGTGCACGTCCGAGTTGCCGGCCAGCTCGGAGTTGAGCGTCGAGCCGGACTTCACGAGGAACATCCAGCGGCCGGACGGGGTCGCGGCGATCGGCACGGGAACACCGATCGACCGCAGGGCGACGGCCGCGCGGCGGCCGAGGGCGGTGCCGACCTCGATCGCGTCCACCACGTGGCCGGTGGCGACGAGAAGGCTGTAGGAACGGCCGGCCCACCAGGTGGCGACCTGGTCGGGGCTCGTCCCGATCCGGTCGACCCAGTCGCGGTGCACCGGGATCGGGCCGTGGAGCTCGAGGCCGCTACGGCCCGCCCACTGCGTGACGCCGTTCTCGGTGGCGGTCGGGTAGGTGCCGGGCAGGACAGGCCAACCGCGGTACGCGAGGCTCACGGCCTCGGCACGCAGTTCGATGCGGAAGGCCCCGCGCCAGCTGTCCGACCAATCCATCTTCCGTCGCCTTCTTCCTAGGCTCTGACTCGACATCGACGTGGTGCCGGTTCCTGTGGAGCACCGCGTCGGTGCCGCCACTACAACTAACGACACCGGCCCGGGCCGCCGTAACCCCCTCTCGACAACTGGTAGCTACGGAACGGCGAACGTCCTCCGGCTGACCGGAGCGCCGAACGTCGGGCGTGTCGTTCGACCACCGCTTAGCATGTTCGGGCGCGGGTGTGAGTCCGCTCACCGCTGCGAGTCGACCGCTCGTCGCTCTCCAAACGCTTCGATCTTCAGCCGGGCCTGCCCTCGCCCGTGCGTTCACCGGACCGAACGGCGTAGCAGCGGACACCTCGACCACCACCTCCCACCCGTTCACCGTGCAGCCCGTCAACTCTGCCCTGTTCTCCAGCGACACTCGTTTTGCCTGCTCACAAGCGCTTTCATCACCGTCGGCGAGCCGAGCGGCAGCCGCGAGCGCCGCCAGATCGGCCGCGCCGGTCACCCGGTGCCGCGCGACGACCGCCGAACCGATCCGCGCACCGCCCGCCGCGACGATGATCAGCAGCAACATCGCCACCACCCCGCTCACCGCCGCCGAACCGCGCTCGCGACCAGCCCGTTCGCCGTTCATCGCGGCTCCGGCACGGCGAACGCCCGCGCGCTGAGCGGTAAGCCGAGCGGACCTCTCTTGCTGACGACCACCTGCACCGCGTCCGGGTCGAGGTGGATGACGACGGTCGCACCGGGCGCGATCTCCGCGACCGCCGCCTCACCGCGCTGCCGTTCACCGCGCGCCGCCAGCCGCGCCGCCTCTCTCGCAGCGTCGGTGCACCGCATCTGCTCGATGACCGCCGTCAGCCCGTTCGCCGCCAGCCACATGGCCACCAGCAACGCACTCACCGCGATCGCCGCCTCGACCGTGACCATGCCGCGGTCGTCAGACCGTCGACAGCGCACGCTGTATCAGCCCTTGCAACAGGTTCTGCACGAAGTCGCTGGTCACGACCACGTACAGCACCGCGGCCAGCGCGGCCGCCACCAACGTCCCGATCGCGTACTCCACGGTGCTCATGCCGCTGTCGTCGTCGAGCAGGTCCATCTCTCCTCCAAGTCAGGAAACACAGGTCAGGTGATCGGTCAGGTGAGCAACTGATCGGCCAGCCCCAGCACCACCGGCACGACGCCGAGGCACAGGAACGCCGGCAGGAAGCACAGTGCGAGGGGTGCGGCCACCGCGACCGCGGCCCTCTGCGCCTTCGCTTCGGCCTGGTCGGTCGCCTCGGTCCTGGTCCGCGCGGCGAGCTCGGCGGTCTGCCGGGCGAGCGCCGCCCCGGACCGCGCGGTCCGCCTGGCGGCCCTGGCGAGCCGCTGCGTGGCCGGGTGCTCCAGCGCGGGCGCCCACGCCGTGACCGGGTCGGCACCGAGCCTGAGCAGGTCGGCGACCTGCGCCAGCTCTCCGATCCCGGCGGCCTGGATCGCCGTCGGCACCGGCAGCCCGGCCTTCAGGCACGCGGCCAGCAGATCCCAGGCCGCCGCCCTCTCGAACGGCCCTTCCGCTCTCCGTTCGACAGGCGGAGCGTGAGCCCGGGGCTTGAGGCGATCGGCGGATCGTGGCGGGCTCGGCAGCACGAGCGATGCCAGCGCGAGGAGGAGGAACGTCACGGCTCCACCTCCGTGATGCGCTTCGTCCACCACAGCCCGGCCGCCAGGAACACCGCGCCCAGCACCAGCAGGCACTGCCCGGCGGTGGTGCCGGTGAGGACGTGGAACGGCTTGGCGCCGCTGATCTCGCCCAGCAGCACCCCGAACACCGGCAGCACCGCCAGCACCGCCGCGCTGGCCCGCGGCCCCGCCATCCGCGCGTGCACCTGCCGGGCGAACGCCGCCCGTTGGTCGAGGTCGCGTCTCGTGGCGTCCAGGACGTCCGCCAGCGCCACGCCGTGCTTCGCCGACACGTGCCACGCCTTCGCCAGTTGCGCCACGGCGGGCTTGAGCAAGGGCTGGTCCAGCTCTGTCAGCGTTCTGGTGATGTCACCACCCAGCCGTGACGTCGCCGCCGCGGCTTTCAGCACTTCGCCGGCCGGCGCGGGGGTGTCCTGGGCCGCGCCCTCCGCCGCCTGGGCCGGGTGGGCGCCTGCCCGCAGCTCGTCGATCACGCCGCCCAAGCCGTCGCTGAGCGCTTCGGTGGCGGCGGTGCGGGCCTTGTTCTCCTTGTGCTGCTTCAGAACGGCTCTCGCCGTTGCGGCGAGGACCGCTGCCGCCACGAGTCCGCCGATGCCCGTCGTCAGGTAGGCGACCGCCGCCGCGGCCACGAGCCAGAGGTACTTCGGCACCACGACTTCTCGTTTGCCCCGCGGCCGGAGCCGCCGGATCGGCTCGAGGTGCGGCCACGTGATCAGGGCTGCCGCCAGCAGCAGAAGGGTCAGCACAGCAACCCCTTGTCGTGCCAGCCTTTCGCACGCGTCCAGACCGGACGGACCACGAGCCCGTCGCCGGTGCGCTCGAAGGCCCCGATCTCGTTGAGGTAGCGGACGCCGTTGTCCCGCCGCATGTGCAGGACGATCCGCAACGCCGCCGCCACCTGGCTGTGCAGGGCGTGCGGTGCGAGCCCGCCCAACGCCCCCAGCGCCTCGAGCCGGGCGGGCACCTCGGCCGGCGAGTTGGCGTGCAACGTCCCGGCACCCCCTTCGTGCCCGGTGTTCAACGAGGTCAGCAGCTCACGGACCTCGGCCCCGCGCACCTCCCCCACCACGATCCGGTCGGGCCGCATCCGCAACGCCTCCCGCACCAGCTCCCGCGCCGTCACCTCGCCCGCACCCTCGACGTTCGCGGGCCGCGCGGTGAGCCGCACGAACTGCGGGTGGCCGGGACTGAGCTCGCTGGCGTCCTCGACGCACACGATGCGTTCGGTGGCCGGCACGCACCCCAGCAACGCGGACAGCAGCGACGTCTTGCCCGACCCCGTTCCGCCGATCACCAGGAACGCGAGTCTCTTCCGGACGATCGAGCGCAACGCCAGCCCGATGTCGTCGTCGAACGTGCCGAGCCGTTGCAACGCTTCGAGGTCGTGCGTCGCCGGCCGCAGAACCCGCAGCGACAGGCAGGTGCGCTCCGCGATCGGTGGCAACACCGCGTGCAGCCGCACACCGCTGCCCGGCAACCACCCGTCGACGCACGGCGAGGCGTCGTCGAGGCGCCGGCCCGCCGCCACCGCCAGCCGCTGGGCGAGCCGGCGGACCGCGTCTTCGTCGGGGAACGTGACGGTGGTGCGGCGCAGGCCCGCCCCGCCGTCCACCCACACCTGGTCCGGCGCGGTGACGAGGACGTCGGTGGTGCCGGGGTCCGCCAGCAGCGGGTCGAGGGGGCCGGTACCGCTGAACTCCTGGCGGAGGACCCGGAGGGCTTCGAGGACGTCGGAGTCCGCCAGGACGCCGCCGGCTTCGGAGCGGACGGCGTCGGCGACCACCGCCGCGGTCAGCTCGATGTCGGTGCCGGCCAGGCGGTGGCGGACGCGGTCGACGAGGGCGGCGGTCATGCCGCCGTTCCCGGGCGGCGGGCGTGGCGGCCGTAGGTGATCTCACCGCCGGTGAGGCGGAGCCAGATCTCGGTGCACCAGATGAGGAAGCGGTTCATCGCGGGGGCTCCTCCTTGAAGACGAAGCGGGGTGGGAAGGGGCGGCGGTAGACGACGAGGTTGCGCAGCATCCGGCCCAAGATGCGCAGGCAGAGGCGGAGCACGGTGGTCCTTCCGGACGAGAAGGGCAGGGCTGGAACCGTTGGTGGCTAACGGGAAACGGGTCGGCACGGCTCGGCGACGTCCCTTGCAGCGGGGAGCACTTGGACGTCGGCGCCTTCGGCACGAAGCGGATCAGGAGCGCACTCCTCCACGACCTCGCGGGCCGCTGACGCGAGCGAACCATTGGCGTTGCGCGGAAACCGGCCCGGCGCGGCCCGGCGACGTTCCTTGCGGCCAGGAGCGCCTGGACCGCAGCGCCTCCGGCGCGAACAGGTCAGGGGCGCAGCTCTTTCAGGACCTGACGGGCCGCTGACGCGAGCGGGCCCTTGGCGTTGCGTGGGAAGCGGCCTCGTTCCAGCACCTCCGGCAGGCCCGGTTCCGGGCGCATCGAGGTGAGCAGGGGGACGCCGATGACCTCGGCCATCTCCGCCGGGCGCAGGTTGCCCGGTGAGGGGCCGCGGACCACCAGGCGGAGGTTGCGGCCGTTCGTCAGCAGGCGGGTGGCCACCCTGCCGGCGGCCGCGGTGGCTCTCACCTCGGCCGGTACGACCAGGACCGTCAGGTCGGTGCGGTCGAGGGCTGCCGAGGCTGCTGACGTGGGGAACCTCGGGAGGTCGCAGACCACCGTGCAGCCCGCTCTGCGGCCGGCGTCGAGGACTGCCGCCACGGCGGCCGGTTCCGGATCCGGGCCGGTGCGGTCGCAGGCGAGGACGCTCAGGTTGCCCGAGGTGGGCAGGGCGGCGCGGAGGGCGGACATCGGGACCTTGCCGCCGCTGCAGTGGACACCGGGCCAGCGGGCGCCCTCGTCGGACTCCGCGCCCAGGGCCAGGTCGATGCCGCCGCCGAGGGGGTCGCAGTCGACGAGCATCGCCTCGCCGCCTTGGGCGACGGCTTCGCGGCCGACGGCGACGGCGAGGACCGAGGCCCCGGCGCCGCCCCGGCCGCCCAGGAAGGACACCACCCGGCCCCGGTCGGAGGGCGGACCCTCGCCGAGGTCGGTCAGGGCGTTCACCAGGGCGCGGTCCTCCGCGGGCAGTTCCAGGACGCCGTCGGCTCCCAGGGCCACGGCCGGGGCCCACGGCGGATCGCCTCCGTGGACGACCAGGACGCCGGAGCGGCGCGGGAAGCCCGCGTCGAGGCAGGCGGAGACCGCGTGCGGGTCGAGCAGGACCAGTGGGGCCGAGTGCCACTGCGAGCGCAGCGACGTGACGTCCGGGGTGCAGGCGAGCGGGCAGTCGGCCGCGGCGGCGACGCGGAGGACCTCGTCGAGGAGGTCTTGGTCGGTGAGCAGGGCGATGGGGCGGGTCATGGGGTTCACGCTGCTGGGTCGTGATGAACGACACAACGGGTGAAGATCGAGATGTGGACAGATCAGCGGGTGTGGACAAGTCGCGATCTTCGAGGCCTTGGGGCGCAGGAAGTGTCGGGGCTGTGTGCCACGCTGAGAGGTTGGGCTGCGCGACGCCGGGCACAGGCGGCCGAGGTCCAGTCGCGGCCTGCGGGAAACGGCCTGCGGATATGGGACGACCCCCGCCAGGGGGGAGGGACGGGGGTCGTCAACGGTTCAGTCCCGGGGGGTCGGACTGAACCTGTCCGTCGAACCGGACTCTCCTACTGTATCCCCCTGCGCCAGTGCCGCGCGCAACTTCCGCAACAGCCGCCGGGCAAGTTTCGGTAACCGTGCGGCACAACGGTTTCGTACATGAGCGAAATGCCGCCCGAACGGCCTACCGACCAGTACGCCTAAGCTGCGCTACATGAGTCGGATCGCCGCCTTCTTCGACCTCGACAAGACCGTGATCGCGAAGTCGAGCACGCTGGCGTTCAGCCGTCCCTTCTTCCAGGAAGGGCTGATCAACCGCCGCGCGGTGCTGAAAAGCGCGTATGCGCAGTTCGTGTTCATGCTGGCAGGCGCGGACGCGGACCAGATGGAGCGCATGCGCGCGCACATCACGGCACTCGCCGCCGGGTGGGACGTCGAGC
The DNA here is from genome assembly GCF_900104175.1 of Lentzea jiangxiensis. Taxonomy (GTDB): domain Bacteria; phylum Actinomycetota; class Actinomycetes; order Mycobacteriales; family Pseudonocardiaceae; genus Lentzea; species Lentzea jiangxiensis. The sequence continues at coordinate 401,710 of NZ_FNIX01000004.1, forward strand.
AGATCCGCAGCATCGTCAGCGAAACGCTGCACGACATCGTCGACCCGCTCGTCTACAAAGAAGCGACACAGTTGATCGCCGACCACAAGGCCGAGGGCCACGACGTCGTCATCGTGAGCGCCTCGGGTGAGGAACTCGTCGCGCCCATTGCCCAGATGATCGGCGCCGACCACAGCGTCGGGACGAGAATGGTCGTCCTGGACGGCCGCTACACCGGCGACATCGACTTCTACTGCGCGGCCGACAACAAAGCCATCGCCATCAAGCAGCTCGCCGCCGAGCACGGCTACGACCTCGCGCAGAGCTACGCCTACTCGGACAGCGTCACGGACCTGCCGATGCTCGAGGTCGTCGGCCACCCGACGGCCGTGAACCCGGACCGGGGGCTGCGCCGCGTCGCCGTCGACAAGGACTGGCCGGTGCAGCAGTTCGTCGACCCGGTGAGCCTGCGGGGCCGCATCCCCACGCCGTCCGGCAGGGCGGTCGCGGTCACCGCCATCGGCCTCAGTGCCGCCGCGGCGGCCGGCGCCGCCTGGTACGGCCTGCGGCGCAAGCGGAACCGCGACTAGTCAAGTCCTCGAGCGACGTTCGCACCTTCGGGACCGGTACCGGCGAGTAGCGGCAACGCGCCGCGCACGTGGTGCCCGCGTGAGTGCACAGCGCCGCCCCCGTCAGCGGTACCCGAACGCGAATCACCGCTCACAAATCCAGAAACCCCAGTACTTTCACTACTGAACGTGGCTTGAACGGTGCACCCGTCCGAGCCCTTGCTGTGACCGGGCACACGCACTTAAATGGGTGGTGCGGACCTCGGGTCGGCCAGGGAACTGGCGAAGAGAAGCCAGACTCCACCCCGGCGGAGCTCCGTGCGCGGACTTCGAGTACCCACGCGCAGCACGCCGCGGGAGGCTTGTCGTCTAGGGCCTGCGTATCGGGACGCCGGACGCCGAGGCCAGGGTTGTACGACACGAGTTGCACGCTTGGTAACTCGCAAGCCCGCGCTGAAGACGGGGCACCCTTCCGAGGGTGCCCCGTCTGCTTGTGCGGTGAAGAATTGCCACCGAACGGCACAATGTGCCCCCGTTGACCCACCACACAGCCGTGAGTAACTTGCGAACTGCGCCAGTTACCTGTGGGAACATTACCGGGAGGCACGGACAAGTGCGGAAGTTCGCCGCGTTGACGCTGGTCACAGCCATGGTCGCTCTCACGCCGGTGGCGAGAGCGGACGCCGCCGTGACCACCCTGCGCGGGATGTCGCTGGAACAGAAGGTCGGCCAGCTCTTCGTCACGTACGTCAACGGCCAGGCCGCCGACGTCCCGCACCCCAAGAACCAGACCGACTTCGGAGTGACGACGGCCGCGGAGATGGTGCGCAAGTACCAGCCGGGCGGTGTCATCTACTTCAACAACTCGAGCCGCGACAACATCGACACGCCCAAGCAGATCGCGCAGCTGTCCAACGGCCTGCAGAAGGCCAGCCGCGTTCCGCTGCTCATCTCGATCGACCAGGAGATGGGCGTCGTCACGCGCATCGGCCCGCCCGCCACGCAACTGCCGGGCAACATGGCCCTCGGCGCCGGCCGCAGCACGCGGGACGCGGAGGAGGCCGCGCGCATCACCGGCTCGGAGCTCCGCGCGATGGGCATCAACCAGAACTTCGCGCCGGACGCCGACGTCAACTCCAACCCGGTGAACCCCATCATCGGCGTGCGCAGCTTCTCGAGCGACCCGAAGCTCGCCGCCGAGATGACGGCCGCGCAGGTCAGGGGCTACGAGGGCCGCCGCCTGCTCGACCCGGCGTCGGTGACCTCGACCGCCAAGCACTTCCCCGGCCACGGCGACACGTCCGAGGACAGCCACACCGCCCTGCCGGTCTCGAACCGGAGCCTGGAGCAGTGGCGCCAGATCGACTCGCCGCCGTTCAAGGCCGCCATCGACGCCAAGATCGACTCGATCATGACCGCGCACATCCAGGTGCCGCAGATCGACCCGTCGGGCAACCCGGCGACGCTCAGCCCGAAGATCATCACCGGTCTGCTGCGCGAGGAGCTGGGGTACGACGGCGTGGTCGTCACCGACTCGCTGGAGATGGCGGGCGTGCGCAAGCTGCACTCCGACGCCGAGATCCCGGTGCTGGCCGTCAAGGCGGGCGTCGACCAGCTGCTGATGCCGCCGAACCTCGGTCTCGCGATCGACAGCGTCCTCAAGGCCGTCCGCAGCGGCGAGATCTCCGAGAAGCGCATCGACGAGAGCGTCCTGCGCATCCTCAAGATGAAGCTCCTGCGCGGCGTCATGGTCACCGCCCAGGTCGACGAGAACAAAGCCGACCAGGTCGTCGGCTCCAACACCCAGCAGGCCCAGGCCATCGCCGACCGCACCATCACTGCCGTGCGCAACGACGGCCAGGCGATCCCGCTGAACGCCACCGCTCCCCTGGTCGTCGGCACGAGCGACGCCACGGTCTCGGCACTGGCCACGCGCCTCAAGGGCACCAAGGTCGTCACGGCGGCGAGCCCCACGGCGGCGCAGGTCCAGCAGGCGCTGGCAGCGGCGGCCAACGCCGACAAGATCGTGGTGCTGACCAACAACCTGAGCACCAGGCCGGCCCAGCTCGACCTGCTCAACCAGCTCGTCGCCACCGGCAAGCCGGTCGTCGCGGCCGCCACCGCCAACCCGTACGACGTGGCCCACGGCAACGCCAAGACGTGGCTCGCGACGTACTCGACCACGACCGTGTCGATGGAGGCGCTGGCCAAGGTCCTGCTCGGCGAGACCACGCCGCAGGGCAAGCTCCCGGTCGACGTCCCCGGTCCGACGCCCTACCCGTTCGGGCACGGGGTGACCTGGTGAGGCGGCGGAGCTTCCTCACCGCAGGCGCCCTGTCCGTCCCCCTCGTCACCGCTCCGGCCGCCCGGGCGGTCCCGAAGCTCACCACCGCCGCGGAGCAGCTCGCGAGCGACGGCTGGCGCAAGCTCCGGGGCCGCAAGGTCGGCGTGCTGACGAACCCCACGGGCATCTTGAGGGACCAGACGCACATCGTCGACTCGATGGTCGCCCACGGCGCCAAGCCGACGGCCGTGTTCGGCCCCGAACACGGTTTCCGCGGCACGGCGCAGGCGGGCGGCTCCGAGGGCGACTACGCGGACCCGCGCACCGGCGTTCCCGTGTACGACACGTACGGCGCCAACCCCGCGAAGATCCAGGCGATGTTCGCGAAGGCCGGCATCGACACCGTCGTGTTCGACATCGCGGACGTGGGCGCGCGCTTCTACACCTACATCTGGTCGATGTACCAGGCGATGGAGGCCGCGGCGAACCTCGGCTTCATCGTGCTGGACCGCCCGAACCCCATCGGCGGCAGGGCGAACGGCCCGCAGCTCGACCCGGCCCACGCCACGTTCGTGGGCCTCAAGCCCATCGTCCAGCAGCACGGCATGACGGTCGGCGAGCTCGCCCGCTTCTTCGTGGGCGAGTTCGGCCTCAAGACCGCCCTGGAGGTCGTGGACGTCCGGGGCTGGCGGCGCGACCAGCTCGACACCGGCCTGCCGTGGGTGCCGCCGAGTCCGAACATGCCCACCCCGGACACCGCGCTGGTCTACCCCGGCACGTGCCTGTTCGAGGGCACGGTGCTGTCCGAGGGCCGCGGCACCACCCGTCCGTTCGAGACCGTCGGCGCACCCGGCATCGACTGGCGCTGGGCGGAGCGGCTGAACGCCTTGGGCCTCAGCGGAGTCCGGTTCCGCGAGACCTACTTCTCGCCGACGTTCAACAAGTTCCAGGGCAAGGCCTGCGGCGGTGTCACCCTGCACGTCACCGACCCGCACGAGTTCGACGCCATCAGGACCGCCGTAGCGATGATCATCACCGTGAAGTCGCTGTACCCGGCCGTCTTCGCGTGGCGGCCCGACAACTGGATCGACAAGCTCAGCGGCTCCGGCCGGCTGCGCGGGATGATCGACGCCCAGGCTCCGCTGGACGAGGTCGTCGGCGCGTGGCAGCAGGAGCTGCAGCAGTTCCGCCGCACCCGCCTGCCCTACCTGCGCTACCGGTGAGGACGCCATGCTCATCCCTGCCCTGGCCGTCGCGCTCGTGACGACGGCGGTCCCCGGCCACTTCGACCAGCCCCAGGACGGCTTCGCGCACGAACGGACGACGTTGCGCCAGTCCAACCCGTACTGGGCGGGCCTCGACCCCGAGCCGATCAACGCGGCCCTGCGCCGGCTCCACGACTTCACGAAATCGCAGGCGAACGGCAAACCGCTCTACGCGGGCGCCGTCACGCTGTACGTGCACGACGGCAAGATCGTCACGCACGACCGCACGGGTTACGCGGTGCTCTACGAGGACGCGCAAACCCAGCTGCCGGAGGAAGAACGCGTCCCGATGAGCAAGGACACGATCTTCGACCTCGCCTCCATCTCCAAGCTCTTCACGTCGATCGCGGTGATGCAGCAGGTCGAGCAGGGGCGCGTCGGCATCGACGAACGCGTCGCCACCTACCTGCCCGAGTTCGGCGTGAACGGCAAGGAGAACATCACCGTCAAGCAGCTCCTCACACACACGAGCGGCCTCGAACCGTTCATCCCGTTGTGGAAGCTGTACCCGGACGTCCCGTCGCGCATCAAAGCCGTGATGGACGTGAAGCCGAAGTCCACGCCCGGCACCACGTACGTCTACTCGGACCTGAACCTGATCACGCTCGGCGAGATCGTCCTCGAGGTGAGCGGCAAGAGGCTCGACCAGGCCGTGCGGGACGGCATCACCGGGCCGCTCGGCATGAAGGACACCGGCTACAACCCGAAGGCGAAGGACCGCACGGCGGCGACGGAGTTCCAGTCCTCCCCGCCACGCGGCATCGTCCGCGGCGAGGTGCACGACGAGAACGCCTGGTCCCTCGGAGGAGTCGCCGGCCACGCGGGCGTCTTCGGCACGGCCAGGGACCTCGCGGTCCTCGGCCAGACGATCCTCAACGGCGGCACCTACAACGGCCGCCGGATCCTGACCGAGCACTCCGTCGAGCTGATGCTCACGAACTTCAACCAGCAGTTCCCCGACAACGCCCACGGTCTCGGCTTCGAGCTCGACCAGCGCTGGTACATGGGCGCGCTGAGCGGACCCGGAACCGCCGGACACACCGGCTACACCGGCACGTCGTTCGTGGTCGACAAGGCCTCGCGGTCGATCGCGGTCCTGCTGACCAACCGCGTGCACCCGAGCCGGGACTGGGGCAGCGTGAACCCGGCCCGCCGCGTCGCCGCCGACGGCCTGGCGAACGCTCTCGCCGTCAAGGCGCACGGAAGGCAATGGCGTGCGACGACTTCCGGCGGCACGCTGGTCGCGGAACGCCCGGTCGAGGTCTTCGTCGACGTCGACAAGGGCGACAAGCTCACCGTGCAGCACTGGAACGGCACCGATTGGCAGGACGCGCGGACGATCACGACGACCGGCCGTCGCTGGGTGGCGGTGGAACCGGTGAAGTCCCGGTTCGTCCACACCAAGGCGGGCCAGTACAACGGCCGTGGCGTCTACGTGCACGCCCGCGGCGAAGTCACGGCCGACGGCTGGTCAGCAGCACGCCGCTAGCACCTCGGCGAAGCTTTGGAGCGCCCGGGGGAACGCGGGCGCTCCGAAGCTCACGACCACTCCGGACCGGTCGTCGTCGCTCTGCTCGTGCCGGAACCACGACAGCGGGCTGAGCTCGATCCCACGTTCGCGCGCGGTCTCCACGACCGCCGTTTCGTGAGGCGTCTCCAGCACTGCGTGCATCCCGGCGGCGATGCCCGAGACGGTCACGTACGGCGAGACAGTCTCCACGAGCCGGTCACGCCGCCGTTGGTACTTCAGCCGCATCCGCCGCACGTGGCTGTCGTAGGCGCCGGACGACAGGAAGTCGGCCAACGTCAACTGGTCGAGCATGCTGACGTGCTGCTCGCGGTCGGTCTTCAACTCCAGCACCGGGTCCACGAACCGGTCCGGCAGCACCATCCACGCGATCCGCAACGCCGGCGACAGCGCCTTGCTGGACGTCCCGAGGTAGACGACGTGCTCGGGGTCCAGCCCCTGCACGGCTCCCACCGGCTGCCGGTCGTAGCGGAACTCCCCGTCGTAGTCGTCTTCCAGCACAAGCCCGTCCACGCGCCGTGCCCACTCCACGGCCGATGCGCGCCGCCGTGGGTGCAGCGGACCGCCCAGCGGGAACTGGTGCGCTGGCGTCAACACGCACGCACGCAGGTCGTCGGGCAACTGCTCGGTGTTCGCGCCGTGGTCGTCCACCGCCAACGGCACCGTCGACGTCCACAGCGACCGGTGGAAGTGCAGCCCGTACTCCTCGACGACGACGGGTGGCTCGAGCAGCCGGTCGAACATCCGGACAGCGCCCCCGAACCCCGAGCACACCACGATCCGCTCGGGGTCGGCCCGCACGCCCCGCGCCCGTGCGAGGTACTCGGCCAGCGCGGTGCGCAACTCGATGCGCCCCTGCGGGTCCCCCGGACCGAACGCCTCCGACGGTGCCGCCGTCAGCGCCCGCCGCGTCGAGCGGATCCACTCCGCGCGCGGGAACTCGGTGACGTCCGGCGTCGACACGGTCAGGTCGAACAGCGCTTCCGGCCCTTCGGCCCTGCGGGTGACGGGGGCAGGCGGCGAAACCCGGTGCGCGACAACGGTTCCGGATCCCTGACGAGCGGTCAGCCAGCCTTCGGCCACCAGTTCCGCGTAGGCCTCGGCGACGGTGTTGCGCGCGATCCCGAGGTCGGCGGCGAGCGACCGCGAGGCGGGCAGCCGGGTGCCGGGAGGCAGCCTCGCCGACCGGACCGCGTCCCGCAGCGACGCCGTCAACCGGTGCCGCAGCCCACCCGAACCGGACAGGTCCAGGTGGAAGTCGAGATTGGCCCACGATTCCACGATCAGATTGCACCACGGCCAGGGCCGTTGCGCGGCCTAGTTTCAAGTCATGACGAACCGCATCGACATCGCCAAGAAGGCCCCGAAGGTCTACCGCGCCATGATCGCCCTCGACGCCGCCGCCCGCGAGGGGCTCGACGAGCAGCTCGCCGAGCTCGTCCGCATCCGCGCCTCGCAGCTCAACCACTGCGCGTACTGCCTCAACATGCACACGGTCGACGCGCGGAAGGGAGGCGAGACCGAGGCCCGCATCTACCTGCTCAACGCGTGGGAGGAAGCGGGCGACCTCTACACCGAGAAGGAGCAGGCCGCACTGCGCCTCACCGAGGCCATCACGGTCCTCAGCAGCCACGAGTACGTCAGCGACGAGGTCTACGAGCGGGCTGCGGAACACTTCGGCGAGGAGGAGCTGGCGCAGCTCATCGCGTTGATCTTCACGATCAACTCCTGGAACCGGATCGCCGTGTCCACGCGGAAGAAGCCCGACGTCCGCTGACCGGCGAACCTGCCGACGGAGTGACTTTCGGACACACTCCGTTGACCGTTGGTGTGGCGGTTAGTAAGTTTCCCACGTGTCCACTGAGAGCAGTGCCGAGTCCAGCCCGCTGGTGAAGATCCGGTCGTTGCTGCCGGGTCTCGCGCGCGCCGAGCAGCGCGTCGCGAAGGTGGTGCTGGAGAACCCGGGGACGGTCGCGCACCGCAGCATCACCGAGGTCGCCGAGCAGGCGGGCACCAGCGAGACGACGGTGACGCGGTTCTGCAAGGCCATCGGCGTCGGTGGGTACCCCGAGCTGCGCATCTCGCTGGCCGCCGACACCGCTCGCAGCGCCGCCCGTGCCAACCACGACATGGGCGGCGACATCGGCCCCGGCGACGACCTGCGGCAGGTCGTCGGCAAGGTCGCGTTCGCCGACGCCCGCGCCGTCGAGGAGACCGCCGAGCAGCTCGACGTCGAGGCGCTCGACAAGGTCGTGCAGGCCGTCGCGGGCGCACGCCGCGTGGACGTCTACGGCTTCGGCGCGAGCGCGTTCGTCGCGTTCGACCTGCAGCAGAAGCTGCACCGCATAGGGCTCACGTGCTTCGCGTGGAACGACACGCACATCGCGCTGACGTCGGCCGCCGTGCTGACCGAGGCGGACGTCGCCGTGGGCATCTCGCACACCGGCTCCACCTCGGAGACCGTCGAGGCCCTGCGCGTCGCCCGCGAGACCGGCGCCACCACGGTCGCCCTCACGAACTTCCCGCGCTCGCCGATCACCGAGGTCTCCGACCACGTGCTGACCACGGCCGCGCGCGAGACCACGTTCCGCTCCGGTGCGATGGCGAGCCGGATCGCCCAGCTCACGGTGATCGACTGCCTGTTCATCGGCGTCGCCCAGCACCACGTGGACTCGGCGAAGACGGCGCTGGAGGCGACCTACGAGGCCGTCTCCGGCCACCGGCTGGGAGCGAGACCGGACGGTCGCAGGCGGCCGCGGGAGACGACTAAATGACGTCCCCCCGGAACGGTGTGGTGGTGCGCGTGGAGTCTCCGACCGAGCAGCGGAACCCCCGCACGACCGACATCGACCGGGTCCCCACGGTCGACGTGCTCCGCATGATCAACGACGAGGACAGCACGGTCCCGTCGGCCGTCGCCGCGGCGCTGCCGGAGCTGGCGGAAGCGGTCGACCTCGGCGTCGCCGCGATCATGTCCGGCGGCCGCGTGCACTACGTCGGCGCCGGCACGTCCGGCCGGCTCGCGACGCTGGACGCCGCGGAGCTGGTGCCGACGTTCAACGCGCCGGCCGACTGGTTCGTCGCCCACCACGCGGGCGGCTCCGAGGCGCTGGTCCGCGCGGTCGAGGAGGTCGAGGACTCCTCCGGCGCCGCCCAGATCCGCCGCCACGCCACGGCGAAGGACCTGGTCGTGGGCGTGACGGCGTCCGGGCGCACGCCGTTCGTGATCGGCGCGCTGGAAGAGGCGCGGGCGCTGGGCGCTCGCACCGTGCTCGTGTCGAACAACGCCTCGGTGCCGTTCACCCCGGACGTCCTGGTCGCCCTGGACACCGGTCCCGAAGCCATCGCCGGCTCCACGCGGATGAAGGCGGGATCGGCCCAGAAGCTCGTCCTCACATCGTTTTCCACCGCGGTGATGGTCAAGCTCGGCCGCACCTACTCGAACCTGATGGTCAGCATGCGCGCGACGAACGCGAAGCTGCGCGGCCGGACGATCCGGATCCTGCACGAGGCCACCGGCCTGCCGGTGGACGACTGCGAGCAGGCGCTGGCGGACGCGTCCGGCGACCTCAAGGTGGCGCTGGTGCACCTGCTGTCGGGCGAACCGACCGAGCGTGCGGCCGCGGCTCTGGAGGACACCAAGGGCCACGTCCGCAACGCCCTGGACCGGCTAGCCGGCTGACACGACGACGTCCGGGCCGAACACCTCGTAGTGGATGTCGGTGACCCCGGCTTCGAGCAGCTGGGCCCGCACCGCGCGCAGGAACGGCACCGGCCCGCACAGGTAGGCGGTCGTGCCGGCCGGGACCGGCACCGACGAGAGGTCGACGAACCCGGTGCGCTCGGCCGGCCACTGCCCGACGGGTTCCTCGTAGAAGACGTGCGCCTGCCCGTCCTCGAGCTTCGCCACGAGCTGGCCGAGCTCGGCGCGGAACGGGTGGCTGAACTGGTCGCGGTCGCCGTGCACGGCGATGACCTTCCGCTGCGACCCGGTGGCGGCGAGGTCGGCGAGCATCGCGATCATCGGTGTGCAGCCGATCCCCGCCGACGCGAGCAGCACCGGACCGTCACCGGGCTGCAGGGTCACGTCCCCGGCCGGCCGGCTGAGCCGCACGGTGCTGCCCACCGGCGCGTGGTCGTGCAGGTGGTTCGACACCTCTCCGTCGCGCTTCACCGAGAACTGCAACGCGTCGTCGGTCCGCCCGGAGAGGCTGTACTGGCGGATCTGCCGGATGCCGCCGGGCAGCGGGACGTGCACCGACACGTACTGGCCCGGCTTGGTCGGCGGCACCGGGCCGTTCACCGGCCGCACGACGAACGTCACCACGTCGTCGGTCTCCTGGAACCGGGCGATCACGCGGTGGTCCTCCTGCCCGCGCGGCAGGAACCGCTCCAGGCCGATCAGCGTGTCGGCCATCAGCCAGTAGACCTCGCTCCAGGCCGCCGCGATCTCCGGCGTGACGTCGAGGACCTCGGCGATCGCGCCCATCAGGTGCTTGTGCACGACCGCGTACTGGCCGGACGTGACGCCGACGGAAACGTGCTTGTGCGCGATGCGGCGCAGCATCGCGTCGGGCTGCTTGCCCTCGAGCAGGCCCGACGCGAAGACGGCGACCGACCCGGCCAGCGCCTGGGCCTGGGTGCCGTTGGCCTGGTTGCCCCGGTTGAACAGGTGCCGCAGCAGGATCGGGTGCTCGTCGAACATGCGGGTGTAGAACAGCTCGCTGATCTCGCCGATCGCCGCCCCGACGGCGGGCAGCGTGGCTTCGACCAGTTCAGCGGACTTCGGGGACAGCATCGGCGAACTCCTCACTTGAGCTGCAGGCTCAGCAGCACGGGACCGGTGGGATCAGCGACGAGGTCCTCGACGCGCAGTGGATCGAGCGAGGCGTAGAAGGCTTCCTGGGCCTGGCGCAACGCGCGGCGCAGCCGGCAGGCGGAACTCAGCGGGCACGACACTTCGCCTTCGCAGTCGACGACGTCGCCGACGCCCTCCAGTTCGCGCACGAGCCACCCGACCGAGGTGGACCGGCCCGTTCCGGCGAGCGCCAGACCACCGCCCCGGCCGCGCCGCGCCACCACCACACCGAGGTGCTGGAGCTGGGACACGACCTTGGCCGCATGGGTGTACTGCACACCCATGACTTCGGCGACTTCGCGTGTCGTCGGGTTGGCCGGTTCGGCGGAAACGGCCAGCCGCATCACGATCCGCAGCGCGATGTCCGTGCTCTTGGTCAGCCTCACGAGATCGGAGGCTAACCTAACTGGAATCTGAGATTCGTGTTATCCGGGCAACACCGGGCGCCACGGGATCGGCGTCGACAGCACCATCGCGCTGGACGTCTCCCCGTGCGCCGCCAGCCGGACCAGCAGCCGTTCCAGCTCCACGATGGACGTGGTCACGACCTTCACCACCGAGCAGATGTCCCCGGTCAGCCGCACGACCTCGACGACCTCGGGCAGGTCGTCGAGCAGCTCCGGGTGGACCGTGATGCACCTCGGGCCGTAGCACTTCATGCGCACCAACGCGACGACCGGACGTCCGACGACGGTGGGGTCGACCACGGCGCGATAGCCGGTGATGGCACCCATGTTCTCCAGGCGCCGGACCCGTTGCGCGACCGTCGGCGGCGAGACGTGCACCCGGCGGGCCAGTTCGTTGTACGACAGGCGCGCATCCTCTTGGAGCGCCTCCAACAGGGCCTTGTCCACGTCGTCCAACATGAACGCAAAGCTACTCGGTGATCTGTTTTGCGTTCGGAAGAACTTCGGCACGAATGCCTTTCGTCGTCCATTCAGGTGACGAGCCGTTCCGGCGACGATTGAAGGCATGAGCTGCCCCGTTTCTCCGAAGCTGGATTTCGGCGGCACCACGCCGTACGAGGACTACGTGCACGCGTCGGTGCTGCACACCCTTCAACAGCAGTGGTCCAAAGATCCGCGTGAGATGTCGTTCCTGGTCATCACGCAGGTGATGGAGCTGTACTTCGGCCTGCTCTGCTTCGAGTGGCGGCAGGCCCAGGCCGAGCTGCGCGCCGACGACCTGCGCGCCGCCGTCCGCACGCTCCGCCGGTCCGACCTGCACCTGCAGGCGCTGTCGGCGGCGTGGCGGCCGATCGCGCGCATGACGCCGACCGAGTTCAACTCCTTCCGCGACGCGCTCGGCGAGGGCTCGGGTTTCCAGAGCGGCATGTACCGCGAGATGGAGTTCCTGCTCGGCGAGAAGTCGCGGTCGATGCTCGTGCCGCACCGGGCCGTGCCGGCGATGCACGACCAGCTGGAGAAGTCGCTCGGAGAGCCCTCGCTCTACGACGACGTGCTGGCCGCGTTGCGGCGCAAGGGTTTCGCCATCCCGCAGGCCGTGCTGGACCGCGACCTCACCCAGGCCTACGAGCCGTCGCCCGACGTCGAGCAGGTGTGGGCGGCGATCTACCGCGGCCACGACCGCGACCTGCTCGAGCTCGGCGAGGCGCTGACCGACATCGCCGAGGAGTTCGCGCGCTGGCGCTACGACCACCTGCTCGCGACCCGCCGCTCGATGGGCTCGAAGGTCGGCACGGGTGGCTCCGCCGGTGTCGCATGGCTGGAGAAGCGCACCCAGCGCGCGGTGTTCCCCGAGTTGTGGACCGCCAGGAGCCACGTGTGAGGCGCGAGCTGTTCGACATCCCCGAAGGTGTCATCTACCTCGACGGCAACTCCCTCGGCGCGCTGCCGAAGCACGTCGCCGGGCGCATGCGGGAGGTCGTGGAGCACCAGTGGGGCCGGCGGCTGATCCGGTCGTGGTCCGAGGGCTGGTGGGAGACGCCGCAACGGGTCGGCGACCGCGTCGGGCGGCTGGTCGGGGCGGCACGGGGCCAGGTCGTCGTCGGCGACTCCACGTCGGTCAACGTCTTCAAGGCGCTGATGGGCGCGGTCAGGGGCACCGACCGCACCGAGATCGTGTGCGACGAGTCGACGTTCCCGACCGACGGCTACATCGCGCAGTCCGTCGCCTCCCTGAGCGGCATGAAGATCCGCGCCGCGCATCCGTCCTCTTTGGACCTCACCGGGGACACCGCGGTGGTGCTGCTCAACCAGGTCGACTACCGGACCGGCGAGCTGCACGACATGAAGGCGCTCACCGAGCAGGTCCACGGTGCCGGCGCGCAGGTGGTCTGGGACCTCTGCCACAGCGCGGGTGTGCTGCCGATCGAGCTGGACGCCCTCGGGGTCGACTACGCGATCGGCTGCACGTACAAGTTCCTCAACGGCGGGCCGGGCGCGCCGGCGTTCATCTACGTGCCGAAGCACAAGCAGGCGAGCTTCGAGAACCCGTTGTCGGGCTGGAACGGGCACCGCGAGCCGTTCGGCATGAAGTCCTCCTACGAACCGGATCCCGGCATCGCGCGCGCACGCGTCGGCACGCCGGACATCCTGTCGATGCTGGCCCTCGACGCCGCCCTGGACGTGTGGGACGACGTCGACCTCGCCGAACTGCGGCAGCGCGGTCTCGCGCTGACCGCGTTGTTCCGCGAGCACGTCGAGAAGCTCACGACCCTCGAAGTGATCACCCCGGAGAACCGCGGCAACCAGATCTCGGTGCGCTGCCGGGACGCCAGGGCGGTGATGGACGAGCTGGTCGCACGGGGTGTCATCGGCGACCACCGGCCGCCGGACGTCCTGCGGTTCGGGTTCGCCCCGCTCTACGTGACCGACGAGGACGCGGTCAGGGCCGCCGAGGTGCTGGCGGAAGTCACCCGGTGAGTGCGGCGTCCGCGATGCTCTTGGCCTCGCGGGCGCCCGCCTCCAGCGACGAGCAGACGAACAGGATCCACTGAACCAGGCCCTCCGGCGTCCCCGACGCGAACGCCACGGAAGCGGCCTCGTACTCGGCCGGCCGGCGCAGGCACGCCACCTCCGGCACGCCGAGCCCCTTGGGGTCGAGGCCGGTCGAGATCGACGTCATCCGCGCCGCGGCACGGGCCACCACGCCGTTGGCGACGTCGAACGGCGCCAGGCCTAGCAGTTCGCCGTGCACCACGGCGACGACGACGGGCGACGGCACGGACGTCCCGCCGGTGACGAGGGAGCCGAGCAGGTCGAGCCGCTGCGACACGTGTTCGGAGACGCGCGGCCGTCCGACGTCGGAGCTCAGGTCTGCGGCGGCGAGGACGTGCAGCCGCGCGAGAGCTTGCAAGGGCGCGCGCTGCCAGACGGCCACGAGGCCGCCCAGGGCCTCGGCGACCCGCAGCGAGCCGGCCAGCACGGGGTCGGAGACCTCACCGGACTCGGGGATCTCGGTCGGGCCGCCCTCCAGCGCCGCCGACGCGCGGGCGGCGCGGACGGACGCCTCCGCCGCGGTCGTGGCCCAGCCGCGCAGGTTCACCCGATGGCGGTGCACCTGGAAGACGGCGTCCTTGGCGGCGTTCGCGGCGTCTGCCACACCGGGCAAGGAAAGCAGCGGGGCGAGAGGATCGGTCACGGTCGCGCAGAGTACCTGACCAGGTGAAACGCGTGACCCAGCTCACTGAGTGGACCGTTGAGCGCGCAACTTCGTCCGTTCAACGCGCTACACGTGCCCGGACCAGACGAAACGGGTTACACAGTGACAGCCGTGTAACCGACTCCCCAGATTGGTCTGAACCTTTTTGGGGAGGAACCTGTTGGAAGTGAGCTGGCTCGCACTACGGTCAGTACCCGCATCCCCAACCGGTCTGGACTTTCCAGGAGGTCTCGCACCATGACGCAGTCGCCAGGCCAGGGCAACGCCCTGGACAACCTGCTCACGGAGAGCAGGACGTTCCCGCCTTCCGACGAGTTCGCGGCACAGGCGAACGCACAGCCCGCGCTGTACGAGGAGGCGAAGGCCGACCGCGAGGCGTTCTGGGCGAAGCAGGCGGAACGGCTGCACTGGGAGACCAGGTGGGACCAGGTGCTCGACTGGTCGGGCGCGCCGTTCGCGAAGTGGTTCGTCGGCGGCAGGCTCAACGTCGCCTACAACTGCGTCGACCGGCACGTCGAGTCCGGCCACGGCGAGCAGGTCGCGATCCACTGGGAGGGCGAGCCCGGCGACTCCCGCGCCATCACCTACGCCGAGCTGCAGCGCGAGGTCTCCAAGGCCGCGAACGCGTTGACGTCGCTGGGGATCGGCGCCGAGGACCGCGTCGCGATCTACATGCCGATGGTGCCCGAGGCGATCTTCGCGATGCTGGCCTGCGCCCGCGTCGGCGCGATGCACAGCGTCGTGTTCGGCGGCTTCTCCGCCGAGGCGCTGCGCACCCGCATCCAGGACTCCGAGTGCCGGCTCGTGATCACGACCGACGGCCAGTACCGCCGCGGCAACCCGGCTCCGCTCAAGCCCGCCGTGGACGAGGCCGTCGCCGGCGCGCCGTCGGTGGAGAAGGTCATCGTCGTGAAGCGCACCGACACCGAGGTCGCGTGGACCGACAAGGACGTGTGGTGGCACGAGCTGGTGGACTCGCAGTCCGACCAGCACACCCCCGAGGCGTTCGACTCGGAGCACCCGCTCTTCATCCTCTACACCTCGGGCACCACGGGGAAGCCCAAGGGCATCCTGCACACGTCCGGCGGCTACCTCACGCAGGCGTCGTACACGCACAACTACGTGTTCGACCTCAAGCCGGACACCGACGTGTACTGGTGCACCGCGGACATCGGCTGGGTCACCGGCCACAGCTACATCGTCTACGGCCCGCTGTCGAACCGCGTGACGCAGGTCGTCTACGAGGGCACGCCGAACACCCCGCACGAGGGCCGCCACTGGGAGATCGTGCAGAAGTACGGCGTCTCGATCTACTACACGGCGCCGACGCTGATCCGCACCTTCATGAAGTGGGGCGCGGACATCCCGGCCAAGTACGACCTGAGCAGCCTGCGCGTCCTGGGTTCGGTCGGCGAGCCGATCAACCCCGAGGCGTGGATCTGGTACCGCGAGAACGTCGGCGGCGGCAAGGCCCCGATCGTCGACACGTGGTGGCAGACCGAGACCGGCGCGATCATGATCTCGCCGCTGCCCGGCGTGATCTCGACCAAGCCCGGTTCGGCGCAGCGCCCGCTGCCTGGCATCAGCGCGATGGTGGTCAACGACGAGGGCGTCGAGGTGCCGCATGGAGGCGGCGGCTACCTTGTGCTGAACGAGCCGTGGCCCTCGATGCTGCGCGGCATCTGGGGCGACGACGAGCGCTACCGCGAGACGTACTGGTCGCGGTTCAGCGAGGATCGCAACTACTTTGCCGGTGACGGCGCGAAGTACGACGGCGACGGCGACATCTGGCTGCTCGGCCGCGTCGACGACGTGATGAACGTGTCCGGTCACCGCATCTCGACCACCGAGGTCGAGTCGGCGCTCGTGTCGCACCCGACCGTGGCCGAGGCCGCCGTCGTCGGCGCGTCCGACGAGACGACCGGCCAGGGCATCGTCGCGTTCGTGATCCTGCGCGGTGGCGCGGGTGCGGACGCCGGTGGCGCCGACGCGATCAAGGCGCTGCGCGACCACGTGGCGAAGGAGATCGGCCCGATCGCGAAGCCGCGGCAGATCATGGTCGTGCCGGAGCTGCCGAAGACGCGCTCGGGCAAGATCATGCGCCGCCTGCTGCGCGACGTGGCGGAGAACCGCGCCGTCGGCGACGTGACGACGCTGGCGGACTCGTCGGTCATGAACCTGATCTCGGCGGGCCTGCAGTCGGGCAAGTCCGAGGACTGATCCTCCGCTCGAAACGTGACGGGCGTCCTCTGAGGAGGGCGCCCGTTCGCGTTAAGGTTGCACCAGGGTGAGCCGGGAAGTCTGGTCGGCACGAGGATTTGTCGTGCCCGCTGACTGCCCAGGGAGACCCGTGCCGCCCAAGATCGCCGACTTCGCCCGCTACCTCCGCACCGAGACCGTCGGGGGCATGGTGCTGCTCGGCGCCACCGCCGTCGCGTTGATCTGGGCCAACTCGCCCCTCGCCCCCGCGTACTTCACGCTGCGCGATCTCCACCTCGGACCGCTGAGCGTCGGCGACTGGGCCAAGGACGGGCTGCTCGCGATCTTCTTCTTCGTCGCCGGTCTGGAGCTCAAGCGCGAGCTCGTCGTCGGGGAGCTGTCGAACTTCAAGGCGGCCGTCCTGCCGATCGTCGCCGCGATCGGCGGGATGATCGTGCCCGCGCTGGTCGCGCTCGGGATCGGCTGGGGACAGCCCGGGATCGAGAAGGCGTGGGCGATCCCCGTCGCGACGGACATCGCGTTCGCGCTCGGCGTGCTGGCCCTCACGGCGTCCGGGTTGCCGTCGAGCCTGCGGGTCTTCCTGCTGTCGCTGGCCGTCGTGGACGACCTGGGGGCGATCATCGTGATCGCGGTCCTGTTCACGGCGAAGTTCAACCTGCTCGCCGCCGGGGCGGTCGTGCTGCTGCTGGCGCTGTACTGGTTCCTGCAGCACAAGCGGATCACCAGTCCGTGGCTCTACGTGCCGATCGCGCTCGGCACCTGGTGGTTCATGCACGAGTCGGGCATCCACGCCACGATCGCGGGTGTCGCGCTCGCCCTGCTGACGCGGGTGAGGCGCGACCCGTACGAGGCCGAGGCGCCGGCGGTCCGGCTGGAGCACCGGCTGCAGCCGTTCTCGGCCGGGGTGGCCGTGCCGGTGTTCGCGCTGTTCGCGGCGGGTGTGCCGGTGGGCGCGGAGGCGCTCGGGAAGCTCTTCTCGGACAAGATCGCGATCGGGGTGATGGCGGGGCTGGTCATCGGCAAGGTGATCGGCATCGTGGGCGCCTCGGCGCTCGCGGTGTGGCTCAAGGCCGCCGTCTGGCCGTCCGGCGCGGGACCGCGCGACATCGTGGCGGTGGCGACGCTGGGCGGCGTCGGGTTCACCGTCAGCCTGCTGATCGCGGACCTCTCGCTCGACCAGCCGGAGACCGCGAAGGCCGCCGTCCTGCTCGCTTCGATGATCGCGTCGCTGCTCGCCTCGGTGTTGCTCATTCGCCGCAGCCGGGCGCATGGCACGATGTCCGGGTGACCACCAGGGAGCACATCGCGTCGATTCCGCTGACCGCAGACGACCCGACTGCCGAGGCATCGATCGGCGGTCTCGTTCGTGATGCGACCGCCCACGTGTCGACTCTGGTCAGAGCAGAGGTCGAACTCGCCAAGGGCGAGATCACCAAGGAGATCAAGAAGGGCGTCAAGGGCAGCGTCTTCTTCATCGTCGCGCTGACCGTGCTGTGCTTCAGCCTGTTCTTCCTGTTCATGGCCCTCGGCTTCGGTTTCGCGGAGTGGTTCGGCTGGGGCTACTGGGCGGGCTTCGGACTGGTCTTCGCGGTGATGCTGCTGACCGCCGGCGCCTGCGCCTTCCTCGGCTACCGCAAGGTGAAGAAGATCAGGGCGCCGGAGAGGTCGATCGCGGCCGCGAAGGACACCGTCGCGGCACTGACGCACCGCGACTCCCAGAGCAGGGGCGCCGTCAACTGAGCCGCAAACCCGACCCGTCCGTCGTGCGGGTCGCGGGTCCGTGGACGCACCGCGACGTCTCGGCCAACGGCATCCGCCTGCACGTCGCCGAACTCGGCGAGGGACCTCTCGTGCTGCTGCTGCACGGGTTCCCCGAGTTCTGGTGGTCGTGGCGGCACCAGCTGACCGCGCTGGCCGAGGCCGGGTACCGCGCGGTCGCCGTCGACCTGCGCGGCTACGGCGACTCGGACAAACCACCCCGCGGCTACGACGGCTTCACGCTCGCCGGTGACGTCGCGGGTCTGGTCAAGGCGCTCGGCGCCCAACGCGCGCACCTGGTGGGCCACGCGTGGGGCGGCTCCATCGCCTGGACGGTGGGCGCCCTGCACCCGCGCGTCGTCTCGTCGGTCTCCGTGCTGTCCGCGCCGCACCCGCTGGTGACGCGCCGGGCGTTCCGCACGCACCCCCGCGTGAACTCCCACGTGCTGCGCTTCCAGCTCCCGATCCACCCCGAGCGCTGGCTGACCCGCGAGAACGCCCTGCAGGTCGCCAAGCTGCTCTCGGCGTGGTCCGGTCCGAAGTGGCGGTCGGCGCCCGAGTTCGACGAGGTCATCCGCCGCTGCCGGCAGGCGATGACGGTGCCGGGCGTCGCCCACAGCGCGCTCGAGTACTACCGCTGGGCGGTGCGCTCGCAGCTGCGCAGCGACGGCCGCCGGTTCGCCGAGGCCGTCGACAAGCCGGTGCAGGTGCCCGTGCTGCAGCTCCACGGCGCCCTGGACCCGGTCGTCCTCGAGTCCTCGGCGCGCGACTCGCTGCCGTGGCTCGGTCCCGAGTCGGAGTTCCGCTACCTGCCCGAGGTGGGGCACTTCCCGAACCAGGAGGCGCCCCACACCACGAGCAGGCTGATCACCGAGTTCCTGCGGAAGCTGACCTGAACGCGGCCTCCAGGGCGGCGGCCGGGTCGTCCGGCAGGTCGATCGACCGCCACGCGACGTAGCCGTCCGGCCTGACCAGCGAAGCGCCCTTCGCGGACAGCCCGAACGCGTCCAGCTGCTCGACGCGTTCGCACCGGACGCCGAGCGGTGCGGCGGCCTCCTCCCACTGCGGGTGGTCGGCGACGAGCACCCAGCCGCGCCCGAAGAGGTCCACAGTGGACCTTCCCGGCTCCGTCCACACGTGCGGGGCGCGCGTGCCGGGCTGGCCGTTCCACTGCTCGGGGAGCTGAGCGGGCGGCAGCTCGGGACCCGCACCGAGCACGGCCGCCGACCGGTAGAGGACGCCGAAGTGCATGGCGTTGTTGTCGTACAACGGCGCCTCGTCCGGCTCGCCGTCGCGGTTGTGGCCGTCGTTGCGCGCGAAGATCTGCTGGTGGCAGAGGAGGGCGACCGGCCGCCGCTCGGCGTCGTAGGTGTCCAACAGGGACGGTCGTGACCCGCCGTCCAGCACGGCGGCGAGCTTCCAGGCGAGGTTGTGCGCGTCCTCGATGCCGACGTTCGCCCCGAACCCGCCGCGGCTCGGCGGCAGCGTGTGCGCGGCGTCGCCCGCCAGGAAGACCCTGCCGTCGGAGAACCGGTCCGCCACCGACGCGCTGATCGTCCACCGGCCGGTCGTGACGATCTCGACGTCCAGGTCGTCGCGGCCGATGGCCTGGAAGATCTTCCGCCGCAGCTCGGGCTCGTCGTACTCGCCGTCGTCGAGCATCAGGACCCAGCGCCCGTCGCCGTAGGTGGTCAGGAACCCGACGTCATCGATGACGAACTGGCCGATCCCGTCCTGCAAGTACTCCTCGAGCGGCGCGCGGAACAGCACGCTGCGGGAGGTGTGCAGGTACCCGCGGCCGGTGCGGGTGATGCCGAGCTGTTCGCGGACCGGGCTGCGGTGGCCGTCCGCCGCGACGAGGTAGTCGGCGCGGATCTCGTACGGTGCGCCGTCGCCCTGGACGACCGCCGTGACACCGTCGTCGTCCTGGGCGAACTCCAGCATCCGCGTGCTCATCCGGATGTCCGCGCCGAGCTCGCGGGCCTTGTCGCGCAGGATCGGCTCCATCCGGTCCTGCGCCACGCCGATGCCCGCGACCGGTGAGTGCTCGACGTCGGACAGCTCGGCCGGTGGCGTCCAGAACGTCTCCTCGTACTTCTTCCCGACGAGGCTCTCCGCCCTGACCCGCCGGACGCCGAAACCCTTCGCCATCCGGCTCTCCGGCAGCTCGTCCTCCAGCCCGACCCCGCGCAGCAGCTCACCCACCCTGGCGTTGAACCCGACCGCGCGCGGGTGCGCCGAGCTGCCCGGATGCTTCTCCACCAGCGTCACGGGCACGCCGTGCCACGCCAGGAACAGCGCGGCCGACGTTCCCGCGAGGCCTCCCCCGACGACCAACACCGAAGTCCTCATGACATCCCCCTCAATACGCCGTATCGATCGATACACTGTATCGCTATAAGACGGTGTATTGTCCAGCGCGATGTCGAACGAGACCGTGTGGGACCGCCCCGAGCCGCCCGCCAAGCCGTCGCCGACCCCGCTGAGCAGGGAGCTGGTCGTGGGCGCCGCGATCAGGCTCGCCGACGCGGGCGGGCTCGACGAGGTGTCCTTCCGCAAGGTCGCCGCCGCCCTCGGCGCGGGCCCGATGCGCCTGTACGGGTACGTGGAGACCAAGGACGAGCTGCTCGACCTCATGGTCGACGAGGTCTACGGCGAGATCACGCCGCCGTCGCCCTCAGCCGGCTGGCGCGAGGGACTCCGGCACGTCGCGCACGGCGTCCGGGCCGCGGCGAAGCGGCACGAGTGGTTCGTCGACCTGGTCGGCAACCGCCCGCACCAGGGCCCGAACGCGCTCACGCACCTGGAGACGACGCTCGCCACCGTCCGGTTCGAGGACATCGACCAGGTGCTCGACGTGGTCGGCGCGGTGATGGCCTACGTGTTCGGGGCCGTCCGCGGCGAGATCACCGAGCTCCGCGCGGAGCGGTCGAGCGGCATGACCGAGGAGCAGTGGCAACGGGCGTCCGGCCCCTACATGCAGCGCGTGCTCGCCACCGGCCGGTTCCCGACGCTCGCCAGGGTGGTGCACGAGTCGAGCGACCGCGACGCCGCGGAGAGGTTCGAGACGGGCCTCGGCTACGTCCTGGACGGCGTCGCGGCCCGCCACTCGCCCTAGGAGGCGCAGCCCTGGGTCGAGGCGCGGCGGGTGAGCGTCGGCGCCTTCTGCACCGTCTGCTGCACCTGCTGGGCTGTGAGCACGAAGCCGGTCTCCGGGTCGTCGACGGCCGCGCCGAACACCACGCCCATCACCCGGCCGTTCGGGTCGACCAGCGGGCCGCCCGAGTTGCCGGAGCGGACCTCCGCGCGCACCGTGTAGACGTCCCGCGTGACCGTCTGGGCGTCGTAGATGTCCGGGCCGCGCAGCAGCGGGATGCGCTCCCGCACGCGGGCCGGCGAGGCCTTGTACGGGCCGTCGAGCGGGTAGCCGAGCACGATGCCGTCCTCGCCCGGCTGCACCTCGTCCGAGCGGAACTGCAGCGGCGTGGCCTCCAGGTCCGGCACCGCGAGCACGGCGATGTCGGTCTTCGGGTCGTACGCCACGACCGTCGCGTCGAACTGGCCGCGGCCGACCTCGACCGTCACCTCGTTCGTGCCGGCGACGACGTGGGCGTTCGTCATGACCCGCTCCGGGGCGATCACGAAGCCGGTGCCCTCCAGCGCGCGCGAGCACGACGGGGCGCGCCCGCGGACCTTGAGCACCGAGGACTTCAGCCGGCCGGCGACCGGGGAGTTCGCGAGCTGGCCGTCCGGCGGCTCGACCGCCTTGAGCGGCGTCCGGTTGAACGGGTCCATCGCCTGCGGGAAGCCCGAGACGTCGAAGAGCTTCTGCAGATCGCCCGACAGCACGCGGGCGGCGGGCGGCATGGCCTGGTCGACCTTGCCGAGGATCACCGACTGCTTGAGCGACGAGGTGAGGTCCGGCAGGCCGACGACCGAGGTGAGCGGCAGCGCGATCATCCACGCCACCACGAACACGACCAAGCCCTGCACGATCGCGCCCAGGGCGTTGTCCGCGCCGCGCAGCGGCGACGCGTTGACCCGCGCCTTGATAGTCCGTCCGATGTAGACGCCGATCGTCTCGCCGAGCGCCACGAGCAGCACGACGATGCCGACCGCGAACACGACCTTGGTGACGACGTTCTCGAACTGGGACACCAGCAGCGGCGCGATCTGCGTGCCGAGGATCAGGCCGACGAGCACACCGACGAACGCGGGCAGCGCGACGACCATGCCCTGCCTGGCCCCGGACACCGCGGCTATCGCGGCGAGGCCCAGCACGAGCAGGTCAACCCAGTTCACCCCAGAACCTCCGCCTCACTGTGTAGCGCGCAACGCTAGTTCAAGGTCGCGCACATCCGTCGCATCCCACGGCTGTTCCCAGCCGCCGAGTGCGATCAGGCCGTTGATCAACCCCGCGGTGAAGCCCCACACCAGCATGCCCGGCGCGGAGAAGGCCGCTCCGACGTAGCCCGCGGGGTGGCGCACCCGGAACCTGTTGGCAGGGTCGGCGAGGTGCGACACGGGCACCCGCGCGACGGCGGCGGTCTCCGCCGGGTCGACGGGTGCGACGGGGCTCGGCTGTTCCCAGTAGGCGAGCACGGGCGTGACCACGAACCCGGACACCGGCACGTGCAGCTCCGGCAGCAGGGTGAGTGGTCTCACTCCTGACGCAAGTACACCGGTCTCCTCGTAAGCCTCGCGTAATGCGGTGGCGACCGGCCCGTCGTCGGTGTCGTCCATCGCCCCGCCCGGGAACGCGACCTGGCCGGGGTGCGAACCCAACGTGTCCGACCGGCGCAGCAGCAAGACGTCCGGCCCGTGCTCCTCGGACTCGCCGAACAGCATGAGCACGGCCGCCTTGCGGTAGGCCCTCGTCGGAGTGCGCGGGTCCCGCATGAACGTTCGCCCGTCGATCTCCTCGGTGGCCTTGGCCAGGCGCTGCATCCAGTCGGGTGGCTCTACCGCCTCCGTCATCGAACCGCCTTCTCCACCTGGTCCGGAGCGGTGAAGGTCGGCGGATCGGTGATCAGCCGGACCTGACCGTCCGCTGTTACGTAATACGTGGCGGGGAGCGAGTTCGGCGCCTTCACCCGCTTGCGGAGTTCGTCGGCGCCGTCGTGGACGGACGGCAGCCGCACCCCGAGCCGGGTGAGCAACTCCAGGCCGTCCGCTTCCCTGCTCTCCACGAGAACTGGGACGACCGGCACGGCGCCCGGTTGCTTCGCGTACGCGTCCAGCACCGGCAGCTCCTCCTGGCACGGCTGGCACCAGGTCGCCCAGAAGTTGATCAGGAGCGGGCCTTTCAGCGCGAGGGCCGTCCGGGTGCCGTCACCGAGGCACGTGACGTCCACGCCGCCCCCTGAGCCCGGCACGCACGGCCTGAGCTGGGCCTGCGCGCGCAGGGCGGACACGTCCTGCGTCGGGCGGGACGGCGTGGGCGGCGGCCCCGGCTCGTCGTCACGGGGCCAGAGGGCCACGACACCCGCCAGGCCGAGGACGAGCACCACGACGAGCCAGCGCGTGCGGTTGTTCACCCCACCAGCTTCTCACCAGCCCTGACCCGCTCCGCCAGCTCGATCAGGTGTGGCTTCTCATCGCCCTTGACGAGCTTCGCCGCCTTGTCCGGGTCCTCGGGGCCGAGGCCGTACGACGGGCAGTCCTTCATCAGCAGGCAGGCACCGCAAGCAGGGGTTTTGGCGTGGCAGACGCGCCGGCCGTGGAACACGATCCAGTGCGAGGCCATGGTCCAGTCGCGCTTCTCGACCAGCTCGCCGACGGCGTGCTCGACCTTGACGGCGTCCTCCAGGTCGGTCCAGCCCCAGCGGCGCACGAGGCGGCCGAAGTGGGTGTCGACTGTGAGCCCGGGCACATCGAAGGCGTTGCCGAGAACCACGTTGGCCGTCTTGCGTCCTACACCGGGGAGCTTGACCAGCTCCTCCATCGTGCCCGGCACCACACCGTCGTGCTGCTCCACGAGAGCGGCACCGAGACCCAGCAGAGACGTCGCCTTGTTCCGGAAGAAACCGGTGGGGCGGAGCATCTCTTCGAGTTCCGCCCGGTCGGCGCCGGCGTAGTCGGCGGCCGTCGGGTACTTCGCGAAGAGGGCGGGAGTGACCTCGTTGACCTTCTTGTCGGTGCACTGCGCGGAGAGGATCACCGCCACGACGAGCTCGAGCGGCGTGGTGAAGTCCAGCTCGCAGTGCGCGTCGGGGTATCCCTCGGCCAGCACGCGGACCATCCGGCGGGCCCTTCGGGTCAGGCCGAGCTTGGTTTCCGTTTTCTTGGTTGCGGGCACTGATCCAGAGTAGTCAACACGCCGGAACAGACCCCTAGATCCGTACTCGAATCCCTCATGCGCCAGACTGCGGAGCATCATGACTGCCTGGTTTGTGATCGTCGTCCCCATCGTGATCATGTTCTTCGCGCTCTTCATGGAGCGCGTCGAAGCGAAGCTCCGGCACGTCGCCGTGCAGGAGAACGAGGTCGAGGAGTTCCTGGAGTCGGCGCGACCCGATGAGGTCAAGGCGCTCTACGGACACGGCATCGGTCGCGCGCTGGAACTGTTCCGCCTCCGTCGTCGTGGTCGTGGCGTGCGCCAGAAGCGCGTCCGCTGACGGCCCCGCTCTGACGCACACCCGAATGGCGTAGACTGGTTCGTTGGGCTCTGGATCGAGTCAGTCTTGTTGTTCACGCTGAGACGGCGAGCCGAGCGGCGATCCACAAGAGAGCCCTTAGACTGCAACGCAGTGATCGGCGGCACGGCGCTGACTCCACCAAAGAAGGTGGTAGGCGTGCCGTCGCGTCGATTAGGAGGGACGAGGTGGACGAGACCCTGGCGCGAGCGGGCATCTTCCAGGGGGTGGACCCGGCGGCCGCAGAGGCGCTGGCGACGACCCTGGAGACGGTGGAGTTCCCGCGTGGCCACGTGATCTTCGCGGAGGGTGAGCCGGGCGATCGCCTGTACATCATCCAGTCCGGCAAGGTGAAGATCGGCCGCAAGTCGCCGGACGGCCGCGAGAACCTGTTGGGGATCTTCGGACCCTCCGACATGTTCGGCGAACTGTCCATTTTCGATCCAGGCCCCCGCACGTCCACTGCGACGACGGTGACCGAGGTCCGCGCGGTGTCGATGGACCGCCCCGCGCTGCGCCAGTGGATCACCAACCGGCCGGAGATCGCCGAGCAGCTGCTGAGGGCCTTGGCCCGCAGGCTGCGCCGGACGAACTCCATGCTGGCCGACCTGATCTTCACGGACGTGCCCGGCCGCGTCGCCAAGGCGTTGCTGCAGCTCGCGCAGCGCTTCGGCTCGCAGGAGGCCGGCCTGCTCCGCGTCACGCACGACCTGACGCAGGAGGAGATCGCCCAGTTCGTCGGCGCGTCCCGCGAGACCGTGAACAAGGCGCTGGCCGACTTCGCGCACCGCGGCTGGCTGCGCCTCGAGGGCAAGAGCGTGCTGATCCTGGACCCGGAGCGCCTCGCGCGCCGCGCCCGCTAGCGAGATCCCCGGGCACGCGACGGAGTTCGCGCTGGTCGTCCCTCTTCGGACGGACGACCGGCACCGCTCGCCGCCTGCGGAGAACGGCCGATGCGCACGACCGAACACAAAGGACCGGGCGCCACCCCCGACGTGGCGCACCGGTCCTTTGCGTTGCACGGCCCATCCCCCGACGAACCGTGCTTTCCACCCTCCGGCGCGCAGGCCCCGACCCTCAGGCCAGAGGTTGGTCTCGATCGGCGAGTCAACTTTCGCACGTCGGCACCCCGACCGCTCAAGCCCTTTCACCCTCAAGGACCTCGTGTGTGGCCGATTCGTTGCAGGTTTCACCCGGTCATCCCATTCCCGTGACCCAATCGCAACCGTGGTGACTCCGCGCACCTGAACTGGTACGCGCGTACCAGGTCTGGCACACTGGTACGCATGTCCCACTCCGCCCGTCTCTCCGACTACCGTGCTGCCCTGACGACTCCCGGCATGCGCGGCGCCGTGGTCGCGTCGCTGCTCGCCCGCCTGCCCATCGCGATGGTCGGGCTCTCGCTGCTGCTCTACGTGGAGCGCGTGACGGGCTCGTTCGCGGTCGCCGGCATGGTCTCGGCGGCGGCTCTGGTGGGCGTGGCGCTCGGATCCGTCGTCCAGGGCCGGCTGATGGACCGCTTCGGTCCCACCCGCCCGCTGCTCTTCACGACCGGGCTGTTCGCCTTCTTCGTGACCGTCTCCGTGCTCGCCGTCGAGGTGGGTGCGTCGGTGTTCCTGCTGGTCCCGCTGGCTTTCGGGGTCGGCGCCACGGAGCCGATGGTGGGCTCCGCGTCGCGGGCGCTGTGGGAGCGGATGGTCCCGGCCGGGCCCACGCGGATGGCGGGCTACGCCTACGAGGCGATCAGCATGGAGGTCTTCTTCATCCTCGGGCCGGGTCTCGCCGGTCTGCTGCTGGCCGCGCCGTGGGCGGGCACCGGTGTCGTCGTGGGTGCCGTGCTGATGGTCGTGGGCGCGCTGTGGTTCGCGTTCAACGCGGTCGTCCGCGCCTGGGGGCCGGTCGAGCAGGCCCCTCGCCCGTTGCTCGGCGCGTTCGCCTACCCCGGCATGCGCACGGTCGCCCTGGCCGCGCTCGGCTTCGGTGTGACCATCGGCTTCGTCGAGGTGGCCGTGCCGGCGTTCGCGAAGGCCGCCGGTCAGGCCTCGATGGGTGGCCTGATGCTGTCGCTGTGGTCGATCAGCTCGGTGGTCTTCGGCGTGCTCTACGGCATGCGCCCGTGGCCGCGCCCGATGCACCTGCGCCTGCCGGTGCTGCTGGGCGGCTTCGCGCTGCTGTCGTTCCTGCTCGCCGTCCCGGCCACGCTGGTCGGCCTCGCCGTGGCGCTGTTCCTGGTCGGCACGCTGATCACGCCGCAGTCGACCGCGCACTCCGCCGCGATCGAGCAGGTCACGCCGAACGGCATGGCCGCGGAGGCGTTCGGCTGGGTGATCACCTCGGTGACCGTCGGCCTCGCCCTCGGCCAGGGCCTGTCCGGCCAGTTGATCGAGCACTTCGGCACGCGCCCGGCGTTCGCCGCGGCCGGTGTCGCGGGTCTGCTGATCGCACTGGCGGTCTGGCTGCTGCGCGGCACCGTCAGCCGCGGCGTGCCCGCCGAGGCGCCGGCGCGGTCCGAGATGGAACTCGCCTCGCGCTAGGTCCCCTCGAAGTAGGCCCCGAGCCGGGCGCTCAGCTCCACCGCGTCCCCTCGTGGCGCTCCCGGCCAGTCGGTCTCGGTCCACGGCAGTTCGTCCGGCGTCCCCCGGTGCCGGACGAACACGTGCTGGTGGAAGTGGGCCGCGGACCGCCCGACCACGGCCGAGAAGACGAACTCGGGATCCAGTTCCGCCCGCAACCCGACGGCCGTCAGCCTCGCCGCCCGCGCCACCGCCTCCGCTTCGGCGACCGTGAGCAGGTCGAGCGAGGCGACGTGCCTGCGCGTCTCGACGAAGAGGTGGCCGAGAACCCCTCGCGGCTGGTGCGACACGACGACCAGGTCGCCGGCGAACACCACGGGTCCGGCCAGCGGCCCCTCACCGCGGTGCTTGGCGCAGACCGGGCAGTCGCCCGCCGGCTGGAACGCCCCGTTTCCGCTCTTCTCCGCCACAGGACCACCTTGCCGGGGACCGCGTGATCGGGCGAGCCTTTCGAGGCACCCGGAATTGTCGGGGGTGCCCGCTACCGTCCGGATCATGGACCTCACCGCCACGACAGCCGACCTGGCCGGTGCCGCCGCCGAGGTGGCGCGGCTGCTGCCCACCCGCGTGCTCGACCCGGTGCTGGCCGGGCTGCGGCTGCGAGCGGGCACGGACGTCGAGATCGCGGGCAGCGACCAGGAGCACGGCGTGCGCCTGACCGTCGACGCGACCGTCCACACCGAAGGCGAGGTGCTCGTGCCCGCGAAGCCGCTGGCGGCGACCCTCCAGGCGCTGGACGAACCGCAGGTGAGGCTCAAGGTCGAGGGCCGGCGGCTGGCCGTCCGCACACCGACGTCCCGGTTCGCGCTCCCGCTCCTCGAACTGCACGACCACCCCGGCGTCCCCGAGCTCCCGCCCCGGCAGGGCCACGTCGACGCCGAGAAGCTCAAGGCCGTCGCGGCCGTCGCGGGCGCGGCGTCGAAGGACGACGCGTTGCCGATCTTCACCGGCATCCGCATCCAGTCGGACGCCCACAGGCTGCACGTCATGGCGACCGACCGCTACCGCATGGCGTACGCCACTCTCCCGTGGGAACAAGAAGGTCAACTCGACCTGTTGGTACCTGCGAAGGCCGTCGTCGAAGCGGCGAGGCAGGCCACCGGTCAGGTGGCCCTGCACGCGAACGCCGACCGCATCGGCCTCGCCTGGGGCAACAACTCGATCTCCACCGCGCTCCTGGCCGCTCCGTTCCCGGACGACCGTGCGCGCCGACTCCTGGAGGCAGTCATCGACAGCACGGTGCTCGTGGACGCGGACGCGCTCGCCCGCGCCGTCCGCAGAGCAACCCCCTACGGCGGACCTCACCAGGCGGTGACGATCCAGGTGGAGGACGCCGAGCTCCGCGTCAAGGGCAGCGACCCGCAGCAGGGCGAGTCCGAGGAGTTCGTCAAGGCGGACGTCGAGGGCGACCGCCTGACCAAGACCTTCCAGGCCCGCTACCTGGCCGACGCGCTGAAGGCGTTCGCCGGCCGCCGGATCGAGCTGAAGATCCAGGGCGGGCTGCGGTCGACGGTGCTGACGTCGACGCCGGATGAGGACGGGGTGGAGCTCACCTACCTCGTGGTGCCGATGCGCTCGGTGGCCTGACGGCAGGCCGCGTCCGGGGACGCGATGGCTCCGCGGCGCCGAGAAGGACCGTCGCGACAGCTGCCGCGACGCTCGGCGGACGCATGGGATTGCTGCGCCGGTGATCACGAGGCGCGTGTCGCCCTCCGCCGCGAGGGTGGGTGCACCTGACGGGGTCGGTCCGGCCACGACCACCGGGCGACCCGGCCCGGTGGTGCGCTGCTCAGCCGGTACTCCGCGCCTCTGCCGCGCTGAGCGCGATCCGCGTCGACTCGACCAACGCGGGGTCGCCGCCCCGACGCAGGTCCAGGGCTCGCTGGAAGTGCGCGCGGGCCTCGTCGAACCGTCCCTCGTCGAAGTAGCACTTCCCCCAGTGCTGGTGCACGAAGCCGGCGATCTCGCCGCTGTCCGCGCACCGGGCGAACTCCGCGTGCGCCTCAGCGAACCTGCCCTGCCACTGGTACACGTGCGCGAGCCTCAGCCGTGCCGCCGTTGACGGGCGCAGCTCGAACGCCTTCGTCAGCGCCTGCTCGGCCAGATCGAGCAGGCCGAGCATCCGCGCCGCCACCCCGATCTGCGTCCACGCGTCGTGCTCGTCGGGGACCTCGCGCAGCGTCCCGGGGTCGATCGTGAACTTCACGCCCCGGCCTTGCTCCTCGCCAGGTCGATGATCCGCTGCAGGTGCAGCCCGCGCCGCACGTCGCACTCGTGCGCGGTCGTTCCGCTGTGCACCATCGCCACGAAGTCGTCGAGCAGGTTCGTGAAGCACTCCAACGCGGGCGTGTCGCGGTTCGTCAGAGTGCGCGCGCCGTTGACCCCGAAGACCGTCAGGTCGGCGAAAGCGGGTTGCAGCGGCAGGGACAGGCAAAGCGAGACGGTACTGGTGGCGCCGCCCTCGTGCCGCAGGATCAGTTGCCACAGGCCCGTGTCGGAGACGGTGGCGGCCACGACGTCGGTGATCTCGCCGAGGGCCGCGTCCAGCAGGTCGAAGGCGTGCGGGCCGACGTCGTCGAGCGCGCCCTTGTCGTGGCGCCACGGGGAGTTCGAGAACGGGCCGTCGAGCAGCGCGCCCGAGATCCAGCGGCTGTCGGCACCGGTCCAGCCGCCCGTGCGGTGCAGCTGGGCCAGCATCTGCTTGGTCTCCGGGGCGTAGCGGCGGGTCAGCACGACGAGCGACGCGACGCCGGCCTCGGCCACCGCGTCGGCCAGGGTGGAGGCGACCTCGGCGTTCTCGGCGATCGGCTTCTCCAGCACCAGGTGCTTGCCGGCGCGGGCGGCCTCGATCGCCATCGGGCCCTGCACGCCCGGCGGCACGCAGAACGCCACGGCGTCCACTGTGGACAGCATTGCGCCGTAGTCGGAGAACGGCTCGGCGCCGAAGGAGGCGGCGAGTTCCGCGGCCGCCTCCTCGCGGCGCGCCCACACGCCGGTCAGCGTGGTGCCGGGGTGGTTCGCGATGCCGGGGGCGTGGATCATCCGGGCCCACGGGCCCGCACCGACAAGTCCTACGCGCAGCTGTTCGTCCACTCGCACATCCTGCCTCAGGAGTAGCTCGCCTTGGGGACGAAGATCTCGCCGCCGTTGCCGAACTTCAGGCGCAGTCCGTCCGGGGAGGGCTCGCGCCGCGGGTCGTGGTCCCAGCCGGCGGGCACCGTCACGACGTGGCCGCGGTCCGGGGACGGGCCCAGCCAGATCTCGTAGTGGGTGCCGCCGACGAGCTGCTCGACCTTCTTCACGTACACGCCCGGTGTCGTGGAGGTCGGGTCGACGCTGATCACGGTCGTGCGGTCCGGCACGAACATCACCACGCCCGCCACCGCCGTGAGACCTGTCGCCAGCACGGCTCCGAGCAGGAACAGCAGCACCTGCACCAGACAACCGGAGACCTTCGTCGCCATCACACCATCCTCGGGTAAGCGCGGTCGTACGCTCGGAGGATGCCCGACGACATGACCTTGCCGGGAAACCTGGTACCCGCGAAGCCCGTCTCCGAACCCGCCGAGCCCCGCGACGCCGTCACCGTGGTCCTGCTCCGCGACGGCGTGCGGGGCCTGGAGGCCTTCCTGCTGCGCCGCGTGAAGGGCATGGCGTTCGCCGGTGGCATGACGGTCTTCCCCGGCGGCGGTGTCGACCGGCGCGACGCGGACACGTCCGTCGCGTGGACCGGTCCGGAACCGCGGTGGTGGGGCGAGGTGTTCGGAGTGGACGCCTCGACGGCCCGTGCGTTCGTGTGCGCGGCCGTGCGCGAGACGTTCGAGGAGTCCGGCGTGCTGCTCGCGGGTCCTGACGCCACCTCGGTCGTCGCGGACACCTCGGCGTACTCGAAGGCCCGGCGGCAACTGGTCGACCGCGAGATCTCGCTGGCGCAGTTCCTCACCTCGGAGGGCCTCGTGCTGCGGGCGGACCTCCTGCGGCCGTGGGCGAACTGGATGACCCCGCGGGAGGAGCCCCGCCGCTACGACACCCGGTTCTTCGTCGCCGCGCTGCCGTCCGGCCAGAAGGCCGACGGGGAGACGACCGAGGCGTCGGACGCGTCGTGGCAAACGCCCGAGGACGCCGTCCAGGACGCGCAGGAGGGTCGTCGGATGCTCATGCCGCCGACCTGGCGCACCCTCGAGGAGGTCGGCGCGCTCGGCAGCGTCGAGAAGGTGATGGCCGAGGAGCGCAGCGTCGAGAAGATCATCCCCAAGCTGATCCGCGACGGCGACGTCATCCGGGTGGTGCTGCCGTGAGCGGGTCCCCGCTGATCGGCGCCCGCGCCGCGCACCCGCTGTACGGCGAGCTGCGCCAGGTCACGCCGCACGCGGCCGTGCTGCTCGCGGACAACCCGTCACCGATGACGCTCGACGGCACGAACACGTGGCTGCTCAAGGCCTTGGACGCCGAGTCGTACGTCGTGGTCGACCCCGGCCCGCTCGACGGCGCTCACCTCGAGCGCATCGCGTCGTTCGGCCCGGTCTCCGAGATCCTGCTGACCCACGGCCACCCGGACCACTCCGACGGCGCTCGTGAGTTCGCGGAACTGGTCAAGGCTCCGGTGCGCGCGCTCGACCCGACGTTCACCTACGGCTCGGAAGGTCTCCGCGACGGCGACGTGATCACCAGCTCCGGCCTGGAGCTGCGGGTCCTCGGCACGCCCGGCCACACCAGCGACTCGCTGTGCTTCGTGATCGACGGCGAGGCCGTGCTGACCGGCGACACGGTCCTCGGCCGCGGCACGACGATCGTGGCCCACCCGGACGGCAGGCTGGGCGACTACTTCGAGTCGCTGAAGCTGCTCGCCGACCTGCCGGAGCACACGGCGGTGCTGCCCGGCCACGGCCCCGAACTGGCGGACGCGGGCGAGGCCGCACGGATGTACCTCGCGCACCGCACACAACGGCTGGAGCAGGTTCGCAACGCCGTGGAAGCTCTCGGCGGCGCCCCGACCCCGCGTGAGGTCGTCGAGGTCGTCTACGCGGACGTGGACAGGGTGCTGTGGCCCGCAGCCGAGTGGTCGGTGCGGGCCCAGCTCGAGTACCTGCGCGGCGGCTACTGAGACTGGTGGCCGTTGTTCGTCGCGCCGAAAGCGGACTGGCGCGACGAGGAGCGGTCGATCTGCCAGCGGCCGCTGTCCGAGGCCGGCGCACCGGTCTGCTCCCGCTGCGCCAGCTCCTCGTGCAGCTGCTGCAGCAGGGCCCGTTCGCGCTCGCTGAGGTTCGCGTCCACGGAGGACGGCTCGGCGGGCTCGGCGAGGGCGGCCTGCAGGGCCGCCAGCTCGTCGGCCTTGAGCTCCGTGGTGACCTCGGCCCTGTTGATCGGCACCGGCTCGGGCAGCGGCTCCGGGAGCGGCTCCGCCTGCGGTTCGACGGTCGCCATCGGAATGCGCTTCACGGGCTTGGGCGGGAACGGCTGCGAGCCCTCCAGCGCCGGTGTGGAACGCGTGCGTCGTGAGCCGGTCTCTTCCTGTGGCTCCGGCGCCGGTGTCGGCTCGGCCACCGGCGCCGGAGCGGGAGGCTCTTCCGGCTGGTCGAACCACGCACCCTGCGGGGAGACGGGCTCGGCGACCGGGGCCGGGGACCCGGACATCGGCACCGCGCGCGAGGACGTCACGGCGGACGCGTGGTACTCGCCGAGCTGCATGCCGGTCGTGAGGACCTCGACGGCGGCGCGGACGCCGGCCTTGCGCAGCACGGAGTCGATCCGGTACGCGGTCGCGGGCGCGAAGCCCTGCGGGCCGATGTCCACCAGCACCACCCGCTGCGGCAGCGGGCCGGGCGTGGAGCCCGTCGGCGAGGAACGCCAGACGCACCGCACCGAGCGGATGTCGGGCAGCACCGACACCGCGCGGACCAGGTGCGCGGCGATGTCCGCGCCGGGGTCGGTCTCGGAGGTGAAGCGGTGCCGGATGAACGGCAGCATCTCGACCACCGGCAGGCGGTCGGTGAGCGAGGCGTCCGAGCGGACCTCGTGCAGGACCCACGTGATGGTCGCTCGCTCGTCCGGCAGCACCGGGATGCCGCCGGCGACGAGAGCGCCGACGAGCAGTTCGATCGAGCGGTCCAGTTCTCCGACCGCGAGGAACTCGCGCGCCAGCGACAGGGCGTCGTCGTCGACCCGCCCGGCCATCGACAGCAGGAGGTCGTGCAGACGGACCGGCAGGCCGACACCGTCGTTCGTCACGTCAACTCTCCTTAGCTGAGCACGAGGTGCTCATCGGACTCGGCGCCGGCGCACACCAGCTCTGATGCCGCCAACGCCGCCCGGTGGTAGGGCGGAAGGTCCATGCCGGACGGAACGACCTCGACGCACGGGTCGTGCTCGCCCAACGCCCGCAGCACGCGCTGCAACTCTCCGGTCAGCCGGGCGTGACCGGTGGTGGCCGCCACCAGCAGGACGCGGTTGATCCCCGTGGGACCGATGCGCCAGCAGGAGCGAACCTCACCGACCCCGTTGCGGCCTCGCAGCGTGGCACC
Organism: Lentzea jiangxiensis; assembly: GCF_900104175.1. GTDB lineage: Bacteria > Actinomycetota > Actinomycetes > Mycobacteriales > Pseudonocardiaceae > Lentzea > Lentzea jiangxiensis. Next base: position 435,524 of record NZ_FNIX01000004.1, read on the forward strand.
GAGAACGACGGTCGCGGAATCCCCCATCGGCACCCGATCGGGTGATTCTGGAGAAAAGGTGTAGTCGGTGGGGGGCAGTTCGTCCAGCCCTTTGATCGAACTGACGGCACCGGGTTCCGCCCCGTAGGGCACCAGCGCGTCCTGCAAAAGGCGCAGCTCGTGGTCGGTCAGGGGGATGCGCCCGTGCAGCAGGGTGCGCGGCAGTGACCTGGCCAGCACCGCGTACGCGTCCGAGGCCGCCCAGTCGCGGTACCGCCACAGCAGCTCGTCCGGCAGGCGTCCGGCGAGCCTCAGGAGCAGCTCGTGGCACGTGTCCGACATGTCACACCCTTCAGCGGAACCCGGTACGCGAACCGGGAACTCAGACCTCGACGATCAGTTCGATCTCCACGGGAGCGCCGATCGGCAGCTCGCTCACGCCCACGGCGGACCGGGCGTGCCTGCCCGCGTCGCCGAAGATTTCGCCGAGCAGTTCCGACGCGCCGTTGATGACACCCGGCTGCCCCGTGAAGCCCTCGGCGGAGGCCACGAACCCGACAACTTTCACGACTCGCTTGATCGAGTCAATCCCCACGAGCGCGTCGACGGCCGCGAGGGCGTTGAGGATGCACGTCGCCGAGTACTCCTTGGCCTCCTCCGGCGAGACCTCCGCGCCCACCTTGCCGGTGGCGGGGAGCTTGCCGTCGACGAACGGCAGCTGGCCGGAGGTGAAGACCCACGAACCGCTCTGCGTGGCGGGCACGTAGGCCGCCAGCGGCGCCGCGACGCCGGGGAGCTCGATGCCGAGCTCCTCCAGCCGCGCACTCCAGGTGCTCACGCCTTCACCCGCTTCAGGTACGCGACGTGCTGCTCACCGGTCGGGTTGGTCAGCACGGTGACCAGCTCCCAGCCGTCCTCGCCCCACTGGTCGAGGATCTGCTTCGTGGCGTGGATCAACAACGGCACGGTCGCGTACTCCCACTTCGTCATGCGCCGAGCCTAACTTGCCACCCGATCGAAGCCTGCGGGGTTCACGCACTTCGGGCTACCTTGATCACGTGGAGACCTGGAGGATCATCGCCACCAGCCTGTTCGCGCTGGGTGGGCTCGTGATGGTGCTCGTCGCCATGGCCCAGGTCCGCGACCGCAAGCACAGCAACCGCCCCCAGGTCGTGCAGGCGGGGCTGATCGGTCTGGTCGTCGTGGTCGTCGTCACGGCGAGCATCGCGCTGTGGCTGCCGTCCGTCGTGGCCTGGGCGCTGGTCGCCGCCACCGCCATGGCAGTTCTCTTCCTCACCATGGTTGATTGACCGCCAGGCCCACACCTGACCGATTTCACACATAGTCTGGACGTGTGACGTCGTGGACCGAGGAGCTGACCCGAGCCCGCCTGCACGTGGTCTCCGGCAAGGGCGGCACCGGGAAGACCACGGTCGCGGCCGCGCTGGCGCTCGCGCTCGCCACCGGTGGCCGCCGGGTGCTGCTGGTGGAGGTCGAGGGCAGGCAGGGCATCGCCCAGCTCTTCGACCGGGCCCCGCTGCCGTACTCCGAGGAGCGGATCGCGTCCGCGCCGGGCAGCGGTGAGGTGCACGCGCTCGCGGTCGACGCGGAGGCGGCGCTGCTCGAGTACCTGGCGATGTTCTACAACCTCGGCTTCGCCGGCCGGACGCTGCGCAAGATGGGCGCGATCGAGTTCGCGACCACGCTCGCGCCCGGCCTGCGGGACGTGCTGCTGACCGGCAAGGTCAAGGAATGCGTCAACCGCACCGGGCCGGACGGCCGCCACGTCTACGACGCCGTCGTGCTGGACGCGCCGCCGACGGGACGTGTGGTCAAGTTCCTCGACGTCACCAAGGCCATGGCCGACCTGGCGAAGGTCGGGCCGATCAAGGGGCAGAGCGAGGGCGTCGTGCGGCTGCTGCACTCCGGTGACACGGCGGTGCACCTGGTCGCACTGCTGGAGGAGATGCCGGTGCGCGAGACCCTGGACGCCGTCGCCGAACTGGACGGCGCCGACCTGCGGCCGGGCGCGGTGCTGGTGAACCGGGTGCAGCCGACGCGGCTGCCCGCGCGGTCCGTGCCGGTCGCCGCCGAGGGCAGGGTGGACGAGTCGCGCGTGCTCGCCGGGCTGAGGTCCGCCGGGCTCGACCTCGACGAGTTCACGCTCGAAGGCCTCGTCGACGAGACCGTGGAGCACGCCGTCCGGGTGCAGTCGCAGCAGGAGGCCAAGGAGCTGCTCGGCGAGTCGGACCTGCCGACGCTCGAGCTGCCCGACCTGACGGACGGGGTGGACGTGGCCGCGCTGTACGAGCTGGCCGAGGTGCTGGTCGCGGCGGGAGTCCGATGAACAGGCTTGACTTCGACCCGTTGCTCGACGACCTCGAGACGCGCGTCCTCGTGTGCTGCGGCTCCGGCGGCGTGGGCAAGACGACGACCGCGGCGGCGCTGGCGCTGCGCGCGGCCGAACGCGGCAGGCGCGTGGTCGTGCTGACGATCGACCCGGCCCGGCGCCTCGCGCAGTCGCTGGGCCTGCGGGAGCTCGACAACAACCCGCGCGCGGTCACCGTCGACGGCTTCGAGCCCAAGGGCGAGCTGTTCGCGATGATGCTCGACATGCGTCGCACGTTCGACGACATGGTGCTGACCCACGCCGGTCGCGACCGGGCCGACCAGATCCTGTCGAACCCCTTCTACCAGACCATTTCCTCGTCGTTCTCCGGCACGCAGGAGTACATGGCGATGGAGAAGCTGGGCCAGCTGGTCGCGCAGGACGAGTGGGACCTGATCATCGTCGACACCCCGCCGAGCCGGTCGGCGCTCGACTTCCTGGACGCGCCGCAGCGGCTTTCGACGGTCCTCGACGGCAAGTTCATCCGGATGCTCTCGGCACCGGCCCGCGCGAGCGGCCGGGGGTTGCTCAAGATCGTCGGAACCGGGTTCAGCCTTTTCACGCGGGCCGTGTCCACGATCGTCGGTGGCCAGCTGTTGCAGGACGCGTCGACGTTCGTCCAGGCCTTCGACAGCATGTTCGGCGGATTCCGCGAGCGTGCGCAGCGCACGTACGAACTGCTCCGGTCGCCCGGAACCGGTTTCGTGGTGGTGGCGGCGGCCGAACCCGACGCGTTGCGCGAGGCGAGCTACTTCGTGGAACGGCTCAGCGCCGAGAACATGCCGTTGTGCGGCCTCGTCGCGAACAGGACCCACCCGGTGCTCGCGGCGGACCTGCCCGCGGCGAAGGCGCTGGCCGCGGCGGACGGCCTCGACCGCTCCGGTGACGCGCCGCTCGCCGCGGCAGTGCTCCGGCTGCACGCGGACCGGGTCGCAGTGGCCGATCGTGAGAAGCGGCTGCTGGCCCGGTTCACGCGTGCTCATCCCGGTGTCGCGCTGGTCGGCGTGCCGGCGTTGCCCGCGGACGTGCACGACCTCGACGGCCTGCGGGAGATAGGTCGCCGGCTCGCCGGGGAGTAGCCCCTAGCCGACCCTCGTGTCCTCGACGTGCTCTTGACGTGCGTTGTCGAGCAGCTCGAACCACGACTCGACGTCCGGGCGGCGGCGCAGCAGAGCGCGGCGTTCGCGCTCGGTCATGCCTCCCCAGACCCCGAACTCGATCTTGTTGTCCAGCGCTTCGGCCAGGCATTCCATGCGCACCGGGCAACCCAGGCACACGAGCTTCGCCTTGCGCTGCTCCGCACCTCGGACGAAGAGCTGATCCGGCTCTTCGTCTCGGCACGAAGCGTTGATACGCCAATCCCCCTGGTTCATATCCCCCACTCCTCAGTGCTGTCCAAATGTGGAAATCCGCCACACCCCTGCCACGGATGCCGTAGCGTTCGAGCTACGGCTGCATTCCTTGGACGTTGACGGACTGTAGTGCCGTTCGGTTCCCTGTCCAACCCTGGGTCACCCGACTGTTACCTGTCTTGCGTATGTCTACTCATGCTGAGTAACGGCACTTACTGATCACCTTCACCCGTTCGTGTACGGCGTACGCTGACCTGCGTGCGAGTCAGGAATGGCGTGCTCAAGATGCTCGGCCTGTGCCTGCTGGCTGGGGTTCTCCTCGCCGGCATGCTGTTCCCCGTCGTGGGCGCGACAGGTCTCGTCTCGAACAGGGCCAGCGACACCGTGGACAGCATCTCCGCCGACCTCGTGACGACGGATCCTCCGTTGATCACCACGGTCACGGACAAGGAAGGCGCCCCGATCGCCTACCTGTTCGACCAGTACAGGGTGCTGACACCGCCCGAGAAGATCTCGCCGACCATGAAGGCCGCGCTGATCTCGGTCGAGGACCGCCGGTTCTACGAGCACCAGGGCGTGGACTGGAAGGGCACCATCCGCGCGGGCCTGACGAACCAGGTCAGCGGCTCGGTGTCGCAGGGCGCGTCCACGCTGACCCAGCAGTACGTCAAGAACTACCTGGTCCACGTCGTGGCGCGGAACAACAAGCTGGAGCAGGCCAAGGCCCAGGAGCAGACCATCGCGCGCAAGATGCGCGAAGCCCGGATCTCGCTGCAGCTGGAGCGCAAGCTCGGCAAGGAGGAGATCCTCGCCCGGTACCTCAACGTCGTTCCTTTCGGCTCGACCATTTACGGCATCGCGGCGGCGGCGCAGGCTTACTTCAACACGACGCCGGACAAGTTGACCGTTCCCCAGTCCGCGATGCTCGCGGGAATGGTGAACAGTCCGTCAGCGCTCGACCCCGAAGCGTATCCGGACAAAGCTTTGGACCGGCGCAACAAAGTGATCGACAGGATGGTCGAGAACGACAAGCTGTCGCGCGACGCGGGTGAGGCGGCGAAGCAGGAAGGACTGGGACTCGCGACTCCGGTCCGCACCCCGCCGAACGGCTGTGTCGGCGCCGGCCCGGAAAACGGTTTCTTCTGTTCGTACGTCGTGAACTACCTGCAACGCGCGGGCTTCAGCGAGGAGCAGCTGCGCACCGGCGGCTACACCATCCAGACCACTTTGGACAGGACGGTCACCCAGCAGGCCAAGGCGTCGGCCGAGGCGGGCGTCGCCAAGACCACCGAGGGCATCGCGAACACGATGGCCGTCGTCAAGCCCGGCAAGGAACGCCACGAGGTGCTGGCGCTGGTCGCGAACCGCGACTACGGCCTGAAGTCGGACCTGCGGCAGACGACGTACGACCTGCCCAGCGGCGTGGAGAACAAGTTCGGCGCGGGCTCGGTCTACAAGGTCTTCACCGCGGCGGCGGCGCTGGAGAAGGGCCTCGGCATCGAGAACGTCATCCCGACGCCGAACTCGCACGTGTCGCGGGTGTTCAAGGGTGGCGCCCAGCGCTGCCCGAGCACCGGTGAGCCCGGCACCCGCTGGTACTGCCTGTCGAACTTCGACTCGAGCTACCCGTCGTCCATGTCGCTGCAGCAGGCCCTCGCGACGTCGCCGAACACCGGCTTCGTCATCCTCGAGGAGCAGACCGGCATGGACGCGGTCGTCGACATGGCGTCGCGCCTCGGCATGCGCGAGACGATGGCGACGAACCTGCAGGGCACCCGGCCCGATCCGAAGGCCAAGGACAAGCAGAACCGCATCTCGCAGACGGAGTTCTACAAGCAGAACGGCGGCAACGCGTCGTTCACGCTGTCGCCGGCGCCGGTGTCCACGCTGGAGCTGGCGAACGTCGCCGCGACCATCGTGAGCGGCGGCAAGTGGTGCCCGCCCACCCCGATCGCGAGGGTGCTGGACCGCAACGGCCAGGGCGTCCAGGTCAACGAGGCGCAGTGCGAGCAGGTGGTCGCCGAGGGCCTCGCGAACGGCCTCGCGACCGGCATGAGCAAGGACGACGTCGGCGGCGGCACCGCGGCGGCGGCCGCCCGCAACGCCAAGTGGACCCGCCCGATGATCGGCAAGACGGGCACCACCGAGGAGTACAAGTCGGCGGCGTTCATCGGCGCGACCCCGGACTTCGCGGGCGCCGTGCAGACGTTCAACGACGGCATCACCCCGCGCCCGATCTGCGTGACCGGCGCACCCCGGTTGTGCGGCAACGGCAACATCTTCGGCGGCACCATCCCGGCCAGGACGTGGTTCGAGACGATGACGAAGGTGCACGCGAACGTGCCGGTCTCGGCGCTGCCGCAGGTGGAGCAGCGCTACCTCAAGGGCGGCCGCGAGATCCAGATCCCGGACGTCGTGGGCAGGCAGGTCAACGACGCCGTGCGGGTCCTCGAGCAGGCCGGCTACAAGTCGAGCCAGCAGACCGTGAACTCCGACCGGCCGAAGGGGACGGTCGTGAGCCAGACGCCGCGCGGCAACGCGTTGCGCGGCACGGTGATCACGCTGTCGGTGAGTTCGGGCTACGTGCCGCCGCCGGTGCAGACGGAGCCGTCGAGCGCCCCGCCACCGCCGGGCGACCCGGGCAACGGCAACGGCCCGCCGATCACCCTGCCGACCGAGCCGGGCAGGCCGACCCGTTAAGGCCTCAGCATCGCCTTGAGGCGTTCCACGCTCACGTCGACGTGGGCGCGGATCTCGGCGACCGCTCTGTCGCGGTCGCCGCACCGGAGGGCGTCGAGGATGGCCTCGTGCTCCGCGACGACCTGCTCCGGTGTCTCGGACTTGCTCAGGACCGTGAGGTAGAAGCGCAGCTCCTTGGTCAGGCCGGCGTAGAACTCGTCGAGCCTCGTGCTGTCGAGCAGCGCCACGATCGCCTGGTGGAAGGCGAGGTCGCGTCCGACGATCTCGCGGGTGTCGCCCTGCTCCGCGGCCGCGCGCAGCTCCTCGAACCTCTGCGTGATCGCCTCGAGCTGCTCCGGGCGCGGGACGCGGGCCAGCGCGGCGGTCTCCAGGCGTTCGCGGGCGGTGTAGAGGGCCTCGACGTTCTCCGGCGTGGGCGCGATGACCACGGCCCCGCGGTTGACCTCGTAGCGCACCAGCCCGGTCAGCTCCAAGATCCGGACGGCCTCGCGGATGGTGTTGCGCGCGACGCCGAGCTCGGCCGCGATCGCGCTCTCCCGGAGCCGGTCACCGGGGCCGAAGGCGCCCGCCATGATCCGTTCGGACAGGCCGTCGGCGAGCTGCTGGGCCGTGGTGGTGCGGCGCACTTCGAGGCCGTCGAGGGCAGACATGGGGCCAGCCTAACGTGTTGCCCTACAGTTGAACTGTATTACAGTTTGCGTCATGGACCTGACTGCGTACAAGGCGCTCAGCTTCGACTGCTACGGCACGCTCATCGACTGGGAGACCGGGATCGCCGCGGTGCTGTCGCCGTGGGCGCGCTCGGCGAGCCTGTCGCTGCCGGACGAGGAACTGCTGCTCGCGTACGGCGAGCAGGAGGCCGTCGTGGCGGCCGAGACGCCGTTCCGGCTCTACCCGGAGGTGCTCGCGGAGTCGTTCCGCCGCACCGGCGCCGCACTGGGGCACGAGGTGAGCGACGAGTGGGCTCGACGGCTGGGGTCGTCCGTGCCGGACTGGCCCGCGTTCCCGGACTCCGCGGACGCCCTGGCGAGGCTGGCGGCGCACTACGAGCTGATCATCGTGTCGAACGTGCACCGCGCGGGGTTCGAGGGCAGCAACCGGCACCTGCGCGGGGACTTCGCGGCGATCATCACCGCCGAGGACGTCGGCGCGTACAAGCCCGCCGAGAACCACTTCCGCGCGTTGGACACCACGCTCGGTTCACTGGGGGTGGAGCGATCGGAGCTGCTGCACGTGGCGCAGAGCCTGTTCCACGACCACGTTCCCGCCAAGCGGGAGGGGCTGCCGTCGGTGTGGATCAACCGGCGGCACGACAGGCCGGGCTGGGGCGCGACGCCGCAGCCGTCCGGCGACTACCGCTACGACCTCGAGTTCGGGTCGATGGGCGAGTTCGCGGACGCGGTCGACAAGGCGTTCTGAGGTGGGCGTGCCGCAGCGGCTCCGGCCGCTGCGGCACGTCGGTTCAGCTGGTGAGCTTGGCCTTCACGGCGGCGGCGACACGGCCGCCGTCGGCACGGCCGGCGACCTCGGCGTTGACGGCCTTCATGACCTGGCCCATCTGCTTGGGCCCCGGCGCCTCGCCGAGCTGCGCGGCGACGGCGTCGTACGCCTTGTCCACGATGGACGCCAGCTCCGCGTCGTCGAGCTGCTTGGGCAGGTAGGTCTCCAGCACGGCGAGCTCCTGGCGCTCCAGCTCCGCCTTCTCGGCCCGGCCGGCACCGTCGAAGGCCTCCGCGGCCTCCTTGCGCTTCTTCGCCTCGCGTGCGAGGACCTTCACGACCTCGTCGTCGGAGAGCTCACGGGCCTGCTTGCCCGAGACCTCCTCGTTCGTGACAGCCGTGAGCGCCATCCGCAGCGCACCGGCCGTGACGGTCTCCCGAGCCTTCATCGCCACAGTCAGGTCGTTCTGCAGCCGCGTCTTCAACTCCGCCATGGCGCAGAACGGTACCGCCCGCCGGATGCCGCGCCGATCGAGTTAACCGCCTTCCGTACCCTTGACGCGTGAACAAGCTCGGCCGAGCACTCCTCGCCACGACCGCAGTAGGCGCCGCGACCATCGCGTACGCGGCGGGAATCGAGAGGAGGCACTGGACCCTGCGCACGGCGACAGTGCCGGTGCTGTCCCCCGGCGCGAAGCCGATCCGCGTGTTGCACATCTCAGACCTGCACATGACGCCGAACCAGGTGTCGAAGCAGCGCTGGGTGGCCGCGCTGGCCGACCTCGACCCGGACTTCGTCGTGAACACGGGCGACAACCTCGCGCACAAGGACGCCGTCCCCGGAACGCTGCGCGCGCTCGGCCCGTTGCTCGACAAGCCGGGCGTGTTCGTCTTCGGCAGCAACGACTACTTCGCCCCGAAGCTCAAGAACCCGGTGCGCTACCTCCTGCCGTCGTCGAAGATCAAGCGCATCCACGGCGTGACGCTGCCGTGGCGCGACCTCCGCGCGGGCATGATCGAGCGGGGCTGGGAAGACCTCACGCACGTCCGCAAGACCGTGATGGTCAACGGCCAGGCCATCTTCTGCGCGGGCCTCGACGACCCGCACCTCAAGCGCGACCGCTACGCCGACATCGCGGGCACCCCCGATCCCGGCGCCGCCCTGCGGCTGGGCGTCACGCACTCCCCCGAACCCCGCGTGCTCGACCCGTTCGCCGCCGACGGCTACGACTTCGTGATGGCCGGCCACACGCACGGCGGCCAGCTCCGCATCCCGTTCTACGGCGCGGTCGTCACGAACTGCGAACTGGACCGCGGCCGCGCCCGCGGAGTCTCGCGCTGGGGCTCGCACATGTGGATGAACGTGTCCGCCGGCATGGGCACTTCCCCGTACGCGCCGGTGCGGTTCTGCTGCCCTCCGGAGGCGTCCTTGCTGACCCTCGTCCCGAGGCCCGTCACGCCTGGTCAGGGCCGAAATGAGGGGGTCCGATTCGGAGCTGGGGCGGACATGATGTAGAGTTCTACTCGTTCCCAGCCGGGGTGTGGCGCAGCTTGGTAGCGCGCTTCGTTCGGGACGAAGAGGTCGCAGGTTCAAATCCTGTCACCCCGATTGAAATACAAATCAGCTCCTGTTCCGCAGCAATGCGGACAGGGGCTTTTTTGTTTTCCGAGGGAACGGTCGGGGTTGAGTGACCTAGAACACTCAACTGGCGGCCGCGAGTGGGCGAAGGCCGGGCGGCGGTGCGGGCCGACAACGGCCTCGCAGGCGGTCGCCAAGTTCGGTGGCGGCCGGACGTGGTGGCAGCCAGGTTCGGTGGCGGCCAGGTTTGGTGGCGGCCAGGTTTGGTGGCCAGACTCGGCGGCAGCGGACGCAGGCGGCGGGCGCAGCGGACAGGGCCGTCGTCCGAGGCGGGGGGCAGTCCCACCGCTCGTCTCGCGCCCCCAACGAGCCGAATCACCTCCCGACCTCAAAATGCAATTCCACATCAGCACGATTCGTATTGCCATTTGTTTGCCGACAAGCCGGCGACCAGAGCCCGACAACACAGGGTCGAAGGTCCCGGCTCCGCACCGCAGAAGGGCATCAACGTTCTTCATAAGCCACCCGATCGTGTGACACGACTCGACACGCGCGGCCGCAGACGTCAGCGTGTCCTTATGACAGACAGCCATCGTTCCGCACCAAATCTTGCGGAACGACCACGTAACGTTAACCCTTACGAGTGAAGGTTGACGATTCAACTCACGTTGCGTAACGGGTGCCTTGATCCAGACGACGAAGGCAGTGGCTCGGCCCTCGTTGCACAAAATCGGGAGATGTTCTGATGAACTCCGCCTCCGCCGCCAATCCCGGTCATCGCTCTTGGATCGTCATCGCGGCCAAGGCAATTGTGGTGTTGCAGTCACTGGGGATCGTTTACATGCTCACGTCGGTCTGGGTGACGGTTGCGGTCGCCGCCGTGATCGCGATCGTCGTCTTCTCGGTCAAGGTGCTTTCGCGCGCGTCACGCCAGGTCGACCGGATCTTCGAGGAGGAGCTGGGCCGCCAGTAGGCCGGCCGAGACCTGCGACGGGCTCGGGAAGCGGCCTTCGCCCCTGCGGCACCGCGCGAGCATCACCTGCTGAGGAAGCCCCGCGCGGGCAGGCCCTCCGGAAAGCGTTCCAGCGCCTCGCCGGCGGAGATCGCCAGCGCTTCCAGCGTCCGCACCTCGGCAGGGGTCGCGGAGTGCGGGACGGCCCAGTAGCACCCGATCGCGCCGATGGGGTCCGGGCGCAGGATCGGTGAGATCACCAGGCTTCGCACGAATGTCGGCCGATACGCTTCCTGGGGAATCCTCGAATCGAGGCGGATGTCGCGGATCGCGACGGTCTGACGATTTCTCATCGCCCAGCCGCTGATGCAGTTCACCGCGGGGAAGCGCTGGCCCTTCCACAGCGGGCTCATGGAGTCCTCGTCGGCGTAGTAGCAGAGGTCGCCGTCGAGGAGCACCACCGTCGCACCGTGCGCTGCCAGCGACGACCTGGCCGTCGTGCGCACGATGCGCTGCACTTCCTCCACCGTGGCAGCCCCCGCGAGGCGCTCCATCGTTTCGGACATGCGCCAACGTTAACCGTCGACAGGTCTCACACCCAGGTATTCCTCCGGCGGATGGAACTGTTTCGATCAATTGAACCGATCACCCGGCTTCGGCTCCTGTCACGCGCGAAAGCCGGGTGCGTCAGAACGAAAGCCGCGAGCGGGGCGGGCGGTCCCGCACGAGGTCGAAGCCGATCGTCGCCTCCCCCCGGCCTGGGGCGGACTCTAGTGTTGAAGCGTGACGACGCACCCTTCTCCCGCCATTCCGGACCAGCTCTTCGAGGATCCCGCCGCCGAGGCCCGGTGGCGCGAACGGTTCACCGCTCCCCGGATGAGCCTGCCCGGCTGGGCCGACGACGCACCGGACCGCACCCTCTACGTCTCCAACGCGAGCGGCGTGTGGGAGATCTACGCCTGGGACCGCGCGACCGACGAGCACCGCAAGGTCACCGACCGCCCGAACGGCACGTCGCACGCCACGCTGAACCCGGACGGCACCGAGATCTGGTGGTTCGACGACCACGACGGCGACGAGTTCGGCGTGTGGGTGCGCGAGCCTTTCGAGGCGGACGGCAGCAAGGCCGAGCCCGCGGTCGCCGGTGTCACGCCCGGCTACCCGGCGGGATTGGAGATCGGCCGCACGGTGACGGCCGTGGCCGCGTCGACCGATGACGGCACCACGGTGTGGCTGTCGCGCGACGGCCGGAGCGAGGTGCTCTACCAGCACGTCAACGACGCCGGTGTCAGCGCGCTGGCCAAGGACGAGTCGCTCGTCGTGATCGCGCACTCCGAGCACGGCGACAACCGGCACATGGCGTTGCGCGCCCTGAACGCCGAGACCGGTGAGGCGGTCGCCGAGAAGTGGGACGGCAAGGGCAAGGGCCTCGACGCCATCTCGTTCAGCCCGGTGCGCGGCGACCAGCGGCTGCTGGTGCTGCACGAGCGCCGCGGCCGCGAGGAGCTGCTGATCTGGGACGTCGCCGCTGACACCGAGCGCGAGATCGTCCTCGACCTGCCGGGCGAGGTCGCCGCCGACTGGTACCCGGACGCCTCCGCGCTGCTGATCGTCCACACGCACCACGCCCGCAACACCGTGCACCGCTACGACCTCACGACCGGTGAGCTGTCCGCTCTGGACACCGCACCCGGCGTGATCGGCTCCGCCGGGGTGCGCCCGGACGGCACGGTCGAGTACTCGTGGTCGTCCGCCGAGAAGTCCACGGTCATCCGCGCGCTCGCCACGGACGGCACCGAGCGCGTGCTCGTCGAGCCGGCCGGCGCCAAGCCCGCGACGTCCGCGCCGCTGGAGGACGTCTTCGTCGGCGACGTGCACGCCCTGGTGTCGAAGCCGGAGGGCGAGGGCCCGTTCCCGACGGTCTTCCTGGTCCACGGCGGTCCGCACTCCTCCGACGAGGACCGCTTCTCCGCGTACCGCGCGGTGTGGCTCGACGCCGGTTTCGCCACCGTGCACGTGAACTACCGCGGTTCGAGCGGCTACGGCTCGAAGTGGCGCGACGCCATCGAGGGCCGGCCCGGCATCACCGAGCTCGAGGACATCGCCGCCGTGCACGACTGGGCGGTCGAGTCCGGGCTCACCGACCCGGCGCGGTCGGTGCTGAACGGCGCCTCGTGGGGTGGCTACCTGACCCTGCTCGGCGTCGGCACGCAGCCGGAGCGCTGGGCCGTCGGCATCGCGGGCGTTCCCGTCGCCGACTACCTCGCCGCCTACGAGGACGAGATGGAGCCCCTGCGGGCGTTCGACCGGGCGCTGTTCGGCGGCTCCCCGGAGGAGCTTCCCGAGCTCTACCGGGAGTGCTCGCCGCTCACGTACGTCGACCGGGTCACCGCGCCGGTGCTGATCCTCGCGGGCGAGAACGACCCGCGCTGCCCGATCCGGCAGATCGACAACTACCTCGACGCGCTCGCGGCCCGCGGGCACACCTACGAGATGTACCGCTACGACGCGGGCCACGGCTCGCTGGTCGTCGCCGAGACCATGCGGCAGACGGCGGCCGAGGTGGACTTCGCGCGCAGGCACCTCGCGAAGTAACGCCGGACACGACGAAGGCCCGCTCCACCGCGGAGCGGGCCTTCCGTTCGCCGCGGGTCAGGCCGACTGGGCCTGCCACATCCAGTGCGCCTGCTCCAGCCCCTGCGTGATGCCGATCAGCAGGTCCTGGCTGACGAGGTCGTGCTTGTCGGACTCCTCGATGCGCGTGCGCATGCGGGCGATCAACGACCCCAGTGAAGCCGTGATCGACGAGACGACCTGCTCCTCCTTCAGCCAGCCGGTCTCGATCTCCTGCACGCCGGACGACGCGGCGATGGTCTTCGCCGTGCCGTTCGGCGTGACACCGAGAGCGGCCGCTCGTTCGGCGACCTGGTCGGCGGCGTTGCGCGCGAGGACGACCAGTTCGTCGAGCTGCAGGTGGACGCTGCGGAAGTTCTTGCCGATCACGTTCCAGTGGGCCTGCTTCCCGATCAGGGAGAGGTCGACGAGGTCGACCAGCGTCGCCTGCAGGATGGCGCCGACAGCGTCGCGGTCAGCGTCAGCGAGAGGGCTGGTGATCGGGTTCTTGGCCATGGTGGAACGAGCCTCCTCAGACGGTGACGGTGAGCGCCACCTCGATGTTGCCGCGCGTCGCGTTGGAGTACGGGCAGACCTGGTGGGCCTGCTCGACGAGCTTCTCCGCGACCGCCTGGTCGAGTCCGGGGATCTTCACGGCCAGTTCGACGGCCAACTGGAAGCCGCCCGTGCCGTTGGATCCGATACCCACCTTGGCGGTTACCTCGGAAGACGCAACTTGAACCTTCCCGGCACGCGCGACGGCTGCGATGGCGGAGTTGAAGCACGCCGAGTACCCGGCTGCGAAGAGCTGCTCGGGGTTGGTCGCGTCGCCGCCGGGGCCGCCCATCTCCTTCGGGACCGACAGCACCTCGTCGATCACACCGTCGGAGGAACGCACCTCGCCGTTGCGGCCTTCGCCGTAAGCAGTCGCCTCAGCCGTGTACAGCGCTTCCATTCCGCTCTCCCTCGAGTCAGTGGGTGGTGCCCTTCACCCGGGAGAACGCATCGTGCGCGACCTAAATGCCCGATCGTGTCTCAGTTCACGTCCGGGCGGGGCGCCTGGCGCAGCGCGAACTCGGCGACCTGACGGCCGATGACCCGCAGGTTGCGGTCCACGTCGACGTCCGAGCAGGAGCCGTCGCCGTCGAACTTGACCTGCGCGGAGTTGATCGCGGAGCCGAGCGGAGTCGGCCAGCCGCGCAGCGCGTGCACGATCGAGCGCACCGCCGCGAGGGTGTTCACCGCGGCCTGCCAGCCGTGCGCGGCGGTGATGGTGCCGACCGCGCGGCCGTCGAGGTACGGGCGCTCGTCGTCGCGCAGGTCCTCGATGTAGTCCAGCGCGTTCTTGACCAGGCCGGACACGGTGCCGTGGTAGCCGGGCGACACGACGATCACGCCGTCGCAGCGGCGCAGGTCCGCGACCATTCTCGTCGCGATGTCGGTGCGGTCCGGCACCGACGGGTCGTAGAACGGGAGCACCAGGTCGGGACCGCTGTACTGGATCGTCTCCGCACCGAGTTCGCGAGCACCCTCCAGGGCCACCCGCAGCGCCCGTTCGGACTGCGAGTCGGACCTGATCGAGCCTCCGATGCCCACCACCGTCACCGTCATGACGACGATCCTTGCACCTCCAGATACCTGGAGATCCAGCACTACTCATGAGTAACCTGCACCACATGTCGAACTTCCAGGCGGCCGCGCTGGCCCGTGCTCTCCGCTTCGCGTTCGGTCTCCCCGGTCCCGTGCGCCGGCTCATCGCCGGGACCCCGATCCGCCTGGACGGCCAGGACCTGCACCCCGAGGCGCAGCTGCTGCTGAGGTTGCAGCAGCTGTCCGGGACGGGGTGGCGCACGAGGACGGCATCCGAGAGCCGACTGGACCTGGAGCTGAGCTCGAAGCTCGTGGCCGGTCCGAAGATCACCGGTGTGGGTGCGCGCGAGCTCACGATCGGGGAGTTCGCCGGCCGCCTCTACACGCCGGACGGCCTCGCCGCCGGCTCGCCGTTGCTGATCTTCTACCACGGTGGTGGCTGGGTGACCGGCAGCTTGGAAAGCCACGACAACCTGTGCCGGTTCCTCGCGGCGCAGGCCGGTGTCCGGGTGCTCGCGGCCGACTACCGGCTCGCCCCGGAGGCGCCGTTCCCCGCCGCGGCGGACGACGCCGCCGAGGTGCTGCGCTACGCCGTCGCGAAGGCCGGGGACCTGGGCGTCGACGCGAAGCGGATCGCGCTCGGCGGGGACAGCGCGGGCGGCAACCTGGCCGCGGTGACCGCGCACGGCGCCGAGGTCGACATCGCGTTCCTGCTGCTCCTCTACCCCGGCGTGGACGCCTCGGTGCGCCGCCGCTCGCGCGAGATCTTCGGCAACGGCTTCTTCCTCACCGACGAGAAGGTGGACTGGTTCCTCGACCAGTACGCGCCCGGCGGCGAGGACCGCCACGACCCCCGCTTGTCGATCATGCTGGCCGAGGACCTGTCGAAGATGCCGCCCACCTACATCGCGACCGCGGGCTACGACCCGTTGCGCGACGAGGGCGAGGCCTTCGCGGAACGGCTGGCGGCGGAGGGCGTGCCGGTCGTGCTGCGGCGGCACGAGGGCCTCTTCCACGGCTTCGCGAACGTGCTCGGCGTCGGCGGGATCTTCCGCGAGGCCGTGTCCGAGGCCGTGGGCGCGCTGCGGACCGGCTTCGCGCTGGCCAACTCCGCTCAGGACGTGACCGAGGCCGCCTGACGCCGGCGGGAGAACGCCCAGCCGAGGCCCGCCACCACCAGCCCGGCCAGCCCGGCGACGACGAAGCCGAGCGGGGGTCCGCCGTGGTCCACGGCGATCCCCGCGAGCGGCTGGCCGGCGGCGACGCCGAACGTGAACGCCGATCCCTGCAGGCCGAGCGCGAGACCGCGGGCGGAGGCGGGCGCGTGCCGGCTGATCAGCTCGGTCGACGCGGTGATCGTCGGCGCGCACACGAGGTTCATCGGGATGAGCGCGATCGCGAGCAACGCCACGCTGCCGTCGCCCAGGCCGACCGGGATCTCCAGCAACGCCATGCAGGCCAGCAGCACCACCCCGCCCGGCACCCGTCTGAGGCTGCCGTAGACGAGGCCGCCGACGGCCGACGCCGCGCACATCACGACGAAGACGAGCGCGAGCCAGCTCTGCCTGCCCGCCTGCTCCAGCGACGCGATCGAGGCGATCTCCATGCCGGACAACGTCATGGTGGCGCCGAACGGGATGATCAGCGCCGCGATCACCGGCCCGCGCAGCCACTCCCGCACGCGCGGCTGCGGACCGGAGACGTCCTCGTCCTCGTGCACCAGCACGGGGTTCACGACGAACAGCACGATGCTCGCCGCCAGGATCGCCACGCCGATCGAGACCAGGGCCGTGCCGGTCGAGAACTCCGTCGCGAGCAGCACGCCCGCCGCAGGGCCCACCATGAACGACAGCTCGACCGAGATCGAGTCCAGCGAGAACGCCGGTCGCCGGTGCGGCTCGGGGATGAGCGCCGTCAGCGCCTGGCGGCCGATCGACATCATCGGCACCGCCACCAGCCCGTTGGCGAACGCCAGCACGAGCAGCACGTAGTAGTCCATCAACGGCGCCGTGACCCAGAACAGGCCTTCGAGCAGGCTGAGCGCCAGCACGAACCTCAAACCCTTGCTGTCGACCAGCTTGCCCATGAGCGGCGACCCGAGGCCGAGGCCGATCATGGTCGCGAAGCCGACCGCGCCGGCGGCCGCGTACCCCTTGTCGAGCGTGGTGACGACGTGCAGCGTCACCGTGACCCCCGCTGCCGTGGGAGGGATCCGGGCGAAGAGCATCAGCAGCATCAGGGGCCGGACCCCCGGCAGGGACAGGACGGTCCGGAACGGCGCAAGATTCACGGAGCCATCGTCACCTGACCGGCAACGGATTTACCCGCTGCCGCTGCCGCGCGAGCAGCCAGGCGACAGCCGCCACGAGCAGCCCGATCACGCCGGCGATCGCGAACCCCGCCGGAGCGCCGCCCCGGTCGATCGCGACGCCCGCGACGGGCGCCCCGATCGCGTTGCCCATGGTGAACGCCGACCCCTGCAACCCGATCGCGAGGCCACGGGCCGTGGGCGGCGCGAGCCTGCTGATGTGCTCACCGGACGCCGCGATCAACGGCGCGCACATGAGGTTCATCGGCACGAGGAGCAGGCACAGCAGCAGCACGTTGCCGTCACCCAGACCGACCGGGATCTCCAGCGCGGCCATGAGCACGAGCAGCACCAGCACGCTGGGCACCCGCTTGACCCCGCCGTAGACCAGCCCGCCCACGATCGACGCCGCGCACATCGCGAAGAACACGGCCCCGAGCCAGCTCTGCTTGCCGATGTGCTCCAAGGACGCGATCGCGGAAACCTCCATGCCCGCGAGGCACACGGTCGCGCCGACGCACACGACGAGCACGCCGAAGATCCGGCCGCGCAGCCACTCGCGGAGCTTCGGCTTGGGCCCGTCGACGACCTCGTCCCCGTGGAGCATCGGCGGGTTCGCCCAGTACAGCAGCACTCCGGCGACGAGGATCGAGACGCCGATGAAGAGCAGCGCGACGTTCGTGGAGAACTTCGTCGCGACGACCACGCCGAGCGCCGGCCCGCCCATGAAGGACAGCTCGACGGAGATCGAGTCGACCGACAACGCCACCCGGCGCCGGTCCTGCGGCACCAGCGCGGTGATCACCTGGCGGCCGATCGACATCATCGGCACGCCGAGCAGCCCCACCAGGAACGACGTCGCGAGCAACGTCCAGTAGCCCATCAGCGGCGCGGTCAGCCAGAACGCCGCGGACGCGGTGACGCCGACCGCGAGCATCGGCCGCAGGCCGCGCTCGTCGATCAGCTTGCCCATCAGCGGGGCACCGAGCCCCATGCCGACCGTGCCCGCCGCCCCGACCAGGCCCGCCGCGCCGTAGCCCCGGTCCAGCGTGACCGCGACGTGCAGCGTCAGGATCACGCCGGTCGCCGCCGGAGGCATCCTCGCGAAGAACATGAGCAGCGCGAACGGACGCACTCCCGGCAGCATCAGGACGTGTTTGAAGGGGGCGAGGTCCACACCCGTCATCCTCGCCTGGACGGCAAAAGGTTTTCTTTGCTAACGATGTGATGGTCGCCTCAGCCGTAGAGGTCCTCCAGCGCCCGGTAGGCCTTGACGACGAACGGCCGTGCGGCGGCATAGCGCTCGACGAGCCCTTCGTCCGGGACGATCGTCTGGATCGGCTCCACGAGGTCGACGGTCAGAGACTCGATCTCCCCCAACGCCCGCCACGCGAGCAGCGCCGCGCCCACCGCCGAACCGCCCGTGTCCTCGGTGAGGTGCAACGGCATGCCGAGCGTGTTCGCCAGGGTCTGGGCCCAGATCGGGGCGCGGAACGCACCGCCGGTGATCCGCAACGACTCCACGTGCGGCACGGCCTCCAGCACCAGCGCCAGCTGCTGACACACACCCTCGACCAACGCCTTGGTGATCTGCTGAGGGGTGTGTTCGCGCCGGAGGCCGAGCAACGCGGCGTGCGCAGTCGGATCCCACCACGGCGCACGCTCACCCAGGAGGTAGGGAAGTGCGACGAGCCCGTCCGAGTCGGCGTCGGCGGACTGGGCGAGGAGCTCACCGACCGGGACGCCGAACATCTCCGCCGCCCACTGCGCGACCACGCCACCGTTGCTGATCGCGCCGCCACGCACCCAGAGGCCCTCGCCGATCGCGTAGCTGAACGTGCGGCCCTCGGCGTCGACGCCCGGCCCCAGCTGGGCCACGCGGAGCGCGCCGGACGTTCCGAGCGACACCGCACCGGCTCCGGGGGTCGCCGCTCCGACCCCGAGGTTGCCCAGCGGCCCGTCGCCACCGCCGATGACCACCGGGATGCCGGGTCGCAGCCCGGGGATGTCGGCCCTCAGCGGCGTCGAGTGCGTGGGTTCGACCAGCGGCGGGAGCTGGTCCGCCGTGACGCCCGCGAACTCGAGCGACGGCTCGTGCCACTGCAGCGTGGTGATGTTCATCAGGCCCGTGCCGGAGCCGCACGAGTACTCGTTGAGCAGCTCACCGGTCAGGTGCAGGTGCACGAAGTCCTTGATCTCGCACCACTTCGCGGCGCGGATGCCGTTCTCGTGGAACCAGGCGAGCTTCATCAGCGGCGTGAACGAGTGGATCGGAGTGCCGGTCGCCTGGTGCAGCGCGCGGCCCTCCTCGGTGCCGCGCAGGCGTTCGGTCTGCTCGACGGCGCGGTTGTCGGCCCAGCTCAACGCGTCGGTGACCGGGCGCAGACCGGCGTCCAGGCCCATGATCGAGTGCATGGCCCCGGTCAGCGAGATCGCCCGGACGTCGTCGGAGGCGAGCTCGCGCAGCGCGTCGACCGCGGCGGCGAGCACCTGGTGCGGGTCGTGCGTGGCCTCGAGGCCGCTGGTGCGCATCGGGTAGGCGCGTTCGGTCGAGGCGACGACGCGGGCCTGCGCGTCCACCGCGACGACCTTGGTGGCCGTGGTGCCGAGGTCGACGGCGAGAACGATCACCGGGCACCTCGCACCGCGGTGAAGACGGCGAAGCTCGGGGACTTCCGCAGCGGGCCCCAGAACTCCTCGCCGCGCTCGTCGTCCGGCGTCACGACCGGCTGCCGCGTCACGTCCGTGAGCCCCGCACGGGTCAGCGCCGCGTCGAACACGCCGCGCTCCCAGTAGAAGGAGTCGAAGTCGAACGGCGGGTCGCCCAGCACGTGCACCTCGACCGGCTGCTTCACGTTCATCGGCCCGGTGCGGGTGATCTCGTAGCCGTAGCGGCCGTACTGGCCCAGCAGGTCCCAGTCGGCGTCCGGGTTCGGCACGAGCACGACGAGCCGGCCGCCCTGCGCGAGGTTCGCCTTGAGGTTGGCGAGCATGGCGTCGAGCGCGGCCTCGTCGTCCGCGTAGCCGAGCAGCCACACGGCCGTCACGACGTCGAACTCGCCGAGCACCGGCAGTTCCGTCGCGTCGTGCTGCTCGTAGGTGATGCCGCGGGGTTCGCGTCCCTCGACGTACCGGGCGTAGCCGATCATCTCGCCGGCCGAGTCGACGCCCACGACCCGCGTCGCGCCGAGGTCGTGGAAGAGCCGCGCGTAGAACCCGGTGCCGCAGGCCACGTCCAGCACCGACCTGCCGAGCAGGTCGCCGACCGCCGACAGCAGCGTCGCGCGCTCGGCCAGTCCGGTCGGGATGTGCTTGGCACGTTCGTAGATCGCGCCCAGGGCGTCGTACTGCTCGTCGCTCTCCGCCATGGGGCTCAGCCTAGGAGAGAAGAGGCCCCTGCCGTTCCACGGCAGGGGCCTCGACTTCACGATCTTCAGAGCCGCTTCGCGAGCTCCTCCGCGACCTCGTAGGTGTTCAGCGCGGCACCCTTGCGCAGGTTGTCGCCGCACACGAAGAAGTCCAGCGTGTTCGGGAAGTCCAGCGCCTGGCGCACGCGGCCCACGTACGTCGGGTCGCCGCCCACCACGTCGGCGGGCGTCGGGAACTTCCCCGCCGCCGGGTCGTCGATGAGGACGATGGTCGGCTGCTCTTCGAAGATCTTGTGCGCCGCCTCGACGGTGACCTCGCGCGCGAAGGTCGCGTGGACCGACAGCGAGTGCGTGGTGACGACCGGGACGCGCACGCACGTCGCCGAGACCTTCAGATCCGGGATGCCGAGGATCTTGCGGGCCTCGTTGCGGACCTTGAGCTCCTCCGACGACCAGCCGGCGTCCTTGAGCGACCCCGCCCACGGCACCACGTTCAGCACCAGCGGGGCCGGGAACGGCGAGTCGTCGGCTGACAGACCGGCGGCGGCGAGCACCTGCGCCACGTCACCCGCGGCGACGCCCGCCTCCTTGCCCGCGAGGGCGGCGATCTCGGCGTACAGGCGGTCGATGCCGGACTGCCCCGCGCCGGACGCCGCCTGGTAGGAGGCGACGACCAGTTCCTTGAGCTCGAACTCGCGGTGCAGGGCACCGA
The DNA here is from genome assembly GCF_900104175.1 of Lentzea jiangxiensis. GTDB lineage: Bacteria > Actinomycetota > Actinomycetes > Mycobacteriales > Pseudonocardiaceae > Lentzea > Lentzea jiangxiensis. The sequence continues at coordinate 456,505 of NZ_FNIX01000004.1, forward strand.
GCGACGCCATCATCGACAGCGTCGTGCAGTTCGGGTTCGCGATGATGCCGCGCGGGCGGTTGTCGATCTGGTCCGCGTTGACCTCGGGCACGACCAGCGGCACGTCGGCGTCCATGCGGAACGCGCCGGAGTTGTCGATCGCGATCGCGCCGCGCTCGGCCGCGATCGGAGCCCACTGGGCGGAGACCTCGTCCGGCACGTCGAACATCGCGATGTCGACGCCGTCGAACGCCTCGGGCGACAGGGCGACGACCGTCAGGTCCTGGCCCCGCACGTTGATCTTCTTGCCCGCCGACCGCGGGGAGGCGATCAGCCGGACCTCGCCCCACGGGAAGTCGGAGCGGGTGTTCATGATGTCGATCATCACGGTGCCGACGGCACCGGTCGCGCCGACCAGCGCGAGCACGGGGGCGGTCATCGTCCGGTCCCCGCGTGGACGACGGCCTCTTCGTCGCTGCCCAGGTCGAACGCGTCGTGCAGGGCACGGACGGCGTCGTCGAGCTGGGTGTCGCGGCAGATGACCGAGATGCGGATCTCCGAGGTGGAGATGATGTCGATGTTGACGCCGGCCGTGGCCAGCGCTTCGCAGAACGTCGCCGTGACGCCGGGGTGCGAGCGCATGCCCGCGCCGATCAGCGACACCTTGCCGACGTGCTCGTCGTAGAGGACCTGGTCGAAGCCGATCTCACCGCGGGCCTTCTCCAGGGCCGCCACGGCGCGCGGGCCGTCGTCCTTGGACAGCGTGAACGTGATGTCCGTGCGGCCGGACGCCGCCTGCGACACGTTCTGCACGACCATGTCGATGTCGAGCTCCGCCTGCGCCACGACGCGGAAGATCTTGGCCGCGATGCCGGGGTGGTCGGGAACTGCCGTCACGGTGATTTTGGCCTCGGACCGGTCGTGCGCGACGCCGGTGATCATCGCCTGTTCCACGGGAAGGTCCTCCACTGAACCGGACACGATGGTTCCGGTCTTGTTGCTGAACGAAGAGCGGACGTGCACGGGGACGTTGTAGCGCCGGGCGTACTCCACGCAGCGGAGCATCAGCACCTTGGCGCCGCAGGCGGCCATCTCGAGCATTTCCTCGTACGTGATCGTGTCGAGCTTCTTCGCGTTCGGCACGATGCGCGGGTCGGCGGTGTAGACGCCGTCCACGTCGGTGTAGATCTCGCACACGTCGGCCTTGGTCGCCGCCGCGAGCGCCACCGCGGTGGTGTCGCTGCCGCCGCGGCCGAGCGTGGTGATCTCCTTCGAGTCCTGGGAGACGCCCTGGAAGCCCGCGACGATCGCGATGGCCCCCTCGCCCGTGGCGTCCTGGATCCGGCTCGGCGTCACGTCGATGATCCGCGCTTTGCCGTGCACCGAAGTCGTGATCACGCCGGCCTGCGAGCCCGTGTAGGAGCGCGCCTCGGCGCCGAGCGAGTTGATCGCCATCGCGAGCAGCGACATGGAGATCCGCTCACCGGAGGTGAGGAGCATGTCGAGCTCACGAGCGGGCGGCACCGGAGAGACCTGGCGGGCGAGGTCGAGCAGCTCATCGGTCGTGTCACCCATGGCGGACACGACGACCACGACGTCGTTCCCCGCCTTCTTGGTCGCGACGATGCGCTCGGCCACGCGTTTGATCCGCTCGGCACTCTCCACCGATGAACCGCCGTACTTCTGGACGACGAGCGCCACCGACCTGACCTCCTTCGCGCGACCAAAACCCCACGTCGTAGGCAGCCTACCCGGACCACCTGGTGAGACTCTGGAGCCGTGATGCGCGTGACTACTCTGTCCGCGTGTCGTCGAGCGCCGATGTCGTGGAGGCCCCAGCAGCCGTGCAGGAGAGCAGTGCGCGCTCACGGATGGCCGAGGCGCTCAGACACCCGGCCGCGCTCTGGACCGCTCCCGCGGTCCTCTACCTGGCCGTGCGCCAGGTGGGCCTGTTCGTCCTGCAGCTCGTCGTCGAGTACCAGAACGGGATCACCGGCAAGGCCGACACCGCGGCCGACAACCTGAAGTCGTGGGACGGCGACTGGTTCCTCGGCATCGCCTCGGGCGGCTACAACGGCGTGCCGTCACCGCCGTTCGACGCCTTCGGCCGGCGCACCGCCGAGACGCCGCTCGCGTTCTTCCCCGGCTACCCCGCGCTGATCAGGTGGGTCGACGGCCTGCCGGGCGCGGACGTGGCCGGCGCGGCGTTCGCGGTGAGCCTGATCAGCGGGCTCTTCTGCGCCTACGGCCTGTTCGTGCTCGGCCGCGTGGTGCGCGACGGCTCGACGAGGGCCGGTCTGGTCTTCGTGACGCTCTTCGCCGCGTCCCCGATGGCGGTCGTGCTGTCGATGACCTACTCCGAGGCGACGTTCTGCGCGTTCGCCGCCTGGGCCCTGGTCGGCGTCGTGCGGAAGCGCTGGGTCCTCGCCGGCGTCTGCTGCGCGGCGGCGGGCCTGGTCCGCCCGACCGCGGCGGCCCTGATCGCCGCCGTCGGCCTGGCCGCCCTGGTCGCGGTGATCGCCGACCGCCGGGACTGGCGGGCCTGGGTGGGTGGTGCGATCGCCCCGCTCGGCCTGCTCGGCTACCTGGGCTGGGTCGCCGTCCGGACGGGTGACCTGATGGGCTGGTTCGGCGTGCAGCAGCGGGGCTGGGGCTCGAAGTTCGACGGCGGCGCCGCCACGTGGGACTTCGCCCTCGGCCACCTCGCGAACCCGCGCTCGGTCCTCGAGACCGGCACCGTCTGGCTCCTGGCCCTGGCGGTCGTGCTGGTCTTCTACGCCTTCCAGCGCCGCCTCGAATGGCCCCTGGTCGTCTACGCGATCGGCGTCCTGGTGATGGACCTCGGCTCGAACGGCCTGATGAACTCGAAGGCCCGCCTGCTGCTGCCCGCGTTCACCCTGCTGCTCCCCCTGGCCCTGGTCCTGGCCCGCCGCCGCACCTCGACGGTGCTGACCGTGCTCGGCATGGCGACGCTGCTCAGCGCTTGGTTCGGCGCCTACTCCCTCGCCGTTTGGCAGTATGCGATCTGATGAACGAGCTGATCTCGAAGCGCTGGAGCCCCCGAGCCTTCGACGCCGAGGCCGCGGTCTCCGACGACGAACTGCGCACGGTGCTCGAAGCGGCCCGCTGGGCCCCGTCGCACGGCAACAGCCAGCCGTCCCGCTTCATCGTGGGCCACCGCGGCACGGAGACGTTCGACGCGATCTTCGAGACCCTCACCCGCGGCAACAAGACGTGGGCCCACCGCGCCTCGGTGCTGCTCATCGGCTGCGTGATCACCCAGGACGCGCGCGGCGACATCCCGAACGTCGAGTTCGGCCTGGGTCTCGCCATGGAGAACATGGCCCTGCAGGCCACTGACCTGGGCCTGGTCGCGCACATGATGGGCGGCTTCGACAAGCAGGCCGCCCACATCGCGTTCGCCATGCCCGGCGACGTCCGCCCGCTTGTGGCCATGGCCCTGGGCCGTCAGGGCGACCTCTCGGTCCTCCCGGACGACCTCCAGGCCCGCGAACAGCGCGAACGCCAGCGCCACCCGCTGTCCGAGACGGTCTTCACCGGCACCTGGGGCCAGTCACGGTTCGGTTGAGAAGTACTGGGCCGCCACCTCGTTGTGCAGCGGGAACGCCAGCGGCTCGCACTCGAAGATGACCCGGCGCTCGGAAGCCTCCTCGTTCGGCACGAACGGCGGCATGTCCTCGGCGTTGATGGCGGGCGCGGTGGCGAACATCAGCACCGTCGCCCCGTCCGGCGTCGACGTGAAGTGCAACGGCCGCAGGTCCTCCGGCGGAATCCGCACGCCGGCCTCTTCCTCGAGCTCCCGCACGGCGCTCTGCTGCCAGGTCTCCCCGCGATCCATGAACCCGCTGACGAACGCCAGCTGCCCCACCGGCGGAATGGCTCGACGCACGGTGAGCAAGCCGGTGCGGGGCCCGTCCTTCACAGGCACGAGCAGCACCACGACGGGCGAGGGGTTCGCCCAGACCACGTGCCCGCAGGCAAGGCACTTCCGCGGGTAGCCGGACGTGTCCGCGTACCCGGTACCGCAGCTGTTGCAGAAGTCGTCTCGCGCCATACCGCCGAACCTAGTTCAGGCGCCTCACGACTTTGAGGACGATCGCTCGAACGGCCAGCCAGAAGACCGCGGCGAGCCCGAAGTTGACGATCACCCGCAGCTTCACGTCTTCAGGGCTGAACAGGTCCCTGAACGCCAGCGCCACGGGCTCGGCCACCGCCTTCACGGAGGTGGTGATGGGGTTTCCGGGGTTGGCCCCGCCGACGGTGAGCACGACGTGGACGACGAGCACGACCGCCAGCGCGAGGCCGACCCAACTGACGATCCCGGCGGCGATACCGACCACGCGTGTCCGCATACCACCGAAATCTACTACCCAGTAGCTCAGTAGCGCGAAACCGCACGCGCCAGCAAACCGGTCACGACCAGCCAGAACACGGCGGCCAGACCGTAGTTGAGGAAGACGTCGAGGTTGTAGTTCCCGGTGGCGAAGAGGCCGGGGAAGAACAACGCGAGAGGCTCGGCGAGGGACTGGACGAACTTGAAGAACGCGTTGGCCTGGTTGGCACCCAACACGATCATCAGGATGTAGAGCACCTCAATGAGTGCGAAGAGCGCGCCGATGCCGCTGATCACGCGGGAAGCCGTGCCGCGGCCACTGGTCGTACGTAATCTGGACATACATGAACTTTTCCCGGGTACCCGGCTCGCAAAACGTGCAAGTTGACCTGCTTATGAACCCGTTACCAGTGCGAAGGTCAAGCGGGGGCGGAGCCGAGCCAACCTGCTTCTCGGCCGCTCAGTGCACAGGCGTGCCTCAGGGGAAGCACGCAAGGCGACCAAGCTGACGCAGGTGTCCCCCCACCTTCGGGACCCCTCGCGAAACAACCTGCTCAGCACCCCCGACACCCACGGATGTCCCACGATCCGGTCGTCGAGTTCCACCCAGCCCCGACATGTGGCTACTCTGTCCCCCGTGTGGCGTTCCCTCCTGCTTCGCTGCCGTGACGGGGTCTGATCAGACCGGCCCCCCGTCGCGGGCTTCAGCGTTGCCGCCGGTCGTTCCCCGTTGACGACCCGCAGGAGCACCGAAGATGACCTCCAACGAGGCATTCACCACGACCAACGCCTATGACTCGGCTGACGCGTACAGCGCGGGCACCAGTCGCATCCGCAAGCCGAGCCGCCCCGCCCCGGAGGCCCAGCAGTCCTGGAACCGCCAGCTGGGCAGCAGCATGCCGTTCCACCGCTACCGCCCGTTCCACGAGCTGGTCGAGGTCGTCGACGTACCGGACCGCACGTGGCCTGCGAAGCGGATCGAGAAGGCCCCGCTGTGGTGCGCGGTGGACCTGCGTGACGGCAACCAGGCCCTGATCGACCCGATGTCGCCGGCGCGCAAGCGGAAGATGTTCGACCTGCTGGTCCGGATGGGCTTCAAGGAGATCGAGGTCGGCTTCCCGGCCGCGTCCCAGACCGACTTCGACTTCGTCCGCGAGATCATCGAGGACGGCGCCATCCCGGACGACGTCACGATCCAGGTGCTGACGCAGTGCCGCGAGGAGCTCATCGCCCGCACGTTCGAGTCGCTTCGCGGCGCGAGCAAGGCGATCGTCCACTTCTACAACTCGACCTCGATCCTGCAGCGCCGCGTCGTGTTCCGCTCCGACCGGGACGGCATCAAGAAGATCGCGACGGACGCGGCGAGGTTCGCCAAGGAGCAGGAGAAGGACTACCCCGAGACCGACTTCCGCTACGAGTACAGCCCCGAGTCCTACACCGGCACCGAGCTGTCCTACGCGGTCGAGGTCTGCAACGCGGTCCAGGCGGTCATCCAGCCGACGCCCGAGAAGCCGCTGATCGTCAACCTGCCGGCGACGGTCGAGATGGCGACGCCGAACGTCTACGCCGACTCGATCGAGTGGATGTCGCGCAACCTGGACAACCGCGAGGCCATCATCCTCAGCCTGCACCCGCACAACGACCGCGGCACGGGTGTCGCGGCGGCGGAGCTGGGCTACCTGGCCGGTGCGGACCGCATCGAGGGCTGCCTGTTCGGCAACGGCGAGCGCACCGGCAACGTCTGCCTGGTGACGCTGGCGATGAACATGTTCAGCCAGGGCATCGACCCGCAGATCGACTTCTCCGACATCGACGAGGTCCGCCGCACGGTCGAGTACTGCAACCAGCTGCCGGTGCCCGAGCGGCACCCGTACGGCGGTGACCTGGTCTTCACCGCGTTCTCCGGCTCGCACCAGGACGCGATCAAGAAGGGCTTCGAGGCCCTGGAGTCCGACGCCAAGGACGCGGGCCAGCACGTCGACGACTTCCCGTGGGAGGTCCCGTACCTGCCGATCGACCCGAAGGACGTCGGCCGCAACTACGAGGCCGTCATCCGGGTCAACTCGCAGTCCGGCAAGGGCGGCGTGGCGTACCTGATGAAGCAGGAGCACCACCTGGACCTGCCGCGGCGCCTGCAGATCGAGTTCTCGAAGGTGATCCAGGAGGTCACCGACACGCAGGGCGGCGAGATCGGCCCGAAGGAGATGTGGGACGCCTTCGCGGAGGAGTACCTGCACGGCCGGGTGCCGATGTACCTGCTCAAGCACAAGGCGTCGTCGGACGGCAGCGGCCACGAGGAGATCATCGCGACGCTGCTGGTCGACGGCGAGCAGCAGGAGATCACGGGCTCGGGCAACGGCCCGATCGCCGCGTTCGTCGACGCGCTCGCGTCCATCGGCTACGACGTGCGGGTGCTGGACTACGCCGAGCACGCGCTGTCCGCCGGTGACGACGCCCGCGCGGCCGCCTACCTCGAGTGCGCGGTGGGCGACCGGGTGCTGTGGGGCGTGGGCATCGACTCCTCCACGGTCGCCGCGTCGTTCCGCGCGATCGTGAGCGCGGTCAACCGGGCGAACCGCTAGGACACGAGCGACGGGGAGGACGCGTGCGGCACCAGCTGCCGCGGCGTGCCCTCCCCGTTCGCCGGCACGGCCCAGATGCCCTCACCCGGCAGGCCGTAGGCGATGGTGTCGTCGTCGAGCCACACGACCTGGTCGTCGATCCCCCGCGTCTCAGCCAGGGGTGTCTCCGCCATCGTGGTCAGGTCCAGCACGTGCTGCCGCCACGGCCGCGCGCCGTCGCCGGGCACGCGCTTCTTGAACGCCAGGCGCTTGCCGTCCGGTGAGAGCGACGGGCACTCGGCGTTCTCCCGCAACGGTGTCGCCGAGATGTCGACCGCGTCGCCGTCGACCAGGTAGGTCTTGCCGCCGGTGGACAGCGTCGCGTAGTAGGAGCGGTCGTCCCCGGTGAACGTCACGCCCCAGAAGTTCATGTCCTCCGCCCGCTTCATGCCGGCGATCCGCGTGCCCTCCAGGTTGCTCTGGTACAGCGACGTTTCCCGGTCGTAGATGCCCGTCCGGGTGGAGAACGCACCGGTCTGCGCGTACGAGTCGCCGGTGACGAACGTCGTCCAGGACGCCATGCGGCCGTCCGGGGAGAGCTTCGCGCGGTTCGGCACGCCCGCGACGTCGATGCGGTGCGTCTCCTCGAGCGACTGGCCGACGAAGATCGCGACGGACCCCGGGAACGGGCCGGAGCGGTCCGCGAGGCACAGACCCTGCCGTGCCGCGGTGTAGAACCGCTTGCAGGACAACGAACTCACCCGGCGCGGACCGCCGGGGTCGGACATCGGCACCGACGCCACCCTGCCGCTCGCCCCGTCCACGAACAGCAGTCGCCCAGCCGACAGCTCGACCGGACCGGGCTCGACCGCGACCGCGACCTCCTCCGGCGCGCGCAGGGCGTAGGCGGTGGCACCCACTCCCAGCACGATCACGGCGGCAACGACGAAGAGAACCCTCACCACGCGAACCACGTCCACAACGCACCGAAGAGAACAGAGGAACTGGCCCGCGCGAGCACCTGACCGGTCTGGAGCAGGGCCAGACCGGACGTGCGCAGCTCGTCGGGGACCAGGGGGCCGGCGACGGCCATCAGCACACCGTCCGTGCAGGCGTAGAACAGGCCGTGCAGCACCAGAACACCTGCCAGCAGGGCGATCCCGGACGCACCCGCGAACAGCAGGTACGCCCCGAGCAACGCGAGGTGGCCGACGAGGAACATCCGCCACCGGCCGACCCGGTCGGCCAGCGCGCCCATCGGCACGGCGGCGAGCAGGTACACGCCGGCCGTGCCGAGCGGCAGCAACGCGATGTAGGCGACGTCGACGTCGAGCTTCTTCTGCAGCAACAGGTAGAGGAACCCGTCGCCGAGCGTCAGGAACCCGAGCCCGCAGGCGACCAGGCAGACCCGCCGGAACGGCTTGGCCCGCAGCAGACCGAACGCGCTCTTCAGCGACACCGCGACGCCTGGCAGCACGTCGCGGTGATCGCGCACGAAGAGCACCAGGACGAGAACACCCAGTGCGGCGAAGCAGAAGCTCACCACGAACACCACGTCGTACCGGGCAGGCAGCGTCCACAGGAGGCAGAACGCCACGAGTGGACCGAGGAACGCGCCCACGGTGTCCAGGGCGCGGTGGACGCCGAAGGCCCGGCCGAGCGCCGAGGGCTCGCTGCTCAACGTGATCAGCGCGTCCCTCGGCGCGGTGCGCAGGCCCTTGCCGGTCCGGTCCCCGGCCAGTACCAGCCCCATCGCCGTGGCCGAGGTGCCGGCGGCGAGCAGACCGAGCTTGCCCGCGGCGGAGATCCCGTAGCCGAGTCCCGCCACGAGCTTGCGCCGTTGCCAGCGGTCGGCCGCGTGACCTCCGACGACGCGGACCAAGGCCGTCACACCGGTGTAGATGCCGTCGAGCACACCGAACTGCAGCGGCGAGAACCCCAGCCCCAGCACGAGGTAGAGCGGCAGGATCGCGGTCACCATCTCGGAGGAGACGTCCGTGAGCAGTGAGACCGCGCCCAGGGCGAGCACGTTCGCCGCGATCCTGCCGGTGCCACCCGCGGCAGGGGCTCGTCGAGCGGTTGCGATGTACACGACGGCCTCCGGCTGACAGCCAAGGATGGTCAACGACAGTTGTGGGGACCGGCCTTGTCGCGCACCGTTCCGGCCGTGTCGATGACCTCCCACGAGTAGGAGCGGCCGGAGATGGTGAGCTTCATGACGCCGTGGCTGTCGGAGAAGTACTTCTCCACGCCGACTCGCGGGGTGCGCTCGTTGTAGAGGTAGTCACCGCCGATGCCGACGACCGCCGACCGCATGCCGTTGGTCTGGTCGACCGCGCCGCTCTTGTTCAACGGGGCCAGCCGCTCGTAGTGGTGGTTGTGGCCACCGAGCACCAGGTCCGCCTTGACGTCCGCGAACGCGTTCCAGTACGGCGCGATCTTCGCGTTGTCGCCGTACTTGCCGGAGGTGAACCGCGGGTGGTGCATGTAGCCGACGACGCAGGGCTTGGTGTTGGCGGCCAGGTCCGCCTTGAGCCAGTTGAGCTGCGTCGAGTCCGAGCCGTTGTTGTCCATCGGGTCGGAGTCGACCGAGACGAAGTGGAACTCGCCCGCTTCCCAGCTGTAGTACGGCTTGCCGTTGGGGTAGGCCTGAGCACCGAAGTACGCCTTGTACCCGTTGAGGTTGTCGTACCACTCGTGGTTGCCGGGCGACGGGTGGGTGATGCTCTTGTACTTGCCCCACGACTTGTCGTAGTGGTTGCGGAACTCCGTCAGCGTCCCGTTGTCGTACTGGTTGTCGCCGACCGTCAGGATGTGGTTCGGCTTGATCTGGTCGATCAGCCTCGCCGTCTCGTGGTGCTCGGAGTTCGTCAGCGACGCGATGTCGCCGGCGACGACGATCGTGGTGGTGTCGCCGGGCCCGGCGGGCAGGGTCGTCACCTGCACCGCGTTGCTCACCGCGGAGAGGTTGCCCGCCGCGTCACGGGCGCGGACGGTGTAGGTGAACGCCGTCCCGGAAGCGAGACCCGAGTCGGTGAACGTCGTCCCGGTGGGCGTGCCGACGACGCTGCCGTTGCGCAGCACCTCGTAGCCGGTCACGCCGACGTTGTCGGTCGAGGCCGTCCACCGCAGACCGGCCGTGCTCGACGTGGTGCCGGTGCTCGCGAGCCCCGACGGCGCCGTCGGGGCCGTGGTGTCCCCGTTCGCGGTGCTGCCCCAGACCTCGAGCTCCCACAGCGAGTAGCCGTAGGACGTGCCGCGCTTGGTGCCGTAGATCCGCACGTAGCGGCCGCTCGTCGAGACGGCGACGTCGTCGATGCCGCCGTTCTGACCGGTCAGGGTCTTCTTGGTGCTCCACGACGAGCCGTCGCCCGACGTCTGGATCTTGTACTCGGACGCGTGCGCGGTCTCCCAGTGGAGCTTGACCCGCGAGATCGTGGCGTTGCCGCCGAGGTCGACGGCGATCCACTGCGGGTCGACGCCCTCGAGGCTCGCCCAGCGGGTGGTGGAGCTCCCGTCGACGGCGTTGGCGCCACCGAAGGTCGCGGCCTCGACGGACGAGACGGTGGTGGGTTTGTTCGCCGACAGCAGGGAGTCAGCCGCGTTGGCCGTGCCGGACGCCGCGATCTGCGGCACCACGAGCGCCAGCAGGGCTATCGCGACACCAGTCCTGGTGTGCTTTCTGATCACTTCGTTCCTCCTGGGCACGGGCGGCGGCTCGAAGGATTGGTTAACAAGCTTTCCAATTGAGTTCGGACGCTAACGGCGGCCGAACGAGCAGGTCAACGACGGAGGTCCACCCCGGTCACCGGCCGACGGCAGCGCGAGGTGGAGGACCTGGATCACACCTGGCAGGCGGCACGACAGGAGGCGTGGACGCGTTCGGGACCGCGGGTGCGGTCGTGCCCTTTCGGACAGCGACCGGAGCCGTTCGGCAGAGCCGGGGGGTGCCACCTGTGGACGCGCTGAAGAAACGGCCTGGTCGGGATTGTTCATCTGGCTCACGTACGTTCACCGGTCATGAGCACCACAGCCGCCAGCCTCGTCGTGCTGTTCCTGGTCGCCGTGGTGCCCCTGGCGCCCACGGAGGCGGTGCTCATCGGCGCCGGCGTCCTCGCCGCCTCCGGTGAGGTCCCGCTGTACCTCGTGGTGCTCGTCGCCGCGGCCGGGTGCCTGGTCGCGGACATGATCAACTTCACCGTCGGCCGCCGCACGGGCATGCGCGCCCTCGACAAGGTGAACCGGAACGCCAAGGCGCGGGCGATGGTCGTGTGGACGGCCGGCCAGCTCGGCTCCAAGGGCGAGACGATCCTCGTCGCGGCGAGGTTCCTGCCCGCGGGCGGCATCGTCGGGGCGCTGCTCGCCGGAGCGCTCAGGTGGCCGTTGCGCCGGTTCCTGCCCGTCGCGGCGATCGGCTCGGCGCTGTGGAGCGCCTACCCCGCGACCGTGGGCTACATCGGCGGTCAGATCGTCGACGAGGCGTGGCTCGCGATGCTGTTGTCGTTCGGCGTGGCCACGCTCCTCTCCATCCCCGTCGGCATGGCGATCCGTGCGCGCAGCGCCAACCGCACCCTCTCGTACGCCGAGGCGTCGTCGTAGAGCACCGCGAACCGGTCCGCGGCCGTCAGCAGGGCGTCCACCTCGAACGCCATCTGGGCGTCGCCGCAGAGCCGTTCCAGCAGTGAGAACCAGCGCAGGGTGAACAACATCAGCGCGTTCCGCACGCGCCCCGGCCTGGCGGCGAACTCCGACCGGGTCACGACGAAGAAGCAGCCCCCGGGGAACACGCGGCGCTTCGAGTAGTCGAGCCAGCGCTCGCTCAGGTCGAGCAGCGAGCCCCCGGCCACGACGACCTCGCGCGCGAAGATCTCCGCCGCCGTGTGGACCGTCGAGAGCTGCAGCTCCTCCTTGGCGCCGAAGTGCGAGAACACCCCGCTCTTGCTCATGCCGAGCTCGATCGCGAGCCGTCCGATCGTGACGCCCTCCAGGCCGTCGACGGAGGCGATCTCGGCCGCTCTCAGCAGGATCGAGCCACGACTGTCCATCCACCGAGGACAGCGGAGGTCCCTGGAGAAACGAACGGGGCCACCTCGAAGTGAGGTGGCCCCGTTCGGACGGGCGGGTGCTACGGGTTGAGCGCCTCGGTGACGGACGCCGGACCCACGAGCGGCACGTCGGGCGACAGGCCGTCGTCCTCCTCCACCAGGACCGGCTTCACCTCGTGCGGCTGGATCTCGCCGGAGCGGATCTGCTCGGCCCAGTGGCACGCCACCTTGTGACCGGGCTTGAGCTCGCGCAGCGCCGGCCGTTCGGTGTCGCACTTCGTGGCCTGCCGCCACGGGCACCGGGTGTGGAACCGGCAGCCGGTCGGCGGGTTCGCGGGCGACGGGAGGTCACCCGCGAGCAGGATCCGCTCGCGCCGGTCCTCGACCTGCGGGTCGGGCACCGGGATCGCCGACAGCAGCGCCCGCGTGTACGGGTGCAGCGGCTCGTCGTAGAGGTCCTCGGAGGTGGCCTCCTCGACCAGCCCGCCGAGGTACATCACGCCGACCCGGTCGGAGATGTGCTTCACGACCGCGAGGTCGTGCGCGATCACCAGGTAGGTCAGGCCGAACTTCTCCTGGAGCTCCTCCAGCAGGTTCACGACCTGCGCCTGCACCGACACGTCGAGCGCGGACACCGGCTCGTCCGCGACGATCAGGTCCGGGTTGAGCGCCAGGGCGCGGGCGATGCCGATGCGCTGCCGCTGACCGCCCGAGAACTCGTGCGGGTACTTGCGCAGCGCGGTGGACGGCAGGCCGACGGCGGCCAGCAGCTCGCGCAGCCGCTTCGCCGTGGACTCCTTGCCCTCGTCCAGGTCGTGCGCCCGCAGGCCCTCGACCAGGATGGACTCGACGGACTGGCGCGGGTCGAGCGACGACAGCGGGTCCTGGAACACCATCTGGATCCGGCGCCGCATCTTGCGCAGCTCCTCGCCCTTCAGGGTCGAGAAGTCCTGCCCGTCGAAGATCATCTTGCCGTCGGTCGGCTCGTTGAGCCGCAGCATCGCCCGCCCGAGGGTGGACTTGCCGCAGCCGGACTCGCCGACCAGCCCGTACGTCTCGCCACGCTTGATCTCGAGGTCGACGCCGTCGACCGCGTAGACGTGACCGACGGTGCGGTCGAAGAACACGCCCCGCTTGATCGGGAAGTGCACCTTCATGTCCTGGACGGAAACCAGGGTCTCGCTCATGCCTGCACCTCCTCGGCAGCGGGAGTTCCCGGCACCACCGGGTTGTGGCAGCGCAGCAGGCGGCCCAGCTTGTTGACCTCCGCGGGCGTCTCCGCACGGCAGACGTCCAGCGCGTTCGGGCACCTCGGGGCGAACGCGCAGGCGCTCGTCCACGGGATGTTGTCCGCGACGGAACCGCGGATGGGCGTGAGCTTCTCGCCGCGCGGGGCGTCGAGACGCGGGATGGACGCGAGCAGGCCGTGCGTGTACGGGTGGCGCGGCTCGGCGAAGAGCTTGTGCCGCATGGCCTTCTCGACCACCTTGCCGCCGTACAGCACGTTGACCTCGTCGCACAGGCCCGCGACGACACCCAGGTCGTGGGTGATCATCACGAGCGCGGTGCCGAGGTCCTGCACCAGTTCCTTCATGAGCGAGAGGATCTGGGCCTGGATGGTCACGTCCAGCGCCGTCGTCGGCTCGTCCGCGATCAGCAGCTTCGGCCGGCACGCCAGCGCGATCGCGATGAGCGCGCGCTGCCGCATGCCGCCGGAGAGCTGGTGCGGGTACTCCTTGAGCCGCCGGTCCGGGTCCGGGATGCCGACCTTGTCGAGCAGCTCCTTCGCCTCGATCATGGCCTCCTTGCGGGGCATGCCGCGGTGCCGTTCCAGCACCTCGGTGACCTGCAGGCCGATCGGGACGACGGGGTTGAGCGACGACAGCGGGTCCTGGAAGACCATGCCGAGGTCGCGGCCGCGACGGTCGCGCATCTCCCTGTCGGACAGCTTCAGCAGGTCCGTGCCGTCGTAGGTGACGGTGCCGCTGATCTTGGTGGCGCGCTTGGGCAGCAGACCCATGATCGCGAGCGACGTCACCGACTTGCCACAGCCCGACTCGCCGACGAGGCCGACCGTCTGGCCGGGCTCGACGTCGAAGCTGACGCCGTCGACGGCGTGGAACGGCTCCTCGCCCTTGCGCTGGAACACGACGGTGAGGTCACGTACTTCGAGCAGTGCCACGACGACTCACCGCCTGTTCTTCGGGTCGAGGGCTTCGCGCAGCGTCTCGCCCATGAGGGTGAAACCGAGCGCGACGATGATGATGCAGATCGCGGGCCACGCGGCGAGGTGCGGGTGCGTGTCGAAGACGTTCTGCACGTCACCGAGCATCTGCCCCCACTCCGGCAGCCGGTCGTCCGGGTTGCCGAGACCGAGGAACGACAGCGCGGCCGCCTCGATGATCGCGGTGGCCAGCACGAGCGTCGACTGCACGATCACCGGGCTGAGCGAGTTCGGCAGCATGTGCCGGAACACGATCGCGCCCTTCTTCACGCCCAGGGCGGTCGCCGCCAGCACGTGGTCGCTGTGCCGTTGCGCGAGCATCGAGCCTCTGAGCAACCGCGCGAACACCGGGATCTGCACGATCGCGACCGCCAGGATCACGGTGAACTGGCTGGGCCGCGCGAACATCGCCGCGATCGAGAACGCGAGCAGCAGCGACGGCAGCGAGAGCATGACGTCGACGACGCGCATGACGATCGAGTCGACCCACCCGCCGAGCGCGCCCGCGAGCGTGCCGAGGATCAGGCCACCGGTCAGACCGATGATCGTCGCGCCGACACCCACGATCAGCGTCTGCTGCGAGCCGACGAGCAGGCGCGAGAAGAAGTCGCGGCCCTGCAGGTCACCACCGAGCAGGTGGCCCGGCTGGGGCGGCGGGATCTCGTTGCGCGCCTTCACGACCTGGTCGATCAGCATCGGCACGGACGGGTCCTGCGGCGCGAGCCACGGCGACAGCAGCGACAGCACGATGAAGATGCCGATGATCACCGCGCCGGTGAGGAACACCGGGCTGCGGCGGAGCCTCTTCCACGCGCTCGCCGCGAGCGAGACGCCCGCGGACTCGGCGAGGCCGTCGATCTTTTCCTTCTTGGAAACTCCGAGTGCCACCGGGCTCACCTCGTCCTGATGCGCGGGTCGATGAGCGCGTACGAGAGGTCGACCAGCAGGTTCACGACGACGTAGACGATCGTGGCCATGATGATCAACAGCAGCAGCACCGGGTAGTCACGCCGTTCGAACCCGATGGCGAGCGCCTGGCCGACACCGGCGAAGGAGAACACCTTCTCGGTGAGCACCGCGCCGGACAGCAGCGCACCGGTCTGCAGGCCGATCGTCGTGACGACCGGCAGCATCGCGTTGCGCAGCACGTGCCGGCGGCGGATCACCGGTGCGGTGAGGCCCTTGGACTCGGCGGTGCGCACGAAGTCCTCGTCGAGCACGTCCAGCACCGCGGCGCGGGTGATCCGGAAGATCACCGCGAACGGGATGGTGGCGAGCGCGATCGCCGGCAGGATCAGGTGTTCCAGCGCGTTGATCGTCGCGTCGATCTCGCCGGTGATGAGGCCGTCGAGGGTGAAGAACCCGGTGACGCGCGTGGCGTCGATGGCGTCCTGGCGACCCTGCGAGGGCAGGCCGAGCGCCGATGACGCCACGTCCTTGAGCAGGTAGGCCAGGAAGAACACCGGCACCGCGACACCGATCAGCGAACCGATGACGCTGAGGTTGTCGAACCAGCCGCCGCGGCGCTTCGCGGCGAGGTACCCGAGCGGGACGCCGACCGCGATCGCGATCAGGATCGCGAAGAAGCTGAGCTCGATCGTCGCGGGGAACCGCTGGAGGAAGATGTCGAGCGCCGAGTCACCGGGTTGGACACCGGTGGAGACGCCGAAGTCACCGGTCGCCGCGCGACCGAGGAACTTGAAGTACTGGACGAAGATCGGCTGATCGAGGCCGAGCTGCTTGGTGAGGGCTTCGCGCGACTCCGGCGTAGCGCGTTCTCCCAGGAGGGCCGAAACCGGCCCTCCTGGGAGAAGTCGCAACCACGCGAAGAGCAACATCGAGAGCACCAGCACCACGCCGATCAGCTGGACCAGCCGTCGAATGGTGTAGCGGAGCACTTTGAGCTACCCCGTTGTTCTCTTGTGGTGGGAGCTGGTCAGCTCAGCCCTTCGAGGCCGGGCCGAACTTCTCGTCGGTCAACGGGCTCGGGACGACACCCTTGATGTCCGACTTCAACACCAGAGCGGGCGGGGAGTGCGAGATCGGGATCGCGGGGAGGTACTCCTCCATGATCCGCTTGTTGACGTCCTCGTAGAGCTTGGTGCGCTTGGCCTCGTCCGGCTCGGAGTTGGCCTTGGCCAGGTCGTCCTTCAGGGTGTTGCCCCACGCCGACACACCGGTGTTGAAGCGGTTGTCGGTGCGGCCGAAGAACGTGCCGACCCAGTTGTGCGCGGTGCCGTTGTCACCGGTCCAGCCGAGCAGGAACAGGTCCGGGATGCCCTGGTCGACGTCGGTCAGGTAACCGCCGTTCCACGGCTTCGTGACGACCTCGAGCTTGATGCCGGCGGCCTGCAGGTCACCGGACATCGCGCCGAACAGGTCCTTCGGCGACGGCATGTACGGACGCGTGACCTCGGACGGCCAGTAGAACTTCAGCGTCAGGTCGGAGGCGCCGGCCTCGGCGAGCAGGGACTTGGCCTTGGCGGCGTCGTAGCCGACGGCCTTGATGTCCTTGTTGTAGCCGTTGACGGTGTCCGGCATGAACTGCGTCGCGACCTTGGCGCCCTCGGGCAGCTGCGACTTGACGAGCTGCTCGCGGTTGATCGCGTACATCAGGGCCTGGCGGACCTTGAGGTCGGCGAGCTTCGGGTTGTTCTTCTGGTTGATGCCCAGGTAGAACACGTTGAACGCCGGGCGGATCGCGACGTTGAAGCCGTCCTGCTTCAGGCCTGCCCAGTCGGCGGCGTTCGGCAGGTCGTACCCGTCGATGTCGCCGGCCTTGAGCGCCTGCTTGCGGGCGGTCTCGTCCGGGATGATCTTGAAGACGATCTTGTCCAGCTTGGCCTTGGTGCCGTGGTAGGCGTCGTTGCGCACGAGCTCCACGGTGTTGTTGGCCTTGTCGTACTTGCCGAACTTGAACGGGCCCGTGCCGGTCGGGTGCTCGTTCGCGTAGGCCGGGTAGGTGAACGCGTCACCGGCGGCCTGGACGTTGTCCGCGTCGTACTTCTTCAGCGCCTCGGGGCTGGAGATGGAGAACGACGTGAAGCCGAGGACCGACGGGAACTGCGAGGTGACCTCGTTCAGCTCGATGACCGCGGTCTTCGGGTCCTTGGCGGTGCAGGACTTGTACAGCGAGGGCTTGTCCGGCGTGGTCGCGAACCCGCCGAAGTTGTCCAGCCAGTACTGCGAGACGGCGTCGGACTGGCCGGCACCCTTCTGGTTGTACCAGCGGTTGAAGTTGAAGCAGACGGCCTCGGAGTTGAAGTCCGTGCCGTCGTGGAACTTCACGCCCTCCTTCAGGGTGAACGTCCACGTCTTGCCGTCCGCGGAGGGCTCGTACTTCGTGGCGAGCGCGGGCTCGACCTCGGCGGTACCCGGCTTGAAGCCGACCAGGCCCTCGAACATCTGGCGGGAGACCCGGAAGGTCTCGCCGTCAGTCGCGTAGAACGGGTCGAAGAGCTTCGGCGCGCCGGCGGCGCCGAAGGTCAGCGTGCCGCCTTCCTTGCCGCCACCGCCTGAGTCGCGCTGGGATTGCGCGCAACCGGACAGGGCGAGCGCGCTGACGCTGAGGAAGCCGATCGCGGCAACCCAACGGCGGCGAGCCGTTACTGAGTGGACCATCAAACACCCCTTGGACAATCCGCACATCTCACGGTGTGGTCGCCGACGATAACCGTTGTAGATACCCCGTCCGGGCTTACTCAGGTCACGATCCGGCCACTAGACCAGGCATTCTGATACGTGCGGCGCACGGCCGCTGACCCAACGTGAGCACGGCAGATGCGTCGAACGCTCTCCTAGGCTGTAGAAACGACAACGACACGGGGAGGAGGTCGCATGGGCAGGCAGGTCGAGTTCCGCGTGCTCGGCCCCCTCCAGGTGCTCCTCGACTCCGACCCGTTGCTGGTCAGGGCCGGTCGGCAGCGGGCACTGCTGGCGTCGTTGCTGCTGCGCGTCGGCACCTCGGTGTCCGTGGACGAGCTCGCCGGCAACGTGTGGGGAGACGATCCGCCCGCTCGGGCGCGCGCGACCCTCCAGACGTACGTGATGAGGCTCCGGCAGCTGCTCGGACCGTCCGTGCCGATCAGGACCGTGCCCGACGGCTACCTGATCGACGTCGACGAGAAGACCATCGACCTGATGCGCTTCGAGCCGTTGATCGACCAGGGCGAACAGGAGCGCGCCGCCGGGAACCTGCAGGCCGCGTCGGCCGCGTTCACCGCCGCGCTGGGGCTCTGGCGAGGTCCGGCGCTGGTCGACGTGCCGTCGGAGGTCCTGCACCGCGACGAGGTGCCGAGGCTCGACGAACGCCGCCTGCACGTGCTCGAACGCCGCGTCGAGGTCGACCTGGAGCTCGGCCGGCACGGCGAGCTCGTCGCGGAGCTGTCCCGGCTGACGAGCGACCACCCGTTGCGCGAGCGGTTCTGGGCGCAGCTGATGGTGGCGCTGTACCGCTCGGGCCGCCAGAGCGAGGCGCTGGCCGCCTACCAGCGCGTTTCCCGGCTCCTGGGCGACGAGCTGGGCATCGACCCCGGCGACGAGCTGCGGCGCGTGCACAGCCAGGTGCTGTCCGGCTCGATCGGCGCGGTGACCACGACGGCCTCGGGTGCGCCGGTCGTCGCCGCGAAGCCGGAGCGGGTCGTCCCGTCGCAGCTCCCGGCGGACATCCCGGACTTCGTGGGTCGCGACGAGGCCGTGTCGCTGATCGTGGCGTTGCTGCGGACCGCGCAGGGTGTGCCCGTTGTCACACTGGCCGGGCCGCCGGGCGTGGGCAAGACGGCGCTGGCCGTGCACGCGGCGCACCGGATGCGCGCGGACTTCCCGGACGGCCAGCTCTACGTCAACCTGCGCGGCTACGCCCCCGGCCCGCCGCTCAGCGCCGTCGACGTGCTGCCGCGGTTCCTCCGCGCGCTCGGCACGGAACCCGACCAGGTACCGCTGGACCAGGACGAGCAGGAGGCGATGTTCCGGTCCACGCTGACCGGCCAGCGCGTGCTGCTGCTGCTCGACAACGCGTCGTCCGCCGAGCAGATCCGGCCGCTGCTGCCGGGGTCGCCGGGGTGCGCGGTGCTGGTGACGTCACGGGACACGTTGCGCGGCCTGGCCGTCTCGCACGCGGCGTCGAACGTGCGGCTCGACGTCCTCGACTGGCACGAGACGAAGTCACTCCTCGCCGGCATCCTGGGTGCGGGCGAGGTCGCGTCCCAAGAGGACGCCGCGCTGGAGCTGGCGGCCCTGTGCGCCCACCTGCCATTGGCTTTGCGCATCGCAGCGGCCAACCTCGTGTCGCGCCCCGAGCTGTCCATCGCGGACTACGTCGAGGAGCTGAGGGCGGGCAACAGGCTCGCCGCGCTGGCCGTCGAAGGCGACGAGCGGGTAGCGGTGCACGCGGCGTTCGACCTCTCCTACACGGCCCTGAAGCCGGAGCTCGCGCGGATGTTCCGGGTGCTGTCGCTGGTTCCCGGCACGGACTTCACGCCGGAGATGGCGGCGGCGCTGTCGGGGCTGACCACGCAGGACGCCCGCCGGCGCCTCGACCGCCTGGCCACCGCGAACCTGATCTCGAACCACGCGCCGTCGCGCTACCAGTTCCACGACCTGCTGCGCGACTACGCGGCCGAGCGCCTGGCGTTCGAGGAGGGCCGCGCCGACTCGCGGCTCGCGTTGCGGCGGCTGTTCGACTGGGCGGTGCGGTCGGTCGACAACGCCACGGCGGCGATGAAGTCGACGCTCTTCCGGTTCCCGCGCCCCGCGCCGCTGGACGGCGTGGTGCCGCGGACGTTCAGCACCAGCACCGAGGCGCTGGCCTGGCTCGACTGCGAGCGCGCCAACCTCGTCGCCCTGGTCGCCCACTGCGTCGAGCGGGACCCGGAGAACTCGCCGTGGCAGCTGGCCGACGCCCTGCGCGGCTACTTCTACACGCAGGGCCTCACCGCGGAGTGGCGCGAGACGGCCAAGGCGGGCCTGCTCGGCGCCCGCACGCCCCGCGACGAGCTCGGCCAGCTCGCGATGCAGTCGTCGCTCGGCACGCTGTACTGGGTGACCGGCCGGCACCGCAACGCGCTGGGCCACTACCAGCAGGCCATCGCGCTGCAGGAGACCATCGACCTGCCGGAGGCCGAGGCGGCCGTGCTGTCGAACGCGGGCAGCGTCCACATCGACCTGGGCGAGCTGGAGCAGGCCGCCGACCACCTCGAACGCGCCCTGGTGATCGCCCGCCGGGTCGGTGCGCCGCAGGTGCTCGCGAACGCCCTGTTCAACCTCGGCGGCGTCTACATGCAGCTCGGCCAGCTCGACCGCGCCGCCGCGACGTTCGAGGAGGCCTTGGAAGCCGGCACGCGCATCGACTCGTGGATCACGCAGGCGAACTCGATGCGTGCTCTCGGCGAGGTCTACGCGTCACGCGGTGAGCCGGAGTTGGGTGCGTCGTACTTCGTGCGCGCGAGCGAGCTGTACGAACGTGCGGCAGCCCGCAACTTCGGCCACACGATGCACGAGGGCATGGCCATCACGCTGATCATGCGCGGCCGCTACGAGGAGGCGGCCGTCGAGGCGTCCGCCGCCATGCGCATCGCGCAGGACCTGGAGAACGTGAAGAGCGTCTGCGACGCCCGGAACCTGCTCGGCCGCGCCCTGGAAGGCGCCGGCCGCCACGAGGAGGCCCTGGAGCAGTTCTCGTCGGCGCTCACCATCGCGGTCGAGACCGGCTACTCGTGGGGCGTCTGCTCGGCCCGCCGCGGTCTCGCATCGACGTACCGCGCTCTCGGCCGTTACGAGGAAGCCCTGGCGACGGCCACCTCGGCGCTGGACGAGGCGGGCCGGTCGCAGTTCCGCCTGGCCGAGATGGAGGTGCTGCTCGTTCTGGGCCGCACCCACCTCGACACCTCGGACGCGTCCGCCGCCCTGGACTGCGCGCTGCGTGCCGCCGCGGCCGGTTCCGACTCGGGCCACCGGTGGGTGTTCGGGCGCGCCCTGCAGCTGGCCGGCGACGCCTCCTCCGCGCTGGGCGACCACGCCGCGGCCCGCGCGCACTGGTCTTCCGCGCTGGACGTGTTCAGCGCGATCGGGACGCCCGAGGCTTCCGTCGTGCGGGCTCAGCTGCTCGACGTGACAACGTAGTCAGCCCTGGCCCTGGTCTCGTCGACCGCGAACCAGCCTCTTTCGTACTGCTGCCAGCGCAGGAAGTGCTCGCGCTGTTCCTCGCCGTCACGGGCGACGGCCCGCTCCAGCCTCACCCGCCCGTCGGGGTGGTCGACGAAGATCGCGCAGCTCAGGCGGGTGTTCGCTTTCCTGGCCGAGGAGAACCCCTCCAGGATGACCGTCCCGTGTGGAGCGATCGTGACCTCGTCGCCTTCGCCGATGCACGGAAACCCCTGGGACCAGTCAGTCTTCCGGTAGCGGCCCGGCGCGCCGCTCTCCACGGCGTCGAGTGCCCGCCACAGCCGGGGCCACCACCGCGTCGTCGGGTCGTCCCACGTGGCGAAGTGGTCGGTGCTGATCAGCTGGGCGCCGATCTCCTCGGCGAGCTTCCTCGCGAACGTCGACTTGCCCGCGCCCGACGGGCCGTCCACCGCGACCAGGCGTGTGCCGCCCAGCCGCGGTGGGGCCGCCACTACATGCTGCGGCGACCAGATAGCGCACGCCCCAGCGTGAGCTCGTCGGCGAACTCCAGGTCGCCGCCCATCGGCAGCCCGCTGGCGAGCCGCGTGACGGTGAGCCCCGGGAAGTCCCTGAGCATCCGGACCAGGTAGGTGGCCGTCGCCTCGCCCTCGGTGTTCGGGTCCGTGGCGATGATGACCTCGGAGATGTCGACCCCGTCGGTCGCCGTGCCGATCCGGTTGAGCAGCTGCCGGATGCGCAACTGGTCGGGCCCGATTCCGCTCAACGGGTCGAGCGCGCCACCCAGGACGTGGTAGCGCCCTCGGAACTCCCTGGTGCGCTCGATCGCCTGGACGTCCTTCGGCTCCTCGACCACGCAGACCAGGCTCAGGTCCCGCTTGGGGTCCCGGCAGATCCGGCACCTCGTCTCGGCGGAGACGTTGCCGCAGACGTCGCAGAAGACCACGCCCTCCTTGACCTTCTGCAGCGCGTGCTGGAGCCGCTCGATGTCAGCGGGTTCCGTGGCGAGGAGGTGGAAGGCGATCCGCTGCGCGCTCTTCGGGCCGACGCCCGGGAGCCTGCCCAGCTCGTCGATCAGGTCCTGTACCGGGCCCTCGTACATGGTGTTAGCCGAGCAGTCCGCCGAGGCCACCCTGGGCGAGCGGGCCGAGCTTCTGCTCGACCAGCTGCTGCGCCTTGGTGTTGGCGTCCTTGATCGCGGCGATCACCAGGTCCTGGAGGGTGTCGACGTCCTCCGGGTCCACGATCTTCGGGTCGATGGTGAGGCTCACGAGCTCGCCGCCGCCGGTGACGGTGGCCTTCACGAGGTCGTTGCCCGCGTTGCCGGTGATCTCGGTTTCGGCCAGCTGCTGCTGGGCTTCCGCCATCTGCTGCTGCATGTTCTGGGCCTGCTGGAGCAGGGCCTGCATGTCGAACTGACCGGGTTGCACCGCTGGTCCTCTCGGTGGGTGGTACTGGGTCTTCCGTGGGTCGCGTCCAGCGTACGGGTGCCGTTCGCGGGTGGGCGGCACGCCTGTCGCTCTGGCGGCCCCGACTCGGGCGTCAGGCCTTCTTCAGCGGGCGGGCACCCAGCTCGTCCGCCAGCAGCTTCAGCATCACCGATTCCGGGTCCTTCGCCTCGGGGGTGCTGTCCGGGTCCGCCGGGCGGGCGGCCTCGGCCAGCATCGCCTCTTCGTCGTCCGGTTCCGGCGGCAGGGGGTCGTCGGGCTCGGGCGGTTCCGGCGGGGGTGGGACGTCGTCCACCGGCGGGCGCGGTGCCGGGCGTTGCTGAGGTTCTGGCTGGCGGGCGTTCTGCGCCTGGCTCGGGCGGACCGGGGCCGGGCGGGACGCCTTGGCCGGGGCCGCGGCCTGGGGGGTGGCGCCAGGGGTTCCGTGGGTGCAGCGGACCTGCCAGGTGCCGCCCAGGACCGCGGACAGGGCCGCGGCGATGGCCTCGGTGTTGCGCGGCTCCGCCAGGCGGCGGGCCAGGGGGGCCGAGGTGTGGGTGATGGTGACGACGTTGCCGTCCACCTCGCTGACCACGGCGTTGGTCAGCATCGCCTCGGTGCTCCGGCTGCTGGAGCGGACCGCGGCCAGCAGTTCGGACCAGATCCGGCGGACCGCCGTCGCGTCCATCGCACCGGCTTCCGCGATGGGGGCGGGGGCGGGTGCCGCGACAGGAGCGGAAGGCGCGGCGGTGGCGACCGGCGCGGTCGGCTGTGCCTGCACCGGGGCCGCCACCGGGGTCGGGGTCGGCGCCGGTGCCGGGATCACGGCGACGGGCTGGGGTGCCGGGCGCACGGTGGCGGACTGGGGTGCCGGGCGCTGGGGTTCCGGCTGCCTCGGGGGGTCCGCGGGTGCCGGTTCCGTTGCCTGCTGGGACCTGCGGGTGAAGACCGGACCGCCGGCGGGGGCGGCGCTGTCACCCGAAGCGGCCGCGATGGCGGCCGGGGGGCGGCGTTCCAGTTGTTCCAGGCGCTGGAGCAGAGCCGCTTCGGACTGGCTCACCGACGGCAGGAGCATGCGGGAGACGAGCAGTTCGAGGAGCAGGCGCGGGGCCGTGGCTCCTCGCATGTCGACGAGGCCCTGGTGGACGATCTCGGCGTAGCGGGTCAGCGTCGCCGGGCCGATCCGTTCCGCCTGGGCCGCCATCGTGGCCAGCTCGTCCTCCGGAGCGCTGACCAGGTTGCGGTCCGCGGCGTCCGGGACGGCGCAGAGCAGGACCAGGTCGCGGAGGCGGTCCAGGAGGTCGCTCGCGAAGCGGCGGGGGTCGTGGCCCGCGTCCACCAGGCGGTCGATGGTGCCGAAGACCGCCGCGCCGTCGCCGGCGGAGAGGCCGTCGACCACGTCGTTGATCAGCGCCGAGTCGGTGACGCCGAGGAGCGTGATGGCCCGCTCGTACTTCACCCCGTCCGGGCCCGCTCCGGACAGGAGCTGGTCCATGACCGACTGGGTGTCCCGGGCCGAGCCGCCGCCCGCGCGGATGACCAGCGGGAAGACGGCCGGTTCGACGGCCACGCCCTCCGCGGCGCAGTTGCGTTCGAGCAGGGTGCGCATCACACCGGGCGGGATCAGGCGGAACGGGTAGTGGTGCGTGCGCGAGCGGATGGTCGGGAGGACCTTGTCCGGCTCCGTGGTGGCGAAGATGAAGATCAGGTGCTCCGGCGGCTCTTCGACGATCTTCAGCAGGGCGTTGAAGCCCTGCGTGGTGACCATGTGGGCCTCGTCGATGATGAAGACGCGGTACTTCGACTCGGCCGGGGCGTAGAAGGCCTTGTCGCGGAGGTCGCGGGCGTCTTCCACACCGCCGTGCGAGGCCGCGTCGAGCTCGACGACGTCGACGCTGCCGGTGCCGTTGGGAGCGAGGCCGATGCAGCTGTTGCACTCGCCGCATGGGTCGGGGGTCGGGCCCTTCGCGCAGTTCAGCGAACGCGCCAGGATGCGGGCCGACGAGGTCTTGCCGCAGCCCCGGGGGCCGCTGAACAGGTACGCGTGGTTCACCCGGCCCGCCGCCAGCGCGGTGCGCAGGGGGTCGGTCACGTGCTCCTGGCCGACGACCTCGGAGAACGTGGCCGGTCGGTACTTGCGATACAGAGCGAGCGCCACGCCGCAGACAGTACCGGTGGACCCCGACATGAAAAGGGGACCCCGTGCACCCACCAGAGCCCGCTTATCCTTGCTGCCTTCCGGCCCTGGGGAGGTTCGCGAGATGTGTGCCGCACGAGGTCCGACGCAAGTGTAGCGAACCCTCTAATTCGAACGCATGTTCGAGTTGCCCACAGCGTTGTCCCCACCTGTGGACAACGTCCGGCCGGTGGCGAGCATCAGCAGGTCAGGGGTCGGAAGATCGGGGATTCCGGTGTCCCGGAAACGCTTGCGGGCCCCCCAGAACGGACTCTTCAGCACGTGTTCCAGGGCAGCCCCGGCCGGTTCGGGCGGCATCTCGCGGACGCGGCCCAGCGGGCGGGCGACGTCCTGGCCGTGGACGAGGAAGTCGACCAGCGGGTCGATCGGGGACGCCATCGGAGCGCGCTTCGGGGAGGCGGCGGTCTCGCGGATCCGCGAGATCAACTCCGACCGGGTGAACCGTGCGGCGATCGCGCGGGCCTTCTCGTCCTCCATGCGCTCCCAGTCGAAGCGCGCTCTCACAACGCCGGTGAGCACGTCGCGCCAGCCCGTGCGGGTCGACGTGGTCAGGTGGGCGGCCATCTCCTGCGCGGTCCAGCCCGCGCAGAGCGTCTCCCGGCGCCACTCGTCGTCGGTCAGGTCCTCGAGGAGGTCGGCGACGCCCAGGCGTTCGGCCTCCAGCCACTTCATGATCATGATCGCCCCTCGACGGCGGCCAGCCTGCGGCGCAGGAAGTCCTGTTCGGTGTCGGTGCCCGCGAGCGCGATGGCCTCGCGGTAGGCCTGCGCGGCCTCGGCGTCGCGGCCCAGCCGGTGCAGCAGGTCGGCGCGGGCCGCCCGGTACGGGTGGTAGTCGCGGAGCTTGGGCTCGTCGGCCAGCGCGTCGAGCAACGCGAGCCCCGCCGCCGCCCCGTCGCGCATGGCGACCGCGGCGGCCCTGTTCAGCGCGACGACGGGCGACGGCGTCAGCCCGGCCAGCACGTCGTAGAGCGCCACGATCTGCGGCCAGTCGGTGCCGGCGAAGTCCGGCGCCTCGTCGTGCAACGCGTTGATGGCCGCCTGCACCCCGTACGGGCCGTATCCACCCGTCAGCGCGCGCTCGGCCAATGCGCTGCCCTCGGCGATCATGTCGCGGTCCCAGAGCGAACGGTCCTGGTCCTCCAGCAGCGCGGGACGGGCGTCCCGGCGCGCGTGGACGAGCAGCATCAACGCCAGCAGACCCGTGACCTCGCGGTCCGGCAACAGGTTCCGCAGGATCCTCGCCAGCCGGACCGCCTCGTCGGCGAGGTCGTCCCGCTGCGCCGCGTAGCCCTCGGTGAAGATCGAGTAGAGGGCTTGCAGCACGCCGGGCAGGCGTTCCGGGAGTTCGTGCGGGTCCGGCACGCGGAACGGGATGCGGGCCTGCTTGATCTTCTTCTTCGCCCGCACGATCCGCTGCTGCATGGTCGGAACCGGCACCAGGTACGCCCGCGCGACCTCCGGCGTCGTGAAACCGGCCAGGCACCGCAGCACCAGCGCGCCGCGGTCCTCCTCCGCCAGCGCCGGGTGCGCGCACGTGAAGAACAGCTCCAGCCGCTCGTCCGGCAACGACTCCCCCGCCGGCGCGTCGGCTCGCGAGAACTCGACCTGCAGCAACGCGAGCCGCGCCGCGTACACCCGGTCGCGGCGCAGGCGGTCGACGGCCTTGCGGCGCGCGGTCGTGAGCAACCACGCGCCGGGCCGGTCCGGCACCCCGTCCACCGGCCAGTGCCGCAGCGCCGCCTCGATCGCCTCGGAGGTGACCTCCTCGGCCAGGTCGAGGTCGCCGAAGCGCTTGACCAGCGTCGCGAGCAGCCTGCCGTGCTCCTCCCGGAACACCTGCTCGACGTTCACGGGATCAGAAGTCGAACTCGGCGATCGGCCGCACGACGACGGCCCCGCCGTCCCGCGAGCCGGGGCACTTCGCCGCCCACTCGAGCGCCGCGTCGAGGTCGGGCACGTCGATGACGTTGTAGCCGCCGAGCACCTCGCGGGTCTCGGCGAACGGCCCGTCCGTGACGGTCCGCCTGCCGTCCGGTCCGACCTGGACGGTGGTCGCGGTGACGAGGTCGGCGAGCGAGTGCCCGGAGACCAGGACCCCCGCGTCCCTCATCTCCTTCTCGTAGGTGGTCCAGTCCTCGACGGTGCAGCTCGACTGCTGGTCAGCGGCCGCGTGGATCAACAGCATGTACTTCACGGTTGCCTCCTGGGTTCGGTCTTACGGGATCACGACGAGCGGGTCCCCGCCAGATCGACACGGCCGCCGGACTTTTTCCGGCGACCCCCGTTTTGGGCCCCGGAACACCCGTCCGGTAAGGTTCTCCACGGAGGATTCGCATAGCGGCCTAGTGCGCACGACTGGAAATCGTGTTGGGTTCACCCCCTCACGGGTTCAAATCCCGTATCCTCCGCTCTCTCGAAGGGCGCCGAACGTTCACCGTTCGGCGCCCTTCTGGCGTTACCGTTGCATGATGCTGCCCGAAGAGCTGATGCTGCTGTTCATCAACCGGCAGAACGGAAAGCTGCACGTCGACTCGACGTCGGCGGAGAACGCGCTCGCGGGAGCCGTGCTCATCGAACTGGTGAACTCGGGGCGTGTCGCGTTCGAGCCCAACGGCAAGAAGCTCCAGGTCGTCGACCCGACGCCGCTGAGGGATCCGCTGCTGCAGCAGTCGCTGGCGAGGATCGACAAGCCGATGAAGCCGCAGAAGGCGGTCGAGCGCCTGCGGAAGAAGGTGCGGGACAACGTCATCGCGCAACTGGAGAGCCGTGGTGCCGTCCGGGTCGAACCGCGGAAGGTGCTCGGTATCTTCCCCGGCAAGAGCTACGTGATCACCGACGAGCCGGGGGCCGACGCGGTGCGCGAGGCCGTCGGCGAGGTCGCGCTCGGGTACCGGGGTGCGGATGCGCGCACGGGGTCGTTGATCACGTTGCTGTACGCGGTGAAGGCCGTGCACAAGGTGGTCAGGGGCGAGAAGCGCGATCTGACCAGGCGGGCCAAGGAGATCGCGGCCGGCCACTGGGCGGGCGACGCCGTGCGCAGGGCGGTCGAGGCGATCCAGGCCGGGGTGGTGGCCGCGACGGCGGCTGCCGCCGCCGCGTCGTCTGGCTGACGCGGCGACGGCAGCGGCCGAACCGTCAGTTCTCCAGGCAGTCGAGGATGTCCTCGAGGGCGAACACGACCCGGTCGACGTTCGCGTCACCCGTGGACGGGCGGGCGCGGACGATCTGCGGGTCGTGGTCGCTCGCCTGGTCGGCGAACTCGGCGTTGATGTGGACAACGTCGTAGCTCAAGCGCGTGATGTTCTTGCTCACCACGAGGTGGTCGAGCGTCTGCGAGTTGCCCTCGAAGACGTAGCTGTACCGCTCGTTGGTGGGCAGCGTGTCGATCAGCGCCTTGAGGTTGCCGTCGCCGGTGAGCGTCTTGAGCGCCGGCGAGAACTGGTAGTCGTTCAGGTCGCCCGCGAGGACGACGTTGGCACCCTTGTCGACCGCGCGGACCTGTTCCGTGAACGCCTTCAGCGCCGCGGCCTGCTTGGCGCGCTGCACCTCGGACGAGCGGTTCGGCGGCTGGTTGCGGCCGTGGATCGCCTCGTCGCCACCCTTGGAGTTGAAGTGGTTCGCGACGACGAAGACCGTGCGGCCGCGGAACTTGAACTCGCCGGCGAGCGGCTTGCGGCTGTTCGCCCACGCGTCGTTCAGCGGGTCGATCCGGCCCGGTGACACGGAAAGCGCCGCGCGGCCGTTCTTCTTCACGACCTGGACCGGCGTCTTGGAGTCGCCGCCCGGACGGTCCACGAAGGACACCCGCTGCGGGTTGAAGAAGAAGCCGACGCGGATGTTGCCGCCGGGCTCGCCGCCGTCCTTGAGGTTCTCCGGGTCGATCTGGCGCCACTGGTAGCGCGGGCCGCCCTTGGCGACGATCGCGTCCGAGAACTTCCGCAGCGTCTGGTCCGCCGCCACGACACCGTCGTTGGTGGCGCCGTTGTTGTCCTGGATCTCCTCCAGCACGACGACGTCCGGGCCGCGCAGGTTGGTCGTGACGCCGTCCGCGAGGCGGTCGAACTTCTCCTGCGGGTCGGACGGGTCGAGGTTCTCGACGTTGTAGGTCGCGACCGAGAGCTCGGCCTGCTTCTGCTGCGCGGTGATCTCGCGCTGCAGGTTGGAGGACGTGTGCGTGCCGAGCGTGAGCGCCGCCAGCGTGTAGCCGCCGAAGTTCGTGTACTCGAGCGCACCGACGGTCGCGCCGGCGAACACGTCACCGACGTTGGCGGCGGGCAGCGTGCCGACGGCCTTGATCTTCAGGCGGCCGCTGTTGGGCTGGTCGTAGCCGGTGTAGGTGGTGCCACCGCGCTGGTTGCGGTTCTGGTCGGGGTTGACCGTGACCCAGACCTCGCCGAAGGAGTTGCTCGGGCCGACCACGCGGGCGTCGTCGACCTGGACCAGCGTGCCCTCGAGCGACTCGAAGTGGTCGAGGCCGTACTTGGCGGGCTCCAGCGGGAGCTGCTCGATGCTGCCGCCCGGAGCGGGCAGGTAGCCGGCCGGGACGTTCTTCACGACGACCGGCGCCGGGACGGGGTTGCCCTTCGACACGGTGGTCGTGGTGGGCGAGGTGATCTCGGTGAGGGTCTGGTTGGAGCCCGTCTCGCCGCCCGGCCGGTACTCGGCGACCGTGCCGCTGACGAGCACGCTGTCGCCGACGGCCACGGTCGGCGCGGTGCCGGCCGTGTAGACGAAGACGCCCTCGCTGGTGCGCGGGTCGTCGTCCTGACCGGTGACGTCCTGGATCCAGAAGCCGCGGTCACCCGTGGCGCGCGTGCCGGTGACGACGCCGGGGACGTTGGTGACCTTCTGGCCGACCAGCGGCGAGACGCGCGTGACGCCCTGGACGTCGTGGATGCGCTTGTCGCCGGGGGTGGGGTCCGGGTCGGGATCCGGGTTGCCGCCGCCCGGGGTCTCGCCCTTGGAGTTGGTCGGGGTGGGCGCGCCGACGGTGAAGTCGGCGGCGTTGTCGTCGGTGTCACCCGCGGTGCGCGACGCCGAGGTCGTGTTGCTCAGGGCGCCCGTCGCGGCGCCCTCGCGGACGGCGGCCGAGCCGTAGCCGACGAGGTCCTTGACCCGCGTGTCGGCGGCGCAGTCGGCGGCCGTCTTGCAGGTGAGCGGCGCGGTGCCGCTGACCAGCGCGATGGTGCCGTTGGTGCCGCTCATGGCGATCGTGCCGGTGGCGTCCGGGGCCGGCAGCTCGACCGTGCCGCCCGTGCCCTTGGCCTGCGCGACGAGGAACGTCTTGCCGGGCGCGATCGAGCCGGTCAGCGGCGTGACGCCCCACTGCGTGGTCGTGCCGGGACTCGCCGAGATGTACTGGACGCTGAAGCCGTCGAGGGCGAACGGGGTGGCGCCCTTGTTGGCCAGCTCGACGAAGTCCTGCGTCAGCGTGGCGCCGGAGTTGCCGCCGCCTCCGTAGACCTCGGAGATCAACGCGTCGGTGCTGGGTGCGGCGACGGCGGGGGCGGCGGCGAGCACGAGTGCCGCCACCGCTGTGCCGACGACCGGCAGGGTGGGTCTCAAAACTTCCTCCAGGGGATGCGGCGGACCGACGCATCTTTCCCCGATCGTGTGAGCTTTGGTAGCCGTTGTTACTAACGGTTAACCGGTTGGCCCCTCAATCATCACTCGAACAAGTGTTCGATCATGGTGTATGCTCGCTCTCGGAACGCCGGCCTGTGGGCCCCTCCCAGGCACCGGCCGGCGTCCCTACAACTCCCGGAGTGGGGATTCCGGGCCACGAGCGCCGCTGCGCCGAGATCGTCAACGGACTTCGCTGCACCTGACCGCCGCTGAACTGGGCTTTCAGGTGCCGCCGACCCCGGACTGGACGCTCGACCAGCCGTTCCGCCACCTCGGCCACGCCCACCGCTGGGCCGGCTCGGTGCTGCGCGACAGACTTCCGGAGATCGACTTCTCCCGCAACGGCGCGCGGCTGCTGTCGTCGATGTGGGTGAACCGGTCGCGGCTCTCATCTCCCCCAAGGCGCGTTGAGCGGCCAGACGGGGTTGCGGCGGGCAGACGCAGACGGCATCGGATGGGACACTGGAGTCATGGGCGAGCAGCGGACGCTGACAGCAGCGGTGCACGAAGAAGAGGATTGGTACATCGCTCAATGCCTCGAAGTCGACGTAGCCAGTCAAGGGCAGACGATCCACGAGGCTCTGGACAACCTCCGCGAAGCGGTCGAGCTGTACCTCTCCGAGGTGCCCGAGCCAGCTGTGACCTCAACCCCATTGGTGACCTCGTTCCAGGTGCCAGGAACGGCCGCGTGAGTCCTGCGCTGTCGGACGTTGCCGTCCGCAAGGTCACTCGCGTCCTTGAGTCGCTCGGATTCGAGCACACCCGCACCAAAGGCAGCCACGCCGTGTACCGCCACGAAGACGGCCGCACGGTGATCGTTCCGATGCACGGCACCGTGAAGCGCGGCACGCTCGCCTCGATCATCCGACAGGCAGGCCTGACGCCCGCCGAGTTCCTCGCGCTGCTGTAGGCCTCCCTGTCCCCAGACATCGGCAACTGCGGTAACCGCGCAGGTCAGACGGTTACCGCAAGTGGTGTGGTTACCGATCGCCGCGGTGGTCCACTCGATCCACGTACGGACCACCCGAGCGGCAACGGTGCTGCTGTTGCTCGGTGGCCGAGCGAACGGTGATGTGGATCACGTGCTGGTCGAACACGGCGATGGCTGTCCAGTACCAGCACATCACGGCCTCGACTCGGCGAGACGTCGCTCAGCGCGTCGGCGGGCTGGCCCTAGGAGTCTGCCGAAACGGCTGACGGGGAGCAACGACGAGGACGGCGCGGTGGGGGCCGATTCCGGCCTAACGGCCACAACTGAGACGAAGACCGGGACGAAACGTCAGAGCCCCGGTTGCCATGATCGGCAACCGGGGCTCTGAGCAGCGGTGGCGGTGGGATTTGAACCCACGGAGGCTTTCACCTCACACGCTTTCGAGGCGTGCTCCTTCGGCCGCTCGGACACGCCACCGGTAAGAACAATACACAGCCCGATCCACCGGCTTAACGCTGGGTCCGGAAGAAGCGTTCCAGCAGGTCAGCGCACTCCTGCTCCAGCACGCCGCCCTGGACCTCGGGGCGGTGGTTGAGCCGGCGGTCGCGCACGACGTCCCAGAGCGAGCCCACGGCGCCCGTTTTGGGCTCCCAGGCGCCGAAGACGAGACGGGAGACACGGGCCAGGACCAGCGCGCCGGCGCACATCGTGCACGGTTCCAGGGTGACCGCGAGGGTGCAGCCGTCGAGGCGCCAGCCGTCGCCGTGGCGGGTGGCCGCCTCGCGCAGGGCCAAGACCTCGGCGTGGGCGGTCGGGTCGCCCAGCGCTTCGCGGGCGTTGCAGGCCTCGGCGAGCACCGTGCCGTCCGGCGCGTAGACGACGGCGCCGATCGGGACGTCCGCGCCCGACGCCGAGGCCGCGCGCAGGGCCGCGCGGACCATGTCCTCCGAGGTGGTCACGCTTCGATCGTGTCGAGCAGCTTCGTGAACTCGTCGATGAAGCCGATGCGCTGGGCGATCATCTGGAGCTGCTCGTCCGGGTAGAGGTCGACCTGGTCGACGATGATCTGGAGCTCGTGCGAGGGCATGCCGAGGTCGGAGAGGACGCCGAGGTCGCCTTCCGGCCAGAGCTCGTTGTCCTCCTCGTCCGGGGGGTCGACGCGCAGCAGGTCGAGCACGTCGGCCGCGATGTCGTAGTCGAGGGCGGCGGCCGCGTCCGAGAGCAGCAGCGCCACGCCGCCCGGCACGGGCCTGAGGATGATGAAGAACTCGTCGTCGACGGCGAGGAGCCCGAACACGGCTCCCGTCGACCTCAGCTGGCGCAGCTCCGTGATCGCCGCGTCCAGCTCCGACAGCGCGGAGCTGTCCATCCTGCTGCACCGCCAGCGGCCGTCCTCCCGGACCGCCGCGACCGCGAAGCCGTTGACCGGCTCCTGCTGTGTCATGAGCACACCGTAGGGCCCAGACGACCTTCCCGGTAGCCGAGGTGGTGGCACCATCGGTGGATGAGCACAACTACGCCGGACCCCCGTCTCGCCGGACTGCTCGAAGGGGCGCGCGTGCTTCAGCCCCGCACGGTGGCGCTGCGCCGTCAGATCCACAAGCACCCCGAGCAGGGCCTCCAGAACCCGAAGACGCAGGCGGCGATCCTGCACGCGTTGGACGGACTGCCGCTCAAGATCACGAAGGGCGAGTCGACGACCTCCGTCGTGGCGGTGCTCGAGGGTGACCAGCCGGGGCCGACCGTGCTGCTGCGCGGCGACATGGACGGGCTGCCGCTGCAGGAGGACACCGGGCTGCCGTACGCGTCCGAAGTAGACGGCAACATGCACGCCTGCGGCCACGACACGCACGTCGCGATGCTGGCTTCGTCCGCACGGCTGCTGGCGGACCGGCGCGACGCGCTGAAGGGGCGCGTGCTCTTCATGTTCCAGCCGGGCGAGGAGGGCCACCACGGCGCCCGGCACATGATCGAGGAAGGCCTGCTCGACGACGGCGTGGAGAAGGCGTTCGCCCTGCACATCACGTCCACGCTCAAGTCGGGCGTGGTGACGTGCCGGCCCGGTCCGATGATGGCGTCCGCGGACACGTTCCACGTGCACGTGAAGGGCCGCGGCGGCCACGGCGCGATGCCGCACAACGCGCTCGACCCGGTGCCCGCGGCGGCGGCGATGGTCGGTGCGATCCAGACGATGCTCGGCCGGCGGATCAGCGTGCACGAGCCCGCGGTGGTGACGGTCGCGCAGATCAACGCCGGCACGACCACGAACATCATCCCCGAGGTCGCGACCCTGGACGGGACGATCAGGACGTTGTCCGAGGCGACGCGCGCGCTCGTGCACAAGGAGCTCAAGCAGGCCGTGAAGCACACGGCCGCCGCCTACGGGTGCCATGCCGAGGTCAGCATCGTCCCCGGCTACCCGGTGACGGTGAACGACGACGCCGTCGGCAAGCACGTGGTCGACCTCGCGGCCCAGGCGATGGGCGCCTCGTGGAGCGAGCCGATGGAGTACCCGCTGATGGGCGCGGAGGACTTCTCGTACGTGCTGCAGAGGGTGCCGGGGGCGATGGCGTTCCTCGGGGCGTGCCCGCGCGGGATCGACCTGGAGGAGGCCGCCCCGAACCACTCGAACCGGGTGCTGTTCGACGAGGCCGCGATGGAGCACGGGGTGGCGATGTACGCGGCGTTCGCGTTGGACGCCCTCCGGTAGTTCGCCGCACACGTGCGGCACGGAATGATGAGCGCCGTGCGAGACGTGTGCGTGATCGGACTGGGACTGATCGGCGGCTCCGTGCTGCGGGCCGCCAAAGCTGCCGGGCGCACCGTGTGGGGTGCGACGGCGAGCGGGGAGGACGCGGACAAGGCGCGCGCCGAGGGCTTCGACATCACGACCGTGGACGAGGCCCTCGGCCGCAGCCGGGAAGCTCTCGTCGTCCTCGCCGTGCCGCTGCCCGCGCTGCCGGACCTGCTGCGCAAGGTCCCCGCGGGCACACGGCTCACGGACGTCACGAGCGTGAAAGGACCCGTCCACGACGCCGTGCACCGGTACGCGCCGCACGCGCGGTTCGTCGGCGGGCACCCCATGGCCGGCACGAGCAGGAGCGGCTGGGACGCGGGCAGCGCCACGCTGTTCGAGAACGCCGCCTGGGTCGTCACGCCCGAGGAGGCCGACGACCACCTCGACGACGTCATGCGGCTCGCGCTCGACCTGAAAGCGCACGTCGTGCCCACGACGCCGGAGGAGCACGACGAGGCGGTGGCGCGGATCAGCCACCTGCCGCACATCATGGCGGCGGTCCTCGCGGCGGTCGGGGCGGGCGGCGGACCTCTCGCGATGGCCCTCGCGGCGGGCAGCTTCGCGGACGGCACGCGCGTCGCCGGGAGCAGGCCGGAACTGGTCCGCGCGATGTGCGAGGGCAACCGGGACGCGCTGCTGATGGCCGTCGACGACGCCCTCGGCAGGCTCGGCGCGGCACGCGGCTCGCTCGCGTCGACCGGTGGCCTCGCGAAGACGATCGAGGCGGGTCACGAGGGCAGGAAGGCGCTGGTCGACCAGCCGCGGCGGACCGGCGTGACGATCGACCTGACCAAGCCGGGAGCACTGGCGGCGTTGCGCAACCTCGGGTCGCGTGGCGGGCGTGTGGTTGGGCTGAACGGCAGCACCGCTGTCGCGGAAACGTCGTAGGGTCGCCGGGTGGATCGACGGACCCTCGCCGGTGGGCTCGGTGGTCTCGCGCTCGTCGTAGCCGCCGTGGTGGCGCTCCGGACCGGTGACGCGCCGGGCACGCTCAAGCGGGAGATCGCGGACGGCGTCGAGGTCGTCGCGTCGCAGGAGCCGGCGAAGCCCGCCAACCCGCGGACGCGGGCGCTGGACGTGGACGCGTTGCAGGTCGCCTGGAACGGCTCGGCGTCGGCGTACGAGGTGCGCTGGAACGGCAACGTGCAGCTCGTCCCGACCCCCGAGGTGGAGCTGCCGGGGCTGGACCCCGACGCGGAGACGTCCGTCGAGGTCCGCGCGGTCAGCGCGACCGGCAGGCGGTCCGAGCCGCTCCTGATCAGCGCGACGCCCGAGGACCTCTACGACGACCGGTGGGACGACCAGCTCGTCGGCCAGGTCGACAGGTTCGACGGACCGGAGGCGCTGGACCCGCGCAAGTGGCGGGTCCAGGCGGAACCGGAGTGCCTCGGGCTGCGGCCGTTCGGGCAGGGCAGGCGCATCGACGTCGACTGCCCGACAGCGGCCTTCCAGTCGAACACGCCCGTCCGGTTCGGGATGCCCGCCGCGGACGGCGCCACCGGCCGCGCGGTCGTCAGCGTCGCGGGCGCGGTCGAGTCGAGCCACGTGCGGCTGACGCTGCTGCCCGACCCGTGGCAGTACCTGGAGGAGACCGACGCGCAGCCGAAGGGCTCGGTCAGCCTCGACGTCACGACGCAGGGCACGCGGATCATCGCGGACCCCGACCTGCCGCGCACCGGCAGGCAGATCACCCTCGGCGACTCGCAGACGACCGGGCTCGTCGCGGGCGTGCGGCACCGGTGGGAGATGCGGGTGCTGCCGGACGCCGTCGTGGCGCTGAGGGACGGCGTCGTGGTCGCCTACGAGCCCGTCGCGATCACCGAACGGCTGGTGCACCCGCGGATCCGCATCGACGGCGGCGGGTTCCTGGACGCGTTCGGCGTCGGCGGCGTGCCGGAACGGGTCGTGCCCACCGAGGTCATCCCGCTCGAGAGGGACGTCGAACTGCCGCAGGACGCCGTGGCGGCGAAGCTCGTCTCGTCGGTGCCCGGCCGCCAGGTCACGGTCTCCGAGCTGCCCCTGACCACCGGGAAGGTGGCGGCCGCGCAGCAGGCCCGGCTCGTGGTCATCCGCAAGCCCGAGAGCCGTCCGCAGGCCCTCCCCCGGCTCTCCGACCGCCCCGGCGGCATGAAGATCGGGGCGCCACGGCTGCACGTGGTGCACGAGGACGGCACGAAGCCTCCGCAGCCGTTGCCGCGCAAGGGCCGTGTCCTCGTCACCGCCGAGGTGAACGCGATCGGCCACCGCGGCATCGAGCTCGAGCTGGACGGGAAGCGGATCGCCGCGCTGCCCACCGACGAGCAGGGCTCCGCGGTCCCCGGCAGGCACGAGTTCTGGCTCGACACAGCGGCCCTGGGCGTCGGGTCGAGCGCTCGGCTCAAGCTCGGCGTCCTTCCGGCGGACGGTGGCGAAGCCGTTATCGCGGAAACCGTGTTCGCACTGGGGTGAACGCCCTAGCGTGACCGTCATGAAGCGGGTCGCCTTCGCTGTCGCGGGCCTCGCGCTGGTGGCGGGCGTGCTCGTGCTGCGCGACACCGGCGGGAGCGACTCGACCCTGCCCACCGCTCCCCCGCCGCCGACGAAGCTCCGGGCGTACGCGGCGGAGCAGGTGCTGGTGCCGGGCCCGCAGGGTCGTCCGGGCACGCCCTCGAACGTGGTCGCGCGCGCCGGCCACCACAGGATCCAGCTCGCCTGGTCCGGCGACGCGCCCGCGTACGAGGTGCGGTGGGGCGAGAAGACCAAGCTCGTCACGCGGCCGGGCACGCAGCTCAACGGCCTGCTGAACGACCGCGAGCAGGAGGTCGAGATCCGCGCGGTCGACTCCTTCGGCCAGCGGTCGCAGCCCGCGAGGACCAGGGCGACCCCGCGCGCGGACAACGCCCCGTACACGTTCGTCGACCGCTTCGACAACCCCGCCGAACCCGACCTGCGGCGGTGGCGGCTCTCCAAGCGCACCGACTGCGCCCGCGCCACCTCGGGCGACGAGGAGGACCACGACCGGCTCGTGGTCGGCAGCAGCTGCGGCACCCGAGCCGTGACGCTGAGGGCGCGCACGCCGTTCGTGCGCGGTGACGACGAGAGCCGGCTCGTGGTCGATACCGACGCCCCGGGCACCGGCGGCAAGCTGCTGCTCGACCTCGTGCCGGGTCCGGTCAGCGTCCAGGGCGACCCGGTGCCGCCGAACACCGTCCGAGCCACGGTCTCGACCGACGCCGCCGGCAACTCGGTCGTCGAGCTGGTGCCGAACGGCACCACCGCCAAGCCGCTCCCGCCCGCGCTGCCGGGCGTGACCGTGCGCTGGGAGGTCGTGCTGAGCTCCGCGGGCGTCCAGGTCGTGCGCGACGGTGACGTCGTCGCCACCTCGTCGTTCGTGCCGCAGTGGCGCGAGGCGACGGCGCTGGTCGGCTTCGCGGCGCTCGCGGGCGACCGGATCCGCGCGGGCGTCGACCTGATCGGCTACCGGACCGCCAGGGCGGACGCCCCGCCTGCGGGCCCGACACCGCAGGTGCGCCTGGACGGCCCGGCGAGCACCGGTGCGACGCCTCTGGCGGACGTCACCGCGGGGCAGCTGCGCATCGCGCTCATCCCGTCCCGCGAAGGCACGCCCGTCCCGGCGGTGGAGGTCAACGGCGTCGAGGTGCCGATCAGGCCGGCGGTCGAGGGCACGCCGTGGAAGCCCGGCGCGGAGTACCCGGCCGTCGCCGACCTGCCGCGAGAAGCGTTCACCGACACCCTGAACGTGCGGCTGGTGACGCAGGAGCGCATCCAGGTCACCCACACCGACGTCGAGCTGACCGGCCCGCAGGGCATCACCCAACGCGAGAGCTCGACCCCTCTGGTCGACGCGAAGCCGGCGCTCGCCGATCCCGTCCCCGAGGTGCTGGACGCCGGCGGGCAGCCCGTCGGGAACGGTGCCGCGTTCAACCGGGGCCGCGTGGTGCTGGAGGTCCGCGTCAACGCCCTGGACGCGGCCGTGGCGGGCCTCGCCGGGTTCGAGGTCAGGCTCGACGGCACGCACATCGCCACCGTCCCCACCACGGCCGACGGCCCCGCCGCCGCGGGCCGGTGGCGGATCTCGCTCAACACGGCGGCGCTGGGCCCCGGCGCCCACGCGGTCGAGGTGAAGGCCTTCAGCACCGATCAGGGAGTGCACCCCGAAACGGGTTACGTCCCCTTTTTGCTCAAGCCCTGATTGGCCCAAGATGGGGGCATGGCTCGCGCATTGATCATCGACGCCGCCCGCACGCCGTTCGGCAGGTACCGCGGAGGCCTCTCCGGCATCCGCGTGGACGACCTCGCCGCGCTGCCGATCGTCGACCTGCTGCGCCGCTACCCGTCGCTCGACCTGGCCCGCATCGACGACGTGCTGCTGGGTGACGCGAACGGCGCCGGCGAGGACAACCGCAACGTGGCCCGCATGGCCGCGCTGCTGGCGGGACTGCCGGTCTCGGTGCCGGGCGTGACGCTGAACCGGCTGTGCGCCTCGGGCGGGGAGTCGATCATCCAGGGCGCCCGCGCGCTGATCACCGGGGACGCGGACCTGGTCGTCGCGGG
The DNA here is from genome assembly GCF_900104175.1 of Lentzea jiangxiensis. Lineage (GTDB taxonomy): Bacteria > Actinomycetota > Actinomycetes > Mycobacteriales > Pseudonocardiaceae > Lentzea > Lentzea jiangxiensis. Next base: position 495,320 of record NZ_FNIX01000004.1, read on the forward strand.
CGGTGTCGAGGGGATGTCGCGGGCGCCGTTCGTGACGGCCCGCCCGGACAAGGCGTTCCCGGACCGCCTGGAGACCGTGTCGACGGCGCTCGGCTGGCGGCTCGTGAACCCGCGCATGCCCAAGCACTACACAGTTCCGCTGGGACTGGCCGCCGAGAAGGTGGCCCACGAGCTGGGGATCACGCGCGAGCAGATGGACAACTTCGCGCTGCGCTCGCACCGCCGCGCCGCCGCGGCGTGGGACGCGGGCGTGCACGAGGGTTTCGCGTTCCCCGTGCAGCTGCCGGACGGGACGGCGATCAGGCGCGACGAGAACGTCCGCGCGGACACGAGCATCGAGAAGCTCGCGAAGCTCAAGCCGGCGTTCTCGGAGAACGGGTCGGTGACACCGGGCAACGCGTCACCGATGAACGACGGCGCCGTGGCCGCCTTGCTCGGCACGGAGGCGATCGCGGCGGAACTGGGCGTCGAGCCGCTGGGCGAGGTGCTGGGCAGCGCGACGACCGGCGAGGAGCCGCACCGGTTCACGGTCGCGCCCGTCCCGGCGATCCGGAAGCTGGTGAAGCGCCTGCACCTCGATGCCGAGCAGGTCGACCTCTGGGAGATCAACGAGGCGTTCGCCGCGATGGCGTTGTCGGTCGTGCACCACCTCCCCGAGATCGACAGGGAGAAGGTCAACGTGCACGGCGGCGCCATCGCGTACGGGCACCCGCTCGGCGCCTCGATGCCGCGCGTGGTCATCGACCTGTGCCGCCACCTGCGGGCGCGCGGTGGCGGTGTGGGCATCGCGGCGGCGTGCGTCGGCGTCGGCCAGGGCGTGGCGGTCGCGGTCCGCGTCTAGGGCTTGGTGTGCAGGACGTCCCGCGCCTGTTCGGCGGCGCGGGTGATGGCCTCGCTGACGAAGTCGAGGAACCGCGCGATGTTCTCCAGCCGGACGGCCGCGGGTGTGCCGGGGCCGAGGCTGCTGACGCCGTGGCGCGCGGCCCCGGCGAGCGTCGTCGTGCCCTGCGCGCTCGCGATCATCGACCGGTACCAGATGTCACCCTCGTCGACGACGTAGCGCTCGCGGCGGCGTTCGTCGCGCACGCGGCCGATCAGGCCCTGGCCCTCCAGGTACGCCACGGCCTTCGAGACCGAAGCCGGGCTGACCTGCAGGTGCGACACCAGTTCCTGCGCGGTCATGCTGCCGGAGTCGGTGGCGTAGAGGCTGGCGAGCGTCCGCGCCGTCATCCTGGGCAGGCCCTGCCCCATGAAGATGCCCGAGAACACCTCCTCGAACTCCCGCACGGCCTCCGGGTCGCGCCCGTCGGTGCGCTCCGCCGCCCGCCGGCCCTTCGGTGACGCCGCCTTGCGGCGCTGGGCCCGGCGTTCGGTGGAGAGCTGGGCGATGTCGGGCTTGTAGCCCGCGGGACCTCCGTTGCGCAGGACCTCGCGCGTGATCGTCGAGGTGGGCCGGCCGAGACCCCGCGCGATCTCCGCGTACGCGAGGCCGTCGGCGAGGCCGAGGGCGATCTGACGGCGTTCCTGCTGGGTGAGTCGGCCTCCTGGCATGCCGCGAGCATAGCCTTCACCTTCAGTTCATTGCAACAGTCGTTGCGTTAGATTCAGATCCGGTTGCAACGATATTAGGGTTTTGAACTGCTATTACTCGCTTTTTGTGCAACGAAGTTGTTGGCCAGATCCGGAAACGCAACGTAGCTTTCCCTCATCGGAAACAACGAGTCACAGGAGCCAGAGATGCAGACCTTCGCCACCACCGCCCCGATCGCCGCCCTGCTCGACATCCCCGCCGGGCGCGTCCAGTTCATCGCCTCCGACCGCGCCGACGCCGCCGTCGAGGTCCTGCCGGTCGACGCCTCGAAGAGCCGCGACGTGAAGGCCGCCGAGAAGGTCTCGGTCGCGTTCGCCGACGGGGTCCTGCGCATCGAGGCCGATTCCGGCGGCAAGCTCCTCGGGTCGTCCGGCTCGGTCGAGATCACCGTCCAGCTGCCCGCCGGGTCGCGGGTCGAGGCCAAGGCCGCGAGCGCGGAGTTCCGCGGCGTCGGCCGGCTCGGCGACATCGCCTTCGAGGCCGCGCAGAGCGACATCAAGATCGACGAGGCCGCGCACGTCCGGCTGTCGACGCAGGCCGGCGACGTGACCATCGGCCGCCTCACCGGTTCGGCCGAGATCACCACGCTCAAGGGCCACATCACCGTCGCCACCGACCGCTCCGCCTCGCTCGACGCCGGCACCACCTACGGCCGCATCACCAACTCGCTGCGCAACGACGGCTCGGACGCGGTGGCCATCCGCGCCACCACGTCGTACGGCGACATCACCGCCCGCGGCCTCTGACCACTCGACCTCCTGGGAGACCACCATGATCACCGACGCCGGTTACCGAGCCGCAGAACAACTCCTCCGCCGCCCCGCCGCCCCCGGCGAGCTCGTCGTCGGCGACCGGGTCAGTCCACAGTGGATCGAGGACGGCCGCCGGTTCTGGTACCAGGTCCGCGACGGCGCTTCCCGTCGGTTCGTGGTGGTCGACCCGGTCGCGGGCACCCGCACGCCGGACTTCGACCCGACGCCGTTCCTCGCGGCACCGGGCAACCCGCTGGAGGTCGCCTCGCCGGACGGCGAGGTCGCCGTCTCCCGCCGGGGCCACGACCTGTGGGCACGCTCCGGCGACCGCGAGTGGGCGCTGACCACCGACGGCGTTCCCGGCCTGGGCTACGGCTACGGCCCGGACTCCATGAGCTACGGCACGCTGATGCGCAAGTTCGGCCTGCCGCACCTGCCCCCAGCCCTGGCCTGGTCCCCGGACTCGTCCAAGGTCCTCGCCCACCGCACCGACCAGCGCACCGTGCGGAAGACCCACCTGATCGAGTCGCGCCCGGCCGGTGGCGGCGGCCCGGTCACCCACACCCAGCACTACGCCTACCCCGGCGACACCTCCGCGCCGCTCGCCGACCTGGTCGTGTTCGACGTGCGGGCCGGCACGACGGTCTTCGCGGCGGCCGAACCGCTGCTGATGCCGGAGTTCTCGCCGGTCACGGCGGGCTGGGCGTGGTGGTCGGACGACAGCACGGCCGTCTACTTCCTGTCCCGCCCCCGCGACCAGCACACCCTGACGTTGAACCGCATGGACGCCGTCACGGGCGAGGTGCGCGTCGTGGTGACCGAGACGGGAACGGGCCGCACGAGCCCCAACCAGTTCATGTACGGCCCGCCGCTGGTGCGGGTCGTGGGTGACGAGGTGCTGTGGTTCTCGCAGCGCGACGGCTGGGGCCACCTCTACCGCCACGACCTGCACACCGGTGAACTGCTGGGGCAGGTCACGTCGGGCGAGTGGCTGGTCCGCGAGATCCTGCACGTCGCCGACGGGGTCGTCCACTTCATCGCGTCGGGCCTGGTCGCCGAGGACCCGTACCGCCGCACGGTCTGCCGGGTCTCGTTGGACGGCACCGGTTTCGCCGTCGTCACCGACGATGCTTCGGACCACGTCGTCACGGTGTCCCCGTGCGGCTCGTACTTCGTCGACTCGGCATCCACTGTGGACACCCCTCCGGTGACGACTGCGCGCTCGTGGACGGGCGAAGTGCTGGTGTCACTGGAGGTTGCCGACATCAGCCGTCTGGTCGCGGCGGGCTGGACCGCCCCGGAGCGCTTCCGCGTCAAGGCAGCGGACGGCGTCACGGACGTCTACGGCGTGCTCTACAAGCCGCGCGACTTCGACCCGTCTCTGCGCTATCCCGTGGTGGACAGCGTCTACCCCGGCCCGCAGGTCACGCGCGTCACCCCGTGCTTCGACCCCGGCGGCATGGGCCTCGACGCGGAACCGTTGGCAGCGCTCGGTTTCGTCGTGGTGGCCCTCGACGGACGCGGCACCCCGGGCCGTTCGGCGGAGTTCCTCGCAGGAAACCTCGCCGACGCGGGCGGCCTGGTCGACCACGTGGCGGCGCTGCACCAGCTGGCGTCGTCACGGCCGTGGATGGACCTGGAACGAGTGGGCGTGATGGGCCACTCCGGCGGTGGTTTCGCGGCAGGACGGGCGGTGCTCGCCTTCCCGGAGACCTTCCGCGCCGGCGTCGCCCTGTCGGGTTCGCACGACGCCCGGTACATCGGCCTCGGCTGGGCGGAGAACGTCGACGGCGCGGACAACCCGGAGGCCTGGCAGCGCGCCTCGAACGTCGAGATCGCGGACCAGTTGCAGGGCAAGCTCCTGCTGGTGCACGGCGAGCTGGACGACACCGTGCACCCGGACCACTCGCTGGCGCTGGCGGACGCGGTGATCGCGGCCGGCAAGGACTGCGAGGTGGTGATCGTGCCGGGGTGCGAGCACCTGTTCATCGACCGGATGGCGTACGTGCGCACCAAGGCCTGGGACTTCCTGGTCCGCGCGCTGATGGGCGTCGAGCCGCCCGCGTACCGGCCGGCGCCGATCCTGATCGACCCGGAGGTGCTCGGCGAGATGCTCTAGCGGGCTTTGACCTCCGCCAGGAACGCCGACCACGCCTTGTCCGACACGGGCAGGTGCGTGGTCGGCGCCTTGCTGTCCCGGATGCCGACGCCACGACCGACCTCGACGCAGTCGCTCGAAGTGCCGCTGTAGCTGCTCTTCCGCCAGGTCGTCATGCCTGTCTCCTCACGCCAGCAAGCTGGTGATCAACTCTCTTGATTGTTCACCATCCAAGGCTTGAGCGGTAAGGGCCTTCAGCACTTCGTCGTAGGCGGTGATCGAGTTCTTGTCCTCCAGGAACAGGTTGGAGTTGTGGCTCTCCAGGTAGACCACAGGCTCGAACTTCTCGTAGGCCAACTTGGTGAAAGAGCCCGCGAGCCCGGCGTGCGTACCGATCGAGAGAGGGACGATTCGCACGCTGACGTAGGGCCGTATGGACATGAGGAGCAGCTCGCTCAACTGCTCGGCCATCAGCTGGGCGCTTCCGACCCGCAGCCGCAGAGCCTGTTCGTGGATCAAGAAGACGAACTCCCGGCTCGGGTGGAAGATCGCTCTTCGCCCCGCCTTGACGGCGACGATCTCCGCCACCTGCTCGGGCTGCACCTTCGGGACCGCACGCACCACCTCGGCGGAGTACTGCGGGAGTTGGAGCAGGCCGGGGATGAGGTCCATCGCCCACACGGAGATCTTGTTGGCGAGCCGCTCCTGGTCGATCAGCGTGCTCAACTGGTTGGGCACGCCGTCCTCGTTGAACTCCAGGTAGCCCTTCTCGCGGGTTTCGCGGAAGAGTGCCAGCAGGCGGCGGGCCTCGTCGGCTTCCACCCGGCACAGCCCGAGGAGCATGGCGAGCTCGACCTCGGTGACCCCGCCCTTGCCCTTGACCAGGTCCGAGACCTTGGCCTCTTCCCAGTCGAGCAGCTCCGCGATCCGCCGCTGCGTCATCCCGGTGGACTGGATGGCATCGCGGACGCCATCACCGAACGAGCGTCCGACCACGCTCGAGAACCGTTTCGGCATGGTCGGACGCTAGAGGGCCGCGCCAGGTCACTTCCACCGCCGGCCGGGGACTCGCCACGAAGGAAGTACTTCTTGGACGGGCTCTAAATCCGCTTCGAGATCAGCGGGTACTCGACGACCAACCCGTTGGCGTCGACCTTGATGTTCTGCTCGAAGCCGCCGCTCTTGAACCGCACGACCGAGACGTCGTCGGCCACGGACACCGTCTTGTACGTCTGGGTGACGGCGCGGACGGACAGGTCGGGCAGCGACACCCGGACCACGGGCAGGGCGTGCTCGCCCGGTTCGCGGTGCAGGCCCAGGCGGCGGATCGGGATGGCGTTGAACAGCACGGCGAATTGGACGTCGACGTCGAGGGCGTCGTTGAACGTCTCGCGCTTGCTGCCCTGGCCGTGGTCGACGAGCCAGGCGCCGTCCTCGGTGCGGGAGAGGGAGCACTGGCGCTCCTCCAGAACGGTGGCCGTGCGCAGGAGCAGCCTGGTGACCTGGCCGCTCTCGCCGACGGACACCTCGAAGGAGGCGTTGAACTGCTCGTCGGGGCCTGCGGCGACGAGACGACCGGAGGCGCGCAGGCGCTGGTCGTTCGACAGGAGCAGGCGGACCTGCTCGAGCCGCGGCTCGTGGATGCCCTGCCAGGTGAACATCTCCGGCCTGCGGGCAGAGGTGGAGCGGGTCTCCCCGGAGGTGACCCGCCCGGCGTCAATGGCGTTGAAGGAGTTCACTCATCCACCTGGAAGGATGTCCTTGAGCTTCTGGGCTACCGAGTCGACCTGCTCTTCGTGACCGAACCTGCCCGCGAGGAAGTCCGCCGCGGCGTCCACGCCCTTGTCGACCTGCTCGTGGTGCTGCTCGGCGAGGTCCACGGCCTTGGTCTTGATCTCGTCGAAGTTCATGTGGTGCTCCTTCGTCCCTGACGCAGGGTACCCGAGCAGGCCCCTCGTGTTGATAGCCGCGATCACGCCAGTTCCGCCTGGACAGGTCGGCTCCGCGACTACGAAGATGTGGCCCACCGCCGCCTGGGTCGGCCGCCGTCGCGGTCAGAACCAGGGGAAGTAGTTCACGGTGACGACCACGGCCACGAACGTCGCCGCTCGCAGTGACCGGCGCCCGGTCGCCGGCGGGGTGCACGACCGCGAGGCCGGGAAGACGGCAAGCCGAACGTGAACACCTATCTGGTGCGGTTCGGTCGCCACTGGACGCCGGAGACCGTCATCCCGACGGCCAAGCCGGTGCAGCGCGTCGAGGTCGTGGAGAACTTCCGCGACCCGGCCCGCGCGATCCTCTCCGGAGCGTCGTCCCACCGGGACGTCGCCATCGCCGACGGCGACATCGGCGTGGCGGGCACCAGCCGCCGCTGACCGGGTCCGGACAAGGCAAACGCCCCCTGCTCCGGCGCGGAACCAGGGGGCGTTCGTCTACGGGGCGGCTACCTCAGATCAGGCGCCGGCCTTCTTGCGACGGACCACGAACAGCGCACCCGCACCGGCGCCGACGAGGACCAGACCGCCGAGCAGCGGCCACAGGATCGACGCACCGGTCTGGGCGAGGTCCTCGCCACCACCGGGAGCCGGGGCGGCCGGCGTGGTGGAGGTGGTGCTCGGGGTGGTGGTCTCCGGCGCCGTGGTGGTGGTCGGGGCCGTGGTCGTGGTCGGAGCCGTGGTCGTGGTCGGCTCGGTCGGCTTGACCTCGAGCTTCCAGTCGGCCTTGGCCTCCTTCTCGACCTTGGCCTTCTGCGGCTGCGCGACGACGAGCGACTGCGCCACGTCTTCCTTGTCCTTGTTGTGCGCGACGAACAGGCGGCCGATCGCGAGCTCGGCCTCGGCCGAGAGCTTGATCGAGGCGTTGCCGGTCGGGGCCTTCTCCGGGACGTTCACGAAGAACTCGGAGACCTTGTCGCCCGCGGACTTGGCGGCGACCTTGTCACCCTGCTTCTGCAGGGCGAGCGGCGTGCCGTCCTTGTCGGTGATGGTGACGCCCTCGGGGAGGTTCGCGGTCAGCTTGACCTCGGAAGCCGTGGTCGTGACCTTGAACGGGCCGATCTTCTCACCGGACTTGCCGGACTTCGAGGCGGGCTCGATCTCCAGCGTCGGCTTCGGCTGCTCCTTGATCTCGTTCGCCGTGGCGTCCTTGACCAGGCGCTCGTACAGCTTGGCGACGTCGGCGTTCGTCTTGTTGCTGTCGAGCTCGGCCTCGTCGGTGAAGTGCCAGATCGCGGCCTGCGTGGCGGCGATCGTCTCCTTCTTGTCGAACTGCTTGCCGAACTTCGCCTGGACCTTGTCCATGGGCTGCCCGGGGTAGGAGTTCGTGAGGATCCACAGGACCTTGCCCGCGTTGACCTTGAACTTGGTCTTCGGGTTGGGGTGCTTGTCCCACGGCACCTCCTTGAGGGCGTCCCGGTCCTCGAGCGGCGTCGGCAGCTCCACGCAGTAGGTGAGGACGTTCGAACGCTCGGCGTCGCCCTCGATGCGCAGCTTGATCACCGCGGTGTTCTGGCGGTGGTGGTGGTCGCCGTTGATGAGGTGGACGTCGTGGCCGTCCTCCTGGCCGCCGCGGTCCGGCTTGATGATCACGTCAGCGTGGGCCGGAAGGGCCGAGAACGACAGAAGGGCCGTGGCGCCGAGCAGCGCCGCGCCCATCCTCAACCGGGAAGCCATGGGTCTCCTTGCTCACTGAAATTAGCCCGAACGCGGCGGGAAGTCAGTCATCCGTCGGGGCGGTCGGCACGTCGGACATCGACACTGACCCGACAGGAAGCGAGCGGGACGTTAGCTGATGGGGTGACACACGTACGGGTGAGGTATGGAGTCCTACGACACCCACTGTGAGCAGCGGAAACATACGCAGGGTGTCCACAGTGGATAGGGGTGCGATGCATTCATTCCGTCAGGTGACGTTAAATTCGTTGCTGAACAGTTATCTGCCCACGCGTCCGCTACGGATGAACGCCACGAGCGGTTCAACGGTCAGGCAACCAATTCCACAACTTCTGCCGGACGAATGTCTCCCGGACGCAGCGAAGTGCCGCGCAGGCACATGTCCCGGGGCTCGGGGCGGTCACCGGTGAGAATCCACCGGGTGAGCCCGGCCAACTGGTAGGCGATCAGCGGCGGAACGGCGTCGCCCACGTGCCGGTACGCGTTCCCGAGAATCGAGACGTCGAACCGGAACTGGCGCGGGAACCCTTGCAGGAGCGCCATCTCGCGCACGGTGCAGAGCCGGTGCTGGACCGGGTGGGCATAACGCCCGTTCCCGACGTGACCGCATTCCCTCTTGATCGTCCGGGCCGGTTCGTCCCACCACATCCGGCCGTAGACGTCCGGGTGCGAACCCCAGTTCCGCTGCTCGACGATCTTGCGCTGCGCGGGGTTCAACAACCGGGCCGTCTCCGGTGACCGGAGCAGATCGGCCCACGATCCGCCATTTGCCGGAATGGCCCGCATTCTTTCGAGACTGCGGTCCTGCGAGAAAGTCGGCGAGACGTGAATGGGGTCGTCCGGGTCCGCGGCGCCGGGCTCCACGACCGGGAGCTTGCCGATCGCGCGCCGGACCGTGACGGCGGACGGGCGGACGACCCTGCCCTCCCACAGGTCGTCGAGCGTGAGCAGCGGCAGCCCTCCGTCGACCGCGACCATCAGCGTCCGCTCGCGCAGCTGCGGCAGGCCGAACCGGGACAGCATGTGCGTCCCGCCCCAGACCTTGTAACCGATTCGGGTGAGTTCTTCGGCGAGGCTGTCGAAGTGGTGGCGCTGCCTGCCCTTGACGAGCTCGCGGGCGTTCTCCATCAGCACGACCTTCGGGCGCAGCTCCTGCGCGTACACCGCGATCCGGCCCACGAGGGAGTTGCGCGGGTCGTCGCGCAGGTGGTTCTGCGAGGTGATCCGGCTGAAGCCCGAGCACGGCGGGCACGCCAGCAGCACGTCCAGTTCGCCGCGCCGCAGGCCCCAGACCTCGCGCAACGCCGCGGGCGAGACCTTCCCGAGGTCGACCTCCAGCGGGTCGACGCCGATGTTCGCGCGATACGTGTCGTTGCAGCGCAACGAACCGAGCTTCGAGCTGGGCTTGCCGATCTGCGCGTCGGCGGCACCGACGACCCGGAAGTCGCGGTGGGCGTGGAAGCCGTAGCTCATGCCGCCCGCACCCGAGAAGATGTCGGCCACCGAGAAGGACACGGCGAGATCGTACGGGCGAGGCGCCGAGGCGCTTTCCCTGACATCCCGTACCTTTCCCGCCTATGGAGCTGCCGCGCGCCTGGCAACGGCCTGACCCGTTGCGCGGACTCGACAGGATTCCCTGGAGCGAGGTCCACGACGGCCGGGGTGGAGCCGGTCGCGTCCCCCGTCTGCTGCGCTCCCTGGTGGACCCCGCCGCCGACGTCCGGCTGGAGGCGTTCAGCTCGCTCGCCGACCGGCTGCTGACCGACGACACGGTCTCCCAGGCGTCGTTCTGCGCCGTGCCGTTCCTGGTGGAGCTGGGGGCCTCGTACAAGGTCGCCGGCGACGTGCGGGACCGGGTGGTCTTCCTGCTGGCCGCCCTCGCGCTGGCGGGCAAGGGGTACACAGAGGACGGACGGCGCACGCACCGCCGCTGGAACGCCCTCGGCCGCGAACTGCCCCGCACGGCACCGGACTGGCTGACGCAGACCCGGCACGCCGTCGCCCAGGGCGCGCCGAAGATCTTCGAGGCGCTCGCGTCCGAACGGGTCGCGTGCCTGGTCGCCCTCGCCTGCGCGGTGCCCGAAAGGTTGCCCACGTTCGTGCACGGGCTCATGCAGGAGATGACGGACCTGCCGGGCGAGGAGATGCTCGCCGAGGCCGCCGAGATCGCGGTGGCGCTGCTGAGGGGAACACCCGAGCTGCTCGGCCTCGACGTGCCGCGGCCCAAGGTGCTCGGCGAAGGGCTGGTGCGCCCGGCGCACCAGCCCCGTGAGGTCGCCGCCGCCCTGATGGGCTACCGGTTCGCCCTCATCTCCGCGTACGGCGACGAGGGCGCCTGGTAGACCGCTCTAGGCGGTCACGGCCTCTTCGAAGGTCTCCTCGACCGGGATGCCGTCCTCGACCGCGACAGCGGGTTCCAGCGCACCGAGGCCCGTCCCCCACTCCTGGTCCGCCAGCGCGAACGCCGCGACCGTCAGCGCCGCCACGGGAGCGCCCACGGGCATGTTCTCCCGGTGCAGGTCGAGGTCCAGCCGGCCGCCGATCGGCGACGGGCTGAGCCGCAACGTCGCGTGCGCGGGCTCCTCGGGGTGCGCGAGGCGGCACGCCCAGCCGGTGAAGATCACCCGGCGCTCGTCCACCTCGGTCGGCTGCACGGCCCGCACGTTGGCGCCCACGGCACCGGCGCGGTGGTTGTCCGCAGCCTGCAGGACGAGCTCCTCGAACTCCATCGAGGAGATGCCGAGGTCCCAGCCTGCGACCAGGGCTACCTGAACGAGGGCGAGCGGCAGCGTCGGGACGGCGTCCTCGAAGCAGACCATCGCGCCGCCGTAGCGGGTGTTGATCTCGGTCGGCAGGAAGCCGTCCTCGGTCGCGATGCCGTCGAGCGTGAACGTGCCGCGGTAGCCGACGGTCCCGCGCAGGTGCTCGCCGACGCGGCGGGCCAGGTTGCGCATCTCGTCGCGGATCCACACGGGCGGGTCGTAGAACGACGCGCAGCCCGCGTAGAGGAACTTGGCCTGGCCCTGGCGGCGCGGCACGACCATCTCGATCGGGCGCAGCACCGCGGTGCCGTCGGGGAAGACGATGCCGTGCACGCTCACCGGAATGCCTTCCAGGAACGGCATGACGCGGACCTGCTCGCACTTGGGCGCGAGCACGTCGAAGGCCTCCTTGGCCTCCTCGTAGGACCGCACGCGGCGCACGAAGTTGGCACCGCCGTTGATCGCCGGGCCGTCGCCGGACCAGACGACGCCCGCGCCGCGGTCCAGGATCTCCGAGGCGCCCCAGAGGCGTTCGAAGTCGAGGTCGAACACCATCGCGGGCGCGCGGCGGGCGCTGAGCTCGTCCCAGAGCGCGTCGATCGTGGTCTTGTTCTCGAGCTCGACCCACGAGTGCTGCCGGGCGTTGAGCACCGGGCGGCCCTGGAAGGTGCCGATCTCGTTGTAGGGCGTGCTGATCACGACCGCTTCGCCGTCGGCGTCGAAGTCCCGCAGGACCTCCTTCACCTCGGCGCTCGGCCTCGTCAGCAGCTTGCCCAGGCGGCGCTGTTCGACGGCGACGAAGCCGCCCTTGATGCCCAGCGAGACCCAACGGGCGATCACGGAATCATGCAGCGGGGCGTGATCGTCGGTATCGAGCACGAGCGTATGGCGAGCGCCGAGCGCATGGAGCTCTTGGGCGCGCTTGGCCAGACGCGTGCCACCGGCCAGCACGACGAGCCGGTCACCGAACAACCTGCCGAGGCGCTCGTTGAGCGCTGCGAGAACATGATTCATCGCCGAGAACCCGCTTTGAGAGAAGCAGAAGGATGCGACCGGCGATCGCCGGGTGACGCGTAGCGTAGAGCCACCCGGTATGCGTGTCGAAGCACGGTCCGGCAACGGCCGGATGAATCTTGCGGAGGGCCTGTCGGCGCGAGCCTCGCGGCAAGTGGATCAGTGGGCGAACCCGCTGGTCAGAGAGCGCGCGACGCGTCCCGGAGAACCTGGTCGACGCGGGTCAGGAAGCTGCGCCTGGGGTTGGTCGAGGGCAGCGGCGCCGTGAGTCCGGCGGGGGCGGGCTGCGGCGCGGGTGCGGCTCCCACGATGTCAGCCACGTTGCGAAGGAACTCCTGCCGCTTGAACTCGTGCACGGCGTGGTCGTGCAGAAGCTCGGCGATGCTTGTGTGCACAGCGCGATGGGGGTAACTCACTCGTGTGTTATCGGCGGGGTCAACGTCGACCTTTAGGGTCAACCCGTGCGAGTTCTGGTGACCGGTGCCACTGGCTATGTCGGCCGCGCCGTGGTGCGTGAGCTGCGGGTTCACGGCCATGAGCCTGTTCCGTCCCGGCAACGCCTCTCCGAACCGTTCGAGTTGCACGACGTGGACGCCGTCATCCACCTGGCGGCCGCGGCCCGCGTCCGGGAGTCGTTCCTCGACCCGCTGCCCTACTGGGAGACGAACGTGGGCGGGACGCTCAACCTGCTCAAAGCCTTGCGGGGCCAGCGGTTCCTGCTCGCCTCGACGGGCACCGTCTACCGGCCGTCGGACGCCCCGCTGACCGAGGGGTCCGTCCGCGAACCCTCCTCCCCGTACGCCGCTTCGAAAGCAGCCGCCGAAGACCTCGTGGCGTGGGCGGCGCGGTCGGGACGGATCGGCGCGACCACTCTCCGGTTGTTCAACGTCGCTGGAGGTGGTGACACGGACACCAGTCGGGTGATCACGCGTGCCGTGGCGTGCGCCGCCGGGATCCTGCCGGGCATGGAGGTCTACGGCGACGGCACGGCCGTGCGCGACTTCGTGCACGTGCACGACGTTGCTGCTGCTTTCGTCGTGGCTCTGGAGACCTGCGCCGTGGGCACGTCGTCGGTCTACAACGTCGGCGCCACCGCGGCCTCGGTGGAGGACGTGCTGTCGACGGTCGCGGAGGTCACCGGCCGGTCCGTGCACGTCGACTGGAAGCCCGCGCACGCCGGCGAGGTCCGCACGCAGCGCGCCGACGCCTCGAAGCTGCGCGCGCTGGGCTGGGAGCCGCGGTCGTCCTCGCTGACCGGGATCGTCACCGACCAGTGGCGCGCTTCGGCACCGGCACCCGGTCCAGGTCCTTCGCGATGACGATCTCGCCGTCGAACTCCGCGGCGGCCTCGGCGTGGAACTCGGCGGGGTCGTCGTAGCGCTGGGAGAAGTGCGTGAGGACCAGCTTGCGCACCCGGCAGTCCCTGGCGACGCGGGCGGCCTGCTGGGCGGTGAGGTGACCGTGGTCCCCGGCGAGCTTGGTGTCGCGCGCGAGGTAGGTCGACTCGATGACGAGCATGTCGGCGTTGTCCGCGAGCTCGTAGACGTTGTCGCAGAGCCTCGTGTCCATGACGAACGCGAACCGCTGCCCCTTCCGCGGCTCGCTGACGTCCTCCAGCCTGACGCCGCCGAGCTCGCCCTCCTGCTGCAGGACGCGGACCTGCGGCCCCCGGATGCCGTGCTCGTCGAGCTTCTCGGGCAGCATGCGGTGGCCGTCCGGCTCGACCAGGCGGTAGCCGAAGCTGTCGATGCCGTGGTCGAGCGCGAAGGCCTCGAGCCTGCCGAACCTCCCCTCGGCCTGGAGGCCGTCGCGTTCGACCGGCTCCTCCGAGATGTCCGCGGCGTCGTAGAAGGCGCTGGCGTACCGGAGGCGTTCGAAGAAGTGCGCGCCCGACTTCGGGAAGTGGGCGTGGACGGTGTGCGGGACCCGGTCCAGGGACAGCCGCTGGACGATGCCGGGGACGCCCAGGCAGTGGTCGCCGTGGAAGTGCGTGATGCAGAGCCGGGTGATGTCGCTCGCGGCCGCGCCCGACCTGAGCAGCTGCCGCTGGCTGCCGTCGCCCGGGTCGAACAGGAAGCCCTCGCCGTCCCACCTCAGCAGGTAGCCGTTGTGGTTGCGCTGGCGCGTGGGGACCTGGCTGGCCGTTCCCAGGACGATCAGTTCCCGGACTGTCACACCCTGACGTTAACGTCTGTCCCATGCAGAGCGTCGAAGTGGCAGCGTCGTGGCCCGTCGAGAACGTGGCGGTGGCCGTCGTGTCGTCCCCGGACGGCGTGGTCGGCACGCTGGGCGACCAGGAGCGCGTGTTCCCGCTCGCCTCGGTGACGAAGCTGCTGACGTCGTACGCCGTCCTGGTCGCCGTCGAGGAGGGCGCGGTCGAGTGGGACCAGCCCTGCGGCCCCGCCGGCTCGACCGTGCGGCACCTGATCGCGCACACCGCCGGCTACGCGTTCGACAAGCCAGAGGCGCAGGCCGCTCCGGGCACCCGCCGCATCTACTCGAACGCGGGCTTCGACGTGCTGGCGTCATTCGTGGGCGAGGCGTGCGAAATGCCGTTCGCGACTTATCTGCACGAAGCCGTTTTCGCGCCTTTGGGCATGAAATCCTCGGCCCTGGTCGGCTCGGCGGGCGCCGGCGCCGAATCCTCCGCCGCCGACCTGGCACTTTTCGCCGCGGAACTGCTTTCCCCCCGGCTGGTCTCGCCCGAACTGGTCGCCGAGGCGACGTCGGTCGTCTTCCCGGGCCTGAACGGCGTCCTGCCCGGCTACGGAATGCAGAAGCCGAACGACTGGGGCCTCGGTTTCGAGATCCGTTCCACGAAATCGCCGCACTGGACGGGCAACTCGTCCTCCCCGCGCACCTTCGGCCACTTCGGCCAGTCCGGCACGTTCCTGTGGGTCGACCCGGAGATCTCCGCCGCCTGCGTCGCCCTGACGGACCTGCGCTTCGGCCCGTGGGCGGTCGAGGCGTGGACGCCGTTCTCCGACGGCGTCCGCGCGGAACTGGTCAGTCGGCGAGCCTGAGAGCGAGCTGCCGCAGGATCTCCTGCACGTCGGCGTCCTCGTAGTCGTTCTCGTACGCCTGCGCCACCCCGTGGAAGGCGTACAGCAGGCCGGCGGTGAACCACCCGAACTGCGACAACACCTGGTCCATCGCCTGCTTGAGGGCCTGCGCACCGGCCTCGTTCAGCTCGCCGTCGACCTTGACCTCGTAGCTGAACACGCCCTCCTGCAACGACTTGAGGGCCATGCGCAGGTAGTCGTTCGACCCGGCGCCGTCGTAGGTGAGCGTGAGGACGCCGAGCGCCCGCTGCATGATCTCCCGCTGGTCCACGCCGCCACTCTGCCTCGTGGGCGTGGCTGCGTCACCACCCGACACCCCGACGGCGTCAGTCGAAGTCGTACACAGTGGTCGGGAGTCGACTGGTTTACGAGGTCACGGGCTCGTGAGACGCACGCGTCGCCGGGAGCCGGCGGCCGTCGGCTCGGTCTTGAAGCGGTCGCGGCGCAACGCGGGACTGGGCAGCGCGGTCGCGTCAGCGATGCCGCCGATCTGTTCGCGCGCGCACTCCGCACTGGTCTTCAGCGGCGCCCAGCCGAGCTCCTCGCGGGCTCGGGTGGTGTCGATGAGCGGAGACTTAGTGCCGACGTCGAACCACCCCGGCGACATGTGCAGGGCGCGCAGCCTCCACAACGCGCTGACCACCGCCTTCACCGCCCGCACGGGCACGGGCACGGCCCGCGCGCCGGCCGCGGCGGCGAGGTCCTCCAGCTCCAACGCGTCGGCGGCGACGTTGAACGGCCCTCGTGCGCGCCTGTGCAGGATCCGCACGATCGCGTCACCCACGTCGTCGGCGTGCACCAGCTGCACCCGCAGCGGCGAAGGCAAGGGCAGCAGCCGCAGCCGTCCGCGGCGCATCAGACCGAACACCTGCCGGGGCACCACCGGGTCGAGGAACAGCGCCAGGAAGCTCGCCGAGGCGCCGGCCTGGGCCACCAGCGCCGGTCGCACGACCGCCACCGCGACGTCCGGGTTCTCCGCGGCGAACCGCGCCACCTCGGCCTCGACCTCGGACTTGCCCTCCCCGTACGCCGAACCGGTGACCCCCGTGGTCGGCGCCTCCTCGGAGACGGTCGAGGTCGGCGCGGACCCGTAGGCCGCGATCGACGACCCGTGCACGACGTGCGGGACACCGGCACGCCGGGCCGCCCTGAGCACAGCCGCGGTGCCCTTGAAGTTCGTGCGCTGCAACCGCGCCCCGTCCCGGACGGGCTGGAACATCCACGCCAGGTGCACCACCGCGTCGGCGCCCCGCATGACGTCCTCCAGGATGTCCGGCGCGTCATCAGCCGCCAGGTCGCACACCTGCCACGTGACCGAGTCGTACGGCGCCACGGCCTCCGGTGGGCGCCGGCACACGCCGACGATCTCGTGGTCGGGGCTGTCCGCCGCCAGAGCGCGGACCAGACCGGTGCCGACGTTCCCCGACGCCCCGGTGATCACAACCTTCACCATCGACCTCTTCTCGCATAGGCCCCCGTTCCGGGCCGTGTACCCGGCCTAATGGGCGGTATGCGTTCGGTCGGGGTCCCTCGCACCGTCGAGAACAGCGATGGCCCAGAACGGTTCCTTGCCCGAAGCGACGCCACGAGGCACCTCGACGACGTCCTCGGTACCCGTCCGGGTGTCGGTGACCTCGGGTTGCTGAGCGAGCCGACGCAGGTTCTCCCCGACGGACCGGTAGAACCGGTGCTGCGCACGCCGGCCGAAAAGCGACCAGCCCAGCCTGATGAACGGATGCGCGCGGGGGTTGACCTGGTTGTAGCTGTTCACCTCCAGCGTCACCAGACCGGACTCGAGGTCTTTGACGACCCGGTAGTCGACCCGGCCGCGCTCGATGTGCCCCTGCAGCGTCTCGTAGCTCCAGCCCCACGAGTAGCGCACACCGTCCTCGTCGAACCCGGTCTCGGTGATCCGCACCCCCATCACGAACCGCACCACGGCGAACCGGCCCACCAGCAGCAGGTCCTTGCCGAGCAACGGCGCCTCGCGCAGGTAGTGGGCGCGCAACAGCCCGGCGGGCGTGAAGGCGTACGCGGCCACCTCCTTGTAGGCGTGCCACCACACCGAGCCCTCCTTCGGACGGCCCGGCGGGTCGGTGCCCAGCACGAACCGGTGGTGGTCGAAGTGCCACTCGGATCCGCGGATCTCTTCCACGTCGTAGTTGACGGCTCTGTCGTGGAGCTGGGTGACGGCTTCGTGGACCGGGAGCTTGTTCGCCCGCATGATGCGCATCCGGGCGGATACCCCGGGACGGCCGGTTGATCCGCGGGTCGTGGCGACGAGTTCGGGAGCGAGCACCGCGAAGGTATTCCACCTCGGCAGAATGACGTGCGCGCGATCTTCATGGATTCCCGTTCAGCCAGAATTGGACGCCAGAAGTGGTACGACGAGCGAATGTCCATTGTTTGTCATTAATCGGGTTGCGACATTCGAGTTAACCTCGGTCGCCGAACACTGATTCGCCATCGAACTGCGACACGATCACGAGGCCCCATCGAACACAATGACTCGCGGTCGACACGAGGAATCGCAGGTGATCAACATGTCGCAGTGCGACGGCGCCGACTTCTGCGAGGAAATCGCCGGAGCCGCCGATACGTCGTTCCACCGTTTCTACGAAGGCGATCCCCCACATCGGCGAGCCTGGTCCACTGCGAACTTCGAGGTCCTGGCGGACATGTCCCCTCTGGTGACGGGCCACCTCCTGCTCCTGCCCCGCAAGCACTACCTGTCGTTCGCCCAGGTGCTCGGCGACCACCCCGGTGAAACGGAAGAGCTGCTGTCCGACATCTCGGACCGCTACCGCCGCACGTTCGGCGAGCCTCTGGTCCTGGAACACGGCTCCGGCACCGACGAGCACACCCACGCCTGCATCACGCACGCCCACCTGCACCTGTTGCCGGCCGATGGAACAGCAGTGGACGAATTGCTGATCCGCGACGAACTGCTGTACGTCGACCTCGAATCGATCACACAGCTCGGCGACGCCCCGTGGCCCGAATCGGCCTACTTCCTCCGCCACCACCTCGGACGCAGTCGCGTCTACATGCCGAACGGGAACCAGCGGCGCCAGTACCTCCGATCGGTCGTCGCGACCACGCTCGACATTCCCGATCCCGAGTGGGATTACGCG
This sequence comes from Lentzea jiangxiensis, assembly GCF_900104175.1. Classification (GTDB taxonomy): domain Bacteria; phylum Actinomycetota; class Actinomycetes; order Mycobacteriales; family Pseudonocardiaceae; genus Lentzea; species Lentzea jiangxiensis. The sequence continues at coordinate 513,404 of NZ_FNIX01000004.1, forward strand.
GTCGTCGTGCGCAAGGACTGCTTGCGGAGAACCATGGAAATGGTCGAGAGCTGGTCATGACGAGATCCGACGAACCGACCCGGCTGGCGAACGTCATCATGAACCTGTTCCGCGACCAGAGTGTCGCGACCAAGCAGGTGGTGGCCGACGAGGGAAGCACGGTCGATCTCATCGCCGGCGCCGACGCACAGGACGACTGCGCCGTCTTCAGGATGAGCGGCGACCAGGAACTGGTCGTGGGATCCGACTACGTGCGCGGCCCGAAGTTCCGCCTCTACGAAATGGGGCATCTGACCGAGTACGACTTGGGCTACTACCTGGCCGCCGCCAACGTGAGCGACATCGCCGCCATGGGCGCTCATCCCATCGGCCTTCTGTCGGTCGTGCGCTACCCGGCGGACATGAGCGACGAGACCTTCGAAAGCATCATGCAAGGGATCAAAGACGCTTGCCGCAGGTTCCGCTGTCCCAACATCGGTGGTGACATCGGGAGCGCCGAGAGGTTGATCCTGTCCGCGACGGCACTCGGCACGTGCAGGCGTGGAGGCGCGTTGTTCCGGAGCGGGGCAAAGCCGGGCGATCTCGTCTGCGTCACAGCGCCGACCGGTTTCGCCGGAGCGGCGATGGAGTACCTCCGCGCTCAGCGCCCCGATCCGGCCATCGATGAACTCCACCTCGCGACGCTGCTCGCGAGCTGGCGCCGGCCCAGTGCCCGAGTCGACGAAGGCATCGCGCTTGCCGCCTGCGGGCGCGTCACGTCCTGTCAGGACACGTCCGACGGGCTGAAGGCGACCGTCGAGTGCCTTGCCGCGGCCAGTGGCGTCGGAATCACCATCTTCGAGGATTCCGTCCCGCTGCCGGAACCCGTGGCCGCCGTCGCCCACCACCTCCGTCTGGACCCGCTCGGTCTGGTCTTCGGTGACTCCGTCGACTTCGAACTCGCCTTCACCGCGCCGCCCGATGCGGTGGAACAGCTGAGGCAGGAGATGGCACTGCACGCGATAGGCGAGGTCACGGACTCCGGCAGTGCCGTGATGCTCGGATCGAACGGTGAGCTCACCTCACTGCCCGGCAAGGCGTGGCGGCACGTTCCGGACCAAGCCGGCAGGTAGCGCGTGAAGCAAGTGATGGCCGTGGCGCTGGACAGAGCCGCTCTGCTCGTCGCGACGGTAGGACTCGCCGGCAAGGCCTACAACGTTCCCTCGAAGCTGTTCTGGGACTCGCTCCTGCAGGGGCACGGCTACGTACCGCTCGTCCTGCTCGTCGCGGCAGGTGTGTTCGGCGCGCTGACCCCGTTCGAGAGCCACCAGAAACGCTCGGTCCTCGACCGCAACGTCAACATCCGCCGAAGGATCCTCGCCGGCTTCGGGCAGATGCTCGAGATCAGCGGCAACGTCCAGCCGCCGTTGGAGACAGGTGACCTGGCAATGCACGTCTGGCGGCGCAAGCGGACCCTGCGCCACCCCCTGGTCGGGGTGCTGGTGCGGGTGAGCACCTACCGGATGTCCACCTACCCGCTCAACCAGCCGTTCACCCCTCAAAAGGGGGTCGGTGTGGTCGGGATGTGTTGGCAGTCCAACAAGGAGACGTTCTTCGACGCCGCCCCGCTCATCGACGAGCTGACGACCGAGGCCCAGTTCGACGCCCATGTCGAGCAGCACGGTCCTGAGTCGGTGATGAACCTTTCGTGGAGGAAGTTCCGCGCGTTCAACCACCGCACCGCCCTGCTGGCCACGCCGATCCGCGACGGGCGGAGCCGGTTCATCGGGTGCATCAGCGTCGACGCGAGCCACGGCTTCGAGGTGCTCGACTGCCGCGCGGTGCGCGAGGAGATGACCAGGCTCGGCCTGGTGATAGGTCAGGAGGACTTCGAGTGCACGTAGAAGATCCGCAACTGCCACTCATCACCGCGGCTACCCGGCGGGCGTACGACCGGGATGCGTCCGCCTACGCCGACAAGACGGACCGCTTCAGCGACTTCCCGGGTTTGGAGGAAGAACTCGAGAGGTTCCGCGGGAGGGCGCCGAAAGGTCCTGTGCTCGACCTCGGCTGCGGTGCGGGACGTGACACCCGGCATCTCATCTCGGCCGGACATGACGTGATCAGCGGTGATCTGAGTGCCGAGCTCCTCAAGCTGCTCCGAGCCGGACCGTCGTCGAAGCCGGTCCAACTCGATCTGCTGACGCTGCCGTTCCGCGATCGCGTCTTCGCCGGGGTCTGGGCGTCGGGAAGCCTGCTGCACATCCCCGGCTCCGCCTATCCGCGAGCCTTCGGAGAGATCTACCGGGTGCTCGCGGAGGGGGGTGCGACTGCGATCAGCCTGCGCGACGACGACAAGGAGGGGTGGCACCGAGGCGAGCGCATGGACGTTGACCGGTGGTTCACCTGGCGTCGCCCGCACGACGTCGTGCGGGAGCTGATCGCCACGGGATTCGCGTCGGTCGAGTGGGCCTACTGCGGACGGAAGGACTGGTACATCGTCGAAGCGGTCAAGACCTGGGCGCCCAGTCGTCGGGATGGTGAACGCCGGGCAGGATCTGCCTGATGCCGCCGCGCGGGTCCTCGACATCCCCCTCGTACCGCGGGATGAGGTGGATGTGCAGGTGATCGATGGTCCTGCCGGCAGCGGTGCCGTCGTTCACACCGATCGTGTACGCCGCCGGGCCGAAGGCATCGTCGATCTTCTTGCGGGCTTCCTGCATGAGCTCGAACGCTTCGGCGACCTCCGCCGCCGTCAAGTCGAAGAAAGACTCGACGTGTCTGCGCGGCACCACTTCCACATGCCCCCTGGAACTCGGGAAGTTGTCCCGCCGCACGACGAAATTCTCGCTGTACGTCATTATGTCGTTCAGCGAGCTGTCATCCAGGTTGCAGAACAGGCAATCAGCCTGAGCACGCGGCCTGCCTTGATCGCGGTTCGCCTCGACTGACTGCCTCATGACGCCCCTTTTCTCACGTTCCGTCACAGTCACCCCGCTCAGCTCCGCAGCGGACGGCCAACGTAGCGCGACACCCGCACGAATCGATCAGGTGTCCACCGGTCGAGTTCGCTCGTTTTGATCTTGTCTCGGAAAGCACTGGCACGTCAACCTCGTTCGAGGTCATGAAAACGTTACGCTTCGACGTTCACAGGCGGCACCCATTCGGGCAAGTACTTCTTCCAGATCCATGGTCGTGGTGTCGATGACTATTGCGTCGTCGGCGGGAACGAGCGGCGAAACTGCCCTCGACATGTCCGCCTCATCGCGACGGACGACGTCCGCGAGCACCTCCTCGTAGGAGGCTCCCCCCTCTTGGCCCAAGCGTCGGCGCGCCCGCTCCTCGGGACTCGCCGTCAGGTAGAACTTCACCGGCGCAGCGGGGAAGACCACTGTGCCTATGTCCCTACCTTCGACGATGCACCGCCCCTGGTGCCGAGCCCAGAGCCGCACCAGCTCGGTGACCCGCTTGCGCAGCTCGTGGATCCGCGCCACGTCCGACACGGCCACGTTGACCGAGGGAGATCTGAGGTCAGCGCTCCCGTACCGCCCCGAAGTCAGCAAGTCCTGTTCACGGCTCTCGCGGAGGAGCTCATCGCACAGATCCACAACATTCACCGGGTTGTCAGGTGGAAGACCGCGACGTAACGCTTCGAAGGCAATTATTCGGTAGGTTCGCCCGCTTTCGAGATAGCCCAAGCCGAATCGCCTGGACAGCGCCTTGCACGTGGTCGTCTTGCCGGCGGCAGCAGGACCGTCCACCGCCACCACCAGGTGAGGTGACACACCATCGAGCGAATGCTTCCCTTTATGTTCCAGCGAGTGATCCAAGGCCATCAAGTCCATGCACAACATTAGCATGATTCGTTCTTGACAGAAGATGCGCCACACGGTTATTCAAGCCAAGCTGTTGGATGAATTCCATTCAGCCGAGAAAGCCGTTTTGGTCATCTCCCCAGGTCACAGCACGAAAGCTCTCATTCTAGTCGATGTGGAATCAATTCCAATCGGGAAAGCAAGATGACAAATCATTGCCACAAGGCTCGAGAACAACACACGTAATCACTGGCTCGCACGCACCACCCGCCACAGGGGAGCAGCACGCGACGCCGCCTTGATCGACTCACCCACGGGTCGGTGGCCCGACCGACGACAGCTGACCGATGACGAGTCGGCCTCTCACGCCGTCAGCTGTCCACCATGTAATGCACAGCACAACCTTGCTTTCACGGCACCAGGATGCGCGTCCGCTTCCGTGAACACAGAAAAGCCCGGTTGCGTCTCCGCAACCGGGCTTCCTCTCAAGTGCGCTCGGCAGGATTCGAACCTGCAACCTTCTGATCCGTAGTCAGATGCTCTATCCGTTGAGCTACGAGCGCGAGCTATTCAATTGTAACCGATCCTCTAGAGGCTCGGCCTTGCGGAGGCTCCGGGATTTGAACCCGGGATGGGGGGTTACCCCAAACCGCATTAGCAGTGCGGCGCCATAGACCAGACTAGGCGAAGCCTCCCGGGACCATCCTTGGCCACGGGACATAGGTTACACAGGTCCTCAACCGACTTGCAAAACGCCCCCCTCCTAACCCGAAACGTGCTGGTCAGAGCACGTTCAAAGGGCCGGAGAAGGGCGCTGAACGCCTGGTCACCGCGAACGGAGTGACCTAGATCATTCCGAGGCGAGTTCCAGGAAGGGCCTGAGGGACTCCGGATTGCGCAGCGCGCCCCTGCTCACGGCCTTGTCGGGGTCGGCGCCGGCGAGGATCTTCTTGACCGGGACCTCGCACTTCTTGCCGTTCAGGGTCCTCGGGATCTCGGCCACGGCCACGAAGCGGTTCGGGACGTGGCGCGGGGACAGGGACGAGCGGAGTTCGCTGCGCAGCAACGGTTCCACGTCGGCCAGGGAGACGCCGTCCAGGACGACGAAGCACAGCAGCTCGCCCTCGGTGACGCCGGAGGTGTCGATCACGAGGGAGTCGACGACGCCGTCGACGCCTTCCACGACGCGGTAGAACTCCGAGGTGCCCATGCGGACGCCGCCGCGGTTCAGGGTCGAGTCGGAGCGGCCGTAGATCACCGCGGAGCCTCGCGGGGTGATGCGGATCCAGTCGCCGTGGCGCCAAATGCCGGGGTACGTGTCGAAGTACGCGTCGCGCAGCCGGGAGCCGTCCTCGTCGCCCCAGAAGAAGACCGGCATGGACGGCATCGGCTTGGTGATCACGAGTTCGCCGACCTCGTCCTCCAGGGCTCGGCCGGCTTCGTCGTAGGCGTGGACCGAGGCGCCCAGGGCTCGGCAGGAGAGCTCGCCGAGCCAGACCGGGCGGTCCGGGGAGGCGGCCACGAAGGCCGTGCAGAGGTCGGTGCCGCCGGAGACCGAGGCGATCTGGACGTCCTCGCCCACGGCGGAGGCGATCCAGCGGAAGCCTTCCGGGGTCAGGGGTGCGCCGGTCGAGCCGACGACGCGCAGGCCCGTCAGGTCGTAGGTGGACGACGGCTCGAGGCCCTCCTTCAGGCACGACTGGACGTACGGGGCCGAGGTGCCGAAGTAGGTGACGCGGTGCTGTTCTGCCAAGTGCCACAACGCGTTCAGCGACGGGTAGGCCGGGCTGCCGTCGTACAGGACGATGGTGGTGCCGACCATCAGGGCGCCCACCAGGTAGTTCCACATCATCCAGCCGGTGGTGGTGAACCAGAAGAAGCGGTCGCCGGGGCCGAGGTCGCTGTGCAGGCCGAGCATCTTCAGGTGTTCCAGGACGATGCCGCCGTGGCCCTGGACGATGCCCTTGGGCAGGCCCGTGGTGCCGGACGAGTAGAGCACCCACAGCGGGTGGTCGAACGGCACCGGCGTGAACTCCAGCGGAGCGCCCTCGTGTGCGGTCAGCAGCTCGGAGAACGACAGCGTGTCCGGCAGGGTGGCGCCGTTGTCGAGGTAGTCGACCAAGATCGTGGCGCGCAGGCCCGGCAGCTGCGCGCGGATCTCCTCCACGACCGGGCGGCAGTCGAACGACCGTCCGTTGTAGACGTAGCCGGAGACGGCGACGAACACGGCGGGCTCGATCTGGGTGAAGCGGTCGGCCACGGCCCGTGCGCCGAAGTCCGGCGAGCACGACGACCACGTGGCGCCGAGCGAGGCGGCCGCCAGGAAGGCGATCAGGGCCTCGGGGGCGTTCGGGACGAGTGCCACCACCCGATCGCCCCGGGAGACGCCCTGCGCGGCCAATGCGGCCCGGAAAGCGGCCACGCGTGATCGCAGCGCACCGAACGTCAAAGAAGAAGCGACACCGTCTTCGCGATGGAAGATCACGGCGAGGTCGTCGTCGGCGCCACGGCGCAACGCGTGCTCGGCGTAGTTGAGCGTGCTGCCGGGGAACCACCGGGCGCCCGGCATGTCCGCCGAGCCCAGCACGCGCTCGTGGGCCGAGTGGAACTGGACGTCGAAGTACGAAGCCACGGCGCCCCAGAACCCCTCGAGGTCGGAGACGGACCACTCCCACAGCGACTCGTAGTCGGGGAAGTCGTGGCCGCGTTCGGAGCGCAACCACGTCCGGAAGGCGGTCATCCCGTTGTCCCTCGTGGGGTCGGGGCGCCACAGCAGTTCGACGTCGGTGTCGGTCATGCCCCATGTCTAATCGAGGCACAACCGCACGTCCATGTGTGATTGGCGGACTTGCGCGAGCCCGCCGGTGTGGACCTACGCGGCGGCGATCAGCTCGTCGACGGCGGTGGTCAGCCGTGCCGCGTCCGCCGGGGCCAGCACGAGCCAGCCGTCCTGCTTGCGCAGGAGGTACCGGCCCTCCCGCGTGTCGAGCCACGACACCGAACGACCGGTCGGGCGCGGCACGCCGTCGCGGTTGCGGGCGGTCAGGCCGAGCTCTCCGCCGCCGATGCGGGACGTGACGATGCGCATCAGGTTGTGCGCCTCGGGCTCGCGGATGCCGGCGTCGCGCAGGACGTCGAGGAACGCCTGCTTGCCCTCCTGCTCCCCCGCCTTGCCCGCGCGCACGTAGTCGTCCCAGCGGACGTTGACCGAACGGCCGGTCCCCGGCGCGAGGCCCGGCAACGACGACACCGTGGCCGCCGCCAGCGCGTTCGGCCGGAACGGGTAGAGGTGCACCTGGTCGTTCACGCGGGCGGCGAAGGCACCGCCCCAGCCCGCGCAGGCGATGCCGCGGGCCAGTTCGGTCCCCTTGAAGTACGCGATCTCCACCGCGCGGTCGAACTCGCCCAGGCCGCTGACCAGTGCCCTCAGGTCGGGGTCGGGACGCTGGATCGTGCCCAGACGACGAGCGTGCAGCGTCCGGGAGCTCTCCTCGACGAGGCGCTGCCGCGCCGCCCGGGTCGCCCCGACGTGGGGCGTTCCGAGCGGCACGACGCGGTCCTCGCCGTGCACGGCCTGCCACAGCAGGAAGAACTCCTGCGAGCTCACCGTGAACTGGCGTTCGTTCACTGACCGATCACCGGCGGGGCCGCCTTGCGGTCCAGACCGAAGACGTTGTCGTCCTCTTCCAGGTAGCTCGCGGTCTTGTGCTCCCGCGAGTCGTCACGGCCGCCCGCCGCGGGGGCACCGGCGGCCATCGGCGCGCCACCCATCGCGAGCGGGTTCTGGAACGCCTTGGTCTGGCCACCACCGGTCGTGGACGACGCAGCGGCAGCGGCACCGCCGGCACCACCGCGCGGGCCGTCGCTCACGCCGGCCGCGCCACCGCTCGAAGCGGCCGCGCCACCGGCACCGGCGCCACCCGCGGCGCCCTGGTTGCCGGAGCCGGAGCCGAACGGACGGGCCATGCCGCCGCGGAAGCCGCCGGCCCCTCCGGCGCCACCGCGTCCGCCACCGCCACCGCCACCTCCGCCGCCACCGAAGCGCGAGGAGGCGTTCGTGGTGCCGCGGTTCTGGTTCTGCGTCCCGGTCGCGACCGGAGCACCCGTCGCACCGCCCGCGGTGCCGTCCGGCGGCGTTCCCGGCGTGCGGGTGCCACCGATCTCGGGACCGGCCGGCGTCGGGTTGATCGGGTTGACGGGGGGCGTGAACTGCGCGGGCACGGTCTGGTCGACCGCGGCGGAGTTGCGCTGGAACGCCGCCATCACGTCCGCCGCGCGGCGGTGCGAGGCGTCGTTGGCCGCGAGGGCGTCGACGGGGCTGGTGCCGATGGTCTCGAAGCCCGCGAACTCGCCCGGCACCGTGCTCGTACCCGCCACCAGGCGGGGGTCCTTGACGCTCGTGAACCCGTCGACCTGGTCGAAGCGGTCCTGCGGGGTCAGGATCGGCCGCTGGACCACGGCGTCCGTCGGCACCGGCGGCTGGGGGGCCGCGGGAGGCGGTGGCATCGCGGCACGGGCGGCCTCGACGTTGCTGGTCTCGGTCGTGATCGCGACGGACACCTTGGTGGCGTAGTTCGCGGTGTCGTCGACCCAGTTGGTGACCTCGGTCAGGCCGTCACGGGCGAGCCGGGCGGACTCGCTGTCCCAGCCGACCGCGGAGTCCTCGACGGCCTTGAGCAGGCTCGCCCGGACGCCGGCGATGTCCTCGCCGATCTTCTGCCAGTTCGCCGCGGCGGTCTGCGCACCGTCGAGGTTCACCCCGGTGTGCACCATGTTGTAGAGCTGCTCGTGCGTGTACGTCATCCAGTCGACCGGCTCGTGCAGGTCGCTGCGGTCGTACTTGTGGTCGTCGTGGTGGTGGTTCGAGGACCTGTCGTCCCGGTTGCCGTTGCCCTTGTTGTCGTTCGATCCCTGACTCACCAGGACCCCCCGGCGTTCTTCATGGCCTGCTCGGCCTCTTCGTCGGTGTCGCGGATGCTGTCGCGGCTGCGGCGCAGGGCGTCGCCGATGTCGTCGAGGACCTTGAAGAGGTCCAGCAACGCCTTGGCCGCCCCGGAGTCCTCACCGACGGCGAGGTCGGCGAACCGCGCGCTGATCGCCTTGGCGACCGGGTTCTCCCCCAGCTGCAGCGGTGTGGCCAACTGGTCCGTCGTGCGCTTCCACAGGTCCATCACCTGGTCGCGCGCGGTGTCGACGGCCTTGATCAACGCGTCCGCGGACTCGACGTCGAGCGTCAGCTTGCCGTCGTCGGCGGCCTGGTCGAGCTTGGCCGCCGCGTTGCTGGCCTCCGCCTTGTCCACCAGCATCTGCTGCTGGAGGGCGGGTTTCGCCGCTGCCAGCTGCTCGGCGGTGATCGGCGCGGTGACCGACGTCGAGACGTCCGGGGTCACCGGCGGTGCTTCCGCGGCGGTGGGCCCGGTGGTCGTCGTCGTGCCGGTCGTGCCAGTCGTCGTACCAGTCGTCGTACCCGTGGTGGTGCCTGTCCCAGTGCCTTCAGCCATCCCTCACAACCCCCTGCACTGCATAACTCGTCACCGCAGCACTGGGCGTTACGCAGCGCTACACCCAGTCAGCCGTCCGAAGCACTCCTTAGATGTACCTGGACGACGGTTCGGTTCCAATCCGCCGGAAAGACTCTTACCTCATGTGAGCGTCGAACCAGTTCAACGCACGAGACCACGCTTCGTCACTCGAAACGTTGAAACGCACCAGATCTGACGCGGTTTCCGAGCTGATCACAGCATCACGAAGCTTGCTCACTTCTTCCGAGTCCTCGTCGCGGAAGATCCCGAGCCACGGGCACGACAGGTCCGCGGCGACGTCGACCAGCGCGGGCAGCCCGTCGGAGAGCGGTTCGAGGATGCCGGGGGCCTGCACGGTGACGGCCGCGCCGATGGTGCGGCTCGCGGCGACCACCATCGCGACGGTGCCGCCGATGTCGAAGCCGACGACGCCCATCCGGTCGGCGCTCACGCCCTGCTGGCCCAGCCAGACGAACGCCACGTCGGTGTCCGCGAGCAACCGGTCGCCGTTGAGCTTGCTGACCCGGTCCTTGATGTCGGCACCGTGCACGCGGTCCTCGTCGTAGAGGTGCGGCGCGATCGCGAGCCAGCCCTCCTCGGCGAGGCTGCTGACCAGCGTGCGCACCCCCGTCGTGATGCCGCGGGCCTCGTGCAGCACCACGAGCCCGCCCCGCACCGCGGAGTCGGGCTCGGCGATCGTCACCCGCAGCTCACGGCCGTCGGTGAGGGAAAGCGTCTCGATGCGGGTAGTGGTCATGATTCCCAGCCTTCCACGCCGGGGTGAACTCCAGTCAACGTGACCAATCGGACGGAGCAATGCGAGGATCGGGCGTATGACCGTGCGAACCCGTGCTGACCTGGCGTCCCTGCCGTCCTACGTGCCCGGCAGGACCATCCCCGGCGCCATCAAGCTCGCGAGCAACGAGGTGTCCGCCGGACCGCTGCCGAGCGTCGTCAAAGCGATCGCCGACGCGGCCACCGGCATCAACCGGTACCCCGACTCGGGGAGCACCGAACTCACCGCCCGCCTCTCCGACAAGCTCGGCGTGCCGGCGGACCACCTGGCGCTCGGCTGCGGCTCGGTGACCCTGTGCCAGCAGCTCGTCCAGGCCACCTGCACCGAGAACGACGAGGTGCTGTTCGCGTGGAGGTCCTTCGAGGCCTATCCGATCGTCACGCACGTGGCGGGCGCGCGGCAGATCCGCGTGCCGTTGAACTCGGAGCACACGCACGACCTCGACGCGATGCTGGCGGCAATCACGCCGAACACGCGGATGGTCTTCGTCTGCAACCCGAACAACCCGACCGGCACCGCGCTGCGCACCGACGAGATCGAGTCGTTCATCGCGCGCGTGCCCCGGGACGTCCTCGTGGTGCTCGACGAGGCCTACAAGGAGTTCGTCGACGACGCCCACGTCCCCGACGGCGTCGAGCTCGCGAAGCAGCAGTGGGCCGCGGGCCACAACAACGTGGCGGTGCTGCGGACGTTCTCCAAGGCGTACGGCCTCGCGGGCCTGCGGATCGGCTACGCGGTCGCGCCGCCGGTCGTCGCGGACGTGCTGCGCAAGGTCTACGTGCCGTTCTCGGTGAACGCCCTCGCGCAGGTGGCCGCCATTGCCTCGCTGGACGCCGAGGACGAGCTGATGGTCCGCTGCCGCGCGATCGTCGCGGAACGCATCCGCGTGCGCGGCGAGCTGCTGGCCATGGGCTACGACGTGCCGGAGACCCAGGCGAACTTCGTGTGGCTGCCGCTGGGCGAGCGCACGGGCGCGTTCAACGAGCACTGCCTGGAGCACAAGGTCGTGGTGCGCGCGTTCGTGGGCGAGGGCGCCCGCGTGACGATCGGTGAGCCGGAGGAGAACGACGCCTTCCTGGCCGCCGCCCGCGCGTTCACGGTCTGAGCGGCTACTTCACGAGCAGCTGGACGATCGCCGCGACTCCCACCACCACGATGACGCCGCGCAGCACGGCGGGTGGGAGTTTGCGGCCGATCTTGGCCCCGATCTGGCCACCGACGACCGAGCCGACGGCCAGCAGCAGCACGGCCAGCCACGCCACGTCCGCGATGAAGATGAACATCACGCCCGCGACGAGGTTCACGAACGCGGTGAGCACGTTCTTCAGGGCGTTGAGCCGCTGCAGGTGCTCGCTGACGAGCACGCCCATCAGCCCCATGACCAGCACGCCCTGGGCGGCGCCGAAGTAGCCGCCGTAGATGCCGGCCGCGAACACGCCGAACCACAGCAGCACGCCGCCGTCGTTGTCGTTGCGCCGGTGGGAGAGCTTGCGGTTGAGCCACGGCTGGACCACCACGAGGACCAGCGCGATCACGATCAGCACGGGCACGATCGCGGTGAAGGCCTCGTCCGGCAACGTGACGAGCAGGATCGCGCCGACGACGCCACCCAGGATCGACGCGGGCAGCAACCGCTTGACCCGGTCCGCCTGCCCCTTGAGCTCCTCGCGGTAGCCCCACGCCCCGGACAGCGAGCCGGGCACGAGGCCGAGGCTGTTGGACACGTTCGCGACCACGGGCGGGTACCCGACGGCGAGCAACACGGGGAACGTCACCAGCGTGCCGCTGCCGACGACGGTGTTGATGCCGCCGGCGAACACACCCGCGATGACCACCGCGATCGCTTCCCAGACCGTCATGCCACCCCCGTTACCCGATGGTTCGCGACGCTAACACTCCGTTCGGACCAGCGAGGTGTGGCGCTGCTGACAGCGGGACCGGTGCCGGTCAGGCCGTCCTGGAACGCCGGCCGAGCACGCCGGCGCCGAGGCCGAAGGCCACGAGCAGCGCACCGACGAGGCCGAGGCCGAGCACGGAGGCGCCGGTCCTGGCGAGCGCGCCACCTCCCCGGTGACCGCCGGTGTCCCCGGTGCCCGGCGGTGCGGGAGGTGACCCCGGCACCACGAAGACCAGGTGGAAGGCGTCGCCTTCGGGGGAGGCCCTGACCTCGCCGGTGTAGCCGCCCTCGAACCGCCACGGTCCGTCGACCTGCAGCCAGTAGGTGCCGGCGGGCGCCCGGTCGTAGACCAGGACCCCCTCGGCGTTCGTGACGGCCTCCGCGACGACGCCGCCGTACTCGGGCTCGGTCATCAGCCGGACCCGGACGCCGCGGAGCAGTTCGCCGGGATCCGCCCGGAAGTCGCGGTCCTCGTCGTGCGCGAGCTGCGCCCGCACCGTGCCGGTGCCACCGGGAACGCTCGCCCAGTCGTAGCCGACGACGACGTCCTCGTTCCACCTCACCCACGGCGCGAACCCGCAGTGCACGACCACCTTGCTGGTCCTGCGCGCTTCCTCGGGCACCTTCTCGGAGACGACGACGGTCTTCGTCTCGCCGGCGGCGAGCGTCAGACCGGGTTCGTGCAGTTCGCCCCAGTTCGCGTTCACCGGCCAGCTGTTCTCGTCCCTCGCGCAGCCGGCCTGGACGTCGGTCAGCGCGTAGGAGGCCTTGTTGGTCAGCGTGACGGTGATCCGGACGTCGTCGCCGACGGCGTAGACCGGCCTGTCGAGCACGGTCGTCACCTTGAGCGCCTCGGTGTACGGGCGCTCCGCGCGTGCGGTGAGGCGTCCCGGTGTCCCCGGGAGCACGCGGACCTGCGGCTCACCGCTCTCGCGGTGCACGACCCAGCCGCCGTCGAGCGCGTAACCGGCGGTGTAGTCGCCGGAGGGGACGTTCTCGAACTCGTAGCGCCCCTCGGCGTCGGTCTCCGTCTTGAAGGACCCGTGGGGCGTGCCGCCGCTGATCTCCACGACGACGCCCCCAGCGGCCTCACCCGGGTCCTGCTGCCGGTTGTGGTTCCGGTCGACGTGGACGACGCCGGTCAGGTCCCCGTAGGTCTGCACGACCTCCGCGCTCGCGCTGACGTGCCTCGGCTGGTCGTTCGGCATGCCGCTGTAGCCGAAGTACAGCCACAGCCGCAGCTTGCCGCCGGTGAAGTGGCGGATCCCGCCCGACAGGCTGAACGTGCGGGACTCCCCGCCCGCGATGCGCACGCCGGGGCCGTGCCGGTCCGCGTCACCCCACTGCTCGTCGGCGATCTCCACGTCGTAGGTGCCGTTGTCGACCCGGAACTGTTCCGCGGCCTTTCCACCGGTGTTCGTCACGACCAGTTCCGCGCGCACGGTCTCGTGCGACTCGTAGCGCGGCTTGTCGAACTTCACCTCGTACTTCAGCGAGGCGGGCTTGAGGCCGCGGGACTCGGGCACGGCGAGCACCCGCGTGGGGTCGACGCCGCCGGTCACCTGCTTCTCGACGTGCAGCCGCACGCCGTCGCGGTTCCACGCGGCGTTCGGCGCGAACTCGCAGTCCAGAGTGAACTTCCCGGCTTTGACGGCCTCTTGCGGGATCTTCGCCGTGCTCTCGACCGTGCGCCGCTCCCCGGCCGCGAGCGTCTGGCCGGCCGCGTCGAACTCGAAGGCGAGCGCGTTGCCGGCCTTCGCGCGATCACACACGGCCTGGATGCCGTCGATCCTCCGGCCGGTGGTGTTGGTGAGCTCCACCGCGACGGTCGCGGACGCCGGGTGCTCGTAGCTGTCGCGGTCGAGGGTGGCGGTCGCCTTGAGCTGCTCCGAGTACGGCCGCTCCGCCCGCACTGCCACCTCCGCGGTGACGCCATCGGTGACCGAGATCCTGTCCGGTCCCCCGGCGTGGACGTGGTGCACGACCCAGCCGTCCGGCAGCTCGTAGGACGGGACGTAGTTGCCCGGGGCGAGGTTCGTGAAGGAGAACCGGCCGTCCGCGTCGGTGGTCGTCTTCTTCCGGGCGACGGTGACCACGCCGTCCTCGACCGCCTCGCCGGGGTCCTGCTGCCCGTTGCCGTTCTTGTCGGCGTAGACGACACCGGAGACGCTGGGCTCGGCGCTTGGTGGCGTTGGACCGTCCTGAGCGAACGCCGTGACGCCCGCCGTGCTGAACGACAGCCCGGCGACGATGGCCACAGCGCCGCACTTGAGCACGGCAAGGCACGACCTGCTGGACAACGGTTCCCCCCGGTGACTTGATCGTCCGCCGGGTGCCCCCGCACGCCTCCGCCGGACGTTCGGAAAGTACCGCGAACGGACTTCTCCCCGAAGCTTTTTTCGGCGATTCAAGGGGTCTGGTCTCCGGGTTTGCGTCATTCCGATGACATTTCAAGATTTTCTCCCAGGTGGGGCAACCGACCTCGCGGGAAAAGCGTGAGCACAGCGAGGGACGGGTGTGTCCGCGGCCTGGCATGCTGGTCGGCGTGACACCGGAGGACCTAGCGCACCTGCGCCGGGCACGTGACCTGATGGACCGCGAGTACGCGAGTCCGTTGGACGTGCCCGCGATGGCTCGTGCCGCCCTCATGTCGCCGTCGCACTTCTCGCGCCAATTCCGCACGGCATACGGCGAAACCCCGTACGGCTACCTCATGACGAGGCGCATCGAGCGCGCCAAAGCGTTGCTGCGCCTGGGAACGCTGTCCGTGACCGAGGTGTGCGTCGAGGTCGGCTGCACCTCGCTCGGCTCGTTCTCCGCCCGGTTCACCGAACTGGTCGGCGAGACCCCGTCCGCCTACCGCGCACGGGCGCACGACGCGCTCGCCGTCGTGCCGGGATGCCAGTTGAAGGGCCTGACGCGACCGAGCAGGTTTCGAGAAGCGACGCGCGCACGTTCTACCTAGGGTTTCGTCCCATGAAGCTCTCGCACACCTTCCTCTTCGTCCACGACCAGGACGCGGCCCTGGAGTTCTACCGCGACGTCCTCGGCCTCGAAGTCCGCACCGACGAGACCATCGAGAACGACTACCGCTGGCTCACCGTGGGCCCCGCCGAGCAGCCGGAGGTCGAGATCGGCCTGTCGCGCATCGGCCCGCCCGTCCCGCCGACCGACCACGAAGCGCTGGAAGCGTTGCTGGCCAAGGGGTCGCTGCTCGGCATCATCTTCGAGGTGCCCGACGTCGACGCGAAGTTCGACCAGGTCCGCGCGGCCGGCGCCGAAGTCATGCAGGAGCCGATCGACCAGTACTACGGCGTCCGCGACTGCGCGTTCCGCGACCCGTCCGGCAACATGATCCGCTTTTCTTCGCCACGCAAGTAAATCGCTTCCGCTTTCCGCGCGCCATGTGCTTCAGTGGTGCCTCCAGGCGCACTCAGAGACAAGGTCGATGCCATGGGCAGCCCCGGACACACCGGGTGCCTTCGCAGTACCCGGTGACCCTCGCGTTCTTTTCCCGCGATCACCAGGAGCACCACCTTGACTTGGTACACCTCTTTCTTCACCGATCTCGCCAACACCTTCTGGCGTGGCGCCGTCCACCCGTCGCAGACCACAGCGGAGATCGACTTCGCAACCGGTCTCACCGACGGCCGGCGCGTGCTGGACGCACCGTGCGGCAGCGGCAGGCACAGCATCGAACTGGCCAGCCGCGGCTACACGGTCACCGGCATCGACATCTCGGCCGAAGCCATCGCCCACGCCCGAACGCTCGCTCCCGCACTGGACTGGCGCCAAGGCGACGTGGCGGCGCTGGGCTCGTTCGGCGTGACAGCCGACCTGGCCCTGTGCATGGGCAACAGCTTCGGCTACCTCGACCACGAGGGCTCACGGCGGTTCCTGCGCGACCTGGCCACCGCCGCACCACTGCTCGTCATCGACTACAGCTGCGCGGCCGAGTCGCTGCTGCCCTCGCTCCCCGGCGAGATCCGCATGTCGGCGGGCGGCATCGACATGGTCGCCGTGAACACCTACGACGTGGCCACGGGCCGGTTGCTGATCGACTTCACCTTCACCGACGGCGAGCGGACGCAGCGGTCGACCTGCGTGCAGCACGTCTACACGGCCGGTGAGCTGACCCGGATGCTCGTCGAGGCCGGGTTCTCGTCGGTCGAGCTGCACGGGGGCGTGGCGGGCGAGGCGTTCTCGGTGGGCAGCCACCGGTTGCTGGCGGTGGCGCGCCGCTGACGCGGACGGGGCTGTGGAGGACGACCTCCACAGCCCCGTCCGGCTTGCGGAAGCGGAGGGATTTGAACCCCCGGACGGTTGCCCGTCTCCCGCTTTCAAGGAGCTGGCATTACCGTACGGACTCGTTCGCTGAGGTCCTTTTTGCTGGTTAACGGGTCCTCCCAGTTATGGATGAACGCTCCTGAACAGCCGTGTATGAGACTGCCCCTGAGACTGGATAGTCCATAGTGGACTCTCACCTCGCGGAGTCCTCGGGAGAACCCAAGAGCACCTTCAACTGCCCCCGCAAGATTCGCCAGCGGACCAGACGTGGTCAAGATCGACCAATACAGACACAGCAGTGCCACCATTGCCCGCACTGAACGCCATTACCACATCCCATCGGTCTGGCAGGCCATCCTGCCGCTGATCGCGGCGCAGTAACACAATGGGTGAGTTCGCGATTCTGCCTGCGTGACGACTGCCGATGCTTCGCCGCCCAGTGACCGCCCTGCCGGCCGGGTGGTCCGTATCCGACGGTTGGTAACCGGACGGCGTAGGTTGGGTGTGTTGGCGTGGCTGTTTGCCGCTGCGGGCCTCGGTATGGCGGCGTGGATAGCGAGATCCTGGTTCTGGTGGTCGGCGGCGTGGATGTGGCTGGGCCGGTGGTGGACGGTCCCGGTCATGGTGCTGCTACTGGCATCTGCGGCAGCGCTCGGGGTGCTGCGGTCTCGTCATCCAGCCTCACCACCCCGCCTGGCGGAAGCGGGGACAGATGTAATGCCGGCGTTGACACCTCGAGCGATCCTGCTCGGCGGACTCGTCCTGCTCGGCTTGGGCATCACCGCGGCGGCGCTGCTGCTGATCAATTTCGCCGGGACCGAGCCACGAGAACGCTTGGACGCCATCCGGACTGCGGCCACGTTGATAGTGGGCACCGGTGGCGCCGCCGCGCTGCTACTGGCCGCCCGGCGTCAACGCGCGGCTGAACTGACTCTTGCTGTGCAGCACAAGGCCGCCGCTGACACCGCTCACGACGCGGCGGCACGTCGAATCACCGAGCTGTATTTGAAAGCGGTCGAGCAGTTGGGGTCAGACAAGGCAGCAGTTCGTCACGGTGGCCTGTATGCATTGGAACGCGTCGCGCAAGACAACCCCAACCAGCGCCAAACGGTGATCAACGTGATCTGCGCCTATCTGCGCAGCCCGTACACTCCGGTAATTGAGCGGCTTAGCACCCGCAAGGGTGGACTATCTGCGGTTGCACGCCAAAGCACCGCAGCCGACCGCGTGGCCGCTCAAGCAGCGGCTGCGCGTCGCATCGGCCTCAGACCACCCACTTCGCCTGTAACATCTGAGCAGTTGAGGCAGGAACGCGAAGTTCGGCTCACTGCGCAACGCATTCTCACCTCCCATCTATGCCCCGGCCTGGATAGGACTTCCAACCAGCATACTGATTCCCTGTACTGGGCAGAAAACTACGACCTTGACCTCACCGGCGCCACTCTTATCGACTTCCGCGCCACCAACCTCACCGCACGAAAAGCGGCCTTCACCGACGTGCATTTTTCCGGTGATGCGGAGTTCAGCAACGCGAATTTCACTGATGACGCGGAGTTCAGCAACGCGAAGTTCACCGGTGGCGCGGAGTTCAGCGGAGCGAGATTCACCGGCCGCGCATGGTTCAGTACTGTGGCGTTTACGGGAGATGCAAACTTCCGCGAGTCGACATTTATCGGTAATGCAGAATTCATCGAAGCAACGTTCATCAGCGATGCGGAATTTAGTGATACCACCTTTGCTGCCAACGCGTGGTTCAATAGGGTTAAAATCACCGAAGACGCATGGTTCGGGAGAGTAAAATTTAACGGCGAGGCGGTGTTCAGCGAGGCCAAGTTTACCGGCAATGCATGGTTTGACGAAGCGAAATTTGCCGGTAATGCGGAATTTGGCGAGGCGACATTCAACTACGACTTGACGTTCACTGACACCGAGTTCACCAGCAACGCATGGTTCAACGAAGCGAAATTGACTGGTGACGCGGATTTCAGCAAAGTAAAGTTCAACGGTGAAGCAGAGTTCAGCCACGTGACATTCACCGGCGACGCGGAGTTCAACGATTCCACGTTCGTCCAAGACGCCATCTTTGATCGGGTAGAATTTAGCGGCGACACGACGTTCCGCAAGGCAAAATTTGTCGAAAGCGGAGACTTCGGCATGGCGATATTTATGGGCCCCGCACGGTTCGACGAGGTGAAATTCGTCGGCGACGCGTGGTTCAACAAGGCCATTTTCGCTGGCGATACGTGGTTCGACCAAGCCATATTCACCGGCCGCGCGCAGTTCGATCACGCAATGTTCCTCACTACCGCCTCGATGATGGAAACTAAGGTATCCGAGATATTCGATTGGTGCGTATTGCCGACGGGATGGACAATTGACAATTGCCAACAGGGAGCCGTGACAAACAACGAAGGGTCGGACATGTTGCGACTGGTGCCGGTACCCGTGGTATTAACCTGGAATGAATCTAGCGACGGGTTTTAAACCGGGTATAGCAGTAGCCGACCAGAGTGAGTACTCGCAGACGAACCCGCAATCTTCGATCCTCTTAAGGGTCTTACCAATGCGGAGACGGTAGATTTTTGACCTACCGTTTCGCGGCATCCGCTACTTGCGGAACGGTCACTTCGGCGCTGAATCCCCCGACGACAGTTGCGAGCGCGGCACTTCGTTCGGAACGGCGTTGCTAAACCGCGCCTCGTTGAACGAGGCTTCACCGTTGAACTGCGCGTTGTCGAACGAGGTTTCGCCGTTGAACTGCGCCCTGTCGAACGCGGCGTCTTTGAACTGCGCCCTGTCGAACGAGACATCGTTGTTGAACTGCGCCTCGTCGAACCGGATGGCGCCATCGTTGAACCGTGTCCCGTTGAAAAAGGCGATGCCGCCGAATCGCGTCCCGTTGAAAACGGCACTACCCCCGAACCGCGCGTCTCTGAACAAAGCTATACCACCGAACGACGCCTCCTTGAACGAGGCGTTGCCGTTGAACTGTGTCTTGTCGAACCAGGCAGTGGCGCCGAACTGCGCCTTTTTGAACAAGGCGTCGCCGTTGAATTGTGCCTCGGCGAACCAGGCGGATCCGAATCGCGTCATATTGAACCAGGCGTTGTCGTTGAACTGCACCTTGGAGAACCAGGCGTCGCTTTTGAACTGCGCTCTGCTGAATGAGGCGGCGGCGCCGAACTGCGCCTTTTCAAACGAGGCGGCGCCGATGAACTGCGCCTTTTCAAAAGAGGCGTCGCCGATGAACTGCGCCTTTTCAAAAGAGGCGTCGCCGTTGAACTGCGCGTTATCGAACCGGGCATTGCGAATGATTGCGTTGGTTAGGTCGAAGTCGATGAGGGTGGCGTCGGTGACGTCGATGTCGATGTCGGGCCAGAACGTGCGGACTGGGCGTGGGAACCATCGCATCCAGCTACGGGCGGGTGTGCGCGGTTGAAGGTGGTCGCGCAGGATGCGTTGGGCGGTGAGCCGGACTTCCCGTTCTTGCCGGGCTTCCTGATCGGCGTCTTTCGGCGTGGTCTCCGGGACGGTGTCTGGAAGAGGGCGTGCCCACCCAGGTCGCAGAGGTGCGCGTAGACCTTTGAGCTTGCTAGAGCCTGGAGCGCGGGGCGGGGTGTAGGGAGACCGCAGATAGGCACAGATGACGTCCACGATGGTCTGGCGGTGTGCCGGGTTGTCCTGGGCGACGCGTTCAAGGGCGTAGAAGCCGCCGTGGCGCACAGCGGCCTTGTCCGAGCCGAGCTGGTCAACGGCCTTGACGTAAAGCTCGGTCAATCGGCGTTCGGTGGCGTCGTACTCGGTGGCTTGCTGGCGTCGCAACGCCAGCGCCAGGGTGATCACAGCGCCGATGCCCGCGCCGATGGCCAACCCCGTGCGGATGGCGTCAAGCCGCTCCTGCGCGGTACCGGGGGCCAGCACCTTAATCAGTACCGTCATCGCGGCCGCCGTGCTGAGCAGCACAGGCACGACGACGGTCAGGCCCGGCCGCCACCAACTTGTCCCGCTACGTGATCTGCGCATCAGGTGATCATCGCGCAACCGGCCAGGTTCTCCGCCCGGAATCGACTCGTCGGCGCCGTCGACCGCGCGCATCGCCGCAGCGGGCCGGATCTGAGCATCCGCTGCGGCACCGCTACGACGTTCTCGGGTCCTTCGTTTCGCGTCAGAACAGACTATGCATTAGCGACTCAGGATTCCGCTTCTGAGCTTGGATATATGGAAGTAGAGTTAGTGGCATCTTCGGCCGTTTCCCCGACAGCAGGTCAGCCACCGTCATGACTTGCACCCGCGCGGCAACGGTCCTGCTGTTGTTGAACGTGCCTCAGCGGGTCGTCCAGGAGTTCATGGGCTGGTCCAACGCGAAGGTGGCGGAGCGGTACATGCACGTCACCGAGTCCATGCGGCAGGACGTCGCGGGCAGGCTCAACGGGTTCCTCTGGGCACCCGAATGAGACTGGACGCAGCAGGGGTGGCTCACCGACTGGTGAGCCACCCCTGTTTGTCCTGATCAGACTGCGGAAGCGGAGGGATTTGAACCCCCGGACGGTTGCCCGTCTCCCGCTTTCAAGGCGGGTGCATTCGGCCGCTCTGCCACGCTTCCCCGACGCCACCGGCGTCAGCCGAGAAGCCTAGCCGTTCGACTCCCGCAGGTGTGTGATGACCCGGTCGAACACCTTGGCCAGCACCTCGCCCTCCTCGGGGGTGAGCAGGTTGACGATGTGGGCGCGCACGCCGCGGAGGTGGGTGGGGGCGGCCTCCACCAGTTGGGACATGCCCTTCTGGGTCAGTTCGGCGAGTACGCCGCGGCCGTCCTCCGTGCACTCGCGGCGGGTGACGAGGCCTGCCTTCTCCATGCGGGCGACCTGGTGGGAGACGCGGGACTTCGAGGAGGCGACGTCTTCTGCCAGCTGGGTCATGCGCATGCGCTGGTTCGGTTGTTCGGAGAGGCGGACGAGGACCTCGTAGTCCGCCAGTGAGACCCCGTGGGTGTCCTGCAGCTCGCGGTGCAGGCGGTCCATGAGCATCGAGGAACCGTTCACGTAGGTGCGCCACGCCCGCATCTCGCCCTCGTCGAGCCAGCGCGGCTCCTGCTCGCTTGGTGTCACGAGAACAAGGCTAGACGGCAGGATGACGATCCTGTCATTCCTCTGGAAAACGCGGCCTTCGCGAGGCAGACTCCTCCGCCGTACACGCGCGTTAACCTTGCCTTCGAAAGGCTTCACCCATGAGTTCGTTCAGACGGCTCTCCGTTCTGGCGATCACCGCCGCCGCGGCCACTGTCATCAGCGCTACCGGGCCTGCCCAGGCCGATGTCCAGTCACTGCGCGGTCGGGGCACGGTTGACGTGCGCCTGATCGGCATCAACGACCTGCACGGCAACATCGAGCCGCCCTCCGGGTCGTCGGGGCGCGTCATCCTGCCGGACGGCACGACCGTCGACGCCGGTGGCGCCGCTTTCAACGCCACGCACATCAAGAACCTCCAGAGCGAGGTCAAGAACTCCGTCATCGTCGGGCAGGGCGACCTGATCGGTGCTTCGCCGATCGTGTCGGCGCTGTTCCACGACGAGCCGACGATCGAGGTGCTCAACAAGGTCGGGATGGACACGACCGCGGCGGGCAACCACGAGTTCGACGAGGGTTACCAGGAACTGCTGCGCATCCAGCGCGGTGGCTGCCACCCGGTGGACGGGTGCCAGTTCAACGAGAAGTACGAGGGTGCGAAGTTCCCGATCCTCGGCGCGAACGTCACGCACGCCAAGACCGGGCTGCCGGCCCTTCCGCCGTTCTGGGTGGAGATCCGCGACGGGATCCCGATCGGCTTCATCGGCATGCCGCTCAAGGACGTGCCGATCCTGGTCGACCCCAACGGCATCAAGGACCTCGCGTTCGGTGACGAGGTGAAGGCGGCCAACAGGTACGCCAACCTCCTCGACGCCATCGGCGTGAAGTCGATCGTGCTGCTCGTGCACCAGGGTGACCAGGTCACCTCGTCCGGTGGCGGCCCCAACGCGTGCAACGTCGCCGCCAACAACCCCGGCAGCTACATCGCCACGAACGTCAGCCCGAAGATCGACGCGGTCTTCTCCGGCCACAGCCACCAGCACTACAACTGCGTGATCAAGGACCCGGCCGGCAACCCGCGGCCGTTCATCGAGGGCCTCGCGTTCGGCCGTGAGCTCAGCGTCGTCGACCTCAAGATCGACCGCCGCACGCGCGACGTCATCCGCGGCGAGACCAAGGCCGACAACAAGATCGTCACCCGCACGGTCACGCCGGACCCGACCGTCCAGGCGATCATCGACCTGGCCAAGCAGAAGTCCGGCCCGATCGCGAACAAGCCGGTCGGCACGATCAGCTCGGACATCCCGCGGGCGCAGAACACCGCCGGTGAGTCGCCGCTCGGCAACCTGATCGCCGACTCGCAGCTCTTGGCCACCAAGGGCAACGGCGCGGTGCTCGCGCTGATGAACCCCGGCGGTGTGCGCGCGGACCTCACGTTCGCCAGCTCGCCCGTGGGTGAGGGCAACGGCGTGGTGACCTACGGCGAGATGTTCACCGTGCAGCCGTTCGGCAACATCCTGCAGACCGTCACGCTGACCGGCGCGGAGATCAAGAACGTGCTGGAGCAGCAGTTCACCGCTGCCCGCCAGTTCGTGCTCCAGCCGTCGTCCGGCCTGAAGTACACCTGGTCGAAGGGCGCGGCGTTCGGCTCGAAGGTCTCCGACGTCACGCTCAACGGCGCCCCGCTGGACCCGAACGCGAGCTACCGCGTGACGATCAACAGCTTCCTGCAGGGCGGTGGTGACGGCTTCAGCGAGTTCACCAAGGGCAGGGACATCACCGGCGGCGGCATCGACCTGGACGCGTTCTCCGCCTACCTGGCGGCGCACCCGAACCAGGGCGCACCGGCGCTCGACCGCATCACGCAGCTGCCGTAGCGGCGGCAGGCGGAACGCCGCCCCGGTGACCCTGGTCGCCGGGGCGGCTTTTTTGCGTGCCCCCGTTGCTCCGTTTGATCTAGGGTGGGGGCCGATGTCGTGGTTGCATCGGCTCCTGCTGCTCGCCGGTCTGGTGACCGGTGCCTGGCTGCTGGGCGGCACCGGGCACGCGAACGCCGACGTCCGGGTCGAGATCGACCGGCTGGAGGTCGGGCTGGAGATCCCCCTCGTCGACGTCGGTCTCCAGGTCGGGACGGGGCTCGCACCGCCCCAACCGGAAGCGCCCGTTCCGCCGAAGCCGGCCCCGCGCGTCGAGAACCCCGCGCCATCGGAGGAACTCCCGCCGCCCGCCCGGCCTGCCGTGAAGCCTCCCGTGCAGGCTCCCGTGCAGGCCGAGGCGCCCCAGCAACAACAACCGGCACCACAGCAGCAGCACCACGCACAGCCCACGAACCCAGCGCACGTTCCCGAGCAACCCCAGGCGGAGCAGCCGACGCCCGGCACGCTCCCGCAGAGCGGCGCGGGGACGTCCACCGGCACGCAGATCCCGGTGGGCACGCTGCCGCACGCGACGCGGCCGCCCACCACCACGACAGCGCTCGTCAGCACGGAACAGCACGACGTCCCGCGCTCCGTGCGCGCGGAGGAACCGACGTTCTCCCCGGACTGATCCCGGCCCGCACCTCCACGGCCAGACACAGGGATCCGTCTTCGCACTCCAGGGAGAAACAGCCATGCGCGAGAACCTCAACCGCACCCTGTCCGCCGCTCTGCTGACCGGTGGCCTGCTGGTCGCCACCGCCGGCTTCGCCCAGGCCGTCCCGGTGCCGCTCGACGTCGACGAGGAGGTCCGCGTCGGCAGCCTGCTGAGCGTTCCGGTCGAGGTCTGCGGCAACGCGGTCAACGTGCTGGGCACCGGCGACGCGACCTGCCGGGACAAGCCCGCCGAGCGCGTCCAGGCCGACAAGGCCCTCGTCTCCGCGCCCGTCACGGTGTGCGGCAACGCGGTCGGCGTCGCCGGTGGCGGCAACGGCAGCTGCGGCGACACCGGGCCGAAGCAGGCCAACGGCTCCGTCGAGGCCCCGGTGACGGTCTGCGGCACCAGCGCGGCGGTGCTCGGCACCGCGAGCGGCGACTGCGGCGAGACCGGGACGCCCGAGCAGCCGCAGCCGGAACCGGAGCAGCCCGAGCAGCCCGAGGAGCCGCAGCCGGAGCCCGAGCAGCCCGGCGAGAACCCCGGCGACGAGAACCCGGGCAACGGCACGCCGGGCGGCGACAACTCCGGCAGCGACAACTCCGGCGGCGGCGACACCGGCGACGACTCGGGAGCCGGCGCCCCGCAGACCGGCGACAAGGCCTCGCAGCGGGCTTCCGCGGTGGTCCCGGCCCTGTCGAGGACCGGTGCCGACCCGCTCGAGTTCCTGCTCGCGGGCCTCGGCCTGATGACCGCGGGTGTGATGGCCCGCCGCGGCGCGAGGCGCACCGGGAAAGCCTGATCGACAAATTCCGATCATTTTTCACAAATCGCCCGGTGGGAGTTTCTCCCGCCGGGCGATTGCTGTCCGCACTGTCGATCTCCGCAGGTCACCCGTCTGACTTCACCAATTCAGGTTTCGCGTGAAGTGTTGATAAATACGGCGATCAAGCGCATGCTCGACAATGAGCTGGCAACCGGCAGGTAAATGAAGTGGACCGCCCGGTGGCCACGCCCAGAAGGGGTAGGTGGTGCTGTGCAGGTATCTCCTCGCTGTGGCGAAACGCGGTCTGTCGCATCCCCGCGAGTGGATCGGACGTGACCGGTCCGGTCGCGACTGTGTAGCGACGGACACGAGGTTTCGGGTGCCCAGGCGCCGTCAGGCGTCGCTCCGCGCACTTCGACGCTGTTGAGCTCGGCATCGGTGTCGTCTCGTGGCGTCACCGGCTGAGCGCCACGCCAACCTCCGTGGGCCGTAGTCGTCACAACCACATGGGAAAGCCTTGGTGCGGTGCCCCGAAGTCGGGCGCCGCACCAAGGCGCGTTTGGTGCTTTATCGTTTGCGGCACCCAGGGGGTCCTTGGCAGGAGGATGCGGTGCAGTTCAACGAAGGCGCGGGACTCGACCTTTCCCAGGTCTCGGACCAGCGGGGCGTCGGCGGCAGGGTCGCCGGCGTCGGCGGTGGCCTCGGCGTGGTCGGTCTGATCATCTACTTCCTGTTCCAGCAGTTCACCGGCATCCAGCTGCCGGCGGGCGGGCTGGAGGGCCTGGGCAGCAACACCCAGGTCGAGTCCGGCCAGCTGGCCGAGAAGTGCAAGACCGGCGCGGACGCGAACCGCGACAGCGACTGCCGGGTCGTGGCGACGATCAACTCGATCCAGGCCTTCTGGACCGACCAGTTCGCCCGCTCCGGCCGCAGCTACCAGGTCACCAAGACGAACTTCTTCCGCAACAGCGTGAACACCCGCTGCGGCAACGCCACCTCGGCCGTGGGCCCGTTCTACTGCCCGGCCGACTCCCAGGTGTACATCGACCTCGACTTCTTCAACGAGCTGCGCACCAAGTTCGGCGCGACCGGCGGTCCGTTCGTCGAGGCCTACGTGCTGGCCCACGAGTACGGCCACCACGTCCAGAACCTCCTCGGCACGTCCGACCGCGTCAACTCCCGCACCGGCCCCACCTCCGACTCGGTGCGCCTGGAGCTGCAGGCCGACTGCTACGCGGGCGCCTGGGCCAAGGCGGCGACGACCACCCCGTCGGCCAACGGCCAGCCGCTCATCACGAACATCACCCAGGAGGACGTGACCGCGGCGCTCGACGCGGCGGCGCGCATCGGTGACGACTTCATCCAGCGCGAGCTCGGCGGCGGCCAGGTCGACACGACCCAGTTCAGCCACGGCAGCTCGGCGCAGCGCCAGAAGTGGTTCACCACGGGCCTGGAGACGGGCGACCCGGCCCGCTGCAACACGTTCGACACCAACAACCTGGGCTGACACCCACCGACGAGAAAGGCCGGGCCTCCCGAGGGAGACCCGGCCTTTTCGTGCGAGACCTACGAAACGGCGGCGTGCGAGTGGTCCTCGTGCGCCGTCAGCGACATCTTGGCCGCGGCACGGGCCTCGGCCCGCTTCGAGCGCGGCGGCACGCCGTTGACGTCCTCGGTGGACACGCCGTAGGCGGCCGTCACGAACGCGATGGCACCGGCGTTGCGTCCCAGGGCGACCCGGTCGACGTTGCCGAGGTTGTCACAGGCGGCGTGGTAGCACGGGTCGTAGGCGACCCCGGCCGTTCCGCCCCACTTGGCGGCCTGGGCCGCGGTCTTCACGCCCTCGGCACCGGTGAAGAGGCCACCGGCGGGAATGCCCTGGGCGATGAACTCGCCGTAGTCCGAGCGGCCCGAGAAGTCCGTGCCCTCGGTGGGGACGCCCTTCGCCGCGAAGTAGTCCGCGAACGCCTTCTCGATCTGCGCCGAGCCGAACGGGCCGGGGCCCGCGCCCACGCCGTCGGAGTTGTCGCCGTCGTAGATGAAGTACGCGGCGTTCGGCGAGCCGACCATGTCGAAGTTCAGGTACAGCGCGATGTCGAGCTGCTGCTCGAACGTCAGCGAGCGGACCCATTCCTCGGAGCCGATCAGGCCGCGCTCCTCGGCGCCCCACCAGGCGAAGCGGACCGCGTTGTCGACCTTGGGGCGGGAGCCCAGCTGCAGCGCGGTCTCCAGCAGGGCCGCGGAGCCCGTGCCGTTGTCGTTGATGCCGGCGCCGAGCTCGACGCTGTCGAGGTGTGCGCCCGCCATGACGACGTTGTTCGTGCGGCCGGTGCGGGTCTGGGCGATGACGTTGCGCTCGGTGCGGGTCTCCGAGTGGAAGCGCATGTCGACCGTGACGGCCGACCCGGCCTTGCCCGCGAGCGTGGTGCCGTCCGCCTGGGAGATGCCGCCGGTGGGGATCTTGCCGGGGTTGGTCAGCGTCACGTCGGAGAGCGGGCCCGCGGTGTTGTTGGACACCAGCACGGCGATGGCCCCGGCGGCGTGCGCGTTGAGGTGCTTCTGCTCGAACGTGCAGCCACCGCGGCGGATCAGCGCGACCGAGCCGGTGAAGTCCTGGCCCGCGAAGTCGCTCGCCTCGCACCCGGTGGTGGCGTCCTCGGGCACCACGCGCAGCGGGCCGGTGACGCCGCCGACGGGGGTCTGCGGCGAGGCGGTCATGATCAGGGCCTGGTAGTTCACGCCGTCGACGCGGGCGGTCTCCGCGTCGTTGACGTTGATCTCGTAGCTGAACGTCGGCGTCGTCACGATGAAGCCCTCGTCGCGGAGCTTGCCCGCCACGTAGTCGACGCTCGCGTCGTAGCCGGGGGTCAGGGCGGCGCGGGTGCCGCCGTTGCGGTCGGCGATCCGCTGGAACGCGATCAGGTGCCGGTTGACGCCCTCGACGGTCACCTTCTTCGAGAGCTTCTTCGCCAGCGCGGGGCCGGCGGGTTCGGCGGCGGACGCCGTGGCGGTGGGGGCCGCGACTAATGCCGAGATGGCAAGCACAGTCGCCAGCTTGGTTCTGCCGGACATGAACGTTCCCCTTCGTTCGAGATGGCAGAACCCTCACAAGAAGGAGACCTGGGACACAATCCGACGGTCGGCGGGTGTTCAGCTCGTGATCAGCCGAACACACTCAGCGAGCCCCTCGACGGCCACGTTCCACTCCGGGCGCACGAAGTTCTCCTTGTCCAGACGCAATCGCACGTGCTCAAGGCGTTGTCCGCGCGGTGCGGCACAGGTGGTGCCGTCGTGCACGTAGCCGAGCTTCTCGCTGACGCGGTGGGAGGCGTGGTTGCCCAGCCAGGCCGCCGAACGGGCGACGTCCGCGCCCAGGTGGTCGAACGCGAACTGCAGGACCGCGATCCGCATCTCCGTGCCGATCCCGCCGCCCTGGTGCTCCAGACCGAGCCACGAGCCGGTGCTGACCTCGCGCAGCACGCCGAAGTCCTTCGCGGAGACCTCCTGCATGCCGATGACCCGGCCCTCGCGCCGTGCGAGGAAGTTGATCGTCCAGTCCCCGGCGGCGAACGCGGAGCGCGCGCCCCAGTAGTGCTTGATCATGCCGAACCCGCCGTCGTCGCGGACCCAGTCCGTCCACGGCACGAGGAACGGCATCTCCTCCGGGTCGTGCACGCCCTGCTTCGCCACCTCGACGAGCTCGTGCAGGCCCTCGTCGTCGTCCGGGCGCAGCTCCAGCCGCGGGGTGCGGAGAACCAGGTGTCGCAGGGGCCAGGGGTCCATGCTCCGATGGTGCCGGAGGTGTCGAACGGTATTACCGTCGACCGCGTGCATGCGATCACTGTTCGCGAACCCGGCGGCCCGGAAGTGCTCACCTGGACCGAGGTAGAAGACCCGGTGCCGGGTCCCGGCGAGGTGTTGATCGACGTCGCCGCGAGTGCGGTCAACCGCGCCGACCTGTTGCAGCGGCAGGGCTTGTACCCGCCACCGCCCGGCGCGTCGGACATCATCGGGCTGGAGTGCTCCGGCACGATCGTGGCGCTCGGCGAGGGCGTCACGGGGTGGCACGTCGGCGACGAGGTGTGCGCGCTGCTCGCCGGTGGCGGCTACGCCGAGAAGGTCGTCGTGCCCGCGCCCCAGGTCCTCCCGCTGCCGGACGGCGTCGACGTCGTCACGGCCGCGGCGCTGCCTGAAGTGGCGTGCACGGTGTGGTCGAACGTCGTGATGGACGGCCGGCTCGAGCTCGGTGAGACGTTCCTGGTGCACGGCGGCGCGGGCGGCATCGGCACGCACGCGATCCAGGTCGCGAAGGCGCTCGGCGCGACCGTCGCGGTCACCGCGGGCTCGGGCGAACGCCTCGCGAAGTGCGCCGAGCTCGGTGCCGACGTCCTGGTCAACTACAAGACGCAGGACTTCGTGGCGGAGGTGGGGAAGGCCGACGTCGTCCTCGACAACATGGGCGCCTCCTACCTGCCGCGCAACATCGACGTGCTCGCGCCGGACGGCCGGTTGATGATCATCGGCATGCAGGGCGGCGTGAAGGGCGAGCTGCCCATCGGCAAGCTGCTGTCCAAGCGCGCCTCGGTGATGGCGACCGGGCTGCGCGGCCGGTCCGTCGAGAACAAGGGCGCGATCGTGGCGCAGGTCCGCGAGCACCTGTGGCCGCTGGTCGGCAGCGGTGCGGTGAAGCCGGTCGTCGGCAGGGTCGTGCCCATGCAGGAGGCCGCCGAGGCGCACCGGTTGCTGGAGGCGAGCGACGTCTTCGGCAAGGTCCTGCTCAGGCGAGAGCGGTAGCGGACGCCAGCGAGGTCCGGGGAGCCGTGCGGAACTCCATGCCGAACTCCTCGGACCACCGCGTCAGCACGGCCTGCTCGTCGGGGCGGTCGGCGTCGTCGGCGAGCACCGTCGCACCCGGTGCCAGCACGGCGCGCAGCACGGGCAGCGCCGGGTAGCGCGAGTCGCCGGAACCCGGCCCGTCCACGAGCAGCAGGTCAACCAGGCCGAAGCGCTCGACGTACCCGAGCACCTCGTCGTGCACCTGCTGCGGCGCGTACCACTGGCCGTGCCGCGACAACGCCGCCGGATGCCGTGACATCGGCGCGTGCACGACGCGGGCGATCGAGCCGAGGCCCTCGCGTCGTAGTTGTGAGGCGGCGAATGCAGCCGTGCGTTCGTCGTGCTCGATCGACAGCAGGTGCCCGAAACCGCGCTGCTGGAGCAGACGCGCGAGCAGGACCGAGGACGAGCCGCAGCCGAGTGCGACCAGGACGGTCCTGGCGCCGAGGACGACCTCGTCCATCACCGCGACGAGCGCGGCCGGCCGGAGGTCGTCGGAGAACCGCGGCAGGTACTCGGTGTTCAGCGACCCGATGCGGTGCAGGGCCGAGAGGTCCGCGAGCTCGCGTGCCAGCGAGTCGTCCAACGGTGCTCTCCCGTGTTCCCTCAGCCCGTGTTCCCCCAGCCCGTGTCCCTCAGCCCGTGTTCCCTCAGGCCGTGTTCCCTCAGCCCAGTTCGGCCACCGCCCGCACCAGGTCGTCCACCTCGACCGCGTTCGTGTAGTGCGCGAGCCCGACGCGGATGGCGCCGCCGACCTCGCCGACGCCCAGCACCGAGAACACGCCGTGCTGGCCGGGGTCGGCGAACGCGCAGACGCCCCGCGACGCGAGGTGTTCGACGCCGTCCTCCGCCTTGACCCCGGCGATCGTGAACGCCAGCGCGGGCACCCGCCGCATGGCGTCGCCGATCACCATCACGTGGCGCAGCGAACGCAGCTCGTTGATGAGGTTGGCGAGCAGACCCGCCTGGTAGGCCTTCACGGATCCCAAAGAGGTGAGCAGGCGCTCGCGCCGCGTGCCGGAAGCCGCGTCGTCGAGGTCCGCGAGGTACTCGACGGAGGCGACGAGCCCGGCGAGCATCGGGTACGCGTGCGGACCCAGTTCGAGACGTTCGGGGCCGCGGGCCGTCGGGTCGACCGAAACCGACGGCAGCCGTTCCAGCACCGACGGATCGCGGAACACCAGCGCGCCGACGGGCGGCCCGCCCCACTGGCCGGCGGAGAGGGCGACGACGTCAGCACCCATGCCAACGATGTCCAAGGGGACGAAGGGCGCCGCCGACGACGCGTCCACGACCACCAGCGAGCCGTGCGCCCGGGCGACCGCCGAGATCTTGGCGAGGTCGGGCCTGGTGCCGACGACACCGGACGCCGCCGTGATGGCGATCAGCTTCGTGCGGTCGGTGACGAGGTCGTCGTACTGCCAGCTCGGCAGCTCGCAGGTCTCGATGTCGATCTCGGCCCACTTGACCGCGCTGCCGGTGCGCTGCGTTGCGCGCAACCACGGCGCGATGTTCGCGGCGTGGTCAAGGCGGGAAACCAGGACCTCGTCGCCCATGAACCAGTCGTCCGTCATCACCTCGGCGAGGCGCTGCAGCAGGACGGCGGAGGACGGGCCGAGCACGACACCCGCCGGGTCACCCCCGACCAGGTCCGCGACGGCCCTGCGGGCGGCGTCCACGATGCCCTGGGCCCGCTGGGAGGCCGGGAAGATGCCGCCGGGCCCGGAGACGGGAGCGCGCAGCGCGGTGGAGACGGCGGTGGCGACCTGCTCCGGCACCTGCATGCCGGCCGGAGCGTCGAGGTGGACCCAGCCGTCGCCGAGCGCGGGGAAGAGCCCTCGTACCCGTGCGACGTCGAACGCCATGCCACACACCGTACGTATGAACGCAACCACGGTGTCGAGCAGCCCCCACCCGGATAATCGTCACGAGGTGAAAGACGCGAGGATGGAGACCATGAAACAGGAGCAGCCCGTCGTAATCGTCGGTGGCCAGGACGGCGACATCGCCGACCTGGTGGAGCAGCCGGCCAAGGTGATGCGGATCGGCACGATGATCAAGCAGCTCCTGGAGGAGGTGCGGGCGGCACCTCTGGACGAGGCGAGCCGCAACCGCCTCAAGGAGATCCACAAGCGGTCCATCGAGGAGCTCGAGGACGGCCTGGCGCCGGAGCTGCGCGACGAGCTGGAGCGCCTGTCGCTGCCGTTCACCGAGGACGGCACCCCGTCCGACGCCGAGCTGCGGATCGCCCAGGCCCAGCTCGTGGGGTGGCTGGAAGGCCTCTTCCACGGCATCCAGACCGCGCTGTTCGCCCAGCAGATGGCGGCACGCGCCCAGTTGGAGCAGATGCGCGGCCGCGCCCTGCCGGCAGGTGGCGGCGAAGGTAACGAAGGCGGAACAACCGGCAAAGGGACGGGTCAGTACCTCTAGCTAAGGCGGTCGGTGGTGGCTCTACGATGCGCTCACCGTTCTGGAGAGGAGCCCCCGTGCTCGACCGAGTCCGCACAGGTCTGCAGGCCAAGCAGCTGCGCCACAAGCTGCGCGTCAAGGCGATCGAGCTCATCCAGGACGCGTTGCAGCCGCAGCAGGAGCAGATCGCGCGCCTCCACGCCCAGCTCGACGGCCTGCGCGACGAGGTCGCGCAGCAGGCGAACCGCATCGTCGACCACACCGTCGGGCACGAGGTGCGGGCCCGCCGCGACATCGTGTTCGCCGCGGACAGGGACGCCGCGTCGCAGAGCGCCCGGTTCGTGCACGAGAACATGCCGCGGGTCCCGCACTTCGGCTCGCCGCACGAGACGCTCGAGTTCGCGCTGGACCAGGCGCCCGAGGGCGGCATGGCGCTCGAGTTCGGCGTCTACACCGGCGGCACGCTGAAGATCATCGCGAACGCCCGCGAGGGCGGGGTCTACGGCTTCGACTCCTTCGAGGGCCTGCCGGAGAGCTGGCGCAACGGGTTCCCCGCGGGCACCTTCACCATGGACGGCCTGCCGGACGTGCCCGGTGCCGAGCTCGTCGCCGGGTGGTTCGACGAGACGCTGCCGAAGTTCCTCGCCGACCACGAGGGCCCCGTCACGTTCCTGCACGTCGACTGCGACCTGTACTCGTCGACGAAGACCGTCCTCGACCTCGTCGGGCCGCGGTTGGTCGAGGGCAGCGTGATCGTCTTCGACGAGTACTTCAACTACCCGCAGTGGCAGGACCACGAGCACAAGGCCTGGCTGGAGCACGTGGCGGCGCACGGCGTCGAGTTCGAGTACCTCGGGTACACGTACGACCACGAACAGGTGATCGTCAAAGTGATCAAGGTCTGACCGCACCGTGACCGCCCGGTGAGCACGGCTCCGGGCGGTCGCCGGTACGCTCAGTCCTCGTGCAAGCCACCAGTACGCTCGACCAGGCTGAGGCGCCCCCTGCCGTGAAGTCGCGCAGCTTCAAACGCGCGTTCGCGGATGTGCGGGAGGCGTGGGACCACCGTGAACTCTGGGGTCACCTCGGCTGGCAGGACATCAAACAGCGCTACCGCCGCTCGGTCATCGGTCCGCTGTGGATCACCATCTCGATGGCGACGACGGCCCTGGCGCTCGGCCTGCTGTACTCGACGCTGCTGGACACGCCCATCAACACGTTCCTGCCGTACGTGACGGTCGGCTTCATCATCTGGAACTTCATCCTCGGGTGCGTCACCGAGGGCACGGACGTCTTCATCGCGAACGAGGGGCTCATCAAGCACCTGCCCGCTCCCATCACGATCCACGTGATGCGGATGGTGTGGCGCCAGGTGCTGTTCCTGATGCACAACCTCGTGGTCTACGTGATCGTGCTGGCGATCTTCTTCGGCGCGCTCGACGAGCCGTACAAGATGACCCCGACCGGTCCGACGAACCCCGGCCTGAGCTGGGAGATCGTGCTGGCGGTCCCGGGCCTGGTGCTGCTCGCGGTGAACGCGGTGTGGGTCGCCCTGCTCTTCGGCGTGATCAGCACCCGCTTCCGCGACATCCCGCCGGTCGTGAACAGCTTCATCAACCTGGTGTTCTTCATGACCCCGATCGTCTGGGACGCCAGCATCCTCACCAGGGTCACCGGTGGCGGCGACGTCGGCTGGCGCGTGCTGGTCGCCGAGCTCAACCCCGTGTACCACTTCGTCGAGATCGTCAGGGCCCCGCTCCTCGGCCACACCGTGGACTGGCACCACTGGGTGGTCGTCGGCGGCTTCACCGTCCTCGGCTGGTTCGCCGCTCTGGTGATCCTGCGCAACTACCGCGCCCGCGTTTCCTACTGGGTCTGAGAAGGAGGTCGACGAACAATGGTCAGCATCGACGTCTGGAACGCATCGGTCGACTTCCCGATCTTCGACGCGAAGTCGAGGTCGCTGAAGAAGCTCGCCCTCGGCAAGGTCGGCGGCAAGATCGAGTCCGAGGGCCGCGTCCCGATCATCGAGGCGCTGCACGACATCACGCTGTCGCTCAAGGACGGCGACCGGGTCGGCCTGGTCGGCCACAACGGCGCCGGCAAGTCCACGCTGCTGCGCCTGCTGGCGGGCATCTACGAGCCGACGCGCGGCCACTCGCGCATCATCGGCAAGGTGGCGCCGGTCTTCGACCTCGGCGTCGGCATGGACCCGGAGATCTCCGGGTACGAGAACATCATGATCCGCGGCCTGTTCCTCGGCATGAGCCGCAAGCAGATGGAATCCCGCGTCGACGACATCGCGCAGTTCACCGAGCTCGGTGACTACCTGCAGATGCCGCTGCGCACGTACTCGACGGGCATGCGCGTCCGGTTGGCCCTCGGCGTCGTCACGTCGATCAACCCGGAGATCCTGCTGCTCGACGAGGGCATCGGCGCGGTCGACGCGGCGTTCATGGCCAAGGCCCGCGACCGCCTCAAGGACCTGGTCGCCCGCTCCGGTCTGCTGGTGTTCGCGAACCACTCCGACGAGTTCCTCGCGGAGTTCTGCGACAAGGCGATCTGGATGGACGAGGGCCACGTCAAGATGTTCGGAGGTTTGCGCGAGGTGCTGACCGCGTACAAGGGGTTCGACCCCTTCGAGCGGACGCACCAGCACGACGAGACCCCCGTCCTCAGCGGAAATGGTGGCGAGTAGACCGTGAACCTCGAGGCACTGCCCAAGGGCTCCGTGGTGGCCGTGGTGGTCACCCGCCACCGCAGGGACCTGCTGGCCGAGTCGCTGAAGGCCCTGGCGACCCAGACGCGCGTGCCCGACCACCTGGTCGTCGTCGACAACGGTCCGGACCAGCCGGTCAACGACCTCGTCGAGCAGTGCCCGCTCCCCACGACCTACCTGCCCTCGCACCGCAACCTCGGCGGCGCCGGCGGCTTCGCGCTGGGCATCCTGCACGCCCTCTCGCTGGGCGCGGACTGGGTGTGGCTCGCCGACGACGACGGCCGCCCGGCCGACGAGAACGTCCTGGCGGTGCTGCTGGAGGAGGCAGAGCGGCGCAAGCTCGCGGAGATCTCCCCCGTCGTCACGAACATCGACAGCCCGGAGAAGCTCGCGTTCCCGTTGCGCCGCGGCCTGACGTGGAAGCGCTCGGCCGCCGAACTCGGCACCGACTTCCTGCCGGGGATCGCGTCGCTGTTCAACGGCGCGCTGTTCCGGGCCTCGACGCTCGACGTCGTCGGCGTGCCGGACTACCGGCTGTTCTTCCGCGGCGACGAGGTGGAGATCCACCGGCGCATGGTGCGGTCCGGCCTGCCGTTCGGCACGTCGCTGCGGGTCGCGTACGTGCACCCGGACGGCTCGGACGAGTTCAAGCCGATGCTGGGCGGCAAGTTCCACGCCCAGGACCCGGAGAACCCGGTCAAGCGCTACTACACCTACCGCAACCGCGGATACCTGCTGTCGCAGCCGGGCATGCGCAAGCTCGGTGCGCTCGAGGTGTTCCGGTTCGGGCTGTACTTCCTCGCGGTGAAGCGGGACCCGAAGGCGTTCGTCGAGTGGGTCAAACTCGTGCGCCTCGGCCAGCGGGAGCGCTTCTTCCGCAAGTGAGCTGGTTCGCTCGAAGGGCGGGACTCCCCGGAGTCCCGCCCTTCGGCCACTTCGGGTAATCACTCGCGCACGCGAGGTGATCGGAGTAAGACGGGACGGGTGATCTCCCGACGCGGACTCCTCTCCCTGGCCGGTGCGAGCGCGCTGCTCGCGGCGTGCGGATCGAACACCGGCAGAGGCGGCAACGGCGCAGCCCTCCAGCAGTGGTACCACGCGTACGGCGAACCCGGCGTGCAGCAGGCCGTGGAGCGCTACGCCAAGGCGTTCACCAAGACCCCGGTCGACGTGCAGTGGAACCCCGGCGACTACGACTCGAAGCTCGCCACGAGCCTGCTGTCCGACGGCGGGCCGGACGTCTTCGAGTCCACGCCGCAGATCAGCTCCGTCAGGGCGGGCCAACTCGTGCCGCTCGACGACCTCTTCGGTGACGCCAGGACCGACTTCTCCGCGTCCATCCTCGAGACGCACACCGTCGAGGGGAAGATCTACGGCATCCCGCAGGCCGTGGACATGCAGATGCTGTTCTACCGCAAGAGCATGCTCGACCGGGCCGGCGTGCAGCCACCGTCCACTGTGGATGAACTGCTCGACGCGGCCCGCAGGCTGAGCACCGGCGGCGTCAAAGGGCTCTTCGCCGGCAACGACGGCGGTGGCGGCGTGCTCGGCGGTCCCGCGCTGTGGTCGGCGGGCCTCGACTACGTGCGCGACCGCCAGGTCGGCTTCGACGATCCCCTGGCGGCGAAGGCGATCGGCAAGCTCCGCGACCTCTACACGAGCGGCAGCCTGCTGCTGGGCGCGGTGAAGGACTGGGCCGAGCCGGACGCGTTCACGCAGGGCCTCGTCGCCATGCAGTGGACCGGTCTGTGGGCGGTCCCGGCGGTGCGGAAGGCGCTCGGTGACGACTTCGGCGTGCTGCCGTTCCCCTCGCTGGGTGCCGGCGGCAGGGCGAGCGTGCCGGTCGGGGCGTTCGGCGCGATGGTCAACGCGAAGTCGAAGCGGATCGACGAGGCCAAGGAGTTCGTGCGCTGGCTGTGGGTCGAGCGCACCGACTACCAGGAGGACTTCAACCTGAGCTACGGCTTCCACATCCCGCCGCGCAAGAGCATCTCGGACAAGGCCTCGAAGCTCACCTCGGGCGCGGCGGCGGACGCGGTGAAGTTCGTGCGGGACAACGCCAAGGCGTCCAACCCGCCGGACTGGACCTCGGTGATGCGGACCGCGTTCAACGACGCCGTGTCCCGGGTGGTCCGCGACGGCGCGCCCGCGGACGCCGAACTGCGCAGCGCGGCCGGAGTGGTCCGGGACGAGTTGAAGCGCCTGTACGGATGAGTCACGCTCGCGCTTTCTGGCTCTTCGTGGGGCCGTTCGCCGCCGGGCTGCTCGTGTTCGTGTACGTGCCGATCGGGTGGAGCGTGCTGCTGTCGTTCTTCGACGCGCGCAACACGGTGACGCCGGTGGAGTTCGTCGGGCTGCGCAACTACGCGGACATGCTGACCGACGGGCCGTTCCTGAGGAGCCTGGGCACCTTCAGCGTGTTCGCGGCGTTCATCGTGCCGTTGACGTTCGTGCTGGCCCTGGTTCTGGCCCTGCTGGTCAGCCAGATCAGCTTCATGCAGGCGTTCTTCCGCTCGGTGTTCTTCCTGCCGACGGCCTGCTCGTACGTCGTCGCGTCCCTGGTGTGGAAGCTGTCGGTCTTCAACGGCCTGCGCTCCGGCCTCGCGAACACCGTGCTGAGCTGGTTCGGCGCGGATCCGGTCGCGTGGACGGTCTCCACGTCGCCGCCCTGGTACTGGCTCGTGCTCGTGACGCTGCGGCTCTGGTTGCAGCTCGGGTTCTACATGATCCTGTTCATCGCCGGCCTGCAGCGGATTCCGCCCGTGCTGTACGAGGCGGCCGCCCTGGACGGTGCCCGCTCCTGGCAGGCTTTCCGGTTCGTCACGCTGCCGCAGCTGCGCACCACCTCGGTCGCGGTGCTGCTGCTCCTGCTGATCGGCGCCTACCAGGCCTTCGACGAGTTCTACAACGTCCTCGGCACCGACCGCGGCTACCCGCCGTTCGCGCGGCCGCCGTTGATCTACCTCTACTACACGGCTCTGGGCAGCGGCGGGCAGGACTTCGGGCACGGCAGTGCCGGTGCGGTGATCCTGACGGTGCTGATCGTCGGCGTGACGCTGCTGCAGGGCCGGGTGGTGCGGCGGTGAAAGCGTTGCGGTACCTGGCTTTGAGCATTGCGGCCGTGCTGTTCCTCGTGCCGTTCTACCTGGTGGTGCGCAACGGCCTGGTGTCGGAGGCCGAGATCAGCGCGGCATCCTGGACGTTCCTGCCGTCCTCCGTGCGCTGGGAGAACTTCGCCGAGCTGTTCTCCGACCCGGCCGTGCCGTTGGTGCGCAGCATGGTGAACTCGCTGGTGGTGGCGG
This sequence comes from Lentzea jiangxiensis, assembly GCF_900104175.1. Taxonomy (GTDB): domain Bacteria; phylum Actinomycetota; class Actinomycetes; order Mycobacteriales; family Pseudonocardiaceae; genus Lentzea; species Lentzea jiangxiensis. Next base: position 551,369 of record NZ_FNIX01000004.1, read on the forward strand.
TGTTGCAGACTCTTGGCCAGCTGCTGCTGTGTTCACTGGCCGGGTACGGGCTCGCTCGCATCCCCTACCGGTACTCGGGCGTGATGTTCTACTTCGTCGTCGCGACGCTGATGATCCCGGCGGCGGTGACGTTCGTGCCGACGTTCGTCGTCGTGTCGACCCTCGGGTGGGTGTCGGACCTGCGCGGACTGGTGATCCCGGGGCTGTTCAGCGGGTTCACGGCGTTCCTGTTCCGGCAGTACTTCCTGAACTTCCCGCGAGAGCTGGAGGAGGCCGCGCGGATCGACGGACTCGGGCACTGGGGCACGTTCTGGCGCGTCGTCGTGCCGAACTCGCGCGGGTTCTTCGCCGCCCTCGGCGTGATCGCGTTCGTCACCTCCTGGAACCAGTTCCTGTGGCCGCTGGTGATCGCCCAGGACCAGGAGTCCTGGACGGTGCAGGTGGCGTTGTCGACGTTCCTCACGGCTCAGTCGATCAACGTGCACGAGCTGTTCCTGGCGGCGGCGGTGTCGATCACGCCGTTGGTCATCGTGTTCGTGGCGATGCAGCGGTGGCTGGTGCGCGGGGTGGCGGAGACCGGGATCAAGGAGTGATCCCGGTTGACCTCACGAACGAATCCACTTCTTGAAAGCGGTCCGATACGACATCGATCCGGACCCAGCCTTCATTCGAACGTCGAATATTGCGTTCTGATCCAGAGCACTCGACTCTCGGAAAATTTGAGAAGCCAGAGCTGCCTGCTCGATCAGCTCGAAAGCAACCCAAGAATTATGACCCTCCGGCGGATCAATAATGGAGCGATCGAATTCTAGAGCAACCGAAACGGACTCGGAAAAAACTAAAGAGAATTTCGGAGAACTTTCTGACCACTCCCTCATCGGCGATTCGGCCGCCCCGAGAGCGTGATCCACTGCTAAGCCTCCTATAATTTCTGAGCTCCGTAGACGAGTGCGCAGATCGCCAACTTTTCGCGCAGCATCGAGCCGCAGAGCCGACTCATCCTCTAGTCCACCGAGCTCCCGCCATGATGCCTCGACACCATCTATTGCCGGAAAGGCGTCGCCCTGATTCCCCTGCGCTTCAAAAAAGATCGAGATGATCGACCTTACCCGAGTGGCGCAAGCTGCAGCCAAGGACCGTTCGGCCTGTCTCATAGCCTCTGCAGAGGCTTTTGCAACCAACGTCAAACTCCCTTAGACGCGACATCGAACACCGACCAGAGGCTACCATCTATCTACCTGCACCTACCTTCGCCGCTGCCAAACCGCCACCGTCGGGGATTGAATTTGACCACCCATTTTTTCAACCAACGGATAACAGTAGCTGTCACAGAAGTCTCGGCTAGTGGCTCGTCCCAGAACGTTGACCCGGTAATCGGTCTTCTGGGCTGACCGGCAGGCTGGTCCCGCATGTCGAGTGCGGGAGGTGGTTGTGGCTCGTCGTCCGGAAGTGTTCGTCCGGCCGCTGTCGATGGAAGACGGCCGGAAACTGGCTCGGATCAGCCGGACCGCGAAGAACCCGGTCAAGTTACGTCGGGCGATCGTGGTACTGATGTCCAGCCAGGGGCAGACCGTCCGCGATATCACGTCGTTGATGCAGGTCAGCGCCGACTATGTGCGTGATGTGATCCACGCGTTCAACGAGCGGGGGTTC
>NZ_FNIX01000035.1 GCF_900104175.1 Lentzea jiangxiensis
GGCCCCGTCGTCGTCGGCGATGGCGGATCCGGCCTCGAACCTCGTCGGTCCGGGTTGTGCCGACTACGCGAAGCAGGTGCCGTCCGGTGCCGGTTCCGTCTCGGGCATGGCCGCCGACCCGGTCGCCACCGCGGCGAGCAACAACCCGCTGCTCACGACGCTGGTGAGCGCGGTGTCGGGCAAGCTCAACCCGAAGGTGAACCTGGTCTCGACGCTCAACGGCGCGGAGTTCACGGTGTTCGCGCCGGTCGACTCGGCGTTCGCGAAGATCGACGCCGCGACGATCGAGAAGCTCAAGACCGACGACGCGCTGCTGACCAAGATCCTGACCTACCACGTGGTTCCCGGCCAGATCACGCCGGACAAGATCGCGGGTGAGCAGAAGACCGTGCAGACCGGCACCGTCAAGGTCAGCGGCTCCGGCAACGCGATCAAGGTCAACGAGGCCAGCGTGATCTGCGGTGGTGTGAAGACCGCCAACGCCACGGTGTACCTGATCGACTCGGTCCTGCTGCCCGCCTGACATCTCCCGGGCGCGGGATCGCGACTCCGGGAACCGCGTCACCACGCGGTTCCCGGAGTTCCTCATGTCCGGCCCCCGTCAGTGCGTCCCAGGTGGACGGTCACGGTGCCGTCGAAAGCGAAGATGGCGTGGTTGGCGGGTTCGCGGATGACCGCCACGATCACGGCGTGCGGGTTCAGCGGACGCACCGCTCGCGTGATCAGGAAGGCGTCCAGGTCGTCCGGGACCGCGATGATGACGTGGTCGGCGAGGTCGGCGGCGGCGTCGTCGAGCGAGCACGGGTCACGTCCGTCCCCGGCGACCGCGTCGGCGCCGTTGGCCCAGGCCTCCGCCGCGGCGACGCAGTCGAGGTCCAGCACGGTCATCCGCGCGTCCGGTTGCACGGCCAGCGCGGCGTTGACGGCGTGACGCCCGGTGTCGCCGTAGCCGATGACGAGGATGTGAGCGGTCATTCCCGGGATTCGGTGCGGCACGCCCGCCGGATTGCGTCCGGTTCAGCGGAGGTCGACGGTGACGACGGGCGCACTCGTCGGACCCGGTGATCCCCCCGCGGGTTCGACGGTCAGCACCGCCTCGCCGGCCCCGCCCACGCCGGTGGCGAGCAGCGACACCACCTCGCCCGTCGCTCGCGCCGTCCCCGCCGACCGCGGGCCGTGCTCGTCGACCAGCCACAGCTGGTAGACGCGGTCGCCGGGCACGGGGCGCAGGCCGTCCGCCAGGAACAGCACCTGGTCGCGGCCGCGCGACACCGCCACCGTGCCCGTCCGGTCTCCCGCGGCGACGAGCCGCAGGTCCGGCGCCGCCAGCAGGTCACCGATCGGGGTGCGCGGCGACGAGGCCACCGGCATGACCACCGAAGCGGTCAACGCGCCGTGCGCTCCCGCCACCGCCGCGGCGGTCAGGCAGGCGGCCGCGAAGAGCGCACCCGCCCGCAGGAAGCCCTGGCGCCGGGACGACACGGTCACGGCTTCGGAGCCGGTCGGAACCTGCCGCACGAGCCGGACCGCCTCGAGGATCCGCCTCCTCGGGTCCGCCGGGGTGACGTGGTCGACGGCGCCGCCGAGCAGGGCCGCGGCCGCCACCAGTCCGGCCGACTCGTCCGCACAGACCTGGCACCGGCCCAGGTGTTCCTCGAACTCGGCGCGCTCGGCGTCGGGCAGCGCGCCGAGCGCGTGGGCACCGGTCAGCAGGTGCGGGTTCGTCGCACGCGTCGGTCCCGGTTTCACGCCTCTGATTCGAAGCCGTCCGATGACCGGATTGGCCTGGACCGGATCGGTCCCGAGATCACCGCCGCGGTGGCGTGGACCACGGCGGTTCCGACGGCGCCGGGGAAGCCGGTGAGGGCTCGACGGGAGCCGGTGAGGGCTGGACGGGAGCCGGTGAGGGTGGGGCGGGCGCCGGGGGAGCCGGTGAGGGCTGGGCCGGAGCAGGCGGAGCCGGTGGGGGCGGGGCGGGAGCCGGGGACGTGGCCGCCTCGGCAGGAGGCGCCGTCTGCCTCATCTGCCCGTCGCCGTGCCGGAAGCGTTCCTCGATCTCGGGCAACGGCCTCTCCGGCAGGTCGGCGTGGACCTTCGTCATGGCGTCGAACCACGTCCCGGCGGGTACGGTGCCGCCGTAGATGTTGCCCTCGGGGCACAGGCGGGGCGCGCCGTCGCCGATGCAGATGCCCTGGGGCGAGGTGCTGTCGTTGAACGCCTGCACGGCACCGGCGTAGTCCGGCGTGGCCCCCATGTAGGCCGCGGACTTGTACTCCTCCGTCGTGCCGGTCTTGCCCATCATCGGGCGCTTCCAGCCGACCTTGGCCGCCGCGGACGCCGCCGTGCCCTGGCCCTTGCTGTCCTCGCTCAGACCGACGGCCAGCGCGTTGGCGAGGGGTTCGGGCACCGCCTGCTCGCACGGCGGCTTGATCAGCTCGACGGGCTTGCCGTTGCGGTCCGACACCTTCTTGATCGGAGTCGGTTTGCACCACGTGCCGCCGCTCATGATCGTCGCGGCCACGTTGGCGAGCTCCAGCGTGCTCGACGGAGCCGGCCCCAGGGTGAAGGACGCGTTGCCGTTGCCCGCGTAGAACTGCGCCTGGTTGACGCGGAGGTCCTTGGGTCCCTTGGGGTCCGGCGGCACACCGGCGATGTTGGTCGCCATGGTCTTGCGCATGCCGAGCTTGGACGCCATGGTCACCACCGCCTCGAGGCCCGTCTTCTCCTCGAGGATCACGAACGCGGTGTTGGGCGAGGTCGCAAGCGCTTGGCGCAGGGGCATCTGCGGCGGGTAGCGGTCGTTGTGGTTGGACAGGCAGTACCAGTAGGTGTTCGGCTCACCCGTGGCCGGGCAGGACGTGGCGCCGCCCTTGAACACGCGTGAGGTGTAGGAGTTGGGGGAGGGGATCACGGTCTCGATGCCGATCCCCTTCTCCAACGCCGCCGCCGCGGTGAAGACCTTGTAGACCGAGCCGGTGCCGAACTTGTTCTCCACGCCGCTCGGCAGGTCGAACTGCGTCTCGAACTCCTCCTTGTTGAGGCCGTAGTCGCGGTTGGCCACCAGCGCCACGACCTCGTGCGCGTCCTTGCCGGGACGCACGATGGCCATCGTGTTCGCGACTCCCGGCGTGTTCTTCGGCGCCTGCGCCTCGACCGCGGCCTTGGCGTATTCGGTGATCTTGGGGTCCAGCGTGGTCTCGATCCGGTACCCGCCGATCTTCAGCTCCTCCAGGTTGAAGCCGGCCTCGGTCAGGTACTCGACGAGGAACGAGCAGAAGAACCCGTACGACGGCCCGGCGCCGACGCAGCCGGTCTGCAGCGTGCGCACCGGCTCCTGCAGCCCGAGCGGGGACGCCTTGTGCCGGTCCGCGTCGTCCTTGGACACCTTCCCGTCCGTCGCCATCGCGTCGATCACGAGGTTGCGGCGTTCGATCGCCTTGTCGGGCCGTGCCTCCGGGTCGAGGGCGGTCGGGCTGTTCACCATGCCGGCGAGCGTGGCGGCCTGGGGGACGGTCAGCTTGTCCGGCGTCGTGTCGAAGTACGCTTGGGCCGCGGCGGCGACACCGAAGATCGTCGACCCGAACGGCACGAGGTCGAGGTAGCGGGCCAGGATCTCGTCCTTGCTCAGCGCCGTCTCCAGACCCACGGCGATGCGGGCCTCACGCAGCTTGCGGGTGAGGCTCTGCTCCTGGGCCGCGCGCTGCGCGTTCTTGTCCGTGCGGGCGAGCACGTGCACGAGGTAGTTCTTCACGTACTGCTGCGTCAGGGTCGACGCACCCTGCTCCACCGACCCGCTCGCGTTGTTGCGGGCGGCGGCGCGCAGGGTGGCGAACCAGTCGACACCGTGGTGCTCGTAGAACCGGCGGTCCTCGATCGCGAACAGGGCGTCCTTCATGTGCGGCGAGATCTTGTCCGACGGCGTGCGCACCCGGTACTGGTCGTACAGGTACGCGATCGGCGTGCCGTCCTTGTCGGTCACCGTCGTCATCAACGGCGGTTCCGTGTTCAGGATCTGGGCCAAAGTGGACTTGACCTGATCGCTGATGTTGTTCGACAGCGCGCCGAGCGTCGCGGTGGCGGGGAAGAGGAGTCCGGCGACCAGCGCTCCGGCGAGCAGGCAGAGGCCCGCGAGCTTTCCCACGCAGTGCGCGATCCTCGAGCGGTTCACGACCACACTCCCCTCGCCGACGGTGGTCTCCGGCGGTTACCCGACGAATGCGCGATCAGGCGCCCGGTTCGAATGAACCGGACCGGTGAAATGCTCACCCGCTGTGCGAAAAAAGCATTCCAGTCACTCGCTCGTGTCAACCGGCCCGTGTCCGGTTTTTCCGTTCCTGGCACGGGTAGCTGCCCAACAGGACATCCACGCACCGGGGAGGAATCCAATGCCTTCGCTAGGAAGTGCCGGCTCTCGCGTCGTTCGCGCCGCCGCGATCGCGACCATCGTGAGCATGCTGATCCCTGCGCCCGTGCAGGCGGCGGAAGGCTCCGACGACCACTCCGCCGGTTCGCAGATCGCGAAGCACGAGGGTACGAGCGAGATGCTGCTGTCGCCACCGGAGCTCGGGGTGGGCCGGGTGGACGGGATCGACGTCAGCAGTCACCAGGGCGCCGTCGACTGGGGCCACTGGTGGCGCTCGGGCAAGCGGTTCGCCTACGTCAAGGCGACCGAGGGGACCACCTACCGCAACCCCAAGTTCACCCAGCAGTACAACGGGTCCGCTGCCGTCGGCATGATCAGGGGCTCCTACCACTTCGCCCTGCCGAACCGGTCCGACGGCGCGACGCAGGCCCGGTTCTTCGTGGCGAACGGGGGTGGGTGGTCGAAGGACGGCAGGACGCTGCCGGGGACGCTCGACATCGAGTACAACCCCTACGGCGGCGACATCTGCTACGGCCTGGGCCACCGCGCGATGGTGGGCTGGATCCGCAGCTTCAGCGACACCTACCACGCGCTCACCGGGCGCTGGCCGGTGATCTACACGTCGGCCCAGTGGTGGGACAGGTGCACGGGTCGCACCGGTGACTTCAGCTCCACCAACCCGTTGTGGCTCGCGAGGTACGCGGCGACGATCGGCCCGATGCCGTACCGCTGGCCGTTCCACACGTTCTGGCAGTTCACCTCGTCGCCGATAGACCAGAACATCTTCAACGGGGGCGCGGACCGTCTCGCCGCCCTGGCGACGGGATGAGCCGATGTCCGCCCCGGTGCGCAGGTCCGAGCTGATCATGCTGGTCTTCCTCGGCGTGGTGTTCGCGGTGTCGTCGACCGTCGTGGTGGCGTCCGTGGCCCACATCAGGAACATCGGCCTGACCGTCGAGGGCCTCGAGGACGGCGCGGTGCTGCGGGCCTCGGCGTTCCGCGGCATCAGCATCGGGACGGACGACGAGGACAGCCTGGAGCGGGTGGAGGTCTTCGTGGACGACGCCGCGGTGACCCCCCGCCGCGACGGGGAGAGGTTGCTGCTCGACGGGTTCGTGCCGACCGAGGGCAGGCACCTGCTGATCGCCCGGGTCCGCAGCGCCACGGCGTTGGTCGTGGACGCGGTGGTGGACCACGAGTTCACGATCGACAACACGGCGCCCTCTCTCGCTGTGCGGCACATACGATCCGGCGGACCACGCGCACCGGTCGTCATCAGGGGCACCGCCGACGGCGCCGAGCTCGTGAGGATCGGGCACATTCGCGCCCACGTCGACAACGGCGTCTTCACGGCCGTCGTCGCGTCGGCGCCCGCGACGATCTTCGTGGAAGCACGCGACGCGGCGGGCAACTCGGCAGGACGGCACGTGGTGGTGCCGGTGTCCCGTCCCGCCGTGCGCACGGAACACGTGACGGTGGAGGACTGGGCGTCCCCGCCGGCGCGGGAACGCGTGCTCGCGATGGCGCGCCGGGGCGAGATCGACGCCGTCCGGCTCGACGTCAAGGACGAGACCGGGCAGGTGGCCCATTCCTCCCGGGTCGCCCTGGCCCAGCAGATCGGCGCGGTGAACAGCAGGTACGACCCGCGCGCCGCCGTCGACGAGCTGCACCGCGCCGGGGTCCGCGCGGTCGCGCGAATCGTCGCGTTCCACGACCCCGTGCTCGCTCGGGCGTCCGCGCGGTCCGGCATGCGCGACCACCTCGGGGACACCACGCTGACCCTCACGAACTCCGCTCATCCCGAGGTCCGCGGCTACGTCGTGGCACTGGCGCGCGAGGCCGCGTCGCTCGGCTTCGACGACGTCCTGCTCGACCACTTCGGCAGCGAGTCCGATGTGGACTTCCTCGCCGAGGTCCGGGACGCCGTGCGCGCGGCGGGAGCGTGCTTCGGCGTCGTCGCGGCGGACGGCGCGGACGTTCCGGCCGACTTCGTCGTCCCCGCCGGGCGCTGACGCTTCGCGACCACCCCTCACCCGATGTGGTCGAACCCGGTTCCGCCGCGTGCGCGGTGCGGGCGCGGGGGTACCAGTCGGTGAACCGATCGGCTGGAGTCCCAGGAGGACGGCATGAAAACCAGGACCACCGCACTGGCCGCGTTGATCGCCGCGATTCCGCTGGTGCTCGCGCCGGCGGCGGCGAACGCCATCGCGTGCTACGGCGACTTCAGCGACACCGTCGGCAAGCTGACGGAGATCACGCGCGAGGAGTTCATGTCCCGCGTGTGCCAGGCGAAGCTCCAGCCCGGCACAGACCGCCGCGACGTGCGGGAGCTGACCGACGTCGTGCTCCCGGAGGCGTTGTCCGGCCTCGGGAGCATGGAGATGATCTACGAGCGCGCCAAACCCGTCGTCGACGACGTCGTCGAGAAGTGCTACTCACCGGCCGACCACTGCGGCCCGGACGCCGTCGGGAAAGCCGTGCGGTGCATGAAGGAGGAGCTGCCCGGCATGGCCATGAACGCGCTCGGCCCGGACGCGCTGGCCGGCAGCTGCGAGGGCCTCGAGGCCGCGGCGGCCACGGATCCGCAGGCGTTGCGCGAGCGTGCGCGCACCGCGGCCGAGTCGTACGTCGCCTACCTCCGCCAGAACTGACCTCCGGCACGGACCGAGGCGCGCCGGGACCACCCGGCGCGCCTACGCGCTTTTCCGCTCACGGGTGACCACGGCCTGCGCCGTCTCGGCCGCGTGGTGCATCGCCTCGGCGAACAAGGCCATGCGCCCCAACGACTCCACTTGTTCGGAGAGAGCGTCCTCCTCGGACGCCGGATCCAGTTCCGCGTCGGCGATGGCGCCGACGATCGACGCGGTCGCGGCCGCCATCCGCCGCGCCAGGGACGTGAGGGCGAGCAGGACGTTCTGCGCCTGCTCGGAGCTGATCGGGACGGGGTGCCCGTCGCCGCCCGAGATCCGACCCAGGTGGGCGTCCCAGGTCCAGGCGGCGGCGCACAACGCGTCGACGAACGGTTGCCAGACGACATCGCCGGCAGAGGAGTCGTTCACGCGCCACCTCCAGGTGAGATGACCTGCGTGTACCCACCCGATCGCGTTTTGCGCCTCCCTCCGTGGAAGAAAGCCGGTCGGGTTACCCGTGACTGGACGTTGATGACGGTCCGTGAGGAATTCACTAGAGCGGGTGCTTGCGCGTTCAAGAATGTCTGACAGACCTCCGCGCGGGTACTGCCACCTGGACAGCTACCGACGAACGTTCAGGAAAGGACACCCGTCATGGCCATGGACGACTTCCTGGACGACGGTCACAGGACCTTCGGCACGCAGATGTTCGGGTACGACCGCCGCGAGGTCGACGAGGAGTACGCCCGGCTGGAGCGCCAGCTCGAACTGGCCTGCGCCGACCGCGACGCGGCGCTCGAAACGGCCGAGGAGCTCACCCGTCACCTCGAGGAGGCCCGCACGGAGCTCGCGGAGTACCGCGCGATCCACGCGGGACACGACAAGGACAACGCCGTCTCCGGGTGCATCCGGTACCTGCTGCACGTCGCCCGGCGCAAAGCGGACGGGATCGAGGCCGAGGCCAGGACGCGGGCCGAGGAGGCCGAGCAGCGCGCCGAGGAGGCCGCCGGCCGCCAGGCCCGCCTGCTGGACGAGGCCGAGCAGGAGACCCAGCGGCGGCTGGCCGAGGCGGGCCGTCGCGCGCGGGAGATCGTCGGCGAGGCGCTGGAACGGTCCCGCGTCCTGCTGTCCGACCTCGGTGAACGGCAGCGCCTGCTGGAGCAGTGGTACGCCGAGATCGCCGCCGTGCAGGAGATGCCGCTGCCGAGGAGCCCGGAGCCCGCGGCCGTGGAGGCGGCGTCGAGCACACCGAGCGTGACGCTATGACCGCCCTCGCCCACAGGTCCGCGCTCACCACCGCGACCTGCGTGCTCGTGGACGTGCGCGACTGCGGCGTCACCGGGGTCCACTGGGCCGCCGCGTGCGCGGAGGCCCTGGGCATCGGCCTGGTCGTGCAAGCCACCGAGGACGACCCCGCCCACGCCGAGGTCGCGGCGCTGCTGGCCGAACGACCCGGCCTGCCCGTCCACGTCGAACGCCACGAGTGTTCCCCGCCCGCCCGCTGGGAGGGCGCGCTGGTGGTCATCTCCCGGCAGCAGGCTCTGGCCATGCCCCCGATCGCCGGTGGCGACTGCCGCGACGTCGTCGTGGTGAGGGGGAACCCCGCCGCGATCGCGGGCCGGTTCGGCATCGTGACCGCCGTCCTCGACAGCGTCGGCAGCGAGGGCGTCCTGCAGCGCGCGACGACCTTGTGCCGTGCACGGGGAGCGACACGCCTGCGCGTGCTGCCCCACCCGTGCCCGAAGCCGGGCGACTCGCTCGACGCCGCCGCGGACCTCGTCCACGCCGCATGCCCGGACGTGATCGTCGAACTGGTGCACGTGTCCAGGTCCGTGGCCGAGGAGACGCGGCTGTTCCCGAGCGACCTGCTCGTGGTGTCCGGCCGGGAACGCGGGCCGGGAGAGGGCCTGCAACCGGCGGCGAGGGCGGCGCTGCACCACGCGCCCTGCCCCGTGCTGTTCAGCTGCTCGTGACCGGGGGAGTGCCTCATGACCGTCGGAAGAATCGTCGTGTACGTCTTCGCCGCGGCACTCGCCGGGGTGACGATAGGACTGCTGAAGATCTGGCCGCAGCCGGAGACGACCTCGCAGGAGCAGGCGCGCGTGCCCGTCCCGGCGGCCACGATCTCGGTGCGGACGGTGCCCCCGCCTTCCTCCTCCGCGCCACCGTCGTCGTCCGCCCCGGCACCGCAGCCGGCGCTCGTCGCCCAGACCGCGCCCCGTCCGGGACCGGAGCTGCCGCCCGGGGTCGCGGTGCGCGAGGAGGGCGAGGGCTGGTGGCGGACCATCGCGGGCACCACGGCCCAGTTCGGCGGGGGAACCGTCCACACGTACTCCGTCGAGGTCGAGCAGGGAGCCGTGCTGCCGAGCGCGCACGAGCCCTTCGCCGCGACGGTCGACTCCGCGCTCGCCGACCCGCGCGGGTGGACGGCGACGGGCGGCGTCGCCTTCCGCCGGGTGGACGTCGCCGAACCGGACGTGCGGATCAGGCTCACGGCGACTCAAACCGCCCGTGCCACCTGCGGGTTCGAGCTGCCCTACGACACCTCCTGCTACATCGACGGCGTCATCTACGTGAGCGCGCCCCGGTGGTTCCGCGGCGCCGAGTCGTTCGGGAGCGACCTGGAGGGCTACCGGCGCTACCTCATCAACCACGAGATGGGCCACTTCCTGGGCCACGGCCACGAGTTCTGCCCCGCCGAAGGCGCACCCGCGCCCGTGATGATGCAGCAGACCTTCTCCGTCTCCAACGACGAGCTGGCGCGGGTCACCGCCAGGACGCCGCAGGGCCTGACCGTTCCCCGCGACGGCAGGACGTGCACCGCGAACCCGTGGCCGCACCCGGAGGTGACCAGGTGAAGATCGCGATGATCTCGTTGCACGGCAACCCGTTGACCGCGCTGCGCGACCCCGACGCCGCCGGACGGCGCCTGCACGTGGCGAAGCTGTCCGAGGAGCTGCACCGGCTGGGGCACGAGCTGTCGATCTACACCCGCCGGACCGACCCGCGCCTGCCGGAACGGGTCCTGCTCGCCGACGGGTTCGAGGTGGTGCACGTCCCGGCCGGTCCGGCGGAGGCCCTCGACCAGGACGGCGTCGTGCCGCACACCGGGGAGTTCGTGAAGGCCCTGACCATCGAGTGGGCGGCCGGCCCGCCGGACCTCATCCACGCCCACCACTGGACCTCCGGCCTCGCGGCCGTGCTCAGCGCGCGCCGCACCGCGATCCCGATCGTGCAGAGCTTCCACGGGCTCGGGGGAGCGGACTCCGCCGACATCGAGCGGCTGGTCGCCCGTGGCGCCACCGGGGTGGTCGCGACGTCCGCCCAGGAGGCGGGCGAGCTGGTCCGGCTCGGCGTGCGGCGGTCCAGGATCTCGACCGTGCCGTGGGGGGTGGACACGTCCGTCTTCACACCGGGCGGACCGGCCACCGCGCGCACCGGGAGGTTGCGCGTCCTCGTCACCGCGGACCTCGCCCCGGACGACGGCGTCGACGACCTGATCGTCGCCCTCACCGCGGTGAGCCACACCGAGCTCGTGGTCGTCGGCGGTCCTCCGCGGCGCTTCCTCAAGGGCAACGCCGAGTACGAGCGCCTGTGCGAGCTGATGGCCCGCAACGCCGTCGCGGACAGGGTCAGCGTCATCGGCCGGGTACCGCACTCGGAGATGCCCTCGCTGATCCGCTCCGCGGACGTGGTGGCGTGCCCGCGGCGGCGTCCGTCGTTCGGGATCGTCGCGCTCGAGGCGATGGCGTGCGGGGTGCCTGTGGTGGCGTCGGCGACCGGTGGCCTCGCCGAGTCCGTGGTGCACCAGGTGACCGGGCTGCTCGTCCCGCCGCACAACCCCACGCTGCTGGCGCGGGCCCTGCGGGCGCTCCTGGGCGACGAGGTGCGGCGCCAGGCGCTCGGAGCGGCGGGCCAGGACCGCGTCACCATCCGGTACGGGTGGGACCGCGTCGGCCTGGACGCGGTCCGCGCGTACGAGCACGCGACCGGGCCCGAGGTGATCACCGCTCAGCGCGGGCCCGCGCAGGTCTACACCCGCCTGCGCCGGCCGCTCGTGCGCGACGAGCCGGCGGGGTGACGCCAAGGCCTCACCTCGGTCGCGCGGCGTTCCCGGCCGTCCATCGCGCCGCCTCACCCCCTGTCGCGGCGCAGGTGGCGCGTTCGTAGACCGCGATCGCCTCCCCCGCGAGCCGCCGCCTCGAGTACCGGCCCAGGACGCGGTCGCGGGCGGCCGTGCCGAACTGCTCCCTGCGCGTCTCGTCGGACAGCAGGGCCTTCACCGACCGCGCCAGCCGCAGCACGTCCCGCGGCCCGACCAGCACCCCCGTCACCCCGGGCAGCACGACATCGCTCAGGGCGCCCACCGCCGTGGCCACCACCGGCACCCCGCACGCCATCGCCTCCAGCGCGGCCATGCCGTACCCCTCGGCGAGCGGCGCGCACACCGCGACGTCGGCCGACCTCAGCACCGCCGGGCGGTCCCCGCGCCGCACCGCGCTCGTGTCCACCAGCTCCACGTTGTCCACAGTGGACAAGACCGCGCCGATCGCCGCCGCGCTGCCGTGATCCAGTTCCCCGGTGAGCAGGACGCGCATCCGCCCGTCGTGGAACTCGACCGGCCCCTCGGGCGTGAAGAAACCGGGGTCGACGCCGCTGGGCACCACCGACACGTGCGCCCGCCGCACCCCGGACTGCCACAGCTCCACCGCCTCGGCGGAGCTCGTCGCGACGATCCGAGCGGCCCGCCGCGCGATGAGTCCCTCAGCCGTCGTCCGCAGCCCGGCCTCGGCGCCACCGAGGCCGTGGTAGGAGTGCACCACCGGGATGCGCAGGCGGTGCGCCCCGACCACCGAGACCAGTCCGGAAGTCCAGTGGTGCGCGTGCACGACGTCGGGCGGACGCCTCCGCCACCGCCCGGCGACGAACTCGGCGAAGTCACCGAGGTGGGCCGCGAGCTCGTCGTCCCCGAGCACGCGTTCCGGTCCTACCGGAACGTGCACGACCTGGTATCCCTCAGGGCTGCTGACCGTTTCACGCGACGCGGCATCCTCTCGTCGCGTGTAGACGACCACGTCGTGCATCGACGCGCTCAACCCCGCGCACAGCTCCGCCACGTGCGCGGCCTGCCCAGCGCTTTCGGAGAGCGGACTTGCCTGCGCGGACAACATCGCTATTCGCATTCGCCCGATCGCGTCCTCGGTCACCGGTGCGATTCCGAACTGCCGGCTCAACTCGACCGGGTCCGGTGATGAATGCGTCCGACCGTATTGGGTGCCGGTCGATCCGACAAACGCAAGCGTTCTGTTCCCGCCTCCCGCTTCGCGGCGGGTCTGCGTTCGCCCGATGGCCGATGTCCACCCGCCGAGGGCCGGGGTGGAGGGAACGCCAGCTTTGGCCCGAGTGTGCCGGAGTGCGGTGAAAACGCTGCTCAGAGAGGGTTGAACGACAGCGGCCGGGCTGCGTTGCTCCTCGTGGTGAGGCATCGCTGTGACCAGAACTAGCAGGTCTCGGGGCCGGGTTCGGACGTAGTGCGGGCGAGATCTTCACTCCAAAGCAGGGTGCGCGCCAGGCGTTCGTCGTATATCCCCAGCTCACGCGCCAAAAACGGCTAAACGTGAGCGGTGCAGCATCACTCGAAAGCGTGGTTCGAGCGTTGTGCGCGCCGTCGGGGTGCCGTTCCCGATTTTGTGCGAACCAGCTGTCTCGATACGGTCCCCTCGGGCTTGCCGCCGGTATCTGTCGGCGAAGCAATCCTTTCCCGGATTCAATGAAGGAGATTTCTGTGCTGAAGAAGGCAGGGGCGGCCGTCGCTATCGCGGGCGCCTTCCTCGGTTTTGGTTCCACGGCGCTGGCCGATGCCCCTGAGCTGGACATCACCGACCAGGTCGGCCTCGTCAACCTGAACGAGTCCGAGGTGCTCAGCGACATCAACGCCTGCTTCATCGACGTCAACGTCATCGCGGTGCCGGTGCTGTCCGGCAACGACACCGGCCTCTGCGCCAACCCCGACGAGAAGTGACGTGAGGTGGGGAACGGAGCCAGGCAGGGGTGCCGGCGCCGTTCCCCGCTCGTGCACGCGCAGATCACCACCTGGCTCCCGAGGAGAGAACGTCATGCTGAAGAAAGCTTTTGCCGCGGTCGCCGTCGGCGCGGGTTTCCTGATGATGGGCACGCCCGCGTTCGCGACGCAGGGTGACGCGATGGACGAACTGACGGACCTCGCGTCGAAGTTCGAGCACAACCACCAGGTCGGCCTCATCAACATGGAGAACTCCGAGCTCCTCAGTGACATCAACCTCTGCCACATCGATGTGAACGTCCTCGCGGTGCCGGTCCTCTCCAACAACGACAACGGCTCGTGCTCCAACCCGGACATCGAGGTCGAGGCCTCCTACGAGGACGACTCGGACCACTGACCGCCGGACCTCCACCCGCGGCCGTGGTGGTGGTTCGGACACGCCGGCGCACCCCGAGATCGTCAGTGCCAGGGCGGGATGGCGATCGCGTCCGTCGTGTCTTGCTCGACCGCGCAGCGCCCCGTCGGTTCTGGCGGGGCGCTGCGCGGCGTTGCGGGTCAGACCACCAGCCGCCGCTTGGCCCACGCAGGACGTGCAGCCGAACTGGATGAGCCCGCCTCGTTGGCCGAACCGCGGATGAGCAGGCACTTGCCGCTGTTCGGGTTCTGCACCCGGTAGGCGGCCGACGCCGTCATTGCGAGCGCCACCGGACCAGCCTTCTCCGAAATAACGGTGCCGCCGAGTCCGCGCCGGCGGGATGGGCGGCCCGATCGCGGCGAGCGCTGCTCCGAGAATCGCGATCAGTGCTCGTATTTCGCACGCTGCACTGCCTGCTCGGAGAACAGCACCGGTCAGGCGTCGAGCCGCACCAGCACGCGCAGCGTCGTGCCCTGGTCGGAGGTGTGCACGCGCACCAGGTCGGCCAGGTCGTGGATCATGAGCAGACCCCGCCCGCCGATCTGGTCGAGAGGTGCCGGACGACGACCGGCGAGCGGATCCGCGAAGCGCCCCTCGTCCCGCACCTCGCAGACGAGGTGGCCGGATTCCCGCCAGAGGCGCGACCGGCAGGCCCCACCGCCGTGCAGGACGCCGTTCGTGACCAGCTCGGTGACGATCAGCTCGACCTCGGCCACGCGGTCGTCGGTCAGGCCGAGGCCCCGGGCGAAGACCGCCGCCTGCCGCCGGGCAGGGGACACGTCGTCCAGCACGGCGACGAAGAACTCCTCCGCGAACTCCTCCGCGCCGCCGTCCGTACGATCGTCGAGGGGCAGGTTGTAGCGGTCCACCACGACGTCCGGCGCGTACTCGGCGCTGGTGCGGCGGCCGTCCGGCTCCCACAGCAGCGGGTGGGTGGCGCGGGCGTCGGCGATGACCTCGCCGGACAGGCGCGCGGTGTCGTAGGGGCAGGCGATGGTGACGTCACGGCCGGCGAACGCCAGGTTGATCAACGCCTCGTGCTGCGCGCAGGCGGGGTACTCGACCTCGGTGCGGCCGGGCCAGATCGGCTCGCCGATGATGCGCACGTGCCCTTCGGGGTGGGCGTCGGCGAACCGGCGCAGCACGGCGGCGATGATCCGGCCGGGGTTGCGGCCCGCGTCCTGCATGTCGATCAGCGTGACGTCGCCCGCCTGGTCACCGAGCGCGGTGCGCAGGAGGTCGAGCCGTGGTCCCGGCACCGCCACGGCCACGGGCTGACCCGCGGCGAGCCCATCGGTGATGAACGGCACGAGTGAGGCGAGGTACTCCCGGTCGGTCGCGTAGAACACCGCGGGGTGGATGAAAGCCCCGGTGGCCGGGGCGGTGTGCGAAGCGGTCACGACGTCAGTTCCACCCGCACGTTCACCAGGTCCAACGCCCGGACGATCCGGACGGCGCCGGGCCACCTCGTCTGCAGCGACAGGGTCGCTCCGCTGCGGCGTGCCTGCGCGGAGAGCCGGAGCAGGCCGTTGTGCTCGAGGAACGTCAGCCCGGTCGCGTCGACGACCAGCTCACCGTCCACCGGACGCGGGTCGGCGCGGTCGAGTGCCTCGGCGAACGCCTCCTGGGAGGTGCTGTCCACCTCGCCGCCCAGCGCGGCGGCGCATCCGGCGCGATCGGTCCCGTGCAGGCGGAACCGGACGTGGTCCGCGTTGGTGCTCGGGTGCATGCAGGCGACCTGCGCGATCGCTCCACCGGTGAGCCGGCGGCTGTCGTAGGCGCACATCGCGGAGAACGGGTGGGCGGCGATGTAGCGGTCGATGAGGTGCTCGTACGTCGCGAACGCGGCCCGCTGCTCCGGGCTGCCGACGAGTGCGGTGCAGTCCGCCGCGACCCGCAACCCGGTGAAGCCGTCCGCGAGGGCCTTCTCCGTCGCGGCCGCGTACACGAGCACCTGGGCGGCGGGGTCGACCACCGAGCCGACCGGGTAGACGTCGTCCAGGGAGACGACCTCGGCGGACCCGTCGCGCAGGGCTGCCCCGAGCACGCTGACGCCGGTCAGCTCGTCGCGCAGCCGGTCGGCGTCCCCGGTGCCGATGTAGCGCACCGCCTGGCCCAGCTCGAGCCCCTCGGCGAGGAACTCCAGGGCGTGGTCGCGGAACTGGGCGCGGTCGTCAAAGCTCCAGCACACGTGGTCGTGGAGACCGAAGCCCCGCACGTTCTCAACCACCCCGGATCGCCGCATCCCCTCCAGAATAGACCCGGCGGAGGGGATGCAGAAGCGCGGACCCGCCGCAGGGGCCCGGTCATCCCCGGACCGAGTCCACCAGGGCCGTCACGGCCGGGTGCCACTCGCGACCGGCCGGACCGCTGAGGACCAGGCTGCGCACCACGCGTTCCCGCAGGGGCACCATGACCAGGCCGGCGGGCAGCATCGACGCCACCAGGCCCGGCACGAGGGACACGCCGACGCCCGAGCGGACCATGGCGAGCAGCGTGCCCAGCTCGCGCACCCGGTGCCGCGGGGCGAACGGGTGGCCCGCGTGCGCCTGCCGCACGTGCCGTTCGCAGCCCCCGCGCGAGAGCAGGAACGGGTCGTCGGCCAGCTCCGCGACGCCGATCCGGGGCTGACCCGCCAGCGGGTGGTCGTCGCGCAGGAGGGCGTGGAAGGCGTCCTCGCCGATCCGCGCGCCCCGGCCGGCCGGCGGGTCGACCAGGACCGCCGCCTCGACCGTGCCACCGGCGAGCCACTCCGCCACCTCGTCGTCCTCGCCCTCGAACACCCTGACGTCGACCCGGGGGAACTCCGCCCGCCACCGCGTCAGCAGGTCCGGCAGCAGGCCTTGGCAGACGGTCGGCGGTGCCGCGAGCCGGATCGTCCCCCGAGCACCGCCACGGCGCCGTTCGGCGAGGGCGGTGATCGCGGCCGACGCGGTCACGGCGGCACGGGCGTGGGCCAGGAGCTCTTCCCCGAACGAGGTGGGCGTGCTCCGTCCGCGCCGGGAGAGCACGGGGTGGCCCAGCGAGCGCTCCAGCGACGCGACGGCGTGCGAGACCGCCGACTGCGTGATGCCCAGCGCGTCCGCGGCCGCACCGAACCCGCCCTCGTCGACCACCGCGAGGAACGCCCTGAGCTGGGCGAAGTTCAACGTCATGAGTGTCTCTCATGCTCCATCAATCGGCACTTGTTGGACTCATGATGCCTCGCCCGTGATTCTCGCGCCGTGGGGTCTACTGGGAAGTTCGTGCTGCTGTCCGCGATCTGGGGCAGCAGCTTCGCGTTGATCGAGGTGGCGGTGGACGCGGGCGTGCCGCCGGTGCAGGTGGCGCTGGCCCGCTGCCTGTTCGGTGCTCTGGCGCTGGGCGCGATCTGCGTGGCGCAGAGGGCGGCTGTACCGCGCGACCCGCGGACCTGGGGGCACGCCGCGGTGGTCGCGGCCCTGCTCAACTCGGTGCCGTTCACGCTGCTCGCCTTCGGGGAGTCCCGGGTGGACTCCGTGCTCGCGGGCGTGCTGAACGCGACCACGCCGCTGACGACGCTGGCGTTCGCGCTCCTGGTCGTGCCGGGGGAGCAGGTCACGAGGACACGGCTCGCGGGGCTGCTGCTCGGGTTCTGCGGGGTGCTGGTGCTGCTCGGGGTGTGGCGCGGCCTGGACGGGGACGTGCTGACCGGCGGCCTGGCCTGCCTGGGCGCCACCACCTGCTACGGAGCCGGGTTCGCCTACACCCGGCGCTTCCTGTCCGGCGTGCCCCACCGGGCGAGCGCCCTGTCCGCCGTGCAGATCACCTGCGCCACCGTGCAACTGGGCCTGGCCGCACCTCTGCTGTCGGGACCGCCGTCCTGGCCGGGGACGTCCGCCGCGCTCGCGCTGCTGGTGCTGGGCGCGATCGGCACGGGCTACGCGTACGTGCTCAACCTCGACCTGATCAGGGAGGCCGGCCCCACGGTCGCGGCCACGGTCACCTACGTGACGCCGCTGTGGTCCACCGCGCTCGGCTACTTCCTGCTGGCCGAGCCGGTGGGGTGGCACACCCTGGCCGGAGGGGGCGTGGTCGTCGGCGCGATCCTGCTCGCCCGGCGGCCCGTCAGAGACCGCTCGGGAACGTCTCCGGTTCCCGGGCGTCGGCCCGGCGCCCGTGCAGGGGACTGAGCGCACGGGTCCCGTCGAACCAGAGGAACGCGTCGTACCGGCCGCCGAGCCTGGTGGGCAGGTAGTTGCGCACGCGGTCGTGCGCCGGGTCGTAGACGACACCGATGGCGCGGTGGGGGAGCTCGGCGGTGAGCAGGCCGGGCCGGTCCTCGCGGGGGAAGTCCAGCAAAGCCTGCTCGGGCGCGGTGTCGTGCAGCACGTGCTCCAGCGAGCCGGGGCGCGCGGCCGGCACGGGCATCTCGCGCAGCGGGGCGCCCCAGGAACTCCCCGCGACGACCGTGCCGTGGTGGCTGCCGAACCCGATCAGGGCGACCCGGTCCTCACCGTGGCGTTCCCGGGCGAGCCGGCCCAGGGTGGTGGTGCCGGACGCCGCCATGCTCGTGGCACGGGAGTCGCCGACGTGGGTGTTGTGCGCCCACACCACGGCCCGCGACCCGGCGCCGTGGTGGGAGAGCAGCCGGTTCAGGGTGTCGTCCATGTGGTGCTCGCGGATGTTCCAGGACTCCGGTCCGCCGGCCATCATCGCCCGGTAGTAGCGCTCGGCCCCGGCCACGACCTCCGCGTTCTGCCACGCCCCGAACGCGGAGGCGTCCCAGGCGTGATCACGCAGGCGGACCAGCAGGTCGACCACCTCGTTCTCGCAGCTGACCGGGACGAACCGCGTGGCCAGCGCGTAGTCCCGCACGCTCTCGCCGAAGGGCTCGAAGCACCGGTAGGCGGCCAGCGCCGCCGGCACCTCCTCGGGATCGTGCTCGCGCAGGTGCACCACGACCTCGCGCAGCGACTCCCACAGCGAGTACACGTCCAGGCCGTGGAAGCCGACCCGTCCGTCCACAGCGGCGTTGTGCGCACGCAGCCAGCGGGCGAAGTCGAGGACCTCCTCGTTGGCCCACATCCACGTCGGCCACCGGTCGAACGCCAGCAGCGCGGTGCGGGGGTCCTCCGCCGACCGCCGCACCGACCGGTCCACCCTGGCGCAGTCGGGCCAATCTCCCTCCACGGCCACGAAGGAGAAGCCCTTCTCGGTGATCAGCCGCCGGGTGAGGGCAGCGCGCCACCGGTAGAACTCGTGGGTGCCGTGGCTGGCTTCGCCGATCATGACCACGCGCGCGTCCCCGACGCGGTCGACGAGGTCGTCGAAGTCGCCGGGACCGGTCAGCGGCGAGCAGAGTGCCGCGACGTCGTCCCCGAAGCGGTGCCTCATCGGCTTCGGCTACCCGTCCGGGCACCCGCCTAGACTGCGGGCGTGGAGAAGCCCCGGTGGACCGCCGACGACCTCCCCGACCTGACCGGTCGCACCGTCGTGGTGACCGGCGCGGCCAGCGGGGTGGGCCGCGGCACGGCCACCGCCTTCGCCGCGGCGGGAGCCCGCACGGTGCTCGCGGTGCGCGACGTCGCCGCCGGTGCACGGGCGGCGGCCGCGATGTCCGGGACCACCGAGGTCCGCGAGCTGGACCTGGCGAACCTCGCGTCGGTGCGCGCGTTCGCCGACGGCTGGCGGGGTGAGATCGACGTCCTGGTCAACAACGCCGGCGTGGCGATGACCCCGCACGGTCACACGGCCGACGGGTTCGAGCTGCAGTTCGGCACCAACCACCTCGGCCACTTCGCGTTGACCAACCTGCTGCTCCCGTCGATCACCGACCGCGTGGTGACCGTGGCGTCCGGCGCGCACAAGGCGGGCGTGCTCGACCTCGACGACCTCGACTTCGCCCGTGCCGGCTACAACCCGGTGAAGGCGTACGGCCGGTCGAAGCTCGCGAACCTGCTGTTCACCCTGGAACTGGATCGCCGCTGCCGCGAGGCCGGGTCGTCCGTGCGCGCGTTGTCCTCGCACCCCGGCTACACGGCGAGCAACCTGGGCACCAGGGGCCGCAACCGGCACCTGGTCAAGATCGTGCACATCGCCGGGCGCCACCTCGCGCAGACCGAGCGGCAGGGCGCGCTGCCGTCGCTGTACGCGGCGACCCAGGACCTGCCGGGCGCGAGCTACGTCGGCCCGGACGGGCGGTTCGAGCTGCATGGCCACCCGGCGCTGGTCGGGCGGTCGGCCGCGGCCAGCGACCCGGTGGTGGCGCGGCGGCTGTGGGAGACGTCGGAACGGCTGACCGGGGTGAGCTTCCCGCTGACCGCGAAGCCCTGACCACGGCGTTCGCTTCAGTTCCGCGACTCCCCGCGGCTCTTGCGGTAGCTGGAGAAGAGCGCGACACCGCTGGCGAGGGCGACCAGCCCGAAAGCGGCGCTGATGAAGAGGCTCAGGCCGAAGGCCTGGGTGACGACGTTGGCCGCGAGGCTGCCGGCCAGGAGCACGGCGAGCAGGGCGCGGTTGCGGGCAGGCGTGGAGTTCGGTTCGTTGTTCATGGGAACGACCGTAGTTTCGACCACCGGTGGGGCCGATACCGCAGACTTCCGTGAATCAGGTGGAGCCTGCTCCACCCCGGTCGTGCTGTTCGATGTCGGAACGCCAGCCGCGCGTGGCCACCACGCCCACCACGACGGTCAGCGCCTCAGCGAGCACACCGACGGACCAGGCCACCCAGAACCAGGGTCCACTTGCGAACGAGGCGACGTAGATCGTCGAAAGCGCTGGAACGACCACGAAGGCCAGGATGATCGGCAGGTCGAACCTGACCATCCCGTTCGCGAGACCCGTGCGGCTCAACGCTTCCACCCTGACGAACTCTTCCCAGCGCAGAGCACGGCTCCACGACACGTGTCGTCTGATGTCCGGCGCCAGCTCGTTCTTGATGTACTTCCCGATCGTCGCGATCGCGAAGTGGTGGTCGAAGTAGAGGACGCCGAAGATGCAGGCCAGTATCGGCAGCAGGAGCAGCACCGGCCGTCGCGCGGCATCCGAGAAGGCGATGGTCCCGATCGCCGCGGTGGCCACGAGGCTCAAGTTGAGCAGGCCGTGCTGAGCGGAGGAGCGCCCGGCGATCTCGGCTCTGAGCGCGTTGAACTCGGCGATCGCCACGTCAAGGCGCTCGGACGGCCCCACCTCGCTCGCTTCCACCGCTCCCGCCCTCCCCGGCCGGTTCCGCACCCCGGGACAGCGTTCCGGTTCGTGCTCCCCCCGGATAGCGGGCAACCCGGTGAAGCCGAGGGCCGAGCCGTCTGCGACTTCCGCTGTGACCGGCACGACTCCGGCCGCGCGAACGGCCGTTTTTTGTCGGTGCCGTCCGGACACTGCAAGGGTGAGCACCTCGACACCGCTGCTGAGCCCGACCCGGATCTACGTGGAGCCCGCCGCCGCGCTGCTGCCGCGGGGCCGCGAGGTGCTCGACAGGTTCCCCGACGCCGACCGGGTCGAGGTCGACAGCCACTGGCGCATCCCCGAGCTGCACGGCGACGAGGCCAACGCCCAGCGGTGGGTGCGGATCAAGCGCGAAGCGCTCGTCCTCGGCGTGAAGAAGTCCCTGAGCGCGCGGCCCAACGGCCGCTCGGCGCACTTCATCGCCCCGTCCACCGCCAACGGGTGCGCGATGGCCTGCGCCTACTGCTACGTGCCGCGGCGCAAGGGCTACTCGAACCCGATCACGGTGTTCGCGAACATCGAGCAGATCACCGGCTACCTGGCCCGCCACGCCGCCCGGCAGGGCCCGCTGACCGAGCCCGGCCAGATCGACGACCAAGCGTGGGTCTACGACATCGGTGAGAACTCCGACTGCTCGGTGGACGCGCTGGTCAGCGACAACGTGCGGGACCTGGTGAGCCTGTTCCGCGACCTGCCCACCGCCAAGGCGTCGTTCGCGACCAAGTACGTCAACCGCGACCTGCTGGACTGGGACCCGCGGGGCCGCACCCGCGTCCGGTTCTCGCTGATGCCCGAACGCACCGCGAAGCTGCTCGACATCCGCACGACCCCGATCGCCGAGCGCCTCGCCGCCCTCGACGACTTCCGCGCCGCCGGCTACGAGGTGCACGTGAACTTCAGCCCGGTCGTCGTCCACGACGGCTGGCTCGACGACTGGCGCGTCCTGCTGGAGTCGCTCGGGGACGCGACCTCGTCCGCCACCCGCGACCAGCTGGCCGCCGAGGTCGTCATGCTCACCCACAACCAGCCGTTGCACGAGGTCAACCTGCGCTGGCACCCGCGGGCCGAGGACCTGCTGTGGCGGCCGGACCTGCAGGAGGTCAAGCGCAGCGAGGGCGGCGGGGTCAACGTCCGCTACCGGCGGGGCCTCAAGCGGGAGCTCCTCGACTCCTTCCTCGCCCTCGTCGCCGAACACGCCCCCTACCTGCGCGTCCGGTACGCCTTCTGAACGGCGGTCAGTGCGAGATCAGCGTCGCCCACTCCTCCTCGTCGAACGTGCCGGACAGCGTGTAGGGCCGCTGTGGCGTGACCGGTGCTCGCCGGGCGCCCAGGCCGCCGATGTCGAACGGGCGGTCACGGGTGTGCTGCACGCGGACCTCCGCGATGACGGGGAGGTAGGGGTACGTGTCGTGCAGTCCGCGCAACGCGCCGAGCACGCGGTCCGCGACCGCGTGCGTCGTCTGGGGTGACGTGCCCGGCAGCACGAGCACGAACTCGTCGCCGTTGAGCCTCGCGGCGCGGTCGACGGGACGCAGGTGGACGCGGAGCACGTCGGCGATGTTGTTCTCCGTGTGCACCGCCGCGCTCGGACCGTGGACGTCGACGAAGTCGCTCAGCCCCGGCACGCGGATCACCACGAGCCCCAGCCGCACGGTGTCCGCCAGCTGCCTGCCCAGCCACGCGTTGACCGAGTCCACGGTGTGCAGGCCGGTCCACGGGTCGAGCGCGTCCCGCATCTCCTCGCCGGCGCGCGACGCCGAGAGCTCCGTCGCGTCCCGGGCTGTCACGAGTTGTGACGCCAGGTGCCGCAACGCCGCTTCCGCGCGGCGTTCCACCTCGCCGGCGGGAGGCGCCGTGATGCCGTTCAGCACCGAGTCGAAGCGCCTGCGCACGTCCGGCGGCATCCGGTCGCCGAGCGCGTCGCGCAACCGGACCGCCTCCGCGTACGCCTCCTCCCGCCGGAACGCCCACCTGCCCTGGAACAACCTGCTCGCCTCGAGGGTGCTGCCACCCGGATCCAGCTCCTCGAGGTCGGTCGCCACGACGTAGGCGCCGAAGGTCGGGGTGAGCACGACCACCGACCACTCCCGGGCCAGCTCCTCCCCGGAGCGCAGCAGGACGGGCGTGACACCGGCCGGCAGGTCGGGCCGCACGTCGGACACCACGCCGACGACCGTCACCGACGCCAGCGCCCCGATCCGGCGGTACACCTCCGCTTCCCGCAGGAAGTAGGGCAGCCGCTGGAACAGCGCGAGGACGATCGCGGGCTCGGCCCGATCACCCGCCAGCGCCGCCCGTTCCACGGCGTGCGACGCGACGACCAGCGTCCTCTTCGACAGCAGGCCCGCCCGCACCTCGGTGTTCGGGAATGCCACTGATGAGCTCCTGTTCGCCTGCCCGCACGACGATCTCGAAACTAGAACCTCCGATCGACGCGACCAACTGCACAAACGGGTGACAGGCCGGGGCTTGACTGCCGGCTCATGTGATCGGCGGCATCGCCGAAGCAGGCGGCCTCTACGGTGATGCCGTGGCCGACACCCGACAACGCCTGATCGACGGCGCGATCGAGACCATCCGCACGCACGGCCTGACCGGCACCACGGCGCGGAGCATCGCGGCCACCGCCGGGGTGAACCAGGCGCTGGTCTTCTACCACTTCGGCACCGTCCACGACCTGCTCCAAGCCGCGTGCCTCGCCGCCACGCGGGCGAGGGTCGAGCTGTTCGCCGAGCGCCTCGAGCACGTCACCGACCTGCGTCAGCTCCTCGCGCTCGGCCGCGCCCTGCACGACGAGGAGCGCGCCGAGGGCAACGTCATGGTGCTCGCCCAGCTGCTGGCCGGCGCGCAGACCGATCCCGATCTCGCCGAGGCCACCGCCGCGTCGCTGCGGTTGTGGATCAGCCCGATCGAAGGTGCCCTGACGAGGCTGCTGGCCGGCTCGCCGGTGTCCGAGCTGGTCGACACGCCGGGTCTCGCACGGGCGGTGAGCGCCGGGTTCATCGGGCTGGAGCTGTACGAGGGTGTCGACCCGGACGGGGCGAAGGCGGCGCTGGACTCCCTCGACCGGCTGGCGGTGCTCGTCGAGGTGGTGGACGACCTCGGACCGGTCGCGGTCCGCGCCTTGCGCGCCAAGCTCCGCAAGACGGCCAAGAACCGCAGGTAGACGCACCATTTGAGCAAATGCTCAAATCCGGCTACCCTTCTGTTTGAGCAACTGCTCAAATTCGAAGGGGGTGCCGTGGCGAGGCGACGAACGCTCTACGTGGAGACGGTGATCCGGGCCGACCTCGACGAGGTGTGGCGGCTCACCCGGCAAGCGCGCCAGCACCAGCGGTGGGACCTGCGGTTCACCACGATCGACTACCTGCCGAAGGCGCACCCGGACGCCGAGCAGCACTTCCGGTACGCGGTCCGGGTCCTGCCCGGCCTGGAGGTGGACGGGACCGGCGTCAGCGTCGGCGAGCGCACCAGGCCCGACGGCTCGCGGACGTCCGCGCTGCGCTTCCGCTCGGCGCACCCGCTGTCGCTGATCCGCTCCGGGGCGGGCTACTGGCGGTACGTGCCGACCGACGCGGGCGTCCGGTTCCTCACCGGCTACGACTACCGGCCCGGCTGGGGACGGCTGGGCGCGCTGGCGGACCGCCCGTTCCGCCTGCTGATGGGGTGGGGGACGGCCTGGTCGTTCGACCGGCTCCGGCTGTGGCTCGAGCGCGGCGTACCGCCCGAGGTGTCGCTGCGGCGGGCGCTGCTGGACGCGGGAACCAGGGTCGTCGTCTGCGCCGTCGCCTGGTGGACCGGGCCGGTCGTCCTCGCCGCCGCGCTCACGGCGGGCGCTCTGCTGGCTCCGCCGCTGCCGTCCACGCCCGCTGCCAGGAGGTGCCGGCGCACCCCGCCGGACCGCCTCTCGTCGACGGCGCCGTCAACCCTGTCCATTGTGGAGCAACCATGACGTCGATCTTCCAGCGCGCCCTCGGCGACGACTTCGGCCGCCTGCACCCGCAGCTGCGACGCCGGTTCGGCTTCGAAGGCATCGGCTGCGTCGGCACCGGCACGATGGAGCGGGTGTGGCACGGCCGCGGGTTCACCCGCCCGTTCCTGCGGCTCGGGGCCCGGCGCCACATCCTCCTGCCGGGCCACGGCAGCGACATCCCGTTCACCATCGAGAACTACGCCTACCGCGACTCGCTGGGCCGGGAGGCGGTGAGCTTCGTCCGCACCTTCGCCTTCGAACGGCCCCGGCGCTGGGACGCGACGATGATCTACAGCCCCGAGCGCGGCTGCGTCGTCGACTACCTGGGCACCCACCAGCACGTCGCCGTCGACCTGCACCTGTCCGTCGACGACCGCGGCGGGCTGCTGATCCGCAGCGGAGAACAGCGCTTCCACGAGGGCCCGCTGCACTTCCGCATCCCGCGCCTGGTCACCGGCACCGCCGAGGTCCGCGAGTCCTACGACGAGGAGGCGGGCCGGTTCCGCATCGACGTCGAGGTCACCAACCACCGGTTCGGGCCGCTCTTCGGCTACCACGGCACCTTCACCTGCTCCTACCCCGAGGACGGGCACGTGCCGGACGCGGTCAGGCCGGTGCGGGAGCAGGCGAGGGTGTGACGTCCGCGCGCAACTGAGGGCGGGTTCCGCCTCGGGCGCCGCGGACTCCTGCCAGGATGGCGCGGTGAAGGTTCCCCTCCCGGTCCGAGTCCTGTGCCCCGTCGTGGCGGCGATGGCTCTCACCTCGCTGCTCGTCGTGTCGGCGAACGGGTCTCCGCTCACCGTTTCCGGCGGCACGGCCCTCTCGGCCGCCGCGGACAGGTCGCTCCTGCCGAGGCCGACCGCCACGGACACGACCTCGCGGCCGAGGCTGGGAACGCCGTGGTTCGCCGACCGCGTGGGCGGGGCGACCCAGGTGATCTCGGTGGTCGGCGCCGGTGGCTCCGACGCCACGGTGACGACGTGGCAGAAGTCCGGGAGCGACTGGGCGCGGGTGACGGGCGGGATCTCGGCGAAGGTCGGTCCGCAGGGCATCTCGAGCTCCTACGGGGAGTCGTCGTCCGCGACGCCGGCCGGGGTCTTCGGGATCACCGGCGCGTTCGGCAGGCAGGCCGATCCCGGTTCGGGCGTGTCCTACTTCCGGGCCGACGGCTCGGACTGGTGGGTCAGCGACGTCAGCAGTCCGCTCTACAACACGCATCAGCGGTGTGCCCGCGGAACGTGCCCGTTCGACGAGAGCCGGTCGGAGAACCTCGCCGACCAGGGCGCCGTGTACGACTACGCCCTGGTGATGGGGGTGAACGAGCAACGCGTGCCCGGCGGGGGGAGTGCGTTCTTCGTGCACGTCACCAACGGCGCCGCGACCGCCGGTTGCGTGGCGGTCGCGGCGAGCGCGCTGGTGTCGATCATGCGCTGGGTCCGTCCCGGCGCGGTGGTTGCGCTGACGCCGCGCTGACCCGCTGGCCGTGTCAGCGGGCGGCGCGGCGATCGGGGGCGGCGGGACCGCCGCGGAGGGGACCGGAGGCCGCCCGGCTGCGGCCAGCGGAGCGCTGCCCTCGTCGGGAACCCAAGTCCGCCCGTCGCCGTGCTGGTACCGCTCCTCGACCTCGGGCAACGGCCTCTCCGGCAGGCCGGCGTGAATCTTCGTCATGGTGTCGAACCAGGTCGCGGCCGGGAGCGTGCCGCCGTAGATGTCGCCTTCGGGGCACAGGCGCGGAAGCCCCGAGCCGATGCAGATGCCCTGAGGTGAGGTGCTGTCGTTGAACACCTGGACGGCGCCGGCGTAGTCGGGCGTGGCGCCGACGTAGGCCGCCGACTTGTACTCCTCCGTCGTACCGGTCTTGCCCATCATCGGACGCGTCCACCCGGCCTTGCGCGCGGCGGCGGAGGAGCTGCCCGCGTCCTTGCGGTGAGATCTTTTCCCGGTGGTGTCCGCACCCGGTACTGGTCGTAGAGGTGAGCGATCGGTGTGCCGTTCCTGTCGGTGACGGTCACAGTCCGGCCAGCTTGCCGAGGCAGGGTGCGATCTTCGTGCGATCCAAGGACGGACTCCCTCGGTCGGTTCAGCACCGGGCGGTGACCCGGCGCATCACCACTCAGGCGCCCGCTTCGCATGAATCGATCATCGGGAACTCCTCGCACAGCGTGCTTTCCGAGGATTTACTCATCCGTTGGAGGGTCCACTGTGGACCGAAGTGGTGACGCGGGCCAGGACCTGCATGGCGTCGCGTTCCCGGTCGGCGAGGTCGCCGAGGAGCGCGGAGGCACGCTCCAGGTGCTCGTGGTCGCCGGTGTCGCCGGCGGCCGCGATGTGGCCGGAGACCTCCGTCCACAGGGAAGCGATCCCGGCGTAGAGCCGGTGCCCGAGGCGGACGTTGTCGTCGTCGGTGATCGTGGCGGCCTCGGCGAGGAAGTCGCGGTAGAGGTTGCGGAACAACGAACCGCCCGTGCCGCCGCGCTCCATCAGACCGGCCGCCAGCGGGAGGTCGCGAGACGGGTCGGTGGCCCGGTCGAGCCACCGCGTCACCTGCCCGGCCGCCTTGGCGATGCCGCGGTGACCGAGGTTGGCGATGGGCGGGGTGAGGAACGTGCGGGCGTTGCGGGAGATCGCCCGCCGGACGGCGTCGCGGAGGTCGGGCCGTTCGGCGGCGGGCTCGACCGTGAAGGACAGGTTGCGGGCGGTCATCGGCCCCCGCTCGGCGCGGGCCCGCTCCAGGCTCGCCAGCGTGGTCTTCACGGCGCCGCCCTGCTGGGCGGTGTCGATCAGGTGGGCGTAAGTGTCGTCGTAGCCGTACATCGCCACGAAGTGACCGCCGAAGTGGACCTTCGTCGTGAAGTGGTCGAGGTGGTAGCAGTCGAGCTGGAGGCCGACCGGGCGTCCCGCGCCGAGGGCGCTGGTGACGTCTCGCCAGGCCTTCCGCGGCGACGCCGTCTCACGGACGTGCAGCGCCACCCCCAGGTGCGCGGTCGCGGTCCGGGTCAGCTCGGCCGGTTTCACGCGTCCGCCGAGGAACGGGAGGTCCATGCTCTTCGCGTCCCAGTAGACGAAGCCGAGCCCTTCGCCGAGGCCGAACAGCATCGGCTCGGACAGCTCGACGCCGTCGTGGCGCAGCAGAGCGCCGAGGGTGGTGGTCTCGCAGTGCACGCCCGCGGGGAACGAGACGTTCTCGATGATCATGGAACTCCTGCACGCCGCGACTCCGGATGGCCACGGGTAGCCTGGACCCTGCCACGGTGTGAGGGTCAACGGCGCGAGCGCCACCGCCTCCGACCGCCGGGGCCACCACGTCCACCGCCGACCCGCCCACCTCGATGCCGCGACCGGGGCGGGTTGACCGTTCGGCGTGCGGTCAAACCTCCTCGGCGTGTGGTGAACGACGCGGGCACCGGTTTTCGTGCCGAAACGGCGTTCCGCCCCTGCATTTCGTAAAATCGGCGAGAAGTACTGCTGCGAAACTCCAGGTGAGGTGTTCAGTGACATCGAGCGAGACGGCGTCGACGGCCAGCGTTCAGACCAGCGACCACGACGGCGTGCTCGTCGCCGTGGTCAAGGGCGAGCTCGACATGATCAGTGTCGACGAGGTCGGGACGGCCCTGTTCGACCACCTCGCCAAGGGGCCGGAAGGCCTCGTGGTGGAGCTCGCCGTGGACTTCATGGGCTCCTCGGCGTTGTCCGTGTTGCTGAAGCTGCACGCGCAGGCCCAGAGCGACGGTGTCGGGTTCGCGATCGTGGCGACGCAGGCCGCGGCGGCCCGCCCCCTGATGGCCAGCGCCCTGAGCCAGGTGCTGCCGATGGCGGAGTCGGTGGACGAGGCCGTGAAGATGGCGGGCAAGCAGCCGGAGACGGCTGACCAGTCCGGTCAGTGACCGTGCCGTCACGCGGTGCAACGGCCTGGCCGAGGGTGCGCCCGCCGAACCGTTCGCGGCGAAGCCGGGCGACACGGACGGTCCGCACCTGGTGACGGGCTGTGGCGGCGCGGTCACGGTGACCGTGGCGCCGGACTGGCTGTAGGTGCCGTTCCGGCGGTGGGAATTCGTGGCACCGGCGGGCAGGCTTCCACGGGTCGGCCACGCTCGCCGCCGTGTTGGTGACGGTCGGTGAGCTCTGGAAGCGGTCCTGCTACGACTTGTCGAGCTGCCAGACCGCCCTGCCCGTGCCGCTGCTTCATCCGCTCTCCGCACGTCCTGCCCGAATCCTGGGAGCGCTTCCCAAAATCCGGGTGGTGCCCGCGGGGGTCAACACGGCTCCGCCATCGACGTTCGATTCGACTCGAAGCGTCAGCCGGCGATCTTCTTGGCCTCCTGCACCGCTGCGTTCCAGGCGTCGTCGGCGCGCTTGCCCTGCTCGACGGACTGCAGCGCCGGGCCGAACACGTTCTCCTGGATCTGACCGTCGGCGGGGCCCTTGTGCTGCGCCGCCTTGACCTTCTGCACCTGCGCGGCGAACAGCGCGCCCGCCTTCACGTTGTCGAAGTAGGTGTTCACGTGCTCCAGCAACGCCCTGTTCTCGAGCGCGTCGACCTGGCTGGGGAACGTGCCCCTCGCCTGGAACGCCTTGACCTGCTGCTCCGGCGCGGTCAGCCACGCGGCGAGTTCGGCGGCCTTCCCGGCGTTCTTGCTCTGCTTCGGCACGGTCAGGTAGGAGCCGCCCCAGTTGCCGCCGCCGTTCGGGAAGACGTCGGTGACGGCCCACTTGCCGGCGTTCTCCGGCCCCGCCTGGGTTTCGATGACGCCGAGCATCCACGACGGGCACGTCTTCGTGGCGAACCGGCCGAGCTTGAAGCCCGTGTTCCACTCGCTGCTGAAGGCGACCAGCTTGGCCGACTGTCCTTTCGCCACAGCGCTCGTGACGGCGTTCCAGTCGTTGCGGATGTCCGGGTTGGACTCGACGACGAGGTTGTCGCCCTTGTCGAAGTAGCCGACGTCGTGCTGGTTGTGCATGGCGTTGAAGATCTGCGCCGCGCTGTCGAACCAGGCGATGCCGGGAGTCTTCGAGACGAAGCGGTCACCCGCCGCGAAGTAGCTGCCCCACGTGGCGAACAGCGCCTTCACGCCCTCGGGGTCGGACGGCAGGCCGGCCTGCGCGAAGAGGTCCTTGCGGTAGCACATCGCCAGGGGGCCGATGTCCGTGCCGTACCCGATCAGCCTGCCGTTCCCGGTGGTGGCCGCATCGGCCTTCCACTTCAGCCACCGGTCCGGTGTCGTCTCCCGCGGCCCGATCTCCAGCAGGTCGTTGAACTGGTCGGCCCTGGCCATGACCTGGCTCAGGTACCCCTCCTCGACCGCCTCGACGTCCGCGAGTCCTGATCCCGCGCCCAGCTTGGTGAAGAGGTTCTGGTGGTGCGGGTCGCCCTGGCCCGTCTTGCGCTGGGTGATCTTGACGTCCGGGTGGGCTGCTTCGTACTCCTTGAACAACTCCTCGTAACCGAACTCGTTGAACGTGGCGATGGTCAGCTCGGTTCTGCCGTCGGCGGTCCGGTTCGCGGCTCCCCCCGCGCCGCACGAAGCGACGGTGGCGGAAGCGACGACACAGACCACCGCGCTGATCCAGCGGCGGGGACGCACGTCGAAACTCCTCAAGCGGCGGCGGACCTGGGAGCGTTCCCAGGAATCTGGGAGTCTGAGGTTGTGACGACGAGGTGTCAAGCGCCGCACAACTCCGAGTCGTCCCCGGTCGCGCTCGGGAACAACCCGGCTGGTTCCGTTTGGGTGCAGTTGTTGCCACAAAAGCGAAGTAGCTTCGCATTCGCGTGGCCTGCGGGTGCCGCGCGGCGTCTGATCGGCCGTGCCGGATGGTGTCGATGAGCCGCCTGGAATTGGGAACGCTCCCAGGTCGAATGGCGCACCGGTGGGATCGCGCAGGCGCGGCAGCGGTTCCGCAACAATCCCGGCCGCCGTAGTATCCAGCACGTCCCCCGCTGCTCCTTCAAGAGCACGCCTCTGCGGGAGGTGACCACATGGCGGAAACAGGCTCTCCGTTCATCCAGGTCGTCGGCGGCGGCCGGCTGGACCTGCCTCGCGGCCTGGCGCTCGTCGGACGCGGCGAGGAGGCGGATCTCCGGCTCCCCTCGCCCGAGGTCAGCGCTCAGCACGCCTGGCTCCGGCGGGACGGCCGCACGACCTGGGTCAACGACGCGAACTCCACGAACGGCACGTGGCTCAACGGCGCCAGGCTGGTCGCCGGCAGGGACCAGGAGCTGCACCACGGCGACCGCCTGGAGTTCGGCCCGGTCGCGGCGGTCTTCCGCGACCCGGCGGGAGGTGCGCGCCGTCCGCCGACGCAGGTCCAGCAGCGTCCGGGAGTGTCCTACGGCAACGTGTCCGCCGGGACGTTCAACCACGCGGGCCGTGACGTCAACAACTCCTACGACCAGCGCCAGCACCACCGGTACGAGTTCACGACCCCCGAAGGTCAGGCGATCAACGAGCTCGCCACCGGCCGCGGCGCGGGCAGGGTCCTGATGGTCCTGGGGCAGCTGGCCGCCCTGGCCGGCTTCTGCCTCTGGGCTTTCGTGATCTTGCGCTTCATCGCGTCCATCTCCACCAGCGCGTCCACCCCGGCGGCGGAGTTCACGCCACCCGAGCTCCTCGGCCCGCCGGTGCTCGGCGGCGTTCCGCTCGGCGTGGTCGGCTTCGGGCTGTTCGTCCTCGGGGCGGTCGTGAGCGCCGTCGGCCTGGTGGTGTCCAAGTCCGCGCGCGAGCGCAGAAAGCGGTGAGTCCGATGAACGGTGGAGTGCACTTCCACGGCAATGTCACGGCAGGCACGATGAACAACGCCGCCCAAGGCGACATCAACAACAACTACGGCCGGCAACACTTCTCCAGCGGACTGGACGTGCAGCAGGTGTCCCAGCTCGTGCGCGCGCTCCGCGACGAGGTCGACTCGGCTCCGCTCACCGACCGCGCCAGGAACGCGGCGCACGAGGCGCTGGACGAGGTCGACCGCGGCGTCGTGGAGGGTGGCGAACGCCGCAGCGTCGCCGGCAGGGTCCTCGCGGTGAAGGAGGTGCTCGGCAACGCGGGCGGCGCCGTCGCGGCCGGCGGTGCGCTGTGGACCGCGATGAGAGCACTCGCCGCGGCGGTCGGCCTCGGCCTGTGATCGCCGAGCCCGGTCAGCGCTTGCGCAGCACGTGGAAGGGGACGAGCTGGTCGACCAGGTACAGCTTGTCCCGGCGGCCGTCGGCGTACCCGATCTCGTAGTCGACCACGCCGAGCCAGTCGCCCTCGACGCCGGGGAAGCGCCCGTGCAGCCGGCCGCGCGCCTCGCCGGTCAGGTCGAGTCCGCTCGCGATGACGCGCCTCGTGGCACCGGGCGGCCGGGCGAACAGCCTGTCGAGGCGAACTCCCACACCGGTGACGACGGGCCTGCGGCCGTGGACGTCGTTGCCCTCCCAGGTCGTGAATGGACTGTTAAGCACCATCGCCGCCGACCGCTGTCAGGGCTCGTTGTGCGCGGAGCTCGAAGTAGCGCTCGTCGGACAGTTCGGCGCTGTCGGGGGCCGGCGTCGTGACGGCCAGCCGCCAGGAGGCGTTGTCGGTGGCGCAGGCCAGGCAGCTGATGTGCACCTCACCGTCCCGCACGACCGCCCGGAACCGCGAGTGGCCGAGCGTGTGCCGGCCGAGCTTGCACCTCGCCGGCAGGAGGGCCACCGGACGTCCGGCCGAGTCGTACCTGTGCGTGAGTTCGCCGTCCATTCGGGACGGTTCGAGAAGCTGCCGATCCATGACGCGAGAACCTATCACCGCGATCGTACATATGTTCGATTGGACGCGTGTGGCGTTCCGCCCTCCACTCGGTCGGGTGGATCGTGACGTGCGCCTCGCGGCCTAGATGCAAATGATTGTCATGAGCTAGCGTCTCCGGGTCGCCACCTCCCTGACGTCAGGAAGCCTCATGCACCACCGCGCGCCCTTGGCCGCCGCCGGACTGGCCGCCGTCTCGGTCCTCCTCGCCGGATGTTTCGCCTCCAGCGCGGGAGGACCGGGTCCGTCCGGGCAGACCAGGATCAAGCTGGCCATGATGCAACCGCCGCGGTCGGGCCTGTCACCGTTCAGCGACGACGCCTTCAAGCTGTCGCGCTGGTCCGCCGCGGAGACGCTGGTGGCGCTGGACGCCAACGGCGACGCCCGTCCCGGACTGGCCACCGGGTGGCGGCGCACCTCGGACACGGCGTGGGAGTTCGCCGTCCGGCCTGGCGTGAGCTTCCACGACGGCAGCACCCTGACCGCCGCGGCCGCCGCGAACACCCTCACCAGGGCGACGAAGGCGGTGCCGAAGCCGCGCATCCTCGACGGCGTCGCGCTGACCGCGGCGGTGGCGGGGGACAAGCTCGTCGTCACGACCGGGACGCCGGATCCGCTGCTGCCGCAACGCTTGTCGTCGCCGCAGCTGTCCATCTTGGCCGAAAGCGCGTACGCGGCGGACGGCAAGGTCAACCCGGTCGGCACCGGCAGCGGGCCGTTCCGGCTGGTGAGCGTCGGCGGGACCACGAGCGCGACCCTCGACCGCTTCGACGGTTACTGGGGTGAGAAGGCGAAGGCGGCGGGCATCGACGTGTCCTTCGTCCCGGACGGCACCGCGCGGGCCGCGGCGATCCGCAGCGGGGAGGCGCACATCGCCGAAGCGGTGCCGGTCTCGCAGGCGGCACTGCTCGACCCGCCGACCATCAGCGAGGTGCCGATGCCGCGCACCAACACGTTGTACCTCAACACGAAGACGGGCCCCTTCGCCGATCCGGCGGTGCGGGCCGCGGTGCGCGAGACGATCAACCGAGGCCAGCTGATCAGCGGCGTCTACGAGAACCGCGCCGACTCCGCCGAGGGGCTGCTCGGACCCGCGCTGCCGTGGACCGTGCAGGCCCGCAAGGAACTCACCGGGCGGGTGCCCGCAGGCCGGGCGAACGGCGCGACGATCACGCTGGCGACGTTCACCGACCGCGCCGAGCTCCCCGAAGTCGCCTCGATCCTCCAGCAGCAGCTCCAGGACGCGGGCTTCGAGGTGAACCAGGTCGTGCGCGAGTACGCCCACATCGAGCAGGACATGCTCGCCGGCAGGTTCGACGCGTTCGTCCTGTCCCGCGCGACCGTGCTCGACTCGGGCGACCCCGTCGCCTACCTGAAGTCGGACTTCACCTGCGCCGGCTCCTTCAACATCGCCCAGCTGTGCGACGAGAACGTCGACAGGGCCGTGCGCGAGGCCGAGGCGGCGGAGGCCGGTGACCGGCGTCGCGCGGCGATCATGGCGGCGGAGGCGGCCGTCCTGCGCACCGACGCGGCCATCCCGATGCTGCACGAGCGCGTGATCCAGGGCGACGCCACCTCCGTCGAGGGCTCCGTCAAGGACCCGCGCGAACGGGCGCTCGTCACGTCGGCCACGCACGTGAAGTGATGGCGGAGTCACCGCGCGGGCGTGCGGGGGCCGTGCTCTCCCGGATCAGCGCGCTCGCCCTGATCACCGTGGTGGTCGGGCTTCTGCCGTGGTTGTCCGGGCGCGATCCGGCGCTGTCGGTGCTGCGGGCGCGCTCGGCCGAGCAGGAGCCGACGCCGGAGGCCCTGGAGGCGGTGCGCCGGCAGCTCGGTCTCGACGCCGGCCCCGTCGAGGTGTTCGGCCGCTGGGCGGCCGGACTGCTGCGCGGAGACCTCGGCCGCTCGTGGACCAGCGGCGCCGAGGTGCTGCCGGCCGTGCTGTCCGGGCTCGGCGTCTCCCTGACGCTGATGGGGGCGGCGATCGTCGTGGCACTGCTGGTGTCCACGGCGTTGTGCGTGCCGGGTCTGCTGCGCGGTGCTCGCGGCGACGCCACCGGGGCGGCCGGGGGTGCGGGGGCGGCGCTCGCGGCGTTGCCCGAGTTCCTCCTCGCGGCCGTGCTGCTGGTGACCCTGTCGGTGTGGCTCGGCTGGTTCCCGCCGTACGGCTGGCAGGGTCCGCAACACCTCGTGTTGCCCGCGCTCGCGCTGGGCATCCCAGCGGGAGCGGTGCTGGGCACGCTGTTCGCCGACGCGCTTCCCGCCGTCTTCCGCGAACCCTGGGTCGGCGTGTGGCGCTCCTGGGGTTGTGGCCGATCCGTTCTCGTCCGAGGCGTCCTGTGGCGTGCGTTGCCGCCGCTGCTGCCCCAGGCCGGTCTGGTGGTCGTCGGGCTGACCGGTGGTGCCGTGGCGGTGGAGGCGGTCTTCGCCGTGCCCGGCATCGGCAGGACGGCGCTGGGAGCGGCGCGGGCGCAGGACGTGCCGGTGCTGCAGGCGTGCGTGCTCGCGCTCGTGTTGCTGGGCCTCGCGGCCGGTGCCGTCGTCGGGCTCGTCCGTCGGCGCATGCTGGGCCCGGCGCTGCGCGACGCCTCCCTGTCACTGCCCGCGATCGTCCACTGGAGACCGAACCGGTGGCACGTCGCTGTTCCCGCGACGAGCGCGGCGCTGACCGCGGTGGTGATCGGCTGGGGCCTGCTGCGAGATCCGCTGCGGATCGACACGGCCGCCCGGCTGGCGTCCCCGAGCTGGGCCCACCCGCTGGGCACGGACGGACTCGGCCGGGACGTCCTGGCGCGGCTCGCGCACGGCGCGCCGGCGACGATCGGCGTGGCGGTGGCGGTGTGCGCATGCTCCTGCATCGCTGCTCTCGCCATCGGTTTCCTCCCCGGTGTCGCGCGGGGTGCGGCGGAGGCGGCGAACGCGATGCCGCCGGTGATCGCGGGCATCCTCGTGGCGGCGGTGCTGGGCCCCGGCACGTCCGGCGCCTCGCTGGCCGTCGCTCTGGTCTCGTGGCCCGCCCTGGCCGCGCACGCCGGCGCGCTCGTGGAACAGACACGTGCCTCGACCCACATCACGGCCCACCGCGCACTCGGTGCCACACCGACGTGGATCGAGCTCCGCCACGTCCTGCCCGCCGTCGCCGGTCCGGTCGCCCGCAACGCCGTCCTCCGCCTGCCCGGGATCGCCCTGGCGTTGGCGTCACTGGGTTTCCTCGGCCTGGGCACCCAGCCTCCGGCGCCGGAGTGGGGCCTCGTGCTGGCCGAGTCGCTGCCCTACGTCGAACGGGCACCGTTCGCCGCGTTGAGCCCCGCGCTCATGCTCCTGCTCATCGCCGTGGTCACGATGTCGTCGTCCGCCCTGCTCTCGTCCCGAGGGTGGCGAGTGCCCGGCCGGCTGCGTGGTAGCCGCCCATCCCGTGCACTCCCGCTCCCGGTGGCGTAGCGGCGGAGCAGAGGTACGCGCCAGGCACACCGGTGTCATACGAGTGCGGGGTGAGGCGCGGCCGGAACACGAGCTGCAACGGGTCGTTGGCCCCGGTCAGGATGTTGCCGCCGACGTAGTTGGGGTTGCCCCGCTCCAGCTCGGCCGGGTCCTTCGCCGAGTGCGCCACGATCCGTTCACCGAACCCCGGGGCGAAGCGCTCGATCTGGTCGACGATCGCCGCGGTGGCGTCCCCGGCGTGTCCGCGAGGCACGTGCGCGTAGGCCCAGACGGGGTGGACATCGCCCGCGGAGCGGCTGGGATCGGCCAGGTACTGCTGTCCCACCAACACGAACGGCGCCGCCGGCATCGTGCCCCGGTGGACCTCGCGCGCGGTGCGGAGCACCTCGTCCGGACCTCCTCCGAGGTGCACGGTTCCCGCCGCGCCGCAGCCGGCGTTGCTCCACGGCACCCCGCCGCGCACGGCGAAGTCGACCTTGAACGCCGCCGGCCCGTGACGCCAGCGGCCGTAGGCCCGGCGCACCCGCGGCGGAAGCCGGTCGCCGAGAATCCGCGCCGCTGCCGAAGGAGCGGTGTCGAGCAGGACGACATCGGCGTCCGGGAGGTCCGAAGAGGACTCGACCTTCGTCCCCGTCACCGTCTTGCCGCCGAGGTCCCGCAGCAGCGCGGTCAACGCGTCGGTGATCGCCTGCGAGCCGCCCTCGGCGACCGGCCACCCGAAGCGGTGCCCCGCCGCGATCAGCATGGCCGCGACCGAGGACGTCATCGGCGCGTGCAGGTCGTGCATCACGTGCGCGGCGACGCCGAGGAACAGGCTCTGCGTCGCCGGCGAACGCCACCACCGGCGCATCAGCGCGGCCGGCGGTGCCGCGCGCAACCCGAAGCGAGCCAGGTGCACCGGGTGGGACGGCCACCGCAGCAGCGACCCCAGCAGATCGTCCGCAGCACTCTCGACGTGGGCGGCGAGAGGCCCGAAGGCCTTCAGCCACCGCTCACCGTCTTCTCCCGGAAGTCCCGCCGCGGTCTCCTCGGCGGTCCCGCGCATCACCGCGGCCGTGCCGTCGTCCAGCGGGTGGGCGAGCATCACCTCGGGATGCCGCCACCGCAGCCCGTACCGCTCCAGCCCGAGGTTCCGCAGGAACGGCGAGAGCACGGCGGTCGGGTGCACGGCCGAGCACTCGTCGTGCAGCGTTCCCGCCACCAGTTTCTCCGTGGTCCTGGCACCACCGCCGAGCCGGTCGGAGGCTTCGAGGACCGTCACCTCGACACCGTGCTGCGCCAGGCGCACCGCTCCAGCCAGCCCGTTGGGACCGGAACCCACCACGACCGCTGTCACCACCGCGCTCGTCCCCGGCTGTTCTCGGGGGAACGCCGTGCGGCGTCGACGGCAGGATCGGAGAAGACGTCCCGCAGCCTGGCGCGGTCCTGCACCACGAGGAATCCACAGAGGACGGTGTAGAGCGCCGCCATGTACTTGACGAACGGGTAGTCGAACGCGAAGTCCATCAGCGTGATGTTCAGCCCCACCGCGAACAGTGCGCCGGCACCGATGAACGTGGTGCGGCGGAACAGCAGCATGAGCGCGGGGACCAGTTCGAACAGGCCGGTGACCCGGCCGTAGAAGGGCGAGTAGCCGTAGAACAGCCAGACCAGCGAGGTGCCGTCCACCGTCGACTTCGAGAGGTCGTCCCAGTCGCCGTAGTAGTACTGGCCGCCGGCCAGCTTGACGCACCCGTAGAAGGCGAAGACCAGTGCCATCAGCAGCCTGATCACGAGGACCACCTTCGACGGGGCTTTGCTCCAGATCATCCTTCTGCTCCGCTGTTCCGGCCGCGCTGCCCGTCAGCCCGGCGTCCGTTCCCATCCTCGGTGCGAGGCCCCGGGCACCACGTCCTGCGCAGGGTCCGTTCGGCGGGCCGCGCGGACGACGCCGTGTCCTCCTCCAGGAGGACGTCTTCGGGCTAGGAGGAGGACGCCGGGTCGCGGCGGAGTTCTCTACCCTGCGGGTTGGGACCCGACGGGGTGTGATGCGCGAGGGACGCGCGTACGCGGGCCGGACCTGGAGTGGACGTGCGGCGGGTGATGGTGTGGCTGCGGGCGCGGCCGCTGGTGTTCGACCTGGCACTGGTCGCGTACTTCCTGTGGCCGTCCCTGCCGGTCGACCTCGTGACCCGGTCCCCGTGGTGGCTGCAGGTGCCGGTGGTCGTCGGCCTGGTCGGGCCGTTGCTGATCCGCCGTCACCGGCCCGGCACGGCGGTGGCGGTCGTCCTCGCGACCATCGTGCTCGAGTTCCTGACGTCGCCGTGGGGCACGTTCGTGCCGATCATGAACCTCACCCTGGCCCCGGTCCTGTACTCGGTGGCCGTCTACGGCAGGCGGCGCCAGGTGTGGCTCGCGCTGGCCGGCAGCGCGGTCGTCGTGTCCTGGTGGGCGGCGCGGTCGTTCGACGCCAGGGAGGGGCAGTGGCGGGAGTTCGTGGTCGCGGTCGGCTTCGTGGTGTTGCTGCTGCTCGCGTGCTGGCTGCTGGGGGAGTTCGTCTCCGCTCGCCGCGCGTACCTGCTCGCCGTGGAGGACCGCGCGGCCCGGGCCGAACGGGAGAAGGAAGCTCTGGCGCGCGCCGCGGTGGCCGAGGAGCGCACGCGGATCGCCCGCGAGATGCACGACGTGGTCGCGCACGCGGTGAGCATGATGGTGATGCAGGCGGAAGGCGCCCGCATGTCGCTCTCGAGTGGCGGTGACCAGGTGGAACAGGCGTTGCGCGACATCAGCCGGGGCGGTCGCGACGCGATGGGGGAGCTGCGGCGCATGCTGCACCTGCTGCGCAGGGAACCGACCGGCACCGCGCCGCAGCCCACCGGCGCCGATCTCCGCGCCCTCGTGGACGGTGTGCGGGCCGCCGGGCTGACCGTCGAGCTCGACGAGCGCGGCGGGACGGACGACCTGCCGGCAGGGCTGGTGGTGCAGGTCGTGCGGATCGTGCAGGAGGCGCTGACCAACGTCCTCAAGCACGCCGTCCCTCCCTCCTCGGCCCGGGTGGTGGTGGACTGGGGCACGGCGGCCGACTGCCGGGAGGTGCGGCTGAGCGTGCGCAACACCGCCGCCTCGGTCGCGCGTGGACCGCTGGCCGACCTGTCGTCCGGCGGGCACGGTCTGGCGGGTATGCGGGAACGAGTGGCCATGTACGGCGGAACGGTGAGCGCGGAGCGCACCGCGGGCGGAGGCTTCGCGGTCGAGGCCGTGCTGCCGGTCGGCGGCGGGGAAGGG
Organism: Lentzea jiangxiensis; assembly: GCF_900104175.1. Classification (GTDB taxonomy): domain Bacteria; phylum Actinomycetota; class Actinomycetes; order Mycobacteriales; family Pseudonocardiaceae; genus Lentzea; species Lentzea jiangxiensis. The sequence continues at coordinate 39,054 of NZ_FNIX01000035.1, forward strand.
ACGAACTGGGCATGACCCGGGCACGAGTGCTGATCTGCGACGACCAGGAGCTGATGCGCAGCGCGTTGCGCATGATCGTGAGCAGCCAGCCGGACCTCGAGCTGGTCGGCGAGGCCGCGGACGGCGCTCAGGCGGTGCGGCTGGCCACCGAGCACCGCCCCGACCTGGTGCTGATGGACGTCCGGATGCCGGTGCTCGACGGCGTGGAGGCGACCCGGCGGGTCTGCGAGGCGAGCCCGGGCACCAGGGTTCTGGTGATCACCACGTTCGACCTCGACGAGCACGTCGAACAAGCCCTGCGCCACGGTGCCAGCGGGTTCCTGCTCAAGGACGCCACGAGCGAGGAGATGCTCGTCGCCATCCGGGCTGTCCTGCGCGGGGACGCGGCGATGGCGCCGGCGGTCGTGCGCCGGCTGGTCGAACGGCACCTCGCCACTCCCGCGGCGCCACCACCCGACCCGCGCCTCGAACGCCTCACCGACCGGGAGCGCGAGGTGTTCGCCCTGCTGGCCAAGGGGGCCGCCAACGCCGAGATCGCGGCGCAGCTCTTCCTCGGCGAGACGACGGTGAAGACGCACGTCAGCAGAGTGCTGTCCAAACTGGACCTGCGTGACCGCGTCCACGCCGTCGTCCACGCCTACGAGACCGGGTTCGTGCGACCGGGCGGGTGAACGGTCAGACCTTCGGGTCGGACGGTTTGCCCGCGAGCTGGCCGGCCGTGTCCTCGGCACTGAGACCTTCGGTCACGTTCCTGCGGCTGCGCGCGTTCTGCAACGCCACGGTCTCCTCGACCGG
>NZ_FNIX01000020.1 GCF_900104175.1 Lentzea jiangxiensis
CGTCCTGACCGACAACGCCAAGAACTATCTGATCTCCCGCGACTTCGCCGCCGCCGTGGCCGCGATCGGCGCTCGGCACAAGACCATCAAGCCGCACTGTCCCTGGCAGAACGGCAAAGTCGAGCGGTTCAACCGAACCCTGCAGACCGAGTGGGCCTACCGCCAGGTCTTCCTCGACAACCCCACCCGATCCGCAGCACTGGCGCCCTGGCTTGAGCACTACAACACTGAACGCAGTCACTCCGCACTCGACGGGCACCCACCCATCAGCCGCGTTCAGTCACCAACCTCATGACCAAGTACACCTAGCGCCGCAACTCGTCGAGGACGGCGCGGATCAGCGGGTGGTCCTCCGACCCGCGCCGCACCGCCGCCACCACCCGCCGCAACGGCGCCACTCCGGCCACCGGCACCCCGCGCACGGCGTTGCGGGGAGCCAGCGCCACCCCGGCACCGGCGGCGACCAGGGCCTGGATGGCCCGGAAGTCGTCGGACACGTGCCGGATCCGCGGCGCGAACCCGGCCTGCGCGCACGCCATCTCCACGACGTCCCGCAGCGGGTTCCCCGGCAGCGTCACCACCCAGTCCTCGTCGGCCAGCGACGCGAGGTCCACCGGTCCGCGCGCGGCGTGCCCCGGCGGCAGCACCACGTCGAAGGGCTCGGTGTAGAGCGGGAACCGGGTGAAGCGCTCGGTGGTGCGGTGCTCCTCGGTGATCGCCACGTCGATCTCGCCGTCCAGCAGCAACCGCACGCTCTCGTGCCCCTCGGCGTCGCGCACGGACAGTTCGATGGAGCGATGCTTCAGCGCCGCCAACGCCGGTGCCACGACCTGCGTGATGGCCGAGGCGAACGCGGCGACCGCCACCCGGCCGGAGGTGCCCGACGCCAGGGCGTCCAAAGTGGCCTGGGCCCGTTCCAGTTCGGCGGCGACGACGTGGGCGTGCGTGACGAGCAGGTCACCGGCCGGGGTGAGCGACACCCGGCGGCCCTTGCGCATCAGCAGCGGATGTCCCGCCTCGGACTCCAGGGCCGCGAGCTGCTGCGACACCGCCGACGGCGTGAGGTGCAGTGCGGCGGCCGCGGCCGTCACGGTGCCGTGGTCGGCGAGTGCGCGCAGCACGCGGAGCCGTCGTGGGTCGATCACCGCTCAATGATGGGGGACTCCACCTCGCCGTTCACGGGGACGTCCTGGGGCAGGATCGGCTCGAAGTCCACCTGCTCCAGCAGGAGGTACTGCTCCTGCGAGATGGCCGTGCCCGCGGGCAGGCCGTGCTGCGGCGTGGTGATCACGTCCCGCTTGAGGATCGGCAGGCCGGTCTCCGGGTCGGCCACCAGCTGCGTCTCGACGCCGGTGAACTGGAACGTCGACGGCGCGGCGATCGCCACGCCGGTTCCCCTGCGCTCGTCGAGCACGGTCACGTCACCCAGGAACCGAGCCCCGTCGAGGGTCTTGAGCAGCTCGAACGCCGCCCGCCGCTGGTCGTCGCGCACGTTCGCGCTCATCAGCTCCATCGCGAGCGACCCGATCCGGTAGGCGTCCTTCCCGATGATGGTCTCCAGCGCCTTCCCCAACTCGCGCGGGTCGGCGGGCAACGAGTCGAGCGAGTCGAAACGCGCGTTGCTGTGCAGCGACATCTGGAACCCGGAGACGGCGGTCTTCTGCACGGCGGGCTTCATCGGGCCGATGCGCACCAGGTGGTCGCCGCCGACCTGCGGCACCGCCTCCGGCTTGCCCGCCGCCTCCCACTCGGTGCCGCGGTCGAGCGAGAACGGCGTCACCTCGCCGTCCTTCTGGATGACCGCGATCTGCTGGTTCGCGGCGACCCACCGTTCGGTCCTGTGGTCGAAGGACACGGCGTACGGGTCCGCCGGATCACCGACGATCATCAACGACCACTGCCGCGTCAGCGCGTGCCACCACTTCGGCGGCGCTGCGGGCTGCACGGGCTGAGGGGGCGCGGGCATCAGCACGACGGCAAGCACGATCACGGCGGCGATGACCACCAACGGAGCGAAGCGCCGCACGAACTGCTTTCTGGCCGGCCTCTCCCGCGGCAACGTGATGATGCGCGCGAGGTCGCTCTCCATCCGCTGCGGGTCGACCTCGGGCGTGGGCGGCTTGGCCTGCGCCAGGTCCTTCATGAGGTCTTCCATGACTCCCTCGCACGGTCGAAGTTCGCTGACGAGAGAGCGGCCTGCAACCGTCGCCGGGCCCGGTGCAGGCGCACGAAGAACGTCGCCGTGGTGCACCCGAGCACCTGCGCGGCCTCGGCGGCGCCCAGTCCGTGCCACGCGATGAGCGTGAGCACCTCCTGGTCGGACTCGGAGAGGCTCGCGAGCGCCGCCCGCAGCTCGATGACCGCGAAGGCGTCGTCCGCGGGCAGGTCGGCGAGCTCGTAGTGCGTCGTCTGCCGGCGTGCCTCGCGCACCAGGTTGCGGGCGATGCCGATCAGCCACGGCAGCGCGTTCGACGGCATCCGGTCGAGCTTGCGCCAGGCGATCGTGAAGGTCTCGCTCGTGATGTCCTCGGCGAGCCGCGACCCGGCGTGGCTCGCGGCGTAGGCGAGCACCCGCGGATAGCACTCGCGGTAGACAGCGGAGAAGTCCTCCACGATCGCCCCCTCCCTCTTCACGAGGTAGTGCGCCGACCGTGCGAATTCTTACATCCCTGTGACCGGGGTCACATCTTGGCGCGAGCGGCGACGAACGCGTCGACCGCCCGGTTCACGTCCTCCGTCGTGTGCGCGGCCGACATCTGCGTCCGGATCCGCGCCTTGCCGTGCGGCACGACCGGGTACGAGAAGCCGATGACGTAGATGCCCTGCTCGAGCAGCAGGTCCGCCAGCCGCGCCGCCTCCGCCGCGTCGCCGATCATCACCGGGATGATCGGGTGCTCGCCCGGCAGCAGGTCGAAGCCCTCCTCCGTCATGCGCCGGCGGAACAGCTCGGTGTTGGAGCGCAGCTGCGTGAGCAGGTCGGACGAGGTGGACAGCATCTCCAGCGTCGCGATCGCCGCCGCGGTGATCGACGGCGCGAGGGAGTTCGAGAACAGGTACGGGCGTGAGCGCTGGCGCAGCAGCTCGACGATCTCCGCGCGGCCGGACGTGTAGCCGCCGGACGCACCGCCCAGCGCCTTGCCGAGGGTGCCGGTGACGATGTCTACGCGGTCCTGCACGCCGAAGAGCTCCGGGGTGCCGCGGCCGGTCGGGCCGGTGAAGCCGACGGCGTGCGAGTCGTCGACCATGACCAGCGCGTCGTAGCGCTCGGCCAGGTCGCAGATCTCGTCGAGCGGCGCGAGGTAGCCGTCCATCGAGAACACGCCGTCGGTCGCGATCATGCGGTAACGGGCGTCCGCAGCGTCCTTGAGCTGGCGCTCCAGGTCGTCCATGTCGCGGTTGCGGTACCGGTAGCGCTTCGCCTTCGAGAGGCGGACGCCGTCGATGATCGACGCGTGGTTCAGCTCGTCGGAGATGATCGCGTCCTCGGCGCCGAGCAGCGTCTCGAACAAACCGCCGTTGGCGTCGAAGCACGAGCTGTAGAGGATCGTGTCGTCGGTGCCGAGGAACTCGCTGAGCTTGCGCTCCAGTTCCTTGTGCGGCTCCTGGGTGCCGCAGATGAACCGCACCGACGCCATGCCGAAGCCCCAGTCGTCGAGAGCCTTCTTCGCGGCCTCGACTAGCTTCGGGTGGTCGGCGAGACCGAGGTAGTTGTTGGCGCAGAAGTTCAGCACCTCGTCGCCGGAACCGACCCGGACGGCGGCGTTCTGCGGGGTGCCGATCACGCGCTCGGACTTGTAGAGCCCGGCCTCCCGGATCTCCCCGATCGTCTTGACCAGGTCGTTCTTCAGCTCGCCGTACATCAGGCTCCCGTCCAGTCGAGGATGACCTTGCCGCACTTGCCTTCGCGCGCGGTGGCGAACGCCTCCGCGTGCCGCGTGTGGTCGTACCGGTGCGTGATCACCGGTGCGAGGTCGAGACCGCGCTGCAGCAGCACGGTCATCGAGTACCAGGTCTCGAACATCTCGCGGCCGTAGATCCCCTTGATGTGCAGCATCTTCAGCACGACGCTGCTCCAGTCGACTCCGAACTCCTCCGCGGGCAGCCCCAGCATCGCGATGCGACCGCCGTGCGCCATGTTCGCGATCATGCTCTGGAGCGCCGACGGCTTCCCCGACATCTCCATGCCGACGTCGAAGCCCTCGGCCATGCCGAGTTCGGCCTGCGCCTGCTCGATCGTCTTCTCGGCGACGTTCACCGCGAGGTCGACGCCGACCTTGCGCGCGAGGTCGAGGCGGTGCTCGGAGACGTCGGTGATTACGACGTTGCGCGCGCCCGCGTGCTTGGCGACGGCGGCGGCCATGATGCCGATCGGCCCGGCGCCCGTGATGATCACGTCCTCGCCGATGACCGGGAAGCTCAGCGCGGTGTGCACGGCGTTGCCGAACGGGTCGAAGATCGCGGCCACGTCCAGGTCGACCTTCGTGCGGTGCACCCAGGCGTTCTGCTCGGGCAGCACGACGTACTGCGCGAACGCGCCGTTGGAGTGCACGCCCAGACCACGTGTGTTCGCGCAGAGGTGGCGGCGGCCGGCCTTGCAGTTGCGGCACGTCCCGCACACGAGGTGGCCCTCGCCGCTGACCAGGTCCCCGACCTTCACGCCGGTGACGGAGGCGCCGACCTCGACGACCTCGCCGACGAACTCGTGCCCGAGGACCAGCGGCGCCTTGATGTTGGCCGCGGCCCAGTCGTCCCACGAGTCGATGTGCAGATCGGTGCCGCAGATGCCGGTGCGCAACACCCTGACCAGCACGTCCGCCGGTCCGGGGGTGGGGTCCGGGACGTCGGTCAGTTCGAGGCCAGGCCCAGCGGCGACCTTGACGAGAGCCTTCATGCTCCGAAGTCTCACCCTTTGCTGCTTGTGCAGTCCATCAGGACTTTCTGAAGTTCTTGTGCAGCTCGGCTTCATTGGCGATGTTGCGCACCATGCCGCCGAACACGATGCCGTGAAAGGGGTAGACCGCCGCCCAGTAGAGGTGGCCGACGAGCCCTTTCGGGACGAACACGGCACGTTGGTGGTAAGTGGACCCGTGTCCCTCGTTGGCCGCCACTCGAAGCTCCAGCCAAGCCTTGCCGGGCACCTTCATCTCGGCCCGCAGCCGCAGCAACCGGCCGCGTTCGATCTCCTCGACCCGCCAGAAGTCGAGTGCCTCGCCGACGTGGAGGTGGTGCGGGTCCCGCCGCCCGCGCCGCAGCCCGACCCCGCCGACCAGCCGGTCCAGCCACCCCCGCACAGCCCAGGCCAGCGGGAACGAGTACCAGCCGCGCTCGCCGCCGATGCCCTCCACGACCTCCCACAACCGCTCGGGAGTGGCGTTGGTCCTCTTCTCGCGGTCGTCGGTGTAGACCGACCCGCCGGACCAGTCGGGGTCGGTCGGCAGCGGCTCGCTCGGCGCCCCCGGCGTCGACGCCCCCGACCAGCGCGTCTCCACGTCGGCGTCGCGAACCTTGTTCAACGCGAGCTCGACGGCCTCGACGTACCCGAGGTTCTCGCCGGGCAGCACCTCGCGGACGTCGTCCTCCCGGCACACCACCTCGTGCACCAGCGACTCGATCAGCGGCTTCGCGATCGACCGGGGCACGGGCGTGACGACGTTGACCCAGTGCGACGACAGCCCTGGCGTCAGCAGCGGCACGGGCAGCACCCGCCGCTTCGGCAACCCGGCGACCTCGGCGTAGCGCAGCATCATCTGCAGGTACGTCAGCACGTCCGGCCCGCCGATGTCGAACGTCCGGTTCTGGTCCTCGAGCGTCGTGGCCTGCACGAGGTACCGCAGCACGTCGCGCACGGCGATCGGCTGGATCCGGTTGTGCACCCACCGGGGTGTCACCATGACCGGCAACCGCTCGGTCAGGTACCGCAGCATCTCGAAGCTCGCCGACCCCGACCCGATGATCATCGCGGCCTGCAGCACCACGGCCTGCACCGGCGAGCGCAGGAAGACCTCGCCGACCTCCTTGCGGGACGCGAGGTGCGGCGACAGCTCCGTGCCCTCGGGGTGCAGCCCGCCCAGGTACACGATCCGCCGGACCCCCGCGCGCTCCGCGGCCCTCGCCGTGTTCTCCGCGGCCTTGCGGTCGGCGTCCGCGAAGTCCTTCGAGTGCAACGAGTGCACGAGGTAGTGCACGACCTCGACGTCCCGCATGGCCTCGTCGAGGTCGCCGAGCACGTCACCGCGCACGATCTCGACGTCAGCGGCCCACGGGACGTCGCGCAGCTTCTCGGGTGAACGCACGAGGCAGCGGACCTCGTGCCCCTCGGCCAGCAGCCGGGGCACGAGTCGTCCGCCGAGGTATCCGGTCGCGCCGGTCACGAGGCATCGCATGCCCCGATCCTGCGGCTTGGGAAGTAGCCGTGCAGATCAGCGCTTGCTGCGCTTGATCACCACGGTTCCCCCGCGCACCACGCCCTTGAGCTGGAAGTGCGGGTTCCCCACCGTGCTGCGCACCTTGTCCTTCACCTCACCCGCCGTGATCTCGACGGCGTCGACGTTGACCGAGGACCCGGCGGGCAACATCAGCTTCACCGTGCCGAGCGACACGTCCAGGTCGACGTTCACGACCGGCGGCACGTCGGCCGCGGTGAAGTCGAGGTTCGTGGTGCCGAGCGTGTTGCGGATGACGAGCTCCTGCGGCACGACCCAGTGCCCCTTGCGGGTCGTGGTGCTCATCGTGTTCTTCAGTTCCGTGCGCGCGTGGGCCAGTTCGTTGTTGACCATGCCGGGCAGGTCGACCAGCACGACGTTCAGGTCGGCCCGGGTTTTCGCTGCCAGGGCGGTGTCCGTGCGGACGGTGAACTCGTCGAGCGTGATCATGCCGCGGCCCACCGCCTTGTTCAGCAGGCTGACGACGTGCTCGCGTTCCGCGTCGGACACGCGTAAGTCTCTGGGGTCTGTCATTTCTCTGCCTCCGGTTCGGCGTCGAGACCGTGCTCGATGGCATAACGCGCCAGCTCCACCCGGTTGTGCAGTTGGAGTTTCCGCAAAGTCGACTGGACGTGGTTCTCGACCGTGCGGTGGGAGATCACCAGGCGGTTCGCGATCTGCCGGGCGGTCAGGCCCTTGGCCACGAGCCGCAGCACCTCGGTCTCCCGTTCGGTGAGCTGCGGCTTCTCCTCCGAGTCGTCCGGCGCGGCGGCCATGCGCCGGTACTCGCCCAGCACCAGGCCCGCGAGCCCCGCGGTGAACACGGCGTCCCCGGCGGCGGTGCGGGACACGGCCTCGACCAGTTCCTCCGAGGACGCGGACTTCACCAGGTAGCCGGACGCGCCGGCTTTCACGGCCTGCAGCACGTCGTCGTGCTCGCCGGACGCGGACAGCACCAGCACGCGCGTGTCCGGCAGCTCGCTGGTGATCATGGCGGTGGCGTCCACACCGGACAGCTCGCCGAGGTTGAGGTCCATCAGGACCACGTTCGGCCGCACCGCCTTCGCGATGCGCACCGCCGACGGCGCGTCGCCCGCGGTCGCCACGACCTCGAAGCCGCGCTCCTGCAGGTCGCGCGCCACGCCTTCGCGCCACATCGGGTGGTCGTCCACGACCATCACCGAGACCGTCACCTTGCCGCCCCCTTCCTGAACACCCGAACCTCCCACTCCGTGCCCTCCCCCGGCCCGGTCTGGAGCTCCAGCGTTCCGCCGAGCGACTCCACCCGGCCTTTGATCGACTTCTCGATGCCCATCCTGCCTTCCGCGGCAGCGAGCGCGAGGCGGCCTTCCGGGATCCCCGGTCCATCGTCCCTGACGCTCAGCACGATCTCCTCGCCGAGGTCTTCCAGCAGCACCCAGGCCCGCGTGTCCTCACCGCAGTGCTTGTCCACGTTGGACAGGGCCTCGCGCACGAGCGAGGTGAGCTCGCCCGCCGCGGCGGCCGCGAACATGACCTGCGTGGCGGGTGTCGACACCTGGATCCGCGGCGTGGCGAGGACCTGCAGACCGGGCCGCAGGTCGATCTCCCCATCCACTGTGGAGTCGACGGGAGCGGCGGCCACGAGGTTCCTCAGCGCGACTTCCTGCTCACCGGCCATCTGCGCCAGCTCGGCCGCCTCGCCGCCGACCTCCAGACCGCGCTTGCGCACGCGGGCGAGGACCTGCAGCACGCTGTCGTGGATCGAACGGGCAAGGCGCTCGCGTTCGGCCGTCGCGGCTTCGGCTCGCAACGCCTGCGCGAGGAGCACCGCGGACCGCCGTGCCGTGGCGGACGCCATGCCGACGACCATGCCGGCGCCCGCCAGCAGCACCACGTCCCGCAGCAGGTCGAGGCTCGGCACGCCCTTCGACAGGTAGGTGGAGAGACCGACCGCCAGCCCGCCCGCGAAGCCCGCGTACGGCCCGCCGAGCGCGCCCAGGGCGACCGCCGGAACGCACGCCCAGATCGTCGTGATGAGCGGGACGTTGAGCGTCAGCAGCTGGTGGTCGGACATGATCAACTGCGACAGCGACATGAGTCCGCAGGTCAGCCCCAGGTCGACGAGCACGAGCGGCCACCGCCTGCCCCACGTCGTGCTGTACGCGCGGCTGGTGAAGACGGACCACAGCGCCATCACCCCGAGCGCGGTCCACGCGAGCCACGGCCGGCCGTACTCGGACTGGTTCGCGATGACGTTGGCCGCCGCGAAGAGGAATGTGACTATGCGTAGCGCGATCGTGCCGCGCCACAGGGGCGTAGCCGGATCGTCGATCACCTTCATCACACGTTCGGCTGGCTCTTTGGGCACGCTGTGCTCCTTTCGACCACCATCCTGCCGCGTGAACGTGGCGTAGCTAACCCCCAGGTGGCCGTCTTCTGCCGAACGGAGGAATGTGCGACGCTCTCCGGGTTCGGGGGGAGCGTGGTGCGGGTGCGCGATTGGCCGGTGTGGACTTTGCGACGGCCCGCGCTCTGCTACTGGCTGTTGATCGACGCGGCGGCCCTCGCCACGGTCACCTACGCGATCGTTTCCTCCGAAACGCCGTCACCCTCCGAAATCGCCAGGTTCGCCGCCATCGCGGGCACCGCGGGCGCGGTCGTCATCGGCAGCTCCATCTACAGCCACCACCTGGGCGAGACCGAACGCAACCCGTGGGCGGCGCACCTCTGCTACCTGACCGCGGGCATCCTGGCCCTGCCGCCGAACCTGATGGTGCTGCTGCTGTTCGGCCCGGCCCTGCACTGCCTGCTCGCCCAGCGCCCCGAGACCCACCGCTGGCTCTTCACCCTCAGCGCCACGGCCCTCGCCGTCTTCGCCACCCGCTACCTGCTCGGCTGGGTCGACCCGCACGCGAACCTGCTGTTCATGACCCTCGGCGCCAGCGCCCTGCTGATCCTGCGGGCGGCCCTGATCGCGTTCGGCCTGAAGCTGCGCACCCCCGACGCGACCTTCGAGGAGAACGTCGGCGACCCCATCGACGCCGTACTCGGCATCGTCGCCGTGTCGATCGGTGGCCTGATGGGCTGCGTGGCGGAGTCGAACGCCGTCCACGTCCTGATCGCCGGCCCACCGCTCGCCCTGCTGGAACGAGCGGCCCAGCTCCCCCAGTGGCGCCGCTCGGCCCAGCGCGACGCCAAGACCGGCCTCGCCAACGCCGTCCACTGGGACAGCCGGGCCCGCTACGAACTCACCAAGGGCTCCACCCGCACGCGCCCGATGGCCGTGATGCTCCTGGACCTCGACCACTTCAAGAGGGTCAACGACGAGGTGGGCCACCTGGCGGGTGACGCCGCCCTGGCCGCCATCTCGTTGCTGCTGCGCGGCACCGTCCGCCGGGGAGACCTGGTGGGCCGCTTCGGTGGCGAGGAGTTCGTGGTCCTGCTGCCCGACGCCACCCCGGACGAGGCCGAGTCGGTCGCCGAACGCGTGCGCAAGGCCGTGGCGGCCCTCCGCGTGCCCACGATGGCCACCGACGGCAAGCCGCGCGAGCTGCACGGCCTGACAGTCTCCATAGGAGTGTCGACGACGACGAGGTTCGGCTACGAGCTGCCGGACCTGCTCGTGGCCGCCGACGCCGCGTTGCTGGCGGCCAAGGCGTACGGCCGCAACCTCGTCTCGATGGCCTAGCGGCTCAGAGTTCCTCGACCCGTTCGCTCTTGTCGTCCTTCGGAGCCGTCTCCTGCGGGTTCAGCACGTCCACCTTCTGCGGGTTCTGCTCCGCGTCCGCATCGGACACCAGCGACCGGATGCCGGAGTTCAGCACGGCCAGCAGCGGCACCGCCAGCAACGCCCCGGAGATGCCCCCGGTCACCAACCCGCCCGCGATCGCCAGCACCACGGCCAACGGGTGCAGCTTCACCGCACGCCCCAGCAGGATCGGCTGCAGCACGTGCGACTCCAGCTGCATGACACCGATCAGCACAGCCAGCACGACGAGAGCAGCGATAGGCCCGTTGGTCACCAACGCGATCAACACGGCGACCGCACCCGTGAACACCGCACCGATGATCGGGATGAACGCACCGAGGAACACCAACGCCGACAACGGCACCACGAGCGGCACGCCGATGATCGCCAGACCGATACCGACGCCGACGGCGTCCACGATCGCGACCACGGCCGTCGCGCGCACGTAGGAAACGAGAGAGCTGAACCCACGCCGGCCGGCGACGTCCACACGCTGGCGCACCTCGCGAGGAACCGCACGAGTCACGAAGCGCCAGATGCCATCGCCGTCGTGCAGGAAGAAGATGAGGGTGAAGAGCGCCAGCAGCAGCCCGGTCAGCACCTCGCCGAGGGTCGCGGCGGTCGTCAGAGCACCGGACGTGATCTCCGCCTGGTTCTCCTTGATCGTTTGCACGATCTCGTTGATGTAGGTCTGCAGCTGCTGGTCCGACAGGTGCGCCGGTCCGTCCTTGAGCCACGTCTGGATGGTGTCGAGCGAGTTCGCCACCTGCGACTGCAGCTCCGGCAGGCCGCGGGAGAACTCGCTGATCACGAACGTCAGCACGCCGCCGAGCACGCCGAGCCCGATGATCATCATCACGGTCACGGCGACACCGCGCGGCACCCGCCACTCGACGAGCTTCGACACACCCGGCGACAGCAGCGCGGCCAGCAGCAGCGCGATTGCGACCGGGATCACTATCGACGCCAGGAAGCCGAACACGTACGCGACCACGTACAACGCGGCCACCACGACGACGAACCGCCAGCTCAGCGCGGCACTCACCCGTAGCAGCAGCGGAACGCGACTGCTGATCCCCGACTCCGGCGCCCTCATGGACCTCACGTTAACTGTTCGACCCCTCGCCAAACCGGAACATCGTTGGGGATGATCCAACTCGTCAGGGGGAGGACGAAGTGATCAAGCCGGAAGACTTGACCGAAGTGGAGCGCCAGGTCGCCGGGGCCTACGCGAGCGGCACCGAGATCGACCTGACCGGGCAGAGCACGCGCGGCGAGGTGCTCACCGGGCTGCTGACCGGCATGTACCGCGTTCCGCGCAAGGGATTGCCCGCGCTGCGGTTGCGAAACGCCCGGATCACCGGCAGGTTCGAGCTGGAGGGCACGCGCGTCACGAGGGTCATCGACCTCACGCACTGCGCGTTCGAGAACCCACTGGACCTCCGCATGGCCCGCCTCATCGGGCTCCGGCTCCGCGGCACCCGCGTCCCCGGCCTGCAGGGCCGCAACCTCCGCGTCTTCAGCGACCTCGTCCTCGAAGCCGGCTTCACCTGCACCGGCACCGTCGACCTCACCGACGCCGCCGTCGACGGCACGCTCCGGCTCGCGGGCGCGGTGCTGCGCTCGAACACCGACCACGCGTTGCTCGGCGCCCGGCTGCGGGTCAGCGGGTCCGTCCAGGCGATCGCGCTGCGGGCCAACGGCGAGGTGCGCTTCCGCGGCGCGTCGATCGGCGGCAGCGTCCACCTCGGCGGCGCACGCCTGATCAACACCGGCCGCGACGCGCTGGAGGCGTCCGGGATCGTGGTGGCGGGCAACGTCTTCTGCAACGCCGAGGGCGGCCGCTTCACCGCGGACGGCCGGGTGCTGCTCGACGGTGCGAGAGTCGGGGGCAACCTCGAGTTCACCGGCGCCCGCCTGCACTCCACCCACCGCGTCGACCACCAGGTGCTGGTCCTGCCGCACGGGCTGGCCGACGAGGCGGCGACGCTGGTGGCCGACCGCATCCGGGTCGAGGGCAACGTCGAGCTCGACAGCGGCTTCACCTCCACCGGCACGGTCCGGCTGCCCAACGCCATCGTCGGCGGCTACCTGCGGCTGTCCGGCGCGGTGATCGGGCCGCGCGACGTCGCCGAGGAGCTCGCCGGCGACGTCACCAACCGGATCCCCGTCGCCCTGCACGCCGACGGCATGCAGGTGCGGGGTGACGTCGAGGCCCGCAGCGCCGCGAACAACGGAGGCACGCGCACGCCGCCGTTGCAGACCTACGGCCAGGTGCGGCTGTCGAACGCCCAGATCCAGGGCAGCGCCAGCATGTCCGGCGTCTCGCTGCACGGACCCGGCATCGACGTCCTGTTCGCCGACCGCCTCCAGATAGGCGGCACGCTCTTCCTGCGGGAGCTGAGGGCCAAGGGCTCCGTCCGCCTGCAGAACGCCAACATCGGCTCCACCCTCGACCTCTCCGGCGCCGAGCTCACGCTGCCCCGGCTGCGCGCGAACGGCACGCAGAAGCCGTCGCTGGACGCCCGCGCCATCACGATCGGCAAGGACCTCCTGTGCAGTCGCGGGTTCACGGCCGTCGGCGGCGTCCGGATCCGGCTGGGCGAGGTCGGCAAGATGGCGACCTTCAGCGACTCGCACCTCGGCTCGACGGCCGCGGACATCGCGCTCAACGCCTACGGGCTCACCGTCCACCAGTTCCGCCTGCACATCCCCGCGGGCCAGCAGCCCAAGGGCAAGATCGTGCTGAGCCGGCTGAAGGCGGTGTCGGTGACCGACGGGCCCGGCCTGTGGGACGCCGAGGGCGGCGTCGCCGTGGACGACTTCGAGTTCGCCGGCATCACCGCCGACCCGGACGTGCCGGTGCAGACGCGGCTCCAATGGCTGCGCAAGGTGCAGCCGGACTTCGCGCCCGGACCGTACGAACAGCTCGCCGCCGTCTACCAGCAGGGCGGCGAAGAGGAGCTCGCGCAGAAGGTCCAGTTGGAGAAGCAACGCCGCCGCTACGCCGAACTCGGGCCGGCGGGGCGGGTCTGGGGCGTGGTGCAGAGGTGGACCGTCGGCTACGGCTACCGGCCGTGGCTCGCGATCTGCTGGCTCGCCGTCTTCTGGCTCTTCGGCGCCCTGTGGTTCAACTGGCACCCGATGGTCAGGCTCAACGACGACGAGAACCCGGTGTGGAACTCCGCGCTCCTCGCGCTCGACCTGCTGATCCCGATCATCGACTTCGGCCACGACGGCAAGTGGCAGTTCACCGGTGCGTCGCAGTGGGTGTCCTCGCTGCTCGTGGCCGTGGGCTGGGTGCTCGCGTCGACCGCGGCCGCCGGTGCCGCAAGGGTTTTGAAGCGCGTGTGATCGTCACACGATGTAGTTAATCGGACGCTCTGGGCGTGCTTTCCGGGTGGCGGGACTGGCAGAGTCGCCGACGTCGACTTGATCAGTTGGTCGTCGGCGATTTCCCCGAATGCCATCCGAGTAGCGAGGTCTCCTGCGTTGTCCGCTGATCTGCGAGCGAAGACGGGAGCGAACGGCATCCGCCGGTTCGCCACCCGAGCGCTGCTCGCCGTCGGCGGGGCGATCGCGGGAACCGCCGTTGCCTGGGTGCTCACCACGTCGTCGGCCCACGCGGTGGACGACGCGCAGCAGTTCGACGTCGTCAGCGAGATCGTCGCCAAGACGGACGAGAAGCTCCCGGTCGTCGCGCCCGCTGCCGAGGCAGTGCACAAGATCGACGAAACGCTGCGTGCCGAGCACGAGAAGGATCGCGCCTCCATGCCGGACGTGCAGGTCCGCCCGGTGGTCCAGCAGATCACCGAGCGGGTCCTGCCGCAGGTCGACAGGACCGGTCAGTCCGACAGCCCCGCCACGGCGCGGTCGATGGACGTGACGTTCCCGGAGATCCCGGTCACCCCCACCGCCGAGGTCGCGCAGTCGCCGGCACCGGTGGTCCCGCAGTTCACCGGCCCCTCCGGTGCCTCGTGGACGGATCTGTTGGAGCACAACGACTCTGTCGTGCCCTCCGAGCAGCGTCCGTCCCTGCCCAGCAACCCGTTCCCGAAGCTGCCCGCCCCGGCGCCCGCGCCTGTGCACTGCTCTTCGTGCAACGACGGTTCTGGTTCTGCAAAGGGCAGCACCACCGCTGCTCTCGCTGCGTCCGGCAACGCCCACGGCATCTCGTCGACGCGCGCTCTCGCGCCGTCCACCGACGAGGTCACCGTGACGCCGGGCAAGCAGCCCGGTATCAACCCCGACTGATTCCAGCGCGCGGTCCGCGGCAGCCCACTCCCCTGGCTGTCCGGAAGTCGACCGTCGCGCTTTTTTCTTGCGCTCCTCCGGTCGATCACCGCGTGCGACTCCCCCGGTGATGACGCGCCTTCCCCTGCGCGTTTCGGCCCACCCCCCATGAACCCCCGTCGCTCGCAGACGGGAATTGGAAGAAGGAGATCTAATGCAGACCTGGGCAAAGCGCGGACTTCAGACCGCGTTTGTCACTGGTGGTTTGCTGATGCTCGGTACGGGCATCGCTTCTGCTCAGGAGAACGTCGACCCGGACGCCGCACCTTCGCCCGTCGACGTCGCGGCCTCGGTTCCGATCAAGGCCGACCAGAACAAGCTGGCCACGCCGGCCAGGGAAGTCACGGTCCCCAAGGTCGACCGCACGGTCAGCACGGACCGCGTCGCCAGCGCGGTGCCCACCCGCACGGCCGCTCCCGTCGCGAACCCGCTGGTCCGCCAGACGAGCGAGCGCCTGCGCAACACCCCGACGCAGCACGTGGTGCGCGGCAACAGGATGCAGGGGCACCTCGACGCGCCGATCAACATCTGCGGCAACGCGATCGCGGTTCTCGCCGACACCGAGGCGTACGGCGCCTGCTCGCAGGCCGCGCACCGCGACGGCACCGTCGTCACCGACGGCTCCGGCCAGTCCCTCGCCGGCAACGTGTTCGCCGTCGGCCACGTGGTCCCGGTCCAGGCCACCGGCAACGCGGTCGGCGCGGGCGGCAACGCCGCCACGAGGACCAGTGACGCCGAGCAGGTCACGACGACCGGCGGCGACATCACCACGAGTGGTGAAAAGGGCACGATGTCCGGCAACGTCGTTGCCGAGCGAGGCGCGACCCCGGTCCAGGTCACCGGCAACGGTGTGGGCGCGGGCGGCATCGCCGAGGCCAGCTCCTCCGCTGACACGTTCGCCTCGTCCGAGGGCGACATCGTCACGAGCGGCCGGAACGGCTCGATGTCCGGCAACGCCATGCCGGTGCCCGTGGCCCCGCTGTTCGAGGTCAACGGCAACTCGGCCGGCGCCGCGGGCAACGCCGCCAGCAACTCGACGCAGACCGGCGCCGCCTACGCCGGCGGCAAGACGATCACCAACGGCGACCCCGCCACGCTGGCCGGCAACATCGCCGAGCCCTCGTTCGCCGGCCCGGTCACGGTCGACGACAACGCCGGTGCCCTCGGCGGCAACGCGGCCGCGGTCAGCGACACGACCAACGACTCCCGCGCCGGCGGCTCGAAGCACACCACCGGCAACGGTTCGACCGGTTCCGGCAACGTCGCCGGTGCGCCCGTCTCGCTGCCCGTCGCGGCGGGTGGCAACGGCGGCTCGGTGGTCGGCAACGCGGTGACCGACCACGCGAACGAGGCCAACTCGGCCGCCGGTGGCGAGGCCTACACGATCGGCGACAAGTCGGTCCTGTCCGGCAACATCGCGGACCTCCCGCCGGCCACGGCCGTGGACGCGTGCGGCAACGGCGCCGGTGTCGCCGGCCAGTCCACGGGCACCTGCAAGAACGACGTCAAGTCGGTCACGTCCGGCTACCAGGGCACGACGGGCAACGACTCCGTCGGCTCCGGCAACATCGGCTCGATCCCGGTCGCCACGCCCGCCGAGGTCTACGGCGTGGCGGGTGCGGTCGGCGGCCAGGCCCACGGTTCGGCCGACGAGGTCAAGGAGGTCCGCTCCGGCGGCACCCCGAACACCGCGGACGACCGCGGCACGGTCTCCAGCAACATCGTGACCGCACCGACCGCGGCCGCACCGCAGGTCTTCGCGTTCACCGCCGGCGTGGTGGGCAACACCACGTCGGACGCGTCGAACGACACCACGGTCACCGCGGGCAACGCGCCGCAGGCGACCGGCAAGAAGAGCTCGGTGTCCGGCAACATCGTCCAGGCCCCGACCTCGACGCCCGCCCAGGTCTTCGCCGACGGCTTCACCCTGGTGGGCAACAACTCCACCACGGGCGACAACGCCACCGACATGAAGGCCGGCGGCGACGCCGTCACCACCGGCGAGCAGGGCTCCATCGCGGGCAACGCCGTCTCGACCCCGGTCGCGACCGGCTCCCAGGTGCTCGGCTGGTCGGCCGGCGGCGGCGGCAACGTCGACTCCACGTCCACCAACGACCTGTCGTCCGTCGCCGGTGGCGACGTCAGCAGCAACGGCGACGGTGGTTCCGTCTCCGGCAACCTGGTCGGCGCGCAGCCGGCCGTGCTCCCCGCGGTTCCCGGCAACAGCGTCTCGGCGGCCGGCATCACCAAGTCCGACGCGGTGTCCGACACCAACGTCGTGTCCGGTGACGACAGCTCGTCCTCGGCCGAGGACGCCTCGGTCTCCGGCAACCTGGTCAACGTCCCCGCCAACGCCTTCGCCGGCGTGTACGCGGACGCGGTCGCGGTGGCGGGCAACGCGACGACGCCCACCGACGAGTCGTCGCACACCAAGGCCGGCGGCGAGATGATCACGGAGGGCAGCGGCCCGCTGACCGCCCGCGAGACGACCGTCCCGGTCGGGGCGGCCGCGAAGCTCGCGCGCATCCCCGTCGAGGTGCTCGGTCAGGCCATCATCGAGGGCGTCGACCACGACGAGCAGCGCACCGGCGAGGACACCGGCACCCTGCGCGCCACGCGGCTCAAGGGCATCCAGCTGCCCAAGGGCATCGACAGCCTGATGAAGGTCGACGAGGTCCCGGCGTTCCACGGTCTCGACAAGCTGCCCGTGAACCAGCTGCCGAACCCGGCCGACCTGCTGGCCATGACCAACCAGCTGCCCATCCCGGCTCTGCCCGGCCAGCTGCCCATCCCGGCCCTGCCCGGCCAGCTGCCCGCCCCGGCGTTGCCCGGTCTGGCGAAGCAGCGCGCCGCGCTGCCGCTGAACGGCGGCACGGCCGGCATCACGCCGAACGTCCAGGGTCTGCCGCTCGGCCAGGTGCTGGAGGTCGCGAAGCGGCTCATCCCGTTGGGCGCCACCCAGCGCGCCGCGCTGCCGCTGAACGGCGGCACGGCCGGCATCACGCCGAACGTCCAGGGCTTGCCGCTCGGCCAGGTGCTGGAGGTCGCGAAGCGCCTCATCCCGTTGGGCGCCACCCAGCGCTCGCTGCCGTCCGCCCCGGTGACCGCCCCGGCCCTGCCGTTGCCGGTGCAGCTGCCCGCGGTGCCCACCGAGCGCTCGCTGCCGGTGCTGCCCGTCGACGGCCCGGCCTCGCTCTCGGGTCTCAACCTGAACCCGACCCGCGGCCTGACCCCGCAGGCCGACGAGCGCGCGCTGCCGCAGCTGCCGCTGCTGAACAACCCGGCGCTCACCATGATCGACCCGGCCAACCTGTTCCAGAAGGTGACCGGCTCGCTGTAACACCCCGCAGTTGTAACACCCTCCTCCGGTAAGAAGCCGAGCCCCGGCGACACGACGGTGTCGCCGGGGCTCGGTGCCGTCCAGGGCCTGTGTCGAAATCCGTGTTCGCGATAGTCGGGCCTGAGGCGTGGCCTGCTGACCAGGACCAGCGTCACCAGCGTGCCGCGAGTGCGAGCGCGGACCAGCGCCACCGTCTCGAACAACCCCTCACGGTGAGCCGTCATGAGGCCGTTGGCGCTGGAACCGCCTTTTCCGCGGCCCGGCTGGTCTCCTCCCAGGCGGCCCAGGTGTCCATCCGCCGCCGGGAGATGTCGAAGGCGACGTCGTAGACCATGCTGCCGAGCAGGAGCCGCAACGGCGGTTCGTCGCTCGCGACCAGCTTCATCACCGCTTCGGCGGCCAGCCGGGGCTCGCTGTCGACAGACCCCTCGGCCCACTGCTTCTCGAGCTCGGCGCGCAGATCGCCGTAGACCGGGTTCGGCTCGGTCGCCCTGCTGCTGGTGTAGAGGTCGGTCCAGTACCCGCCGGGCTGGACGATGGTGACCTTGATGCCGAACTGCGCGACCTCGGCGGCAAGGGCCTCGCTCATCCCCTCCAACGCGAACTTGCTGGCGCTGTAGAGCCCGGTGCTCGGAAAACCCCCGAGCGCACCGATGCTGGAGATCTGCAGGAGGCGTCCGCCCCCGCCGGCGCGCAGGTGCGGCACCACCGCCTGGCTGACCCAGAGCGCACCGAAGAAGTTGAGCTCGACCTGCGCGCGGGCCTCGGCCTCGCCGAACTCCTCCACCATGCCGGTGAACAGCGCACCGGCGTTGTTCACGACGACGTCGAGCCGTCCGAAGTGCTCGACCGCCCTGCTCGCGACGTCGAAGACCGCCTCCCGGTCCGTGACGTCGAGACCCAGCCGGAGGAGCCCCTCGGGGTGCCGCTCCGCGAGGTCGTCGAGCGGCGAGAGGTCGCGGGCAACGCCGACGACCCTGTCGCCGGCGGCCAGTGCCGCCTCGGTGAAGGCGCGGCCGAGGCCCCGGCTGGCGCCCGTGACGAACCAGACCTTGGAGCTGGCTGACATGACCACATCATCCCCCTGGAGTTAACGAGACGAACCGTCTCGTCTCGCTGATGACGACAGCTTGCCCGCGTCCCACCGCTCTGTCAAGACGGACCGTCTCGTCTCGTGCAACGCTAGACTCCGCCCGTGCCCACGAAGGTCGGTCCCGATCCCAGCCGCCGCAACGACAACGCCCGGCGCGCCATCCTCATCGCCGCCATCGAACTGGTCGGGGAGGTGGGGTATCCGAAGCTCAGCATCGAAGGCATCGCCCAGGCAGCCGGCGTCGGCAAGCAGACGATCTACCGCTGGTGGCCGTCGAAGGGCGCGCTGCTGTTCGACGCCTTCCTCTCGTTCGCCGGCGAGGGCGAGGCCGCGGCCCTACCGGACACCGGCGACCTGTCCGCGGACCTGAAACTCGTCCTGAAGGCCACGGTCGACGAGCTGGAGGACCCGCGCAACGACAAGGCCATGCGCGCGATGCACGTCGAGATCGTCAACGACCCGGTCCTCGCCGCCGACTACCGGGCGCGACTGGACCAGCCGATGCGCGAGCTGAAGAAGGAACGCCTCCGCGCCGCCCAGCGCGCCGGTCAGCTCGCCGGGGACGTCGACCTCGAGGTCGCCGTCGACCTGCTCTTCGGCCCGGTCCTCAACCGGTGGCTGCAACGCACGGGCCCGCTGACCCACGAGTACGTCGAGCACGTGGTGGACACGGCACTGCGCGGCCTGGAACCGAGATGACCCTGAGCTGGGCGACCGGCACGTCAGGAGCCGGCAAGTCCACCGTCGGCGACCCGCTGAAGAGCAGGGGCACCAGGCGTTCGACGCGGACTGGCAGGGCTGGCTCGACCGCTACGGCTGGAGGATCAACCGGGACGAGGTCGAGGCCTTGGCCGCGAGAACGCACGCGGAGACGGCGTTCCTGTGCGGATGCGCCGAGAACGAGGAAGAGGTGCGAGACCTCTTCGACCTCGTCGACGGCTGCCGTCCGCTGGAAGAGGTGGTCGACGCGGTCTTGGAGGCCGCCCGGCAGGTCAGCCACCCGTGACCAGGTGAACGGACCTGCCTGGACCTGCCTGGACGTGACGCTCAGGTCTGCGCCAGGTCCGTGAAACGGCTGTAGTGCAGCTGGTGCGCGACGGTGATGGTGGCGGTCGGGCCGGCGCGGTGCTTGGCGACGATCAGGTCGGCCTCGCCGGCTCGCGGGTCGTCGCGTTCCCAGGCGTCGGGGCGGTTGATCAGGATGACCATGTCGGCGTCCTGCTCGAGCGAGCCGGACTCGCGGAGGTCGGAGAGCATCGGGCGCTTGTCGGTTCGCTGTTCCGGGCCTCGGTTCAGCTGCGAGATCGCGATGACCGGGACTTCGAGCTCCTTGGCGATCAGCTTCAGCGACCGGGAGAACTCGGAGACTTCCTGCTGGCGAGACTCGGACTTCTTGCCGGACGACATCAGCTGGAGGTAGTCGACGACCACGAGCTTGAGGTCGTGGCGCTGCTTGAGGCGACGGGCCTTGGCCCTGATCTCCATCATCGTGAGGTTGGGGCTGTCGTCGACGAACAGCGGGGCCTCGCTGATCTCGCTCATGCGGCGGGCCAGGCGGGTCCAGTCGTCGTCGCTCATCGTGCCGCCTCGCATGTCGCCCAGGCGGATCCGCGCCTCGGCGGAGAGCATGCGCATCACGATCTCGGTGCGGCTCATCTCCAGGCTGAAGATGGCGCTGGTCAGGCCGTGCTTCACCGAGCACGACCGCGCGAAGTCGAGACCCAGCGTCGAGTTGTGGGTCGGGATCATCGTCTCGCCCGCGAGGTACAGGTGGTCGTGGTTGTCGACCTCCACGCACCGCACCGGAACGGAGGCGATCGGGCGCACCGCGACGATCTCCACCCGGTCGTGGCGGCCGAGACCCGCGACGAGTTCGTCGACGTCGCGGCGGAGGCGGGCGAAGCGGCCGTCGATCTGCAGCGCTGCCAGCAGTTCCTCGCGCTGCCTGCGGGACGCGCGCAGGTATGCGGCGGGGATGTGCGGGTCGTCGGCCAGGTCGAGGTCCTTGGCGACGCGCAGTTCCTCGTCGGTCAGCTCCAGGTCGCCGAGACCCGAGAGGAACAGGCCGAGAGCGCGCGGCGAGAGGGGCAACGGCAGCGCGGGCAGGTCCCAGGCGGCGGACATGCGGATGAACTGGCGGCACAGGCCGGAGCGGTCGAACAGCTGCGCGGTGGTGCGGATCGCCCAGAAGCCACCGGTCTCGCTGCACGACTCCGTCAGCCACTGGTGCTCGGCGTCGGCGACGATCACGGTGCCGTCGGAGAACTCCACCTCGAAGCACGGGCGGCCCGTCATCACCTCGGTCGCGGCGACCACCCTGGTCGGACGGCCGTCGGCGCCGATCAGGAACGAGCCGGCCTCCACCTCGCCCATCGTCGTCCAGCCGGACGGGGTGGGCAGCGGGGTGTCGAGGGCGAGCGCCTTGCCGACACCGGGGCGGGCGGCGACGATGATCATCTGGCCGCCGTGCAGGCCGTTGGTGAGCGCGTCGAGGTCGGCGAAGCCGGTCGGGATTCCCTGCGAGATGCCGCCGCGGGACGCGATCGCGTCGATCTCGTCCATCGTCGGCTGCAGCAGGTCTTCGAGGGCCACGTAGTCCTCGGTCGTGCGGCGGTCGGTGACCTCGTAGATCGCGGCCTGCGCCCGGTCGACCACCTCGTCGACGTCCGCGCCCTCGGCACCGTTGTACCCGAGCTGCACGATGCGGGTGCCGGCCTCGACCAGACGCCGCAGCACCGCCTTCTCGGCGACGATCTCGGCGTAGTAGCCGGCGTTCGCGGCCGTGGGCACCGTCGCGATCAACGTGTGCAGGTACGGCGCGCCACCCACGCGCAGCAGCTCGCCGCGGCGCTCGAGCTCGGCGGAGATGGTGATCGGGTCGGCGGGCTCGCCGCGGCCGTACAGGTCGAGGATGCAGTCGTAGATCGCCTGGTGCGCCGGGCGGTAGAAGTCGTTCGGCGCGAGCGCCTCGATGACGTCCGCGATGGCGTCCTTGGACAGCAGCATGCCGCCCAGCACGGACTGCTCGGCGGCCAGGTCCTGGGGTGGCTGACGCTCGAATGCGGGCTCCGCCATGCCCCGGTCGTCCACGAGCGCCACTGAAGAATCACCCCTGCGAAGAGTCGAGAGCCGGTGCCTGGTCCCCTAGTTGTACTTCACTGCACCGACAATTTCGGGCGGCCACACTGCGCGATGACCTCTCCCTGGCAGCGACGCTAGAGGGACCCGTCCGGAGCAAGCAAACCAGCGTGTGGATCGCCCTGTGGACAACTGGGGGACAACCTGTGGATGGTTGCCCACAGGGCTCATGACGCTGGGGACAACCTGTTGACAACCGGTGGAGTGACAGAAATAACTCCAGCTCAAGGGCTGTGCACAAGTTGTGGAAAAAGTTGTGGGGCGCACCGTCGGCGTGTCGCGAAGAACACCTTCTTCGGCGTGTCGCCGTCGCGCTGTACGCCGCGTTTATCCACAGGACGTGGACAGATCAACACTGCTCCGAACGTGCAGAAGCGCCACCCGCCCGGAGCATTCCGGGCCGGTGGCGCTTCGGCGATCCGAACCGCAGGCGAACCCGCCGACCACTGTCGGGTGGCTCGCCTGACGAGATCGAGGGGCCTACTCGCCCGCGGTCACGTTCAGGGGCAGAGCCACGGTGACCTCGGGGTGGAGACGGACCGTGACCGAGTGCGTGCCGGTCGTCTTGATGTGACCCGGCAGCTCAATGGCGCGCTTGTCCAGCGTCGGACCACCGGCGGACTTGACGGCAGCCGCCACGTCCGAGCTGGTGACCGAGCCGAAGAGCTTCTTCGAGCCCCTGGCCGACTTCGCGGCCAGGGTCACGCCGCCAAGGCCCTCGAGAGCGGCCTTGATCTCCTTGGCGTGGTCCAGGTCGCGCACGCGCCGGGTGTCCTGCGCGCGGGTGATGACCTGGATCTGCTTCTGCGCGCCGCGGGTCGCGACGATCGCGAGACCGCGCGGGAGCAGGTAGTTGCGGCCGTAGCCGTCCTTGACCTCGACGATGTCGCCGGGAGCGCCGAGGCCGGAAACGTCAGCGGTGAGGATGAGCTTCATCGCGGTGTCCCCTTTCCTTAGCGAGCGGTCGAGGTGTAGGGCAGCAGGGCCATCTCACGGGCGTTCTTCACGGCAACAGCGACGTCGCGCTGGTGCTGCGAGCAGTTGCCCGTGACGCGGCGGGCACGGATCTTGCCGCGGTCGGAGATGAACTTGCGGAGGAGAGTCGTGTCCTTGTAGTCGATCAGGGACGCGCTCTTGTCCTTGCAGAAGGCGCAGACCTTCTTCTTGGGCTTGCGCACAGGCGGCTTGGCCATGTGTCTCTAACTCCTGGAATACGCAGTGATCGAGGTTCTGGATGACCGGTGCAGCGGTCTAGAAGGGGGGCTCGTCGGCGAAGCCACCCGAGCCGGCCGGCGGGGCGGAACCCCACGGGTCGTCTGCAGGCGCACCACCGCCGCCACGAGACTGCTGACCGCCGCCGCCGCCGAAGCCGCCGCCACCGCCGCCGTCTCCACGGCTGACCTTGTTGACCTTCGCGGTCGCGTAGCGCAGCGAGGGGCCGATCTCGTCGACCTCGAGCTCCACGACAGTGCGCTTCTCGCCTTCCTTCGTCTCGAAGGAACGCTGACGCAACCGTCCGGAGACGAGCACTCGCGAACCACGGGTGAGCGACTCGGCCACGTTCTCCGCGACCTGACGCCACACGTTGCACCGCAGGAACAGCGCTTCGCCGTCCTTCCACTCACCGGACTGGCGGTCGAAGGTGCGGGGCGTGGAGGCGACCGTGAAGGACGCCACCGCGGCACCGCTCTGGGTGAAGCGGAGTTCCGGGTCGGCGGTCAGGTTCCCGACCACCGTGATCGTCGTCTCGCCAGCCATGTCTTGGGAGCTCCCCTAGTCGAGGTTCGTCAGGCCCTGGCAGCGGCCCTGGCCGCCGACTTGGCCGACTTGGCGTCCGACTTGGCTGCGGCCTTGGCAGCCAGCTTGGCGGCCTTGGCGGGCTCCCGGCGCAGGACCTTGGTCCTGAGCACCGTCTCCTGCAGACCGAGCTGGCGGTCCAGTTCCTTCACCGCTTCCGGCGTCGAGGTCAGGTCGAGCACCGCGTAAATGCCTTCGGCGTTCTTGTTGATCTCGAAGCTCAGACGGCGCTTGCCCCAGACTTCGACCTTCTCCACGTTGCCACCCGACGTCTTGATGACGTTGAGGAACGTGTCGAGGGACGGCGCGATCGTGCGCTCGTCGAGACTGGGGTCGAGGATGACCATCACTTCGTAATGACGCATGAGGACCACTCACCTCCTGTGGACTCACGGCCACGGGCTTTCCGTGGCAGGAGGGTCGTCGCGTCAGCAACTGAAAAAGGTTATCAGGGCGCGTCCACCGGCTACGCAGGGGTGCGGCGAAGCGCCCAGGTCCTCACCAGCGCGCCCGTCACCAGGGCCAGCATCAGCACCGCGACCAGCACCGGAGCGCCGACGCCACCGGGGCCGCCCAGCCTGGGCAGCGCCGTGGCACGGCCGGCCGCCTGCACCGAGTCGCCCTCGATGCCGTTGCCGCTGGACGCGCGCGGGACCTGCGAGCCGTAGCGCACGCCGGGCGACGGCGAGTACAGGCCGGGCATCGCGAACGGCAGCGAGCCGTAGCTGAACAGCGGCACGCGGCCGAAGTTCGCGCCGATCGGGTACAGCGAGAAGTCGCGGTTGCTCGGCGCGCCCGCACCCGTGCCCGGAACACCGGGCTGGGCGCCCGGCTGCGTGCCGGGCTGACCGGGCGGCGTACCGGGCCGGGGCTGCTGGGCGGGGGGCTTCGGTGCGCCGGGGACCGCGCCGACGGCCTGCTGGGAGGCGTCCGCGACGGCCCTGCTGCCGTCCTGGATCGGCGCCGCGACCTGGTTCACGCCGGTCACGGTGACCTTGCAGCCGCTCGTCAGGGTCGCGCGGACGGTCTGGTCGAGCGTGCCGAGGATCGGGCCGAGGAGCGGGATCTTGGCGACCTCGACCATCACCGCGTTCGCGATCGTGCCGCCGCTGATGGTCGTCGTCCCGGCCTGCACCGCACCGATCGGGATGGGTTCGACCTGCGAGAACGCCTGCTTGAACGGCTCCGCGAGGGGTGGTCCGAGCAGGGGCACCGCGCGCACGAGGTCCGTGATCGGCTGCGTGACGGCGGCGGGGCTGAGCGAGACGGGGGTGCCGGGCGCGCCCTGGATCGACGTCGCACAACTTCCGATGACGATGGGCTCCGCGGCCGCGGCCGGACCCGCCCCGACACCGGCGGAGGCCAGCGCCAGACACGTCGCGGCGGTGACGCTCAGCAGTCGCATGCCAACCCCTTTCCTACTCTCTGGTAACGACCGTAGGTCCTGGTGGTGACGCGTACCACCCCCAGTTTTTCCGATTGCTCCTATCGGCGGCGGCTGCGATGGCGTTGCGGGTGCCGACTACCCTCCTGTGCATGCGCATCGGGGCCCATGTACGCGACGACGACCCGGTCGGCGCCGCGGCCGAACGCGGGGCCGACGTCGTCCAGTTCTTCCTGTCGGACCCCCAGGGGTGGAAGAAGCCCAAACCCCATCCGCAGGCGGAGGCGCTGCTCGCCTCCGACCTCGAGGTGTTCGTCCACGCCCCGTACCTGATCAACGTCGCGTCGCTGAACAACAAGATCCGGATTCCGAGCAGGAAGAACGTGGTCCAGCACGCGGAGGCCGCCGCGACCGTGGGCGCGAAGGGCCTGGTCGTGCACGGCGGCCACGTCACGAAGGGCGAGGACCCGGCGGAGGGCTTCGCGAACTGGCGCAAGTTCTTCGAGCGCCAGGTCGCCGAGGGCGGCTTCGCGGTCCCCGTCCTGATCGAGAACACCGCGGGCGGCGAGAACGCCATGGCCCGCACGTTCGACTCCCTCAAGCTGCTCTGGGACGCGGTCGGCGAGTTCGGCGCGGGCTTCTGCCTCGACACCTGCCACGCGTTCGCCGCCGGTGAGGACCTGGTCGGCGTCGTCGACCGGGTGAAGGCCATCACCGGCCGCATCGACCTCGTGCACCTCAACAGCTCGCGCGACGAGTTCGGCTCCTCGCGCGACCGGCACGACAACATCAGCACCGGCACCATCGACGCCGAGCAGCTGGCCGCCGTGGCCGCCACCGCCGGATGCCCCGTCGTGGTGGAGACACCGGACGAGGGCCAGGCCGACGACATCGCCTTCCTGCGCGACCGCGCCGGCCGGTGAGCACCGTGCACGAGGTGGTGAGCGTGACGCCCGAGCGAGGCGAAGCCCGGCGTTTCGCGAACCGCTTCGGCAGTGCCGCCGCTGTCGTGCTCGTGCTCCTGTGCGGCCTCACGCTGCTGCTGGGCTTCATCAACAAGGACCGCTGCACGGGTCCGGCGTTCGACCAGTGGGGCCGCACGCAGCCCGACTACGACGAGCGCAACAAGGAAGACGTCTGCTACTCCGACATCCAGCACCTCTGGATCGGGCGCGACATCGACCGGCACGTCTTCCCGTACGTCGACGGCGGCATCAACGACAAGGGCGTCCTCGTCGGCGGCTCGGTCGAGTACCCGGTGCTCTCCGGCCTGATCATCTGGGCCGGTGCGATCTTCGCGCACAACGACGCGGAGTACCTGCTCTACTCGTCGCTGCTGATGGCGCCGTTCGGCCTGGTCACGGGCTGGTTGCTGGGCAAGCTCGCCCGCTGGCGCGCGTTGCTGTGGGCGATCGGGCCACCGCTGGTCCTCTACGCGTTCCACAACTGGGACCTGCCGGTCGTGCTGTGCTCGGTGGCCGCGGTCTTCGTGGTGCACCGCTGGAACCGGCCGCTGGTCGAACGGGCCGTGGTCGCGTCGGTGCTGCTCGGGCTCGGGTTCGCGTTCAAGGTCTACCCGGCGGCGTTCGTGCTGCCGCTGATGCTCTTCGTCGCCACCGGCGGCTGGCGCGGCCAGGAGATGCCCGAGGGCAAGAAGGTCGACGTCGCCGGCGCGGTCAAGGTCGCCCTCGCCTCGATCGTCACGGTCGTGCTGGTCAACCTGCCGTTCGCCTTCGCGGGCTACGACGGCTGGCTCGCGTCGTTCGAGTTCCAGCAGCTGCGCCGCGTCGACATCACCACGAACTCGATCTGGTACTGGGGCCTGCGGCCGTTCATCGGCGACGACGCCATGCAGTCGCTGGTCGGCGTGGTCTCGCCGATCACGATCCTGCTGTCGTTCGCGATCGCCGCCGGCTACGGCTGGTTGCGCTTCCGCCGCGAGGGCACCTACCCGTGGATCGCGGTGTCCGGCGCGATGCTGTGCGGCTTCATGCTGCTGCACAAGGTCCACTCGCCGCAGTACACGCTGTGGCTGGTGCCGTTCCTGGTGCTGCTGCGCGTGAAGCTGGTCTGGGCGTACGTCTACTTCGTGGTCGACCTGGCGATGGGGATCGGCATCTTCCGCTGGTTCTGGGCCATCGAGTTCGGTCAGCCGGCCGGGATCTACGACAGCTTCTCCGCACAGGCCGTGATGATCGGCGTGTGGGGTCGTGCGGCTCTGCTGGTCGCGCTGTTCGTGGTCTTCCTCAAGGCCCGGGACGTGACCGAGGACGACCGGGAAGACCTGAAGTTCCTCCGCGGGACTGTGGCAGCGAAGAGCTGATCGTCGCAGACTTCACCCGTGAGGGTGATCATCGTGCTGGCGCTGCTGCTGGCCTGCGGCGCCTCCGGCGTGCCCACGCGGTCGGAGGTGATCCGCTGGCTGCCCGTGTGGCAGGCCGTCCCGACCCTGTCGGAAGCGGTGCCCGACCAGAGCGTGCGGACGACGATCGACCTCACCGCGGGTGGCACCTCGGTCCGGGTGCGCCTGTCGAACCTCATGGGCACCGAACCCGTCCGCGTCGAGCAGGTCACCGTCGCGGCCGGCGGTGAGACGCGGCAGCTGACGTTCAACAGGTCCCGCGCCGTCACGATCAGGGCCCGCGACGAGGTCTACAGCGATGCCGTGCAGCTCGCGGTCACCAAGACGCTCGACATCAGCACGTACACCCCGGCCGGCACACCGTGTCAGGCGCGCGCACATCGCACCATCACCTCCACACGCGAGCACATCTGCCTGGTCTCGGCGGTCGAGGTCGCGGGCTTCACGGCACCGGGCGCGGTGGTGGCGTTCGGCGACTCGATCACCGAGGGCTTCTACGACGACACGTGGCCGTCGTTGCTCGAAACCGACTACGCCGTGCTGAACGCGGGCATCAACGGCAACGGCGTGGTGCTGGGCAACGCGCCGATGGTCATCCGCATGTCCCGCGACGTGCTCTTCAGCAGAGAAGTGCGGAAGGTCTTCCTGCTGGGCGGCATCAACGACATCCAGAACGGCGTCAGCGCCGAGAACGTCATCGCGGGCATCCGCACGATCCAGCGGCGTTGCGAGAACGAGGGCGTCCAGTTCCACCTCGGCACAATCACGCCGTGGCGCGGCTGGTACACCTGGACCGAGGCCAAGGATCAGCAACGGCAGAAGGTGAACGCGTGGATCCGCGCCACCTTCCCCGGCCATGTCGACTTCGACGCCGCCGTCCGCGACCCCGCCGATCCGCTCAGACTGCGTCCGGAGTTCGACTCCGGTGATCACCTGCACCCGAACGCGGCCGCATTCGGTGCGATGGCTCGCCTCGTGCGGGTGTGATGAGCTGCCGGTCCGGCGCATCGACCAGGACGCCCGCCAACGGGTCGTCGCCCGCCATGCGCACGAGGTCCCGCTCCGGGTTGTAGATCTCCTTCAAGATGAAGACGCACAACGCGATGACGGCCGCGTCTCGCAGCAGCACGGCGCCGAGGAACCAGTCGATCGGCAGTCCCTTGTTGTCCGTGCCGAGGTAGAAGTACATGCGCGGCACCCACACCAGCGCGTCGACCGCCATCCAGGCCAGCAGCAGCTTCCAGCGCGGCAACGCGAGCACCGCCAGCGGCACCAGCCACAGCGAGTACTGCGGGCTCCACACCTTGTTCGTCAGCAGGAACGCCGCCACGACGAGGAACCCGAGCTGCGCGAGCCGTGGCCGCGTCGGAGCCGAGAGCGCCACGTAGCCGATGCCGGCGCAACAGACCAGGAACAGCACCATGCTGACCGTGTTGAGCACCGTCGGCGGTTGTCCCTGCGTCAGTCCCGGGTCGAAGCCCTGCCACCCCGTCCACTGCACGAGCACGTTGTAGAGCGTGTCGGGGTCCGCGTTGCGCTCGGTGTTGAGGCGGAAGAACTCCCTCCACCCCGGGTACGAGGCCGGGTTCAGCGCGATCGGTGCGTTGACGAGCGCCCACGCGCCTATGGCCGCCGCGGTGGTGGTGAGGCCCACCTTGAGTCTGTTGGACCGCCAGCACAACAACAGCAGCGGTCCCAGCAAGAACAACGGATAGAGCTTCGCCGCGCCACCGAGCCCCAGCAGCACGCCGGCGAGCACGGGTTTCTTCCGCGCCCACGCCAGCAGGCCTGCCGTGGCGAACGCCGTCGCGATCGTGTCGAAGTTCGTGAACGCGTGGACGATGACCAACGGCGACACGGCGACTATCGCCGCGTCCCACATCCGGCGACGCGCAATGCGCGCAACGCAGAACACGGTGACAAGCCACGCCACGGCCAACCAGAACGCCGTCACGTTGAAGAACACGATCACCGTCATCGGCATGCCCGGCACGAGCGTCACAAGCCCCTGCGCCACCCGCGCGTTGAGCCACATGAACAGCCCTGTGACCACCGGGTACTCCATGTACCGGACGTGCTCGGTCGGCTTGCCCTCGTCGTCCTTCCACGACGTGATGTACGGGAAGGAACCGCGCTGGTCGAGCCGCTCCGCCGTGTACAGCGGCACCGTGTCGGAGTAGCAGAGGGCCGTGAACTGCCTGCTGCCGCGCCAGTCGAGCTGCACGACGCCCTTGTCGTCGACGTACTGCTGGATGCACGGCGACTTCTGCACCCACCCCAGCAGCAACGTGACCACGGCGAGCATCAGCACGACCCGCAGCGCCGTCCAGAAGTAGTTCCTGCCGACGAGCGCGTGCACGCCGAGAGGACCGCCGAACGGTCTGCTCAGGCCGCGGGCGAGCGACTCGGTCCACGTGGGTGCGACCCGCTCTTCACGGGTGAGCGAGACGGTGTCCTCGGCGCGGTCCTCGGTCGGGACCTCGGCGGGAAGCTCGGCAGGGCTGCTGGGCACGCCGCGGATGTTACGGCCAAGACCGTTTGACCGTGGTCAACATCTCCGGACCGATCTCGGTCGGGTCCCGCGGAGGGAGCCCGGCAACGCAACGGGCCCGGCGCGTCGGCGCCGGGCCCGTTGCGTGTTCAGTTCGTCAGATCAACCCACGGCGTTCAGGTGTCGCCGGGGTCGCGGCCCCCCGTCGGGTTGCCGGGTCCCGGCTTCGACGACGTCGAGGTGTTCGGGTTGCTCGGAGGACAGATCAGGCCCTGGCACGGCTCGCCCGTCGGCTTGGTCGGCTTCGTCGGGGACTCCGGCGTGTTCGACGACGGCGTGTTCGACGACGGCGTGTTCGGCGGCGTGTTGGACGGGGGTGGCGGCTCCGACTTCCGCGGCGGGTTGAAGTTGCCGAGGGGCTTGGGCTTCGCGAACGGCTCCTTCTGAGCGCCCGCGAGAGCCCCGTCCATGAACTTCTTCCAGATCTGGCCGGGGAGACCCGAACCGAAGATCGCCTTGCCCTCCTTGTTCCTGATCGGCACGTTGCCGGCGTCCTTGCCAATCCAGACCGAGGCGGCGATCTGCGGCGTGTAGCCGACCATCCACGCCTTCGAGTTCTGGTCGATGCTGCCGTCGAGCTCGTGCGTACCGGTCTTGCCGGCGCACTCGCGGTTGCCCGCGCAGCCGATCTTCGAGAAGGTCGGGATCTCCTTCAACGCCTCGGTGACGTTGTCGGCGATGTCGCGGCTCTTCTCCTCCACCGGGTCGAAGGCCGGGACCGGCTGGTCGACGTGCTGGTAGAGGACGTCGCCGTTCGGGCCCGCGATCTTCGTGACGAAGAACGGCGCGCGGTAGATGCCGCGGGCGGCGAACGTCGCGTAGGCCGAGGCCATGTCGAACGGCCGCACCTGGGCGTTGTCGGCGCCGATGGCGATACCGGCGTTGGGCTTGCCACCGCCTTCACCCACCAGCAGCTGCTTCGCCTTGCCGTCGACCATGACGGACTTCGGGATGCCGGCCTCGTACGCCGCGTTCGCGACGGCGACCGTGCCCGTGCCGTTCGGGCTCGCCACCATGTCGTAGAACACGGTGTTGAGCGACTCCTTCATGGCCTGCCGGATCGTGCATTCCTTGCCGCACGTCGTGCTTGAGGCGTTGCGGATCGGAACGCCGGCGATCGTGCGCGGCGTGCTGTCGTAGGTGTCGCCGATGCCCTTGCCCATCTTCAGGGCGGCGACCAGGTCGAACGGCTTGAACGACGAGCCGGCCTCCTGGATCGTGCCCTTGGCGTAGTCGATGCCCTTCAGGCCGTCCTTGCCCGGGTAGTACGCCCTCACAGCGCCGGACTGCGGCTCGATCGCGCTGAGCGACGTGCGCAGCTCCGGGTCCTGGCCCTGCATGACGGAGTTCACGGCGTCGACCGCGGCCTGCTGCATCTTCGGGTCGATGGTCGTGTGGACCGTGACGCCGACCTTCTGCGCCTTCTCCATCGTGAGACCGATCAGCTGGCTGTCGATCTCGTTCTGGACCTGCTGGCTCACGCGGGCGAGCGGGCCGTCGAGACCCGCGGGCTGCGTCTGCTCGAACGGCAGGGGCGTCGGGTACTGGCGCGCGTCGTAGTCGGCCTGGCTGATCCACTTCTTCTGAAGCATCTGGAGCATCACGAACTCCCAGCGCTTCTTCGAGTACTCCTGGTCCTCCGACCACGAGGGCGTCTGGATCATGCCGGCGATGAGGGCCGCCTCGGAAGGCGTGAGCTCCTTCATCTCCTTGTCGTAGTAGACCTGCGCCGCTGCCTTCATGCCGTTGGCGCCACGACCGAAGTACACCGTGTTGAGGTACGCGGTGAGGATCGTGTTGTGGTCCGACTCGTTGCTCATCTTGTAGGCCTTGACGAGCTCCGTGAACTTGCGGGTGATCGTGGCTTCTTCCTTGCCCGTCGCCTTCTTGATGTACTGCTGCGTCAGACCGGAACCACCACTGCTGCCGCCGGTCGCCTGGATCCAGACGGCGCGGACGATGGCCTTGGCGTCGAAGCCGGGGTTGTCGTAGAAGTTCGCGTCCTCCGCGGCCATGACCGCGTTCTTGACGGTGTCCGGGATCTCCTCGTACGTCAGCATCGTGCGGTTCTGACCGGGCGAGGTGATCTTGCCCATCTCAGTGCCGTCCGAGTAGAGCAGCGTGATCGTCTTGTCCTGGTCGGCCGCGATGTCGTTCGGGCGCGGCCAGTCGACCAGCGGGTACGCGACGGCGACGGCGATCACCGGCCCGAGGATCATCAGGCCGATCGCGACGAACGCGCCGATCCGGACGCGCTTCCAGATCTTCTTCTTGCGCAGGCGGCGCTCCTCCTCTTCGGTGAGCTCCGGCTCGTCGTCGTACTCGTAGTCGTCGTCATCGTCGCCGACACCGGCACCGACGCCCGCCATGAGGAACTCGTCCTCCGGCTCGCGGTGGGTGATCAGCTCCGGTTCGCGCTGCGTCGGCCGGTTGACCGGCGGCATCTGCGTGGTGCGTTCCTCACCGGGGCTGCGCGGGGGAACGCCGGGACGACCGGGGCCGCCCTGCGGACCAGGAGCACCGGGACCGGGAGCACCGGGACCACCGGGGCGGCGGCCACCGGGAGGCGGGGCGATCGGCATGCCGCCGGGAGGCGTCGGGGGACGGCCAACGGGACCGCCGGGGCCACCAGGCCCACCGGGACCGGGCGGACGGCCGGGACCGCCCTGCGGGCCACCGGGACCGCCCTGCGGACCGCCTGGTCCGTTCGGGCGGCGTGGGGGCTGCTGCTGTGGGAAACCACCGGGCGGCGTGCCACCCTGGGGAGGGCGCGCGAAACCGCCGGGCGGAGTGCCCGGTCGCGGCTGATTCGGGACATCGCGTCTCGTGCCGCCGCCGTCCGGGTCGTCCCCGGTCGGCCATTGCGGTTCGCCTCCGCGCTGCCTGTCATCATGCTGGTCGTTCACGTGAAAAGGCCTCCCAGACCGGCGTGCGTCAGCACACGGTTCGGTGGTCGTACTTCATTCGGAGCAGTGTCACCTGTAGGTCATTCCGCCGCGGTCCTCCTGCGTGGCTTTTCCAGCCCACGCTTCCCCAGGACGTATGACTGCACCAGGTGGTTCCAACTGCACGTGCGGCAAACCTCCACCACGTACACGGAGAACTCGTCGAAGAGGTTCGCCATCTTCGCCAGTTCTTCGGGTGCGCGGGCCGAGCCGGCCGCGTGCTTGAGCTCGTCGCCGTAGACCCACGAGACGTGCGTGAGCGGTTCCTTCCGGCAGACCGGGCACGGCACTTCGGTCGCCGTTCCGTGGAACTTCGCAGCTCGCAGCAGGTACGGGGACGCGTCGCAGACCTCCATGGTGCCCGTGCGACCGGCATAGACCTCCGCCAGCAGCGCGCGGCGCTGCAGCGAGTAGTCCACCACCTGTCGTTGGGTCAACACGAGACAAGAGTACGTGCCGACCGCTTTGGCCATATGGGCCGTTCAGGGCAGCGGACCAGGACGCGGTATCACGGTGTGCCACATCCCACAGTTGAGAGGACCCACCGATGTATCGCATCGATATAATCGCCTCACCTATCGGTGCAGGCGCGAGGAGGTGACTCGTGTTCGAGTTCGCGCTGCTCGGCCTGCTGCACGAGGCGCCCATGCACGGCTATGAGCTGCGCAAGCGCTTGCATGACCTGCTCGGAGCGTTTCGAGCGTTCTCGTACGGATCGCTGTACCCAACGTTGCGGCGACTCCAGCGTGCGGGCCTGATCGTGGAGGAGGGGCCGGAGGAGTCGGCTCTTTCTTGGGGACGCCGGGCGCGCAAGGTCTACAAGCTGACTCACGAGGGCAAGGAGCGGTTCGCCGAACTCCTGGTCAACGCGGGTCCGCAGACCTGGGACGACGACTCGTTCGGAGTCCACCTGGCGTTCTTCTCACGCACGCCGGCCGACGTCAGGATGCGCATCCTGGAGGGCCGCCGGCGGTGTGTCGAAGAACGCAGGGAGGGGCTCCGCGAGCGGCTCACGCGCACGGGTGAGCAGATCGACCGCTACACGCGTGAGCTGCACAGGCAGGGCCTGGAGAGCACGGAGCGCGAGGTGCGGTGGCTCAACGAGCTCATCGCGCACGAGAAGCACGAACTGTCCGAGCAGGACGAGTAGGACATCAAAGTTGATCAAGGAGGACTCGGCAATGGGCGAAAACCGCCGCACCGTTCGAGTGGCCATCGTCGGGGTTGGCAACTGCGCGGCGTCGCTGGTGCAGGGCGTCCACTACTACCGTGACGCCGACCCGAGCACCCGCGTGCCCGGTCTGATGCACGTGCAGTTCGGTGACTACCACGTGCGCGACGTCGAGTTCGTCGCAGCGTTCGACGTGGACGCGAAGAAGGTCGGTGTCGACCTCTCCGAGGCGATCTCGGCCAGCGAGAACAACACCATCAAGATCGCGGACGTGCCACCTCTCGGCGTCGTCGTCCAGCGCGGGCACACCTACGACGGGCTCGGCCGGTTCTACCGCGAGACGATCGAGGAGTCGGACTTCGAGCCGGTGGACGTCGTCGCGGCGCTGCGCGAGGCCGAGGTCGACGTGCTCGTCTCGTACCTGCCGGTGGGGTCGGAGGAAGCGGACCGCTTCTACGCCCAGTGCGCCATCGACGCCGGTGTGGCGTTCGTCAACGCCCTGCCCGTCTTCATCGCCTCGGACCCGGAGTGGGCGGAGAAGTTCCGCGCCGCCGGCGTCCCGATCGTCGGTGACGACATCAAGTCCCAGGTGGGCGCCACCATCACGCACCGCGTGCTGGCGAAGCTCTTCGAGGACCGCGGCGTCCAGCTCGACCGCACCATGCAGCTGAACGTCGGCGGCAACATGGACTTCCTGAACATGAAGGAACTGGAGCGCCTGGAGTCCAAGAAGGTCTCCAAGACCCAGGCCGTCACGTCCCAGGTGGACCGCGAGATGGGCAAGCGCAACGTCCACATCGGCCCGTCGGACTACGTGGCGTGGCTCGACGACCGCAAGTGGGCCTACGTGCGACTCGAGGGTCGCGCGTTCGGCGACGTGCCGCTGAACCTCGAGTACAAGCTCGAGGTCTGGGACTCCCCGAACTCGGCGGGCATCATCATCGACGCGGTCCGCGCGGCGAAGATCGCCCTCGACCGGGGCATCGGCGGCCCGATCCTCTCGGCGTCGTCGTACTTCATGAAGTCCCCGCCCGTGCAGTACTCGGACTCCGAGGCGCACGAGGCCGTCGAGGCGTTCATCCGCGGCGAAGCCTGATCTGCGAGGGGCCGCCTTCCCGGGCGGCCCCTCCTCTCAGCGCTTCGAGAGCCTGAGCTTCTGCCAGCTGCCGTCCGCGGTCCACCCGCCGTCGACCGGCAGTGCGACACCGTTGACGTACTTCGAGTTGTCGCTCGCCAGGAACCGCACGGCCTGCGCGATGTCGTCCGGCGCCGCGAACCTCCCCGCCGGCACGTGGTCG
This sequence comes from Lentzea jiangxiensis, assembly GCF_900104175.1. Taxonomy (GTDB): domain Bacteria; phylum Actinomycetota; class Actinomycetes; order Mycobacteriales; family Pseudonocardiaceae; genus Lentzea; species Lentzea jiangxiensis. The sequence goes on from NZ_FNIX01000020.1 coordinate 35,525, forward strand.
GTGATGTCGTCGTCCACGTAGTATCCGCCGGCCTGCGACTCGACGTCCATCTCGGTCTTGACCCAGCCGGGGCACACGGCGTTGACCCTGATCCCCCGCCCGCCCCACTCGACGGCGAGCGTGCGCGTCAACCCGATCAACCCGTGCTTGGTCGTGTTGTAGGCGGCCCGGTCCGCCACCCCCTGCAACCCGGCGACGGACGCGATGTTGACGACGCTGCCGCTGCGCTGCTCGAGCATCACCCTGCCCAGCGCCTGCGTGAGCAGGAACGGCCCGGTCAGGTTGACCGCCATGATCCGCTCCCACTGCTCGAGGCTGGTGTCCTCGAACGGCACGATGCCCGCGATCCCGGCGTTGTTGACCAGCACGTCGACCCGTTGATGGGTGTCCAGGACGTGTTCGGTCAGGCGCTGGACGTCTGCGGCGCTCGCCACGTTGCCGACGATCCCGCCCTCGCTCTCCCGCAGGTCGAAGCCGACGACGGCGTACCCGTCCTCGCGCAGCACCTCGGCGATGCGCAGACCCATGCCCTGCGCGGTGCCGGTGACCACAGCAACTCGTTGCGTCATGGACACCACGCTATGGACAGACGGCGCTCCGCGGGAGGCACCCGCGCGTGGTTCTGGTGCTCAGCACCAGACCTGCTGGCAGAGGCAGCAGGAGATGCGTCACGCCAGCGCGTCCGGCAACTCCGAGATCGACCCCAGCACCCGCACCTGCTCCAGCACCTCCGCGGCGGGCGGGAAGTGCGGGTTCGGCACCGCGAGCACGGTCATCTCCGCGGCCAGCGCCGCCTTCAACCCGTTCGTCGAGTCCTCGACCGCGTAACAAGACGCGGCGGGCACCCCGAGCCGAGAAGCCGCCAACAGGTACACGTCCGGCGAGGGCTTCCCGGCAGCGCACTCCTCCGAAGACACGGCCACGGGCACCGGCAGCCCGGTCACGTCGAGGAAGACCCTGATCAGCACAGCGGGCGCCGAGGAAGCGATCGCCACCGGAAACCGCGAGGCCACCGCGCGAACAGCCTCGACGGCACCGGGAATCACCGGCAGGTGGGCCGCGTAGGCCTTCTCCATCTCGGCGATCACCCCGGCGGAGGCCTCTTCGGGCTCCAGGCGCACCCCGACCGCCTCGACCAGGTACGCGCCCCACTCCGGCGTCGACATCCCCTGCATGTCACGGGTGGCGGTGTCCGTCCAGGTCCCGCCGTGCGCGGCGGCGAACGACTGGCGCACCTCGTCCCACACCTGCTCGGAGTCGATCAGCACGCCGTCGAGGTCGAAGATCACCGCATCCACACCGGAACCGTACCCTGTGGCCCGCGATGCTTCGCTTTGCTAATCAAAATCTGTCAGCTCAGTCCAGGCAGGTGTGGACCACGGCCTCCGCCGCAGTTGTCGCCTTCACCGGGATCGGTGAACAACTTGTGGGTTAACAAAGCATGAACGGACGCCTACGGTCGGGTGCGGTTCCCCAGCCGACCGTAGGAGGCCCCCACCATGATCCCTCTGCCTCTCGTCAACCACCGCGTCGGCAGAGCAGCGGTGACGTGCGAGTACCGCTGCGGGGACGCGTGCTTCCACGACGTCCCGAACACCTCCGACAACCCCTACTTCGGCGACCTGGTCAGCCGCCGCACCGCCCTCAAGGCCGGTGCCGTGGTGGCGGCCACCGCGGCGGCCGCCCTGCCCGCGACCGCCGCCGCGGCCCCCGCGCAGGCGCAGGGCCACCGCCCGCCGAAGGGGCTCGACTTCACGCCCGTCGAGGTCAACACCCTGGACGAGGTCGTCGTCCCCGAGGGGTACGAACAAGGGATCGTGATCCGCTGGGGCGACCCGCTGTTCCCCGGCGTCCCCGAGTTCGACTTCGACGACCAGACCGCCGCCAAGCAGGAGAAGCAGTTCGGCTTCAACTGCGACTTCGCCGCGATCCTGCCGCTGGACCCGCTGGAGCTGAGCGGGATCATGGTCACCAACCACGAGTACACCAGCGAGACGTTCATGTTCCGCGGGTACGACCCGAACAACCCGACCGAGGAGCAGGTGAAGATCGGCTGGGCCGCGCACGGCCTGTCCGTCTTCATGATCAAGCGGTCGCTGTTCTCCGGGCACTACCGGCCGAAGTTCAGCAAGTACAACCGCCGCATCACGCTGCACACGCCGTTCGAGGTGCGCGGTCCGGCCGCGGGCAGCGACCTGCTCAAGACCTCCGTCGACCCGACCGGCCGCAGGGTGCTCGGCACGATCAACAACTGCGCCGGCGGCGTCACGCCGTGGGGCACGATCCTGTCCGGCGAGGAGAACTTCAACCAGTACTTCGCCAACGGCGCCGGCCGCAACGACCCGCGCCTGACCCGCTACGGCGTCACCGGGAACGCGACCACCCGCAAGTGGGAGCGCTTCGACAAGCGCTGGGACCTCGCCCAGGAACCCAACGAGGTCAACAGGTTCGGCTGGGTCATCGAGCTCGACCCGCACGACCCGGACTCCACGCCGGTCAAGCACACCCACCTCGGCCGCTTCAAGCACGAGACCGCGAACATCCGCGTCGCCGACGACGGCCGCATCGTCGCCTACTCCGGTGACGACGAGCGGTTCGAGTACATCTACAAGTTCATCTCCAACGGCAAGATGAAGCGCGGCAACAGCAAGGCCGCACGCCGCCACAACATGACGCTGCTCGACGACGGCACCCTGTACGTGGGCCGGTTCAAGGGCGACAGCCCCGTGAGCGAGATCGACGGCACCGGCAAGCTGCCGAGCGACGGCAAGTTCGACGGCACCGGCGAGTGGATCCCGCTGGCGGCGGGCGACAGGTCCTTCGTGCCCGGCATGACGGCCGAAGAGGTGTACGTCTTCACGCGCATCGCGGCGGACAAGGTCGGCGCGACGAAGATGGACCGCCCCGAGGACATCCAGTGCCACCCGCGCACCGGCACGGTCTACTGCGCGCTCAGCAACAACGTCGAACGCGGTGTCACGCCCGGCAAGGAGGGCGCGACCGAGCCGAACCCGCGGGTCAACAACCGCCACGGCCAGGTGCTGGAGATCACCGAGCGGCGGGGCGACGCGCTCGCGCTCACGTTCAACTGGGGCCTGTTCCTCGTCTGCGGCTTCCCCGACGACCCGGGCACCTACTTCGGCGGCTACGACAAGTCGCAGGTCAGCCCGATCTCCAGTCCGGACAACGTGGCGTTCGACCGGCACGGCAACCTGTGGATCTCCACGGACGCGGACGGCAAGCTTGGCGGGCTCAACGACGGCCTCTACGGCGTGCCGCTCGAAGGGCCGGAACGCGGTCACCTCAAGCTGTTCCTCACCGTGCCGCGCGGCGGTGAGACGTGCGGGCCGGTGATCGGCGAGCGGGTGATCACCGTGTGCGTGCAGCACCCCGGCGAGGTGGACGGCGCGAGCGCGGACAAGCCCGTGTCGAACTGGCCGGACCGCGGCACCAGCAGGCCCCGCCCGTCGGTCGTCGCCGTGTGGCGCAAGGGCCACCGTCAGCTGGGTGAGATCGGTTGATCACCCTGCGTGCCGTGGTCGTGCGGGTGTAGGACGAGTTCGCCTGCCGTTCACCTTCCGGACGGCAGGCGATCTCGTTCGGCTCTTAGGTTCGGCCAGTTCCCACACTGACCGATCTCGGAGGCCTGCGTGTCCTCACCCACCGATCGGGGCCGCCGCCTGCTGCCCCTGCTCCCGACGAACCACCCGCTCGGGCGTCAGGCGGTCACCTGCGAGTTCCGCTGCGGCAACGCCTGTGCGCACGACGCGCCCAACACCTCGCGCAACGCGTACTTCGGTGACGTCGTCAAGGAGGTCGTGAGCCGTCGCGGCATGCTGAAGGCCGGTGCCGTCGTCGCGGCCGCCGGTGCCGGTGCGCTCGCGTTCTCCGGTTCCGCTGCCGCCGCCCCGGCGCACGCCGACGCCGAGGCCCTCGGTCGCGGCGGCCACGGCAAGGACGGTCTGAACTTCGAGCCGGTGGCGCCCAACACCCTCGACCAGATCTCCGTGCCGAAGGGTTTCCGGCAGGACGTCGTCATCCGCTGGGGTGACGCGGTGCTGCCCGACGCGCCGAAGTTCGACTTCGACAACCAGACGCCCGAGGCGCAGGCCAAGCAGTTCGGCTTCAACAACGACTTCTGCGGCCTCGTCCCGGTGCCCGGCGCCTGGGACAGCTGGCTCATGGTGAGCAACCACGAGTACACGTCCGAGACGTTCATGTTCAAGGACTGGGCGCCGGACAAGATCACGGAGAAGCACGCCAAGATCGCGTGGGCCGCGCACGGCATGTCGGTCGTGATGGTCGACCGCGACCACCGCACCGGCAAGCTCGTCGTCTGCAAGGACGACATGAAGAAGTACAACCGCCGGATCACGCTCACCACGCCGTTCGAGATGCGTGGTCCCGCAGCCGGATCGAAGTACCTCAAGACCTCCGTCGACCCGACGGGCCGCAAGGTCCTGGGCACGCAGAACAACTGCGCCGGCGGCGTCACGCCGTGGGGCACGATCCTGTCCGGCGAGGAGAACTTCAACCAGTACTTCGCCAACGGCGGTCAGGTCGCCGACCCGGACACGAAGGCCAAGCTCGCCCGCTACGGCATCAGCGGCGGCGCGTCGACGCGCCAGTGGGAGCGCTTCGACAAGCGCTTCGACCTGGCCCAGGAGCCCAACGAGGCCAACCGCTTCGGCTGGATCGTCGAGATCGACCCGCTCGACCCGAAGTCGACGCCGGTCAAGCACACCGCGCTCGGCCGCTTCAAGCACGAGGGCGCGAACGTCATCGTCGCCGAGGACGGCCGCGTCGTCGCGTACATGGGTGACGACGAGCGCTTCGACTACATGTACAAGTTCGTCACCGACGAGCGCTACATGAAGGGCAACTCGAAGCGCGCCCGCGAGCACAACAAGCAGCTGCTGGACAAGGGAACGCTCTACGTCGCCAAGTTCACCGGTGACAGCCCGGCCGCCGAGATCGACGGCACCGGCAAGCTGCCCGCGGACGGCGAGTTCGACGGTTCGGGCGAGTGGATCGCGCTGGCGCACAACGACAGGTCGTTCGTGCCGGGCTTCACCGCCGAGGAAGTCTACATCTTCACGCGCCTGGCCGCCGACAAGGTGGGCGCCACCAAGATGGACCGCCCGGAGGACGTCGAGCCCTCGACGCACAACCGCCGGATCTACGCCGCGCTCACCAACAACACCGACCGCGGCAAGGTGGGCAAGGAAGGCCCGACCGAGGTCAACCCGCGCAACGGCAACAAGCACGGCCACGTCCTGGAGATCGAGGAGCGCCGCAGCGACAACACGGCGCTGACGTTCTCGTGGAAGCTGCTGCTGGTCTGCGGTGACCCGAAGGACCCCGGCACGTACTTCGGCGGCTACGACAAGTCGCAGGTCAGCCCGATCTCGTGCCCGGACAACGTCGCGTTCGACACGCACGGCAACCTGTGGATCTCCACCGACGGCAACGCGCTGGGCTCCAACGACGGCCTGTTCGCGGTGCCGGTCTCCGGCAGGCGCCGCGGTCAGGTCAAGCAGTTCCTGACGGTGCCGAAGGGTGCGGAGACCTGCGGCCCGGTCATCACCGAGGACTTCGTGCTGGTGTCGGTGCAGCACCCTGGTGAGGTCGACGGCGCCTCGGCCAACAACCCGCTGTCGCACTGGCCGGACGGCGGCACCTCGCAGCCGCGTCCGTCGGTCGCGGTGGTGTGGCGCGAGGACCGCCGCAAGATCTGCGACTGATCATCTCTGTGGTCCGGCTCACGCACGCCCGGTGAACCGGTGCAGCCGCTCCTCCGTGTGAGGGGTGGCTGCACCGCGGACAGCCAAGGGAACGTCCACATTGGCTGTCTACTTTGGAGTGATCGTGCGTCGTGCTGGTCTTTTCGTTGGTACTGCTGCTCTTCTGGGTCTTGCTGCGTGCGGCACCTCCACCGCCGGCATCGCGACGCCCAGCCCCGTCGCCCAGGCGGAGCAGGCGCCGGTCGCCGTCGCCGCGGCCGTCCAGGTCCCTGCCGGGCAGGAGCTGGTCGGTGGGTACCGGGCCACGGGCGTCCAGACCTACTCGTGCACCGGCAACGCGTGGAAGGGCCTGGAACCCACCGCGACGTTGACGGACAGGAACGGCAAGCCGATCATCATCCACTCCCGCGGCCCCGTCTGGATCTCCACCGAGGACGGCAGCGCGGTCGAGGCCGCTCCCGTCGACGGCGCCAAGAACGACGTCGAGGGCGCCGTCCCCGAACTCCTGCTCAAGACCAGGACCGCACGGGGCGACGGCCTGTTCGGCAAGGTCACCTACGTGCAGCGCCTCGAGACCGAGGGCGGCGTGGCGCCGTCCGGTGGGTGCAAGGCCGGCGCGCAGACGTCCGTGCCCTACAAGGCGCTCTACACCTTCTTCAAGTCCGCCGGCTGAGACGGAACTGAACCGGTCCGCTGACTCTCCCGTAGGCCCGGACGTGATGAAACGCGCAGGCTTGGTCCTGGTCTCGTCCACTCTCCTGGGCATCCTGGCGGGAGGCGTCGGCTCCACCGCCGCGCCGACGCCGGCTGCCGTGAGCGAAGCCGCCGCGAGGGTGGCACCCGCGGTCCAGGTTCCGCCCGGCAACAAGGTCGTCGAGAAGTTCTACGCCAAGGGCGTGCAGACCTACACCTGCACGGCGGGGGCGTGGAAGGGCCTCGAACCCGCCGCCACCCTGGCCGACCGGCTCGGCAGGGCGGTCGGACTGCACTCGCGCGGTCCGATCTGGGTCTCCACCGTCGACGGCAGCGCGGTCGAGGCGGCACCGGTCGACGGCGCCCGCAACGAGGTCGCCGGAGCCGTTCCGGAGCTCCTGCTGAAGACGAAGTCCACCAGGGGCTCCGGGGTGTTCGCCGGGGTCACCTACGTGCAGCGCCTCAACACCAGGGGCGGTCTCGCGCCGACCGGCGGCTGCACCGAGGGCGCCCAGACCTCCGTCCGCTACGAGGCGCTCTACACCTTCTCCGCTCCCGCTCTCTGAACGAGCGCGACGACCGCTGCCGCGACCATCGTGACGCCGACGACCCAGAGGCCCGTCTTCTGGGTCCCGGTCAGGTCGCTCAGCCACCCGGTGACGTACGGAGCCGCGAAGCCGCTCACGTTGCCGAGTGAGTTGATCAACGCGATGCCCCCCGCCGCCGCCGTGCCGCCGAGAAAACTCGTGGGAAGCGCCCAGAACGTCGGCAAGGCGGCACAGACCCCGATGGCGCACACCGACACGGCCACCATCGCCGCGACGGGGTTCTCCAGGTGGAGCGCCACGGGGATCGCCGCGCCACCGAGCAGCATCGGCGCGGCGACGTGCCACTTCCGCTCCCCGGTGCGGTCGCCGTGCCTGGCCCACAGGACCATGGCGACCGCGCCGAGGACGTACGGGATCGCGTTGATCAGCCCGCGCTCGACGACGCCCGCCCCCGGCGCCAGCCCCTTGATGATCGTCGGCAGGAAGAACCCCAGCGTGTAGAGCCCGTACACGATCCCGAAGTACACGAAGCTCAGCGCCAGGACCCGCGGGTGCGTGAAGACCTTCTTCAACGGCCAGTGCTCCTCCCGCGGCTGCTCGACGGCTTCGGCGGGCTTGTCCGGCAGCCAGAACCACGTCACGAACGCCAGCGCGATCGCCGGCAGCCCCTCGACCAGGAACATCGTGCGCCAGTCGAACCACTGGATCAGCAACCCGCTGAACGTCGCCCCGAGCGCCGTCGAGATCGGCACCGCCACCATGAACAGCGCGACGATCCGCGCCCGGTCCTCCTGCGGGTACCAGTAGGTCAGGTACAGGATGATCCCGGGGAAGAACCCGGCCTCCGCGACACCGAGCAGGAACCGCAGCACGATCAGCACGGTCCCGTTGGGCACGAACGCCATGGCCGTGGCGACGATCCCCCAGCTGACCATGATCCGCGCGATCCACCTGCGAGCCCCGAACCTGTGCAGCGCGAGGTTGCTCGGCACCTCCAGCAGGAGGTAGCCGAGGAAGAACACCCCGGACGCGAACCCGAACACCGTCGCGCTGAGCCGGAGCTCCTCCGACATGCCGTTCGGCCCGGCGAACCCGATGTTGACCCGGTCCAGGTAGTTGATGAAGTAGAGCAGGCACAGGTACGGCAGGATCAACTTCTTGGGCACTACAGTTCCCCCATGAGTGATCGTCCGGTCGCCCTCGTCACCGGGGCATCCAGCGGAATCGGCGCGGCCATCGCCCGCAGTCTGGCCCCGACCCACGACCTCCTGCTAGGCGGACGTGACGAATCGTCGCTCTCCGTGCTCGCCGCCGAGCTCCCGGGGGCGCAGGCGTGGCCGTTCGACCTGGCGAACGTGGCCTCGGCGGACCTCACCGCCGTCTCCCGTCTGGACGTCGTCGTGCACAGCGCCGGCATCGCCCTGCTGGGACCGCTGTCGGAGGCGACGCAGGCCGACTGGCGCCAGACCTTCGACGTCAACGTATTCGCCGTGGCCGAGCTGACCAACCTGGTCCTGCCCCAGCTCCGCGCGGCGGGCGGCCACGTGGTGCTGATCAACTCGGGCGCCGGCCTGAACGCGAACCCGGGCTGGGGCGTCTACGCGGCCTCGAAGTTCGCCCTGCGCGCCTACGCCGACGCCCTCCGCGGCGACGAGCCGGCCCTGCGGGTCACCACGGTCTACCCCGGTCGCACCGCCACGCCGATGCAGGAGTCGGTGCGCCGCCAGGAAGGCGGCGAGTACGACCCGTCGAAGTACATCGACCCGGCCTCGGTGGGGCGGGCGGTGGCGTCGGCCGTGCTGGCGACGCCCGACGCCCACATCACCGAGATCAACGTGCGGTCGCGCCCGCACTGACAGTTGTCCACAGGTCCATCAACAGCCTGTGGTCAACTACTGACGGACGGTAAGATCAAAACTGGGGGAACCCGGCGCGCACCTGCTGCTGCGCGCCGCTCTCGGCTCCGAGGCACCACTATCTACTCCGAGGCGCCGCTCTCGGCCCGTGGGCAACCCACGGCGTCATGACCCTTGACGGGTGGCCGGGATCGACGCGGGCTGTGGGGGCCTGAACCCCGGAACGCCGCCGCGGCCGGGTCCCGCACAGCAGCAGCCGGTCCGCAGCCCACCGCCGCGGACCGGAAACGCGCCGCGGATCAGGCGGACCGCAACCGCGCGGCCACCGCCGAAACCGCCGCCTGGGCCTCTCCCCGGTCCACCCGGGTCGACTCCCCGCCGGCCACGACGTGGTCCCCGGCCACCCACACGTCGGTGACCCTCCGGGACCCGGACCCCCACACCAGGTTCGCCAGCAGCTGCGAGTCCGGCGCGTCCAGCCCGGTGGCGAAAGCGGGGTCGTCGGCGGCGATGTGCACGACGTCGCCCCACCGCCCGGCCTCCAGCGCGCCGATGTCGGACCGCCCCAGCGCGGCCGCCCCGCCGCGGGTCGCCATCAGCAGCGCCCGGGCGGCGCCGAGCACGGTGGCGTCCATTGTGGACACGCGGGCGAGCAGCCCGGCCAGCCGCGCCTCCTCGAACAGGTCCAGGTCGTCGTTGGACGCGGGTCCGTCGGTCCCCAGGCCGACCGGCACGCCGGCCGCCAGCATCTCCGGCACCCGCGCGATGCCGGAGGCGAGCTTCGCGTTCGACCCCGGGCAGTGCGCCACGCCGACGCCGAACGACGCGTAGAGGGCGATGTCGTCGTCGGACAGGTGGACGGAGTGCGCGGACAGCACCCGTCCGCCCAGCACGTCGGACGCCTTCAGCAGCGCCGGCACGGAGCCGTACTCGGCGCGGACGGCCTCGTCCTCGAACGGCGACTCCGCCACGTGCACCATGAACAGCGCCCCGCGCGCACGGGCCTCGACGGCGATGGCCGAGAGCTGGGCGGCCGACAGGGTGTAGGCGGAGTGGGGGCCGTAGGCCAGTTCGACGCGCTCGCCGGGGCCGAAGCGCAGTCCGTCCGAGTCGATCCACGACGAGATGTCGTCGGTCAGCGACTGCCACGACATGCCCGGCACGTCCAGGATCGCGCCGCCGAACACCACGCGCGAGCCCGCCTCCAGCACCGAGGACACCAGCTCGGGGCCGTGGAAGTACATCTCGGCGGACGTGGTCACGCCGTGCCGCAGCATCTCGACGGCGCCCAGCAGCATGCCGGTGCCGACGTCCTGGGCCGTCATCCGCCCCTCGTTCGGCCAGATCTCCTCCTGCAGCCACCGCAGCAGCGGCAGGTCGGAGCCGAGGCCGCGCAGCACGGTCATCGGGCTGTGCGCGTGGGTGTTCACGAGACCGGGCAGGAGGATGCCGGTGAGCGAGCGGACCTCGCCGTCGAACGCGGGTGCCGAGGAGATCGGGCCGACGTGGGTGATGCGGCCGTCGACGATGTCCACGACCGCGTCGCGCACCACGGTGCAGGACTCGTCGCAGGGCAGGACCACCGGGGCGTGCAGACGCAGTGACATGCGGGGAATCCTGCCATTGTGATGCCAGTCACATCCATGCATACATCCGAAGGGGATGGGCATCCTCGCCCTGTCGGGTGCGGGCCGACCCCCAGGGTCCGCCCCGACCAAAAACTCTCCCCCATCCAAGGGGCCCGTTACGCGTCACGCGGCGGGCCCTTTGTGCATCCACAGGCAACCACGGGCAGGACAGGGGCGTCTCAAGATCATGTCGAAGAAGCCGTGCACGTCCAGTGGGCAGTTCCGCCGCGCGCAGAAGCCCGCCACCCCCAAGCCGCCGACCCGGCGCTGAGTTGGCATGATCACACCGCACGGGTAGCGGGCGTGATCATGCGGAGGCATCAGTGGCCGACATCGACCCTCAGAACGACGACCAGCTCACCGATCTCGAGATGACCCAGGAGTTCGAAGTCATCCGCGACGACAGCTGAGCTAGGCGATCGGCAGCTCGGCGCGGACCGTCCACCCAGTCGGTTCGCGTCGGCCTGCGGAGAAGCGGCCGCCCAGCAGGTCCACGCGCTCGCGCATGCCGACGAGCCCGTAGCCACCCGATCCCCCGACGGGAACGCCCGAGGCCACCCCGTCGTCCACCACCGCCAGGTGCAGCAGCCCGTCCCCCGAGGACAGCGACACGTCCACTGAGGACACCGCTGCCGCGTGCTTCCGGGTGTTCGTCAACGATTCCTGGACCAGTCGCAGCACCGAGCGGGCCAGTTCCTGCGGCACGGCGTCCTGCAGGTCGAACGAGAGCCGCACCGGCAGACCGGATTCCCCGGCCAGCGCGCGCACGTCGTCCATCAGCGACGAAGAAGCCGCCGGACCGGAGGACTCGCCGTCCCGCAACGTTCCCACCAGGCGGCGCATCGCCGTCAGCGCCTCGTGCCCGGACGCCTCGATCGTCGGCAGCACCTGCTCGGCCGCCGCGCGGTTCAGCTGACCCGCCCGCGCGTGCACGACGATCGACGTCACGTAGTGCGCCACCACGTCGTGCAGCTCCCGTGCCAGCGCCATCCGCTCGGAGTTCTGCGCCGCCGCGACGGACGCCGCCAGCTGCGACGCGCGTTCGTTGTCGCGGGCGCGGAAGTAGAGACCGGTGCCGATGGCCAGCACCAGCATGATGCACGCGCCGAACAGGTACGACGTCGGATCCGGATGCCACTCGCGGTACTCGCGGGCGGACACGGCCGGCCACCCCAGGACCTCCGCGCTGATCATCGCCGTCACGACGAACACGGTGCCGAGCACCGCGCGGACGTGCGAGGCCTCCCGGACGAGGACCGCGATGGTCGCCATCGCCGCGCCGGTCATCGAGACGGTGGCACCGCTGAGGAAGAAGTGCGGTTCGAACGGGACGCCGAGGAGCCGCAGGTAGAGCGCCGAGCAGGCGATCGCGAACGCCGCCGCGAGGGCCGCGTCGAACGGCTTGCGCGGAGCCAGCACCGAGATCGCGCAGACGACCAGGACGCCGGGGAGCTGCCACCAGCCGAGGTCGGTGCTGATCGCCCCGGTTTCCGCGATGACGATGCCGGTGAGCGAGAGCGCCAGCGGCCACTGGCGTTTGGCGAGCAACCGCCAGTTCATGTCCGTGCTCTCCACCCGAGCAACAGTAGGGCCGAAGGGGTGATCCCGCGTCCGACTCCGGTCTACCCGCGGGTCAGCCGGAAGGCTGAGTGGGCGACCTGCGGAAATACCCTCACGGCGGATGCCGGATCACACGCCGGTCACGGACTCTGGAGGAGCGGAAGACGAGAGACGGAGGACATCACATGTTGTCAGTTGTTTTCACCTGGGCGGCCGCGGTGGTCGGCCTGCTGGTCCTCGCGCTGATGGCGCTGTCCGGCGTGATGATCGACTCGAAGCACTAGTACCGCGACGGACCAGCGTGTGATGGGGAAGTCAGGCGCTGGTCAGGGAATGGTGCTGGCGGAGCAGCTCCGCCAGCCTGCTCGTCGGTTGGGGACGGGTCTCGTCCAACGCGGTCGTGAAGCGCGCCGGAGAACCGGTCCGTGCGCGCGCCGCGGCCGCGGCGTCCAGCCGGAACGCGGGCCGTGCGGCCGACGGGCGCTGGCGCGAACGCAGCCAGGCCAGGCGGTGCAACGCCTCCGCGTGGTGGTCCGTGATCGTGACGGCCGCCTTGTCGAACGAGTGCAGCACTGCCGCGTTCAGGTGAACCGTGGCGAAGTCCCGCCACAGCGTGCGTTCGGACGACGTGTCGAGTCCCAGCGCCTCGGCGACCTGACGCGCCACGCCGAAGGCGCCTTCCTCGGCCAGTGACCGCGTGCCGATCTCGGCGCCGACGAACCACGAGTTGAACGGCGCGGCCGGGTAGTGCACGCCGCCTATCGACAGCCTGAGGTTCGAGATGACCGGGACCGCGTGCCAGCGCAGGCCCATCTCCCCGAACCACGGCAGGGCCGGGTGCTCCAGCGGCACCTCGTGCACGACCTCGGACGGCACCGCGAACAGCCGCGGTCCCTCGTGCTGGGTCTCCACCACCAGCGGCAGCAGGTCGAACCGCGACCGCCGCGCCGGTGGACGCCACCCCATGCCCTGCACGGTCTCGGTGAACTGGGCGTACCGGCGGTCCCCCGTGCCGTCGGCGTACCCGGCGTACCGGACGAGCTGCTCGTTCCAGATCACCGGTCCCGGCGCACCGGGCGCGTCCGGCGCGAAGACCGTGACCAGCGGCCGGATCTCGCCGCCGTTCGTCGCGAGGCGCAGGTGCTCGACGCACTCGCCGGCGACGGCGGCGGCGTTGCGGTAGCCGCGCAGGTCGCGGACCTTCAGCCGGCGCCACGGCACACCCGAGGTGCACCAGCCGGAGTCGCGCAGCGCGATCCTCGCGCCGTACGCGAGCTCGTGGGTGGTGTGGCGGTAGGTTCCGGTGTCGGCGATCTCGGCGCGCACTCGGGCGATGCGGGCGGACAGCGAGCCTGCGTCGGAGTGCGCCGCGTGGAACATGCGGACGAACTCCTCCGCGACGGGGAAGACGTCGGGGGTCACGGAGCGGAACGCTAAGCCCGGAACAGCTTTACGCGTCACTGCCACTCGGGGCATTTCGGGTGATCAACACCAGCCACTCCGACGAGTGAACGCAAGACCCACGGTGGTCACTCGTTCCGCTTGAGACCTCGATCAGGTGAGGTCGTTCCGGCGGAACATCAGGTCGTGGGAGGTCCGGCCCTCGTTCACCGCGCGCTGCTCGAACTTCGTGACGGGCCGCCAGTCCGGTCGGGGCGCCCAGCCGTCGTGCACGTTCGTCAGCAGCCGCTCGCCGGAGCACACCTCGAGCATCTGCTCCGCGTAGCTCTCCCAGTCGGTCGCGAGGTGCAGCACGCCGCCGGGCTCCAGGCGCGACGCCACGAGCGACACGAACTCGGGCTGCACGAGCCGGCGCTTGTGGTGCTTCTTCTTCGGCCACGGGTCCGGGAAGAAGATCCGCACGCCGTGCAACGACGCGGGGGCGACGTGGTCGGTCAGCAGGTCGACGGCATCACCGCGCAGCACGCGCAGGTTGCCGAGCCCTCCGAGGTGCTCGGCGCGCAGCAGCAGCTGGGCGAGTCCCGGCTTGTAGACCTCGACGGCGAGGTAGTTCAGCTCGGGCGCGGCGGCCACGAGCTGGGAGGTGGTCTCGCCCATGCCGGAACCGATCTCCAGCAGCACGGGGGCGGAACGGCCGAACCACGACGTGAAGTCCAGCGGGCCCTCGGGCAGGGACTTCACGTCGTTGCCCATCTTCTCCCAGTACGTGTCCCAGGCACGTTCCTGTCCCACGGTCATGCGCTCGCCGCGCTGCACGAAGCTGACGATGGAACGGTGGTGCTCAGGCCTGGTCACGACCGGAAAGCCTAGGCGATGAGCTCGATGTCCTCGATTTGCGCCCGCAGGTCAGCGACCGTGAAGTCGATGGCGTGCGGGTGACCCGGTCCGCGGTGGGCGGGAACGAGGTGGACGAAGCCGCGGTGCGAGTCGGTGAACTGCACGGTCGTGGGGGTGGCGGGACCGTACACACCACTTTCGGAGGGGACGTACTCCCAGTACCCGACCTCGCCGAGGTCGACCCACGGGACGAACACCCAGCCGGGACGGGACGAGAGCAGCTCGCTCACGGCGTCCTCGACGGCATGACCTTCGGCACGGGAGCGCAGGCGCCCCCGGTCCAGCGCGCGCAGCCACCACGGCGCGGGCGCGTCCTCGACGGACCGCACCGAGCGGTACATCGCGAGCACTTCGTCCTCAGGGGCGCGGTTCACCCAGGAACGGCGCGCCTCCGCAGGGGTGAGGGCGATTTCAGCAGGGTTGGGAGCTTCGAGAGCACTGGACCACTCGAGGCCGAGCATTGCTTCCACACGGACCACTGGCCACCTCCGCAGCGGGGATAACCCAATTGAACGCGAACTCAAACGCCGGTGATGTCCAGATTGCCTGGTTTCACAGTTTGTTAACAGCTCTCTTACGCAACGTGTGACACCAGGCACGTTGCACCGTGACCTGGAAAGACGATGTAGCGGGCGTGGCCCTGCTTCCCGCGCTCACCGTCGCGCTGCCCCTGTTGCTCGCCGCGCAGACGATCGAGGAGCAGGAGTGGCACCTCGACGCGCTCGACGTCTACTCCGCGCAGGCCCAGGCGCGCGGGGACGGCGTGGTCGTCGCCGTGATCGACTCCGGTGTCGACGCCCAGCACCCGGACCTGGTCGGACAGGTGTTACCGGGGACCGGGTTCGGCAGCTCCAAGGGCACCGACGGCACGACCGACACCGACGGCCACGGCACCGCGATGGCCGGGATCATCGCCGCCGCAGGCCGTGACGGCGGGGCGCTCGGCATCGCGCCCGGCGTCAAGATCCTGCCGGTCGCGAGCGCCGAGAGGGAGCAGTTCACGCTCGACGTCGTCGCGGAGAGCATCAGGTGGGCCGCCGACCACGGCGCCAAGGTAATCAACATGTCCCTCGGCTTCTCCAGCTCGATGACGCCGACCCTCGTCAAGGCCGTGAACTACGCGATCGAGAAGGACGTCGTCCTCGTCGCCGCCACCGGCAACGAGGGCAGGGCCGTCTCGGCGCCCGCGAACATCCAGGGCGTGATCGCGGTCTCCGGGACGACCAGGGACGGCAAGCCGTGGGCGTCGTCCAACGTCGGCGCGGACACCGTGCTCTCGGCTCCGGCGGCCGGCATCGTGACGGCCTCGCCGAAGAGCGTCTACCCCAGCGGCTACGCCGAGGTGGACGGCACGAGCGCGGCGTCGGCGATCGTGGCCGGGGTCGCGGCGCTGGTGCGGGCCAAGCACCCGCGGATGCCCGCGAAGGACGTCGTCAACGCGTTGATCAAATCCGCGAAGGACCTGGCGGAACCCGGCAGGGACGCGACGACGGGCTTCGGCGTGGTCGACCCGGTGGGCGCGCTCAACGCGCAGCTCCCGCCGGTGGAGCGCCACCCGCTCCTGCCGCCGCCGAAGCCGCCGACCACGAAGCCCGCCCCGACGCCGGCGCGGACCGCCCAGCGCCCGGACGTGGACCTGGGGAGCCGGATGCCGTTCATCGCCGCCGTCGCCGGTGGGACCGCGGTGATGACGGGCCTGCTGATCACGTTGCCCGCCATCAGGTCACGCCGCCCGCGTCCGCAGGCCACCGTGCACGTGCTGCCGCCGCTCAGTGGGAGTGGTACTCCACCGACTCCTTGGTGAGCTGCATGAAGGCCTCCTCCAGCGATCCGCGCTGAGGGCTGAGCTCGTGCAGCACGACGTGGTTCTCCGCCGCGATCTCACCGATCCGCTGCGCCGGGATCCCGTGCACCACCAGGGCTCCGCTCGCCGAGTCGTCCGTCACCGTGGCGTGCGCGGCGAGGATCTCGCGCAGCTTCGCGGCGTGCGGCGAGCGCACCCTCACGTGGTCCTGCGTGGCATCGGCGATGAACTGCTCGGTGGAGGTCTGCGCGATCAGCTGCCCCTTGCCGATCACGACGAGGTCCTGGGCCGTCTGCGCCATCTCCGAGAGCAGGTGGCTCGACACGAACACCGTGCGGCCCTCCTCCGCGAGCCGGTGCATGAACTGCCGGATCCAGAGGATGCCCTCGGGGTCGAGGCCGTTGACCGGCTCGTCGAAGAGCAGCACCTCGGGGTCGCCGAGCAGCGCGCCCGCGATGCCGAGCCGCTGGGACATGCCGAGCGAGAACCCGCCGGCGTTCTTGTGCGCGACCTCGGTGAGGCCGACGACCTCCAGCACCTCCCCCACCCGGCTGACGGGGATCTTGTTCGACACGGCGAGCCACTTGAGGTGCGACCGCGCGGAACGGTTGGGGTGCACCCACTTCGCGTCGAGCAGTGCGCCTACCTTGCGCAGCGGCTGCTTGAGCTCGGCGTAGTGCTTGCCGTCGATCCTGACGTCGCCGCCGGTGGGGGTGTCGAGGCCGAGGATCATCCGCATGGTCGTGGACTTGCCGGCGCCGTTCGGGCCGAGGAACCCGGTGACCCTGCCCGGCCGCACGGTGAACGACAGGTCGTCGACGGCCTTGGTCCTGCCGTAGTGCTTGCGCAACGCCACTGCTTCGATCACGGCCTTCTCCCGTTCGCTCGGTGGAAAGACTGATCGGGACGTGGGTCATCCCCCGACGGATGGCCCACGTCCCGCTCCCCCTTGCCCGGTCACGCGTCCCGGCGCTTGGCGACGATCAGCGCGACCACCAGCAGCGCCGCGGCGATGCCGGCGAAGTAGCCGAGCGAGCCCCATTCGCTCAGCTTGAAGTCGACCCCGGCGCCACCCTGTTCAGGGCTGTCCGCTCCCATCGACACGAAGTGGGTGGCGTTCATGAACGGCAGCCATGCCTGGATCTTCTCGCCGACCTTGGGGATGATCCCGATCAGGCCCTCGGCGAGCATCTGCCACACGAGCAGGATCGCGACGGCACCGGCGGTCTGGCGGACCAGGATGCCGACGGCCACCGCGATGACCGCGCCGATGGCGTAGATCAGGCCGATGCCCGCCACGTGCCGCCACTCGGCAGCCGTGTTGATCGCGAGGTCCGAGCTCGGCGAGATCAGCTTCGCCACACCCCACGAGCCGAAGGCGATGATCTCGCCCAGCACGCCGGCGATGAACGCGACGACGACGGCCTTGGCGACGAGCGCGGACGTGCGGTTCGGCACCGCGAGGAACGTCGAGCGGATGGTGTTGAAGCGGTACTCGGTGGTGACCGCGATCGCCGACATCACCAGCACCACCGCGATGGCGAGCTGGCTGCTGCCGATCTGGGTGAGGCCGAGCGGTATCGGACCGTCACCGGCCGCCGCGAAGATCGCGGTGAGCCCCACGCCCAGGACGATGGCGAGCGCGCTGCACCAGTAGGGCGAACGGGTCGAGAAGAGCTTGATCCTCTCCACTGCCAACAGGGTCATCAGACTCACTTCCCGATCTCTGCGTGGTACTCGACAGCATCGCCGGTCAGCTGCATGAACGCCTCTTCGAGCGAACCGCGCTGAGGGCTGAGCTCGTGCAGCACGACGTCGTTCGCCGCCGCGATGTCACCGATCTGGTCACTGGTGGCACCCGTCACGGACAACGCGCCGTCCGCGCCGTCACGAACCGTGAAGCCCTTGTCGACGAGCAGCGGGCCGAGCTTGAAGAGCTGCGGGCTGCGCACGAGCACCGAGTTGCCCGTCGAGCGCTCGATGAACTCCTGCGTTGTGCTCTGCGTGATCAGCTTCCCCCGGCCGATCACCACGAGCTCGCCGGCCGTGAGCGCCATCTCCGACAGCAGGTGGCTCGACACCAGGACCGTGCGGCCCTCGGCGGCGAGGTTCTGCATGAACGTGCGGATCCAGAGGATGCCCTCGGGGTCCAGGCCGTTCACCGGCTCGTCGAACAGCAGCACCTTCGGGTCGCCGAGCAGTGCCGCGGCGATCCCCAGCCGCTGCGACATGCCGAGCGAGAACCCGCCGGCGTTCTTGCCCGCGACCTGCGTGAGGCCGACGGACTCGAGCACCGCGTCGACCCGCGACTTCGGCAGGCCGTTGGACACCGCGAGCCACTTGAGGTGGGCGCGGGCCGAGCGGTTCGGGTGCACCCACTTGGCGTCGAGCAGTGCGCCGACCGTCCGCAGTGGACGCTTGAGGTCGGTGTAGGACTTGCCGTCGATCAGCACGCGGCCTGCCGTCGGACGGTCGAGCCCCAGGATCATCCGCATGGTGGTGGACTTGCCCGCGCCGTTCGGACCGAGGAATCCGGTCACCCGTCCAGGTTGGACGGTGAACGACAGGTCGTCGACCGCGACCGTCCTGCCGTATCTCTTGGTGAGGCCGATTGCCTCGATCATGGGCTTTCCCCTCTCGGTGACGGGACAACTCTCGCGCTCCGAGGGGGTCCGGCACATCGACCTGCGGTCTTCGAGTGCCGTCAACTTCCGTCGCCGGGTGGCGCTACCTCCGTCGTAGTTGAATGAGCCACATGGGATACACGGAAGCTCCCGAGGGCTGGTGGCGCGAGTTCGTCCTGGCCAAGCCGGCGCGCACCGCCAAACTGGCCGTCACCCGCAAGGACGGATCGCCGCACGTCGCACCGGTGTGGGTCGACCTCGACGGCCCGGACGTCGTCTTCCTGACCGGCCGCGACACGGTCAAGGGCAGGTCGATCCTGCGCGACGGCCGGGTGGCGCTCTGCTTCGACGACGAGAACCCGCCGTTCAACTTCGTGACGATCACCGGCCAGGCCGTTGTGGACGAGGACGCCGAGCAGCTGCAGTACTGGGCCGGCCGCACGGCCGCGCGCTACATGGGCGACGACCGCGCCGACGAGTTCGCCGAGCGCAACGGCGTGCCCGGCGAGCTGCTCGTCCGCGTCAAGGTCGACAAGGTCGTCGCCAAGGTGAACGTCTCCGACTAGGACGAGGGTTCTAGGCCGGGAAGAACCTCGTCAGGACCTGGGCCGCGCCGTCCTCCAGCACGGTCGGCGCGACCTCGTCCGCCACGGCCCGCACGGTCGCGGGCGCCTGCCCCATCGCCACGCCGAGCCCCGCCCACTCGAGCATCTCGACGTCGTTGCTGCCGTCGCCGATCGCGAGCGCGTCGCGCGGGTCGATGCCGAGCTCCCGGCTGAGTTCGTCCAGCGCCGTGCCCTTGGTGGTGTTCGGCGGCACCGCGGTCAGCCACGCCTCCGTGTGGTCGACGGACCACTCGATGCCCGGCAGTTCGAGGTCCTTCACCGCGAACGACAGCTCCGGCGGCGTGCGGTCGAGCCAGCGCATCACCAGCCGTGGCGTGCGGATGGCCGCGATCTCGTCGAACGTCGCGCTGGTCGTGACGCCCCACAGGTCACCCGGCAGGAACTCGCCGAGCGAGAGGTTGCCGACCCCGGTCTGCTCGACCGCGAACACCGAGTCCGGCAGCAACGCCCGCAGCGCCTCGATCGTCGGACCGGGCTCGAACGTCGTGCGCTTGACGACCTCCGCGCTCACCGGGTCCCACCACACGGCGCCGTTGGAGCACACGGCGAACGAGGCGGGCACCTGCGCGGCGATCGGGGTCGTGCCGATGAGGCTGCGACCGGTGCAGAGCACGACCTTGGTGCCGTGTTCCGTCACACGGGTGATCGCCGCTTTCACGGCGGGTGAGATGTCGTTCGAGCCGACTGCGGTCAGGGTTCCGTCGATGTCCAGGGCCACCAGGCGCGGTCTCCAGTTCACGTGGAGCCACCCTAGGCGAAGGTTAGTGAATTGTGGTTCACTAATGCCGTGGCACGACCTCGCACCATCACCGACGAACGGATCCTGAACGCCGTCGCGGCCGTGATCGACCGGCGCGGCCCGGAGTTCACCGTCGCGGACGTGGCGGCGGAGGCCGGGGTGTCGGTCGGCGCGGTGGCGAAGCGGTTCGGGTCGAAGAGCGGTCTGCTGCAGGCGTTGACCCGCGCGGGCACCGAAGACGTGGTCCGCCGGATGCGCGAGGCGGGGTCCGTCCGCGAGGCGCTGCTGACCTGGTTCGACCGCCTGGCCGACCCGGTCGTCGCCACGAACAACCTGGCGCAGCTCGGCGTCGACCTGATCGACCCGGAGCTGCGCGCGCTGCTGGCCCGGCACTACGCCGCGCTGGAAGCGGAGCTGGAAGTCCTGTGCGCGGCCGAGAACCTCCCACCGAACGCGGCCCGAGTCCTCGCCGCGCTGGTGTACGGGATCTCGATGGACTGGTCCGTGCGACCGCGCGGCGACCTCCTGACCCGCACGGCAGAAGACGTCGACCTGGTGCTGAAAGGGATGCGTTGATGGCCACCTGGGCCGAGTTCACGGCAGAACAGCCGGACATGGCCGCGTTCGTGGAGAGCAGGTTCGCCGCCGACCGGCACGCGCTGATCGCGACCTTGCGCCGCGACGGCGCGCCGCGGATCAGCGGCGTGGAACCGGACTTCCTCGACGGCGAGCTCTGGGCGGGCATGATGCCGAACTCGCTGAAGTCCCGCGACCTGCGCCGCGACTCGCGGTTCGCGCTGCACTGCATGTCGACGACCGCCTCGATGACCGAGGCCGGCGACGCGAAGATCAGCGGCACCGCGGAGTTCTGGAACAACAAGGACGACTACCTGAAGAACCTGTTCGACCGCACGGGGTGGCAGCCGGAGCCGGAGGAGATCGACCTGTTCCGGTTCGACGTCACCGAGGTCGTGCAGATCACCGTCGAGGGTGACGAGATGGCCGTCCTCTCGTGGCACGAAGGAAAGGGAACTCGGCGTGTCAGCAAGAAGTGAACCCGATCTGAGCGGGAAGGTCGCGGTCGTCACCGGCGCCACACGAGGCGCGGGCCGGGCGATCGCGGTCGAGCTCGGAGCGGCCGGCGCCACGGTGTACGTCGCCGGCCGGACCACCCGGTCGCAGCAGTCACCGGTCGGGAGGTCCGAGACGATCGAGGAGACCGCGGAACTGGTCGACTCCGCCGGCGGCAAGGGGATCCCGGTCCGGTGTGACCTCACCTCGGTGTCCGATGTGGACGCCCTGGCCGCGCGCATCGACCGGCTGGACGTCTTCGTCGACAACGCCTGGGGCGGCGAGAACCTCGTCGAGTGGGGGAAGTTCTGGGAGCACGACCTCGAACGGCAGCTGCGGATGTGGCGCAACGGGGTGGAGACGCACCTGGTGGCGATCCACCGGTTGATGCCGTTGGTCCTGCGGTCCGACGACGCGCTGGTGGTCGAGGTGACCGACGGGGAGGACGGGGACGCCTACTTCGTGAACCTCCCCTATGACGCCGTGAAGTCGTCCGTCCGGCGGTTCGGAGAGGTGCTGGCTCGGGACCTCCGCGAGTTCCCGCACGTCACCGCGGTTGCCGCTACGCCCGGTTTCCTGCGGTCCGAGCAGATGCTGGAGGGGTTCGGGGTCACCGAGGAGAACTGGCGGGACGCCGTCGAGAAGGTGCCCGACTACGCGTTGTCCGAGACGCCGCACTACCTGGGGCGCGGGTTGGCGCACCTCGCCGCTGATCCGCAGCGGCGGCGGTTCGCCGGGCAGTGCTTGTCGTCCTGGCGGTTGAAGCGGGAGTACGGGTTCACGGACCTGGACGGGTCCCAGCCCGACTGGGGGCGGTGGTACGAGGAGGTGCTGAAGCCTCGGATGGCCGGGGTCGAGGTCGAGGCCGATCCTGAGTCGTACCGGTGAGGCTGGAGTCGTACCGGTAGGGCTGGAGGAGCGGGCCACAACGAGGTAGGGGTGTCAACTCGGCGAGAAGCGTGTCGAGTTGACACCCCTACCTCGTTGCAGCGGGAGCTGTGGCGCGACTCGCGATGGACCCCACCGCCGGGAGCGTCTGCTCAGGACGGCTCGCCTTCGACATCGCGCTTGATCAGGCGGCCTGCCTTGTCAGGCGTCGCCCGGGCGTACCAGGCCCGTCTCGTACGCCAGCACCACTGCCTGGACCCGGTCCCGCAGTTCCAGCTTCGCCAGGATTCGTCCCACGTGCGTCTTCACCGTCGCCTCGGACAGGAAGAGCTTCCTCGCGATCTCCGTGTTCGACAGGCCCTTCGCGATCAGCACGAGCACCTCGCGCTCGCGTTCGGTGAGCACGTCGAGCATCGTGGCGTCGCGGAGTTCGCCGCCGCCGTCGCCGAGGAAGCGGCCCAGCAGGCGCTTGGTCACGGACGGGGAGACCACGGCGTCGCCCGAGGCGACTGCTCGCAGGGCCGAGACCAGGTCCGAGGGCGGTGTGTCCTTCAGCAGGAAGCCGCTGGCTCCGTTGCGCAGGGCGGAGAGCGCGTACTCGTCCATGTCGAAGGTGGTCATGACCAGCACCTTCGCCGTGTCGGCCGCGGCGATGCGCTTGGTCGCCTCCACTCCGTCCAGGACGGGCATGCGGACGTCCATCAGGACCACGTCCGGCCGGAGCTTGTCGGCCATCTGCACGGCGTCCAGGCCGTCGGCCGCTTCGCCGATGACGTCGATGTCTTCCTGCGCGCCCAGCACCATGCGGAACCCCATGCGCATGAGTTCCTGGTCGTCTACCAGCAGCACCCGAATCACTCGATCACCCTATGCGGCCAGTGGGAAAGTCGCGCGGACGCGCCAGCCCCCGCCGGGGTTGGGGCCCGCCTCGAACTCGCCGCCCAGGACCGCTGCCCTTTCCCTCATGCCGATCAGTCCGTTGCCGCCGGAGATCTTGACGACGTCGTGCGGTGTGCCGAAGCCGTTGTCGACGACTTCCAGGCGCAGCTCTTCCGGGGTCCGGGCCAGGCGGACCATCGCGGTCGTGCCCGAGCCGGCGTGCTTGATGGTGTTGGTCAGTGCTTCCTGCACGATGCGGTAGACGCTCAGGCCCACGCCCACCGGGAGGTCGTCCACGTCGCCGGTGATCTCCAGTCGCACCGGGACTCCGGCGGCCCTGGTGTTCTCGGCCAGTTCGACGACTCCTCGCGCGTCCGGCTGCGGTGCCCACTGGGTTTCGGCGTCCTCGCTGCGCAGGACGCCGAGCAGGCGGCGCATCTCGGTCAGGGCCAGGCGGCCCGTGTCGGCGATGGTGCGGACGGCGTTCTCGGCCACTTCCGGTTGCGACCTGATCGTGTACGCGGCACCGTCGGCATGGACGATCATCACGCTCACCGCGTGGGCGACCACGTCGTGCAGTTCGCGGGCTATGCGCGAGCGTTCCTCGCCCACCGCGATCTTGGCCTGCTGGTCGCGTTCGGTCTCCAGCAGGACCAGGCGTTGTTCCATCTCCCGCTGGTAGGCGCGCCGGGCTCCGACGAACTCGCCCATCGCCCAGCTGAAGCCGAAGATCACGAACACCATGAACACCAGGAACACGGCCTGGAGCTCGCCGATCTGGAAGATCGCCCAGAGCAGCGTGCCCGCCAGCAGCCAGCCCGAGTAGATCAACGCCGTCTTGCGGTTCGTGGACGCGACGAGCGTGTACAGCGCTATGGCCAGCGCGAAGTCGGACATCCGGACCGGGATGCCGAGGTCGTAGCTGCCGTGGCTGAAGAGCTGGAGGAACGCTCCGCCGAGGATCAGGTAGCTCGAGCCGAGCGGGTGGTGGCGGCGGAACGGCAGCGGTCCGAGCATCAGCAGCGTCACGGCCAGGTAGGCCGAGAACGACACCCCGCGGTCGACCGCCTCGACGCCGAAGCCCAGGTCGAAGAGCAGCAGAAGACCGGCGATCAGGGAGTCCCCGAACGCCGGATGAGCCTTCATCCACAGGCTGAACCGCCACACCGGACAAGATTAGGTGCGGATCGAACTTCCCCGCGTCGCGCTACGGGCTGACGCTCCGTACGACTTCAGTGTGAGTTGTTGTGCCGAGGGGTTGATGCGAACTCGGCGGCGGTGCCTTGCCGGCCGGCGCGGGCGCGCGGTCGTAGCGGGAGACCGAAAGCGTGCTCACGACGGGACAAAGGCAGGGCACCGTGGTGGCTGCCCTGCCTTCGCATGCACCGGACCCGCTCTCCGCCGCCGCGGCGGAGTTCGTCGCCACAGCTCGGTCGCCCGGCGCCAGTGAGGGGGAGGCACTGAACGCCGGGCGAGCCCACTACTTGGGCGAGTAGGGCGACTCGATCTTGGGTGCGGGTCGCGGTTCGCCGACGTGCGCCTGGCGTTCCTCGTAGATGCGGTGCTCTTCGGCCATCTGGTCCGCGAGCTGTTGCTGGAGCTGGCGATCCCTGATCCTGGCCAGGACCGCCATCGTGACGCCGTGGGCGAGTGCCAGGAGCAGCAGCACCACGCCGAGCTTCACGACCACGTTCTTCACCGGGTCGCCGGTGTCGACGTCGATGGTCGACACCAGGGCCAACAGGCCCAGCACGACGAGGTGGAACAGCACGGCCGTCAGCTTCATCATGCCGCCGGCCTGCTCCTCGTCGTACGAGGCGCGCCTGAGGTATGCCTTGCCGCTGTGGTAGATCAGCTGGCCGTCGACCACGACCAGGACGATCCCCAGCACTAGGAACGTCACGTAGCTGTCACCCATGCGCTGTGGCTACCCGTGCACGCGCGGCCACAAACCGTGGCACGATTTGTGCCCGTGACGGCGTTGCAGGGACAACAGTTGGCCGGTCCGCTTTGCGCGGCGGTCGCCAACCTGTGCGTCGCCCTGCGACCGCAGGTCTCCCCGCGGACCGCGGCCGGGTTCCAGGAGGTGCTGCGCCGCCTCCACGCGCCGTTGCAGGTCGCCGTCGCCGGCCGGATCAAGTCCGGCAAGTCGACCCTCGTGAACGCTCTGATCGGCCGCCGGGTCGCGCCCACCGACATCGGCGAGTGCACACGGCTCGTGACGCGCTATCAATACGGCACGGTCGACCGCATCGAAGTCGTGCTGCGGGACGGCAGGCGGCAGGTACTGCCGTTCGACGCGAACGGCATGATCCCCGCTTCTCTCGGCGTGGAGGGCATCTCGCACATCGAGGCGTATCTGACGAACGCGGTGCTGCGCGACTTCACCGTCATCGACACGCCTGGGCTCGGGTCGCTGGACGCGGCTTCGGTCGCACGCACCGAGGAACTGCTTGATCCCGTGTCGCGCAACGCGGTCGCCGGTGCCGAGGCTGTTCTCTACGTCGTGACGCAGGGGGTGCGCGCGGACGACCACTCCGCCATCGCCGCCTTCACCGCCGCGACGGCGTCTCGCGAGGCCGGGCCCGTCAACGCGATCGCCGCGTTGAACAAGGTCGACGCCGTCGCGCCGGAAACCGTCGAGGGCGCGGAGGGTGACCTCTGGCGGGCCGCGGAGATCCTGGCGGCGAAGCAGGCCGAGCTGCTCAGGCCGCGGGTCGCCGACGTGCTGCCGGTGATCAGCCTGCTCGCCGAGTCCGCCGAGACCGGGGAGTTCACCTCGGCGGACGCGGAGGCGTTGCGCCAGCTCGCGGCGCTGGACGCCGAGACCCGCACGATGATGCTGATGTCCGGCGACCTCTTCACCTCCTGGGACTGCGACGTCGCGGCCGGGGTGCGGTCGAGGTTGCTGGAGAAGCTCGACCTCTACGGGATCGGCCGCGCCCTCGCGGCCCTGGACGCCGAACCCGGGCTGACGGCCGGCGCGCTGCGGCGGGTGCTGTTCGACGCGTCCGGGTTCGCCGCCGTCCGGGGCAGGCTCGACGCGGTGTTCCGGGCGCGGGCGGACGGCATCAAGGCGGCGGCGGCGCTGGCGTCGATCACGTCGCTGAGCTCCGCCGAGCCCGGCGAACGGCAACGCGTGCACGACGCGATCGAGGTCCTGCTCGCCAGGCCCGAGGCGCACCAGCTGAGGTTGCTGGAGGCGTTGACGCTGGTCTCGTCCGGTGCCGTGACGCTGGCGCCGGACCTGACGGAGGAGGTGCTGCGCGTCGGCAGCACGCCGGACGTCGCCGCGCGGCTGGGGCTGCCGGGTCGTCCCGGCGCGGAGCTGGTCGCGTACGCGCTGGAACGCGCCGGGTGGTGGCGTTCGTTCGCCTCCTTCGGCGCGACCCCGGCGCAAGCTCGGGTGGCGCACGTCGTCCACCGGGCGTATTTCCTCATGTGGCAGCAACTACGTGCTGGGGGGCACCGATGAGCGTGAACGGAACCGATCCGTCCGAAGTGGCGTCGGACCACGGTGTGGAGACCATTGCCGACGAGCTGCTCGACCAGGCGCTGGCCGAACGCCGCGCGCTGGTGCAGCTGTGCCTGTACGCACTGGACCGCGCCAGTGCCGGCGTGGTCGCACGCATCGAGGAAGGTCTGTCGTCCATAGGGGTCGTGGCGGTGCGTGCCGACGGTCAGCGCTTCGACCCGTCGCGGCACGAGGCCGGTGGCGCCGTGCCGACGGACGACCTGTCGTTGCAGGGCCTGGTAGCGGAGACCGAGGTGCCCGGCTTCTGCGACCGTGGCCGCGTGCTGCGCGCACCGATCGTGACGGTCTACACGGCCCGATGAGCAACCTCTCGCAGACAGTCCGCCAGACGCGCGAACGCCTCACTTCTCTCGTGCGCGAACTCGACCCGTCGATGGCCGACTGGGTGACCCGCCGCTCGGTGCCCGAGGTGTCGTCGGTCGTGATCGTCGGCGAGACGAACCGCGGCAAGTCCTCGCTGGTCAACGCCCTGCTGGCGACCCCGGGCCTGTCCCCGGTCGACGCCGACGTGGCCACCTCGACCTACCTCGTCTTCCAGCACGGCCCGACCTGGGCGGCGCGCGCCTGCTACCCCGGCCTGCTCGCCCCCGTCAGCTTCCCGCTGCCCCTGCTGATCAACTGGGTCTCCGCAGCCCACGACCTGCCCGAGGGCGAGCTGCCGCCCCGCTACGTCGAGGTCGACGCGCCGATCCCGTTGCTGGAACGCATGTCCGTGGTCGACACCCCCGGCGTCGGCGGCCTGGAGTCGGTGCACGGCGAACTGGCTCTCGAAGCCGTCACCTCGGCCACCGCCCTGGTGTTCGTCGTGGACGCCTCGTCCCCGTTCACCCGCGGCGAGCTCGACTTCCTCGAGCGCGTCGGCGACCGCGTCGAAACCGTCGTCTTCGCCCTGACGAAGACCGACCAGTACCGGGGCTGGCGCCAGGTCCTCGACGCCGACAAGGCGCTCCTGGCCGAGCACGCCCCGCGCTTCGCCGACGCCCCCTTCCACCCGGTGTCGTCGCGCATGTTCGACATGGCCGCGCAGGCCCCGAACCCGGACGCGGCCGCCATGCTCCGCGAACGCTCCGGGATCTCCGCCCTGCAGACCGCGCTCCAGGAGCTGGTCGCGGGCCGAGCCGGAATGCTGGCGGAAGCCAACGCCCTGCGCGCCCTGACGACAGTGCTGGCGGAACTGGAGATCCGCCTCGAACACGAGAAGCGCGCTCTGTCCGTGGGCGAAGACGAAGCCGCAGTCCTGCGCGCCCGCCGCGAAGAGCTGCAAACCGAACGCCGCTCCTCCACCAGGGGCTGGCAGGTGCGCCTGCGCGGCGAGGTCCAACGAGCCCGCATCGAGAACTCGCACGAGATCTCCCGCCAGATGCGCGACCTCCAGACCTGGTACCGCCAGGCCATCGACGCCGCCGACCGCACCGCCCTGGCCGGCCTGCCGCACCAGGTCGACACAGCGCTGCAGGTCGTCTCCGGCCGCATCTCCACAGCGCTGTCCGCGCGCCTCTCCCAGGTCACCGACTCCGTGCTCGCCACCCTGTTCAGCGCGGAGGAACTGACCCTGATCCGCGGCCAGTTCGCCCGCGGCGAGCAACCCCCGGTGGTCCTGCGCCCCAAGGAGAAGCGCCCACCCACCGCCGAGGACAAGCTGCTGGTGTTCATGGGCGTCTCCGGAGGCCTCGGCGCCGGCAAGCTCGCCGTGATGCCGCTGGCGGGTCTCGGCATCGCGGCCCTGAACCCGATCGTCCTGCCCGTGACCATCGCCCTGGGCCTCGGCGCCGGCTGGTGGATGGCCCGCACCCGAACCCACACCGCCGAGAAGCAGCACGTCAAGCAGTGGCTCTCCGACGCGATCGCCGACGCACGCTCCACAGTGGACCAATTGGCCGCCGAGCAGCTGATCGAGGCCGAGCAGGCCCTGTCGCTGGCCCTGGACGAGGCACTGGCCAAGCGCATCGAGGCCATCGAGGCGGAGCTGCGCGAGGTCGACCGGGCGCTGCGGATGGAGGCCGGCGAGCGCGGGCGCGAGCTGCAGGCGGCGACCCGGCAGCTCGCGGAGGTGGAGCAAGGGCGGTCGAGGGCGGAAGAGCTGCTGGGCCGGATCCGGTCGGTTCGCGACCGGGCGTGACCTGGTGGAACGTCCTCCGCACCGGCGCACACGGTTGGCGGCGGAACCAAACCGGCATAACGTGGGTCATACCGGTACATGAGCAAGTAGGAGGTGTGTCCCGGTGTACATCGACGAGAACGGTGCGGCCGACGCCGAGCTGAAGGTGACCGTCGAGGACGAGGAGTACACCGCCGACGTCACCTTCGACCTCGACCAGGACGGCACGAACGACTCCGCCGTGGTCGAGACGGACGACGGTGGCCATCTCGCGTTCACCGACACGAACGGCGACGGTGACGCCGATCTGATGAGCACGTTCGACAAGGACGGCAATCTCCTGAGCCAGGCGCGGTTCGAGGAGAATTCAGGTGAGTGGATCGCGGTGGACCGCAACGACACTCCGCAGGAAAAAACGAATTCGTCGCCCAAACAGGCGATTGTCGTGGACACCGAAGACGGCCAGCGAAACGTCGGGCAGGCGACCGAGGACACCGACGGGGACGGCAAGGCCGACACCGCGGTCGTGCGCGACGACGACGGCGACACGTGGTTGTTCACCGACAAGAACGGTGACGGCAAGGCCGACGTGGCGACCGAGATCACACGATCCGGCGAGGTCACGATGTCGGAACATCGTGGTGACGACTGGGTCGAGGTCGAGCACGGGCACATCGAGGCCGACGGCCGCTACGTCACCGACTCGAAGAGCGGCATTTTGGACGACTCGGACGACTGGCTCGAGGAAGAACGGTTCGACGGGGTCGTCCGAATCGATTCCACAACGGGGCAGTGGATCAGCCCGAACTGACGTCTGAACTGAAGCGCAGGTCACAGGCCCCGGTGTGGTGAGAACCGCACCGGGGCCTCTTGTGTTTTTCCGATCGCTCGTCCGCCTTAACCTCCTTCCGAGTGCTGAATCGATTCCAGAATCGGTTTTGTGAGAGAAGCGACAGGCTGGGGGTGCGTTACCTGCCATTCACCGGGCTAACCTCGGTCCATCCCCTTCCACGCACGCCCGGGACCAACGGGCGTTGTGGAGCTATTCCCGAGGACGACGCAGTCCTGCACCGGACCACCACGTCCTCGGGCGGCCGAGGCGTTCAGTCAGGAGACGAGACGAGATGACGGCAGTGACCATTCCCGGTCTCGAACAGGCACCTACCAACCACGCGCGCTTGCTCGCATGGGTTCAGGAAGTCGCTGAGCTGACCTGCCCCGACGAGGTTGTTTGGGCTGACGGGTCCCAGGGCGAATGGGACCGTCTCACGAAGAAGCTCGTCGACGCCGGCACGTTCGTGCCCCTGGAGAAGAAGCCCAACTCGTTCTGGGCGGCTTCGGACCCGAGCGACGTGGCTCGTGTGGAGGAGCGGACCTACATCTGTTCGGTGCGCGAAGAGGACGCGGGCGCCACGAACAACTGGATGGACCCTTCCGAGATGAAGGCCATCATGACCGAGCTCTACCGGGGCTGCATGCGTGGTCGCACCATGTACGTCATCCCGTTCTGCATGGGCCCGCTCGACGCCGAGAAGCCGATGCTGGGCGTGGAGATCACGGACTCGGAATACGTCGTCGTTTCCATGCACATCATGACCCGCATGGGCACCAAGGCCCTCGCGGTCTTCGGTGAGGACGCCGACTTCGTGCCGGCGCTGCACTCCCTCGGCGCTCCGCTCGAGCCCGGCCAGGAAGACGTGCAGTGGCCGTGCAACACCACCAAGTACATCTCGCACTTCCCGGAGACCCGCGAGATCTGGAGCTTTGGCTCCGGCTACGGCGGCAACGCCCTGCTCGGCAAGAAGTGCTACTCGCTGCGCATCGCGTCCGTGATGGCGCGGGACGAGGGCTGGCTCGCCGAGCACATGCTGATCCTCAAGCTCACCTCGCCGGAGAACAAGGCGTACTACATCGCCGCCGCGTTCCCGTCGGCCTGCGGCAAGACGAACCTCGCCATGCTGGAGCCGACCATCCCCGGCTGGAAGGTCGAGACGCTCGGCGACGACATCGCCTGGATGCGCTTCGGTGAGGACGGCCGCCTCTACGCGGTGAACCCGGAGAACGGCTTCTTCGGCGTCGCGCCCGGCACCGACTACCACACCAACCCGAACGCGATGCGCACCATCGCCAAGGGCAACTCGCTGTTCACGAACGTCGCGCTGACCGACGACGGCGACATCTGGTGGGAGGGCATGGGCGAGCCCCCGGCCCACCTCACCTCGTGGAAGCACCAGGACTGGACGCCGGACAGCGAAGAGCTCTCCTCGCACCCGAACTCCCGCTACTGCACGCCGATCGAGCAGTGCGACATCAAGGCGCCCGAGTGGGACGACCCGAAGGGCGTGCCGATCTCGGCGATCTTCTTCGGTGGCCGTCGCGCCACGACGATCCCGCTGGTCACCGAGTCGCGCGACTGGCAGCACGGCACCTACATGGGCGCCACGCTGTCGTCGGAGACCACGGCCGCCGCGGTCGGCAAGACCGGCGTCGTCCGTCGCGACCCGATGGCGATGCTGCCGTTCATCGGCTACAACGCCGGCGACTACTTCCAGCACTGGGTCGACCTCGGCAAGCGCGCCGACGCCGACAAGCTGCCGAAGATCTTCTACGTCAACTGGTTCCGCCGCGGCGACGACAAGCGCTTCCTGTGGCCCGGGTTCGGCGAGAACTCGCGCGTGCTGAAGTGGGCCATCGAGCGCCTCGAGGGCAAGGCCGCCGCGCAGGAGACCCCGATCGGCTACGTGCCGACCGCGGACGACCTGGACCTCGAAGGCCTGGACGCGCCGCGGGAGGACATCGAGGCCTCGCTCGCGTTCGACGCCGACGAGTGGCGTGCCGAGATCCCGCTGGTCGAGGAGTGGTTCGCGAAGATCGGTGAGAAGGTCCCGACCACGCTCCGCGACGAGCTGGAAGCTCTGAAGCAGCGCCTGGGCTAACTCGCCCGAGGTGTTTCGACGACCCGGCGGTCAACGGCGACCGCCGGGTCGTCTTTTGGGGTACTACTGGTCGTGTGACGCAGGACGACTTCCTCGGCGGGCTGAACTTCGACGGTTCGAGGCGCGACGTCGAGGTCGGCCCGAGTACGGGCATCGTGCGCTACTACCCCGTGCCGCCCGCTCCGCCGGCCCGCACGCCGTGGTGGCGCTTCGCGCTCGTGTTCATGATCGGACTGGCGATCGGCGTGGTTGCCGGAGTGGTCCTGTGCAGCAATCTTCTCTGAGTCCGCGCAGCTCGTAGTCCACAGGGGACGAAGTTGTCCACAGGTGTGGACGAACTTGTGCACATGTTGTGGATAGCTGTGGACAGCCTGGGGACTTCTCCACGACTGGCGGAAACGGTCTTGCTCCAGGAATGAACCCGGCCGCTCCCGGGAACGTCTCAGGTGTGTGAGGGCGATCACAAAGATCGTCAACCGGGACGCAAAGGGAGGTGTGCCGTGGGAATCGCAGGAGTCGCGATGCTGGTGCTGTCCCTGGCCGCCGTGCTGATGGTCGTGGTCGCGGGATCAGTTCGGGAGCGGGTTGTCGCGGATGCCGAGGAGGGTGCCGCTGAAGGCCTTGCCGGCCTCCGCGTAGCAGACGGCGTTGGTCCAACCCTCTGACCAGGCCTGCGAGCCGGGGTTCCGCCACGCGGGGAACACGTCGGTGCGCTTGGACGAACCCAGGTAGTCGTGCACGGCCTTGGTGCACTTCTCGTTCGCGATGGAGTTCATCTGCTCCTTGGACGGAGCGGGGTCGGACGACTTGCCGAGCGACACGACGCCACCGGGCACGGCCTCGGCCATGTGCGGCGTGTTGCAGGCGACGACCTTGACCTCCTGGTCCTTCGACGGTGAGCCCTGGGTGCAGGTCTGGAACGTGCTGAAGCCGTTGTTCTTCAGCACGTCCTTCACGGAACCCTTGCGCGCCAGCGGCTTCTCGTCGGGACTGATCTCCACGACGGTGCACAGCCGCCAGCGCTGTCCGTCCTTCCAGCCCTGCTCGTTCGGCCAGAACGCCCAGACCCGCAGGCGCGTCGAGTCGGAGTCCGCGCCGCCCAGGTAGTCGCTGAGCGCCTGGCGGCACGGCGGGAGCGCGGCCTTGCGCAGCGCCTGCGTGTCCGGGTAGGCCGAGGGGAGGCCGGACATCTCACCGATGGTCATGACCTCCGCCTCGTGCGAGTCGGTGCACTGCAGCACCTTGAGCTCGTAGGCGTTCATGCACTGCCCCGGCTTGGGCAGCGTGGGCGCGGCGGCGGAGGCGGTGGACGGCATCGGTCCGGGAACCGCCTGCCCTCCCACCTGGATCGCGCACGCGGACAGCGTCAACGTGCTCAGGACAATTGCCACCGCCAGCCGCACACGAGTCACACCACAGAGACTAGGGCCTTCACTTGGTCGGCGATGTCCCGACGCTGCTTTTCGAAGGCCGCGTCGGTCAGCGCGGCCGGGTCGGCGGGCTGTCCGAGCACCGGCGTGTGGAGATGTCCACCGAGGACGTTCGTTGCGCCGTAACCGATTCGCAGCCGGTTGGCCCGGTACATGCTCTCGTTGGAGAGGTAGTCACCACCGCCGCCGGAGGCCGCGACCCTGCCCGGCGTCGGCTCGTCCGTGCGGCACGACTGCTCCGAGCCGACGACGACCCACTCGCAGAACCCCCGATTCAGCGCCACGGTGAACGGACCGGTGCCCGCGTCGATCATCTTCTGGAACGGCAGCGAGGTCTCGATGAACTCGTCCGCCGGCTGCGGCCAGCCGGGCGCGTTCGGGACGCTGCCGTGGGAACCGATGTTGTTGTTGTCCGCGAAGCCACCGCGCCAGCGCGCCGCCCACCGCTCGATGTCGAACCGGCCGGGCCGGCCCTGGCTGATCGTCACGAACGCGTCGGGCTTCTGCGCCAGCGCGGTTCCGTAGAACTGCTCGACGACCCCCTCGTCGAAGCCGCCCCACAGCACCGGCAGCACCGCGGCCTGCAGCACGACCTTGCCGGTCGGCGTGGTGATCTCGCGGCCGTCGAGCTGCAACGCCGCCGCGCCCGCCGGGTTGGCGCGCCGCACGTTCGTGCCGGTGAGCTGGAACGGGTCGAAGCCGGTGACGGCGATCCTGCGCACGCCGGGCTGCGAGCCGAACGCGGCGTCGCTCAGGCCCCGCGAGGCCCAGTCGAACCTCTGGATGAGCTTCGCGCGCTCGTTGGGCGGCAAGGCGAACCGCGGCTGCCACTGGCGCAGCGCGGAGCTGAGCTGCAGCCGTGCCCAGTAGAGCGGGCGGTCGTCGTAAGCGTCGTGCGTCTGCGGTTGTGTGCTTTGCGCGCGGGCCACAGCGGCCTTCCACAGCGCGTTGCCTTCGCGTTCGACGAACTGCTGAGCCTGCCTCGCGACGACCTGGCGGCAGAGCCGGGAGGTGAAGTCGGTGACGCGGGTGTCGAACCCGGCGAGCCGCACGAGCGCGGGGCCGACAGCGGGACCGCCGGTGACGAGCGTGTCGTCGAGGCGCTGCTCCTCG
Source organism: Lentzea jiangxiensis (assembly GCF_900104175.1). Taxonomy (GTDB): domain Bacteria; phylum Actinomycetota; class Actinomycetes; order Mycobacteriales; family Pseudonocardiaceae; genus Lentzea; species Lentzea jiangxiensis. The sequence goes on from NZ_FNIX01000020.1 coordinate 69,595, forward strand.
ACGGTCAGCGGGACGGTGGTGTCGTAGCAGTTCGCGTCCTGCGCGTGGGCGGGGGCAGGACTCAGGGTGAGGGCGAGTGCGGTCAGGCCGACCAGTCCGGCGATGGTTTTCACGTGTTCGATCCTCAACGCAAAGGGCCACCTGCCGTAACCGGCAGGTGGCCCATAGTGTTGACGACAGCGTCTCAGTGGGCGGCGACGGGCTTGACCCTCGGGTTGTCCTCGTCGACGTGGTAGTCCGACGGGTCCGTCTGGTCGGTTCCGTTGAACCACTTGGCCTTGTTGGCGATCAGCGTGACGACCACCGCGACGAGCAGGTTCACGAACAGCGCGACCATGCCGACGTAGATCTGCGTCGTGGAAGTGCCGAACGGGTGCCAGCCGAAGATCGAGATGTTGCCCAGCGGCAGCGCGGAGCCGGCGAAGTGCGACTTGCCGATGGCCGGGTTGCCGATGTTGTAGAGCAGCCACATGCCGTAGCCCATGCCGCCGACCCAGCCCGCGACCAGGCCGTACACGTGGAACCAGCGCGTGTAGAGCGCGATCGCGACCGCGGGCAGCGTCTGCAGGATCATGACGCCGCCGATGAGCTGGAGGTCGATCGAGAACTGCGGGTCGACGAACACGATGAACGCCACCGCGCCGAACTTCACGACCAGCGACGCGAGCTTGGCCTGCTTGGCCTCCTCGGCCGGGCTGGCGCTCTTCTTGATGTACTCCTTGTAGACGTTGCGCGTCCACAGGTTCGCCGCCGCGATCGACATGATCGCCGCCGGCACCAGCGCGCCGATGCCGATGGCCGCGAACGCGATGCCCGCGAACCACGACGGGAAGTTCGCGCCGAAGAGCTCGGGGACGATCGTGTTGGTGTCGGGACGGCCGGTCGCCTGGTTGACGATCGGCTTGGTGCCCGCGCTGATCGCGACGAGGCCGAGCAGTGCGAGCAGACCCAGCAGCAGCGAGTACGCGGGCAGCGCGACCATGTTGCGCTTGATGACGTTGCGCCCGCGGCTGGCGAGGATGCCGGTCAGCGAGTGCGGGTAGAGGAACAGCGCGAGCGCGGAACCGAGGGCCAGCGTCGCGTACTGCAGCTGGTTGGTGCCGGTCAGCAGCGTGCCGTCGGCCTTGCTGGGCGTCGCGTCGAACTTGGCCTGCGCGTCGCTGAAGATCTCGCCCCAGCCGCCGAACTTCGCGGGCAGGTAGATGATCGCGACGAGGATGACCAGGTAGATCAGGATGTCCTTGACGAACGCGATCAGCGCCGGTGCCCGCAGACCCGACTGGTAGGTGTAGAGCGCGAGGATCAGGAACGCGATGAACAGCGGCAGGTGGCCGAGGATGCCGGAGCCGTTGAGGCCCATGGACCGCAGCACGGCCTCGAGGCCGACGAGCTGCAGCGCGATGTACGGCATGGTCGCGACGATGCCGGTGACGGCGATGATCAGCGCCAGCCAGTGCGAGCCGTAGCGGCCCTTCACGAAGTCGGCGGGCGTGACGTAGCCGTGCACGCGGCTGACCGACCACATCCGCACCAGCGGCAGGAAGACGAGCGGGTAGAGGATCACCGTGTACGGCAGCGCGTAGAAGCCGAGCGCACCCGCACCGAACATCAACGCCGGCACCGCGACGAAGGTGTAGGCGGTGTAGAGGTCACCGCCGACCAGGAACCACGTGATCCAGCTGCCGAACTTCCGGCCACCGAGACCCCACTCGTCGAGGTGCTCGAGCGTGTCGCCCTTCTGCCACCGCGCAGCCAGGAAGCCCATCACGGTGACGAGCAGGAAGAGAGCGCTGAAAACGATCAGCTCGGTCCACTGCATCAGTTCGCTCCCTCGTCCAGGTCGTCCACGCCGAGCTTGTCGGGCTTGCCGGTGGCCACGGGCTCGTCCTTGGTCTTGACGTAGACGATCCCGACGCACAGGACGCCGAGCGGCACGAACAGGAACTGGTACCAGTAGAAGAACGGCAGCCCGAAGACGCTGGGCTCGCTCTTGTTGAACCACGGCGTGATGAGCATGAGCAACGGGAGTATCAGCAGCAGGTTCCAGTTGCTCCAGCGCAAGCCGGTTTTGTGGTCCGACGGCATGGTGGCCCTCCGTGTACGCGGTGTTGCGCGGATGTTAGGCGTGATGAAGGGTGCCGTCAGCCTCGTGATCGGAATCGTTGCCTACGACTTAACGTTTCCTTTGGACTGATGGGCCTCGAGGCGGGCGACGAGGTCCTGTTCGGCCGCGTCGAAGTACTCCGCGAGCTGGTCGACCGCCTGGGTCGTCCTGCCGTCGTCGAGCAGCTCGACGATCCTGCGGTTCCACGGCACGTAGGTCTGGTAGAAGTCGTTGATCTCCTGCGCCACCCGGAAGGCCAGCATGAGCTCGGCGAACAACCGGTCGGACTCGTCGCTCAGCCGGCTGCTGCCCGCGAGCCCGACGATGCCGCGGTGGAACTGGATGTTGGCCTGCCCGGCCCTGGTCCAGTCGTTCTGCTCGGCCCTGGCCACCGCCTGCCGCACCGGCGCGCGCACGGCCTCGCGCTGCGCCTCCGCGACGTCGTCCCACAGCCTCAGCGATCCGCACTCGATCACGCGCCGAGCGGCGTAGAGGTCCCTGACGTCGGTCCCGCTCGGCCTGCGGACGAAGACGCCGCGGCTGTGCTCGTGCACCAGCAACCGGTCGCGCGTGAGCAACCGGAACGCCTCCCGCAGCGTGTTGCGGCTGACCCCCAGCGCCCCGCCGATGGCCTCTTCGCTGAGCCGGAGACCGGGCGCGAGGTCACCGTCGAGCACCCGCTCCCGCAGCATGTCGGCGACCTTCTGCGCGGTGCTCGCCCGCTCCAGGTCGGCTTTGCCCTGAGCCAGCGTCGACACCCACGTCTCGGTCACCCGCCAAGTCTATTTGCAGGATCGTTTAATTGCCCTATCGTAGAATCGTTCAACAATCCAACGATCTGGAGAACGGGCGGAGGTGGAGTGCGGTCATGGACCTGAACGCGGACCTGGGAGAGGGCTTCGGACGGTGGACGCTGGGATCGGACGAGGCCCTGATGTCCGTGGTGACCAGCGCGAACATCGCCTGCGGCTACCACGCCGGCGACGCGGACACGATGCGCGAAGTGTGCGCGCTCGCCGCCTCCGCGGGCGTGGCCGTCGGGGCTCACGTCGGGTACCGCGACCTGGCCGGGTTCGGTCGGCGATTCATCGACGTGGCGCCCGAGACGCTGACCAACGAGGTGCTGGCTCAGCTCGGGGCCTTGTCGGTGTTCGCCCGGGCCGCCGGGACCCGGGTGTCGTACGTGAAGCCCCACGGGGCGTTGTACAACGCTCTGGTCCGGCACGAGGCCCAAGCCGATGCCGTCGTGGACGCCGTCCGGTTGTTCGACCCCGGGCTGGCAGTTCTCGGCCCGCCGGGAGCCGTGTGGCTGAAGCGCGCGTCCGTCGCCGGGTTGCGGGTGTGGCACGAGGCCTTCGCTGATCGGGCCTACACGTCCGCCGGCACCCTGGTGCCCCGTTCCGAGCCCGGTGCCGTGTTGCGGGATCCCGCCGAGATCGCTGCCCGGTGCGTGGTGCTGGCCACCGAGGGGTGGGTTCGCAGCGTTTCCGGGCGGCCGGTCCGGATCGCCGCCGACTCGATCTGCCTGCACGGCGACACGGGTGGGGCTGTCGAGATCGCCCGGGCCGTCCGGGCCGCCCTGGAGGGGGCCGGGGTCGACGTGGGGCGGGTCGAGGGTCCGCTTCGGCACGCCCGGCAGGCCGGGTGAGGGACCTTCGGGTCCCTGCGCGCCTACCGCACCAGCGCGGCCGCGCCCACCAGGCCCGCCTCGCCGCCGAGCTGCGCCGGGCGCACCTCCAGATCCGCCAGGTACGACAGACCGGCGTGCGCCTTCAGGGTGCGGCGCACCGGCTCGAAGAGCAGCTCCCCCGCCTGCGCCACGCCGCCGCCGATGACGGCGAGGTCCAGGTCGCACAGCGCGGCGGCACCCGCGATGGCCATTCCCACCGCGGCGCCTGCTCGGTCGAAGGCCGCCAGCGCGACCTCTTCTCCCGCGAGGGCCGCGGCCGCGAGGTGGGCGGCGTCGGCGCGTTCCGGTGCCTGCCACCCCGCTCGGCGGGCCCAGGCGACCATGCGCGGGCCGCCCGCGACTGTTTCGGCACAGCCTCGGCCGCCGCAGGTGCAGGGGGCGCCGTCGGCCTCCACCACGATGTGACCGATGTGCCCCGCGTTGCCCGTCCGGCCGCCGAAGGGGCGGCCGTTCAGGACCAGGCCGCCGCCCACGCCCGTGGAGACGACCAGGCCGACCATGAAGTCGCTGCCCCGGCCCGCGCCCCGGCGGTGTTCGCCGAGGGCCATGCAGACGCCGTCGCCGGCCAGTTCCACGGGAACGTCCGGGAAGAGCGACGCCACCGAGGAGCGCAGCGGGAAGTCCTGCCAGGCAGGGACGTTGATCGGGGACACGGTGCCGCGGACGGTGTCCACGGGGCCCGCCGAGCCGATGCCCACGCCGGTGACCCTCGTGTCCCCGACGACCTCGGAGATCAGGGCGACCACCGCGTCCCACGGGTCCTCGGGCGTGGGGACCCTGGAGGAGCGCACCACGGCGCCGGTCGGGTCCACCAGGGCCGCGGCGATCTTGGTGCCGCCGAAGTCCAGTGCCAGCACCAGATCAGTCACGGTCGTGGATGGTAACCAGCCACTTCCACGCGGACGGGGGCAGTGGTGCGGACCAGGTCGCCCGCGGTCACGCGGACGACGGCCGACCAGGTGCCCGGGGTGGCCCACGGAGGGGCGCAGACCGTGAAGCCGAGCGGCAGGCGGCCCCGGGCCGGGAGGAGGCCGCCGACGCAGAACGGGCCGACCAGGTCCCAGGTCGAGCGCGGTGAGAGCACTCGTGCCTGCACCGGCAGGTCGCCGTGGGCGCCGGAGGCCATGACCACGCGGAGCTGCGACGACTCGCCCGGCCGCACGGTGACCGACGACGGCGAGGAGGCGACCCAGAGCACTTCGACCGGGTCCTCGGCGTCCCACTCGGGAACGGTCAGCAGGGCCACGTCGTACACCTCGAACGGCAGGCCCTCCAGCGTCGCGCGGACCGGGTGGCAGCCGGGTGTGCGGGGTGGCCGGAGACCCACCTCGGCGGAGACGTAGCCGCCTGCCGGGAGCGTCACGGGCAGCGCCCCCCACGACGCCGACCAGCCGCCGGGCAGAGTCAGGCGGACGGTCGCGGTGAACGCCTCGGCGTTGGACACGACGACGACGCGCAGGCGGGTGGGGCCGAGGACCTCCAGGTGGACGTTGGCGGGCAGGCCGCCCAGCGGTGCCGGTTCGTGCAGCCAGTAGCGCGCGAAGATCGGCGTGACGGCCGGTTCGACGGGGCCGAGCGGCGGTCCGGCCGGTGACAGGCGGGACACCTCGGCGTCCAGGGTGCCGGTGGCGGGTGAACGGGAACCCAGCACCCCCACCAGCGGTGACGGGTTCAGGTGGGGCACGTCGTGCCACAGGGTGAAGGCCGTGGAGCCGACCATCCTCTCCCCGACCTCGCTGTGCCAGACGGTCACCGGGCCGATCAGGCGCGGCGCCTCGAGCGGTGGACCGTCCACGGCGATGAGGGACGCGATCGGGTCGTACGACAGGACGTGGTGAGCGGATGCGATCTCCGTGCCGTAGCCGCGCTTCCAGCCGTGGTCGATGTCGTCCTCGACCAACGAGTAGGTGCGCCATCCGTGCGCCGGCACATCGCGCGCCAGGAACGTCACCGTCACGCCGTCGATCAACGTCGGCAGAGCGGCGCCCTCGAACTCCACGTGCACGTTACGAGCTGATGGCAGGTGCACGGACACGATGTGGCTGCACGGCGAGGGCAACGGGTTCCACACCACGACCGACGAGTCCACAGCGGACGTCAGGGCGTCCAGGGAACGCGAGACGACGTCGGTCTGCAGGTCGAAGGCCTCCCGCGGGTGTGCCAGGGCGGCACGGGCGAGAGCGGCGGAGGGGAAGGCCGCCCCGGTCAGGCGCGCGGCGTGCGTGGCGAAGACGGCGGCAGGTGAGTCGTCCGCCGGAGCGCGAGGCACCGGAACGGATCCGCGCACGTAGTAGTCGCGCGGCAACGAGCAGACGACCCGTGGCCACGTGTAGCGCGCGTTCCAGTCGTGGTGGATCGCGGTCACCCACGGGTTCGGAGCGGCCTGAGGTGTCCCGACCGGCAGCATCACGTGCGGCGCGGCGGCGAAAGGCCGCAGCTCCAGGAACGACGAGTACACCGAACGCTCGGCCTCGCCCAGCGAAGCAGCCACGAGCGGCGATCCGGCAGGCAGTGACGACAGCAACGGCCGCACACCGACCACGTTGGACGCCGAGCCCACGACCTCGACGCGGCCCTCGGCGATCAGTCGCAGCAGCGACGAGCGGTGCTGCGGGAACGTGTCCCAGTACGGCTGCAGCAGCTCCACCGACGTCACCGTGAACCGGTAGGCGGGATCAGTCAGGGCCAGGTCCAGGTGGGCCCGCAGCGCGGCGAACGGCGCGTCCCCGGCGACGTGCCCGACGAGGTGCACCGTCCACCCCGGAGTGCCCACCACCAGCGAGAACGTGCACGACTCCTCGCCGGCCGCGGACCTCACGACGGCCCGGGCGGGCACCACGGCGCCGGGCGCGTGCTCGGAGACGTCGACACCGAGCTCGTAGCCGAACGGGCCCGGCGGCAGCGCGCCGCCGTGCCGCGGCGAGTGCAGGCCGGGGCCGGAGACGTGCGCGTGCACCGGCCCCGCCGGAGCGGGCGAGGTCAGCCGCACCACCTGCAGCGGCGCGGTCCGAGGCCCGACGAACAGCTCGGTCGACTCGGCGGCGGTCACCGGTCGATCGCACCACTGATCACCAACCGGCGGAATACCCCGATGGTGGAGTCCTACCGCTTCAACATCCGGGTGAGGCCGGCCGCCACGGTCGTCGCCAGGATCCAGCCCGTCACGATCAGGCCCGACGCGATCCACTGCGACGCGCCCGGCGTCTGCCAGCGGTTCTTGTTGCCGAAGTCGACGATCGGCACCACCAGGTCGATCGTGTAGAGCCACGCGTTCCACGGCAGGTGGTCGTCCTCGTTGATCTCCACCAGCGGCCCCTTGAACTCGAACCACAGGCTGCCCACCAGCCACGCCGCGATCAGCCACCCGAGTGCGCGCGCCGGGCGGTAGCCGTAGCCGACCATCGACCGCTGCAGGAAGCTCCACAGCAGCACCAGGGGCCCGAAGAACCGCATGCCCTCGGCGACCGCGCGGTACCGCAGGCGTTGCTTCTCGATGAGCACCGTGGAGGCGTGCTCCTCGTTGCCCGCGGCGGTCAGCATCTCGGCGAAGTGGTCGTACGGGCGCGGGTGGTAGCTGCGCCGCATCGCCTGCCGCAGCCAGCGCAGCCGCCGCTGCACCTGGGCGTCGTCGCGCAGGTCGATCGGGTAGGCGAGCGAGTCGTAGCGGAAGTCGTCGAGGTCGATGAACCCGGTGGCGTTCCAGAAGTTCTCGTTGTCGTCCAACGACGTGCAGCGCGCCTGCCGCAGCGTCACCAGGCCCTTGGGCGGCGACACGACGTTGAGCATCAGCTCCTGGGCCTGCATGCCCATGGCGTTCAACGCGTGGCTGTCGAGCTTGTAGCCGAGCACCGCGCCGTTGAAGTTCGCCATGCGGCCGATCACCGCACGACGGCAGCGCACGCCGCCGTGCGCCACGAACTCCTTGTCGCCGCGCGCGCAGATGAGGTCGCGGCCGATCGTGGCGCCGCCGATGTCGAGCGACGGCTTCTCGCGCGGCTGGTGCCGGTACTTGCCCGGCCTCGTCAGCCTGCTGCCGCGCAGGTCGAGGTTCGCGCCGACGGTGATGCCGCGCAGCTCCAAGCCACCGGACACGTCCGACTCGCGCACCACGAAGTTGCTGCCGATCTGGGAGCGGTTGGCCAGCACGGCATCGGCGGCCGGGTTGGCCACGGTGGCCCGTTCGACCGTGATGCTGCCGCGGACGTGCGTGTCGACCATGCGCAGCTGGCCCCTGATCTTCACGCCGCGCCCGACGACGTCACCGCCGATCTCCGCGCCGTCGACGTGCAACGCGCGGCCGGAACCGGTCGGGTCGGTGCCGACCGAGTTCGGCGACACGGCGTCCAGAACAGCTTCCGCCAGCGAGAACGTGCCGCCGATCTTCGCGTTCACGGCGCGGATGGTGCCCTGGCTCGTGAAGCCGCGGTCGAGCTCCAGGTCGCCCGAGACGTCCACGCGGTCGAGGAAGAGCGTCGCGGACGGGTCGGCGTGCGGGTCGCTGGTGGGCTTGAAGTTCGTGCCCCGCGAGAGGACCGCGCCGCTGAGCGAGAGCGTCGAGCTGATCCGCGCGTTGGCCAGGAACACCACGCCGTGCGAGGTGAACGCGCCCAGCAGGTTGCCGCCGACCTGCATGCCGTTGCCGTTCAACGTGAAACCGTCGGCGTTCTCCAGCACCGCGCTGCCGAGGTTGACGTTGCCGCCGATGCGCGCCCCCGCGAGCCGCACCTCGCCCTCGGTGGTGATGCCGAACCCGAGCAGCGCCCCGGCGACCGTCAGCCGGTCACCGTGCAGGCACAGCTCGCCCGGCACGCTGAACCTGCTGTCGCGCAACAACACCGAGCCCGCGATCTCGGCGTCGGTCAGGTCCGCCAGGCCGGTGACGGTGCAGCCGAGCAACGACACGTCGTTGCTGCTGTGCAGGTTTCGCGCCGCCAGCCCCGGCAGGTCGCACTCGCTGAACGAGATGCCGGCGAGGTTCGCCTGGCGCAGGTCCGGCGCCGCCTCGAACTGGCAGCGCTCGAACTCGAGCACGTACGGCACCTCGACCGCGCGCAGGTCCAGCACGTCGGTGACCACGCGGTCCACGACGCGGATGACGGGCGGGGTGCTCGGCTTGCGCCGGGGCAGCCGCCACCCGCCACCACCTGAGTTGTCGTTCTCCCCCAGCAGTCCCCGCAGCACCTCGGCCGCGGCGACTCTCCCCCTCGCCACGCGCGACCTAGACCGGGTCGCTCGGGCCGTGGTGCGTCGGGTCGAGCACGCGGGCCAGGAACTCCTGGGTGCGCGGTTCCTGCGGGTTGCCGATCACGTCGGCCGCCGGGCCCTCCTCGACGATGTAGCCGCCGTCCATGAAGATCACCTTGTCGGCGACCTCGCGGGCGAACTGCATCTCGTGCGTGACGACCAGCATCGTCATGCCCTCGTCGGCGAGCTGGCGCATCACGCCGAGGACGTCACCGACGAGCTCGGGGTCGAGCGCCGAGGTCGGCTCGTCGAACAGCATCACCTCGGGGTCCATCGACAGCGCGCGGGCGATCGCCACGCGCTGCTGCTGGCCGCCGGAGAGCTGCGCGGGCATCGAGTGCGCCTTCTCGCTCAGCCCGACGCGCTCGAGGTTGTGCAGCGCGATCTTGCTCGACTCCTCCTCGGAGCGCTTGAGGACCTTGCGCTGCGCCACCGTGAGGTTCGCCAGCACGTTGAGGTGCGAGAACAGGTTGAAGCCCTGGAAGACCATGCCGATCTTGGTCCGGGCGGAGTCGATGTCGACGTCCGGGTCGGTCAGCTCGGTGCCGTTGACGACGATCTTGCCGCCGTTCGGCTCCTCCAGGACGTTCACGCAGCGCAGCAGCGTCGACTTGCCGGAACCGGACGGGCCGATGATGCAGACCACGTCGCCGCGGTTGACCTTCAGGTCGATGTTCTTGAGGACTTCCAGCGGGCCGAACGACTTCTTCAGCCCGGTGATCTCGACGGCGACGTCGCTCATGCCGACACCTTCTTCCTGCCGCCGGTGGTGCCACGGCGCTCCAGGTACCGCGACAGGTAGCCGAGCGGCAGCGTGATGATCAGGTAGCACAGACCCGCGATGAGGATCGGCGTGAGGGACGGGCTGCGGCTCAGCGTCTCCCGGCCGAACTTGGTGAGCTCGTACTGCTCGCGGAACAGGCCGAGGATGTAGATGAGCGAGGAGTCCTTGGTCAGCAGGATCAGCTCGTTCGTCAGCGGCGGCAGGATGATCCGGAACGCCTGCGGGATCACGATCGTGATCATGGCGCGGCTGCTCGACATGCCGAGCGAACGGGCCGCCTCGACCTGCCCCTTCGGCACGGCCTGGATGCCGGCGCGGATCGTTTCGGCCATGTAGGCGGCGCCGACGCCACCGAGCGCCAGCATGACCGTCGTCAGCGGCGGGAACTGCATCTGGAACGCGATCGGCACGCCGTAGTAGATGCCGATGAACACCAGAAGTGCCGGCACACCGCGGAAGAACTCGATGTAGACCGTCGCGATCCAGCGGTACGGCGCGACCGACGACAGCTTCATCAGCGCGAGCACGAGGCCCAGCGCGAGACCGAAGGCGAAGCCGAGCGCGGTGTAGATGATGGTGTTCTTCAGCGCCACGGTGATGACGCTGGGGAACATCGAGGCGGCGATCTCGGTGTTGAAGAACGCGCCCTTGATCTGCCCCCAGTCGGCCAGGAAGGCGACCAGCAGGGTGATGACGACCAGCAGTCCGTACTGCGCGTAGCGGATGTATCCCGCGCGCTTGCGCTTGGACATGGCCATTGCGGCTCCTAGCGAAAAGGGTTCGGACAAGCGGCGGGGCCGGCGCGACGTGCTTGCACCGGCCCCGGAGAAGCGACTACTTCGACGTCGGCTTCTTGCCGAACCACTTCTCGTAGATCTTGTCGTACTCGCCGTTCTCCTTGGCCTTCTTCAGGACCTCGTTCACCTTGGTCTGCAGGGCGGTGTTGCCCTTCTTGAGGCCGATGCCGTACTTCTCGCCGGTCTCGAACTCGGTGGTGACCTCGGTGTCCGGGAACTCCTTGGCGTAGTCGTAGAGAACGCCGTTGTCGTTGATCACCGCGTCGACGGCGCCGGTGCGGACGGCCGTCTCGGACAGCGGCAGGTCCTCGAACTGCACGACGGTGTAGCCGTTGGCGGCAGCGTTGTCGTTGCCGTACTTCTCACCGGTGGTGTCCTGCTGGACGCCGAGCTTCTTGCCCTTGAGGTCGGCCAGGGACTTGATGTTCGCCCCCTTCTTGACCAGCAGCGCCTGCGAGGCGTCGAAGTACGGGTCGGAGAAGTCGATCGCCTGCTTGCGCTCGTCGGTGATCGTCATGCCGGCGGCGGCCAGGTCGCACTGGTTCGCGCTGAACGACGTGCCCGAGGTGATCGTCTCGAACGGGGTGTCGAAGATCTGCTGCGTGACCCCGAGGTCCTTCGCGACGAGGTCGACGAGGTCGACGTCGAAGCCGACCGTCTTGTCGCCCTCGCTGTACTGGAAGGGCTTGTAGGAGAGGTGGGTGCAGGTGACGAGCTTGCCGCTCTGCACGAGCGTGACACCCGAGTTGCCCGCGGGCTGGTTCACGGGAGTCGCGCAGCCCGAAGCTGCCATCACGGCCAGTCCCAAGGCCGGGATCATGGCCATCAACTGCCTGGTACGACTAGCCACTGCGTCACTCCTCGTAACTGTCGCGGACGAGTGAACGGGATCCTGCCACTCGGGTGACGTGGTGGACAGCACGTGCGTGTTACAGGACACTGCCTTGCAATGATTTTGCGTCAAATCGCCCAGTGATGCGCAAAATATTGTGCGATTTGGCCTAGGTCACACAACGTTTGCACGTATTGCACACGAATGATAACCATCCGTGAGCGTGTCCTTGATCAGGATTTGATCACGACAGCCCTGCTCAGCGCGTGCGTTCGGTCAGCAGACCGGCCACGAGTGCCGTCCAGCCGGTCTGGTGCGTCGCACCCAGCCCTTCCCCGGTGTCCCCGTCGAAGTACTCGCTGAACGTGACGTGCTTGCGCCAAAGAGGTGACTCGGAGGCCTCGACGCGCTTGCCGTCGGACGGCCTGCGCCCGTCGTGGTCGGGCAGGAAGAGCCCGACGAGCCGGTCGCTCAGCTCGTCCGCCACCTGGCCCGCGGTGACCCAGCGGCCGGAGTGCGTCGGCATCTCGACCTGGAACGCGCCGTCGTGGAACGCGCAGACCGTGCGCAGCGCCTCGACGAGCAGCGCGTTCGTGGGCAGCCAGACCGGGCCGCGCCAGTTCGAGTTGCCGCCGAACATCGGCGTGTGCGACTCGCCGGGTTCGTAGCCCATGCGGTGGTCCTGACCCGCGACCTTGACCTCCAGGCCCTCGCGGTGGGCCGCGCTGAGGCTGCGGATGCCGTGCGGCGAGAGGAACTCCTGCTCGTCCAGCATGCGGTGCAGCACGCGCTTGAGCTTCTGCTCGTCGAGCAACGACACGAAGGCGCCGCGCTCGTAGTGGAACGTGATGAACTGCCGCAGCTCGGGCCGGCGCTTGAGCAGGTGCTCCAGCCGGCTGGTGAACCCGTGCAGCTCCTCGAGCACCCACGGCTGCAGGACGGCCGACGCCAGCAGCGGGATCAGCCCGACCATCGACCGCACGCGCACCGGCTCGGACTCGACGCTGCCGTCGGGCCGGCGCCGCGAGACCCGGTCGTAGCAGAAGCCGTCCTCGTCGTGCCAGATGCCGTTGCCCGACGAGCCGAAGTGCGTGAAGGCCTCCGCGATCGACAGGAAGTGCTCGACGAACTTCGTGGCGACGTCCTCGTAGGACTCGTCGTCGCGCGCCAGCTCCAGCGCGATCTGCATCAGGTGCAGGCTGTACGCGGCCATCCACGACGTGGCGTCGGACTGCTCCAGCCGCCACGCGCCCAGCATCGGCTCCGACCGGTTGACCGGCCCGATGTTGTCCATGCCGAGGAACCCGCCCTCGAACAGGTAGCTGCCGTCGGCGTCCTTGCGGTTGACCCACCACGAGAAGTTGAGCAGCAGCTTGTGGAAGATCTTGGCGAGGAACCGCCGGTCCCTGCTGCCGTCCGCGCGGTAGACCTGCAACGCGGCCCACGCGTGCACCGGCGGGTTGACGTCGCCGAACTCCCACTCGTAGGCCGGGATCTGGCCGTTGGGGTGCATCATCCACTCGCGGCAGAACAGCAGCAGCTGCTCCTTCGCGAACGCCGGGTCGACCAGCGTGAACGGGATCGTGTGGAACGCCAGGTCCCACGCCGCGAACCAGGGGTACTCCCACTCGTCCGGCATCGAGATGACGTCGGCGACGTCGAGGTGCCGCCAGTGCACGTTGCGCGCCTCGGGCGTCCTCCTGCCCGAGGGCGCCTCGGGCTTGGTCGGGTCGCCGTCGAGCCAGTCACGGGTTCGGAACCGGTAGTGCTGCTTGGTCCACATGAGCCCCGCGAGCGCACGCCGCAGCACGTGCTTCTCCTCGGTGCTGCTCTGCGGTGCGATGGCGTCGTGGAACTCGTCGGCCTCGAGCTTCCGCGCGCTCATCGTGTCCCGGAAGCTCGGCCCGAACGGGTCGACGTGCCCGTCGCCGCCGGTCAGCCGCAGGCGGATCGTGACGGTCTCGCCCGGCTCCACCGGGTCGAACGAGTACCAGGCGGCGAACTTCGTGCCCGCCACCCCGGCGTCGTCCGGCCCGGCGACCTGGCACGACGAGGTGCTGCCGCGCACCACGTAGTCGCAGATGCCGTCCTTGACCCACGGCGAGGGGTTGCGCTCGGCCCCGAACAGGGCGACCTCGTTGCTCTCGTTGTCCGTCATGAGCATCGACGGCGAGTCGTCGAGGTGCAGCGTGTACCGGCCGAGGTTGCCGTGGTCGGCCGTGACCTTCCGCCCGGTCGTGGTGCTCGCGACGAGCTGGCACGGGCGCTGGTCGCGTCCCCAGGCCCACGTGTTGCGGAACCACAGCTGGGGCAGCAGGTGCAGCGGCGCGTCCTGGGGCCCGTGGTTGGTCGCGCTGATCTCGATGCAGATGTCGTCCGTGTCGGCCTTCGCGTAGGTGACCTGGACGTCGAAGAACCGGTTCTCGTCGAGCACCCCGGTGTCGCTGAGCTCGGGCTCGCGGTTCTCCCGCCCGGCGCTGCGCGCCATCTCCCGCAGCCGCGCGTACGGGAACTCCCGCTGCGGGTAGCGGTAGACCACCTGCATCCAGGAGTGGGTGGGCGTCCCGTCGGTCACCCACCAGTGCTCCTTGACGTCCTCGCCGTGGTTGCCCTCTTCGTTGGCGAGGCCGAAGTACCGCTCCTTGAGGAACGGGTCCCTGCCGTTCCACAGGGCGACGGCGAAGTTCAGGAACCCGTGCACGTCGCAGAGGCCGGCGATGCCGTCCTCACCCCACCGGTAGGCGCGTGAACGGGCGTGGTCGAACGGGAACGAGGCCCACGCGTCACCCTGGGGTGAGTAGTCCTCGCGGACCGTGCCCCACTGGCGACCCGACAGGTACGGCCCCCACAGCCGCCACGGCGAAGTCGGTGTGTCCGACTCCGCGAGACGCGCCCGTTCCGCATGCTCACCCATCACCCCAGTGTGCGACACGGGTTCAAACAGGCGGTCGGGGCTGCGTCTCGGCTGAGTCCTACATCACTCGAAAACGGGTCAGCCCTGCTTCGCGTGCGAGTCGAGGACCAGGGCGATCGCCTCGGTGACCCTCGCCGCGTGCGCCAGGTGCAGCCACTCGTCCGGGACGTGGCAGTTCGAGTCCGGCCCGATCACGCCGGTCACCACGAACTGGGCGTCCGGGTAGGCCTCGTGCAGCAGGCCCATGAACGGGATCGAGCCGCCCAGCGACACGGTGCGCCACGGCGCGCCGAAGATCTCCTTGCCCGCCTCGTCCAGCACGGCCGACAGCCAAGGTGCCAGCTCGGGCGCGTTCCAGCCGTCGGCCGCCTCGACCCGGGAGAGCTCGACCGTCGCGTTGTAGGGCACGTCGGTGGTCAGCTTCTCGCGCACCGCCTCCAGGGCGGCCGAGGACGACGCCGTCGGCGGCAGGCGGAAGGACAGCACGAGGGTCGTGTACGGGCGCAGGACGTTGCCCGCGTCGTCCGGCAGCGGCAGGCCCTCGGCGCCGGTGACCGAGAGGGTCGGGCGCCAGCCGGAGTTCAGCGCGAGCTCGACCTCGTCGGACGACACGGGTTGCAGGTCGCCGACGCGCGGAACCGGGTCCCACAGCGCGCCCGGCGCGGCCTCGACGGCCTCGCGGACCTCGGCCAGGCGGTGGGCCGGGATCTCGACGTGCATCTCCGGGACCAGGATCTCGCCGGTCTCCGAGTTCTCGATCCGGTCGAGCAGGACCCGGGCGATCCGGAACGACGACGGCACGATGCCCGACGCCATGCCGGAGTGCAGGCCGCCGTCCAGGACCCGCACGGTGGCCGTGACCTGCACGAGGCCGCGCAGCGACGTCGTCAGCCACATGCGGTCGTAGTCGGAGCCGCCCGAGTCGAGGCAGACGACCAGCGACACCCGGCCGAGGCGGTCCGACAGGTGCTCCAGGTACGCGGGGAGGTCGGGCGAACCGGACTCCTCGCCGGTCTCCAGCAGCACGACGCACCGGGCGTGCGAACCACCCGCCGTGCGCACGGCCTCGATAGCAGCGATTGCGGCATATCCGGAGTAACCGTCATCGGCGGCACCGCGGCCGTAGAGACGTCCGTCACGCAGCACCGGCGTCCACGGGCCCAGTCCCTCGCCCCAGCCGCCCACCGGCGGCTGCTTGTCCAGGTGTCCGTAGAGCAACACCGTGTCGTCGCCCGAGTTGCCGGACGGCGGGACGTCGACGACGAGCAGCGGTGTGCGTCCCGCCAGTTGGACGACCTCGAGCGTCACGCCGGGCAGCGAGCGCGAGGCGATCCAGGCCTTCACGTGGTCGATCGCCGCCGCCAACTCCCCGTGTTCCTCCCAGGCGGGGTCGAACGCGGGGGAGATCGCCGGCACGGCGACGAGCTGAGACAGGCTCGGGACGATGTCGTCGTCCCAAAGCGTCCTGACGGTGCTGGTCACAACTGAGCGGTCCACCTCTCGATCCTGTCACGACTCCGCCTCTGCTCGCGTCCGTAGCCTCTTGTGCGAGACCTCCCGATTAGTTAACGATCGGTAACCGGGACATCCGCGTCCGGTGACCGGACGACATCCGTCGGAGGGCAAAAGGTCGAACCTCCGACAGTTGTCGCTGATCAGAACGTTGACTCGTGTGTTACGAAGTGGGACGGGTCTCACCAACTCGGGTGAGGCCGTGTCAGGATGTGGTCGTAAGCCACCGTCACCGTCGACGGCTGCCTCCGGCCCCACAGGGTTGGCGGCGACCGCCGGCGTCGCCGCACGAGGTCGTCACGAGCGATCGGGCGGTCGGAGAAGACAGAGGAGTAGGCGCATGTCGTCCCCTGAGCAATGGACGCACCCTGAGCCGGACGCAGCGCCGGCCGCCACTGCCGCAAAACCGACAGCGGAACAGGTGATCGCAGGCTTGCGAGCGACAGACGAGGGCGGCGCCGACCTGGTGCAGCTCCTCACCCCCGAGGGTGAGCGCGTCACGCACCCCGACTTCGACATCGACATCACGCCGGAGGAGCTGCGCGGTCTGTACCGCGACATGGTCCTGATCCGCCGGGTCGACCGCGAGGCCAACGCCCTGCAGCGCAAGGGCCAGCTCGGCATCTGGGTGCCGCTGCTCGGCCAGGAGGCCGCGCAGATCGGTGCCGGCCGGGCGATGCGCGAGACCGACATGGCCTTCCCGAGCTACCGCGAGCACGGCATCGCGTGGACGCGCGGGATCAACCCGACCGAGCTCCTCGGCATCTTCCGCGGCACCGACCAGGGCACGTGGGACCCGGTCGAGAAGCGCTTCCACCCGTACACGATCGTCATCGGCAACCAGGTCCTCAACGCGGCCGGGTACGCGATGGGTCAGAAGTTCGACGGCAAGGTCGGCGACGACGAGGGAGAAGCCACCATGTGCTTCTTCGGCGACGGCGCGACCAGCCAGGGTGACGTGCACGAGGGCTTCGTGTGGGCCGCGGTCTACGACGCGCCGCTCGTCTTCTTCTGCCAGAACAACCAGTGGGCCATCTCCGAGCCCACCGAGCGCCAGTCGCGCCTGCCGCTGTACCAGCGTGCCCGCGGCTACGGCTTCCCCGGCATCCGCGTCGACGGCAACGACGTTCTCGCGACGCTCGCCGTGACGAAGTGGGCGCTCGACGAGTGCCGCCACGGCAACGGCCCGATCCTGATCGAGGCGTTCACCTACCGGATGGACGCGCACACCACCTCCGACGACCCGACCCGCTACCGGCTGTCGGACGAGCTGGAGATGTGGAAGCTCAAGGACCCGATCGAGCGCGTGAAGGTCTACCTGGTCCGCCAGCAGTGGGCCGACAGCGAGTTCTTCGAGAGCGTCGAGGCCGACGCCGACGAGCTGGGCGAGGAGCTGCGGGAGTTCTGCACGAACATGCCCGACCCGCCCGCTGAACGGATCTTCAGCAACGTCTACGCCGAGGGCAACCCCAACCTCGAAGCGCAGCGCGACGAATTCCTCGACTACGTCTCGGGTTTTGCTGGAGGTGAGCACTGATGGCTGCTCCGACGATGGATCGTTCGACCGCCGCCGCCCCGGCGACCCCGGTGCAGACGCTCACGATCTCCAAGGCGCTCAACATGGGCCTGCGGGCGGCCATGGAGGCCAACCCCAAGGTCATCATGATGGGCGAGGACATCGGCAAGCTCGGTGGCGTCTTCCGCATCACCGACGGCCTGCAGAAGGACTTCGGTGAGCAGCGCGTGCTCGACACGCCGCTCGCGGAGTCCGGCATCATCGGCACCGCCGTGGGCCTCGCGATCCGCGGCTACCGCCCGGTGTGCGAGATCCAGTTCGACGGCTTCATCTTCCCGGGCTTCGACCAGATCGTGTCGCAGGTCGCGAAGCTGCACTACCGCACGCAGGGCAAGATCAAGATGCCCATCGTGATCCGCGTGCCGTTCGGTGGCGGCATCGGTGCCGTCGAGCACCACTCGGAGTCGCCCGAGTCGTACTTCGCGCACACCGCCGGCCTCAAGGTCGTCTCGTGCTCGAACCCGTCCGACGCGTACTGGATGATCCAGCAGGCGATCGACTGCGACGACCCGGTGCTGTTCTTCGAGCCCAAGCGCCGCTACTACGAAAAGGGCGAGGTCGACACGACGTCCGCGCCCGGCAAGCTGTTCGAGTCGCGCGTGCTGCGTCAGGGCACGGACGCGACGCTGGTGGCGTACGGCCCGATGGTCCGCACTGCCCTCGACGCCGCCAACGCGGCCTCCGAGGACGGCACGTCGCTGGAGGTCATCGACCTGCGCACGCTGTCGCCGCTCGACCTGGCGCCCGTGTTCGAGTCGGTGCGCCGCACCGGCCGCCTGGTCGTCGTGTCCGAGGCGCCGTCCGAGTCCTCGATCGCCAGCGAGATCGCGGCCAAGGTCCAGCAGGAGTGCTTCTACTCCCTGCAGGCACCGGTGCTGCGGGTGACCGGCTTCGACACCCCGTACCCGCCGTCGAAGCTCGAGGAGGAGTTCCTCCCCGACCTCGACCGGGTGCTGCACGCCGTCGACCGCTCTCTCGCCTGGTAAGGGGACAACCGGAAATGCCGCAGTACAAGCAATTCCCCCTGCCCGACACGGCGGAGGGGCTGACCGAGGCCGAGATCCTCACCTGGCACGTGAAGCCCGGTGACACCGTCACGGTCAACCAGATCATCGTCGAGATCGAGACGGCCAAGGCCGCCGTCGAGCTGCCCTGCCCGTGGGCGGGCGTCGTGACGGAGCTGCTGGCCGAGCCGGGCCAGACCGTCGAGGTCGGCGTCCCGATCATCACGATCGACACCGACCCCGGTGGCGCCGCGGCACCCGCCGCCCCGGCTCCGGCTGCCGCCGAGGCCAACGGCACCTCGTCCGGCAAGATCGGCGAGGAGATGCCGGGCGGGCGCATCGCGACGCTCGTCGGCTACGGCCCGAAGTCCGGTGCCGCGAAGCGCCGTGCCCGCAAGGACACCGGTGCCGCTCCGGCCGCTGCCGTCGTGGCTCCGCCGGCACCCGCACCCGCGCCTGCTCCCGCTCCCGTGGTGGTCGCCGCGCCGGTGCAGGCGCCGGGTGGCTACGTGCCGCTGGCCAAGCCGCCGGTCCGCAAGCTGGCCAAGGACCTCGGCGTCGACCTGCACGCCCTGACGGGCTCCGGCCCCGGCGGCGTCATCACGCGCGAGGACGTCGAAACCGCCGTCTCCGCCCCCGCCGCCGCTCCGGCCGCCGCCACGTCCTACGTGGACAACGGCACGCGCGAACGCCGGGTGCCCATCAAGGGCGTCCGCAAGGCGACCGCGCAGGCGATGGTGGACAGCGCGTTCACCGCACCGCACGTCACCGAGTTCCTGACGGTCGACGTGACCCCGATGATGGAACTGCGCGCGCGCCTCAAGAACGCGCCGGAGTTCCGCGGCGTGAAGCTGACCCCGCTGGCGTTCTGCGCCAAGGCGGTCGTCCTCGCGGCCCGCCGCACGCCGGACGTCAACGCCACCTGGGACGCGGCGGCGAACGAGATCGTCTACAAGGACTACGTCCACCTGGGCATCGCGGCCGCCACGCCGCGCGGCCTGGTGGTCCCGAAGGTCCGCGACGCCGACCGGATGTCGTTGAAGGAACTGGCGATCGCGCTCGACGAGCTCGCCACCGTCGCCCGCGAGGGCAAGACGTCCCCGGCCGACATGATGAACGGCACCATCACGATCACCAACGTCGGCGTCTTCGGCGTCGACACCGGCACGCCGATCCTCAACCCCGGCGAGTCCGCGATCCTCGCCCTGGGCGCGATCCGCGACATGCCGTGGGTGGTCGACGGCGAGATCAAGGTCCGCAAGATCTGCCAGCTCGCGTTGTCGTTCGACCACCGCGTGGTCGACGGGCAGCAGGGCTCGCAGTTCCTGGCCGACGTCGGCGCGCTGCTGGCCGAGCCGGGCATCGCGATGACCTACTGAGGATGACCTGCTGAGGATGACCTGCTGAGGTAGCCCGTGACGAGGCCCCCGCACTCCGGTGCGGGGGCCTTTTCGCTGTTCGGCCACCCGTCCGGTGATTCAGGTTGACCCTCCAGCAACTGGAGGGTCCACAGTGGGTCCGTGACGCGCTACCAGATCGGCGAGCTCGCCAAGATGACCGGACTCACCGTCCGCACCATCAGGTTCTACTCCGACTCGGGCCTCATCCCGCCCGTGGACAGGACCACCGGCGGCTACCGCACCTACGACGCCGACGCCGTGGCGAGGCTGAAGCTGGTCCGCACGCTCAGGGACCTGGGCGTGGACCTGCCGACCGCCGGCCGCGTCCTGGCGCGCGAGGTGTCGGTGACCGACGTGGCGCGGGCACACGCGGATGCGATCGACGCGCAGATGAAGACGTTGCGGCTGCGCCGTGCCGTCCTGCGCGCCGTCGCCAAAGGAGGGGAGATGGAACTGATGAACGAGTTGGCACGCATGTCGGACGAGGAGCGCCAGCGGATCCTCGACGACTTCTTCGAGGAGGTGTTCGGGCCCTACGAGCTGGACCCGCAGTTCGAGCAGCACATGCGGTCGGTGCGGATCGAGCTGCCGGACGACCCGTCGACCGAGCAGCTGGAGGCGTGGGTCGAGCTCGCGAAGCTCGTGCAGGACCCGGACTTCCGCGCCTCGGTGAAGCGGATGTCGCAGCAGCACGAGGAGTACCGCCGCAACGGCGAGGACATGGGTCCCCGGTCGGAGAACCAGATGGAGGCGTTCACCTTCGCGATCGCCCAGGCCCGTGAGGCGATCGACGCCGGCATCGCGCCGGGGTCCGCGGCAGCCGACGAGGTCGTGGACCGGGTGAACGCGAACTGGGCGCAGGCCCTGGGCCTGCCGAACGACGAGCACCTCGTGACGAAGCTGCGCGAGTTCGCCGACTTCGCGGACCCGCGGGCCGAGCGGTACTGGGTGCTGATCGCGAAGGTCAACGGCTGGCCGGCCGTGCCGGACCACTCGCGGGAGCGGGCCTGGCTGCGCGAGGCCGGACAGCCGTTCGGATAAGCCCTCCCGGGCAACGGGAACCAGCTGGGCGCCCAGCTCGTTCCTGTGGCAACGAAGGGGGAACGTGATGTCTGCGTTGTTCGAGATTCTCGGGGGAGTCCTCGGCGAGGCCTTCGGGCCGGGCGGGGACGACAACTCGCGCGGGGACGGCGACGTCTTCCTCGACGGCGAGTGGCAGGAGGGTGAGCTGTTCTTCGGGCCCACCAAGATCATCTGGGATGAGCGGATCGTCTTCAGCGACGACGAGGGCCGGGTCGAGCAGATCGTCGACCAGGACCCGCCGCACCCCAACTTCGTGGTCCTGCACTTCCGCAGGCCCGCCGACGTCGTGCTGCTCGCCGTGCACCGCCGCGAGCTCAAGCGAGTGGGCGCGGTCCTGACCCTGCCTCTCTGATCCGCGCCGCCACAACGCTGAACGGTGCCCGGGACACGGCCTCAGGCGTTGACCGGGACCGGCGGGACTTCCTTGTGCGGCGGGTTCACCGGCGCCTGCGCCTTCTGCGAGCGGCGCGCGATGATGCGGCGGCCGAGCTCGATCGCCGGGTGCTCGACCCAGCGGAACACGATGTCCGCCAGCAGCAACGACACCAGCGTCACCACGACGGCCGTGAGCGTGCCGTAGACCTGGAAGCGCGGCAGCATCGAGGCGACCATGAAGCCCGCGATGCCCTGGAACAGGTACAGCGAGTACGAGCGGTCGCCGACGAAGCGCATCGGCGCGGTCGACAGCACCCACGTGACGGGGTTGCGGTTCATGAGCGACACGATCAGCGCCGCCGTCAGCACCGCGTAGCCCAGCAGCAGCACCACGGCGTTGCCGGTGGAGTGCCAGAGCGTCTCCATGTTCACGTGCAGCACGACGAACGCGATGATCGAGACCGGCGCGACCAGCGGGTGCGTCAACGGCTGGACGAACGCGTACAGGCGCTTGCTGTTCATGACGATCGCCAGCAGAGCGCCGACCAGCAGCACCACGTAGTGCACCGACGACGTGTAGAGCGCGCTCATCGAGTACGCCGTGAACCAACCGCCCGTGAGCGGGATGAGGGCGATCAGCACGGCCATCGCACCCAGCGCGATGTACACGCGCCGACGGGCCGCGGCGACTCCGGCGACGACCATCAGCGCGGGCCACACGAGGTAGAACTTCTGCTCGATGCCGAGCGTCCACGAGCCGGAGAAGTAGTCATTCGGCGCGCCCGCCATGCCCGCCGGCAGGAACTCGTTCATGAACGGCAGGTAGTACTTCAGCGTCTCCGGGTAGCGGATCGTGAAGAAGTCACCGCGCAGGTAGAAGAACGCCATGATGAAGAAGAAGATCACGAAGTACGGCGGCATGATCCGGAACACGCGCCGGATGTAGAAGTTCTTGAGCGAGATCCGGCCCTTGGTGTCCTGCTCGCGCAGCAGCAACGTGGTGATCAGGAAGCCGGAGAGCACGAAGAACAGGTAGACGCCGACCCAGCCGGACAGCCACTTCCACTCGGCGCCGCCGAAGTGGAACACCACCACGATCACGGCCGCGAACGCCCGCAACCCGTCGAGCGCGGGGAAGCGCCGCATCTCCATGAACTCGGCATGGGTCAACGTGCGCACGGCGTTCCTCCAGGTGGGGTCGCCCAGACCGCGGGGCGCCCGGCACATTACCAAACGCCGCAGATCGCGGGCCGGGGCGCACGTCCCGGCCGGCGGGGCGGCTCACCTGATCTTGCGCCGGGGGCTGATCCGGCTGTCCTGGGTGAGAAGCTCGACCGGCTCGGCCCTTGACGGCCTGCACCCGGCCTGGCTTGGGCAGCCCACCATGTCGGTGGCCAGTTCGGATTCCCCGCTGGCGGCCACTTGGCGGAAGTCATCTGGCCGCGGGTGTCAGTGCGGTGCGTGACGGCAACCGGAGCATGTGGGGTTCCGGCGCTCTTCAGTCCCAGTAGTTGAAGAGCGCTTCGCCGAGGGTGCCGGGCCGCCAGTACCTGATGTCGTTTGACGAGATGTGGGGCCACGCCGTGGCGTCGAACGGGCCGTTCAGCTCGGACGGGGTGAGCACTCGGGATTTCGGCAGCAGCGTGGCCAGTACAGCCATCAGCTCAGGGGCGTCGACAAACGTCAGCGGGCCCGACTCCACCGCGCCGTCGACGAAATCGATGGTCCGGGGCTCTGCGAGGGCCAGCACCGCTGAGTCGCGCGTGCAGGCGACAGCGACCGTGCGCTCGCGGTAGGCGATAAGCCCCTGGTGGAAGTTGGGTGTCACATGGCCGGCGAGGCGGAACTCGATCACATTGCCGCCGGTGCGACGAGCAGCTGCACAACAGGCGTGCCGGAAGTCGCGGACGTCCGTCATCCGGTGAAGATACCCGCCGATGGTCCTCGGGGCCCGGATGCGGCGACTCAGCCGGAACCGTCACTGTTCGTGCAAATGGCCGCCAGCGGTGAGCGAAGCCTGCTGCGGCAACTGGCCGCCCAAGTGGATTTCTGCTGGCCGCTGTCATCCGCACCCGAGGCATCACCCCGACACGAAGCCGATCGTGGTGTGCCGGGGTAACGCCCTTCGTGCTGTCCGCAGTTCGTTGGCCGTTGGCGCGGCTCGCGGTGGACGGGGTCTGCAAGCCTCGCAGGACCCCGCCCCTCAGACGGCCCAGAAGTGCTCAACTCACCTGATCTGCAAGCCGGAGATCGCGCGCGACACGACGAGCCGCTGGATCTCCGAGGTCCCCTCGAAGATGGTGAAGATCTTGGCGTCGCGGTGCATCCGCTCCACCGGGTGCTCCCGCGTGTACCCGGCGCCACCGAGGATGTGGATCGCCCGCTCGGTCGCCCACACCGACACCTCGGACGCCTTGAGCTTCGACATCGAGCCCTCGCCCGCGGTGAACGGCACGTTGTTGCGCCCCATCCACGCCGCACGCCACACCAGCAGGCGGGACGCGTCGATCTCCATCTTCATGTTCGCGAGGTCGAAGGCGATCGACTGGTTCTCGATGATCTTGCGGCCGAACGCCTCGCGGTCCTTGGCGTAGTCGAGCGCGTAGTCGTAGGCGGCACGGGCGACGCCGACGGCCATGGCGCCGACGGTCGGGCGGGTCGTCTCGAACGTCGCCATCGCGGCCTGGCCGCCGGCGCGCTGGCCCTCGCGGGCGCGGGCGAGCCTGGCCTCCAGGCGTTCGCGGCCGCCGAGGACGCAACGGCCGGGGACGCGCACGTCGTCGAAGAAGACGTCGGCCGTGTGCGAGGCGCGCATGCCGTGCTTCTTGATCTTGCCCGGGGACGACACGCCGGGTGTGCCGGGCGGGACGATGAAGCCCGCCTGACCGCGGGCGCCCAGGGCGGGGTCGACGACGGCGGTGACGACGTGCACGTTCGCGATGCCGCCGTTGGTGGCCCACGCCTTCTGGCCGTTGATGACCCACTCGTCGGTGGCCTCGTCGTACCGGGCGCGCGTGCGGTAGCCGGCGACGTCGGAGCCCGCCTGCGGTTCGGAGGCGCAGAACGCCGCGAGCTTCGGGTCGGACTCGTCGCCGAAGCACTCCGGCACCCACTCGGCGAGCTGCTCGGGTTCGCCGCCCGCGAAGATGCCCGCGACGGCGAGGCCGGTACCCATCAGCGACAGCGCGATGCCGGCGTCACCCCAGAACAGCTCCTCGGTGGCGATCGGCAGGGACAGGCCGATCGGGTCGGCGAACCAGGTCGCGAGGGCCTCGAAGCCGTAGAGGCCGATCTTCGCGGCCTCCTGGATCACGGGCCACGGCGTCTCCTCGCGCTCGTCCCACTCGGAGGCCGCCGGCCTGATCACGTCACGAGCGAAGCCGTGCACCCAGTCGCGCAGGTCGGTCTGGTCTTCGTTCAGCTCGAGCGAGAAGCCACCCACTGAGTCACTCCCAAGAGAATTCGGTCAGGCCTTCGGGATGTTGAACAGGCTCATGAACCCGGCCGCGAACCCCAGGTCGCCCTTCACCTTCAGCTTGCCCGTCATGAACAGCACGGGGGCGGAGGCGTTGCCGGTCGCGAGCTTGAGGAAGTCGGCGGGCGTCAGCGTGACGATGGCGCGGGCCTCGCGCGTCACGCCCTTGTTGATGGTGCACTCGGCGTTCTCGATGATCGCCTCGTAGACGTCTTCGAGCACGTGGAAGTGCACGACGGCCTTCGTCGCGCCGGCCCGGTCCGCGCGGAAGTGGACCTCCATGCGGCGGAAGACCTCGTCCAGCACGCGCACCCGCAGGGCGTCGTCGGCCACGACGGCCTCGATCTGGTCCTTCGAGGCGCGCGAGATGATGCGGGCGAAGTTGGACGGGTCCATCTTCGACAGGTCGAGGTCGGCGCCACCGTCGGCGAGGGCGCCGAGTGCCTTCAGCAACGCCGCGAAGTCGTCCTTGCCCAGCTTCTTCGGGTCGATGCCGCGCGCGATGACGTCGATGTCGACGCCCTTGAGGGCGGGGTCGTCCGGCGAGACCTGCTGCAACGTGCTGATCAGCTCGGCAGGGCTGAGCTTGGCGATCGCCTCGGTGGTGAGGTCGAGCGTCATGGGGACACCTCCTGGTACCTACTCGCGAGTAAGACTACTGGCGAGTAGATAGGGCGGCAAGCAGATCCGATAATCTTGTTGCTCCGGACGAGGGGTAGTGATGCGCACAGAAGGTCGAGCCAAGCGCTTGCCGCGCGCGGTGCGTGAGCGGCAGATCATGGACGCCGCCGTCGACGTGTTCTCGCGGCTCGGCTTCCACTCCGCCTCGATGGACGAGATCTCCGAGGTCGCGGGCATCTCCAAGCCGATGCTCTACGCCTACCTCGGGTCGAAGGAAGAGCTGTTCGCGACCTGCATCCGGCGTGAGGCGACGCGGATGATGGAGGCCATCGCGTCGGGTGTCGAGCCCGACCAGGAACCCGACGTGCAACTGTGGAGCGGCCTGCGCGCGTTCTTCGGGTTCGTCGGGGAGAACCGGGCGAGCTGGCAGGTGCTGCACCGGCAGGCGTCCACGCAGGGCGGTCCGTTCGCGATCGAGCTCACGGACATGCGCGGCCGCGCGGTGTCACTGGTCGCGGCGCTGCTCACCCAGTCCACGAAGGCCCCGGCGACCAAGCTCGAGGCCGAGTCGCTGGCCGCCGCGCTGGTCGGGGCGGGCGAGTCGCTCGCGGACTGGTGGCTCGACCACCCGGAGGAGCCCGCGGGCGTCGTCGCCGCCCGCCTCATGAACCTCGTGTGGATGGGCTTCGGCGACCTCGTCGACGGCAACGTGTGGCATCCGCCGTCACGTCGCTGAACCGAGCAGGTGGGGTCCTTTGCCCCAGACGGCGAACTCCCAGCCGTCGGCGTCCTCGTGCGCGGAGAACTCGACGCGACCGGGGATGAGCAGCGGCTTCTTGAACCGGACGTCGACCGTCACGGACTCGGGCAGCCGCCCTTCCAGCGCGGCCAGACACCGGGCCTTCGTCCACATGCCGTGCGCGATGGCGCGCGGGAAGCCGAACAGCTTGGCGCTCACCGGGTGCAGGTGGATCGGGTTGCGGTCGCCGGACACCGCGCCGTAGCGCCGTCCGATGTCCGCGGGCACCCGCCAGACCGCCGAGCCGGCCGGTCGTCGCGGTTCTCCGCCAGAGCCCGCCGGGCCCCCGGTGCGCCGCAGGTAGGTCGACACCCCGGCCCAGACACCGGAAACCGACGTCACGACGTCGACCTGCGTGCCCTGCGGGTGCGGCCGCAGATCGCGCGCCGACACCGTGATCTCCAGCGGCTCGTCCAGCGCCAGCGGGCGTGACTGCGTGATCCGGTTCGCGACGTGCACGAGGCCCGGCAGCGGGAACGGGAACCCGGCGCCGGACATCAGCCTCATCTGCAACGGGAAGCCGAGCACGTGCGGGTACGTCAGCGGCAGCGCGTCGCGCAGGCCGAAGCCGCACACCGCGTTGTAGGCCGCCAGGTGCTCCAGCGACACGTCGACCGAGGCCGAAACGGGTTGGGCGGTCAGGGATTCCCCGCGGCGGAACGACGTGAGGGCCGCGCGCAGCAACATCAGGCCCCCAGCAGCATCTGGCCGCACACGCGCACGACGTTGCCGTTCACGCCACCGGATCCCGGCGAGGCGAACCACGCCACGGTCTCGGCGACGTCCACCGGCAGGCCGCCCTGCGACAGGCTGTTCATCCGCCTGCCGACCTCGCGGGTCGCGAACGGCACGGCCGCGGTCATCTTCGTCTCGATGAAGCCGGGCGCGACGGCGTTGATCGTGGCGCCGCGGGAGGCGAGAACGGGCGCGAGCGTCTGGACCATGCCGATGACGCCGGCCTTCGACGTGGCGTAGTTGGTCTGGCCGACGTTGCCCGCGATGCCGGCGATCGACGACACCCCGACGATCCGCCCGCCGGGTCGCAGCACGCCGCCGTGCAGCAGCGCGTCGTTGACCCGCTCCTGGCAGGCGAGGTTGACCTCCAGCACCGCGTCCCACCTGTCGGCGTCCATGCGCGCGAGCGTCTTGTCGCGCGTGATGCCCGCGTTGTGCACGACGACGTCCACGCCGCCGTGCCGTTCGAGCAGGTAGGAGGTCAGCTTCGCCGGGTCGCCGGTGATGTCGAGCTGCAACGCCGACCCGCCGATGGCGTTCGCGACCTTCGACAGGTCCTCCCCCGCCGCGGGCACGTCGAGGCAGACCACGTGGGCGCCGTCGCGGGCGAGGGTGGCGGCGATCGCCTCACCGATGCCGCGCGAAGCGCCCGTGACCAGCGCGACCTTGCCCTGCAGGGTGCCGGTCGGCGAGGTGCCGGACACGTGGATGACCTGCCCGGACACGTACGCGGACCGTCCGGACAGCAGGAACCGCAGCGTCGACTCCACACCTTCCTCGGCGCCGTCGTGCACGTGGACGAGGTTCGCCGTGCCGCCCTTGCGCAGCTCCTTGCCGACCGAACGCACGAACCCTTCGAGGGCCCGCTGCGCCACGGAGTCCGGCGACCGCCCGATGACGACCACGCGTCCGCACGACCCGAGCTGCGTGATCACCGGGTGGAAGAAGTCGTGCAGCCGGCGCAGGTCGGCGACCGTGCTGATCTCGGACGCGTCGAACACGAGCGCGCCGTAGGGGGCGGACCCCGTTTCCAGCTGCTTCAGGAAGGGCAACCGGCTCGCGCCGCCGACGAGCACCGGCGTGGCCAGTGCGGCGTCCCGGCGGAGGGGGTGCGGGTTCGGCAGGCCGAGCCTGCGGACGAGCTGGCGGCCCAGCCCTGACGTCGCGAACTTCTGGTACCTGTCCACGCGCAACAACCTACTCGCTAGTAAGTCTACTTGCTAGTAGGTAGTATGCCGGGCATGCGAGTAGCGATCATCGGCGGCAACCGCATCCCGTTCGCCCGCTCGAACGGCCCGTACGCCACCGCGTCGAACCAGGACATGTTCACGACGGTGCTCGACGGCCTGGTCAGCCGCTTCGGGCTGCAGGGCGAGCGCCTCGGCGAGGTGGTCGCGGGAGCCGTCCTGAAGCACTCGCGCGACTTCAACCTCGTCCGCGAGTCGGTCCTCGGCAGCAGGCTCAGCCCCGAAACCCCCGCGTACGACCTGCAGCAGGCGTGCGGCACCGGTCTGCAGGCGATCATCGCCGTGGCGAACAAGATCGCGCTCGGGCAGATCGAGGCGGGCATCGCGGGCGGCGTCGACACGACCAGCGACGCCCCGATCGGCGTCAACGAGAACTTCCGCAAGCTGCTGCTGGAGTTCAACCGCACCCGCAAGATCAGCCTGCTGACCAGGCTCCGCCCGAGCCACGTCGTCCCGCACCTGCCGCGCAACGGCGAACCGCGCACCGGCATGTCCATGGGCGAGCACGCGGCCATCACCGCCGCCCGGTACGGCATCACGCGTGAGGACCAGGACGAGCTGACCGCGCGCAGCCACCGCAACCTCGCGCGCGCCTACGACGAGGGCTTCTTCGACGACCTCGTCACCCCGTACCTCGGCCTGACCCGCGACCAGAACCTCCGCCCGGACAGCAGCGCCGAGAAGCTCGCGAAGCTCAAGCCGGTCTTCGGCGACACGATGACCGCCGGCAACTCGACCCCGCTCTCCGACGGCGCCTCCGCGGTCCTGCTCGCCACCGAGGAGTGGGCCGCCGCGCGCAAGCTGCCGGTCCTCGCGTACCTGACGTTCGCCGAGACCGCCGCGGTCGACTACGTGCACGGCGACGAGGGCCTGCTCATGGCGCCCGTGCACGCCGCGCCGCGCATGCTCGACAAGGCGGGCATCACGTTGCAGGACTTCGACTTCTACGAGGTGCACGAGGCGTTCGCGTCGCAGGTGCTCGCCACGCTCAAGGCGTGGGAGGAGGAGCTCGGCGAGATCGACAGGGAGAAGCTGAACGTCAACGGCTCGTCGCTCGCGGCGGGCCACCCGTTCGCCGCCACCGGTGCCCGGATCGTGGCCACGCTGGCGAAGCTGCTGCACCGGAAGGGAAGTGGACGCGGGTTCGTGTCCATTTGCGCGGCGGGCGGCCAGGGCATCACTGCGATTCTGGAACGGTGACGCGGCAGGGCTTGCCGAACACGAGGGTCGCTCCTGCACACTTCCCGGACCGCAGTGCAGCGGTTGTGGGGGTGGGGCGTGGGAAACCTGGAAGTCGATCCCGAGAGAGATCCCGTGCTGGCGCGTGCGCTGGCCGGCACGCTGCGCGGCGAGTGGCGTCCGGCGGCGGACGCGATGAAGTCGGCGCGCGAATGGGAACGCCGCGCCTACATCACGCTGACGCTGGCCACGGCGGCGAGGCGGCGGGTCGAGTGGCTCAGGAGGTGGCTGAAGGCCAACCCGGGCGACGCCGACGCCACCGCCGTGCACCACGCGATGGAGTCGCTCAACGGCCACTAGCGGGGTGGATCACCCCGTGGCCACCCTCAGTCGAGCAGCGACCAGGCGGCCGTGCACGACGCCGTCACGGTGATCTGCTGCGCCTTCAGGTTCAGCTGGTCGACCATGCCGGCCGGCCCCGCCATCTCGAACGACGCGCCGCCGCTCATCATCCGCGGCGAGTAGTGCGCGCCGCCCTCCGTGTCGCCGATGCGCAGCAACGGGCCGAGCCGCCGCCCCAGCGCCGTGGCGTAGCCCTCGGCGCGACGCAACGCATCAGCCACGGCTTCCCGCTGTGCCTCGCGGATGGCCTCGGTGTCGTCGACGAGCGCCCACGACGGGCCGTTGATCCAGGACGGCTCGGCCTGCACGAGCTCGGCCAGCAGGGCGTCGAGGCGGTCGAGGTCCTTCACCCAGATCACGTACTGCTGCTGGGCGCGGCTGCCGACGCGCTGGTTGTTGTCCCAGTTGTCGTGCGCGGACAGCTGCCGCGACCGCACCTCGAACTCCTCGAGCAGCGGCTCGACGGCGGAGACGCGCTGGTTGAGCGTGCTCACCGCCTCGGAGCGTTCGGCGCCGAGAGCCTCGAACGTCACGTCCACCTGGGCGCGGTCGGCGGTGCGCTCGACCTCGCCGGTCCCCTTCGTCACGACTTCAGCCACGGGGACCAGCCAACCCGCACCGCCCACCATTCGCAACTGTTCGGCGGCACTTCGAGGCTGGTCTGCGCGTCTCTGCGGCGCGCCTCTCGTGGTCGTCGGTGCCGGTCTGGCGCACCTGCCGGCGGTGCTCAGCGCCGGCAACTCGTACTCGGAACGCCTCTTCCGCTACGTCCGCATCGACAGGCTCAGCCGGGAGGACGCCGACCGCGCCGTGCTGGCCCGGTCGAACGGGAAGACGCGGGCATCGCCGACGAGGCACTGGACGCCCTGTTCGACGCGTCCGCCGAGCCGATCACCGCCCTGGACGTCTCCGTCGCCGCTCCGGAGGCCGACGCGGAGCTGGCCGTGGGCTTCTTCGGCTCCCGATACGAGCGTGCGACGCCCGCTGAACGCGAGTATCTCCGGTCGATCGCCCAGTTGACCGACGAAAGTACGCGGGCGTCAACACCGCCCCACCTGGGTCGCAAGTCCTAGTCGCCGTTGCCCGCGCGGGACTCGCCCATCAAGAAAGGCCTGGTCTACAGCGCGGAACGCGGTCAGATCGCCTTCACCGTGCCGCACTTCGGGCGCTTCCTGCTGGAGCGGGAGGACTGACGGAGGCCTCCGACCGTTGTCCGGCCGTTCACGTTGTCGGCCGATGATTCATCGGCATGTGCCCCAACTCACCGGACAATCACGTGCTTCTGCGCGCGGCAAGGTGCATACTTGGGTTACCAGCCGACAAGACCTCGAAGAGGGAAGTGCAGACCGAGATGAACTTCGCAGCGAAGCTCCGCGCCCGTCGTGCCGAGGCGCGCAACCGGAAGGCCGTGGCTCGCGCGATCGACATGGCGACCACCCCGTCCATGCGTCACGAGCTGATGGCAATCGCCCAGGCTCAGGTCACCACCTTGCGCTGACTTCACGAACCCGGCACTCGCACCGCGCCCCGATGCGAGTGCCTCCCCAAGCGGAAACCCCTGGAGCACCTCCCGCGCTCCAGGGGTTTCATTGTGTTAAACGTGATCCACGCCACAGTATCGTGGTGTTGTAACAGCGCACGTCGGTGCGCCGATGTCACAGTTGACCTCGCGGTGCTGTCGGACCCCCGACCTGGCAGCACCGCGAGGTTTCTTGTTTGCTGGGGACATGAAGATCGCCGTGCTCGGCACCGGCCTCATGGGTGCCCCCATCGCAGCCAACCTCGCCGCGGCCGGACACGAGGTCCGGGTCTGGAACCGCACGCGTGCGAAGGCCGAACCTCTCGCCGCCAAGGGCGCCACCGTCGCCGGCACCCCCGCTGACGCCGTCGACGGCGCCGAGGTGGTGCTGACCGTGCTCAACGACGGTGTCACCGTCACGGAAGCCATCCAGGCCGCGGCTCCCTCGCTGGCGCACGACGCCGTCTGGGTCCAGGCGTCCACCGTCGGCGTCGAGGCGACCGAGGACCACATCGCGCTCGCCCGGTCGCTCGGGCTGGAGTTCGTGGACGCGCCCGTGCTCGGCAGCACGAAGCCGGCGGCCGAGGGCGAGCTCGTCGTGCTCGCCTCCGGCGCCGAGGAGCTGCGCGACCGGGTGCAGCCCGTGTTCGACGTGATCGGCGCCCGCACGATGTGGGTCGGCGAGGCCGGGGCGTCGTCGAAGCTCAAGCTCGTCGCGAACAGCTGGGTGCTCGCGCTGACCGCGGCGGTGGGCGAGGCCGTGTCGCTCGCCGAGGCGTCCGGGCTAGACCCGAAGCTGTTCCTGGAGGCCGTGTCCGGCGGCGCCCTGGACTGCGCCTACCTGCAGACGAAGGGCAACGCGGTCATCGAACGGTCCTTCCCGCCCGCGTTCACCGTGCAGAACGCCCTGAAGGACGCGTTGCTCGTGAACCAGGCCGCGGTGCGCGCCGGCATCCAGCTCGACGTGGCCCAGGCGTCGAGCGCACGGCTGAACCGCGCTGTCACCAAGGGGCACGGTGGCGAGGACCTGGCCGCGTCCTACTACGCGAGCTTCGGATAAGCCCGACGATCGGCCGGTCCGGCGGGGTGTGCGGGCTCAATAGCTTGAGGTGGTGAACAGACTCGCACGCTCCCTGCTGGCGTTCGGCCTGGCATCGGCGCAGGTCGCCGCCACCGCCGCCGTGGTGTCCGCCGCCCCCGACATCGAAGACCGCCTCGCCGCCCTGCCCGGCGTGCGGATCATCAGCGAAGCGACGTCCGGCACCGCCCGGACGTTCGTCCTCGGCATCGAGCAGCCCGCGGACCACCGCAAGCCGCGCGGCCAGAAGTTCGAGCAGCGGTTCTCGTTGCTGCACAAGGCGGAAGCCAAGCCGATGGTGCTGCACACCTCCGGCTACCACCTGTCCGGCACGGTCAGCGCCTCCGAGCCCGCGCGGCTCGTCGACGGCAACCAGATCAGCGTGGAGCAGCGGTTCTTCGCGCCGTCGCGCCCGTCGCCCGCCGACTGGGACGACCTGACCATCTGGCAGGCGGCCAACGACCACCACCGGATCGTCACCGCGTTCAAGAAGATCTACGGCGCGAAGTGGCTGTCGACCGGTGCCAGCAAGGGCGGCATGACGTCGATCTACCACCGCCGGTTCTTCCCGCGCGACGTCGACGCGACCATCGCGTACGTCGCGCCGAACGACGTGGTGAACGACCGCGACGTCTACGGCGAGTTCATCCGCGACGTCGGCGACGACCCGTCGTGCAACCGGCGCCTGGAAGGCGTGCAGCGGCAGGTCCTGCAGCACCGCGACGAGTTCGTCGCCCGCCTGGAGGCCAAGGGGTACACCTACGGGCAGTTCGGCGGCGCGCACCGGGCGCTGGAGGTGCTGGTCCTCGACACGCCGTTCACGTTCTGGCAGTACGGGACCCAGGACCAGTGCGCCCTGGTGCCGGGCGCGGGTGCCTCGGTGGACGACCTGTGGACGTTCATCGACAGGACCGTCGGCTTCGACTTCTACACCGACGCGGGCGTCGCGCCGTACGAGACCTACTACTACCAGGCCGGAACGCAGCTGGGCTGGCCGGAAGCGGACGAGTCCGCGGTGCGCGACCTGTTGCGCCACCCCGGTTCGAGCGTGCCGCGCACGATGGTGCCCGACTCGATCCGCTTCCCGCGCTTCGACAGGCGCGCGATGGCCGACATCGACCGCTGGGTGCGCCACCAAGGCTCGCGGCTGCTGTTCGTGAACGGCGAGAACGACCCGTGGAGCGCCGAGCCGTTCACGCTGGGCCGCGGCACGCGCGACTCGCTGTCGTTCACGGTGCCGGGCGGCAACCACGGCGCGAACATCGCCCGCCTGCCCGAAGCCGACCGCGCCACCGCGACGGCCGCCGTCCTGCGCTGGGCAGGCGTCTCCTCGGCTCCCGCCGCGGCACTCGCCGTGGACGAGGGCCCCGACTCGCTCGACGCGCTGCGGGCCCGCCGGGGCTGAGGCACGCTGGAAGCGTGAAGCCCTTGCTCGTCGTCGACGCCGCCAACGTCGTCGGGTCGGTGCCCGACGGGTGGTGGCGCGACCGGGCGGCCGCGGCCGAACGCCTCCGCGACGCCCTGCGCGGCCGCGACGAGGAAGTCGTCCTGGTCGTGGAGGGCAAGGCGCGCAACGTCTCCTCCGTCGAAGACGTCCGTGTCGTCGCCGCACCCGGCGACGGCGACGACACGATCGTCGAGGTGGTGCGCGAGGAGGGCGCCGGCCGCGCCGTGACCGTCGTGACGGCCGACCGGGAGCTGCGGCAGCGGGTGACCGCCCTGGGCGCCGAGGTGGCGGGACCCACCTCGGTCCCGCGCCGTTAGAGGCGGAAGAGCCGTTCGAGGACCTGCGCCACGCCGTCCTCGGTGTTCGGCGGCGCGTGGTTGGCGCAGGCCTGCTTCACGAGCGGGTGCGCGTTGCCCATCGCGTACGCCGTGCCGGCCCACCCGAGCACCGACAGGTCGTTCGGCATGTCCCCGAACGCGATGACCTCGTCCTTGCCGATTCCCCTTGTGCCGCACAGGCTTTCGAGCGTCGCCGCCTTCGACACACCGGGCGGGCTGATCTCCAGCAAGCCGAGACCTCCCGAGTGCGTGACCGCGACGTGCTGCCCGACGGCCTCCCGGGCGATCTCCATCATGTGGTCGCTCTCGGCGTCCGGCGCCCACGCGAGCATCTGCACGACCTGGTGCGCCTCGTCGAAGACGTGGTCGAGCACCTCCAGCGTCCGATGTGGATTGCTCGGCCCGAACCCCCGGAACCCCGGCTCGCACAGCACTTCCAGCCCGGTCTCGACCGCGATGCCGACACCGGGGATCACCTCGGCCAACGCCTCCGACACCTTCCGCACGACGTCGAGCGGCACCGTCTGCGCATGCGTCACCTCGCGGTGGGTGAGGTCGTAGACCATCGCGCCGTTGGAGCAGATCGCCGTGCCGGTCAGCCGCAGGTCCTGCACGAACCGCGGCGGCCGCGCGGTGACGACCACGACGTCCGCCCCGACGGCGTCGAGCGCGGCGCGGGTGCGGTCGCTGAGCACGCCGCCCGGTCGCAGCAGCGTGCCGTCGAGGTCGGTCGCGATCAGCCTGAACACCGGCCGATTATCGGGCCTGGCGACGGCGCGGACGAAGCCCTTTTCGCCGGGGCCGGTGGCAGCTCACCCGACGCACCCCGCACGGGCGGTGCCGCACCCCCGCTTCCTCGGGCAGGATCGTTCCATGACCCATCGAGTGAACGACATGCCGCTGCCGCTCTGGCTCCCCGAGTCGGGCTCCGGCCCCGGCATCGTGCTGATCCAGGAGATCTTCGGCCTGGACGGCTACCTGCGGGGCATCGCGGAGAAGCTCGCCGCGCTCGGCTACGTCGTGGCGGTGCCCGAGCTGTTCCACCGCTTCCAGCCCGGCTGGGTGGGCGAGCACGACGAGGCCGGCATCCAGCGGTCGATGGAGGTCGTCGGCAACCTCGACTTCCCGCTCGCCGTGCAGGACGTCGTGGCGTCGGTGGAGTACCTCCGCGGGCTGCCCGAGGTGAGCGGTGGTGTCGGTGTGCTCGGCTTCTGCCTCGGCGGCACGCTGGCGTACAACGCGGCCGTCGCGTCGGACCCGGACACGGCCGTGTCGTTCTACGGTTCCGGTGTGCCGGACCAGATCGGCACGCTCGGCGAGGTGTCGTGCCCGATCCTGTTCCACTTCGGCACCGAGGACGCGTACATCACCGAGTACCGGAAGGTCGTGGACGCGGTGGAGGGGCACGACAACGCCGAGATCCACCTGGAGCCCGCGGGCCACGCGTTCCTCAACCACCTCGGTCCCTGGTACGACCAGGCCGCCGCCGACCGCGCCTGGGACCTCACCGCGCAGTTCCTCGCGCGCACGCTGCCCGTCTAGGCGATGCACGGCACCGCGAGCTGCTGCGAGAAGAACCTCTCCAGCGGCTTGCGGTGCAGGCGTCGTTCGACGGCGATCAGCTCGTTGCGCCGGTAGTGCCGGACCTGCGTGCTGGTGATGACGAAGCCGTTGCGTTCGGCCGTGGGCATCTCGTCGTAGAGCAGGGCGTGTTGTCCTTGCGTCACCACGACGTCGGCGAGGCCGTCCGGGATCTCGCCTGCCCGCGTCGCGACGGTCGCGGCCAGCGCGTCCGGGCGGTTGCGCAGCCTGCGGTGCGGCCACGGGACGCCGTGGTGCTCGGCTTCCAGGGTGCGGTGCAACGCTCGGGCGGCGTGCCGGATCGCCTTGATCGAGTCGCCGGTGAGCACGTGCGCCTGCGGGTGGTCGAGGGTGGTGTCGCGGCGGAAGCCGGCGCAGACGACGACCCTGTCGTACCGCAGTTCGCCGGTGCCGTCGATCGTGGCGACGAACTCCTCGCCTTCCTTGCGGATCCGCTGCACGGTCCGTCCGACGGTGTGGGTGAGGCGGGCGGTGGCCGAGATGTTGTCCGCCGTCTCGAACGCGCTGTGCCCGCGGCCGATGATCAGCACCCGCTTGCCCGCGTACTCGGTCGGGTCGGTGCTCGCGCTCGCGTAGGTCTCCGCGTGCTCGACGCCCGGAATGCTGGGCAGGTGGGGCTTTTTGCCCGTCGCGATGATGACGTGCCGCGCGTGGTAACCGCTCAGGTCGCTGACAGGTGTGTTGTACCGGACGTTCAACGGCCGCGCGAAGTCCTCGAGATAACGCACCAGGTCGTCGGCGTTCGGGAAAGACCTCTTGCTGTAGCGCGAGAACGGCACTCCGTCGAACAACCAGTTGTCGTCCGTCGAGAGAACGCGGTGCCGCGGAAACGTCCGGAAGAAACCCGCCGGCTCCGGATCCGCCTCCACGACCAGGTAGTCACGGCCTGCACGGTGCAGGAAACTCCCCATCTGCAAGCCCGCCGGACCCGCACCGATCACCAGGTACTCCACCATCACGCACCTCCCGGCGTCCTCTACGCCAAAGATGGCGCAAAAGTTCAGACGGGCGGTTAACGTCCACCATGTGGATTCCGGCCTGGTTTGGTCGATCAGAAGGCATCTCGTCCTCGTTGTGCTGATCGGCCTAACGGTTTTCGCCCTCGCGGCGGCACTGCTGTGGACGGCACTGGGATTTCCCACCGCGCCGACGAGTCGTCTCGACATCATCAAGGTCGCGCTGACCGTCGTCGCGGGCATCGGCGGTGTCGTCGCCTTGGTCGTGGCCTACCGCAAGCAACGCATCAGCGAGTCCGCCGAGACGCGCGAACGCGTGAAGCTGCTCAACGAACGCTTCGGCGCCGCCTGCAACCAGATCGGCAACGAGTCGCCCGCCGTGCGGCTGGCCGGTGTCTACGCGCTCGCCTCGCTCGCCGACGAGTGGCCACAGCAGCGGCAGGTCTGCATCGACGTGCTCTGCGCCTACCTGCGCATCCCGTACGAGCCGGAGCTGGAGTCGCAGTGGTACCTCGACGCCGAGTCCGAGGTGCGCCTGGCGATCACCGGCGTGATCTCCCGCCACCTGCGCGACGGCGCGGCGGTCAGCTGGCAGGGCCACGACTTCGACCTCGTGCGGGCGGTGCTGCGGTCGGCGGACTTCGCGGGCGTCCGGATCCCGTCCGGGAAGTTCTTCCTGAGCCTGGCGCGGTTCCCCGCCGGCTGGATCTCGTTCGACGGGATGGTGGTCTGCGGCGGCGAGGTGTGGTTCGGCGGTGCCACGTTCGACGGCGCGCGCGTGACGTTCGACGGGGCCGAGTTCAGCTCCGGGCGGGTGCAGTTCGACGGCGCGGAGTTCAACGGCGGTGAGGTGTCGTTCCGCGGCGCCCGGTTCACCGGTGGCGAGGTCGATCTGTCGGAGGCGCGGATCCGGAAGATGCCGGTGTTCGACGACGGCGAGAAGCCGGGACTGCGGCTGCCGTGAATTGTCGGTGGCGGCTGCGAAGATCACCGGCATGGGAACCTGGGACATCGGCCACTTCGACAACGACACCGCCGCGGACTTCTCGGCCAAGCTGCGCGAAGCCGCGGAGGCCGAACGGGAGAACATCATCCGCACCGCACTGACCAGCACGATCGAGTCCGACGAGTTCCTCGACAGCGACGAGGCGTGCCAGGCGGTGGCCTCGGCCGCGCTGATCGCCGCACAGCTCCCGGGCGGCACGTCGGTCACCACCGCGTACGGTCCGGGCGTGCCGATGCCCGCCTTCTCGCCGGAGGTGCGCGCTCTGGCCGTGCAGGCGCTGGACCGCGTGCTGGCGCCGGAATCGGAGCTGCGCGAACTGTGGGACGAGGCCGGGTACGGTCCGAAGTGGCGGGAGGGCATCGACGAGCTCAAGGCCG
Source organism: Lentzea jiangxiensis (assembly GCF_900104175.1). Taxonomy (GTDB): domain Bacteria; phylum Actinomycetota; class Actinomycetes; order Mycobacteriales; family Pseudonocardiaceae; genus Lentzea; species Lentzea jiangxiensis. Next base: position 107,691 of record NZ_FNIX01000020.1, read on the forward strand.
TCCTTCTCACCTGATGGACGTCGGAACAGCACGACCGTCCACAGTGTTGGATACGGCCGTGACGACTGTGAAGCGCCGTGCCCGTGTCCGTGCCCCCGAGCTCGTCGGCCGCGGCTGGCTGAACACCGGTGGCACCACGGTCAGCCTCAAGGACCTGCGCGGCAAGGTCGTGCTGCTCGACTTCTGGACGTTCTGCTGCATCAACTGCCTGCACGTCCTCGACGAGCTGCGGCCGCTGGAGAAGGAGTTCGAGGACATCCTCGTCACGATCGGCGTGCACTCGCCGAAGTTCGTGCACGAGGCCGACCCGGACGCCCTGGCGGCCGCCGTCGAGCGCTACGAGGTGCACCACCCGGTCCTCGACGACCCGGAGCTCACCACCTGGCAGAACTACGCCGTGAAGGCGTGGCCGACACTGGTCCTCGTCGACCCCGAGGGCTACGTCGTGCACGTCGCCGCAGGTGAGGGCCACGTCGAGGCGCTGAGGACCATCATCGGCGAGCTGGTCGCGGAGCACGACGCGAAGGGCACGCTGCACCGCGGTTCCGGTCCGTACCAGGCCCCGGAGCCGGCGAGCACCACGCTGCGCTTCCCGGCCAAGGCCGTCGTCACCCCCAGCGGCACGATCCTGGTGAGCGACTCGGCCCACCACAGCATCGTCGAGCTCGAGGCGGACGGCGAGACCGTCGTCCGCCGCATCGGCACCGGCGAGCGCGGCAGGCAGGACGGCACGTCCCCGACCTTCTCCGAGCCCGCGGGCCTCGCGCTGGTGCCGAACACCCACGGCTACGACGTCGTCATCGCGGACACGGTCAACCACCTCCTCCGCGGCCTGGACCTGACCACCGGCGAGGTCACGACAATCGCGGGCACCGGCGAGCAGTGGCGCGACGGCGAGACGGACGGCCCGGCGGACAAGATCGAGCTGACGAGCCCGTGGGACGTGGCGTGGTGGAACGGCGGCGTGGCCATCGCCATGGCCGGCAACCACACGCTGGGCTTCTTCGACCCGGCGGCGGGGACCGTCCGCCGCCTGGCCGGCACCACCGTCGAGGGCATCAACGACGGGCCCGCCGAAGGCGCCTTTTTCGCGCAGACGTCCGGGCTCGCGGCGGACGGCGACCGGCTGTGGATGGTCGACTCCGAGACGAGCGCGCTGCGCTACCTGGAGCACGGCGAGGTCCACACCGTCATCGGCAAGGGCCTGTTCGCGTTCGGGCACAAGGACGGCGACGCGGACGAGGCGCTGCTGCAGCACCCGTTGGGCGTCACGGTCCTGGACGACCACTCGGTGGTCATCAGCGACACCTACAACAACGCGGTCCGCCGCTACGACCCCGCGGCCCGGACGCTGACGACCATCGCCACGGACGTCGCCGAGCCGTCCGACGCGCTGCTGGTCGACGGTGAGCTGGTCGTCGTCGCGAGCGCCGCCCACCGCCTGGAGCGGTTCGCGGCGTCCGCCACCAGGATCGACGGCGCCGCCCACGAGGTGAAGCGGCCGTCGACGGACATCGCGTCCGGGGCGTTCGAGCTCGCGGTCGTCTTCACCCCGCCGACCGGGACGAAGCTGGACGAGAGGTACGGCCCCTCAACGCGTTTGGAGATCACGAGCTCTCCCCCGGAGCTCATCCTCGAGGGCGCGGGCGTCAGCACCGAACTGGTACGGGCGTTGCGGATCAACGATCAGGTCACGAACGGCGTTCTGCACGTCGTAGCGCAGGCCGCCAGTTGCAGTGACGATCCTGCCGACGAACACCCGGTCTGCCGTCTGACCAGGCAGGACTGGGGGGTCCCCGTCCGAGTGGTTGCCGATGCACCTACCCGCCTACCGCTGCTGATGGGCGGCATGGACGAGGGGGCTGGGCAAGCCACGTAGACTCTGCTGGTGCCTGATGTCAAGCTCGAGATCCAGATGCTCTACGACCGTGTGATGGTCCGCATCTCGCCGGAGGACGGCGAGCGGCGTTCCAGCGGTGGCATCGTGATCCCCGCTACTGCCCAGATGGCGAAGCGGTTGGCGTGGGGTGAGGTGTTCGGAGTCGGTACCGGAGTGCGCCACGTGAAGGTCGGCGACCGGGTGATGTTCAACCCGGAGGACCAGTTCGAGGTCGAGGTGCAGGGCACCACGTACCTCGTGATCAGGGAACGCGATCTGCACGCGGTGGCGACCGAGCTGACCGAGCACGGTACTGGTCTGTACCTATGAGCCGCCGGTTCGTGATCTGCGCCTGATAGCTGCACACATATGCCACCTCAGGAGAGACAGGCAACGGGGAGAGCTGTGCCGTACGACGCTGACAAGACGAGAGCGATGCCTCCGGTGGGTCCAGGCGGCACGTCCTCCGAGCAGACGACCAGGTTGACCCCGGTCCAGGTGGACGCCTCGACCGAGGCCTGGCCGTCTGAGGAGCCCGACTCGAACGAGCCGACCGTCACCGCGGCCGTGCCCGGCGTCGGGTTCCCGGCGGGCGAGGCGGCCACGGAGTACATGAAGCCGGTGGGGCCGCCCGAGCCGCAGCCCCTGCCCCGGCCGGAGGACTCCGGCGTCCACGGGCCCGTGATGGTCGAGCCCGGCGCGGACGAGGCACAGCCGAAGAACACGAAGAAGAAGGCGCTGATCGTGGTCGCGGCCGCCATCGGCGTCCTGGGGTTGCTGTACGGCCTCGACATCCTCGTCTCGAGCGGCAACGTCCCGCGCGGCGTGACCGTGGCGGGCGTCGACGTCGGCGGCATGGCCCACGACGAGGCCGAGAAGAAGCTCCGCGACGAGATCGGTCCCCGCCTGAGCAAGCCCGTCGCGCTCAAGGCCGGCGACGTCACGGCGGAGCTCGACCCGAACGCGGCGGGCCTCGAGCTCGACTGGAACAGCACGATCGACCGTGCCGGCAGCCAGCCGCTCAGCCCGATCACGCGCGTCACCTCGTTCTTCACGAGCCGTGAGGTCGGTGTCGCGACGAAGGCCGACGACGTGAAGGTCTCCGGCGCGCTGGAGGCCATGCGCCCCAAGCTCGACCACGAGCCCGTCGAGGGCACCATCAGGTTCGAGGGCGCCACCCCCGTCGCCGTCGAGCCGCACGCGGGTCAGAAGCTCAAGACCGAGGGTGCCGTCAGCGCCGTCGTCGCGAACTGGGCGTCCGGCGACCCGGTCGACGTCCCGATGGACTTCACCGAGGTCAAGACGACCAAGGAGGGCGTCGAGAAGGCGCTCAACGAGATCGTGAAGACCGCGGTCTCCGGTCCGGTCGTCATCAAGGGCGAGGGCAAGGACGCGACGCTCACCCCGGAGCAGATCGGCACCACCCTGTCGTTCGCCCCCGGTGAGGGCGGCGCGCTGAACGTGACGCCGAACAGGGACAAGCTCGCCGAGGTCACGACGCCGCAGCTCAAGGACACGGTCAAGGAGGGCAAGGACGCCCAGATCGTCTTCGAGGGCGGCAGGCCGACGGTCAAGCCCTCGGTGGACGGCCTCGACCTCGACTGGGACAAGAACCTCCAGCCGTACTTCGACACGCTGAAGAAGACCGACGGCCGCGAGATCAAGTTCGAGTACAAGCACACGCCCGCGAAGGTCACCACCGAGCAGGCGAACAAGATGGGCATCAAGGAGGTCATCGGCGAGTTCCAGACCGGTGGCTTCACCCCTGCCTCGGGTGTGAACATCCGCGTCGTCGCCGAAAAGGTCAACGGCGCGATCGTGAAGCCCAAGGAGACGTTCAGCCTCAACAAGTACACGGGTCCGCGCGGCACCGCGCAGGGCTACGTCGAGTCGGGCATCATCGAGAACGGCATCCCCGGCCAGGCGGTCGGCGGCGGCATCTCGCAGTTCGCGACCACGCTCTACAACGCGTACTACTACGCGGGCATGAAGGACGCGGGCCACCGGGAGCACAGCTACTGGATCACGCGGTACCCGAAGGGCCGCGAGGCCACCGTGTTCATGGACGGCGCAGGCAACAGCGTGATCGACATCGCCTTCACGAACCCGGACGACACGGGCGTCGCGATCCAGACGATCTGGACGCCTTCGTCGATCAAGATCGTGCTGTGGGGCACCAAGAACTACGACGTCACCGGCTCCACCAGCGGTGATTTCGCCCCCACGCAGCCGCAGGAGAAGAAGGTCAACAAGGCCGGTTGCACGCCGAGCAACGGCTCACCCGGCTTCTCCGTGACGGACACGCGCACGATAACGGACCGCCGCAACGGCCAGTCCCGCACCGAGTCGCGCACGGTGAAGTACGACCCGCAGTTCAAGATCATCTGCGAGCCGCCGCCGCCTGGCAGCTGACAAGACGCTGGTTCACGGTGGCCACGCGCGGGTATTCACCCGTTCGTGGCCACTTTTGCGCAAGAGGCGCGAAGACATCCCGTCGTCCAGACGCTGGGGCGCGCGGGGATGGTGTTGTACGGGGTTGTGCACGTCCTTGTGGCGTGGCTCGCGATCCAGGTCGCGTTCGGTGCTTCCGAACAGGCCGACTCGAAAGGCGCGTTGAGCGACATCGCCCAGGCCGGTTCGTGGCTGCTGTGGACCCTGGCGATCGGGCTGGTGTGCTTCGCGCTGTGGCAGCTGCTCCTGGCGTTCGTCGGGTACACCTACATCGACAAGAAGCGCAAGCGGATCTCCAAGCGCATCGGCTCCGCGGCCCGTGCCGTCACGGCGACCGGTATCGCCTTCGGTGCGTTCAAGTACGCGACTGGGTCCGGTGGCTCCGGCAACCAGAACCAGCAGCAGCAGCAGGAGCTCACCGCGCAGGTGCTCTCGTGGCCCGGTGGCCAGTTCATCGTCGGCGCCATCGCCATCGGCATCCTCTCCATCGCCGGTGTGATCATCTACAAGGGCGTCAAGAAGTCCTTCGAGAAGGACCTCGACATGAGCCGCGCGCCGTCGTGGATCGAGCCGGTGGGCAGGATCGGCTGGATCGGCAAGGGCACGGCCTATGCGGTGATCGGTGTCCTCGTCGGACTCGCCGCCGTCAACGCGGACCCGCAGCAGTCCGGTGGCATGGACAAGGCGCTGAAGACGCTGGCGGCACAGCCCTACGGCATGTTCCTGCTGACCGCGGTCGCCATCGGCATCGCCGCGTTCGGCGTCTACTGCTTCGCCGCTGCCCGCGCTCTCAAGGAGTGACGTCGGTGGCCGCGCGCCTGTGCTGGTGCCGGGCCGCGGCCTCCTGCGCCTCCACGGTCATCAACGACAGGACCTGACCCGGCGCCACGTAGAAGACGTTGGGACTGCCGGCGTCCGGCCCCCAGCCAGGGCTCCCGCGCAGCAGCAGGAGGTCGCCGGGGTCCAGGTCGGTCCCCTCGAACCACGTTTCCTGCTCGATCCCGGTCCGCTCCCACGCGATCACGGCCTTCGTGCCGTGCTCCGCTCCCTGGTGGACCTGCGCCACCCTGGCCAACTCGGCCCCGGGCGACGCTTCGCGCAGCTCGTCCATGTGCTGCCGGTACCCGGACCACAGCGCGTCCTGGCGCCGCTGCCGGTTCTTCACGCGGCGCAGGACGAGCGTCGCGAGCACCGCGACACCGGCGATCGCGCACACCATCAGCAGGTACAGGGCCACCGGGCAATTTTTGATTCCGAACGAGGCCCTGTCAACTGACAACGAAGTCAAGCTGCACCCGGTGAGGTCTTCGCGCTGGTGCTGTTCGACCTCGGTGCCGCGGTCGGTCCGCTGTTCTTCCGGCGCAATGGAAACGGGCCCGCGCACCTCGGGCAGGAGGTACGCGGGCCCGTCGTCGGTGAGGGGCTCAGAAAGCGCTCTCGTCGATGTCCATCAGCGCGTTGTCCGTGGACTCCGCGATCTTGCGGCGCGAGGTGAGCTCCGGCAGCACGTTCTTCGCGAAGAACGACGCCACCGCGATCTTGCCCTCGTAGAACGCCTTGTCCTTGGCGGACGGCGTGCCGCCGAGCTTCTCCAGCGCGACCTCGGCCTGGCGCAGCAGCAGCCAGCCGACGAGGACGTCACCCGCGGTCATCAGCAGGCGGACCGAGTTCTGGCCGACCTTGTAGAGGTTGCGGACGTCCTCCTGCGACGTGGTCAGGAAGCCGACCAGGGCGCCGAGCATGCCCTGCAGGTCTTCCAGGCCCTGCTTCAGGAGAGCGCGCTCCTCCTTCAGACGGCCGTTGCCGCCCTCGTTGTCGAGGAACTTCTGGATCTCGCCGTTGATGAACGCGAGCGCCTGGCCCTTGTCGCGGATGATCTTGCGGAAGAAGAAGTCCAGCGACTGGATGGCCGTGGTGCCCTCGTACAGCGAGTCGATCTTCGCGTCGCGGATGTACTGCTCGATCGGGTACTCCTGCAGGAAGCCCGAGCCGCCCAGCGTCTGCAGCGACTGCGCGAGCTGCTCGTACGCGCGCTCCGAGCCGACACCCTTGACGATCGGCAGCAGCAGGTCGTTGACCTTGGCCGCCAGCTCCGCGTCATCGCCGCCGAGCATCACCTTGTCCTGCAGGGTCGCGGTGTAGAGGTACACGGCGCGCAGGCCCTCGGCGTACGCCTTCTGCAGCATCAGGCTGCGGCGGACGTCGGGGTGGTTGGTGATGGTGACGCGCGGGGCGGTCTTGTCCGTCATGCGCGTGAGGTCGGCGCTCTGCACGCGCTCCTTGGCGTACGACAGCGCGTTCAGGTAGCCGGTCGACAGCGTCGCGATGGCCTTGGTGCCGACCATCATGCGGGCGTACTCGATGACGTCGAACATCTGCGCGATGCCGTCGTGCACCTCGCCGAGCAGCCAGCCCTTGGCAGGCACGCCGTGCTGGCCGAAGGTCAGCTCGCACGTGGTGGACGCCTTGAGGCCCATCTTGTGCTCGACGTTGGTGACGAAGGCGCCGTTGCGCTCGCCCAGCTCACCGGTCTGCGGGTCGAAGTGGAACTTCGGCACCAGGAACAGCGACAGGCCCTTGGTGCCGGGCTTCGCCTCGATCCCCTCGCCCTCGGGACGAGCGAGCACCATGTGCATGATGTTCTCGGTCAGGTCCTGGTCCGCGGACGTGATGAAGCGCTTCACGCCCTCGATGTGCCAGCTGCCGTCGTCCTGCTTGAAGGCCTTGGTGCGGCCGGCGCCGACGTCGGAGCCGGCGTCCGGCTCGGTCAGCACCATCGTGGCGCCCCAGCCGCGGTCGATCATCAGCTGGGCCCACTGCTTGTCGCGCTCAGTGCCGTTGTTGTAGACGACCGTCGCGAAGCTCGGACCCGCCAGGTACATGTAGACGGCCGGGTTCGCCCCGAGCAGCAGCTCGGACGCGGCCCACGTGACCGACGGCGGGGTGCCGAAGCCGCCCAGCTCGTTCGGCAGGAACAGGCGGTACCACTCGCCGTCCCACACCGCCTGGTACGACTTCTTCAGCGACTCCGGCAGGGTGGCCGAGTGCGTCGCCGGGTCGAACACCGGCGGGTTGCGATCGGCGTCGACGAAGGAGTCCCCGAGGACACCCTCCGCGAGGTTCTTCACCTCGGCCAGCACGCTGCGCGCCGTGTCCTCGTCGGACTGCTCGAACGGCCCCGTGCCGAGGTGGTCCTGCACGTTGAAGACCTCGAACAGGTTGAACTCGAGATCCCGGACGTTGCTCTTGTAGTGGCCCATCTCGTCAGCTCACTCCTCAGGGTCGCGGCAGGGTCGCCTACTGACCGGTAACAACAGAGTATTACTCGACAGTAACCTCGGCAAGGCCGACCAGCCGGTGGTGGCGAAAGAGACACTCCTCCGCACGCCCTGAACCGGACATGAGCGAGCGGGGAGGCCGCTCGCGCGAACGCGGCGGCCGATCAAGAAGTGCAACCGGCAGGTGTCCAGCCGGCAGCCGGATCGGGTCGCGCCTGGCCTCATTCTGTTCATGTGGATGAACAAGGATCACGAATGTGATTCAAGACCGCCCAAGGTCTTCCGTCCTACCGCAACAGTCTCGTAAGACCTACGTCACATATCCCGTGCGGGATGTGCCAGGTTCCGCCGCCCGAGGCCTGGTGCGCTCTCGCGGGCACACGTGTGTGCACGCTTGGAGGTCACATGGAAAGCCTCGATTGGGTCGTGGTCGCCGGCTACTTCGTGGTGATGGTCGGAATCGGCCTCTGGTCCCGCGGGCGGATCAAGAACGTCGCCGACTTCTTCACCGCGGGCGGCAAGATGCCCTGGTGGCTGTCCGGCATCTCCCACCACATGTCCGGGTACAGCGCCGTCATGTTCGTCGCGTTCGCGGCGGAGGCGTACCGGCTGGGCCTCACGGTCTACATCTGGTGGTCGCTGACGATCGGCATCGGTGTCGGCATCGGCGCGTTCCTCTGGGCGCCCGCCTGGAACCGGCTGCGGTCGAAGCACGACGTCAAGTCGCCCCTCGAGTACCTCGCCATCCGCTACAACGTCCCGACGCAGCAGGTCATGGCGTGGGCGGGTGCCGGTCTGAAGGTCGTCGACATCGCGGCCAAGTGGGTCGCCGTCGCGTTGCTGCTGCAGGGCTTCGCCGGTGTCCCGATCGGCTGGGGCATCGCGCTCGTCGGCGTCGTCACGATGGTCTACTCGGTGCTCGGCGGCCTGTGGGCCGACGCGCTGACCGACTTCGGCCAGTTCGTCATCCAGGGCCTCGCGGGCTTCGCGATGTTCTTCGCCGTCGCCTCGCACTTCGGCGGCATCGACTTCATGTGGACGATCTGGGACAAGCTCCCCGAGAGCCACAGCGACCCGCTGACCGGCCCCTACACGCTGACGTTCTTCATGGCGCTCTTCCTGATCAAGACGCTCGAGTACAACGGCGGCATGTGGAACCTGGCCCAGCGCTACATGGCGGCCCCGTCGGGCTTCGCCGCGAAGCGCTCGGCCCTGCTCTCGGCCGCGTTGTGGCTCGTGTGGCCGCTGGTCCTGTTCTTCCCGATGTGGGCAGCCCCGCTGATCGTGCCGGGCATGGAGGCCAACGCCGAACAGGCCTACGTCGAGATGGGCAAGGCCATGCTCCCCGCGGGCATGGTGGGTCTCGTCCTCGCCGGCTTCTTCTCGCACACGATGGCGATGGTCTCCTCCGACGCCAACGTCATCACCGCCGTCATCACCCGTGACATCCTTCCGCGACTGTGGAAGGGCGCACTCTCGATGAGCGCGGACGCACAGTTGAAACTGGCGCGCATCACCACGTTCGCGTTCATCGGCCTGTCGATGACCATCGCCCTGACCGCGGACACCAAGGGCTTCGTGCTGAAGGTCGTGATCGCCCTGGTGGCGGCCACGATGGGCCCGATCGCGATCCCGTTGATGCTCGGCCTGCTCCCGTGGTTCCGCAAGATCGGTCCCACGGCAGCGCTGTCGTCGACCGTCGGTGGCCTCTCCACCTGGGTGTTCCTCTACGTCGAGCAGCAGTTCCTGAAGGACTTCGCCGTCTCGCAGGCCCTGATCGTCTCGACGCCGCTGCTGGTCTCGCTGGTCCTGTACCTGGTGATCGGCTTCGCGAAGCCGGAACCGTCCCGGGAGCGCGACGCCCTGATCGACTCGCTGAAGTCCGACGAGCCCGACACGGCACCCGAACGAGCCGTTCGTTCCTGATGATCCTCGCGGCGGCGCACCCGAACAGGGGCGCCGCCGCGAGTCACACGCGGGGTGCCGTGGCGTGCGTCATCGTCACGAGACTCTCGCTCCGCCCGCATGCACAGTGGAGACATGGGTAAGTGGAGTCCCGCGGACGACGCGGAACTGGCAACGGGCTGGCGGCTCTGGCTGGAGCTGAGCGACCGCGTGTGGCCGGACCCGTCCTGGGACGGCACCCCCGCCGACGCCATCCGCCAAGTCCGCGCCCTCCTCACCGCCTGCGAGGAGATCCGTCTCACCTACCTGGCCGAGACCTCACAACCGTCCGTGGCCCTCTTGCAACTGCTGCAGTCGATGTCGTTCGTCGCCTCGTTCGCCGTCGACCTGTGGCACGACGACACGCACCCCCTGGACGTCGACCGTGCCGAGCTGCTGCACGGGGACCTGGCTTCGTTCGCCGAGCACGTGGCCGGAGTTCGGGCCGCTCTGGCCCGTGGCGGCGGCTGGGTGGAACTGGACCGCCGGCCGTGGGGCCTGCCGGTCGACTGAGCCCCTGAAAACCAGCTGCTGTCGTCAGGCTCATGGCGTCACGCGTCTTGACGGGCGACCCTCACTCCCAAGGCGCTGGCCGTCCGGGCGTGGAACACCTTCCCGATGGCACCGGTGGAGCTGCCTCGGGAGCTCAAGCTGCTGGGTTTCGACTACGAGTACCTCGACGAGTACGCGGAGGTCGGTGTCGCCCTCGAACGGTCCGCGGACCAGCTGGACGCCGAGATCGTGGCCGAGGCGCGGAGGATCGTTGCGTCCGGACGGCGGTGACGTGCAGGCACACAGCGAAGGCCCCAGGTCGTGGTGACCTGGGGCCTTCGCTGTTGGAGCGGGTGACGGGAATCGAACCCGCCTCTACAGCTTGGGAAGCTGTCGTTCTACCAATGAACTACACCCGCGAAGCACTGCGTCGCCGATCATACACAAGCCTGGGCTAGCCTGTCCCGGTGCTGCTGAGTGACCAGGATCTGCGCAAAGAGGTCGAGTCCGGCCGTCTCCTCCTCGACCCCTTCACCGTCGAGATGCTCCAGCCGTCGAGCATCGACGTGCGGCTGGACCGGTTCTTCCGGGTCTTCAACAACACGAGGTACACGCACATCGACCCGGCGCAGCAGCAAGACGACCTGACGAGCCTGGTCGAGACGCCCGAGGGTGAGCCGTTCGTGCTGCACCCCGGTGAGTTCGTGCTCGGCTCGACGTACGAGATGGTCACGTTGCCGGACGACCTGGCGGGGCGGCTCGAGGGCAAGTCCAGCCTCGGCCGGCTCGGGCTGCTCACGCACTCCACGGCGGGCTTCATCGACCCCGGCTTCTCGGGGCACATCACGCTGGAGTTGTCGAACGTCGCCAACCTGCCGATCACGTTGCACCCCGGCATGAAGATCGGGCAGCTCTGCCTGTTCAAGCTGTCCAGCCCGGCCGAGCACCCCTACGGCTCGGCGCAGACCGGGAGCCGGTACCAGGGGCAGCGCGGGCCCACGCCGAGCCGCGCCTACCTGAACTTCCACCGCACGGACACGCGCCGCTAGAAGCCGTAGCGCTCCAGCACCCGGCGCCGCAGGTCCGGGTCGGTGCGGGGCACCGGTTCCAGGAAGATCTCGTCGAGGTCGGGGAACTCCGCGTGCAGTTCCGCGGAGATGCGGACGCAGGCGATTTCCAGTTCGGACGCCGTCAGCGTGTCGACGAAGTCCAGGCGCGCGCAGAGCAGCACGCGGTCGGTGCCGATGAGCATCGTCAGCAGGTCCACGACGGCGTCGACCTCGGGTTCTCCGGCCAGGCGGTGCCAGATCGCCTTGACCACCACCGAGTCCGCCTGGCGGCCGATCAGCAGGCCGCGGTTGGTGCGCGCCAGGGTGTAGGCGACGAGTGCCAGCAGCACGCCGATCGCCAGCGAGGCGAGGCCGTCCCACACCGACGAGCCGGTCAGCTGGTGCAGGCCGAGGCCGAGGAACGCCAGGACCAGGCCGATCAGGGCGGCGGAGTCCTCGAGGAACACCGTCTTCACGGTCGGGTCGTCGGACACGCGCAGGAAGTCCCGGAAGCCGCGGCCGTGCTTCTTCGACTCGGAGCGGACCTGCCGGAACGCCTGGGTCCACGACACCGACTCGAGGGCGAAGGCCAGGCCCAGCACGATGTAGCCGACTAGCGGGCGGGTCTGTTCCTCCGGGGCGCCGAAGACTGTGCGAAAGCCCTCGTAGAACGCGAACACCGCGCCCGACGCGAAGATCGAGACGGCGGCCAGCAGCGACCAGAAGTAGCGCTCCTTGCCGTAGCCGAACGGGTGGCGGCGGTCGGCGGGGCGGTCGGAGCGGCGCAGGGCGGTCAGCAGCAGGGCCTCGGTGAACGTGTCGGCCACCGAGTGGGCCGCTTCGGAGAGGATCGCGGCCGAACCGGTCACCACGCCCGCGATGGCCTTCATGACCGCGATAGCCAGGTTGACCAGCAGCGCGAGGACGACTGTCAGCGTGCTCTCGCCTGCCCCCGACGGCTTCTCGCTCATGGTGATCAGCGTAGGACCGGTGGGGTGCGCCAGCCGGTCGTTACTGCATTCGAGTGAAATTCGGCGGGTGGGGCAACATCGGCAGCACCTGAGGTGTCTTACCTGCGGGATCCGCAACCAGGGGGACGCTGATCACCAAGGGGTGAGACGGAACGGCCCGCGTCCGGGAGAGACGCGGGCCGTTCTGCGTTTCCGTTGGGGCGCAACGGGAATAACGATCGGATCACCGCGGCAACCGGCTTGCCCGCTCGCGCGAGTCACCTCCGGTAGGCCCCGGACGGGCCTCTGGGGAATCTCGAACATGGGGGAAGCACCGATGCGCAAGTTCACCGTGGGTCTCTTCACGTCCGCAGCAGTCCTGCTCGCCGCCTCACCCGCGATCGCCGAGCGGCCGAACACCGTCAACGGCGAGGTGTGGCTCGACGTCAACGAGGACGGCGTGCGCCAGGCGGGCGAACCGCCGATGGCGGGTGTCCTGGTCGGCCTGCCGGGCAGACCTGCCAACGCCACCACCGACGAGCGCGGCCAATACAGCTTCACCGGGCTCGCCGACGGCACTTACGAGATGGAGTTCGCCCGGCCGCGGGGGCACGGTCTGACGAAGCCGGGGCGTGACTCCGACGTCGACTGGCTGCGCAGCGGCCGGCACACCGTCACCGTCCAGCACGGCTCGCGGCAGCGGGTGGACGCCGGCTACCGCAAGGCGGTGCACGACAAGAGCGTCGGCGTCGTCGTGGTGGACCGGCCGGTGGTCGCGGTCGGCGAGCGCGTCACGTTCCAGGTCTTCTACGGCAACATCGGCAACGTCGCCGACCAGCTCCAGTTCGACGCCCGCTGGGGTGCCGGGCTGAGGCTGGAGAGCATCACCGGCGACGTCCACCACGTCTGGGAGCGCGAGGCCACCACGTTGCTCGGCGCGGTCGCACCGAACACCGGTGAGCCGAACTTCGTGCTGGCCACGTTCGTCGCGACTGCTCCAGGGGATCTGAGCGTCGAGTTCAGCGCGCCGGCTGACGTCGAGGGCGACGTCAACCCGCAGAACAACGTCGTGCACGGGTACGTCAGCGTCACCGGCTGATGGGAAGCGCGGCCCGCGTCCGGGAAAGACGCGGGCCGCGCCGCATCTACCATCGTGGGATGGGCGACCGTGGTGCTGACGACATCGATGCCGAGGTCGAGTCGTGGAGGGCCGCGGTCCCGGCGATCGATCCGGTCAAGTACCTCGACTTCCTCGCCACGGAGATCGCCGCGCCGCACGGCCTCAACCGCGCCGACTACGAGATCCTCGCGCGCCTGTTCTGGATCGGGCCGCCGCACCGCCTCACGCCCAAGCAGTTCGCGAACGGCACGCTGAGCCCGGCCACGACGATCACCAGCCGGCTCGACCGGCTGGAGAAGGCCGGCCTGGTCGTGCGCGAGCTCGACCCGAGCGACCGGCGGTCGTCGCCGGCGACGCTCACGGACGCGGGCCGCGAGATCTTCCTGCGGACCGTCGCGGGTCAGGCGGAACGGGAGCGGGACCTCTTCACCGCGCTGCCGGGGACGGACCTCGAGACCCTGCGCGATCTGCTGCGCCAGGTCGTGGAGGTGCTGTCGGGCGACTTGGAACCCGCTCCTCGGCGCACATTCGACAGCGAGGTGGCTACCCGCTGTCCGAGTGACGGAGATCATGCAACGCCGGTCCCCCCGGATTCCGATACTCGGATGGGGTAGCGGAACCTGGGGGAACTGTGCGCAAGCTCTGCGCGGCCGCGATGGCGGCTGCCTTTCTCCTGCCCGTGGCCGGTACGGCCGCCGCGCAGGACGAGATCTCGATCGAAGGCCTCGTGTGGTTCGACCGCAACGAGGACGGCAAGACCGCCGGCGAGCCGGGTGTGCCGAACGAGAAGATCGTCAAGATCGTCCGGGACGGCTCCGGTGAGCTCGTCGGTGAGCACGCGACCGGCGCGGACGGCAGGTACGGCGTTCGCGACCTGCCCGCGGGCAGGTACGTGGTCAGCGTCGAGGTCGCCGGGCGGTACGCGCCCACCGGGCGCCGGAGCGTGACGACCGGAGGCGGCACCGTCGACTTCGGTGTGCGCGGTGGTCGGCTGATCGGCCACTCGTTCCTCGACCAGAACCGCAACGGCGGGATGGACGCGAACTTCTCCTCGGCGCCCTGCTCCTGACGGCGGGCACCACGGCGTTCTTCGTGGCGCGCCGCCGTCGTTCCTGATCCACCGAAAACTCCTGGGGACACAAGTGAAGAAGCTCTTCGCCGTCGCGATGACGGCTGCTCTCGCCCTGCCCGTCACGGCCACCTCGGCCGCGGCCCAGGGTGAGACGATCACCGTCGAGGGCCTGTTCTTCCTCGACCGCAACGGGGACAACCTCTTCAGCGAAGGGGAGAACGTCCGGGCCAACGGTCCCGGGGTCACCGTCTTCGTCGTGGGCACGAACGAGAAGGTCGGCAACTTCCCGACGGGTCCGGACGGCAGGTACAAGGCCGTGCTGCCCAAGGGGCCGAAGTACTCGATCGCCAACTCGGACATGTCCGACTACTCGACCACCAAGCCGGCCCGGGGCGCTGCCGAGTCCGCGTCGGACGCGGACTTCCCGCTGCGCGGGAACTTCCTCAACGGCTTCACGTTCGTCGACGCGAACGACGACGGCGTGAAGCAGGCCGGCGAGAAGACCCACGAGGGCAAGGTGAAGGTCACCGGCAAGACGGCGACCGGGGCCGACTTCTCCGCCGAGACCGGCGCGGGCGAGGACGGCCGCTACCTGCTCGACCTCCCGCTCGGCACCCTGACCGTCACCGCGCCGAACCTCGCGAAGAGCCGTCTCACGCTGGCGCGGCCCAAGTCCGACCAGGACGTCGACTGGCTGACCCGCAGCCGGGCCGTGCCGTTCACCCACGAGCGCAACGCGCGGGTCGACCTGCGCTACGTCGACGCCAAGGCCGACATGGCGCTCGCGTCCACGCTCTCGCCGGTCAAGGACACCTACACCCTCGGCGACCGGCTCGACCTGAAGCTCACGGTCTCCAACAAGGGCAACGTGCCGGTCGCGCCGACCGTCGTCCTCGGCAGCTTCTCCGCGAAGCTGCTGTCCCACAGCGACAACGTGACCCTGCAGCCCGGCACCGACGAGGTCTTCACCACCGTGGAGAAGATCCTGCCCGGCAAGCAGACCGAGATCGCTCTCAAGATCGAGCTGAACGACCTGGAGTACACCGAGGTGCACGCGATGGTGCGCTTCGTCCCCGAGGGCTACGAGGACGTCGACCACAAGAACAACGTCGTCAGCACGATGATCAAGGTCGTAGAAGGGGGCACCACGGCGCCGACGACCACCACGTCGCCTTCGCAGACCAGCGCCGCGCCGACGACCACCACGACCACGACCGCTCCGGCCGTGGCGCAGGCGGGCAACAGGTCCGGTCTCGCGTCCACGGGCGCGTCGCCGCTGGGCTTCCTCGGCCTCGGCGCGCTGCTCTTGGCGGCCGGCACGGGTGCGTTCCTCGTGGCGCGCCGCCGCCGCAGGTCCTGACCACTTAGGACACGCCACGGCTAGTCTGCGCGGCATGGGCATCTTGGTTCATGTGCTGCTGACCGCCGTGGCGGTCTGGGTGTCGACCGCCCTCCCGGGCATCGACCTGGGTGAGGGCACCACCGGGTCGAAGGTCCTCACGCTGCTCGGCGTCGCGGTGATCTTCGGCCTGGTGAACGCGGTCGTGAAGCCGCTGGTGAAGTTCTTCGGCTGCCTGTTCTACCTGCTCACGCTCGGCCTGATCGGGCTCGTGGTGAACGCGCTGCTGTTCATGCTCACCGGCTGGCTGGCCGAGCGGCTCGACCTGCCGTTCCGCGTCGACGGCTTCTGGCCCGCCTTCTGGGGCGCGATCATCGTCGCCCTCACCGGCTGGGTCCTGAACGTCGTCTACGACAAGGTCACCGACAAGGACTGACCCGGCGACGAAGAAGGCCCTCGGTCCGATGTGGACCGAGGGCCTTTCTCATGCCGTGGAACTCAGGCCTTCGCCTTGTCCTCGTTCGGCAGCGGCGTGCCGGTCGGGACCTCGTCGGTCGGCGTGTCCTGCTTTTCCGTGCCGCGGCGCACGGACTCCAGCAGCATCTGCGCGACGTCCACCACCTCGACGTGCGCACCGGCCTGGCCGTCGGACTGCCGCGCGGTGACGCCGTCGGTCAGCATCACGCGGCAGAACGGGCAGCCGGTCGCGATCTTCGACGGCGCGGTGCCGAGGGCCTCGTCCACGCGGTCGAGGTTGATGCGCTTGCCGATCCGCTCCTCCATCCACATGCGGGCGCCACCGGCACCGCAGCACATGGAGCGCTCCTCGTGGCGCGGCATCTCGCGCAGCTTCGCGCCGGACGCCCCGATGAGCTCGCGGGGGGCTTCGTAGACCTTGTTGTGGCGGCCCAGGTAGCACGGGTCGTGGTACGTGACGTCCTCGGTGACCGGCGCGACCGGCACCAGGCGGCGTTCGCGGACCAGCTTGTTCAGCAGCTGCGTGTGGTGCACGACCTCGTAGGTGCCGCCGACCTGCGGGTACTCGTTCGCGAGCGTGTTGAAGCAGTGCGCGCACGTCACGACGATCTTGCGCTGGCCGGCCGGGCGGTCCTCGAACACCGCGTTGAGCACCTCGACGTTCTGCTGCGCGAGCATCTGGAAGAGGAACTCGTTGCCGGCGCGGCGGGCCGGGTCACCGGTGCAGGTCTCCTCCGGGCCGAGCACCGTGTACTTCACGTCCGCGGTGTGCAGCAGCTCGGCGACGGCCCGCGTGGTCTTCTTCGCGCGGTCCTCGAACGCGCCGGCGCAGCCGACCCAGAACAGGTACTCCGCGTCGCCCAGGTCGCCGTCGAACACCGGCACCTCGAAGTCGAGGCCCTCGGTCCAGGCGAGGCGGTCCTTGGCGTTCTGACCCCAGGGGTTGCCCTTGTTCTCGAGGTTCTTGAACATGCCGCCGAGCTCGGTCGGGAAGTTCGACTCGATCAGCACCTGGTAGCGGCGCATGTCGACGATGTGGTCGACGTGCTCGATGTCGACCGGGCACTGCTCGACGCACGCGCCGCAGGTCGTGCACGACCACAGCACCTCGGGATCGATGACGCCGAGCTCGGCGGGACCGCCCACCAGCGGGCGCTCCGCCTCGGCCATCGCCAGCACGTCGATCGACTCGAGGCGCTTCTTGTAGTCCTCGTACTTGTCCTCGACCAGGCCGACCTCGTCACCGGCCATGTCGCGCGAGCCGCCGGCCAGCAGGTACGGCGCCTTGGCGTACGCGTGGTCGCGCAGCTGCGTGATGACCATCTTGGGCGACAGCGGCTTGCCGGTGTTCCAGGCGGGGCACTGCGACTGGCAGCGGCCGCACTCGGTGCAGGTGGAGAAGTCGAGCCAGCCCTTCCAGCTGAAGTCCTCGACCTTGCCGACGCCGAACACGTCCTTGTCCGGGTCGGCCTCCTCGAGGTCGAGCACCTTGCCGCCGGACATCATCGGCTTGAGCGCGCCCAAGGCGACGCCGCCGTCGTCCTCGCGCTTGAAGTAGATGTTGAAGAACGCCGAGAACCGGTGCCAGGCGACGCCCATCGTGAGGTTCCGGCCGACGACGACCAGCCAGATCATGCCGCTCAGCAGCTTGACCAGCGCCATCACCGACACCCAGATCGGTGCGGCGGGGAGGAGTTGTGAGAGCGGCTGCGTCACGAACGACGTCCACAGCGGCGCGGACTCGAGGCCGCTCGACTGCTTGAACGCCTTGACCATGAGGATGCCGATGCCCTCGATGATCACGACCGCCTCGACGAAGTAGGCGGAGCGGAAGCTCGAGCCAGCGAAGCGGGAGATCCGGTCGGCCCGGCGAGGGTGGTTGAGCTGGCGGATGATCGCCAGGGCCACACCGCCCACCACGGTGCCGAGGCCCAGCAGCTCGATCAGCAGCAGCCAAATCGACCACGTGCCGATGATCGGCCAGTGGAAGCGCGGCTCGAACACCTCGCCGTACGCTTCGAACAGCACCGCGGAGCCGATGAGGAAGCCCCACATCACCATCCAGTGCCACGGGGCGACCGAGCGGAACTTCGCCATCCTGGTGTGGGCGACGAACTCGACGATCATCGTCTTCATCCGCGGCACGAACGGCCCGAAGCGGGTGCCGTCCGGCTGGCCGAGCCGGATGATCCTGATCTGCTTCAGCACGCCGGCGACGAACACGCCCCAGGCGACGACGCTCACCGCCACGGCGACGAGTCCGAGAACCAGCTGGAGGGTCATGGCGGGAGTCTAGGCCAGGTTACCGCTGAGTAACCACTTGGACGTGGCCGGTGTCTCCTCACGGACCGGTCAAGAAGCCGGAACTGGCCCCAAAACTTGTGGAACAATCGTTCAGGTATCTGGTTCCAGCCTCCGGAGGTCGCCGTGTTGTACCTGC
Organism: Lentzea jiangxiensis; assembly: GCF_900104175.1. Taxonomy (GTDB): domain Bacteria; phylum Actinomycetota; class Actinomycetes; order Mycobacteriales; family Pseudonocardiaceae; genus Lentzea; species Lentzea jiangxiensis. The sequence goes on from NZ_FNIX01000020.1 coordinate 126,182, forward strand.
TCCTCGCCGCGGCGATCGTGGCGGAAATCGCGGCGACGGTCTCGTTGAAGCTGTCCGAGGGCTTCACCAGGCTGTGGCCCTCGGTCGTGGTCGTCGCCGGGTACGCCATCGCTTTCACGGCACTTTCGCGCGCGTTGAAGTCGGGTATGCCCGTGGGCGTCGCCTACGCCGTATGGTCGGCTGTCGGCGTCGCATCCGTCGCGATCATCGGCTGGAGGTTCCTCGGCGAGACCCTCAACCCGACGATGGTCATCGGGCTGGCGCTGATCATCGGAGGCGTGGTGACGCTCGAACTCGGGAGGACGCACTGACCGCGGTGGTGGAGAGCCAGAAGGTCGACGGCCGCAAGGCGCGCGGGGAGAAGAAGCGGCGGGCGATCGTCGAGGCCGCGCTGCGCGTGATCGAGCGCGAGGGCATCGCCGGCGTGACGCACCGCAGCGTCGCCCGTGAGGCGGGCGTGCCGACGACGGCGCCCACCTACTACTTCGCGACGCTCGACGAACTGCTGATCGCCACGCTGCTGTGGTCGGCCGAAGCGCTGTGCGACGACATCCTGAAGATCGTCGCGAGCGGCAGCGCGCGCGAGATCGCGTCGAGCCTCGCGAAGGCGGTCGGCTGCAACCGGGGCCGGACGCTCGCCGAGTACGAGCTGTACCTGCTGGCGGGCCGCCGTCCCGAGCTCAAGCCCGCCGCGCGCCGCTGGCTCGACCTGGCGGTGGAGCTCGCGCAGCCCGCCGACCCGGTCGCGTTCCGCGCGTTCCTCGCCGCGATCGACGGGCTGCTGGTGCAGGGCCTGATAGCCGACGTCGCCCCGACCGAGGACGAACTGGAGCCGATCGTGTCCTTCTTGATCCGCGGTCGCGACGATCCGGCCCCGCGCGCGGAGGAAGAATGAGGGCATGAAGTTCGCGCGAGAGGTGTCCGGCATCAGCCACGGGGTGAGCCTCGGGCTGCTGACAGCGCTGTACGTGCGCGACTCCCTCGCGTTGTCGGTGGACGTCGAACCGCACGTGCCCGGTCTGGACCCGCCGCTGCCGGTGCGGGTGCCGGCCGGGGTGGACCGCGCCGCGGTGACGGCGGAGTGGCCGGGCTGGTGGGCCGACGCGCTGGACGCGTGCACGCGCGGCGCCGAACCCGCGACGGCCGAGGACGCCACCGCGCTGCTGACCCGCCCCGCCTGCCGCGCCGCGGTGCTCGCGCTGAAGCCGGGCATCGAGCAGCTGCACCGCGTGCAGAGCCCGGCCGCGTTGCCGATCGGCGACGTGCTGCGCGGCGTCGAGTCGCGGATCGGCCGGTGGGCGCAGAGCGTGGAGCTGCACATCGCCGAGGTGCCGGTCGAGGGCCTGCTGTGGGAGCGGATCGCGCCCGCGCACGTGCTGGCGTCCACGCGGTTCCTGAACGACCCGGCGCGCACGGCGCCGGCGCTGCGCGCGGTCCTCGAAGACCTCGTCTGACGGGGTAGGGCCAGCCCCACCCCCTCTTCGGGGGCTGACTGCCGTGTCGCCGCGCCCCGCCACCTCTAGTTTTGTGCGCATGATGAGGACGGCGCTGGTGGCGTTGCTGGCGGGAGCGGTGCTGACAGGGCTGTCGGGCTGTGGCATCCGCATCGTGGAATACGAGTTCTCCGACGACCACGCCGTCGCGGAGAAGTTCACGTCGGTGCGTGCGCGCAACGGCTCGGGGGACGTGACGATCAGGTACCAGCAGGGCCTGACCGAGACGAAGATCCACCGCAGGGTGGAGCACAACAAGAACAACAAGCCGACCGGCGCCACCCACCGGGTCGAGGGCGACGCGCTGGTGCTGGACGCGTGCGGGGACAGCTGCGAGGTCAACTACGAGGTCCTGGTGCCCTCGGCCGACATCGCGGTCGTCGGTGACGTCGGGTCGGGCGACGCGGTCGTCGAGGGCCTGAAGTCCGTCGAGTACCAGACCGGCTCCGGCGACATCGCCACCCTGGACATCGCGGGGGACGTCAAGGTGAGCACCGGGTCCGGCGACTTCCGGGCCACCAGGGTGGGCGGCACCGCGACCGCCGACCTCGGGTCCGGGCGCATCGAGCTGAACACGGTGAAGGGCAAGGTTCTCGCCGTCACGAGGTCCGGCGATATCGACGGCTCCTTCCTCGGCGGCGACGTGATCGCCGACGCCAGCTCCGGCCGGGTCGAGCTGACCTTGGCGGAGCCGAGGTCGGTGCGGGTGATGAGCGGCTCCGGCGACGTCAACGTCCGGGTGCCGGGCGGCCCGTACCGGGTCACCGGGACGTCGGGCAGCGGGGAGCGCGAGGTCCACGTCGCGACCGACCCGAACGCGCCGCTCGAGCTGAACCTCACGACCGGGTCCGGCGAGGTGCGGGTGTTCGCGATCTGAGCTCGTCCGAGGGGGACTGTGTCGAGGGCCACTCCACAAGGGGTGGCCCTCGTCGCGTTGTGAGGGAACAACGGGACTTTCCCGGCCGTTGAGCCAGTCAGAAAGCTTGAGTCGGTTGGACTCAAGGTTGAGCAGGTGGCAAACTTGAGCCGGCAACGCTCAACAAGTACTAGCGGAAGGAACTCCAATGGCGCGTGCAGTCGGCATCGACTTGGGGACGACCAACTCCGTCGTCGCCGTTCTCGAGGGCGGTGAGCCGACGGTCATCGCCAACTCGGAGGGCTCGAGGACGACCCCGTCCATCGTCGCGTTCGCGAAGAACGGCGAGGTCCTCGTGGGTCAGCCCGCGAAGAACCAGGCCGTCACCAACGTCGACCGCACCATCCGGTCGGTCAAGCGCCACGTCGGCACCACCTGGAAGACCGACGAGGTCGACGGCAAGCAGTACACCTCGCAGGAGATCTCCGCGCGCGTGCTGATGAAGCTCAAGCGCGACGCCGAGGCGTACCTCGGTGAGGAGATCACCGACGCCGTCATCACCGTCCCCGCCTACTTCGAGGACGCGCAGCGCCAGGCCACCAAGGAAGCCGGCCAGATCGCCGGCCTCAACGTGCTGCGCATCGTCAACGAGCCGACTTCCGCCGCCCTGGCCTACGGCCTCGACAAGGGCGAGAAGGAGCAGACCATCCTGGTCTTCGACCTCGGTGGCGGCACGTTCGACGTCTCGCTGCTCGAGCTCGGCGACGGTGTGGTCGAGGTCCGCGCGACCTCCGGTGACAACCACCTCGGTGGCGACGACTGGGACCAGCGCATCGTCGACTGGCTGGTCGACCGCTTCAAGCAGGCCAACGGCATCGACCTGACCAAGGACAAGATGGCCCTGCAGCGGATCCGCGAGGCCGCCGAGAAGGCCAAGATCGAGCTGTCGAGCTCCAGCAACGCCTCGATCAACCTGCCGTACATCACCGTCGACGCGGACAAGAACCCGCTGTTCCTCGACGAGACGCTCTCGCGCGCCGAGTTCCAGCGGATCACGAACGACCTGCTCGAGCGCACCCGCGCGCCGTTCAACAACGTGATCAAGGACGCCGGCATCTCCGTCGGCGACATCGACCACGTCGTGCTCGTCGGTGGCTCGACCCGCATGCCCGCCGTCGCGGAGCTCGTCAAGGAGCTGACCGGCGGCCGTGAGCCCAACAAGGGCGTGAACCCGGACGAGGTCGTCGCCGTCGGCGCCGCCCTGCAGGCCGGTGTCCTCAAGGGCGAGGTCAAGGACGTCCTGCTGCTCGACGTCACCCCGCTGTCCCTCGGCATCGAGACCAAGGGCGGCATCATGACCAAGCTGATCGAGCGCAACACCACGATCCCGACGAAGCGCTCCGAGACCTTCACCACCGCGGACGACAACCAGCCGTCGGTGCAGATCCAGGTCTTCCAGGGCGAGCGCGAGATCGCGGCGCACAACAAGAAGCTCGGCATGTTCGAGCTGACCGGCCTGCCGCCCGCCCCGCGTGGCGTGCCGCAGATCGAGGTCACCTTCGACATCGACGCGAACGGCATCGTCCACGTGTCGGCGAAGGACCTGGGCACCGGCAAGGAGCAGTCGATGACGATCACCGGTGGCTCCGCGCTGCCGAAGGACGACATCGACCGCATGGTGAAGGACGCCGAGGCCCACGCGGAGGAGGACAAGCGCCGCCGCGAGGAGGCCGAGGTCCGCAACCAGGCCGAGACCCTGGTCTACCAGACGGAGAAGGTCGTCAAGGAGAACGACGACAAGCTCCCGGCGGAGATCAAGGAGAAGGTCAACGCCGCGATCGCCGAGGCGACCGAGGCGCTCAAGGGCACCGACATCGCCGCCATCAAGGCCGCGGTGGAGAAGCTCGCGACCGAGTCGCAGGCCATCGGCCAGGCGATCTACGCGAACGCTCCGGGTGCTCCCGGTGCCGAGGCCCCCGGTGCCGACGCTCCGGGTGCCGCCGGTGCGGGTGCCAAGAAGGACGACGACGTCGTCGACGCCGAGATCGTGGACGAGGACGAGAAGAAGTGACCGAACCGAGGCACGCCGCCCCTGACGAGGAGCAGCCTCAGGTCGTCGTGAACGACCGGCGCCGGATCGACCCCGAAACGGGGGAGGTCCGGGCGCCGGCCCACGCGGCATCCGAGGAGGGCCTGGGAGAAGGCACTGCTCCGGTTTCCGAAGAGCCCCTGGTCGCGGAGGTCGTGGACTCCGTCGCCGCCGAGCTGAAGACCCAGCTCGACGAGCGCACCGCGGACCTCCAGCGGCTCACCGCCGAGTACGCGAACTACCGCAAGCGGGTGGAACGCGACCGCGAAGCGGTGATCAACAACGCGAAGGCGTCCGTCGCCTCCGAGCTGCTCTCCGTGCTGGACGACATCGAGCGGGCCGCCGCGCACGGCGACCTGACCGGTGCGTTCAAGGCGGTGGCGGACAAGCTCGTGTCCACGTTGCAGAAGACCGGCCTGGAGCCGTTCGCGCACGAGGGCGAGGCGTTCGACCCGTCGGTGCACGAGGCCGTGCAGCACAGCACGTCCCCGGACGTCGAGGGGCCGACGGTCACCGCCGTCCTGCGCCGCGGCTACACGTTCGGCGACAAGCTCGTCCGGCCCGCGCTCGTCGCGGTGACCGACCACGAGCCCGGAGCGCCGGCTGAAGAAGCCTGAGGCTGATCATTTCGGGGAGGGAGGAGACGTCCGGTGAGTGCTAGGGACTGGATCGAAAAGGACTTCTACCGCGAGCTGGGCGTCTCCTCCGACGCGTCGGCCGACGAGGTCAAGAAGTCGTACCGCAAGCTCGCCCGCGAGCTGCACCCCGACGCGAACCCGGGTGACGCCAAGGCCGAGGCCCGCTTCAAGGCGGTCTCCGAGGCCTACGGCGTGCTGTCGGACCCGGCGAAGCGCAAGCAGTACGACGAGGCCCGCCGGCTGTTCGCGGGCGGCGGGGGCTTCCCCGGCTCCGGCGGGTTCGGCTCGGGCGGCTTCGACGTCAACGACCTGTTCGGCCGTGCCGCTCAGGGCGCCGGTGGCGGCGGCCTGGGCGACCTGCTCGGTGGCCTGTTCAACCGCCGCGGTGGTGCGTCGGCCGGCTCGGCCACGCGCCCCCGCCGCGGCGAGGACGTCGAGACCGACGTCCGCATCGACTTCACCGAGGCGGTGAAGGGAGCGACGGTGCCGCTGCGCCTGTCGTCCCCCGCCGCCTGCACGACGTGCAACGGCTCGGGTGCCAAGCCGGGCACCACGCCGCACACGTGCGCGACCTGTTCGGGGTCCGGCCTGGTCACGCGGTCGCAGGGCGCGTTCGCGTTCAGCGAGCCGTGCCGCGACTGCCGCGGCACCGGCCGGATCATCGACGACCCGTGCCCCGAGTGCGGCGGCGACGGTGTCAGCACCCGCACGCGCACGCTGACGGTGCGGATCCCGTCCGGGGTCGCCGACGGCCAGCGGATCCGCCTCGCGGGCCAGGGCGAACCGGGCCGCAACGGCGGCCCGAACGGCGACCTGTTCGTGCGGGTGCACGTCAACCCGCACGGCATCTTCGGCCGCCAGGGCAACGACCTGACGCTGACGGCGCCGATGACGTTCTCCGAGCTCGCGCTCGGAACGACGTTGACCGTGCCCACGCTCGACGGCAAGGTGACCTTGAAGGTGCCCGCCGGGACCGCCTCCGGGCGGGTGCTGCGGGCTCGGGGCAAGGGCATCACCAAGCGCGACGGCTCCTCCGGGGATCTGCTGATCACCCTGGAGGTCGCGGTGCCGAACAACCTCTCGTCCGAGGCCCGCGCGGCTCTCGAGGCGTACGCGGACGTGACAAAGGAACACGACCCACGTGGTGATCTGAACGCGCTGCTTGAAGGGCGGTGAAAGCGGTGGGTTTTCCGTTCCCTCCCGGGACCGATGAGGACACGCCGTTCTTCGTGATCTCGGTGGCGGCCCAGCTGTCCGGGCTGCACGCCCAGACCCTGCGGTCCTACGACCGGATGGGCCTGGTGTCGCCCGGCCGCACGCCCGGTGGCGGGCGCCGGTACTCGATGCGCGACATCGTGCTGCTGCGCGAGGTCCAGCGGCTCTCACAGGACGAGGGCGTGAACCTCGCCGGCATCAAGCGGATCATCGACCTGGAGAACCAGGTCGACGCCCTCCGCTCGCGGGTGGCCGAGCTCCAGCAGGAGCTCGCGCAGGCGCACGCGGCGGCCGACTCGGCCGCCGCCGCCGTGCACGCCTCCTACCGGCGGGACCTGGTCCCGATCCGGCAGGAGACGGCGCTCGTCGTGTGGAAACCGAAGCCCCGCAAGTGATCGAGCGCCTTTACGAGGTCTTCGCGACGCCGCGTCCCCGTGTGGTCGACTTCTGCGACCACTGCGTGGACGCCGCGAGCGTCGCGCCGTTCACCGAGGTTCCGCTGCGCCGGCTGACCTCCGAGCACCTCGGGGAGTTCTGGCTGCGGTCCGGGACGATCGGCGACGAGACCTTCGTGCGCTACCTGCTCCCGCGTGTGATGGAGCTGATCGCGGCCGGTGAGCTCGACGCCGACTTCTTCTGGCTGCGCCTCGTGACCGACGCCCACGAGAACGGCGACTCGGACGAACGGGCGGCCATCGAGGCCTACTTCCTCGCCACACCGCCCGCGCTGGCGGGTCTCGTCACCGGACGTCTGGACGACCTGCCCCCCGACGGTCGCACGGCCGCATGGCTGCGCGGACCGGAACCCCTCGCCGTGCTGGAGGAAGCCGCGCTGACCGAGCCCGACCCGGACGGCGCGTTCTCCGAGGCGCACCTCGGGCTCGAGGCTCACCGCTCGAAGTAGAACCCGGCTTCCAGGTCCTCCAGGAGACCGGGTTCCGTCGGTTCCCAGCCCAGCAACGACTTCGTGCGCTCGGCGGACGTCGGTGCGTCCCGCGACACCATGAACGCCAGTGCGCCGAAGTGCTCCTGTGCTCGTTCGGCCGGGATGCTCTCCGCCGGCACGCCCAGTTTGCGGCCGATGACCTCGGCGATCTCCCTCGTGGTCACGGCCTCCTCTGCCACCGCGTGCAGCACCGAGCCGGCGGGTGCCTTCTCCACGGCCAGGCGGTAGAGGCGTGCCGCGTCCAGGGTGTGGCCCGCTGACCAGCGATTCGTGCCGTCGCCGGGGTAGCCGGAGATGCCGGTGGCCCTCGCGGTCCCGACCAGGATCGGGATGAAGCCCGCCGTGTCCAGGCGGCTGTGGACGGTCGGCGGCAGGACCACCACGGAGCCGCGGACGTCCCGGGCGTCGATGATCGCGTTGCGGGCCGCGCCGCGGGGGCTGTCGTCCGGGACGCGTTCCTCCTCGGTGGCCGTGCGGCCCAGGTCCGAGTACGACAGGGTGCCGCTGGTGCCGACCAGGGGTTTGCCGGTGCCTGCCAGCTCGTCCAGGAACGCCCTGACGACGGTGAGGTCGGCGTCGGCGGCGCCCTGGTAGTCGCCCGCGTACATCTCGTCGTGCTTGAACGCCAGGTGGACCACCGCGTCGGACTCGGCCGCGCCCTTGCGCAGGCCGTCGAGGTCGTCGAGGTCACCGCGCAGGACCCGGGCGCCCTGGGCCTCCAGCTCGGCGGCGGACCCGTCGGAGCGGGCCAGGCCGACGACCTCGTGCCCCGCCCGCAGCAGTTCCGGGACCAGCGCTGAGCCGACGTGGCCGGTGGCACCCGTGACGAAAACCTTCATCGCACTTCCTCATCGTGATGGGACTTGGTCTCATCACGGTAGCAGAGTGATGGGACAAGGTCGCATCACTTAGGATGGGCGCATGGGTCGATGGGAGCCGGACGCGCGGGAGCGGTTGGTGCGCGCCGCACTCGACCTGTTCGGCGAGCAGGGGTACGAGAACACGGCGGTCGCGCAGATCGCGGAGCGCGCCGGACTCACGAAGAGCACGTTCTTCCGGCACTTCCGGGACAAGCGCGAGGTGCTGTTCGGTGGTCAAGACGAGCTGGCCGAGGTGCTCACGACCGGCATCGCCGAGGCGCCGGAGGGGGCCGGACCCCTGGCCGCGGTCGGGGCGGCGCTGGTCGCCGTCAGCGCCTGGTTCACCGACGCGCAGCGGGCGTACGGGCCGCAGCGGCAGGCGGTGATCGCGGGCAACGACGAGCTGCGCGAGCGTGCGGCGCTGAAGATGGTCGGGTTCGCCGTCGCGATGACGGACGCGCTGAAGCGGCGCGGGGTCGCCGAGCTGGAGGCCGCCGTGGCCGCCGAGCTCGGCGTGCTGGCGTTCCAGCGCGGCTACGACGCGTGGCTGGAGGCCGGCGGGGACTTCGGTGAGATCACCCGCCGGACGCTCCGTGACGTGCGCGAGGCAGCCAGCTCGCTAGAGGGCGCCGAGTAGTTCCTCGACCTCGGCCGCGATGCGGTCCAAGGCCTGCTCGTCGTCGTGGGCGGTGATCGCGCGGTCCATCCAGTCCGCGATCAGCGGCATCTGCTCCGGCCTCAGGCCGCGGGTGGTGACGCCGGGCGTGCCCAGGCGGATGCCGGACGGGTCGAACGGCTTGCGGGTGTCGAACGGAACGGCGTTGTAGTTGAGCTCGATGCCCGCCCGGTCGAGCGCCCGCGCGGCCGGCTTGCCGCCGATCAGCTTCGACGTGAGGTCGATCAGGACCAGGTGGTTGTCGGTGCCGCCGGACACCAGGTCGAAGCCGCGTTCCAGCAACGCCTCCGCGAGGGCTTGGGCGTTCCTCACGACCAGGTGCGCGTACTCGCGGAACTCCGGCTGTGCGGCCTCGTGCAGCGCCACGGCGATGGCGGCCGTGGTGTGGTTGTGCGGCCCGCCCTGCAGACCGGGGAAGATCGCGCGGTCGACGGCCTTCGCGTGCTCGGCGTCGCTGAGGATCATGGCTCCGCGCGGGCCCCTGAGGGTCTTGTGCGTCGTCGTGGTGATCACCGGGGCGTGGCCGACCGGAGACGGGTGCGCCCCGCCCGCGACCAGGCCGGCGATGTGCGCGATGTCGGCGACGAGGAGTGCGCCGACCTCGTTCGCGATCTGAGCGAACGCCGGGAAGTCGATGGTGCGCGGGATCGCCGTGCCGCCGCAGAAGATCACCTTCGGGCGTTCGGCCAGCGCGAGGGCGCGGACCTCGTCCAGGTCGACGCGGCCGGTGTCCTTGCGAACCTCGTACTGCACGCTGCGGAACCACTTGCCGGTGGCGGAGACGCTCCAGCCGTGCGTCAGGTGGCCGCCCATCGGCAGCGCCATGCCCATCACGGTGTCGCCAGGCTGCAGGAAGGCCAGGTAGACGGCGAGGTTCGCCGGGGAACCCGAGTACGGCTGGACGTTCGCGTGGTCCACGCCGAACAGCGCCTTCGCGCGTTCCTGCGCCAGCAGCTCGACCTGGTCGACGACCTGCTGGCCCTCGTAGTACCGCTTGCCGGGGTAGCCCTCGGAGTACTTGTTGGTCAGCACCGAGCCTGTTGCCTCAAGCACGGCGGCCGACACGTCGTTCTCGGACGCGATCATGCGCAGTTTCCGGGCCTGCCGCTCGGCCTCTGCGGTGACCAGGGCGAACACGGCGGGATCTGTCTCAGCGAGCACAGCGCGACTCCACGCCGGGCACCCAGGCGTTCGGTGCGCTCGGCAGTCGCTTCCCGGTGGTCGCTTCCACCCTCGGCACGCCAGTCGCGGACGTGCCGAGCTTAGTCCAGCGTGAACGGGTCGTACTTGATCCGGTCGAGCGGAGTTCCGGCGACCAGCATGCGGGAGACCGTCGACCTGATCATGGCGGGGCTGCCGCAGACCAGGACGTCGCGTTCCTCCCACGCGCCGTAGCGGGTGACCACGTCGGCGAGGCTGCCCTGCTCGACCCCCCGGACGCCGGGGTCGGACTCCAGCACCGGCACGACCGTGAGCCACGGGTTCGTGGTCGCGATGCGCTGCAGGTTGTCCAGGTCGTAGAGGTCCTCGCGGGTGCGGCCGCCGTAGAACAGGTGCACGCGCGGGTTCTCGCCGTACTGCGCCATCTCGTCGATGATCGCGTGCATCGGCGCGACACCCGTGCCGCCGGCCACCATCAGGATGTCCGACCCGGCCGTGCGGTCGACCGAGAGACGTCCCATGGGCGGTCCGATGCGCCACGTGTCACCGGGCTGCGTGTGGCCGACCACCGAGCGGGACACCCAGCCGCCGTCGACGGACCGGATGTGGAACTCGATGACGCCGTCCTCGCGGGGGGCGTTCGCCGGCGTGTAGTACCGCCACAGGCGCTTGCGCTGCGGCGTCTCCACGCTGACGTACTGACCGGCCTTGTAGTTGACCGGGTGGTCGGGCTGCAGCCGCACGACCGCCAGGTCCCACGAGACGCGCTGGTGCTCCAGCACCGTCGCGTGCCAGTACGCGGGTCCGGTGTCGGCGTCGGCCGCCTCCTGCATGGCCCTGGCCATGAGGGTGTAGGCCTCGGCCCACGCCATCTCGACCTTCGGCGTCCAGGCGGCACCGGCGAACTTCTTCACCGCGGACAGCAGTGCCGTCCCGACCGCCTCGTAGTGGACGTTGATGACACCGAACTTGCGGTGGTCGCGGCCCAGCTGGCGCAGGAACGGGATGAGGTCGTCCGGGCGGTCGACCATTTGCACCACGTGCACGAGGGCACGCAGCAGCCGGCTGCGTTGCACCTCCATGTTCGCGGGGAACATCTCGCGTGTGGCGGGCGAGAGCGAGAAGAGCATTCCGTAGAAGAACTTCGCCACTTCTTCGGAATGCGGCTCCACCACCGCGAAGCTCTCCCGGATCATCCGCACCATCGCGGTGACGCCGGGGGGTGGCTCTCGGTGGGGCGGGGTAGGGATGGGGCTCAGCACAGCGTTCGCAGTCATGGTCCGCGCGCAGTCTCCACGTTCTGATTGGCGCCAGCAAGGCGCTGTCGTCCTCGACAAGCATCCGTCCCCCGACAGAGTGGACAGTAACCCCTGTCGGGCCGCTTGACTCCTTGATGCCACCTTCGAGCGAAGCACGATTACTTTAGGTGAGTGGTTGCTACCGCAACAGTGTGAATGTGAGGGTCCTTCTGTACCGGGTTGCGCGCTTGCGTGCTTGGGTAGGCCGCGTGTCCCCGCCTGAGTTGACTGAAACCACCTCACCCAACCGTGTCGAGCTCCCCGGGTCACGCGGAGAGCACTTCCTCCAATGTGCCCTGGAGACGTCCGATCGCGCCAGACGCTTCTACACGGACCAGGTGCTGGACCACCTCAACCCCGCGATGGCCGAGTTCGTCGGCCGGATGGAGATGGCCTTCATCTCGACGGCCGACGCCGACGGGGAGTGCGACTCGACGCTGCGCTGCGGGCCGGCCGGGTTCCTCCACGTCGTCGACTCGCGGACCGTCGTGTACCCCGAGTACCGCGGCAACGGCGTCATGGCGTCGCTGGGCAACATCATGGAGAACCCGCACGTCGGGATGCTGATGGTGGACTTCACCGAAGACCTGATCGGGCTGCACGTGAACGGGCGTGCCCGGATCGCTCCGCTCTCCGAGTTCGCGGAGCTCGCCGGAGGGGACCGGAAGGTCGAGCGGTGGGTGGTGGTGGAGGTGCAGGAGGCCTACGTCCACTGCCGCAAGCACATCCCCCGGATGGTGCCCGTGGACCGGACCCGGGACTGGGGGACCGACGACGTCCGGCGCAAGGGTGGCGACTTCTTCGGGGTCAAGGCGAATCGGATGAGCTCGGCGGAGAGCTGATCCCGGCGGTGTGGTGACGGCCTGCGCACCTGGCGCGCGGGCCGTCTCGTCGTTCGAGGGCCTGTCCGCGCGACTTCGCTGCTCCCGATTTCCCGGGGCGCCCGATCTCGACTCCACCGGGGAGCGCGAACCTGTGTGACGTATCAGCCACCGAATTAGTTGGCCTAGCTAACTATCTCCAGATATAGTTGTATGGCGTCAACTAACTACTGGAGGTGTGCTTGAACCGGCCCTCGTCACACAGGGAGATCCTCGAAGCGCTGTCCGGCATCTGGGTCGCGCTGCTGGTCGCCATTCTCAGCTCCACCATCGTCTCGAACGCTCTCCCGACGATCCTGGCCGAGCTCAAGGGCACGCAGACCCAGTACACGTGGGTCATCACGGCGATGTTGCTGGCTTCCACGGCGAGCACGCCGTTGTGGGGCAAGCTCGCGGACCTGTTCGACAAGAAGAAGCTGTTGCAGGCGGCGATCGTGTTGTTCGTCGTCGGCTCCGTGCTGGCCGGGTTCAGCCAGAACATGGAGCAGCTCATCGGGTTCCGGGTCGTGCAGGGGCTCGGGATGGGTGGTGTGCAGGCGCTCGGGCAGGTCGTCGTGGGGGCGTTGCTCAGCCCGCGCGAGCGTGGGCGCTACAGCGGCTACACCGGCATGGTGATCTCCGCCGGCACGGTCGGCGGGCCGCTGGTCGGCGGGTTCCTCGTCGACTGGCCGGGGTGGCGGTGGTGCTTCTTCGTCTGCGTGCCGCTGGCGCTGGTGGCGCTGGGCGTGCTGCACAAGACGCTGCACCTGCCGGTGAAGAAGCAGCACGTGAAGATCGACTACCTCGGGGCCACGCTCATCACCGGTGGTGTGAGCCTGGTGCTGATGTGGGTGTCGTTCGCCGGCAAGGACTTCGCCTGGGTCAGCCGGGAGAGCGCGCTGTTCGTCGCCGGGGCGCTGCTGGCGATCACCGGTGCCTACTTCGTGGAGCGGCGGGCTTCCGCGCCGGTCATCCCGCTGCACCTGTTCCGGAATCGGACGGTCGTGCTGGCGATGCTCGGTGGTGTCGCGGTGGGCACGGCGATGTTCGGGGCCTCGGTGTTCATGGGCCAGTACTTCCAGATCGCCCGCGGGTTCTCGCCGACCAAGGCCGGGTTGCTGACGGTGCCGCTGGTGCTCGGGCTGAGCGTGTCGTCGACGGTCAGCGGGCAGTTGATCGCCAGGAGCGGCAGGTGGAAGAGCTACCTCGTCTGGGGGTCGTTCTCGCTGGTCGCCGGGTTGGCGCTGCTCGGGACGATCGAC
>NZ_FNIX01000006.1 GCF_900104175.1 Lentzea jiangxiensis
GGCGTGATCTGGCCGGGAACCACGTGGTAGGTCAGGATCTTGGTCAGCAGCGCGTCGTCGGTCTTGAGCTTCTCGATCGTCGCGGCGTCGATCTTCGCGAACGCCGAGTCGACCGGCGCGAACACCGTGAACTCCGCGCCGTTGAGCGTCGAGACCAGGTTCACCTTCGGGTTGAGCTTGCCCGACACCGCGCTCACCAGCGTCGTGAGCAGCGGGTTGTTGCTCGCCGCGGTGGCGACCGGATCGGCGGCCATGCCCGAGACGGAACCGGCACCGGACGGCACCTGCTTCGCGTAGTCGGCACAACCCGGACCGACGAGGTTCGAGGCCGGATCCGCCATCGCCGACGACGACGGGGCCATCGAGGTCGTCGGGGTGGCGGCGGCGCTGGAGGAGCTGCTGCCGGTGCTGGCGGCGTCACCCGAGCCGCACGCCGCGCCGAACAGGGCGAGCGAGACGGCGCCGACGGCCAGGACGGTCTTGCGGACGGTCTTGTTCATGACAGGACATCTCCCGGAGTGGTCGAGCGGTTGCTGCTCGTGATTCGGGGCTCCCCCGCAAGCGGACGGGTGCGGTTATGAATCCGTTACCAACCGCTCTGTCCGCCTGACGGCGGGGCGGATTTCTCGCCCGGCCGTGACGGCCCGCCCAAAACCGATCCGAAAGCGCTCCGGCCGCGAACACCAGAGGACAACGCTGAGGAGAGGACTCGGGATGCCGAAGCGTGAGCAGTCGCTGCAGAGCCTGCAAAGCACCCCCCGTGACGTCGGGCGTCCGGCCGATCCGACGGCGGAAGACCTGCTCGCCCTGGTCGCGCGGGGTGACGAGGCGGCGTTCGAGCGGCTGTACGACCTGCTGTCCGGCTCGGTGTTCGGGCTGATCAGACGCGTCGTGCGGGACCAGGCGCAGTCGGAGGAGGTGTTCCAGGAGGTGATGCTCGAGGTGTGGCGGACGGCGACGAGGTTCGACCCCGAGCGCGGCAGCGCCACCACCTGGGTCCTCACCCTGACGCACCGCAGAGCCGTCGACCGGGTCCGCTCCGCCCAGGCCGCCACGCACCGCGAGGACCGCGCGGCCCGCCTCGACCCGGCCAGGCCGTTCGACGAGGTGAGCGAGCAGGTCAACGGCCGGCTCGAGCAACGCCAGGTGCGCCGGTGCCTGAGCTTCCTGACCGAACTGCAGCGCGAGTCCGTGCTGCTGTCCTACTACCAGGGCTACTCGTACCCGGAAGTCGCGAGCCTGCTGGGCATCCCGCTCGGCACGGTCAAGACGCGGATGCGCGACGGCCTGATCCGACTGCGGGACTGCATGGGGGTGACCGGATGAGGACCACATCCGCGGATCTGCACACGCTCACCGGCGCCTACGCCGTCAACGCGTTGTCGGAGTTCGAGAGGACCGCGTTCGAGACCCACCTGCCCGGCTGCGAGAGCTGTGCGGTCGAGGTCGCCGAGCTCACCGCCACGGCCGCGCGTCTCGGCGCGGCGGTCGACTCCCCGCCGCCCCCTCACCTGCGTGCTCGCGTGCTCGCGGCGGCGGCGGAGACGCGGCAGGTTCCCCCCGAGACGGCCAGAACCGCGGTGCGCGCCCCGCGCACCGACTTCAGGCGGTGGGCCGGTGGGCTGGCCGCGGCCGCCTGCCTGGTGGCGGCGGCGTTCGTCACGGTGCAGGTCACCGACTCCGCCGACGAACGCCGGCTGGCGCAGCTCTCCAGCGAGTACAGCCGGTTCTCGGACCTCCTGTCCTCTCCGGACGCCAAGCTGATCAGCGGCACCGCGCCGAACGGGGCGACGGGCACCGCGGTCGTGTCGGCGAGCAGGGACGAGGCGCTGTTCCTCGCCAGAGACCTGCCCGCCGCGCCCGGCGGGCACACCTACCAGCTGTGGCTGATCGGCGACGACGGGCCGCGTTCGGCGGGCCTGCTGGCGGCCGGGTCGTCGCCCGTCGTGGTCACCGGGCTGATCGGTGCGCGGGAGGTCGCGCTCACGGTCGAGCCGGACGGTGGCTCGCCGGGTCCGACCACGCCTCCGGTGATGGCGATGGCGCTGGCGTAGAACGAGGGCGGTGGTTGTCCGCATGCCGTGCCAGCATTCCGCGCATGATCGGACGTTGGCACGGCCTGGTGGTCGACTGCCCCGACCCGCGGGCGCTCGCGGGTTTCTACGAGGAGCTGCTCGGCATGGTCCGGGTGCAGGACGACGGCGATTTCGTCGTCATCGGCGACGCCCCCGACCGGCCGGGCGTGGCCTTCGCGAAGGTCGAGGCGTGGGTGCCTCCGAAGTGGCCGGAGGAAACGGCGCGCATGCACTTCGACGTGAGGGTCGCCGACCGGGAGGCCGCCGGCCGGCAGGTGCGGGAACTGGGTGCGCGCGAGCTCCCGGGAGGCGGCGAGTCCTTCGACGTCTACGCCGATCCCGCCGGGCACCCGTTCTGCCTGGTCTCGTGGTGAGACCAGGCGTCACCGGCCGTGCACGACTTCTTCGTCACCGTGTGGCATCTTCTTCGTCGTAGTGGGGCACCCTGGACGAATGGTGCCCCGGCAGGCGAGCGACTTCGCCCAGCTGTCCGCTCTGGTGAAACAGGCAGGACTGCTCGAACGACGACGCGGTTACTACTACGCGCGGATCGGCGTGAACCTCACCCTCTACGCGGCGGCCTGGGTGGCGTTCGCGCTGCTGGGCGACTCGTGGTGGCAGCTCGCGGTGGCGGTGGCGCTGGGGGTGATGAGCACGCAGCTCGCGTTCATCGGCCATGACGCCGGGCACAAGCAGATCTTCGCCTCCCGGAAGTGGAACGAGATCACCGGCTACGTCCACAGCGGACTGGTCGGGGTCAGCTACGACTGGTGGGTCTCGAAGCACAACCGGCACCACGCCAACCCCAACCACGAGGACGAGGACCCGGACGTCGACATCTCGGTGCTCGCGTTCACGCGGCGGCAGGGCCTCGCCAAGAGCGGGCCGTTGCGGTGGATCGCCTCGCGCCAAGCGGTGTTGTTCTTCCCGTTGCTGCTGCTGGAGGGCTTCGCGCTGCACTGGCACTCGATCCGGCACTCCGGGCGCGAGCGGCCGCTGATGATCGCGAACGTCGTCGTGTACCTGGCGGTCGTGTTCTGGGTGCTCTCGCCGGTGTACGCCGTCTCGTTCATCCTCGTGCACCAGGCCGTGTGGGGCTTCTACATGGGGTGTTCCTTCGCCCCCAACCACAAGGGGATGCCGGTGCTCTCGGCGGGGCACTCGCTCGACTTCCTGCGCAAGCAGGTGCTCACCTCGCGCAACATCCGCGGCGGCTGGTTCGTCGACGTGCTGCTCGGCGGGCTCAACTACCAGATCGAGCACCACCTGTTCCCGAGCATGCCCCGCCCGCACCTGAGGCACGCGCAGCCGATCGTCAGCGAGTTCTGCCGGCAGCGCGGCATCTCCTACGCGCAGTGCGGCCTGTTCCGCTCGTACGGGTACGTGCTGGAGCACCTGCACGAGGTCGGGGCGTCGTTGTCCGAAAAAGGACAAAGGCCGGCCGAAAGGCTCGCCTGACCCGCAATCCGCTGGTTTCCTCGGTTCGAGACCGAACTGGGGGTTCTACCATGCGAAAACACCTGTTTGGCGTGCTCACGGCCGGTGTGGCACTGACTTTGGTGGCCGCGGGGCAGTCCGCGGCCGAGCCCGTGCCGCGCAGCAGCCAGCCCGAGCCGATGCTCGCGTTCCTGCCCACCGAGGCCCAGGTCGACTGGGCCGCGGTCCACCGCGACCGGCAGGCGCGCAAGCAGTCGCGCCTGGCCGCGAAGAGCGCCGGCCAGCCGTTGACCTACACCGAGGAGGAAACCGGCCAAGGCGCCAACGACGCACCGGACCGGGCCGAGCACGTGGCCGGGTTCGGGACCGGCCGGGGCAAGAACGCGAAGCTCAGGCTCACCGGCGACCTGGCCGGTGATCCCTCGCTCCCCGTCGTGCCGCCGTCCCCCGAGACCAACGACGCCGTTCCGCTCGCCGGCAGCCTCGGCACGCCCGCGCGGACCAGCGGGACGATCGGCGACGGCCCGTACGGCAGCGCGGGCGACGGCACCGGCGACCACGACTTCTACCGGGTCACCGGCGGCGCGGAAGGCACGGTGCTCACCGTCGAGACGGACACCCCGGTGGGCTCCCTGGACACGCTGCTCGCCGTGTTCGACGCGCAAGGGCGGCTGCTGGCCGAGCACGACAACCTCGCGGGCACCACGGACAGCAGGCTGCAGCTCTCGGTGGGAGCGGGGCAGGACGTGTACGTGATGGTCGCCGCGGCCGGTCCCGGCGGGATCCCGGCCGACCCGCTCACGCCGGGCACCGGCAAGCGCGTCCTCACCGAAGGCGCGTACGACCTGACGATCACGAACGGCGCGCAGCGCCAGGACAGGGACTTCTTCTCCGTCGACCTCAGGGCCGGCGACGTGCTCGGCGCGTCGGCGGCGGGCAGGGCCACCAGGGTCGTCGTCCACGACCCCGCCGGGCGTGAGGTCTTCGGTTCGTCGCAGGACTTCAGCTTCCTGTACGCCGAGAACTCCCCGCTGCCCGCCGGTGGCAACGCCGTCGCGGACTTCGTGGCGCCGAGGGACGGCCGCTACACCGTCGGCGCCGAGAACGGCACCGGGCGCTACGACGTCACGGTCGAGGCGTACCGGCCCGGCTCCGAGCTCAACCAGCGACCCGAGGCGCTGACGCTCTTCCTCGACTTCGACGGCGCCCGCGTCAACACCCGCGTCTTCGGCGTCACCCCGTCCGGCAACCGCGACCTCTCGCCGCTGAGGAAGTTCCTGCCGGGCTGGGGCCTCACCGGCGCCGACGAGAACGCGGTGATCGACGGCGTGATCGCCACCGTGCGGGAGAACGTCGAGAAGGACCTGGCCGCGAAGGGCACCAACAGGCGGTTCGCCGTGCGCGTGCTGAACAGCCGCGACCACGCCGACCCGTGGGGCCAGCCGAACGTCAGCCGGATCGTCGTCGGCGGCTCGATCGCCGAGTCCGGCATCCAGACCGTCGGCATCGCGCAGTCGATCGACGCGGGCAACTTCGGCGAGGAGGAGACCTCGCTGGTGCTGCTCGACGTCCTCAGCGCTCCGGCCACGCAGTCGCGCACCTCGTTGAACGGCTACATCACGCCGGCCAGCGACAAGATCGCGTTCATCGGCAGGGCCATCGGCAACATCACCGCGCACGAGGCCGGGCACATGTCGGGCAGCTGGCACCAGGACCAGTTCAACGCGCTCGACAGCCTCATGGACCAGGGCGGCAACCCCAAGGGCATGTTCGGCGTCGGGCCGGACGGCGTCGGCGGTACCGCGGACGACGTCGACGTCGACTTCCACGAGGACGTCCTCAACCCCGGCGAGGGCTTCACCGGGATCGAGGACTCCCTCAACCGCACCGCGTGGGCCTACGTGCGGGGCGCCAACTGACGGTCCGATTCCCGCCAGAACCCCGGCCGCTGTTCCGCCAGGGTGGACGGCATGGAACCACTTGCAGGAAAAGCGGCTCTCGTCACCGGCGGGAGCCGAGGCATCGGGGCCGCGGTCGCCGAGAAGCTCACCGCTCTCGGCGCCCGCGTCGCCGTCACGTACCAGAACACCAAGCCCGACAACGGTTTCGCGATCCGGGCCGACAGCGCCGACCCGGACGCCGTGGTGGCCGCCGTCGAGGAGACGGCTGTCCACTTCGGACGACTCGACGTGCTCGTCAACAACGCCGCCGTGTTCCGGGTCGGGCCGCTGGACGAGCTCGGCCGCGACGAGTTCGACCACACGATGGCCGTGAACGTCCGCGCGCCGTTCCTCGCCGCGCGCGCAGCGGCGAAGCACATGCGTGAGGGTGGCCGGATCATCAGCATCGGCAGCAACGTCGCCGTGCACGCGCCGTTCCCCGGCTTCGCGTTGTACTCCGCGAGCAAGACGGCGCTGATCGGGATGACGAAGGGACTTGCTCGCGACCTGGGTCCGTCGGGCATCACGGTGAACGTCGTGAACCCGGGTCCCACCGACACGGACATGAACCCGGCGGACGGGCCGATGTCGGACGCGATTCGCGGGCTGACCGCGCTGGGACGCTACGGAACACCTTCGGAGATCGCGGAGGTGGTGGCGGCGCTGGCAGGTGAGGCCGGTGCGTACGTCACCGGTTCCAGCATCAACGCCGACGGTGGCTTCACCGTCTGACGGCTACGCCCAGGTGACCGGCAGGGCGTGCACGCCGTAGATGTTCATGTCGGTCCGCAGCTTCACCTCGCTGGGCTCGACGGCGAGCTCCAGCGAGGGGAAGCGGCGCAGCAGCCCCTCGAACCCGGCGCGCATCTCGATGCGGGCCAGCTGCTGGCCGAGGCACTGGTGGACGCCGTGCCCGAACGCCAGGTGCCCGCGGGCGTTGCGGTGCACGTCGAGCGTGTCCGGGTTCTCGTAGCGCGCCGGGTCGTGGTCCCCCGCCAGCAGCGACAGCACGACCGTCGAACCCTTCCGGATGGTCTCGCCGAAGAACTCGACGTCCTCCGCCGCGTAGCGGAAGAAGACGTCGGCGACCGTGAGGTAGCGCAGCAGTTCCTCGACGGCGTCGGGGATCAGCTCCGGTGCCGACCGCAGCGCTTCCTTCTGCTCAGGGTGCTCCAGCAGCGCGAAAGTGCCCAGCGCCAGCATGTTCGCGGTCGTCTCGTGGCCGGCGAGCAGCAGCAGGAACGCCATGCCGGTCAGTTCCGGGATGCTGAGGTCCTCGTCGCGGGCCAGGTCGGACAGCAGGTCGTCGCCGGGTTCGGCGCGCTTGGCCGTGACGAGCCCGGCCAGGTACGTGCTCAGCTCCACGTACACGGCGATCTTGTCCTGGAGGTCGATGTCCCGTTCCATGAACCGCGACGAGTTGTGCTGGAACGACTCGCGGTCCGCGTACGGGACGCCGAGGATCTCGCAGATCACCAGTGACGGCACGGGAAGCGCGAACTCCCGCACCAGGTCGACCGGCGGGGTGAGCTCCGCCAGCGCGTCCAGCTGCCGCTCGGTGATCTCGACGATGCCCTCCTCGAGGGCCTTCATCCGCTTGACCGTGAACGCTCCGGTGAGCTTGCGGCGCAACCGGGTGTGGTCCGGCGGGTCCATGCTGATGAACAGGCCGGGTTCCTGCGGCGACGGCTCGGTCTGCTCGGGCATGCCGGGTGTCGGGTACGGGACGTGCAGGACGCCGAGGTCCTGCCGCGAGCTGAACCTGAGGTCCGCCAGCGCCTGCCGGACCGCGTCGTAGCCGGTGACGAGCCAGCCCTCGTGGCCGTCGGGGAAGAGCATCGGGCTGACCGGCCGGGTGGACCGCAGCGAGGTGATCTGGCTGGGAGGGTCGAACGGGGTGACGTCCCGTTCCATGGGCAGGCCGTGCAACATGTCTGGATCTCCTTCAGCGGGTGGATTCGCGGTTGAAGAGCTTCTTGGACCAGAGGTAGCCGCCGACCCCGATGACGAGGCACCAGGCGGAGGCGATGTAGCCGCTGTTGCCGATCGGCGTGCCCATCAGCAGTCCGCGCAGGGCGTCGATGAACGGGGTGAACGGCTGGTACTCGGCGAACCAGCGCAGCACGGTCGGCATCGAGTCGGTGGGCACGAAACCGTTGCCGAAGAACGGGAGCAGGATCAGCGGCAGGCCGACGTTGCTCGACGACTCGACGGACTTGCTGGCGAGACCGAGCGCGGCGGAGAGCCAGATCATCGCGAACGACATGGCGACCAGCAGGCCGGCCAGCGCGAGCCAGCCCAGGGCGCTCGCCTGCGGGCGGAACCCGATCGCCAGCGCGACACCGAAGACGACGGTCATCGCGAGGACGGTCTGGACCAGGCTGCCGATCACGTGTCCTGTCAGGACGGACACCCGCGCGATCGCCATGGTGCGGAAGCGGTCCACGATGCCCTCGGTCATGTCCATCGCGATCGAGATGCTCGTGCCCTGCACCGCGGCGGTGATCGACATCAGGACGATCGTCGGCGTCACGTAGTTCAGGTACTCGGCACGGCCGCCGGACGGACCGCCGAGGCCGGCGCCGAGCGTCCCGCCGAACACGTAGACGAACAGCAGCAGGAAGACGACCGGCATGACCAGGAGCTGGAACGTCAGGGACGGGTAGCGGATCATCCGCTTGAGGTTGCGGCGCACCATCGTCGCCGAGTCGGTCAGTGCGTGCGTCATGAGCGGGCCACCGTTTCTGGCTTGCCGGTGAGGGCGAGGAAGACGTCGTCGAGGTCGGGCGTGTGGGTGCTGAGCGACTCGACCGCGACCGCGTGCTCGTCGAGCCGGTCGAGCAGGGCTTTGAGGGAGCGGACACCGCCGTCGCTGGGCACCCGCAGGGCGAGCGCGTCACCGTCGCGCGAGGCGTTGCGCACGACCCGTGTCGCGGCCTCCAGGTGCCGCAGTTCGCTGAACTGCAGCAGGACGTGACCGCCGGGCATGCGGCGCTTGAGCTCGTCCGCGGTGCCCTCGGCGACGATCCTGCCGTGGTCGAGCACCGCGATCCGGTCGGCGAGCTCGTCGGCCTCCTCCAGGTACTGCGTGGTGAGGAAGATCGTGACGCCGCTCGCCACCAGCCCGCGCACGATCTGCCACATGGTGCGGCGGCTGCGCGGGTCGAGGCCGGTGGTCGGCTCGTCCAGGAAGATCACCTGCGGCGACCCGACCAGCGTCATGGCGAGGTCGAGCCGGCGCCGCATGCCGCCGGAGTACGTGGAGGCCGACTTGCCGGCCGCGTCCACGAGGTCGAACTCCGCCAGCAACTGCTCGACCTTGGCCCTGCCCTCCGCCTTGCCGAGGTGGTGCAGGTCGGCCATCAGCTGCAGGTTCTCGCGGCCCGTCATCAGGTTGTCGACGGCGGAGAACTGGCCGGTGACGCCGATGGCGGCGCGCACGGCGTCGGGATCGCCCGTCACGTCGTGGCCCGCGACGGACGCGCTGCCGCCGTCCGCGCGGATCAACGTGGAGAGGATCTTGACGGTGGTGGTCTTGCCGGCGCCGTTCGCGCCGAGCAACGAGAACACGGTGCCGCGCTGGACGTTCAGGTCGACGCCCTTGAGGACTTCGTTGTCGCCGTAGGAACGGCGCAGGCCGGTGGCTTCGATCGCGTACATGGGATTCCCCTCAGGCACGGCGGACGGAGATGTCGCCGAAGGACGTGTGGGCGGTGACCTCGACGGTCTCGGCACAGGCGCCGGGGCCGTCACTGCCCTCGAGCGAGTTGGAGACGCGGCCGAAGCTGGTCTTGGCGTCGATCCACGCGGCGGTGCCGTGGGCGATGCCGACCTCGATGCCGCCCATCGCGGTGTTCAGCGTGACGGTGTCGCGGACGACCTCGCCGACCTCGATGGCCCCCATCGCGGTGCGGGCCTCCACCAAGGCGCCGGCGCGCTCGACGTGGATGTCGCCGTTGGCCGAACGGGCCCGCAGCGCGCCCTCGACCGTGCCGACCTCGATGTGGCCGTTGGAGTTCTTCACGACCAGCGCCCCGTCGACCCTGCCGACGCGGAGGTGGCCGCTGCCGGTCTTGACCTCGGCGTTGCCGGTGACCGCGCCGACCTTGACCGCCCCGGCACCGGTGTCGGCCTTGAGCGAACCGGCGCGGTCGACGTGGATGTTGCCCGCGGACAGGTCGACCTCGGCCGCGCCGAGCACGCCGCTGGTGCGGACGCTGCCCGCCGTGACGTCGAGGTCCACCTCGGACCCGGTCGGCAGCTCGATCACGACGTCGACCGACCTGGTCTTCTTGGAGAAGTCGAACGTCCGCTTCGGCCCGCGCACCGTGAGCGTGCCGTCGGCGAAGTCGACGCTGGTCTTCTGCGCGGTGTCGACGTCCGAGGTGTCGGACGGGTCGGAGGGCCGCACGTCGACGTTCGTCGTGGTGCGGTCCGTCGCGACCACCTGGACGTGGCCCGCGTAGATGTCGAGCAGCACCGAAATCGGTTCCGGCGTGTCGTAAGAAGGCATGGCTGTCCCCTCAGAAGGTGTGGGTGGAACATCCCCGCAGGTCGGGGCGAAGTGGTGAAGGCTGGAGCTAGCGGACCCAGCCGACGAAGCGCTGCGCGCCGGTGATGCTCGACAGCGTTTCGGCGGTGGTGTCGCGCTTCGGGCTCAGCTGGGCCGACGCGGCGCGCACGAGCCACGCGTTGACCGAACGGCCCTCCTTGGCCGCCGCCTCGTCGATGGCGGCCTTGAGCGGCTCGGGCAGGCGGACGTTGATGCGCACCGTGGTGCCGTCGTCGAAGCCGGCCGCCACGTCCTCGGCGGGGGCGGGTTCCGGCGCGGCGGCGGCCTGCGGCTCGGGCTTCTGGCGCGTCACGACGAACTTCGGGTCACGACCCCGCAGCAGCACCTGCACCGAGTCCGGTGCCAGGTCCGCGGTGATCTCGTCGGCGGCGGCGGAGAGCGCTTCGAGCAGCGCCAGCCGGATCGCCGACTCCATCGTCACGGTCAGCCGCTCGACCAGCGCACTCGCTTCCCCGCCACCGGTTTCGACGGCGGTCAGCAGTTCGCGGCCGAGGGAGGCCACATACGGCGTCAGATCCATGGCATCACTATGGCACACAGTGGCACCACCAACAAGCAATTCTGGCTCAGATTGGCATCATTCTGGCTCAGTGCAGGTCAGAGGTGGTGCCATCGCGGCTCAGACGAACACCTCGGCGAACGCGGAGAAGGTCGGCGCGCCCTCGTGGCGGTCCAGAACGGCGAAGACGACGTGCTCGAAGTAGCGGTTGTCGCGCAGCGCGAGGGCGAAGATCCGGGCGACGGTGGCGGGGTCGTTGCCGAAGACGCCGCAACCCCAAGCGCCCAGGACGAGCCTGCGGTGGCCGTGCGACGCCGCGACGTGCAGCACGCGGATGGCGCGCCCCAGCAACGCGAGCGGGACGCCGTCGGCCTTCTCCGGCTGGTTCCGCCGGATCGCCGCGAGGTTGGGCGCCGCGGCGGTGAGGAACGAGACTTCGTAGGGCCGCGGCAACAACTCGCCCTCGTCGTCGCGGAACACCGGGACGCGCGGCGAGTAGATCACGCGGTCGGTGTAGGTGAGGTCGGTGTGCGCGCGGTGGTGCTCGTAGAACTCACCGGCGGTGCTCAGGCTCAGGTAGAGCGCCGACGCACGGGCGATGCTCTCCTCCTGCGCCACCCTGCCGTTGAGGAAGCCGCCGCCGGGCTTGCGGGCGGAGGCGAAGTTCAGGGCGGCGATGTCGCCGCCGAGCCGGCGCGCGGCCTCCAGGGTGGACTCGCCGGTGACCTCGACCCGGACGCCCGCCGTCTCGGAGGGCAGCGACAGCACCTCGTCCGGCAGGTGCAGCCGGGTCCCGGAGACGGCGTGGGAGACGTCGACGGCGACCTCGCCCGCGCCGGTGGCGTAGGAGCCCCGCTCCGAGATCTCGACGGTGTCGTGGGCGATGGCGCGCAACCTGCTGCTCATGGTGCCCCGAGTCTGACCGCCGCAGACCGCTGCGCCAAGCCGGTTAAATCCGCCCGTATACCTCGGCGACGGCACCGAACGCGGCCTTGGGCTCCCAGCGGCCGTCGTCGTACACCTTCACGATGCCGGGGCTCGCCATGTCGAGGTCGCGACCCGGGTCGTCCGGCCGGTGCGGGTAGTTGCCGAGGGCGAACATGTAGACGAACGCGCCGTCCACGCCTTCGGCCTCGAAGGTCTCCAGCACCTCGCGCAGGTAGGTGGCCTGCTCCTCCTCGTCACGCACGTACCCGTCCTTCACGCGCACCGGCACCCCGGCGTCGTCGTGCTCGACGATCTCCATGCTGCGCGGAGCCACGGCACCCGAGCCGCGCCAGGCCGCCGTGCCGAAGCCGGTGATCGCGACCGGTTTCCCCTGCCCCACCACGTTCCTGATGCTCTCGGCGTAGACGCCGGCGACCTCGGCGGAGCGGATCAGCTCGAACGACCTGATGTCGAACAGGTCCCAGTCGGGGTTCTCGAACGGGATGCAGGCGTAGGTGAGCCTCCCCCGGAAGTGCTGCCGCACCACGGCGACGGCTTCGGCGAGGAACGCGGTGAGCTTCTCCGCCGCCTCCCTCATCCGTTCGGGCCGCCCCAGCAGATTTCCCAGCCGCTGACCGACGTCGTCGCCGGGCAGGAAGCCCACGTTCATGATGCTGACCTCGACACCGGTCACGAACACGACCTCCGCACCCCGCAGCCGGACGCGCTCCGCCCTGCGCGCGCAGTCGGTGAACAACTCCAGGACCTCGGCGGGCGTCAGCTCCAGCGGGTAGGGCGAGAACCAGATCTCCAACCCGAGCCCGGCTGCGACCCCCGCGGCCCGCTCGAGCCGTTCCGGATCACCTCCGACCAGGTGGACCGCGTTGCAGTGCAGGTCGTCCCGGATGACGGTCAGGTCTCGCCTGACCACGTCGAGGTCGAACTCCTCGAGCGAAATCTCCCCGTGGCGCACGAAACCGGTGTCGTACGCAATGCCCTTGGCTCGCATGGCCGCGAGACTAAGGGAGAAAAGTGCGTGCACGCAAGTTTTCAGTCGCGCAGCTACGAGGGCCAGACGAGGAGCACCGGACAGGGCGCGTGGTCGACGACGAACCGCGTCGCCGGGCCGAGGCTGCGCGGACCGGCGTGGCTGACATCGCCGTCCCGGCAGAGGATGAGCAACGACGCGTTCTGAGCCGCCGCAACGACTTCGTGCTCGACCCGGCCGACACGGGCCTCCTTCGCGCACGGGCGCCCGAGACGTTCCGCCGCCGCGTCGAGGAGCTGTGCCGCGTGGTCTGTCGCGAGGTGGTCCAGGCGCGTGCCGGGGTCGCGCGACGCGTGCCGGCCGAGCAGCCCGGCGAAGGCGGCGTGTGCCGCGCCGGCCACGTCGCTGACGTGCAGCAGCAGGAACTCCCCCGGCTGAGCGCTCGCCGCGTCGACGCAGTCCTGCCAGGTGTCGTCGGCGATCCACACGACCACCGTCATGGTCATCCTCCGATCACGTGCAGGGACGCCCACAGTGCCACGACGGCGCCCGCCAGGGTGGCGGGCACGGCGAGCAGGCCGAGCTTCGTGAACTCCGGCAGGTGCACCTCGGTGTCGTGGTCGTGCACGATCCGCCGCCACAGCAACGTCGCGAGCGACCCGGCGTAGGTCAGGTTCGGGCCGAGGTTCACGCCCAGCAGCACCGCGAGAACCGCCCCAGGCCCCATCGGCGCGACCAGGGGCAGGAGCACGAGCACCGCGGGCAGGTTGTTGATGACGTTCGCGAGCACGGCGGCGACCGCGGCGACCCCGAGCAGCGCCCACAGGTCGTGCCCGCCCGGGATGACGTTCCGGAGCAGGTCGTCGAGGCCGTTGTCGACCACGGCCCGCACCACGACGCCGAGGCCGATCACGAACGCGAGGAACGGCAACGACGCGGCCCGCACGAGCTTCCGCACCGTCGTGCGCTTCCGCACGAACGCCCGGACCGCCATCGCCAGCGCCCCCGCGCAGGCCGCCCACGCCGGGTCGACCCCGGTGGCCGACGCGACCACGAACCCGACGAGCGTCAGCGCCACCGCGGCCAGCGCGAAGACGGGCAGTTCCCGCGGAGGCGACGACCTGGGCGCGTGCACCGGCGCGTCGAGGTCGGTGCGGAAGAACCGCCGGAACACCAGGTACTCGGCCGCGATCGCCACGAGCCACGGCAACGTCATCAGCGCCGCGAACCGCGTGAAGCTCAGCCCGCTCGACGCGAACGCCAGCAGGTTCGTCAGGTTCGACACGGGCAGCAACAACGACGCGCTGTTGGACAGGTGCGTGCACGCGTAGACGTGCGGCTTCGGCCGGACGCCGAGCTGCGCCGCCGTCGCGAACACCACGGGCGTGAGCAGCACGACCGTCGCATCGAGACTCAGCACCGCCGTGGTCACCGAGGCCGTGACGAACACGCTGCCCAGCAACGTGCGCGGTCTGCCGCCGGACGCCCGCGCCATCCAGGTGCCGCAGGCGTGGAACAGGCCCTCGTCGTCGCAGAGCTGCGCGAGGACGAGGATGGCCGCCAGGAACCCGATCACGGGTCCCAGCCGCACCGCCTCGTCCACGGCGTGCTCGACCGGCAGCGCCCCGACCCCGACCACGAGCACCGCCGCCGGCACCGCGACCGCCGCCTCCGGCAGGCCCCACGGCCGCACCACCGCGCAGACGAGCACGGCGACAAGCAACAAAACGGACAGCGCCAGCACGGGATCCTCCTGCGCCGGCGGCATTTCCGGCTTCTCGGCCGCCGCAGACTCTAGGTCGTGCCCCGAACCGGCTCATCTCGGCCGCCGCGCTCTTGATCGCCTGCCGGATGCGGAAGTGCGTACCGCACGGGGCGGCGTCCTGCTCCAGCCAGGGTGCGACCGCACGACCGATCGGAGGATCACCGTAACCGCGGCTCCACCAGGGACGATCTGCCGTACATGAGACGATTGGCCGTTCTGCTCCTGGCACTTGTCCTGGCCTCCCCCGCTCCCGCCCTCGCGGCGGACGCCCCGGTGGCGATGATCTTCTCGCCGACCGCGGAGGCCTCGGTCCCGCTGAACCAGCCGCTGCTGGTGATCGGCGGTGCCGTCAACGGCGAGTCCGGCGGCATCACCGACGTCGGCTTCTCCACCGACAACGGCACGAACTGGACCACCGTCGACGCGACCGGCGAACGGTGGTCGGTCGTGCTGTGGCCGTCCGTCCCCGGCCCGCTGACGATCCACGCCCGCGCCCACACCGCCTCGACGACCAGCCCGGTCACCGCGTCCCGCACGATCCACGTCGGCGGCACCACGGTTCCCGCACTCGCCCACGAGACCTCGCTCGTCTTCCACGACACGCACAACCCGACGGTCGACGACCCCGACACCGAGGGCGTCGAGCTCGGTCTGCGCACGAAGGTCGACCGTCCCGGCGCGCTCACGGGCGTGTTCCTGCGGCGCGGCGCCTACACCGGTCCCGTGACCGCGCGCGTCTGGACCTCGAACGGCACGCTGCTGGCCGAGCAGGACGCACCCGGTGCCACCTACAGCCAGCGGATCACCTTCACGACACCGGTTCCCGTGGTGCCGGACACCGAGTACGTCATCTCGTACTACACGCCGTCGGGCGGCTACAAGGTCACGGAGAACTACTTCGTGGGCAACCTGGTGCAGACGCCGTTCCTCCTGCCGGCGAACGCGGGCGTGTACCGCTACGGCGGCGGCTTCCCCACCGCCACGTGGGCCGCCGGCAACTACTGGGTGCAGCCGATCTTCCGCCCCTGACCCGGTGCGCGAGAGGCTCAGCGAAGGCGGCCGACCGCTGGACCGCTCGCGCGGGCGACTGGTGGGACGGCTTCTACGCGGACCGCTCGCGCGAGGTCCCGTTCTTCGCGGCCGAGCCGGACGAGAACCTGGCGGGCTACCTGGAACGCGGCCTGGTCACGCCCGGCCGGGCGCTGGACGTCGGCTGCGGACCCGGCCGCAACGCGGTGTTCCTGGCGCGCCACGGGTTCCAGGTCGACGCCGTGGACGTCTCGGCCACCGCCATCGAGTGAGCCGAGGAGCGGTCAGAAGGCCTCGGCATCCGGTACCGCCACGGTGACGCGTTCACGACCGAGGGCTCCTACGACCCGGACGACCTCCGGTGGGTCTTCCAGGACCTCGCCGAGGTCGAGCTCCGCCGGATGACGGAGGAGGCCCGGACAGCGCGTTCTTCGGCAAGTCGTTCCTCTGGACGGGGCTGTTCCGAAAGCAGCAGGTGCAGCCTCCGAACGCCGGTGTCCGGCAGGCGGAAAGGCCGGCCGTCGCCACCTGCGAAAGTAGGGACAATCCCCTGCTCCAGTAGGTGATCCGGAACACAAAACCGCCAGTATCGTCACCCGCGTGACACGGGCCCGGGATCTGGCGCTGGTGCTCCTCGTGGCAGCGCCGGGGGTCTGCCGCGAGTTCGTGGTGCCCGCGCCGTCCCGCCTGGTGGTCGCGTCGACGGCGTTCTACGTCGTGGTCCACCTGCTCGCGGCGGGCGCGCTGTGGTGGCGGCGGACGCGTCCGGGGGCGTCGGGCCTGGCAATCGCTTTCCTGACCCTGCTCACCCCCACTTTCGCGTCGTTCGCGTCCGCGTTCTCCGTCGCCCACGCGGCGCGGCACCGCTGGCTCGTGCCGGTCCACGCGCTGACGTGGGTGGTGGGCGCCGGCGTGTGGACGGTGCCGGACGGTCTCGTCGGCCCCGGCGCGGTCGTGATCGCCGGCCTGACCGGCCTGTACCTGGGCGAGCGGCGCACGCTCCGGCAGATGCTCACCGAGCGGGAGTGCGAGCTGCGCGTCGAGCAGGCCCGCGCGGACGAACGCACCAGGCTCGCCGCCGAGATGCACGACGTCGTCACGCACCGGCTGAACCTGATGGTGCTGCACGCCGGGGCGTTGCGGATGGCGGCGAAGGACGACGGTGTGCGCCAGGCCGCGGAGGAGCTGCGCACCGCGGGCCGCCAGGCGCTGGCGGAACTGCGCGACCTCGTCGGCGTCCTGCGGTCCGGCCGCGCCCCGCGCATCCCGGACGTGCTGCCCGACCGCCTGTCCCGCCTCGTGGCCGACTCCGCCGCCACCGGCCTGGAGGTCACCCTGACCGAGCACGGCGACGCGGACACCATCTCCCCCGCCGTGCGCCGCACCATGTACCGGGTGGTGCAGGAGTCGCTCACGAACGTGCACAAGCACGCCCCCGGCGCCCACACCGAGATCACGATCCACTGTGGACCGAGCAGCGCCCGCGCGGTCATCCGCAACGCCCGGCCGTCGGCTCCGGGTCCGGCGCTGTCCGGCTCCGGCGGCCTGCTCGGCCTGCGCGGCCGCGTGGAGATGGTCGGCGGCACCCTCACCGCCGGCCCGACCGACGACGGCGGTTTCGAGGTGGACGCCGTCCTGCCCGCGTTCGTGCCGACCTGACCTCAGGCGGCCTTCCCGGTCACCTCGCGGCGGGTGGCCCTGCGCGTCCTGATGCGCAGCAGGTCCCACCGCCCAGCGGCGACGTACAGCGCGAACGCGAGCACGAAGGAGTTCAGACCGGACAGCCCGAACGGCATCACCTCGCCGGCAGTGGCCGCGACGAGCCAGATGCCCACCGTCGCGGGCACCCACGAGGGCGCCGACCTCGGCACGAGCGGGCGGGTGGAGACGAGCTCGTTCCGCCAGCACCGCACGACGTGGTACTCGGCGACCATGATCCCGGCGACCGGCGGGAACACCACGCCGAGCAGGACCAGGAAGTGGCTGAAGTGGGCCGCGACGCCCGCAGCCGCGAGGGAGCTGCCCGCGCACCCCGCCACGACCGTCACCTGCGCCCGGCTGACCCGCACCGAGAGGACGGCGTCGAAGAAGTTCACGAGCCCGAGCGAGGCCGAGAGGAGGTTCCAGTCGTTGATCTTCAGCGCGACCGTGACGACGATCAGCGCCCCGGCCCAGCCGCCGGTCGAGCCGATGACGCCCATGACGTCCGTGGTGCCCAGCGCGTGCGCGATGACCACACCCACCAGGCCGATGACCCACTCGCCGGCCGTGACCCCCAGGACCGCCTGCTTCACGACGTCGCTCCCGTCGCGGTGGAAGCGCGTCACGTCCGGCGAGACGACCGCGCCCACGGCGAAGCTGCCGATGACCAGCGTGATCGCCGTCAGCATCTCGATGGACGGACCGGGAGCGGGACCGCCCAGGACGTTGACATCGTTGACGTTGGCGAGCACCACCCACGCGAGCAACCCCAGGAACGCGGGCACGGCCACATACGACGGCCACGCCGTCCACCGCGCACCACAGGCCGCGATGACCGTGACGACGGCCCCGAACACCAGCGCCCACACCGGTGCCGGCACCACCCCGGCGACGTTCGCGAGCACCGCCCCGGCCAGGCCCGTCTGCACCCCGAACCACCCGGTGCACGACAGCGCGACCACCATCCCCAGCACCGCCGATCCGGCGTGACCGAACCCGGTCCACCGGCTGAGCAGGGCGGTCGGCAGCCCTTCCCGCCACCCGATGGTCCCGACGGCGACCGCCACGACGCCGACCAGCACCGCCCCGACCGTGAGCGCGACGAACGCACCCCAGAACGACATGCCGAACCCGAGCGTCGCGCCGAGCAGCACCTGGCTGAGCGCGGTCGTCTGCCCGAACCGCTGAACCGCGACCGACCACCACCGCTGCCGGGCACCACAGGGGACACGGCTGAGGGCCTGATCATCACGCCCGGCGCGAGAGGCCTCGACCATCCCTCGGATCACACCCGGACAGTAATGGCCACCCCACGATCGAGCTACGGACACGCGGCACGGATGGGTGAATCACCACCGCGCAATTCACACAGCGACACAATTCATCGCCAACGCGATCCGCCGGCGCGCCACCAGCCGCGTCTGGTGCACGTCCACGCCGAACCCGAGCGCGGGCCGCCGCTCGAACCGGTCGTAACTGCGGCTGAGCAGCCAGTGAGCCGCCTCGGGAGTGATCAGCTCCAGCCGCACCTCGTCCCGCAACCGGCTGAGCGCCTCGTCGACCTGCCTCGTCAGGAACGCGTGCCGCGTGAGGCTCCCGTTGATCTCGTCGACCATGAACACCATCGCGTGCGGCACGTCCCCGTACGCGTAACTGCACAGCAGCGCCAGGTATCCCGCGTCGATCGACCGGTCGCCGATCCAGCACTCCCCGAACCGCAACCCGGCGAGGTCCCACCGCGGCGGCTCCTGGTGCGCCGCCGCCTCCTTCGCCCACGTCCCGGGCCGCCCGGGCAACAGGTGCCCCAGTGCCGTCAGCAGCGCCGCACTCCGCCGGCTCGGCACCTTCTCCAGGTGCCGGACGACGACCTCCCACAACTCCTCGTTGCGGGCGAAAGGCCCCACCATCGCGCTGACCTGCAACTCGACGTCGAGCGGATCGGTCAGCTGCGGCAGCGGACGCCCGGCATCGACCACCGCCTGCTGCATGGGGGTCAGCCTCGTCCGCACGGGCGGAGATTAGACCGAACGGCGCAACGCGAAGGCCCGGTTCACCCACGCCATCACGCGGATCACCCCATCGAGACCGCTTCCCGCACCCCGTCGGCCAGCACCTCGCCCGGAAGCTCGAACTGGACCCCGCCCTGAGCGGTCACCAGCACCGTGACCGGCCGCTCCAGCGCGTTCACGACCACCGCCAGCTCGACCCCCAGGAACCGGTGCCAGTACGGCGGCCAGTCGCGCGGACACGCTCGTCGCGACGCGAAGACGTCGACCACGTCCCCTCGCACCACCAGGTGCTCGCGCGGCCGGCGGGAAGGATCGGCGGGCAGCACGAGCTCGGCCGCCAGCACCGCGTCCACCAGTTCGCCCTTGTCCGCGTACCCGCGCCGCACGAGGTACATCACCGACTCCAGGTCGTTGTCGAAGACGACCTCCCGAGGCCGGTACCGCGGGTTCGGCACGTACTGGTCGGTGATCTCGCCCCGCTCGTCCACGAGGTAGCGCCCGATCACCGCCTCGGCGGAGACCTCGTCGTACGCCGGGTCGATCACGTGCAGCCAGTTGCTGGGCGCGCGGCGGGCGCGTTCCCGCATCTCCCGGGTGATGAGCGGCTTGACCATGCACACATTGTGCTGAATCGGCCACGTGCAGTCAGCGCGAATGAGAACATCCGGATCATGACCGATCCGCACCAGTTCCTCGCGAACTTCGAGGGACGCCTCCAGCAAGCCCAGGAACAGGCGAACGCGATCCAGACCGCGTTCCGCGAGTCCCGCACCGAGGCCCAGAGTCCCGACGGCGCCGTCCTCGTCACCGTGGGCTCCGGAGGCCGGATCGAGTCGCTCCAACTGACCCCGCGCGCCGACGACCTGGGCCACACCGCGCTCGGCCGCACGATCATGGACACCATCCGCCGCGCCCAGGTCGAAGCCGCCCGCAAGATCGAGGACACGATGCGCCCGATCCTCGGCGACGGCGAGGGCATGGCGTTCCTGCGCGAGCAGATCGACCGGGGCATCGCCGTGATCGACCCGGCGGGCACCGTGGAGGAGCCGAAGCCGGCACCGGGCCGTCCCGCACCGCCGCAGGGCGATGACGACGACTTCGGCGGGAGCTCGGTGCTGCGATGACCGGCGGTTTCCAGGCCCAGGCGGAGGCCATCGCGGCCCACGGCAAGAACCTCGTCGGGCAGCTCTCCCCGTCTCTGCAGGAGGCCGCGTCCGCCTCGCAGGTGAGCCTCGGCCCCGCCGTGATGGGTGAACTCTGCCAGCGCTGGTCGTGGATCTTCAACGACGAGCTGGACAAGGCGAAGCAACTGCTCGCCGAGCTGCCCAAGGCGTTCGAGGCCACGGGCGACAGCCTCTGTTCGACCGCGGAGACCTACCAGCAGACCGAGGACGGCAACCGCGCCTCGTTCCGGGGGACGGACGGGTGAAGCGCATCGCGATCGCGGCCGTCCTCTGGATCGTCGCGCTCTACATCGCCCAGTCAGGCCCGCGGTTCTTCGGAGGTGAGGCGGGTTCTGGCGGAGAGACGAAGGGCTACGCCCAGGACATCTCGTGTTCGAGGAACTGGTGGGCCTTCGGAGTTCTCTGGTCCTGTGAAGCCACCATCGTCGCCGACGACGGCGAGCGCTACCACTACAGCAACGGCAACTCCTCACTCACACCCGCTGACATAGGCAAACGCGTCCCGATGACCAACAACCGCGTGCGAACCACCCGGTCGTCAGCAGCGTCCGTGGAATGGGGGGTCACCGAAGAGCGCCCCACCAGCAAAGGCTTGGTGGTTCTCTGCCTCGTCGGCGCACCGGCAGTCGCGCTCTTCGTCACCTACCGCATGTTCCGCACCAGGAAGACCAGCGATGCGGAAGACCACGACCAGCAGCGGCCGAACCCGCAGGGGAGGAACCGATGAGCAATCCGTTGATCGCCAAAAAAGAAGACGACAACAAGCGCCTCGCCGGTGCCGGCATGTTCGACACCGCCGAGGACCTGGTCAAGCCCTTCGCCGAAGGCAAGGAGGTCGACGGGGTCGCCCTCGGCATCGACGGTGCCGCGCTGGCGTTGGACGTGGCCGGCTACCTCACGGACCCGCTGGGCACCCTGGCCTCGTCGGTCGTGGGCTGGATCATCGAGAACGTCGGCTTCATCCGGGAACCGTTCGACAAGCTCATGGGTGACCCGCCCGCCATCGAAGCCATCGGCACCACCTGGGAGAACATCTCCAAACGGCTGAGCGACGAGGCCAACGCATACGAGTCCCACGCCAAGACGCTCGACGACTGGACAGGCAACGCCGCTGACGCCTACCGCACCCGTTGCGCCAGCCTGGTCGCTCACCTCCGCGGGTCGTCGGCCGCGGCATCATCCGCCGCGAACAAGATCAAGGTCGCCGGAGCTGTGGTGGCCGCGACCAGGGCGCTGATCCGCGACCTGCTCGCCGACCTGGCAGGCACCCTGCTGGTGTGGGGCATCCCGGCCGCCGCCTCGGCGATCCCGACCGCCGGCGCCTCCATCGCGGCCTTCATCACCCGAGCCGTCATGAAAGCCGTCGAGATCGGCACGAAGATCGCCCGGTTCGTCGCCAAATTGTTCGGAGCGCTGGAGAAGCTCGGTTCCCTCGCGAAGACGGCAGGCGCGGCCATGCGGAAGCAGGCCGACGACCTCGCCGCCCTGAGCAGGCAGATGCCGAACAGCCGCTACGGCAACCAGCGCGCCGCGGAGCTCGCCTCCGATTCGGCGACGAAGGTGTCCAGGGCCGACACGCTCGACAACGTCGGTGACGGGCTCGGCAACGCGGGCAGGCGCGTCCAGGACGGTGTCGACAACGTGATGAACAAGGTCGACGACTTCGCCCAGCGCACCAGCCAGAAGGTCGACGACTGGGCGGCTCGTGTGAAGGAGAACGGCCCGGCGCGCAAACAGACCGTCAAGGACTTCTACGAGAGGATGAACCAGCCACCGCTGAACACGCGCAAGGAGAACATGGGTGGTCCTCAGGCGCCTGTCGGCCGTGCGGCGGACAGAGTGGACGCCCCGTTGAGCAAGGGCCTGCTCGACGGCCAGAACTGGGTGCGCGCGGTCTCCAGCAGGGACATCAGTCACCTCGTGCCGAACTGGGGCGACCTCGTCCACCCGGTGAAGGAGCTGTCGAAGGAACTGAACAAGGCCGAAGGCGGTGGCCACAAGCCCGCGGAAGAAGGTCGGAAATGAAGGCGAAACGAATCGCCGCCGCCGTTGTCCTGTGGATCATCGCCCTCTACACCGCCCAGGCAGGCACGCTGTTCTTCGACGGCGAAGCAGGCTCGGGCGGCGAGCCCAAGGGGCACGCCGAGAACATCTCCTGTTCCCGGAACTGGTGGGCCTTCGGCGCCCTGTGGTCGTGCGAGGCCACCATCGTGGCCGATGACGGCAAGCGGATCCCCTACCGCAGCGACAACTCGGGCCTCACTCCCGCCGACGTCGGCAGGAGCGTCCCCATGACCAACAACCGCGTCCGGTCCGGCAGATCGTCGCAGGCCACCGTCGAATGGGCCCTCGCCGAGCGCCGCGAGCCCAACAAGGTCGCGTACATGCTCTGCCTCATGGGCATTCCGGTCGTCGCCCTCGTCGTGACGTTCCGCATCTTCCGCGAGAAGAACCCGGCGACGTGACCAGGCGATCCATCCGCCCTACCATCACGCCGGTGGATGATCAGCGATCGCGGCCTCACATCCTCCTCGCACCGTGCTACGGCAATTCCAAGACCCGACGCCGTTACCACCAGACGATCGAGGCCGGTGTCGAGTTCGAGTCGAGGGAATACGCCGAACTGCTCGCGCCCGCCGACCTGACCGCGCTGCGGGCTCTTCACCCGTCCGGAGCGGCTCGCTTCTGGGGAGCGATCGCCACTCACGACAAGACGATGAACAAGCTTCGCACCGGTGACGTCGTGGTGTTCACCGGAGGCAACAGGGTGAAGGCCGCAGGCGAGATCGGACACTTGTTCCGCAACCCGCCGCTGGCGGACCTGATGTGGGACCAGTTCGATGATGAGCGAAGCTTCGTGAACATCTACAGCGTGCGCAACGTCCAGGTGATCGAACGGCCCCGACGGGAGGTCTGGCGCAATCTCGGGTTCGACGAGGGTGACAACGTCGCAGGGCAACGTCTCGTCACGGGTGAGCGAGTGGAGAGGATGCTGGCAGAGCTCCGCATCGTGCCGAGCCTTGCGCAGGCGCTGATCGGCGCACAGCTCGAAGCGGTCGACCGTGCGCTCGCCACGGGATCGCACATCATTCCCGTGGAAACATTCCACACAGACTCCGTGTCGCTGCACATCACCGAACGGATCACTCGGCACGAACGGGTGGAAAGCCGCCTCGTTTGCCGCTATCAGCAATTCCGTTCGAACGTCGTGTTCACGAGCTTTCGCACGCACAACGGCAAACGCGCCGATCTGTACCGCGTCGAGGACGACGAGGTCGAGATCCTGGAGGCCAAGAGCTTGGCCATCCACGAGAAGGTGCGCGAGGCCGCAGGACAGCTGCTCGACTACGCAGCGGAAAGCCCTCACCCGGTGACACGTTTGAGTGCACTGTTCCCGCTGCGGCCCGATCAGTACAGCGTCGACTTCCTCCACCGTCTCGGCATCGACTGCGTGTACCGATCGGGCGACGGTGCGTTCATCCGCGAGGAGGCTCCGGAGGAGCGCCGCAGGTACATGCTGGTGGTGTGGCGCGGCAAGGGTTGACCGGACGGAGGCGCGCCAGGGCCCTCGGTCCCCCTCGTGTCCCGGTAACACTGCACATATCGGACGCCCGCCCTGTCGCCCGAGAGCCCCGCGGCGACAAGCTACGGTGACACAGGTGACGACGTTTCCCCCGGTGCCCGCGGACCTGTTCCGCTTCACCACGACCGGCCACGCCGAGCTGCACACCGCAGTGGTCCGCGTGTTCGGGGTGGCGAACGAGCGCCTGGAAACCGTCCTCACGGCCGATGACGTGCAGCAACGGCTCCGCAGCGTCGGCTGGTCCGAGCAGGTGGCGGACGACGAGCTCGCCGCCTCCCTGACCGCGCTGCGCGGCTGGGGCCTGCTCGACGCGAGCCGGCAGCAGTACGGGCTCACGAAGCTCGGCGAGGCCGCGTACGCGGGCCTGAAGCACGCGCTGGAGACCCTCACGGGCAGCGGCTCGCTGCAGACCGCCGTCCTGGACGCGATCGCCAACCGGCTCGACGAGCTCGGCAAGCCGCTGGACGACCGCGGCACCTTCACGAAGCTGATGGAGCTCGAAGGCCACCTCGACACGCTCAAGGTCAACACCACCCGCTTCAACGCTGACCTGCAGCGCCTGCTCCGCGACGAGGACGCCGACCTCGCCACGTTCCAGGACCTCAAGCGCACGACGATCACCTACCTGCGCGACTTCATCGCCGACCTCGACGACCGCAAGCAGCGGATCCGCGACGCGATCAGCGCCATCGACCCCGCCGAGCTGCACGAACGGGCGCGCAGCGGTGCCGGTCCCCACCTGGACCCCGAAGCGTGGCTGCGGCAGCGCGCGGCGAACTGGACGAGCCTCGAGACGTGGTTCGACAGCGCCGACGAGCTGCAGGACGTGTCGCGCAAGGCGATCGTGCAGCTGCTCAGGGTCCTGGACCGGATCAGCGAGCAGCGCAGGAAGCCCACGAACACCGCGGCCGACTTCCGGGCGCTCGCCAGGTGGTTCGGGCGCACGGGGACCGAGGCCGAGGCGCACGAGCTGTTCAACGCCGCGTTCGGGCTCTACTCCTCCCGCCACGCCCACCTCGCGCACGCCGACGGCGAGCTGATCCCCAGCGGCGAGGCGTGGGAGAACACGCCGCCGGTGCCGGTGTCGCCGCAGCTGCGCGCGACGGGCAAGCAGGAGCACATCGGCAGCACCGGCAAGGTCCGCAACGTCGACGAGGTGCGCCGCAACCGCCGCGTCCAGGCGGAGAAGGAGCGCGCCGAGCTCGAGCACGCGTGGTCGCAGATCAAGACCGACGGCGCCGTCCGGATCTCCACGCTCACGAACCTGGACCACGACACGTTCCACCGCCTGATCGACCTGGTCGGACGCGCGCTGGGCAGCGATCCGGACAGCACGGGCACGCGCACGGCCGGCACCAGCGACGGGCGCATGCAGATCAACCTCCGCAACGCCCGCGGCTGGGCGACCATGACCACCCAGAAGGGCACGCTGAGCGGGCCCGACTACGTGATCGACGTGCAGAGCCGATGAGCCGCACGGGAAACCAGCTCGCACGGCTGGAGAGCGAAGAGATCGCGCGTGGCGTCCGCTTGCTGCTCGCGCGTCCACTGGTCACGGCCAGGCAGGACCACGACGGCTTCGACCTCATCAGAAGGCGCCGCGAACCGATCGTGAAGTGGTTCGACTACTACTGCGGCTGGCGCGTGCACGTCGAGCCACGCGCCGGATACGCGCGTCTGTTCAAGACGACGCAACGGCCTGATAGCACGCGTCCGGTGTTCGACCGGCGGCGCTACATCGTGCTGTGTCTCGTGTGCGCGGAACTGTTGACCACGCCCACGATCACGCTCGACGCGCTGACGGCACGCACGCAACAGGCCGCCGCCGCTGAGGGACTTCCGCCGTTCGAGCCTGCCCGGCGTGCCGACCGCAACGCGTTCGCCGACGTGCTGAACTTCCTCGAAGAGCACGGCGCGGTCGAGGTCGGCGAGCAGGTCCGCGCGGACCCGGCGCTCATCACGCGTCTGCTGTCCGCTCCCGTTCCCGCCTCCACAGTGGACACGGTCGAGGACCTCACCCGCGAGACCAGGTACGACAACGCGCATCGCAGCGTGTGGCAACGGCACTCCGTGATGCGCAGGCTGATCGACGACCCCGTGGTCTACAAGGAAGACCTGAGCGAGAGCCAGATCGCGTTCCTCACGTCGCCGTCCGGGCGCAAGGTCGTCAGGACCGGCATCGGGCTCGCAGGCTGCACGCTCGAAGAACGCGCCGAGGGTTTTCTCGTGGTCGATGCCGACGCCATCGCCACGGACACGAGGTTCCCGGACGACGACAGCCACGCGAAGGTCGCCGCGTTGCTGTTGCTCGACCGGTTGGCACAGGGACCCGCGTCGTTCGAGGACCTGGTCGAGGAGACGCGCGAGCTGCTCACGAAGTTCCGCAACTGGGCCAAGGC
Source organism: Lentzea jiangxiensis (assembly GCF_900104175.1). GTDB lineage: Bacteria > Actinomycetota > Actinomycetes > Mycobacteriales > Pseudonocardiaceae > Lentzea > Lentzea jiangxiensis. The sequence goes on from NZ_FNIX01000006.1 coordinate 26,110, forward strand.
CTACCAGTCGGACGGTGGCGCGGGCAGACTCGCGGCGGACGGGATCGAACTGCTGGAAGCGTTCGGTCTCGCGCGCACGGAGAACGGCGTCGTTCGCAGGCTGCCCGCGGCAGCCCGGTACGCGGTCGAGGAGCTGCATGACTGACCGGTGGCAACCCAGCCGCGCCGGGATCATCAACGTCTGGCGCTACTACGACGAGATCTTCTCGTTCTACCAGGGCAGACTGCTGCTCAGGGGTCCCAACGGCACGGGCAAGTCGAAGGCGCTCGAGCTGCTGCTGCCGTACCTGTTCGACGCGAACCTGCGCCCGCACCGGCTGTCGACGTTCGGCAGCGCGGACCGCACCATGCACTGGAACCTCATGGGCGAGGGCAACCAGGGCAGCACCCGCGTGGGGTACGTGTGGCTGGAGTTCCAGCACGGCGAGCAGTGGTTCACGTGCGGTGCGCGCCTTCAGGCCACCACGAACACGTCGAACGTCAACGCCACGTACTTCACGACGTCGCTCAGGGTCGGTGACCTGGCTCTGGTGAATGAGGCCGGACGGCCGTTGACCAAGACCGACCTCGTCGAGGCGATCGGTGAACACGGCGTTGTGCACGCCTCACCGGCCGATTACCGGCACACGGTGCGCACGACGTTGTTCCCCGGTGTGAGTGAGCAGCGGTACGACTCGCTGATCACGGCGTTGCTGCAGCTGCGCACGCCGAAGCTGTCCGAGCGGCTCGACCCCGGCGTGCTGTCGTCGTTGCTGTCCAAGGCACTTCCGCCGCTGGACCAGTCCGACCTCACCGAGATCGCCGAGGGGTTCGAACGCCTCGACCGCCGGCGCGAGGACCTCCGCCGTCTCGACGAGGAGATCACCACCGCCGAACGGCTCGCGGAGGTCCAGCGCACCTACGCCCAGCGCGTTCTCGGGGCGGCGACCTGGGCGCTCGAGACGTCGTCCGAGCAGCTCGAGGACGCCACGCGGGCCGCGCGGATGAGCGAACGGCGCTACCAGCGCCAGGTGACGCTGACCGACGAGGCGTTCGACCAGCTCGCGGCCCTGGGACGCGAGGCGAGCGCGGTCGGCGCGCAGATCGCCGGCATCTCCGACCTGCCCGCCTACCAGGAGGGCAAGCAGCTCGACCTGTTGCGGCAGCAACTGTCCGCCGCGACCCAGCGCGCCACCGAGGCCGCCTCGCACGCCGCGAAGCTCCGTGCGCGCGCCGTCGCCGAGGAGGAGCAGGCCGGTCAGGCCAAGTCCGACGCGGCCGCGCGAGCCGATGACGTGCGCCGATCGGCTGTGCAGGCGCGGGAGGCCGCGGAGCTGGCGGGCATGCCGTCGGTGTTCGAGGAGATCGAGTCGGGCAGCGACGCACGGGCGGGACGTCAGCTGCTCACCGCCGCCGTCGACTCCCGTTCCGCCGAGATCGGCTCCATCATGCGTGCCGTTGCCGCGCACGGGAGAGCCGTCGAGGCACGGGACGCCGCGCGTCAACGGCTGGAAGAGACCCGTGACGAGCTGGACCTCGCCACCGAGGCGGAGGTCGCGGCGCAGCAGGCGTTCGAGCAGGCGCTGGCGAAGTTCCGCGCGGACTTCGAGACGTGGGCACACGGCTGCTCCGAGCTGAACGTGTCCGACCACGGCGAGATCGTCGAGGCCGCCGCGCTCGCCCGCGAGGAGTTCAGCCGCATCGAGGCACGTCTGCACGAGACGCGCACGGCGTTGAACGGCCAGCTCTCGCAGTACACCTCCATCCGCGAGAAGCTCGCCAACCAGATCGACGTGCCACCGCCCGCTCCGTACACGCGCGACGTCAAGTACCGCGCGTCTGCCGCAGGAGCTCCCCTGTGGCGACTGGTCGACTTCCGTCCCGGCACGCCACCGCACGTGTGCGCCGCGGTCGAGGCGGCGCTGGAGGCCTCGGGTCTGCTGGACGCGTGGCTCACCCCGGACAGCTCGTTCGGCGTCTCCGACCTGGACCGCTTCGCCGAACCGCTGCTCTCCGGCCCCGCGCCCGGCACCACGCTGCTGGAGGTGCTCGTCACCGACGACGAGCGCTGCCGGCACTTCCTCGACAGCATCGCGTTCGGCGACACGGCTTCCGGTCACACCACCGCCATCGGCGCGGACGGCACATGGCGCCTCGCGAACGCGCACGGCCGTTGGAGCAAAGACTTCCCCACCTACATCGGCGCGGACTCCCGCAAACGCGCCCGTGCGGGCCGCATCGCCGAGCTCACGGGCCTGATCGAGCAGCTGGCCACGGACGTGTCCGGGGTGGACGCCGCGCTGAACCAGATCGCCGTGCGCCGCGCGACTCTGGCGGGCGAGCTGTCGCGGCAGCCGTCGACCGACCCGGTCGAGATCGCCGAGGAGCAGCGGACCAAGGCGCAGCTGCGGTGCGCGGCCCGCAAGGACGCCGTCGCCGCGGCCGCCCAGCGCGTGTCCGACGCCGAGGCCGCCCTGGCCCGCCTCGGCTCCCCCGCCGCCCTGCCGGACGTGGAGGCGCTGGCGAAGTTCGGCACCGCCTGCCACCGCTGGCTCGACGACCGCCAGGCGGCGTTCGCGGCGGAGACGTCGTCGGTCGAGGCCGGCAGCCGTGCGTCGCTGAGCAGCACCCTGGCCGACGAGGCCGAGGAGACGGCGGCCGCCCGTCAGCAGGAAGCCGCCGACCTGACCATCAAGCTGGAGACCGTCGAACGGTCCACGGGCTCCGAGTTCCACGCCCTCGACCAGCAGCTCATCTCGTTGCGAGCCAAGGCACTGGAACTGGCCGAACAACGCGAGCTGCTGCAAGACAAGCAAACCGGCCTGGCGCGCACCCTCGGCACGTTGGAGGAAAAGCGCAAGATAGACACCGCACGCGCCGCAGAAGCCACCATCGCCCACGAGGCGGCCGAAGCCCGCCACCGCCACCTGACGGGCGGCCACCTGCCCGCCGACGCCGGCGAGGTGCCCGAAGGCGGTGTCGACCCACGCCTGATCCGCGACGCCGAATCGCGCCTCAGCATGGCCGTGCACGAGGCACAACAACAACTCGCAGGCCGCATCACCCTGTCCCTGGACGCCGACGACGACGTCACCATCCTCACCGCGGCCCTCGACGGCACGCGCATGGGCGCGCACGCCCTGCTTCACAGGCTTCAGGCCGAACGCGACCGCATGCGCACACACATCACCGACGGCGAACGCGACCTCTTCGACCAGACCCTCACCGGCGACACGAGAAGGCACATCGCCCAACGCATCCAGGACGCCGCAGACCTGGTCCGCACCATGAACCAACGCCTGGAGCGCGTCCAGACCGCCTCCGGCATCCGCGTGCAGCTCGACTGGCAGGTGGACGCCCAGCTACCGCCGGGCACAAGAGAGGCCCGCGACCTCCTGCTCCGCTCAGACCTCAACGCCGACGAGCACGAGCAACTGCACCAGTTCTTCCGCGAACGCGTAGAAGAAGCACGCGCCAACGACACCGCGACGGGCTGGGAACAACAACTAGCCCAGGTGCTCGACTACACGACGTGGCACCAGTTCGTCGTGAAGGTGGACCGCGGCGAAGGCTGGGTCCCGGTCACCAAGCGAGTGCACGGCGCCCTCTCCGGCGGCGAAAAGGCGATCGTCCTGCACCTCCCGCTCTTCGCGGCGGCCGCGGCCCACTACCACTCGGCCCCGCACGCACCACGCCTGATCCTGCTGGACGAGGTCTTCGTGGGCGTCGACGCCACCAACCGCGGCCAGTTGCTGGAGCTGCTGGTCAACTTCGACCTGGACCTGGTCCTCACCTCGGACCACGAGTGGTGCGACTACCGGGAGCTGACCGGCATCGCCATCCACCAGCTCACGACCGGCACCGACGGCGATGACGCCGTGACGACCGTGCGCTTCACGTGGGACGGGCACAGCCTCACGGCCGACGACTAGCTGCCGAGCAGGGCGAGTTGTGCGCGCTGCTCATCGGTGACGGGGAACGACGGGTTGTGCCGCGGGTAGATCTCCGCGGCCTCCCACAGCTCGGCCCGCACACTGGCCGCGACACCGATCTTGCGGCCGCGTGCCCGCAGGTCAGCGGCAACGGCCGCCGCGTCGAACAGGTACACGGAGTCGACGACCATCGGCCGCGTCGTGCCACGGGAACTGGCCGCAGCCGCCTTGGGTCCGGCGAGCACCAGGTACAGGTCCGGCCCGTCTTCCCTCACGTCCAGGAGGCCTTCCCGCTTGAGGTACCACTTCACGTCCACCGACCGGCCGTCGTCCAGCCTGCCGTTCACCCCCTTGGGGCCCTTCTCCAGCACGATGCCGAAGACCTGGGCGGCGATCCACTCGCCGAGGTGCCCGGTCAAGGCCGGCCGTCCGATGTGCGCCGCCAGCTCGGCGTCGATGCGGTTGCGCTCCTTGATGAGCGCGGCCACCCGATCCATCTCCGTCACGTCAACACCCCGTCGACCAGCACCGCGTTGCCCTCTTGCCGGGACTGTCGTTCTGGCCGGTGCTTCGCGTTAGCCCCTGCCCGCGAGGTCGTCCGCGAAAAGCGGCACCAGTTCTCCGCGCGTCGCTATCCCGAGCTTCGCGTAAGCGTGGGACAGGTGGTTGTCGACGGTCCGCACCAAGATCACCAGCGACTCGGCGATCCGCCGGTTCGTCAGCCCCCGCGCCGCCAGCACCGCAACCTCCCGCTCCCGCTGCGTGAGCGGCACCAGGGACGTCCGCGCCAACGCAGGCGTCCGCGCCCCCTCGCACGCCCCGATCAGCTGCCCGAACAACACTCGATCACCCGACTCGGCAGCGGCCTCTGCGGCGTGCAGCAGGAACCCGGCTTCCTCGAACCGCGAAGCCACCTCGGCCAGCCCAGCAGGATCGTGGCGCACCAACGCCTCCGCGTGCGCCGCGAACACCAGCACCAGCAGACCGGTGGTGGTGGAAGCGAGCTCTCGCAACCGTTCGACGGCTTCAGCCGCACGACCCAACCGAGGAGGACAGGGACGAGCTCCGCCGACTCTCCGGCGAGCTGCTCGCACCGCAGACGATGGCCGACGCATTTGTCCGTTTCGCCGGATACGTGCGGCAGCTCTTGGACATGAAGGAGCCTGGCGACGACGTCATCACGGAGCTCCGGGACGAACCGAACCTCGTCCCGAACCTCGTGCTGCTGATCACGGCGGGACACGAGACCACCGTGCAGCTCATCGGCAACGGCCTGCTGGCGCTGCTGCGCGATCCCGCGATGAAGCGGAGGGTGATCGACGATCCGATCGCGCTGCCGGAGGTCGTCGAGGAGCTCCTGCGCTACGACGGCCCGTTCGCCACGGGCATCGTTCGCGTCGCCACCGGTGACGTAGTCGTCGGAGGGGTCACGATTCCGAAGTCCTCGCAGGTGACCGTCTCACATGGAGCGGCGAACCGGGATCCGTCCCGGAACTCGCGCTCGCCGCTGAGCACGAGTGGCGGGAGTCTTTCATCCGAGGCTTGGCGTCATTTCGCGTGCGACCGAAGCCCTGACGGCAGCACGGGCCGCCGACAGGTCGTCGACGGCGTAAATTTCCGGACAGGAGGCGATCACGAGGTCCTTGTCCGACGCGACGGTCAGCAAAGAAACCTTCTCGGTCAACGACTTCGCTTGTCGAACCACCCCCTTGGCATCGACGCGGATCAACGTGACCCACGTCTCTGACCAGGGAAAGTCCGCGACGGCGCTGGATTTGCGCAGGCCTTCCACATCGAACTCGGCAAATCTGGGCATGACACCAAGATAACGAGTCGAGGTAGCGGAAAGGCAAAGATCACCCTTTCACCGCAATGCAGCCAGCAGATGGGACACGTTGACACCCACGGCGTCCGCCAACCGGCGCACGACTTCCGGAGCGGGTGCCAACGGGTGTGTCTCGCGCGTGAACGGCAGGCCTTCACCGCCGGAGAACTTCGACTGCGGCGTGACAGGGGCCAGGATCGGGTAGACGCGCCAGCGCGGCACCTTCGAGTCCGCCATCGCGAGCGTGTTCTCCTGCCAGAGCATCACGGCGGACTGCTTGGCGTTGCGCGCGAGGACGCAACCGTGGCCCGTGAGCGTGATCGCGCGCGCAGCAGCCCGCACGGCGTTGCGGAACTCGCCCTCGACGACCCACACGCCGTTCATGAACTCCGCGGTGAAGCCTTCGGTCTCCAGCGCGGCGATCGTTTCGGCGTGCTGGTCGTCCGCCACGGCGGTGGCCAGTTCGACGACCTCCTGGACCTCCGAGGCGGTCACCACGCGCGCACCGGCCTCCGTGGAGGCGTGCAGGAGCCGTTCGACGTGGCGGTCCTCCGCGTAGGCCGCCCACTCCTGCGCCTTCTCCCACGCCGACTGTGCGATGACGTCGGCCTCGGAACCGCCACGCAGCCGTGCGTCCTGCAGCAGCTGTGCGAGCGCTACGGCGATGACAGAGCTCAACAGGGCGTCATCGCGCGGCTCGTCGTCTTCGGGCACGAGAGAGGCGACCAGGTCGCGCAGCTCGCCGCGCCAGCTCTCGTCGCCCGCCCACATACCGATGGCGAGCAGGTTCAGGTAGCGGTCCGTGAGGGCCATCCGCACGAGCAGCGGCTGGCCCGCCGCTTCCCGCGCGTCGCGGCGCGCGGTCGCCTTCACCTGCTGTCGTTCCGCGGGATCCACCACGCTCACGCGGATCTTGTCGAGTTCGTCGAGGAAGTCGTCCCACCGGTCATCCGAAAACCGGGCGAAGACGTCGTCCACCTGATACCTCCAGCTCACAGTCGAGCGACGGACTCGAGTACTCGTCTGGTGCGCGCCACCTCGTGCGCGCGGAAGACCGCGGCGCCCGCCAACGCCGCGATCGCAGTCGCGACGAGGGTGCCCTCGACGCGCTCGTGCAGTTCCACGCCGAGGGTTTCCCCGACGAAGTCCTTGTTGGACAACGCCATCAGCACCGGCCACCCGGTCGCCACCAACGCGTCCGTGTGCCGCACCAGCGCGAGGCTGTGCCATGTGTTCTTGCCGAAGTCGTGTGTGGGGTCGATCAGCACGCTCTTGCGGGGCACGCCGAGTGCGACAACCTTCTCCGCGCGCGTGGTCGTCTCCGCGATGACGTCCTGCACGAGGTTCGGGTAGCTCACCCTATGCGGACGTGTGCGGGGCACGGCACCCCCCGTGTGCGAACAGACGTAGCCGGCGCCGTACTCCGCGGCGACCTCGGCCAGTCCCGGGTCCGCGCCCGCCCACGTGTCGTTGAGCAGGTCGGCACCGGCCTCGCAGACGAGCCGGCCGACGTCCGCGCGCCAGGTGTCGCTGCTGATGACGAGGTCCGGGTACGCCTCACGCACGCGCGCGATGAACGGCACGACGCGACGCACTTCCTCGCTGGAGTCGACCAGGTCGCCCGGTCCCGCCTTCACGCCGCCGATGTCGACGATGTCCGCGCCCTCGTCGACGACGCGATGCACGGCCTCCATCGCCACGTCCTCGGCGTAGGTGGCGCCCTTGTCGTAGAACGAGTCCGGGGTGCGGTTGATGATCGCCATCACCAGCGCGTGCTCGCGGACGACGGTCCGGCCGCGGAACTGGAGCTCGATCACATCCCGTGTCTACCAGGTGGTCCCCGACCTGTGCACATGGCGGACGTCTCATACTGCCTGGCGTGGAACTGGTGAAAGCGGTCGACGCGCTCTGGAAGCGCGGCTGGCTGCCGTACGACATCCGCGAGATCGTGGCGCGGTCACTCGACGAGTCGGCAACCTCTCTCGCGGTGGACGTGATCGCTTTGTCCTGTTCGCCGCATCCTCCGGCGACGGTGCACCCGCGGTGGCAGCGTCAGCTGGAGGAGATCGGCGCCTCCGTGTGGTGGGAGGGTCCGCTGCTGGAGGCGTGGGCGACGCGGCACATCGAGACCCGGTCGTACGCCGAACGCACAGCCGCCGAGCTGCTGAAGTTCCTCGGCCGGTTGCCCTCGTTGCCGCAGATCCTGCCGATGCCGGGCGACGTGCTGATGTCCGCCGTGCGCGCGGGCCTCGACCCTAAGGTCCTCAACCGGGTGCGCGGGCTCCTCGCGAAGGCCGAGTCGACGGCGTTCCCCGAGGAGGCGGAGGCGCTGTCGGCCAAGGCGCAGGAGCTGATGAACCGGCACGCCCTGGAACGCGCGATGCTCGACGCCGATCTCCCGGCCCAGGCGACGTCGCGGCGGATGTGGCTGGACAAGAGCTACTTCAAGGAGAAGTCCCAGCTGGTGCACGTGGTGGCGGAGGCGTTCCGGTCGCGGGCGGTCGCCTACGACGGGTTCGGGTTCGTCGCGCTCGTGGGCGACGAGGTGGACCTGGAGAGCGTGGAGCTGCTGTCGACATCTCTGCTCGTGCAGGCGACACGGGCGATGGTCGCCGCGGGCGGCAAGGCGGGCAAGGGCAGCGAGGCGCGTTCACGGCCGTTCCGGAAGTCGTTCCTGGTGGCCTACGCGTCCCGGATCGGGGAACGGCTGGCGGCGGTGCCCTCGGCGGACGTGGTCGAAGACGAGCGGCTGCTGCCGGTGCTCGCGGACCGCAAGAAGGCCGTCGACACGTTGTTCGACGAGATGTTCACGCGCACCCGCACCTCGCGCGTGACGGTGCGTTCGGCCGCCGGCTGGGGCGCGGGCCGTGCCGCCGCGGACGTCGCCGACATCGGCACGGGCCGGAGTTCGGTGACGTCGGGTTAGCCCCCACCCCTTCGAGTGAACTCCCGCCCGCACACAGGCCTCCGGGGCCGCTCACCCCGGAAAACCGTCAGACCCCCTCCCTAACGTCACCCCCATGACATCCACCTTCCACAACGAGATCAAGCTCGGCGAGGTCCACTACCGGCTGAGCGCGACGACGGACTCCGACGAGTCCCTGGTGCTGGAGCTGCTGGGGTCGCTCGACTCCGGCGAGGTGGTCGCCGACGGCCGGCTGCGCCTGCCGGTCGAGGGCGGCGCCACGATCGGCAAGCTCCTCTCGCGCGTCCTGGGCGCCCACACGCGCCTGCGCAGCCGCCAGCCCCGCCACGCGAACGCCAACCAGCCCTGGACCGAAGCCCTCGACACCGAACTGCGCACCGCCTGGCTCACCGCGTCCGAGGAGTCGTCGCCGAAGCTAATCAGGTCCCTGGCCGACGGGATGCAGCGCTCCCCCACCGCGATCCGGGCCCGCCTGGCCCGCGTGGGCTGCGATCCGGACGTGCCCGGCCGCGAGCTCTCCGCCACAGCCGCGGCACTGCTCGGGGGAAACTCAGGGGTGGGTCAGGGGAAGACCTGATTCGTCACACCCCGTCCCGGCGGACTCCGGAGTGACAGGCACCGGAGTCGCAGGGGGTGCGCAGTGGAAACCAGCGGTCTGTTCACGGCGCTGGTCTTCGGAGCGGCCATCGGCGGTCTGGGCCGCCTCGTGGTCCCCGGAAGGCAGCACATCTCGTTGCTCGCGACCGTCCTCGGCGTGGCGGACACACCGGGCATCGACTGGATCGAGCCGACCCTGCAGGTGGGCCTCGCCGGCGCCGGCGTGACCGCCCTGGCCAACCGCGCCAGGCCCAAGATCCACCACTGACCCTCGAGCCGGGGGTGGGCGGGCCCCCAACCGCCCGCCCCACCCACCCGTCCACCACCACCAGGCCGCAGACCCGAGCCGCCTTGCCTCCGCCCGCGACCACCGCGCCCGGACCGCAGAGCACCCAACGGGTCCACGGCCCCGACCGCACCCGGTGACCGCCCCGGCCGCCCGCATCCGCCCACCGCGCCGTTCACGCGCGCGGCCCCCGATGCGCCCGGCCCGCCTGGCTCTCCGCCGCCGCATTCGTGCCGAACGCGCCCACACCACAACGGATAGGCCGCGCCCGGACTCCACGACGCCCGGTTGAGCCCACCGCCTCACCCAGCGACCACTCCGGACGCACAGCGCGCAACGGACCACACGGCGTCGCCTCGCCGTTGACCGCCCCTACCTCCCACATCCACGCACCACACGCCCACGTCCGCCCGGCCCACCAGACCACCGACATCGGCCGCCCACGTCCGCAAGCCACGCCACCCGCGTGCAGACCACGACGTGCCCGGCCCACCAGGTCGCTCACCACCGCAGCCGCGAACTGCCGAACACCCCGCCACCCAGTCCCCACTGGCGTGCCCGTTGTCGCGAAAACTCAACAGTGGAAGCCACACCCGCCTCCAGACCGCCCCAGACCGACCCAGGCCGATCCACCCCGGATGATCAGCGAGCGTTCACCTCGGCGCCCACTCGGTCAGCCACACTGCGCGCCTCCGAGCTGATGGGGAGGACCAGTGGTCCGGTTGTGCGCAGGCCTCGCGGCCTTCGTGGTGCTGGTGTCGGTCGCACCCGCCTCGGCGTCCGCGCCGCAGCGGTTCCAGCGCTTCGACACGATGCCGGTGTTCCGCAACAGCTCGGCGGCCGAGCACACGGCCGCCGAGATCGCCGGTGCCGGCCGGCGTCGTGAAGCCGTTGGTGGGAAAGGGGCTCGCCAAGGACCTGCTGCCCGAGCTCCGGGCGGGCGGCGCCACCGCGCACGACAAGCCGGAGGGCCTCGCCGTGATCGGCGACGGCCGCTCCAAGCGGCTGGTGGGCGTGGTGGACAACGACGGCCTGGACGACGCTCCCGGCGAGTCGGTGTTCCTGCGGCTCGGCCGGCTCTGATCAGGAGCCGGCACCCTCGGGGCCGCGGTCCGGCGGCAGCGACAGGTACGCGGGGCGCAGCAGCAAGACGAGGTCCGACCGCCCGACGGTGATCGGCACGGCGTCGAGCTGGTCCAGCACCGCGTCCGCGCGCACGACCGCCGTCGGATCACCGAGGGTCAGGCTCGTCGCCGTCTGCTTCTGCCAGAACGTGTCCAGGCACTTCGTCAGCGGCGGCGCCTCCTCGCGCGCCGCCACCGCACGGGTGGCGCCGCGCAGGGTGCGCAGGCGTTCCAGCAGGTCTTCACGGCTGCGTCCGCGCCAGGCGAGGATCTCGAACGGGTCGTTGTCGAACGACTCGGCGAGCAGGTAGCAGGCGGCGGCGAGGTGCTTGCAGGGCACCTCCCAGTCCGGGCAGGTGCAGTCCATCGTCAGCTCGCGCTGCGTGGCGGGGAACAGCTGCAGGCCGAGCGAGGCGAACAGCGTCTCGATGTCGCTCGGCATCTCGCCGGCCAGCAGCTTCGCGGCGTAGAGGGCTTTGCCGGCCAGCGCGTGCTCGATGCGCTGCCACTCCGGGGTGGTGAAGGCCTTGATGGCGATGCGGGTCTTGTACGGCGTGGGGCGCGATCCCTGCACCAGCGCGATGACCATGCTGGTGGACAACGACAGCGAGAGCACCTGGCCCTGGCGGGCGTAGGTGCGGCCGCGGGTCAGGCGGCCGCCCATGCCGAACGACTCGAGCACCTCGATGAAGCGGCGCGACCACCAGGTGGCACCGATGTCACCGCGCTTGCTCCTGGCCTTGATGCCGTTGTCCACCTTGATGGTCTTGCCGTAGCGGGATCGTTCGCCGGACCAGTGCTCACTCACCGACGGCCTCCCCGGACAACGTCAGCAGGTCGCGCAGCTGCGCGGTGGACAGGTCGGTGAGCCAGTTCTCGCCGGCGCCGACCACCAGCTGCGCGAGGGCGCGCTTCTCCTCGATCATGGTGTCGATGCGCTCCTCCAGCGTGCCGATGCAGACGAACTTGCGCACCTGCACGTTGCGGCGCTGGCCGATGCGGAACGCGCGGTCCGTCGCCTGGTCCTCCACGGCGGGGTTCCACCAGCGGTCGAGGTGGATCACGTGGCTGGCCGCGGTGAGGTTGAGGCCGGTGCCGCCCGCCTTGAGCGACAACAGGAACAGCGACGGGCCCTTGCTGTCCTGGAACCGCTCGACCATGCGGTCGCGGGTGGCCTTGTTCGTGCCACCGTGCAGGAACATCACCTCGGTGTCGAAACGGGCGGCCAGGTAGGGCACGAGCATGCTGCCGAACTCGGTGAACTGCGTGAAGCACAACGCCTTGTCGCCCTCGGCGAGCACTTCCTCCAGCACCTCCTCGAGGCGCGCGAGCTTGCCGGAGCGGCCGGCGACGCGGGACCCGTCGCCGAGGAAGTGGGCGGGGTGGTTGCAGACCTGCTTGAGCTTCGACATGGTCGCGAGCACCAGGCCCTTGCGGCCGATGCCCTCGGCCTCCTCGATCTTCTCCAGCATGTCGTTGACGACAGCCTGGTAGAGCGAGGCCTGCTCGGTGGTGAGGTTGCACAGCTGGCGCATCTCGACCTTGTCGGGCAGGTCGCTGATGATGCGCGGGTCGGTCTTGACGCGGCGCAGCACGAACGGGTTCGTGATCTTGCGCAGGCGGGCGGCGGCGTCCTGGTCGTTGTGGCGCTCCACCGGCACGGCGAAGCGGGCGCGGAACGTGTTGACCGTGCCGAGCACACCGGGGTTGGCGAAGTCCATGATCGACCAGAGCTCGGCCAGGCGGTTCTCGACGGGCGTGCCCGTGAGCGCGACCCGGTGGCGTGCCTTGAGCTGCCGGACGGCCTGCGACTGGCGCGTGGCGCTGTTCTTGATGTTCTGCGCCTCGTCGAGCACCACGCGGTCGAAGGTCAGGTCGCTCAACGCCTCCGCGTCGCGGGCCGCCAGCGCGTAGGTGGTGAGGATCAGGTCGTTGCTCTCGACGGCCTCGCGCAGGGCGTCGCCGTCTAGGCGGTCGGCGCCGTGGTGCACGTGCACCGAGAGCTCCGGGGTGAACCGGGCCGCCTCGCGCTGCCAGTTGCCGACGACCGACATCGGGCAGACCAGCAACGTGGGCGGCCGCTTGCCTCGCGCGCGGCTGAGCGCTTCCAGGGCGAGCAGCTGCACGGTCTTGCCGAGGCCCATGTCGTCGGCGAGGCACGCGCCCAGGCCGATCTTGTCAAGGAACGCGAGCCACGCCAGGCCCCGCTGCTGGTACGGGCGCAGGCGCGCACCGAAGCTCTCCGGCGGTTCGACGGGTTCGAGCTGTTCGTCGGCCTTGCCGGACAGCAGGTCACCGAGCCAGCCGTCGGCTTCGACGGAGGTGAGCGGGAGCGGGAGGCTCTCGTCCTCCTCGGTCAGTCCGCTGTGGAGCACGACCTCGGCCGCCGTCATCTGGCCGCCACCGCGCTTGAGGAACGCGAGCCCCGCGGCGAGCCGCTTCTGGTCGACCTGCACCCACTGGCCGCGGACCTTCACGAGCGGCACCTTGGCCTTCGCCAGCTCGGCCAGTTCGGTGTCCGTGAGCGCGTCCTCGCCGAGAGCGAGCTCCCACCTGTAGTCCACAATGGACTTCAAGCCGATCTCGCTCTCCTTGGCGACGGTGCCCGCCGTGCCGCGGCTCTTGGTGGTGAGCTTCAGACCGAGCCTCGTCGTCTGCTGCCACCACGACGGCAGCAGCACGCCGAACCCGGCCTGCGCCAGCACGGGCGCTGCCTGCAGGAACCGGTAGGCGCCCTCCGCGCCGACCTCCATCTCGGCGGGGTGCGAGCCGCGCAACGCCTCGTCGAGGTCCGGGTGCAGCTTGCTGGCGCGTCCGAGGTCGGCCAGCAGGTGCTCCTGGGGTGCCGGGATCCAGCGCCGCAGCACGCCGTCGTCCGCGAACCACACCTGGTGCGCGGGCACGAGCACGCTCGGTTCGTCGACGGCCTGCAGCAGGAACTCGACGGCCCACTCGTCCTCTTCGCGCTGCTCGGGCGAACGCAGCCGGAAGCACGTGCGCACCGGGCTCTCGTTGCCCGCGCTGTCCTGCCACCGGTCGAGCTGTTCGCGCAGTTCGTAGAGCTCCACCGGGTCGGAGTCGAACGCCGGCTCGCCGGTGAGCGCGGCGAGCCACGACTCCGCGGTCGTCGCTCGGCCGCGGCGGCGCGGCGCGATGTCCAGCCCGTTCAGCCGGGCCCTGACCTGCTCGTCGATCGCTGTCGCGAGCGCGGCGCGCACGAGTTCCGCGGGGTCGCTGACGATCTCCTCGCACCGGCACGCGGGCGGCATCGCGGCCTGGAGTGCCGCGAACCGCGCCGAGTCCGTGCCCGACAGCACCGGCACCCACCGCGCGACGGCCCGGTCCGGTGCGACCGAGGGGAGCACACGTCCGCGGTCGACCAGGTCGGCGGCGAACCCCGCCACATCGAACACGAACCGTGCGGAGTCGCTGAGCCGCACCTCGACGCCGAGTTCCGGGGCACCTTCGAGGCGGATCGTGGGGACACCCCACTGCCGCAGCTGCACCTTGCCCCGCGGCGCCCGTCCCGCCGTCAACGGGTCGCGCACCAGCTCCGGCGATGCCATCGGCCCCGACGAGTACGACGGCAACAGCAACGCGCGAGTGGTCGTTGTGGAGGGTTCCCGTCCGAGCGCGCCCGCCAGCACCTCGGCCGCAGCAGCAAACGGGTGCGGCGCGTCCCGCCGCGTGCTCTCGCTGCGTGCGGGCAGCCCGGAATCCTCGGCCCACAGCGCGAGCGCGCCGTCGGTCGTGCACAGGCCATGCAGTACGAGCACCTGTGAACCCTATGTGCTCACATTGGCGCCATGGTCGAAGCCTCCCCTGTCGTGCTGGACGGTCAGTCCCTCAGCGCCGACGACGTGGTGCGCGTCGCGCGGTACCACTCCCCGGTGGCGCTGCACGCTGACGGCCTCGCACGCCTCGAAGCGTCGTGGCGCGCGAGCCAGCGCTTAGTGGTGCGACGACAGGTCTACGGCCGCACGACCGGCGTGGGTGCGAACCGCGACCAGATCGTCAGCACGGAGGGCTGGGCCGAACACGGCCTGCGCCTGCTGCGCAGCCACGCGGGCGGCCTGGGCGGCATGCTCCCCGAGGAACAGGTGCGCGCCATGATGGTCGTGCGCCTCAACCAGCTCCTCGCAGGCGGCGCCGGCGTTCGCCCGGCCGTCGCCGACGCGCTGCTCGCCGCGTTGAACAGCAGCTGCTACCCCGGCGTGCACGAGTACGGCGCCATCGGCACGGGCGACCTCACCGCGCTCGCCGAAACCGGCCTGACCCTGCTCGGCGAGCGCTACTGGCTCGGCTCGACCCAGACCCCCGACCCGATCGAGCTCGACTCGGGCGACGCACTCGCCCTGATCAGCAGCAACGCCCTCACCATCGGCATGGCGGGCCTCGCCTGGAAGGACGCGCACCAGCTGCTGAAGGCCACGAGCGTGGTCGCCGCACTCTCGTTCCTGGCCGTCGACGGCGCCGTCGAGGCCTACGACGAACGCGTCCACCAGGGCCGCCCGCACCCCGGCCAGGTGGCGGTCGCCGCCGAGATGCGCCGCCTGATCGGCGACCCACCGCGCCCGGCGGCCCGCATCCAGGACCCGTTCGGCTACCGCTGCTTCCCGCAGATCCACGGCCCGGCCGTGGACGCCGCCACCGACCTGGCCCGCGTGCTCGACGTCGAGTTCAACGCCGCCGCCGAGAACCCGCTGATCGTCGCCGACCACTTCGGCCCGTCCGACGACGCCGCCTACCACCACGGCGCCTTCCACAGCGCGTACCTCGGCCAGGCACTCGACCGCCTGCGGCTGTCGATGCTGCACACCGGCCACCTGTCCACCGCCCGTCTGGCCACCCTGGTCGAACCGAACTTCACGGGCCTGCGTCCGTTCCTGGCGGAGGGTGTGCGCGGCAGCTCGGGCGTGATGATCCTCGAGTACAGCGCGAACTCCGCGCTCGCCGAGGTCCGCACCCTCGCCGAGCCCGCGAGCATCGGCAACGCCGTCGTGTCGCGCGGGCAGGAGGAGAACTCGAGCTTCGCCTTCCAGTCCGCTTCGCAGGCGCTGCGATCGTTGAGCGCGTTCCGGCTGGTGCTGGCCTGCGAGGTGGTGGCCGCCGTCCGCGCGCTGCGGCTGCGGGGGGATCACGCCGGACACGCCGTCGTTGCGGGCGGCTTTCGAGGCCGCGGAGTCGAAGCTGAACCCGGACATGGCGGACCGGCAGCTGAGCCCGGACGTGGAGGTGGCTTCGGGGCTGCTCGACGACTTCGCGGCGTGCTGACGAGCCGGTGGCCAGGCCGGGTGGGCGGCTGTCAGTTCGAGGCAAGAGCGAAGGCAGGGTGAGGGAACGGAACCGCTCGGCGGCAGCGGGTGCGAGCGGTGCGTTGGCCTGGCTCGGCCGCCGACCTCGAAGTGGTGAGGCTGGCGACGCGGCGACCAGGGGTGGGCGCGGGAGCGGGTCGGCACGTGAGCGGGTTGGAGTTCTCGGACAGCGCCGGGCCGCACCACGTCTCCGGGTTCAGCCGGCGCCACCCGACCACACCGCGCCGCTCCACCGCGTCACCCAGCCCACACCCTCTGGCGGCGGGTGGATCCCCGACGGACGGGATGGCGAGGGCCGCGATGCGGCCGGAAGGGCGAGCATCCAACTCCCACCTCCACGTCCGGGGTGCGCCGCCAACCCCGATCGGCGCACCCCGACCGCGTCCGGTCAGCCGCCGGCCACCGAGGGCAGGATCTGGATCTCGGCACCCTCGGCCAGCGGTGTCGCCGGGCCCGAGAGGCGGCGGCACTCCTCGCCGTTGACGTAGAAGTTCACGTAGCGGCGCAGACCCGCTCGTTCGTCGCGCAGGCGGCGGTCGAGGCCCGGGTAGGTGTCTGCGAGGACGTCGAGGGCCGCGGCCAGGGTGGCTGGTTCGTCGACGTCGACGTCGAGGTGGGCGGCGCCGTCGGTGGCCGTGCGGAGGACGCCCGGGATCAGGACCGTGACCTTCACGTGGGCAGCACCGCCGCTCGCACCGACATCACGTCCGGCAGGTGGGCGGCGACCTGGTGCCAGGTCTCGCCCTCGTCGGGGCTCGCGTAGACCTCGCCCGAGCGGGAGCCGAAGTAGACGCCGGGGATCTCGGCCGTGTCAGTGCACATCGCGTCGCGCATCACGGCTGTCCAGAAGTTGTCCGGCAGGCCCGCCGACAACGGCTCCCAGGACTCGCCCGCGTCGCGGGAGCGGTAGACGCGGCACCTGCCCTCCGGCGGGAAGCGGCGGCCGTCGGCCTCGATCGGGAACGTGAAGATCGTGTCCGGGTCGTGCGGGTGGACGACCATGGCGAACCCGAAGTCCGTCGGGAGGCCGTCGGCTATCGACTGCCAGGTGTCGCCTCCGTCGTCGCTGCGGTAGACGCCGTGGTGGTTCTGGGCGTAGAAGCGCGTCGGCGAGGAGGGGTGCTGGGCGACCTTGTGGACGCATTGGCCGAACTCCGGCCACGGGTCCGGGAAGAAGTACGCCTTGATGCCCTTGTTGCGGGCTTCCCAGGACTTCCCCCCGTCGGCGGTGCGGTAGACGCCGCCGGTCGACATCGCCACGAGCACCCTGTCCGGGTCGACCGGGTCCGGCACGATCGTGTGGACGGCCTGGCCGCCGAAGCCCGCGTCCCACTCCGGGCGGTGCGGGTGGTTCCAGAGGCCCTCGACGAACTCGAACGAGCGGCCGCCGTCGGCGGACTTGAACAGGGCCGAGGGCTGGGTGCCCGCCCAGACGACGCCCGGCTGGGAGGCGGGTGCCGGCTGGAGTTGCCAGACGCGTTCGAGCGCGGCGCCCTCGACCGGGAACGCGATCGGGGGTGAGGCGGACTCCTCCCACGTGGCGCCCAGGTCGTCCGAAATGGACACGCCCGGGCCGAAGTGCGGTGAGGCCACGCCGGCCAGCAGGCGGACGCCGGCACGCGTGTCGAACGCGACCGCGTACACCTCCTGCATCGGGTGGTGGGGGCCGTCGACCTCCCACGTGACCCTGTCCTCGCTGCGGGCGAGCCACAGCCCTTTGCGCGTACCTATCGCCACGACCACCGTCATCGCAACGCAGCCTCCAAGCCAGGCGGGATGTGATGCGGAGCACGTTACGCCGGAGGTCCGACAATTTCCGGATGAGCGGGAAACCCCACGTAGACCCGCAAGTTACTGACTGGTAGCGTCCGGAGCAGGAGACGCAAGGAGGCGCCAGTGCTGCTCGACCCGAACCACTACGACCCCGCACACCTCGACGACGAGACCCGCCGCCTGCTCAGGGCGACCGTCGACTGGTTCGAGGCTCGCGGCAAGCGGCAGCTGATCGCGGACGCGCAGGACAGGGTCTGGTACACCGAGTTCCTCGACTTCGTGAAGCGGGAGAAGCTCTTCGCCACCTTCTGCACCCCGAGCAGCGTCGACCCCGCCAAGCGCTGGGACGCCGCCCGCAACGCCGCGTTCAGCGAGGTGCTCGGCTTCTACGGCCTGCAGTACTGGTACGCGTGGCAGGTCACGGTGCTCGGCCTCGGTCCCATCTGGATGAGCGGCAACGCCGAGGCCAAGAAGAAGGCGGCGGCCCTGCTCGACAGCGGCGCGGTCTTCGCGTTCGGCCTGTCCGAGAAGGAACACGGCGCCGACGTCTACAGCACCGACATGATCGTCACGAAGACAGATGACGGTTACCGGGCCAACGGCAGCAAGTACTACATCGGCAACGGCAACGTCGCCGGCATGGTCAGCGTCTTCGGCAAGATCGACGACGAGTACCTCTTCTTCGCCGTCGACAGCGGGCACGAGAACTTCAAGCTGGTCAAGAACGTCGTCGACAGCCAGATGTTCGTGAGCGAGTTCCGCCTCGAGGACTACCCGCTGACCGACGCCGACGTCCTGCACCGCGGCCCCGACGCGTTCTCCGCCGCGTTGAACACCGTCAACGTCGGCAAGTTCAACCTCTGCACGGCCAGCATCGGCATCTGCGAGCACTCGTTCTACGAGGCGATCACGCACGCCCACAACCGGATCCTCTACGGCAACCCGGTCACGGACTTCCCGCACGTGCGCCAGAACTTCGTCGACGCGTACGCGCGCCTCACCGCGATGAAGCTCTTCTCGGACCGCAGCGTCGACTACTTCCGCAGCGCCAACGAGAACGACCGCCGCTACCTCCTCTTCAACCCCATCACGAAGATGAAGGTGACGAGCGAGGGCGAGAACGTCATCGACCTGCTCTGGGACGTCATCGCCGCCAAGGGCTTCGAGAAGGACACCTACTTCACCCGCGCCACGGCCGACATCCGCGCGCTGCCCAAGCTCGAGGGCACCGTCCACGTGAACCTCGCGCTGGTGCTCAAGTTCATGCCGAACTACTTCTTCAACCCGGCGCGGTACGACGAGGTCCCGACCCGCCACGACGCCGCGGACGACGACTTCTTCTGGCACCAGGGTCCCGCGCGCGGTCTCGGCAAGATCCAGTTCCACGACTGGGAGCCGATCTACGCCGAGCACGCCCACTTGCCGAACGTCGCGCTGTTCCACGAGCAGGCGAACGCGATCAAGACCCTCCTCACCACCGCGGCGCCGGACGCCGAGCAGCAGAAGGACCTCGACTTCCTGCTCAACCTCGGCCACCTGTTCACGCTGGTCGTCTACGGGCAGCTGGTGCTGGAGCAGGCCAAGATCACGGGGACCGACGACGCGGTCCTCGACCAGGTCTTCGACGTGCTGGTCCGCGACTTCGCGGGCTACGCGACCGCGCTGCACGGCAAGGCGAGCAGCACCGAGGCCCAGCAGCGGTGGGCCGTGGCGCAGATCCGCAAGCCGCACGTCGACCAGGCCCGCTTCGACGCCGTGTGGCAGCAGGTGGAAGCGCTTTCCGGCCGCTACGAGATGCGCCCCTAGGACCGGTAGCGCTCCAAAGCCGCGATCAGGAGCTCGAGCCCGAACTCGAACTCCTGGTCGTGGTCGTAGGTGCCCAGCTCGTCCATCACGCCGGCGGACAACGGGAACGCCGACATGTCGACGTCCTCGTACGGCGACAACGCGATCCCGCCGAGCTCGGGAGACGTGGCGACCTCCCGCATCAGCGTGCCCAGCAGGTACGACACCATCGCCCGCATCATCCCGACGGCGACCCCGCCCCGGAACCCGGCGCGGTCGAAGTTCCCCAGCGCCGCCTCGATCGTCCGGAACCCCGCCTCGCTGCTGAGCCGCCGCGTCGCCAGCATCACGAACGCGCGCGGGTGCCGCCGGGCCAGTTCGCGCACCGCCCGCGCGTGCGCCCGGATGTGGTCGCGCCAGTCGTCGCTGTCCACCTGGTACGGCCGGGCGTCGGCCATGATCCGCTCGGCGGCGAGGTCGACCAGCACCGCCTTGTTCGGCACGTGGTTGTACAGCGACATCGTGCCCGCGCCGAGCTCGGCGGCGAGCCGCCGCATCGAGACGGCCTCGACGCCTTCGCGTTCGATCAGCCGCACCGCCGCGTCGACGATGCGTTCGCGCGTCAGCGGTTCACGGGGCGGTGACACTGGCGTAGACCCTGTGGCGTGGAGTAGCTTCCGTGCGACGTACGGCGTACGTAGGAGGGTCTCGCCGCATGACGGAGTCCAAGGCGCTCAGAGCGCTGCGTGAAGCGATCGTCTTGGAGCACATGGAGTCGCAGAACGACCACGACTTCGACACCTCCCTGAACACGTTCCCACACCCCCGCTACGAGATCATGGCGTCCGGCCAGGTGTTCGAGGGCGTGGACGCGGTTCGCGACTACTGGCAGCGCACCCGCGCGGCCTTCCCCGACCAGCGCAGCAAGGTCATCGACGTCCACCACGCGGACGACGCCGTGATCCTCGAGTTCGAGTTCCAGGGCACGCACCTCGGCAGCCTCATCGGGGAAGAAGTTACCGGACGGTCGTTCAAGGTCAGGATGGTCGGGTTCTTCCTGTTCGACAAGGACGTGCTGATCTGCGAACGGGTCTACGGCGACACCGCGACGGTGATGGCCCAGCTCGGCATGCTCGAGTTGCCGGAGCAGTTCTAGAAGACGACCCGCACCTCGCCGACGACCTCTCCCCCGCCCAGCACCGGCACGGACAGGTGCTCCTCGGCGGGTGACACGTCGACCCCCATCGCCGCGAGCGCCGTCAGCCCGATCGCCGTGGTGGCACGGGGGTTGCCGTCCAGCACCTTCACCGCCACCGCGTGCCCGGCCGCCGTCGCGAGCACCAGCACGCCCTCCGCGCCGCCCTTGGCGACCACGCCCGGCAGCAGCCGCATGACCGCCGTGTTGACGTGTCCGGTGCCGCCGACGTACTCGGGAAACCGGCGCATGGCATCAGCGACCGGCGTGCGCACCAACCCCTGCATCGCGCGCGCCAAGCCGCGCAACGACAACGCGTGCACGGGCGCACCGCAGCCGTCGACCGCAGTGTGCGCGATGTCCTCACCGGCGAGTTCGGCGACGGTCCTCGACACAAGATGCTGCAACGGATGCGTCGGTTCCAGGTAGGACTGCGTCGGCCACCACGCCGCCACGCACGCCGCCAGCATCGCCGCGTGCTTGCCGGAGCAGTTCATCCGCACGCGCGACGGCTCGGACACCCGCCGCCGCGTCTCCTCGTCCTCCGGCCACGACGGAGGGCAGCGCAGCAGGCCCACCGGCAGGCCGCCGAGCAACCGCACCACCAGCTCGACGTGCCGGTTCTCCCCCGTGTGCGACCCTGCCGCGATCGCGAGCGCCGGTCCCGCGAGAGGTGCCCCGGCGGACAGGCACGCCAACGCCTGGAACGGTTTCGTGCACGACCGCGGCAGTACCGGGTCCTCCACCGCGCCGGCGGACACGCCGACGGCACCGGTCGGCAGCAAGCCGATGACGCTGCCGTGGTGCAGGCTCTCCACGAACCCCGACCGGGTCACCTCAGCGAGCAGTGCGGGCACGGGAAGCCTCCAGCCGGTCGGCCGGCCCGGACAGCGGCACCAGGAGATCGGCGGGCTTCGTGCAGCCGGACCTGCCCTGCGCACGGCGATGGCCTGACCGCGCATCGGACACCAAGAGCAACTGAATCGCTACGGAAAGTCACCCATGCCGCCAAGCTACCGATCACGACCAGGCGGCACAAGACACAACAGAGCCGCTTGTCCGATACGGGACAAGCGGCTCCGGTGTCAGATCAGAAGTGCTGACCAGTCAGACTCAGACGGCGCGAACGCCCTGGGCCTGCGGGCCCTTCTGGCCCTGACCGATCTCGAACTCGACCCGCTGGTTCTCCTCGAGAGCCTTGTAGCCGTTCATGTCGATCTCGGAGTAGTGGACGAACACGTCGGCGCCACCGTTGTCAGGGGAGATGAAGCCGAAGCCCTTCTCCGCGTTGAACCACTTGACGGTGCCCTGTACTGCCATCTTGCTACTTCTCCTCTAACAGGTGCCGGATCGCGCTCGCGACCACCGGGTCAAGTCACGGCGGCTTCTTCTCCGGAACCTGGAGAACCCGCACAACCCGCGACCTCGTTCCGCGAGCGGGGTAATCCACGAACACGAAACGTACGACCTCGGACAGTCAACCACGGTTCCCCGTCCTCAGTCGAGCCATCGATTTCACTGCTAACGTGAGGCCCCGAACGACCACGCGGAGGTACCCGTGCCCGAGCTGACAACCTTGTCGATCAGAGTTTCGGTCACACCGCAGGTCGAGCGCGGCCTGCACGCTCTCGTCCGGGAGCACCTGGCGAGCGCTCCCGTGCGGCCCGAGCCACAAGATCGCCCCGGCGAGCGCGGGTCGATCGTGAACCAGTCGTTCGGCGACGTCCACGGCACCCTGTTCCAGATCGGCACCGTCCACGGGAACGTGAACCGGTACGGCGACCGGTAACCTGGTGGGTCGTTGACCCAGGGGGCCGTGACTTTGACCGGCAGCGAAAGACTGCTCTTCTTCTTCATCGGTTTGGTGACCACGTTCGTGTTCATCCGCATCAGCGTGCGCATGATCAGGGCGAAGGTCCGCTGGTGGCCTGGGAACATCGTGGCGGGCGACACGCACGTGCACCACGTCGTGTTCGGCACCGTGCTGCTCCTGCTGTCCAGCGTCACGAGCCTGGTGATCCCCGACGACCTGCACGGCGCCCGCCTGGCCGCCGCGGTAGGGCTCGGCGTGGGCGCGGCGCTGGTGCTGGACGAGTTCGCGCTGATCCTGCACCTGCGCGACGTGTACTGGACGAAGGCGGGCCGCCTGTCCGTGGACGCCGTGTTCCTCGCGGTGGGCCTGACCGGCACGTTCCTGCTCGGCGCCCGGCCGTTCGGCTACGACGAGGTGCTGCAGCTCAACCCGGACACGACACCCGCGTCCACGTTCACGCTGCGGCTGATCACGATCGGCGTGAACCTGTGCTTCGCGATCGTGGCGCTGCTCAAGGGCAAGATCTGGACGGGGCTGCTCGGCCTGCTCGTGCCGGTCGTCCCCGCCGTGGGGGCCGTGCGGCTGGCACGGCCGGGATCACCGTGGGCGCGCTGGCGCTACCTCGAGGGTTCGCGCAAGCTCACCCGCGCGTACCGCCGCGAGGCCCGGATCCGGCAGCCGATCATCCGGGCGAAGATCGCCGTGCAGGAGTTCATCTCGGGGCGTCACGACCTGCCGGATCACGACAGGTCGTGACGGGTCAACCTCCGAGGATGTCCTGCTGGGCGCACACCGGGGCGAGGTCGCCGGAGCACAGCTCCGCCGGCTTCACGATGCCCTCGGTGACCAGCGTCCGGACGGTGTCCTTCTTGATCAGCGTCGCGCCGAGCAGCACGGACTTGATGTCGCGCCGCGCGACGGGGTCCCTGAGGTTGCCGGTGGCGAGGTCGTCGGCACCGTCGAGGTCACCCCTGGCGACCGCGATCGCCAGCCTGGCCGCGGCCTCGGCCTCGTCGCGCACCGGCTTGTAGACGGTGATGCACTGGTCGCCGCGCAGCACGGCCCGCAGGCCGTCCACAGTGGCGTCCTGGCCGGTGACCGGGACCTTGCCCGCGAGGTTCTTCTTCTTGAGCACCCCGATGACCGCGCCGGCCAGGCCGTCGTTGGCCGCGACCACGCCGTCGACCTTCCCGCCGTTGTCGTTCAGGATCTGCTCGAACAGCTGCCCGCCGAGGTCGTTGTTCCAGTCGGCGACCGGCTGGGACTTCACGAGCTTGAGCGCGCCGCTGTCGTACTTCGACGACAGCCGTGACTTCTGGCCCTGGGCGAAGAGGGTCGCGTTGTGGTCCGTCGGCGCGCCCTCGAGCTCGATGATCTGAGCGCCCGGCCTGGCGCCGAGGCAGTCCAGCAGGCCGTCCGCCTGCAGCTGGCCGACGTTCACGCTGTCGAAGCCGACGTGGTACTCCGCCTGGCCGCCGAGCGTGACGCGGTCGTAGTCGATGACCGGGATGCCCGCGGCCTTCGCCTTCTTCTGCACCGCGAGACCACCTGCCGCCGAGAGCGGCGTGATCATCATGACCTTCACCTTGCGGCGGATCATCTCGTCGGCGATCTGGGCGAACTTCGCCTCGTCGCCCTCCGCGTTCTCCATGAACGGTTCGATGTCGGCGTAGTTGAACGCCTGGGTCAGCAGCGGGCGATCTTGCTCTTCCCAGCGCGCGGAAGTCGTTCGGTCGGGAAGGATTACCCCGACGATTGGCTTGGGGCCGCGCGCGGGCAGCGTCGGAGAGCCCTGACCCGCGTCACCGCAGGCCGAGAGGAGAAAGAGCAGGCACGCCGACGATGCCATTACCCGTCTTCGCATAAACGCGGAGTTCAGCCCCTGAATCTTGTTAAGTCAAGATTTGTTCTCATAACATCACCCTCCGCTGCCGACCGGTCACCAGTGGTCGGGCTCAGCCCGTGACGATGTCCTGACTGGCGCACACCGCCGCGAGGTCGGCGGTGCAGAGGTCCTGTGCCTTCACCACGCCGTCGGTGACGAGCCTCCTGACGCTGTCCTTTTTGATCAGAGTGGCGCCGAGCAGCACGGACTTGATGTCCCGCCGGGCGACGGGGTCCCTGAGGTTGCCGGTGGCGAGGTCGTCGGCACCGTCCAGGTCACCCCTGGCGACCGCGATGGCCAGGCGGGCGACCGCCTCCGCCTCGTCGCGCACCGGCTTGTAGACGGTGTTGCACTGCTCGCCGCGCAGGATGGCCCGCAGACCCTCCACAGTGGCGTCCTGGCCGGTGACCGGGACCTTGCCCGCGAGGTTCTTCTTCTTGAGCACCTCGACGACCGCGCCGGCCAGGCCGTCGTTGGCCGCGATCACACCGTCGACCTTGCCGCCGTTGCCGTTCAGGATCTGCTCGAACAGCGGACCGCCGATGTCGGGTTTCCACCCCTCCACGGACTGCGTCTTCACGAGCTTGAGCGCGCCGCTCTCGTACCTCGGCCCCAGCACCGAGTTGTGCCCCTGGGCGAACAGCGTGGCGTTGTGGTCGGTCGGCGCGCCCTCCATCTCGACGATCTGGGCGCCCGGCCGGGCACCGAGGCAGCTCAGCATGCCTTCGGCCTGCAGCTGGCCGACGTTCACGCCGTCGAAGCTCACGTAGTACTCGGCCTGGCCACCGAGTGTCAGCCGGTCGTAGTCGATGACCGGGATGCCGGCCTCCTTGGCCTTCTTCTGCACGGCGAGACCGCCCGCCGACGACAACGGCGTCGTCACCAGGACCTTGACCTTCCGGCGGATCATCTCCTCGGCGATCTGGAGGAACTTCCCCTCGTCGCCGTTCGCGTTCTCGATCAACGGTTCGATGTCCGCGTAGTTGAAGGCTTGCGTCAGAAGAGGGCGGTCCTGCGCCTCCCAACGCGTGGAGCTCGTCTGGTCGGGGAGGATTACCCCGACGATCGGTTTGGGACCACGCGAAGGCAACGTCAGAGCGCCCTCGCCCGCGTCCCCGCAGGCCGAGAGCAGAAAGAGCAGGCATGCCGACGTTGCCATTACCCGACTCCGCATAGCCGCGAAGTCCATCTTCTCGATATCGCCAAGTCAAGATTTGTTCCCATAACGTCACGCTCCGCTTTCGATCGGCTACAGTTCGATTCCGTACGAAAGGCGCTGATGCGGGACGCAATTTCGTGCCAGTGTGACGGACTCGAGCGGCAATTCGGGGGCCGCTCCCGTGTTGTTGGATCCAGCCCTGACCGGGTGTGAGGAGACAGCTAGGTGAGAACGCGCAGAACCGTGATGGCGGTGGCGGCAACGGTGTCGCTGATCGCCGCGGGTACGTCGGCGGCGGGGGCAGCGCCGGCCTCGGCCACCGCGGGCCAGGCGGCGGACACGGAGTACACGGTGCTCCTGGAGGAACCCGGCAACCGCGACTTCGCGATCGACGCCGTCGAGGCGGCGGGCGGCGAGGTCGTGCGGGACAACAAGGCCGTGGGCCTGCTGACGGTGAAGGCGCCCGCGACGGGGTTCGTGGAGAAGGTCTCCGCCTCGAGCGCGATCGTCGGTGCCGCCCGGACCAAGCCGATCGGGCACGCGCCCGCGGCGAAGGCCGAGAAGGCCAAGCGGGACAACGTCGAGAAGGAGAACAAGGCCGAGAAGCCGAACAAGGCTCCGGCGTCGTCGCAGTCGACCGCGGGCATGGACCCGCTCGACGGCGACCTGTGGGGCCTGAACCTGGTGCGCTCCAACATCGCGCGCGCCAAGCAGGCCGGTGACAAGCGGGTGTACGTCGGCATCCTCGACACCGGTGTGGACGGTTCGCACCCGGACATCGCGCCCAACTTCAACAACGAGCTGTCGCGCAACTTCACCGTCGACATTCCGAACGACTCCGACGGTGGCGAGTTCGACGGCCCGTGCGAGTTCCGCGGTTGCGTCGACCCGGCCAACTGGGACGACGGCGGCCACGGTACGCACGTCGCCGGCACCATCGGCGCCGCTGCCAACGGCTTCGGCATCTCCGGTGTCGCGCCGAACGTGTCGCTGGTCAACATCCGCGGCGGGCAGGACGCGGGCTCGTTCTTCCTGCAGCCCGTCGTCGACGCCCTGACCTACGGTGCCGACGTCGGCCTGGACGTCATCAACATGTCGTTCTACGTCGACCCGTGGTACATGAACTGCGCCAACGACCCCACGGCCTCGGCCGAGGAGCAGCTGGAGCAGCGCACGATCATCGCGTCCGTGCAGCGCGCGCTGAACTACGCGCACCGCAAGGGCGTCACGCTCATCGGTGCCGGTGGCAACAACCACGAGGACCTGGGCAAGCCGCGCCAGGACGTGCAGAGCCCGAACTACCCGCCGGGTCACGCCCGTCCGCGTCCGATCGACAACGCGACCTGCCTGAACCTGCCGACCGAGGGCAACCACGTCATCTCGGTGTCGTCGCTCGGCCCGTCGACCTCCAAGGCCGACTACTCGAACTACGGCGTCGAGCAGACCGCGCTCTCGGCTCCGGGTGGCTACTTCCGCGACTTCTTCGGCACGCCGTGGTACCGCACCAACGAGAACATGATCCTGTCGACCTACCCGCGCAACGTCGCTCTCGCCGAAGGCGCGATCGACGAGGCCGGCAACATCACGGACGAGGGTCTCAGCGCCGGCGTGAAGAAGGCCGTGCAGGGCGACAAGGTCGGCTACTACCAGTTCCTGCAGGGCACCTCGATGGCCGCCCCGCACGCCGCCGGTGTCGCGGCGCTGGTCGTCAGCCAGTACGGCAAGAAGGACAAGAAGAACCCCGGCCTGACCCTCGACCCCGACAAGGTCGAGAAGGTGCTCTACAAGACCGCGATCCAGCGCGCCTGCCCCAACCCGCGCACTGTCTCGTACGTCAACGTGGGCCGCACGCCGGAGTTCGACGCCACCTGTGAGGGTGACGCGAAGTTCAACGGCTTCTACGGTCACGGCATCGTGGACGCCTACGGTGCTGTTACCCGCGGTGGTCAGTTCCTGTAAGTCCCAGCTGGACAGCGAAGGGGCTCCCGGTCGTCTCGATCGGGAGCCTTTCGCATGCGACGAAAGTAGTTCGCCTCGTCCACCTTCGTCCCCACCTCCCGCCGCGCCTTGACCGTGCCGTAGCGGCATGGTTTCCACTGGTCCTGTCAGCAAGCAGGGGAACCGGGAAGAGGCGTCGTGGCGTGGAGCACCAGTCAGTTGGCAGACCTCGCCGGCACGACGCTGCGCACGATCCGGCACTACCACGAGGTGGGCCTGCTCCCCGAGCCGGAACGCAAGGCCAACGGCTACAAGAGCTACGGCGTGCCGCACCTCGTGCGGGTGTTGCGGATCAAGCGCCTCACCGGTCTCGGGCTGTCGCTCACGCAGATCGCGGACCTGGGCGACGGGGACGAACACCCCGGTGAGGCGTTGCGCGAGATGGACGCCGAACTGGCGGCGACGATCGAGCGCCTGCAACGGGTGCGGGGCGAGATCGCGGTGATCCTGCGGCAGGAGTCACCGACCGACCTGCCTCCGGACGTCGCGGCGATGCTCGCGAACGTGGAGCTGTCACCGCAGGACCGTTCGTTCACCGTGGTGCTGGCCCAGCTGGTCTCGCCGGAGGCGTTGTCCTCGTACGCCGAGGTGCTCAAGCGCTACGCGAGGGTTCCCGTGCTCGTCGAGTTCGACGAACTGCCCGCGGACGCGGACGAGGCGACGCGCCAGGACCTGGCGGAGCGCATGCGCGTGCATCCGCAGGTGCTGGAGATGCGGGCCGCGTTCCCGGTCCCGGCGAGCCTGTACGGCGCTTCGCCGTACAGCGAGAAGTTCGTGGCGCAGACGATCGTCAAGACCATCGCCGAGCTCTACAACAAGGCGCAGCTCGACGTCCTCGTCCGCCTGAGCGGCTGACTTTTCATCGGTTCGGCACGCCGAAGGGGCGTGCCGTCGGGGAGGGATTTGCTAATGCGAAAAACGTTGTCACTGGCCGCGGTCGTGACCGCCGCCGCGGGCCTGGTGGCGGTGCCGGGGGTGTCGTCCGCCGGCACGCCGAAGCCCGAGGTGCAGTGGGTCACCTGTCCCGCCGACGTGGCGCTTCCGGGTCTGGAGTGCGGCAAGCTCCAGCTGCCGCTCGACTACCGCGAGCCGCGGGGCCGCAAGACCGAGGTGATGTTCAGCCGGCTGGCCAGCAAGAATCCCGGGAAGCGCAAGGGGATCCTGCTGACCAACCCCGGCGGGCCGAGCGAGGGCCTCACGTTCCCGGCCGTGCTGAAGGCGGTGGGCTTGCCGCAGAGCGTTCAGGACGCCTACGACGTCATCGGTGTGGACCCGCGTGGCATCGGCTACAGCTCACCGTCCACATGCGACATGACCGACGAACAGATGGCGGACGGCAGCGTGCCGCCGTACGCCAACAACTCCGCCGAGGTGCGCCAGCGCGCCGGCGAGGTGCGGAAGATCGCCGAACAGTGCCTGAACTCGTCCTCCGCGGACGAACTGCCGTACAACACGACCGCGAACATCGCGCGTGACCTGGACTCGATCCGTGCGGCGCTGGGCGAGAAGAAGGCGTCGTTCCTCGGCTACTCGTACGGCTCGTACCTGGGTTCGGTGTACGCGACGCTGTTCCCGAAGACCTCCGACCGCGTCGTGATCGACAGCAACCTGCCGAAGGGCGGCTGGGACGTCGAGGGCGGCCGGCTGATGGGCCGCGGCGTCGAGGACACGTTCCCGGACTTCGCGAAGTGGGCGGCGGCGCACCCCGAGCACGGCCTGGGCACCACGCCGCAGCAGGTGCGCGCCAAGTTCTTCGACCTCGCCGCACGGCTCGACGAGAAGCCCTCGGTGGAGGGCTTGGACGGCAGGACCTTCCGCCTGCTCACCTTCACTGGCCTGTACGGCACCGGTGACGCGGCCTTCGCGAAGCTCGCCGCCTCCTGGAAGGCCTTCGACACCGGACAGCCGCAGCCGCCGCAGGACTACCCGGAGGTCCCGCGCGTCCAAGCCCTGCTGGCGGGCCGCCTGCACGTGATCTGCGGTGACTCGGCTTGGCCGACGTCGGTCGGCGCGTACGAGCGCAACGTGGCGGTCGACCGGGTCCGCCACCCGATGTTCGGCGCGGCCGCCGCGAACATCCAGCCGTGCGCGTTCTTCCCGAAGCCGCTGGAGAAGCAGGTCCTGCCGTCCGACCGGGGCCCGCGCAACGTCCTGCTGGTGCAGAACGAACGCGACCCCGCGACGCCGCTGGCCGGCGCACGGTCGACGCGCCGCGCGTTCGGCGACAGGGCCGCGATGATCACGATCGACCAGGGCGGGCACGGCGCCTACGTCCTCGGCAAGAACAAGTGCGCCAACGACAAGGTGACCGAGTACCTGCTCGGCGGGCAGCGCCCGGACGACCTCAGGTGCGCGGCCGAGACCAGCTGACACCCCGGGGGTGGAGGACGGCTCCGGCCGTCCTCCACCCTCGTCGATCCGTGAACACCTCTGAACAGGCCGCTGAGGTGTTCACGGCCGGAGCTTCGAGATCACTTCCTACAGCTGGGTCCAGTCCAGCACCGGCGCCGCGAAGTCCCGGATGGACGCCAGCAACCCGAGCCGAGCCGCCTTCACCGACTCGTCCTCGGCCATCACCAGCACCTCGTCGAAGAACGTGTTGATCGACCCGGTCAACCCCTCGGCCGCGGCCACGAATGCAGCCAGCCCGGCCACGTCCCGCGGCACCGGGCCGAACGCCTCGTGCAGCGCCACCTCAGCGGGCTCGACCAGCACCGAGGCGTCGTACGACCCCTCCACCGAAGCCGGCACGATCCGCCGCACCCGCTGCAAAGCAGCCGTCAGCGCCGCGAAGGACTCGTCGCCGGCCAGCGACTCCAGCTGCGCGAGCGTCTCGTCGGCCAGCACGGGCGAATCGGCCAGCGGCAGCACGGCCTGGACGAACCGGTGCTCGTGCCCGGCGTCGAGCAAAGCCTGCTCGTACCGGCGCACGGCGAACTCCCGTGCCGTCTCCAGCGCGTCGGCCGAGACGTCGAGCCCTTCCGCGGCGAGCGAAAGCGCCACCGGCAACGTGATCGCCCGCAGGTCCGGGAACGCCCGCAGCACCGTCACCGCACCGAGAGCGGCACGACGCAGCCCGAACGGGTCGGACGACCCGGTCGGCTGGGCACCGATCCCGAACAGCCCGGCCAGCAGGTCGAACCGGTCGGCCAGCGACAGCAGGGCACCCGGAACCGACGACGGCAGCGCGTCACCGGCCGACCGGGGAAGCTCCATCTCCCACAACGCCAGCGCGACCTCGGGCGTCTCCCCCGCCCGCTCCGCGTACTCGCGGGCCATCACACCGGCCAGCGACGACAGCTCGATCACCATCTGCGAGCCGAGGTCGAACTTGGCCAGCGCGCCGGCGCGGTCCAGCGTCTCGCGGTCGGCGTCGACCACCGCGGCGAACCGGCCGGCGAGCGCGGCGATGCGGGCGGCGCGGTCCGCCATCGAGCCCAGCTTGTCCGCGAACGTCAGCTTCGCGAGACCGGACTTCATCTCCTCCAGCGGCGTCTTGAGGTCCGCGCGCCAGAAGAACGCCGCGTCCTCGTACCGCGCCCGCAGCACGGCCTCGTTGCCCGCGCGCACCAGGTCGGCGTCCACGGACCCGTTCGCCACGGCCACGAAGTGCGGCAGCAGCGCGCCGTCGGCCGAGCGCACCGGCAGGTAGCGCTGGTGCTTGCGCATCACGGTGGTGAGGATCTGGGCCGGCAGCTCCAGGTACCGCTCCTCGAACGAGCCGAGGATCGGCGTCGGCCACTCGACGAGGTTCGTGACCTCGGACAGCAGCCCGTCGACCTCGACGACACCGCCGACCGACGCCGCGAGCTCCTGCGCGGCCTCGACGATCGCGGCCGAGCGGGCGGCCGCGTCGACCTGGATCCCGTGCGAGGACAGGAACTCCAGGTAACCGTCCGCTGTGGACACCTCGACCACCGGCGTCGAAGCCGTGCGGTGCACGCGGGTGGTCGTGCCGGAGGCCAGCGACGACACCGCGACCGGCACCGGCGTCGAGCCCAGCAGCGCGAGCAGCCAGCGGATCGGGCGGGTGAACGACAGCTTC
The DNA here is from genome assembly GCF_900104175.1 of Lentzea jiangxiensis. Lineage (GTDB taxonomy): Bacteria > Actinomycetota > Actinomycetes > Mycobacteriales > Pseudonocardiaceae > Lentzea > Lentzea jiangxiensis. The sequence goes on from NZ_FNIX01000006.1 coordinate 57,747, forward strand.
GGGTCGTTCCACTTCATGTTCTTCTCGGCGCGCAGGTCCGCGACGACCTCGCCCAGCAGCCCGCTCAGCACCTCGACGGCACCGCGTCCGGCGTCGGTCTTGGTCAGCGCCACGAACTCGACGCCGTTCTCCGCGACGCGGCCCAGCGCGGACACGTCGACGCCCTGGCCGCGGGCGAAGCCCTGCACGGCCTTCGTCGGGTTGCCGTCGGCGTCGAAGGCGGCGGAGACGCGCGGACCGCGGACGGTGCGCTCGGCGTCCGGCTCGCGCGGCGACACGGCGGGCACCAGGACGACGATCCGGCGCGGCGTGCCGTGCACCGCCACCTCGCCGTGCGTGAGGCGGGTGGCGCCGAGCTTCGCAGTCACGGCCTCGCGCACCGCGTCGACGGTCCGGACGACCTCGGCGGGCGGCAGTTCCTCGGTGCCGATCTCGAACAGCAGGGTCGCGGGCGCCACGACGTCGGTGAAGGACGAGGGCTTCTCGACGGCGGCGGGAGCCTCGGCGACGCCCAGCGGGTGCCCGAGCTCGGCGCGGCGCTCGGCCCACAGACCGGCGACCTCGCGGGCCAGGCCGCGCATCCGGCCGAACGCGCGGGCGCGCTCGGTCGTGGAGATGGAGCCGCGCGCGTCCAGGACGTTGAAGATGTGCGAGCACTTCAGCACGAAGCTGTGCGCCGGCACGGGCAGGCGGGCGTCGAGCATGCGCCGGGCCTCGGCGGCGAACTCCTCGAAGAGGCGCTTGTTCGCCTCCACGTCGGCGTCGTCGAGGTAGTACCGCGACATCTCGTACTCGGCCTGGCCGAACGCCTCGCCGTAGGAGATGCCGGGCGCGTAGGCGATCTTCTTGAAGTGGTCGACGCCCTGCAGCGCCATCATGATCCGCTCGATGCCGTAGGTGATCTCCACCGACACCGGGTCGAGCGTCATGCCGCCGGCCTGCTGGAAGTACGTGAACTGGGTGATCTCCAGGCCGTCGAGCCAGACCTCCCAGCCGAGGCCCCAGGCGCCGAGCGCGGGCGAGGCCCAGTTGTCCTCGACGAACCGGACGTCGTGCGCGCGGACGTCGATGCCCAGCGCCTCGAGCGAGCCGAGGTAGAGCTCCTGCGGGTCGCCCGGGTCGGGCTTGAGGATCACCTGGAACTGCGTGTGCGTCTGCAGGCGGTTCGGGTTCTCGCCGTAACGGGCGTCGTCGGGCCGCACGGACGGCTCCACGTAGGCGACGCGCCACGGCTCGGGGCCCAGCACCCTCAACACGGTGGCGGGGTTCAGCGTTCCCGCCCCGACCTCGGTGTTGAACGGCTGCACCACGATGCAGCCTCGGTCGGTCCAGTACTTGGTCAGCGCGAGCAGCGCGTCCTGCATCGTCAACACGGCGACGAGTCTACGAAACGGACAAAAATGCTGGTCAGGGGGCCTTGATCGGGTACTGCCCACCACTGTGCCACCCTTGCACAACCGAGTGGCGCTCCCGCACGTCCACTTGGGGTACCCGCATGTGCCGAGAGGAGTGGGTGTGGACAACCGGCCGCCGCGGCCGGGAGACCCGAACGGGGCTCCCGGTCGATCGTCTTCTGGTCGATCGTCTTCTGGGCGACCTCCCGCCACTCCTCGTCCGCCGGCGGGACAGCCCCGCCGCCCGCCGGTGCCGCCGCGTGCGTCCGACCCGCCGCGCAGGCAGCCAAACCGGGCGGAGCCGCCGAGGCGCGAGCCGCCGCGGCGGATCGAACCGGCGCGCCGCGAGCCGGCCCGCGGGGAACCCCAGCGCGGGCGTGAGGCCTCGTCCGCACCGCGCTCGCCGGCCGACCGCCCGACGGTCCGCACCACCCCGGCCAAGACGAAGGCCCCGGAGCCGAGGCCTCGTCCGAGGCCCGCTCCCGCGCGCCGCCCGAGCGCGGCCAGGCGCGGTGCGTCGACCGGCGCCAAGGTCTTCGTCAGCATGCTGTCCGCGGCGGTCCTCGCGGTCACCGGCGTCGCGTGGCAGAACCTGACCGCGCTGACTGACGGCCTGACCAAACAGGACCTGAACCTAGCCGACGGCGGTGAGAAGCCGGCCGACGGCGCGATCGACATCCTGCTGGTCGGCATGGACAGCCGCACCGACTCCAGGGGCAACCCGTTACCGCAGAACATCCTGAACGAACTTCAGGCGGGTGGCACCGACGACGGCGGGTTCAACACCGACACGCTCATCCTGCTGCACATCCCGAACGACAGCGGCAAGGCGTTCGCCGTCTCGTTCCCGCGCGACTCCTACGTGAAGATCGCGGGCGGGTTCGGGCGACACAAGATCAACTCCGCCTACGGCTACGCCAAGAACCAGGCCGCCGAGAAGCTCAAGGGCAGCGGCAAGGGCGGGCCCGAGGTCGAGATGGAGTCGCGCAAGGCCGGCGCGAACAACCTCATCGAGACCGTGCAGACCCTCACCGGCACCACGATCGACCACTACGCCGAGGTCAACCTGGTCGGCTTCTACGACATCACCAAGGCCATCGGCGGCATCGAGGTCTGCCTCAACGCCAAGGTCCGCGACAGCTTCTCCGGAGCGAACTTCGCCGCGGGCAAGCAGACCATCGAGGGCAAGAACGCGCTGGCGTTCGTCCGGCAGCGCCACGGCCTGCCGCTGGGCGACCTCGACCGCGTCGTGCGCCAGCAGGTCTTCATGGCGGGCCTCGCCAAGAAGATGCTGTCGGCGGGCGTGCTCACCGACAGCACCAAGCGCAACGACATGATCAAGGCCGTGAGCGGCGCGATCGTGCTCGACGACGGCTGGGACATCACCAAGTTCGCCCTGCAGATGAAGGACATGACGGGCGGCAACATGACGTTCCAGACCATCCCGACCGGCAACCCCGACCTGCAGACGCCGGAGGACGGCTCGGCGGTCGAGGTGGTCGAGTCGGAGGTGCGCGCGTTCTTCAAGAGCCTGGGCAAGGCCCCGGAGTCCTCGAAGCCGGCCGCCCCGAAGTTCGACAAGGCCTCGCTGACCGTCGACGTCCGCAACGCCTCCGGCCAGCCGGGCCTCGCGGGCCAGGTGCTGCAGTCGCTCGTCACGAAGGGCTTCAAGGGCGGCCAGGCGGGCAACGCCGAAGCGCTGGCGAAGTCGGTCGTCCGCTACGGCAAGGGCGGCGAGGCGGGCGCCGAGGCCGTCCAGGAGGCCCTCGGCGGGCTGAAGGTCGAGGAGGACGTCAACATCCCGACCGGCACCGCCCGCGTGTTCCTCGGAGCCGACTACTCGGGTCCCGGCGCGCAGGGCTTCACCGGGTCCGGAGTGCTCGCCCTGGACGGTGCGCGCCAGCAACCGGCTGATCCCGCGGCCCCTCCGCCCATCTCCGCAGACGGCGTGCGCTGCGTGAACTGATACCCAGAGTAGAGAAGCATCCCCCGTTCGGGGGATTCTGTCGGCAAGTTGCGTAAGCGACGAAGCACTGGCGCCTTCCATGACCGTGAGACCCGCTCACGGGGTGGAGGGACCAGTGCGACCTGCGAACGGCCAAATCGACACAGCGGCGTACCAGCGCGTGCTCGGTGATGAGATCCGCACCCTTCGCAAGCGACGCGGATGGACCCGCAAGGAGCTCAACAGGCGGCTGCAGACGGAGATCTCGCTGCAGACGCTCGCGACCTACGAGCTCGGTACCCGGCAGTGCTCGGTCGTGCGCCTCGTGGAGATCTGCCACGCCCTCGACGTTCCGGCGCACGAGGTCCTCGCCCGCGTCCACGAACGCTTCTTCGGCGACACCCCGGCGGGGTACCTGGCGCTGAACCTCGCCGCCGTCGCGGCGACCGACGACTCCCGGTTGATCCCGCTGCGGAGGTGGGCGGCCGGGCGCCTGCACGCGCTCCCTCCCGGAGTCTCCCCGGAGGTGCACCTCGACCTGCCCGCCCTGGAGAACATGGCACAGCTCTGCCAACTGCCCGCCGTGGAGCTCATCAGGATCCTGCGCGCGTTGAGCCGCTGACGCCGGAACGCCCCCACCGGCCGGCAGGGGCGTTCTGGTCTTCATTCGGTTGTCAGGCGGCGAAGCGGGTGAGGGCGCTCCAGCCGGCGCCACCCTCGTGGCCCCAGTGGAAGTTCCCCGTTCCGTCACCGTAGAAGTAGCGGAGCTGGTCACCTGCCACGGCCAGCAGGTCGCCCTTGCCGTCACCGTTCATGTCGGTCACCGCGAGATGTCCCAGGCTCCCCCAGCCGGTGCCGCCTTCGCTGCCCCAGTGGAAGTTGCCGCTGCCGTCGCCGTAGTAGTAGCGCAGCTTGTCCTGGTACACGGCGACCAGGTCCGCCTTGCCGTCGCCGTTGACGTCCCCGGCCTCCAGCTTGGACAGAGCGCCCCAGCCGTTGCCTCCCTCGCTGTGGAGGTGGAAGTTCCCGGTGCCGTCGCCGTAGTAGTAACGCAGCTGGTCACCCACGACACCGACGATGTCGGCCTTGTTGTCGCCGTTGACGTCCTCGAGGTTGAGGTGCTTGACGGCTTCCCAGCCGGTGCCACCCTCGCTGCCCCAGTGCAGGTTGCCGCTGCCGTCACCGTAGAAGTACCGCAGCTTCCCGCCGGCCTCGGCGATCAGGTCGCCCTTGCCGTCGCCGTTCACGTCACCCATCGCGATCTCGCCGAGACCGCCCCAGCCGACGCCACCTTCACTGCCCCAGTGCAGGTTCCCGGATCCGTCGCCGAAGTAGTAGCGCAACTTGTCCTGGTGCACGGCGAAGAGGTCTCCCTTGCCGTCACCGGTGATGTCGGCGTTGCCGCGGCCACCGGCGTTGTCGAACCGGTAGGTGTTCCAGTTCCGCATGATGGCCAGGACCTTGGTCACGTAGGACTGGTCGGTCGCGTACACCTTGGCGATCTCGGTGAGGAACCTGTCCGGCTGCGACCGGTACGGCAGGGCGTGGGCGTAGCTCGCGACCGTCGAGATCATCCGGCCGTAGTCGCGGAACGAGTCCCGCATCGAGTTGTAGGTGCGGAAGTACGCCGTGGCCGGGTGGCAGCCGCTCTGGTCGCACTCGGTCGTCGGGTAGGCCCGGCAGCCGACGGCGATCGGGCCGGGCAGGCCGTCCTTGCACTTGATGCCGAAGTAGTTGCGGTCGTTGGCGGACAGGGTGCTGCGCCCCCAGGCGGACTCGTGGATCGCCTGCCCGGTGGTCACCGAGGCGGGCACGTCGTACTCCCGCTTCACGTCCTGGGCGAGAGCGCCGGCGACGGCGATGAAGTCGTCCCGGTAGTCCTGCGCGGACAGTTCGGACGCCGTGGCCAGTGCGGGCGTGGCGACCAGACCGGCCACCGCGGCGGCGAGAACGAGGATCTTCCTCATGGCTGGTCCCCTCACCCTGCGAAGCGGGTCAGGGCGCTCCAGCCGGCGCCACCCTCGTGGCCCCAGTGGAAGTTGCCCGAACCGTCGCCGTAGTAGTAGCGCAGCTTGTCACCGGCAACGGTGAGCAGGTCGCCCTTGCCGTCACCGTTCATGTCGGTCACCGCGATGTGGCCCAGGCTCCCCCAGCCGGTGCCGCCTTCGCTGCCCCAGTGGAAGTTGCCGTTGCCGTCGCCGTAGAAGTAACGGAGCTGGTCACCTGCGACGGCGATCAGGTCTGCCCTGCCGTCGCCGTTGACGTCCCCGGCCTCCAGCTTGGACAGAGCGCCCCAGCCGATGCCTCCCTCGCTGTGGAAGTGGAAGTTGCCCGTGCCATCGCCGTAGTAGTAGCGCAGTTTGTCACCCACCACGCCGACGATGTCGGCCTTGTTGTCGCCGTTGACGTCCTCGAGGTTGAGGTGCTTGACGGCCTCCCAGCCGGTGCCGCCCTCGCTGGCCCAGTGCAGGTTGCCGCTGCCGTCACCGTAGAAGTACCGCAACTTGCCGCCGGCCTCGGCGATCAGGTCACCCTTGCCGTCGCCGTTCACGTCACCCATCGCGACCTCACCGAGACCGCCCCAGCCGACGCCGCCTTCGCTGCCCCAGTGCAGGTTGCCGCTGCCGTCACCGAAGTAGTAGCGCAGCTTGTCCTGGTACACGGCGAAAAGGTCGCCCTTGCCGTCACCGGTGATGTCGGCGTTGCCGCGGCCGCTACCGCCGACGATGTTGTTGTAGCGGTAGGGCGGGTACTCGGCGGCCGTCGCGGACCAGGTGTACTCGTTGTACGTCGCGATGGGCGGGGTCTGCTCGTAGACCCAGTAGCGGGTGCGGGCCGAGTCGAGCCAGCCGCCGAACAACCGGACGTGCCCGGCCGCGCCCTCCGTGCCGGCGCCGCCCTTGATGAGGATGTCACCGGGCAGCAGCTCGTCCTTGGTGATGCGGTGGGTCACGTTGGACCCGACGAGCGTGACCGTGCTCAGGCCCGGCTTGGAGAGGTTCCAGGCCATCGAGACGAAGCCGGAGCAGTCGGTCCGCCAGCCGTCCCTCGCGGCGCTCATGCTGTACGGCACTCTCGCGTCCACCCACGTCTTGGCGCGGGCCATCACCTCGGCCCTGGTGATGGTCGCCATCGTCGAGAAGTCGGCCTCGGAGTAGACGACCGCGGCGTCCGGCTTGGCCGGCGCGGCGCCCGCCGAGGGGAGCAGGACGGAGGTGAAGGTGGCGGCGAGGAGAACGGCGCTGACGAAAGCCTTGTTCGTGTTGCGCATTTCGATGACCCCCAGGTCGGTGTCTTCGCTGTCTTGCTGACAGGAACGACACTGCTGGGGCGATCTCCAAAAAACCTGCAACGCGTCTCCAGAAGTCCTGCAAGCGAAGCGAGCCGGGCAGAAGCCGCTCCGCGAGCGCCGGTAGAGTCGCCGGGGTGAACGATTCCCCCGCCCGCCTTCCCCTGCGCACCGCAGCCGCCGTGAAGCTGGGCAACCTGAGCTCCACGCTGTCGCAGAAGATGGGCCTCGGCGCCGGTGGCATGATCGGCGGCCGGGTCGCGCTGAAGCTTGACCCCCAGGCGCTGGGCCACCTCACGCAGGGCCGCAGGGTCGCCGTCGTGACGGGCACCAACGGCAAGACGACCAGCACGATGATGCTGGCGAGGGCCGTGGGGGCGCTGGGCGAGGTCGCCACGAACCACAGCGGCGCGAACATGCCCGACGGCCACGTCACGGCGCTGTCGAAGCAGCCGGACGCCCCGTACGCGGTCCTGGAGTGCGACGAGGCCTACTTCCCGGCCGTCTCGGGCGCCAGCAACCCGGCCGTCGCGGTGGTCCTGAACCTGAGCCGCGACCAGCTGGACCGCGTCGGCGAGGTCCGCACCATCGAGCGGTCGCTGCGCGACGCCATCTCCAAGCTGCGGAACTGCACGATCATCGCCAACTGCGACGACGTGATGGTGACGAGCGCGGCCTGGAACGCCGCGAAGGTCGTCTGGGTCGCCACCGGCACCGGCTGGCACCACGACTCGGCGAGCTGCCCGCGCTGCGGCAGCCCGATCAGCTGGCAGGGCGAGCACTGGCACTGCACGGGCTGCGACCTCGCCCGCCCGCATCCGAACTGGATCACCACCGACGAGGCGATGATCACGCCGGAGCACCAGAAGCTCGAGCTGCGCCTCACGCTGCCGGGCAAGTTCAACCAGGCCAACGCCGTCATGGCGGCCGCCGCCGCGTACGCGATGGGCGTCCCCGCCGACGAGGCGGTGCGCCGTCTGCGCGGCGTCTCGAACGTGAGCGGCCGTTACCGCACGATCCAGCGCAACGGCCGCAGCGCGCGCCTGTTGCTCAGCAAGAACCCGGCGGGCTGGAGCGAGACGCTCACGGTCGTCAAGGAGGCCCACCACCCGGCCGTCCTGGTGATCAACGCCCAGGAGGCCGACGGCCGCGACCTGTCCTGGCTGTGGGACGTCCCGTTCGAACGCCTGCAGGGCCGCACGGTCATCGCATCCGGTGAACGCGCCACGGACCTCGCGGTGCGTCTCACGTACGCCGAGGTCCAGCACACGATCGTGCCCGACCCCCTGAAGGCCATCGACCAGCTGCCGCAGGGGGCGGTCGAGGTCATCGCCAACTACACCGCGTTCCGCGACTTGAATGCCAGGGCTGCCGCTGATGAGTGAGTCGACTGTCCAGATCGCGCTCGTGCTGCCGGATCTCCTCGGCACGTACGGGGACTTCGGCAACGCCGTGGTCCTCGAGAAGCGCATGACGTGGCGCGGGATCAAAGCCGAGATCGTGCCGATCAACTACGGCCAGCCGGTGCCGGACTCGTGCGACATCTACGTCGTCGGAGGCGGTGAGGACACCGCGCAGACGCTGGCGGTCAAGCACCTGCGCGAGCACCCCGGCCTGCAGCGCGCCGTCACGAAGAACGCCGTGGTGCTGGGCGTCTGCGCCGGCATCCAGATCTTCGGCGAGAGCTTCACCCGTGCCGACAACGTCACCCACCCCGGCATGGGCCTGATCGACTCGACCTCCCACGCCGGCGGCAGCCGCGCGATCGGCGAGGTCGTCGCCGAGCCCGCCGACGGCCTGTTCGCGGGTCCGCTGACCGGGTTCGAGAACCACCAGGGCCGCACGGTGCTGGGTCCGGCCGCGCGTCCGCTGGCGCACGTCAAGGTCGGCACGGGCAACGACGGCAGCGTCGAAGGCGCTGTTCAGGGCCGGATCGTGTGCACGTACCTGCACGGGCCGGTGCTGCCGCGCAACCCGGCGCTCGCGGACATGCTGATCGAGTGGGCGACCGGGACCAAGGTCGCGCCGATCGACCTGCCGGCCGTCACCGCCATGCGGGCTGAACGGGTCCGGGCAGCTTCTTAAAGCGATCGGCCACCCCGGGCCAGATCACCGCCATCACGTAGTCGGTCGCGAGCGCGGGTCCCACCGAGGGCCTGCGCTCGCACCACACCGCGAGCCGTTCACACGCGCCGACGACGATCTCCGCGAAGGCCTCCGCCTCCAGCGGGTCGATCTGCGGCGCGAACGACACCAGCACGGACCCGATCATGTCCGTCTGCTGCTGCCGGATCCCCTCGACCTCCTCCTGCGCCGACGGCACCGCGATCGCCGCCTCCTGCCGCAGCAGGGCCCAGGACCGCTGGTGCTCGACGATGAACTCGAAGAACGCCCGCAGCCCGAGCCGCAGGAACTCCTCCGGCCCCGCCGCGCCCGCGATGGCCGCCGCCGTCTTCTCGCGCAACTCCGTGCGCGCACGGTGGATGCAGCCGATGAGCAGGCCTTCCTTCGAGCCGAAGTACTCGTAGAGCATCGGCTTCGAGACGCCGACGCGTTCGGCGATCTCGTCCATCGACGTGGCCAGATACCCCTGCTCGGCGAAGATCTCCTCGGCGACGGTGAGCATCTGCGCCATGCGCTGGGCCTTGGGCATGCGGCGGCGCGGAGCAGTCACGAACGGAGTCTACCGCTCGTAACTTACTTCGAGTAACCTACTGCGAAGTAGCCACCGCGAGCGGAGGGAACCCCATGCACCGAGAGACGAAGGTCCTCGTCATCGGCACCGGCTTCTCCGGCCTGGGCATGGCCGTCGAGCTGAAGCGCCGCGGCGAGCACGACTTCGTGGTTCTCGAGAAGGCCGCCGACCTCGGTGGCACGTGGAGGGACAACTCCTACCCCGGCTGCGCGTGCGACGTGCCGTCGCACATGTACTCGTTCTCGTTCGAGATGAACCCGAAGTGGTCGCGGATGTTCGCGCAGCAGGGCGAGATCTTCGACTACCTGCGGCGGGTGGCCGAGAAGTACCGGCTGCGGCCGCACATCCGCTTCGGCAGCAAGGTCTCCGGCGCGCGGTGGGACGACGAGGCCAAGCACTGGAACGTCACGACCGAACAGGGCGACACGTACACGGCGAAGGCGCTGGTCGCCGGCGTCGGCGCGTTGCACATCCCGAACATCCCCGAACTGCCGGGCATCGAGAACTTCGCCGGCAAGACGTTCCACAGCGCGCAGTGGGACCACGACCACGACCTCACCGGCAAGCGCGTGGCCGTCATCGGCACCGGCGCGTCCGCGATCCAGTTCGTCCCGGAGATCGCGGGACAGGTCGGGTCGATGAAGATCTTCCAGCGCACGCCGCCGTGGATCATGCCCAAGGCCGACCGCGAGATCAGCGGCTGGGAGCAGAAGCTGTTCCGCGCCCTGCCCGTCACCCAACGGCTCTACCGCAACTTCGTCTACTGGATGCGCGAGTCGTCCGCGCTGGGCTTCGCGGTGAACCCGAAGATCATGCAGTTCGCGCAGGGCATCGCGTTGCGGCACCTGAAGAAGCAGGTGCCCGACCCCGCTCTGCGCGAGAAGCTGAAGCCCGACTACACGATGGGCTGCAAGCGCGTGCTCATCTCCAACGACTTCTACCCGGCGCTCGGCTACCCCAACGTCGACCTGGTGACCGACAAGGTCTCCGAGGTCCGCGAGAACTCCATCGTGGACAGCGCGGGCGTCGAGCACGAGGTCGACGTCATCATCTACGGCACCGGTTTCCACGTCGTCGACTCGTTCGACTACCTGGACATCCAGGGCAAGAACGGCGTCGACCTCGCGAAGAAGTGGCGCCAGGAGGGGATCGAGACCTACTACGGCATCACGGTCTCGGGTTTCCCCAACCTGTTCTTCCTGCTGGGCCCCAACACGGGACTCGGGCACAACTCGGTCGTGTTCATGATCGAGTCGCAGATCCGGTACGTCTCGCAGTGCCTCCGGCTCCTCGACCGGCACCGCGCAGCGGAGCTGGACGTGCGGTTGGAGGCCCAGCAGGAGTTCAACTCGGAGATCCAGCGCAAGCTCAGCAAGGGCGTCTGGACCCAGGGCGGCTGCAAGAGCTGGTACCTCGACGCGCAGGGCGTGAACCGCACCGTGTGGCCGGGCTTCACCTGGCGGTACTGGATGCGGACCAAGCGCGTGCGCGCCGAGGACTACGTGCTGACCGCCGCCAGGAAGGCTACGGCCGCACGATGACCTTGAGGGCGGTCCGCTCGTCCATCGCCCGGTAGCCCTGGGCGACGTCGTCGAGCGAGACCGTCCTGTCGAAGACGGGACCGGGGTCGATCCGGCCGGCCAGCACGTCGGCCAGCAGCTCCGGCAGGTACGCCCGCACGGGCGCGATGCCGCCACCGATGGCGATGTTGCGCCCGAAGAGCTTGCCCAGCGGCAGCCCCGGCATCTCGTGCGGCACGCCGACGTAGCCGATCCTGCCGCCGTCGCGCACCACGCCCATCGCGGTCTCCCACGACTGCTCGGTGCCGACGCACTCCAGCACCGCCGACGCGCCGAGGCCGCCGGTCATCTCCTTGACCCGCTCGACCGCGGCCTCGCCGCGTTCGGCGACCTGGTCCGTGGCACCGAAGAGCTTCGCGATCTTGGCGCGGTCCTCGTGGCGGCCCAGCGCGATGATCCGCTCGGCGCCGAGCCGCTTGGCCGCGAGCACGCCGCACAGCCCGACCGCGCCGTCCCCGACGACCGCGACGGTGCTGCCGGGACCCGCACCCGCGCCGAGGGCGGCGTGGTGACCGGTGCCCATGACGTCGCTCAGGCTGAGGAACGCGGGCAGCAGCTCCTGCGGCGCGTCCGCGGGCACCCGGACGAGCGTGCCGTCCGCCTGCGGCACCCTCACGGCCTCGCCCTGCCCGCCGTCGCTGCCCTTGCCGCCCCAGAACCCGCCGTTGCGGCACGACGTCTGCAGCCCGGCCTGGCAGTACGCGCACGTGCCGTCGCTCCACACGAACGGCGCGATGACGCGGTCGCCCACGTTGACGGACCGGACCGCGCTGCCGACCTCCTCGACGATGCCGAGGAACTCGTGCCCGATGCGCTGTCCCGCCTCGCGCTTGGCCACACCCCGGTACGCCCACAGGTCGCTGCCGCAGATGCACGCGAGCTCGACCCGGACGACGACGTCGGCGGGCTCCTGGACCGCCGCGTCCGGCACCTCCTCGACGCGGATGTCTCGGGTGCCGTAGATCGTCGTAGCCCGCACCGGGCGCCTCCTCTGATTCGTCGTACAACCCCCTGCATCGTGCTCCTGCCGCGGGCTTCACGCCGAATCGAGACGCTGTGGAATTGGTTACGCGTGCCTACCATCGGAACCGTGCTGATCAACGCCGAAGGTCTCGTACGAGCGCGCGGTGTCCGTTACGCGACGGCATCCCGGTTCGCAAAGCCCGAGCCGCACGAGTGGGACGGCGTGGTCGACGCCGGCGAACGCGGTCCCGCGTGCCCGCAGCCGCCCTCGGCGCTCGCGGCGCTGGTCGGCAACTCGGTCGAGGGCCTGGCGTTCGACGAGCACTGCCACGTGCTGAGCGTGACGGCTCCCGCCGGCGCCTCCGGGTTGCCGGTGATGGTCTGGTTCCACGGCGGCGCGTACGTGACGGGCAGCGGTGAGTCGGTCAAGTACGACTGCGACCTGCTGGCGTCGGAGGGCGTCGTGGTCGTCCGCGTCAGCTACCGGCTCGGCGTCTTCGGGTACCTGCGGGACAACCTGGGACTGCTCGACCAGCTCACCGCGCTGCGGTGGGTGCGGGACAACATCGCCGCGTTCGGCGGCGACCCGGCGAACGTGACGGCGTTCGGCCAGTCCGCGGGCGCCGACTCCGTGTACGCGCTGATGCTCACCGACACGGAGGGCCTGTTCCACCGGGCGGTCCTGCAGAGCGCGCCGCTGGGCACCCGCGGTCCCGAGCGGGCCGAGATGACGGCCGCGCTGCGGTCGTCGGTCTCCGTGGACGCCTCCACACCCGCCGACGACGTGCTCGTGGCGCAGATCGCCGTCGTCGCCGAGGTGGGGCCCCGGTTCGGTCCGTCCGGCGCCATGCCGTTCGCCCCGGAGCTCGGCGAGGTCGACCTGGCCGCGGCGGCGTCCCGCGTCGAGCTGCTCGTCGGGCACACCGCGGACGACGGCAGCCCCTACGTGCCGAGCCGCGAGCACTGGGAGGTGGTGACGGAGCTGATCTTCGCGGGGCCCGCGCGGCAGCTCGCCCGGGACTGGGAGGCGGCGGGCGGTCAGGTCGCCACCTACAGGTTCCAGTGGGCGCCACCGGGCGCTCCGCTGGGCGCGTGCCACTGCATGGAGCTGCCGTTCCTGTTCGACCCGGCCGGCTGGTCGGGCGCGGGCATGCTGGCCGGGCACGAACCGGACGTCGGGCTGGCGAAGACCGTTCGGGGGCTGTGGGCCGGCTTCGCGCGGAACGGGATGGACGCCCTGCCGTCGAGGTCGCTTGAATTCGACGCGTGACCGACCGCGAGAGACTGCGCACGACGTTCGGCTCGGACGCGGCCCGCTACCACCGGGCTCGTCCGTCGTACCCCGCCGAGCTGTTCGGCCGTCTGCGGGGCCCGCGGATCCTGGAGATCGGTCCCGGCACCGGTCAGGCCACGCTGCCGCTGACGGCGCTGGGACACGTGACGGCGGTCGAGCTGAGCCCCGATCTGGCGACGCTCGCCCGTGCGCACGCTCCCGCCGCCGACGTGGTCGTCGCGGACTTCGACTCGTGGCCGTTGCCGGGCGAACCGTTCGACCTCGTGGTGTCCGCGACGGCGTTCCACTGGCTCGACCCGGCCACCCGGATGGCCCGCTGCGCCGCGGCGTTGCGGCCCGGCGGTGCGCTGGCGGTGATCTCGACGCACCACGTGGCGGGCGGCACCGAGCAGTTCTTCGTGGACGTGCAGGAGTGCTACGAGCGCTGGGACCCCTCGGCCCCACCCGGGCTCCGGCTCCCCCGCGCCGCGGACGTCCCGCGCGAGTTCGACGACAGCCCCAAGTTCGAGGAGCCGGAGTTCCACCGGTACGAGTGGGACCGGGCCTACGACACCGAGGCGTACGTGGACCTGCTCCTCACGTATTCGAACCACATCGTGCTGCCGACGCGGGACGAACTGGTCGCGGACATCCGGTCGCTGATCGACACGCGCTTCGGCGGCCGGGTCGTGAAGCGGTACCTGACCCAGCTCGCCGTCGCCCGTGTCAGGGCCGCCGGGACCGGCCGGCCGTGACCAACGCCGCGCCGCCTCCCGCCACCAGGGTGAGGCCGGTGAGGCCAGCGGGGCCACGTCGAAGCCGGAGCCGGCGTTACTCCGGACAGGCGTCGAGACCTCCGATGGACCGGAACTCTTCCCGGTACTCGACCGGTTGAGCCGCCGGAAAGGCAGGAGCTGTCCCGTGCGCCGTTCAAGAAGCCGCGGACCGCAACACGAGGCAACAAACCGGGTGCTGCTCACCCTGCGGGGTGGGCAGGACGCCTAGGATGTGCCGCCAAAGGGGCGGGGAGACACGCATGAGCCGTGCCCTTGTACGAGGAGGTGGCATGGCCGTGTCGACAACGGCGTTCAACGAGGGCAGGGTCCCCCAGCGGGGCCGTCCTCGCGACGCCAGCAGGGACGACGCATTACGTCAGGCAGCGCTAGAGGTGATGGCCGAGGTCGGGTACCGCGCCCTCACCATGGACGCCGTCGCGGCCCGCGCGCGAGCGGGCAAGGCGACGATCTACCGGCGGTGGGAGTCGAAGCTCGATCTCGTGATCGACACGTGCACCCAGCTCGCGACGCAGAACCTCGCGGCACCGGACACCGGCTCGCTGGCCGGGGACCTGCGCGAGTTCCTCTCGTCGTTCGCCGCGTTCCTCTCCGGACCGATCGGCAAGGCCGCGCAGGCACTCGTGGGTGAGCTGCCGCACGAGCCCGAGCTGGCAGCGGCGTTCCGGGAGACGTTCCTGATCTCGCAGCGCGACGTGCTGCGCGGGATCCTCGACCGCGCGGCCGACCGGGGCGAGCTCAAGGCGGACGCCCCGCGCGGCATGGCGGTCGAGATCGCGGGTGCCGCGCTGATCTACCGGCTGATGCTCACCGGTGACCCGCTCGACGAGCCGTTCGTGGAGAAGGTCGTCGAGCAGGTGCTCCTACCGTTGGTGCACGCTTAGCGGAACAGCTTGCGCACCAGCGCGAAGCCGACCACCGCGCCGACCGCGATCAGCGTGTACTTCACCTGGGGCCTGCTCAGCACCTCGAGCACGGACGACTTGCCCTGCTCGACGAGCTTCTGCGGGTTGGCGCGCTCGCTGAGCTCGTCCAGGGTGGCGGCCAGCGCGGTGCGAGCCTGCTCGATCTCGCGCTGGATGGTGTCGGGATCGCGAGCCACATGTCCTCCTAGCAGCGGTTCTGCCCGCAACCGTAGTGGACGGCGGGGAGCGCGGCTTCGCGCGACCCGCGAGAGCGAGTACACGGACGCGCTATAGGCTTCCGCTCGAGGGGTCGTAGCCCAATTGGCAGAGGCACTGGGTTTAGGTCCCAGCCAGTGGGGGTTCGAGTCCCCCCGACCTCATTGAGCAGCGGTTTTCAGTGGTGCGCCGAGGGGATCGCTCCGCGGCGCACCACGGCCGCGGACCGCTCCCCGCCGTAGAGCCGCACCGACTCCAGCTGCTCGAACCGGCCGTCACCCGTGAAGGTCAGCAACGAGCGCGGCCAGCAGCACCCGGTCCGGCGGCAGGCCGCACGCCGCCACCGCGCCGTCGATCCCGAAGCCGCCCGCCCACTGCGAGACGCACCGGAACACGTGCTGCTCCTCGGCGCTGAGGCGGTCGTAGCTCCACCCGATCGCCGCGCGCAGGCTCCGGTGCCGTTCGGCGGCGGCGCGGTTGCCGCGGGCGAGCAGCTCCAGGCGGTCGTCCACCCGCGCCAGCAGCTCCGGCACGGGCAGGACGGTGACCAGCCGTGCCGCGAGCTCCAAGGCCAGCGGGAGGCGGTCCAGCCGGGCGGCGAGCTGGTGCCCGTCCCCGAGCCTGAGCCCGACCTGGCTCGCCTCGCCCTGTCGGTGAACAGCCGCACCGCGCACGCGATCGACAACGGCGGCACCGCGAACAGCACCTCACCCGGCACCCTGACCGGCTCCCGGCTCGTCGCCACGACCCTCAGACCGGGACACGCGAGCAGCAACGGCTCCAGCAGCGCAGCACACTCAGCTGCCCGGTGCTCGCAGTTGTCCAGCACCAGCACCTTCCGGCCCGCCAGCGCCAGGACCAGGGTGCTCAGCGCGGGATCCGCGGCTCCCAGCGCGTCCGCGCACGCCCTCGCGACGTCCGGCACCGTCGCGAGGTCGACCCACGTCACCGCCTCGGCTCGGGTGAACTCCTCGGCCAGCCTGCTCTTCCCCACCCCCGCCGGTCCGACGAGCGTGAGCACGCGCGCGTCCGCGAGCCTGGTGAGACGACCAAGTTCGGCACCACGGCCGACGAAGCTGCCGAGCGCCGGCGCGGGTTCGTTCACGCGCCGCCGGTACGCGCGCTGGCGGCAGGCGTTCGAGCAGTACCGCGCCCGCCCGCACCGGAGGTGGCGGCCGGAGCGCCGCAGATCACACACGTCCCCACCAGGTCGGCCATCAGCGGAGCATCGTAGCCGGACGACCACGCGCCCGACCGCGCTTCCGGTGCGGTGTGGACGAACGGCCCGCCTCCGGTCCTTTCTGGACTTCGCCCGGCGCCCCTAGTGGTATCCCCCCACCTCCCCGGTGGGGTTTCCCCCACCCCAATCCTGCGGATCACCCCAATGTCCCCCGCCTCCCACCTCCGTACCGTGGAAGCCATGAACTTGGTCGACTGGGTCACCGACCTGATGCACACGGCCGGCGCACCCGGAGCGGCTTTGGCGATCGCGCTGGAGAACCTGTTCCCGCCGCTGCCCAGCGAGGTCTTCCTGCCGCTGGCGGGCTTCACCGCCGCCCAGGGCAAGATGTCGCTGCTCGACGCCGTCCTGTGGACCACGTTCGGCTCCGTCGCGGGCGCCCTGCTGCTGTACTGGGTCGGCGCCCGGTTGGGCCGCGAGAGGGTCCGCCGCATCGCCGCCCGCATGCCCCTGGTCCGGGTGTCCGATGTGGACAGGACGGAGGCCTGGTTCCTCCGCAACGGCTACCGCGCCGTCTTCTTCGGCCGCATGATCCCGGTCTTCCGCAGCCTGATTTCGATCCCGGCAGGCGTGGAACGCATGCGATTAGCACCGTTCGTCGCGTACACGGCGGCCGGCAGCCTGCTGTGGAACACGGCGCTGATCCTCGCGGGCTACCTGCTGGGCGACAACTGGCACCTGGTCGAGCAGTACGTGGGCCTGGGCTCCAAGGTGGTCCTGGGGCTGGCCGTGGTCGCCGTGGCGGTGTTCGTGGCGACACGCCTCTCGAAGAAGCGGGCGGACGTCCCCAGCTGACCGGCCGCCTCCGACATCAGCCCGCCGCCACGCGCCCGCCCCGCGGTCCACGCCATCCGGCCACGCGGTCAGCGCCACCCGACACAGTGCCTGGACGCCAGAACAGCGCTGGCAACCCACCACCGCACCACGCTCGACCCGATTTCACTCACGCTTCCAGCCAGGCCACCACTCGACACGTCATCCCTGACCGAGCTCGCACCGCACCCAGCCCACAGCCACGGCGGCAGCAACCTCAACCCCGCCAACCCTCAACCCCACCGACCTTCTGCCGCGTCGCCCCTCTGCCGCGTCGAACTCGGCCGCGCCGACAACCAGTCGCGTGAAGCTCGGCCACGCCACCGACCAACGCCCTGCTCCCACCCACTGGCGGCCAGCCTCACTCCGCCAGCCGCAGCCGCCAGTTCCGCCCGCAGCCACCCGCCCCGACCCACAAGCCCGCTACCCGGCCACCCTCAGCCCGTCCAAGTGCCCCATCAACTCCCGAACAGCACTCCGCCCAGCGCGGTTCGCCCCGATGGTGCTGGCCGAAGGCCCGTACCCGACAAGGTGGATCCGAGGGTCGGACACCACCCGCGTCCCGTCCACCTGGATCCCGCCCCCGGCTCCGCGCAGGTGCAGCGGCGCGAGGTGGTCCAGGTCGTGCCGGAACCCCGTCGCCCACAGGACCACGTCGGCGTCGAACCGCTCTCCGGAAGCCCACTCCACCCCACCAGGTGTGATCCGCGAGAACATCGGCCACCGGTCCAGCACCCCGGAGGCCAGCGCGGCCCGGGTCGCGTCGTTCAGCGGGAGCCCGGTCACGCTGACGACGCTGCGCGGGATCAGGCCGGCGCGGACGCGTTCCTCCACCATCCCGACGACCCAGCGGCCGTAGTCCTCGGTGAACGGTCCCTCGCGCCACACCGGTTCGTGCCGCGTGACCCACCGGGTCTCCGCTGCGAGAGGAGCGAGTTCCATCAGCAACTGCGTGGCCGACGCGCCGCCGCCCACGACGACGACGCGCTTGCCGGCGAACTCGTCGGGGCCCCGGTAGTCGGCGGTGTGCAGCTGGCGGCCCCGGAACGTCTCCTGGCCCGGGTAGTGCGGCCAGAACGGGCGGCGCCACGTGCCGGTCGCGTTGATCAGGCCGCGCGTGGTCCAGGTTCCGCCGGAGGTCTCGACCCCGAGCAACGAGCCGTGGTCCAAGACCTGCGTGACGTTAACCGGACGGATCACCGGCAGGTCGAAGAGCTGTTCGTAGCGGGCGAAGTACGACGGGATCGCCTCGTTGGCGGGTTCGTCGGGCGACGGCTGTTCGAACGGCATGCCGGGCAGCTCGTGGATGCCGTGCACGGTCCGCATGCGCAGGCTCGGCCAGCGGTGCAGCCAGGCGCCGCCCGGTGCGGGGTTCGCGTCGAGCACCACGTGGTCGACACCGCGTCGCTGCAAGAAGTACGAGGCGGACAGGCCCGCCTGTCCCGCGCCGATCACCACCACATCCGTCACACCTCGATCAACGGAACGGCGACACCGGTCCGTCCCACCTGTGAGCTACGAGACAACCGGCATGAGGAGCGCTAGCTTCCGGGAGGGTGCACCTACTTCTGACGATGGCGTTGCTCGCGACCCCCGTCCCCACGACGACGGCCTCCTACGCCGTCTACGACCGGATCACGCACACGCTGACGGGCCGGGACGTGCACAAGCCGTTCAGGTCCGCCTCGCTCGTGAAGATCCTGATCGCGATCGAGCAGCTGGAGACGCGCGGCGACGACCCGCGCATCGAACCCATGCTGCGCGTGAGCGACGACAGCGCGGCGAGCGAGCTGTGGGTCGAGAACGGCTGGGACCAGCTGGTCGTGCGCACGGCCGAGCGGCTGCGGCTCAGGGACACGCGGCCGCCGGAGAAGCGCGGCATGTGGGGCTACACCGCCGTGAGTGCCCATGACGTCGTGAAGATCTACCGGTACCTGCTGGAGGAAGCACACCCGAGGGTCCGGCACACGATCATGGGACACCTGCACCGGGCCGAGAAGTGCGCTGCGGACGGGTTCGACCAGTCGTTCGGGCTGCCGTCGGCGACGTGGCGGCCCGCGTTCAAGCAGGGGTGGTCGGGGTTCGGCGACCCGGTGAAGCCGTGCGTGGACCGGCCGCGGCCCCGTGCTCGGTGGGAGCCGGACCTGAAGTCGCCCGCCCTGCACACCTCCGGGACGTGCCTGTTCAGCATCGTCGCGGTGCTGACGCTGCACCCCGAGGGCACGAGCTACGCGAAGGCGTCGAAACGAGTTACCGGGCTCACGGAAGAAGTGACGAAGCATCGGTGTTGATCGATGTATGAGCCGCCTGAGCGACATCCCGCTGTCCGTACTCGACCTCGCCCCGATCACGTCGGGGTCGGACGCGACGACCGCGCTGCGGAACTCGCGGGAGCTCGCCCAGCAGGCCGAACGCCTCGGGTACCACCGCTACTGGTTCGCCGAGCACCACAACATGCCCGGCATCGCGTCCTCCGCGCCCGCCGTGCTGATCGGGCACGTCGCGGACGCCACGTCGACCATCCGCGTCGGCTCCGGCGGCGTCATGCTGCCCAACCACGCGCCGCTGGTGGTCGCGGAGCAGTTCGGCATGCTCGAGGCGCTGCACCCCGGCCGCATCGACCTCGGCATCGGCCGCGCACCCGGCACCGACCAGAAGACCGCGCGGGCGTTGCGGCGCACCGAGGCCGGTCTCTCCGCGGAGAACTTCCCGCAGGAGCTGACCGAGCTGATCAAGTACTTCGAGGGCACCGCCGAGCTCAACGCCGTGCCCGCGGCGGGCAACAAGCCGCCGATCTGGCTGCTCGGCTCGTCCGGCTACAGCGCGCAGGCGGCGGGCATGCTGGGCCTGCCGTTCGCGTTCGCCCACCACTTCAGCGCGCAGAACACGCTGCCGGCGCTGGAGCTCTACCGGCGGCACTTCCGGCCGTCCGAGGTTCTCCAGGAGCCGTACGCGATGGTGTGCGCCTCGGTGATCGTCGCCGACACCGATGAGCAGGCCCGCTACCTGGCGGGTCCGGGAGCGCTCTCATTCGTGCGGCTGCGCCAGGGCCGCCCGGCCCCGCTGGCCACGCCGCAGGAGGCCGCGGACTACCCGTACACCGAGACCGACGAGCTGGTGATCGAGGACCGCATGGCCAACCAGATCATCGGGTCCCCCTCGACGGCCCGCGCCGGGATCGACGAGTTGCTGGAGTCGACGGCGGCCGACGAGCTCATGGTGACGACCATCGTCCACGGCCATGATGACCGTTTGCGTTCGTTCGAGCTGCTCGGCGAGATCGCCGAACGGACGCCGTCGCTGGACCGTTCAGCCGCACATACGTGAGACGGTTACGCGTGAGCTTCACGTTTCGTACTACTGGTGCTGCTCTGAACGGGTGATAAACGGCTCCGCTTGTAGCGCGTGGCACACAGTGAGCGATGATCGGTATGAGCGCGCACGCCCCCCGACGCGCTCCCTAGCTTCACCAAGCGGCTTCGGCCGCAGGACGGCGTGGGGCCGGCGCTCTCTGTGGCGCCGCCCACGCCGCCCATCACGAGTCGGCCACGGCCCGGCACCAGGTCCGCTTCAGAGGCCACTTTCGTTCGCACTGCCCCCTTCGGCACCGTCACAGTTGACGTGAGTCGTCCACACCCACCGCCGGGGTGGGAAAGGGGAGTTCGTGAAGTTCGCCGAATCGGCCGCGGGCCTGTGCCTGCTCCTGGCCGTGGCGGGATGTGCGAGCTCCGGTGTCGCCGTCACCCCGGACGAGAACCTGACCGTCGAACAGCGAGCCGACACGCCCAACGCGTCCGGTGCCGCCGCGTTCGGCACCCAGCGCGTGTGGGCCTCGGGCCTCTCCGTCGTCGTGTCCGCTCCTCGCTCGCTGGCGCCGTCCGAGACGGCGATCCCCCCGGCCAAGCGCACCGCGGTCTTCACGATCACCGTCTACAACGGCTCCAAGGCCTCCTACCGCCTCTCCCAGCTCTCCGTCAGGGCGACGACCGACGGCCAGCCGGCGGCGGAGCTCGTCGACTCCGTGCAGGGCCTCAACGGCCTCGCCGCGGCCGTGGCGGAGCTCCCGCCGGGCCGCGACACGCAGCTGCAGCTCGCGTTCGCGGTCCCGGAGACGCCGACGAGGATGCAGCTGACCATCAAGCCAGGTGGACAGGGCCAGGACGCCCCGACCGTCTTCGAGGGCCAGGCGTAGCCGCGGGCATAGTCTCTGCGGCATGACCAGTCGTCTCGAACCTGGTGACACCGCACCCGCGTTCACGCTGCCCGACAGCGAGGGCAAGCCGGTGTCCCTGTCCGACTACCTCGGCAAGTCCGTGGTCGTGTACTTCTACCCGGCCGCGAGCACCCCGGGCTGCACGAAGCAGGCCTGCGACTTCCGCGACAACCTCGGCGCGCTCGCGGACTCCGGCTACGAGGTCGTCGGCATCTCCCCCGACAAGCAGGAGAAGCTCGCGAAGTTCCGCGACGCCGAAGGCCTCACCTTCCCGCTGCTCGGCGACCCGGACAAGCAGGTCCTGACCGAGTGGGGCGCGTTCGGCGAGAAGCAGAACTACGGCCGCACCGTCCAGGGCGTCATCCGCTCCACGTTCCTCGTCGGCCCCGACGGCAAGATCGTCAAGGCCATGTACAACGTCCGCGCCACCGGCCACGTGGCCAAGCTGCTGCGCGAACTCCCCGCCTGATCTCCACCCGCAGGTGAGGCCGCCGTCGCTTTCGTCGCGACGGCGGCCCTTTCTTCGGGTATGGTCGAACGGAGGGCGTGCACCAAAGCCGCCCCTGTTCCGGTGAGGGTGATACACCGTGTGTCGCGTGACGGCACCTAGCGGCCCCGACATCCCGTCTGATTTCGTCTTACGAGTCCACTTCCCCACGCGCGGCGGCTGACCAGGGCGTTTCGCCTCGACGTCATCCGTTCTCCTCAACACGCACGCCTTGTGCTGCGTGCATTTTGTGCTGGGAAAATTCAATGCTCAAGTGGATGTTGCTCGCCCTCGCCGTGGGCGCGGAGGTTTTCGCGACCCTCTGCCTGAAATACTCCGACGGTTTCACGAAACCCTGGCCGGTCGCAGGTCTGGCCGTCGGTTTCCTGACCGCCCTCTACCTGGAATCACTCGTGATCCGGATGGGCCTGCCGGTGGCCATCACCTACGCGATCTGGGCGGGTGCCGGCATCGCCCTGGTTGCCGTCACGAGCCGGGTGCTGTTCGCGGACCCGCTGAACCTCGCCATGCTCGGGGGCATGGCCCTGATCGCCGCCGGCGTCTGCGTCGTGTCGGTGGCCTCGCACGCCCAGGCAGCCGCCTGACGCGACGACGCCGGAGCCTGTGAACCGAGCCCCGGCGTCGTCGCCGGTACTACCGGGCGAGCTTGCGCAGGTGCGGGACCAGGAGCTTGAGGGCGCGGCCGCGGTGCGACTCCGCGTCCTTCTGCTCCGCCGTCATCTCCGCCGAGGTGATCTCGTACCCCTCGGGCACGAAGATCGGGTCGTAGCCGAAACCGCCGGTGCCGCGGCGAGCCCGCAGCAACGCGCCACGCCATTCGCCGCGCACGACGACCTCTTCGCCGCCGGGCACGACGAGCGCGACCACCGAGACGAAGGCAGCGCCGCGACGCTCGTCCGGCACGTCGCCGAGCTGTCCCAGCAACAGGTCCAGGTTGGCGTCGTCGTCACCGTGCCGGCCGGACCACCGGGCGGACAGCACGCCGGGCATGCCGTTCAGCTCGTCGACGGCGAGCCCGGAGTCGTCGGCGACCGAGACCAGTCCCGTGGCAGCGGCGGCGTCACGGGCCTTGGCGAGCGCGTTGCCCTCGAAGTCGGGCGCGGTCTCCGGGGCCTCGGGGAACTCGGGCACGTCGGCGAGCGACAGCACCTCGATGCCCTCGAGCGACTCGGCCACCACGATGCGCTGCAGCTCGCGGAGCTTCTTCGCGTTGCGCGAAGCCAGGAGCAGCTTCACCGCTTGCCCCCGGACTTCGGCTCCGGCAGCACGCCGGGGTACGGCTGCGCCAGCACCTCGGCCTGGATCCGGTTCAGCTCGGCGCACCCGCGCAGGGCTACGTCCAGCATGCGGTCCAAAGTGGACCGGGCGAACGTGGCGCCCTCGCCCGTGCCCTGGACCTCGATCAGGGTGCCGGCGTCGGTGGCGACGACGTTCATGTCGACCTCGGCGCGGGAGTCCTCCTCGTAGGGGAGGTCGAGGCGCACCCGTCCGTCCACGACGCCCACCGACACGGCGGACACCGCGCAGGACAGCGGCGACGGGTCGGCGAGGCGGCCGGCGGCGCCCAGGTACGTGACGGCGTCGGCCAGGGCCACGTAGGCGCCGGTGATCGCGGCCGTACGCGTGCCACCGTCGGCCTGGATGACGTCGCAGTCGATGACGATGGTGTTCTCGCCCAGCGCCGCCAGGTCGATGCAGGCCCTCAGCGACCGGCCGATCAGGCGCGAGATCTCGTGGGTGCGGCCGCCGATCCGGCCCTTCACGGACTCGCGGTCGCTGCGGCTGTGCGTGGCCGACGGGAGCATCGCGTACTCGGCGGTCACCCAGCCGAGGCCGGAGCCCTGACGCCAGCGGGGGACGCCTTCGGTGACACTCGCGGCGCAGAGCACGCGGGTGTTCCCGAACTCGACCAGGACCGAGCCCGCGGGCCAGGTCTGGTATCCACGCGTGATCCGGATGTCACGCAACACGTCGTCGTTTCGGCCATCGCTTCGCACCACGGCACCTACCCTAATGAACCCTGCGGAGCGCCATGGCGTAGGGAGAGACATGCTGACGATCGACGGTATTCCGCTCCACCCCCTGCTGGTGCACGCGGTGGTCGTGCTGCTGCCCCTCACGGCTCTGTGCGCGGTCGCGATCGCCTTGGTGCCCGCGTGGCGGCGCAGGTACTCCTGGGTCGTTCTCGGGGTCACGCTGGCCGGTGTCGCCTCCGTTCCGGCGGCGACGCGGACCGGGGAGGACCTCCAGGCAGGTCTCGCGCGCAACGGCGTGCAGAACCCCGTCATCCAGGCGCACGCGGACCTCGGCGACATGCTGCTGCCCCTCGCGCTCGGCTTCGGCGTCGCGGTGATCGCGCTGCTGGTCGCGGGCCGGCTCGCCGACCGGGAACGCCAGGCGGAGGCACCCGCCACGAAGACGTGGCGGGTGATCTCAGTCGTGGTGTCCGTGCTGGTCGTGGTGCTCGCGGTCGGCACGACGGTGCAGACCGTGCGGGCCGGTCACAGCGGGTCGGAGGCCGTCTGGAGCGGTGTCGGCAGCTGAAGCGGGGCCGTCGCCGACTGCTTCAGGGTGCGCGTGACCGTGCAGAACTGCTCCACGGCGCGGCGGACGACGACCTCGAGCGCCTCCGGGTCGTCGACGGCGGACAGGTCGTACGAGAGCGTCACGGGGATGGAGATCACCTCGTTGCCGCTCTCGGACTGCACCGCGTCCGCCCGCGCTGTCAGCTCGCCGCCGCCCGTTCTGCGCAGGATCAGCGTTTCCGACGTCACCACCGCGCAGCCCGCGGCCGCGGCGGCCAGGAGCTCGACGGGGCTGAACGACCCCTCCTGGCCCTTGCGCCCGATCCGCACGGACGCGCCGCGCCCGTTTGTGGCGACGAACTCGTGGTCACCGACGCGTTCGATCTCGATCATGTCTGCTCCCCCACCTCGTACCGGCCGCCCTGCACGACCAGCTCGCTCGGCCCGTCGAACGCCGACTTGGCCTCCTGCAGCACGGCCTCCCGCGACGTCCACGGCGGCACGTGCGTGATCAGCAACCGCCCGGCCCCCGCCCGTGCGGCCAGCTCACCCGCCTCGCGTCCCGACAGGTGCAGGTCGGGCTGGCGATCGGGAGCGTGGGTCCAGCTCGCCTCGCTCAGCAGCACGTCGACGCCCGAGGCCAGCTCGTCGAGCGCCGCGCACGGGCCGC
The DNA here is from genome assembly GCF_900104175.1 of Lentzea jiangxiensis. GTDB lineage: Bacteria > Actinomycetota > Actinomycetes > Mycobacteriales > Pseudonocardiaceae > Lentzea > Lentzea jiangxiensis. The sequence continues at coordinate 82,770 of NZ_FNIX01000006.1, forward strand.
TGTCGCCGGTGTAGGCGAGCGTCGCGCCACCGCACGAGATCCGGAACCCGTAAGCCTCGCAAGGATGTGCCACGACCGCGGAGTCCACCGTGAACGGTCCGATCCGGACCGTGGATCCGAGCGGGTGGAACGAGAACACGTCGCTGAAGTCCAGTGCCGAGCGCTCCGCCTCGTTCGGCGCGTAGGCGGCGATGAACCGCTCATGGGCCTCTGCCGGCGCGTGGACGGGCAGCGGCGACGACGGCGGGTCGGGGTGGTATTTCCTTGCCACGTAGAGGGAAGACACGTCCACGCAGTGGTCGGGGTGCAGGTGCGAGAGGACCAGCGCGTCCATCGAGAACAGCGGCCGCTCCTCCTGGAACCGCGACAGCACCCCGTTGCCGAACTCCAGCGCCAGCGTGAACCCGTCAGCCTCCAGCAGGTAGCCCGAGGCGGCCGCGCCGGGTCCGGGGATGCTGCCGGAGCAGCCGAGCACGGTCAGCAGCACATCAGCCCCACTGTTCGAAGGTCGGCAGGAACCGGGCGGCGAGCTTCGCGAACCGCTCCGGCGGCCCGGTGCACGTCACGCGGTGCACGGGCGGTTCGGACGCGAAGTCGTCGCGCTCGGTCAGCAGCCGCACGACGTCCTTGACCGTCTCCTCGGCGCTCGACACCAGCGTCACGCGCTCGCCCATGACGATCTGGATCACGCCGGTCAGCAGCGGGTAGTGGGTGCAGCCCAGCACGACGGTGTCGACCTCGGCGCGCTGCAACGGCTCCAGGTAGGCCTGCGCGAGCCCGAGCACCTGCCGGCCCGAGGTGGTGCCGCGCTCAACGAAGTCGACGAACCGCGGGCACGCCGCCGCCGTCACCGTCACGTCCCGCGCCGCCTGGAACGAGTCCTGGTAGGCGTGCGAGTTGATCGTGCCGACCGTCGCGATCACGCCGACGCGACCGGACCTCGTCGTCATCACGGCACGCCGCACCGCCGGGAGGATCACCTCGACCACCGGCACGTCGTAGCGCTCGCGGGCGTCGCGGAAGCAGGCGGCGGACGCGGTGTTGCACGCGATCACGAGCATCTTCGCGCCCTCGTCGACCAGCCGGTCGCAGATCTCCAGCGCGTGCTTGCGCGCCTGCGCGATCGGCAGCGGCCCGTAGGGACCGTGCGCCGTGTCGCCGATGTAGTGGATCGACTCGCCCGGCAACTGGTCCATGATCGCGCGGGCGACCGTCAGGCCGCCGACGCCCGAGTCCATGATCCCGATCGTCACGCCGTGAATGTAGCGGGTGTCGTACTGCGGCGGTTGTCGCGAGAAACACCCCACGCCGCCAGAACTCCACCGAGTGCGCCGAACAGGTGGCCCTCCCACGAGACACCCGGCTGCCCCGGCAGCACGCCCCACAGCGCGGCCCCGTAGAGCGCGAACACGCCGACCGCGATCAGCAGCTGCAGCCACGAGCGCGCGAAGATCCCGCGCACGAGCAGGAAGGCGAGGAACCCGAACACCAGGCCGGAGGCGCCGATGTGGCTGCCGGGACTGCCGAGCACCCACACGCCCAGCGCCGACGACAGCCAGATGACCGCGGTGACCTGGAAGAACTGCTTCAGCCCGCCCGAGGTGGCGAGGAAACCGAGCAGCAGCAACGGAACGGCGTTGCCGGTGAGGTGGCTCCAGTCGCCGTGGATCAACGGCATCCAGAGCAGGTTGTCCCACTGGCCGAAGTCGCGCGGCCGCACGCCGTCGTCCTCGAGCGAGCCGCCGGTCGTCACGTCGAAGGCCTCGACGACGTAGAGGAAACCGACGAACCCCGCCACGACGAGCAACGACAGCACGGGGTGCGGGGGGATGACCCGTTTCGCCAGCGCGGTGCGGTCCACCAGTCCAGCGTACGTGGCGATTAGGGTGGCCGGGTGTCGATCGAAGTAGCGGTACGCGCCTCCGCCCAGCTGGGCGAGGGGCCGACGTGGGACCACGGCAGCTCCACGTTGCTGTGGGTGGACATCCTCGCCTCCGAGGTGCACCGGTACGCCCCTGGGCGCGACGACGACGCGGTGCTGACCGTGCCGCAGCACGTGGGCGCCGCCAAGCCGCGCGCGCAGGGCGGCATCGTCTGCAACCTGCGCGACGGCATCGCGCTGATCGACCGCGACGGCACCAAGAACTGGCTCGTCTACTGGGCTCGCGAGGGCGTGCGCGGCAACGACGCGGGCATCGACCCGTCGGGCCGCCTCTGGGCCGGCACCATGCGCTACGACCAGGCGGCGGACGAGGGCTGGCTCGCCAGGGTCACCGGCGACGGCTCCGCGAAGGTCGTGCTGGACGAGGTGAACACGAGCAACGGCGTCGGCTGGAGCCCGGACGCGAAGCTCATGTACTTCATCGACACCCCGACCCGCCGCATCGACGTCCTCGACTTCGACAACGCCTCCGGCACCGTCGCGAACCGCCGCCCGCTCACCCACGTCGGCCACACCGACGGCTGGCCGGACGGGCTGACCGTCGACGCCGACGGGTGCGTCTGGGTCGCGCTGTGGGGTGGTCGCGCCGTGCGCCGCTACACGCCCGCCGGTGAGCTCGACCGCGAGATCGAGGTGCCGGTCGACAACCCGACGGCGTGCTGCTTCGGCGGGGCGGACTTCACCGACCTCTACGTCACCTCCGCGCGCGTCGGGCTGTCCGACGAGGCGTTGGCGGACCGGCAGCTCAACGGGTCGGTGCTGGTGCTGCCGGGCGTGGGGCAGGGCGTGCCGGGGACGGCGTTCAACGGCTGACGCACCCGGCCTGGAGGGGTGTTCCGGAGCCGCCTCGGGCCGTGCGGGAGCGGTTCTGGGCGGCGGTGAGCCGGGGTGCGGGGAGTCACAGCTGCGGCGGACGTGCCGTCGACCGCGGCCAACGCGGGCGTGTCACCGCAGAGGCCGAGAACAGGCTGACGCAGGCGTCCCCCCGAACTGGGAACCCCTGCGTCACAACTTACCCAGCACCACCGACAAGATCGTCGGGCTAAGCCCAGAGGTGCCCGTCGAGCCGCGCCGCCGCCTCGTCCAGGGTGCCGGAGTAGGCACCGGTGGACAGGTACTTCCACCCGCCGTCGCAGACGATGAACACGATGTCCGCGGACTTCCCCGCCACCACGGCCTTCTGCGCCACGGCCAGTGCGGCGTGCAGGATCGCGCCCGTCGAGATGCCGGCGAAGATGCCCTCGGTCTCGAGCAGCTGCCGGGTGCGGCGCAACGCGTCGTACGATCCGACCGAGTACCGCCCGGTCAGCACCGACTCGTCGTACAGCTCCGGCACGAAGCCCTCGTCGAGGTTGCGCAGGCCGTAGACCAGCTCGCCGTACCGGGGTTCGGCGGCGATCACCTGCACGTCCGGCTTGGTCTCGCGCAGGTACCGGCCGACGCCGACCAGCGTGCCCGTCGTGCCCAGGCCGGCCACGAAGTGCGTGATCTCCGGCAGGTCGGCGAGGATCTCCGGGCCCGTGCCCCGGAAGTGCGCCTCGGCGTTCGCCGGGTTGCCGTACTGGTAGAGCATGACCCAGTCCGGGTTCTGCTTCGCCAGCTCCTTGGCGGTGGCGACGGCCTGGTTCGACCCGCCCGCGGCAGGGGAGAACACGATCCGGGCGCCGTACGCCTGCAGCATCTGCCGGCGTTCGGTCGAGGTGTTCTCCGGCATCACGCACACGAGGCCGTAGCCCTTGAGCTTCGCGGCCATGGCGAGCGAGATGCCGGTGTTGCCGGACGTCGGCTCCAGGATCGTCGCGCCGGGACGCAGCACGCCGTCCCGCTCCGCCGCCTCGATCATGGCCAGCGCGGGCCGGTCCTTGATCGAGCCGGTCGGGTTGCGGTCCTCGAGCTTCGCCCAGATGCGCACGTCCTCGGACGGCGACAGGCGGGGCAGGCCCACCAGCGGTGTGCCGCCGAGCGCGTCCAGGAGCGAGTCGTAGCGGGTCATGGGGAGGATCAGCCGCCCGCGACGGCCGGGAGGATGGTGACGTTGTCGCCGTCCTTCACCTCGGCGTCGAGGCCACCGGAGAAGCGCACGTCCTCGTCGTTGACGTAGACGTTGACGAACCGGTGCAGCGAGCCCTCCTTGACCAGGCGGGCCTTGAGGCCGCCGTGGTTGTTCTCCAGGTCGTCGATGACCTCGGCGAGCGTCGTACCGGTGGCGGACACCGACTTCTCGCCCCCGGTGTGGGTGCGCAGGATCGTCGGGATCGACACGGTGACTGCCATGGTGGTTCTACCTCCGGGAAACGGGTGCAACTCAGGATTCGATGATCTTGACCGGTTCCTCGGTCACGACACCTTCGACGATGCGGTACGACCGCAGCTCGTGCTCGATCGGGTCACGCGTGGAGACCAGCACGTAGTGCGCCTCCGGCTCGCCCGCGAACGAGACGTCGGTGCGGGACGGGTACGCCTCGGTCGCCGTGTGCGAGTGGTAGATGACCACCGGCACCTCGTCGTTCGCGTCCATCTCGCGCCAGACCTTGAGCTGCTCGGCCGCGTCGAACCTGTAGAACGTGGGCGACCGCTCCGCGTTCTCCATCTCGATGAAGCGCTCGGGACGGTCGGACCCGAACGGCCCGGCGATCACCCCGCACGCCTCGTCGGGATGGTCGCGGCGCGCGTGGGCCACCATCGCGTCCACCAGGTCACGGCGAATCACCAGCACGTGCTCAATCCTACGGGCTGACGGGAGTTGTCTCGGTATGCGAGATACCCACGTCACGCTCCTTTATTTAGCTCTCGCTTATATTAGCTAAGACTACTATCGTTGCCTTCGTGCACGCGTTCGACGTACTCGCGGACCCGGTCCGCCGACGAATCCTGGAGCTGCTCGCCACCGGTGAACGAGCGGCGGGCGACGTCGGCGAGGTCGTCCAGGCGGAGTTCGGGATCACCCAGTCCGCCGTGTCGCAACACCTCAAGGTGCTGCGCTCGAACGGGTTCGTCGAGGTGAGACCCGCCGGTACGCGACGGCTGTACGCGGTCGCACCGGACCCGTTGCGAGAGGTCGACGCGTGGCTCGGCCACTTCCGGCGGTTCTGGGAACCGCACCTCGACGCGCTCACCACCGAACTGGCCAGGGGCAGGCGGGAACGCAGACTGGAGGCAGAAGATGACTGACCGCTCCTACGAGGACGGCAAGCTCGTCGTCCGCAGGCACTACAAGGCGGACCGCGAGGACGTCTGGGACGCCATCACCACACCGGAACGCCTGGTCAGGTGGTTCCTGCCGATCAGCGGCGACCTGCGCGAGGGCGGCCGCTACCAGCTGGAGGGCAACGCGGGCGGCGAGGTCGTCCGCTGCGACCGGCCCCGTGAGATCGGCCTGACCTGGGAGATGGGCGGCGTCACCGAGGTCGTCGTGCGGCTCGAGGAGGACGGCGACTCGACGGTCCTCACGCTGTCGCACTCCCCCGTGCCCGGCGAGCTCATCCCGAACGCCTCGCCGGCGGTGTGGGGTCTCGGCGCCGGCTGGGAGATGGGCCTGGGCGCGCTGGAGAAGTTCCTGGCCGGTGACCTGCCCGAAGGCGCCGCGAAGGACTGGGTCGCCACGGCCTCGCCCGAGGACTTGGCGGCCGCGGGCGTGCAGGCCCAGCGGATCAGCGACGCGTGGACGGAGGTGCTGCGGTGAGGTTCACCGAGGAGGTCGTGCTCGACCAGCCGATCGAGCGGTGCGGGTGCTCACGTCCGATCCGGCCCACCTGCACGAGTGGCAGCCGGACCTGGTCGGCATCACGCACCACACCGCCACCCCCGGCGCGGCGGGCTCGACGGCGACGTTGAGGTACCGCAAGTCCACGCTGGAGGAGACGGTGTTGTCCGCGACCGCCGGCGAACGGGTCCCGCGCTACCGCACGCCCGGCATGGTCCACACGATCGCCAACCGCCACTCGGCGGTCGACGACCGACACACGCTCCTGGTGTGCGACAACGAGTTCGAGCTGTCCGGGATCATGAAGCTGGGTCGCGGGGTGCTCGAGAAGCCGCTGCGCGAACAGGTCGAGCGCAACGTCGACAACTTCAAGGCGTTCATCGACGCCTGCTGAGCACCACCACGAGGTAGAGGGCCAGCAACGCCACGCCGCGCCGGCGTTGCCCCTGGTCGAGGCCGCGCCATGCGGCCAGCTCGGCCCACGCGGCGAGCGGTGTGGCGGCGACGCCGAGCTTCATCAGCACCTTCCCCACCGCCGGGGGCACGAGGAACGCCGCGGCGAAGAGCCCCGCGGGCGCGACCACCGCCAGTTCCCGGCCGGGGATCTCGCGCGCCGCGCCGGGCGGTGCGAGCTCCGTGACGACACCTGCTGCTTGATCGATGACATCCGCCATGCGCGGGGGTTACCCACTCAGAGGTCGCGGAACGCCGTCACGCCGTTCAAAGAAGTTGCCTCGCGCACACCGGACACCACGGCCTCGGCGAACATGTCCGCGGCGGCCGTGCACAGGGCGTCCAGCGCGAACGCACGCGGTCCCGCCAGCGGCACGGCACCTGTGGCCAGCGCGAACACCGTGTCGCCGTCGAACATGGTGTGCGCCGGCCGCACGGCGCGGGCCAGGCCGTCCTGCGCGGCCATCGCGAGCCGCCGGCACTCCGCTTTGGACAGATCGGCGTCCACCGCGACGACACCGATCGTGGTGTTGAGGCCTTCGGGCTTGCGGTCCGGCAGCACGACGGCCTCGGTGCCCAGCGACGGCAGCCACGGCAGGCCGCAGGCGCGGTCGACGACCTCACCGGCGGCGTTCACCACGGCCAACGCGCCGACCTGGTGCGCGCCGACCGTCGTCGTGGCGACGCCGACGCCGCCCTTCAACGACCCGACCCGCGCGCCGGCACCCGCGCCGACGCAGCCCAGTTCGAACCGCTCCGACGCCGCCTCGCAGGCCGCGTGGCCGAACGACGGGTCCGGCCGGTTGCCCCACTCCGACATCGGCAGGTCGAAGATCACCGCGCCCGGCACGATCGGCACGACGTGGTGCGGCTGCGCGCCCACCGGGAAGCCGATCGAGCGTTCCGAGAGCCACCGCATGACGCCGTCCGCGGCCGCGAGCCCGTACGCGGACCCGCCCGACAGGCAGACCGCGTGCACCTGCTGGACCAGATTTGCCGGGTCCAGCAGGTCGGTCTCGCGCGTTCCGGGCGCACCACCCCGTCCGTCGACGGCACCGACCGCGCCACCGGGCACGAGCACCACGGTCGTGCCCGTGGCCCAGCCCGGTTCGACCCGGTGGTGGTGGCCGACGAGGACGCCGGGGATCACGGCATCATCGCCTCGACCAGGGTGTCCTGCACCCAGGTCAGCCAGTGGTAGACGCCGAGGTGCGGTGATCTCGGGTCCTCCGGCGGCAGCTCGTCCGGCATGTCCTCGGTCACGTCGAGCGCCGTCCCGAGGGCCAGACGCACGTCGTTCAGCGACGCCATCCAGGCCTCGGCCTCGGGGATGGTGAGCCTGATCTCCCCGCCGTCGGGCGAGCAGGTCTTCAGCACCACCTCGGCGGCACCCGTCTTGTGGTCGAGGAGCTCCGGTTCGTGCAACGAGCGCAGCGCTGACGCCGAGTTGACCTCGTCCGGGTCGGGCGCGTCGTCGTCGAGCCGGTGGAAGTCCGGCAGCAGCCTGCCCAGGATCGGGTCGTCGGGAGCCTCCGACGGACCTGTCCTGATGCCGGTGAGCTCCGCGAGCTCGTCCTGGGGGGTCTCCTCGGCGCGGGCCAGCAGCATGTCCTGGATCTGGCTGACCAGACCGCGCACGACCGCGGCCTCCTGCCGGTCCAGCCTGCCGACGACGACGTCGCCGTCGCGGATCCACCGCTTCACGAGGCCCGCTGCATGGTCGCCCAGAGGCCCGCCGCGTGGAGCTTCGCCACGTCGGCCTCGACCTTGTCCTTGGTACCCGAAGTCACGATCGCCTTGCCCTTGTGGTGCACGTCGAGCATCAGCTTGGTCGCCTTGTCCCTGCTGAAACCGAACAGCTTCTGGAACACGTAAGTCACGTACGACATGAGGTTCACCGGGTCGTTCCAGACCACGGTCTGCCACGGTCGGTCCTCGGCGGCGATCTCCTCGCCGACGGCCTCCGGCTGCGTCCGTTCCTGTTCGACGGGCGTGGTCATACCGCCAATGGTGTCATGTTCGCCGCAGTGACGGAGACCGCGTGCGGGTAAACCGGATGCGACCTTAGGGTTGGTGACCATGAACTCGACGGCCTTGCTGACCGACCACTACGAGCTCACGATGCTCGCGGCCGCGCTGCGTGACGGAACCGGTGACCGTCCGTGCGTGTTCGAGGTCTTCGCGCGCAGGCTCCCCGACGGGCGCCGCTACGGCGTGGTCGCCGGCGTGAACAGGCTGCTCGACGCGATCGCGGACTTCCGCTTCGGCGAGGAGGAGGTCGAGCAGCTCCGCCGCAACTCCGTCGTGGACGACGCGACCCTGGAATGGCTCGCGAACTACCGGTTCTCCGGCGAGATCGACGGCTACCCCGAGGGTGAGCTCTACTTCCCCGGATCCCCGGTGCTGACGGTGAGGGCGTCGTTCGCGGAAGGGGTCGTCCTGGAGACGCTCGCTCTCTCGATCCTCAACCACGACAGCGCCATCGCCTCCGCCGCAGCCCGCATGGTGTCCGCCGCCAACGGCCGTCACATGATCGAGATGGGCTCCCGCCGCACGCACGAGGAAGCCGCCGTGGCCTGTGCACGGGCCGCGTACCTCGCGGGCTTCCACGCCACCTCCAACCTGGAGGCGGGCCGCCGGCACGGCATCCCGACGGCCGGCACGTGCGCGCACGCGTTCACGTTGCTGCACGACACCGAAGAAGAGGCGTTCCGCAGCCAGGTCGAGGCGCTGGGGGTCGGCACGACGCTGCTGGTCGACACCTACGACATCTCCGAGGGCATCAAGAAGGCCGTCGACGTCGCCGGCCCGGAGCTCGGCGCCATCCGGATCGACTCGGGCGACCTCGGCGTGATGGCCCGGCAGGCGCGCGACCAGCTCGACTCGCTCGGCGCGAAGAACACCCGGATCGTCGTGTCGAGCGACCTCGACGAGTACGCGATCGCCGCTCTGCGCGCGGAGCCCGTGGACGCGTACGGCGTCGGCACGTCGGTCGTGACCGGGTCCGGCGCGCCGACCGCCGGCATGGTCTACAAGCTGGTCGAGGTCGACGGCAGGCACGTCGAGAAGCGCAGCTCGTCGAAGCAGTCGCGCGGCGGGTGGAAGCAGGCGTTGCGCCGCCACAAGGACACGGGCACGGCCATCGAGGAGGTCGTGTTCCAGGCGCCGTCGGAGCCCGAGCTCGGCCCGCACGACAGGCTGGTGCAGATCCCGCTGATGCGCGGCGGAAAGCTCACCGACGACGTTCCCACGCTCGAGCAGAGCCGCGAGCGCCTGCGCGCTGCCCTGGTGAGCGTGCCGTGGGAGGGCCTCAAGCTCTCGCGCGGCGAGCCCGCGATCCCGACGATCTACCTGGAAGGCTGACATGACGAAGGCATTGATCGTCGTCGACGTGCAGAACGACTTCTGCGAAGGCGGTTCCCTGGCCGTGGCCGGTGGTGCGGCCGTGGCGGCGGCCATCACGCAGCACATCGCCGCCTCGTCGTACGACCACGTCGTCGCGACCCGGGACTACCACGTCGACCCCGGACCGCACTTCTCCCTCACGCCGGACTTCATCGACTCCTGGCCGGTGCACTGCGTGGCCGGGTCGCCCGGTGCGTCGTTCCACCCGGAGCTCGACGTGTCCGGCATCGAGCAGGTGTTCTCGAAGGGCCGCTTCGCCGCCGCCTACTCGGGTTTCGAGGCGGAGAACGACCTCGCTGGCTGGCTGACGGAGAAGGGCGTGACCGAGGTCGACGTCGTCGGCATCGCGACGGACCACTGCGTGCGCGCCACGGCACTGGACGCGCAACGCAACGGCTTCCGCACGACGGTGCTCGTCGACCTGACGGCGGCCGTCGCCCCGACGACCCGCGACGCCGCCGTCGAGGAGCTGCTCGCCGCGGGTGTCCGGGTCGCCTAAGGCGTCGGTGAGCACGCCACCGTGCCGACGGTGACGCTTCCCGTGTAGCCGGACGACGGCTCGAACGTGATCTTCAGCAGCGTCATGCTGACGCTGCCGTCGTTCGGCACCGGGAACACCGCGTCGGTGAACTTGGCCTTGGCGAGCACCGTGCCGTTGTTCGCCTTGACCTCGTGCACGTACCCCGGCGGGATCTGCGTCGGCAGCCCCGTCCAGCCGGACATGCCCTTGAGCTCCCAGCCGGCGCTGGTGCCCTTGTCAGTCGCGTCGCAGGTGATCGCCCACTCGCCGATCTTGAGGCGCGGCCCCCGGACGCCGGTGAGCGCGGACAGCTCGAAGGCCGACCCCCTGGCCGCCGACCTCGTCCTCGTCAGGAACTCGTCCGGGTTGACGACCTCGGTCGTGCAGGACGAGCTGGTCTCGCCGAACTTGAGCCCGGTCGTGCTCACGGCGGGGCTCGCGCCGGTGACGGTGCCGGCGGCGTCCGGGTTCACGTCGCACACCGCGAGCGGCGCGACCTGGTAGGCCTGGCCCTCCTTCGCGAAGTCCGCGGAGCCCGCCGACGCCCTGCCGGGAGGGTTGGCCGCGAGCGCGGGGGCCGCGGTCGCGAACGTCAGCGCGACCACAGCGCCCGCGATGAAGCTTTTGCGCATCGGTGCTTTCAAGGCTCGATTTCCCACCACCCGATAATGGTTGTGCGACATGGCATCGCTGACGGCTGGGCGGTCACATCACCCGTTGGGGAAATCGCGATTACCCGACCGAGTGACATTCAGCGGACACCGGCCAGGGTGGCGTACGGCTCGCGGCGCGGCAGGGCCGCCAGCCCCTCCAGCGCGGAGCACACCCGGACCGCGGCACGCCCGTCGCCGAACGGGTTGCGCCCCAGCGGAAGGCGCAGCCGGAAGCCGAGCACCCGGCCCGCCTCGGCGAGGATGCGGGTGGTGTCGGTGCCGACGAGCCAGGCGCACCCGGCGTCGACGGCGAGCATGCGTTCGGTCGTCTCGCGCACACCGGGTTCGGGTGCGCGGGAACCAGGACGCGCAGGACTGTCCGCTTTGGACTCGATCGCCGGGCCGGCCGGGAGTCCGTGGCGCGGCTCGCTGCCGGAGGACTTCGAGCTCGGCGTGCACCTGCTGACGGCGGGCTGGCACACCGGGTTCTCGTTGAACACGCACGTGAACCAGGAAGTCCTCTACTCGATGCGGCGCTTCCTGGCGCAACGCACCCGATGGGGTCAGGGAACGATGCAGTGCATGCGCTACCTGCGGCGCATCTGGGACTACGGCCACCTGACGACCCTCGGTGCCGCCGAGATGATGCACTACCTCGCGCAACCGTGGATGCAGTTGCTCGGCACGGTGGTCCACCCGATCCCCTGGAGGTCGATCGGGTACGGGTTCGGTTACGCGTTGTACATCTACACCTCTGCATCACGTCGTGGCGTGCGCTGATCCGTTTGGTGCGCGGCCACAACGGCTGGACCAAGACGCGGCGCAACGAAGAGCGCGTGACGGCAAGGTCGCTCTCGACGTGTGAGATACATGTGTGTAACCGGTCACTTTGTAGACATCGGACAAAGACGTTCTCGAGTCTCCCTGGTTAACCTCGGTTCACTCGATTCCGCCTGGGAGGGAACGTGGCTCTCGCACTCGCGCCCCGTCGCACCGTGCTCGCCGACTTCGTGCCGGGGGCACTGGTCCGCGACCTGACCCTGGTCGTCGCCGGTGCCGCTCTCACCGGTCTCGCCGCTCAGGTGGCGCTGCCGATCCCCGGCAGCCCTGTTCCGCTGACCGGCCAGACGTTCGCCGCACTGCTCGTGGGTGCCGCTCTCGGCTGGCAGCGCGGCGCGACCTCGATGCTGCTGTACCTGATCGCCGGTGTCGCGGGCGTCCCGTGGTTCCAGGGCGGCTCGTCCGGCGTCCCGGTGTCGCTCGGCTACGTGGTCGGCTTCGTCTTCGCCGGTGCCCTGGTCGGCTACCTGGCCGGACGCGGCGGCGACCGCACGCCGTTGCGCACCATCGGCACGATGGCGCTGGGCAACCTGGCGATCTACTCGGTCGGCGTGCCGTGGCTGATGGCGATGACCGGGATGTCGCTGGGCAAGGCGCTGTCCGTCGGCGTGCTGCCGTTCCTGGTCGGTGACGCCCTGAAGATCGCGCTCGCCGCCGGTCTGCTGCCGGGAGCCTGGGCGCTCGTGCGCCGCCGGTAGCTTGGACCAGGTGATCACACCCGGGGAGTACCTGTCCTTCCTGGATGCGCGTCTGCCCGGTCTCGTGGCGGGCGCGCATCTCTACGGCTCACGAGTGCTGGACGACGTGGTCGCGGACTCGGACCTCGACATCGTGGTCGAGCTGTCGTCCCCCGCCGAGGTGCCTGGTTTCGAGGGCGCCGACGTCGCCGTCGTGCCGGCGGGCTCGCTGGAGAAGCCGGTTTCCGCCGTGACGCCGTTGGCCGGCGAGATCACTCCCGTGCTGTGGCAACAACTGCGGACCGTCGGTCAGACCGTGCGCGGCACACGCCCCACATGCCCGGTCACCGCGGCCGAGGTCGAGGACTACTGCCGCGGGAACCTCGTCAGCTACTGGACGCCTTTGTTCGCGCAGGTCCGCGCTGTGGAGTCGCTGCCGCGCGACGGCATCCTCTGGGTGGGACTCGGTCCCGCCCGGCTGTGGCACACGATCAGGACCGGTGACATCGTCAGCAAGTCCCGCGCCGGCGAACTGGCCGCGGCCCGCTGGCCGGACCTGCCGCTCGCCGACATCGTCGCCGCCCGCCGGGACCCCTCGGTAGAGCTGGGCGCATCGCACACGCAGGCGACCATCGACCTGTTCGACCGGATCCTGACCGACGTAACGACGTAGGTTCCGCGGCCGAGAAATCCGCGTGACCACGCATACCCCCGAAGAGCTGGGCTGCCTGGCCGGCGGCCCGGCCCGCGCGGCCGAGGTGGCCCTGGCCCGCCTGGTGCAGGCGGGCCTGGTGCGCATCTCCCGCGAAGGCGTGGTGAGCGCCGTCCACGTCCCCGGCCGAGGCCCGTCCACACCTCTTGAGTCGTACATACTGCAGAACACGCGCTACGGCCGCTCGCTGCACGACGTCCTGGGCGGCACGGCGTCCTCGACCGAAGCGGCGGGCCTGCGCGGCCACCTGGCGGACCGCCGCCTGCTGCGCCGCCGCCGTTCGCTGCGCCCCCGCCTGCACCCGTGGCTGTTCATCCTGGCGTTCGGTCTGGTGGCGGTCGGGTTCCTCGACTGGGTGTGGCCGGAGGTCGTTCGTCCCGTGACGTCGTTCGTCGACGGCTTCGCACCCGGCCTGCCCGACTGGTCCTGCTACGCGGCCGGTGTTCTGCTGTTCGTGTGGGGCACCGTGCTGGCGACCCGTGATCCCGGCCGCCTGCGGACCCGGTCCGGTCACGTCGCCTTGAAGCGGGCCGAGCGGCGCGTGTCACCGCAGGACCCGCTGGGCGCGGTGGCGGTGTGCGGGTTGCGCGGCCGGGTCGGCGGGCTGGCCGTGGCGGGGATGTTCGGGCTTTCGGCCGCTGTGGCCGGGATGCTGCCCCACCGGGACCCGTCTTCGAGTGGCAGCTGCGGAAGCGGGTGTTCCTCCAACTCCTGTGGCAGTGGAGGGGACGGCGGCGGTTGTGGTGGTGGGTGCGGCGGAGGTGGCGACTGAGTCCAGGCGGAGTGGGTGAGCTTTCTCGCGCCGTCGCACGCCCCTAGTACACGCACGCCACCCTCAAGCCCACCCACTCCGCCACTCCTGACCGGTGCTGTCGGACCCGCCGGGTACGGTCTGTCCCGTGCCTGAAGTTCCCCCCACCCTGAGCCTGCTCGAGACCGCCGTCCACGCCGTCGGCGGTGCGGAGCGCCCCGGTCAGGTGGAGATGGCCGAGGCCGTCGACCACTCGATCCGCACCGGCGAGCACCTCGCGGTCCAGGCGGGCACGGGCACGGGCAAGTCGTTGGCGTACCTGGTTCCGTCGATCCGGCACGCGGTGGCCGAGGAGGAGACGGTGGTGGTCTCGACGGCCACGATCGCTCTGCAGCGGCAGCTGGTGGACCGGGATCTGCCGCGGCTCGCCAAGGCGCTCAAGAAGGAGCTGGGACGGGAGCCCACGTTCGCCATCCTCAAGGGCCGCAGGAACTACCTGTGCATGCACCGCGTGCACAACGGGGCACCCGACGAGCCGGAGGACGACGCGCTGTTCGACCCGTTCGCGGTGTCGAAGCTCGGGCGTGAGGTGAAGCGGCTGCACGAGTGGTCGTCGGACACCGAGACCGGTGACCGCGACGAGCTGGTGCCCGGTGTCAGCGAACAGGCGTGGCGGCAGGTCAGCGTCACGGCCCGGGAGTGCCTCGGCGTCAGCAAGTGCCCGATCGGGTCCGACTGCTTCGCGGAACGGGCGCGGGCCGAGGCGGGCAAAGCCGATGTCGTGGTCACGAACCACGCGATGCTCGCCATCGACGCGTTGGAGGGCTACCAGGTCCTGCCGGACCACGACGTGGTGGTCATCGACGAGGCGCACGACCTGGTCGACCGCGTCACGTCCGTGGCCACCGAGGAGCTGAGCGGCGCGTCCGTGTCCGTGGCGGCGCGCCGGTGCGGCAGGCTCATCGACCAGGACATCGCGGACAGGCTGGCCGAGGCGGGCGACGGGCTCGCGATGATCCTCGAGGACATGCCGTCCGGCCGGCTCGACGCGCTGCCGCGGGCGCTCGCGGGGGCGTTGGCGGCGACGCGCGACGCGGCGCACAACTGCGTGTCCGCGATGGGGTCGGAGAGGAAGGAAGACCCGGACGGGGCGACGGCGCGCAAGCTCGCGCTGGCGTTGCTCGAAGAGGTCCACGACTGCGCGGTGCGCGTGCTGGAGGCGTTCGACGAAGAGCGCGACGTCGTGTGGGTGTCGGGCGACTTCAACCAGAAGGCGCCGTCGCTCAGGGTCGCGCCGCTGGGTGTGGGCGGGCTCTTGAGGGAACGGCTGTTCGCCAAGCGCACCACGGTCCTGACGTCGGCGACGCTGACGCTCGGCGGCGCCTTCGACGCGATGGCGCGCCAGTGGGGGCTGCCGCCGTCGGAGAAGGTCCGCAAGATCGAGGGCGCGGCGACCGAGAAGGACATCGACGGTCCGAAGTGGACCGGCCTGGACGTTGGCTCGCCGTTCCAGCACGGCACGAGCGGAATCCTCTACGTGGCAAGGCATCTGCCGCAGCCGGGCAGGGACGGGCTGCCGCCGGAGTACCTCGACGAGATCGAGGGCCTCGTGAACGCGGCGGGCGGTCGCGCGCTCGGGCTCTTTTCCTCGATGCGGGCGGCGAAGGCGGCCACGGAAGCGTTGCGGGACAGGCTCGACCACCCGATCCTCTGCCAGGGCGACGACGCGACGGGCCTGCTGGTCAAGAAGTTCGCCGAGGACGAGCGCTCGTGCCTGTTCGGCACGCTGTCGCTGTGGCAGGGCGTCGACGTGCCGGGCCCGAGCCTCCAGCTCGTGATCATGGACCGGATCCCGTTCCCGCGCCCGGACGACCCGCTGGCCTCCGCACGGCAGAAGGCGGTGAACTCCCGTGGCGGCAACGGCTTCCTGACCGTCGCCGCCACGCACGCGGCTCTGCTGATGGCCCAGGGCGCGGGCCGCTTGCTGCGGTCGATGTCGGACAAGGGCGTGGTGGCCGTCCTCGACCCGCGCATCGCCACGGCGCGTTACGGCGGTTTCATCCGCGCCTCCCTCCCTCCGTTCTGGACGACCTACGACCCCGAGGTGGTCCGGGCGGCTCTCAAGCGCCTGGACGCGGCTCGGACGAAGTGATCCGCTCGACCAGTTCGTCGCGGTAGGCCTGGGCTTCCAGCAGTTCCGGTTCGGAGCCGTCGGCCTGCTTCAGCGCGCCTTCGAGGATCTTCAACGCCTGCCGCTCGTCCCCGCGCGCGTCCGCCTGCCGGGCCGCGTTCTCGAGAGCGCGGGCCAGCTTCGTGCGCGCCTCGGGTTCCTGAGCCGCCTTGGTGATCCGGATCCAGTTGCCGGCCGGGTCGACGACGACGAACCCGGTGTACCGGTCGTTGCGCAACCGCGGCCGGGTCATTCGCGGGATGCCGGAGATGAGCACCTTCCGTGCACCGCCCGCATCCCCGCCGCGAACGCCTCGTACAACGGTCCGGTGTCCTCGACGATGACCACGCACGTGCTGTGCGAGTGCTCCGGAACGTGTCCCTCCAACCCGTAGAAGTGCAGGTTGAGGTCCTCACGCTGCAAGGCGACGTACGGGTTCGGCCGCGTCTGCCGATAGGTGACCGAGAAGCCGAGCATCTCGTAGAAGGCCGCCATCTCGTCGATGTCGGCACAGGGCAGGAGGGGAATCGTCAGTTCGTTCGCCACCGCCCGAAGCTAAGCCCGGCATCGCCGAAACGACACCGAGCTATTTGCTCAAGCGAACAGCAGCACGGTCCCACCGAGCACGAACAACGTCGTTCGGTGTGGTCGTCCCAGGTCGGAGTGATCCAGATGGCCTGCCCGTGAGCTTGATGACCTCCAAGCCCCACTGCGGCTCCACACCGCTAAGACCACCTATGTGGATCAAGACGTTCAAGCAGCTCTTCGCGGAACTCCAGCGCCGACGCCCGCTCCTCCTCCGAGGCGTGCACCTCCCGCACCAGCGCGCCTTCGAGGATCTTCAACGCCTGCCGCTCCGCACCGTGCGACCCGGCCAGCGTGACCGCGCTGGTCAACGCCCGCGACAGCCCGTTCGACCGCACGGACTCCCGCACGGCCGGCACCACGCGGATCCAGTTGCCGCCGGGGTCGACCACCAGGAACCCGTCCCGCCGGGGCCGTGTCATCCGCGGGATGCCGGTGAGCAGCACCTGCCCGTACACCGCGCGCATCCCCGCGGCGAACACCTCGTACAGCTCCCGCGGATCTTCGAGCTGGATCAGGCACGAGCTGTACGACCGTTCGGCGTCGTAGCCGGGGATGCCGAAGAAGTGGAGTTCGATCTCCTCGCGCCGCACCGAGAGGTAGGCGTTCGGCCGGTACTGGCGGTAGGTGACGGTGAACCCGAGCATCACGTAGAACTCGGCCACCTCGTCGATGGACTCGCACGGCAGCAGCGGGATCGTCACCTCGTTGGCCACGCCGCCACGCTAGACCCGCAGGTCAGCCGTCGACCAGCAATCCGCGCAACGGTCCCTGCAATCTTCCGGCACGGCGGGACACGCCGGGCAGCGACGTCACCCGCGCCGGACGCTCCAGAGCCGGGCGCCACATCCCGTCCACGACCTCGTGCACGGGACCGGAGACGTCGCCCTCGAGGCCGTGCAGGTGCTCCGCCCACAGCTTGAGCCGCGTCGCCCGCACGACGTCAACGTCGTCAGTCACGACGTTGACCTCGGTGTCGTTGAACAGCGAGTGCTCGTTGAGGTTCGCGGAGCCGACGGACATCCACTTGTCGTCCACGATGCACAGCTTCGCGTGCACGTAGACGGGCGCGTCACCGTGGGAGACGAGGGTTGCGGCCACGACGTGCTTGCCGGGATCGGCGTCGAGCATCCGGCCGAGCTGCCCGCGCGTGGTGTCGGCGCCGTTGCTCGGCTTCTGCGGCAACACCAGCACCAGCCGGAAGTCCGGTGAGGGCGGGTTGCTCAGCTTCTCCAGCAGCACCTCGGTGATCTCGGGAGACCACAGGAACTGGTTCTCCACGTACACGAACGACTCCGCCGCCCGCAGCGCCCGCAGGTACGAGTCGAGCAGGCTGAAGTCGCCGTGCGGGGAGAAGTCGTAGGTCTTCTCCGGGATCGTGCGGACCAGCTGCACCGACGAGGACCCGGCCTCCGGCGGCACCTCCGGCGCGGGCAGGGTCTCCCCCGCGATCTCCAGCCAGCGCGCGGCGAAGTGCGCGGCCACCTCGGCCACGACGGGACCTTCGAGACGCGCGATGTGGTCGTGCCAGCCGAGGTCGCGCGGCGGGTGGTCCGGCGAGTCGTGGCGGTCGCCCTCCACCGCGGTCATGTCGAGGCCTCCGACGAACGCCACGTCGTCGACGATCACGATCTTCTCGTGGTGGCAGTGCAGGGTGCGTTCGCGCGCGTCGAGCTCACAGCGGACCGCACCGCATTCCAGGAACGCCTTCTGCGCCGCCAGAGCGCGCTTCCGCGTCGGTTCGAAGAACGGCATGGGCGGACCCGCCCACAGCAGCACCCGCACCGGCACCCGTTCCGCGGCGGCCGACAGCAGTTCGCGCAGCTGCGGCGCCCCCGGTTCACGGGTCAGCCGGAAGTCGGGTGACGCGTGCCAGTTCGCGATGTGGACGTACTTCTGCGCACCCTCGATCGCCTTCGCGATGACGGGAAACGCGTTGGCCCCGTCCACCAGGACCTCGATGTTGTTGCCGTGCTGCACCGGACGGCGCGGGGTGAACCACCCCGCGCCGTCGCCTTCGAGCACGTCGCCCCACCCCAGCCGCCGCAGTCTTCGCGTGTGATGGGAGCACAGCAGATTCTCCAGCCCGTCGCCGAGCCGGGCGTCGAGAACGTCGAGTAGGCCCACGAGACGCGGATTTACCCGATTCAGGCGCTTCTAAACAGCGAGCACCGTGGTTGTACCGGGTTCGACCTCCGTGAACCCCGCGTCCCTCACCGCCACGACGTCGTCGCGGCCGATCAGCACGTCCCACTCGGCCGGGGACGGCGTGCGCACGGCGCAGCGGTAGTCCAGGTCCGCCCACGCCTTGAGCTCGGTCTCGGACAGCCGCGGGGCCAGCAGCATCGACGCGTGCCCGACCTGGGCGGCGAGCTTGCCCGCGGACATCTCGACGCGCGGGTTCACGTACAGCAGCCGGGCGCCCTCCGGCACCTCCCCCGGCTCGTCCACGGGCAGGTCGGAGCCCGAGATCTGCAGCTTGGCGACCTCGCGGGGCGTCTCGGACACCAGCACGGGCAGCAGCGACCGCACCGACGCCCCGTCCACGGTGATCGTCACGCCGGGCAGGTCCTGCACGGCCTCCCACTGCACACCACGGGCCCGCCGCGACACCTTGCGGATGCGCCCGGCCACCCAGGCGCGAACGGCCTCGTGCCACTCCCCGCCCACGTCGGCACGGGGGTCGAGGCACACCGCGACCGCCGAAGCGGCCGCGGCTTCCAGCAGCGCCGTCCTGGACGGCGGGTCGACGCGTTCGATGCGCAGCACCATCGGCATCGCGCGGACTTCGGACTCCTCGGCGTAGTTCCGGGAGGCGATCAGGTCGAGGATCATCACAGCCGGGTCAGCTCCAGGCCGTCCGCGGCGTCCGCGGCCTCCACCTCGGCCCGCGTGACGCCGAGGATGAACAGCACCGCGTCGAGGAACGGGTGCGACAACGCGGTGTCCGCCACCTCGCGCAACGCCGGCTTGGCGTTGAACGCGATGCCGAGGCCCGCCGCGTTGAGCATGTCGATGTCGTTCGCGCCGTCGCCGACCGCGACGCACTGGGCGAGCGACACGCCCACCTCCTCGGCGAACCGGCGCAGCGCGACCGCCTTGCCCGGCCTGTCGACGATCTCGCCGACGACCTTGCCGGTCAGCTTGCCGTCCACGACCTCGAGCGTGTTCGCGGCGCAGAAGTCGAGCTGCAGCTCGTCGGCGAGGCCCGTGATCACCTTCGTGAACCCGCCGGACACGACCCCGCAGAAGAACCCGAGTCGCTTCAGCGTGCGGATCGTCGTGCGCGCACCGGCCGTGAGCTCCAGTGACGCCCCGACCTCGTCCAGCACCTTCTCGTCGAGGCCCTCCAGCAGCGCGACCCTCCGGCGCAGCGACTCGGCGAAGTCGAGCTCACCGCGCATCGCGGCCTCGGTGATCTCGCGCACCTGCTCCTCGCACCCGACGTGCGCGGCCAGCATCTCGATCACCTCGCCCTGGATGAGCGTGGAGTCGACGTCGAAGACGACCAGGCGCTTGGCGCGGCGGGTCAGCCCGGCGCGTTCCACGGCGACGTCGAGGCCCACCCGCACCGACACGTCGGCGAGCGCGGACCGCAGCTCGGCGTCGCTCTCCAGCGTGTCGTCGGCGACCGAGACGCGCAGCTCGAGGCCCGTGACGGGGTAGTCGGCGACGCCGCGGATGGCGTCGATGTTCACGCCGAGCGACGCGAGCCGGCGCGCGACCTCGGTGAACGCCTTCGCCGTGACCGGGCGGCCCAGCACGATCAGCACGTGCGAGGACTCCAGGCGCGCGCTGCGCTTCGAGTCGGCGCCGATCTCGATCTCCACCTGCATCGAGACGGTGGCCATGGCCTGCTCGACCGACTCCTGCAGGCCCTCCGGGTCGTGGTCGGTCGAGACCAGCGCGCCGAGCACCAGCCGGCCCCTGATGACGACCTGCTCCACGTCCAGCACCTCGACGCCGTGCCTGGTCAGCACGGCGAAGAGCACGGAGGAGACACCGGGCTTGTCGGGTCCGGTCACGGTGATGAGCACGGGCGTTTTCACGTCGTCGTCTCCTCGTAAGACGCGGCGAGCCCCGGCCGCGCGAAGCAGCCGGGGCTCGTCGTTGAACCTGTGAAGAGCAGGTTACTTGTCGTGCTCGGAATCGTCCTTCTCGGAGGCGGTGCCCGACTTGATCGCCGATGCGGCCATCTCCGACAGCGCCGGCGGCGCCTGCTCGTGCGGGATCGTCTTGCCGGTGAAGGTCACGTGGCCCTCGTTGCGGATCCGCTCGATCATGTGCGGGTAGTGCAGCTCGAACGCCGGGCGCTCCGAACGGATCCGGGGCAGCTCGGTGAAGTTGTGCCGCGGCGGCGGGGACGACGTCGCCCACTCGAGCGAGTTGCCGTAGCCCCACGGGTCGTCCACCGTCGTGACCTCGCCGAAGCGGTAGCTGCGGAAGATGTTCCAGATGAACGGCAGCGTCGAGGCACCCAGCAGGTAGGCGCCGATCGTCGAGACCATGTTCAGCGTCGTGAAGCCGTCGGACGCGAGGTAGTCGGCGTACCGGCGCGGCATGCCCTCGTTGCCCAGCCAGTGCTGGACGAGGAAGGTCGCGTGGAAGCCGAGGAACGTCGTCCAGAAGTGCAGCTTGCCCAGCGGCTCGTCGAGGAACCGGCCGGTGATCTTCGGGAACCAGAAGTAGATGCCGGCGAAGGTCGCGAACACGATCGTGCCGTAGAGCACGTAGTGGAAGTGCGCGACGACGAAGTACGTGTCGGACACGTGGAAGTCGATCGCGGGCGCGGCCAGCAGGATGCCGGACAGACCACCGAAGAGGAACGTGACGATGAAGCCGATGCTGAACAGCATGGGCGTCTCGAACGTCAGCTGGCCCTTCCACATCGTGCCGATCCAGTTGAAGAACTTCACACCGGTCGGGACCGCGATGAGGAACGTCATGAAGGCGAAGAACGGCAGCAGCACGGCGCCGGTCGCGTACATGTGGTGCGCCCACACGGCGACGGACAGGGCCGCGATGCCCAGGGTCGCGTAGACCAGGCCGTTGTAGCCGAAGATCGGCTTGCGGCTGAACACCGGGAAGATCTCCGACACGATGCCGAAGAACGGCAGCGCGACGATGTAGACCTCGGGATGGCCGAAGAACCAGAACAGGTGCTGCCACAGGATCACGCCGCCGTTGGCGGGGTCGAACACGTGGGCACCGAGGTGGCGGTCGGCCAGCAGGCCGAGCAGCGCGGCGGTGAGGATCGGGAACGCGAGCAGCACCAGCACCGACGTCACCAGGATGTTCCAGGTGAAGATCGGCATCCGGAACATCGTCATGCCGGGCGCGCGCAGGCAGACCACGGTGGTGATCATGTTCACCGCGCCGAGGATGGTGCCGAGACCACCGACCGCCAGGCCGGAGATCCACAGGTCGGCGCCGACACCCGGCGAGTGGATGGCGTTGCTGAGCGGCGTGTACGCGAACCAGCCGAAGTCAGCCGCACCACCGGGGGTGATGAAGCCCGCCATCACGATCAGGCCGCCGAACAGGTACAGCCAGTACGAGAAGGCGTTGAGCCGCGGGAACGCCACGTCGGGCGAGCCGATCTGCAGCGGCAGGATGAAGTTCGCGAAGCCGAAGACGATCGGCGTCGCGTACAGCAGCAGCATCACGGTGCCGTGCATCGTGAAGAGCTGGTTGTACTGCTCCTGGCTCAGGAACTGCATGCCAGGCCGGGCAAGCTCGGTTCGGATCAGCATGGCCATCGCGCCGCCGACCATGAAGAAGGCGAACGAGGTGACCAGGTACATGATGCCGATTTGCTTGTGGTCCGTGGTGCGGAACATCCGCAGCAGGAAGGACCCCTTGACCGCAGTGCGCGTCGGATAAGGACGCGTTGCGATCGGCTGCGGGGCTACGGCCGTCACGGTGCCTCCAGGCCTTGGTGGGACCAGTCGTTCGGGAAACTCCCCGGGATATTAGACGCAGCCGATCAGCTCCATTCGGGTGGGCCGGAGCCGATGGCCAGCGGAGTAGCGCAGGTCACACGTATTCTGCCGCCGTGCTCCGAATGCTCGCTGTCGCTTCTGTCCTGTCGCTGGCCGCCTGTGGCACCCCCGCCACGCACAACTCCGCGGACGTCGCGTTCGCGCAGGGCATGGTCCCGCACCACGAGCAGGCGCTGGAGATGAGCGGCCTCGTCGGCGACCGCACCGACAACCCCCGCCTCGCCGACCTGGCGAAGCGCATCTCCGCCGCCCAGAAGCCCGAGATCGACCGGATGAACGGCTGGTTGCGGACCTGGAACGCGCCGGTCGAGGCGTCCTCGCACACGTCGCACGGCCACTCGGAGTCGCACGGCGTGGTCGACCTGGGCAACCTCGCCGACCTCGAGGGCACCGAGTTCGACCGCCAGTGGCTCTCGCTGATGATCCAGCACCACCGCGGCGCCGTGGAGATGGCCCGCAAGCACCTGACGGCCGGCACCGACCCGGAGACGCGCAAGCTCGCCCAGGACGTCGTCAGCCACCAGGAGAAGGAGATCGCGGAAATGGAGTCGCTCCTCCCACAGGGCTGATGCCAGCCTTCTGCCCGTGGACGCTCTGTCAGCCGCGGTCTCGTTGGCGGCCTCACACGACGTGGTCTCCTCCGACCCCGTCGTGCTGAAGCGGGGCAGCAACGTCCTCGTGCACCTGCGCCCGGCCCCGGTCGTGGCCCGTGTAGCCGCACGCACAGCCCTGATCAGGCCTTCCGTTGCCGACCACTTCGCGCGAGACCTGTCGATCTCGGCGTTCCTGGCGGCTCGCGGCGTGCCGGTCGTGACACCGTCCGGCGACCTGCCCGCAGGACCCCACACGTTCGAGGGCTTCGTGATGTCGTTCAGCACGTATGTCCCGCACGAGTCCGGTGCCCGGCTACCGCGCGAGGACGTCCTCAAGCTCCTACCGGACCTGCACGCCGAACTGAGGCACTACGAAGGCGTGTTGCCCACCCGAGGTCCCCTGGACGACGTGGACAACGTCCTGGCCTACCTGGCCTGTTGTGGCGTGCCGGACCTCGACAGGTTCCGCGCGTGGCACGACTCGCTGGCGGCCCGCTGGACCGAGCACCACCGCGACGTCCAGCCCCTCCACGGCGACGCCCACCCCGGGAACCTGCTGCTCACCCCGTCCGGCCCCGTCTGGAACGACTTCGAGGACGCCTGGCTCGGACCGGTCGCCTGGGACATGGCCTGCTCCACGACCGAAGAAGCCGCCCCACGCGCCGTAGAGCTGTACGGCGGCGGAGCGGCTCTTGCAGACGTGGAGTTCCACGTGAAGACACGAACCATGTTCGGCACGCTCTGGGGCGTGCTCGTCCAGTGGTCTTAGGCGCGACGCCTGCGCATCACGAACAGCACAGCGGCACCGGCGGCCACGAGCGCGGCACCGCACCCGAGCAGCCACGCGGACCCGAAGCCGGTGGCGGCGAGGTCCCGCACCTCGGCGACCGGCACGGGCGCGACGGTGGTCGTCGTGGGCGCCGCCTCAGCGGAAGAAGACGACGTGGTCGGCTCGGAGCGCGAAGTAGAAGTCGGCGTCGACGAGTGAGTCACGGTCGGCTCGGACGTGGTGGTGGTCGTGGTGGTGGTCGTGGTCGTGGTGCCGGTGGGCGGCTGTTCGACAGCGACACCGCACCCGAACCACTGGCCGATCTCCGGAAGGGTTCCGCCGTCGACGACCGGAGCGCGCAGCTCGTTCCACGGCAGCGCGTCTCCGAGCTCGTCGGCCAGGTAGACGTTGAAGACGTCCCCCGCCTTCACGAGCATGCCCGTGACCTCCACGTCCTCGGGCAACCCGGTGATGTTCAGGTGCTTCTGGTTGTCGCCGCCGGTGTAGCCGAACTCGCCGGGCAGGACCACGTTCCCGCTCAGCCCGCCCACGGCGCAGGCGTCGGGGTGGTTGACGTCGATGAACTGGAAGAACGGCTGCGCGCGCGGGTCGTCCGTGGTCACCTCGTCCGCGGACGCGCTGGTCGCGAGCACCAGCGAGGCCGCAGCGGCCAAGGCGACCGAGGCGAGCAGGCCGGAACGTCTCAGAGGCGTCACACGCATCGGTCACTCCGTGGGGGTCGGCGGATGCCGCGATCCAAGACGATCGACGTCCCCCGAACGGGTTAGGTGACGATCAACAGCGCCCCTCGTGGCCGAGTTGTTATTGCTCCGTGAGGTGTAACCCCAAACGAAAAGGCCGCCCAACGCACCGTGGAGATCCACGGCGGCGGGCGGCCCCTTCAGACGTGCGCTTCCACGTCCGGCACAGCTCCTAGGCGCGACGCCTGCGCATCACGAACAGCACGGCGGCACCGGCGGCCACGAGCGCGGCACCGAGCCCGAGCAGCCACGCGGACCCGAAGCCGGTGCTGGCCAGGTCGTCCTCGCTGGCGACGGGCACGGGCGCGACCGTCGTGGTCGTCGTGGGCGTGACCGCACCGGAAGTGGTCGTGGTCGTCGTCGAGCTCGTGCTGGAGCTGGGCGACGAGGAGTGGGTGACCGTCGAGACCGTCGTGGTGGTGGCCGTCGTCGTGGTCGTAGTGGTGGTGGTCGTCGTGTCCTTGACACCGCAGCCGTACCAGTGGCTGATGTCCGGGACCTTGTCGTTCTTCAGCGGCGACCGCAGGTCGTTCCACGGCAGCGGCCCGAGCTTGCCGGCGAGGTAGACGTTGTAGGCGTCGGCGCCCTTCACCACGATGCCGGTGACCTTCACGCCCTCGGGGCCGGCGGTGATGTCGAGGTCCTGCTTGCCCACGCCACCCGTGAAGGTGAACTTGCCGGGCGCGATCGGGGTGCCGGTCAGGCCACCGACGGCGCAGGCGTCGTCGTGGTTGATGTCGACGTTGCCCGCGTACGCGACCGCGCGGTCGTCGCCAGAGCCGGGGGCCGGCTGGTCAGGCCGGGCGGACGCGGTGGCGACCAGCGTGAGGGTGGCCACGGCGGCCACTGCGGCGGCACCGGCCAGGCCGGATCTTCTCAGGGGCGTCAGGCGCATCGTCATTACTCCGTGGGGGTAGGCGGATTCGGCGATCTAAGACGATCGACGTCGCCCGATCGGCCTAGATGACGGTCAACTACACCCTTGTGGCCGAGTTGTTATGCGTCCGTGAAGTTGAATCCTGAACGACCGAACGCCGAAAGGGCCGCCGTGGCGGCCCTTTCGGGTCGGAACAACAACGAGGCGCTCAATCGTTCTGCTCGGCCTCGGCAGGACGCAGGAACACGGTGCCACCGCCGGTCGGCATCCGCCGGAACCAGTCCACGGAGCTCACGGGCTGGCCGATCACCGGGCCGGCCCCGGTCGGAAGAGGAGGAAGCGAGGCGCCTGCGCTGTGCGGAGGCTGCGGCCGGCGAAGTGGTTCGTTCGGGGTGGTCATCATTCCTTCTCGGATGTCTGTGCTGGCTCGATGAGGGACCACGACGCCAGCGAACCGATCGTGGTTCTCAAGCGCCGCAATGCGAGATCCGAGATGGTCTGCCATTCCTCGCACGCCTGTGACAGGAGGAGCTCAACCGATGTTGGGGTTTCGTCGTTGAGTTGGCCTACAACCCAGCTCGCGTCGGAATCGAGCCAAAAGATGCCGGGTGGCTGGGTGGCACGGCCGACAACCGCGCGTCCGGTGGACGCACGCCGGATGCGTACGTCTGGATGGAGGCGGAAGTGGCCGTCATCAAGGGTCTCGTCGCAAAGGGTGGCACAGTCCACTTCGGATCGCCGCATCACGGCTCCAGCGGGTGAACCGTGGAGGCCGTGAAGCAGCCGGCGCGAGTCGGAGAGCAGGACTTCTTCGTGCTCCAGCAACCAATCACCGATCTCGGTCGCCCGCGCGCGGGCGACCGGGAGCAGCGAGTGAGGCCCGGGCGGTTCGGTGCCGGCGGACGTGCTGAACTGCGCGAGGCAGGTGTAGGCGTGCCATGCCGCGAAGGTCTGTTCCAGTGGCCATCGAGCGTGCGACCACGAGTTCTCGAAAAAATCGACGTCTTCCGCCCTGGCGTCAACGAATTCTTTCACAATCGCCAAGTCGAAGAACTTTTCGTGCGCCCCCTCGTGGACCAGCGCCTCCGCGACTTCGAGCGGAGTCGACGGTTCGTCGATGAGCACGATTCCAGGCACGTAGCGCGACGACGCCGAGACGACGCCGCCTGACGTCTCCCGCTTGAGCAAGGCAAGCATCGACACGTGCGCAAGCAGGTCGTCCGCCATTTGCGGAGCGATCTCGCGGAACAGCCGAACCCCCTCGGCAACGATCTCCAGAGCGTCGCCGAACCTCGCTCCGTCCGACTCGGTGAGCGGCTCCGGACAGACGCCAGGTGGTGCCACGATGCGCAACGGCGCTTCGATCAACGAAGCCGCGGCAGGGTCGGACACCACAGCGACGCCGACGTCGCGCACACGCACAGCCGCGGCCCCAGCCAGCCGCTCCAGATCGAGGTGGCCCTGCCCGGCGAGCACGCGGCCGATCTCGTAGCGGACGATCGGATGGTCGACGAGGTTGTCCGACAACTCGGCACCGGGCGCGAACAGATCGATCGCGAGCCGGTAGAGCGCGCGTCGCTCATCGATCAGCGCGGCCGCGGGTGCGATCGCGGCATGCAGCGCATGCGTGCTCGCAACAGGCGAACCAACCACCGAGACTCCGTACTGACAGATCCCGTGCCGACGTCCCCGACGAAAAGAAGTCAGGGACACCCCTGCACGTGCGGCGCGCCCCTGAACGCGCGAAGCGTACGGCACATCGTGATGCGCGCAACACATCGGGAGGTCGCACCAAGGCCGGTGCCCCGGCTCGCGTCGAGCGACGCGGACCGGGGCACCGGCTTCCGGCTGGTCTTCCTCATCCGAACATGATGCTGGTGACGTTCACGAAGCCGACAACGGCGAGCGCGATGACCGAGACGGCGATCATCGTGAGCACGGTGCGCCAACCGATAGCGGTGACGGCGACTGCTACGGCGGCTGCTATTCCGAGTGCACTCCCTGCAGACATCTCGTTACCTCCCGACCAGGCGAGCGTGGGCTCCCAGGAGTGGGCGGTCCTGGGCGTCTCCCCTGTGCCCAGGGTCTCGTCTTGTAGGTTGTCTGTCAACCGTCGACTGGTTGCCAGACAAGTTGCCACCCGACTGCGACAGGCCTAAGCTGGACCGATGTCCGCCGACGACACGCATCTCGGTGAGAGCTGGGCGCTCTCACCGGATTCGCGACGGCCTCTGCCGGAACTGATCGAGCAGAAGCTCCGCGAGCAGATCATCGGTGGCACCCTCAACGCGGGAGACCGCCTCCCGACCGAACCGGAGCTGGCCCGCAAGCTCGACGTCGCGCGGTCGTCCCTGCGCACGGCTCTGCAGCGACTCCAGCTCCAGGGCATCGTCGAGGTGCGACGGGGCCTGGGCTGGTTCGTGCGCCGCACCGACCTGGCCGCCGTGGAGGAACACCTGGAAGGCCGGCTCGCGGCCCGCCAGTTCTCCCAGTCGGACCTGCTGGAAGTGCGGATCGCCCTCGAGACCACGGCCACCAGTCTGGCCGCGGTGCGGGCGGGGGACGGTGAACTGGACGAACTGGCCAAGCTGAACCTGCGCTACCAGCGCGCGCCCGTCGACGACGTCCAAGAGGTCCTGGAGTCGGACGAGGAGTTCCACTCGGCGCTGATCCGGGCCAGCCACAACGAGCTCCTCGAGCAGATGTACCAGGTACTCGTACCCGGCCTGCAGGACTGCAAGCGGCACGCGCACCCTTCTCGTGAGGTGCACATCCGTTCCGCCAACGAACACGACCAGATCGTCTGGTTCCTGCGCCGGCACGACGAAGTGGGCGCGAAAAGCGCGATGACCACGCATCTGCTGGGTCTGTACGACGACGTGGCAGCTGACGACACGACACCAAGGGCGACTCTCGGCACGTACGTAGGGGTGTCGGACAACCCGATCTGGGGCAAGTCGCGCTGATACGGCGTGCACCGAAAGGCTCTGGCGCTCGTCCCCCGGCCACTCCCACCATGTGTGGACGAAGGCGGAGTGAGGGGGCGGGCGGCGAGTGGTGGCGGCGCGCAGGCACAAACAAGCGCTGGCTGTCGCGATCGCGTTGCTCGTCCTGGCAGCCGCGGACCTGGCGGTGGCGTTCCTGTGGCAACCGGAGACCCGCAGCCTCCTGCACGACGTTCTCGTCGTGTTCTGGCCGTTGCCCGCGCTGGCCGGCTTCCTGCTCCTCGCCTACGAGCTGTTCCTGCACCGCCGGCTGGTCAGCGAGCTGAGCCAGATCTCAGGTCCGGGCATCGTCGAACACCTGCTGCCGAACGACGTGCTGCGGACGTTCCTCTCCTCGATCTACGGCTCGCACGAAGCGAACCAGGACGTCGTCTCCGGCGTGCTGGGAGGCGAAGGTCTGCGCCCCCACGGCAAAGACCTCACGATCAGCACCAACACGACGGTGAAGCTGGAGCTCCAGGGCATCAACGCCAAGACCTACCACCTGATCACGACGCAGAGCTACCAGTTCCGGCACAGCGTCCCGGTCGACCGGTTCGTCATCTTCGCCACCAGCGACGTGCTGCTGCGGGACACGATCAGCGCCGCCTGCCGCTACCCGCTCTTCGAGCTCTACTACATCACCGACCCGTCGCTGTTCCTCGATTCGGTCGACGACGTCCTGCACTCGACGAAGATCGCCATCGACTACATCGACCACGACGGCGTGAGCCGTTCCGCCGCACCGAGCCAGATCCCGCTGCTCGAGGTGAAGTTCGACGAGTGGCCGAACTACCTGACCTTCTTCCGCGAGTCCACGAGCACCCAGCCGAAGCGGAGCCCGCACAGCCATCTGGGGGATCTGCGCATCTTCGAGTGCGACCTCAGCGGAATCGCCGAAGACCACCTGGTGAGCGCGATCCGCGGACTGACGATCACGTCACGGATGTTGCAGCGGACCAACGAGGGCTTCTGCTACTGGCAGGCGCCTTATCCGTCCTACGTGGAACAGATCTGCTTCGAGGCACGGGGCCTCACGGTCGACCACTCCCCCAGGCACGAGTTCTCCATCATGCCTTTCCTGTTCCGCTCCAACACGGTGACCGGGCAGTGGCTGAAGGCGGACGACCTGGACGACCTCACCGTGCGGTCGTGGCTGCTCCCCGGGCACGGGGTGGCTCTGATGTGGCGGGAGGCGCGGCAGTGACGGTGCCGCCGTTCGGCATGTGCCGGAACCAGTCGACCGGGACCACAGCATTGCCGTGTCGCTCAGGCGATCCGGGAAACGGCGGAACTCCCGGGAACGGCTGCGGCCTTGTCGAGGCGTCGGATTGAAAGGTCATCCAGATCAGGCAGCGCTGCGCGTGAGCGGCACCTCCGTCACCCTTTCGGTCTGCCTCACGCAAACGGACGCAAGAAATTGCGTACACTTGCGCCATGACGCAACGGAGGCTGGCCGAGGTCGCGGCCAAGGTCGGGGTCAGCGAGGCCACTGTCAGCCGGGTGCTGAACGGCAAGCCGGGGGTCTCGGACGCCACGCGCAGCGCTGTGCTCACAGCACTTGACGTGCTGGGATACGAGCGGCCGACGCAGCTCCGGGGTGAACGGGCGCGGCTGGTGGGGCTCGTGCTGCCCGAGTTGCAGAACCCGATCTTCCCCGCGTTCGCGGACGTGGTCGGCAACGCATTGGCGCAAAGGGGTTTCACGCCCGTGTTGTGCACCAGGACAGCTGGCGGGGTGACGGAGGCCGAGTACCTGGAGCTGCTGCTCGAGCAGCACGTCAGTGGGATCGTGTTCGCCGGCGGGTTGTACGCGCAGAAAGACGCGAGTCACGGTCACTACCAGCAGATGATGTCCCGGAAACTGCCTGCGGTACTGGTCAACGCCGCCATAGACGACCTGGCGTTCCCGCGGGTGTCGTGTGATGACGCGGTGGCGGTCGAGCAGGCGTACGGGCATCTCACGTCGCTGGGGCACAGGAGGATCGGGGCCGTGCTGGGGCCGCCGGACCACGTGCCGAGTCAGCGGAAGCTCGAGGCCCTCACCAAGAGCGGCGGGGCCGATGTCGAGCACGCCATGTTCAGCCTGGAGGGCGGGCAGGCGGCGGCCACGAAGCTGGTGCAGCGCGGGGTCACGGCGATCATCTGCGCCAGCGACCCGTTGGCGCTGGGCGCGATAAGGGCCGTCAGGCGGGCTGGGCTGGACGTGCCCAAGGACGTGTCGATCATCGGGTACGACGACTCCGCCTTCATGACCTGCACTGATCCGCCTCTCACCACCGTTCGTCAGCCCATCGAGGCGATGGGGCGGGCGGCTGTGGAGCTGCTGGCGAACCAGATCTCCGGCAACGCCGTGGCGCCGGACGAGTTGCTCTTCGAGCCCGAGTTGGTGGTGAGGGCGTCGACCGCTCCAGCTCGGTAGCGCGCGCAGTCGTCTTCTTGCGAGTTTTCGTCTAGATATTGCGTTCAGATGTAACGGCGTCTTATGGTCGCCGTCACATCGACGCGCTCGCGAGAAGGGCGGCCCCACCATGAAGAAGTCCGCTGCCGTGCTGATTGGCGGTGTCCTGGCCCTCAGCTCAGTCGGTTGTGGGAGCGGTTCCACGACCGAGCCCGGCGGCAAGGTCCAGATCAACGTCAACGGTCAGCCGCCGCAGACGCAGGCGTTCGACCGCAAGGTCTTCGACGAGGACGTCGCGGAGTTCGAGAACGCGAACCCGGACATCGACCTCGTGCCGCACGAGGGGTTCATGGACCCGAAGACGTTCTCCGCCAAGCTCGCCGGCGGGCAGCTGGAGGACGTCTTCTACGTCTACTTCACCGATCCCGCGGCGCTCATCGCGCGCAGGCAGGCCGCTGACCTGACGGCCTACGTCAAGGACGTGCCGCACTACGGCGACCTCAAGCAGGAGCTCAAGGACGTCTTCACGGTCGACGGCAAGGTCTACGGGCTGCCCACCGCCAACTACACGATGGGCCTGCTCTACAGCCGCACCAACTTCACCAAGGCGGGGCTCGACCCGAACTCACCGCCGAAGACGTGGGACGAGGTCCGGCAGGCGGCCAGGAAGCTCAAGGACGCGGGCGTCACCGGGTTCGCGGAGTACAGCAAGAGCAACCAGGGCGGCTGGCACTTCACGACCTGGATGAAGTCCGTCGGCGGTGACATCGCCCGCAAGGACGGCGACAGGTACGTGGCCGACTTCAACAACGACAAGGGCAAAGAGGTCCTGCGCAGGCTCAAGGAGATGCGCTGGGACGACGGTTCCATGGGCGAGAAGCAGCTCTTGGAGATCGGCGACGTGCAGAACATGATGGGTGCCGGGCAGCTCGGCATGTACCTGGCCGCGCCGGACAACGTCGCCGCGATCGTCAACCAGTTCAAGGGCAGGTACGACGACTACGGCCTGGCCGCGATCCCGGGGCAGAAGGGCACCCTGCTCGGCGGCGAGGGGTACATGATCAACCCCAAGGCGTCGCCGGAGAAGATCAAGGCCGGCCTGAAGTGGATCCAGTGGAAGTACCTGAACCCGGACCGCCTCGAGGGCAACCTGCGGAAGTACAAGGACCGCGGTCAGCCCGTCGGCCTGCCCATCCCGCCGATCGCCGACATCTGGACCGGTGAGCCGCGCAAGAAGCAGGAAGAGCTGAAGGCCAGGTACGCCACCATGCCGGTGCAGAACTTCCAGGCCTACGTGGACGGTTCGGAGAAGACCAAGGGCTCGCTCGAACCGCCGCAGGCGCAGCAGGTCTACGCGATCCTCGACAGCGTCGTGCAGGCGGCGCTCACGAACAGGGACGCGGACCACGCGGCACTGCTCGAGGACGCGGAGACCAAGGTCAACGCCGTCCTGGCGCAGGTGAAGTGAGTGCGGCGCCACGTCACCGCGTACGGCTTCCTGAGTGCCGCGCTGGTCGTCTTCGCGGTCTTCTCCTGGTATCCGATCGCGCGCGGGGTGGTCCTGAGCTTCCAGCAGGTCAACTTCGTCACGAGCCCCGACTGGGTGGGCTGGGAGAACTTCGAGCGGCTCTTCGCGGACCCGCTGTTCGCGGTGGCGTGGCGCAACACCTCCTACTTCACGGTCCTCGCCCTGCTCATCGGGTTCGGGGTCCCGTTCCTGACGGCCGTGGTGCTCAACGAGCTGCGGCACGCCAAGGGCTACTTCCGGTTGCTGGTCTACCTGCCGGTCATGTTGCCGCCGGTGGTCACGGCCCTGCTGTGGAAGTGGTTCTACGACCCGGGGCCGGGGCTGTTCAACTCCGTCCTCAGAGGACTCGGCCTTCCCGCGCCCCAGTGGCTGGACTCCGCGGACACCAGCATGATCAGCCTGGTCCTGGTGATCACCTGGGCGAACATGGGCTCGGCGACGCTCATCTACCTGGCCGCGCTGCAGACCATCCCCGGTGAGCTGTACGAGGCGGCGGACCTGGACGGCGCGAGCCTGGCCAGGAAGGTCTGGCACGTCACGATCCCGCAGACCAAGTTCGTGATCCTCATGCTCCTGCTGCTGCAGGTCGTGGCGACCATGCAGATCTTCACCGAGCCGTTCATCATGACCGGCGGCGGCCCGGAGGAGTCGACGGTCACGGTGCTGCTCCTGCTGTACCGCTACGCCTTCTACTACAACGACTTCGGCACCGCGAGCGCGCTGAGCCTCATCCTCTTCGCGGTGCTGGGCGTCTTCTCCTTCCTCTACCTCCTGATCACGAAGAAGGCCGACGGATGAGGACGCTCACGAAGAACAACGGCCCGCTCTACTGGGTGGTCCTCGCCGGCACGCTGGTCCTGTTCACCGCCGCGTTCCTGCTCCCGCTGGTCTGGGTGCTGCTCGGCGCCTTCAAACCGCCGGGGGAGCTGGCGCGGCAGCCACCGACGATCCTGCCGGAGACGTGGGAGCCGGGCGCGTACGCCGACGCCTGGAACTACATGGACCTCGGCCGGTTCTTCCTCAACACCTTCGTCGTCGCGATCGGCGCGTGGGCGGTGCAGATGGCCGTGATCGTCCCCGCGGCCTACGCGCTCAGCAAGCTCCGGCCGATGTTCGGCAACGTCGTCCTGGGCCTGATGCTGGCGACGCTGATGCTGCCGTCGACGGCCGTGCTGGTGCCGGTGTACCTCACGCTCACCGACCTCGACCTGCTCAACAACCCGGCGGGCATCTGGCTGCCGGCCGCAGCCAACGCGCTGAACGTCTACCTGCTCAAGCGGTTCTTCGACCAGATCCCCGAGGAACTGCTGGAGGCGGCCAGGATCGACGGCGCGGGCACGTGGACGACCCTGGTCAGGGTCGTCCTGCCGATCTCCCGGCCCATCCTCGCCGTCGTCTCGATCTTCGCGGTCGTGGCGGCGTGGAAGGACTTCATCTGGCCGTTGCTCGTGTTCCCCGACCCGGCGAGGCAGACGCTCAGCGTCGCGCTGCAACGCTTCGCGCCGGACACCCCGATCAACCTCCTGCTCGCGGGCCTCGTGCTGGCGAGCCTGCCGATGGTGGCGCTGTTCCTGGCGTTCCAGCGGCACATCCTCGCGGGGCTCACCGCGGGCGGCGTAAAAGGCTGAAAGGACACCAGATGAGTTGGTGGCGCAACGCATCCATCTACCAGGTCTACCTGCGCAGCTTCGCGGACGGCAACGGTGACGGCATCGGCGACATCGCGGGCCTGCGCGCCAGGCTCCAGCACATCGCTAGCCTCGGCTTCGACGCGATCTGGCTCAACCCCTGGTACCCGAGCCCGCTGGCCGACGGCGGCTACGACGTGGCCGACTACCGCGACATCGAGCCGGTGTTCGGGTCGCTCGCCGACGCCGAGAAGCTCATCGCGGACGCGCACGGGCTCGGCATCCGGATCATCATCGACCTCGTCCCGAACCACTGCAGCGACCAGCACCCGTGGTTCAAGGACGGCCTGTGGGACCGCTTCCACATCCGCGAGGGCGAGGAGATCCCGAACGACTGGCAGTCGCGCTTCGGCGGCCCGGCGTGGAGCAGGCTGGAGGACGGCCGCTGGTACCTGCACCTCTACGCCGCCGAGCAGCCGGACTTCAACTGGGAGAACCCGGTCGTCCACGACGAGTTCGACGACATCCTGCGGTTCTGGCTCGACCGCGGCGTCGACGGCTTCCGCGTCGACGTGGCCGACGGCCTGGTGAAGGACTTCGGCAAGCCCGACGCGGACCTGCCCTACTCCGACCAGGACGGCGTGCACGAGATCTACCGGCGGTGGCGCCGGATCGTCGACTCCTACGACGGCGATCGCATCCTGGTCGGCGAGATGTGGCTGCCGGACCCGGAGCGGTTCGCCCGCTACCTCCGCCAGGACGAGATGCACAGCGCGTTCAACTTCGACTTCCTCTGCTGCCCCTGGAACGCCCGGGAGCTCAGGAAGGTCGTCGACAGCACGCTGGCGGCGCACGAACCCGTTGGCGCACCGCCGACCTGGGTGCTCTCCAACCACGACGTCACGCGGCACGTGACCCGTTACGGCCGTGAGAAGACGGGTTTCTCGTTCGCGGACAGGCAGCACGGCGCCCCCACCGACTTCGAACTGGGCACGCGCCGGGCGCGGGCGGCGATCATGCTCACGGCCGCGCTGCCCGGTGGCGTCTACGTCTACCAGGGTGAGGAACTCGGTCTCTGGGAGGTCGAGGACCTGCCGGACGAGCTGCGCGAGGACCCGGTGTGGCACCGCTCCGGCTTCACCGACCGGGGCCGCGACGGCTGCCGCGTGCCTCTCCCCTGGTCCTCGGAAGACGGTCCGAGCTGGCTGCCGCAGCCCGAGAGCTGGCAGCGGTTCTCGGTCGAGGCCCAGACCGACGACCCCGACTCGATGCTCAGCCTGTACCGCGAGGTGTTCGCGCGGCGCCGCGGCATCAGCGGCGACCTCGAGTGGCTCGACCTCGGCGAGGACGTGCTGGCGTTCAAACGGGGCGGCCACACCTGCGTCGTCAACCTGTCGGAGGAGCCGGTGGAACTCCCCGCCGTGCCGGTGTTGTCCAGCGTTCCGCTCACCGGCGGCCAGTTGCCGCCCGACGCCGCGGCCTGGCTCGGGTGAAGGGACCGGGGGTGGCCGGGAAGCCACCCCCGGAGCTTCACCTCGTCGCGTAGGGCGAGTCGTCGGCCTTCGCGGCCTCGGTCGGCAGGTTCTTCACGACGCCGATGGCCGTCGTGTCGACGACGGCGTCCGCCGCGGCCTTCGGCATGATCGCCTGCAGACCGGTCTTGCACTTCTCCAGGATCTCGAAGATCTTGTCGACGACCTTCGACAGGTTGCGGATGGTCGTGATCACCTTGTCGAGCCAGTCCGAGACCTTCTTGGCCCACTTCATGACCAGCCGGATGCCGTCGGCGACGATGCCCGGCGTCGCGAGCCCGACCGTGAGCAGCGCGGCCGCCGCCCACCTGATCAGCGCCTGCACCAGCTCGCTCATCGCCATCGAGATCAGGTCGCGCACGATCGTCCGCACCGTGGCGACGGCGACGCCCGCACCGGTCAGCGCGGCACCGACGCCCTCGGCGGCGAGACCGGCCGCCTTCACGCCGGTCGCCTCCGCCTTGGCGACCGCGCTGTAGGCGGTGACCGCGGCACCCTGCCACGCGCTGGTGTCGTTCTCGA
Source organism: Lentzea jiangxiensis (assembly GCF_900104175.1). Classification (GTDB taxonomy): domain Bacteria; phylum Actinomycetota; class Actinomycetes; order Mycobacteriales; family Pseudonocardiaceae; genus Lentzea; species Lentzea jiangxiensis. The sequence continues at coordinate 118,777 of NZ_FNIX01000006.1, forward strand.
CCACCCGCGCCATGTCCTCGCCGGCCCTCTTGAGGTGATCGGCGACGTTGCCCCAGGTCGCGGCGTTCTGGTTGATCACGCCGGGGTTGCCCGCCAGCGAGTCCAGCATCGACTTCAACGGCTCGACGTGCTCGATGAACCACGCGAACGCCGACGACAGCAGCGTGCCGAACGGGTCGGCCAGGAAGCCCAGCGCGTCGATGCCCGCGCCGAGGACGTTGATGCCCGCCTCGGCCCAGTCACCGCGCTGGACGGCGGAGACCGCGTCCGCCGCCGGCTCGACGAGGTTGAGGCCGGCGAGCGCGCCCGGAGCCTCCGGGGCGGCGGCCACCAGCGGGTTCGGTGCGGTCATGACGTCAGCTCCCCGAGCTTTTCGACGATCTTCTCGAAGTTGCCGCCGAGCGCCTGGTCGACGGTGTCGTAGGTGTCGGCCATCCCGTTGACACCGTCCACAGTGGCGTTGACGACACCGTGCGCGGTGGTGACGGCAGCGGTGCCGGCGGCCTCGATGGTGCCCATGATCGGCTCCAGCAGCGGGCTGCAGAGGATGCCGTACGCGTTGGCGCCGTTGATCCGCGCCTGCCCGATGGCCTGCTGGGCCGTCTCGATCTGCCTCACGATGCCGTCGAGCCGCCTGGCGTGCTCGCGCATCGCCTGCGTCTGGACGTTGAACCCCGGCGCGGTCATGCGCCTCACCACCCCTTGTCGTCGCGGGCGAAGTTGTGCCCGCCGAAGTCGTCGTCGTCAGCGGGACCGGTGGGACGCGGCGGCGCGACCGGTTCCCCGGGCGGGGGCTCGGGGAAGCGCTCCTGGTACCCGCCCATCAGCGCGCCCATGGTCGCGGAGTCGTCGCCGATGATCGGCGCCATGGCCTCCTGCATCCGGGACGCGATCTGCGCCTGGGCGGTGCGCATCACGCCGAGGATCTCGGCGGACAGCTGCGCGGGCTGTTTGCGCAGCGCCGCGTCGGTCAGGTCCAGCGCCGAGACGACACCGTTCTGGTCGACCGTGACGGACACCGAGCCGTCGGAGGAACGCTGCGTCACCCTGACCGCGTTCGCGACCTGCTTCATCTCGTCGGCCTGCCGGAGCTTGGCCTGGATCTGCGCGTTCCACTGACGCATCATCGCGTCGGGGTCAGCCCCTGCCGGGTTCATCTAGTAGTCCCTCTCCTGTGCCTTCTTGCGCCGGGAAGCGGCCGCTCCCACCACGGCCAGCGCCCCGATCCCACCTGCCGCCAGACCCCCGAGCACCGATCCGATGCCGAGCACGACGCTCGGCTCGTAATCGGCGCGGTACACCGGCGCATTACCGGAGCCGCCCCGGACCTTCCCCTCACCCCGCTGCACGACGGGCACCTCGGCGCCCTCGTCGGACGGCGTGAGCTGGCCCGGCTCGGCCGTCACCCGCGCCGTGGTCCCGTCCTCCCACTCGACGTCGGCCCGGCAGATCCACCAGGTGCCGAAGCCGTGCCTGCTGACCGGTCCCCTGCTCGTGCAGTCGGTCACGCGGGCGACACCCCGGTCCGCGACCGGCCTGGTGTTCGTCCCCGCGACCGGGTCGAACCGCGTGAAGCCGGTCAGGCCCAGCCACACCCCGAGCCACAAGACCACCAGGGCGACCGGCCCAGCGATCCACCTCATGCGCCTCGTCCCCTCGTCCGTCCTGGTTGGACTTCGTCCCGGTCCGCCCGGTTCCACCGAGTTCGGCGGCCCATCTGGAGACCATTCGGGCAGGCCCGGGGGCCATTTCGGGCGTGCCCAGTCTGGCCGAACTGTGTGAACGCGGTCTCACCTGGGACCAAGCGGGCAAAAATCGGGCAGGATTGCACCCAGTTGTGGTAGCGACCACAGTGTTACCAGGGTGTTTCATCTATGCACAGCCCGAACGGGCATACCGATAGCCGAGTGGGCAGGTGAAATGCGAGCCGAGGAACGCAAACGTCGCATCCTGGCCAGGGCCCGCGCCGACGGCCGCGTCGACGTGGTGGAGATGGCGCAGGAACTGCGCGTCGCGCCCGAGACGGTCCGGCGCGACCTGCGCGTGCTCGACGAGCACGGCCTGGTCCGCCGCACGCACGGCGGCGGCGTTCCGGTCGAGAGCGCCGGCTTCGAGACCGGCCTGAGGTTCCGGGCCGGCTCGCACGTCCCGGAGAAGCGCCGCATCGCGAAGGCGGCCGCCGAACGGCTCGACGACGCCGAGACCGTCTTCATCGACGAGGGCTACACGCCGCAGCTCGTCGCGGAGGCGCTGCCGACCACCAACCCGCTCACGATCATCACCGCGTCGCTGCCGACCGCGGCGGCGATGTCCGAGCACCCGTCGTGCACCGTCCTGCTGCTGGGCGGGCGCGTCCGGGGTCACACACTGGCCACAGTGGACCACTGGACCACCAGGATGCTCGGCGAGATGGTCATCGACCTCGCCTACATCGGGGCCAACGGCATCTCCCGCGAGCACGGCCTGACCACACCCGACCCGGCGGTCGGCGCGGTCAAGGCCAAGGCGCTCAGCTCGTCCCGGCGCAAGATCTTCGTCGGGACGCACACGAAGTTCGGCGTCTCCAGCTTCCACCGGTTCGCCGAGGTCTCCGACCTGGAGGCGGTCGTCACCGACAGCGGCCTCAGCGCCCACGAGGCCCACCGCTACACCCTGCTAGGCCCCAAGGTCATCAGAGCCTGACCTGCCCTCACCCCTTCGGGCGCTCCATCCCCCTTCTTCAGCGCGCCCGAAAACCCTGGAAAGGAACCGACGATGTCGTCGATTCGCACACTCGGAGCCGCTACCGCGGTGTTGCTGCTGGCTTCCGCCTGCTCCGGAGCAGGCGGCGGGGGTGGCGGTGAGAACTCGGTGAACGTGCTGATGGTGAACAACCCGCAGATGCAGGACCTGCAGAAGCTCACCGCCGACAACTTCACCAAGGACACCGGCATCAAGGTGAACTTCACCGTGCTGCCCGAGAACGACGTCCGCGACAAGATCAGCCAGGACTTCTCCAGCCAGGCCGGCCAGTACGACGTGGCGACGATCTCCAACTACGAGACGCCGATGTTCGCCAAGAACGGCTGGCTGGCGCCGATGGACGACTTCGTCGCGAAGGACAGCGCGTTCGACCAGGCCGACATCCTGGAGCCGATCCGCCAGTCGCTGACCGCCGCGGACGGCAAGGTCTACGCGCAGCCGTTCTACGGCGAGTCGTCGTTCCTCATGTACCGCAAGGACATCTTCGAGGCCAAGGGCGTCACGCTGCCCGACAAGCCGACCTGGCAGCAGGTCGCCGAGGCCGCCGCGAAGGTCGCCACTCCCGAGGTCCGCGGCATCTGCCTGCGCGGCCAGCCGGGCTGGGGCCAGGTCATGGCGCCCCTCACGACGGTCGTGAACACCTTCGGCGGCACGTGGTTCACCAAGGACTGGCAGGCGCAGGTCAACGCGCCGGAGTTCAAGGAGGCCACCAAGTTCTACGTCGACCTCGTCCGCAACCACGGCGAGAACGGCGCCCCGCAGGCCGGCTTCGCCGAGTGCCTCAACAACATGACGCAGGGCAAGGTCGCGATGTGGTACGACGCCACGGTCGCCGCGGGCCTGCTGGAGGCGAACGACTCGCCGGTCAAGGGCAAGCTCGGCTTCACCCAGGCGCCGGTCGTGAAGACCGACAGCTCCGGCTGGCTCTACACCTGGGCGTTCGGCATCCAGAAGGCGTCGAAGAAGCAGGAGAACGCCTGGAAGTTCATCTCCTGGGCGTCGGGCAAGGGCTACGAGGAGCTCGTCGGCAAGAACCTCGGCTGGTCGAAGCTCCCGGACGGCAAGCGCGCGTCGACCTACCAGCGTCCCGAGTACAAGCAGTCCTCCGGCAGCTTCTCCGCGATGGCCGAGGCCGCGATCAAGAGCGCGAAGCCGCTGAACCCCGGTGTGCAGGAGCGCCCGGCGCCCGGCATCCAGTTCGTCGGCATCCCCGAGTTCACCGACCTGGGCACGCAGGTGTCGCAGCAGATCAGCTCGGCGATCGCGGGTGCGACCTCGGTGGACGACGCGCTGAACAACGGACAGGGTCTCGCCGAGAAGGTCGCGGCGAAGTACAAGGGACAGTGACATGGCCGTCCTGACGCGCGAGGAGCGGTCGGTCGTCGACCGGCCGCCCCCCGTCCCCCGCAAGGGGTACTCGAAGTGGGCCCGGCGGGCGCCCCTGCTGCCCGCCCTCATCTTCCTGATCATCGTGACGCAGCTGCCGTTCGTGGCGACGCTCGTCATCTCGTTCATGAAGTGGAACTCGCTCGACCCCGCCAACCGCGGGTTCGCCGGGTTCGACAACTACGTCAACGTGTTCACCGACCCCGACCTGCGTTCGTCGGTGGTCAACACGGTCGTGCTCACGGCGTCGGTCGTGATCATCAGCCTGGTCCTCGGGCTGGGTCTGGCGCTGCTGCTGGACAAGAAGTTCGCCGGTCGCGGGTTCGTGCGCACCATGCTCATCGCGCCGTTCCTCGTCGTTCCGGTCGCGGCGGCGCTGATCTGGAAGCACGTGCTCTACAACCCGGAGTACGGCCTGTTCAACGGCATCCTGAACTGGCTGGGCTTCGACGCCCAGCCGGACTGGATCTCGACCATGCCGATGAGCGCCGTGGTGCTGTCGCTGGTGTGGCAGTGGACGCCGTTCATGATGCTGATCCTGCTGGCGGGCCTGCAGTCCAAGCCGGTCGAACCCGTCGAGGCGGCCACGATCGACGGCGCGTCGTCGTTCCAGGTCTTCCGGTACCTGACGTTCCCGCACCTGCGGCAGTACCTGGAGCTCGGCGGTCTGCTCGGGTCGATCTACGTCGTGCAGAACTTCGACGCGGTCTTCACGATCACGTCCGGTGGTCTGGGCACGGCGAACCTGCCGTACATGATCTACCAGACCTTCTACCAGGCCCACGAGTACGGCGAGGCCTCCGCGGCCGGTGTCATCGTGGTCGCGGGCTCGATGGTCATCGCGACGTTCGCGCTGCGCGTGGTGTCCTCGCTGTTCAAGGAGGAGAAGCGATGACCGCCAAGTGGGTCGGACGCGGCTGGGGTGTCCTCGCCTGGCTCGCCGGCGTCGTGTTCTTCGCGCCCGTGGCCTGGATGTTCCTGACCTCGCTGCACAGCGAGACGGACGCGGCCACGAACCCGCCGTCGATCGCGGCACCGCTGACGCTCGACGGCTACGCGGAGTTCTTCGACTCCGGCGCGTGGCCGCCGCTGATCAACTCGTTCAGCGCCTCGATCGGGTCGACGATCATCGTGCTGCTGCTGGCGATCCCGGCCGCGTACGCGTTGTCGATCAAGCCCGTGGAGAAGTGGACGGACGTCCTGTTCTTCTTCCTCTCCACCAAGATGATGCCCGTCGTCGCGGCGCTGCTGCCGATCTACCTGATCGCGCAGTTCTCCGGGATGCTCGACAACATCTCGTTCCTGACGCTGCTGTACTGCTCGATGAACCTGCCGATCGCGGTGTGGCTCATGCGGTCGTTCCTGTCCGAGGTCCCGAAGGAGATCCTCGAGGCGGCTTCGATCGACGGCGCGGGTCTGCTCACGATCCTGCGCCGGGTCGTGGCACCGATCGCGATGCCCGGCATCGCGGCGACGGCGTTGATCTGCTTCATCTTCAGCTGGAACGAGCTGCTCTTCGCACGGGTGCTCACCGGTGTCGTCGCCGGCACCGCGCCCGTGTACCTGACCGGGTTCGTCACGTCGCAGGGCCTCTTCCTGGCCAAGGTCTGCGCCGCGGCGGTCGTGGTCTCTCTGCCGGTGCTCATCGCCGGGTTCGCCGCCCAGGACAAGCTCGTCCAGGGCCTTTCGTTGGGAGCGGTCAAGTGAAAGCAGCAGTGATCACCGGCGTCGGATCCGTCGAAGTGACCACTGTGGACGATCCCACGTGCGGTCCTCGCGAGGTCGTCGTCCAGGTGGCGGCCTGCGGTCTGTGCGGCACGGACCTGCACATCCTGCAGGGCGAGTTCGCGCCGACCCTGCCGGTCGTGCCGGGCCACGAGTTCGCCGGCACGGTCGTCGAGATCGGCTCGCAGGTGAACGAGGTCGCCGTGGGTGACCGGGTGGCCGTCGACCCGTCGCTGTACTGCCACGAGTGCCGGATGTGCCGTTCCGGCAGGAGCAACCTCTGCGAGCGCTGGGCGGCCATCGGCGTCACGACCTCCGGTGGCGCGGCGGAGTTCGCGAAGGCCCCGGTGGCGAACTGCGTCAAGCTGCCGGACCACGTGCGGACCGAGGACGCGGCGCTCATCGAGCCGCTGTCGTGCGCGGTGCGCGGCTACGACGTGCTGCGGTCGCAGATGGCGTCGCGGGTGCTGATCTACGGCTCCGGCACGATGGGCCTGATGATGCTGCAGCTCGGCAAGCTGACCGGCGCGTCGTCGATCGAGGTCGTCGACCTCAACCCGGAGCGGCTGGAGACGGCGAAGCAACTCGGCGTCACGGCCGTGGCGGCGACACCGGACGAGCTCGACCGGCCGCAGGGCTGGGACGTCGTCATCGACGCGACCGGCAACGAGAAGGCCATCCAGGACGGTCTCGGGCGCGTCGCCAAGGGCGGCACGTTCCTCCAGTTCGGCGTCTCGGACTACTCCGCGCGCGTGACCATCGAGCCGTACAAGATCTACAACCAGGAGATCACCATCACCGGCTCGATGGCGGTGCTGCACTCGTTCGAACGGGCGGCGGACCTCTTCGCGACCGGAGTGCTCGACCCCGAGGTCTTCATCAGCGACAGGGTGCCGCTGGACGACTACGCGGGAGCGTTGGACCAGTTCAAGGCCGGCAAGGGCCGCAAGATCCAGGTCCTGCCCTGAGTCCGTCGTAGGAAGTTCGCCGGAGTTCGTGGGCACTCGTGTATCCAGACGAGTGCCCACGACTCCTTCCAGACATGTCGAAGTCCGGGCAGAAAGTGGTACCGCCGTACTTTTCGCACATGTCCGACGAAGAGCTCCTCGCGTGGTACGCGGAGCTTCAGGCGCGGGCGATGAACCCGCAGCCTGGGGACGTCGATTTCGACCACGTCCACAAGGCCGCCGAACCGGTGTCCGTCGAGCAGCTGCGCCACCGGATCATGACGTTCCAGGGCTGGCCTGGAGGTCTTTCCACGTTGGACGCCGGATCTCCGTTCCACAACCTGTGGCACTGGCTCAGCGACTGACGCGACGCGAGGTCACCCTCGCTCGCGTCATCGGCGCTCTGGTGGCCGCCGGCGTGCTCTACGCCGTCGTGCTCGCGGCGGTCACCGGCGCCGTCTCACATCCGCGGAACTGGCTGGTCGCGGTCGCCTGCACCCTGCTCGGGGTGCGGGTGATCGGTCATGTCCGCAGGTCACCGGTCGGGTGGCTGTTGCTGGTGATGGGCGTGTTCGGCGCCATCGCCGTCGCGGCCGCCGGCCAGCCGGAGAACCACCCCGCCCGCTGGCTCGAGGCGTGGATCTGGTGGCCCACGTACGCGCTGTTGCCCGCGGTTGCGCTGGTTTTCCCGAACGGCAAGCCGCTGAGCAACCGCTGGTGGATCGCCATCGGCGCGTCGCTGTTCAGCACTCTCGCCGGAACCATCACGATCGCGTGGGCGTCGTGGGGCAACCCCGCCGAGTTCTGGCAGCTGAGCGGGGACGGGCTCGCGAAGACGATCACGAAGATCGCGGTGCTCGCGGCCGGCCTGTCGGTGGTCGCGGCCGTGGCGTCGTTGTTCCTGCGCTGGCGACGGGCCGAGGGGGACGAACGACGCCTGCTCGTGTGGGCGTTCGCGCTGCTGACGTTGGCAGTCGTGGCGACCGTTGTGGAGACGACGGACGGGCACGTCGCCTGGATCATCGGTGTGCTGGCGTTCCCTGCTGCTGCGGTGATCGCCATCGTGCGGTACGGCCTGTACGACATCAGCCTGCTCATCCACCGGTCGCTGCTCTACGGCTCGTTGACGGTCGTCCTGCTTCTCGTCTACCTCGGCGTGATGGTCGCGGCGGGCGCGCTGCTCACCGACGACGCCGAGGTCGTCGGGGTCGTGGCGGCGGGCCTGGTGTTCGCGCCGATCCGGAGCTGGGTGCAGCGCAAGCTCGACCGGTGGTTGTTCGGTGAGCGCTCCGACCCCTATGGCGCTTTGTCGACTTTGAGCGAGAAGCTCGAACGGTCGCAGGACGTGCTGCCGACGGTCGCGCAGACCGTCGCCGAGTCGCTGAAGCTGCCGTACGTGGCGATCCGCGGTTCGTCGGTGCTGGCCGAGCACGGGCGCAGCCGCGGGTGGCCGCAGCTCCGCTTCCCCATGACCTACCGGGGCGCGCACGTCTGCGACCTCGTCGTCGAGCCACGCGCGCCCGACGAGCGCCTCAGCGACCAGGAGCTGACCCTGCTCGGCGACCTCGCCCGCTCCACCGCGCCCGCCGCGCAGTCGATCAGGCTGACCGCCGACCTGCAGCTCGCGCGCGAACGGCTGGTGCGGGCGCGCGAAGAGGAACGGCTGCGGTTGCGACGCGACCTGCACGACGGCGTCGGACCGGCACTGGTCGGCATCCGGTTGCAGCTCAAGGCGTTGCGCCGGTCGCTGGGCGACGTGCTCGACCCCGTGCTGGCCGACGTCGACACCACCGCCGTCGAGGTGCGCCGGCTCGTGGACGGGCTGCGACCCCCGATCCTCGACCAGGGCCTGGCGCTGGCCGTGCGGGACGAGGCCGCGCGCTTCCGCGGTGACCTGGTGGTCGAGGTCGACGCCGAGCAGATCGACGGGCTGTCGGCCGCCGTCGAGGTCGCCGCCTACCGGATCGTCGCGGAGGCGCTGACCAACAGCGCACGCCACTCCGGGGCCTCGACCTGCACGATCAGCGTGCGGACCGACGGCGACCTGGTCGTGGAGGTCGTGGACGACGGACGCGGGGTCGCGGCGGACTCCAAGCCGGGTGTCGGCCTCGACTCGATGCGAGAACGCTGCGCGGAACTGGGTGGATCGTGCACAGTGGGACCGGCTCACCCCCGAGGGACGCGGGTGGTGGCGCGGATCCCGTTGGAGGTCCAGTAGTGGCAGGCCCAGTAGTGGCAGGCACAGCGACTCGCGTTGTCATCGCCGACGACCACCCGGTGTTCCGGCGCGGCCTGAAGGCGTTGCTGGACGGCGAGGACGGCATCTCCGTCGTCGGCGACGCCGCGGACGGCCAGGAGGCCGTGCGCGTCGTCCTCGACCTGGAGCCGGACGTCGTCGTGATGGACCTGCACATGCCCGTCCTCGGCGGTGTCGAGGCGGCGAAGCAGATCCAGGCGGCCCTGCCCGGCGTCGGTGTCCTCGTCCTGACGATGCACGAGGACGACGAGCTCGTGTTCGCGGCGATGAAGGCCGGTGCGCGCGGCTACCTCGTGAAGACCACGGACGACGACGAGATCGTGCGCGCGGTGCAGGCCATAGGAGCCGGAGAAGCGATCTTCAGCGCCACCATCGCGCAACGCATGATGGGTTACTTCACCGCGATCTCCTCCTCGGAGGTCGTGGCGTTCCCCCAGCTCACCGACCGCGAGCGGGAAGTCCTGAAGCTGATGGCGTCCGGCCTCGACAACCCGTCCATCGCGCACAAGCTGCACCTCTCCGGCAAGACCGTCCGCAACCGCGTGTCGGCGATCTTCACGAAGCTCCAGGTGGCCGACCGGGCGCAGGCCATCGTGCGCGCCCGCGAGGCGGGACTCGGAAGTCCCGCGTAAGTCGGGACAACGGTCACCTGACGGCGGGACAAGGCCTCCGGTGGGATCGGCGTATCCGCCGAAGGGGGCCCGATGGACATCACCTGGGACGTCGCACACGCGCGGCTCAGCCACGACCGCATGCTGCACGTCGCCCAAGCGCTCATCTCGATGCGCCCGGAGACCGTCACGCTGGGCGGCGGCGAGCCGCTCGGCGTGCCCGGCCTGTTCGAGATCGTCGCACTGTTCCGCGAAGCCGGGATCGACGTCGTCCTGCGCACGTCCGGCAAGTCGCTGCACCCGTCGATGGTGCGGACGCTGCTGGAGTCGTGCGCGCGCATCGAGGTGTGCGCGATGGCGTTCGCCCACGCCATGCACGCCCTGCACCTGCTCGACGTCGGCGCCGCCAAGCTGGACCGGTACGCCGCGTTCGGCCTCGACGCCACCGGCATCCGGCGCGGCTTCGACCGGCTCGAGGACTTCTGCGCCACGACCGCGTTCGAACTGCCGCACCTCGCGTTCATCGCGTTCAGCGACACGATCGGGTCGGACCACGCGCAGTACCTGCAGTCGCTGGCGCCCCAGACCGTGCGGGTGACGGTCCAGACCGCGAACACGTCGGTGGTCAGAGCGAGTTGAGCAGGGCGCGCCAGGCAGGGGTGGAGAACGCGAGAACGTCGCCGCTCGCGTTCTTCGTGTCGCGGACGAGGACGTCCCGGGCCAGCGACACCTCCACGCAATTGCCGGAGCCGCTGCCGCCGCTGTAGCTGCTCTTACGCCAAGTCCGTTCCTGGAACATCTGAGTCCTCTCGCAGGCCACTGATGCACTCCATCAGCTTGCTCCGCGATTGTTCCTCATCCAGGGCAACGGCATCCAGCCGCTGAAAGAGCCGCTTTGCCCGCGCGACAGCGGTGTTGTCCTGCGCGAACACCTTCGCCATGTCGGTCTCGCAGTACACGACCGACGATGCCTTCTCGAACTCGTACAACACACACGGCGAACGGAATGCGGTCATGTGCGCAGGCACGATGCGGAGGATGTGGGTGTTGAAGAGGAGACGCAGGTACTGGTCTTCACGGAGTGAGGCGCTGCCCAGCGGCATCCGCAGCGCCAGCTCGTGCACGTAGAACAAGCACTCCGGACGGTTCGGCCGCCTCAGGATCGCCTGTCGCTCCATACGCGCCCGGACGAACTTCTCGATGTCCTCCGGCGCTTCGATGTGCGAGTCGACGAACAACTCCCTCGTGTAGCCCTCGACCTGCACAAGACCGGGCACCGTCATGATGTCCAGGCTGATGATCTTCGTGGCCATTGCCTCGGTCATCGCGAGTGTGCGCAGTTCGTCTGGCACCTGAGCGAAGAACCGGTCGAAGGCGTTGTAGTAGCGGCTGCGGAACTCGTTGACGAAGTCGATGTCCTTGCCGCACGTCGCCAGGTACTGGACGAGGTCGATCTCGCTCGCGCGCACCTTGCCGAGCTCGATGTCGGACACCTTGCTCGGGTCCCAGCCGAGCTGGACGGCCATCGCACGGCCGGTGAACGAGGTGCACGTCTCCCGCACCCGGCGCAGTTCGTCGCCCAGGCACCGGCTGTACGGGGTGGAAATGGTGGCGGTCATGCCCTTTGACGGTAGGGCTTGGATCCATTCCACACCACTGGCTCATTCGGGTGAAAACGAGCTAGAAAACCTGCCCGCGAGCAGCGAAAACGTCCTCGATAGGCGCCATAGCGCCGAGGGCGAGACGCAGCAGCACGCGTGCTTTACGGGGGCATAGCCAGCCGGCCATCACGGCGCCGCGCTGGATCAGGTCCGACTCGGACCCGACGAAGCCGTAGGTGTCGCGGAACGTCGTGCCCGCGCCCGTCCGCGTCGCCACCACCACCGGGAACCGGGCTCGTGAGATGGCCTCCGCCATGCCGGCCGACACGTGGCCGACGCCGGTGGCGGCGACGACGGTTCCCCCGACGTTGAGCCAGTCGAGGATCGAGCCGTCGTCGTCCACAGTGGCCTCGATGAGCGGAACCGCCGGTGCGTCGAGAGGTCGCGGCAGCGCGGTCAGCCTGTGCGCGGGGTGGAAGTACCGCGGCGAGCCCTCGACGACGAGTCCGAGGGGGCCGGGGAACGACTCGAAGGCGTTGGGGAGGCTGCTGTGCGTCTTGCGGACCCAGCGGGCGGCGTGGACCTCGTCGTTGAGGACGAGCAGGGCGCCGCGGCCTCGTGAGTTGGGTGCCGCCGCGACCGCGACGGCGGCGGCGAGGTTGGCGGGGCCGTCGGCACCGGGGAGGCCGGGGTGCCGCATCGCGCCGGTCACGACGACCGGTTCGTCGTGCGGCCACAGGCAGTCGAAGAAGTACGCGGTCTCTTCGAGGGTGTCGGTGCCCTGGACGACGACGACACCGGCGGCGCCTCCGGAGACCTGCTCGTCGGCCCAGTCGAAGGTTTCCAGCAAGGTGGTGAAGGTGAGCGAGGCGCCCGGGACCGTCGCCAGGGTCGCGATCTCCCCCACCTCCAAGCCCCGCACCAGGTCCCCGGCGCCCAAGGTCGGCGACACCGCGCCGGAGCCCGTCATCGTGATCGTGCCGCCGAGCGATGCCACCGCCACCTGTGAGCTCATGCGAGCCACTCTAGGGTGGACGCCATGTCCGGACCCGCCGCCTGGCCACCCGCCCCGATCCGAACCGAACGGCTCGTGCTGCGCGAGTCCGAGGCGCGCGACCGGGACGCGTTCCTCGACCTGTTCTCGTCGCCGGAGGTGGGCACCTACATCGGTGGCTCGAAGCCGCGCGACGAGGTCGACCGCACGGCGCCTCCGATCCCGGGCCGGCGGCACGGTTTCTTCGTCGTCGCGCTGGACGGCGCGATGATCGGCATGGTCTCGTTCGACGTGGTGGACGAGGAACGGTTGCTGGGCTACCTGTTCCTGCCGTCCGCGTGGGGCAGGGGTTTCGCCTACGAGGCATGTGCGGCAGCGCTTGACTGGTACGCCGCCGCACACCCCGGTGAGCCGCTCGCGAGCATCACCCAAACGGCGAACGCCGCTTCAATGCGTCTCCTGGCGAAGCTGGGCTTCACCGAAGGCGAGCGTTACGAGGCCTTCGGCGCCGAGCAGTGTCGCTGGCGCCAGTAGGTGATGTCGCGGAAACGGGCCTTCGTCCTGGTGCGTGAGTTTCAGCGAACCGTTGTAATAAGTCCGCACGGTGCTGCCCCGGCCGCCCGCGACCGCGGTGTGTGATCAGGTACGGCGTGCGTGGGTACTCGCCAACGCGCCCTTACCGGCAACCGCCTGAGCGGTTGCCGGTAGATGCGGCCGCACGTCACAGCCGGTGGCGGACGAGGAACGCAACCCGACGTCGAAGGACCTCGGACTCAAGTTCGGTCCCTCACGGCCGGGAAGCCGGCATTCCTGAACGGAGCTCGTCGAAAGTCGGAAACTTCGTCGCGATGTCACTACCGGTGAAGTTGCCGATCCACCCGTCGTCGTCGTGGAAGAACCGGATCGACACGTAGTCGGGCTCGGTGCCCATGTCGAACCAGTGCGTCGTGTTCGCCGGAACGCTCAGCAGGTCGCCCGCCTCGCAGAGCACCGCGTACACCCTGTCGCCGATGTGGAGGTAGAAAACCCCTGCGCCGCGGGCGAAGTAGCGGTCCTCGTCGTCGTCGTGCGTGTGCTCGGCGAGGAACTTGTCGCGGAACTCGACGGCCTTGGCGCGGTACTCGTCGGTGTCGGTCGGGGTCATCTCCATCGCGTCGACGTAGCCGTAGCCCTCAGTTTCGCTGACGCGGGCGATCTCCTCCTCGAAGATCTGCAGGGCGTTCGCGGCGGTCACACCGTCCACAACGGACCAGCGGCTGAAGCGCACGCCGTGTTCCTCGAGGGTGGTGGTGATCTCCTCGGCGTCGGTGGTGCGCAGGACGGTCTCCTCGGGGCCGGTTTCCGGCCACACCGTCAGCAGCGTCATGAGTGCCTCCCCGTAAAGATGTCCCGCGTCTCCACCTTGAAGCGCAGCAGCCACTCCAGGCATTCCAGGCGGTGCCGCGCCCGCACCAGGTCGTCGCCCCACACGTACACGCCGTGGCGTGCGACGAGCAGCGCCGGCACCCTCGGGTCGAAGCCCTTCTCGAAGGCGTCGCCCAGTTCGACCATGTCCTGCGAGTTCCGCACGACCGGGATCACGACCTCCTCGTGGTCGTACCGGCCGAACCCCTTGAGCATCTCCAGGTCCTTGAGCACCACGCCGTTCGGCCAGTGCTCCGCCGCGACTACCGGCGCGAGGGCGTGGACGTGCACGACGGCGCCCGCCCCGGCCACGCTGGCGATCCGCGCGTGCAGAGCGGCCTCGGCGGACGGGACCTTGTCGCTGTCCACGGCGTTGCCGTCGACATCGATGACGACGCTGTCCTCAGCGGTGACCTCACCCTTGTCGACGCCGCTGACCGTGACGGCGAGGCGGAGCGGATCCCGTTGCAGCACAACGGAGAGGTTGCCGCTCGTGCCGCGCATCCAGCCCATCTGCGCGTAGCGGGCGCACTCGCGCGCGAGCTCCGCGGTCACGAAAGCTCCCACACCGTCGGGTGGGGCGTGAAGTCGGCGTTGCCGTACGGCTCGCCCGCGCGCGCGACGCCGACCGTCTTCCAGCCCGCCTCCAACGCGGCGTGCAGCTCGGCCGGGACGTCGCTGTAGAACGTGATGTCGTCGCTCCGCAGCGTTTCCGCGATCTTGCGGTACGACGCGGCCTCGCGCTTCGGGCCGGCGTTGACCGTGTCGAAGTGGTGCTCCAGCAACGGCGTCAGATCACCGTCGGTGGTGTGCCGGAAGAACGCGATCTGGCCCGCGACCGAGCCGCTGGAGAAGATCGCGAGCTTCACGCCGTCCTCGTGCCACTTGCGGATGGCCGGGACGACGTCCGGGAAGAACTCCGCGACCAGGTCGCCCTGCGCGTAGCCCTGCTGCCAGATGAGGCCCTGCAACGTCTTGAGGGGCGTGACCTTCTGGTCGGCGTCCATCCAGTCGTGCAGCGCCTTGACGACGTCGTCGTGGCCGGACAGCTCCTTGACCTGCCGCACGGCGTCGGCGACCACCGGGTCGTCACCGTGCTGCTCGATCCACGGCCCGAGCCGCGGGCGCGCGTAGTCGTAGAGGACGACCAGCACCTGGTCCGTCGCGCTCAGCGTGCCCTCGATGTCGAGCACGACCCACTTGCTCACCGCTGTTCTCCCTCGTAGTACTCGTGCAGCTCTCCGGCGCGGTAGACGCCCCTGTCCGTCACCACGTCCGTCACGAAGCGCGGCGGCGTCACGTCGAACGCCGGGTACAGCCCCTTCACCCTCGGCGTGGCGCTGGGCCTGCCGAGGACCTGCAGCACTTCCGCGCCGTCGCGGTACTCGATCTCCACGTGCTCGGTCGTCGGCGCCAGGTGGTCCGGCGCCTGCACCTGGGCGTGGAACGGCACCCCGAACGCGTGGGCGGCGACGGCGAGACCCAGTGTGCCGACCTTGTTGACGACGTGCCCGTCCATGGTGACGCGATCGGCCGCCGTGACCAACGCGTCGACCTCGCCGCTTTGCAGGACCGCGGCGCCCATGCCGTCCGTGATGAGCGTCGTGTCGACGCCCATCTCGACCAGCGTCTCCGCGGTGAGCCTCGCCCCCTGCAGGTACGGCCGGGTCTCGGTGCAGAAGAACCGCAGCGTCTTGCCCTGCTCCTGGGCCGCCCGGACGGTCTCCGTCAGGTACAGGTCGGCCCAGCAGTGGGTCATGACTGTGTCGTCGTCCTCCAGCAGGTTCGCGGTGTGCACGCCCAGCGCCCGGCTCTTCGCGCGGTACCGGCGGTCGCCCTCTTGCGCGCCTTGCAGGGCGTGCGCGACGTCCCGGGCGGCGTCCACGTGCTCCAGGACGATCGCGGTGGCCTTGCGCAGGGCGTTGTTGGTGCGCCTGGTGTTCTCGAGCATCAGCGCCGTCTTGCCGAGCTCGGCGCGCGCTTCCTCGAACGGTTTCCCTTCGAGGGTGCGCGCCTTGAGCACCATCGCCTGCAGCACGGCGAAGTACGGGCCCGAGGACTGGGTGACCATGTCCTCGACGGCCCGCGCGACGTCCTCGGCCGTCCGGCACAGCACCCAGTTCCGCTCGAACGGGAACCGCCGGCGGTCGAGGATCAGGACGCCGTCGTCGGTGAGCCGGACGGAGTCGGCGAGGACCGGCTGCATCAGCTGTACCCGGTGTAGGCGGGGCGTGCGCCGGTCAGGAAGTTCTCGCCGACCTCGCGTGCCTTGTAGACGACCGGGTCGTGCAGCGTGAGCGTGCGCGCGTTGCGCCAGAAGCGGTCCACGCCGTGCTTGGCGGCCGTACCGCGCGCGCCGACCTGCTCGAAGATGCGGCTGGTGACCTCGTTGACGAGCTTGGTGCTGACGACCTTCGCCTCGGAGATCGTGACGGCGACCTCGGCCCGCTTCGCCTGGGTGAGGTGGCGGCCGAACTCGCTGGCCTCGTGCAGCCGGCGGGCGGCGTCGTCGGCGAGCAGCCCGGCGGCCCTGGTCTGCGCCACCATCTCGCCGTACGCGACGACGATGTACGGGTCCTCGGTGGCGGCCTCGACACCGCTGACGAACCACGGGCGGGTCTTGGTGCGGGTGTAGTCGGCGGCCTCCGCGAGCGCGCCCTCCGCGATGGCCACGTAGAGCTGGGCGAGCACGAGCTGGAAGCCGAGGGCGGCGAGGCTGAGGCGCGGGTCCTCCCCCGCGGGCTGCACGCCGAGGACCTCCGTGACCTCGACGTCCTCGAAGGCGACACCACCGGACGCCGTGAGGCGCTGGCCGATGTTGTCCCAGTCGTCCAGGTAGGTGATACCGCCGGCCTTGGCGTCGAGCAGGAACGTGAGCTTCTCGCCGTTGTCCGCGCGGGTCGCGCTGACCACGAGCCGGTCGGCCACGGCCGCTCCGGTGGCGAACGTCTTGCGCCCGTTGAGCGTGTAGCCGTTCTCGGCGGGCGTGAGCTCGAGGGCCGCGTCGAGGGGGTTGCTGACGCCCGCCCAGAACTGGTCGCGGTCCCTGCCGAACGGGACGTCGAAGAGGCCGCTGCGCCAGATCTGCAGGTAGTGGTACCCGAGGAGGTGCCCGATGTTGGCGTCGGCGGCACCGACGACCCTGGTCACCCGCTGCTGGGTCGCCCAGTCGTCGACGTTGAGCAGACCGCTCTGCCGGAGCAGTTCCACCTCTTTGGCCGGTGGCTGGTTGGCCCGGTCCCTCTCCGCGGCGTCGGACCTGAGCGTCGCCGCGACCTCGTGCGCGACGTCCAGCCAGTTCGTCATCCCTGCTCCTCTCAGCGGTACCCGGTCCAACTTACTTCTTCACACCACCGGGCTAACCACGATGTGGGAGGACCCGTCCACTGGCAGACTTTCCCGGGCACCCCGCTCGGCGGGGGCACCCACCATCTAGGGAGCAATCGGTATGGCGCAGGGCACTGTCAAGTGGTTCAACGGCGAGAAGGGCTTCGGATTCATCGCGCAGGACGGCGGTGGTCCGGACGTCTTCGTGCACTACTCGCAGATCCAGGGCAACGGCTTCAAGTCGCTGGAGGAGCAGCAGCGTGTGGAGTTCGAGATCGGCCAGGGTCAGAAGGGGCCGCAGGCGCAGGCCGTCCGCGCGCTCTGACTCCGCTCTCCGAGGCCCGTCCGGCTGCGCGCCGGGCGGGCCTTTTGGCGCTCCGACAGCCTCTCACCTGCGGTTACCGAAATTGTCAGACCTGCCTGTCATGGTGATCACAGCACTTCGTCCGGGGTGCCACGACTTCTCGGAAGGCTGGTCCTGTCATGCGTGTTGTCGCGTCTCTTCGTGGTGCGGGTGTCGTCCGCTCGTCGGTCCTGGCGCGACCGCTCGGTGCCGAGCACCGGGGCTTGCCGCAGGGTCGTCGGGTGACCGGGCCTGGGCATGTCGCGCCCTCTCGCCGGGAGCGGTGACGGGCTGCAGGCGCGGAGCATCGTTCGCATCGACGGTGGAGGCCGGGCGGTGTCCCGGGATGGCCGACCGGGAGCTGAACGACGTGACGGGGCGACGCGGGCCTGAGCGGGCTTGGTGACCGTCGAGGTGAGACGAGCCGCGAGGTGGCCCCGGTGACGAAGCGGGCGTCGCAGCCCGTCGGCCGCGACGCCTCCACTTCCCGCCGCGGGATCGACGGCTGGGGAACAAGTGGCAACCGAGGGAGTCGAACCCTGCGCGGCTTGTGAAGGCGGCGCCCGAGTACCGGCCCTAACCCTTCGGTTGGGCGACGGCTGCCGTGGAGTTGTACTACCTCTCAAGAGGGCTCTTCGGCACGTGAGATACCCACAGTGTTAAACGTCCAAACGCCTGAAGGCTTTTCATGTTTCACGGGTGTAGGTGACCCTGTTCACCATGCGATACCTCCCTGCTGTCGCGGCCCTGCTGCTACTCCCCCTGGTGCCCGCCACCGCGCAAGCGGCTCCGTCGGGCACGTTCTACGTCACCGGTGTCAGGACGGGGCTCAACGTCGCCCAGAGCGGCACCGGGCTCGCGCTGCACCGGCCGAAGGGCAATGAGGACCACCAGCAATGGCGGCTGAGCGACGGGAGGTTCGAGAACACCGACTCGCCGGGTCAGTGCATCACCCGCCAGCTCACCATGGGTTCGTGTTCGCAGGCGGACGCGGTTCACGAGTTCCGGCAGTTCGGTGATCAGTGGGAGTTCTTCGGCCTCGGTGGCGAGACGCGCTGGTACCTGACGCCGGTGCAGAACCAGACGTCTCCGATGCCCCAGGACCCGCGGCTCGACCAGATGACGTTCCTGACCGCCCACAACGCCTATGCGAACGGGGTGGACGGCGGGTTCGCGCCTCCGTTCGTCAACCTCGCCAAGAACCAGACGCGTGGCATCGTGCAGCAGCTCAGCGATGGCGTCCGGGGCTTCATGCTCGACATCCACCAGACGCCGGACGGCGCGGTCCTGTGCCACAACAGCTGCACGCTGGTGAGCAAGCCGGTGGCGCTGAACGTGGACGTCCAGCGGATCGTGGACTTCCTGAAGAACAACCGCGGCGAGATCGTCACGGTCTTCCTGGAGGACTACGTCGACGCGAACACGCTCCGGGCCGAGCTGCGCAAGGTGCGGGGGCTGGGTGACGTCCTGTACCGGGCCGAGGGCGTGCAGCAGAACGGCTGGCCCACGCGCAGCCAGATGGTGGACAGCGGCAAGCGGCTGATCATCTTCACCGACCACGGGAAGGACGGGCGCGAGGACAGCGGCGTGCTGTACCAGAAGGACTGGACCGTCGAGAACCACTGGTCGATGGGCTCGGGGCTCGGCAGTTCCGACTGGTCCTGTTACAGCCGATGGGATGACAAACCGCTCACGGCGACCGGGAGCTTCCAGCCGTTGTTCGTCATGAACCACTTCCGCGACGTTCCGTTCAGCAGCACCGCGACGACGGACAACAGCAAGCTCGTGAACCGCGCCCAGCAGTTCTGCCAGCCCGCGGCGAGGAAGAAGCCGAACTTCCTCGCGGTCGACCTCTACCACCTGGGCGACGCCCAAGGAGCCGTCAGCACGCTCAACTCATACGTGTACAGGCCGTAGCCCAAATCGTGGGAGTTGTACGCTCCGCGCATGGCCTCGATCCTGTTCACGCGCGGAGCGCCCTCTCTCGACATCATCGACCAGGAAGGTCTGCGCGAAGCAGCGCAGAAAGCCTTCACGGACGACCCCGGCGGCACCTTCGCGTACGGCACGAGCGTCGGTTACGTGCCGCTGCGCGCGTGGCTGGCCGAGCAGCACGGTGTCGAGGCGGAGCAGGTGCTCGTCACCAACGGTTCCATGCAGGCCGACGCGTTCCTGTTCGAGCTGCTCGTCGACGAGGGCGACGACGTGGTGGTCGAGGCCCCGACCTACGACCGCACGCTGCTGAACCTGCGCCAGCGCGGCGCGAACATCCACGCGATCGAGCTGGAGACCGACGGCATCAACGTCGACGCGCTCGAGAAGCTGCTGGAGAGCGGGGTGCGCCCGAAGCTCGCGCACATCATCCCGAACTTCCACAACCCGGCCGGCTACACGCTGTCCGAGGCGAAGCGCACGCGCCTGCTGGAGCTCTCGGCCCAGTACGACTTCGTGCTGTTCGAGGACGACCCGTACGTGAAGGTGCGGTTCGAGGGCGAGCCGCTGCCGACGATGCTGTCGCAGGACGAGAACGAGAAGGTCGTCTACGCGTCCTCGTTCTCGAAGACCATGGCGCCCGGCATCCGCTGCGGCTACCTGGTGGGGCCCAAGGCCGTCATCAAGAGCATCCAGGACATCGCCACCACCACGTACATCTCGCCGAACATGGTGGCGCAGTCGATCGTGAACTCGTACTGCCGCTCCGGCCGTCTCGAGGAGTCGGTCGCGAACGTCCGCACCGCGCTGCGCGCCCGCAAGGACGCCCTGGTCGCCGCGCTGCGGCGCGAGCTGCCGGAGGCCGTCTTCACCGCTCCGCAGGGCGGCTACTTCATGTGGGTCGAGCTGCCGGGCGTGTCGATCGACAAGCTCGTGCCGGTCGCCAAGGAGCACGGCGTCGAGTTCGTGAAGGGCTCCGACTTCCTGCTGGAGGGCGGCGACAACGCCATCCGCCTCGCGTTCTCGGGCGTGACGCCGGAGCAGATCGACGAGGGCATCACGCGCCTCGCCGCGGCCGTTCGCTCGCTCTGATCTGCGCTTCCAGGTGTTCCGGCAGCCCACGGCGCTGCCGGAGCGCCTGGTGCAGGCGCGGTAGCGCGGCCCGGAACGCCCGCGGGTCCTTCAACGACACCGCCAGAGCCGTGGTCACGGGCCTGCGCATCCACGAGGTCAGCACCGCGTTGCGCCGCTGCACGACCTCCCCGTCCGGCTCCCGTCCGGTGGCCGGGTGGTGGTGCGCCACCACGTCCTCGACGTAGCAGAGCGCCCACCCCGCCGCCGCGAGGTCCCACGACAGCAACGTCTCCTCGCCGCGGAAGAACAACACCGGGCTGAACCCACCCACCTCCAGGAACGCCTGCCGCCGCACGACGGCCGAGCAGGCCAGGAACCCGAGCACCGCCGGTCCCGCGACGCCTTCACCGAGCGGGCTGTCCCGCAGCAGCGGGGTGATCGGGTCGGGGGTCTCCGCCGGACCGACCAGCGTGTGCGCGGCTATCACCGCCAGGTCCGGGTGTTCGTCGAAGATCGGTTCGGCCCGTTCGAGAGCGTTGGGCGCCCACCAGGAGTCGTCGTCCGCGAAGGCCACGAACGGTGTTCGCGCCGCCTGCACGCCGAGGTTGCGCGCGACCGCGCCCCGGTTGACCGCCGACTCCAGCACCAGGACGTGCGGGAAATCCTTGTGCACACGGGAAACCGTGTCGTCCGAGGACGCGTTGTCGACCAGGATCACGGGCACCGCGAGCTCGCTGAGGCGCGACAGCGTGCGGAGCAGGCTGTCCGCGCGGTTCCGCGAGGCGATCACGACGGTCGTCCGGGCCATGAAGTCGTCTACCCCGTGACCCACCCTTGACACTTTGACATGAAGTGACATTAAAACTGGCAGTAACTGACACTTTGGGCTAGGTTGGCCGCGTGGAAACGCTCACCACCCGCGCCGCGAAGGACCTGCGCACCCGACTCGCGATCCAGGAGGCGGCGATCGCGCTGTGCCTCGACCAGGGCTTCGCCGCCACGTCGACCAGGGCCATCGCCGATCGGGCGGGCGTCTCGGAACGCACGCTGTTCCGCACGTTCGGCACCAAGGCCGCGATCTTCTGGTACGACGCGTTCCTCAGCCGCGTCGTGCGCGCGCTCGCGCCGGACCCGGACCCTGTCGCGGCGCTGGTGGAAGCGGTGCGCACGGCCATCAGCACGATCACGCCGGAGCAGTGGGCGCTGGAGCTCGGCCGGCGCGCCGTGATCATCGGGGAACCGGACCTCATCGCCACCGGAACGCAGGAGCTGAACACCGGTGCGACGCAGATCGCGGCGATCCTGACCCCGCCGCTCGCCTCCCCCGCGCGGGCCTTCGACCTGCTGCTCTTCGCCCGGTTCGCGGTGGCGGGCTTCGGCGTCGTCCCGGTCCACGCGGACACCACGCCGGGCGAGTGGGGCGCCGAACTCGAAAAAGTCGTGCACAAGGCCGCGCACGGCGCGTTGGAGCGTTCATGAAGCTGCCGAACCTCATCACCGACCCGGACACGCTGGCCGGTCTCAGCCACGACGAGGCGGAGTGGGCACCCGTCGGCACGCCCCGCGCCGCGTTCCGCCCGAAGTCCACAGAGGACGTCCGGCAGGCGGTGAGGGCCTGCGCGGAGAACGACGTCCCGGTCGTGCCGCGCGGTGCGGGCACCGGGTTGTCCGGCGGCGCCAACGCCGTCGACGGGTGCCTGGTCCTCGACCTCAGCCGGATGGACCGGGTGCTCGAGATCGACCGGGAGAACCTGCTCGCGGTCGTGCAGCCGGGCGTCGTGAACGACGACCTGAAGAGGGCCGTTGCCGAGCAAGGGCTCTGGTACCCGCCCGACCCGGCCAGCTCGCCGTGGTCGACGATCGGCGGCAACGTCGCCACGAACGCGGGCGGCCTCTGCTGCCTCAAGTACGGCGTGACGCGCGACTACGTGCTCGGCCTGGAAGCCGTGATGGGCGGCCCCGTTCCGTACGGCACCGCGGTGCGGGTCGGCAGGCGCACCACCAAGGGTGTCGCCGGCTACGACCTGACCGGGCTGCTCGTCGGATCGGAGGGCACGCTCGGCGTCGTCACCGAGATCACCGTGCGGCTGCGGCCGTCCCCGCGCCCGTCGGACACCGTCGTCGGCGCGTTCTCCAGCCTCGTCGCCGCGGGTCGGGCCGTTGCCGTGGCGACGAGCCGAGGCCTGCGACCCGCCGCCCTGGAGCTGATCGACCGCGCGTGCCTGCAGGCCGTCGAGGACTGGAAGCACCTCGGCATCGAGCCGGACACCGAGGCCATGCTGCTGGCCCGCGCCGAGACGTCCGAAGACGCCGACGGCCTCGTCACGGCGTTCACCGACGCGGGTGCCGACTGGACCGAGCGGTCCACCGACTCGACCGAGGCCGAGGCCCTCTTCGCCGCCCGCCGCCTGACCTACCCGGCGCTGGAACGGCTGGGCCCGCTGCTCACCGAGGACGTGTGCGTGCCGCGCTCGCAGGTGCCGGCCATGCTCGCGCGCATCGAGGAGATCGGCGCGCGCCACGACGTCCGCATCGCCACCATCGCCCACGCCGGCGACGGCAACCTGCACCCGTTGCTGATCACCCCGCCCGGCGACGACAACGCGCGCATCGCCGCGCAGTCGGCGTTCGAGGACATCATCGACCAGGCCCTGGAACTGGGCGGCACCGTCACCGGCGAGCACGGCGTGGGCCTGCTCAAGCGCGCCGGCATGATCCGCGAGCTCGGCCCGGACGCGTGGGCGGTCCAGCGGGCGATCAAGTCCTCGCTCGACCCCCTGAACCTCTTCAACCCCGGCAAAGCCTGAGGAGTCAGCTCATGTTCGTTCCTGTTGACGGCGGTGACCTGGCCGTCGAGGTGCACGACGGTGACACCGCACCCGTGCTGGCCGTTCACGGCGTCAGCGGCAGCCGCAAGCTGTGGGACCGGGTGGCGGCGCACGGCTTCACGCTGATCGCGCCGGACCTGCGCGGCCGCGGCGACAGCTGCGTGCTGCCCGGCGCGACGACCAGGCAGCACGCCGACGACATGGTGCGCGTGCTCGACGCCCTGGACCTCGCGTCGGTGACCGTGGCCGGCATGTCGATGGGCGCGTATGTGGCCGTGGAACTGGCCGTGCGCCATCCCGACCGAGTGCGCGCGCTCGTGCTCGTGGACGGCGGCCTCCCCATGCCGATGCACGCTCACATGACCGACGAACTGGTGGCGGCCGTCCTCGCCCCGCAGCTGGCCGCACGCGAACGGACGTGGACCGTCGACGAGTACCTCGCGGTCCAGGCCGCGGCCAACCCGCTGGTCGACCCCTCCGACCCGCTGACCCGCGAGTACTTCGCGCACGACCTGACCCCGGACGGCCACCTGCGCCTGTCCGGCGAGACCCTGGCCGCCGACACGCGCGACGTCGTCTTCGGCGAGTCGCGCTGGCGGGAGCTGACCGTGCCGACGTGGTTCGTCCACGCCGAGTGGAGCATCGGACCGGACAGCGCGCCCGCCTACACCGTCGAGCAGGCCGCCGAGTACCGCGCCGCCCTACCCGTCCTGCGCGAGCCGGTGCTGATCAACGAGGTCGACCACGGCGGCACCGTGATGACGGCGGCCGGAGCCGCGGTCACCGCGGAGGTGCTGAACGAAGCGCTGAAGTGATCGCCTGAGAAGACGTCTGCCGCACCACACCCCCTTGGAGTCCGGCGCGCTCGCCAGTTAGTGTGTACACCAATGATTAGTACACCAAGCATTCCGGAGAACCCACTGGAGCTCGAGCGGCAGGTTTGCTTCGCCCTCGCCGTGGCATCCCGCACGGTGATCGCGGTCTACCGGCCGATCCTGGAGCCGCTGAACCTCACGCACCCCCAGTACCTGGTGATGCTGGCGTTGTGGGAGCGGTCACCGCGCACGGTCAAGGACCTGAGCACCGTCCTGCAGCTCGACCCCGGCACCCTCAGCCCGCTGCTCAAGCGGCTGGAGACGATCGGGTACGTCGAGCGGCAGCGGGACAAGGCCGACGAACGCGCACTCGCGCTGACGCTCACCCCGGCGGGCGAGCAGCTCCGCGAAGAAGCGCTGAAGATCCCCTTCAAGGTCGTGGAGCAGCTGGACATGACGTTCGAAGAGCTCGCCCAGCTGAACGAGGTGCTGCACAAGGTGATCGGCAAGGCGACCCGGTGAACCCCGCGCTGAAGGTCTGGTACTACGCGGGCGGACGGCTTCCGCTCAAGTACAAGCAGTTCGTCTACGACGACGTGACCGGCCCGAAGTGGTTGCTGCGGTTCACGGTGCGCAGCCTCGTGCAGGTCACACCACTGACGACGGTCATCGCGCTGGCCCTGGTGTTCGGGCTGGGATCGTCGTGGCCGCTGGCGATCGCGTGCGGTGGACTGGGTTTCGTTGTGGGACTGTACTTCGCGCTGTCCTACGCACCTGAAAGTGTGGACCATAGGCTCACGAAATACGGGTATCCCAGGGGCTCAGCGACGCACGGGCGCCGTGAGCGCAACGCAGCACAGGATCGCGAGAAGCAGGCGAAGTACGACGCGGTCTGGCGGCGATCCGAAGGGTAGAGACCTATGGCCTCGGTGAGCGACCAGTTCGAGTTCACGAGGCCGCAGGCGCTCACCCTCGTGGCCGGCGTCCTCCAGCTGACCTTCGGGTGGCTGGACCTGTTCGACCTCGATCCGAACTACCGCGTGGTCCAGCTCGGCGTCGGGGTGATGGGCATCGTGATGGCCTGGCGGCTGGCCCACGCGCGGATGTACGGCCTCCTGCTGCTCCTGGGCTTCGGGATGCTGGCCTTCTCGCTCGACGACCTCACGGCGGAGGGCTTCATGGAGGTCAGAACAGCCCTCATCGGGCTGGTGATCACGCTGGCCAGGCCGGCAAAGCGCGCTCCGGGCTGACGTCGCGGCCCACCGAGTGCAGCGCGGTCACGGTCGCGAAGCCCTCGGCCAGCAAAGCGGTGTCCGTGCCGGGCACCAGCGAGTCCTCCGCGTACACGTGGACCAGCTCCACCTCCCCTTCGCCGACCTCGTCCACCCGGCTCTGCACGGTGCCGAAGCGGGCGAGCTCGGCCCAGCGAAGCCCCTGCACCTCATCGACGTTCGGCACGTTCAGCGAGAGCACCGAGGCAGCGGGCATCTCCAGCAACACCGGCAGCACCGCGCGAACGACCTCACCCGCCGTGCCCCACAACGGCTCCGGCTCGTCCAGGCCGACGTCGAGCGACACGGCCATCGCCGTCACGTCGTTGACGTGCGCGGTCAGCGCCGCGCCGACGGTGCCGGAGTGCAGGATCGCGCGCCCCACGTTCGCACCGAGGTTGATGCCGGAGAGCACGACGTCGGGCTTGCCGCCGAAGCCGCCGTTGCAGGCGATCAGGGCGATCAGGCCCGGATGTGCGGCGACCGCGTGCGCCTCCACGTCCAGGCCGGGCAGAGTGCGGCGCTCGCTGACCACCCTGCCGGAGTCCCCGACAGCCGCGACCGACGCGCTCGTGCCGCTCGCCTGGGTGGAAGGCGCCGCCACCACCACTTCGAGACCGCACGCGAGCGCGGCGGAGGCCAGCGTCGCGAGGCCGGGGGAGTCGATTCCGTCGTCGTTCGTGATCAGCGCGCGCATCCGCTCATTCCTCGATCGGCTCCAGTTCCACGCGTTTGCTCAGCTCGCGCACCGCTTCCCCGCTTCCGCTGCCGAGGCCGTGCCTCGTCACGTTCACCGCTCCGGCGGCCGCGCCGAGCTTCACCGCGTCCGTCAACGACATACCCAGCGCGAGGCCCGCTGAAATCCCCGCGGTCATCGAGTCGCCCGCGCCGCGCGTGTCGACGGGCTCCAGCTTCGGCATGTTCACGAGGTAGAGCTGGTCTTCCAGCAACGCCAGCGCCGGGTCGTCGGCACGCGACACGATCACGCCGTGCACGCACGACTCCGCGATCTCGCGGGCCTTCCCGATGAGCTTGGACAGGTCTTCCTCGCCCAGTTCCTCGTGGGAGACCTTCACGACGTGGGGGCCACCGCGCACGGCTTCGGCGAGGCGGTCCCCCGCCAGGTCGACGATCACGCGGCAGCCGTTGCCGGTCAGGTCCGAGGTGAGGCGGTAGTAGGTGTCGTGGGGCAGCACGCGGTCGTCGGACGGCCCGCTGAGCACGGCCGTGCCCGCGCGAATGCCTTCCACGAGCGCGAGTTCGTACACGTCGTCGAGCTCGTGCCGGGACAGCGCGTCCGGGAGCATCTCGACCATCTCGGACCTGCTGCCGTCGCGACGGTCGTGCACGTAGGAACCGTTGCGCGCGGCCACCTCACGTGCGCGCAGGTCGACGTTCTCGCCTTCCAACAACGCGCGCAGGACGCGACCGGTCTCACCGCCGAACGTCGCGCAGACGACGGCTTCGACACCGAGAGCGGCGATCATCCTGGACTGCCAGAAACCCTGGCCACCGGCGTGCAGGTGCACGTCCGGTTCTCCATCGAGGTCTTCTACGGTGACGGTCAGCTGGGGGGACGGGGCGAACACGGCAACTCGGGCATCCACGACAGCCTGGTACCCGGTGCGGGCGAAGGATATTCGCCCGCACCGGATGAATCAGACATCACGCTCCGGAGCCGCCGGTCGGGTCGTCCCCGTCCTGCGGTGCGGGCGCGCCGCCCGGTTCCATCTTCTCGTCGGCGCGCCACTCCCCGGGCTGCGTCATGTCGCGGTACTGGTCGACCTCCTGAGGCGTGGGGTCGACACCGACCTCTTCCGCGAACTCCTCGGCCACTTCCGGATCAGTCATGGTCGAGCGAGTACCCCGGAAACGTCAGCAAACGCCTCCGTCGCGCCAGACGCCCCACTGACCGGTGGTGCCGGGCTCCTCGCCCCGCGTCCACCACTGCGCGGTCCACTTCTTGCCGTTGTGCGACACGACGTTGCCGCCGTTGTAGACCTTGTCGCGCTCCCACGCGGGCTGCGTGCAGGGACCGGGGCCAGGGCCGCCGGTCTCCCACGGGACCTGCGTGGACCGGTAGAAGTTGATGCCCATCGTCGTCCAGCGCGGACCGTGGGAGCCCAGACGCGTCTTGAACTGGTCCCAGTTGTGCGTCGACCACGGCGACCAGGCCAGTTCGGCGATGGCCGCGAGCCGTGGGAACGCCATGAACTCGATGTCCTGCGCGGTCACCAGCGTCTCGCTCCACAGTGGAGCTTCGACGCCGTGGACGGCGGACTCCGGCACACCGCTCAGGTGCGCGCCGGGGTTCCACTCGTAGGCGGTCTGGACCTCGATCAGACCGGCCCACGACAGGCCGAGCGGCGTGCTGGAGTTGTACTTCATGTCCAGGTACGCCTTGTTCGCGGGCGACATGATGACCTTGTGACCGCGTGCCGCCGCTGCCTGCACCACGGCGTTGGACGTCGAGGTGCCCCAGTACTGCGGCATCGTGGCGGTGTCGGTCGTGGTCTTCGCGAACTCGTGCCAGCCGAGGGCGGTCTTGCCGTACTTCTTCACGATCGGCAGCGCGCGGTCCATGAACGCCTGGTAGTCCGCGTCGGACGTCGAGTGCGCCTCGTCGCCGCCGATGTGGAAGTACGGTCCGGGCGTGAGCGCCGCGATCTCGCGGATCACGTCGTCCACGAACTGGTAGGTGATCTCCTTGTTCACGCACAGCGAGGAGTAGCCGACCTCGATGTCCGTGCGCAGCGGCGGGGCCTGGCCGTCGCAGTTGAGCTCCGCGTACGAGGCCAGCGCCGCGTTGGTGTGGCCGGGCAGGTCGACCTCGGGGATCACCGTGATCTTGCGCGAGGCCGCGTACTGCACGATCTCGCTGTACTGCGCCTTGGTGTAGTAGCCGCCGGGGCCACCGCCGACCTGCGTGCTGCCGCCGTACGTGGCGAGCCGGGGCCAGCTGTCGACCACGATCCGCCAGCCCTGGTCGTCGGTCAGGTGCAGGTGGAAGTAGTTGATCTTGTAAAGGGCCAGCTGGTCGATGTAGCGCTTGACCGTCGAGACCGGGTGGAAGTGGCGGGCCACGTCGAGCATCGCACCGCGGTGGGAGAACCGCGGGTGGTCGACGATCAGCGCGCCCGGCACGGTCCACGGGCCTGCCTGCACGGTCGTGCTCTCGACCTTGGCGGGCAGGAGCTGCCGCAGCGTCTGCACGCCCGCGAACAGGCCCTCGGGCGTGGTGGCGCGCAGCACGATGGCGTTCGCCGCGACGTCGAGCTGGTAGCCCTGCTGGCCCACCGCGGCCGGCGCGCCCGAGAGCAGCAGCGAGATGCCGTCGGACGGGGTGGTGGTCGTGTCGGACACGGGCAGCGCGTACCCGGTCGAGGGCCGCAGCACTCCGGCCAGGAAGGTGCCGACGTCCCGGGCGGCCGGGGCCGTGTAGATCTTCGAAGCGGCCGTCAGCGTGTGCGTGACCCCGCTCTTCGACTGCACCGACACCGGGACGGGCACCAGGCCCTGCAACGGTTCCGCGGCTTGCGACTGAGCGCTCACGGACAACGCCGCTGTGACGGCGATGACCGCGGCGAGAACACGAGTTCTCACGACTCCTCCTCACGAGTCGGGGGCGGCGACCCTGCTCCCAGACTGCTCAAACATCCCTTTTGTCGTCAATGGTCTGAGCCAATTCTTTCTTCGTGACCTGCACGGCGCCAGTCAGGACCCCGGCTGTGAGCCGGGCCGCCGACCGGCACAATCGAGGGCATGGGGGACTTCGAAGAGCTGATCACCACTGCCGCGACGCGGATCGCACCGCTGATCCCGGCCGCACCGGCGGCGGAGCTGGGCAGGCGGACCGCGCCGAGGCGGCGGGACGAGCGCCCGAGCGGATCGGTCGTGCAGCAGGCGTTGCGGGACATCCCGCGGCTGACCGCGGAGCGGTTGCTCGGTGCGCTGGAACTGGCGGTGGCGCGGCTCGACGTCGTCGCCCCGCAGGAGGTCGTCGCCGGACTGCGGCCGGTTCCGGCCGGGCACACGTTCTCGTACCTGACCTCGGGCGGCGAAAGCGCGATGCACGTCCCGATGATCGTCGTGGAGGGGATGCACCCCGGTGCGAGCGATCTCGTCGTCGACCAGGTGCGCGCGTTGCTGCCTGACCTGAGCGGGCTCGACGGCGACGAGGCCGCCATCGCCACCCAGCGCGGCGCGGTGCACCTCTCGACCGCCGTGGCGGTGTCCAGGGCGGTCCTCACCGCGCTCGGCTCCACGACGGCGGCCGACCCGGCGGCGGTCGTCGGGATCGCGCTCGGCGCGGCTTCGGAGGTCCTGGCGGAGAGCCCTCTGCCGCACGCCTACGAGCAGGCGTTGCTGGCCAAGCGGCGCGCGGAGTACCAGGGCTCGTCCTGGAGCACGGTCGTCCCGGTCTTCGACCACGAGTTCCTGCTGGTCGAGGAACTGGGGCTGAGCACGCCCGACTTCACCGCGACCGGTCTCGCCGCCCCGGTGGACACCGGCTTCGCGGTCCGCACCGGCATCGCTCAGGGCGAGGTGCCCGTGTCCGTGGCCGTCCTGCTGGAGGAACCCCCCGAACCGCTGCCGGAGGGCTGGGACGAGATCGCCGAGATCAGCTACACGGCGGCGCGGGGCGGGGCGAGGTTCGGGCACGGCTCCACCGCTCCCTGGGGCGGACCGTTCCGGGTGCGGGTCAGCGCGACCGGCCGCGACGAGGGGGACGAACGCTACGAGCTGCTGATCTGGCCCGCACCGATCGCGGACCCGGTGCTGCGCCTGAAGACCGACCGCCTCGGCCACCTCGTGCGAGGGGAGCCCGCTCCCCCGCCGATCGTCCGGCCGGAGGCCCCGCACCGCTGGCTGAAGCGGTTGCTGGAGGTGGCCGCGACCGTCACCGTCGCCCGCGGCGTCACCGATGTGGCGGGCGAGTTCGAGGAGGACGCCGTCGTCGTGGAGATCGACGGCGGTGTGGTCGTGATCGAGGACAACAACTACCGGGGCACACGGCCGGAGGTGCTGGAACGCCTGTCCCGCAACGGGAAGGCCGCCAGCCACTTCTGGAACGTCAACAGCCACCGGCGGCTGTCGTTCGCCCGCGGCGGTCAGGTCCTGTGGAGCGGTGACGTGCTCGACGAGGACGACTTCGGTGACGACCCCGAGGTGCTGCAAGCCGTGGAGGGACTGGACTTCACCGACTGGCGCCACCTCGACGCCAAGGGGCTCACGGCGGTGGCGCGGTTCACCGGTGCCGCGGTTCCCGAGGACGCCGTCCGCGCCGCCGTCGAGGAGCGTTATCAGTAGTCCGGGAGGTCGAGGCTCGTGACGACGGCGGCGAACTCCTCCGTGGGCGCGCCGCCGTTCTCCTGGTTCTTCAGCGCCATGTCCTGGTTCGCCACGACGTACGGCCGCAGGAGCTCCTCGTAGCGCCGGAAAGCGTTCGAAGGGTCCTCGGCGAGCTCACCGGCGAGCACGTAGGCGGCGACGAGCGCCATGCTGGTTCCCTGACCGGACAACGGTGATCCGCAGTAGCCGGCGTCTCCCAGCAGCACGACGTTCCCGCTCGACCACGAGTCCATCCGGATCTGGCTCATCGAGTCGAAGTGGAAGTCCGGCGCCTCCCACATGTGCTCCAGCGCGGCCGGCCAGATCCAGCCGGCGCCGGCGAACTTCTCGGCGACCAACCGGCGCTGCGCGTCGACGTCGCGGTGGTCGAACGACACCTCGCCGTAGAACCCCATGTACACACGGCATTCGGCGTTGGACCGGGCGCTCATGACGCCACCTCCGACGACGTCGCCCTGCTGGAAGACCTGCCAGTGGTCGAGCCCCAGGAAGTTCGGCGCGGTGAAGACGGCGAGGTTCGTGCCGAGGTGCGTGGCGAACTCCGTCTCGGGCCCGAAGACCAGCCCGCGGACGTTCGAGTGCAGGCCGTCGGCACCGACGACGACGTCGAAGTCGCGCGGCGCCGCCTTCTCGAACGTCACGCGGGTGCCGTCGATCGACGTGATCGTGTCGCCGAACAGGTACTCCACACCGTCCCCGGCGTCGAAGAGCAGACGAGCCAGGTCGTCGCGCAACAACTCCACGTCGGGGCTCGCGAGGTCGCCACCGCTCATGGTGTGCGTGGTGGAGCAGAACAGCTCGGTGCCCTCGGCGTCGACGACGCTCATGCCGCGCATGTTCGTGCTGAACGACCGCAGCCGCTCGCCGAGGCCCATGCGCTCGACCACCTCCAGCGCGGGGCCACGCACGTCGACGGCCTGGCCGCCGGGACGCGGGCCGCGCGCCGGCTCCACCACGGTGACGTCGAAGCCGTGGTGGCGCAGCCAGTACGCGAGCGCCGGTCCGCCGATGCCGGCGCCGGAGATCAGGACGTTCGTCATGGTGGTGCCCCCTGTGAGTCGGTGTGCCCACAAGGTGCCGAGCGGCGCTGACCGTCGGCTGACCACCGGCGGCCCGGGTCCGTCAGCGCCTCCGGCCAGGTCCCCGCTGGAACACCGGGAGCGCGTCCGCCTCGTCGTGGCGGCCGGTCTCCTCGTGCCGGTGGACGGTCACAAATTTTCCCGTTGTCTTCCCGCGCATTCCCCGAACAGGGTGTGATCGGGGTGGGGACGGCGTGGGAACGGGCTCCCACACCCTCGGTGGCGACACCACCGAGGGGAGCAGGGATGCGCAGGACCAGTGACAGGGTGCAGCAGTGGGTGGCGTTCGCCGTGCTGGCGGCGGCCGTGATCACGCTGGTGGCGCTGGGGCTTTCGCTCTAGCGAGGGTCTGGCGCGCGAAGGCGAGGGTGCGGGGCTGATGGCCGCGCTCCGCGGCCTCCACCGCCTGCTGCGCGTACCGGAGGGCGGTCTCCCGGTCGCCGAGCTCCAGGTACGCGGCGGCGAACTGCTGGAAGACGCGTTCGTCGCTCCACCAGCGGCGCACCTTCCCGAGACGCTGGAACCGCCGCAGGTAGCCGATCGACTCGGCGGGCCGGCCACCCGTCAGTGCGTCGAGCGAGAGGGCGACGTACAAGGTCATCTGCCCGACGTGGTCGCGGACGTCGTTCATCGCGGCCAGCACGGCTTCGTCGTCGGGCAGGTTCGTGTACTCCCTGCAGAGCCTCGCGACTTCCCGGGCCTGCTCACCCGCGACGGCGAGGTGGCCCATCTCGTAGCGCCAGCGGGCGAAGTCCGCCAGGGCGAGCGCCTCGCCCCGCTTGTCGCCGCACTCCCGGTAGGCGGCGAGCGACAGCCGCATGCAGGCCAGGCACTCGTCGTCCTCAAAGGAGTCGACGTGGACGTGGGCGATGTTGTGCAACGTCACCGCGAGCTCGCGGACATCACCGCGTTCCTCCACGATCGCGGCTGCCTCCCGCATGTACGAGAGGGCCTGCTCGGTCCGTCCCAACTCCGCGTGGTTGATGCCGATGTTGTGCAGCGCGTTGGCCACTCCGGTGGGCGCGTCCGCCTGCCGCATGAGCACGAGCCCGCGTTCGAAGTGCTCCATCGACCTGTCGTAGTCGCGTCGTTCGCGCGCGATCATGCCGAGCAGCCCCATCGCAGACGCCTCACCCCGCAGGTCACCGATCTGCCGCGTGAGGTCGATCGCTTCGCGCAGGTGCTCCTCGGCCTTCGGGTTGCCGTCGTCCATGTACGCCGAACCCAGGCCCCGCAACGCTTCCGCCCGCGCTTTGAGATCTCCGAGCGCGTGCGCGGCCGCCAGTGCGACGCTCTGCACCTCGACGCGCTCCCGCCCCGAGCCGCTCAACCACAGGTAGTGCGCCAAGTGGGACGGCAACTGCCAGGCGTGCCGATAATGCCCCTCATACGCCGCCAGGTACACGGCGGCCTTGAGGTTCGACCGCTCCGCGCCCTGCCACGCGAGGGCTTCGACCGGGCTCGCGAACACGGGCGGGTCGACGAGTTCGGAGGTGACGGCGGAGTGGAACTTCGGCCGGCCGGGGGCGATCTTGCGGGCGGAGTCCTCCGCACCGCGCAGGTAGAAGTCGAGAATTCGGGTGATTGCCTCGTCCCTCTCCCCCGGCTCGACTGACGCCTTCGCGTGCTCGGCCAGCAGGTCGTGGAAGCGGTAGCGGCCGTTCTCCTTCTGCTGCACCAGGTGCACGTCCAGCAGCTCGTCCAGCAGACGTTCGGCCTCCGCCCGCGTCGAGCCGACGATCGCCGCCGCGAGGTGGGCGTCGAAGTCCTCGCCGGTGTGCAGGCCGAGCCGCCGGAACAACCGCTGCTGCTCGGCCGTGAGTTGCCGATAGGACAGGGCGAACGCTCCCGCGACGCTGCGTTCCCCCGCCGTCAGCTCCGTCAGGCGTTGCTCGGTGAGGCGGCGGACCAGGTCCCGCGCGGACCACGCCGGTCTCGTGCGCCAGCGGGCACCGACGATCCGCACGGCCAGCGGGAGGTACCCGCAGAGCCGCACGACCTCCCGGCAGTCTTCGCCGTCCCTGCGGACGATGCTCGCGAGCAGGGCCAGCGCGTCCTCTTCGGACAGCACGTCGAGCGAGACGGTGTGGGCGGCGTCGAGGTCGACGAGCCGGCGCCTGCTGGTGACGAGCACCAGACCCGTTCCGGGCAGCAGCGGGCGCACCTGGGCGGCGCTGCCCGCGTTGTCGAGCACCACGAGTGCCCTGCGGTGCGCCATTTCCGCGCGCCACCGGGCGGCGCGGGCGTCGAGGTCGTCCGGGATGTCCTCGGCGGGCACGCCGAGCGCGGTGAGCAACGTCAGCAGGGCGTCCGCCGGTGTGCGGGGTTCGACGCCGTCGGTGTGGGAGTGCAGGTCGACGAACAGCTGGGCGTCCGGGAACCTCCCGGCGAGGCGGTGGGCCGCGCGAACGGCGAGCGTGGTCTTGCCGATGCCCGCCATGCCGTCGATGGCGGTGATCGCGACGCACCCGGACGGCACGGCGGCGAGGATCTCGTCCAGGTCCTCGGCACGGCCCGCGAAGTCGGCGATGTCGCCGGGCAGGTCGTTGCGGCTCTTCGGCCTGTTGTCGGCCGTGAGCACCTGCCGGTGGGCCTCCTGCAGGTCCCTGCCGGGGTCGAGGCCCAGCTCCTCGGCGAGCCGGCGGCGGATGTCGTCGTACGCCTGCAACGCCTCGGTCTGCCGGTCGCAGCGGTGCAGCGCGACGACCAACTGGGCCCACAGCCGTTCCCTGGCCGGGTGCTGCCGGGTGAGCGAGCGCAGTTCGGGGACGAGCCGGTCGTGCTCCCCGGCCGCGAGGTCGGCTTCGATCCGCGCTTCCAGCGCCGTCAGGTACTTCTCGGTCAGCGCGGGCACGTGGTCGCGTTCGAGCGCGTCGCTGCCGATGTCCGCGAACGGGCGGCCGCGCCACAGCTCCAGCGCCGCCCGCGGTGCGAGCCGGTCGAACAGGTGGATGTCGACCTCGTCGGGCCGCACGTCCAGCAGGTAACCGCCGGGTTTGGTGTGGACGAGGCCGGGCAGCGCCTCCCGCAACCGCCCGACCGTGGTCTGCAGGGCGTGGCGCGACCCGCCCGCCAGCTCGGCCAGTTCGTCGACGCCGACCACCTGCCCCGGCCGCAGCAGCAGCGCGGCGAGCACGACCCGCCTCTTGCCCGCCGGGACGTGGACGCGGCACCCGTCGAGCACCACGTCCAACGGCCCGAGCAGGCCGAACGACCTCACTCCCACCGGCCCCAGTGCACGACCTGGTCGAGCGGCTTGCGCTTGCGCGTGCGCGGCGAGGCGCCCTCGGAGACGCCCTCCTCCGCCGGGTGCCCGATCGCGATCATGCCGATCGGCACGTACATGTCCGGCACCCCGAAAGCGGCGCGCAGCTCGGGCCACGTGTCCTTGTCGATGCCGAAGAAGACGGCGCCGAGCCCCTCGTCGACGGCGGTCTGCAGGATCAGCAGCGCCGCCATGCCGGTGTCGATGTCCCAGTAGGGCACCGGCCAGTGGTCCTCGCTGCGGTCGGTCCACCCCTTGTCGGCCTGCGCGTACCGCTCGAGGTAGACCTCCTTGGCCGAGAAGGGGATGACGACGACCGGCGCCGTCTTGGCGTCCTCCCCGCCCCACCACTCGAACATCCCGGCCAGCCGCTCGAGCTGCTCCCCCTGCAGCACGAGGAACCCCTGACCCTGCGAGAAGCCGGCGGACGGGCCGCGCACGGCGTTGCGCATGATCCGCTGGATGCTCTCGTCGCTGACCGGCTCCCCGGTGAACTTCCGCACCATTCGGCGGCGGCGGACGACGTCCTGGAACTCCACGCTCTACCTCCCCAGATGTGATCTCGACCGTAGCAGCGTCCGGGGAGGCCGAAGGGGAGGCCGACGCGCCCTACAGCCGGCGCAACCCCGCCAGCACGCGTTCCAGCAGCATCCCGTCCGGCCTGTCCCCGCCGTACGACGACGCGGTCCGGTGCACGTCGACCAGCCCGTGCCCCGCCATGTCCCCGAGCAGCACCTTCGTGACGCCGAGCGGCAGGCCGCGCAGGGCGGCGATCTCCGCCACCGAGCGCGGTTGCACGCACAGCGCCAGCACGTCCTGGTGCTCGGGACGCACGGCGGTGGCCGAGAACTCGTTCACCGAGACCAGGGTCTCGATCTCCAGGTGCACGTCGGAGGTGGTGCGGCCGCCGGTCCACGCGTAGGCCCGCACGATCGAGGACGACGTCTCGACGCCCGTCTCGACCGAGGGCAGCGGTGGGACCGGTTCGAACGCCGTCGTGGCGTACGGGTCCGGTTCGCGCGGGGGTTCCGGGGCTCGCTGCTCCGTCTTGTTCTTCCTGCCGCGCTTGCGGATCCGTTCGCTGTCGAAGCTGAACCCGCTGATCAGGTCGCCGAAGCTGACCTGGTCGCCGGAGTCCCCGCTCATGCCAGCTCGGCCCGCAGCTCGGGCGTGAGCAGCTGGCCCACCTGCCGCACGACGACCGTCATCTCGTACGCCACCTGGGCGACGTCCGCCGACGACGAGGCCAGCACGGCGAGGACGGAGCCGTCGCTGATCGAGGACAGCAGCATGACGCCCCGGTCCATCTGGACGACGGTGCGCACGACCGCCTCGCCGGCGAAGCACTGCGAGGCCGACTCGGCGAGGGACACCACCCCGGCGACGATCGCCGCGAACTGCGGCGCGACCTGCGCCGGCAGCTTCGACGTCGAGACCAGCACCAGCCCGTCCGCCGAGATGACGACGGCGTGCTCGATGCCCGGTGTGCGTTCGGCGAAGTTGGTGACCAGCCAGCCGAACTGGTCAACCTGCGTGCTCATCGACTCTCCTGGTGGTCGGGGAGGCCGCGCTGCACTCCTCGCTGGAACGCGTCGAGGAAGCCGCGGGCCGACTCCGGCGTCTGGCGTGCGCGTGCGGGGGGCGGGGGCGGTGCGGCGGCGGACGTCTGCTGGAACCACGACGCCTGCTTCCGATCGATCGCCTCCCCCCGGAAAGACTCCCAGGACTCCTCGCGTTGTGGTGCCAGTTCGGCGGGAACCAACACGATCGCGCGAGTGCCCGTGCCTTGTTTCGCATCCAGGCGTACCACGATCTGGTGGCGCGCGGCGAGCCTGCCGACGACGAAGAGACCCATTTCGCGGGAAACCTGGACGTCCACGCCCTCGCCCGCGGCCTCCAGGCGGTGGTTCACCGCCCCCAGTGCCTCGGGGTCGATGCCGATGCCCTGGTCGACCACGTCGATCTGCACGATGCCGCCCGCCTCGATCGACGCGCTGATCGCGACCTGGGTGTGCGGCGGCGAGAAAGCCGTCGCGTTGTCGAGGAGCTCGGCCAGCAGCCGGACGAGGTCGCTCGCCACGTAACCGACCACTTCGGCGTTGGGCGCCGTGTGCACCATCACACGCTGGTACTGCTCGATCTCCGCGGCCGCCGCGCGCAGCACGTCGGTGAGCGGGATCGGCTTGTGGAACCGGCGCGCCACGTCGCCACCGGAGAGCACCATCAGGTTCTCGTTGTTGCGGCGCATGCGGGTGGCGAGGTGGTCGAGCTTGAACAGGTTCGCCAGCTGGTCGGGGTCCTCCTCGTACTTCTCCAGCTCCTCCATCAGCTTGAGTTGCCGTTCGACGAGGCTCTGGCTGCGGCGCGAGAGGTTCACGAAGATGTTGCGCATGTTGGCGCGCATGCCCGCCTGCTCGATCACCGACTTCACGGCCTGCTGGTGCACCGCGTCGAACGCGCGCGCCACCTGGCCGAACTCCTCGGTCGTGTGCACCGGCACCGGCTCGATGTCGGTGCTGCCCCGCCCGGTCGCGACCATCTCGGGGAGCTTGTCCCAGGCCACGTCGAGGGCGGAGCGGCGCAGCTCGTTCAGCGAGCGCAGCAGGTAGCGGCCGACGACGAACCCGACAGTGGCGGCCAGGACCAGGCTGGCGAACAGGATCGCGGACGCCGTGCCCGCCGCGTCGCTCGACTCGTCGCGCAGGCGGTCCGCGGTGGTGCGCAGGTCGTCCTGCAGACCCGTGACGACACCGCCCATCGCCACCGCCACGGCACCCGAGGCCCTGCTCCAGTCCGCCGCCGCGATCGGCAGCGGCTGCCTGGACCTGGTGGTGCCCGTGCCGGTGTTCGCCGCGTCCGACGTCGGGTGCAGCACCGCGGTGGCGAGCATCGTGCGCTGCGCCTCGACGTCCGGGCCGTTGAAGTTCTTGCCGTAGGTCTTCATCTGGTCCGGCGTGGCGAGCGCGGCGAACTCGTCCGCGATGTAGCCGAGCTTCACGTTCGACTCGACCAGGGACCGCACCTCGGCGTTGGTCAGCTGACCGCGGGCGAGCCCGGACAGCACGACGGCCTGCTGGTACAGGACCTGGTCCCGCACGTGCACGACGTGGTGCAGGCCCATGGCCGTGCGCAGCAGCGCGGCGTCGCCGAACTCGCTCGCCAGGACCTCGTCCACGTCGAGCAACGAGTCGGTGAGCTCGCTGTAGGTCCTGATCACGGCCGGCACGTCGCCGCCCGCCCGCTCGCGCAACGCCGGCAGGTCGCCGATGCCGGCCTGCACGTCGTTCATGCGGGCGGTGACGACCTCGCCGAGCGAGGTCTTGGCGATCTGGGCGCGCAACGCCGCGCGGGCGTCGTCGGTGCGCTTGACCTGCTCGGCGAGGACCCGCGGACCCGCGCCCTCGGCGACGATGCGCCGTTCCTCCTGCACGCCGTCGATCACGGGGATCAGGGCCGCGCGGACCTTCACGAGCCGTTGCAGGGCCGAGTAGGAGTCGGCGCGGTCGATCTGCGTGCCGATGTGCAGCACGCCGGCACCCACCGCGATGGCGACCGGAACGATCAACACCGCGGCGAGCTTCACCGGCAGGCGCCAGTTGCGCCAGTTGACGAGCGAGGTGAACATCAGACGAAGAGCTTGGCCGCGTTCAGGAAGAGCCGGTACAGGCCGTAGGCGAGCGGGAGGCCCACCCACAGCCACGCACCGACCAGCAACAACGTGCTCGACGGGTTCTCCCGGGATGAGCTCACTTCTTCACCACGCCTTCCGCGTCCTGCTCCTCGGCGGCGTCGGCCGCCTCTGCCTCGTTCCACTTGGCGGCGGTGCCGTCGTCGCCGCTGCCGGCGGGCTCCTGCGCCCGCACGACGGCCTCGGGCTCGTGGAACCTCGGGTCGACCGGGCGGATCAGCTCGTTGGCGATGAAGCCGACGACCAGCAGCGCGATCATGATGTAGAACGACGTGGCGTACAGGTCGGGTCCGGTGTGCCCGGCCTTCTTGCCCGCGTCCGCGATGGCGTTGACGATCAGCGGCCCGAGCACGCCGGCCACGGACCACGCCGTGAGCAGGCGGCCGTGGATCGCGCCGACCTGGTAGGTGCCGAACAGGTCGCGCAGGTACGCCGGAACGGTCGCGAAGCCCGCGCCGTAGAACGACAGGATCACCATCGCCGCGATGACGAACAGCGGCGTGCTGGTCGAGCCGAGCGTCAGCAGCACCAGGTAGAGCAGCGCGCCGACGCCGAGGTAGAGGCGGTAGATGTTCTTGCGGCCCACGACGTCCGAAGTGGACGACCAGACGAACCGGCCGGCCATGTTCGCAGCCGACAGCAGCGCGACGAAACCGGTGGCGGCCGTCGCGGCGACCGGCGTCGAGGACTCCTTGAAGAAGTCGACCAGCATCGGCGCGGCCTTCTCCAGGATGCCGATGCCCGCGGTGACGTTGAAGCACAGCACGACCCACAGCAGCCAGAACTGCGGAGTCCTGATCGCGTTGTTCGCGGAGACGTTGTGGGCGACGCCCGCCTTCGGCCTGTCCTTGAGCAGCGCTTCCTTCTGCGCGGTGAACTCCGGGGAGGGCAGGCGGATCAGCAGCACGCCGAGGCTCATGAAGACCGCGTAGGCGATGCCGTGCACGAGGAAGGCCTGGCCGATGCCCGACGTCGTGGAGCCGAACGCCGTCAGCATCGAGGTGGACCACGGCGACGCGATCAGCGCACCGCCGCCGAAACCCATGATCGCGATGCCGGTCGCCATGCCCGGCCGGTCGGGGAACCACTTGATCAGGGTCGAGACGGGCGAGATGTAGCCGATGCCGAGACCGATGCCGCCGACGAGGCCATAACCCACGACGACGACCCAGTACATGCCCGCCCACACGCCGACCGCGGAGATCAGCAGGCCGGAGCAGAACGCGAGCAGCGACATGAGCATCGCCCAGCGCGGGCCTCTGCGCTCGACCGTCGTCCCGAGCACCGCGGCGGAGAGCCCGAGCATCACGATGCCGAGCTGGAACGGCAGGGCGGACTGCGTTCCCGTGATGCCGAGCGATTTCTCCAGAGGCGTCTTGAAGACGCTCCAGGCGTAGGCCTGACCAATGGAGAGATGAATCGCCAGCGCCGCGGGCGGAACGAGCCAGCGGTTCCATCCGGGAGGCGCGACTTGGCGTTCGCGCGCTAAGAACCCCACTTTATCCCCAACCGTCACCAAAACGCGGACCGATCGATCGTAGGGCAGGCGCACACGTGCGACAACGTTCAGGCCGGAGGCTTCGGTGTTGCATGCGGCGCAACACTCCTGCTCGTGTTGGCACAAGGTGCGAGACGCACCATTTGAGACGAATGGAGTGTCCCGCATGCAGCCCGGTTCCCGTCCGGCACCGGTCCGGTTTGGACCGTTTCCGGGTTCTCCGTCACGTTGACTGCACACGTGAGAGCGCTACAGTGGGGCCGCCGCACACGAGGGGCAGGGGTACATGACCAAGGCGATCAGGTCGCCTGGCGAAGCGCAGCAGGGGTACCGGGAAATCCGGGGTTTCGCGTCGTTCGACGACCCCGAAACTTTGTCGTACGTGGATTCCGACGGCAACCCGAAGTTCGAGCTGATTCGGCAGACCGACGAATTCCGCACTCTGCGTCGCCGGCTCACGACGTTCGTCTTCCCGATGACCGCGCTTTTCCTCGCGTCCTACCTCACCTTCGTCCTGCTGTCCGCGTACGCGAAAGAACTGGTCAGCACCAAGGTGATCGGCGTGATCAACCTGGGAATCCTGCTAGGCCTCGGGCAGTTCGTGACTTCGATCATCATCACGCTCGGTTATGCCCGTTACGCGAAGCGACGGCTGGACCCGCAGCGCACATTGCTCGCCGAGAAGATTGGCGTCGAGGAGTAAGGCATGCCCACCACCGGCAACCCGGTGCTGAACCTCAGCGTCTTCGCGGTGTTCGTCCTGATCACCCTCTACGTCGTCTACCGCGTCTCCAGCCGGAACGTGACGGCGTCGGACTACTACGCCGCCGGCAGCTCGTTCACCGGCGCCCAGAACGGCGTGGCGCTGTCCGGTGACTTCCTGTCCGCCGCGTCGTTCCTCGGCATCTCCGGCGGCATCGCGGCGCACGGCTACGACGGGTTCCTCTACTCCGTCGGCTGGGTCGTCGCGTGGCTCGTCGGCCTGCTGCTGATCGCGGAGGGCCTGCGCAACACCGGCCGCTTCACCGTCGGCGACGTGCTGGCGTTCCGGATGAAGCAGCGCCCGGTCCGCGCCGCCGCCGCGAACGCGACCCTGGTGATCTCGTTCTTCTACATGATCGCGCAGATGGCGGGGGCCGGCGGCCTGATCGCGCTGCT
This sequence comes from Lentzea jiangxiensis, assembly GCF_900104175.1. GTDB lineage: Bacteria > Actinomycetota > Actinomycetes > Mycobacteriales > Pseudonocardiaceae > Lentzea > Lentzea jiangxiensis. The sequence continues at coordinate 160,074 of NZ_FNIX01000006.1, forward strand.
GCTCAACGTGACCTCGAAGTGGGGCCAGGCGGTGCTGATCGCCCTGGTCGGCATGGTCATGGTGCTCTACGTGCTGGTCGGTGGCATGAAGGGCACGACCTGGGTGCAGATCATCAAGGCCGTCCTGCTGCTGCTCTGCGTGACGCTGATGAGCATCTTCCTGCTCGGCAAGTTCGGCTTCAGCCTGTCGGCGATCATGCAGCAGGCCACCGAGATGAACACGCTCGGCGAGGCCGTTCTCGACCCCGGCGCGAAGTACGGCTTCAGCGCGATGTCCAAACTGGACTTCGTCTCGCTCGCCCTCTCGCTGGTGCTTGGCATCGCTTCACTGCCGCACGTGCTGATGCGCTTCTACACGGTGCCGAACGCGGCCGAGGCTCGCCGTTCGGTCGTGTGGGCCACGTGGACGATGGTCATCTTCTACCTGTGCACGCTGGTGATCGGTTTCGGCGCGATGGCGCTGGTCGGCTCCGACAAGATCGCCGCGGCACCGGGTGGCGAGAACTCCGCCGCACCGCTGCTGGCGTTCGAGATCGGTGGCGCGGTGCTGCTCGGCATCGTCTCCGCGGTGGCGTTCGCCACGATCCTCGCCGTCGTCGCGGGCCTGACCCTGGCGGCCTCCGCCTCGTTCGCCCACGACGTCTACGCGAACGTCATCAAGCGCGGCGACGTCGAACCCCGCAGGGAGATCCGGGTCGCACGGCTGACCGCCGTCGTCGTCGGCATCCTGTCGATCGTGGGCGGCATCGCGGCGAACGGGCAGAACGTCGCGTTCCTCGTGTCGCTGGCACTGGCGCTGGCCGCGTCCGCGAACCTGTCGACGATCCTCTACACGATCTTCTGGCGGCGCTTCAACACCACCGGCACGCTGTGGAGCATCTACGGCGGTCTGGGCTCGTGCCTGGTGCTGATCATCTTCTCGCCGGTGATGTCCGGGGCGAAGACGTCGATCTTCCCGGACGTCGACTTCGCGTGGTTCCCGCTGGGCAACCCGGGACTCGTCTCGATCCCGTTCTCGTTCCTGTGCGGGTTCCTGGCGACGATCTTCTCGAAGCGGGAGCCGGAACTCGACGCCAAGGCCGCCGAGATGGAGGTCCGGGCGATCTCGGGCATCGGCGTCCGCACCTGACCGGGGTCAGCTCGCCGGGATGATCCCCGACTCGTGGGCGATGATCGCCGCCTGCACCCGGTTCTTCACCCCGAGCTGGCGGAAGATCGTGCTCACGTAGACCTTCACCGTGCCCTCGACCACGTGCAGGCGCGCCGCGATCTCCGCGTTCGACAGCCCGGCGCCGAGAAGCCCGAGCACCTCGCGCTCCCGTGCGGTCAGGACCTCGATGCGCCGGGCCGCGAGCGGCCGGGGGTGTGCGCGGGACAGCTGGTCGACGACCCGCTTGGCGACCAGCGGGGACAGGAACGCACCACCGCCCGCGACGGCGCGGACTCCCGAGATGATCTCCTGCGGGTCGCCGGTCTTCAGCACGAACCCCGCCGCGCCCTCCCCCAGCGCCCGGCTGATGTAGGAGTCGTCGGCGAACGTCGTCAGCACCAGCGTCTTCGTGGCCGGATGGCACTCGCGGATGATCCTCGCCGCGTCCAGCCCGTCCAGCACGGGCATGCGGATGTCCAGCACGGCGACGTCGGGCCGGTGCCGGGCCACCTTGTCGACGACCTCGCTGCCGTTCTCCGCCTCCGCGACCACCTCGACGTCCCCCGCCGTCGCGAGGACGGCCTTGACGCCGAACCTGACCACCGGTTCGTCGTCGGCGAGCACGACCCTGATCACCCGCTCCTCCTCGCGAGCCACTGCTTCGACACGAGTCGATCATCCCGGAAGCACAGCTGGTGCAGGTCGTGGCGGTCGCCGTCGAACGGGTTGGGGTGCGTGCTGTAGTAGCGGCACTCGGTGCCGGGGGGCGCGGTGACGCCGAGCGGGTTGTCGACGCGGGTGCGCAGCGGCAGGTCGAGGTCGTCCTCGCGTTGCCCGAGTTCTGCCCGTTCGAACTGGTGCGGTGTGAGCACCGACGTCACCGCGTCGAACACCATGTAGCCCGGCACGCCGATCGCGATGCCGGCGCACACGACCGACGTGATCAGCACGGTCCTGCGAGCGCTCTTGCGGATCTCCTCCTCCGTGCGTTCGCGGCGCACGTGGGTGGGCGTCGTCCTCGCTCGCGGCTGTTCCGGGAGCTTGACCCTGACCTCGAAGCCGCCGTCGTCCGACGGTGCCGCCTCGAACCAGCCGCCGACGAGCGCGACGCGTTCGGCCAGGCCCACCAGTCCCTTGCCGCTGCCGACCGCCTGCGTCCTCGGCGCCGGGCCGTTGGTGATCCGCAGCTCGAGGTTCGCGGTGAGGGTCACGGCGACCTTCGCGCCGGGGGCGTGCTTGATCACGTTCGTCAGCGCCTCGGCGACCACCCGGTGCACGGTCCTCGCGATGATGCCGTCGATCGCGGTCCTGCGGTGGTTGGTGAGCTCGACGTCGAGTCCGCTCCTGGCGACGACTTCCTCGATCGTCGCCACGGGTTCGTCCTCGTCGGCGCGCAGCACCTGCATGACGTCGGCCAGCCGTTCCGCCGCGGCCGTGACGCTCGCCCGCGCGGTCCTGGCCGCCTCGCGCTGTGGTGCCGTGAGCGTCGGTTCCAGTTCCAGCGCACCCACGAGGAGCGCGGCCCGGGCGAGCTCGTGACCGACGAGGTCGTGCATCTCACCGGCAAGACGTGCGCGCTCGGAGTCGCGCGCGTTGTCGACGTCGCGCTCCAGCAGGGCCGCGTGTTCCCAGCCGACCTCGCGCAGCTCGGCGAACCGGCGCCGGAACCGCCCGAACGCCCACGGCACCACGCCGAGCACACCGATGCCGGAGGTGACGGCGAGCGCGGTGTCCGAACCCCCGCGCTCGGTCAGGGCGACGACGACACCGGCGACCTCGGCCGCGGTCAGGGCGATCGCCGTGGGCCGCGGGTCGGCGGCGTGCCGGCCCGCGAGGAAGCTGAGCAGCGCGAGTGCGGGAGCGAGCGCCACCACCCTGACGTCGAACTCGACGCTGATGAGGTAGCAGACGAGCCAGGAACCCAGGGCGGTGCCGAGAGCGACCGCGGGACGGGTGCGCACGAGTGCGAACGCCAGGACGAACAGGAGCAGGTAGAGCAGGACCTCCCACACGGCGTCCATCATCGCAGTCGTTGCAGCACCACGGTCGGCGCCTCCACCTCCTCACGCCGTTGCCGGACCGGCAGCCTCTTCTCCAGCAGCACCGCGATCCCCCACGACACCAACGCTCCGAGCGCCAGCCCGGCCATGACGTCGTGTACATAGTGGACACCCACTACGACGCGGGAGGCAGCCGCCGCGACCGCACACACCGCGGCGATCCAGCCGTAGGTCCTGTGCAGCGCCCAGATCGCCATCGCCGAGGCACCCGCGATCACCGAGTGGTTGCTGGGGAAGGACCAGTCGCCCGGCGCCGGGCACTCCGCGATCGACGGCGCCGCGCGGCACGGCCGTTCCTCCCGGACGACCAGCTTGACGACCTCGCTGATCGCGTAGGCCACCACGACACCCGCCCCGGCGAGGAACGCCCTGAGCCGGTGCCGCAACCACAACAGCGCGAACATCACCGCGAACACACCGAGCACCGCGTCGGTGCCCACAGTCAGCCAAGTCACCCAGCCGAAACTACGAAGGTCCCGGCCGGCGCGCCCCTGTCCATCGGAACCGATCGGCACTGACTTTCGACAAGGGTGCTCAGCTCGATCCGCTGCCGGCGTTACGCGTTCCCGTCCGTGCTCGGCGCACCGGCCATGCGCAGGACCAGGTCGTAGTAGCCGTCGGGGTTGCTCGCGCCGGACCGCCCGTCGACGAGCTCGCGCACGATGTCGCAGTGCCCGGCGTGCTGCGCGGTGTCCGCCACGACGCGGACCAGCAGGTGCCCGAACGTCGTCTCGCGCTTGTGCTCCGCCCACCACGGCACCGACGCCGGGGCGTCCAGCGGCAGCTCCGCGATCGAGGCGTCCGCGTGCCGCCAAGCCTCGCGGTAGAGGCCGACGAGGTACTCGCGGCTCTCGGTGGGCTTGGCCCACATGTCGCCGTTCTCCCAGACCGACCCGTCCTCGTTCCACGGCAGCACCACGGGCGCGGGGCGGCCCACGGAGTCGCCGAGGTAGCCGAACTCGATGCCGACCAGGTGCTTCACGAGGCCGAGCAGGTTGGTGCCGCTGGGAACGAGCGGGCGGCGCACGTCGTACTCGCTCAGTCCGTCCAAAGAGGACAGCACCGAGTCGCGGGAGGCCTGGAGGTAGCGCTGGAGGTCCTCGGCGATCATGCCTCGACCCTAGCGCCGTCGCGCGACGACGTCCTCCGGTTCCGTCACGACCTCCCGGCGCCGCACTGCCGACGTTTGCGCGTCCGGTTCGCCGGAAACCACCAGGGCATGACTGAGCACCAGTTCACGACCCCGCTGGGTGGCGGCGAGCCCGTCGACGACGAGCCGGACGCGGTCGCGGTCGAGGAGGCCGGTGGGCACGTGACCGCGTCGGAGGAGACCGCGATGCACATCGAGGAGACCGAGGACGGCGGCGGCCGCGTGGACCGCCCGGACGACGGTTACCTGGACAGGTGATTCGTCCCGTCCAACTGACTCACGGAGAGTGACATCAGGCCAACGCCAAATCGCTCGAACTCCGCTGATGTGGCCGTTCGTCTAGGACACAAGCTGACCTCAAGTGGCCCTAGAGTCCTTCGTGTCGGACAAACTTGCGGAGGACAGAAGCAATGACCACCACCGAGATCCTCACCGGCGAGCGCGCGGACCTCCTCGAGTCCCTGCGGCAGCACCGCTGGTTCCTGAGGTTCACCGCGCAGGGGCTGACCGACGAGCAGGCGGCGTCGAGCCCGACCGAGAGCGCGCTGAGCATCGGCGGCCTGATCAAGCACGTCGCCGCGGTCGAGGAGGGCTGGGTCAAGTTCGTCGAGCACGGCCCGTCGGCGATGGAGTTCGACCCGGAGTCCTTCGAGAACCACCAGCGCAACTTCCGCATGGAGCCGGGCGAGACGCTGGAGAGCATCCTCTCCCGCTACGACGAGGTCGCGGCGTACACCGACAAGCTGGTCGAGACGGTCGACCTGGACCTCTCGCACCCGCTGCCGTCGGCGCCGTGGTTCCCGAAGGGCAAGACGCGGTCGGCGCGGCGCGTGTTCGTCCACATCGTCGCGGAGACCTCGCAGCACGCGGGCCACGCGGACATCATCCGCGAGACGATCGACGGCCAGAAGACGATGGGCTGATCAGGGCCGGGGCGGGCTGAAGGCCGAGAGGAACTGGTCCCGGAAGTCGCTCATCCGCGACACCGGGGCCGACGTTCCCGGCCTGATGCCGTCGTCCCACCCCCAGCCCTCGACCCGCTGCAGCACGGCGGGGTCCCGGGCGACGACGGTGATCGGCACGTCCCGCGACGCCGCCTCCCCGGTCACCATCTGCGCGGGCTGGTGGTCGCCCAGGAACACGAAGACGAGGTTCTCGTCGCCGTAGGTCTCCAGGTACGAGATCACCGACTCCAGCGAGTACGAGACGGAGTGCGCGTAGTCGGCGCGCACGGCGGCCGGGTCGCGGCCGAAGATCGACTCCGGCGGGTCGTTCGAGGCGGGCATGGTCGAGTAGATCGAGCCGTCGCCCAGCTCCTCCCAGCGGACGGAGTCCGGCGTCGGCGACCAGGGCGCGTGCGAGGACACCAGGGGGATCGCCGCCATCACCGGACCGTGCTGCTTCGAACGAACGTTCCGCTGGAACGACTCCAGGGTGAACTGGTCCGGAGTGGTCGCGTAACCGAACCGCGGGCCCTTGTACCCGAGGTCTTGGGCGGCGTAGATCTCGTCGTAGTGGAAGAAGTCGCCTTCCGGCCACGCCTGCGTGATGCCGGGGACCACACCGACGGACCGCCACGACGCCTCGCGGAACGCCCGCGGCAGCGTGAGGCGGTCGGACGCCACCAGGTTGCGGTAGCGCTGCTGGTTGTCGATCCACAGCCCGGACAGCAGCGTCGCCTGCGCCATCCAGCTGCCCCCGCCGGCGGTCGGCGAGGTCAGGTAGGCGGACTTGGCCGCGTACCCCGCCGCCTGCAGACGCGCGTTGCCGTCGGCGAGCTTGGCCGCCACGCCGGGCATGTCGAGAGCGGACCTGCCGTAGCTCTCCACGAACGTGAAGACGACGTCCTTGCCCTGCAACGAGGACAGCAGCCCGGGATGGCCGCGGTAGGCGTCGACCGAGGCCTCCGCCGCGAACACCTCCTGGTCGTGCAGACCTGCCTGGACGCGCCGCGCGTGGTCGACCAGCGAGGTCGCGGCGGCGTCGGAGTAGACCGGAACCCCCGGCACGGCAAGGGAAACACACGCCACGGCCACCAGTGCCACCGCGCGGACCGCGACAGGACGCCGTGCCGAGGCCGCGGAACTGAGCCGCAGCACCGAAAGCGCGGCCAGCCACACGACGCCGGCGACCAGGGCCACCGCGAGCCCGACGGCCAGCACGGAGGCCAAGCGGCCGAACGTCACGTCCACGAAGTCGACGGCGGGCGCCAGCAACGGCCAGTCCAGCACGAGGTCGAACGGCCGGTACAGCACCATGTCGAAGCCGATGTCCATGATCTTCACGACCGTGAACAGGCCGAGGGCGACCCCGCCCGCGACGGCGACCGGCCTGCGGAGCCGGTCCGGCAGCAGCACCAGCGCCATCACGCCGATGAGGCCTTCGAGCGGCACCCGCAGGAACGCCTCGAAGGAGAACTTCTCGAGGTCGCTCGGTGCGATGAGCACGAACAACACGAACAGCCCCGCCAGAACCGTGACCGTCCGCCGCAGCACCATCTTCACCGGGAAACCCCTTTCAGACCCTACGAGGTAAACGCGGCACAACCCGCACCCGGTTCAACTGCACTACGATCGGGTTCGTGACTCGCCCGCACGTTCTGCTGAGCGTCGCCGTCAGCATCGACGGCCACATCGACGATCGCGGCACAGAACGCTTTCCGCTTTCCAACGCCGAGGACTTCGACCACGTCGACAGGCTGCGCGCGGAGTCCGACGCGATTCTGGCCGGAGCCGGGACGTTGCGCCGGGACAACGCGCGGCTGCTCGTCTACAACGACGAGCGGCGGGCGCGCAGAATCGCGGGCGGAAAGCCGGGGTTCCCGCTGCGGGTCATCGTCACGAGGAGCGGTGATCTGGACCCTGAGCTGCGGTTCTGGCACTGCGGCGGCGAACGGCTGGTCTACACGAGGAGCGCGACGACGACCGTCGGCGACCTGGCGGAAACGAAGACCTTCACCGATTTCGCCGACATTCTGGACGACCTCGGGGCGCGGGGCGTGGGAAAGCTCATGGTCGAAGGCGGCACGAGCATTCACACCGAGTTCCTGCGCGCCGGACTGGCCGACGAGATCCGCGTCGCGGTGGCGCCGATGCTGATCGGGCAGGCGACGGCCCCGCGTTTCGTGAATCCCGCCGAATTCCCCGGTGGACCGGCACGCCGATTCCACCTGGAGGACGTCACGAAAGTCGGGGACGTCGCGGTGCTCCGCTACTTCCCGAAAGTCACTTCCTCTTCACCAGGCTGAGCGCGCCGAGGATCTGCTCGCGGCGGTAGACCGCGATCACCAGCGCCCACACCATGAAGACCAGCGGCATCGTCGCGTCGTCGATGCCCCCGTTCGTCACGAGGACCATCTCGGTGAGCGCGGCGCCGGCCATGATGCCCGCCAGCACGAGCGCGGCGAGGCCGCAGACGCGCGGGATGAGCAGGCCGACCGCGGTGGCGATCTCCAGCACGCCGGTGAGGTACCGGAACCACTGCCCGAAGCCGATGTCGTCGAACTTCGCGACGAACTGGTCGGTGAACAGGGCGTAGCCGTTCAGGAAGAACTGCACGGCGAGCGCGATCTGCAGGATCCAGACGACGACGTTGCCGACCTTCGCCGCGGTAGAGGTCTGCTCAGACATGGCGGGATTGTCCCACCGCGACAGCGCTGGTGGTCCGCAGCCAGAGCACATCGCGACCGAACGACCACACCAGCGACGCCAGCGCGAGGCCGACGAGCACGCTCGCGAACGGCAGGAGGCCCGACGCCGCCACGACCAGGAAGATCCCCTGGACCGCCGCCACGACCTTGCGCGCGTAGCTGGCGGGCAGCGGCGCGTTCATCCAGCGGAAACGCCACGACGCGGCGACGAACACGTACCGCATGAGGCCGATCGCGAGCACCCACGGACCCATGTGCACGGCGACGTACGCGCTGAGCACGAGGATCAGGAAGGCGTCGACCTCCATGTCGAACCTCGCCCCCAGCGCCGTCGAGGTGCCGGTGCGGCGAGCGACCTGGCCGTCCACCCAGTCGAGCGACAACGCGACCGCCGCGAGGGTCACGACCAGCGCCACCGGCACGTCCTGCCCGGCGCGGTCGGCGACCAGCGCGGTCACGGCGCCGACCATCAGGCCGCGGGCCAGCGTGACGCGGTCAGCGGGCCCCAGCGACCTGGTGCCGTGGCGTTGCATGCCGTAGCCGAGGAACGCCCAGGTGGCGAACCCGTAGGCGAGCCCCGCGGCCCAGCCCATCGGCCCGAGGCCCGCGGTGGCGGCCACCACACCCAGCAGGAGGACCTGGGCGAGGGCCCAGGCGGCAGGCTCCCGCACGACGGCGGGTGTCCCGGTGTGCTGAAGTGTGATCATCAGGTGCCCCTAACGAACTTCGTGCGGCGGAGGTGTTGTGAGTGACACGTACGGCGAGTGCCTTTTGGCTCGATGAATCCGGGAACGGGGAGGTTCGGCAGGTCGCGCTGGCCGAACCGGGTCCGGGCGAGGTCGAGGTGCGCACGCTGTTCTCGGGGGTCAGCCGCGGCACGGAGACTCTCGTCTTCCGCGGTGGCGTGCCGGAGAACCAGTACTCGGTGATGAGGGCTCCCTTCCAGGAGGGCGACTTCCCGTGGCCGGTGAAGTACGGGTACCTCAACGTGGGCGTCGTCGAACACGGACCCGAACGGCTGCGCGGGCGCACGGTGTTCTGCCTCTACCCGCACCAGACCCGTTACGTGGTGCCGGAAGCGGCGGTCACCCCCGTTCCGGACGGCGTTCCCGCTGCTCGGGCGGTGCTCGCGGGCACCGTGGAGACCGCGGTCAACGCCGTGTGGGACGCGCGTCCGCTGGTCGGCGACCGGATCGCGGTGGTCGGTGGCGGCATGGTCGGGTCGAGCATCGCCGCGGTGCTCGCGACGTTCCCCGGCGCGCGGGTCGAGCTCGTGGACGCCGATCCCGCGCGCGAGTCGACCGCCCGCGCCCTCGGTGTCGGTTTCGCCCTGCCGGACCACGCCCTCGACGGCTGCGACCTCGTCTTCCACGCCAGTGCGACCGAACCCGGTCTCACCACGGCGCTGAACCTGCTCGCGCCCGAGGGCCGCGTCGTCGAGCTGAGCTGGTACGGCGACAGGAAGATCTCCGTGCCGCTGGGCGAGTTCTTCCACTCGCGCCGGCTCACGATCCGCAGCAGCCAGGTCGGTGCGGTCGGCCGTCCGGACCGCACCTACGCCGAACGCATGGCCGTCGCGCTGGACCTGCTGGCCGATGACAGGTTCGACGCGCTGATCACGGGACACAGCGCGTTCGAGGAGCTGCCGGACGTGCTGCCGGGACTGGCCGGCGGTGCGATTCCGGCGCTGTGCCACCGGATTGACTACGGTCGGGGCCATGTTCCCGAGTGACACCACGGTCGACGTCCGCGACCAGCGCGTGGCCGTGCTCCCGGTCGGCAGCACCGAGCAGCACGGCCCGCACCTGCCGCTGGCCACGGACTCGGTGATCGCGTGGACGATCGCGTCGGCGATCGCCGCGCGGTACCCGGTCCGGCTGCTGCCGCCGCTGCAGTTCTCGTGCTCGCAGGAGCACGCCGGCTGGGCCGGCACCGTCAGCATCACCGCGCGCACGCTGATCTCAGTGGTCGAGGACATCGCGGACTCCCTGCGGCGCACCGGTGTCACGAACCTGGTCCTGGTCAACGGCCACGGCGGCAACTACGTGCTGTCGAACGTCGTGCAGGAGGGCGAGGGGCTCGCACTCTTCCCGGGCCGCGACGACTGGGCGTTCGCGCGGGAGAAGGCCGGCATCGAGACCTCGGCGTACAGCGACATGCACGCGGGCGAGCTGGAGACCTCGATCCTGCTGCACGCCCACCCCGATCTGATCCGTCCCGGTTACGACAGCGCTGACCACCTGGCGGAGGACCGGCGGCACATGCTGACCCTGGGTCTGGCTCCGTACACCGGGTCCGGCGTCATCGGGCGCCCCTCGCTCGCGTCAGCGCGCAAGGGCGAGCTCCTGCTCGCGGGTCTGACCGAGTCGTTCGGCCACTACGCCGCCCTTTTCGGTCTTGGCGCGGCGTGAGAGGAAGAGCACGACCGCGCCGGGCATGGCCGCGATGAGCGCGAGCACGCCGTAGACGATGCCCGTGGTGAAGCCGTGCTGGGCGCCCAGCCCGGCGGCGCCGAACGCCACCGCCAGGAACGCCTCGCGCGGGCCGAAGCCGCCGATGTTCACCGGGATCGCCATGATCAGCAGTGCCAGCACGACGACCGGCGCGAGCTGGGTGGTCGTGGCGTCCGACCCGGCGGCGCGGGCGGCCACCAGGAACAGCGCGACGTAGCCCGCGACCGCGGCGGCCGAGAGCGCGACGACCGCGGGCCAGATCTTCAGCGAGAGCAGCCGGATGCCGTCCGCCAGGGTGTCGGCGAGCGCCTTCCGCACGGGCTTGACCCGCCACCCGACGACCACGGCCACGACGAGGCCCGCGAGGACGAGTGCCGCGGTGGTGCCGTCCGGAGCGAGGCCGAGGCCGGGCGCGGGGTGCGTGAGCAGCACCGCGAGCCCGATCCCGATGAGCACCATCTGGCCGGCGAAGCGTTCGAAGAACACGGCGCGCACGCCCCGTCCGACGTCGCCCGACTCCCGGCCGTGGTTGATCGCGCGGTGCACGTCGCCGAGCACGCCCGCGGGCAGCACGGCGTTGACGAGCTGGGCGCGGTAGTAGTCGCCGACCGCGGTGCGCAGGGTCAGCGGCAGGCCGAGGCGGCGCGCGACGAGGACCCAGCGACCCGCGCTGAGCACCGTCGTCACGAGCCCGATCGCCAGGGCGGCGGCGACGGAGAACGCGTCGATCGCGCGCAGTCCGTCGACGAACGCCCCGGTGCCCAGGCGCAGGCCCAGGGCGAGGAGGATCCCCGCCGCCAGCACCAGGCGCAGCCACGGCCAGAACTTCTTCATCACACAGCTCCCGGTAGTGCCAGCAGGTCGACGTGGTGGACCACCGCGGAGGCCGTCGACCTGCGGCGCAGGTACTCGGACGCCTCGGAGGCGAGTGCGGGTTCCTGCTCCACCGCCGCGCCGACCCAGCCCTTCAGCCACTCCGACTGCAGGGCGCCGGCGTGCAGACGCCAGGGGCTCCGCGCCGTGCGGACCGAAGCGCCGTGGGCCGCGAACGCCTCTTCCGCGACGGCCGGAGCGTCCGGGCCGAGCAGGCGCCGCCCGTTCACGACGCGACGCTGGTGGGCGTTGAACGCGTCCTGGAAGGCGGCGTCGAGCGGCTCGGCCGGGTCGAGTTCGATCCGGCCTGCCACCGAGAGCGTGAACAGTGCGGGCACATGAGCTTCTACGCAGGCAGCGGCCAGAGCGTTCATCTCCTCGGCGGTGAGCAGGTCCAGCAGCGCGGAGCAGGTGACGAGGTCGGAGCCCTCGAGGTCGGCGGCCCGCAGCGACGTGAGGTCGCCCTCGCGCGTCTCGGCGGTGACGTTCTCGAAGGCGCTCATGCCGGCCTCCGCGAGGCCGAGCAGCCGGGGGTCGCGGTCGTGCAGCACCCAGTGCTGAACGCCGCCGAGCCTCCCGGCGAGCCATCGCCCCATCGATCCCGTTCCACAACCGAGGTCACGGATCGTCAGGGGGTTTCGGTTCACCAGAGTTTCGCGGAGGGTTTCCACGAGCTCGGTCGAGCGCGCCTGCGCGTCGGCGCTCTCCCGCAGTGCCAGCCATTCCGGGGCGAAGGTCATGGCCGCAGAGTAGCCAGCACCCTCCGCAGGTCCTCTGTGGATTCGTCCCAAGTGGACAGGACGGCTCTTCTGGCGAGCGCCCTGGCCCGCAGTTCCGAGCGCAGTTCCTGATCTTGGAACCAGCGCGTCAGTGCAGCTCCCCACGCGTTTTCGTCCCCGGCGGGGACGAGCAGACCGCCGTCGCCGAGGGCATCCGGGACAGCGCTCGCGATGACCGGCAGACCGTGTGCGAGCGCCTCGGTGACCACCATGCCGTAGGTCTCGGCGCGAGACGCCAGGACGAACAGGTCCGCTTGGAGGTAAGCGCCGGTCAGCGCCTCGCCGGCGAGTGGCCCGGGGAAGCTGACGCGCTCGTCGCGCGGGAGTTCGCCCAGGAACGGCCGGTGCGGGCCGACGCACGTCAGCCGCCAGTCGCGGTCGAGCCTCCGCAACGCCCTGAGCAGCACGTCGTGGCCTTTGCGGGGTGTGATGGACGCGACGCAAAGCAGGTGGTGCACGCCGTCGGTGCCCGTGGCGACCGGCGCCGGATCGGTGCCCGGCACGACGACGTGGACGTGCCCGAGCCCGTGCCTGGACCGGATCTCGCGCGCGGCCGTGGGGCTGGTGGCGACCACGGCGCTCGCGGCACGCAGGACCTGGCCCTCCTTCTCGTCCAGGAGCGCGGCCGTCGCCGGGTCGAGCCCGGTCTCGTCGGCCAGCGGCAGGTGCACGAGGACGGCGAGCCGCAGCCTCCGGGCGTGCGGGACGACCACCTCGGGCAGACCGCAGCCCACCAGGCCGTCGAGCAGGACGACCTCCCCGTCCGGAATCTGCGCAAGCGTTTGCCGCAACGCGGTGGGGTCGGCCGGACGCGGCCAGTCACCAGCGACGGTCAGCAGGTCCATACCCGCGCTCACGCGGAGGTCGTAGACGTTGCCGCCGCTGGGACTGGCCGGATCGCCGACGTCAGCCGGTAGGACGAAGCGCACGTTCGTAGCTCGCCCACGCCACGTGCGACTCGTGGAGTGTGACGGCGATCGCATCGATCCCGTGAGCGCCCTCACCCAGAGCCCCCTCGGAGATCTTCTCCGCGAGCTGGTCGGCGATGTGCTTCGCGAGCCACTCCGTGGACGTGTTGATGCCCGCGAACTGCGGTTCCTCGTCCAGGTTGCGGTAGTTGAACACGGCCAGGACCTTGCCCAGCTCCTGCGTCGCCAGTCCGATGTCGACGACGATGTTGTCGGAATCGAGTTCCGCGCGTTTGAACGTTGCGTCCACCAGGAACGTTGCTCCATGCAGACGTTGCGCTGGACCGAAGACCTCGCCGCGGAAACTGTGGGCGATCATCACGTGATCGCGAACGGTGATGCTGAACAGGATGACCTCCGCTGTGCGGTCGGGTTACGGTGCGACCTCCATCCGAGCGTAGCTGCACGTTCGGAAGGCGTTCTGTGACGAGGGGACCGAGATGTTCGAAGAGGCCTTCAGCGACGAGGACGTGGCCGAGTCCGACCTGGTGACACGACGTGGCACCTTCCGCGCGGTGGCGTTCCGAACGAACGGTCACGAGCACATGGCCCTCGTCTACGGGAAGACCAAGCTGCGCGAGAACGTGCTGGTGCGCATCCACTCCGAGTGCATGACCGGTGACATCTTCGCGGCCATGCGCTGCGAGTGCGGAGAGCAACTCGACGCCGCGTTGAACACCATCGTGCGTGAGGGCAGCGGAATCCTCGTGTACCTGCGCGGGCACGAGGGTCGCGGAATCGGTCTGGTGTCGAAGATCCGCACGCACGTGTTGCAGGACCAGGGACTGGACACGTTGGACTCGGCGACGTCGCTCGGCCTGCCGGTCGACGTCCGCGACTACTCCCCCGCGGCCCGCGTGCTGAAGCACCTGCGGGTGCAGTCGGTGCGGCTGATGTCCAACAACCCCGACAAGATCGCGGCGCTCGAGGAGAACGGCATCTCGGTGACCGCACGCGTGCCGTCGCTGATGAAGCCGAACGCCCACAACATCGCGTACCTGACGGCGAAGCGCGACCGGCTGGGCCACGACCTGCCCCAGGTCGAGGAGTTCGCCCCCCTTCCGCATGCCCGCTGACCGTTGCTTTCCCAGCATGTGGAGCTCACACTGTCCGGATGCTGGCGCTGCGGGCAGGGCGTGCCTTCGACGGTGAGCGGACGCTCGCCGGCCCCGTCACGGTCATCACCGAGAACGGCACGATCAAGGCCGTCGAACAGGGCCATCCGGACGTCGCGGGTGCCGAGGTCGTCGACCTCGGCACCGCCACCGTCCTACCGGGACTGATCGACACCCACGTGCACCTGTGCGCGGACAGCGAGAACGGCGCCCTGGACCGCCTGCCCGAGTTCACCGAGGAGCACCTCGACGAGGTGGTCGAGGACGGTCTGCGCCGCCACCTCCTGGCCGGTGTCACGACCGTCCGCGACCTCGGCGACCGCCGCTGGTCCGTCGTGGAGCAGCGGTCGAGGCACCGGCAGCGCGTCCTCGCGTCCGGCCCGCCCATCACGAGCCCGCGCGGCCACTGCTGGTCGATGGGCGGTGAGACGTCCGGCGACGAGGCGTTGCGCCGGGCCGTGCGCGAGCGGGCCGAGCGCGCGGCCGACATCGTCAAGATCATGGCCAGCGGAGGGTTCGCCACCCCCGGCACGATCGTCGACGACTGCCAGTTCACCGAGCACGAACTGCGCGTGGTCGTCGAGGAGGCCCACTCGCTCGGCCTCCCCGTGACCGCGCACGCCCACAGCCTGGCAGCGGTCCAGCACGCCGTGGCCGCGGGCGTCGACGGCGTCGAGCACTGCACGTGCCTGTCCCGCGGGGCGATGGTGCTCCCCGCGGAACTGCTGGACGCGCTGGCGGAAGCCGACATCGCCGTCTGCCACACCCTGGGCTCCACGCTCGAACCACCTCCGCACGTCAAGGAGGCGTTCGAACGCACGGGGATGAGCCTCGCCGCCAAGATCAACGCCGTCGGCCGCATGTACGACCACGGCGTTCGTGCCGTGTCCGGGACCGACGGCGGCATCGGCGCCGGCAAGGGGCACGGGATCACCGCCCACGCGCTGGCCGACATGATCGACGCGGGCATGCCGAACCGCGCCGTGCTGGCGAGCGCGACCAGTCAGGCCGCCAGGGCGTGCGGGGTGGGCAAGGGGATGTTGAGGGCCGGCTGGGACGCCGACGTCATCGCCGTGCAAGGAGATCCCCTGCGGGACATCACGGCGCTGCACCACGTGACGACCGTGGTGATCGGCGGTCAGATCGTGACGACGACCTTGCCGAGCACCCGCCGCGAGTAGACGTGCTCGATCGCGTCGAGTCCTTCGGAGAGCGGGAACTCGCGCTCCACCGGGGCCTTCAGGCTGCCCGCCTCGACCAGCACGCGCAGTTCCTCGAAGACGTCGGCGCGTTCCGCCGTCATGAGCGGGACGAGCTTCTGGGACACGAACAGGTTCAGCACGACCGCGGCCAATGACCGCTCGAACCCGCCCGTGACCGCGCCACCGGTCTCGGCACCGACGAGCACCAGCGTGCCCCGCGGCGTGAGCATCTTGCGCATCTTCGACAACGACCTGTTGCCACCGCAGTCGAAGATGAGGTCGAACGTGCCGGTGAAGTCCGCGACCGTGTAGTCGACGACCTCATCCGCACCCAACGAGCGCACCAGCTCGACCTTGCGTGTGCTGCACACGCCCGTGACGTGCGCACCGAGCGACTTGGCGATCTGCACCGCGTACGACCCGACGCCACCGCCGGCGCCGAGCACGGCAACCCGTTGTCCCGCCCGCACTCCTCGCAGCCCCTGCAGCGCCGTTCCACCCGAGATCGGCAGGGCGGCCGCCTCCGCGAACGACGTCCCGGCGGGCTTGCGCGCCAGCCGTGAGACGGGTGCGACCGCGTACTCGGCGAACGCCCCCTCGCACGTGCCGAACACCTCGTCGCCGACCGCGAACTCCGTGACGCCGGGGCCGAGCCGTGTCACGACACCGGACACGTCCCGTCCCGGCACGGGCGACTTCGGCCCGCGAACCCCGAACCCGATGTAACGCAGCAGGTACGGCTTGCCGGTGAGGAGGTGCCAGGTGCCCATGTCGACGCCCGCCGCCCGCACCTCCAGCAGAACTTCACCCTGTCCGGGCACGGGCACGTCCAGCTCACCGAACGACGCCGATCCGTATCTTCGTTGCACGACAGCCTTCACAGCTCACTCCTCCGGGTACTGGAACACTTCTTCGAGCGACACCCCGAACACTCGGGCGATCTTGAACGCCACCTCCAGCGAGGGCGAGTACCTGCCCTGCTCGATGGCGATCAACGTCTGCCGCGTGACGCCGATGGCCGAGGCGAGGTCGGCCTGCTTCATCTCACCGTGCGCGAACCGCAGGGCGCGGATGGAGTTCGTGACTTTCGTGGGCTTCACAGCGTTCCCCGCCGGTAGAGCGCGATCTTCGCGGCCGAGCCGAGCACCGCGGACAGCACGAAGCAGAGGTACAGCACGTTCGCGATCCAGAAGTGCGACGCCTCGAGCACCGCCAGCACCATCGCGCTCATGCCGCCGATGACGACGAACGACTGCCCGACGTGGTCGCCGAGCCGGCCGATCTCCCTGTCCCGTTCGTCGCTCTGCAGCCCGTCGTTCCGCGCCGCGACGCCGAACCAGATGCCCGACACGATGCCGGCGACGATCCCGAGCCCCGTGGTCCACAGCAGAGCGTCCGCGTACGACACGTCGACCAGCGACCGGCCCGCGGCACGACTCAGGACAACCACCGCGTACACGGCGTACCCGACCGAGGCGATGACCGCCAGGGCCCACGCCCGCTTCTCCTCGAACGCCACGGTCCCGCTCCTGATGTCAAAGAAACCTGACACGACCAAGGTAAAACGAAGTCGACATCGTGTCAAACATCTTTTACATATCGGGCGACGTGGCCGGCGCGTCCGTCTGGCGGTCGACCCGTCCTGGGCCGACCCCATAGCGTGCGGCGCATGCTCCGTCCGATCCTCGTCGCGTGCGCGCTCGCCCTGACGGCGTGCGGCCACGCCGTGACGGCGGAGCCTCCCGCCGTGGCCCACACCCCGGCCGCGGCACCTCTCGTGGCCGCGCCGGAGGCCTGCCCGCTACCCGACAGCGGGTTCGAGTGCGAGTTCCAGAGGCGCCTCGAGGCCGCCGAGGACTACGCCGAGACCAGGCCGGGCACCGTGGGCTTCGTGCTGCGCGACCGCAAGACCGGCGCGATCTGGCGCAACGGCCACGCGAACGACCTGACCTGGACCGCGTCGACCATCAAGCTCGCCATGGTCGTGAACCTGCTGGAACGCCATCGCACCGGCAAGATCGAGCTGAGCGAGGACGACCGCACGCTCATGAGCGCAATGCTGCACACGTCCGACGACGACGCAGCGGACACGCTCTGGAAGCGCTACGGCGGCACGACGTTCAACACCGCGTTCGCCCGGTACGGCATGACCAGCCTGGTGGCACAAAAGGGGTACTCCGCCGAGTTCCCCTACTGGGGCTTCGAGAAGTGCACGGCGAACGACCTCGACCGCCTGATCAACTACGTCCTCGACTCCCTGCCGGCCGAGGACCGCGCCTACATCGTCGAGCAGATGCGCGACGTCGGCCCGCCGCAGCAGTGGGGCGTCTGGGGCCCGGACTCCGGTGCGAAGAACGGCTGGTCGGAGGAGGACGGCGGCTGGGTGATGAACTCCGTCGGCTTCGTCGGTCAAGACGAGCGCTACACCCTCGCCGTCATGAACGACCTCAAGGGCGAAGGCGCCTACGACGAGGGCCGCGCCACCGACACGGAGATCACGCGCATCCTGTTCCGCTAGCTCTGCGAGGAACGCCGCCCGTTGCCGACGAGCACGTCGACGTGGCCGCACCTCGCAGCCCCGGCGCGGCTCTCAGTCCTCGACCGGCTCCCCAGCCGACCTCTCGCCGCGCTCCCCGATCGACTCCCACAGGCACAGGACGCTGCCCTCGGTGTCCTCCACGTACCGAGAGAACCCGTAGTCGCCCACGCGTTCCTTGGCGTTGAGCAGCTTCCCGCCCGCTGCGGCCACCTCGGCGGCCACGGCGTCGAGGTCCGGCACCTCGATGATGAGCACCGGCCCGCGCACGAACTCGGTGCGCGGCGAGATGCCGCCGTCCGCGTCCCGAACGTCGACCGGGTCGCCGTCGGTGTCGACGAGCACGTAGTCGAACGGCAGGTGCTGCGCCGACCACCCGAACACCGAGCGGTAGAACCCGGTCGCACGGGCCAGGTCGTCGGCGGGCAGCTCGAACTTGACCCTGCTCATCGCGCGAGGTCCGGCACCTGGGCCACCAGCTCTTCCGGCGCCGTCAGCCGCCACGCCTCGAAGACCAGCTCGCCGAGCTCGTCGGCGTCGACGCCCTCCAGGTACGCCACGACCCAGCCGAAGCCGCCGGAGGTGAACTGCACCTCGAACACGTCGGGCCGTTCGGCCACGAGCGCCAGCTGCTCCGACAGCGTCTGCTTGAGACCCACGGTCTGCGTGCGCGGCCAGTAGTAGCCGAACACCTTGCCCCGCACGCGGAACGTGTCGTACTGCTGACCGGACGTGCGCTGCGCCTCGGCGAGCCCGTCCACGATCGTGAACAGCTGCTTGTTCGATGTCGCCACTGCCGACCCCCAAAGCCGAAGGCGGAAAGTATAAATCCGGTTTTCAGGACGCGGGCGCGGTGAGCCTCCTCAGGTGGTCGGCGAGGAGAGCGGCATGGGACAACGGCGTGCTCGCGTCCTCGACGTCGCCGTTGGTCGTGTAGTCGAGCAGCACGACGTCGGAGGACTGGGCCAACTCGTGCAACTGCTCGACCTCGGCTCGCACCCGGTGGTCGAGGACCCAGCGGTACGCCGGCAGGTAGATCTCGCGGCGGGCCGTGCGGTAGTCGAGCAGGTGCTCCCCCGTCAGGCCCGCGCGGTGGCCGCGGACACGACCGAAGCGGCGGACCGTCCGCTTCAGGCCTTTCATGGACGTCACCGCGAGCTTGGCGGGATCGACGCCGGCCGACTCGAAGACCTTGAGCGCCTGCCACAAGCCTTCGACGGATTCGCTCGTGACGCCCGGCGACAACGGCACCGGAACCCCGCCATGCGGGCAGAACGGGCTGAAGCGCACCCACGGCTCGGGACCGCGGGAGGTCACGTCGATGACCACCGCGTCGGGGCGCTTCACCTTGCGGCGCTTGCTCGCGACTTCGACCGGCACGCGTCGAGCATGGCAGGGAGGTCTGACAATTTCCGTGGGTCAGCGCACCGGCTGGGCGGTTGCCGCCGTGGGCGACGTGGCACGGTTGCGTTGGGTCAGCACCACACACACGAGAACGACCGCGGCCGTGGCCAGTGCCGGCCAGCCAACGGGTTCACCGAGCACCACGGCCGACCACAGCAGCGTCAGAACCGGTTGTGCCAGCTGGATCTGCCCGATCTTGGCCACCCCTCCCGCGGCCAGGCCCGCGTACCAGGCGAAGAAGCCGAGGAACATCGAGATCAGCGACACGTACCCGAAGCTGAGCCAGACGACGCCGGTCGCGCGGGAGAAGTCCGCCGTCCACAGGGAGATCGGGACCGTCACCGGCAACGAGACCACCAGCGCCCAGCACACCGTCCTCGCCCCGCCGAGCTCGCGGGACAACGCGCCACCCTCGGCGTAACCCAGGCCGCACAACACGACGGCGACCACCAGGTAGAGGTCGGCGAGGCCGAGCGAACCGGAGAGACCGCCACCGGTGGCCACGAACGCCAGCACCGCGAGCAGACCGGCACCGCTGGACAGCCAGAACGCCACGGGCGGCCGTTCCGAGGCGCGCAGGACCGCCCAGATCGCCGTCGACATGGGCAGCACGGCGATCACGACGGCGCCGTGGGCCGAGGTCTGGGTGGTGAGGGCGAGAGAGGTGAAGAGCGGGAAGCCGATCACGATGCCCAGCGCGACGACGACGAGCCGCCGCACCTGCGTCACCGTCGGGCGGGACGCACGCGATAACGCGAGGTAGCCGATCGCCAGGACACCGGCGACGAACGCGCGTCCGAACGCGACGAACCACGGGTCGAGACCTGCCACCGCCAGGCGGGTCGCGGGCAGGGAGAAGCTGAACCCCAGTACGCCCAGCGCACCGAGTGTTACCCCCGCAGGCACGATAACGTTACTCTTGGCTCTCATGAATGAGGATAACGCAGCCGTCCGCGTTATCGAGGACCTCAGGGCGGTCGCCCGCGCCGGTCGTGCCGGGGACCGCATGCCCTCGGTGCGCGACCTGATGACACGGCACCGCGCGTCGCCCGCGACGGTCCAGCAGGCGATCCAGCGCGTGGCGGCGGAAGGCCTCGTCGAGGTGCGGCCTGGCCGGGGCAGCTTCGTGGCCCCGCGGACGGGTGCGAGCGGCCACGACCTGTCGTGGCAGGCCGTCGCACTCGGCGAGGGCAGGCCCGGCGAGGACTTGGTGGCGAACCTCGTCGCGGTGCCGAAACCGGAGGTTATCCCGCTGACCAGCGGCTACCTCGACCCCGACCTGCAGCCCACCGACGCGCTCGGCGCCGCGCTCAGCCGGGCCGCCCGCAGACCCGCGTCGTGGGGACGCGTGCCGGTCGAGGGCAGGGAGGAGCTGCGCGCGTGGTTCGCGAAGGAGGCGGGCGGCGAGCTCAGGGCCGGTGACATCACGGTCTGCGCGGGCGCGCAGGAGGCCCTGGCGACGGTGTTCCGCGGGCTCGGCACCCAGGGCGACACCGTGCTCGTCGAGTCTCCCACCTACCTCGGCGCGATCGCGGCCGCACGCGATGCCGGGCTCAAGGTCGTGCCCGTCCCCGCCGACCACGACGGCGTGCGGCCGGACCTGCTGCGGGCCGCGTTCGAACGGACCGGCGCGAAGGTCTTCTACTGCCAGCCGTTGCACGCGAACCCGCACGGCGCGGTGTTGTCGGACGAGCGGCGCACCGAGGTCATGCGGACCGTCCGCACGGTGGGGGCGTTCCTCGTCGAGGACGACTGGGCACGCGGCTTCACGATCGACGGCACCGCGCCGCCGACGCTGGCCTCGCAGGACACCGACGGCCACGTCGTCTACGTCCGCTCGCTCACCAAGGTCGCCGCGCCCGGACTGCGCGTCGCGGCGATCGGGGCGCGCGGGCCGGCCGGCACACGCCTGAAGAACACCCGCTCCCGGCAGGACCTGTACGTCGCGGGACCCCTGCAGGAGGCGGCGATCGACTTCGTGACCTCCCCCGCCTGGCGGCGGCACCTGCGCACGCTCCAGCAGTCCTTGAGGTCCCGGCGCGACGCTCTGGCCCGCGCGGTCGGCGACCACCTGCCGGAGCTGCGGATCGCGAAGTCGTCGGGCGGCCTGCACCTGTGGGTGGCGTTGCCCGACGGCGTCGACGACCTGGAGCTGACGACGGCCGCGGCGGCGCGGGACGTCGTGGTATTCCCGGGACGGGCGTGGTTCGCCGCTGAACCGCCCGGGAGCTTTCTCCGTTTGACCTATGGGGGCGCACCCGAGCACGTGCTCGCCGAGGGTGTGCGACGTCTGGCGGAGGCCGTGTCGGCCGTGCGGCGGTGATCGCGTCACATGAATTGCATCGTTCGTTAACTTGACTCAATCCAGAAAAGACGGCAGTGTGGACCCCGTGCCCACGGCTTCCGATTTCGAGCGCATGTTGCGTGGAGCGTCGCTCCGGGTGACGGCTCCGAGGATGGCTGTGCTGTCCGCGGTGCACTCCCACCCGCACGCCGACACGGACTCGATCATCGGTGTCGTGCGCCAGAACCTCGGCGCGGTCTCCCACCAGGCCGTGTACGACGTGCTCCGCGCCCTGACCGGAGCCGGCCTGCTGCGCAAGATCGAGCCCCAGGGCTCGGTCGCCCGCTACGAGACGCGCGTCGGGGACAACCACCACCATGTCGTGTGCAGGTCCTGCGGTGCCATCGCCGACGTCGACTGCGCGATCGGCCACGCACCGTGCATGGACGCGTCCGACGACCACGGGTTCGTCATCGACGAGGCCGAGGTCATCTACTGGGGCACCTGCCCTGAGTGCACGACCGCCGCGAAAAGTTCTTGAACACCCGGAAGGATTCCTGTGTCCGACAGCACTGACGCCACCGTGAGCGAGTCGAAGGGCGAGTGCCCGGTCGCCCACAACCGGCGCAGCCACCCCACCGAAGGCGGCGGCAACCGCGACTGGTGGCCCAAGCAGCTCAACCTCCGGATCCTCCGCAAGCACCCCGTCCAGGCCAACCCCTTCGGTGGCGACTTCGACTACGGCAAGGAGTTCCTGACCGTCGACCTCGACGAGCTCGCTCGCGACGTCGACGCCGTGCTGACCGACTCGAAGGACTGGTGGCCGGCGGACTTCGGGCACTACGGCCCGTTCATGATCCGCATGGCGTGGCACAGCGCGGGCACCTACCGCACCCACGACGGCCGTGGTGGCGCCGGCGCGGGCATGCAGCGCTTCGCCCCGCTGAACAGCTGGCCGGACAACGGCAACCTCGACAAGGCCCGCCGTCTGCTGTGGCCGGTCAAGAAGAAGTGGGGCCGCAAGGTCTCCTGGGCCGACCTGATGATCTTCACCGGCAACCGCGCGCTGGAGACCATGGGCCTCAAGACCTTCGGCTTCGCCGGCGGCCGCAACGACGTGTGGGAGCCGGACGAGGACGTCTACTGGGGCCCCGAGACCGACTGGCTGGGCGGCGACACCCGCTACAGCGGTGAGCGCGAACTGGAAGCGCCGCTCGCGGCCGTCCAGATGGGTCTGATCTACGTCAACCCCGAGGGCCCGAACAGCAACCCGGACCCGCTGGCCTCCGCCCGCGACATCCGCGAGACGTTCGGCCGCATGGGCATGAACGACGAGGAGACCGTCGCCCTCATCGCCGGCGGCCACACCTTCGGCAAGGCGCACGGCGCGGGCGACCCGTCGCTCGTCGGCTCCGAGCCCGAGGGCTCGCTGATGGACGCGCAGGGCTTCGGCTGGATCAGCACGCACGGCACCGGCAAGGGCCGTGACGCGATCACCTCCGGCCTCGAGGTCACCTGGACCCAGAAGCCCACCAAGTGGACGAACCTGTTCTTCAAGAACCTGTTCGAGTTCGAGTGGGAGCTCACCAAGTCCCCGGCCGGCGCCCACCAGTGGAAGCCGAAGGGCGACGCGGGCGCCAACACCGTCCCGGACCCCGAGGACGGCACGCTCAACCGCCAGCCGATGATGCTGACGACGGACCTCGCGCTGCGCGTCGACCCGATCTACGAGCCGATCTCGCGCCGGTTCGCCGAGGACCACGAGGCCTTCGCCGAGGCGTTCTCCCGCGCGTGGTTCAAGCTGACCCACCGCGACATGGGCCCGATCCAGCGCTACCTCGGCCCGCTGGTGCCGCAGGAGGAGCTGATCTGGCAGGACCGCCTGCCGGTGCGCGACTTCGAGCTGATCGACGCCTCGGACGTCGCGGCCCTGAAGGCCAAGATCCTCGCCACCGGCCTCTCGGTCTCGCAGCTGGTCAAGACGGCGTGGGCCTCGGCCTCGTCGTTCCGCCAGAGCGACAAGCGCGGCGGCGCCAACGGTGCCCGCATCCGCCTGGAGCCGCAGCGCAACTGGGAGGTCAACGAGCCCGACCAGCTCGCGCGGGTCCTGCCGGTTCTCGAAGGCGTGCAGGAGGCCTTCAACAGCTCCGCGACCGGCGGCAAGAAGGTCTCGCTGGCCGACGTGATCGTCCTCGGCGGCGCCGCGGCGATCGAGCAGGCCGCCAAGGCCGCGGGACACGACGTCGAGGTGCCGTTCCTCGCGGGCCGCACCGACGCCACCCAGGAGCAGACCGACGCCGAGTCGTTCGCCGTCCTGGAGCCCACCGTCGACGGCTTCCGCAACTACGGCAACAAGGCCACGCCGCTGCCGTCGGAGTACCTGCTGATCGACAGGGCCAACCTGCTCGGCCTCTCCGCGCCGGAGATGACCGTGCTGGTCGGTGGCCTGCGCGTGCTGGGCGCGAACCACGGCGGCTCGACCGCCGGCGTGCTCACCGCCAAGCCGGAGACGCTGACCAACGACTTCTTCATCAACCTCCTCGACATGGAGACGGAGTGGAAGTCGGTCACCGAGGACCAGGAGAACTTCGAGGGCCGCGACCGCGCCACCGGAGCCGTTCGCTGGACCGCCACCCGCAACGACCTGGTGTTCGGCTCGAACTCCGAGCTGCGCGCCGTCACCGAGGTCTACGCGAGTGACGACGCCTCGACGAAGTTCGTCCAGGACTTCGTGTCCGCGTGGAACAAGGTCATGAACGCGGACCGCTACGACGTCTGATCCCGTTCTGCCCCGGTACCCCAGGCCACTCCTCCGGCCTGGGGTACCGGCGTTTTCGGGGTGTGGTGGTGTTGGCGGGATTGGGGCAGGACGCGTGGTGGCTCGGGGTGAGGTGCGGGCCTGGCCAAGGCGCTCGAACAGTTAGGCGCGATTGGCTGGGAGGCCAAGTGCTGGGCCAGCCGAACGCTGGAGCGCAAGGGTCGGGTTGCGGCGCGAAGCCGGCAGCGCTGCCCTCTCCGATGACGCGCGACCTGAGACTTGCGGCGCCGCCTGCACGGGAACGGGGTCCGTTGTCGGACAAGCAGCGGTAGACAGACAGCGGCGGGCCCGAACCCGCGCGCCGATAGCGGCCCGAGGTCGACCACGGAAGCAGAGTCCCGTTCGGACAGTGGAGCCGGAGCACCACCACAACGGACGACGGCCCGCCGATCGCCACCACTCCTAACCACCGCGGCGCACCCTGCCCACACCTCCCTGCCCACGCCTCCCTGCGCACATCTCCCTGCGCACATCTCCCCTGTACCGCAACGTCATCGGCGGACGCGAGGCATCACCACCGTCTCCTCCGGGTCGCCCTTGGAGCGCTGGCGCAGCCGCGTCACCACGAACAGCACCACGGCAACCACTACGGCGGCGATGACGAGCTTCTGGAAGATGCCGGCGTACGACTCGACGCGGTGCCAGTTCTCGCCGAGCAGGTAGCCGGCGCTGACGAAGATCGTGTTCCAGATCAGGCTGCCCGCGGTGGTCAGCACCAGAAATTTCGGGAAGTTCATGCGTTCCACGCCCGCGGGCAGCGAGATGAAGCTGCGGAACAGCGGCACCATGCGGCCTAAGAACACCGCCTTGGTGCCGTGGCGGGTGAACCAGGCCTCGGTCCTGTCGAAGTCGGACACGCGCACCAGCGGGAGGCGCGAGACCAGGCGGCGGGTTCGGTCGCGGCCGAGGAGCATGCCCGCCAGGTAGACGACCACAGCGCCCAGCACCGAGCCCAGCGTGGTCCAGAACAGGGCCGCCGGGAAGCTGAACACGCCCTTGCTCGCGGAGAAGCCCGCCAGGGGCAGGACCAGTTCGCTCGGGATCGGCGGGAACAGGTTGTCGAGGCCCACGACCACGGCCGCGCCCACGCCTCCCAGCGACTCCATCAGCGAGACGGCCCACTCTGCCAGCATCGGATTCTCCCTGCGTTGCAACGGATTTGTCGTGGTCAACGCTAGGAAGCGGCTCGCTTGAGGACCATGAGGTCGACCGCCGGGATTCGTGCGGGAAGCCGCAGGGCAAGAGTGTGGTAAACCGCAATGCCGGGGTGCGGGTGGGTCAGTACCGTGATCGACGTGCACCAGGATGAGCAGCTCAGCGCGGGTTCGTTGGTGCGCGGCTGGTTCCGGGCGTTCTTCGGGGTGCTGCTGGGGATCGCGACCGCGCCGCCGGGCCTGCTGGTCGCGATGCTCGGGGTCGGCACGGTCAGGATGACCGAGTTCGAGCTGCGGCGGATCGAGCGGTGGAGCGGCGCGGCGCACGCCGACCCGTTGACGCCGCGGCGGTGCCAGCGCTACTTGGGCGTGCGGTGGATGGTGGGCGGCCTGGGCTTCGGCGTGGTCCTGATGCTGCTGCTCTACCTCACCACCGCGGCGTCGATGGTGACGGCGTGGCTCTTCGACGGCTCGTGGGGCCTGGTCAAGGACGGCGACGTGGTGAGCGGCGAGTTGATCGCCGTGGCGACGCTGCCGGGCACCTTGCTCATCTTCGTCACGCTGGCCGGCGTGACGGGCGTGGCGGTGCTCGACCGGTGGCTCGCGACGGCGATGCTCGGCCGCAGTCAGCAAACGATGCTGCGGCAACGGGTCGCGGAGCTGACCAGCACGCGGGCGGAGGTGATCGAGGCGATCGACGACGAGCGCAGGCGCATCGAGCGCGACCTGCACGACGGCGTCCAGCAGCGGCTCGTCGCGCTCGGCATGCTGATCGGCAGAGCGCGGCGGGCCCGGGGTGAGGAGCAGTTGCAGCAGTTGCTGGAGCAGGCGCACGACACCGCCGGCGAGGCCATCGACGAACTGCGCGAGGTCGCGACCCGCGTGTACCCCGCCGTGCTCGACGACTCGGGGCTGGGCACGGCGCTCGAGGTGCTGGCGGAACGGTCGGGCGTGCGCGTCGAGATCCGCAACGAGCTGCGGGCCTCACCGGGCGCCGCACTGGAGACGGTGATCTACTTCGTGGCGTCCGAGGCGGTCAACAACGCGGCCAAGCACGCCGACGCCTCACTCGTGGAGATCTTCGTGCAGCAGGTGCCGGGCGGCATCACGGTCGTGGTGCGGGACGACGGCGTCGGTGGCGCCGACCCGTCCGGCACCGGGCTGTCCGGGCTCGCCAGGAGGGTCAAGGCGGTGGACGGGGTGTTCGAGGTGATCAGCCCGAGCGGCGGACCCACCACGATCGGTGCGAGGGTGCCGTGCGAGTGATCCTGGCCGAAGACTCGACGCTGCTGCGCGAGGGCCTGGTCCGGCTGCTCGCCGAGGAGGGCCACGACGTCGTGGCAGCCGTCGGCACCGCGCCCGAGCTGCTCAAAGCCACCGACGAGCACCGGCCGGACGTCGTGGTCACCGACGTCCGGATGCCGCCGGACCACAAGGATGACGGCATGCGGGCCGCGCTCGAGATCCGTGAGCGGTGGCCGGAGGTCAGCGTGCTGGTGCTCTCCCAGTACGTCGAGAACCGCTACGCCACCGAGTTGATCACCAGCACCGGCGGCAAGGTCGGCTACCTGCTCAAGGACCGGGTGGCCCAGGTCGACGAGTTCCTGGAGGCACTCGAGAGGGTCGCGGCGGGCGGCGCGGCCTTCGACCCGGAGGTCGTACGGCGGCTGCTGACGAGGACGACGCACGTCGACCCGCTCGAAACGCTGACAGCGCGGGAGAAGGACGTCTTGGAGCTGATGACCCAAGGCCTCACGAACGCCCGCATCTCCACCCAACTGCACATCTCGCAGAGCGCCGCCGAGAAGCACATCAACGCGATCTTCGACAAGCTCGGCCTCTCCGGCTCGACCGGTGTGAGCCGCCGCGTGATGGCCGTCGTCCGCTACCTGGGCAGCTGATGGCCGCCCTCGCCGAACGCCGAGCGAAGAGACTCGCGGACATCGGAAGGCAGGACCTGCCGTTCGCCTGCCGCAGCTCCTCGAGGACAGGTGGGACCTGCCACGCGGCCAGGTCCACGTCGTCCTCTCGTCCCTACCCGGCGCCTTGTTCGTACCTGCCCGGCACCCGGTGGAGCACGGCGAGCGACGACGCGGTCCGCGAGGTGCTCGACGCGCTCGCCGCAGTCGAACCGGACGCCGAACTCGTCTTCCCGCTGCTGACCGACGACGAGCGGAGCGAGGCCGAGGAAGTGCTGCGGCGGTTCGCGGAGCTGCCGCCCGCGAGAGGGTTCGTGCACGGCGACCTGGCGCCGGTCACCCTGCGGTGGCACAACGGGAAGATCAGCGGCATCCTCGACTGGGACTTCGCCTGCGCCGGCGACCCCGCGCTCGACGCGACCGTGTTCGCGAGCTACGACTGGCCGCTGATCCGCCGGGTACGGCCGGACCTGCACGACCGGACGCTCACGCACGCCGCGATGTTCTCGCTGACAGGCGCGGTGTCCGCGCTCCGGCAGGGCAGTGACCCGGCAAGCTTCCTCGCCTGGTCCCGCCGCCGCTGCGCGGTCCGCGAACACCCGCCCAGCAGCCAGAAGACCCAGCTCCAGGACACGAGATGAGAACCGCGGAGGCGACCGGCGCCGTCGAGGTCGCCTGCGAGCTCCCAGCCGCGAAGATCACCAACGACATCCTGTGCTCACCATCACAAGACCGAGGAGCTCGCTGACGAACTCCGAGGCGTTCGCCGGGTGTCCGGGGGCCACCGACATACCCGACGACCCGCGCTCACGCCGGGTTCGTCCTGCTCAGCCGTACCAGAGGTGCCCGATCCGGCAGGTCCGCTCTGGATGGTGCCAGCCCCACGGGCCGGGTCCCGCCACCCGCGTTCCGCCGGGAAGGCCGGGTGACACCGCGACGTCTCCCCCAGCGGCTCTGATCCGCCGGAATTGTGCTCTTGGGCAGCGGCGTCGCGCTCTCCGCGACCGCTCGCGGGACTCATCGCCGACGCATGAACCGGGCCTGCGACAACGGACTTCACCCGACCGGAGGAGTTGATCACTATGATGAGTGGGTGCCCTTGAGTCGCCGACCTCCCGCGTTGCTCGCTGCGCTCGCACTGCTCAGTGCGGTCACCGCGTGCACGAACGCGGCGGTCGGTGACCCGGTCGGCGTTCCCGAGGAGCCGCAGACCAGCACGTCGACGAAGAAGACGCCGCAGGCCGCGCCGCCCAGGAACAAGATCAGGCTGACGCTGGAGAACGGCCGGCAGAGCGCCGGGACGGTGCTCGCGGGCTCCGGGGACGCGCCGTACAACTACGCACCGGCCGTGATGGTGGACAAGGGGCGCATCCGCGCGTGGTGGTGCAGCCAGCTCAGCGCGGCACCGCCCGGCGGCGACGACATCCTCTACAGCGACGGACCGTCGGTGGGCGGCCCGTTCAGCACCGCGATCCCGGTGTTCTCCGGCAGCGGCGGCAGCTTCGACGCGATGCACACGTGCGACCCGTCGCTGGTCAAGGTCGGTGACAAGTACTTCATGTACTACACCGGCGCCGCGCGGGACAACCACGCGAACGGCAGCTCGGTCGGTGTCGCGTCGAGCTTCGACGGCATCACCTGGGCGCGGGAGAACGGCGGCCAGTCGATCGTGGCCCCGGCCGGCGACAACATCCGGGAGAACACCTACGGCGCCGGTCAGCAGTCGGCCGTCTACGTCGACGGCTGGGTGTACCTGATGTTCACCGACACGACCGGCCTCGCCTCGCACCAGAACGGCGCCGGTCAGTACGTGCTGCGCTCGCGCGACCCGCTGTTCACCAAGGGGGTCGAGGCGCTCGGCCAGCAGGGCTTCAAGCCGGTGACGTCGAACAACCAGCCGCGCACCCGGTCGGTCGTCGAGGCGTTCAGCGCGGACTGGATGTGGATCGAGGCGGTGTCCTCGTTCGCCATCGCCCACGAGACCGACGACGGCACGACCGTCACGTTCTGGAACAAGGACTTCACCCGCCACCCGTTCGAACCGGTGCTGATCCCCGGCGTCTGGGAGGAAGGCCCCGGCCTGGTGCGCACGCCGGAGGGCCACGCGCCGGTCGACCTCAAGGACCCGTGCGGCCGGGTGGCGCTGGACGTGCTGCGCGGCACCTTCGAGGGTCCGGCGGGACCGACGAACATCTCGCACTTCGGCCTCGACGCCGTCGGGATGAAGGGCTGCACCACCGGTCCCGAGGCGCACGTGCTCAACGGCTACGCCGTGCCGTCTCCCGAACGCACGCTGGACGTCGTCATCGGCGGCAGCGTGATGCGGTTCGAGCGCCGTTCGGTGGCCGAGAAGTTCGCACGCGGCGTGCTGAGCACCCGTCCGCTGGGCGTCGACTCGCTGAAGCTCGCGGTGACGGTCCCCGCGGGCGCTCCCGCGGTCGCCAACCCGCAGGGCGAGGTCGGGCTGCTGCTCGACGACAAGCTGTGGGTGGTGACGGCCGAGGTCGCGGCGCTGAACTCGTCCAGCGTCACGCCGGTGTCCGCGGAGCAGTGGACCCGCTACCAGCGCCTGCCGGACCTCGCCCGCCGCTGACCGGATACGTTCTCCCGGGTCGAGTCGGACATGGGGGACCGAGTGGTGGCGATGACGGCGCAACGGTCAGCAGCGCTCGCGGACGGCGTGGTGCCGCTGCCGGACGAGCCACCGCACGAACGGGCCTGGCTGGGCCTCCTGGGCGGGTTCCTGGCGTCGATGGCGTTCCTGCTGCTCATCCCGGCGGGCTGGTCCCGGCTCGACCACCTGTGGGCCGAGGACGGCGCCCGGTTCCTGGTCGACGCGGTGCGCTCGCCGGCGCTGGAGAACCTGGTCACCCCCTACGGCGGCTACCTGCACGCGCTGCCGCGCCTCGTGGCCCAGCTGGTCGCGCTGCTGCCGGTCGAGTGGGCCGCGGCGGGCTTCGCGGTGTGCGCGGCGGTGCTGCGGGCGCTGATCGCGTTGATCGTGTTCGCGGCCTCCAAGGCCTACCTGCGCTCGGCGCCGCTGCGGTTCGCGCTGGCGGCGCTCGTGGTCGTCCTGCCCGCGGGCAACTCCGAGACGCTCAACAACCTGACGAACCTGCACTGGTTCCTGCTCTACGGCGCTTTCTGGGCGTTGCTGTGGCGCAACGCCCCGCGCGTGCCGGTCGCGGTGTTCGTAGTCCTCGCCGCCCTGTCCAGCCCTTTGACCTTCCTGCTGACCCCGATCGCGCTCGTGCGGCTCTTCCAGCCGCGCAAGGTGGTGCCGATCGCGTTCCTGGCCGCGACGGCCGTCCAGGGCCTCACGATGATGTTCACCTCCCGCACGCCGTACTCGCACGACGAGGTCGACCCGGTGCAGGTGCTGCTCGCGAGCCTGCTGCGGGTGCCCGTGGTGGCGTTCACGGGCTCGGAGCGCGTCAGCCAGTTCTACCCGGCGCACGGCAACCTGGTGGTGCTCGGCGCGTTGCTGGTGGCGGCCGTGCCGATCGCGACGGGCCTGCGGTTCGGCGACCGGGCGGGGCGGGCGCTCGTGCTGGTGTCGTGCGTGTTCAGCGTGGTCGTCATCGTCGCGTGCCTGGTGCTGAACTGGACGCAGGTGCTGCAGGTGCAGGCGCCGGAGGTCGTGATGGCCGGGCAGCGCTACAGCATCGCGCCGTGCCTGTTCCTGTTCACCGCGATCTTCGTGGGCCTCGACGCGACGCCGGCGAAGACGTGGGAGCGGCTCGCGGTGACCGGCAGCCGCTACCTCGTCGGCATCCTCGTGGTGGTCAGCGTCGTCGCCCACATGCGGGTGCCGAGGACGGTGCTGTCGGGCATTCCGTGGGACGAAAGCCTCACTCGCGCGCGCACGGAATGTGCGACCGGCGCACCGGAAGCACGGCTGGAGCACGAGCCCTCGGGCTGGTTCTTCGTCGCGCCGTGTGGATCCATACGCCCGTAGGTGTCGGAACGCGGACCCGCGATCGACGCACGACTCCACTTTGGACCGCGTCCTATGCGGTGCTCGTCCGCCTGACGAAGTCCCGGAACGACCGGGCGGGCCTGCCCGTCACGTCCTCGACGGTCGTGGTGACGCGGTCCTCCGCCCCGCCGCGGATGTCCTCGTCGAGACCGGCGAGAAGCGCGGCGAACTCGGCCGGCAGCCAGGAGGCCAGGCGTTCGGCCAGTTCTGCGGTGCTGACCGAACGGTGCCGCACGGGCTGCCCGGTGACCTCGGTGATGATCGCGGCGGCGTCGGCGTAGCTGAGCGCCTCCGGACCGGTGATCAGGTGGTCGGTGTTGTGCGGCAACGGGTCTGTGAGCGCCCGTGCGGCCACGGCGGCTATGTCGGCGGCGTCGACGAACGCGACCCTGCCGTCTCCGGTCGCGGTCACGATCTCCCCGGCGCGCACACCGGCCGCGACCGCGTGGTCGCCGGCGAAGTTCTGCATGAACCAGGACGGCCGGAGGACCGTCCACTCCGGCATCGCGCGCACGAGTGCGGGGAGAGCGCCCATCCCCGAGACGCTCTCCGCCACCGCGGACGAGCTCAGCAACACCGCTCGTCGCACGAACCGCGCCCGTGACAGGAACGACTCGACCACCGGCGCGGGGTCCGCGACACCGACCGGGGGGATGAGGTAAATGCTGCTTATCCCTTCCAGCGCCGGTTCAAACGTCTCCGGATCGTCCCAGTCGAACAGGACGTGCCGGTCGTGCGCGGGTTTTCTGGTCGCCACGAAGGAATCGGGCAGCAGGGACGCGAGCAGGCTCCCGGTCGTGCCGGTGCCGCCGATGAGCAGTGCGCTCATGCCGTGAGCTCCTGCGCGAGGAGCGGGTTCCAGTAGTCGCGGTAGTGCGCGATCTCGCCGTCGCGGGTCGTGATGACGGCGATGTACGAGGCCCGGTACGGCTTGCCGGTCGCGACCACGACACCCTCGGCGTCGAACTCGGCGATCAGCACGCCGGCGTCGGTGGTCTGGTGCACGACCTGCTTGGGGAAGCCGCGGATGTCGAGCGTCTCCGGGTAGTCGCGCAGGTAGTCCTCGATCGCGGCACGGCCCTCCAGCCGGGCGGGCCAGCTCGGCGGGGCGAACGGGAACTCCACCACGCCGTCCTCGGCCCACAGTCCGGCGAACCCGGCCATGTCCTTGTCCAGCAGCAGTTGCAGCGCCTTCGGGATGAGATCCACGGATGTCCTCCGAACGAAATGGACGGGACGGTCCCGTCCCGTCCATCACATTAGGCGGGACGGGACCGTCTCGTCCAGTCCTATGATGTGGGCCATGACCAAGCGCACCCCGACCGGCGCCGCCGTCCTGCAGCCCCAGGTGACGCGGGCGATCACCGAGGCCGTGTTCGACGAGCTCGCCCTGCACGGCTACGGCCGGCTGTCGATGGAGGCGGTGGCCAAGCGCGCCGAGGTCGGCAAGAGCGCGCTGTACCGGCGCTGGCCGTCCAAGCAGGACATGGTGGTCGCGGCGCTGTCGGAGTTCTCCGTGCCGCTGGCCGAGGTCGAGGACACCGGGTCGTTGCGCGGCGACCTGCTGGCGACCGTCACGGCGGTGCACGACTGGCTGACGCACCCGCGGTTCGCGACGATCCTGCCCGACCTCACCGCCGAGGCGGTCCGCAACCCGGCGCTGTCCGAGGCGATCGCGGCGACGATCGGCGAACCCCGGCGGGCGCTCGGCGCGACGACGCTGCGGCGGGCGGTCGACCGGGGCGAGCTCCCCGCGGACTTCGACGTCGAGATCGCGCTCGACCTGGTCGCCGCCCCCGTCTACTGGCGGCTGTCCGTCCGCCGCGCCGAGGTCGGGCCCGACTACCTCGAACGGCTCGTCGACCACCTGCTGCGCGCGCTTCAGTGCTGATAGCTGGGGTAGTCGATGAGTCCGCGGGGTACCTGGAAGTACGTCTCGCGGTCGGCGCTCACGAGCGGCAGGCCGAGCCGGAACCGTTCCACGAGGTCGGGGTTGGCGATGTACGCGCGGCCGTAGCTGATCAGGTCGGCGCCGTTGGCGAGCCAGCGCTCCCCCTGCTCCCGCGTGCTCTCCCGCGGGCCGATCTGACCGCCGGGGTTGAGGATGAACGCGGTCGGCCACGCCTTGCGCAGGCCCATCAGCACCTCGTCGTCCACGGTCGCGACCAGGTGGACGTAGGCGATGTCCGGCAACGCCTTCAGCAGCTCGCCGTAGAGCACGGGCACGTCCTCCTCGACGATGCCCTGGATCTCGCCGCCGGGTGAGAGCCGGATGCCGACCCGCTCCGGCCCGATGGCGCCGGCCGCCGCCTCGACCGCCTCGACGGCGAACCGGATGCGCCCGGTGACCGAGCCGCCGTAGCCGTCGGTGCGCTGGTTGGCGCTGGAGGACAGGAACTGCTGGATGAGGTAGCCGTTCGCGCCGTGCAGCTCCACGCCGTCGAACCCGGCGTCGACGGCCCGTCGTGCCGCGTCGGCGAACGCCTGGACCTGCTCGGCGACCTCCGCGGTCCGCAGGGCGCGGGGCACCGGCGCGGGAGCCGCGCCCGCGGGCGTGAAGACCTCGGTGCCGGCCGCGACCGCCGACGGGCCGACGGGGTGGTGCCCGGCCACCTCGACGTGGCCGATGCGGCCGCCGTGCATGAGCTGGGCGAAGATCCGGCCGCCGTTGGCGTGCACGGCGTCGGTGACGCCGCGCCAGGCCGCGACCTGCTCGTCGGTGTGGATGCCGGGCATGGACGGACCGGCCTGGCCGACGGCGTTCGGGTGCACGCCCTCGGTGACGATCAGCCCGGCGGTGGCGCGCTGGGCGTAATAGGTGGCCGTCTCCGCGGTCGGTTTGCCGTCGACGGCCCGTGCACGGGTCATCGGCGCCATGACGAGGCGGTTCGGCAGGGTCAGGTGGCCGAGGCGGTAGCTGGTGAGGAGCATGGGGCTACGCTAGAAACCTGACATTGACGTCAGAGGTAGCTTTTGTGGCGGAGGTCTCATGCGGATCGGTGAGCTGGCGGGACGCACAGGTGTGAGCGTGCGCGCGCTGCGCTACTACGAAGAGCAGGGCCTTTTGACGTCGGAGCGCAGCGAGAGCGGGCAACGGCGCTATGCCGCGAACGCCGTCGACCGGGTGCGGCTGATCCAGCAGCTCTACGGCGCGGGCATCTCCAGCGCGTCGATCCTCGAGATGCTGCCGTGCGTGCTGACGGGGGTGGCGGCGCCGGACGTCCTCGCGAAGCTGCACGGGCACCGGTCGTCGGTCGTCCAGCAGATCGAGGAGCTGCAGGAGACCCTCCTGCAGCTCGACTCGGTGATCGCGGGCGCCACGGAGGCCTACGCGACCGGGAAGCCGTGCCCGCCCCGGTGAGCGGGCACGGCGCCGGACCTCAGATGGTCGAGGCGTCGATCACGAACCGGTACCGCACGTCGCTCGAGAGCACGCGCTCGTAGGCGGTGTTGACCTGGTCGGCGTCGATCAGCTCGATCTCGGCGCCCAGGCCGTGCTCGGCGCAGAAGTCCAGCATCTCCTGGGTCTCGGCGATGCCGCCGATCATCGACCCGGCGAGCGTCTTGCGGCCGCCGAGCAGGCCGAACAGGTTGATGGAGACGGGCTCCTCCGGTGCGCCGACGTTGACCAGGGCGCCGTCGGTCTTGAGCAGGCCGAGGTAGGCGGTCAGGTCGAGCGGCGCGGACACCGTGGAGACGATCACGTCGAACTGGCCGGCGAGCTCGGTGAACGTGGCCGGGTCGCTGGTGGCGCGGTAGTCGTGGGCGCCGAGCTTGAGTCCGTCGTCCTTCTTGCGCAGCGACTGCGACAGCACGGTCACCTCGGCGCCGAGCGCGGCCGCGATCTTGACGCCCATGTGGCCGAGACCGCCCAGGCCGACGACGGCGACCTTCTTGCCCGGCGCGACACCCCAGTGCTTGAGCGGGGAGTAGAGCGTGATGCCCGCGCACAGCAGCGGCGCGGCCACGTCCAGCGGCAGCGCGTCCGGGATGCGCACGACGAAGTTCTCGTCGACCACGATCTGCCGCGAGTAGCCGCCGTAGGTGACGTCACCGCGGCGGTCGACGCCGTTGTAGGTCATCGTGTTGCCGTTGGCGCAGTACTGCTCCAGGCCCCGCAGGCAGAACTCGCACTCGCGGCACGAGTCGACCATGCAGCCCACGCCCACCCGGTCGCCGACGGCGTGCCGCGTGACCTCGGAGCCGACCTCGACGACCACGCCCGCGATCTCGTGGCCGGGGACCATCGGGAAGATGGCCTCGCCCCAGCCCTCGTTGACCTGGTGGATGTCGGAGTGGCAGATGCCCGCGAACTCGATGTCGATCAGGACGTCGTGCGCGCCGACCGCGCGACGCTCGATGGTGGTGCGCTCCAGCGGTGCCTTGGGTGCGGGGGCGGCGTAGGCAGCGACGGTGCTCATCAGGTTCTCCTCGGTTCGTCGTGTCGCTTCCGACACTGCTCCGGTCCGAGGGGCGCACCCAGACACCTGGTTTTCGTACGACTGGCGTGCCTACCACCGGCAGTAGCAGGCACGACCTCCGCGGCGCGGGGATACTCGGGCTCATGACCGATCCGCGCACCGAGCTGAGCGAGTTCCTGCGCAGCCGCCGGGCGCGGCTGTCCCCCGACGACGTCGGACTGCCCCGCTACGGGCGCACCCGCCGCGTCCCGGGCCTGCGCCGCGAGGAGCTGGCGCAGCTCGCGGGCGTCTCCGTCGCCTACTACACGCGTCTCGAACAGGGCAACGGCCGCAACGTCTCGGACGAGGTCCTGGACGCGATCTCCAACGCGTTGCAGCTCAACGACGCCGAGCGCACACACCTGCGCAACCTCTCGTCGTTCCCGCACGACACGAGGAAGAAGAAGGCCGTCACCTCACGTCTGCGACCGGCGCTGACGAGCCTGCTCGACCACGTCGGCGTGCCCGCGTACATCGGCGGCCGGCGCTCCGACGTCCTCGCGTGGAACCCGATGGCCGCGGCGCTGTTCGGCGACTGGTCGACAGTGCCGCCGCGCGAACGCAACTGGGCGCGGTTCATCTTCCTGCAGCCTTCCTACCAGCAGCTCTTCGTCAACTGGGAGAGCAAGGCCGCCGACGTCGTCGGCTTCCTGCGGATGGACGCGGGCTGCTACCCGAACGACCCCGAGCTGGCCGCGCTGATCGGTGAGCTGTCGGTGAAGAGCGACCTGTTCCGCCGGCTCTGGGCGAGGCACGACGTCAAGGAGAAGAGCTTCGGCACGAAGGTGTTGCGGCACCCGCTCGTGGGCGAGATGACGCTGTCCTACGAGACGCTCCGGATGCCCAGCGAGCCGGACCTGTTCCTGACGACCTACCACGCCGACTCCAAGACGCCCTCCGGTGAGGCGCTGCAACTGCTGGCGAACTGGGGTGCCGACGCGACCCGGTCCGGCACCTCGGTTGAATCGCAGGCATGAGAACACCGCGTCTGGAGATCGAGTACTGCACGCAGTGCCGCTGGCTGCTGCGTGCGGGCTGGACCGCGCAGGAGCTGCTGACCACGTTCACCGCGGAGCTCGGCGAGGTGGCGCTGATCCCCGGCACCGGCGGCGTGTTCGACGTGCGGCTCGACGGCGAGACCCTGTGGTCGCGCAAGGAGCGGGACGGGTTCCCGGACCTGGCCCTGCTCAAGCAGCTCGTGCGGGACCGGGTGGCGCCGGAGCGTTCGCTGGGGCACACCGACCGCAAGAACTCCTGAGCCGCGCCCGCGGCGTGGACCCCAGCGCGGCAAGGTGATTTCGCGGTGGTGTCACCCGTCCACCCCTCGGACCTCCACCACCCCTCGAGCCCGTTCCGGTAAACCTCTGCGGCTGCCCACCCCTCGCTCCGCTCCAGCAGGTTTCGAGGCACCACCAATACGTTCTGCAACCAACCAAGAACGCCCTCGCACCTGCTCACGCCTGCTGACCGCTTGGGGGATTTCTGAGATGTCGCAAGAAGCTGAAGTCGACGGCGGCTGCCTCCCGGACCTGCTGCGCAAGCAGGTGAAGGAACACCCCGATCGCACGGCCGTCGTCTTCGGTGACCAGAGCATCACCTACGGCGAGCTGTTCGAGCAAAGTTCCGCGCTGGCCACACATCTGCGCCGGCTCGGCGTCAGCACCGACGACTGCGTCGGCATGTTCGTCGAGCCGTCGCTCGACCTCGTCGTCGGCGCCTGGGGAATTCTCTGCAGCGGCGGCGCCTACCTGCCGCTGAGCCCGGAGTACCCGGAAGAGCGGCTCCGGTACATGATCGAGGACTCCCGCACCAAGGTCGTCGTCACCCAACCCGCCCTGAAGCAACGTCTCGCCGAGCTGGCGCCCGCGACGACGAGGATCGTCACGCTGGACGACTGCGACGAGGCGTTCGACGACGGCTTCTCCCCCTCGCACGACAGCCTCGCCTACATCATCTACACCTCGGGCAGCACCGGGCGGCCCAAGGGCGTGATGATCGAGCACCGCAGCATCGTCAACCAGATGCAGTGGCTGCACGACGCGCACGCCATCGACGGCACGAAGCGCGTGGTGCAGAAGACGCCGATGAGCTTCGACGCGGCGCAGTGGGAGATCCTCGCGCCGTCGGTCGGCGGCACCGTCGTGATGGGACGTCCCGGCATCTACCGCGACCCCGAAATGCTCATCGAGACCATGCGCGAGCACGGCGTCACCACGCTGCAGTGCGTGCCGACGCTGCTGCAGGCGCTGATCGACACCGAGGAGTTCCACACCGTCACGTCGTTGAAGCAGGTCTTCAGCGGTGGCGAGGCGTTGTCCCGCACGCTGGCGCAGAGCTTCGTCGACACGATGCCCGGAACCGCTCTCATCAACCTCTACGGCCCGACGGAGACGACGATCAACTCGTCGTCGCACGTGGTCGACCCCGCCGAGCTCGCGGAGGCCCCGCAGTCCATCTCGATCGGGCTCCCCGTCGCGAACACGACGTACCTCGTGCTCGACCAGAACCGCGACATGGTCACACCGGGTGAGATCGGTGAGCTCCACATCGGCGGCGTCCAGGTCGCCCGCGGCTACCTGCACCAGCCCGAACTGACCGAGGAACGGTTCGTGGACGGCATGTTCCGCACCGGCGACCTCGTGACGCAGAACCTCGACGGCACCGTGCAGTTCGCCGGACGGGCGGACAGCCAGGTCAAGCTGCGCGGCTACCGGGTGGAGCTCGACGAGATCCGGCTCGCGATCGAGACGCACGACTGGGTGCGCAACGCGGCGGTGATCGTCAAGGAGGACCAGCGCACCGGGTTCCAGAACCTGATCGCGTGCGTCGAGCTGAACCCCAAGGAAGCCGCCCTGATGGACCAGGGCAACGCGGGCGCGCACCACCAGTCGAAGTCGAGCCGCCTGCAGGTCCGCGCGCAGCTGTCGAACCCCGGCGTGCGCGACGACCTCAGCGGCAGGCAGACCTTCGAGCTGCCCGGCGAGGAGGCCTCCTGCCTGCAGCGCAAGGTCGTCTTCAGCCGCAAGTCCTACCGCTTCTACGAGGGCGGCCAGGTCACCGACGACGACCTGCGGCGGTTGCTCGAGCGCAAGCCGATCGGGGCCGGCTCCCAGGACCCGAAGTCGATCCACTTCGCCGAACTGGGCGAGATCCTGCGGTACTTCGGCGCGCACTTCAGCGACCAGCGGCTGCTGCCGAAGTACGGCTACGCCTCGCCGGGTTCGCTCTACGCGACGCAGCTCCACCTGGAACTGCACCACATCGCGGGCCTGCCGTCCGGGCTGTACTACTACCACCCGCTGCGCCACCAGCTCGTGCTGATCAAGCAGCTCCCGGAGAGCTTCGAGGCCGGGGCGAAACTGCACTTCATCGGGCACAAGGCCGCGATCGAGGCGGTGTACCTCAACAACATCCAGGAGGTCCTGGAGATCGAGACCGGCCACATGGTCGGGCTCTTCGAGGAGGTCCTGCCGGGCTACGGCCTCGACGTCACGGCGTCCGCGCACGCACCGGAGACCAAGGACCTGCTCGACGTCGCCGACGAGGACTACTACCTCGGCACGTTCGAGCTGTGCGCCTACACCGGTGTCCGCGAGGACGACGTCGAGGTCTACCTGCAGACGCACCCCGGCCGCGTCGCGAACCTGCCGGGCGGGCTCTACAGGTTCGCGGACGGCGAGTTCGAGCGCGTGTCCGACGACGTGTTGCAGCGCAAGCACGTCATCGCGATCAACCAGGCCGTGTACGAGCGGGCGAGCTTCGGCGTCAGCGCCGTCGCCAGGTCGGCGGAGGGCTGGCGGCGCTACGTCGACCTCGGCCGGACCATGCACCGGTTGTCCGCCAACGACGTCGACCTCGGCTTCATGTCGTCGGGCTACAGCTCCAAGTCCGACAACGACCTCCCGTCCGCCAAGCGCATCTGCGACATCCTGAAGGCAGCGGGCGAACAGGACGGCCCGTCGTACTTCTTCCTGGGCGGCAAGGTCTCCTACGAGCAGCGCCGCAGCCCGGGCATGAAGGAAGACGTCGTCCACATGAAGGGCCCGGCCGAGCTGATCCGCGACGACCTGGTCAACTTCCTGCCGGACTACATGATCCCGAACAAGGTCGTGGTGCTGGACGCCCTGCCGGTCACCTCGAACGGCAAGATCGACGTCAAGGCGCTGGTCGCGTCGGACAGGACGAACGTCGACGACCAGGACCGGCCGTTCGTCGCGCCGCGCACCACCACCGAGCGCCGCATCAGCGAGATGTGGAAGAAGCTGATGAAGCGCGAGACCGTCTCGACGCACGACGACTTCTTCGAGACGGGCGGCAACTCGCTGATCGCGGTCGGTCTGGTCAACCGCATCAACAAGGAGTTCGGCACCAGCCTGCCGCTGCAGGTGCTCTTCGAGTCGCCGACGATCGAGCAGCTCTCCCGACGGGTCGACGGCCTGCACGAGGGCCCGATCTCGCGACTGGTCCCGTTGCAGCCCAACGGAGACGACGTGCCGGTGTTCTGCTGGCCCGGTCTCGGCGGCTACCCGATGAACCTGCGCACGCTCGCCAGTCGTTCCGAGCGCCCGTTCTACGGCGTGCAGGCGAACGGCATCAACGAGGGCGAGACGCCGTACAGCACGATCCGCGAGATGGCCGCGGCCGACATCGAGGCCATCAAGCAGGTCCAGCCGGAGGGCCCGTACACGTTGTGGGGCTACTCCTTCGGCGCGCGCGTCGCGTTCGAGACGGCCTACCAGCTGGAGCAGGCAGGCGAGCAGGTGGCAAACCTGTACCTGATCGCACCGGGGTCGCCGAAGGTCCGGTCGGAGCGGGACAGCGACGAGGCCTCGTACACCAACAGCGCGTTCGTGACGATCCTGTTCTCGGTGTTCGCGGGCAGCATCACCGACGCGCGGCTGGCCCGGTGCCTGGAGGTCGCGGAGGACGAGGACAGCTTCGCGGCGTTCATCAGCAGCGAGTTCCGCGACCTCGACAGCGAACTGGTGCGGCGGATCATTCGGATCGTCACCGAGACCTTCTCCTTCAAGTACACGTTCGGCGAACTGGCCGAGCGCACGATCACCGCGCCGCTCACGATCTTCAAGGCGCAGGGCGACGACTACTCGTTCATCGAGGGCAGCGAGGGCTTCTCGGTCACCGAACCGACCGTCGTCGAACTGCGGGCCGACCACTACAGCCTGTTGCGCGAGCCCGACATCGACGAGCTGCTCGCGTCCATGCAGCGGCGCGACACCGTGCGGGCGGAAGTCGTCCGTGTGCCGGTGCTGCTGTCCAACGAGCAGATGTCCGAGCTGATCGCCGCCGTCACCAAGGCCGTCACCCTCGCCATCGCCGGTGGCCAATCCTGAGGAGTCAGTCGTGCCGCACGTGAACATCAAGCACTTCCCCGCACCGCTCACCGAAGAGCAGGCGTCCGAGCTGGTGGCGACCATCACCGAGGCGGTCACCCGTGCGTTCGGCTGCGACGAGGGCGTGGTGTCCATCGCCCTCGAACCGGTCTCCCAGAAGGCGTGGCAGGAGCAGGTCTACGCGCCGGAGATCCTGCAACGCCGGGAACTCCTGCGCAAGACCCCGACCTATTGAGGCGCGGATGACCATTTCCCTGGTGCGCAGCCAGGAAGTGGCCGAGGCGATCACGGCCGGGCTGGAGTTCTTCTCCCCGGCCGGGATCGCCGCCCACGCCGAGGAGACCGCTGCCGGAAGCGGTGCGCGAACTTCAGCGCACGACGTCGTAGACGAGCTTCTGGATGCCGTTGGAGTAGGTCTCGCTCTCGACGACCTTCAGCATCTGCTTGTCCTTGTCGGTCTGGCTGAACAGCCGCTTGCCCGCGCCGAGCAGCACCGGGAACACGAGCAGGTGGTAGCGGTCGATCAGGCCCGCGTCGGACAGGTTGCGGTTCAGCGTCGCGCTGCCGTGGACGGAGATCGGGCCGCCCTCGGTCTCCTTCAGCGCGGCCACGTCGTCGAGCGACCGCAGGATCGTGATGTCGCCCCAGTTGTCGACCAGCTGGTCCTCCTCCAGGGTGCTGGACACGACGAACTTCGGCATGGCGTTGTACTGCGGGAAGTAGTCGAGCGTCGGCCACACCGGGGCGAACGCCTCGTAGCTGACCCGGCCCATCATCATCGCCGCGGCTTCCTCCTGCTCACGGCCCTTGATCTCGTAGGCGGCCTCGTCGAACTCGATGTCCTTGAAGGTCCAGCCGGCGCTGCGGTGGCCGGGCTCGCCACCGGGCGCCTCGACGACGCCGTCGAGGGAGACGAAAGCGGTGGCGATGAGGGTGCGCATCTGGATCTCCTTGATGTTCGCGCTCGCTGTCATCAGTGCGTCGAACGGTAGATGACCGGAATCGACAACTCGCGTGGAGGAACTTCCCGGCGTGGCCGCGGCTTCGTTCCCGGTGCCCCCACGACCGGTCAGGAATCGAGAAGCACCCCCACCCCGCCCGCTCCTAGCGTTGCCGGCATCGGGTTCGGCGACAGGGAGGACGAGGGAGATGGCAGGCAGCAAGGGGATCCGCCGGTTCCACCGCGTGGTCAGCATGGTGTTCATGGCCACCGTCGTGTTCACGGCGGTCGCGTTGACGATCGACAGCTCGATGGCGTGGGTGTCGTACGTGCCGCTGTTGCCGCTGTTCGTGCTCATGGGCACCGGCGTCTGCATGTGGTTCCTGCCGCAGATCGCACGGCGCCGCGCAGCCTAGCCGTCGAGGCGTTGTTCGAGGTGCGTCAGGGTGGCGTCGAGCGCCACCCCGTACACCGCGATCCGGCACGCCAGCCGCCACAGCGTCCCGTCGGACGGCGCCACGGCGAGGCTGATCACCAGTTCGCGCACCAGCCGCCGGGTCTGCGCGACCAGCACCCCGACGCTCTCGGTGATCTCCCCGAACGCCGCCGACACCGCGCTCAGGCCCCGGATCGCCTCGATGTTGTGGCCCATCAGCCGCAGGTGCTCCTCGCACCCGGTCCACCCCGGCACGTCGTGCTCCAGGAACGCCTCCAGCTCGGCGGCCATGTCCCGCTGGGCGAGCGCGATGTTGTACCAGGTCATCGCGTGCGCGGCGATGACGTCCGGAAGACCGGTGAGGTCGTCCAGCACGTCCTTGAGCGGCCCGATCTGCTCCATCGCGGACCCGGCCGCGGGTTCGACCGGCGCGACCAGCGAGGGCACGGCCGCCTCGCGCACGGGGTCCGCGGCCGGTTGCCGCACGCCGTAGAGGTCGTAGAGGCCCGCCACGATGAGCCGCAGGTTCTCCTCGACGTACGAGACCAGCTCGTCCTGCCGGGCGTGCTTCTCCAGCACCGCGTCGATCACCCACCGGCACAGCCGTCCGTACACGGTCTCGTCGCCGACGACGACGGCGCTGGCCTTGGTGACGGCGGCGAACCGCACGCGCACGGACTCGATCTGGCCGGCGTGGCGCACGATCTGGCCGGTCACCCGTCCCCCTCGGCTCAACGAACCCTCGCGGCTTCACGTTAGTGGAGCCGCGAGGGGCTGCGCAGGACCGAACCACGCCGCGGGATCGCCGGGGTGTCGATCGCCGTCGCGGCGCTGAGCGGCTGAGCAGGAGCTCGTAGGCTGCCGGTCACCGGTGGCGAACGGGAGGTCGGGCGGTGGCGGAGACGGTGGCCGAGGTGATGGCCGAGCTGGCCGCGCTGGAGGACCCGAAAGCGCGGGCGGTCAACGAGAAGCACGGCGACGACCACGGCGTGAACCTCGGCAGGCTCCGGGCGATCGCGAAGCGCCTCAAGACCCAGCACGACCTGGCGCTGCGGCTGTGGGCGACCGGCGACACCGCGGCCAGGCTGCTCGCGCTGCTCGTCTGCCGCCCCAAGGCGTTCGGGCGTGACGAGCTCGACGTCATGCTGCGCGAGGCCCGGCGTCCCAAGGTCCACGACTGGCTCGTGAACTACGTGGTGAAGAAGAGCCCGCACGCCGAAGAGCTGCGCGTGCTGTGGTTCGCCGATCCGGACCCGGTGGTCGCGAGCGCCGGCTGGGCGCTCACCGCCGAGCGGGTGGTGAAGGAGCCGGAAGGCCTCGACCTGGACGGCCTGCTCGACACGATCGAGGCCGGGATGAAGGACGCCTCGCACCGCCTGCAGTGGGCGATGAACCACTGCCTGGCGCAGATCGGGATCGAGCACCCGTCGCTGCGCGCCCGTGCGATCGGCACCGGCGAACGGCTGGAGGTCCTCAAGGACTACCCGACGCCGCCGAACTGCACGTCGCCGTTCGCGCCGATCTGGATCGACGAGATGGTGAGCCGCAAGTCCTAGCGGACCGTCCCCTGCGCGAGGTAGGCCTATTCGGGCCGGACCGCCTGAGCGCGCGGGTACTTGCGGCCGGGCATCGGCGCGGGCGACCCGGTGAACGACACCGGCGTTCCCGCGAGCAGCAGCGTCAGCCCAGCCGGCAGTTCGTCGCGCGAGACGAACCACGAGCCGCCGCGTGTGTCGGTGATGAACCCGTGCGCCTGCCCGGTCTTCCAGCTCGCCACGGTGCCCTTCCTGCGCCCGCGCGGTGCTCCGACCGGGGACGCCACGGCCTGTGACGACCGCACGAACGCACGCCGCAGCGGGTAGTCGGCCTGGTCACCGGGGGCGAACAGCGCGTCGAAACCGGGGGTGAAGGGCGCC
This sequence comes from Lentzea jiangxiensis, assembly GCF_900104175.1. GTDB lineage: Bacteria > Actinomycetota > Actinomycetes > Mycobacteriales > Pseudonocardiaceae > Lentzea > Lentzea jiangxiensis. The sequence continues at coordinate 204,670 of NZ_FNIX01000006.1, forward strand.
GCGGCCCGCAGCGGCGCGGCGGTGCGCGGCGTCCAGGCGGGCGGTGCCTGCACGGTCCTGATGTCCACCACCGGCACGACCACGTGCACACCCCGGGCCGTCAGCCTGGCCGCGAGCGGGGAGAAGTCCGAGTCGCCGGTCAGCAGCACGACCCACTGCAACGGCACCGTCGTCGCCCGGTCCCACGCCTCCAGGGCGAGCTGGACGTCGACGCCCTTCTCCTTGCCGTTGTGCAGCGGCAGGTCGTGGCGCGTGATGCCGGCGGCCGCCAGTGCCCGGTCGAACGACTCGGCGGGTGTCTCGATGCGACCGCGGACGTAGTGGGCCTCGGCGACCACGCACTCGTCGAGCGGGCGGCCCGTCTCGGTGTGGACGAACCAGCGCAGCGCGTCGTGCAGGCCGTCGAGCGCGATCCGCGCGCCTCTCGGGTGTGCCGTGGCGTAGAAATCGCTGAGGTAGGCGAACCACGTGCCGTCGTAGAACACTCCGATCCGGACGGTCTCACCCACCAGATGAGGTTACTACTTCCCCTCGAGCACCGTCTCGAACCTGTCCACAACGTCCGATTCTGGTCGGGCGCAGTGGCCGTCCCCACCTTCCATCACACGACAGGGTCAAATTCCTCAGGCACGTGCACAACACAGGGCTCCCCCTTTCGTGCACAAAACCAGACCGGAACGGGCCATCGCTCCGAGCCGCCGCGTCGCCGAGCTCACCGGCTACAACCCCGTCGACCCCACCGACGTCCGGCTACTCTCGCGTTGTTGATGGTCCACGACCTGGGGTCCTGAACGCCGGGGAGGCGAGCGCCAGGCAGCGCTCGCCTCCCTTGTCCACGTTCGGGTCAGTCGCCGTGCGGGTTCTGCACCGAGACGTGGACGTGGTCGTAGTGACCAGCGGTGACACCGGTGCCCGCGGTGTAGTTGCGCCAGCCCTCGGACGCGCGGGCGACGCTCCAGATCTTGCCCTGCCAGATCACGTACCGGACGTCCAGCTTGCCCGCGTGCTTCTGCAGCCAGTAGGCGAGCTTCCAGCCCTGCGCCTTCTGCGCGGCCGTCGGGTAGGTGCCGATCGCGCTCGAGATGGTGCAGTCGAGCGCGTTGCCCGTGTTGTGGTTGCTCGTCGACGACTCGTAGCTGCGGTAGTCGCCCACCCAGCACTGCTTCTCGCCGGTCTTCGCGGCGATCTGGTCGTCGATGAACTGCGTGCGCTTGGTCGCCTGCGGCGCCCGCGCCGTCGCCTCCGGGTGCGGGTTCGTCTCCGGCGCGGGGTAGGTGCCCGGAGCCGGATCCGGGTCGCCACCGGCGTCACCGAGGCGGTGCGAGGCGTTCTCGTTCTTGAGCTCCGCCTTGAGGTTTCCCTTGGCGCCGGCCGCGAACGTCTGCTTCGCGCCACCGTAGTTGCTGTTGTAGAAGACGGTGACGGCCTTGTTGGTCTTGTTCCAGACCGACGCGGCGTTGTTCTTGACGCAGACGCCCTTGCCGTTGCCCGCGCCCTTGAACTCGTAGCAGCTCGGCTGCGAGTCCCCGTAGTCGGCGACCGAACCGGTGAAGTCGGACACCGAGCCGGCCTGGTCGCTGTTGTAGTACAGGCAGAACTCGCCCGAGTCGCAGGACCCGTCGCGGTCCGCCGCGTTGGCGACACCCGCCCCGAAGGACGCGCTGACCAGCGCGCCCATCAACGTCACGAACGTGAGTTTCTTCAGCACTGTTGACCTGTTTCCGGTTCACGGTCCCGGCGCGACGGGCGCTGGTCCGCGCCCGGCCGCCCCCCGATCGACATCGCCGGGACCCCGCTTGTGCAGGGGAAGCTTCGTTGCGGTCGAAGAGTCCCGAGCAGCGCTGACATTCCACTGACACCCGCGGCCACCGATCTGTCAGTGCACCGAGGTCATTCGCAGGCCACGCCGTCGCTGTCCCGGTCGAGCGCGGCGCGGTAGCCGGGCTGCCCGCGGTACAGCGGCGCGGCGCCCGCGGCCTTCGCGGCGGAGCAGTTGGCGTAGTACGCGGCCGGTGGCGGCGCGGGAGCGGGCTCCGGCTGGGTCTCGACCGGTTGCGGCACAACGGGTGGCGGTGCCACAGGCGCCGGCTTCACGTCGAGCCCTCCGCACGACGGCCCCCAGAACCCGAGCGAGGCCTGCTTGGCCGCGGCCTCCGCCGCCGCCACCGCGGCATCCGCCCCGGCCACGGCACGGGCGACGCCCTCGGCGGCCGCGACGACGGCGTAGTCCTTGCCGTCCAGCAGCAACCGCGACCCCACGGCCTGAACCGGTTTGCCCACCAGGGTCTTCGTCGCGAAGTCGACCGCGGACGCGGCCCAGCACTCCCCGGGCTGGGCGAGCCCCGCGACCTGGACGTTGGTGCCGTTGGACAAGGTCACCGTCCGACCGTCCACAACAGACAGAACGGTCACCGGCGGGGCCGTCGTCGTCGTGGTGGTCGGGGAGGCCGTGGTGGTCGTCGTGCTCGTGGTGCTCGCATCGGCCGCGAGACGGGTGGGTTGCTGCGTGGCACAGGCTGACACCACGAGCAGAGCCGCGGCCACGATCACGGCTTCCTTGAGAACGGTCATGGCCGTGCCATCGCAAGGCCTGCCACGCACCGTTACCACCGTCACCCGGACGGCCTAGATCGAGTCAATCCACGCGACTACACATACAGCGCGGCCTTGGTGCGGTCGCGCAGTCCCAACCTGACACCGACGCTACGGACGGACTGGACGTGCCCTGGAGTGCTGACCGGCCACTCCGGAGGCCGGAAATAATGCGTCGGGGGTGCCGTTCCGAACGTGCCTATAGCCGTCCATAAGCTCCGAAGCGATCGCGTCCGCAAACGCGACATCCGAACAACAGCCCAATCGTCGGTCGGCATGACGCCATGCTTCGCCGCAACCGCTCCGGGAAGCAGAAAACCCGCCTGACCGGAGTCAGGCGGGTTCTTCTTCAAGTGGACCTGACTACACAGCATGAGCACTCTGTTTTGGCTGCTCAAGGGCCTGAACTGCTGATCAAAGCCGTTGGTAACCACTTCTTACCTGGCCACCTTGGAGGAGTTCGCGGGACTGCTCAGGCAATACGTTCCCTAATGTCGTACTCATTAGCCATTCGCGCCGCATAGGCCGCTGCTCCCAGCGGCGTGGCAGGAGCAGCGGCCTCGCGATCAGGGGGTACTGCCGAAAGCACCATCGGTTACTTCACCGATAAGTCGGACACAGGAGGGCTTAAGAATCAGTCTCACGTGGTTGCCTTGATGAGCTGCTTGAAGCAGTCAGCGCTGCAGCCAGGGTGACGAAGGAGCAGTAGTTGGCAGCACTGCGCTCGTAGCGGATGATCAGGCGGGGTAGCCGAACAATCAGGAAATTACGCGTCCGACCACTTATCAGTGACGACCACGTCGTTGTGATGACTCTATTCCCTTGCAGCGATGCGCGGGATGACGCGCGGTCGCGCAGCCATCAGCGGAAGTGGTCGATGCCGTGGCATTGTCCGCGTACAGCTTGGCGGGACGGAAAGCGGGCGGACCGCCTCGGGAGCGAATAGAGAGATCGCCCGGAGCATCGACTGGAGTGCCTGGCTGTCGTGCAGGTTTGCGGCCTGGACACCGACTGCGAGCGGCAGCCCCGCGCAGTCGGTCACGACATGGATCTTCGAGCCTGGCTCGCCTCATCTGCCCCGTTCCCGCCACCCAGCCTGCCTTGTGAACTGCACTGTCATGATGAAGGGCTCTCTCTGTGCATGATGAGCATGGTCACCCACCGAGCTAGGAACCCCTAAGATCGGTGTCCACACGCCACCCGCGCGAACCCTGGCGGTTGGCCAAGATACCAGCAGCGGTGAGGGCTAACGTGGCAGACGCAGGAGCCATTGGACCGATCGTCGACAGTCTTCGTCGCCACCTCACCGGAGCGGCGAGGGTAGACGCGTTGAGCGAGTCGTTCTCAGTGTATGTATACGACGCTATCATGAAGGATGCCTCAGACATTCCGTGCCGCCTGCTCCTATGGGATGGATCGCTGGAAACGCACCCGCTTAATGGCCTGGGAAATGAGCACCGGCTCCGCGCGAGACTAGATCAGCATCGAATCGCCAGGGACTGTGCCGAGTGGGCCAGAGAACGACTGCAGGTCCGTAGGCTGACGAGGCGTACACGGCAATCGTGGGTAAGCGTCGATGGAATGTTTCCGTACGCCGTGAGTGGGTCTGGTCTCGACGCCGAAGGGCTCGGGCTGGTGCCGTCGGACGATCTGATCTTTCCGGAAGAGATCAGCGATGTTGCCGACGTCAAGCGGCTCGCCGCGAACTTTGAGAAGATCTGGCGCAACGAGCACGCCAGCGAGGAGGCGCACGAGCGGTTCTTGACAGGGATCAATCTGCTCTATCGGGACAACCCGCCCGAATCAGTCTATTTGCGAATTTTGATCACACTTTTTTCAGACTTCGTGAGCGAGGCAGGCGACGAGACCGAGGAGCGAGGAAAGACCGGCTTCTTCAACACCGCGGTGTGGCAAAAGCTCTACAAGTTCCAGCGCGATGGCGTACTCGGCGCCATCGAAAAGCTGGAACTCCATAACGGCTGCATTATCGCCGACAGCGTGGGCCTTGGTAAGACTTTCGAGGCCTTGGCCGTAATAAAGTACTACGAGCTGCGCAACAATCGCGTCCTCGTGCTAGCACCGAAACGACTGCGGGAGAATTGGACGATTTTCCGCGCCAACGACGCCCGCAATCCACTGCTTACCGACAGATTCGCCTTCGACGTGCTCAACCACACCGACCTCAGCCGCGCCGACGGCAGGTCAGGTGACATCGACCTAGCCCATGTCAACTGGGGCAACTATGACCTGGTCGTCATCGACGAATCCCACAACTTTCGAAACAACCCGCAGCTCAAGGGGCACATCACCCGTTACCAGCGGCTGATGAACGAAGTCTTCAAGGCAGGGGTGAGGACGAAGGTCCTCATGCTCAGCGCCACCCCGGTCAACACTCGCTTGGCTGACCTGAAGAACCAGGTTCTCTTCGCCACCGAAGGTGTCGACAATGCCCTCATGAGCGGCGGCATTAGCTCTATCGAGCAGACACTTCGTAAGGCGCAGATGCGGTTCACGACCTGGCAGAAGAGCGACGCCGCTAGCAGGTCGGCCAAGTCACTGGTCGGCGTGCTCGGCATGGACTACATCCGCCTGCTCGATCTGGTCACAATCGCCCGCTCTCGCAAGCATATCGAAAAGTACTACGGCACGGCAGACGTCGGGAAGTTCCCGGAGCGACTTGCGCCGGTCAACCTTTCACCGCCGATCGATGTCGATGGTCGATTGATGCGACCCGAACAGCTCAACGATGCGCTCCTCATGCTCAACCTGGCCGCCTACCGGCCAACCTCATATGTACTGCCCAGCAAGGCGAAAAAGTACGCCGAGCTCTACGACCAGCAACTGCGTACAGGTGGCGCCCGGATTTGGCGTCAGTCCGACCGTGACGCCAACGTCGTCCACCTCCTTCGCATCGGACTGCTGAAGCGGCTGGAGTCGTCGGTGGCATCACTCACCCGCACTGTGACGAAGATCCTCAGCAAGGTTGATGCAGTGATCACCAAGGTGGAGGAGTACAACGCTACTGGCGGCACCGGTGTCTCCATCGAGAGCCTCGACGACGTCGCCGATCTCGATGATCAAGAGTTGGAGGACGTCATCGGCAGCACTCTGAAGGTGCTGCTGGCCGACATCGACCGCGCTGCCTGGCTTCAGGATCTACGCGACGACCGTGACCGGCTGCGCATGGTGCTGACCGACATCGATGCCGTCGACCCCAGTCGTGACGCCAAGCTCCTGGCACTCAAAGATGTGCTCCGACAGAAGGCCGAGAAGCCCACCAACGAGGGAAATCAAAAGGCACTGGTCTTCACCGCCTACTCCGACACTGCGGACTACCTTTACACCGAAATATCCATCTGGGCGCGAGCGGAACTCGGCCTGCATGCCGCACTCATCACCGGCACCAGCAACAAAAGCACTCTGGGCAAGCGAAACGACATGCACAGCCTGCTGACGGCGTTCTCGCCCCGCTCGAAGGGGGGCGACCCGGCTGCTGAGCAGATCGACATCGTCATCGCCACGGACACCATCTCCGAGGGGCAGAACCTTCAAGACTGCGACATGGTCGTCAACTACGACATCCACTGGAACCCAGTTCGCATCGTGCAGCGCTTCGGCCGCGTCGACCGCCTCGGCACCACCAACACCTCCGTACATCTGGTCAATTTCTGGCCCGACATCGATCTGGACACCTACATCAACTTGGAGAAGCGTGTCTCCAGCAGAATGACCCTCCTCGACGTGTCGGCCACCGGTGAGGAGAACATCCTCGATGCTGATGCGATGAACGACCTGGACTACCGCCGCAAGCAGCTCGAGCAGATGCAGAACTTCGCTCCGACGATGGAGGACCTTGCCGGAGGGCTGAGCATCACCGATCTCACGTTGGGTGATTTCCGCATGGATGCTGCCTCGCGTCCATGGCGGCAGCGCAAAGACCTGGCCAGCTGGCCCTTGGCGCTGTTCGGCGTGACCCGTTTCGATCAGACACTCGCCGCCGACGGGCTTACACCGGGCGCAGTCTTTCTACTTCGGGTTCGGGGGGACGCAATAGCAATACCGGGTTCCTACCCGTTGGCTCCCCACCTGCTCGCCTACGTCGGGGACGACGGCGTGCTGGCTCACCCCATCGACGAACCGAAGCTCGCCCTTGACGTCCTACGCCGCCACTGCCTGGACCGCACGGAGCCCGACGAGGCCGCTCTCTCAGCGTTCAATCGGGCGACCATGGACGGCGCCCGGATGACCCACTACCAGGGCCTGCTCGACGTGGCCGTCAGGGCAGCCTCCAGACAGGCAACAGAAACCGCCGTGGGCTCTTTGTTCTCGCCAGGGCCCTCGATCCTAGGCATCAGCGACGGCGCCGCCGGTCTTGACGCCGTCGATGTCGTCGCTTGGTTGGCGGTGGTGCCGTGAACGAGGAGACTCCTCTCAACCCTGCGGACGTCCTAGGTCTACCTGAACGAGCCAGGCTCTCCGAGCGGCTTACGAAACGGCTGTTGCGAGACCAGGTCGGCGGGGACGCTAGAAGCACACCGGACCGCAGGCTCGTCGACAGAGCCGTCGCCTCGGCGCAAGTGGTCGGGATCCTCCGCCCGGAGACGATCCTGGTACCCGTATATCGCGACCGCGGTCGCGATGGAACCGGCGACCGCGAAATTTCCGACATCGCCGTCCTGCACCTGCGGCTGAATCCGAAGATCGCCACGTCTGACCGACGGCGCCTGGTCGAACTAGTCCAGCGGGCCATGCCTCGGCCCGTGGTGCTCTTCCTCGACGGCCCCGACCTGCCGGGTGAGCTGGCCCTCGCTTTCACTCACGTGAGCCGCACCGATCCAGAGAAGCGGACCTCGGTTATCGACGCAACCATCACTGTCCCGGTGACCGAGCTGCCCGACGGTGCTCTCGACATCACCCGCTGTGACCGCACCGACCTGTGGGCGCTCTATCGCGACTTGGTGCGCATCGCTGCGACCGCAGGCCGTCCCGCGTCGGCCGCACTTGGGGCTGATGAGGCGGTGCAGTTGCACCATAGGCTTGCCGCTCTCCACGCGGAGCTCGATGCCGTCGCTCGGGAGGCGAAACGTGCGAGGTCACAGCAGTCTCGCATCGCACTCAACACCACGGCCAAAGTTTTGAGACAGCAGATCGCTACCGTACGCACCAGCCTCTACAGTGCCGACCCATCGCAGTGATCCGATAAGACCCCCATCGTCGGTGCAAGACCCCAGGAGAAACGTGATCGCGGACAGCACACCGTTCGAGCCAATCATCGACAAGCGCGACCACCACGGCCCCGGAGAGGTGCAGGGCAACATCGACGCCCTTGCCCGGCTCTTCCCCGACGCTGTCGTTGACGGGACGGTGGACCTCGACGTTCTAGCCGACCTGATCGGCCAGAAGACCGACCGGAAGGGCTCCGAGAGCTTCGGCCTGCGCTGGCCTGGCATGAACGAGGCTCGCAGGCTCTCAGCCCAGCCAGCTACTCAGACACTGCTCCCGCGCCCGGACGAGTCGGTGGACTGGGATACCACCCGCAACATCGTGATCGAGGGCGACAACCTAGAGATTCTTCGCCTGCTACGCCGCAGTTACACCGGCGCGGTCGATGTCATCTACATCGACCCACCGTACAACACTGGGAACGATTTCGTTTACGACGACCGATTTAGATCTTCCCGCGCCGAGATCGAGACTACTGCGGGCCTTCGCGATGAGAACGGCACATTGGAGAGCGGTGTCGCATCTAATCTATCCGCGGATCGTCGAGCCGGTTCATCTCGCCATTCAAAATGGCTCTCCATGATCTATCCCCGCCTGCTGCTCGCACACCACCTGCTCAAGGAAACTGGTGCGATAATCGTTGCGATTGATGATATTGAGCACGCTCGCTTGAGGCTGACACTTGACCGAGTTTTCGGCGCCGAGAACTTCATCGCCAACCTTGTGTGGCAGGGCGGTCGAAAGAACGATGCTCAGTTCGTCTCACCCTCGATAGACTACATGTTGATCTATGTCAAGAATGCGGGAGCGCTCGCAGATATTAAGTGGCGCGAACCGAAGCCTGGACTGGAATCAATCTTGGCAGCGGGACGGAAAGCCTGGGATGATTCAGGCGGGAATTCCATTGAGGCCACCCGACTCATAAAGAAATGGTGGTCATCTCTGCCGGCGGATGATCCGCGCAGGGCCTCGGCACATTACAACGAGATAGACGGACAGGATGGTCGGCCGGGAGTCGTGTACTTTGCCGGCGACCTGAGAAGTCCCAATCCGCGACCCAACCTTCAGTACGATATCATGCACCCGGTAACAGGAAAGCCGGTCAACATGCATCCGAACGGGTGGGTTTATGAACGGCCGCGGATGAATCAGCTTCTCAAGGAAGGCCGCATCAAGTTCGGCAAGGACGAGTCCCTGCGGCCGACGTTCAAGCGCTATCTCGACGAGACGAGCACACAGAGTGTGCTCCCAAATTTTTACATGGATCGCCGCGCAGCATCTAAGCGTCTTGAGCGCCTTCTAGGCGCAGATGTGTTCACTTACCCGAAGGACGAGACGGTGCTCGCTCGCTGGATCAAACTCGTCACGCGGTCGAACTCTGATGCCCTCGTTCTCGATTTCTTCGCCGGCTCTGGGTCGACCGGTCATGCGGTAATGGATCTTAACGCCGCCGACGGCGGCAACCGCCGATACATTCTGGTCCAGCTCGACGAGCCGGTGAACAAAGACGGCTACACGACGATCGCCGACATTACCCGCGAGCGGCTGCGTCGCGCGGGTGCGCAGATTGCACAGCAGCGAACGCTGGACGCGCAAGACATCGATACCGGCTTCCGCTCCTATAAGCTGGCTGACTCCAACGTCAAGCCCTGGGACGGGACAGCTGAGCTCAACCTACTTGAGTCCGTCGACAACCTCGTCGGCGGCCGCGGTACGGACGATCTGCTAGTGGAGATGATGCTACGCCTGGGCATCGATCTGGTGACGCCAGTCGCGACCAGAGAGGTCGCCGGATCCACCCTTTACAGCCTCGCTGGCACGCTGTACGCCTTCTTTGGTAGCGATCTGGACGTCGCGAAGGCGGACGAGGTTGCGAGGGCGATCGTCAGGTGGCGGGAGGAGGATCCGGTCGACTCCGACGTGACCGTCGTGGTTCGGGACACGGGCTTCCGCGATTCCGGGGCCAAGCTGAACCTTGCCGCAGCGCTGCGGCAAGCCGGCGTCACGACCCTGCGCAGCATCTGAGGCCAGCGTGAAGTTTAACTTCGAGGCCAACCTCGACTACCAACGCGCCGCCATCGACGCCGTCACCGATCTCTTCCGTGGGCAGGACTCGCTCACCGGCCAGTTCACCGTCCAGGCCCGTAAGACTCCGGACGCCAACATGCTGCCCGGCCTGGATGAGGCCGAGTTGGGAGTGGAGACTCTCGGTGTCGGCAACCGGCTACGCCTGCACACCGACGTCATCCTGGCCAACCTGCACACCGTGCAGGACCGCGCGGGCCTCGCCCACGAGGAGCAGCTCACGTCGGTCAACTTCACCATCGAGATGGAGACCGGCACCGGCAAGACCTACGTTTACCTGCGCACGATTCACGAGCTTCACAAGCTCTACGGGTTCACGAAGTTTGTGATCGTGGTGCCCTCGGTCGCTATCAGCGAGGGCGTGACTACCTCGATCGCTCTGCTGCGCGAGCACTTTGAGGCGCTCTACCCAGGCCAGCGCCTTTCCTCATTCCGACTCGATGGCGGCAACCTCTCGCGGGTGCGCTCCTTCGCCACCTCATCCGGCATCGAGGTGATGATCACCACCGCTGCCGCGATCAATAAGGCCACCAACAAAGTGCACCAACAGGTTGAGGATCTTGGCTTCGAGATCCCGATGGACCTGATCCGCGCCACCCGCCCCATCGTCATCGTCGACGAGCCGCAGAGCGTTTACGGCGATGACGGCAATCCCCGCAAGACGAAGGGTGCGGGTCGAGTCGCCATCGAGGGCCGTGTGCCAGCCAGAGAAGACAGCACCGTCGGCAAGCAGTCCCTGGCGAAGGGCATGCATGCCACGGCGGTGCTGCGCTACTCGGCGACACATCCCCGGTACGACAAGGCGAATCTCGTCTACCGCCTCGATGCGATCGCCGCATACGAGCAGGCCCTCGTCAAGCAGATCGAGGTCGACTCCCTGGTCACCGAGACGAGTGGCGCCGCGCCATACGTCCGCCTGCTCCAGACCAAGCGGTCCGGTTCCGTGATGAAGGCCCGGTTGGAGGTTGACGTCGAGGTCGGCAACCAGATCAAGCGCAAGGCTGTCGACGTGCCTGTTGGGACCAACCTTGAGGACGTCACCGGCCGCGCGCGCTACCGCAACCTCACCCTCGACTCGGTCAGCGTGGTACCCGGGTCAGAATCGGTCCGCTTCGGTGACCTCATCGAGTTGAAGGTCCATGACGCTGTCGGTGCTGAGATCAGCGTCGACGAGCGTGCCCGGCAGATGATCGCCCAGACGATCCGGCAGCACCTGCGCAAGGAGCAAGAGTTCGCCGTCGCAGGCAAGGCGATCAAGGTGCTCAGCCTTCTCTTCGTCGACTCGGTCGCGAAGTACCGCGTTTACGACGGTAACGGCGACGCCCAGCCGGGCGAGTACGCGCGGATATTCGAGGAGGAGTACGCGAGAATCGCCGTCACGCCGGAGTTCCGCAGCCTTTTCGGGGCCGATCCCGCCGACGCGGTCGCAGCTCGCGCCCACCAGGGCTATTTCTCTATCGACCGGTCCAAGGGCAAGTCCGAGCGGCTTGTGGACACCTCGGAGACCAACGACAAGGGCCGTCAGCAGGCGAGCCTGGCCTACGAGCAGATCATGAAGGACAAGGTCGGGCTGACCACTCCCGGCACCCCGATCCGCTTCATCTTCACCCACTCCGCGCTGCAGGAGGGCTGGGACAACCCGAACGTCTTTCAGATCTGTGTGCTGCGCACCATGGGTACTGAGCGGTGGCGACGGCAGAGCATCGGGCGAGGCTTGCGCATCTGCGTCGACGGCGACGGCAAACGCGTCCCCGGCTTCGACGTCAACCGCCTCACCGTGATCGCGAACGAGTCGTACGAGGAGTTCGCGGAACAGCTCCAGCGCGAGCTCGCCGACGATCTTGGCATCGAGTTCGGCCGCGTGACCGTCGATGGCTTCGCGCGCCTCACCCATAAGCCCGCACCCGGTGCCCAGCCGGTGCCGGTCGGGGACGAGATCGCCCGCGCTCTCTTCGAGGCGCTGGCCGCCGCCCAGTACGTCAAGCCCACCGGCAAGGGCGTCGCCAAGGTCGAGGACAGTCTGCGTGAGGCCGTCGCAGGCGACACCGAGGAGCTGCGCGCGCTTGTCGCAGCGGCCGTTCCCAGCGCGACGGCTCGGTTTGTCGTCCAGCGCCTCATCAAACGGCTCGTTAAACCGATCGACGTCAAGAAGGCCGGCAACCGGGTCTCCGTTCCAGTAGTCGGCGAGCGCCTGGAGAGCCCGGAGTTCCAAGCACTGTGGGAGCGAATCAAGCACCGCACCCAGTTTCGCGTCAGCGTCGACGAAGCCGGGCTGCAGGCAGCCATCGTCTCAGCGTTGCGTGCTCTGCCTCCGATGCCGGACCGCAAGGGCGTATGGGAGACCACCCTCGTCAACGACATCGACCAGGGCGGCCTGCGTAGCACAACCATGCGCAGCGAGCGGGTCGACGTGGTCTACGCGGACCGCGACGACTTGCCAGACATCCTGTCCGTCCTCGCCGACCGCACCCAGCTCACCCGCCGGACGCTCGCCCAGGCGTTGACCGATTCGGGCACGCTGGTGCAGTTTCGAAGGAACCCTCAGGTCTATGTCGACAAGGCCACTCAGGCGATCAACAGTGCGAAGGAACAGTTGCTCGTCACTGGCCTCCGTTACGAACTCGTCGATGACGCCAGGCCTGAAACTGCCCGTCGGTACCCGCTCTCGATCTTCGCTGAGGCGGACCTCGCCGGCTACACCGGTCCGGGCGGCAACATCATCACTGGAGACGACGGCGTACCGCTCGAATTCGATTCCAAGTCACCATATAAATATATCGTCGTTGACTCTGCTGTTGAGCGCGCCTTCGCCGTCGCACTCAGACAGCGCAATGACGTCAGGACATTTGTAAAGCTGCCTGCAACTTTCATCATTCCGACACCACTTGGCGACTACAATCCGGACTGGGCAGTCGTCGTCGAACGCTCCGACGGCAGCCGCTACTTGGTCTTCGAGACGAAAGGCTCGATCGACCCCGAGCTGCTGCGTCCGGTCGAGAAGGGCAAGATCTACGCGGCCGAGTGCCACTTCAATGCAATCCGGGTTACTCTAGATCTTGACGACCTCCGCTACGCCAAGGTCGACAGCATGAATACAGCCGATGGTGTGATCGACGAGGCGTACGTATGACGGACTTTGATGCCGATTGCGGTGGTCTGACGTGGCAGCAGCGCACGAATTGGAGGTGGACAAGGTCATCCGCCTCGCCGATCGCCGATCGGTTGCAGGTCGACCTGGCACACCTCGTGGCCGCGCTCCGCACAGTGCCGTAGCCGGCGGCCTGTTGCTGCGGGCTTGAACTCCTATTGCTGCATCTCGGAACGTTGACCCGCTAATCGGCGTGGTGGGCTGACGGTCCACGCTTCCTCCCATGTCGAGCGGGAGGTGGTCGTGGCTCGTCGTCCGGAGGTGTTCGTCCGGCCGTTGTCCATGGAGGAGCGCCGAAAGTTGGCCCGGATTGGTCGCACTGCAAACGATCCGGTGCGGTTGCGCCGGGCGATCGTGGTGTTGATGTCGGCCCAAGGACAGGCGGTCCCGGACATCACGTCGTTGATGCAGTTCAGCGCCGATTACGTCCGAGACGTGATCCACGCGTTCAACGAGCGAGGGTTAGCGGCGCTTGCCCCAAAACGGAGCGGGGGACGCCCGAGGACGATCGGTGAACAGATCCGGCGGCGGATCTGCCTGATCGCCCGGACGTCCCCCGCCTCGTGGGGCATCACGACGTTCTCGACCCGGTAGTTGTCCCAGCTGCACGACCATCTGCTCGACCGCGGCACCGTCGCGGCGATCAGCCGGGAGCCCCTGCGCGCATCCTGCACGCCGGCGGCGTGTCCTGGCAGACCACCTCCACCTGGAAGGCGTCTACCGACCCGGACTTCCTCACGAAGATGCACGGGTCCCGGGCCTCTACGGCCACCCGCCCGAAGCCGGGAGGGTGATCTGCATCGACGAGTTCGGGCCGCTCAACCTTCAGCCACGCAAGGGCAAGGCATGGCGACCGACCGGGGCGCCGATTACGCGCCACCTACAACCGCCACCACGGCGTGATGCACATGCTCGCCGCCCTGGACCTGGCCACCGGCAAGATCCTCTACCGGATCCGGTCCCGTAAACGCCACGGTGAGTTCCTCGAGCTGCTCAAAGCGCTGCGCACCCGCTGGCCCGGCGAGAAGTTGTACCTGGTCATGGACAACTTCTCGCCCCACCGCCACCCCGACGTCCACGCCTGGGCCGCCGCCAACGACGTCGAGCTGGTGTTCCTGCCGACCTACAGCTCCTGGTTGAACTGGATCGAGGCCAAGTTCAACACCCTGCGCTACTTCACCCTCACCGGCACCGACCACCACAGCCACGCCGAACAGAACGCTGCCATCGCGACCTATTGCACCGAAAGTGTCCACTTGCCTACCCGTCAGTCTCCTGACCTGCGAGGCCATTGCCAAGAAGAAGGCAACCGCACACTTTCGATTCAATACATCCGCTGACGCAACGCTCGAGCCAAACCCAAGACCGGCTTCGTCACCGACTCACCCATCCGCACCTGGACCCATTACTCGATCAAGGTTGCGTGAAACAGCACTAGATCACATAAGAGCAACTTTTCGGGATGTCGCCGGATGTCATCGACTAGGTGATTGTCCGTACTCCAGGTAAACCGGACCTCCATGAAAGTATGCACTATGGGCTTGGGTTAGTCTGCGGGCAAACCAGGGATGACGTAATCGTCCATCTTGCGCACCGGATCCCATTCTCAGCGGCCGAATTCGGAGTCTTCCAGGGTAATTCGCCGTTCGTCGTCGCCGAGCGCTCCGCAGTCGAACAACCAGAGCACCTTGTCGCTTTCACCGTCGTTGGGCGCCCAGTCCACGACGAGCAGGCGTTGCGGCTCGCGGTCGAGGTCGAGTTCCTCGCGTAGTTCCCGTCGGCAGGCCGCTGCCGGGGACTCTCTGATGTCTACGTAGACCCCAGGGATTTCCGGCTAACTGCGGATCTGTCAAACGAACGGTGTAACTAAGGTTGAAGGAGACTATTTGCGTCCGGCGGCCAAGCGGCCGTCGAAGGCGATGTCGAAGGCGTTGAGCGCGGGTTTCCAGCGCATCGTCCAGCGTGTGCGGCCGGTGCTGGTCGGGTCCAGGCTCATGATCGCCATGTAAACGCATTTGAGCGCGGTCTGCTCGTTGGGGAAGTGCCCGCGGGCTTTGACGGCGGGGGCGGATGCGGGCGTTGACGCTCTCGATCGCGTTGGTCGAGCAGATCACCCGCCGGATCTCTGGATCGAACGCCAGAAACAGCACGAACTCGGCCCAGGCGTTGTCCCACAACCGCTCTCACCGGCGGCGAGGTGACGTTCCCTAGCATCGATCCTGGCCAGTTCTTCCGGAAGTGACGAGGCTATGGAGGTACACCACGACAGCTGTTCTGGCCGTGACGCCCCATCTTCGAAATGTTAGGTGACGTCGTCGATGAGATACAAGGCCTCCGCTCTGGCCGGGCGCGCATGCGATCACCAAACGGTCATGCACCTTTGCGGTGAAGCGACCGTGCTCGAGCTCTCGTAACCTCAGCCTGTCAACCAATCGGCAGGCTTCTTCCGCTGGTAGGCCATCAGGAAGCACCCCCAAGAGCAGAGCGCTTATACGAGAACGGGCTTTGAACTCGACGCTGCCATTAATCACAAGGTTCCACTATCGATATGGGTATACAGCTCCGCAGAGTGGTCGTATAGCCACCACCAAGTGCACGGGCCTCTGGCCCAAGGCACCGACTCAACAACAGCACCTCCAGTTCAACTTGCGATCAAGAACCGGGCAGCGCACAACAAGCGCACCACCCTCTTCCGCCGCACCCCTGGAGGTCGTCATGGCTTGGTCAGAACAGATCGGCACGCAGTCCTGGCGAGTCCGCTACCGCACCGGCGACGGACACACCGCCTCGATCTCCGGCTTCGCCACCCAGCGCGCCGCCGACAACTACGCCACCGACATCGAGAGCGATTAACGCCGCAACACCTGGCTCGACCCCACCCGCGGCCGCACCACCGTCGCCGAATGGGTCACAACATGGTTCGCCGCACTCGACCTCGACCCGCGCACGATCGACAACTACCGCAGCGTCCTGCACTGCCACATCGTGCTCCGCTGGGGCGCCACACCGCTCAACACGATCACTGCGCTCGGCGTGAACAAGTGGATCAGCGACCTACAGCAACTCGACTACGCCAACACCACCGTCGTCAAAGTCCTCTCGATGATCCTCACCGACACCGCCGACGAACATCTCATCCTCACCAACCCGATCCGCCGCTACCGCCGCCGAGGACGACGCAGCTACCGCATCGGACGCAAACGCGTCTGGGCCACACCCACCGAGGTACTCCGCATCGCCGAGCAGGCCGCCGCGCTCGGCGGAGAGACCGCCAGCCTGCTGATCATCACGGCCGCGTGGACCGGATGCCGATGGGGTGAGCCCACCGGCCTGCGACGAGACAACATCGACCTCGACCGCGGCACACTCACCATCGACCCACGCACCGGCGCCCTGCACGAAAGCGCGCACACGCGATGGCTCGGCTCCCCCAAGACACCACGTCAGCGCGCTCCATCACCCTGCCACAGTTCCTCATCACCATGCTGCGCAAGCACCTTGAGCAGCACGAAACGAGTTCGTGTTCACCGCCGAAGGCGGAACCTGGCTGTGGCGCAGCACATTCATCCGCCGCGTACTCAAACCAGCCATCAACGGCAATGAAGGACGCCTGCGATCAGGCTGTCGTACGGTGCCTATCCGGCCCGGACTGACTTTCCATGGATTGCGGCACAGTCACAAGACGTGGCTGATCGCCGGCGGCGCACCCGAGATCGCCCAAGCACGACGCCTCGGCCACCACCTGGCCAACCGGGTCACCGAGGTCTACTCCCACGTCGCACCTGAGGTCGAGCTCCGACTCCTCAACGACCTTCAACGCCGCTGGCACGAAGCAGACCTCAATGTCCGAACGCACCCGACCGCGCCGGAGCCTGCAGAACGCCATGTTTCGGGTCCGTCTGTGGCGTACGCAATCCACTGCCCCTCACACCGTTAGCGGGAGGGCGCGAGGATCACCCAGTCCAGCGGCCAGCACGACGATCGAGCCGGAAAATGCTGCTCCAGATCTGCTCCATAGGGTCACCGCAACACGATCAACACTTGATCACCGAAGATCAGACCAGAACAATAAGAAACCCGCCTGACCAGCGATAACCGCTAGATCAGACGGGCTCTCAGTTCAAGTGGAGCTGAGGGGACTCGAACCCTGACCCTCACACTGCCAGCGCGAACCTTTGACCTGCGAAAACAGAGAACCCCCTGCTTTCCGGTGCCGTTGCCTGCCGTTCAGCGCTGTTAAGCGCCGTTGCGTGACGTTCCGCCCTACGTCGTGCTCCAGTTTTGCTCCACTTTGTACAGTATGAAGGTCATCATGCATGAACGCAGAAGTGCCTGCGGCACAACCACCTCATGCGCGACCTCCACCTCTTGTCCTGATAAGGTTCGCGGCCAGCTCCACTGGACAGACGACTCGGCGTCCTGCACAGCAAGCGCTTTGACAATTGATCAGAATGTTCCGATACGCCCTACCGTCCCCACCTTGCATCCGCCCGCGGCCAAGGCGACACGTAGGTCAGCCCGGTCATCATCTCATGTTTGTGATCGTGCAAGGAGATCAATCGTCGCAATGGGTTCTGGTAGTAGCGGATCTCGCCCTCCGGCAAGCTGGCGGGATTTACAGCCGGTTGCCGTTGCTCGGTCTCACGGCAGGCCGTCCACACCCGACGATTCGCTTCTTCGTATCGATCATGGTTGTGAGGTGACTGACTGGGGAACCACAGATGGCTGCTCACGTCCTAAGCGGCGTCACAAGCCTGCTCGATTACGTGCTGGCCGTTGACCCTGACCGTGGGCTCCTGCTGGTCCATCTCGAAGAAGTTACGCAGTTCAACGACAGCGAGCACGATGACATAGAGCAAGACGAGTTCGCTGCTGTAGTAATCGTACTTAGGCCCGCTCATTCGTGCATCGTTGCCGTACAACACCTTCGCGACGTCGCTGATCGGGTGGATGAACGCGCTCAGAAAACGATAATGCACGTCGAGCTGGGCTAGCGCGGCGTCCTCAGCGAAGCCATTGGCCTTGAGGCTCTCCTTGAGGCTTGGCCACCGGAAATACTCCTCGTACATCGACCGGTTCTGCTCGGCATAGGCCCGGCGATCCTGCGGGTCTGACAGACCGTCGTCCTCTTGCTCGTAGACCGTTGGGGGTGCTACGAACGGTGAGAACTCTTGAAGTAGGAAGCAGTGGACCGTGCCTACCAACGCTGGGTTTGTCGTCGCGGACCGAGCGCAACCGATCACCTATACCCGCCACAGTTGTCGTAGGCCTTCGCGATCGAATCCGTTGGTTTCACTGGGAAGTACGCTCAAGAACCCCAGTGGTAAGAGCGCCGCCAAGGCGATCCGGTTCTGGCGGGAGATGTGGCGACCGAGCGCTCTCAACGCCAGCTGGGCGTCCATCGACACCGAACCGCCTGGTGCGTTCGCGGTGATGCGGTCGCGCTCGCGGTGGACATGTTCGATGTTGTTCTTCATGACGTACACGTAGGCTTTTGACAGCAGCGCGAAGTAGGGGAAGATCGCGCCGAGCCAGCTCGGCGTGTCCTCCAGATGGGCCAACGCGAAGACCGGCACCCAGGCAAGGCTCGTGCCAAGCAGGATGCCGAGCAAGCTGTCCTGGAGGACTCCAGCCAGCGGCACGCCGATGATATGCTGTTCGACCGGGTTCGCACCGGGCATCGCGCGTGCGGCGGTGCGAGGGAGCAGCAGGCAGGCCGCCCAACCCACCGCCAGGCTCACCAACGCGTACGGCACGGACGTGACGCCGGCCGCTGACTGCAACGCAGGCCCTGTCATCCATGCGATGGTCGTGCCGACAACGAGCGCGCACGCCGTTGCTGTGATGGCGAGCGGGCCATCCACGGGCACGAGGTGCAGGTAGCCAACGTTGGCGATGATGCTTTCGAACGCGAACAGCCCGGCCAGCAGAGCGACCGGCAGTGACAGCGCGGCCTGAGCCCAGTGTTCGTACCCTGCGGCGAGTTGCGCGCACATAAGTGCCGCCCACGCCAGACACATGATCTGTGCGACAACACGTCCGCCGAAGCGGCTGGCGACGACAGTCAGCGCCAGGGCGAGCATGAGTGCCGCTGGCACCCTGACGTCACCGGCTCCGGCCTTCCAGCGATCCGCGGGGGTGTTGCCGATGAACGTCGCCAAGCAGGCCAATAGAGTTCCCATGTACATGGCGGTGATCGCGAGGTAGGCCGACCACTTGATGGCGCCAAGCTCCGACTGCGGTGCGTTCGCTTTTTCGGCCTCTATCACCGCGTCGAACGTCGATCGTACGAGTTCGGCGGTGACGAACAGGAAGAGGAATGTCGCTACCAATCCGACGACGACTCCGTAGGCGCCCACGTGCTGTGGTTCTTGCGCGAAGTAACGGCCACTGAGTGCGAGCGCCGTGACCGGGGCGGCAGCAAGCGGTGCGAGAACCATCGACCGCACAGCTTGCCCTTGAAACAGTGGACGGATCAGGAGGAGTTCGACGATCACGGCCGCTACGGACAGCAGACAGCCTGATACAAGTGAACCGATCGTCACGGTTGGCGCGGCCGTGAACACGTGGACAGGACCGGCGGCCGTCGCAGCCGTGCACAGCGGCGCCAGGAACCTTCCGGCACGGTGCCCCCATACGACGGTACTTGCGGCGAACACCCCGACCAGCACGGCGCAGATCACGGGCAGAACCGTGACGATGTCGATCGTGAGACCGGGTAGGAAGAGCCACGAGAATGAGAGGGCCGGAACGGCAGCGGCAGCGCAGACCAATGCGGGCCAACTGATCCGTCGGGTGGTGATGGCGAGCACGACGGCGACGACCGCGGACGCGAGACCGATCAGCAGCGGCGCGGATTGGTCGTTGTCCAAGGCCAGCAGTCCGGTGAAAGCGAAGACAGGGAACAGCATGCCGATGCACGCGGCGCTTGCTTTCGGTGCCCAGACCGCCTGACGTGCTCGATCCAGAGCCGCCATGGCGGTCGCGGCAAAGAACCCGCACGCCACGGTGAGGAAGAGCGCGTGGTACCAGCCGACCGCGTTGAATGTGCCGGGAGCCGGGAAGGTCCAATTCAGACGCGGCGCCGGGTCAGCCAACCACCACACCTGGGTGGCCGCGCCCACCGCACACCCTGCCACGCCCGCCAAGACGACCCGACCGCGATGACGGATCGGCGTTGCAGCTCGGACCGACGCGTAGGCGAGCATTGGCAACAACAGCCCGTCACCGACCGTTGCGGACCGGAACGACGTCAGGCTGGGAAGCGTGGGGTCGCCGAGTCCCAACAGTGAGGCGGCGACCAAGACACCGAACCCGAACGTCATCACCGCAGCCGCGGCAATCTCCCCCTGGTACCGAGTCACGGCGCACCTCCTCCGGCGGCCTCTGGCACTTCATGCCGGAGGTGACCGTGAGATCGTGCCTCTGAGCGGCGGTATTACACCTGTGCTCGAAGGGGTGACCTGGGCGAAGCGTGTTCACCTGAACGGCTTAAAGGCCTCTGTCAACGAGGCCAACATCGGAGCGCTTTGAGGCGTCGCCATGCGTCGGTGATCGGCACTAGGCCGACGCGACCGACCTGTCCTACTGGCACCGGCGCAGCGCGTTCAACCGGACCAACGCGTACCGCGGTCGATCGCGTTCCGAACTGATGGCGAACTCCGGCGAATTCACTCACGGCGCTGAGCACATAACAGCGGTTGACGACGAGCAAGGGTGCTGGTCCACGTTCGAGGCTGCGGAGCCCTGCGCAGAGGCACGAGGCCGGAGAGTGCACCCCACGCCTGGCGGCTGGCCGAAGGCTTCATCGGTGACGCGCCTCTTGACTGTCGATCAGCCCTGAAGGAGCACTGTGCCGAACACATCGGTGGCTCTTGAGCTCCGCGGAGAACGCCGTGAGATCAAAGGGTTGCGTTCTGTTGCCACCAGTCGAAATTCTCGTCAGTTGATCATGCGGTCATGGCCGAAGCCGCTAATATTTCACACATCCCGTTGATCGTTCGGCCTGCCATGAGTGTGCAGGCGCAAGACGATCTGTTCTCCGGTCGCCGGTTCGACTCCGAGCTGTTCGGCCAGCGATCGCACGTGCAGGTCCGCCGCCGCCTCGACCAGCTCGCACAACGTTCTCATTGCGGCTCGGCCTTGTACACGGCTCGTCAGAAAGGTGACAGTGGCGATCGCCGCTAAGGGCCACCACAGCGGGACCAGTGCCGCGTACAGGACCGCCCATCCTGTCAGCGTCGCCGCTGCGGCGTAGGCCGACTGGGCGGTGTGGATGTCGGCGCGGCAGTTGTCCGGCAGCACGCTCCACAGACGGGGCCACACAGCGGTGATGTCCAGGCCGTGGGCGCGGTGCACGCGCAGTGTCAGGGCGTGTCTGCGGTCGCTGATCCACGTAGGCCGCTCGGGTGGTTCCAGCGCTACCCGGTCGCGGCGGGCGTAGGCGTCCGACAGCCCGAGAACGACCACTTCCTTGCCCGGAGCGGTCGCACGGATCGCCGACTTCACAAGGGTGTCCGCCGCAGCGGCACGCGACGCCCACCGCCGGTGGCGTTGGTCATGTCCGAGAAGCCGGTAGGTCGGGGTGACCTGGTGAACGAGGTCTGGCCGCTCGGCCACACCCCGGCAGCGGTCAACTCCCGGCTCTCCAGGTTCAAGGCGGCCCTACGTCCTATCGACGGCCTCGAATTGCGCAACGAACGCGATCGTCCCGTCCGGTACCGACTGGACGTGGACGACGCCTGTGTGGACGTGCACCGGTTCACCGCTGCGGCGCGCCACGCGCTCGACGCTGCCGAAGACGGCGCGGCCGGCGCCGAGGAGCTGTTCGAAGGCTGTCTCGCGCGGTGGGCCGGAACACCGTTCGAGGGCTTGGACGGCGTGAAGATCAACGCTTGGCGACGACAGCTCGAAGACCAGTGCACGACCGTGCGAGTGGCCCTCCTGAGGTTGGGTGCTGTGCACGGCCGGGCCCACGACCTCGTCGACGAAGCCGTGGAACTCAGCACGGCCCATCCGCGCCACCGGCCGGCCCGAGACCTGGCCGCCCACCTGCTCGAACTCGTAGGCCGTGCCGAGGAAATCGCACTCCTGCCGGGAACCGACCATCAGGTTGGCCGCGGATCGTCCCCGTCGGTGAACGCCGACGAACTTCTCCACTACCTGCGATCCTTGCGGGCGGGATTGACGCGCACTCTGCGCTGGCACCCCGGCGAGGACATCAGCACGACCTTTAGCGAACGCTCAGTGCGCGTCATCAGCGACCCCTCCCGGGATCAACTGCTGGAAGGCGGACACGCCCCGCGGCGCCGAGACTTGGTGCGCGGTGACCAGTCGTGGACGGAAGCCGGCGCACTCGCCCGGCTGATCGTGGTCCTGGGCGACGCCGGGTACGGGAAGACCTGGCAGCTGCGCGCTCACGGCGTGGCCCTGTGCGACCGTGGCATCCAAGCGCTCCGAGCGGGCGACGATCCGGCGACCGTGGACATCCCGCTGTGGACGCACTCCTCCGCAATGGCCGCGGCGCCCCTACTCGGGCGCGGCAAGCCCCAGCACGTCGTCAACGCCGCGGCCGCGGTCCTGGGCGATCCGGAAGCCGAACTCGGCAAGAGCTTGCGAGCGGCGATGGTCCACGGGCTCGCCTCGGGCGACGGACGCCTGCACGTCCTGGTCGACCCACTCGACGAGGTGTTCGACAGCAACAGCCGGGACCGCGTCGCCGACACGCTGTCGTGGCTCGCGGAGCAGGTCCGTGCAGGCGCGGGAACGCGCGTCGTGGTCACGTCACGCCCGGTCGGCTACACCGACCCGTTCGGCGCCGGGCGCTCCGCGGCGGGCCGTAGACCGGTTCCCGTGTACCACCTCGCGTTGGCGGCGTTCGGCACCGAGCAGGTATCCGCGTTCTGGCGAACCTGGTTCGACCAGCGCGGCCTGACGTTCCCGGACGAGCGCCTGAGCCTGTTACTGGACGCCGACAGCCCGCTGGCCGATCACGTCCGCGTGCCGCTGATCGCCGCGTTCTGCGCGTGGATCGCCGAGGAGGAGCCCGCCGACCAGACAAGGGCGGGTCTCTACGAGCAGGTCGTGCGCCGCTTCATCGGGCTCAGCTGGAAGCAGGGCGACCGGACGGCGGTCGATCACCGCACCCGCTCGGACCCCCTGCGGCAGAAGCAGCTCCGGCACGCGCTGGAACAACTCGCCTGGCACATGTCCACCGCGCACGCGGAGTGGCGCGACGCGGTGGACGACGAGGGGTGCGAGGAGCAGCTGGCGGGTACCGGACTGCGGGCTCTACCGGGTTGGACCCGCACGAACGAACTGGTCACCCTGCACGGACTGCTGCTCAGGCTGGGCGTGAGCGCCCGCGAACTCTGGGACACCCCGGTGACCTGGGTACATCCGACGCTGCACGAGTACCTGACGGCACATCGGCTCATCAACGCCGAGCAGTCGGAGATCGATCGCTGGCTGGACCACGGACTGCACCGCCCCGAGTGGGAGTCCACCTTCCGCTTCGCGGTCGAATTGGAGCGATGATCGACGTGGCCGAACGACGTTTCACGAACAGCCTCCGCCAACGGGTGGTCAACGGCGACGACGAGCTCGGGTGGTACGCGTCGCTGCTGATCGAGGCAGGTGAGGGCGCGTCGGCGCCGGAAACGATCGGTCACGTGATCCGCCTCGGTGCCTGCGGTCTCCTTGCGCCGGAGGCGGTGGCGAAGGTGCTGGTCAAGATTCCCGGTGTCGACACCCAGCGGATCTTGGGGCTGCTGGACAAGCTGACGTTGGCGGGTCACCCGAAGCGCGAGGTCTGGCAAGGCGTCGTGCTGTGCGGCACGGCAGGCCTGGCCAGGTTGGAAACGGCGATCGCCGAGGACGACGACCCCGCCGGAGCTGCCACCCTGCTCCATTCACGAGCGCCTGACCGAGCGGTGAGCGCGATCCGACGCCGAGTGGTGTGCGACGGCCGACTCGTCGAGGCCTCCGATGTGACACCGCTGCGCCACCTGGAGGCGGAGGACGTCCTGGTGCTGGTCGAACGGTTCCGCGCTCAGCCGACCCGCGGCACCGCACAGGTGTTGGGGCGGACCGAGCACGCGGTCGCCCGTGCGGAACTCCTCGACGTCCGGTGGCGCGACCACCCCGACCCCGCGGCGCGCGAAGCCGTCGTGAACGGCCTGCGCGCGTTGTGCGGCAATCGGATGGACCCGGAGGCCGATCCGGTCATGATCGCCTTCAGGCGCGAAGACCCTTCCCCAGCGGTGCGGTTGGCTGCGCGCACCACGGTGGAGATCCGCGCGGCGATGTTCCCGTCCGTTCGAGCGCGACTGGACGAACTGGTGGTTGACGCACGACTCCTCGAGGACTCCCCGGTGCCGACGTGGTCGCCGGAAGTGGTCGTCGAGCGGCTCCGCGCCAGGGGCCGGGCTGCGAATGGCCTTGGCATTCGTGGAGGCGCACCCGGACCTGCTGTCGGTCGACGCCGTCCGGAGCGCACTGGACGACATCGCGAACGACGCGGTCCAGGGCATGCTCGGCATCAAGACGATCTTCTCCTTGAACGCCTTGTTCGGCGACCCGTTCGTGCGGCGGTGCATGGCGGCGCTGAACGACGATCTCGTCGGGATCCTCCATCCGCCGGCGATCTCATCGTCTCGCGCGGTGCCGGACGACGAAGAGGTGTTCGCCGCGATCGCGCGGCACTCCGGCCGTTTCCCCTCACCCGCGGGACAGGCAGCGCTGGTCGTGTACCGGCTTTCCGCCGGGCAACGCGCACATCAGCTGCTCCACCTGCTCGAGACGACACGCACGGTGTGGCCGGAAACCGTTCGGATGTGGGCGTCGGCGCTGCGGGACCTACCGGTGGGTCGACCGGGACCGGACGAACTCGCGCTGCGCGAACGCCTCAGAGCGGTTACCGGCCACGTCCTGGGCCTGCTGCCCAGTCCGACCGGTTCCACTCCCCCCGAGCGGTGAGGCTGGTCGCGCCCGAACCTCGGCCGAGACGTGAAGGGGCGGTCGCCGGAGGAAGCCGACGGCCGCCGTTCCCCGGTACCCGGCATGGGCTCGTGGGGGATCGCCGCTAGGAGCCCGCTGAATAACAGTTTTCGGTATCGTGATCAAAACAGAAGTCCTGGTCAGAGGCTTGCTATTGATCATCAAATCGAATTATTCAGCGGCCTCCTAGTGTCCTGCGCCGGAAATCCGCCTGCAAAAGCGTGCGAGTGACTCGAGGATCTCTTCGGCTGTCTTGGTCCACAGGAACGGCCGGGGATGGGTGTTCCAGTCGGCGATCCAGGCTCGGACGTCCTTCTCGAGTGCCTGCACGCTTTTGTGGGCGCCGCGTTTGATCTTCTGTTCGGCCAGCAGCCCGAACCAGCGTTCGACCTGGTTGATCCAGGAGGACCCGGTCGGAGTGAAGTGCATGTGGAACCGCGGATGCCGGGCCAGCCAGGCCTTGATCACCGCGGTCTTGTGGGTGCCATAGTTGTCACAGACCAGATGCACGTCCAACCCTGCCGGGACGGTCTTGTCGATCGTGATCAAGAACTTCTTGAACTCGGCGGCGCGATGCTGGCGGTGCAACTCGCCGATCACCGTGCCGTCCGCGATGTCGAACGCGGCGAACAAGCTTGTGATCCCGTTGCGCACGTAGTCATGCGTCCGCCGTTCGGGCATGCCGGGCATCATCGGCAGCACAGGCTGCGACCGGTCCAAAGCCTGGATCTGAGACTTCTCGTCCACGCACAACACCACCGCCCGCTCCGGCGGATTGTGATACAGGCCGACCACGTCCACGACCTTCTCCACGAACAACGGATCGGTGGAGAGCTTGAACGTCTCGGCACGGTGGGGTTTGAGGCCGAAGTCGCGCCAGATCCGGCCGATGGTCGACTTGCTCAACCCGGTGCGCTCCGCCATCGACGTCCGCGACCAGTGTGTGGCATTACGCGGAACCTCCTCCAGCGTCGCCACGATCACCTCTTCGACCTGATCAACCGTGATCGATGGCGGCCGGCCCGGCCGCTCCTCGTCGACCAGGCCGTCCAGCCGATCCCGCAGAAACCTCTTGCGCCACTTCGTCACCGTCGCCGGATGCACCCGCAGATCCTCAGCGATCCGCGTGCCCGCCACACCATCGGCACACGCCAGCACAATGCGACAGCGCTGAGCCAACACCTGCGACGACTTCGCCCGCCGCGCCCACCGCTCCAGCGTCTCCCGCTCCTGCTCGGTCAACGTCACCTCAGCAGGAGGACGTCCAATCCGCGCCATCAGCCCACACTAGACTTACCTAGCGGATTTCCGGCGCAGGACACTAGCGCTACGCCAGCGCCAATTCCGGGTCACAGCGAATTTGCTCTCATGCCGCGTCGGGCGCTGTGAAGCCCGGTACCCAAGTCCGATGTTCGGGCCAGCTTGCGTTCATGAAGCGCCAAGCGGACAACGGAGGCCTACCCATCCCGCAGCCCCGGAGGTTGTCATGGCCTGGACAGAACAGATTGGTACCCAGTCCTGGCGAGTCCGCTACCGCACCGGAGACGGCCACACCGTCTCGATCTCCGGCTTCACCACCCAACGCTCCGCAGACAACTACGCCGCCGACATCGAGTGCGATTAACGCCGCAACACCTGGCTTGATCCTGCTCGCGGACGCACGACCGTCGCCGAGTGGGCCGAGACTTGGTTCGCCGCGCTCGACCTCGACCCACGCACCATCGACAACTACCGCAGCGTCCTGCGCTGCTACATCCTGCTCCGCTGGGCTACCACGCCGCTCAACGCCATCACCGCGCTCAGCGTGAACAAGTGGATCAGCGACCTGCGCCAACTCGGCTACGCCAACACCACCGTCGCCACCGTCATCAAAGTCCTGTCGATGATCCTGACCGACGCCGTCGACAAGGGGCTCATCTTCACCAACCCCATCCGTCGCTACCGGCGCCGTGGACGACGCAGCCACCGCATCGAACGCGAACGCGTCTGGGCAACCCCGACCGAGGTACTCCGCATCGCCGAACAAGCCGCCGCACACGGCGGAGAGACCGCCAGCCTGCTCATCATCACCGCTGCGTGGACCGGATGCCGCTGGGGCGAACTCGCCGGCCTGCACCGCGACAACGTTGATCTCGACCGAGGCGTTCTGATCATCAACGCCCGCACCGGCTCGCTGCACGAAAGCGCGCACACGCGCTGGCTCGGCTCGCCCAAGACCGCATCATCGGCTCGGACAATCACCCTACCGCCGTTTCTCATCACCATGCTGCGCAAACACCTCGAGCGGCACGACAACGAGTTCGTGTTCACCGCCGAAGGCGGAACATGGTTGTGGCGTAGCACTTTCATCCGGCGTGTACTCAAGCCCGCAGTCAACGGCAACGAAGAGCGTCCACTGTCAGGCGTCCGCACGATGCCGATCCCACCCGGCCTGACGTTCCACGGACTGCGGCACAGCCACAAGACGTGGCTCATCGCAGGCGGCGCACCTGAGATCGCCCAAGCACATCGACTCGGACACCACCTATCGAATCGCGTCACCGAGGTCTACTCCCACGTCGCACCCGAAGTCGAACTCCGACTCCTCAACGATCTTCAACGCCGCTGGCACGAAGCCGACCGCAATGTGAAAGCACACCCGGCCGCGCCCGAACCAGCACACCGCCACATCTCCGGACCGACTGCGGCGTAACAAATCCCGCTGACCCTCACACCGCTGGGGAGAGGGACACGACGATCATCCAGTCCAACGACCAGAGCAACGATCAGGCTGGAGAATCCTGCTCCAGAACTGCTCCGTAGGGTCACCACAACACGACCAACAGACGATCACCGAAGATCAGACCAAGAACAGCAAGAAACCCGCCTGACCGGCGAATTCGCCAGATCAGACGGGTTCTACCTACAAGTGGAGCTGAGGGGACTCGAACCCCTGACCCTCACACTGCCAGTGTGATGCGCTACCAGCTGCGCCACAGCCCCTTGAAGGTCCACGTTCCCGCCGGGTTTCCCCGTCGTTCTCGTGTGGCAATACCGTACATCACCCGCGCCACAGGATAAAAATCGGGGGTACCCCAACCGCATTCGGCCTGGTAGGACTGGGTGCCACCCACCAAGGCCCCGCCATCCCCAAGATCAGCCGAAGACCACCGAACGCGCCAAGAGCTGCGCGAACAGCCCTGGCAGCCGCCACCCGAGACCGAACGAACCGGGAACACCCGACCCGGGGAAACCGAAGTGACGCGCAGCACAACGATCAAGTCCACAGAGGACGCCAACGAAAAAACCGGCCCGGGGCGGACCCCGGGCCGGTCGCTGCACCAGCTGGACTCACTTGGTCAGGTCGGCGAGCCAGTTCTTGTTGTCCAGGTCAACGAGCTTGCCGCCGGAGGCCACGCTCGGCGTGCCGCGGAACCGGCCGGTCTCGGCGTCGCGCAGGGCGGGGTCGTTGCTGGTCTTGGACATCAGCTCGTCCAGCTGAGCCTTGTAGGTCTGGTTCTGCACGCAGGACTCGAAGGAGGGGGAGGTGACGCCGACCTCCCTGCCCAGCTTGATGAGCTGGTCCTTGGTGTAGCCGGCCTCGCCCTCCTCGGGCTGGGTGTGGAACAGCGCCGCGTGGAAGGCGTTGAACTTGCCGTCGTCGGCCACGCACAGGGCGGCGTTGGCGGAGTCGGTCGAGTAGCCCTCGGGGGACGAGAGGCGGTTCAGCATCGGCAGGACGTGGTAGCGGATCTTGACCTTGCCGTCCTCGACGGCCTTCTTGATGTCGGTGCCGTAGGTCTTCTCGAACGTGCCGCAGATCGGGCACAGGAAGTCCTCGTACACGTCGACCGTCACGGTGGCCGTGTCCTTGCCGACGAGCACGGTGCCGCCCTCGCGGACCGCCGGGGCCGAGATCGTGTGGTCCGCCGGGGCGAGGGGGACGGCGTCCGTGGCCGACTTGGACGGCCTCGACTGCTGGAACACGACGTAGCCGATGACCGCGAGGGCCAGGACCGCCACGACGGCGACGCCGGCGATCACCTTCGTCCGGTCGGAACCGCCGCTCTTGCCTCGCGCCTGGGCGACCGCGAGCGCGGCCTGTTTCCTCTTCCGCGCATTGCGCTCTGCTCCACCCACGGCGACGAGGGTAGCGACACAAACTAAAAGAAAGCTGAGCGGACGCTCACGCTTCCGGGTGACGTGGTTTGCCGCCGACCCGTTCTCCTGTGGGAACTTCGGCGCTTTCGTCGAGGCAGCCGCATTCGGGTGCGACGGCGGTGGCCGTGTGCTCTTCCTCGTGTGTGGGCAGGGTCTCGGGGGCCACGAGCCAGAAGGCGACGGACAGCAGCAGTGCGGCACCGGTGATGGCGAACGACGCCCCGTAGCCGAACGAGTCGGCGAGCAGGCCGGCGCACATCGGGCCGATGATCGCGCCCAGGTCGGTCACCATCTGGAAGCCCGCGAGGACGGGGCCTCCCTTGCCGCGCGGGCCGATGACGTCGGCCACGACGGCGTTCTGCGGCGGGTTCAGCAGGCCCGCGCCCATGCCCGCGACGAGCGAGGCGGCCATGAACGTCCACAGGTCGCCGGTGAAGCCCATCCAGACCGTGGCGGCACCGCTGACCAGCAGGCCGATGATGGCGACGGGCTTGCGGCCGCGGGTGTCGGCGATCCGGCCGGACAGGAACAGCATCGCCGCGTTGCCGGCGGCGAACACCGACATGGAGATGCCGGCGACGGCCGGGCTGTGCTTCAGGGCCTCGATGACGAACACCGGCACCAGCGAGATGCGGACGCCGAACACCGCCCAGCCGTTCGCGAACCCGGACGCCAGGGCGGCGCGGTAGGCGCCGTGCCGGACGGCCTCGCGCACGGTCATGGGGATCTCGGTGTTGGTCCTGTCGATCTCCACCAGCGTCGAGCGGCGCAGGAAGAACCACACCACGAACGCCGCGAGGCACAGCAACAGGCCATACGACACGAACGGCACCCACAGGCCGAACGGCACCAGTCCGGCGCCGACGATCGGGCCCGCGACGTTGCCGACCAGGAAGCCCGCCGCCCACATGCCGGAGGCCCGCCCGCGCATCGGCGCCGGGGTGATCCGGATCAGCAGGCCCAGCGCGGCCACGGTGAACATGGTCGACCCGACCCCGGCCAGCGCGCGCCACGACAGCATCTCGGCGTAGCTCGACGAGAACCCGCACATCGCGGTGCCCAGGGCCACGATCAGGATGCCGGCGATGTAGATCTTCGGTTCACCGAACCGGTTGACCAGTCTGCCGCTCATCGGCGCGAACGCCAGCCGGACGAACGCGAAAGAGCTGATCAGGGCCGCCACCGCCGTGTGACCCACACCGAACGATGACGCGTACACCGGTAGAACGGGTGCCACGATCCCAAACCCCACGGCGATGATGAAACTCGCCGCGACCAGAACCCACACCTCGACCGGCAACCGCTCGCGCACACAGCCTCCCTTAGCCCTGCTAAGGATATGTCACGCGGCAACTAACCAGTTCAGTCGAGCAGCTCATCCACTCTGCGTACGAAAGCAGTCACGGGATACGCCGCAACGAACCCGCACGCCTCGGCGAACTTCTCCCCCGGTCCCTCGTCCACCTGCGACGCGACGAGCACCGCCCCGGCCGAGCGCAGGGTCGCGACGGCGGACACCACGAGCGAGCGCCCCACACCCCGGCGACGCCGCGCCGGGCGCACCACGCACTGCTCGACGAGACCCACACCGCGTTCGGCGAACCCCGACACGAACCCGCCGATCCGGTCGCCGTCGTCCACGACCAGCACCGGGCACCGCGGGTCGTCCAACCGGTGCCCGAGCCACCGCGACAGGCGATCGCGGTGGCCGACGAGCTCGTCGGCCAGCAGCTCGACGATGCCGGGCACGTCGGCGTCGACGGCCCTCCTGACCTCGGCGGACACCGAAGCGGACCCGCGGTGGACCACGGTCTGGAGTTCCTCGACGGCGTACCAGCCGGAGTCGTCCGCGATCCCCTCGATCTCGTCCACGGTCGTCGGCGACGCGTAGACCACGGCCTCGGCACGGCCGACGTCGGCGAACGTCTGCTCCAGCTGCAGCAGGGTGGACGCGACCTCGACCGACGACCCGTCGAGGGCGCAGCCGAAGTTGCCGGAGGGCAGCGGGTTCTCGCGGTTGATCACCACGGCCGCGCAGCCGACCCGTCCGACCTTGCCGTAGCGGACGGCTCCGGACGCGAGCCGCGCCCCTTCGACCAGGATCGCGAGCGACCGCGACTGGTAGGGGTCGAGCAGCTCCGGGTCGTCCGGATCGCGCAACGGGTCAACCAACTCGACGGCCCTTCCAGGAGGCACCCGGACGCATCGCGCGGTCCGGGAGGAACACCCCCATCGTCGCCCACGACCGCGGAGCCGGCACACCGGAGGCCCACCGCCCCGTGAGATCGGGCGCGCACGTCACGTCGGCCGGCACGGACGCCAGCCGCGACGATGCCGGGGACAGGCCCCGGACACCACACCGGTCATCCCATGAGCCCACCCTGACACACTCGACGGCGTGCACCTGCCCGATCTCCCGGTGAAGTCCGTCCTGCCCGACCTGCTCCAGGCCCTCTCCGACCACGGCGCCGCGGTGCTCGTCGCACCCCCGGGCACCGGCAAGACGACGCTCGTCCCGCTGGCCCTCGAGGGGAGGGTCGTCGTCGCCGAACCGCGCCGGATCGCCGCTCGCGCCGCCGCCGCGCGCATGGCGAGCCTGCTCGGCGAACAGGTCGGCCAGACCGTGGGCTACTCGGTCAGGGGCGACCGCAAGGTCGGGAGGAACACCCGCATCGAGGTCGTGACCAGCGGTCTCCTCGTCCGCAGGCTCCAGCACGACCAGGAGCTCGCGGGCGTCGGCACCGTGCTGCTCGACGAGTGCCACGAACGCCATCTCGACGCCGACCTGCTGCTCACGCTGCTGCTGGACGCGAAGGCGGCCCTGCGCCCCGACCTGAGGATCCTCGCGACGAGTGCGACCGTCGCGGCGCAACGGCTCTCGGACCTGCTCGGCGCTCCCGTGCTGCACAGCGAGACGCGCATGTACCCGACGGAGATCACGTACGTCCCGCCGGCGCGGGGCGAGCACGTCGAGAACACCGTCGCCAGGGCGATCAACAAAGCGTTGTCCGAAGTGGACGGGGATGTGCTCGCGTTCCTGCCCGGCGTCAGGGAGATCAACCGGACCAGGAGCCTCCTGAGCGCCGAGACGGTCGTCCTGCACGGCCAGCTCGACGCCCAGACGCAGGACGCCGCCCTGCAGCCCGGCGGGCGCCAGCGGGTCGTGCTCGCCACGAGCATCGCCGAGTCGAGCCTCACCGTCCCCGGTGTCCGCGCGGTCGTGGACGCCGGCCTGGCCAGGGTCCCCCGCGTGGACCACCGCAGAGGCCTGGCGGGCCTCACCACGATCCGCGTCTCCCAGGCCGTCGCCGAGCAACGCGCCGGCCGTGCGGGACGTGAGGCTCCCGGCCGCGTCTACCGCTGCTGGCCGGAGCACGAGCACTCCACCCTCCCGCGCTACCCCGAGCCCGAGATCCGCACCGCGGACCTGACGCGGCTCGCTCTCGAGCTCGCGGTGTGGGGCTCCCCGGACGGCACCGGCCTGAACTGGTGGGACGCCCCGCCGGAGGGTGCGCTCAAGGCCGCGCAGGAGACCCTCGACGCCATCGGCGCGCTCGACCCGGGCCGCCGCGACCGCATCGCGAGCGTCGGCCTGCACCCCCGCCTCGGCCGGGCCCTGATCGACGGCAGCGCTCTCGTGGGCAACCGGACCGCCGCCGAGGTCGTGGCGCTGCTCGACGACAGCGCGCACCCCAGCACGACCGACCTCGCGAGCGCGCTGAAGTCCCCCGGCAAGTGGCGCAAGGAGGCAAAGAAGCTGGAGAAGCTCGGCACCAACCCCGCGGGCAACGGGGACGCCGCGCTCGTCGTGGCCCTCGCCTACCCGGAACGGCTGGCGAAGCGCAGGTCGAAGAACAGCAACGTCTACCTGATGGCCAACGGCACGGCCGTGGAGCACAGCGACTCGCACAACAAGTGGCTGGCGATCGCGATCGCCGACCGCGAGCCGGGCAGCAAGCACGGCCGCGTGCGCCTCGCCGCCCCGGCCGACGAGGAGCTCGCCGTCACCGCCGCGCAGGCCCTCGTGCACACGGTCGACGACATCCGGTGGACCGGTGACGTCGTCGCGAACGAGGTGCGCAAGCTCGGCGCGATCACCCTCGACGAACGCCCGTTGAACGACCTCGCCAAGTCCCAGCAGGCGCTGCGCCTCGGCCTCGAGACCGAGGGCCTGGGTCTGCTCAAGTGGACCGAAGCCGCCAACCGCCTGCGCGAGCGCATGGCGTTCCTGCACCGCACGCGCGACTGGCCGAGCGTCGACGACGAGCACCTGATCCGCGCGATCGACCTCGGCAAGGCCAGGAAGCGGTCGGACCTGGCGAAGATCGACACGGTCGCGCTGCTGCGGAGCCTGCTGCCGTGGCCGGAGGCGGCGGAGTTCGACAAGCTCGCCCCGGAACGCATCGGCCAGGGCAAGGTCGACTACACGCAGGACCAGCCCGTCCTCTCCGTCCGCATCCAGGACGCCATGAAGTGGGCGGACACGCCGCTCATCGCCGGGGTCCCCGTCGTGGTGCACCTGCTCTCCCCCGCGGGCCGCCCCACGGCCGTGACCAGCGATCTCCGGTCCTTCTGGCGCAACGGCTACCTCCGGGTGCGCAGCGAGCTCAAGGGCCGCTACCCCAAGCACCACTGGCCGGAGAAGCCCTACGACCGGAGCAGACGAACCGATTCCTCCTGACCGGCGCCGACCGCCTGTGGCGCACAGCGCGATCTTCCTGGTACAGCTGTCCTCTGGTTCCGCGATCGCCGCGCGGGTGAGGAACGGGCAGCGGATGATTCACCGGGCGGGCGGCAGCAGGCCCGCAGCGGACGTCGTCGAGGAGGAGCTGGCGCGGTGAGACGGATCTGGGACGACGCGGTACGCACGCTCGGCGGTGCGCCGGACGCGGGCGATCTGATGGAGCGCTACGCCGAACCGCACCGGACCTACCACAACACCTTCCACGTGGTGTCGGTCGTCCGCGACTCGTCGGCGCTGGCCGACGCGTTCGCGTTCTCGGCGGAGGAACGCGCGATCCTCGCCCTGGCGGCGTGCGCCCACGACGTGATCTACGACGGCGAACCGGGTGAGGACGAGCGCGCGTCGGCCGCCTGGGCGCGCGAACGCCTGGCAGACCTGGAAGAGGCGCACGTGCGGCGCGTGGAGTCGCTGGTGCTGGCGACGATCACGCACTCGTCGGACGACCCGCTGGCGCACGTGCTGCTCGACGCCGACCTGGCGATCCTCGGCTCGGAGCCGGAGCACTACGAGCGCTACAGCCTCGCCGTGCGCCAGGAGTACTCGCGCTACGACGACGAGACGTGGCGCGCGGGCCGGTCGAAGGTCCTCAGGACCCTGCTCGACCGCGAGCACCTCTTCGTGACCGAGCCCGCGCGGCAGCTGTGGGGCGCCGCCGCGCGGACCAACCTGGCGCGGGAGCTTCAGTCCCTGGCCTGAACCTCCAGGCGGGCCTTGCGCACGCTGTAGCCGAAGTAGATGACGAACCCGAGGACCATCCAGCCGAGGAACGCGACCCACGTGTCCAGCCCGAGGCTGAACATCATGTAGACGCAGAACCCGAGACCCAGCAACGGGGTCACGGGCGAGAGCGGCACCCGGAAGCTGCGCTCGCGGTGCGGCTCGGTGCGGCGCAGGATGATCACCGCGATGTTGACCAGCGCGAACGCGAACAGCGTGCCGATGCTCGTCGCGTCGGCCAGTGCTCCCAGGGGCACCAGGGCGGCGAGCACCGCGATGAACAGGCCGACGACGACGGTGTTCGCGAACGGCACCCCGGTGCGGGGGCTGAGCTTCGAGAAGAGCGGCGGCACCAGGCCGTCGCGAGACATCGCGTAGAGGATGCGCGTCTGTCCGTAGAGGACGGTCAGCACCACCGAGGTGATCGCGATGACCGCTCCGACCGACAGCAGGACCGGGAAGATCGTGCTGCCGGTGTTGTCCGTCAGCACCCGGCTTAGCGCGGCCTCGGTGCCCTCGAAGCTCTGCCACGGCATCGCGCCGACCGCGGCCAGCGCGACGGCGCAGTACAACGCCGTCACCACCACCAGCGAGATGATGATCGCGCGCGGCAGGTCGCGCTGCGGGTTCGTGGCCTCCTCGCCGGCGGTGGAGGCGGCGTCGAAGCCGATGTAGGAGAAGAACAACGTGGCCGCCCCGGCGCTCATCCCCGCCAGCCCCAGCGGGAACAGCGGCGCGAAGTTGCCCGCCTTGAACGCCGTGAAGGCGACCGCGCAGAACATGACCAGCGCGCCGACCTTCACCCACACCAGGATCGTGTTCGTGCGCGCACTCCCCTTGGCTCCACCGAGGAGGACGAGCATCGAGATGACCACGACCAGCACGGCGGGGATGTTGACGACGCCGCCCGCCCCCGGCGGCTGGCTCAGCACGTCGGGGATCCGCAGCCCCGTCAGCAGGTGCAGCAGCTCGTTGACGTACTGCCCCCACCCGACCGCGACCGCCGCGACCGAGACGCCGTACTCGAGCACGAGGCACCAGCCGCAGACCCACGCGACGATCTCGCCGAGAGTCGCGTAGGTGTAGGAGTACGAGGAGCCGGACGCGGGGATCAGGCCCGCCAGCTCGGCGTACGACAGCGCGGAGAACAACGCGGTGATGCCCGCCAGCACGAACGACACGACGATGGCGGGACCGGCCAGTGGCACCGCCTCCCCCAGCACGACGAAGATGCCGGTGCCGAGCGTGGCACCGATGCTGATCATGGTGAGGTGGCCGACCCCCATGGTGCGCTTGAGTTCGCCGCCGGGATGGGTCAGCTGGTCGATCGGCTTGCGCCGCAACACCCGCGCCCCGATGCGCTGTCCGTTGCTCATCCGGTCAACATAACGCCCGTTGCGCGACCTACCGGCCACCGATCGGCCGGAACGTGCGGCGGTACGTGTCCGGCGGCACACCGACGGACCGGTGGAAGTGCCGGCGCAACGTCGTGGCCGTGCCCATCCCGGACGCCTCGGCGATCAGGTCCACGCTGTCGTCGGTCATCTCCAGCAGCTCCTGTGCGCGCCGGATCCGCTGGGTGTGCAGCCACTGCAACGGGGTGGTGCCCGTCACCGCGCGGAAGAGCCGTGCGAGGTGCCGCGAGCTCATGTTCGCCTGCCGGGCCATGTCCTCGACGGTGATCATCTGGTCGAACCGCGCGGAGACCCAGTCGAACAGCTCTGTGAGCGGGTGCCCCTCGCCGGACGGCACCGGCGCCAGGACGAACTGCGCCTGGCCGCCGTCGCGGTGAGGGGGCACCACGAGCCTGCGCGCCGCCGTGTTCGCCGTCGCGGTGCCGTGGTCGTTGCGGATCACGTGCAGGCTCAGGTCGATCGCCGCCGCCTTGCCCGCGCTCGTCAGCACCCGGCCGTTGTCGACGTAGAGCACGTCCGGGTCGACCTCCACCCGCGGGTACCGCCTGGCGAGTTCGTCGGTGTGACCCCAGTGCGTCGTCGCCCTCAACCCGTCGAGCAGTCCGGCCTCCGCCAGCACGAACGCGCCCGTGCACAGCGAGACGATCCGCGCGCCCTCGTCGTGGGCCGCTCCGACGGCCTGGACGAACTCGGGGTCGAGGGGCTCGTCGACGTCCTCGACGGCGGGGACGACGACGGTGTGCGCCGCGCGGAGCCGGTCGAGCGGCAGGTCCGGCTCCAGCGAGAACCTGCCGAGCCGAACCGGCTGGTCACCGCAGATCCTGACGTCGTAGTCGAGCTGCGGCGCGGTGAAGATCTCGTACGTGGCGGTCAGCTCGAAGTGCAGCATCCCGCTGGTGACGGCGAACGCGAGCATGTCCGAAAGTGTACGCATCGTGTCGTTCCAGACACTCGCCCGATGCCGCCCGCCGGGCTTGACTGGTCCACATGGGACACAAGATCGCGGTCTACGGCGCTTCGGGAACCACGGGACGGTTCGTGGTGGCGGAACTGGAGAAGCGCGGCCTCGGCGCTCTGCCGTTCGGCCGCGCGCAGGCCACCGCCGACGACCCGGCAGCACTCGACCGCGCGCTGGCGGGCGCCGACGCGGTGATCAACACGGCCGGCCCGTTCGCCGTCACCGCCGCTCCGCTGATCGCCGCCGCCGAACGCGCCGGCATCCCGTACGTGGACGTGGCGGCCGAGATCGAGGCGAACGCGGACACCCTCACCCGCGGCGCCTCGGTCCCGGTGGTGCCCGCGATGGCGTTCTTCGGCGGCCTCGCGGACCTGCTGGCCACCGCCGCGATGGGTGACTGGACGGAGGCCGACGAGGCGCATGTCGCGTACGGCCTGAGCGGCTGGCAGCCGACGCCGGGCACGCTCACCGCCGGCGCGGTCTCCCGCGAGCGCCGCGGCGGCCAGCGCGTCCGGTTCCGCGACGGCTCGCTGCGGTACCACTCCGACGCCCCTCCGACGCTGCGGTGGGAGTTCCCCGGCGGACCGCGCGAGGTCGTCGGCGAGTTCTCGATGGCGGACGTCGTCACGGTCCCCAGCCACCTGGCGATCCCGTCGGTGACCTCGTACATGTCGGCCACCGCCGCGCGGGGCCTGAGCGAGGGCGCCGAGCGCCGCGAGCCCGAGACGTTCGAGGTCGACGTCGTCGTGCGCCGGGCCGGTGAGGAACGCCGGATGACCGCCTCCGGCAAGGACATCTACGCCGTGAGCGCCCCTTTGGCCGTGGAGGCGACCGAACGCCTGCTGACAGGCCGTTTCCACATCACCGGAGCGGCATCAGCGGGAGCGATGTTCGACGCCGCCGACTTCCTGGCCACGATGGCAGCCGTCATCCAGACCACCGCACCGAACGGCAAGCCGCAACCAGTCGAGTAGTCGATGTCGCAACGCGACGAGCCCCCGCCAGGTAGGGGCCCCGATGTCGCGAAGCGACGAGGCGGCCCGGGGGTCCGGGGGCGGAGCCCGCCGGTTGGGGGTCTGGGGGCTCGGCCCCCAGAAGACAGCCGGAACGAGAACGGGTGAGTGCTGTCCACGAACAGCACTCACCCATCGAGTGGAGGTGCCGGGAATCGAACCCGGGTCCTGTGGCGGTTCATCAGGGCTTCTCCGTGCGCAGTTCGCTCTGCCTCTGCTCGGCCCCACTTGTCACGCGAACGAGCAAGTGTGACGGGCCCAGTCGCTGTGAGTGTCCCGAACAGCCCCCGCGACCGGGACTGCTGGTAAGCCCTCTAGCTGATGCCGGACACTAGGCCGAAGGCACTCCTAGGCCGACAACCGCTAGCTCCGCTGTCAGGCAGCGAGAGCGTACGCGGTGCGCTTGTCGTTAGACGTGGCGCTTATTGGTTTGCGATGACGCTTAACGGTGGTCTCTCGCCTGCACCGGCACGCTTCCCCTGAATCAACGTCCACAGTCGAAACCGTTCACCCCCTTGTAGTGGTACGCATAGCATAACGAGTCGGGCCACCGAGTTCTTCCCGAGGCGGGTAGGGCTGTCCCCACCACCGACCGGATAGCCAGCCGGATGGTCTCTGACCAGCGGTAACGACAGCATGGACGTCATGAGGAAACCGAACGCGCTCGCAGCCGGGTTCTACCTGCTGACCAACCTGGTGACCGGCATCTTCTGGTTCACCCTCGCCGTCGTGCTGACCGCGGTCGGGTTCGCGACCTCGGTCCTGTGGGTCGGTCTGCCGATCCTGTGGCTCGCGATGAACGCCGTGCGGGTCGGTGCGACGGTGGAGCGGGCGTGGGTCGGGGCGGCGTTGCGCACGGACATCCCCGCGCCGTACCGCGCGAGGCCGGAGGGCTCGCTGTGGGTGCGGTGGAAGGCCCAGTTCACCGATCCGGCGACGTGGCGCGACTACGGTTACCTGCTGTTGCTCCTGCCGGTGGGCGTTCTCGAGTTCGCGGCGGTCCTCGCGATGTGGACCGTGGCGGCGGCGTTCATCGCCGTGCCGTTCTGGATCGGCCACGCGCCGTTCGCGGTGGTCGTCGGTGAGTTCTGGACCATCGACTCGTTCGTGTCGGCGCTGCCCGTCACGCTGATCGGGCTGGCGCTGATCCCGTTCGCGGTCATCGGCACCCGGTCGCTGGGGGTGCTGCACAGCAGGTTCGCCCGTGCCATGCTCGGGCCGACGCGGGCGGACGAGCTCGCGGTCGAGGCGGAACGGCTGCAGTCCAGCCGGGCGCGCGGGGTCGAGGCGGCCGAGGCGGAGCGCCGGCGCATCGAGCGCGACCTGCACGACGGCGCGCAGCAGCGGCTGGTGGCCGTGGCGATGGGCCTGGGCCGGGCGAAGTCCAAGTTGGACTCCGATCCCGAGGGCGCGGCCGTGCTGATCGCGGAGGCGCACTCGGACGCCAAGGAGGCCATCCGGGAGCTGCGCGACCTCGCGCGGGGCATCTACCCGTCCGTGCTCGGTGACCGGGGGCTCGACGCCGCGCTGTCCGCGCTCGCCGCCCGCGTGCCGATCGAGGTCGACCTGCAGGTCGACGTCGACCCGCGGCCGCCGACAGCGGTGGAGAGCGCCGCGTACTTCACCGTCGGTGAGGCGCTCACGAACATCACCAAGCACTCCAACGGCACCAAGGCGACCGTTCGGGTCAGCAGGGTGGACACCGGGGTGCTGGTCGAGGTCACCGACAACGGTCAGGGCGGCGCGGAGCTGAGGCCGGGCGGCGGGCTCGCCGGGCTCGCGGACCGGGCTGCCACGATCGACGGTGTGGTTGTCGTCGTCAGCCCCGTGGGTGGGCCGACCGTGATTCGAGCGGAGTTGCCGTGCGCGTGGTGATCGCCGAGGACTCGGTGCTGCTGAGGGAGGGCGTGCAGAGGCTGCTCGCCGACGAGGGCATCGAGACGGTCGCGGCGGTGGAGAACGGCGACGACCTGCTCGACGCCGTCACGGAGCACCGGCCCGACCTGTGCGTGGTGGACGTGCGGATGCCTCCGTCGTTCACCGACGAGGGCCTGCGGGCGTCCATCGAGGCTCGCCGCCGCTTCCCCGGGCTGCCGGTGCTCGTGCTGTCGCAGTACGTCGAGGAGCGCTACGCCGTGGAGCTCCTCGCGGGCGGTGCCAGCGGCGTCGGCTACCTGCTCAAGGAACGGGTCGCGGACGTGAAGGAGTTCGTCGACGCGGTGCGCCGGGTCGCGGACGGCGGCACGAGCATCGACCACGAGGTGATCACGCAGCTCATGGTGCGCAGCAAGAAGAGCCCCGTCGACTC
Source organism: Lentzea jiangxiensis (assembly GCF_900104175.1). Taxonomy (GTDB): domain Bacteria; phylum Actinomycetota; class Actinomycetes; order Mycobacteriales; family Pseudonocardiaceae; genus Lentzea; species Lentzea jiangxiensis. Next base: position 245,010 of record NZ_FNIX01000006.1, read on the forward strand.
GCTGACGCCCCGCGAACGCGAGGTGCTCGGGCTGATGGCGCAGGGCTTGTCCAACACGGCGATCGCCGGGGCGCTCGTCGTGTCCGACGGCGCCGTCGAGAAGCACGTCGGCAACATCTTCGCCAAGCTCGGCCTGGAGCCGTCGAACTCCGAGCACCGCCGCGTGCGCGCCGTTCTGACCTACCTCGACAGCTGAAGCAGACGGGCGCCGTTGTCGTGCAGGACCGACTGCTCGGTGGCGGCGTCCAGGCCCCACGACCTGATGGCGTCGATCTGCACCTCGTAGGGGTACGGGATGTTCGGGAAGTCGCTGCCCAGCACCACCCTGTCGGCCAGGCCCGCGATCCGCGAACGCCAGTCGGCCGGCAACGGCGTCATCTGCTCCGTGAACGGAACGCCGACCATCGTCGTGTCGACGTGCACGTTCCGGTAGCGCTCCACGAGGTCCAACGCACCCGAGTAGTCCGGCATCCCGGCGTGCGCGAGGACGGCCGTCAGCCGCGGGTGCTTCTTCAGCACTTCTTCGAAGACGCCGAGCCCGGTGAACTCCCCCGGTACCGGCCCGTCACCGCAGTGCACGACCACCGGGACGCCCGCCTCGGCGAGCAGGCCCCAGACCCCGTCGAGCAGCGCGTCACGCGGGTCGTAGCCACCGACCTGGACGTGCGACTTGAAGCACCGCGCACCGGCCTCCAGCGCCTCGCGCACGTACGCCTCGGCGCCCGGCTCCGCGTAGAACGTGCCCGTCGGCACGGCCTCGGGGACCCGTGCCGCGAAGTCGGCGGCCCAGTCGTTCAGCCACCGCGCCATGCCCGGCCTGTGCGGGTAGGCCAGGGGTGCGAACGCGGAAACGCCCAGCTCCCGCAGTGCGGTGAGCCGGGCGTTCTCGTCAGTGCGGTACCGGATGGTCCAGTCGACACCGGCTTCGCGCACGCGGTCGAAGTACGCCCAGACCTTGTCCAGGACGTTCTGCGGCATGAAGTGGACGTGGACGTCCACCAATGCCATCAGTAGCGACCCTTCAGGGCTCGTCCGTGCGCCCTGGCGATCTCGCGGTTCGCGTCGCGCTTCGCCAGGTCCTGGCGCTTGTCGTAGGACTTCTTGCCCTTCGCGAGGGCGATCTCGACCTTGACGTAGCCGTCCTTGAAGTACATCTGCAGCGGCACGAGCGACAGACCGGACTCCTTGGTCTTGCCGATCAGCCGCTCGATCTCCGCCTTGTGCAGCAGGAGCTTGCGCTTGCGCCGGACCTCGTGGTTCGTCCAGGTGCCCGCGACGTACTCCGGGATGTGCAGCGCGTGCAGCCAGATCTCGCCGTCGTCGACCTGGGCGAAGGCGTCCACCAGGGAGGCCCGGCCCATGCGCAGGCTCTTCACCTCGGTGCCGACGAGCTGAATGCCCGCCTCGTAGGTGTCCAGAATGGACCAGTCGTGCCGAGCCTTGCGGTTCGACGCGATGACCTTCTGCCCGCGTTCCTTGACCATGGCGACAACTTTACGTGGTCGGCAAAGCGCTTAAAGCCGCACGTAGAGGCGGAGTGTCACGTAACCGGTGGTCGCCGAGATGACTATCGCGACGAGGAACAGCCACGGCGACACGATCAGGATGTCCAGGTACCCGATCGGCGGGATGATCCCCGACTCGGTGAGGTTCCTGGTGATCCGGTCGAGGAAGAACGCCTTGAACAGCACCAGGCCGGCGACCGCGGTGACCGAGCCGATGATGCCCGCGACGACCGCCTCGATGAGGAACGGCAGCTGCGTGTACCACCGGGTCGCGCCGACCAGTCGCATGATGCCGACCTCGACGCGGCGGGTGAACGCCGACACCTGGATGGTGTTCGAGATCAGCAGCAGCGCGGCGAACGCCTGGACGAGCGCGAGGATCAGGGCGACGTCGCGCAGGCCGTTGAGACCGTCGAAGAACCGCTCGAGGAACTTGCCCTGGTCGTCGACGCCCTTCACACCGGGCTTGCCCTCGAAGGCCTGCTTGATGACGTCGGTGCGCTCCGGGTCCTCGAGCTTGACGCGGAACGTCGCCGGGATGGCCTCCGGCCGAGCGAGCTTGAGCAGTTCGGGCTGGGCCTCGAAGATGCGCTTGAAGCGCTCGAAGCCCTCGTCGCGGTTCTGGAACACCACGGTCTCGACGCCGGAGGTCTGCTCCAGCTGCGAGCGCAGACCCGCGCACGGCTGCTGCGTGCAGTCCTTGTCGTTCGCGCTGACGTCGTTGGTCAGCAGCACGGAGACCTCGAGCTTGCCCGCGTAGTTGGCCTGCATCTTGTCGACCATGCGGACGACGAGCAGGCCACCGCCGAGCAGCCCGAGCGAGATGGCGGTCGTGAGGATCATCGCGATCGTCATCGTGACGTTCCGGCGAAGTCCGGTGACGACCTCGCTGAACACGAAGCTGGTACGCATCGGGGGCGGGGTTCCTTGGGGGTCGGGGATCTAGGAGCGCTTAGCGGCCGACGCCGTAAACGCCGCGCGCGTCATCACGGACGACCTTGCCGTACGACAGCTCCACGACGCGGCGGCGCATCGAGTCGACGATGCCGTGGTCGTGGGTGGCCATGATGACGGTCGTGCCGGTGCGGTTGATCCGCTCCAGCAGCAACATGATGTCCTGGCTCGTGTCGGGGTCCAGGTTTCCGGTCGGCTCGTCGGCGATCAGCACCAGCGGCCGGTTCACGAACGCACGGGCGATCGCGACGCGCTGCTGCTCACCACCGGACAGCTCGGTCGGGAACCGGTCCTCCTTGCCGTCGAGGCCCACCAGCTGCAGCACCTCCGGCACCACCTTGACGATGGTGTTGCGGGGCTTGCCGATGACCTCCAGCGCGAAGGCGACGTTCTCGGCGACCGTCTTCGTCGGCAGCAGGCGGAAGTCCTGGAACACGCAGCCGATGGACTGGCGCAGGCGGGGGACCCTGCGCCGCGACATCTTGGCGACGTCGAAGTTGGAGACGTAGACGCGTCCCCTGGTCGGCACCTCTTCGCGCAGCAGCAGGCGCAGGAACGTCGACTTGCCCGACCCCGAGGGGCCGATGAGGAAGACGAACTCGCCCTTTTCCATCTCGACGGACACGTCGTCGAGCGCGGGACGCGTGGAGGTCTTGTAGACCTTGGAAACGTGTTCGAGACGAATCACGAGGCGCGAGTCTACTCATGGCCGGGGTAAAGCCCCCGTTCCGGTTAACTTCGCGCACCGAAAGGGCGGTTCGAAGGTCGACGCGGCGTGTCCGACCTGGCACGACCCGTCCACGAAAAGAGCACGTCCCACCCTCGTCCGGGCGGAACGTGCTCTTCGACTCAGATCAGGCGCGCGCTACGCCTGCTGGGACTGCTTGCGCCACCGGATGCCGGCCTCGAGGAAGTCGTCGATCTCGCCGTCGAGCACCGCGGACGGGTTGCCGACCTCGTGCTCGGTCCGCAGGTCCTTGACCATCTGGTACGGGTGCAGCACGTAGGAGCGCATCTGGTTGCCCCAGCTCGAACCGGAGTCCTTCAGCGCGTCCATCTTCGCCTGCTCCTCCTGCCTGCGCCGCTCGAGGAGCTTCGCCTGCAGGACGTTCATGGCCGTGGCCTTGTTCTGCAGCTGCGAGCGCTCGTTCTGGCAGGAGACCACGATGCCGGTCGGGATGTGCGTGAGGCGCACCGCCGAGTCCGTCGTGTTGACGCCCTGGCCACCGGGGCCCGACGAGCGGTACACGTCGACGCGCAGGTCCTTCTCGTCGATCTCGACGTGGTCGGTCTGCTCGACGACGGGCACGACCTCGACGCCGGCGAACGACGTCTGGCGGCGGCCCTGGTTGTCGAACGGCGAGATGCGCACGAGGCGGTGCGTGCCCTGCTCGACGCTCAGCGTGCCGTAGGCGTACGGGGCGCTGACGCGGAAGGTGGCGGACTTGATGCCGGCCTCTTCGGCGTAGGACGTGTCGAACACGTCGACGCCGTAGTTGTGGCGCTCGGCCCAGCGCGAGTACATGCGCAGCAGCATCTCGGCGAAGTCCGCGGCGTCGACGCCACCGGCCTCGGCGCGGATGGTGATCAGCGCGTTGCGCTCGTCGTACTCGCCGGACAGGAGCGTGCGCACCTCGAGGCTCGCGATCTCGTCGCGCAGCTTGACGCGGTCGTTGTCCGCGTCGGCCAGGGCGTCCGCGTCCTCGGCCTCCTCCGCGAGCTCGTAGAGCAGGGGGAGGTCGTCGAGGCGCTGGCGCAGGCCGGTGACGCGGCGCAGCTCGCCCTGCTTGTGGGAGAGCTGGCTGGTGACCTTCTGCGCCTTCTCCTGGTCGTCCCAGAGGTCCGGGCGGGTCGCCTGCGCCTCCAGGTCCGCGACAGCGGCACGCAGCGCATCGAGGTCCAGCACCGCCTCGATGCTCGAAAGGGTGGCGGAGAGGTCCTTGATGTCTGCTTCGACGTCCGGGTTCACGCAAAAAGATTACGCCAGCACCGGCCGTCGTACGCGACCGGTGCTTCGATGGCGCCCCCTTTACGCGGTGGGGATGGCGTCGAGCAGTTTGAGGACGGCCTTCGCGTGGGCGAGACCGAACTCGGCCACCGCCTTGGCGTAGGGGTCCTCCGCCGTCTTGGCCGCGCTCTTCGCGCTCTCCTGCTCCTGGCCGTACGTCGTGCGCGCGGTCGTGATCAGGGACTCGCGCTGCTTCGCGGTCAGCGAGCCGGCGTGCACGAGGCGCAGGATGAGCGGGCTGCGCAGGTGGTCCGGGCCGGGCTCGGACAGCAGCCAGTTCTTGAAGGCCTTCTTGCCCGCCGCCGTCAGCACGTACTGCTGGCTCGACCGCGGTCCCTGCTTGCCGAGGCGCAGCAGGCCCTGGTCAGCCAACGCGGGCAACTCGCGGTACACCTGGCTGCGGGTCACGCTGAAGAACGCGCCGAAGCGGTCTCCTGCCTCCGCCACCAACTGGCCACCGGTCTTGGGTCCGTCGTGCAGCAGCCCGAGCAGGGCGGCTGCGGTCGCATTGAGGTCTGACACGTCAACAACGTTCCCACGTCCGGGGGAAGCTGTCCACAATGGTCAGCCGTTCTGTCCACTGTGGCTGATCACCGGGCTAGTCCGATGGGCCATGCGGAGCAACGAAAAGTCTCGCTGAGTAAGCGGCAGTTTTGCAGCCTCACGCGTTTGGCCGCTTGACCGTCCGTGTCCATCCCGGCTGGAAAAAGCCTTTCGCAGAAACGAAACGCATCCGGGCTCACTCGATCGGCGGTACGACTCTCACCGGCCGGAGCCACCCGAATGGACGGTCGTGGCATCTCGTCGCACGACCTGGTGATGTCCGCGCGCTCCTCTTTCCCACGCCTGCGGAGCCGGGAAAATGATCACTGCCAGACAGGCGGAGCGGACGACGGAGGTCGGGACCGGTGAAGAACCTGAACTTGAAGTGGCTGGACCACAAGAAGGTGGCGGCGCACACCAGGGCGTGGATGACGGGCGGCATCCCGGAGCAGGCCGGCAAGGACGAGTGCATGGTGTGCGGCAAGCAGATCCGCAAGCACCGCACGGTCAACGGCGAGGGCCGCATCTGCTCCAGCATGCTGTGCGCGCAGTACTGGGCGGAGAACATGACCTGAAAGACCCCGCCGGGCCACCTGCGGCCGGGGCCTCGCCCCGGAGTGGAATCGAGCTCGATCCTCAACACGACAAAGCAGAAGGCCGGAGTCTGATGACTCCGGCCTTCTGATCAGTAGCGGGGACAGGATTTGAACCTGCGACCTCTGGGTTATGAGCCCAGCGAGCTACCGAGCTGCTCCACCCCGCGCCGCTTCTTGCTTGTCTTGCTGTTGTGAGTAGAACTCTACACCCTCCGAAAACCGCTTTTCCACCACCCCCCGCTAAGCGTGTTTTCGCTGGTCAGCGCCGTACGAGCAGCACTTCGGGCGACTACCGCGACAGCGTAAGCCACGCACCGTCGAGACGATGGATCCAGTTGTCGAAAAGCAAGAAGCCCGGAACCTGATGGCTCCGGGCTTCTGCCTTGTAGCGGGGACAGGATTTGAACCTGCGACCTCTGGGTTATGAGCCCAGCGAGCTACCGAGCTGCTCCACCCCGCGTCGGTAATTGGAACTCTACGCGGGGTGGAGCGGATAAAGCAAATCGTCAGGTCAGCCCGACGGTGTGGGGCTCGGCACAACCGAGGACTGGCTCGTCGCCGGCGCCGCGGGAGCACCGGTGTTGTACTGCTTGAACCTCTTCGTCGCGTCGTCCAGCTTGGCGTAGGCCTGGCCGAGCTCGGTGAAGTTGCTGCTCTGCTGGGCCCTCTTGATGTCGGCCAGCGCCGCGTCGATGTCGTTGACCGCCCTCTGCAGCTCGGGGCTGAGCGATCCGTTGACCGGCGGCGTCGTCGACGGCGGCGTGGAGGTCTGGCCGTTGCCGTTGTTGTCGCTCGGCGGCGGCACGACGGCACCGGCGCCGCTGAGCACCTGGTCCAACGCCTCGTTCAACGTGGACGCGTAGCCGACCCGGTCGCCGTACCAGACGAGCACCTTGGACAGCTGCGGGTACGACGTGTTGTTCGACGCGCGCTCGATGTAGACGGGTTCGACGTAGAGCAGCGCTCCGCCCACGGGCAGCGTGAGCAGGTTGCCGTAGACGACGGTCGTCTTCTGCTGCGTCAGCAGGTTGAGCTCGCGGCTGACGTTGTCCGAGGTGAGGAACTGCGTCTGGATCTGCTGCGGGCCCTTCGCGTCCTGGCTGAGCTGCAGGACGCTGATCTTCCCGTAGTTGTCCGGATCGGATCCGACCGAGACGTGCGCCGCCATGAACTCGCGGTTCTCGCGCACCAGGGGGCTGGTCAGCTGGAAGCGGACCTTGCTCGGGTCGTTCGGGTCGCCGGCGAGGACGTAGAACGGCGGCTGGGCGTCACGGCGCTTGCTCGCCGCGTCGCGCTGGGCGTCGGCCGTCGTCACGTTGTCGATCGTCGGGTCCTGCGGCGGCGCCCAGTAGGCGACACCGGAGTAGAAGTCCGACGGCGACGAGACGTGGTACTTCGACAGGATCTGCCGCTGCACCTTGAACAGGTCCTCGGGGTAGCGGAAGTGCTGGCGCAGCTCGTTCGAGATCTCGCTGCCCGGCTTCACCGTGCCCGGGAAGACGCCCATCCACGCCTTGAGGACCGGGTCCTTGTCGTCGATCTGGTACAGGCTCACGGTGCCGTCGTAGGCGTCCACAGTGGCCTTGACCGAGTTGCGGATGTAGTTGACGGGCTTGTTGACCTGCGAGATGACGACGCCGTCCGCGGTGAGCGAGTCGTTCGTCGCGTCACCGAGCTGCGTGCGCTGCGCGTACGGGTAGTTCTCGAGCGTGGTGTACCCGTCGACGATCCACGTGATGCGGCCGTTCACGACGGCCGGGTACGGGTCGCTGTCCACCGTGAGCCACGGGGCGACGGCCTGCACGCGGTCGCGCGGGGTGCGCTTGAACAGGATCTTCGACTCGTCGGCGATCGACTGGTTGAAGAGGATGTTCCGTTCGCCGTAGTACGCCGCGAACGCCAGCTTGTTGAACAGGCTGCCGATCGGGACGCCGCCGGTGCCGGTGTAGGTGTAGGACTTCGCGTCGGTGTCGTACTCCGCCGCCGAGCCGGCCGGGCGGCCGCCGACGATGGAGTAGTCGTTCACGCCGAACAGCTCGCCGTAGTACGTGCGGGGCTGGTCGACCTTGATGCCCTTCGGGTCGTTGCCGATGTCACCGTTGGACTTGACCTCACCGGTCTTGAAGTCCGGGTAGCCGCCGTTGGACTCGTCGGCGACCGCGTTCACCTTGTTCGCCTCGGCGTAGACGAAGCCGTTGCCGTGCGTGTAGATGAGGTGCTGGTTGATCCAGTCGCGCTGGCCCTGCGGCAGGCTGTCGAGCTTGAGCTCGCGCACCGCGACGATGTAGTCGCGGAGCTTTCCGTCCACTGTGTACCGGTCGACGTCGAGCTTGTTCGGGAACCCGTAGAACGGCCTCAGCTGCTGGAACTGCGTGAAGGTCCGCGAGAGCACCGCCGGGTCGAGCAGGCGGATGTTGCCGAGCGTCCCCGCGTCGTTGGTCTTGACCTGGTCGTTCGTGACGTTCTGCTTGCCGTCGTACGGCTTCGTCTCGACCTTGTCGTCGGTCAGCCCGAACGACTGCCGCGTCGCCGCGATGTTGCGGGTGATCGACTCGGCTTCCTTCTGGATGGCGTTCGGCTTGACCGAGAACTGCTCCAGCACCGCGGGCCACGCGGCACCGACGAGCACGCTCGACAGCACCAGCAGCACGGTCGCGATGGCGGGCAGCTGCACGTTGCGCATGAACGCGCCCGCGAAGAACGCCACGGCGCAGAACACCGCGATGCACAGCAGGATCAGCTTGGCGGGCAGCACCGCGTTGAGGTCGGTGTAGCTCGCGCCGACGAACTTCTCGTTCTCGTGCAGCAGCAGCGAGTACCGGTCGAAGAAGTACGCGACGGCCTTCAGCAGCACGAACGCGCCGGCGATGAGCGCCAGGTGCAGGCGCGCCGGCCCGGAGAGCTGACCGCCGCGACCGGCCAGCCGGATGCCGCCGAACAGGTAGTGGGCGATCACCGCGCCGATGAACGACACGGCCGTCGTGATGAACAGCCACGACAGCAGCCACTCGTAGAACGGCAGCTGGAACGCGTAGAAGCCGATGTCGAGCTTGAACTGCGGGTCCGTCACCCCGAACGGCTGGGAGTTCAGGAACAGCTGGATCTGCTGCCAGTCGGCCTGCGCCGACGCACCCGCGATCAGCCCCACGAACACGGGGATGCCGATCGAGAACAGCCGCATCCGCCGCATCACGACGGTGCGGTAGCGCGCCACCGGGTCGTCCGGCCCGGACACCGGCACGAACACCGGGCGCGACCGGTACGCGAGGTAGAGGTTCAGCGCGACGATGCCGCCGACCACGACGCCGACGGCCACGAACAGCCCCAGGCGGGTGAGCAGCACGGTGCTGTAGACGTCGCGGAATTTCACCTCACCGAACCACAGCCAGTTCACGTAGGTGTCCAGCAGCCGCGATCCCGTGATGAGACCGAACAGGAGCACAACACCCACGATGAGCAGTATTCGGCTGCGTCGGGACAGTTTCGGCAGTCCGACCGGAGGCCGTGTGGCCACGAGGCACGCTCCTGGATCGCGGTAAATCGATACGTACGTTTAGTCCAACTCTACGGACGACGCCCTGGGTTCCCGTGAAGTCCGCAGTCTTACGATGACACGCGTGTCAGCGAGTGAAACGCCAGCGGTCATCCTCCCGACGGTCGCCCGCGAGGTCGAGGAGTTCGTAGCGGCAGGCGGCTGGGAGCAGCCACCGCAACTCTTCGCCCTCGTGGCCACCTCAGACCTGATCGAGCAGCAGCCCGAGCTGCGCGACCAGCTCGACCCGCAGTCGAGCCCGCTGACCCCGATCGCCCAGGACTCCCTGGAAGGCGACCTGGGCGACGCGCTCGCGGGCATCGAGTGGCCCCCGGCCGTCACCGGCTGCGCCCTGGCCCAGGAGATCGTGGTGCTGCCCCCGGAGGCGGAGACGGAGCTGAGCCACGGCGACCTGGACGACGAGGCGGCCCGCAGGTTCGCCGCCGAGCACCCGTCACGCCGCGAGGCACGCCTGGTGGCGGCCGTGCTGCGCGACGGTTCGGTCTTTTGCGTGCTGAGGCTGCGCGGCACGGTCGAGGTGCCGGAGGAGGTCGTCGAGCACCCCGAGCTGGCGCCCAACCTCACCGACGCGCTGCTCGCCACGCTGCGGCCCTAGTCGTCACACCCCCAGGCTGGCACAACCCCGGCGCATGACCGCGCCGGGGTTGTCAACTCGTTGTGCGCTGTTCGCGGCGAGCGGACAGGCCGCGCACCTGCGCGAACGTTCCGAGGCGCCATCCCGATCTTGTCGGACCCCCTGAGTACGTTGAGATGCAGGGGTTCCCAGCTCGGGGGTACCCCTGCGAAAGCGCGCCGCGTCGCGCAACGGCACTACGCGCACGCCCGGTTGAGCGTCGTCTCACCGCGGGCCGTTCGCCGCACACCGCCGGTCTCGCGTCATCGCACCGTGGGCCGTTCGCCGCACACCGCCGGTCGAGCGCCATCGCACCCGCGGGCCGGTTCGCCCCGCCGACCCGCCGCTGGTCCACTGCGTCACCCCGACCGATGACGGCGTGCCCGCGTTCCAGCCTCGTCGAACCCGCGTCAGCCCGCACCGGGCGGGCTGACGAGACACCCGACCTCGGCACGCCCCGAGCCGCGGTGCGATTACCCGTCCGCGCCGGTTCGCCGGCCCGGACGGGTAATCGCCGTCCGGGCCGGAGCCGAGCGGGTCAGCAGCTCGGCGTGTCCTTGCCGGAGCTGAGCGCCTCCAGCGACGACACGGCGTCCTTCAGGTTCTCGACCTTGATCAGCTTGAGGTCCGCGGGCGCCTGCTGCTTCGCGTCCTGGCAGTTCGCCGAGGGCACGAGGAACGCCGTCGCGCCCGCTTCCTTGGCGGCCACCATCTTGAACGCGATGCCGCCGATGGGCTTGACCGTGCCGTCGGCCGCGATCTCACCGGTGCCCGCGATGGACTTGCCGGCGTTGAGCTCGCCCGGCGTCAGCTTGTCGACGATCGCCAGGGCGAAGATCAGGCCGGCCGAGGGGCCGCCGACGTCGGACAAGCTGATCTTGATCTTGAACGGCACGTCGGCGCGGTCGACCGGCGAAATGCCGATGAAACCGGCGGGGCGGCCGTCGTCGCGGGTGCCGAGGGTGAGCTGGGTCGACTGGGAGTTGCCGTCCTTCTCGAACGCCACCTCGATGCGGTCGCCCGGCTTGGTGTTCTCCAGCGAGGCGCTCACGTCGGCGGAGCTCTGCACCTGCTTGCCGTTCACCGAGATGATGCGGGCGCCGAGCGGGATGACGTTGTCGGCGGGGCTGCCCTTGGTGACCTGGTTCGCGATCACCTTGCCCGGATAGCCGAGGTAGTCGAGCGCGGCGACCTCGGCGGAGGTCTGCGACTCGCTGAACGCGCGCTCGTTGTTCTCCTGGACCTGCTGCTCGGACTCGCCGGGCTTGAAGAACTCTTCGCGCGGCGCGAGGGCGTAGCGGCCGGACAGCCACAGGCCCAGAGCGCCGAACAGCGACACGTCGTCGGTGAGCGAGACCGTCGTCATGCGCAACGTTCCGTTGGTGGGGAACGTGTTCTGGCCGTCGACCGCGACCACGTCGGTGTCCTTGACCTTGCCGAGCACGTCGTAGGTCGGGCCGGGGCCCAGCGCGACGTACGGGACCCTGGCGAAACCGCCGAGCAGTCCGAGTGCCGCCACCACGAGGAAGCTGACGACCAGCGTCCACGTCCGGCGGGTCAGCCCGCGCTCCCTCGGCGGGGGCTCGGGCGGGGGTGCGGTCGTGACGGTTTCACTCACGGCTGAACAGCGTACGACCATGTCGATCCGCGTACGGTAGAGGCATGAGTGACGTGCCGTTCGGGTTCAGCCCGCACAACCCCGACGACAAGGGCGGGAAGCCGGGAGACAACCCGTTCGACTTCAGTCAGCTGGGCAACATGCTGAGCCAGCTGGGCGCCATGCTGAGCAGCGCCGGGACGTCGAGCGGGCCGGTCAACTACGACCTAGCCAAGCAGATCGCGTTCCAGCAGCTGTCGTCCACCGCGACGACGATCGGCTTCGCCGCCGACCAGTCGAGCGCGGTCACCGACGCCGTGCACCTCGCCGAGATGTGGCTCGACCCCGTGACGTCGCTGCCCGCCGGCACGCGCACGACGCAGGCGTGGACCGCGCGCGACTGGATCGAGCGCACGATCCCGACCTGGCAGCGCCTGTGCGACCCGGTCGCGCAGCGCATGTCCGGCGCCTGGGTCGAGGCCATGCCCGCCGAGGCGAAGCAGGCGGCCGGTCCCCTGCTGTCGATGCTCGGGCAGATGGGCGGCATGGCGTTCGGCTCGCAGCTGGGCAACGCGCTGGCGCAGCTCGGCTCCGAGGTCCTCACCTCGACCGACGTCGGCCTGCCGCTCGGCCCCGAGGGCACGGCGGCGCTGCTGCCCGCGAACATCGAGAAGTTCACCGAGGGCCTGGAGCGGCCCGCGTCCGAGGTCATGGTGTTCCTCGCCGCCCGCGAGGCCGCGCACCAGCGCCTGTTCACGCACGTGCCGTGGCTGCGGCAGCGCCTGCTCGACACCGTCGAGGAGTTCGCCAAGGGCATCAAGGTCGACACCTCCGCCCTGGAGCAGCTCGCGGGCCAGATCGACCCGTCGAACCCCGCCTCCATCGAGGAGGCCATGGGTTCGGGCCTGCTCGAACCGCAGACCACCCCGGAGCAGAAGGCGGCGCTGAACCGCCTCGAGACGCTCCTCGCGCTGGTCGAGGGCTGGGTGGACGTCGTGGTCGACGCGGCCGTCGCCGACCGCCTGCCCGGAGCGCCGGCCCTGCGCGAGACGCTGCGTCGCCGCCGCGCCTCCGGTGGTCCCGCCGAGCAGACGTTCGCCACGCTCGTCGGCCTGGAGCTGCGGCCGCGCAAGCTGCGGGCGGCCTCGGCCCTGTGGAAGCTCATCGGCGACCAGCACGGCGTCGAGGTGCGCGACAGCGTGTGGGAGCACGCCGAGCTCGTCCCGACCGCCGAGGACCTCGACGACCCGCTGGAGTTCGCCGAGCGCCTCACGAACACCCGCAACGCCCTCGAGGACCCGATCGCCGAGCTCGAGCGCACGATGCGCGAGAGCGGCGAGAAGCCCGCCGAGGGTGGCAAGCCCGAGAGCGAGCCCGAAGACGGCGGTAAGCCCGACGCGGGCTGACACCTCCTTTCAGCGAACATGCGAAGCGCCCGGCGAGCACACCCTCGCCGGGCGCTTCGCGTAGCAGCTCGTCAGTCCTCGGAGATGCCCCAGCCTGCGGCGGCTGAAAGCCCCTCGAGGAAACCCATCGCGCGCTCGGTCTTCGGGTAGCGGTGCACCCACTCCCAGAAGTCCTTGCCGTGCCCTGGAACCAGCAGGTGCGCCAGCTCGTGCACGAGCACGTAATCCAGCACCCACGGCGGCACGTCGCGCAGCCTCTCGGACACGCGGATCGTGCCCTCGGTCGGCGTGCACGACGCCCAGCGCGTGCGCATGGGCGGCACCCAGCGCACGCTCACCGGGTCGGCGAGCGAGTCCAGGTAGCGCTCGGACAGCTCGGCGCACCGGGCCATGAGCGCCTCGTCCGACGTCCGCGCAGGGGACTTCCTGCGCGTCTCGCTGCGCTGGAGGCGGCTCAACATCTCCGCCACCCAGTGCTTCTCTTCCCCCTTGGTCATCCGTGCCGGCAGAAGGACGACGACGGTGTCGCCCTCCCGGTACGCGCTGACCATGCGGCGGCGCCGGGAGCTCCGCCGCACCTCCACCCGCGGTTCGGCCATGGAGTCACCGTAAACGGCGTCACCGACAATTTTCCGCCCCCAACCGGCGGCAGGCGGGCACCCGGCGGGTGAAGTTCCACCGAACGGCGGCTGGACACGCGCGGGATCGACATGCGCGCAATCGCACGCCTGCGGAGGTACCGTCGCGCCAAGGTCCCCGAGTGTGTCCGCACTCACAACTGCAAGGGAGGGGCTGTGGCCGAGACCTACAACGGCTACTGCGTCAAGTGCCGCGAGAAGCGCGACTTCGACGGCAAGGTCGAGGAGACCAACGGTCGCCGCATGGCCAAGGGCACCTGCCCTGTGTGCGGAACGAAGATGACGCGCATCCTCGGCAAGGCCAAGGTCTGACGTTTCCGCTGGCAGGGGGCGTCGCCCCCTGCCAGTCTCTCCCTTGTGGACCCCAGACCCCGAGTACGTGCAGGACTGGCCGTGGTGCGCAGGGCGCCCGGCGTGGTCCAGGTCGGCACCGACCCGAAGCACGCCGTGGTGATCGACTCGCTGTCCGAGGCGCTGGTCGACGAGCTGATCACGCTCGACGGCCGCCACACCGTCGCTGAACTGGGTGAAAGGTTGCGAGCGCGGGGCGAGGACCCCGCCCAGTTGAGTGAAGTTCTCGACTCGCTCGACGAGGCCGGCCTGCTCGACACCGGCTCCCCCGCCAGGGGCGCGACGGCCGCCGTCATCGGTGCCGGACACCTTGCACTTTCAATTACTTCGCTCCTGGCGGAATCGGGCGTCCGCCTGGCCCACCACGCCGATCTGACGGTCCTGGCGGCCACGCTCGTGCCGGATCCGGCGGTCGTGAGCGCGCTCATGGCGTCCCGCACCCCGCACTTGGCGGTGCGCGTCCGTGAGGGCGTCGGCATCGTCGGGCCGCTGGTCCTGCCCGGTCGCACCTCGTGCCTGAACTGCGCGGACCTGCACCGCACCGACCAAGACCCCGCCTGGCCGGTGATCGCGGCGCAGCTCGTGGGCAAACCGGCGTCGTCCGACGTGCTGTTCGCGACGGGGACGGCGACGCTGGCCGTGGCGCAGGTCCTGGAGTCGCTGACCTACGTCCGCGTTCGCGACCTGCCCCCGCCCGCAGTGCTCAACGCCACTCTCGAACTCGACCTGCTGGCGGGACTTGCTGAGAGGCGAAGCTGGTATCCGCACCCTGACTGTCAGTGCTCCGCACATAACATGGCTGAGTGACCGAGATTCCGCGCAAGGCCGTGCAACGCACCGCCAAGCTGGCGAGCCTCCCGCTCGGGGTGGCGGGCCGGGTGGTGGGCGGCTGGGGCAAGCGACTGACCGGACGCGCGGCCGACGAGGTCAACGCCGAGGTGACGGCCAAGACGGCGGAGCAGGTCTTCGCGGTGCTCGGCCAGCTCAAGGGCGGCGCCATGAAGTTCGGCCAGGCGCTCAGCGTGTTCGAGGCGGCGGTCCCCGACGAGCTCGCGGCCCCGTACCGCGAGGCGCTGACGAAGCTGCAGACCGCGGCACCGCCGATGCCGGCCCGCACCACCCACCGCGTGCTCGCCGAGCAGCTGGGCACGTCGTGGCAGAAGCGCTTCCAGTCGTTCGACGACGAGCCCGCCGCGTCGGCGTCCATCGGCCAGGTGCACCGCGCCGTGTGGCACGACGGCCGCGACGTGGCGGTGAAGGTCCAGTACCCCGGCGCCGACGAGGCCCTGCGCGCCGACCTGAAGCAGCTGCTGCGGTTCTCGCGGCTGCTGCAGGCGATCATGCCCGGCACCGACGTGCGCCCCCTGCTGGAGGAGCTGCGCGACAGGTACCTGGAGGAGCTCGACTACCGCGACGAGGCCGCGAACCAGCGGACGTTCGCCAAGGCCTTCGAAGACGACCCGCACGTCGTGGTCCCCCGCGTCGTCGCCTCGGCCCCCAAGGTCATGGTGACCGAGTGGACCTCGGGCGTCGGCCTGTCGAAGATCATCCGCGAAGGTTCGGTGGAAGACCGCGACCTGGCAGGACAGCTCCTGGCCGAGTTCCACTTCTCGGCCCCGTCGCGCTCGGGCCTGCTGCACGCCGACCCGCACCCCGGCAACTTCATGCTGGGCGAGGACGGCCGCCTGCGCGTGATCGACTTCGGGGCCGTGGCCCGTCTCCCCGACGGCCTGCCGAAGACGCTGGGCCTGATGACCCGCCTGGCCCTGGACGGCCGCCCCGACGACCTGGTCGAGCTGCTGCGGAACGAGAACTTCATCCGCGAGGGCATGGAACTGCACGGCGAGGACGTGCTCGGCTACCTGACCCCGTTCGTGGAGCCGCTGCGCACCGAGTCGTTCCACTTCACGCGCCGCTGGCTGCAGTCGCAGGCCGAACGGGTGGGAGATCTGCGCAGCCCGGATTCGCAGACCGGCCGCTCGTTGAACCTGCCGCCCCAATACCTGCTGATCCACCGGGTGACAATGGGAGCGACGGGCATTCTCTGCCAGCTCGACGCCCATGTGACCGCACGGGAAATCGTCGCCCGCTGGCAGCCTGGATTCGACGACTAACTCGTCCGGGTGAACCTCCGCGGAGTTGTCCACAGGTTGGCTGCCAGCCCCCCTCCAGGGGCGTCCCGGTGGGCCACGATGGGCGCATGTCATCCATCACCACCACCGCTGACCTGCTCGGATCCGGACTCTCCCCGCGGGAGATCCGGCGTCACTGCGCACCCGCCGGGCCGTGGCAACAGTTGCTGCCCGGTGTGGTTCTGACCAAGCCTTCGCCAGCCACCCGCCTCGACCGGCTTCGAGCCGTGCTTTCTTTCGCCGGGCCTTCATCGGCGATCACGGGAGCGGACGCATTGACTCGCCGAGGTGCGGTGCTCCCCATTCCCCGGCACATTCACGTGCTCGCGGGAGAGAACTCGCGAAGAGCTCATCCGGGGATCCTGCTCGAACGCACGACCCGGCCGCCGGGTGTGGTGGAGCGCGATGGACTCCGGTTGGTCGAGGCCGCCCGGGCCGCTGTGGACATGGCTCGGCGGGAGACGAACCCGCGGGCCGTCGTGCAGATCCTCGATGCGGTGGTGGGGGCTCGGTTGTGCTCGCCGGGTGAGCTCCGGGAGGAGTTGCGGGTGAGCAGCCGACGAGGAACAGCGCTGGTCAGACAGGCCTTATGTCACCTCTACCCGGCTTGATCAGGCCTTGTGGCGGGGGCACCGACGGCTGAAATGGCCTTGGACGACGTCCGCAGCACCGCGAGGGCTTGCTGAGCGCTGCCCCGGATCGCTCGGTTGATGGGGTGCCACGGACGGACTTCCGGCTCGGCTTCCGGCCGCCCGCCCGAGGTGGCGCCGTCGGCGCGTCGGGTCAACGCCACCTGTCCACGTGATCCGCCTCGGGCGATGCGTGGAGCGCGGGGATTCTCGCAATGCTGCGTCGGCCGACCTCACTCAACCGTGCCCGTCGCGCTCACTCGACACCACCAGCTCTCACGTGCCACTCGGCGCCCCACAACCCCATGTCGACGCAACCCGCGACTGCGCACAACGCCAAGCCAGCTGTCAGCACCAAGCCGTCAGTACCGGTCCATCAGCACAAGCCGTCAGCGCCAGTACTCGTCCGGCAACTTCCCCTCGATGTCCCGCACGTGGGTCTTCGAGCAGACGTGGCACAACCAGCGGACAGCCCCGCCAGTCCGCTCCGACGACCAGGCCAGGAACTCCAGGTCGGAAACGGAGGAACGCATCCGCCCACATCTGTGGCACACCGCGGCCGGGGCCGTCACCGGCGACGTCCCACGTGGACGGTGTCGGTCTCCAGCAGGAACACGTCCTCGCGGGCGCCCAAGTACTCCGAGTCGGCGGGGTTGAGCAGGCGGCGCAGCGCGTCGCGGTCGGCCGGGTGCAGGGACGGACCGGTGATGTCGGCGAGCCAGGTCAGGCGGTCGACGGCCCAGTCGCGGACCAGTTGTTTCGCCGGGGCCGGGTGGTCGACGACGAAGCTGAAGGCGCTGATCTCGCCGAGGCCCGCGTCGGCCAAGGCCACGTTCCAGCCGACCGGCAGGCGGACGGTGCCCGTCATGTTCTCGCGCATCGACACGAACCACGACGCGCGGGCCGCGGCCATGCGGTCCTGCAGACCGGGTTCGCCGACGCCCAGGTCCCACGGGAGGAAGCGGGTCTCGAGGCCGCCTTCCGCCAGGGCCAGCCAGCCGCCGGGGGCCAGGGCCGAGACCAGGCGTTTCAAGCCGCGCAGCTGATCAGGGAGGTGGTGCACGACCCGGGAACCCCAGATGAGCTCGACCGGGCCGGTGAACGACAGCGGGTCCTCGGCGGCGAGGTCGGCGAGCACCGGCTTCACCGACACGGCTCCGTCGGCTTCGGCGCGGGCCGCGGTGCAGGCCGCGTCGAGGAGTTCGGGGGTGGCGTCGACCAGGACCAGGACGCCGCCGCCGTGCTCGCGCAGCGCCGCTGCCAGCGGCACGCTCATGGAGCCGGCTCCGCAGCCGACGTCCATCACGACCGGGGAGTCGGGCAGCGGTGCGACCAGTCTGCGCGCGACCGAGGACAGCGCCTCCGACTGCAGCGAGCCGTAGCGCCTCATCGCGTGGAGGCGGGCGGCCCAGTCGATTCCGTCGTGGGTGTGGTGCGGCACAAGGGGAACGGTACGGAGGAACGGCCAAGGCCGCCATCCACCTTCTCGTGGATGACGGCCTCAGCTCGAGACTGTCAGAGGTCGAAGCGAGCCGCTCTGCGTCCCGCCCATCGCGACAACCTGCGCCAACGTTGCGCTGACGCGAGGCGGTTCGCCAGGCGTTGCTCTTCCGCGAACCTCTGGGCTTCTTGTATTCGTATTCGTACGAGTTCTTCATTCAGAGACATGGGTGTGAGGCCCTCGTTCAGGTAGGCGGGCATTGCGCTGTGGTTGAGCTGCACGGTGTTCACGCTGCCGCCTCCGTCTTGCTGGCAGTGACGACGGACGCGTCCTTGCGCGGACGGCCACGCGGCCGCTTCCGCGCGATGACGACACCGCGCTCGAAGATCTCTCCACCCCAGACGCCCCACGGCTCGTGACGGGCGACCGCGCCGGCGAGGCACTCGGCCAGCACCGGGCAGGTCCCGCAGAAGGCCTTCGCCTTCTCGAGGTCGGCCGGCGCGTCAGCGAACCAGAGGTCGGGGTTGTGCGTGCGGCAGGGGATGTCGAGCCCCTCCGCGAGGTCCGGAAGTGTCTCGCCCGTGAGCGGGACAGTCGCGGTCAACATCAGGGTTTTCTCCTTGTGTGGGGTACCGCAAAAACACGAAGGCCGCGGACTCTGTGCGAGTCCGCGGCCTTCGTGAGCCTGGTGGTCCTTCGACCCTCTTATGGGGTCGGCAGGAACCTTCTCACTTGATGCGCGGACGGCGCATTCGTGTAGTTGTGGACGGCATCGATCACCGGCAGCGCGACAATCGGCTGCTCGCTGCGCAGTTCGCCGCCGCCGAGGGCGGTGGCGCGCAGTCCGGTGGCCCGCTCGCGGGTCGGCAATGCCACTGGCTCCAGGGCAGACTGCTGCCACATGGCCTGGGCGTCGGCAGACGCGCAGAAGCCCTCGGACACGGGGAGGCCGAGCGCGCGCGAAGTCATGAAGAGCTTCACGACGGCCACCTCCTCCATAGAGAGCTCTGCTGCAGAGAGCTAGAGCGTGTAGTAGTAGTTCTTCTTCCCCAGACGGGTCCTCCGGACCCGGCATGAGCAGGTTATGACCCCGTACCTGAGGCTCGCAACCTATTTAAGAAAACTTGTCCCGATCAGGTGGCGGAGTACCCGACACCGGCTCGGACCAGCCCCAACACGTCGTCGCCGAACTTGTCGAGCTTCGACGCGCCGATGCCGGAGATCGCCACCAGCCCGGCCGTGTCCGTGGGTCGCTGCTCCGCGATCGCCATCAGCGTGGCGTCCGTGAAGACGACGTACGCGGGCACCTTGAGCTCCCGCGCCCGTCCCGCACGCCAGCGGCGCAACGACTCGAGCAGTTCCTCGTCCACATCGGACGGACAGGACCTGCACCGGCCGAGCTTGACGGCCTGCGCCTCGGCCAGGGTCGACGCGCACACCCGGCAGGTCGGTTTCTCCTTCTTCATCAGAGGAGGGCGCTGGGCGCCGCCGGATACCCGCGCGGCCGGGTGGTTTTCGGGGACGAGGCTGTAGAGGAAGCGCGAGCGGCGGCGGTACTTGCGTCCACCGGCCGCGCGAGCAAGCGCCCACGACAGCCAGATGTGCTCACGCGCGCGTGTGACGCCCACATACAAAAGGCGGCGTTCTTCTTCGATCTTCGCCTCGTCGCCATCGGCGTACTGGATCGGCATCGTGCCCTCGACCAGTCCGACGAGGAACACGGCGTCCCACTCCAGGCCCTTCGAGGCGTGCAGCGACGCGAGCGTCACGCCTTCGACCGTCGGCGGGTGCTGCGCCTCGGCACGCAGGTCCAGCTCGACGCAGAACCGCGGCAGGTCGGCCTCGGGAGAGGACACGGCGAACTCCTCGGCGAGCTCGACGAGTGCGAGCAGCGACTCCCAGCGTTCGCGCGCGGAACCACCCGTCGGCGGTTCGTCGGTCAGGCCGACGCGGCTCAGCACCGACCGGACGACCTCGGGCAGGCTGCCGGAGACCTCGCCCGCCGAGCGGAGCGTGATCATCGCCTGGCGCACCTCGGCGCGCTCGAAGAAGCGCTCGCCACCGCGCACCAGGTACGGGATGCCGAGCGAGGCGAGCGCCTGCTCGTACACCTCGGACTGCGCGTTGACGCGGTAGAGGATCGCGATCTCGGAGGCCGCGACGCCCTCGTCGAGCAACGTCTTGACGCGGCCCGCGACGGCGTCGGCCTCGGCCGGCTCGTCGTCGAACTCGTGGAAGCGCGGCTTGGGGCCGTCCGGACGCTGCCCGATCAGCTGCAGCCGCGAGCCCGCGGGACGTCCGCGCGCCCACTTGATGACGTCGTTGGCCAGTTCGACGACCTGGGGCGTCGACCGGTAGTCGCGCTCCAGCCGCACGACGACCGCCTCGGGGAACCGCCGCCCGAAGTTGAGCAGCGGCTGCGGCGAGGCGCCCGCGAACGAGTAGATGGTCTGGTTCGCGTCGCCGACGACGGTCAGGTCGTCGCGGTTGCCGAGCCACGAGTCGAGCACGCGCTGCTGCAGCGGCGTCACGTCCTGGTACTCGTCGACGACGAAGCAGCGGTAGCGGTCGCGGAACTCCTGCGCGACCTCGGCGTTGTCCTCCAGCGCGCCCGCCGTGTAGAGAAGCAGGTCGTCGAAGTCGAGCAGCTGCGCCTCGTTCTTGAGCTGCTCGTAGGTCGCGTAGAGCTTCACGATCTGCTCGGCGGGCGCCGGGATGTCCCTGGCGGCACGCTCGGCGGCGACCGGGTAGTCCTCGGGCGTCAGCAGCGACGCCTTCGCCCACTCGATCTCGCTGGTCAGGTCGCGCAGCGCGTCCGCCTCGGTCGGCAGGCCCAGCCGGGTCGCGGCACGGGCGACGACGCGGATCTTCTGGTCGACGAGCTCCCAGCGCGGGCCGCCGATGACCCGCGGCCAGAAGTAGCGCAGCTGGCGCGACGCGGCGGCGTGGAACGTCACGGCCTGTGCGCCGTGCACGTCGAGGGAACGCAGACGGGTGCGCATCTCCCCCGCCGCGCGCTTGGTGAACGTGACGGCGAGGACCTGCGAGGGGGCGACGTGACCGCGTTGGCACAGGTAGGCGATGCGGTGCGTGATGGTGCGCGTCTTGCCGGTGCCGGCGCCCGCGAGCACGCAGACCGGGCCGCGGGGCGCCTCGACCGCTGCGCGCTGTTCCGGATCGAGACCCTCGAGCAACGCGTCCATGCCGGCAGTCTCGCAGATGGCCGGGCTGAGTTCTTGCGGGAGCCCGCTGTGTTCGTCCAACCCGGCCAGTATCCTGTGGGTATGGCTGGTAAGCAGGACAAGGCGGCTGCCAAGGAAGCGGCGAAGGTTCGTCGCGCGGCATCACGCGAGCGGCGCAAGCAGATCTTCGAGGCGTTCAAGATGCAGCGCCGCGAGGACAAGGCGCTCGTTCCGCTGATGCTGGGCACCCTGCTCGGCGTCACCGCGATCGCCGTGGTCCTCGGCTTGGTCTTCAACGCGGTCTGGATGTTCGTGCCGCTGGGCGTCGCCATCGGCGCGCTGCTGGCCGTGATCATCTTCGGCCGCCGCGTCCAGAGCAACGTCTTCCGCAAGGCGGACGGCCAGCCGGGCGCGGGCGCGTGGGCGCTGGAGAACCTGCGTGGCCGCTGGCGCGTGACGCCCGCCGTCGCGGGCACCACCCAACTCGACGCCGTGCACCGCGTGCTGGGCCGGCCGGGCGTCGTCCTGGTCGCCGAGGGCGCCCCGCAGCGCGTGAAGCCGCTCCTCGCGCAGGAGAAGAAGCGCATCGCGCGCGTCGTCGGCGAGACCCCGATCTACGACTTCATCATCGGCTCCGAGGAGGGCCAGGTCCCGCTGAAGAAGCTGCAGTCGACGCTGATGAAGCTGCCGCGCAACATCACGGCTGCCCAGGTCGACACGCTCGAGACCCGTCTCGCCGCGCTGGCCAGCCGCGGCGCCGCCCTGCCGAAGGGCCCGATGCCGGCGGGCGCCAAGATGCGCAACGTCCAGCGCACCCTGCGTCGCCGCTGACCTCGAAGTTCTCACTGGAACGGCGCTCGTCTCCCACCTGCGGGGACGGGCGCCGTTCCGCGTCAGGCCCCGATGACCGACGCCGATGCACCTGGTGTGCGGCGCCTACCGGCTCGACCGCGGCCAGGCGCGGATGCTGCGCGACGGCGAGGCTCGCCTCGGTCGCGCGCCAGGTCGGCTACCGGTCCGAGTTCGTCTCGCGGCGGCGTTCAGACGGGAGGTCGGCGTGGTGCCCGGCCGGTTCCGGCGCGGGTCAGCGCACCTTGATGACGACGGTGCCGGCGGCCTTGTCGTGCAGGCACCGCCCGTCCGAGTCCCAGACCAGCGCCGGGATCAGCGGGAAGATGAGCACGGTCCGCAGCAGCGCGCGGGGCAGGTGCACGAACGTCTTGCCGTCGATGCGCGCCACCCGCAGGCCGAGCAGCGCGTGCCCCGGCGTGAAGCCGAAGAACGCGACCGCGACCACGGTGATGACGAACCAGGCCAGCAGGCTCCAGTTCTTCGGCAGGTCGGGCTGCGTGAACACGGCCGCGACACCCGCGGAGAGGAGGAAGTCGACCAGGATGGCGAACGTGCGCCGCCCGATCGAGGCGATCGAGCCCGGCCCCTTCTCCGGGAAGCCATGACGCTCGCCACGCCAGCGCTGCTGCGTGCCGTCGTTCGAGTCGTCACCCGGGGACAGCACCGAGTTGGGTCCTGACAGCCACGAACCGGTCCACCTGCTCACTCCTCCAGAGTAAGCCCGTGAACGCGGGGTGAGGACCGGCAGGTCGCCTTGCCCCCTGGGACGTCCCCGTTAACACTGGCGAAACATCCGAGTGACGGACGGGCAACACCGCCGACATACGGTCGCTCGTGATGACAAGCCGTTGTCCATAGTCAAGGAGTCGACGAGGGTGTTCAAGAATTCCGACGAGGTGCTGAAGTTCATCACCGACGAGGGCGTCAAGTTCGTCGACGTGCGGTTCAGCGACCTGCCGGGCGTGATGCAGCACTTCACGCTGCCGGCGAAGGCGTTCGACGCAGACGCCATCGAAGAGGGTCTCGCCTTCGACGGCTCCTCCGTGCGCGGCTTCCAGTCCATCCACGAGTCGGACATGCTGCTGCTGCCCGACCTCTACACCGCGCGCCTCGACCCGTTCCGGATCGAGAAGACGCTCATCGTGAACTTCTTCGTGCACGACCCGTTCACGCGTGAGGCGTACAGCCGCGACCCGCGCAACATCGCGCGCAAGGCCGAGCAGTACATCACCGACTCGGGCATCGCCGACACCGCGTACTTCGGTGCCGAGGCGGAGTTCTACATCTTCGACTCGATCCAGTTCGACACCACCGGGAACTCCTCGTTCCACAAGATCGACGCGGTCTCCGGCTGGTGGAACACCGGCCGTGAGGAAGAGGGCGGCAACCTCGGCTACAAGGTCAAGTACAAGGGCGGCTACTTCCCGGTCACCCCGAACGACCACTACGCCGACCTGCGCGACCAGATGGTCCTCAACATGGAGGCCCAGGGCTTCACGGTCGAGCGCGCGCACCACGAGGTGGGCACCGGCGGCCAGGCCGAGATCAACTACAAGTTCAACACGCTGCTGCACGCCGCGGACGACCTGATGCTGTTCAAGTACATCATCAAGAACACCGCCTGGCAGGCCGGCAAGACCGTCACCTTCATGCCGAAGCCCCTGTTCGGCGACAACGGCTCGGGCATGCACACGCACCAGTCGCTGTGGAAGGACGGCGCGCCGCTGTTCCACGACGAGAGCGGCTACGCGGGCCTGTCCGACACCGCCCGCCACTACATCGGCGGCATCCTGCACCACGCGCCGTCGCTGCTGGCGTTCACCAACCCGACGGTGAACTCCTACCACCGCCTGGTCCCGGGCTACGAGGCCCCGGTCTCGCTGGTCTACTCCCAGCGCAACCGCTCGGCGTGCGTCCGCATCCCGATCACGGGCAACAACCCGAAGGCCAAGCGCATCGAGTTCCGCTGCCCCGACTCCTCGGGCAACCCGTACCTCGCCTTCTCGGCGATGGTCATGGCGGGCCTCGACGGCGTGAAGAACAAGATCGAGCCGCCGGCCCCGATCGACAAGGACCTCTACGAGCTCCCGCCCGAGGAGGCCCGCGACGTCAAGCAGGTCCCCGCGACCCTGGACGCCGTGCTCGACAACCTCGAGGCCGATCACGAGTTCCTGCTCGAGGGCGGCGTGTTCACGCCGGACGTGATCGACACCTGGATCTCGTACAAGCGCGAGCAGGAGATCGACCCGCTGCGCCTGCGCCCGAACCCCTACGAGTTCGCCCTCTACTACGACGTGTGATCGGCGGCTCTTCGCGAAGGCCCGGTGGGATCTCCCGCCGGGCCTTCCGGCTTTCACGGCCTCACGCACCGGCCAGCGTCACGGTGCACGACACGCCTCGAACACTCTCGCTGACCCGCACGTTCGAGACCAGCACGTCGGCCTCGCCGCCGGTCACCAGCTTGATCCGGGCCTCGCCCGCGGTGAGCTCCTCCGCGGCCGTGCCGGCGCCGGAGAGCCGCCAGAGGCCGTTGGTCTCGGTCTCGATCAGGTCGACGCGGTCCAGCTCGGCCGCGTTGCCGTCGGCGTAGACGAGCCGTGCCGGTCCCGAGTAGCTGAACATCGTTCCTCCCCTGCTTCGCCAACGCCTTCAGACACGCGTGGCGGGCGCGGGAGGTTCAGGTGCCGCAGTGGACGGTGTTCGTCATCCCGCCAGGCGGGAGCGGACCTCCATCAGGGCTTCGCCGAGGAGGTTGAGGCCCTGCCACGTGGCGGGGTCCTGGGCTCGCGGGTCGTCCGCCGCGAGGCCGATGCCCCAGACGCGGTCCAGCGGGCTCGCCTCGACCAGCACGCGGGAGCCGGTGGCGAGCAGGTAGGAGCGCAGGGCGGGGTCCTGGCCGAACTTGGCGAGGTTGCCCTCGACCACGATCTCCAAGCGCGCGGAGACCCAGGTGTCGTCGTCGAAGCCGGCCACCACGCGGCCCAAGGTCTTCGCCTCAGCGGGGGTGCGTGCGGCGAGGACCTCGGAGGCCGCGGTGGTGTCGCCGAAGAGCAACGCCTTGCGCCACATCATGTAGTGCTCGGCGGACGCGAACTCCCGGCCGTCGGCGACGAACGTGCACGGCCACCACTGCGACAGGCAGCCCTTGCCGACGCTGCCGTCTCGTTCGGGCTGGTGGCCCCAGAAGAACAGGTACTTCACAGAGTCAGGCTAGCGAGCTAGCCGAGAGATTCCTCCGGCCGTTCGTCCGGCTCGGGCATCTCCGGCTCGCGCCACGCCTCGGCGCGCGTCGGGCCGTTGGCACGGAGCTCGTTCTCGATCTCCTTCTTCAGGTAGTCGTCCTTCGCGAAGCCGTGGGTGTCACTTCCGCGTTGAGTCATGCACCAGACGTACCCGCGCGAAACCGCGTGGAATCACTTCGGCAGCGGAATACCGCTGATCGTGATCGCGGCGCCGGTCGGGGCGAACTGGCCGGAGATCGACGAGAACGTCAGGGTGAGCGACTTCACACCCGCGCCGAGCTTCTCGTCGAGGACGACGATGCCGGACTCGGTGGTGCCCTGCGTGACGAGACCGTCCCACTTGCTGCTCGACGCCGCGTAGGTGCGGTTCAGGTCGTCGAGGACGGCGATCCCCACCACGGGGAGGGTCATCCTGGCCTGCGAGGCGTTCGTGGCCGTCACGAAGAGCTTCACGCGGCCGTTCGCCTCTTCTACGCGGTTGACCTCTATGGTCAGCATTCCGCGCTGTTGCTTGAAGGAGCCTGTTTGGACCTTCACGTCCGCGGACGGCTCGGTCGTTTCCAGTGCGCCGTCAGGGGTTTCGACGACGACCGATGTAGTCGTCGTGGCGGTGGCGTTGGGCTGGGCGGCGGAGTTGTTGCCGCTCAGCGCATACTCGATCACGCCGAGTAGTGCGAGCACTCCGACAGCCACGCCCGCTATGGCGATCACGGTCTTACCTCGGCGCGTGACCTTGCGATGCTGCATGACTTCCTCTGCTCGACCCCCGTGACGAACCCACAGCTCCCCCGTTGAGCGCGCCTAGTCTCATCTCGATCGGGTGAAACGTCAATGCGCTAGTGTCCGCGCGTGTCCCTAGATGTCGCCGAATTCACGGCTCCGCAGCTGCTCACCACCCACATCGTCGACTCGGCGGCCGAGGCCCTCGAAGCGGTTCAGGCCGCTGACGTGCTCGATCTCGGTGTTCGCGTCCACAACCGGCTCGTTCCCGACTCCGAAGACGCCGACACGCTGGTCGAGGAGTGGGTGGTCGAGGTCTACACCAGCGCTCCGGCGGTGGACCCCGATTCCGACGAGGACTGATCAATCAGGGAGTGGGGCACTTCGACGAGAAGTGCCCCGAACCTGAAGGAACACCTGAAGTTCTCAGACGGTCAGCACGATCTTTCCGCGCACGTGGCCACCTTCGAGCAGCTTGTGCGCCTTGACCGCTTCCGCCAGGGGAAAAGTCTGCTGCACCTCGACGTGCAGCTTCCCGGCGGCGACGAGGTCGACGAGCCACTGCGTCTGCTCCGCGTTCGGCCTCGCCCACGTGTTGACGACACCGTTCTCCAGCGCCCGCGGCCCGTCCACAATGGACGTCATCCGCTGCCGCTCGCGCACCAGCCGCAACGACTGGTCGAACGCGAGCCCGCCCACGTTGTCGACGACCACGTCGACCAGGCCGTCGCCGCCGACGGCCTCCGCCACCGCGTCGACCAGCGCATCGCCGTAGGCGACCGGTTCGGCGCCCAGAGACCGGACGAACTCGTGGTTGCGCGGTGACGCCGTGCCGAGCACGCGTGAGGCGCCGAGCTCCCGCGCGATCTGCACCTGCAGATGACCGACACCGCCGGCCGCGGCGTGCACCAGCACGACGTCACCGGGACCGGTGCCGGTGACCTTCAACGCCTGCAGCGCCGTGAGGCCGGCCAGCGGCAGCGCGGCGGCGGTCACGAAGTCCACGGTGGACGGTTTGCGCGCGACCATGCGGTCCGGCAGCGAGACCAGCTCGGCGTAGGTGCCGAACTGCACGTGGTCCTTGCGCGCGTAGGCGAGCACCTCGTCGCCGGGCTTCCAGTCCACCACGCCGATGCCGACCGCCCGCACGACACCCGAGACGTCCCATCCCGGGATCAACGGCGTGTGGTGCGGCATCAGGCCCCGCAGGTGGCCCGCTCTGATCTTGTAGTCCACCGGGTTCACCCCGGCCGCACGCACCTCCACCAGCACTTGGTCGGGCCCGAGCAGCGGGTCGGGCAGCTCCTGCAACGACATGACCTCGGCGTCGCCGAACTCGGTCAGCGCGATGGCTTTCACGGTTCCTCACCGTAGAAGACACGCTCCGCCACCGCACGTGCACGACGGGTGGTCCGCCGGTACTCGTCGAGGAACTCCCCCGGATCGCCGCCGGGCGGGTGCCCCATCACCGACGCCACCGCGACGAGGTCGCGCCCGGACGTCGGCAGCTGGTCGGAAGCCTTGCCCCGCACGAGCGTCACGGCGTTGCGCGCCTGGGTCGCGAGGTTCCACGCGGTGGTCAGCGCCGCGGCGTCCTCCTCGGCCAGCAACCCCGCCTCGACCGCGGCCGCCATCGCCGCCATTGTGGACGGTGTGCGCAGGCCCGGAACGGCACCGGAGTGTTGCAGCTGCAACAATTGCACGGTCCACTCGACGTCCGCCAGCCCACCGCGGCCGAGCTTGGTGTGCGTGCTCGGGTCGGCTCCGCGCGGCAGGCGTTCCGCGTCGACCCGCGCCTTGATCCGCCGGATCTCCCGCACCGACGCCGCGTCGAGCCCCTCGGGCGGGTACCGCAGCGGAGCGATCAGCTCCTCGAACTCGGCGCCGAGTGCGGCGTCGCCCGCGATGAACCGCGCCCGCAGCAGCGCCTGCTTCTCCCAGATCTCCGCCCACTGCCGGTAGTACGCGCGGTACGAGTCGAGCGTCCGCACCAGCGGCCCCTGCCGGCCCTCCGGCCTCAGGTCCGCGTCCACCTGCAACGGCGGGTCCAGCGACGGCGCCCCGAGCAACCGCCGGATCTTCTCGACGACCCCGCTCGACCACTTCACGGCCTCGTCGTCGGAGAAGCCCTCGAGCGGACGGCACACGAACATCACGTCCGCGTCCGAGCCGTACCCGAGCTCGTGGCCGCCGAGCCGGCCCATGCCGATCACGGACAGCACCGCGGTGGGTTCGCCGGACGCCCGCACCGCCGCGTCGAGCGCGCTCTGCAGCACCGCGCTCCACACCTCGGACAGCGACACGCACACCGTCTCCAGCGGCATGAACCCCAGCAGGTCCGCGGCCGCGATGCGCAGCAACTCGTGGCGCCGCAACGACCTCGCCGCCGCGATCGCCCGTGCCGCGTCGCCGTACCGGGACACCGCGCTGCGCAACGGGTTGCCGATCAGGTGCGGGTCACCGCCGACGAGCGCCTCGGTGTCGGCGAGCAGCCGCAGCACCTCCGGCGCCCGCACCAGCAGGTCCGGCACCAGACGGGAGGTGCCGAGCAGCACCGCGAGCCGTTCGACGACCGCGCCCTCGTCCCGCAGCAGCCGCAGGTACCAGGGCGTCTCCGCGAGCGCCTCGGACACCTTCCGGTACGCGAGCAGGCCGCCGTCCGCGTCGGGCGTACCGGCGAAGAGGTCGAGCAGCACCGGCAGCAGGGCACCCTGGATGCGCGCCCGCCGCGACATGCCGTGCGTCAACGCCTGGATGTGCCGCAACGCGCCGTCCGGCGACGTGTAGCCCAACGCGGCCAGCCGGGCCACGGCCTCCTTGGTGGTGAGCCGCAGCGCCTCCGTCGGCACGCCCGCCACGGACTGCAGCAGCGGCCGGTAGAACAGCTTCTCGTGCAGGCGGCGGACCTGGTTGGCGTGCTTGCGGAACTCCGCGAGCAGCACCTGCCCCTCCGACCTCCGCCCGTCGGCCGCGAGCCCCACGGACCGCGCCAGCCAGCGCAACGCCGTGACGTCGTCGTCCGCCGGGAAGAGGTGCGTGCGCAGCAACCGCTGCAGCTGCAACCGGTGCTCCAGCGTGCGCAGGAACCGGTAGGAACGCCCGAAGTCGGCCGCGTCCTCACGCCCGACGTAGCCGCCCCGGCCGAGCGCGGCCAGGGCGGCCGTCGTCGCCTGGATCCGCAGGTCCTCGTCGGAACGGCCGTGCACGAGCTGCAGCAGCTGCACCGCGAACTCGACGTCGCGCAGGCCACCGCGGCCGAGCTTGAGCTCGCGGTTGGCGAGCGGCGTCGGCACGTGGTCCTCGACGCGGCGCCGCATGGCCTGCACGTCCTCGACGAAGTTCTCGCGCTCGGCCGCCGTCCACACGTACGGCCGCACGACGTCGAGGTACGCCTGCCCCAGCTCGGCGTCACCGGCGACCGGCCGCGCCTTGAGCAGCGCCTGGAACTCCCAGGTCCGCGCCCACTTCTTGTAGTACGACGCGTGCCCGTCCAGGGTGCGGACCAGCGCGCCGGCCTTGCCCTCCGGCCGCAGCGCCGCGTCGACCTCGAAGCACGACTGGCCGGCGATCTGCATCATCGTGCTGGCCAGCCGGGTGGCCACGCCCAGGTCGCCCTCCGCGACGAACACCACGTCGACGTCGCTCACGTAGTTGAGCTCGTTCGCGCCGCACTTGCCCATCGCGATCACCGCGAGCCGGCAGCGGTCGGCGCCGCTGACGCGTTCCTCCGCGAGCTTCAGCGACGCTCTCAAGGCCGACACGGCCAGGTCGGACAGCTGCGCGGCGACCGTGTCGTACGGGACGAACGGCAGGTCGGGTTCGACGACGTGCGCCAGGTCGTTGGCGGCCACGACCAGCAGCTTCGCCCGGTACTCGGTGCGCAGGACGTCGCCGTCCGCGAGCTCCAGCGCGACGTCGACGCCGTCGGTCAGCGACCGCCACCGGCCGGGGTTCGCCACGAGGAAGTCCGACAGGGCGGTCGAGGAGCCGAGCACGGCGAGCAGCCGCCCGCGCACGACGACGTCCTCGTGCAGCGCCGTCGACAGGGCGTCCCAGTCGGCGACGGGGTGCAGGCGTTCCAGGCCCCGCAGCGCGAGGTCCGGATCGGGGCAGCGGGACAGCGCGGACAGCACCGGCTCGGCGCCGTCGGCGGGCCGGCGGTCAGCCCACAGGCCGAGACCGCGCAGCACCTCTTCGCTGCGCGGCTCGGTGAGGCCGAAACGTGCTGGAGACGCGTGGCGGACTGGTTCGCTCATCAGGAGCCAACCCTAATGCCCTCACGGTGTCAGAAGACGATCAGTGAAAGTCCGTAGAGCACGACGGCGACGCAACCCGCGAAGCTCGCGTACGCGGGAACCTTCTTGTCACCGGACAACGCGCGGATGCCGAGGACGAACAACGTCACGACGACGACCGTGGCGAGCAGCGTGGCGCCGAAGACCTGCAGCAGCGCGACCCAGTTGACGGTCATGCCGCCACCTTGTGCAGCTCGGCCTGGGCGGCGACCTCGTCGACGATGTGCTCGGGCTTGACCGGCTCGCGCCGCGACAGCAGCCAGATGCCGATCGACACGGCCGAACCGATGACGGCGACACCGATGACGCCGGTGGTGCCGCTGGAGGCCCACTTGCCGGCCAGCGCGCCGACGGTGCCGGCGGCGGGGAGCGTGAGCAGCCACCCGGCGGCCATCTTGCCCATCGTGCCCCACCTGACGCCGTGCCGGTCGCGGCCGAGGCCGGAGCCCATGATGCCGCCGGACGCGACGTGCGTGGTGGACAGTGCGAAGCCGAGGTGCGAGGACGCGAGGATCGCCGTGGCGGTCGAGGTCTGCGCCGCGAAGCCCTGGGCGGGCTCGATGGTCGTGAGACCACGGCCCATCGTGTGCGTGATGCGCCAGCCGCCGAGGTAGGTGCCGAGCGCGATCGCGAGACCGGCGCTGACGATCACCCAGGTGGGCGGGCCGGAGCCGGGCGCGAGCGAACCGGACGTGATCAGCGCGAGCGTGATGATGCCCATCGTCTTCTGCGCGTCGTTCGTGCCGTGCGCGAGGGAGACGAGCGAGGCGGACGCGACCTGGCCGACCTTGAAGCCGGTGTGCGAGACGCGCGGGTCGGCGGCCTTCTTGAGCCGGTAGACGACGATCGTGGCGATGGCCGCGACCAGACCGGCGACGAGCGGCGCGACGATCGCGG
The DNA here is from genome assembly GCF_900104175.1 of Lentzea jiangxiensis. Lineage (GTDB taxonomy): Bacteria > Actinomycetota > Actinomycetes > Mycobacteriales > Pseudonocardiaceae > Lentzea > Lentzea jiangxiensis. The sequence goes on from NZ_FNIX01000006.1 coordinate 276,164, forward strand.
GCACCAGGACCTTGTCGACGACCTTCGCGAAGTGGATGGCGTCCACACCGGACGCGACCCAGGCGGCGCCGATCAGGCCGCCGAACAACGCGTGCGAGGAGCTGGACGGCAGGCCGACGTACCACGTGACGAGGTTCCACATGATCGCACCGACGAGCCCGCCGAAGATGATGGCGGGTGTGATCTGGGCGTCGTCGACGATCCCGCCGGAGATGGTCTTGGCCACCTCGACGGACAGGAACGCGCCCACGAGGTTGAGCACCGCCGACAACGCGACCGCCGTGCGGGGCTTGAGCGCACCCGTGGCGATGGAGGTGGCCATGGCGTTGGCCGTGTCGTGGAACCCGTTCGTGAAGTCGAAGATGAGAGCAGTGATGACGACGATGATCACTACAAGAGCGGGATCCACAGTGATCCTCCGGCTGGATCGAACAAGCTGTCCAGGAGATTACGGTACCGCCAACGGAGGATGTCTTAAAACCTACGAAAGTAACGTCACACCAACGGAAGTTGTGTGCCCAAACGTCCCGCGGGCGACAGATCTCCTCGCACCAGCTTCGCAAATCTCGCGACGAACGGCTGCCACACCTCTTCGAGGTCGCGGTGCGCTTCCTCCAGGAACTCCTGGTCGAAGTGGTGCGCCCGAGCACACGCCGCCGAATCCGGGTCCTTCGCTGCCCAGTTCAGGACGATTTCCGGCGTCGTCTCGATGTGGAACTGCAGGCCGTAAGCGCTTTCACCGACCCGGAACGCCTGGTTCGGGTATTTCGGGGACGCCGCGAGCTGTTCCGCGCCGGGCGGCAGCAGGTGCACCTCGTCGTTGTGGAACTGCAGCACGTCGGGCGTGAAGGGCAGGTCGGCGAACAGCGGGTCGCCGGCGGCGGCGTCCCGCTTGGCCACGAGCAGCACCCCGACCTCCGGCCCCTGCGGCCCCTTGCGCACCTGACCACCCGTGGCGGCCGCGAGCAGCTGCGCACCGAGGCAGATCGCAAGCGTGGGCAACCTCTTCGACACCGCGCCGGACAGCAGCCTGCGGGCGTCCGCGAGCCACGGGTGCTCGAGGTCGTCGAGCGCGCCCATCTCACCGCCGAGGCAGATGACGCCCTGGTAGCCGTCGAGGTCCGCCGGCGCGGGCTGCTCCTTCAGCGGCACGAGGTCGAGCTCGACCCCCTCGGCCTCGAGCCACCCGCCGAGCTTGGCCAGCGGGTCGGACTCCGAGGGCTGCAGGACGAGCAGACGTGGTGCGTTCACGCACCGAGCCTAGGTGGGCGTAGGTCAACAGTGACACGCGACCTTGGAAACACCCGAACCGGTGACCTCGTCCGACTCGATCGGGTAACCCGCCTCCCGCCACGCCGTGATGCCGCCGGAGAGCCGCTTCACGCGGTACCCCCTCTCCGAGAGCGCGAGGGCGCCCTTGGTGGCGGCGTTGCACTGGAAGCTCTCGCAGTAGCAGATGTAGACGAGGTCCGGGTCGAGGTCGAGCTCGTCGGGCAGGTCCCGGTAGGGCAGGTTGATCGCGCCGGGGATGCGCGCCTGCGCGAACGCCTCGGGAGCGCGCGTCTCCACCAGGACGTAGCCGGCGGTGGTGCCGTTGCGGAGGTCGCGGTGGACGTCGTCGGGGTCGGCCTCGAACGCGAGTTCGGCGGCGAAGTGGGTGGCGGCGGTCCGCGGGTCGGCGGCGGGGAAGCGCAGTGCGTTCGTCATGCCTGTGATCCTGCTGCCGCCGGTCCTCTTCGGACATGCGGAAGTCCAGCCGTTCGAACCGATCTCCCTATGATTTCCAGGTGGAACTGGACGGTGTGGACTGGAAGATCCTGTCGTTGTTGCAGCAGGACGGACGGATGTCGTTCACCGCGCTGGGACGTGAGGTGTCGTTGTCCGCGCCGGCGGTGACCGAACGGGTGCGCCGCCTGGAGTCGCTCGGCGTCATCACCGGCTTCACCGCGGTCGTGTCGCCGTCCCGCCTGGGCCTGCCGATCGAGTCGATCGTGCGGGTGCGGGTCCGGTCGCTGGACACGCCGCGGTTCCGCTCGCAGGTGCTGGTGCTGCCTCAGGTCCTCGACGCCGACCACGTGACCGGCGACGACTGCTGGCTGCTGCGGGTCGTCTGCCGGTCGATGGTGGAGCTGGAGGAACTCGTCGAGGTGATGCAGCGGTACGGCGACACCACCACCTCGCTCGTGTTCTCCTCGCACGTCCGCAACCGGCCGCTCTCGCCCGAGCTGTTCGGCTGAGCCGGGCGTTCTCCGACCGACGGCTGTCCGTCGCGCGTCTGTCGGCTATCGAACCCGCCACCCGGTGATCAGGTCGTCGTCCCGCTGTCGTGCCTCCACCAGAACTCCGCCCAGTCGTCGAGTGGCTGGTACCCGATGCGCTGGTAGATCGAGTTCGAGATCGGGTTGGTCAGGTCCGCGAACAGCAGCACGTCGGTCGCACCCCGGTCGAGGGCCCAGCGGCTGGCCAGGGCGCTGACCGCGGCGCCGAAGCCGTGCCTGCGGTGTTCGGGCGGCGTGTAGACCGGACCGATCCTGCTCATGCCGATCTGCGGGAGGCTGGCCGCGGCCCAGGCGACCGGGGTTCCGCCCACCTCCCAGAGGGCGTGGCCGTTGCCGAGGCGCAGCGAGCTGCGCATGGCTTCGGTGGCCGGACCGCTCGGGTTCCGCGGCACGGCCTCGGCGAGGAACGACTCGCGCCAGGCGCCCAGGAGTTCGACGTCGTCCTCGGTGGCCAGGCGGCCGGCGCCCTCGACGGTGGGCGGGGCGAGGGTGCCCAGGCGGTAGAGCCTCGTGGCCAGTGACTCGGTGTACGGCCTGCCGGTCGCTGTGGCGAACGCCTCGGACCTGTCCCGCGGACCGGTCACCCCCGGAGCGTCCGGGTCGATCTTCGCGGCCACCTGGACGGCCAGCTCCACCGCGGTCAGCGGGAGGTCGGCCGTCTGGAACGGCCAGGGCGGGGTGCGGACCAGGGAGCCGACGACCTCGTCGCCCTCGTGGAAGGTGATGAGAGTCGGGAAGTCCTCGCCCGGCAGGCTGCGGATCCGGTGCAGTGACGTCAAAGCCACGGTGTTGCGCACCGGATCGGCTGCGAGCCGATCGTGGGTGACGGCGTCGAACGAGTCCAGAGTGGCGTGCACGACCGCGTCCATGGGTCCATCAGATCAGGGCGGGCAAGCGAAATCAGCACCCGGACACGCAGAAGACCCCTGAGGGGAGCACCGAAGTGCTCGACCCTCAGGGGTCTTCTGGAAAGAATGTTCGGCGGCGACCTACTCTCCCACACCGTAACCAGTGCAGTACCATCGGCGCAGAAGGGCTTAACTACCGGGTTCGGAATGGGACCGGGTGTTTCCCCAACGCTATAACCACCGAAACACTATGGAAATGTTCAACCTGAACCCCGAACCAGCACACTCTCGTCTGCCAGCGGGTTCGATCGGTTCTGGTTGTTCTTCCAGAACCGCACAGTGGATGCGTAGCGTCTTCGTAACAAGTCCTCGGCCTATTAGTACCAGTCAGCTCCAACCGTTACCGGTCTTCCACCTCTGGCCTATCAACCCAGTGGTCTAGCTGGGGGCCTTAACCCACAAAGGG
>NZ_FNIX01000059.1 GCF_900104175.1 Lentzea jiangxiensis
CCATGACCACCTCCCGCTCGACATGGGAGGACCAGCCTGGACCGTCAACCCACAGGGCCGATTACCGGGTCGACGTTCTGAGATGCAGCACTAGTAACAACCCCTTGGCGACCAAACTTCACCTGGCCGTCGACACTGCGGGTCTGCCGCCGCCGGTGGTCCTCACTCCAGGACAGGCCGACGACAATTCCCAGCTGCTGCCGCTGCTCGACGACATCCCCGACATCCCCGACATCGACCTCAACGGCCAGCGAGTACGGGCCGGGCGGGTAATCGCCGGCAAGGCCCACGCCCACCCCAGCACTCGCACCGCGCTACGTCAGCGACGGATCAACGCCGCCATTCCCGAACGCATCGACCGGATCGACCGCCGCAAAGCGAAGGCTCGGCAATGGCAGAACACCGCCCTTCTGCCTCGATCTGTACAAACATCGCAACGCAGTTGAACGCTGCGTCAACCGGCTCAAGCAGTCCTGCGACGCGAAAACCAGCATGTCTGCCGAAGTCCGATTCGCCAGGCGCTACTCAAACATAATCCCGGAGAGCCACGGGCGTGCGATCGTTGGAAGCCGTACGCCGGAAGCAGCCAGTGGCGACCTCTGCAACCATTTCTTGGGACTGAATCCGACCTCGCTGCTTCGCAATGAAAATGGCAGGACGGAGCCCGGTATACCCCACCGCGCTCCGTCCCGACTTGCCCTACCGGCGCAACCGGAGAATGCGCCGGTCACATCAGTTGTCGTCCGGGTTCGCGCACAGGCCGCTGTCGTTGCCGGACAGGACCGGCACCGCGATGACGTTGACGTCGATGAAGCAGACGTTCAAGTCGCTGAGCACCTCGGAGTCGTCGAGGTTGACTCCACCGACCTGGTGGGTGAGGTCCAGCTCCGGGCCGTCGGCCGACGCCGTCGAGCCGATACCGATGAAAGCGCCCGCGATAGCGATGGCCGCTCCAGCCTTCTTCAGCACAAAAACTCCTTCAGATGTTTTCGGTCGCGGATCGCCAGAAGAGATGCACGTGACGATCTCCGTCGAACCATATCCAGCCGTGCAGGAAGAGCCAAACCGCCCATCGCCCGCGCGGGGATGCCGATTATGTTTAGATTACACAATCGAGTGAATCTGGGTCGCACGCCTGGAGGTCATTGGTGTCGACCTGCGAATACCTTCAGCGCAGGAGTGTCTCCAAAGGAGAAGAATCCACCGAAAGAGTGAGCGCGCTAGGAGCTGTTTGAAGTTCGGATCTAGGTTGGCTGGTGGCGCGCTGGTAGAACACGGATGTGGCGCGTTTTGATGTGACCGATGCCGAGTGGG
>NZ_FNIX01000057.1 GCF_900104175.1 Lentzea jiangxiensis
CTGAAACCGAACGAACTGTGGGTCACCGACATCACCCAGCACAGGACAAGGGAAGGATGGCTTTACTGCGCGGCCGTTCTGGACGCGTTCAGCCGTCGCATCGTGGGCTGGTCGATCGACTCCACACAGGACTCAACCCTGGTCGTCAACGCACTGGACATGGCCATCCGCAACCGGCGCCCTGTCAAGTACCGGGTTTGATGGAGGGTGTGATTACCCGCTCGGTGCCGAGACGGGTACGGTTGTGTGGTGATGGTTGGTCTCGTGTTCCACGGGTGGGATCAGGCCGAGTTCGCCGTGTAGCCGGCGGTGGTTGTACCAGTCGATGTACTCGGCGACCGCGATCTCGAGGTCGTCGGTGCCGCGCCAGGGACCTTTGTTGCGGACGAGTTCGGCTTTGAAGATCGAGTTGAAGGCTTCGGCCATGGCGTTGTCGTAGGAATCTCCTGTGCTGCCAACGGATGCGACCGCGCCGGCCTCGGCCAGGCGCTGGGTGTAGCGCACAGCGAGGTATTGCGTTCCGCGGTCGGAATGATGAACGAGGTCGCTGGTGTCCTGCCCTGCGCGGGTGCGTGTCCACAGCCCCATTTCCAGGGCGTCGAGGGCCAGATCGGTGCGCAGCGAGGTGGACAGCTGTCAGCCGACCACGCGGCGAGAGAACACGTCGAGCACGAACGCGGCGTAGGCCCAGCCGCTGAAGGTGCGAATGTAGGTGATGTCGGCGACCCACAGATGGTTCGGTGCCGACGCGGCGAACGTCCGCTTGACAAGGTCCGGGCGCGGGTCGTTACCCTTGCCGCTGCGCGTGGTGCGTGGGGTTTTCAGCCGAGAAATCCCTTGCAGCCCAGCAGCTTTCATCAGGCGGGCGACGGTGCAACGGGCGACCGGAAGCCCGGTGACCCCGCCCTGGCGGCCCAGCTCGGCGTAGATCTTGCGCACGCCGTAGACGCCGTAGTTCGTCTCGTGCACCTCCTTGATCTTCTCGGTGATGACCGCGTCGCGGACCGCGCGTGCCGAGGGCGGGCGGGAACGAGCGGCGTAGTAGGTACTCGGAGCGATCTTGACGCCGGCTGCGGTCAGCACGGCACAGATCGGCTCGACTCCGAACTCGTGCTTGTGGCTGTCGATATACTCGACGATCAGCGGGAGGGGCGGTCTAGCGCGAAGAAAGCAGACGCGGACTTCAGGATCGCGTTGGCACGGCGCAGTTCCCGGTTCTCCCGCTCAAGCTGCGCGATCCGCTCCGCTCCGCATCACCGGCCGTGGTGCCTGGCCGGTCACCGGCGTCGATCTCCGCGCGTTTGACCCAGGTCCGCAGGGCTTCGGGGTGGATCCCGAGCTGGTCGGCGATCCGCTTGATCGCACCGGTCGCGGCAGCCGGGTCCCGGCGGGCCTCCACGACCATCCGGGTCGCCCGCTCACGCAGCTCGTTAGGGTACTTCTTCGGTGGGGCCATTAGGTCCTCATCATCCAGGCTTGATGGTCTCCATCAAACCCGGTACGGAACACCCCGAGCCCGGCGGCATCGTCCACGCCGACCACGGCACCCAGTTCACCTCCTGGGTCTTCGGCGAGAAGATCCGCTCAGCCGGTCTGCTGCCATCCTTAGGGTTCCTAACAGAGGGTTTTGATGTGGCGGTAGCAGATCACGCAGGTGGCCAGGCTGAGGAACGCCTCGTGAATGTCGTCGCGGCGTTCC
>NZ_FNIX01000024.1 GCF_900104175.1 Lentzea jiangxiensis
CTGGGCGTTCGCCTGCATCCTGCCTCCGTTTCGCGTGCGGCGCGCGAGCCGCGACCAGTCACCCGAATGGCCGTCGCGGTGAGCGGGAATCTACATGGGTATACGCGGGAAGCAATGGCCCGGTTGACTCACCCGTCAAAAGTCACGTCCGGGTCACGCCGGGAGGGCCCGGCGCTAACTGTGAGTATAGCGCCGGGCGCATGCCGTGATCGTTTCGGGTCCACATCGCCTGTGGGCGAACTGTGGCGGGGTGTCCACGCTGTCGTCCGCGGGGTGGGCGGCCGCGGCTCGCCGTGCCGCTCCGTCGCGGGTGCTCGTGCCCCCGTCGGCGGGGCTGTGTCTGTGCGTCGCGAACAGGGGAATGGTGGTGCCGGGCGTACTTGTCTTAAATATATTTAACCCACGACAGGGGAATCGCGACTTAAATATATTTAAGGCGGATTAATCGTCTGAACGGCGGATTGGCGGCGATCCGCGGTCGGCTAACTTCATGTCAGATCGCACGGAAAACGATCGCCCAGAACCCCCTGAATACGCCGGTCCCGCACCGGGCGCCGGGAGCCCCGGCTGATCCACCTCGTTCCACCGGTGTGGGAAGGGCAAGCGCGCACCGCTCATCGGGTTCCTCCCTCCTGCTCGGAGCCCGGTGGTGCGGCAGCGGTGCCGCGCGGCCGGCCGGTGCCCGCCGGCGGCTCCGGACCCGTCCCACGGTCCGGACGCCGCCGGCGGTGTTCGTCCCGCCCCCACCTCGGGGGCGGCCCTAGATCCTCCGGAGCCTCAATTGCACGCGTGCACCGCCCAGCGGACCGCGGTCGACGTGGAGCGACCCTCCCGTGCGTTCCGCGGCCCGGCGGGCGATGTCGAGCCCCAGCCCGGTGGAACCGCCACCGCTGGTGCCGCGGCGCACCGCCCCTTCGGCGTCCGCGATGCCCGGCCCGGCGTCCTCGACCACCAGCGCCACCAGATCGGCTTGGTGCACCAGTGCCACGGCGAACCGCGTGCCCTCCGGCGTGTAGCGGAAGACGTTGCCCAGCAACGCGTCCAGCGCGGCCGCGAGGTCGTTGCGGCCCAGCGGCACGAGAGCGGGCCGGTCGGCGCCGCGCACGGTCCACCGCCGTTCCTGGTCGTCGGCGAGCGCGGACCAGAACACCAGCCGGTCGCGGACGACGGCCGACGCGTCCGTGCCGCCGTCGTCGGGCTGCAGGCCGGAGCGGGCGGCCTTGATGATCTCGTCGACCTCCCTCTCGAGGCCCTGGACGGCCTCCCGGACGCGGTCCGCCCCCGGACCCTGCCCGAGCGTGTCCGCGTCCAGGAGAAGGGCTGTGAGAGGCGTTCGCAGCCGGTGCGAGAGATCGGCGACCACCTCGCGTTCGGCGGCGAGCAGCAGCCGGACGCGCTCCGCCATGGCGTTGAAGGCCTTCCCCGCCTCGGCGACCTCGGGCGGCCCCTTGACCGGAACGCGCGCGGAGAGGTCCCCCTGTCCCATTCTCCGCGCGCCTTCCGCCAGCGCCCGCGTCGCCTTCACGGCGCGGGCCCCCAGCCTGTCGGCGACCAGCACCGACCCCGCGACCAGCCCGACGGCGACGCCCGCCAGCACCCACCACGTCCCGACGACGCCGCGGGTGAGCTGCTCGTGCGGCACGAACGCCTCGACGATCGCGATGCCGTTCGAGCTGGTCGCCAGCGGTTGCAGGTAGGCGACGCCGTCGGGCCGTTCGACCGTGGACGCCGTCGCGAGCTTCTGGGCCTCCTCCAGGTCCTTCGCCGTGATGTGCGAGGTGCCGTAGGTACCCGCGGGGGCGCTGAGGTGCACGGCGAGCCGTTGCTGCCCGCCGTAGCGGGTGCTCCTGATCGCCTGCCGGACCTCCTGCGGCTTGCGGGTGATCAGCAGAGCGGGCGTCAGCGCGTTCGCCTGCTTCTCGGCCTCGTCGAGCGCGCGGTTGTACGCGGAGCTCTTGACGACGATCGCGAGCGGGATCAGGAAGGCCAGGGCCACCATGCTGGTGGCCGCGAGAGCGACCAGCACGAGTGACCGCCTCACTGCGGCGCGACCAGACGCACGCCGACCCCGCGCACCGTGTGCAGGTAGCGCGGCTGCGCGGCCCGTTCACCGAGCTTGCGGCGCAACCACGACAGGTGCACGTCGAGCGTCTGGTCGTCGCGGTGGGACGGCCACAGGCTCGCGAGGATCTCGGCGCGCGGCACCACCTCGCCCTGCCGTGCCGCGAGGAACGACAGCAGCTCGAACTCCTTGTGCGTCAGGGAGAGCTCGGTGCCGTCCACGGCGGCCCTGCGCAGGGTGACGTCGATCTCGAGCCCGCCGATCACGAGCTGCTTGCTGTCGCGGGCCCTGCGCAGCACGGCCTGCAGCCGGGCCCCCAGGTGCTCGCTGGAGAACGGTTTGACGAGGTAGTCGTCCGCGCCGGCGTTGAGGAGCCGGACGATCTCGCCCTCGTCGTCGCGCGCGGTCGCGATGACCACCGGGGTGTTCGTGACGCCCCGGATCATCCGCAGCGCGTCCCCGCCGTCGAGGTCGGGGAGCCCGAGGTCGAGCACCACGACGTCGTACTCGTGGACGGTGACTTCGCGCAAGGCCTCGATCGCGAGCGCCACACCGTGCACGATGTGCCCCTGTCCGGTGAGAGCGCGCATGACCGCCGCCCGCACCACCGGGTCGTCTTCGACCAGCAGAACTGATGCCATGAGCCGCTACAGGAGGATTGCCGCAGTGAGACGGTCCGTCGGATACCTGGTCGCCTGGGCAGTGGTGACCGCGGTCGCCGTCGGCCTGTCCTGGTTCGGCATCCGATCGGTGATGGAACCCGCGCCGGTCGCCGTCGTCGACCCCACGCCGGGCTCGGCGGTGCTCCCGATGCCGACCATCACCTCGCCGGCGGTCCCGGTGCCCGAACCGGGCCCCTCCGCCGGTGTACCGCCCGTCACGCCCACGTCCACCAGGCCTCCTGCAGTCAGCTCGTCCGTTCCGGTTCCTCCCCGTACTACGGATGCGCGTCCCACCCCGGCTCAACTCCCCGAGGGGGAGTGGCAGGCGGACGGCTCCTACGTGCACGCGTTCCACCTGCGGGGCGGGGACGTCGTGGTGCGGTACCGGCCGTCCGGGGTGGAGGCGCTGTCCGCCACGCCCGCGGACGGGTGGTCGGTGGCGGTCGAGCAGCCCGGAGGACCTCTGGTGGTGAACTTCCGGACTGCTTCGGGGAGGTTGTCGCGGTTGGAGGCTACGTGGAGCAACGGGCCCACGGCGAAAGTGGTTGAGCAGTAGGGGACCTCGGGGGTGGGGAGGGGCGTCCGACGGCGCGTTGCGGACTCGCTCCGCGACCGGGCGGCTGCCCGGACACGAGGCCCGCACAGCCGCCCGACCGGCCACGACCTACAGGCCGATGGCCTTCGAGACCTCCGCGGGCTTGAGCACCCTCAGGATCGCTTCGAACAGGTAGTAGTCGCCGTACGGCAACGAGATCTCCACGCCGTCCTCGGACGGCCGGTTGCGGGTGCCGCGCGCCAGGACCGCCTCCGCGCGCGTCGACCGGGTGGTGAGGCAGGTGGTCACCAGACCGTCGAGGATCTCCAGCGCCCGGTCGCGGTAGCGGTCGGTGCCGGTGGCCCTGGCGAGGTCGAGCAGGCCGCACGCCATGATCGCGCCCGCGGAGGAGTCCTTGACGTCGTTGGCGCCCAACGGGGAGCGGTAGTCCCACACCGGCACGTGGTCCGGGGTGAGGACGGACAGGGCGTAGTCGGCCATCCTGCGGGCGGTGTCGCGGAACTCGCGCAGGCCCGTGCGGCGGTACATCGTCGTGAAGCCGTAGATGCCCCACGCCTGGCCGCGTGACCAGCAGGAGGTCGGGCTGTAGCCCTGGACGGTGCCCGGGCCGATCGGCGCGCCGGTGTCCGGGTCGAAGTCGAACACGTGCGGGGTCGAGCCGTCGGCGCGCAGGAAGTGGGTCCGGGTGGTCCTGGCGTGGGCGATCGCGATGTCGAGGAACCTGGGGTCGCCGGTCTGCTCGGTCGCGAACGCGAGCAGGTCCAGGTTCATCATCGTGTCGACGATGACGCGGCCCGCGTCGCCCGGGGTGCCGAGACGGCCCCAGGCGCGGAGGAACTTCCCGGCGGCGTTCCAGCGCTGGATCAGCGTGGTGGCGGCGTCGATCGCGCCGTCACGCCACTTCGTGGCGCCGGTGAGGCGGTACGCGGTGACCCAGGACGGGGAGAAGAGGAAGCCGAGGTCGTGGTCGCGGGGGTCGAGCCGGCGCGGTGCCAGCCGGTCGTTCGCGGCCTCGGCCAGCGCGCGGAACCGCGCGTCGCCGCTGTCGAGGTGCGCGAGCCACAGGGTGCCCGGCCAGAAGCCACCGACCCAGCCGCCGTCGGCGACGTAGGTCCACTTCTCGAACCGGGTGATCTCCGGGAACGACGTGATGCCCGGTGCCACGGTCCTCAGCTTGGCCAGGCCGTGGTCGAGGGCTCCGCGGAGCCGGGCGGGTGCGCCGGCGGCTTCCGCGGCGCCGAGGGCGACTCCTGCCCCGGTGAGCAGGGGAGTGGCCGCAGCGGATGTCAGAAGGGTGCGTCGAGACAGGTTCACGAGACCGTCCAGTCCCTTTCTCGTCTTGCGCCCGGCGACACCCTGCCAGAGGAGATCAACGCCTGTAAAGGTGCGTCGAAGAATTGAGCCGAGAAGCTCGCGTCAGGCCGCTGAACAGCGTAAAGGTCAGTTCTCGTACGTGAACCCGCACGATTCCGACGTTGTAAAAATCATTGTTCACGGTGATGAACAAATGGTGGATCGGGACGGCGTCGAGAGGGCGTGGCACCGTCGTGGGTCCGATCGGCGGCATCGGCTTCCCCGAGGAGTGCGCACGTTCGGCCTGCACGCGCTCACTGCACGGCGTTCCAGACGGCGAACGGCACATCGATCTCGTCGGGGCTCAGGCCACCGTGCTCGTACTTCGCCGACGGGTCCGCGATGGGGAACCGCGGGGACGCCGCCACCGCGACGACCGGGCCCGCCTCCGGCTGCGGCAGACCGAGGTCCGTGGCGTCGTGCACCGTCGCCGTGTCACCCAGAGTCGTTGCCACGCGGTCGAAAACGGTCTCCAGCCGGTCCTGCCTCGGGTAGAGCCACCGCAGGCGGCCCGCGCCGCCGGAGGGGATCACGCACTCCTCGCGCACGATGGCGTCCCAGGCCTCGACCAGCTCCGGGTCGGGGTCGACGGCGACCATGCCGTGGTCGGAGTGCGCCACGACGGTCCAACCCTGTGCCGCCCAACGGGAAGCGTGCGCGTCCAGGCGCAGCATCGCCTCGTGCACCGATTCGTCGTAACCGTTGCGGTGCACGTGGTCGTCGATGTTGACGTACGTCCAGAGGAACCTGGCGTCCGGCAGCGCCTTGTCGAGGTCCGCCACGACATTCGCGACGAGCAGGGGCGGATCCTCGGCCTGCGCGATGAGTTTGTGCCGAGGGGGCGCGGGTATCCGTGTGCACCCTCGGAGGAGGGCCTGCGCCCACGTCCCTTCCAGCAGGTCGAGCTCGCGGGCCAGGACGGTCGCGCCGTGCCGTTCGAGCACGGTCGGCAGGTGCGGGACGGCGGGCGTGCCGTTGATCGCGTGCACGAGCCCGGATCCGTTGCGGTACACCGTTCCCGGCACCCGGTGGACGTCGGCGGGAGCGCCGGTGAGAGCGGTCAGCAGAGCCGTCGCGGACGTGGAGGGCACGGTGGAGGAGAGCGTGGAGACGGAGGCGGACAACCACGACTGCTTGGCCACGTCGGAGGAGAGGCCGTCCACCGCCACGACGATCACCCCGCGATCCGCCTCGCCGAGGGCGCGTTCGAGTCGGGCAGGTACCTCCGCCAGTGACATCGGGTGACTGTAACGCATCTCATCGGGTCAACATTCGCTGTTCGGGGGCGAAGTTCCGGAGAATGGCCGCCGATGCGGTAAAGAAGTCTTGGTGAAGAGGAGGTGGCGGATGCCGGTCGGAGTCCTGGACGTCGGGTGCTTCAGCGCGCACCTGGTCGTCGTGGAGCGAGACCTGATGCGTCCGCTGGTGTCCCACAAGGTGCGGCTGAGGCTCGACCGGGAGCTCGATGAGAGCGGTGCCATCACCAGGGCCGGCGTCGACTCGCTGTGCGCCGCGGTGCTCGCGGCCCGCAAGAAGGCGGGTGAGGTCCGCTTCCTGCCGTTCGCCACGTCGTCGGTGCGGGACAGCTCGAACGCCGACGAGGTGATGCGCAAAGTCGCGCGCCGCACCGGCGTTGAGCTGAAAGTGTTGTCCGGCAAGGAAGAAGCCCGACTGTCCTACACCGCCGCCCGCCACTGGTTCGGCTGGAGCGCGGGCCCGATGATCGTGCTGGACGTCGGCGGCGGCACCGTGGAGCTCGCCACCGGGTCCGGGGCCGAACCGGAGCGCGCGATCTCCTTGCCGTTGGGAGCGAGGACTTTGACGCGCACCGGCCTGACCGTGGAGGCGATGAGGTCTGAGGTGCGGGACCGCCTCTCGACCGCGTTCCCGTGGGACGAGCAGGCTCGCGCTGTCGGGTGCTCGAAGGTGTTCGAGCAGCTGGCGCGGCTCGCCGGAGCGCGCAGCGACGTCTACGCACCGCGTCAGCTGCGGCTCAAGGACCTGGAGAAGTGGATTCCGCGTCTCGCGAAGCTGTCGGTGCGCGAACGTGCGGCGCTGCCGGGGATTTCCCGCCACCGGGCCCAGCAGTCACTGGCGGGCGCGGTGGTCGCGGAGGCGTTGATGAAGGTCTCGGGTCACGACGTCGTGGACATCTCGCCCTGGTCCACCAAGGAAGGGCTGCTCCTGGACCTGGTGGAGCGGGCGCGCGGCGGGCGTTCGTCCGCCGCCTGAAAGCGGCTCAGGCCGCGCTGAACGCCGTCACGGCGTCGTCGACGTCTGCGAAGAGGAGCAGGATCTTGTCCACGGCCGTCATCTGCAGCGGCCGCAACACGGCCTTGCTGTCGCTGACGACGCCGAACTTGATGCCGAGCTCGTCGGCCTGGGCCTGTGCCTCGACCAGCGCGCGGATTCCCTCGGAACCGAAGAAGCGGACTTCCCTGAGGTCGACGACCAGCGCGGGCGGCTTGCGGGCGAGCAACGCGGTGAGTCTGCTGGTCACCGGTGCCGAGGACATCATGTCGATCTCACCGGTCAGGGCGATGATCGGAATGGACTGGACATAGGTGGTTCTGTGTTGAAGTTCGTTCATGAGAAGACTCCCGTCCGAAGCGACCGTACGCGCCTTCGTGCGGCGATCACAACCCGAGACGGCTTCGCCGGGTACAAGCCGCTCGAACGGGAAATCCCCTGACAGACGAGGAAATCTCGTCGCGGTATCCCTGCTTTGCAGGGCGGATTTGCAGGCGTGGGACGGGCACGCCGTTTCGCGCCGAGGTCCGTCCCGGACGAGCAGGAAGGTCTCAGCACCACGACGAGCACGGCCGGCAGCGAGTTGAGTCCGATCGCAATGGGGGCGGTGCTCTTCCTGGGCGGCGTTCGCTCCCGATGGGACAGTCCGGCCGTCGTCTGCCCGGAGTCCGGCGGCATGGCGGCCACGCGCGGGCTCAGGTACCCCGTTTCAGCCTTCCAGCTGCGACCAGACGACTTTTCCCGTGCTGCGGGGTGTCGTGCCCCAGCGAACGCTCAGGGCCTGCACGAGCTGCATACCGCGCCCGCGCGCGCTGTTCGGGTCCACCGGTCTGAGCTGCGGCAGCTTCGGCGACTGGTCGTGCACCTCGATCAGCATCCCGGCGGCCCGCTTGCAGACCGTGAGTGTGATCGGCGCCTCACCGTGGTCGATGCCGTTCGACACGAGCTCCGTGACGACGAGCTGGGCGTCGTCCGCGAGGTCGTCGGGCAACCCCCACGACGCTGCCACCTCGCGCACAAGCCGGCGTGCACGGGCGCACGACCCTCCCTCGGCGGTCAGGCTCACCCGCACCTCAGCCAGTGGGTCGTTCAGCACAGGGCGCATCGTCGCACATCCGGCGGCTCGTCCGGATCTTTCAGCCCCCCGGTGGTCGCGTGCTCGGACGTCGTACTGCACGATTTGGATCGCACGAGTCGGGCGTGGCGGGAAGGAACGGCGACGATGGAGCTCAACGTCGGCAGCGAGGTCCAGCGGGGGTGGCGTGTGCTCGCCGTCGCCGGTGAGCTGGACATCGACACCGTGCCCGTGTTGTCGGCGCGGCTGGATGCGGATGTGACCGGGTCCCACGCCGTGCTCGACCTGGCCGGGCTCGCGTTCATGGACTCGACCGGGCTGGCGCTCGTGCTGGACTGGCACCGGCGGTTGACGGAGCAGGGCGGGCAGTTGCGGATCGCCGCTGCTCAGGGACCGGTTCGGCGGTTGTTCGAGCTGGCGGACGTGGCCCAGGTGCTGAGCTTGCACGCTTCGGTGGACGAAGCCGTGCAGGAGGCTGTGGACTCGGCTCGCTGAATCGGCTGTGGGCCGGCTCGTGTTCGGCCGGTTCCTGTTCCGGCGGGCGGTCACTTTCGTGGTGAAGTCAGTTCCAGGCGGTGGTCGCCTTGAGCCCCACATCGCGCATGCTCGCTTTGTCGTCGCTTCACGACAAATGCCGATCGGGGCTCGCCCCCGGCTTCGCCGTGCGTGGTCGGACCGGGGCTCGCCTTCGGCTTCGTGGTCCCGCTTGCGCTGGTCAGGCCTCTCCCGACACGCCCAGGTAATAGGCGATCAGGCGAATGAGGTGTTCTGTGTCCACCGGTTTGGTGACGTAGTCGGTGGCGCCCGAAGCCAGTGACTTCTCGCGATCGCCCTTCATCGCTTTGGCAGTCACCGCGATCACCGGCAGATCGGCGTAGCGTTCCATTGCGCGAATTGCGGAAATGGTCGCGTTGCCGTCCAGTTCCGGCATCATGATGTCCATCAGGACGATGGCCACGTCGTCGTACTGTTCGAGTGCGCGGACGCCTGTGATGCCGTTGTCGGCGTAGATCGCTTCCAGGCCGTGCAGCTCGAGGACGCTCGTCAGGGCGAAGACGTTGCGCAGGTCGTCGTCGACGACCAGCACCTTTTCGCCGTGGAAGCGCATCGAGGTCCAAGTGGCCACGGGCGGGGCCGGGGTGACGATGGGGGTGGGTTCCGGCAGGACGACGGCCTCCGAGACGACCTTGCCCAGGGGCAGGCAGAGGGTGAACGTCGAGCCGATGCCCGGTTCGGAGCGGACCCGGAGCCCGCCGTTCAGGAGCTGGGCCAGCTCGCGGCTGATGGAGAGGCCCAGGCCCGTGCCGCCGTACTTGCGGGACGTGGTGCCGTCGGCCTGCTGGAAGGCTTCGAAGATCACGGCCAGCTTGTCGGCGGGGATGCCGATGCCCGTGTCGTGCACGTCGAAGGCGACGGTGGACGGGTCGTCCATGCGCACGTGCAGGCGGATGCCACCGTCATGGGTGAACTTCACCGCGTTCGAGAGCAGGTTGCGCAGGATCTGCTGGAGGCGGTGCTCGTCGGTGCGGAGGGTCTCCGGGACGTTCGGGTCGACCCGGACGGAGAACTCGAGGTTCTTCTCCGCGGTGAGGGGGAGGCAGAGCGTCTCGACGTAGCGGACCAGCTCGTCCAGCCGGACCGGGTCCTCGTGCAGGGTCATGTGGCCCGCCTCGACCTTGGTGAGGTCGAGGATGTCGTTGATGAGCTGCAGGAGGTCGGAGCCCGACGAGTGGATCGTGCGGGCGAACTCGACCTGCTTCGGGTTCAGGTTGCCGTCGAGGTTGTCGGCGAGCAGCTTGGCCAGGATGAGCAGCGAGTTCAGCGGCGTGCGGAGCTCGTGGGACATGTTGGCCATGAACTCGGACTTGTACTTCGACGCCGTCTGGAGCTGGCGCGCGCGGTCCTCCAGCTCCTCGGAACCTGCCCTGAGCTCGGTGGTCAGGCGCTGGGACTCCACCAGGAGGGCGTCGGTGCGGGAGTTGGCCAGCAGCGTGTTCACGTTGACGCCGATGGCCTCCTTCAGCTGGTCCAGGAGGTCGAGGTGGACGTCGGAGAACTCGTTGAGCGAGGCCAGCTCGATCACGCCCAGGGTCTCGCCCTGGAACAGGATCGGCAGGATCACCAGGTTGACCGGGGCCGAGGAGCCCAGGGCCGAGGAGACCGTCAGGTAGCCGCCGGGGACCTGCGTGACCAGGATGGTCTTCTTCTCCAGCGCCGCCTGGCCGACGAGGGTCTCGCCCACGGCGACGCGGGTGGTCCGGGCGGAGTCCAGGCGGAAGCCGTAGGTCGCGGTCAGTTCGAGGGTGTGCTTGGAGTCGTCCTCCTCGATCTGGAAGAACGCGCCGTGGTGGGCGCTGACCAGCGGCGTCAGCTCGCTCATGATCAGCGACGCCAGTGCCCTGAGGTCGCGGTGGCCCTGCATGAGGCCCGAGAGGCGGGCCAGGTTCGTCTTGAGCCAGTACTGCTCGCGGTTGGCCCTCGTCGTCTCCTTGAGGTTCGCGATCATCTGGTTGACGTTGTCCTTGAGCTCCGCGAGCTCGCCGGACGCGTCGACGGTGATCTGCCTGGTCAGGTCGCCCGCGGTCACGGCGGTGGCCACGGCGGCGATCGCGCGGACCTGGGTCGTGAGGTTCGAGGCGAGCTGGTTCACGTTGTCGGTCAGCTTCGACCACGTGCCGGCGACGCCGTCGACCTCGGCCTGACCACCCAGCTTGCCCTCGGTGCCGACCTCGCGGGCGACGCGGGTGACCTCGTCGGCGAACGACGAGAGCTGGTCGACCATCGTGTTGATCGTGGTCTTGAGCTCCAGGATCTCGCCGCGGGCCGAGACGTCGATCTTCTTCGTCAGGTCGCCTTGGGCCACGGCCGTCGTGACCTGGGCGATGTTGCGGACCTGGTTGGTCAGGTTGTCCGCCATGAAGTTCACCGAGTCGGTGAGGTCCTTCCACGTGCCCGCCACGCCGGACACGCGCGCCTGGCCGCCCAGGATGCCCTCGGTGCCGACCTCGCGGGCGACACGCGTGACCTCGTCGCCGAACGCGCGCAGCGTGTCGACCATGCCGTTCAGGGTCTCGGCCAGGGCCGCGACCTCGCCCTTCGCCTCGACGGTGATCTTCTTCGAGAGGTCGCCGTTCGCGACGGCGGTGGCGACGGCGGCGATGTTGCGGACCTGGTTGGTCAGGTTGTCCGCCATCAGGTTGACGTTGTCGGTCAGGTCCTTCCACGTGCCGGCGACGCCCTGCACGCGGGCCTGGCCGCCCAGGCGGCCGTCGGTGCCGACCTCGCGGGCGACGCGGGTGACCTCCTCGGCGAACGACGAGAGCTGGTCGACCATCGTGTTGAGGGTCGACTTGAGCTCGAGGATCTCGCCGCGGGCGTCGACGGTGATCTTCTGCGACAGGTCGCCGTTGGCCACCGCGGTGGCGACGTGGGCGATGTTGCGGACCTGGTTGGTCAGGTTGTTCGCCATGAAGTTGACGTTGTCGGTCAGGTCGCGCCAGGTGCCGGCGACGCCGGGGACCTGGGCCTGACCGCCGAGACGGCCCTCGGTGCCGACCTCGCGGGCGACGCGGGTGGCCTCGTCGGCGAACGACGAGAGCTGGTCGACCATCGTGTTGATCGTGGTCTTGAGCTCGAGGATCTCGCCGCGGGCGTCGGCGGTGATCTTCTGGGTCAGGTCGCCGCGCGCGATGGCGGTGGTGACCGAGGCGATGTTGCGGACCTGCGTCGTCAGGTTGTTCGCCATGACGTTCACCGACTCGGTGAGGTCGCGCCACGTGCCCGCGACGCCGGGCACCTGCGCCTGACCGCCCAGACGGCCGTCCGAGCCGACCTCGCGGGCGACGCGGGTGACCTCGTCCGCGAACGACGAGAGCTGGTCGACCATCGTGTTGATCGTCGACTTGAGCTCGAGGATCTCGCCGCGGGCGTCGACGGTGATCTTCTGGGTCAGGTCGCCCTGCGCGACGGCGGTCGTGACCTGGGCGATGTTGCGGACCTGGGTCGTCAGGTTCTCCGCCATGAAGTTCACGTTGTCGGTCAGGTCGCGCCACGTGCCGGCGACACCGGGGACCTTCGCCTGACCGCCGAGCTTGCCGTCCGTGCCGACCTCGCGGGCGACGCGGGTGACCTCGTCCGCGAACGACGACAGCTGGTCGACCATCGTGTTCAGCGTGTTCTTCAGCTCCAGCATCTCGCCGGAGACGTCGACGGTGATCTTCTGCGTCAGGTCGCCGTTCGCGACGGCGGTGGCGACCGAGGCGATGTTGCGGACCTGGTTGGTCAGGTTGTTCGCCATCGAGTTGACGTTGTCGGTCAGGTCGCGCCAGGTGCCGGCCACGCCGGGGACCTTCGCCTGACCGCCCAGGCGACCCTCGGTGCCGACCTCGCGGGCGACGCGGGTGACCTCGTCCGCGAACGACGACAGCTGGTCGACCAGGCCGTTCACCGTCGAGCCGAGCGTGGCGAACTCGCCGCGCAGGGTCTGGTCCGACATGCGCTTGGTCAGGTCGCCCTCGGCGACGGCCGCGAGCACGCGGCTCAGCTCGCTCGTCGGCCGCACCAGGTCCTCGACCAGGCCGTTCACCGAGTCGGCCATGAGCGACCAGCCACCGGCGGTGCCCACGGGCGCCACCCGTTCGGTCAGCCTGCCCTCCTGGCCGACCGCCTGCCGGACGCGGCCGAGCTCACCGGCGAGCCACTGGTTGCGCTCGGCGATCTCGTTGAACACGTCGGCGAGCGCGGAGACGGGCCCGTTCCCCGGCACCACGAGCCTGCGGCGGAAGTTGCCGTCACGCAGGTCTCTCATGGCGGAAAGAACCCGTTCGAGGGTCGCGTCCGTCTCTTCGTTGGCCGTGGTCACTCCAAGCCTCCGTGCCTCGGTGGTCGCGGACAAGCCTGCCACGTTAGGTTGGGAGCGAGGTAACTTGATGCCGCGATGCACGCCAACTACCCGCAGGAGGCCGTGATGATTCGGCCGGCTGCGCTGGACAACAGCGGATGAGCAGCGCCGTGGGCATCGACCTGGACGGCTGGCAACGCCTGGTGGACGGGCTGCGCGAAGCCGTCCTCGTCGTGGACCCGGCCGGGGTGGTGCGCGTGCGCAACGCCGCGGCGGCCGACCGGTTCCCCCGCCTGGGGCTCGGCGGCCACTTCGACGTGCACGTCGCCGGCCGCCGGCACGACCTCGGCGACGGCTGGAGCGCCTGGTACTTCGCCGACTCCACACTGGACCACGCCCACCTCCGGCTCGCCGGAGGCACGTCGCGGGAAGCCACGCTGAAGACGATCGTGCAGCTGGCCGCGGAGCTGCTGGGCGAGCACTGCGTCGCTGTGGTTCCCGCCACACGTGATCGCCTGGAGTGGTGGCGTTGCGGCGGCGGCGAACCGACGGTCACGCGCACGCCGCGCCGGGCGTCGCAGATCTCCGAGGTGCTGACCGGCACGTCGACCCTGTCCAGGATCACCTCTTTGGGTGAAGGTAGCTGGGGCGTGCCGGAGGACTACGGCTGCGCGCTGGCCGTACCGCTGGGGGTCGGCGGCGCGCTGGTCGTGGTGCGGCAGGGCGACTTCACGCCGAACGACGTCGAACGCATCAAGCTGTTCGGCAAGCACGCCGCCGTGGCGCTGGAGTCGTCGTCGAAGCTGACCGAGCAGCAGCGGACGATCGAGATCCTGCGGTCGGCGCTGCTGCCGTTGCCGCTGCCCGAGGTGCGGGGCGTCTCGCTCGCGTCGGTGTTCATCCCGGCCCACCAGCGGGCGCTGGTCGGTGGCGACTTCTACGACGTGCACCCGCGCACGGACGGCTCGGCGACGTTCGCGCTCGGCGACGTCTGCGGCCACGGCCTGGAGGCCGCGGTCCACAGTGGACGCGTCCGGCAGTCGCTGCAGGCGCTGTCGCTGGTCGAGACGAACCCGGTGCGGCTGCTGCACCTGCTGAACACGTCGTTGCGCGCGACCGGGTCGAAGCTCTTCACCACGCTCGTCGTCGGCGAGCTCGTGCCGCTGGCGACCGGGGGAGTGCGGCTGTCGCTCGCGTCCGGTGGCCACCCGGCGCCGCTGGTGCTGCGGGCGGACGGCAGCGTGCACGAGGTGAGCGCGACCGGGGCGATCGTCGGCATCCTGGCCGACGTCCGGTTCTCCGGCGAACAGGTCACGCTCGCACCGGGCGACACGCTGGTGCTGTACTCGGACGGCTTCACCGAGGCCCGCGCGCACACCGACCGCACCGAGCTGTTCGGCGAGAAGCGGCTGCGGGCCGTGCTGCAGGAGTGCCAGGGCCTGCCGGCGGAGGAGATCGCACGGCACTGTGAGAAGGCCGTGCTGAAGTGGCTCGACCGCGACGACCACGACGACCTGGCGCTGCTGGCCGTCCAGGCCGTGTGAACGACCGGTGTGAACGAATTTCCCGGTCCAAGGGTTCATCCGCCGTTCGTTGGCCAGGACAGCTCGACCGGCTGAGATCGGCGCATGTCCCACTCAGACGGTCATCCGCACGGTGACCACACGCACCACCACCACGAGGCCGAGCCGGTCGAGGGCAGCTGGCTCGACCCCGGGGACGACCGGCCGTCGTCGGTCGAGCGCCGGAAGTTCTTGGCCGGCATGGGGATCGCGGCCGGTGCCATCGGTGCCCTGGCCGCCGGCACCGGTACGGCCGCGGCGCGCGTTCCCGTCAACCCGTGGGGCGGCGGCGAGCGCTGGTACGCGGGCGACCACCACGTCCACACGCAGTACTCCGACGACGGCCAGTACACGATCGAGCAGCAGGTCGCGAAGGCGCGCCAGTTCGGCCTCGACTGGGTCGTGATCACCGACCACGGCGGCCCCGCGCACCAGAAGTTCTCGATCGACCAGGTGACGCCGGACGTCGAACGCGCCCGCCGCGACCAGCGCGACGTGCTGGTCTACCAGGGCCTCGAGTGGAACATCCCCGGCGCCGAGCACGCCACCGTCTTCCTGCCGCCCGGCAAGCACACCGCCGACATCCTCAAGGCGTTCGAGCTGTCCTACGACGGCCGCATCGCGGGCGGTTCCGAGCCGCTCGCCCTGGCCGCCCTGCGGTACCTGGAGGCGCAGGTCCTCTCGGGACGGACCGAGATCGCGCTGATGTTCGCGAACCACCCGTCGCGGCGCGGCGTCGACAGCCCGCACGAGCTCCGCGGCTGGCGCGACGCGGCCCCCGGTGTCGCGGTCGGCATGGAGGGCGCTCCCGGCCACCAGGCCGCCGGCATCCCGAGGTCCGCGGGCGGCCCCGGCCGTGCGCGCGGCTACTACGACACGGCCGCCCCGCTGCCCGAGTCGTTCCCCGGCTACCCGGCCGAGTCCTACCGCACCCACGGCGGCTTCGACTGGATGACCGCGAAGGTCGGCGGCCTGTGGGACTCGCTGCTCGCCGAGGGCCGCCCGTGGTGGATCACCGCGAACTCCGACGTGCACCAGGTCTTCGCCGACACGTTCACGCCGGGCGGACAGGACTACGCCACGACCGGCTCGAAGGGCGCGCCGATCGACTCGGGCGTCCGGCAGACCGGGTACGGCGACTTCTTCCCCGGCCAGTACGGCGCGAACGTCGTCGGCGCCCGCTCACGGTCCTATGTGGACGTCATGAAGGGCCTGCAGGCCGGCAAGGTGCTGACGGTGCACGGCCGTCTGGTCGACGGCCTGCAGTTGCGCGTGCGCTCCCGCGACGACCTGCGCGGCGTGACGCTGGGCGGGCGGACGTTCGTGCGCCGCGGCGGCGACGTCGAGGTGACGATCGAGATCGACCGCACGACCTCGCCGAACTGGTCGGGCTCCGTCCCCGTGCTCGCCAAGGTCGACCTGATCTCCGGCCCGGTCACCGGTCCCTGCGCCGACCGGGACGTGTTCACGGCGCCGGAGACGACGGTCGCGAAGACGTTCGAGGTGCCGCGCAAGGGCAAGATCCGGTTCACCCACACCTTCTCCGGTGTCGAGCGCTCGTTCTACCTGCGGCTGCGGGGCAGCGACGGCAAGCGGCTCACCTCGTCCGGTGACCCGGTGGTCGACGAGATCGCGAACTCCGACCCGTGGGAGGACCTCTGGTTCTACGCCAACCCGGTGTTCGTCGACGCCATCTGAGCGCCGACGACCGACAGCAGCCGGAGCTTCTCGTAGCTCTCGCTGCCCGGCGTGGCCGTGTAGACGAGCAGGAAGTGGTGCTGGCCGGGGTCGAGCAACGTCTGGCACTGCAGTTCGAGCGCGCCGACGCCCGGGTGGACGTACCGCTTGACCTCGCGCGAGCGCAGGCCGATCTCCTGCCGTCCCCAGACGGTCCGGAACTCCTCGCTGGAAGCCAGCAGGAGATCGGCGTAGTGCGCGGCGCGGGAACGGGGGCCGCGTCGCGCCACGGCCTCGCGCAGCCCCGAGGCGAACATGCGGCCCAGGAACTCGTGGTCGGCGGGCTCGTACAGCGCCCGCGAGGACGGGTCGCTGAACCACCGGAAGCCGAGGCTGCGCTCCGGGCCGGTGTAGGCGGTCGAGTCCCCGGTGAGCGCGACGCCGAGCGGGGTCTGCCGCAGGGTTTCACCCAGTTCGGTGACGACCTCGGCCGGGGTGTCGTGCAGGCGGTCGAAGATCCGGGCGAGGCCGGGGCTCACGTGGTCGCTGGTGCCGCCGCGGCCCGGCGGGGTGTGGCCCGCGAGGCGGAACAGGTGGTCGCGCTCGTCGAGGGACAGGTGCAGCCCCTGCGCGATCGCGGCGATCATCTGCTCGGACGGGTGCGGTCCGCGTTCCTGCTCCAGGCGCGCGTAGTAGTCCGCCGACATGTTGCACCGCGTCGCGACCTCTTCGCGCCGCAACCCGCTGGTCCGGCGCCTGGGCCCGCGCGGCAGGCCGATGTCCTCCGGCTGCAACGCCTCCCTGCGGTGCCGCAGGAACGAGGCCAGGCCGGCCCGGTCGATCGCCATGTGCGGCTCCTCTCTCCGGTCTCTTTCTAACGCGACCGGGGCGCCGCAGCCACGGATCGTCAGGTCCTGGATGAACTTGCGCGTGGTCGGCCACTGTGGAGGAACACCACGGTCGACGAACACGGGAGTGCGCTCATGGCCAGCAAGAACTTCGACGTCGAGGTCCCGGACCTGACCGGGAGGCGGGCGGTCGTCACCGGCGCCAGCGACGGCGTCGGCCTCGGGATCGCCGCACGGCTGGCGGCTGCCGGTGCCGAGGTCGTCATGCCCGTCCGCAACGAGCGCAAGGGTGCGGCGGCTGTGGCGGAGATCCGCCGGCGCACGCCTGGTGCCAGCGTGTCGTTGCGTGCCCTGGACCTCTCGTCGTTGCGGTCGGTCGCCGAGCTGGGCTCCGTCCTGCTGGAGGAAGGGGCGCCGATCCACGTCCTCGTGAACAACGCCGGCGTGATGACCCCGCCCGAACGGCAGACGACCGCGGACGGGTTCGAGCTGCAGTGGGGGACGAACCACCTGGGGCACTTCGCCCTGGTGCAGCACCTGCTGCCGTTGCTGGAGGCCGGCCGGGCGCGGGTGACCTCGCAGGTCAGCATCGCCGCGAACCACAACGCGATCAACTGGGACGACCTGAACTGGGAGCGGTCCTACAGCGGCGCCAAGGCCTACAGCCAGTCGAAGATCGCCTGCGGCCTGTTCGGGCTGGAACTCGCGCGGCGCAGTGCCGCCGGCGGGTGGGGGATCACCAGCAACCTCGCCCACCCCGGGGTGGCTCCCACGAGTCTGCTGGCCGCTCGTCCCGAGATCGGGCGGTCCGCGGACACGCTGGGAGTGCGGCTGATCCGGGCGCTGTCCTCGCGGGGGATCGTCGTCGGCACCGTCGAGACCGCGTCGCTGCCGGCTCTGCTCGCCGCCACCTCGCCGATCGCCGGGACGTTCTACGGGCCCAGCGGGCTCGGGCACCTCGGCGGGCCGCCCGCCGAGCAGGAGCTCTACAGCCGGCTGCGGAGCGCCGAGGAGGCGCGGCGGGTGTGGGAGGTGTCGGAGGAGCTCGTGGCTAGCGGACTCCGTGCGGGCGGAACTGGACGCTGATCCGCGGCCCCACGACCTTCGACGTCTTCGGCACGGCGTGCTCCCAGGTGCGCTGGCAGGACCCGCCCATCACGAGCAGGTCGCCGTGCCCCAGCGCGTACCTGTGGGTCTCGCCGCCACCGCGGGGCCGCAGCAGCAGAGACCGCGGCGTGCCGACGCTGAGGATCGCGACCATCGTGTCCTCGGTCTGCCCGCGCCCGATCGTGTCGCCGTGCCACGCCACGCTGTCCCGGCCGTCGCGGTAGTAGCAGAGGCCCGCCGTGGTGAACGGCTCGTGCAGTTCGGGCCGGTAGTGGGCGCTCAGCGCGTCGCGGGCCGTGGTGAGGACGTCGAACGGCAGTGTGCCGCTGTAGAAGCAGAGCAGGCGTGGCACGTCGACCACGGTGTCGTACATCTGGCGGCGCTCGGCGCGCCACGGCACCTCGGTGACCAGTCGGTCGAACAGCGCGTCGGCGCCCGAGAGCCAGCCCGGCTGGACGTCGATCCACGCGCCGTGGCCCAGTTCGGTGCGGCGCGGGGCGAGCGGGGCCAGGGCCGGCTCCGCTTGCAGGTCGAACAGCGATCCCTGGCGCATGGACCGCAGCATAATCGAACACGTGTTCTACTGCGAGGCTAGGGCTTCAGGACGGCCCAGACGGCGTCGGCGATGATCTCGCGGGCCTCGGCCAGGTCGAACACGCCGAGCAGGAAGCGGCGCACCGACTCGTGGGCCGGGCCCATCGCCACCGGTTCCAGCGCCCACGACGGCACGGGGCGCAACTCGCCGGACGCCGTGCGGTCTGCGAACCACGTCAGGACCGGCGCGAACTCCGCCATCTTCGCCGCCGGATCGGCGTGGTCGGGAGCGACGTAGAGGAAGCGGGCCCGGCTCGGGTTCGCGAGGACCCAGTCGAGGTAGCTCAGCGCCAGCCCGCGCACCGCCGCCTCGGTGCTCGGCGCGTCCAGGGCGGGCAGCATCGAGGCCACGCAGCGCGCGTAGCTGTCGGCGTAGAGCTGCGCGAACACGCCCGCGCGGCTGCCGAAGTGGTGGTAGATGCTGCCGTTAGACATGCCGGAGCGCTCGGTCAGCGCGGCGATCGTCACGGCTTCCAGGCCGCCTTCCTCGACGAGCTTCAGCGCTGAGTCGAGGAGAGACTGTCGTCGGTCGGCCACGGGGGTTAGAGTACCGCTCTGGAGCGACGCTCTAGACAAAGGTGGAGAGCAATGGCGCTGTCGATTCCCGGCCTGCTGCGCGAGCGTGCCACGCGCACGCCCGACGCCGAGGCGATGCGGTACCGCGGCGGCGGTGGCTGGGTCTCGCTGAGCTGGGCCGAGCTGCAGCACCGCGTCGCCGCGGAGGCGTTCGGCCTGGTGGGCCGGGGACTGCGCAGGGGCGACCGCGTCGCGCTCATGGGCGGGACCAGCGTCGAGTGGATCGTCACCGACCTCGCCGTGCTGGCCGCGGGCGGCGCCACCACCACGATCTACCCGAACAGCACCGCGGCGGAGGTCGCGCACGTCGTCGGCGACTCCGGCAGCCGGATCGTCGTCGTGGAGACCGACGAGCACGCCGCGTCGATGCCCGGTGGCGTCGAGGTGCTGCGGTTCGGCGCGATCCCGCGCGGTGAGGGCGACTACGACGCGTTGGTCGACGGGCTGTCGAAGGACGACCTGGCGACGTTGATCTACACCTCGGGCACGACCGGCACGCCCAAGGGCGTCGAACTCACGCACGAGAACTGGCTGACGACCGCGGAAGCCATCGCGTCCCTGGGAATCCTGGAGGAATCCGACCTGCACTTCCTGTGGCTGCCGCTGTCGCACGCGTTCGGCAAGGTGCTGACGATGGCGATGATCGCCGCGGGCGTGCCGACGGCGGTCGACGGCAGCGTGGAGCGGATCGTCGACAACCTCGGGGAGCTGCGGCCGTCCATCGTGGCCGCCGCGCCGCGCATCTTCGAGAAGATCCACGGCCGGATCGTCGCGGGCGCGCGGGAGAAGGGCGGGCTCACCGAGAAGATCTTCCGGTGGGCCGACCGCGAGCACGGTCCGGTGACGCGCCGGCTCGCGGACCGGCTGGTGTACCGCAAGCTGCGCGACCGGGTCGGCGGGCGGATCCGCTACTTCGTGTCGGGCTCGGCGCCGCTCGCGCCCGAGATCGCGGAGTTCTTCGCCCGCGCCGGCATCACGATCCTGGAGGGCTACGGGCTCACCGAGTCGTCCGCGGCCACGTTCTTCAACCGGCCGGGCATGATCGCGATCGGCACGGTCGGGCCGCCGATCCCCGGCATGGAGGTCAAGATCGCCGAGGACGGCGAGGTGCTGCTGCGGGGCCCCGGCGTCATGCGCGGTTACCACAACCGGCCGGACGCGACCGCCGAGGCGCTGGTCGACGGCTGGCTGCACACCGGGGACATCGGCGAGCTCGACGACGCGGGCCGGTTGACGATCACCGACCGCAAGAAGGAGCTCATCAAGACCTCCAGCGGCAAGTACGTGGCGCCGGCCCGGATCGAGAGCATGATCAACGCGGCCTCGCCGTACGTCAGCAACGTCCTCGTGCACGGCGACCGGCGCAAGTACTGCGTGGCGCTCGTGACGCTCGACCCGGACACCGCGAAGGGCCTCGCGAACGCCGAGGAAGAGGTCGGCGCCGCGATCGAGACCGTCAACGCCCAGCTCGCGCGACACGAGACGATCAAGCGGTTCGCGGTGCTGGACAACGACTTCAGCGTCGAGGAGGGGTTGCTGACCGCCTCGCTGAAGCCTCGCCGCCGGGAGATCGAGAAGCGCTACGGAGACGTTCTCGACAGCATGTACTAGCGAACCGCCCACCGGCGGAAGTGGCGGGCGGTTCGCTGAGGTGGTGCGATCAGCGGCGGTCGCGCGGCTCGTCGTCGCGCTCGACCTCGACGCGCTCCTTTCGGATCTCGCCCTTGACGTCCTTCTGCTCGGTGACGGCGTTCTTCTCCAGCCGGACCCGTTCGGTGGCCTCGGTGCGCTTCTGCACCACCGGCTCTTCGCGGTGCAGCGTCACCTCGGCCTGCTCGTCGGCGAACGCCGTGCCCTGGTCGCCCCGCGCCGGCTCGCGGACGACCCGGACCTCCTCGTGCGTCACAGGCACCGTCACGTCGCGCTGCTCGGTGACCGTGTGCTTGACCAGCCGCACCCGGCCCGACTCGACCCTGCGGGTGCCGACGTCGAGCTTCTCCTCCGCCAGCGTGACCTCGGCCTCGTCACCGGTCCTGGCCCCGGCGGCGTGGCGGCCGGTGGCCCGGCGGTCGTCGAGCCGGTCGTGCTCGCCGGTCTTGGCCTGCGGGATCAACCCGTAATGCCGGTAGAGCGCCTCCTGCTCCTCGTCGGACATTTGGTCCTCCGAGGTGTGCAGGCTGGGGGCGTCCTTCACCTGCTGCTTGCTGACGGGGACGGTGATCGCGCCGGCCGTGACGGTGCCCTGCTGGATCGGCACGAAGCTCTCCTTCATGCCGAACAGTCCGGTCTGGACCTCGGCCCACATGGGCTTGCCGGTGCCGTCCTCGAGCCACACCCGCTTGACCGAACCGATCTTCTCGCCCCTGTTGTCGATCACGTCGCAGTCGTACAGAGCCTCAACGTGCGTCTGATCGATCATCGCGTCGTCCTTCCCGAGTTGGCTTTCGGCTTGCGATCGCGAAGTACCCAGCTCGAACGTGCCGGCCGCGGGTGCCGTCCGACCGGGTGACCACACGAGCGCGGCAGTTCAACCGACCGGGGGACACGACCTCACCAGGGGACGACGCCCTCGTCGTCGAAGAAGCCGCCGCGCGGCCCGTCGTCGGGGAGGGTGGCGAGCCGGATCGCGATCGCCGCGCCCTGCTCGGGTGTGCGGTCCGGGAGGAAGCCGGTGAAGTCCGTGGCGACGTAGCCGGGGCAGCAGGCGTTGATGATGACGTTCGTGTCGGCCAGGGCGCGGGCGTACTGGGCCGTGATGCTGTTCAGCATCGACTTCGACGGCGCGTACGCGGCCATGACCGGGCCGGTCCGCAGGGTCAGCGAGCCCATGTTGCTCGACACGTTCACGATGCGGGGCGAGGTGGCCCTGCGGAGCAGGGGGAGCACCGCGTTGGTCACCCGCACGACGCCGAAGACGTTCGTGTCGAGGACCGTGCGGACGACGTCGAGGTCGAGCGTCGTCGGGTCCTGCGCCCCGGCGTCCGCCCGGCCGGCGACGCCCGCGTTGTTCACGAGCACGTCCAGCCGTCCGGTCGTCCGCTCGACGGTCGCCGCCGCGGTGGCGGCGCTCTCGTCGGAGGTGACGTCGAGCGCGACCCCGAACGCGTCGGCTCCGGCTGCCTGCAGGCGGTCGACGGCCTCCTTGCGCCTCACGTCGTCGCGGGCGCCCACGGCGACCGTGAAACCGGCCGCTGCGAGGCCCTGGGCGATGGCGAAACCGATTCCCTTGTTCGCGCCGGTGACCAGCGCGGTCTTCTTGTCGTTCACGGGATCCATGCTCGGCGGGCGTCCACCCGCTGTCCAAGATCGATTCAGTAAGATCTGATACCCGCCGGGTATTAGGCTCGGAAGCGTGGACGACCTCGAGACCCGCGAACTCCGGTACTTCGTCGCCGTCGCGGAGGAGCTCCACTTCGGACGCGCCGCCGAACGTCTCGGGATCGCGCAGCCACCTCTCTCGCGGGCGATCGTGCAGCTGGAACGGCGGCTCGGCGTCCGGCTGCTCGACCGGGACCGCCGCGGCGCCGCGCTCACCGAGGCGGGCCACGTGCTCCTGCGCGAGGCGAGGACGGCTCTCGACGCCGTCTCCGCCGCCGCGCGCCGGACGCGGCGGGCCGCGAACCCGGACCGGCCGCTCGTCCTCGTGACGAAGGCCGGAGCGTCCCACGAGCTGCTGCGGGCCCTGCTGGACGCGGTGGCGGCCGATCCCGGAGGACCGCAGGTCGAGGTGCTGCTGTGCGAGGTGGGGGAGCAGGCGCGGCGGCTGCGCGACGGGCAGGCGGACGTGGCGGTCATGCACCACCCGTACGACGACCTCGCCGGGTTCGACACCGTGGACGTGCACGTCGAGAGCCAGGTCGCGATCGTCCCCGCCACCCACCCGCTCGCGGTCCGCGAGAGCGTGACGCTGGCGGAGGTCAGCGCCGTGCCGGACCTGCCGATCGCGCGCTGGCCGCGGCTCGACGGCACCTACCCGGACGGGCCGGGACCCGAGGTGCGCACCCAGTCGCAGCTCGCCCAGCTCGTGGCGCTCGGCAGGACCCTGCTCGTCATCCCCGCCTCCAGCCGCGCCTGGCAGTGGCCGGAGCACGTCGCGGTGCCCGTCACCGACGCGCCGGAGGTCACCACGCTCCTCGCCTGGCCGCCGCACGGTCACTCGCCGGCGGTCGCCGCGCTCCTGCGTTCGGCGGCCAGGCTGCGCGGAGGGTCAGTCGCAGACCGCCCCGCGTGAGGCCGAGCCGACGAGCTTCGCGTACTTGGCGAGCACGCCGCGTTCGTAGCGCGGGGGCAGCGGCGCCCAGCCGTCCCGGCGGCTGTCCAGGTCGGCCTCGACGTCGAGCGTGCCCTCGGCGACGTTCAGCGTGATGCGGTCACCGTCCTGCACGAACGCGATGGGCCCGCCGTCGACCGCCTCCGGGGCGACGTGGCCGACGCAGAGTCCCGTGGTGCCACCGGAGAACCGGCCGTCGGTGAGCAGCAGGACGTCCTTGCCGAGACCGGCGCCCTTGATCGCCGCCGTGATGGCGAGCATCTCGCGCATCCCCGGCCCGCCCTTCGGGCCCTCGTAGCGGATCACCACGACGTCGCCCGCGGTGATCGTGCCGTCCTCCAGCGCGTCCATCGCGGCGCGCTCGCGGTCGAACACGCGGGCGGTGCCGGTGAAGACGTCCGAGTCGAAGCCCGCGGACTTCACGACGGCGCCCTCCGGGGCGAGCGAGCCCTTGAGGATCGTGATGCCGCCGGTGCGGTGGATGGGCTTGTCGAGCGCCCGCAGCACCAGGCCGTCCGGGTCGGGCGGGGCGATGTCGGCGAGGTTCTCGGCGACCGTGCGGCCGGTGACGGTGAGGCAGTCGCCGTGCAGCAGACCGGCGTCCAGCAGCGCCTTCATCACCACGGGCACACCGCCGATGCGGTCGACGTCGGTCATCACGTGCCGCCCGAACGGCTTCACGTCCGCCAGGTGCGGCACGTTCGCGCCGATGCGGCTGAAGTCGTCCAGGCCCAGCTCGACGCCGGCCTCGTGCGCGATGGCGAGCAGGTGCAGCACGGCGTTGGTGGAGCCGCCGAACGCCATCACGACGGCGATGGCGTTCTCGAACGCCTCACGGGTCATGATCTGCCGGGCGGTGATCCCCCTGCGGAGCATCTCCACCACGGCCTGGCCGGACCGGCGCGCGAACCCGTCGCGGCGGCGGTCGGTGGCCGGGGGAGCGGCGCTGCCGGGCAGCGACATGCCGAGGGCCTCGGCCGCGCTGGCCATCGTGTTCGCCGTGTACATGCCTCCGCAGGCGCCCTCACCGGGGCAGATCGCGCGTTCGATCCGGTCGACGTCCTCGCGGCTCATCAAACCGCGGGCGCACGCGCCGACGGCCTCGAACGCGTCGATGATCGTGACTTCCTTCTCCGTGCCGTCGGAGAGGGTGACGCGGCCCGGCAGGATCGACCCGGCGTAGAGGAACACGCTCGCGAGGTCGAGCCGTGCCGCCGCCATCAGCATGCCGGGCAACGACTTGTCGCAGCCCGCGAGCAGCACCGAGCCGTCCAGGCGCTCGGCCTGCATCACCGTCTCGACGCTGTCGGCGATCACCTCGCGCGACACCAGCGAGAAGTGCATGCCCTCGTGGCCCATGGAGATGCCGTCCGACACCGAGATCGTGCCGAACTCGAGCGGGTATCCGCCCGCCGCGTGCACCCCGTCCTTCGACGCCTTCGCGAGGCGGTCGAGCGACAGGTTGCACGGCGTGATCTCGTTCCAGGACGAGGCGACGCCGACCTGCGGCTTCTCCCAGTCCTCGTCCCCCATGCCGACGGCACGGAGCATGCCGCGCGCGGCGGTGCGCTCCAGGCCGTCGGTCACGTCGCGGCTGCGTGGCTTCACGTCCGGTGTCTCGGTCATGAGCGCACGCTAGTACGACTCAGGAGGGGTTGGCCGCGTGAGTCAGCGTCTCCCAGGCGATGAACAGGTTGTCCGTCCCCTGTGGACGCTGGGCCTCGGTGTAGCGCTGGGTGTTCGTCATGCCGATGCCCAGCCGGGTGTTCAGGGCGTTGAAGCTGACCTCGGACGTCGGCCCGAGCTCGCGGGAGTAGCTGCCGCCGCACAGCCACGACGGCACCGGTTCGCCGTTCTGGTACCTCGTGTGCAGGCCCCACGCGTGGCGCATCCGGTCCTTGATCTCGCCCCAGACGTCCTGGCCCTGGTGCCGCGCCGTCTCGGCGAAGTGCGAGGCCGCGCTGAGCCCGTAGGCGGTGTGCGCGAAGTCCCGGCACGTCTCCTGGGTGAGCCCGTCGACGAAGGTGGACTGGTTGTGCCAGTAGGAGATGATCTCGGCCCGCGTGTCGATGCCGCTGCCCGGCGGCGTCTTCGGCAGGGCGCCGTCGCCGGTGAGGTAGATGAACGCCTGGATGCGCGTCCGGAAGATGCCGACGGCCTTGTCGTAGGCCGCCCGGTCCTCCAGGAACACCGCGATGCCGAGGCTCGCCTCCATCATGCTGAGCTCCCAGTTGCCGTTGGTGTTCGCACGGCCGTTCTGGATCTCGGGCAGGTAGACGTCGCGCAGCATCGCGCCGAACCTCGCGCTGTTCGGCCAGTTGCCGTGCACGTGCTTGATGATCTCCGCCGCCTTCGGCCAGCTGCTCGCCGACCACGCCGTCTGCAGCGGGGCGTTGGAGTTGGTGTGGTCGCGGATCGTGGCGGACCAGGCGTCCATGATCTGGATCGCCTTGGCCGCGTACCGGTTGTCGCGCGTCACGTACCAGACCAGGGACAGGGTGTAGGCGGCGATGGCGTCTTCGCGTTCGTCGGTGCAGCCGAGATCGGGGTTGGAGTAGGACCCGCACTCGACGACGGCGCGGGGCTTCGGCGTGCGGTTGAGGTCGGCGTACTTCGAGGCCAGCATGCGGTCGTAGGCCAGCTTCCAGGGTTGTGCGCCCGCCAGGACCTTCGTGCGCATGAAGTCCAGCTGTGGCCGGGAGACGACGACTCCCGGGTGGACGAACGTCGCGGGCGCGGCGTGGGCCGAGCCGGTGACCGGGGCCGGCAGGGATGCCAGCAGGGCGATCAGTACCGCGCAGGAACGGGTGACCATGCGGCTCAGTGTTGGTGGTCTATACCTTTGCGGTCAATCATTCCGGAACAAGGTTCACGCTGGTGAATCCGGGTGGGTCCGATCGGGTGGTTGGAACACGGGTCGGGTTGCGTTTCGTTGGTCGCTTCGCGTTGACGGCTGCGTCGGCACGGGGGCCTGGGTACGTGGCCGGCTTGCGTCGGCGAGTCCGGTCGGGATGCCTGTGCCTGTTGTGACGCACGAGAAGTCCCCCGGTGCGCGGGAGGTGCACCGGGGGACTTCGTCTGGGTGAACGCGTGGTCAGAGCGTCACTCGCGGCACTTCTTGCCCGAGTTCACGCAGTTGACCAGGCGGTTCATGATCTTCTGCGACATCACGTTCGCGAAGTCGTCGTGGTCGGTGAGCGGGTTGTGCTCCTCCTCCGGGAAGGAGTCGACCAGGTAGCGGCCGTCCTTCTGGACGTTTAGCGGGATGTTGTAGGTCAGCGAGATGCGCAGCTGCGGCACGGCCTTGAAGCCCTGCTTGCACTTGCCGTTCTGGTCGGGGAACACGATGTGGTCGCGGTGGTTCGCGGAGTCGATGTTCTTGCCGTCCCAGCAGCTCGGGAAGTCGTGCACGCGCTTGACCTTCGAGCCCTGCGGGCAGATCGGGTACTTGTCCATCAGGACCTTGTCCTCGAAGCCCGTGCAGGTCCAGGACGCCTTGGCGTTCTTCGGGCCGTTCTGGCCGGCCTTGGCGTCGCCGTAGAGGACGCGGAGGAACTTGGGCATCGCGACGACCTTGCCGGTCGGGCTGCCGCGGAAGGTGAGGTCGACGACGGCCGGGCGCTGGATCTCGCCCTCGTTGCCCTCGAGTTCGTTGTTGCCGTTCTCCTCGGCGTTGTTCTGGTTCTTCTTGTTCTCGGTGCCCTCGGCCTGGGCGTCGTCGCTGTTCTCGCCGCCGTTGTCGAGGCCCTGTTCGCCCTGGGCGGGGTCCTCGACGGCGCAGGCGGCGGCCGGGTTCAGGTCGGGGGCCTGCTGGCCCTGGCGGCTGAACGCCAGCATCATGCGGTTCAGGATGGCGGCGCGCTTCTCCCGGGTCGGGCCGACGATCACGTTGTCGCGGTCCTGGGCCTTGGTCGAGGCGACCTTCTTCTCGGCTTCCGCGGTCACCTTCTCGATGTTCTCGAGCTCGCGGTCGATCTCGGCCTGGGCCGCGTCCGGCACGTTCTCGGGGAGCAGCGAGGCGACGTCCGGGCACTCGAGCTGCGGTGCGTCCTTGGCGGCCTTGTCCTTGTCCTGCTGGGCCTTGTCGTCCTTCTTCGGCGGTGCCTGCTCCGCGGGCGGCGCGGCCTCGTCCGGCTCCTCGTCGATGATGCGCACGACGGGCCAGAAGTAGGCGGACTTGTCGCCGTTCTTGCAGGTCGTGCCCGCCGCCTGGAGCGAGGCGTTGTTCGAGTCCGCGTTCGTGGACAGGTTGCCGACGTAGTCGTGCAGGTGCTGGGCGCCGTTGCGGACGCCGGGCTGCGCGATGAAGTTGTCGGGGTTGAAGTGCCCGTTCTCGTTGCGGCCGCAGTCGACCGTGAACGTGCCCGTGGTGGCATCGTTCTCCGGTTTGGGTTTCTTGACGTTCGGCTTCACCTTGGTGATGTCGACGAACAAGCTCTTGTCCGCACCGTCGGCGAGCGCGGAGCCATCAGAAGAACTGATGGCCACCACCGCGGCACCGCCCGCGACCACGGCCATCGCCGCAGCGGCGGCGGTGAGCCAGATCGTGGATTTCCTCCGGTGAATAGCCATGTGCCACCTCGTGGTAGTCCGATAAAACGGCATGCTGAAGCTGGCGGCGGTAGGGCCGCTGTCTTCGTGAAGAACCTGGGTGTGCTGTTTTCCTAGAACGAACGGGATTTCCGCCGGGATTTCTTGGAACGCGAGATGAACCGCATCCCCACCAGGGCGAGCGCGAGCACCGCTATCGCTCCGAAGAAGACGCCGTTGTTCTCGCCGAAAACGCCCTGCTCGGCGGTGCGGGTGAACCTGGTGCCCTCGGGCACGGTGGGGATCACGCCGTCGGTGGGGTTCGCGGTCGCGTCCGCCGCCTGGTCGCCCGTCGCGTCCGGCGCCGCGGAGTTGTCCGCGGGCGGAGGAGGCGCGAGCGGCTGCGGCGACTCGAGTCCCGCGAAGTCCACGCGACCGGTGTCCTCGAGCACCTTGATGTGGTCGAAGACGGTGATCATCGCCTGGGTGGAGAGGATGCGGATGAGCTCGTTCTTGGTGCCCGCCCGGATCTGGGCCGCGTAGGCGTACACCTTGCCGTGCGCCGCGCGGAGGCGGTTCGCGAAGACGGCGTCGAACTCGTCGCCGCTCGCCGCGTCCATCTCGGCGAGCCAGCCCTTCTGCTCGTCGGAGGCCTCGGTGGGCAACGTGTGGCCGAGCAGGACGCCCGCCCTGTTCACTACGTTGTCGAGGAGCGTGTGTCCCTCGATCAGGTGCTTGCAGGCCTCCAGGATCTTGGGCTGGTCGGGCCGCTTGGCCCTGCCCTTGTCGCCCGCCGGCTTCTCCCACAGCCCGGCCTGCTTGACGCGGTTCATGAAGTCCCGGTCGGCGGGTCCGAGCGGTCCCCACTGCGTCTGCACGACCTCGTCGCCCGTGCCGGCGCTGCCGGGTGGCGGCGTGGAGATAGGGGTGGAGGGCGTTGCCGTGGAGGCCGTTGCCGTGGAGGGCGTTGTCGTGGAAGGCGTCGTCGTGGCGGGCTGCCCGAGTGCGCTCCCGGTGGTGAGCAGCACGGCCAGCGCACAGCCGGTCAGCGCGACCATCAGTCGCGCCGGCCTTGCCAAGTCCAGGGGGAGTCGCACGAACGGGGATACGGCCGGGAATGGTCCGGTGCCTCAGTTCGAGACTCTGCCGTTATCGAAACGTTATCCAGGGCCTCGCAACCCCGGGAGAACTCGCAGGAAAAGCCCGGCATAGGGTCCTGAGCATGAGCAAGCGTTTTGTGGCGTTGGGGGACTCGTTCACCGAAGGTGTGGGCGATGACGACGCCAGTCGTCCGAACGGGGTGCGCGGCTGGGCCGACCGCGTCGCCGACGTGCTGGGGGCCGTCGACCCCGAGTTCGCCTACGCCAACCTGGCCGTGCGCGGCCGGTTGTTGCCGCAGGTGCTGGGAGAGCAGTTCGAGCGCGCCCTCGACATGAAGCCCGACCTCGTCTCGCTCTACGCGGGCGGCAACGACCTCATGCGTCCCAAGGTGGACATCGACGGCTTGATGCGCCGCTACCGGGCGGCCGTGGCGCGCCTCGTGTCCACAGGCGCGCGCGTGATCCTCTTCACCGGCGTCGACGGTGCCGACGACCCGGTGTTCCGCCGGATGCGCGGCCGCGTGGCCATCTACAACGAACACGTGCGCTCGATCGCCGCCGAGCACTCGTGCGTCCTCGTCGACATGTGGAACATGCGGCAGCTGCGCGACCGTCGCATGTGGTCGGCCGACCGCCTGCACCTCAACTCGCTCGGGCACACCGAGGTCGCCATCTCGGTCCTGGAAGGGCTCGGCGTCCCGCACGCCCTGGAACGGACCCTGCTCGGCCTGGCCCCGCTCGTCGACCGCCGAGTCCGGCGCGCGGAGGACTGGAAGTGGGCCCGCGAGCACGTCGTGCCGTGGGTGGTGCGCCGGGTGCGCGGTGAGTCCTCCGGGGACGTCATCCGCCCCCGCCGCCCCGACCTGCTGCCGCCGTCACGGTAGAACGTGTTCCTCGACGGCATCGTCCAACGAGCTCAGCGTCGCGGGAACGCGTTGATCGCGCTGACGGTCTGCGCGTTGGTCGCGGGGCGGGGAGCAGGCTCGCCGACGAGCAACGCGCAGCACTCGTTGTGCCCCAACGACGACGGGGCAGTCCGGGACGGCACGGCGGGCGAGCGGGCGGCGCGGAACCCGCAGCAGCCGAACCCGCCCGGCGGCATCGCGGGCGGCTGCCGAGCTTCGGCGTCGCCTCGAACCTCGTGAACCTCGTGTCGTCGGCCGCTCCGGACTTCGTGAAGCCTCGCAAGCCATCGACATCACCGACGTCGACTACGCCCCCTACGTGGCGAAGCTGGAGGACGGCGGGCATCGCCGCGTTCCTCTTCGCGTGGCGGGGTGCCGCGCACACCGGGTACACGTTCGAGCAGGTCCTGTACGTCGTGTCGGACGGAATCCTCGGGTCGGGCTGATCGGGGTGGGCAGGTTCCTCTGCTTCGGATCGTGACTGACCGAGTTTGCCGGAGGAGCGGGAACGGGTGCGGGCTGTCGAGGGGGCCGCAGAGCGCACCGGCGTTGTGAGGCGTGCGCGGCGGCCCCGGCACCGGTTTCGCCCACGTCACCGGCTTCCACTGGTGTTCCTCCGACCACCATGTCAAGTGGACTTGGCGTGAGAGCGTTCTCATAACCCGCTGTGATGTGGTGGGATGATGTCCGCTTCCGCCTCTTGAACGAGTGGTTTAGACCAGTTAACGTGCCTGCCATCACGTACCCCCTGCACGTGAATGGAGCACCATGAAGAAGTTCCGCCGGCAAATCCTGACCGCCGGTCTGGCGATAGCCACCGTGGTCGGTGGCCTCCTCGCCGCACCCGCGAGTGGCGCTACGGGCGTGACCGCGGCGTTCACCAAGACGTCGGACTGGGGCAGCGGCTACGAGGCCAAGTACACGATCTCCAACAGCGGCGGGGCCGCGCTCTCGTCGTGGACCGTCGAGTTCACGCTGCCGAGCGGGCAGTCGATCGCGTCGCTGTGGGACGGCAGTTACGCCGCCAACGGCCAGAACATCACCGTGCGCAACACCTGGAACGGCAACGTCCCGGTGGGTGGCAGCGTCAGCTTCGGCTTCACCGTGAAGGGTTCCGGCGCGAACCCCTCAGGCTGCAAGGTCAACGGCGGTTCGTGCGAGGGCGGCTCGCAGCCGACCACCACGACCACCACCACCACCACCACGTCGACCCCGCCGGTGCCCGGCACCGGGCGCGGCGCTCCCTACCTGTACCTGGGCTGGGGCAACCCGCAGAGCGCGACGCAGGTCATGAGTGCGACCGGCGTCAAGTGGTTCACGCTCGCGTTCGTGCTGTCCGGCGGCGGCTGCACCCCCTCGTGGGACAGCTCGCGTCCGCTGACCGGTGGCGTCGAGCAGCAGACGATCAACGCCATCCGCTCGGCCGGTGGTGACATCGTGCCGTCGTTCGGTGGCTGGAGCGGCAACAAGCTGGGTCCGAACTGCGCGACCGCCGAGGCGCTGGCCGGCGCGTACCAGCAGGTCATCAACGCCTACAACCTCAAGGCGATCGACATCGACATCGAGAACTCCGACGAGTTCGAGAACACGACGGTCCAGGACCGGATCCTGACCGCGCTGAAGATCGTCAAGCAGAACAACCCCGGCATCCAGACGATCGTCACGTTCGGCACCGGCACCACCGGCCCGAACTTCTACGGCGCTCGCCTGATCGACCAGGCCAAGGCCCTGAACGCGAACATCGACGTGTTCACGATCATGCCGTTCGACTTCAAC
This sequence comes from Lentzea jiangxiensis, assembly GCF_900104175.1. Lineage (GTDB taxonomy): Bacteria > Actinomycetota > Actinomycetes > Mycobacteriales > Pseudonocardiaceae > Lentzea > Lentzea jiangxiensis. The sequence goes on from NZ_FNIX01000024.1 coordinate 31,744, forward strand.
AGCTCCAACATCCGCACCGACACGATTGGCGCGGCCACGGGGCTGAAGAACAAGCTCAAGTCGACCTTCGGCTGGAGCGACGCCGAGGCGTTCAGGCACGTCGGCATCTCGGGCATGAACGGCCTGTCCGACCACCGCGAGCTGACCACCGTCGACGACTGGACCGCGATCCGCGACTGGTCGAAGGCGAACGGCCTCGGGCGACTGGCCTTCTGGTCGGTCAACCGCGACCGCGGTGGCTGCGACGGTCAGATCGCCGCCCACTGCTCCGGCATCCAGCAGGCCGACCTGGCGTTCACGAAGATCACCGCCGGGTTCTGATCACCAGCGGTACCCGAACGACCACGAGCCGTCAGCGCCGTTTATCCGGTGGCGCTGACGGCTTATCCTTGTGCCATGCGTCGACGACATTGATCCTCAACCGATCTCTCCCGAACCGCGACGGCGTGGGCGTGGTGCTCGCACCTCATCCCGATCTACGCGCTGTACGCGTTGCTCTTCGCCGACAGCGGGCTGTCGGACGCCCAGATCTCGGTGCTGCTGGCCGTCTGGTCGCTCACCGCGGTGGTCTTCGAGGTGCCCTCCGGTGCCGTCGCGGACCGGTTCTCGCGGCGCGGCTCCCTCGTGGTTTCCGGTGTGCTGCAGGCGCTCGGGTACGCGGCCTGGGTGGTGTTCCCGTCGTTCTGGGGCTTTGCCGCCGGTTTCGTGCTGTGGGGGCTGGGCGGCACGCTGCAGTCGGGCGCGTTCGAGGCCCTGCTGTACGACGGGCTGGCGGCCAACGGTGACGAGGAGCGGTACGGGCGGCTGAAGGCCCGTGTCGACACCATCGAGCTGATCGCCCAGGTGCCGGTCGCCGTCGTGGCCACCGCGCTGTTCTCCCTCGGCGGCTACCGGCTGGCCGGCTGGATCTCGGTCGCGATGTGCCTCGCCTCGTCGGTGATCGCGCTGCGGTTCCCCGAACCGGAACGCGGCTCGGAGGACGACGACGAGCCCGGTTACCTCGCGACCCTGATGACCGGGCTCCGCGCGTCCGTGCCGATCAAACGCGCTGTCGTCGCAGTGGCCCTGGTGTACGCCATCGACGCGTTCGAGGAGTACTTCACGCTGCTGGCCCAGGACTGGCACGTGCCCACGGTGTGGGTGCCGATGGCGACCATCGGCGTGCCGTTGACGGGCGCCGCCGGTGCCCACCTGGCGGGGCGGCTGCCGTTGCGCGGCTGGGTGCTGTTCGCCTCGGGCGTGCTGCTGGTCGTGGCGGCGTGGCTGGCCGTGCCGTTCGCGATCATCCTGTTGGGACTGTTCTACGGGCTGTACCGGTTCGTGCTGGTGCACGTGGAAACCGAGCTGCAGCACCGCATCGAGTCCGACGCCCGTGCGACCGTGACGTCCGTGGCCGCGATCGGGTCTGAGTTCGTGGCGTTCGCGGTCTACGGCATGTGGGTGCTCGGGGCTGCCTTCGCCGTCGGGGTGCTGGTCCTCGTCATCGCTGTGGTGGTGCGGCGTCAGTGAGGAAGTGCGCACCGGGGACGGCGTTTCTCGGAGCTCTCGCGGTACTCCTCGATCGCGAGAGCGACGTCGAACGCCGTCCGCGTGTTCTCCAGCAACGGCAGGTAGTGCACGCCGCGGGCCAACGCGTCGAGGTCGACGCTGAGGTACACGCCCATCAACGGGTTCACGAACAGCTCGCTGCCCTCGGTGCGGGTCGTGAACTGCACGTCGCCGAACTCGCCGCCGCGCAGAAGGATGTCCGGACGCCCGTGCGCGGGAACGCGTAGACGATGGCGTTGAGGAACCGCGCGAGCTCGCGTTCGGGGAAGTACGCGTCCTCGCCCGAGGTCTCCGGCTCGACGGCGGCGAACACGTCGAACCCGCCTCCCGCTTCGGCGATCAGGACGGTACGTTCCGCGCGGAGCCGTGCGAAAAGCGGCGGTGTGGCAAGGCTGAACACACGTCCGACCCCAGCTCTTCCACGTCCGCGGGGCTGCTGACCTCGACCAGCAGGCGGTCCGGGGCGTGGGCGAGGCCGTCGTCGAGGTGCTGCGCCAGCACGCCGATCCTCGGATGGGCTGCCTGGTCGCGGTACCGGGTGACGTGCTCGGTCCGGCTGGCGAACACGAACAGGCCGTCGTCGTTCTCCGCAGCCAGGTCGGCGATCTCGGGCGAACGTGTGCAGGCGTGCCAGACGTACGTGCCGCGCCACAGGGCTTTGAACGCCGCGTAGTGCTCGATCGTCAGCGGCAGGCTGTACTCGATCTCCTTGCCGAACCAGCCGAACACCTTCGCGGTGTTGCCGCGCCCCAGCACCAGGTCCGTGCGGCCCGGGGCGAGGAGGGCGAGCGTGGCGTACTCGGCGGCGAGACGTGCTGGGTCGTTCGTCGTGATCAGCGTGGTCGCCGTGGACAGTCGCAAGGTCGTCTTCGCCGCGATGTGGGCGAGGAGCGTCGTGGGGGAGGAGGAGGTGTAGGGCGGGTTGTGGTGCTCGCCCACCGCGAAGACGTCGAAGCCCGCCTCGTCGGCCGCGACCCCCAGGGCGACGATCTCCGACGGCGGGAGGTCACCCGCGGTGAACACGCCGATCTGCACGGCGTTCAGTGTCCTCCACGAACACCGTGGAGGCGGCTCGCTGCCGCCACCTGGCCTATTCCATCGGCGCGGGCGTAACGCCAGGATCGTCCGAACAGATCGAACTGCACAAGCCGGACATCAGCGGAGGCCGTCGTGCCAGTCGTACAGATCTTCCTGCCACTGGCGCTGGGCCTGGTCATGTTCGGCCTCGGCCTCACGCTCACCACCGAGGACTTCGCGAGGGTCGCGAAGTACCCCAAGGCCGCCGTCATCGCGCTCGTCTGCCAGGTGGTCGTGCTGCCCGCGATCTGCCTCGGGCTGGTGCTCGCGTTCGGGCTCAAGGGCGTGCTCGCGGTCGGCATGATGCTGCTCGTCGCGTCGCCGGGCGGCACGTCGGCGAACCTCTTCAGCCACCTCGCGGGCGGCGACGTCGCGCTCAACATCACGCTGACGGCGATCAACTCGGTGCTGGCGGTGTTCACGCTGCCGCTGGTGGTCGGGCTGAGCATGGCGCACTTCATGGCGGACGACGCCGAGGTCGGGTTGCAACCGGCGAAGTTCGTGCAGGTCTTCGCGATCGTGCTGGTGCCGGTGGCGATCGGCATGCTGGTGCGCCGCAGGTTCGAGGCCTGGGCGCTGAGGATGAACGACCCGGTGCGCATCGCGTCCGTCGTGGTGCTGGTACTCGTCATCATCGCGGCGATCGCGCAGGCGTACCGGCAGCTGGTCGACAACATCGCGACGCTCGGACCGGTGGCGTTGCTGCTGAGCGTCTTCAGCTTGCTGATCGGGTACTACGTACCCAAGGCGTTCCGCGTCGACCGCAAGCAGGCCATCGCGAGCGCCATGGAGATCGGCGTCCACAACGCCACGATCGCGATCACGCTGGCGCTCACGGTGCTCGACGACGAGACGATGGCGATTCCGCCCGCGGTCTACGGCGTGCTCATGTACCTGCCCGCGGCGGTGGCGGCGCGGTTGTTGTCCCGAACCAGGGCGACCGTCTAAAGCGGTTGCGGCCGTGGCTACGTTGGGCGTGACATGCGTTCAACCACAACCACATTGCTGACGGCCGCACTCCTGGCCGCGACCGCTGTTCCCGCCCACGCCGCGGGAACCGTCCGCACCGACACCGGATTCGTGTCGGGAACAACCACCTACGCCCAGCGCTCGTTCCAGGGCATCCCGTTCGCCGCGCCGCCCGTCGGCGAGAACCGCTGGCGCGATCCGCAGCCGCCACGGGCCTGGCAGGGCGTTCTGAAGGCCGAGAAACCCGGTCCGCGCTGCGACCAGGCCGAGGACTGCCTGTACCTCAACGTCACCACGCCGCGGAAAGCCGTGAACCGGCCGGTGCTGGTCTGGATCCACGGCGGCGGCTTCACCAGCGGGGCCGGGGCCGACTACGGCGTGGACCGGCTGGTGGACGGCGGCTCCGTCGTCGTCACGATCAACTACCGCCTCGGCGCCTCCGGGTACTTCGGCTTCCCCGGGCTCGAGGGGTCCGGCGCGTTCGGCCTGCGCGACCAGCAGGCCGCGCTCGAGTGGGTCCAGCGCAACGTCCGGCGCTTCGGCGGCGACCCGCGCAACGTCACGCTGTTCGGGGCGTCGGCGGGCGGGCTGTCGACCTGCGCGCAGCTGACCTCGCCCAGGACGCGCGGGCTGTTCCACCGGGCGATCATCCAAAGCGGACCGTGCCAGTTCGGCACCCCGGCGGGGGAGGGACGGGTCCAGCACCCGTGGGCCGACCGCGAGGACGTCGAACGGGCAGGAGCCCTGGCGTCGGGTTGCCCGGACGTGACCTGCCTGCGCGGCCTCACGTTCGAGCAGGTGCAGGCGTTGACGCCGCAGTTCTCGTCACCCGCCTACGGAACGGAGGCGCTGCCGGAGAACCCGGTCACGGCGCTGCGGGAGGGCCGCTTCCACCGCGTCCCGGTGCTGGCCGGCACCGCTCGCGACGAGTTCTCGGTGTTCGCCGCGATGTTCTACGCGCCGCTGGACGCCGCCGGCTACGAGCAGGCGCTGACCGACGGGTTCGGTGCCGCCGGGGCGAAGCGGGTCCTCGCCGCCTACCCGCCCCGCGGTGGTGACGAACGGGTGGCGCTCTCCGCGGCGCTCTCGGACATGACCTCGGCCTGCCCGACCGCCGAGCTGCGCGCGCAGACGCAGGCGTTCGGCTACGAGTTCGCCGAACCGGACCCGCCGATGATCTTCCCGGGCATGCCGGAGTTCCCCTACGGCGCCTACCACGGCTCGGAGCTGCCGTTCCTGTTCGGGTACGGCGGCGTCGAGCTCACCGCCGGGCAGCGGGAGCTGGCGGACGAGATGGTGGGTGCGTGGACGAGGTTCGCGCGCACCGGGCGTCCCGGCTGGGCACGCCAGGACGTCCGGATCTTCGCGACCGGACAGGTCGCACCGGCCGACCACCGGTGCGAGCTCTGGGCCGGCTGAGCGACCCGAGCGGCGCGCGCCCGTGCGACCTGCCGGCGCGCGCCGTTCACCGACACCTGGTATCCAGGACGCCGTCGAGGGTGACGGCTCCGGTGGGGGCACCGCTGCTGCTGGAGGTGGGTGTTGTTCCGCTTGCTGGAGACCGCCGTCCGCGTCGAACCCCTGCAAGGGGAGGGGCTCACCAACGTCCTGCACCTCGTGACGCTGGCCGACGGCCGCAAAGCCGTGCTGCGGCAACCGAAGGTCGCCCGCGACCTGCCGAAGTTCGTCGTGCCCGGCGCACCGGCGGTCCTCGCGCACAACGGTCGCGGCGACGTGCTGGTCGAGTACGTCGAGGGGCGGACGCTCGCGGACGCGTTGCCGGTGTCCGCCGAGGTCTGGCGCGGCATCGGCCTGGCGTTCCGCAGGATCCACCGCGTCGGCCTGCTGCACAACGACGTGAACCTGCACAACATCATCGTGGGCGACGGGAAGGCCACCCTGATCGACTGGGACAACCCGGGGCAGGGCAACCCGCTCGACGAGCTCGCGGCGTTCGAGGAACACCTGTACCTGCACGGAACCGAACTGCCACAAGCGTTCTGGACCGGGTACGGCCACCGGCCCGACCTGCAGTTGTTGCGGGCGCACCGGATCGCGGGCTGCGTCGGCTGGCTCGCGAGCGACGACTGGCGGCGGTGGGAGCACGACAGGGCTCTCCGGCCCGAGCAGCTGGCCAGGGTCCGGGACTGGCGGCGGCTCCTCGCGAGGTGGCTCGCCGGCCAGTTCCGGACGGCCTGGCTGGAAAGCGGCCGGCTAGCGGCTGAGGTTGCGGTACTTCAGCACCGACAGCGGCCAGAAGATCGCCACGAACACCGCCGGCCACAGCACGGCCAGTAACAGCGAGTGCTGCGCGGCCCACGAGTCGCCGCCCACACCGGGGTTGCCGAAGAGCTCCCGCGCCGCCGCGACCGTGGACGACAGCGGGTTCCACTCCGCGACCACCCGCAACCAGCCCGGCATCAGCTCCGGCGAGACGAACGTGTTCGCGAACATCGTCAGCGGGAACAGGAACATCCACGACGCCTGGGCCGCCTCCGGCTTCACCAGCAGGCCGAGGTAGATGCCGATCCACACCAGTGCGAACCGCAGCCACAGCAGCAGTGCGAACGCCAGCAGCGCGTTGAGCAGCCCGTCGTGGAACGACCAGCCGATCACCAGACCGCACAGGGCGAGCACGAGCAGCTCCAGCGACGAGTTCACGAGGTCCGCGATGCTGCGCCCGGCCACCACGCCGGTCTGCGACATCGATGACGCGCGGAACCGGTCCGTGACACCGCGGTCGGCGTCCATCGACACCATCATCAGCGTGGTGCCGACACCGAACGCGATGGTCTGCCCGAACATGCCCGGTAGCAGGAACTCGATGTAGTCGCCGCCGCCGAAGACGTTCATCGCGCTGCCGAACACCAGGCCGAAGATCAGCACCGAGATGACCGGGTAGGCGAGGTTCGCGAACACCCTGACCGGCTCGCGCACCCAGTGGATCAGATCCCTCTTGGCGACGACCCACGAGTCGACCGCCGCGAACTTGACCGCGTTCACGCCCGTGCCTCCGCCCTGTGCCCGGTGATCGCCAGGAAGACCTCGTCGAGGGTGGGCCGCCGCAGCGCGATGTCCTCGGCTTCCACGCCCTTGGCCGCCAGGGCCGACGCCACCCGCGTCAGCGCCGCGACCCGGTCGGTCACCGCCGCGCTCACCCGGAACGCGTCGGGGTCCACCTCGGCGTCCGGCCCGAGCACGTCCGCCACCAGCGGCAGCTCGACGGCGTCGCGGACCACGACCTCGATCCGGTCGCCGCCGAGCTTGGACTTCAGCTCGTCCGGCGTGCCCTGCGCGGCCACGCGGCCGGTGTCGAGCACCACGACCTGGTCGGCGAGCTGGTCGGCCTCGTCGAGGTACTGGGTGGTGAGCAGGACCGTCGTCCCCTCCGCGACGACCCGCTTCACCTCACGCCACACCTCGCCGCGGTTGCGCGGGTCGAGGCCGGTCGTCGGCTCGTCGAGGAACAGCACCGACGGCCGCATGATGAAGCTGGACGCCAGGTCCAGGCGTCGCCGCATGCCGCCCGAGTAGTGCTTGGCGCGCTTGTCCGCCGCGCCGGTGAGCCCGAACTGCTCCAGCAGCTCGTCCGCCCGGGCTTCGGCCTGGCGCCGGGTGAGGTGGTAGAGCCGTCCCCACATGACCAGGTTCTCCCTGCCGGTCAGCACGTCGTCGACCGTCGACTGCTGGCCGTTCAGCGCCACCTGGCGGCGCACGGCGGGCGCCTCCCGTGCCACGTCGTGCCCGGCGACCTCCGCACGGCCGCCGTCCAGGCGCAGCAGCGTCGCGAGGATGCGCACCGCCGTCGTCTTCCCGGCGCCGTTCGGGCCGAGCAGCCCGCACACCGTGCCGGCGGGCACCGCCAGGTCGAACCCGTCGAGCGCCCACCTCTTGTCGAACCTCTTGCGCAGGCCTTCCGCGACCACCGCGTGTCCCACGACTTCACCCCCGTGACTTGACTGCTTACGTTGTACGCTAGGTGTACGTTGTACACGGTTTTAGGATTCACAGGCAAGGCGGTGGCGGAGGAGGCTGGGTGAAGAGCGATCGTGACCGGAGCGTGCGGCTGCTGTGGGAGCCGCCGGCGGAGGCGACGAGAGGGCCGAAGGCGGCGCTGAGCCAGGCGCGGGTGGTCGAGGCGGCCATCAAGGTGGCCGACGCCGAGGGCGTCGACGCGCTCACGATGCGGCGGGTCGCCGAGACGCTCGGCAACACGGCGATGTCGCTCTACCGGCACGTGCCCGGCAAGTCGGAGCTGCTCGACCTGATGGTCGACGCGGTCTGGAGCGAGACCGCGCACACGCCGAAGGGCCCGTGGCGGGAAGGTCTCGAGTTCTTCGCCCGCCAGATGTGGGCGATGTACCGCGCACACCCGTGGATGCTGCAGCTGACGACCTCGCGCCGCATGCCGGGTCCGCACGCCATGACCCGCCAGGACGCGGCCTACGCCGTGGTGTCGGAGCTGGGCCTCGCGTCCGAGGAGATCGTGGCCGTCGTGACGGCCGTGGCGCACTTCGTCGACGGCGTCGGCCGCACGATGGCCGACCGCGTCCAGGCCGAACGCGAGACCGGCGTGTCCGAGGAGGACTGGTGGAACGGCAGGGAGACGCTCTGGGAGCACTTCACGCCCGACCGCCTGCCGATGATGACGCACATCTGGAACACCGGCGGCTTCGAACAGCCGCTCGACGAGTTCGAGTTCGGTCTCGCGCGCGTCCTCGACGGTCTCGCGGTGTTCATCGAGTCGCCGGAGCGACCGGCAGTTCGTCCATCTACGTGCCTGTAGTCATTCGAGCCGCCTTGAGTCGTCCGATCGAGTGAAAAGCGCAGCTCAGGCCTGACCGGAACCGTAGTTGCGCGGTCACGTAATGCCATTGTTATGCGATATCGGAATGAACTCGTTCGCAAGCTGAACCGACCACTCCTATCTGCCCGTTTTCCTTGTGACACCGTTTCGCCGCGGGGGTCGAATCGGGACGACGAGGAGGTCGTATGACAGCTGGCGCGCACGACGCGGTCACCCTTGGCTGCTACGCGCTCGGCGTTCTGGACGTGCACGAGAGTTCCGGCGTGGAACAGCACCTGAGGGGTTGTCCGCCCTGCCGTGCGCAGGTCGCCGACTTCCACCGGATCCGCACAGCGCTCGACGACGTGCCTCGCGAGGCGTTCCTGCACGAGCTCGAGGACGACCTGCCCATGCCTTCGGACCTGGTGCTGCAACGCACGTTGCGGCAGATCAGGCAGGAGTCGGCCATTCCCTCGCCGAGGGTGGCCGACCCGCGCCCGAGAGCCAGTCCGGTGCCGGTGGAGGAACTCCCCGAACCGCAGCACGCCAAGGCCCGGCGCTGGCCGGGGTACCTCGCCGCCGCGGCAGTCGCCGCGGTGGTCGCGTTCGGGGGTGCCGCCGTGTTCGTGCAGAACCAGGCGCCGGGCACCGGCACCGCCTCCACCCGCGCGGGCGAGGGGACGACGGGCGGGATCAGGCTGGTGGCGGAGATCGCGCCGTCATCGCAGGACCGGTACCTGGTGACGGCGGACGTGGACGGCTTGCCGGCCGCCCAGAAGTGCAAGCTCGTCGTCATCGGCACGGACGGCACGAAGACCGAGGCGTTCGCGTGGACCACGACCGAGAAGCAGCGGGTCGAGGGTTCCACCGTGCGGGGCATGGTCAGCGTCTCGCCCGACAAGGTGAAGTCGATCTCGATCGAGAACACCGAGGGCAAGGCGTTCGTGGTGGCGAACCTGTAAGGGCGGAAACAGTCGAAGGGCCCGGATTCAGACCGAATCCGGGCCCTTCGGCTTAACCGCCGTGCAATTAAAGCGCCTGCAAAGCGAGCCAGCCACCGACCACGATCACCATCGCGGCTGTGCCGACAGGTGCGCAATGGGACAGAGCGCGGGTGGCACGGCCGTCCAGGATTTTCTCGACGCGTTCCCGCGCTTTCACGAGCAGCAGGCCGACCGCGGTCAGCGTGGCCGCCATGCCGACCCCGTAACCGACGACGAGCAGCACGCCGAACCACGTCCGGCCGAGTGCCATCGCCCCCAGCAGGACGACGAGCGCGGACGGGGAGGGGACCAGGCCGTTGGCCGCGCCCATGCCGATCAGACTCGCGCGGCTGTACCCGTGGCCGTGCCCGTGCCCATGCCCGTGTCCGTGCCCGTGTCCCGTCAGGGCGCCGACGAGCGCGGGTTCGCGGGTCGTGGACAGTGCCGAGCGCAGCAGCACCACGCCGATCAACGCGATCAGCACGCCGCTGACGAGCCCGAGCCAGCGCAGGACCTGCTCGCCGGCCAGCGCGCTGGACGCGCTGATGACGAGGCCGAGGACCAGCACGCCGCCGGTGTGCGTCGCCGTGACCGACGCGCCGACGACGAAAGCGTCCTTCGGCGTGCCCTGGCGCCCGGCGAGGTAGGCGGCGATGAGCGTCTTGCCGTGACCGGGCAACGCGGCGTGCGAGGCGCCCAGGACGAGGGAGAGCAGCACGGCCAGGAACCCGAGCCACGGGGTGAGGTCGTCGCTGCCCAGGATGTCGTGGAGGCGGGCCGCCGTGACGCTGAACGACCCCACGGGGGAACCGGTGGCCCTCTTCGGCTCGGACCCGGTGCCGGGTTCGGCGGTGAACGCGACCGAACGCACGTCCACCGGGTCGCTGAGCAGGTCTTCCGGGTAGGTGCGCAGCTCGTCGCTGATGCTCTCGGTGGGCACCTCCGAGCCCGCGAGCCGGATGCCGGTGCCCGCGGCGGTGATCTCGCGCCAGCCGACCCGGTCGGCGTTCGCCTCGTCGCGGAACTCGAACCTGGCCGGGCGGGCGAGGTCGACCCGGGCGGTGAACTCGCACACCAGCCGCGTCGTGGGCAGGTCGGCCTGACCTGCCGGGTGGTCCTTGGAGGAGCTCGACAGCGTCCAGCTGATCCGCCGTCCGTCCACGGTGGACACATCGGTCCCGGAGACCTCCTCGCACCACTGCCGCGCGTCGCGGGCCTTCAGGTTCTCCTGCAGCGTCGGGATCTCCGCGACGTCGACCACGGACCGGAGGTCGACGCGGTCCGGGTGCAGGTGCAGGCCGTGGTAGTGGTTGACGCTGAAGTTGCCGAGCGGGTGGGCCGACGCCTCGCCGGTGATGAAGAAGATCCCGGCGAGCAGCAGGGCGACCACCAGGACCGGTCGCACCACCCAGCTCGACAGGCTCACCTGCCGCCCCGGAGCTCCGCGAGCTTGCGACCCGCCTTCAGAGCCTGCAACGGGGAGAAGTTCGGATTCAGCGTCAGCGCCCGCACCAGTGCCTCCTGGGCCTCGGCCACCCGGCCCAGCGCGGCGAGGATCATGCCGCGGTGGTAGGAGAACGTGGCGTTCTGCCAGCCCAGGGCGACGGCGCGGTCGGAGTAGCCCAACGCCTCCGCGTCCCGGCCGTTCACGTGCAACGCCCAAGCCATCGCGTCGGCCACGAAGACGCTCTGCCGGCGGCCCCACTCGGCTTCCGCACGGCGCAACGCCTGCACGCCGTCACCGCGGTCCGCGGCGACGAGAGCAGCGGCCAGGTCGTCGGAAGCACCCTGCGACTCCATCAGTCGTTGCTGCTCGGTCAGCACGCCGTACTGCCTGGCGGCCTCGTCGGTCTTCCCGGCGGCCTCCAGCAGCTCCGCGTACTCCTGCAGGTACTGGGGCAGGGGAGCGCGGGCCACCAGCCCGCGGTAGTCCTCGAGCGCCGCCGGGACGTCACCCCGTGCCGCCGCCACCTTGGCCATGCCTTGGGTGAGAGTCATGTCGTCTCCTCTCGCCGCCAGTCCCTGCTCGTAGTGCTGCGCGGCTTCGTCGAGCCGGTTGTGGTCGAACGCGAGTTCGCCCAGCCGGTAACGGCAGAACGCGATCTCCTCGGGCGTCGAGGCGGCCTTCAGCGCGCGGTGCATCGTGGCGCGGGCGCCCTCGACGTCGCCGTGGAGCTCGAGGTGGAAGGAAGCACGGGCGAACGAAGCGGTGTTCGGCTTGAGGTCGAGCATCCTCTGCACCGCGTCCTGTGCGCCGGCGTCGTCGCCGAGCTGCGTCAACGCGTCCGCGAGCACGCCGTGCGCCTCCGCGGAGGACGGCAGCGCGGTGACGGCCCTGAGGGCCCAGTCGCGGGCCGCGGGGAAGTCGTGGCGGGCGTTGGCGAGCGTGCCCATGCCGATGGCGGCGGGACCCGTGTCACCCGCGTTCTTCAACGCGCCCTCGGCCTTCGCGTAGTACGAGGGGTCGGCCGTGACGCGCGCCAGCTCCACGTAGGACGAACCCAGCCGCGCCCAGGAAGCCTGGTCCTGCGGCAGTGCGTGCAGCCGCTGCTGCAGCTGGTGCACCACCCGGTGCATCTGGTTCTGCCGCGCCACGGCCGGAACGGGAGGCTCGCCCCCGGCCCTGCTGTCGGCAGGACCGGAGGCGGCGAGGTGGGCAAGCGCCGCGGTGACCAGGAGACCCACCGCGACGGCCTGCCGCTGCTGGTACCTCACTTCGAGTGCGACCCGTACTTGCGGATCGACTGCTGGCGCTTGCGCCAGAGGAAGAAACCGGCGCCGAACACGGCCGCCGAACCCACCGCGGTGGTCATCGCCATCGGGTCGATGGTGCCGATCTTGCCGACCGGGTTGACCGCGACCTCGGCGGTGGTGCCCGAGGCGTTGACCGCGGTGCCGTTGCGGGGCAGGCCCACGTACGGGAAGGCCGCCTCGAACGGCTGGTCGTTCGCGTCGACCTTGTCCCCCGTGGCGAGCGCCTCGACGATCTTGCCCGACGCCGCGGCGCCCTCCATCGCCTGCACGGCGATGTCCACCACGTCGTCGGTCAGCCGCCGGCCGTTCGGGAAGCCCTGCGTGTCACCGGCCAGCAGGCCCAGGCGGTTCGGGTTCGCGTTCGGCTCGATCATCATGTTCAGCCGCAGCATCTCGCTGGGGCGGAAGCGGTTCTTGTCGACGTCGGCGTTGTCGACCTGCGAGTTCAGGTCGGCGTTGATCTGCCCGCCGAGCTTCTTCGTGATGCCCGTCAGGAAGATCTCCGCCAGGTCGTCGCGCTGGCCCTGCGGCGCCGGGATCTTGTAGATCTGCTCGACCAGCTTCGGCAGCTCCGGGTTCACGACCCGGTCGACGAGCTCCTTCACGCCGGCGTCCTGGTCGGGGCGCAGGCCGTTGAACGCGTCCTTGAGGCCCGCGGGCGCCACGACCTCGTTCACCAGCGGGTTTCCCAGCCGCGAGACCTGCACGAAGTCGCCGACCGCCTCGGCCTTGCCGGGCGAGAGCTTCATCGTGCGGCGCTGCGTGGTGCTCCAGACGCCGATGTTCGGGTTGCGGTGCATGTCGTTCTTCAGCGCCAGCGCGTTCCTGGGCAGCTGCACCGCGATCGTGTTGACGTTGTAGCCGCGCAGCGTGTCCTGGCCGACCTCGCTCAGGTTGCCGCCGTAGAGCAGGTCGAACACCCGCAGGTCGGCGAAGAACGCGTCCTCGGACGGGCCCACGTAGACCTTGCCGCCACCGGGGATCTGCACGACGGCCTGGTCGCGCAGCTTCTTGAAGTCCGGCATCGACGCGGGGCCGTTCGGCGACGGAGCGACCGGGGCGTTGGTGACCAGCTTGACCTTCTGGCCGCTCTCGTAGATCGCCTCGAGGTCGTAGCGCTGCCGGAACAGCAGGTTCTCGTCGTCGAGCGAGTCCACGACACCGTTGGTGTAGAGGAACGTGTTGTTCTTGCGCCGGTCGTCGTCGCGGAACTGCCAGCGCAGCGTGATGTCCGGCTTCGCGTCACCGTCGTTGTCGATGTTGAAGTCGTACTGCGCGTCCTCGGCCCACGGGAAGAAGTTCGGGCCGCCGTTGGGTTCCTGGAACCCGGACCAGTTGCCGACCAGCGTGACGGTGTCCTTGTGGTCAGGACTGACGAACGCGTACAGGTCCGTGTTGTCGACGGCCGGGTCACCCGCGATCAGCGGAGCCTCGCGGTGCGACGACGCCGTGGCGTTCGTGCCGCCGAACAGGGCCGCGTTGAGCAGTGTGGCGCCCACCAGCGCGGCCGCAGCCACCTGGCCGCGCCGACCGCTGAGGACGTGCGGTGATGACATCTCTGGTCTGCCTTTCAAGGGGTTCAGGCGCTGTGCATGAGGAGCGACGGTTCGCTCGAATGACTCGAATGACTCGAATGGCTTGCGTGGTCTGTCGTCCACCTCGATTGCGCGAAGTCGCGGATGCCCTCGACGAGCCGGTCGACGTCGTGCTCCGGCCGCACCACCAGGCGCGCGAACCGGCTGCTCATGCCGAGCTTGTTGCCGCACTCGCGGATGAAGACCTGGTGGCGGGACAGCAGGTGGTCGCGCAGCTCGCGGCCGTCCACCCCGCCGCCGAGCTTGACCAGCAGGAAGTTGGCCTGCGAGGAGTAGACGGTGAGGTCGGGGACGCGCGAGAGCTCCATCCCCATCCGGTACCTGTCGCGCGACAGCAGGCGCAGGCTCTCGGCGTACTCCGCCTCGTGCTCGGCCAGCATGAACACGACGGCCTCCGCCAGGGAGTTGAGGTTCCACTTCGGCAGGGTCCGGCGCATCTTCCCCGCCAGCCCCGGGTTCGCGACCAGGTAGCCGAACCGGACGCCGTGCAGGCCGAAGTTCTTGCCGAGGCTCTTCAGCACGACCACGTTGGGCCGGATGGACGCCTCGGCGGCGACCGACGGGTTGCGCTCGACCTCGACGAAGTCGACGAACGACTCGTCGATCACGACCAGGTCCAGGTCGGCGAGCTCGTCCAGGAACCGGACGATCTCCCGGCGCGGCAGGTAGCCGCCGTCGGGGTTGTTCGGGTTGCAGATCACGGCGACCCTGCTGCCGCGGGCCCTGATGAACTTGACGTACTCGTCGACGTCCAGCTCGAAGTTGTCGCTCTCCTGCAGCAGGAACATGTCGACGCGCTTGTTGCTCTCCATCGGCTGGTCGGTCCAGCGGCCGAACGTCGGGATCGGGACGGCGACGCTCTCGTGGATCCACAGGTGGTCCATCCACGTGATGAGCTCGGTGCTGCCGTTCGACATCGCGATCGTGGCCGGGTTGAGACCGAGGACGGTGCACAGCTGCTGCGCGATCTTCGACGAGTCGCTCGGGTAGAACTTCAAGACCGCCTCGAGGTTCTTCGAGAGCTCCTCGAACATCTGCGGCGTCGGGAAGTACGGGTTGCACGGGATGCAGAAGTCCACGAGCTCGCCCGCACCCGTCCGCGACAGCTCGAAGTAGGACGGGCTGTGCGCGGTCTGCTGGAAGAGGCCCGAGTCCACACCATGCCGCACGCGATCACTCCGTCCCTCGGTCCGTCTCCGACACCGGGGCATACGTGCCGCTGCCGATCCCGGTTCACGGCTCCGTTCCGGGAAGGTCTCGGAACGGTCTCGCGCGCAACCCGGCCCCGTCCGGGGTCTCGGGGGCGGGGAGCGGCCCTTCGCCCGGTTCCGCCGGCACCGGGACCGGCCCGCTTCCAGTCCGGTGTGGACAGACGACTCGCGGGGTCTCGCAGCGGTCGAACGGACCCGTCCGAACCTTCCCGGGGCGTCGCGGAGGAGGTGCCCGGCCACGCTCGGTCACCGGTCGTGACTCGGTGAGGCGCTCGCCTTGGACGTGACCTGCGCCGACCCGCCGCTGAACGGCCTCGGGCCGCCGCTCACCGATGTGAGGGCTCCCGTTGGGCGGTAAGGCTCTGAAATGCGGGTACTCCCCGGCTGCGCCGGACGCGAAGACCGTGGTCACGGCGTTGTGACGCAGCACCCGCCGCCCGTTCCACGGTCATCACGGGCGTCGTGCAAAAAATTGTCGGGGGGTCCGGATACCCTGCTGGCAGTCCGCACACGATCCAGGGAGCAGTACCCGTGACCGCAGAGACCCTGTACGGGGCCGACGACCTGACGCACCTCGAAGGACTCGAGGCCGTCCGCAAGCGGCCCGGCATGTACATCGGGTCGACCGACAGCCGGGGCATCAACCACCTCTTCAGCGAGATCGTCGACAACTCGACGGACGAGGGCGTGGCGGGCCACGCGTCGAAGATCGTGGTCACGCTGCACGCCGACGGCAGCGTCCAGGTCGACGACGACGGCCGCGGCATCCCCACCGACGTGCACGCCAAGTCCGGTCTGTCCGGTGTGGAACTGGTGCTGACCAAGCTGCACGCCGGCGGCAAGTTCGGCGGCTCCGGCTACAAGACCTCCGGCGGCCTGCACGGCGTCGGCGCCTCGGCCGTCAACGCCCTCTCGCACCGCTTCGACGTGACGGTCCGCCGCGGCGGCAAGGTCCACGAGATGTCGTTCGCCCACGGCGTTCCCGGCGTCTTCGACGGCCCCGGCCCCAAGGCGAAGTTCACCCGCCAGAACGGCCTGAACGTCGTCGGCAAGATGAAGCGCAGCGAGTCGACCGGCACCTCCATCCGCTACTGGTACGACGCCCGCTACTTCGAGAACGGCGCTTCGCTCGACGTGGACACCGTCCGCACGAAGCTCCGCAACACGGCGTTCCTCGTGCCCGGCGTGACCTACGTGCTGCGGTCGGCACTGGAGGACGCGATCTCCGAAGAGGTCTTCCACTACCCGAACGGCCTGACCGACATGGTCGAGTTCCTGGCCCCCTCCGGCGACCGCGCGGTCTCCGGCACCCTGGTGATCACCGGCACCGGCACCTACTTCGAGAACGCCGCCGACGAGAACGGCGTGATGCGGTCCAAAGTGGAGCGTCAGGCCGAGGTCGAGGTCGCCCTGCGCTGGGGCACCGGCTACGAGCGCACCGTCGAGTGCTTCACCAACACCATCCGCAACGTGCACGGCGGCACCCACCGCCGCGGCTTCGACCGAGCGGTGCTCAAGTCGGTCCAGGACGCCATCTCCAAGACCCGCGGCCTCCTCAAGCCCAAGGAGGAGATGCCCACGCTGGACGACGTGCTGGAGGGCATGACCGCCGTCGTCCACGTCCGCATCCCCGAGCCGCAGTTCACCTCGCAGACCAAGGACGAGCTCTCCACCGCCGGCATCACCAAGGTGCTGCAGGGCATCGTCGACGCCCAGGTCCGCGCGTGGACCGAGGACCGCAAGACCAAGGTCGAGGCCAAGACCGTGCTGCAGAAGGTCGTCGACGCCTCGCGCGTGCGGCTCACGCAGAAGCAGCAGAAGGACGCGGCTCGGCGCAAGACGGCGCTCGAGGGCGCGGCGATGCCCGCCAAGCTCGTCGACTGCCGGACCACAGGTGTTTCGCGTAGCGAACTTTTTCTCGTGGAAGGCGACAGCGCACTCGGCTCAGCGCGCATGGCGCGCGTCTCCGAGTACCAGGCGCTCCTCCCGTTGCGCGGCAAGATCCTCAACGTCCAGAAGGCCTCCCTGGCCGACACGTTGCGCAACGCCGAGATCGCCTCGATCGTCCAGGTCCTCGGCGCGGGCACCGGCCGCACGTTCGACCTCTCCCAGATGCGCTACGGCCGCGTGATCCTGATGGCCGACGCGGACGTCGACGGCAGCCACATCCGCACGCTGCTGATCACGCTGTTCGCCAAGTACATGCGCCCGGTCATCGAGGACGGCCGCCTGTACGCCGCCATGCCGCCGTTGCACAAGGTGATGACGCGCGGCCGCAACGCCGAAACGCACTTCACCTTCACCCAGCGGCAGATGGAGCAGACGGTCGCGCGGCTGCAGAAGGCGGGCAAGCAGGTCGTCACGCCGGTGCCGCGGTTCAAGGGCCTGGGCGAAATGGACGCGGACGAGCTGTGGGAGACCACGATGAACCCGGCCAGCCGCTCCGTCCGCCGCATCACCATGGACGACGCCGAAGCCGCCGAGGAAGCCCTCGAACTGCTGATGGGCGAGAAGGTCGAGCCGCGCCGCAACTGGCTCGTCGAGTCCGCCGCCAGGGTCGACCAGTCGGCCATCGACCTCTAAGCCTTCTTCAAGACACAGACGGAGTTACGAAGTCATGGCACGCCGCAAGGGACCCACGACCAAGGTCGACCCCGCCGCGTTCGACCGGGCCGGTGCGAAGGTTCTCGACAACTCGCTGAAGACCGAGATCGAGGACTCGTACCTCGAGTACGCGTACTCGGTCATCCACTCGCGGGCTCTGCCGGACGCGCGGGACGGGCTGAAGCCGGTGCACCGCCGCATCCTGTTCTCGATGCACGAGGCGGGATACCGCCCGACGCACGCGTACGTGAAGTCGTCCCGCGTCGTAGGCGACACAATGGGCAAGTTCCATCCTCACGGTGACACGGCGATCTACGACGCGTTGGTCCGCCTCGCCCAGGACTTCAGCCTCAACGAGCCGTTGATCGACGGACACGGCAATTTCGGTAGTCCAGACGACGGACCGGCTGCGAGCCGTTATACGGAGTGCCGCATGTCCCCGGTCGCCATGCAGCTGGTCGGCGAGCTGAACGAGGAGACGGTCGACTTCCGGCCCAATTACGACGGCTCGCTCGAAGAGCCGAGCGTTCTGCCGGCGGCGTTCCCGAACCTGCTGGTCAACGGCACGTCCGGCATCGCGGTCGGCATGGCCACGAACATGATCCCGCACAACCTGCGCGAGGTGGTCGGGGCGGCGCGGTGGCTGATCACGCACCCGAACGCCGACCTCGACAAGCTCATGGAGTTCGTGCCGGGGCCGGACCTGCCGACCGGCGGCATCCTGCTGGGCCTCGACGAGGTGCGGAAGGCGTACGAGACCGGTCGTGGTGTCGTTCGCATGCGCGCCAAGGTGGAGATCGGTCCGCTGGAGGGCTCGCGGGGCAGGCAGGCGATCACGGTCACCGAGCTGCCGTACGGCGTCGGGTCGGAGCGGATCGTCGAGAAGATCACCGACGAGGTGAACAAGTCCAAGCGGCTCACGGGCATCGCGGACGTCAAGGACCTGACCGACCGCGAGAACGGCATCCGGCTCGTCATCGAGTGCAAGGTGGGCGTGAACCCGCAGGCGCTGCTCGCGGACCTGTACCGGCTGACGCCGATGGAGCAGTCGTTCGGCATCAACAACCTGGTGCTGGTCGACGGACAGCCGCAGACGCTCGGCCTCAAGCAGCTGCTGGAGGTCTTCCTGGGGCACCGCTACGAGGTCGTCACGCGGCGCACGAAGTTCCGGCGCCGCAAGCGCGAGGAGCGGTTGCACCTGGTCGAGGGTCTGCTGAAGGCCCTGCTCGACATCGACAAGGTCATCAAGCTGATCCGGGGCAGCGAAAACGCCGCTGCCGCCAAGGACGGCCTGATGAAGCAGTTCAAGCTGTCGGAGATCCAGGCCTCCTACATCCTCGACACGCCGCTGCGCCGCCTCACCAGGTACGACAAGATCGAGCTCGAGAACGAGCAGGACAAGCTCACCCGGGAGATCGCCGAGCTGTCGGCGATCCTCGACGACGAGGGCGTGCTGAAGAAGCTCGTGTCGTCGGAGCTGGCGGCCGTGGCCAAGGAGCTGGGCGGCGAGCGGCGGACGAGCCTCATCGACGGTGACCTCAAGGAGGTGCTGGCGGCGTCGAAGCCCGCCGGGCCGCTGGAGGTCGCGGACGACCCGTGCCAGGTCATCCTCAGTGCCACCGGGCTGGTCGCGCGGACCGCGGCGGAGTCGGAGGAGGCGTCGGAGGGCAAGCGGCGGGCGGGCCGGGTGAAGCACGACGCGGTGCTCGCGGTCGTGCACTCGACGGCTCGCGGGCAGGTCGTGCTGATCACGAACAAGGGTCGCGCGTTCAAGACCGACGTGCTGCCGTTGCCGGTGCTGCCCGAGCAGAGCGGGACGGTGAGCCTTCGCGGCGGTATGGCGGCGAGCGAGCTCGTGCCGCTGGAGAAGGGGGAGAAGGTCGTCGGCATCGCGCCGCTCGACCCGAAGGACTCGCCCGGTCTCGCGCTCGGCACCCGGCAGGGCACCGTGAAGGTGTGCGTGCCGGAGTGGCCGGTGCGGTCGGACGAGTTCGAGGTCATCACGCTCAAGGACGGCGACGAGGTCGTCGGCTGCACGTGGCTCGCGGACGGCAGCGAGACGCTTGCGTTCGTCAGTTCTGATTCGTCGTTGCTGCGTTATGACGCGAAGCTGGTGCGGCCGCAGGGGCTCAAGGGTGGCGGTATGGCCGGCATCAACCTCAGCGGGGACGCGCACGTGGTGTTCTTCGGAGCGATTCGCACGGACGACGGGGAGCACGGCGAGCCGATGGTCGTCACGTCGTCGGGACTGAGCGTCAAGGTCACGCCGTTCAGCGAGTACCCGGCCAAGGGGCGCGCGACGGGGGGTGTGCGGTCGCAGCGGTTCCTCAAGGGCGAGACGCACCTGGTGCTGGCGTGGATCGGCAGCAGGCCGGCGGGTGCGGACGAGAAGGGGGCGCCTGTCGAGCTGCCGGACGTCGACCCGCGGCGTGACGGCTCGGGTCACGCGCATCCCGGCCCGGCCGTGGTGGGGCACCGGGTCGAGAGGGACTAGCCGGATCCGGCGAGGCGGTGTGACCGCCTCGCCGGTCGGGTGGTCACCAGCCGCGGAGTCGTGACCAGGTCGCTTCGACGGTGGCGCCGCGGACGACGTGGTAGCGGTCGTGCTGCGCGGCGGTGGCGCAGGCGTGGTTGGGCAGGATCCGCAGGCGGGTGCCGATCGGCAGGTCGGGTACCGGCTGGCTGTCGCGCGTGCTGAGGATGCCGTGTTCCTGGCTCGCGCCGGTCATGAGCAGGCCGGGGACGAGGGTGCCGTGCGCGTCGGTGACGAGGCCGTAGCCCTGGTCGACGGCTTGGACCTGGGTGCCGCGGTCTCGTGAGGTGGCCATCCAGCCGCCATCGGTGAGGATCCAGTTCTTGTCGTGCCGATGGCCGATGACGGTGACGACGACGGAGAGGGCGAGGTCGTCGGTGGTGCAGACGCCGATGCCGGCCATGACGAGGTCGAAGAAGACGTAGTTGCCCGCGCGGACCTCGGTGACGCCGGTCAGGTCCGTTGCCGCGTGGGCGGTGGGGGTGGATCCGACGCTGACGATCGGGCACGGCAGGCCCGCGCCGCGCAGGGTGCCGGCGGCGGTGACGGCGACGTCGCGCTCGTGCTGCGCTGCGTGGTGCAGAGCTTGTGGTGTGCGAGCGAAGTAGGACTCGCCCGCGTGGGTGAGCACGCCGGCGAGGTTGTCGCCGAGGACGCGGCCGATCTCCACGAGTGCCGGATCGGTGGGTGCGACGCCGCCGCGGTGGCCGTCGCAGTCGATCTCGACCAGCGCCGGGACGCGGAGGTCCCCGTCGCGTGCGAACCGGGTCAGCGCCTCGGCCTGGGCGAGGGAGTCGAGCAGGACGGTGAGGGTCACGCCGAGGCGGAGCAGAGTGGCGACGCGGGGCAGTTTGTGCGGGTCGATGCCGACGGCGTAGAGGATGTCGCGGTAGCCCGCGTCGGCGAAGTGCTCGGCTTCGGCGAGAGTGGAGACCGTGATCGGTCCGCCCGCGTGGACCCGGTCGGCGACCTCGACGGACTTGGCGGTCTTGACGTGCAGGCGCAGCGGCACGCCCAGCGCGTGGAGGTGGTCGCGCAGCCTCAGGGCGTTGCGGTCCAGGCGGTCGGCGTCGACCAGGGCGAACGGCGTGCCCGGAGTGTCCACGGTGGTCATTCGGTGTCTCCTGCGAGGGCGGCGCGGTGCAGCAGCGCGGCGGCGAGGGTGAGGTCCTGGAGGGCGAAGCCGGAACTGTCGAACACCGTTGTGTCCTCGGGCGAGGTCCGACCTTCGGAGGCGCCGGTCAGCACTGCGCCGAGTGCCACCGGCACGGCCCCGGGAGCGTGCTGGAACTCGCCGATCGCACGGGACTGGTCCGGCAGGTCGCAGAAGAGCTTGGCGGAGCCGTGGATCTCGGTGGGGAGCTCCTGCTTGCCCGGTCCGTCGGCGCCCATGGCGGAGATGTGCGTGCCCGGCCTGACCCAGGCGGCGTCGAACAGGGGCTCGCGGGCGGTTGTGGCGGTGACGAGCACGTCCGCGGCGGTCACGCCGGTCCGGGCGTCGGCGGGGTCCGCGGGCAGGCCGGTCACGGCGGTCACCTGCGCGGCGAACGCCCGCGCCGCGTCGGCACGCCGGCCGACGACGAGGACGCGGTCGATCGGCCGCACCCGGCTGACCGCGCGGACCTCGTGCAATGCCTGGTGTCCTGTGCCGATCACGGTCAGCGTGCGCGCGTCGGGGCGGGCGAGCGTGGCGACGGCGAGCGCGTCGGCGGCGGCCGTGCGGTAGGCGTTGGCGGCCGCCGCCTCGACCACGGCGCGCAGCCTGCCGGTGGCGGGGTCGAGCAGGACGATCGTGGAGCTGTGGCGGGGGAGAGCGGTGTTGTCCGGCCAGAAGCTGCCGATCTTCACGCCGACGAGGTCGCCCGCGGACCCGGACTTGAGCGTGAACCTGGTGTGCGGCAGGGAGGAATGTCCGATCACGACCGGGAACGTCGAGCCGTCCGCGGTGGCCAGGAACGCCTCCCGGGCGGCGGCGAGTGCGAGGTCGTCGTCGACGAGCGCGGCCGACTCGGACTCGCTGAGGAAGACGGGGCTGTCGGTCACGGCGTGTCCTTCTTCAGTTCGGCGAGGTCGTTGTAGAGGCCGGTGCGGGAGATGCCGAGACGTGCGGCGATGCGGCCTGGTGCACCGCGCAGCGCGAACACGCCGGCGTCGTTCAGCGAGCGGACGAGCGCCAGTCGTTCTTCCCGTCCCAACGCCGCCACGGGCACCGCGTGCGCGCGCTCGGCGCGTTCGACGAGCGACTCCACGACCTGGTCCAGGTCGCCGGAGAAGTTCGTCGACGTGGCGGGGACCTGCTCCGGCAGCGCGGACAGGCCGAGCAGGTCGGAGAGCACGCCGGTGGCGCGGTTGATGGCCGAGACGTCGATGTTCACGCACAGCGCGCCGATCAGCGTCCCGTCCACGTCGCGCAACGGCAGCGTTGTGCACTTGAGCACCCGGCCGTCCTGCGCGCGGGTGAGGTAGCCGACCTCGTTGCGGGCGTCGTCCCCGGCGGCGAGGACGCGCAGGCCGATCTCGCTCATCGCGTCGCCGGCCACCCGGCCGGTCACGGAGCCCGCGACCGCGACGACCGACCGCTCCCGGTCGCGGTAGTCGTGCAGCACCACCTCGCAGCTGCGTCCGAAGGTGGCCGCGATGCCCTCGACCACGGGGGTCAGCGCGGCGAACACCGCGTCCGCGGTGCTGGAAGGGACGTCTGGCACGTCCGGCTCCTCCCGTTGTGAACAAACTGTCATTTTATGGACAAAGTGTCACACGTGGATGAGCTGCCGTGTCTGTGGTGCTCGCCACGGCGGAGAGGAACGAGACTCGTCGCGAAGGCCGACAAGGCGAGACTGACCGTTCTGTCCAGTACCATCGGCGCAATGGTGCACAACGGTCAGGTCTCCGAAGCGCGCTCGCGCCTGCTCGCCACGGCGTCCCGGATCTTCTACTCGGAGGGCCTGCACTCCGTCGGGATCGACCGGATCGTCGCGGAGTCGAAGGTGACCCGGGCGACGCTGTACCGGCACTTCGCGAGCAAGGACGACCTCGTCGTCGCCTATCTCCGGACCGTCGCGCGGATGGAGCGCGACCAGGTCGAGGAGGCGGCCGCCAGCGGCGGCACCGCGGACGAGGCGCTGCGGGCCGTGGCGCGGACCATCGCCGCGGGGATCGAGTCGGCCGGGTTCCGCGGGTGCGCCTTCCTCAACGCCGCGGCGGAGTTCCCGGACCCCGCACACCCCGTGCTCCGGACCGTCCTCGAGCACCGCGAGTGGTTCCTGCGCACCATCACCGGCCTGTTCGAGCAGAGCGACGCGAAGTCGGCCGCGGCCGCGGGCCGGCACTTCGTCATGCTCCGCGACGGCGCCATGGCGGCGGGGTGCCTGACCGACGCCGCGGAGGTCGGCGCGACCTTCCTCGCCGGTGTCGACGGGTTGCTGCGCTTCAAGTAGGACCGTGCCGGGCTCGCGGTGCGAGCCCGGCGCCGTGCCTCAGCCCGCGCGCACCCCGGCCGCCAGCTCCGCGGTGAGCTCCGCGAGTGCGGCCTCGCCCCCACCCGCGTCCAGGAGCGTTGCCACCAAAGCGGATCCGACGATCACGCCGTCGGCGAACCCGGCGACGTGGGCGGCCTGCGCGGCGTCCGAGACCCCCATGCCGACGCACACCGGCAGGTCGGTGATCGCGCGCAGCCTGCGGACCAGGACCGCCGCGGCCTCGTCCACCGCGGCGCGCGCTCCGGTGACGCCCATCAGCGCGGACGCGTAGACGAACCCGGTTCCGGTCGCGACGGTCTCGGCCAGCTGGGCGTCGGTGCTGCTCGGCGCGACCACGAACACCGTGGCGAGGCCGTGCTCCGCGGCGTGGTGCCGCCACTGCGCCGACTCGGCCACCGGCAGGTCCGGCAGCACGCAGCCCGCGCCGCCCGCCTCGGCCAGTTCGCGTGCGAACCGCTCGACGCCGTAGCGCGACACCGGGTTCCAGTACGACATCACCAGAACCGGTTTGCCCGTGGCGGCGTGGGCCTCCCGCACCGTGCGCAGGACGTCCGCGATCCGCACCCCGCCGCGCAACGCGATGTCGTCCGCCGTCTGGATGACCGGCCCGTCCAGCACCGGATCGCTGTGCGGCAGGCCGACCTCGACGACGTCCGCGCCGGCGTCGAGCGTCGCCAGGACCGAGGTGATCCCGTCGTCGACCGTCGGGAAGCCGGCCGGCAGGTAGGAGATGAGCGCGGCGCGGCCTTCCCGCTCCGCCCTCGCGAGCGTGTCCGTGAGGAGCTGGAGGTTTCCGCTCATCGCGCACCCGCCAGTCCGAAGTGGGCGGAGGCCGTGTCGAGGTCCTTGTCGCCGCGGCCGGACAGGTTCACGAGAACCAGGCCGTCCGGGCCGAGCTCGGCGCCGACCTGGAGAGCACCGGCCAGTGCGTGCGCGCTCTCGATCGCCGGGACGATGCCCTCGGTCGTGGCGAGCAGCCGGAACGCGTGCATCGCCTCGTCGTCGGTCACCGGGCGGTACTCGGCCCGGCCGCAGGAGTGCAGGTGCGCGTGCTCCGGACCGACGCCGGGGTAGTCGAGCCCGGCCGAGATCGACCAGGCCTCGGCGATCTGGCCCTCGTCGTCCTGCAGCACGTAGGAACGGGAGCCGTGCAGCACCCCCGGTTCGCCGGCCGTCAGGGACGCCGCGTGTTCACCGCTCTGCACGCCGTGCCCGGCGGCCTCGCACCCGACCAGGCGGACGGGGTCGTCGAGGAACGCGTGGAACAGGCCGATCGCGTTAGAACCGCCGCCCACGCAGGCGATCGCGGCGTCGGGCAGCCGTCCGGTCCGTTCGAGGAGCTGGCGGCGGGCCTCGACGCCGATCACGCGCTGGAAGTCGCGGATCATGGCGGGGAACGGGTGCGGCCCCGCGACCGTGCCGAAGAGGTAGTGGGTGTCGTGCGTGCGGGCGACCCAGTCCCGGAACGTCTCGTTGATCGCGTCCTTGAGCGTGCGCGACCCCGACGTCACCGGGACGACCTCGGCGCCCAGCAGCTCCATCCGCGCCACGTTGACCGCCTGGCGCCGCATGTCGGTCTCTCCCATGTAGACGGTGCAGGAGAGGCCGGTCAGCGCGCACGCGGTCGCGGTCGCCACGCCGTGCGACCCGGCACCGGTCTCGGCGATGACGCGGGTCTTGCCCATCCGCCGGGCCAGGAGTGCTTGGCCGAGCGCGTTGTTCACCTTGTGCGAGCCGGTGTGGTTGAGGTCCTCGCGTTTGAGGAAGACCCGTGCGCCGCCCGCGTGCCCGGCGAAGCGCGGCACCTCGGTGAGCGCGCTCGGCCTGCCGACGTAGTGGGCGAGGAGCTCCTCGAACGCCGCGATGAACGCGGGGTCGGCCTTCGCCCGTTCGTACTCCTCGGCGACCTGGTCGACGGCCGCGACGAGGGCCTGGGGGACGAACCGGCCGCCGAACGCGCCGAAGTACCCGTCGGCGCCGGGAAGGCTTCCGGGCGCGGCGGGGAAGAAGAAGTCGTGCTCCATGACGATGTGCTCCTGACCCGGGACGACCGGTCCCGGGTGGTGTCGTGAGTGGTCTGGGAGTCAGCGATCCCGCGCGATGCGCGGCGCACGACGCCATCGCATCCCGTTGACCTGGCCCGCCTCGGAGCCGATCACGTACCGCACCCTGCGTCCCAGCACGCGCCGGGCGGGCGCGCGGCAGCCACGCGGCCGGCGGCCACGGGCGAGACGGACGGTGAGGGGCACGGTTCCAGGTCTACCCGCAGCCACGGGGTTTCGGCAAGCGGATTGGCCGCGGCTCACGCGAAGTAGGTAGAACGTTCGGTCTTGACATCGACGCGGTACTCCCTTCAGGATGAGAAGAGATAGAACGTTCGGTCTTGTACCGTCGGCAACGACGGAACGGGTCCCGCCGTCCACGCCGAATCGAAGGAATCCTGTGACCAGCACCAGTTCCGCCGCGTCGTCCCTGCGTCGGCTGTACTTCGTCCGCGCCGCGTTCGCGCTCGTCTGGGCCGTCCCGGTCGCTTTGACCGGGGCCGGGCTCGGGCCGGTCGTCCTCGCACTCGTCGTGCTCTACCCGCTGTTCGACGTGGCCGCCGCGATCGTCGACGCGCGTGCTTCCAGGCAGTCGGAGAACGTGCTGGGCCTGTACGTGAACATCGCCGTCAGCCTGCTGGCGGCCGGGGGCGTCGCGGTCGCCGGTGCCACGTCCGGCACCCCCGGCATCCTCCTGGTGTGGGGTGCCTGGGCGATCGTCTCGGGCGTCGTGCAGCTGGTCGTCGGCGTCGGCCGGCGCCGCATGGGCGGTCAGTGGCCCATGATCCTCAGCGGTGGTCTGTCCGTGGGCGCCGGCACGTCGTTCGCCCTGATGGCCTCGCGGCCCGACGCCGTGCTCACCTCCGTGGCGGGCTACGCCGCGGTCGGCGGGATCTTCTTCCTGGTATCGGCGATCCGGCTCGGCTCGGCGGCGAAGGAGGCCCCCGCGACGGCCGCGGCCTGAGCCCGCGGCCGGAGTCGCATGTGGACGGTGACGCCGGGGTCACGGCGCAGGCGGGGTTACGCTGGACCCGTGACCACGACGCCTCCCGCCCCGACGATGAAGATCGGCGAGCTGGCCCGGCTGACGGGCGTCAGCGCCCGCTCCCTGCGGTACTACGAGCAGCAGGGGCTGATGCACAGCACGCGGTCCGTCGGCGGTCAGCGGCACTACGCGGCGACGGAGGTGGCCCGCGTCGAGGTCATCCGCCGGCTGTTCGACGCGGGACTGGGCAGCAAGGTGATCGCCCGGCTGCTGCCGTGCGTGGACAGCGACGACAGGATGATCGCCGAGGACGCGTTCACCGCCATGGTCGGCGAACGCGACCGGCTGACCGCCGACATCACCCGGCTCGTCGAGGCCAGGGCCGCGCTCGACGCGCTGATCGAGGGCAACACCCGCTACCGGCAGGGGGCCGACGCCGGCTGAGCCCGGTCAGAGGCCCAGGTCGATGACGAGCTTGCCCCTGGCGTGCAGCGACTCGACCAGCGCCAGCGCCTCGTCCGCCCGCGCCAGCGGGTACGTCCCGGTGATGTGCGGGTCGAGCTTCCCGGCGACCATCAGCTCCGCGACGCGTTCGAGGCCCGCCCGGTCGACCCGGCGTTCGACCGCCACCCCGCCGACCTCGGTGACGGACGGGTCGCCGACGGAGATGACCGTCCTGCCCAGAGGGGCGATCTCGCGCAGCGAGTCACCGCCGACGGTGTCGGCCACCGCGTCGAAACCGTCCGGGGCCTGCGCGCGCAACCGTTGCGCCACATCGCCTTCGGTGTAGTCGACGAAGGTCGCACCGGTCGCCGTGACGAGGTCGCGCTTCGCCGTGCTGGCCGTGCCCGTGACCACCAGGCCGCGGTCCCGCGCGAGCTGCGCCAGTGCGATGCCGACGCCGCCGCCGATCCCGTTCACGAGCAACGACGCCCCGGCGGGCAGACCGAGCTGGTCGAGCACGTCCAGCGCGGTGGTGCCGGCGACGGGGATGGTGGCCGCCCAGGTGGCGGGCAGCGCGTCCGGGATGCGGGCTGTGGAGGTGCCGAGCAGCAGCGTCGTCTCCGCGTAGGTGCCGGCACCGGTCAGCGCGAAGCCGGTGACCCGGTCGCCGACGGCCAGGCCCGTCACGTCCTCGCCGACCGCGAGCACGGTCCCGGCGGCTTCCATGCCGAGCACCTGGGGGAACGGCAGGTGGCCGTTCATCGCGGAGACGTGCCCCGCCCGCAGCTTGTGGTCGAGCGGGTTGACCCCGGCGGCCTCGACGCGGACGAGGACCTCGGCCGGGCCGGGCACGGGGACCTGCCGATCGAAGAACACCTGCACGCTCGCGTCACCGAAAGCCTTGTACCCCAACGCTTTGCTCATCGCGGATCACTCCTGCACCGTCGAACTGCGGACGCTTTCGACGCTATTCGTTGACACCGGTGTCAACTTCCACCCGATGTGACGCGAAGCTCAGTTCTCGGCGTCCTCGAAGATGAGGAACGTCTTGGTGGACAGCACTCCGGGGATCGTCTGCAGCTCCTCCAGGACCACGCGCCGCAACGCGTTGTTGTCCTGCGCCCTGACCAGCAGCATCACGTCGAACTCGCCGCCCATGAGCGCCATGTGCCGCACCTCGGGGATGGCCCGCAGCCGGACCTGCAGATCCCGCCAGTTGTTCTGCCGCACCGTCATCGCCACGTACGCCGACGTGGTCAGCCCGACCTTCACCGGGTCGACCCGCGCGGTGAAACCGGTGATCACCCCGTCCGCGACGAGGCGTTCGAACCGGGCGTAGGCGTTGGCGCGCGAGATCGTCACGCGTTCGGCCAGCGCGCGACCGGACAACCGGCCGTCCGCCTCCAGTTCGCCGAGGATCCGGCGGTCGATCTCGTCCAGTTCCGCGTCCACGTGTCTCACTCCCGAGGTGGAAAGCGCCGGTAACCGGTCCAACTGGACCGGCTGAATCGACGCACGAAGTCAATCGTCTCGCACTGTCGCGCGGATCTAGCCGATTGGCCACCGATCTTGTCAGCATTCGGGCCTGGTGGAACTGCTCGCGGAGGTGCGGATGAGTGCCGGTCAGCTCAAGGCGGCCATCACCCCGGCCCGGTTGCTCGACGAGACCGGCCGGCTGGTCAGGGGAGCGCCGAAACCGGACGCCGAGGCGCTGGCCGAGGGGTACCGCAAGCTCGTGTTCGCCCGTCGCCTGAACGAGCAGTGCGGCGCGCTGGTCCGGCAGGGACGGCTGGCCGTGTACCCGTCCTCGCGGGGGCAGGAGGCCTGCCAGGTCGCGTGCGCGTCGGTGCTCTCCGACGGCGACTGGCTGTTCCCGACCTACCGCGACACGGCCGCTATCGCCGCCCGCGGGGTGGACCCGGTCGAGGTGCTCACGTTGTTGAGCGGTGACTGGCACTGCGGCTACGACCCGAACGAGCACAAGGTGGCGCCCCAGGCCACACCGCTCGCCACGCAGCTGCTGCACGCGGTCGGCGTCGGGCACGCGGCGCGGCTCAAGGGCGAGGACACGGTCGTGATGGCGCTGTGCGGTGACGGCGCGACGAGCGAGGGCGACTTCCACGAGGCCTGCAACTTCGCCGCCGTGTTCCGCGCCCCCGTCGTCTTCTTCGTGCAGAACAACAAGTACGCGATCTCCGTGCCGCTCGCGCGCCAGTCCGTCGCGCCGTCGCTCGCCGCCAAGGCGATCGGGTACGGCATGCCCGGTGTGCGCGTGGACGGCAACGACCTGCCCGCGCTCGAGAAGGTGCTCGGCGAGGCCGTCGCCCGTGCCCGCGCGGGGGAGGGGCCGACGCTCGTCGAGGCGGACACCTACCGCGTCGAGTCGCACACCAACGCCGACGACGCCAGCCGCTACCGCACCGACGACGAGGTCACCGAGTGGCTCCCGCGCGACCCGTTGCTGCGGGTGAAGACCTACCTGACGGCGGTCGGCGCGCTCGACGACGCACGCGAGCGGGAGATCCACGCGGCGGCCGAGGAGATGGCGGCGGCGGTCCGCGCCGGAGTCGGTGCCGGGTCGCCCGCCGACCCCGGGGAGATCTTCGCGCACGTCTACTCCACCCCCACGCCCCAGTTGGCGCGGCAGCGCGCGGCTCTGCGGGCCGAACTCGACGCCGAGGAGGCCTGATGAGCGCCGGGAAGCTCACGATGGCGCAGGCGATCAACGCCGCGTTGCGCGACGCCCTCGCCGAGGACAGCTCCGTCGTCGTGTTCGGCGAGGACGTGGCCCAGCTGGGCGGCGTCTTCCGCGTGACCGACGGCCTGCACCGCGAGTTCGGCGAGAGCCGGGTCTTCGACACCCCGCTGGCCGAGTCCGGGATCGTCGGCATGGCGGTCGGCATGGCCATGAACGGCCTGCGCCCGGTCGTCGAGATGCAGTTCGACGCCTTCGCGTACCCCGCGTTCGAGCAGATCGTCAGCCACGTCGCGAAGCTCGGCAACCGCACGCGCGGCAAGGTGCGGCTGCCGATCGTCATCCGGATCCCCTACGCGGGCGGGATCGGCGGTGTCGAGCACCACTGCGACTCCTCCGAGGCCTACTACGCCCACACCCCGGGCCTCACGGTCGTCGCCCCGGCCACCAACGCCGACGCCTACGGCCTGCTGCGCGCGGCGATCGCGGGCTCCGACCCCGTGATCTTCCTGGAGCCCAAGAAGCACTACTTCTCCAAGGAGGAGGTCGACGTCGCGATCCCGGTGCCGCCCATCGGCCGCGCCGTCGTCCGGCGTCGGGGGAACGACGCCACGCTGATCGCCTACGGCCCCTCCGTGCCGGTGGCGCTGGCCGCCGCCGACCAGGCCGCGACCGAGGGCCGCGACCTCGGTGTGGTCGACCTGCGCTCGATCGTGCCGTTCGACGACGAGACCGTCTGCGCCGAGGTGCGCCGGACCGGCCGCGCGGTCGTCGTCGCCGAAGCACCCGGTTTCGCCTCGGTGGCCTCGGAGATCGCGGCACGGGTGGGGGAGCAGTGCTTCCACCACCTCGAGGCGCCCGTTCGCCGGGTCACCGGGTTCGACGTCCCCTACCCCGCGCCGAAGCTGGAGCACCACTTCCTGCCCGGCGTGGACCGGATCCTCGACGCCGTCGACACGCTGCAGTGGGAGGACGCCGCATGAGCACGCAGGTGTTCGACCTGCCCGACCTGGGCGAGGGGCTCACCGAGGCCGTGCTGGTCCGGTGGCTCGTCGGGACCGGTGACCCGGTCGCCGTGGACGAGCCCGTGGCCGAGGTCGAGACGGCCAAGGCCGTGGTCGAGGTGCCGTCGCCGTTCGGCGGCGTGGTCGCGCGGCTGCACGGCGAGGAGGGCGCCACCCTGCGGGTCGGGTCGCCCCTGATCTCGGTCGACGCCCCGCAGTCCGCCGCCGAGACCTACACCGAGGAGGAGCGCGCCGGGTCCGGCAACGTCCTGATCGGCTACGGGACCTCGCACGGCGGCACCTCGCGGCGCCGCAGGAGGAAGGTGGCGCCGGCGGACCGGCCCACCGCGTCCACGCGCGACGGAGAACGCCCCGCCGTGCAGTCGCCGATCGTGCGCCGCCTCGCCCGGGACAACGGCGTCGACCTCGGCACGCTCACCGGCACCGGACCCGGCGGACTCATCACCCGCCGCGACGTCCAGGCCGCGCTCGAACCCGTGGCGGCCGTGAGCGCGCCGGTCGGCGACGTCGACCGGCGCACGGGTCTGCCGATCCGCACCCGCGTGCCGCTCACGGGCGTGCGCAAGGCCGTCACCACCACGCTGTCGCGCAGCCGCACCGAGATCCCCGAGGCGACGACCTGGGTGGACGTCGACGCGACCGCGCTGCTCGAACTCCGCGACGAGCTGAAGGAGACCGGTGCGGCACCGGGGATCCTCGCGATGGTCGCCCGGTTCGTCGTGGCCGGACTCGCCCGCTTCCCCGAGCTCAACTCCCGCGTGGACACCGACCGCGACGAGATCACCCACCTCGACGGCGTCAACCTCGGTCTCGCCGCGCAGACCGACCGCGGCCTCGTCGTCCCGGCGGTCCGGGACGCGCACCGCCTGAGCATGCGCGGCCTCGACACCGAGATCCGCAGGCTCACCGCCGCCGCCCGCGCGGGCACCGCCACGGCCGCCGAGCTCAGCTCGGGTTCGTTCACCCTGAACAACTACGGGGTGCTCGGCGTCGACGGCAGCGCCGCGATCATCAACCACCCGGAGGTCGCGATCCTCGGCATGGGCCGGATCCTGCCTCGGCCGTGGGTGGTCGACGGGGAGATCGCCGTGCGGCACGTCGTGCAGCTGTCGCTCGTGTTCGACCACCGGGTCTGCGACGGCGGCACCGCGGGCGGGTTCCTCCGGTTCGTCGCGGACTGCCTGGAGAACCCGAAGTCGGCGATGGCGGACCTGTAGCGGCGAGGTGGCGCATCGCCCGGAAGCGCTCGGCATCGGCGCGCAGTTCGTCAACTATCCTGCCGCCGGCGGCAACCGAGGAGGACGCGATGCTGGACCTGAGCCCCCGGCCGGGGGACCTGGAGCCGATCGAGACCGCGTCGGTGGACGAGCTCCGGGCGTTGCAGCTCGAACGGCTGAGGTGGTCCGTCCGGCACGCGTACGACAACGTGCCGCACTACCGCTCCGCCTTCGCCGCGGCGGGCGTGCACCCCGACGACGTGAAGACGCTGGCCGACCTCGCGAAGCTGCCGTTCACCGCGAAGGCCGACCTGCGCGAGAACTACCCGTTCGGCATGTTCGCGGTGCCGCGCGAGGAAGTCGTGCGCGTGCACGCCTCCTCGGGCACCACCGGCAGGCCCACCGTCGTCGGCTACACCCGCGACGACCTCGACATGTGGGCCACCGTGATGGCGCGCAGCATCCGCGCCGCCGGCGGACGCCGGGGCCACGTCCTGCACAACGCCTACGGCTACGGCCTCTTCACCGGTGGCCTCGGCGCGCACGCGGGCGCGGAGAAGCTCGGGTGCACCGTCGTACCGGTGTCCGGCGGCATGACCGAACGCCAGGTCCAGCTGATCCGCGACTTCGAGCCCGACATCATCATGGTCACGCCGTCCTACATGCTCTCGATCATCGACGAGATGGAGCGCCAGGGCGTCGACCCGCGCTCGACGTCGCTGAAGGTCGGCATCTTCGGCGCCGAGCCGTGGACCAACGACATGCGCGCCGAGATGGAGCGGCGCCTCGACATGCACGCCGTGGACATCTACGGCCTGTCCGAGGTGATCGGGCCGGGTGTGGCGAGCGAGTGCGTCGAGACCAAGGACGGCCTGCACGTCTGGGAGGACCACTTCTACCCGGAGATCATCGACCCGGTCACCGGCGAGGTCCTGCCCGACGGCGAGGAGGGCGAGCTCGTGTTCACCTCCCTGACCAAGCAGGCGATGCCGATCATCCGCTACCGCACCCGGGACCTGACCCGGCTGCTGCCCGGCACCGCGCGGTCGACGCGCCGGATCGAGAAGATCACCGGCCGCACCGACGACATGATCATCCTGCGCGGCGTGAACCTCTTCCCGACGCAGATCGAGGAGCTGATCCTCAAGGTCCCCGCGCTGTCCCCGCACTTCCAGTGCGTGCTGAGCCGCACCGGCAACCTCGACGACCTGACCGTCGTGGTCGAGCACCGCGAGGACGCCGTCGCGGGCGACACGGCGGCGCAGCTCGAAAAGCTCGTGAAGAACTCCATCGGCGTTACGATCGCCGTGGACGTGGTCGCGCCGGGCGGGATCGAGCGGTCGGTCGGCAAGATGAAACGGATTGTGGACCGTCGCCCACCCAGGTGAATCCGCATGTCACCCCATCCAGCGATTTAGGCTGTTTGTGACGTGTTCCGTTATCTCGTCTGATCACCATGCACTGCATGAGCGGAACACCGATCTTCGACGAGCTCTACGCCAAGTACTTGAGTGGCGTGTCCGCGGCGCACGTGGCGGCACCGTCGGTCCCCGTGACCGCCCCCCGCGAGCCGACGTACGACCAGCTCGTGCCGCAGTACGCGGCCACCGCCGAGATGCCGGAGTGGCCCAGCTGAGCTGCCGGGCCCGGCTGCCGCGCAGGACCGTCGAGCAGATCCGGTCCGCGAACTCACCGGGCTCGCACCCCTCCGCCGGCGAAGTCCACTGTGGACGACCTGCTGCGCGGAGGGGAGCCGCTTTCCGCGACTCCCCTCCGGCGTTCAGCTCTTGGCCACCAGCGTCAGGACGTCGTAGGTGGCGACCGGCTGGGAGTCCTGGTTGGTCACCACGGCGTCCCACCGCACCTCGCCGTACTCGGCGTTGGTGCGCGGCGTGATCTGCTTGACCGTCAACGTGACCGCGATCGTGTCGCCCGCCTTGACCGGCGTGAGGAACCGCAGGTCGTCCACGCCGAAGTTGGCGAGCACCGGACCGGGGTTCGGTTCGACGAACAGCCCCGCCGCGAGCGACACCACCAGGTAGCCGTGCGCCACGATGCCGCCGAACAACGGGTTCGCCGCGGCCGCCTCGGGATCGGTGTGGGCGTAGAACGTGTCGCCGGTGAACTCGGCGAAGTGGTCGATGTCGGCGAGCGTCACCTGCCGCGTCCCGGACTCGACCGTGTCACCGATCTTCAGCTCCGCCAGCGACTTGCGGAACGGGTGCACCTCGTCGGCGACGCGCTTCGACCCGGTCGTCCAGCGGCCGGTGATCGCCGTGAGCATGTCCGGTGACGCCTGCACGGCGGTGCGCTGCATGTGGTGCAGCACGCCGCGCACGCCACCGAGCTCCTCGCCGCCACCCGCGCGGCCGGGACCTCCGTGCACGAGCATCGGCAACGGGCTGCCGTGCCCCGTCGACTCCTTGGCGTCGTCGCGGTCCAGCACCAGGATCCGGCCGTGCCACGGCGCCACGCCGAGCACGACCTGCCGGGCCACGGCGGGGTCGTGCGTGACGACCGACCCGACGAGGCTGCCCTTGCCGCGTGCGGCGAGCTCGACGGCCTCCGCGGTGGTGCGGTAGGTGATCACCGTGCTGACCGGGCCGAACGGCTCGACGTCGTGGGGTTCGCAGGCATCGGCGCGCGCCCGCAGCAGGACGGGGGAGAGGAACGCCCCCCGTTCGGCGTCCGCGCCGACGACGTCCACCCGGTCCGGGTCGCCGAAGACGATCTCCGCCGAGTTCCGCAGCGACTCGACGGCCTTGCGCACCTCGTCCCGCTGCCCGAGCGACGCCAGCGCGCCCATCCGCACGCTCTCGTCGGCCGGGTCGCCCACGGTGATCTTCGCCAGTCGTGCGGCGATCGCCTCCGTCACCTCGCCGGCGATCTGCTCCGGCACGATCGCGCGCCGGATCGCCGTGCACTTCTGGCCGGCCTTCACGGTCATCTCGGTGACGACGCCCTTGACGAAGAGGTCGAACTCGGGGTCGTCGGGCCGCACGTCGGGGCCGAGGATCGAGCAGTTCAGCGAGTCCGCCTCGACCTGCAGGCGCACGCCGCCGTGCTGGACGTTCGGGTGGTTGCGCAGGATTCCCGCCGTGTGCGCGGATCCGGTGAACGCCACCGAGTCCTGCTCGTCGAGCACGTCGAGCAGGCCGCGCGGGCTGCCGGACAGCAGCTGCAGCGACCCCTCCGGGAGGATGCCGGACTCGATGATCCGGCGGACCACGGCCTCGGTGAGGTAGGCCGTCTGCGACGCGGGCTTCACGATGCTCGGCAGACCGGCGAGGAACGCCGGCGCGAGCTTCTCGAGCATGCCCCACACGGGGAAGTTGAAGGCGTTGATCTGCACCGCCACACCGGGGCGCGAGGTGTAGATGTGCTGGCCCAGGAACGTTCCCTCGCGGCCGAGGCGTTCGAGACCGCCGTCCAGCACGACGATGTCGTTCGGGAGCTCGCGCACGCCCTTGCCGGCGAAGCTGAACAGCGTGCCGAAGCCGCCGTCGACGTCGACGAGCGAGTCGCGCTTCGTCGCACCCGTGCGGTACGACAGCTCGTACAGCGAGTCCTTCTCGGCGCTGAGGTGCTTGGCCAGCTCCTTGATGAGCAGCGCGCGCTGGTGGAACGTCAGCTCGCGGATCGCCGGGCCGCCGACGCGCCTGGCGTGCTCGGTCATCTGGCGCAGGTCGAGGCCTTCGCTCGACAGCCGCGCGACCTCTTCACCGGTCACCGCGTCGAGCAGCGGCTCTCCCCCGGCGTCGGCGCGGAACCAGCGGCCCGCGGCGTAGCTCTCCAGCAGTGCAGTCACAGTGCGGATTCCCTTCGCGGACCGTTGCCCTTCACGGCTCTCCCGTGCCACGGTATAACAGAACGTTCGGTCAGTAAATCGTTCGGAAGGGTAGGGGACTGGGCGGCATGGCCACGACGGAGAACGGCGGGACGAGGCGCCGCGGCCGGCCGGGCTACGACCTGGAGACGCTGCTCGTGGCCGCCGCGGAGCTGTTCTACGAACGCGGCTACGACGGCACCAGCATCCAGGACCTCGCGCACCGCCTGGGAGTCACGAAGTCCGCCCTCTACCACCACGTCCCCGGCAAGGAAGCGCTTCTGCGGCTGGCGGTCGACCGCGCGCTGGACGGCCTGTTCGCCGAGGTGGCGAAGCTCGACGCCGTGGGTGGCCGCGCGGTCGACCGCCTGGAGCACCTCGTCCGCGGCAGCGTCGCGGTCCTGGTCGAGCGGCTGCCGTTCGTGACGCTCCTGCTGCGTGTGCGGGAGAACAGCGAGACCGAACGCGACGCTCTGGCCCGCCGCCGCGAGTTCGACCAGGTCGTCACCGCGCTGGTGGCCGACGCGGCGGCCGAAGGCGACCTGCGGGCGGACGTCGACCCCGCGACGACGACCAGGCTGCTGTTCGGCATGGTCAACTCGGTCATCGAGTGGTACCGGCCGCAGGGCGGGCTCGGTGCCGCCGAGCTCGCGGACGCGGTGGTGCGCGTGGCGTTCGACGGCTTACGCGTGCGCGAGAGCTGACGACCGGTCGCGCTGCACGACGACGACCGCCGCGAGGCCGAGCGCGAGACCGAAGGCGGTGTGCGGGCCGAAGGGTTCGCCGAACGCGAGGGCGCCCCACACGGCCGTGACCGGAGCCATGAGGAACATCAGGGTGTTCACCTTCGTCACGCCCGAACGCCTCAGGATGACCCAGTAGAGCCCGTACCCGCCGAAGGTGGGCAGAACCACGAGCCAGGCGATCGCGCCCCAGAACGCGGGGTCCGCGGGCGGGGCCGCGGTGCCGGTGCCCAGGGCGAGCGCGGTGAACACGACAGCGCTCGTGAGGCAGTGGGTGGTCATGGCCACCGCGGGCGCCACCTCCGTGCGCGACCGGCCTTCCAGCAGCGTGGCCGCCACCAGCGAGAGCATGCCGAGGAACGGGACGAGGTAGGCCCACCGGTCCACGCCCGTGCCGGCCGCCGCGTCGGCCCCGGTGACGACCACGACGCCGCCCACGCCCAGGCACAGGCCGAGCCACTGCCTGCGCGAGACGTGCTGGTGCAGCAGCGGCCCCGCCAGCGCTCCGGCGACGAGGGGCTGCACTCCGTCGATCAAAGCCGTCGTGCCGCTGGAGACCCCGAGCTCGATCGCGTGGTAGACCGTCAGCAGGTACCCGCTCTGCGACAGGACGCCGATCACCGCCTGCCGGCCCACGTCCCGCGCGGTGAGACCCCGCCACCACCTCCCGGTGACCGCCACCGCGAGGAGGAGGACGGCAAGCGGCAGGAAACGCCACATCAGCACCGTGACAGCGGACGCGCTCCCCGCCCCGAGCTTCGCCCCGATGAACCCGGAGCTCCAGCAGAGCACGAAAGCGGCCGAGAGCAGGAAGTTCACCCACCACACCTCCCTATACCGATCTGTATACCCGCTGACTATACAGATCGGTATACTCGACGTCGTGGAGAAGCCGCGACGGATA
This sequence comes from Lentzea jiangxiensis, assembly GCF_900104175.1. Classification (GTDB taxonomy): domain Bacteria; phylum Actinomycetota; class Actinomycetes; order Mycobacteriales; family Pseudonocardiaceae; genus Lentzea; species Lentzea jiangxiensis. The sequence goes on from NZ_FNIX01000024.1 coordinate 69,164, forward strand.
ACGCTGACCCCGGCCGCCCAGCGCGCCCTGGAGGCCGCCGGGAGGTTGTTCTACGAGCGCGGGATCCACGCCGTGGGCGTCGACCTGATCGCCGCCGAGGCCGGCGTCACGAAGAAGACGCTCTACGACCGGTTCGGCTCGAAGGAGCAGATCGTCGTCGAGTACCTGGCCGGCCGCGACGAGCGCTGGCGCGCCTTCCTGGACCGGTACCTGGAGTCCGCGGGACCGGACCCCGCCGCGCGCGTCCTGGCCGTCTTCGACGCGTCCCGCGACTGGTCGTCCGAGCACAGCCGCAAGGGGTGCGCCATGGTCAACGCCCACGCGGAGATCAGCGACCCCGCGCACCCCGCGCACCCGATCGTCGTCGGGCAGAAGGAGTGGATGCTCGCCCTGTTCACCGGGCTGGCCCGGGAGATCGCCCCGCAGCGGGCGGACGGGCTGGGCCGGACGCTCCTGCTGCTGCACGAGGGCGCGCTCGTCGCCCACGGCTTCGGCACGTTCCCCGATGCCGTCGACCTGGCCCGCGACCAAGCGGCGGAGCTGCTCCGGAACGCCCGTTCACGCAGCTAGGAGACTTGCCGCACCGGCCTGTGGACGTGTCCCGCACGGTCGGAGGCCCACGAAACCCCATTCCCGCCATCTTCACCTATTGAGTGATCTTGCCCGCGTACGGCGCTGCGAACTCGGCGAACCGTTCTTACGTTCCTGCCAGCGACCGCGAGGTCGCGGCACCACCAGGGCAAGCCGGCCGCTCACCTGTCCACCGGCGCACCCTGTCCCACGTCGCAGGACAAAACCCCGCCGGACAGGCGCTGCTGCAGGCGAGAGCGAGGCGGGGTCCGAAAGAGACATGCGCCCTCTCCGTGGTACCACCACCGTTCGCGCCCTGTTCATCGCCGTCTCGGCGGCGGCTCTCGTCACGACGGGCGCGGCGGTCGCCGCCGCCTCCCCGTCGGTCGACTGGGACCGGATCGCGCAATGCGAAAGCGGCAACAACTGGTCGACCAACACAGGCAACGGCTACTACGGCGGACTGCAGTTCAGCCCGTCCACCTGGAAGTCGCACGGCGGCACCGGCAGCGCCCACCAGGCGTCGCGCGAGGAGCAGATCCGCGTGGCCGAACGGGTTCTGCGCACCCAGGGACTGGGGGCGTGGGGCGTCTGCGGGCGGCGCGGCGGGACAGCCGTGAAGCCGCAGCAGCCGCAGTCGCAGCAGCAGAAGCAGCAGCAGCCCACCCGCCAAGGCCAGCGCCCGGTCGTCAGCAGGACCGTGCCGCGCTCGGTACCCGTGGTTCCGGTGGCCGCTCCGTCGACCAGCAACCCGGACGGTGACTACGAGATCAAGGCGGGCGACACCCTCAGCGGGATCGCCGAGGCGCTTCGCATCGAGGGCGGGTGGCAGGCGCTCGTCGCCAAGAACAGCCGCTTCCTGACCAACCCCGACCTGATCAAGCCGGGGCACAAGATCGCCACGAAGTGACGCCGGACGGCAGTGTTCTCCGGAAGTGAGCGCGGGGCCCGCACGCCGGGTCCCGCGCTTTTCCGCGCGTTGCGAGGGTGGGGATCGGGGCGTCCGCACGGCGAACCTAGGATTGCGCGACTCGACGCGGGTCGGGGGTTCGGCGCCTGCGCGCCGTGGTCGGGGAGGGGTCGTGCACGCGGAACCGGATTCTGTTGGCGCACTTGGTGGTCCGTCGTTGCGGCGGTGGTCCGTGTGGATCTCGGTGGCGCTCGTCGCGGTGTTGCTGGCGGCGACCGTGGCGGTGCTGCTGGCCATCGGCGAGCTCTCCCGCGCGCGGTCGCGGCTGCTGGACGTGGTCGGCCCGGCGGTGGTCAGCTCCCAGCAGCTCGGCGCCGACCTCGTCGACCAGGAGAACGGCGTCCGCGGCTACCGGCTCAGCGGCCAGGCGGACTTCCTGAAGCCGTACGAGAACGGGCTCGACCGGCAGACGGCGGCGCGTGCGACCGTCATGGTCCTGAACAGCCCGGAGGTCACCGAGCACGTCGCGGCCGTCGACACCGCGCTCGCCGCGTGGCGCAGCGACTACGCCGACCCCGCGATCGCCGCCGTCCGCGCGGGCAGCCCGGTGCCGGAGGAGGCGCTCGGCAAGCAGCGGTTCGACGCGGTCCGCACCGCGCTCTCGACGTTGCAGGCCGAGCTGGCGGTGCAACGGGCCGATGGGCGTGCGGCGCTCAACGACTCCGCGACCCGGATGGCGGTCACGTGCATCGTCGCGCTGGCGGTGCTGCTGGTCGCGGTGCTGGCCTGCGTCGCCGCGATGCTGGTGCACGTCGTGGGGCCGTTGAGCAGGCTGCGCCAGCAGGTCGGCCTGGTCGCGGGCGGTGAGTTCTCGCGCACGGTGACGGCCACCGGCCCGCAGGAGCTCCGCGCGCTGGGCCGCGACGTCGACACCATGCGCACGCGGATCGTCGAGGACCTGCATCAGACGCGGGAGCGCAACGCGGCCCTCGACGCCGCGACAGCCGAACTGCGCCGGTCCAACGCGGAGCTGGAGCAGTTCGCGTACGTCGCGTCCCACGACCTGCAGGAGCCGCTGCGCAAGGTGGCGAGCTTCTGCCAGCTGCTCGAACGGCGCTACCGCGACCAGCTCGACGAGCGCGCCGTCCAGTACATCGACTTCGCCGTCGACGGCGCCAAGCGCATGCAGTCGCTGATCAACGACCTGCTCGCCTTCAGCCGGGTCGGCCGGCACCGCGACAAGCACGTGGTCGTCCCCGCCGCCGACCTCGTCGACGAGGCGTGCCGCGACCTGTCCGAGGCGCTGGAGGAGTCCGGCGCCGTGGTCGAGGCAGGCACCCTGCCCGAGGTCGAGGGCGAGGCCCGGCTGCTGACGGCGGTGTTCCAGAACCTGATCGGCAACGCGGTCAAGTTCCGCGGCGACGAGGCCCCGCGGGTGCGGGTCGACGCCGAGGCGGGCGAGGACGACCAGTGGGTGTTCTCGGTGCGGGACAACGGGATCGGCATCGAGGAGCAGTACGCCGAGCGGATCTTCGTGATCTTCCAGCGGCTGCACCCCAAGGACCTCTACGCGGGCACCGGCATCGGGCTGGCGATGTGCCGCAAGATCGTCGAGTACCACGGTGGCCGCATCTGGCTCGACACCGCCGCCGGTCCCGGCACCACGATCCGCTTCACGCTGCCGCGGGTCGGGGCGGCCGTCCCCGCGCCGGTCGCCGGCTGAGAGGTCACCGCACGCGACGGCGACCTCGTGGCCGGCGAGCGGTGTCAGAGCCCGAAGCCGCCGGACACCTCGACGTCCTGCGCGGTGATCCACCGGCCGTCCTCACCCGCGAGCGCGGCGATCGCCACGGCCACGTCCTCGGGCTCGCCCATGCGCCCGAGCGCGGTCCTGGCGGCGATCACGGGCACGACCTCGGGGAACCGCTCGACGGCATCGCCGCCGAGACGTGTGCGGGTGGCGCCGGGGGAGACGGAGTTGACGCGGATGCCGCGCGGGCTGAGCTCCTTGGCGAGGTAGCGGGTCAGCACGACCAGCGCGCCCTTCATGGAGGCGTAGCCGGAGTAGCCGGGTTCGGCGAGCTGGGTGGAGCTGCTCGTCGTGTTGATCACCGCGGCGCCGTCGGAGAGCAGCGGCAGCAGCGTCTGGGTGAGGAAGAGCGGGCCCTTGAGCAGCACCCGGTAGAAGCGGTCGAACAGCTCCTCGGAAAGGTCCGGGAACAGCGCCGTCTCGGCGAAGCCCGCGTTGTTGACCAGCACGTCGACCGTCTCGCGGCCCCAGCCGCCGAGCACCTCGGCGACCCGGTCGCGGAAGGCCCCGAAGGTGTCGCTGCGGCCTACGTCCAGCGGCAGGGCCACCGCGGTGCCGCCGTCCCGCTCGACGGCCGCGACCGCGTTCCTCGCCCCCTCCTCGTTGGAGCTGTAGGTGAGGATCACGGAGGCGCCCCGCCGCGCCAGTTCCACGGCCGTGCTCCAGCCGATGCCGGAGCTGCCGCCGGTCACGATGGCCACTGACATTTTCCTACCGCCTGTTCGGTCTGCTTGTTTCGGTAGAACCAATGAGACCGGTTCAGGCGGTGGAATCCGAGATCGAAGCTCCCGGTTGCTTGCCTGATCCTCTCTAGGTGCGCAGGGCGCGGTTCAGCAGGGCGGTGAGCTGCCGCAGCTCGTCGGCGGTCAGTGCCCCCAGCGGGGTGTTCTCCAGCGCCGCCCGCAGCACCTCGTCGCGCACCCTGCGACCCTTCGCGGTCAGCACCAGCACGCGCGACCGGCGGTCGGCCGGGTCGACGGCGCGCTCCACCAGGCCCCGGTCCACGAGCTGGTTGCTCATGAACGTCAGGTTCGGGGCGTTGCAGTACAGGCGCTCGGCCATGACCTTCATCGACGGCGGCTGCTCGGCCGGGTCGATCGCCCACAGGGCCTGGAAGGTCGCCGTGGTCAGGCGGTGTTCGGCCAGCACCGGCGTGATCAGGTCGACGGTCCGCATCCAGGACTCGTGGACCGCGGCGACCGCCGCGGTGAGGTCGGACGCGGTCATGCCGCCATCCTACCGGTGTTTCGAGTCTCGAAGTATTCGTGCTAGCGTCGATGCTTCGAGACTCGAAGCAATGGAGGAACCTGTGAGCTACCGGGGAATGACCGCGCTCGTCACCGGGGCGTCGAAGGGGCTGGGCCGGGCGTACGCGCTGGAGCTGGCACGGCGGGGAGCGCGGGTGGTGGTGCTGGCGCGGTCGGAAGCCGGCCTGCGGGCGCTCGCGGCCGAGGTCCGCGAGCGGCACGGAGTGGAGGTGGAGGTGGTCGTCGCCGACCTCACGGCACCGGACGGGCCGGACCGGGTGCTGGACGCGCTGCGCGAGCGCGAGCTGCGCATCGACCTGCTGGTCAACAACGCCGGCGCGGGCAGCGCGGGGCCGTTCCTCGAGCGCCCGCTGGGGCCGCAGCTGACGTCCGTGGCGCTCAACGTGGACGGCCTGCTCGCGCTGACCCACGCGATCGGCGGAGAGCTGGTCTCACGCGGCTCCGGCGGCATCATCAACGTGTCGTCCATCGCGGCGTTCCAGCCGATGCCGTACCAGGCGACCTACGCGGCGACGAAGGCGTTCGTGCTGTCGTTCACCGAGGCGCTGGCCGAAGAGCTGCGCGGCACCGGGGTGCACGTCATGGGCGTGCACCCCGGTGCGGTCGCGACCGGGTTCTTCGACGGCACGACCGCCACGATCCACCCGATCGCGGACACGCCGGAGACCGTCGCCGCCCGCACCCTCGACGACTACGAGCGGCGGCGTGCGGCCTCCTACCCGGGCCGGGCGCTGACCAAGGTGGTGAACCGGGCCATGACCTGGCCCTCGCGCGTGCTGCCGCGCACCGCGGCGACCCGCGCCGCCCGTGCGCTGAACCGCAAGCTGGGCCTGCACGAGGTGGTGGACGTGGTCACGCCCTCCCGGTGACGTCGAGCGCCGCGCCGACGATGCCGCCGGGTGATCGGCACGAAGACGCTGATGGTGGTGGGGCGCGAGCGGCGGGCGCCGGGCGGCGGCTCGCGCTGAGCGCACCGCCCGGCCCCTGGCGGCCGGCCCGGCGCAGCCACCTCACGTGGCCCGCCGGGCTCGTCGTGGGTGACTACTCGATGTGCAGGTTCCGCACCTTGGCCTCCGCGACGATGCGTTCCGCCTCGTCCCGGGCGACGCTGCGCAGCTCGGCCAGGGCGCGCATCGCCTCGGCCCGGCGGGCCGACATCGCGAGCCGGAAGTCCTCGCGGACGCCCTCCCGCTCCGCAGCGGCCTCCTCGTCGAGCCTGCGGGCGCGCTGCTCCGCCTCGCCCACGATCATCAGAGCCTTGAGCTGGGCGTCCCTGATGACCTCCCGGCGTTCCTCCTCGGCCAGGGCGACCATGCGGGCGAGTCGTTCGGGCAGGCCCTTCGGGTCGATCGGCGTGAGGCAGATCCGGTGCAGGCCGTCCTGCAGGGCGGCGTTCTCCTCCTGGACCGTCGTCAACCTGGCGGCCAGGGCGTCCGCCCGTGCCTCCGACGCGTCGCGGTCGGCGGCGACCAGGCGCAGCTCGGCCTCCAGTTCGGCGACGTAGTCGTCCACCTCGTCGCGGTCGTAGCCGCGCCACCGCAGCCCGAACCACGTGCGCAGCGGTATGAGCTCAGTCCTGCTGTCGACACCCACCAGCCGTCTCCTCCGCCTCCCGCGAGTCAGTCCTGCCAAGGGGTACGTATGAGGCGCGCCATCGGTTCTATCGGGTTCACCAGGCATGATGGGCACGTGAACACCAAACTGTGCCCCTGCGGCACCGGCCAGTCCTATGTGGACTGCTGCGGTGCGCTGCACTCCGGAGCCCGCAAAGCGGCCACCGCCGAGCAGCTGATGCGGTCGCGCTACAGCGCTTTCGCCGTGTCCGACGAGGACTACCTGCTGCGCACGTGGGCCGCGAAGCACCGCCCCTCCAGCGCCGGGATCGACTCGACCGACCGCTGGCTGAAGCTCGAGATCCTGGCCACCGAGAACGGCGGGCTGCTGCAGAACGAGGGCGTCGTGGAGTTCCGGGCGCACTACGTCGGGGGCGTGGTGCACGAGCGGAGCAAGTTCGTCCGGGAGAACGGCCAGTGGGTGTACGCGGAGGGCCTCGAATGAGCACCGTGACGGTCGCGAGCAGGTTCAACGGGCCGCCCGGGATGGGCAACGGCGGCTACTCGGCGGGGCTGCTCGCCGCGCACGTCGCGGCGCCGGCCGTGAGCGTCCGCCTGCGCAGGCCGGTGCCGCTCGACCGCGAGCTGCGGGTCCGCGACGGGCAGCTGCTCGACGGCGAGACCGTGATCGCGTCGGCCGAACCCGCCGCGCTCGACCTCGACGTCCCCGCCGCGCCGACGATCGACGAGGCGCTCAAGGCGTCCGCGAAGGTGCCGTGGCGCGACAAGCACCCGTTCCCGACGTGCTTCGGCTGCGGTCCCGGCCGCGAGGACGGCATCGCGGCGCTGCTCGGGCCGCTCGACGGCCGCGACGAGTGGGCAGGGGTGTGGCGGCCCTCCGACGCGCTGCCGAACGACGGCGAGCACGTGCTGCCCGAGATCGTCTGGGCGGCGCTCGACTGCCCGTCCGCCCAGCCCGTCGCCCCGGACGGGGGACCGGCGTTCGTGCTCGGCACGTTCGTCGCGCAGGTGGAGGAGCCCGTCGCGCTCGGCGTCGACCACGTGCTCCTCGCGTGGGAACTCGGCCGGGAGGGGCGCAAGGCGTACTCCGCGTCCGCCATCATCGGTCCCGACGGGGTGTGTGGCCGGGCGCACGCCGTCTGGGTGTCGGTCGGATGACCCCAAATAACCCGACTGGGTGACAAGGGGTGCGGCGCGTCTTGATAGCGTGCACCCCCGTTGCCCGATTGAGCCGAAAGGGCGAGTGACCGGGATGGCACGGAGGTGATCAGGCGCTTGATGGGCCGACGTGCCGCCGCCCATGGCGACCAGCAAACACAGACCCAGGCTTCTGGCCAGAGCAGTTTCGGGGTTCAAACCATCACGAGCACCGACCAGGACCTGGACCTGTACCCCGTCGAGCAGCCCCCGGCAGCGGCAGCACCAGCGGCGCCGCAGCCGGAGCCGGTACCCCAGAGGACGCCGTTCGCGGCGAACTTCGTCGGGGCGACGCTCGTCGTTTCCGCTCAGGAGGGCCCGAGCCAGGGCGCCACGGGCCTCGCCCGCGCGCTGCCCGCCGACCGCGGCAGGACCGTGGTCGTGGTCGACTTCCCGGGCGGGGACCAAAGCACCTTCTGGCCGCACGTCGTGTCCGCGCTCAGCGGCCGCGGGCCCATCCGGCTCGCGGTGTCGCACGCGGGCACGATGCGCCCGACCGCGCCCGCGCAGTGGCTCGCCGAGCAGCTGCAGACCGAGGTCGTCGCGCCGGACGGCGTGCTGACCACGGTGCCCGGCGCCGCGTTCGTCGTGGGCACCCAGGGCTACGGCAGCTGGGTGCGGTTCCAGCCGAACGCGTCACCGATGCCGTTCGGCCGCCGCTTCCCGGTGCCGCAGTGGGAGGCGATGGACCCGAACTCCCCGTGGCCCACGGGGGAGATCGGCATCTCCGAGCCCATCCCGTCCGGGCTGTGGCTGCGCGCGCAGCAGCCGCCGTTCGACCCCACCGCCCAGGACTCCCGGCCGATCGTGGCGCTGCCGTGCCGCGACAACGTGCTGACGGTCGTCGTCGGCGGTCCCGGCCAGTCCGCGATCCCTGTCGACGAGGTGTGCCGCCTCATGACCGCGCTGCCCCAGGCGGCCCGGTCGCGCGTGCGGCTCGTGCCGTACGGCATCGACGCCGGTCTGGGCAGCCTCGTCGCCGACCAGCTCGGCGAGCCGATCGCGATGTTCACCGGCCTGCCGGTCGGCAACCTGCGCGGCGGCGGTCCCGCCGTCATCGCGGTCGACCCGCGCGGCCAGCAGACGTGGCGGCCGTTCGTGACCGAGGTGCTGTGCGTGCCGAACGAGTCCGTGCCCGTCGTGTCGGGCTACCGGACCCCCGTACCGGGCCTGTCCGAGGTCTCGCCAGGGGTGTTCGCGCTCGGCGACGGCGTCGTGCTGGAGGTCGTGCCCTCGGGCCTGTGGGTGCGCGAGCAGGACGAGCCGTACAACGCGGCCGAGGTGCGCTCCCAGCCCGTTGACCCCGAGTGGGCACGTCTGACCGTGGGCACGCCTGGACGTACGACGCCCGGTGCGGTCGCGGTGCACGGCGCTGCTCTCGTGGAACGCCTCGAGCCCGAGGTGCGCAAGCTGCTGCGTTTGGTGTTCTGCGACTCGAAGGTCTCGCCGCCGCCTCCGCCCGCTCCTTCGGCTGGTCCGGCGCAGATCGCCTCGTCGACCGGCACCGCGGCGCACGCGTTGTCGACCCGTGACTCGTCGGACAACGGCACCGGCTTCTTCACCGCCGTGACGCCCGTCGAGCCCGAACCGGACCGCCCCGCGTACGCGAGCATGGACGCCGGCCCGGCGATCGCGACCGTGACGTCGCACGCGCTGGACGACCCGGACGAGGCCGCCTTCCCGTCCGACGACCCGGACTACGCCCCCGTGCGCTTCCGCGTCGACGGCCCGCTGCCGCTGCAACCGCTGGCGCTGTGGGAGTCGTTCGCGGAGATCTCCGCCGACCGCGAGACGGTCGACCCGGACCACAGCAGCTCGGACGCCGAACGCGACACGGTCCGCCGCGCCCTGGGCGAACGCTACGGCGTGCACGCGGCCACGGTCTGCCGCCTGCTCGCCCAGCGCCCGGACGCCGAGGAGGACCCGGCGGCGTTCGAGGCGATGGTCACCGACCTCACCGCGCTCCTCGCGTGCGTGTCGCAGGACGAAGAAATGGTCGTCGACACGCTCCGGATGGGCCGCCTCGGCCGGTTGCGTCCGTACGTCGCGTGCATCGTCTCGGGCCTGAACCGCCTGCCCGTGCACAACGGCGTGGTGACGGTGTGGGGCATGAGCGGCCAAACCGGCCCGCGCCGCTACCGCCACGGCGAGGTCGTGGTCGAACACGGCCTGCTGGACGCCATCGCCAACCCGGCCTCGCGCATAGAGGGCGCCACGGAGTACCTGTTGTGGTCGGTCACCGGCCGCCGCGTCGAGGTGTCCGACCGCGTCGCCGTCGCCACCGAGGAACGCGTGGTGTTCGCACCCGGCACCCCGTTCCGCGTGCTGGCGGTGGCCGAGGCGGAGGGCGACCACCCGCAGCAGGTGCTGCTGCAGGAGGTGGCCGGGGCCGCGGCGGAGCAGGAGATCGCGGGGATGCGGCCGAGCGTGCTGTCGCAGCTGGAGCGGGCAGCGGCGAACCTGCGTGTCCTGCCGGTGTCGCACCAGGTGACGGTGGAGGCCTGACCGCGTACTTGGGCATCCGTTACGCCGAACCGCCCGTCGGCTCGTTGCGCGTCCACCCGCCGGTGGACCGCGACGGCGAGCCGACCGGCGAGTTCGGTGACGCCCACACCCTGAACGTCTGGTCCACGGCGGACCGGGACGCCCCGGTCCTGCTGTGGGTCCACGGCGGCGAGAACACCGTCGGCTCCTCGTCCCAGCCGGAGTACGCGGGCGACCACCTGGCCTCGCTGGGTGTCGTGTTCGTCAGCTGCAACTATCGGCTGGCCGAAGACGGCTACGGCGCCCTCGACGGCGTCCAGCACAACCGGGGCCTGCTCGACGTCGTCTCGGCACTGCGGTGGATCCGCCGCACCATCACGGCCTACGGCGGCGACCCGGGCAACGTCACCGTCGCCGGCCAGTCCTCGGGAGCCCAGACGGTCGCCGCCCTCATGGTGATGCCGGCGGCACGAGGCCTGTTCCACAAAGCCGTCGTCCACAGCCTCGCCGGGAGGTTCTTCACCCCGCTGGAGGCACGGGAGACGCAGCGCCGGGCCGACCCGGAAGTCGTGCTCCACCAACCGGTCGTGGACGGCGAAACCCTCCCGCGCAGCCCGCTGGAAGGCCCCTACGAGGTGGAGTTGATGGTCTGCCACACGGCGGACGAGGACGAGGAGCTGTTCCGGGAACCCACGAGGAGACTGGCCGAAGAGCACGGCCACGCCTTCAGGTCGGTCTACGCGCGCACCCCGGCCCACCACGGCGCCGATGTGCCGGACATGTTCCGCGGCGACATCGCCGAAGCCTGGGCGAGGTTCGCCCGCGAGGGCGACCCCGGCTGGCCGCGGGAAGACCTGAAGACCTGGACCTAGCTCTCCGTCGACAGCCCGAGCGACCCGTCGAGCCGCGGCACGCAGGCACCGGCGCGCTCGTCGGCCGCCAGGAACTCCGTGAGGCACCGGGCGATCTGCTCGTGGCCGCGGGCGTTGGGGTGGAACGACTGCTGCAGCGCGTGCGAGGAGCGCCGCTGGTCGGTCAGGCCCTCCCAGTCGACCGACAGGCGGGTGAACCACTCGGTGCCCGGGTCGTCGCCGCCCGCGCACGCCTCGTGGCCCTCGCCGGCGCGGGCCAGGTCGAGGAAGCGGGCGCCCACCTTCGACGCGGCGGTGCGCAGGCCGTTCGACAGCTCCGGCACGGCCTCCTCGACGACCCACTCCAGGTCCGTGGTGCGCAGCGGGCAGCCGGAGAGGTTCTGCAGGGAGCGCGGCATCTTCGGGGACACCGGGGCGGCGTAGGACTGCACGACGAGCTGGTACTCCGAGTCGAGGTAGCTCGAGTCGCGCATGGTCTGGCGGACGGCGTTGAGGGTGTTCTCGACCTTGGGGACCATCCGCTTCACGCGCTTGGACCACTCCGGGGCGACGGCGGACGTGCAGTCGCTGCGCTTGCCCCACGCCTCGAAGCACTTGTTCAGGATCTCGGAGAAGCGCGGGTCGTCGTTCGCGCCGATGCCCACGACGATCGCGACGACGCGGTGCGAGCCCGCGATCTCGCGCAGGCGGGGGAGCTGTTCGTTGCGGAGCTTGTCGGAGTTGGCGCCCGAGCAGGCGAGGTTGAACCGCCGGTCGGCCTCGACGCCGGCCTTCATGATCTCGGCCCCGCGCGAGCGGTGGCACCAGTTGCCGCCGTCCTCGCCGTCGGTGCCCGGCTCGTAGTCGCCAGCGCCCTCACCGGACATCGTGCTGTCGCCGAGCGCCACGACCGCGGTCCTCGTCTCGCGGTCGGGGGCGGACGGCGGCGGGAACGGGTGGTCGCTCACGACCAGCGCGATCGCGAGCAGGCCGATGGCGGCGAGGGTGAGCACTTTGCGCATCGCGGACCAGCTTACCGGGGGTGCGGGGCCGGTCACGTCCTCTGTGGACGACCGGTGTCACCCGGTGGGGCGATGTGCGGGTTCGGTGGGAGGCGCACGTGGCCGAATGCGAGGGCGAGAGGGCGTTGCCGCCTCAGCGGGGGATGAGGAAAGTGGAGGTGTGGGGAATCTGAGGGAGATAGTCGTGGTCGGCTACGACCGCACGGCGTTGCTGGACCTCGCGGGACCCGTCGAGGTCTTCCAGTCCGCGAACTACGGCGAGCAGCGCTACGAGGTCACGGTCGCCACGCTCGGGGGAGGACCGTTCACCGCGACGGCGGGGGTGCGCGTCGAGGCGGGCGCGGACCTGCTGACGCTGGACCGCCCGATCGACACGCTGCTGGTCGTCGGCGGCTGGGGCTACGACGACGCCGCGTCCGACGCGGTGCTCACGTCGCACCTGCGGCGGCTCGCGCTCAGATCGCGCCGGGTCGCGGGCGTCTGCACCGGTGCCGTGGTCCTGGCCGGCGCCGGGCTGCTCGAGGGCAGGAAGGCGACCACGCACTGGGCGTTCACCGGGGAGCTGGAGAACCGCGGGGTCGAGGTGGAACCGGACGCGATCTTCGTCTGCGACGGGGAGGTGGCCACGTCGGCGGGGGTGACGGCGGGCATCGACCTCGCGCTCGCCATGGTCGAGCAGGACCACGGGCCCGCCCTGGCCCGCCGGATCGCGCAGTACCTGGTCGTCTTCCTGCAGCGCTCGGGCGGCCAGTCGCAGTTCAGCGTGCACACCCGCGCGAAACCGGTGCGGGACGGCTCGCTGCGCGCGTTGCTCGACGACATCCACGCCGACCCGGCCAGGGAGTGGACGGTGCCGGTCATGGCGCGCAAGGCCATGATGAGCGTGCGGCACTTCGCCCGCGTCTTCTCCCGCAACGTGGGCGTCTCGCCCGCCCAGTACGTCGAACGGGCCAGGGTGGAGGTCGCCGCCGACCGGCTGGCCAGCACCGCCGACCCGCTCGACCTCGTCGCCCGCCAGTCGGGGTTCGGCTCGGCCGAGACCCTGCGCCGGGCCTTCCTGCGCGTGCTCGGCGTGTCGCCGGGCAGCTACCGCGCCCGCTTCCGAACCACCGGGGTTGCCTGATGGACGCCACTTTCGTGCTCTACCCGAACATGACCGCGCTCGACTTCGTCGGCCCCTACGAGGTGATCGCCGGCGTGCCGGTGGTCACGGCCCGGTTCGTCGCCGCGACGCTCGACCCGGTGAGGTCGGACAACGGCCTCGTCGTGACGCCCACCGACACGTTCGACTCGCTCAAGGCCACGGACATCGTCGTGGTGCCCGGCTCCGGGCACTGGAAGGAGGTGCTGCGGGACTCCGGCGGCGTCGTCGAGTGGCTGCGGGAGGTCCACCCGACGACGAGGTGGACGACGTCGGTGTGCACCGGCTCGACGCTGCTCGCCGAAGCGGGCCTGGTGTCGAGGGCGACGACGCACTGGGCCGCGCGCGAGGACCTCGAGGTGCGCGGGGTGGAGGTCAGCACCGACCGGGTCGTGTTCGACGGCAAGGTCGTGAGCGGTGCGGGCGTCTCCGCGGGCATCGACATGGCGTTGCGGCTGGTCGAGGCCGAGTTCGGCGAGGTGGTCTCGCAGGCGGTGCAGGTCGGCATCGAGTACGACCCGCAGCCGCCGCGGTCCTACGACTCGATCCCGCCCGAGATCGCGCAGGGCCTCAGGACCGCGTTCGAGTCACGTCAGGCCTGACTGCACGGCGAAGACGACGAGCTGGGCGCGGTCGCGCGCGCCCAGCTTCACCATCGCCCGCGACACGTGCGTGCGCACCGTCGCGGGCGAGATCACGAGCGCGGCCGCGATCTCGTCGTTGGACGCGCCGGACGCCACGTGCCGCATGATCTCCCGCTCGCGTTCGGTCAGCCTGTCGAGGTGCGGCACGGGCCGCGCCGACGCGCCGGACGCGAACCGGTCGATCACCCGGCGCGTGACGGACGGCGAGAGCAACGACCCGCCGTCGGCCACCACGTGCACGGCGCGCAGCAGGTCGGCGGGGTCGGAGTCCTTCACCAGGAAACCGGACGCACCCGTCCGCAACGCCTCGAACACGTACTCGTCGAGGTCGAACGTCGTGAGCACGACGATCTTGACGCCGGCGCAGGCGGGATCGGCGGAGACGCGGCGCAGCACCTCCAGGCCGTCCATCAACGGCATGCGGATGTCGAGGAACACCACGTCCGGCTTCACCGACCGGATCAGCGCCAGGGCCTCGCGCCCGTCGGCGGCCTCGCCGGCGAACCGCACGCCGTCCTCGGTCTCGATCAACGTCCGCAGCCCCATCCGGACCAGCGGCTGGTCGTCGGCCACCACCACGCGAATCATGACGGCAACGGTATCCGCGCGACGACCGAGAAACCGTGCGCTCCGTCGACCTCCAGCGTGCCGCCGAGCGCCTCCGCCCGCGAGCGCATGCCCGTGATGCCGTGTCCCTCGACGACCGCTCCCGGCGTGCCGGTGTCGGTCACGTGCACGACGACCTCACCCCGCACGGCGTAGACGCGCACGGTCGCCGTGACGCCGGGAGCGGAGTGCCGCAGCACGTTCGTCAGCGACTCCTGCACGATCCGGTAGACGGCCAGCTGGTGGCCCTCCGGCAGGTCGAGCGGGTCGACCTCCACCGACACGTCGAGCCCTGCCTCGCGCATCCGCGAGGCCAGCGCCGGGACGTCGGCCAGCGTGGTCGTCGGCGTCAGGGGCGCCGAGCCGCGCAGGGTGTCCAGTTCGGACCGCAGGCCGTCCAGGGCCTCCTTCGCCGTGTCGCGGATCGCCTCCAGCGACGCCCGCGCCCGCACGGGGTCCCTGTCCAGCACGTACAGCGCCACGCCCGCCTGCATCGCGATCACCGAGAGGCCGTGGCCGACGACGTCGTGGACCTCCTGGGCGAGCCGCAGCCGTTCGGAGATCACCACGCGTTCCCGAACGTCCACAGCGGACTTCCGGCGCAGCCTCACCAGCACGCCGGCGGCGGCGGGCAGCAGGATCCAGCCCGCGCACCAGGTGATCCACGAGGTCACGGAGTCGTTCCACCACGGCAGGATCGCGAGCGCGTAGACCAGCGCCGAGGCGGCGGCGAGCTCGATGCGGGAGTACACCGCCACCGCGTACACCGCCGCCACGCCGCTCACCAAGATCGGGCCGAACGGGTAGCCCTGCGCGAGGTAAACCGCGATGGAGAGGACCGAGACCCCGAGCGTCCACACCGGACGGACCGAGCGGAGCAGCAGTGCGGCGGCGGCGGTGGCGATGAGCACGTGGGCGAGGACGTCGAGCGGCTCCGCGCCCTGCAGCCGCGCGGCGAACCGCGTCCCGCCGAGGCCGAAGACCAGCAGCGCCACCGTCAGCGCCACGTCCTGCCACCTGATCCGCATGCCACCGACCCTACGACCGGGACCGTACGCAGATGTGCGTATCTTCGTGACGCTCCCGTGCGGACGACCCGGCGCGCTCGCTGGGCCATCGTTGAGCCCATGATCGTGACAACGGAGAAGCTGACGAAGCGCTACGGCGACCGCGCCGTGGTGGACGAGGTCAGTCTGTCCGTGCGGCGGGGCGAGGTCTACGGGTTCCTCGGTCCCAACGGCGCGGGCAAGACGACCACGATCCGCATGCTGCTGGGCCTCGTGAAGCCGACCGGCGGCACCGCTCGCGTGCTGGGCGAGGCACCGGGCACCCCGAAGGCGTTGCTGCGGGTCGGGTCGCTCATCGAGGGCCCCGGCTTCTACCCGTACCTGTCCGGCCGCGACAACCTGCGGGTGCACGCGGCCCGCCGCGGCCTCGCCCGGAGCCACGTCGAGGCGGCGCTCGAACAGGTCGACCTGGTGGGCGCCGCGGGGCAGGGGTTCCGCCGGTACTCGCTCGGCATGAAGCAACGGCTCGGCGTCGCCGCCGCCCTGCTCGGCCGGCCGGAGCTGCTGATCCTCGACGAGCCGACCAACGGCCTCGACCCGGCGGGCATGGCCGACATGCGCGACCTCGTGCGGGCGCTGACGGCGCAGGGGCAAACGGTGCTGCTGTCGAGCCACCTGCTCGGCGAAGTCGAGGAGATCTGCGACCGCGTCGGCGTGATCGCGAACGGCAGGCTCGTCGCGGAGAGCACCGTCGAGCAGTTGCGCGGCGACACCGTGCTGCTGGTCCGCGCCGACCCGGTCGAGAAGGCGCACGTGCTGATCGAGGGCAGCTCGCTGCACGGCGACGTGCTGCACGTGCGGGAGGCCGACGCGGCCTCGCTGGTGCGGACGCTGGTGCAGGCCGATGTGGACGTGCGGGAGGTCCGGCCCCTGCTCCGGACGCTGGAGGAGGTCTTCTTCGAGATGACGGGGGCTGCGTGATGGGCAGCGTGATGGACACCGTGATGGGCAGCGTGATGGGTACCGTGAAGGCGGAGCTGCTGCGGTTGTGGAAGTGGCCGGCGACGTGGGTGCTGACCGGTGTCTGGCTGGTGATGACGCTGACGTTCGGCTACGTGTTCAACTACCTCGCGTTGAGCGGTGGCACGAACACCCGCGACCTCTCGCAGCAGCAGCTGATCGGCTCGATGCAGCCGGAGAACGCCGGTGCGGCGGTCGTGCGCGGCCTGCCGATGTTCGGCGGCGCGATCGTCCTGGTGCTCGCGGCGCTGGCGGTCGGCAGCGGCTACGGCTGGGGCACCTGGAAGACCACGCTGACCGCCGGGCCGCGCCGGGTGTCGGCGATGGCGGGCACCCTGGGGGCGCTGGCGGTCGTCGTGGTCGTCCTGGTGGCCCTGACGTTCGTGGTCGACCTCGGCGCGGCGATCGCGGTGGCCTCGCTGGAGGACTGGGGCTGGAGCCTGCCGGGGTGGTCCGCGGTGGAGGCCGTCGGCGCCTCGCTGCTGATCGCCGCGATGTGGACGGCGTTCGGCGTCTTCCTCGGCGTCGCCACCCGGGGGCCCGCGCTGGCCGTCGGTCTCGGGCTGATGTGGGCGGTCGTCGCCGAGAACCTCCTGCGGGGCGTGGGTTCCCTGCTCGGGCCGGTCGAGTCGCTGACCGGGGTCCTGCCCGGCGGCTCCGCCGGCAACCTCGCCGGCGCCGTCGGCGGATCGGGCGCTCCCGGCGTGCTGAACGACCTGAGCGGCACGACCGCGGCGCTGTTCCTCCTGGGGTACGTGGTGTTCTTCGCGGGCGCGGCGACGCTGCTGAAGGTGCGCCGCGATCTCGTGTAGGGCGATGGCGGCCCAGACCACGCCGAGCACGACCGCGACTCCGGTGGGGTGGTCGCGGTCGTGCGTCCTCGGGGGTGAAGCCGTGCCCGACGACCGCCGCCCTGATGGCAGAACGCGGCCACTGTGGACAGCAGTGGCCGCAGGACCTCGGGCAGCACCGCGCATTCGTGGCTCTGGGAGGTCAGCCGTCAGAACTCCGCAAGACCAGCTCCACCACGAACCGGCTGCCGCACGGCGAGCGGTCCTCCACCCACACCCGCCCGCCCAGCCGGCGCACGTGCTCGCGCACCAGCGCCAGCCCGAGACCGCTGCCCGGGTCGTCGCCGTTCCTGCCGCGCGTGAACCGTTCGAAGATCTCCTCCCGCAACGGCTCCGGCACGCCGGGCCCGGCGTCCTCGACCGCCAGCCGCACCGACGAGCCCCGAGGCCGCACGGACACCAGCACCGCCCCGCCCGCGTGCCGCTCGGCGTTGTCCAGCAGGTTCGTCAGCACCCGGTCGAGCCGGCGCCGGTCGCCGAGCACGACCGCGGGCTCCAGGTCCAGCGCGACCGGCGTGCGGGTCGCGACGACGTTGCGCACCAACGCGTCCAGCGCGACCCGGCAGGGCGGGTCGTCGACCTGGTCGGCGCGCGAGATCTCCAGCAGGTCCGCGACCATGCGCGCGAACCGGTCGACCTCCGAGGTCAGCAGCTCCAGCGCGGTCCCCGCGGCGCCGGGCAGGCGGTGGCAGCGGCGGCGCAGCACCGCGGCCGAGTTCACCATCGTCGTCAACGGCGACCGCAGCTCGTGCGAGACGTCCGAGACGAACCTGGCGTCCCGCAACGCCCTGCGCTCCAGCGCCTCGGCAGCCGAGTTGATCCGCGCCGCCAGCACCGCGAGGTCCGGGTCGTCCTGGCGGGGCAGGCGGGCGTGGAGATCACCGTCCGCGATCCTGCCCGCCGCGAAACCCAGCTCCGCCAGCGGTTTCAGCGCCCGCTTCGCCGCCTGCGACACCAGCGCGGCACCGAGCAGCGCGGAGCCGGCCGTGCCGGCGACCAGCGCGGCGCGCAGCACGGCGAGCGTTCCGTCGAGCTGCCGCAGCGCGGACAGCTCGACGTAGACACCGCCCGCCAGCGGTCGGGCGACGGCGAGGACGGGCAGGCCGTCCACGGTGATCCGCGCGCTGCCCGGCGGGTGGTGCAGCAGCCGTGGCGGCAGCGTGGACGGCTCCACCGCGCGGCCCGCCGTCACCACGCCCGCCGGGCCCACCACGAGGATCGACGAGTCAGGGCCGGCGAGCAGTTCGGCGAGGCCGGAGGAGGTCGGCGACCCGCCGGCCAGCCGGGCGTGGGCCTCGGCCTCGCGCGTCGCACCCGCCTCCCGTTGTGCCAGCAGGGAACCGGAGACGAGGGTCCAGGTCGTGAACGCCAGCACGCCCGTGACGAGCAGCAGGCCGAGACCGGACAGGAGGGTGACGCGGCAGCGCAGTGTGAGCCTCACGAGCCGATCCGGTAGCCCGCGCCGCGCACGGTCAGCAGCAGCGAGGGGTCGTCCGGATCGGCCTCGACCTTGCGGCGCAGCCTTCTCATGTGCACGTCCAGCAACCGCGTGTCGCCGAAGTAGTCGTATCCCCAAACCTTCCGCAGCAACTGCTCCCTGGTGACGATTCGGCCGCCCGCACCAGCGAGTTCCAGCAACAGCCGGAATTCCGTTCTGGTGAGGTGAACGCGTTCGCCCGCACGGTGCACGAGACCTTCCTGCGGACGGATTTCCAGTTCGCCGATCCGAACGGCTTCACGGTTCGGTCCGCGGCGGCGCAACAACGCGCGAACCCGTGCCGCGAGAACGTTCGCCAACAACGGTTTCGTGACGTAGTCGTCCGCCCCCGACTCCAGTCCGGCGATGACGTCACCGGGGTCGGTGCGCGCCGTGACCACGATTATCGGCAGGTCACCGCGGGTGCGGAGGGTCCGAACGACCTCCAGTCCGCCGATGCCCGGCAGGGTGAGGTCGACCAGCACCACGTCGAACGGTTCCTCCGCCGAGCGCCGCACCCCCTCTTCACCCGAACTCGCCTCGTCGACGGTGAAACCCTCGTCGGACAGGGCGAGGCTCAGCGCCTGCCGGATTCGCTCGTCGTCTTCGACCAGCAGGACCCGTACGCACACGACGACTCCACTGTGTGAGAGCCGCGGCGACGGCGCCTCACACAGTGGAGTGAAATTCGATCAAAAGCAAGAATACTTCGGCCTGAAATCCGGTCAGCGTGATTTTCGCCGAACGGGGGTCAGGTTCGTGGACAAGTGACTCGAATCCGCCGACGTCGTCGAACGCGAACCCGTAGGCCCGCCCGTCGGCCATGTTGGCGTGCACGATCTTCGAGAAGTGGTTCGTCGTCGCGCGGGTGTAGAACTCGCTCGCGTTGTACGTCGGCTGGGTGTGCAGGAAGCCGGGCGTCGACCGGTTGAGCGCCGCGCACAGCGAGCGCGAGATCGCGCCGAGCTCGTTCGCCGCGAGCCTGCCGTCGAAGACAGGGTTCATGAGAGCGCTCTCACAGGCTGCGCGGTCGTGTTCATGTGTCAAGAATGGTCTTCATGCGCGCGTTGACTGTGGATCTTGCACGAACCGGGTCGCTGGACCTGGCCGACCTGCCCGATCCCGTACCGGGACCGGAGGAGCTGCTCGTCGAAGGACTGGCCATCGGGATCTGCGGGACGGACCGCGAGATCGTGCGCGGGGAGTTCGGCGTCGGCGGGACCCTCGTGATCGGGCACGAGTCCCTCGGCCGGGTGATCAGCGGGCCGGGGTTCGCGCCGGGGACGCTGGTGGCGGGAGTGGTCCGCAGGCCGGACCCGGTGCCGTGCGTCGCGTGCGCGCGGGGCGAGTTCGACATGTGCAGGAACGGGCGGTACACCGAGCGCGGGATCACCGGGCTCGACGGCTACGGCTCCACGATGTGGACGGTCCCGGCCCCGTACGCCGTCGCGGTCAGCTCCGAGACGGGTGTCCTCGTCGAGCCGGCGTCCGTGGTGGTCAAGGCCTGGGAGCGGCTCGACCGGCTGGCGTTGTTCCCGTTCGACAGCGTGCTGGTCACCGGCGCGGGGCCGATCGGGCTGCTGGCGGCGTTGATCGGGGTGCAGCGCGGGCTCGACGTGCACGTGTTCGACCTCGCCGAGGACGGGCCGAAGCCCGCGCTCGTCGAGTCGCTGGGCGCCACGTACCACCGCACGCTGCCGGACCACCAGGTCGTGATCGAGGCGACCGGTGCGCCGTCGCTCGTCGCCCGGCTGCTCGGGCGCGACCTCGTCTGCCTGACCGGCGTGCCCTCCACCGAGGTGCTGCCGGCGGACGTCGGCCGGATCAACCGCGACCTGGTGCTGCGCAACGGGATCACGTTCGGGACGGTCAACGCGAACGTGCGGCACTACCGGGAGGCGTCCGCCGTGCTCGACCGCGCCGACGACGAGTGGCTGTCCGCGATGATCACCCGGCGGGTGCCGCTCGAGGAGTTCGCGTCGGCGTTCGAGCACCGGCCGGGTGACGTGAAAGTGGTGCTGGAGCTCTGAACTCCGCGGCCCGCACGGCTTCCTCCCTTGCCGGGCGGCCGCCTCCTAGGATGCGGGGCGTGGAACTGCGCCAACTCCGGTACTTCCTCGCGGTCGCGGAGGAGCTGCACTTCGGCCGGGCCGCGGCACGCCTGCTGATCGCGGGACCGTCGTTGTCGCAGCAGATCAAGGCGCTCGAACGGGACCTGGGCGTGCCGCTGTTCGCCCGCGACCGCCGCGCGGTCGCCCTGACGTCCGCCGGAGCCGCGCTGGTCCCCGAGGTGCGGGCGCTGCTCGACCGCGCCGACGAGCTGCGACGGCACGCGCGCCGGCTCTCCGGATCGCGGCCGGTGCGGATCGGGTACGTGAACTGGCTGCCGCCGGACCTCACGAAGCGCACCGCCGGGGTCGCCCAGCTGTACGTGGACGCGTGGGTCGTGCCGTCGCACCAGCAGGCGGCCCGCGTGGCAGACGGCAGCCTCGACCTGGCCGTGTGCTGGGTCCGTGCGGCGGACGCGGCGCGGCTCGGCCTGCGCGCGGACCTGCTCGGTGCCGACCGGCTCTACGCGGTCGCCGTGGGCACCGACACGAGCCCGGTGCGGGCCGCGGACATCGCGGTGCTGGTGGACGACGACGTCACGTCGTGGCAGTCGTGGAACGACTACGCCGAGGAGTTCGCCCGCGACACCGGCGCCGTGGTGCGGCGCATCCACAACGGCGCGATCACCGGGCCGGCGTTCTTCGACCACGTGCGGGTCTGCACGACGCCGGTGCTCAACTCGCCGAAGGGCCAGACCGCGCCGCTGCCGCCGGACCTCGTGCGACGGCCCGTCGTGGACCCCGAGGTGCTCTGGACGTGGTCGCTGGTGCGCCGGGCGGACGAGGACCGCGCGGACGTGGTCGCCGCCGCGGAGGCGATCGTGCGGACGGTGGGGGACCTGGGACTGCGCCGTGCAGGCGTGTGGCTGCCCGCCGACGACCCCCACCGCGCACTGGGAGGCTGAGCCTCCCACGAAGGAGGAAACGGGTCGCGATTGTTCGAAACGAACTCGCGGGCGCTCGTGGTTGTGGCTGTCAGTCCCACTTCACCTCCTTCGGAAAGCGAGCAGGAAAATGACCAGCAAGGTGGCCATCGTCACGGGAGCGTCGCAGGGAATCGGTGCGGCCCTCGTCCCGGCCTACCGCGAGCTCGGCTATTCGGTCGTCGCGGTGTCGCGGTCCATCGGCGCCTCCGACGACCCCGAGGTGCTCACGATCCGGGCCGATCTCGCCCGGCCCGGTGAGGGCGCACGGGTGGTGCGCGAGGCGCTGCCGCGGTTCGGCCGGGTCGACTCGCTCGTGAACAACGCCGGCATCTTCGTCGCCAAGCCGTTCACCGAGTACACCGACGAGGACTTCGCCGCCGTCACCGGCACGAACCTGGTCGGGTTCTTCGACATCACCCGCAGCGCGGTCAAGGCGATGGAGGCGAACGGCGGCCACGTCCTCAACGTCTCGACCAGCCTCGTCGACCACGCGCTGTCCGCCGTGCCCTCCGCCCTCGCGTCGCTGACCAAGGGCGGTCTCAACGCCGTCACCAGGTCGCTCGCGGTCGAGTACGCGGCGCGGGACATCCGCTTCAACACCGTCGCGCTCGGCATCGTCAAGACCCCGATGCACGCCCCGGACACCCACGAGGCGCTCGCCGGGCTGCACCCGCTCGGCCGCATCGGCGAGGTCTCCGAGGTCGTCGACGCGGTCACGTTCCTCGAACAGGCCGGTTTCGTGACGGGCGAGGTCCTGCACGTCGACGGCGGCCAGAGCGCGGGGCACTGACATGGCGCTCGAAGACGTCATGGACCGGTGGAAGAGAGCCGTGGACGCGCACGACCCCGAGGGCGTCGCGGCGAACTTCACCGAAGACGCGATTTTCCAGGGCTTGCAGCCGTACGGGGTGGGAAAGGCCGCTGTCGCCGCCTATTACAATTCCCAGCCCCTCGGGTTGAAAGCCGAGTACGAGGTGCTGGAAACGCGCCGGCTGGCCGATGACCTCGTTCTCGGGTATTTGAACGTCGATTTCTCGTTCACCGACCGGCCGGTGCGCACCGTGCGCCTCGGCGTGCTGGTGAGGGGAGACCTGATAGCGCACTACCAGGTCTCCGCCCTCTAGCTCAGTGCCTGCGGGGCTCCCGCCCGAACGGTGTCTTCGGCCGTTCGAGGTCGGGGACCTCCGGGATGGGCATGGTCACCGGCGCGTCCGCGGTGATCGTGATCGGCTCGCCGTGGTGCCGGGTCTCGAGCCGTGTGCCGTCCACGATCCGGTAGGTGGCCTCGTTCCCGGACACCTCCACGGAGATCCTCGTGCCCCGGAAGCACATGCGGAACGAGTAGCGGCGCAGGGCGTCCGGGATCCGCGGGGCGAACGTGAGCTCGCCGCCGTGGTCCCGCATGCCGCCGAACCCGGCCACCAGCGCCGTCCACGCGCCCGCGAGCGACGCCATGTGCAGGCCGTTGGTGACGTTCCCGTGCAGGTCGTGCAGGTCGGTGAACGCCGCCTCGGCCAGGTAGTCGAACGCGAGCCCCAGGTGCCCGACCTCCGCCGCGAGAACGGCCTGCGTGCCCGCCGACAACGACGAGTCCCGCACCGTGCGGGCCTCGTAGTAGGCGAAGTTGCGGGCCTTCTCCTCGTCGGTGAACGCGTCGCCGCGCACGTGCATCGCGAGGACCAGGTCGGCCTGCTTGATGACCTGTTTGCGGTAGAGGTCGAAGTACGGGTAGTGCAGCAGCAGCGGGTACTTGTCCTGCGGGGTGTTCTCGAAGTCCCACTCCGCGTGCTTGGTGAAGTTGTCCGCCTGCGGGTGCACCTGCAGCATCTCGTCGTACGGGATGGACATCGCGTCCGCCGCCCGGCGCCAGGCCGTGATCTCCTCCTCCGTGGCGCTGCCGGGGTTGCGTTCGGCGGCGTCCGCGGCGGCCCACAGGTTCTGCTGGGCGATCAGGTTGGTGTAGACGTTGTTGTCGACGATCGCCGAGTACTCGTCCGGACCCGTCACGCCGTCGATGCGGAACCCGTCGTGCGGGTCGTGGTGGCCGAGCGACGTCCACAGTCGCGCGGTCTCCACGAGGATCTCGGTGGCCGCCGCGCGGTCGAAGTCCTCGTCGTTCGTGGCGTTGAGGTACTGCTGGGTCGCGTAGGCGACGTCGCCGGACACGTGGAACGCGGCCGTGCCCGCCGGCCAGTAAGCGCTGCACTCGGCACCGTTGATCGAACGCCACGGGAACGCGGCGCCCTTGAGCCCCAGCACCTCCGCGCGTTCGCGGGCCTTGTCCAAAGTGGAGTGGCGCCACCGCAGCGCGTCGCGAGCGGCGTCCGGCACGGTGTAGGTGAGCACCGGGAGCACGAACATCTCGGTGTCCCAGAACGCGTGGCCGTCGTAGCCCGGCCCGGTCAGCCCCTTGCCGGGGATGGCGCGGGTCTCCCCGCGGGCTCCGGCCTGCAGGACGTGGAACAGCGCGAACCTGATCGCCTGCTGCAGCGCGTCGTCGCCCTCGACCTCGATGTCGGCGACGTCCCAGAAGTCGTCGAGGAACGCCCGCTGCTCCTTGACCAACCCGTCCCAGCCCGTCTGGCACGCACCGGCCAGCGCGGCCTCGACCTGCGCCCGCAGCGCCGGGGTCGACCGCTGGCCCGACCAGCCGTACGCGAGGTACTTGGTCAGCCGCAGGCGTCCGCCCGCCGGCACGTCGACCGCCGCGGTGAACCGGGCCAGGTCGTCCTCGGCGCGGATCTCCGTGCGCGGCTCGTCGTGCAGCTCGTTGGCGGAGCGGGTGACCTGGACCTCGTGGTCCATCGCGGCGGCCATCCGCAGCCCGGACTCCTTGGTGTGGTGGCACAGCACCGCCCGCGACTTCTCCGCCATCGTGAAGTCGTTGACCAGCGGGCAGTCCAGCGCGGCGGCGACCCGCGGGTCGTTGCTGCGGCTCTTGATCGGCTCGTTGGCGAGCAGGTCCGATTGCAGGACCAGCTGCAGGTCGTCCTCCGGCTCGACCTCGTAGCGGATGGCCGCCACCGCGCGCTGGGTGAACGACACGAGCCGCTCGCTGCGCACCGTCACGCGGCGGCCGGTCGGGGACTCCCAGACCGTGCGGCGGCGCAGCGTTCCCGTGCGGAAGTCGAGCGTGCGCTCGTGCTCGACCGCGGTGCCGTAGCGCATGTCCAGCGGCTCGTCCTCGACCAGCAACCGGATGATCTTGCCGTCGGTGACGTTGACGACGGTCTGCCCGGCCTCGGGATAGCCGTAGCCGCCCTCGCCGTACGGCAGCTGGTGCTCCTCGTAGAAGCCGTTGAGGTACGTGCCGGGCAGTCCGCGCGGCTCGCCCTCGTCGAGTGTGCCGCGCATGCCGATGTGCCCGTTCGACAGGGCGAACGTCGACTCGGTCTGGTGCAGGTGGTCCACGGACAGGCCCTGCCACCGCAGCTGCCACGGTTCGACGGCGTAGCTCATGACAGCAGCTCGTCGAGCTCGTCGACGACCACGTCGGCGCCGTGGGCCTGGAGGGCGTCCGCCTGGTGGCCGCGGTCGACGCCGACGACGAAGCCGAAGCCGCCGTCGCGCCCCGCCTTGACCCCCGCCAGCGCGTCCTCGTAGACGGCGGCGTTCTCCGGTGCCGTCTTCAGCCGCCGGGCGCCCTCGACGAACGAGTCCGGCGCCGGTTTGCCGCGCAGGTTCGACGCGATGATCACGTTGCCGTCCACCAGCGCGTCGACGTAGTCGAGCAGGTTGCCCGCGCGCAGGACGCGCAGGGCGTTGGCGGAGGACGTGACGACGCCGATGGGGAAGCCGGCCGCCCTGGCCGCTTCGAGGTAGGTCACCGACGCGGGGTACGGCGTGATGCCCTGTTCGTCGATGATCGCGTTCACCAGGTCGTTCTTCTGGTCGCCGATGCGGCGGACCTCGTCCTCGGACGGCGTGAGGCCGCGCGAGGTCAGGAAGCCGCGAACGCCGTCGTAGCGGGGCTTTCCGTCCACGTGCGCGAGGTAGTCCTGCTCGCTGAACGGCTGGCCCATCGCTTCGAACGTCTGCCGCCACGCCTGGCGGTGCAGCACGGCGGTGCTCGTGAGCACGCCGTCGAGGTCGAAGAGCAACGCCGTGATCTTCTCCGGGATGCCGAGGCTCATATCGCGATCATGCACCCGTCTCGTCGATGTCGCCGCGCTCTTCCTTCAGCCGTTCGTCGAGAGGACGCGGATGTGCCTGCTCGTACTCGGTCATCCCGTACTTGGTGGACCCCGACCAGTCCTCCGGCGGGTCCATGGCCTCCTCGAGCGGGTCCTGCTGGAGGTTGTCCTCGTCGAGGCCCTCGAAGCTCTCGGTGTCCTGCGGGACGTAGGCGCCGCGTTCTTCGCTCATGCCCGCCTCTGTACCCAGTCCTGTCCTATCCGATGCTTTGGCCGACGAGCGAGCCGATGGCGTAGGTGACGCCCATCGCGATCAGGCCGCCCGCGATGTTGCGGACGACCGCGCGCCGCTTGTCCGCCCCGCTCAGCCGCGCGCTGACGAAACCGGTGAGCGCGAGGGCGAGGATCGCGGCGACCACCGTCACCGGCACCCGCAGGCTCGTGGGCGTGAAGGTGATCGCGGCGAGGGGCAGCAACGCGCCGATGGTGAAGGCGGTGAAGCTCGCGATGGCCGCACCCCACGGGTTCGTCAGCCCGTCCGGGTCGATGCGCAGCTCGGCGTCGGCGTGGGCGCCCAGCGCGTCGTGCTCGGTGAGCTGCTTGGCGACCTCCCGCGCCGTCGGTTCGTCGAGCCCCTTCTCCTCGTAGATCTCCTTGAGCTCCTCCAGCTCCTCCTCGGGCATGTCGCGGAGCTCCTGCCGCTCCTTGGCGAGCAGGGCGCGTTCGGCGTCGCGCTGGCTGCTGACGGACACGTACTCGCCGCTCGCCATCGACATCGCGCCCGCGAAGAGCCCGGCGAGCCCCGCCACGAGGATCTGGGTCTTGTCGGTGGTGGCACCGGCGACACCCACCACGAGGCTGGCGGTCGACACGATGCCGTCGTTCGCGCCGAGGACACCCGCGCGCAGCCAGTTCATCCGGTCGCCGGTGACCTCTTCGTGGGCCTCTGCGTG
>NZ_FNIX01000007.1 GCF_900104175.1 Lentzea jiangxiensis
GGCCCATCCACGTCGTCAAGTTCAACGAGATGTCGAACTGGTAGGCGAAAATGTCGTTCGCGCCCATCAGCAGCAACACCATGAAATACGTGATCGCCATCCACCCCAGCGACGTGCGCACCGGCACATCACGCGGACGCTGCAACAAGTTGTGATGCGCGTAGTCCTTGGTCATCCTGCGCTCGATCCACGGATACGCCGCCGCGATCCCCGTCAGCAGCGGCAACCCCAGGATGAACGGCAGGAACGGCGCCGGAATCGTGTAATTGCCCAGGTAGAACTCCCACGCCGGCCAGATCCGCACCAGACCGTCGGTCCAGCCCATGTACCAGTCCGGCTGCGAACCGGCCGACACCTGCGCGGGGTTGTACGGGCCGATGTTCCAGATCGGGTTGATCTGAAAGACGCCACCCATGATCGCGATGACACCGACCACGATGGCGAAGAACCCGCCACCCTTGGCCGCGAACACCGGCATGATCCGCACACCGACCACGTTGGTCTCCTTGCGGCCCACCCCCGGGAACTGCGTGTGCTTCTGGTACCAGACGAGAGCCAGGTGCGCCGCGATCAGACCCAGGATGATCGCCGGGATGATCAGGATGTGCGCGGTGTACAACATCGGGATGATGTCCGTACCCGGGAACTCCCCACCGAACATCAACCAGTTCAACCACGTACCGATCACCGGGAACGAGATCAGCAACGCCGCCATCACCCGCAGACCCGTACCCGAGAGCAAGTCATCAGGCAGCGAGTAACCCAGGAAACCCTCGATCGCGCCCAGCATGAACAACACGATGCCGATGACCCAGTTGATCTCACGCGGCTTGCGGAACGCACCGGTGAAGAAGATCCGGAACATGTGCACCACGATCGCCGCCATGAACAGCAACGCCGCCCAGTGGTGCACCTGACGCACGAACAACCCACCACGGGTCTCGAACGAGATGTCCAGCGTCGACGCGAACGCCCGCGACATCTCGATCCCGCGCAAGTTCTCGAACGCACCGTTGTAGGTGACCTCCGTCATCGACGGATCGAAGAACAGAGCGAGGTACGTACCCGACAACAACAACACGATGAAGCTGTACAACGCGATCTCACCGAGCAAAAACGACCAATGCGTCGGGAAGACCTTGTTCAACTGCTTGCGCAACCCCGAGGCCGCGTGGAACCGCTCGTCGGCAGCGTTGGCCGCCGCCCCTGCGACGCGCGCGGCCGCGTTGGCCGGCTTCGTCGGCGTGGTGATGGCACTCATGACTTCCGCTCCCAGAACGCCGGACCCACAGCCTCGACGTGGACGCCGCGGGCAACGAACCAACCGTTCTCCCGTTTCACCATAGGCACGGGCACGGCGGATCGCTCAATGGTGTGACGAAGCCAGGTGAGGGACACTGAGAGTGTTCGCGCATCGCGGGGAACCGTTCTCAGCGGGCGGAGTGGCGTGGCGCTGTGCGAGGGTGGGGAGATGGCTGTGTCCATCGCGCTGTTCACCCGCGATCTGCGGGTGCACGACAACCCCGTGCTCGTCGAGGCCTCGGCCGACGCGGACCGCGTGATTCCGTTGTACGTGCTCGACGAACGCCTCGTGGCCACGGGTTTCGCGAACCCGAACCGTGCGGCGTTCCTCGCCGACAGCTTGCACGACCTGCACGCGAGCCTGCAAGCGAGGGGAGCGGCGCTCGTCGTCCGGCGTGGTGCGCCGGAGGCCGTGGTGCCGGAGTTGCTGCGGCAGCACGAGGTAACACGTGTTCACGTCGCCGCCGATGCGAGTGCTTTCGCGCACGGCCGTGAGCAACGACTTCGCGATGTGGTGGGAGATCGGCTCGTCGTGCACCACGACGTCCACCGCGCCGTGGCGTCGTCCGCGCTGCAAAGCGATCCGGCTCACCACGACAAGGTGTTCACGCCGTACTTCCAGAAGTGGAGCCGGATTCCACCGCGACCACCCCTTCCCGCGCCGACGGGTCTGCGGCTGCCTCCGCTGGACGTGGGCGCGCTGCCGGAGGCGGAGGAGTTCTGCGCGGGAGAACCGGCAGAGAGGCTTCCGGCAGGCGGTGAGACCGCGGGACGGGAGCGGTTGCGGTCCTGGCTGGGCGAGGGGATCGTCGGCTTCGCGGAGCAAGCTGCCGGCCTGCTGACGCGGACCACCTCCCAGCTGTCGCCGTACCTGCACTTCGGGTGCCTGTCGGGGGCAGAGGTGCGGTGCGCGACGGGAGACGCCACCGAGGACGCTCGCCAGTTCGCCCGGCAACTGGCGTGGCGCGACTTCTACGACCAGGTGCTGGCCGCCCGCCCGGAGGTGGCGTGGGAGGACTACCGCGGGCAGGGAGACCGGTGGCGTGACGCGCCGGACGAGCTGCTCGCGTGGCAGGAGGGCCGGACGGGGTACCCGGTCGTCGACGCCGCTCAGCGCCAGCTCGTCGCCGAAGGCTGGTTGTCCAACCGGGCACGGCTGCTGTCCGCGAGCTTCCTGTGCAAGACCCTGTACCTCGACTGGCGCCCCGGAGCGCGGTTCTTCCTGCGGCACCTCGTCGACGGCGACCTGGCCGCCAACCAGCTCAACTGGCAGTGGATGGCCGGGACGGGCACCGACACCCGCCCCGACCGCGTCATGGACCCGTTGTGGCAGGCGGAGAACCACGATCCCAACGGCGACTACGTGCGCCGGTGCGTGCCGGAGCTGAGGTCCGTCGCGGGACCGGCGGTGCACCGGCCGTGGGACCTCGACCCGGTGGTGCGCGAAGGACTCGGCTATCCCGCGCCGGTCGTGGACCTGGAAGAGGCCCACGCCCGGTTCGCCGGCACCAGGAGGGAGCTCAGGTCCCGGCGCGGCTGAGCACGATCTGGACCGCCTCCGCCAGGTCGCCGGGCCTGCGCGCGAACGAGGGCACCGCGACGCCCGCCCACCCCGGTCCGGCCACGGCGAGCAGGGCCTCGGAACCGGTGTGGAGCTCCCACAACGGCACGAGCGCGGCCAGTTCGGCGCTGTGCGCCCAGATCACCACCACGGCCGGCCGCAGCCGTTCCACGGCATCGCACAGAGCCTCCGGCGGCACCCGGCCGCCCAGGTTGCGCCACCAGAAGCCCGCTTCGGACAACGCCGCTCCCAAAGCCTCCAACGCGAGCACGTGCTGCTCCTCCGGCGCGCACGACAGCAGCGCGGCGAGCACACCGGGCTTGCCGGGGCGTGGCACCGCGCGGAAGGTGCTCAGGATGCTGGAACTGGCCAGGTGCTCGATCTCCACGCCCCGGCCGGAGTCCGTCACGACCGTTCCGAGCTCCGTCAGGCACGGCACGAAGACCGAGTCCCACGACGGCACGACGCCGTGCTCGGTGACGAGCTTCGCGGCGAGGTCCGACATGAGCGGCTCGTCCAGCCGCCGTGCAGCGTTCAGGAAGCCCTTCCTCGCGGTGCTCGCCACGTCCTCGCTCAGCGTGGCGGGCGTCCGCGGCGCGGGGGCCTTCCGTGCCAGTTCGGCCGCGGCGGCCGGTGCCAGGCCCTGCCCGGTCAGTGCGATCATGCGGCGCAGCACGGTCACGTCGTTCTCGTCGTAGCGGCGGTGCCCGCCGTCCGTGCGCGCGGAGGGGCCGAGACCGTAGCGCTGGTCCCACGTCTTCAGGGTGCTGGGCGACACCCCGATCATGGCCGCGACCGCGCGCGGCGGGTACATCACGACTGGCGCAGGCGGCGGGAGAGCATGGCGCGCAACTCACTCTCGCCGAGTCCACCCCAGATGCCGAAGGTCTCCTGCACCTCCAAGGCGTGGGCACGGCACTTCTCCATCACGGGGCAGCGGTGGCAGATCGCCTTGGCCGCGGCCTCGCGCTTCTCCCGGGCGGCGCCGCGTTCGTTCGGGGTGTGGAAGAAGTAGGCGCTGTCCATGCCCCGGCAGAGGCCGGACAGCTGCCAGTCCCACGCTTCGGTGACCGGTTGAGGCAGGCGGGACAGTTCGGGCATGGCGCACATCCTCGGCTGGGCAACCTGGTGACCTGTCCATACTAGAATCGACTCAGAATCGACGCAATTCGGGGTGGTTGTCATGCGGGTCGGTGTGGCGACGGCGTTCTTCCGGCTGCGCCGTCCCGTGCTCAGCCGAGGTTGCCCTGGAGCACGCTGGTCCCGTGCTCCTGCTGGCCCAGTCGCTGGGCGGACACGTCCACCACCCGGTACGTCCGCAGGTCGACGCCTTCGGGCAACGGCATGTCGGCCTGACCGCCCGTGAGCACCCCCAGCGGGATCGTGGCGACGCGGTCCACCACGTGCGGATGCACCTCTCTCGAAGAGTTTGGTGTGACGTAAGGAACCCGAACCTGAACGGTGTCCGGTGCGAACCACAGAGGGAAACGGAGGTCTGCCTGTGAACACCCAACGCCACGAGGGCCCCGTGCTGATCACCTCGGCCGCGCCGTCGTACCAGGACCAGCTCGCCGCACGCCGCCGCAGGTACGCCACGATGATGAGCCTGCGCATCCCGTGCATCGTGCTGGCCGTGCTGTTCGCCGAGATCTGGTGGCTCGCACTCGTGTTCATCCTGCTGTCGGTGCCATTGCCGTGGATGGCTGTGCTCATCGCCAACGACCGGCCACCGCGCAAGGCGGAGGACGTCCAGCGCCTGCGGCCGTCGCGCCGGGCGATCCTGCCGGCCGGCACGGGGAAGGACCCGCGGTGAACGGCCGCACCGTCGTCGTCGGCTACGGAGACGCCGCGCTGGACGTGCTGCGGCACCTCCCGCTGAACTCGCGGCCGTCCGCGGTCGTTGTGCTCGACGTGGACGAGGTCGCGCTGACCGGCGCGCTGGCCAACGGCGCCGAGGTCGTCCGCGGTGACGGGCGTGACCTCTGCGTGCTGCAGCGAGCGGGAACGCCGTTCGCCGCACGCGTGGTCGTCGCCGTCGGGGACGACCGGGACGGCCTGCTCGTCACCGCGGCCGCGCGCAGCCTCAACCGCACCGCGATCATCACCGTCGCGGTGCGCGAGCCGGCCAACCAGGAGCTGTTCTCCAGGCTGGGCGCGGACGACGTGTTCGTGCATGCCCGGTCAGCCTGACAACCGGCCGTAGAGCGCCGCGAACGGCTCCGCCACGGTGTCGATGTCGAACCGCTCGCGCACCGTCCGCTGCCCGGCCGCCGCGACGGGGGCGGTGGCGGCGCCGAGACCGACGACGTGCGCGAGCCCTTCGCCCAGCGACCGGGCGGTCGACGTGTCGACCAGGAAACCGTTGCGCCCCTGGTCGACGTAGCACGACAGGCCGCCGCGCCGCGGACCTACCGCGAGCAGCCCGGCCTCCATGGCTTCGAGCACCGCGATGCCGAACTCCTCCTTCACGCTGGAGCAGGCGTACACGTGCGGTGCCCCGGAAGGCGGTGGTGCGGCCGCCAGTTCGTGCTGCAACCGTCTGACGTCGTCGTTGGACCAGGCGGGCAGAACGGCGAGCCGGCCGCGTGCCGTGGGCGTCGACCGGGCCAGTGCGAGGACCTCGTCGAGCACCGCCTGCTCGTCCGGCGTCCTGTCGGTGGACGAACCGCCCATGACCACCAGCGCCGTCCGGTGCTGCAGGCCCGCTTCCAGCCACGCCCGCACCAGCAGCGGTTGCTGCTTCATCGGGTGCAGCCGCCCCACGTTCAGCAGCACGGGCAGGCCGCGCGCACCTCCGTCCAGACGGGGAAGCGCCGAGGGGACGAACAACTCCTCCACCAGCGACCGCTCCGCCGGCGCGGGACCCGGCGTGATGCCCTCCTCCAGTGCGAGCAGCGTCCCGGTGGTGAGCCGGGGGAAGTGCGCCAGCACCTCGTCCTGCCCGCCACCGATGGTGATCACCTGGTCCGCCCGCCGGACGAGGTGGTCGGCGGCGCGGACGCGGTGCAGGTCGAACCGCATCGCCGTCAGGTCACCGGCGTCCTCGAGGTGGCGCTCGGCGAGGTGGCGGTGCGGGTCCGGGGTGACGGTGAACACGAGCTTCGCGCCGAGCAGGCGGGCGGCGTCGGCCACGGCGAGCGAGCCGTCGTCGGAGTACCGGACGTGCACCACGTCCGGTGTCAGACCGCACCGCGGCAGGAGCTTCGTGAGCCACCAGGTGATGCCGGCCCGGTGCCGTGCCATCTCCTGCTGGGCGAGCGCCACGGGTGAGTCGACCGGCACGTGCACCGTCCAGTGGTCGAGACCGGGCGTCTTGCGGACGGTCACGGTGGTCGGCTCGGGCGCGAGGACCACGGTGATCACGCGGCCGACGTCCCGCCGCTGCACCAAAGCGCCCGCCAGCGAGGACAGGAACACGGTGAGCCCGCCACTCGCCCCCTCGCCCGGCCGCGCGGTGCCGCCGATGAGCATCGACTGCGCGATCGTCGGCGCCGTCACGGGCCGTGCCAGGGGAAGCGGGACGTCATCGTGCAGGAGGTCGAGCATCAGCTTCTGGTAGGGGGAGCTGGGGCAGTCGTCGACCGGCTCGCCGAGCGCGTCCAGGTAGCGCCACAGCGGCGGTCCTCCGGCTCGGGCACGTGCCTTGTCGGCGCTCAGGGGTGCGAAGCGGTGCAACGACGCGATGTCGAGCAGGCCCGCGACGACCTCGCGGTCCTGAGTGGACGAGAGCGCCCGGCGCAGTTCGCCGGACGTCGCGCCGGCGCCGTGCTCCTCGACCGTCGCCGGAACCTGTTCGCACGTCAGGGAGAACGTGGCCGGGCACGGGTCCCGCAGGAAGGCGCCGACCAGGTCGCGGGGGCGAGCCGGCGGCAGGGTGCTCCCGGCGCTTCGGGCTCGCAGCTCGCGCTGTACTTCCGGATGTGTCCGCACCTCCGTTGTTCGAACCGGAAGGGCGTTCGGATCGAACAATTTTCAAGTCGTGCCAACGAGGAGGAGACCAGTGCCACGGTTTGTGGTTGTCAGTCCGCCGTTCCGCTCGCACGCGCAGCCGATGTCCGTGTTCGCGGCAGCGTTGAGCGCCGCAGGTGCGGAGGTGACGTTCGCCTGCGGTCCGGAGTTCGCCGACCTGGCGGGCGCTCTCCCGTTCGCCGCTGTGAAGACCACCCGCGACTCGAACAGCGGCATCGCCGAACGGACCGAACAGGACGAACGCTCCGCGCGGCAGCTCGCCGGCTTCCTCCGTGCCACCGAAGGAGGTGCGGCAGCGGCGTTGCTCGCGCAGACGCGCCGGCGCAGGGCGGAACCACTCGCCGCGCCGGGCCGGGTGCTGCGCGATCTGGCGGCGCTGCACGACGAGCTCCGGCCCGACTGGTTCGTGGTCGACCAGATCGACTACGCCACAACGCTCGCCTTGCACGCGCTCGACCTGCCGTTCGTGTCCTACGTCACCGGACACCCGACCTACCTGGTCTCGCGGGACGACCAGTTCTTCGGACTGCCCCAGGCGTGGCCGTCCGCGGTGCGCCCGTCACCCGCACAACTCGCGTTGCTGTCCGCGGAGGTGCACCTCACCGATCTCGCGCACACCGCCGCGTTTTCGCGTTTCCTGCGCGACTTCGCCCCCTCGCGGCCGGTGCCCCGCAGGGCCTTCGGCCTGACCTCCTCCTACGCGGCGGTGGTGAACTACCCGGAACTGCCCTGGCTGCCACCGCTGCCGGAACGCCAGCGGCAGATCTTCCTCGGCCACTGCGCCACGACTGACGCGCTCGACGAAGCGTGGCTGGACCGCGTGCGTGATCGGCGGGTTCTCCTGGTGGCACTGGGAACCTTCCTGTCCGCGAGGCACGACGTGCTGCGCAAGGTCGTCGAAGGCGCCCTGCGGATCCCGGACCTGGCGGTGGTGGTCGCCGCGGGCGGCCGCGTCGCCGAACTCGCCGACCTGGCCGAGAACCCGCGTGTGGTCGTGGAGTCCGTCGTTCCGCAACGCGCGCTGCTGCCGCACATCGCCGCGATGGTGCACCACGGCGGCAACAACTCGTTCACGGAATGCTTGGCGGCGGGAGTGCCCGCCGTGGTCCTGCCGTTCTCGAGCGACCAGTTCTGCATCGCTCACGACGCCGAGCGCTCTGGTGCGGGCGTGTGCCTCGATCCCAACGCCGCCACTCCCGAGGACGTGGCGAACGCGCTGAAGTCGGTGCTGCGGGACCCGGACCCGTTCGCGGACCTGCGGGACGCCGTGCGGGCCGCGGGGCCCGGCCGCGGTGCCGCGCGGTTGCTGGAGGTGCTCGGCACGGCTCGCGAGGTTCGAGGCACACCATGACTCCGTGGTTGCCCGGCGCCACGGCCCCTGCACGACGAGTCGGGCGGTCGCGCCGAAGAGGTCCGCGAGCCGGTTCAGCGACCGCTTCATCGACGCCTTGTCGCGCTGCGGAACGGGGGAAAGGTCGAACCGCAGGGAAGCCGGGCGGCCGGCCAGTCGAACGTCCGGTGACGTCCTCGCCGAGCGGGGTGAGCCGCCGGCGGTGACCGTCGCGGCGCCGCCACGTGATCAGCCGGATCTCCTCGAACTCGACCACCGTGTTCTCGACCCGGTCCGGCAGGCCGGTCCTCACGTCCATGCCGAACGCGGCCCCGGGCTCCAGCCGGCCCGGCGCGCTGGGCAGCGGCGTGCGGACGGAGCCGGACCCGTCGATCAGCGGGTGCTTCGACGGGTCGGCCAGCAGGTCGAAGATCTCCCGGCGCGCGCGTGCGCGGTGGTGGTGACGCTTCTCCGAGCACCCTTCCAGTCGGACACTGCGGCCGGGCGTGCACGACGACCGGCTCGCCGACGCCTCCGGTCGTCTGCCCGGGAGCGTGCGCCGCACTTTTTCACCCCTTAGCAGGATGTGCCCGCGGAACTCGGCGATATTGCCTGCTAGGCCGCTGAGCGAGGCCTGAAGCGGAATGGCCGAGTATCACTCCAAAGTGTGAGAAAGACGTGGTTCCCGGCCTTTCCCGCCGCTCTTCGATTTGATCACCTCCCGATTCTTTCGGTACGGTTCCGCCGGACTTGCGGACGACGTTGGTCGCCAACGCAATCTGTTGCGGAGAATCGAGCAAGGAGATTTCTGTGCTGAAGAAGGCAGGGGCGGCCGTCGCTATCGCGGGCGCCTTCCTCGGTTTTGGTTCCACGGCGCTGGCCGATGCCCCCGAGCTGGACATCACCGACCAGGTCGGCCTCGTGAACCTGAACGAGTCCGAATTGGTCAGCGACATCAACGCCTGCTTCATCGACGTCAACGTCATCGCGGTGCCGGTGCTGTCCGGCAACGACACCGGCCTCTGCGCCAACCCCGACGACGAGTGACGCGCGACGGCGGCCGCGTTGCGGTGCGCCGTCCTGTGACCGGGGAACGGGGCTCGGCGGACACCGGCGCTCCGTTCCTCCTTCGTAGCACGTGCAATTTCAACCGCTGGTTCGTGAGGAGAGATCAATATGCTGAAGAAGGCACTAGCCGTCGCCGCTATCGGTGCGGGTTTCATGATGATGGGCACGCCCGCGTTCGCGACGCAGGGCGCATGGGATGACATGGTGGCCTACTCGGCCGAGTACGAGCACACCCACCAGGTGGGCCTGGTCAACCTGAACGACTCGGAGGTGCTCAGCGACATCAACCTCTGCCACCTGGACCTGAACGTCATCGCGGTGCCGATCATCTCCGGCAACGACAGCGGATCGTGCTCGAACCCGGACGTCGAGGTCGACAACAACCACAACCACAACCACCACCACGGCCACGGCCACGGCCACCACGGCCACCACGGCCACCACGGCCACGGCCACGACAAGGGCTGATCCACGGCACACCGCGCGTCGCCGCCGACGCACCGGCACCTACCGGTTGGTCACTTCGGGGCCGGTACGGCTCGAGGACGGCGGCGGCGCGCGGTGGCTCAGGCTCTCCTGGTGCGCTCCAGGCTCTCCGCCGTGTGAAGCGGCGCAGAGCCGGTCGGGCGTGTACGACGTGAAGCGCCCGGCTGCACCTCGCAGCCGGGCGCTTCAGCGTGTTCGCGGACGCAGGGGCGCCGCGGTGTTCCGCACCGGGTACGAGGCCCCACCTGGACTCGGCCGGAACACCGCGGCGGATCGGGGGGCTACCGGTCAGAGCTGACCGGGGCGCTCGACGTCACCGCGCCAGGCGCCGGTCTCGGCACCCCCGCGGTTCTCGATGAAGTCCTTGAACCGGTCGAGGTCGCCCTGGACGCGCCGGTCGAGCACTCCGAGCTTGTCGGCGACGCTCTCGACGAACCCCTCCGGGTCGATGTCCATCTGCACCGTGACGCGGGTGTGGTCGTCGTCGAGCCGGTGCACCGTCACGACCCCGGCGTGGTCGGGGCCGGAGTCCGCGCGCCAGGCCACCCGCTCGTCCGGATGCTGTTCGGTGATCGTGGCGTCGAACTCGCGCTTCACGCCGGCGATGCTCACGGTCCAGTGGGTGTGCGTGTCGTCCAGCTGCCGGATCTCGTCGACACCCTCCATGAACCGCGGGAACTCGGTGAACTGGGTCCACTGGTTGTAGACGCTCGTCACGTCGGCGTGGACGTCGACGGACTTCGTGATCGTGCTCATGACGTGAACTCCTGACTGTCGGACAACTGGGAATCGGGATCGCGGAGATCGCCAGGTCAGCGGCGCAGCCCGGACACGCCGCACAGCGCCGCCCAGCACGGGGCGAAGGCCGCGACCTTCCGGCGTGCCGTGTGATCCGGCAGGGTGAGGCCGAACACCGCGGCGTCGGCGAGGTCCGCCGCCACTCGCGTCATGACCGCCGCCCGCAGCGACCCGCCGGGCTTGGCGAGCATCATGGCCGTGCCGATGGCGACGTCCCGTGCGCCGATAGCGGCCACCAGCGTCCGCACCGGCGCGGATACCGCGCCTCGCGAGGTGGTCAGGCGCGTCGGCTTCGCCAGCACCCGCGGCGAGACGACCGGCGCCGCGCTGTAGACGGCGGTCACCGCGCCCAGCACCCGTGTCGCCACCACACTGCGGCTCTTCTCGGACATGGTTGCTCCCTCCGCGATCCTCACCGGTAGAGCGGTACCCCAAAAATCGACTCAAAAACGATCCGCAGGAGTCGGATGTGGTGGATGCACCCGAGAGTGTGAGCGCGAGGTCCTGCCGGGCCCGACGACCGCGGCTCCAGGTGCCTCCGGGGCGTGTGCAATTCCGTGGAGATCGGGTCAAGACACAACGATGATGATCAGGTGATCCTCCTGTTCCCCTCCGACGTGCTGAGGCCCGCTCGAGTCGACGACCACTTCGCGGCTGAGGCCGCCGCCGCCCGTGCCGCCGGCATCGAGGTCTCGTACGTCGACCACGACGCGATGACACGCCCCGGCGGTGCCGAGCAGGCGGTCAGGCGGGTGTCCGGATCGGGCGACGCGCTGTACCGCGGCTGGATGGTCGGCAGCGCCCGGTACGCGGAGTTCGACGCCGCGTTGCGCCGACGTGGCGTCACGCTGCGCACGGGAGAGGCGCACTACCGCAGGGCACACGAACTGCCGGGGTGGTACGAGGCGCTGGCGGCGGTCACGCCGTTGTCCGTGTGGACCACCGAGCACGACAGGGCGGCGTTCGACCGCGCGTGCGCCGAGCTGGGCGCCGGCCCCGCGGTGGTGCGGGACCACACCAAGTCGATGAAGCACCACTGGGACGAGGCGATGTTCATCCCCGACGTCGCCGACCGGGACGGCGCCTGGGCGGTGGCCCGCCGCTTCCGGGAGCTGCGCGGTGACGACCTGCAGGGCGGGTTCGTCCTGCGGCGGTTCGAGCGGTTCGTGTCGGCCGAGGTCAGGACCTGGTGGGTGGACGGGGTCTGCCGG
The DNA here is from genome assembly GCF_900104175.1 of Lentzea jiangxiensis. GTDB lineage: Bacteria > Actinomycetota > Actinomycetes > Mycobacteriales > Pseudonocardiaceae > Lentzea > Lentzea jiangxiensis. The sequence continues at coordinate 11,726 of NZ_FNIX01000007.1, forward strand.
TTGACCGGCCCCCACCCGGACGCCCTCGACGGGAAGTGCGCCGCTGAGGTCGACCTCACCGCGGTCGAACCGCTGGTCGCCGGCCTGCGCCTCCCGTTCGTCACCGTGGACCTGGCCCTGCGCGACGACGGGGCGTGGCGGGTCGTCGAGCTGGGGGACGGGCAGGTCAGCGACCGGCCCCGTTCCCTCGGCGCCGAGACGTTCGTCGGTGCGCTGATCTGAGGGCCGGGCCGCCGCGGGGTCCACTGTGGACGTGATTCGCGCCGGGAACGGCCGGGGCCGTAACGGCGGCTCCCGTCCCGCCGATCAGTCGACGACAGTTCCCGCACAGGAGGTCGTATGCGCCGATCGTCCTCGCCTCCGCCTCGCTGGCTGCGCCGCGCGTTCGCGTTCACGCCTCTCGTGCTCGCGACGGCCGGTGCCGGAGCTGTCGTCTCGGCCCACCTGGGGTGGATCAGCGTCGCGGTCGCGGCGGTCTGCTCCTTCACGGCGGGGGCGGGGGTGTGGCTGGTGCGCGCGGAACTGCGAGCCGACCGGCACGCGACACCTCCGATGGCCGCCAGGTACCGCGTCCTCGCCGGGTTGCTCGACAACGCCGCCGACCGCGAGGTGCGCATCGACCCCGCGCGCCGGTACTCGATCCTGCTGCGGGACGAGCGCCTCGAGAACGGGTCGCTCAGGCGCGCGCTGCTGCGGTTCGACCAGGGCGAGCTCGAGCGCGCCGGACACGGCGGGATCGGCACACCCCTGGTCTTCGACCACTTCCTGCTCGACTCCGCCCGGCCCCTGGTGCGGCACCGCCTCGGCGCGGTCACGATCACCCGCGGCCCGAACGGGCGCGCTCGCATCGCCGGCATCCCCGAACCGCGGCAGGACCGCCGAGCCGCTGCCGAGACCGCACGGCTGCTGGCCACCACGGCGGCCGACATCCCGCCGGTCGCGGACCTCGACGTCCTGATAGCCCAGATCCGGGCCGGCTCCGCGCTCGCGCCGTAGCACGCCCGCGGCCGCAATCCGGACCTTCGGGCGAAGCGGCAGACGAAGAAATCTTCCTCTTGTCCTCGTGCCACGAGTACATGATCTACGAGGCGGGGGACCGGCTGGCGGGCAACATCGCCGTCGCCCGGGCCGTGATTGGAAGATCGTCGAACACCACTCGTCGGAGAAGCGCTGACCACGTCGGCGTCCCGTTCGCCCTGTTCGACTCGAAACAGCCGTCGAACCGAAGGAACCGTTGCGCCGCAGAGACTTCCTGCTCCACAGTGCGATCCATGAGAATCGCGGCGACCGCACTGGTCCTCGTGCTCACGGGCGGCCTCCCGAGTCCCGCACGGGCGGCCGCCTGGGAGGACGTGATCGGCCCGGGCTCCTTCGGCGGTTACGGGGCGCTGGAGTCGGAGTGGAACTACCGCTACCCGTGGGGTTCCGACCACAACGGCACGGCCCGCATGTACGCGAGCGCCACCGACCACAACCACGTGTCGCTGTCCGGCGGTGTGCTCACGCTGAAGGCGACGCGGATCTCGTGGAACGAGGGCAACAGCAGCGCCGACCCGCACCTGCCGATCCGGTACCACTCCGGCGCGATCCACGCGAAGGAACACGTGGTGGTGAACGACCAGTTCCCGAACTGGGAGGTCAAGGGCGAGTTCCAGGCGCCCTCCGCACGGGGCACCTGGCCCGCCTTCTGGCTCACCGGCGTGAACAGCTGGCCGCCCGAGAGCGACGTCCTGGAGTTCAAGGGGGACAACAGGAACTGGTTCAACACGTTCCGGACGTCGAGCGACGTGTCGAGCTCGGTCGTCGGCGTCTCCTCGCCGGGTTCCTGGCACACCTACCGGGCGTGGATCACCAAGGTGAACGCCACCGACGTCGACATCCACTACTACCTCGACGGCAGGTGGATCGCGAAGCACACGGGGAGGAACTTCGCCGGCAAGCCGCTGTGGCTGATCATCAACCTGCAGATGGAGGGCTCGTCGGGCAGCCCCGGTCCCACCGCGGAGACGGTCTACCGCGCGCGCAACGTCTACATCGGACGGACAAGGGCGTAGCTCTCCGGCGCACCACCGCGCAGCCGCTGATCCCCCCAACGGAGCCATGATCGACGGGCGTCGCTACGACACCCTCCGGTAACGGAGGGCTCTCGTCCCCCGAAGTGTGGTTCTCGCTCGTCGGGTACGACGGCGATGACCGCCTCGGCCGGCGCGACGAGCGTGCCGGTCCAGGCGCGGGACCAGAGGTGCACGATGCGGTAGTGCTCCGGATCGGTGAGCCGTGCGCACTCTTCCTCGCGAGCGCTCTCGCCGGCGAGCCAGGAACGTGGCTCCCTCGTGCGCGGTGCAGGCCACCACCGTCGCGATCTCCCGGCACCGCGGATCGGCCCCCTGTGGCTCGAAGCACCTCTCGGGGTTGCACCTCAAGCTGCTTGAGATCCCATAGTGGTCGACATGGACCTGAACGAGCTGTACGCCATCGGAGACGTGGCACGACGGACCGGCCTGAGCGTCAGCGCCGTCCGGTACTACGCGGAAGCCGGTGTCGTCACGCCCGCCGCGACCACCGCGGCGGGCCACCGCCTCTACGACGTGTCCGCCATCGCCCGCCTCGAACTCGTCAGGACGCTGCGGGAGCTCGACGCGGGCCTGGACGAGATCAAGCAGGTGCTGGCCGGCGAGGCGACGCTGCGTGAACTGGCCACGACGCACATGGCCCTGCTGGCGCAGCAGGAGTCACGGCTGCGCAGCCGCCGCGCGGTCCTGTCGGCCATCCTGCGCCAGGACTCCACAGCGGAGCAGGTCACGCTGATGCACAAGCTGGTGGGCATGTCGGACGAGGAGCGCGACCGGCTGATCGACGACTTCTGGACCGAGGTCACCGCCGGCTGGGAGGCGCCGGAGCGCATGGTCGAGTGGTGGCGGGCCGCGCGCCCGGAGCTCCCCGACCACCCGAGCGCCGCCCAGCTGGAGGCGTGGATCGAGCTGGCCGAACTGGTCAGCGACAGCGAGGTCCGCCAAGCCCTGCGCCGCGAGCTGCGCGAGGTGTGCACCACCGGCGCCGGCCCGATGATGTCCTCCTCGCCGATGCTGGACGCCTTCGAGGAGGCCACGCCCATCGGTCAGGCCGCGATCGACGCGGCACGCGAGCAGGTGCCGCCGGACTCGCCGCGGGGCCGGGAGATCGCCGACCAGTGGATCGGCTGGCTGACCGGCGTGTTCGCCACGCCGGACGAACCGGGGATCCCGGACACGCCGGAGTTCCGGCTCCAGACGGCCGACCACATGCTGGCAGGCGCCGAGTGGGACGCCGCGCCCCCGAACCCGGAAAGCCCGTTCGACCGGTACATGGAGCTGGTCACCGCCGTGAACGGCACCGCGCAGGAACAGTTCCCGTTCGTGTGGCTGTCCGAGGCGCTGCGCGCCTCCGCGGCACCGCCTCGCTGAGGTTCGAGGACTCAGTCCGTGCCCACCGCGAGGACGTGATCGTCGTCGTGCCCACCCCGTCGACTCGCACGCCCGGAACGGCCTGAGCGGGTGACGCCGCCGGCGCGCCTGCGCGCCGACACCCGCGCCGCTCACCGCTCACCGGAAGACGACATCGGCTTCACTGCCGGGCATGATCACGCCGTCGCGCTACGAGTCGGTGCTGTCGGCGTTCCTCGGCTTCCACGAACCGCTGGAGGAAGCCCTGACGGCCGCCATCGCGGCGCACGCGCTGCCGTGGGACCTCCGGACCGGCTGGCGACCTCGCGGGACGTCAACGACCCGAAGGCGTGGCCGCCACCGCGGGCGACGCCGAGCAGATCGCCGTCCTGGTCGTGGACCTCCGCCGAGGTTGTGCTGCACCGGGCCGAAGACCTCGTCGGCATCGTGCGCACCGAGCTGGACCGGTACGAGGGACCCGGGCTGACGCGGTCACGAGCGGACGGGTCGCGCGCCCCTGGCCGCGGGCTGGTCGTCCCAGCCGTCCGGGTGCCGGGGCCTGCCGAACAGGTACCCCTGCGCGTAGGCGCATCCCTCGCGGCGCAACCACTCCGCCTGCTCGGGTGTCTCGACACCTTCGGCGATCGCGCGGGCTCCGAGCACGTCCGCCAGGTCGATGACGCACCGCAGGACCCCCGCTGTCCGCCCCGTCTCGCCGAGCGCGGCGACGAACGACTTGTCGATCTTCACGAAGTCGAACGGGTAGCGCTGCAGGTAGCTCAGCGACGAGTAGCCCGTGCCGAAGTCGTCCAGCGCCACGCGGATCCCGCTGTCGCGCACCGCCATGAGCCCCTGCATGGCGGCGTCGTCCGCCCACACGGACTCCGTCACCTCCAGGGTCAGGTTCTCCGGCGGCATCCCGGTCACGCGCAGCGCGTGGAGCAGCGACGCCTCGAAACCGGCGGACGACAGCTGCCGCGTCGAGACGTTCACCGTGACGCCGAGAGCCCGGCCCTCGCTCGACCACCGCGCCCCCTGCGCGCAGGCCGCTTCGAGCACCTGGGCGCCGAGCGGGACGATCAGCCCCGTCTCCTCGGCGAGCCCGATGAACTCGTCCGGCCTCACCAGACCCCGGCCGGGGCGTCGCCAGCGGACCAGCGCCTCCGCCCCGGTGACGTGCGAGGTGGCCAGTTCGATGATCGGCTGGTAGTGCACGACCATCTGGCCGCCGTGCACGGCGGCGCGCAGGTCCGCCTTGTCGCGTTGCCTGGCCTGCACACGGGCGCCGATCTCGTCGTGGAACGCCTTCGCCCGCGCACCTCCCTCCTGCTTGGCGATGTACATCGCGGCATCGGCGTCGCGCAGCAGTTCCGCCGCGGTGGTCCCGGGTGCGGAGACGGCCACCCCGATGCTCGCGCGCATCTCCCGCTCCGGTCCCGTCGCGAGCGCCCGCAGCACGCGGCCGGCCAGCTCGGCGGAGCGGTCCGCGCCGGACTGCGGTGCCAGCACGGCGAACTCGTCCCCTCCCAGCCTCGCCGCGGTCGCCCCTGGCGGGACCGCCGGAGCCGTCCGCCGGGCGAACTCCCTCAGGTACTCGTCGCCGGCGTGGTGCCCGTCGGAGTCGTTGATCTCCTTGAACTGGTCCAGGTCGATGACGAGCAGGCCGACGGGCTCACCCGTGCCCAGCGCTTCCTCGAGCAGGTGCAGGAAATGCGGCCGGCTGGCCAGTCCCGTGAGATCGTCCTGTTCCGCGCGAACGCGGAGGGCGTCCTCCTGGCGGCGCCGTTCGCTGACGTCGACGGCGACCACCAGCGTCAGTTCCGGCCGCGATTCCTGCGGCACCTTCGCGGTGTGCACCTCGAGCACCGCGCCGTCGGTGTTCAGTTCGAAAGGTCCTGTGGCACCACGGCATTTTTCGCACCGCACCACGTTGTTCCGGTGAATGCACAACACCTGGCACAAACCGTTTTGCCGGCCGAACATCGAGTGAGCCCGTGCGTTGCTCAACAGCGTGGTGCCGGCGTCGTCGACGAGGAGCATGCCGACGGGACTGGCGTCGATCACGGCGTGGACTGCCTGACGTGCGTCCTGCTCGTGCCGGACCGCGCGCACGGTGGCGTGCAGGGCGGCAGATCCGATGACGAGGCCGAGGAGCGGCATCAGCCTCGGCACCAGCCCGTCGAAAGCGACGCTTCCCGCGCGGACGGCGGCCACCGCGAGGACGCCTTGACCAGCGAGGTAGCCGACCAGGGCCGGAACCGCCTTGACCAGAGCCCTGCTGCTCCCGCCACCGAGCGCTCTCCTGGTCACCACGCCGAACAGGAACGCGACGGCGGGCTGGGGCGCCGGGAGGACGAGCACCGACCCGGCGAGCACCGCCGCTTCCACGGCCGCGATCACCCACCGGTCGCGATCGGGCCACCGCCACGACCCCAGCACCACGAGCAGCAGCAGGAGCAGCACCGCTTTGGCGGCGAATGCGTTGTCCGCGAACAACAACTGCGTTGCGAGCCCGATACCGCCCAGCCACGCGAAAACGTTCGTCAGCACCCTCACGTTGCGCAAAACGCGGCCGGAGGAAGGTTCGGCCACGTGCCCGCCGACTCGTTCGCGGGAGTCCCCGGTCAACTCGCCCCAATTCGCATCATCCGAGTCCGGCGCGTGCTGCACCGGTCACACCGATCAGGACATCTTCGTACCAGGCGAAGGGAACTCAACCGCCGTTCGGGCGTCCTCGGCCGGCGGTCGACCTGGATTCGACCGCGTGATCACGGACGGCGATTGGGGAAGTGCGTCCGGTCGGCGTTCTGGCGCGAGTGCAATCCACCGGAGATTGTCCGCGGCTATCATCTGCGACTGTGCCGAAGTCCAACTCCGATCTGACAGGTTCGCTGCTCGAGCGGCGTTATCGGTTGGACACGGTGATCGAGCCCCGCACGACGTCCACCGTGTACCGGGGTGTGGACGTCCGGCTCGACCGGGCCATCGCCGTCGAGGTCCTGGACACGACGCTGCCGCCGGACCCGGCGTTCGTCGCGGAGTTCGAGCGCGGCGCGCGTTCCGCGGCACGGCTGCGGCACCCCGCCGTGGTGGCCGTCCACGACCAGTGCGTCGACGGTGATCACGTCTTCCTGGTCACGGAGTTCGTCGACGGCGGCACCCTCCGAGGCCTCTTGGCGGAGCGCGGGAAACTCGCCCCCGCCATCGCGTTGAGCGTGGTGGGCCCGGTGCTGTCCGCGCTGGGCGCCGCCCACCACGCGGGACTGGCGCACGGTGAGGTCAGGCCGGAGAACGTGCTCATCGGCAAGGGCGGCAAGGTGCGGCTCGCCGGCTTCGGCACCCTCCGCCCGAGGGCGGCGGCACCTGCCGGTGGCGACAGGGCCTACGCGTCCCCGGAGAGGGTGGGCGGAGGTGTCCGCGATGCGCGGGGCGACGTCTACTCGGTCGGGATCGTGCTCTACGAGATGCTCACGGGAGGGGTCCCCGGCCGCGGTGCGGGGGGCGTGCCGCACCCGGTCCCGGCGGTGCCGTCCATCGCGGGGGTTCCGCTCGCACTGGACAACCTGGTGCGCAGGGCGACCCGGTCGGACCCGGCGTTGCGCCCGGCGGACGCCGCGGTGTTCCTGGCGGAGCTCGAACGGGTGGGGGTCGAGCTGGGCCTGCAGCCCCAGCCGGTTCCCGAGCCCGGCACGCCACCGGAGCAGGACCGCACGATCGTGATGCGCCCGGTGCCGGCGGCCCCCCGCGAGAACACGTCGTCGGCAGCCGAGCGGACCACACCGGTGCGCAAGCCCCCGCGGCCACCCAGGCCGCGTTCGAAGAAGGTCGACCCCGTCGAGGAGAAGCGCCGCCGGCAGCGCCGCGCCGCCCTCTGGACCGGCGCGGTGGTCGTGCCGGTGCTGGTCGCCGGTTCGTTGTGGTGGTGGCTGGGCGCGGGGAGCCGCACCTCCGTGCCGCTCGTCAGCGGTCAGAGCGAAGCGAACGCGATGGCGCAGGTGCGAGACGCGTCGCTGAGCGCCCAGGTCGTCCGGGTGCCGAGCAACGACGTGCCGAACGGCAACGTGCTGCGCACCGAACCCGGCAACGGAACCGAGCTGGAGAAGGGTTCCTCGATCACGGTCTACGTCTCACGGGGCCGCCCGGTGGTGCCGTTCGTCAACGCGGGCGTCGACGTCGAGCCGGTGACGAAGGAGATCGGCGACGCCGGGTTGAAGGTGGTCACGGACGAGGCCAAAAACGTCTTCAGCGAGACCGTCCCGGCCGGCAAGGTGATCGGACTCGAACCGCGGCCCGGCACACCGCTGCAGATCGGCGCCCCCGTGACGCTGGTGCTGAGCAAGGGACCTGCGCCGAAGAAGCCCGTGCCGAACGTGGCGGGCATGACCAAGGACGAGGCGCTCGCCGAACTGCGGCGCAACGGGCTCCAGGGCGTCGAGGCACCCGCCGAGTTCTCCCCGGCGGTCGAACCGGGCCGCGTCATCAGGACCGACCCGGTGCCCGGCACGATGCTGGGCCCGGACCAGACCACGGTGTCCCTGGTGGTCGCCACCGCGGTCACCGTGCCCGAGGTGCGCGGCAAACCCGTCAAGGACGCCAGGGCAGAACTGCAGGCACTCGGTCTGCAGGTCACCGTCGCCTCGCCGAACGGTGAGGACGTGGTCTGCGCCGCCCAGTCGGTCGAACCGGGCCAGCGCGTCCCACCCGCGACCATGATCACCATCACGGGCGCCTGAGCCCGTCCGCCACCGGACCCATTGGCGCTTCCGATGGCTGGAACGCTTCTCCCGCTTGATCCCTCCACCTCCGGTTGTTAACGTTCACGCCCCTCTTACGGCGCGGATCACAACCGCTGCGCCTTCGGCCTGCCCCGGACTCCGTGGCGACCGTCAACAACGACGTTGATCTGCGCGAGGAGCCGGGATGCGATCGTCGATGCTCGTGGTCGTGCTGCTGCTGGCGGCCTGCGGCACGCCCGCGACCGGCCAGGAACCCCAGCCGCCTGAGAGCGCTCTCGTCGGCGTCACCATGCCGACGACCACGTCGCAGCGCTGGATCAGCGACGGCGAGAACATCAAGCGGGACCTCGAATCCCGAGGCCACCGCGTCGATCTGCAGTACGCGCAGAACGACGTGCCCAGCCAGGCGAAGCAGATCGAGAGCCAGATCGCCGCCGGCGCGAAACTCCTGATCATCGCCTCAGTGGACGGCTCGGCCCTCACCGCCCAGCTGCGGATGGCCGCGGAGGCGGGCATCCCGGTGATCGCCTACGACCGGCTTCTCCGCGGCAGCCCCAACGTCGACTACTACGCGACGTTCGAGAACTTCCGCGTCGGCGTCCACCAAGCCGAGTCGCTGCTGACCGGCCTGGGCCTGCGAGGCGCCGACGGCACCCCCGGCGCCGCGACCGGCCCGTTCAACGTCGAGCTGTTCGCCGGCTCCGCTGACGACAACAACGCGGCGTTCTTCTTCAACGGAGCCATGTCCGTTCTCAAGCCGTACATCGACGACGGCAGGCTGGTGGTGCGCAGCGGACAGACGGACTACCAGGCCGTCACAACCCTGCGCTGGGACGGCGAGACCGCCCGCAAACGCATGGAGGAGATCGTCACCACGTCGTACCGGCGCGCGAAGGTGAACGGCGTGCTGTCGCCCTACGACGGCATCTCCCTCGGAATCCTCACCGCGCTGAAGAACAACGGGTACGGTCCCGTCTTCCCGGTGGTGACCGGACAGGACGCCGAGCTCGGTTCGGTGAAGTCCATCATCGCCCAAGAGCAGTACTCGACCATCTACAAGGACACCCGCGAACTGGCGAAGGTCACGGCGTCGATGGCGGAGGCCGTGCTGAAGGGCCGGACACCGCCGCAGCTCAACAACCTCAACGACTACGACAACGGCGTCAAGGTGGTGCCGGCGTTCCTCCTGAACCCCGTGAGCGTCGACAAGGCCAACTACCACAAGGTTCTCGTGGAGTCCGGCTACTACACCGACGAGCAGCTCCGCTAGCCGGAAGGCAATCAGGTGGGAGCCGAAGCCGGCTACTCGTCGTCGGGCAGCTCGCCGGCGAACCACATGCGCATCCGGTACTGCTCGAAGCTGCCCTGTCGTGCGTCGAGGAGGTCTTCTTGGCGCATGGCAAGCGCTTGGTCGCGTCCCCGGTGAGCGACTTCGAGCCCGTAGACGCCCGGCCCCGTGGGCAGATCGGCGTCGAGCACCTTCCCGGTGGGAGAGCCGAGCACCAGAAGACCGCTGGGGCATTCGAGCTCGAAGACCTGCGGCGCCGACCAGCCCGGCTCGTCGGCCGGCGCAGGCCGCCCGGACCACAGGTCGAGCCGTGCCGACACGGGCACGAGGTCTTGGGCGCAGTTGATGACCAGCTCGTAACCGGTCGAGGCGACTACGGCTGTCTGCGCTCGCGCGATCGCCTCGTCGAGGCCCACACCGGCGTCGTTGTCCTGATCTCGCAAGGTGATCAGCCGATAGCCGGCGACGGCGACCAGCTCGTGATGACCGAGCGGTTCCGCCCCGGTGCCCATCCGGTCACGGCGCGAACGGCTCGCGCCGGTCACGACGACCGGGCTTCGGCCCGGTTCTCCACCAACCAGGCCGCGACCTTCTGCAGCTTCATGTTGGTCGACTGGGACGCCTCCACCAGCATCCGGAAAGCGGAGGCGTCGTCGATGTCGTGGCGCTCCATGAGGATGCCCTTGGCGGTGGCGATGACGTCGCGGCTCTCGACGGCGATCGACAGGTTCGCCTCGCGTTGCGCGCCGACCAGCGCGATGGCGGCATGGGTGGCGAAGAGCAGGCCGTCCTGCTCGGTGCGGTCGTCGAAGGCGTCGATCCGGTCCGAGTAGAGGTTCAGCGCGCCGAGCGTCCTGTCGGTCACGAACAAGCGGTAGGACAGCAGGGAGTGGATGCCGTTCTCCGCCGCCGCCGGGCCGAAGGACGGCCATCGGGCTTCGCGGCCGACGTCGCCGACGCGGAGGGTCTCGTGTTCGGCGATCGCGTCGATGCACGGTCCCTCGCGCAGCTCGTACTGGAGCTGGTCGATGATCTCGACGGTGGGAGTGGTCGGCTCGACGGTGCGGATCCTTCCCTGTTCGAGCAGGGAGATCCCGGCGTGCGTGGCCGCCGGGACGTAGTCGACGGCGGCTTTGACGATCGCCCGCAGAGTCGCGTCGACGTCGGGCTCTGCTTGCAGCGTTCTTGCGATATCGCTGAGCGTTCTAGCGAGTTCGTTGAGGCCGCCACCAGCCGCGCTCATGATGTCCTCCAGCACCAAATATCGAAGCGAAATCGTTTATACCCGTTCAAGGCGTTGTGTAAACATGAACTGGCGAGCCGGCGTGTGGTTCCGCTCGTCACTCCCGCAGATCACTCCATCGTGTGACTGCGGCTACTGCTGTTCACACATGGTCGCCCTGAGTGTCCCCGAGCCTCGTTCGTGCTGCTCTACGAGTGGGGGATCGCCCCGTCGGCCGGGCCCGGCCGCTACCGAGCGCTGCCCCGATGGGGAAACCGAGCGTCCGCGCCGATGACGTCACGCCGCCAAGACCTACCATCGGCAACCCGCACGAACGGGAAAGGCGCGACCGCACATGATCTCGGACCGGGACGACCTGCCGACCGGCACGACCTCGCCGGGTGCCGCCACGACCGTCGTCGCCGGGGGAGAGCCGGACGGGGCGACCTGGGCGCGAGCGGCCATCGGCGCGATCAACCGCCGGGACCACGCGAACGCGATCGTCGCCGTGCGGATGGCGCTGCGGGACGAGGCTTCACGGCTGGCGGCGGTGGACTTGCTCACCTCGATCTTGGTGCACGGCCTGCCGATGGGAGGCATCAAGCCCGACGCGCGCGTTCCCATCAGGATGGCGGTGCTGCGCGGGGAACCCCACTGCGCGAAGGCGGTCGAGCACGCCGCGAACCTCGTCACCGCCGTGGTCAACAGCGACGTCGGTCTCGCCGCACCCGTGCTTCGAGCGCTCGCGGGCGACCACGGCTTCGACATCCTCATCGTTCTGGTGCGAGAGGCGGCGGCACGTCTCGAGCACTTCGTGGGCATCGACGGCGACACGGCCGATGCCTACTACCTCGTGACCGGAGACGGACAGGACTGATCCTTTCGCGCACGAATCGTGAAAGGGCTTTCAGAATTGACGCTGTGAACCGGAATTGCAGATCCACATTCCACACGGGCGCTCACGCGTGAGGTTTTGGATGTGAGCGAACAACCAGCGTTCGCCCCGGCCGTGTGCCACCCTGAGCGGCGGGGAGGTACTGGGGGATGTGGCTTTTCCGATTGCTCGGACCGTTTCGGGTGGAATGCGATGGTGCCGAGATCGCCACGGGCACACCGCAAATGCGCAAGGTTCTCGCGTTGCTCGTGTGGAACGCGAACGAGGTCGTGCCGGTCGGCCGGATGTTCGACGAGCTGTGGGGTGAAGCGCCACCGGCGTCGGCGAAAGTGCAGCTGCAAGGCATCATCTCGCGGCTGCGGCGGCTGCTCGGCAAGGAGAGGATCGCGACAGCGGCGACCGGGTACGTGTTGCGCGCCGAGGCGGTGGAGCTCGACGTCGAGCTGGTGCGGCAGGGCTTGGCGGCCGCGCGCGAGCTGATCGCGGGCGGTGACGTGGCGTTGGGGGCCACGAGGTTGCGCGAGGCGCTCGGGCGCTGGCGTGGTCCCGCCGACCCGCACTTCGGCGAGCCGATCGCCGCACAGCTGGACGAGCTGCGGACGACGGTGCTCGAGGAACGCGTCGACGCCGACCTCCTGCTCGGCGGCACCGCCGACCTGATCGGCGAGTTGACCGTCGCCGTCGCCGAGCACCCGCTGCGCGAACGGTTGCGTGCGCAGCTGATGACCGTGCTGGCGCGGCGTGGCCGGGTCTCCGAGGCGCTCGACGTGTTCCTCGCGTTCCGCCGCACCTTGGTGGACGAGCTGGGCGTCGAACCGTCGGCTCGGCTGTGCGCGCTGCACGGCCGCATCCTCCGCGGCGAACCGGGTGTGCGGCCCACGTTCCCGCTGCCGTGCGGGGCACGTCCGCCGCGCCGGTTGCCGCCGGTCCTGCCCGACTTCGTCGGTCGCGGGGAGTGGCTCACCGAGATGGCGGACGTGCTCACCGCGTCGCGCCGGGTTTGCCCGCCGCTCGTCGCCGTCTCGGGCGCCGCGGGGCTGGGCAAGACGTCGTTCGTCGTGCAGCTCGCTCATCAGGTGCGTGAGCGATTTCCGGACGGCCAGCTCTTCGCGACGTTGCACGGCGACGACACGATGGCGGCGCTGCACCAGTTCCTGCGTGCGCTCGGGACACCTGCCGACCTCGTGCCGGTTTCCGAGGACGAGTGCTCGGCGCTGCTGCGCGACCTGCTGGCCGGGCGGGAGGTGCTGCTGGTCGTCGACAACGCTGTCGACGCACGCCAGGTGCGGCCGTTCGTGCCGGCCGAACCCGGTTGTGCGGTGCTGGTGACGAGCAGGCGGACGCTCGGTGAGCTGGAGGGCGCGCGACTGGTGCGGATGGGACTGCTCGACGCCCGCGAGGCGGCGGAGCTGCTGACCAGGATCGTCGGAGTGCCCCCGGGCGACGCACTGGTGGCATGCTGCGGCGGGTTGCCGCTGGCGTTGCGGATCGCGGGAGCGTTGTTGCTGGACCATCCGCGGTGGACGGGTGAAGACCTGGTCGCCTGGCTCGCGGAGGAACGCGCGGTGGGGACCGGCTGAGGTGTGCGACCCGCACTTCGGCCACTGTGGACGGAACGGCACCTGGTCGCGCTGGGTGGCCGGCGGCGATCGAGCAGGACCTGCCTGCTCGATCGCCGGGACCGGTGACACCTCACCGCGTCACCGGTCAGGGGCAGACCCGCAACGAGGTGATCCGGTTGCGGAACTCGGGCAGCATGTTCGCTCCTCCACCGGGTCCGCCGGCCGCCATCAGGGCCGTGTAGTTGGCCCCGTCGTAGTGGCACCAGCGCTGGCTGGTGCGGTTGTACATGCTCTCGGCGTTGTTGTTGAGCCCGCTGGGGCCGGGAGCCGCACCGAGGTCGGCGTCACCGACGCGGAAGATGCCGATCACACCGGTGCCGTTGAGACCCGTCCAGATGCACAGCCGGGCCGGCGGACAGTCGCTGTAGGCGGTGGCCGACAGGTCGCCGCCCGGCTCGGTGATCTCCGGGACGGAGGACGCGCTCGCGGGCGTGGACATCAGCGACGCCGCGAACGCGGCGCCGGCCAGGACCGTCAAAGTCTTGCGGATCAAGAGAATTCCCCCTTCTCAGGAAGAGGCGGTCTCGCCTCCGGTACCGAGACTGGGCAACCGCGCTAACCATCTGCTAACCGCGGCTAACCACCGCGCCGCCTCAAGTCCGCCACGGACGGGAAGTCCGCCACGCTCACATCGCGGCACGGTCTTCCACCGGACGACGACGCGGACCCGGACGGGTGAGCGCGTCCGGCACAGGGGCGACGTCGACCGCGCCGAGGTCCGTGCCGGGCGGTAGAACCTCGTCGATCCGGTCCAGGACCTCGTCGGCGAGGCAGAACGGTGGTCGTTCGGCTCGTTGTGGCGGCCACGGTCCAAGCAGCAGGTGCCGGGGGAACGTCCGCTTCTGCCGATGGTCCCTCCGCGCAACGCTGCTGCCCCAGCGCGCAACACCGATGTCGCCGGCGTCGGTGAGCGGCCAAGCTGACCGCATGAGCAGGTTGAGCCCCGAGCAGATCGCACAGCACGCCCGTGCCGCCGGGTTCGAAGGCCAGGGCCTCACGATCGCGATCGCCGTCGCCCTCGCGGAGTCCAACGGGGACGCACGAGCGCACAACGCCAGGCCGCCGGACGACTCCTACGGCCTGTGGCAGATCAACATGCTGGGCGCGATGGGGCCCGAGCGGCGCAGGCAGCACGGGCTCGACTCGAACCGCGACCTGTTCGACCCGCGCGTCAACGCCAAGGTGGCGAACGCGCTGTCCGACGACGGCAAGTCGTGGACGCCTTGGTCGACCTACACCAACGGCGCCTACCGCAAGTACCTCGACGTCGCCCGCAAAGCGGCACGGGACTCCAGGACGCCGTCGCGACCCGGCGGCGGTGGGGGAGGGGGACGCGACGGGTTCGCGGTGGACCCGGCCGCGCTCGACCGCTACGTCAAGCAGGGCAGGGACATCGCGGACGACCTGGCGTCGATCGGCACCAGGCACGTGCGGCAGGTGCGGGAGATCGCCGACAGCAGTTTCGGGCGGATCGGCAAGGAGACCGGCTTCGCCTCGGCGCTCGAGGCGTTCGGAGCCGCGCTGCACCGGCAGGTGAACGGCGTCGGCCGCAACGCCGACCGCCTGGCGCGCTCGACCGGGCGCATGGCACACAGCTACCGCGCCCAGGACGACGCGGTCGCCGACGGCTTCAAGCGGGGATGACGTGGACACACGAGCGGTCGCGCGCGAGTTCGCCGGCAGGATCATCGGGCACCGCAACGCGTTGTCGGGCAAGGCCGACGACGCGCTGCGCGTGCAGTTCGCGTTGCACCAGGCGGGCAGCGCGCTGGACGACCAGCAGGACGCCGTGCGCAAGGCGGCCGGGAACGCGCTCGGGCACTGGGAGGGCGCGAACTCGGAGCAGTTCGAACGCCGCTCCGACCGGCTGGCCCGGCAGGTCCGGATGACCGCGTCCGTCAGCGCCCAGGCCGAGAAGGTGGTGGCTGGGGCGAGCAGCGCGCTGGTCACCGGGCACGCGGCCGCCCAGCGCCTGGTCGACGAGTACGTCACCAAGGCCGTCGCGGTGCTCGACGCGGGGGTCGCGAGCGGATCGCAGGCCGCGCTGATGAAGGCCGTCGCCGCCGCGGCGGACCTGGAGCCGCGCTACACGCGGGAGTCCGTGCGCAACGTGCGGCAGGTCAAGGCCGAGCTCGACGAGGCCCAGCGGCAGCTGAAGGCGCTCGAGAAGGAGATCGAGGCCGACGGGATCGCCGGTCCTCGCGCCGCACGGCGTGGTGGGGGCGTCACCAAGCCGTCCGGTGCGAAGGCCCGCGAGATCGTGTCCGCCGCCCGCGGTGAGATCGGCACGCGGGAGAGCCCGCCCGGCAGCAACCGGAACCCGTACGGGCCGACGACCTTCTGGTGCTCGTCGTTCGCCACGGCGATGTGGCGCAAGGCCGGTGTGGACATCCCGGTCCTGCCCTTCACCGGCGACGTGTACCGCTGGGGGCAGCGCCACGGCAAGGCGTACGGCAACGGCAACCTGAAGGACAACGTGCGGCCCGGCGACGTGCTGTTGTTCGGCACCGGCCCGCAAAGCCCCGCCACGAGCAAGCACATCGGCATCGTGGAGAAGGTCGACGGCGACACCGTCACGCTGATCGAGGGCAACTCCGGGGACCAGGTGCGCCGCAACACCCACCAGCTCAGCGGCACGAAGTTCTACGGAGGGGTGCACCCGTGATCACCGGACGAGCGCACCACGCCACGGGCATCGCGATCGAGGTCGGTGTGGGCGGCGGGATGCGCGCCATCACGCTGACCGAGCGGTCGATGCGCCTCGGGCGTGCCGCACTGGCGGACGAGATCCTCACCCTGGTGCGGATCGCGACCGCGCGGGCCAACGAACGGGCTCGGCACACGCTCGGCGAGGAACACCTGGAGGCGCTCGGCCTCCACGTCGACACCGAGCTCACCGAGGAGATCGAGTCCACCACACCGGAAAGCTGGATGGTCCGATGACGCACGAGCCGCGGTCGCTCGAGGACGAACTGGCCGAGGACGAACAACGCGAACCGCTCGGCCTGCGCGCCGCGCTGGACGCGATCACCGCCTCCGCCCGGGAGGACGACGTGGTGGTGACGGTGGACCTGCACGGCAAGCTCGTCGGGCTCGAGCTCGGCCCGCGCGCGGTGGAGCTGAGGCCCGTCGCGCTGGCCGCCTGCCTGCAGCGGCTCACCGCCCACGCCGCCGAAGCCGCGCTGGCCGCGGGCGCCGAGGTGCTCGCGGCCGTGCTGGACGAGCCGGTGGAGCTCCCGGTGTCCTAAGAGGACTCTTCCACCAGGTCGGTGAGGCGCCGGGTGATCCAGGCCAGGTCGGCGGGGACCACCCGGACCCACTGCTCGCCGCGGACGTCCTCGGTCGTGACGACGTACCGGCCCGCGGTCGTGTCGGACCAGGCGAGCACCGGCGAACGGCCTCGGGCACCGTTCACGGCCAGCTGCCCCGCACCGAGCCGGCCCGACTCCGCGATGGTGATCAGCGGACGCATCGCGCCGCCCCGCACGCCCGCGTCGGCCAACGCCCGTTCCAAACCGCCGTAGCCGCTCTCCGCGTACCCCCGCAGTGCCGCCGAGTAGGCCGCCCGCGGCAGCCGCACCTGGTCACCCGGCCCGGCCGGGCGGTCGCCGAGCACCTTCGCCACCGCGCGCACCAGGCCGTCCCCCGCGAAGGGTTCGAGCGCGAGTTCCTCGGTGTTGAGCACGGCGAGCACGCCGCGGCTGCCCCGCACCGCGGCGAGCACCCGCCAGGGCTGCTCGCCGAACACCAGCGCGTCGACGGACGTCGTGTGGTGGCGCAGCATCCCGAGCAGCTCCTCGAGTTCGGGATCGACCTCGTCGTCGCGGATCAGCCCGGCGCTCGCCAGCGACGCGAACACCTCGGTGCCCAGCTGGTCACGGTCGGCCTCGGTGGCGCCGTGCGACGGCACGTCGAGCGCGAGGGGCGGGTCACCGAAGCCGAGGTCCTCCCACACCAGGTCGAACTCCAGGTGGGACAGGACGACCGCGCCGGTCGCCGGTGAACGCCGTGCCATCAGGACTCCCGTGGTTAATCTTGTCCGCGTGCATCAGGACGCGGAGGTCGCGAGCGGAGTGCTGGTCGTGCGCGCGTCCGGGGCCGCGGCGGCGAGGGCCGCCCTGACCGGCTCGCCGTCCACGCCCCAGTCGGTCCAGTTGCTGATGCGGTGCCCGGTCCACCGCTCGGTGCCCGAGAACGCCCACGTGTTCGGCGACTGCTCGCTGCACGTGCTGCCCGTCGGCACGATCGTGCTGACCGTGCCGGAGACCAAGCTGTCGACCGGGTTCACCGACCTGCGCCGGCTGATGTTCCAGCCCGTCGAGGTCGGCGAAGGCCTGCGCACCGCGTTCTCCAGCGCGGTCGGGCACGTCCTCGCCGCACGGGACGTCCTGGACCCGGTCGGCGTGGCGCACCACCTCGTCGGGCTGGCGGAGATGGTGCTGCGCAGCGCGTTGCGCGACGAGCTGGAGCGCGCCGACATCGCCACCGGGCACCGGCGCGCCGCGCTCGAGCACATCCGCGCGCACCTCGCCGACCCGTCCCTGACGCCCGGCGAGGTCGCGAAGGCGCTGAACATCTCCCTGCGCCGCCTGTACCAGGTGTTCGAGGGCGAGCCGAACGTCGCCGAACGGATCAAGATGCTGCGCATCGACCGCGCGAAGGCGTTGCTGGCCGACCCGGCGAAGGCCGACCGCGGCGTCGGCGAGATCTCCCGCGACTGCGGGTTCGTCAGTGCGACGCACTTCTCCCGTGCCTTCCGCGCGCTGGTGGGGCAGCCGCCGACGGAGTACCGCCGCCACGCCCTGCCGAGGTGAACTCCACGCCGTTGACGAACCGCCCGGCGATGCCAGCCAGCTCCAGCCATCCGCGTCCGGTGGGGGAGTGCAGGGTGAACACGGCGATCCTCGGGCGGGCGGGATCGGGCACGACGATCTGCAGCTGCGCCCCGACACCGGTCGCCGGAACCCGCTCGACGATCACCGCCGGATAGCCGTTCGCGGTCTGGGCGCTGGTCAGCTCGGTGATGCCGGGGCCACCGGCGTCGGCGAGGTGGAAGCACAGCTCCCGCGCGGCCTCCGGCGTCAGCACGCGTTCGACCGCGACCAGACCCGCCACCAGGACCGCGGGGTCGGCGTCGTGGTGCTCGACGACCGCGACGACACCGGCGTCGTGCCGCTGGGCCAGCTCGGCGGCCTGCGCGGCCGCGATCTCCAGGCCGGGGTCGCGCGCCCGGTCGGGCCCGCGCAACCGCTGGAGGAGGGACAACAACTCGGCGGACGTCGCCTCGGCCGAGCTCGTGGACACCGGGATGACGCCCCGTACCGGCGTGAGTCTCACCGCTCACCGAGTGCCGAGACGAAGGCGGCCGCTCCGCCGCCGGGTGTGCCGGAGGTGCGTGGTGAAGTGAACAGCATCCCGGCGAGTTCACTGCCCAACGCCGAGTAGGAGTTCAACGCGCGCACGACACCGCCGAACAGCTCCTCCCGGCTCGGCACGTCTCCGGCCGCTTCGACGCCGCCCGTGACGAGGCGGCGCAACCGCTCCGCGACGCGCCGTGCGGCGCTGTGGTGGTCCGCTTCGAGGTCCCGTGCGGCCGCCAGCACGTCGTCCAGCTCGCGGCGCAGCTCCTCCAGCCGCGCCGAGGCCGCCCCGTGCGCCGGACCGCCGCGGAAGGACGCGAGGACCACGTCGTTGTCCGCATCCTCGATCGCACGCCGCAGCTCCCGTGCGCGTCTGTCGAGATCTTCCGCCCTGCGCTGGTTCGCCAGCACCGTCCCCGCCCACTCGTCCAGCACGTCGGCGGCCGCACCCAGGGTGCGCCGCGCGGTCTCCAGGTCATCGCGCATCCCGGCCAGCCGCGCCGCGAACGCCTCGGCCGCGGCGCCTTCCCACCCGGCCGGTGGTGCCGGGACCTCGACCGCGTGCCGGCACCGCTCACCCGCCGAGGCGACGGCTCCCGCGTCGCCCGGCACCGGGTCGAAGCCGAGGCCGCGGTACTCAGTCATGACGCAGCTCGTCGGCGTCGCGGTAGGCCGCCCCGGCCGACCGGAGCTCGGTGGCGGTGTCCGCGAGAGCGGTGCGGAGCACGGTCATCCTGTCCTCCCACGACCGCATCAGCTCGTCCACGGCCTCCGTGACGCCCGGCCCCAGGTCGCCGCCTGGTCCGAGTCCGAGCGCGTCGACCACCTCGGTCACCGCGTCGCCCGCGTCGTCCAGCCGCTGCGCCGTCACGTGGACGGCGGCGACGTCGACGACGTACCCGTCGTTCATTCGCCCAGCACGGGCGGCGCGGCCGGCGGGATGTCGTCCAGGAAGTCCATCGGCTCCGCGTACCGGTTGGAGTGCTGCCGGTCCTCGTCGCCGTTGGCCCCGGCCGCCGGCGGCATCATGCCGTAGCCACCCGCCCCGGGCACGGCCGCGGAACCGCGGCCGCCCATGCCCGCCACGGCGCCGCTCCCGGCCTGGCGGCCCAGCACCCCGGTGGCGCCGCCCGGCACCCCAGGGCCGGTGCCGGCCGGTGATCCCGGCGCGAACCCTCCCGGCATCCCCATCGTCGTGCCGTGGACGCCGCCGGCCGGTACGCCGAACGCCGTCGTGCCGTGCGGACCCCCGGTGCCGTGCGCAGCCCCGGTGGGACCGAACGCGGCGACCGCCGTGCTGTCGTCGTTCGCCGGCGGGCGGATGCCCGGCACCGGCTCCGGTGGCAGCGGCGTCACCACCGGCGGCGGGGTGACGGGCGGCAGGGTGACGGGCGGCGGGGCGACGGGCGGCGGGGTGATGGGCGGCGGGGTGACGGGTGGCGAGACGGGTGTCGGCGGCTGCGCGACCTCCGGTGCCGTGTCGAACACCGGCAGAGTGCTGCGGGTGTTCCTGCTCTCGCTCTCGTAGACCTGCATGACGGCCACCGCTTGCGCCTTGGCGTCGCGTGCCTCGGCCTTCGACGGCGTGTGGTCGTCGATCAGCTGGTCGAGCAGGTTCGCGCCCTGCGGGCCGTCGGGGACCTTGACGTCGTAGCCCTCCCGGAGGCGCCGCTCGGCCCAGTAGTGCACGGGCTCCGGCATCCGCCGCTTCGTCTCCTGCAGCACCGTCGTGTAGGTCTCGAGCCCGCGCGCCACCCGTTCGGAGGAGTCGGCGACCGTCTCGCCCCACGACGTCAGCGCCGAGGCCGCCTGAGTCGCCAGCTCCGCCGACGGCCCGCGCCAGGACGACATGAGCTTGCCGACGATGTTCTGCACCGACCGGGACGTGTCGCGCAGCTGGGGCGCCAGCTCCTGCCACTGCGCGCTCCGCACGGACATCCCCGGCACGTCAGCCGCGTGCACCATGTCCCACATCTGCTGGTGCGTGTACGCCTCCCAGCGGATGGTGCCGGAGTCGAACGCGTCCTCGCGCAGGTTCCTGCGGCGCTGCGCCCGAAGCCGCTTCTCGCGCCGGATCTGCCGCGCGGTCGGCTTGTGCTCTTCGGAGTAGTAGCCCTTGTCCCGCCTGCTCATGCCTGCCTCTTGAACGTCGCGGCGGCGTTCTCGTCCACGGCCACGTGCGTCTTCTTCACGGTCTCCAGCGCGTCGATCACCAGGTCGAGCTGCCGCACGTACGACGTCAACGCGGCCCGAACACCACCTTCGGCGTCCCTGGCCCGCAACCCGAACGCCTTGCGCATCTGCACCGCGACCGGCCCCTTGCCGTCCGGCAGCGGCGTGGCGAGCACTTCGCTGCCGGCCAGGTGGCCCGCCAGTTCGTCGCGGCGCTGGTGCAGCAGCCGGATCGCCTGGTCGAAGTCGCCGGGGTCGATCTCGATGCTGTCCGCGCCCGTCGTGGGAATGCCCACCAAGCCGATACCGGACACCGGCCCGACGACCTCCAGGACCCCCTCGTCCCGAAGCGATTTCCTCAAGCGCTCGGCCTCGTCCACGCTGTCCACCCTGACCACGGGCGCACACTCCCCTTGTTCGTGTTTCGACGGCTCAGCGCACCATACTGACCGGGCGCGGCCGCGAGATCCAGTCCCCGATGCACGGATCGGCACGAACGTTGCGCCCCTGGGCAAGGGCTTCCGGCGGTCGGATTTCGTTCAACGGTGCTCGAACGGCCTCGGTAGCCGGTGCAGGCGCATCGGCTACCGAGGTGGAGCTACCGCACCCGAGTTCGGCTGACCGCTCAAGGCGGTGGTGCGTCGCGGCAGGTCAGGCGTGCGAGTCGGCGGCCAGCGCCTGCTCGACGTCCGGGTACAGCCCCAGCACCCGGTCGACGCCGGTCATCCCGAGCGGGCGCAGCACGATCTTGTGCGCTGCCGCGACCCTCAGCTGAACGCCCTTCGCGACCGTCTCGCGCCGCAGTTCGAGCAGCGCGTTGAGACCGGCGGAACCGAAGAACTCGACCTCTGCCAGGTCGATCACGAGCGAGTGGGGTGGTGTCGCCGCGGCAAGGGCGGTCTGCAGGTTGGCGCGCAGCGCGGGGGCCGTGACCTGGTCCAGCTCACCGGCGACGCGCAAGACGACTGAAAGGCCGTGCATTTCCTGCTGCACGAGCAGCGGTGAAAGGGAACTGTCCAGCATGGCAGCACTCTCCTGGCCCTGATGGGTGGCTCTTGGGAAGAGGGCAGCTGGCGTTTCAACCGCTCACGTATGCAGCATACAGTCCCGCGGCGGTGAAAAGCGCCGTCAGAGGTTCGTAACAATTTGCGAACCGGTCATGCGGCAGGATTTGCTCATGCCGGTACCCAGAGTCATGGCCGGGTCACTCGTTCTGCTCGCCGCGCTGGCGGCGTGCGGTGGCGCTCCGGCGGGTGCGCCGCAACCGGCCCCCACCACACCGCAGGCCACCTCCCAGACGAGCGCCGCCACGCCGGCGAGCAGCACTCCCGCGGTACCGGACCAGTTGAAGTTCACCGCCAAGACCGTCGACGGCAAAGAGCTGAACGGCGCGGACCTGGCAGGAAAACCGATCGTCCTGTGGTTCTGGGCGCCGTGGTGCCCGAAGTGCCAGCGCGAGGCGCCCGGCATGGCCGCCGCCGCGAAGGAACACGCCGGCAAGGTCACGTTCCTGGGCGTCGCCGCGCTCGACAAGGTCCCGGCGATGCAGCAGTTCGTGCAGAAGCACGGCCTGCAGTCGTTCCAGCACATCGCGGACGAGGACAGCGCGGTGTGGAAGCGTTTCGGCGTGACCGCGCAGCCCGCCTACGCGTTCGTCGGAGCGGACGGCAAGGTCGACGTCGTGACGAGCCAACTGTCCGAAGAGGACTTGAAGCAGCGGCTGAGCAAGATCGCATGACGCAGACGCTGCTGGTGGCCGTGGTGGCCGGGATGGTCGCCACGGTCAACCCGTGCGGGTTCGCGATGCTGCCCGCCTACCTGGCGCTGGTCGCGACCTGCGCGAGCGAGCAGTCCCGCGCCCGGTTGCTGACCAGGGCCGTGGTCTCCAGCGCGATGATGACCCTCGGGTTCGTCACCGTCTTCGGCCTGTTCGGCCTGGCGTTCTCCGTGATCGCCTTGTCGGTGCAGCGCTACCTGCCGTTCGTGACGGTGGCGATCGGCCTGGCGCTCGTCGTGGTGGGAACACTGCTGCTGATGGGCCGGGAGATCACGCTGCTGATCCCGAAACCGAGCAGGGGAGCGCCGAACCGGCACGTGGGGTCGATGTTCGGCTACGGCGTGGCGTACGCGATCGCGTCGCTGTCGTGCACCATCGGCCCGTTCCTGGCCGTCGCCGGCTCGACGCTGCGCGGCGGCGACCTGCTGGAGGGAGTCACGGCGTTCCTCGCCTACGCGCTGGGCATGGGCCTGGTGGTGACGGTCCTCGCGATCGGCACCGCGCTGGCCAGCGACGTGATGACCCGGCGGGCCCGCTCGCTGCTGCCGCACGCGTCCCGGCTCGGCGGCGTGCTGCTGGTGCTCGTCGGTCTGTACGTGGCGTACTACGGCGTCTACGAACTGCGGCTGTTCTTCGACGACGCGGATCCGTCCGACCCGGTGGTCGACGCGGCGGGACGGCTCCAGGGGCTGCTGGTGGAGTGGTTCACCGCGATCGGGCCGGTCCCGTTCGTCGTCGTGCTGGTGCTGCTCGTGGTGGGCGGGGTGCTGCTGGTCCGGCGGCGCGTGCGGACTCGCTGATCAGCGCTTGCCCTGAACCGGGGCGCTGACGGCTGAGCTGGAAATGCCGATGGGGCCGCCTCCGGAGATGTCCCGGAAACGGCCCCACCGCGCCCGTCAGCCCTGGTCGGTCCACCACTTCTGACCGGCCTCACCGAGCGTGGAGATCGGGTCGTAGTAGGGGTGGCGCCGGTCCAACGCCTCGGGGTCCTCGAGCTCGATCCCGGTCCGGTAGTTCTTGGTCCAGTAGGAGATCCCGAGCTCCCGGTCGTACTCCGCGAGCTGGTGCACCCACCGCTTCCCGACGTACGGCACGTCGCACACGATGCGAGGAGTCGCATACCCGGGCAGGTAGCCCATGATCGCGTGCTGCAGCTCCTGCGCCTCCCACACCGCCACCCGCCAGTGCTCGGCGTTGGGGATCATGTCGCACATGTAGAAGTAGTACGGCAGGATGTTCGCTTCGCCTTGCAGCGCGAAGCAGAGGTCCAGCAGGTCGTCCGAGGTGGCGTTGACGCCCTTCATCAGGACGCCCTGGTTGCGGACGTCGCGGACGCCGACCTCCAGAGCAGTCCGGGCGGCCTCGGCGACGAGAGGCGTCACGGACTGGGCGTGGTTCACGTGTGTGTGGATCGCGAGGTTGACGCCACGGCGTGAGGCGGTGCGGGCCACGCGCTCCAGGCCCTCGACGACGCGGGGCTGCAGCCAGTGTTGCGGCAGACCGGCCAGCGCTTTGGTGGCCAGGCGGACGTCGCGGACCGTTTCGATGTCCAGCAGGCGCATCAGGAACGACTCGAGCTGCGGCCACGGGACGTTGGCCACGTCGCCGCCGGAGACGACGACGTCGCGGACACCCGGGGTCTTCTTCAGGTACTCGATCATCTGGTCCTGGCGGTCGACCGGCTTGAGCGAGAGCTTGTGCTTGTCGATCAACGGCGTGGAGTTGCCGACCAGGTCCATGCGGGTGCAGTGGCCGCAGTACTGGGGACAGGTCGACACCATCTCGGCGAGGACCTTGGTGGGGTAGCGGTGGGTCAGGCCTTCGACGACCCACATCTCCGCCTCGTGCAGCGAGTCGCGCTGGGAGTGCGGGTGCGACGGCCAGTTCGGGTCGCGGTCGGAGGCGACCGGGAGCATGTAGCGGCGCACCGGGTCGTTCAGGAACGCCTCGGTGAAGGCGTCGGGGTTCAGGTCCGCGTCGACCGCCATCGTGTTGAACATCTGCGGCGGGATCAGCATCGACATCGTGGCGAACGCCGACTGGTCCGCGGCGAGGTCGTCGTAGAACTCGTCGGTGAGCAGGTCGCCCGCGACCTTGCGGAGCTGCTTCACGTTCTTCACGCAGTTCACGCGCTGCCACTGGGCGTCGCGCCACTGCGCCTCGGTCACGTGTGACCAGCCGGGGAAGCGTCGCCAGTCCGGTTCGACCAGCTCACGGCGGACATACGTGTACGGCTGGCGGTCCAGCCGCTCCAGCGCCGTGGGGGCGTCGTGCAGCGCGGTCATCCGTACTCCTCAGCGTCGAGGTCGCGTAAAGATATCCTGTCACACCGCCAGCTTGCCGTAAATATTTCAGATCAAGGACTGGTGGAGACGGGGTCGGGAGCAATTGGCGGCTCTCGTGCGTTCACCAGGCATGCCCCTTCTCGCGCTGCTGCTGCTCGGCTTCTTCGCCGAGGTCGCGGTCATGGTCGCCGTCGGCAACGCCATCGGCGGGCTCTGGATGATCGCCCTGCTCCTGGTCGGCACCCTCGTCGGCCTGTCGCTGGTGCGCCGCCAGGGCGCGCAGACGCTGGCCGCGTTCCGCGAGTCGGTGTTCCAGCGCCAGCAGCCGCACCAGGAGATGGCCGACGGCGTGCTCATCGCGGCGGCCGGTGCGTTGATCATGGTGCCGGGCTTCATCAGCGACGTGGTGGCGTTGTTCCTGCTGTTCCCGCCCACGCGCAAGCTCGTGAGCAGGCGGGTCGCGCGCAAGGCGGAGGCGGCGGCGCTCAAGTTCGAGCACCAGCGCCGCTTCGGAGCCGGTCAGGTCGTCGAGGGCGAGGTGCTCGACGTCGACGCCGGCCCGGTGGTCATCACGGAGCGGCGCGAGCTGACGTGATCCGGGCGTACGACCCGTCCGACCTGGACGCGCTCTACGACATCTGCCTCGACACGGGCGACGGTGGCCGGGGTGCGCGGCACCTGTTCGACGACCCGCGCCTGCTGGGGCACGCCTACGTCGGGCCGTACGTGGCGTTCGAGCCTGATCTGGCGTTCGTGGCGGAGGACGACCTCGGCGTCTGCGGGTACGCGCTGGCGACGGCCGACACGGAGGCGTTCGAAGACCGCTGTGACCGTGACTGGTGGCCTGACCTGCGCGTTCGCTATCCGCTGAGGCCGAACGCGAACCGGGTCGTGGAGCTGGTCCACCGGCCGACGCGGGTCGACCCGATCATGGTGCGCGCCTACCCGGCGCACCTGCACGCGAACCTGCTGCCGCGTGCGCAGGGCCGGGGATTCGGCGGCGCGCTCGTTCGGAGCGTCCTCGAATACCTGGAGAAGGGCGTGCATGTGCACGTGCGGCACCACAACACACACGCGATCGGCTTCTGGGAGCACCTCGGCTTCCGCGTGATCGACTCCGCGGACGAGCTCGTACTCGGTCTGCGCCTCTAGCCGAGCAGGTCCTTCATCAGCAGGTCCCAGTCGAAGACCTCCTGCCCGGCGGGCACGGCGGCGTAGGTGGACTTCAGGAACCGGCGCAGCTCCTCGGCCGACAGGTGGAAGACCGCGTGCGAGTCCTCGGTGAGCAGTTCCAGCACGAGCACGTCGCCGTCGGCCGGACGCAGCCGCACGTCGCCGAGACCGGCGGGCGACAGCAGGCCCTCGGAGAGCAGCGCGCGCCCGACCAGCCAGACCGACTCCTGGTCCTTCGTGTGAAAACGCATGGTCACGGCATGCGGATCGTCCGACCGGTACTGGAGGTCGACGTCCATGGGCTCGGCCGAGCCGTCCGGCCGGATGAACTCGACGACGGTGGCGGTGCCGAGCCTGGTCTCGTTGAACATCGCCGTTCCTCCTCCGCGGTGAGGGTGCCTCACCCAACACGGGCGCCGTCGGGGATCGGTTCAAAGCTTCTCCGAAGTTCTCTTTGGGTATTGAAGTCGCATGACCGTCTACGGCATCCACGCATCCCACGAGCAGATACACCCCACAGACCTGCTCACCGCCGTGCGCAGGGCCGAGGAGGCCGGGTTCGGCGCCGCGATGTGCTCCGACCACTTCTCGCCGTGGAGCGCGCGCCAGGGCCAGTCCGGGTACGCCTGGACCTGGCTCGGCGCGGCGCTGCAGGCCACGAACCTCCCGTTCGGCGTGGTCACGGCGCCGGGCCAGCGCTACCACCCGGCGATCACCGCCCAGGCGATCGGCACGCTCGCCGCGATGTACCCCGGCCGGTTCTGGGCCGCGCTCGGCACCGGCGAGGCGAGCAACGAGCACATCACCGGTGACGGCTGGCCCCGCAAGGACATCCGGACGGCACGCCTGCGCGAGTGCGTCGACGTCATCCGCGCGCTGCTGTCCGGCGAGGAGGTCAGCCACGACGGCCTGATCACGGTCGACCGCGCCAAGCTCTGGACGTTGCCCGACGAGGTGCCGCTGCTGATCGGCGCCGCGGTGAGCCCGGAGACCGCGCGGTGGTGCGCCTCGTGGGCGGACGGCCTGATCACCGTCAACGCGTCCCCGGAGAGGCTGCGCACCGTGGCCGACGCCTACCGTGACGCCGGCGGCAGGGGCAAGCTCCACCTGCAGGTGCACCTGAGCTGGGCCGAGAACGACGACGCCGCGTCCGCGATCGCGCACGACCAGTGGCGCAGCAACATCTTCCGCCCGCCGGTCTGCTGGGACCTCGAGCTGGCCGAGCACTTCGACGTCGTCTCCGAGAAGGTCACGCCCGAGCAGGTCGCGGAGGTCGTCAACATCTCCGCGGACCTGAAGTGGCACGCCGAGCAGCTGCGGACGTACGCCTCGCTCGGGTTCGAGGAGATCTACCTGCACCACGTCGGCCAGGACCTGCTGCCGTTCGTGGACGCGTTCGGCGAGCACGTGCTGCCGGAGGTGACGCGGTGATCCGCACCTCGGACGTCTGGTGGAAGAACGCCGTCCTCTACTGCCTCGACGTGGAGACCTTCTCCGACGAGGGTTTCCGCGGCGCCACGGAACACCTCGACCACCTGCACGCCTTGGGCGTCACGTGTGTGTGGCTGATGCCGTTCTACCCAACGGCGGAACGCGACGACGGCTACGACATCACCGACTTCTACAACGTCGACCCGCGGCTGGGCTCGCTCGGCGACTTCGTCGAGTTCGTGCGCGCCTGCCGTGACCGGGGCCTGCGCGTGATCGCCGACCTGGTCGTCAACCACACGTCCGACCAGCACCCGTGGTTCCACGACCCGTCCAAACGGGACTGGTACGTCTGGGAGGACGAGCCGCAGGAGGACGGTCCGCAGGGCGTCACGTTCCCCGACAAGGAGAACAGCCTCTGGGAGTACTCGGAGGAGGTCGGGAAGTACTACCTGCACCGCTTCTACAAGCACCAGCCCGACCTGAACGTCGCGAACCCCGAGGTGCGCGACGAGATCGCCCGGATCATGGGCTTCTGGATGGAGCTGGGCCTGAGCGGCTTCCGCGTGGACGCCGTGCCGTTCCTGCTGGAGCACAACGACGCGAAGGACGCACTCGAGCTGCCCGACCCGCACGACTACCTCACCGACCTGCGCGCGTTCCTCAACCGCCGCAACGGCGAGGGCGTGCTGCTGGGCGAGGTGAACCTGCCGTACAAGGACACGATGCCGTTCTACGGCCAAGGCGTCGGCGACGAGCTGGCCATGTGCTTCGACTTCGTGGGCATGCAGGCGATGTACCTCGCGCTCGCCCGCAAGTCGTGCGGGCCGCTGACCAAGGCCCTGCAGGAACGGCCGAAGCCGCCGCGCGACGCCCATTGGGCGACGTTCGTCCGCAACCACGACGAGCTGACCCTGGACAAGCTGCCCGTCGACGAACGCCAGGAGGTCTTCGACGCGTTCGGCCCCGATCCGGCGATGCAGCTCTACGGCCGTGGGCTGCGGCGGAGGCTTCCCGGCATGCTCGACGGCGACCAGCGCCGCATCCGGATGGTCTACAGCCTGCTGTTCACGCTGCCGGGCACGCCCGTGCTGTTCTACGGCGAGGAGGTCGGGCTGGAGGAGGACCTGTCGCTGGAGGGCAGGCTGGCGGTGCGCGTGCCGATGGACTGGGAGGAGGCGGGACGCCAGCGCCACGACGAGGACTCGCTGCTGAACTGGATGCGGCGGCTCGTCGAGTGCTACCGCGAGTGCCCCGAGCTGGCCTGGGGCGAGGTCCAGGTGCTCGACGTGGGCGACCCGGCCGTGTTCGCCCATCGCGCGGACTGCGACGGCGGGGCGGTGATCGTCGTGCACAACTTCGCGGACCAGGAGATCACGGTGCGGGTGCCCGCCGAGGGCGTGCTCACGAACGTGATGACGGGGGAGACGGTCAAGCCGGCGAAGATCGGCGCCAAGGTGGACCTCGCGCCCTACGACTGCCGCTGGTACCGCGTGACCACCGAGTGATACTTGCGCAATCTTGACGGCTCACGTGAAGATATCTTCGAGACAGCGTCGTCGACCGAAGGATTTTCGCGTGAGCGCGTACGGATTGCACCGCGTCCTGGAGCCTGCCGGTGTTCTGCCGCAGCAGGCGTGGCGGCTCGACGCGGAACCCGTGCCCGCCGCCGACGAGGTGATCGTCGCTGTCGAGCGCCTCAACCTGGACGCGGCCTCCTTCCGGCAGCTCAGGGAGGAGCACGGCAGCGGCGAGGAAGTGCGTCAGGCCGTGCTCGACATCGTCGCCGAGCGCGGCAAGATGCAGAACCCCGTCACCGGATCGGGCGGCATGCTGCTCGGCACCGTGCTCGAGGTGGGCCCGGAGTCGCCGCTCGGGCTGCGGGCGGGCGACCGGATCGCGACGCTGGTGAGCCTCACGCTCACGCCGTTGAGGATCAACGACGGGCTGCAGGACTGGGACGGCGAGGACGAGCAGGTGCCGTGCCGGGGGACCGCGGTGCTGTTCGGTCGGTCGATCGCGGCCGTGCTGCCGGACGACATGCCCCACGAACTGGCGCTGTCCGTGCTCGACGTGTGCGGTGCACCGGCACTGACCGACCGTGTGGTGCGCAAGCACCCTGGTGGGTCCGTGCTGGTGCTCGGCGGTGGCGGTAAGTCCGGGTCGCTCTCTCTCGCGGCGGCACGCCAGGCCGGTGCGCAACGTCTCGTCGCCCTGGTGCCGACCGAACGCGAGGCCGAACAGGTCCGCAAGTCCGGTCTCGCGGACGAGGTCGTGATCGCGGACGCGCGCAACCCGGTCGCCGTCGCCGAGGCCGTGGGCAAGCAGGTCGACGTCACGGTCGTGTGCGTGGACGTGCCCGGATGCGAGCACGGCGCCATCCTCGCGACCGCGGACGGCGGCACGGTGATCTTCTTCTCGATGGCGACCTCGTTCAGCGCCGCCGCTCTGGGAGCGGAGGGTCTCGCGGCCGACGTGGAGATGATCGTCGGCAACGGCTATGTGCCCGGTCACGCCGAGTTCGCGTTGGACCTGGTCCGGACGCAGGCGGGTGTGCGGGCGCTGTTCGAGCAACGGCAGACTGCGTGACGTGAGTACGCAACTTTTGGTCGGTGGCCGCATCTACGCACCGGATGCGACGGCCATGGCCGTCACGGACGGCGTCGTCGTGTGGATCGGACAGGACTCGGTCGGGCGCGCGCTGCACCCGGACGCCGAGGTCATCGAGCTGAACGGCGCGTTCGTCGCGCCCGCGTTCGTCGACGCGCACGTGCACGCCACGTCCGCCGGCCTGCTGCTGACCGGCCTCGACCTGACCAAGACGTCCTCTGCGGACGAACTGCTCGACGCGGTCCGCGCCGCCGGGGGACCCCTCGTGTGGGGGCACGGCTGGGACGAGACGCGCTGGCCGGACAACCGTCCGCCCACGCGCGCCGAGATCGACGAGGCCGCGCAGGGCAAGACCGTGTACCTGTCGCGCATCGACGTGCACTCGGCGCTGGTCTCCTCGAACCTGGTCACCGACGAGGCCCGGAACGCCGACGGCTATTCGTCCGACGGCCCTCTCTCGCGCGCTGCCCACCACCACGTGCGCGGCACGGCCAAGGCAGCCATCACGTCCGAACAGCGCCAAGCAGCGCAACGCGCGTTCCTCGACCACGCCGCGTCGAAGGGCATCGCGTCGGTGCACGAGTGCGCCGGCCCGGACATCTCCGGCGAGGACGACCTGCGCGAACTCCTCGCCCACGGCGGCGGACCGGAGGTCGTGGCCTACTGGGGTGGCCACGACCTGCCGGGCGTCGCGGTGCGCGGCCTCGCCGGCGACCACTTCGTCGACGGCGCGCTGGGCTCGCGCACGGCGGCGCTGACCGAGCCCTACGCCGACGCGGACACGTCCGGCGCGCTCTACCTCGACGCCCGGCAGATCGCCGGCCACCTGATCAAGTGCGCCGAGCTCGGGGTGCAGGCCGGGTTCCACGTCATCGGCGACGCCGCCATGGCGGCCGTGGTCGAGGGCTTCGAGATTGCGGAGAAGGCGCTCGGCACCCCGGAGCTGGCCTCCGCCCGCCACCGCCTCGAACACGTCGAGATGGTCTCCCGCGAGCAGGCGGAGAGGCTGGCCGGGTGGGGCGTCATCGCCTCCGTGCAGCCGCTCTTCGACGCCGAATGGGGCGGCCCGACCGGCATGTACGCCCAGCGGCTCGGCGCT
The DNA here is from genome assembly GCF_900104175.1 of Lentzea jiangxiensis. Lineage (GTDB taxonomy): Bacteria > Actinomycetota > Actinomycetes > Mycobacteriales > Pseudonocardiaceae > Lentzea > Lentzea jiangxiensis. Next base: position 42,815 of record NZ_FNIX01000007.1, read on the forward strand.
GAGCGCGGAGTGGGGCTCAACCCCTTTTCGCGTCTCGCGGCCGCGGGAGTCGTGCTCGCGTTCGGCTCGGACACCCCGGTGACGGCCATCGACCCGTGGGCTGCCGTGCGCGCCGCGGTGCACCACAAGACCGAGGGCTTCGGCGTGTCGCCGCGCGCCGCGTTCACCGCGCACACCCGTGGCGGCTGGCGTGCGGCGGGCGTGGACGACGGCCTGACCGGCACGCTGCAACCCGGCGCCCCCGCGACGTACGCCGTGTGGGAGACCGGCGACCTCGTCGTGGCCGGCTCGGACGCGCGGGTGCAGCGCTGGTCGACCGACCCGCGTTCGGGTGTGCCGGGACTGCCCGACCTGACCGGTCCGGCGCCCGTCTGCGTGCGGACCGTGCTGAACGGCCGGACTATCTACGAAAGGAAGTGACTCATGGCGTTGCTCGACCTCGATCCGAACGTGGTCGCCACCGCGCGGGAACTCGCCGCGCGGGCGGCCGAACCGGTGGTGTCGCTCGCGAAGGCGCACACCACGGTCGCCGTCGAGCGCGCCACACTCCGCCTGGCCGGCATCACCGGCGCGGACTCCACCCACCGCGCCGGTGACGTGCCGTGGGTCAACCGCGTGGTCGACACGGTCCGCGAGCAGTGCGGGCTGGAGCACGGCGTGGTGCTGCCGGCGTTCCACGCCCTCAAGGAGCACAACCTCGGCAGCCTCACGGAACTCGCCGAGGCGACGGCGGCGGGCCAGGTCCAGTTCAAGATCCCCGCGGGCAAGGACCTGACGGCGGCCAGGAAGGCGTCGACGTCCGCCGTCGCCAAGGGGCTCAAGACGGTGGACCGCAACAAGGTCCAGCGCGACAAGCTCGTCGCGAAGCTCGGCGACCCCGCACAGCGCCCGTGGATCTACCTGATCGTCGCGACCGGCGACATCGACGAGGACGTCGTCCAGGCGCAGAACGCGGCCCGCGCGGGCGCCGACGTCATCGCGGTGATCCGCTCGACGGGGCAGTCGCTGCTCGACTACGTGCCGGAAGGCGCCACGCACCACGGGTTCGCGGGCACGTACGCCACGCAGGAGAACTTCCGGATCATGCGGGCGGCGCTCGACGACGTGTCGAAGGAGGTCGGCCGGTACGTGCGGCTGACCAACTACGCGTCCGGGCTGTGCATGCCCGAGATCGCCGTCCTGGCCGGGCTCCAGCGGCTCGACATGATGTTGAACGACTCCATGTACGGCATCCTGTTCCGCGACATCAACCCGATCCGCACGTTCGTCGACCAGCGCTTCTCCCGCCAGGTCCACGCCCGCGCGGGCATCATCATCAACACCGGCGAGGACAACTACCTCACCACCGCGGACGCCGTCGACGCCGCCCACACCGTCACCGTGAGCCAGCTCCTCAACGAGCACTTCGCCCACGAGGCGGGACTGCCCGACCACCTGCTGGGCCTCGGGCACGCGTTCGAGATCAACCCGAAGGTGCCCGACTCGTTCCGGCTCGAGCTCGCCCACGCCCTGCTGGCGCGCGAGCTCTTCCCGGACGCGCCGCTCAAGTGGATGCCGCCGACCAAGCACATGACCGGCGACGTGTTCAACGGCTACCTGCTGGACGGGTTCTTCAACCTCGCGGGTGTCCTCACCGGACAGTCCATCCTGCTCGTCGGCATGATGACCGAGGCGGTCGTGACGCCGTTCCTGTCCGACCGCGACCTCGCGCTGCAGAACGTGCGGTACGTGCTGAACGCGGCGGGCAGCCTCGCCGAGGACTTCCGGCCGGCGCCGGACGGGCTCATCGTCAAGCGTGCGCACCAGGTTCTCGGCGAGGCCGTCGACCTGCTCGAGCGGATCGTCGACGACGGGCTGCTCATCGCGATCGCGGACGGCACGTTCGGCCTGATGAAGCGGCCCGCGGACAAGGGCAAGGGCGCGGACGGCGTCGTCGAGAAGGCCGGCGCGTACTTCAACCCCGCGAGCGAGATGCTGGAGGCGGCGCAGTGACCGATCCCAAGAGGTACGTGCGGCCGTACGGCGACACCACCGGCGATGGCATGATCCAGACGTCGTTCACGCTGCCAGTTCCGTTCGGCCCGAAGGCGGACGGCGCGGCGCAGCAGCTCGCGAACAAGATGGGCATGGACCCCGCGATGGTGGTCCACTCCAGCCCCATCGGCGACGACTTCACGTTCTTCGTCGTCTACGGCTCGGTGAAGCACCTCGTGGACCTGGACGAGGTGAAGGTCGTCGAGCGCGAGTACCCGTTGCTCAGCCCGGCCGAGGTCAACTCGACGCTCAAGAAGGTGTTGCGGCGCAAGCTCGTCGTCGTCGGCGGCTGCATCGGCACGGACGCGCACACCGTCGGCATCGACGCGATCCTCAACATCAAGGGCTTCGCGGGCGAGAAGGGCCTGGAGTACTACCGCGAGCTGAAGGTCGTGAACCTCGGCGCGCAGGTGAGCGTTCCGGAGCTGGTGCGCAGCGCCCGCGCGGAGAAGGCCGACGCCGTGCTGATCTCCCAGGTCGTGACCCAGCGGGACGCGCACATCCTGAACACGCAGGAGATGTCCGCGGCCTTCCGCGAGGCGATGGGGGACAGGCGGCCGCTGCTCGTCGCCGGCGGTCCCCGGTTCGACCCGCTGATGGCGGGCGAGCTCGGGGTTGATCGAGTTTTCTCCCGGGGTACCACGCCGGGTGAGGTCGCGAGCTACCTGGTGCACGCGATGCAGGCAAAGAAGGGGGTCGCCGCGTGAGCGGGGCTTTGGTCGAAGGTTTCTCGGTGACTCACCGCCGGTACGTGCCGCACTCCCACGCCCACTACGGGGGCAACCTCGTCGACGGCGCCTACGGGCTCGGCATGTTCGGCGACGTCGCCACGGAGATGCTCATCCACACCGACTCGGACGAGGGGCTGTTCGCGGGCTACAGCTCCGTCGAGTTCGCGGCGCCGATCCAGGCGGGCGACGTCGTCGAGGCGACGGCGACGCTGGTGCGCATCGGGAAGCGGTCGCGCGAGATCGAGTTCGAGGCTCGCGTGGTGTGCCGTTCGGCGCCCGAACGCGGACCCTCGGCGGCCGGCGTGCTGGCTGAACCGATCGTCGTGACGCGCGCGCGTGGCACCGTCGTGGCGCCGAAAGCCGCGGAATGACGACACGGCGCGCCCCGAGCCGACGGGAACGGACCAGACCAATGTGAGGTGAATCGACCGCAACCTTCGCCGCCTTCTTCCGTTGGTCAATACAGAAGTAGCTACATGCGGGGAGGACGCGGCGTGGTGAAGATCGATCACCAGGGGGAAACACCTCCGTACGAGCAGGTCCGGGTGCACTACGCACACGCGATCTCGAACCGGGAGCTGCCGGTGGGGGCGAAGCTGCCCACGGTGCGCGCCCTGGCCAAGGACCTGGGCCTGGCGGTCAACACGGTGGCGCGCGCCTACCGCGAGCTGGAGGAAGCGGGCCTCGTGGAGACACGCGGCCGCGCCGGCACCGTGGTCAGCGCGAACGGCGACAGCAACCGGGAACGGGTCCGCGCGGCGGCGGCCCAGTACGCGGCGATGTCCGTCGAACTGGGCCTCACGCGCCAGGAGGCGCTGGAGATCGTCCGAGCCGCCCTGCACATCTGAGGCGTCACCCACCCGAGTGCATTGCGGCACCACCTGCACCTGGCCTCCGGCAAGGCCGCGTACCTCACCCGTGTGCGGCGCCGGGTCCGGGGCGAGCGCGGTGCGCGGTCAGCGGGGTTGCTCCGGGCGGGTGGTCATCGTCGGCGGGCTGCTCACTGAGCGTCAGCCAGGCGGATGTTCAGCTGTACCCGCCACGTCGTCTTCCTGCGCTCGGTTCTCGGGTCGGTGAGGAACGCTTCGTAGCGGCAGCCGAGGTCGTGGCGTGCGGACCCGTCGGGTGCCATCTGCCGGGTGGCAGCGCCGCCCGCCTCACAGCGGCTGTACGAACGTCGCCGAGTAGCTGAGCGCTGGCGTGCGGCCGGCACGCCGCCTCGCCGCCTCGCCGCAAGACGACCGAGCGCCCGCTGCCGGCCCGGCCAGAGGCCCCCCGAAGCGGCCGAGCAACGGACGCGGGAGAGGCCCCGCCCACCCAGGGGGCTGACCACCAACCTCCACCCCAACATAACGCCCGAACGCGCGTGTCAACCCACCGTTGGGCGATCTGTGGACAACTCCGCGTGGGTCTCCCCGCCCCCGGTGTCGCACCCCCGGCGACCAGCGCGTTCATCACCCGTTCGCGCTCTTCTCAGGCTCGGATCCGGAGCTAGGCTGCCCCCTGGACCGCGAGTAACTGACTCGTCAGTCAATCTAGGAGTGCGAGATGGGGCGGACCGTCCGAGACGGCCTGCGGCTCACCACCGAACAGGAACAGTTCGTCGCGCTCGCGAAGGAGTTCGCGGCCGAGGAGATCCGCCCGCGCGCCCGCGCCGTTGACGAGGCGGACACCGAGTCGCCGCTCGACGTCTGGGACAAGGCCTCGAAGCTCGGGCTGACGAGTTGCATGATCGGCGAGAGGTTCGGCGGGGGCGGCGTCACCGACCTGCTCACCCAGGTGCTGGTCCAGCAGGAGCTCTGCCACGGCGACATCGGCATCGGCAACCTGATCACGTCCAACGGTTTCTTCAGCGCGCCGGTCGAGAACCTCGGCACGCCCGAGCAGCAGGAGCGGTTCCTCGGTCCGCTGGGGACGGAGCGGCCGCCGCTCACGGCCGTCGCGGTCACCGAGCCCGGCAGCGGTTCGGACGCCGCGAGCATCCGGACGTCCGCGCGGAGGCAAGGCGACGAGTACGTCCTCAACGGACAGAAGACCTGGATCTCCAACGCCCCGTACGCTGAGATGTTCGTCATTTTCGCGACGGTCGACCCGGCGAAGCGTGCGCGTGGAGTGACCGCGTTCGTGGTGCCGCGGGACACGCCCGGGCTGTCGGTCGGACCGCCGTTCAGGAAGATGGGGCAGCGGGCGATCGTGAACGCGGAGGTGTTCCTCGACGACGTGCGCGTGCCCGTCGGCAACCGGCTGGGCGAGGAGGGGCAGGGGTTCGCCGGGCTGATGCGGACGTTCGACGCCTCGCGCATCCTCATCGGCGCCGCCACGACCGGCCTCGCCCGCGCGGCGCTCGACTTCGCGAGCGGCTATGCGCGGGAACGCGAGCAGTTCGGGGTGCCGATCATCCGGCACCAGGCGGTGGCGTTCCGGCTCGCGGACATGGCGACCCGCGTCGACACCTCGCACCTGCTGGCCGTGCGGGCGGCGACGTTGTACGACGAGGGGCACGACGTGGCGCAGGAGTCGGCGATGGCGAAGCTCGTCGGTTCCGAGAACGCCATGTGGTGCACGCATGCGGCCGTGCAGACGTTGGGCGGCAACGGGTACAGCCGCGAGTACCCCGTCGAGCGGTGGATGCGCGACGCCAAGCTCGAGGAGATCGAGGAAGGCACCTCGGACATCCAGCGGCTCATCATCTCCCGCGGCCTCGGTGCCAGATGATCTTCTCCGATCCCGCGTCCGTCGCCGTGGTCGGTGCCAGCGACGACCCCGCCAAGTGGGGTCACTGGCTCGCTCGCGGCGCTCTCGTCGGTCACGATCGCCGCGCTGTGCACCTCGTGAACCGGGGTGGGGGTGCCGTGCTGGGGCGGCCCACGGTGCGGTCGCTCTCCGAACTGGACGAGGCTCCCGAACTCGTCGTGCTCGCCGTGCCCGCGGCGCACGTGCCGGCGGTGGTGGACGAGGCGTTGGCCGTGGGGGTGCGTGGGTTCGTCGGCATCCCCTCGGGAATCGACGACCGGGTGATCGGCCGGATCCGCGAGTCGGGGGCGCGGCTGCTCGGGCCGAACTGCCTGGGGGTGTTCGACGCGGCGACGTCGTTGCACCTCGCGTGGGGTGAGTTCCAGGCTGGCTCGCTGGGTGTGGTGTCGCAGAGCGGGCAGGTGGGGCTGGAGATCGCCGGGTTCGCGGCGGCGTCGGGGATCGGGATCTCGCGGTTCGTGTCGGTCGGCAACCAGGCCGACGTGACGGCGACGGAGGCGTTGCTGGACCTGGTGTCCCACGACCTGACCACTGTCGTGGGCGTGTACCTGGAGAGTTTCGGTCCGGGGATCGTGGCGGCGATGTCGGCGCTGCGGGCGGCGGGCAAACCGGTGGTGCTGCTGACGGTCGGGTCGTCGGTCGCGGCTCAGGAAGCGGCCTTGACGCACACGGGTGCGTTGACGTCCTCTTTGGACGTCGTTGACGCCGCTTGCCGTCGTGCTTGTGCTCGCAGGGTTTCCACGCCGGCCGCTCTGGTCGACCTCGCGGCGGTGCTCACGTCCGGGGTGCCGCGCGGGGTGAGGGTCGGGGTCATCTCGGACTCCGGTGGGCAGGGTGCAATCGCGGCGGACCTCGCGGTGGCGGCCGGGCTGGTGGTCCCGACGCTGACCGCGGTGGACGGGCTGCCGGAGGGAGCGTCGCGGCGCAACCCGATCGACCTCGCGGGGGCGGGGGAACGGGATCTGGTGAACTACGCCCGTGCCGTGGAAGTGCTGGTTCGCGGGGGAGAAGTCGACTCGGTCGTGTTGTCCGGGTACTTCGGCAGCTACGGAGAGGACACGCCCTCGCTGGAGTCGGCCGAGGTCGAGGTCGCCGGGCGGATTTGTGCGCTGGCAAGGGAGACAGGCGTGCCGGTCGTGGTGCACAGCATGCGGGAGGGATCAGCGGCGGTGCGGGCGCTCAGGGCCGGCGGAGTGCCGGTGCAGCACACGATCGAGCGAGTGGTGGCTGCGCTCGGTGACGCGGCGCGGTTCGGCGTGCTTGATCAACGGTCCGGTCGTGCGGCCAGCGGCCCGGAACTGTCGGTGCCGGCTGGAAGAATGGAAGCAGGGGGACCCCCTGGAGGGGACGCCTGCGTGAGCCTGCCCGGGGCGACGGGGCCCCGCCGGGCCGGACCACAGGCCGAGCGAGCCGCTCGTGAGGCCGGGGAGGTCGAACATCAGGCCGGGCGAGCCGCTCGAAGAGCCGACCAAGCCGAGCAAGCCGCTCGACAAGCCGACCAAGCCGTGCCCTGCGAACCAGGCTATCTGGCGGCCCGCGACCTGCTGACCTTCGTCAACTTCCCGAGAGCCCACGCCGTCACGACAGCGGCCGATCTCGAGGCGACGAAGCTCCAGCCGCCGTTCGCGCTCAAAGCCGACTGGCTCGCCCACAAGAGCGAGCACGGCGGAGTGGAACTCGACCTCACCGATCCCGTCCCGGCTTTCGAAAGGATGCGGGCACGGCTGGGACCGGGCACGTACGTCCTGGAAGAGATGGACAGCAGGAGAAACACCGTCGAACTGATCATCGGTGCGCGAAGAGACCGCTCGTTCGGCCCGGTCGTGCTGGTGGGCGTAGGTGGCATCCACGCCGAACTGTTCAGGGACACCACCGTCGAGCTGGCACCCGTCACTACCGCCACGGCACGGGAGATGCTCGAACGCCTCACCTCGGCGCCGCTGCTGTCAGGCAGACGCGGTGAGCCGGAAGCAGATGTGGCCCAGCTGGCCGACGTGATCGCCAAGATGTCGGAGACGCTCGCGGCGAGGCCGGACCTGGAAGAGATCGAACTGAACCCCGTGCGGGTCGGCCCGGACGGGGTGATCGCGGTCGACGCGCTGATCATCCCCACCCGAGTCCCCGAACCACAGCAGGACGTGCTGCTCCGATTGCGTGATTGCGCGGCTCGATAGGTTTCTCCTGCGGCGACGTGAGGAGGCCCGGATGTTGGCCGTGGTGGCACTGCTGGCGTCGCTGGTACCTCCTCCCGGGCCGGTGGCGATCGAGGTGACGAGCGTCGCGGGCACGGGGTGCCCGGCCGGCACGACCACGGTGGCGATGTCCGAGGACAACCAGGCCTTCACGGTCACCTACAGCGACTTCCTGGTGCAGGGCAACGGCAGCGAGGCCAAGAAGAGCTGCACCATCGAGCTCGAGCTCCACCACGCGGCGGGTTACACGTACGGCATCGCGGCGACCGACTACCGGGGGTTCGCGCACCTCACGGACAAAGCGCGCGGCGTGGTGCGCAACAGCTACCGCTTCCCGGGGTTCCCGACGCGGCACAGCAGCCGCGAGTTCCAGGCGATGAGCGACAACTGGCACGTCACGGACACGCCGAGCGGGATCGCGCACGGGCCGTGCAAGGACCGCAAACCGTTGACCGTCGAGACCGAGCTGAAGGTCACCGGCAAGGGTCCGGGCAGCTTCCTGACGATGGACTCGACGGACTCCAGCGTGAGCAGCACCTTCCGGCTCTCGTGGAAGAAGTGCGCGGAATAGCGGGCACGCTGCGGGCGTTGTCTGCTACAGTCCGCTGGTAACGGCAGTGCGCGACCAGTCGCACATAAGCTCCGACCAGCTGCTGGACCATCTCCGGTTCGCAGCGGACAGCCCCCCGGTTTCGACAGGACCGGTGGACCCACACCTCAGATGCGGCTGCATCTGCGAGCGCTCTCCTCCCGCGTCGGAACGCGCGGAGTCGATGAAGCGCGACTTCACCCTCCTGAAAGGACAGACCCGATGCACATCGGTGTACTCGACATGCACAACAACAAGGCGTTTCTCGTTGACGGGCCGCAGGTCCCGCAGAGCCTCGTCCGGCAGCACGACCTGCGCCGCGGTGACCGGCTCAGCGGTGAGGCCGAGAACGACAAGCTCGTCAGCGTCGACACGGTCAACGGGCTCAAGCCGCACCGCCGGCCGAGGTTCGAGGACCTGACCCCGCTCTACCCCAACGAAAGGCTGCGGCTCGAGCACGACGCGGACGAGCTGACCAGCCGGACGATCGACCTGGTCATGCCGGTCGGCAAGGGGCAGAGGGCGCTGATCGTCGCACCACCCAAAGCAGGCAAGACCGTTGTGCTGCAACAGATCGCGCACGCAATGGCGAAGAACCACCCGGACGTCCACCTCATCGTCGCGCTCGTCGGCGAACGGCCGGAAGAGGTCACCGACATGCGCACGACGATCCCGGGCGAGATGTTCGCCTCCACCTTCGACGAGCACCCCGACGAGCACATCCGGATCGCCGAGCTCGCGGTGGAGCGCGCGAAGAGGCTCGTCGAGGACGGTCAGGACGTCGTCATCCTGCTCGACTCGCTGACGAGGCTGGGACGGGCCTACAACCTCGCGCAACCGAACGGCGGGCGCATCCTCAGCGGTGGCATCGACGCCAGGGCGCTGACGCCGCCCAAGCGGTTCCTCGGAGCCGCGCGCAACATCGAGAACGGCGGCAGCCTCACGATCTTCGCCACCGCGCTCGTCGAGACGGGGTCGCTGGCCGACACCGCGATCTTCGAGGAGCTCAAGAGCACCGGCAACGCCGAGTTGAAGCTCGACCGCAAGGCCGCGCAGCGCCGGGTCTACCCCGCGGTGGACCTGCACCAGTCCAGCACGCGCAAGGCGGAGCTGCTGGTGTCGCAGCAGGAGATGGCCATCACGGACACCCTGCGCCGTGCGATGGCCGAGCGCGACGTCGACGTGCTCCTCGACGGGCTGCGCAAGACGCAGAGCAACGCGGAGTTCCTCCTCCAGATGGCGAAGTGAGCACGGCATACGCTGTGCCGCATGACTTATCTCGAGGTCACGTGGAACGACCCGGCCACCGGGGCGCGTGGCTACCTCGTCATCGACCGGCTCGTGCGCGGGGTCAGCAGCGGCGGGCTGCGCATGCGTGCGGGGTGCTCGCTCGACGAGGTGCGCGGTCTCGCTGAGGGGATGACCGCCAAGGAAGCCCTCAACTACGACCCCGGGGCGCGCTACGTCCCGCTCGGCGGCGCCAAGGGCGGCATCGACTTCAACCCCTACGACGCCAGGGCGACCGACGTCCTCACGGCCTACCTGTTCGCCATGTCGCCGTACATCGAACGGTTCTGGACCATGGGGGAGGACCTCGGGCTCAGGCAGTCCACGATCGACGCGGCCATCGAGAAGATCGGGCTGCAGTCGTCCATCCAGGCGGTCTACCCGTTGCTCGACGACGAACACGAAGCGCGCCGACGACTTGCGGACGCCTTCGACGTCACCGTCGACGGCATCGGCCTGGACGAGCTCGTCGGTGGCTACGGAGTGGCCCAAGCAGCTCTCCGAGGCGTCGAACACCTCCGGATCGAGAACCCCACGGCGTTCGTGCAGGGCTTCGGCTCGATGGGCGGCGCCACGGCCCGCTACCTCGCCCGCGCGGGCGTCCGGGTCGTCGGGCTCGCCGACGTCCACGGCGTGGTGTCCAATCCGGACGGACTCGACGTGGAAACCCTCCTGCTGTCCCGGGACGCGCACGGCGGCATCGACCGGGCGCGGCTCAGGCCGGAGGACCGGCAACTCGACGGCGACCGGTGGCTGAGCGTCGAGGCGGACGTCCTCGTCCCCGCCGCCACCAGCTACGCCATCCACGAGGACAACGCCCGCGCCGTCCAGGCGAAGCTGGTCGTCGAGGCCGCCAACATGCCGGTCACGCCCGGGGCGGAGGCCAGGATCAGCGCGTTGGTCATCCCCGACGTCGTCGCCAACTCCGCCACGAACTCCTGGTGGTGGTGGACGCTCTTCGGCGACGTCGAGCCCACCGCGGAGTCGGCGTTCGCGAAGATCGGCACGACCATGCGCCGGCTCGTCGCCCGGGTCCTCGACGACGAAGCGTCACCGCGCGAGGCGGCGAGACGGATCGCGGCAGAGGCGATCGAAGAGGTCGAACGGCGGTTCTGAGTACACTCGCGCCATGCCTGGCCTGCAGCGCACAGTCACCGTCGCGGCCCCTCCCGAGCGGGTCTGGGCGGTGCTCACCGACGTCGAGCGCTGGCCCGAGCGCATCCCCACGGTCGAGTCCTTGCAGAAGCTCGACGGCGGACCGCTGGCCGTCGGTTCGCGGGCCAGGATCAAGCAGCCGAAGCTGGCCGAGGCGGTGCTGACGGTCACCGAGCTGACCGACGGCCGGTCCTTCACCTGGGAGTCGAGGTCCGGTGGCGTCACGGTCACGGCGGGGCACGTCGTCGACCCGCACCCCGGCGGCAGCCGCCTCACCCTCGCCCTGACCCTCGGCGGGCTGATGTCCGGGCTCGGCTGGCTGATGACGAGGTCGACGATCACGCGGTACGTCGAGACCGAGGCCGCCTCGATCAAGGAGGTCGCGGAGGCCCAGGCGGAGACCGCCTAGGGCAGCGGCCCGAGCAGCCACGCACCCGGCCCGTCCGGGTCCTCCGAGAAGTAGTACCCCCGCCACGCCGCCAGCAGGTCTTCGGTGCCGATGAGACCGTCGCCGTCGTGGTCCAGCCGGGCGTGCACGGCGCGTGCGTCGGCCTCGGAGACGTCCATCATCGCCTGCGACCAGCGCACGTGCTCCTCCAGGCCGAGCTGGCCGTCACCGTCGTGGTCGGCGACGGCCAGCAGCGCGTCGAGGTAGGGCACGTAGACGTCGTCGAACGCCTCGGGGCGGCCCAGCAGGCCGCGGACGAACGCCGACTTGTACTCCGCCAGGCTGATCTGCCCGTCGTCGTTCACGTCGGTCATGGCGGCCAAGTGCTCCCACACACCCAGCAACTGCTCGTACAGCCGCTTGGCGCGCTCGTCGCCGGCGTCCAGGCCGAACGCTGACGTCAGTCTCGTACACGCCAGCTCGAAGTCCGAGCGCTGCACGTGGCCGTCCTGGTCCGTGTCATACGTGGAGAACCTGTGGCTCAGCCTGCGGTCCAGGAACGGCGTGATCTTCATGTCTCTTGTCTACCCTTCACTGCTTTTTGCGACGCGCGGGGGCGCCCACGTAGTCGGCGAGGTGCTCGCCGGTCAGCGTGGAGCGGTCGGCGACGAGATCGGCGGGCGTGCCCTCGAACACCACCTTGCCACCGTCGTGACCTGCGCCGGGACCGAGGTCGATGATCCAGTCGGCGTGGGCCATCACGGCCTGGTGGTGCTCGATCACGATCACCGACTTGCCCGCCTCGACCAGGCGGTCGAGCAGCCCGAGCAGCTGTTCGACGTCGGCGAGGTGCAGACCCGTCGTCGGCTCGTCCAGGACGTAGACGCCGCCCTTGTCCGCCATGTGCGTGGCCAGCTTCAGGCGCTGCCGCTCACCGCCGGACAGCGTGGTCAGGGGCTGGCCGAGCGACAGGTAGCCGAGGCCGACGTCGTCGAGCCGTTGCAGGATCGCGTGGGCCGCGGGCGTGCGGGCGTCACCCGAGCCGAAGAACTCGACGGCCTCGGCGACGGGCATCGCGAGCACCTCGGAGATGTCGCGGCCGCCGAACTTGAACTCCAGCACGGCCCGGTCGAACCGCTTGCCCTCGCAGACGTCGCACGGGGACTCGATCGTCGCCATGATGCCGAGGTCGGTGAACACCACGCCGGCGCCGTTGCAGTTCGGGCAGGCACCCTCGGAGTTCGCGCTGAACAGCGCGGGCTTCACGCCGTTGGCCTTGGCGAACGCCTTGCGGATCGGCTCCAGCAGGCCGGTGTAGGTGGCCGGGTTCGAGCGCCGCGACCCCTTGATCGGCGTCTGGTCGACCACGATCGCGCCCGAGTCGCGCGGCATCGACTGGTGGATCAGCGACGACTTGCCCGAGCCCGCGACGCCGGTGACCACGGTCAGCACGCCGAGCGGGATGTCGACGTCCACGTCGCGCAGGTTGTTCGCCGACGCCCCGCGGATCTGGAGGACACCGGTCCGCTCCCGCACCGACGGCTTCAGCGACGCCCGGTCGTCCAGGTGGCGCCCGGTCACCGTGCCGCTGGACCGCAGCCCCTCCAGCGTCCCCTCGAAGCAGATCGTGCCGCCGCCCCGGCCCGCACCCGGACCGAGGTCGACGACGTGGTCCGCGATCGCGATCGTCTCCGGCTTGTGCTCGACGACCAGGACCGTGTTCCCCTTGTCCCGCAACCGGAGCAGGAGGTTGTTCATGCGCTGGATGTCGTGCGGGTGCAGGCCGATCGTCGGCTCGTCGAACACGTACGTCACGTCGGTCAGCGCCGACCCGAGGTGCCGGATCATCTTGACGCGCTGCGCCTCACCGCCCGACAGCGTGCCCGCGGGCCGGTTCAGCGACAGGTAGCCGAGACCGATCTCGACGAACGAGTCGAGCGTGTGCGCGAGCTTGTCGATCAGCGGGGCGACGGAGGAGTCCTCCACCCCGCGGACCCACTCCGCCAGGTCGGTGATCTGCATCTCGCACAGGTCCGCGATGGACTGGCCCTCGACCTTCGACGACCGCGCCGCCTCGGTCAGGCGGGTGCCGGCGCATTCCGGGCACGTCCCGAACGTCGCCGCGCGGTCCACGAACGCGCGGATGTGCGGTTGCAGCGCCTCGCGGTCCTTCGACAGCATCGACTTCTGCAGCTTCGGGATCAGGCCCTCGTAGGTCAGGTTGATGCCGTTGACCTTGATCTTGACCGGGTCCCGGTACAGGAAGTCGTGCAGCTCCTTCTTCGTGTACTTGCGGATCGGCTTGGCCGGGTCGACGAACCCGGACTGCGTGAACGTCTGCACCGTCCACTGGTTGTCGACGTTGTAGCCGGGCACTTTGATCGCGCCCTCAAGGATCGACTTCGACTCGTCGTAGACCTCGGTCAGGTCGATGTCGGAGACCTGGCCGCGGCCCTCGCAGCGCGGGCACATGCCGCCGGTGATGGAGAACTCGCGGCGCTCCTTGACCTTCTGCCCGCCCTTCTCGATCGTCACGGCACCCGCGCCGGAGATCGAGGCGACGTTGAACGAGAACGCCTGCGGACCGCCGATGTGCGGGGTGCCGAGGCGGCTGAACAGGATGCGCAGCATCGCGTTGACGTCGGTCGCGGTGCCGACGGTCGAGCGCGGGTCGGCGCCCATCCGCTGCTGGTCGACCAGGATCGCCGTGGTGATGCCCTCCAGCAGGTACACCTCGGGACGCGGCAGCGTCGGCATGAAGCCCTGGATGAACGCGCTGTAGGTCTCGTTGATCAGCCGCTGCGACTCCGCGGCGATCGTGCCGAACACCAGCGAGCTCTTGCCGGAACCGGAGACACCGGTGAAGACGGTCAGGCGGCGCTTCGGGATCTCGACGTCGACGTCGCGCAGGTTGTTCACGCGTGCGCCCTGCACGCGGATCAGGTCGTGGGTGTCGGCATCGTGCGGCACCGGTGCTGTCCTGCTCATGGCGCAGAACCTAACCCGCGCACTCCGCTCCCGCCTTCTTGATTGCTGATCGGATGTGGACGGATCCGGTAGTGGTAGGCGGACACCTCGCGGAATCCCGTCCTCTCGTAGAGCCGGAACGCCGTGGCGTTCTCCCTTTGCATCTGCAGGTACATGTGGTTCGCCTCCTGCGTGGCCGCCCACGTGGCCAAGGCGGCGAGCACGGACCGCGCGGCGCCTCGGCCCCGTGCGTGCCGCAGCGTCGCCATGCCGAACACGCCTGCCCACCCCTCTTCCGCGACCGCACGGCCCACGGCCACCACCTGGCCCTCGACCTGCGCGTACGCGTACGCGCTCGGGTGTTCGACCCGGCTGAGCAGGTCGCGTTCGGCGCCGACGTCCCGCGTGGTCACCGCCTGCCACGCCGTCAGCCACGCGTCGGTCGGCCGGGTGACGACCTCACCGGCGTCGGAGTGGGCCTGGCGCAGCAACTCCGCCGTCGAGGCGATCTGCAGGGACATGTCCCTGCCCCGCTCGTAGCCCCGGTCGCCCAGCCTCGCGTCCAGGTCGGCCGCGCACACGCCCGGCGTGATCTGGATCCGCACCGGTGCCCCGCGTTCGGCGCAGAACTCCTCCGCGAGCGCCACCCGGTCCTCCCGGTCGTGGGGCAGCGCGGCGCTCACCCACCAGGCGTCGCCGGGGGAGTGCCGCAGCCACCAGCCGCCCGCCTCCTCGACGTGCGCGGCCGGCTGGGCCCGCGCCGCGTGCTCCTGCAGCGTCTTGAGCAGCACGTCAGTCCAACGACCCCAGCAGCCAGTTGCCGGCCTCGGCCGGGTCCTCCGAGAAGTAGAACTCCCGGATCGCCTCCAGCAGCGCCTTGGTGGCCAGCAACCCGTCCTCGTCGGACAGCAGGTCGTGGATCCCGCGCGCGTCGCGTTCGGAGAGGTTCATGAGCGCGCCCGTCCACCGCACGTGCTCCTCGAGGGTCAGCCCGCCGTCGCCGTCGGAGTCCGCGATCGCCATCACCGCGTCCAGGAACGGCACGTAGTGCTCGTCGAACGACGTGGGCGTCTCCAGCAGCCCGTTCGCGAACGCCGTCTTGTACTCCTCGACGCTGATCCGCCCGTCGCCGTCGGTGTCGGCGACCGACGAGAGCAGCTCCCACAACCCGGCCAGCTGCGCGTGGAACCGGACCGCTTTCGGGTCGTCGGCCGCCAGCCCGAACGCCTCCGTGGTGCGCTCGCCCGCCTGTGTGAAGTCCTCGCGCTCGATGAAACCGTCGCCGTCGGTGTCGTACGTGCGGAACCGGCGGGCCAGCTTGCGCTCCAGGAAGGCGGTGATCTCCATGAGGTCCTTCTACCTCATTTGTCAGCGGCGGCCCAGCCCGGACAGCGCGGCCGCGACGACCAGCATGCCGACCACGCCGAGCAGGGCGGCCAGACCGCCGACCGCCGGTTTCGACACCGGCTGCGCGTGCGCGACCGGACGGGGAGGCGCCGGTTCGCCGGGTGGCGTGGGTCGTTCCGGCTCGGACGGCGGCGGCGCGGTCACCGAGGCGATCCGCACGACGGTGCTCTCGCTGATCGCGGTACCCGCTCCCGCGCCGGACACCGTCAGCCGGGAGTTCACCGGCGCGATGACCTGGCACGTGTAGGTGATGCGCTGGCGCGGTAGCAGCACCGGGAACACCCGGCGGCACGCGGCGGGCTCGCCCTCGACGCGGACGTCGGTGATCGGCAGGTCCGACAGGTTCGTGATCGTGATGGTCACGGTGACGACCTCGCCGTCCCGGGCGCGGTCCTTCGACCACAGCGCGCTGATCGTCAGCCGCGGGTAGACGACCTCGACCCGCGTGGACGCCGTCGCCTCGACCTTGCCGCCGATCTTGTCCGACGCCGTGACGGTGGCGGTCAGCGTGCCGCTCTCGTCGCCCGCGGGCGCCGTGCAGTCGACAGCGGAGATCGCGCCGGGGTCGAGCTGGCCCTGCATGCGCTCGCACCCCGACGCCGCGCGGGCGCTGAGGTCGTAGAGCGGGGTGTCGCCGGTGTTCGTGACGGTCGTCGTGAACTTCACGGCCTGGCCCGGCAGCGCGGTCATCGCCTCGGTCGTGGCCATCGCGCGCAACGCCGGGTGCAGCACGTCGACCGCCGACGCCTTCCGCACCGCGAGCTGGTCACCGGCGAGGCTGCTCCCGCTCACCGCGACGATGGCCTGGTAGTCGTCGTCCGCCGCCGTGGACGAGCAGGTGCGGGTCACCGTGGTGTGCGACTCGACCGTGCCGACCTGCTGGCCGCACACCGACACCCCGGCCGCGGGCGCGTCACCGGTGTTGGTGATCGTCGCGGTCTGCGTGACGGTGGTCCCGGGGTGCGCCGCGGGCTGCTCGGGCGTCACCTCCAGCGTGAGCTCGGGCAGCGGGAACGACCAGGCGACGTTCTGCACCAGGAACGCGTCGTCGGCTCTCCTGAACTCCAGTTCGGCGCTCTTGCTGCCGGGTTTGAGGACGTTCTCGCCGAGGGTGAATGTGCGCGCGTCGACGCTCATGTTGTTGAGGTGCGGTGCGCCCTGCGCGGATGACATGAACGCGTTGCGCTCGCCGACGGGGGTGCCGTTGACCAGCAGTTGGTCGCCGTCCGTGGCCCAGTCGCCCTCGTAGGCGGTCAACCCCACCCGGATCGCTCCTCCGGCGGGGTGCGTGGGCGCGATCGGGGTGGTCAGCGCCGCCTTCTTCGTGGGGAGCCGGACGTGGCCGCCGTGCACCGCGACGTGGCGCCGGGCCGGTGCCGCCGCGGTGGGGCCTTCGAACTTCCACACGACCGTCAGCGACCAGCCGCCGAAGCAGTCGAACCCCTGCGGTGCCCAGACGTTGCCCACGGTCACGGTGCCGCTGGTCAGTGCGCGGGTGACGTCGGCTTCGGCGCTGTAGAAGGCGTTGTCGGTGTGCGAGAGGTCGTCGGGGGAGTCCTGGACGAACCGGCCGGGGCTGACCCGCGTGCCGTTGAGGACGACCGGGTCGCGGGGCGAGCCGGGAGGTGCGACCGCGTCGCGGCAGGCGGCGCTGCCCGCCCAGCCGAGCTTCGCGTGGGCGACGGTGGCGCCGGGCGGGATCGCCAGCTGGGCCCCGGAGGAGTTGAACGTCGCCGGGTCGTCGTCGACGTCGGTCCAGGACATGCGGTGGCTGTTGTTCAGCGCTGACGGGCCCTGGCCCTTGCGCTCCAGCGCGTCCACGCAGGACTTCGGCGGGTACTTCGGGTTGGGCCCGGCCTGCTCGGGCGTCGGACAGCTCAGGACGGAGTTGCCGATGACCGTGACGTCCCCGTACACCGCCGCGTCGAACTGCGTGCGCCACACCTCGTCCGCGGCCACCGGCGGGCCGGGTGCCAGCAGGGGAACCAGCAGTACGACGGCGAGGAGGATCGGTGCACGCATGCCACGCCTTTCCGGGTCGGGATCGGCCCAGGTTGGCACGCTCCGCCCCGGTTGTCACCGGGCGTGGATCATGATGTCCTCACTCTCCGTCGAGGACGGACGGCCTCGGTTCTCCTGTTCGTGTCAACGCCTTCGGCATCTGGGATCCGATGTGGACGGAACGTGCCCATGATCAACGCCCGTTGCCCCCGTCGAGCGCACAACAGTGCCGGGAAGCGTGGTGTTGGTGGTCAAACGGTGTCCGCTGTGGGGAGATGGAGGTCATGTGGACCGGGCTGGTAGTCATTCTCGCTTCGGTGGTCGTCACGGCGGCAGCCCTCCTGCTCTTCGGGCGGTCACGGGCCCACGAGCAGGCCGACGACCGGGACGCGGACTCGCGCGGCTTCCTCGGCGCGGTGATCAGCGGCCTGTTCATCGTCGCGCTGGCCTTCTACATGGTGATCGTCTGGGAGGAGGGCGGCGTCGCCGAGGGCAACGCCGCGAGGGAGGCCGCCGCCGTCGCCGACGTCTACTGGCAGACGGCCGCCATGCCGCAACCCCAGCGCGATCACATCCGCTCGCTGCTGGCCGAGTACCCGAAGCTGGTGGCCTACCGGGAGTGGCCGAAGCTCGAGGTGGGGGAGTCGGACGGCAAGACCACCGAGACGCTCCACGCGCTGCACGTCGAGATCCTCGGCCTGCCCTCCACCCCGGAGGAGGTGAGGAGCGCGCGGGAACGCTCGCTCGAACGGATGAGGGAGATCACCGACCTGCGGCGCGACCGGCTCGACTCGGCGAGCGGCATCGGCAACACCGGCAGGATCATGCTGGTCGGGACGATCGTCGGGGCCGTCGCGATGGTCATCTACCCGATGCTGATCGGTTTCACCGCGCGCAAGCGGCACTTCTTGCAGATGAGCCTCACCTCGGCCGTGCTGGCGCTTGTGTGCGTGTTGTGCGTGGGGATGACACAGCCGTTCGACGGATGGTTCCGAGTGCAACCGGAGGCGTTCACGAGCCTGATGGAGGAGCTGGCGGGCATACCTTCCGAGCAAAGCCGGTAACCGCCGGAGGTTCCTGGCGACAGCACGGCTACCACTCGGAGGAGGGCAGCCCCGAAGACGGTGCTCCGTCTGCTGCCGGCGGGTGCCCGGACCACATCGGGATCGACGCGGTGCGGGAAGTGTGGCGACGACTGTCGTGTCGATCATCGTCGAACTCGACGATGATCGACACCCGTGGCCACGCCGCCCGCACCCCGGCGGCAGGAGGAATCGCAGCTGCCGCGGCTCGCCTTCACCGGATCAGTTCCAGGACAACAGGACTCGTGCGACTGGGCGTGGGGACGCGACGGCGCCTTGCGCGAGTGGCTCGGTGGCGGTGGAACGTGCTGATCCCCGTGCCGGTGAGCGGCACGGGGCAGCGGGCTGATCAGTAGTTGCGGCTGGGCATGATCACCCAGAGCACGATGTAGACGACGAACTGCGGTCCGGGCAGAAGGCAGGACAGCAGGAACAGAAGGCGCACGGTGCTCGCCTTCATCCCCCAGCGCTGGGCGAGCCCCGCGCAGACACCCGCGATCATCCGGTTGGTCCTGGGCCTGCTCAAAGCAACTGTCGTGGTCATGTACCCAGGATGCCCAGGATCCGCGGTTTGTTGCATCGGGACCAACCCTGATTTGACCCGGATGAGCCACGTCACCCGATACCGGGGGTCCGGACCGCAACAGCACCGGCCCGCGAAGCGTCAGCCGACGGACACGGTGGTGAGCTGGTCCACGAACCTCAGGCACGTGGTGCGCATCGTGTCGACCGTCATGGCCTTCGACCCGGCCAGCACCTGCAGGGCGAGGCCGTCGAGCATGCTCACCATCATGTTCGCCAGCTCGACCGGGTCACCGGGCGCCACGATCTCGCCGGAGGCCTGGCCGTCGCGGAAGATGCCCGCCACGATGTCGCGCCACTCGCCGTAGAAGCGCTCGTTGAGCTCCTGCAGTTCGGGGCTGCGGATGGCCTCGACCCACAGTTCGGCCCAGACCTTCCACGCCTCGACGGTCTCGGCGCCCTCGGGGAGGTACGACTCGACCACCATGCGCAGGCGGGACAGCGGGGGCTCGTCGGACTCGAGGATCCAGCGGCGGCGCTTGACCGACAGCTCGAAGCAGTGCTCGAACGCGGCGTCGGTGAGCTCGCGCTTGGTCTCGAAGTAGTAGTGGACCGTGCCACCGGAGACGCCCGCGTCCTTGGCGACGTCGGACACCCGGAGGTGGCGGAAGCCCTCGGCCGCGATCACCTTGCAGGTGGACGCGAGGATCTGCGCCTTGCGTTCGGCTTCCACGCTTGGACGGGGCATCCGTCACCTCCTGATTTACGTGGAACCTTACCGAAACTTCCGGCGGAGCTTGCGCTTGTCCGCCTTTCCGGCTTTCGCCGGCGGCACTTCCGGGACGGCCGTGACGCCCGGCAGCCGGTAGAGCTCGCTCAATTCGTCGGCCACCGGGTCTCGAATGCCGATGGCGTCGGCATCCGGTCCGCCGGTGACCGGGAACAGGTGCACGACCTGGTCGAGTGCCTCGTCAGGCACTCGGCGGCCACCGCGTGCCGGACGCCGGGATGCGTGACGACGAAGCCGTCGAGGAGTCGCGAGTAAACGTTGTCAGAAGTCCTGCCGGTCACGATGACGTCTTTGCCGCGTTCGTTCAAGTGCGGGTGGCCATCGTTGTCGAAATAGTCCACGTGGCAGGTGTCGAACCAGCTGTCCGCCATTTCGCTCAACGGCGGTTCACCCCAATAGTCGTCGACGGCCAATGCGCCACGCACCCGAATGTCCCCGTCCCGGAACTCGGCCTCGGCGAACGGGGCGGGCTTGCCGGCCGCGCGCAGGGGACCGGGCGGGGCGGTGCGCCGCGAGCTCCGGCAGGCCGATGTTCGTCGTCTGTGGACAGTCGTGCCGGCACGGGATCGACGTGGGTCACACGTCCCGCCCACTTCCGGCCTCGTAGGCTGGCCGGGTGGTCGCACCCCCCGTCGCGCCGGAATCGCCGCACTCACCCGCCCGCCGGCGGAAGGTGAGCTTTCCGCTGCTCGCGCGCATGGCGCTCGCCGTCGCGGGCGGAGTGCTCGTCTACCTCAGCTTCCCGCCGCGCCCCCTGTGGTTCCTGGCGCCGGTCGGCTTCGCGGTGCTCGCGCATGTGATCCACGGCAAGCGTGCGCGCGCCGGCTTCGGATACGGGCTGTTGTTCGGGCTCGGGTTCATGGTGCCGTTGCTGCAGTGGACCGGTGAGTTCGTCGGGCTGGTCGCCTCGCTGCCGCTGTCGCTGGCGTGCGCGTTGATGATCTCGCTCGGCACGACGGCGATGGCACTCGTCTCGCGGGTGCCCGGCTGGCCGCTGTGGGCGGCGTGCCTGTGGGTGGCGGACGAGGCGTTGCGCGGGGTGTTCCCGTTCGGCGGCTTCACCTGGGGCAAGATCGCGTTCGGGCAGCCGGAGGGCTGGTTCCTGCCCCTCGCGTCGCTGGGCGGTGCGCCGCTCGTGACGTTCGCGGTGGTGCTGTCCGGGTTCGGGCTGTTCTGGCTCGTGAGGAACTGGAAGCTCGGCCTGCCGCTGGTCGCGGTGCCGGTGGTGGCGGGACTGGTCGTGCCCGTCGGCGTGGACCCGTCCGCCGGGACGGTCACGGTCGCCGCGATCCAGGGCAACGTGCCGCGCGCCGGGCTCGACTTCAACGCCCAGCGCCGGGCGGTGCTCGACAACCACGCCAAGCGGACGACGCAGCTCGCGGCCGACGTCGCCGCGGGCAGGGCCGAGCAGCCCGACGTCGTGATCTGGCCGGAGAACTCCTCCGACATCGACCCGTTCCGCAACGCCGACGCCGCCGCGGTGATCGACGCGGCCGCGAAGGCGATCAAGGCACCGGTCGCGGTCGGTGCGGTGGTGCTCGACCGCACCGACGGGCTGCCGCGCAACCAGGTGGTGCTCTGGGACCCCGAGAAGGGGCCGACGGACACCTACACGAAGCGCAAGCTGCAGCCCTTCGGCGAGACGATGCCCATGCGGTCGTTCTTCCGGCTGTTCGCGTCCGAGGTCGACCGGGCGGGCGTCTTCCAGCCCGGCACGGACCCGGAGGGTTTCGTCATGGGACCCGCGAAGGTCGCGATCGACACGTGTTACGAAGTGGCGTTCGACTCAGTGGTCCGCGACTCCGTGACGGCCGGCGCGACGCTCATCGCCATCCCGACGAACAACGCCACGTTCGGCTACACGGAGATGACCTACCAGCAGCTTTCCATGTCCAGGGTCCGCGCCGTCGAGCACGGCAGGGCGGTCGTGGTGGCCGCCACCTCGGGCGTCAGCGCGATCGTCGAACCCGACGGTTCCGTCACTCGGAAGACAGGGCTGTTCGAGCCGGACGCCTTGGTCGCGACACTGCCGCTGAGGTCACAGACTACGCTGGCGACTCGGCTAGGAGCCTGGCCCGAGTGGGTGATCACCGCTGCGGGCCTTGTGGCGTTGGCGCTGGGCTTCACACGACGACGGAAGGACTCGAATGGCGCAGCAGCCTGACCAGGAACTCGGGCAGGTGCTGGTGGTGATCCCGACCTACAACGAGCGGGACAACATCGGAAAGATCGTCAAGAGGCTGCACACGGCACTGCCCGACGTGCACGTGCTGGTGGTCGACGACGGCAGCCCCGATGGCACCGGGCAGCTCGCCGACGAGATGGCGGCCGCGGACGACCGGGTCCACGTGATGCACCGCACCGTGAAGGCCGGTCTGGGCGCCGCGTACGTCGCGGGCTTCCAGTGGGCGCTGGAGCGGGACTACGGCGTCGTGTGCGAGATGGACGCCGACGGGTCGCACGCCCCCGAACAGCTGCACCGGCTGCTCGACGCCCTGCCCCAGGCCGACCTGGTGCTCGGTTCGCGCTGGGTGCCGGGCGGCGAGGTCGTGAACTGGCCGGCGCAGCGCAAGCTGCTCTCGCTGGGCGGCTCGCTGTACTCGCGGCTCGCCCTGGGCGCGAACATCCGCGACATGACGGGCGGCTACCGGGCGTTCCGCGCGGACACCCTGCGCAAGCTCAACCTCGCCTCGGTCGCCTCCGCGGGCTACTGCTTCCAGATCGACCTGCTGTGGCGGACGCTCGAGCTGGGCTTCCGGGTCCGCGAGGTGCCGATCACGTTCCAGGAGCGCGAGTTCGGCGAGTCGAAGATGAGCGGCAACATCGTCCGCGAGGCGCTGATCCGCGTGACGAAGTGGGGCCTGCGGCGGCGCGGCAACCAGGTCAAGGACCTGTTCAGCGGCAAGAGGAAGTAGCGCGGCGCGGGCGTCCGGCGGGGAGTCCTACCGCCGGACGCCCGCCGAGCGCGCCAGGCCGAGCCGGGCGGCCGAACTCGGGATCGTGTGAGCTTCGCCGGGACGGTGAACGGGTACCTGCGTCGCATGACGCTCGCATCCGAACGGCACCCGGTCCGCGCGCTCGCCCTGTTCGCGGGGGCGGTGCTGGTCACCGCCGTGGTGGGCTCGCTGTTCTCCGTCTCCGCCGGCTCGGCCTACACGGCGCTGGAGCAGCCGTCCTGGGCGCCGCCCGCGTGGTTGTTCGGCCCGGTGTGGACGACGCTCTACGTGATGATCGCCGTCTCGGGCTGGCTCGCCTGGCGGTCCGGTGCCACGCGCGGCGAGCTGGCGTTGTTCGGCGGGCAGCTCGTGCTCAACGCGGCGTGGACGCCGTTGTTCTTCGGTCTCGGCTGGTTCTGGGTGGCGTTCGCCGAGATCGTCGTCCTGTGGCTCGCGATCGCCGCGCTGGTCGTGGCGTTCCGGCGGCGGAACAGGGCCGCCGCTCTGCTCCTCGTGCCCTACCTGGCCTGGGTGAGCTTCGCGGCGGCGCTGAACCTGTCGATCGCCCTGCTCAACTGACCCGGTTCAGTTGACGGGCGACTTGCTGCGGGCGCGTTCGACCGCGGTGGTCACCACGCCGAGCAGGAGCATTCCGGCGCCGAGGCCCAGGTGCAGCCAGTTGTCGGCGGTGTTGACCGGCAGGAAGTTCGAGTCGGTGTGCTCACCGATCGCCGAGCCGTAGACCCACAGGAACACGTAGAGGCCGCCGCCGACCATCAGGAACGCGCGGGCGGCCTGGGCCCTCTTCGCGGCGAGCAGGCCGAGCACGCCGAAGAGCAGGTGCACGAGGTTGTGCAGCACGGACACGGCGAAGATGCCGAACAGGAGGGCACCGGAGTGGCCGGCGAAGGCCAGCTCGTCGTAGCGCGAGGTGATCCCGGGGATGAACCCGAGCACCCCGACGAGCAGGAACGCCGCGCCGACCGCTGCGGAGGCCTTTTGAACTGGTCGCATGCGACGTGGCTACCCGGCGCTGGCCGGAATGAACTCCCGCGACGCCTCCATCCCGGTGATCGCGGACGCGCCGGACGGCTCCACCGGAGTCGGTGAGGTGCTCGTCCGCGCCGCGATTTCCGCCGCGGACACCGCCTGAGGCCGGAACCGCGTTTTCCGGACGTCCGCGAGAAATGGCTGGCGCCGCCGCGAGTGGTCCGGCAAACTGATCCGCATGCGCCGTTATCACAGCTATCCGCCCAGCTCAGGCTCTCCGTCGTGACGCCGTAACGCCTCACCGACGTCGAGAGCCGCCCACCCGCGCACAGCGAGTCGGGCGGCTTTTTCGTGCATTCGAAGAATGAACGAACAATGGTGGAGAAGGGGCTGTGGAGCCCCGCCCGTCCGTAAAACGGGAGCCCTCGCGCAGAGTCGGTTCGACTCCGACCTCCACCACCAGCCGTTGCGCCACCGGGGTGAACCCCGGCAACGACCCTCTTGCTTCCCGCGACCTCATCAGCGGGAGGAAGGGGAAGTCATGTCCATCGACATCCAGCAGCCCCGGCCGCTCGGCCTGGTCGGGAGCCGCGTCCAGGTCGCGGGTACCGCGGGCGGGGCGTTCGAGGCGCAGTTCGGCTACCGGATCCACGAAGGCCACGACGAGGTCGTGGGCGGCTTCACGGCAGGCGACGGGGGCGGCGGCCACGGCCAGTTCCAGATCGAGGTCGACGTCTCGGGTGCGTCGTTCGCGCTCGACCGGCTCTTCGTCGAGGTGTTCTGGCAGTCGCCGAAGGACGGCGCGGAGCTCGACAAGGTCATCGTGCCGGTCGTGTACGGGCCGCGGATCGTGCCCGGCTACCGCGTCTACCAGGAGTACGAGGTCAAGCCCGGCGACACGCTGTGGGGGATCGCCACGCACTTCTACGGCGCCGGCAACCTCTACCCGCGGCTGGTGCGGGCGAACCCGCACGTCATCACCGACCCCGACACCATCACCCCGGGGAGCGTGATCCGCGTCCCACGGTCCTGACGACAACGGCGCCACCGCTCGTGGCCGCGGCGGTGAGTTGGGACACGGGCTCAAGTGAAGCTGTGCCGAGGACCTGGCGCCTTGTTGATTTCATACAAAGCACGCTGCTCAACTCGTTCCCCTCCAGCGGTTTTGTTACCGGGTAGTAGACGAGAGTGTGTACATCGATTGGGCGGCGACTGCCGCTGAGGTTGTCTGTCCGCGAGGAGAGAAGTCGTTGTTCAGTCGTGTAGCGATCGTCAACCGCGGGGAAGCCGCAATGCGGCTGATCCACGCCGTCCGTGAACTCGCCGCCGAGTCAGGGGAACGGATCGAGACCGTTGCCCTGTACACCGATGTCGACAAGTCGGCGCCCTTCGTGAGGGAAGCCGACCTCGCCTACAACCTCGGTTTGGCGGCCGACCGCCCGTACCTGAACCTCCAGGTGCTGGAGAAGGCCCTCGTCGAGACGAAGGCCGACGCCGCGTGGGTCGGCTGGGGCTTCGTCGCCGAGATCCCCGAGTTCGCCGAGCTGTGCGAGAAGGTCGGGGTCACCTTCGTCGGGCCGTCCGCCGAGGCCATGCGCAAGCTCGGTGACAAGATCGGCTCGAAGCTGATCGCCGAGGAGGTCGGCGTGCCCGTCGCGCCGTGGAGCCGCGGCGCCGTCGAGAACCTCGAGCACGCGCTCAAGGTGGCCGAGGAGGTCACCTACCCGCTGATGCTGAAGGCGACCGCCGGTGGTGGTGGCCGCGGCATCCGCAAGATCACCTGTCCCGAGGAGATGGAGGAGAACTTCGAGCGCACCAGCCTGGAGGCCGAACGCGCGTTCGGCTCCGGCGTGATGTTCCTGGAGCGCCTCGTCACCGGCGCCCGGCACGTCGAGGTGCAGGTCATCGCCGACGGCCAGGGCACGGCGTGGGCGCTCGGCGTCCGCGACTGCTCGGTGCAGCGGCGCAACCAGAAGATCATCGAGGAGTCGGCTTCCTGCGTGCTGGAGCAGCACCAGGTCGACGAGCTCAAGGCCTCGGCCGAGCGGCTCGCGAACGCGGTGGGCTACCGCGGCGCGTGCACCGTCGAGTTCCTCTACCACCCCGGGGAGAAGCTCTTCGCGTTCCTCGAGGTCAACACCCGCCTGCAGGTCGAGCACCCGATCACCGAGATCACCACGGGCTTCGACCTCGTCAAGGCGCAGCTGCACGTCGCCGGTGGCGGCAAGCTCGAAGGCGCCAAGCCCGTCGAGCAGGGCCACGCCGTCGAGGCGCGCCTGAACGCCGAGGACCCGGACCGCGACTTCGCGCCGTGCCCCGGCACGATCGTTCGCCTGGAGCTGCCCGCCGGGCCCGGCATCCGCGTCGACACCGGTGTCGCCGAGGGCTCGCAGATCCCCGCCGACTTCGACTCGATGATCGCCAAGATCATCGCGTACGGCCGCGACCGCGACGAGGCGCTCGGCAAGCTGCGCCGCGCGATGGCCGAGACCACGGTCATCATCGAGGGCGGCACGACCAACAAGAGCTTCGTGCTCGACCTGCTCGACGAGCCCGCCGTGGTCGACGGCTCCGCCGACACCTCGTGGATCGACCGCGTCCGCGCCGACGGCGGCCTGGTCTCGCACCGCCACTCCGCGATCGCGCTGGCCGCGGCCGGCATCGAGGTCTACGAGGACGAGGAGCAGATCAACCGCTCCGAGCTGCTGGCGTCCGCCCGCGGCGGCCAGCCGCGCACGAACCACGAGGGCGCGCGCAAGCTGGAGTTCGTGCTGCGCGGCCAGCCCTACATCGTGAACGTCGCCCGCGTCGGTCCCGCGAAGTACCGCGTCGGCGTGTGCGCGGCGGACTCCGACGCGGTGCTGACCGGGGACGTCGACGTCGAGCGCTTCGACCACCACGTCGGCCAGATCACCGTCAACGGCACGCGGTTCCGCGTCGTCACCGGCACGCACGGCCCGGTCCACCAGGTCGAGGTCGACGGCGTCACGCACCGCGTCACCCGCGACGAGGGCGGCGTCCTGCGCTCGCCCATGCCCGCGCTGGTCGTCGCCACGCCGCTCGCGGTCGGTGCCGAGGTCGAGGCCGGTGCCCCGGTCCTGGTGCTCGAGGCGATGAAGATGGAGACGGTGCTGCGCGCGCCGTTCCGCGCCCGCCTGAAGGAGCTCAACGTCGTCGTCGGCACGCAGGTGCCCGCCGGTGGCGCGTTGCTGAAGCTCGAGGAGGTCGAGGACTCCTCCGGCGCCGCCGACGTGGCGAAGCCCGAGTCGTCGGTCGAGCTGGAGCTGCCGGCCCCGCGCACGGACGTCCGCCCCGAGGAGCTCGCCGCACGCGGTCAGGACGACCTGCGGGCGTTGCTGCTGGGCTTCGACACCACCGCCGCGGACACCGACCGCGTGCTGACCGACTACCTGCGCGCACGGCAGGACCTGAAGGAACGGCCGCTCGTCGCGGAGGCGCAGCTGCTCGGCATCTTCGCCGACCTGTGCGACCTCTCGCGCAACCGTCCCGCGGGCGAGGAGAGCAAGCCCGAGAACCACATCCACTCCCCGCGCGAGCACTTCCACACCTACCTGAAGACGCTCGACGCGGACCGCGCGGCGCTGCCGGAGAGCTTCCGCGCCAAGCTGGCGAACGTGATGGGCCACTACGGCATCACCGAGCTGGATCGCACGCCGCAGCTGGAGCAGGCGGTCTTCCGCATCTTCGTGGCGCAGCGCCGCGGTGTGTTCGACGCGGCCGTCGCGACGGCCCTGCTGCGCCTGTGGGTCGAGGAGGCGCCGCCGGTCGAGTCCGAGCGGGTGCGCGTCGGCCTGGTGCTGGAGCGCATCGTCGCCGCGACGCAGGTCCGCTACCCGGCGGTCGCCGACCTCGCGCGCAGCGTCGTGTTCACGTGGTTCGCGCAGCCGCTGGTGCGCCGCAACCGCGCCCGCGTGCACAGCGAGGTCCGCAAGCACCTGATCCACCTCGACGCGCACCCGCGGGCCGCCGACCGCGAGGACCGGATCGTCGCGATGGTCGCGTCGGCCGAACCGCTGGTGCGTCTGCTCGGCCAGCGCATCGGCAAGCCCGGCGCGGACAACACCCCGCTGCTGGAGGTGCTGGCCCGCCGCTACTACACCAAGAAGGCGCTGGAGAACCCGCGCGTCAGCGGTTCGTTCTTCATCGCGGAGAACGAGCCGGAGCAGACCCGGCTCATCTCGACCGCGGTGGAGTTCCCGTCGCTGACCGACGCCATCGGTGACGTCGTCAAGCACGGTGAGGGCAGCGCCGTCGTCGCCGATCTCTACGTGAACTGGGCCGACGGTCCGTCCGACCAGGACGAGATGGCCGCCGGGCTCGGTGCCGCCCTGGCCGCGCACCAGCTGCCGCCGACGATCACCCGCATCACCACCACGGTCGCGGGCCGCCGCGGCGAGTCGATGCACCACCACTTCACGTTCCGCCCGTCGTCCGGCGGGTTCGCGGAGGAGAGGCTGGTGCGCGGGCTCCACCCGCGCATCGCCGAACGCATGCAGCTCGAGCGCCTGCGCGAGTTCGACCTCACCCGTCTGTCCTCCGTGGACGAGGACGTGTACCTGTTCCGCGCGGTGGCCAAGGCGAACAAGTCCGACGAGCGCCTCGTCGCGCTCGGCCAGGTCCGCGACCTGACGCCGCTGCGCGACGACGAGGGCCGGATCGTCGCCCTGCCCGCCGCGGAGGACGTGCTGGCCACGTGCCTCGACGGCATCCGCCGCGCCCGTGCGCAGTCCGGTGGCCGCACCCGTCTCGCGACGAACCGCGTGGTGCTCTACGCGTGGCCGCCCACCGACCTGTCGTCGAAGGACCTGGACGCGATCGGCCAGCGCGTGCTGCCGACGACCACGGGCCTCGACCTCGAGGAGGTGCTGTTCCTGGCGCGCCGCAAGGACCCCGTGACCGGCGAGCTCAGCGACGTCGGCGTGCGGATCGCCCAGGACGCCGGCTCGGGCGTGCGGTTCTCGTTCGTGCAGCCGCAGACCGACCCGATCCAGCCGCTCGACGACTACCGGCAGAACGTCCTGCGCGCCCAGTCGCGCGGCACGATCTACCCGTACGAGCTGGTCGACATGCTCGTCGGCGACGGCGGCTCGTTCGTCGAGCACGACCTCGTCGACGGCGCGCTGGTGCCGGTCGACCGCCCGCGCGGTGGCAACAAGGCCGGCATCGTCGTCGGTGTGGTGACCACGCCGACGCCCGCGTACCCCGAGGGCATGAAGCGCGTGGTGCTGCTGGGCGACCCGACCAAGTCGCTGGGCGCGCTGGCCGAGCCCGAGTGCTCGCGGGTGATCCACGCCCTCGACCTGGCGTCGGAGCTCTCCGTTCCGCTGGAGTGGTTCTCGCTGTCGTCCGGCGCGAAGATCTCGATGAGCTCCGGTGTCGAGAACATGGACTGGGTGGCCGCGGCGCTCAAGCGGATCGTCGAGTTCACGCAGGACGGCGGCGAGATCAACGTCGTCGTCAACGGCATCAACGTCGGCGCCCAGCCGTACTGGAACGCCGAGGCCACGATGCTCATGCACACCAAGGGCATCCTGGTCATGACGCCGGACTCGGCGATGGTGCTGACCGGCAAGCAGGCGCTCGACTTCTCCGGCGGCGTCTCGGCCGAGGACAACTACGGCATCGGCGGCTACGACCGCGTCATGGGCCCGAACGGCCAGGCGCAGTACTGGGCCCCGGACCTGCGGTCGGCGTTCGACGTGCTGCTGGCCCACTACGAGCACAGCTACATCGCCCCCGGTGAGGCCGGCCCGCGCCGCGTCGCCACGTCGGACCCCGCGTCCCGGGACGTCTCGTCGTACCCGCACGTCGTCGGCGACAGCCCGTTCACCACGGTCGGCGAGATCTTCTCGACCGAGGCGAACCCGGACCGCAAGAAGCCGTTCGACATCCGCACGGTGATGCGCGCCCTGTCCGACCAGGACCACGAGGTGCTGGAGCGGTGGGCGGGCATGGCCGACGCCGACACCGCCGTCGTGCAGGACGTGCACCTCGGCGGCATCCCGGTGACGCTGCTGGGCGTCGAGTCGCGCGGCGTGGCCCGCACCGGCTTCCCGCCCACCGACGGCCCGGACACCTACACCGCCGGCACGTTGTTCCCGAAGTCGTCGAAGAAGGCGGCCCGCGCCATCAACGCGGCCTCGGGCAACCGCCCGCTGGTGGTGCTCGCGAACCTGTCCGGCTTCGACGGCTCACCGGAGTCGATGCGGGAGCTGCAGCTCGAGTACGGCGCCGAGATCGGCCGCGCGATCGTCAACTTCCGCGGCCCGATCGTCTTCACCGTGATCTCGCGCTACCACGGCGGCGCGTTCGTGGTCTTCTCGAAGGCCCTGAACCCGTCCATGACGGTGCTCGCGGTCGAGGGCTCCTTCGCCTCGGTCATCGGCGGCGCACCCGCCGCGGCCGTGGTGTTCGCCCGCGAGGTCGACGGCCGCACGGCCAACGACCCGCGCGTGAAGAAGCTGGAGTCCGACGTGGCCGAGGCCTCCGGTGCCGAGCGCGCCGCGCTGACCGCCGAGCTGTCGTCCACGCGGCAGTCGGTGCGGACGGAGAAGCTCAACGAGATGGCCGCCGAGTTCGACCGCGTGCACAGCGTGCAGCGCGCGGTGGAGGTCGGTGCGGTCGACGCGATCATCACGGCCGCGGAGCTGCGGCCGGCGATCATCAAGGCGATCGAGGACGGTCTCGCGAGGTAGTCCCGCTCAGGATCGGGCCCGGTCGTCCGCTGTGGACGACCGGGCTCTTTCGTCGGGGAGAAGTGCGGAACATCGCCGAGCTGGTGGAAGTCGACGATCCGGGGTGGCCGGTCGTCGTGGAGGCCGTCGCCGGTGGTCCGACCCGCTGCCGCACGAGGACTTGAGGACCTGCCCCGCGGGCGTGCCGGCAGCGTCGCTTTCCGGACGTCGTTCTCGTTGGGACAGGAACAGCGACATCGTCAGCGCCGGCATGAACGCGACGCTCGGCGCGAACGGGTCGTCCAGGGCGCTCGACGTGACGCCTGCGACCAGCAGGTTCTCCAGGCTGGGAGCCACATCACGGGATCGTAGCGGCCATGGCGGGACGTTTCCGGTACGGTCGTACCAATGTACTGGGTGGTGCTGGTGGCCTCCGGCGTGCTGGAGGCGGTGTGGGCGACGGCGCTCGCGGCGTCGCGCGGGTTCCGCAGGCCTGGGCCGGTGGTGGTGTTCGCCGTGTCGATGACGCTGAGCGTCGTCGGTCTCGCGTGGGCGATGCGGGGGATCCCGGTCGGCACGGCGTACGCGGTGTGGGTCGGCGTGGGGGCCGTGCTCACGGTGCTCGTCGCGGTGCTGCGCGGCGAGGAGAAGCTCGGGGTGGCGCGGGCGCTGCTGCTGGTCGCGCTGATCGGCTGCGTCGCGGGCCTGAAGGTGGTGAGCTGATGCACTGGGCCGTGTTGCTGGTGAGCGCCGTGCTCGAAGCCGTGTGGGCGACGGCGCTGTCCCAGGGGGCCTACGTGCTCTTCGTGGTGGCCGCCACGCTGAGCATGGTCGGGCTTTCCGTGGGCATGAAACGGATTCCGGTCGGCACCGCGTACGCCGTGTGGGTCGGCGTCGGTGCGGCCCTGACGGTGACGTGGGCGATGATCACCGGTGGGGAACCGGTCTCCGCGTGGAAGATCGTGTTCCTCGCCGGGATCATCGCCTGCGTCATCGGCCTGAAGTTCCTGGGGTCAGGCGTTGATCGTCCACCGCTGGTTGGCGGTGCCGGCGCAGTCCCAGAGCTGGAGCCGGGTGCCGTCGGCGGAGCTGTTCCCGGTGGCGTCGAGACACCTTCCTGACGCCGCGTTGCGCAGCTGGCCGTTCGACTCGAGGCTCCACTGCTGGTTGCCCGCACCCGTGCAGTCCCACAGCTGCGTCACGGAGCCGTTGGCGGTACCGGACGCGTCCAGGCACTTGCCCAGGGCGCGCAGGGTGTTGCCGTTGCGCGTCCACTGCTGCGCGTTGGTGCCGTTGCAGGTGTAGAGCTGCACCGCGCTGCCGTTGGCGGAGCTCGCCGCGGCCACGTCCACGCACTTGCCGCCGAAACCGGTGATGGTGCCGCCGGTGGGCTGCTGGGTGCCGCCGCTCGCGGTCTCCCAGATGGCGTTGAGCAGGCTGGTGCTGCCGGTGGTGTCCTGGGAGAGCTCCCAGTTCATGATGCCGCCCGCGTTGGCCATCGCCCACTGGGTCTTGCGCCGGATCGTCGGCAGGCCGTTGTAGGAGTTGCCGTTGTAGGTGTCGCGGTGGGCGTTGGCCGGGTCCTGCGCGACGAGGTCGCGGTAGGAGATGTAGGTCGGCCGGCTGTAGAACGGCACGCCGAGGACGGCCTTGCTCGCGGGCAGCCCCCGGTTCTTCCAGAAGTTGACCGACGCGATCGACCAGTCGTAGTTCGCGTGCGGGCTGCCTCCGTCGTAGGCCATGATGTTCAGCCAGTCGACGACGCCGAACACCGCGGGCTGCACGCCGTTCGCCGTGCCGCCCTCGGAGATGACGGCCGCGGTCAGCAGCTTGCCCCGGCTGTGCAGCTGGTCGCCGAGCTGGCGCATCAGCAGCGTGTAGTTGTCGCCCTCGACGCCCGGATCCGGGTACTCCCAGTCCATGTCGACGCCGTCGAGGTTGTACTGGTTGACGAGGTTGATCAACGCGTTGACGAACGTCGTGCGGCCGTTGGCGCTGGCCGCGAGGGCCTCGAAGTTGTCGTCGTTGCCGTCGTTCCAGCCGCCGACGGCGATCGAGACCTTGACGCCGTTCTGGTGGCCGAGGCTCACCAGCTGCTGCAGCTTGGCGGGGTCCGGCACGCCCTGGAGCGTGCCGTTGGCGTTCGGCAGCACGAACGAGTAGTTGATGTGCGTCAGCTTGTTGTAGGGGAGTGTGCTGACGTTGCCGGACCACGACGGCATGTAGCCGACGCTCTTGAACCCGGCGGGGTAGGCGGCCTGCGCGGCAGGCGCCATGACGGTCAGGGTCGCCGCGGCGGCGGCCAGCGCGAGGCCGGCGGCACCGAGGCGGGAGCGGAGTGAACGCATTGCAGGGGTGGCCTTCCACTTCGTCGAGCGCCCACCGCGGACGTTAGTGGTCTAGACCGGTTGCGGGAAGATCAACTCGCGACCGGAACTCGTTCCGGTCGGACCTGCGAGACGTCACCGCAGGTAGGAGGCCCCGTTCACATCCATGATCGTGCCGCTGGCCCAGACCGCGTGCTCGGTGGCGAGCCACGCGACGGCCGCGGCGACCTCCTCGGGTTCGGCGACGCGCCCGAACGGGCTCTGCGCGCGGATCTCGTCGCCCGCCGGGCTGTCGAGCAGGTCGGTGACCATCTCGGTGCGCACGAACCCCGGTGCGACGCCCGCGACCGCGATGCCCTTCGGGGCGAGGGACTGGGCCAGCGACTGGGTCATCGCGTGCAGACCGGCCTTCGCCGCGCCGTACGCCGGGGCCTCCGGTTCGCCGCGGAAGGCACCCCGGGAGCCGACGTTGATGATCCGGCCACCGGGCGGCATGTGCCGCACGGCGTGCCAGGCGAGGTCGGCCGGTCCGTACAGGTTGAGCTCGACCGTGCGACGCCAGGCCTGCTGCCACTCCTCGAAGCTCGTGGTGCCGATGGGGTGGTGGAAGTAGATGCCCGCGTTGTTGACCAGGACGTCGAGACCGCCGAGCTTCTCGACGGTCTCGGCCACGACCTGCCCCGCCTGGTCCGCGCCCAGGTCGCCCTGGACGGTGACGTGGCCGTCTCCGTCCAGCGCTTCCGCCACCGCCCGCGCCTCGTCCGCGCCGGAGCGGTAGTGGACGGCGACGCGGTGGCCACCGCTCGCGAGGGCGGTGGCGATGGCGGCGCCGATGCCGCGGGAGGCTCCGGTGACGAGTGCGCGTCGGGTCATGGGGAGATCATGCCTGAACGTCGATCAGCCACTTTCCGTTCTGCTGCACGAACGTGTACGTGTGCGTCTCGGTGCTGAAGACGTTCGACCCCTGCATGTACTGCAGCGTCACCGTCACCACGTTGTCGCCCTGGGGGACGAAGTTCGACAGCTGCACCGCGGTGTACTGGCTCCAGAAGCCCTGGTAGGCCTGGAAAGACGGTGCCCGGGCGGCCTTCATCCGGTCGGACAGCGACGCGTACCCGGCTTCCAGGTTGCCGGGAACCAGCGCGTAGTAGGCGGTGATCGCCTCCTGGGCGTTCCTCGGCCCTGCGGGCGGCTGCGGGGGCTGGCTCGGGGTGTTCTGCGGCGGGGGCGTCTGCGATCCGGCCGATGGCGTCTGGCTGCCCTCCGTCGGCTGCTGCGACTGCGACTGCGGCTGGGTCTCCCCGGTCGTCGGCTGGGCCTGCGTTCCCGTCGGCTGCGGGCCGCTCGTCGGCGCCTGGGCGTTCTGGCCGCCGTCGCCCTTGGGCCACAACAGGAACGAGCCGACGCCGACCGCGATCACGAGCAGGACGACCGCGATGGGGACGAGCGGGAACTTGCGGCGGTTCCCGTCCTCGGCGGGAGGCGCGGGCGGTGGCGTCTCGGCAGCCGGGCTGGTCGCGGGTGCGGCGCTCGGCACGGCGGCCTGGACGACGGTGGGCTTCGGCGCGGGTTCGGGCGCGGGCTGCGGTGCCGCCTGCGGCGCGGGCTCCGGTGCCGGCCGGGGCTCGGGTTCCGGTACCGCTTCCGGCTCCGGCTCGGGGGTCGCCTCGGGGGTCGTCTCGGCGGGCTCGGGCTTGGAGGTCGTCAGTCCGGCCGCTTCGCTCGCCGCCGCACCCGCGACCAGCCCGGCCGCCGCGGCACCGGCCTCCTGCTTCGCCTTCTGCTCGGGCTGGGCCTCGACCGGCAGCTGCACGGTCGACGGGATGACCACCGTCGCCTCGGAGGCCTGCGGCGTCTCGTTGACGACCGCGGCCAGCAGGTGGACGGCCTCCTGCATGGTCGGCCGGCGCTCGGGTTCGTTGGCCATCAGCCGGAACAGCACGGGCGCGAGCAGCGGACCGGCGTTGGCGGGCGGCATGATCGCGCCGCCGGCGACGCGGTGCAGCATCGCGAGGTGGTTGTCCGCGGTGCCGAACGGCGGGTTGCCCTCGACGGCGTTGTAGAGCGTCGCGCCGAGCGAGAAGACGTCGGAGGCCAGACCCGCGTCCTCGCCGCGGGCGACCTCGGGGGAGAAGAACGCGGGGGTGCCGACGGTGCCGGTCGCGGTGGCCGTGGCGTCCTCGCCGGTGGCGCGCGAGATGCCGAAGTCCGTGATCTTGACCTCCTGGTCGCCGATCAGGACGTTGCCGGGCTTCACGTCGCGGTGCTGGATGCCGTGGCGGTGCGCGGCGGCCAGCGCGGCGGCGGTGTAGCAGCCGATGCGGGCCACCTCGCGCGGCGGCAGGGTGCCCTGCTCGGCGATGACGGCGGCGAGGCTGCGCGACGGCAGGTACTCCATGATCAGCCAGGGGCGTCCGTCGTCCTCCACGACGTCGTAGACGCGGATGGCGTTCGGGTGCTCCAGTCGTGCCGCCAGCCGGGCCTCGCGCATCGCCCTGACCTTCGAGCGCTCGACCTTGACGTCGTCGACACCGTCCAGCGCGAGCAGTTCCTTCGCCGCGACCACGCGCTGGAGTTGCTCGTCATAGGCCTGCCAGACGACTCCCATCGCGCCCTGGCCGATCTTCTTCTTCACCTGGTAGCGGCTACCGATGAGCCTGCTGCTCTCCTCCACGCGGGTGCTCCCGTCCCCTCTGATCACTCACAAGTGTGACGGTTGCCGCGTTCGTCGTTGACCATAACCCCACATGGGGGTATTAATGGGGGTATGCCAAAGATCAACGTGTACCTCCCTGATGACCTGGCCGAATCCGTGAAGGACATGAACATTCCCGTGTCGGCGATCTGCCAACGGGCACTCGAAGGCTCGGTCAAGCGGATCACCGCGATCCGCGCACTCACGTTCGAGGATCTCGCAAGCGACAGACCCCCGCAGTTCACCGAGCGGGCGTGGAAGGCGCTCGAGAACGCCGCCGGCAGCGCCCAGGGCTCGAAGATCGGTACGGCGCACCTGCTGACCGGCATGGTTTCCGAAGGCGCGAACCTCGCCCTGGAAGTGCTGCGGGCGCTGGACATCGACCCCGGCTCGCTGTCGTCCGCC
Source organism: Lentzea jiangxiensis (assembly GCF_900104175.1). Classification (GTDB taxonomy): domain Bacteria; phylum Actinomycetota; class Actinomycetes; order Mycobacteriales; family Pseudonocardiaceae; genus Lentzea; species Lentzea jiangxiensis. The sequence continues at coordinate 78,762 of NZ_FNIX01000007.1, forward strand.
CCCGCGAGCACCGGCGACGGGCCGGGGTTCGCCGACGACGGGGCGTCCGCGCTGGAGCTCGCGGTCGTCGAGTCGATCGCGTTGGGGCACAACTACGTGGGCTGCGAGCACCTGCTGCTCGGCATCGTCGCCGAACCGGACGGCCGGGGCGGCGAGGAGCTGCGGCAGCTGGGCGCGGACATCAAGAGCGCGCGCCGCGCGGTGCAGACGGCGCTCGCGGGCATCGCGCACCTGCAAAAGCAGCGCAAGGAGGCCCCGGACCCCGCCCAGGTCCTGGAGATGATCATGACCCGGCTGGCCCGGCTGGAGCGGCACGCGGGTATCGGCTGACCAGTTCGGCGCCGATGCGGGCCAGGTGCTCCTCGACCTCGGGCGACTCGACCGCGATCAGGCCGCCCCAACCCGCGACGTTGCGCGCGATGTCCAGTGGGCGTGGCGCCGTCAGCTCGACCTTGGTGTGCTCGCCCCGTTCCTCGACGACGGTGCAGTGGCGGCCGTGCTGGTTCCGGAAGATCTCCAGGAACCGCGTGGGCACCAGCACGACCGCCGTCGTCTCGGACCGTTTGCGCTCCACGGCCGTCACCACCTCGTCCCAGGCGCCCGCCAGTTCGAAGTCGGCGGGCCGGGACGCGGGCGTGCCGGTCAGGGAGGCGCCCAGGACCCGGTCGAGCCGGAACGTGCGTTGCCCGTCGTCCGTGCCGGCGACGAGGTACCACGTGCCGTCCTTGTCGACGAGCCCCCAAGGGTCGACCACGCGGCCTCGGGGTGCCTCGCCCCGCTTGCGGTAGGTCAGCCGGACCCGCACCTGCCGCACCACTGCCTCCTGCAGCACCGCCACCAGGCCGGGCCGGTCCCTCGTGTCCTCGCCCCACGCCGCCGTGTCCACGACCGTCGCCCCGGCGGCGGCCTGGGCGTCGGCGCGGAAGGTCTGCGGCAACGCCCGCACGAGCTTGCGCAGAGCTGACCTGATCTCCGGCGCGACGGATGCCGCAGGTCCGGCGACCAGGAACAACGCCCGCGCCTCCGCCGAGGTGAGCCCGCTGAGGTCCGTGCGGGCGCCTCCGACCAGCGACCAGCCGCCGCCCCGGCCGGGTTGGGGGTACACGGGCACCCCCGCCGCGGACAGCGCCTCCAGGTCGCGGCGCGCGGTGGCGCGGGAGACCTCCAGCTCCTCGGCGAGTTCGGCGGCGGTCACCCGGCCGCGGGCCTGCATCAGCAGAAGGGTGGCGACGAGACGGTCTGCGCGCATGGCTCCAGATTCCCGCGGAAAGTGCTCAGTGGATGAGCACTTTACGGCCGAAGCTCACAACGAACAGACCGAAAACTTCTGGGAGGCAGTTGTGTTGCGAGGAATGTCGACCGTGTCCTACTTCGCCGACGACGTGGCCGAGGCCCGCGACTGGTACGCGGAGTTCCTCGGGGCCGACGCGTACTTCGAACGGAGCACCCCCGACGGCGTTCTGGGCTACGTCGAGTTCCGGATCGGCGACTACCAGGCCGAGCTCGGCATCGTGAACCGGAAGTTCGCGGTGACGCCGTCGGACGCCCCCGGCGGCCAGGTCCTCTACTGGGCGGTCGACGACCTGGGGGCGACGCTGGAGCGGCTTCGCGAGCTCGGGGCGGAGCCGCACGACGAACCGCGCGTGCGGGGCGAGGGGTTCGTGACGGCGTCGGTGGTCGACCCGTTCGGCAACGTCCTCGGCGTCATGACCAACGTCCACTACCTGGCCGTCGCGGAACAGAACCGCCGCTGACGCCGCTCCGCATATCCTTCACCGGTGACGACTCGGCTCGCCATCACCGGACATCGCGGCCTCTCCAGCGAACTGGAGGAGGAGGTCGGCCGGATGATCCGCGCCGTCGTCGCGCGCGACGGCGCGGACACCGCCGTGGTGGGTGTGTCGTGCCTGGCCGACGGCGCGGACGCGGTGTTCGCGCAGGCCGTGCTGGACGCCGGCGGTGAGCTCGTCGCCGTGCTGCCGGCCGCGCGCTACCGCGAGGTGCTGCCGGAGGGGTACCGGCCCGTGTACGACGGCCTGCTCGCCCGTGCGGGCCGGGTGGTCCAGCTCCCGCACGTCACGCCGGACCCGGAGGCCTACAGGGAGGCGGGCCGGCGGATGGTCGACGAGTCCGACTCGCTGCTCGCGGTGTGGGACGGCCGGCCGGGACGCGGCCCCGGCGGCACGGCCGACGTGGTGGCCTACGCGCGGTCGCGGGGTGTGCCGGTCACGGTTCTGTGGCCGCAGGGCGCCGTTCGCTGAACCTCGTGCCCGGCAGCACCCTCGGCGGGTGGCCGGTCAGGACAGCTTGGCGACGAGCTCCGCGCGGCTGCGGACGCCGAACTTCGCGAACAGGGACTTGAGGTGGTCCTGCACGGTGTACGGCGAGATGGTGAGGTGTGCCGCGATCCCCGACGTCGGCTGCCCGGCCAGCACCTCGTGGCAGACGTCCTGCTCGCGGCTGGTCACGCCGTGCGCCTTGAGCAGCAGCCCCAGCAGGTCCGCGCCGGACGCCCGGCTGATCGTCACGGCCGCGTCGAAGTCGTCGTCGCCCACGAGCCTGCTCGCCTCCAGCAGGATCCAGCCGCCGTGGGCGTCGCGGACCCGCGCCTTGAACGTGCCCGAGCGCGCTCCCGCGGCCGCCGCCCGCAGCATCACCGCGAACCGGCCCGGCGCGACCTCCTCCAGTTCGTCGTGCCACTGCGCCGTGGAGGCGGTCGACGCGCGGATCGTCCCGTCGCCGGTGACGACGACGATGGCGGGCGTTCCCGTCCGCCGGGCCGCCGTCCGTGCCGCGACTCGGGTGGCGGCGCCGAGAGCGGGAGCCACGGAGGCCATGAACTCCAGTTCGCGCTCGCTGAAGTCGCCGGCGCGCACCATTCCCGCGCCGCCCCAGCACGTCTCGTCGGCGCGGAACAACGCCCGCAGTTCGTGCCGCAGTCCCAAAGGCCGCCACACCTCGTTGAGCCGGGTCGACCGCTTGTCCTCGAGCCGCGCCACCGTGTCGCCGCGTTGCGCCAGTGCCGCGAACGTGTGCGGTTCGCCGGGCGTGTACTCGCACGTCGCGAGAACGGGTTCGTACTGCCGCGGGATGCGGTTGGGACCGCTCATCATGGTGCTGAACGCTCCGGAGTCCGGGTCCATCGACGCCCAGCAGGTGAGCTCGCACGGGACGATGCGGTCCACCAGCGCGATGGCCGCCGCGTGCAGTTCCGCGACGTCGAGCCCCGCGCTCGCCAGCGCTGTGACGTCACGTCGCACGCCCTGCGCCCGACCCTCCCACATGCTTCGCAGTATGCGCCCGGGGCGGCCCGTCCGGGGATCCCAGTTTTCCGGGATACAGCCCCTCCCGCCGCGAGCGGACTCTTGCGGGCATGACGACCACAGCCGGCGAGGGCGAAGAGCTGTCCGTGCCCGACGCGAAGATCACCGTCCGCATCTCCGGCAAGGACACCGGGGGTGCCTGCGAACTGTTCGAGGTGGACGCACCGCGCGACGAGGCCGCGCCACCGCACCGGACCCCGTGGCCGAAGGTGTACTACGTGCTGCACGGGCGCATGACCGTGTTCCTCGAGGGAGAGCTGCACGACCTGTCACCCGGTGACGCCATCGCCATCCCGCCCGACGCCCTGCACACCTTCACCGTGCACACGCCGTCGGTGCAGTTCCTGGCGTTCGCCGTGGGGGAGCGGATGGGCGCGTTCTTCCGCGACCTGTCGTCGAACGGCCTCGATGCGCTGCCCCGGCACGGGGTGTCGCAGTGAGCGTCGTCGCCCAAGTCGCCGCCGGAATCGCCGCCCTGGTCCACGTGGTCGTGTGGGTCTGCGAGGCGTTCCTGATCGGGCGGGTGCACCGGTCGATGTTCGGCCAGCCCGCCTCGGACGTGCCGGCGATCCGGCTGTGGGCGTTCGGGGTGGGGTTCTACAACCTGTTCCTGGCCGGCGGTCTGGTCGTGGGGCTTTTCGCGTTGCACAGCGGGCAGGAGCTCGTCGGTCGTACGCTGGTCTTCTACGTGTCGTGGTTCATGCTGCTGGGCAGCGTGGTGCTGGCCGTGGCCGACCAGCTGCAGCTGAGCCGTCCCCGCAACCAGGCGTGGGGAGGCGTTGCGGCCGAAGGGGTTCCGCCGCTGGTGGTGCTGGTCTTCGCTTGACAGACCTCTGGGGAGTGGTGTGAAGAAGGTCCGACTGCCGGACGGCGCGGTGATCACGGGCCGTGGCCTGCGCGACGGCAAGATCGTGGAACCGCACCCGCGGTACGGGGTGTACCTGCAGCCCAAGCCCGTCGACGTGCCGTGGGAGCACGACTGGATCGACTGGCCGGACTTCCGGCTGCCGCGCGACCACGAGTCCGCGATCAGGCTGATCCGCTCGCTGCACGCCCGCGCCCTGGCGGGCGAGGACGTCGAGGTGGCGTGCAGCGGGGGCGTGGGACGCACCGGGACGGTGATCTCGTGCCTCGCCGTGCTCGCCGGGGTGCCCGCCGACGACGCCGTGGCGTGGACGCGCGCGAACTACCACCGCCGCGCCGTCGAGACGCCGTGGCAGAAGCGCTGGGTCAGGCGTTTCCCGGTCTAGTGGCACGTCGGCGGCGCGATCCGCGCCCAGCGGGCCGTCTCACTCGGACCCGCCGGCAACGTCTGTGCCGCACCACTAGGAGTCGAGTTCGACGACCGAACGCTTGTGCACCAGCTCGATCACCTCGGGCGGCACCGAGTCGCCGGCTTCCAGGAGCCGGGGCAGCAGGTCGGCCTCGGTCGTCACGGCGCGGAAGAACAGCTCGACCGTCACGTCGTGGCCGGGCCGGTGCACCACGCTGATCTCGTCACCCGGTCCGACGAGGCCCGGCTCCAGCACGCGGAAGTAAGCGCCGGGCCGCGCGACCTGCGTGAACCGCTTCACCCAGCCGCGCTGCCCGAGGAACTCGGCGAACGTGCGGCACGGGATCCGCGGCCCGGTGACCTCCAGCAGCGCCGTGCCGATCCGCCAGCGCTCGCCGACCAGCGCCGTCGTGTGGTCGACGCCCTGCGTGGTGATGTTCTCGCCGAACTGGCCGTTGCCGAGCTCGACGCCGAGCTCGGACTCCCACCAGTCGAGGTCCTCGCGCGCATAGCCGTACACGGCCTGGTAGTCGCCGCCGTGCACCGACCGGTCACCGATCGAGTCACCCGCGACACCGCTGCCGGCCGTCCCCTTGGGACCGGGTGCGGTGACCTCCAGCGGCCCGTCGACCGGGTGCTTGCCGATTCCGGTCACGCCCGTGCGGGCGTAGTCGACGGGCACCGTCTTGCGGGCGACGTTCAGCGAGAGCACGACAGGCATGCCCGCACCTTATTGCCCGACCGCGCGGGCGGCGATCGAATTGACGTAGTCCTCGTACTTCCCGACCTTGTAGGTGATCAGATCCATGCACTCCTGCAGCTGCACCATCTGCTGCCGCACGCGTTCCTGGTGCTCCTTGAGGATGTCGAGGCGCTGCGGCTCGTTGCCGTCGCCCTGGCGGACCAGCTCGGTGTAGCGGCGGATCTCCGGCACCGGCATCCCGGACATGCGCAGCATGATGCACATGCGCAGCCAGTCCACGTCCTGCTGCGTGTAGATCCTGCGGCCACCCGGTCCTCTGTGGACCTGGTGCGCGAGGATGCCTTCCTTCTCGTAGAACCGCAGCGCGTGCACGCTCAGCCCGGTGCGTTCGGCGACCTGTCCGATGCTCAAGCCCATGCGTCCGAGCATAGGTACTTGACCTGGAGCCGACTCCAGTTCGTAGGTTTTCCGGCATGACTATGCGTTATCGCGTGCTCGGGGGAACCGGCATCGAGGTCAGCCACCACTGCCTCGGCGCCATGATGTTCGGCTCGGTCGCCAACAACGACCACGAGGAGGGCGTGCGGATCATCCACCGCGCCCTCGAGGCGGGCGTCAACTTCGTCGACACCGCCGACATGTACTCGGCCGGCGAGTCGGAGGAGATCGTCGGCAAGGCCCTGGAGGGCCGCCGAGACGACGTCGTGCTGGCCACGAAGGTGCACTTCCCGCTGGGGGAGGGCCGCAACCGCGGCGGCAACTCGCGGCGGTACGTCGTGCGCGCCGTCGAGGACAGCCTGCGGCGGCTGCGGACCGACTGGATCGACGTCTACCAGGTGCACCGGCCGGACTACTCCACCGACGTGGAGGAGACGTTGTCGGTGCTCACGGACCTGGTGCGAGCGGGCAAGATCCGGGCGTTCGGCTGCTCGACGTTCCCGGCGGAGGAGATCGTCGAGGCGCACCACGTGGCGCTGAACCGCGGGCTGATGCGGTTCCGGACCGAGCAGCCGCCCTACTCGCTGCTGGCGCGCGGGGTGGAGCGGTCGGTGCTGCCGACGGCGCGGAGGCTCGGGATGGGTGTGCTGGTGTGGAGCCCGCTGGCCAGCGGGTTCCTGTCCGGGAAGCACCGGCGCGGCGGGGCGGCCGAGGCGTTCCGGGCGACGCTCACCCCGGAGCGGTTCGACGAGTCGCTGCCGGGCAACACGGCCAAGTTCGACGCCGTGGAGAAGTTCGCGGAGCTCGCCGACGAGATGGGGGTGTCGCTGCCGGCGCTGGCCGTCGCGTTCGTGACGACGCACCCGGCCGTGACCTCGGCGATCACCGGTCCGCGCACGATGGAGCACCTGGAGTCGTTGCTGGAGGGCGCCTCGCTGGTGCTGACCGACGACGTGCTCGACCGCATTGACGCGATCGTGCCGCCCGGCGTCGACACCTACGACGTGAGCGGGGGCTGGAAGCCCGCGTCGCTGCTGGATCCCCACCAGCGACGCAGGCCGCTCGATCAGCGCTGAATCACCGGCGCTGACTCACCAGCGCTGACTCACCACCGCTGACTCACCACCGCTGGGTGCTCAGACCGGTGCCCAGGTAGATCTGGTCGTAGGAGTTGCCGTCGTTGTCGTCGGTGTAGACGACGGTGATGCGGCCCCACGGGTCGACGCCCACGGCCGGCTCGTCCTGCCTGCCGGTGGCGTTGGAGACCGTGAGCTGCCGCTCCGGCCGGCCGGTCGTGGTGCCGTCGGGGTTGTAGACGCTCGTGTGCACGTCCTGCGCCTCCGCCGTGGTCACCGCGACGCCGAGCTGGTCGTCGATGCCGACCTGCGGGTCGGCGCCGGTGGTCACGGCGTTGGCGGTGCCCCGTGCGGCGCCGGCCGCGGTGAACGACCGCGACCGCACCCCGGCCTGCTCCCAGGCGACGGCGAAGTCGCCGGTGAAGTTGGCCGCCACGGCGGGGCGTTTCCCCTGCCCCGTCGTGGTCTGCGCCTGCTTGACGCCACCGGCCGGGGTGACGATCTTGCGGGCGACGTCCGCGTCCGCCTCCCACACGATCACCGCGTTGCCCGCCGCTCCCATCGCGACCTGCGGCTTGGCGTGGGTGCCGCCGGCGTTGTTGACCTGCGCCTCGTAGGACTTGGAGCTGATCGACGCGAACATGCTCACGCGGGTGGTGGATGCGTTCGTGCCCTGCTTGTCCTCCCACGTGACCGCGAAGCCGGCGCTGTCCGGGTCGGCCGCGACGCTCGGGAAGTACTGCTGGCCGTCGGAGTTCGCGTTGGCCGTGCCGGAACCGGACACGCTGCCGCTCGCGCTGACGGAGCGGACGGCGATGTTGTAGTAGCCGTTGCCGTCCGGGTCCTCGGACCAGACGACGACCGCGCTGCCGTCCTCGCGCACCGACACGTCCGGCTGCCAGTGCCGCCACGTGCCGGTGCCGCCGGTGCTCAGCTTCTTCTCGTAGACCGACGTCCCCTCCCGGTAGAGGCGGATCCAGACGTCGGAGTGGACCGGGTCCTCCGGGGCGGAGGTGTCGCGGTCGTCCTCCCACACGACAGCGGTGTACCCGTTGCGGGAGGAGGAGGCGGACGCGTTGTCCTGGTCGCCGGTCGAGTCGCTGTTGACCGTCGACCACGTCATCGGGGCGGGGGCGAGCAGCAGGCTCGCGATCAGCAGTGTCTTCACGGCGCCTGCAATCCGGGGTTGGTGGACTCGACGACGTAGCTGCCGACCGTCTTCACCGGGTAGTCGCGCACGGTGACCTTGTCGACGGCGCGGAAGTCGACCCGCATCTGAGCCGAGGTGGTGCGGGTCCTCACGTACCCGCGCAGGTTCTTGAAGTACTTCACGTGCGGGTTCAGCGTCGGGTTGAGGCTGTTGTCGGCCGCGTTGCCGTCACCGCCGGACGTGACCGACGTGGTGACGAGCTCGGTGCCGATGATCCGGTTCTGGGTGCCGTAGTTCTGCATGAGGTTCGCGGCCCAACTGCGGTGCACGTCGCCCGTGAGCACGACGGTGCCCTTGTTGCCGTTGGTGTCCCACGCGTTCTGGATGCGGGTGCGGTTGGCCGTGTAGCCGTCCCAGGCGTCCATGCTCTTCGAACCGTCCGCCGCGGCGAGCCGTTGCGCGAAGAACACCTGCTGGCCGAGGAAGTCCCACGTGCCGAGCTTCTGCCGCAGGCCGTCGATCAGCCATGTCTCCTGCGACGTGCCGGTGAGCGTGCGCGCGGGGTCGTCGGCGGCCGGGCAGACCTTCGTGCCGTCACCACAGGCCTGGTCGTTGCGGTACTGGCGGGTGTCGAGCATGTGGAACGTGGCGAGGCTGCCCCAGCGGACCCTGCGGTGCAGCAGCATGTTCTCGGCCGTGGGCGCCTGGGCGCTGCGCAACGGCATGTGCTCGTAGTACGCCTTGTAGGCGGCCGCGCGGCGGGCCTTGAAGTCGCCGGCGGGGTTGGTGTCGTTGCGGATCAGGTTCGCGTAGTTGTTCTCGACCTCGTGGTCGTCCCAGACGACCAGCCAGGGCGCCGCGGCGTGCGCGGCCTGCAGGTCCGGGTCGGTCTTGTACTGGGCGTGGCGGACCCGGTAGTTCGCCAGCGTGCTGATCTCCGCGGAGGGCGCGAACTGGCGGACCTTCGTGGTGGTGGCGCCGCCTTCGTAGATGTAGTCGCCGAGGTGCAGGACCAGGTCGGGGTGCTCCTCGGCCATGCGGCGGTAGGCCGTGAAGTAGCCCTCCTCGTAGTGCGAGCACGACGCGAAGAGCATCGTCAGCTCGGGCTGGGTGCCCACGGCCGGTGCGGTGAGGGTGCGGCCGACGGGCGAGATGTGACCGCCGGTGCGGAAGCGGTACCAGTACTCGCGGCCCGGTTCCAGGCCGGTGAGGGTGACGTGGACGGCGTGCCCGCCCGCCTGGGTGGTGGTGAAGGTGCCGGTGCGGGCGATGGCGGTGAAGCGCTCGTCGGTGGCGACCTGCCACTCGACGGCGGTGCTGGTGTTGGGCATGCCGCCGAGACCGTCGGCGTTCAGGGGGTTCGGGGCGAGGCGGGTCCAGATCACGAACCCGTCGGCCGCCGGTTCGCCGGACGCGACGCCCAGGGTGAACGGGTAGCCGATCGCGTTGGCCAGCGCGGGAAGCAGAACTCCGGCGCTCGCTCCCGCGAGCCCGCCCACGATGAAGGTACGTCTCCGTAACGTGGTCATGACCCGCACAGTTACCGGACGCGGGTAAAGGCCCGCCTAATTGCGTGTGGCCGCAGGGTGGTTTCCCACCAGGCGAAAGCCGCCTGCTCGTCGGTGTGCACGTCGAACGCGTCGGCGAGCAGCTCGGCCGCGCTCAGCGGGAGGCCCGTGTCGCGGACGGCGCGGTGCAGCAGGGCCACGTGGTCGCGGGACCAGGCGTCGACGCCCAGGCCGGGTAATCGTTCCGCCCGGCAGCACGGCTGGGCGCACACCACGACGTCGAACCACTCGTCGTCGTGGTCGTTGAACGCGACCGTGACGCCGAAGCGGTCGGGGCGCAGGGCCGTCACGGTGCTGTGCCGCGTCTCGAAGCGCAGGTCGTGGGGAAGCGCGGCGAGCCGTCGCGCGGCGTGGCGGTCCGGGCCGGTGATCGGCACGGGGTCGTGGTGGGTGCCGTGGTCCAGCACGACCACCTGCCACGCGTTGTGCGTGAGCCGGAGCGCGGCGGCGAGGCCGGCGATCCCGGTGCCCACGACGAGCGCGGTGCGCGCGAAAGCTGTGAGATCTGTGGCCATGCCAGCCCCTTCCCCCTTAGGATCGAGGCTAGCGAACGTTCAGAAATTTCTGAAGACAGGGTGGCTGTGACGGGCGAGACAGGACGCAGGCACGCGGCGGAGCACCTGGCGTTGACGCTGAGCGGTGCGGGGATGCAGCGGATGGCGGCGCGGGTGCTGGCGGCGTTCCTGTTCACCGACGAACCGTCGCTGACCGCCGGGGACCTGGCCGAGGAGCTCGGGGCGAGCGCGGGATCGGTGTCCGGCGCGATCAAGATGGTGCTGCAGATGGGGCTGGTCGAGCGGGCGCCCGCGCCCGGCAGCCGGCGTGAGCACTACCGGATGCGCGACCGGGCGTGGACGACGTTGTACGGCAGGCAGCACGCCCCGATCGACGACATCCTCGCCGCCGTCTCGGCCGGGGTGGAGACCGTCGGGCCGGGGCCCGCCCGCGAACGGCTGGAGTACATGCGGGACTTCTACGAGTTCCTGCTCGGCGAGGTGCCCTCGATCATCGAGCGGTTCGAGCAGCGCCGTGGAGGATCCCGGCCATGACGAGGTCGAGCAGCCGCTTCGCCTGATCGGCGTCCTGGTTCTGGGCGACCGCGACCAGCAGCGCCATCACGTCCAGCGGGGTCAGCAGCCGTGTGATGGCCTCGGTCGGCTTGGCGCGGCTGTGCTCGAACGGGTTGACGCCCAGGGCGATCACGGCCTGCAGCGCGTCCTTGAGGTCGCGCTTGGTCGTGAGGTGGGCGATGAAGCGGTTCATCCACTCCCGCAGCGCCGCCTCGGGGTCGTTGCTCTCCAGCAGTTCGGGCACCGCGTCGCAGACGCTGGGCCTGTTCGCCGCTTTGCGCGCCGAGGGCGCCCGCGTCGTGAACGTCAGCTCGACCGGCCACCTGGCGAGCCCCGTGGTGTTCGACGACATCCACTTCGAGCGCCGCGAGTGCGACCGCCGGCAGGCCTGCGGCCAGTCGAAGACGGCGAACATCCTCTTCCGGCGCGGAGGTGCGCTGCCCACTCCGTACCCGGAAGCGGTGCCGCAGGCGGCCGGTGGGGCCGATGGGTGGCGGCTTCGCGGTCTCGTATCGCGTCGCCGGTTCCGTCGCACGGCTCGGAGGAGTTCGCCCGCGGGTGGCGAGTCAACATTGCCGCCCGTCTTCATGCAGCCATGGCCCGCCGTCACCGTTCAGCGACCGCACCCTCCGCACGCCCACGCGCTAGAGGTCTGGACCATTTCGTGCTTCACTGGCAGAGGGTCGCCGCCTGCAAGCGAAAGGTGAGCGAATGTCAGCCCGCACGTTCCCCAGGGCACTGACAGCCCTGCTTCTGCTCCTGAGCACCCTCATCCCCGCTCGAGCACAGGCCCAGGCCGAACCGCAACTCCGGGCAGCCGACACCTGCGCCCTCAAATCCCGCCCTGCCGGCAAAGTCCTCCACGGCTACTGGGAGAACTGGGACGGCGCGGCGAACGGCGTGCACCCGCCGTTCGGCTGGACCCCGATCACCGACGCCCGCATCAGGCAGCACGGCTACAACGTGATCAACGCCGCCTTCCCGGTCATCCGCTCCGACGGCACGGTGCTGTGGGAGGACGGCATGGACGCGGGCGTCAAGGTCGCAACGCCGGCCGAGATGTGCGCGGCGAAGGCCGCCGGGGCCACGATCCTGCTGTCGATCGGGGGCGCCACCGCGGGCATCGACCTGAGCTCGACGGCCGTGGCGAACCGGTTCATCGCGACCGTGGTGCCGATCCTCAAGAGGTACAACTTCGACGGGATCGACATCGACATCGAGACCGGGCTGGTGGGCAGCGGCAACATCAACCAGCTGTCGGCGTCGCAGGCGAACCTCGTCCGCATCATCGACGGGGTGCTGGCGGCGATGCCCGCGGGGTTCGGGCTCACCATGGCACCGGAGACCGCGTACGTGACGGGCGGCAGCGTCGTGTACGGCTCGATCTGGGGCGCCTATCTGCCGATCATCAAGAAGTACGCGGACAACGGGCGTCTGTGGTGGCTGAACATGCAGTACTACAACGGGTCCATGTACGGGTGTTCCGGCGACAGCTACCAGGCCGGGACGGTGCAGGGGTTCGTGGCGCAGACGCAGTGCCTCGACAAGGGGCTGGTCGTGCAGGGCACCACGATCAAGGTGCCCTACGACAAGCAGGTTCCCGGGTTGCCCGCGCAGCCGGGTGCCGGTGGCGGGTACATGAGCCCTTCGCTGGTGGGGCAGGCGTGGAACAGCTTCGGTGGCCGGCTCAAGGGGGTGATGACCTGGTCGATCAACTGGGACGGTTCACGGGGCTGGACGTTCGGTGACAACGTGAAGGCGTTGCAGGGCCGGTAGGAACGCAGAAGAAGCCCTCGCGCGGCTGCCCCTCGTCGGCGCGTACCGGGAGGCCGTCCGCCCCTCCGGCTCGCGAGCAGGCCTCAGAGCACGATGGTGTTCTGGCCCGCGGCGATCCGCCACTCGTCGTCCTCTTTGGACAGGACGTAGAGCGGCGAGCGCTCGTTCTGGTCCGGCAGCGGTGTGCCGTTGGAGCGGATCGGGCGCTGGCGGATCTTCACGGCCGTCACGTCCGGCGGATGAACAGCACGTGCGCCACCTCGTAGGTGGCGGTCGCCTCCTTCGTCGCGCCTGGCCAGACCCGGCGGGTGAAGGAGGCGATCTCGTCGCGGCCGGTGAGCCGCTTGCCGTGGGCGGTCGTCCGGATCGCGTCGGCGCGGAAGAGGTCGAGGAACTCCTACCACCGCCATCTGTCACAACCGCGCCACCGGCCAACCCCATCACACACGCGTTTTTCGATCTTGAGCTGACTGTCCACACTGGTCTGTATTGGTCTGTGGCCCGCTGTGGGGAGGATTTTGGCAGAATTGATCTGCTCGGCGCGAAATGGGGGTCGCGTTGGCTGCGGCGAATCGCGTCTTTCATCCGGGTCCACCACCCGGCCAAGGTCGCGTGACGCACCACTGCTGAGGGTCTCCCCGTCCACGCGCCAAAGGGCACCTATCTGTCCAAGCTGAGAAGCAGGCGCCAAGTCCGGGTTGGCCGGCCATCCTGCCCGAGCTCATCGATCGCCGGCTCTTCATCCCTTCCCCCGGCATCCGCCGGGCGATTGTTCAAGATCGCCGGGTCCGCCGGGGAATCCACGGTGATGTCCGCGAAGCTTCTCGACTCCACCTGCGACATCATCTACGTGCGCTGACTCCAGTGTTGTCAGCTATTGCGCGCTGGGATCTCAGTGGCAGACGACGGGAAAAGTGTCTGCTCGTCGCATGAACATACCTGGACGCCAGACGATCTGGTCGGGGGAGATGGCCAGCCTGATATCTGTGAAACGGTCCAGGAGCGCAGCGATCGCAATTCTGGTCTCCAGCTTGCCCAGCTCGATCCCCAGGCACCGGTGAGGGCCATGACCAAATGACATGGCGCCGTGCGAACGGCGCGCTATGTCGCAGACGTCAGGGTTGGGGAACAGATCCGGGTCACGATTCGCGATGGCGGGCGAGGGTACGATGAACTCTCGCGGAGGAATCACGATGTCGCCAAGCTCGAAAGGTTCATCACTGAAGCGCGGTGGAAGCATGCGGAATGGTGATTCCAGCCGGATGCCTTCATCAACGGCTGACGCCAGCAACGACCTGTTCTCGCGTAGCCGCATCAGCTGGTCGGGGTTGCGCAACAGGACCAGCAGCGTGTGGACCATGGCGTTGATCGGCTCGCAAGAGCCCACGAGCAGCACCATGAAGGTCGAGGCCAACTCATCCTCGTCGAACTTGCCTTCCTCGTCGCACTGCCGGATCAGCCGGGTGAACAGATCATCTCCGGGCTCGCGACGCTTGCGTGCCACCACCCGCTCGGCGAACCGGAACAGGTGCAAGCTCGACTCTTCGATCTGAGCGACCGAGTTGCCGGTGACCATCAGATTGGCCCACGTGGGGAATTCGTCGAGTTCGCCGTCGACGAGTCCGACGATCCGAGCGATCGTGCGTACGACCAGCGGCCGGGCAAAGGAGGTGACCAGGTCGAACGGTTCGCCGGTGGGAAGTGCGCCGGTCAGCTCCCGTGCTGTCGCGATGATCTCCTGCTCGTGCTGCGCAATCGTCGCCTCAGACATCTCGGGGTCCAGCACCGCGCGCATCCGCCGGTGATCGGCCCCGTCGCGTTCAAGCACGCTGCGGCGAGAAGAGTGCAGCATCCGTGCGGTCTTGCCGGGGAGCAAGACGGTTTGAGCCGAAAGTTCTTTGCGTCTGGGCAGGAGATCTTTGTAGAAGCCACGCCCGATCAGCACTCGTTTGATCTCTTGATAGTGGGTGATCACCCACATTCGGTAGCCGTTCGCCTCCACCGGTACTGCGGGCGCGGTCTCGCGCAGCGCTCGCAGCATGGGGTACGGTTCCTGTACAAACCGTCTGGTGAGTAGATGCATGGGGCATCGAGGATCGGTGGTCGGAACATCGTCGGCCATCGCGCACCACCTTGGGGTCGACAAGCCTCACTTCGGCTTGAATTCATCGATCGACTTGCGAACACGGATGACCACATGGGCGAATCCGTTTGTGAAGAATTTACGATCATCCGCAGTCGAGGCGCGCCAGGCTGATCCCGCTGCCGTTCCCACGTGGCGCCCCGAGAACCTGCGAGCCGCGCAGCAAATCGTCAGCCTAGTCCTCGCTCGGGATAACCCATGCGCATCGCAGACACCTTGTTGAGCCGTTCGGTGATCTCGGGAGGAAGTTCCAACGCCTCCGAGGACAGCGATGCGGAAAGCTGTTGCACCGTTCGTGCTCCCACCAGCGGTGCGCACACGCCAGGTCGGTCACGCACCCATGACAACGACACCTCGATCGGACTTGCGCCGAGCTCGCGTGCGCACTCGACGACCTCCGTGACGATTCTCGCCACGCGTGGGCTTTCCGCGTAGTCCTGCACGTACCACCGGTAGAAGCCGCTATCGCGCTTGCCTTCCGGAACACCGTTCAGGTACTTGCCCGTGAGCACGCCTCTGCCGAGCGGTGCCCAGGGAAGCAGGCCGATGCCGAGACTTCTCGTGGCGGGCCGCACCTCGCGATCGATTCCGCGCTGCACGAGCGAGTACTCGAGTTCGACGACCGACAGAGGAGTGGCGCCGCGAAGCTCCTGGATCGTCGCCGCTCGCGCGGTCTGCCAGCCCGAGTAGTTGCAGGCGCCCGTCGCCCGCACCTTGCCCGCCGCGACCGCGTCGTCCATCGCTGCGAGCGTCTCCTCGATCGGAATCTTCCGATCCCAGGTGTGCACCAGCCAGAGGTCGATGTGGTCGACCCGCAGGTTGCGCAGTGACTGCTCCAGCTCCGCGAGCATCCGCGTCTTCGACGCGTCGACGGTCGGTGGTCTTCCCATGACCATCCCCGCCTTGGTGGCGATCACGAAGTCCTCGCGGCGGAAGTGGCGTGCGAGCGCTCGGCCGATGAGCCGCTCGCTTTCACCGTTTCCGTAGATGTTGGCGGTTTCGATCAACGTGCCACCCGCGTCGGCGAAGCTCCGCAGCTGTGCCACTGAATCGGTGTCGTCAGCGTCGAAGCCCCAAGTGGCGGTACCCAAACCGAGGCGGGACACCGAGATGTCGCTGTTGGGCACCGCTCGCTTTCGCATTTCGCTCCCATCGTCCCAGCCGAATCGAGGCCAGGATGCCGGACGGCAAGCGTTGACGGTGGTGTCGTTCCGGACTGCGGAACGCGTGGTGCGTCTGCGGCGGGCACCTCGTCATCGCTTGTCCGCGAAACGTGGAGCGGTGGAGTGATGTCCGACCGAGTGCCCGGAAGCACCCATGGGTGTGCCCGCACCTGCAGGGCGGCCTGATTGCGGAGTTTCTTTCGACGCGACTGGCTTGTGGTGTGGGTGTTGCAGCACTTCGAGGCTGATGTCGTACTGCGGGTGATGATCGTGCATACGTCCCTTGGCCGCCAGGCGGGCACGACAGTGCTGAGGCTGTTCCACGTTCAGCCTTCCCGAGGGGTCACCACCGGCTTCGCCGGCGACCCGGCGGAGGAGCCGGCCTCCGCCGGGTGAAGGTGTGCCTCCGGTTCGCGACGCGATCACGGAGACGTCCGGCGGCGACGCCCCTGATCACACGTGTTCCTGAGTGATCACACCCCCGGACAGGTCGTCGAACTCACCCTCCGCGATGCGGGCCAGCAGGGCGGCCGATTGCTTGACCGGGGTGAACTTCCCCTGATCTCGCAGGGACTGTGCCCACCGCGAGAGCCGAGGCCAAACCGGATCGTCCGCATTGCGCGGGTCAGCGCTCCGCTCGATGCCACGGCGCATGAGGCCGATGTCGAGCAGGCCGGGGTCGTAGCACAGCACCGCGACCGGCCTGTCCTTCACCTCGATCGCGAGGTTCTCGGTCAGCTTGATCACGGCCGCCTTCGACACCGAGTAGGCCGTGAGGTAAGGCCACCTCTGCACACCGGCGTTGCTGATCACGTTGATGATCCGGCCCCGCGTCATCCTGCGAATCGCCGCGTTGGTGGCGAACGCGGTGCCTCGGAGGTTCACCTCGAACGTGTGCCACCACTCGTCTTCGTCGAGCTGCCACGTCGGCCCGACAGGTCCACCGAGCGCGCCGTTGTTGACCAGCACGTCGATCCCGTCCAAGCTCTCGATCAGCTTCGGCGTCGCGAGCGGGTCGCCCAGGTCCGCGACGTGGGTCTCGACCCGCACCCCTGCGGCGTTCAGATCGGCTTCGACCGCGTCCAGGGCTTTTCTGTCGCGGCCGGTGATGACGAGTTCATGGCCTCGGGCACCGAGCTCTTCGCTGAACGCCCTGCCCAACTCCTTGGCGCCGCCGGTCACCAGAATTTTCACGTGGTCGCTCCTTTCCCCGCCGCCGAACGACCTCGCAGGCAACGGGTTGAAAATATCATCCGCCTGATGGATCTGACACGGCATCGCCGGCGACCACATTCATCGCCACGACGAACATCGGTGCACCCGCCGCCGTCCGATTGGGTGGCTTTCTGTTCACCTCGTATCTCCCTTTCCGGCACGGCCAGGAATCCGCGAGGACAACGGACGGGCCATCTCCTCGGCCTGGCCGAGAAGACGAGGAGCTCAAGTTCTCATTCCACCGATCATTGCCGTCCTCGGAGGGGGAAATCCCTGTGCGTCCCGTGAGGTGATCAAACCGGCGGTTCAGGTCACGGCCACCCCGGTCAGGCGCAGAACCGCACGCCCGCCCGCGACGGCGAAGCCCTCCTCCGCCGTGCCACCGACCGCGTCGGCCGACCGGCAGTCCGGGGCGGCGGCAAGACCGCGCACGGTCAACCGCTTCGCCGTTTCCGGGAGCGCCAGCAGCGCGTGCAGTGCCGGGTGGGGCAGGCAGGCGACCGGGGCGGGCGCGCCGCACCACAGGTCGGCATCGGTGTGCGCGCGCACCGCCCGGGTGGCGCCCGGTGGCCGCGCAGGCAGGTCAGGGGGCTGGTCGCGGTAACGCAGTACCGCCGTGGCCACCTCGCCCTCGGTGCCGGTGACGGCTACGCGGACCTGCCAGGTGTCCTCGTGCCACTGGCCGGTGGCCGTGAAGTCCAGCACCAGGTCGCCGTCGAGCCGGAGACCGGCCAGCGTTATGTCCACTGTGGACATAACGGTGAGGTGTTGGCGGGGGTGCCCTTCCGGCCGTACCCAGTCCCCGGCAGCCAGCAGGTGCTCCAGCAGCACGGGTACGGACAGCGCGCCTCCGGCCAGGTGCGGTTCCCCTGCCGGGGACCAGTGGTGCCGGGTGACGAACCGCTGGTGTTCGGTGAACTGGAGCACCTCGCCCAGCAGCAACCGGGTGGTGCGGATCCTGGGCCAGTCCGGGCTGCCCTCGGGCCACGGCCAGGCGCGGACGAGGTGCGGCCGGGCCATCACCCCGAGCCTGCCGAAGTAGCTCACCGTGCTGGTGCCCTCGGCCAGCTCGGCGAGCCAGTGGGTGGTGGCCTCCTCCGGACGTACCGTGCTGCCGTAGCGCACCGCGCCGTGGTAGCTGACGATGTTGCCGGTGCGTTCCCAGGTCGGCCAGCGCACGACGTGCACCGGTACGCCCGTGTGGCCGGCCGTCCACCGGCCGAGCCTGCTCAGCGCCCCGCTGCCCGCCGCGTAGGCGGTGTGGCCGATCATGCCGCCGAGTTCGGAGATCGACCCGGCGCAGCTGATCTGGCGCAGCGGCCGGTCCTGGCTCGCCCGTGCGGTCAGCGCGGAGACCAGGGTGGTGAAGCCGGTGACCCGGACGGCGACCGCGTCGATCACCTCCTGCGGGGTGAGGCGGGCGAAGCGGACCCCCCGGTAGGTGGCGGCGTTGTGCACCAGGACGGTCGGGGAGCGCGGGAGTGCGGCGAGCATCTCGTCCACCTGCGCGCGGTCTGTGACGTCACAGGGCAGGTAGCGGATGGGCAGGCCGGCGGCGAGGTTGTTCCGGGTCTGCCGGATGAACTCCTGGGCGGCCACCGTTTCCCGGCCCCTGGCCAGTCCGCCCGGAGTGCGCGCTGCCGCGATCAGGGTCTGGGTGCGCCAGGCGGCGAAGGCTTCCTCGTCCAGGTCCGCCCCGGGGCCGCACAGCTCCCGCCGCCCGGTCACCACCACGTCCGCGCCGGTCGCCGCGAGCGCCTTGGCCAGCTCGAAGCCCACGCCCCGGCCGCCACCGGAGATCAGCACGCAGTCGCCGGGACCGACCGGTGGGGCGTCCACGGCAGGTGGTGCGATCCGGGCGTGCGGCACGTAGCGGCCACCCTGCCGGTAGCCGACTTCCAGGCAGTCCCATTCGGTGGTCTCCGCGTCCACCGCGTCCGCGATCAGTGCCGCGTCCACCCGGTCCAGGTCGACGGTTTTGGCACGTAGCCCGGGCAGCTCGACCATCAGGTTCTTGGCCAGTCCCGCCCAGGCCCCGCTCAACGGCTGCGGCACCGCCTCCCCGGAGCTGCCGAACAGGCCGTCGCCGTGGCTGATCGTCAGGTAGAAGTGCCGGTCGGCCTCCGGGGTGGCCAGCCAGCGGTCGTAGACGGTGTGCAGGGCGGCCGTGGTGGTCAGCAGCGCCGCCCGCCAGGCCTCTTCGCCCAGCTGGTAGTCCGGTGCGCCGGTGAGGGTGAGGTCGACGATGCCGTCCCAGTCCGCCGCGGTGGTCTCCGCAGCGGTGCGGGCGACGGTGACGTGCGCGCCGCGTGTGCTCAGCAACCCCGCGACGGCGGTGGTGAGCGGTGTGTCCAGGCCGAGCAGCAGCACGTTCCGCCCGCGCAGCCCGCCCACCCCCTTGAGCCGGGGTACCGGTACCGGCTCCTCCACCCAGCGCTGTACCGGGCGGGCGAAGTCCAGCTCGTCGTAGGCCAGCAGCTGCGGCCGCAGCGCGGGTTCCTCCGCCGGCCACCGCACGGGTGGTGCGGTGGCCGGCCGGGGGTGTTCGTCGACGGTGCGGAACTCCCCGGTGTGCTGGTGGACGTACCCGATCATCTCGCCGGTGACGTCCAGCATCCGCACCAGCAGCCTGCCGTCGGCGCCGAGCACCCCGCCCCAGGCCCCGTCCCGGGTGCCGAGCACGGTCAGTTCACCACCAGCGTGCGCGAGATCGTTGCCGCCGCCGTAGAAGTCGATCCGCCCGATCGATCGCGGTACCACCACCGGGCTCCACTCCGCGGGCGAGACCGCGCACACCTGGGCGAGCGTGTCGCACAGCACGGCGGGCAGCAGCGCCCCACCGAACCAGCGCCCCAGCACGGGACCGTCCAGCACCACCCGCGCCCGGTTCGCGTGCGCCCCCGTGTCCACCTCCGAGTAGCTCGCGAAGATCCCGGACAGCGCCGCGACCGGGTTGGGCAGCTGGTAGGGACTGCGCCGCGGGACCGGTTCGGTGACCACGGGCAGCCGGTCCGGCACCGGACAGTCCGGGGCCCGGTCCCGCAGCACCACCGACAGGCGGAAGTGCTCCCGGTCCCGGACCAGCACCGTCCCGTCCGGCGCGACCACATCGGTGAGGATGCGCACCAGCACCACGGACTCGTCCTCGGTGCCGGCCGTCAGCTCCGCGACGATCTTCTTGCGCGCGGGTCGGCCGGCGTGCACCCGCAGGAAGTGGCTGAACGACACCTCGCGCACGGCGACCGGTACGCGTCCGGGCACCAGGGCGGTCGCGGCCTGTGCGGCGATCTCCACGGCCAGCAGGCCGGGCAGCGTCGGATGGCCACCGATCAGGTGCTCGCTCAGGTAGCCGTCACGGTCCAGGTCGAAGACCCGGTGGGCCACCAGCCCGGCTTCGGTGCGTTCGGTGATCTCGTCCAGGAAGAACGGCCGCTCCCGGGGCGCCCAGACCGCGGTGCGCCGGGGCAACTGGGCCGCGGTGACCCGGCGTTCGACCTCGCCGAGGTAGGCGAGCGTGGGCTCGGTCCGGGCCTGGGCCAGCTCGGTGAGGAAGTGCGCGAAGCCCTCCTCGGCGGGCATCAGGGACAGGTGCCGGGTCAGCGCCTGGGCCACCAGGGGATCGGCCGCGCGGGGCGTGCCGTCCCACAGGCCCCAGCCGAAGGTGGTCTCCTCGGTACCGGTGGCCCGGGCGGCGGCGGTGAACAGGAAGTCGTTGGCCGAGCTGTAGTCGGTCTCGCCGTGGATGCCGAGCAGCCCGGCCAGCGAGCCCGCGTTGACCCAGCGGCGCGGCGGCTGCCCGGCGAAGGCGAGCTTGAGCGCGCGGTAGGTGTGCACCTTGACATCGCGCACGAGCTGGAAGTCGGCCAACGACTTGGCGGGCAGCTCCGCGGTGCGGTTGAGGCCGGAGAAGTTCAGCAGCAGGTCCACCGGCCCGGCGATCGCGGCCCGTACCCGTCGTACCGCGTCGGCGTCGCGGGTGTCGCACACGTGGTAGTGCACTCTGCCCTCGCCGCAGATCTCGGTGAGCCGCGCCAGGTTGGCGTGCACCTCCCGGGCCTGGGCGAGCCGTTCCAGGCGTTGCCTGGCCGCGGCGAGCCCGCCCGTCGCGGTGAGCAGGACCTGCCGCCGCCGGGCCTGGTGCGCGGCGTGGTCCTCGGTCAGCGCGGTGTGGTCGTGTGCGGCGAGATCGGTGGTACCGAGCACGTGCAGCACGGGGCGGGCGTGCGCGGCCAAGCCGAGCAGGGTGGTCATGCCGATGCCCCGGCCGGCTCCCGCGCCGACCACCACGGCGTTCTCGGCGAGCACCGGCCGCGCCGGGGCCAGCGGGACCGCCTCCGCGCGCTGGGTCAGCCGCAGCCCGCCCGCGCGGACCACCCCGGGCAGCACGTGCCGCGCGGCGGTTTCCTCGGCCAGTTCGGCCGTGGCCCGCGCGGGGCCGGCCGAGGTGAGCAGCACCCGGCAGTGTGCTCCGGCGAGCACGGGTTCCACTTCCATGGCCTTGACCAGCCCGGTGAACAGCCCGGCGTGGGGGTGCACGCGGCCCTGTTCGTCGGCCCCGCCGCAGAGCACGACGTGGAAGCTCAGCAGCCCGGCCGCCGACTTGGCCGCCAGGAAACAGGCGTCGTGCAACCGCAGCACGGCCTCGGGTGAGGAGGCCGGCCACTCGCCGGCCGGGGGCAGGCAGGCGAGTACCCGCACATGCCGGTGGCCACCGGGAACCTCGGTGCCCGGTCGCAGCACGGTGGTGTCCGGCAACGGGTCGAGCAGTCCGTCCGGCACACCCTCGCCGAGCACGATCAGGGTGTGCTCGGGGACCAGTGGCCAGGGCGCGGGCTCGGCCACCCGGGGATCGGGCCGCCAGCACACCACGTGCCGCTGGAGCACGGTGGCCCGTCCGGGTGCGGCGGCCCGCAGCCGGGATGTCCGTCCGCCGGGCAGGGCGGGCCGGGTGACGACCTGTCCTTCGGACTTCCCGGTCAGCACCTCGAGCAGTTCGCGGGCACCCTCGGCACCGGACAGCCTCATCTCGCCTCCGCTCGGTCGAGCTCGGCGAGCACCGGGACGTGCCAGGCCCGCGCCAGCTCCGGGGTGGTGACCGCGAACAGGTAGGCCCCCTCGGCGCCCGCCCGGTACGGGTTGGCGCTGACCCCGCCGACCAGCGCCAGCGTCAGCTCGCCGCCGTCGAGGTAGCAGCCCGCGCTCTCGAACGCCTGGAGCAGCGAGGCCTCTCCGCCGTCCACGACGAGGTTGAGACCGTGCAGGTCGGCGAGGTTGGCCACCCGCGAGGCGATGACGTTGGGCATCACGCCGGGCTGGGTGTCCGCGTTGATCTCCGGCCAGGTGCGGTCGAGCTCGGCCCGCAGCCCGGCCAGGAACACCTCGTCGCGCACGGTGTCGCGGAGGTCGTCGAAGTGCACGCGCAGCTGGGCTCCTTGCATCGCGCCGGTCTGCCCGAGCTGGCCGAACAGCACGCCGGTGGTGTCCCGGTGGGTCCGGCACAGCGCGCGCACGGGTTCGGGCAGCAGCCGCCAGCACTCGATGGCCAGCACCTGGGCCCGGTCGATCCGCCGCAGCACGGGCTTGGGCAACGGGACCCCGGGCAGGTCCGGGATCGGGTACACCGGGCCGAAACCCGCCGCGCCGTCCGCCGGTTCCCGCGCCGCCCACCCGACGACGGCCAGCCGTTGCCGGGGGACCGGTTCCCGGGCCTGGACCTGCCACTGGTCCGGGAGGTACTCCGAGACCACGGCGGTCGCGTTGGTGCCGCCGAAACCGAAGGCGGAGACCGCGCCGGTCCGCGCCCGGCCGGTGGGCAGCCAGTCGACGGGCTGCCGGGGCACGCGCACCATGGGCGCGTGTTCGACGAGGTGTGCGGGCAGCCGGGTGAACCGGTGCTGCGGCGGGATCTCGTGGTGGCGCAGGCACAGCAGCAGATGGATCAGTGAGACGACACCCGCGGGCCAGCCGGTGTGGCCGATCACCGACTTGTTGGACACC
Organism: Lentzea jiangxiensis; assembly: GCF_900104175.1. GTDB lineage: Bacteria > Actinomycetota > Actinomycetes > Mycobacteriales > Pseudonocardiaceae > Lentzea > Lentzea jiangxiensis. Next base: position 101,657 of record NZ_FNIX01000007.1, read on the forward strand.
ACCGTCAGCGGCCGGTCCGCCGGGTAGACCTCGGCGATGCCCAGCAGTTCGGCGCTGTCCCCGGCGGGGGTCGCGGTGGCGTGCGCGATGACCACGTCCACCTCGCCCGGTTCGGTACCGGCTTTGGCCAGGGCGCGGCGGGCCGCCAGGACCTGGCCTCGGCTGGCCGGGGCGTTGATCGCCTTGCCCTTGCCGTCAGCGGACAGGCCAACGCCTCGGAGCACGCCGAGCACGGTGTCCCCGTCGGCTTGGGCGCGGGAGAGCTTCTTGAGCACCACCAGGGCCGCGCCGTCGGCGAACAGCACTCCGTCGGCGTCCTCGTCCAGCGAGCGGACCTGGCCGGTCGGGGACAGTCCGCCCATCTTGGCGAAGGCCACCATGTAGGTGACCTGCATGGCCGCCGCGCCACCGCAGACGGCGACCTCGCAGCGCCCGGCCCGCAGCTCGCGGACACCCCGGTCCAGGGCGTACAGCGAGGAGGAGCACGCGGTGTCCACCACGTGCACGGCCGAGTCCTCGGGCAGGATGCCCCGGATCGCCCCGGCCGCGATGGCCGGTGGCAGCGAGTCCGCCGTCTCGCCCGTGCCCCGGCGGAACCGGGTCCGGGTCCGGGCCCGGATCGCAGCTTTGTCCTCTGCGGACAGGTGCTGACCGAGCGGACCGTCCAGGGCATCGGACAGCGCGGCCAGGACCTGGGCCTCGGAGTGGTGCTGGCTGCCGTCGGCGGTCAGGCCGACGCAGAAGGCGAAGCGGTCGGTCGCCCTGGTGGTGGTCTGTTCCAGGGCCTGGTGGAGGCTGTGCCGCAGCCACAGCAGGCCGAAGTCGGTGGCCGGGTTGTCAGCGAGGCCTTCGGCGGCGAGCTCGGGGTGTGGCTGGAAACCGGTGATCAGGCCGCAGGCCGGCTGGCTGCCCTTGTCCGGGACGTCGCCCCGGCCCGGGGTGAACGCGGCGGTGACCCAGCGCTCGGGCGGCGCCTCGGTGAACAGTTCCGGGCCGTCGTTGAGCACCTGCCAGAACTCGTCGGGGCTCGACGCGCCCGGGACGGCGAGGCCCATGCCGACCACCACGATCGGGTCGCCGATCTCGGGCTCGGGCAGGGGGACGGGCACGGGCTCGAGCACGGGTGCGGGCTCGGGCAAGAGGGCGGGCTCGGGCTCGGACACCGAGCCGCACATCAGCCGCACCCCGCCGTCGGCGTCGATGGTCTGCCCGGTGATCCACCGGGAGCGGGGCGAGGCCAGGAACGCGACCAGTTCGGCGAACTCGTCCGGCTCGCCGATGCGGTGGCCCAGCGGGGTCCTGTCCACGATGCTGCGCGCGAAGGACTCGTGGCCGGGGAACATCCGGCCGCCCGGGGTGTCCAGCAGACCGCCCGAGGCCGTGTTCACCCGCACGCCCGCCGGCCCCAGCTCCACCGCCAGATACCGGGTCATCGCCTCCAGGGCCGCCTTGGTGACCCCGATCGCCAGGTAGTCCGGGAGCACCATCCGGGCGCCGGTGGAGGAGATGTTGACCACGCTCGCCGAGCCGCTGGCCAGCAGCAGGGACCGGGCCGTCCGCACACACCGCAGTGGCGCCAGGAAGTTGACCGCCAGCACCCGGTCCAGGTCCTCCTCGGCGAGGTCGAGTCCCGGTGCGAACAGGCCCAGCGCGGCGTTGTTGACGAGGATGTCCAGCTTGCCGTGCTCCCGGCCGATGGTCGCCATGATCGACTCGACGTGCTCGGGCTTGGTGACCGAACCACGGGCCAGCCGCACGTCCAGGCCCTCGGCGGTGAGCCGGGCCGCGATCTCCTTGCCCTGCGGGTAGGAGTGGAAGCAGTTGAGGTAGACCACCGCGCCCCGGCGGGCCAGCAGCTCGACCACCGCGCTGCCCACCCCGCCCGCGCCCCCGGTGACCAGGGCGATCCGGCCGTCGAGTTCGGTCATGGCCGCGCGGCCGTGATGTAGTCGGCGATCTTGCCGAGCGTGTCCAGCTCGGTGCCGCGGAAGCCGGGCGGCGGGGCGGGCAGGTCGAACAGGGTGCGGATCCGGGTCATCAGCTCGGTCTGGCGCAGGGAGTCCACGCCGAGATCGGCCTCCAGGGAGGCGTCCTCGGTGAGGACCTCCACCGGGTATTCCAGGGTGTCGGCGTACAGCTCCCGCAGCCGGGCGAGCGCCGCCGTGCGATCCGGTGCCGGTGCCGCTGTCGGTGCCGCTGTCGGCTCGGGTGCCGCAGGCACCACCGGCCGGGGTGCCTCCGCGCGCGGCACCGGGACACCCGCGAGGTGCGCGGCCACCGCGTCCAGGTCCGACATGGGCCCGGGGGCGGCGAAGGTGGGTACCACCGAGGCCAGGGGCAGGGCCCCGCGCACCAGCTTGGTGAGCACCTCGCCCGCGCCCAGTTCGACGAACACGCGTGCGCCGTCGGCGGACAGCCGGGCCAGCGTCTCGCGGAAGCCGACCGGTTGGGACAGCTGGAGCCCCAGCAGCGCGGCCAGGTCGTCGCCGTCCCGGTAGCGCCTGCCGAGGATGGGGGAGTGCACCGGCACGGCGAACGGGTGCCGCCGGTAGCCGGCCACCCGCCGGGTGAGCTCCCGTCCGGCGGGGACCAGTGCCGGGTGGTGGAAGCCGTACGGGGAGCCGAGCGGGCCGGCAGCGATCCCCAGGGCCCGCGCCACCTCGGCCGCGGCGGCGAGGTCCTCGGCCGGGCCGGACAGCACGCTCTGCTCCTCGGCGTTGTCCACCGCCAGGACCAGGCCGGGTGCGGCGAGGAGGGTCACCAGGAGCTCGGCCCGGTCACGTCCGCAGCGCAGCGCCAGCATGCCGCCTTCAGGGGCGTGCGCGCGCAGCACCTCATTGCGGTCACACACGATCGCCGCGCCGTCCGCTACCGAGAAGACCCCTGCCGCGACCAGTGCGGAGATCTCCCCGAGACTGTGTCCCAGCAGCAGATCCGGGGTGGCGCCCCTGGCGGCCAGTGCCCGGTGCGCGACCACCGCGGTGGCGTAGATCGTCAGCTGGAGCTCGTCGGCGTGGTGCGCCACCAGGTCTTCGAGGGAGGGCGCGGGGTCGGCGAACACCAAGGCACTGACCGTGCGACCCGTGCGGGCGCGGTGGGCCTCGTCCACGGCGGCGAAGACCTCGCGGACCACCTCGTCCCCGCCCGCCCACGCCTGGCTGAGCACGCCCGGCCGGTACGCGCCCTGGCCGGGGCACAATCCGACGATCGGCTCTCCGCACATCAGATGTCACGCACCCCGTCGTTCTCGGTGATCGTCGGCGAAAACCAGCGCTTCCGCTCCCGGTTCGACGTTCTAACACGAGAACGACCGTCAGGATGAGGACAGATTCCGATCCGTGGAACAGCCATCTGCGCACTGCCTCAACGATGGTGGACCTCGTGCGCAGAAGACCTGGCTCGGTCCATGACTGCGTGATCAGGCAGGCGGCTGTCGTCTGCGGCCGGTCAGTCGACGGGAAGGATTTTCTTGCGCAGCGGGCTGAAGCTGGCGGCGAACTCGCGCACCTCCGAGCAGCGAGTGATCATCTCCGGGCGGGCAGCGATCAGGTCGGGGGCGCCTTGACCCAGGCCCTGGGCGGAAATGCCGAGGCGGACGCCCCTGACGCCGGTTGGCGAGGTTCCGTTCAAGGCGATGATCCCCGAGCACACGGACCAGCTCGCTCGCCGCAAGGCCAAGGGCTCGGCCGGCGGCAGGCCACCGGCCTTCGACCCCGAACTCTCCCAGGCACGCAACATGGTCGAGCGCTGCTTCAACCGGCTCCAGCAGTTCCGCAGCCTGGCAACCAGGTTCGCGGAACGAGCCGCCTACCACCGAGCCGAGATCATCCTGGTCCGCATCGGCCTTCACCTCAGGCGAAGACTCGCAGGACAGGCTGGTGGATCAGGCGATGACCGGGAGGCAAGCCCGGCCGCGGGACACCGCGGCCGGGCCGGCGGGGGTCAGCGGGGCGCGACCCGCGACTCGTACGGCGCGGGCTTGTACCAGGGGTTGAAGAAGCAGCCCGTGCCGTATTCCCGGTCGTGGCCGGCGCAGGAGGCGGCAATCTGGAACGGGGTGGAGCGCAGGCCGCGTTTCTCCCAGGTGGCAAGGGACTGCATGGCCGCGGCGTACTCGGAGTCGCTCAACGAGCTGTGCGTCGCTTCGGTCGTGAAGGTCTGCACGAGGTTGTACCAGCGGCCAGCCTTCCGCACGGTGTCGCGGTAGGCCGACTCGTGTTCGACGAACGCCGTCGGGTCGCCGATCGCGTGCAGGGACAGGACCGGGATGTCGATCTTGCCCGTGAGGTCGCTGTCGTACGCCAGTTCGGCGCGGGCCGCAGGGTCGGCGGCGAAGCGTTCGACGCCTGCGTTCAAGGCCTTGTCGTCGTGCGAGCCCTTGTAGACCACGCCGGCGTTGGTCCACGGGTTCCGGTCGCCCAGTCGGTTGTGGACGATGTCGCGGAACGTGAACGTCGCGAAGTTCAGGTGCGAGTTCAGGGTCTCCTCGGGGATCTTGGTGACGGCGAGGACGTCGGTGAGCTTCTGCTGCTGCTCGGGGGTGCGGCTGCCCGCCACGCCGAGGCATTCCTCGACGCGGCCGCGCAGGCCGGCGGCCGTCATCGTCGAGCCGGGCCGCAGGCCCTGCCACAGCGGGTACTGCACCTCGGACGGGCGCGGGTGGTTGCCGCAGTAGTACTGGTAGACCACGCGCAGGTCGACGCGGTAGTCGTAGCCGCGCGAGCCGCCCGCCATCACGCCGTTGGTGAGCAGCGCCGCGTCGTAGCCCCGGTAGAGCTCGACGGTCTTGGCCGCGACGTTGCCGCCCCACGACTGCCCGTGCAGGAACACCTTGTGCGGCTTGAGCATCCCGCTGACCATGCGGCGCAGGTTGTCCGTGTCCTCCGCCGCCATCCGGGTGCCGTAGCCGCCACGGCGGTACGACGTGCCGGCCCAGGCGTAGCCCTCCTTGACCATGACGGCCCAGCGGTTCAGGTCGTCGCGGGTGCGCTCGGGCGTGGGGTCGCCGAGGTCGGGACCGCCGTGCGAGTGCACGACCAGCGTCTTGTTCCACTTCTTCGGCACGGCGACCGTGTAGTAAGCGCCGTTGGCGTCCCGGCCCTCGTAGCAGGTGGTGCCGGCGGGGACGTTCTCCGGGCATGGTGCGGTCGGGGGCAGGTGCATCGGCGACGTGAGACTCGCGGTGAGTGCGAATGCCAGCAGGACGTTCATGGCGGGAATCGTCGGTCCGCTGCGGCAAGTGGTCCAGGTCACTCGTCCGAACTTGGGACTTCCCTGACGTTACGATCGGGGACGTGCGGTACCCACCTGAGCCCTGGCACATGAGGGGATCCGCCGTGATCTCCGTGTTCCGCGTACCGCGCGACGAGGTGCCGCGGGAGCACCTGCCGCGCGGCGCGAGACCGATCACGCTGGCGGGCAGCGCCTTCGTCGCCGTCGCGTTCGTGTCGTACGAACCGGGCAGCGTGCTCACCTACGAAGAGCTGCTCGTCGCGGTGCCGGTCCTGGACCGCGGGGCGGTGGCCGTGTCCGTGCCGCAGATCTGGGTCGACAGCGAGGCGTCGCGGCAGGGCGGCCGTGAGCTGTGGGCCATCCCGAAGCAGCTCGCCCGTTTCGGCGCTGGCTCGTCGATCGCGGCGGTCGCGGTCAAGAGCCTTCTGCCGCTGCCGGGCAGGTGGCGGTTCGCGGGTCCGATCGCCCAGCACCTCGACGGCAGGGACGTGCGCGCCCGAGCCGTCATGTCCGGCCGCTACCGCCTGGCCGAGGCCGCGTGGCTGGTGCCGGCCGGCGGGCCGCTGGGCTACCTGACCGGACGCACGCCGCTGGTGAGCGTCGCGATGGACGACATGCGGCTGACGTTCGGTCAGGGCTCGTAACGGACGCTGTTCAGCACGTGGCGCGCCCAGGCGTGGTCGGCCGGGTCGTCGTAGAGGCACGTCACGAGCAGCAGTTCGCCGAACCGCGCGACGTGGCCGTAGAACTCGTGCCGGTGCGTGGTGAGCCACAGCGCGTGCCGCAGCTCGACGCCGTCCCGCACCAGGAACCGCTGGCCGGCGGGCACGTCCGGCGCGTTCTCCAGAGCCATCTCGAGGAACCGGTCGGCGGGCATGCCCTGCAGCTTGCGGGTGTCGACGAACACCGCGCGGCCGGGTGCGGCGAACCGCAGGCCGTCCGGGAGCAGGCGCGGTGTCAGCCCGGCGGTGCGCTCGACGCTCCACGGGCCGCGCACCTCCTGCTGGAACGAGATCGGCAGGGCGACCGGGAACGCGCTGAGCACCCGGTCGCGGTCCCAGGTCGTGCCGAGCAACGGGTGCTCGACGAGCTCGGGCGGCGTGCCGGGTTCGACGACCTCCGCGACGACCTCGGCGCCGTGCAGGTCGTCCCACGGCTTGATGTCGTGCGCGAACGTCCCCGTCAGCCGCAGCGACGGGTCGCCCCACGCCTCGGCGGCGCGCCGGGCTGCCGCGGCGGTGACCCGCATCCACGCGTCGAACCACAGCTCCAGGTCACCGGTCAGCTCGACGGGGAGCGCGCACCGGACGTACGCCTGCTCGCCCAGCAGCACGTTGCCGTCCGCGAGGCGTTCGGCTCCCGCCGCGCCGGCGGGCAGGCCGAGGTCCAGGTCCAGGGCGCCCGGCTCGTCGACCTCCGCGCCGCAGCACGCGCAGGCCGTCATCCGATGTACCGCACGCTGTTGAGCACGTGCTGTGCCCACGCGCTGTCTGCCGGATAGCGGTACACGCAGCGCACGGAGATCATCGTGCCGGGACGGACGACGTGCCCGTGGAAGACCTGTTCCTCGTGGCCGTCGATGACCTCGCTGAGCCAGAACGCGTGCCGCAGCTCGGGGCCGTCGTGGGAGACGGAGTGCTCGGCGGTCGCGGGGTAGCCGTCGAGGACCGCGCCGAGGAAGTCGCTGACGCTGCCGCCGGTGAGGTCGGCGTAGACGTCGAGCGCGACGCGGCGGCCGGGGCTCGTGAACCTGACCGTGCGGCCCTCGACCGCGCACCGCATGCCCTCGGTGCGTTCGACGGACCAGACCTCGCCGAGCGTCTCGCGCACGGGAACGGGCAGCGGGTGCCGGATGCGGCACAGCACCTCGTCGCGGTCCCATTCCCGCTCCAGCAACGGGTGCGAGGTGAAGTAGGGGAGCTCGTCGGTGTTGAGCACGGCCGCCTCGACCGGCACGCCGAAGACGTCCCACGGCTTGATGACGTTCGCGAACCTGCCGGCGACGCGCAGGTTCGCGTACTGCTCGTCGTTGTCCCACACGGCGTGCGCGTACATCGCGTCGACTTTGCTGATCTGCGTCCACGCCCCGAACACGAGCTCCGTTCCGCCGGTCAGCCGAACCGGGAGCAGACAACGGATGTAGGAGTCACCGTCCGGTCCGACGAGCAGTCCGCCCGTCGGCGCTCCCAGCTGCCCGCCGGGTACGCCGATCAGCTGCTCCGGACGGTTCAGCCGGTAGTCGATGCGGTCGGTGGACGTGATCTCGGCTCCGCAGCATCCGCATTGGACGGTCATGCGCGCATGTTAGAGCTCCTCGTCCAAGAGCAGACGCGAACGCACCAAGAAGCGCACTCCCAGTGGTGCCTCCAGGGAGAAACCGCTCCCACGGCCCTTCACGACGTCGATCGTCAGGTGCGTGTGGCTCCAGTGCTCGAACTGCGCCGCGGACATCCAGACGGGAACCGTGAAGGCCTCCGCGGGCGGCTCCGGGGCCACGTCGAGGTCGCCGAGGTGCACGTCCGACGAGCCGGTGCGGAACTCCCCGAGCGGGTAGCACATCGGGGCGGAGCCGTCGCAGCACCCGCCGGACTGGTGGAACATCAGCTCGCCGTGCTCAGCCCGGAGGCGGCGCAGGAGAGTCGCCGCCTCCGGGGTCAGGGCCACGCGGGGCATCAGAAGAAGCCCTGGGCGTTCCGCGAGTAGCTGACGAGCAGGTTCTTGGTCTGCTGGTAGTGGTCGAGCATCACGCGGTGGTTCTCGCGGCCGATGCCGGACTGCTTGTAGCCGCCGAACGCCGCGTGCGCCGGGTAGGAGTGGTAGTTGTTCACCCACACCCGGCCCGCCTGGATGTCGCGGCCGGCGCGGTAGGCCACCGAGCCGTCGCGCGACCAGACGCCGGCACCCAGGCCGTAGAGCGTGTCGTTGGCGATCTTCATGGCGTCGTCGTAGTCGGAGAACCGCGCGACGGAGACGACCGGGCCGAAGATCTCCTCCTGGAAGATCCGCATCTTGTTGTCGCCCTCGAACACCGTCGGCGTCACGTAGTAGCCGCCGGACAGCTCGCCGCCGAGGTCGGCGCGCTCGCCGCCGGTCAGCACGCGGGCGCCCTCCTGCCTGCCGATGTCGATGTACGACAGGATCTTCTCCAACTGGTCGTTGGACGCCTGCGCGCCGATCATCGTCTCGGTGTCGAGGGGGTTGCCCTGCTTGACGGCCTTGGTGCGCTCGACGGCGTCACCGAGGAACTGGTCGTAGATCTCGCTCTGGATCAACGCCCGCGACGGGCAGGTGCAGACCTCGCCCTGGTTCAGCGCGAACATCGTGAAGCCCTCGAGAGCCTTGTCGTAGAAGGCGTCCCGCTGCGCGGCCACGTCGTTGAAGAACACGTTCGGCGACTTGCCGCCGAGCTCCAGCGTGACCGGGATGATGTTCTCGCTGGCGTACTGCATGATCAGCCGGCCGGTGGTCGTCTCGCCGGTGAACGCCACCTTCGCCACGCGGCGCGAGGACGCGAGCGGCTTGCCCGCCTCGACGCCGAAACCGTTGACGACGTTGAGCACGCCCGGCGGGATCAGGTCGGCGATCAGCTCCATGAGCACGTGGATCGACGCCGGGGTCTGCTCGGCCGGCTTGAGCACCACCGCGTTTCCCGCCGCCAGGGCGGGGGCGAGCTTCCACGTCGCCATGAGCAGCGGGAAGTTCCACGGGATGATCTGCCCGACGACGCCCAGGGGCTCCTGGAAGTGGTAAGCGACCAGGTCCTCGTCGATCTGCGAGATTCCGCCCTCCTGGGCGCGGATCACGCCCGCGAAATAGCGGAAGTGGTCCACCGCGAGCGGCAGGTCGGCGGCCAGCGTCTCGCGGACCGGCTTGCCGTTCTCCCACGTCTCGGCGACCGCGAGCTTCTCGAGGTTCTCCTCGACGCGGTCGGCGATCTTGTTGAGGACGTTCGCGCGCTCGGCGGGCGAGGTCTTGCCCCAGGCGCGGGCGGCGCCGTGGGCCGCGTCGAGCGCGAGGTCGACGTCGTCGGCGGTGCCCCGGGCGATCTCGGTGAACTCCTCACCGGTGACCGGGGTGGGGTTGGCGAAGTACTCGCCCTTGGCGGGCGGTACGTACTCGCCTCCGATGAAGTGGTCGTACCGGTCGCGGTACGTGACCACGCTGTCCGGTTGCCCCGGAGCCGCGTACTTCGCCATGGGCGTTCCTTCCGCGTCGTTGCGAACAGGTGGCGAACGTAGAACCGGCAACGTTTCACCCGCGTTGCATCCGATCGGGGCAACGGGATGCTTGCAGGCGCGGCGACGCGGCCTGCATCCTTGACTGGTGCACCCAGCTGAGCTGGGGGACGCCCGCCCGGTGATCTTCGAGTCGTGGCGGCGGTCCCTCGCCGCGCGCGTCGACCCGGACCGGCACGAGGCGCCGGTCGTCTACGCGCCCGACGAGATCGCGGACCTGCGGGGCGCGCACCCGCTCGCGCACACCGTCCCGCTGCTGCGCGGCACCCTGTCGATGGACGACACGATCATGATCGTCACCGACGCGCGCGGGCACATCCTGTGGTGCGAGGGTGACAACCGGATCCGCCACCGGGCCGACCGCGTCCACCTCACCGAGGGCTCGCGCTGGAGCGAGGACGTCATCGGCACGAACGCGATGGGCACCGCTCTCGTGACCGGCCGTCCGGTCACCGTGCACTCGCGCGAACACCTGGTGCGCACCTACCACGGCTGGACGTGCGCCGCGAGCCCGATCCACGACCCGCACACCGGCGTCCTGCTCGGCGTCGTCGACGTCAGCGGGCCGCTCAAGACCATGCACCCGGCCGTCGCGCAGCTCGTGTGCGCGGCCGCCCAGCTCGCCACGCACCACCTGCGGCAGTTCGCCCCGCGCCGGCACGTGCTGACGCTGGAGTTCCTCGGCGGGCTGCACGCCGACCTCGACGGCAGGCCGCTCGCGCTCACGCTGCGCAACGCCGAGGTGCTGACCGCCCTCGCCCTGCACCCCAGGGGGCTGACGGCCGAGCAGCTCGCGTTGTTGCTCTACGGCGAGCGGGGGAACCCGACCACGGTCCGCGCGGAGCTGCACAGGCTGCGCGCGCAGCTCGGTGGTGTCCTGCTGACGAGGCCGTACCGGCTCGACGCGGTGGTGCGCGGCGACTTCCTGGACGTGCGGACGGCACTGCGGTCCGGCGACGCGGGCGAGGCGACCCGGCACTACAGCGGTGACCTGCTGCCGCGCTCGGACGCCCCGGTGGTCCGCGAGGAACGGACCGACCTGGCCGCCGCGGTGCGCAGGGGCGTGCTGGAGCGAGGCGACCTCGACGCGCTGCTGGCGTTCGCGGACAGCGGGGAGGACGCCGAGGTGCTCGAACGCCTGCGGGTGTCGCTGCCCGTCACCGACCCCCGGCACGCCCTGGTCTCCTCGCGCCTGAAAAGGGCGCTGGAATAGGCTTTCCCGCAAGGGGAGGGCGAGTGAAGCAGTGCATCAACTGCATGACCAGGTTGCCGCGCAAGGAAGTCACCGAGGTCGCGTGGTGTGCTTTGTGCGCGCCGTGCCTGCGGGTCGTGGCGGACCAGATGAAGGTGCTGCACGACAGGCCCGGTGGCGCGCCCGTGCAGATCCGGCAGTGCGGCTGGTGCGGTGTCGCGCGGTCCTGCGGTACCGCAGCGCGCACGCGGTGCCTGGTGTGCCTGGACGACAGGTCGGTGCCGGACCCGGCGGTGCAGGAGATCGCGCACCGGCTGGAGCTCGACGGCACCTGGCGGGAGAACTCGGAGCTCATCGCCGCGACGACCGTCAAGGTCCGGCTCGCCAGGTACGCCCGGCCGGGCTGGACCGTGCTCGCGACCGACGTGCACGGGTTGCCGTGGACGGGCTTCCGCTGGCTCACGAAGTCGCACGGCACGTGGGGCCGCAATGACGAGACGGGCGAAGTGCAGCAGCTCAAGCGTGCGCGCGGGGAGGCGACACTGCTCTACCTCGTGCGGTACGGCAAGGTGCTGAAGTTCGGGCGCGGCAGCGAGGACAGGGTGGGCGCGCACGTCTCGCAGGGCGCCGTGCCGGTTCTCGTGCTGACCGCACCGGGCGAGCAGGTCGCCGTCGCGAGGGACCGGCTCAAGCGCGAGCACCGCGGCGAGATGGTGTCGCCGCGGACGCCGGTCGACCTCTTCGCCGTGCTGCCCGGCGGCGAGGACGTCACCGATCGGTTCTCGCGGAGTTGATCGGCCCCCGGCCGGGTAGTCCTGCACCGTGGACGAAGTCGTCGTGGTGGGACAGATCGCACGGGACCTGGTCCTCGTCGTCGACGAGGTGCCGGACGCCGGGGGCACCGCGCCCGTGCGGGAGCGCCGGGAGGTGCTCGGCGGCAAGGGCGCGAACATCGCGGTCGGCCTGGCGCAGCTGGGCGCGCCGGTCGCGCTCGTGGGTGTGGTCGGTGACGACGACGTCGGTGAACGGCTGATCGCGCGGGCCGCCGCGGACGGGATCGCGACCGGAGCCGTGGTGCGCCGCCCCGACCAGGAGACCGGGCTGATCGTCGACGTCGTGGCGGACGGCTGGCGCTACCTGGAGCACCTCCCGGACGACCTGCTGCTGCGCGAGGAAGACCTGCCGGTCGACCTCATCGAGGGCGCGGCCGCCGTGGTCGTGCAGCTGCAGCAACCGCCCGAGGTCGCGTTGAAGGCCGCGCGGGCGGCGCGGGGCCGCGTCGTGCTCGACGGCGCCCCCGAACGGCTGCGAGCCGAACTGCTGGAGTGCGCCGACGTCGTGCGCGCCGACCACCGGGAGGCCGAGCTGCTCACCGGCTGGACCATCAAGACAGCGGACGACGCGGTGAACGCGGCTCGCGAGCTGATGCCCAAGGAGCTCGTCGCGTTCGCCGTGGACGACGTGGGCAACGTGTTCGTCTGGGACGGGGGAGAGCTGGTGGTGCCCCTGGGCGACGTCGAGGTCGTCGACACGACCGGAGGCGGCGACGCGTTCGTGGCGGCGTTGACGTTCGCGCTCACGCGGGGAGACGGCCCCGAGGACGCTGCCCGGCTGGCCGTGGAGGCGTCCGGGGCCACCGTGACGCACCCCGGCGGACGGCCTGAGCTCACCGGACGCTGATCAGTCGCGTTATCGTTGTGGGCGTCCGATGAGGGGAGGGGTCTGCGTGCGAGTGCTCGCCGTAGTGCTGTTGTTGCTGCTTTCCGCCACGCCCGCGCACGCCGCAGCGGGCACGTACCTGCGGCTCGGGCACTTCTCGATGGACCAGGCCCGCGTGGACGCCTCACTCGACGGTGTCGAGCTCGGCACCCTCGACTACGCCGACCTCCACGACTACCGCCGCGTCGAACCGGGCGAGCACGTCGTCGAGTTCCGCGCGGCCGGCTCCGATGCCGGCAGCCCGGTGCTGCGGTCGGTGCTCGTGCGGGCCGGGGCGGGCAAGGCGTACACGGTCGTCGACATCGCGTCGTCGATGAAGGTGCTGGAGGACGACGTCAACCTGCCGCCGAACGGGCAGGCGCGGCTGCGGGTGATCAACGCGGGCGACGCCGAGATGGACCTCCTGCGCGGCAGCGTGTTCGTGCACCGCGGTGTGCAGCCGACCTCGGCCACCGGCTACGTCATGATGCTGCCCGGCTCGGACGCCCTGCAGGTGCTGCCGCGCGGCAAGGACTCGACGAGGCTGGAGGCGACGCTGGAGAGCGGCGCCGTCTACTCGTTGCTGGTCAGCGCCCGGCGCATCGAGCTGCGCACGGACGCCAAGGGTGCCGAGGTCGTGCCCGGCGGCGGCCAGGAGACCGGCTTCGGCGGCATGGCGGGTGGCTGGGACTGGGTCACGGCGCTGGTCATCGCGCTCATCGTGGGCATCGCGATGCACTCGGCGCGCGGCAGGCTGTTCCGGTTCGGCTGATGGCCAGGGGCAAGCTCCTCATGGGGGCGGCGGTGCTGGTCACGCTGATCTACGTGGTCAAAGGGCCCGGCGGGGACGAGGTGCCGGAGCCCGTCACGGTCCGGATCCCGTCGATCGGCGTCGAGACGTCCCTCGAAGCGCTGGACGTCGACTCCTCCGGCGCGCTGGAGCCGCCGACGCGCGCGGACAAGGCCGGGTGGTACGCCAAGGGCGTCGCGCCGGGTGACGCCGGGCCCGCGGTGATCTCCGGCCACGTCGACTCGAAGACCGGGCCCGGCGTGTTCTTCCGGCTGCCCGAGCTCGAGCCCGGAGCCGAGGTGCTGGTCGAACGCGAGGACGGCAGCAAGCTGACGTTCGTCGTGAACAACTCCTACTCGACGCAGAAGACGGCGTTCCCGACGGCCGTGGTCTACGGACCGGCACCGTTGTCCGAGCTGCGGCTCGTGACGTGCGGCGGGGAGTTCGACCGGGTCGCCGGCAGCTACCGCGACAACGTCATCGTGGAAGCGGTGCTGAAAGCCTGACCGTCTCGTCCGCCCACCGCGCGAGCAACGTGGCGTCGTGCGAGATCGCCAGCACCCCGGCGCCGGATTCCCGCTGGTAGGCGCGGATCACGCCGACCAGCGCGGCCGTCGTGGAGGCGTCCAGCATCGTCGTCATCTCGTCGCAGATGAGGTAGCGCGGCTTCAGCGCCAGCGCGCGGGCGAGGCAGGCGCGTTGCAACTGGCCGTCGCTGACCTCGTGCGGGCGGCGGTCCAGCAGGTCGCCGGTGAGCATGACCAGGTCGGCGAGCTCGGTGACGTCCCCGCCCCGCAACGGCTCCGCGATCGCCTGGCGCAGGGTGAAGCGCGGGTCGACCGAGAGCCGGGGCTGCTGGAACAGCACGCCGATCTTCGTGCGCTGGGTCGCCTTGAACCGGAAGCCGGTGACCGTCTCGCCGTCGATCTCCACGGTGCCCGAGAAGGGCTTGTGCAGCAACGCGAGCACGCGCGCCACAGTGGACTTGCCCGAACCGCTCGGGCCGGCGAGGCCGGTCGTCCGTCCCGGCTGGACGGTCAGGCTGACGTCGGTGACCACCGGGTCGCGGTAGCCGGCGGTGATGCCGGTGCCGGTCAGCACGGGCGGTGGCACGCGACGGCGTGCGGGTCGTCGGTGAGCACGGGGCGGTCCTCGCAGACGGCGGTGGCCTGCGCGCAGCGCGGGGCGAACGCGCAGCCCGCCGGCAGGTCGGTGAGCAGGGGCGGCTGGCCGGGGATGGGCAGGAAGTCGCGTTCGGGCAACGCGTTGGCGAGCCCGCGGGCGTAGGGGTGCCGGGAGTCGTCCAGCACCGCGTGGGCCGGGCCGACCTCGACGATCCGGCCCGCGTACATCACCGCGATCCGGTCGGCGACCCGGTGCGCCGCGGCGAGGTCGTGCGTGATCAGCAGGACGGCGTGCCCGTCGTCGACGAGCCTGCGGAACTCGTCGAGCAGCCCGTCGACGAGGTCGCGGTCGAGCCCGGTGGTCGGTTCGTCGGCGATCAGCAGCGGCGGGTCGCCCACGAGCGCCAGGGCGTTCGCCACGCGCTGCGCCATGCCGCCGGACAGCTCGTGCGGGTAGCGGTCGAGGTGCTCGGGCAGCAGACCGGCGCGTTCGGCGGCCTTGCGCGCGTCGCCGCCGAGGACGCGGGCGGCTTCCTCGAGCTGCGAGCGGGCCGTGCGGACGGGCGTGAGGTGGCTCGCGGGGCTCTGCGGGATCAACCCGATCCGCCGGCCGCGGATGGTGGTCGCGAGCTCGTGATCGCTCGCCGCGAGCAGGTCCACGTCACCGAGCCGCGCGCTGCCGCTGGTCTCGGCGTTGCCGGGCAGGAACCCGAGCAGCGCCGACGCCAGCACCGTCTTGCCGCAGCCGCTCTCCCCGACCAGCGCCACGCACTCGCCGGGCCTGATCCGCAACGACACGTCGTTCACGGCCTCGACGGTCGCGCCCTGGAGCGCGAACCGCACCGACACCCGGTCGATCTCCAGGTTCACCACGTCAGCTCCGTGCGCCGCTTGGGGTTCAGCCGGTCCCGCCACACGCCGCTCGCCCCGGACACCGCGAGCGTCGTGATGATCAGCAGCAGTCCGGGCGCGAGCGACATCCACCAGCCGCCGGTCAGCAGCGACCGCTGGGCGTCGTTGATCATGTTGCCGATGCTGGCCGCGTGCGGCGGCAGGCCGAGGCCGAGGAACGACAGCGCCGTCTCGTGCCACACCGCGTGCGGCACCATCAGCGTGGTCGCGAGCAGGATCTGCGGCGCCACGTTCGGCAGCAGGTGCCGCGTCAGCACCCGCAGCCGCGAGGCGCCGCCGACGATCGCCGCGTCGATGAACGGCCGGGTGCGCAGCGACAGCACCTCCGAGCGCACGATCCTCGCCGCGGTGAGCCAGTGGGTCAGGGCGATCGAGATGATCACGGCGGTGAGGCTGGGCCGCAGGACCGCGACGATCACGATGCCCAGCAGCAGGTGCGGTACCGAGGCGATCGCGTCGACCACGCGCATCAGGACCCGGTCGAACCAGCCGCCGACGGTGCCGGCGAGCGCGCCGACCGCCGTGCCGACGACCGCGGAGATCACCGCGGCCACCAGACCGACCGTCAGCGAGACCCTCAGCGCGTAGACGCAACGCAGCAGCACGTCGCGGCCGAGCTCGTCGGTGCCGAACAGGTGCGCGGCGGACGGCGGCCGGTTGGCGACCGCGAGGTCGACGTACTGCTCGTTGAGCTCCACGACCAGCGGGACGACCAGGACGGTCAGCGCGACGAGCACGAGGATCGCCGCCGAGGGCAGCAGCCGCCACTTCGGGGAGCGCGGCGGGCTCGCGGCGGTCAGGCGGCTGCGCGGAGCGGGACGCCAGGTCAGGTCAGCCATCGAGCGCCACCCTCGGGTCGGCGAGCGAGTACAGGACGTCGGCCAGCAGGTTGCCCAGCAGCACCACGCCCGTCGCCATCACGGTCAGCGCGCCCAGCAGCGCGAAGTCGACGTTCAGCGCCGCCTCGACGGTCGCGCGTGCGATGCCGGGCCACGAGAACACCGTCTCCACCAGCAACGCCCCGGTGATCAGCTCGGGCAGCCGCGCCCCGAGCAGCGTCAGGAACGGCAGCAGCGAGGTGCGCAGAGCGTGCCCCGACACCACCAGGTGGTCCGGGAGGCCGCGAGCGCGAGCACCGATCACGTGGTCCTGCGTGAACGACTCGAGGAGGTTCTGCCGCACGAACAGCACGAACCACGGCGCCTGCGAGATCGCCAGCACCGCCACCGGCAGCACCATGTGGACCGCGACCCCGCCGGCGGACACCGGTTCGGACCCGGACGTCACGCCACCGCCGGGCAGCCACCGCAGCTGCAGCGCGAACACGTACAGCACCGCGAGCCCCACCCAGAACACCGGCGCCGCCTCCAGGGCGTAGCAGCCGCCCGTGATCAGCCGGTCGAGCCACGTGCCCTGCCGCCACGCCGCGAACGTGCCCAGCAGCAGCCCGAGCAGCAGGGCCAGCGTGAAACCGGCCGACACGAGCAGCACCGTCCACCCGAGACGGTCGCCGATGACCTCGGACACGGGCTGCTGCAACGACAGCGAGTCGCCCAGGTCGCCCGTCACCGCGTGCCGCAGCCAGGCCCAGTACTGCGCGACGACCGGTTCGTCGACGCCCCAGTTCTCCCGCAGCTGGGCCACGCGCTCGGGCGAGGCGCCGATGATCCGCACGCCGAAGTAGCGTTCGACGGGGTCGAAGGGGGAGGCCTTCGCCAGCACGAACAGCGCGAAGCTGACCACGAGCAGCACGGGGACCGCGAAGGCCAGCCGCCGCAGGGCCAGCCGGCCGATGGACCGGGTCACGACTTCGGCGTCCAGCGCTCGAGGTTCCACCACACCGCGTGCACGAGGCCGTGGTCGTGCGGCTCGACCTGGGTCTCCTGGCCGTTCCACCTGTCCCGGATGACGTACGTGTGGTCGAGGAATACCAGGAACGCCCAGCCCGGGTCGGCGGAGTAGGCCTTCTGGAACTCGTCGTAGGCCTTCTTGCGGGCCGCGGGGTCGAGGCTGCGGCGGGCGGTGTCCAGGGCGGTGTCCACAGTGGAGTTGCGGTAAAGCGTCATGTTGACGTAGCCGTCCTGGCCCGCGTACTTGCTGTGCAGCAACGTGTACGCGGCCGTGTCCGGGTCGTACGGGTCACCGCCACCCCACACCGACGCCGCTTCCTCGCGGCGCTGCAGCATGGTGTCGAACGTCGTCGCCTCGACGGGCGCGTCGATGCCGAGCTTCGCGATGTCGGACGCCGTGGCGAGCGCCAGCTCCTTGCGCAGCACGTCCGGGGCGGGGTAGAGCACGGGCAGCTTCGCCGGCTGGCCGTCCTTGGAGCGCTTGCCGTCCGCGCCCTTGCGCCAGCCCGCCTCGTCGAGCAGCTTCTCCGCCTCCGCCACGTCGTACGGGAACGCGGAACCCTCGTCGTACCAGTCCTTCAGGTGCGGGGAGATCGGAGTGGACGCGGGCTTGCCGGAGCCCGCCAGCACCGCGTCGATCATGGCCTGGCGGTTGATGCCGAGGTTGATCGCCCGCCGGACCTGCGGGGAGGAGGTGAGCGGCAGCTCGGACGGGATTCCGAGGCCGCGGTAGTCCGCCGACGGGTTCTGCACGACCTTGTACCCGGACCGGTCGCGGTAGGTCTGCGCGAGCTTCGGGGGCAGCACCGTGCCGTCGAACTCACCGGCGGCCATGCGGGTCGCGCGGGCGTTGTCGTCGGCCACGAAGACGACGGTGACGGTTTTGACCGCCGGTGCGCCGCCCCAGTACTTCTCGTTGGCCTTCAACACCATCCGGTCGCCCTTGCGCCACTCGGCGACGGTGTACGGGCCGCTGCCGACCGGGGCGGTGTTGAACGGCGCGCTGTTGATGTCGATGCCGGAGAGCTTGGCCGCGGGCACGATGCCGAGCGCGAGCTGCTGGGCGAACGGCGCGTAGGCGTACGACAGCTTGAACTCGACCGTGCTGTCGTCGGTCGCCACGACGTCGGTCAGCGCGTCGAAGCGCGTGGCGATCGTGGAGTTCACCTTCTTGTCCAGCACGGATTTGTAGGTGAACACGACGTCCTGGGCGGTCACGGGCGTGCCGTCGGAGAACGTGACGTCCTTGCGGAGCTTCGCCGTCCACGTCAGGCCGTCCGCCGACGCCTTCGGGAGCTCCGCGGCCAGCGCGGGCTTCAGCGCCAGCGAGGCGTCGCGCGCGACGAGGCCGTCGAAGATCTTCGCGGCGCCGTCCGGGGCGTAGCCGAGCACGGGGTTGAGGTTCTCGGGTTCGCTGCCCGCGCCGATGACGATCGACGTCGCCGGTGCGGTGGTGGAGCCGTCGGGTGACGTGCACCCCGCCAGCAGAACGAGGGCCAGCAGAGCCGCGCGCCGCATCCAGTTCCTCCCCAGGTTGCCGTGTTGCCTGGGGTAGCTAACAGCAATGATGTTGCAATAGGCAAGATCTGGCGTCAGTGCGCTCCAGGGGGACTCATGCCAACATCAAGTCATGACCAACGGAGTGCACACCCACGAGCACAGCCACGGTGACACGACTCACTCGCATCCCCACGGGGAGCACACGCACGAGCACGTTGAACACGAGCACACCCACACGCACGGCGGCGAGACGCACTCACACACGCACGTGCACGACGCCGGACACGTCGAGGAGCACGAGCACTCGCACTAATGCGACTCGCGAGCGACGTCGCTGCCGCTGGAGCCGACCAGGAAGTCGAGGTCGGCTCCGGTGTCGGCGCCCAGGACGTGGTCGACGTACAGGCGTTCCCAGCCGCGCTTCGGTGAGGCGAACGCCCTGGCCATCGCCTCGCTCGGGGTGCGCCGCGCGAAGTCCGGCGCCTCCACGTCGATCCGCCGGTTCGCCACGTCGAGCACGATGACGTCCCCCGTCCGGACCAGCCCGAGCGGCCCGCCCGCCGCCGCCTCCGGCGCCACGTGCAGGACGACCGTGCCGTAGGCCGTGCCGCTCATGCGCCCGTCGCAGATCCGCACCATGTCCCGCACGCCCTGCTCGAGCAGCTTCTTCGGCAGCGGCATGTTCGACACCTCGGGCATGCCCGGGTAGCCGCGCGGGCCGCAGCCCCGCAGCACCAGCACGGAGTCCGCGTCCACGTCGAGGTCCGGGTCGTCGACGCGGGCGTGGAAGTCCTCGATGCTGTCGAACACCACGGCCCTGCCGCGGTGCTGCAGCAGGTGCGCCGACGCGGCCGCCGGCTTGACCAGAGCCCCCGATGGCGCCAAGTTGCCTCTCAGCACCGCGATCCCGCCCTCGGCGATGATCGGCTCCGCGCGGGTCCTGATCACCTGCGGGTCCCAGATCGGCGCGTCATCGAGGTGCTCGGCGAGCGGCCGGCCCGTGACCGTGAGCGCCGCGGGGTCGAGCAGGTCGCGCACCTCCCGCAGCACGGCCAGGAGGCCGCCCGCGCGGTGGAAGTCCTCCATCAGGAACCGGCCCGCCGGCTGGAGGTCGACGAGGAGCGGCACGCCCGAGCCGACGCGGTCGAAGTCGTCGAGCGTGAGGTCGACGCCGAGGCGTCCGGCGATGGCGAGCAGGTGCACCACGGCGTTCGTGGACCCGCCGATCGCAGCCAGCGCCACGATCGCGTTGTGGAAGCTGGCCTTCGTGAGGAACGTGCTGGGCCTGCGGTCCTGCTCGACCAGCTCGACGACGAGGCGGCCGGTGGCGTGCGAGGCTTCGAGGAGCCTGCTGTCCGCCGCAGGGGTGCCCGCGACACCGGGAACGACGGTGCCCAGCGCCTCCGCGACCAGTGCCATCGTCGACGCCGTGCCCATCGTGTTGCAGTGGCCGCGGCTGCGGATCATCGCCGACTCCGAGCGCGCGAACTGCTCCTGCGACAACGTGCCCGCGCGCACCTCCTCGGACAGCCGCCAGACGTCCGTGCCGCACCCGAGCGGGACGCCGCGGAACGTGCCGGTCAGCATCGGTCCGCCGGGCACGACGACCGCCGGGATGTCGACGGACGCGGCGGCCATCAGCAACGCCGGGATCGTCTTGTCGCACCCGCCGAGCAGCACCACGCCGTCGACCGGGTTGGCGCGCAGCATCTCCTCGGCGGCCATCGCGGCCATGTTGCGCCACAGCATCGCGGTGGGGCGCACGTTGGTCTCGCCGAGCGACACCACGGGCAGGTTGAGCGGGATGCCACCAGCCTCGTACACGCCGTGGGAGACGGACTTCGCGATCTCGTCCAGGTGCGCGTTGCACGGGGTGAGGTCGGAGGCGGTGTTGGCGATCGCGATCTGCGGCCGGCGGAACGCGTCGTCCGGGGTGCCGCGGCGCATCCAGGCCCGGTGGATGTAGGCGTTGCGGTCGTCCCCGGCGTACCAGTGCTCGCTGCGAAGTCCCACTGCGCCTCCTCGCGGTCCCTCCCGACCATAACCGGGGAGGCAGGCCTCAGACACCGCCGTCGCGCAGCGAATCGACCATGCTCCGCAGCGCCCGGAACGCCGCCGACCGCTCGGCTTCCGCCATCCCGGACAGCATCCGCACCTCGACGGCCCGGACCGCCGCGGACGCCTTGTCGAGCTTCCGCCGGCCGCGGGGCGTGAGCCGGGTGGGGAGGACCTTCCCGACGGGCGCCTCCGCGGGCCTGGTCACGTCGCCGTCCCGCTCCAGGGCCTGCAGCAGCACGTTCATCGACTGCCGCGTGACGAACGCGCGCCGTGCCAGTTCGGAGTTCGACAGGCCCGGTCGCTGGGCCAGCAGTTCGAGGCAGGAGTAGTGCGTCACGGTCATCCCGAGCGGCCGCAGCACCTTCTCCATCTCCGCGCGCAGGACGCTCGACGCCTCCTTCAGCAGGTACCCGAGCGACGTGTCCAGGTCGATTCCGGCGTCGTCTTGACTCATGTCAGGATTCTGACATAGCCTCTGCCATGTCAGAAAACTGACACATATGGAGGAGACACCATGCCCGTCACCGGTCCCGACTTCCTCTCGCTGCAGGCGCGCGACCTCGACGCCTCGCGGGCGTTCTACGAGCGCTACCTGGGTCTCGTCCGCTCACCGGCCGGACCTCCGCACGCGGTGGTCTTCGAGACGAAGCCGATCGCGTTCGCCCTGCGCGACGTCGTTCCCGGCACGGACCTCGCCTCGGCCTCCAGGCCCGGGATCGGTGCCGCGATCTGGCTGCACGCCACGGACGTCCAGGGCATCCACGACGCCTTGGCCGCCGACGGGCACGCCATCGTCTCGGCGCCGGTCGACGGCCCCTTCGGCCGGACCTTCACCTTCGCCGACCCCGACGGCTACCACGTCACGCTGCACGACCGCGCCTGACCGGCGGGCGACTACATCGGCAGGTCGGGTGGGAGCTGCAGCGCGATGGTGATCAGCGAGTGCACGCGGTTCGCGATCACCGCCAGCAGGCCGTGCATCTCCGGAGACGCCGCGTCGGCCGCCTCTTGGAGCGTGCGCAGGTCCGTGTCGATCTGCCCGAGCACCGCCGCGGTGTCGGCGGGGCCGGCGGCGAACGCGCGGGCGATGTCCTCCAGGGGCAGCCCGTGGACCTCCAGGCGCTGGACGAGGTGGATGCGGTCCACGTCGTCGGCGCGGTAGAGGCGGTAGTTGCTCGCGGTCCGCTGGGCGGGGCTGATCAGGCCCAGCGTCGTGTAGTAGTCGACCGTGCGGATGCTCACGCCGGCACGGGCGGCGAGCTCTCCGATCTTCAGCAGCGATTCGGACAAAGCGGTCACCTCCCTCAGTCAACCGTACAGTGCTACGTGTTACTGTCGAAGTATGCCTGAAGGAGCCGGCGCGGAGGGCCGCAGCACGTTCCTGCTGCTGATCGACGGCAGCCTCATCGCCGAGGGCTTCGACCAGCACATCCCGAAGGGGTACGTGTGCGGGCCGATCGCGTTCTCGGTGTTCGTGGAGTTCCTGAACCTGCGCATGCGCGCACGGCGCAACTCCAAGCCGGTGGAACTGCACGGACATACGTGAAGAACGATTGACGTTTGCACGCTCCCCACCGGGGTAACCGCGCCCTGCGTCAAGCAGTCGGCGCTGTTGCCCCGGTGAGCGGAGGGTGGTGGCGACGTGATGGCGCAAGTGCTCGACTACGCGCTGAGGGTCACGCGGGAACTCGGACTGAGCGGCGAGTCCTCCTGCATCGATCGGGAGAAGCCCCTGCGCGTGTACATCGCCGTGGACGGCAGCCTCCCCGACCACCCCGGCAGCGACGTGGCCCTGCTGTGGACCGAGGGACACGGGTGGGCGATCGCCGTCGAGGACGGTGCCGAACTGGCCGTGGTGGCCCAACTCGCCGGAGCGGTGGAGCCGCCACCGCGGACGGTGGCCCGGTGGGTGAGGCGCCAGTTCTCCACAAGCCGCTCGCCCGTCTCCATGACGCGGACCGGACACGTGGCCTGACAGACGAAAAGATCCGCCCTCACCCAAGACACACGGGTGAGGGCGGATCTCTGTCCACCGGTTCGGTTAGACGGTGACCGGCTCCTGCTGGTCCTTCTTCTCGATCTCGTCGAGCGCCGTGCCTTCGACGTCGAGCTCCGGCAGCCACCGCAGCCACTTCGGCAGCCACCAGGCGCGCTCACCGATCAGGGCCAGCGCGGCCGGCACGAGCACCATGCGGACCACGAACGCGTCCACGAAGATGCCCACCGCCAGGGCGAAGGCGATCGACTTCACGGTCGGCTCGCCCGCCGGGACGAAGCCCGCGAACACCGAGAACATGATCAGCGCCGCGGCCACGACGACCGGGGCCGCCTGGCGGAAGCCCGTGGTGATGGCCTCGATCGGCCGGGCGCCGCGGTGGTGCGCCTCGTGCATCCGGGACACCAGGAAGATCTGGTAGTCCATGGCGAGCCCGAACAGGATGCCGATCACCAGGATCGGCGTGAGGCTGATCAGCGGGCCGGTGCCGTCGAGGTTGACCGCGTCGGCGAGCCAGCCCCACTGGAACACCGCGACCGTCGCGCCGAGCGAGGAGCCGATGGTGAGCAGGAAGCCGAGCACACCGACGACCGGCACCAGCAGCGAGCGGAACACGAGGACCAGCAGCACGAGCGCGAGGCCCACGACGACCGCGAGGTAGATCGGCAGCGCGCGGTCCAGGGACGTGGCCACGTCGACGCTCACCGCGGTGGCGCCGGTGACGTAGGCCTTGCCGCCGTCCAGGTCGGACAGTTCGGCGCGCAGGTCGGCGACGAGCTGCTCGGTCTCCGTGCTGTCCGGGCCGGACTTCGGGATGACCGTGACCATCGCGGACCCGCCGTCCTGGCTCGGCTGCGGGGGCGTCACGAGAGCGACGTCGGACAGCTTCGAGATCGGCTCGGCCGCCTTGCCGGCGATGGCGGCGGCGCCGTCCCCCTCGACCAGGACGATGATCGGGCCGTTGAAGCCCTCGCCGAACCCCTTCGCGAGGATCTGGTTGGCGCGCTCCTGCGTGGAGCCGGCCGGCGGCTGCTGGATCAGCGTGGTGTCCATGGACGCCACGGGGATCGAGACGATGCCGAGCGCCACGACCGAGAGCAGCAGCGCGACGAGGCGGTTGCGGGTGATCGCACCGGCCCAGCCGGTGATGACGCCGCGGTCCTTGGGCTCGGCACTCGCGGCGCCGCGCTCCTTGCGGGTCAGCACGCGGCGGCCGAGCAGGCTCAGCACCGCGGGGACCAGCGTGATGGCGATCAGCACGGCGACGACGATCGTGGCCGCGGCCGAGACGCCCATCTGCGTGAGGAACGGGATGCCCGCGATCGCGAGGCCCACCAGCGCGATCACGACGGTCAGACCGGCGGTGACGACGGCCGAACCGGCGGTGCCCACCGCGGTCGCGACGGCGTGGCCGACGTCCGAGCCGCGGCGCAGCTCCTGGCGGTAGCGGTTGATGATGAACAACGCGTAGTCGATGCCGACCGCGAGACCCAGCATCGAGGCGAGGATCGGCGTGGTCGACTGCAGGTCCATGAACCCGGTCGCGATCGTGATGCCGAGCGTGCCGATGCCGACGCCGATGCCGGCGCTCAGCAGGTTCATGCCCGCGGTCACGAGCGAGCCGTAGGTCAGCGCGAGCACGACGAGCGCCAGCACGACACCGATGGCCTCGGTCGGGCCTCCGACGTGCGGCGTCTCCTGCATCGCGGTGCCGCCGACCTCGACGGTCAACCCGGCCGCGCGGGCCTTGTCGACGGCCTTGAGCAGGTCGGCGCGCTGCGCGTCGGTGACCTCACCGGGCTTCACTTCGTAGGTGACGGTGCTGTAGCCGACGTCGAGGTCCTTGTTGACGCTCGGCGCGGCCGGGTCGAGCGGGTTCGTCGCCGACCGCACGCCCTGCAGCGCGGACTCGTCCGCCACCAGGTCGGTGATCGTCTTGACGTGCTGCGGCAGCTTCTGCCCGGCAGGAGCCTGCAGGACGACCCGCGCCGACGCGCTCTCGCCCGTGCCGAACTTCTCCTGGATCCGCTCGAGCGCGGTCGTCGACTCCTGGCCCGGGATGGACATCGAGTTGGACGTCTCGCCGCCGAGCGTGAAGGCCCCCACCCCGGAGCCGACCAGCACGAGGAGCCAGAGCAGGATGACCGGAAGGCGGTGCCGGTGCGCACCCCTACCCAGTCTGTAGAGCAGTTTCGCCATGGTGGTCAGGCCTCCCGGTGCCCGAGTGCGTCATAACAGGTAGCGAGGATCAAGGGGCGCCACAGCGTCTTGTCACCCTCCTGGTTGGCCAGCAGGGTGAGCACCGCCATGGCGCTGAGCGCGCCGACGATCCGGATGGCGCGCGGCAGTTCGGTGGTCGGGTCGATGACGAACATCTCGTTGAGCAGCAGCTCGTCCTGCGCCTGCTGGGGGTCCTCGCCGGGCGCCGTCATCGACCGGAACAGCAGCGAGACCATGCCCGGCCGGTCGAGCGCGTAGTCGGTCAGCAGCTCGACCGACCGGCGCTCGCGAGCGGGTCCCGCCGGCATGTCCGAGACCAGCTCGAGCACGTGCCGGCAGATGACGCGGCTCTGCTCCCACGCCGCTTCGAAGAGAGCTTCCTTGCTCGGGAAGTGGTGCAGCAGGCCGGCCTTGGACAGGCCGACGGCGTCGGCGAGGGCCTTCACCGAGGTCTGCTCGAAGCCGTGCCGCGCGAAGAGCGCGGCGGCGGCGTCGAGGATCCTCTCGTCGACCCCGGCCCTGGGCTGTCGTGGCATGTCCTCGACTTTACGGTGTTCACCAACCGATTCGGTAGGTAAACCGACCGAAGTGGTCGGTGGCGTTCGTCACCATAACGGGTGAGCGACCGCGCTGAAGTCGGCTGGTCTGGTGACTGACGGTGACGGCGGGGTGGATGTACGGCATGGCGAAGAGCCGGCCCTCGCGGTTCGACGAACTGCTTCCACGTCAGCGCACCGCTGTGAGCGTGGCTGCGAGAATGGCCGGATGTTCGTCTTCGACGCGGAGCTGTGGCTCTGGGACGCCCGCCGCATGGACACCTGGACGTTCGTGACGCTGCCCGAGGACGTCTCGGACCAGATCCGCGACATCGCCACGCCGGGTGCCGGGTTCGGCTCGGTCAAGGTGCGGGTGGGCGTGGGCGCCAGCACGTGGTCCACGTCGGTGTTCCCGGACAAGCAGTCGGGGTGCTACGTGCTGCCGATCAAGGCGGCCGTGCGCAAGAAGAACGACATCAGTCCCGGGGACGTCGTCGAGGTGACGGTCGAGGTCGTCTAGCGGGTCCGGTCGATGTCGGCGCAGATAGCGGCGCGGTCGCTCGCGGCGTGCACCTCGCCTGTCATGGTTTCGTAGACCTCCCAACGGTTTCGCGTCCGCGGACCGCGCCACACGCCTTGCGGACGCGCGGGTCGGCGGCCTCGCAGGGGAGGAACACGGGTGGGTACCGCGTGAACAGGTCGTCGACGCGCAGGCGGTCTAGGCTCGGACAGATCAGCTCGAGGAGGCCGTCTTGATCTTCATCACCGCCAAGTTCCGCGTCCTGCCCGAGCACGCCGAGGCCTGGCCGGAGCTCAGCAGGAGCTTCACCGAGGCCACCCGTGCCGAGCCCGGCTGCCTGTGGTTCGACTGGTCGCGCAGCCTCGACGACCCGAACGAGTACGTGCTGGTCGAGGCGTTCCGCGACGGCGACGCCGGTGGCGCGCACGTGCGGTCGGAGCACTTCAGGACCGCCCAGGAGGAACTGCCGCGCTACCTCGCCGAGACGCCGCGCATCGTGAGCCAGGTCGTCGAGCAGGACGGCTGGTCGGAGCTCGGCGAGATGGAGGTTGCGCCACGCGGGTGAGCCTGGCCCGGATCGTGTGGCGCACGGGAGTTCCTCCGCTGAGGATGGCGGGATGGACGCCTTCGTGGAGCTGTCCGCCGAGCTGACCGGGTTCTCGGTGGAGGAGCTGAGGTCGACCGGACTGGTCGAGCAGTACCGCGCGCTGGCCGACGGCGCGTCCGAGGCCGAGGTCATCCAGCTCTGGTACACCGGGGTCTGGCGCGGGGCGGTCCCGGCCGAACGCGCCTACGCCGAAGGCCTGGCGTGGAAGGCGATCGGGGTCGCCCCGCCGGGCACGGCGGGGCCCGGTTTCGGCAGCTGGGAGCACAGACCGCGAAGAAGCGCCCGGTGAGGGCCGTGGTCGTCGGCGCGGGGTTCGCCGGCTCGCTCGTCGCCAAGGTGCTGGGGGACAACGGGTTTCGCGTGCTCGTCCTGGAGGCGGGCGCGGAACCGAACGACGACGCGGTCAGCCGCTTCCGCACGGCGCTCGTCAAGTCGCCGCTCACGCCCTACCGCACGACGGCCGCCGCGCCGTCCAGCGACTACCTGGTCACCACCGGCCCGCACTCGCTCGCGAGCCCCTACCTGCGCATGAACGGCGGCACGGGCACCCTCTGGACCGGCATCACACCCCGGATGCGCCCCGACGACTTCCGCACCGGCGACCTCGGCCGGGGCCGCAACTGGCCGCTGTCCTACGCGGACCTGGAACCACACTACCGCGCGGCGGAGTGGGAGATCGGCATCGCGGCCGACGCGGACGAGCAACGGCAGCACGTTCCCGTCGCCGACGGCTACCGCTACCCGATGCACGCGTTGCCCCGCACGTTCCTCGACCACGCCATAGCGTCCGTTGTGGACGGACGGCGCATCGACGGCCACAAGCTCCTGGTCGTCGGCACACCTCAGGCGCGCAACGGTGTCCCGGTCGACGGATACCGTCCGGACGGACGGCTCTGCGCCGGCTTCGCGAGCTGCGTGCCCGTCTGCCCGGAGGGTGCCAAGTACACACCGCGCCGCACGCAGGAGCGGTGGTCCGCCAGCGTCGAGCTGCGCACCCGCTGCGTGGTGAACCGGCTGCACGCCGACGAGACCGGCCGCATCACCGAGGTCGGCTACCAGCGCTACGAGGACGACACCTCCGGCAGGCACACGCGGCACACGGTGCCAACGGACGTCGTGCTCCTCGCCGCGCACGCCGTCGAGAACGCCAAGCTGCTGCTCATGTCAGGGCTCGCGAACAGCAGCGGGCAGGTGGGGCGCAACCTCATGGGACACCCGGTGCTGCTGACGTGGGGGCTGATGCCCCACCCGATCGGCCCGTTCCGCGGCCCGGGCTCGACGACCGGCATCGAGACCTTCCGGTCGGGCCCCGAGCGCCGCGCACGGGCGCCGTTCCGCATCGAGATCGGCAACTGGGGCTGGGGCTGGTCGGCGGGCAGCCCCGGCTCGGACACCGCCGAGCTCGTCGCCGCCGGTCTGCGCGGGACCGAGCTGAGGAAGGCGGTCGCGGAGCGGGTCGGCAGGCAGTTCACGCTGCAGATCGAGGTCGAGCAGGAGGCGGACCCCGCCAACCGCGTCACCCTCGCGGACGCACGCGACGCCCTGGGCAACCCGCGCCCGTCCGTCCACTACGCGCTGTCGGACTACGTCAAGGACGGCCTGCTCGCCGCGAAAAGGGTGTCGGAACAGCTGTTCCAGATGCTCGGCGCGGAGGACTTCACGGCGTACGAACCGGACGACGGGCACTACTTCGAACACGACGGCGAACCGCTCCGCTACTGGGGCGCCGGGCACAGCGGCGGTACGCACGTGATGGGCACGTCACCGCGCGACTCCGTCGTGGACGAGTGGCAGCGCTGCTGGGACCACCCGAACCTCTACGCGGTCGGGTGCGGGAGCATGCCCTCGCTCGGCACGTCGAACCCGTCGCTCACGATGGCGGCGCTGGCTCTGCGCACCGCCGGGCACCTCGTGTCGGGCAGGCGCTGAAGGAGTTCCGCGCGAAGATGTCGAAAGCTCCGTGACGTCGATCGACGCAGGGGTGGCGGCGGGCGTCGCCGTCAGTCGACATCGAGGAGAGACCATGCGGTTCATGCTCACGCACCGAGTCCGGGAGGACGACCCGGCCTCCTGGGAGCCGAACACCGAGCTCGTCGAGCGGATGAACGCGTTCGTCGGGAAGCTCGGCGCGAACGGCGTCCTGCTCGGCGCCGAGGGGGTGCACCGGACCGGCGCGGTGGTGCGCAGGCGCGGTGCGGCGGTCAGGGCGACGGACGGGCCGTTCGCCGAGGCCAAGGAGGTCGTCGGCGGCTTCCTGCTGATCGGCGCGAAGGACCTCGCGGAGGCCACGGCCGTCGCCGAGGAGTACATCACCTGCTTCGCGGGCGTCGAGGAGATGTCGGTCGAGGTCCGGCAGGTCGCCGAGGCCGAGGACATCGAGCCCTACCAGGCCAGGTAGCCCCAGGGGGCCGCACGTCCCCTCACGGTGACGTGCGGCCCCACCCGAAGAGGAACTCAGCGGGCACGAGCGTGCAGTGGTCGAGCTGCGCGAGAACGAGAAGCTCTCGCGTGGTGCGGCCTTCTAGTTCGCCGCTCCGCCGGCGGCGAGCCTCATCAGGTCGGAGTCGAGGTCGATCGTCAGCTCGGTGCCGCCCGCGCTGCCGAACTCGTGCTGGTAGCTGCCCCAGGACTCCTCGCGCACGGTCTTCTCGAACCCGGCGGCCATGAGCGCCACCAGTTCGAGGGCCGCGCGGTCGATGCGCTTGTTCAGCCCGTTGTCCTGCCAGTCCTCGGTGGAGGCGAACAGCGACGTCGGCACCACGACGGTCCGCAGGTAGGCGAACAGGCCGCGCATCTGGTCGTCGACCACGAGCGCGTGCCGGGCGGTGCCGGCGGTCGCGGCGAGCACGACCGGCTTCGCGATCAGCAGGTCGTTGTCGAGGAGCTGGAAGAACGAGGTGAACAACCCGCTGGCGCCCGCCTTGTAGACCGGCGTGCTCGCGACGACGCCGTCCGCGTGCTGCAGGGCGGAGACCGCCTTCTGCAGCTTCGGCCCGACGTGGTTCGACACCAGGGCGTTCGCGATCTCGGAAGCGAGCTCGCGCAGCTCGACGACGCTCGTGGTGACGGTCTGCCCGCGCCGGCCGGCGAGGGCGGTGACCCGTCCGGCGACGCGGTCGGCGAGCAGGCGGGTGGACGACGGGTCGCTGGTGCCCGCGGAGACGACCACCAGCTGGAAGGTCTGGCTCATTGCTCCTCGTTCTGGCTGAGCTTGCCGGTGATGGCGGCGAGCTGGTCGAGTTCTTCGGGCGTCAGCACGCTCAGGGCGCGCGCGACGCTGCGTGCGTGCGGCCGGCCGATCGCCCGCTGGGTGTCCCGGCCGGCCGGGGTGAGCGACAGGCGCACACCCCGGCGGTCGCCGGGGTCGGGGCAGCGCCGCACCAGACCCCGCTCGACCAGGCGGTCGACCATGCGGGACAGGGCGGGCTGGCTCAGCAGCACGTGCCGGTTCAGCTCACTCATCCTGAGTGGACCGTCGCACTTGGACAGCTGGTACAGCACGTCGTACTCCCGCATGGTCAACTCGCCCCAGACGTCCTCCGCGTTGAACTGCTTCGTCAACACGGCGTACGCCCGCATCAGCGACTCCCACGCCTCGTTGGCACGAGTCACCGCTCGTCCTGGTACGGCGAGCCACCCGTGACGTTGTCACCCCGGTTGGCGTTCGGCCTCGGCTGACGCGCGGGCTTGTCGCCGTACTTCTCCTTCAGGCGACCGGCGTGCGTCGGCGGCTTGGCGGTCTCCGGGTCCTGGCGCGACTCCATCTCCTTGCGCAGCACCGGGACGACCTCCTCGCCGAGCAGGTCGAGCTGGTTCAGCACGGTCTTGAGCGGCAGGCCCGCGTGGTCCATCAGGAACATCTGGCGCTGGTAGTCGCCGAAGTGCTCGCGGAAGGTCAGCGTCTTGTCGACGACCTCCTGCGGGCTGCCGACCGACAGCGGCGTCTGCTCCATGAAGTCCTCCATCCGCGGCCCGTGGCCGTAGACGGGGGCCTCGTTGAAGTACGGGCGGAACTCGCTGATCGCGTCCTGCGACCGCTTGGCGATGTACGCCTGGCCGCCGAGGCCGACGACGGCCTGCTTCTCCGTGCCGTGGCCGTAGTGCGCGTACCGCTGGCGGTAGAACTTGATCAGCCGCATGTAGTGCTCTTTCGGCCAGAAGATGTTGTTCGCGAAGAAGCCGTCGCCGTAGTAGGCGGCCTGCTCCGCGATCTCCGGCGTGCGGATCGACCCGTGCCACACGAACGGCGGGAGGTCGTCGAGCGGCCGCGGCGTGGAGGTGAAGCCCTGCAACGGCGTGCGGAACTTGCCCTCCCAGTCCACGACGTCCTCGCGCCACAACCGGTGCAGCAGGTTGTAGTTCTCGAGCGCGAGCGGCAGGCTCTGCCGGATGTCCTGGCCGAACCACGGGTAGACCGGCGCGGTGTTGCCGCGGCCCAGCATCAGGTCCATGCGGCCCTTCGCCAGGTGCTGCAGCATCGCGTACTCCTCCGCGATGCGCACCGGGTCGTTGGTGGTGATCAGCGTCGTGGCGGTGCTGACGATCAGCTTGCGGGTCTTCGCCGCGATGTGGCTCAGCAACGTCGTGGGTGCGGACGAGAAGAAGGGCGGGTTGTGGTGCTCGCCGATGGCGAACACGTCGAGACCGACCTCCTCGGCCTTCTCCGCGATCTGCACGATCGCGTCGATGCGCTCGGCCTCGCTGGGGGTCTCGCCGCTCACCGGGTCCCTGGTGATGTCGCTCACCGAGAAGATTCCGAACTGCACGGTCCCCGCCTCCTTCGTCCTTCGTGATTAATGCGTTTGCATCTACCCTAACGCCTGGGTGCGCGATCCATTCCCGATACCCTGATCACATGTCGCTGGCCGTGGGGGACGCCGGCTTCGGCTACGGCCCGGTTCCCCTCTTCTCGGGTTTGTCGTTCAACGTGGCACCCGGTGAGGCCGTTGCCGTCGTGGGCGCGAACGGCGCCGGCAAGTCGACGCTGCTGCGGTGCCTGGCCGGGGCCGAGGTGCTGGACTCGGGGAGCGTGCTGATCGGCGGCGCGTCCCTGGACGAGTCGTCAGCCGCGTTCCGGACCGCCGTCGCGTCCCTGCTCGACGACGCCGACCACTTCCCGGACCTGTCCGTCGTCGAACACCTGCGGCTGCTGGCCTCGCTGCACTCCTCGCCCTTCGACGTGCTGGCGCTGCTGGAGGAGGTCGGGCTGGCCGCGGTGGCCGACCAGCTGCCGCCGACGCTCTCGTCGGGACAGCGGCACCGGCTCGGCCTGGCCTCCTGCTTCGTCCGCCCGCGGTCGGTGCTGGTGCTCGACGAACCGGAGCAGCGCCTCGACGCGTCCGGTCGCGCCTGGTTGCGCTCCCGGCTGCTGGCCGAGAAGGCCGCCGGGGTGGCGGTGGTCTTCGCGTCGCACGACCAGGAGCTGGTGGAGGCGGTGGCGTGCCGGACCGTGGTGCTGTGACGGCGGTCCGGCGCCGGTTGCGAGCGCCGGTGCCGTGGCGCGTCAGGGTCGTCCGCGCCTACCCGCTGCTGGTCAACGTCTCGATCACCGGCCTCGTCGGAGCCGGGTGGGCTTCCGCCGGCCTCTCCGGGGCGGGGCGGCCGGGAAGTGCGTGGGTCGCGCTCTGGTTGTCGGTGCTGGCCGCTGCCGTGCTGCTGAAGGTGCTGCTCGCGGTCGGGCCGGTGTTCGCCGGAGCCGACCGGCTGTTCTGGGTGTTCAGCTCTCCGGTGCCGCGCGGGGAACTGCTGCGGCCCCGGTTGGCCTGGCTGCTCGCGGGCGGCGCCGCGGCAGGCGCCGTGTGGCCCGCGGTGGTGTCCGGTGTGGTGGGTACCGTCCTCCCGCCGTTCGTCGCCGTGGGGATCGGGGCTGCCGCCGGGGTGGCGGTGGTGGCTGTCGCCGTGGTGCTGCAGCGCGTGCGGGTTCGTCCGCAGAGGTGGTTGAGCGTGCTGGCCGGCGTCGCGGTGCCGGCGTTGTTCATGCCGCCGGACTGGGACGTCCGGGAGCCCGCGTCCGGCGTGGTCGCGGTCGCGTGGGCGGTGGCGATCACCCTCGCGGGCGTCGCTCTCGAGTCGGTGCGCCACTTGCGGCGGTTCGACCTCGCGGCGGGCGCGGTCCTCGCCGGGGTCGCGCGGGTCTCGGTGAGCTGGTTCGACCTCGCCCTGCTCGGCGCGATCCTCGCCGAACGCCGTGCGCGCGCCCTCGGCCGCGTGAAGTCCGCGCGGTTGCGAGGCTCTCGTCTCGTGGTGCTGGTCTGGAGTGACGTCCTGCGCCTGCGCCGCAGCCCGAACGCCCTGCTGGTCTGGGCGGCCCTGCTCCCCGTCCCCGGACTCGTGGCACTGGGCGGCGAGGTCGAGGTCGTCGCGGCCGTCCACCTCGTCGCCGCGTTCCTCGCCACCGACCGGCTCGCCGCGGGCTTGAAGTCCGTGTGCCGCTCACCCGCGCTGCGCCGCGCCCTGGGCCTGCCGGACCGGACGCTGCGCCTGGCGCACCTCGCGTTCCCCGCGGCCGGTGCCGTGCTGTGGTGCGCGGTGACGACCGCGATCACCCCGCACGTGACCGTGCTCAACGGAGTCGTCTCGGCGGTGGGCGCGGTCGCGGCCGTATATCGGATCGCGACGCGGCCGCCGGTCGACTACGGTGCCGCGATCGTGAGCGTCGGGTTCTACGGACCGGCGCCGCTGGGGCTGGTCGTGCAGCTGAGTCGTGGCCCGGCGCTGCTGGCCGTGCTCGCGGTGGCGCAGACGGCGTTGTGAGGCAAGGGGGACGGACGTGCACGCGGGGAGCTTGAGCTGCACGGGGGCAAGGTGTAATCGCAGCCGATGCTGACGCCGGCTGGACGCACTCCTCGCCGCCCTCCGCGCCTTTCGAGGTGGTGGAGGTGGAGGAGGAGTACGTGGTCGACGACGACGCGTTGCACATCGGCGACGGCTGGATCAGCGGGCCGGGCAACTGGCACCGCGACCGCGACGAGAGGATGCGGCGCGCACCCGCCGGTCAGGAGGGGTTCCAGTCGACGTACCAGCCGCTCGCGGAGGTCGACCTCGTGTTCGAGGAGGACCTGCCGATCGCGCCGGAGCCCGTGCGGATCGCCGGCACCACCCTGCTCGCGGCGAGCAGGGAGCTGTCGCTCGCGTGGAAGGTGCAGTGGCTCGCGACCGACATGTGGCCGCAGGTCAAGGACCTCCACGACACCGCGCTGCTCGTCGGTCACGCCACCGTCGACACCGCCGTGGTGCGGGAGCTGATCAGGCCGGAGGGGGCACGACACGGACGGGTTCGGACCGGAGCCGGTGGCGCGCCCCGGCGACGTCGACCGGGGAACGCGCCGTCCGAGCTGCCGGTCATCAAAGCGACGAACCCGCCCTGCCGCGGCGGATCGCGGCAGCGCCTCGTCAGGCGAGCAGGGAGGCGACCCGCTCCGCGGTGGCCACGGTGGACTGCGGGTTCTGACCCGTCACGAGCCTGCCGTCCACGACCACCGTGCTCGACCACGGCTCACCCGTGCGCAGCCGCGCGCCCAGTTCCGCCAGCCGTCCGGCGACCGAGTAGGGGACGTCCAGGCCGCCCTGGCGCTCCTCCTCGTCGCTGAACACCGCCATCTCCTTGCCGGCGAAGACGAACGTGCCGTCCTCGCGGACCGCGCTGAGCAGCCCGGCCGGCCCGTGGCACAGCGCCGCGACGAGCTTGCCGCCGTCGTGGAACGCCGCGAGCAGGCCGCCGAGCGTCGCGTCGGAAGCCAGGTCCGCCATCGGGCCGTGACCGCCGGGCAGGTAGACCGCGTCGAAGTCGGCGGCCCGCACCGACGACAGCGACACCGGGGCGCGCAGGTCCTCCAGTGAGGCGACGGCCTCGTCGAACGTGCCGTCGAGGCTCGCCTTGTCCACGGTCGGCACGACACCGCCCGGCGTCGCCAGCGTGACCTCGACGCCCGCCTCGCGCAGCACGCGCACCGACTCGACGACCTCCTCGGCCCAGAACCCCGTGGGGTGGCTCGTGCCGTCCGCCAGGGTGAGGGAATCGGCGGCGGACACGACCATCAGTAGCTTCTTCATGCGTCCAGGACATCACAGATCCGCAGAACTTGTCGGCGGAGCTATAAGCTGCCTTATGGCTGACGGCTTGACGGACCTCGATTTGCTCGCGACGTTCCTGGAGATCCACCGCAGCGGCTCCCTCACCGCCGCGGCCGCCCGGCGCGGGCTCACCCAGCCCGCCGTGAGCGGCCAGCTCGCCAGGCTGGAGAAGCACCTGGGCCAGCCGCTGTTCGTCCGGGGAAGCCGTGGCGTCACGCCCACGCCCCGCGCCGACGAGCTCGCGCGGCGGGTGGGGCAGCACGTCGACCAGCTCAGGACGGCGCTGGATCCCGAACCGGGGCTCGACGGCACCGTGCGGATCGGGGGAGCGGCGGAGTTCCTGACCGTCCGCGGCCTGCCCGCGCTCGCCCCGCTGACCCGGCGCGGACTCCGGTTCGACGTCGTGTTCGGCCTGGCCGGGGACCTGCTCGCCTCGCTGCGGGCCGGGCAGCTCGACGTCGTGCTGTCCTCGGTGCGGCCGCCGGCCGGGTTCACCGCGATCCCGCTCACCGACGAGGAGTTCCTGCTGGTCGGCCCGCCGCTGCTGGCCAGGACCGTGGACCCGGACCTGCTCGCGCGGGACCCGGCGCGCGCCCTCGAGCACCTGCCGCTCGTCGCCTACTCCGACGACCTGCCGATCATCCGCCGCTACTGGCGCAGCGAGTTCGGCAGGCGCCCGCGCGCCACGACCGCGATGACGGTTCCGGACCTGCGCGGGGTGCTGGCGGCGGTGATCGCCGGTGCCGGGGTCTCCGCCCTGCCGCGCTACCTCGCCGAACCCGCGCTGGCCGCCGGTTCGGTCGAGCAGCTGCACCACCCGGAGGTGCCGCCGCTCAACACCCTCTACGTCGTCACCCGCGGAGCGACGACCCCGGCCGTCGACGCCGTCGTGGACCACCTGCGCTCCCGCGACTGGGGTGGCCTGTAACGGTCCACAGTGGTCAGATGCTGCGGAGCACCGAGACGACGACGCCGAGGATCACGGCCTTGTCGCCGTCGATCACGGGGTAGGCCGCGTTGCGCGGCTCGAGGTGCACGTGACCGCCGCGGCGCTGGTACACCTTGACCGTCGCCTCCTCCTCGATCATCGCGGCCACGATCTGCCCGTTGTAGGCCTCGTGCGTCTGGCGCACCACCACGGTGTCGCCGTCGCAGATCGCCGCGTCGATCATCGAGTCACCGCGCACGCGCAGCGCGAACACGTTGCTGCCGCGCCCTACCAACCCGCGCGGCAGGTGCAGCACCTCGTCCACGTGCTCGATGGCGGAGATCGGGGCGCCGGCGGCGATGTCGCCGACGACCGGCACCGAGATCGAGTCACTCGCGCCCCGCCCCGGCACGACCGGCGCCCCGCTGAGGAACACCCGCACGTCCATCGGCCGCGTCACGGAACCGCCGCGCTTGAGAAAACCCTTGTCCTCCAACGCCGCCAGGTGCTTCGACACGCTGGACGACGACTTCAGCCCAACCGCCTCGCCGATCTCGCGGGTGCTGGGGGAGTAGCCGTGCTCGACGACCCAGTCCCGGATGGCGACCAGGATCTTCTGCTGGCGCTCCGGCAGCACCGTCGTGTCGAGCTCAAGATCGTCGTAGGCGGTCATCGGGCGATAGTAGTGATCGGGACGCGCGACACGATCGGGTGGCTGTCGATCGGGAACGCTCCGGGGTCCTGCGGTCAGGTGGGGATGTGCGAAGCGACGTGGCGCCGGTGGCGCTGAAACCCGAGACGAGGGCGCCCGCGGTGCTGGACGAGGCCGCACTGCTGGCGCTGTACGAGACGACGGCCGAGCGGCTGCACCGCTACGTGGCCAGGCGGGTCGGTGCCGACACCGCGCAGGACGTGGTCTCCGAGGCGTTCCTCGTGCTGTGGGACCAGCGGGCCGGGCAGGTCTACGAGGCCGATGCCGTGCGCGCGTGGCTCTACGGCGTGGCGACGAACCTGTTGCGCGGTCACGTGCGGGCCGAGGAACGCAAGCTGCGGGCGTGGAGCAAGGAGCACGCCGCCCGCACCGACGAGGCCGACATCGGTGACCGGGCGAGTGCGGCGGCGGACGCCGAGGTGCTCGCCGGTCCGCTGACCGCGTGGCTCGCCGAACTGCGGATCGAGGAACGCGAGGTGTTGCTGTTGCACGCCTGGGCGGACTTCACGCCGACCGAGATCGCCGTGGCGCTCGACGTCCCGGTGGCCACCGTCCGCACCAGGCTGCACCGCGGCCGCGCCCGGCTGCGCACCCGTCTCGCCGCCACCGACCACGACTCCAGCGAGGAAAGCGATGCCTGAGCCCACCAAGTCCGAGACCCTCGACCGCGTGCTCGACGCCGCCCTGGCCCGTGCCGGTGCCGAACCTGTCCGGTTCGACGTGGCGGCGGGCAGGATCGCGCTGGCGGCCGCTCTGGCGGACCGCACGTCCGGGAGGCCGCGCCGCCGCACCCGCTGGCTCGCCGCCGCGGCCGCCGTCACGGTGCTGACCGGCGCGGGTCTGGCGGCCTCCACCGTCGACCTCACCGGCGGCGGGAACGCCGCGACAGCCGCCGAGGAGCTGACCAGGGCCGCCGACCTCGCTTCCCGCGTGGTCGAACGCCCGGTCGGTCCCGGCCAGTTCCGCTACGTGCGCAGCAGGTACGAGGGGATCACCACCGGGGCCGGTCCCGGGGAGGCGACCCACACCGACCTGACGCAGGAGGAGTGGGTGCCCGCCGACCGGCGCGACGAGTGGCTGTTCCGCAACGAGATCAACTCGGTGCGGTGGCTGGAGGGCCACGAGGGCCAGGGGCAGCCGCAGGCGGGCACGTCGTTCGAGGACGGCCAGGAGTTCCGCGGCAGGTGCGGCAGGTACCCCTACTTCGCCGAGGGACAGCCGGACCGCTGCACCGCGGGCTCGTTCGGCAACCCGACGCCGGAGTTCGTCGCGGCGTTGCCGGAGGACCCGGCGGCGTTGCTGGACGAGTTGAGGAAGGCCGGCGGCACCGGCGACGCGGGCGCGCTGGTGGAAGCGGGCGAAGCGCTCGGGTCGGGGGAGTACCCGGCCCGGGTGCGCGCGACGATCTTCCGCGCCCTCGCCCTGCTGCCGGGACTGGTCGTGACCGAGAAGAGGGCGAACCTCGACGGCAAGGAGGGCGTCGCGCTCGGCCTGAAGCACTTCGACGACTTCACCGAGATGATCATCGACCCGGACAACGGCGACTACATCGGTCGCCGAGAGACCGTCGCCGTGGACCTGCCGCACGACCAGGGCGGTCTGGAGAAGGGCACCGTCCGCAGTTCGTCCGCCGTGACCACCAAGGTCGTCAGCTCCCTGGGCGCCCGATAACTCGCAACCCTGGAGTTGCACATTGTTCCGGGAATGTGCAACTCTGAGGTTGCACTTATTCGCGGACCTGGGAGTTGTCGTGAACGTGGACCGGATCGAACGCGAGACCCTGATCGAAGCGCCGCTGGAGCGGGTCTGGCGGCTGGTGACCGAACCGGGGTTCTGGGTGGCCTCCGAGCCGTCGGGCGCGGCGGTCGAGGGGGAGACGACGTTGTGCAGGAACGAGCGGTACGGCGACTACCCGGTGCGGGTGGAGACCGTCACGCCGCGGACCTACGTGTCCTACCGGTGGGCGAGCGCGTTCGAGGGGCAGGACCTGCGCGAGGACAACACGACGCTGGTCGAGTTCACCCTCACGCCCGAGGGCGCCACGACCCGGCTGAAGGTCGTCGAGAGCGGGTTCGCCTCGCTCGCGGGCCCGCCCGAGCTGCGCGCGAAGGCCCACCGGGACAACACGGGCGGCTGGGGTGAGGTGCTCGACGCGTTCGCGAAGCGGGCCGGAAGCTGATGGCGTGGACGTCGGCGCGTGGTCGCGCTCGGCAGGATCCGTCACCGATGTTCCGAGCCACGCCGTTAAGTTTGGCCTGTGCCGAACTCAGCCGACCGCGGTCGCCGCACCCGTGAACAACTGATCGACGCCTCCGCCCGGCTCGTGGGCGAGGTCGGCTGGGGCGCGGTGACCACACGGCTGGTCGCGGAACGGGCGGGCGTCAACCCCGCGCTCGTGCACTACCACTTCTCGTCGGTGCAGGAGCTGCTGTCGACGGCCGCGCTGCGGTTCGCCTCGAAGGTGCTGGAGGAGTCCGCGGACGCGCTGCGCGAGGTGCCGCCGGCCGAGGGCGTCGAGCGGATCTTCGAGGACCT
This sequence comes from Lentzea jiangxiensis, assembly GCF_900104175.1. Lineage (GTDB taxonomy): Bacteria > Actinomycetota > Actinomycetes > Mycobacteriales > Pseudonocardiaceae > Lentzea > Lentzea jiangxiensis. The sequence continues at coordinate 140,375 of NZ_FNIX01000007.1, forward strand.
GACCCGCTTCACCGGCACCGACCCGGAGTCGTTGCTGCTGGCCGAGGCGTTCCTGGCGGCGCACCGGCTGCCCGGGCTGCGGTCCGGCCTGTCGGCGCTGGTCGCGGACTTCCGGGAACGGGTCGCGGACTGGCTGCGGGCGACTGGTGTTCGTGACGCCGACGAGGTGGCCTTGTTGTTGGCCGCGGCCATCGACGGGTTGGTGCTGCACCGCGCGCTGGACTCCTCGGTCGACTTCCGCGCGGTCGCGCGCCCGTTCCGGCGTCTCGTCGAGAGCTGACCAGCGCAGTTCGCTCCCGGCCTCGGCGAACTCGGCGAGTTCGCCGACCAGCCCGTGCTCGCGACGCCGAGTTCACCTGCGGAAAGCACTCGTGCTGCTAAATTGGGCATATGCCTAAGTCGAACGCCCAACGGGCGCTGGTGGTCGGAGCGGGAATCGCCGGGCTCACGTCCGCGTGGTGGCTGGAACGCGCGGGCTGGGACGTGCTGGTGGTCGAGCGGGCGCCGTCGTTCCGCGAGGGCGGCTACATGATCGATTTCTTCGGTCCCGGTCACGAGGTGGCGCGGCGCATGGGTCTGCTGCCGGCGCTGGAGGAGCGGCGCGCGCCGATCTCGTCGGTGACGAGCGTCGACGCGTCCGGCCGGCGGCGCGGCGAGATCTCGGCGTCCGCCTACGAGGCGGTCGCGACCGGTGTGATCAGCCTGCTGCGCGGTGATCTCGCGTCGGTGGTCCGCGATGACCTGCGGTCGCCGATCCGTTACGGCACAACGGTTTCTTCCATCGACGACGGGTGGGTGACGTTCTCGGACGGGTCGTGTGCCTCGTTCGGCCTCGTCGTGGGCGCGGACGGCGTGCACTCGCGGGTCCGGGAGCTCGTCTTCGGGTCTTCGTCCGTGCGCTACCTGGGGCATCACACGGCGGCGTTCTCGTTCCGGGACCCCTTGCTGAGCGAGCGGATCGGCTACCGGTACCAGATGCTGACCGTCCCGCACCGCATGGTCGGCTGCTACGCCGTGCGGGACGGGTCGATGGCCGCCCTGATGCTGTTCCGGTCTCCGTCCGCCGCTCTGCCCGCCGACCCGGTGGCGACGTTGCGCTCGCGGTTCGGAGACCTGGGCTGGATCACGCCGTCATTGCTCTCCGTTGTGCCGGAGGACGTCTACTACGACACGGTGTCCCAAGTGGACATGCCTGTCTGGCACCGCGGCAAGGTCGTCCTCGTCGGCGACGCCTGCGGGGCCGTCTCGTTGTTCGCGGGCCACGGCGCCTCGCTGGCGATGGCCGGCGCGTCCGTTCTGGCGGAGGAGCTCTCCTTCGGCTTCGACGGCGCGTTCTCGCGCTACCAGGCCCGCATGAAGCCCGCCGTGGAGCACACGCAGGAGTTCGGAAGGCGCTTCATCGGCTGGATGGCGCCGTCATCGGAGTGGCGGATCTCGGTGCGCGACTGGGCTTTCCGCCTTTCCGGTCTCCCCGTGGTGCGCTCCCTCATCCGCGGTTCGGTCGTGCCGGACGTCGAGGTGCGTCAGCGCGCGTCGTAGGCCTCGCGGTTCACCAGCACCTCGGCGAACACGTGCCGCGTGACCAGCCAGCCCGTTCGCCGTTGCCACCACCTACTTCGACGCCCTGGAGTCCGGTGACCTCGCGACCGTCGCCGAGCAGTTCGCCGACGACCTCGTGTGGCACCAGCCGGGGGAGAACCAGTTCTCCGGCGTGCACTGCGGCAGTGCGGCTGGGACGACCGGTCCGCGGTCCGGCCCTCCGGGAGACGCCGAGCTAACAAAACGGCATGTCTGCGATCCCCCGCGCGCGGGTAACGAGAGACTGTGCGCGTGACAGGGGAACGCAGGTGGGTGGACAAGGGTGAGGCCATCGGGCACGGCGTGAGCTGGCTCGCGCGGTGGAGTCTGCGGACGGCGCTGGCCGTGCTCGGTCTCTGGATGGTGCTCTGGCTGGTCGGGAAGCTCTGGGTGGTCGTCATGCCCGTGCTGATCGCCCTGCTGATCACGACGGTGCTGTGGCCACCGGCCCGGTGGCTGATGTCCAAGGGGTTCAACTCGGCGCTGGCGGCGACGATCGTGCTGCTCCTCGGGCTCGGGGTGCTCGGCGGCGTCATCGCGGCCATCTCGTCGTCGATCGCGTCCGGGGTGCCGGAGATCGCCCAGAGCGCGCAGAAGGCCATCACGCAGCTGCAGGACTGGGTGGGCGGGCCGCCGTTCAACCTGCGGGGCAGTGATCTGGACCGGTTGATCGCCCAGGGCGTCGACCAGATCAAGTCGAGCATCGGGTCGATCGCGGGCGGGCTGCTGACCGGGGCGGGCGCGGTGACGTCCGGGCTGGTCACCGGTGTGGTGGCGCTGCTGCTGGCGTTCTTCTTCGTCAAGGACGGCATGCGCTTCACGCCGTGGCTGCGCGGTGTCATCGGCGAACGGGCCGGCGGTCACGTCACGACGGTGCTGGAGCGGATCTGGGTGACGCTCGGCAGCTTCATCCGCAGCCAGGCGGTCGTGTCGCTGATCGACGCCGTCCTCATCGGGCTCGGGCTGGTCATCCTGGGGGTGCCGCTCGCGATCCCGCTGGCGGCGCTGACGTTCCTCGGCGGGTTCGTGCCGATCGTGGGTGCGTTCATCGCCGGAGCGCTGGCCGTGCTGGTGGCGCTCGTCAGCAACGGGCTGACCACGGCGCTCATCATGCTGGTGATCGTTATCGTGGTGCAGCAGGTCGAGGGCAACGTGCTGCAGCCCATCCTGCAGTCGCGCAGCCTGCGCCTGCACGCGGCGGTCGTGCTGCTCGTCGTCACGGCCGGCACCAGCCTCTACGGCATCGCGGGCGCGTTCTTCTCCGTGCCGGTCGCCGCGGCGGTGGCGGTCGTCATCCGCTACCTGGGCGAGGTCATCGAGTCGAGGTCCGTAATGGATACGTCACAACTCGGCGGGGATGAACCAGCCGAGACCGAACGTTCTCCTGAGTGAACACCGAGCAGAGGAGTATCACCGTGACGGAGAAGGCTGTTCTCGCGGGCGGCTGTTTCTGGGGCATGCAGGACCTGTTCCGCCGCCACCCCGGCGTCGTCTCCACCCGTGTCGGCTACACCGGGGACCCCAGCACGCCGAACGCCACGTACCGCCGCCACGGCAACCACGCCGAGGCCATCGAGGTCGTGTTCGACCCCGAGCAGCTGAGCTACCGGCAGGTCCTGGAGTTCTTCTTCCAGATCCACGACCCGTCGACCCGCAACCGCCAGGGCAACGACATCGGCGCCAGCTACCGCTCGGCGATCTTCTACACCGACGACGCCCAGAAGGAGGTCGCGGAGGAGGTCATCGCCGCGGTCGACGCCTCCGGCAAGTGGCCGGGCGAGGTCGTCACCGAGGTCACCCAGGAGTCGGACTTCTGGGAGGCCGAGCCCGAGCACCAAGACTACCTGGAGCGCTTCCCGAACGGCTACACGTGCCACTACGTGCGGCCGGAGTGGCAGCTCGGCGAGCGTTGATCGAGATCGTCGCGCTGCACGTCTCACCCGTGCACGCCTACGAGGGCCGTCCGTCGGACGGCCCTCGTAGGCGTGCACGGGCCGGTCTCGCGCGACGTCGTCGAGGTCCGCGCCCGGCTCGGCGTCGTGGGTGACCGGTACTTCAACCACCCCGCGCACCGCAACGCCGCCGTCACCCTGATCGCGGCCGAGCCGCTCGCCGCGTGGCCCGTGGACCCGTTGGTGGCACGCCGGAACGTCGTGGTGCGCGGGTTCGACGTGGATGCGCTGCCGCGCGGCACCGTGTTCAGCCTCGACAGCGGCGACGGGCCGGTGCGGTTCGAGGTGCACCGGCCCGCGAACCCCTGCGCCTGGATGGACCGGGTGATCGCGCCCGGTGCCTTCAAGGCGTTGTGCGGCAAGGGCGGGATCCGCACGGTGCCGCTGGACGACGGGGTGCTGCGCGTCGGAGGAGCGGAGTTGGCCATAGTGGGCGCATGACGTGGTCGCGCCGCAAGCCGGCGGTCATCACCGCCGTGAGCCTCGCCGTGGTGCTGGTCGCCGCGGGCTCCCTGTGGAACGTCAGCAGCGCCCGCACGTTCCAGTTCTTCGGTGACCTGGTCCACCGCGTCGAGACCGGCGAGAAGCTCGTCGCCCTCACCTTCGACGACGGCCCCGACCCGGCCGGCACCCAGCATGTCCTCGACGTCCTGGAGGCGGAGGACGTCCACGCCACCTTCTTCCTCGTCGGCCGCGACCTCGAGGAGCACCCGGACCTGGGCAGGAAGATCGCGCAGGCGGGGCACGAGATCGGCAACCACACCTACCACCACCGGCGGATGGTCGGAGTCCTGCCCGGCACGGTGGCGCGGGAGGTCGAGGACACCGACGCCCGGATCCGCAGGACCGGCTACAGCGGTGACATCCACTTCCGGCCGCCCAACGGCAAGAAGCTGTTCGCGTTGCCGCACTACCTCCAGCGGCACGGCCGAACGACGGTCATGTGGGACGTCGAGCCGGACTCCGAGGGCGTGCACACCGCCGGGCAGATCGCGGAGCGGACCCTGCGGGAGACCCGACCGGGTTCGATCGTCCTGCTGCACCCCATGTACCCGGCGCGGGAGCAGACCCGGCAGGCGCTGAAGCCGATCATCGCGGGGCTGAAGGAGCGCGGCTATCGGTTCGTCACCGTGTCCGCGCTGCTGGACAGGCGTTAGACCAGGTCGGCCAGCTCCACGCGGCGCAGGAACTCGCCGCGCACCCGGTCCGCGACCGCGTTCACCACCTCGGCGCCGTCGGAGGAGGGGTCGACGTGCACGCGGAACGGCGGGGAAGCGCTGCCCACCACGGACACGATCGCGTCCGCCACGGCCCCGGCGTCCGCCCACGGGGGCTCCAGTTCGGCGAGCCGTGCCCCGACCTGCTCCACCAGGCCGGGGTAGAGCTCCTCGTACTCCGCGGCGCGCGAGGTGTCGGCGGGGGTGCCGCTGTGCGCGAAGTGGTGGGTGCCGCGGGTGCAGGCGCCCGGCACGACGCCCGCAGGTGGGGCAGCGCGGCGCGGTTCACGCGTTGCGTGCCCAGGACGTTCACGTCGGACAGAGCCGCGTACTGCTCCGGTGTGAAGGCCTCGGCGGGACCGGTGAGCATGTGGCCCGCGAGACCGAGCCTGCGGACCGCCAGGGCGCCGAAGCCGCGCAAGCGGGAGGCGCGGCTGACGGCGGACGCGATGCTCCGCGGGATCATCAGCCGCGTCGCGGCTGCGGGCCGGTTGACGGTGCCCGTCGAGCAGGCGGCGCAGTTCGTGCACGCCGCGGGCCCGGGTGTGGTGCCGGCGCTGATCGCGACGCCCGAGGAGGACCGCGACCTGGGGCTGATCGGGTTCACGCGCGAGAACGTGATCAGGGCGATCACCTCGGACGCCTCACCGGACGAGCCGAAGGACATCCCGAGCCGGGCGATCGCGCTGAGGGTGGCGCTGGAGGAGGACCCGCCTCCGGTGCTGTCCCCGGCGGAACGGGCCCTCCTGGCCGAGTGGCTCGACCGCGTCGCGAGGTAGCGCGTCAGGCGTTCGGGTCGAACGGGATCCCGGCGGGCTTCGCGATGCTCAGGTTGTGGTTGAACGCGCCGTCCTTGATCGCGAGGGACGCGCTGCCGAAGTTCGCGTTCACGAGCTTGTCGCGCACGCCGGCCGGGAAGCGGTCCCAGCTGACCAGGTCGGGGTACTGGTAGACGCCGTAGTGGTTCTCCGCCACCTCACCCGCGCCCGCGAGGCGGAAGCAGTGCGTGCTGGCGCCGTCCTTGTGGTAGATGATCTTCGGGTGGGTGCCTTCCCACTGCACGTTCGCACGCGGGTGCACCTTGTACTTGCCGTGCTCCGATGTCGAGACGTACTGGGCCACGTCGTTCTGCACCCAGACCACCACGTGCTCGATGTCGTGGCGGTGGCCGCAGCAGTCCCACACCGGCACGGCCTGGTCCTTCTCGAAGTACAGGTCGTACAGGTAGGCGCACCAGCCGTTGTTGCACTTGGAGCGGCTGTAGGAGTTGGTGTTGTCCAGGTCGGACTGGTCGTGGCAGTTGCCGTTCAGCGCGCCCGAGTTCTTCAGGCCGGGCGCGATGTCACCGGTCGGCGAGATCGCCGGGGTGGGGTAGCACCCGTCGCCGTCGTAGTCGAACGCCGGCTGCCACTTGCCGTCCGCCGCCTCGAAGTTCGCGGGGATGGCGCGGGGCGGGTCGGCCAGCGCGACGCCGGGGAACAGGGCGGTGATCAGCAGGGCACCGGCGAGCGCGGGCAGGATCTTCTTCCTCAACAGGAGCCTCCGGTGGGCAGGGGAGCGGAGAGGCTTGCGAGGCAGAAGGTGGTACATGAACAGCGTTCACGTCTAGGTGGTTCGCTGAATCTTTGCCGTCCGGGAAATTCACATCCCGGCGCGGAATCGGTCACGTGCGCTTTTCCGCGGCGGTGACGGGGTCAATCCCCCAACGTTCACCTGGCGCCGTTCGCGACCACCGTCGGGTCCACCACAGCGGCGTACGGGTTCCGCCGCGGCCACCGCGCCTCCGCGCGGCTTTCGAGGTTTTCTCCTGGTTCGGGCTGCTCGCGCGCCGCGCCGAACACCCGCCTAAGCGCCTCTGCCGGATGCGGTGTCGATCACGTCGTCGAGGACCTCGCGGGTGGTGCGCAGGTCCGCGATCATGCGGTCGATCCGCGCGCGCTCATCCTCGAGTTCCGCGACCAGCCGCGAGGTGGCGTTCTCGGACGGCCCGCCGTCGGCGTCGCGCAGGCAGGGCAGCAGCCGCACGACCTTCCTGCTGGACAGCCCGGCCGCGAACAGCTCCTGGATCCGGATGACCCGGTCGACCGCGGCCTCGGGGTACTCGCGCTGACCGCCGGGCGTCCTGGCCGGCACCAGCAGGCCCTGCTCCTCGTAGTAGCGCAACGACCGCTCGCTCACGCCCGTCCGTCGTGCCAGCTCACCGATCCGCACCGGCCGCACCCCCGTGAAACAGCTTGAACCTCACATCGATGTCAAGTCCTACCGTCCGGGCATGACGCGCAACAAGCTCTACGACTACTCGCCGATCGTCGACCGGCCGCCGTTGATCTGGCCGAACGGCGCGAGGGTGGCCGTGTACGTCGGACTCAACGTCGAGCACTTCCTCCCGGGCGCACCGTCCACCAGCAGGTGGCCCGGCACGGCGACCCTCACCCCTGATCCGCTCAACCACGGCTGGCGCGACTACGGCGCCCGTGTCGGCATCTGGCGCACGATGGAGTCGTTGGACCGCCACGGACTGAGGGCGAGCGTGCTGCTCAACTCGATGGTGGCCGAGGAGTACCCGCGGATCATCGAGGCGGGTGTCGCGCGCAACTGGGCGTGGCTCGCGCACGGCGAGACGAACTCCAGGCTGCACACGGACTTGGCCGAGGACGAGGAACGCGAGGTGCTCGCCCGCATCGTCGGCACGATCGAAAAGGCGACGGGGACGCGTCCACGGGGCTGGATGGGACCGGGGCTCACCGAGACCGCCGCGACGCCGCGCCTGCTGGCCGAGCTCGGGCTCGACTACGTGCTCGACTGGACCGCCGACGACCAGCCGTTCGCGCTGAACGTTCCCGGGATGGCCAGCGTGCCGTACTCGGTCGAGCTGAACGACCTGCTCTTCCTCGACCGGTCGCCGGCGGACCTCCTCCTGGCGGTGGAGGACCAGTACGAGGTGCTGCACGCGGAAGGCGGCCGGGTGCTTGCGCTGGCGTTGCACCCGTTCGTCACCGGGCAGGCGTTCCGGCACAAGTACCTCGACCAGGCGCTCGCGCACCTCGCCGCCGCACCCGACGTGTGGCTCACGACCAGCGACGACATCGCCGCCCACTACTTGAGGCACAACTAACAGGGACCCGGGCGTGCATGCTCATACATCATCGTGCATAATTCTCATCGTGTCCAAGGTGCTCACTTCACTTCCGGCCGGCGAACGCGTCGGCATCGCCTTCTCCGGTGGTCTCGACACTTCCGTCGCGGTCGCGTGGATGCGTGAGAAGGGCGCTGTGCCCTGCACGTACACCGCGGACATCGGGCAGTACGACGAGCCCGAGATCGACACCGTCCCCGGTCGCGCCGGCACGTACGGCGCCGAGATCGCCCGCCTCGTCGACTGCCGCTCGGCGCTCGTCGAGGAGGGTCTCGCGGCCCTGGCCTGCGGCGCGTTCCACATCCGCTCCGGTGGTCGTGCCTACTTCAACACGACGCCGCTCGGGCGCGCGGTCACGGGCACGATGCTCGTGCGCGCCATGCTCGACGACGACGTGCAGATCTGGGGCGACGGCTCCACCTACAAGGGCAACGACATCGAGCGGTTCTACCGCTACGGCCTGCTCGCGAACCCGTCGCTGCGGATCTACAAGCCGTGGCTCGACGCGGCGTTCGTGACCGAGCTCGGCGGCCGCAAGGAGATGTCCGAGTGGCTGCTCGAGCGCGGCCTGCCCTACCGGTCGAGCGTCGAGAAGGCGTACTCGACGGACGCGAACATCTGGGGCGCCACGCACGAGGCCAAGTCGCTCGAACTGCTCAACGAGGGCATCGAGATCGTCGAGCCGATCATGGGCGTGAAGTTCTGGGACCCGTCGGTCGAGATCGCGACCGAGGACGTCACCATCGGCTTCGACCAGGGCCGTCCGGTCACGATCAACGGCAAGGAGTTCGGCGACGCCGTCGATCTCGTGCTGGAGGCGAACGCCATCGGCGGCCGCCACGGTCTCGGCATGTCCGACCAGATCGAGAACCGCATCATCGAGGCCAAGAGCCGCGGCATCTACGAGGCGCCCGGCATGGCGTTGCTCTACATCGCCTACGACCGCCTCGTGAACGCGATCCACAACGAGGACACCGTCGCGGCGTACCACAACGAGGGCCGCAAGCTCGGCCGCCTGCTGTACGAGGGGCGCTGGCTCGACCCGCAGTCGCTGATGCTGCGCGAGTCGCTGCAGCGCTGGGTCGGCTCCGCGGTCACCGGTGAGGTCACGTTGCGGCTGCGCCGGGGCGACGACTACTCGATCCTCGACACGTCCGGCCCGGCGTTCAGCTACCACCCGGACAAGCTGTCGATGGAGCGCACCGAGGACTCGGCGTTCGGCCCGGTCGACCGCATCGGCCAGCTGACCATGCGCAACCTCGACATCGCGGACTCGCGCGCCAAGCTGGAGCTGTTCGCGGGCCTCGGCATGGTGGGCACCCGGCAGTCGGCGCTCATCTCGGCGCAGCCCGAGCCGACCCAGCTGATCGGCGAGGTGCCGGACGGCGGCGCGGAGGCCATCGCCTCGCGCGGTGAGGTCTCGGAGGCCGACGAGCTGCTCGACGCGGCGGCCATGGAGTTCGGCACGGACTGATTTCCGCAAGGGAGCGGGGTGGGCGACGTGATCGCCCACCCCGTTCCCGTCACGTCTGCGGCCACATGGAGTAGATGAGGTTCTCCGCGTCGGAGCACACGACCTGGGGCATGAGCCCCTCGGTGACCTGGTTGCACGACATCGGCCCGATCTCGACCGGCGGCAGCCCGGTCTTGGGGTCGGAGCGTTCGGCGTAGTAGTCGAACAGCACCGCCCCGGCCTGGTCGCAGTTCAGCCTCCCCTGCGGCGTCTCCACGACGACGGCCAGCATCGGCTTGCCGAGCGCCCCCGTGAACGGCCGGTCGCAGAACTGCGACGGCAGGCCCTCGTACTGGTCCGGCTGCACGCCGGGCAGCGGGTTGGCGGCGGCCCTGGTCGTTTCCCGCGTCGTCGTTTCCTGAGTGGTCGTCTCCTGAATGGTCGTCTGCGGAGTGGTCGTCCCGGTGGCCGTGGACGACGTGGGGTCCGCCGCGGAGCCGGACCCGGTGACCTCCGGCGTGCAGCCCGCCACCAGGACGGCGAGGAGCACGGGTGTGATCAAGAACCTCATGCCTGCATGAATCTGCGCGGAGCCCGCCGCCGTTACCCCGCCACCCTTCCGGTTCGTGCTGATCGACGCCGGTCGGGCCAGGCCCGCGGTGCTGCTCAACCCGCTGGAAGGCGACCAGACGACGCCAGCGGTCACATCGGCGGCCGGTGCGGCTCCAGGCGCGACTTCCCCGCGCGTGCAGGTGAAGCTCACCGCGCTGTCCGGGACAACGGGGCCGGTCCGGGTATGCGCAGAGCGGACGCGTGCGGTCGTGCGCGATAGGCGTCCACCACGGGGTGGCTGTCCACTCGCCGCCTGTGCCGGAGGCGTTCTCTCACATGCGATAGGCGTCGCACGCCAGCGTGATCAGATCGGTGAGGTGGTGCGGCGGCTGGTCCTTCCACCACGCCAGCCACACCGCGATCGGGGGCGCGTCCACCACGGCCCGGTAGGCCACGCCCGGTCGCGGGTTGAGGCTCGCCGTCGCCTCGGACGTCATGCCGACGGCCTGCCCCGCCGCGATCAGCGTCAGCCACTCGTCGACGCCGCCGGTGTTGCGCACGACGGACGGTGCCCCGCCCGGCTGCCACAGGTCCAGGGTGGTCGTGCCGGTGCGGTCGTCCACGGCCAGCGAGTACCGGGCCAGGTCCGCCAGCTTCAGCGAACGCTTGCGCGCCAACGGGTTGTCCGTCGCGATGACGCCGTAGCGCCGTTCGGTGCCGAGCAGCGCCGTCTCGAACCGCGGGTCGTCGAGGGTTCTGCGCACCACGGCGACGTCGGCGGTGCCTTCCGCGAGCCCCGCGGTCGGCGAGTTCGACTGGACGAACACCAGCGGCAGCCCGGGGTGCTCGGCGGCCCACGCCTTCTGCACGCGCCGGGTGTGCTTGCCGAGCGCCGCCCAGGCGTAGCCGATCCGCAGCTCCGTCGGCGACCGGGACGCGATCCGGTGCAGGTGCGCGACCTCGTCCAGCACCCGGCGGGCGCCTGCGAGGACCTTGGTGCCGACCGCGGTCAGGGCGACGTGCCGGGTGGTCCGTTGCAGCAGCCGCACGCCCAGCGACGCCTCCAGGGCGGCGACCGACCGGGACACCGACGCCTGCGTGAGGCCGAGTTCCCTTGCGGCGTCGGTGAACGTGCCCGCGTCGACCACCGCCACGAACGCCCGGACGTGCCGCAGATCCATGCGTCCAGCGTATAGCTCGCCCGGCTCGTGCATTTCCCGCATCTGTCTTCGCTCCGCAGGCTGGACGGCATGAAGAGTTCCAGCGGGTTCGCGACGATGACCGCGAGCGCGGCCAGCAACCAGCTCGGTGCCGCCGTGGGCGCCCACGCGTTCGCCGCCATCGGCCCGGCCGGGGTGGTGGCGGTGCGCCAGTTGGTGGCGGCGGCGGTGCTGCTCCCGATGGCCCGCCCGGACGTCCGGAGGTTCACCTGGGCCCAGTGGTGGCCGACGATCGCGCTCGGTCTGGTGTTCGCGACGATGAACCTCAGCCTGTACGTGGCGGTCGACCGCATCGGCCTCGGTCTCGCCGTCACACTGGAGGTGCTCGGGCCGCTCGGCGTCGCCCTGGCCGGGTCGCGCACGCGCCGCGACTTCCTGTTCGTGCTGATCGCGGCCGCCGGCGTGTACGTGCTGGTGCTGCCCGGCCCGAGCAGCGACTACCTCGGCGTCGGGCTCGGCCTGCTCGCGGCGGGGTGCTGGGCGTCCTACATTCTGCTCAACCGCCTGGTCGGCGCGCGCTTGCCGGGTCTGCAGGCGCCCGCGGTGGCCACCGCGATGTCTGCGGCGCTGTACGTCCCGGTCGTCGTCCTGCTGGTGGTGCACGGGAAGCTGACGGGGTTGCCGGTGCTGTACGCGATCGGCGCCGGCGTGTTTTGCAGCGTCGTGCCGTACGCCGTCGACGTGGTCGCGCTGCGGAAGGTGCCCGCCCGGTTGTTCGGGCTGGCGATGAGCGTCCACCCGGTGCTGGCGGCTCTCGCCGGTCTGGTGGTGCTGGGGGAGACCCTGGAGCCGCACCACTGGGCCGGGATCTTGCTCGTCGTCACCGCCAACGCACTCGCCGTGACTTGCTCGAAGTGGTCTGGATCACCTACCGTCGACCCTGAAATGTGAATACAATTCACTTCGGCGGGGTGGTCATGCGGACGAAAGTCTTGACGGTGGTCGTCGCACTCGTCGGTGCGGCGCTGGTCAGCGGCCCGTTCGCATGGGCGGAGCCAGAGCCGTACCTGGTGGGCCGCGGCATCTCCGACGTCACCGGCCCGGCTGCCGAGAACGGCATGATGGGCTACTCGAAGTTCGACCAGAAGACGACGGGCATCCACCAGCGGCTGCGGTCGCGGGCCTACGTCGTGGTCGACCGGGCGACGAACAAGCGCGTCGCGTACGTCAACGCCGACCTCGCGATGATCTTCCGCGCGGTCCAGGAGGGCGTGCTCGCCAAGCTGCAGACGAGGTACGGCAGCACCTACACCCGCGAGAACCTGCTGCTGTCCGCCACGCACACGCACAGCGGTCCCGGCGGCCAGTCGCACAACCTCGCCTACAACCTCTCGATCCTCGGCCTGCAGCCGCAGGCTCTCGCCGCGGTCGTGGACGGCATCACCGAGTCGGTCGTCGAGGCGCACGAGGACGTGAAGCCCGGTTCGATCAGCCTCGGCTTCGGCGAGCTCACGGACGCGTCGGTCAACCGGTCGCGCGTGGCGTTCGACCGCAACCCGGACAAGGGCTTCTTCCCGCGCGGCATCGACCCGCAGGTGACCGTGCTGAGGTTCCGGCAGTCCGGTGACGACGTCGGGGCGATCAGCTGGTTCGCCACGCACAACACGTCGATCACCAACGCCAACACCCTGATCAGCCCGGACAACAAGGGGTACGCGGCGTACCAGTGGGAGCACGACGACGAAGGCGTGCGGTACCTGGACGACGCGGCGGGCTTCGTGGCGGCGTTCCCGAACACCAACGCCGGTGACATGTCGCCGAACCTCAACCTGAAGCCCGGCTCCGGCCCGACCGAGAACGAGTTCGAGAACGCCCGGATCATCGGTGAGCGCCAGAACCGCAAGGCGCAGGAGGTCTACGGCGGACCGCAGGCCGCGGTGTCCGGTGGCGTCGACCACCGGATGCGGTTCGTGGACATGTCGGCCGTGCGGGTCGAGGGCCGCTACACCGACACCGGCCAGCCCGGCACCACCTGCTCCGGCGTCGTCGGCGCGTCCACGATCGCGGGCAGCATCGAGGACGGCCCGGCGATCCCCGGCTTCTCCGAGGGCATGCAGTCGCCGTGGAAGAAGCTCTTCGAGCCGTTGCAGATGGAGGTCCCGCAGTGGCTGCGGGACTGCCAGTTCCCCAAGGCCTCCCTGGTGCCGACGGGTCTGATCGGCGCGACCCCGAACGTCGTGCCGCTGCAGATCGTCCGCATCGGGCAGCTGCACCTCGTCGCGGTGCCCGGCGAGGTCACGATCACCGCGGGCCTGCGCATCCGCAGGGCGGTGGCCGCCGAAGCCGGTGTGCCGGTGCGGAACGTGCTGATCCAGGGCTACGCCAACGACTACAGCCAGTACGTCACCACGCCGGAGGAGTACGACTCGCAGCAGTACGAGGGCGGCTCGACGTTGTTCGGCCGCAACACCACGCCCGCGTACCAGCAGGAGTTCGCGAAGCTCGCGGCGTCGATGAAGGCCGGAACCGCGCTGCCCGCCGGGCCGGACCCGGGCAAGCCGCCGTTCACCGAGATCAACCTGCAGACCGGTGTCGTGCTCGACGACAAGCCCGCCGACAAGAGGTACGGCGACGTGCTGACCGCGCCGAAGGCCTCGTACCGGCGCGGCGAGACCGTCACGTCGGTGTTCGTCACCGGGCACCCGAAGAACAACCTGCACCGCAACCACACCTTCCTGGAGGTGCAGCGGCAGGTGGACGGCCGGTGGGTGCGCGTGGCCGACGACGGTGACTGGTCGACGCGCTACCGGTGGGAACGGGTCGGCATCGCCTTCTCGAACGCCACGATCACCTGGCAGATCCCGGCGGACACCCCGGCCGGCACGTACCGGATCGTGCACCACGGTGACGAGAAGTCCGGGTGGACCGGCAGGATCACCGGCTTCACCGGCGCCACGGCGGGCTTCACCGTCGGCTGAGGCCTCTGCCCTGGACGGCCCCTGCCCTGGACGGCCCCTGCCCTGGACGGCCCCTGCCCTGTGCGGACAGGGGCCGTCATTATTCCCGGAGGTGATGAGGTCCTGATTACGTTGTGCGCGATTTAATCGCGCACTAGCTTTATGGCATCACCCCGAACACCAGGAGGAAGCCATGAAGCGCCCAGTTCTCGAGCAGGCCGCCGCCGAGTTCGCCGCCGCCACCGCGCAGCGGCCGTTCCTCTTCGAGCTCGACCCGGCCGAGGGCCGCAAGGCCGTCGACGATGTCCAGTCGGGCGAGATCGCGGCGCCCGAGGTCGACGAGCAGTGGGTCGAGCTCGACGGCTTCAGGGTCCGCGTCGTCAAGCCCGCCGGCGCCACCGGTGACCTGCCGGTCATCCTCTACATCCACGGCGCCGGCTGGGTCTTCGGCAACGCCCGCACCCACGACCGCCTGGTCCGCGAGCTCGCCGCCGGCGCCGGTGCCGCGGTTGTCTTCCCGGACTACTCGCTCTCACCCGAGGCGCGCTACCCGGTCGCGATCAACCAGAACTACGCGACCGCGCGGTGGATCCGGGACTCCGGCGCCTCCCACGGCCTCGACGCGACCCGCGTGGCCGTCGCCGGTGACTCGGTCGGCGGCAACATGGCGGCCGCGCTGACGTTGCAGGCCAAGGAACGCGGTGACGTCGACCTGGTGGCCCAGGTGCTCTTCTACCCGGTGACCGACGCGTCCTTCGACACCGACTCGTACCTGCAGTTCGCCGAGGGCTACTTCCTGCGCCGCGACGGCATGCAGTGGTTCTGGGACCAGTACACGACGAACCCGGTCGAGCGCGCCGAGATCACCGCCTCCCCGCTGCGCGCCACGCCCGATCAGCTCGCCGGTCTGCCGCAGGCGCTCGTGATCACCGCCGAGGCCGACGTCCTGCGCGACGAGGGCGAGGCCTACGCCGACAAGCTGCGCGCGGCGGGCGTGCCCGTCACCGCCGTCCGCTACGCGGGCGCGATCCACGACTTCGTGATGCTGAACGCCCTGCGCGGTACGCACGCCGCCGAGGCCGCGATCAACCAGGCCGTCGCCTTCCTGCGCGAGGCGTTGAAGAAGTAGGCACCGCAGGCGTTCCGCGGCCCCGCTCCCCGGTGGAGCGGGGCCGAACGGCGTTCAGAGGAGCAGGTACGCGAGCACCGCCGCGGTCGCGACGAGGACCACCAGTCTGGCAAGGGCGAGCACGAGAGGGGTGCGACGTGCGGTCGAGGGCCGCGCGGCCGAGAGCTGGATGGTCGCCATGACCTGGATCGTGGCGGGGAGCTGGATCGACGCCGGCACGTGGACGACGGGCGGGAGCTGGATGGTCGCCTGGACCGGCACGCCCGCGACGGGCGGCCAGCCGGTGGGAACGGGGACCGGTCCCGTCGGGAACGGGCCGGCTCCCGCGGGCGGTCTCTGCGCCGGGAACGGCACGGACTGCGGAGGCGGCGTGGGCGGCAGGGGCGCCGGGATCGGCACGGCCGCCGTCGGTGCCTGGACCGGCGTGGGCAGCCCGTAGTTGATCATGCTTCGGTCCACCGGCGGCCACGGCTTCGCGGCCTCGCCCCCGGTGGCGGTCTCCCCGGACTCCTGGGCCATCACGACCACCCCTTCAACTGCGCCAGCTGCACGCACCACGCCGACACCTCGACCAGCAGGAGCACGAGCCCGGCCACGAAGCACCACTGCAGCTTGCGGAGCTTCTTCTCGTTGGCGTCGAGCCACTGTTCGAAGTCGGCCGCGAGGTGCCGCCGCATCGAGTCGAGGTCGTGACCGAGGTCGACGGCGCCGAGCAGGCGGGACGCGCTCGACAGGAACGTCCACCGCCAGACCGGCGCGCAGATCACCAGTGCCAGCGCTAGGACGCCGGTCATCGCGGTGATCGCGACGACCGTGGCCGTGCCCCAGCGCGGGCTCTGCAGGGCGGTGCCGACGAACGAGGAGCTCACGAGAGCGGCTCCCGCGGTCAGGAGGGTGACGCGGGAGCGCAGGTTGTCGAGGGCGCCCTGCTGGTAGCTCAACGCCCGCAGCGACTCCGAGAACACCAGCTCGAGCCGTTCGTCCGGCTCCACTCGCCCATCATCCGCCGGAAGGCCCAGCGCGGCGTGCTCCGTTCGGGTGGAGTCAGATCCGCGAGATGCGGGTCACGGCGAACGGGGTGCCCTGCTGGCACGTCGTCACAGCGCCGGGGTCGGGCCTGCCGGACACCTCGACGACGGCGCCGTCCACCGCGATCGCGGGATCCGCGCCGAGCAGCAGGTACTGCTCGCCGGGTGTGCTGAGGAGCGTGCAGCCCGGCTCGACGCCGGCGGACACCGTGCCCCGCACCGTCTTCAGGGTCGGGTCGAGCGCCCGAGACGGCGTGGGCAGCGGCGGCGGGGCCTGGGTGGGCGCCACCGACGACGGAGGCAGCGGCGCGGGGGTGCTCGCCGTGCTCGTCGGTGTGTCGGACGTGCTCGACGCGGAACTCCGCGGGGGCACCTGATCGGCGGCACCGCACGAAGCAAGCACCAGGCACAGCAGCGCAGCCGCTATCCCGCGCATCTCACGTCACCTCCGATGGACGACCGCGACCGCGCACGGCGCGTGGTGCAGCACAGCGTGGCTGACCGACCCCAGGATCGCACGGCTCACCGCGCCGCGGCCGTGGCTGCCCACCGCGACGAGAGCCGCGCCCTCGGCCGCGCGCAGCAACGCGCGGGCGGGAGCGTCGAACGCGACCTGCCGCGTCACGTGCACGCCGGGCCACCGCGCGGCGTGGGGTGCGAGCCGTTCGTCGAGGAGCTGGGCGAGGTCGGCGCGGACGTGGCCGACGTCCGGCTCGGGCAGCTCGGCCCAGCCGGCGTCGTTGAACGCGTGGATCGCCAGCACCTCGCGGCCGTGGCGGGAGGCGAAGTCGAAGGCGAACGCGAGGGCGCCCGCCGAGGTCTCGGAGCCGTCGACGCCGACGACCACGCGGCCCTCCAGCGGGCCGGCACGGGTCACGACCACCGGACGCCCGCAGGTCGACACCAGCTCGAGGGCGGTGGACCCGAGGAACATCTCGCGGATGCCGGTGCGGCCGGAGGACCCGAGCACGAGCAGCTCGCCGGGTTCGCCGGCGAGGACGTCGACCGGACGGCCGAGGCGGACGTGCGGGGAGACGGCGAGTTCCGGCCAGTTCCGCCTCACCTCGGCGGCGAGCTCGGCGAGGTGGTCCTCGGCGGCCTTCGACATCGTCTCCTCGGAGACGAACTCCGGCACGGGGATCGTCATCGGTGTGAACACCGGCTCCGGCAGAGGAGCCCGCACGGCCTGAACGACCTGCAACGCCGCACCGCGCCGGGAAGCTTCCTCGGCACCCCAGAACACCGCTCGCCGCGACAGGTCGGAACCGTCGAAGCCGACCACGACCGTGGACATGGGAAACCACCTCCGGCCGGGGCATACCCGGCCGGAGGTGGCGCCAAAAGTGAGCTAGCCGATGACGAACTGCGAACCCGGCTCGACGGTGATGTCGCCGTCCCGCGAGTTCGTGATCGTCACGTTCGTCAGGCGAGCCGACCCGCGGGCCTGGGCCATCGCGAGGATGCCCGAGCCGTTGGTGGACCTGTCGATGCGCACGTTGGTGATCCGCACGTCCGGCATGCCGCTGCCGCCGCCCTTGAACTGGATCCCGTCGTAGGTCGAGTCGAGGATCTCGGTGTCGCGGATGACGACGCCGGGGATCGGCAGGTTCTGGGAGAACAGCGTGATGGCGCCGAACTCCTGCGCCTCACCCCAGAACGCGCCGCCCGTGCGGTGCAGGGCGTTGTTGGCGAGCAGCGTCGTCCCGCCGAACGGCAGCGGGTCGTGGTCGGTCGCCAGCATGATGCCCGGGTAGTTCGCCGTGTCGGAGATGATGTTGTTCTCGGCGCGGTTGCCCGAACCGCCGTAGATGGCGATCCCGTTGGCACGCCAAGGAAGTGCGATCGTGTTGTTGAGGAACGCGTTGCCGCTGCCGACGTCGGCGTTCTGGTCCTTCACGTACTTCGACGCCCATACGGCCAGCGCGTCGTCGCCCGTGGTGCGGAACGACGAGTTGAACACCGTGGAGTTGCGGGTGCCGTTGGTGAAGTTGATGCCGTCGGCGTAGGTGTCGCGGATGCGCATTCCGCTGAACAGCAGGCCGTCGCCGGGGTTCCAGCGGTCGGGCAGGTTGGCGTAGTCGCGGCCGACCCAGACACCGACGTTGGCGTGCTCGATCCACACGTTGGTGACCTTGGTGTTCTTGCCGAACCGGCCGTTGAGGCCGACGCCGCCCTCGGCGCCCCCGTCGCCGCCGCGGATCCGGCCGGAGCCGAAGATCGCGATGTCGGAGATCTGCGTGTTGTCGTCGACGTCGAACCCGAAGTTGCCCTCGTGCGGGTGGTTGATCGTGTCCGCGTCCTGCGGCTGGATCAGCGAGAACAGCTGCGAGCGCCACATGCCGGCGCCGCGGATCGTGACGTTGCGGATGCCGACCTGGTTGTCGCCGCCGCTGTTGAACACGGTGAGAATCTTCTTCTCCTGGCGGAAGCGGCCCTCCGGGATCCAGACGCAGGGGATCTCCCCGTTCTGGTCGGCCGTCACGGCGCGCTGCAACGCGTCCGTGTCGTCGGTCTGGTCGTTCGCCGTGGCACCGTACTGCGTGATCGAGACGCACTCCGCCGGCTTCTGCGCCGCGGGTGCCACCTGCTCCAGGTCGACCAGGTCGATCACGTAGAACTGCGCCGTGTCCCCGGAGTCGCGCTGCAGCTTGAACTTCGTGCCCGCGGGGTAGGAGTTCGCGAGCAGCGCCTGGGACTCGTCGAACAGCCTGCGGGCGTCGCCGCCCGGGCGGTTCGTGAGGCCTTCGGGGTCGTCGGTCGTGCCGTAGAGCCAGCTGTGCCGCGACGACAGGGTCAGCTTCTGCACGAACTGGTCGTTCGCGTACAGGCTGATCGTCGCTTCCTGGCCGCCGCCGGTGGCGGCGTCCGGGATCGAGTTGCGCACGACGATCGAGTTGGTGCTGACCGTCGAGGTGATCTCCACGAACTGGCCCTGCGCGTCGAGGCGCACCGACTTGCGGCCTGAGGACTCGGAACCGAAGTTGGTGTGCCCGAACGTGCGCTTGGCGTCGGCCTCCAGCAGCGTGCCCTGGTAGCGGCCCGCTTCCGCCTCGTACGTGGTGAACGGCGTCGAAGCGCCGCGTCCGACCACAATGGACTGCGTGGCGGTGTTGTTGTTCTCGTTGGTCTCCGCGACCTGGTTGGTCGCGTCCGCCGTCGCGGTGGCCGTGGCGCCGCCGTTCGTGGCGGTCCAAGAGCCGACGTTGACCGTGACGGTTTGACCGGCGTTGATCGCACCCGTGTTGGCGTTCAACGTGCTGCCACCGACGGACACGCGGGTCACCGACGCACCCGCGGCCGAGGTGCCGCGGTTGTTCACCGACACCGCGAACGTCACCTGCTGGCCCGCCGCCGGGGACGACGGGTTCGGCGTGACGCCGGTGATCCGCAGGTCCGGTCCCGGTGCCTGGCCGACGACCAGGGCGGAGCCGGAGATGAAGGTGTTGTTGCCCTCGTTGGTCTCCGCGACCTGGTTGGCCGGGTCGACCGCGGCCACGGCCGCGTAGGACCCGGCACCCCGCCGTCCCGCGTCGACGGTGACGGTGGCGGTGGCGTTGGGAGCGAGACCGCCGACCTGCGCGGTGCCCGCGGAGGTGCCGCCGAGCGTGACGTTCAGCGTCGTCGCGCCGGAGGCCGCGGTGCCGCCGTTGCGCACGGTGGCGGTGAGCCTGATCGCGTCGGCCTCACTCGGGTTCTGAGGCGTCCACGTCAGGTTCGTGACGGTCAGGTCGGGAGCCGGTGCGGCGGACCCGAACACCTGGAGCTCGGCGACCTGGCCGCCGGGCGCGCCCGTGTTCGAGTAGAAGTGCAGGCGCACGTCCGACGCGCGGCCGGACACCGGGATGGTGACGCTGTTGCCGGTGGCCGGGTCGAACCGGTAGTCGGCGCGTGCCTTCAGGGTCCCGAACGCGGAAGCGCTCGCTTCACGGCCCAGCACCTCGAAGTTCTGCGTGCGCGCGCCCCAGGCCGGGTCGGGGTTGAGCTTCACGACGACGGAGGTGACGTCCGCGTTCGAGCCGAGCTTCGCGGTCAGGTGACCGGGAAGGCCACTCGACTCCCAGTAGGAGGCCACGTTGCCGTCGACCGCGTTGGCGGGCACGAAGTTGTGCACGTGCCCCGACTCCTCGACCGGCTTGCCCGCCGCGAGGTTGTCGCCGGGCGGCGGTGGGTCGACAGGCCCGGACTCGCCGTGCACCTCGAACTCGCTGAGCTGGCCGGCGGACCAGCCGCTGTTGGCGGTGATCGTCACCCGCACGTACCGGGTGCCGGTGGCCGCGAAGTCCAGCGTCACCGTGTTGTTCGAGCCGGGCGAGAACACCCGCGCGCCGGAGCCGACGATGTCGCTGAACTGCGATCCGTTCGCACTCCCCTGCACGGCAAGCGTCTGCGAGCGCTGCTCCCAGTTCGAGGGCAGGCGCAGCACGACCTTGCTGACGCTCTTCGCGGCGCCGAGGTCGGCCTGGAGCCACTGCGGGAACACGCCGTTCGCGCTCTCCCAGTAGCTGCCCTGGTTGCCGTCACCGGCGTTGCCGGCGCCGTACGGGCCGTTGCTGCTGGACGCGGTCAGATTCGCGGACAGCCTGACGACCGCTGCTCCTGCCGTGGGTGTCAATCCGAACAGTGCGAGAGCGCTGACGAGCGCAGCACTCACCGCACGCCTCATGAGCGTGGATTTCATGTGGTCTTCCTTCGCGGCAGGGATATCAGTTGATGTTGATCTTGAAGGTGGACGTCGTGTTCCTGATGTCCTGGAAGTTGTCGCTGAACCTCAGGCCGGTGAAGGTGACCTCGCCGACGGCGGGTCCCTGGTGTGGTTCCGGCATCTCGTTGGCCCACAGGCCGAAACCGGACTTGGCGTCGAACGCGTCGCCGCTCTTGCGCGCACCCGAGATGCTCACGCCGGACAGCACCGTGTCCTGGAAGACGTTCTCGGCCGCACCGTTGTACTTGGTCTGGAACATGATCCCGCTGTACGTCGGATCGATGATCTCGACGTCGTTCACCCGGATCCCCGTGTACTTCTTGGAAGCGGAGAACATCCAGATCGCGCCGAACGTCTGCGCGCCCCAGAAGTGCCCGCCGGAGCGGACCAGGGTGAGGCCGCTGAACGTGGTCGGCTCGGGCCCGAAGTCCTCCATCGGGTATCCGAAGTCGAGCGAGCTGATCGTCACGGCGGAGTAGGTGAGCGTGTCCGCCACGTAGATGTTGCGGAACGTGTTGAGCTTGCCGCCGTAGACCGCGAGACCGGCCGCGCGCCACGGGGTGAGCACGGACAGGTTCTCGAAGACGTTGCCCTGCTGACCGGTTCCGCCGTTGTCGGTCGCGGCGAACAGCGCGAACGCGTCGTCGCCGGTCGAGCGGGCCTCGATGTTCGCGATCCGGTTGCCCGACGAGCCGTTGGTCATGTTCAGGCCGTCCGCGTACATGTCGCGGATGCGGCTGTCCCTGATGACGTTGTTGTCGACGTTGTTGCCCCAGAACAGGCACATCATGTGCTCGACCCAGATGTTCTCAATGGTCGTGTTCTGCACTCCGGCGACGTCGAACACCTTGCCCGGCCCGTTGATGCGCGCGGTGTAGTTGCCGAAGACGGCGAACCCGCTGAACGTCGAGCCGCTCGCGGACGACTGCGCGGAGAAGCCGATGTCGGTGTTCTCCTGAGTGAGCGGGGCCTGGAACCGGGTGAACCAGGGACCGGCGCCGACCACGCGGACCGCCTTGCCGTAGACCTGGAACTTCTGCGCCGTCTGGTACGTGCCCGCGGGCAGGTACACGCCGACGAGGTTCCCCGTGGTGTCCATCCGGACGCGGTCGAGCGCGTTCTGCACGTCCTGGTGGGTGAACCCGGCGGGCACGGCGTAGCGCGCGGCGTCGGGGTTTCCAGCGGCCGTCACCTGTTCGAAGTTCACGAAGTCGATCGCGTAGTTCGTGGTGTTGGCGGCGTCCTTCTGCAGCTTGATCCTCGTGCCCGCCGGGAACGTCGAGTTCAGCATCACATTGGCCTCGTCGTAGATGTGGCGCGGGCCGCCCGCCCCCGGCGAGTTGCCGGGCTCGGCCTCGTTGCCGTAGAGCCACATGTACTTCGACGTCAGGTCGATGGCTTTGTGGAACTGACCGTTGACGTAGACGTTGAGGGTCGAGGTGATGCCGCCGCCACCGGAGCTGTCCGGGATGGAGAAGCGGGTGACGAGCGTGTTGGTGGGACCGGACGTCGTGAACTCGACCGACTGGCCGGTGCCGTTCAGCGTGACCGCGCGGCGGCCGGACGCCTCACCGGCGAGGTCGCCGATCGTCCTGTTCGGACTGAGGACCTGCGCGCCGCCGCCGGCGGTGGCGTCCTCGGCCTCGACGTGCTGCCACGGGACGCTCGCACCTCGGCCGATGAACAGCGACTGCTCGCTGGTGTTGTTGCCCTGCTTGGCCGGGACCTCGTTGCCGTCGATCGCGATCACCGTGCGAACGGTGTACCGGCCGTTGGCGGCGGGCCAGGTGCCGAGGTTGACCGCGGCGATCGTCGCACCCGCGCCGATCGTGCCGTTGTGGCTGCCGGTCAGCGTGCGGACGGTCTGGCCGCTGCTGTTGACGATCGTGACCGTGATGCCGTGGGCACCGGCCGCGCTCGCGATGCTGCCCTGGTTCTTGAGCGCGACGCTGAACGTGGTGCTCTGGCCGTTGCCGGGGTTGCTCGGCGACCAGGACGGCACGGCCACCAGGTCGGAGCTCGGGACCGGCGTCACGACGAGCCGGTCGGGGTGGACGCGGGTGTTGTTGGCCTCGTTCTGCTCCGCCACCTTCTTGGTCTCGTCGACCTTGGCGGTGTACTCGTAGGAGCCTTCCGGACGCGCGGAGATCGTGGTGCTGACGTTCGCCTGCGCGCCGGCCGCGAGCGCGCCGACCTGAGCGGTGCCGACGGCCGTGGTGCCGAGGAGGAACGTCACGTCGGTGGCACCGCTTGCCGCCGATCCCGCGTTGCGGACGGTGGCGTTCAGCGTGATCCGGTCGGTTTCGACGGGGCTCGCCGGCGTGAACGACGTGGCGGTGACGGTGAGGTCGGGGTTCGGGGCAGGGGTGCCGAACACCAGGACCTCCGCCACCTGGGCGCCGGGCGCGCCGGTGTTGGACGTGAACCGCAGCTGGACGTCGGCGACCCGGCCGCCGCCGGTGATGGTGATGCTGTTGCCGTTCGCCGGGTCGAAGCGGTGGTCGCGGCCGGCGACGAGGCTCGTGAAGCCGGTGGCGTTCTGCTCGCGACCGAGGACCTCGACGTTCTGCGTGCGCGCACCCCACGCCGAGTCGGGGTTGAGCTTGATGGCGACGGAACCGACGTCCGCGTTCGATCCCAGCTGGACGGTCAGCGTGCCGGGGAACCCGCCGGACTCCCAGTAGGTCTGCACGTTGCCGTCGTTGGCGTTGGCGGCGACGAAGCCGTGCACGTTGTTGTTCGCCGTGACGGGCTTGCCCTGCGCCAGGTTCGTGCCCGTGGCGCCCTCGCGCGTCACGGAGCCACTGGCGGGGGACTGGTTCCCGGCCGCGTCCTTCGCGACCACGTGGTAGGTCACGCGCAGGCCGTCCGGCTGGGTGTCGGTGTGGGTCGTGCCGGTGACGGTCGTGCGCAGGGTGCCGTTGGCGTAGACGTCGTAGCCGGTGACGCCCACGTTGTCCGTGCTGGCGTTCCAGGTCAGCCGGATCTGCCCGGCCTGCGGCTGGGTGAGGGCGAGGTTCGCCGGTGCGGTCGGGGCCTGTGCGTCACCGCCCGTCGGGCCGTGGACCTCGAACTCGCTCAGCTGCCCGGCGGGCCAGCCGGTGTTGCCGGTGATCCGCAGCCGGACGTACCGCGTGGTGGCCGCGGTGAACTCGACCGCGACCGTGTTGTTCGAGGCCGGGGTGAACTCGTAGCCCTTGCTCGCCACCAGATCCGTGAAGGTCGTGCCGTCCGTGCCGCCCTGCACGGCGAAGGTCTGGGTGCGGGCGCCCCAGTTCGCCGTGGGGAGCTTCAGCACGACCCGGTCGGCCTTGACCGCGGAACCCAGGTCGGCCTGGATCCACTGCGGGAAGGCGTTGTTCGCGCTCTCCCAGTAGGTGCCCTGGTTGCCGTCCCCGACGTTGGCGGCGCCGTAGTCCTGGGTGCTGCTGCTCGCGGTGAAGGTGGCGGAGAGCCGCGCGCCGGCGGCGGCTTCGCGGACCTCCAGCTTCGCCGTCGTCTTCGTGGCCCGCACGTGCCGCACCAGGGTGGGGTCGACCTGGAAGGTCACCCTGCCGTCGCGGAAGGTGTGCGGTTGTTCGGCGACCAGCGTCGACCAGCCTCTGCCGTCGAGGCTCGTCTGCACGGCGAAGGTCTCGGTGCCGTTCTTCGGGGAGGAGAGCGTGACGCGGTCGATGCGGGTCTGCTTGCTGAGGTCCAGGCTGACCGGTGCCGCCTGTGCCGCGGGGGAGATCGTCAGGGTGGCCGCGGCGGTGATCGTTGCTACCAGCGGGGCTAGCAGGGAGCGAGCGCGTGTCGTCGGTGACATGGCGTGCTTGGCCCTTCTCGGTGGGGACGCGAGGGGGTGTGGCCCGCCTCACCGTAGAAGTGGCCAGCAGATTACCGCAATATCTCGACGTGATTGCGCAAATTTGCGACAAAGGGTCTGAACAGGAAAGACGTGTGCTGCTTTCCGGATACGACCAGTGTTACGGCGTGTGCGAGGTCGATCACCAGCGGCTGGAGCGAGGACGTTGCAGGAGGTTCGGACCCGAATCGCTCTCCGAAATTGATTCGATCTTGACGGGTTCGCTTGCGGCGGTTTGCTCAGCGCTTGCTCAGGTTGCGCAATCCTTGCGCAAGTGGCGAAGCCCGGCGAAGGCACCCGTCCTCCTCGTCGCTTGATCTCCAGCTAACTGCAGGTTCTACGGTCGGGTCCATGACGGTTCTCGTGACGGGAGCGACCGGGAACGCCGGGCGCCGGGTCGTGGACGAACTCCTCGCACTGGCCGTGAGGTCCGCGCGGTCACCAGGAACGCGGCCGCCGCACGGCTCCCGGCCGGGGTCGAGGTCGTCGAGGGAGACCTGACCAGGCCGGAGACGATCCCGTTCGACGGGGTGCGCGCCACGGGGGAGGTGCGGGAGCCGTTCGCGTACGCGCGGAGCGCGCTCGTGCACGAGGGCGACATCGGCGCGGTGGCGGCCGCCGTGCTCGTGAGGGGTGGGCACGGCGGCCGCACGTACACGCTGACCGGGCCGGAAGCGCTGACCGTGCCGGACCAGGTGGCCGCGATCGCCGCCGCCACCGGCAGGGAGATCAGGTACGTCGAGCAGTCCGAGGAGGAGGCACGGGCCGGGATGCTCGCGGCCGGGCGGCCCGCCGAGGTCGTCGACCTCCTGCTCGACTGGAAGCGGGACATGCCCGCGGTGGGGTACACGGTGGTGCGCGACGTCGAGGACGTGCTGGGAAGGCCCGCGCGCTCGTTCGCCTCGTGGGCTCGCGAGCACGCGGGCGCGTTCGTCAGCGGAGCAGGTACGCGTCGATGATCGTCTGCTCCGCGGTCTGGCCGCTGCCGGACGCCTTGGCGCGCAACGACACCGACCTCGCCTCCCTCGGGTGGGCGAGCAGCACGCGCCCGGCCGTGATCTGCGTGCGGCGCCACGTCGTCCCGCCGTCGTAGGAGACCTCGACGGACGTGATGCGGACCGAGTCCACCTGGGACTGCGTGGACAGCGGCATCGCCAGCATCTGGCCCGCCTTCCCGTAGCCCTCGTCGTCCAGCTGCGGCGTGAAGCGGATGACCGACAACGGCAGCGCGGTCTGCTTCGCGGTGGTGTCGCTGCGGAACGTCCAGACGCCGGAAACCTTGGTGCTCAAGGCGGTGTCGCGGGTCGCGGACGCCTCCACGCGGTAGTTCGCGGAGCCCGGTTCGACGTCGAGCGCCGCCCAGCCCGCCTCGGCCGTCTCGGCGGCCTTGACGCCGTCGCGGTACACCGTGGTCTTCGCCTCGGACACGCGGCTGTAGCCCTCGTTGCCCGCGCTGTCGCCGTGCAGCGGCACGGCGATCCGGACGAAGTCGCCGGTGCGGAACGAGTGCGGCACGCCCCGCGCCGGTGGCAGCGCCGGGCCGAACACCGCGCGGTGGAAGGGTTCCACGTACGACCGGCCCGGCCGGTAGTGCCGCAGCGGTGTGACGAGACCACCGGTGTTGCCGGTCTCGTCGAACAGGGCGAACCGGCGCGACCAGTCGCCGCCCTCGCCGCCGTAGTACTCGGTGCGCGGACCGGGCGTGAAGTTGTCGAGTGAGCCGTAGGTCCAGTCGGCGCGGCCCTCCGGCGAGGAGGTGTGGCCGATGCTCGCGGACTGGCCCGGCCCGAGCGGTGGCATGTCGACCCTGACGGTCGCGAGGTCCTTCCTCGCGACCGTCTTCGTCAGCCCGCTGGGCGCGGATCCCCCGCGGTACCAGGCGAGCCCGTAGAAGTCGGTGCCCGCGGTCCAGAACGTCGCGATCTTGCCGGTGACCTCGTCCGAGTCGGGGCCGAGGCTCGCGACGCCGAGGTGGTCGATCGCGCCGCCCACCGAGAAGTTGCCGATGGTGTAGCTCGTGCCGTTGACGACCCGTTCGAAACCGGTCTGCAGCAATGACAGCTGCGCGGCGACCGGGAGCGTCACCTTGATCGGCTGGGCCTGCCGGGCGTCGAGCGTGATCGTCGTCGCGCCGGTGACGGTGAGGTTCGGGTAGTTGATGGCGTCGTGCGTGTAGCCGCCGCCGGACGACAGGACGCTGCCGGACAGGACGTAGCGGCCCTTGGCCAGGCGTGCCACCCCGGTCGCGCTGTCCGGCCACGCGCGGGCGCCGGTGTCGACGTTGACGAGGAACGCGAAGGTCGACGCCGCCGGGGCGCCGGAGCGTTCGACGCCGGCGACCGCGACGTCGTAGCTCTCGACCTCCAGGTCGGCGACGACGGCCGTCCGCACCCCGCTCGCCACGACCGCGCCGCCGAACACGCCGCCGGCCGGTTGCTTCGCGAGGTCCGCGGTGACCGTGGCCTTCGCGGTGCCGCCCGCCGGGATCGTGAGCGTGGCGGGGGAGACGCTGAACAACGCGCCGGTCGTCTCGGTCGTGAGATCGAGCGTGACGGGCTCGGAGCCCGCGTTCGAGTAGGTGATCTCCTTCGACAGCACGGGTTCCCCGGCGTGCGGCCACTGGTGCGAACCGAAGCTGATGCCGGTCGGGCTTGCCGTCACGTTCTGCTCGACCAGCTTGGCGACGTCGACGCGCCCGGAGCCCTGCTCGAACGGCGTCAGCTCCCCGGTCGGCGTGGTGCCGCCGGTCAGCCGCGCCTTGAGCGCGGCGCCGCCGAGCCCGGGGTGCCGCTGGCGCAGGAGAGCCGCCGCGCCCGCCACGTGCGGCGTCGCCATAGAGGTGCCGTCGAGCGAGGTGTAGCCGTCGGCGACCGGCGCGCCGATCCTGCCGTCCGAGTGCCGGGCGGCGACGATGCCGACGCCCGGCGCGGTGAGGTCGGGCTTGAGCGCGCCCGCCTGCGTCGGGCCGCGGCTCGAGAACTCGGCGATGCGGTCTTGATCGTCGACCGCGCCGACGGTCAGGGCCGCGTCGGCGGTGCCGGGAGAGCCGACGGTCTTCGCGTTCGGGCCGCTGTTGCCGGCCGCCACGACGAACAGCGTGCCCTTCTCGGCGCTGAGGCGGTTGACGGCTTCTTCGAGGGGCTCGACGGCGGGGGTGTCGAAGCCGCCGAGGCTCATGTTGACGACCTGGGCGCCCTGCTCGACCGCCCACTCCATGCCGGCGATGATGCCGCTGTCCTGACCGGAACCGTTGTCGCCCAGCACCTTCACGTCGAGGATGCGCGCACCCGGCGCCACCCCGTGGTACTTGCCGCCGCTCTTCGCGCCGGTGCCCGCGATGATCGACGCCACGTGCGTGCCGTGGCCGTGGTGGTCGCCGTTGTCGGGTGAGCCGGTGAAGTTCCGCTCGCCGACCTCGCGGTCTTCGAGGTCGGGGTGGGTGTTGTCGACACCGGTGTCGAGGACGGCGACCGTGGTGCCCGTGCCGGTGAGGCCCGCGTCGTAGGCGGCCGGGGCGTTGATCTGGGCGACGCTGCGGTCCAGGGTGGCGTGGCGGCGGGCGTCGAGCCAGACCTTCTCGATGCCGCCCAGCGCTTGACCGGCCCGTTCCAGCGCTCCCGGCTCCCGCCGCGACCCTTCTTGTAGGAATGTTGACATTCCGGCAAGAGGCGTCCGGGCCGCGTCGAACGCGACGCCGTTGATGCTCGGCAGCTGCAGCCCGGTGCTCAGGGTGCGCGGTGCGCCGTCGGGGTAGGTGACGATCACGGGCAACGCCCCGCCGTACGTGGCGAGCTCGGTGACGTCGAAGAGCCGTTCGTCGAGGCGTCCACTCGCGATCAGGGGCATGGCGTCCCGCGGCACGACGTACTCGTGGCCCTGCGCGGTGTAGGTCGAGAACAAGACCCGCTCGCGGCCTGGCGCCGGCCTGACGGCCCGCTGTCCGGTGAGGACCTGGTCACCGGTGATCAGCGTGACGGTCGGCGCGGACGCCGTCTGCTGCGCAGCGGCCGGGGGCGGAGCGGCTCGGTGCGGGGCTGCCAGGGTGGGAGCGGCTCGGTGCGGAACTGCTGGGGCGGGAGCGGCTTGCCCCTGGCCGGCGGTGAGCAGGGCACCGGTCAGGACGACGACTCCGAGTAGGCGCACCCGGTCCTCCGTGGGTCTGTGAGAGCGATCCCACGGACCGTAGTGAGGTGCTCACTCGGGTGACAAGGTCTACACCAATTTTCGGCACGCTTTAATCTTTGCGCCATGACGGGGCTGCGTGAACGCAAGAAGGCCGCCACCAGGGAGGCGCTGGGGGACGCGGCCTGGAGCCTGTGCGTGCGGCACGGCCTCGACCGGGTGACGGTGGACCAGATCGCGCGGGCGGCCGGGGTGTCGCTGCGGACGTTCTTCAACTACTTCTCCTCCAAGGAGGAAGCGGTCGTCGCCGGCGACACGGCCACCGCGCTCGCGTTCGTCGAGGAGTTCGCCGCACGCCCGCCCGGCGAACCGGTGCTGGTCGCGCTGCGGGAGGCCCTGCACTCCATCTACCCGCAGCACGTCGACCTCGAACGGCTCCGCCAGCTGCGCGAGCTGCGCCGCCACCCGTCGCTGCTGCCGCACGTGTTCGCCGCCTACTCGGCCCGCGAACAGGCCCTCACGGCGGCGATCGCCGAGCGCTGCGGCGTCGATCCGTCCGTGGACCCCTATCCGGCCGTGACGGCGTCGACGATCCTCGCGTCGATGCGCGCCGTGTTGCAGTGGTGGCTCGACACCCCCCAAGCTTCGGAGCGCTACACGGCGGCCGAGCTGGTCGGCCGCATGATCGACCAGCTCGGCGCCGGGTTCACCAGGTGACCGGCAGCCTGTGCACGCCGTAGATCGACATGTCGGTGCGCAACGGCACCTCGTGAGCCGGCACGGCGAGCTCCAGGGCGGGCAGCCTGCGCAGCAGCTCGGTGAAGCCCACCGCCATCTCGACGCGTGCCAGCTGCTGGCCGAGGCACTGGTGGATGCCGTGCCCGAACGCCACGTGGTGCCCGCGCGGCCGGTCGAGCAGGAGCGCGTGCGGGTCGTCGTACTGGCGCTCGTCGCGGTTGACCGCGGGCACCGACACCACGACCGTCTCCCCGGCCCGGACGGTGACGCCGCCGATCTCGACGTCCTCCCTCGCGTGCCGTGAGACGCCCGCGCTGATGATCGACAGGTAGCGCAGCAGCTCCTCGACCGCGTTCTCGACCAGCTCGGGGTCCGCGCGCAGCTTCTCGAGCTCCGCGGGGTGCTCCAGCAACGCGAACGTGCCGAGCGCCAGCATGTTCGCCGTCGTCTCGTGGCCCGCGACCAGCAGCAGGTTCGCGATGCCGACGAGCTCGTCCGTGGTGAGGTCGGTGTCGCGCACGAGCCCCTACAGCAGGTCGTCGCCGGGGTCGCGCTGCTTCTCCTCGACGAGCGCGCGCATGAACAGGCGCATCTCGGTCGCGTTCTTGATCTGCTCGTCGACGGTCGTGTTCAGGCTGAGCAGCTTCGACGTGCGGCGCTGGAACTCGTCGCGGTCGCCGTAGTCGACGCCCAGCAACTCGCAGATCACCAGCGACGGCACGGGCAGCGCGAAGTCGTGCACCAGATCGGCAGGCGGCCCCTTCTCGACCATCGCGTCGAGACAACCGGTGACGATCTCGTGCACGCGCGGCGTGAGGTCGCGCATCCGGCGCACGGTGAACTGCCCGGTCAGCAGCCGCCGGAAGCGCGTGTGCTCCGGCGCGTCCATGAAGATGAACGACCCGGCCCGCCGCTCCGGCGGGAACATCTCGGCGTGCAGCTCGGGCGAGAGCAGGGCCTTCGCACGAGGGCTGTTGATCCGGTCCGAACTCATCTGCGGCGCGGCCAGCACGGCCCGCGCCTCGTCGTGCCCGGTCACGAGCCAGACGGAGTCCCCGTTGTGCTCGACGCGGTGGATCCCGCCGCGCCCGCTCAGCTCGGTCAGCCCCGTGGCCGGGTCGAACGGGCACCCTGCGCGCTTGTCGGTGAGTTCGGCGGGCAACTGCGGGCGGAGGAGCTGTGCCGCGTTGCGCTGCCGCTCGGCCGTGGTCATGGCCTCTCCCTGTCTGACCCGGTGTGGCCGGGCCGTGGCTCGGCGTCACCTCCACGCTACTCAAACTTGCGCATCGTGCAAGATTCTTATGTGTCTTCAGCCGGGAGAGGGATCGGGAGCCGCTGCGTCTCGTTGCCTGGCACGGCTGAGGTTCGCCGTGAAGAGGCGCCGGCTGGAACGGGAGCGCTTGCTTCGGACCGTGAACCGGCACCGCCTCAGACCGCGAACACCTGCGAGTCGTCCGCGAAAGCCTTGAACTCCAGCGCGTTGCCCGCCGGGTCCAGCAGGAACATCGTCCACTGCTCGCCGGCCTCGCCCTTGAACCGCACGTACGGCTCGATCACGAACTTCGTGCCGGCCTCGGTGAGCCGCGCGGCGAGCTCCTGGAACTCGTCGACCTCCAGCACCAGCCCGAAGTGGGGGACCGGCACGTCGTGGCCGTCGACGGGGTTGCTGACGCGTTCCGTCTTCGGCGCCAGGTGGGTGACGAACTGGTGGCCGTGCAGGTTCCAGTCGATCCACGTGTCGGAGCTGCGGCCCTGCTCCAGGCCGAGCGTCTCGCCGTAGAAGCGGCGGGCGGCGGCGAGGTCGTCGACGGGCATGGCGAGGTGGAAGCGGGGGATGTTCGGCATGTAGGAATGTTAACATTCCTACAATCGACGGGATTGTGCGGTTGTTAACATTCGGACATGGGTAAGGACGACAAGCCGCTCACCCTCGCGCCCGCCCGTCGCCGGGGCCTGGGCAACGAGGTCGCGGACACGATCCGGTCGACGATCTTCACCGGCATGTTCCGGCCCGGTGATCCGTTGCGCGAGGTCGAGTTGTCGAAGGCGTTGCAGGTCAGCCGGGGTCCTGTGCGGGACGCGCTGCAGTTGCTCGAGCGCGAGGGGATCGTGCGCAGCGAGTGGCACCGGGGCGCCACGGTGACGGTGTTGTCGGACGAGGACGTGGCCGAGCTGAACAGCTTGCGCGGTGCCTTGGAGGAGCTGGCCGTGCGCCGCGTGGTCGAGCACGCCAGCGACTCGGCTCTCGTCGCGATCATCATGGCGGCGAAGGCGATGGAGCGGGCCGAGGACCCCTACGGGATGGTGCGCTGCGACATCCAGTTCCACGACGCCGTGTTCGTGGCGGCCAAGCACTCGCGGTTGCTGGAGGCCTGGTACGGGATCCGCTCGCAGGTGTTCCTGTTCCTGATCATGCGCATCAACTCGAGCACGGCCGGCTACCTCGACCACGTGCGGCTGGAGCACGACATGCTGGTGGCGGCGTTGCGGGCGCGGAACGTCGAGGCGGCGCTGGAGCTGTTCGCGGTGCATCGCAAGCACGCGTTCGACGTGCTCACCTCGGAGGCGTGAGCCGCAGTCCACACCGGACACGAAATCGCAGCCGGAAGCCGGAAGCCGGAAGCTAGAGCCACCCGTGCTCGACGGCCAGGTGGAAAGCCTCGGACCGGTTGGCCACGCCGAGCTTCGCCACGGCGGCCGACAGGTGGTTGCGCACGGTGCCGGCGGACAGCGAGGTGCGGGAGGCGATCTGCGCCACCGGTGTTCCGAACTCGCTGAGCCGCAACACCTCCAGCTCCCGCTGCGTGAGCGGGCAGGGCGGAGCGGCCAGCGCGTCGGCGGCCAGGGCCGGGTCGACCCAGCGCCCGCCCGAGTGCACGCGGCGGATCACGTCGGCGAGCGTGCCGCCCGGGGATCCCTTGGGCAGGAAGCCGCGAGCGCCGGCGTGCAGGGCCTGCTGCAGGTGCGGTGGCCGGCCGCGGCCGGTGAGGATCACGACCGCGCACGAAGGCAGCACCCGCCCCAGCTCCCCGGTGACCTCCAGGCCGTCCAGGAAGGGCATCTGCAGGTCCACCACGGCCACGTCCGGCCGGTGGGCCCGGGCGGCCTCGACAGCGGCCCTGCCGTCACCGGCGCGGGCCACCACCTCGAGGTCCGGTTCCAGGGCCAGCAGGGCCGCGAGGGCGTCGCGGATCAGCTCCTCGTCGTCGGCCAGCAGCACCCTGATCACGCGGGCACCACGACCTGCAGCGTGAAGACGTCGCCGGACTTCTCGGCGGACACCTGGCCGCCCACGGCCGCGAGGCGTTCGCGGATGCCCCGCAGGCCGTTGCCCTCCTGAGAAGGCTTCTCGGTGCCGTCGTTCGTCACGGTCATCCGCACCTCCTCGTCGGCCACAGCGACGTCGATCATGCACCACGTGGCGTGGCTGTGGCGCAGCACGTTGGTGCACGCCTCGCGCAACGCCAGCGCGAGTTGCGTGGCCGGCTCGCCGTGCACGTCGACGTCCGTCACCGTGCAGCGGATGCCGGCTTCCGTCATGACATTGCGCACCGCCTCCAACTGCTCCGGCAGGTTCACGGCGCGATAGCCGTGCACGGCGTCACGCACCTCCTCCAGGGCCGTGGACGCCAGTCGTTGCGCCTCGAACGCCTCCGCGGCCGAGCGCTCGGGGTCGGTCGCGGCCAGGCGCCCGGCCAGTTCGGACTTCAGGGCGATCACGGTCAGGCGGTGGCCCAGCAGGTCGTGCACGTCGCGGGCGAACCGCAGGCGTTCCTCGCTCACGGCGAGCTCGGCCTGCGCCTCGCGACCGGCGCGGGCCTCGCCGAGCAGCCCGGCGAACCACATCGGCAGGCCGCCCATCGCGATGATCGTCGCGCCGACGGAGGCCGCGATCATCTGGTACGTCGTGTGGTCGCGGCTGACGAAGAAGCCGACGACCCCGGCCAGCACGACGGAGCCGACCGCGGCGAGCCACCGCCAGGGACCGGTCAGCAGCAGCGGCGCGAAGCCGGCCGCCGCGCCGCCGATCCACGCCCAGGTGGTCAGCTCGTCGGGGCCGACCGGCGCGACCAGCGGGATCGTCGCCAGGGTCGCGGCCACGAGCACCCGCAACGGGCCGCCGCGCAGCGTCACCGCGTACGCGACGGCCAGCACCAGCAGACCCAGCACGCCGAGCCAGCGCGTCCCGGACGGCTCGCGCAGCACCGCGACCAGCGGCACGGCGAGCGACGCCACCCACAGCAGGTGCAGGGTGCCGCGCAGAGCGGTGTGCGGAAGATCGGTCATCGCCATCGGACTAGAACCACACCAGCAGGATCGTGACCGCGATGACCAGGTCGAACACACCGCAGAACTCCGACCACCAGCGCGGCACGACCGCGTTGCGCACGTGGTGGAAGAGGTCCCAGACGGCGTGCGCGCCCCAGCCGAACGCGATCAGCAGGACCCCGGCCGGGGGCGACACCAGGACCACCGCGGCGGCGAGCACCGCGTAGAGGCCGAACGCCCCGAGCTGCACGCCCGGCGCCCGCCGGCCCCAGAACAGGTACACGGCCTGGCACAGCAGCAGCGTCCACACGGGAGGCACGAGTGGCGACTGCCAGAAGTCGAACGTCACCGCGAGAGCGATCACGGTGGGCCAGCGCGAGCCCAGTGCCTTGACCACCGGGTTGGCGCTGGGTGTCCCGTGCGCGTCGTGCCGGTGCCTGACCAGCACGAACGCCATAGCGGGCAGCATCAGCAGATGTCCGCCCATCTCGACCGCGTGAGCGTCGAGCAGCCCGAACCAGTACGGCACGAGCATCGCCAGGTACGGCACGAACATCGCCGCGCACATCTCGGCGATCCGGCCATGACCCCGGTACGCCATCCACAACGCCATCGGCACCGACATCGCCGCCGCCATCCACAGGGCGGCGAGCTCGACGCGCTCCGGCGTCCACAGCGGCCCGAGCAGGGCCATCCCGACGAGCATCGCCACGAGCATCTCGGCTCCGTGGCGCACCAGCGGCCGAACCGCGGGAGAAACCGTTGTTGTCATGTACCGAGCATCGGCAAGACCGGGGACAAGCCCCATCCGTGCGATGTCATGACCTGTCTGTGCGAAACCCACAGACGATCTACACGTCGATCTCGGCCCAGATGGTCTTCCCGCCGGTGAACTCACGCGTGCCCCAGCACCGGGAGATCTGGGCGATCAGGATCAACCCGCGTCCCCGCGAGTCTCCTAGCCTGGACTCGCCGAGCTGCGGCAGTTCGGCGGGTGTGTGGTCGTCGACCTCGACCCGCACGAAGTCGGTGTGACGTTGCACACGCACGACCCGAGGTCCCTGCGCGTGTTCATAGGCGTTGCTGGCCAGTTCAGTGCACACCAGCAGGACGTCGAGCCGGGTGTCTTCCGACAGGTCCCGCAACAGCGCCCCCACCCACGCGCGCACAGCGGCGAGGTCGGGCGTTCCCTCCGGCAGGGTGTGCACGGTCCTCGCGGAGGCGCTCAGCACCTCTGGGGTGTCCATCTCCATCCCACCTCGTTCGGCTGAGGGCCTTCTGGCTGCTCAAGACGGCCGTCAGAGTGCGAAATACCACCGTGCGTGCTACCCCAAACGTGTGGACGGGTATGGCTTGGACCTCGCGCTTGTCGCGCTGCTGGTGTTGCTCAACGCCGCCTTCGCGGGCAGTGAGATGGCATTCGTGTCGTTGCGGGAGGGCCAGCTGCGCTCCTTGGAGAGGGAGGGGCACCGCAGGCTGGTCAAACTGGCACGGGACCCGAACCGGTACTTCGCGACCGTGCAGATCGGCATCACCCTGTCCGGCTTCCTGGCGTCGGCCACGGCGGCGGTCTCGCTCGCGGCGCCGGTGGTGCCGCTGCTGAGCTTCCTTGGGGGCGCCGCCAACGGGGTCGCGATCGCGCTCGTGACCGTCGTGCTGACGTTCGTCACGCTGGTCTTCGGGGAGTTGGCGCCCAAGCGCCTCGCGATGCAGTACTCGGTGCGCTGGGCGAAGATCGTCGCGCGCGTGCTCGACCTGCTCTCGACCATCTCGCGACCGGCGGTGTGGCTGCTGAGCAGGTCGACCGACCTGGTGGTGCGGATCCTCGGCGGTGACCCGAACCGCGACGAGGAGCAGATGTCGGCGGAGGAACTGCGGGATCTCGTTGAGGTGCAACAACATCTGAACCCCGAGCAGCGCACGATCATGACCGGTGCGCTGGAGATCCACGAACGGCGCCGGCGCGAGGTCCTCGTACCCCGAAGGCAGGTGACCGTCCTCGAAGCAGGTTTGGACACGGCGGTGGCGCGGGAAGTCCTGGCGAAGTCCGGACATTCACGGGCACCGGTGACCAAGGACGGTCACCTGGACGACGTGGTCGGCGTGGTCCACCTGCGCGACCTGCTCGACGACGAGGTGGCCCTCGCGGACGTGGCGAGGGCGCCGATGGTGCTCCCGGACTCGGTACGCGTCACGGACGCGTTGCGGCGCATGAAGGCCGAGCACGAGCAGATGGCGCTCGTGGTCGACGAACACGGCGCCGTCGACGGCATCGTGACGCTGGAGGACCTGCTGGAGGAGATCGTCGGTGAGATCTACGACGAGACCGACTCCGACGTGGTGGCGGTGAAGGCCGAACCCGACGGGTCGATCGAGCTGCTGGGCACGTTCCCGGTCCACGACCTGGTGGACGTCGGCGTCGAGCTGCGGGACCCGCCCGCGGGGCCCTACTCGACGGTCGCGGGCCTCGTGCTGGTGCTCCTCGGCCGCATCCCCGAACAACCGGGGGACGTGGTGGAGATCTCCGGCTGGTCGATCGAGGTGCTGAAGGTCGAACACCACGCGATCACCAGGGTGCGGTTGAAGTACCGGAAGCAAGATGAGGGAGAGGTCACAGGGGAAACCGCGGAATGAGACGGACCTCTGAACCGTTACACATCAGTGGAGCCACTTCGGCTCCCACTCCTGCCAACGGAAAACGGGGAGATTTGTCATGCCTGCAGATCTGAAGAACCGCGCATCCGGGCAGCAGGACGGCGACTCGGTCGGCCAGTACCTGCGCGATGTCGGACGCACGCCGCTGCTCACCGCCTCGGAAGAGGTCGAGCTGTCCCGGCGCATCGAGGCCGGTGTCTACGCGGCCCAGCTCCTGGAGAGCGGTGACACCGGCAAGCGCGAACCGCGGCTGCTGCGCCGCGTCGTGGCCGAGGGCGAGCGCGCCAAGGACCACATGATCCGCGCGAACCTGCGCCTGGTCGTGTCGGTCGCGAAGAAGCACTCGTTCCGCGGTCTGCCGTTCGGCGACGTGGTCCAGGAGGGCAACCTCGGCCTGATCCGCGCGGTCGAGAAGTTCGACTACGCCAAGGGTTACAAGTTCTCGACCTACGCCATGTGGTGGATCCGCCAGGCGATCGAGCGCGGTCTCGCCGAGCAGACCCGCACCGTCCGCCTGCCGGTGCACGTGGTCGAAGAGGTCAACAAGCTCAAGAAGATCGGGCAGAAGCTGTCCGCGTCGCTCGGCCGCGAGGCGACGGTCGAGGAGATCGCCGCCGAGGCCAAGTGCTCGCCGCAGCGCGTGCAGGACATGCGCGACGCGGCCCGCACCTGCGTGTCGCTGGAGACGCCGGTCGGCGGCGAGGGCGACTCGGTGCTGGGCGACCTGATCCAGGACACCGACGGGGTGTCGGCGCCGGATCTGGTGGAGCAGCAGGAGTTCACCGAGAACGTGCGGTCCCTGTTGGACGTCCTCCCCGAACGGCAGGGCCGGATCATGCGCCTGCGCTACGGCCTGGAGGACGGGCGTGCCCGCACCCTGCAGGAGGTCGCCGAGGAGCTCGGCCTCACCCGTGAGCGCATCCGCCAGCTCGAGAAGCAGTCGCTCGCCCAGCTCAAGCAGTCGGGCGACCGGGACGACCTCTTCGCGCTGGCCGGCTGAGAACCGTACGAAAGTCGCTTGTTCCCGGGCTTGTCGCAACTAAAGACTCATCACGTCCGACAACGGACTAACGCTGTTTCGCAACCGCGTGTGAACGCATCTTGGGGCCGTCGAGGGCCGGCCCGCGTTCACACGCGGTTCCCTGCGAATGAGGAGCAGTGATGAGACAACGCACCCTGCGCACGCTCGGCGTGGCGGCTATTGCCGTCGCCGGCACCGTTCTGGCGCTTCCCCAGGCCGTCGCCGCACAGCCGGAGGGACCGATCGTCGCGGAAAGCGCGCCGAACGCGGTCCAGGACAGCTTCATCGTGGTGCTGAAGGACAGCGCCGTCGCGCGCTCGGAGGTCAGCGGCCGCGCCGACGACCTGGCCGCGCGCTACGGCGGCAAGAAGGGCTTCACCTACAAGGCCGCGTTCAAGGGCTTCTCGGCCACGATGTCGAAGCAGCAGGCCAAGCGCCTCGCCGCGGACCCGTCGGTGGCCTACGTGGAGCAGGACCGCACCGTGCAGGTGCTCGCGGACCAGCTGAACCCGCCGTCGTGGGGCCTGGACCGCGTCGACCAGGCGGACCTGCCGCTCGACAGCAGGTACAGCTACAGCACCGGTGCCTCCAACGTGACCGCGTACGTGATTGACACCGGCATCAACTACGACCACGCCGACTTCGGCGGCCGGGCGACGTTCGGGTTCGACGCGTTCACCGACGGCCGCAACGGCAAGGACTGCCAGGGTCACGGCACGCACGTCGCGGGCACCGTCGGCGGTTCCACCTACGGCGTGGCGAAGCAGGTCAAGCTCAAGGCCGTCCGCGTGCTCAACTGCTCCGGCGGCGGCTCCGTCTCGACCGAGGCGGCGGGTGTCGACTGGGTCACCGGGAACGCCGTCCTCCCGGCCGTCGCGAACATGAGCCTCTACACCGGCGTGGCGAACGAG
Source organism: Lentzea jiangxiensis (assembly GCF_900104175.1). Taxonomy (GTDB): domain Bacteria; phylum Actinomycetota; class Actinomycetes; order Mycobacteriales; family Pseudonocardiaceae; genus Lentzea; species Lentzea jiangxiensis. The sequence goes on from NZ_FNIX01000007.1 coordinate 178,802, forward strand.
CCGAGCCGCGTGCTCGACGACGCCGTGCGCGCGTCGATCGCCCGTGGCATCACCTATGTCGTGGCGGCGGGCAACTTCAACGACGACTCCTGCAAGTACTCGCCGCAGCGGGTCACCGAGACGATCAACGTCATGGCGACGGCCCGCACCGACGCCCGCGCGTCGTTCTCCTCCTACGGCACCTGCAGCGACCTGTTCGCGCCCGGCCAGGACATCGTCTCCGCGTCCTACAGCAACAACACCGGTTCGGCCACGATGAGCGGCACGTCGATGGCGTCCCCGCACGTGGCGGGCGCGGCGGCGCTGTACCTCGCGGACAACCCGGCCAAGACCCCGGCGGAGGTGCAGGCGGCGATCATCGCGCAGGCCACCCCGAACAAGGTCACCAACCCCGGCGCCAACTCGGCGAACCGCCTGCTGCGCACCGGCACCGGCGGCGTTCCCGGCGTCTCCGTGACCAACCCGGGCAACCAGAGCACCGCGCTCGGCGGCACGGCGAACCTCACCCTGTCCGCGTCCGGCGGCACCGCGCCGTACACGTGGTCGGCGACCGGTCTGCCGACCGGCCTGTCGATCGGGTCGTCGTCCGGTGTGGTCTCGGGCACCGCGACCGTCGCGGGCACCTACAACGTGACCGTCACGGCCACCGCGGCGGCGGGCGGCTCGGGCAGCACGTCGTTCACGTGGACGGTCGGCTCGGCCACCTGCGCCCCGCAGACCAACGGCACCGACGTCGCGATCCGCGACAACACCACGGTGACCTCGACGGTCGTGTTCAGCGGCTGCACCGGCACGGCGTCGGCGAGCAGCTCGGTCGAGGTGCACATCAAGCACACCTACAAGGGTGACCTCGTCGTCGACTTGGTCGCGCCGGACGGTTCGGTCTACAACCTGCACAACCGCGCGGGTGGCAGCGCCGACAACATCGACCAGACCTACGCGGTCAACCTGTCGTCGGAGACGCGCAACGGCACCTGGACGCTCCGGGTCCGCGACGCCGCCACCGCCGACGTCGGCAGCATCGACACCTGGACGCTGACGCTCTAAAGGCTTCGCAGCGTCTCGGTGAAGTAGTGCAACGCGAGCTCCGCGTCCCGTGACTTCTCGTGCGGGGCGCGGAGCTCCGCCGCGAAGCCCGCGATGTCGTCCACGGCCCAGCGCAGTGCGTAGAAGCCGGTTCCCCCGCCGAGGAACCACAGATCGCGTTCCGGCGGCGCCAGTCCGACGGTGTCCCAGTCGACCAGGCACAGCCCGGCGGGCGTCCGGATCACGTTGCCCGCGTGGGGTTCCCCGTGCGTGACCACCCGCTCGCCGGGCAGGTGCCCGGCGAGCCGGTCCAGTTCGGCCAGTGCGGCGCGGACGGCGTCGGCGTGCGCCACGAACACCTCCCGCGCCTGCCGCGAGAACCACTCGCCGGGCTCGTCGAGCAACGCCGCCAGTGCGACCGTGCCCGGCACCTCGACCGGCGCGACCGGGGTGCTCTCCGGCGGCTCGCAGCGGTGCAGCGCGGTCAGCAGCTCGGCGACACCCTCGTGGACGGGATCGCCGAAGTTCCCCGCTTTGCCCGCCCGGTAGGGGAAGACGCTCAGCGCGTAGCGGTCGTTGAGCAGGACCACGGTGTCGCCGTCGTCCGATCGCACCGGTGCCACCACGAACGGCAGCTGCTCGCCCAGCGCCGCCGCGGTGTCCATCGCCCGCCGCAGCCGCGACAGCGGCTTGGTCGTCAGGTCGGAGACCGAGGTGAACCACCGGTCGTAGACGGTCCAGTGGTGGTCGCCGAAGCCGACGGGGGCGTGGACGGGTTTGCCGGTGATGCCGTACCGGGCGAGTCCGTCGCGCAGCTCGTGCTCGGGCAGTCCAGCCGGAAGATCTTCCACGACCCGTGAAGCTACCGGTCGGGGTGCGAGGATGTCCGCGTGAACGTGCCCGCCGTCCTGCGCACACTGGCCCGCCTGAGCGCCGCCGAGCAGCCGCGGAAGCTCCAGCTCGACCTCAGCAAGGCGGCCGGCCTGCTGTGGCTGGGCGACCACGAGCCGTCGTGGCGGGCGATCACGCTCGTGCAGGAGGGTCCGCACTGGACGCCGGTGCCGTGGACCGCGCCGAAGCGGTCGCGGCAGGAGGTCGCGCACCTGGCGGCGTTCGACGCGCTGCACCAGGAGGACCGGTTGCTGCGGCTGGGCTGGGCGTTCCTCGCGGGGCCCGCGGAGATCGGCGGGCAGCGGCGCCGGGTCTGCCTGCCGCTCGTGTCCCGGCCCGTGCGGCTGCACCACGGCATCGGGCTCGGCTACGCCTACCACGTCGCCGGTGACGCCGGGGTGTTCCCGCTGATCGACGACTGGGCGAAGAGCGCGGAGCGGGAGGCCGCGCTCGCGCCGACCGGGGAGTGGATCGCGCAGACGCTGCGCCTGGCCGGGTTCGAGAACGTGCCGGTCGTGCACGACGACCCGAAGAAGCTGATCTCCGGCAACGAACTCGTCGTCGCGATGGGGGCCGGGCTGCACGCGGGCGAACCGGTCGTGAAGACCGAGCAGGGCACGGCGCTCTACGACTGGTCGGTCAAGCGCGGCGTCGACGACACGGCGTTCGCGGCGCTCTACGGCGCCGGTGTCACCACGGCGGACCACGATGAGCCGATCAGTTCGGCGTTGCCCTTGTCGCACAGCCAGATGCGTGCCGTGGAGCACGCCCGCCGCGCCCGGATCACGGTCGTCGGCGGGCCTCCCGGTGCCGGCAAGACCCACACGCTCGCCGCGCTGGCGCTCGACGCCGTGGCGGCGGGCAGGTCCGTGCTCCTCGCCAGCCGCTCGCGCAACGCCGCCGACGTGCTCGGGGCCGCGCTGCGCCGGGCGGGCGGCCCGGTGCCGGTCCTGTTCGGTGACTCCGAGCTGCGGCAGGAGATGGCACGCGAGCTCAGCGACGGGCTGACCGCCCAGAGCGATCCAGGACGCCTCGCCGAGCTCGACGGTGCCCGGCGCGCGGCGGCCGCGGCGGCCACCCGGGTCGAACGCGCGGTCGGCGGTGCGCTCGCGGACGAGGAGCTGGCGGCGCTGGGGAAGAAGCACCAGGCGCTGATGCCGGCACACCGGTCCGTGGCGCCCGCCGCGTTCGAAGCCGGCGCGGACTTCGCTGTGCTGCGCGGACTTCTGCGCCCGCGCACCGGATTCCTCAGTGGACCGCGCACGGGCTGGGCGCTGAGGAAGGCGCGGCGGCTGGCGGGGGCGGGAGACGCGTCGCCGGAGGACCTGTCCGCGGCGGTCGACGCGGCCGAGCAGACCGCGGCGGCCGTCCGGATCGGCACCGGTGGCGGCACGGCGTTCGGTGAGCTTCGGCCGTTGCTGGCCGAGCAGGACGCGCTGAGCCGCACGGCCACCGCCGAATGGCTCAGGGAGTACTCGGTGAGCCGCAGGGGACCGGGTGCGCGCCGGGCCGTCGCGGCGCTGGCCAAGGCGCTGCGGTCGGGACGGGCGGCCCGGCGCCGCGGCCTCGCCGAGATCGACAGCGCGGACTTGGTGGCGGCACTGCCGCTGTGGGTCGGCACGCTCTCCGACGTCGAGGACATCCTGCCGCCGGTGCCGGGCATGTTCGACCTGGTGGTCATCGACGAGGCGAGCCACGTCGACCAGCCGCTCGCCGCTCCGGCGCTGCTGCGCGGCCGGTCCGCGGTCATCGGCGGCGATCCCCGGCAGCTGCGGCACGTGTCGTTCGTGGGCGACCAGGCCGTGCAGGCGGCGGTGGACGCCGAGGGCACGCAGGACCTGCGCGACCGGCTCGACGTGCCGAAGGTGAGCCTGTTCGACGCGGGCGCGGCGACCGCGGGCGTGCACTGGCTCGACGAGCACCACCGCTGCGCGCCGCACCTCATCGGGTTCGCGGCGGCGAGGTTCTACGACGGCAGGATCGCGCTGCTGACCACGCACCCGTCCATCGCCGACGTCGACTGCATCGACACCGAACGCGTCCTCGGTGAACGCACGGCGAAGGGCGTCAACTCCGCCGAGGTGGACGCCGTCCTGGCCCACGTCCGCAAACGGGTCGCGGCGGGAGTGCGGTCGATCGGCGTCGTGACGCCGTTCCGCGCCCAGGCCGACGCGCTGGAAGCCGCGTTGCTGCAGGAGCTGACGCTGGACGAGATCACGACCGGTGGCGTGCGCGTCGGCACCGTGCACGGCGTGCAGGGCAGCGAGTTCGACGAGGTCGTGATCAGCCTCGCCGCCGACGGGAGGCCGGGCGGCTGGCGGTTCGTGAACGACCGCAACCTGCTCGCCGTCCTCACGACCCGAGCGCGCCGCAAGGTGCACGTGATCACCTCGGCGCCCGAACCGCCCGGCCTGATCGGCGAGTACCTGCGGCACGCGGACGTCGCGCCGACCGAGACCGCCGGGAGCGAGCCCGGCGACGACTGGACCGCGAGCCTCGCGGGGGAGCTGCGGGCCGCCGGGCTGGCCGTGCGGACCGGCTACCCGGTGGGGCGGTGGCGGGTGGACCTCGTGGTGGGGGAGAAGGACGACGCCGTCGCGGTCGAGACGCGCCCGCACCCCGAAGGCGCCGCGGCGCACCTGGCCCGGTGGCGCGCGCTCGGCCACGCCGGATGGCGGGTGCACGACGCGTTCGGCAGCCGGTTCGCGGGCGATCCCGCGCGGGCGGCGGTGGAGCTGGCCCACGAACTGGCCCACGAATTGGCCCGGGACTCGACGCGGAGGTGACGCGCCCGCGTCGCGGGGACGCGGGCGCACCGGATCTCCTCTACCTCCGCGTGGGCTTGAACAGCGGCTCGGCGGACGCGACCGAGGGCAGGAACGGGTTCGGGTTCGCCGGGCAGACGGTTCCGGCCGCCGGCAACGTCCCGTTCAGCAGGTAGGCGTTCGTGTGGTCGGTGGCGCACTTGCTGACCCCGTACGCCGTGTGTCCCCAGCCCGCGTAAGCCAGCAAACGGCTTCCAGCCAGCTGGCGGTTGGCCGCCTGCGCGCCGCGGAAGTCCGTGATGCCGTCGAAGTGGTTGCCCACCACGAGGACCGGCGCGGACGTCCGGGTGTGCCACGGCCCGGTGTGGCGGTCCGGGTTGGTCGGCCAGTTCGCGCACGCCGCGTTGCCCCACCACCACGCCGGCCCGAACTCCGAACCCGCTGCGGCGTAACGGGAAACAGCCTGGTAGGCGCTGAACGAGCGCGGGAACCCGATGTCCGCGCACACGTTGCCGTTGTAGGAGTCGAAACCGTTCGGGTAGTCCGGTTCCGCGGTGACCGACAGGCCGAGGGAGGCGTCCGAGAGCTGGTCGAAGAACGCGGCGGCGTCCGGCCAGTCGCTCGGTGAGTACATGGCGCCGATCGCTGCGTTGATCACCGCGTCGTAGGTGAACACCTGGCCGCCGAGCTCGATCGGCTTGGCGCGCACCGAGTCCAGCAACGCGTCCCAGCGCTTCTCCGACCGCGGGCCGAAGACGCACCGCGCCTCGTCGCAGTTGCGCAGGAACTCGCGGAACTCCTCCTTCGTGGCGATCCGGTCCGACTCGACCTGGCGGCCGCTGGACCACAGTTCGGGGTTCAGCACGCCGTCGATCACGAGCGCGCGGATGTTGCGCGGGAACAGGTTCGCGTAGGTGGCGCCCAGGAACGAGCCGTACGAGAAGCCCAAGTAGCTGATCTTGGCGTCACCGACGGCGCGGCGCAGCAGGTCCATGTCCCGTGCCACGTCGGCGGTGCTCATGTGCCGTGCGATCTTCTGGTCGTCGCGGCACTCGGGGCCGAGCGAGCGGTACCGGTCGAAGAACGGCCGCTCCTGCTCAGCCCGGTACGGGAAGCCGGGGATGCCCTCGAAGAACTTCCCGCGGTCTTCCTCGCTCGCGAAGCAGTGCAGCGGGTCGGACCTGCCGATGCCGCGCGGGTCGAACCCGACGATGTCGAACCGGCCCTGCAGGTTGGCCGACAGCGTGTCGCCGGCACCGAGCGCGAAGTCCACGCCGGACCCGCCGGGGCCGCCGGGGTTCAGGAACAGCGACCCGATCCGGCGGGCGCCGTCGGTCGCGGGCTTGCGCGCCAGGGCCACCGAGGTGGTGGCGCCGCGCGGGTCGTCGTAGTCGAGCGGCACCTCGACGGAGGCGCACTCGAAGCCGGGGTGTTCGGGCCCGCAGGCCGCCCACGCGATCTTCGGCACGGCGTGGCCGGGTGTGGCCTGCGCCGCGGGCGCGCCGGTGATCATGAGCGCGGCCGCGGCGGCCAGGACGGTGAAACGCATCGACAAGCTCCCCTCTTGTCCGCGGAAGCGCTCTTCCTACCGGTTCCCGGCCGGTGCCGTCGACCGCCGGAAGTCGTGTTCGGACCCCGTGCCGAGGAACGGGTTGGGGTTCGCGGGGCACACGGTCCCGGCGGCGGGCAGCGCACCGGACAGCAGGTACTCGTGGAGGTGGTCGGCCGCGCATCGGCTGCGCCGGTAGGCGATGTGGCCCCAGCCCGCGTACTCCAGCAGCCGGCTGTTCGGCAGCAGCCGCGCGACGGCCTGGGCGCCGCGCAGGTCGGTGGAGCCGTCGAAGCGGGTGCCCACCACCAGGACCGGCGCCGACGTGCGGGCGCTCCACGGTCCGGTGTAGCGGTCGGGGCTCGTGGGCCAGTCCGCGCACGCGCTGGTGCTCCACCACCAGTACGGGCCGAACTCCGACCCGGCCTCGGCGTAGCGGGAGATCGCCCGGTACGCCTCGAACGTGCGTGGGAACTCGGTGTCCGCACACGTGGTGCCGAGGTTGGCGTCGAAGAAGTTGTCGTACGGTTCAGGCGCCTCGGACGCCTCGGACGCCTCGGGTGGCGATGAGGCAGCCGCGTCCGACAGCTGGTCCAGCACCGCCGCGACGTCCGGCCACGCCTCCGAGGCGAACCCGGCGAACAGCGCCTGCTCGACCACCCGGTCGTAGGTCCACGTCTGCCCGCCCAGCACGATCGGCCGGGCCCGCACCGAGACCAGCAGGGCCTGCCACCGCTTCTTCGAGTCCGGGCCGAACGCGCACGCGGCCTCGTCGCAGAGCCGGAAGAACTCGTCGAGCACCTCGGCGGTGGCCCTGCGGTCCGAGGAGATCTGCCGGCCGCCGGACCAGAGCACGGGGTCGAGCACGCCGTCGATCGCGAGTGCGCGGATGTTGCGGGGGAACAGGTTCGCGTAGGTCGTGCCGATGTACGAGCCGTACGAGGTGCCGAAGTAGGTCAGCTCGCGGTCGCCGAGGACCTGGCGCAGCAGGTCGAGGTCGCGCACGACGTCGGCGGTGCTCATGTGCCGGGCGATCGGCTGGTCGCAGCGGGACGCGAGGGAGCGGTAGCGGTCGAAGAACGGCCGCTCCTGCGCCCGTTCGTAGGGGAAGACCGGGCCCCGCGCCAGGAACTCGGCACGGTCCTGTTCGGAGGCGAAGCAGCGCAACGGGTTCGACCGGCCGACGCCGCGCGGGTCGAACCCGACGACGTCGAACCGGCCCCGCACGCCGGCCGACATGCGCTCGCCCCACGCCCAGACGTGGTCGATCCCCGACGCGCCGGGACCGCCGGGGTTGAACACCAGCGACCCGACGCGGTGCGCCCGGTCGGTCGCCGGCTTCCTGGTCAGCGCGACCGGGATCTTCGGGCCGTCCGGGTCGTCGTGGTCGAGCGGCACGTCGAGGACGGCGCACTCGAAACCGGGCCGTGCGGGCGCGCACGCACCCCAGGCGAGCGGCGGGGGCGCGGCGTGGGCCACCGGGACGAGCGGGACCACGAGCGCCGCCACGGCGCCGAGCACGAAGAGACGCATGCGGCGTTCATAGCGGCCTTCAGTCCGGCCGTCGATGCTTTTGGCGAACACCCAGGTGATCGGCGATCTGGTCGTGGATGGGCGTGCCCATCACGACCGGGTTCGCGGGGGGCGCCTGCGGTGGTGTGCCAGGTGCGTCCTGGGTTTCCGGCATGCGAGGAGCGTAGGGATGGTCGACGACCCCTCAAGCACGCCGATCAAGGAATCACACGAGACGTACCCCAAGAGGTGAATGCGGTTCCCCTGATCTCTACCCAGCGTGGGAGGCCGGACCTGCTATGAAACCCCTGTGGGTGCCCTCGATGGGGTTAATCCGAAGTGCTCGGCAACATGCAATCTCATCGAACGGACACGGTGTTTGCGCGATCTCGCGACGATGCTGAACGATCGGGTCCAACGGCGGACGTACGTGGAGCGTGCTCATGGTCAGCGGCAAGCCCGGCGTCGCCAAGCGGCAGCTCGTCCTGCTCACGGGCAGGGCGCACCCGGAGCTCGCGGAGGCGGTCGCCGAGGACCTGGGCATCGCCATCACCCCGCAGGCGGCCTACGACTTCGCGAACGGCGAGATCTTCGTCCGCTTCGAGGAGAGCGTGCGCGGCGCGGACGCGTTCGTCATGCAGAGCCACAGCGCGCCCGTCAACGACTGGCTGGTGGAACAGCTGCTGATGGTCGACGCGCTCAAGCGCGCCTCGGCCAAGCGCATCACCGCGGTCGTGCCGTCGTACCCGTACGCGCGCCAGGACCGCAAGTACGCCGGTCGGGAGCCCGTCTCGGCGCGGCTCGTCGCGGACATGTTCAAGACGGCGGGCGCGGACCGGATCGTGACGGTAGACCTGCACACCGCGCAGGCCCAGGGCTTCTTCGACGGCCCGGTCGACCACCTGCACGCGATGTGGCTGCTCTGCGACCACGTCGGCGCCCGCTACCGGGGCGAGGACCTCACGATCGTCTCCCCGGACGCCGGCCGCACGAGGCTCGCCGAGAAGTGGGCGGACCTGCTCGGCGGCTGCCCGATCGCGTTCATCCACAAGACGCGCGACCCGTTGCGCCCCAACGAGGTCATGGCCAACCGAGTCGTCGGCGACGTCGAGGGCCGCACGTGCGTCGTGGTCGACGACATGATCGACACGGCGATGACGAGCACGACGGCCGCGCGACAGCTGCTGGAGCAGGGCGCGAAGGACGTCGTCCTCGTCGCCACGCACGGCGTGCTGTCCGGCGAGGCGCACGAGCGGCTCGTGGAGAGCAAGGCGCGCGAGGTGATCCTCACCGACACGCTGCCGATCCCGCACGACAAGCGCTTCCCGGGGCTGACGGTGCTCAGCATCGCGCCGTTGATCGCACGGGCGATCCAGGAGGTCTTCGAGGACGGCTCGGTGACGAGCCTGTTCGACGGCAACGCCTAGCACGCCGGCGCGTCCCGTGCTGCCATGAGGCATGGGCGACATGCGAGTGGAACGATCCGCGAAGCGGGTCCGCGCGTACTTCGGTGGCGAGCTGGTCGCGGACACGACCGAGCCGCGGCTGGTCTGGGAGGTCCCGCACTACCCGGCCTACTACCTGCCCCTGTCCTCGGTGCGCGTCGAGCTGGAGCCGACGGGGGAGACCAAGGGCGACGGCGTGGTCCACGACGTCGTCACGCGGGGCGGCACGGCCGAAGGCGCCGCGTTGACCTATCCGGACTCGCCGGAGCTGCGGGACCTCGTCCGGTTCGAGTTCGCGGCCATGGACGAGTGGCTCGAGGAGGACGAGCCGATCTACGTCCACCCGCGCGACCCGTACAAGCGGGTCGACGTCCTGAGCAGCTCGCGGCACGTGCGGGTGGCGCTGGACGGCGTGACGCTGGCGGCGTCGGGGCAGCCGCGGATCCTGTTCGAGACGAGCCTCCCACCGCGCTACTACCTGCCGTTGAGCGACGTCCGGTTCGATCTGCTGAGGCCGTCGGGCACGCGGACGCGGTGCCCGTACAAGGGAACGGCCTCCTACTGGTCGGTGCTCGTGAACGGCGTGCTGCACGAGGACCTCGTGTGGATCTACCGGGAGCCGCTGCCCGAGAGCCAGAAAATCGCTGGAACGGCCTGCTTCTTCAGTGAGAAGGTCGACCTCTTCCTCGACGGCGTGCTCCAGGAGCGGCCGAACACCCCCTGGTCGTAGCTGTCGGGAGCGAGGCCCAGTTCACACACTGCAAACTTGCAGTGACTGCAAAAAAGTCCGTACGCTCATCCCGTGAACCAGTCGGGGGAGAGCCTGCGCGACCGCAAGAAGCGCCAGACGCGCACCGCGCTCGAGCGCGCGACCGTGCGGCTCGCCGCCGAGCGGGGCTACGACAACGTGACCGTGGAGGAGATCGCCGCCGAGGCCGACGTCTCGGTTCGCACCTTCTTCAACTACTTCGCGAGCAAGGACGAGGCGCTCATCGGCGCGGACCCCGAGGCGGGCCCGCGCATGGCCGAGCGCATCCTCGCCTTCCCCGGCGACGTGACGCCGTTCGACGCGTACCGGCGCTCGGTGCTCGCGGAGATCACCGACGAGCTGAACAACGCCCGCGACCTGTGGCTGCTGCGCAAGGACGTCGTGATGCAGCGGCCGGACCTGCTGGTCAGGGCGTTCGCGAACAGCGCGGAGTCCGAGCAGCTGCTCGCGAGCGCGGTGGCGGCGCGGGCGGGGCTGCCCGAGTCGCACCTGTACCCGCGCCTGCTGGTCTCCGCCGGCAGTGCGGCGTTCCGCTGCGCCGTGACCCGCTGGGCCGCGGACGACAGCCTCGCGCTCGGTGACGTCGTCGGCGAGGCCCTCGACCTGTTCGGCGCCGGACTGGCTCACGTACCGCCGTACCACCACGAAGGGGGAACCTCATGACCACCGACGCAGAAGTGACACCAGTGCACGGCAGACGCGAAGTCGTCCAGGCCATGTGGGGCCTGATGATGGGCATGTTCGTCTCGATCCTCGCCAGCACCATCGTGTCGAACGCGCTGCCGCGCATCGTCGCCGAGCTCAAGGGCTCGCAGTCGATCTTCGCCTGGATCGTGACGGCCGAGCTGCTCGCGATGACCGCGACCGTGCCGCTGTGGGGCAAGCTCGCCGACCTCTACAGCCGCAAGCTGCTGATCCAGGCGTCGCTCAGCCTGTTCGTCGTCGGCTCGCTGATCGCGGGCTTCTCGCAGAACGTCGAGATGCTGATCGTCAGCCGCGTCGTGCAGGGCCTCGGCGCCGGTGGCGTCACGGCGCTCGCGACCATCGTGATGGCCGCGATGATCCCGCCGCGCGAGCTCGGCAAGTACTCCGGCATGTTCGGCGCGGTGTTCGGCGTCGGCACCGTCGCGGGCCCGCTGATCGGCGGCCTGCTGGTCGACACCTCGTGGCTCGGCTGGCGCTGGTGCTTCTTCATCGGCATCCCGTTCACCCTCGCCGCGATCTACATGCTCCAGCGCACCCTGAACCTGCCGGTCGTGCGCAAGGAGGAGACGAAGATCGACTACCTGGGCGCGTTCCTGATCGTGTCCGGCGTCTCGACGCTGCTGATCTGGTCCTCGCTCGCCGGCCAGAAGTTCGAGTGGGCGTCCGGCTGGACCGCCGGCCTGGTGTCGCTCGGCGTGCTCCTGCTCGTCGCCGCCGTGCGCGTCGAGGCCACCGCCCACGACCCGATCGTGCCGCTGTCGATCTTCCGCAACCGCACCGTCTCCCTGACCACCGTCGCCAGCGCCCTCGTCGGCGTCGCGATGTTCGGCGGCACGGTGTTCCTCTCGCAGTACTTCCAGCTCTCGCTCGGCAAGACCCCGACGCAGGCGGGCCTGCTGGGCCTGCCGCTGATCTTCGGCCTGCTGATCTCGTCCACCGTGGCCGGTCAGCTGATCACGAAGTTCGGCAAGTGGAAGGCCTTCCTGGTCTCCGGCGCCGTGGTCATGGTCGGCGGCATGCTGCTGCTGTCCACGATCACCGCCAAGACGTCGGTGTTCATGGTGTCCGTGCACATGTTCGTGCTCGGTGTCGGCGTCGGCATGCTGATGCAGAACCTCGTCCTGGCCGCCCAGAACGACGTCCCGGCCCGCGACCTGGGCGCCACCACGTCGACCCTGACGTTCTTCCGCTCGCTGGGCGGCGCGATCGGCGTCTCGGCGCTGGGCGCGGTGCTCGCCAACAAGGTCGCGTCGCTGACCGAGGAGAAGTTCGGCGCGTTCCCCGGCGCCGAGGCGTCCGCCCACGCGGTGCCGGACCTCTCGGTCCTGCCGCCCGAGGTCAAGGCCGTGATCGCCGAGATCTACGCGACGGCGACGGCGGACATCTTCCTGGTGGGCGTGCCGTTCGCGGTGCTGGCGCTGCTCGCGGTGCTGTTCATCAAGGAGAAGCCGCTCAAGGAGACGAGCGGTGACGACCGGCTGGCGGCGGAGATGGCCGCCGGTCACTGACCCGGTGCGGAAGCGGCCCTCGACCTCCGTGGTCGGGGGCCGCTCCCGTCCGGCGAGAGCCCGTCTCGGCCGGATCAGCGACCGCACGCTGCCGGAGAAGAGTCTCGCGCAGGCCACCACTCCCTCCGAGGCGGTGGAACGGATCGGGACCGCGTTGCGCAACGCCTTGCCGGACGACGAGTTCCGCTACACCGACACCAACCGCCACCTGCTCGCGCGGCTGGTCGCGCAGGCGTCCGGCGAGACCTTCAACGGCTACCTCGAGGCGCCGGCCTAGAACGGGAAGTGGCCGTGCTCGCTCGCCACGGTCACCCAGCGCGTCGCCGAGAACGCCTCGACGCCCCACCGGCCGCCGAACCTGCCGTAGCCGCTGGCCTTCACGCCACCGAACGGCGCCTGCGGCTCGTCGTCCACGGTCTGGTTGCCGACGTGCACGATCCCGGTGCGGATGCGCCGCGCGAGAGAGAGTCCGCGCCGTGAGTCCTCGGTGATGATGCCCGCTGTCAGCCCGTGCTCGGTGTCGTTCGCGATGGCCACGGCCTCGTCGTCGCCGTCGACCGGAACGACGACGACGGCCGGTCCGAAGATCTCCTCCTGGAAGATGCGCATCTGCGGTGTCACCTCGTCCAGCACGGTCGCGCCGCCACCACCACCGGCGCGGACGCGCGCACCCTTCTCGACCGCGTCGGCGACCAGGGCGGCGACGCGCTCGGCGGACCGCGGGTTGATCACCGGGCCGATGACCGTGCCGGGGTCGGCGGGGTCGCCGTGCGGGAGCGCCCCGACCTTGGCGGCGAGCTTCGCGGTGAACTCCTCGGCCACCGACCGGTCCACCAGGACGCGGTCGGTCGACATGCAGATCTGGCCCGCGTTGTGGAAGGCGCCGAACGTCGCCGCGTTCACGGCGTGGTCGAGGTCGGCGTCGCCGAGCACCAGCAGCGAGTTCTTGCCGCCGAGTTCCAGCACGGCGGGCTTGAGGTGTTGTGCCGCGAGCGTTCCGACGATCCGGCCCACCTCCGTGGACCCGGTGAAGTTCACGGCCCGCACCCGCGGGTCGGTGATCAGGGCCTCGGCGACGGCAGCGGCGTCGGCGGGGGCGTTCGTCACGACGTTGAGCACGCCCGCCGGCAGCCCGGCCTCGTGCAGCACGCCGGCGATCAGCAGCCCGGCCGCGATCGGCGCGTCCTCGCTCGGCTTGAGCACCACGGTGTTCCCGGCGGCGATCGGCGCGGCGACGGCTCGCGTGCTGAGGATGACCGGCGCGTTCCACGGCGCGAACGCCGCCACGACGCCGAGGGGTTCCCGGACCGCGAGCGACAGCTGACCGGGCGTCTCCGTCGTCAGCACCTCGCCGACGGGCTGGGTGACCGCCGCGGCCGCCTCTCGCAGGACGTTGGCGGCGAGCGCCACGTTGAACCCAGCCCACCCGCCGACACCGCCGACCTCGGCGGCCATCAGCGCCACCACCTCGGGCGTCCTCGCCTCCAGCAGGTCCGCGGCCTTCAGCAGGATCGCGCGGCGTGCGGACGGCGTGGTGGCCGCCCACTCCGCGGCGGCCTTCTCGGCCGCGTCGACGGCCCGCGTGACGTCGGCCGGTGAGGCGGCGGCGACCACGGCGTGGACCTCGCCGGTGAAGGGGTTGAGGTCGTCGGTGGTGCGGCCGTCCAGCGCCGGAACGCTGTCGCCGCCGATCAGGAGCTGGTGCTCTTCGCGTGCCACGACCGGGGATTCAAGCCGCAGGCGGCAGGGTCATCCAAGCCCGGCTTCCGGTGGGTGGAAACTCGGCTCCAACGTCCGCGCGATGCCCCGCGCCGCCACCTGCAGGGCCGCGACCAGCCGCACCCGGACGTTGCGCAGGTCCGGCACCACGATCCCGAGCGCCGCGACGACGTGCCCCTGCACCTCGACGGGCACCGCCACGCTGCACGCCCCGAGAGTCATCTCCTCGAACGTCTGCGCGTACCCGTCCCGCCGGACGCGGTGCAGCTGCGCCCGCATCCGCGCCGGCTCCGTCACCGTGTAGGCCGTGAGGCGCGTCAGCCCGCGCTCCAGCACCTCGTCCTGCACCTCCGCGGGCGCGTGCGCGAGCAGCACCTTGCCGACCCCGGTCGAGTGCAGCGGCAACCGGCTGCCGGTCGAGCTCACGATCGGCACCGACGCGTGCCCCGACACCCGGTCGAGGTACAGCACCTCGGTGCCCTCCCGCACGGCCAGGTGCACCACGGCCCGCGTCGCCGCGTGGAGGTCGTGCAGGAACGGCTCCGCGACCCGGCTCAGGTCGACCTCGCCCGCCGCGAGGAGCCCGAGCCGCCAGATCCGCCGCCCGATGACGTACTCACCGGACTCCAGCCGCCGCACCGCGCCCCACTCGGCGAGCTCGGCCAGCAACCGGTGCGTGGTGCTGACCGGCAACCCGCTGCGCCGCGCGATGCCGCTCAGGGTCTGGCGGCGGTGGCCGCCGTCGAACGTGCCGAGCAGTGACAGCAGCTTGGCGGAGACGGTGGCGGCCACCCGCAGATTCTGCACGCTCCACGCCGGACCGGCCGCCCCCGTGACCGGGCGGGTGGCCGCGACACCGGGGGAGGGCCGCGTGCCCCGCACGAGGCGCTCGCCGTCGCCGGGCGGCGCGGCGGGGAAAAGTCGTTTCGGACGCGCGGGCGCTGGTGGTGACACTGGGCGCATGACGTACCTCGGTGAAGGCTGGGACAGCACGGCCGTCCTGGTCGGCGGGCGGTGGGTGGAACGGCGGCCGCGCCGTCCGGAGATCGGGCCGCAGCTCCTGCGCGAGACGGTCGTGATGCCGTGGCTCGCGCCCCTGCTGCCGTTGCCCGTCCCGGTTCCGGTGGTCGTGTCGGAGGACCCGGTGGTGGTGCGGCACGACCTGGTGCCGGGCGGGGAGGTGGCGTCGCCCGGCGCCGTGCAGGGCAGGCAGCTCGGGGAGTTCCTGCGGGCGCTGCACGCGGCGCCCGTCGCCGAGGCCGTGCGGCGGGGTGCCGGCCCGAGGCCGCTGCCCGTGGAGCGGTTCCGCGCCGAGGTCGACGTGCCCGGCGGCGAGGAGCTGCTGGCGAAGCTCGACGGCCTGCCCGCGGACACGGTCGTGCACGGCGATCTGGGGCCCGAGCACGTGCTCGGTCGCGACGGCGTGCTGACGGGTGTGATCGACTTCGGTGACCTGCACATCGGTGACGCGGCGATCGACCTGGCGTGGGCGCTGCACTCCACGCCACCCGAGTTCGCGGCCGCGTTCGCCGAGGCATACGGCGTGACCGCGGAGCTGCGCGAGCGGGCGTTGACCTGGCACCGGCTCGGGCCGTGGCACGAAGTGCTGCACGGCAACGCCACCGGTGATCGCGGGATGGCGGAGATTGGGCTGGCTGGAGTACTGGAACGGCTCGGTGACGGGGTATCCCCGCATTAACAGCGACTTGTCAGGAGGACGAGATGCCCTGGGTTCGCCGGCACCGCCGCAGCGCCCCGTACAGCTGGTTCCGCACGACCACGGTCCGCAGCCACTACCGCAGGCCGGCCGGCAGCACGTGGATCATGGTGGTCATCGCGATCGCCCTGATCCTGCTGCTCATCGCCCTGTTCTGAGGGTAGCCTCGCGGACATGGGACAGTTGGGTGAGTTGTTCCCCGGCCGCAAGCTCCGCAGCGAGGCGACGGAGGCGGGCACGGGTGAGGACCACGAGGAGACCGGTCCGCTCGACCTGACTTCGGGCGCGGTCCGCTTGAGGCCGCGCCCGAAGCCCGTTCCGGCACCCGAGAGCGACGAGTGATCACCGGCACTATCCTTGGCCGGTGTTCGCTGGCCTGCTCTTCCTCATTCCCGCCTCGTTCTTCCTCATCGGGGTGGCGCGCGACCGCCGACGCCTGAGCAACGCGGTCTGGCTCGGCATCGCGCTGCTGATGCTGCTGCTCTGGCTCGCGGGTGCCGGGCAGGACAACCCGGCGGTGAGCCTGCCGTTGCTGCTCGGCTTCGTCCTGGCGGTCCTCGGCCTGCTGCTGCTCCCGCTCGCTTTGCTGGCCAACGGCGTCGTGATGCTGCGGCGCGAGGGTCGATCGCTGGGCAACCTGCTGTCGTTGCTCGCGGGCCTCGCCCTGATCGGCGAGATGCTCTACTTCTTCTGGGGGATCTCCCAGCCCAACGACTGGATCCGCGGCTCCGCCATCGGGTTGTTCCTGGTGTCGGCGTACATCGCGTTCCTGTTCGTGAGCCTGCTGCTGTACTCCGTGATCTACGGCCGGACGGGCCGCCGCCACGGGTTCGACGGCATCGTCGTCCTCGGCGCCGGCCTGGTCGGGTCCCAGGTGCCGCCCCTGCTCGCGAACCGGCTCGACCGCGCGTTGCGGCTGTACCGGCGCGACCGCGAGGCGGGGCGGTCACCCGTGATCGTCGTGTCGGGCGGGCAGGGGGCCGACGAGAACGTGTCCGAGGCCTTCGCCATGCGCGAGTACCTGCTCGAGCGCGGGGTGCCCGCCGACGACCTGGTGCTGGAGGACCAGGCGACCACGACCGAGGAGAACCTCCGCTACAGCAAGGCGTTGCTCGCCGAACGGGGTCTCAACGGCCGGGTCGTCGCGGTCACGAACAACTACCACGTGTTCCGCACCGCCGTGCTCTCCCGCAACCAGGGCCTGCGGCTGCAGGTCATCGGCGCGCCCACGGCCTGGTACTTCGTGCCGAGCGCGTTCCTGCGGGAGTTCGTGGCGCTGCTGGTGCGCAACCCCGTCGTGCACGGCCTGGCGTGCGCCGTGCTGATGGCGGGCGGCCTCGTGCTGACGCAGATCGGCTGACCGGGCAGCCGAGGGGCGCCTTCACCGAGCGCGCGTGAACCGCATGATCCAGTTCGGCTCCCAGGTCTCCCCACCGTCGTACGAGAACGCCTGCTGCCAGACAGGCTCCGGCCCCGCCGTCCAGTCGAACCGCAGCCTCACCGGATGCCCGCCTACCACGTCATCCCCGAGGAACACGCCGTGCTCCCCGTTGAACCGCCCCTCCAGCGGCGGGTCCAACTGGCCGGGAGCGCGGGTGGAAGCCCACCAGATGCGCCACACGTCACGAGCCGGGTCGTACTGGCGCAGCGTCATGCCCTCCCATCCGTCGGCGAAGAAGCTGTCGATGATCGCGGCGCCGCCGAGCAGCGGTCTCGCCTCGGCCGTCGCGTCGAACTCGACCCACTCGGTGCCGCGGCCCGGGATGTCGGCGATCTTGCGGTTGGCCACGTGCCACCGGCCGTGGAGGAAGTCGAAATCGTTCTCGCTCACGGAAACGGACGCTAAACCGATTCACTGACACGGAATGTCAGTGATCGAGTATTGACCTAAAGGTCTGGACCATTTTACCGTTCCCGGCAGGGGCCGCCGCCCTAGCCAGGAGGTCCTTCCCTTGCGACTGCTCGCCAGAGTGGTTCCGGTGCTAGCCCTGCTAGCCGGGACCGTGATAGCTGTGACCACCGCGCCGACCGCAGCCGCAGCCCACGAGGACTGCCGGCCGGACGGGCTGTACAAGACGCCGGGTGTCGAGTCGCCGTACTGCACGGTCTACGACACCGCCGGGCGCGAGATCATGGGGGACGAGTCCCGGAGGGTCATCGGGTACTTCACGAGCTGGCGCACCGGCAAGAACGGTCAGCCGGGCTACCTCGCGAAGGACATCCCCTGGAACAAGGTCACGCACCTGAACTACGCGTTCGCGCACATCGACGCGCAGAACAAGATCTCGGTCGGCGCGAACAGCCCGGCCAACTCGTCGATCGGCATGGAGTGGCCGGGTGTCGCGGGCTCCGAGATGGACCCGTCGCTGCCCTACAAGGGGCACTTCAACCAGCTGACGAAGTTCAAGAAGCAGCACCCGGACGTCAAGACGCTGATCTCGGTCGGCGGCTGGGCGGAGACGGGCGGTTTCTTCAACGCCGACGGCACCCGCAACGCTTCGGGCGGCTTCTACAAGCTCGGCCAGAACCAGGCCGCGATCGACACGTTCGCGGACAGCGTCGTGGCCTTCCTGCGCCAGTACGGCTTCAACGGCGCTGACATCGACTACGAGTACGCGACGTCGAACAACCACGCCGGCAACCCCGACGACTTCTGGATCTCCAACGCCAACCGCGGCACGCTGTGGGCCGGCTACCAGGCGATCATGAAGACGTTGCGCGAGAAGCTCGACCGCGCCGGTGCCGCCGACGGCAAGCACTACCTGCTGACCGCCGCCGTGCCCGCCTCGGGCTGGCTGCTGCGCGGCCAGGAGGCGTACCAGGTCGTCAAGTACCTCGACTACCTCAACGTCATGAGCTACGACCTGCACGGCTCGTGGAACCACTTCGTCGGCCCGAACGCCGCTCTCTACGACGACGGCAAGGACGGCGAGCTCTCGGCCGGTGGCGTCTACACGGCCCCGCAGTACGAGGGCATGGGCTATCTCAACACCGACTGGGCGTACCACTACTACCGCGGCGCCATGCAGGCCGGACGCATCAACATCGGTGTGCCGTTCTACTCGCGCGGCTGGCAGGGCGTCACCGGTGGCACGAACGGGTTGTGGGGCAAGGCGGCGTTGCCGAACCAGTCGCAGTGCCCGCCCGGCACCGGTTCCTCGGTCGGCTCGACCACGCCGTGCGGCAACGGCGCGTCCGGCATCGACAACATCTGGCACGACGTCACCGCCGGTGGCGCCGAGGTCCCGTCCGGTGTGAACCCGTTGTGGCACACCAAGAACCTCGAAGCCAAGATCGCCGGTTCGTACGGTCCGCAGTACGGTCTCGACCCGGTCAACGACCCGACCGACCGCCTCACCGGCACCTACACGCCGCACTACGACTCGACGCTGAAGTCGCCGTGGTTGTGGAACAACGACAAGAAGGTGTTCCTCTCCACCGAGACCGAGCAGTCGATCGCGGAGAAGGCGAAGTACGTGCGGGACAAGGGTCTCGGCGGCATCATGATCTGGGAGCTCGCCGGTGACTACCGGTTCGACTCCGCCAAGAACGAGTACTTTATCGGTGACACCCTGCTGTCGACCATCAACACCGGCCTGAACGGTGCCGCGCCCTACGGCGCCCTGAAGGCCACCACGCAGCAGACGCAGTCGCTGGCCGTGGACGTCGACATCTACGGCTACGCGCTGGGGGACAACAACTACCCGATCACGCCGAAGATCAAGTTCACCAACCGGTCGAACGTCACGATCCCCGGCGGGACGAAGATCGCGTTCGACTACGGCACCAGCGCTCCCGGCAGCATGGCCGACCAGTCCGGCTTCGGGCTGAAGGTCGTCTCGAAGGGACACACCGGGCCGAACGTGGGCGGCCTGAAGGGCGACTTCCAGAAGGTGGAGCTCGCGCTGCCGTCGTGGCAGTCGCTCGCACCGGGCGCGTCGATCGAGCTGACCGTCAGCTACCAGCTGCCGATCTCGACCCCGTCGAACTTCGTGTTCACGTTCGGCGGCCAGTCGTACGCGATCTCGGCTGACCACCCGCGCATCGGTGGCGGCACCCCGCCGACCTCCACGACCACGTCCACGACGACCACGACCACCACCACGACCACCACGACGACCACGACGACCACGACCCCGCCGGTCTGCTCGCTGCCGGCGTGGGACAGGGCGAAGGTCTACAACGGAGGCAACGAGGTGTCGCACAAGGGCCGCAAGTGGCGGGCCCAGTGGTGGACGCAGGGCGAGGAGCCCGGCACCGCCGGTGAGTGGGGCGTCTGGCGCGACCAGGGCGCCTGCTAGTCCCTGGGAGTCAGCGACCTGTCAGGCGCGGGCCTTAGGCTGTCGAACGTGACCGCCCAAGACCCGCGCCTGCAGGAGCTGGTCCTGCTCCGCAAGGTCCGCGACCGGATCGACCGCGAGTACCGCCAGCCGCTCGACGTGGCGGCACTCGCGCGCGGCGTCCACCTGTCGGCGGGCCACCTCTCGCGCGCGTTCCGCGCCGCGTTCGGCGAGTCGCCCTACAGCTACCTCATGACCCGCCGCATCGAGCGCGCCATGACGTTGCTGCGTCGCGGCGACATGTCCGTCACCGACGTCTGCTTCGAGGTCGGCTGCAGCTCGCTCGGCACGTTCAGCACGAGGTTCTCCGAACTCGTGGGCATGTCACCCAGCCAGTACCGCAAGGTCGCCGCGACCGACGGCCTGGGCATCCCGAACTGCCTGGCCAAGGCCGTGATGCGGCCGATCAGGAATCGAGAAGCGACCGCCGGGCCCGCGGACTAGGTTGACCGCCATGTCCGTCATCATCGCCTCGGCGTTCCTCCCGGCAGACGACCCCGAGAAGTCCCTCGGCTTCTTCCGCGACGCCCTCGGCTTCGAGGTCCGCCAGGACGTCGGCCAGGGCACCATGCGCTGGATCACCGTCGGTCCGCCCGGCCAGCCCGAGACCGGCATCGTCCTGCACCCGCCCGCCGCCGACCCCGGCGTGAGCGACGAGGAGCGCCGCACGATCGCCGTCCTGATGGCCAAGGGCGTCTACACGGCCATCTCGCTCGCCTCGAAGGACCTGCAGGGCACGTTCGACCGCGCGCGGGCGTGGGTCGAGTCGTCCGGCGCCGGCGAGGTGCTGCAGGAGCCCGAGGACCAGCCGTGGGGCGTGCGCGACTGCTCGTTCCGCGACCCGGCCGGCAACCTGGTTCGCATCAACCAGCTGTGATCGTCGTGCCCGGCTCGGCGTAGGACACCTCGCCCGAGTACCGCGACGAGGCACGGGTGACCGCGTCCCGCGAGGTCAGGAAGCGGCCCACGTGCGTGACGACCAAGCGGCCCGCACCGGCTTCGGAGGCCGTCCGACCTGCGTGCTCCGGTGTGTGGTGGGCCATGTCCGCGGTCTCCTCCGCGCTTTCGCTCTCACACAGCAGCACGTCGGTGCCGCGCGCCAGTTCGACCAGGCTCGCGCAGCGCGCGGTGTCGCCGGAGTAGGTGAGCGACCTGCCGCCCGCCTCGACGCGCAGGCCGAACGCCGGGATGCCGTGCTCGACGGCGGCCGTCGTGAGGGTGGCCGAGCCGACGGTCACCTGGTGGCCGTCGTGCAGTTCGGTGATCGCGAACGCCGACTCGACCGGGCTGCGCTCCGGTCCGTTGGTGAGGAACGCGGCCAGGCGGTCCGCGGTGCCGGGCGGCCCGTACAGCGGCACCGGGTCGCGCTCGACGTCCGCGAACAACAGGGCGTAGTAGGCGGTGAGCAGGTCCGCGCTGTGGTCGGCGTGCAGGTGCGAGATCCAGATCGCGTCGAGGTCCTGCAGGCGCGTGTGCCGTTGCAGCGGGCCGAGCGTGCCGGCGCCCGCGTCCACCCACAGGCGCGTGCCGCCGTGCGACACGAGGTAGCCGGAGCACGGGTTGTCCACGCTCGGGTAGGGCGTCGCGCAGCCGAGCACCGTCACACTGAGGTCCATGCACCGAGCGTAGATCAACGGGCTCCGGCGGCAGGTACCTTGAGCCCCGTGGAAGAGCCCGACTGGAACGAGTGGCGGCGGCCCGGACCCACGCCCGCGCAACGACGGCGTGACATAGGCATCGCCGTGATCGTGCTGCTGTGCGCGATCGAGGTCACGACGCTGGTCAACAGCATGGGCGCCTTCGCGTTCAGGAACCCGCCGAGCCTCGCCGCGCAGCTGGTGTGGATGGTCGCGCTGTCCGTGCCGCTGGTGGTGCGCCGCCGCTACCCGCTCGCCGTCGTGGTCGTGGTGTCCGTGATCTTCATCGCGGCGCAGATGAACCGCGTCGGTGACAACCTGGTGCCGTCCGCGATCCTGTTCCTCGCGATCTTCACCGTCGGCGCGTGGGAGAGGAATCGCGTCGTGGCGCGGTGGTCGCGCGTCGGCGTCATCGTCTCGATGTTCCTGTGGCTGGGGTTCAACCTCGTCCGCGCGCTGCTCGGGCCGAGGGGCGACTTCGAGAACGCGGCGGGGCCGATCGACCCCGTGCTCGCGTCCGTCCTCTACGGACTCGAGTTCAACGTTTTCTTCTTCCTGTTCGCCTACGTCGTCGGCGAGATGGCGTGGCTGGGAGCTCGCCGCCTGGCTCAGCTGGAGTTCCAGCAGGAGGAGCTGCGGCGTTCGCAGGAGCAGAACACCCGGGGCGCCATCACGGCCGAACGCATGCGCATCGCCCGCGACCTCCACGACGTCGTGGCGCACCACGTGTCCGTGATGGGCATCCAGGCAGGTGCCGCCCGCCGCGTCCTGGACTCCGACCCGGCCTTGGCCCGCGACGCGCTGCAGACCGTCGAGCAGACCGCCCGGACCGCGATCAGCGAGCTGCGCGGCCTGCTCGGCGTGCTGCGCGCCGACGCCGAACCCGACCTGAAGGCCGCTCCCGGACTCGACGACCTGCCGGAGCTGCTCGAGAACGCCCGCGCAACCGGCCTCGACGTCTCGCACGGCGTCTACGGTGCACCTCGGGAGGTGCCGTCTGGTGTCGCCTTGTCGGCGTATCGGGTCGTGCAGGAAGCACTGACGAACGTGGTGAAGCACGCCGACGCCAAGCACGTCGACGTGCGGATGCGGTTCCTCGACAGCGCTCTGGAGGTGGAGATCACCGACGACGGGCGCGGCCGTCCCTCCCAGACCGGACCAGGCTTCGGGCTCGTCGGCATGCGGGAACGTCTGGCCGTGCACGGCGGTTCGCTGGAAGCAGGACCAAGGCGCGAAGCGGGCTACCTGGTCCGTGCGTCGCTGCCGACGGCTTCGGAGGAGAAGGCGTGAGCTTGCGAGTCGTGCTGGCCGACGACCAGGACCTGGTCCGAGCCGGCTTCCGGGTCATCCTCGGCACCGAGCCGGGCATCGAGGTGGTCGGCGAGGCGGGCGACGGTGCCCAGGCCGTCGAGCTGGTCGCGGAGCTGAAGCCGGACGTCGTGCTGATGGACGTCCAGATGCCGCGCGTGGACGGCCTCGAGGCCACCCGCCAGATCCTTTCGGCGGGGCACGGCACCCGCGTGGTCATCCTGACGACGTTCGACCGCGAGGACTACCTCTTCGAGGCGCTGCAGGCGGGGGCGAGCGGCTTCCTGCTCAAGAACGCCTCACCCGAGGACCTGGTGGAGTCCGTCCGCGTCGTCGCCCGCGGCGACGCCCTCCTGTCACCCGAGGTGACGCGCCGGGTCATCGCGCGCTTCAGCACCTCCGCGCGGGAGCGCACCCGTCCGCCGGAGCTCACCGACCGCGAGTTCGAGGTGCTGGTGGAGCTGGCGAAGGGCGCCTCGAACGCGGAGATCGCCGCCACGCTGTTCCTGGGGGAGACCACCGTGAAGACGCACGTCTCGCGCGTGCTGACCAAGCTGGGCCTGCGCGACCGCACCCACGCCGTCGTGTTCGCCTACGAGCGCGGGATCGTGACGCCGGGTGGCTGAGGCTCGTACGCAGACTGACGTACGCGGGATCCTTGTGTGAGCGGATGATGCGGGCGTTCGTGGTGGCGAGAGTAGAACGCGACACCACGAGAGAAGGAGCGCACCGCGATGACTTCCACCCGCAAGCTCAGTGGCCGTACCCGCAAGGCGGTGCTGCTCGTGCACGTCCTGGCGGCGGCGGCGTGGCTCGGCATCGACCTCGCGTTCGGGATCCTCGTCGTGGTCGCCCTGTCCACAGAGGACACCTCGGTGGCCGGCATCGCCGTCCAGGCCGTGGACCTCTTCGCGATCTGGCCGATGTTCGGGGCCAGCGTCGTGTGCATGATCTCCGGCGTCGTTCTCGGTCTGGGCAGCAGGTACGGGCTCGTGCGGTACTGGTGGGTCGCTCTCAAGCTGTTCCTGAACGTCGGCATGTCGCTGCTGATCGCCTTCGCGCTGCGGCCGGGCGTGGCGGAGGCGGCGCGGATCGGCGAGCGGATGCTGGCGGGCGACCCGTCCGCGGTGCTGCCGTCCGGCCTGGCGCACCCGGTCGTGGTGGCGCCGACGTTGCTGCTGCTCGCCTACTTCCTGTCGGTGTTCAAGCCCTGGGGCCGGATCCGCTCGGCTGCGCGACCGGAGCGCCGTGATCTGGTCGGGGCGGTCTAGTGGCTCGGCCCGCCCCAGAAGTCCACCCTCATCACGAACCGCCGCTTCGTCGGACGCGTGACCTCCACGAACCCGGCCTCCTCGAGCACCTGCCGCGCTCGTACGTCGGCTCCTGCCGCCGAAACGCCTTGCGCACAAGGAACACCTCACGGCCCACACGCCGTCGTCGTCCGACGGCAGGATCCGGATCCTCCGGCCGACTAGAGCTGCTGCGTGAGGTTCACGGGGTTTCCGTCCGGATCGAACACGTGCGCGACCCGGCGGCCCCACGGCATGTCGTTCGCCGGTCCCCGCACCCGCCCGCCCGCGGGTTCGACCAGCGGCAGCAGCGCGTCGACGTCGGTCACGGCGATGTCCAGCGCGATCCGCGGCGTCGCCGAGAGGTCGGCGTCCTCCGCGACGAGGCCGAGCTCGGACTCGTCGATCCGCAGGGCCTTGTAGAACACCTCGCCCTGCTCCGGGTACCGGAAGACCTCGGTCGCGCCGAAGACCTGCTCGTAGAACGCCTGCACGGCCGGCAGGTCCGGGGTGATGATGATGGGCTGGATCCCCATTAACGCCTCCTAGTCGTCCACGGTGGTACGGGACGGCCGCCCGGAACTCATCGGTGCGCCGAACAACGGCAGCAACTCGTCGACGTTCAGGTACGTCGTCGTCCCCGTGACCAGCCCACCCCGCACGTCGAGGAACACCAGCCCGAACGGCTGCTCCATCCCCGGCCGCAGCTGCCAGTAGGCGGGCGACCCGTTCGCCCCGACGGGCACCAGCCAAGCACCGTCGCACGAGGCGTTCGGATCGCTCAACGCCAGGGAGATCGCCTCACGCCCGCGCAGCCACCAGCTGAACGGCGGCATCGACATCGTGGCGTCCTCGTGCAGCAACGCGACCAACGTCCGCACGTCGTGCCGCTCGAACGCCTCGCAGTACCGGCTGAGCAGTGACTTCTGCACAGGATCCGCCGGGTCCAGCGGCTCCCCGGGGTCGACGTCGCGCAGGGACGCCCGAGCCCGCTGCAACGCGCTGTTGACCGCGGCGACGGAGATGTCCAGCAGGGCGGCGACCTCGGCGGCCTGCCAGGCCAGCACGTCGCGCAGGATCAGCACCGCGCGCTGCCGGGCCGGCAGGTGCTGGAGTGCCGCCACGAAAGCCAGCCGCACGGTCTCGCGGCGGATCGCCAGGTCCTCGGGCAGCACCGCCGCGTCCGGCACCGGCTGCACGAAGACGCGTTCGGGCAGGGGAGCGCCGATCTCCCCGCCCGACGGCCCGAGGTCAACGGCCAGAGCACGCCGCTGAGCCGACCGTTGCATGTCGATGCAGATGTTCGTGGCGATGCGGTAGAGCCACGTGCGCAGCGACGCGCGTGACGGGTCGTAGCTGTCGTACGCCTTCCATGCGCGCACGAGTGTTTCCTGCACGGCGTCCTCGGCCTCGAAGCCCGAGCCGAGCATGCGGTAGCAGTAGCCGGTCAGCTCGATCCGGAACGGCTCCAGCGCGTCGATCACGCACCGACCCTACGCGGACCGATGAGTCCGGGCCGGACGATCCGTACACACGACCATGACGCAGGACATCCGGGCCGCGGTGGCGGCCGAACGACGTGAGCAGGCCGAGCTCCTCAGCGGACTGACCGAGGACCAGTGGAACGCCCCCAGCCTCTGCGAGGGCTGGACCGTCAAGCACGTCGTCGCCCACACGACGCTGCCGTACCGCTCGCCGGGCAGGCGCGTGCTGTGGGAGCTGCTCAAGTCGGCGGGTCGCTTCAACCACGCCTCCGACCGCATGGCCCGCCAGGACGCGGCGGCACTGTCCACGGGCGACCTGCTGCGAACGCTGAAGGCCAACGTCGACCACCCGTGGACGCCGCCCGGTGGAGGCGCGGTGGGCGCGTTGTCGCACGACGTGATCCACGGACTGGACATCACGGTGGCGCTCGGCCTGGACCGCAAGGTGCCCCACGAGCGGCTGCGGATGGTCCTCGACGGCATGAAACCCGCCAACGTCGAGTACTTCGGCGCGGACCTGCGGGACAAGCGGCTGGAGGCCACGGACCTGGAGTGGGCGTTCGGGCAGGGGCAGCCGGTCAGGGACGAGGCGCAGAACCTGTTGCTGCTGGTGTGCGGGCGACGGCTGCCGTCGGCTCAGCGGTAGCCGGGGCGGAGGACGTCGAGGGTGACCGGGCCGACGGGCGCGGAGGTCCGGTCAGTCGCTGTTCGCTGGAGCGAAAGCGTCCCCGTGGTGGACGCCCTCCTCGCGCAGGAGCCGGCCCCGGAACGCCGGGAGCCCGGGTCGAAGCCGCGGCTCAGCCCGTGCCGCTGACCTCTTCGCGCACCCGCGAGGTCGCCTCGATCGTCGACGCGAGGAACTTCGCCACCACCCCCCGCTCGTCCGGGCTCATCCCCGCCCAGGCCGAGGCGTACTCCCGGGCCAGCGGCTGGAAGAACGTGGCCGCCAGCGCCGTCGCCGTGTCGAGCACCCGCAGCTCGACGCGGCGGCGGTCGCCGGGATCGCGGTCGCGCACGACGTGGCCGGCCCTTTCCAGGCGGTCGAGGACGGACGTCGTGGCCGAGGCGCTGAGGTTCAGCGCCCTCGCCAGCGTGCCGGGTGTCATCGGAGTGGTCATGATGAGGTTCAGCGCTGTCATGTCGGTGGGATGCAACTCGTGAGCGGCGCTGAAGATCTCCAGGAACCGGTTCGACTCCATCACCAGCGTGCGCAACATCATGCTCAGGTCGTAGTCGGTTGCATCGTTCACGGGGACAGCTTACTGTTTCGGCCATCGAAACGTTCGACGATCGAAGGAACATCTGATGCGAGTCCTCGCCGGCGTCCTGCTCGTGGTCTGGCTGGCCCTGGGCGGCTTCACCGGCCCGTACGCGGGCAAGTTGTCGGAGGTGGCGGAGAACGACAGCAGTGCGTTCCTGCCCAACTCCGCCGAGTCCACCCAGGTCGCCGAGCTGCAGAAGAAGTTCCAGCGCGAGGAGGCCATCCCGGCGATCGTCGTGGTGGAACGCTCCGGCGGGCTGACCGAGGACGACAAGAAGTACCTCGCCGAGCAGGCCAAGGGCTTCCAGGCGTCGCCGGTGATCCCGGCGCCCAACGACAACGAGGCCGCGCAGCTCGTCGTGCTGCTCGATCCGGCCAAGGACGTCAAGGACTCGGTCTTCCAGCTCCGCGACGGCGCGCGAGGTGCGCCCGAGGGGCTGACGGTGCTGGTCACCGGGCCGGCGGCGCAGGTCGCGGACCTCGTGGAGGCGTTCGGCGGGATCGACGGGTTGCTGCTGGTCGTCGCGGCCGCGGTGGTCGCGCTGATCCTGCTCGTCGTCTACCGCAGTCCCATCCTGCCGGTCGTGGTGCTGGTGTCGGCGGTGTTCGCGCTGGGGCTGGCCAGTTTCGTGGTCTACCTGCTCGCCAAGAACGACGTGCTGGCGCTCAACGGCCAGAGCCAGGGCATCCTGTCGATCCTGGTGGTCGGCGCCGCGACGGACTACGCCCTGTTGCTGGTGTCGAGGTTCCGCGAGGAGCTGCGCGACAGCGAGGACAGGGTCGCCGCCATCAGGGCGGCCTGGCGCGGCACGATCGAGCCCATCGCCGCGTCCGCCGGCACCGTGATCCTCGGCGTGCTGTGCCTGCTGTTCAGCGACCTCGACTCGAACAAGGGCCTCGGGCCGGTGGCGGCCATCGGCATCGGCGCCGCGCTGATCACGACCATGACGTTCCTGCCCGCGGTGCTGGCGCTGCTCGGACGGGCCGCCTTCTGGCCGTTCGCGCCGAAGTTCGGCTCCGGGCACCCCGAGACGAGCGGGCTCTGGGGGCGCACGGCGAATTTCGTGCGCAGCAAGCCCCGGGCGATCTGGGTCGTCTCGACGCTCGTGCTGCTCGTCGGCGCGGCGTTCCTGCCGCAGCTCAAGGCGTCCGGCACGGCGCAGTCCGACGTGTTCCTCACCGAGGTCGAGTCCGTCGCGGGCCAGGAGGTGCTGTCGCGGCACTTCCCCGGCGGCACCGGGTCGCCGACGATCATCATCGCGCAGGAGGCGGAGGCCGCGGAGGTCCTGCGGAAGGCCGAGGTGGACGGTGTCGCCGAGGTCCGGCCGGCCGGAACCGCGGACGGGCTCGTCAGCATCCAGGCCACGCTCGCGGACGCGCCCGACTCCGACGCGGCGGTCGCGACCGTGCAACGGATCCGCGACGCCGTGCGCGGGACGGGCGAGGCGAAGGTCGGCGGGCCGACGGCGACGCTGCTCGACACCAGGACGACGTCCGAGCACGACCGGACGCTGATCATCCCCATCGTGCTCGTGGTGATCTTCCTGATCCTCGCCGTGCTGCTCCGGTCGCTGCTCGCGCCGTTGCTGCTGATCGCGACGGTGGTGCTGTCGTTCGCGGCGACCATGGGCGTGTCGGCGCTGGTGTTCAACCACGTCTTCGACTTCCCGGGCTCGGACCCGGTGGTGCCGCTGTTCGGGTTCGTGTTCCTGGTGGCGCTGGGCATCGACTACAACATCTTCCTGATGACCCGCGTCCGCGAGGAGACCCGGCGGCTCGGCACGGTCGAGGGCACGATCAGGGGCCTCAGCCTCACCGGTGGCGTGATCACGTCGGCCGGTGTGGTGCTCGCGGCGACGTTCGCGGCGCTGGCCGTGCTGCCGATCCTGTTCCTGACGCAGATCGCGTTCATCGTGGCGTTCGGCGTGCTGCTCGACACGCTGCTGGTGCGGTCGTTGCTCGTCCCGGCGCTGTCGGTGGACATCGGTGGCCGGATCTGGTGGCCGTCGAAGCTCCGGTGAGCCAGGATTGGCGGTCATGACCTACACGGCCCGTCAGCTCAACCGCGCCACCCTCGACCGGCAGATGCTGCTGAGGCGTGAACCCGTGGACGTGCTGACGGCCGTGGACCGGGTCGTGGCGATCCAGGCGCAGGAACCCGCGTCGCCGTACCTCGCGCTGTGGAACCGGGTCGAGGACTTCGACCCGGCGGACCTGGACGAGGCGTTCACGAGCGGGGCGGTCCGCAAGGCGTCGCTGATGCGGATCACCCTGCACGCCGTCACCGCCGCCGACCACGAGGTGTTCCACCACGCGATGCTGCCCGCGTTGCGCGCCTCCCGGCTGTACGACAAGCGCTTCAAGGGCATGGACGTCACGATCGAGCAGACCGACGCGTTGCTCGGGCACCTGCTGGAGTTCGCGAGGACGCCGCGGCAGAAGGCCGAGATCGAGGAACTGCTGCACTCCCACGTCGGCGACGTCGGCGAACCGGGCGTCTGGTGGGCGCTGCGGACCTACGGAGGTCTTGTCCACGCGCCGACGGGCGGGCCGTGGTCTTTCGGCCTGCGGCCCGCCTACCGGTCCGTGACGACGCGGGCGCGCGAACGGCTGGAGTGCGTGGCCGCGATGCTGCGCCGCTACCTCACCGGCTTCGGACCGGCGACCGTGCCCGACATGAACCAGTTCACCATGCTGCCGCGCACGACGATCCGCGAAGCCCTGGCACTGCTCGACCTCACCGAGTCCGGTGGCTACTACGACGTTCCCCACCGGACGGTGCCGGACGAGGAGACCCCGGCGCCGCCCAGGCTGATGGCGATGTGGGACAGCACGTTGCTCGCCTACGCCGACCGGACCCGGCTGATCCCGGAGCCCTACCGGAAAGTGGTCATCCGCACCAACGGCGACACCCTGCCCACCCTCCTCGTCGACGGCCGGGTCGCCGGCGTCTGGCGTCCCACCGAGGACGGCGGAATCGAAGCGACCTCGTTCCACGCGCTCAGCGACGACGACTGGACCGGCCTCGCCGAAGAGGCCGCGACGCTGAAGAAACTCCTCGGGGACAGGGAACCGCAGGTGTACCGCCGCTACGCACGGTGGTGGAACGGCCTTCCCGCCCACGACGTTCGTGTCGTGTGAGAACGTCGAGATCCACAAAGGACGCCCGCTGAGCCCTCCCGCGACGCCTGGTCACCAACGGCGTCGCGGAGTTCGTCGGCAAGCACCCAGCCCAGAACGTGGTCGCCATGGCGACCTCCTCGTTACGCCGATCGGACGCTGTGGTCGATAGGTCGTCCGGGAGTGACCAGGCGTTATCACGTTCGGCAACAATTCGGGGGCCGGTGTTGCCAGTCGATCGCGAGGCTCGCGCGACGGACACCGGGAAGCCGGCGTGCAGGAAGATCGAGGAATTCAGCGGCCCACGAGATGGACCGCTGGTGGTGGAAGCTGTCGAGGAAGACGCCCGGACCACCTCGCGGCCCCGCGGCACCCCGTCCAGGCGTCGCAGAACGTCGTCTTGCCTGCGCCGTCCACGCCGTCGACCGCCACCAGGCAGGTCTCACAGATCGTGACCGCGATGAGCCCTATCGGATGAGACCGGCGTCTCTCCTGCCTCAAGAACGCGTAAAGGCCGGGCCTGCCCCCGTAAGGACGTTGTCAGGCATCCCCTGATCAGGCATTTCGTGATGCACGCTGCCGGGCGTCCTCAAGAACGCCAAGTCGTGGAAGGGAGCGGCGTCATGGCCGACCTGGCCTACGCGTTGCTGCTGATCGGGAGTTTCGTCGTGCTGGGCCTGACGGTGCGTGGACTGGAGAAGTTGTGAGCACGGGACTCGTCGCGAACGCCGCCGGCGGCGTGATCGCGCTCGTGCTGCTCGTCTACCTGGTCATCGCACTCGTCAGGCCGGAGAAGTTCTGATGCCACCTCTCGCCGCCGGCCTCCTGCAGGTCGGCATCCTCTTCGCGGCCCTCGCGGTCGCGTACCGGCCCCTTGGCGACCACATGGCCCGCGTGTACACCGCGAAAGGCCATTTAGGACTCGAACGAGCCGTCTACCGGTTCGCGCGGATCGACCCCGAGGCCGAGCAGAAGTGGAGCACCTACGCCTACGGCGTGCTCGGCTTCTCGTTCGTCGGCATCGTGTTCCTCTACATCGTCCAGCGGCTGCAGTCGTTGCTGCCGTTCGACTTCGACCGCGGCAACGTCGGCCCCGGCATGGCGTTCAACACGGCGATCAGCTTCGTGGCCAACACCAACTGGCAGTCGTACGTGCCGGAGGTCGTGATGGGCCACGCGGTCCAGATGATCGGCCTGACCGTGCAGAACTTCGTGTCCGCGGCGGTCGGCCTGGCCGTCGCCGTCGCGCTGGTGCGCGGATTCGTGCGGCACCAGACGGACCGGCTCGGCAACTTCTGGGTCGACCTGACCCGCGGCACCGTCAGGATCCTGCTGCCCATCGCGTTCATCGGCGCCGTCGTGCTGGTCGCGCTCGGCGTGACGATGAGCCTCGAGTCCGGGGTGGACGTCGACGGCCAGGTGGTGGCGAACGCTCCGGTCGCCAGCCAGGAGGTCATCAAGGCGTTCGGCACCAACGGCGGCGGCGTGCTCAACGCCAACTCGGCGCACCCGTTCGAGAACCCGAACGAGTGGACCAACCTCGTCGAGGTCTTCCTGATCCTCGTCGTCCCGGTCGCGCTCACCCGCACGTTCGGCCGGCTCGTCGGCACCGCGAAGCAGGGTCACGTCCTGCTCGGCGTCATGGGCGTCATCTGGTCCGCGATGCTCGCGGTGATCTGGGCCGCCGAGGCGAACGGCGTCCGGCCGCTGGAGGGCAAGGAGCTCCGGTTCGGCATCCCCGGCAGCGCGATCTTCGCCGACGCCACCACGGGCACGTCGACCGGCGCGGTCAACTCGCTGCACGACAGCTACACCGGGCTCGGTGGCGGTGCGGCGATGCTGAATATGCTGTTCGGCGAGATGACGCCCGGCGGTGTCGGAACCGGTCTCTACGGCATCCTCGTCATGGCGGTCATCGCGATGTTCCTCGCCGGGCTGATGGTCGGCCGCACGCCCGAGTACCTCGGCAAGAAGCTGGGGCGCAGGGAGGTCACGGCCGCCGCGGTCTCGATCCTCGCGATGCCGACCGTGCTGCTGGTCGGAGCCGGCATCGCCGCTGTTCTGCCGGGCACGCCGGCCGCGCTGAACAACCCGGGAGAGCACGGTCTGTCGGAGATCCTCTACGCCTACGCGTCGGCTTCCAACAACAACGGAAGCGCGTTCGCGGGCATCACCGCGACCAGCGACTGGTTCCAGTCCTCGCTCGGCCT
The DNA here is from genome assembly GCF_900104175.1 of Lentzea jiangxiensis. Taxonomy (GTDB): domain Bacteria; phylum Actinomycetota; class Actinomycetes; order Mycobacteriales; family Pseudonocardiaceae; genus Lentzea; species Lentzea jiangxiensis. Next base: position 211,057 of record NZ_FNIX01000007.1, read on the forward strand.
GTGCATGCTCTTCGGCCGCTTCGTCCCGATGATCGCGGTGCTGGCGCTCGCCGGATCCCTCGCGGCGCAGAAGAAGGTGCCGGTCACGGCGGGCACGCTGCCCACCACCGGCCCGCTCTTCGCGACGCTGCTGACCGGCGCGATCGTCCTGGTGGCCGCGCTGACGTTCGTTCCCGCTCTCGCCCTGGGTCCCATCGCGGAGGCACTGCTGTGACCGCCACGCTCCGGAAACCGGCCCCGCGGCAGGACAAGACCCCTGCCGAGCCGGGCATCGCCGCCGCACTCCCGGAGGCGGTGCGCAAGCTCCACCCGCGCCACCAGCTGCGCAGCCCCGTCATGGTCGTCGTCTGGGCGGGATCGGCGCTGGTCACCGTGTTCGCGGTGACCGGGCCGAGCGTCTTCACGATCGCCGTCGCGGCCTGGCTGTGGTCCACCGTGCTGTTCGCGAACCTCGCCGAGGCCGTCGCGGAGGGACGCGGCAAGGCGCAGGCCGAGTCGTTGCGCAGGACCAAGGAGGACGCCGTCGCCCGGCTCGCCAGCGGTGACGTCGTGCCCGGCACCGAGCTGAAGATCGGTGACCTCGTGGTCGTCGAGGCCGGTGAGGTGATCCCCGGTGACGGCGACGTCGTCGAGGGCATCGCGACCGTCGACGAGTCGGCGATCACCGGCGAGTCCGCGCCCGTCATCCGCGAGTCCGGAGGCGACCGGTGCGCCGTCACGGGTGGCACGACGGTGCTGTCCGACCGGATCGTCGTGAGGATCACGACCAGGCCCGGCGAGTCCTTCGTGGACCGGATGATCGCGTTGGTGGAAGGCGCCGAACGGCAGAAGACGCCGAACGAGATCGCGCTGACGATCCTGCTGTCGACGCTGACGATCATCTTCCTGCTGGCCGTCGTGGCGCTGCAGCCGTTCGCGATCTACTCCGGCGGCGAGCAGTCGGTGGTCGTGCTCACCGCTCTGCTGGTCTGCCTGATCCCGACGACGATCGGCGCGCTGCTGTCCGCGATCGGCATCGCCGGCATGGACCGGCTGGTGCGGCGCAACGTGCTCGCCACCTCCGGCAAGGCCGTCGAGGCGGCCGGCGACATCGACACGCTGCTGCTCGACAAGACCGGGACGATCACGTGGGGCAACCGGCACGCGACCGAGTTCATCCCGGTCGGCACGACCTCCCACGAGACGCTGGTGGCGGCGGCACGGCTCGCGAGCCTCGCCGACGACACCCCCGAGGGCCGCAGCATCCTCGAACTCGCGGGCGGTGAGCCCGCGGACGAGCACGAGAAGACCGGCGAGTTCGTGCCGTTCACCGCGCAGACCCGCATGTCCGGCATCGACCTCGACGGCCGGGTGGTCCGCAAGGGCGCCGCGTCCGCGTTCGAGCTGACCGACCCGGCGCGCGAGGTCGTGGACGGGATCAGCGCGCAGGGCGGCACCCCGCTCGTCGTGGCGGAGAACGGTCGTGTCCTCGGCGTCGTCCGGCTGTCCGACGTGGTGAAGCCCGGGATGAAGGAACGCTTCGCCGAGCTGCGCGCGATGGGCATCCGGACGGTCATGGTCACCGGCGACAACCCGTTGACCGCGAAGGCCATCGCCGCGGAAGCGGGAGTGGACGACTTCCTCGCGGAGGCCAAGCCCGAGGACAAGATGGCCCTGATCCGCAAGGAGCAGGAGGGCGGGCGGCTCGTCGCGATGACCGGTGACGGCACGAACGACGCGCCCGCGCTGGCCCAGGCCGACGTCGGCGTCGCGATGAACACCGGCACGTCCGCCGCGAAGGAGGCCGGCAACATGGTCGACCTCGACTCGGACCCGACCAAGCTCATCGAGATCGTGGAGATCGGCAAGCAGCTGCTGATCACCCGCGGCGCGCTGACGACGTTCTCCGTGGCCAACGACCTGGCGAAGTACTTCGCGATCCTGCCGGCCATGTTCGCGGCGATCTACCCGGCGCTCGACCGGCTCAACGTCATGCACCTCGCGACGCCGCAGTCCGCGATCCTGTCCGCGGTGATCTTCAACGCGCTGGTGATCGTGGCGCTGATCCCGCTGGCGCTGAGAGGTGTGCGGTACCGGCCGTCCAGCGCCTCCGCGCTGCTGCGGCGCAACCTGCTGATCTACGGCTTGGGCGGCGTCGTGACGCCGTTCGCCGGGATCTGGCTGATCGACCTGTTCGTGCGACTCATCCCCGGGATCGGCTGAACCGATGGACAACTTCCTCAAGCAGTCGTGGGCGGTCCTGCGGATCCTGCTCGCCCTCACGGTGCTCCTCGGCGTGTTGTACCCGTTGTCGGTGTGGGGCGTCTCGCGGCTCCCCGGCCTGCACACCCGCGCCGAGGCGCAGAACACCGACCTCGTGGCCGTGGTGCGCGAAGGGGACCGGTACTTCGTGCCGAGGCCGTCCGCCACGACGCCGCCCGCGTCCGGTGGCTCCAACAAGAGCGAGATCGACGAGGACTACACGGTGGTCGTCGCGGAGCGCAGGACGCGGGTCGCGCGCCGCGAAGGCGTGCCGGAGAGCCAGGTCCCGCAGGACGCCGTGACGGCCTCCGCGTCCGGTCTCGACCCGCACATCAGCCCGGAGTACGCGGCGTTGCAGGTGCCCCGCGTGGCGCGCGCGTCCGGGCTGCCGGTGGAGGAGGTCCGCGAGCTGGTCGCCGACCACACCCGCGGCACCTTCACCACCACCGTCAACGTGACAGCGCTGAACCGCGCCCTCGACAGCGCCACCGCAGAAGAGGGACGGTGACGTCCGTGCCGGTGCTCGTCGACCACGTGGTGGTGTGCACCCGGCCGTGGAAGCGGGTGCCAGCCCTACTGTCCGCCCTCCACGGAGCCGCTAGCGTGGAGGAACTTCGGGGGAGAGGTGGAGCAGTGGGGGATGTGGCACGCCGGGACCTGTTGTCCTGGATCGGAAAGGGCGCGCTCGGGGCGGCCGTGCTGGGAGTGGTGGGGCACCCGGCGGAGGCGTCGAGCGGCGTCACGGTGCTGCGAGGGGCCACGCTCGTCGACGGCACCGGGCGGCCCCCCGTGCGCGACGCGACCGTCGTGCTGGCCGGCGACCGGATCCTGGCCGCCGGACGGCACCGCGACGTCCCGCGCGGCGCTCGGGTGGTCGACCTCGCCGGGAAGTACGTGATCCCGGGCTTGTGGGACCTGCACACGCACGCGACGTACTTCGAGAACACCCTCGCGCCGTTGCACGTCGTCCAGGGCGTGACGGGCGTCCGCGAGATGTTCGGCCTGCCCGAGACGCACGACACCCGTCGCCGCATCGAGTCCGGTGAGATCCTCGGTCCGCGCATGGTCGTCGCCAGCGCGATCGTCGACGGTCCCGGCTCCATCTGGCCAGGGTCGGACGTCGTGCGCACCCCGGACGAGGCCCGCGCCGCCGTGCGCCGCGCCAAGGACGGGGGAGCGGACTTCGTGAAGGTCTACTCGTTCCTGTCCCCGCAGTGCCACGCCGCCATCGCCGACGAGGCGCGCCGGTTGCGGATCCCGTTCGCGGGCCACGTTCCCGCACGGGTCCCGGTGCAGGACGCCTTGGCACAGCACACGCACGAACACCTCTACAACCTGTTCACGTCCACTTCGGACAACGCCGACGTCCTCTACGCCGAGCTGCGCGCGAGGCCCGACGACCAGGCGAACCCGAACTGGTGGGGCCGTCACGCAGGCCGGGTGGAACGCGCGGCCGTCGCCACGCACTCGCCCGAGCGGGCCCGGAAGCTGTTCGCCGCCATGGCCCGGCAGGGCACCTGGCAGTCGCCGACGCTCTTCGTGGAACGCAACATGTCCCGTTCACCCGAGAGCATCACCAGCGACCCGGTGGCGCTTGAACGGATGCGGTACATCCCGGCCGATCTGCGCGCGCAGTGGCAGGCGATCATGTCCGGTCGCCCGCCCCGCACCCCGGAGGAGGTGGCCGAACTGCGGAGGTTCGGCGACGCGCGGATGCGGCTGCTGGGGCAGATGCACGAGGCCGGTGTCGGTGTCGTCGCGGGCACCGACGCGGGGTTCGCCTACGTCTTCCCGGGCTTCTCGCTGCACGACGAACTGGCGCTGCTCGTCCAGGCGGGCCTGTCGCCGATGGCGGCGCTCCGGGCGGCGACCAGCGAGGCCGCCCGGTGCCTCGGACTGGGCCACGAGACCGGCACCGTGACGCCCGGCAAGCAGGCCGACCTGGTCGTGCTGGACGCGAACCCGCTGCAGGACATCACGAACACAAGCCGCGTGCACGCCGTCGTCACCCGTGGCCGCTACCTCGGACCGGCCGACAGGGCACGGGTGCTGCGCGAGATCGAGGCGGCGGCGCAGGAACCCGTCGACGCTCCGCGCACTCCGATGGGCTGCTGCGAGCACTGAGGTGGCGCCCGCCGGGCTCAGCCGGCGAAGACCGGGTAGTGGTCGGACAGGTCGTTGTAGGTGTACTTGCGCCCCCACGACCAGATCGACCACTCAGGACTCTTCACGCGCCGGGTCTCGTTGCGCAGCAGGGGACCTTGCACCGTCAGCACGTAGTCGAGCTGCTCGGACGCGTACTCCGGCCCGTACTGGTCGCGGCAGACGCTGTTGTCCGCGCAGTCCCACGAGAACGGGTGCCCGCTCATCTCGGGGGTCCGCGCGCCCAGGTCCGCGACCATGCGCGGGAACTCGGCGCTCGCCCCGACCACGTTCAGGTCGCCGGCCACGTAGACGGGCTCGGCCGCGGGGATGTTCCGCGCCGTGAGGAACGCCCTGATCTCGGCGCGCTGCTTCGCCCGGTACCCACCGGGCGCACTCGCGCACGCCGAGTCCTCGGCCTGCATGTGCGTGCCGATCACGTGCAGCGGCCCGGACGGCGCCTCGACCCGCACGTACGCGAACCCCTTGGCGGACAACCAGTCGGCGCCGCAGCCGTCGCGGTAGACGTGCTGGATCCGCGTGCTGATCGGCCACCGGCTCAGCACGGCGACCCCACCGTCCTCCGGCGTCGCGTCGCTGTACCGGCCGCTGGTGACGTCCCACCCGGCACGGCTGCGGCCGAGCACCGGCGTCTGGTGGGGGTAGGTGTCGCGCAGGTTCGCGAGGAGGCGGTCGGACGCGGTGTTGTCGAAGGCCTCGTTGAGCACCACGACGTCCTGGCCGTCCAGCACGCCGGTGCTGTCGACGAGGTCGGCCCGCTGGACCTGGCCCCAGTTCGGGTAGAGGTTCCGCGAGAGCATGAACACGTTGTAGGTGGCGATCCTCGGGGCGGCCGGGGCCGCGACCGCGGGGGCGGCGGAGATCGTGAGCACGGCAGCGGCGGCGAGCGTGATCAGGCGCATGAGGCCCGATGGTGGAGGACGTGAAAGTCTTTCACAACCGGGCGGGGGTGTCGTATCGATCAAGCGCGGATGAACGTCTTGATCTCCTCGATCGGCGTGCGGGCGAGGGCGGACCCGACCCCGCAGGCCACCGCGCCCGCCTCCAGCCAGGCGGGAACATCCGCCGGTGCCACCCCGCCCGTGGGCACCAACGGCGCGTAGGGCAACACGGCCAGCACGTCCTCGACCCACCGCGGTGTCGGCGCCGGGAACACCTTCACCGCGTCCGCCCCGGACTCCAGCGCCTGGACGACCTCGGACACCGACCCGGCTCCGGGCAGCACCGCCGCCCCGTACCGGTGTCCGGCGCGGATCACCGACGCGTCCAGGTTCGGTGCGACCAGGAACTGCGCCCCGGCTCGAACGGCGGCCACCGCGGAAGCCTCGTCCAGCACGGAGCCCGCGCCGATGACAGCCGAGGGGTGGTCCGCCCGCAGCACCCGGATCGCCTCCAGGGCACCGGGGTTCGTCAGCGGGAGCTCCAGGGACGTCAGGCCGGCCTCCAGCAGGACGGTGGCCGCCTGGACGGCGGAGGCGGTGTCGGCGGTGCGGATGATCGCGATGATGCCCTGCCGCACGACCGCCCGGGTGATCTCGTAGCGGTAGCTCACGTCCGCCACGTTATTGCACCTGCTCGGTGTCGTGTCAGCGCTGTCAGCCGGTGCCAGGGAGGTGTGCGCCCGGTGCCAGCGGCCGGGCGGAGGGTAGGTCGTGCCGGCCCACCACCGGGCGGCACGACCCACCAGGAGAGTTCACCCATGCAGGTCACGATCATCGGCGCCGGTCTCGGCGGCCTCACGCTCGCCCGCGTGCTGCACGTCCACGGCATCCCCTCCGCCGTCTACGAGGCGGAGGAGTCGCCGACGGCGCGGACGCAGGGCGGGATGCTCGACATCCACGACTACAACGGCCAGAAGGCCGTCGAGGCCGCCGGTCTGGTGGACGAGTTCCGCGCGCTCGTCCTGGAGGGCCGCCAGGCCCTGCGCGTGCTCCACCCCGACGGCTCGGTGCTGTTCGAGAAGGGCGACGACGGCACCGGCGGACGTCCCGAGGTGCAGCGCGCCGACCTGCGCCGGATGCTCCTCGACTCGCTGCCGGAGGGCACCGTCCGCTGGGGCCACAAGGTGGTCGGCGTCCAGGGCAGGACGGTGACCTTCGCGAACGGCACCACCGTCGAGGCGGAGGTGCTGGTCGGCGCGGACGGCGCGTGGTCCCGCGTCCGGTCCGCCCTGACCGACGCCAAGCCGGAGTACACCGGCGTGTCGTTCGTCGAGACGTACCTCCACGACGCCGACACCCGGCACCCGGAGGTGGCGAAGGCGGTCGGCGGCGGAATGATGATCGTGCCCTCGCAGGGCAAGGGCATCTTCGCGCACCGCGAGAGCGGCGGCACCCTGCACGCCTACGTGGAGTTCACGAGGCCGCTGGAGTGGTTCGACGACCTCGGCAGGATCGCCGCCGAGTTCGAGGGCTGGGCGCCCGAGCTGACCGCGCTGATCACCGAGTCCGACACCGAGCCGGTGTTCCGCCCGCACCACGCCCTGCCGTCCGGACACCGCTGGGACCGCGTGCCGGGCGTGACCCTCCTCGGCGACGCCGCGCACCTGCAGGCCCCGAACGGCGAAGGCGCCAACCTCGCCCTGCTCGACGGCGCCGACCTCGCCCTCGCGCTCGCCGAGCACCCCGGCGACGTCGAGGCCGCGCTGTCGTCGTACGAGGAGACGATGTTCGTGCGCGCCGCCGAGACCGCCGCGGACTCCGAGGAGATGGTCCAGAGCCTGTTCGGCGACGAGCCGCCGCAGAAGCTCCTCGACCTGCTCCTCGACGCCTGACCACCAGGGCGAACAGGGCCGCCATGACGGCCACGCCGGTCGCCGTGGCGGTCCGCCGGGCAGGACGGTGAGAGGTGGTGTCGGTGACGAACAGCGCCATCAGCACGAGACCGTTGCGGACACGGCGAAGCCAAGCACTGTTTGCTCATCAGGCATACGCTCATGCGCATGACGCAAGAAGATGGCGACCTGGACGGCCTCGTGCGCAAACGCATCCGCGCCCTGCGGGTGGCGCAGGGCTGGTCCCTCGACGAGCTGGCCGGCCGGGCCCGGCTGAGCCCGTCGTCGCTCAGCCGCATCGAGAACGGCCAGCGCCGCCTCGCCCTGGACCAGCTGGTGGTCCTGGCGCGCGCCCTCGACACCTCGCTGGACCAGCTGGTCGAGACCGACACCGACGACGTGATCGTCAGCCCCATGCTCGACGGCGCGCACGGCACGATGCGGTGGCCGATCAAGGCCGAGCCGGGCATGACGGTGATGCGCCAGCGCATGACCTCGCCACCGCCGGACAACCCCGCCTCGCTGCGCGCCCACTCCGGGCGGGAGTGGCTGGTGGTGCTGTCCGGGGTGGCGGTGCTGCTGCTCGGGAACCGGCGGATCCGGGTGGAGACCAACCAGGCGGCCGAGTTCCCCACGATGCTGCCGCACGCGATCGGGACGGCTGGGGGGCCCTGCGAGATCCTCGGGATCTTCGACCGGGAGGCTCGGCGGGGGCACAACGCGGATCGGAAGGGCTGATCGGGAGGCCGGTGAGGTGGTCAGGAGTGGTCGACCTTGCGCCCAGGGCAGCTGGCCGGGCGATCTTCTTGCCGGATGCGCAAGCGGTCGTGCATCTGACGCATGGCCGACCTACGTTGAGGGCATGAACGACCACAGACACGGGCATGGACACGGTCACGGGCATGGCCACGGGTACGGGCACGGCCACGCCGACATCATCGACCAAGCCGAAATCCTCGACCTCGACGCCGAACTGCTCGCCACCCACACGGCCGACATCATCGATTGGCTCCCCACCACCTCGCCGCGTCACGTGGTCGACCTGGGCGCCGGCACGGGCGCGGGCACCTTCGCCCTGCTCGCCCGCTTCCCCGAGGCCCACGTCACCGCGGTCGACTCCTCGCTGGAACACCTCCAGCGCCTGCGCGTCAAGGCGGGCGAGCGAGGCCTGGCCGACCGGGTCCACACCGTCCTGGCCGACCTGGACACCGACGTGCCGGACCTCGGCGCCCCGGACCTGATCTGGGCCTCCGCCTCCCTGCACCACCTGAAGGACCCGGCACACACCCTCCGCCGGCTCCACGACGTGCTGGCGGCCGGCGGTCTGCTCGCCGTCGTCGAACTGGCCGGCATGCCGCGGTTCTTCCCCGGGCAAGCCCCGGACGCCCTCGACGAACGCCTGCCCCACCGCGGCGCCGACTGGGGGCCGATGCTCACCGCGGCGGGCTTCGTGCGGGAAGGCGAACGCACCATTACCGTCCACATCGAACGGTCGCCGGAGGTGGAGCGCTACGCGCAGATCGTCCTCGGCAGGCAACTGCCGCCGCAAGAGGCCGCCAAGGCCCTGAGCCGCGACGACCTCGCCCTGCGCACCGAACGCACGGTGTGGGCGGCAAGGCGGAGGCCTCCCCTGGGATCCGGCGGGTGATGTTCGGATCCTGGGTCGGGTTCGCCCTGGAGTTCCACGTCGAACGGGACCCGGGACTGCTGTGCGTCGACATCTTCGCCGGCGGCCTGCACGTGAACTCGTGGGACAACGCGTTCTACCCGCCGTTGCTGGTCAAGAAGAACAAGGACGAGCTCGGCCGCCTAGCGGAGGGCGCACCCGGCTACCAGTTCCTGGAGTGGGGCGAGTGCACCGACGAGGTGCTGGTGTTCGCCGAGGCCACCGGCGGAGTCTGGAGGTCGCCGAACGCGAGTGGGCCACGAGGCTTGCCGCCATCAAGGCGCGCGACTAGCGGGAAGCTTCGACCGGTGCCGCCCCGATTTCACCCCATCGAGCCCCTTGTTGCTCTTCGAGCAAGCCCTAACGTCGAGCCATGGCCACGAGCACACCGTCCACTGCGTACAGCAGGGACCTAGGCGACGAACTGCGCAAGGTGCGCGAAACCAGCACCGGTCTGACGGGCGCGGCCCTCGCCGTCCGCCTGGGCTGGGACCCCAGCAAGGTCTCGACGCTGGAGAACGGCAAGTACCGCCCCAGCGAGATCGACCTGGTGCAGTACCTGTCGATGCTGGGCAAGGACATCGACTTCTTCGAAGACTTCAAGCGGCGCTACCGCAACGCCTTCGAGGAGTACATCGTCCAGGTGCCGGACAACCTGCGGACGCTCGCGATGGCGGAGTCCACGGCCACGACGATCACCAGCTACGACCCGAACGCCGTGCCGGGTCTGGTGCAGACACCGGAGTACGCCGACGGGCTTTACCGGCTGACCGGGGTCGTGCCCGAGGAGCGAATCCCGACCGTCGTGCAGTTCCGGATGGATCGGCAGGCGATCCTGAGGCGGCATGATCGACCGAAGTGCCTGTTCTACGTCCACGAGCAGGCGTTGCGGATGAGGGTCAGCGACCACGCGGTCATGGAGGACCAGTACGCCAAGCTGTTGTTCAGCTCGCACGCGATCCGGATCGTGCCCGCCGAGGTGTCCGTGGCTTGGACGAGCTGTGTGCTGTGGGAGTACGAGAAGGCGATGCCGGTGGCGTTCACCTCGACCGACCTGGCCAAGGTGTTCGTGCAGGATCCGGGCGTGATCGCCCGCACCCGGTTGCTGTTCGACCGTCTGGCTGAGATCGCCTTGGATGCGGAACAATCGCGGAGCAAGCTGGCGGAGTACGTCGGCCGACCGCGAGAGGACTTCGATGACCCAGGACAGCTCATGGCGTAAGAGCAGCTACAGCGGTGGCACTGAGGACGACAACTGCGTCGAGGTGTCGCTGTCCGCTGACGCTCTCGTCCGTGACTCGAAGAACCCCTCCGGAGGTGTCCTGACCTTCAGTTTCGCCGCCTGGAAAAATTTCCTCGAAACTCGTTGAACCGCGGCTCGTCCCCCTACGTGTTCCCGCCGTCGAACGGGATCGAGGGGACAGGGTCATGGCTGACGAGAAGACGGTGTTGATCGGCCGCTGCGGCCCGACGGTGAAGCTGCCCAAGCAGGGCAGCCGGGTCGTGCCGCTGCGCCAGGCGGCGCCGCTGCGCGTGGACGTGGCGGGCGGTGGCCCGGTGGGTCTCGCGTTCGCCTGCACCGTGAAGTCGCTGCTGGGCGACGGCGTCTCGATCCGCGTCCACGACCGCCGCTGGACGCGCCGGGGCGACCGCGTGGTGTGGAAGGGCGCTGCCGAGGGCAACAACCGCCGCGAGCAGGTCGTGACGCTGCAGAGCAACGTCTGGGCCGCCCTCCCGCAGGCCGTGCGGCAGCGCCTTTTCGCGCCCGGCAAGTTCTCGGAGATGTGGCCGCTCGGCCCGGACTCCCCGGCGTCCAAGGGGCGTCCCCGCAACATCAAGATCCGCTGGATCGAGGACTGCCTGCTCGACATGGCGCAGGACGTCTACGGCATCGAGGTCGTCCCCGAGGCCTACACCGCGCCGGCGAAGTTCGACGGCCTGCACGTCCTCGCCATCGCCGACGGCGCGCGCTCCGCGACCCGTGACGCGTTCTCGGCGCAGTTCGGCACCCCGAGCCGCGAACTGTTCTCAGTGGACGGTTCCCCGCTCGACGAGCGCGTCCTCGGCATCCGCGTCACCGCCAAGTCGCCCGACGAGCACACCGTCCCGCTCACCGTGGCGCAGAACAGGTTCCTGTTCAACTCGCTCGGCGGCGGCTTCATCAACATGCGCCTGACCGCCGAGGAGGCGTCGGAGATCGTCGCGCTCGGCGAGAGCGGCCCCGTCTCGTGCATCGGCAAGTTCGGCTGCACCATGCGTCCCTCCGCGAACGGCCGCTTCGTCTGCGACCGCCACCGCGCGGTCTTCAAGCCGTCCGTCGACAAGCTCTCCTACCTGTGGCCGCGGATCCTCGACGGCCTGCGCTTCTTCGGCGTCGGCGCGGCGGACGTCGTGGGCATCACGTCGTTCACGCTCGGCATGCAGCAGATGTCGAAGTTCACCGCCCAGCTGGCCCCGTCCACCTTCGGCTTCCTGCTCGGCGACGCCGCGAACTCGCTGCACTTCTGGCCCGGCCGCGGCCTCAACACGGGCCTGAAGAGCGCCCTGTCGCTGGCCGTGAACCTGCAGAAGCGCTGGCGCGGCAAGGATTTCCGCGCCGCCGACTTCGCGCAGCACGAGGGCGTCATGCAGCAGCTGCAGTACCGCGAGAAGTCGCGCGCCTGGACCACCATGCTCATGCCCGACTCCGAGGGCACCCCGCGCGGCATCGAGGACCGCATCCGCGAGGGCCTGCAGGGCCCGTTCGACCGCGCGGCCCTGGTGCAGGCGATGTACGAGCGGGTGCTGGACATCAAGAAGCGCCTGGGTGACCGGATGGGCCCGCTGGCGACCGACGAGTGGTACTACGGGCGGGTGAACGCGCTCGACACGCGGACGCTGAAGGTCATGGTGGAGTCCGGCGCGTGGATCACCCGCGAGATCGGGGGCGAGGAGGTCGAGGTGCCCTCGGCCGAGACGGCGGCGCCGGCCGCGGGTGCCGAGCCCGTTCGCCGCGGCCTTTCCCTGGTGTCGTAGACGATTCGCTGCCATTTCGCGGACAATTCCAGTCCGGCGGGAAAGATCGTGCGCGGCGGGTGGCTTTCGGTTACTTTGTGACCTCGTCGTGATTCCCTGCAGGGACAGAGTTGATGAATCTCGCCTGGCTCCTCGTGCCCATTGCTGTCGCACTGGCGGTCGTCGTTGTCGTCGTGCTGCTCCGCAGGAAGAGCGCGCGCCGCGAGCGGGACTGGTGGGATTCCGGCCCCGCGGTGGCCGATGCCGGGAAAAGCGGCATCGGAGGGGTCAGCGCTCCGGCGGAGGACGATGTCCCGACGCTCGAGCTGCCGCCGGTCGTGAGGTACGGGACCCTTCCCGGCTACGACCAGGGCGTACCGCCGAGCCCGGTCAACGTCGACGAGCCGCTCGTGGGTTACGGGCAGCCCGCGACCGTCAGCACGCACGGTACCGATCCGGACTACGAGCCGGATGAGTGCGACGTGCCCCCGATGAGCCGCCCACAGCCGGATGACCGCGACGTGTTTACGGCGAGGGGCCTCGAGCCCGCTGCCCAGGTCATCCGCCCGATCTCCGCCGAAGCGCCCGGCTGGCCGAGGTTCGTGGTGCCGTTCGACGACGACCGCGGTCCGCTCCCGCGCAACGGCCTGTACGTCCGCCGCAACAACGCGTTCGGCACGAAGGCGACCGCCGGCATCGCCGACCTGGTCGACCAGGGGGTGCTGATCGACCAGACCCAGGTGCGGTTCGACGATTTCGTCGCCTCGAACCTCACCGGGATTCCGTCACCGCCGCCGGGGGAGGCGCTGGCCGTGAGCCACGGCGTCGCAGCGGCGGGAGAGGACTTCCGCGCGAGGCCGGACACCACCCACTTCGTCGAGCTGGCGCTGCGTGCCGGTGACATTCCACGCCGAGCACCGCGAGAAAGCATGCCGGTGAACTTCGTGTTCGTCGTCGACACGAGCGCGTCCATGGAAGGTTCGAAGCTCCGCACGGTGAAAACAGCGATTCGCGAGCTTTATGCCCAGCTGCGCGAAACCGACGTCCTGGGAATCGTCACGTTCGACACGCGGGTCCGCACGGTGCTGAAGGCCACCCCGAAAGCGGAGATCCCGCCGCGACTGCTCGAAGACGTCGTCACGGAGCTGAAGGCCGACGGAGGCACGGACATCAACATGGGCGTGCTCTTCGGCGTCGACGAGATCGCCCGGCACTCGGGCGGCCGTCCGGACCTCGTCAACTGCCTGTACCTGTTCTCCGACGGCGACCCGACCTCCGGTGAGCGCGACTGGATCAGCATCCGCCGCACGGTCGCCGAGCGGGTCCGCGGCGACATCACCCTGTCCTGCTTCGGGTTCGGCGAGGACGCCCGCCTGCGCGAGCTGGAAGCGCTGGCGGGCGTCACCGGCGGCTTCTGCACGCTGGTGACCGACCCCGACGACGTGCGCCTGCACCTCGCCGAGGACCTGACCCGGCGCGAACACCTGGCCGCCATCAACGTCCAGCTGCGGCTCCGGCTCGACGAGTCCGTGACCGCGTGGCACCTCTACGGGCACGACCTGGTCACCGACCCGTCCACCCGCGCCCGCGTCGAACGGGAGGTGGCCACCGCGAAACACCGCGCGAGGGACGACTTCGGCGTCGAGTCGCTGCCCGACCTCGTCACCGGAGACGAGGGCATCCGGATCTTCGCGCCCGACCTCGCGGAAGGCGAGACGTACTGGGTGGTCCTCGAGGTCGAGGCCCCGGACGGCACGACGGACTTCGGCAGGGCCACCGTGCAGTACGTCGACGTGGTCGCCCGTGACACCCGCCGCCACGAACTCGAACTCACCGACGGGGCCATCGCCCCGGAGACGGTCTTCGCGCACGCGGTGGGCCTGCACACCAGCGAGGTCGTGTTCCACGCGCTCGAAGACCTCTACCAGGAGGACCGGGAGGCGGCCCGCCGGAGGCTGGCGGACCACGTCGAGACGCTGCGCGCGGCCCACACCGTCAGCCCGTCGCCGCAGTTCCACTCGGACCAGGTGACCGTCCGGAAGCTGACGAGCCTCGTGCACAACGTCGGCCTGGTCCAGGCGTGGTCGGACCGGGGAGAGGGCGCGTTCACGATCTTCACCCTCAACCGGATGGGCCGCAGCAGGTCAGGCTTCGCGCGCAGGAAGTTCGACTAGCACCGGGTTCGCCACGTCCGCGTTGCTCGCGGCGTGGTGGCGCTGCTCGAAGGCCCGCCGGGCCTGCCGCAGACCGCCGAGCAGCTCGGCGTCCCGCCGCGTGCCGCGCTCGAAGGCCGCCGGCACGAAGCCGAGCACCGCACACGACCAGCAGGACCGGTGCGGCGACGCTCAACCGTTCCGACGCAACGCTGCTCGCCAGGATGCACTGGAAGATGGGCGGCTCACGCGCGCAGCGCGTCATCCAGTTCGGCCAGCAGGCGGGCCTTGGGTCGCGCTCCCACGATCTGGCGGATCGGCACACCGTCGCGGAACAGCAGCATCGTCGGCAGCGACATGACCTGGTGGTCGCGGGCGCTGGCGGTGTTCTCGTCGGCGTTGATCTTGAGCACGGTCAGGTCGTCGCGCTCGCGGTCGATCTCGTCGAGCACGGGCGAGAGCATGTGGCACGGCCCGCACCACTGCGCCCAGAACTCGACGAGCACGGTTCCGGTCCGCGTCTTCTCCGCGAACGTGGCGTCGGTCAGCTGCACTGGAACTCCTCAGATTCGGGCACTAGGCACGGGTCCTGGAAGGCGAGACCGGCCAGCAGGAACTCCCGGACGGCCGTGAGCCGCTCCAGGCAGGCGTCCACCTCGGCGAGCTTGCGCCGGTAGACCTCCCGCGAGTCCGGGCACGAGTCACCGGACTCGTGCCCGGCCCGGAGGCACGCCACGAACGGTCGCGTGTCCTCCAGGGACATCCCGACCGCCTGCAACGACTGGATCTCCCGCACCAGCCGCAGGTCGTGTTCGCCGTACTCGCGGTACCCGTTGGACGTGCGCCGCGCCTCGAGGAGCCCCTGGGACTCGTAGAAGCGCAGCGCACGGGTGGTGGTGCCGGCTCGCTTGGCCAGTTCGCCGATCCTCATGGACCGAACGCTAAACCTTGACGCTCACGTCAAGGCAACCGTTCCAGTCCGCGGACAACCCCATGACCCGCTGCCGCCGGACGACCCGGTGACCCGGCGCGATGCCGGTGCCGCCGTGCTCGGGGTGCGGCAGGTGGACGGGCGCGGTGGATCCGGCAAGCCCGCAAAGCCTTCGCGCCGCCGGGGGTGGGGTGGGGTCCGAGTTCGCCTCGTCTGCGGCGCCTGCTCGAAAAATTCCCGAACCGCCGAGCTTTCCCACCCTGTGGCCGTCCCGGCACCACCCCCTCGACCGCGCCCAGAATGCGAGGACCAGACGAGAGGGGATCCGGTGGGCTCACGACTGCACCTGGCCGCCGCACTGCACGCGTCCGGCGACGAGGCCTTCACCGCGAAGCACTGGGCCGGGCTCGCGCGCGAGGCCGAGGACGCCAAGCTCGACTTCGTCACCTTCGACGACGCGCTCGACGGACGGCCGGGCCTGGACGCGGTGCTGACGGCGGCCCGAATCGCTCCGCTGACCAGCAGGATCGGCCTGGTCCCGACCGCGGTGGTCACGCACACCGAGCCGTTCCACCTGTCCAAGGCGATCGCGACGCTCGACTACGTGAGCAAGGGCCGGGCCGGGGTCCAGCTCACCACAGCCCCGGACGTCGCCACCGCGAGGCACTTCGGGCGCCGTGACGACCTCGGCGACCTGTGGGACGAGGCCGTGGACTACGCCGAGGTCCTGCGCCGGCTGTGGGACAGCTGGGAGGACGACGCCGAGATCCGCGACGAAGCCACCGGCAGGTTCATCGACCGCGAGAAGCTGCATTACATCGACTTCGAGGGCCGCTGGTTCCAGGTGCGCGGCCCGTCGATCACCCCGCGTCCGCCGCAGGGGCATCCGCTGATCGCCGCCACACAGCCGTTGGGGGACATCGTGTTCAGCGACGACCTGTCGGCTTCCGACAAGCTCGTCTTCCGAGACGTCGACGAAACCACACCGGTGGACCGGCTCGTCGCCTGGCACCGGGAAGGCTTCGCGGGCTTCCGCGGCGAGCTCCGCCACCTCACCGGCACCGTCGTGCCGGAGCTGCGGAGAAGAGGGCTGTTCCGCGAGGAGTACGAGCACACGACGTTGCGCGGCCACCTGGGTCTGGCCCGGCCCGTCAACCAGTTCGCCCGAAGGAGCGTGGGATGACCAAGCAGATCCACCTCGCCGCGCACTTCCCCGGCGTGAACAACACGACCGTCTGGAGCGATCCGCAGGCGGGCAGCCACATCGAGTTCGACTCGTTCGTCCACTTGGCACAGACGGCCGAGCGGGCCAAGTTCGACTTCTTCTTCCTCGCCGAGGGGCTGCGACTGAGGGAGCAGGGCGGTGAGATCTACGACCTCGACGTGGTGGGTCGGCCGGACACGTTCACCGTGCTCGCCGCGCTGGCCGCCGTCACCGAACGGCTCGGGCTCGCCGGCACGATCAACTCCACCTTCAACGAACCCTACGAGGTGGCGCGGCAGTTCGCCTCGCTCGACCACCTGTCGGACGGGCGCGCGGCGTGGAACGTGGTCACGTCCTGGGACGCGTTCACCGGCGAGAACTTCCGCCGCGGCGGGTTCCTGGAGCAGGAGGACCGGTACGCGCGGGCCGAGTCGTTCCTGCGCACGGCCTGGAAGCTGTTCGACACCGGGATCGGCGCGTTCGAGCACAGCGACGAGCACTTCGACATCGGCGGCACGTTCGGGGTGCCGCGGTCGCCGCAGGGGCGTCCGGTGATCCTCCAGGCCGGTGACTCCGAGGAGGGGCGGGAGTTCGCGGCCGCCACCGCCGACGCGATCTTCTCCCGGCACGGCACGCTGGAGGCGGGGCAGGAGTTCTACCGGGACGTGAAGGGCAGGCTGGAGAAGTACGGGCGCACGCGCGATCAGCTGGTGGTCCTGCCCGCTGCGACGTTCATCCTCGGCGACACCGACGCGGACGCCCAGGAGAAGGCCGCGGTCGTGCGGCGGCAGCAGGTCAGCGGGGCGACCGCGATCCGGTTCCTGGAGCAGGTGTGGAACCGCGACCTCAGCGGCTACGACCCGGACGGGCCGCTGCCCGACGTCGAGCCGCTGACGGGGGAGAACACCATCGCACGGGGACGCGCGAGCGTGCGGATGTTCAAGGACCCCGCGGCCACGGTGAAGGAGTGGCGGGAGAAAGCGGCGGCCAAGAACCTGACCATCCGCGACCTCGTGATCGACGTCAGCGCGCGGCAGACGTTCATCGGGTCGGCGGACAGCGTCGCCACGCAGATCGACGACCTGGTGCAGCAGGACGCGGCGGACGGTTTCATCCTCGTGCCGCACGTGACACCCGGCGGGCTCGACGAGTTCGCCGACACCGTCGTGCCGCTGCTGCAGGAACGCGGCGTCTTCCGCACCGAGTACTCAGGTCCGACGTTGAGGGATCATCTCGGTATCCGATAGTTGTTCACCACGTGGACGTCCTTGCCCGAGCCGTCGGGCGGTACCTAACGTGAACGTCGTTGAGTGAGTGCTCTCCTCAAGAGCGCAGGGAAGGGAGGACAGGGTGAACGCCGCGTTGGTCCTGTCCTCCCGCTGCCACATCGACTGCACGAGCTGAAGTTCTTCTCGCTCGTCTCACGTCCCCCGCCGCAGCAAGGACCCGCCATGACGTCTTCCGGCACCCTGACGCCGATGTCCACAAAGGACGACGATTTAGCCTCCTCACCGGTCGTGCCGGCCCGCTACCCCTGGCGCTGGGTCGGCGTCGCCTTCGTGCTGGTGCTCGCTGCGCAGTTCGTGCACGGCCTGGTCACGAACCCCGCGTGGGACTGGCCCACGTTCGCCCGCTACTTCACCGCGCAGTCGATCCTGACGGCCGTCGGCACGACCATCGTGCTGACCGTGCTCGGCACGGTGCTGGGGTTCGCGCTCGGCATCGTCGTCGCGGTGCTGCGGATGTCGAAGAGCCCGTTCCTCTCCGCGGTCGGCTGGACCTACATCTGGGCGTTCCGCTCGATACCGCTGATCGTGCAGCTGTTGTTCTGGTTCAACATCTCCTACCTCTACAGCAGGCTGAGCCTCGGCATCCCGTTCGGGCCGGAGCTCGTGAGCTTCGAGACCATCGCGCTGATCAGCCCGATGGGCGCGGCGGTGCTGGGGCTCGCGCTGCACCAGGCGGCGTACGCGGCGGAGATCGTGCGGTCCGGCGTCATCTCGGTCGACCGGGGGCAGCTGGAAGCGGCGGCCGCACTCGGCATCCCGAGGTTCCGCCAGTTCCGCAGGATCGTGCTGCCGCAGGCGATGCGCTCGATCCTGCCCAACGCTGCCAACGAGGTGATCAGCCTCTTCAAGGGCACGTCCGTCGTCTCCGTGATGGCCATCGGCGAGCTCTTCTACCAGGTGCAGGTGATCTACGGCCGCAACGCGCGGGTCGTGGCGCTGCTGATGGTCGCGACCGTCTGGTACATCATCCTGACCACCCTGCTCTCGATCGGCCAGCACCACGTCGAGCGCTACTTCGCGCGAGGAGACCGCCGGTGATCAAGGTTCTGGGCGTGCACAAGAGCTTCGGTTCGCTGGAAGTGCTGCGCGGGGTGTCGCTGACCGTCGCCGCCGGCGAGGTCGTGGTGGTGCTCGGGCCGTCGGGTTCCGGCAAGTCGACGCTGCTGCGCACGATCAACCACCTGGAGAAGGCCGACCGCGGGTTCGTCGCCATCGACGGCGACCTGATCGGCTACCGCCGCCGCGCCGGCAAGCTCCACGAGCTCAAGGAACGCGAGATCCTCAAGCAGCGCAAGGACATCGGGTTCGTCTTCCAGAACTTCAACCTCTTCCCGCACCTGACCGCGCTGGAGAACGTCGCGGAGGTCGCCGACCTCGCCTCCGCGCGGCACTTCCTGGAGCGGGTCGGCCTGGAGGACAAGGCGTCCGCCTACCCGCGGCAGCTCTCCGGAGGTCAGCAGCAACGGGTCGCGATCGCACGGGCCCTGGCCACGCGGCCGAAGGTCGTGCTCTTCGACGAACCCACGTCCGCCCTCGACCCCGAGCTGGTCGGCGAGGTGCTGGACGTGATGCGCGACCTCGCCCGCACCGGCACGACGATGGTCGTCGTCACCCACGAGATCGGCTTCGCCCGCGAGGTGGCCGACCGCATCGTGTTCATCGACGGCGGCGTGATCGTCGAGGAGGGGGCACCGGACGAGGTGCTCGACCGCCCGGTCCACGACCGGACCCGCGCTTTCCTGTCCAAGGTTCTCTAAAAGGAGCTCGTTGTGCGCAAACTACTTCTCGCCGTTCTCGCGTTCGGACTGGCTGCCTGCGGCACCGCCGGCGGGGAGGAGCCCGTCGAGGTCGCCGGCCTCAGCGTGAACCTCGGCCCCGACCAGAAGCGGATCACCGCCACCAGGGACGACAAGATCGCCGCGAAGGTGCCGGAGAAGTTCAGAGCCAAGGGGGAGCTGACAATCGGCGGATCCGCCGGCACGGCACCGCCACTGCGGTTCTACGCCACCGACGACAAGACCGTGATCGGCGTCGAGACCGACATCGCGTCCCTCGTCGCCGACGTGCTCGGGCTGAAGCCGAAGCTCGAGGTCTCGTCGTGGGAGAACCTGTTCGTGGGCCTCGACAGCGGAGCCTACGACCTCGGCCTGTCGAACATCACCGTCACCGAGGCGCGCAAGGAGAAGTACGACTTCGCCACCTACCGCCTCGACACGCTGGCGTTCGAGGCGAAGAAGGGCGGCACCTGGAAGGTCCGGGAGCCGAAGGACGTCGCGGGCAAGGTCATCGCCGTCACCTCCGGCACCAACCAGGAGAAGATCCTCGTCGACTGGAGCGCCAAGAACGTCGCCGCGGGCCTGAAGGCCACCGACATCAAGTACTTCCAGAACTCCTCGGACTACTACCTCGCGCTGCAGTCCGGCCGCATCGACGCCTACCTCGGCCCGAACCCCACCTCCGCCTACCACGCGGCGACGTCCGGGCAGACCGAGGTGATCGGCAACTTCTCCGGCGGCGCCACCGTCCAGGGCAAGATCGCCGCGACCACCAAGAAGGGCAGCGGACTGGTCGTCCCCGTCCAGGAGGCGCTGAACCAGCTGATCGCCAACGGCAAGTACGCCGAGGTCCTGAAGCGCTGGGGCCTGTCCGACGAGGCCGTGCCGACGTCCGAGATCAACCCGCAGGGTCTGCCCAAGAGCTGAGGAGGTGCGTCATGAGGTTCAGCATCACGATCGACACCGAGGACGAGGGGACCGCGCTGCGCCTGCTCGGCGCGCTCAAGGAGGCGGGCCTGGCGCCCGCCGCCGAGGCGGCGGTCGAGGAGGTGGACGTCCGGATCCTCCCGGACACCCGCCAGGTGCTGCTCCACGGGCGGCCCGTCGAGCTCACGCGCCTCGAGTTCGAACTGCTCCAGCACCTGTGCGAGCACACCGACCGGGTGCACCGCCGCCGTGAGCTGCTGGCGGCTGTCTGGGGCGTCAACGACGGCTGCAGCGGCGCCCGCACGGTCGACGTGCACGTCCGCCGGGTGCGCCAGAAGCTCGGTGGCGCGGCGGACGTCATCCAGACCGTGCGCGGCGTCGGCTATCTGGTCGCGTCCAGCGCCCGCGTCAAGGTGGAACGCTCCCCGAACGTGGTGCGGCTGGCGGACCGGCGCGCCGGATGACCGACGGGGCAGGGATGATGGCCGGCTGCACGAGTGCGTGAGCAGGGACGGCCGGGCCGCTGCCGTTCGAGAAACGAGTTGCCGAGGCGGTGGGGACGGTGTTGCATGCGTAGCTGACCTCCGGGGGAGTTGATCGATGCCCGAGATCGCTACGGATGTGGCTCTCGTGCGGGAACTGGTCCGCACGCAGTTCCCGCACTGGCGGGGGTTGCCGGTCCGGGAGGTCGCGCACGGCGGCACCAGCAACGCGCTCTACCGGCTGGGCGACGAGCTCGCGGTGCGGCTGCCCCGCCGCGAGTGGTCGTCCGGCGACGCCGCCCATGAAGCTCAGGTCGTGCCGGTGGTCGCGCCTTCCCTGCCGGTCGCGGTGCCGGAGCCGCTGGAGCTGGGCTCGCCGACGGAGTCCTACCCCCACCAGTGGTCCGTGGTGCGGTGGATCGACGGCGTGATGGCTCCCGTCGAGGCGGTCGGTGAGGACGTCCCGGTCCGGCTGGCCGAGCTGGTCCGCGCGCTGCAGTCGGTCGACGCCGGTGACAGGCCGTGGAAGACCGGTCGTGGCCGGGTGAGCGGCATCGAGGACGACGCGGCGGTCCGCTCGTGCATCGCCGAGCTCGGCGGGAACCCGCGGCTCACGGCGATCTGGGAGGAGTCGCTGACCGCGCCCCGGTGGGAACGGCCGGGACGGTGGCTGCACGCCGACCTGCACGAGGGCAACCTGCTGTTCACCGGCGGCTCGCTGACCGGCGTGATCGACTGGGGGAGCGCGGGGGTCGGTGACCCGGCGGCCGACCTCATGACGGCCTGGCTCTACCTCGACTCCCGCGGGCGCAAGCTCTTCCAGCGCGAACTCGCCGAGTTCGACGACGCGGACTGGGCACGGGCGCAGGGGTGGGCGTTGCACCTCGCCGTGCTCGCGCTGCCGTACTACCGCGAGACCAACAGGTTCCTGGCGGGCATCGCGAGCCGCACCCTCGACCGGCTCTGCCCGGGCTGGGACGACTGACGCGGATCGACCTGTCCGTCAGCGACATCTCCGTCAGCGACGCGGGCGTCCAGCGGGCTGTCGCGGAGCTCTCCGTCCTGGCCCTCGCGCGGCACGGCGACAGCATCCCGTCCGTCGCCGGGATCGCCCGTCACGCCCTCGGTCAGCTACTCGCGGAACGCCCCCGGTGATGTCCCCGTCTCCCGGATGAAGAACTTCGTGAAGTTCGTGGCCTCGCTGAACCCCAGCCGGTGTCCGATCGCGGCCGAGGACAGGTCGGTGTGCACCAGCAGCCGCTTGGCCTCCAGTGCCACCCGCGCGTCGATCAACGCCTTCGCCGACTGCCCGGTCGCGGCGAGGCAGATGCGGTTGAGGCTGCGCGGCGAGTAGCCGATCCGCGCCGCGTACTCGGCGGCGTTGCGGGTCGTGGCGAACGAGCGCTCCAGCTCGTGCTGGAAGCGTTCGAACCGCGGGTCCAGCCGCGCGGGGTCGTCGCCGGTCGGCAGCCGGGCGACGCGGAGCAGGAAGGCGCCCAGCAGCACGCGGAGCAGGTCCACCGGCTCGTTGGTCAGCAGGTTGCGGCGGTACTCCTGGCGGAGGTCCTGCGCGGCACGGGTGAAGACGGCCATCTCCGCCCGCGGCACCGAACGCCGCACCGGGCCGAAGGCGCTGGGTGCCGACGCCGGGAACGCGGGGGTGAAAAGCACCACGGACGCCTCCAGCTCACCGCTGGGCAGGCGCAGCACGCGGCCGGGGCTGACGTGCAGCAGCGTGCCGGGGGAGCAGGGGTGGTCCACGAAATCGACCATGGTGCCGCCGGTGCCCGACGTGACCAGGAACAGCTGGTGGAAGTCGGTGCGGTGCACCTTGGTCAGGGTCTCGGCGGTGAGCCTGCGGCGGAGCGCGGCCAGGTCGAGCGCTTCGAGGCCCAGCTTCCCGCGGTCGGGGTTGCTGAAGCCGAACTGTGCGACCTGTCCACTTCTGACCATGACGAGGCGGGATCCTACCTCGTTCCGCAGCGACCGCCGGGCCACTGTGGAGCCATGAACAACAAGGAACTCGTGCTCAAGGCCACCGGCGAACTCTTCGGCGACAGGGACCCGTCCGCGGTGGACCGCTGGGTGTCCCCGGACTACCGCCAGCACAGCTCGCTCGTCGCGGACGGGCCGGAAGCGTTGCGGGGCCTCGTGTCGGCCCTGCCGGACGGTTTCCGCTACGACCTGGCGCGCGTGGTCGCGGACGGCGATCTCGTCGCCCTGCACGGCGTCTACCACGGCTTCGGGCCGCAGCCGCTGGTCGCGTTCGACCTCTTCCGCGTCGAGGACGGCAAGCTCGCCGAACACTGGGACGCGCTCACGCCCGTCGTCGAGGAGACCGCGAGCGGACGGTCCCAGACGGACGGTCCCGCGCGGCCCACCGGTGCGGACACCGAACGCAGCCGTGCCCTGGTGGAGGAGTTCGCGCAGCGGATCCTCCAGGACGCCGACTACTCGGCGCTGACCGACTACATCTCGACCGAGACCTACCTGCAGCACAACCCCGAGGCCGCCGACGGGCTCGACGGGTTCGGCGCCGCCGCGGCGAAGTGGTCCGAGCAGGGCAGGAACCTCGTCTACAAGACCGTCCACCGCGTCGTCGCCGAGGGCGACCTCGTGCTGCTGCAGTCGGAGGGCGAGTTCGGCGTGCCGGTCGCCTACTGGGACCTCTTCCGCGTGCAGGACGGCAAGATCGTCGAGCACTGGGACGTGATCACGCCGGTCCCCGCCGAGCTGTCGCACTCCAACGGGCTGTTCTGACGTGCTCGCCACCCTGCCGGGGGGTGCCGGCTCGGCGAACCAGTCGCCAAGCCGGCGCGGCAGGGGAAACGCCGGTGTGCCGTCGCATCGTGAAGTCATGCCGAGTCGCGGGGAACAGCGATCCGGGATTGGTGTCTTGATGAGCGGATCGCAAAAACCGGACCAGCCCCGGCTGCGGTCCTGTGTCAATCGTGTCCACGTGCGACTGTTGAGGCACTTCGTCTTGTTTTGACGCGGCGAGCGCCTTCACGCGAACGGCGAACTCGGGCCTCGTGGCCGCGGCCCGATGTGCAGTGGGGCACGGCAGGGGAAACACTGAAGTGCCCCGAACACCTGCTCGCCGGCGGATGTCACCTCCGTGAGACGAATCCCGCGAGTGCGGAGGGCAGCTGGGTCCGGCGGCGCACACCGAGCTTGCGGTAGATGCTCGTGAGGTGGAACTCGACCGTGCGTCGGGAGACGCTCAGCTTGCGCGCGATCTCGTCGTTCGAGTTCCCTTCGAGCACCAGCCCGGCCACTCGGTGCTCGTGCGGCGTCAGCGCGAGCGCGTTGGCTCGAGGACCGGGTGGCACGACCTTCGTCGGTTCGGCCGGCCGCGGGATCCGGGCGCGTGCAGTGCGGGCGGAGACCGGGTCGGCGGGCTTTTCTCCCGTTTGCACGGCGACGCCGCACTGCTCGCCGAGCTTCTTCGCCTCCGCGAGGTGGTTCCGGGCGGTGTTGTGCTGTCCTTTCTCCCCCAGCGTGCCGGCGAGTTCCAGCAGCACCTGCGCGTGCAGCATCCGCGCGGACGACGGCCGCAGCACCGACTCCGCCTCGGTGAGCCACGGAGCAGCGGCGGCGCCGCCGGTCACGATGCCCATCGTCAGCAGCGCACGGCCGATCACGCTCGGCGCACCCCACTTCCGCGCCAGTTCCACCTCCCGCAACGCCAGGTCGAGAGCGGGATCCCGCTGCCCGAGCTTGAGGTGCGCCAGCGCCGCGTACGACCGCCAGGGGCGCAGCGCCGGGCTGGGCCGGCCCCACGCCTCGAACCGCTCACCGCACTCGAGCTGGTCGGCGAGCGCTCCCTCGGTGTCGCCGAGCTCCATGCGCAACGCGCCCCTGGAGTGCAGCAGTGCGGTGTGGTGCCAGGTGGACGGCAACGCCCTGAACCTGCCGAACGGCCGGAGCGCGTTCTCCGCCGCCTTGACGTCGCCGAGGGCCAGCTGGGCGCGAACCTGGGCGTCGACGGCGTAGACCTGTCCGAAGTGGTCCGGGGGGAGTGCCGCTGTCCGCGCCGCGGACAACGCGAGCTCCGCGTCCGCGACCGCCTCCGCGAAGGACCCGCGGTGGTAGTGCGCCCGCGACCGGAGGGTGTGGCCGAGCAGGACGATCAGCGACAGCCCTTCTCGATGGGCCTCGAGCAGGATCTCGTCGCAGTACCGCATCACCAGCTCCGCCTCGTCGGCGCGCAGCAGGGAGTTGAGCACCCCGACCATTCGTTGCGGGTAGTGCAGGATGGCGGGCGCTCCGCCGGACAGCGCCGCGAGCGCCGTCTTCCGGCACAGCGGCAGATCGATGCCGCGGTTGCTGGCGTCCTCGGCGATCAGTCCCGCCAGCCTGCGGCCGTGCTCGTCACCGCGGCGCCACTCCTGCTCGTCGAACTGGCGGAAATCCACCTGACCGGTTGTCTGGGTCCGGGACGGCACGGTGATCCGCTCCAGCAGCCGCAGCATTTCGACGACCGCGGGGATCTTCGACCCGATCTCGGCCTCGGTCCGGCGCAGCACCTCGCTCGCACTGTCGTAGGCGCCGTCGAAGTAGAGGACCTGGGCGAGGCGGCAGGCGACCGCGAGGACCTCCTCCGGATCGTCCAGCCCGGTCATCCCCTCTTCCAGGTGCACCACGGCCATCCGCGGGTCGAAGTAGACCTCGGCGAGGCCGAGCCGCACCAGCAGGTCCTTCCTCTGCGAGGTGGACAGTTCCTCGTCGAGAGCTCTGCTGAGGAGCTTCGCGCCGGTGCGGGGATCGCCCGCGGCCGTCGCGGTGTCGGCCGTGGTGCGCAGGGCTGCCACCGCCCAGGCACCCAACCGGGAGGACGTTCGCAGCACGTGGTGTGCCACGACAGGAGCGGGGGCCCGCGTGCGGTGCAGGTGTCGCGCGGCCTTGGCGTGCAACTCCTCGCGTTCCTGGTAGGGGACCGCGCCGCCGATCGCCGTCTTGATCACCGGGTGGGAGAACGCGAGTTCGTCGTCCGGTGCGAGCAGCCCCATCCCCTCCAACTGCCGAACCAGATCGGCGGCCGCGCCGTTGCTCACGCCCATGACAGCGGTCAGCAGGTCCAGGTCGTCCGGCTCCACGACCGCGATCGCCTTGGCGACCTCGACGAGTTGGCGTGACTGGCGGTTGAGCCGTGCGAGCATCGATCGGCCGAGTTCCTCGGGGTCGAGGCCGGGCAGGGCACCCGCGGCCTCTTCGTCCGGTGGGGTCGATCGTTCCCGCATCTGACCCAGGACGTGACTCGTCACCATGGGACAGCCGCCGGTGGCCTGGAGGACGGCTTCGACGAAACTCCCGTCCGGTGTGCGTCCGAGCACCTGCTCGGTGAGCTGCACGACGTCCTGCGCCGTGAAGACCGTGAGCCTCGTGGACTGGGAGTAGAGCTCCAGCTCCGCGATCAGCAGGGGATCGGCCGGACGGATCCCGGGCGTGCGGGTCAGCAGGGTCACGACCGGGAGTTTGGCGACGCGGTGGAGCAGGTAGTTCAGCCAGCGCAACGACGGCACGTCAGCCCATTGCACGTCGTCGACGACCAGGCAGAGCGGTGCGCGTTGGGCGAGACGCACGGTGAAGCGGTAGACGTCCCGGATCGCCCGCAGGACGTGGACGTCGTCCATGTCGCGCACTTCGGCGGTGAAGTGCCCGGCGATGGCGCCGTGCCCGTGCGGTGTCCCCTCACCGTCCTGGCCCTGGGACAGTTCCTCGCGCAGGTGCTCGAAGAGCTGCTGGACGACGGCGAAGGGCAGCTCCCGCTCCATGGGCGAGGCTTTCGCCCGGCAGACCACGAACCCGCGCGCCTGGGCGAGGTCGCACGCCGCGTCCAGCAGCGCCGTCTTGCCGATGCCGGTCGCGCCTTCGACCAGGATCGTGGCGGGCGTCGCGTGCTTCGTCGATTCGAGAGCATCGACAATCCGTTTCAACTCCGGACCTCTGCCGACGAGAGTGGTCCGGCTTCCGGTATTCCGGTGGTGCTGCGAGTCGGCGACCATTCTGCGCGCTCCGTGGTTGTCGGCTAGGCCATTCGGGTATTGCGTGACTCACACCTTGGTCATATAGGGCGTCCTGTTGATTTCACGGTGGGAGTACCCGTTTGGTCAAGTTGATGACCTCTCGCGGGTGTAGGACTTTCTGGCGATGAAACCGCAGTTCAAGCGGATGGGAGTCGGTGCCGGGGTGCGACAACGCCATGATCGGGCATGCGTTACGCCGAGATTTCTCACATGTTCATCTGGGAGTCCCCGGCTCTGCCGGAAACCCGGTGTGCTCCCTCCGGAGGTTTTGTCGATCTCCGAGTGAGTGAAATCACGCCGTTGGACGATCTTCGCGACGGCGGAAACGCTGTGCTCGCATTGATGCCGCTGACGCGGAAGATTTCACCGCATCGGTCTTGTGCGAGACGCTGGGAGCGGTCCGCCGGTACCGGAGTCGCGGCGGTCGTGCACGAGATCCCGCCGTCACCGCGGCATGGTGCGGGTCTTCTCGAGAGCGATCACTCAGGTCAGCGGCAGGCCGGACACCGGCAGCAGCCGCGCGTAGGCCTCGACGTAGTCCTCGGCCGCGATCGGGACGCGCTGGACGTCGTTCGTGATGCCGAACGCCTCGACGACGTCCTCGGCGTGCGGCAGGAGGAGCTCGTCGAGCCGTGCGACGAGCGACGGGATATCCCGCACCTGAGCGGGGACAGGGTGCCGTCGCACAGGTGCCAGGCCGCGTCCCTGTCCAGCTCGGACACGGCGAACCGCAGGAACAGCGACGTGAGCACCGCTCCGCTGCGCGGTAGGCCCGCCCGCCGTGCAGCCTGCTTAGTTCGGCGGCGAGTACACCGCACGTGTGCGCATCTCGGCGGCGTTGTTGCCGTAACCCAGCTCGGTCGCCAGGAAAACACCGACCGAGTCCATCCGCGCCGGCTCGTCGGCCACCGCGGTGAGTTCCGGGCGGTCGTCGCCGAGCTCCAGGACTGCGCCGAGGCAGAGGTTGTAGTGGATGGTGGGTACCGACACCAGCGTCGGGTCCAGCACGCCCGCCCACTCGTGCAGCACGAGGAAGCGGTCCGGGTCCTCGGTGACGAACTCGCGACCCGGCCCCAGCTCGGCGTTGACGTGCCGCAGCCGCCGGTGGACCATCGCGGCGTTCTCGGCGGGAGAGCTGCCCTCGACGCGGTCGAAAAGCTCGGCGGAGAACAGCTCGGCGAACCTGTCGTGGTCGTCGGCCGCGCCGTACCGCAGCAGGTCGCGCAGTTCGGCGGCCTGGTCGGCGGCGAGCCGTGCGGGGGCCCCGGACCGGGTTTCGCGCTGGACCACCCCGTCTGCTCCTCGGTGTGCGTGGTCGGACATCAACGTGCGCCGATCAACAGCGCGGCGTTCTGGCCACCGAACCCGAACGAGGTGCTCATGGCGACGTCGATCGACTGCTGCCGCGGCACCGGGGCGAGATCCAGGTCGATCTCCGGGTCGACGTGCTCCAGGTTGGCCGTGGGAGGGACGAGCCGGTGCTCGATGCTGAGCGAGGCGTAGATGGCCTCGGCCGCGCCGGCGGCCGCCAGCAGGTGGCCGGTCACGCCCTTGGTGGAGCAGACGGAGACCTCGTCGCCGAGCACCGAGCGCACCGCCTTCGACTCCGCCCGGTCGTTCAGCTTCGTCGACGTGCCGTGCGCGTTGAGGTGGTCCACATCGGTGCCGGCGAGGCCCGCGTCGGCGAGTGCCGCCCGGATCGCCGCCTGTGCGCCCATCCCGTCCGGGTGCGGGCTCGTGACGTGGTGGGCGTCGGCGGAAGCGCCGTAGCCGAGGACACGGCCGCGGATGGACGCACGCCGGGCACGGGCATCGGTTTCCCGTTCCAGCACCACGACCGCCGCGCCCTCGGCCGCGGTGAAGCCGTCGCGGTCGCGGTCGAACGGGCGAGACGCGCGGAGGGGGTCCGCCGAGCGCTTGGTCAGCGCTCCCATCCTGGCGAAGGCCGCCAGGATGAGAGGCACGAGCGAAGCGTCGGCCGCGCCGGCGATCGCGATGTCGCACGCGTCGGCCTGCAGCAGCTGCCGGGCCGTCCCGATCGCGGTGGCCCCGGAGGCGCAGGCGGTCGACACGGTCAGGTTGGGGCCGGTCGCCCGCAGGTGGATGGCGAGCTGCCCGCTGATCATGTTCACCAGGGACATCGGCATGGTCAGCGGTGAGGTCGCGGCAGGACCCCGCTGCAGGAGCGCGACGTGTTGTGCGGTCAGGGTTTCCACTCCGCCGACCGACACGCCCATGACGATGGCCACGCGGCTGCCGTCCCACTCGTCGCTCCGCAGACCCGCGTCGCCGACCGCCTCGGTCGCGGCCACGAGACCGAGCTGGCTGTAGCGGTCGAGGCGCCGAGCGTCGGGACCGAGCACCGCCGGCGCGTCGAAGTCCTGCACGGGACAGATGACCTGGGTGCCGAGCACACCGAGGTCGGGACCGAGCACCGCGGTGGACACCCCCGCGCTGACGCGCTTCCAGTTGTCGTCGACGCCGGTGCCGGCCGAGGTCACCATGCCCCGCCCGGTGATCACCACGTCGGGACGTGTGGTCATGCCGCCACCTTGGTGTTCATCAGCGCGGCGACATCGGCGATCGTGGTCACCGACGAGAGTTCGTCGTCGGAGAGGTGGGTGTTGTAGCGCTCGCCGACGACGACGCCGAACTCGACCACGTCGAGGGAGTCGGTCAGCACCTCTTCGAGCGCGGTGTCTTCGTTGATCACCTCCGCCGGAACGGCGAACCTGGTGGTGAGGATCTCGACGAGGGTGTCGTACACGGTGGGCAAGGCGGTTCCTCCGGTAGCCGTCGGGGGTTGCACATCGGGGGATGGGATGTTTGCGACCACCGTGCGTCACGACAGGCTCACGCAGACTGCGGAGAACCGCAGCACTTGGTCGCGCTCCGCAGCGGTGCCGACGAGGTCGATCCGCGTCGGGAAGCGTTGGTCACCAGGAGTTCGCATCGATGACGGACTGCGGTCGCGTGGGGGAGTTCTGCGGAATTCCGCAGCGGATTTCCGATTCGCGATGCCTACCGTCGCTGAAGGCCAACCGGTGGAGGCCCCGCGGTTCACCGGCGTGGTGATCGACGACGGCCCGCGTCCAGCCCGCCACCGATCAGCATCCGTCGCACAGCCGGCCCACCACACCGCGACAACAGGGACAACGCATGACGATCGACATTTCCGGCACCCTCGTGGACGCGATCACCTGCGCACCGGGCGATCGAGGTCGGATGATCTTCCCGGAGTCCGCGACCGTCCTGACCCGTGCCGAACTCGGCCCCCGCGCCAACGGCGTCGCCGCCGCGCTGCTCGCCGCCGGTGCCGAACCCGGTGAGGTGGTGGGCGTGCTGCTGCCCGCCACCCCCTCCTTCCCGCCGGCTCTGCTCGGTGTGCTCACGATCGGCGCCGCCGTCAGCGTGCTACCGCTGCCCGCCGTCGCCCACGACGTCGACAGCGTCGCCGACGACCTCGCCGCGTTCATCCGGACCGTCGGCGTCCGGCACCTCGTGACCGGTGATCTCTTCGCCGCCGCCCTCGAGCCGCTGCAGCGCCGTTGCCCCGGACTGCGCGTCGTCAACGCCGACCGGTGCGCGCCGACCACCCGCGTCCCGACCACGCACACCCCCGGCCCGGATGATCGCGCCGTCGTGCAGTTCACCTCCGGCACCACTGCCCGGCCGCAGGGCGTCGTGCTGTCCCACCGCGCCGTCGTCAACGGCGTCCTCGCCCCGGTCGCGCGCTGCGAACTGACCCCCGCCGACGTCGGCTACCAGTGGCTGCCGCTGTTCCACGACTTCGGCATGATCGGTCTGCTGATCTCGCTGTGCGCCGGGTTCGACACCCACCTCGTCTCACCGGCGGCGTTCATCCGGCGCCCGGTGGACGCGCTGCGCTACCTCGGCGAGCACGGCGTCACGATCTGCACAGGACCGAACTTCGCCTACGACAGGCTGGCCGAGGCCGCCCGCACCGCGGACCCCGATGGACTCGACCTCGGACGCTGGCGCCTGGCGCTCAACGGCGGTGAACCGGTCTCCCCGGCCACGGTCCGCGCCGTCACCGAGGTCCTGGGCCGCCACGGACTGCCGGCCGGCGCGATGACCCCGGCTTACGGCATGGCCGAGTACTGCGCCGGCATCACCATCGACCTGCCGGGGCTGGCACCTCGCACCGTCACGCTCGACCGGGCCGCGGCCACTGACGGCCGGGTCGTCCCCGTCACCGACGAATCCGGCTGGACGATCGTGTCGCAGGGTCCCCCGTTGCCCGGCACCGAGGTGAGGGTCGTGGACGCCGCGGGCGCCGTTCTGCCCGAGGCCGGTGTCGGCGAACTCCAGGTGCGCGGTCCCAGCCTCATGGACGCCTACCTCGCCGAGGACTCCGCGGCCGTCTCCAGCGTCCTGGACGACGGCTGGTTGCGCACCGGTGACCGGGGCTTCCTGCTGCGCGGCGAGGTGCACGTCGCGGGCAGGCACAAGAACATGATCATCGTGCGGGGCCGCAACGTCCACGCCGAGGAGGTCGAACACGTCGCCCGGCACGTGCCGGGCGTCTACCAGCGCCACTGCGTCGCGGTGGCCGACCAGGAAAGGGAGCGGGTGGTCGTGGTCGTGGAAACCGTCGAAACCGACAGGGCGGCGGTGGCCGAGGGCGTGCGGCGGGCCGTCAGCGAACGCCTCGGCATCACCGACGCCGACGTGCGCACCGTCGACCGCCGCTGGCTGCCCCGCACCACCAGCGGCAAGTGGAAGCGCGACGAGCTCCGCCGTCGGCTGTTCGGAGAGGAGAACGCGGCATGACCGAACCAGTGCACGACAACGAGGCTCCAGCACTGACCGTGGTGGTCCAGCAGCTCGCCAGGGTGCTCGAGATCCCCGCCGACCAGTTGTCGCCGGAGGACCGGCTCGCCTACCTGCCCAACGTCGACTCGCTGCGGCTGCTCGACGCGATCACCGCCGTGGAGAACATGAGCCGCGTCAAGCTCAGCGAAGACGACCTGGTGACCGCGCGGACGGTGGCGCAGCTCGCGGCACTGGTCGAGTCCGCCAAGACCGCGGATGCGAAGAGGGACCGGTCATGAGCCTGCCCACTCTGGTCTCGTTGCCCGAGGACGACACCAACACCGCCTACTACGCGCGACTGCGTGAAGCCGCGTCCGTGCAGCAGGTGCAGCTGCCCAACGGGTTCCCGATCTGGCTCGTGACCAGGTACGACGACGTGCGGACCTGTCTGCGCGACGAGCGGCTCGCTGTCGATCCCCGGCTGCTGAGCTCCCCCGAGCACAAGTTCGGCGGACGGCGCGTTCCCGAGGACACCCTCAGCTCCACGGGACGGCACATGCTCAACACCGACGGGGCCGAGCACCGCAGACTGCGGTCGTTGGTCAACGCCGAACTCTCCAGCGGTGCCGTGGGTCGCTGGCGCGCGACCGTCGACCGCATCGTGCACGAGCAGCTCGACCACCTCGAGCGCGAAGGCACCGAGGCAGGTGGCGGCCCGGTCAACCTCATGACCGCCTTCGCCAACCAGGTCCCCGTCTCGGTGATCAGCACCGTGCTCGGCCTGCGCCCCGCGGACACGCCGGTGGCCGCCGCGCTGCTGCGGGAGCTGCTGTCCAGCAAGCCCACCGACAGCCCCGAGATGATCGGCTACTACCACGAGCTCGTCGACCTCGTCCTCGCCACGATCGAACACCGCAGGAGCGAGCCCGGCGACGACCTGATCTCCATGCTGCTCGCCCGGTCGGAGCCCGCCGGAGTCCGCGACCTGCTCAGCACGGTGATGGCGCTGTTCGTGGGAGGACCGCCGACCACCGCGACCGCCATCGGCCACGGCGCCGCCACGCTCGGCGCCCGGCCGGACCTGCGTGCTGAAGCCCTGGGCAGCGAGGCGTCCACCGCGCGGATCGTGGAGGAGCTGCTGCGCCACCACCCGCCGTTCCAGTTCGCGATCTGGCGGTTCGCCACCGCCGACATCCCCATCGGCGACGTCGTCATCCCGAAGGACGCGACCGTGCTGCTGTCACTCGCCGCCGCCAACCGAGACCCCCGTGCCTACGACGATCCCGACGCGGTCCGTTCCCACCGCGACGGTGAGCCCAGCCACCTGTCGTTCGGCAGCGGCGTGCACCGCTGCATCGGCGCACCCCTGGCCCGCATGGAGATCACCGTCGCGGTCCGCTCGCTGTTCCTCCGCTTCCCGCGACTGCGGCTCGCCGTCGACCCGAGCGAGCTGTGCTGGAGCGACATGGTGTTCGACCGCAGGCTGGAGTCGATGCCCGTCCACCTCGGCGGTGCGCCCGCATGAGGGTTTCCGGACGGGTGCGCATCTCCGCCGCCGGGACATGGCTGCCCGCGGGACGGTCCCGCGCCGCTGACGCGGTCGCGGCGGGCACGCTCAGCGACATCGACGCGCGGTCGGCCGTCTGCCACGAGGTCGCGGTCGCCGACGGGCAGCAGGCGTGGCAACTCGGCCTGACCGCCTGCCGGGACGTGCTCTCCAGCACCGGGACCACGCCGGAGGAGATCGGGTTCCTCGCCTACGCGGGCATGTCCGCGACCGACGAGGAACCCGCGTCCCCGGCACACCGGCTCGCCGCCGAGCTGGGGACCACCCACGCCGTCGCCGTCGGCCTGAGCCAGATGTCCAGCGGCGGCGACGCGGCGCTGCACGCGGCCATCACCACCCTGCTCACCGAACCCGGCACCCACCACGCTCTCGCGTGCACCGGCACCGACACCCGCGACCTGCCCTACGACCGCTGGCGCACCGCGCCCGAGGTCGTGCTGGGCGACGGGGGCACCGCCGCGCTCCTGCACCGCGACCGGGGACCACTGGCCGTGCTGGCCACCGGCCGGGCCGGCAACCCCCGGCTGGAGAACGCCTTTCCCCGGTTCCACCCCTTCCGGCCGCTCCCACCCGCGCTCGACAACAGCGCCGCCCTGCTCGAGTTCCGCACGACCTCCCAGGAAATCCGCGCCACCGTCGCCACGGCGGTGCAGCAGGCGCTGTCCGACGCGGATCTGCACGACGCCGATCGCATCCAGGTCGTCTGCACCGCGCGACTGCGCCCGGAAACCGTCAAGTACACCGTGCTTCCCGCGCTGCCCGAAGCCGCGCGTGACCGCCTCGTGGTGTTCGGAGACACGACAGGGCACCTCGGTGCGGGTGACACGATCGCCAACCTCGACGACCTCCTCCGCCTCGACAGGCTGACCACGGGCGGCTGCGCGCTGCTCGTCGGCCTCGGCGCGGGGTTCACCGCGACCGCGCTCGTCGTCGAGCGCTGCTGATCCAGTTCACGACCTACGACGAAATCGACCACCGCGACCGGTGACCCCCGTCAGTCGCCGGGTTCCGCCGCAACGGGTGGTCATCACGATCGGAGCACGTCCTTGCGGATTCTCTTCACCGTCGCGAACTCGCCGTCCCACATCCGGGCGCTGGTCCCGGCCATCAGGGCCGCCGAGGCCGCGGGGCACACGGTCGCGATCGCCACCGCCGCGACGTCCGCCGAGGACATCGCCGCCTACGGGATCGAGCACCTGCCGGCGGGTCTCGACATCCTGGAGCTCGTGGCGCGGACGCTGGAGGAATCCGGTACGACGTTCGCGCACCTCACGGCGATGGAGAGGACGGTGGACTTCTTCATCGGCCCTCCGGCCGAGGCGATGGCCGAGGACGTCATCGACTCGGGGTGGAACCCCGATGTCATCGTCCGCAGCACGCTCGAGTTCGGCGGCGTGCTCGCCGCGGAGGTGCTCGGCGTGCCGCATGCCTCCGTCGCCATCGGTGGCGCGGTCAACGTGATCTCGCCACCTTCCACGCTCGCGCCGCTGATGGCCCCGCTGCGGGCGTCGTTCGGCCTGCCGCCGGATCCCGCCGGGGAGGCGAGCTTCCGCCACCTGCACGCCTGCCTGATGCCCGAGACCTACGACCCGGCAGAGGCCGCCGTGCCCCACTCCAGGTTCTACCGGCACGAGAACCCCGGCAGGCGGGGCGACGCCCTACCGCCTGTTCTGGCAGGGTTGCCCACCGACAAGCCGTGGGTGTTCGCGAGCTTGGGCACGCTGGCCGCGTTCGCGTCAGACGGCATCTCTCTGCTCAAGTCTGTCGTCACGGCCGTGACGCAACTGGACTGCGTCGCGGTGATCAGCACAGGACGCGGTGTCGCGCACCAGGAGTTCGGCTCTCTGCCGTCCACCGTGGTCCTGGTGGAGTCGGTTCCCCAGCCGCTTCTGCTGGAGTGCTGCGATCTCTTCATCACCCACGCCGGTCACAACAGCGTCCGTGAGGCGATGAGAGCTGGCGTTCCGCTCGTCTGCACGCCCCTGTTCTCGGAACAGCCGTACAACGCGCGCAGGTGCGCGGAAGCCGGCGTCGGCGAGCAGCTGCGCACGGAAACCATGACTGCCGACGACGTTCTGGCCGCCTGCCGCGAGGTTCTGGACGACCCGCGCTATCGGAACAACGCCAGGCGGATCCGCCGCGACATGCTCGCCCTGCCGACACTCGAGACGTTCGTCGCCGACCTCCAGTCGTTGGTGCGAAGCGGAAGCGGGCGTTCGAACGGTCACTAGTGCCGGCGGCGCGGACGATCCGGCGCGACCCCGGCCCGGCCGCGGGTCGCGCACTCGTCGAAGCACACCCGTGCCGTTCCGCGCTCGCTACGTCGCGTCGGAGCCGGCAGTCGCCAGCGGCCCGAAGGACTCGTGCCAGCACGTGGTCCGGTCGAACGGATAGGCGGACAACGGAACTCGCCGCGGCCGCTGCCCGGCCGGCCACAGGTCGGCCCACTCGACGCGCTCGCCGGCGAGCCAGCGAGCAGCACCCTGCAGGTCCGGCTCCGGTACGTGGCGGTCAGCGGTTGTCGGGTCCGCGGGGTCGAACGTGGTGTGCAGCACCAACGGGTGCGGCTCTCCACGCACGAATGCGCCAGCTGCGACCGCGAACTCATCCGCGTCCCCGGCGAGGATGACGACTCGCTGTGCCAGCTGAGCACGTCCCGTTTGGAGGGTCCACACGGCGGCGGTGAAATCCGGCGGCGCGAGCCCCGGTCCGCCCGCCGGGTCCTGCCTGCCGTGGGGGAGCAGGTCGGCCAGTTCGGTCACCAAACGACGCAGACTGCGCTCGGTGCGTGCGCTCACCGGCACAGGCCAGCGGCCGGACCGCCGCCAGCCGGAGCTGTCGAGCTCGGGCGCTTCCTCCAGCACGATGTGGGCGTTGGCCCCACCGACTCCCAGTGCGGTGATACCGACCCTGCGGGCCGGGCCGTCAGGCCAGGGAACAGCTCGTGCCGCGATGTCCACCGGACCGCGGTCCACAGGGATGTCGGGATGTGGCGTGGTGAAACCGGCGGTGAGGGGAATCGTGCGATAGCGCAGCACCTGCACCGCCTTGGCCAGGCTCGCCGCGCCCGCCGCACCTTCGAGGTGACCGATGTTGCCCTTCACCGACCCCATCCACAGCTTGCCGTCGGGCCCGGCGGCGGTCGTCCGACCCTCCTGCGACCGCAGCAGCTCGACCACGGCCTGCACCTCGATGGGATCGCCTTTGCCGGTACCTGCGGCGTGCGACTCCATGTACCCCAGCGCGGAAGGAGGCAGATCCGCCTGCGCCAGCGCGCGGGTCATCAGCTGCACCTGCGACTCGGCGTCGGAGCGCGTCAGCGTGCCACGCCTGCCGTCGTGGTTCAGCGCGCTTCCCCTGATGACCGCGAGCACCGGGTCACCGTCGGCCACCGCGTCCTCCAGGCGTTTGAGGACGAAGCAGAACACCCCTTCACCGCGGATGTAGCCGTCGGCGTCCGCGCTGAAGCACCGGGCCTGCCCTGTCGGCGAGAGAGCGCCGAACCGGTGCATCACGGCCTGCATGTGGCCGTGCAGGTAGATGTTCGGGCTTCCGGCGATCGCCATGTCGAGCTCACCCGCGCGAAGCCCCGACACCGCTTGGGCCACCGCCGTCAGGCCGCCCGCGCAGGCGGTGTCCAGCGTGATGCTGGGGCCGCGCAGGTCGAACTGGTGCGAGATCCGCGCCGAGGCGAAGGTCAGCAGGAGCCCGATCGCGCTGTACCGGTCGACGAGGTGCCGGTCCGCGGCGCGGTCGCGCATGTCGGAGCTCGTGGTGGAGACGAACACGCCGACGTCGCGCCCGGCGAGCGAGTCGGGTGCCAGGCCGGCGCTCTCCAGGGCGTGCCAGGTGGCTTCGAGCATCAAGCGCTGCTGGGGGTCCATCCAGACGGCCATCCGCGGCGTGATCTGGAAGAGTCCCGGCTCGAAGTCGCCCACGTCCGGCAGCAGGGACACGACCGGGTCCGGCGTGCCGCCCAGGTCGGCGCGGTAGTCGTGCAACCGGCCGGGAATCGCGGGGGACGAGGTGCACCTGCCCTCGGCGAGCAGGCGCCAGAACGCGTCGGCGTCCTCCGCACCGGGCACCCGCGCGGCCATGCCGATGATGGCGACGGGCGCTGCCTTTCCGACGCTCACCGCGCACCTCCCGTGGCAGCGGAGAGCAGGTTCGCCGCGGCGGGGATCTGCCGCAACATCCTCACCAGCACCTGGCTGACGCCCGGCTGGTGGAAGGACACGTCCTGGAAGTTCTCGACCACCCACGTCACGGACTGGTGCCAGCGCACAGGGCTGTGCACGTGCCGGACCAGAGAACCGGCGACGTCCGCCGCACTGTGCGGACGCGCGGTCAGGTTGGACACGACCGGAATGGCGGGCTCCTCGAAGGAGAACCGTTCCAGCCGCGCCCCGAAGTCAGCAGCGGCCTCCCGCATGTGACTGCTGTGGAACGCGCCGGTGATCGCCAGTCGCCGCACATCCGCGGCACCGAGATCGCGCATCCGCTGTTCCGCCGAAGCGAGAGCGCTCTCAGGACCCGCCAGGACCGTCTGCGTCGGCGAGTTGAAGTTGACGGCCTCGACGCCCCGCAACCGCGGATCGCCCAGCGCTTCGCAGACGGTCTCCTCGGCCAGCCCCTGCACGGCCGTCATCGCGCCGACAGCCGCCTGGGACGTGATCTCGGCGCGCAGCCGGACCAGCTCCAGCCCTTCGAGGAAGCCGAACACACCCGCTGCTTCCAGGGCGTTGTACTCACCGAGACTGTGCCCCAGCGCGACATCGGGACTCAGCCCGTCCTCGCGGGCGGCTCGCAGGGCCAGGGCGCTGACCACGTAGGTGGCGGGCTGGGTGTAGCGGGTCTGGGCGAGTCGCTTCTCATCGGCGCAGAGTTCACGCAGGTCGTAGCCCAGCGTCGCCGCGGCGGCCCCGGTCAGGTCGGGGAACCGCGCGAAGAGCTCGACCCCCATGTTCTGACGCTGCACACCCTGTCCTGGGAACAGGAAAACAACAGTCATCGAGTGTCCCTCGTCTGGATGGTCTCGGTGGTGAGTGCGATGGAGGTGTTGATGCCGCTGAAACCGAAGCTGTTGGTGAGCGCCACAGGCCGGTCGAGCCGGCTGGAGGTGCGCCCCGCCAACCGCCCACCCACGTCGGGCATGGGACTGCTGGTGTTCGGGTTGCCGTGCACCCGGCCGTGACGCAGCTGCACCACGGTGGCAATGAGCTCGACCAAGCCCGCCGCGGTGAGCGCGTGACCGAGGAAAGCCTTGGTGGAGTTGACGAGTGGCCCGGCACCGACGCCGAAGACCTGCGCGATGGCGCGGGCCTCGCACTCGTCTCCGACCCGTGAACCGGTGGCGTGCGCGCTGAGATAGCCGACATCGGCGGGTTCGATCCCGGCGGCGAGCATCGCGGCGCGCATGGCTTCGGTCTGCCCGGCCGAGTCGGGGGCAGCGCCGTGCCGGGCGTCGAGCCGCTGCCCGGCGCCCAGCAGAAGCGCCAGTGGTTCCTGCGCCGTCTGTCCGGCGAGTTCCAGAACGACCGCCGCCGCAGCCGGTCCCGGGACGAAACCCTCCCGGTGGTCGTCGAACGGCCGGCACACCGGCTCGGGGCCGGGGTGCAGTGCGCCGCTGGTGCTCAACGCGCGCGTTTCGGTCGACGACAGCTCCGCTGCGGGGGCGACCACCACGCACCGCTGCGCATCGCCCGCGCGGAGCAGGCGCATCGCCTGGATGACCGCCACCGCTCCGCTGGCCGACGCGGCGCCCACGGTCCACCCCTCGGCACGCAGGCCGAGCAGTTCGCTCACCACGCCCACGGTGTCGGTGTCCTGGTAGGCCACCGCGTGGGTGGGACGCACCCGCCGGGTGCCTTGCACCTCGCCCAGCACCGTGCGTGCCTGGTAGTCCATGGCCAGGTTGTTGCCCGCCACGATCAGCGCGCACCCGGCGAGTTCGGACGCCGCCAGCCCGGCCTCGCGGGCACAACGCACGGCGACCACCGCTGCCGTCCTGGCCGGATCGGCGCTGCTCCTCGTGACGCGGCGCACCCGCGCCGCGTCCTCCGCGTCCAGGCGGTGGACGTCCGGATCGTCGAGAAGGCCCACCCAATCCCGTTGCGCCGGAGGTGGATCGCCGTCGGACAGCAGTACGTCCGCGAGCTGGTCGAGGCTGCTGAGCGAAGGGGTGAGGACGGTGGCGGCCCGCACCGCGACCGCAGCCCGGGCCGCGGACGCGGTCATGACGTCGTGGTCCGAAGCAACCCGTAGCCCTCTTCGGTCAGCGAGACGACATCGGGCAGTTCGCGGGAGGTCATGTGGGGCTCCAGCTCCCGTTCCATCGCCGCGTCCGATCCCGCGAGGCACTTGCCCATCAGCTCGCGTTTGAGCAGTTCGAGGCTGGCACGCGGCGAACGCGCGATCATCAGGGCCAGGTTCCGGGCCGTGGCCGGCACCTCGTCGTGCGCGACCACCTGCACGCCGCAGCCGCGCTGCTTGAGCTCGATGCCGCGGTAGCCGCGTGCCGTCAGCAACATCTCGGTGCCCAGCGCCTCCCCGATCTTGGCGGGGACGACGTAGGTCGCTCCGACGTACGGTGCGACGCCGTATTGCATGAAGTTGGCGGCGTAGTAGGAGCGTTCGCTCAGCACGGCGACGTCGGCGTAGAGCCCGAGCACGAGTCCGCCGCCCAGCGCGTGGCCCTGCATCTCGGCGACCACCGGTAGGGGACACGTCGCGAAGACCCTGGCGAACCGCCGGTACTCCGGCAGCGGCAGACCGTCGGCGATGCCGACCAGCGTCTCCCTGGTCGCTCCCGCGCAGAACACGGAAGGCATGCCGGCCGCGATGACCACACGGGTGTCCGGGTGGCCGGTCGCCGCTTCCACCGCCTGGAAGAGGTGGTCGAGCCACTCCCTGCGGAACGTGTTGCCGTTTTCGGCGTCGGCGAAGCGCACCGTGGCGATCGGCGCTTCGAACTGCACGGAGATCGGTCCGAACACCTGCCCGGGAACCGCGCTGCTGTCGCTCACAACAATCCCTCCGTCACCAATGCCTTGATCCGCTGGGAGACCTTCGGGTCGTTCAGGCGTGCGCCGAACACCCGTTCCGCCATCAACCCGTACTGGTTGTCGGCCGGGAACAGGGCCTGATGCGCCTGCTTGAGGTCCGCGAGGGTGTCACGGTCCGAGCGGCGCAACGAGAGCAGCACTTTGCGCATCGCCGTCCGCGGATCGTCGCTCACGATGTCGACGAGTCCGATGCGCTCGGACTCGGCGGCGGTGAGCTGATCCGCGAGCATGGCCAGCCGGAGCGACCTGTGCTCTCCGACGCGCCGGGCGATCCACGGCATGATGATGGTGGGCAGCATGCCGAAGAAGACCTCGGTGAGCTGAAGGGTCACCTCGGGCGAGGCGATCACGATGTCGCAGGCCGCTGCCAGACCGACCCCACCGCCACTGGCCCAGCCCTGCATGACGGCGATGGTGGGCACCGGCCCCGAACTCATCCGGGTGAGCAGGTGCCACAGACCGGTGGTCAGCCCCTTGAACTCGGCCTCGCCGAGTTCGGTGATGTGCGCACCCGCGGAGAAGACCGGGCCGTCGGAGAGCAGTACGACGGCGCGGCAGTCCGGGTCGGCCTCGGCCTGGTCGAACGCGGCGTGCAACTGGGCGATCAACGCCGGCGTGAGCGCGTTGCGGGACTCGACGTCGTTGAGCTCCAGCACGAGGTGACCCGGCTTGGGGACCACTCGGAAACCGTCGGATGTCATGACATGTCCTTGTCGCACCACAGGTACTCCCGGTGGTGATCCTTGATCGAGCCGAGCATCAGCAACGGCCCTGCGGTGTGTGCGGCCGTGGTGACGAGGTCGCTGACGCCGCGCAGGCAGTCATCGGCGTCCGGCGTGCCCGGCAGGGTGCGGCGAGCAACGTCGAGCACGGCGTCGTAGCGTTCGACGCTGATCTTCGTGCGCGCGGACAACGCGGCGTCGAGCTGGGCCGCCGCCGGTGTGCGTTCGGTGTCCGCGGAAGCGGTGAGACCGATGAACTCGGACGAACACCCGCCTCCGTAGGAGTAGACACCGAGCTCGTGACCGGTCGTCGTCGAATGGTGGCGCAACGAGCTCGCCAGAGCCATCAGGGTGCAGCCGGAGTAGATGTTGCCGACTTCGGCCGGGACTTCCAGCGAGGCGCTGACCCGCTTCTTGAAGTCCAGGTCGATCCCGGCGGCGTCCATTCCGGACAGTCGCCGTGCCGCGGTGCGATGCGCTCCGCGCACCATTCCCGGGAACGGGGTGTGCATCGCCAGCGCGTCGAAGGACGCGCCGAAATCGGACGCGGTGTGCTCGGAGTAGTTCTTGTACGAGCCGATGAGGCAGTCGATGTACGACATGATGGACAGGTCGACGTTGATCACGTCGACGTCGACCGCCGGCCGGCGGAAGTCGGTGTTGTCGAAACTCCAGAGGCCGTAACGGTCCGCGTGCCACCGGGCGAGGCGGGGTTCGCCGAGCAGGACCGCGATCGCCCCGGCGCCCTGGCTGGGCTCGGCGTAACTGCCCTGGACCGGAATCGGCGCGTCACCGGCGATGACCAGTGCCCTGCCGCGACGCGGCGAGACGGCGAGTGAAGCGGCCGCCATCTGGAAAGCGGCGGCACCGCCGTGACACGCCTGCTTGACCTCGAACACCCGGCACGTCTTCGGCAGGTCGAGGAAAGCGAGGGCGAACGCCGCGGCGGACTTCGCGAGGTCCACACCGCTCTCGGTCGCCACGACCACCGTCTCGATGGTCGCCCTGCCCTCCGCGCCGAGGCGGTCGAGCACCGGCCGAGCGGCGTTGACCGCCATCGTGACGATGTCCTCGCACGGCAGCGCGACGCTCTTGCGCCGCATCAACAGGTTCGCGAGCCTCGCCTGTTCCAGGCCGCGAGCCTGGAACAGCTCGCCGACCTCGACGTGGGCGGTGCCGAAGTAGGCGCCGATGTCCTCGATGCCGACCGCGGTCATGCCGGCACCGCCTCGAGGATCAGATCGGTCAGCTCGCCGAGGTTCGCGGCGTCACCGAACCGGTGCAGTGCCGCGTCGATGCCCAACGCCTCGACGGTGCCGACCACGACGTCCATCCGATCCATCGAATCGGCGCCGAGCGACCTCATGCTGGCGCTCGGGACGACCGAGGCAGGGTCGAGATCCGGGAGCACCGCGAGCAGCTGCTCCTTCAGCACGGCGAAGACCTCCTCGCGAGAGGTTCGGTTTCCCACCCGGTCACCCCGCGACGACGGGCTTGAGGGCAGCCGCCAGCTGACGCACGCTGTCGTTCTCGTAGATGGTGTCGACCGTGATGACGCTGTCGAACTTGGTGCGCAACATGCTGACGAACTCGACGGCGAGGATCGAGTCCACGCCGACGTCGGCGAACGACTGGTCCAGCGCGATGTCCTCGGGCGAGAGCATCAGCAGCTCGGCGAGCACGTCGATGATCACGGTCTCGTTCTCGGTGTTCGTTCCGGCAAGGCGGTCGCTCATGTCGATCTCCGTTGTTCGTTGGTGTCGGTGGTCAGCGGGAAGCCGGACTCGGCCCGTCCTGCAGCAGCCGCACAGGGACGGTCCGGTAGCCGGTGAAGGTGTTGGACGTGGTCGTGGTCGGTTGTCCGGAGAGGACGACGCGGAGCCGGTTCTCCACGAAGAACTCCAGCAGCGCGGTCAGCTGCGACTTGGCGACGACGGCGCCCAGGCAGTGGTGCGGGCCGAAACCGAAGGCCATGCTCGTGCCTTCCCTGCGCAGCGGGTCGAACACGTCCGGATCGCGGTAGCAGCGCGGATCGCGCAGGACCGCGCCGAGCACCACCCGCACGGTGTCGCCGCGGCGGATGAGCCGTCCACCCAACTCCGCGTCACGACCCGCGGTCCTGCCGATCGTGGTGGTCGGTGCGGTCCAGCGCAGCGCTTCGTCGACGAAGCCGGACACCAGTTCCGGCGCGGCCGCGAGGCGGGAGAGCCACGACGGCTCCCGGGCGAGCAGCACGGCCAGCCCCGTGAAGGCCAGGCGAGGTGCGACAGTGCCTCCGACGACGACACCGATCAGGTTGGAGAGCACGTCCTTGCGTGAGATCCCGCCGGCGCGTTCGGCTCGGTGCAGGTGACCGATCAGGTTGTTCAGCCCGGCGTTCCGGTGTTCCACCATCAGATCGCTGAAGAGGCCCGCCGCCTTGGCCAGGGCCTGGCGTGCCGACTCCCGGTCGGTACCGGTGAAGGCCTCCGAGCCCGTGTCACCGAGAATGCCCGCGACCTGGTCGCCGATCTCGGCCATCTGCGGCTCGTCCAGCCCCAGGAGATCGGCCATGGACGCCAACGCGAGCGGCCAGGCGATCTCGGCGTTGAAGTCGAACGACGCAGTGCCGATCCGGGGCCGCACCAGGCGTTCGAGCGCTTCGGTCAGAGCCGTGGTGCGGGTCTCGACGCGCCGTTTGGTGAACAGTTCCTTCATGGCGGAACGCACGACGCCCCGATGTTCGCCATCCGTGGCGATCAGGATGCTGCCGCGCAACGGGTCCGGGTTGGCGGGTCCGTTCCACGGGAAGACACCCTGACCTGAGAGGAAGACGTCGTCGTCGCCCAGTACGACCTTCGCCTCCTCGGCGCGGAAGACGCCCCAGAATTCGTCGCCGACAGCGGCGGACGCGAGCCTGTGCACAGCCGCGGCCTCGCGGAACCGGGCCAGCACGGCGTGCGGCTGTCCGTTCGAGAAGAGTTCGGCGGAACCGAAGTCCGGGGCTCCGGCAGCACATTCGGTGCAACACGAAGACGCTCTCGCGGAGAGGTGCGCATCCTGCTGCGAAAGCATGGTTCCTCCAGGTGGCGCTCGTCGCCGAGCGCTCGGGACGAGTCGATCGAACCGGCTTCACCGCTCTGCCGGGCACGGCGAAAGGCGATGCGGGTGAATCTCAGCTTCAGGAGTGCCGAACGGCCTTCCTCGGTGGTGTCCGAGGCTCCGGGGGTTGTCACTGCGGCATGTTGTCGTGACTGTGACGAGGTTGCCGGGCGCGCATCAGCGGACGGATGACCTTGATGATCGCGTCGCGGGTCTCCGCGGGGGTGATCATGGCGTCGACCGCCTGGCGAGA
This sequence comes from Lentzea jiangxiensis, assembly GCF_900104175.1. GTDB lineage: Bacteria > Actinomycetota > Actinomycetes > Mycobacteriales > Pseudonocardiaceae > Lentzea > Lentzea jiangxiensis. The sequence goes on from NZ_FNIX01000007.1 coordinate 255,147, forward strand.
AGTCGCCAGTGCCGGTGAGAGCGCCTCCGCGCGGTAGTTGTCGAGCAGTTCCTGGCGCCTGCCCGGATCCGCCGCGAGCTCGCGGCGGAACACGATCTCCACCGCGCCTTCCGCACCCATCACTCCGATCTCCGCCGTCGGCCAGGCGAAGACGCGATCGGCGCCGAGCTGCTTGGAGTTCATCACGATGTACGCCCCGCCGTACGCCTTGCGGAGGATCACGGTCACCCGGGGCACCGTGGCCTCCGAGAAGGCGTACAACAACTTGGCCCCGCGGCGGATGACGCCGTCGGTTTCCTGCGACCGCCCCGGCATGAACCCCGGTGTGTCGACCAGGGTGACCAGCGGGAGGCCGAACGCGTCGCACATCCGCACGAACCGCGCGCCCTTCTCCGCCGCCTGCGTGTTGAGGGTGCCGGCCAACGTGTTCGGCTGGTTGGCCACCACGCCCACCGGCATTCCGTCGAGGCACGCGAAACCGATGACGATGTTCGGGGCGTAGTGCGGCTGCAGTTCGAGGAAGCTGTCCGCGTCGACCAGCCCGCGGACGACCTGCCGCACGTCGTAGGTCTTGCGCTGCTCCGCGGGGACCTCGGGAACCAGCTCCGGGTCGCGGGCCAGGTGCAGCGGCAGTTCGTCCCAGCACGAGCTGGGCAGGTAGGACAGCACCCTGCGGACCAACGGGAACGCGTCCTCGGGACGCTCGGTCACGAGGTGTGCGAGACCTGACATCGCCGAGTGGACCCGGGCGCCGCCGAGCTCCTCGGCGGTGACCTCCTCACTCGTCACGCTGCGCACCACTTTCGGGCCGGTGAGGAACATGTAGGCCCGGCGGTCCATCACGATCAGGTCGGTCAGCGCGGGGGAGTAGGCCGCGCCACCGGCACAAGCACCGAGGATCACGCTGATCTGGGGAACGCGGCCGGACAGGGCCACGTTGCGGCGGAAGATCGACGCGTACCCGTCCAGAGCGGAGACGCCCTCCTGGATGCGCGCACCGCCGGAGTCCAGCACGCCCACCACGGGACACCTGGCCCGTTGCGCCTGGTCGAGCACTTGGGCGATCTTCTGCGCGTGGGTGGCCCCGAGAGTGCCCCCGAGCACGGAGACGTCTTGGGCGAACACGGCCGCGGGCCGCGCGTCGATCTCGGCGGTGCCGGTGATCACGGCGTCACCGGCGGGCCGCTTGGCCTGCATGCCGAAGGCGGTGCACTGATGTGTCGCCTCGGCACCGAACTCCAGCAGACTGCCCGGATCCACGAGCGCGTCCAGCGCGTCGCGGGCACCGAGCTTGACCGGCGTCAGCGCGGTGGTCGTGTTCGTCGTCGTTGTCAAGGAATTCCTGTTCCTGTCAGCTCTCGAGGTCGGACCAGCGGCAGATCGGACAGGAGCGGCAGACCTGCCCGGTCCGTGCGCAGTCCGGTGATCGGCGGGAACGCGTGCCACATCTCGTGCGGAACCACGCGTTCAGTCCTTTCCCTGTCAGGCAGAGCGATCGGGGTGCGCCGGTCAGCGGTGCGGCGTTCCGGCCGGCGTTCCTCCCGCCGCGGTGGGATCACGGGTGCACTGAGCGGCCGGAGCTAGAACGACAGTGCGGCGGAGGACGCGATTCGGCACTGTGGAGAACCGCAGTGCTCTGGCGGCGATCCGGCGCAGCAGAATCCGTGTCGGAATGCAAGGCTGCGGAACGGTTTCATCCTTTCGGTCCAACGAAAGCGGCGCGGTCGAACGTCCATTCCGGACTTCCGGGTGTCGTTTGATTTCCAACGAGGGCTGAAATGGCAGGTGGGGCAAGAACGAATGCCCCCGCAGGCGAGGGTTGCGGATTTCCGCAGTCCGGCTCGGCTCAGCTCTGACCTAGGCTCGTGGAGTCCCGCCGACCTGGAGGGCGCCGGTGTCATCGTGTGACGCCCTGCGCATCAGTCGAGGCGCTGGTGCAGTCGACCAACGGGAGAACGTATGACAGCGGATCATCGCCGTGCCGCAGTTCTGTGTGGAATCGGTACGTGGTTGCCGCCCAGGGTGGTGACGAACGACGACCTCGCTCAGCAGCTCGACACCTCGGACGAATGGATCCGCTCCCGGACGGGGATCCGGGAGCGCCGTGTGATCGATCCGGGCACGTCGACCTCGGACCTCGCGGTCGAGGCGGGAGCCCGTGCGCTGAAGTCCGCGGGTGGGGGGAACGTCGACCTGGTGATCGTGGCCACCACGACACCGGACCACCCGTGCCCGTCGACCGCCCCCGAGGTCGCGAGTCGCCTCGGACTGACCGGAGTGCCGGCTTTCGACCTGAACGCCGTGTGCGCTGGGTTCGTGTACTCGCTCGCGACGGCCGTCGGGCACATCGTCGCGGGCATCGCCTCGCGCGTGCTGGTGATCGGCGCGGACACCTTCACCACTGTGCTGAACCCGCACGACCGCACGACTGTCGCGATCTTCGGTGACGGTGCGGGCGCGGTGGTCCTCCGCGCGGGGACGGCTGACGAGCCGGGCGCGCTCGGCCCGTTCGACCTGGGCTCGGACGGCACGAACGCGGAACTGCTCATCGTGCCTGCCGGTGGATCCCGGCAACGCGGTTCCGGGCAGCCCCTCGACCCCGCGGACGTCCACTTCCGGATGGACGGCCAGCCGGTGTTCCGCAACGCCGTCACGAGGATGAGCGAGTCGGCCGCCAAGGTGCTCGCCCAGGCCGGCTGGCGGATCGAGGACGTGGACAGGTTCGCCTGCCACCAGGCGAACGCGCGGATCCTCACGGCGGTGGCGCGCACTCTCGAAGTGCCCGAGGAACGTGTCGTCATGAACGTCGACCGTGTGGGCAACACCGTCGCCGCCTCCATCCCGCTCGTCCTCGCGGACGCGGCCGCGGCCGGCGACATCGTCCCCGGCCACCGCGTCCTCATCACCTCCTTCGGCGCGGGTCTCGGATGGGGCTCCACCGTGATCACCTGGCCGGACATCGACCTCGGCTGACCCAGCCGCGAACCCGTCATCGAATCCCGCTCACATCCTGGAGAACCACATCATGAGCAACAACGACACGTTGAACCGGTTGACCACGCTGCTCGTCTCGCACTTCGGCGCGTCCGAGCAACGCGTGAGCGGCACGGCGACGTTCGAGGAGCTGGACTTCGACTCGCTCGCGCTGGTGGAGCTGGCGATGGTGGCCCAGAAGGAGTTCGGCGTCGAGGTGGACGAGCAGGAGATCACTCCCGACCAGTCCGTCCAGGACGTCGCGGAGCTGATCGACGCGAGGACGGTCGCCGCCTGATGTCGTGGCCGGGTGCGGGTTTCGCAGCAGCTGTGACCGGACTCGGCCTGGTGACCCCGGTGGGCATCGGTGTCGAGTCCTCGTGGCGACGTGTTCTCGCGGGGGAGGCGGCGGGGAGCCACGACCCGCTTCTCGCAGGCCTGCCGGTCGACTTCTCGTGCCGGGTGGCGGGATTCGACCCGGATGCCGCGCTGGGCAGGAGTGCGGCGTGGAGGCTGGACCGGTCGGCGCAACTCGCGATCGTGGCTTTGCGGGAGGCGCTGCAGGACTCGGGTCTCGACCAGACGACCTGGGATGGCGCACGGGTCGCCGTGGTGCTCGGCAACGCGCTGGGTGGTGTGCAAACGTACGAACTGCAGCAGCGCCAGCTCGACTCCGCCGGTGCGCGCGCGGTCTCCCCACTGCTCGTACCGATGTGCGCACCCAACATGGTGGCGGGTCACCTCGCCATGGAGTGCGGTGCCGGCGGTCCGAACCTCGTCACGGCAACGGCTTGCGCGTCGGGTACCACGGCGATCGGGACAGCACGCGACCTGTTGCGCAGCGGACGCTGCGACGTGGTGATCACCGGAGGCGCGGAGGCCGCGATCGGTCGAACGATGATCGCGGGGTTCGCCAGGATGGGCGCGTTGTCCCGCCGCGCCTCGGAACCGGACGCCGCGTCGAGGCCTTTCGACGCCGGTCGTGACGGCTTCGTGGCGGCGGAGGGAGCCGCGGTCCTCGTGCTGGAGCGCGTCGCCGACGCCAGGGCGAGAGGTGCCCGCGTGCACGGGATGATCAGCGGATACGGCGCGTCGGCGGACGCCCATCACGCGACGACCCCCGACCCGTCCGGTGACGCGGTGGAGCGGGCGGTCCGCTCGGCGCTGGACGACGCGGGCCTGACGACGGCGGATGTCGACCACGTCAACGCGCACGGCACCTCGACGAAGATCAACGATGCCACCGAGGCGAAGCTGATCCAGCGCTTGTTCGGCGATCGTGTTGCCGTGACTTCCACCAAGGGGGTCATGGGACACGCCTTGGGTGCCGCGGGGGCGATCGAGGCCGTGTGCACGGTCCTGGCGCTGCGCGAGGGCGTCGTCCCGCCGACGGCGAACCTCGAGACGCTCGACCCGGAGATCGAGCTCGACGTCGTGGCGAAGGCACCCCGGCTCGCGCCGCACAGGGTGGCGGTCAGCAACTCGTTCGGGTTCGGTGGCCAGAACGCCGTTCTCGTCGTGACCGCGCCATGACGGAGCGGGTCTTCACCAGGCCGGCGGAACTGCTCGAGGCTGTGGGTGACACGCTCGGCACCAGTTCTTGGCACACCGTCAACCAGTCCGCTGTGGATGGTTTCGCCGAAGTCACAGGTGACCACCAGTGGATCCACCAGCCGGGTCCCGCGGCCGACGCAGGCCCGTTCGGTGGCCCCGTGGTGCACGGATTCCTCACGTTGTCGCTGCTCGTACCGATGCTCGACCAGATCCTCCGCGTGGACGGAGCCTCGTTCTTCGTCAACAAGGGCGTCGACAGGTTGCGGTTCACCGCGCCGGTTCCGGTGGGAGGCCGAGTGCGGGCCAGAGCCGTCCTGGCCTCGGCGAAGTCGCGTCCGCGTGGCTTCACCGAGGCTGTGTTGTCCGTCGTGGTCGAGGTCGAGGGAAACACCCGACCGGCGTACACGGTCGACGTGTTGTTGCTCTACCGGGCTGATGGAGAAGCGACGGCATGAGAAAAGGCGCGGACTGCGGATCCGCGGTCCGCGCCAATTCGCATGAACAGGAATTCCCGTCGAATTCTGGCCTTCCCGCCGGCGCGGCTGATCTGGTACCGATTCCCGGCCGGTGTCGCATGACGCGGCAGCGTGAATGGGCGAACACACCTGCCCCTGCCGCGGGGTGTCGGTGGAAGCCTGCCCGCGCGGCGGGTGGTCCAGCCGGTCGGCTTGGATGCGGGGTGTGCTGTGGTTCGACGAGGACGACGTGGTGGCGCGGGCCGGTGACGAGGTGTACGCGCGTGGTTTCGCACTTGGCGACGGGTGAGCATCTCGGTGTCCGAGGGCGCGGTGCTGGCGCGGGCGGCACGCGTCGCGATCGACCGGCGGGCGGACTACCCGTTGGCTGCCCGGTTGCTGGTCGAACTGCGCCATCTGCACCACGAACTGGGTTTGGACTTCACTTCCGGGTTCGAGCGTTTCACCGCCTCCTACGGCCACAGCGAGGAGTTGATGCGGGCGCTGCGCCGCGTCGGACTGTGACCCCGTCGCTTCATGCCAGCCCACGACGTCGGCCTCCGTGCCCTCGATACGGCGTCGTACCGCCACGGGTGGCTGCGGGGCTCAGGTGGGCGGGTGGGGTCGTCGCGGTGCTGCTCACCGGGCGAGTACGGCGACCATCAGCGGGAACCGCGCCGCCGGAGCTCCTCGCCGCCGACGCCGATCGGAATCAGAACGCGGTGAACCAGCCCATCAGCGTCGCGACCATGAATGCGAGCGTCAGCAGGGTCAGGATCACGATCGCCACCAGCGTCACGATCGGAGCCTTGCGCGACGGCATCGGTTGCGGATGGGACAAGCCGGAGGTCTGCCCGGAGTCGGGCGGGGTGTCGCCCGGTGCGACGCCGCCACCTCGTTCCAGGCCCGGGGTGCGGGCGGGATCCGGGTCGGGCGGCGTGTCGCGGGGAGCACCGCCACCCTTCATCCCGGCGTTGCGGTTGGGATCGGAATGTGCGGGAGTTGCGGTCATGCCCGCCGAGTACCCCGGCGTACCAGCCCGAACCGCTGCCGGAACAGCGCAGGCGGGGACCTTTCGCTGAACGGTCCACACCGGAACTTCGCGGTTGTCGCTCGACCGGGTGAACGGAGCTGGTCCAGCGCTGGGCCGGGTTCAGCGACCCGCCGGGAACCAACCCGGTTCCGGACGCCTGCGACGACCGCGCCGTCGCACTGGAGCGGCTTCGACCAAATGCTGCGTCGAAAAGCGCGAGGGATATCACCGCAGCGCATTTCCGGTATTCGACTCGTTCGACTGTCGAACGCCTTGACCGTGCATGCGGCCGCTGTTACGACTGGGTCGTCGGCTTTCTCGTCCGATTCTGGTCGTGGTGACGGTCAGGCGGAATTCGAGTTGTTTGAGCCGTGAACGAGATCAACTCCTGGAGACGTCATGACGGCAGGTCGAGACCACTCGGAGAACAAGTCGCCGCTCGTGCACCGGCGGACGCTGCTGGCCGCGGGCGCCGCGCTGCCGGTGCTCGCCACGGCGGCACCGGCTTCCGCGGCGACATCGGTGGTCGTCGAACCGTCGAACGTGCAGCAGACGATCCTCGGCTTCGGCGGGATGAACCACACCGTCTGGATCAACGATCTGACCGCCGCCCAGCGCGAAACCGCCTTCGGCAACGGCGCGGGGCAGCTCGGCTTCACCGTGCTGCGCATCCCCGTGCACGAGGACAGGGCCAACTGGAGTCGCGAGGTGGCCACGGCGCGGCGTGCGATCGAGCTCGGGGCCAAGGTCATCGCCTCGCCGTGGAACCCGCCCGCCTCGATGACCGAGAGCTTCTCCGGGGGCAAGAGGCTGCGGTACGCCTCATACGGCGCCTATGCGCAGCACCTGAACGACTTCGTCGCCTTCATGGCGGGCAACGGGGTGAACCTGTACGGCATCTCGGTCCAGAACGAGCCGGACTACGCGCACGAGTGGACGGCGTGGACGTCCGGCGAGATCGTGCGGTTCCTGCGCGAGAACGCGGGTGCGATCAACGCCAGGGTCATCGCCCCCGAGTCGTTCCAGTACCGCAAGAACCTCTCCGACCCCATCCTCAACGACCCCGCCGCGCTCGCGAACGTGGACATCATCGGCGCGCACCTCTACGGCACCCAGCCCGCGGACTTCCCCTACCCGCTCTTCCGGCAGAAGGGCGCCGGCAAGGAGCTGTGGATGACGGAGGTCTACCACCCCAACAGCAGCGACTCCGCCGATCTGTGGCCGCAGGCCCTCGACGTGGGTGAGCACATCCACCGGGCGTTGGTGGACGGCCGGTTCCAGACCTACGTGTGGTGGTACATCCGCCGCTCCTACGGCCCCATGCGCGAGGACGGGCAGATCAGCAAGCGCGGGGCCAACATGGCGCACTTCGCGAAGTGGGTCCGCCCCGGCTACTCGCGGATCACCGCGACCGCGAACCCGCAGGCGAACGTCTACATCTCGGCGTTCAAGAGCGGGTCCAGGATCGTGATCGTGGCCATCAACAAGAACACGTCGCCGGTGGACCACGTGTTCACCATCCGCGACACCGGTTCCGCGACAGCCTCGACCTGGTTGACGAACGCGAGCGCGAACCTCGCCCACTACAACAACTTCACGATCTCCGGGGGGACGTTCAACGCTCAGCTGCCGGCTCGCAGCATCAGGACGTTCGTCCTGAACTGATCACTCACAGGCCGGTCACGTGGGAGATCGACAGCAGGCAACCCAGCGCGACGAACGAGAGCGCCGCTGAGACCGCCAGGGCCTGCCATCGGCTGCGCGAGATCAGCAACGGCAACACCACCGCGAGTGCGCAGGCGGTGATCCCGGTGTCGCGGTAGCCGAGCACGAACAGGTGCCACAGGCCTTCCATCCCGAACACCGCGCCCAGGACCCCCGCGCCTGTCCAGTGCCGCCAACCCCGGTCGTGCCGCCACCAGCTGCCGGCTGTCCCGAAGAGCGGTCCCGCGAGGAAAGCCAGAGCCAGCCACACCGACGGGGCGTGGAGGTCGCCCATGCCGTCGCGGAAGAGTTCGGCGTACCCGTAGTAGCCGACGACCGCGCCGACCTGCGTCAGGGTGCCGGCGAGGATCGGGCGCCGGGACCGGGCGCCGGCGACGAACGCCGCGACGACCCAGACGGCGCCGGAGTTGGCGAGGGAGTTGAAGCTGCCGGGGAGAACGCCTTGTCCGAGGTTGGTCAGCACGCCGAGCAGCAGCCCGGCAGGAAAACTGAAGATCATGTGATCCAGAGTTCCCGGGACCGTCCACTCACGACATCGGCATTTCGGCTGATTCCGTGTGATCTCACGCCTGGGCCGGACGACGCGGAGCGTCCCGCCGGTGTGGTGAGCGCGATCGGCGAGGAGCCCCGGCCGGGAGTGGGTGCGGTGGCAGGCGCAGCGATCAGGCGGTGAGGGCTTCGTACGGAGGACGGGAGTCGGTTCGCAGCATCTCCGCGACGAGGAACGCGAGCTCGAGTGACTGCTGCGTGTTCAGGCGCGGGTCGCAGGCCGTCTCGTAGCGGCCGGCGAGGTCGTCGTCGGAGATCTCCTGGGCGCCGCCGAGGCATTCGGTGACGTCTTCGCCGGTGAGTTCGATGTGGATGCCGCCGGGGTGCGTGCCGAGGCGGCGGTGGACCTCGAAGAAGCCCTGGACCTCGTCGACGATGCGGTCGAAGTGGCGGGTCTTGTAGCCGGTGCTCGACTCGTGGGTGTTGCCGTGCATCGGGTCGCACTGCCAGATGACCTTGTGGCCGCTGGCCTCGACCTTCTCCACGATGGCGGGCAGCACGTCGCGCACCTTGTGGTTGCCCATGCGGGAGATGAGCGTCAGGCGGCCCGGCTCGCCGCGGGGGTCGAGGCGCTCGACGTACTCGAC
>NZ_FNIX01000016.1 GCF_900104175.1 Lentzea jiangxiensis
CCGGAGGGAACCGCGGAGACTTCAAGACATGTCCTCGCCGGACGGGCAGGTCTCCAAAATGGTGCGAGGAAGTGCCGGCACGTCACGTTCCAGCGTGGGCCGGGGCACGCACCATCCCGTATGACCTCCCCGAGGGCAACCACACGCGTCAAGGGGGCCGTTCCAGCGCATGATCACGTTGAGGCGGTAGGTGCCCCCTTGACACGTGTGGTTGGGACGAGCCAGGTCATACGGGATGGTGCGAGGCCCCTCCTTAAGAGGCGGCGATGCCGCGGCGGAGTTCGGTGCCGCCGGAAATGTCAGACCGTCCAGCTAGCCTCCACTGCGTGACGCTTAGTGCTCTGACGCGCGAGGGTGTGCTGGCAGCGATCGCCGAGTTCGATGAGCTGGGCAGGCACGCGTTCCTGAAGAAGTACAAGTTCAGCAAGGCCAAGTCGTACTTCCTTGAGTACGAAGGGCAGCTCTACGACTCGAAGGCGATCGTCGGTTCCGCGCTCGGACTGGCACCTGCGGACTTCTCCGGTGGGGACGCGACTGTTTCCCGGAGGCTGATGGAAGATGATCTCGGCTTCAAGGTCCGATACTTCCCAGTGCTTGACTGGACTCGTGACGAGATCCTGCTTGTCTGCGCAGTTGTGGAGGCCAACGGATGGAAGCAGCCCGAAGGCCATGAACGCGACTGGCGAATCGTCGAGCTCTCTGAGTTGTTGCAGACGTCTGCTTTCCACCAGTTCGAAGATCAAGGGCCTGACTTCCGGAATCCGGCCGCGGTTGGACGCAAGGCAGGCGACATTGCCACCAGCCACCCGGACTACCAAGGCGCGACGACTCGAGGCGGCAAGCTGACCGCACAGGTAGTTCGAGAGTTCCTAGCAAGGCCCGCAGAGCTACGAGCTGAGGCAGCACAGATCCGCGCAAGACTGCTCGGCTACGAGCCCGGCAGCGTGCAGCAGCAGCCACCACCTCACACGCCCGACGGGAACGCACCAAAGGTGTTCGACGTTCCAGTCGAGGCACACCGAACGACGAGCTTCCGGACCACCGTGCGTGCCGCGGAGCGGGTCGCAATCCGCCGAGAAGCCGAGATGATGAAGCGCTACCAGCAGTGGAGGCGGCAGGCCGGAGGCAGGGTCACTGGAAAGGTCATCTACGCGTCGGAACGCACCCGGCTTCGCATCGACCTCTTCGACCTCGAACGCTCTGAACTCATAGAGGCCAAGGGGTCGGCAGAGCGTGACTACATCCGCTTTGCATTGGGGCAGGTACTCGACTATGCCCGGTATATCGACCACGAGCGTCGCGCCGTTCTCTTGCCCAAGCACCCTGGGCAAGACATGGTGGACCTGCTATCGAGTTGCCAAGTGGGTTGTATCTACGAGACATCCGAAGGCAACTTTGAACGCGCGTGAACGTGACTGCATGACGGTCGCCCCACCTAAAGACTCAAGATCATCGCCCCCGCATACCCCTCGTTTATGACACCAAACGTCCACAAAGCGCCGCACACGACGAGGGTTCCACCAAGCGGATAAGCCGAGGTCACAACAGATATTGACAAATGTCCGCAATGGACTACGAAGCAAGATCGCCAAACTTCGGGTTCAGGGTTCGAGTCCCTGGCGGCCCACCAAACCCCCAGGTCACAGGCCTGGGGGTTTCGCTTTGTCCGGGTCTCCCCACACTTAACCCACACAAAACCGCTGGTCATTCAACTTCGTCGTCTTCTGCTTGATCATCTTTTGGCCCTCCGAGCGCGTTCTCCAGGGCGTCAGCGGCCCGCCGGTCGACCAGCTTCCGACCCATGTAGGTGTCCTGCGTCATGGACGGCCGCGCGTGGCCGAGCTGGTCCGCGACCTGCCGCGCGGAGAGCCCCGCCTCATCGAGGATGGTCGCCGCCGTCTTCCGGAAGACGTGCGAGGTGACCCAGGCGAACTCGTCCCCACCCCTCGCCTTCCGGAGGTCCTTCCGGGTGTTGGACGGGTCGCGGAGCCCGCCGAGGGCGTCCGGGAAGACCGGCCCGTTCGGGTGGCTGGTGGTCTTGCGCCTCCTTTGGAGCATGTCGAGCGCCCATCGTGGGAGCAGGAGCGTTCGCTCACCGGCCTCCGTCTTGGTCGACTTCCGGATCAGCCCGATGTCCTTGACCCGGATGACCGTGTAGCTCACGTTGACCGTGCCAGCGTCGAAGTCGACGTCTTCCCAGTAGACGGCCAACGCCTCACCGATGCGGACGCCCGTGGCCATCATGAAGCGCGACAGGTCAGGCAGGTCCCGCTTCACGGCCTTGGGATCCGACTCCAGCATCTCCAGCCAGCGGACCCGTTCTTCCCTCGTGAGCGCCCGCGGACTCTTCTTGCGGCCGGCCTCCAGCGGCTCAGCCTCCCTGACCGGGTTCGTATCCAGCGCCTTGTCCCGGACAGCGATCCGCAGGGCACCTGAGATCACCGAGCGAGCCGTCTTCGCCGTGTCCACGCTGACCGACCGCCACAGCGCACCGAGGAACGCGTCGATCCGCGCCACGGTCATCTCACGAATCCGCAGCTCACCGAGGCCCGGAAGCACATGCCGATCCATGATGCTGCGGTACGTGTCGACGCTGCTCGGAGACCTCTTCCCAGCGTCAGCGAGCGCCTGGAACTTCGTGAACCACTGGTCCAAGGCCTCCTTGAACCGGCTCTCACGCGTCAGCGAACTGCCGGACGGTCCCTTTCGCTCGGCGAGCGCCTTCTTGAGGCTCCGCTCTGCGGCACTCTTGCTCTTCCCCCACCGCTCAACCGGGCGCGTCTTGCCGTCGTAGTCGCGATACTTCGTGGTCGCACGCCAGCCTGAACCCGTTTCATAGCAACGGATCGCGCCGTATGTGCCGAGGTCCAGAGGTGGACGCCCCATCAGGCCGCCTCCTCAAGCAGGTGCTCGAACCAGCTCCGCACCTCGGACGGCAGGTACCGCAGGTGCTTGCCGACTCGCCGAGCGGGCGGTCCGTAGTTCTTGGTCCTCCAGCCGTAGAGCGTGTGCACCGGAACGTTCAGGTAGGCCGCAACGTCACTGACTGTCCACAGTGGCTCGAACTGACGTGTCTCCATGATGTTCCCCTTAGATCAAGCAGCGTGCGGAGTTGCCGAACTCCCCGGAGGTCCGGCAGATGCGAGCAGCGCAGCCGTGTATTCGGCCTTCCACCTCCGCCGCTCAGCGACAGCACTCAGCAGCAGGTGTGCTCGAGGCGGCACATTCGGGTCACCGGGCTCGACGTTGTTCCAGACGACCCGTTGTGGCTGGTCCTGGGGCTTGATCCCGACGTCCGCGAGCAGTTGCCGAACGAACGTCTTCCGGTCGTGCTTGTGGTCGGCGAGCGACTTCCCGGACCACTTCCGCGACACGAGCACCCGCCGCCCAGCGACGCCGAGCGTGGTTCGCTTGTGCGCCTTCCCCTTGCACTTGCCCGGCACCGTGGACAGCCGAGCCCCGCGAGGCTGGACGCCGTAGAGCAGCCAGATCGGACACTGCGGCGAGCAGGGCGTGACCGCGAGCTCAGCGCAGAGGCGTTCGGCGTGATCCTCCTGGCGGGCCGTCTGTGCCTCGAAGCACTCGTTGATGCTCTTGGTCAGGTACTTCGTCAGGTAGCCGATGTGGCGGCCGGCCTCTTCGGTGCCGCCGAGGATGCCCTTGGAGTGCACCTGCACCCCGAACCGCGCGACGTGTGCGGGCCGCTCCACCTGGTCGAGCGCGTCCTCCCAAGTAGGCAGGGCCTTCCGCGTCTGTGGATCAACGAAGCCCTTGGCCCGGACGTCCCACACAGGCAGGTTGTCGCCGCCGTACTTGATCTCGTCATGCTCGGGCCACCAGACCTGGTGATACGTCGCCTCAGCGACCGCCCGCAACTCTGCCCGCGAGATCGATCCCCGAACCGCCGCGTGCCAGTGCGGAGCCAACCGCCGCTGTGGCTCGACCGTCGAGAAGTACTGGACCTCCCAGCCGACACAGCGCCGAAGGTTCTGGACGAACCGATCGAGCAGCGCCGCGAAGTGCACCGCGTCCCGAGCAGCACGCCGGTAGTTGTACGTGGACGGATCAACGGGCGTGCCGTCGCTGCGAACCTTGCCGTAGGTGTCGAGCGTCAGCGTGAGGAACGTCGAGGGCTGGTATTTGCCCCCGAAGACCTTGCCCACGGTGCGCTTGCTGACCGGCCGCCGAGGCAGGTTGGGCGCGTCCTGCCGCCGCCTGGTCGACCGCTTCCGAGCTGCCTTGAGCGGAACTTCCAGGGAGGGGAGTGAACCGCGGACTCCGAGTTGCCGAAGTTCAGCGTCGACCTCCGCAACCTCGTCCCGGACCTCCTCCGCTCCAACCTCGTCACCCTCATCGAGGGCCAGGCGGAACGCCTTCACGAGGTCAGCCCGGTAGGCGGTCAGCTCCCGCTGATCGTCGCTCGGAGCATCCGGCGTGAAGTCGGGCTCCTCCGTCAGGTGCCAGCCCTCGCGACACTGCGCCATCCGCAGACGCCGGTTCTTCTCCGCGCAGGTAGGGCAGACACTCGCGACTGTTGAGCCGCACGGCACCGGCACGATGTCGACGCGTCCGGTGTCGAGGTCGATCCGCTCCTTGGCCAACGGCCGGACACAGACGCCGTGCTCCTCAGCGACGGCCCGAGCGATGTCGAGCGCGGCCGGCTGCTTCATCCGCTCCGAACGAGTCAGGTACTCAGTCACGCCGCCGCCCTCCCTTCACCGCTGGTCGGGAACTCGTGCACGGTGGCCGGGGCGAGGTAGACGCCCAGCTCGACCAAGTCCGCGTCGGTGACGTGGAAGGCCCGCGCCCTCTCCGGTTCGCGCTGCCCGTCCTCCTTGAGCCAGGCGACGCCAGGCGTGTTCTCGCTGATCTCGTGAGCAGCCGCGCCACGTTGCCGAACGCCATCCCCAAGCACCATGTCGACCTGGACCGGCTCATCGAGCCGCAGCGCAACGCGGGTGGTGAACAGGTGCCGGAAGGAGACGACCTCCTTGCGCGGGTCTTGGACCAAGCCGACCACGGCGTAGCCGGGAGCACGTCCCTGCGAGGTGATCGTCTGAACGGCCCGAGTCGCACGTTCGCGGAGGTTCCGGTCCGGCTGGTACGCGATCAGATCCGCCAACTCGTCCACGATGAGGACCGTGAACGGCTCACCCGTACCGCGTGCCCACAAGCGCCGGATGCCCCGATACCGCGCCGCGCGTTCCTTGACCTCTGCGGCGATTTCCTCAAGCAGGGCAACAGCTTCCGGCCCGTTGTCGTAGATCACCTTCTCGAACGCGTCCGGGCACTGCCCCAGCTCCATGCCGCCCTTGGGGTCAATTCCGACGAGCCGCACCATGCCAGCCTTGATGGCAGGGGCCAGCTGCCAGACGATCGACCAGAGAACCGAGCCCTTGCCAGCACCAGGCACGCCGACCACGAGCACCTGGGAACCGAGCAGCTTCAGCCGCCAGGGCTTACCGGTCTCGGTACGACCGACGACGACGCGCTTGAGGTCAACGTCCCCGACTGCGGCGAGCTGCGGCACCGCGACCGGACGCGACAGCGGATCGGAGTGGATGAAGTCGAGCTCAAGCACGCTCGGCCGCAGCACCCGCACCCGGCAGGACCGCGCGTTGAACGAGTGCGCCAGGTTGTCCCGCCGCGCTTCCCACTGGTCTGGAGACTGAGCTGGGATCATGCGAACCCGCACCTTGTCCCGCCAGCCCTCCGACCGGACGCGGCGCAGCTTCGGGCGGTACTCCCTGCCTCGGTTGTCCTTGGCCAGCTCTGCCAGCCGCATCACGGTGCGCCAGTGCGGCACGTAGACCGTGAGCCGCCGCCACTCAGTCAGGACGCGGTACCAGCCATACCGCAGGAACGAACCGCGATCGAGGCCGTACCAAACCGTCAGAGCACACACGAGCGACAGCAAGGCCAGGACCAGCGGCGACAGCCCGAACTGGCGATACCCGAAGTACCCGCCGAGGCAGGGCGTGACAGCAACCGGGTACCGGATTGCCACCAAGACGAGCTTCACGGCCAGTCGGCCGGCGAGCCAGATCAGCGCGACCGGCGCGAGCAGAACCTTGATCCAGCCGGGAAGCCACACCCACCACGGGACCCGTGGACGTGCGCCCTCGAACGGTGCGGGGTCGACCCATCGGTTGCCTTTCATCGCGCACCGCCAACGCACTTGAGACACTGGAAGACGTTGCCAACGCTGGGAATGCGTCCAACAGACCGGAACGCTCCCGAAGTGGCGGTGTGCTGCGCCCGACAGGTGAGGCATTCGAAGCCCCGAGCCTGTGCCGCCGTGAGTTCCATCGTCTCCAGCGAGCCGCCGTCAAGCATCACGGCGTAGGTGGAAACGGTCTGCCTGGCGGAGATCATTTGATGCCCGTCTAGCGCACGAATGCGCTCAGGCTCTACGCTCATCGTTGTTCACTCCTGAGTTGGGTGGACAACGCAGGAGCGGCGAGGTTGGTAGCCGGGTTCCGCTCCTGCGTCTCACGTTCTCTTTGCGCCACAACAAGACGTGCGACATCGCCACGTGACCCAGCAAAGTCACGCGCTCTGTCCAATGAGGATTTTTGCTACTTCTTCGCCGTCTTCGTGACCTTGATCGCCTCCCCCTTCTCGCGCTCACGGTTCGCCCAGTACATGGCCTCGTGGTGGTGGCTGCGATCGGTCTCGGCGACGCGTGCGTAGATGGCGGCCGAGCGGAGGTAGTAGTCCCTCAGCACCTCGGGCGCGGACTTGGGATTGGGCAGGAGCTTGCTCAAGACGTCGTGCGCCTCGCTGAGCGTCCGGGCCTGTTCCGCCAAGCCCCAGTGCATGGCGTTAACCGCGGACATCGGGAGCCTCCTCCGCGAGCGCGTGACGCCCCTCCTGGTTGCCGAGGTGATCAGCCAGCTTGGCCGCCTCCCGCGACAACTCGCGACAGAAGCGCATCAGCACGTCCGAGCCACCGGGGAACGGCGGGAGCTGGATCGCGATGTTCACCGGGTCGAGGTAGATGGCCAGTGCCGGAACCTCGGGCGTCACCCGGATCATGGCCGCGCCCGCGTCTCGACCGGGCGTACAGGTGGCGTTGAACCCCATCACTGACCACCCCGCGCCGCATCGAGAGCCGTCTGTCCCTCAGCGACAGCCTCAGCAAGGCGAGGCAGCGCCTCCGCGTCGACCACCAGGACGGCCGGGAACGCGTTGCCCAGCCGGAACTCAACCCGTCCGGCGAAGACGAGCGGTTCCACCCGGATCGGCAGGTTCGCCGTCAGGTGCAGGCGCATCAAGTCGGCCACGGATCACGCCGCCTTGGGTGCGGGCTTGGCCGCGACGGCCGCCTTCATGCCGGTGGCGCGCAGGCTGTAGCCCAGCTTGGCCCGGCAGCGGTGACGCTCACCGACGTGGCCACCACGGCAGCCCTTGTCATCGATCCACGGCGTGACCGTTAGCCCCTCGAACACGGCGGGCCGGATGTCCGTGCCGGGAATCGCCTCGGGCGGAACGGGCCGGTGAGGTGCGGAGATCTTGACCGTGACCGCCGCATCCGTCTTGCGCTCCGCCGCCTGGTCGATCACGAGGACGGACCACACAAGCAGCCCGTTGTCCTTGTCGACCTCCTGCTCGACAGGGAGCCCCTTGGCGCGGTCCTCGGCCGACTGGAACTTGAGCACCGGCTCGACGCCCATCACGAGCGCGCCCCTCGGGAACACGAAGTCGTGACCCGCCGGGAGCCTGCTCCCACCTGTGATCGCCATCGTCGTTCTCCTGTCGTTCGTGCCGGTCGGGGCCGTTCCCCGACGTTCCGACACCTACGACTTTCGACGAACCGGCAGGACGTCAACACCACACATCAGGACAACTACAGACGTCTCGACTACATTGAAGTCGTCCCTAGTTGTACGGAAGGTGGGCCATGCCGAACCAACGCCTGCGGGATGCGTTGCTGCGCAACACTTTGGGCTTCGATGAAGTCGCGAAGGCAACCGGCGTAGATCCGAAGACCGTCGAACGGTGGATCACGCAGGACCGGACGCCATACCCGCGTCACCGGCACGCCATCGCCGCGATGGTCCGCGAGACAGAGACCTACCTCTGGCCAGACGCCGTCGCACCGGAGAAGAAAAAAGAGATCAACGAGTCCGAGGTGGTGCAGGTCTACGCACACCGCCACGCCGTTCCGCAGGACATCTGGGGACACCTGATCGAGCAGTCCAAGATCAGCATTTCGATCCTGGTCTACGCCGGCATGTTCCTGGTGGACAACCCAGCCCTGATCAAGACGCTGCGTCAGAAGGCAGAGAGCGGCGTCAAGATCCGACTGTTGCTCGGGGACCCGGCAAGCCGAGAGGTCGCGCGCCGCAGCGAAGAAGAGGGCATCGGTAAGACCACGCTTGGCGCGAAGATCCGGAACGCTCTCGCGGTCTACAAGCCGTTGGCGGAGGTGCCCGGCGTGGAGATCCGGGTTCACGGGACGACGCTCTACAACTCGATCTACCGCTTCGATGACGAGATGCTCGTGAACACGCATGTGCACGGCTTCATGGCAGCTCACGCGCCGGTCCTGCACCTGCGGCGACTGTCCGGGGGCGACCTGTTCGAGACGTACGCCGAGAGCTTCCAGGGCGTCTGGGATGGCGCGAAGCCGCCGAAGTGGTAGGCAGGTAGGCATGGCTCGCACTGATCACTACAACGACCCGAACGCACCGAAGGCGACCAACATCGTCGTGGCGGTGACGGCGTTCGTGCAGGACGAGCAAGGCCGGCTGTTGATGATCCGGCGGACCGACAACGACCTGTACTCGATCCCTGGTGGGGCGCAGGACGTCGGCGAGACCATCGGCCACACCGTGACCCGCGAGGTCAAGGAAGAGACCGGGATCGACGTCGAGCCCGTCGACATCATCGGCGTCTACTCCGACCCCGCGCACGTCATCGCCTACACGGACGGCGAGGTGCGACAGCAGTTCTCGATCTGCTTCCGAGCGCGGTTGGTCGGCGGGGAGCTGCGGACCAGCGACGAGTCCAGCGAAGTTCACTGGGTAAGCCGCGGGGACCTGGACTCACTCAACGTTCACCCGTCCATCCGGCTTCGAATCGAGCACGGGTTCGAGGAGCGCACGACGCCCTACTTCGCGGTGTAGTCGACTCCCGCCGCTCGTAGCCGTTCCTCGGTGCGCTCGACCGCACCAACCAATTCAGGCTTGGCCTGCCGAATGAAGAAGGTCACTAGGTCTTCCGGACCGTAGCGCTTCTGGATCTCCTCGATCCGGTCGTGCACGCTCGTGGGTTCACCGTCTGGCGTGGTGGTCATGTCCGCCCACCAGAGGGCATCACGCAGAGGCGTGCTCTCATCCGTCCAGCGCGCGAGTTCGGCTGACAACCCGCGAAGCTCAGCTTCCCGGTACGCGCACGAGTGGTGCGCCACCAACGAGCACAGCCGACCGTTCGCCTGACCGTCAGCCAAGAAGCTTGCCCCGTCCAGCGGGTGAAACCCGGTATACGCCAGTCTTGGCGCGTAGCCGACGTCATGGAGCAAAGCCGAGGCAACCAGCAGTTCTCGTTCGTTCGGATCGAACAGAGGTGCTGCGATTCGCGCCTTACGCCCGACTCCCAGCACATGAGCGAACCTACGAGGCAACGACTCTGCGAGCTCATCTGCGACGACCTGGGTAGCCCAGAAAACGAGATCCACGCAGCCACCCTACGCATGTGCACCAGGACCCACTGACCATGTCGAATACACAATGGGGCCGAAAGAAGGTCATGTATCCTAGTCAGCCAAGCCGCATCAAAGGTTCTCAAAGCTCATCAAAAAGATACTCGTCTGGCATCTCGATCTCATGATGAGGGCTGCGAAGATCAACCGCCGGACGCGATTGCGTCGTGATCAACTGCCCCCCGGTGCGATAAGCGAGGTTACCGATCAAGTCCAAGCTTTCCCTGACCACGGTTTCCGCCAAATCATGCTGATACGGATTATCCAGGATGACGAGGCTTGGGGCGAAAGAGTCTTGACCGATATCCGATTCCAAAGCAAGCAGAGCATAGCTATAAGAAAGAAAGAAAAGGACGCGAGCTTCTGCGCCGAGCTGCTCATTCCAAGGACGGGTGCCCACAAAGAAGGTTAGATCTTGAGAAATCGTGACGCTACTTCCAACCCACCCGCGGCCTTGGAAATTGCGCAAGAACTCATTCATTCTGTCAGCCAGCTTAGAGCATCTCTCACCAGCGATACGCCTAAAAGCCTGATCGTCAAGGATAGCTGATTGAGCCCGGTCCGCTTCTTTGCGAGCAGCGATTACAACCCCCTCAGCGGTTCCTTGACGTGCGAGCGCTTGAGATATTGCCGGAAGCGCAGCACGTTGCTGGATCAGCTTGGCTGACTCTGAGGCAATGTCCTCAAGCGCAGTAACAAACGGCGCAAGCTGAGCAGATCTAACGTCATTGATCAGGCCAGCAAGCTCAGCCTGACGACTTTTCAGCGCCTGCTCTCTCTCGATCGCGTGCTCTAGGTCGTAGCGGGATCGGGCAAGGGCCTCTTCAACTTCTCTTTTTTCTGAGTCCAATGCTCTCTGCTCTAGCTCAACCCTCCTTTTACGCAAGTCCGCGACAACCGGCTGGAAACACAAATAGCACGATCCGTCGGGATGTTCTCGCTTGACATCAACTTTCTGCTCACATGCAGGACATGTACGCACAGGCAACTCATCAAACACTTCAAAAGCGCCTGATAGCCTCTCCAATCGACCCCGATCGAGTTCCACAAGAGAAAGAGACTGCGTGTGCTCCTGGACCAACACCCGAAGGCTTGCGATCGATTCGGCAGCCCTCTGCACGGCGACACTAACGTCCTGATAACTCTGCGTCAGCGCAGGATCATAACCTGCGGCGGTGGCGGCAACATCGCCCTCAGATTCACCAGACATCTGTTGGCCGACAATTTCATTACGACGCCGATGCAGTTCCGCAAGATGATCAGAGAGTTCAGTCTGAGCAGCCAGAATTCCGGATTCGTTCACCAGAATTGGTAGGCCGAGCTGAGTACAGACCGATCTGATCATCTCATTGGTACTATCCGTTACGTCCCGATGGACAGCTTCAGCCGCCGCTAGATCACGCTCCGCTTGAGCGAGTTTGAACTCCCGCGCATCACGCTCATACTTGTTTGGCGCGAGCCCAAGGAAATAGTTAACAACAGCGACCCTATAGTAATCGTACTCCTTACTCGCAAACTCCGTCCAAGACGATTCTTTTCGGTAGATATGGCGCAGCAAGGTACGGAATGAAAGAGCAACCATCTGCTGGGCAGTATCAGCGTTTCGACCCAGCGGGATCTGCAGGCTTGGCCATCCAAGCTGAGAGTAAATCCAGTCTGAAAAATTCTCCACCGGAAAATCTGACTCGTCATCGAGAAAGACTTTCGAATACTCACCTCTAACAAAGCTTCGACGAATCGTCCGATGAGTACCGTTCAGCGAGATCGTTAGGGATACATCCTGATACTTGTCAGCGATAGAACGGCCCACTGCGGAGTACGGGCCGTCACGATCCCCAAGACAGTAATCAATCAACTTCAGAGTTGAAGTCTTCGAGCTGTTGCGTGGCCCCGTGAGCACGGTGAAAGAAGATTGATCAAATCTATACTCTTCAATCTCACCCGTGCGTTGAACCAGCTGAAGACTCACAATTCTAATCCCGCGAACCGACCGTGCCGCGGCGATTGTGGAACCACTTTCAGTCACGGCACAATCTCCTCTTGCATCTCAAGCTCGCCAACCTCACGCGGGAAGACCTCATAGATCAGATCTTTCAGCGCGGTACCTGACATCTCAGCGAGATTTCCCCGCATGGCTGTGCATCTGTCGACCAGGACAGCGAACTCACTGCGTTCACCAATAGTTTCCGCAGCGCGCCGGCCTGCTGACGTCAACTTCACCCGCTCAGGTCGATGCGTGCGAGTTACTGTTACAAGATTACGAGATTCCAAGAATGCGAGAAACTGACGATAGCGATGATCCCACGGACCATACCGATATCTAATCATCGGAGCTTCCACTTCCTGCACGTTCCAAACCTCGAACGGCCGGATCGATGGATCAGCCTCACGCAGTTCTTCTTGAGCTCGCCTTAGAAATGACGGATACCGGACAAAGAAGTCCAGCTTCGCGAGCTTCGTACGACCATCAATGTACGGACCGGGATTGCTACCACAGTGATCTATCAGAAGTAGAAGTCGCGCAGCATGAAAATCCAAGCTTGCATCTGGGTCCATTGGACGATGCAGGGGAGGAACCACCCGCGGTCCTAGCTCACGAGGCATCTGCGTATCGATTCTGGCATCGCGCGGTGATGTCCGAGAGCAACGCGTGCGCGTGACGAAGTGGTATCTCGCCACTGATGACTTGAGGAAGATTCTTCACTTGCTCAAGAGTCTTCATGTACGACTCCGCGCCAGCAGATATTTCTCCACCGCGTCGTTTCGCCATCACTTCAGTACAGATTGCGTGAATGTCATCCGACAGATCGTTAAAAGTCTCCTGCTGCAGACCGACAGACGACCTGTAGAGGCGCCGAAAGCGCGTCATGGTATCGGCAATCCTGGCTGCCTCCGCCTCAGAAACACCGGCTGGAGCAAGCTTGTCTCGCAGGGGTATGAGAGGCTGGAGTTCGCCGTTCTGACCTACCCCGATGGCTTTCGAAATACAAGACTGCAGCTTCGTGTGAAATTCTTCAGCAGTCCACGTAGTAACTTCTTTCGCTCGTGCCTCACGAGCGATGCAAGTCAGTATTGCCGTGAGTGCGTTGTCGAGCTCTGATATCAGCGGCGCAGCTCTAAGCATACCTACTGCATGCGGCTCAAGTTTTCGAAGTGCGTCATTCTCAACATCTTCGATGTCTCGTTGGCGTATCTCTACCTCGAACCGGTCGGCGCACCACGCCAGGTCTCGCCCGTCCGAAACAGTGAGACCATCCAAACGGGTTACTATGTCCCTTTTGTGGTCTTCTAGATAGGACCTATCTCTACCGTCGTTGGCAGACACGAAACAGTAGAGATCAGCACCCGGAGTTTCGTTCACAACAAGGACAAACGACGCCCCATCAGGAAGCGGTTTCCCCGAAAATAGCTTCCCGAGGATACTGGTGTGTGGATCCTTGTTCTTCTCTGCCCTGCAGATCGAGGCAATACTGAAACGCGTTTGAGCGCCCTCTTGCGTTTTTACTTGCTTGTAAATCGGCACGTCCCCCCTGGCGCACTGGATGTCTTCCAGGTCTTCCCAGGAGATACGTGTATGACCAAGCTTTTCCATATCAAGGCAGGCCAGGAGTGTCACAGCATCCTGGTAGGCAAAGCCTCGACGACTCCGCCGGCCACCATCGCCAGGTATCAAAGTCAGCTCCCCCCATACGTCCGCAACGCCAACTAGCCTGGCCACGCCTTCCTATACGCAAGCAACCCGCGATGAACCAACTTCCAAGGTCATCGCATCGTGGCCAAGAACGTTACCTAGCTAGACGCCATGCTGTGTACATCCTTTCTGCTGAATTAAGCTCTACAGGATCAAGGCGCCGCCGCTGGCGGCGCGTGCGGTCTGGCGCTGCACCAACATCCATCCCGGCACTCCCGGCATCCGCTTCGCTGCGCCGGTCGGCCGGGCGGCGCTGCGCGCCGGACCTCAGACATCAGCTCACGGCGCGCACGATCGAGCCCGATTCGTCCCCGACTCCCGACGAGCGCCAGCACGGTCACCACGAGCTGGCTGGGCACGGCGCTCGACTGCCGCGACGGCTGCGCCGCCTTGCCACCGAATAGGGCAGTCGACATCCACGTGCCGGGCAACGGCCAGCAGAGGCCAGGCCGGCCAACGTCGCAGGTCCTCAACAAGCCAGGCCGCGCGAACGGGCAGGTCTGTCAGGGTGCCGTGTCAATCTGGCGGTATGTCCTACGACCTTGCCGTGTGGGAGGGCGCTCGTCCCGCGGACGACGCAGCTGCCCGAACGGCGCTCGACGACTTGTACGAGCGCTACGTCTACTCCGACGTCGAGCATGCTCCGACGCCGCTAATCAAAAAGTACGTCGCTGCACTGCTGGATCGTTGGCCAGACCTGAGCGAGGACGATGACGACACCTCACCCTGGTCGACAAGCCCACTCATCGGGGAGGCAAGAGGCCCGCTGATCTACTTCCCGATGCGCTACAGCATGGCGGACGAGGCTTCGGCCTTCGCGGCGCAGCTCGCCACATCGATGGGACTCGTTTGCTTCGATCCTCAGATCGACAGCCTTAGAAGCGTGTAGACCAAGATCAACCCACACTTTACTCTCACAAAACGACGGCAAACGTCGAGAAGCGACTGTCCACAGTGCTCAGATCAAGACCGCATCTGCGCAGGTAGCGAGCACTGTCGAGGAAGATCGACAAACGACGCCAAGCAAGTGCTCTTACTCTTCGGGTTCAGGGTTCGAGTCCCTGGCGGCCCACTAAACCCCCAGGTCACAGGCCTGGGGGTTTCGCATTTCAAGATCGCTGGCACACATTTGGCACGCTTTACCCCTCTGACTCTCAAGCTGCGGCATCAGGCGGGCCGTCCTTGACCTGGTCCTCTTCTCCCTCGTCAGCGTCCCGTTTCGGCGTGCCGAACGCGCTCTCCAGAGCATCAGCAGTCCTCTTGTCGACCACCTTGCGGGCGAAGTAGACGTCCTGCGTCATCGAGGGCCGGGCGTGCCCGAGTTGGTCCGCGACCAGGCGCGCCGAGAGGCCTGCTTCATCGAGGATGGTCGCCGCCGTCTTCCGGAAGACGTGCGAGGTGACCCACGCGAACTCTTCGCCGCCGCGAGCCTTGCGGAGGTCCCTCCGAACGTTCGAAGGGTCCCGCAGGCCGCCGAGGCTGCTCGGGAAGACCGGCCCGTTCGGGAAGAGCGTCACCGCACGCCGCCGCTTCAACATGTCCAGCGCCCATCGAGGCAGCGGAAGCGTGCGTTCTCCGGCCTCCGTCTTCGTGGACTTCCGGATCAGCCCGATGCCCTTGGCCCTGATCACGGTGTAGTTCACCGCGACCGTGCCCGCCTCGACGTCGACGTCCTCCCAGTAGACGGCCAGCGCCTCGCCGATCCGGACACCGGTCGCCATCATGAAGCGCGACAGGTCAGTAAGGTCCCACTTCACCGCCTGTTCGTCTGACTCCAGCATTTCGAGCCACAAGAGGCCGCTCTTCCAGCGTGAGCGCCCGAGGGCTCTTCTTGCGCCCAGCCTCCAGCCGATCCGTCTCCCGAACCGGTTCGTGTCGAGCGCCTTGTCCCTCACCGCGATCCTCAGCGCCCCGGAGAGCACCGAACGGGCCGTCTTGGCAGTGTCGACGCTGACCGACCGCCACAGCGCCTGGAGGAACGCGTCGATCCGCGCCACAGTCATCTCACGAAGCCGCAGCTCACCGAGGCCAGGCAGCACGTGACGGCCAAGGATGCTGCGGTAGGTGTCGACGCTGTCAGGCGACCGCTTGCCAGCATCTGCAAGCGCCTGAAACTTGCCGAACCACAGCGCCGCAGCTTCCTCAAGGCGCCGCCGCTGGCGGCGCGTCCCGGTCTTTCCGGCGGACAACATCCATCCCGGCACTCCCGGCATCCGCTTCGCTGCGCCGGTCGGCCGGGCGGCGCTGCGCGCCGCAACTCCGGCCTTACTCCAGCCGACGAGCTCACCCATAGAGCTGAGTCGTCCAGCAGCTCCCTACGAGCGCCAGTGGGCCACCACGGGCCGTTGGACACGGCGCTCGACTGCCGCGACGGCCGCGCCGCCTTGCCATCGCATCAGGGCCGGGACGAAGCTGCGGAAACGCTGAACGAGCACCAGACCGAGCCACCCCGACGCCGCGAGCATGACAACGGCCGGCGACTGTCGTTGCCACCGTCGTGGAACCATCGACTGCAGGTGATCCGCTGAGGGAACAGGTTCCAGATCTGCGTTAGCCCGGTCACGGCGACGGCAACCCAAACGTCCGGAAATGCCAATGAGAGGACGCAAGCCTCCTGTTTGCAACTGCGGCCCGACCACGGACTGAGAGCCCGTGTCTATACCTTGCTCGCCACCACCATGTAGTTCTCAGCCTCAAGGTTGAACGTACTCATTTCCGTCTGGAGCCCGACCCGGTGCAACTCGACTTCGAGTTCTTCGTATCGGTAGGGCCAGCTCGACAGCAGTTCCGAGCGGGCAAGAACCGACCCAGCCGTATCCACTTGCGCGACCGCAATCTCGATGTGGTGCTCGTCCTCCCAGTTCGGCGCGATGTCCCAGCGGTAGACCACGACGGCATTGCGACCGTTCCGGCGAACGAGTCGGTCACTGATGTCCAGCCGGGAACCTCTGGCCCTCACGAGTTCCCAAGTGCGGGAGGTGAGTACCAAGCGCCCGCCACGGCGCAGAAGCCGTGACATCGACTCCAGAGCAGCAACTCTGCCTCGCGCGCCCTCGGCATGGTGCAGCGAGTTGCCAACGCAGAACACCATGTCGAAGGTGTCGTCATCGAAATGGTCGGGCAACTCCTGCCAGTCCGCCTGCACTGTCCGGACAGATGCCCTGAACTCCTCAGACAACTCCGCAGTCCGACGAACCATCGCTTCGCTGGCGTCAGTTGCGACAACGTGCATGCCAAGACCCGCGAGGCCAACCGCCAACTGTCCGGTCCCGCACGAACAATCGAGGACGTGAGCGTTCGACGGCAGGAGACTGAGGACGTCATCGAACGACGAAGCGAACTCGGCCGGAGTCAGCTTTGCATCTGAGATGAGCCACTCGTACACCTCGGCAAGCGCGTTATAGGCACTCACAACTACTACCTCCGTCACGCGGCAGACTCACGGTGACCATCAGTACATCAGCGGAGCAAGTCGGTCACCAATGGTTTTCGCAAGGGCAACGCGTCCGCGCATGCCGCATTTCGGTCGTACGGGAACGCCCCGTTCGCCAATCGTCAGCGCGATAACCTGTTCCACTTCTGCGCTGCCGTCGGTGGTCCCACGACTAGCAACGTGGTGGTCCCATAACGCTGGCAGGCGACAGCGGCGCTGGGTCAAGGCTGGAACGAGTACCTTGACCCAGCGCCACCGGCCGCGTTCTAGGCTCAATGTCGGGATGATGGCAGAGGTGCGGGCGATCAGATGACCAAGATCGACGGCACACTTTAGTCTCAGAAAACGACGGCAAGCGTCGAGAAGCGACTGTCCATAGTGCTCAGTTCAAGACCACATCCGTGCAGGTAGCGAGCACTGTCGGCGAAGATCAGCGAACAACGCCGATCGACTTCCGGAAATTTTCAGGTTTCAGGGTTCGAGGCCCTGGCGGCCCACCAAACCCCAGGTCACAGACCTGGAGGTTTCACTTGGAAGTTCCACCCGATCCGAGCCTGGCGTCGTTCCCGGTTTCCGACATGCGCCAGCACGGTCACCCCAGGTCGGCTGCGTACGGTGTCTGACTGCCGCGATGGCTACGTCGCCTTGCCACCGTTCAACATGGCGGTGCTTCGTAGGATCCGGCTCATGACCGCAAGCGACCGCCCTGGACTCGTGTCGCCAGCCGAGTGCACGGACGTCTGGAGCGTCCTCGATCAGGTTCGGCTGAGGCCGGGCATGTGGATCCGCGGACGCCAGCTCCGCGACCTGGAAACCATCCTCTTGGGCTACGGCGTTGCGCTCGAAGTTCATGGCGTCAACGAATCGTTTCACCTCAACCCCGGCGGTCCGTTCGGCGAATGGCTCCACGCCCGGTTCGGTTGGAGCATGTCATGCGGGTGGGCTCAAGCCATCACCGAGAACGCCGGCACGGAAGACCCACTCGTCCTGTTCTTCGACCTCGTGGACGAGTACCGGACGGATGGTCACACCAGCCGCCAGACTGGAACTGCCGGTCGGGCCGGGGTACCGGAGGAAATCGGCGCAGGCCAGAAGAACCAAGATCATGATTGGCTTTGACCTGACGCGACGTCGATAGACGTCGAGCGCTTCGGAAGATCACTGATACGCCGCAGCCACCGAACTGGCCTCCTTCGAGGAAGGCGCGGTGGGCGCGATCAGCAGGTACTGGATCTCGTGGACGAGGTGACGCGGCGAGACGAGCAGCGCGACGGTCAGGCGGACTACAGCGCTTTGCGGATCGGGGGCTTCAACTCCGACAAGGTGCTGCCCCCGTTGCTCGCATGGATCGACCAGGTCCTACCGAACGAGGAACGGCATCCCGACGTGCAAATGTGAAGACGGCCGAACGGCCTGCTTCTGAAGTGACAGTCCACAGTGCTCGGTACACGACCGCATCTGTGCGACGAGTGAACCCGTTGGTGAAATCGCGTGCGAGCGCGGGTGTGCGCCAAGTACGGTGCGCTGGACCAAAAGGGGGGTGCGGCATGACGAAGCTGAACCAGATCATCGCGGTGGAGAAGAGTGTCAAAGGGGGCACGCTTCGGGACCTCACCGACGCGCACCACGGGCTGCAGAAGCCCGCGTTGCTGGCCGGTATCTCCCGGACGTACCAGCCGAAGGACGAGGACGGCGAGGTGTTGCCGCCGGAGTCCACCCGCGTGCAGGTGAAGGCCGAGGACGTGCTGCGCAAGACCGCGGCCGTGATGACCCGGCTCTTCGACGTCACGGCGACCAAGGACTGGGCCAACTGCGTTGCGAAGGCCGACGTGGTGGTCGACGGGCGGACGTTGCTGCGTGACGTGCCCGTGTCGTACCTGCTGTTCCTCGAAAAGCAGCTGACGGACCTGCACACGTTCGTGAAGAAGCTGCCCTTGCTCGACGCGGCGGAGGACTGGAGCTTCGACGAGTCCGCCGATTACTGGCGCACCGAGCAGGTTCGGACGATCCGCACCAAGAAGGTGCCGCGCAACCACGTCAAGGCCGAGGCGACGGAGAAGCACCCGGCGCAGGTCGAGGTGTACTACGAGGACATCCCGGTGGGGTACTGGACCACGGTGAAGTTCTCGGGTGCGCTGCCGGCCCGGCGGGTCAACGAGCTCGTCGACCGGGTGGAGAAGCTGCAGCACGCGGTGAAGTTCGCCCGGGAGGAAGCCAACAGCCTCGAAATCACCGACCAGCGCGTCGGTGACGTGGTCTTCGACTACCTGTTCCGGTAGCGTCCACAGACTCCCCCGCTGGAGCGCGGGGGTGCGCTCCCCCCACGTGGGAGCGTGAAAGCTGAAACTGAACGTCAGCCTGAACCACTCGGTGAAAAGTGGGGGTTCGAATCCCTCTCCCGGCACTTGCAGGCCGGGGTGGCCCAATCGGCAGAGGCAAGCCGGGATCAAGCTCAGACTCTCGCTCCAGGTTCAGCATTTCCGCCGAACGCCAGATCGCCCGAGCACGGACAAGACTCGCCGAGGTGCAGGTTCGAATCCTGCTGGCCGCTCTCGTGCGGCCGTAGCTCAACGGAAGAGCGCGGCGACCTAAGGACTGATCCGGCTCTTAAAAGTCGCTGGTGTGCGCAAATGGGCGGCAACCCGGGGCCCTGGACTGGACATGTCCGGGGCCCCACCTGCCTTTCCCGGCTCAGCAAGAAGCCCCGGACCAGCAGATCCGGGCCTCGAGGTGGTGTCTCAGTGACCGGCGTGGCCGGAGTCGCTCGTCTTGCTCGGCAGGAGCGCGGCGACGACGATGGTGACCACCGCCAGGGCGGTCGCGACCACGAACGCCAGGCGCATGCCGCTCAGCTGTGCCGCGGACTCGGTGGCGCCTTCGGTGACCAGCTGACCCGCTCGGGCGGACATCACGGTCACCACCAGGGCGGTGCCCATCGCCGCGGCCACCTGCTGCAGCGTGCCCAGGATCGAGCTGCCGTGCGGGTACAGGTTCGGCGGGAGGGCGCCCATGCCCAGGGTGAAGATCGGGGTGAACATGGCCGCGAGGCTCACCATCAGCAGGGCGTGCAGGCCCAGGACCTGCCAGTACGGCATGGTCATGGAGATCTGGGTGAAGCCCGCGAGGGAAGCGACCAGGCCGATGGAGCCCGGCAGGACCAGCGGGCGGCTGCCGAAGCGGTCGTAGAGCTTGCCGACGGTGGGGCCGAGCAGGCCCATGGCGAGGCCGCCGGGCATGAGCAGGAGGCCGGTCTGCAGCGGGGTGAGCGCCCGGATGTTCTGCAGGAAGAGGGGCAGCAGCATCATCGAGCCCATCATCGCCAGGAACGCGACGCACATCAGGGCCAGGGAGAGGCCGTAGGTGCGGTGGCCGAGGGTGCGGAGGTCCATCAACGGGGCGCCGGTGCGCTGCAGCCTGAGCTGGCGGACCACGAAGAACGTGACGGTGGCCGCGCCGGCGAGGACGATGCCGAGGGTGGGGCCGAGGTGGGCGTCGCGTTCGCCGAAGAGGCTCAGGCCGTAGACCAGGCCGCCGAAGCCGAGGGCGGCCATGACCGCGCTCAGCCAGTCCAGCGAGCTGACCTCGGGCTCACCGATGTTCTTGAGCTGCCGCAGGCCGAAGTAGGTCACCGCGCCGGCGATCGGGAGGACCGCCACGAACAGCAGGCGCCACGAACCCAGCTGCAGGATCAGGCCGGAGATGGCCGGGCCGAGGGCCGGCGCCACGGAGATCGCCAGCGTCACGCTGCCCATGACCCGGCCGCGGTCCCGTTCGGGTACGACGGTCATCAGCGTCGTCATCAGCAGCGGCAACATCACGGCGGTGCCCGCTGCCTGCACGACGCGGCCGAGGAGCAGGACCGGGAGCGACGGCGCGACGGCGGAGATCGCGGTTCCGGCGATGAAGACGCCCATCGCGATCGCGTAGCTCTGGCGGGTGGTGACGCGCTGCATGAACCAGCCGGTCACCGGGATGACGGCGGCCATGGTGAGCATGAACGCGGTCGACACCCACTGGGCGGCCTGTTCGGTGACGTGCATCGACTCCATGAGGCGCGGGATCGCGTTGATCATCAGCGTCTCGTTGAGGATCACGACGAACGTGGCCAGCACCAGCAGGCGCACGACCAGGGGTGTCCCGCCCGCTTTCGCGGCCGGTCGGTCTTGGATCGCAGCAGTCATGTCAGGGACCCTCACTAGGTTTCTGGCAGTCGCGTCGCGGCCAAGGCCGCCGGCGTCACCCGTGACACCGGTGGAGACCGGCAGATCAGGTGGAACTCATCGATGAGCCCGAGTGTTCCTCATCTCCGCGGCGGTCTCACCTGATTTCCGCTCCCGGCGGATCAGGTTCTTGCCCGTCTACCGGCACGTCGAACAGCAAGAGCGGGAATCGACACGGATCCGACCGGCCTTCAAGAAGTGACCGCTATCACGACGTTGCCGCGCTTGTGACCGGCATCGATGTAACGGTGTGCTGCGGCGATGTCACTCAGTGGATATGTGCGGTCGATGACGACGCGCAGTTCGCCGGACTCGAGCAGCGCGCTGATGAACCGCAGGGCCGCCCGTTTGTCCACGAACATGCCGGCGACGACGCGCTTGCCGAGGAACGCCGTCCCCAGCGCCCAGAGGTTGTTCGCCAGACCGGTGGTGTGGTCACCGTGTCGAACACGACGTCATAGGTGCCAGGTCAACGGTGAAGTCGCGCTCCGTGTAGCCGACCACCTCGTCGGCGCCCAGGGACCTCACCATCTCGACGTTCGACGGGCCGCAGACGGCGGTGACCACGGCACCGAGATGCTTGGCCACTGGACGGCGTGGGTGCCGATGCTCCCGGAGGCGCCGTTGACCAGCACCCGCTGCCCCGGCCGGACACCGGCCTTGTCGCGCAGGAAGAACAACGCCGTCGTGGCGCCGTCCGCGGCTGCGGCGGCTTCGGCGAAGGTCTCGCTCTCCGGCTTCCGGCACAACGAGCCCTCGGCGGGGAGGCGGACGTACTCGGCATGGCCGCCCACCGAGAAGCCGGTGAACCCGAAGACCCGGTCGCCCGGGGCGGAACCGCGTCACACCGGAACCGGCTTCTCCACCACCTGGACGACGTCGGGCGGACCGAAGCTCGTGTGCACGGCGGCTCTCGTGCGACGACGGTAGGGACGGCCGGATCCGTTGCGGAGCAACGGATCCGGGAATCAGGGAGAAAGCGGGGTGCCACCTGGGGGTCGGACCACGGGCCGATGGCCACCTCGGACCGCGGGCCGATCCGCCGGACGCGCGGCGGTGACAACGTCGTCCGGCATGAGGTTTCCGAACGGGTGGGTCGGTGGCACGGCACTGGTCGCCGGCCCGGTGTTGCTGGTGGCGGGAACGCTGTTGCGCTCCCCGTTCCACTTCTTCTTCCCCGACCAGTTGCGCGCGGTGGCCGAGCACCCGGCGTTGGTGCGCGCGGCCTACACGGCCTTCCTGGCGGGCACCGTGGTCCTGTGGGCCGCGGTCGCCTGGCTCGCGCACAGGATCGCGGAGCGCAGACCGGGGTGGGCGGTCTGGGGTGGCGTCCTCGTGACGGTAGGGCTGTTCGGGCGGACGTTCCACGCGGGCGTCGACCAGGCCGCGTTCAACGCTACGGAGCACCTCGGGGTCGACCGGGCGACGGACCTGGTCGCCCAGGGGTACGGGGAGCTGCACCTGTTCAGCTACCTGAGCTTCACGATCATGTCCGGCTGGTTCGTGCTGGCGGTCGGGGCTCACCGCGCCGACGTGCTCGGCGTGGTCAGGGCGGTCGCGCTGGCGTCGACGGGACTGCTGCCGCTCGGCGTGCTGAAGGGGACCGACGTCCTGTCGGTCATCGGGACGATCGGGCTGTGCGTCGCACTGGTGCCGCTGGGGATCAGGACGATCCGCGAGCAACCGCGCCTCACGATGAGGAACGTGCTGACGGCTGTCCCGGTGGCTGTGGGGCTAGGACTCCTCGCCGTCCTGAGCACGCTGGGATGACGCGAACGGCAGCACGAACCACAGGCCGGTGAAGATCGCGAACGCCAGGCCGCCGACCACCAGCGCGGGCCAGCCGCCGAGGACGATCTCCGCGAGCAGCAGGACGGTGCCGGTCATGGCCAGGGCCAGGAAGGCGAGTCCGACGAGCGCGAACGTGTTGCCCCGGCTGACCACGTCCTCGCGGCGGCCCTGCCGGAACAGCACGCGGTGCCACGCGGCGGGAGCGGTGAGGAACGCGACGGCCACCGCGGCGCACAGCACCGTGACCAGGTGGGTGATGCGGATGTGCGAACCGATGGAGACGTACTTCTCGGTGAACGCTATGGAGAGCAGGAAGCCGAACAGGATCTGCACACTGGCCTGCGCCACGCGGAGCTCCTGCATCAGCTCGTTCACGTTGCGGGCGAGTCTGCGTTGGTCGGACTCCTCAGCTTCGCTCACCCCACGCACGTACCCGGCTTGGAGGGGTTGAAACATCCGTTCGGACGCAAAATGGCCGGGTGAAGCCGTTCTGACCACGCCGACGACATCGGGGTGTCCACTGTGGACTGACGGCTCACCGAACGGCACGCGCGTCCGTTGCCGCACCGCGAACACGCGCACACCCGCCCGGCGCTGTCGGCCTCGCGGGGCGGGTGCGCCGTTCCGGACCCCGGACTAGAACTTGTTGATCACGAAGAAGTCGGTCACGAACGCCACCGGGTCGCCCGCGGTGTTGCGGCCCACCCAGGTCGGGTAGACGCCGTCGCCCCAGCCGGTCGAGAACGCCACGACGTTCAGCCCGGTCCGGGGGTCGGTCACGGTGGCCGGGCCGCGCCCACCGCCGACCGCGTTCAGGGCGTCGATCAGGGCGCAGTCGCCCGCCTCGTCGTCGCTCGCCAGCCGGTCGAGCGCCGGGGCGGCGGACAGGTCGAAGAACGCACCGGTGCTCGACTTCACCTCGTAGCCGAACTCCGGCATCACCGGGAGCATCGGCACGTGCTCACCGGGCAGGACCGCCGGTCGCCACGAGTACGCGGGTTCGTCCCGCACCGTCACCTTCGCCGCCGCGACGCGGTAACCCTGGCGCAGGTCGGGCACCCCGTCGCCGTCGAGGTACGACACCAGCGAAACCGACACCGGGTAGCTGCCCGGCTCGACCTCGTCGGTGAACGCCTCCGCGTCCTCCGGCCACAACACGAACGGGTCCGCCGCCACCAGCCTGCCGGTCGGCAGGGCCAGCTCACCGGCCTGCTGGACGGTGACGACCTGCTGTTCACCGCCGCCGGTGGGCCTGCCCACGGGCCCGTCCACGAAGAACCGCTCGAACCCGGACCTGATCAGTGCAACCGCCCCCATGCCGTCGACCACCTCCAGAGGCATGTTGGCAGAAGCCTCCGACACCCGATCGGGGCACCGGGGGTGTTCGCCGTCCGCGGAGACCCCCGCCGCCGCAACGGATCCGCTGCCACGCTGGTCAGCACGGAGATCGGGCTGGTGCCGGGCGACATCACCCGACAGCAAGTCGACATCGTCGTGACCGCGGCCACCGAGTCGTTGCCCGGCGGCACCGCCTTCCCTGCGATCGCGACGCGGACGATCCGGTCGTCGCCCACCGTGGCCACGATCCGGCTGGTGACATCCGACCGGGAGACCCACTACGCGATCGCGGTCACGTTCGGTGAAGATCGCGGCAGGTCAGTGCCGTAACCTGGAAGGCGTGCCCGTTCCCCCCACGCTGAAGATCGGCCCGTTCGCCGTCGACCCGCCCGTCGTGCTCGCCCCCATGGCCGGCATCACCAACGTGGCGTTCCGGCAGCTGTGCCGTCAGTACGGGGCCGGGCTCTACGTCTGCGAGATGATCACGGCACGCGCGCTGGTCGAACGCGACCCGATGACGATGCACATGATCACGTTCGACGAGGGCGAAAGCCCGCGGTCGATGCAGCTCTACGGCGTCGACCCGGGCAACGTCGGCGAGGCCACGAAGATGATCGTGGACGAGAACCTCGCGGACCACATGGACATGAACTTCGGCTGCCCGGTGCCCAAGGTGACGCGCAAGGGCGGCGGGGCGGCGCTGCCGTACAAGCGGGAGCTGTTCCGGCAGATCGTGCGGGCCGCGGTCCGCAACGCCGGGGACATGCCGGTCACCGTGAAGTTCCGCATCGGCATCGACGACGATCACCTGACGTACCTCGACGCGGGACGTATCGCGCAGGACGAGGGTGCACAGGCCGTGGCGCTGCACGCGCGCACGGCGTCGCAGCGCTACTCCGGCAAGGCCGACTGGACCGCCATCGCGCGGCTCAAGGAGGCCGTCACGAGCATCCCGGTGCTCGGCAACGGCGACATCTTCAGCGCCCAGGACGCGCTCGACATGGTGGCGCGGACCGGCTGC
The DNA here is from genome assembly GCF_900104175.1 of Lentzea jiangxiensis. GTDB lineage: Bacteria > Actinomycetota > Actinomycetes > Mycobacteriales > Pseudonocardiaceae > Lentzea > Lentzea jiangxiensis. The sequence continues at coordinate 25,201 of NZ_FNIX01000016.1, forward strand.
GACGGCGTGGTGGTCGGGCGTGGCTGCCTCGGCCGGCCGTGGCTCTTCCGCGACCTGCAGGCGGCGTTCCGGGGCGAGCCGGTTCCGCAGGGCCCGACCCTCGGCGAGGTCGCCGAGGTGCTGCGCAGGCACGCCCAGCTCCTCGCGGCCCACGACGGCGAGGACAAGGGCCTGCGCGACCTGCGCAAGCACATGGCCTGGTACTGGCACGGCTTCCCGGTGGGCGGCGACACGCGGCGGGCGTTCGCGATGGTGTCGAGCCTGCAGGAGCTGGACGACCTCATCGGCACGCTCGACGGGAGCGTCCCGTTCCCCGCGAACGCGGAAGGGCCTCGTGGCAGGCAGGGTTCCTCGGCGAAGGTCGTGCTGCCCGAGGGGTGGCTGGACGACCCCGAGGACGCGACGGTGCCGGCCGGTGCGGACGTGATGCACTCCGGTGGCTGAACGCATCGCGGTCCTCCTCGTCTCGCTCGCGCTCCTCGCGGGCTGCACCGGCCCGGTCGCGGGCACGGCGAAACCGGCCAGCCTGTCCGACGACGACCGCGCGCGGTTCCGGGAGTTCTACGAGCGCCTCAACAAGGCGGGTGACGAGGGCGCGTCCCAGCAGCAGAGGCTGCTCAAGGAGACCCAGCACCCGGACTTCCGGCAGAAGACGTGCGACCTGCGCGGCGCCACCATAAAGGTCGAACCGACGTGGGCCACGCTTCGGACGGACGCCGACTGGGCACCCCCCGGCGAGAAGGCCCACCCGCGCGGGAACGTCTACGTCGTCGCCGTCACGATCACGCTCAGCCGGGACGGTGCGGTGGTGGGCAGCCAGATCGGATCGCTGCACGTGGTGCACCTGGACGGACAGGTGTACGGGTTCGCACCCTGTCTCGGTGGCTGACCAGCTTGTCCACCTTCCAAGCTCACTGGATCGGAGCAGGCGACGGTCAACCGGACGGGGGAAATCCCGTCCCCGCGCGTCCTTCTGGCTCAAGCGCCGCCTCTTCGGAGACGACACCTGGCAGGTAAGGAGGTGACCGCGATGACCGCGCTGCGACCCGAGATCGCAGATCCCCAGCCCGACACCGGTGTCGACGAGCGGGGACCCGGGCCGATAGACCTGCACGAGTCCATCGCGACGTTGTTCGCCTCCCGCGGTGAGTGGCGCAAGGCGTACCTGCACCTGCGTTCCGCGCTCGACCTCGTCTACGCCGACCAGGTCGAGGAGCCGCACGTCCCGGAGCAGCTGCGCCGCGAGGTCGACAGGCTGCGCCGCGAGCACGCCGAGGCCCGCGAGCAGAGCCTGCGCGACAGTCTCACCGACTCCTACAACCGCCGTTACCTCGACCAACGGCTGATGGACCTGCTGACCGAGCACGGGGCGTGCCGGCACGGGCTCGCCATCGCCCTGATCGACCTCGACTGGTTCAAGCAGGTCAACGACACGTTCGGCCACCTGCTGGGCGACCGGGTGCTGCAGCGGGTGGTCGAGCTGCTCCAGGACGGCCTGCCGGAGGGCGCTTTCTGCGCCCGCTACGGCGGCGAGGAGTTCGTGCTCGTGCTTCCCCGCGTGGACGCCGCGAGCGCCCTGGAGGTCGCCGAGGCGGCCCGGGAACGTGTCGAGCGTCACCCGTGGCACGAGATCGCTCCGGGGCTGCGCGTGACCGTCAGCGCGGGTCTCGCGTACGAGCCGCCCGCCGACGAGGCGCCGGAACGTCCCGCCGTCAGCGCCGAGCAACAGCTGCTGCGCGCCGACAGCCTCCTGTACTCAGCCAAGCAGTCGGGCCGCAACGCGGTGGCGTACCGAGCCGACGGCCGAGTTCGCCTCGCGGGTGCCGCCTCAGGCAGGCGTGCGATCGCGCAAACACGTGCCCCTGACTACTGCTGAGTGACGTGGCTCACCCGTTCAGGGCAAGCGGACTGCGCATAATCGCGTACGGATCGCAGCTGTATCACCCGGAGTGGTCGTCAGAAGTCGCCTACATCCGTAGTATCGCGGGCGCAACTGACACGCCGGTGATGCAACCCTTGTGTCCCGGTCGTCGTCACTTCGTAATGACGAACCGCTTTTGCTTCTGACCCTGAAGGGAGATTGGGTGCCCGACGACCCCCGACGTGGCGGCCCCTCTTCCCGTGGTGATCAGGATCCCCAGCACGACCAGCCGACCGGCCGTAGACGTCGCTCGATGGAAGGCGCTGGGGGCCTGAGCGTCTCGGACCTCATCGAGCAGCACAGCAGGACGAACATCCCCCGGCCCGTCCCGCCAGGCTCGCCCGACGCACCCACGACAGGCAGGCGCGTCCTGCCGGACCCACCCGCGCCCACGGGCAGGCGTGCCCTGCCCGACCCGCCGGCGGCTCAGCCACCACAGGCTCCGCCACCGCAGGCCCCGCGGCAGCAGCCGCCCGCCGTTCACCGGCCCGGTGAGCAGACGGGTGCGCGCCCGCGGCCTCCGCTGCCGGACCAGGCGCCCCCGCAGAACTTCCCCGCCGATCAGACGGGCAGGCGGCGCAGGCCGGACGCCCCGGAGGCGAGCGCCGCCCAGACCGGTCAGCGGCCGCGTCCCGGCGAGCAGACCGGGCAACGGCCGAGGCCCGCCCAGAACGGCGCCTACCCGCCCGCGGGTGAGCAGACAGGACAGCGGCCGCGGCCCGACGCCACGGGAACGCAGCGCCGCCCGGTGCCCGGCGAGCAGCCGCCCGCGGCCCGCCGCCCCGAGGCAGCCGGTCCGCAGCGCCGTCCCGCGCCGGGCGAGATGCCGCCGAACGGCGCACCGCCGCGCAGGCTCGCCCCCGGCGACGTCCCGTCCTCGGGCGGCGTCCCGCGCCCACCGGCACCCGGTGACGCGGGCGCGCACGTCCCGCCGAGGCCCCCGGCTCCCGGCGATCCCCGCCGCATGCCGCCCGGTGACGCGCCTTCGGCCGGCGGCATCCCGAGGCGCCCCGCGCCCGGTCCGGCGCCGGAGGCGAGCGGCATGCCCAGCGGCACGCTGCGGCGCCCCGACGTCAGCGGCGCACCGCCGCGCAGGCTCGCCCCCGGCGACGTCCCGTCGTCGGGCGGCATCCCGCGCCCGCCCGCACCCGGTGAGCAACCGGGTCCCGCCGGGCGTCCCCCCGCGCCGGGAGGAACGCCGGACGGCCCCGCGCCGCGCCGCCTCCTGCCGGGCGACGCGCCGTCGTCGAACAGCATCGCGCGACCTCCCGTCCCCGGCGAGGGGCCGGAGAGCACCGGCCGCCGGCCCATGCCCCCGAACGGGGACGTGACCGGCAGGCAGCCGATGCCGTCCCGCGCGGAGTCGAGCGGCCCCCGGCCGATGCCCCCGCGGGCGGAGTCGAGCGGTCCGCGCCCGATGCCCCCCGTCATCTCCAACCGGCTCGGCGTGCCGTCGGACGCGCCCACGCCGGCGGAGGAGACCCAGGTCGGCGGGCCGGGACCCGAAGCCACCCAGATCGCCCCCGCGGCGGGTGTGGCCAGGGTCGAGAAGCGCGAAGACATGGACCCGATGAGCCTCACCACCGAGATGGAGGCCATCGGCGAGGACGTGAAGAAGCGCCGCGAGGTCGACCACACCCTCGCGCGGTTCTCCGCGGTGCACGACGAGCTGCTCGAGCAGGAGCGCCAGCGCAAGGAGCGGCGCGCCAAGCTCATGCCATGGGTCAAGGACGAGGACGAGCCCGACGAGGAGGCGACCCAGTTCGCCGACCCGGTGGTCGTCGACGACGAGACCGGCGAGCCGCGGGTCGTGGGTCGCACGCCCCAGCAGCGCAAGTGGATGCGCACCGCGCGGATCGGCGCGATCGCTGCCGCTTCCGTGATCTTCGCGTCGACCGGCATCGGCTGGGGCGCGATGAAGTGGGCCGACTCCAAGATCCAGAAGATCGACGCGCTCGGCGGCAACTCGCAGGCGGTGCAGCAGGCCGAGAAGCAGCTCGGTGACGAGAACTTCCTGCTGGTCGGCTCGGACACCAGGGCGGGCGCGAAGGCGGGCGACAACGTCGGAACGCAGGCGCAGGAGGGTGGCGCGCGGTCGGACGTGCTGATGCTCGCGCACATCCCGGCCGACCGGAAGCGCATGGTCGTCGTGTCGCTGCCGCGTGACGTGCGCGTCGACCGGCCCGCGTGCCGCAGCTGGAACCCGGACACCGGGCAGTACGCCGGCCCGCTGGCCCCCGAGAAGGACGTCATGGCGAACTCCGTCTACAACGACGGTGGGCCCGAGTGCGTCGCCAACATGATGACCCAGCTGTCCGGACTCAAGATCAACCACTTCGTCAGCATCGACTTCAACGGCTTCCGCGAGATGTCGACGGCGATCGGCGGCGTGGAGATCTGCACGCCGACGAAGATCGTCGACGGTGAGCTCGGCGTCATCATCGACAAGCCGGGCAAGCACCTGCTCAAGGGAGACCAGGCGCTGCAGTACGTCCGCGCGCGCAAGGTCGACGGCGACGGTGGCACGGACTTCGACCGCATCAAGCGCCAGCAGGGTTTCCTGTCCGCGATGCTGCGCCAGTCGTTGTCGAACGAGGTGTTGCTCAGCCCCACCAAGCTGAACAACTTCATCAACGCCCTCACCGGTTCCACCGTCGGCGACAACATCGACGTGGCTTCGCTGCTGGAGCTCGCGAACTCGTTGCAGAGCCTCGAGGCGGGACGCGTCTCGTTCGTGACGATGCCGCACTGGACCGACGACAACAAGCTGATCGACATCCCGGACGACAACATCGAGCGGCTGAAGGACGACGACGTCAAGGCGTTGTTCCAGACGATCATCGACGGAACGCCGCTGCCGCAGGAGAAGCCCGTCGACCCCAAGCCGGGGGACGCGAATCCCGCGGCCCCGCAGCCCGGCACGGTGATCGACCCCAAGGAGATCTCCATCCAGGTCCTCAACGGGGATCCGACGAACGGCGGCGCCGTCGCCAGGACGTCGAACGGCTTGGAGCAGCAGGGTTTCAAGATCGCGAAGCGGGACAACGCGCCGGAGCGCGCACCGAAGACGATCATCAGGTACGCGAAGGGCAACGAGAACAAGGCGGCGACGCTCAAGGCGGCCGTGCCCATCGCGGAGTTGGTGGAGGCGTCCGAGATGGGTGGCGCCGTCCAGTTGGTCATCGGTGCGAACTTCGACGAGAAGATCGTCTCCCCGAAGGGGAGCACCCCCGCCGGCACCAACCAGGGGCAGACCCAGCAGCCCGGTGGCGACTTCGCCGTGGTGAACGCGGCGCAGGACCCCTGCGCGGCGAAGTGATTCGCCGGGGGTTCACCTCCGGTTCATCCTTCGATGTCGCCGCCGCGGTGGTCGGGACGTAGGCTGAGCGCCATGCGCGAGGCCTACCACGACCAGCTAGAACAGCTCGCCGACCAGCTGGCCGACATGACCGGCATGGTCGCCGAGGCGATGCAGAACGCGACCGCCGCCCTGTTGCAGGCCGACCTCGGCTTGGCGGAGCAGGTCATCAGCGGCGACCAGAAGGTCGACGACGTCCGCTCCAGCATCGAGGAGCAGTCGTACGCGCTGCTCGCGCTGCAGGCACCGGTCGCGACCGACCTGCGCACCGTGCTGGCGGTCATCCACGCCGCCGAGAGCGTCGAGCGGATGGGCGACCTGGCCCTGCACGTCGCGAAGGCCGCCCGCCGCCGCCACCCGGCGTCGGCGCTGCCCGAGGACGTGCGGCCGTACTTCGCCGAGATGGGCCAGATCGCGGTCAAGCTCGCGAACGAGGCCGCGGAGATCATCCGCGAGAAGGACGTCGACCGCGCGCGCAGCCTCGAAGAAGAGGACGACGCGATGGACGACATCCACCGCCACCTGTTCTCCGTCATCATGGACAAGGAGTGGCAGCACGGCGTCCCCGCCGCGGTGGACGTGACGCTGCTCGGCCGCTTCTACGAGCGCTACGGCGACCACGCCGTGTCGGTCGCCAAGCGCACGGTCTTCGTCGTCACCGGCCGGATGCCCGGCTACGGTGGCGACGAGAACCTCTGAGAGCGCCGCTCACTCAGCGAAACTGCCCATCGCGTTCCGCCGCGAGCTCCGGATCGGCGTAGGCCTCGGAGAACTCGGCGAACACGGTGGGCAGTTCTTCGTCCCACGCCGCCCGCGCCTCGTCGCGCGGCAGATCCCGTGCCTCCACGGTGAAGTACGCCCACGCCCGCACCAGCTCCGGCAGCAGGGCCAGGTCCTCTTCGGACACGTGCAACTTCGCGGCCACGTTGAGGATCAGCACCGCGGTGAGCGACGCCGGCCCGTACACCACGGGGTCGCGGTTCTGCTCCACCGCGGCGGAAACGACGATCCCCGCGAACGCCCGCGCGGCCTCGGCGTCGGCGATCCCGTGCTGTGAAGCCAGGAACGCCTCGACGACCTCGTCCGTCCTCTCCGGACCGATGACCGGGATCTCGTACTCGCTCGGCACCAGCGCGCTCACGCGGGCGTCGGCCAGGGCGATCAGCTGGACGGGGTGCCGCACGTCCTCGTCGCCCATGAGGCCTTCCTCGGCCTCCTCGTCGGGCCCGTCCGCCCAGAACTGCTCGACGTCCGGCCACACGCGGTCGTAGACGCCGGTGGCGCTGAGCGGCGTGATCTCGTCGCGGAACGCGTCCGGGGTGGAGGCGATCATGTCCTCCAGCAGCGCCACGGTGCCCTCGTCCGGCGTCGAGAACAGCTCGATCGCGGTGGCCCCGAGCACCGGCTGGCGCATGAACAGCACGGTCTCGCCCACGCCGGCGCGTTCCTGGGTGATCGCGATGACCTCCACGTCGCCCAGCAGGTTCGTGACGAGGAAGGCGTCGCGGAAGTCGGGGACGGCGCCCGGGACGTACCAGTCCGGCTCGGCGACGCCGCGTGCCGCGACGGCTTGCGCTGCCTCGAACGCCTCGGCCCTGTGCTCGGCGGAGCCCACGCCGGACAGCGCGCGCAGCGCGGTGAGCGCCGCCGGGTCGTCCATCGCCTCCAAGGCCTCGACCATCGGCGTGTGGCCGGAGCCTGCGAGCCAGAGCGTGGCGTAGAGCTCGCTCGCCCAGGCGTCCGCGAGCAGCCACGACTCCGAACGCAGCGCGGCCGCCGACTCGAGCAGCGCCCCGTACGGGGACTGCTGCTCCTGCCGGCGGCCGGGTGCCTTGCCTTGCTTGCGCTTGCGCGACTTGCTCTGCGGGCTCACGCCCAGGAATTTAGCCGAAGCGGCCGGAGATGTAGTCCTCGGTCGCCTTCTGGCCGGGGTTGGAGAAGATCTTCTCCGTGTCGTCCACCTCGATCAGCTGTCCCGGCTGACCGACACCCAGCAGGTTGAAGAACGCGGTCTGGTCGGACACGCGCGCCGCCTGCTGCATGTTGTGGGTCACGATGACGATCGTGTACTCCTTCTTCAGCTCGGTGATCAGGTCCTCGATCGCCAGCGTGGAGATCGGGTCCAGGGCCGAGCAGGGCTCGTCCATGAGCAGCAGGTCGGGCTGCACCGCGATGGCGCGGGCGATGCACAGACGCTGCTGCTGACCACCGGAGAGGCCGCCGCCCGGCTTGTCGAGCCGGTCCTTGACCTCGTTCCAGAGGTTGGCGCCGCGCAGCGAGCGCTCCGCCACCTCGTCGAGCTTCTTCTTGTCCTTCACGCCCGCGAGCCGCAGCCCGGCCACCACGTTGTCGCGAATGGACATCGTGGGGAACGGGTTGGGGCGCTGGAACACCATGCCGATGGTGCGGCGCACCTCGACCGGGTCCACAGTGGACGCGTAGATGTCCTCGCCGTCGAGCAGCACCTTGCCCTCGACGCGGGCGCCGGGGGCGACCTCGTGCATGCGGTTGAGCGACCGCAGCACGGTCGACTTGCCGCAGCCGGAGGGGCCGATGAACGCGGTGACGTTCTTCGGCGGCACCGCGAGCGAGACGTTCTCCACGGCGTGGAACTTGCCGTAGAAGAGGTTCAGGTCCTTGATGTCGAGTCGCTTGGCCATGTCCGCCCGCTCACTTCGTCTTCGGCGCCAGCGTCCGCGAGATCACGGTCGCCAGCAGGTTGAACAGGGTGATGATCAGCACGAGCGTGATCGCCGCGCCCCACAGGCGCTCGTAGCCCGCCTGCGTCGGGTTGTTCCGCTCGTTCACCATCATCAACGGCAGCGACGCCATGGGGCCGTCGAAGAGGTTGTAGTTGATGTACGGGGCGTACGCGGCGAGCACGAGCACCGGTGCGGTCTCACCCATGACGCGGGCGAGGGCCAGCATGATGCCGGTCAGGATGCCGGACAGCGCCGTCGGGATGACGATCTTGACGATCGTCTTCCACTTCGGGATGCCGAGCGCGTAGGAGGCCTCGCGCAGCTCGTCCGGGACGATCTTGAGCATCTCCTCGGTCGTGCGCACGACGACCGGGACCATCAGCAGCACCAGGGCGAGCGACACGGCGAACGCGCTGCGGCCCAAGCCCGCGTAGGTGATCCACACCGTGTAGATGAACAGCGCCGCGACGATCGACGGCACACCGGTGAGGATGTCGACCATGAACGTCGTGGACTTCGCCAGCTTGGAGCGGCCGCCGTACTCGACGAGGTAGATCGCGATCATGATGCCGATGGGCACGGAGATGACCGCGCACACCAGTCCCTGGACCAGCGTGCCGTAGATCGCGTGGTACGCGCCGCCGCCCTCCTGGCGGGCGAGCAGGCCGGACAGCGACTTCTGCCACCAGTCCCCGTCGAGGATGACCGGGAAGCCGCGCTCGAGCACGGTGTAGAGCACCCACACCAGCGGGATGACGGCGACCAGGAACGCGCCCCAGACGAGGCCGGTGGCGAGGCCGTTCTTGATCCGGCGGGAGACGCTGACCGACTGGAACGTCGGCGGCGTCGCGAGGCGCGTCGGGTCGGCGAGGTTCGTGCTCACTCGTACTCCTTGTGGCCGGCGACGATCGAGCGCGCGATGGCGTTCACGACGAAGGTCAGCACGAACAGCACCAGACCGGCGGCGATGTAGGCGCCGGCCGAGCGCGGGTCGTTGAACTCCGGTGCGGCCAGCGCGATCTTCGAGGCGAAGGTGGCACCGCCGTCGAAGAGCGACCAGCCGAACGCCGAGGTCGCCGTGCTCAGGATGATCATGACCGCGATGGTCTCGCCGAGCGCGCGGCCGAGGCCGAGCATCGAGGCGCTGACGTACCCCGCCTTGCCGAACGGCAGGACGGTCGTGCGGACGACCTCCCACTTGGTCGCGCCGAGCGCGATGGCGCCCTCGACGTGCATCGTGGGCGTGCGTTCGAAGACCTCGCGGCTGACGGCCGTGATGATCGGCAGGATCATCACCGCGACGACGATGCCCGCGGTGAAGACGGTGGCGCCGAGCTGCAGGTTCACGTTGCCCTTGGCGAACAGCGGGAACCAGCCGAGGTTGTCGACCAGCCACTGCGACACCGGGTAGAGCTCCGGACCCAGCACGAACAGGCCCCACAGGCCGAAGACGATCGAGGGGACCGCGGCGAGCAGGTCGATGACGTACGCGAACGGCCGGGCGAGCTTGCGCGGCGCGTACTGCGTGAGGAACAGGGCGATGCCCAGCGCGATCGGCATGGCGATCAGCAGCGCCAGGATCGAGACGACAACGGTGACCAGCAGCAGGTCGAGGATGCCGAACCGCAGGTCCTCCGGGTTCGAGGTGTTCCACTCGCGGCTGGTCAGGAAGTTGACGTTGTCCAGCCCGAGCGACGGGATCGCCTGCACGATGAGGAACAGGCCGATCGCACCGATGAGCGCGACGATGAAGACACCGGATCCCGTCGCCAGGCCGCGGAAGATGCGGTCACCGGGCCGAACGTGCGGTGCCTTTGGGGTTTCTGGAGCTTCCGGTGTCGGGGGAATCGGAGCCTCCGAGGCGTGGGGAGCAGCCGCGACGCCCCGCTCCGCTCCGGGTTCACCGGAGCGGGCGGGGCGCCTGGCCACGACGGGATCGTTCATCGCGTCAGCGTTGGTCGAAGTGTCGCATCAAGCTCAGGCGATCGCCTTCACCGCGGTCAGCAGCTTCTCCTGGAACGCCTTGGGCAGCGGCACGTAGCCGGCCTCGGCGAGCTGCGCCTGGCCCGAGGTGGCGGCGACGGTCAGGAACGCCTTGACGGCCTTCGCGGTGTCGGCGTCGTAGCCCTTGGAGCAGACGATCTCGTAGGTCGCGAGGAGCAGCGGGTACGCACCGGCGGCCTTGGAGCCGTAGATCGAGTCGAGGTCGAGGACGAGGTCGTTGCCCTTGCCCTTGACCTTGGCCTCGTCGATCGCCTTGCCGGCCGACTCGGCGGTCAGCTCGACGGCGCCGGCACCGGAGTCGATCTTGGCGATCGACAGCTTGTTGTCCTGCGCGAACGACCACTCGACGTAGGTGATCGCACCGTCGATGGAGCCGACGGCCTGCGCGACACCGGCGGACTTCTCCTTGCCCTCGCCGACACCGCCCTTGAACTGCTTGCCGTCACCCTTGGTCCAGCCACCGGCGACCTTGAGGTACTTCTGGAAGTTGTCGGTGGTGCCCGACTCGTCCGAGCGGTAGACGACCGCGATGTCCTTGTCCGGCAGGGTCGCGGAGCCGTTCAGCGCCTTGATGGCCGGGTCGTTCCACTTCTTGACCGCACCGGAGAAGATCGCGGCGGTGGTCTTGGCGTCCAGCACGAGGCTGTCCACACCGGACACCTTGTAGCCGATGGCGACGGGGCCGAAGACCAGCGGGAGGTTCCACGCCGGGTTGCTCTGGCAGCGCTTGGCGGCGGCCTCGGTCTCGGCGCCTTCCTTGAGGGCGGAGTCCGAACCACCGAAGTCAACCTGGCCGGCGTTGAAGTTCTTCACGCCCGCACCGGAGCCGGAGGGGTTGTACGCGAGGTCCACACCGGGGCAGGCGGCCTGGTAGGCCTGGACGAACGCGTCGACCGCGTTCTTCTGCGCGGAGGAGCCCTCAGCGTTGAGCTTGGTCTTGCCACCGCACTCGACCGGGACAGAGGCAGCGTTCGACGTGGTGTTGGTGCCACCCGTCGGCGCGTTGTTGTCACTGCCACATGCACCGAGCAGCAGCGCGCTGGCCGCGACGAGGCCGAGCACGGCACCGTGCCGCTGGATCTTCACCTTGGTCCTCCACCTTGCGGAAAGCAGTAGCGGTTTCGCGACGGACCCCGCCGCTCGCTACGGAAGGTAGGTAGCCAGAGTGGACAACCCACCTAGACAGGGTGAACGGGAGGTGAACACCGAACGGGAAGTGACGGGTCACACGGCCGAAAGAGTGACTGCGTGACCAGCGCGTATGCGTTTTGTGACGGTACGTTGACTACCGGGCGTACTGGACGTCGGCGTCCCACAGGGTGAAGCCGAGCTTCGTGTAGACCCGGACCGCGGCCGCGTTGTCCGCCTCGACGTAGAGCATGACTTCCTTGACGCCCTGTTCGCGCAGGTGGCGCAGGCCCGCGAGGGTCAGCGCCCTGCCGAGACCACCGCCCTGCCTGTCCGGGTCGACGCCCACGACGTAGACCTCGCCCAGCTCGGGCGTGTGCAGCTTCGTCCAGTGGAAGCCCGCCAGCGTGCCGTCGCCGTCGAACGCCAGGAGGAATCCCTCGGGGTCGAACCAGTCCTCTTCTTCTTTGGCGCGGACGTCCTCGATCGACATGGAGCCCTGCTCGGGGTGCCAGTCGAACGCGCGGTGGTTCACGTAGACGACCGCGGCCTCGTCCCGGCCGGGCACGAACGGCCGGATGGTGATGCCCGCGGGCAGTTCGGGCTCCGGCAGGTCGTTCTCGACGCGCAGCCGCATCCGCAGCAGCTCGCGCACCTTGCGGAAGCCGAGTTTGGCCGCCAGCTTCTCGGCGTCCGGGTGGCCGCCGTGCGCCCAGATGCGCAGCGACTCCTGGGGCAGCGCCTTGACCAGCGCCTCGCCCACGCCCTGATGGCGGTGCTTCGGGTGCACGGCGAGCTCGGCGACCTTGTTGCCGCCGGAGTCGCCGGCCAGGTCGACGTGCGCGTACCCGGCGAGCTCGCCGTTCAGGTGCGCGAGGAGGTGGCGGCTGCCCAGCGCGCCGGGACGCATCCTCAGCCGCACGGCCTCGCCGACCGGGGCCACGCCGTCGGTGCTCCCGGCCGCCTCCAGCAGCCCCGTCACCTCGGCGGCCTGGTCGGCCGCCAGCTCCTCGAACCAGCTCAGTTGCGCCACACAGGCGAACCTACCGCGCGATCAAACGATCATCCAGGACGCGGGCGGAGTCGTCGATCTCCACCTCGGCGACGTCGGCGGGGCGACGGGACGAACCGGGACGCGGCGGGCGGACGAACTTGTAGCCCACGTTGCGGACCGTGCCGATCAGCGCCTCGTGCTCGGGGCCGAGCTTGGCGCGCAGCCGTCGCACGTGGACGTCGACCGTCCGGGTGCCGCCGAAGAAGTCGTAGCCCCAGACCTCCTGCAGCAGCTGCGCGCGGGTGAACACCCGGCCCGCGTGCTGCGCGAGGTACTTGAGCAGCTCGAACTCCTTGTAGGTGAGGTCGAGCGGGCGGCCCTTCAGGCGCGCGGTGTAGGTGGCCTCGTCGATCACGAGGTCGCCGAGCTGCAGCGCGCCGTCGCCACCGGGCGCCGTCGTGCCGCGGCGCGAGCGCACCAGGCGCAGGCGGGCGTCGACCTCGGCCGGACCGGAGTTCGGCAGCAGGATCTCGTCGACCGACCAGTCGGAGTTCACCGCGACGAGGCCGCCCTCGGTGACCACGGCCACCACGGGGACGTCCACGCCGGACGAGTCGAGCAGGCGGCACAGCGACCGGGCGCCGACGAGGTCGGTGCGGGCGTCCACCAGCACGATGTCGTGCGGGCCGGCTTCGAGGAGCGCGGAGACCTCCGGGCGCAGCGGCCGCACGGCGTGGGGGAGCAGAGCCAGTGCGGGCAGCACCGCCTCGGGGTCCGGGTCTGTCGTCAGCAGAAGCACGTCGATGCTCATCGCGGCGCCCTCCAATTCGGCCGTGGTCAGGTCACCTCGACCAGACCAGCGGCGTACGGTGACCGGGCCCCGTTGCCTGCGGATGACGGAGACGATACCTGTGCACCCCGAGAAAGTCCCAGGTCGAGAAGCCGTGCTCACACTTGTTTCCACAGACGTCATGCCTGTTACATCCATGTCACACGACGGAGTGCGCCTGCACGGCGTCCACCACAGGGGCGACGGCGACCTCGCTTTCGTTGTGGGACACGGGTTCACGAACAACGTGCGCAAGCCGTACGTGGCGCGGGTGCTGGCCCGGCTGGCCCGCCGGGCAGGGGTCGTCGCTTTCGACTTCCGCGGCCACGGACGCTCCGGCGGCCGCTCCACGGTCGGTGCCGACGAGGTCCACGACGTCGAGACGGCCGTGCTCAAGGCGCGCGAGCTCGGGTACTCGAAGGTCGCCACGATCGGGTTCTCGATGGGCGCCTCGATCGTGCTCCGGCACGCCGCTCTCGGCGCCACCAGGCCGGACGCCGTCGTCTCGGTGAGCGGGCCCGCCCGGTGGTGGTCCCGGGAGACCGCTCCCATGCGCCGGGTGCACTGGCTGCTGGAGCAGCCGCACGGCAAGCTCGCGGCGCGGGCGATGGGGGTTCGGCTCGGCGGCAGCTGGGTACAGGCGCCGGAGAGTCCGCTGGAGGTGGTCGCCCGCATCACGCCCACCCCACTGCTGATCGTGCACGGTGACCTGGACCACTATTTCTCCGTGGAGCACGCCAGGTCGCTGCACCGCGCGTCCTGCGGACATGCCGAGTTGTGGATCGAACCCGGCATGCGGCACGCGGAGTCGGCGGCGACTCCTGACCTGGTAGACCGGATGGCGACCTGGATCGCCGGCAACGTCGAGGACGAGGGATGACTGCGCACACTCCTGCACGGCCGCGGAAGAAGAAGTCTCGGCGCGGGAAGTTCCTCGTCATCACGGTGATCGTCCTGGGCGTCCTGCTCGTGGCGGCCGACTTCGCGCTGGCCGCGGCGGGCGAGTACCAGATCGCCCAGCGGATGCGGGAGAAGCTGCAGCTCAGCGAGGACCCGTCGGTGCGCATCAACGGCTTCCCGTTCACGCTGCAGGCGTTGCGCGGCGACTACCAGCACGTGGAGATCCGCGCGTACGGCGTGCCGATCCGCAACGAGCAGCAGGGCGTCGACCTGCGCGACCTCGACGTCGAGGCGGACCTGCTGCACACCCGCGTCGAGCTGGCGGACCTGCTGGCGGGCAACGTCTCCAAGGCGACCATCGACACCGTCAAGGGCAGCGTCCGGATCAAGGCGCTCGACCTCAACCGGCTGGCGAACCAGGTGACGCCGTTCGACAAGCTCTCGATCGAACCGGACAACCGCGCCGCGGTACCGGCACCGGCGAACCCGGCGGCCCCGAAGACGACGGCCGCGATCAAGCTCTCCGGCGAGACCAACGTCGCCGGCAAGGTCGTCACGCTCACCGCGTACGGCCAGATCGCGCTGGTCAGCGGTTCGATCCAGATCAACATCGACGACATCGAGCTGAACGACGCCTCGCTCAAGCAGATCGTCCCGCAGCTCCGCCAGGCGCTCGCGATCAAGATCGACCCCGGCACGCTGCCGTTCGGCGCGACGCCCACCGCCGTCGAGGTGGAGAGCGGTTCGTTCAAGCTGTCCGGCGAGATCGCGGACGTACCGCTGGTCCAGCGATGACAGGGGCGTGGGCGCTGCTGGGCGCGGTGGCCGTGGCCGGCGCGATCGGTGTGCTGCTCAAGCTCCGCGAGGGCCGCATCTCCCACCGCGCCCAGCCGTCGGCCGACCTGCCCGCTCCCGTGCGCGACCTGCTCGCGCCGGGGGTGACGCTGGTCCAGCTCTCCACGACGTTCTGCGCGCCGTGCCGGCACGCGAAGGTGGTCCTGCGCGACCTGGCCGACCGCGTCGACGGCCTCACGCACGCCGAACTGGACGTCACGAACCTCCCCGAGGTCGCCTCGCGCCTGGGCGTCATGCGCACCCCCACGACGCTCGCCCTGACGGCCGACGGCACCGAGGTGCTGCGAGTCGGCGGCGTGCCGAAACGCGACTCGTTGCTCGAGGCCCTGCGCCCGCACCTGCGCTGAGCCGGTCGGGTGAACCTGCGTTGTTCCACCAGATGGACATACCTCCCGCACCGAGGGATTGAGGGCTACCCTCGCTGGCATGACCATGCTGCTCACGAAGCGACGCGCGGTTGACCTGTGCCGCGTGCGCAGCAGCCTGTGTCGCACGACGAGCTGACCCGGGCCGCTTGACGCCCGTCAGCCACCTCTGCCGGACTGAATCCACTCGTCCGTCTGCCCGGAGGTCGTCGTGCCCAAGGACAACCCTGTAGACCCGCGCGGACCGCGCTTCTCCGCCTGGATGACCACCGTCGTCCTCGCGATCGTGCTGCTCACCGGCTGGTGGCGTCTCCTCGCCGCCCAGACGGTGCTCTTCGCGATGTGCGCGTTCATCTCGCTGAGGCTCAACCCGTGGGGTCACGTCTACCGCTACGCGATCCAACCGCGCCTGACCCCGACCACCGAACGCGAGGAAGCCGCCCCGCTGCGGTTCGCGCAAGGCGTCGGGTTCGTGTTCGCCCTGATCGGCACCCTCGGCTACGCCACCGGCCTCACCACGCTCGGCATGGTGGCCACCGGTTTCGCACTGGTCGCCGCGCTGCTGAACGCGACGCTCGGCCTGTGCCTCGGGTGCGAGGTGTACCTGCTGCTGCGCAGGCACGTGCCTGCCCTCGCTCGACCGCAATAGACACGCACTACTACAGGAGCAACTTCCCATGAGCCGTGAGAACGTGCTGGTCTCGGCCGCCTGGTCCGAGGAGAACCTCCAGACGCCCGGCGTCGTGTTCGCGGAGGTCGACGAGGACACCACCGCGTACGACGGCGGCCACATCCCCGGAGCCGTGAAGATCGACTGGAAGAACGACCTCCAGGACCCGGTCCGCCGCGACTTCGTCGACCGCGAGGGCTTCGAGAAGCTGCTCTCGGCCAAGGGCATCTCCAACGACGACACCGTCATCCTCTACGGCGGCAACAACAACTGGTTCGCGGCCTACGCGTACTGGTACTTCAAGCTCTACGGCCACCAGAACGTGAAGCTGCTCGACGGCGGCCGCAAGAAGTGGGAGCTCGACGGCCGTCCCCTCGACAAGGAAGAGGTGACCCGCCCCGCGACCTCGTACCAGGCGCAGGAGCAGGACCTCTCGATCCGCGCGTTCCGCGACGAGGTCGTCGAGGCCATCGGCAACAAGAACCTCGTCGACGTCCGCTCCCCCGACGAGTTCTCCGGCAAGCTCCTGGCCCCGGCCCACCTCCCGCAGGAGCAGGCGCAGCGAGGCGGCCACATCCCGTCCGCCGTCAACGTCCCGTGGTCGAAGGCGGCCAACGAGGACGGCACCTTCAAGTCCGACGAGGAGCTCCGCGAACTGTACGCCGAGGCGGGCTTCGACGGCAGCCGCAAGACCATCGCGTACTGCCGCATCGGCGAGCGCTCCTCGCACACCTGGTTCGCCCTGCGCGAGCTGCTCGGCCACGAAGACGTCAAGAACTACGACGGTTCTTGGACGGAGTACGGCTCGCTGATCGGCGTGCCGATCGAGCTCGGTTCCGGCAAGGAGTCCTGATGACCAACGGATGTGGAGCTCCCGCCCAGGGCGGCTCGATCGACGTCTCGACCACGGAGACGGTCCTCGAGGGCAAGGTCCTCTCCGAGGGCACCCCGGTGGGCGGCGCCTTCGTCCGCCTGCTGGACTCGACCGGCGAGTTCACCGCGGAGGTGGTCACCTCCCCCGAGGGCGACTTCCGCTTCTTCGCCGCCCCCGGCAGCTGGACCGTCCGCGCCCTGCACCGCACGGGCAACGGCCAGGCCGACGTGTCGGCCTCCGGCCCCGGCGTCCACGCGGTGGAGATCGCGGTCGCGTAGTCAGACCTGATCGGCAGGGCGAAGGCCCCGGCGGTGACTCACCGCCGGGGCCTTCCCACGTCCGGGGCGGAGTGGGGCGCGGCCGGGCAGGGCGAGAGGCGCGGCAGGGGCACGCCGGGGCTCGCTCCGCCCCGGCGCGTGACGAAGCCACCCCACCAACGCAAGAACCAACGCAACAGCAAGCCGCCCAACGCACCAGGCGTGCCATCAACCCGCCAACGGCGCCGGCCAGGCTTTGGACCAGATCGGCGGGGTCCGGGGCGGAGCCCCGCTCCTGGAACAGGCACCCGACAACACAACGCGACCACGCGGGCCCGGTGTCCTCCACCACCACAACCCTGCACGTCAAACCAGCCGGGATATCCTCATCCCGTGGAACACATCTTCACCGGACTCCTGGTGCTAGTGACGATCGCCATCACGTGGTTCGCCGGCTACGTCGTCTACCGCCTCTACTCCGACCAGCGATGACCAGCGGCGACGAGGCCATCCGCCTGGCCGAGGAACGAGCTGCCGCCACCAGGGCGCGCAACCTCCCGCAGTTCGACGACATGCCGATCCCGGCGGACACGGCGAACCTGCGCGAGGGCGCGAACCTGAACGACGCCCTGCTGGGCGTGCTGCCCCTCGTGGGCGTGTGGCGGGGCGAGGGCGAGGTCGTCTACCCGACGATCGACGGTCCGTTCCGGTTCGGCCAGCAGATCACGTTCGCCCACGACGGTCGTCCGTTCCTCGTGTACGAGGCGCGCAGCTGGCTGCTCAACGAGGCCGGTGAGGTCATCCGGCCCGCCGCTCGCGAGCAGGGTTTCTGGCGCCCGCAGGCGGACGACACGATCGAGCTGCTGCTGACGCACAACACGGGCATCGTCGAGCTGTACTACGGCAAGGTGCGCACGCAGACGTCCTGGGAGTTCGAGACCGACGCGGTCATCCGCTCGGCGAGCGCCAAGGACGTGAAGGCGTCGCAGCGCCTGTACGGCGTGGTGAACGGCGACCTCGCGTACGTCGAGGAGCGCGCGATGATGGGCCAGGAGATGCAGCCGCACGCGTCGGCGCACCTCAAGCGCATCGTCGGCTGAGCACCCGACGCGGAGCATGAGACCCAGGCAGGCCACCGATCGTTCAACGATCCTGCAAGCGCATTGCGGGATTGTTGAACGATCAGCGTGTCGGATTGTTCAACGATCCCACGATTCCCCGTAACATGGGTTCATGCTGCTGCGGCGCTGCGGAACCGACGCCCTGCTGGTCGAGGTCGACTCGCTGACCGAGGTCGCGGCCGTCCGCGCCGCGCTCCACGGTCTCGACGGCATCGAGGAACTGGTTCCGGCCGCACGGACAGTGCTGGTCAAGGGCGACCTCCACGGCATCAGAGCCGCCCTGAAGACCGTCGACCTGACCCGGGTCCCCGCCACACACCCGCGCGAGATCACCATCCCGGTGACCTACGACGGCCCGGACCTCGACCTGGTCGCGGAGACCGCCGGCACCACCGCCGACGAGGTCGTGGAGCTCCACACCGCCGCCACCTACGAGGTGGCGTTCTGCGGCTTCGCGCCGGGCTTCGGCTACCTCACCGGCCTCCCGGAGGTCCTCCGGCAGCCGCGGCTCGACTCGCCGCGCACCAAGGTCCCGCAGGGTTCGGTCGGCATCGCGGGCGAGTTCACCGCCGCCTACCCACGAGCCACACCGGGCGGCTGGCGGCTGATCGGCCGCACCGGGATCACGCTGTTCGACCCGAGGTCCGAGACCCCCGCGCTGCTGCAGCCCGGCGACCAGGTCAGGTTCGTGGTCGCATGAGCCGCACCGTCAGGATCATCAGGACCGGCCCGCAGGCGCTGGTCCAGGACCTCGGCCGGCCGGGCAACGCGCACCTGGGCGTCCCGCCGTCCGGCGCGGTCGACCCGCGCTCGCTCAAGCTGGCCAACCGCCTCGTCGGCAACCCCGAGACCGCAGCGGGGCTGGAACTGCTGCTGGGCGGCCTCGCGGTCGAGGCGAACGCGAGCTGCACCATCGCCGTCACCGGTCCGGCGGTCGCGGTCCGGGTCAACGGCAGGCTCGCCGACTCGCACCACCCGGTCCACCTGAGGGCCGGCGACACGCTGGAGATCGGCACGCCGGGCACCGGGCTGCGCACCTACCTCGCGCTCTCCGGCGGCGTCGACGCACCCGAGGAACTGGGCAGCCGCTCCACCGACCTGCTCTCCGGAATCGGTCCAGACCCCTTGCGGGACAACGACGTCCTCGAACTCGGTCCGCCGAACCCGGCCACCGGCGCGGACGTCGTGCCGCCGCACGAGGCGCCGCCGGCGTTGGTCATCCCGATCCGCCTCGGTCCGCGCGACGACTGGTTCGAGAACGCGGAAACCCAGCTGCGGCAGGGCTCCTGGACCGTTTCCGACCGCAGCAACCGGGTCGGCACGCGGCTCGGTGGCACGAAGCTGAATCGTCGTGACGGGGAGATCCCCAGCGAGGGGATGATCACCGGCTCGGTGCAGGTGCCGCCGGACGGGCAGCCCGTGGTCTTCCTCAACGACCACCCGACGACGGGCGGCTACCCCGTCATCGGCGTCGTCGACCCCGACCACCTGCGGTTCCTCGGCCAGGCGCGGCCGGGGACGGAGGTCAGGTTCCGGCCGGTCGACTGGGCATCCGGGTCATTGACGTGAGTGGTCCAGACCACATACCGTAACGACCAGGCCGCCGCGGAACCTCTACCAAACTGGAGTTCCGCATGCGCCGAATCCCTGCACTGCTGGCACTTCTGGTCGCACTGCTCGCACTGGCAACCCCTGCACAGGCCGACACGGGCATCACCGCGACCTTCTCCCGCACCGGCACGAGCGGCAAGTTCGTGGTCGCCAACGCGAGCACGACCGCGCTCACCGGGTGGTCGATCAAGTTCGACCTCCCGGCCGGTGTCACCGCCACCAACCCGCAGAACGCCACGATCACCCAGAACGGCACGAGAGTGACCCTCACTCCGGCCTTCTACATCAACACCATCCCCGCCGGACGCACCACCGAGCCGTACAGCCCGACGTTCACGCTGAGCGCCGCGGCCGACCCGGCGACCTGCACGATCAACACCATGGCCTGCGACGGCAGCGGCACCCCGCCACCCGCGCCGACTGGGCTCACCGCCGAGTACTCCGTGGCCGCGGGCGCGGCGAAGTTCGTCGTGCGCAACCACGGCACCGCCGCCGTCAGCGACTGGTCGCTCTCCTTCACGCTGCCCAACGGCGTGACGGTGAGCAACGGCCAGCACGGCACGATTTCCCAGAACGGCAACCAGGTCACCGTCACCCCGGCCCACTACAACAAGACCGTCAACGCCGGGGCGAGCACCGAGCCGTACAGCCCGTCGTTCTCCATCAGCGCGAACGCCGACCCGGTGACGTGCCGGATCAACAACGCCAACTGCGACGGCAGCGCGGACGCTCCTCCCGGCGTCCCAACGGGTCTCACGTCACCGACGAAGACCACGCGCACGGTGACGTTGCAGTGGAACGCCTCCACGCCCGGTTCGCTGCCCATCGCGGGCTACGACGTCTACCACGGCTCGGCACTCGCCGGGAGCTCCACGACGACGTCCACGATCATCACCGGCCTGGCGCCCAGCACCGCGTACTCGTTCACGGTGCGGGCCAAGGACACCAAGGGAGCCCAGAGCGGCCCGAGCGCCGCGCTGGGCGTCACGACCAACAACCCCGCCGACGACACCACGCCGCCGACCGCGCCGGGCACCCTGCGGGCGACGGCCAAGGACGCGGGCAGCATCACGCTGGCGTGGACCGCGTCGACGGACGACAAGGGCGTGGCGAACTACGACGTCTACGTGGGCTCGGCCGTGAAGCAGACGGTCAGCGGCACCACGGCGGTCGTCAGCGGTCTCGCGCCGTCCACGAGCTACACGTTCACGGTCAAGGCACGCGACGTCTACGACAACGTGTCCGCGGCGAGCAACGCGCTCACCGAACGCACCAACGACATCGTCAGCGGGTACGCCCGTGTCGGGTACTTCGTGCAGTGGGGCATCTACGGACGCCAGTACTTCGTGAAGGACATGGACGCCGCGAAGCTGACGCACGTCAACTACGCGTTCGGCAACATCGACCCGGTCAACCTGACGTGTCTGCAAGGCGTCACGAAGGGCACGAGCCCGAACCCGCAGGATCCGAACCAGGGCGATGGGGCCGGTGACGCCGAGGCCGACTACAGCAGGCCGATGAGCGCGGCGCAGTCCGTCGACGGCGTCGCGGACAGCGGCTGGGAACCGTTGCGCGGCAACTACAACCAGCTCAAGAAGCTCAAGGCGAAGCACCCGGAGCTGAAGGTGCTGATCTCGCTCGGCGGCTGGACCTACTCGAAGTACTTCTCCGACGTCGCGGCCACGGACGCGGCGCGCAAGAAGTTCGTGTCGTCCTGCATCGACGTCTACCTCAAGGGCAACCTGCCCGTGCACAACGGCGCGGGCGGTCCCGGCAGCGCGGCGGGCATCTTCGACGGCTTCGACCTGGACTGGGAGTGGCCCGGCGCCGAGGGCCACGCGGGCAACCACTTCGGCCCGCAGGACAAGGTCAACAACACGCTGCTGGTCGAGGAGTTCCGCCGGCAGATGGACGCGATGAGCGTCACGACCGGCAAGCGCTACCAGCTCACCGCCTTTACCCCGGCCGACCCGGCCAAGATCGAGGCGGGCTGGGAGCTAGGGCGGGTCGCGCGGTCGATGGACATCTTCAACGTCCAGGGCTACGACTTCCACGGCTCGGGCAGCGACAACTCGTGGGAGCCGAACCGCACCGGGCACCAGGGCAACCTCCACCCCGACCCGGACGACCCGTACACGACCAAGTTCAGCGTGGAGTCCACGGTGCAGGCCTACCTCGACGCCGGGGTGCCGTCGCGCAAGATCACGCTCGGGCTCGCGTTCTACGGGCGCGGCTGGCAGAACGTGGCGGGCGGCGGCAAGAACGGCGAGTGGCAGGCCGCGGGAGGCGCCGCGCCCGGCCAGTTCCCCGAGGAGGCGGGCACGCGCGGGTACGCGAACCTCGTCGCGTCCGTCCCGAACTGCACCGTCTTCCACGACGAGGTGGCCGTCGCGACGTCCTGCTACACCGGCGACCAGTGGTGGACCTTCGACGACGCCTGGTCGATCCAGCGCAAGACGGCCTGGCTCAAGTCGAAGAACCTGCTGGGCGCGATGTTCTGGGAGATGTCGGGCGACCGCGGCACGTTGATGGCCGCGGTCGACGCCGGTCTGCGCCAGTAGATCAGTACTCGGACTCGTAGAGGCCCTGCAGCTCCGCCAGCAGGGCCGACGAGTCGGGCAGCTGCTTGCCGTCCAGCACGTTCACGCGCGTGATCTTGCGGACGCTGGACGCGAGGAACAGGCCGTCGGCGTCGTAGAGCTCGCTGGTCTGGATCGGCTCGACGAGCACGGTCCAGCCGGCGCGCTCGGCGGCGCGGAACAACGCGTACTGCGTGGTGCCGGGGAGGATGCCGAACTTCGACGGCGGCGTGACGAGGGTCTTGCCGCGCACGAGGACCACCGTCGAGGTGGGGCCCTCGAGCACCGAGCCGTCCGAGGTCGTGAAGATGACCTCGGCGGCGCCACGGCGCTCGGCCTCGCGGAGCGCGGCCATGTTGATGGCGTAGGACAACGACTTCGCGCCCAGCAGCAGCCACGGCGCGCGGTCGGCGAGGTCGGCGTCGATGCCCCGGTCCAGCGTCACGGCGGACAGGCCCTCGGCGCGCTGCTTGTGCACCTTCGGGCCGATCTCCACGCCGAGCGCGAAGCCGGTGGGCGTGCCGTCGCCGCCCTCGACGCCGCGGGTGTAGACGAGCTTGAGGGCGAACTCCTCGCCACCGGTCCAGTTGCCGATGACGAGCTCGACCGCGCGCTCGAACGCCGCGCGGGGAGGCGGCTGCATGTCGAGCATGGCCGCGGACCGGTCGAGCCGGTCGAGGTGGGGCGTGAGCTCGCGGGGCTTCCCGCCGACCACGAGGATCGTTTCGAACACGCCGTCACCGCGCATGAGTCCGAGGTCCTCGACGCGGATCTGCGGCGAGTCGGGGTCAGCGAGGGTTCCGTCGAGCAGTGCCAGCACGCGCATGCGCCAAGCTTACTGGCAGCGATTAACATGGCCGGCGTGGAGACCGCAAGAGGCCTGCGGAAAACGCTGCACGACCGCGGCATGAGGATGACGCCGCAGCGCCAGCTCGTGCTGGACGCGGTCAAGGCGCTGGAGCACGCCACTCCGGAGCAGATCTGCGCGCGCGTCCAGGAGACGGCGCCGACGGTCAACATCACGACGATCTACCGCACGCTCGACCTGCTCGACCGGCTCGGGCTCGTGCGGCACACGCACCTGGGCCACGGCGCGCCGAGCTACTCGGTCGACGAGCACCGCCACGTGCACCTGGTCTGCCACGTGTGCGGCTCGATCCAAGAGATCCCGTGCGAGCTCCTCGACCCGTTGGTCGGAACATTGCGGGAGCGCGACGGGTTCGAACTGGATGCAAGCCATCTCGCGCTGTCCGGAACGTGCCGCGACTGCCTGACGCAGGAGACCGAGTGACCTTCCCCGGAGCCGTCCCGCCGCCGCCCGACGAGACCATCGACGCCGGTGTCGCCTGGCACTACGGCGACCCGTTCGCCGAGCAGCGGTCGGCCGTCCGGTCCGTCGTCGTGGTCGACCGCTCGAACCGCGGCGTCATCGCGATCCCCGGCGAGGACCGGCTCAAGTGGCTGCACCAGCTGACGAGCCAGCACTTCGAGCAGCTCGGCGAGGACGAGGCCACCGAGGCCCTGGTCCTCGACGCCCAGGGCCGCCTGGAGCACCACATGGTCGTCGCGAACGTGGGCGGCACGGTGTTCCTCGACGTCGAGGAGGCCGACGACCTGCTGGCGTACCTGCGGAAGATGGTCTTCTGGTCGAAGGTCGAGCCGCGCGACGCCACCTCCGAGTTCGCGCTGCTGACGATCACCGGCCCGGACACCCCCGCGCTGCTGGAGAAGCTGGACGTCCCGCTGCCGGCGAGCGCCGCTGCCCTGGGCGAGGGGTTCGTGCGGC
This sequence comes from Lentzea jiangxiensis, assembly GCF_900104175.1. Classification (GTDB taxonomy): domain Bacteria; phylum Actinomycetota; class Actinomycetes; order Mycobacteriales; family Pseudonocardiaceae; genus Lentzea; species Lentzea jiangxiensis. The sequence continues at coordinate 49,155 of NZ_FNIX01000016.1, forward strand.
GCGTGTCGTGGCCCGGGCAGAACTCCGTCGACCTGCTGGTCCCGCGCGCCGAGCTCGGCGACTGGTGGCAGCGCATCACGGACGCGGGCGCGCGCCCGGCCGGCAGCTTCGCGTTCGAGGCTCTGCGGGTCGAGTCGCTGCGCGCGCGCCAGGGCGTCGACACCGACGAGCGCACGATCCCGCACGAGGTCGGGCTGGTCGATCCGGCCGTGCACCTCACCAAGGGGTGCTACCGCGGCCAGGAGACGGTCGCGAAGGTCCACAACGTGGGACGCCCGCCCCGGCGGATGCTCCTGCTCCACCTGGATGGTTCTGCGGACGCCCAGCCCGTGACCGGTGACCCGGTGGTCCTGGACGGCCGCGTGGTGGGCCGGGTCGGCACCGTGGCACAGCACCACGAGCTGGGCACGGTCGCGTTGGCGCTGGTCAAGCGGTCCGTGCCGATCGAGGCGGAGCTGGTGGCCGGTGCTCCCGAGCGCGAGGTGCAGGCGCGGATCGACCCCGACTCGGTGCCGCCGGACACGCCCGGGCTGGGCCGGGAAGCGGTGCGCAACCTGAGGGGCTGAACCGGCCGGGGCCGCTACAGTCCGGAGCTATGTCCCTGGGCACGCTGATCACTGTCGCTCCCACCGGAGCGGAACACGCGAAAGCCGACGTCCCGCAGCTTCCGGTGACCCTGGAAGAGCTGGTCTCGACCGCACGGAGCTGCGAGCAGGTCGGCGCGGCGATGATCCACGTCCACATCCGCGGCGAGGACACCAAGCCGTCGCTGGACCTCGGTCGCCTCAAGGCCACCGTCGAGGCCCTGCGGTCGGAGACGAACCTCGTCGTGCAGCTGTCGACGGGCGGGTCGGTGCACGACCCCGAGGAGAACCGGCTGCGCGTGCTGGAGGCGGCTCCGGACTCGGCGTCGTGCACGATGGGCACCGTCAACTTCGGCGACGACGTCTTCCTGAACCGCTGGGAGTTCATCGTCTCCCTGCACAAGGGCATGCAGGAACGCGGCATCGTGCCGGAGTACGAGATCTTCGACATCGGCCAGCTCGCGTCGCTCAAGCGGCTGCTGGACCAGCACGGCCTGCCCGCGGGCGGTCACGTGCACGTCGACTTCGTCATGGGGGTCCCCGGTGGCATGCCCGGTGACGCCGCGACCCTCGTCGCCGCGGTGAACGCCCTGCCGGACGGCGCAACGTTCTCCGCCACCGGGATCGGCCGGACCACGCTGCCGGTGATGTTCACCGCATTGGGCGCGGGTGGCCACCTCCGAGTGGGTATGGAAGACACGACCAGCTACTCGCGGGGGGTTCCGGTGCGGGACAACGCACAGCTCGTGGCACGTGCCGCGGGCCTGTCGAAGATCGCTCAGCGGCCTCCCCTGTCGCCCGACGAGGCGCGAAAGCTGCTGGGTGTGCACATTTGAGACAAGTTTGGTGCATGGGATGTGTTGGCGGGTGAGGAGGATCTACCGCAGGATGGACACGTGATCGAGGTGCGTCCTGGCGGGCGCCGCCGAATCGACAGGGTGCTCGCCCCCGACTACGCGGAGGGCGTCGAGCAGCGCCCGCTCGTCGAGGTGCGCGAACTCCGCGACGAGGCCGCGCAGGAAGAGACAGATCTGTCCTACCTGCGGCGGCTGTTGCACGCGCGCATCGACATCGTGCGCGCGGAACAGGAGCGCCGCAGCTCGGGCGGTTCGGCGGTGGTCGAGCAACTGGCCACGATCCTGTCCACGAACGCCGTGGGGCCGGCGACAGGTCTCGGCCGGTACCAGACCCATGAGCCGTCTCGTGCTGATGCGCATCAACGGCACGTTGAGGCGCTCATCTCCGACGTCGACCTCTCCGACGTGAGCTCGCTGTCCGACGAACGCCTCGGCGAGGTGCTGGAGACGTTCATCTCGGAAGAGGCCTCCGTCTCGGTGCGGCGGCGTGAGGTCCAGGTCGTCGTCGACAGGCTCAACGCCGAGATCGCCTCGCGCTACCAGCGCGGGAGCGCGTCGGTGGACGAGCTGCTGGCAGCCGAGCGCGGACACCACCGCCGCAAGAGCTGATTCCCAGATCACGGGACGGTTGTTCCACTTTTTGGACGGCGGACCTAGCGTGCCCCCATGGGGTACCGCTGGGTCGTGCTGTCCGTCGGAGCTTTGGCGCAGGGCACCAACGCGGCCGTCTTCCTCGGACTGCCCGCGATCAGCCCCCAGCTCCAGCAGCACTTCTCGCTGACATTGCCCCAGGTCGGGCTTCTTCTCGGTGCGGTCAACCTCGGCACGATGGTCGCTCTCGTGCCGTGGGGAGTCGTCGCGGACCGACGCGGCGAACGACTCGTGATGACCATCGGCGGCGTGGGAGCCGCCGCCTGCCTGCTCGCCGTGGCGCTGGGCAACGCCTGGATCGCCGGTCTCGCGCTGCTCGGCGCCGGGCTCTTCGGGGCCAGCGTCAACGCGGCCAGCGGGCGGGCGGTGATGTCGTGGTTCAGCCGCGAGTCGCGCGGGCTCGCGATGGGGGTGCGGCAGACCGCGACCCCGCTCGGCGCGGCCCTCACCGCGGCCGTGCTGCCCGGGATCGCGATCTCGGCCGGCGTGCCCACGGCGTTCGTCGTGCTCGCGGGCGCGACGGTGTTCGTGGCGCTGGCCGTGGCACTGCTGGTCCGCGAGCCCCCCGGCGCGGTCCGGGCGACCTCGGAGCACGGGCTGGTGCTCAGGGACCCGCGGCTGCTGCGGCTGTCGCTCGCCAGCGGACTGCTCGTGGTGCCCCAGTTCACGACCACCGCCCTGCTGGTGCCCCTCCTGCACGACCACCGCGGCATGACCGTCACGGCGGCCGCGGCGGTCTTCGCCGTCGCCCAGGTGCTGGGCGGTGCCGGACGGCTCGCGGTCGGGGTGTGGTCGGACCGGGCGCGCAGCCGGATCGGGCCGCTGAAGATCGTCGCGGTGCTCACCGCAGGCGGGTTCGTGCTGGTCGCGGCGCTGGACCAGGCGCCCTTGCCGCTGCTGGTCGCCGTCCTCGTCCCGACCTCGGTGCTCGCGCTGTGCTGGAACGGCCTCGCGGTCACCGAGGCGGGCGAGCTCGCCCCGGAGGGCCGCGGCGCCACCGGGATCGCCCTGCAGAACTCGGCCAACTACCTCAGCGCCGCGCTGACGCCGTTCGTCGCGAGCTTCGTCGCGGTGTCCGCCGGTTGGCCGGCGGCGATGCTGCTGGCCGCGGCCTGCGCGGTGGCCGCGCGGGTGCTGCTTCAGCCGTGGCGTTCCCTGCGGGCCAGCTCGCCCCAGAACTCGCGCAGCGTCTCGTAGCGCAGCGCGACCTCCTCGGCGTCATCGGCTTCGAGGGCGTCCACGATGGCGTTCACGTCCGCCGCCGAGGTGTCCTCCAGCAGGTCCTTGTCCTCCAGCAGCTGCACGAGGCCGCCGTAGTCGAGCTCGACGGCCGAGTGCGGGTGGAAGTGCTCGAGCCAGCGGCCGGTGTCGGCGAGGACCGTCGCGGGCCCCTCGTCGCCCAGGGAGCTCTTCACGATCTTGAGCGCCCTCGCCACCCTGCGCCGCGCGTCCGCCATCGCCACGCGCCACGACACCTGCCGTTCCGGGTCGTCCTGGGCGCTCGCCAGCACCACGCGGCGCTGGGCGGGGTCGACGAGGGCGAACCACGGCAGCGGCACCGTCCACGTCGTGGAGATGACGTGGACCGCTCCCCCGGAGAGCTCGGCCATCACGGCCGCCGCGCGCGCTCGGACCGTTTCCGGCGAAAGTCCGAGGGCGGCGTCCTGGAGGATCGGCGGAGAAGAGGCCAGGAAGCCCACGAGAGCGGCGGCGGAGCGCGCCCTGAGGTCGAGGGGGCAGACGAGAGGCCCCGGGCCGACCCTGGCGGCCTCGGAGGTCGGAACCTCGGCCGGACTGATCGTCATCACGTCGAACGACTCGCCCGGGAGGAGCTTTCGCCCCAACTGTGATCGCAACCACAGCTCCCGTTCCCGGTCCCCGGCCTCCGAGCGGGGGACAGGGCCCTTTTCCAGGGCTTTTTCGACCTTGACCGCTAGCGGTGCGCCCAAGACCGATAACGGTTCGTACACCCGGAGGTAGGCGACGAACGGTCTGGGCACCTGTGCATCCTTCCACTCGGGGGCACCCGCGGGATTTGGCGGTACGTGTCACCCCTACCGCGTCGCGAGGAACCCCATCGGCACGGTACGGTAGTTACCAGGAACTAGTTGTCGAGACGAGTGGGGCCGCCGTTCCCCCGGCCGCCCCCGTCCCTGTGCGAGGGGGTCGAGCCATGGGGCGCGGCCGAGCGAAGGCCAAGCAGACGAAGGTCGCCAGGGAGCTCAAGTACAGCTCTCATGAGACCGACTTCGCTGCTCTTCAGCGCGAGCTGTCCGGTGACGAAAGGTCACCGAACGGGAGCGGCGGTGGCGATGAGCCACGCGACGACCCGTACGACGATTACGACGACTACCGTCGCTGAATTCAGCCTTCGGAGTTCAAGGGTTGGGCCACCGGTCTTCCGGGGCTCAACCCTTGAACTCTGAGGGCTGTCTCAGAACGCCCTGGCGTACTGCTTCGGCGCCCTGACCTCCACACCCAACTGCTGTGCCGCGTGCAGCGGCCAGTACGGGTCGCGGAGCAGTTCGCGTGCGAGCAGGACCAGGTCGGCGGAGCCGTCCGTCACGATCTTTTCGGCCTGAGCCGCCTCGGTGATCAGGCCGACCGCACCCGTGGGCACGTCTGCCTTGCGTCGCACAGCTTCGGCGAGCGGCACCTGGTAGCCGGGCCCGATCGGGATGTCCGCCTGCGCGGTGTTGCCGCCGCTGGACACGTCGATCAGGTCCGCACCCGCGGTCTTGAGCGCCTGTGCCAGCACGACGCTGTCGTCGACCGTCCAGCCGTCGTCGACCCAGTCGGTCCCGCTGATCCGCACGATCACGGGCACGTCCGGGCCGACCGCCGCGCGCACGGCCGCGGTGACCTCGACGGGCAGGGCGATGCGTTCTTCGATGCTGCCCTCGTTCGTGAGCGGCGAGTAGAACTCGTGCAGCAGGTAGCCGTGGGCCGCGTGCACCTCGAGGACCTCGAAGCCCGCCTCGACCGCCCGCAGCGCGCCGTCGACGAACGCCTTGACGATCTCCGTGGTGTTGGTGAGCTTCTCCGGCTGGTTGCCGCCGGGGAACGGCTCGGTCGTGGGCGCGACCGGCACCCAGTCACCGATCGCCTTGCGCCCGGCGTGCGCGAGCTGGATCGCGGGCACCGAGCCGTGCTCCTTGATGAACTTCGTGATCGGCTTCCAGGCCCGCACCTGCTCGTCGTTCCAGATGCCGGTGTCCTGCGGCGAGATCCGTCCGCGCGGCTCGACGGCCGTGGCCTCGGCCATCACCAGGCCGGCGCCGCCGACCGCGCGAGAGCCCAGGTGGACGAGGTGCCAGTCGGTCGGCACGCCGTCTTCCTCGTCGACCGAGTACTGGCACATGGGGCTGACCGCGATGCGGTTGGGCAGTGTGACCGAGCGCAGGGTCAGGGGGGAGAACAACAGGCTCACGGGAGCTCCTCGAACGTTCGTATACCTAACTGGTTGTTCAAGGGACTTCGCCGGGCCGTTGTTCCCCGCCGCCGGGTTGTCTCAGTCACTGAACAGCGACGCGGAGACACGGGCCGGCGTGAAGTCGGGTGGCCAGAGCGTCCCGCGGTTGACGCGAGCCCCGGTCAGGACGGCCTTGTCGAGGTTCACGGCGCGCATGTCGGCGCCGCGCAGGTCCGCGTCGGTGAGATCGGCGGCACGCAGGTCCGCGCCTTCGAGGCAGGCGACCCGCAGGGAGGCCCTGCGCAGCGAGGCCCCGCGCAGATCGGCGTCGCGGAGGTCCGTGGCGGAAAGGACGGAGTCGTCGAGGCGCGTTCCGGTCAGCCGGGCGCCGGCGAGGTTGGCGTGGCGGATCACCGCACCGCCGAGCTCCCGCTTCCCCAGGTCAGCGCCCCGCAGGTCGACCTGGGACAGGTCCAGCGCCGCACCGGGCAGCCCGGTGAGGATCGCCAGGGCCGTCGCGACGTCCGGCGCCGGTACCTCGCCGGTGAGCCGCGCCGGGTGCTCCGCGTCGGTCCAGGGAGAGCGTTCGCGCAGGAAGTCCCCGAGGGTCACGTCGACGAGCAACCGGCTCCTCGCGGAGTCCTTCGCGATCTGCTCCAGTTCGCGGAGCCCTCCCGCCCGGACCTCGGCCCGGTCGCTGCCGAGACGCTCGACGGCCTGGCGGTACCGGTCGATGATCTGGCCGTCCCTGGCCTGGCGCCAGGCCAGCACGCTCCCCCCGACGACCAGCAGACCGCCGATGAGCAGCGGTGACGTCGATCTCGGCGTGGTCGGCACCATCAGGGCGACACCGAGCACGACCAGGGCGACCGCCCCGAGCCTGACCATCCGCTTGCTCACGGAGGGTCATCCTCGCGACCACCCCCTCCCGGCGGTATCCGCTGTTGGAGTTCAGCTCAGATAGCGGACCTGTTTGGCCTTGCCCTCGAGCACCTCGTCGCGGGCGGCCGCGATGGCCGGCCGGTGCGACACCTCCGGCACCCCGACCTCCCACCAGGCCCCCGCCTCGGTCCACGACGACGGGTGCGTGCGGATCACGACCACGGCCGGCCGCTTCTCGCCGACCGCCACCTCGCGCGCCTTGCGGTAGGCGCCTTCGAGCTCGGCGAGGGAGTCCACCGCGAACACCGCGCAGCCCATCGCCGCGGCGTGGGCGGCGAAGTCCGTGCGCGGCGGCTCGGCGTGCGCGGACGTGCAGTCGGGGTAGAGGTTGTTGAAGCCGGAGCCGCCCTGGCCGGTCTGCAGGCGGTGGATCACGGCGTAGCCGTCGTTGTCGCAGACCACCGCGACGAAGCCGTGGCCCGCGAAGGCCGCGGAGAAGAGCTCGGAGTTCAGCATCAGGTACGAGCCGTCGCCGAGCAGGGTCGTGACGACGCCCCGGGTGTGGACGATCGCCGCTCCCCAGGCCCCGGCCAGTTCGTAGCCCATGCAGGAGAAGCCGTACTCGACGTCCATCGTGGACTCGCCGGTGGCGCGCCAGCCACCGATCAGCTCGCCCGGGAGACCGCCGGACGCCGTCATCACGTAGTCGGTGGGGGTGCTGACGTCGTTCACGACGCCCACCACCTGCGCGTAGGTCGGAAGGCCCTCGCCCGGTGTGCGCAGCGAGGTGATGTGCTCGTCCCACTTCGCGCGTTCCGCCGACGCCCTGGCGGCCCAGGAGGCCGGGGCCTGCCACGAGGCCAGCACGTCGGTCAGTTCGCGCAGTCCCTCGTCGGCGTCGGCGACCAGGGCGGACGAACCGTGCTTCACGGCGTCGAAGCGGGCGGCGTTCAGCGAGACCATCCGCGCGTCCGGCGCGAAGACCGTCCAGGACGCCGTGGTGAAGTCCTGCAGCCGGGTGCCCACGGCGATCACCAGGTCCGCCTCGCCCGCGAGGACGTTGGCCGAGGTGGAGCCGGTGATGCCGAGCGGGCCGGCGTGCAGCGGGTGGTCGTGCGGGACGAGGGTGCGACCGGCCGTCGTTTCGACGACCGGGATCCTGTGCTGCTCGGCGAAGCGGAGAGCCCGGCCCGCCGCGCCCGAGTAGCGGACGCCGCCGCCCAGGACGAGCAACGGGCGGGAGGCGGCCCGGATCGCGGTTGCGGCCTCGGCCAGGGCGACCAGGTCCGGGCGCGGCCGCAGCGGGCGGTGGACCACTGGGGCGAACAGGGCGTCCGGGAAGTCGTAGGACTCCGCCTGGACGTCCTGCGGGAGGGCGAGGGTGACCGGGCCGCAGTCGGCCGGGTCGGTCAGGACCCGTGCCACCTGCGGCAACGTCGACATCAGCTGCTCGGGGCGGGTGATGCGGTCGAAGTAGCGGCTGACCGCGCGGAACGCGTCGTTGACGGTCGCGGTCGGGTCGTGGAAGTGCTCGACCTGCTGCAGCACGGGGTCCGGGGCGCGGCCGGTGAAGGTGTCGCCCGGCAGCAGGAGGAGGGGCAGGCGGTTGGCGTGGGCGACGCCGGCGGCGGTGACCATGTTCAGGGCGCCGGGACCGATCGACGACGTGGCGACGCCGACCTGGCGGCGGTGCGTGGCCTTGCCGACGCCGACCGCGGCCAGCGCCATGCCCTGCTCGTTCTGGCCGCGCCACACCGGGATGCGGTCGCGGACCTCCTCCAGGGCGGTGCCGAGGCCGAGGACGTTGCCGTGGCCGAAGATCGCGAACACGCCCGGGAACAGCGGTGCCGCGGTGCCGTCCTGCAGTTCGGTCCGCTGCGCCAGCATCCAGCGGACCAGCGCCTGCGCGGTCGTGAGCTTCACTTGACGCGCCCCTCTGCTGTCGTGACCGGGCAACGCGGGTCCTGCTCCTGCGCCGCCCAGCTGTCGCGGACCCACGTGTGGGCCGGGTCGTCGCAGAACGCCATCGAGCGCTCGGGACCCGGACCGGCGAGGACGTTCAGGTAGTACATGGGGTAGCCCGGCGCCGCGACGCACGGACCGTGGTAGCCGCGAGGGATCAGGAACACGTCGCCGTCCCGCACGGTCACGTCCTCGTCGATCGTGCCGTCGCCGGTGTACGTGCGGTGGAAGCCGAACCCCGTCCGGGACGGCGTGACCTGGTCCCGGTCGGCGATGCGGAAGTAGTAGACCTCCTCGTTCTCCACCTCGCACGGCTCCGAGGAGTCGTGCTTGTGCGGCGGGTACGAGGACCAGTTGCCGTCCGGGGTGATCAGCTCGCACGCGGTGAGCTTGTCCGCGTGGTCCCAGACGCCCGGCACACCGAAGTTCGTGACCTGGCGGGTCGCGTTGCCGGAGCCGCGCACCTCCACCGGGACGTCCTGCGCCGGACCGTACTTCGGTGTCAGCCTGTTCTCGCAGCGCGCCATCGGCAGGGCGACCTCGCAGCCCTGTTCCGAGACGAGGACGACGGTCGCGTCCCGCGGGACGTAGGCGAAGTCGGTCACGCGGGTGAAGACCGAGTCGCGGCCCCGCAGCTCGAACCGCTCGGAGCCCACCTCGACCGACAGCGACCCGGCCAGCGGCAGCACGAACGCCTCGAACTCACCGGTCTCGACCGTGCGCGACCCGCCGGCCTCGATCCGCAGCACGCGCAGGCCGGTGTAGGCCCAGCCCGCGTCCCGCGGCGTCAGCGAGACGACGTCGGACGGGGTCGAAAGAGTCCCGTGTGGACGGTGCAGGGTCATTCCTGCACCCCCTTCGCGGCGCGCAGGACCTGGGCGGCGGCGGCAACTGCGGCGGCGACGTCGCCGTCCGGCGGGTAGAGCAGCGCACGGCCGACGACCAGGCCGCGCACGGTCGGGTGCTGCAGCGACCGGCCCCACGACGCCAGGTCGTCCGCGGGGTCCGCCGACGGCACGCCGCCCAGCACCAGCGCGGGCAGCGCCGTGGTGTCCAGCACGACCTCGGGTTCCTGCGGCGCGGGCAGCTTCAGCCAGGTGTAGGCGGAGGTGGAGCCGAGACCGGCGGCCACGGCGGAGGCACGCGAGAGAGCCGCGGAGTCCTTCTCCAGCACGAGCTTGCCGTGGTCGTCACGCCGGTACGGCAACGGTTCGACCATCGCCATCAGGCCGTGCTCGGCCAGTTCGGTGACCGCCCGCGCGCAGCCTTCCAGCGTCGGGATCGTGCCGGGGTCCGAGTCGACCAGGCGCAGCAGCATCTTGCCGCCGTCGAGCCCGAACGTCGCGATGGACGACGCGTCGTACGCGGTGAACCTGTCGTCGATCTCCCAGTCCGCGCCGGCGAGACCGCCGCGGTTCATCGAGCCGATGATCACGCGCTCGTTCAGGCCGTCCAGCAGCAGCAGGTCCTCGATCACGTCCGGCGTGCCGAGCACACCGTCCACGTCGGGGTTCGCCAGCGCCGTCAGCAGGCGGGACAGCAGCGACCGGCGGTCGGCCATCGCCAGCGGGTCGCCGCCGACGCCCAGGGCCCCGCGCGCCGGGTGGTCCGCCGCGACCAGGAACAGCGTGGACTTGCCGTTCAGCAACGAGTGGCGCCGCTTGCGCGACTGGTAGGCGCGTCTGATCGAACCGGGGTCCTCCGCCCGCCGCCACAACAGTTCGCGCCACTGGCCGTCGGTGATCACAGGAGTTCCTCGATCTCTTCCAGATCTGGCATGGCGTCGGCGCAGGCGAGGCGGGAGGCCACGATCGCGCCGGCCGCGCCTGCGTAGCGGGCGATCTTCACCGGGTCCCAGCCGGACAGCAGGCCGTGCACGAGCGACCCGCCGAACGCGTCACCGGCGCCGAGTCCGCAGACGACCTCGACGGGGTTCGGTTCGACGGTCCACCGGCCGTCGGGGGTGGCCACGAGGACGCCGTCGGCGCCCTTCTTGACCAGTGCCAGCGAGATCCCGCGCTCCAGCAGCCGGTCGGCGGCGAGGTCCGGATCGGACGTGCCGACCGCGATCTCGCACTCGGCGCGGTTGCCCACGGCGACCGTCACGTGGTCGAGCATCCAGCCGATCTCGGCCCGCGCGGTCTCCGCGTCCGGCCAGAACATAGGGCGGTGGTCGAGGTCCAGCACGGTGTGGCCGTTCTTCGCACGGCTCGCCAGCATCATCCGCTGCGACGACCGGGAGGGCTCGGCGGAGACGCCCGTGCCCGTCACCCACAACAGCGGGACGTCGCGCACCAGCGACCACGGCACGTCGTCCTCGCCGATGGTGAGGTCCGGCGCGGTCGGCAGGCGGTAGAACAGCAACGGCGGGTCCGCGGGCGGGTTCAGCTCGCAGAACACCACCGGCGTCAGCAGGTCCGGTGAGGTGCCGACGTGCTCCGACGAGACGCCGAAGCCCTCCAGCGCCTCGCGGACGTAGGTGCCGAAGCCGTCCGGGCCGACCTTCGTCAGCACCCCGGCCCGGCGGCCGAGGCGCGCGGCGGCGACCGCGACGTTGGTCGCGGTGCCGCCGAGCGACTTGGCGAAGGTGCTGACCCGCGCCAGCGGCACGCCGGACTGCTCCGGGTAGAGGTCGACGCCGACCCGGCCGACGGTCAGCACTTCCAGCGACGTCACGCCTGCACACCTCGCAGCTCGTGCTCCAGCGCCTCGAGCTCGGCACCGCCGGCCATCTGCTTCGTCAGCTCGCCGATGCCGATCTCGGACTTCTCGTAGCTGCCCAGCGCGCGGCCCCGCTTGAGCAGCAGGAAGCGGTCGGCGACCGGGTAGGCGTGGTGCGGGTTGTGGGTGATCAGCACGACGCCGAGGCCGCGATCACGCGCCTGGGCCACGTACTTCAGCACCACACCGGCCTGCTTCACGCCGAGAGCGGCGGTCGGTTCGTCGAGGATCAGCACCTTGGCGCCGAAGTGCACGGCGCGGGCGATGGCGACGCACTGCCGTTCGCCGCCGGACAGGGTGCCGACGGGCTGCTCGACGTCGCGGAGGTCGATGCCCATGTCGGACAACGCCTTCCTGGTGATCTCGCGCCCCTTCCGCCGGTCCAGGAAACCGAACTTCGTCGTCGGTTCCGAGCCCAGGAAGAAGTTGCGCCACACCGACATCAGCGGCACGACCGCGAGGTCCTGGTACACGGTCGCGATGCCGTGGTCGAGCGCGTCGCGGGGTGAGGAGAAGCGGATCTCCTCGCCCTCGACCCTGAACGAGCCCCGGTCGTGCTGGTGCACCCCGGCCAGGACCTTGATCAGGGTCGACTTGCCGGCGCCGTTGTCGCCGAGCACGCAGGTGACCTCGCCGGCGTTGACCACGGTGGACACGTCGCTCAGGGCGATGACGCTGCCGTAGGTCTTGCCGATGTTCTCGACCTCGATGAGTGGCGTCATCGCCGGACCCTTTCCGCTCGGCGGCGCAGCACGTTGTTCACCAGCACGGCGGCCAGCAGCATCACGCCGAGGAACAGCTGGAACCAGTCGCTGTTCCAGCCGGCGTAGACAATGCCCTGCCGGGCCATGCCGAAGATCAGCGCGCCGATCGCCGCGCCCACCGCGGAGCCGAAGCCGCCGGTGAGCAGGCAGCCGCCGATGACCGCCGCGATGATGTACTTGAACTCCTCGCCGATGCCCTGGTTCGCCTGCACGCTCGCGTACCGCAGGATGTTGATCGAGCCGACCAGCCACGCGGCGAACGCCGTCGTCATGAACAGCAGGATCTTGGACCGCACCACCGGCACACCGACTGACCGCGCGTTCTGCGCCGCACCGCCGACCGCGAAGATCCAGTTGCCGAACCTCGTGCGCAGCAGCACGACCGACGCCACGACGGTGAACAGGACCCACCAGATGATCGACACGAAGAAGCTGGTGCCGCCGATCTGGAACGTCGAGGCGAACAGGAACCCGGCCGACTCGTAGCCCGCCGTCTCCCGCATGCCCGACACCTGCACGCTGCCCGTCACCAGGCGCGTGACGCCGAGGTTGAGACCCTGCAGGGCGAGGAAGCTGCCCAGCGTCACGATGAAGCTCGGCAGGCCCGTGCGCATCACGAGCCAGCCGTTGAGCGCGCCCACCGCCAACGCGAAGGCGAGCGACACCAGCAGCGACAGCCAGACGTTCAGTCCGAGCCGGGTGGCGAGGAGAGCCGTGACGAGCGCCGTGGAGGCGGTCATGACACCGGCGGACAGGTCGAACTCGCCGCCGATCATCAGCAGTGCCACCGCGACCGCCATGATCCCGAGCATGGAGGCGTCGTCCAGCCAGGTGGCCGCGCCGCCCACGCTCAGGAACTGCTCGGTGACCACGGAGAAGAACAGGAACACGAGCAGTGCGCCGAGCATCGCGCCGATCTCGGGGCGCTTGACCAGCTGGTCCAGCGCCCTGGGCTTGCCCAGCCGTTCGTCGGCAGCCGGTGGAGCTGTGGCTGTCACGGTCATCTCCCCGCCTCCTCCTTACCTCTTGCCGTTCTTGGCGTACTCCGCGACCTTGTCCACGTTGGTCTTGTCGACGAAGCCGGGTCCGGTGAGGACGGGCTTGCCACCACCGAGCGTGTTGGCGTTGTCCTTGAAGAGCTTGAGCATCACGACCGGCAGGTAGCCCTGCTGGTACTGCTGCTGGTCGACGGCGAAGAGCACCTCGCCCGCCTTGATCGCGCTGACCACGTCGGCGTTGAGGTCGAACGTCGCGACCTGCGCCTTGGAGCTCGCGCCCTTGATGGCGGACGCCGCGTTCACGGCGACCTGCGGGTTGAGCGCCAGCACGCCGTCGACGGACGCGTCGGACTGCAGCTTGGCCCTGATGCGGGCCTCGATGTCGGTCGGGTTGGAGATGTCGACCTGGAGGTTCTCCACCGCGCCGCCGAAGCCGGAGCGGGCACCGTCGCAGCGCTGGTTGAGGCCCGAGTTGCCGGCCTCGTGGATCACGCAGAGCAGCTTGGTCTTGCCGGCGGCCTTGAGCTTCTCGCCGGCTTCCTCACCGGCGATCGTCTCCTCCTGGCCGACGTGCGCCATGGCGCCGAACTCCGCGCTCTTCGCGCTGCCGGAGTTGATCGTGATGACCGGGATGCCGGCCTTCACCGCGTTCTCGACGGACGTCTTGAGCGCGTCCGGGTTCGCCATCGACACCACGATGCCGCCGACCTTCTGCGACACGGCGTTGTCGATCAGCTTGGCCTGGGCGCCGGGGTCGCCGTCGGAGTTGTACGTGACGCCGACGCCGAGCTGCTTGCCCGCGTCCTCGGCACCGACCTTCACGACGCTCCAGAACGCGTCACCCGCGGTGCCGTGCGTGATGACGGACACCTTCAGGTCACCCGAGGCCTGCGAGCTGTTGTTGCCGCCGGTGTTCTGCGTGTTGGTGCCGGTCGGACCGCTGCACGCGGTGAGTAGAGCAACACCCGCGAGCGCCACGCCCGCGCGGATGACCAAGCGAGACTTCATCGTCTCCAGTCCCTTCAGAGGATCTTGCTGAGGTGCGCAAGGCTGCGCGCGGTGTCCTGGAGTGGCTTGTCCACCGGACTTCCGTGCTGGAGCCGGGTGTCCTGCTCGAGCACGAACCAACCGGTGTAGCCCGCCTCTTGAACGGACCGCACCAGTGCTACCACGTCCACGTCGCCGTCCCCGAGCGGCACGTAGATGCCCCGTTCCACGGCATCGGTGTAACTGAGCTCGCCGCCGCGCACCTTCGCCGCGATCTCGCCACGCACGTCCTTGAGGTGCACGTGGCCGACGCGGTCCGGGTAGCGGCGCGCCAGCTCGACCGGGTCCGTGCCACCGATGAGCAGGTGGCCGGTGTCCAGGCAGAGCTGGAGATCGGAGTCCGCGAGGAACCGCTCGACCTCCGCCTCCCGCTCGACGTGGGTGCCCACGTGCGGGTGCAGCACGGTGCGCAGACCGTGCTCCGCGGCGATCTCGCGGATCTTCGCGCAGGTGTCGACGAGGGTCTTCCACTCGTCGTCGGTGAGCTTCGGCGTCTCGTCGTAGCCGTCCAGACCGGTCGCGGCGGCGAGGACGAGGACCTCGCCGCCACCGGCCCGCAGGATCGCGGCCACGCGAGCGGCTTCGTCCAGGGTGGACCGGACGTCGGTGTGCAGGGTGACGGCGAGGAAGCCGCCGACCAGCGCCAGCTCGTGCCCGCTCAGCAACGCCTTCAAGGCTTCGGGGTCCGCGGGCAGGTAGTCGGGCGGGCCGAGCTCCGTGGCGGTGAGGCCCAGGGAGCGCATCTCGCCCAGCACCGTCTCGGACGGGAGCACGTCGCCCCAGCCCGGTACCTCGCACACGCCCCAGGAGATCGGTGCCCCAGCGATCTTCGCCATGCCTAGTTCCCCTCGATCCTCACCGGTGCGCCGCTGCGGCGCGACTGCTCACAAGCTTCTGCCAGGCGAAGGCTGATCAAACTCTCTCGCGCCGGGGACGGATTCGCGACCTCGCCCCTGATGACCTGCGTGAACAGGTTCATCTCGTTGACGTACGCGCGGTGGAAGCGCTCCGGGAAGCCGGGGTAGGCGTCCGCGCCGGCCACGTGACCACCGGGTTCGAGCGAGTTCAGCGGGGTGCGCGGGTCGACGCCCGCGACGAGCGAGTCCCTGCTGCCCATGACCTCGATGCGGTGGTCGTAGCCGACCGGGTCGTGCCGCCCGCCGGCCAGCGTGGCGTGCGCGCCGCCCGCGAACTTCAGCAGCACGACGGCGTTGTCGACGTCGTCGGCGTCCGCGAACGCCTGGTGCACCAGGACCGAGCCGCTCGCGTAGACCTCGACGACCGGCTCGCCGACCAGCCACGGCACGCAGTCGAGGTCGTGGATCAGCAGGTCGCGGAAGATGCCGCCCGAGGCCGGGAGGTAGGAGAAGTCGGGCGGGTTGGCGTCGTTGCCGATGGCCCTGACCAGGTAGACGTCCCCGACCTCGCCCGCGCGGATGCGGCGGTGCAGCTCGTGGATCGCCGGGTCGAAGCGGCGCTGGAAGCCCACCAGCACCTCGACACCGGACTTCTCGACGTCCTCGACCAGAGCCGTCATCTCGGCGACGTCGCTCGCGATCGGCTTCTCGCACAGCGTGGGAACGCCCCTGGCGACGGCCGCGCGCAGCATCTCGGGGTGGGTGTTCGTCGGGGTGGCCAGCAGGACGCCGTCGACGTCGCCCAGCAGCGCGTCCAGGTCGTCGACCGCCTTGGTCCCGGCGAGCTCCGCCGACGCCTGCGCTGCGCGACCGGGCACCGGGTCGAAGAGGAGCACCTCGTCGACCCCGTCCAGTGCGGCGAGGTTGGTCGCGTGCATGGTGCCGATCCTGCCGACACCCGCTACTCCGATCCGCATCGCAGGTTTCCCCTGTTCATGAGCCCGATGTGTTAGAGCGCTCTATTGGTTGGAGCGCTCTAATGCTGTAGCTTGCGTCACACGGGTGTCAAGGGTGCGTTTCCTGCCCGTGACGTGAGGGGGAGGTGTTGCCGGTGGTCAGGCCGACGATGGAAGACGTCGCCCTGCGCGCGGGGGTGTCGCGCGCACTGGTGTCACTGGTGATGCGCGGCTCACCCAAGGTGAGCGAGCTGCGACGCACCGCTGTGCTGAAGGCCGCGGAGGAGCTGGGGTACTCCCCGCACGCCATGGCGAGGTCGCTGGCCTCGCGCACGTCGACCGTCCTCGGCGTGATGGTGTCCGACCTGCACAACGCGTTCTTCGCCGAGGTCGTGGACGGCATCGACGAGGTGGCCCGCGAGCAGGGGTTCGACATCATCATCAACACCGGTGGGCGCTCGCCCGCCCGCGAACGCCGGGCCCTGGAGTCGTTGCTGTCCTTCCGGCCCGCCGGGCTGGTGCTGCTGTCGCCCGTCGTGCCGGCGACCGCCATCGGCAAGGCGGCCGAGCAACTGCCCGTCGTGCTGGTCGCGCGGTCGTCACGGGTGTCCACTGTGGATACGGTGAACGACGACGGCGAGACGGGCGCTCGCCTTGCCGTCGACCACCTGGTGTCGTTGGGCCACAAGCACATCGCTCACCTGGACGGCGGTGAGGGGTCTCAGGCCGGGCCGCGCCGGCGTGGGTACGTCGCCGCCATGGAGTCGCACGGGCTCGTGCCCCGGGTCGTGTCGTCCGAGTACACCGATGCGGCGGGCGCGCGGGCGATCCGCGGGTTGATCGAGGACGACGCCCTGCCCACGGCCATCCTGTCCTGCAACGACTTCAACGCCGTCGGCGCCATCTCGGCCTTGGAGGACGCCGGGCTGCGCGTGCCCGCCGACGTCTCCGTCGTGGGGTACGACAACACGTCGCTGGCCGCCCTGCGCCACGTCTCGCTGACCACGATCGACCAGCCCCGTGCCGAGTTCGGGCGGCTGGCTGCTTCCGCGCTGCTGCAACGGGTTCGCGACGGCCGCACCGAACCCGTGCGCCATCTGCTGAACCCCTCTCTCGTCGTCCGGACCACGACAGCTCCCCCAGGAGGACCGCGTTGAGCACCATCCCCCACTGGATCGACGGCGCCCGCACCACCGGGGTGTCGTCCCGGACCTCCGACGTCTTCGACCCAGCCACCGGGGCGGTCGCCGCGCGGGTCGTGCTCGCCGAGCAGGCCGACGTCGACCTCGCCGTCTCGTCCTCGCTGAAGGCGGCCCGGTCGTGGTCGGAGTCGTCGCTGTCGACGCGGTCGCGGATCCTCTTCGAGTACCGCCACCTCCTGCACACCCACCGCGACGAGCTCGCCGCGATCATCACGTCCGAGCACGGCAAGGTGCTCTCGGACGCGGCCGGTGAGGTGCAGCGCGGCCTGGAGGTCGTCGAGTTCGCGTGCGGCATCCCGCAGCTGCTCAAGGGCGAGCACTCCGAGCAGGTCTCGCGCGGGGTCGACGCCTACTCGCTGCGGCAGCCGCTGGGTGTCGTCGCGGGCGTCACGCCGTTCAACTTCCCGGTGATGGTGCCGATGTGGATGTTTCCCGTCGCCATCGCCTGCGGGAACACGTTCGTGCTGAAGCCTTCGGAGCGCGACCCGTCCGCGTCGGTGCGGCTGGCCGAGCTGTTCCAGGAGGCCGGGCTGCCCGACGGCGTGCTCAACGTGCTCCAAGGCGACGCCTTCGCGGTCAACGCCCTGCTCGACCACCCGGACGTCGCCGCGGCGTCGTTCGTCGGCTCCACCCCGATCGCGCGGCACGTGTACTCGCGCGGCACCGCGGCCGGCAAGCGCGTGCAGGCCCTCGGTGGCGCGAAGAACCACATGGTCGTCCTGCCCGACGCCGACCTCGACGTGGCCGCCGACGCCGCCGTTTCCGCGGGGTACGGCTCCGCCGGCGAACGGTGCATGGCGATCTCCGTGGTCGTGGCCGTGGGACCGGCCGGGGACGAGCTGGTCGCGAAGATCGCGGAACGGACCCGCGAGCTGCACCCGTCCGTGCTGCCCGGCACCGACCCCTCGGCGCAGATGGGGCCGCTGGTCACCGGGGCGCACCGGGACCGCGTGCGGTCCTACGTGGACGCGGGCGAGGCCGCGGGCGCGTCCCTGGTCGTCGACGGACGGGGTCACGCGCCGGAGGGCCACGAGGACGGCTTCTGGCTGGCGCCGACGTTGTTCGACCACGTCACGCCCGAGATGACGATCTACACCGACGAGATCTTCGGACCGGTGCTCTCGGTCGTGCGCGCCGAGACGTTCGAGGACGCCCTGGAGCTGGTGAACGCCAACCCGTACGGCAACGGCACCGCGATCTACACCGGGGACGGGCTCGCCGCGCGCGAGTTCCAGCGGCGGGTGCACGTCGGCATGGTCGGGATCAACGTGCCGATCCCCGTCCCGATGGCCTACTACTCGTTCGGCGGGTGGAAGGACTCGCTGTTCGGCGACACGCACGTGCACGGGGCCGAGGGCGTGCGGTTCTACACGCGCGCCAAGGCCGTGACGGCGCGGTGGCCGCAGCAGCACGGCGTGAACCTGGGCTTCCCGACGCACGGCTGATCCGTTCGGAGCAACGGCCGTCTCGCTGCGAGGCGGCCGTTGTCGTACCTGGTACGAACCAATCGAAGAGCGAACAACTCGCTGATCTGGACCGACGAACTAAGCGAACGATTGTCCTGCTGAAAATTTCCACGGTTCGCCGATCATGGAATAGCAGTGCGCGATCATCGGCTCGACAAAGACGCTGGACACACAGGTAGTATCCGCGTTCACAGCCGAACAACTCCCCTCTTTCTCGCGGGCAAGCCGCTGCCCGTTACAAATGTCGCGGGAAAGGGAGAGGAACGCCGCAAGCAGGAGGATCGACCACGATGTCGCCCAGCGAGGACGACAGTCCGTTCGCGACGGCATGCCGCGCCGCCACCGGTTGCGAATTCATCCGCGCTCTCGACGGGTTGCGCAGGTCGAGGCAGCTGTCGTTCCGGCAGGTGTCGGACAACGCCGGCGGCCTGGTCCTGGCGAAGAGCTCCGCGCACGCGATGTGCACCTACCGGATGCCGAAGCACGAGGAAGCGCTGAGGGCCTTCCTGACCGGCTGCGGCGAGCCGGAGGAGGCGCAGGAGCGGTGGGTCGGGCAGTGGCGGCGTGTGACGGCCTCCCGCGCCAACAGGAGGCCGCACCCCGCTGCTCAGCTGGTCCAAAGCTCGGCCAGGGGCTTCTCACCACCGGAGTAGCATTCCGGCGTCCGCGAGCCTAACGCCGCACACGGGTTACGCCTAGACAGTTGGACGACATTGGACGTTGCCGTTCCGAACAATTGTCCCCGGACGTGGTCAGAAGCTCCTGAGAACATGCCAAAAACTGGACATTTGGACGCCGTTGGACGGCTTTGCACGCCGATGGACGGCACGCGGAAAAAACCTGGACGATGATTCGGTTGGCAATCACCCGTGTGAGTGACATGCTCGTGGTCGAGCCGCTCTGTCGCACAGTCCGCGGCAACGCCAATTGACCGCGCAGACGATTCTCGGCATCCGGCTTTTCGTTGTTCTGCCACTCAGCTGGTCCACCCGGCGCACGGTGACGCCTGCGCCGGGCCCCACCTCAGGAGTTTCGGATGACCACGACCCCCTACAGCGGGCCTCTGCACCCCCGCCGGCGGTGCTCCACCTCCGGATCGAGCACCGTGCTGCTCGCGGCGCTCGCGTTCGGCTTCACCGGCTGGATGCTCGGGCAGGGCCACTCGCCGGTCGCCGCCATCGCCACGACGAGCGCGGTTCTGGCCGTGACGGTCGCGCTGGGCGGCAGCCGGCCGCTCACCGCGAGGTTCGGCCCGCTGCCGCCCGCCGGTCCGATGGTGATCTGGCAGGAAGAGCAGCGATGACCTACCCGGAGGGCGATCCGCTCGAGCGCCTCAACCGGCTCTGGTCCCAGCTCGTGTCCGGGCTGTCCCGGCCGGGCCGGCGGGCGGAAGCGATCGCCGCGTACCGCGAGGTGAGCGCACTGCTCACCGCCGAGCTCGGCATCGGGCCCGACCCGGTGCGGCCGCTGGTCGCGACGTCGACCGCGGAGCTGCGGGCCGCGACCGAGGCGGAGTTCGTCGAGCTGCTGCGGACGATCCACGCGCGGTCCGGGCTGACGCTGCCGGAGCTGTCGCGGCGGGCGGGGCAGGTGCTGCCGCGCAGCCAGGTCTACTCGCTGCTCAAGCGCGCCAGGCTGCCGACGAAGCCCGAGCAGGTGCGGACGTTCGTGACCATCTGCGGGCTGCCGGAACCGCAGGTCGCCCGCGTGATGGAGCTGTGGGCGACGTTGCGCGAGCAGACCGAGCTCGCCGTCAGAGGACCCGAGGACGAGAAGCCGTTCGCGATCCTGATCGTGCGCACCGCATGAGAAAGCCCCCGCCCGGTTCCTGGGCGGGGGCTTGCACACGACGCGTTCAGGCGTCCATCTTCTCACGCTCCGGCGCGGCGGCCGCGGCGGGGGTCTTCGGGAGGAACTTCCTGATCAGCGGGAAGAACAGGATCACGACGATGACCACGTAGACGACGATCGCCATCGGGCTGTTGACCAGGCCGGTCAGCGAGCCGTCGGACAGCTGCAGCGAGCGCCGCATCTGCTGTTCCGCGGCCGGGCCGAGGATCACGCCGATGATCGCGGGCAGCACCGGCAGGCCGTAACGGCGCATGCCGAAGCCCAGCAGGCCGATCACGAACATCAGCAGCAGGTCGAAGATGTCCGCGTTGACCGCGTAGGCGCCGACCGAGGCGAAGAACAGGATGCCCGCGTAGAGGTACGGCCGCGGGATGCGCAGCAGCTTCGCCCACAGCGGGGCCAGCGGCAGGTTCAGGACCAGCAGCAGGGTCAGGCCGATGAACAGCGACGCGATCAGCGCCCACACCAGGCCGGACTCGCGCTGGAACAGCAACGGGCCCGGCTGGATGCCGTACTGCTGGAACGCCGCGAGCATGACGGCCGCGACCGCCGTGGTCGGCAGGCCCAGCGTCAGCATCGTGACCAGGGTGCCCGCCGCGGAAGCGGAGGCCGTCGACTCCGGGCCCGCCACGCCTTCGATGGCGCCCTTGCCGAACTCGTCCTTGTGCTTGGAGAGCCGCTTCTCCGCCACGTACGACAGGAACGTCGGGATCTCCGCGCCGCCGGCCGGGATCGCGCCGAACGGGAAGCCGATCACCGGGCCGCGCAGCCACGGCTTCCAGGTGCGCTTCAGGTCCGCCTTCGACAGCCACGGGCGGCCGACCGGGATCGGCTCGAACGGCTTGCGGCGCAGGTGGGCGGCCACCCACAGGGCCTCGCCGACCGCGAACAGCGCCACGGCGACCACGACGATGTCGATGCCGTCGGCCAGGTGCAGTGAGCCGAACGTCAGGCGCTGCTGACCGGTCATCTCGTCCAGGCCGACCAGGCCGAGCGTCAGGCCGATGAGCAACGACGCGAAGCCGCGGATCCGCGAGGCGCCGAGCACCGAGGTGACGGCGATGAACGCGAGCACCATGACGGCGAACAGGTCCGGTGCGCCGATGTCGACGGCGTGCTTGGCGACGAACGGGGCCAGCAGGACGATCAGGACCGTACCGATGATGCCGCCGGTGAAGTGGCCGATGGCCGCCGCGGCAAGCGCTTGCGCACCCCGGCCCTTGCGGGCCATGGGATTGCCTTCGAACGCCGCCACGACCGCGGCGCTCTCACCCGGGGTGTTGAGCAGGATCGACGTGGTCGAGCCGCCGAACATGCCGCCGTAGTAGATGCCCGCGAACATGATGAACGCGCCGGTGGGCTCCATGCCGTAGGTGACGGGCAGCAGCAGCGCCACCGCCATGGCCGGGCCGATGCCCGGCAGGACGCCGATCGCGGTGCCGAGCAGCACGCCGACGGCGGCGAGCAGCAGGTGCGTCGGCGTCAGCGCGGTGGCGAAGCCGTCGAGCAGTTGTTCCACCTAGAACACCTCCATCAACGGGCCACCGGGGAGCGGGACTCCGAGCAGGTTGTTGAACATGACGAACGTGAAGATCGAGAGACCGGCCGCGATCAACGGGTCGCGCACCAGGTTGCGGCTGCCGAGCGCGTAGGCGGACCCCCAGAACAGGATCGCGCCGGAGATCGGGAACCCGACCACGCCGATCAGGGCGGCGTTCGCGAGGAAGGCGCCGCACAGCAGCAGCACCGTGCGCCAGTCGGCGGGGGCGGACAGGTCGACGTCCTCGCCCGCCTCGGCCTCGCCCTTGCCGCCGCGCAGCACGTCGCGGGCCAGCAGCGCGGCGACGACCAGCAGCAGCGAGCCGACGAGGATCGGCACCGCCTTCGGGCCGACGGGGCCGCGCTGGGCGAAGTCGGTGGGGATGCGCAGCGCGTCGGTGAGCACCAGCACGCCGAGCACGACCAGCAGCACGCAGATGCCCAGCTCGGAGTGTTCGCGGAGCCAGCTCCCGCGCTCCGGCTTCGTCACGGTCGTCATGCCAGCCCCAAGTCCTTGAGCACCGTTGCCACCCGCTTGTTCTCGTTGTCCAGGAAGGTCCCGAACTCGTCTCCCGGCGCGAAGGCGTCCGTCCACCCGTTGCGCTGCAGCGCTTCTTTCCACTGCGGCGTCTTCTGCAGGTTCTGGAAGACCTCGACCAGCTTCGCCCTGTCGGTCGGCGAGATGCCGGGCGGAGCGACGATGCCGCGCCAGTTGGTGAACTCGACGTCCACACCGGACTGCCGCAGCGTCGGCGCGTCGATGCCCCCGATGCGGTCCTTGCTCGTCACCGCGAGGACCCTCAGCGTGCCGGCCTGGATCTGGTCGCGGTACTCGCCGACGCCCGAGACGCCGAACGCGACCTTGCCGCCGAGCACCGACGCGAGCAGCTCGCCACCGCCGTCGAACGGGATGTAGTTCACCGTCTTCGGCTCCAGGCCCACGGCCTTCGCCATCAGCATCGGCGCCAGGTGGTCGGGGCCGCCGGGAGCCGAACCGCCGCCGACCGTCACGGTGCCGGGGTTGGCCTTCCAGGCGTCGACCAGCTGTTGCATCGACGTGTACGGCGAGTCCTTCGCCACCACGACGATGTCCGGTTCCTCGATCAGCTTCGCGATCGGGGTGGTGTCGAGCAGCGAGTTCGGCGACTTGTTCGTGTACACCGCGCCCACGACGCCCAGGCCCATCGACATGATCAGCTTGCCGTTGCCGCGCTCACCGACCGTGCGACCGAGCCCGATCGTGCCGCCCGCGCCGGGGAGGTTGAACACCTCGGCGTTGCGCAGCAGGTCGGCGTCCTCCATGGCCTTCGCCGCCGTACGGGCCGTGATGTCGTACCCGCCGCCGGGCGCGTTCGGCACCAGCACCCGCAGCGCGCGCACCTGGTTCGTTTCGCCGCTGTCCGCACCCGGCGTCAGCAGCGGTGGCACGAGCAGGACGGCGAGCAACGCCGCCGCCACTGCCACCCACACCTTCACCGACACTGTGATCCCCGCCTCTCGTCCGCGTGGTTGGACATGTTGCACTCGTGTAAACCTGGATGTCGCTCTTGCGCTTTTAAGGTTTCTTTCGGTCTTTCTGGTCACGGGAGGTGACATGCGCCGCCGCCGTTCCCTGGCCAGCCAGCTCCTCGCCTGGCAACTCGTAGTCGTCACGTTGCTGCTGGTCGCGGTGGGCGCGCTGACGGTCGTCCAGACGGCCGGCAACTTCCGCTCGAACGAGGAACGCCGGATGCTGGCGGTCGCCGAGACGGTGGCCGCGAACTCGCTGGTCCAGGAGCGGATGGGCAACTGGCGCGAGCTGTCCGCGCCCGCCGAGACGGCCCGCAGCCTGTCCGGCGCCTCCTACGTGCTGATCCTCGACGACCGGCGGCTCGTGATCGCCTCGCCGGACCCGGCGCAGATCGGGTCCACCCTGGACACGAGGACGACCGCGCTCGAGGGCCGGTCCTGGACGGGCACGGCCGGCGACTCGATCGAGGCGCACGTGCCGGTGTTCGACCCGGTCAGCCGCAGGGTCAACGGCATGGTGGTCGCGGGTGCGGAGGACCCCGGCATCTTCGCCGGCGCGCTGGAGCAGCCCGTCGACGTGCTGCGCTACCTGGCGATCGCGTTGATCATCGGCGTCACCGGCTCACTGCTGCTCGCGCGCCGCGTGAAGAACCAGACGCTCGGGCTGGAGCCGCACGAGATCACCGCGCTGGTCGAGAACCGCGAGGCGTTGCTGCACGGCATTCGAGAGGGCGTCGTAGGACTCGACGGTCAGAACAGGATCACGCTGGTCAACGACCACGCGAGCGACCTGCTCGCGTTGCCGGAGGACGCGGTCGGCCGCTCGGTCGAGGAGCTGGAGCTCAACGACCGGCTGCGCGACGTGCTGACGGGCCGCGCGACCGGCGTCGACCAGCTCGTGCTGCGGCAGGGCGTCGTGCTGACGTTGAACCGCATGCCGATCGAGAGCGGCGAGGGCGCGGTCGTGACGCTGCGGGACCGCACGGAACTCCTTGCGCTGCAGCACGAGCTCGACGCCTCGCAGCACGCGACGGACACGCTGCGGGCGCAGGCGCACGAGTTCGCCAACCGGCTGCACACCATCGCCGGCCTGATCGCGCTGAAGGAGTACGACGAGGTCACCCACTACATTCACCAGATCAGCTCGGCGCAGGACCAGTGGCGGACCGAGGTCAGCTCGTCGATCGGCGACTCCGCCGTGGCCGCGCTGCTGATCGCCAAGGCGTCGCTCGCGGCCGAACGCGGCACGGCGCTGCGGCTCGCCGCGGACAGCGTGCTGGGCAGGGTCGACGAGGCGCTGTCGGCGGATCTGGTGATGGTGCTCGGAAATCTCGTCGACAACGCGCTGGACGCGCTGAGCTCGCTGAGCGCCGACGGCGCCGGGAAGTGGATCGAGGTGGGTGTGGTGCAGCTGGACGACGAGGTCCAGGTCGTGGTGCGCGACTCGGGTCCGGGCGTGGCTCCGGAGCTCGCGGAAGAGGTGTTCCGGCACGGCTTCACGACCAAGGCGGCATCGCACGGCGAACGCGGGATCGGGCTCGCGCTGATCAGACGGGCGTGCCTGCGCCGCGGCGGTTCGGTGAGCGTGTCCGGGTCGGTCTTCACGGCAAGGCTGCCCTGGTGATCCGGGTGCTGGTCGTCGACGACGACTTCATGGTGGCCAAGGTGCACAGCGGGTACGTGGCGCGCACCGAGGGGTTCGAGGTCGTGGGCGTCGCGCACAACGGCGCGGACGCGTTGCGGCTGGTCGCGTCGCTGAAGCCGGACCTGGTGCTGCTCGACGTCTACCTGCCGGACGTGAACGGGCTCGAAGTGCTGAAGTCGTTGCGCGCCAACGAGGACGTGGACGTCATCGTCATCACCGCCGCGACGGACGTGGACACCGTGCGCAGTGCGATGCGCGGTGGCGTGCTGCACTACCTGATCAAGCCGTTCGACCACTCGGCGCTGCGCGACCAGCTCGCGCACTTCGCGGCGCTGCGGGAGAAGCTGCGCGGGCTCGCCTCGGCCGGGCAGGCGGACGTGGACCAGGTGTTCGGTGCTCGACCGACGTCGAAACCGTTGCTGCCCAAGGGTTTGACGCCGGAGACCGCGCGGCTCGTCGAGGGTGCCCTGAGGTCGCGCCCGGAGGGCTTGTCGGCGTCGGAGTGCGCCTCGACGACCGGCGTCGCGCGGGTGAGCGCACGCCGGTACCTGGAGCACTTCGTGTCGACGGGACGGGCCGAGGTCCGGTTGCGGTACGGCGGGACCGGCCGTCCCGAACGGATCTACGCGTTAGTCCCAGGAGCCTGAACGACCGCGCTTGGTCTGCGCACGCCGCTTCTTGCCGGCGATGCGCCGTTCCTTCGAGCCCTTGGTGGGCTTCGTCGCCCGGCGCACCGGCGGTGGCGGCGCTGCGGCGGCCCGCAGAACGGCGGCCAGGCGTTCGCGGGCCGCGGCGCGGTTCTGCAGCTGCGCGCGGTGCTCGGACGCGGCGATCGTGAGCACGCCGTCGACGAGCCGGCCCGCCAGCCGGTCGAGCATCCGGGCCTTGAGGTGATCGGGGACCGACGGCGAGGCAGCCAGGTCGAACGAGAGCTCCACACGGCTGTCCGCCGTGTTCACCCCCTGCCCGCCCGGCCCACCTGACCGGGAAAAACGCTCGCGCAACTCGGACGCCGGCACCACCAGCGTCCGAGTCACGGTCACGTCGTTCATGCCTCCAGGTTAGAAGGTGAGGCCCGGCAGTGTCGCGATCTTTATCAGGGCGTCCCTGCCGAGGACCGGGGCCGGCCTGCTCGGCGCGGAGTTCCAGTCGGACAGGCCGGGGACGTCGGGGACGAACGCCCCGAGGTTGGTGCTGCGGATCTCGATGTACGTGCCGTCCGGGCGGTACGCGCGCACGTCGTGCGCCAGCAGGCCGTCCTCGCGGCGCAACAGGCTGGACCGCACCTCGATGCCGTCGACGTTCTCGATCCGGCAGTCCGCGCCCTCCTCGGGCAGGCACGCGGGGGCCTTCGCGCCGGGATCGCGGTGCAGCAGGATCGTCAGGGCGCTGGAGCCCTGCGCGTCCACCAGCAGCGCCGCCGCCTGGCGCTTCCCGTCGCGTTCGAAGAACTGCAGCGCCTTCGCTCCCGGCGCGTCCTCCGCCTTCACGCCCGGCGGGACGATTCCGGCGTTGCGCAGGGTCGACGTGAGCCGGGCGTTCTCGTCGAGGACCGGGGCCGCTTCGCTCACCTGGTTGCTGCTCGCCTTCTCCGGCGACGCCAGGTAGCCGGCCGTGCCGAACCCCGCCAGCAGCACGAACGCCAGCGCGCCCGCGATCGCGGTGCGGCGGCGCACCAGCTTCGTCCGGCCCTTCCGGATCACCTCGGAGGTGTGGATCCGCGACACCGGCTCGTCCTCCAGCAGGTGGCGCAGCGCGGCGAGCCCCTTGGCGGCCTGGCTCTTCACCGTGCCCTCCGTCCTGCCGAGGATGCGGGCGGTCTCGGTGATGCTCAGGTCCTCCCAGTACCGCAGCACGACGACAGCGCGCTGCCCGGCGGGCAGCGCGCTGAGCGCCTCGCGCAGGTCCAGGTCGGCCGTGGTGTCCACGACCGCGCTCTCGGGCACGGTGTCCACGATGCGTTCGCGCTGGAAGAAGCCGCGCCGGGTCTCGTCGATGGCGGTCCGCACGAGCACCTTGCGCGCGTAGGCGTCGACGCTGTCCTTGCGCACGCGCGACCAGGCCACGTACATCTTGATCAACGCCTGCTGGACGATGTCCTCCGCGCGGTGCCAGTCGCCGCACAGCAGATAGGCCGTGCGGCGCATGACGAGAGCGCGTGCGTCGACGAACTCCCCGAACTCGCGGTCCCGGTCCAAGTGCCCCCTCCTCGGTCGCCGCTTACTACGCGGCGACCGGTTCAGGAGGTTGCCTCAGAAACGCGGGTGATCGCCGACGAGGGCGGCGCCGCCCTCCGCGGACTTCGTGATCTCGCCGAGCACCCACGCCGGGATGTGGCGGGCGGTGAGCACGGCCAGCGCGCGGTCGACGTCCTCGGGCGCGACGACGGCGACCATGCCGACGCCCATGTTGAACGCCTTCTCCATCTCCTCGCGCTCCACGCGGCCGCGCTGGGCGATGAGCTGGAACACCGGCGCGGGCGTCCAGGTGCCGCGGTCGAGCTGCGCGTGCAGGCCCTGCGGCAGCACACGGGCCAGGTTCGCGGCGAGGCCACCACCGGTGACGTGCGAGAACCCGCGGACCTCCGTCTCGGCGATCAGCGCCAGGCAGTCCTTGGCGTAGATCTTGGTCGGCTCCAGCAGCTCCTCGCCGAGGGTGCGGCCGAACTCCTCGACGTGGCCCTCGAGCGGCATGCGCGCGATCTCCAGCAGCACGCGGCGCGCGAGCGAGTAGCCGTTCGAGTGCAGGCCGGACGAGCCCATCGCGATCACGACGTCGCCGTCGCGGACCCTGTCCGGGCCGAGCAGCTTCGACTGCTCGACCACGCCCACGCCCGTGCCGGAGATGTCGTAGTCGTCGTCGCCCATCAGGCCGGGGTGCTCGGCCGTCTCGCCGCCGAGCAGCGCGCAGCCGGCCTGGACGCAGCCCTCGGCGATGCCCTTGACCAGCGCCGCGATCTTGTCGGGGACGACCCGGCCGACCGCGATGTAGTCCTGGACGAACAGCGGCTCGGCGCCGCACACGACCAGGTCGTCGACGATCATGGCGACCAGGTCGATGCCGACCGTGTCGTGCTTGTCCAGCGCCTGCGCGATCGCGATCTTGGTGCCGACGCCGTCCGTCGACGAGGCGAGGACCGGCTCCTTCCAGCGGTCGAGCTTGAGCTGGAACAGGCCCGCGAAGCCGCCGATGCCGCCCAGAACCTCGGGCCGGTGCGCCTTGGCCGCCCACGGCTTGAGCTTCTCCACCGCCTCGTCACCTGCGGCGATACTGACTCCGGCGGCGGCGTAGGTGGCCTTGGCGCTGTCGGTCACGTCAACTTCTTCCACTTGGATATCGGGTGCCTAGGGACGACGCAGGGCGTCTTCGGCACCATAGCCGTTCGGCAGGACGGGAGCCGCCGAGCCCGAGACACCCTTGAGGCCCTCGAGCAGGTGCTTGCCGATGAGCGCGTCCTGCGGCAGCTCGATCGGGTACTCGCCGTCGAAGCACGCCGAGCACAGCCGCGTCTTGGGCTGCTCGGTGGCCGCGACGAGCTGCTCCAGCGACACGTAGCCCAGCGAGTCGGCGCCGACCGACCGGCGGATGCCGTCGTCGTCCAGGCCGTTCGCGATGAGCTCGGCCCGCGAGGCGAAGTCGATGCCGTAGAAGCACGGCCACTTCACGGGCGGCGACGCGATCCGGACGTGCACCTCGAGGGCGCCGGCCTCGCGCAACATGCGCACGAGCGCGCGCTGGGTGTTGCCGCGCACGATCGAGTCGTCCACGACGACGAGCCGCTTGCCGCGGATGACGTCGCGCAGCGGGTTCAGCTTCAGCCGGATGCCGAGCTGGCGGATGGTCTGAGACGGCTGGATGAACGTCCGGCCGACGTAGGCGTTCTTGACCAGGCCCGACCCGTACGGGATGCCGCTGGCCTGCGCGTACCCGATCGCGGCCGGCGTGCCGGACTCGGGCACCGGGATCACGAGGTCCGCCTCGACCGGGTGCTCCTTGGCGAGGCGGCGGCCGATCTCGACGCGGGTCGCGTGGACGCCGCGCCCGGAGATCGTCGTGTCCGGCCGCGCCAGGTAGACGTACTCGAAGATGCAGCCCTTGGGCTCGGGCGTCGCGAACCGGGTGGACCGCAGCCCGTCCTCGTCGATCGCGATCAGCTCACCGGGCTCGACCTCGCGCACGAAGCTCGCGCCGACGATGTCGAGGGCGGCGGTCTCGCTCGCGACGACCCAGCCGCGCTCCAGCCGGCCGAGGACCAGCGGGCGCACGCCGTGCGGGTCGCGCGCCGCGTACAGCGTGGACTCGTCGGAGAAGGTCAGGCAGTACGCGCCCTTGACCGTCGGGAGCAGCTCCAGGGCGGCCTGCTCGATGCCCTTGTCGGCGGCCGCGTGCGCGAGCAGCCCGGTGAGGATGTCCGAGTCGGTCGTGGCGCCGTTGCGGCTGGTGATGCCGAGGGCCTTGGCCTTCTCCAGCAGCTCGGCGGTGTTCACGAGGTTGCCGTTGTGGCCGAGGCTCAGCCCCGATCCCGCGGCGGTGGTGCGGAACGTCGGCTGGGCGTTCTCCCAGGTCGTGGACCCGGTGGTGGAGTAGCGGCAGTGCCCGACGGCCACGTGGCCCTTGAGCGACTGCAGGACCTGCTCGTCGAACACCTGGCTGACGAGCCCGAGGTCCTTGAAGACGACGACCTGGGCCCCGTCTCCGACCGAGATGCCGGCCGCCTCCTGGCCGCGGTGCTGCAGGGCGTAGAGGCCGTAGTAGGTCAGCTTGGAAACGTCTTCACCGGGAGCCCAGACGCCGAAGACGCCGCACTCCTCACGGGGTTCCTGTTCGGACGGGGAATGGTCGTCGACCACCGAATTGGCTCCCTCACGACGGGGCTGGCTGCGCCTCCGAGTGTATGTGGCGCAGGGGGCCAATTACCCCATGCAGACCCCGGGTGAGGTGATGAAGCTCATGCCTCTGGAGCAGAACGGGACCCCGTTCCGCTCCAGCGCGGCGACCAGTCAGGCCTTGTGGCAGTTCGTCGTCTGCGTGCGGGTCGAGATGTGTTTCTCGTCGACCCGTTGCTGCACGACGTGGCACACGACCTCGTCGCCGACGGCCACCGGACCCGAGAACTCCTTCGCGAGGACCCGGCCCGAGTACCAGTCGCTGATCATGGCCCTCGGCTGCTCCTGCGCCAGCACGAGCTCGTAGCCCTCGGAGTCCGCCTTGGTGACCTTGAACCTGACGTCGCCCTCGAACTTGTCGCCGCCACCGCACGCGGTCACCGCGAGGCAGCACGTCAGGACGACCGCGAGCCCGCGCATCAGTGCCCCCGTCCGACCTGCAGGACGTCCAGCACGCGACGGTCCCCGGTCATCTCCCTGTAGTTCATCCGGTTCCACAGCCAGAAGTAGACGAGCTCGGCCTCACCGGTCACCTGCGCGTCGCCCTCCTCGCCGGGAGCGGCGGCACGGATCCGCGGCGCCTCGTCCGGTGCCAGGGAGATCAGCCACGACTCGGGCACGTCCGCCGGCCGCACGACGGCGCTTCCCGACACCATGTTCGGCACGTCGCCGTCGAGCTTGGCCGCGACGATCGTGGTCAGCACCTCGTCGATGCCGTCCACGCACAGGTCGGCGTCGGTGGCCACGACCTGGCGGACGACGGTCTGGGCGTCGAACCGGCGCAGCACCGTCTCGTGCGCGATCCGGCGGTGCCACACCCACGCGAGGTCGGGCGCCGCGGGCGAGAACGTCCAGACGGGCCGGTTGCCCGGCACGGCGGTGAGGATCTCCGCGGCGGCGGTGATCTGCAGGTCGAGGTACTCGAGCGGCGACAGGCCGGCCCGCGGCTCCGGCGGCCGCATCGCGGTGCGGCTGCCGGTGCGCAGGTACGGGGTCGAGGTCTCGAGGAAGCGCCCGAGGTGGATGACCAGGTCCTGAACGGTCCAGCCGGGGCGGGTCGGCACCTCGGCGGCCGGGTCCGCCTCCGCCACCGCCTCGCGGAACATCTCCGCCTGCTCGACGAACGCAGCGGTCCACCGCTCGGCCGTCCACCCTGTCTGCACCATGAGCGACATCGTGCCCGAAACGTTCATCGCACGAGTGGGGAACCGGCCATGATGTGACTGCGTCGCAGTGACCGAGGACCAACACGGGGGTGGCGATGTTCGGCGTTGAGCCAGAGCTGCTGCGCAACGCGTCCAAGGAGTTCGGCAACGGCTCCGACGCGGTGCGGGAGGCGGCCGAGATGATCTCGATGCTGCGGCTGGACCCCGGTGCGCTGGGCGAGGTCGACGGCGCCGCCGAGTTCGCCGGCGCGCTCGCGGAGTTCGTCGGCACGCACGCCCAGGACCTGCAGCGCGGGTCCGCCTGGATCAACGACGCCGCCGAGGGCCTGGTGTCGAACGCCGACGCCTACCAGCGCACGGACGAGGACCACGCGGCGGTGCTGAAGAAGCTCTTCTCCGGATTCGGGGGCGGCAAGTGAGCTACACGGACCCCGAGAGCCTGTACGGCAAGCTCGCCTCGGGCGACGCCGGCCGCATCGCCGCCGCCGCCGACCCCATCACCGGCGCGATCAGCGCGGTCGGACGAGCCGGTGAGTCGGTCGCCAGGGGCGGCAAGACCGCGGTCAGCAGCTGGGTCGGCGACACCGCCACCCGGTTCACCGCGCGCGCCGAGCTGTCCGCCACCGCCGCCAAGGCCGCCGTCGACCGGCTCGGTGCCGGCGTCGACATCGTCCAGGCCGCCTCGCGCGCCTACAGCCAGATGCGCGGTGCCGCCGACCAGGCCATCGGCGTCTGGCGCGGTCGTCCGCCCGGCCTGGACGCCGAGCAGACGCGCCAGCTGGCCCAGCAGGTCAACGAGCACCTGACCAAGGTGAAGGCGGGCTACGGCAACGTCCTGCGCTCGTACGCGAGCGCCCTCACCAGGATCCCGCCGGGCTTCGAGCAGTCCGCGCGCACCGACAGCGGCTGGAGCCGTGCCGCCGAGCGCGCCGGCGCCTCCGGCCCGCTGCCTCCCGTGCCGCCGCCGGGCAGCGACCCGAAGGCCGTCGCCGACTGGTGGAAGTCGCTCAGCCCCGCGCAGCAGGAAGCGCTCAAGAACACGAAGTACCAGGAGCTCGGCCAGCTCCGCGGCCTGCCCGCCGACGTGCTCGACTTCGCCAACCGCAAGCGGATCCCCGAGGACGCGGCCCGGTTCAACGCGGAGAAGGACCAGCTCGAGCAGCAGCTGGCCGACCGTGCGCGCGAGCTGGGCGTCGACCCGGACTCGCCGGAGGGCCAGCGGGCGCTGCGCAACGACGCCCAGGGCTCGCAGCTGATGTCGCAGTACGACGAAGCCGCGCGCCGGGCGAAGAACGCGGACGACGCGGTCGGCGCGTTGGGCAAGGCCGACTCGCTTAGCGACGAGAACGGCAAGAAGGCGTACGTCCTCGCGTGGAGCCCGGACGGCGCGGGTGCCAAGGAAGGCGCGATCGCCGTCGCGTTCGGCAACCCCGACACGGCGGAGAACGTCGCGGTCTGCGTGCCGGGCACCACGTCCAAGCTCAGCAGCTTCGGCCTCGACCAGGCCGCGAACCTCAGCGGCGAGATGGGACCGAACGGCGCCGCGATCCAGTGGCTCGGCTACGACGCGCCGGAGTTCCTGCCCGGCCAGGTGAACGACCCGGAGCAGGCCCGCGAGGGTGGCGCGATCCTCGCGAAGGACGTCGAGGGCTACCGCACGACCAACCCGAACGCGCACGTCACGGTCGTCGGCCACAGCTACGGCAGCACGGTCGTCGGCTACTCGGCGATGGACAACGGGCTCAAGGCGGACGACATCGTGTTCGTCGGCTCGCCGGGCGTCGGCGCGTCCAACGTGGACCAGCTCTCGGCCGGCGCCGGGCACGTCTACGTCGGCGGCACGGAGCACGACCCGGTCATCCAGGCGACCAGCGGTGACTGGTTCACCAAGGACGGGTCGTCGACCGGTCCTTACGACTCCTCGTTCGGCGCCAAGACGTTCGGCACGTCCGGCGAGTCCTGGATCGGGCACGCCCACTCGTCCTACTACGACAAGGGCACCGAGTCGCTCAGCAACATCGCGAAGATCGCCAGCGGCGAGGGCGGCAGCGTCAGCGAGCAGCGCTGGCAGGACGCCCCCACCCCGCGCGAGGTGCCCGGTTCGGACCTGCCGGTGGCGGGCCCGGTCATCGACTGGGGCGTCAACACCGGCAAGGAGGTCGTCGACATCGGCGAGGACGTCTGGCGCGGTGGCGGCCAGGTCGTGGACGACATCTCGAACGGCCGCTGGGGTGACGCGGCGGGCCACGCCGCGGACACCCTCGGCGAGGTGGCGAGCGACGCGGGCGACGTCGTGGTCGACACCGTCGGCAACGCGGTCGAGCTGGGCCGGGACGTCGTCGAGGGCGTCGGCGGCGTGGCGAAGACGATCGGTTCCTGGTTCTAGCCCGGTTCCTGGAAGCGCACGACCGGCAGCAGGGGTGAGAGGTCGGCACGGGTCCCCGACGCGGTGACCCGGCCGTCCAGGGCGTCGGCCCACTCGAGGCTGCCGGTCGCCAGTTCGAGCCACGTGCGGGCGTCGGTCTCGACGACGTTCGGGGGCGTGCCGCGGGTGTGGCGCGGGCCCTCGACGCACTGCACGGCGGCGAACGGCGGCACGCGCACCTCGACGCTGCGGCCGGGCGCGATCTGCTCCAGGGTGCGCAGGCTCAGGCGGACCGCGGCGGCGAGCACGGGGCGTTCCGGCTGGTCAGCCTCACCGCGCAGCCACGGCAGCACGGCCTGCACCGCTGCTCGCATCTCGGCGGGGTCGACGGCTCTGGCTGGCACGCCGCCCACATTAGCGAAGGGCCAGCGGCACTCCCGGGGCTGTTGGTATATCTGAACGGTGATCAGGAACTTCGCCGTCGTCGGTCCCGGGCAGGCGACCAGGGAGCGGCTGACGGCCGCTCTGGCGGCGGCACCGGACATCTCGGTCTACCGGATCGGGCGAGGTGCGGACCCGTTGCCGGTCTCGGCCACGTTCGACCCCTCCGACCAGCCGGGGTGCCGGAGCCTGCTGGACTGGTTCGAGCGCGGTGCGCCGTCGGGTGCGGTGCTGCTGGTGGA
Organism: Lentzea jiangxiensis; assembly: GCF_900104175.1. Lineage (GTDB taxonomy): Bacteria > Actinomycetota > Actinomycetes > Mycobacteriales > Pseudonocardiaceae > Lentzea > Lentzea jiangxiensis. Next base: position 83,158 of record NZ_FNIX01000016.1, read on the forward strand.
CGACTGGGCGCTGTGCGCGGAGTTCGACCGCGGGCTGGAGCGGACCGTCGAGTGGATCGCCGCTTTCGGTCCCGCGCAAGGGGTGCAGGTCGTCGTCACCGCGCGGAAGTGGGCGGACGTGCCCGGCCGGTTGCGCCGCCGGTTGCACGGCGAGGCCACGGACTTCCTGGCGCTGCACGGCATCGAGCCCGACCTGAGCAACAAGCACCAGCACCGGGACCTCAGGGTCGCCGTCGGTTCCGACGACCGCGGCTGGCCGGTGCACCTGCACATCAGCGTGGACGGCGACGGCTACCTGGGCGCCTACGTCGGTCCGGCGGCTCAACGGGAGCAGAAGGTGCTCACCGCGTTGCTGGGGTTGATGGTCACGCACTCGTCCGCGGACCTGAACATCGGTTGCGTCGACATGGCGGACATCGGCGTGTTCGACGGCCTGGAACACGCGCCCCACATGGCCTTCAGCCTCAACGGCGGCGACAGCGCCGAGACCTTCGAGCGGTTCGGGCAGGGCCTCCAAGGCGAGATCGCCCGGCGTCAGGAGTTGCTGCGCGCCGCCGGGGGATGCCGCGACTTCCACGACTACCGCGCCAAGGTCCTCGCGGGTGAGGACCTCGAACCGCTGCCCGCCCTGCTGGTCTGCGTGGACAGCGCGGAGGTGGTGCCGCGGCGGCACCCCCGCTTCGCGGACGCCCTGAACGCGGTCACGAGCGCGGGCCGCGTCCTGGGCGTCTACGTGCTCTGCTCGGGGGACTCGTTCCCCGAGGGGTTGCGGGCGTCGGTGAGGTCGGAGTGGCCCTCCGGGGAGCCGCCGCACGACCTCGAGGAATGGGCCGACGTGCTCCCGCGGGCGTTGGCGGGGTCCGGTCCGCCCGCCCGCCCGCTCGTCCCGCCGCCGTTGTCCGACAGCGGGAAGGAGCTCAGGCTGAGCATGCTGCCGCCCGGGGGCATCGGCATCGTGGACCTGCCGTTCGAGCAGCGCCTCGCCGTCATGATCGTCCACTTCGACGAGCACCGGCGGCACGGCGCCATCGTCGGCGGGCCGGGGACGGGCAAGAGCACGACCCTGCGCACCCTGGCGACCGTGCTCGGGGACGAGGTGCACAGGTACCAGCTGCTCGACGGCCCCGGCGAGCCGATCGACCCGGAGCGCCACGTCGTCGTGACCGCGCGGACGTGGGACGAGGTGCCGCGGTTCATCCAGGACAGCCTGGCGTTCGCCGTCGAGTTCCGGCTCGACGACCCGGCCACCTCGAAGTTCGCTCCGCATCGCGCGGCCTTCGTGCCGGACAGGCCCGGCTTCTGCCTGTCCTGGCCCGACGTCCAGCAGGCGCGGATAGCGCTGCCGTGAACCACCTCGCGCTCATCGGACCGGCCGCCCTCGTCACGCGCCGCCTCGCGGGGACGCAGGGCGTCTACCGCATCGGTCGGGGCGCCCTGCCCGGGGTCGCGGTCACCTTCGAACCCGGTGACGAGCGGCGGCGGCAGAACCTGCTGGCGTGGTTCGAACGGGGCGCGGAGCCGGGCGCGACGCTGCTCGTCGACGACTGGAAGTACTGCAGCGACACCGATCCCGGGCTCGCCGACTCCGTCCGCTGGATCGCCGCGGCGGCGTGGAACGTGCGGGTCGTCGTCACCGCGCGGTCGCTCGACGAGCTGCCGGACCGGGTGCCGCTGCGGGTCGAGGTGCTGGACTTCCTGGCACTGCACGGGATGACGCGCTTCACGAAGGCGCTCTCGTGGAAGGGGCGGTGGTGGAAGGTCCCGGTCGGCGTGGGTCCCGGCGGGGAACCGGTGGCGGTGCGGCTCACCCACTTCGCCGACGAGAAGTGGCGCACGGGCTCGCACCTGAGCGCCCCCGCGCGCGGGACGTTCCGGAGCCTGGTGCTGGGCCTGATGACCACGCACTCGCCCAAGCTGTTCCAGGCGGTCTTCATCGACGCGCACGACACCGACGCGTTCGCCGGGCTCGACCGGGCTCCGCACGTGATGGCTCATCACCGTGACGCGGCAGGGGATTGCGCCCGGATCGCGGCGGAGCTCCGCGCGGAGTCGGAACGCCGGCTCGAGGTCGTCGGCAACACCTGGACGATCTTCGACCACCGCGGCTTCGACCAGGTGCTGCCGCAGCTGCTGGTCTGCGTCACCGGTTTCGCCGACCTGGCGGCCACGGAGCTCGGCGAGGCACTCCTCACCATCGCGCGGGACGTCCGCCAGTCCGGGATGCAGCTGCTGCTCGACGCACCGCACGACGTGGCCCTGCCGATCGGCGACTGCGAGGTGCCGGCGAACCTCGACGAGGCGGCGGAGTCGTTGCCGCGGTCGATGCACGACCCCGAGCCCGTCCCCGACTTCTCCACCCTGCACGAGGCGCCGGCCCACTCGTGGCGGCCGCGGCCGGTGAAGCTGCAGTACCGGGTCCCGGTCGGAGTGGACGAGCACGGGCAGCCGGTCGAGATCGACCTGAAGTCCCAGCACCTCCAGGACGGGATGGGGCCGCACGGCGACGTCGTCGCACCGGACGGGCGCCGGGCGGAGGGCATCCGCGCGCTGGTGCTCGGCCAGATGCTGCGGCACTCACCGCAGGACCTCCAGGTCGTCCTGATCGACTTCCACGGCGGCGGGATCTTCGCCGGCCTGGACGGCGCACCGCACGTGCGGCACGGCATCGTCGACCTGCTCGCGGACCACGAACTGCGCACCGCGACGCTGGCCGACGCCCGCCACCGCACCATCTGGGAGCACCGGGCGGCGGGGTTCGCGCTTCCCGAGCTCCTGGTCTGCGTCGACGGCGTGCACGGGCTCCTGGCGGAACGTCCGGAGTTCGCGGAGGTCCTGGCCACCCTGGCGGCGGCGGGACGGACCTACGGCCAGCACCTCCTGCTGTCCGGCACGACGCCGAGCGAGTACGCGTCGTACCGGCTGGAGCTCACCGGCACCGGCTGGACCAGGCGGATCGGGAGGTCGGTGGAGCAGGTCGTGCTCCCCACCGACCTCCACGACGTCGTGTGGTCGTTGCCGATCAGGATGGCGGAGTCATGACCGGCGCAACTCCCGTTGCGCGTCGTACAGGTTGCGCGGCGTCACGTCCGTCGTGCCGTACAGCTCCAGGCGCGAGTTCAGCTCGCCGGTGAAGTCCGGCTTGTCCACCTGACCGAAGTCGCGGACCTCGGAGATCGCGACCGTGGCGCTGCACGGCGCCACCTGGTCGATGCGGACGTTGCCCGCGCGCTGGTTGGTGACGGTGACGTTCCAGTGCGCGAACCGGGCGCCGTACAACGGACCCGCGTTCGCGCTGCCGCCGTGCGCGCCGACGTTGTTGATCGTGATCTCGGTGCGGACGTTGGCGAACGGCAGACCGCGGTGGGTGTCGAAGACGTCGTGGTCCATCCGGCCGCGGGTCCAGACATTGCCGCACGACAGACCTTCGACGTTCAGGCCGTGGTTGCCCGCGCCCGCCTGCGAGGGCTCGGACGGCGCCTCGACCACGAAACCGTCGGTGAGGTTGTCGTGGGACTGCTCCCGCGTCGCGTACGCGTGGTGGTGACCACGGCCGGAAACGCGCGTGTTCAGCAGTGAGATCCCCTTGGAGGACACCAGGAGGAAGCCGTTGTCGACGTCGTGGACGTGGACGTCGTCGGCCCAGCAGTCCCACGCGCACTGGAACGCGAGGCCGTTGTAGCCCTTGTCCTGCAAGTGCTTCGGCGTCGGAACCTTGACCATCTCGATCCGGATGCCCTCGACGCCGGCACCGGTGACGACCGGCGCCATCGTGGTGAGGCGCGGCTCCCACTCCGGACGGATCTCCAGCGGCAGCGGTTGCGCGAGCTTGACCCTGTTGCCCCGCACCCACTCCACGCGCACCGGCCACAGGAACGGGAAGTACGACAGGAGCTTGTCCTTGTCGTCCCACCGGTAGGTGGACGTTCCGGGGACGTCGCCGCACATGTGCCCGGGCAGCGAGTAGCCGTCGTCGTCCAGGCGCAGCAGCACGCGCTGACCGGCGCGCAGCTCCCGTCCGTCCTCGACGGTCACCACGAACGCTCCGCGCGCCGCGGAGCCCGTGACGGCGGTGAGCGTCTCACCGGCCTCCAGCTCGTTGCCGGTCCAGCCCTCGAACGGCCACTTCCTCGCCTTGATCGCGTCGACCAACGGCCGGTAGCGGTCGCGGTGGCAGACCCACACGAGGCCGCCCGACCAGCTCCACGCCGAGTTCTCCGAGCCGTAGCGGCTGCGGTTGACGCCGACGATCTCCTCCAGCGAGCGGGTCGCGTGGAAGGTCGTCTTCGCACTGCCCGCGCCGCGCAGCACGACGTTGTCGTAGCCGATGCGGATGATGTCGTCGATCCGGTAGCGGCCCGGCGGGACGAGGACCGTGCCGCCGCCCAGCCTGCCGACGAACTCGACCGCCCGGTTGATCGCGGCCGAGGCGTCGGCCGAGCCGTCGCGGCGGGCGCCGAAGAACAGCACGTTCGCCAGCACGGGCCTGCGACCGGGTTTCTCACCGGTCCGGTAACCGGCGTAGGCGACGTTGGGGATCTGCGGGTGGTCGTACGGGTTCGCCACGAACTCCGACCACAGCGAGGCCGGGGACGCTGCCAAGGCAGTCCCCGCCGTCACGGGCGAGCCGACCAGCGCGATCCCCGCGGCCAGCAGGAATCGTCGTCTGTCGATGTTCATTTCGCCGTCTCCAAGGGGTCTTGGCCACGGCGGCGGTGGTCAGATCAAACCAGACATCACGCGCCGGCGGAATGAACCGCCTCGGCGATCAGGTCGTCGACCTGGCGCAGCATCCGGCGCGCGTCGGTCGGCGTGAACGTGCTCCACGGCGGCTGGCCGTTCGAGGCGCGGCGCTGCTGCAGGTAGCGGCCCTCCTCGGTGTCGAAGAACCCGACCACGCGCTCGGGGCGCCAGCGCTTGCCGTACCTGTCCCTGGCGGCGGCACCGAAGTTCCCGGTGTGGACGATGCCGGTGAACATCTTGACCAGCTGCTTGGCGTCGTCCTCGCGCAGCCCGATGCCGCGGAACGCCGCCTCGGTCGACTTCGGCGAGCCGTCGGTCCGGGCGATCGCCTTCTCGATGTCCGCGCTCGGCAGCGTCACGGAGATCCCGGTTCCGGCGGGGTGCTGCGGCAGCACCGACAGCACCGCGGAGGCGAGCCCGGAGCCCGTCCACGGCTGGAACGTCAGCTGGTCGTCGCGCAACGTCGCCACCGCGCACCAGTCGCCGTTCGCGACGGCGAGGACGCGGAGGCTGTGACCGAGCCAGAGGCGGCCATCGGCCTCCCGCTCGGGCCTGACGAACATGCGCAGCAACCCGTCCAGCTCGGACGACAGACCGCGCGAGTTGCCCAGGCGGCGCTGGTCGAGCTGGGCGTAGACGCGGTTCTCGAGCTGGACGCGCTCGTCACGCGTCTTGCCGGGTGTGGGGACCTTGAGCACGAGCGGCATGGGACCGGCGTCCATCCGGTCCCACACCACGTCGAACTCCTCGGCGGAGAGGGTGATCGGTTCCCTCTCCGCCGGAGCACCGAACAGAGTCACTCGGACAGGCCGCCGATGACCGGAGGAGCGACCATGCGGTCGTCGCCGAACACGTCGTCGGTCTCGACCAGGTAGTCGGCCGCCTTGTGCTCGATGTCGTCCTCGCCCTCGCCCTTCTGGCCGTGGGCACCACCGGCACCCATGCCGGCACCGGCCGCACCGGCCTTGCCCGCACCGGCACCGGCGCCCACGCCCGGACCGGAGCCCATCGCGCCGCCGCGCACCGCGTCAGGACCGGAGCCCATCGCGCCGCCGAGGCCACCGGGCATGCCGACGGCCTTCATCGCGCCCTGGCCGGACGCGCCGCCGCCGAGCGAACCCGACATCGGGGCGAACGCCTTGCCGCCACCGGGACCGCCACCGGGCAGGCCACCGCGGGGACCACCGGGGGCACCGGGCTGACCACCACGCGGACCACCGGAGCCACCACCGGGAACGCCCGTGGTCGGCCGGGTGAAGACCGGCCCGCCGGGAGGAACCGGCGTGAGCGTCGGGGTCGGCTGCGGCAGGTTCGTCGGCGGCGGGGTGTACGTGGGCGGCGGCGTCGGCGTCGACGGCGGCTGCGTCCACGACGTGTGCGTGGTGTCCGTCGGCGGCGGCGTCCAGCCGGTCGAGACCGGGGTCTGCGGGCCGGTCGGCGTCGCCCACGACGGGGTGGTCGTGCTCGTGTTGCCGGACGGCGACGGCGCACCGGTCGACGTGTAGCCCGCGCGCGTGCTGCCCGTGCCCGTGTCGGACGGGGGCGGCGTGTCGATCACGACCTGCGGCGGCGTCGGGAACTCGCCGAGCGTCGAGGAGTTCCAGCGGCTGTCGGACTGGTAGTCCTCCATGACCTTGACGGCCTGGGCCGCGGCGTTGTCCGCGGCGGCCTCCTGGCGCTCGTGGTCCATCTGCTGGCTCACGACGTGCGCCATGCCGACCGGACCGGTCAGCGCGCCGGCGGCCATGTCGAGGAGGCCCGGCTTCTCGGTCGTGACGGGCACGACCTCGGGCATCTTCTTGCGCGCGTCGGCGATGTACTCGCCCTGCAGGCGCGCGGAGCTCTCCATGGTGGTCGCGCCGGACTCGGCGAAACCGGCCCACTGGGCCAGCGGCGACAGCGCGCCCTGGGCGGCGTCGGAGGCGTCGGACTCCCAGTCCGCGCCCATCTTCGCGAGACCGTCGTGCAGGTCGCTGTCGATCCGCGCGAGCATCTCGGCGATCGACTTCCAGCCCTGCTCGACCGGGATGGACGCGGAGACGCCGGGACCGGAGTTGATCATCTTGTACAGCTCGGGGTGTCCGTACCCCTGGAAGCGGTGCTCAGTCATCTGTCAGTCCCCCTCTCAGCCCATGTCCCGCAGGTGCTTGCCCCACATGGCCTCGTTGTCGCCCTCGGTCTGGCGGTACTGCTCCTCGATCGCCTTGAGCTGCGCGATGACGCCGACGAGCTGTTCGCGGTAGGCGTCGAGCGCGGCGAGCGCCTTGCCCCTCGTCTGCTCGTTGAACGCCTTCGACGTCTCGTCGCTGATCGGGTCCGCGGCCCACGGCCTGGTCGGCAGCTCGTGCACAGCCGCCTTGATCTTGGCGTCGAACTCGTCGAGCGCGCGCTGGAAAGCGGCCCGCGCCTGTGGAATGGCGTGTGGCTCCACCTTCAGCTTGCGCTGCCCGAACTCTGAAGGCACCGTGGTGCCCCCACCGTCCGCGAGATACACGGCACACCCTCCTCAGTACGGCCCCAGGAGATGGGCCGCGTGTGCATTTGGAACGACTTTAGCTCTGATGCGTGACGCGGGTGACCGGTTCCCGGTACAAGACGGGTAGTTCTACTCGAACGTCACTTGGTCGCGAGAACGGCGCCGACGGCCTCGGCGAGCTTCTTCGCCTGCGCGCAAGCCCCGTCCACCGTGGACTTGTCCTCGCCGAACCCCCCGACGGCGTTCACCAGCAGCAACTGCCCGTCGTTGGCGTCGAGGTAGACATCGCAGGCCGGTCCGATCCCCGACACGTCCCGCCCGTCGACGTACGCGGGGTAGCCCGCGACCCGCGCCGGGGTGAGCTCCGCCTCACCGACGGTCTGCCTGAGCCGGTCCACACCACCGTTGACCAGCGTGTAGATCGACGACGAGTACGTGGCGTCCTCGTAGTTGTTGCTGCACGTCCGGCTGCCCTGGCCGTAGTCGGCCAGGGCGGGGCGCTCCGTCACGAGGCGGACGCCCAGAGCCGACTTCACCTCGGCCGTGTAGAGCGTGCAGGGGTCGAGCGCCTTCATGTCGACGGCCTTGGGCCTCGCCACCGGGGCGGAACCGGTCGACGACCCGGTCGCGGGCGCGTCGACCGCCCGCTGCCCCGCGGAGGGCGATCCCGGCTCGGTGGTCGAACACCCGCACAGCACGGCTGCCAGCAACAACGGGACGGCAAGTCGACGCATGCGGGTCAACGTACCGAATCACCGGGCACGGAGGGTGGCGAACGGGGTGGCTCGCGTCACCCCCTCCACCCCCGGCCCACGGTCACCGGTAGCGCTGCACCACCACGGAGGGGCGCTCGACCGGTTCGCCCCGGTCGAGCGACCACGCCAGCCGGACGTACTGCGCGTGCGTCCAGGCGAGCGGGGTCGCCGACTCGGTGCCGCGGCCGTTCCAGACCTGCTCCGGCAGCATGAGCCCGCTGTTCGCGGCGGCCGCGATCTCCTCCAGCCTCTGAGCCGCCTTGCGCTTGTCACCGGTCAGCAGTTCGTACTCACCGCGTTCGCCGCTGAGCAGCGGCCACAGCCGTCCGTACGTGCGAGTCGGCGTCGGCCAGTTGATGTTCCACGGCCTGCCGTCCGCCGTCTCGCCGTAACCGTCCTGCGTGAAGCGGTGCCAGTAGCCCTGCTCCCGCAGGTGCTGGTCGACGACGCCCACCGTGTTGCGGATGACCGGGTCGTCGGCGCGCTTGACGCCGAGCCGGGTCAGTTCGAGGAAGCTCGGGTCGACGACCGCGCGCTGGTCGACCTCGGCCGGGTTGTTGTCACCGAGGTCGTACTTCGTGCCCTGGTCGGGCTTTCCGTCCTTGGTGACGCGCAGGTAGTACGGCTTGGGGTGGTGCGGACCGGTGTTCGTCGCCGTCCAGCCCTCGACGCCGCGCTGCCACTCGTCGGCGGTGGCGAGGTAGCGGTCGGCGTCCTCCCCGTTGCGCCGCAAGAGGTCCGCGAAGCACACCAGGCCGGCGACCGCCGAGGCGATGGTGGCGGGCGAGTAGCCGTCCTGGTTCTCCCACCGCTCCTGCTCGCTGAACGGCGCGTTGGGATAGCTCAGCAGGTAGTCGGCCGAAAGGCGCAGAGCGTCCATTGTGGACTTGTCCCGCCGGTCGAGGTGCCAGGCGAGCAGCAGCGGCGCCGCTACCTGGTCGAGCTGGACCTTGGTCCACACCGGGGTGCCGTCGACCCGCGTGTTCTGCGGCAGGTGCCCGTCCGGCTGTTGCTGCCTGGTCAGCATGAAGTCCAGCGAGCGCTGGGCGAACCCGGTGTCACCGGCGGCGATCATGGCCGTCGACACGTGGTACAGGTCGCGCGGCCACACCAGCGCGTACGGGCCGAGCTCCGGCGCGAGTCCGCGGTCGGACCCGAACGCCCACGGGAAGCTCGGCGAGGCGATCGACGCACCGGGGTTGGCCTTGTCCTCCGTGGCCGCCAGCACCATCACGGACATGTCGTAGAGCCGCCGGTCTGCCGACCTGGGCCGCTCCAGCCCGTCCAGGTACGTGCGCCAGCCCCGCGCGTACTCCCGTGCCACCACGCGGAAGTCCTGCTCCAGCGCCGCCTGCGCGACACCCTCGCCGAACCCGACCGCGAACGTGCCGTGCGCGTGTCGCACCGGTTCGGTGGGCAACGTGCTCGCCACGGAGCTGCCGTCCTTCATCGGCACGTGCTCGATCGACAGGCGGACCGGGCGTTGCGCGTGGAAGTCCACGTCGGCGAGAACGGCCGCGCGCCGCGGATCGGTGACGTAGGTGATCTCGGCCCGCCAGCCGTCCCCGCGCAGGTGCTGGCGGAACGTGAGCGACCGGTCGTCGGCCGGCTCGGTGCGCGCCCGGCCGGGCTTGCCGTCGACCAGCAGCCGCGTCTCGCGGGTCGCGGGCGTGCTGAGGTCGGGGTGGAAGATCTCCGAGAGCCCCTGGTGGCCGAGGGTGAACCAGACGGGGCTCTCCGCCGATCTCGCGGTGCCGAACCCCTGCTTGTCCGCCGGCAGGGGGACGACGTCGGCGGGAGCGGCGTGGACGACCGGGGTCGTCGCGGCGAGCAGGAGCACGACGAGCGCCAAGGGCTTCATGGCACTCGGAGTTCCCCGCCCTAGAGATCACCACGCAGGAGGCTGTCGATGTTCTCCGGCGGACCGGGCCGCGCGAAGAACCAGCCCTGTCCCGTGTCGCAGCCCAGGCGCAGCAGCCGGGCGGCCTGGGCCGGTGTCTCGACCCCCTCCGCGGTCACGCCGAGGGACAGCGCGTGGGCCAGTTGGACCAGCGTGGCGACGATCTGCGAGTCGACCGGGTCCTCCTCGTTCTCGGCCCGCAGCCCCTCCATGAACGAGCCGGCGATCTTGAGCTCGTGCACGGGCAGGTGCTTGAGGTAGGCGAGGTTCGAGTAGCCGGTGCCGAAGTCGTCGATCGCGATGCGGACCCCCATGTCGCACAACGCCCTCAGCGCCTCCAGCGGCTCGTCGGCGGTGCCCATGATCGCCGATTCGGTGAGCTCCAGCTGCAGGTGGTGCGGGGGCAGCCCGCACTCGTCGAGGATCCGCTTGACGTCGCGGACGAGCTCGGGGTCGCGGGACTGGCGCACGGCGAGGTTCACCGACACGAACGGCGCCGAGTCGCCGAACTCCTCCAGCCAGCGCCGGGCCTCCTCGCAGGCCCTGCGCAGCACCCACCGTCCCAAGGGGACGATCAGGCCGGTCTCCTCGGCCAGCTCGATGAACCGGTCGGGCGCGAGCCTGCCGAACTCCGGGTGCTGCCAGCGCACCAGGGCTTCGACGCCGGTGACCGTCGAGTCCTCCAGGCGCACCAGCGGCTGGTACTCGACGTAGAACTCGCCGCGCTCCAGGGCGCGCGGCATGGTGGCCGACAGCGTGAACCTGGCGACCTCCTTGGCGTTGCGCTCCGGGTCGTAGAGCGCCCAGCGCGCCTTGCCGTCCGCCTTGGCCCAGTACAGCGTGATGTCCGCGTCGCGCATCAGGTCGGCCGACGTCGTGCCGGACAGCTCCCGTTCGACGATGCCGATCGACGCCGACACCGACAGCTCGTGACCCGCGATGCGGATCGGCGCCTCCAGCTCGGTCAGCACCCGGTCGGCCACGTCGACGATGTCCTGCTCGCCGGACGAGCCCTCGACCAGGATGACGAACTCGTCGCCGCCCATGCGCGCGACCAGCTTGCCCTCGCCGGACACCGAGTGGTCGAGCCGGCGTCCGACCTCGACCAGCAGCTGGTCGCCCGTGTCGTGGCCCAGCGAGTCGTTGATGACCTTGAAGCCGTCGAGGTCGAGGTAGCAGAGGCCGGCCCGCACGTGCTTGGTGCGGTTGTTGAACACGCGGCCCAGCCGTTCGAGGAACAGCGCCCGGTTCGGCAGACCGGTCAGCGGGTCGTGCAGCGCCTGGTAGCGCAGCCTGTTCTGCAGCAGGTGCCGGTCGGTGACGTCCTCGATCATCGCGACCTGGTACTGCGGCTCGCCGTGGTCGTCGCGGACCAGCGACAGCGTCAGGTGCGTCCACACCTGCTCGCCGTCGGCGCGGTGGAAGCGCTTCTCGGCCCGGTAGTGGTCGCACTCGCCCGCGATGAGCTGGTCGTAGAGCCGCCACACGCTGCCCGCGTCCTCGGGGTGCATGAGGTCGCGGACGTTGTACAGGCGCATCTCCTCGACGCTGAACCCGAGCATGTCCTGCAGGGCCTGGTTGACGTCGAGTATCCGGCCCTCGATGTCCGCGATGCCGATGCCGATCGCGGCCTCGGTGAACATCGCGCGGAACCGGGCCTCCGACGCCCGCAGCATCGCCTCGGCCTGGTCGCGGGCGTCCAGCACGGCCGCCCTGATCGCTTCCTGCTCGGCGAGGGTGCGCTCCCGCAGCGCGCGGGCGTACCCGGCGGACAACGCGCCCTGCAGGGCGGCGAGGCGGGACTGCAGCTTGTCGTCACCGGGGAAGCCCAGGTCGGCCAGCAGGTCTTCGCCGAGCAGCTGGATCGTGCGGCCGAGCGTGTCGGTGCCGGTGAAGTGCGCGTCGACCAGCCGCGAGCCGATCTCGTAGCCGGGAGCGGTGCGGAACGGGCTCGCGAACAGCGCCTCGACCAGCAGCTCGGTGAGGTCTTGGAGGTGCTGCGCGACCTCGGCGCGGGTCATCGGGACGTAGCTCGACCCGATCACGGCCGTCGCCCAGCTGCGCGCGAACGCCTCGGCACCGGCCAGTACGGCCGGGTCCAAAGGAGAGCGGTCCTCGCGCACTCGCTGGTCAACCCGTTCGGTCATCTGCTCGGCCCTAACGCCACGAACGCGCAGCATACGGCCGGTTGCGGTGCGCAGTCATCTCTACGCCTTCCGGCCCACCGCGGCGAACCCGGGGAAGCGCCCCGCGAACTCCCCGTCGCCGTCGCGCGACTCCGGGTGCCAGTCCGGTACGCGGACCACACCCGGTTCGACCAGGTCGAACCCCTCGAACAACCGCGTGAGCCCCGCCCTGCCGCGCAGCGTCATCGGCGTGACGTCCCGGTCGTAGATCCGGCGCGCCTCCCGGTACGACTCCGGCTCCTCCTCGCCCTCGTAGCCCGCGTGGGAGATCGCGAGGAAGCTGCCGGGGGCGAGGCGGTCGCGGTAACCGCCGACCACGCCCCACGGGTCCTCCTCGTCCGCGACGAAGTGCAGCAGCGAGATCATCAGCACGGCGACCGGTTCGTCGAAGTCGAGCTGCTTGCCGACCTCGGGCGAGGACAGCACGCCCAGCGGGTCGCGCACGTCGGCCTGCAGCACGCCCACGTGCCCGTCGCCCTCCAGCAGCGACCGGCTGTGCGCGACCGCCACCGGGTCCAGGTCGACGTAGACGACCCGCGCCCCGGGGTCGGCGGCCTGGGCGATCTCGTGCACGTTGCCGACGGTCGGGATGCCGGAGCCGAGGTCGAGGAACTGGCGCACACCCCGGCCGAGCAGGTGGCGGACGACCCTGCGCAGGAAGGCGCGGTGGCCGAGCACGACGGCGCGCAGCTCGGGCATCGTCCGCAGGACCTCCTCGGCGACGGCCCTGTCCGCGGCGAAGTTGTGCGCGCCGCCGAGCCAGTGGTCGTACACGCGCGCGATGCTGGGCCGCTCCAGGTCGATGTCCCCCGGCGCCCAGTTCGGCCGTTCCACCCGTTCACCCCACCCGCGTTCGCACCCGTTCGACCCCATCATGCACCCGCCGCTTGGCAGAATGCCGACCTCGTGAGGAAAAGTTTGCTGCTGTCGACGATTCTCGCGTCGATCGGCGTGTTCCTGCTGGTGGGCGGCGGTTTGCTGCTCGTGGACCCCCGCGCGCCGAAGCACGAGGCGATCAAGACGGGCGGTCTGGCGGGCGGCGCGATCGTCGCGCTCTACGCGTTGTGGCTGAACGACCGGCGGCGCAAGGTCGAGGAGGCCCGCCAAGAGCTCGAGAGCCAGCGCATCGACCACGACAGGTCGCGCGTGGCCGACGAGCGGTTCGCGCGCGCCGTCGAGCTGCTCGGCCACGAGACGGCCCAGGTGCGGGTGGGCGCGATGCACGCGCTGGCCGGCCTCGCGAAGTCCAGGGCCGAGTACACGCAGACCGTGCTCGACATCCTCTGCGCCTACCTGCGCCGGCCGTTCAAGCGCTCCCCCGAGGACGAGGACGCCGCCGAGATCGAGCTGGAGGTCCGGCTCACCTCGCAGCGGCTGGTGGAGGACCTGCTGCCGCGCCTGGAGGAGAAGGACCCGCCGCGCTACGACCTCAACCTCACCAAGGCGCACCTCGAGTACATGGACCTGTCGTACCGGCAGGTCGGCGACCTGGTCATGCGGGTCGCACGCCTCAACGAGTCCAACGCGTTCCACCACATGGTGGTGCACGGCGACCTGTACCTCACCGATGCCGAGGTGACCGGCCGGATCTACATGCACCACAACGAGTTCCGCCGCAAGGCGTGGTTCAGCAGGGTCAAGGCGCGCGGGCTCGCCGTCTTCACCGAGACGAGGTTCCGGGGCGAGACCAAGTTCTCGGACTCGCAGTGGGCGGACGTGAAGGCGGACGGCTGTACGTTCGCCGTGCAGGCCGACCTTCCCGAAGCGTGGAGGAACTGACGTGAAGTGGCTGCTCGCGGTGCTCTCCGCCGGCGTGGTGACCGCGGCGACCGCGGTCCTGCTTTGGGTGGTCAAGGCACCGGCGGTGGAGATCGTGAAGACCGCCGGCGTCGCGGGTGGTGCCGTCGTCGCGCTGTACGCGTTGTGGCTCAACGACCGCAAGCACTCGCTGGAGAGCGACAAGGTCACCGACGAGCGGTTCGCCCGTTCCGTCGAACTGCTGGGCAACGAGGCCGACCAGGTGCGCGTGGGCGCGATGCACTCGATGGCGTGGCTCGCGAGGACGACGCCCCGCTACCGGCAGACCGTGCTCGACGTGCTGTGCGCCTACCTGCGCCGCCCGTTCACGCACCCCTCCCACCAGGCGAGGCCCGACGACCCGCAGCAGCACTTCGGCGAGGTGGACGAGGCGACCAGGCTGGAGCACCAGGTCCGGCTGACCGCGCAGCGGTTGATCAAGGACACCCTGTCGTGGGGGAAGAAGCGCAGGCACAAGCACTACGACCTCGACCTGACCGACGCCGTCCTCGAGTACTTCTCGCTGGACGGCCGGCACGTCAACCGGCTCGTCGCCCGGCGCGCGCAGTTCTACGGCATCACGAACCTGCGCAACGTGCACGTGCGGAGCGTCGCGCTGTTCTCCGGTGGCGCCTTCCACGGCCGCCTGGAGATGGAGAACGGCACCTTCGAAGGCGGGATCTCCTTCCAGCAGACGACTTTCGCCGGTCCCGTCGAGATGAGCTCGGCGAAGCTGGGCGTCGCGGAGGTCGGCCGCTTCTTCCACCCGTCCCCCGAGCCGCCCGCCGTGCAACGCGGTGAGATGCGGGTGCTGGAGGGGACCGAGTTCCGCGAGCCCCCGACCGGCTGGCACCTAACCGGCAGCACGGAGGCGGCCGGACCTGGCTTCCAGCACCATGTCGAGCAGAACGGTCGCGGCGGCGCAGGCGGTGGCCGCCCTGACGACGACGGTCTCGGCGACGGGCACGTCTCCGCGAAGGCCGACGAAGTGCGCGCGGTCGGTCTTGAGGGCGAAGGACTGCGGGACTAACGCGACACCGAGTCCGAACGAGACGAAGTCGAGCAGTGAGTGCACGTCGTTGACCTCCACGGCGACCCGCCGCTCGACACCGGCGGCGGCGAGGGCGCGGTCCACCTCGTCGCGCGTGCCCCAGTCGGCGTTGAAGTCGACGAACGACTGCCCGGCGAGCTCCGGGAGCGCGACGGACTCCCTCGCGGCGAAGGGACTTCCCGGCGCACACGCGAGCACGAGCGGTTCACCGGCCAAAGTGGACACCCGGAGGTCGTCGGCGATCTTCGGCTGACGCGTGACGAACGCGAGGTCGAGCCGCCCCACCCGCACGTCCTCGACGAGCTCGGCGTTGCCGGACTGGCGCATCCTGATCTCCACGCCGGGGTGCAGCTCGTGGAACCGCGCCAGCACCGCCGGCAGGTGCACCACGTGCAGGCACTGCAGGCTGCCGACGGACAGCGTGCCGCGCAGCAGGCCCTGGACGGCCGCGACGGCGTCCCTGGCCGCCTCGACGCTGCCCAGCGTCCTGCGCGCCTCGGGCAGCAGGGCCCGTCCGGCCTGCGTCAGCCCGACCTGGCGGGTCGTGCGCAGGAACAGCGGCGCGCCCAGCTCCACCTCCAGCGCCCGGATCGACGCCGACAGCCCCGATTGGGCGATGTGCAGGCGCTTGGCCGCTCTGGTGAAGTGGGACTCCTCGGCGACCGCGAGGAAGTGCTCCAGCTGCCTGAGTTCCACGATTCATCACCTGCGGTGCTCAATGAGATCACTTCTCTGCGTTGGACAGCTTAATCCCGAGGGTCCAGAGTGGAAGGCATGCAGAAGCGTCGCATCGGAGAAGTGGAAGTCAGCGCCATCGGCCTGGGCGGCATGCCCATGTCCGTGCAGGGGCGGCCGGACCGGGCGCAGGCGATCGAGACCATCCACGCCGCGCTGGACGCGGGCGTGACGTTCATCGACACCGCGGACGCCTACTCGCTCGACGACACCGACTTCGGCCACAACGAGGAGCTGATCGCCGAGGGCCTGAAGGGCCGCTCGGAAGAGGTGTTCGTGGCGACCAAGGGCGGCCACACCCGCGCGCCCGGTGGCGGCTGGGAGCTCGACGGACGCCCGGAGTACCTGCGCGGGGCCGTCGACGGGTCGCTGCGGCGGCTCGGCGTCGACCAGATCTTCCTGTACCAGTTCCACCGGCCGGACCCGAAGGTGCCGATCACGGAGTCCGTGGGCGTGCTCGCGGAGCTGCTGGACAACGGCAAGATCCGCTACGCGGGCGTCTCGAACTTCAACCCGGACGAGATCGTGCAGGCCAACGAGATCCTCGGCGGCCGGCTGGCGGCCGTGCAGAACCAGTTCTCGCCGGTGTTCCGGTCGAGCGAACCCGAGCTGGAGCTGTGCGCGAAGCTCGGCATCGCGTTCCTGCCGTGGAGCCCGTTCGGCGGCATCGGCAAGGCCGGTTCGCTGGGCGGCCCGTTCCAGGAGGTCGGCGAGGCGCACGGCGTGAGCGCCCACCAGGTCTGCCTCGCGTGGATGCTGGCGAAGTCGGAGGTGGTGGTCCCCATCCCGGGTGCTTCCCGACCGGCCAGCATCCGCGATTCGGCCTCCGCCTCCCACCTGGAGCTGACCGCCGAGGAGATGTCCCGCCTGGACGGGTGATCCCGGTAGCACGTCGCGACGAATGGCCGCACGATCTGGTCCATGCGGACCCTGATCAGCATCGTCGCGATCGTCGCCGGCATGTCGCCGGCACCCGCGTCCGCGGCGCCCTTGCCCGAGGGCTCCGCGGACCACACAGCGGGCTCCCAGATCCTCGAGCACGAAGGCCCCGGCGACCTCCGCTCGGCCTCGGGCTCCCCGCCTGCCGCGGGCAAGGTGCCGGGCATGGACGTCAGCAGCCACCAGGGCGAGGTCGACTGGAAGTCGGCCTGGGACGAGGGAGCCCGGTTCTCCTACGTCAAGGCGACCGAGGGCATCCGCTACCGCAACCCCGGGTTCACCCAGCAGTACGACGGCTCCCACGAGATCGGCATGATCCGCGGCGCGTACCACTTCGCGCTGCCGGACCGGGCCAGCGGAGCGGAGCAGGCGAACTTCTTCGTCGACAACGGCGGCGGCTGGTCACCCGACGGCAGGACGCTGCCGCCCGCGCTCGACGTGGAGTACAACCCGTACGGCGACACCTGCTACGGCCTGAGCCAGGCCGCGATGACGGCGTGGGTCAAGACGTTCAGCGACACGGTCTACGCGCGCACGAAACGGCATCCGATGATCTACACGTCCACGACCTGGTGGAACGAGTGCGTCGGCGGCTCGGTGGAGTTCGGTGCCGACAACCCGTTGTGGATCGCGCGCTACAGCACCGAGGTCGGTCCGCTGCCGATGGGCTTCGACTTCCACACGATCTGGCAGTGGCAGGCGGCCGGGCTCTTCCCCGGTGACCAGAACCTGTTCAACGGCAGGTTCGAGCAGCTGCGGCGCATCGCCGCGAGTTGAGGACGGCCCCCGCGAGGGCCGTCCTCCGCACGTCTCAGCCGAACAACGCGGGGAGGGTGCCCTCCCAGGCCTCGCGCAGCTCGTCCAGCGGGATCTCGCCGAGCCCCTGCACCTCGAGCGCCTGCGACTCCGGGTCGACGACACCGACCTTGCGCCACGGCAGGCGGCGCGCGGTGCACATGTCTGTGAAGCGCTGCTCCTCGGTGCGCGGCACGGCGACCAGCACGCGGCCGGCCGACTCGCTGAACAGCGCCGTGAACAGGTCGCCCTCGGGGAAGACCCGCGCGCCCACCTCGCCGATCAGGCACGTCTCGACCAGCGCCTGCGCGAGACCGCCCTCCGACAGGTCGTGCGCGGCGGAGATCATGCCGTCCCGCGAGCCCGCGACGAGCACCTCGCCGAGCAGCTTCTCGCGCTTGAGGTCGACCTTCGGCGGCAGACCACCCAGGTGGCCGTGGACGTGGTGCGCCCACTCCGACCCGCCGAACTCGTCGCGCGTCTCGCCGAGCAGCAGCAGCGTCTCCCCGGCCTCGGCCCCGATCCCGGTGGGGATGCGGCGCCGCACGTCGTCGATCACGCCCAGCACGCCCACGACCGGCGTCGGCAGGATCGCCGTGGAGCCGGTCTGGTTGTAGAAGCTGACGTTGCCGCCGGTCACCGGGATGCCGAGCTCCGCGCAGCCGTCCGCGAGGCCCTTCACCGCCTGCTCGAACTGCCACATGACCGCCGGGTCCTCCGGCGAGCCGAAGTTGAGGCAGTTCGTGACGGCGACGGGCGTGGCACCCGTGGTCGCGACGTTGCGGTAGGCCTCGGCCAGCGCCAGCTTCGCGCCCTCGTACGGGTCGAGCCTGGTGTAGCGGCCGTTGCAGTCCGTCGAGAGGGCGACACCGCGACCGGTCTCCTCGTCGATGCGGATCATGCCGCCGTCGCTCGGCTGCGCGAGGACGGTGCCGCCGCGGACGTAGCGGTCGTACTGCTGCGTGACCCACTTCCTGGACGCCAGGTTGGGGCTGGCCGCCATGGTCTTGACCAGGTCGAGCAGCTCCTCCTCCGCCGGCCGGGGAAGGCTGTCCGGCGTGTTCGCCCGCAGGTCGTCCTGGTCGGCCGGACGCTCGATCGGCCGGTGGTAGACCGGGCCCTCGTGCGCGACGGTGCGCGGCGGCACGTCGACGACGACCTCGTCGTGGAACGTGATGACCAGCCGGTCGCCCTCGGTCACCTCACCGATCTCGGTGGCGATGACGTCCCACTTCGCGCAGACCGCCATGAACGCCTCGACGTTGTGCGCCTCCACGACGGCGCACATGCGTTCCTGCGACTCGCTGGAGAGGATCTCCGCCGGGGTCATGTTCTCCGCCCTGAGCGGGACGCGGTCCAGGTGGACGCGCATGCCACCGTCACCGGCGGACGCGAGCTCGCTCGTCGCGCAGGACAGGCCCGCGCCACCGAGGTCCTGGATGCCCGCGACGAGGCCCTTCGCGAAGAGCTCCAGCGAGCACTCGATCAGCACCTTCTCGGTGAACGGGTCGCCGACCTGCACGCTCGGCAGCTTCTTGCGCTTGCCGGCCGTGTCGTCGAACGTCTCGCTCGCCAGCACGCTGACCCCGCCGATGCCGTCGAGGCCCGTGCGCGCGCCGTAGAGGATGACCTTGTTGCCGGTGCCGCTCGCGTGCGCGAGGTGCAGGTCCTCGACCCGCATCGCACCGACGCACAGGGCGTTGACCAGCGGGTTGCCCTGGTAGGACTCGTCGAACACGACCTCGCCGCCGATGTTGGGCAGGCCGAGGCAGTTCCCGTAGCCGCCGACACCCGCGACGATGCCGGGCAGCACCCGCCTGGTGTCCTCGGCGTCCGGCCTGCCGAACCGCAGCGGGTCCATGACCGCGAGCGGCCGCGCGCCCATCGCGAGGACGTCCCTGACGATGCCGCCGACCCCGGTCGCCGCACCCTGGTAGGGCTCGACGTACGACGGGTGGTTGTGGCTCTCGACCTTGAACGTGACGGCCCAGCCGTCCCCGATGTCGACGACACCGGCGTTCTCGCCGATGCCCGCGAGCATCTTGGCGCGCATCTCGTCGGTCGTGGTGTCACCGAAGTACTTCAGGTGCACCTTGGACGACTTGTAGGAGCAGTGCTCGCTCCACATGACCGAGTACATCGCCAGCTCGGCGTCCGTGGGGCGCCTGCCGAGGATCTCCTTGACGCGCGCGTACTCGTCGTCCTTCAGGCCCAGCTCCTTGTAGGGCTGTTCCTGGTCGGGAGTGCTCTCCGCGTTCTTGACGGTGTCGATCACGCCTTCACCACCGTGTCGAGCAGGGACAGGAACATGCCCAGTCCGTCGTCCGTGGGGCCGGTGAGCGCGTCGACGGCGTGCTCCGGGTGCGGCATGAGGCCGACGACGTTGCCCCTGGCGTTCGTGATGCCCGCGATGTCGTTGCGGCTGCCGTTCGGGTTCTCGCCGACGTACCGGAAGACGACCCGGTGCTCGTCTTCGAGCTGCTTGAGGGTGTCGTCGTCGGCCTGGTAACCGCCCTCGCCGGACTTCAGCGGCACGAGGATCTCGGCGTCGCGGTCGTACCTGGTGGTCCAGGCGGTGCTCGTGTTCTCGACCCGGAGCCACTGGTCGCGGCACACGAAGTGCAGCTTGTGGTTGCGGGTCAGCGCACCCGGCAGCAGGTGGGCCTCGGTGAGGACCTGGAAGCCGTTGCAGATGCCGAGGACCGGCATCCCCTTGTTCGCGGCCTCGACCACTTCCCGCATGACGGGCGCGAACCGCGCGATGGCACCGGCCCGCAGGTAGTCGCCGTAGGAGAACCCACCGGGCACGATGACCGCGTCGACACCCTGGAGGTCGTGGTCGCCGTGCCAGAGCGGAACGGCCTCGCCGTCGGCGTACCTCACCGCCCGCTGCGCGTCGACGTCGTCGAGGGTGCCGGGGAAGGTGACGACACCGACCCTCATGCCTCGACCCTGCGCACGGTCCAGTCCTCGATCACGGGGTTCGCGAGGAAGCTCTCGGCGATCTTGGCGAGCGTGGCGTCGTCGACGTCGTCGGCGACCTCCAGCTCGAAGTGCTTGCCCTGGCGGACGGCGGTGACGCCGTCGAAGCCGAGACGGGGCAGCGCGTTCGCCACCGCCTGGCCTTGGGGGTCGAGGATCTCGGGCTTCGGCATGACGTCGACGACGACTCGGGCCACGACGGACTGCTCCCTGGGGTGGAGGGCTGGCGGTACCCGCTGACCCTACCTGAGCTGGGCGTTCATCCTCCCGGCACGTGTTCGGGGGCACATCGTCACCGGTCCACCTTCGGGTGAACGAGCTTGCCGCGGCGAGGCCGTTTGGTAGAGTTGGAGTCGCCGAGGCCCGTAAGCCGAGGAAGTGTACCCAGCCCACGTCCGGACGGTCGACGGCTGGGTATCGCGCTTTTAGGGGCAGTCCAGGTCGACGATCGACTCGACGACCGGCATCACCCGCTCCCGCCACTCACCGCCGGAGCCGTAGCACCAAGCCACGAAGTCCGCGATCCACAGCAGTTCGTCGTTGCTGCTGCGGCAGTGCTCGTAGACGAGGTTCGTGGACAACGCGACATGGCCGAGTGACGTGCGGATCGTCAGGAGGTCGTGCTGGTCCCTCTGGGCACGCGAATCGAGGACGAGGCGATGAGCACCGGCTTCCAGCAGGTCCTCGACGAGCCGCCGCAGGCACGCCTGACGCGCCTGCTCGTCCCCCTGGTCGCAGCTGCGCCTGTACAGCCGCACCGAGACCTGCTCTGCCACGAGCCGCGACGCGATCATCTTGCGGCGGCCGGGGGTCTCCTTCTTGCAGTGCAACTCCCGTTGTCCCGGCATCAGCAGGCAGCGCAGGGACTTGCGGAACTTGTGCAGACGGCCGGGTGGCACCAGGGCCACCGCCAGCAGGTACGTGTTGTTTCGCCGCGACTCGTCGACGAAGGCGTGCAGACTCACGGAACGTCCATCGGCACGCCCCGAACACCAGTTCACCAAGTCCCACCGATCGGGCCCGAACGACTCTGGCTTGGATCTATTCCAACCAGCTATTTCGCCCAAAGCGAGACCGGTGGCACCACGGCCCGATCGGCCGGATGCTGGAGGTCATGAAGATCCTCGTGCTCGGCGGAACCGTGTTCCTCAGCAAGGCCATCACGGCGGAGGCCGTCCGCCGCGGCCACGAAGTGTTCTGCGCTGCCCGCGGCGCCTCGGGCAGCGTGCCGGAGGGGGCCACGCTGGTCCGGGTCGACCGCGACAAGCCCGGTGCGTTCGACCAGCTGGCCGGCGAGCGGTTCGACGCGGTGGTCGACGTGTCCAAGTACTCGGTGAACTGGGTGCGGGACGCGTTGGAGGCGTTCGGGTCCACCACGCCGCACTGGACGTTCGTCTCCAGCATCTCGGTCTACGCGGACCACGCGACCGGCAGCGACGAGCTGCTGCCGCCGCTGGAGGACGACCCGGCCGAGGAGTTCACGGCCGAGCGGTACGGCAGCGTCAAGGTGGCCAGCGAGATCGCGGTGCGCGAGGCGGTGGCGGGGCGGGACTTCATCGTCCGGGCCGGGCTCATCACCGGGCCGGACGACCCCAGCGACCGGTTCGGGTACTGGCCCGCGCGCCTGGCCCGGGGCGGGCGCGTGGTCGTGCCGGACAGCCCGGACCTCGGGTTCCAGCACATCGACGCGCGGGACCTGGCGCGGTGGATCGTGTTCGCGGCCGAGGAGCGGGTGACGGGCACGTACGACTCGACCGGGCCGGTCATGCCGTTCCAGATGGCCATCGGTGAGATCGCCGGCGCGACGGCCGCACCCGGGACTCAGCTCGTGCCCGTCGCGGAGGGCGTGCTCAAGGAGCTGGGCATCAACCCGTGGGCCGGGCCGCGGTCGCTGCCGCTGTGGCTGCCCCGGGAGTGGGCCAAGATGGTCGGCCGCGACGTCAGCAACGCCCTGGCGAACGGGTTGCGCGTCCGGCCGCTGGCCGAGACCGCGCTCGACTCGCTGGAGCACGAGCGCGGCCTCGGGCTGGACCGGCCCCGCAAGGCGGGGCTCACCGAGCAGGAGGAGCAGGAGATCCTTACAGCAGTGAGTTGACCTGCGCGGCGACGAGGTCGATGCGCACGCCCTGGTTCGGGCAGCCGCCGAAGTGGTGGAGCCCGATCACCTTGTGCGTGCGCCTCGACAGCACGGGTGAGCCGGACGAGCCGCCTTCGGTGTCGCACATGTAGCTGATGTCGGACTGCGACGAGCTGCCGTTCACCCGCACCGCGCGCACGACGCAGTAGCCGCCGCCGTTGTTGTTGTCGCGCAACGACAACTTCTTCAGCTTTCCGGCCGGGTGGCCGACGATGTACATCTCCTCACCCACGGCCGGAACGCGCGCGTCCAGCTCCAGGTAGCCGAACGAGCTGATGGCCGCGAAGTTGTTCACGGTGAAGAGGGTGTAGTCCAGCGCGGCGCTGTACTTCAGCACCTGGGCCGCCAGCACCTTCGTGACGGTGGCCGAGTTCGTGCCGCCGCAGGTCGGGCACTGGTAGTTGAACCACACCTCGATGCCGGTGGTGCTGGTGAAGCAGTGCTCGTTGGTCAGCATGCGGTTGTTGGGCCCGACGCGCCACGCCGTGCACAGCGAGCTGCCGTTGCGCAGCAGCTTCGCCACGGCCGGCGTCTTGCCCCACTCGGCCGGGTTGCTGGACTGGTAGCAGACCGCGTCCTTGTAGTCGTTCGTGCCGCAGATGCTCTGCACGGACGGCTGCGCGGACATCTCGGCCTCGGTGTAGCCGCGCGTCAGCTTGTCGATCCGGACGCGCGACAGCGGGTTCGTCACCGACACCACGGCGCGGTCGCCGGTGACGGACATGGCCCAGAAGCCGGACGCGTCGACCGTGGCCGTCAGGGAGGCCTTCAGGTCGCTCGTGTACGTGTACTTCTCGGTGCCGTCGGGGTTCGACACCGTGAGCACGTCACCCGGCATGATCCGCAGATCCGTGAAATGCAGCTTCACGTATCCGGAGCCGGGTCGTTCGACGGTCGTCGAACGGTTCGCGCCACCCACGCGGACCGAGACCGATTCCTCGGTTCCGATTTCCTGCGACTGCGGCGAGGACGCCTGCGCAGGTGCAGAGGTGGTGGTAGCAGGGATGATGGACGTCATCGGCAGGGCGAGCACCAGTGCCGTGAGGAGTTGCAGGGTTTTCCTCATGCCTTTTGATACTTCCGACGTCACCTCACCGTGTCAGCCCGCCAAACGTCGGTAATGGAGGATTGCGTGAAAGTTGTCCATTTCGGTCATGCCTGCGTGCTCCTCGAGACGGGGACCACCCGCGTGCTGATCGACCCCGGCACGTTCTCCGAGGGGTTCGAGGACCTCGCGGACCTGGACGCGGTGCTGGTCACGCACCAGCACTTCGACCACGTCGACCTCGAGAAGCTGCCCGCGCTGCTCAAGAGCAACCCGCGGGCGCAGCTGATCGTGGACGAGGGCACGGCGCCCACCGTCGAGAACGCGACCGTCGCCCGGCCGGGTGACACCTTCGAGATCGGCGACCTGGGCGTCCGGGTCGTCGGCGGGCAGCACGCGATGATCCACCAGGACATCCCGATCGTGCCGAACGCCGCCTACGTGGTCGGTGACGGCGCGTTCTACCACCCCGGCGACTCGCTGTTCGTGCCCGACGAGGACGTGGACGTGCTCGGTCTGCCCGCGGGAGCGCCGTGGATGCGCACCGGCGAAGCGGTCGACTTCATGCGCGCCGTGAAGCCGCGTGTCGCCGTGCCGATCCACGAGAAGACGCTCGCGAGCCCGCAGATGGCCCACCGGCTCTTCGAGATGCTCAAGCCGGAGGGCACCGAGGTCAGGCCGCTGACGCCAGGCGAGGCGACGGCAGTCTGACGTAGGTGGTCGGCGCGGCGTCGTGGGCGAGGGCGATGTCCACGGCGTCGAGCACGGCCTGCCGCGCACCGGGCCGGTGCAGGTCCCGGGCGTCGACGGTGATCCGGGTCAGCCCGCCGCGGCGTGCGGACCTGGCCGTCGCGTAGACCAGCGCGAGCGACCGCAGCTCGCCGAAGCTGCTGCGCTCGGTCAGCGCGTGCAGGCGGCCGAGCGTCGCGAGCCCGCTGCCCACGTCACGAACCGCGTGCGCGTCGGCGCAGAGCTTGAACCGGTGCTTGGCGAGCGCGAGCAACGTCCCGGGCGACGCCACGCAACGCCGAGGCGCGAACGTGTCGGCGTTCAGTCCGATGGCGTCCATCTGCAGACGCGCGCCCATCAGCAGCAGCCCGGCCTCATAGGCGGGCAACCGCCGTTGGCCGAGACCGTGCAGGACGACGGCATCGCCGAGCGCGGCGCGCTGCCGCACCCATTCCTGCGCCCTGCCGAGCTCGCGGGGGACCACGAGCAGCGACAACGGCACCCGCCGCGGGCCGAGGGCCGCGGCCAGATCAGCGCATCGGTCGAGTGTCTGCGGACCGATGCCGGACAGGGAGACCACGAGCTGTGAGTGCACGCAATGAGTGCGCCACGCCGTGGTGACATCCGCGTGAAAGCGGAGCTAACTCACGCGAGCCAGTCAGCGAAGGACAGGCCCGTCAGCTTCTCGTAGGCCTCGACGTACCGCGCACGGGTGGCCTCGACGACCTCCGCGGGCAGCGGAGGCGGCGGGGTGTCGCTCTTGCGGTCCCAGCCCGACGCGGGTGACGTCAGCCAGTCGCGCACGTACTGCTTGTCGAACGACGGCTGCACGCGGCCGGGCTCGTAGCCCTCGGCCGGCCAGTAGCGCGACGAGTCCGGCGTGAAGACCTCGTCCGCCAGCACCAGCTCACCGTCCGCGGAGAGCCCGAACTCGAACTTCGTGTCCGCCAGGATCAGGCCACGCGTCAACGCGTACGCGCGCGCCTCGCTGTAGAGCTCGATCGTGCGGTCACGCAGCTTCGACGCCAGCTCCACGCCGTGCTTCTCCGCGATGACGTCGAACGACACGTTCTCGTCGTGCGCCCCGATCTCGGCCTTCGACGCGGGCGTGAAGATCGGCGGGTCCAGCTCGGACGCCTCGACCAGCCCGGCCGGCAGCTCGATCCCGCAGACCGCGCCGGTCGCGGTGTAGTCGGCCATGCCCGAACCCGTGAGGTACCCGCGCGCCACGCACTCGACGTCGACCATCCGCAGCTTGCGCACCAGCAGCGCCCGGCCGCGGACCTCGGCGGGGATGCGCGGGTCGTCGCAGGCGACCAGGTGGTTGGGCGTGAGCCGCTCGAACCAGAACACGCTCATCGCGGTGAGCACGCGGCCCTTGTCCGGGATCTCCGAGCTCAGGATGTGGTCGTACGCGGAGATGCGGTCGGACGCGACGAACAGCAGCAGCTCGTCGTCCACGTCGTACAGGTCACGAACCTTGCCGCGGGCGACGTGCTGGTAGTCAGCGAGCGTAGGCACGCTGGTCAGACTACGTGCCCGCGTTCCGGGCACCGATCCACACCCCGCACCACTACAGATCAAGGCCGAAGAAGCTTAAGGTGCACCCGTGCTCACCAGAAAGGCCCTGTGGATCCCGGCATTGGCCAGTGCGGCCCTGCTCGTCGTCCTGGGCGTGGCCGGGTGGAGCTTCGACTCCAGCCCCGTCTCGTCGCCCACCTCCGGTGACCCGCAGGACACGAGCACGACCCAGTCGGTGAGCATCGTGCCGACTCCGGACGTCGCCGACATCACGGTCAAGGGCTCGTCCACGACGGCGACGACCACGACCACCACCACGAGGACGACGCAGCCGAAGCCGCCGCCCGTCCAGACGCCGCCCGCCGTGCAGCAGCCGACGACCACCGAGGCCCCGCCGCAGCAGGGCCTCCTGGTCAACGAGGGTGCGCGGTGCGATCCCGAGGGCGCGAACGGCATCGGCCTGCGCGGCGAGAAGCTGGTGTGCCGCAAGGACCCCCAGCGCGGCGACCGCCTGCGCTGGCAGAAGGCCTAGGCGCGCCACTCCAGCACGTCGAGCTCGTCGCCGACGGCGATGGTGCCGGTGCGGACGACCTGGGCCTTCATGCCGAACGTCACCCCTCCGTCGTCATCACGCCGATAGGTCGCCAGCGAACGGATCGGCTCCGGTCCGCTCTTCTGACCCGTCACCTGGTCGACCATCGGCACCGCGCAACGCACGCAGTCCTTGGCGTAGGCCAGTTCCACGTCACCGATGACCACCCGCCGCACGCGGTCCTCCGTGTGCGGCTCCGGCCAGCCGGACACGACCACGTTGGGGCGGAAGCGGTCCATCGGCACCGGCTCCCCGCCGCGTTCCACGATCCGCTCGTTCAAACCGTCCAGCGAGGACAGCGAGAGCACCAGCAGCGCGTTGCCGTCGGCGTACCCGACGAGGCCGGTCGTCTCACCGGTCGTCTCCCTGCGCAGGTCCGGTGGAGTGCGCACGAGCCGCACGGACTTGCCGAGCGCGTCGGAGAAGTACGCCGCCGCAGCGTCGCCCTGGTCCACCCCGGACCCGTGCCAGGCGTGCACGACGACCGGAACCCGCGGCCCGTCGGGGACGATCGGGAAGGACTCGCCACCGATCGACAGCGACGAGTCCACGAGGGACGGACGCAGCGCCGCCATCTCCGGGACCTTGCGCTGCGACAGGAACACGCCCTCGTCGTCGACCAGCATCATCATCCGGTCGTCGCGCAGGCCCGTCAGGTCGACGGCCGAGGAGGCGACGGGGTACCCGCCGCACCCCTTGACCGGGTGGACGCGCAGACCGGCGACGATCACAGGATCGGCTCCGGCTCGTAGGCCGGGTACTTGTCGACGACCGCGGCGACCTGCTCCACCACGGCCGCCACCTGCGCCGACGCCACGCCGGTGAACGACAGGCGGTCGGCCAGCAGCGCGTCCAGGGCGGCCCGGTCGAGCGGCAGGCGCGAGTCCGCCGCGAGCCGGTCCAGCAGGTCGTTCCGCGCGAGGCCCTGCTCGCGCATCGCCAGCGCGACGGCCACCGCGTTCTCCTTGATGGCCTCGTGCGCGGTCTCACGGCCGACACCCGCGCGCACGGCCGCCATCAGCACCTTCGTCGTGCCGAGGAACGGCAGGTAGCGGTCCAGCTCGCGCGCGACGACGGCCGGGTAGGCGCCGAACTCGTCCAGCACCGTCAGGAACGTCTCCAGCAGGCCGTCGAACGCGAAGAACGCGTCGGGCAGCGCGACCCGGCGGACCACCGAGCACGACACGTCGCCCTCGTTCCACTGGTCGCCCGCGAGCTCGCCGACCATCGACAGGTAGCCGCGCAGGACCACCGCGAAGCCGTTCACGCGCTCGCACGAGCGGGTGTTCATCTTGTGCGGCATCGCGCTGGAGCCGACCTGGCCGGGCTTGAAGCCCTCGGTGACGAGCTCGTGGCCCGCCATCAGCCTGATCGTCTTCGCGACCGACGACGGCGCCGCCGCGAGCTGCACGAGCGTCGAGACGACGTCGAAGTCGAGCGAACGCGGGTAGACCTGGCCAACGCTCGTGAGGACCCGCTCGAAGCCGAGGTGGCCCGCGACCGCCTGCTCCAGCTCCAGCAGCTTCTCGGGCGTGCCGAGCAGGTCGAGCATGTCCTGGGCCGTGCCGACCGGACCCTTGACGCCGCGCAGCGGGTAGCGGGAGATCAGCTCGTCGAGGCGGGAGAACGCGACCAGCAGCTCGTCGGCGCCCGTCGCGAACCGCTTGCCCAGCGTCGTGGCCTGCGCGGCCACGTTGTGCGAACGGCCGGCCATCACCAGGTCGGAGTGCTCGGCGGCGAGGCGGGCGAGGCGGCCGAGGACGGCGGCGACCTTGGAGCGGACCAGCTCGAGCGAGCGCAGCACCTGCAGCTGCTCGACGTTCTCCGTGAGGTCGCGCGAGGTCATGCCCTTGTGGACCTGCTCGTGGCCCGCGAGCGCGTTGAACTCCTCGATGCGCGCCTTCACGTCGTGCCGCGTGACCCGCTCGCGCGCCGCGATCGACTCCAGGTCGACCTGCTCCAGCACGCGCTCGTAGTCGGCGATCGCGGTCTCGGGCACCTCGATGCCCGCGGCCGCCTGGGCCCGCAGGACCGCGAGCCACAGCTGCCGCTCCAGCACGATCTTGTGCTCGGCGGACCAGAGCGTCGCGAGCGACGTGGAGGCGTACCGACCTGCGAGGACGTTGGCGATGCGGGGCTTCGTCACGCCCTCAGGCTAGTGCACCCCCGGCTCACTCCCAGTCGATGGCCGAGTCCATGACCAGCGCTGTGAGGACGTTCACCGACACCGGAACGGTCTGGCGCCGCCCGCTGCCGTTCGAGGGGTTGTAGGCGTAGGCGCCGATCTGCACGACCAGGCCGCTCTCGAACCGCCGAGCGACCTCGACCTGCTGGACGTCGGTGGTGCCCTGGAAGAACTCGCCCTCCGTGACGATCGTCCCGTCCGCCTGCGCCACGTCCCGGCACAACGTGGCGGAGGTGCAGAAGTTCTGCTTGTTGAAGCCGGCCTTCGTCACCACCACCCGCAGCGCGGTCGGTCCGATGATGTCGGTCAGGTAGACGTGCCCCGTGTACTCGGGGTCTCCGGTGCCCCGCGGCGGCGCCGAGGTCGAGGTCGAGTAGGGCGGGTAGACGAACCCGCCGGGCGTGAACGAGGCGTAGACGTCCTTCAGGTCCTTGCGCTGCGCCTGGAGGCTCTCCGCCAGCTTGTCGCCGAGGCGCTGGGCCTTCCGCTCGGCGGGCACGCTGGGCGGTGCGGACGTGGTCGTCTGGACCTCGGCGCCGAGGTGGGTGTCGCGGTCGCGGGGCAGCAGTCCCGGCAGCGAGAACGACGCTACCGCGATGACCGCCGTAGCCACGCCCACGGCGACCAGCGCTCGTCGACGACTTTTTTTCTGCTCCACCCGCCTGATCAGGGTGTCCGGGTCGAAGTCGAGGGGCGGCTCGTCCCAGACGGCCAGCAGCATCCCCTCGCGGATCTCCTGCTCACTCACGACGCGACCCTCCCCGAACTGTTGTCGAGCTTGTCCACGATGGTGCGCAGTGTCGCGAGACCGCGCGCCGTCTGGCTTTTGACCGTTCCCTCGGTGCACCCCATCGCCACCGCCACCTCGGCGACCGAGAGGTCTTCGAAATAACGCAGCACGAGCACCGCCCGTTGCCTCGGAGGCACCTGCAGCAACGCGGTGTGCACGAGCTCACGCGCCCACAGCTTCGCGCTGGTGGTGTCCGGGTCCACGGTGGCGTCGGCGGCGTCGGGCAGCTCCCCGTCGCGCTGCTCCGCCCTGCGCCACGGCCTGCGCTTCTCGTCCAGCCACGTGCGCAGCAGCACCTTGCGGGCGTACGCGATCAGGTTGTCGAGGTCCTTGATGCGCTTCCAGGCCATGTACATCTTCATGAGGCTCGACTGCATCAGGTCTTCAGCCGTGTGCCAGTCGCCACAGAACAGATAGGCAGTGCGTCGCAAAGACGCGGCATTGGCTGCCGCGAACTCGCGAAAGCCCTGCTCATCGGCCTTGCGCATGCGATCCCCTCTCGCGTCCTCACCCAGGGGAACGCGTCAGGGGAACGCGAGGTTGCATCACGTGTGACGCGAAAGGGCCGAACGGAGCATCCTCGCCGCGACGCCTCTCGGGTCCGGCTTCAGCTCGATGAACGCGTTCACCATCGTGCCGTCCACGAGCGCGATCAGCTCCTCGACGCGCTCCCTCGCGATGTCGCGGCCGGCGCGGTGGAAGATCTCGGCGATCAGCTCGTGCAGCTCCTTGGACAGCACGTGCATCAACGGGCGCAGGTACGGGCGGCGGCCCGTCGCGACGAGGCGTTCGTAGCGCAGCAGGATCGGCTCGGTGTCGGTGACGTCCTGGCCGACCAGCAGGTCGAGGACGAGCTCGACGAGCACGTCGTCGTCCGCCAGCCGGTCCGAGATCGCCGCCAGGCGCTCCCGGCAGCTCGCCAGCTCGGCGCGGCCGTGGAACTCGACCGCCGCGGTGATCAGCTCGTCGAGCGAGTCGAAGTAGTACGTGGTCGACGCGAGCGGCAGACCTGCGCGTTCGGCGACCGCGCGGTGCCTGACCGCGTCGAACCCGCCCTCCACGAGCAGTTCGGACGCGGCCTCCACGAGAGCCTGCCGCCTGCGCTCACCCTTGGGGGTTGCTGCCGTCATAGTCGCGCCAGGGTACTGGGCGGCAGGTCAGAACCTCGGGGCCAGTGCGTCCGCGAACCGCTTGGCCTGGCCCTTGAGCTCCCCGTCGCCCTGGGTGAACACGTAGAGGTCCTGACCGCGGGCGGTCTTGGCCCTCTCGGTGCCGACGGGACCCTCGAACGGGTCGGGCGTGACGATCGCGGTGATCGTCAGGCCGTCGATCTTGTACGCGGCCGCGCGGGAGGCCGGTGAGCAGGTCACCGCCGGCGGGATCGCGGGAACCGGTGAGACCGAAAGCTCGGCGGCGAGGGCGTCGGCGAGCTCCCGGTCCACACCTGCGCAGCCCTGCACTGCGCGTTCACCAGCGGTGAAGCTGGTGCTTCCCGGCGCTGTCCCGTCCCCCTGCGTGGACGGGGCGTCGCCAGGGAAGTCGTTGTTCGGCGGAGGCTGTGCCTCCATCAGGGTCATCGGCGATTGTGCCGTGTCGGTGCCCTGCTGCCCAGAACCGGCGACGGTCGAATTTCCGCCGTCCTGGCCGTACCAGGAGTTGGCAGCGAGGACGCCGCCGAAACCCAGGACGACGACCAAACTGGTGCCGGCGGCGATCGAGCCGCGCCGGCGCAGCGTGGCTCGGCGCGAGGCCGTCCGGACGTCGCCCGCGTCGAAGGACGCCGGTGGCGCGTCGTGCGCGGCGTCGCGGAACAGGTCCGCGAGCTTCTGCTCGTCCATCTCCTACGTCCTCCTCTCGCCGGTCACGACGCCGGTCGCAGGTCGTCGATGGCGTCGCCCAGAGCTTCTCGCAACGCCGCCAGCCCGCGGGCGGTCTGACTCTTCACAGTTCCTTCCGAGCACTTCAGCGTCTCGGCCGTGGCCGTCACGTCGAGGCCCTCGAGGAACCTCAGCACGAGCACGGCCCGTTGCCGGGGCGGGACTCTGCGCAAACCCTTCATCAACGCCTCGCGCGTCGCGACCGTCTCGCCGACCTCGGTGCCGGTCGCCGGAGCTTCCGGCATCTCGTCGGTGAACTTCTCGCGCCGCCACGGACGGCGCGACTCGTCGATCACCGCGCGCACGACGGTGCGGCGGACGTAGGCGTCGAGGGCCTGCTTGTCCCGGATCTTCCGCCACCTCCTGTGCACCGCCACGAAGGCCGTCTGCGCGAAGTCGTCAGCGCGGTGCCAGTCGCCGCACAGCAGGTATGCCGTTCGGCGCACGGCCTCACGGCGAGCCACGAAGTACTCCGCGAACTCCTGCTCGTCGCGCTGATCCACGCGGACTGCTCTCCGCTCGTTCCTCGAGTTGCACTGACAGGACGGAATCTGTGCCGACAACGGTTGCACGAACCTCGCGGGAGAGCTACATCACCCCCTCCGTCCCCGGCGGGATGTGGTGGGATCGGGGGTGTGACCCCCATTGACCTGCGCTCCGACACCGTCACCCGCCCGGACGACGAGATGCGCCGCGCCATGGCGTCGGCCGAGGTCGGCGACGACGTGCTGGACCACGACCCGACGATGGCGGCGCTGGAGGAGCGCGTCGCGGCGTTGCTCGGCGTGGAGGCGGCGCTGTGGGTCCCGTCCGGCTCGATGGGCAACCTGATCGCCCTGTACCTGCACCTGCAGCGCGGCGACCGGTTCCTGGCGCCGTTGGGCGCGCACGTGCTGGACGCCGAGCTCGGGACCGCCGCGTGGCTGGCCGGCGGGATGCCGCACGCGCTCCACTCGCTGACTCCCGAGGCCGTGGTCGCGGCCGGTGGCGGCGAGTCGCCCTACTACGGACTGCGCACGACGTTGTTGTGCCTGGAGAACACGCACAACGCGGCCGGCGGCACGGTGACGACCGCCGACGGGCACGCCGCCCTGGTGGCGGCGGCGCGGTCCATCGGACTGGCGGTGCACCTGGACGGCGCCCGGCTGTGGAACGCGTCGGTGGCGCTCGGGGTGGAGCTCCGCGAGCTGACCGCGGGGGTCGACACGGTGCAGGTGTGCCTGTCGAAGGCGCTCGGCGCCCCGGTCGGCTCGGTCGTGGCCGGGTCGTCCTCGTTCGTCGTCGAGGCGCGGCGGGTGCGCAAGATGCTTGGTGGCGGGGTGCGGCAGGGAGGCGTGCTGGCCGCCGCCGGGCTGGTCGCGCTGGACCGGATCCCGCGGCTCGCGCAGGACCACGCCAACGCCTCGGCGCTGGCCGCCGGGTTGCGTTCAATCGGCTGGGACGTGCCGGAGCCGGCGACGAACATCGTGCTGGCGTCGGTGCCCGACCTCGACAAGGCGCTGCTGTCGTTGCGCGAGATCGGGGTGCTCGCCAGTCCGATGTCCGGCAAGGTGCGGTTCGTGACGCACGGGGACGTCAGCCAGGCCGACATCACCGAGGTGCTGCGGCGGGTCGGGGAACGCGCCTGATGCGCTGGGTCGTGTTCGACTTCGGCGAGGTCATCAGCCGGCGCAACCCGGCGCTGCCCGCGATCGCCGACCGGCTCGGGGTGCCGCTGACGGACTTCGAGGCCGCGTACTGGAACCGCGACGCCTACGACCGCGGCTGCTCCGACGAGGAGTACTGGACGACGATCGGGTCGTCGCTGGGGCTCACGTTCGACCCCGCCGCCGTGCGGGAGCTGACCGCTCTCGACAACGCCGGGTGGCTCGACGAGCCGGTGGCGGAGACCGTGGCGCTGATCGAGGACCTGGCGGCGCTGGACGTGCCGCTCGCGCTGCTGTCGAACGCGCCGTCGACGTTCGCGAGGCTGGCGGAGGAGGTGCCGTGGTCCGGGCACTTCCGGCACCTGGTGTTCTCCGGCGACCTCGGCTTCGCCAAGCCCGACGCGGCCATCTGGGAGCACACGTCGTCCGTGATCGGGTCTTCGGACGTGATCTTCTTCGACGACCGCGAGTCCAACGTGGAGAGTGCGGCCGCCGCCGGCTGGGACGCCCGGCTGTGGACGTCAGCCCTCGCTGCGCGCGCTCAGCTCCGCACGGAGTTCCGCGATCTCGGCGCGTAGGTTCCGCAGCTCCCGCGCGGTCTCCTGCTCGGCGTCCTCGACGCCGCGCAGCTTCTCCACGAGCCAGCTCGCGATCGTGCCGGTGATGACACCGAG
The DNA here is from genome assembly GCF_900104175.1 of Lentzea jiangxiensis. Lineage (GTDB taxonomy): Bacteria > Actinomycetota > Actinomycetes > Mycobacteriales > Pseudonocardiaceae > Lentzea > Lentzea jiangxiensis. The sequence continues at coordinate 116,710 of NZ_FNIX01000016.1, forward strand.
CAGCGCGATGCCGCCGACCATCAGCAGTCCGGCGACCAGCCGCCCCTCACCCGTGACGGGGTAGCGGTCGCCGTAGCCGACCGTCGACATGGTCGTCAGCGTCCACCACAACGCGTCGCCGAACGTGGTGATGCTGGCGTTTTCCGCGTGCCTTTCGGCGTCCAGCACGGCGAGGCTCGCACAAAACGCGACAATGATCGTCACGCCTGCCACGTAAACGCCGACCCGTTGCCTGATCTTGTGCTGGAACTTCTTGTTGAGCAACGTGACGACGGTGATCAACCGCAGAACGCGGAGCTGCCGGACCATCGGCAGAATGACCGCGGCAAGATCGAAAAGATGCGTTCTGAGGAACTCCACCTTGTTCCGCGCCAGCGTCAGCCTCGTGATGAACTCGGCCGCGAACAGGGCCCAGACCAGCCACAACACGATCTCCAACGGCGCGTGCATCGCACCGTGGTCGTCGAACACCTGCCAGGCGTAGGCGGCGAGGAAGAGCAGGGCGAGTGCCGTCAACGGCCACTCGACCTTTCTCTCCCACCGCTCGAGGCGGGCCTCGTTCGCCAGCAACACCGCCCCATGGTGAGCGGTGTGCACGAATTAATCCAGGGTCATCGCTTGGATTTGACCGCGCCGTAAGCCGCGGTGCCCGCGAGGAGTAGTCCCCCAACCACAGCGAGCCAGAAAAGTCCTTTCACCACGGCCCCGACGACGGCCAGCAGGATCCAGACCGCCACCAGCCACCCGATGATCGCCCACATGCGACCTCCCCTCTGCTGCCTGAACGTCGTGCCGCCCGGTTTTGTTGCGACGCGGCTCGCGGTTCCGGATCACAGCCAGGCCTTCAGCCGCCGCAGCGCCTCCTCGACATCCTGCGTGGCCCCGGCGAACGACATCCGCACGAAGTGGTGCCCGTCCACGGGGTCGAAGTCGATGCCGGGCACGATCGCCACGCCCGTGTCGTCCAGGAACCGCCGGCAGAACGCCATCGAGTCGTCCGTCAGGTGCCGCACGTCCGCGTAGACGTAGAACGCCCCGTCCGCCGGCGCGAGCTTGTCGATGCCGAGGTTCGTCAGCCCCTCCAGCAACAGGTCCCGGTTCACCTTGTACCGCTGGAGGTGCAGCGCCGTCTCGGCGTACGAGTCCTCGTGGAACGCCTGCACCGCCGCGTACTGCGCCAACGCCGGCGGACACAGCGTGAAGTTGCCCGTCAGGCAGTCCACGGCCCTGCGCAGCCGCTCCGGCAACAACATCCACCCGAGCCGCCACCCTGTCATCGCGAACGCCTTCGAGAAGGAGTTGACGACGATCGCGTCCCGGCTCGTCTCCCACGCGCACCGCAGCGGCTCGCCGTAGCTGATCCCGTGGTAGATCTCGTCGCTGATCAGCTGGACCCCGTTGCCCGCACACCACCGCGCGATCGGCGCGACGTCGGCCGCCGTCCCGGTCGGGTTGGCCGGACTGGCCACGATCACACCCTTGAGCCCGGGATCCAACATCTCGACCGTGGGCTGGAACCGCGTCTCCGGCCCGCACGGCAACTCGACGACCTCACACCCCAGCGCCTTGAGGATGTTGCGGTAGGCCGGATACCCGGGCCGGGCCAGCGCCACCCGGTCCCCGGCGTCGAAGGCCGCGAGGAACGCCAACGTGAACGCCCCCGACGACCCGGTGGTCACCACCACGTCGTCCGCGGACACGTCGAGGTCGTACTGCCGCCCGTAGTGCCCGGCGATCGCCTGCCGCAGCTCCAGGATGCCGAGCTGCTCGGTGTACCCCAACGCCTGCTCGCCCAACGCCTTGACGGCAGCCTCGCGCACGGGCAGCGGCGCGGGGCTCGACGGCTGCCCGGCGGCCAGGGAGATCACGTCCCCGTGCGTGCGCTGCCTGCGAGCGGCGGCGGACAACACGTCCATGACGTGGAAGGGCGGGACGTCGGCGCGGGCGGCCACGGTCAGCATGCCGCCAGGCTAACTCCCCTGCACGCGGTGAGACCCCCGACCGAGCGCGCCGCCACACCCGGCCACCCGACCACACCGCCTCAGGCCGAGCCGACGTCGATCAAGCCGCGGCAGGCCGAGTCGCCGCAGACCGAGCCGCCGTAGATCAAGTCGCCGCAGATCAAGTCGCCGCAGACCGGGCCGGTGCACTTCGGATCCTGCTGGCGTGCTTCGGGTCCTGCTGGCGTGCTTCGGGTCCTGCCGGAGCCGTCCGGACCACCACGCCCTCGGCCCTTTCACCCCCTCGCCCCGCCCGTCACCTCCGGTCCGCAACCCCCCGCGCTTCCGCATATGCGGGAGAAACAAAACGGCGTTTCAGGACATCGACCACCCGACAGGGTGTGGACAACTGAAACCCGGCACATTTCCGTCACGACCTACCGGACGGAGAAGCGCCGGGTTCCGGACAAAGCTCACCCGATCAAGCGATGGCTAATACCCTTGGTAGCCGCCGCCCTGGGCCATTGCCTTCAGACCGGGGTGACCTTCAAAACCGCCGTAGCGCGAGAACGTGTAGCGGACACCGGCGATGATGTTGTCGATCGGGTTCCAGATGTCGTCGTGGCCGGGCAGCTTGTGCGCGTTGAACGTCGAGTCGATGCACTGCATCAAACCCTTGGAGGGCGTGCCCGCCTGGGCGTTGGAGTCCCAGAGGTTGATGGCGTGCGGGTTGCCGCTCGACTCCTTTTCGATGATCTTCCAGATCTCGTCGATGTTCTCCTCGGTGACGGGGATGCCGTTGGCCTGGAGGATCTTGATGGCCTCGCGGATCCACTCCTCGACGTTGCCGGGAGGCGGGCTGCCCGAGGGCGGGCCACCGCTGGGACCGAGGCCACCCATGCCGCCACCGCCTCCGCCTCCGCCACCACCGCCGGAAGCACCGCCGCCGGAAGCGCCACCACCACCGCCTCCTCCGCCGCCGCCACCGTGGTCAGCAGCGGGCCGGGGTTGCGGCTCCGAGGGTGTGGCGGAAGACGCCTTGGTCGAGTCGTCGGGCGGTGGGGTCGGTGCCCATTCGACCGGCTTGTTCGGGGCCGGGGTGAACGGCTGCGTGTTCGGGTCCGGGACGGACGAGAACTTCGGTGCGAGGGCGCCGGGGCGGCCCTTCAAGGCGCCGGCGGCGGACGACACCGCGTTTTCCGCTTGGGAGACAACGGGGTTGGCGTCGGCCAGGGCTTCGGCGCAGTAGCCGCGGATGATGCTGTCGACGTCCTCCTGCGGCTGGTTGTGCAGCTGCTGGCGGGTCTTTCGGGCGCGGCTCAGGAGGGTTTCGCAGATGCGGCTCATCGAGGACTTCGCGGTTTCCAACGCGTTCGCGGCCGCCTCCAGGTCGGCCGCGGCGCCGTTGAGGGCGTCGGTCATCGAGGTGCCGCACTTCGTCACGTTGCCCATGTAGGCGACGAAGCCGTCGGCGGACGTGCCCTGCCAGGCGCCGTCGAGCTGGCTGACCGACCTCTGGAGGACGTTCGTCTGGTCGCCGCACTTGCCCGCCGCCTGCTTCCAGCGGTTCGCGATGTCGCGCACGGCCTGCGGTTGTGCGGTCTCGACCTTGTCCGCGAGCGCGGCCAGTTCCGCGCCGCCGGGCAACGCCGCGACTTCGTCCATCGCGCTCACGTCACACCGCCCTCATGGAGTTCTTGTTGGCTTCCTCGACGTCGTGGACGGAGGTCTGGATCGCGTCGAGAGCGTTCTCGACCTTGCGCAGCACCTTCTCGGCCGCCTCGAACTCCTGCGCGCCCGCCTGGTCCATCGCGGTCACCGCGCCCGAAACAGCACCGGACGCGCCGAGTTTCCCGAAGATGTCCGGATTGCCGTACTGGTTGGAAAAGCCGTCACCGATCGCGCCGAATTGTCCGGCCTGACTGCTCACGGTCGTTCGGCACTGTTCCATGGCTTCGGTGTTGAACTGCGTCACAGCCACGCGCGCCTACCCCCTCAACGTCTGCTCGATGACCTTAGAACGAAGGGCACCGGGTGGTGCGCCGATTCGCTCTTTCGAGACGGCGGTGCCCGCCCGCCGAGTTCGACGGGCGGGCACCGACGGGGGTTCCGCGTTCAGGCTTCTTGCAACAGTTCCCAGACGGCACTCGCGAGCCGGTGGTTGTCGACGGGCGTGATGGTGCACCACTGACGGCCGTCGCTGCTCGGCTTGAGCTGGCGGAGGTAGCGCCCGTTGTGCGTGTCGTGGAAGGAAACCACGCGTCCGGCGCGCCGTCCGTTGCGCTGCACGCCGAACTGGCCGCGCGTGGACATGCCGTCGAGCATCCCGGCGAGCTCCTGGGCGTCACCGAGGCGCATGCCCTGCCGCTCCAGCATCGTGATCATCCGCTGCGCGTCGAGGCCGACGTTCTTGGCGGCGGCCACCAGTTCGTCGTACGGCATGCTGATCGACCGCCCGAACCCGGCCGGCATCTCACCGGCGACGGACACGGCCGCCTCGGCGAGCGCCGTGCCGCGCGCCTCGATCAGCCACATCTCGTCGCGGTCCTGCACGGCGAGGATCGCCTCGTCGCCGATCGCCGCCGCGAGGCCGCTGATCTGCCGGTCGGCCCAGATCCACAGGTCGATGGACACCTGCGGGTTCGCGAGCAACGCGAACCCGTCGGCGAGCTCCGGCACCACCCGGCCGTTGGCGGCGAGGCCGCGCGCCTCGAGCGACTCCCAGGCCCGCTTCACCACCTCGAACTTCTCGGTGTGGGTGACGGAGGGAATCCGCGTGTCCAGCGCGACGTGCGCGGCCGGGAGGCGTTGCGCCTCCCAGACCACGGCGAACTCCACTGTGGACAGAACCACAGAACCTGGTGCGCTCAACGGACCTACTTGTCCTTCGGGTCTTCGCCGATGACGGACTGAACCACCATGCGGTCGTCACCGAACATCTCGTCGGAGTCGACACCGTACTTGCGCACGTGCTCGCCGTCCTCCTCACCCTCGCCCCTGGCGGCGCTCGCCGCGGGGGACATGAGCGAGCCGGCACCCTTGCCACCGACGGCACCCTTGCCCGGCGCGGCCGCACCGGGGCGGTTCGCCTCGGGCCCGACACCGGCGGCACCGCCGGGCGTCATCGCACCCTTGCCGGCCGCACCGGTCCCACCGGCGCCGGGACCACCGGCGCCACCAGCACCGCCGCCACCGCCCTTGCCGGCACCGATCGTGCTGGGCGCACCCTTCGGCCCGGCGGGCGCGATGGGCGTCTTGGGAGCCTGGCTGGGCCCACGACCACCGCCGACGACCTGAGCCCCGCGCGCACCACCCGTGGTGCCGGCGAGACCGGCAGCCGCAGCCGCCGCGGCCGCCACACCGATCGACGGGACGCCGAAGGGCTTGGGCAGACCGGGGCCGGCCGCGATCGGGCCCTGCGTGCCGGTGCCCGGGAGGACGCCGGTGCTGTTGCCGGGGATGCTGGGGGTGGGGCCGAGCGGGACGCCGGGCGAGCCGGGGCTGCCGGGCGAGCCCGTGAAGCCGGGGCCGCCGGGGCCGCCGCCGGTGATGCCGGGAGTGCCGCCCTGGGGCAGGCCGACCGGAGGTCCGACGGGCGTGGCGACGGCAGCGCTGGCGACCACGATGTCCGGGGCCTGCTGCGGTGCGCGGAAACCGTCCAGCGAGGTCTGGCTGCCGGAGACGTACCCGTTCAGGCTGTCGATTGCCTGCTGCCGTGCCCTGTTGGTCGCCTCGACCTCCTTGGCGTGGTCGGTCTCGACCCCGAAGAATCCGCCGACCTTGTCGCCGAAGTTCTGTTCGGTGTCGCCGCGGAGGGTGTTGGACGGCGGAGTGCTGTGGCGAGCCTGACTGGTGCTCTCACCCTGCTGCGTCATCGCCTGGGAGCTCTGGTTCGTCGCCTGGGTGCTCTGGTCGAGACCGGCGGCGACGACGTCCGTCTTCTGCTTGCGGTTCTCGCCGGCCGCGCCACCCCAGGTGATGTCGAGGTCGTCGAGCTGCTTGCGGATCTCCCGGTCGACCGACTCCAGGGTGTTGGCCAGCGAGCGCAGCGCCTCGGACGCCTGACCGAACCGAGAAGCCATCGAGCTGCTCGACAGTTTGGCGACCTCGTCAGCGAGCTGCTGGTTGGACCAACCGTCGAAGTTCCAGTCAGTCAGCTGTCGATAACCCGACATGACTCCCCCTCACTTCAATGTCTTCAGTGTCGCGAGCGCGAACCCGGCAGCCTTCTCGGCGTTTCCGCACAGGAAGGACTGGTCCTTCTGCTTTTCGGTGGTCGTGGTCGGGATGTAGCTGACCATCAGCTGCTGACCATCGGCAACGTCGACAGCCACAGAGCAGTCGAAGCCCGTGCCGCCCTTCAGCGTGATCTCGATCGCACCGAAATCCGCGATCTTGATGACTTTGCCGTCGGTGTTCCCCGACCCTTCGATCCAGTAGGAAACGCCTTTGTGCGTCACCGCACCTACGGTGTAACCGAATCCGCCATCACCCGAATACCGGCAGGCCGACGACTGCTGGCCTTCCACCAGGTCCGCCATTCTGGGAGTGGCGGTGCTCACGCCGATCTGCTTCATGACGTCCGTCGTGAGCAGCTTGCACACATCCACGGAATCGACCTTCAAGGTCGACGGACGTGCAGGCAAGTCACCCGTGGGATCACTGGCGGATGAGCTGCTGGTCGGCGCAGCGGCCGTGGGATTCCCCTTCTCGACGCCGGGTGTGCAGGCCGAGATCGCCGCCGCGCAGATCAACATGGCGACCAGCTTGGAGCGACGCATCATCACAGTTTCGACCCGAACGTCGCAGTGATCTCCTCTTCGGTGAAACCGTACTGCCGGGCAGACGCCTCCAACTGGTCGGACAGGTTCTTCAAGGCGTCGATGTACGCCGAGATCCGATTGCCGTACGAATCAGCGTGGAACACGAGCCGGTCGTTCCAGGCTTCGACGACGTCCGTAGTGACCTTGTCACCGCCGGCGGTCCTGATCCGCAACAGGTCGACCTTGTCCTGGTACTCATCCGACAGCAGTTTGTACTGGCTGTAGATGATCTTCCCCGCCTTCAGGACGGTGTCCTTCTCGACGTGGAACTTCTGCGTCCCACCGCCGCTGGAAAAGCTCTCCGAGACTCGATCCATGACCGAGTTGGCGGCCTTCAGAGCGCTGACGGCACCGGCCACCGCGCCACCGGCCACTCCCGCGACGGCACCGAGAACGGCATCCGCCCCCGCGTTCTCCTGTGTCACGACGTCCTACCCCCGTACGGTTGGTAACGGTTCGGTCCCGCTTCGCAGGCTACCAACGCCCACGTAAGACGCACCTGTGGTTGGACGAAGACCACCCTTCGTCGGTTCCACGTCACTCCGCGCACGAACCGGGCCGGTGAGGTCCGGGGACCGGCGAGGCGACCGGATCGGGCACGAGAAGTCGGGTGAGGGTGCCGCGAGGCCCATAGCGTTGGGGACGTGCTGGAACGACTCAACGAGGCCATGGCCCGCATCGAGGAGGACCTCGGGCGGGAGGTCGACGTCAAGGGGCTCGCGCGGATCGCGGGGACGAGTGAGTACCACTTCCGACGGATGTTCAGTGCGCTCGCGGGGCTTCCGCTCAGCGAGTACATCAGGCGCCGGCGGCTCACCATGGCGGCGAGCGAGGTCCTCAGTGGACAGGACTCCTTGCTCGACATCGCCGTCCGGTGGGGTTACGGGTCCAACGAGGCCTTCGCGCGGGCCTTCAAGGCCATGCACAAGATCGGGCCGCAGGAGGCCCGGGCCACGAAGAAGGCGTTGCAGTCGCAGCAGATTCTCACGTTCAGGCTGGTTGTCGAGGGGAGTACGAGCATGGAGTACCGGATCGTCGAGAAGGACGCGTTCCAGGTCGTCGGGCGGGGGACGCGGGTGCCGCTGGTGCACGTGGGGATGAACCCCGCGATCGTCGAGTTCGTCAAGGGCATCGGGATGCCGGCGCTCGAGCGGATCAAGGAGCTGGGTGACGGGGAGCCGGCCGGGATGCTGGCGCTCACCTACAACCAGGAGGGGGTCGAGGAGGGTTCGATGCTCGACTACTTCCAGGGCGTGGTGAGCAGCCGGGAGGCGCCGGAGGACCTGGAGACGCTTTCGGTGCCGAAGCACACGTGGGCGGTGTTCAAGGCCGATGGGCCCTATCCCGAGACCATTCAGTACATGTGGCGGGACGTCTACACGCAGTGGTTCCCGTCCAACAACTACGAGAGCGTCGAGGGGCCGTCGATGCTGCACACGCGGATCGACGGCGAACGGGCCGAAGCGGAGTTGTGGATCCCCGTCACCAGCTGAGGACGAGGCGTTCCATCACGTCTCGCAGTTCCAGGACCGAAAGCCAGGAGTCGGGGACCACGGCGACGCCGTCCCTCGCTCCCAGGATGTTTCCGCAGATGGAACCCGTCGAGTCGCTGTCACCCGAGTGGTTCACGGCGAGGCGGATCGCCGAGGGGAAGTCCGGCGCGACCAGCGCGGCGTGCAGGCCGATGGCGAGGGCCTCCTCGCCCACCCAGCCGCCGCCGAGCTCGGACTCGATCTCCTCCGGCGTCAACGGTCCGAGGCCCATCACCTTGTCCAGCAACGAGGTCTGTTCCTCGTGGCCTTCCCAGCGGACCAGTTCGGCACGCGCGACGGCGACGGCCGACGGCAGGTCCGCGCCGGCGAGAAGGGCTTGCACGATCACCGCCAGGGCGCCTGCGGACAGGTAGCCGCTCGGGTGGTGGTGCGTCATGCGGGCCGTGCCCACGGCGAGTTCGAAGACCTCGCGCACGTCCTGCGACCAGACGGCGACGGGGGCGGCGCGCATGACGCCGCCGCAGCCCTTCGAGTCGTTCTTCTCGTTGTGCTTCAACGCGGTGATGCACGTGTGGCCCGGCGCCCGCCTCGAGTGCAGGCGCCGGTCCGCCACGAGCCAGCCGTCGGGAGCGACCTCCGGGCCGCCCTGCGTGTGCAGCCAGCGCCCGTAGGCGGCCCGCACGGTCAGCAGCGGGTCGACGCCGTGCTGCCGGGCGAGCAGGAGGCCTTCGAGGGTGAAGAGCACCATCTGGGTGTCGTCGGTGATCTCCAGCGAGGGCAGGTCGACGACGCCTTCCGGACCGTGCTGGCGGCGGATCACGTCGATCGACGAGAACTCGACCGGCGCTCCGAGGCCGTCGCCGACGGCCCCGCCCAGCACGCATCCCAGCAGGCTCACGGCAGCGTGATCTTGCCGTCGACGGCCTTCGAGGCGATGTCCGAACGGTGGTGCGAGCCGGTGAGGTGGATCTCCGCGATGCGCTTGTAGGCGCGTTCGCGGGCCTTCGCCAGCGACTTGCCGGTGCCCACGACCGACAGCACGCGGCCACCGGACGAGACGACGGCGCCGTCCTCGCGGCGGCGCGTGCCGGCGTGCAGGACGCCCTCGGTCTCGGAGCCGGTGATCACGTCACCGGTGCGCGGCCGGTTCGGGTAGCCCTCGGCGGCCACCACGACGGTCACGGCGTAGCCGTTCTCCCACTCCAGGGCGGGCAGCTCGGAGAGCGTGCCGTTGGCGGCGGCGAGGAACAGCGCGGAGATCGGCGACTTCAGCAGGGCCAGGACGGACTGCGTCTCCGGGTCGCCGAAGCGGCAGTTGAACTCGATGACCTGCACGCCGGACGACGTCAGCGCCAGGCCCGCGTACAGCAGGCCGACGAACGGCGTCTCGCGGGCGCGCAGCTCGTCGACGACGGGCTGGACGCACCGGGAGACGATCTCCTCGACGAGCCCGTCGGGAGCCCACGGCAGCGGCGCGTAGGCGCCCATGCCGCCGGTGTTCGGGCCCGCGTCGCCGTCGCCGACGCGCTTGAAGTCCTGCGCGGGGATCAGCGGCACCACGGACACGCCGTCGGTGACGCAGAACAGCGACACCTCGGGGCCGTCCAGGAAGGACTCCAGCAGCACCGGGTGACCGCCGTCGAGCAGCGTCATCGCGTGCGCGCGGGCGGCGGCCAGGTCGGACGTCACCACGACGCCCTTGCCGGCGGCGAGGCCGTCGTCCTTCACGACCCAGGTCGGGCCGAAGCGCCCCAGGGCCGCGTCGAGGCGCGCCGGGTTGTCCACGACCTCGCTGTGGGCGGTCGGCACCCCCGCGGCGTTCATGACGTCCTTGGCGAACGCCTTGGACCCCTCGATGCAGGCGGCGGCCTTGGACGGGCCGAAGCACGGGATGCCGAGAGCGCGGACCGCGTCAGCGGCCCCGACGACCAGGGGTTGTTCGGGGCCGATGACGACTAGGTCGGCCTTCCACTCCTTCGCGAGGGTGGCGACCGCCGAGGCATCCGCGACGTCGACGCCGTAGATCTCGGCGTGTCCCGCGATACCCGCGTTGCCCGGCGCGCACGCCAAAGCAGTCAGCTGCGGGTCGCGTGACAACGCGAGGACAAGGGCATGCTCACGGGCTCCAGACCCGATGACCAGGACGCGCACGATTCCTGAGCGTAGTTCAGCCGAGCGCCTGCTTCGCCCCAGGGTGCAGCGGGACGGGGTCGGAGGAGGCGGCCTTGGCCTTGTCGATGTCCTTCACGGCCGGGTGAACCTTCTCCAGGTCAGCCTTCTTGTCGAAGATCAGCCTGGTCACCGCGCACGCGTTGTTGGCCGCGAAGTCCTCGCGCACGAGCAGCAGGTTCGGCACCACGATCGTGGGAACCTCGGCCGCGCCGTAGGTCGCGGCCGGGATCGGCGCGGTGTCGTACACCGGGCTGATCTTCTTCATCTCCGGCAGCTGCGGGGTGATGTCGAGGAACTTCACCCTGTCCTTCAGGGACGTGGTGATGTCGGTGATCTGCGGCGTCGGCAGGCCGCCCGACCAGATGAGGCCGTCGATGCTGCCGTCCTTCATGCCGTCCGCGGTCTTGGTGAGGTCGAGGCGCTGCGCCTGCACGTCGGTGTCGATGTTCAGCCCGGCCGACTTGAGCAGGCGTCCCGCGATGACCTCGGTGCCGGACTTGGGCGAGCCGGTCGAGATCCGCTTGCCCTTCATGTCGGCCACGGAGTTGATGCCGGAGTCCGCTCGGACGAGCACCTGCGTGTAGTTCGGGTAGATCCGCGACAACGCCGCGATCTTCTGCTTCTGCCCGTTGAACGCCCCGGTGCCGTTGACGGCGTCCGCGGCGGTGTCCGCCAGCGAGAACGCGATGTCGTACGTGCCGCCGACGAGCTGCTGGATGTTCTGCACGGACGCGCCCGTCTCCGCGGACGACGCCTTGAGCTTCGAGTTGTCGCTGATCAGCTTGGCCAGACCACCGCCGACCACGAAGTACACGCCGCCGGAGTTGCCGGTCGCGATCGTGATCCGGCCGTCGGACGCCTCGCAGGACGCTCCACCGCCGGAGGCGTCCGGTGTGGTGGGTGTGCGCTTGCCGCCACACCCTGAGACCACGAGCGCCAATGCGATCGCACCGATCGCGTACTTACGCAGCTGCATCACGAACCCTCCCACGGGTGACCAGGTGTACCGCGACGGCCACCACGAGGAACCCGGCCCCGATGGCGATCGTCCACGGCTGCAGGTAGAGCAGGAACAACGCGGCCGGCACGCACAGCGCGCGTTCCGGCCAGCGCGCGGGACCGAACAACCAGCCGCCGGTCAGCACGGCGAGGGCGGCGACGCCCAGCGCGGACGCCCCGAACGCCCACACCGAGTCGAGCAGCGGCCCGCGCAGCAGCAGGGCGGAGCCCGCGTCGGTCAGCACGAACGCCAGCGGCACGAGGAACGCCGGCAGCGTGTACTTCCACGTCTGCCACATCGTCTTCATCACGTCGCCGCCGGTCAGGGCCGCCGCGGCGACCGCGGCCAGCGCCGTCGGCGGCGTCACCTCGGACAGCACCGCGTAGTAGAAGATGAACATCGCGGTCTCGGCCGGCTCGACGCCGAGCGTGATCAGCGCCGGCCCGATGACGACCCACGAGATGATGAACGACGCCGTCACGGGCACGGCCAGGCCGAGCACCGACACCGCGACGGCCGCGAACACCGCCGTCAGCATCAGGACCACGACCTCGGACGACGACAGCAGCGACGCCAGGTCGACCAGCGACCCCGCGAGCGCCTGCCCCAGGCCGGTCTTGGTGATGGTCGAGGTGATCACACCGGCCGCCGCGCAGACCGCGATCACGGGGAACGCCGAGCGCACCCCGACCGACAGCGCGTCGGCGATCAGCCGGAGCCAGTCACGCCGGTGGTTGATCAGCGCGAAGAGCGCCGCCACGCCGGTCGCGTAGACGACGGCCTTGTAGACCGGGATGTCCAGCGCGAGGAAGACGATGATGATCCCGAGCGACAGGAAGTGGTACCAGCCGAGCTTGAGCACGTCGAGGAAGCGGGGCGCGTCCACGTCGACCGGCTTCGCGCCGAACCGCCGCGCGTCGGCCTCGACCGCCAGCGCGATGCCGAGGTAGTAGAGCAGCGTCGGGATGATCGCCCAGATCAGCACCGACAGGTACGAGACCTGCAGGTACTCGGCGATGATGAACGCCGCCGCACCCAGCGTGGGCGGCGACAGGATCGCGCCGATGCCGGAGGCCGCGAGCAGTCCGCCCGCGTTCTCCTTGGGGTACCCGGCCTTCTGCAGCATCGGCCACGTCACGGCGCCCAGCGACACCGTGGTCGCCGTGCCCGAGCCCGAGACCGTGCCCAGCAGGAACCCGGCGGTCGCCGCGGTGCGTCCGGGTGCCGTCCGGGACTTCCTGAACGCCGCGAAGCTCACGTCGACGAAGAACTTGCCCGCGCCGGACGCGTTCAGCACGGCGCCGTAGATCGTGAACAGCACGATGTAGGTCGCCGCGACGTCCAGCGGCGTGCCGTAGAAGCCGCTGGCGTCGTTGAAGAAGCCGTTGATGATCTGCGGGAAGTCGACGCCGGAGTGCGCGATCGACCACGCCGGCGGCAGGAACCCGCCGTAGTAGGCGTAGGCGATGAACGCGAGGCACACCAGCGGGAGCACCCAGCCGGTCGTGCGGCGGCACGCCTCCAGGACGAGCACCAGCAGCACCGAGCCCGCGAGGACGTCGAGCGTCGTGAGCTGGCCCTGCCGGTTCAGGAACTCGTCGTAGCCCCCGAACAGCGGGTAGGCGCCCGCCAGGAACGCGAGCCCAGCCAGCGCCCAGTCCCACCAGGGAGGCGTGTGCCCCTTGCCGTAGGCCAGGAACACCAGCGGCAGCGTCACCGCGAGGAAGATGATCAGGTAGTACTGGCTTCCCTTGGCGAACGGGAAGAACACCTGCTTCAGCACGAGTAGCGCGATCAGCAGACCGGCGATCCACAGCGCCCGCTCCCACCGGGGTGAGAGCGAACGCGACGGCATCTCCTCGTCGTGCTCCGCGACGATGCGGGCGAGGTCCGGGTTGGCCACGGACCGACCGTACTGTGGGGCCGATCACAGGCGTAGAGGATCATTCCAAAGGAACTGCAAAGAGTCCCGGCGACCGTCCACACGGCACGCGCGGGACAGCGCTCCCGCCATTGCGCAGAATGAGCGGCATGGTCGGGCCTGAACTGCTGCTGCTGTTGCTCGGTGCGCTGGTCGTCACGTCCGTCGCACGACGCCTGAACTGGTCGGCGCCACTGGTGCTGGTCGCGGTCGGGCTCGTGGTCTCGTTCATACCGGGCGTGCCGGAGTTCGAGCTGGACCCGCACCTCATCCTGCTGGTGGTGCTGCCGCCGCTGCTCTACAGCGCGGCGCTCGACAGCTCCTACCTGAACATCCGCGCGAACCTGCGGCCCATCGGCCTGCTCGCGGTCGGGCTGGTGCTGTTCACGACGCTCGTCGTCGGCGTCACGGCCAAGCTGGTCTTCCCGGAGATGCCGTTCGCGGCCGCGCTGGTGCTGGGTGCCGTGGTGGCGCCGCCGGACGCCGTGGCGGCGGTGGCGATCGGGCGCAAGCTCGGCCTGCAGCGCCGGGCGATGACGTTGCTGGTCGGCGAGAGCCTGATCAACGACGCCACCGCGCTGACGGCGTTCAAGGTCGCGGTGGCGGCCGCGGCGGGCGCCGCCATGCACCCCGTCGAGGGCGTCGGCCTGTTCCTCCTGGTCACCGCCGGCGGTATCGCGGTCGGACTGGTCGTCGGCGTGGTGGTCAGGTTCCTGCGCAGGCGGCTCTGCGAGGGCGTGCTGGAGAGCGCGCTGGGGCTGCTCGTGCCGTTCGGCGCGTACCTGCTCGCCGAGGAGGTAGCGCACGTCTCGGGCGTGCTCGCGGTCGTCGTCGCGGGCCTCTACATCGGCCACCACTCGCCGCGCGGCAAGTACTCGACGCGGTTGCAGGACGCCGCGGTCTGGAAGGCGCTGGACGCGTTGCTGGAGGCGTTCGTCTTCGCGCTGATCGGCCTGCAGGTGTCCGCGATCATCCGCGACGTCGACCTGGACGCCGCCCTGCTGCTCGGGGCCGGCGCGGTGCTGCTCGCGACGGTCCTGGCCCGGTTCGCCTGGATGTACCCGGCCACGTACGTCCCCAGGTACCTGTCGAAGCGGTTGCGCGAGCGCGAACGCCCACCGCACCTCGGGCAGGTGACGGTGATCGCGTGGGCCGGCATGCGCGGTGTCGTGACGCTGGCCGCGGCGGCCGCGATCCCGGAGGACGTCCCCGGCCGTGACGTCATCCTGTTCTGCGCGTTCGTGGTCACGGTCGCGACCCTGCTGTTGCAGGGCCTCACGCTGCCGTGGGTCATCGACAAGATCGGTTTCGAGGGCGACGACGCGCGCCAGGACGCCCTGGCCGAGGCGCAGGTGCAGCACCGGGCGGCGCAGGCGGCGGTCACGAGGCTCGACCAGGAGACCGAGGACGTGCCCGACCACGTGCGCGACCAGCTGCGCTCCCTCGCCGAGCACCGGGGCAACGCGGCCTGGGAGCGGCTCGGGCGCCAGGAGCAGGAGAGCCCGGCGGCCGCGTACCGCAGGCTGCGCCGGGTGATGCTCGGCGCCGAACGTGACGAGTTCGTCAGGGCCCGCGACGCCGGGGAGATCGACGACGAGGTGCTGTTCCGGGTGCTGCGCGAGCTGGACCTGGAGGAAGCCGCACTGTCCCGTGAGTAACCGTTCACCTGCATTTCGTGTTGCGATGCTTGGGTGCGCTTCCAACACGGAATGGGAGGTCGAACGATGCATCGGAGAGGTCTGGCTGCCGTAGTACTCGTGTTCGCGGGTGCGGTGGTGGCGTCCCTGCCCTCCGCGTCGGCACACGACGACAAGGGCCCGATCGTCATCGGGCACCGCGGCGCGTCGGCGTACCGGCCCGAGCACACGCTCGCGGCGTACGAGCTCGCCGCGCGGATGGGTGCCGACTTCATCGAGCCGGACCTGGTGCCCACCAGGGACGGCCAGCTGGTCGCCCGGCACGAGAACGAGATCGGGGGCACGACGAACGTCGACACCAAGCCCGAGTTCGCCGACCGCAGGAAGACCAAGACCATCGACGGCGCGGCGGTCACCGGCTGGTTCACCGAGGACTTCACGCTCGCCGAGCTGAAGACGTTGCGCGCCAAGGAACGCATTCCGGCGATCCGCCCGCGCAACACCCTCTACGACGGCCGCTTCGAGGTGCCGACGCTGCAGGAGGTCGTCGACCTGTCGAAGCGCCTGTCGCGCGAGCTGCGCCGCGACATCGGCATCTACCCGGAGACCAAGCACCCGACGTACTTCCAGTCGATCGGTCTCGCGCTGGAGCCGAAGCTCGTCGACGTGCTGAACCGCAACGGCCTCAACCGCCGCGGCGCCAAGGTCTACGTGCAGTCCTTCGAGGTCGCGAACCTCAAGGAGCTCAACAGGTCGCTGCGCGTCCCGATCGTGCAGCTGGTCAACGCCTCCGGCGCGCCGTACGACTTCGTCAAGGCCGGCGACAAGCGCACCTACGCCGACCTGGTCACCCCGGCCGGCCTGCGCGAGATCCGGTCGTACGCGGACGGCGTCGGCCTCGCCAAGGACGTCATGGTCCCGCGGGACGCCAACGGCTTCCTGAAGGCGCCGACCACGGTGGTCAAGGACGCGCACAGGGCCGGTTTGACCGTGCACGCCTGGACGTTCCGCAACGAGAACTCGTTCCTGCCCGCGGACTTCCGGTCCTCGACCGACCCGGCCGCGTACGGCCGGGCCTTCGAGGAGTACGAGCTGTTCTTCGCGCAGGGCGTCGACGGCGTGTTCGCGGACAACCCCGACACGGCCGTCGAGGCCAAGGTCAAGCGGTAGCGAGTGCGAGCGTGCGGTCCTCGCCGAGCAACCCGCGTTGCTCCAGCAGGGGCCGCACGCCCTCACCGAACCAGTACGCCTCTTCGAGATGCGGGTAGCCGGACAGCACGAACTCCTCGATGCCGATCGAGTGGTACTCCTCGATCAGGTCGGCGACCTCGGCGTGCGAGCCCACCAACGCCGTTCCGGCACCACCGCGCACGAGTCCGACGCCCGCCCACAGGTTCGGGTAGACCTCCAGCCCGCGCACGCCACGGCTGAGGTCGCCGCCGTGCAGTGCCAGCATCCGTTGCTGGCCAACGGACTCCGACGCGCCCAGCTGTTCCTGGGCCTTGGCCACCGCGGCCGGGTCCAGCGCGTCCAGCAGCTTCGCGGCCGACGCCCACGCCTCCGCCGAGGTGTCCCGGCTGATCGTGTGCAGCCGGATGCCGAACCGGATGGGCCGGTCCGTCAGCGCCCGCACCCGCGCGATCTTCTCGGCCACGTCGGCCGGCGGTTCGCCCCAGGTCAGGTACACGTCGGCCCGTGCGGCGGCCACCGGCAGGGCCGCGTCCGACGAGCCGCCGAAGTAGATCGGCGGCACCGGGTCCGGTGCGGCCAGCACCGTGGCGTCCCGCACCTGGTAGTGCTTGCCCTGGAACGTGTACGGCCTGCCGGTCCAGACACCGCGCACGACCTGGAGGAACTCGTCGGTGCGCTCGTAGCGCTGGTCCTTGCCGAGCCAGTCGCCGAACCGCTGCTGCTCGATCGAGTCACCACCGGTCACGACGTTCAGCAGCAGACGCCCGCGCGAGATCCGCTGGTAGGTCGAGGCCATCTGCGCCGCCAGGGTCGGGGACAGCACGCCCGGCCGGAACGCCACGAGGAACTTCAGGGTCTTCGTCTGCGCGATCAGCGCCGACGTGGTCAGCCACGCGTCCTCGCACCACGTGCCGGTCGGCGTGAGCACACCGGTGAACCCGACCTGCTCGGCCGTCCGCGCGATCTGCGCGAGGTAGTCGATGTCCGGCTCGCGGCGGGCTCCGGCGGCCGGTGCGCGGTTGGCGTGGAAGTGCTCCACCACCGTGCGGCCGTCGCCGGAGGTCGGCAGGAACCAGTGCAGCGTGATGCTCATGCGAGATCTCCCTGGAACCTCGTGTCGACGAATTTCGCGAAGTCGACCTTGCCCGGCAACGTCTTCTCGTCGGTGAACACGTCCGCGAGCTCCTGCTCCGACCTGATCAGGGTGTCGTCGATCTTCACCGGGAGGTCGCCGTTGCGGTTCACGGCGGTCAGGGCGACCTCGTACTTCAGCCCGGTCTCCGCCGCCCACGCCCTCGCCCACTCCTCGCGGTGCGTGTCGGCCCACTTCTGGGCCTTGTAGTAGCGGATCAGGTACTCCTTGAGCGCCGCGTTCTTCCCCTTGTCCTCCAACGCCTTGCGGCCCGCGACCTGGAACCCGTAGCCGTTGGCCTTACCGCGGCCGTCGGTCAGCACGCGGGCCTTGGCCTCGGCCTGCGCCTGTGCCGTGTAGGGGTCCCAGACCGCCCACGCGTCGACCTTGCCCTGCGTGAACGCGCCGTACGCGTCCGAGGGCTGCAGGAAGTTCAGCGTCACGTCCTTGGTCGTCAACCCGTTGGCGCGCAGGGTGAGCAGCACCTGGCCGTGCGCCGAACTGCCCTTGGCGACCGCGATGTTCCTGCCCCTGAGGTCGGTGACCTCCCGCAGCGGCGAGTTCTCCGGCACCAGGATCGCGTCGGCCTCGACCTGGCCCTTGGACGCGGCGACGGCGGCGATCTTGGCGTTCGCGGCGGCGGCGAAGATCGGGGGTGTGTTGCCCACACCCCCGACGTCGATGGCCCCGGCGGACGCCGCTTCGAGCAGCGGCGGGCCGGAGGTGAACGTGGACCACTCGAGCTCGTGCGGGAAGTCGTTCAGCAGTCCGGCGGCGGTGAGCAGCGCCTTCGCGCCGCCCTTCTGGTCGCCGACCTTGAGGACGACCTCACCCGCGGGCGTGTCCGCGGCCTGCCCACCGGTCGAGCACCCGGTGGCGAAGACGATCGCGGCGAGCAGGCCGAGGAGCTTTCGGCTAGGCGGCTTCTTCAACTTCCACTCCCAGGTCAGCGAGCACGCGGGTGCGTTGCTCCACGACGGAGGCCCGGCGGCGCGGGCGGGGCAGGTCGACGTGGTGCGTGGCGACGATCCGGCCCTCGTCGAGCACGAGGATCCGGTCGGCCAGCAGCAACGCCTCGTCGACGTCGTGCGTCACGAGCAGCACGGCGGGCTTGTGCCTCGTCCACAGGTCTTCCACGAGGTGGTGCATGGCGAGCCTGGTCAGCGCGTCCAGGGCGCCGAACGGTTCGTCCAGCAGCAGCACGTCCGGCTCGCGCACCAGTGCCCTGGCGAGCGAGACCCGCTGGGCCTCGCCGCCGGACAACGTCAGCGGCCACGCGTCGGCGTGGCCGGGCAGCCGCACCTCCTGCAGCGCCCTGAGGGCGACCGCGCGGCCGTCCGGCCTGTGCAGGCCCAGCGCGATGTTCCGCCAGACCTTGCGCCACGGCAGCAGGCGCGGCTGCTGGAACGCGATCGACACCTTGCCCGGCACCCGCGCCGCGCCCCGCACCTCGCGGTCCAGGCCGGCGAGGATCCTCAGCAACGTCGACTTGCCGCAGCCGCTGCGCCCGAGCAGGGCCACGAACTCGCCGGGCTCGACCTCGAGGTCGATGCCGTCCAGCACGGTCCGCGCGCCGAAAGCCTTGTGCAGCCCGCGAACGCTCACCGCTTTTGCCACCGCAGGACCTTCCTCTCCAGCAGCCGCACCAGGGCGTCCGTCGTCAGGCCGAGCAGCGCGTACACCACGAGGCCGACGACCACGACGTCGGTGCGGAGGAACTCACGGGCGTTGTTGATCAGGAAGCCGAGACCGGCGTCGGCGTTGACCTGCTCGCCGACGATCAGCGACAGCCACGCGGTGCCGAGCGCGATCCGCAGTCCCACCAGGGTTTGCGGCACCGCGGACGGCAGCACGACGTGCACGACCCGTTCGAAGCGGCTGTACCCGAGCACGCGGGCGGCCTCGACCAGGCCCGGATCGGTCTGCCGGATGCCCGCGTGCAGGTTGAGGTAGAGCGGGAACGCCACACCGGCCGCGACGAGCGCCAGCTTGGGTTCCTCACCGATGCCGAACCACAGGATGAACAACGGGATCAGGCCGAGGTGCGGCAGCGTCCGCAGCATCTGCACCGGCGGGTCGAGCAAAGTCTCGCCCCACCGGGAAAGGCCCGAGACAAGGCCCAGGGCGACCCCGGTGAAACCGCCTATAAGAAATCCGAAGAACACGCGCGTGATGGACACCGCGAATGCTTCACCCAATTGGCCGTCGGCGATCAGCTCACCGGCGGTTTCGGCGACGGTGAGCGGAGACGCGAGCTTGTCGGGCGAGAGCACACCCGTTGAGCTGGCCAGTTGCCACAGCAGAACCAGCGCGACGGGGCTGATCCAGCGCAGCGGCAGCGTCAGCTTCCGCGTCGGCGCAGTCGTCGCGGATTTCGGCCGAGCGGCCACTTCCGCCGTGGACGAGGTCATGGGCGGAAGTACAGGCGAGCCCGCGAAACGAGTCAACGACGCCCAAATCGTGAAAATGCGTCGCACAGCGAGATGTTCCCCGCACGGACATATTTCCCGCCAACGGCTGAGTGACAGGGACGGCCGCAACGATCACCATGCAGGCATGCAAGAGGGGGACAGACCAGGGGTGCCTTCGGGCACCACGCTGAGGTTCGCGTCGCTGGTGCTGCTGGCGGTCGCGACGACGTTGCAGATCTTCGGCCTGTACGCGTCGGTGTGGCGGTCGCCGACCACGCTCGACTTCGCGCGGTGCCAGGTGCGGTCGGGGCTCTACCTGACCTCGACCCTGTGGGTCGATCCCGACGAGTCCAAATGGGACGGTTACCGGGAGTGCATGGCGACGTTCCTGGGCAGCAGGGCCGTCTGGCTCGCGGGCGGGCTGGTGCTGCTCTTCGCCGTGGCCCTGCTGGTCTACGCGCTGCGGCCGGCGGTGTTGCGCTACCGCAGGAACCTGGCGCCCGTTCCCGAGGAGCTGGTCGAGCCGCTCGCCGCGCTGGTCGCGGAGGCCGGCCTCGCGAAGGCGCCGACGTTCCTGCTCGACCGGGCGAACACCCGCACCGGCGGTGTCGCGTTCGGCACGCACCGCCGCAAGTACGTGGCGCTCAACCTCGGCATGATGGCGTTGCGGCGCATCGAACCCGAGTCGTTCCGCGCGATCGTCCTGCACGAGCTGGCGCACGTCCGCAACGACGTCACGATCACCTACGCCACGCTGGCGATCTGGCGCGCCTTCGTCCTCGTGGTGCTGACGCCGTACGTGGTCACGCTGTTCGCACCGCTGCCGAAGTATCACGCCACCTTCACCCAGCTCTGGCACCTGGCCGTGCTCGTGCTGCTGGTGTTCGCCGCCCGCGTCGCCGTGCTGCGGGCACGGGAGAAGCACGCCGACGCGCTGGTGGTGCGCTGGACCGGCAACGCGGACCCGTACCGGGTGCTGCTGCCCGCGGAAAGGTTGCGGCGCTGGTTCGGGCACCACCCGGCCCCGGCCGGCCGTCTCGCCGTGATGCGCGACCCCAGGTCGTTGCTGCGGCCCGGCTTCTTCGAGACGCTCGGCAGCGCGCTCGCCGTGCAGATCGCCTGGTGGCACGCGGTCGGTGGCCTGCGCGAGCTGACCTGGTACCGCGATGGCAACGAGTCGTTCCTGGTCATGAGGATCGCCTGGGCGGTGGCGGTGGCCGTGCTCGTCTGCCTGGTCGCCTGGCGCGGTGCGGCTTTCGGTCCCCGGCGCGGCACGTTCGCGCTGCCCGGTCTGGCCGTGGGCCTCGGCCTGGCGCTCGGCGACGTGCTGGACGCGCAGAACGTCCTCCCCGTCACGCCGCACCGCGTCATCGCCTCGCTCGCGCTGGTGGCCACCGCGACCCTCGTGACGATCTGGGCCGGGCACTGCGCGACGCTCGTGCGAACCCGGTGGCACGCCTGGCTCCTCGGGCTGTCGGCGGTCGCCGTCGTGCACACGCTGCTGGGCTGGTTCCCCGAGATCCGCGTGGCGCACGCGGTGTGGCGCGACAGCATCGCGCCGGTGCTGGACCCGCTCGACGACACCGTGACGAAGGCCGTGGTGCTCCCGTTCCTGCTGAACTCCCACCGCGTGCTGACGGTGGCGGTGCTCGGCCTGCTGTGGCTCGTGCCGCTGGTGCTGCGCCGGGAGTTCCCCCGGACCGCCGCGCTGGCCGGGGGCGTCGGCGGTCTGCTCGCGGCCGGGGCGGTGGCGTTGCTCGGCTCGGCCGGGACGCCCCTCACCGCCACGGCCTGGCAGGTCGTCGCGGTCGTCGGCGTGCAGCTCGTCGTGGTGGCGGCGGCACGCGTGGACCGGGTGGGCGCGTTGCTGACGGCGTGGCTCATCGGGCTGACCGGGACGGCGGCCATCTGGCTCACCCGCCTCGACGGGTCCGAAGTGGACAGCGTGCTCGCGATGCGCCCGCACCAGGTCCTGCCGCTCCTCGGAACGGTCGCGGCACTCCTCGCGGGTGGCTACGGCCTGCGCAGGGGTTACGAGCGCTCACGGCCCGTCTGGGCGGTCGCGATCGCTGCCCTGGGCGTGGCGGTGTCGGTGTGGCAGCCGGCTCCGGACCAGGACGTGGTGGCGTTGCAGCCGCCGGCGCCCGCGGAGGCGCGGGTGGACACCGACGAGGCCGTGAACACGTGGATGCACGGCGGCGGCTGGGAGCGGCTGACCACCGTGATCAAGGCCAACGACCAGGTGTTCGCCGGTGTGCGGGCGGCGGACCCGGCCGCGATCGCGGCCGGGTGCCAGGCGCTCGGTCCGGTGCTGCGGGCGGAGTTCCCGCAGCCGCCGGACGCGCAGATCGCCACGAGCTGGTCGGAGGGGTTGCGGGCGTTGGAGAACGGCACCCGCTCGTGCCTCGTCGTCTTCCGCGACGGAGGCCCGGACGACGGCTCGATGACGAAGGAGTTCCTGAAGGGCATCGAGCAGCTGCAACGCACGCAGGCCGCGCTGCTCGACGCCCAGGAGCGAGCTCTCAGCTGAGCACGTCGTGGCGCACGATCGTCTGGTCGCGGCCGGGGCCGACGCCGATCGCCGAGACGCGGGCGCCGATGATGCCCTCCAGGTACTCGACGTACGCCTTGGCGTTCGCGGGCAGCTCGTCGAACGAGCGGCAGTGCGAGATGTCCTCGAACCAGCCCGGCAGCTCCTCGTATACCGGGACGGCGTGGTGCACGTCGGTCTGCGTCATCGGCATCTCGTCGACGCGGCGTCCGTCCACTTCGTACGCGACGCAGACCGGCACCTTCTCCAGCCCGGACAGCACGTCGAGCTTGGTGAGGAAGTAGTCGGTGATGCCGTTGACGCGGCTGGCGTAGCGGGCGATCACGGCGTCGAACCAGCCGGTGCGGCGGCTGCGGCCGGTGGTGACGCCGAACTCGCCGCCCTGCTTGCGCAGGTACTCGCCCATGTCGTCGTCGAGCTCCGTCGGGAAAGGACCGGAGCCGACGCGGGTCGTGTAGGCCTTCAGGATGCCGATCACGGTGCTGATGCGGGTCGGGCCGACGCCCGAGCCGACGGTCGCGCCACCCGAGGTCGGGTTCGACGACGTGACGAACGGGTAGGTGCCGTGGTCGACGTCGAGCAGGGTGCCCTGCGAGCCCTCCAGCACGACGATCTCGCCGCGGTCGAGCGCCTGGTTGAGCAGCAGGCGGGTGTCGGCGATGCGGTGCACGAAGTGCTGGCCGTGCTCCAGCACCTGGTCGACGACCTGGTCGGCGTCGAGCGCCTTGCGGTTGTAGACCTTGACCAGCACCTGGTTCTTGAAGTCCAGGGCCGCCTCGACCTTCTGGCGCAGGATCTTCTCGTCCAGCAGGTCCTGCACGCGGACGCCGACGCGGGCGAGCTTGTCCTGGTAGGCGGGCCCGATGCCGCGCCCGGTCGTGCCGATCTTCGCCTTGCCCAGGTAGCGCTCGGTCACCTTGTCGATGGCCACGTGGTACGGCATGATCAAGTGCGCGTCCGACGAGATCAGCAGGCCGCTGGTGTCGACGCCCTTCTCCTCCAGGCCCGCGAGCTCGGTGAGCAGCACGCCGGGGTCGACGACGACACCGTTGCCGATCACGTTCTTCACACCGGGCGTGAGGATGCCGGAGGGGATCAGGTGGAGGGCGAACTTCTGGCCGTCCGGGAGGACCACGGTGTGACCCGCGTTGTTGCCACCCTGGTAGCGGACGATCCACTGGACACGCTCACCGAGGATGTCGGTGGCCTTGCCCTTGCCCTCATCGCCCCACTGGGCACCGATCAGCACGACGGCCGGCATGTGAAACTCCAAGCGCTTGGACTGGTTCGAGCGAATGCCGGTAAGTGAGGGTAGACCAGGAGATGACCGTGCGCGGAATCGTGTTGGCCTGCGGAAACACGCAGTTGCCGATGATCGCTCAACGTGACGACGTCCACACCGTCCCGGCGCGTCCCGGCAAGGACCACGTCGACGCCCACCTGGATGCCGAACGGCTCGTCGTCGCGGGCACCGACGCCGACCTCGCGGCGGTCGCGTTGCGGTTGCTGCGCAAGGAGAAGCTCGGCTCGGTTGCCCTCGGTTACGTCCCGGTCGGCGAGTCGGCCGTCGCGGCGCTCTGGGGCCTGTCGACCGACCCCGGCCGGGCCCTCGACATCGCCCTGAACGGTGACGTCGACCCCGTCCCGCTGGTCCGCGACGACGTCGGCGGCGTGCTGATGGGCCTCGGCGTGTTGTCACCGGTTCGTGGCGTTGGTTACAGCGACGCGGACAACGTGCTGCGCGGGCAGGCGTCCCGGATCGAGTGCACGCCCGACACGGAGGGCGGCCTCGGCCTGACGATCAGGATCATCAACAAGCGCCTGTTCGGCTCGAAGGTGAGCGAGAGCCGCCCGCGCGCGTTCCAGCTCGGCTGCCTCCCCACGACCGCCGTCCTCGACGGGCACAAGCACCCGAGGCCGGTCGACAAGTGGACCTGGTACCGCCACACCGAGGACTTGAGGCTCGTCCGAGGCGTCTAGCCGTGCGCTTGTCATTCATCTGAGTGTCACTCGAAGGCATTGCCTAATTTCAGATTGTGACCAAGGGTGGTCCCGATCACTTTCCACGAGGAAGGTCGGGACGATGTCAAAAGTTAACCGAGCCTTGGGTGTCCTGGTTGCCACCGCGGCCCTCACCTTCGGTTCCGTTTCCCCTGCGCTCGCGACACCGCCGAACATCCCCACCGCCGCCACCGCCAAGTCGGAGCTGGCCGGCCTCACGGTCCGCGCCGACGGCTCGATGACGGGCTACTCCCGCGACAAGTTCCCCCACTGGACCACCCAGTCGGGCACCTGCAACACCCGCGAGGCCGTGCTGAAGCGCGACGGCACCAACGTCGTGACGGACTCGAGCTGCGCCGCCACCTCGGGCCGCTGGTACTCGCCCTACGACGGCGCGACCTGGACCGCGGCGTCCGATGTGGACATCGACCACATCGTGCCGCTGGCCGCGGCCTGGCGTTCGGGGGCGGCCTCCTGGACCACCGCCCAACGCCAGGCGTTCGCCAACGACATGTCCGGCCCGCAGCTCATCGCCGTGACGGACAACGTGAACCAGGCCAAGGGCGACCAGACCCCGGCCACCTGGAAGCCGCCGCTGTCGTCGTACTGGTGCACCTACGCCAAGATGTGGGTACACACCAAGTACCGCTGGAACCTCAGCGTGAACTCGGCGGAGAAGACCGAACTGACGGGCATGCTCGGAAGGTGCTGATGGCGTCCCTCTCCACGCTCTTCGTGGCGGGCCCCGGTGGCGTGATGACCGACGAGGTCGGCGTCGTCACCGGCGACCTGGAGCTGTGCACCGACCTCTCCGACGACGGGAAGCTGCGCGCACTGGTCCGCTACGAGGGCGCGGAGGAGTGGTACGCCATCACGGGCGCTTCGTGCGTCCTGGCCGATCCTCGCGACCACGAGCAGGTGCACTCCCTTCTGCACGGGCTCCTGCACCGCCCGGAGGGCTGAGGGGCGGCAACGCCTCCATCGCCTCACCCCGGCTGAGCCCCGTCGCCTGCAGCAGGTCCACCGCGACACTGCGGATCTGCGCCAGTACGACCTTGGACGAGAACCCGTCCCCACCGAGACGTCGCGCGGTCAGCTCCCGCGCGGCGTCCCGCACGGCCTGCCGGGTCGCCTTCGGCTCCCTGCCCTTCTCCAGCTCGCCCTTCAGGCAGTCCAGGGCGTCCGCGTAGTCCACGAGCACCTGCGGCACCCCGTCCGGAATCCGCTCATCGGCCTTCAACGCCGCCATCGACCGCCGAGCCAGCACCCGCGTGTTCCGGATCGCGTAGTCCACCGGCCCGGCAGCGGTCTGGTACCGGCTCAGCTCGTCCTTGGACCGCCACCGGATGGGCGCGATCTTCGCGATCTCACTCCCGGTCTGCAACGCGGACTTGTAGTCGTCGATCGTCGTCTGGCTGGTCCGCAACTCGGCCAGCACCCCGGCGGCCTTGACGGCGTCCTTCTCCTCCAACGCCGCCGCGAGGTTCCTCAGCGCACCGCTCAACGTGCTCGTCAACACCTTGAGCTGCCGCTGCGCCACCGTGATCGGGTTGGCGGGGATGAGCGCCGCCACCGCCAGCCCGACGAGCCCCCCGGTCAACGCGTCGATCATCCGGTCGAACCCGCCACCGGCACTGGGCGGCAACAGCGTCGCCACCAGCACAGCGGACGACCCGGCCTGCAACGCGATGACCGTCCCACCGTCCAGCAACACCGCCGTCGACATCGCCAGCGCCACGACCAACGCGATCTGCCAGGGCCCACTGCCGATCCACCCGATCAGCGCGTCCCCCACACCGACCCCGACCGAGACACCCACCACGAGCTCACCAACACGCCGCAACCGCTGCCCCAACGACACCCCGAGGCAGACAACAGCGGCAATGGGCGCGAAAAAGGGGTGCTCATGCCCGATGAGCGCGGTCGCCACCGTCCAGGCCAACCCGGCGGACAGAGCACATTGGACGATCGGCAAAGCAGCCGCGCGCCACCGCGTCAGCCCACGCCCGACGGTTTCCCTGACCGCGCCCACACCCACCCCGACCTGGTTCGCCACTGTTGCCCGCCGCCAGTCTCGAACCAACGGCCACCAGCCACAACCTGCGGGGACACATTCCCTTGCCCCAGGGCAAGCAACCTCACACCACGACGCCGAGGGCGAGCCGCACTCCAGCGCGAGGCCGAAGGCGAGCCGCTTTGCTCTTGGCTTTTCAGGCGGCCGTCCCGGCCCACCCCACAACGGACGTAACACAGGGGACGCCTCAGCCGGCGCAAACGCGAGCTGGCGCAGGCGTCCCCCGCTCTCAGGACCCCTCGCAGCACAACCTGCTCAAGGGGTCCGGCACCGAGCGGAACCTCAGCCGAGACCCAACGCGGCAGGCGCCTCGGGGTCGGAGTCGGCGAGGAACTTCGCGCACCTCTCGAACTCCTCGTCCTCCCCGATCTCCCGGGCAGCCCGGGCCAGGGCGGCCAGCGCCCTCAGGAAGCCCTGGTTGGGCCGGTGCGCCCACGGCACGGGCCCGAAGCCCTTCCAGCCGGATCGCCGCAGCTGGTCCAACCCGCGGTGGTAGCCGGTCCGGGCATACGCGTAGGCCGCCACCGGGTCACCGGCGTGCAGCGCGCGCTCAGCCAACAAAGCCCAAGCCTCGGAGAAGTCCGGGTACGCCCGGACGATCTTGCCGGGATCAGTCCCGCCATCAGCAGCAGCCTGCGCCTCAGGGCGCTCGGGAAGACGGGTCGGTTCGGGCCCGAGGAGGTTCTCACGCATACGCCCCATCGTGCCGCATCCTCGTCGACGGGCTAGACGAACATCCTCAGGACGGTCGCCACCACGGCCAGCATCAGCACGGTGACGAGCACCCCGGCGACGATCCGCTGGCTCCTGGTGGCCTTGTAGCTGTCGGTCGAGTCACTGCTCATGGCCGTGCACCTTGCCGATCGGCACCACAGGAGTTCAACTCCGTTCACTCCATCGTGCACACGAATCGGAAACATCAGGGTAAAACCAGGGCCGTTCGGCCTTCCTGGGCACCAGGGCTGTGCTCATGATGTTCGGATGATCCAGGGGGCAAGGCAGTTCCGGGACCGCTACTGGGAGCGCGGCACACCGGGCAGGGGAACACCGGCGGTGCTCACGAAGCAGCTCTACCAGCTGTGGCTCTTGGGCCTGCTGCTCAAGCTGATCGGGTCGTCGTGGGACGTCTCGTGGCACTTCAAGTGGCTGCGCGACGACCTGGCGCCGCCGCACCTGATCAACACGGTCGGCACGGTGATCGTGGTCGGCCTGACGCTGTTCCACACGTTCACCGGGTACGGCGCCGACAAGCCGACGTTGCGGCTCATGCAGGTCGGGTGCGGGATCTTCCTGGTCGCGCTGCCGATCGACGTCATCAACCACCGCGTCAACGGGCTCGACATCACGAGCTGGAGCGGGTCGCACGCGCTGCTGTACCTGGGGACGGCGGTCATGCTGGCCGGCGCCATCCGCGGGTGGATGAAGTTCTTCCCCGAGGGCCGCGCCAGGACGTTCGGACTCGTCGCGCTGTGGTGCTTCTTCCTGGAGAACGTCTGGTTCCCCAACCAGCACCAGGAGTACGGCGTGCGCGCGTTGCAGGCGTACGACAGCGGCCTGCCCGAGGCCGAGCCGATCTTGCTGCAGTTCGCGGCCGACCAGCTCGGCGTCCCGGTCGGGCGCGAGGCGGTCGTGAACTTCGCGCTGCCCATCGCGGACTGGGTGTACCCGGTGTGGGGCCTGGTGGCGGCGGCGATCGTGCTGGTCGTCGCGCGGCGGACGATCGACAGGCCGTGGGCGGCCACGGCGGTGGTGGGTGGTTACGTCGCTTACCGGTGCCTGATCTGGCCGTTGCTCGCGGGCATCGACTTCCCGAAGTCCGCCGTGCCGCTGTTCCTGGTGCTCGTCGGGCTCGCGATCGACGCGGTGCACGCCGTCGAGATGCCCACGCCCGCCAGGGCCGTGCTGGGGTCGGCGGCCGTCACGACGGTCGGGTACGCCGGCATCTGGTTCCAGCAGGAGCACCTGTGGGGGCCGCCCATCTCGTTCTCGTCGGCGGCGGTCACGGCCGTGCTGCTGGCGGTGCTGTGGACGGCCGGGGACCTGGCGGTCCGGCGGCCGCGGCTGGTCGCGTCACGCCTCGAGCTGGGCTGACAGCCTGCTGGTGATCCGGCCGAAGAGGTCGGCCAGCGGCTCGCCGACGTCCCGCCCGAACTCGGTCAGCCCGTAGGTGACCTGGGGCGGGGTCGTCGGCTCCACCCTGCGCCAGATCAGGCCGTCGTCGACGAGCCCTCGCAGGGTCTGCGACAGCATCTTCTCGCTGATGCCGCGGATGCTGTCGCGCAGCTCGAAGAACCTGAGGTCGTCCGCCTGCAGGGCGATCAGCACCCAGATGCCCCAGCGGCTGGTGACGTGGTCGACCATCTCGCGCGCCGGGCAGTTGGTGTGAAACACGTCATACCGACCGGTCCTCTCGTCCCGCGTGAACTGAGCTCCGACCGCCATGTCCGGAGCTTACCCCGAGGTACGTCCTTACGAAATGTAAGCCCGGTTCCTAACGTCGCCTCCACCAACGACGAAGGAGCTGGACATGATCGTGGTGACCGGGGCGACGGGCAACATCGGCCGGCCGCTGACCAGGGCACTGGCTGAGGCGGGCGAGCAGGTGGTGGCGGTGTCGCGGAACGCCGCCGAGGTGCCGGAGGGCGTGCGACACGTCCAGGCCGACCTCTCCCGGCCGGACACCCTCCCGCTGGACGGCGCGAAGGCGTTGTTCCTCCTGCTGTCCGGGGACCTGCACGCCGTGGGGGCCAGTCCCGTCCGACTCGTCGAACGGGCCGTCGCGCACGGGGTGGGCCGGGTGGTGCTGTTGTCGTCGCTGGGCGTGCGGACCAGGCCGTTCGGCACGACGCGGATCGAGCTGCGCGGGCTGGAGGACGCGCTGCGCGGGTCCGGCCTCGACTGGGCGGTCCTGCGGCCGGGTGGGTTCGCGTCCAACGCGCTGTGGTGGGCCGAGGCGGTGCGCGCCCAGCGCACCGTCGCGGCGCCGTTCGGGGACACCGGCCTGCCGATCATCGACCCGGCGGACATCGCCGAGGTCGCGGCCACCGCCCTGCTCAGCGACAGGAACGGCGTCCTGGAGCTCACCGGGCCCGAGGTCATCACGCCTCGGCAGCAGGCGGAGGCGATCGCGGACGCGCTCGGCGAACCCGTGCGGTTCCACGAGCTCACCCGCGCCGAGGCCAAGGCGGGACTGGAACGGCTGATGCCGGGCGAGCTCGCCGACGACACGCTGGACATCCTGGGTTCGCCCACGCCGGACGAGGTGGCGGTGAGCCCGGACGTCGAGAAGGTCCTCGGCCGCGCCCCGCGCACGTTCGCCGACTGGGTCGCCCGGCACGTCGAGGCGTTCCGCTGACGGGAAAGGCCCCCGGCGGACACCGGGGGCCTTCGTCCGAAGCCGTGGATCAGCCCGCGATCATGCGGCCCGACGACTTGAGGTGCTCGCACGCCTGGGCGATGCGGGCGGCCATGGCCTGCTCGGCGGCCTTGAGGTAGCTGCGCGGGTCGTAGGTCTTCTTGTTGCCGACCTCGCCGTCGATCTTCAGCACACCGTCGTAGTTCGAGAACATGTGCGCCGCGATCGGACGGGTGAACGCGTACTGCGTGTCCGTGTCGATGTTCATCTTGATGACGCCGTACGACACGGCCTCGTGGATCTCCTCGAGCAGCGAGCCGGAGCCGCCGTGGAAGACCAGGTCGAACGGCTTGGAGCCGGCGGCGAGGCCGAGCTTCTCCGCCACGACGTCCTGGCCCTGCTTGAGGATCTCCGGGCGCAGCTTCACGTTGCCCGGCTTGTAGACGCCGTGCACGTTGCCGAAGGTCGCGGCCAGCAGGTAGCGGCCCTTCTCGCCGGTGCCGAGGGCCTCGACGGTCTTCAGGTAGTCCTCGGGCGTCGTGTAGAGCTTGTCGTTGATCTCGTTGTCGACGCCGTCCTCCTCGCCACCGACGACGCCGACCTCGATCTCGAGGACGAGCTTGGCCTTGGCCGAGAGGTCGAGCAGCTCGGAGGCGATCTGGAGGTTCTCCTCCAGCGGTACCGCGGAGCCGTCCCACATGTGCGACTGGAAGAGCGGGTTGCCGCCCTTGTCCACCCGCTCCTGGCTGATGGCGATCAGCGGACGCACGTAGCCCTCGAGCTTGTCCTTCGGGCAGTGGTCGGTGTGCAGCGCGATGTTCACCGGGTACTTCGCGGCCACGACGTGCGCGAACTCGGCGAGCGCGACGGCGCCGGTCACCATGTCCTTGACCTTGGTGCCCGAGGCGAACTCGGCACCGCCGGTCGAGACCTGGATGATGCCGTCGCTCTCAGCCTCGGCGAAGCCGCGCAGAGCCGCGTTGAGCGTCTCCGACGACGTGACGTTGATGGCGGGGTAGGCGAACTCGTTCGCCTTGGCCCGGTCCAGCATCTCCGCGTAGACCTCGGGAGTTGCGATGGGCATCGGTGGTCCTCCTCAGGCGCCCTGAACGGGTGTCAGCCCGCATCCTACGAGGCGGTGTCAGGGGGCCACCGCAGTGGCCGTCCTCACAGAATGATCGATCAAGTACCAGCTGACCAGCCGGTCTGCACTACTCGCCAGTACAGGGACACTGGAGGACATGGCAACCGCTGAGTGGAACGGCAAGATCATCGCCTCCAGCGACGACACGGTCGTCGTCGAGGGCAACCACTACTTCCCGCTGGAGTCCGTCGACCGGGACGTCCTGAAGCCGACCGACCACACCTCGCACTGCCCGTGGAAGGGCAACGCGAACTACTACTCGCTGGTGGTCGACGGCGCCGAGAACACCAACGCGGCCTGGTACTACGCGGAGCCCGAGGAGGCAGCCGCGGAGATCAGGGGCCGCGTGGCGTTCTGGAAGGGCGTCGAGATCACCGCCTGAGCCCGAGGGCCCCGGCCAGTTCCGCGTAGTGGCCGTTCAGCGACTGGACGGCCACGTGGTCGGCGCCCGCCTCGACGTGGGCGTGCAGCTTGGCGGCCACCTGGTCCGGGCTGCCGTGCGCCACGAGGGCGTCGATCAGGCGGTCCGAGCCCTTCACGTCCTGTTCGGAGAACCCGTAGCGGCGCCAGTTGTCCACGTAGTTGGTGAGGGTGAAGTAGAGCGCCAGCTGCTCGCGGGCGATGGCCCGTGCGGCCTCGGGGTCCTCCTCGACGACGACGGTGACCTCCGGCGCGAGGAGCTTGTCGCCGAGCGCCCTGCGCGCCTCGGCGGTGTGCTCGACCGGCACCAGGTACGGGTGGGCGCCCGCGGTGCGGTCGGCGGCGAGTCGCAGCACCCTCGGGCCGAGCGCGGCGAGGACCAGCCTGTCAGCCGGCACGTCGAGGCGGTCGAGGTAGCCCACGAGCTTGGCGTAGGGCTTCTCGTAGGCCTGGTCGAGCTGGCGGTGGCCGACGCCGACGCCGAGCAGGAACCGGTCGCTCGCGAGCCGGTGGAACTCGGCGGAGACCTGCTCCGGCTCGGTCTGCCAGACGTTCGTGATGCCGGTGGCGATCGTGATCGAGCTCGTGGCGTCGAGCGCCTGCCCGACGAGGGCGATGTCGGGCGAGGTCCCGATCCAGAACGTGCCGTAGCCGAGCTCCTCCAGCCGTGCGATCTCGTCGATCTTCGAAGCCCACTCGAAGTGCGAGCCCCAGACACCGAACGTTCCCAGCATGCGAACCCCGTTCGTCGTGGCGGACTACCTTGCGCAGTATGCCGATCTTGAGCACGACAGACCTGGACGTCTCACGCCTGTGCCTGGGCGGCAACGTGTTCGGCTGGACCGCCGACGAGGACCGGTCGTTCGCCGTGCTCGACGCCTACGCCGAGGCGGGCGGGAACTTCGTCGACACCGCCGACTCGTACTCGGCCTGGGCCGACGGCAACTCCGGCGGCGAGTCGGAGACCATCATCGGCCGGTGGCTGGCCGGGCGCGACCGCGACCAGGTCGTGGTCGCCACGAAGGTCGGCATGCTCGCCGGGTTCGGCAACCAGAAGCGCGACACGGTCCTGAGCAGCGCCGAACGGTCGTTGAAAAGGCTCGGCGTCGACCACATCGACCTCTACTACAACCACCGCGACGACCCCGGCACCCCGCTCGAGGAGACGCTGGCCGCGTACGACCGGCTCGTCCGCGAGGGCAAGGTCCGCTACGTCGCCGCGTCCAACTTCTCCGCCGAGCGGCTGGCGGAGGCCCTGGCGGTCCAGGAGCGCGAGGGCTTCGCGAAGTTCGTGGCGCTGCAGCCCGAGTACAACCTGGTCAGCCGCGCGAAGTTCGAGGGCGGCCTGCGGGACGTGGTGACCGGGCACGGTCTCGCCACCGTGCCGTACTGGTCGCTCGCGAAGGGCTTCCTGACCGGCAAGTACCGGCCGGGCGTGGAGGTCGGCAGCGTCCGGGCGAAGGCCGCCTCCGCCCACCTCGACGAACACGGCCTGCAGGTGCTGGAGGTCCTCGACGAACTGGCCGAGACGCACGGGACCACGGTGGCCGCGGTCGCCCTGGCGTGGCTCGCCCAGCAGCCGACGGTGGCCGCGCCGATCGCGTCCGCGCGGACGCCGGAGCAGCTCAGCGACCTGCTGCCGCTGCTGACCCTCGAACTGACGCAGGCCGAGGTGGACCGCCTGAGCGCAATTTAACTTGCCAGTAGCTTACCGGGAGTAGGTTGCGTTACCGTGACGGCATGGACGTCACGGGCAAGGTGGTACTGATCACCGGCGCGGCCAGGGGCATCGGCGCCGAGGTGGCGAGGCAGCTGGCCGCGCGCGGGGCTCGTCTCGCGCTCGTCGGGCTGGAGAAGGCCCAGCTCGAAGAGGTCGCGGGGGAGACCGGCGGCAAGGCGTGGGAAGTCGACGTCACGGACTGGGACGCGCTCGAACGCGTCATGAACGAGGTCGCCGAGCACTTCGGCGGCATCGACGTCGTGGTCGCGAACGCGGGCATCGCCGCCACGGGTTTCGTGCGGTCGATGGACCCCAAGGCGTTCGAGCGGGTCATCGAGGTCAACCTGCTCGGCGTGTGGCGCACGGTGCGCACGGCGCTGCCGCACCTGATCCGCAGCCGCGGCTACTGCCTGGTCGTGTCGTCGCTCGCCGCGATCGTGCACATCCCCGGCAACGCGGCCTACTCGGCGGCCAAGGCGGGCTGCGAGGCGTTCGCGGACAGCCTGCGCGCCGAGGTCCGCCACCTGGGCGTGGACGTCGGTACCGCGTACTTCTCGTGGATCTCCACGGACATGGTCAACAGCGCCGACGAGCACCCGGTCTTCGGCAAGCTGCGCCAGGGCATGCCGGGTCTCGCCGGCAAGAAGTACCCGGTCCGCGACGTCGGCAGGGCCGTGGTCAGGGGCATCGGGAAGCGGGCGAAGGCGGTCCACGTCCCCGGCTGGGTCGGCGCCCTGAAGTACTTCCGCGCGTTCACGCCGGTGGTCGTGGACCGCCAGGCGGTCGCGGAGGTGGCCGACGCCGACCGGCAGATGGCCCGGCAGGACACGTCGGGCCTGGTCGGGCCGGGCGGTCAGGCCGCTAGTCGGTGAGCCAGGAGCCCAGCAGCGCGTTCCACGGGCGGACGTCCCACTTCGTGACGACGTTCGCGGGCGAGTAGGGGTCGGCGGCGATGACCTCCCGCAGGGCGGCTTCGTCGGCTGCCTCGTAGATGATCAACGCGCCGGTGTCGTCCGCGTACGGGCCTGCGGCCAGGACCACGCCCTTCTCGGCGAGGGAGGCGATGTACTCGCGGTGCGCCGGGCGCACCGCGAGGCGCTTCTCGCTGTCGGGACCGAACACCAATTCGACTGCAAAGCGGGCCATGCCACCACCGTAGTGAAGCTGACCGGTACCGTCCTACCCCGTGGTTGGCGAAGAAACCCCGCGCACCGTGCAGGACACCCTGACCAACCTGCGAATCAAGGACGGCGTCGCAGGACCTCCCGCAGGGCCGCTCACGCTCGAAGACCTCTACAAGCAGCACCGCATGCGCCTGGTCAGGCTCGCGCTGCTGCTCGTGGACGAGCCCGCGACGGCCGAGGACGTGGTCCAGGAGGCCTTCACCGGCCTGCACCGCAACTGGAAGGGCCTGCGCGACGCGCAGGCGGCCGTCGGCTACCTCCGCACCGCCGTGGTCAACGGCTCGCGCAGCGTGCTGCGCCGGCGCAAGACCGCCCGCGACTACACCCCGCCGCACGTGGCGAACGCCCGTTCGGCCGAATCCCTCGCGATGCTGACCGCCGAGCACCAGGCCGTCGTCAAGGCGTTGCAGCAGCTGCCGCCGCGCCAGCGCGAGGTGCTCGTGCTGCGGTACTACGGCGACCTGTCGGAGGCGGAGATCGCCGAGGCCACCGGCATCTCGAAGGGCACCGTGAAGTCGACGGCCTCGCGGGCGCTCGACGCGCTGCAGAAGATCATGGCCGGCTAGGTCGGCCGCACTCCTCGACGGGCGCGCACCGGGCCGGACGACGCCTGCTCGACGCGCGCAGACGGTCGCGAACCCGTACCGTCCGAGTAGTAAGCAAACTTCACCGTTTCCCCAGCTGAAGCCGTTTCACCCGTTGCGGGCGGTTCCAGCTCGCAGGAGCGCGCGCCCAAATCGGTACTTGGTATAGACCAATAGGCCTCTCATGCCGCAGGATCAGTCCCCGTGGCACGCAGACACGTGGTCGCCGTCGACATCGGTGGCACCGAAACCAAGGCGGCGCTCGTCACCGGGACCTCGGAGGCGGTGGCGGCGCAGAAGCACGCCCGCCGCGCGACCCCCGGCGAGCTGGAGCCCCTCCTCGACGTCATCGCCGAGCTCGTCGCCGAACTGAGCAACGCCTCCGAGCACGAGGTCGACGCCGTGGGGGTCGTGGCGCCGGGCATCGTGGACGAGGCCAACGGCGTCGGCGTGTACACGACGAACCTGCCGTGGAGCCGGTTCCCGTTCAGCACCGTCCTCACCGAACGGCTCGGGGTCCCCGTCGCGTTCGGTCACGACGTGCGCGCCGCGGGTCTGGCCGAGTGCCGCATGGGGGCCGCGAAGGACCTGCGCAACGCGGTGATCATGCCCATCGGCACCGGGATCGCCGGTGCGCTGCTGCTGGACGGCAAGATCTTCAGCGGCGCGGGCTACGCGGGTGAGATCGGGCATGTGGACGTCGGCCACGGCGTCCCTTGCGCGTGTGGCCAGATCGGCTGCGTGGAGACGGTGGCGTCCTCCGCGGCGATCGCCCGCCGGTACACCGCACGTACCGGCACCCCCGTCCACGGTGCCGCCGAGGTCGCACGCAGGGTGAGGGACGGGGAGCAGGACGCCGTCGCCGTGTGGCACGAGGCCGTGGACGCGCTCGCCAGGGGCATCCTGGTACTGGCGACGCTGCTCGGACCGGAGGCCGTGGTGCTCGGCGGCGGGCTCGCGCTGGCAGGAGATCTGCTGGTTGAGCCGCTGGGGGAAAGGCTGGACGGCCTGATCGCCTTCCAGCGCCGACCGGAGCTGCGGCTCGCGGCGCTCGGCGACGAGGCGGGCTTCCTCGGCGCTGCGCTGCTGGCCATCGACACGCTGGAGGCGTGATGAGCACGTGGGGTGGACCGGTCGACGTGACCCTGACCGGTGGTCGGGTCGTCACACCGGGAGGGGTGCTCGAGAACGGCTGGGTGAGCGTCCGCGACGGCAGGATCGCCGGGGTCGGTGAGAGCGCCGCGCCCGACGGCCCGACGACCGACGTCGCCGGCGGCACGGTCGTGCCGGGGTTCGTCGACATCCACTGCCACGGCGGTGGCGGTGACGCGTTCACCAGCAGCGACCCGGTGAAGATCCGCAAGGCGGCCGCCGCCCACCGCAGGCACGGCACCACGACGTTGCTGGCCTCGCTGGTCTCGCGGCCGGTCCCGGAGCTGGCCGACCAGGTGTCCGCGCTGGCCGAGCTGGTGCAGGAGGGCGTCGTCGCGGGCATCCACCTGGAGGGCCCGTTCCTGTCCGCCGCCCGCTGCGGCGCGCACGACCCGGCGATCCTCTGCCCGCCGGAGCAGACGGCCGTGACGAAGCTGCTCGACGCGGGCAAGGGCACCGTCCGCATGATCACCGTCGCCCCCGAGCTCGAAGGCGCGGTCCGGGCCGTGCACCAGCTCGTCGACAACGACGTCATCGCCGCCATCGGCCACACCGACGCCACCGAGGCCCAGGTCCGACCGGCCGTCGACGCCGGCGCGTCCGTGGCGACGCACCTCTTCAACGGCATGCGCCCGCTGCACCACCGCGAGCCCGGCCCGATCGGCGCCCTGCTGGACGACGAACGCGTGACCGTCGAGCTGATCTGCGACCTCGTGCACCTGCACCCGACCGCCGTCCGCCTGGCCGCGCGCCACGCGGGCCCGGAGCGCACGATCCTGATCACCGACGCCATCGCGGCCGCCGGTGTCGGCGACGGCGTGTACGACGTCGGGGGCCTGGAGGTGCGCGTCGTCGACGGAGTGCCGACGTTGGCGGGAGGCGCCGCGCTGGCCGGCAGCACCCTGACGATGGACGTGGCGTTCCGCAACGCCGTCAACGCCTGCGGCCTGACCCTCGTCGAAGCGGCGTACGCCACCGCGACCCGCGGCGCCGAGCTCCTCGGCCTCGACACCGGCAAGCTGCAGGCGGGCTGTGCGGCCGACCTCGTCGTGCTGGATGCAGAATTGAAGACGAGGGACGTGATGGTCAGGGGCGAGTGGGTCAAGGACTAGGTGGATGGCGGACGATCCGGAGCGACTGGTGACCGACGCGCTGCGGGCGCAGGCGACCAGCACGAATGCCGGATTTGTCGCACCTGTCCAGATCGCTGAGGAGCGCCCCGCACCCATGCCCGCGTGGTGGGTGCTGGGCCTCGCCCTGCTGTTGGGCCTGGCAGCGGGCACGGTGGCGGCAGTGATCACGCTGAGCTGACCTGTACCGTTGTCGCCGTGACGATTGCATTGGGCCCTGACTGGCTGGACCCCACCGTGCTGCTGAACGGGCTCGGCCCGTACATGCTCATCGGTCTGTGCCTCATCATCTTCGCGGAATGCGGGCTCCTGGTCGGTTTCTTCCTGCCCGGCGACTCGCTGCTGTTCACGGCGGGTCTCTTCGTCGCGGCGGGCACCATCGACACCCCGCTCTGGCTCGTCTGCGTGCTGCTGACGATCTGCGCCTTCGTCGGCAACGTCGTCGGCTACTACATCGGCGCGAAGGCCGGTCCGGCGCTGTTCGCCAAGCCGGAGTCGAAGATCTTCAAGAAGGAGTACGTCGACAAGACGCAGGAGTTCTTCGACA
Source organism: Lentzea jiangxiensis (assembly GCF_900104175.1). GTDB lineage: Bacteria > Actinomycetota > Actinomycetes > Mycobacteriales > Pseudonocardiaceae > Lentzea > Lentzea jiangxiensis. The sequence continues at coordinate 154,292 of NZ_FNIX01000016.1, forward strand.
AGTACGGCGCCCGCGCCATCGTCCTGGCCCGCTTCGTGCCGATCGTCCGCACGTTCATCACGGCCATGGCGGGCGTCGGCAGGATGGACCCGAAGAAGTACTTCACGTACTCCGCCATCGGTGGCGTCGCGTGGGCCGCGGGCCTGACGGTGCTCGGCTACTTCCTCGGCCAGGTGTCCTTCATCAAGGACAACCTCGAGATCACGCTGCTCGCCATCGTGTTCCTGTCGATCGTGCCGATCATCATCGAGGTGATCAAGGCGCGCAGGGAGAAGAAGTCGCTCATCGAGGAAGAGGCCGACGACATCACCCAGGTCATGGAGGCGACGCTCCACGACGACTCGACGCAGGTCATCCCGCGCGTCGACCGCTGACCCGAGAGCCCGCCCGCAGCACGGGCGGGCTTTTCTCCTGCCAGGTTAAAATACAGTGCTGTACTGTATTTGTATGGTCATCATCGCGGGGGCGGGTCCGACCGGCATGGCGCTGGCGTGCGGGCTCAGGCAGTGCGGAGTGGACGTGCGCGTCGTGGACGCGGCCGACGGCCCGGCCACCACGTCGAGGGCGATGGGTCTGCAACCCGGTGGAGCCGAGGTGCTGGCGAGGCTGGGCGCCCTGGGAGACCTGGCGGAGAAGGCGGTGCGCCTGCGAGCGATGCGCATCAACGGCAAGAAAGCGCTCGACCTGACGGCCCTGCGCGACGCCGGTCAGCTGGTCGTCTCGCAGGCCCGCGTCGAGGAACGCCTGCGCACCCGGCTGTCGGAACTGGGCGTCGAGGTCGAGTGGAGCACACCGATCGAGTCCGTCCCGGCCGACGACTGGCTGGTCGGCTGCGACGGTGCCCACTCGGCCGTGCGCAGGAGGGCGGGCATCCCGTTCGAGGGCTCGCAGGTGATGGAGAACTTCCTGCTGCGGGACGTCCACGCCACCTGGGACCTGGACCGGGAGTCGATCCACGTCCACACCGACGGCCCGTCGATGACGACGATCTTCCCGCTCCCCGGCGGGCAGTGGCGGGTGATGTCACCGAACGGCGGCCGCTGGACGCCGGGCCCGGTCGACCACGTCGAGTGGGAGTCGACGTTCCGCATCCACCGCCGGCAGGCCGCGACCTACCGGCGCGGCGAGGTCTTCCTGGCGGGCGACGCGGCCCACATCCACAGCCCGGTGGGCGGCCAGGGCATGAACACCGGCCTCGGCGACGCGGAGAACCTGGCCTGGAAGCTGGCGCTGGTGGTCCGGAACCGGGCCTCGGAGCGCCTGCTCGACACCTACGAGGCGGAACGGCGGCCGATCGGCGCGCGGGTCCTCGCCTCGACCACGCCGGCGACGAGGCTGGTGCTGGGCCCCGGCCTGCTGACGCGCACGGTCCGCGACCGGCTGCTGTGGCCGTTGCTCGCCGCCGCGCCCGTCCAGCGCCGGCTGGTCAGGTTCACCTCGCAGCTCGACCTGAGGTACAGCGGGCCGCTCGCCACGGGGAGACGCGGCGGCGAGCGCGTCCCGGCGTTCGCGCGCGTCGGCAGGTGGGTGCTGGCGGGGCCACCGGCGTGCCTGGAGGTGGCACGGGAGCGGCTGGGGGACGTCGTGCACCATGAACGCGCCGGTGACACGCTGCTGGTGCGTCCGGACGCGCACCTGGCGTGGCGCGGTCCGTCTTCCCCCGAGAGGCTTTCCGCGTGGCTGAACGAAGTGCTGGGCGTCCCCGCGACCCCGAGGCGGACACCGCGATCCTGACCGCGGCCTTCGAGCTGTTCCTGGAACGCGGTCTCGACGGCACCTCGATCGAGCAGGTCGCCAAGCGCGCGGGCGTGACGCGGGCGACGGTCTACCGCCGGTTCGCCACCAAGGAGGACCTGCTGTTCAGCGTGATCGAGCTGCCGCGCACCGTCGCGGCACTCGATCCCGAACGCATGGCGGTCGCACCGCCCGAGGAGACGCTCAAGGGCTGGGCGGCGCTGCTGTCGAACGGGCAGTCCGTGCAGCTGCTGCGCCGCATCATCGGCACCTCGGCGGACAACTTCGAGCTGATGCGGCGGTACTGGGAGCTGTTCATCGCGCCGCGGCGAGCGGTGCTCAAGGACGTGGTGCGTTCCGGTTTCCCGCCCGGCACGGACCTCGACGTCGTCGTGGACATGGCCGCGGGCGCGCTCTTCTACCGCGCGCTGACCCGTCCGGAGCACAACACCCCGGAAGAACTGGAGACCTACCTCCACAAGGTGTTGCTCCAGCTCGGATACCACCTCTAGGCCACCAGCGACCCGGACCGCGAAGGTCGTCGGTGCGCACCGGGTGCCCGGGCTCGAAAGGACTTGAGCCTCCCGCAACGTCAGGGTGTTGGTTGAACGGCATGACTGACACCACTCGACGTGAAGTGCTGGGATGGCTGGCCGGACTCGGTGTGGCGGCGGGCGCGGGCCTGCTCGCACCGGGCCGGGCGGACGCCTCCGCCGGCGTCACCGCGCTGCGCGGCGTCACGCTCGTCGACTCGGCCGGGGTCCGCTCCGGCACCACGATCGTCCTGGCGGGCGACGAGGTCGTCGCCGTCGGTTCGCGCGACCTGCCGTTGCCCCGCGGCTGCGCGGTGCTGGACCTCGCGGGCAGGTACGTGATCCCCGGCCTGTGGGACATGCACGTGCACGGCGCGTTCCTGGACCGCATCACGTTGCCGCTGTGCCTGGTCAACGGCGTGACGGGCATCCGGGAGATGTGGGGCTTCCCGCCGATCTACGAGCTGCGCGGGCGGATCGAGCGCGGCGAGGTGCTCGGTCCCCGCCTGGTCGTCGGCAGCTCGATCATCGACGGCCCGCACTCGACGCTGCCCGGCGCCCTGATCGCCGGCACGCCGGACGAGGGCCGCCAGGCCGTGCGCGACGCGCAGGCGCAGGGCGCGGACTTCGTGAAGGTCTACTCGTACCTCGACCGCCCGACGCTCGCGGCCATCGCCGACGAGTGCGCGCGGCAGGCCATCACGTTCGCGGGCCACTGCTCGAACCACGTGGCACTGGGCGACGCGAGCGACCTGGGTCAGCGCACCTTCGAGCACGTGTACGGCCTCCCCCTCGCCACCAGCACGCGGGAGGCCCAGCTGCGTCAGGCGATCGCGGACCTGCCCCTCGACCCGGCGAACTCCTTCGCGTGGTTCAAGCAGGTGCTGGAGCTCGAACGCCAGGCCACCCTCTCGCACAGCCGGGGCAAGGCCGTGCGACTGGCGAACCGCCTGCGGCGCAACGGTTCCGCGCTGTGCCCGACGCTGGTCGCCATGCGGGTGTACTCCAGTCCCGCGGACGCGTTCTCCGACGACGCGCGGATGAAGTACATGCCCGCCTTCTACCGCGACTACTGGCGCGACAGCTTGGAGAACTGGGCACCGGTGACCCCGCGGGAGATCCGGGACCAGGCCGAGTTCTTCCGGCGCCGCCAGGACCAGGTCGCCGAGATGCACGCCCACGGCGTCGAGGTCCTGGTCGGCACGGACGCCGGCAACCCGTACTCGTTCTCCGGCTTCTCGGTGCACGACGAGCTGCACCTGCTGGTGGAGGCCGGTCTCTCGCCAGGGGACGCGTTGAAGTCCGGCACCCGCAACGCCGCCGTGCAGCCCGGTGCGCCCGCGAACCTCGTCGTGCTCGACGGCGACCCGCTGGCCGACATCCGCAACACGCGGCGGATCCACACCGTGCTGACGCGCGGGCGGGTGCTCGGACCGGCGGAGAGGCAGCGGATGCTCGACGAGGTGGAGAAGGCGGCGCGGGAACCGATGCCGCCGGCTGTGACCACCTGTTGCTAGAGCGAGAACATCGAGCCCGGGTTGAACAGGTTCTCCGGGTCCAGCGCCCGTTTGACCTCGCGGTGGACCCGGAGCCCGACCGGACCGATCTCCTTCGCCAGCCACTCGCGCTTGATCTTGCCGACGCCGTGCTCGCCGGTGATGGTGCCGCCGAGCGACAGACCGAGCGCGAGGATGTCGTCGAACGCCTTCCGTGCCCGGGCGAACTGGTCGGCGTCGGTGGGGTCGTAGACGATCGTCGGGTGCATGTTGCCGTCGCCCGCGTGGCCGACGACGGCGATCTTCAGCCCGACCTCCTCCGCGATGTCCTCGCAGCCCTGGATGAGCTCGGCGATGCGGGTGCGGGGCACGCACACGTCGTCGGTCAGCCACGAGCCGTAGATCTCCAGCGCGGTCAGCACGGCCCGGCGCGCGGTCAGCAGGTCGCGGCCCTCGTTGACGTCGTGGGTCGCGTGGACGAGCTCGGCCTCGTCGCAGATGGCCTCGATCTGCTGCAGTTCGTGCCGGGCCTGCTCGCCGCCTGAGTCGGACTGGCAGATCAGCAGCGCCGCGCAGCCGGGTCCGGCGCCGATCTCGGTCCTCAGGTACTGCTCGACGGCCTCGATCGAGGTGCGGTCCATGATCTCCATCAACGACGGCACCAGGCCCTCGCGGACGATGCGGCTCACGGCGGCGCCCGCGGTGGCGGTGCTGCCGAACGCGGCGACGAGCGTGGCCGGGGCCTGCGGGAGGGGTCGCAGCGCCAGGGTGGCCTGCGTGATCACGCCGAGCGTGCCCTCGGAGCCGATGAAGAGCTTCGCGAGGTCGTAGCCCGCGACGCCCTTGACCGTGCGGCGGCCGGTGCGCAGCACCTCGCCGTCGGCCAGCACCACCTCGAGGCCCAGCACCGAGTCGGTGGTCACGCCGTACTTCACGCAGCACAGGCCGCCCGCGTTGGTGGAGAGGTTGCCGCCGATCGTGCACCAGTCGTAGCTGCTCGGGTCCGGTGGGTAGAACAGGCCGTTCTTCTCGACGGCGCCGCGCAGGTCGAGGTTGACGACGCCGGGCTCGACCACGGCGAGGCGGTTGTCGGCGTCGATCTCGACGATCGCGTTCATCTTGGTCGTGACCAGCACGACGCAGCCCTCGATCGCGTTCGCGGCGCCCGAGAGGCCGCTGCCGGCGCCGCGCGGGACGATCGGGACGCGGTGGCGCGCGCACGCCCGCACCACGGCCTGGACCTGCTCGGTGCTCACCGGGAACACCACGGCCAACGGACTGCCGTACGGCGCCAACGGCATCATGTCGCGCTGGTAGCTCGCGGTGACGTCGGCGTCGGTCAGGACGCCCTGGTCACCCACTGCGGTGCGGAGTTCAGCGAGCAACGTCTCCATGCGCTCCACGCTAGTGCGCGCGGCACCGGAGCGACTGGTTCACTCGGAGGTGATCCCACCAGGAAGAGGTTCACGCCGTGATTCAGCGCGCTCAACCCGGATTTCGCCGACGCGTCAACGCGCCGTCGCCCTGCCGCCGCCACGGCACGACGTAGGCTGGCTCACCGTGGCGCATGCTTTCGCCTCGCTGGAGACCGCGGGTCCGGTGGCCGTGTGGGTCATCGTGCTGAGCTTCATCTTCGTCGAGTGCGCATTCATCTTCGGGCTGTTCCTGCCCGGTGACTCGCTGCTGTTCGCCGCCGGTGTCGTGCTGGCCACGCACAACAGCGAGCTGTCGGCCTGGGCGCTGTCCTTCGTGGCCCTCGTCGTGGCCGTCGTCGGCAACCAGGTCGGGTACTACATTGGCCGCGGTACCGGCACGCGCGTGCTCGCGCGCAAGGGCGGCAAGGTGCTGAACCGGCAGAACCTGCAACGCGCGGGCGAGTTCCTCGACCGCCGCGGGTTCTGGGCCGTCGTGCTGGCCCGCTGGATCCCGTGGATCCGCACGCTGGCGCCGATGATCGCCGGTGCCGCGCGCATGGACGTCCGCCGGTTCACCCTGGCCACGACCATCGGTGCGATCGCCTGGGTGCCGACGCTCGTGCTCGCCGGCTACTACGGCGCGGGCGTCCTGCAGTCGCTCCCGTGGCTCGAGACGGCGGCGATCGTCGTCAGCGTCGGGTTCTTCCTCGGCGGCACCGGCTGGGGCCTCTGGCGCTACCGCCAGGAGATGCGCAAGCCGATCGACGAGGCCGGCGAGGACCTGGAGCACATCAGCCACCCGCACGCGGGCTGAGTCAGAGCACCTCGGTGATCAGCAGGTCCGCCGCACCCTTGGACGAGTTCACCATCAGCGCGTTGACGTGGTCCGTGCCGTGCAGCACGCGCTCCTCCGCCTCCGACAGGGTGCGCCCGTACCGGAGGTGGCGATCGATCAGCCGCTGCACGCGCACGTCCTCGTCGATGAACAGGAACCACGCCTCGTCGAGGATGATCCGCACGCGCTTCCACTTGTCGTAGTTGAGCAGCAGGTAGTTGCCCTCGGTGACGACGAGCGGGACGTCCGGGTGCACCGGCACGGCACACGCGACCGGTTCCTCGATCTCGCGGCGGAACTGCGGCGCGTAGATCATGTCCGGCCCGCACGCCTTGATCCGGCCGAGCAGGTCGACGTAGCCGGGGATGTCGAACGTGTCGGGCGCACCCTTGCGCTCGACCAGCCGCAGCCGTTCGAGCTCGCTCTGCGCGAGGTGGAAGCCGTCCATCTCGACGAGCACCGCCTGGCCGTCGAGCGCCTCGACGAGCCGTCGCGCGAGTGTCGACTTGCCCGAACCGGGTGCCCCGCCGATGCCGAGGATCTTCCGCTCTCCCTGATCCGTGAGCACCCGAGCCCGCTCTAGCAGCTCGTCGAACCTGACCTGCTGTCCTGCCACCGCGCCAGCTCCTCAACCCAGTCCCCGACCGCACCGACGCGAACGGCGGCCGCCTCCGACGCGAAGCCGATGGCTGCCACCGGGTCCGCCCCTGACGCGAGCGCGTAGGCGTACGCGCCGTGCCAGACGTCGCCGGCACCGTTCGTGTCCTTCACCTCCGCCGCGGGCACGGGCACCTCGCCGGCCGAGCCGTTCCGCGACCAGGTCACCGGCTTCGCACCCTGCGTGCGAATGACCAGCGGCACCCCGTAGGAGTGCACCTCGGCCTCGGACCGCTCGAACCCCGACGCACAGGCGACGACGTCCACCAGCGGCAACAGGTGATCGAGGACAGGTTTCCAGCTCCCGGCGTCGAGCACCACAGGCAATCCGAGAGCTTTCGCCCGCCGGGCGGCGGGAATCACCAGGCCGTCGTGGTGCCCGTCCAAGAGGACCACGTCCGCGACGGCCAGCAGTTCGGACAAATCGGGCGCCTTGACGGGCACCGACGCGTTGCGGGAAACGACCGTGCGCTCCCCATCAGCGTCTCTGACGACGACCATGCTCACGGGCGTCGTACCGGGCACGGCGGTCACGTGGACCGGATCCAAGGAAGCCCGCACGAATTCACCCAGTGCGTCGCCACCCAACGCGGTGAGCAACGAGGCCCTGCCGCCCAGCGCGGCGACGGCGCGGGCCGCGTTGGCCGCGGGACCGCCCGGTGACAGCACCGCGCCGAGCGAGCGGACCTTCTGCCCGGGCTCCGGGAAGGCGTCCACCCGTTGGGTCACGTCGAGAGTTGTGAGCCCGACACACAGCACGGCTGCCATCAGGGCTTCCTCCAAACGGGTAAGGTCCGAGCCATGGTCACCATGCGGGATGTCGCGGCTCTCGCGGGGGTCTCCATCACCACGGTGTCACACGTGATCAACGAGACGAGACCGGTCGCCGGGGACACGCGCGAGCGCGTCCAGAAGGCGATCGACGAGACCGGGTACACGGGCGACGCCATCGCGCGATCGCTGGTCATGGGCGGCACGAAGTCGCTCGGGCTCGCCGTGTCGCTGGTCTCCCACCCGTACTTCGCCGAACTGATCGCCGCCATCGAGTCGGAAGCGACCCGCAGCGGCTACTCGCTCGTGCTGATCGACACGAGAGACACCCCCGAGTCCGAGCAGACCGCGGTGAGGATGCTGCGCTCGCGGAGAGTCGACGGGTTGCTGCTGACGCCGTCGGCCGGCGCCGGGAGTCTGGTGCTGCCCGAACTCAAGCGGCTCGAGATCCCGACGGTGCTGGTGGACCGGCTGACCGTGGCGCAGGACATCGACCAGGTCGGCCCGGAGAACGTGCAGGCCACGTCGGGGCTGGTCAAGCACCTCGCCGAGCTGGGCCACCGCCGGATCGGCATCGTCTGCGGCAAGTCGGGCGTGGCGACGACCGAGGAGCGCGTCCTCGGCTACCGCCTCGGTCTCGGCCGTGCCGGGCTGAAGTGGGACGAGGCCCTGGTCTCGCAGAGCGGCTGGCTCGCGCCGCTGCTCGACCAGGAGGACCCGGCGACGGCCGTCGTCGCGGCAGACCACCTCGTCACAGTCGGCATGCTGCACGAGGCCCGCGCCCGCGGCCTGAAGCTCGGCACCGACCTGGCGGTCGTCGCCTACGACGAGGTCGAGTGGGCGACGTTGATCGAGCCGCCGCTCACGACGCTGGCCCAGCCGGTCGAGGAGATCGGGCGGACCGCCGTGAAGCTGCTCCTGTCCCGGATCGCCGACCCCGAGAGGGCCCCGGAGACCATCCGGCTCTCGCCCTCGCTCCTGCACCGCCAGTCCTGCGGGTGCTGATCCCGGGACTCGTCCCGGTGACCTGGAGTTCGTGGCCGACGACTCGCGGGAGCAGTTCCACGAGAACGCCAAGGCGCCGTTGAGCTGCATCAGGCCGTAGCGACGTCCAGGCCGCTCCGTTCGAGCAGGGCGGCCGCCTCCAGGCACATCCAGGCGCCGAGCTGGACGGACAGGTCGCGCCCCTCCTTCTCCTCCGCCTGTTCGGTCCACTCGGGACCGAAGAGCGGCCCGCTGATGGCCATCGTGCGGTTGAGCCACGCGGCCTCCGCCGACTGGACCACCAGTTCCCTGGCCAGGTCCGCGGTCTCGTGCCGGTCGGGGTCGAGATCGGGGATCGTCAGCGCCGCCTGGGCGAGGTAGCGGGCGAGGATGCCTGCGAACAGACCGCCGTCCCCGCCGCCCTGGCCCCTGATGACGCCGTTGGTCGCCAGGTCGTCGTGCACGGCGGTGATCGTGCGGGCGGCCTTGTCGAGCCACTTGCCCGCCTGGCCGTGCTTGGCCAGCTCGACGCACGCTCCGATGAGCACCCCTTGGCAGTACGTGTAAATGTTCTTCTCGTACTCGCGGATCTCGCCGTTGGGGTGCACGTGCAGGCCGTCCCACGCGAGGCCGCTGCCGGGGTCGACCAGGTTCTCCTCGACCCAGTCCACGATGGACCGCGCGCGGGCGAGGTCGGCGCGTTCGTTCTGGCGGGCCAGGAAGATCGCGGCGGGACCGTTGGCCGGGACGTTCTTGAAGTCGTCGTCGCGCTTCCACCAGATGCCGCCGCCGGCGTGGTCGGTCCAGCCGTCGCGCAGGCGTTCGGCGATCGCGTTCACCGCCTTCGGCTTCGCGATCCCGACATCGTGCTGGACGCGTTGCAGGGCGAGACCGAGCCACGCCACGTCGTCGTAGAAATCGTTGGTCCAGCCCAGGACGTTGCGCACCCGGACGCCGCGGACGAGCTTGCCGATGGCCGTTCTGCGCAGCTCGCTCGGCGAGCGCAGGTACCCGTCGACCATGCAGTCCAGCAGGTGGGCCTGCCACCAGTAGTTGAAGCTCGTGTGGATCTTGTCCTTGAAGAGCGGGGGCCACGCCCGCGCCCCGAGGAGCGTGCCCGGCACACCCCAGACACGCCGCAGGTGCCTGGAGTACACCGCGCGCTCCGCGACGCCCGCGCGCGCTGCCAGCAATTTCGCGATCACCACTTGGCCATCGTGAGGGCTTGATCGGTCAAGAAGCTCGATGAACCGCCCAGTGGTACAGGCCCATGGCCACAGAAGTTGTCAGGTTGTAACTGCTGACCTTCGCGCGCATCGGCAGCCGGACGGTCCGGGAGGCCTTCGCCCTGACCTCGTCGGAGATGCCGTGGCGCTCCGAGCCGAACGCCAGCACGGCGTCGTCCGGGATGGGGCCTTCCAGCAGGTCACCGTCGGCGTCGAAGGCGATCAGCTCGCCCTCGAAGTCGAGGCTCGTGACCTTGGCTACCGGCAGCGCGTAGTGCAGGCCGGCGGAGCCGCGCAGGACGTTCGGGTGCCACGGGTCGACGTCGCCGGTGGAGAGCACGCCTCCGGCGTCGAGGCCCGCCGCCACCCGGATCGCGGCACCGAAGTTGCCGAGGTTGCGCGGGTTGTCGAGCAGGACGACCGGGGCGTGCCGGTCGAACGGCAGCTCGGGCCGCTCGGCGAACCCGGCCACGCCCGTCGGGTGCGTGCGGCCGACGCGCAGCTTGAAGTGGTTCTGGTCGACCTCGGTGGCGGCGGCGAACCGCTCGCGCAGGTCGGGAGCGTGCGTCTCGGCGAGGCCGACCGCGGCGGCGAGGTCCGTGGTGATCAACGGGTGCACGTCGGCGCCGAAGCGCAGCGCGTGCTTAACAGCGTGAAAGCCTTCGAGCAGCACGGTGGCCAGCATAGAAGCCGGCCCACGAGACGATCACGATCGTCCCGAGCACCAGCTGGACCAGCATCGACGCGCTCTGCGGGTACCAGACTCCGTCGATGTAGTGGTCGATGAACCCGGTCTCGAGCACCGGCATCCCCGCCATCGCCCGGAGGTCGTTCTCCCACACCGTGAGGGGACACACAGTCGGCGTGACGACGCTGAGGACCGCCCACGCGCCCAGCGCCAGGTGCGGGTAGATCACCCACCGCCACCGCCAGGCCAGAAAACCGCCCGCGAGCAGGAACGCCAGCACCGTGAAGTGCAGCACCACGACCGCTTCGGCCAGGAATCCGGCCATTCTCACCACCCCGCCCTCCAGACTAGGACGGGGTGGCTCGAAGCGCTCTCGACAAAACCTCAGGCGAGCCCGAGGTCGTTCAGGTCGAGCAGGTAGCGGTACTGCAGCCCCTCGGCCTCGATGGCCTCCTTGGCGCCCGTGCCGCGGTCGACGACCGTGGCCACGCCGATGACCTCGGCCCCGTGCTCGCGCAGCGCCGTGACGGCCGTGAGCACCGAACCGCCCGTGGTGGAGGTGTCCTCGACCGCGAGCACCCGCTGACCGCGCACGTCGATGCCCTCGATCTGCCGCTGCATGCCGTGGGCCTTGCTCGCCTTGCGCACGACGAACGCGTCGAGCACGTCACCGTCGTTCGCGGCGGAGTGCATCATCGCGTAGGCCACGGGGTCCGCACCGAGCGTCAGGCCACCGACGGCGACGAAGTCCCAGTCGGACGTGAGCTGGCGCAGCAGCTTGCCGATCAACGGGGACGCCGCGTGGTGCAGCGTCGCGCGGCGCAGATCGACGTAGTAGTCGGCTTCCTTGCCGCTGGAGAGGGTCACCTTGCCGTGCACCACGGCCAATTCGCTCACCAGACGAGCGAGTTCCGACTTAGCGTTCGCGTCCAAGACCACTTCAGTTCGCACGGGTCGTCAGCTTCGCACATACGCGCGCCCGTTGCCTCGTACGCTGCGTCACCGCGCACGGGCAACCGGCCCGGTCAGGTGCGTCCGCGCCCACCCGCGAACCGCGACGCCATCTTGCGCACGACCGCCCTCGGGATCAGCTTCGCCGCCGTCACGATGGCCTTGTACTGCCCGCCGGGGATCGACAGCGGCTTGCCGCGGCGCAGGTCGCGCAGCGCCTCGTGCACGAGCTTGTCCGCGTCGACGTAGAGCCAGTTCGGCGTCTTCGACATGTCGATCGCGGCGCGCTTGTGGAACTCCGTGCGCACGAAGCCGGGGCACAGCGCCATGACCCGCACGCCGGTGCCCTCGGTCGCGAGGTTCATGCCCTCGGAGAACATCGTCACCCACGCCTTGTCGGCGCTGTAGCTCGTGCCGCGGCCGGGCAGGAAGCCGGCGACGCTCGACACGTTGATCACGTCCCCCTTGCCGCGGGCGATCATGGCCGGGATGGCGGCCCTGGACAGGCGCAGGACCGTGGCGACGTTGACGTCGAGCTGGGCCTGCAGGTTCTCGACGTCGGCGGTGAAGAACTCGCCCGAGTTGGCGAAGCCCGCGTTGTTGACCAGCACGTCGACGGCCGACTCCGCGAGCCGCTGTTCGACCTTGAGGCGGTCTCCGCGGTCGCTGAGGTCGGCCGGCAGGACGTCCACCTGGACGCCGTGGCGGTCGTGCAGCTGCTTCGCGATCTCTTCGAGTGCGGACGCGGTGCGCGCGACCAGCACGAGGTCGTACCCCTCCGCCGCGAGCCTGCGGGCGAAGGCGGCCCCGATCCCGACGGTCGATCCGGTCACCAGTGCGGTTGGCATGCCACCGCACGGTAGTCGGAAAGTCGCCGGGGTCGAAGGCCGCCGATGATCACGCTTCGCGCTTCGCCGGGCGGCGGAGCACGACGAGGCGCAGCGCGAGGCCGGAAACGACCAGGGCCACGCCACCGAACAGCAACCACCCGACCGATGCACCGGTGTTGGCCAGCGTCACGGCGGACGCCGTCCCCGCGACGGCTGCGGGCGGGACGATCTTTCCTCCGTACATCGTGGATCCCTTCCGGGGGTTCGGGGACACGACGCCTTGCGCACGGAATATCTGAATCACCGGCGGATGTTTTACACGGAGCGCAGTGTGATGTAATTCACATACATTGGGAATTCCGCTGATCATGTGGGCGTAGATGACGGCGCCGGCTGTGGACAACTACTGATAGTCACATCGCGTGGATCAAGTGGCAGAACGAAGAACGCCGTTGCCGAGAGGCTCGGCAACGGCGTCCGGAAGTGTTTCGTCAGGGCTGCTTGCGGCCGAACGACGGGCGGTAGACCTCGCCGCCCTCGTCCTCCTCGACCGGCTCCTCGCGCTCGGAGGGGTCCGGGTCGAACGGGTCGATGACGTCCGCGAGCTCACCGATGTCGCGCAGCAGCCGCTCCAGGCGCGCGGGCGAGGAGTTCGGCGGCGCGGCGGCCAGCACCCAGTCCTTCTCCATCCAGACGACCGTGACGTCGCCCCCGATCTCCTCGGCGGCGTCGATCAGGTCCGGGGTGATGATCTTCCGGGCGGCCGGGACGTCCGTGACGAACGCGTACCGCGAGCCGACCGGTCCGAGCAGGTCGGGCATCGGCATCTTGTCGTTGTCGCGCTGGAACGGCACGGTCGACAGCCACAGTTCGACCACCACCGACAGCGCTCTGCGGCAGCGCACGCCGACCAGCACCGAGTTGACCTTGCCGGCCGTCTCGTGGTCGAGGACGTAGACCTGGCGGCGGCCGTCCGCGGTGAACGTGGAGCCCGCGACCACGTCCCGGGCGAGCCCGGTGCCGTAGTACGCGATGGCCCCCGCCTCCCAGCGGGTCGGCAGCACGTGGTCTGTCTCCTCGAACTGCCAGCCGCGCAGGGCAGCCCAACGGCGCCGTTCACGATTACGCGCGGTTCGTTGCGCCCGGTCGGTCGCGAGCAGGGCGAACCCCGCCACGCCCGCCACCGCGGCGACGGTGAACCAGACCCACGCCGGTATGCCCACAGCTGAAGCGTAGTGGGTCGGACGCGAGGAACGAAGATCACTTCCGCGCGTCGTGCCGCCAAGTGCCTATTCGGCGTGGTCGCGGGCCCGCAACCGGTCCATCGCCGCCTGGCTCCGCTCGTCCGCGGCGCGGTGGACCACCAGCAGGTGGTCCGGGTCCTGCACCGGCCTGAGCGTCTCGAACTCGACCGCGACCAGGCCGACGTCCGGGTGGCGCAGCACCTTGTGCCCGCGCCCGCCGACCCTCACGTCCTGGGCGGCCCACAACCGGGCGAACTCCTCGTCACCGGCCGCGCACTCCGCGATGAGGCCGGCCAGCAGCCGGTCGTCCGGGTGCACGGCCCACGCGGCGCGCAGGTGGGCGACCCCTTCCCGCAGGACGCGGTCGCGGTCGACGTAGAGCTCCCGCATGCGCGGGTGCACCAGGCACACCCACATCGCGTTGCGCCGCGACGGCGGCAGCGCGCCGAAGTCCAGGAACAGGCGCGCCATCTCGTCGTTCCAGGCCAGGACGTCGTAGCGGTGGTTCATCAGCATCGCGGGCCGCGGTGACAGGTCCTCGACCAGCCGTGCCAGCGACGGCGCGGCGGTGGCGCGTTCGCCGGCGTGGGGAGGCCGGTGACGGGTGAGGCCGAAGAGGTAGTCGCGTTCGTCCGGGGCGAGCCGCAACGCCCGCGCCAGCGCCTCCACCACGTCGGCCGAGGGCCGCAGCCCCCGCGCCTGTTCGAGCCGCACCACGTAGTCGACGCTGATCCCGGCCAGTTCGGCGACCTCCTCGCGGCGCAGCCCCGGCGTCCTGCGCTGCCGCCGCTCCGGCAGGCCGAGATCGCGCGGGTCCAGCCGCTCGCGCCTGTTCCGCAGGAAGGCGGCCAGTTCCTGCGCCACGTCGGTGACCACGGCCCGTTCAACCGCCGGGGTGGGACCGCTGTTCCCAGGAAGCTCCTTCCCTTACCCCCGGCCCCCGGTGATCACAGGCTGGTGCCCCACCACGACCACGGGAGAACACATGTCGCTCGACACCTACCGGCTGCTGGGCCGCTCCGGGCTGCGGGTCTCGCCGCTGGCCCTCGGCACGGCGACCTTCGGCAACGAGTGGGGCTGGGGCTCCGCACCGGACGACGCGCGCAGGCTGTTCGAGACGTACGTCGAGCGCGGCGGCAACTTCATCGACACCGCCGCCTCCTACGGCGGTTCCGAGGAGCTGCTGGGCGAGCTCGTCCGCGACCGCCGCGACCGCCTGGTGCTCGCGACGAAGTACTCCACGCTGCGCACGCCGGGTGACCCGAACTCCGGGGGCGCCCACCGCAAGAGCCTGTTCGCGTCCGTGGAGAACAGCCTGCGCCGGCTGGGCACGGACCGCGTGGACCTGCTGTACGTGCACGTGTGGGACGCGCTGACGCCGGGCGAGGAGGTCCTGCGCGGCCTGGACGACCTGGTCCGGCAGGGCAAGGTCCTGCACGTGGGGATGTCCAACACGCCCGCCTGGGAGGTCTCCCGCCTGCAGGCGGTCGCCGACCTGCGCGGCTGGACGCCGCTGGTCGCGCTGCAGGTCGAGTACAGCCTGATCAACCGGGACGCGGAGCGCGACCTGATCCCGATGGCGCGGGCGCTGGGGCTGGGCGTGTCCCCGTACTCGCCGCTGGGCGGTGGCGTGCTGTCCGGCAAGTACTCGAGCGCCGACCTGACGCCGGCGGAGGGGACGGGCCGCAAGAGCTTCAACGCCGGTCTGGGCATGGTCACCCCGGCCACGCTGGCGATCGCCGACGTGGTGCGGGAGGTCGCGCTGGAGATCGGCCGCACGCCCGCGCAGGTCGCGCTGGCGTGGAACCTGCGGAGGCCGGGTGTGACGGCTCCCGTCATCGGCGCGCGCACACCGGAACAGCTGGAGGGGAACCTGGCCGCCCTGGAGGTCGACCTCGGCGACGAGCAGGTGGCCCGGCTCGACGACGCCGGCGCGATCGACCTCGGGTACCCGCACGACCTGCTCGCGAGCGACCACATCCGGGCGGTGACGGCGGGCGACCTGAAGATCGAGAGCCGGTGAAAACGCGTGAGGGGGACCCTCTCGGATCCCCCTCACGCGTCCGGACGTCAGGCGCTGCGGCCCACGATCAGGCCGGAGTTGTCGTCCAGCACGTCGACCCGCACCGCGTCGCCGTCGCGCACCTCACCGGCCAGCAGCTCCTTGGCGAGCTGGTCACCGATCGCCGACTGCACGAGCCGCCGCAGCGGCCGGGCGCCGTAGATCGGGTCGAAACCGTTCAGCGCCAGCCAGTCGCGCGCCGCCGGCGTGACGTCGAGCGACAGGCGACGGGCCGCGAGCCGGCCCGCCAGGCGAGCGACCTGGATGTCCACGATGGACGTCAACTCCTCGGTGGCGAGCGCGTGGAACACCACGACGTCGTCGAGCCGGTTCAGGAACTCCGGCTTGAAGTGCCGCTGCACGACCGCCATGACGGCGTCCTTGCGCTCCACGTCGGTCAGCGACGGGTTCACGATCGTCTGCGAGCCCAGGTTCGACGTCAGCACCAGGATCGTGTTGCGGAAGTCGACCGTGCGGCCCTGTCCGTCCGTGAGGCGGCCGTCGTCGAGGACCTGCAGCAGCACGTCGAACACGTCCGGGTGCGCCTTCTCGACCTCGTCCAGCAGCACGACCGAGTACGGGCGGCGGCGCACCGACTCCGTCAGCTGGCCGCCCTGGTCGTAGCCGACGTAGCCGGGAGGCGCTCCGACCAGGCGGGCCACCGAGTGCTTCTCGGAGTACTCGCTCATGTCGATGCGGATCATCGCCCGCTCGTCGTCGAACAGGAACGACGCCAGCGCCTTCCCGAGCTCCGTCTTGCCGACGCCGGTCGGGCCGAGGAACAGGAACGAGCCCGTCGGGCGGTCCGGGTCCGCGACGCCGGCGCGCGTCCTGCGCACCGCGTCCGACACGACCCGCACGGCCTCGGCCTGGCCGACGACCCGGCGGCCGAGCTCGTCCTCCATGCGCAGCAGCTTGGCGGTCTCGCCCTCCAGCAGCCGTCCGGCCGGGATGCCGGTCCACGCCGACACCACGTCCGCGACGTCGTCCGGGCCGACCTCCTCCTTGAGCATGGCGGTCTCCTGGGTGGACTCGGCGGCGGCGCCGAGCTCCTTCTCCAGCTGCGGGATCCGGCCGTAGCGCAGCTCGGCGGCACGACCGAGGTCGCCGTCGCGCTCGGCCCGTTCCGACTCGCCGCGCAGCGACTCCAGCTGCTCCTTCAGGGCGCGGACCTTGTCGATCGACCCCTTCTCGTTCTGCCACCTCGCCGTCAGCGCGGCCAGTTCCTCGTGCTTCTCCGCGAGCTCTGCGCGCAGGGCCGACAGCCGTTCCAGCGACGCCGCGTCCGACTCCTTGGCGAGCGCCATCTCCTCGATCTCCAGGCGGCGCACGGCGCGTTCGACGGTGTCGATCTCGACGGGCCGGGAGTCGATCTCCATGCGCAGCCGGGACGCGGCCTCGTCGACGAGGTCGATGGCCTTGTCCGGCAGGAAGCGCGCGGTGATGTAGCGGTCGGACAGCGTGGCGGCGGCGACGAGGGCGGCGTCGGTGATGCGCACGCCGTGGTGCACCTCGTAGCGCTCCTTGAGCCCGCGCAGGATGCCGACCGTGTCCTCGACGGACGGCTCGCCGACCAGCACCTGCTGGAAGCGGCGCTCCAGGGCGGCGTCCTTCTCGATGTGCTCGCGGTACTCGTCCAGGGTCGTGGCACCGACCATGCGCAGCTCGCCGCGGGCCAGCATCGGCTTGATCATGTTGCCGGCGTCCATCGCGGACTCACCGGTCGCGCCCGCGCCGACGATCGTGTGCAGCTCGTCGATGAACGTGATGACCTGCCCGGCCGAGTCGGTGATCTCCTTGAGCACGGCCTTGAGCCGTTCCTCGAACTCACCGCGGTACTTGGCGCCCGCGACCATCGAGCCGAGGTCCAGGGACACGACCTTCTTGCCGCGCAGCGACTCGGGGACGTCCCCGGCCACGACGCGCTGCGCCAGGCCCTCGACGATGGCCGTCTTGCCGACACCGGGCTCGCCGATCAGCACCGGGTTGTTCTTCGTGCGCCGCGACAGCACCTGCACGACGCGCCGGATCTCGGCGTCACGGCCGATCACGGGGTCGAGCTCGCCCTTGCGCGCACGTTCGGTCAGGTCGACGCCGTACTTCTCCAGCGCCTTGTAGGTGCCCTCAGGATCGGCCGACGTCACCCTCGCCGACCCGCGCACCCTCGCGAAGGCCTCGGTCAGCGCGTCGGGCGTGGCACCGTTGCGCCGCAGCAGGTCGGCCACCTGGCCACCGTGCTGCGCGAGCCCCACGAGCAGGTGCTCGGTGGAGACGTACTCGTCGCCCATCCCGGTCGCGAGCTCCTGCGCCTTGTTCAGCACCCGCACGGCGTCGCGCGACAGCTGCGGGGCGGAGACGGTCGAGCCGGAGGCGCTCGGCAACGAACGCGAGAGCTGCTCCAGCTCCTTGCGCACCTGGGCCGGGTCGGCGCCCACCGCCTCGAGCAACGGCGCGGTCAACCCGTCCGTCTGCGCCAGCAGGGCACTGAGCAGGTGCACGGAACCCACGTCCGGGTTCCCGTTCAGCGTCGCGGCCTGCACCGCCGCGGACACGGCCTGCTGCGTCTTGGTCGTCGGGTTGAAAGCGTCCATTCCTCCACCTCGTGGTCAGCGTCAAGCATGGACCATCATCCCGCACAACGTCAGAAAAGTTGAGCGAGTTCCGCTCAACCCTGAACACGGCGCAGATCACACGCCCGCCCGGAAAACCAGGCGGCCGGCGGCGCGGGTTCGGCGAAGATCAGCGCCATGACCTCAATCATCCACAACATCACGGTCGACGCGCGCGACTCGTACGAGATCGCCTCGTGGTGGGGCCAGGTCCTGGACCTGCCGCTCGACCCGGAGGACAACCCCGGCGACCCGGAGTGCCTGATCCACCTGCCGAGCGGCATCCGCTACCTGTTCATCACCGTGCCGGAGGGCAAGGAGCTCAAGAACAGGCTCCACCTCGACCTGCAGCCGGTCGGCACCACCCGCGACGAGGAGGTGGAGCGCCTGGTCGGCCTCGGCGCGACGCTCTTCGACGATCAGCGCAGGCCCGACGGCACCGGCTGGGTGACCCTCCGCGACCCCGAGGGCAACGAGTTCTGCGTGGAACGCAGCGCAGCCGAGCGCGCCGCGACGTCCTGATCGTCGTCACTCGAAAGCACTAGCAGCTTGTCCACAACAGGTACCGACTTGTCCACAATCCGCTGGTCAGTATCCACAGGTGAGTCAAGTTCAGTGGCGACCGTCTGTGCGCCAGAACCCGTTGGAGTGACAACCACGTCCTCGTCCACGGAATCCCGCAACGGCTGTTCCTTGATCAGCAGCACCGCGATGACCGTGAACACGGCGAGCCCGGCGGCGATGAGGAACAGCTCACCCATCGCGTCGCCGTAGGAGTCCCGCACGACCGGGGAGAGGGACGCGGGGTCGAGCGTCTTGGTGCTCACCTGGGCCGCCAGCACGGCCCCGAGCACCGAGACGCCGGCCGTCCCGCCCAGCGACCGCAGGAACGTGGCCGTGGAGCTGGCCGCCCCGAGGTCCGCCATCCCGACCCCGTTCTGCACGGCGAGCACCAGGTTCTGCATGGTGAGCCCCACCCCGACACCGACCAGCGCCAGGTAGGCCCCCATGAGCACGAGGTTT
>NZ_FNIX01000008.1 GCF_900104175.1 Lentzea jiangxiensis
TCCCCCGCTCCATTTTGGGTCCAGCGCGTCGAACCCCCGCTCGTTGAACGCGTGGATCACATCACGCACATAGTCGGCGCTGACCTGCATCAACGACGTGATATCGCGGACGGTCTGCCCCTGGCTGGACATCAGTACCACGATCGCCCGACGTAACTTGACCGGGTTCTTCGCGGTCCGGCTGATCCGAGCCAGTTTCCGGCCGTCTTCCATCGACAGCGGCCGGACGAACACTTCCGGACGACGAGCCACAACCACCTCCCGCACTCGACATGCGGGACCAGCCTGCCGGTCAGCCCAGAAGACCGATTACCGGGTCAACGTTCTGGGACGAGCCACTAGGCGGCGCTGTAGCCGGGGATGTCCTCCACGCGGTCGTACACCGGCAGACCGCGCTCACGGGCGATGCGCACGTCCTCGTCCGCGCCCGTCGACTCACCGGGCAGCCGCAGCACGGCGTCGCAGTGCCGGAGCAGGCGTTCCGCCGTCGGGTACAGGATCTCGGAGGCGACCGGGTCGGTCGGCGAGGTGCCGCCGGCGCCGCGCAGCACCGGCAGGGCGACCCATTCGCCGATCATCGGCACGTGGCCGCTGCGGAAGATCGGCCACGCCGCCTCCTCCAGCCGTTCGAGGTTGCGCGCCATCAGTGCGGGGTCGTCCCCGGTGCCCGAGCGGTAAGGCCCTGCGATCAGGATCAGCATGCTCCGACCATAATGTGCAAGACTCGGCAAAAACAAGGAGAAACGTGCATGCTTGCCGCCCAGCGCCGTGACCTGCTGCTCGAACGACTGCGCACCGACGGCCGGATCGTCGCCAAGGACTTGGCCGCCGAAGTCGGCCTCTCCGAGGACACGATCCGCCGCGACCTGCGCGATCTCGCGGCCGCGGGCCTCTGCCAACGCGTGTACGGCGGCGCTCTGCCCGTTTCTCCCGCTATCGCCGATTACGCCACGCGTCAGGGCGTCGAGGTCGACGGCAAGCAACGGGTCGCACGAGCGGCAGCGGCCTTGGTCGAACCCGGCAGCACCGTGATCCTCGACGGCGGCACGACGACTCTCGCGGTGGTGCGCGCGCTGCCGCTCGACCTCGAAGCCACGGTCGTCACGCACAGTCCGACGATCGCGAGTGCGTTGGAGGAGCACGGGAGCGTGGACGTCTACGTGATCGGAGGGCGGCTGTTCAAGCACTCGATGGTCGCGTGCGGTGCCGCTGCCGTGGAAGCCGCACGAGGCGTGCACGCGGACCTCTTCTTCCTCGGCGTCACGGGCGTGCATCCCGAAACGGGCCTCACGACGGGTGACGCGGATGAGGCCGCGATGAAGCGCGCACTCGCCCACCAGGCCGCGGACACCTACGTGCTGGCCAGTTCGGAGAAGATCGGCACGGCCTCGCGGTTCTCCGTGCTGCCGTTCGGCGAGGTCGCCGGGGTGATCACGGACGCGGACAACGACGTCGTGGACGCCTTGGAGGTGCCGGTCATCAGGTGCTGATCCGCGGGTGCGGCGTTCCTCCGGCAGCACACCGTCCCCAGTGGACGCCCGGTTCGCCGTCGGCGGTCGGAACCTTGACTCGGAGCGACCGGCTGGGCACGCTGCGAACCGTGACGAGCCTGGCTGAGGAGCACGTCAAACCGGCGGTGCGCTGGAGCATCGGCCACGCGCTGCCGCGTGCCGTGCTGCGGCTGGCCGCCCGCCGCGGCGACCTGCAGGGCCGCATCACCGTCGAGGCCTCCACCGGCGCCGACCTGACGGGCCTGTTCGACGAGATCCGCGCCCGCGGCCCGCTCGCCGCCACGAAGGTCGGCCACACCACGACCCGGCACGAGGTCGTGAAGGCGGTGCTGTCGGACGACGCGTTCGTCACGGCACGCCCGCGGTTCGGCGCCGGCATCCTCGGCAAGCTGGCGGCCTGGTCCGCCACGGACGTCATGCACCCCGTGCAGCCGCCGTCGCTGCTGGCCGTCGAACCGCCCGCGCACACCCGCTACCGCAAGCTCGTCACACGCGTGTTCACCGCCCGTGCGGTCGAACAGCTGCGCGCCCGCACCCAGGAGATCGCCGACGACCTGCTCGACGGCCTCGACCCCGCGAACCCGGTCGACCTGATCGAGACGTACTGCGGCCTGCTGCCCGTGACCGTGATCAGCGAGATCCTCGGCGTGCCACCGGGTGAACGCGCGACGGTCCTCGCCCTCGGCGCGGCCGCCGCCCCGAGCCTCGACCTGGGCCTGTCGTGGCGGGTGTTCCGCGACGTCGAGTCCACGCTCACGTCGTTCGACACCTGGCTCACGCGTCACCTCGACACCCTGCGCGAGAACCCCGGCGACACCCTGCTGAGCCGCCTGATCACCGCCCGCGAGGACGGCGAGGGCCTCACCGAACGCGAGCTCAAGGCGACCGCCGGGCTCGTGCTGGCCGCCGGCTTCGAGACGACGGTGAACCTGCTGGGCAACGGGATCTCGTTGCTCACCCGGCACCCCGAGCAGCTCGAAGCCCTCCGCGCCCGCCCGGAGCTGTGGGGCAACGCCGTCGACGAGGTGCTGCGGTACGACCCGCCGGTGCTGCTGACCGGCCGCATGTGCGCCCGCGACACGACGGTCGCGGGCGTGGGGGTCCGCCGCGGTCAGCTCGTCACGACCGTCCTCGCCGGCGCGAACCGCGACCCGTCGGTCTTCGAGGACCCGCACGCGTTCGACGTGAGCCGCCCGAACGCCCGCGACCACGTCTCCTTCGGCGCGGGCCGCCACTACTGCCTGGGCGCCCAGCTCGCCCGCATGGAGGGCGAGATCGGCCTGCGGACGATCTTCGAGCGCTTCCCCGGCCTCGCACCGCTCCCCGGCGCGCGCCGCCGTCCGACCCGCATCCTGCGCGGCTTCGAACGGCTGCCGGCGAGCCTCACCAAGCTCACCGGGTGAGTCGCACCCGAGTTCCTGTCGCTGCGGCGGCTGTGGTCGCTCGCCCGGCTGGACATGAGCCGCTTCGCCGGGCTTCTCACGTGCCACGCCTGACGTGCGACGTTCGTAGTGAGCCGAACGGGGCATTTCCGCAACGGCGCGTCCTGAACGCCGTCCGACCTCCTCTAATCGGCATGACGGGCCCCTGCACCCGCGCGGCATGCGCGGGCATCGCCCGCTAGGGAGTGTTGGAGGAACAGTGTTCTTGCGTTCACGTTCTCGCCTGCGCACCGCGGCCATCGCCGCGGTCGTGGGCGCAGGCGTCCTCACGGTGGCGACCCCCGCCGCTGCGGCGCCTCTCGCGGGCACGCGCTCGTACCTCGTCATCACGGCGCCCGGTGCCACCGCCGGTGCCGCGTCGGCCGTCGCGGGCAACAGCGGCACGGTCTGGTCCACCTACGACGCGATCGGCGTCATCGTCGCGCACTCGGGTGCGGCCGACTTCGCCACGAAGATGCGTGCCGTCTCCGGTGTGCAGAAGGTCGGTGCCACGCGCACCAGCGACATCCCCGCCGAAGCCGCCAACCCGCCGATCCCCGCCGCTGCCTCGCAGGCCACGCCCGCGACCACGGAGCCGCTGCGCACGGACATGACCCAGATCGGCGCCGACAAGGCGTGGGCGGTCAACACCGGCTCGGCCGCCGTCACGGTCGGCGTGCTCGACACGGGCGTCGACGACCTGCACGACGACCTCAAGGGGAACTTCGACGCCGCCAACTCCGCGTCGTGCGCCTACGGCAAGCTCGACACGCGTGCGGGTTCGTGGCGTGACACGGACACCCACGGCACGCACGTCGCCGGCACGATCGCGGCGGCCAAGAACGGCCGCGGCATGGTCGGTGTGGCACCGGGCGTGAAGATCGCCAGCGTGCGCATCGCCGAGAAGCCGTCCGGCCTGTTCTTCCCCGAGAACACCATCTGCGCCATGGTCTTCTCCGGTGACCGCGGCTTCGAGGTGACCAACAACAGCTACTACACCGACCCGTGGCTGTTCAACTGCCCGGACAACGCCGACCAGGACGCGATCCTGGAGGGCGTGAAGCGCGCCGTGGCCTACGCCGAGGGCAAGGGCGTGCTCAACGTCGCCGCCGCCGGCAACGAGAACTACAACCTCGCGAGCAAGTCCCGTGACGCGACGAGCCCGAACGACTCCACCCCCGCGACGCGCACCGTCACCAACTCCTGCCTGAGCGTCCCGGCGGAGGTCTCCGGCGTCGTCAGCGTCGCGTCGATCACCTCGTCGAACGCCAAGTCGTCGTTCTCCAACTACGGCACCGAAAAGATCCACATCGCGGCGCCCGGCGACAGCGTCTACTCCACGGTCCCCGGCGGCCGCTACGGCACGAAGTCCGGCACGTCGATGGCGTCCCCGCACGTCGCGGGCGTCGCCGCGCTGCTCAAGTCGGTCGACCCCACCGCCACCCCGGCGCAGCTGCGCACGCTGCTCGCGACCCAGGCGGACGACCTGACCTGCTCCGACACCCGGTGCAGCGGCACCACGGCGAAGAACAACTTCTTCGGCGAGGGCCGCGTCGACGCGCTGGCCGCGGTCGGGACCGGCACGCCTCCCGGCGGCGGCTCGTTCGAGAACACGGACGACGTGGCCATCCCGGACGCCGGCGCCGCTGTGACCAGCTCCGTCACGGTCTCCGGCATCACCGGCAACGCCCCGGCGACGCTGAAGGTCGACGTCAACATCGTGCACACCTACCGCGGTGACCTGGTCATCGACCTGATCGCCCCGGACGGCACGGCGTTCCGGCTCAAGGGCTCGGGCAACGACTCCGCCGACAACGTGGTGACGACCTACCCGGTCAACGCCTCCGGTGAAGTCGCGAACGGCACGTGGAAGCTGCAGGTCCAGGACGTGGCACGGGCCGACACCGGCTACATCAACTCCTGGAAGCTCACCTTCTGATCGGCAAACGGACGAACCTCGGCGGCCGCGGCTAACCCCGGTCCCCGCCCGCAGCGATAGCAGTGACGTGGAACCGGATCTGTGGTCGGTGGCCGCCGAGGCCCTCGACGAGGACGAGCACGCCCTGGTGATGGCGCGGCTGGCGGGCACCGTCGTGCAGCCCGGCCAGACCGCGCGGCTCGCCAGGGGTGAGCGCGACGTCGTGTTCCTGCTGCCCGATCGGCTGGTGCTCGTGCGGCCCGAGCCGTTCTGGACGGGCTCGTACGACCGCGGGGAGGTGGTGCGGATCATCCTCGCCGCCGGTCACGTCCAGTTCGACCTGACCGGCGGCGACAGCCTCGAGTTCTGGATCGACACCGGCCTCTCCCCCGCCGAGCCGTTCGTGGAGCAGGCGGAGGTCTGGCTCGCCCCGCGCAAGAGCTCCCCGGGCGGCGCGGTCATCGGCTTCGGCCTCGCGATCGTGCTCGCGGTGCTGTTCGTCCTCGGCCCGGTCGACCTCGTGCCCGCCGACGACCGGCTCACCGTGAAGTCGAGCTGCGGCGACTTCCTCCGCGCGGGCGTCGACGAGCAGGCCGAGCTGCTCCGGCGGCTCTTCGGACAGGCCGAGGCGGACAAGCCGATCACGCTCGACGCGTCCCGCAAGCACTGCGGCGAGAACAACGGCGCGACGCTCGACTCGCTCGTCACCGGGAAATGAGCCCTACAGTGCGGGAGTGTTCGACACCCGCCAGCTAGAGGTCTTCGCGACGGTCGCCAGGACCGGCTCGTTCAGCGCCGCCGCCCGGCTGCTGCACTGCACGCAGCCGGCGGTGAGCCAGCAGATGCGCGCGCTGGAACGGCAGGTGGGCGGGCCGCTGTTCGTGCGCACCGGCCGGGGCCTGCACCTCACCGAGGCCGGGCGGATCCTCGCCGAACGCGGGTCGGACCTGCTCGACCGGCTCGCGACCACGCACCAGCAGGTCAGTGCGATCGCGACGCACGACATCGGCACCATCCGGATCTGCGCGTTCCCGAGCGCCAACGTCTCGCTCGTGCCCGCGGCGGCGGCGATCCTGGCCGAGGAGCGCCCCCACCTGCGGCTGGAGCTGGTCGAGCAGGAGCCGCCGGACTCGTTCGCGCTACTACGGCGCGGTGAGGTCGACCTGGTGCTGAGCTTCAGCTACCTGGACGAACCGCAGGACGAGGCCACCGTCAACGGCATGCTGACCGTGCCCCTGCTGCGCGAGCCGCTCGCGCTGCTCGTGCCCTCGGGGCACCGGCTGGCCGGCCGGGAGCGGGTGTCGCTGTCCGAGGCGGCGGAGGAACGCTGGATCGCCGGGTGCGTGCGGTGCCAGCGCGCGTTGCACCAGGCGTGCGGGGCGGCGGGGTTCGTGCCGGACATCACCTGCTCGACCGACGACAACCTGGCCATCCAGAGCCTCGTCACCGCAGGTCTGGGCGTCGCGCTCGTGCCGCGGCTGCTGCTGTCGTTCCTGCAGCACCCCGGGCTGACCGCGGTCCGCGTGGAGTCGGCGGCGCAACGGCTCACCTCGCTCTACACGTGGCCGGACCTGATCCGGCTGCCGATCATGCGCGCGACGGTGGACGCGTTGATCTCCGCTTCGGCCACGGCATAAGCGCGTCTTATGGGCCCCCAAGAAATGGCCATCTACTGCCGATAGGTCGCACTGGCCATCGTTGTGGTCATGGGGACCGTCAGGACCACACCGCGCACCACCGACTCCGTGCTGCCCGGCCTCGCCGTGGTGGCGGGCGGGGTCGCGGTCGCGATGGTCGTGTCCTGGCTGCAGCCGTCGATCAGCGCGCTGACGGTCGCGGTGCTGCTCGGCGCCGTCGTCGCCAACGTCGTGGCGCTGCCGCCGTCGGTCGCTCCCGGCATGAAGTTCGCCGGGCGCCGCCTGCTGCGCCTCGGGGTCGTGCTGCTCGGGCTGAAGCTGGTCTTCCACGACGTGCTGAAGCTCGGTTACGAGGTCCTGGCGCTCGCGGTCGTCGCGGTCGTGGTGACGTTCGTGACGACGCGCTGGCTCGGGCGGCTGCTCGGGGTGGGCGAGGGCCTGTCGCTGCTCATCGCGACCGGGTTCTCGATCTGCGGCGCCTCGGCCGTGGCCGCGATGAACAGCGTGCGGCAGCAGGACGAGGAGGACGTCGCCAAGGCGCTCGGCCTCGTGACGCTCTTCGGCACGGTCACGATGTTCGGCCTTCCCGCGCTGTTCCCGCTCACCGGCCTGACCCCGGCGCAGTACGGGGTGTGGGCGGGCGGCAGCGTGCACGAGGTCGCGCAGGTCGTGGCGGCCGCGGGACCCGTCTCCGGCGCACTGGCCATCGCGGTGGCGGTGAAGCTGACGCGGGTCGTGCTGCTCGCGCCGATGCTCGCCGCGGTGAGCTTCGCCGAGCGCCTCAAGTACCCGGCGACCGGGCAACGCCCGCCGCTCGTGCCGTTGTTCGTGCTCGGCTTCCTGGCCATGGCGGCGGTCCGGGCGACCGGCCTGCTGCCCGAGACCGTGCTGTCGGTGGCGACGTTCGTGGACAACGTGCTGCTGGCGGCCGGGATGTTCGCGCTCGGCACCGCGGTGCGCCTGCGCTCCCTGATCCGCTCCGGCCCCGCGGTGCTGCTGCTGGGCCTGCTCTCGACCGTGCTGATCGCCGTCCTGGTGCTGACTGGAACGGTGTTGATCAGCTGACCTCCGAGGAGGACCCGCTCGTGACGCACAGCCTGCTCTCCCCCACGGCCACGCTTCTGGTGGGCTCACTCCGAGCCGCGATCGCGCGCGGCGGTGACGACGAGACCGTCGCCGCGCGGGTGTCGGCGACGCTCGCCGGGCACCTCACCGACCCGTTCCTGCTGAGCGCGGCGCAGCGCGAGCCCGACCCGGCCGCCTACCGCCAGCACGTCCTGCACGTCGAGCCGGACGGCAGCTTCTCGGTCGTCGCCCTGGTGTGGCTGCCGGGCCAGGAGACGTGCATCCACGACCACGTCTCGTGGTGCGTCGTCGGCACGTACGTCGGCGAGGAGGAAGAGACCACCTACCGGTTGCAGGGCGATCGGCTGGTCCCGTTGCGCGTCAACAAGACGCCGGAGGGCGTGGCCTCGTACCTGGTGCCGCCCGGCGACATCCACAAGGTGTGCAACAACTCCAGCTCGGTCGCGATCTCGATCCACGTCTACGGTGCCGACGTGAGCGTGCTGGGCACGAGCATCCGGCGCCGCTACGACCTCCCGATCAGCGAGCGGTGATGCCGCGCTCGATGGCGCCGGTGGCGAACTCGACCAGCTGAGCGGGCTTGACCCGGTTGATCCGCGCGCCCTGCAGCAGCAGGTCGTCGGCGAGGCCGATCAGCGAGTCCCAGACCCAGTGCGGCAGCGCGGGATCGTCGAGCAGCGTCTGCCCGGACGCCTCCGCGGTCTCGCGCAACGCCTTCGCGAGCGCCTTGAGCGTCTTGCGGTAGTCCGACGCCGACCCCGCGGCCTCCTTGCCGCGGCGGCCACCGGAGAGCACCTTGGCCTCCCACTGCGCCGCCGAACGGCCGAACCGCCGCCAGAACTCGGTGACCTGGGGCTCGACCTCCTTCAGGACGCCCGCGACGCCGAGACTCCTGTCGACGGTGGCGAGGGTGTGCCGGATCTCGGCCAGGCGGCGTTGCATCAGCG
The DNA here is from genome assembly GCF_900104175.1 of Lentzea jiangxiensis. Classification (GTDB taxonomy): domain Bacteria; phylum Actinomycetota; class Actinomycetes; order Mycobacteriales; family Pseudonocardiaceae; genus Lentzea; species Lentzea jiangxiensis. The sequence continues at coordinate 8,521 of NZ_FNIX01000008.1, forward strand.
CCGCGAACACGTCCTCCTTGCCGGAGAAGTACTGGTACACGGTGCCGGGGCTGACGCCGGCGCCGACCGCGATCGCGCGCATGGTCAGGCCCGCGTAGCCCTGCTGCTCGAGGAGCAGCTCGGCGGACGACAGGATGTCGCGCCGCCTGCCTTCCGCGTCACCCCAGGCCGTTCGCTCGGTGCTCACGCCGTCCAGCCTAACGTTGAACAACGTTCAGAAGCATGTTGAACGTTGTTCGGTTTGCTCCTACGCTCGGGTGCATGGCGGAGACCGACAGCGGGCTCGCGAGACGGCTGGCCACCGAGACCGGCCGGCTGCTGGTCCGCGTGCGACCGGGCAACGGCGACCGGACCGCGCAGATCTTCCTGGCCGCGCAGCTCGCGGAGCACCGGCCGGACGACGCGGTGCTGTCGGAGGAGGCGCCCGACGACCTCCGCAGGCTCACCGCCGACCGGGTGTGGATCATCGACCCGCTGGACGGCAGCCGCGAGTACGCCGAGCCCGGCCGCACGGACTGGGCCGTGCACGTCGCGCTCTGGGAACGCGGCGAGCTCGTCGCGGGTGCGGTCGCGTTGCCCGCGCACCGGCCGAAGCCCAGGGTGCCGTACCGGCGGCCCCGGATCGTCGTGAGCCGCACGAGACCACCGGCGTTCGCGCGGCAGGTGGCCGAGGCGATCGGCGGCGTGCTGGTGCCGATGGGCAGCGCCGGCGCGAAGGCGATGGCCGTCGTGCGCGGCGAGGCGGACGCCTACCTGCACGCGGGCGGGATGTACGAGTGGGACTCGGCCGCGCCCGTCCACGTGGCCCGCGCGGCCGGGCTGCACGCCTCGCGCGCCGACGGGCGGCCGTTGCACTACAACCAGCCCGACCCGTGGCTGCCCGACCTGCTGATCTGCCGCCCGGAGCTCGCGGGGGTGCTCACGTGAACCACCTCGACCGCCTGGAAGCCGACAGCATCGACATCTTCCGCGAGGCCGTCGCCGAGAGCGAGCGCCCGGTGCTGCTGTACTCGATCGGCAAGGACAGCTCGGTGCTGCTCCACCTGGCGCGCAAGGCCTTCTTCCCGTCGAAGCCGCCGTTCCCGTTGCTGCACGTCGACACCACGTGGAAGTTCCGGGAGATGATCGAGTTCCGTGACCGCACGGCCGCCGAGCTCGGCCTGGACCTGATCGTGCACCGCAACCCCGACTGCGTGGCCGCGGGCATCAACCCGTTCGACCACGGTTCCGCGCGGCACACCGACCTGTGGAAGACCCAGGGCCTGCGGCAGGCGCTCGACGAGCACCGGTTCGACGTGGCGTTCGGCGGCGCGCGCCGGGACGAGGAAGCCTCGCGCGCCAAGGAGAGGGTGTTCTCGTTCCGGACCGCGCAGCACCGGTGGGACCCAAAGGACCAGCGGCCGGAGCTGTGGCGGCTCTACAACACGCGGGTCGCGCCCGGCGAGAGCATCCGGGTGTTCCCGCTGTCGAACTGGACCGAGCTCGACGTGTGGCGCTACGTCGAGCGCGAGCGGATTTCCGTGGTACCGCTGTACTTCGCCGCGCCGCGCCCGGTGGTCGACCGCGACGGCACGCTGATCATGGTCGACGACGAGCGCATGCCGTTGCACGACGAGCCGCGGCACGAGCTGGTGCGGTTCCGGACGCTGGGCTGCTACCCGCTGACCGGCGCGGTGCGCAGCGAGGCCCGGACGGTGGCGGAGGTCGTCGAGGAGATGCGGACGGCGACGACGTCCGAGCGGCAGGGACGGGTGATCGACCACGACCGGAGCGGGTCGATGGAGCGCAAGAAGCGGGAGGGGTACTTCTGATGGAGCTCCTGCGGTTCATCACCTGCGGCAGCGTCGACGACGGCAAGAGCACGCTGATCGGACGGCTGCTGTACGAGTCGAAGCTGCTCCACGCCGACCACCTCGCCGCGCTGGAGGCCGACTCCCGGCGGGTGGGGACGCGCGGCGGTGAGCTGGACTTCGCGCTGCTGGTGGACGGGCTGGAGGCGGAACGCGAGCAGGGCATCACGATCGACGTGGCGTACCGCTTCTTCGCGACCGAGGCGCGGCGGTTCATCGTCGCGGACACGCCGGGGCACGAGCAGTACACCCGGAACATGGTCACCGGCGCGTCCACCGCCGATGCCGCGGTGATCCTGCTCGACGCGCGCAAAGGCGTGCTCGCGCAGACGCGGCGGCACGCGCGGATCGTGTCGTTGCTGGGGATCCGGCACGTGGCCGTGGCGGTGAACAAGCTCGACCTGCTGGGCTACTCGCGGGAGGCGTTCGACTCGGTCGCCGCGGGGTTCGCGGAGTTCGCGGCGGAGCTCGACTTCGACGAGATCACCTGCGTGCCGATGTCGGCCACCGAGGGCGTCAACGTCGTCGGGCGCGGCGAGCGGACGCCCTGGTACGACGGGCCGACCCTGCTGCGGTGGCTGGAGACCGCCTCCCCGCCGACGAGGCGGGAAGGCCCGTCCCGCTTCCTGGTGCAGTGGGTCAACCGGCCGGACGCGACGTTCCGCGGCCTGTCCGGGCGCGTGCTGGGCGGGACGCTGGAAAAGGGCGAGGCCGTCAGCCTCGGAAACCGCACCACCACCGTGGCGAGGATCGTCACGATGGACGGCGACCTGGACGAGGCACCGGACGGCGCGTCCGTCACCGTCGTGCTCGCCGACGACGTGGACGCGAGCCGCGGTGACGTGCTGGGCGCCGCCGGGGACCCGCCGGGCGTCGCCCGCTCGTTCCAGGCCCGGCTGGTCTGGTTGCACGAGAACGGGTTGCTGCCGGGCAGGCAGTACCTCGCGAAGATCGGAGCGCGCACGGTCGGGTTCACCGCGACGAAGGCGTTGCGGCTCAACGAGATCGGCGTCGACAACGTGCACTTCGACACGCCCGTGCCGTTCGAGACCTACCGCACGAACCGAGACCTCGGCTCGTTCGTGGTGCTCGACCGGCTCTCCAACGCCACCGTCGGCGCCGGGATGATCGACTTCGCGCTGAGCCCGAACGACGTGCGCTGGCGGGCGATGACCGTCGACAAGCAGGCTCGGATCGCCCGCAACGGGCACCGGCCGTGCGTGGTGTGGCTGACCGGGCTGTCCGGGGCGGGCAAGTCCACGATCGCCGACCTGGTCGAGAAGGCGCTGCACGCCGAAGGCAGGCACACGTTCCTGCTGGACGGCGACAACGTGCGGCACGGGCTGAACTCCGACCTCGGGTTCACCGACGCCGACCGGGTCGAGAACGTCCGGCGCATCGCCGAGGTCGCGGCACTGATGGTCGACGCGGGGCTGATCGTGCTGGTCTCGTTCATCTCGCCGTTCCGGGCGGAACGGGCGCTGGCGCGCGACCTGGTGGGCGAGGACGAGTTCTGCGAGGTCTTCGTCGACACGCCGCTGGCCGTGGCCGAGCAGCGCGACCCGAAAGGCCTGTACCGCAAGGCCAGGCGGGGTGAGCTGGCGAACTTCACCGGCGTCGACTCGCCTTACGAACCGCCGGTCGCCCCGGAGGTCAGGCTCGACACGACGGTGCTGAGCCCGCAGGCCGCCGCAGAGGTCGTGCTGGCCCGGCTTCGCGCGCTCGGGGTCTGTTGAACGTTGTTCGGAGTGGTGTAGCTTCAGCTAGAACACGTTCTAGATCCGGGGAGGACTCCCGTGCGGGACCAGACGTGGACGCAGTTCTGCCGGGCGCTGGAGAAGGCCGGTGAGGTGGTCCTGTCCGAGCGCGCGCCGGACACCCCGCTCGACCGTGCGGAGGGCTACCGCTACCTCGCCCGGCTGACCCGCGAGATGCTCTACTCCTGCCTCGACAACGCCGATCCCGACTTCCCGCGGTTCCACGAGCTCGACCTCGTGAAGATCGGCGCGGACAACCCCGACAACGTCTACCTGTCCGCGAACATCCGCGGCGACCGCACCTACCGGATCACCGGGACCCGCGGCACGATCTCGTACTTCAGCATCGGCTCCAAGGCCAACCGGTATGCCGCGGACGGCACGATGGCGTCGACCGGAGAGCTGTCCGACGCCGACCTGACGGTCGCGCCGGACGGCACGGTCGAGATCATCGCGAGCGCCGCCGAACAGCCGGGCAACTGGCTCCCGCTCGCCCCCGACTCGACCGGGCTCGTGGTGCGCCAGACCTACCTCGACCGGTCGTCCGAAACACCCGGCCGGTGGCACGTCGAGCAGGTCGGCGGTCCGGCCGAACCCGCCGCGCCGACACCGGAGTTCGTCGCGAAGGCGTTGCGGCGCGCGGCTTCGTCCGTGCACGGCACCGCGGCCACGTTCGCGCACTGGACGCGGACGTTCATGGCGCGCCCCAACGAGCTGCCGGACTTCGGCCAGGAGATGTTCCAGCGGGCGGGCGGCGATCCGGAGATCTTCTACCTGCACGGGTACTGGGCGCTGCGCCCCGGCGAGGCCTGGGTGATCGAGACCGACGTGCCGGACTGCCCGTACTGGAACTTCCAGCTCGACAACTGGTGGATGGAGTCGCTCGACCACCGGCGCCGGACCACCGTCAACAAGCACACGGCGTCGCTCGTGAACGGCCGGCTGACGATCGTGGTGGCCGCCGAGGACCCCGGGGTGGGCAACTGGATCGACACCTGCGGCCACAGCTCCGGCACCGCTCTGCTGCGCTGGCTCGGCGCGCGCACCCATCCGATCCCGAAGTGCCGCGTGGTGCCCCTGGAGGAGGTCCGATGACGGTCACGACGGCGCTGAACGTGCCGGAACTGCTGGAGAAGGCGTGCGCGAAGACCGGCCTGGCCGACTTCGGCGACGACTGGTTCCGCGAACCGCTCGACGTGCTCGTCCACAGCCTCAACACCGAGGCGGCGCTCTCCCCGCTGGGCTTCGAGCTCACCGGGCACCGGCTCACGGCACTGCTGTGCGACCGGTTGCGGCTGCGCGAGCTGCAACGCGCGCACCCCGAGGTGCTCGACGTCGAGGTGCGGGTGGCCGCGGAGATCTGCGGCCTGCCGCGCACCGGGTCGACGCTGCTGCACCGCCTCCTCGCGGCCTCGCCCCAGGTCACGTCCACGCTGTCGTGGGAGGTCGCCTACCCGCTGCCGTTCCCCGGTGAGGGTCCGGACGCCGCGGTGCGCAAACGCCGGGCGCGGGAACGCATGCGGGTGTTCTCGCAGCTCTCCCCCGACTTCGGCGACCTGCACACCGTCGTGTGGGACGGGCCGGAGGAGGACGTCGTCCTGCTCGACCGGACGTTCGTGTCGATGAGCTTCGACTCGTTCTACCGGGTCCCGTCCTACGGCGACTGGCTGCGTTCGGCCGACCAGCGCCCCGCCTACCGCGAGCTGCGGGAGTGGTTGCAGGTGCTGCGGTGGCAGGACGAGTCGCGCTCGCTGCCGTGGGTGCTCAAGTCACCGCACCACCTGACCGCCGTCGACACCGTGCTGGACGAGTTCACCGGCTGCAGGATCGTGATGACGCACCGGTCCCCGGGCCAGGCGGTGCCGTCGTACGCCTCGATGGTGAGCGCGATGTCCGCGCAGTACAGCGAGGACGTCGATCCGGTCCGGATCGGACGGTACTGGTCCGGCCGGTTCGCCAGGACGCTGGAAGGGTTCGCCGCGGCGAGGTCCGCGCGCCCGGACCGGTTCGTGGACGTGCGGTTCGCCGACACCGTGAGCAAACCCGTCGAGGTCGCCCGCCAGGTCCTCGACGCCCTCGGCCTGCGACCCGGTCCCGCCGACGACGCGGCGTTCGAGGCCTACCTGGAGCGCAACCGCACCGAGCGGCACGGCTCGCACTCCTACGCACCTCAGGACTTCGGCCTGTCCGAGGAGCAGCTGCGGCGCGACTTCGCCTTCTACGAGGAGGTCTACCTGTGATGCTGCGGGACGAGGTCGTGCTGATCACCGGCGTCGGCCCCGGCCTGGGCTCGAAGCTCGCCCTGCGGGCGGCCGCCGAGGGCGCGAAGGTCGTGATGGCCGCCCGGTCCGCCGACGTGATGAAGCGGGTGGAGCAGGACGTCGCCGCCGCCGGTGGCGAGGCCGTGGGCGTCCAGTGCGACGTGCGCAGGCCCGACGAGGTGGCGCGCCTGGTCGCCACCGCCGCCGACCGGTTCGGCGCGATCACCGGCCTCGTGAACTCGGCGTTCGGGCACGCGGGCTTCGCCGACCTGCTGGACACGCCGGAGAAGGCGATCCGGCGGTCGATCGACATCATCCTGTTCGGCGCCCTGAACGTGACCCGCGAGGTCGTGCCGCACATGAAGGCCGCCGGCCGGGGCTCGATCGTGAACATCGGCACGATGACGACCCGCAAGCCGATGCGCGGCGAGGGCGGGTACGCGGCGGCGAAGGCCGCGATGGCGACGGCGACCCGGTTCCTGGCCCTGGAGCTGGGCGAGCACGGCATCCGCGCGAACCAGGCCGTGATGGGCTGGCTGGACGGACCGGGTGTCCGCTCCTACCTCAGGATGACCGCCGGCGCGCGGGGCGTCACCGAGCAGGACGTCTACGACGAGATCGCCGCCCGCAACCCGCTCGGCCGCATCCCGGCCGACGACGCGTGCGCGGGCGCGGTGCTGTTCCTGTTGTCCCGCCACGCCTCCGAGGTGACCGGGGCCGTCCTGGACGTCAACGGCGGGGAGTACATGCCGGCATGAGCGCACACGTGATCGAGTCCGTGGTCGTGGAGATCGACGCGCCCGCCGCGTTCGTGTGGGACGTCCTGCTCGACTACCCGCACTATCCGCAGTGGAACCCCTACACGCTGGCCGTGGCCACGACGCTGGCCGTCGGCTCGCCGATCGACCTGACCCTCCCCAGGCCCGACGGCAGCGAGGGCACCTGGGTGAGCCGCGAGTTCGTCCGCGTGGTCGAGCCACCGCGCCTGCTGCGGTACGACACCGGGGACACGTTCCCCGGCCTGCTGGGCACGCGGGACCAGGTGATCACGCCGTTGCCGGCCGGCCGGTGCGCCTACCGGACGTTCGAGACGTTCACCGGCAGGTACGCCGGGGCGGTGTTCGAGGCGCAGGGCGAGTACGTGAAACGCGGCTTCGACTCGGTCGCGCTGGCGTTGCGGGAGCGGGTGGTCGCGCTGCTCGGGGTGTGAGGGCGTGTGTTCCAGCGGGGTGGTCGCCTCGTCCTGCGTTGAGTAGTCCCACCGATGCCGTCCCCGACCGGTGGCGGCACCCTCGAACCGTGACCGGAATCGACCGTGGCGTCTCGCCGCACTGGCCGGGTCCGCCACCCCGCAGTCCTGCTCGTGCTCACCGTCGTCGCCCTCCTGACCAACGCGCTGCAGTCGTTCGGCTGGCAGGGCGGCGAATACGCCTACTCGTTCATCTGGATCGCGCTCGGCTCGGCGCTGGCCGGGCTCGTCGTCCTGGTGGCCGCGCCCGCGCCGTGGCGGTCCGCGGGGAAGGACATGGCGATCGCCGGCACCGCCGGGGTGGTTGTCGTGATCACGCTGGTCGTGGCGTTCATCTGGGCGTGGTCGAGCTCCAGCGGTTAGAGCACCTGCGACAGGCCGCGCAGCGCCACAGCGATCTGCTCGCGGTGGCCTTCCAGCGTGTCCCTCGTGACGCCGCCGGCCGCCGCGCGCGCCACGTCGTCCGTGGCGACCTTGAGCACCGCGCTCATGGCGGCGGCCTGCACCCGTACCTCGATGGCGTCCGGGGGCAGACCCGTGCGTTCGGCCAGGACCTCCGCCAGCGTGTCCTCCGCCCGTTCGCGCAGCATGAGGTACGCGGCGCGCAGCGCACGTTCGCCGTGGGTCAGGCGCACCACGGCGAGAACCGCCTCGATGTCCGCGTCGGAGGCCGCGTCCAGCAGCGGCGTGTAAGCCTCGCGCAGGTGGTCGATCAGCTCGAGTTCGCGCGGCCAGGCCCGCACGACCGCGCGGAAGGCGTCGACCATCTTGGTCAGCAGGGGCTCGACGCAGCTCTCCTTGTGCGGGAAGTAGCGCCAGAACGTGCGTTCGGAGACGCCCGCGGCCTGCGCGATCTGCTCGCCCGACGTGGCGGCGACGCCCCGTTCGGCGAACAACGCGACCGCGTGGCGGGAGATGTCGAGGCGTTGACGCTGACGCTGCTCCTCGCTGACCGGCGGCCGACCCCGGCGGGGTTTTTCCGTCGCGACGTCCGTCATCGGGTGATTCAAGCACGCCAGCCCCGCAAATCTTTATTGGCACCATCTGCCATTAAGCGCTACGGTCAGTGCATGAGCATTGACGCAGAGCGCCTGAAGCTGCCGTTTGCCAGGCCGAACGTCCTCGAACTGGCTCCGCTCTACGAGCTGCTGCGACGCGAGGCGCCGATCGCGCCCGTGACGACCCCGGCGGGCGACCCGGCCTGGCTCGTGACCCGGTACGAGGAGGTCAAGCTCCTGCTGGGCGACAAGCGCTTCGGCCGGTCCCACCCGGAACCGGAGAAGGCGTCGCGCGTCTCTACCTCCGCCGTGCAGGACGGGCCGAGCGGCGAGTACGCGACCGAGGAGGCCGACCACACCCGCATGCGGCGGCTGCTGACGCCGGCGTTCTCCGCCAAGCGGATGCGGATGCTGGGCGAGAACATGCAGCGGCTGGTGGACGCCTGCCTGGACTCGTTGATCGCCGAGCACGAGCGGACCGGCGTGGTCGACCTGCACCGCGGCCTCGCGTTCCCGTTGCCCGTAGCCATGATCTGCGGCCTGCTCGGGGTGCCGGAGGAGGACAACGAGCTCTTCGCGTCGCTGTCCGAACGCATGGCGAGCACCGAGATCGGCGAGGAGGCCCACCAGGCCCGCGAGGAGTTCTTCCGGTACATGGTGGGGCTCGTCGAGGGCAAGCGCGGGCAACTCGGCGAAGACGTGATCTCCGACCTCGTGCGCGCGCAGGCCGAAGACCCGTCATTCGACTACGTGGAGATGGTCCGGCTCTGCGTGGGCCTGCTGTTCGCGGGCCACGAGACCACGGTCAACCGCATCGGCCTGGGCGTGCTGTTCCTGCTCACCGAGCGCTCGCGCTGGGACGCCCTCGTCGCCGACCCCGAGGGCCGCGTCGACGCCGTCGTCGAGGAGGTCATGCGCCTCGGTGCCCCCGGCGACCTCGGCCTGCTGCGCTACGCCCGCGAGGACGTCGACATCGCGGGCGTGACGATCCGGGCGGGCGACGCCCTGGTCCTGTCGATCAACGCCGCCAACCGCGACGCGACGGTGTACTCCGAGGCCGAGGAGTTCAACCCCGACCGTCCCGAGAGGACACACCTCGGCTTCGGCCACGGCGCGCACTTCTGCATCGGCGCCTCGCTCGCGCGGACCGAACTGCGCGTCGTGTTCGCCGCGCTCGCGAAGCGACTGCCGGACATGAGGCTCGCCAAGGAACTCGACCAACTGCAGGTACGCGCGACGCTCACCGGAGGCGTCGCGGAACTGCCCGTCACCTGGAGGTCGGCGTGAACATCGTGGTGGACCAGGGCAAGTGCGTCGGGGCCGGGCAGTGCGTGCTCGCCGCGGACGACGTGTTCGACCAGCGCGACGACGACGGGCTCGTCGACCTGCTGGACGCGAACCCGCCGGCGGAGCGGCTGGCCGACGTCCGGCACGCGGCGGCGGTGTGCCCGGCCTCGGCGATCTCCGTGCACTTCTAGGGCGTGTCCACGAAGTACGAGTCGTGCTCGGTGAGGAACGCGGCGCGGGTCGGCCGCCGCGACCTCGCCGAGCCGCCCGAAGTACTCCTCGCGGGGCGCACCGGGCGCGAACAGCAACAACATCTCGGCCGGCGCGTCGGCGTCGTTGCGGAAGGCGTGCAGCCCGCCCTGCGGCACGTGCAGGAAGTCACCCGCCCCCGCCGCGACCCACCGCACGCCGACGTGATCAACGTCGACCTGCTGGAGTTCATCCGGTCCTGAGGACGGACTCTTGTTCCCAGGCGGGAAATCCGGGCACGGTCAGGCCGGGCGCGAGATCGCGCCAAGCCGTTGCGCCTCGTCACTCGTACCAGTCGCGGGACCAGCGCTCGCGGCGTTCCTGCTCCCGGTCGATCCAGTCGCTGCCCTCCGCCGCCACGGCTTCGAGGATCGGCAGCGCGGCGTCGATGCCGGAGGTCTGCAGTGCCACGAGGAACAGCTCCGACTCGTCCTCCAGCAGGGAATCGTTGCTGTTGCGGAAGTTCTCCGCGACGACGGTGATGTCGCGGCCGTTGACGAGGGTCAGGCAGAACCTGCGGCTGCGCAGCCGTTCGACCTCCCTGGCGCCGTCGCCCTCGCCGTGGGTGGCGCGCAGGCCGACCTCGGTGACGCTGGCGGACGCGAGAGCGTCGTAGCGGAAGAGGTTGCGGCGCTCGTTGCGCGCCTCGCCGGTGAGGAAGTTCAGCTCCACCCGCGTCTCCCGGACACCGCTGCGGGTGAGTAGGAAGATCTGCACCTCGTAGTGCGAGTACCGCGGCGGGCCGTGCAGCACCCTGGCGCGCTTCGCGCCGTTCGCGCCCTCCGTCATGACCACGTGCGTCACGAGGTCGTGGGTGGTGAGGTTGTTGCGCCGCACCAGGTCGTTCTTCAGGCACACCTTGTCCAGCGAAAGCCAGCGCGCCATCTCGCTGTCGGACGGCCGGTCGGCCAGCACCCGCACCCATTCCTCGTAGCCCTGCTGCTCCGCGGCGAAGATCTGCTCGTCGTGGGCGCGGGCGAGTGCGCTCATGCGGCTCAGGCCGCGGATCCTGGTCACCGCCTTCACGGCGAAGTAGCAGCCGGGGGCGAGGAAGAGCACCGCGCCCATGCCGCCCGCCGCGACCAGCACGACCATTCCGGCGACGGTGGCGCCGATCCCCACCCGGTGCAGCGCGGTGTCGCGTTCCGGCGATCGCACAGCGGTGTGGAACAACGCGTTGCTGTCCCAGCCCTCCGCGACCTTGCGGGCGTGCCAGCGCGCGAGCCAGCTCACGGCGCCCGCCGGCACCTGCGCGTTGCCGTAGAGGTCCACGAACCGCCGCTTGAGGTGTGCCCGGATGCCCGCCGTGTAGGTGGGCCAGTCCCCGGCGACGTGCGGCCGCGCCTCGGTGAACCGGCTGTCGACGATCCGGTGGACCTCGCGGACGAACGCCGTCGACACCCAGTGGCCCGGCGACCGCGGTTCCGGCTGCTGGGGCGGCGGAGCGACCTGGCTCAGCCGGATCTGGCCCCACATCGTCGCGCCGGCCCGCCAGGCGCCGTGGTGGATCATGAGGACGGCACCGCCGATGATCATCGGCAGGGCGAGCAGGACACCGGGCAGTGACGTGGCCGCGAAGCTGTTGAGCAGGCCGATGAGGGTGGCGGCTCCGCCGAGGAAGACGGGAAGCCAGTCCTTCTGCTCGGGCTTGGTTTCGGCCGCGATGAACGGCCGCGGCGGCGCGGGTTCCGGTTCGAAGAACTTCCAGGCCCGCTGGACGCGGCCGTTCGACATGCGCTGCGCCACGACGCGGTGCGCGTAGACGCCTTCGAGCGCGGCCTGCGTGACGCCGTCCTGAATCGTGGCGAGGTGCTGTGTGATCTCGTCCTGGCGGTCCGGCGGCAGCGAGCCGAACGCGTCGAGGACCTGGTCCAGGTTCTCGCGGGGACGGTGCGCCCCCGCCTCGTCGCGGACGAGGTGCAGCAGGCGCCAGACGACGGTGAACGCCTCCTGCCACGGGTCGTCGGGCAGCGACTGGGCGATCTTGCGCGCGTCGCGGACGTTCTTGAACAGCTCGCCGCCCACCTCGCCGCACGACCGTCCGCTCACGACGGAAAGCGCGTAGTAGTACGCTCTTTCCGAGGTGACGTGGCCTTCCCTGAGCAGGTCGCCGAAGAGCCGCTCGGCCTCTCTCGGCACTCCGGCTGCGAGGAAGTTGCGCGCAACGTCGTTGCGGCGCTCGGGCGGATCGCCCTGGTTGACGTGGTAAATCGCCTCGACGTGGAACGCCGTGTCGCCGTAGTTGACCGCGTTCTGCTGGCCGACCGCGGCTCCTGACGCCGCGATGTTCTGGTTGTCCATGGGCGGCCACGTGCCGTCCGGGTAGCTCATCGGTTCTCCCGAGTGACGTTCATGGTGAAGGCGCCGTGGTTCACGCCGTTCTGCTGGCCGACCGTGGCACCGGCGTGCGCGATGTTGCGGCTCACCGGTGGCCTGGACGCGGTGTGCGACGGGGGATCGGTCTCGTGGACGGCGGCGGCGAGCGCGACGGCGAAGGCCGCGGCGTTGCGCGCCGCCCGCACCTGCCCGCCCTGGCCGTCCGTGACGGACTTGGTGCCGTCGGCGTGGTCGCTGATGCCGCGCACCGTCGCCGTGCCGATCCGTCCGGCCAGATGTGCCGCGAGCGCGAACCCGGCGCTCTCCATCTCGACTGCGACGGCGTCGTTGTAGTTGCGGCGCAGGGCGTTCGCGATCGGCGACGTCGTGGAGTTCAGCACCACGTCCCCTGCGGCGATCGCCTCGAAGTGGACCTCGGGCCTCGGTTCCCCTGCGGACCACGCGCCGGTGCGCCGGATCCGGCGCGCGAGCTGCTCGAGGTCGTGCGAGATCTCCCAGGACCGCGGCCGCACGAGGAACTCCTCGTCCTCGCTCTTGCCACCGTGGTAGGCGTAGACCTTGGTGCCCACCACGACGTCCCCGATCGCGAGCTTCTCCCGCAACCCGCCCGCGATCCCGGTGAAGAGCACGGCCGAGGGCGAGAACTCCGCGATCGCCCGCTCGGTGAGGGTGGCCGCGGCCAGCGTGCCCTGCCCGGTCACCCCGAGCGCGACCTGCCGGTCGGGCCGCCCGGAGAGCGTGCCGACGTCGAACAGCGTGCCTTGGACGTGCCGGTGCTCGCGGACATGCACTAGGTGCTCAAGCACCGCTTCCTGCTCGACCGGCAACGCGGTCAGAATCACGATCATCTTTTCACCTCAACGTAATCCCGTCGTCTGACGGGACGTTGCTACGCGCGACCGAAGGCGCGACTGGAAGGCGGAGGGCGAGTCCGCGACACGGCCTGTTCGTTCCGGGTGGAGCAGTTCTGGTGGCGCGAAACCGGGTGGGAACCGCACCCGGTGCGCGTGGGTCTGGTGCGAGCGGGTCCGGTGTGGCTGAACTCGGCGTGAGCGGGTCCGGCGTGAGGGTCGCATGGCATCGGCCCGCGGCGCGGAGGAGACTAACCCCGGCGCACGTTTCGCGTCAAACCTTTCGTCGAGGATTTCCGACGCGTCTGGATTGGACACTCACAGGCGGCGGAAGTGGACATCTGCCACGGATTCCACGCGGTAGCGAAAGCCGAACCTGCTGACGATCGCGTCCGAGACGATGGCGCGGTGGTCGAACGCGACCTCGGCGGTGACCGCGAAGAAGTCGTCCAGGGTGGTCCAGTGGGCGGCGGCCGCGTCCCCGCCTCGAGTCGGCGCCGGCGCCCCCGGCAGGTAGGCGTGGAAGGCGACGCTCTCGATCGGCCCCCGGGGATCACGGCCCGGGGTCTTGTAGGTGCCGAAGCGTTTCAGGCGGTCTCTTGGGATCGCGATGCCGGTTTCCTCGACCAGCTCCCGGACCGCCGCGTCCGCTGCTCGCTCTCCCGGTTCCACGAACCCGCCTGGGAGGGCCAGGGCGCCTTGGTGCGGAGGGTTTCTCCTCCGCACCAGGAGGATCGACAGGGCGGCTGCCTGCTTGGTGAACAGAACCGTGTCCGCAGTGAGTCTGCCTCTGGGTGGATCCGGGATGACGGGCATGTGGCGAGACTAGGTTATTGTCAGATCGACATCAAGTAGTTTTGCTTTATTCAAAGCCAAATGTCATGACGACACGAAGTGGGCTGACCGAGGGGGCGGCAAAATTCGCCGTGCGGTCGGCCAGTCGTCCCATGCCTCCGGCCAGAACCGTGACGGGCGGGATCTCGGCGTTGACGACACCGTCCGTCGGGCATACCCGGACGGCGCGCCCGAGACGGCGGGTTCCCGCCGGCACGCCGCGGCCCGTCAGGCGGACGCCGGCCTCGGCCGCATCATCGGCGGCGAGAGCGTGGAGGCGCCTCCCGCCCGGTAGAGAGCGGCCGGCCTGCCCGTGGGGCTGGGCCGCTTGGCACCGCTGGGCTCCACGAAGCCCGCCGACTCGGTCACCTTGCGGTGGAAGTTCGGCTTGTCGAGGTCCACACCCCAGACCGCCTCGTACACCTCGCGCAGCTCACCGATGGTGAACTCAGTGTCACAGAAGGCGGTCGCGATGGTGCTGAACTGCAGTTCGGCCCTGGCGAGTTCCAGCGCGTCGGTGAGGATCTGGTCGTGGTCGAACGCCAGGCCCGTGCGTTGCGCCTCGGTGACGGGCAGCCAGTGGGCGGCTTTGGCGTCCGTGCCCGCCGCTGGGCGCGGGAGGTTCGGGGCGATGGCGAGGTACGCGCAGGTCACCACCCTGGGGCGCCTCGGGTCGCGATCCGGGGCCGAGTAGACGCCCACCTGCTGCAGGTGCAGGGTGGCGGCGTCCAGACCCGTCTCCTCCGACAGTTCGCGGGCCGCCGTCTCGTCGAGGCTCTCCTCGCCGCGGAGGAAGCCGCCCGGCAGGGCCAGCCGGCCCGCGAAGGGGTCATTGCCGCGTTCCACCACCAGCACGCAGAGGACGCCGTCCCGGATCGTCAGGATGACGAGGTCGGCTGTTATCGCGACTGTCGGACGGGGGCGGCGGCTCACGGACGGAGACTACAAGGCCGCGAGACGCCGGACCGCCGGTCTCCGCGTGCCGGTCAGGCGCGCTGCAACGCCTTGGGGTACAGCCAACTCCCAGGCGTGTCCTCCGCCGGATTGGTGTAATAGTCGCGCACGGCGGTGATGTACTCGCCGACGCTGATCGCACCATCGCCGTCGGTGTCGAGGTGGGTGAAGGCGATGCGGCACTCATGGGAACTCAGGCCGCGGGCCCTCAGCAAGACCTCGAACTCCCCCGCGTTGACGCGGCCGTCACCGTTGGTGTCCACGAGGTCGAGCAACGACCGAACGACCTCGAGGAAGTCCATGTTGATCGGGCCGCCCTCGACGAACGCCTCGTTCATGGCGTCGCGATACTCCTCCGGACCGATCTTGCCGTCCCGGTCGGTGTCGCAGTGGCCCGCGAGCATCTCCCAGAAGCGGTCGTAGGCCTCGACCAGTTCGCGGCCGCGCTCCGAGGACGCCGGCTCGCCGAACGCCTGCAGCAGCCGGTTGGCGAGCGCGTAGACGTCCGCTAGTTCGATGACGCCGTTGCGGTTGACGTCGTAGTGGGCGAAGGTCGAGTCGATCCTGTGCTGCAGCACCTGCTTCATGACCAGGCACTGTGGTGACGCGGGCCCCGGCGCGCAACGTGCGTCCCACTCAAGGGTGGTGATCTTCAGTCTCCTGATACCGGATCTCGAGCAGGCCGCGACAGCCGGACCACATCTTCAGGCCGAGGCGCGGGGCAGCGCGAAGAGGGAGTACCGCCAGCCAGCGACGTTGATCTTCAATTTGAAGACTTCCCACCTGGCACTACGCCTCCTGAGTCCTGTTGGGACTGACATCGCCGGGGCGGCGGCGGCGGCGGTCATCACTTTGAACGACGGGTCACCCGATCGAGAAGCTCCAACGTTCAAAAAATTAGTACATGATCTTCAAAAAACGTTCCGCCAAACCTGTAACACAACAATGTCCACGCAACGACACAAAGACGTGGTCTTCCCCTCGCGTCCCACCCTCCACTTTGCTAGACTGGCAATCATTGGTGCTAGGATCGATTCAGCATACCCGTTTCGGCCGAATAGCACAGATCTTTCGCGCTCGCCCGGAATTCCTGGAATGCTTTGATTCTGAGCGCGGACGAGGAGTTCCCATGTCACACAGCGATGCCTTCCGCAGTTTCGGATCCGGCCCAAAGAAGGAAAACAGCAACGAGATGAACGGTACGGAATACGTACCGCCGCTGCTCATCGCCCTGGGCGCGATCCGCGAGGTGGTGCTGGGCAATTCCGCCAGCGGCAACGGCGACGCGAACTCGCAGTACTACTGGTAGGCGTTCACGTGACACCTGGAATCATCGGGGTGTTTCCCGCGCGGGCCCGTCCCGCGGCGGTACCCGCCGACGCCGAAGCGGTGTGGCCCGACATACCTCTGTGGACGGTCGGGCAATGGCACGCCGGCGAATTCCGCACTGCCCGCCACAACGACACGGCGGTCATCGTCCTGGGGCAATGCCTGGCGAACGACGACGAGCTGGCGCGTGCCGCTGCCGAGTTCGTTCGGATCGAACACCTGACCACCTGGCCCGGCAGCTACACCGTGGTCGTCGCGAAACCGGACAAGCTGGTCGCGGCCGTCGACCTCGCTGGCCAGTACCCGCTCTACCACCGTCCGACCGAGGGTGGTGTCGTGCTGAGCTCGTTGTTGTCGCGGGTCAACGCGGTCGCCGGTGCCCGGGACGTGCCACACCTCCCCTCGCTGGCCGCGCAGATCTACTTTCCTCACGTCCCGCAGCTCGCGCACGGCCGGTCCGCGCTCGCGGGCGTGGACCAGACGGGTGGCGGCGAGACGCTGCGGATCGGGCTCGACGGGACGCTGCGGACGTCAGCGGCCGTGATCGCGACGCCCGAGCCCTCGTTGCCGCTGGAGACCGCGGCCGGGGAACTGCGCGAGGCGCTCGACCTCGCCATCAGGCTGCGGGTCGAGGCAGGGGCTCGCGTCACCTCGGACTTCAGCGGTGGCCTCGACTCGACGTCACTCGCGTTCCTCGCGGCTCGGCACACACCGCTGCACGTGTTCACCTACCACCACCCCAACGCACCCGCCGGCGACCTGGTGCACGCACGCCGGTTCGCCAGTCTCGACAGCAGGCTGTGGCACGAGGTCGTGACGGGTGACGGGGGCACGCTCACCTACCAGCGGCTCGCGGACCCCGGTGACGTGCCCGACGCCGCCTCCACCGCCTACGCGCGCACGCGGTTGCGACTCGACCGGGTCGCGGCGAGCGGCAGCGAGATCCACCTGACGGGCGAGGGCGCCGACGCGCTGCTCGTGCCTGCCCCGGCCTACCTCGCCGATCTGGCACGGCGCGGTTCCCGGCGGATGCTCGCCCAGCACGTCCTCCGCTCGGGGCGGCACCGGCGGGTGTCCCCCGCCTCGGTGCTGTGCCGCTCGGTCAGGACGGCGGGCACGTCCCTCGCCGGCGCGCTGACCGGGCTCGCCGCCCGCGTCGAACGCGGCGAGCACCACACAGCGAGCTGGCTCGACGCCATCTCGTGGTGTCCGGGGCCCGGCGTCGAGTCGACCTGGATGACCACAGCGACGAGGGGTGACCTGGCCGGGCTGTGCCGGGACGCGGCCGCACGCCGGGGCAGCGTTCCCGACGGGTTCGGCATAGCGGACCTGATCGCGCTCGACGAGGTGCGCACCGCCGGTGCGTTCCACCGACAGCTGATCGACACCGCTCGCGCGCACGGGGTTTGGTCCCACGCGCCGTTCCTCGACCACGCCGTCATCCGCGCGTGCACCCGTGCCAGCGCGTTCCAGCGCGCCGATCCCGAAGGCCTGAAACCACTGCTGCGTCTGGCCATGGCGGACCTGGTTCCACCAGAAGTCCTGCGACGGCGCGAAAAGGGCAACTACATCCGCGAGGACATCCAGGGCCTGGCCGCGAACGTCTCGTCGCTCGCGAAGCTGATCGCCACTTCCCGGGTGGCGGAAGCGGGGCTCGTCGAGCCCTCGGCGGTGATCGACTCGCTGCACCGCGCCGCCGCTGGAGGACCACCGTTGTTTCCCGCGCTCAACCGGCTCCTGGGGGTGGAGTCGTGGTTGCGCGGTTTGGAGGAGTTCCGATGACGAGAACACTGAACATTCCGGAACACGTGCATTCGGCGATCACTGCCGGTGGTAGCACCGTGCTGCTCAACGCGAAAACGGGCCGGTGCTATGCCATCAACCGCACCGCCGATGACCTATGGTCACAACTGCGCGCGTCAGGTGACGTCGGCAATGCTGTCGAGGTGCTCGCAGCACGCAATCCGGCATACGCGACCAGCAGGTTCTCCGACGACTCGAAGGCGCTGGTCCAGTCGTTGATCGAAGAAGGCCTGCTCACGACCGCGCCACCGGGTCCGCAGGCGGGGAAAGCCCTCCTCGCCGCCGGAGAGGAACCGGACTTCGCCGTACCGGCGTTCCGCTTCTCCGCACTGATCGCATTTCTGCTGACCATCGTTCTGGTGCGGTTGCCGTTTCGAATCACATTCACGCTGCTGAGTTGGTCGAGAACTCATTGGTGTTCCCGCCCGGCAGCCGCAAGTCAGGCTTTGTCCGCTACTGTCGCGATCGAGTCGGTGGGACGTTTCTATCCCGGCCGAGTCGCCTGCCTGGAACTGGCCCTGGGGGCAGCGATCGCTCTTGCTTTGCGTCGACGACACCTTTCCCTGGTGATCGGTGTCGCCGACGAACCTTTTCTCTTCCACGCCTGGACGAACGCCGCGGACGGACTGGTCAGCTATCCGCCGGAATCTGACCCGAAAGGATTCCAGCCCATTTACGCGAGCTGATCCGCGCCAGGACACCCAGCGCCCGCCTACCAGCCGATGACGAGCAACTCAGGCGCCATGGGTACGCCGACCGCCCAGGTGGCGAGCACCAGGACGATCAGGTAGATCAGGCGGTACCTCGGCCTGGCGATCATCTCCACGCCCGAACATTCGACACTGAATCTGATGTGCACGGTGAGCCTCCTCATTCGGCCCCGACCAGCTCGGACCGTCTCCCGAGTACGACAGGAGCCAGTGTGCCCACATCCGACTTTCCTCTCAACTCGCTCATCGGCACCTTCACCACGAAGGTCAACTCATCAGGAAATGCAATGCGCCGCGACGAGCTTTCACTTCAGCTGATCTTGTCGTTCATCTTGAAACAAGCGAGCACGAGGCGCCGGGGAGCGGAGTTTGAATCGAACGAGTCGATCACGGCCTACCACATCGACGCAATTTCGGGTCGACGTGTTCGGACACCCTACCGCCACCCACCACGCCTTGATCCGCAGCAGATCTCCGGCCCACTGGAGACACCCGACCAAAACAGGTCCCGACCGATCCCGCGGCGCCGATCAGCTTTAGATCGAAGGACACCCGTACGGCAAGGCACCCCGCAGGCATCACTTCCAAGGAACGGCTCTCCTCAATCGACGATCAATGCTTCGCGGAGGCACACAACGCCAGCCAGGAAAAGATCTTGGAAATTTTCCACATTGTCCTTGTTCTGACCAGTTTTCCGGTCGGAGTTCAAACCTTCGGGCGATCCTTCGAACCCAAAGGGAGAAGTAAGATCAATGGCCCAGCGCTCCGCCGGCGTCCGATGACAGGAGGCCCGTGATGGCTACCGCAGACGATCGGCAAGAGTGGGCCGGGTACTGCGGTCTGCACTGCTCCGACGCCGGTACGGGCCTGTCTCTCGACGTGAGCGGCGCCCGCATGTCCGAGGCGTTCCTGGCCGACATGGCGGGCCCCCTGTCGGAGGCGCTCACCGCGATGGTCGCGCTGGAAGCAGGGACCGAGGCGAATCCCGACGAACACAGGATGGTCGGGCACTACTGGCTGCGCGCGCCCGACCTCGCGCCTTCCGCTGATCTCGGCGCGGGCATCCGGCGGAGCTGGGACCAGGTCGCCACTTTCCTCCCCGTCGCCCGCGAGAGGTACCGCAGCGTCCTGCACATCGGCATCGGCGGGTCGGCGGTCGGCCCTCGGCTGCTCTGCGACGCCTGGCACGATCGCGGCGGTCTCGCCGTGCGGTTCCTCGACAACGCAGATCCTGATGGGATCGACCGAGCGCTGAGAGACCTGCCCGGTGGCCTGGAGCGCACTCTCGTGTCCGTGGTGTCGAAATCCGGCATCACCCCGACGCCGTGGCAGGTGACCCACGAGGTCGAACGCAGGTTCCGCGCCGCGGGCCTCGACTTCGCGGCGCACGCGGTGGCCACCACGGTCCCCGGCAGTGACCTGGCGCAGCACGCCGCACAACACCGGTGGTCGGCTGTGTTCCCGCTGTGGCAGTGGGTCGGCGGCCGGACGTCGGTGACGTCGCTGGTGGGCCTGCTGCCCGCCGCACTGGCCGGCGCGGACACCGAAGCGTTCCTGCTCGGTGCGGCGGCGATGGACCGGTGCACCCGGAACCCGGCGGCCACCGCGAACCCGGCGGCGCTGCTGGCCCTCTCCTGGTACTGGCTCGGCGGGGGCCGCGGCGACCGGACCATGGTGGTCGTGCCGTACCGCGATCGGCTCGCGCTGCTCCCGAGGTGGGTGCAGCAACTGGTGATGGAATCGCTCGGCAAGCGGCTCGACAGATCGGGCCGCGTGGTCCGGCAGGGACTCACCGTCCACGGCCACAAGGGGGTGTCGGACCAGCATTCGTACTTCCAGCAATTGCGGGACGGCCGCGACGACTCGTTCGTCACGCTCATCGGCACCCACCGCGGGGAATCGGGCGAGTCGGCGCTCGCGGACCACCTGTTCTGCGGTCTGCTCGGCACGCTGGAGGCCTTCGCCGAACGCGGCCGGCCCGCACTCGCGATCACGCTGCCCGACTACCGGGAGCACGCGCTGGGCGCGCTGCTGGCGCTGTTCGAACGAGCGGTCGGTCTGTACGCGGAACTGGTGCACGTCAACGCCTACCACCAGCCGGGCGTCGACAAGCACACCGCGCTGCCGCTGCTCTCGTTGCGGCAGAAGGTGCTGGACCACCTCACGGAGTCCGGTGAACCGACGACGGCCGAGGCGCTCGCCGACGCCACCGGGCACCCGCCGGTGACCGTGCACCGGCTGCTGGAACACCTGGCGGCACGCGACCTGGTCCGGCGGGACCCCGGCCGGGGTCCCGCGGACACTCGCTACACCGCGGTGGCCGCCGATGCCTGACCAGACGGCCGTCGCGCTGCCCCCGTCCCTGGTGACCAGGATCGTCGAGTACGTGGTCGACCGCTACCCGGACAAGTCGTTCGGCTACCTGGTCGCGCCGCGCGGCGAATCCCGTCCCCACGACTTCATCGGTTTCGAGGGCAATGTCCGCAACTCGGCGCGCTGGAAGCACGGCTTCGAATCGCGCGGCCAGTACTTCGTCGACCACCCCGACGCGGGGTTCGTCGCCGCCGAGGACGAGTCGTGGCGCGTGCAGAAGATGTTGCAGGAGAACGATCTCCACGAGGTGGCGGTGTTCCACACGCACCGGCGCCACCCCGGCAACTTCTCCGTGATCGACTACGACCTGCACACGAGCAGGTTCGACAGCATGTGGCACCTGATCATCTCGTTGCGCAACCCCGACCAGCCGCAGCTGCGGGCCTTCTCCGCGACCGCGAGGGGAATCCGTGAACTGGCGGTGCACCTCGGTTCCCCGTCCTCCGACGAGCCACTGCCGCCCGACTGGCGGGAAGCGCTCGAACTCGACGAGGCTGGACGGCCGCGCTGCCCGGATTCCCGAACCATCGTCCGTTCTGTCGCCCATCTCGCGGCACGGGCCGACAAGGAGGCGTACGAGGAACTCGTAACGCACGGGCTGTACCGGCACGCGGAGGACCGGTACCAGGAGTTCGTGACGCCATGGCTGGAGGAACTCGCGGGTGGCGTGTTCCAGATGGGGTCGCCGTCTCCGGCCGTGCAGCACTTCTGCGGCGAGACCCCTCGGCACGAGGTCGCGCTGTCGCCGTTCGCACTGTCCAGGGTCCCGGTGACGAACAGGCTCTACACGTTGCTCGTCCCGGACCACGCGTACCCGTCCGCCGAAGCGGAACTCCCGGTCGTCGGGGTGTCCTGGTACGACGCGGTGCTGTTCGCCGGGTGGGTCGGCTGCCGCCTGCCCACCGAGGCCGAGTGGGAGTTCGCCTGTGGCGCCGGATCGGCGCACGACTGGTGCTGTGCCGCGGAGGTGCTGCCCGCCCACTCGTGGTGCAGCGACAACGCCGGCGGGCGACGGCATCCCGTCGGCACGCGCGCACCCAACGCGTGGGGCCTCTACGACATGCACGGCAACGTGTGGGAGTGGTGCGCCGACACGTACTTCCCCGACTTCTACTCGTGGTCGCCGAGGCGCGATCCGTTCGCGCACAACGGGGGCCTGAACCTGGCCGCGACGGAGCACAAGGTGTCCAGGGGTGGCGGGTACCTCGCGCTGCCCGAGATGTGCCGCACGCGGTTCCGCCTGCACGACCCCGCCGGCTACTCGGCGCCGGACCTCGGCTTCCGGCTGGCCCGCGGCCCCCGTCCCGTCCGAGAAGGTGAGGACAACGTCCCATGGTGACCATGACACTCGCGGCCTCGCTCGCCACCTACCTGTCCGACGGGGCGGGATCCCCCGGCCACCGCTCGCTCACACTCGACGCTGAGACCTGGCCGGAGACCGTCCGCGAGATACGGCAGCGACATCAGAGACTCGGCCACCACCTCTTCGAGGAGTCCGGCCGCCTGCGCTCGGGTTTCCTGGTCGCGGTGAACGACGAGGTGAGCCGGCGCCCGGAGGGCCCGACGCACCTGCGCTCCGGCGACCACGTGTACCTCTTCGTGCAGATCGCGGGTGGCTGACGTGGTGGTGTCACTGGAGGACCGCGGTCTGAGCACCGGCAAGCTCACCCGGTTGCGGCGCATGCTGCACCTGCACGGCGCGCAGGACGGCACCGTGCTGCTGTTGCCCTACGACCACGGCCTGGAACACGGTCCCCGCGATTTCGCGGCGAACCCGAGATCCGGCGATCCGGCCTACGTGCTCGACCTCGCCGTCGAAGGCGGGTTCAACGGGGTCGTGTTCCAGATCGGGCACGCCCGCCGGTACTACGGGGCCGTGGCCGGGCGGATCCCGCTCGTGGTGAAGCTGAACGGCAAGACCGAGATACCTCCGGACGACGAGCCGCTGTCCCCGCTCAACGCCACCGTCGAGGAAGCGGTGTCCCTGGGCGCCGATGCCGTGGGGTACACCCTCTACGTCGGATCTCCGCGCCAAAGCGAGGACTTCGCCGCCTTCCGGCGGGTACGGGAGGACTGCGAGCGCTTCGGCATGCCGTTGATCGTCTGGGCTTATCCGCGCGGTTCGGCGATCACCCGCAGGGGTGGCAGGGACTCGTTCTACGCCGTCGACTACGCCGCCAGGGTCGCGGCGGAACTCGGCGCGGACGTCGTGAAGGTCAACTGGCCGTCGGCGGAGCACTCCCCGCTCGTGCCGGAGGAGTACCGGCGTGAGGTACCGCCGCAGGAGCAACTCCCCCGCGTCGTCGCGTCCGCGTGCCGTGCGCTGGTGCTGCTCTCCGGCGGAGACCACACCGACGGCGACGTACTGGCCGAGCGCGCTCGCGCGGCCTGCGACGCTGGCGCGCTCGGACTGATCTTCGGCCGCAACTTCCTCAAGCGCGAGCGTGCTGACGCCCTCGCGCTCGCGAACCGCCTCCACAAGGTGCTCTCCGAATCACTCACCCCGGCTCCATGATGGGTAGTTCTCCGATGTCGCAATCAGTCGAGATGTCCGCCGCGGCCGTCCTCTTCGACCTGGACGGGGTGCTGGTCTTCTCCTCCGCCTCGGTCCACAGATCCTGGACGGCGTGGGCGCACTCGCACGGGATCGACCCGGTCGCGGTGCTCGCCGCCGCCTCCGGCACCCGTTCGGTGGACACGATCCGCCAAGTCGCGCCGCACCTCGACGCCGAGGCAGAGGCGACGCGCCTCGAGGCGGGGCAGGCGCTCGACACCTCGGACGTGACGGCGGGCCCCGGTGCGGCCGCACTGCTGGAGTCGTTGGCGCAGCACGAATGGGCCATCGTCACCTCCGGCTCCGAACCGCTCGCCAGGGCCCGGCTGCGAGCCGCGGGCCTGCCGGAGCCGAAGGTGTTCGTAACGGCCGAGCAGGTGTCCGCCGGCAAACCCGACCCCGCGGGCTACCTGCTCGCGGCCGGTCTGCTCGGCGCACCGCCGCAGAGGTGCGTCGTGATCGAGGACGCAGCGGCAGGCATCGCCGCCGGGCGCAGTGCGGGCATGCGGGTCATCGGGCTGGGCGGCGGTGAGTCGGAGCACCTCGCCGAGGCCGACGTGGTCGCCGGGGCGTGCGCGGACCTGGAAGTCCTGCGCGAACCCGGCCGAGGCCTGATCATCCGGACGACCGAAGGAGATGTCTGATGATCACTCAGTCCCAGCAGGCCCAGCCCGCGCACCCGGTGTTCCCGGTCGAGGTCGGCACGAGCCCGCACCCGCAGGTCTTCGGGCTCCGGCGTGCCGCGGAGAGACTGGCCCGCAAGCTCGGCCCCAGGCGCATCTGGCACGTCAACAGCACCCCGGCCGGTGGAGGCGTCGCCGAACTGCTGTGGTCGTCGATCGCCCGGCAGCAGTCGCTCGGGCTTCCGGTCGGCTGGTTGATCGCGGACGCCGAACCGGAGTTCTTCCAGCTGACGAAGCGGATCCACCACGGTCTGCACAACCGGTGCGCCGCGGAGTTCACCGCCGAGGACGCCCGGCTCTACCGCGACGTCACCGCGCGGTCAGCCAAGCAGCTGCTCGAGTACGTCCGCCCCGGCGACGTGGTGCTGCTGCACGACCCGCAGACCGCGGGAATTGCGCCGCACCTGCTCGACGCCGGCGTGAAGGTGGTGTGGCGCTCCCACATCGGCACCACTGAACGGGGCGCCGCCGTCGCCGCGGCGTGGAACTTCCTCCGGCCCTACGTCGAGGTGATCCCGACGTGCGTCTTCACCATCGCCGGTTTCGCTCCGGCGTACCTGTCACCCGCCCAGGTCACCGCGGTCACCCCGTCGATCGACCCCGAGGCCCCGAAGAACCGGGACCTGTCACCGCAGCAGTGCCGTGAGCTGCTGCGGCGGGCGGGCCTCACCGGTGCCCCGGACGAAGCGGTCGGCTACGCCGTGCAGGACCAGCCGCTGCCCGCCGACGCCCCGGTCGTCACCCAGGTCTCGCGGTGGGACCCGCTCAAGGACATGACCGGGGTGCTGCGCAGTTTCGCCGAACACGTCCCGACGGGACATCTCCTGCTGGCCGGTCCCGATCCCGCCGACATTCCCGACGATCCTGAGGGTGCCGGAATTTTCGCGGAAGTGTGCCGGATGAGGGAGTCCTTGCCCCCGGATGTCCGACGCAGGGTGCATCTGTGCGTGCTCACGCTGGCCGATCAGACCACCAACGCACTGGTCATCAATGCCATTCAGCGGAGTTCTACGATTATTGTCCAGAAAAGCCTTGAAGAGGGGTTCGGCCTCACCGTCACCGAGGCGATGTGGAAATCCCGGCCGATCGTGGCGACCTCCGTGGGCGGGCTCACGGCCCAGCTGGTCGACGGCAGCAGCGGTCTGCTGGTCGACCCCACGGACTCCTTGGCGTTCGCCAGTTCGGTGAACTCCTTGCTGGCCGACGAGACGCGCGCCGCGCGCCTCGGGGCCGCCGCGCACGACCGGTGCCGTGATCGATTCCTGGTCGATCGCGAACTCGGCGACTACCTGAACCTGTACCGAACCGCTCTCGACGGATAGCCCTCCTATTCCACTCGAAGTGCGCCCGACGATCGGATCCGAGCCTGTCCTCCTCCATTCCGGTGCTATTTCTTCAATTTGAAGGAAACCGTGTTAATATCGATCTTCTCAGTTTTGGGTGTTCAGGCGGGATGAGGCGGCATGATCGAGGCGCGTGAACTTCTCGGACCGGCGAGTGGCGCGCGCGACGCAAACCGCAAGCGAATGCTGGTCGAGATCATGGTGAAAGCCGACAGGCAGTCCCGCATCGCCTACCGCAGCGGTCTGTCGCAGGCCTCGGTCTCCACCGCCGTGCAGGAACTGGTCGCGGAGCAGGTCCTGGAGATCGACCGGACCCAGGACAAGGTCAGGGGCCGGACCACGCCGGTGCGCCTGGCCCCGACGCGCGGCGTCGCCATCGGTGTCGACATCAGCCACGACCACGTCGTCGTGGTAGCCAGACGCGTCGATCAGCGCCACGACAAGTTCTCGGTCCAGCAACGCGGCGACGGTGCCAACCGGGGGCTTTCGCGGCTCCTGCCGATGATCAAGTCGATGATCGGCGAGGCCGTGGAGGAGACCGGCCAGACACTCGACGACGTGGTGGCGGCCGGCCTCTCGGTCCCCCGGATGATCGACCCCCGCACCGGCCGGTTCACCACGCCCGTGCTCCTCCCCTGGCACGACTACGACCGGCCCGCGGAAGACCTGACCGAGCACCTGGGCGTGCGCGTCGCGATCGACAACGACGCCAACCTCGGCGCGATGGCCGAGCAGATTTACGGCATGGACGAACCGGCCGAGACCGTCGTCTACGTCAAGGCCACCAACGGTGTCGGTGTCGGCATCATGATCGGCGACAAGCTCTACCGGGGCCACCGCGGCATGGCGGGGGAGATCGGTCATCTCACGATCGATCGCAACGGCGACGTGTGCGAGTGCGGCGGCCGCGGCTGCCTGGACACCATCGTGGGTTCCGAGTCCTTGGTGGCGGAGGTGCGCAGGTCGCACCGGGGCAGCACGACCGACAACCCGGTGACCCTGCAGTCCCTGATCGAGAAAGCCCACGCCAGGGACGCGGTGTGCACCCGCGTGCTGCAGGACGCCGGACGCACGCTCGGCATCGCGCTCGCGCAACTGTGCAACCTGCTCAACCCGAGGCTCATCGTGCTGGGCGGAGAACTCGCGACCGGCAAGGACCTGCTCCTGGGACCGTGCATGCAGGAACTGCGGCGGTACGCGCTGGGCGGAGCGGTCAACGACCGCGAGGGGTTCACACTGCGACTGAGCCAGCTCAGCCCGTACAGCGAGGCGCAGGGCGCCCTGATCCTCGGGTTGCGCGCTCGCAAGGTGGAGGAGTTCGTGGCGGACTGACTAGGGCGCCCGTTCGGCGGCACACCCCAGGCGGCGGTATAGTTATACCGGCACCCGCTGATGGAGGAACACGTTGATCGAGCTCAAGTCCCCCGCCGAGATCGAGCGCATGCACGTCACCGGTCAGTTCATCGGGGAGGTGCTCGACGAGCTCTCCTCCCAGGCCGCCGTGGGGGTGAACCTCCTCGACCTCGAGCACCACGCCCGCCACATGCTGGAGGAGCGCGGCGCGGTGTCCTGCTACTGGGACTACTCGCCGTCGTTCGGCCGCGGCCCGTTCCGCAACGTCACGTGCCTCGCGGTCAACGACGCGGTGCTGCACGGCCTGCCGAAGAGCTACGTGCTGCAGGACGGCGACGTGCTGACGATGGACATCGCGGTGCTCATCGACGGCTGGGCGGCCGACTCGGCCATGACGGTCATCGTCGGCACGCCCCGCGAGGAGGACCTGCGCCTGGTCAGGGCCACCGAGGTGGCGCTGGCGGCCGCGATCGAGGCCGCGCGGCCCGGCAACCGCATCGGGGACATCTCGGCGGCGATCGGCGAGGTCTGCACCGAGCTCGGCTACACGCCGAACCTGGAGTTCGGCGGCCACGGCATCGGCCGCACGATGCACGAGGCGCCGCACGTGTCGAACAACGGCCGCCGCCGTCACGGCATGAAGCTCAAGCCCGGCCTGACCATCGCCATCGAACCGTGGCTCGCGGCCACGACGGACAAGATCATCTACGACGAGGACGGCTGGACGCTGCGCTCGGCGGACGGCTCGCGCACCGCCCACTCCGAGCACACCGTCGCGATCACCGAGGACGGACCGCTCGTGCTGACCCGCCGCAAGAGCGAGAGGCCCCAGGCGGTGCCCGAGGCCTCCCAGCCGACTCAGGCGCGGTTGCCGTAGTCCACGAGCTCGACCAGCAGCCCCGTCGCCGGCCCGAGGTGCGCGAACGCCACCCGCAGGCCGGGCCGTCCGCCCTGGCAGGGCTTCTCGTCGACGAGGACCGCGCCGCGGTCCTGCAACGCCAGCAGGTCCGCGTCGATGTCGTCGACCTCGAACGCCACGTGGTTGAGGCCCGGCCCCAGCCGCGCGAGGTGCCCGTGCACGGCGGCGTCGGGGCGCACCGGAGCCACGAGCTCGATCGAGGTCGTGTCACCGGGGCACTGCCAGAACGAGGTGGCCACGCCGTAGGCGTTCACGTCGTCGGCGTAGGTGTTCTTCATGTCCATCAGGCCGAGGCCGGTTCCGGCGGCGGCGAGGTCGCCGGTGACGACACCGACGTGGTCGATGCGCAGGATCATCCCGACTTCTCCTGAGCGGTCGCCACGGCGGCGACGAGGCCGCCGACGTCCTTGATGGCGAAGTACTCCTGCAGGTCGAGGCGCACCGCGAACTTCTGCTCGATGCCGGTGAGCAGGCGCAGCGCGTCGTAGCTCGTCCAGTTGCCGAGCGCCTCGAACCGCGCGTCGGCCGAGATGTCCTCGGCCGGCAGGTCCGTCACCTGACCGACGAGGTCGACCACGTCGACGAAAACCTCAGACATCGGCGGACTCCCTTTCCACGACGAGTGTGGTCCACTCGGGACCGATCTGCGGCCGCGGCAGCAGCGGCAGGGTGAAGCGGCCTTCCGACACCCGCTCGAACCCGGCGTCCGGGTAGAACGCGGCGGCGGCCTTGTTGCGGTCGGTGGCCCTGAAGTCGGCCTCCAGCCGCACGGCACCCGCCGAGAGGGCCCGGTCGGCCAGGTGCTGGACGACGGTGTGCTCGACGCCGCGGGTGAAGACGCGGCAGCTCATCACGAAGTTCTCGACGAGCCAGTGGTCGTCGTGCTTCGACACCCAGACGCCGCCGACGATCCCCTCGGCGCCGAACCGGTCCGCGACCTCGAAGACCAGCACGACGTGGTCGCCGGACGCGGCCATCTCCCGCGTGCGGGCCTCCGCGTGGGAGGTGCCGATCATGTTGAACTGGTTGGTGCGCTGCCCGAGCTGCACGAGTCGCGGCAGGCTGAACTCGTCGGCTTCCCGCACCGACACGGTGATCTCCAGGCCGCGCAGGTAGTCCTGCACCGAGCTGAACGAGTCGGCGAACTCGGTGCGTTCGGCGCGCGCCTTGTAGAGCCCGGTGCGCTCGCGGTCGGTCGCCGTGGTCGTCAGCACGTCGAAGGAACCGGTGCGCTGCAACGCCGTCACGTGGTCGGCCGGGTCGCCGTCGAGGTGCACCACGGTGACCTCGGGGATCGAGCCGCGGACGAGCTGGGTCTCGAACGTGCTGTCGTCGGCGAAGACGAAGCTGTCGAGGCCGAGGTTGAGCTGGGCCGCGAGCCCGCGGATGTTGTGGTCCTTGGGCTGCCAGTTGACCGCGCGGGCCGCGATGTCGGCCGGGCGGATCACCAGGTCCGGGTGGTCGTTCAGGACCTCGTCGACGATCGCGGCCTCGTTCTTGCTGGCCAGCGCGAGAACCACGCCCTGCTTGCGCAGCTGCACGGCACGGCGCTGCATCTCGCGGAACGCGTTGCCGGGGTACATCGAGCCGATCTGGATGCCGCTCGGGCCGTCGTCGCCGACGACGCCACCCCACAGCGTGTTGTCCAGGTCGAGCACGAGGACCTTCTTGGCCAGGCCGAGGAACGCGCGGCAGAAGTGCGCGGCCTCGGTGGCGTAGACCTGCTCGACCTCGGGCGTCCAGGCGGCGCTCGCGAACCGGTAGAGCCGCTCGTCGCGCAGCCGGGCCGGCGCGTCGACCAGGTACGCCTCCAGGTCCAGGGCGTGCACCTGGTCGCGGCGCAGCGCCATGCCGAGCAGGTCGCTGTTCAGCTCGCGCCACGCGCGGCCCAGCGCCGCCCTGCCGTCGAACGCCACGACACCGCGCATCTCGACCGGTGACAGCGGCACGGTGTGCACGAGGACCGCGCTGCCGGAGCGTTCGGTGAAGGCGCCGACGAGGTTGTCGAACATGCCCCAACGGCCGCGAACGGCGCTCTCGAACGCCGCCGCGTCGTCCCACTCCGCCGGGACGAACCAGTCGTCGTGCAGCAGGCAGAGCGTCACCTGCGGATTGAACGCCGCGAGCGGCGAGTCCGGGCTGCTGAGGTCGACGGCCAGCTGGTCGAAGCCGGACACGTGGATCTCCGGCGCGATCCCCCTGCCCAGCAGCGCGACCCGCAGCAGCGGTGCCACGCCGGACGCGGTGAAGGTGCCGGTGATCGCGACCTTCAGCGGCCTGAGCGTGCCGAGCAGCTCCGCGGGTACCTTGCCGAGCAGCCGGCCTGCCTCCAGCAACGCCGGGAGGTCGGTCAGCGCGGCCAGGTCGCCGAGCAGGGCCGGGTCCGCCTCGGCGCCGGGTGTGGTCAGCCGGCGGATCCGCGCCAGCACTTCCTTGGTCTCCATCGTGTCTCCCCCTAGATCGCCAGAAGCGTGCAGAGCCAGTGCATGCCGCTGGCCGTGCTGGTCAGTGCCACGACGTCGCCCTCGGTGAGCTCCCCGGCCGCGAGGTAGTGCTCGAGCGACATCAGCTGGTCGGCGCACCCGACGTGGCCGAGCGCCTGCGCCACCTCGGTGTTCGTCCACTCGGGACCGTGGTCGAGGTCCTTGGCGAGCAGCGTCATCGCGGGCACGCTGTCGTGCAGGTGCAGGAGCTTGCGCAGGTCCGCGGGCGTGGTGCCGGCGCGCTCGCAGGCCCGGCGCACCACCTCGTGGTTGTTGGTGCGGATGGTCGAGACGAACTCGAACATCTTGCGGATGTCGCCCGCGAAGAACTCCTCGAGCCGCTTCTGCGGGCTCTTCACGCCGATGTCCCGCTGCCCGGCGAACGGGCGGGCCGCGGCGCCCACGTCCATCATCATGAAGTCGGCGTAGCGGCCGTCGCTGATGATCTCGGTGGTGAGCCAGCGGTTGCGCGGGTGGTCGCGCTTCACCACGGCCGCGGCGGCACCGTCGGAGAAGATGCTGGTGTTGATCTCCATCCGGTTCCAGTACGGCTCGCAGACGCGGTTGGCGCCGATGATCAGCGCCGTCGAGTAGCCGGGGTGGGTGGCGAACTTGCCGGCGACGATGTCGAACGCCGCCACTCCCCCGCCGCACGCCTGGGTCAGCAGGACGTTCTCCGACCGGTGGGCGCCGATCTTGGCCTGCGTCGCGCCGGCCGCGTCCCAGTACAGGTGCTCGGACAGGTCGGACATGGCCAGCACGACCAGGTCGACCTCGTGCGGCTGCACGCCCGCGTCGCCCAGTGCCTTCGCACCGGCCTCGGCGGCCAGGTCGGTGAGGCCGACGCCGTCCCCGGCGCGGTGGAACGTCCGGTACCCCCAGCCCAGCACGCGGTCGACGTCCGCGGTGTAGCCGGCGGCGGCGGACGCCACCTCGACGGGGTCGCCGAGCACGTGCCCGAGCGACACGACTCCGAAGTGGACGGTCACGGGATCTCCTCGATTCTCGCTCCGGCGTCCGTCAGGAACCCGGCGGTGATCTGGTTGTGCGCGGTGCGGCGGTGGCGGAAGACGATGTCGCCGTGCTTCTCGCGCAACTGCTGGAGCACGACGTCCTCGACGCCCTTGCCGAGCACGACGCAGGACAGCGAGAAGACGTCGACGACGCCTTCCCCGGTGATGCCCACCGCGCCGCTGATGCCGTACTCGCCGAACTTGTCCCGGACGTGGACCGCGAACACCTCGCGGTCCTGCGCCAGGTCGAGTTCCCCGGTGCCGAGGGTGAAGTCCTTGGCCCTGGACACGACCTCGACGACCTTGGCGGCCGAGTCCGGTCCCACGGGGCGGAGGTCGACCTCGACGTTCAGCCCGGCGACGAAGTCGGTGAGCGACACCGTCTTCTGGACGGCGCGCCGCGCACGACGTGGCGGGGTTTCCGGCGGCGGCAGGCGGTCCAGCAGCCCGGACCGGACGAGCTCGTCGCGCCAGGCGGCGGGCTTGGCGCCGAGCCGCAGGAGCGCCGCGGACCCGGCCGGCACGCCCTCCGCCTCCGCCAGCTCGGCAACCGGCTCCTGCCCCTGCCTGAACACCAGGCGGGCGCCGGACTCGCGCAACCACCTCAGCGGCTCGCCGAGCGCGTCCGCCGACTCCCGGTCCACCACGACGATCCGCGGCGTCACGCCGTGCACCGCCCGCAGCACACCGGCGAGCGCGGCGCCCAGCTCGGCGAACACCGGTTCGGTGTAGGGGATCTTGGCGAACTTGAACATGGCGGGGTGGTGGGCCTTGCCCGTGCCGGCCGCGCGGACCGCCTGCTCGGCGTCGACCACCCAGGCGTCCGGCCGGCCCGCGAGCTCCGCCCGGATCGTCTCGCGCACCTCGTGCGCCGTGGCGGCCGTGCCGGCGGCCCGTCCGTCGTCGAGGTGCCCGAACACCCGTTCCTCCGGCACCGCGGGCAGGACGAGGACGAGGAACGACCCCCAGCGCCGGGCCGCGGCCATCGCGGCGTCGACCACGGTCAGCAGCTCGTCGCCCAGTTCCTCGAACCGGGGCGCCACCACGAGCACGTCCGGCCTGGCGGCCGCCATCACCGACGTGTCGTCGAGGCACTGCTGCACGATCTGGTTGTACGGCCCGGTGGTGAACGAGGCGGGCAGGCCCGCGTCGTGCAGGGCGGTGCCGAGGTAGGGCAGCACCGGGTCGATCGTGTAGCTCGCCAGCACCCCGGCCCTGATCACCGGGCTCACCTCGGTGCCGGCCATCTCCTGCCACCGGCGGCGCACCGCGGCGAGGTCCTCCACCAGGTCCATCAGACCTCGACCCCCTTGGCCCGCAGCACGTCGCGGACGTCGCGGACGGTCCGCGCGCCGGCGATCTCCTCGTAGTCGAACGACAGCCCGTAGGCCTCCTCCAGCGTCACGATCAGCTGGATGTGCCGCATGCTGGTCCAGCTCGACAGCGTGTCCTGGCCCGCGTCGTCGGTGACGTGCGCCGGATCGACGTCCAGCGCGCCCGCCACCACCTCGGTGAAGGTCATGACCGTCCTCTCAGGCTGAGCGGGCGCATGTCCGTCCACACGCGACCGATGTGCGCAAGGCACTCCTCCTCGGTGCCGCTGACCCCCGCGTCGCGCCAGCCCGGCGCGTTGTCCTTGTGGGCGGGCCAGAGCGCGTACTGCTCCTCGTCGTTGATCACGACCCGGTGCGTCATGGTGTTCTCCCCCTTCGTCGTTCAGTCGGCCAGCGCGGGCTGGCGGTCGAGCGGCTTCGC
Source organism: Lentzea jiangxiensis (assembly GCF_900104175.1). GTDB lineage: Bacteria > Actinomycetota > Actinomycetes > Mycobacteriales > Pseudonocardiaceae > Lentzea > Lentzea jiangxiensis. The sequence goes on from NZ_FNIX01000008.1 coordinate 41,466, forward strand.
TTCCGGCTCCGGCTCGTGGTCCGGCACGAGGGTCTCGACCTCGCGGACGTTGCGGCTCAGGAAGCCCGCGACACCCACGCCTGCGCCGAGCACACCGACGACCACGAACAGCAGCCCGATGCCCGAGCCCGGTCCGGTGCCGACCAGCCAGCCGAACGCGTCCGCGAGCGCCGTGTCGCCTCGCATGGCGGGTTCCAGCACCTTGTCGACCAGCGGTCCGGCGGCCGCGAAGCCGATCGGGACCGACAGGTTCTCGAAGAAGTTGCGGGCGGCGAAGACGCGTCCCTGCACGGCCGGGTCGACCTTCTCCTGCCACATGGTCTGCGCGAGACCGTCGATGAACGGGATGGTCAGCTCGACGAAGAACATCGCCGCCGCCCACGCGATCAGGCCGTCACCGACGCCGTAGAGGATCCGGCCGACGATGCTGAACACGAGGATCGCGCCCAGCACGACCAGCATCTTGCGGCGCGGCGGCTTCATGAACGCGAGCAGCGTGCCGCCCAGCACACCGCCGACCGCGCCGATGCTCTGCACCAGGCCCAGCGTTCCCTCGTCGCCCAGCGTGCGGGCGAGCACCAGCGGCACGATCAGCGCCCACGCGAGGGCCGCGAGGAGGCTGATGGAGAACAGGACGACCTGCACCGCGAGCAGCGGCGGGCGTTCGACGATGTAGCGGAATCCGAACACGCAGTCCTGCCAGAAGGTGCTCTTCTCGCGGTCCTGGCCGGGCACCCGCGGGATGTGCACGACGAGCACCGTGATGATCGCGGCCACGTAGGTGAGCCCGTCGACGAGCAGGATCAGCTTGATGCCGGTGAGCCCGAGCAGGGTGGCGGCGAACGCCGGCGCGAAGATCACCGGGAAGCTCTTGACCGACCACATCATCGCGTTGGCCCGCAGGAACCTGCCCCGCTCCATCATGAGCGCGATGGTCGCCCCGAACGCCGGTCCCTGGATCGCGAGCAGCGCGCCGGTCAGCACGTTGACGAGGTACAGGTGCCAGAGCTCGGTCGAGTCGGTGAGGAACAGCGCCAGCAGGATGAACGTGACCGCGATCGACCCGATCTCGCTGACGATGATCGACGTCTTGCGGCTCCACCTGTCGATCAGGCTGCCCGCGACCGGGCTGAAGAGCACGGTGGAGCCGAAGCCGCAGAACATCATCAGCGCCATCGACGTGGCCGAGCCGGTGTGCTGCCACACCCAGATGCTGAGCGCGAAGTTCGTCATGCGGGTGCCGAGGGCGGACAGCAGCTGTCCCACCCACATGATCGTGAACGCGCCGAATCCCGAAGGTTTGGGCATTACCTCGTCCTGTTCTGGTCAACGAGCCGGCGGAGCAGCTCTTCGATTCGGCCGAGCATCCGGCGCGCGGTCTCGGGCAGGTACATCTCGGTGCCGTAGTTCATCTCGATGCGGATCCGGTCGTCCACCAGCGATCCGACGACGTCGATCCGGCCGGGCCAGACGGTTCCCCTGTCCTGCAGGACACCGAGCTCGGACTGGCAGAGGTCGAACAGCTCGCCGGCGCTGGAGAGGTCGGTGAACCCGAACGCCCCGGCGTAGTTGACGGTCAGCTGCGGGCTGGGCTTCTCCAGCCGCTGCCGCACGGCCGGGTCCGGGTGGTTGTAGCGCAGCAGGCCGTAGCCGATGCCGTTGACGGGCACCGTCCCGAGCTGCTCGGCCAGCGACACGACCGCGTCGGTGTCGGCGCCCTCCGGCAGCGTGAGCCGGATCGGGTACATCACCTGGAACCAGCCGACCGTGCGGGACAGGTCGAGGCCGTCGAACAACGCCTCGCGGCCGTGCCCGGTGGTCGCGATCGTCCACTCGGGACTGCCGGACCGTTCGGCGGCCATTCGCACGGACGCCCAGACGAGCAGGTCGCCGACACCGACCTGGTGCCGCTTGGCCAGCTCGCGCAGACGTGCGGTGGTCTCGGCGTCGATCGTCGTGTGGATGTCCAGCATGACGCCGAAGGTGTTGAGGCCGGGCAGGTCCGGGGTCAGCTCCTCGCTGCCGGGCGCCTGCCTCTCCCAGTACTCGAGCTCCTCCAGCGGTTGCGGGCCGCGGGCGTACTCGTCGATCCTCAGCGCCCAGTCCCGGAACGACGTCGTCTTGGGCCCGAGGTCGACGGGTTCGCCGGCGAGCACCTGGCGCAGCGCGTTCTGGAAGTCCTCCAGGACGAGGCTGCGCGAGACGCCATCGGTGACCAGGTGGTGGCAGATGACCATCACGCGGTCGGGCTCGTGGCCGCCGAGTCCGAAGTGGACGACCTTGGCCAGCGGGCCGTCCGCGATGTCGAGCGTCGGGTGCACCTCGTTCAGGTGGTCCTCGATCGCCTTTTCACGGTCGGCCGCGTCCGAGACGTCGAAGGAGACGAACGGCATCGCGCCCTCGACCGGGCCGTGGGAGGCGTACCAGTCGATTCCCTCGCGGCGGAACCGCAGCCGCAGCCCGTCGTGGTGGGCGACCAACGCGTTCGTGGCCTGCTCCAGCTGCTCGGGCGTGGCCGGCACGCGCAGCCGGAGGTAGTAGGGGTGGTTGAAGTGGGCGGGCGCGACCATCGACGTCGCCAGCGCCTCGAAGAACCAGCGCTGGGCACCGGTGGCCGGGAAGTCGCCCTGAACCGGTCCCTGGTCCACGACCGGCTGAGGCGCGGTCGCGGCGCACAACTCGGCGATCGTGCGCTTGGCGGTCAGCTGGGCGGGCGTGAACCTGATGCCCGCCTGGTTCGCGAGCCACACCACCTGGATGGCGGTCATCGAGTCACCGCCCAGCTCGAAGAAGTCGTCGTGCGGACCGACCTCTTGCAGCTTCAGCACCTCGCACCACACGCCCGCAAGCGCTTGCTGCTCCGGCGTCATCGGGACGCGCAGCAGCTCGGCGATCGTGCGCTTGGCCGTGAGCTGGGCCGGCGTGAACCTGATGCCCGCCTGGTTCGCGAGCCACACCACCTGGATGGCGGTCATCGAGTCGCCACCCAGCTCGAAGAAGTCGTCGTGCACACCGACCTCGGCGAGCTTCAGCACGTCCTGCCACACGGCGGCGAGAGCGCGTTCCTCGCCGGTGCGCGGGGCTTCCGCCGCCCTGGGCTCCTCCGGCAGCTCACCGCCGTGGACGAGCCGCGCGAGAGCGGTGCCCAGCACGACGTCCCCGTTGCCCTCGGCCGTCAGCAGGTCGACGACCGTCACCGCCGGGAAGCGGCGGGCCAGCCGGTCCGCCGCGTGCCCGAAGACACCGGGCCACGGCTTCTCCCCGCGTTCGGACGTGGCGAGAACCGCGAGCGACGCACCCGTGCGCCCGGTCCACCGCCCGATCGCGCCGCACAGCCGGGCGAACGCGATCTCGAACGCGGCGACGCCGCCCTCGAACAGGTCCTCCCACCGCAGCAACAGCGCGGTGACCTCCCGCTCCACCCCGTCGAGCCCGGCCTCCGGGTCCAGCAACGGGCGCAGGACCTGGCCGGCCGGTGTCGTGCGCACGGTCAGCGGCAGGCCGAGCTTGTCCGCCCACGACGACAGGACCGGCAACACCCCGTCGACCGGGCGCGACGACACGACGCTCACCGGCAGGCCGTCCACAGTGGACCTCGCCGTGCCCTCGACGACGATCGGCGTGTCCGGCGCGCCGACCAGCTCGGCCAGCTGGGCGACGAACGACCCGAGCAGCTCGTCGGCGCCGCAGGGGGTGAAGACGTCGGCGCTGTACTCGAGCGTCGCGGCCAGCTCGCCGTGCTCGGTGGTCAGCGTGAGGAACAGGTCGAAGTCGAGGCTCGTGACCGGCACCTCCAGCGGCTCCAGGTCGAGCCCGGGCCACGTCATCGCCTCCTCGGGCAGGTCCGCGTAGTTGAACGCGCACTGGTAGACCGGGTGCCGGCCCTTCTGCCGCGGCAGCACGTGGGCGACGCTGGAGAACGGCACGTCGGCGTGCCGGTAGCCGTCGACCATCGCGCGGTGCACCCGCTGCAGGACTTGGCGGAACGTGAGGCGCCCCGCCAGGTCGACGCGGATCGGCAGCAGGTCGGTGAAGCAGCCGACGAGGTGCTCGACCTCCGGGCGCGGCCTGCCCTGCTGCGGCACGCTCAGCACGACGTCCGGCTGCGCGCTGCGCCGGTACAGCACCACCGCGTACGCCGCGAGCAGCGTGGCGAACGGCGTGCTGCCCTCGGCGCGGGCCAGGTCCTTCAACGCTTCCGCGACGGTGCCCGGGACCTCGGACGACGTGCGCCGGGTCTCGTTGCGCTCGGGGCGTCGTGCCGGCAGCTCCAGCTGCGACGGCGCCTCGGCGAGGTAGGAGCGCCAGTGGTTCGCGTGCGGTTCGAGGGCCTCGTCGGTGAGAAGTTCCCGCTGCCAGGCCGCGTAGTCCGCGTACTGCACCGCCAGCTCCGGCAGCTCTGCCCGCGCGTAGCCGGCCGACAGCTCGGCGAGCAGCACGCCCCACGACGTGTTGTCGCAGACGATGTGGTGCATGCCGAGCAGCAGGTGGTGCTCGTCCGTGCCGGTCCGCACCAGCCGGACTCGCAGCAGCGGCCCGTTCTCCAGGTCGTAGACGTGGCCGGTGTGCTCCAGGAGGAACTCGCCGGGCGAGCCGACGGCCTCGGGCAGCCAGCAGTCCAGGTCCGGGTGCACGACCATGACCGGCCGGCCGTCCCGCTCGGCGAACGTGGTGCGCAGGATCTCGTGCCTGCGCACGACCTGGGCCACCGCGGCGCGCAACGCCGGCACGTCCAGCGAGCCCCGCAACCTGACGGCGAACGTGGTGTTCATCCGGGTCGTGGTGGTGTCGAGCTGGGTCGCCGCCCACATCCGCTGCTGGATGGCCGACAGCTCCAGCGGGCCGGTGCGGGAGACCGGCGACAGCGGGTGCCCGGTCTGCCCCGGCTCGTCGACGAGCCCGGCCAGCGCCTCGACGGTCGGGTGGGTGAACAGCGCGTGCAGCGACACGTCGACGCCGAACTCCGCGAACACCTTCGACAGCAGCTGCGTGGCGAGCAGCGAATGCCCGCCCAGCGTGAAGAAGTCGTGCGTGACGCCGACCTCGTCGAGCTTGAGGACCTCCCGCCACACCTTCGCGAGCCGTTCCTCGGTCCTGGTGCGCGGCGCCACGGGAGGCGTGCCGACCGCGACGGCCCGGACGGCGGGCGCGGCGCGACCGGCGAGCGAGGCCGGGTCGCCGAGCGCGGTGTCCAGCAGGTGCAGGCGCGGTGAGTCCGGGTGCAGCTCGCGGGTCAGCAGGATCGCCAGCGCGGCGAACATCTCCTGCGTGTACGGGACGTGGCCGAGCTTGTCGGCCTGCGGGTCGAACGGGGCGCTGACGGGCAGCGCCTCGGCCCAGTCCGCGAACCACACCGCGTGCACGCCGCCGGTCTGGTCGGCGAGCACCGCGAGCCGGTCGTCGAGGTGGCCGAAGGGCTGCGCGGACGGGCAGACGACGAGGAACAGCGGGGCGGCGGACCGCTGCCGGTAGGCGGTGACCGCGGCCTCGAGGTCCTGCCAGCTCGCCTCGACCGAGTCGCCGTGGCGCAGCCAGTCCTCCCAGCGCAGCAGCACGACGTCGGCGAGCCTGCCGCCGTCGCCGCCGAGCAGGTGCTGGACGATCTGCCCGTAGGGAGCCAGTTCGACGTCGACCGGCAGGCGCAGCACGCCGTTCAGGACGTCGAGCGGCTCGCGCACCGGGTCGGCGGTGAACGTGGCGGCGATCGAGATCCGGTCGCGCCGCCGCAGCGGCTCCCCCGCCGCCAGCCCGCTCAGCACGGTCAGGAACTGCTCGTCCAGCTCACCGACGGTCTCGTCGAGGTAGAGGTCCGCGTTGTAGCCGAGGACACCGCGCAGCTCGCCGTCCACTCTGGACAGCACCACGAACAGGTCGAAGTCGGTGAGCCCGTTGTCGACCTCGAACGGGCTGAACTCGACCCCGCCGGCCGTCTTGGCCGCCGGCGCCTCGGTGAGGCTGAGCATGGCCTGGAACAACGGGTTCTGGCTCGGGTCGCGCGGCGGGTCGACGGCCTCGACGACCCGTGCGTAAGGCGCGTCCTGGTGGGCGTAGGCCTCGCTGATCGCGCGGTGCGTGCCCCGGACCACCTCGTCGGGGTCGGCGCCGAGGTCGACCCGCAGCACCAGCATGTTCGCCAGCGAGCCGATCATCGGCTCCAGCTCCGGGCGGCCGCGACCGCTGACCGGCATGCCGAGCAGCACCCGTTCCTGGCCGATCAGTGCCGCGAACCCGCTGAGCACCACGGCGTTCAGCGACACACCGAGCTCACGGGCTCGTGCGGCGAGCTTCCCGGTGAGGTCGGCGGGCACGACGAAGTGACGTCGTCCGCCCCTGTGGGTCTGGATCGCCGGGCGCGGCAGGTCGGACGGCACCGTGGACCGCGCGGGGCTGTCCGCGAGCTTGTCCCTCCAGTACGCCAAGTGCTCGTCCATCACCTCGTCGGTCAGCCTGCGCCGCTCGGCCGCCGCGTGCCGCCCGAACGTCGTGGGCAGCTCGGGCAGCGCCTCACCGCCGTAGAACGCGACGAGGTCGGAGCCGAAGACCTCGGCCGAGGCGGCGTCGAACACGATGTGGTGCGCCGTCACCAGCAGGAGGTGCTCCTGCTCGCCGAGCACCACGAGCCGGAACGCCACCAGCGGGCCCGTGCTCAGGTCGAAGACGTGCCGGGCGTGCTCCAGGGCCACTTCCCCGGCACGTCCGGGGTCCGCCGTCAGGTCGGTGACCTCGATGGCGATGGAGACGTTGTCGCGCACCCGTTGCCGCAGCTCGCCATCCCGTTCGAAGAACGTGGTGCGCAGCGCGGAATGGCGGTCGACGACCCGGCCCACCGCCAGTTCGAGGGCGGTGCGGTCGAGCGGCCCGGTGAGCTTCAGCCCGAACGGGATCGCGTAGGCGGGGTTGCCGGGGTCGAGGCGGTCGAGGAACCACAGCTGCTCCTGGGTGAACGACACCGGCTGCGAGCGGTCGGCGTTGCGCAGCCGCAGGGCCAGCAGCTGGCGCTGCTCCTCGGTCAGTGAGCTGGTCAGGTGGTCTGTCATGACTGGGAGATCTCCTGGGCGTCCCGCTCGCGGTCCAGTTCGGCCCGCAGCTCTTCCGGTGACATGTCACGGATCTCGGCGAGCAGCCGGGCGAACTCGTCGTCCTGCTCCGGCTCGTGCGCCCGCAGCTGCTCGACCCTGGCGGCGAGCTTCGCCGGCGTGGGCGCCTCGAAGATCGCGGCCGCCGGCAGCACGACGCCGAGGTCGGCCGTGATCCGCGCGAGGACCTGGGTCGCCAGCAGGGAATGCCCGCCCAGCTCGAAGTAGTCGTCGTCCGGGGCGATGCTCGCGATGCCGAGCAGCTCCTGCCAGATCCCGGTGATCACGGCGAGGTCACCCGTCGCGGCCACCTCCCGCTCGCGCGCTTCCTCGACTACCTCGGCCTCGCGCGGTGCGGTACCCGGCAGGTCGACCCAGTGCCGCGCCCGCTCGAACGGGTATCCCGGCAGCGGAACCCGGCGGCGGCGTTCGTCCGCCGTCAGCGCCCCGAGGTCCACGTCGGCACCGGCGATCCACAGCCGGCCCGCCGCGGCCAGCACGGTGTCGAGGTCGTGCTTGTCCTCGCGCGGGTGCCGCAGCGACCCGTAGGCCGCGCTGCCGGTCAGGTCGTGCTGCCGGGCCAGCGTGCTCAGGACGTTGCCCGGTCCGACCTCCAGCAGGTTCGCCGGGCCGTTCGCGAGGATCGTCGTCAGTCCCTCGCTGAACCGGACGGCCGCGCGGGCGTGCCGCGCCCAGTAGCCGGGGTCGGTCGCCTCCGCGTCCGTGATCCAGGTGCCGGACACGTTCGAGACGAACGGGATCCGCGGCTCCCGCAGCTCGACCTCGCTCACCAGCGCGGCGAACTCGCCGAGCACCGGGTCGATCATCGAGGAGTGGAAGGCGTGCGAGGTGTGCAGCCTGCGGCTGGTGACCGCGAGGCTCTCCTCGAACCTCCCGACGGCCTCGAACGTGCCGGCGACCGTGCTCAGGTTCGGCGCGTTGCTCGCCGCGAGGCACACGTCCGGCGGCAGGTCCAGGTCCGCGGCGCCCAGCGGCACCGACAGCATGGCGCCGGCGGGCAGCGCGTCCATCAGCGCGCCGCGGGCGGCGACGAGGCCCAGCGCGTCCCGCAGCCCGAACACCCCGGCCAGGCACGCCGCCACGTACTCGCCGACGCTGTGCCCGAGCATCGCGACCGGCCGCACACCCCAGTGCTGCCAGAGCTTCGCGAGCGAGTACTCGACCGCGAACAGCGCCGGCTGGGTGTACTTCGTGCGGGTCAGCCGTTCGGCGTCGGCCAGCACCTCGTGGAGGTCGAACGGCAGGTGGGCGGCGCACTCGTCGAGTGCCGCGCGGAACACCGGCTCCTCGTCGGCGAGCTGGGAGGCCATGCCCGCGTACTGGGAACCCTGGCCGGGGAACAGGAACACCACGTCCCTGCGGTCGCCCGAGCCGGTCCAGGCCCCGGTCAGGTCGGCGCGGTCACCGGCCACGACCGCGAGCCGGTGCCGCAACGCACGACGGCCGGTGCGCACCGTGTGCGACACGTCCGCCAGTTCGTGCCCACCCGCGGCGAGGTGCTCCGCCAGCCTCTTCCTGCTCTGCTCCAACGCCTGCTCGCTCGCCGCCGACAACACCAGCAGGTGCCGCGAGCGGCCGGGCGGCATCGGCTCCGGCGACGGCGGCTCCTCCAGCACGGCGTGCGCGTTCGTACCGCCCATGCCGAAGCCGCTGACCCCGGCCCTGCGCGGCCCGTCACCGGGCCAGGGCAGCACCTCGCGGTTGACGAAGAACGGGCTGTCCTCCAGCCCGGTCTCGGGGTTCGGCGCCGTGAAGTACGGGCTGGGCGGCACGACGCCGTGCCCGACCGCGAGCGCCGCCTTGACGAACCCGGCGACACCGGCCGCCGCGTCCAGGTGCCCGATCAGCGCCTTCACCGACCCGAGCGCGCACGCCGAAGGCGGGTGCACGAACGCCTGCGTCAGCGCGGCGACCTCGATCGGGTCGCCCAGCGGGGTGGCGGTGCCGTGCGCCTCGACGTAGCCGATGGTCGACGAGTCCACTTCGGACAGGTCGTGCGCTGCCCTGATGACCCGCGCCTGCCCGTTGACGCTCGGCGCGGTGAAGCCCACCTTGCCGGCGCCGTCGTTGTTGACCGCGGTGCCCTTCACGACGGCGTGGATCGTGTCGCCGTCGGCCATCGCGTCCTCGAGACGCCGCAACACCACGGCGGCGACCCCGTTGCCCGCGACCACGCCGTGCGCGTCGACGTCGAACGGCAGGCACCGGCCGTCGGCGGCGAGGATGCCGCCCTCGGTGTGCTGGTAGCCCTCGTGCACGGGCGGCCGGATCGACACGCCGCCGGCCAGGGCGATGTCGCAGTCGCGGCCCAGCAGTGCCTGGCAGGCCACGTGGATCGTCACCAGCGACGACGAGCACGCCGTCTGCACGGTGATCGCCGGGCCGGTCAGGTCGAGGTGGTAGGCGACACGGCTGGCGAGCGTGTCCTTGTCGTTGGCCAGCAGCAGGTCGAGCGGCTGCAGGCCACCGGGCACCGCCGGGTTGTTCCACAGGTGCCGCAGCAGGTACGTGTCGACGCTGGCCGACGCGTAGACGCCGACCTCCGCCCCGCCGCCGAGGTGCCCGGCGTGCTCCAGCGCGTGCCAGGCGCACTCCAGGAACACCCGTTGCTGCGGGTCCAGCACGGCGGCGTCGCGCGGGCTGTAGCCGAACAGCTTGGCGTCGAAGAACTCGATGCCGTCCAGCGCGCCACCCACGGGTACGAATCCCGGCTCCGCGCGTCGTTGCGCGGTCACGCCCGCCGCGTCGAGCTCCTCGTCGGTGAAGCGGCGCACGCCGACCTCGCCGGCGAGCACGTTCTCCCAGAACTCCTCCACAGTGGACGATCCCGGGAAGCGGCCGGCCATGCCGACCACCGCGATCTCCAGTCCCGTGTACTCCGTCACGACTTCTTCCCCCTCGCCAGCAAAGCCTTCCTGCCACCGGCGGCACGCGTGCCGGTCTGCCCGCCGCCGTCGAAGTGAGCGGCCAGCGCGCGGACGGTCGGGTAGGTGAACAACGTGACCGTCGGCACCTCCCGCGCGAACACCTCGGCCAGCCTGCTGCGCGCCTTCACCAGCAACAGGGAGTTGCCGCCGAGGTCGAAGAAGTTGTCGTCCGCGCCGACCCGGTCCATCCGCAGCACCTCGCGCCACACCTCGGAGATCGCGCGCTCGGTCTGGTTGCCGGCGGGCACCACGACCCGTTCGGAGACCACCGACTCCGGCTTCGGCAACGCCCGGCGCTCGAGCTTCCCGTTGGGGTTGCGCGGGATCGTGGGCACCTGCACGAACGCCGACGGCACCATGTACTCGGGCAGCCCGCGCCGCAACGACGCCCGCAGCTGCGCCGCGTCGATCCGGCACCCCTCGGCGGCGACCGCGTAGGCGACCAGTCGCACGTCCCCCGGCACGTCCTCGCGGGCGATGACCACCGCCGCGCGCACGGACGGGTGCTGCGCCACCGCGGTCTGGATCTCGCCGAGCTCGATCCGGTACCCGCGCAGCTTGATCTGGTCGTCCATCCGCCGCAGGAACTCGACCTGCCCGTCCGGCAGGAACCGCGCCAGGTCCCCGGTCCGGTACAGGCGGCCGTCGCCGAACGGGTCGGACACGAACCGCTCGGCGGTGAGCTCCGGCCGGTTCAGGTACCCGCGGGCCACCTGCACGCCACCGAGGTACAGCTCGCCCGGCACCCCGACGGGCAGCGGCTCCCGGTTCCCGTCCAGCACGTAGGCCGTGTTGCCGGTGATCGGCCGCCCGATCGGCAACGGGCTCTCCGTGCCGTCGCACTCGGACGAGGTGATCCAGATGCTGGCCTCGGTGGGTCCGTAGACGTTGATGAACCGCCGGCCGGGCGCCCACGCGGCGGCGACCTCGTCCGGGCAGGCCTCGCCGCCCGCCATCAGCGTGCGCAGGCCGGGCACGAGCGCGGGGTCGGTCAGCCTCAGCACGGTCGGCGGCAGGCACGCGAAGTCGACGCGCTGCGCGTTGATCGTGCGCGCGAGGTCCGGGCCGGGCTGCAGGTCGTGCTGCGCGGCGAGCACCACCGTGGCGCCGGACCGCAGCGTCACCATGATGTCGGCGACCGACACGTCGAAGCTGAACGACGCGAACTGCAGCATCCGGTTGCCCGGCCCGATGCCGAGCATCCGCGCCAGCTCGTCGGCGAGGTTCACCACACCCCGGTGCGGCAGCATGGCGCCCTTGGGCTTGCCGGTCGACCCGGACGTGTAGATCACGTACGCCAGGTCGTCCGGCTCGATCGTCCGCTGTGGACGGTCGCAGGGCTGGCCGGAGAGGTCGGTCTCGTCCAGCGGCAGCGTGCCGGCACCGGGGAACCTGCCGGCGAGCGCCGCCAGCGTCACGACCAGGCGCAGCCCGGAGTCCTCGACCATGTACGCGAGCCGGTCGGCCGGGTACTCCGGGTCGAGCGGCACGTACGCGGCGCCGGACTTGAGCACGCCCTGCTGCGCCACCACGAGGTCGATCGACCGCGGCAGGCTGATGCCGACGAGGTCACCGCGGCCGATCCCGGACGACCGCAGCAGGTGCGCGAGCCGGTTCGCCCGCGCGTCCAGCTCCGCGTACGTCAGCTGCTGGTCCTCGAACACCAGCGCCACCGCGTCCGGCGTGCGGTCGGCCGACGCCTCGGTGAGCTCGTGCACCAGCACACCGTCGAGCCGGCACGTCGCCGGCGGGTTCCACTCCTCCAGCAGCCGCACCCGCTCGGCCGGGGTGATCATCGTCAGCCGCCCGATCGGGGTGGACGGGTCGGCGAGACCCGAACCGAGGACCGTCTCCAGGTGGCCGAGCAGCCGGCGTGCGGTGGCGGGGTCGTACAGCGCGCTGTCGAACTCCAGCAGCCCGGAGATCCCGCCCTCGGTCGACGTGACGCCGAGTTCCAGGTCCCACTTCGCGGTCCCGGAGTGCGACGCGATCTTCTCGACCGCGACGCCGGGCAGCGTGAAGATCTCGTGCTGGCTGTCCTCCATGCCGACGACCGTCTGGACGACCGGCTGGTGCGCGGTGCTGCGCGGCGGCGCGAGCGCCTCGACGACCCGTTCGAACGGCAGCTCCTGGTGCTGCTGCGCGGCCAGCGTCGTGTCCCGCACCTGGTGCAGCACCGACAGGAAGCTCGCCTCGGGGTCGAGTCGGGTCCGCAGCGCGACGGTGTTGACGAAGAACCCGATCGCGTTCTCGACCTCGGCCCGCCGGTTGCCGACGTTGGTGCCGACCACGATGTCATCGGCGCCGGAGTAGCGGTGCAGCAGCACGTTCCACGCGGTCAGCAGCACCATGAACGGCGTCACGCGCTCTGCCAGGCAGAACTCGTCGAGCCGCGCCTTGAGCGAGACCGGCCAGGAGAACTCGACCGCGCCGCCGCGCATCTTCATCACGGCCGGCCGCGGGCGGTCCGCCGGCAGTTCGAGCACCGGCGGCACCCCGGCGAGCTGCCCGGTCCAGTAGTCCAGCAGCCGGGCGCCGTCGGGACCGGCGAGCCACTCGGTCTGCCAGCGGCTGAAGTCCAGGTACTGCGTCGGTTCCGGCCCGAGGTCACGGCCCTCGTAGGCGGCGCGCCACTCGGCGAACAGCAGCTGCGTGCTCCACCCGTCGCAGACGATGTGGTGCATCGACACCAGCAGCAAGGCGTCGGTCTCGTCGAACACCACCAGCTCGGCCCGCAGCAGCGGCCCGTCCGCCAGCGAGAACGGCTCGCGGGCCGCTTCCGCCGCACGGGCCTTGGCGAAGGCGTCGCGGTCGCCGACGTCGGCGTGCGTCACGACGAGCGAGAACTGCGGCTCCGGCAGGATCACCTGGCGCGGGTCGCCGTCGAGGTCCAGGAACACGGTCCGCAGCACCTCGTGCCGCCGCCCGAGGGCGAGCAGCGCCTCCCCCAGCGCCGTGCCGTCCACGGGTCCGCGCAGCCGGAAGGCGTACGGCACGTTGTAGACGGGGCTACCGGGGTGCAGCTGGTCGAGCAGCCACAGCCTCCGCTGCCCGGACGACACGGGATGGACGTTGAACTCCTCGCCCCGTTCGGCGAGCCGCGCGAACACCTCCGCGCGCTTGTCGGGATCGAGCGCTCTCAAGCGCCGCAACACGTCCTGCACGAGTCCCCCTCCGGTCACAGGTCGAGCAGGTCGGCGACGGAGAGCGAGGGCCTGGCCCCTGCCCGGATCGCGCCGGTGGACATGGGTGTGGTGTCGCGCAACCGCTCGACCTCGGTCGCGATGCCCGCGACGGTCGGGTGGTCGAACAGCGACCGCATGGGCAGCCGGACCCCCAGCTCGCCCTCGATGCGCGACAGGATCCGGGCGGCCTTGAGCGAATGACCGCCGAGGTCGAAGAAGTTGGTGTCGCGGCCGATCGACTCGGCGCCGAGCACCTGCCGCCAGAGGTTCGCGACGGCGACCTCGGTGAGCGTCCGCGGCTCGTCCGGCTCCCCGGCGGCGATCTCCGGGCCGGGCAGCGCGCGCAGGTCGAGCTTCCCGTTGCGGGTCAACGGCAACGCCTCCAGCGGCACCAGCGCGGACGGCACGAGGTAGGCGGGCAGCGCGTCGCGCACGTGCCGCATCAGCTCGTCGAGCTGCTCCTCGCCGGCCTGCTCCAGCACGACGTAGCCGACGAGGGCGACGTCACCGGCGGAGTCCTCACGCGGCACCACCACGGCCTGGCGGACCAGTCCCGACGAGTGCAGGCACGCCTCGACCTCGCCCGGCTCGATCCGGAACCCGCGGATCTTCACCTGCCGGTCGGCGCGGCCCAGGTACTCGAACGTGCCGTCCGGCAGCAGGCGCGCCAGGTCTCCGGTGCGGTACAGCCGCGTCCCGGACCTGCCGCCGAGGTGGTCGGGCACGAACTTCCCGGCGGTCAGGGCGGGGTTGCCGACGTAGCCGCGGCCGACGCCGTCCCCGCCGACGCACAGCTCGCCGACGGCCATCGGCGGCACGGGCTCGAGGTACTGGTCCAGCACGTAGAGCTGGGTGTTGCTCAGCCCGCGTCCCAAGGGGACGCGGCCCTCCGCGCGTTCGCACTCGTGGCTGGACGCGAAGGTGGTCGTCTCGGTCGGGCCGTAGCCGTTCACGACGTGCTCGGGTCCGCCGGGGTGGGCGATCAGCGTCGCGATCGCGTGCTCGTCGGGCTGCTCCCCGCCGAACACGAAGTAGCGCAGGCCGGACAACGCGCCGGGCAGCTCGCGTGCCACGTGCATGGCGACCGAGGTGGTGAGGAAGAGCGTGTCGATCTCGTGGGCGCGCAGCCACTCCCCCAGCGCCGCCGGGTCGAGGGCGACGTCCTTGGGCAGCCCGACCAGCCGGCCGCCGTTCAGCAGCGCGCCCCAGATCTCGAACGTCGCCGCGTCGAACGTCGTCGTGGACGCCTGCGCGACCCGGTCACCGGGCGCGAAGTCGACGTAGTTCGTGTCGCGGACGAGCCGGACCACGTTGCGGTGGCTGACGCAGACGCCCTTCGGCATGCCGGTCGAGCCGGACGTGTACATGACGTAGGCGAGGTCGTCCGCGACCGCAGTCCGCTGTGGACGGTCGGCCGGACAGGTGAGGACCATCGCGGACAGGTCGACGAGCTCGACCCCGCTCAGGGCCACCGGGCGGTCGGCGACCACGACGGTGGCGGAGGCGTCGGCGCACAGCGCCCGCAGGCGGTCGAGCGGGTACTCCGGGTCGAGCGGCAGGTAGGCGCCCCCGGCCTTGAGCACGGCGATCGCGGCGACGACCCAGTCCACGCCCCGGTCCGCGAGGAGGCCGACGGGGCTTCCGGCCACGCCGAGGGTGCCGAGGTGCGCGGCGAGGCGGTTGGCCCGCTGGTCCAGCTCCGCGTAGGTGAGCCGCTCGTTGCCGAACTCGACGGCGATGTCGCCGGAGTGGCGGTCGGCGGTCTGCTCGAACAGCTCGACCAGGGTGGCGTCCGCCGGGTACGCGGTCGCGTTGGCGTTGAGGTCGCGGACGATCCGGTCGCGCTCGCCGGGCGAGAGCAGCGACAGGTTCGACAGCCGCGCTCGCGGTGCGGTGGTGAGCTGGCCGAGCACGATGGCGAAGCGCTCGGTCAGGTCGACGACGTCGGCACGGTGGTACAGCGCGGTGCGGAACTTGACCCAGCCGCGCATCTCGCCGCTGCCGGAGTCGGGCAGCTGCAGTTCGAGGTCGTAGAGGCCCTGGTCGCTCGTGCCCTGGGTGAACGTGAAGACGCAGCCCCCCGCGGCGAGCGGCCCGGCCAGCGGTGGCGGGGAGGCGAAGACGACCTGGAAGACCGGGTGGCGGTCCACGTCGCCGGTCTGCCCGAGCGCCTCGCAGACCTCGTGGAACGGCGCGTCGCGGTGGTCGAGCGCGTCGAGGACGGTGTCGCGCACGGCGTCCATGACCTCGCCGAACGTCGGGTCCCACCCCAGGCGCACCCGCAGCGCGAGCATGTTGACGAAGTAGCCGACCAGGTCGTGGGTGTCGGCGTGCTCGCGACCGGCGGACGGCGAGCCGACCACGACGTCCGACGAGCCCGTGATCCGGTGCAGCAGCACGGAGAACGCGCTGAGCAGCACCATGAACGACGACGACCGGTGCGTGCTCGCCGTGCGCCGCACCGCGTCCGCGAGCTCCTCCGGCACGACCAGCGGCAGCACCTCGGCGGCGAAGTCGGGCCGGGCCGGGCGGGTGCGGATCGCCGGCAGCTCCAGCGGTTCCGGCAGGTCGGCCAGCTCGGTGCGCCAGTGCCCGACGTCCCCGGCGAGCGGGGCGATGGCGTGGTAGGCGACCGCGGGCCGGGGCAGTGACACGTCCCCGCCGTCGACGGCGGCCTGGTAGCAGCGCGGCAGCTCGTCCTGGACCACCGCGACGGACGCCCCGTCGATCGCGATGTGGTGCACCAGCAGGAGGAGCCGGTGGCGGTCGTCCTCCAGCCGCAGCAGCACGACCCTCAGCGGCAGCCCGCCGGAGATGTCGACGCGGCGGGCGAGCTCCCCGGCCACCAGCGCCTCGGCGCGCTCCGACCGCGCGGCGGCGGGGAGGTCGCGCAGGTCGTGGGTGGTGATCGACAGGTGCGCCTCCAGCGCGACCTCGGGCACGAGGTCGGTGCCGTCGAGGCGGTAGCTGGTGCGCAACGGCTCGTGCCGGTCGACCACGGCGGTCAGGGCGGTGGCGAGCGCGTAGGGGTCGAGGTCACCGGTGATCTCCACGTGCACCGGCACGGTGTTGAACGTGGCGTCCGGCGCGAGCTGGTCGGAGAACCAGATCTGCTGCTGGCCACGGGTGGCCGCTGGTCGCTGCTGGGTCACTGCACACCTTCCTTGGCGGTCACCGAACGCACGACGCTCGTCACCGCCGCCGGGTCGTCCTTGAGGTAGAAGTGGCCGCCGGGCCGGACCACCAGGTCGAAGCCGGCGACGGTGTGGTGCCGCCACGCGGCGACGTCGGCCGCGGTCGCGAGCGGGTCGTCGGTGCCGCAGAACGCGGTGATCGGCACGTCCAGCACGTCACGGGTGCCGTGGAACCCGGCGCACACGGTGAGGTCGGCGCGCAACGTCGGCAGGAGCAGGCCGAGCACGTCCCTGTGCGCCAGCAGGTCCGCGGGAACGCCGCCGAGCGTGGTCATCCAGCCGAGCAGGCCGTCGTCGTCGAGCAGGTGCGGTTCGCCGCCGAACGGCAGGTGCGGCGCCTTGGCCGCGGACACGACCAGGTGCTCGACCTGGCCGCCGAGCCTGCGGGCGACGTCGAACGCGATCAGGCCGCCCATGCTGTGGCCGAACAGCACCACCGGTGCCGCGATCTCGGCCCGGATCGCCTCGGCCAGCGGCGCCGAGACCCGCGCGGCCTCGGTGACCGCGGGCTCGGCGAACCGCCGTTCCCTGCCCGGCAGCACCGCGCACCACAGTTCGACGGACTCCCCGAGCAGCTCCGCCCAGTCCCAGAAGGCCGACGCGCCACCGCCCGCGTACGGAACGCACACCACCCGCAGCGCCGCCTCCGGCCGTGGCCGAGGGCGGACCAGCCAGCCGCTTGTCCCTTGTTCCTTCACGCGACGAAGCTACGAACCGGCCCTTAGCACACCCTTCAGGAAACCTGATGGTGCTCTTATCCCTGGTGCCACCAGGGAAAACACACGTGGGGCCACCCCGGCGGACTCTCGTCCGCGGAGGTGGCCCCGGTACCGGGAGATCCGGTCTCAGCCTGCCCGAAGAACTTCCGAACCCCTGGTGCCGAACAGGTCCGGCTCGACCGGCCGGACACCGATCTCATGCATCTGCTCCAGGTAGACCTGGTACCGCCGGCGTGCCTCGCCGTGCCGTCCGGCCGCCCGCAGCGCCTTGACCAGCCGCACGTGCGCGCTTTCGTCGTAGGGGTCGAGCTCGAGCATCCGGACCAGGTAGCCGACCTGCTGGTCGGGATCGCGCACCAGCTGCACCAACGCCCGCAGCACGGCCGTGTACCGCCCGCGGACCTCCTCGCGGGCCTGGACCGCCCACTGCTCATAGGGTTCCTCGGCCAGGAACTCGCCTACGTGCAGCTCGTCCGCGTCGGTCAGCAACGACAACGCGGCCGGGTCCGCCCGCCGATGTGCCACCAGCGCCGCGTTCGCCGCGTCGAGGAACTCCGCCACGTCGAGGTCCACGAGGGACAGGTCGAGCGACACCGTGTCGCGGTCGGCGACGAGCGGCTCGGCGTCGGCGGGCAGACCCGGCGCGGACAGCACGGCCCGCAACGTCGACAGCAGCACGGAGAGCCGGTTCGCGGTGCGGTCCGACAGGTCGTCCGGCCACAGCAGCTCCACCAGCTGCGGCCGCGGCACCGGCCGTCCCCGGTTGGCCGCCAGGATCTTCAGCAGGTCACGTGCCTTCTTCGACTGCCACGACGCGGACGGCACGGGAGCGCCGTCGCGCAGCACCTGGAACCCGCCGAGCGTCCGCACGACGATCCGCGCGCTCCTCGGGGCGCAGGCTCCGAGCACGTCGGCCATCCGCACGTCGGTGCGAACCCCCTGTGCCCGCAGGGTGTTCTCCCACCGCGGCACGTCCACCCCGGTCAGCCGTGCCGCCGCCAGTTCCGCGACCGCCTCGCCCACCGGGTCCCCCGCCGCCCGCCACACCATCACGGCCTCGGCCAGCAGGGCCTCGCGGTCCGCCGAGGTCGCCGCCGCCAGCTGCAACGCGTCCGCGAGCCCCGCCCTGTCGCCCCGGCGTCCCGCGAGTGCCCTGGCCGAGGCGGCGTCCGCCCGCGCGGTGTCCCGGTCGCCTGCCAGCACGGCGACCCAGCCCCGGGCGAGCAGTGCGGGCACCTCCCGGAACCGCAGGACCTGGCTGGTGGCGACGGCGTGCTCCGCGAGCTCCCGCGCCCGGCGGACGTCCTCGCCCGCCACGACCCTCGCGAGCGTCGCCGGCACGAGGGGGTCGGTGCCCGGCAGCGCCAGGGCCTCGTCGAGGAACGCCTGCGCCTGACCGGGTTCGCCCCGCCGGCGGTGCACCTCCGCCTTGGTCACGAGGTCCTTCGCGCACTGCCCGGCGTCCCGCAGCGCGTCGTCGAACCTGCCGAGCCGGACGTTCGCCCGCGCCCGGACGCCCCGGCACCCGGCCTCGTGCCCGGTGAGCCCCGCCTGCCTGCCGAGCACCAGCACCTCGTCGATCTCGGCCACCGCCCGCGCCGGACCGGTCTCCACGAGGAACGACGCCCGTTCACAGCGGATCGTCAGCTCCAGCACGCGGCAGCCCGCCCGCCGTGCCCGGTCCACGGCCTGCTCGTAGTGCATCTCGAACGACGCCCGCTCGCCGTCGAACCCGGCGAGCAACCCGAACGCCCTGCTGCTCCAGGCGAACGCGGCGTGGCCCGTGCACCTGCGCGCCGCCTCCGCGCACCTCTCCGCCAGCTCGCGCGCCCTGTCGTGCCGGCCGGTCTCGCGGAACCAGCCCACGGCCAGCGACAGCAGCCGCACCTCGTCGAGCGAGGCGACGTCGTCGAACACCGTGCGTTCGAACAGCTCCACGGCTGCACCGGTCTGCCCGGCGAGCGCGTGCAGCTGCCCCATCCGCCACGACAGGCGCACGCCTGTCTCGCCCGCCTGCTCGTAGGAGTGCAGCGCCCCGAGCCAGTCACCCCTGTGTTGCAGGGCGAAGCCCCACACGAGGTGCAGGCGGGAGTCGTCGACGTCCAGCTGTTCCAGCGCGGCCAGCACCGCGTCGGCGTCACCGCCGGCGACGATCTGCTCGTCCCTGCGCAACAACAACCGCGCCACCAGGTCCCACCTCCGCACGGCGACCAGGTGCCGCAACGCCTCGGCGTGCGCGCCCGTGCGTTCGCAGAACACCGCGGCCTTGACCCGGAGCTCCTCGTCCTCGGTGTCACGCCGGAGCACCTCGGCGACGGGTTCGAGGACGCTCCACTCCGGTCCGCTGACCAGCCCGCGGCGGGCCAGTCCGGGCAACCGGTCGCGGACGTCGGTGAACCCGAGCGCCAGGCACAGCGCCGTGCTCGCGGTTCCGAGACAGGCGATGGCCCGCAACACGTCCCGGTTCTGCTCGGGTTCCGCCGCCAGCACGGCCGACACCAGCTCGGCCGGTTCGCCGCCGCCCAGCACGACCGCCGCGGGCCAGCCCCCGGTGCGCGCCAGCACCTCGGCGGGGTCGTCGTCGACGAGCGCGGCGATCTCCCGCTCGGTGAAGGCGAGCTCCCGCGAGCCGATCTCCGCGGCCGGTCCGGGGTCGAACGCGAGCTCGTCACCGGTGACGAGCACCAGCCGCAGCAGGTCGGGGCCGCGGCGGCACAACGCCTCGAGCAGCCGCGCGCACTCGCTGTCCCCGCCGAGCAGTCCGGCGTCGTCCACCACCAGCACGAGAGGCTCGTCGAGGTGCGCGTCCAGCAGCCCGCAGACCAGCGCGGCGACGGTGCCGGCGCCCTGCGCGGTGGTCGTGACCAGTTCGGCGGGCAGGTGCGGCAACCGCTGCCGCAACGCGCGCAACAGCCCGCGCGACAGGCGTTCGAGGGAGGTGTCCGCCCGGTCGACGGCGAGCCAGCAGGCTCGTCGCGTCGCCGCCCACGCGGCCACCGAGGTCGTCTTCCCCCAACCGTGCCCCGCCTTCACGACGACCACCTCGTGGTCGGCCGCCGCGTCGAGCGCCGCGGTCAGCGCGGGCCGATCCACCAGCCTTGCGGGCAACGCGGGCTGCAGCATCTTCGAACACCACTTCCTCGCCGTTCGACCTGACGCGAGCAGTGCACCAGTACCGTGCATCCGTGCCGCATCGGTGACCGATGCACGGATGTCGTGCCTGGTCATCCGACCGAGGCGATCTCGCGCACGACCGCCGGCCGCGCGCTCCCCACGCCGCGGACGCACCGCATGCACAGCGCGCCGGGACGATCCAGGTGGGCGCGCGGGTTCTCCGCGTCCACCGCGCCGTCCGGGTACAGCTCGACGGCCCGTTCCCAGTGCAGGCGCGCCGAGGCGTGGTCACCCCGCCGGGCGGCGGCGTGCGCGAGGCCCTCGTGGGCCCGTGCCCGCACCATCGGCAGCGCACCGGTCATCGCCAGTTCCTCGGCCTCCCACGACAACGCCTCGGCCTCGCCGATCCGGCCGGCGGCGAGGCAGGTCTCCGCCAGGCCGTTCAGCGCGTCGCCCTCGGGTTCGCGCAAGTCCATGCGGCGCGCGGACTCCAGGGCTTCGCGCCCGGCTGCGAGAGCGTCGGCGATCCGGCCCTGCCTGCGGTAGGTGACCCCGAGCCACGCCAGGGCGATCCCCTCGCCGCGGCTCATGCCGATCTCGCGGCTGAGCCGCACCGCCCGTTCCAGCGCGACGACCGCCTCGGCGTCGCGGCCGCGCAGCTGCGCGAGCCAGCCCAGGTTGATCAGCACGACGACCTCGCCGCCCACGTAGCCGTCGAGCTGGTGCATCGCCAGCGCCTCGCGGAACCGCGCGTCGGCCTCGGCGTAGCGGCCGAGGTTGCAGTCGACGAACCCCAGGTCGATGGTCGAGTTCACCTCGGCGCGCTGGTCGCCGATCGACCGTGCGAGCGCCACCGCCTCGGTGAAGCTGCGGGCCGCGTCGCCGAGCATGCCCGCCTGCACCAAGGCGGACCCGAGGTCGCGCAGACCCCCCACGGCCGCGGGCAGGTCACCCAGCTCGCGGCTGATCGTGATGGCGCGGTCGAGGAACTCCAGCACCTCGCCGTGACGGCCGGCCTCGCGCAGCGCGAACGCGATCGTCGTCAGCGCCATCGACTCGCCGCACCGGTCGCCCAGCGCCTGCGCCGCCTTCAAAGCGTTGCGGGACAGTTCGAGCACACCGGAGCGCTGGCCCACCCGCGTCAGGTAGGGCATGAGCAGGCACGGCAGCTGCCACGCGTGGACGTGCCAGCCGTGCGCGCTCGCGTACTCGGCCACCGCGACCATGTTCTTGTACTCGGCGCGGAGCTGGCGGACGTCGTCCTCTTCGGACCGTGACGGCGGCAGCTCCGGCTCCCACGCCAGGTCCGGCTCGAAGCCGCGGCGGCCCGGCAGGCTGCGGCGGCCCCGCACGTCGGCGAGGTGCAGGTAGTAGTCGAACAACCGCCGCCGCGCACTGTCCAGTTCGGACGGTGTGTGCGCCGCGTCGGCGAGGTCGCGGGCGCAGTCGCGCACCAGGTCGTGCAGGCAGTAGCGGTCGGGCCTGCGCTGCATGAGCAGGTTGCACTCGACCAGTTCCTCCAGCACGTCCTGGGCGTCGGGCACGGGCACGCCCGCGAGCGCCGCCGCGGCGTGCGCGTCGAGGTCGGCGCCGGGGACCAGCGCCAGCAGCCGGAACAGCTCCTGCCGGTCGGAGTCCAGGTGGTGGTACGACAGCGCGAGCACGCCGGCCACGCTCAGGTCGTCGGCGGTGAACGCGCGGGCGCGGCGCTGCCGGTCGCGCAGCTGCTCGGCGAGGTGGGCGACGGTCCACGGCCTGCGGCAGAAGCGCGAGGCGGCGATCCTGATCGCCAGCGGCAGCCGGCCGCACAGCGCGACCACGTCCGCGACCGCCTCCGGTTCGGCGTCCGTGCGCGACTCCCCGGCGATGCGGCGGAACAACGCGATGGCGTCGCCGGCGGGCAGCAAGTCGAGCGACACGGGGACTGCGCCCTCGAGCGCCATGAGGTGGCAGCGGCTCACCACCAGCGCCACGGTTCCGGGAGCTCCGGGCAGCAACGGCCGGACCTGGGCCGCGTCGGCCGCGTTGTCGAGCACCACCAGCACCCGGCGCCCGGAGACCTCGGCCAGCCAGAGGTCCCGGCGCGCGGCGGGGTCGGCCGGGATCCGCTCCGCCGGCACGCCGATCTGGCGCAGGAGCAGCTCGAGCGCGGTCCCCGAGGTCATCGGCGTGGTGTCCGCGGTGAACCCCCGCAGGTCGACGTAGCAGCGCCCGTCCGGGAAGCGGTCCGCCAGCCGGTGTGCCACGTGCACGGCGAGCGCGGTCTTGCCGATGCCCCCCATGCCCTCGACGGTGACGACCGCGTTGTCCCGCGCGCCGACCGCGCGGACCACCCTGTCCACTTCGGACCCCCGACCGGTGAAGTCGGCGATGTCGAACGGCAGGCAGGACCGGCCGGACGCGGCCGGCACCGGTTCGGCGCGCAGGAGCTCGGCGTGCAGCCCGCGCAGCTCCGGACCGGGATCGGTGCCGAGCTCCTCGGCGAGCACCTGCCGCCCCCGCTCGAACACCGCCAGCGCGTCGCCCCGCCGACCGGCCCTGTCCAGCGCCCGGATCAAGGTGGCGCGCAACGACTCCCGCAGCGGGTGCTCCGCCACCAGACCCGTCAGCTCGCCGAGCAGCGAGGTGACCTCACCCAGCTCGAGACGCAGCCCGGCCAGCCGTTCGACGGCCTGCAGCCGCTGCTCGCGCAGGCCCTGGGCGGCCGCGTCGATCGAGGGGGAGGCCAGTCCGGTCAGCACCGGACCGCGCCACAGGTCGAGCCCCTTCTGCAACAACCCCACCGCCTGCTCGGGCACGCCCTGCGCGGCAGCGGTCTCCGCGGCTTCGGCGAGCGAGCGGAACACGTCGGCGTCGAGGGCGCCGTCCGGCAGGTCGAGGCGGTAGCCGTGCGTGCTGGTGGTCAGCCGGCCGCCGCCCCGCGTGACGACGCGGCGCACCGCGGCGGCCGCGTTGCACACCTGGCGGCGCGCGGTCTGGGGCGGGTCGTCCCACAACTCGTCGATCAGCCTGTCGAACCCGACCACCTCGCCCGTGCCGAGCAGCAGAAGCGCCAGCAGCTTCTGCTGGCGCTCTCCCCCGAGTGCCACGGGACGCCCGGCGGACCGCAGTTCCAGAGGGCCCAGAATCCGATATTCCATTCAGCCGCACGCTTCCTTCCGGAGTACGACGGGTGGAGCCGGCGGGGACACCAGTGGCACCGCGACGAGAACATGAGATATCACCTTTAAGAGGACCCAAGAGGCGGAAAGATACAGGGATTTGCCTGTACCGATTCAGCCTGAGGTGGAATCACGCAGAGAAACCGCTCGTACACGGCCCGTCACCAGTTGACGTGGTGGGCGAACGCTGCAATATTCCCCTCCGCAGCGACGAGGGAGGGAGGTTCCTCGTCGCCTCAGGAGGGGAAAGAAAAAGATGAGACGGTCCGGTTTCTTTGGCGCGCTGCTGGCGGCTGCCGCACTTGTCGCCGTGACCATTGCGAGTTCCGCTTCCGACGTGGAACCCACCGATTCGAACAACGACACAGCGCTCATCATCGGGCCCTGCACGACCGGCGAGTGCTGACCGACAGGAACAACCGGTCCCATGTCCGAGGAAATGGACGCTCAGACGCGTGCGGCGAAAGGCATGGCCTTCACCGGCGCCGCACTCGGGGTGTTTCTCCTGGCGACCACGGTCGCGCAGCTGCCCGCCGACGTCGTCGGGTCTCGGCTGACCGCCCAGCGGGAGAGTTTCCGGTTGTTCTGGCCGCAGGGAATGCAGCTGTTCACCAATGCGGCGGGACGTGAGTTCACCGTCGCGTACCACCACGACGAGGCCGCGGGCACGTTCGTCCCGATCACCCGGACCGCGGGTGACCGGGACTACCTGGCGGGCCTCGACCGCGGGTCCTACGCGGACCTGGTGCGCCTGCTGGCGGCCGTGCGGGAGCTGCCCGCCGGCCACTGGCGGGACTGCGCGGCGGCAACCGTCCCCGGCTGCGCCGACGTCATCGCCACAGCACCGAAACTGGCCCTGAACAGCCGCTTCAGTGCGGAGAAGCCGTGCGGACGCACCGTGTTCGCGACCGAGCGACCCAGCCGTGAGGCCTTTGTCCGGCACGTCGTCCGCGTCGCCGTCGTGGACGTCGCGTGCGCACCCCGGTAGTCCGCGCGCTGGCGTTCGACCACCGCACGCGCGCCTTCGGCCTCGCCCGCTCACTGGTCGCGCTGGCCGAGCTGACGGTGCTCGTCTTCACCTCGGACACCGACCTCTTCCCGGTCGTGCCGAATGGTCCGGAAGGGCCGCGCTGTGACGGTCTTCGCGCCCTTTCGCTCTGGTGCGCGAGTTCGTCTCCCGGCTCCCAGACCGTTTTCCGTCTCGTCACCACCGCCGTGCTGCTGATCGCCGCATCGGGTTATCGGCCACGCTGGACGTGCATTCCGCATTGGTACGCCACGTTCAGTCTGGCGGCTGTGATGCACGTGCCCAACGGCGGCGAGAACGTCGCCCGTTTCCTCACACTCCTGCTGATCCCCCTGTGCCTCGCCGATGATCGGGCGTGGCATTGGAGACGGGCCGCGACACCGTTGCCGGCGTGGTGGCGGGGCAGTGCGCACATCACGCATCTGGTGATCCGGCTCCAGGTCGTACTCGTGTACGGGCAGGCGGTCTGGATCAAACTCGCCGAACACGAATGGCGCAACGGCAGCGCGATGCACCATGTGATGCAGGACGCGTATTTCGGGGTGACCGCAGACCTCCTGCCGTTGCTCGAATGGAGCATTCTCTCCTCCGCGATCACATGGGGGACGATCTTGCTCGAAACGGCGATCGTGGTGTGCGTGTGCGGAAATCCCGGTCTGCGCCGCATCGCACTCGGGCTCGCCGTTGTGCTGCACGGCGGCATCGTTCTCGCACTCGGCCTGGTGAGTTTCGGGCTGGTGATGATCAGCCTTGTGGCGGCGGCGAGTTGCGGCCGTCCGGCGCACAGCGACGCACCGGGTGCGCCCGCGGCACGGTGCACGACGCCTTGACCGGCCGCCGGTTTCCCCGGCTGCGGGGGGAAAGCGGTAGCCCCCACCCGCAGCCCTGCCCGCGCTCGGACGTGGTGTCCTAGACGGCGGCCGGAACCGAGGCGGCGACCGGGCGCCGCATCCGGCGCACCGCTGCGGCGATCAGCTCGGAGGGCGAACCCGTCCCGTACGGCGAAGGGACCCGGCGCAACGCCTCCCGGTGCGCCGGCACGTCGTCCAGCCAGGCCAGCACCGCGCCGACGACCAGCGGGCCGGGCGGGACGAGCGTGCCGAACGTCCCCTCGATCTCCGGCCGTTCCGTGCTCCGCCGGACGACGACCACGGGCCGCTTCAGCACGCTCACCTCCTCCTGGATGCCCCCGGAGTCGGACACGACCACCGCGGACCCGTGCGCCAGCGCCAGGAACGGCCGGTACGGCTGCGGCTGCACCACCCGCAGGCCGTGCAGCAACCAGCCGAAGCCGAAGGCCTCGACACGGGTGGCGGTCCGGGGGTGCAGGGGCAGCACGACCGGCAGGGGCAGATCACCGAGCGACCGCAGGATGGTCTCCAGCGCGGCGGGGTCGTCCACGTTCTCCGGCCGGTGGATCGTGGCCAGCACGTAGCGATCGCGCTTCAGCCCCAGCCCACCCAGCACCGCTGCCTCCTCCTCGGGAGAAGGCAGCGCGTGGGCCAGGGCCTCGACGACGGTGTTGCCCGTGACCGCGATCCGGTTGTGCGCGATCCCCTCGCCGAGGAGGTTGGAGCGGTTCAGCGAGGTGGGCGCGCAGCACAGGTCGGAGAGGTGGTCGATGAGCACCCGGTTGTGCTCCTCGGGCATCGCGCGGTCGTAGCTGCGCAGCCCCGCCTCCACGTGCACCAGGGGCACGTCGCAGGCGTTCGCGGCCAGTGCGCCGGCCAGGGCGGAGGTGGTGTCGCCCTGCACGATCACGACGGACGGGCGTTCGGAGGCGAACACCTCGTCGACGGCGGCCACGGCACGGCCCAGGCCCTCGCCGCGGCGCAGGCCACCGAGGCGCAGTTCGTGGAAACCGCCCGGCTCCGGCACATCGCGGCGGATGAGTGAGTACATCGAACGGTCGTAGTGCTGGCCGGTGTAGATCATCGTGCACGCGCTGCCGAAGTGTTCGACGAGCGGAGCGAGCTTGATCAGTTCCGGCCTGGTTCCGCAGACGATCGTCACGGTGTTCGTTTCCCGCACGGCGGGAAGGTACTGAGCGATCTCGGCGAATTCGGCCGATCCCGCCGCCGTTCACCCGAAGGTGTTGTCCGGAACATCGCTCGAAAGTGTTGCGGCACAAGAGTGTCGTACTGTGCGACCGTCACCTGAAGGCGCGCCATCGCGTGTTCCCGCCCGAACCAACGGAGAGTCCTTCGTGTCCGGTCATCTGGCTCTTGCGGTGTCCACTGTGCTCTACGGGCTGGGGATAGTCGCGCAGACCGTCGCCGCCCGCAGGGCCGACGAACGTCCCGGCACGGGCGTGGGGCTGCTCGCGCGGCTGGCCGGGGACCGGTTGTACCTGCTGGGGTTCGCGGGGCAGGTCGGCGGGTTCGCGTTCGCGTTCCTGGCCCGCGAGGACCTGCCGCTCTACCTGGTGCAGGCCGGGTCGTCGTGCGCGGTCGGGCTGGCCACGGTGGTCGGGGTGCTGCTGCTCGGCTGGCGCATCCGGCGCGTCGAGATCGCGGTGCTGGTGGCGATGGCGTGCGGTCTGCTGCTGCTGACGGGGGCCGCGGCGCCGTCCACGGCCGAGGAACTGCCCCTGGTGCCCGCGCTGGTCGTGCTGGGACTCGCCACGGCAGCGGTGCTCCCGCTGGCGCGGACGTGGAAGGCCGCCACGCCGGTGCTCGCCGGCATCGCGTTCGCGGTGGTCGCGGTGGCCGCGCGCAACGTCGCCGGCAAGCCGGTGCCCGAGCTCCTCCTGCACCCGCTGACGTGGGTGATGGTGGTCGCCGCGTTCGTCGGGCAGGCGTGCCTCGCGACGGCGTTGCAGCGCGGGTCGGCGACGTCCGCGGTGGCCTCGATGGACGCGACCACGGTCGTGATCGCCTCGGCCGCCGGGCTCGCGGTGATGGGCGACCGGATCGCGGCCGGGCGCGAGTGGTGGGTCGTGCTGGGCGTGCTGCTGGTGGTGTCCGGGGTGCTGGTGCTCGGCGCCGCCGCCAAGCCCGCGCGGGAGCTCGTCCCCACCGGCGGTGAGCGGTGAAGCCCGTCGCCAGCGTCTCGCTGGACCTCGACAACCTGTGGGCGTACCTGCGGACGCACGGCGATCCGCGGTGGGAGGGCAGGCCGAGCTTCCTGCCGTCCGCGGTGCCGCGCCTGCTCGACGTCTTCGGTGAGCACGGGCTGACCACCACGGTCTTCGTCGTCGGTGCCGACGCGGAACGCGACGACGGCGCCGAGGCGGTCGCACGCGTCGTCGCCGCCGGGCACGAGGTCGCGAACCACTCGTTCTGGCACCAGCCGTGGCTGCACCGCCTCACCGACGAGGAGGTCGAGAAGGAGGTCCTGCGCGCCGAGGAGGCGATCATGGCCGCCGGTGCGCCGAAGCCCGTCGGGTTCCGCGGCCCCGGTTTCAGCGTCACGCCGCGGCTGCTCGACGTGCTCGGCAGGCGCGGATACCGTTACGACGCCAGCGTTCTGCCCACGTGGATCGGGCCGCTCGCCCGTGCGTACCACAACCGGTCGGCGGGCTCGACCGACGGCGGCGAGGACCTGTTCGGCGGGTTCGGCAGGGTGAAGGCGCCCAACACGCCGTTCCGCTGGCGGGGCGGCGGGATCGTCGAGCTGCCGGTGACGACCATGCCGTTGCTCAGGGTGCCGGTCCACGGCGCGTACCTGCTGCAACTTCACCAGATCTCCCCCAAGCTCGCCCGCGGGTACTTCCGCACGGCGCTGCGGTTGTGCCGTGCCCGCAACGTGTCCCCGTCACTGCTGCTGCACCCGACGGACGTGCTCTCCGGCGCCGAGGCGCCCGGCATGGAGTTCTTCCCCGGCATGGCCGTCCCCGGACGCGAGAAGGTCGCGCTGCTCGGCTGGGTGTTGTCGTTGCTGCGCAAGGACTTCGAGGTCGTCGGCACCGGTGGGCACGTCGAGCGCGTGGCGGCGGCCGGTCTGCGTGAACGGGACCCGGTCGCATGGGGCTGACGGTCCTGCTGCGCGTCCTCGCCTGCGCGACGGTGGCCTTGGCGCCGCTGGAGGGCTACCTGCTGCGGGTGCACGGGCAGTCGGCGAAGGTCGTGCCCGCCGCGCTGCTCGCCGTGTGGGTGTTCTCGCTGGTCAAGCGACGGCGTCTGCCCGCCCCGCACCCGCTGCACCTGGTGGTCGCGTCGCTGGCGGTGGTGCTGCTCGCGACCTCCGCGGTGCACCTGGCCGAGCCGTTCACGCTGGAGTACCTGGTCCGGTGGGCGCCGTTCCTGGTGGTCACGGTGGTGCTGGCCGACGTGGCCGCGCGGGAGGTGCCGGTCCGCGCGCTGCTCGCCGCGACGGTCGCCGGTGCGGTCGTGGCGGCGGCCGGTGGGCTGCTCAGCCTCGTCGGCGGCGAACCGCGGGCCGCGGGGCCGCTGGAGGACCCGAACGACCTCGCGTTCGTCCTCGTGGCGGCGTTGCCGTTGCTGGTGGCGCTCCCCACCGGGCGCCGGTCGCGGATCGTGTTGCTGCTGCTGGGCGCCGTGCTGGTGGCCGGCGCGGCGGCGACGTTCTCCCGCGGCGGCGGACTCGCCCTGGCGTGCGCGCTGCTGTGGCTGATCGCCCGGCGCGGCCTGCCGGTCCGCGCGGTGGTCGTCACGGCGGCGGTCACGGGTCTGGCGGCACTGGTCCTCGCCCCGGCGGCCCAGGCCGGGCTGGCGCGGGCGTTGCAGGAGAAGAGCCACATCGCGGGCACCAACGCCGACACCAGGATGCTGCGCTGGCAGGCGGCGGCGCGGATGCTCGCCGACGACCCGGTGCTCGGCGTGGGGCCCGGGGGGTTCCGCCGGCAGTACGCGGCGGCGGGCCACAACGCGGAGATCGACGAGCAGACCCCGGTGGCGCACAACCTGTTCCTCGAGGTCGCCGCCGAGCTCGGCGTGGCCGGGTTCGCGCTGCTGGCCGCGCTGGTCGTGGTCGGCTTCGTCGCGAGCGAACGGGCGTTGCGCGTCGTGGCGGACCGCCGTGAGGCGCTGGCCCTGCAGGCGGCGCTGATCGCCGTGCTGGTCGCCTCGATCTTCCTGTCCGAGCAGTACTACCTGCCGCTGTGGTCGCTCGTCGCCCTCGCGGTGGCGGTCGAACGCCGTGCGCGGGAAGGGAGTGGGCGATGCGCGTCCTGCACGTGATCAGCGAGATGGGCGCCGGTGGCGCGGAGGCGCTCGTGGCCGGGATGGCGCTCGCGGGCGGTGACGTCGGCTGGGAGTCGGCGGTGGCCAGCGGCGGCGGGTTCCGCGCGGACGAGGTGAGCCGGGCGGGGCTGCCGGTGTTCGACGTGCCTGTCGCGCGCCGTTCGCCGCTCGGTGTGGCGCGCGCGGCGTGGGCGACTCGTGCCGCTGTGCGCCGGTTCGCTCCGGACGTCGTGGTGGCGCACAACGTCTCCGCGTCGCTCGTGGCCCGGATCGCGGCGCCGCGCCGGCCCGTGGTGACGGTGTTCCACGGTGTGGCCGACGCGGACGTGGCCGGTGCCGTCCGGGTCCTGCGCCGGGTCTCGACCGTCGTCGTCACCGTCGCCGAGGCCGCCGCGCGACGGCTGCGCGACGCCGGGCTCCGCTCCGTCGTGGTGATCCCGAACGCCGTGTTCCCGTCGCCGCCGACCACCGACCGCGCGACCGTGCGGGCGCGGATCGGAACGCCGCCCGACGTGCCGGTGGCGTTGTGCCCGGCGCGGCTGGAACCGCAGAAGCGGCACGACGTGCTGCTCGACGCGTGGGAGCAGGTGCCGGGCGACGCCGAGCTGTGGCTGGCCGGGGACGGCAGCCTGCGGGCGGCGCTGGAGGCGGGCGCCCCGCCGCGGGTCCGGTTCCTGGGCACCCGCACCGACGTCCGCGACCTGCTCGAGGCGGCGGACGTCACCGTTCTCACCAGCGACTGGGAGGGCATGCCGATCGCGCTGCTCGAGTCGCTGGCGGCGCACCGCCCGATCGTCGCGTCCGATGTGGACGGTGTGCGTGAGGTACTGGCCGGTGGTGGCGGGGTCCTCGTGCCCCGCCGGAACCCGGAGCAGACCGCGAAGGCGTTGCGCGCCCTGCTGAACTCCCCCGCCGCGCGTTCGGTGGCGGCCTCGCACGACGGCCCGGCCGGCGCGCACACCCTGATGAAGTCCTACGACGAACTGCTCCGTACCGTCCTGGAGGGACGATGAACGCTCCCCGAGTCGTGCTGGAGGGCGTGCTGGCCGCCGTCCTCGTCGGCGTCGCCGTACTGCTCGCCATCGCGCTGCGCGACGGCGTGACCGAGGGCAGGCTGACCCTGCTCGCCACACCGTCCACAGCGGACAGCGTCCAGTTCGGCGAGGTGACCTCCCTCGCCGCACCGGCCGTCGTACAGCTGGTCCGCAGCCCGTCCGTGCTGGACGCGGCCGCCAAGGCCGCGGGCACCACGCCGGCCGCGCTGGCCGGCGCCATCGCCGTGGAGCTGGTCCCGGCCTCCGGCGTCGCCAGGATCTCGGTCCGCGCCGACTCGGCCGAGCACGCCTCGGCCGCCGTCACCGCGGTCGCGCGGGCCGTGATCGAGGCCGACCTGCTCGCCCCCGCGGCCCGCTTCCGCCTGGTCGACCCGCGTCCCGAGGCGAAGCAGGTGACGCCGGACTGGCGCCTCGCCACCGGCCTCGCCCTGGTCGCCGCGGTGATCGCCGGTGCCGCCGTGACGGCGTTCCGGCGGCTGCGTGCCGACGCGGTGAGCCCCGCCCTGGCGTCCGCCGGCATCACCCACCCGGTGGTGGTGGCTTCCGACGACGATCCGAACCTGACCTCGCGGCTCAGCGCGCTCTGCGTGGCGGCCGCACGGCCCGTGCGGGTGCTGCCGGTCGGGCCGGAGCTGGCGGACCGGGCCGAGCAGCTCGCACGGGCGTTGCCGGACAAGGCCTCGGAGCCCGCGGAGGGGTCCGCGGTGATCGCCGTCGTTCCACAGGACCGGAGCCGCCGCCACGACCTCGCGACGGCCCTGGCGGTGCTGCCCGAGTCGGCTGTGCTGGTGGCGGTGGTGCTGGCGTGAACACGACGAAGGCCGCGGCGGGTTTCAACGCCGGGGAGAGGCTGCGTGCCGGTGTGGCGGCGTTGGCGGGTCTCCGGACCACCGTCGCCGCGCGGGCCGGAGCGCGTACGGCGACGGCCGGGTTCGGCGCCGGTGTGGCCGCGATCGCGAAGTCCGGCACCGGCGGGGCGGACGAGGAGACGCCCTGCGCCGGTGAGGCGGACGCACAGCCCGGCACAGACGAACGGCGCGGCACTGATGCGCAGCCTGGCACCGACGCACAGCGCGACACCACCGCACAGCCCGCCACCACTGCACAGCCCGGCATCGACGTGCAGCCCGTCAGCGGTCCGGCAACCGACGCCCAGCCCACCGACGATGCGGCACCGAACCCGAAGCCCACCTCCACCACACCCGCACAGCCCGTTACCGGCGCGGCAGCGGAAACGACCGACCGCGCCGACGATGCCGCAGAACTGTCAGACCCGCCTGAGACGATGGGAGTGGGGGCCGAGTCCCCCCAGGGGGCCCGCCAGTCCGAATCGATCCCGATGACGGCTGTCCTCACGACGGCGGCCCTCGCCGGCCTGATCGCCCTGGCCGTGCTCGTCGCGATCGCGGCGATCTCGGTCGCCCTGGCGGTGCTGCCGGAATGACCACCACCACGAACCGGGCGGGTCTCGCCCAAGCCGTCCTGGTTGCCCTGACGGCACTGGCCGGCGCCCTCAGCGCCTTCCGCGCGCTCAAGCCGTCCTGGGAGGTGCCCCTCCCCACCGAGGCGAACCTCCCCGAAGAGCGCATGCAGGACTTCCGCGACGCGCTGTACTTCCCGATCCGGGAGTTCCTCGGCGGCGGCAACCCCTACGACCCGGCGGTCATGTTCGACCACTGGCCGGTGCGGCAGAACTTCAACCTCTACCAGCCGTACCACCTGGTCCTGCACCTGCCGTTCGCGCTGCCGGACTACCGCGTCGGCGCGGTCTCGTTCGCGCTCGCGTGCCTCGTCCTGCTGGTCGTCCTCGCCGTGATGGCGGCCCGGACGTCGAAGCTGCCGCTCGTCGCGGGCACCGTCGTCATCGGCACGTTGCTGGTGACGAGCCAGGTGGGCAAGGCGCAGATGTACATCGGCCAGGTCAACCCGCTGATCGCGGTCGCCACGGCCGGTGCGCTCCTGCTGCGCACCACCAACCCCGGCTGGGCGAGCGCGGCCCTCGCGATCGCCTGGCTCAAGCCGCAGTTCGGGCTTCCGCTGGCACTCGTCCTGTGCGCCAGGGGCGATCGCAGGGTCGCCCTGCAGGGCACCGGCGTGGCGGCGCTGGCCAGCGTGCCCGTCGTGGTGCTGCTGGTCAGCAGGAGCGGCGTCGGCGAGTTCCTCGACGTCATCAAGCGCAACCTGGCGTGGGCCAGCAGCACCGGGTACGGCGCGGTTGACTCCGTGACGGCCCAGCGCGTCGACCTGCCGGCGGTGTTCTTCCGCACGACCGGCTGGCTGCCTCCCGCCGCGGAACTGCTGGCGCTGTGCGGGGTTCTCGCCGTCACCGCGTCGCTGGCGCGCAGGCTCGACCGGACCGCGGCAGGGGCGCGGGTCGCGGATCTGCTCATCTGCCTCGGCATCGTGGTGGCGCTGGTGCACCAGCCGGGCGACGTCCTGATCGCGGTTCCGGCCATGACGGCGATGGCGGTGCTCTGCTGGCGGCACCGCCGGGACGGCCATTGGCGGTGGGCCGCGGTGGCGACGCTGCTGGCCGTGGTCCCGTTCGCGCACCTGTACTTCCTCGACACGGTGGTCAGGTCGCTGCTCGGAGCGAGGGCCAGCGTCACGCTGGACGGGGCGGCGCTCGTCGCGGCCTGGGTGGTGCTGGTCGTCTTCGCGGTGCGGCACACACGGCGGCGCGTCGCATGACGGACGTGGCGGTGCGGGGGTCGCTGTGGCTCTTCGCGGTCAACCTGGTGAGCAAGAGCAGCCAGATCGTGGTGACCCTCGCGCTCGCCCTGTTCCTCGCGGAGGCCGACCTGGGCGCGGTCGCGCTGGTGGTGTCGGTGGTCAACATCGGCCAGGTCGTGCAGGCGATGGGCGTCTACGACATCGTCAGCCGCACGGCGCGCGACCCGCTCACGACGGCGGGGACCGTGCTCACGATGAGCGTCGCGGCGGGAACGGTGCTCGCCGCGGTGATCATCGCCGCCGCGCACCCGGTCGTGGCGGCGCTGGGCGCGCCGGACGCCGCCGGGATGCTGCGGCTGGCCGCGCTCACCCTGCCGTTCACGGCGGCGGGCGGGGTGCAGATGGCGTTGATGCACCGCGACCTCGACTTCCGGCGCCGCATGCTCCCCGACGCGGGCGGCATGCTGCTCGGAGCGGTGGTCACCGTGACGCTGGCGGCGAACGGCACCGGTCCCACGTCGCTCGTGATCGGCCTGCTCTGCACCGCGGTCGCCCAGCCGGTCCTCGCGGCCGTCGCGGGAGCGCGGATCCGGCCCACCTGGGACCAGGCGGCTGCGGCGGAGGCCGGGAGGTGGCTGGCCGTCGTCGGCCCCGGCGCCCTGATCGCGGTGCTGCTGATCAACGTCGACTACCTCGCCATCGGCCACGTGCTCGGCCCGGAGGCGGTCGGCGGGTACTCGCTCGCGTTCCGCATCGCCTGGGTGCCGTACATCATGATCGCGGTCGTGCTGGGCGGCGTGCTGTTCCCGCTCTGCGCCGAACTGGTCCGGAGTGGACGGAGCGATCGGCTCGCGGGGACCGCGGGGCGGTTCACCACCGCCACCCTCGTGATCACCGGCGGCCTGTACGTCGTCGTCGCGCTGACAGCCGACGGGATCGTCGTCCTCGGTGAGCAGTGGGCGCACGCCGCGCCACTCCTCGTCCTGCTGTGCGGCTACGGACTCGGCCTCGGCCTGCTGCACGTCTGGTACCAGGTGATCAGGGCCGCCGGGCACACCCGCCAGTACCTCGCCCTGGAAGCCGGCCACCTCGTCGCGCTGCTGACCGCGCTCGCCTTCACCACGCGCCACGGCGTGGCCGCGGTGGCGGTCGCCCAGTTGGCGGTCGTGTGGCTGCTGGTGCCGGCGGCGTGGTTCGTCCTGGCCCGCAACGGCCTCGCGTTCCGGCTGCCGCTCCGAGGCCTGGCCGGGGTCCTGGGAGGCGCCGCGGCGTGCCTCGCGCTGAGCACGGTGCTGCCGGACGACCACAGCGTCGCGGCGGTCATCGCCACCGGCCTCGTCCTCCTCCTCACCTACTGCGCCATCGCCCTGCCCCTGAGCCGCACCGTCCTCATCGGACTGAAGGAGCGCGCGTGAAGATCGTCCACGTGACGCAGCCGGTCGAGGCCGGCGTCGCCGTCGTGGTCCTCGACCTGGCCCGCGCCCAGCAACGGCGGGGCTGGGACGTCAGCATCGCCTGCCCACCCCGGGGCCGGCTCGCCGAGGAGGCGCGCCAGGCCGGGATCCCGGTGCACCCCTGGCCGGCGACGCGCACCCCCGGACCGCGGACCCCCGGCGAACTCCGCGCACTGCGCCGGACGCTGGACGCGCTCCGCCCCGACGTCGTGCACCTGCACAGCTCGAAGGCCGGCCTGGCGAGACTCGTGCTGCGCGGCCGCACCCCGACGATCTTCCAGCCGCACCTCTGGTCGTTCCGCGTCGCCACGGGGGCGCTGAGCCACGCCTGCGCCCGCTGGGAGGCCTGGGCGTCCCGCTGGACCCACCTCCTGCTCTGCGTCAGCGACGACGAGGAAGAGGTCGGCCGCGCCGCCGGCGTCAGCGCACCGGCGGAAGTCGTCTGCAACGGCGTCGACACCCGGCGCCTGAGCCCGCGCGCCAAGCAGAACCACACCCCCACGGCGGTCTGCGTCGGCAGGCTCGCCCACCAGAAGGGCCAGGACCTGCTGCTGCGAGCCTGGCCGCGCGTGCTGGCCCAGGTCCCGGACGCCGAGCTCGTGATCGTCGGCGACGGCCCGATGGCGGCGGAGCTCCGCGCGACCGGACACCGCAACGTCTACTGGTACGGGTACAGCGACGCCGTGGCCGGCTTCTACGCCGAGGCCGACGTGGTCGTCCTGCCGTCCCGTGCCGAGGGCATGGCGCTCGTGCCGCTGGAAGCCATGGCCTGCGGGCGTTCCGTCGTCGCGTTCGACGTCGAGGGCGTGCGGCAGAGCGTTGACGACGCGGGTGAGGTCGTTCCCGCCGGTGACGTGGAGGCCCTGGCGCAAGCGATTGCGCTGCGGCTCGCGGACCCCGAGCTCGCCGCCGCGGAGGGAAAGCGCGGCCGGGTCAGGGCCGAGACCTTGTTCGACCGCGACCGCATGACCGACCACATCGTGACGCTCACCGAGAAGCTCGTGGAAGGACGACGATGACACGGATCGCCTACCTGCTCACCCAGGACAGCGGTGGCCCGGTGGACGTGACGGTGCGCCTCGCGGGCGCGCTGGCCGAGTCCGGCGCCGCCGAGGTGCGGGTGTTCGGTCCGCGACCCCGGCGCGGCGCGGGGCTCGTCGACCCGTTCTTCGAGGAGACCCTGGTGACGCGCAAGGGCGACATGGCTGCGGCGAGACAGGCCCGCGCCGCGATCAGGGCGTGGCGGCCGGACGTGGTGCACGCCCAGGACCGCAGGGCGGGGCTGGTGAGCGCGGGTCTCGCGACCACCGGCACCAAGATCGTGCACACCTACCACGGCGTGCCCGACGACGTGGCCGAGCCGTGGTTCCGCAACGTCCGCGGCGCCACCCCTCCCCCGGCCTACACCAGGGCCGTTCTGGCCGCGGACGCCGCGGTGGCCCGTGTCGTGCACCGGACCGTCGTCCCCGCCAGGGAGATGGGCAGGTTCCTGCGCGAACGGCTCTACGTGCCGCCGCACCGCATGACCCACATCGACAACTGCGTCGACGTCGGTATCGCGAACCCGCCCACCGGCCCCGTGCGCAAGCTGGTGTTCGTGGGCCTGCTCGTCGAACGCAAGGGACTGCTCGACCTGCTCGACGCCCTGGAGACCACGATGCCGCGGGACGCGACGCTGACGGTCGTCGGCGACGGTCCGCTGAGGACGCAGGCCGAGGGCAGGGTGACCCGGCGCGGTCTCGGCGACCGCGTGCGGTTCCTGGGGTTCCGCAGCGACGTCCCGGAGCTGCTGCTGAAGCACGACGCGCTGGTGCTGCCGTCCACGATGGAGCAGCAGCCGCTCGTCGTCGCGGAGGCCATGGCGGCGGGCAAGCCCGTGGTGGCGACCGACACCGGTGGCGTCGCGGACATGCTCGGCGTGCCGGGCGAGGAGTGCCCGCGGCCCGGTGACGTGGAGGCGCTCGCGGCACGGCTGCGCGCCCTGTTCGCCGACCCCGACCCCGCGAGCACGGGCGCGCTGCTCGCCATGAGGGCACGGGAGCGGTTCACCGCCGAGGTGTGCGCGCGGCGGCACCTCGACCTCTACGGCGAGCTCATTGCCGGCTCGGCCTGTTGACCAGCACCACGGCGTCGGCGGCGGGCAGGTCGAGCTGCAGCGGCACGGCCTCGCCCTTGAGCGTCATGAGGCCGGGCGGAGGGGTGAGCAGCGCGGAGGTCCTCGTCGGGTTCACGGCCACCCAGCCACCCGAGAAGCGGCGGTTCCACACCCCGTTGGGCAGGCGGTTGGCCGTCTCGACCGCCTCGCCGAGCCGTGCGTCCTGGTAGAGCGACCAGTACGGGCTCTTGTAGTCGGGCCGTGCCCTCGTCCAGCACGTGTAGGGGCTCGCGAGGAGCGCGGCGGAGGCGTACCCGACGCGTTCCTCCTTGTCGGACCTCGTGTGCGTGATCAGCAGCAGCCACGACTCGCCGAGCGCGGCCTGGGCGCGCTGCTCCTTGAACTGGTTGCCCTGGAACGTGATCAGCTCGCCGGTGCCGTCGTCGCCCCGCAGGCCGAAGTTCTCCTCCATCGCGCCCGAGTAGCGCGAGTGCGCCGACCACCGGCCCGGCGTCAGCTGCGACTCCGACACGTTCGGGACCAGCATCTTCCCGGCCTTCTCGAGCGCGTCGCCGGCGAACTGGAGCATGCCGTCGAGCCCTTCGCGCAGCAGGCGGTCCGAGCCCGCGGCGTCGGGGGTGCCCGCGAGCACCGCGGACGAGTAGTACTTGAGCGAGCTGAAGTCGTTGTCCGCCAGGACGCCGTCCCAGCCCTCGCTGACCACCTCGCTCACGACCGCGTCGGTCCAGGCCTTCTGGTAGGCCGCGTCCCACACCGTCATCTGCCAGTGCTTCGGGTAGCCCTTCCACTCGATGCGCTGCCCGAGCGTGTCCGTGGCGAACCAGGACGGGTGCCGCTGCTCGGCCGCGAAGTACCCGATGCCGGTGGGCAGGTACTTGGCGTCGCGGTTGCCCTCGACCGCCCCGAAGTAGTTGCGGGTGCTGGAGAAGTCCTTGTAGACCAGCACCTTGACCTCGGGGTTGAGCTCGTGGAGCTTGCGCATGGCCGCCGTCTCCCACGCGTTGAGCACGACGACGTCGTAGTGCTTGGCGGCGGCCTTGATCTCCCACTGCGTCGGCGAGTCGCCGACGCCGTACCACCACGCGCAGGGCGCGAGCGGCTTCGGCGCCGGCCCGGTGATGGTCGGATCCGGCTCCGCGGCACTCACCATGCACGCACTGGACAGGAGCACGAGGGCGATAGCGGCGAATCGACGTATCAGCGATTTCTCCGACAACACAACTCACCCGCCGTCATGAGTAGAATCCTCAGGTCGAGCCACAACGACCAGTTCGCGATGTAATAGTTGTCGTAGCGAGACCTGTCGGCTATTGAAGTGTCACCCCGCAGCCCGTGGACCTGAGCGAGTCCGGTCAAGCCGGTCGGAACGCGGTGGCGAGCCCAATATAGCTCGTGAATTGCGGAAAACTCGCGAACGAAACCGGGACGCTCCGGGCGCGGCCCCACGACGCACATGTCGCCTTTGAGCACGTTCCACAGCTGCGGCAGCTCGTCGAGCGAGGTCCTGCGCAGGAACCGGCCGACGGGACCGACCCTCGAGTCGCCCACCACGGACCACTTCACCTGGGAGTCGTCCTCGCCGGTCTGCCGGACGCTGCGGATCTTGTAGAGGGTGAACGTGCGGTCGTCCATGCCGACGCGGACCTGCCGGAAGAACAGCGGGCGACCGCTCTCGACCAGCACCGCGAGCGCGCACAGGCCGATCACCGGCGAGAGCACGACCAGCGCGACCGCCGCCAGCACCAGGTCGGCCGCGCGCTTGACCCACCAGGTCGGCCTGCTGGTCGGGGCGGTGCCGAGGCGCATCAGCGGGTAGCTGCGCAGCCGTTCGACGCCGGGGCCGTCCGGGTGCAGCTCGTACATCCGGGGCACGACGAGCGTGCAGCAGCCGAGCCGGTGCGCGGTGATCGCCGCGTCGACCAGCGGGGACTCGCGGGTGTGCGAGAACGCGAGCACCACGGTGCCCGCGCGCAGCCGCACGATCGCGTCGGCCAGGTCGTCGTCGACGACCTCCAGCACCGGCGGCTGCCGGTCCGGGTCGGGACCGGAGTCGGCGAACGCGACGGGCCGCAGGCCGAACTGCGGGTGCTCGAGCATCGTCCTCGCGAGGTTCACGCCGACCTCTCCCGCGCCGACGATGATCGTGCGGTCGCAGCGGTCGAACCGCCGGCGGCACCACCGGCCGAACGCGAACACGCACCACCTCACCGGCTCGATGACCAGCGCGAACGCGATCATCGCCCGCTGCGCCGCCGCCAGGTCCGCCGCGGGCGCGCCCCAGATCAGACCGGCGCCGGACAGCAGCGCGAACGCGAGGGCGGTGCTCGCCGCGGACCGCGGCAGGTCCTCGAGCCACGACAGCCACAGCCGCCGGCGGTAGAGCCGCCAGGTGCCCCTGATCGTGAGCACCGCGACCCCGGTCGCGCCACCCCAGAGCCAGCCGAGGTCGCGGTGGACGCCGACCGCCACGAGCGTCGTGCAGTCCGCCAGGACCAGCAGGACCGCGACCGCGTTCACCCGGCTGAGCAGGTCCCGACGGACCGAGGACGGCTTGAGGGGGCGCTGCGCGGGGCTCCGGTGCTCAGCCTCCTGCTCCGGGTGGGGTGCTGCGGGATCGGCAACCGCCGAGAATCGCCTCATTGAAGATCATCCGATCGAAGGAGTTGTGGCCGCAAAACTGCTCTAAAGGGTGTATGAACGCTGAGAAATCATCTCTTCGGGTATCAATGTCCCTCTTCTGTGTTTCGCGTGAACGCAGGTCGTGAGCATTTGACGTGGGCCACGCCCTGAACTCACCCAGGGCCGCCTCAAAGCTTTAGCACGACCTGTCAATAATTGATGCCATCAACCACGAGCCACCGAAGAGGGGGCGCCAGAGTGAGAGTCGACGAACAGGGCATCCGGCATTCGGCCGATGAGCCGGTCGCCATCGTGCAGAAGCCGATCCGCACGTGTGGCGACGTCCACGTCGTCCTGCCCGCCTACAACGAGGCCGTGGCGCTGCCGTCGCTGCTGCGCCGCATCGCCGGCACCGACCTCGCCGACCGGATCACGGTCTGGGTCGTCGACGACGGCTCGTCCGACGGCACCGGCGACTGCGTGGCCGACGTGCGCGGGCTCGACGTCCGCCTGGTGCGCCACCCGGTGAACCTCGGCCTCGGCCAGGCCGTCCAATCGGGACTGCGGGCGGCGCTCGCGGAGGCGGAGCCGGACCACGTCCTGATCGTCATGGACGCCGACGACACGCACGACCCCGACGCGTTCCCCGCGCTGCTGGCCGAGATCGACGCCGGCGCGGACGTCGTCATCTGCTCCCGGTTCGTCGCGGGCGGCGACGACTCGACGGCGCCGCGCTGGCGCCGGCTGCTCTCCCGCGGCGCCCGCGTCGTGTTCGGCAGGGTGCTGCACCTCGACGGGGTCCAGGACTTCACGAGCGGCTTCCGCGCGTACCGGGTGAGCCTGCTGCGCCGCGCCACCACGCACTGGGGCGAGCGGCTCGTCGAGGAACGCGGCTTCGCCTGCATGGTCGAGCTCCTGCTCAAGCTGCGGCACTGCGGCCCGGCCGTCAGCGAGATCCCGATGCGGCTGCACTACGACCGCAAGCCCGGCGCGAGCAAGCTCCGCCTCGGCCGCACGCTGGTGCAGTACCTGCTCCTGCTCACGCGTGACCGCCTCGCGCCAGTTCCGTTCCGGAAGCTCTGATGGCCGCACGTGCGGTGGTGGTCGGCGGGGGCATCTGCGGTCTCGCCACGGCGCACCGGCTCGCCCGCGGGGGCATGGCGGTGACGCTGCTCGAGGCGAGCGACCAGCTCGGCGGTCTCGGCACGTTCTTCACGTCGCGCGGCCGGACCGTGGAGCGGTTCTACCACTGCGTGATGCCGACCGACACGGCGCTGCTGGAGCTGCTGGACGAGGTCGGCCTGCGCGAGAGCGTCGAGTGGCGGCCGACCAGCATGGGAATGGTCGTCGACGGCACCCGCCACTCGTTCAACTCCGCGCTGGACCTGCTGCGGTTCACGCCGCTGGGCCTCGTGGACCGGCTGCGGTTCGGCGTGGTCTCGTTGCTGCTGCGCAGGCTGGGCAGGAGCAGGGACCTCGACCTGACGCGCACCGAGGACTGGTTGCGCGGCCTGTACGGCGACCGGATCTGGGAGGTGCTGCTCGCCCCGATGTTCGGCGCCAAGTTCGGCGCCGCGTTCGGCGACGTGCCCGCGCTGTACCTGTGGCAGCGCCTGGGCCGCGAGAGCAACGAGTCGGTCCGCGGCTACCCGGCGGGCGGCTACCGGAGCGTGATCGACGCGCTGAGGGCCTCGATCGAGGCGCACGGCGGCGAGGTCCGCACCTCGGCGCCGGTCGCGCGGCTCGAAGCCGGACCGGACCGGGTGGTCGTGACGCTGCCCGGCGGCGAGACGATCGAGGCGGGCCACGCGGTCTCCACCGTGCCGCTGCCATCGTTGCGGGCGATCGCCGACGCCGGCCTCGCTCCGCTGCTGCCCGAGGTGGAGCTGCCGTACCAGGGCGTGGTCAACGCGCTCTTCTTCCTGCGCAAGCCGCTGTCCGGCCACTACTGGGCGCCGGTGCTGCGTTCGGGCACGGACTTCGACGGCGTGATCGAGATGACGCCGCTCACCGGTTCCGAGCGCTACGACGACCGGCACCTGGTGTACGTCATGCACTACACCGGCCGGGAGTCCGCGCTGTACCTCGAGGACTCCGACAGCATCGCGCGCCGCTGGACCGAGCAGCTGCTGAGCATCCACAGTGGACTTGCGGTGGACGACGTCGACGAGGTGCGCGTCTTCAAGGCGCCGTTCGTCGAACCGGTGTACCCGCTGGGCTACCTCACCCGGCGCCCGGCCGTCGTGGTTCCCGGCACCCGGCTGAGGCTCGCCACCACGGCCCACGTCTACCCCAACGTCACGAGCTGGAACTCGAGCGTCGAGCTCTCCCGCACGGTGACGGACGCGCTCCTGCGCGACGCCAGGAGCTCCCCCGACCAGGAGAACACCGCATGGCCGGCAGAATCGGCGCGGTGATCGCGGCACTCACGATCACCGCAGTCAACCTCGTTTCCTCGCAGCAGGTCCAGGCCGACCCCGCTCCCCTGCTGCCCGACCTCCGCCAGGCGCCCGTCGGCTGCCCGGGAGGTTTCTCCGGCTCGCCGCTGTCGTGCCGCGCCTGGGACGTGTGCCTCGTCGAGGACGCCTCGGCACCGCGCGGCCAGTGCACGCACCGCGGCGGCGGTCAGGCCAAGGCCGTCCGCCTGCGCTTCACGACGTCGATCGACAACGTCGGCGACGGCCCGCTGCTGCTGCACGCGCACCGCGCCGACACCTCGACGCCGACGATGCGGGTGCGCCAGGCCGTTCAGTCCGGTGTGGACGGTTCGATCGCCGGCTCGTTCACCGAGGCGCGGCGGGAGACGACGGCGAGCGCGTACTACGAGCCCGCCGCCACGCACGAGCACTGGCACCTGCTCAGCTTCGAGTACTTCCAGCTGCGCACGCCCGACGGCGGCATCGTCGTGACCGACCGCAAGAACGGTTTCTGCATCGGCGACCGGTACACGGTCGGCGACGTCCTCCTGAACAGACCGTCGGACGCCGAGAGCCCGGCGGGCAAGCTCGCGCAACGCCTCAAGGGACACATGTGCGAGCACCACAACCCGTCCGCCCTGGACGTCATCTTCGGGATCTCGGTCGGTTCCGGCGACGACTACAAGCACGACGTCGACTTCCAGTGGCTCGACCTCACGAACGTGAAGTCCGGGATCTACGACGTCGTCAACGTCGTGAACGCCGACCGGGCGTTGCTGGAGAAGAGCTACGACAACAACACGTCGGCGATCGCGATCTCCGTGCAGTGGCCGGGAGGGGC
Organism: Lentzea jiangxiensis; assembly: GCF_900104175.1. GTDB lineage: Bacteria > Actinomycetota > Actinomycetes > Mycobacteriales > Pseudonocardiaceae > Lentzea > Lentzea jiangxiensis. The sequence continues at coordinate 84,209 of NZ_FNIX01000008.1, forward strand.
GGTGGAGCCTCCCGGGACGATCGAGGCCGCGCCCGTGGTCCGCATGATCCGCAGTTGTCCCGGCATGGAGCGGTGCGCCAAGTCGCGTTCCTGACCGGTTTCGCACAAGCCCCGAACGGGGGTGTTCGCGCCCGCGAACACCCCCGTTTTCCTTTGTTCCGGAACAAACGGGCACCAAACGAACTCGGTACCAGACGGTCGCTTATCGCACAACGCTCACTCTGCGAAACCGGAGGATTCAGCGCATAGCACACTCATACCCGCAGACACAATTGCGCACGTCGACCACCGGAAGCAGTCAAGTCAATACCCCGAGCGGTGCAACCTTGATCACAGGAGAGAGTGTTGCACGCAACCCCGTTGGCCCTTGACCTGGGCATGTGGCTGGTTGAGAGAATTCAGTTCGCGATTCCACCCCGTCAGGGATTGCACCCGACTGATTCCCGGCCGATCAGGAGTGCCCCATCTTGAGCGCGCCAGCCCCGTCTTTGCGCGATTTCGCCATTGGACAACTACATGACCTCCTGCGCGCCGCAGGTTTAGCGGAGTCAGCCGAAAGCGCGACAAAACTGCTGGGTGAGGCATTGGGACCCGGTGGCGGACTGCCCCTCTCCGCGGTCCCCCATTGGCCCTCTTCCGTGGCCGACGACCACACTCCCGTCGAATTCTCCGTGGCTTTGGCCCGAAACGAGCACCCGGTCGTGCGAATGATCGTCGAGCCGCTCGCCGGGCAACCGGGCAAGCGGGCAAATCTGGGCGCCGCGCTCGGCGTCCTCGACGGGATGGCGGCGCGTCACCAGGTGCGGCTCGGACTGCTCGACCGGGTGCGCGACCTGTTCCTGCCCGAGGACCCGCAGGGCGAGTTCGCGTTCTGGTTCTCGCTGATCGTCGGACGCGAGGCGGCTCCCGGCGTGAAGGTCTACCTCAACCCCGACGTGCGCGGCCGGGAGAGCGCGACCCCCCTGGTGGCCGAGGCGTTGTCCCGGCTGGGGCTCGACGCGGCGCTGCCGTCCGTCTCCCGCAACGCCCTGCGGCGCGACGGCCTCGACCGGTTCTCCTTCTTCGCCCTCGACCTCACCGACGAGAGCCGGGCCAGGGTGAAGACCTACGTCTCGCACGAGGACGCCGTGATCGCCGACGTGGTGCGCGCGGCGCAGGCCGTGCCGGACGTGGACCCGGCGCTGCTGACCGACGTCTGCGAGATCGCCTGCGGCGGCGACGGTCCCTTCTCCCGCCGCCCGCTGATGTCGAGCTACACGTTCCTGTCCGGCGACACCGACCGGCCGAGCGGCTACTCGCTCTACATCCCGGTGCGCGACTACGTGCAGGACGACCTCGAGGCGTGCGAACGCGTGCTGGCGATCATGGTGAGGTGCGGCTTCGACCCCTCGCCGTTCTTCATGGCGCTGGCGAGCCTCGTCCGGCGGCCGCTCGGTGAAGGCGTCGGCCTGATCGCCCACATCTCGCTGCGGCTCGGCAGGCCCAGGCCGGGAGTCACGGTCTACCTGTCCTCCGAGGCGTACGCCGTGACGCCACCCCGTACCAGAGCACTGTCCGCTTAGAAAGGCAGCACGTGGAGCCGTACCGCATCAAGGTCGTCGAGCCCATTCCCATCACGACCCGCGAGTACCGGGAACGCCGATACGCCGAGGGCGGGTACAACCAGTTCAACCTCACCGCCGAGGACGTGACGATCGACCTGCTGAGCGACTCGGGCACCGGCGCGCTGTCGGCGGAGCAGCAGGCCGCCGGCATGCGCGGCGACGAGACGTACGCGGGCGCCCGGTCGTGGTTCCGGTTCCGCGAGGTCGCCGAGGAGCTGACCGGGTACACGCACATCTTCCCGGTGCACCAGGGCCGTGCGGCGGAACGGATCCTGTTCGGCGCGCTGCTGAAGCCGGGGCAGCTCTCGGTCGGCAACACGCACTTCGACACCACCCGCGCGAACGTGGAGCTGGCGGGCGGCGTCGTGCGCGACCTGCCCTGCCCGGAGGCCGCGAACCTCGACAGCGAGGCGCCGTTCAAGGGCGACATCGACCTCGTGGCACTGGAGCGGACGCTGTCGGGGCCGGAGGACGTCGGCCTGGTGCTCATGACGATCACCAACAACGGCGGCGGCGGGCAGCCGGTGTCGATGGCGAACCTCAAGGCCGCGAGCGCGTTGTGCCGCAAGCACGGCGTGCCGTTCATCCTCGACGCGGCCAGGTTCGCCGAGAACGCGTGGCTCGTGACGCAGCGGGAGGAGGGGTACCGCGGCCACAGCCCGCGCGACGTCGCGAAGCTGGCGTTCCGGCTGGCCGACGGCTGCGTGGCGAGCCTGAAGAAGGACGGCATCGTCCACATCGGAGGGATGCTGGCGCTGCAGGACGCGGACCTCGCCAAGCAGTGCGAGCTCATGCTCATGGCCACCGAGGGGTTCCGCACGTACGGCGGGCTTTCCGGACGTGACCTGGACATGTGCGCGCAGGGCATGATCGAGGTGACCGACCCGCTGTACCTGCGCGAGCGGGCTGACGCGACCGCTTACCTGGCGGAGTGCGCGCGGCAGGCCGGCGTCGACAGCGTGCGCCCGGCCGGCGTGCACGCGGTGTACCTCAACGCGGGCAGGCTGCTGCCGCACATCCCGCCGAGCAGGTTCACCGGCCACGCGCTCGCCTCGGAGCTGTACCTCGCGGGCGGGATCCGGTGCGCCGAGCTGGGTTCGCTCTACCTGGGTGAGATCGACGCGTCCGGTGAGCTGGTCACGCCGGCGCCGTTCGAGCTGGTGCGGCTCGCGATCCCCCGCCGTGTCTACACCCGCAGCCACCTGGAGTACGTGGCCGAGACGCTCGCGGGCATCGCCGGGAACGCCGAGGAGGTTCCCGGCTACCGGCTCGTCGAGGCACCGGCGATGCTCAGGCCGTTCCGGTGCCGGCTGGAGCAGGTCAGGCCGTAGCCCGGGAACGGCTGAAGCCCTCGGTGGACGTCACCGAGGGCTTCAGCCGTCGCGGAGGTCAGGCCATGACGTCGAGCCGGTTCATGGCGTGCTCGATCACGCTGACGAGGACCTTCTTGCACGACTCGCGGTCGCGGGCGTCGCACAGCACCAGCGGCACGTTGTCCGAGACGTCGAGCGCCACGCGCATCTCCTGCGCCGTGTAGGAGTGGCTGCCCTCGAAGCAGTTCACCGCCACGATGAACGGGATCCTCCTGCGCTCGAAGAAGTCGATGGCGCCGAAACCCGCCTCGAGCCTGCGGGTGTCGACGAGGACGACCGCGCCGATCGAGCCGACCGCGAGCTCGTCCCACATGAACCAGAAGCGGTCCTGGCCGGGCGTGCCGAAGAGGTACAGCACGAGCTCGGAGCTGATCGTGATGCGGCCGAAGTCCAGCGCGACGGTGGTCGTGTTCTTGCCCTCGACGCCCGCGAGGTCGTCGATCTCCTCACCCGCCTCGGTGAGCAGCTCCTCGGTCCGCAGCGGGGTGATCTCGCTGACGGCGCCGACCATCGTGGTCTTGCCGACGCCGAACCCACCGGCGATGACGATCTTGACGGAGGAGGGGACGGAGAGGTCCTCCCGCACCTGCTCAGATTGCACGGACACCATCGAGCACCTTCTGGAGTAGGTTCATGTCCACCGGGACCGCCGTTCTGGACGGGTCGCGGGTGATGACGTCACCGCGCTGGATGAGGTCGCTCAGCAGCACCTTCACGACCACGAGCGGCGCGTGCAGGTAGGCGGCGACCTCCGCGACGGAGAGCGGTTTCCGGCAGAGCTTGATGATCTCCAGGTGCTCGACCGAGAGCGTGCCCTGCTCGGAGTTCGTGCGGAGCGCCCTGACCTGGGTCGTGAGGGTCAGGTCCTCGCCCGCGGGCTTGGGCCTCGTGCGACCGCTCACCATGGCGTAGGGGCGGACCATGGGGCCCGCCGCCTCGTCGTACCACCAGTCGCCGGAGTGCTGGCTCATGACAGGCCAAGCGGGTTGGGCATCCGCGGCGACGCCAGTGTTCGGGGCGCCGACGACAGGTAGGCGCCCACGCGCTTCACGAGCATGTTCATCTCGTAGGCGATCATGCCCATGTCCGCGTCCTCGTCACCGACGACCGCGAGGCAGGCGCCCTGGCCCGCCGCGGTGACGAACAGGTGCGCGCGCTCCATCTCCACGATGGTCTGCCGGACCTGCCCACCCCCGAAGTGCCGTCCGGTGCCCCTGGCGAGGCTCTGGAACGCCGAGGCCATCGCCGAGAGGTGGTCCGAGTCGTCCTTGGACAGCTCGGGCGATCGGGCGAGCAGCAGGCCGTCCGCGGAGAGCACCACCGCGTGCCGGGCGCCGACCACTCTCGCGACGAGGTCTTCCAGCAGCCAGTTGAGCTCGGGGTGCCCGCCGGTCAGGTCGTCCACGGAAATAGCCCTTTCAGTGTCGTAATCACGGTTCCACGACGTCGTCCGCCTGGCGGGCGTCACGCGTGCCACGCTGGAAGGCGGTCATGCCGTTGCGGGTTCGTTCCGCCCGTTCCTCGGGGTTGAACTCGGCGAGGTCGGGCATCGGCCGGAGGTCGTCGTTGGCCAGCTGGGGCACGAGGTGCTGCTGCCGCCTGCGGCGCGGCAGCTCCGGCCTGGTGTCCTGTCGCGTCGTCTTCTCACCTTCCGCCGGGTCGTCGGTCGGCCACGCACCGGCCAGGCGGTCTTCCCGGGGCAGCTCGATGTGACCGCTGCTGCTGTCCAGGTCTCCTTCCGGGCCCGGGTCTCCGCCGTTTCCCACTGCCCTCCCGGCCCAGAACTCGTTGAGCTGGAAGGCCTCGGTGGGACGGGAGTCCTGCGTGAGGTCGCCCTGCATCGGAACCGAGGGCTCCACCGCGGGGACGGTCTCCGCCGGCGCGACGGCCTGCTGGAGCGCCTGCTGCCGGAACGAGGGCTTGGGCATCTGGGCCGCGTCGACCGGTTCCACCACGCCCGCCTCGCCGACGACCAGCTCGGACGGGATGAGCACCAGCGCGATCGTGCCGCCGGACGGGCAGTCCCGCAGCTCGACCCGGACGTGGCGGCGCGCGGCGAGGCGCGCGACGACGAACAGGCCCAGGCGGGACTCGCCGCGCAGGCGCATCGCCTCGAAGTCGGGCGGCGCGGCCAGCATCTTGTTGTGCTGCTCGCGGTCCTCGCTCTTGATGCCGAGACCGTGGTCCTCGATCTCGATCACGAGGCCCTGCGGGACCTCACTGCTGTGGATCTCGACCTGCGAGCGCGGCGAGGAGAACGAGGTCGCGTTGTCCACGAGCTCGGCGATCAGGTGGATGATGTCCGCGACCGCGGCGCCGACCAGCGCCACCTCGGGCACCGGGTTCACCTTCACGCGGGCGTACTGCTCGGTCTCCGCGACGGCGGCGCGCACGACGTCGAGCATGCGCACGGGCTTGCGCCACTGCCGGCCCGGCTGCTCACCGGTCAGGATGATCAGGTTCTCGGCGTTGCGGCGGGCGCGGGTCGCCAGGTGGTCGAGCTGGAAGAACGCGTCGAGGTGGTCGGGGTTCTCCTCCTCGCGCTCCAGCTTGTCGAGGATCTTGAGCTGGCGGTGCACCAGCCCCTGGTTGCGGCGCGCGATGTCGAGGAAGACCCGGTTCACGCCCTCACGCGTCTGGCTCTCCTTCACCGCCGCGGCGACGGCGGTGTACTGCGCGGCGTTGAACGCGTCGGCCACCTGGCCGATCTCGTCGTTGCCGTAGTCGAGCGCGGGGACCTCGGCCGCGACGTCGACGTGCTTGCCGTCGCGCAGCCGTTCGACGATGTCGGGCAGCCGCTCGTGGGCGAGCTTGAGCGAGTCGCTCTTCAGGCTTGTCAGGCGGACGATCAACGCCTTGTTGACCAGGCGGTTCGACACGCGGACGGCGACGAGGATGCCGATGATGACGGCGATCAGGGCGACGAGGCTGCCGATCAGCACCGAGGTGAACTTGGACTTGCCGTTCGCCATGGCGAGGTTCACGGCGCCGTTGGACTGCTCCTCGACCATGGTGGTGAGCTCGGTGGACACCGCCCGGCTCGCGTTCTCCCAGTCGGCCAGCGTGACCTGGTTGCCGATGGGCCGTTCCGCGACCTGCAGCAGGCGGTTCTCCATGGTCGCCAGCTGCTGCCACTGCGGGCTCGCGACGATCCGCTTGTAGTGGTCGCGCACCTCGGGCAGCACGAACGGCTCCATGCCGGTCAGCGCGGACCGGTAGGACCCGATCAGCTGGGCGAACTCGCGGTGCTCCTCGGGCGTGAACCTGCCGGCCGCCAGCGCGGCGGCCGCCACCGAACCGGACCGCGACATCGAGTCGACGGCCTGGAACGACTGGGGCGCGAGCAGCGCGGCCGTCACGGTCTCGGCGTCCGGCACGATGCGGGCCTGCGTCGTGAACAGCGAGGCGCCGGAGTCCAGCAGGCTGTTGTAGTAGCGGTAGACCTCGTCCTTGGACGCGGCGCCCGACTCGAGGCGCGCCCGCACGTCGGGGAGCTGGTCCAGCAGGCCGTTGAGCTTGCCGATCCCGTCGACGACCTCCTGCGGCGCCTGGGAGGCGAGATCGGTGAACGCCGTCTTCATCTTCGCGAGGTCGGCGTCGGTCTCCGACTGCTGCTTCGCGAGCGCCGTCGTGCCCGTGCCGGGACGGCTCAGGCTCGTCATGCTGAGCTCGCGTTCCTTCTGCAGCGACGCGAAGGACTGGACGGCCGGGATCGACGCGTCCTTCACACCGGAGGCGACGAGCTGGAGGTACAGCCCCTCGAACACCGTGTAGGACGAGAACAGCGCCCACATGGCCAAGAGGACGATGCTGGGAACCACCACGACACCAGTGAGCCGGGAACGAATTGTCTTGTAATTCGTGTCCGGCACGTTCTTACGCTTCACAACGCTCCACGACCACCCGAATTGGCGACGGAAAGATAGCACTGCAAGATCAGCATGATCAACAGCGATGATCTTGAGGGGTGTGTGCAGACTACTCAGTCCCCTGACCATCGCAACACCCCCCCGTGCCGAGGTTCGCTCGGTCCGGGGGAACCGCCGTCGTCGCGAAGGAACGCGCTCCCGCTGGTCAGGGGCGCTCTGACCGGGCGGGCGAAAGCGCTGTCGAACTGGCCTTTCCCGAACCGGCCCCCGGAAACGCGGCAGCTAATCACCGGCAACTTGACAACGACATACCCGGACGTTCCAGCGGGACGCAGCGTGTCCGGGCGTCGCTTTCCGTCACTGCGTCCTTTTGGTGAATTCGCCGCCGATCGCCGCGACTCAGCGTGATCGCCGCAGTTCATTCGCCCGGTCGCGATGAGGTGGACCGGCCTGCCGGCGGTGGCTCCGGATGGCCGTGGCGCCACTCGGCGTACGCACGAACACCGGTGCGCCGCCTGGAGTCCGCTATGCCACCGGAGAAGGCCGTAGTGGCCTCCGCCACAGAACGGCCCGGATTTCGCCGTTTCGGTCTGGTTTTCGTCCGCTCGTGTCATTGACCGGGCGCCGATCAACCTGTCGCATCCTCGAACCGGTAGCTGATTCGTCCATTGACGATCGATTTCGCCGATTGTCCGCTTCGAGACAGAATCCGTCGTGTCGCGGCCACCTTTCCGGGGACGCCGATCCACACCGCACTCGTTCTCACCCCGAGTGATCGCGGTAATCCACCGGAGCGGGCGGCCGCCAGCTGTTCGCACAACGGGGTGAATCAAGCCTGGCAACCGTGTTTCCACAGTTGAACAGTGCTTTTTCGACGGTCCACAGTGGAAATCGCGGTACCCGGCACGGCGATTCGACTCACCGGAGGCGGTCAGTGCCGCTACGGTGAGTAGGTGCTCACAACGCGGGGCTGACCAAGGTCTGCGGGAGCCGCACCATCGTCGACCAGGTGGGCTTCGAGCGCCGGCCCGGCACCGTCACGGCCTTCCCCGGCCCGAACGGCGCGGGCAGGTCGACGACTCGCCCCGGAACGCATCCCACGTGCTGTCCGAAGATCCTGGGCAACTCGCCGAGCGCACGAAGGGGTGACTTGTGCGCCCGGCGAATCATCACGGCGTGAGCTCGCACAGGACGGCGCAGCACCGGATCAAGGCCGGTCCACCGCCGGGCTGGTCGCCGCGTTCGCGATCCGCAGGGTCATCTGCTGCTGCGTGGCGTCCCGCGCCACCGGCGTGAACGAGTACGCGATCCGCCGCTGCTGGCCCCGCGTCGAGAACAGGCCCGCGTTGTAGCCGAACTGCTCCCCGGTCTTGCCCCACACCTCGACGCCGTTGACGGTGAACGTCTGGAGCCCTGTGCTGTACGCGGCTTCTCCACCGTCCACCATGGACACGTCCGGCAGCGTGAACATCTTGTCCAGCAACGGCGCAGGCAGCAGTTCGCCGCCGAAGAGCCCCTCGGCGAACCGGGTGAGGTCGCCGGTGGTGGAGATCATGTCGCCCTCGCCGTAGGACTTCGACGTGTTGAACTCGCTCACGTCGACCAGCCCCCTGCCCGGCACGTCCAGGTACCCGTGGACGTGGGCGCCGCGGATCCCGGTCTCGTACCGGCCCGGCACGTAGGTCTTGGTGAGCCCCAGCGGACGGGCGATGCGCTTCTCGACCTCGTGGCCGTAGCCGTGGCCGGTGACCTCCTCGACGACCATCGCGGCGAGCACGTAGTTGATGCCCCGGTACTGCTGCTTCGTGCCGGGGGTGAACATCGGCTCGACGGCGGGGATCATCTTCAGCCGCCGGTCGGGCGCGTACCGGTCCCAGCGGTGCTCGAGCACCTTCTCCGGCGTGCCGAGGTCGGGGAAGCCGACCTCGTACGGGATGCCGCTGGTGTGGTCGAGCAGGTGACCGACCCGCACGTCCCGCAACGTCTCCGGCAGGGCGGGCAGGTGCTGCCGGACGGAAGTCCCCAGGTCGAGCCTTCCCTCGGCGACCAGCTGCAGGGCCACCGTCGCGACGAACACCTTGGTGACGCTGCCGATCCGGAACCGGTCGTCCGGCCGGACCGCGCACCGCGTCCGCCGGTCCGCGACCCCCGCGGTGCCGTACCACTCGCCCGCGCTGCCGGACACCCGCAGCTGAGCCGACGTGGCCGCCGGGTTCTCCAGGTCGGAGATGGCCGCCTGCAACAGCTCCGGCTGCGGCGGCGGTAGGGGCGAGAGCGCGACCACGGCCGCGACCAGGAGTGATTTCATGATCACGAACTTGCCGTGGCCGCCGGGTCGCGGCCAGGGTGCCGGCCCCCGCTTGCGCGGTGGGGCCGGCACCAGCGACCACTACTTGACCGCGCGCACGCCGTTCTCGAAGAACGCCAGGCGCACCTCGCGGCCGACCGCCCGCTCGGGGTGGTCCATGAGCCCGAACGCGAGCCCGTCGGCGCTCGTGACCCCCGCGATGTCCTCGAACGACCCGTCGGGGTTCGAGTCCTTCTCGTACCGCAGCGCGACGCGGTAGCCGGAGGTCTCGCTGCCCGGGTCGAACCGGCCCTCACCGTGCGCGCACGGGAAGGTCAGCGTCTGACCGCCGAGGCCGGTGAGCCACGGGCTGTCGTTGTCGCCGTCGACGACGTGCCGCTGGTTCTCCTCGTTGCGGAACGTGCCGGCGCTGTTGACCTTCAGGCCCACCTTGCCGAAGCAGCCGCCGCGCACCGCGATCTGGAACCCGTTGCAGATGCCGATCAGCGGACGCGTGCGGCACGCCTCGAACTGGTCCGCGAGGTGGCTGCGCAGCAGCACCGACGCGACGGCGCCACCGCCCAGGTGGTCGCCGAACGAGAACCCTCCGGGGATGCAGAGGATGTCGGCGTCGTCGAGCCGCTCGGTGCCCGCCAGCAGGTCGGCCGCGAACCGCAGCCGCGGCTCCGCACCCACCTCGGCGAACGCTCGGACGGTCTCCTCCTGGCAGTTGGTGCCGGGCAGGTACAGGACGTTGACGGTCGGCTTCATGCGATCCTCGCCGTGAACGAGTTGAGCCAGCCGTCGCGCGCGGCCGGGGCGAACAGGTCGATGCCTTCGAGCACGATCCCGGTGCCCTCCAGCGTGCCGTCGAGCGTGCCGAGGACGACCGGCGAGAGCTCGGCGGGCAGGGCGGCGACGTCGTCGGGGGCGACCTCGACGACGGCACCGACGCGGTGCTCGGCGAAGAGCGACTCGGTGGTCCCCGACTCCAGCTTCACGCCGATGCCGCTGGCCAGCACGCCCTGGGCGAGCGTGGCCGCGACGCCGCCGGCGCCGATGCGGGCACCGCTGCGCAGCAGGTTCCTGCTCGCGGCGAGCGCGGTCAGGTAGCTGTCGACGGCGGGGAGGTCGAGGTCGTCGAGGGCGCCGGCGGGCAGGCTGAGCTTGCGCGCGGCGACCGTGCCGACCGGGGACGGGGTCTCCAGGCCGACGCGCACGAGCACGTTGCCCGGCGTGGTCCACTGCTCGCGCAGCAGCCGGTCGGTGTGCGGGACCTTGCCGAGAGCGGACAGGAACACCGCGGGCGGAACGCTGACCAGGCCCTCGTCGGTCTGCACCGAGCCGGCCGAGGAGTCCTTGCCCGAGATCAGCGGCACGCCGAAGTGGCGGACCAGGCCGGCCAGCTCGTCGACCATGCCGACGAGCCACTCGCGCCAGTGCGGCGACAGGTGCGGGGTGTAGAAGTTGTCGCACATGCAGATGTCCTTCACCTCGACACCCGCGAGCACCTGGCCCGCGATGGCCGAGCAGAACATCTGGCGCGTGGCGGCGACCGGGTCGGCGTCGAACATCCACGGGTTGAACGCGGTGTTCAGCACGGCGGCGGCGGGCGATCCCGCGACCGGCGTGCCCGCCCAGTAGGCCGTCCGCACCGAGTGCACGGTGCCGTAGTGCGGGCCGTACCAGGTGTTGCCCTGGACCGTGGAGTCGTACTGCGAGTCGGCGTAGTGCTGCGAGGCCACCTCGGCGTCGGCGACGACCTCCTCCAGCAGCCCGGCGAGCTGCGTGGGCGCGAGTTCCGGCCACTCGGGAACGCCCGCCGGGCGCGGCGGCGGGCCGACCTCGACCCGTTCGACCTCGAGGTCGAGCAGGTCGTAGGCCACGTCGAAGCCGGTCTCGCCCCGGTGGGCGGGAACGGCGTCCGGCGCGGAGGCGATGAGGGCCTCCTCGGTCAGGTCCGGGGCGTGGAACACGTGGTAGCGACCCGTGTCCGCGAACCGGCCGATGACCGTCGAGCGCACCATGTGCTTGTCGAGGATCTTCTTCGCCCGCTCCTGGTGCTCCGGCGGCACGGCGAGCAGCATCCGTTCCTGCGACTCCGACAGCAGGATCCGCCACATCGGCAGGGCCGCGGTCTTCAGCGGCACCAGCGCGGTGTTGATCCACACGCCGCACGCCTCGCCGATCTCACCGACGGCGCTGTTCAGGCCCGCGCCACCGACGTCGGTCAGCGCGCTCAGGCAGCCCTCCTCGCGCAGCTCGATCAGCGCCTTGCGGAACTTGACCTGCTCCAGCGGCGCGCCGATCTGCACGGCCGCGGTGTCCATCGTGGCGCCGGCGGAGCTCGCGGACGCGCCGTGGATGCCCTCGTTGCCGGTCAGGCCGCCGATGAGCACGACGAAGTCGCCGGGCTTCGGGGTGCCGCGCTGCGCCGCCGACACCGGCAGCAGGCCGATGCTGCCGCCGAGCGCGAACGGCTTGGCGCGGTACGCCGGGTGGAACGTCATGCGCGACGACATCATCGGCACGCCGAAGGTGTTGCCGTACTCCTTGATCGCGCGGATCGTCTCGCCGGCGAGCCTGCGCGCGTCCGGACGGCCCTTGATCGGCGCGGGCGCCTCGGGCTCGCCGACCGCCGTGTACTCGAAGCTGCCGATCGGGTCGGCGGACAGACCCGTGCCGAGGATGTCGCGCAGCACGCCGCCGAGCTTCGTGAGCTGGCCGAAGTAGCCGGAGATCGCCGACGGGCCGTTGTGCGTCTCGGCCTTGATCGCGATGGCGTGGCCCTCGTAGAAGTCCCAGACGCCCGCGTTGTCGTGGAACATGCTCAGCACGTTCGGGTTGTCGACGTCCTTCGCGGCCTGCACCAGCCTGCCGAGCAGGCTGCCCAGCGACTTCCAGGTCGTGTGGGCGCAGTGGTCGCTCCAGCGCGCGTCCAGGGCCTCCAGCAGGACGTCGGTGACGTGCTCGTCGCCGAGCGTCACCTGGACGTGCTGCACGTGCTTCATCTGGGCGAGCGAGAGGTTGCGGCCACCGGCGGTGCCGAGCTCGGCGAGCGCCGCGTCGTCGAGACCGCGCAGGTCGAACTTCGCGGCCGACTCGTAGTGCCCCTGCGGCACGAGGGTGTCGTAGTGCGGTTCCTCGTCGTGCAGCTCTTCGATCGTCGCGTTGAACCGGGTGGCGACGACGAGGTCGCGCAGCCGCGGCGAAGCGGACCTGTAGCTGGTCGCGACCTTGCCCGCGCGCGCCCTGACACCGAGCAGGGCGCACACGGTGATGATCGAGTCGCTCTCGTTGTCGACGACGCCGCGCTTGTAGGCGACCTGCACGGCGCCGGGCTCGAGCGGCTGGTCCACCGAGACCTCGACGTCGAGCTGGTCACCGAGCACCTGCGCCACGGCGGTCAGCGCGGCGGGCTCCGGCGCGCCCTCGAACTCGACGTAGTAGTCGCGCCACACCTCTAGGTCGTCGAGCTCCCACGATCGGCCGAGCTCGCGGATGTCGGGCTCCGCGACACCCGCGGAGCGAACCGAGAACTTGTGGATCAACAATCCTCCTGGAGCTGAACGGTCGGGAGCAATTGTCCTGGGCGGCGACCGCGCCCCTGGAAGCACCCGTGCATCCAGGCGAGGCCGCGCTACGACACATGCAGCACCCTAGGCGTTGACCACAGCACGACTCGAATTCACGGCGAGCGACGAGCGTCACTCACCGGTCCGGGGGCCACGACAACGAGGACGTCGACTCCGACGACCGCTACGACGAGCCCATCACCCGCTCACCGCGGCCGGCGGGGCTGCTCACCGGCGTCCTCCCCACGTTCGGCCAGCTCACCGCCCCGTTGCCGAGATCGTCGCCGGCACGTCCGCGAGTGGTCGGCGCTGTCGCGGCGGGCCGGCTGGTCGCTGAACCACGCCCGGAGCCGGATGACCGACGAGGAACACACCGCCGGCCACCGCCACGGCACCTGCTGCACGCCCTCGCGGCCGCGGACCGGGCCTGCCGCGGTCAGCTGTGCGGGGCGGCTGCAACGCCCGGCCGAACTGCGGTGCGACCGGGTTGCCCGCGTCCACGGACCGCGCCGCGCCTCGCGGCTCGATCATGGAACACGCCGGAACCGTCCGGGGGACACGCCGAACGCTCTGCGAAAGGCGTTGGCGAAGGCGAACTCGGACCCGTAACCGACCTGACGCGCGACGAGGGCGAGGGGATCATCGGTCTCCCGCAACAGCTGGGCGGCCCTGCCCAGCCTCCAGTTCGTCAGGTAGACCAGCGGGGGCTGTCCGACCATGGAGGTGAACCTGCGGGTGAACGCGGTCCGGGAGAGGCCGACCGCCTCACCGAGCTCCTGCACTGTCCACTTGCGACTGAATTCCCGGTGCACGTGCTGGAGTGCCTCGGCGATCGCGGGATCGGCCAGGGCGGCCCACCAGCCGGCGGCGCCGGCCGCGCGTTCGGCCTCGTCCTGCAACCACGCGCGGAGCGCGTAGATCACCACCAGGTCGATGAGCGCGGGCACCGCCGCGTCAGCGCCGGGGAGCGCGTCCGCCACGTCGGCGGCCAGGAGGTCGACCGCAGCACGCAACGCCGGGTGCCGTCCTGCCCGCGCAGGTACGTGGACGACGTCCGGCAGCGCCCGCAGGAACGGGTGCAGCGGTCGAAGTACCAGCTCATAAGCACCGCACACCATGTCCGCGTGCGCCACCGCGGGGTCGATCGGCACTTCCGGCCGCAAGACGGCTCCCGAGGGGAGGCTTGTCTCGCGGGGCAGATCCGCCAGTGGCCGATCCGGTCGCTCGCTCAACCCGTGCCGGGTGCCGTGCGGGAGGAGCACCACGTCGCCCGGACTGAGCGCCAACGGTGTGCGGCCGGGCAGCAGGAGCCAGCACGCTCCGCGCAGCAGCACGTGGAAGCCGGCGCCGGTGAAGTCGTCGAAGCTCCGTCCCCAGGCGCCGCTGCCGGAAGTGCGGCAGAACGCCGGCCGCCCGGCCCGGATGCTGCCGATCACATCACTGAAGACGTCCACGCCGGAAAGCATAGGCACGATCGCGCATGAATTCGGCGCGTACACGCATGGTGTGTGCCAGCTGAAGCCTCATACGGTGAAGTCGCGATCCATTCGGACCCAGCCTTACCGAGGAGAAACACCGATCATGAAGGCCGTTGTCCTGAAAGCGTTCGGAGGCGCTGAGAACCTCGTCCTCACCGATCTCCCCGATCCCCGGCCGCGACCGGGAGAGGTGCTGGTCGAAGTCCAGGCGGCCGGGGTGGGACACGTCGACGTCATGTCGCGTCGAGGTGAGTTCGGCGGTTCCCCCTCCCCGGGCCTCGTGCCGGGCATCGAGGTGGCCGGTGTCGTCGTCGGGACCGGTGAGGACGTCGACGACGCGTGGGTCGGCCGGCGCGTCCACGCGATGCTGGACAGGACCGGTGGTGGCTACGCCGAACTGGTCGCGGCAGACGTCGAGGCTGTCGTCGCTCTTCCCGACCAGGTCGGTGCAGCGGAAGCGGTCGCGCTCGGGTTCAACGCGCTGACCGCTTGGACGTCGCTCGAACGTGCCGGGGTGCGCGCGGCGGACAAGGCTCTGGTTCGTGGTGCCGGTGGCGGAGTCGGGCTCATGGCGGTCCTGCTGGGCATCCACCTCGGCGCCACCGTGACGGCGGTGACCAGCTCCGCTTCTCGCGGTGAACGGCTGGCAGCGCTGGGGGTGCCGACTGTCGTGAACCGTCTTGCCGTCGCTCAGGCGTATGAGGAACACGACATCATCATCGACCCGGTCGGCGGCCCGGAGTTCGACCGCTTCCTGGAGAAGCTGGCTCCCAACGGCCGGTACGTGCTGTGCGGAGGAGCGGCGGGTTTCCCCACGCCGGACTTCGGCTCGACCCTGCTCGGCCGGTTCACGGCATCCCCGACCCTGCTCATGCTCAGCCTCTCCTCGATCAGCCGTGCAGAGCTCCGCGCACGCATGGAAAAGCTCCTGGAACTCGTCGCCGGCAAAACCATCGCCAGTCCGGTCGACGGAACGTTCCCTCTCGCGGCCGCGGCGCACGCGCATGACAGGCTCGAGTCCGGTGCCGCCTTCGGCAAGATCGTGCTCGTTCCCTGAACCGCGGCACACCGCCCGCGAGGCGGTGGGGAGGCGGGCAAGGTGCAGGCTGTCGACTTGGCACACCTCGAGGTGACGACCGAACGGTTCGTACTGCGGCCGTGGCGGGAGAACGACCTCGGTGTGCTGGCGGAGGCCGCGGGCCGAGGAGTGGCCCGCGAGGCCCTGACCGGGCTGCGCGGCTGGCAGGTGCTCGGTGGGCGGAGGTGCGACGTGGAGATGTTCGCCCGCGTCCGCCCACTCGCGTCCGGGCCGGGTGACGACTGGCAGGGCGGATCGGACCATCGCCGGCTCGAGCCGGTGAGCACGGGGATCCGCGTCGACACCGGTTCGCGCTCCGGCGAAGTCCCACCGGCCGGTGTGGTGGCTGTCCAGTGCACCGGCCGGTAGGATGTTCACGTGGGACGACTTCTACTTCTTGGCGCACAGCGCCTTGTCGAAGAAGTCGAGGACCTCGGCACGGCCGGCTTCGTCGTTGGTCACGGCGACGGTGACCGCCCTGCCGTCCGGGGTGATCGCGGCGCGGGTCTGGTAGCCGTCGGTGTCGCCGCCATGGCCGTACGCCGTGACTCCACAGCTCAGCTTCATCTCGATGGTGCCCAGGCCGTAGCGCCATCCCGCGGGGAAGCCGGGTGCCTCGATCGCCTGGCGCATCTCCGCCAGCTGACGGGGCTGGAGCAGCCGGCCGTCCTGCAGGGCGACCAGGAACTTGTTGAGGTCGCTCGGGGTGGCGATCATCTGGCCCGCGGCACCGGCGATGGACGGGTCGAACCGGGTGATGTCGACCATCTCACCGGGGATCACCTCGCCCTTGTCGTTCCTGGCCGGCAGGTAGCCCCGCGCGTGCGGCGAGCGGACGTCGCGGTCGCCCGGCCCCGGGTAGTACGTCTCCTCCAGCCCGGCGCGGTTGATGATCCGGTCCGTGACCACCTCGGCGAACGGACGTCCCGCGACCTTCTGCGCCACCAGGCCGAGCAGGACGTACCCGGCGTTGCTGTACTCCCACACCCGGTCCTGACCGGGGGCGAACGTGGGGGCCTGGGTCAACGCGGCGTCCAGCAGCTCCCTGGCCTCGAAGTACCTGTCCCTGATCGGCAGGATTCCCTGGGGCATGAGGGGCATTTCGCGGGTCATGCCGCTGGTGTGGTTCAGCAGCTGCCTGATCGTGATGTTCCGGCCGTCGATGCCCGCACCGGCACCGGTACCCCGCACCACACCGGGCAGGTGCTTCTCCACCGTGTCGTCCAGGGAGAGCTTGCCGTCGCCGGCCAGCTGCAGGACCGCCACCGCGGTGAACATCTTGGTGCTGCTGGCGATCCGGACGTAGCCGTCCGTCGGCACCTTCGACCTGGTCCGGATGTCCCCCACCCCGGCGGTGTAGTTCGTCACCCGCCCGTCCGGGCTGCGCACCGACATCAGCGCGCCCGGCAGCGATCCGTCCTTCACCAGGGCTTCCAGGCCGGCCTGCAGCGCCTTGTCGTGATGCGGCCTCGACCTCTCCGCCGACTCCCCCGCCGAAGCGACCGTGGTCGCCGCGAGACCGGCAACCGCTACCGCCGCCAAGGCCGCGGCGACCACACCACGGCGCCGACGCGCTGTGCCCGTGGTGCTTCCGGCCGGACGATTCAGACCTCTCGACAAAACACACTCTCCAAAGTGGACTTTTGCACTGACACGCACAGTTTCGCCGCCGCCGGGGTGCCCGCGCGATCCCTTCTGCTGCAAGACTTCCGGTACAGCCAGCACTACCTCGGCGGTCACTACGAGCACAGCGCGGCGTCGAAGAGCGCGTCGCGGTCCTCGCCGACGGACTCGTCCTTGACCGACCCGTTGAGCGAGGTGACCGTGAAGGTCACCGCGCGGCCGTCGTCGGTGGCCGCGCTGACGGTCGAGTAGCCCGGGATGTCGCCGCCGTGACCCCATGCGACTCCTCCGCAGCTCAGCGGCAGGCTGAACACACCGAGTCCGTAGCCGGTCCGCGATCCCGGACGCGTCGGGATGGTGGTGCGCATCTGGGCCAGATGCGCCGGATCGAGCAGTTTTCCGCCCAGCAGCGCACTCAGGAAGGTGTTGAGGTCGTGGGGCGTGGAGATCAGCTGGCCGGCCGCCCAGCCCCAGCTCGGGTCCATTCGCGTGAAGTCGACCAGCTCGCCGGTCGCGTGGTTGCGCTGGTAGCCCTTGGGGTGCCGGCCGCGGATGTCCTGTTCGCCGACCTCGGGCGCATACGTGTCGCGCAGACCGATCCGCTCGATGACCCCGGAGGTCACGAGTTCGTTGAACGGGCGTCCGGTGACCCGTTGGGCAATCAGTCCCGCCAGGACGTAGTTCGTGTTGCTGTAGGACCACCCGCCGCCGGCGGGCCCGCCGTCCTTCTGGCCGTTCGCCAGGTCGAGCAGTTCTCGGGGTTCGAGGTAGACGTGCCGGTACGGGAAGAAGTCGCGCGAGGGCTCGAACATCGGGCGGGTGTAGTCGGGCAGGCCGCTGTCGTGCCGGAGCAGCTGGCGGACCGTGATCCTGGTGGCGTCCACGCCCTTGGCCCGCACCAGACCCGGCAGGTACTTCTCGATCGACGCGTCGAGGTCGACCTTGCCCTCTCCGGCGAGCTGCAGCACGACCACGGAGGCGAACATCTTGCTCGCGCTGCCGATCCGGATCCTGCCGTTCGCCGGCACCTCGTCGCCGGTGCGCGAGTCACCGACCCCGGCCGTGTAGTGGCGGGTCCGGCCACTCCGGTCCCGGACAGCACCCAGCGCTCCGGGGTGCCGGTCGACACCTACGAGCTTGTCCATGCCCTGCTGGAACGCATCGCGGCGCGGCTCCGCGGGGGAAGCCGGGACAGCGCCGACGAACACGAGAGTGAGAGCTGCGCCGCATCGAGCGGTCACTGCACGACGGCACGCAGAACCGGCTGGTAGCGGTGAACGTGCTGCTTGGTGCCGTGCGGCGGGCCGTGGACCGGAATCCCGCCGCGGCCCACGCCGCACTGGACCGAGCGCAGGACGCCGCCGAACAGGCGCTCTCCGAGCTGCGTGCCGTGGCACGCGGCATCCTGCCCCCGGTGCTGGCCGACCGCGGGCTCGCCGGCGCGCTGGCCGGCCTCGCGAGCAGCTGCGGAGTGCCGTGCGAGATGACGGTGGACGTCCCCGGCCGGTGCGCCGCCTCCGTCGAGGCCACCGCGTACTTCGTGGTGGCCGAGGGCCTGTCCAACGTGACCAAGCACAGCGGCGCCGCGAGCGCCGTGGTGGAGGTGTCCAGGAAGGACGACAGGCTGCTGCTGCGGATCGCCGACGACGGCCGGGGTGGCGCGGACGAGCGCCGCGGGTCGGGGCTGACCGGCATCCGCCGGCGGATCGAGGCGTACGACGGGCGATTCACCCTGGACAGCCCGGCCGGTGGGCCGACGACGATGCGAGTGGGGCTGCCGTGCGGATCGTGATCGCCGAGGACGACCCGCTGCTGCGCGAGGGTCTGGCGTTGCTGCTGCGCGCCGAGTCGCTCGACGTGGTGGCCACCGCGGACACCCCGGGATCGTTCCTGGCAGCGGTGGCCGAGCACGAGCCGGACGTCGCCATCGTCGACGTCCGGATGCCACCCACCCACACCGACGAGGGAATTCTGGCCGCCGTCGAGGCACGCCGCCGGCGGCCAGGACTCGCGGTGCTCGTGCTGTCGGCCTACGTGGAACAGACCTTCGCCACCGAACTGCTCTCCGGCGGCGCCAACCGGCTCGGCTACCTGTTGAAGGAGCGGGTGGGGCGGGTCGACGAGTTCCTGGGCGCCCTTCACCGCGTGGCGAGCGGTGGCACCGCCGTGGACCCCGACGTGGTCGGCCAGTTGCTGGCCCGCAACCCGCACACCAATGCGCTCAGCCGGCTGAGCCCCCGGGAGCGGGACGTGCTCGCGCTCATGGCCGAAGGCCTCGGCAACACCGCCATCGCCGAACGGCTCACCGTCACCGAAGGCGGAGTGCACAAGCACATCCGCAGCATCTTCGCCAAACTCGACCTCGCACCCGACAACCGCACCGACCGGCGCGTCACCGCGGTCCTGCGCTACCTCGAGGGCACCGGATCGCGGTAGGGCGACCGCGTGCGAAGGGCCGGATGGTCACAACGCGGTACCTGTGGGTGTGACCGGCTCGGCAGTCCACATGTGCCGTCGCGACCTGGGCGGGCGTTCACGACTTCCCGACCGGATGTGGAATGCGCCGTCGTGCGGCGGAGAGCACCACCGGCCTCGAGGTGCGGCCTGCTGTACCTGCCACTCGGAAGCCTGCGGTATCGGCGACGCCGGCGAACGCGACCAACTCCTTCGTCATGAACCCGCTCACCCGCAGCCTTGCCGACGAGACGGGAAGAGGCGCGCGGAGCAACAACTCCAGGTTGTGGTCCTGTGCCGTGACGGTCCACTGCCGGACGCCGCGAAGCTTCTCGTCGACTCCTGCCTCACCGAGACGTCGCGGGACCCATCGGCCGCCGGGCGGTCACAGCTTCTTGAGCCGCCGCCGGTTGACTGCCAGCACCTCGTCCGACAGGTCGGGGGCGGCGTCGGCGACCGCCCGGGAGAGGACCAGCGCGCCGACCATCTGGCTGAACATCGCCACCGCGCGCTCGCGGGCCTCGGCGGGACCGAGTTCGGTGCCGGACTGGCGTGCGCGGTCGAGCAGCATGTCCGTGATGGCGGCGAAGTAGCCGTCGAGTCCGCGCCGGTACTCGGTCTGGGCGGCGGCGCCGTGACGGCTGGCGTCGGTGACGAAGGCAGCCGAGGCGCACCCGATCTCGGGACGGTCGCGGTGCTCGGCGTTGACGTACTCGTCGACCATGTCGTGCAGGGCCGCGCGCGCCGAGCGGGGATGCGCTTCGCGGATGGCGCCGAGCGCCGTGAGCGAGTCGGTGAAGCCCTGGTGGAGGACTTCGAGAGCGAGGTCGTCCTTCGAGGCGAAGTGGTTGTAGAAACCGCCGTGCGTCATGCCGGCCGACTTCATCAGCTCCTCGATGCCGATGCCGTCGATGCCGCGCAGCCGGAATCCCGCGCCGGCCGCGTTGACGATCTTCTCGCGATTGAGCCGCTTCTGCTCCTGCGTGATGCGGGGCACGCCGACCACCTTCCTGGCGAGATCACTTCCGATGATAGCCATCATCAAACCGGGCGTCCACGGAAGAGTCCGGCTTGACAGTCAATGATGACGCCTACCATCATAATTTATGATGACGGACGTCATCGAAGACTGGAGGGACGGTCATGCACTTCGGAACCATCGGCGCCGGGACGGTCGCGCAGGCGATCGCCGGTCACCTCGTGGCGGCCGGCCACGAGGTGACGCTCAGCAACAGCCGCGGCCCGGACACCCTGCTCGACGTCGTGACCTGGCTGGGGCCGCTCGCGAGCGCGGGAACAACCGCCGAAGCGGCCGCCACCGACATGGTCTTCCTCGCCGTGAGGTGGCCGCAGGTCGGTGACGCGCTGGCCGGACTGCCCGAGTGGGACGGCCGCATCCTGGTCGACACCACCAACAACCTGGAGCCGGCGCAGCCGGTCGTCACCGGCCTCGGGGTGGAGACGGCGAGCGAGTTCGTGGCCGGTCGTGCGCCGGGCGCGCGCGTGGTCAAGGCCTTCAACACCCTCCACGCCCGGTACATCGCCGCAGACCCCCGGCATGCGCAAGGGCGGCAGCTGCTGTTCTACGCCGGTGACGACGAGGCCGCCAAGGCGGATTTCCACGCCGTCGCCGACACCATCGGATTCGCGCCGGTCGACGCCGGGACGCTGCGCGACGGCGGCCGCCTGATGCAGATCGGCGGCCCGCTCTCGGCGTTGCACGCCCTGAGGCAGGACTGAAGCCGTGAAAGCGCTCACCTACGAGAAAGCGCACGAGCTCGACGCGTTCGCCATCACCCTGACCGAGGTCGCCGAACCTCGGCTACGCGACGGTGACCTGCTGGTCGAAGTCCGTGCGATCGGCATCAACCCGGGCGAGACCGCGATCCGGCGAACGCGCAGCGCCGAACCCGGCGGACGGCTCGTGCTCGGCTGGGAGTTCGCCGGGGTCGTCGCCGCGGCCGGGCCCGCCGCCACCGGGTTCGCGGCCGGGGACCGGGTGATGGGCACCGGCGACTTCACCCGCGACGGCAGCTGGGCCGAGCGCGTCGCGGTCGACCACCGGGTGGTGGCCAAGATCCCGGACCGGCTCGCGTTCACCGACGCCGCCTCGCTGCCCATCGGTGTCCTCACGGCCTGGGAATCACTGTTCCGCGACCAGGACGTCCTGCCGCCCGGTGTCGGCCGCGTGCTCGTCCTCGGCGGAGCGGGCGGCGTCGGGTCGATGGCCACGCAACTGCTCAAGGCCAGGACACCGGCCTTCGTGATCAGCACGGCCTCGCGGCCCGAGTCGCGGAAGTGGGCGACGGCGATGGGCGCCGACCTGGTCGTCGACCACCGCGGCGACCTGGCCGGACAGCTGCGCGCGGCGGGGGTCGATCACGTCGACCTGGTGTTCTCGACCTCGGGCACCAGCAGCCACCTGGCGGCGATCGTCGAGGTGCTGCGCCCCTTCGGCCACCTGGCCCCCATCGACCTCGCCGGTCCCCTCGACCTGGGCGCGCTCACGGACAAGTCGTTGTCCCTGCACAGCGAAATGGTGTTCAGCAAGATCGTGGCCGGCGGCGACGTCGCCAGCCAGGGCCGGATCCTCGCCAGGGCGGCGGACGACGTCGCGGCGGGCCGGCTGCGCCCGATCGTCACCACCACGCTGGACGGCCTGACCGCCGAGACCATGAAGACGGCGCACACCCTCGCCGAGAGCGGCCGGACCATCGGGAAGACCGTGATCCGGGTGACCGGCTGAGACCGGCGACGCTTGACAACGCCTCAACGAAAGGAAGTTCTCCGCGATGACGAAGGATCTGCTCGACGGCGAGTACGTCCCCAGCGCCGACGCGACGACCCGCGACCAGGTCGAGCTGTACGAGCGCACCGACGGCCGCGAAGGCGCGACGATGGGAGGTGGCCCGGTGGTCGTGGTGACCATGCGTGGCGCCCGTTCGGGCAAGCTGCGCAAGGTCGCCCTGATGCGCATCGAGCGCGACGGCGTCTACGCCATCGGCGCGGCCGCCGGCGGCCAGGCCCGCAACCCGGGCTGGTTCCACAACCTCGTGGCGCACCCGACGGTGCAGCTGCAGGACGGTCCCGATCGCCGGCTGATGACCGCCAGGGTGACCGAAGGCGCGGAGCGCGAGAGCTGGCTGGCCTACACCGACGAGCTCTACCCGTTCTTCGCCGACTTCCGCGCCCGCGCCGCCGAAGCCGGCAACCGCGAGGTGCCGCTGATCGTGCTGGAACCCACCGAGAGCTGACCGGACCCGCCACGGGCGCCTGGCCTCACACCCCGGCGCCCACCACGGGGCCGCCGCCGCACGACCATCCGGTGCGTCCGAGCCAAGGGGGCGTCACCCGGCAACTCCACGCCGAGCTGCCCACCGAGGTTGATCACCAGCACCCACCCGCCAGCACCGCGGCCAGCTCACGTCTCGTCGTCCGCATCGGTGCCGCGAAGCTCTTCGCCGCCGGGCGGGACCGGTACGGCGGCCACGCGCAGCCGGGCCTGATCCAGATCACCGTCACCACCAACATGATGACCAACGGCACGTCTCCTGCTGTGCAGTTGGTGACCCACCACGGCGATCGACGCGCCCGGCAGGATCCCCGACCCCGCAGCCCCCGCACTCGGCGGACACCTGTACGCATCGGAGTTCCTACGTGTGGTCAAGACTGCGCGCCGCCGTGGTGACGGCGTCGAAGACCCTGATGCCCTCCATGAACCACGTCGCGTCCGGCAGGCCGTCGGCCAGCAGGACGTCGATGGAACACAGGAGCTGGTCCAGACGACCGCTCTCCAGCGCCCAGAAGTCGCTTCCGGACTTCGGCGCCGCGAGGAAGGAACGCAACCGCAGGAAGGCGTCCCGCTGAACCGAAGCCGCGCGATCGTGCCGACCGGCGAGGAAGAGAGACCGCGCGAGGGTGAACATCGACAGGCTGATCGTCTCGTCGAGGAAGGCGGCGTGGGCACCACCGAAGATCTCCTGCTCGCGCAGGACCGTGATCTCCCGCTCGTGAACGGCGACTGACTCGTCGTACTCGCCGAGGCGCTCGTGAGCGTCGCTCAGCACGTCCAGCTGGAAGGCGATCTGGGAGACCGGGGTGTCGGCGTCCTCGAAGCCGGAGATGCTCTTGATGACGCTGATCGCCTCCCGGTACCGCCCCGACCTCATCTTCGCGTGGGCGATGTTCATCAGGACCGTGCCTTCGGCTGCGCGCGGACCTACCTCCTGGAAGATCGCACGCGCACGCGCGGCCTGTGCGGCCTCAGCGGACCGCCGTCTCGCGCATGGCCTGCAACTCCGCCCGGAGGACGCGGATCTCGGCGAGGACGTCCATCGACACTTCCATCTCCTCGCGGTCGCGCTCCTCGCGCTCTTCGCTCACCTGGTTCTCCATCGCACTCACCGCGACGGCGATGAACAGGTTCAGCACCGTGAAGGACGTGACGACGAGGAACCCGATGAAGAACACCCACGCGTAGGGCTGTTGCTCCATCACCGCGCGCGAGACGTCGGACCAGGCGTCACCCGTCATCACCTGGAACAGCGTGAACAGCGAGTCGCCGAGGTCCCCGAAGTGCTTCGGCGCCACCTCGCTGAAGAGCTTCGTGGCGATGATCCCCGACACGTACAGCACCAGCGTGAGCAGCGCGGTGATGGAAGCCATGCCGGGCAACGCGCTCAGCAACGCCGCCACGACGCGCCGCATGCTGGGCACCACGGACACGAGCCGCAGCACCCGGATGACCCTCAGCGCTCGCATCACCGAGAACGCACCCGACCCCGCGGGCACCAGGGTGATGGCGACGACCACGGTGTCGAACCAGTTCCACGGATCGCGGAAGAAGCTCGTGCCGTACGCCCAGAACCGGAGGATCAACTCCACGACGAACACCACCAGCGCCACGCGGTCGACCACGTGCAGCACAGGGCCGAACGAAGCGACCAGCTCCGGTGACGTCTCCGCTCCGAGCACGAGCGCGTTGACCACGATCAGCGCGGTGATCACCTTGGTGAACCACGGATCGGTGACCAGGGCGCGAAGCCTCGCATTGGGGAACACCGACCCGCTCCTTGCCTGCGGCAACATCTTGTCGTGCCGCTACCACTACTTCTTCGTGTTCGCGAGAGGGATCAGCGCCACGCCCAGGTGACCGAACGGTCCCAGGTCGTTCGCTCCCACCGCGTCAACGCCGGATCCGACGACTCAACGTCGATCATTCTGCCGAGGTCCCGGTTCGACACGAACCACGATGTGCGGACGCGCCGTGTTCAGGGCACTTCCCGCCCCTGGAAGGGACCAGGGTGTTGACTTCCGGGCGCAGCGCCCCATTGCGAGTCCCGCACAGCAGGGTCAGACCGCATTGGCCCAGCTCGTCCGGGTCTGACTCCCAGGCGGCCGCTTCCGCTGCGTGGCGGAAGCGTGTGCGTCAGCGAGGAGGTCCGGCCTGAGGGAAAGTCGAAGCGGCGACGCTGTTGAAATCGCCAAAGGGAACGGCGGGCGGCGCGGGAAAGGCAGCCGTGGACGTGGGTGAAGGCAAGGGGTCACCGGACTCCATCTGGAAGCGTGCTCTGCAGGGCGGTGCCACCGGCGCGGCCCGTGGACTCGTCAACTCCTCGGCGCGGAACCTCGCCTACCCGTCCGGCGGCGTCTCCGAGACGACCTGGAAAGCAGGCGGCAAGACGATGGACGACTACGTCCAGCGCAAGGTCAGGGAGGAGGTTCTCCCGTCGGAATGACGAGGCACCGGCCTGGCGCACCTGGGCCTCTTCCGTTGACGGCTCCGCCTCGCCGACGCTTTTCGCGCACATTACGATCGCACGCATGTGGCCCCTTGCCCGACGTTCCACCGATGAGGTCACTGCTTTCCGGCCAGGTCTGGTGTTCACCGTGTTCGGGGTGGTCCGCGCCTGGCGAGACGACGCCGAGCTGGACCTCGGGTCGCCGCAGCAACGGCTCACCCTGGCCGTCCTCCTGCTGGCGGAGGGAAGGCCGGTCCAGGCTTCCGAGATCATCCGCGCGATCTGGGGTGATGACGCTCCCCCCACGGCCAGGGGAACCGTGCGCACGTACGTCTACCGGCTGCGCAAGCTCCTGGACGACGACACACGCCCGGATCGGACCGTGCTTCGATCGGACGGAAGCGGTTACCAGCTGGTGCTCGCGGACAACCAGCTGGACCTCAGCCGGTTTCTCGGTTCGGTCCGCGCCGCGGAGACGGCTGTGTCCACCCACGACATCCGGCAAGCGGTCGTGCTGTTGCACGCGGCCATGGACGAGTTGAAGGACGAACCGCTGCGGGGGGTCTCCGGCGAGTGGGCTGAGACGGAGCGCCGTCGGCTCGGTCAGCTCGCTGTGCGGACTGTAGAGCTGATGTCCGAGCAACAGCTGGCGTTGGGCGGACGGGTCGACGTCCTGGACCAGCTGATGGCGGTCGCGGAAGCGGAACCCTTGCGGGAGCGCGTGCACGAACTGCTGATGCGCGCGTTGTGCCACGGGGGAAGGCCGAGCGAGGCACTCACCGTGTACGAGAGGCTGCGCACCACGTTGCGCGAGGAGCTCGGCGTCGATCCGAGTCCCGCGCTCCGCGAGTTGCACACGAGGGTGCTGCGCGCGGATCCGGCGCTGTCATCCGATACCGGTGCTTCGGCCGACCACGCTGTGCCGTCGGCGCGTCCAGCGCTGATGCCGGCGTCGCTGGCGGTGTTCACCGGGCGGGAAGCCGAGCTGGACGAGCTGAGCTCGGTTCTGGGCGACGCGACGGCCCCGAGGACGGTCGTGGTGCACGGAACCGCGGGGGTCGGCAAGACCACGTTCGTGGTCCAGTGGGCCAACCAGGTCGCGTCATCGTTCCCGGACGGTCAGTTCTTCGTGAACCTGCGCGGCTTCGAGGGCGAAGGCGCCGCCCGCGAACCGGCCGAGGTGCTGCGAAAGCTGCTCGACGCACTGGATCCGTCCACCGCGAACAGGCCCTCCGACCTCGATGGCCTGATCGCGATGTACCGCGGCGTCCTGGCAGGACGACGCGCGCTCCTGGTGCTGGACAACGCGAGGGACAGCCAGCAGGTGACACCCCTGCTCCCAGCGGCACCCGGTTGCCTGGTGGTGATCACCACCAGGAGGGAGCTGACCTCGCTGGTCGCATCGACCGGAGCGCACTCCGTCAGGATCGGACTGCTCGACATGGACGAAGCCGTGGCGTTGATGACGCACCGTCTCGGCCGGCAGCGCGTACAACGAGAACCCTCGGCAGTGCGGGCGATCGCCGGCGCGTGCGCGCGCCTTCCGCTCGCTCTGGCCGTCGCGAGCGCCCGGATCGCGAGCAACCCCGAGTTCAGGCTGTCCGACATCGCGTCCCAGCTCACCGACGACGTCCAACCCGGCCTGGACTTCCTGGCCACGGATGATCCGCACAGCGATGTGCGCTCGGTGCTGTCGTGGTCCTACCGCGCGCTGAGCCCGGCAGCCGCGCGGACGTTCGCGCTGCTCGCGCTGGTGCCGCTGAGCTGGACGACCACTCCCGCGGTGGCGAGCTTGACCGGAGTCCCAGTGCCCCGTGCCAGGGCGGTGCTGCGCGAGCTGAGCACGCTGTGCCTGATCAACGAGGACCAGCCCCACCGCTTCAGCTGGCACGACCTGCTGAGGGAGTACGCGGCGGAGGTTCTGGCAGAAACCGTCGACACCGACGAACAGCGTGCAGCATGCCACCGCCTGCTGCACCACTACCTCATCCTCACGCGAAGCGCGTCGCTGCAACTGGTGCCGACTGACGACCTGCCGGAGCTCCCCCAGATCGCGCCAGGGGTGACCGCGCACACCGTCGGCGATCTCCCGTCCGCCTCCAGGATGTTCGCGACGGAGCACAGCACGTTGCTCTCCCTCTTCGACCTCGCCGACACGTGGGGCGTCGAGTCGAGCTCCTGGCAACTCGCCTGGTACATGCGCTACTACATCGACGAAGCGCTTCTGTGGAAAGAGATGACAGCGATCAACGAGGTGGCCTTGGCCGGGGCGACGCGGGCCGGCGACCACCTGGGGGTCGGCTACACGCACCGCTGCCTGGCTCGCGCCGCGGCGATGCTCGGCGACACGAAGACGGCCGAAGCACATCTCGAAACCGCCGTCCAAGCCTTCAGGACATGTGGTGACCGCCAAGCCGAGGGCTACACACGCGTGCAGATCGCCAAGTGGCTCGTCCACACCGATCGGGTCGACGCAGCACTCGAACAAGCCGAACAAGCGCGCGAGCTGTTCCGAGGCACGGCTTCTCAGACGCAGAAAGGCGAACTGCGGGACCTCATCGCCTACGCGTACAGCAGGACCGGGCGGTACAGCGAGGTGGTCGAGACCCTCCGCGGAGCGCTGGAGTCGGACTACGAATCCGGCTCGACGATGAGGATGTTCAACACCATCGACCACCTGGCGGTGGCTCACGAAGGTCTGGCCGACTACCGCAAGGCAGCCGAAATGCGCGAGCTGTCGCTGAAGCTGGCTCTGGAGAAGACCGGTGCCGACTGGGCGCAGTTCCCCTACTACCTCGAAGAGCAGTTCGTCCAGGACAGCTTCCTGCTGGCCCGCTTGCTGTACCTGGCCGACGAGACCGATCGAGCACTGACGGTACAGCGAGAAGCACTCAACGGCTTTCACTCACTGCTTCTCAGACACCACATCTCCACGCTGCCCGAACGCCCCAACGAGGCACTGGCGAGAAGTGCGTTCGCGAAGTTCGAGAGCGTTCTCGCGGAAGATCGACTCGATCACCAGTGGTTCGCGGACAGCGTTCGGGCCGTTGACGAGGTGGCCGCCGCGATGACGTACCGGGGAAGTCTTCGGTTGATCGTGGAGTTGCGCAGCGGAAACCTCGACCTCATCGCCGCGGCGGGGGCTCGCGCCGCCGGGACGAACACCATGTGATCACTGACGACTTGGACTCGGACCGCTTCTTCCACAGTGCGGGAGGTTGGCACGCCGAGACGTGATCTGACAGCTGTCCTCGAGGGACAGAGGCGGAGGGCCTGCCGAGTTGCTCGCTCGAAATCCGAATCACGTCACCGGCGGCATCGGCGGTCCGGTGGTGCCGAGCTGCTCCGCTGCCACGATCTGAGGCACGGGCCAGGTGACACCGGCAGGTGGCCAGTGCTGGCCCGTCTTGGCCAGGAAGTCGGCAGGCGGCTGGTACAGGGGCGGCTGGAGGCCGTCCGGGATCAGGCTCGCCCAGGTCACGCCTTCCTTGCGCTCCAAGAACTCCTGCTTCATCCCGTCGAGCAGCGCGGGCTGCGTGATCAGGTCGACCGCTCCCGCCGCCAGGTAGCGAGCGGCGGCGAGCAGGCCCTCATGAGCGATGTTCGTCGCCGCGGTCGCCGTGACGCTCCAGTTGTGGTTGGGGAGGTTCGGCGGGAACGTGGTCGCCAGCAGCACCGCTGTCGGCGTCTGCCAGCTGACGTCGGCGGTGTCGGTGGCGAGTCCGCCCGTGTAGCCGGCGGCGGGCGGCGTCAGCGGTGCGATCGCACTCGGCAAACCGCTTTCCGGTCTGCCCAGCGACTTCTGCAGTGCTTTGGCCAGCGCCTGGTCCTCGGCGGTGAACACCGGCGGACCGATCGTGAGCATGTTGTCGTACAACAGTTCCGCGCCCCGCTTGTTGGCGAGGAGGTTCCACGTGCCGGAGTGGAAGCGGTGCACCAGGCGGGTTTGGCTGGCCTGTGCGGCGGCCTTCGCGCACTCCACGATCTTGTCGTACAGCACCTTCGCGCGCTCAGGGCTGCCTTCGCGGACGAAGTACCAGATGGAGCACATGTCCGGGGTGACGTTGGGCGCGCCTCCTCCGTTGATGATCGAGTAGTGGAAACGCCCGGAAGGGGCGACGTTCTTCTCCCGCAGGTACTCCGACATCGTCGCCATCAGCAGTGCGCCGTCGAGACCGCTGCGGTTGCCCAACGGCACGCCACCATGCCCTGAGGCACCGAGGAACGTGAAGGTGGCGGACATCAGTGCGCTCGTCGTGTTCCAGAAGGGCGTGGTCGTGGTGAAGGGGTGCCAGTCGAGGAAGGCGTCCAGGCCGTCGTAAACACCGGCCTTCACCGCGTACGCCTTGCCTACGAGCTGCTCCTCCCCCGTCGACCCGAACAACTTCACGGTCGCCTTCAGGCGATGCGATCGGATCGCCTGCGCCACCGCGATCGCGGCCGCGGTGGAACCCGCTCCCAAAGCGTTGTGGGCGTCGCCGTGGCCTGGGCCGTAGGTAGGACCGTAAGCGTCGTAGTTGTAGACCAGCGGGTCATGCCGGGCGACGCCCGTCTTCTGGGACAGGTTGGGCAGAGCGTCGTACTCGGCGTTGAACCCGACCACCGGCCCACCTGACCCGTACGTGGCCACGAACGCCGCGGGGAACCCGGCGGATCCCCACTCGATGGTGAACCCGTTGGCACGCAGCAGGTCCGCGGTGGCCAGGGCGGAGTTCCACTCGCGCAGCGACAGCTCCGCCAGCTGCCAGACCCGGTCGTTCAGACCGGTGACCACCGAGCGGTTCGCGTTGATCCAGGCCAGTGCCGTGTCCTTGGCCGGACTGCTCTTGGCCAGACCGCGCGGCGGCTGGTAGGACGAGGCCGAGACGCCGGCGCGCTCGTCATACCCCAGAGTCGCCGCGAGGACGGGGTCCGCCATCAGCACGTCCGCCGTGGTGGCCGTCGCACCCAGGCCGAACATCTTGAGCAGGCGCCTGCGGCCGATCCCTTGTTCGTTCGTCACAAGGAACGACTACCTGTCGTCGGCACGGGTACGACACGGCTTCATGACCTGTGGGCACCTTTTGACCGGATAGTCTGCACCTCTGCCCGCAGCGGGTGCCGACTCGGTGGCACACGGTTCTCGGACGCCGGCAGTGGCGATGTTCCACATCCACTGTGGATTTCCACGCTGGGCGGTGTGCACCGCCCGCACGTCAGCGCGCTCCGAACGAGCAGCCACCTCCCAGTCGCCCCAGGCTCGTCGATCACCTCTTTCCCCACCACCGGCAACGGATCGTCCACGCCTTGCTGCCCGGCAGGACGATCAACGCATCGCGATCCGGCACGGTCGTCGGACGACGCACCCGGCAACCCGGACCTCACCTCTCCTCCGGGGAGAGGTGTTCATCCTTCGAGGAGTGGTATTCGTCAAAGGTCGCCCTCCCGTTCAACACGTCCTGAATGGTCAGTTCTTCGGAGTCGACCGCCGAGACCGAAGAGGCCGTGCCACGTTGCGTCACGGCATGCATGTACTCCATGGAATCCTCCCCTGATTTGCTTCTGGCGACACACGATCCCCCGCGCCGAACGGTTCGAAGATCGACTGCTTCGAACCGGTGGATGCCCGCAAGTGCCATACCTCTTGCCTTCGGAGACACTCTTCGACAAGGCCGGGTTGACAGACGTCCGCCCCGAGGCAAGCTTGCTGTCCTGGAATGACATCCGCGGACGCGAACATGCCGGCCCGCGGTTTGTCGCGCTCCTCGTGAACGGCCGGATACACGGATCAGCGCAGGGATTCATTCCAGCCGACGCCACACCGGACCGATGACAAGGAATTCCGGCCGCGGATGCGCATGGTCCGGTTGCGATGTCACCCACACCGACCATACGAGCCCGATCGCTCCTCGGCTGTCATCGCACCTGCTCCTGGTACCCCGACATCTGACACCGAAGTGCGTTCGTCTCACCCCACGAGCACGGAGACCAGAACATCGTCCTTTCCGGACAGCAGCTTCGCGGTGGCCGCGCGGGCACGACTTCGGGCCTCTTCCCGGCGAGACGGCCGCGGCACTGCGCCGAGAAGTCCTACTTGGCCAGAAAGCTTTCGGCTCGCTCTTCGGAAGGTGTTCGATGATCTGCTGGGAACGGTGCGGGGAGTCCGGTTACGTCGGTGTTCTCAGCAGGAGCGAGATCGACGTTCTCCAGAGCTACGTCATCGGGTTGCTCATCCTCGTCGAACACCGCACCGCCTCCCACACGGTGATCGCGGTGGTAGCGGGCCGTGAGGTGCGCGTGCCGGCCGCGGTGACCGAGGACCCGCGGATCCTGGCGATCCTCGAGAACGAGCTGGGGGAAGACGAGCCGGACTGGGTGCTCGCGGTGGGCGAGGAGCAGTGCCTGCTGAGTGCGCGAGGTTCGCTGCAGCTCATGTCGTCCACCTTGCCCGAGACCGGCGGCGTCGTGCGTCTGCGGTCCAGGGACGAGGCAGGTGCGTGGCTGCGCTCCATCCGGTTCTTCCTGTCGACGATCGCCGTCGTGGCCGACTCGGAAGGAAGGGTGAAGGGGAAGGACGTGGCTCCCACCGTCACCTGGCTGTGCGAAGTCTCCGGCACCTTGCGTTCGGCTGTGGCACGCACCGTCATCGCGGCGCGACCCGCCTGCTGACAACTCGACGACGTGCTCAGCACGGGCCGGGTGTGCGGTCAGCGTCGTCGAGCTGTGAGCCGGATGCGGTAGGTCCGCGACGGCCGTCACCTCGCCGCTGCCGGGTTCGATCCGGATGATCTCAGTGGACTCCCGCACCGCCGCCCGCACGGCTTCGCCGGTGCACTCGAGTTCGTCGATCTCCTCCACCGGCTTCCCGCCCCGCGTGACCTCCACGGTTCCGGTGACCCCGAAGGTGGCCGGATCCCGGAATGTCAGCCTCGCGGAGCCGTCGCTCGTGACGAGCCGTGTGCCGTCATGGCAAAGGCCCCGGCCGCGCCCAGTGGCGCCGGCTTTCGCGCTTCACCGCGATTTCTACGGGGCTTTCAGCGCGCGCTGCTCGGGGAAGGTCCAGTTGAAGCGGATCGCGATCAGACGCAAGGCCGCGGTCACGACCACGCAGACAAGACCCGCGATCGGGATCGGCGCGCCGAACTCGGCGAGCACCACGAGCATCCCCGCGCCGGCTCCGGCTGCTACGGCGTAGAGGGTGCCGACCTGGAGGAAGGAGATCGGCAGGCTCAGGATGACGTCGCGGAGCATCCCGCCGCCGATGGCGCCGATGACGCCCGCGACCACCGCGCCGGCCTCACCGGCGCCGAGGGACAGCGCTTTCGAGGCCCCGATGGCGCCGAACAGCCCCATGACGACCGCGTCGAGCCCGGTGATGAGCCAGTCCACCCGCGCGAGGACCGGTTGCAGCGCCATGCCGAGGACAGCGGAGGCGCCTGCCACCACCAGGTACCAGTTCTTCCAGAGCACGACGGGCGGTTGGTCGAGCACGATGTCGCGCAGCAGGCTGCCCCCGAGCGACACGGCGAGCCCGATCACGACGACGCCCAGCACGTCGATGCGGCGGTGCCGCTCCCCCGCCGCGAACAGGGCGCCCTGGAGGCCACCCAGTCCCGCGGCGAGGAGCTCTGTCCACAGCGGCACCTGGAACGGCATGACGGACACGCGGCTCACACTCCGGAACTCGGGGCCGGCTCGCGGGGAGCGCGAGCCGGCCCGGGATGATGCAGCCGCCTGTCAGCCGATGGCGTTCTGCGCGGCGGTGACGATGACGTCGGCGACGGCGACGGCCTGCGTGGCGTACAGGGCGTGGCTCGCCGGGACCTCGGTGATCTCCGCACCGATGCGCTTGGCCATGTGCTGCAGCATGGCCTGGTCGAACGCCTTGTCCTCGGTCGCGATGACGGCCCAGCTCGGCTTGTCGCGCCAGGCGGCGTTCTTCACCGGCGCCGAGAAGACCGCCATGTTGATCGGCACCTGCGAGTCGCGGAGGAACGCGGCGTCCTCGTCGCTGGTGTCCGCCGCGAAGCCGGCCTTGAACTTGTC
Source organism: Lentzea jiangxiensis (assembly GCF_900104175.1). Classification (GTDB taxonomy): domain Bacteria; phylum Actinomycetota; class Actinomycetes; order Mycobacteriales; family Pseudonocardiaceae; genus Lentzea; species Lentzea jiangxiensis. The sequence continues at coordinate 117,316 of NZ_FNIX01000008.1, forward strand.
GCGGTTGATGAAGCCGTAGCCGTCGTCCCCCACGTCGATGACGAAGTCCGGTGTCGGGGCGAACCCTTCGTACTGCTGGGCGGTCGTCTCGCCCGCGTCGGGCGCCAGCGCTGACACGTAGACCAGACCGGCGACCTTCGGGTGGACTCCGGCCTCGGTGATGACCGTGCCGCCCCAGGAGTGGCCGACGAGGATCGCCGGGCCGTCCTGCAGGTCGAGCACGCGCGTGGTCGCCGCGACGTCGTCCTCCAGCGAGGTGAGCGGGTTCTGCACGATCGCGACCCGGTAGCCCCGGGCGGTCAGCTCGTCGTACACACCCCGCCATCCCGAACCGTCGGCGAAAGCGCCGTGCACCAGCACGACGTTCTTGATCTCTTGACCGGTGCTGGTCATGAGGCTTCCTTCCGTGTGCCGCGGCCGGTGTCACCGGAGCGGATCGAGTGGGTCGGCGGATCCGGCGACCAGGAGGCTGCCGTACTCACCGGATGTAACTAATATATTGGATATTACATATCGGCGCCAGCGTCGGTTGTTGGACGACCGATGGGGATGCGGACGCCAGTAGCGGTCAAGCGCGACCCTGACCTGGCGTTTGACGAACAGATGCAGCAGAACACGCGCGGGAGCGCTGGGAGGTCAACCTCGACTCCAGGGCACTCAAGTGCCCGAGTCAGAGCACCTAGGTGCATCGACCGGCGGCTGCGCTTGCTCCTTGCTCACGTTCCGCTACGGACAGAAACGGCACCGACGTGACCGAGTCGAACGAGTGCCGCGAGCGGAGCGGGGACGGGAGGCGGGCCGCGCCGAGCACGGCCCGGTACGCCGCACTGGCGCAAGACCTTCTACGTGCCCGCGAGCACAAGTGAACCCACTGTCCCTTTCGGACAACCTGGCGACACGCCGTCGCGAGCCGTCACCTCGACGAGGCGATGGCCAGGGAGGACCGGACAACAGGAGCTCGCGTCTACAGCTCCTCGAGCAAGGTGCTCCAGTTCTCGTCCACCAGGCGGGCCGCCCACTGGCCGTCGAGCTGTTCACAGGCCTCGATGATCCGCTGGTGCTGCACCACGGAGTGGCGCGCGGCAGGCGAGGAGAAGCGCTGGTGCTCCACACGGCGCACGACGGGCGTGAAGCGATCGATCGTCGCCTCGATGGCCGAGTTGCCGCAGCGGCGCACCGCCACGGCGTGGAACTGGTCGTCCGCCGCCAGCGCCGCGACGGCGTCGTTCGCGTCGAGCGCCTCGGTGAACGCCTCGTTCGCCGCGCGCATCGCGGCCAGGTCGTCGGACGTCGTCTCCGGCGCGGCCAGGCGTGCGGCGAGCGAGTGCATCGCTTGGACGACGACGAGGGCGTCACGAACCGGTTGCGCGGTCAGCGCGGTCACCCTGGTGTAGCTGTGGGGCTTGCTCTCGACGAGACCCTCGTCGGCCAACTTGGCCAGCGCCTCCCTGACCGGAGTGCGGGACAGGCCGAGTTTGGCCGCCAGCTCCGCGTCCTTGATCGCGGCGCCCGGCTCCAGCTCACCACGCACGATCGCAGCCCGGATCTCTGCGGCCGCACGCTCCCCGAGCGACCCATATCCAATATATTGCATATGGCCGAGCGTAGGACGGGCAGAACCGCTCTGCAACAGGAGTCACTTCACTCGGCAGTCCACCGCTGACCACAGCGCTCCTCCTCCACTCCGACGGTTCAGCAACGGCGGCCGCTGCCGATCAGGGTCGTGGCGTCGAGTTCTGCCATGCCTTCATCGCGCAGCGACGCGAGGTAGAACTCGCGCACGGCGTCCAACGCGTGGGCGGGCACCTTGGCCAGTGCTCCCCGGAACCCGGACCCGGCGATCACCAGCCACGCCACTTCAGGAGTCATCGTCAGCGCGAGCCGGTTCACCGCGACCTCGACGTCGACGAGTCCCCGTTCACGCAGCCAGGCCACGTAGCTGTCCACCTGGTTGATCCGCTCGACCGGCCGGGGCTCGCGGGACTGCGGCGGCGGAACACCCGTGGCCTCGGTGATCGCGCGGCGGAGGTGCCGGCCGGCCGCCAGCATCGCCCCGTCCCGCCAGATGGTGAGGACCGCCCGGCCACCGGGGCGCGCCAGGCTGATCAGGTGCTCGGTTCCGGCCGCCATGTCGGGGAAGCAGGAGATGCCGAGTGCTGACTGCACCACGTCGTAGCCACCGGCGGTCCAGGAGGTCACGTCAGCCCGGTGGGCGCGGAGCTGGGGCAGGTCCTTCGACAGCCACCACAACTCGCCGATCATCGGCTCCGACAGGTCGACGGCGTCGACGAGGCCGCGGCGGCCGACGAGCCGGGCAGCCGGGATCGCCGAGGCTCCGGTTCCGCAACAGGCGTCGAGAACGCGCTCACCCGGCTGGAGGCACGCCATCGAGACCGCCACGGCCCCGATCGGTTCCCACAGGTGGCGTCCCAAGGCTGTGAAGTCCGCGGCAGCGGCGTCGAACGCTCCGCGGAGCTCGGTCCGTCCGGCACATCTCACGCTGTCCTCGCTGTTCAACTACATCGTTCCTGTGTAGACGGTGACTGCCGCGCGCTCCCCACGACGACGCGAAGCCGACCTTGCCCAGAGCCTCCGAACGGCGTTCTCCGCGGACATGCACATGCTCAGCGGCAGGTGCGAGGTGCACAAGCGCGCTGCACCCGGGTACCGCGATATTGGGGCCGCTCAGTGCAGTGGAAGCGACCGGCGAAGGGCCGGGCGGGCACCGAACAGGGCGCGAGAAGGGCCAATGCCCGAGGAACCGGCGCCCGGCGGTTGAGGCCGGGGGACATCGACCCCAGCATGATCACCACCAGCGTGGCAGATCACGCGACCGACGACGAGGACGCCGACGTGAGCGAGTTCGAAGACCTGCTGCTCGATCTCGAGAGGATGCCGGCGGGATCCGGAGAAGCGATGGGCTTGCCCGAGCTGTTCGAGCTCAGGATGGCCGCCGCCACGGCCCACGAGCTCATGGCCGCGATCGACCGCGGCGACGCCCCGGCCGCCGGGTTCCACTCGGAACTCCTCGAACACCACGTGCACAACACACACGCACTGCGGTTCCACCTCCGCGAGAACACGTCCCTGCCGACCGGCGTCCCCGGTGTTCCACCAGCGTCGACGTGCACCGGAAGGGAACCGCACTGAGCGCTCCAGGACACGGGTCCACGAGCTACAGTCTCGATTGGTGGCAGCTCTGACCTGCGTCTTCCTCGCGTTGACGCGCACGTTGACGCGACGTTGACAAGATGTCGACAGGGGCTTGGTTGTCTGGTTGCGCGGTGAAGCGCCGCAGCTGGACGAAAGGCCCCTCAACCGTGAGCATCTGCACCCTCCCCGAAACCCCCGTGTCCCGGACGTCCGACCGCGTCCAGGTCGCGGTGCACGTCCACGACCACGTGGTCGCGAGCGACCTGGTGCCACAGCTCGCCCTGTCGCCGGAACTCAAGATCACGGCCGGCGCCGACCGCGAGGTCGCGGACGTGGCCCTCGTGTTCGCCGAACACGTCACGGACGCGCTGGTCGACGAGCTCGCCATGGTGTCGCACCGCGCTCTCAACCCGTCGCAGCGCACCGTGCTGGTGGCCGGTCCCCTGCGTGAACGCCACCTCGCACAGATCTTCGCCGCGGGCGTCGTGGCCATCCTTCCGAGGAAAGACATCACCGCGCGCCAGGTCGCCCACGCACTCATCGCGACGTCCCACGGCCGCGCCGTCCTGCCGGAGAAGCTCACCCGGTGGCTCGCGGACGAGATCCGCTTCCTGCAGACCAACCTCCTCGTGACCCAGGGCCTCGCCGCCGGCGGCCTCACCACACGAGAAGTCGAAGTGCTCAAGCTCATCGCCCAGGGTGACGACACCGCCCAGATCGCCCAGCAGCTCAACTACTCCGAACGCACCATCAAGAAGATCATGCAAGAGATCATGAGCCGCCTGAAGCTCCGCAACCGGGCACACGCCGTCTCCTACGCCCTGCGAGTGGGCGCCATCTGACAGCCGGTGTCACACGGCGGTGATCGCCGCCTGTGCCGCACCCCGCCGTGCCTGCACCAGGTGCCTTGACCTGGATCGGCCGTACAACCGCGACGAGCCGTCGTGATGAGACAGATGAGGAACGAGATGGACGCCCGCAAGACCGTGCTCAACGCCGGGGACTACCTGTTCGGCCAGTCCCTGGTCTCCCCCAACGGGGCGTACGCCCTGGAACACCGCACCGACGGAACTCTGGTGTTGCGGGACAACCGCGCTTCCCGGGACCTCTGGCAGATCGGCGGGCCCCAGTCGGAGGGGGCATGGCTGTACCTCCTGACCGAAGGGCTCCTGGTGCTCCGGACCCTCGCCGGAGTTCCCGTGTGGTCGTCGGGGCGGATCGACCGCAGGGTGACCGCGGCACTGGTCCGGGACGACGGACGCCTGGTCCTCGTCGACGCCGACGGCGACCAGCGCTGGAGCAGGGACCCGGTGGACGCGGCGCTCGCTGCCTGCTCCCCGCCGGCGCGTGGTGACCGCCTGAGCAGGGGCGAGGTGCTGGTTGGTTCGATCGCGTCGCCGAACGGGCGGTACGCGCTGTCCCAGACCCCCGACGGCAGGTGCGAGCTCCACACGACCCCCGAGACGCCCGGCGGGCGCCGCTCTGTGTGGTCGCGCTGGGTGGGGGCCCCGGGAGCTGTGCTCTCGCTCGGGCAGGACGGTGTGCTGCGCGCCGGTTCCGACTCCACGGTCCTGCAGAGGTGGACGGGCCGCATGCGGTTGGACGCGTCATCCGTCGTGGTGGCCGAAGTGGTCGTGCGGGACATCGGCGACGTGGTGCTGCTGCGCGACGACGGCACGGAGATCGACGTCACCGGGACCGCCGCCGAGGAGGCCCGGCTGGCCGAGATCGACCGCGAGTTCGCCCAGAGGGAGGCCGAGGAAGAGGCCAAGCCCGTGCGCCCCTCAGGCAGCGGGATGGCGACGGACTGGTTCGACTCCCTGGAGCTCTCCGACTTCTTCACGATCACGTGGGTGCAGGGGATCGACGGCCGGGAGGCACTGTCACGGCTGGGAGCCGACTCGGAAGCGATCACACCGATGACCTACGACGAAGCCGTCTCCGCCGCCTACCCGGAAGACGACGAGAAGGGGAGCAGCGCTTTCGCGGTGCCCGTGGGCGGCTGGGTCGCGGTGATCGAGCCGAACGGGTTCCAGGGCGTGTACCAGGCACCCGGGATGTCGGCGGGAACGCAAGCCATCGTCTACCACGAGGGCATGGACGGCACTCACCTCGCGTGGCACCGGAACGGCGAGCCGCTTGCCGTGTACTCCGAGGACGACTACTTCGAACTGGCCGACGGCGAGCCCGCTCCCGAGGGCATGGACCGAAGTGCTTTCGCGCCCTTCATGGCACGGATCGGACTGGGCGTGTACCGCGAGGAGGACGAGGACGAAAGCGACTTCCTCCCTCCTGCCCTGGAGATCGCCTGTCTCGCCGCCGGCGTCGTGCCGGAGCCGGAGCACTTCGCGGGAACGCGGCTGGGCGCCGTCTCGCCCGCATGGGGCTGAGCGCGCCGTGAGTCAGCCAAGTCCTCCAGGACAGTCCATCGCGGATGACATCCCAAGTGGACACCGCACGAACTTCAAGACGCACGCCGTCGACTACGCACTCTCGATGGCGTGGCCCGCGCGCCAGACCGGCACGTCCATCGTCCTTCCGCTACCCGTCGGGTGGATCGGGATCACCACGACGGCGGAGGTCGGTCGTGCCGCCTGCGCACACCCCGTGCTGAGTGACTCGTGCGGTCCTGTTCTCGTGGTTCCCGGTGTGCCGGTTCACTGGGTCTTCCTGGCCGAGGCGGGATCCGAACCCCTGGCGGTGTCGCTCGCACCACCCGGTGTGGGCTTGTTGCGTGCTCCGCACGAGATGCTGCTGCCACCGAGCGAAACCGAATCCGGCCGAGTTCGATGGGCCAACCCGCCCAGGACGAACCAGCGTTGGCTTCCCACCTCCACGAGCGTGCTCACGGCGATCCACGAGGTCCATCGGCGACGAGGGCGCTTCCCGAATGGACGAGTCCCGCCCAGCGCAGGAAGTGCCGGGTCAGCTGCGACATCCGCTGAACGCCTGGGTCAGCGGCCAGTCGTGACCTTCTCCTGAGGAAGTGTCAAGAGTTCCTGCGTCATCACGGGTCCAGGAAACTCCTCCTGCCGCTCACCCGGCTGGACCTCCTCGACCGGGCGCACGCCGTCGCCTACGCGACCCGGACGGGTGGTCTGACGGACGGTCACACGGGCACCGCGTACTGCACCCCGATGCCACGAACCATGTGCAGGTGACGCGGAATCGCGCCGGGTGAGTTCGAGCCGCTTCCCACGGAAACCGCGCAGCCCGTTCGAGCGGGCCGACTCGTAACGGTCCGGCGTTGATGGCACCGTCCCCGGTCGTGCCGATGTGGACGTTCGCCTCAGCGACGCGTTCATGCGTGCGACCAGGTTCTCCGCCGAGAAGGGTTCGGCCACGTAGTCGTCAGCGCCGGCGTCACGCACACGTGAGGCGCCCGTGCCGGCACGGGCGCCTCAGTCATCGAACACGGTGACCCATCCGGAGAACGGCACGAACGTCGAGCAACCGCTCCAGGTCCGCCACGGGGTTGCCCCGCACCACCAGGAAGTCCGCGTCGGCACCTGTCACCAGCTCGCCCTTCCTGCCCTCCACGCCGCACAGCTTCGCGGCGTCCCTGGTCGCGGCGGTCAGCACCTCACCCGGCGACCACCCGTGCCGGGCCATCTCGACCAGTCCGTGGGGAAGCACGTCATGCGGCTTCAAAGGGGCGATACCCGCGTCAGAGCCGACGGAGACCTTCACCCCGTGTTTGAAAAGCCCTTGCAGCGCCGCGTCCTGAGCCGCCCTCACGGCCTCGAGCTGTTCCCTCTGGCCGGGGCTCATGACCTCGAGCATCGCAGCCAAGGCCACCGGGTCGAACCCGAGAGTCGCGCTGACGGCGACATCGCGAGCCGCCATGGCCTCCATCAGTCCCTGCTGCGGATCACTGCCCTGCTCGCCGACGAACGACGCGTGTTCGATCGAGTCCACGCCGGCCGCGATCGCGTCATCGATCGACCGCACGCCGTGCGCGTGTGCCGCCACCGGAAGGCCCAGCCGGTGCGCCTCGTCGACGACGACCTTCAGGAGCTCTCTGCCGAACTGGGGCTCGGTCGGCAGCGAGCCCGGAGTCATGTTGCCGCCACTGGCCATGACCTTGATGACCGAGCAGCCGCGCGAGTGCCGCTCGCGAACGGCCGAAATCAGCGACTCCGCATCCGGAGCGGTCTCCCCGCCGAGGAAGAAGCAGTGACCGCCTGGGGTCGTGATGGGCGGTCCCGCGGGAAGGATCTCCGGTCCCGCTACGACGTCCTGCGCCAGTTCGTCCCGAAGGCCGAGCGAGAGGTAGTCACGGTCACCCAGGTCGCGGATCGTCGTCACACCCGCGTGCACGGCACGGCGGGCGGCCCGCCGCATCGACTCGAGCAGTTCCGGTTCGCTGGCCTCGCACACCGACTTCACCGGGTCGACGCCGGCGTCGAACACCAGGTGCACGTGGGTGTCGATGAGGCCGGGAAGCAGGCACGCGTCCTCACCGAGGTCGACGACTCGAACGCCGTCCGGCGCCGTGGAGCCGATCTCGTCGATGACACCGCCGCGCACCACGACGCTGACCGGACCTTCGTGGAACGCGTTGCCGTCGAACACCATTCCACCGACCAATGCGAAAGCTTCAACGCTCACCCGACAGCCTCTCTTCCCCTGCGCTGGACAGAGCGTTGTGGCGTCCAAACCGGATTTCCAGGAAGCGCGGACTCCACCGCTCCTGCTCAGCATGCTTTCCACAGCGCCCCCCGATGCCCCCATTCCGGAGTTGCTTCACGCGCGGACACGAATCGCGGTACCGCCGAGCCGGAAAAGAGTCGCCGTCGTCACAGGAAGCGGTGCCACACCTGGTCGTGCCGGTGAAACCCCGAGCCGGGACAAGCTCTGACGGTAGGTGCGGAAAAGCAGGACAAGGCACGGGAGGCACCATCTCGAGGAACACCGGACCTCCCCGTACCGGGCGATCCGATCAAGGCGGTCTCCGACGCGCAGACCCGGTGGACGCGCTGGAGCCGACCTGTCCGTGACCCGCCCGGAAGCGTCCGCGACTCGATCCTGAACTTCACCATCGAAGAATCCGCCGCTGAGGAACAGGCGCTGAGGAACAGGCGCATCCCGCTCCACGAACGTCCACCGCGAGCAGGGGTGCACAAAAGCGAGCAGTGCGCATCGGCCGACCGTCACCGCCGGCGGTGCGAGGTCCGATCACCCGCGCCTGCCGTAGCCTGACGAACCACTCGTCTGCACGATCCGCATCGCAACCTCGCGCAATGAAGGCGACATCGGAAAACCGAGTGACGACCAGATCAACATGACTTCGGCATAGCTGACTTCCACAACGTGCTCTTCGAGCAGAACCCCACCCATGCGGAAACCTTGACGGCCCAGAATCTTGTTCACCTCATTTGCCAGCTGTCGCCCGAGGTTGAACTGGGTGAAAATACTCTCGATTTTTTGCAATTCTGCTCCGAGCACATTCCGGCTCGGATGCGGCAGAACATGAAGCTTTCTCGCCATTTCGTCGCGTAGCAACTCAAGGGATGGCACCAGACCGTCGGCAAGCTTTCTGGAGCGAACAAGCGCGAACAGGCCCAGACTGATCTGGTCGACCATATGAGGGCTCAACTCGACCAAGCCACCGACATAAACGGAGGAAAGCACTGCGGCGATAGGGCCGGTTATGGGGTGCTTCATGACTTCCGACAATTCTCGCATGATGTTGCCAGACCGCCCTTGCATGCGGTCGGCATCACTGTAGGCCTCATTCGCCCACACGTTCAGCTTCTGCGCATAAGCGTCAGCCTCCGCCGCGCTCATGTGCTGCTTGACAGCGTGCCGGCTTTCCAGCAGCAACAGCGGGTTCGCCAGCTGATTCGCGTTCGTGTCAAGAAATCGGAACCGGCCTGCGTTTTCATTCATCCCGGCACCGTTGCGCTGGCTGGCAATCAGAAAGCCGTTCGCCCTCATGACGCTCGTGGGCATGAGCGCCGTCTGGAGGTAGCTGACGCTGTTGGTTTTCCGCCTCACGTCCACTTCCATCATCAGATCGAGTGCCCCACCGCGGAAGTCATACCCGAAGACAACGTGATCAAATTTGCGCATGCTACCGCCGCGAACACCTTCGACAAAAACACGGAAAATCTCTTCGACATTGTCGGCAAGAAATCTCTGCACCTGGTTCGGGAGTGCTTCACGAATGACGTCGAAGTCTTGCCGCACAGCTACGCCGATGTAGTTCTTCAGAAGAACTTCGTTTTCGGTGTTTGCGTAGTAGGCACTCGCGAACGACGCCGCCACATGGGTGTAGACCAGCGCCAGGTAGCCCCGGACGGCGTCAGCATGCGCGTTCCCGAAGGCCAGGACCATCTCTCCCGGATGAGCACTGCGACGAGCAGACCATTCCAGGAAGCGAATTCCCATTCGTTCCCCGAATTTGATTCCTTCCTTGAGCAAGGACTGCGCAGGCAGGAAGTGGATGTCATCGGCAGACTTTCGAAGATAACTGAACAGGCCATTGATCGGAACTCCCACCGTGAACTGGTTGTACGATTTTCGCGTGGCGGGAGGCGCAACGCCCGAGACCCACATCTTGTCCGCGTCCGAGGTCAACCGGAACCTTGTGCCGCGCGGGAAGACAGTTTCGAGATCAGATACCTGGGCAGGCCACAAACCTGCCATGCTGAACCGCGCCTCCACTTCGCGCATGGCCCGGGTGACCGCTTCCGCTCCGGCACGGCCGACATCACCGGGAACAGCCGCGATCGGGCTGGTGACGATCTCGGGGATCAGTACGTTCACCCGCCTGACAGCCGCCGGGTCGACACCCGCCGCTTCGACGTGCTCCCACGATTCGTACACCGGCCCGTTGGGGATCTCCAGGAGCGAACCCGCCTCGGTGACGACCCTCAACAGTTCTTGACCATCCTCGTAGACCACGAGGATGGTCCTGCCGGTGAAAGCATCCGCCGTGAGACCGCGAGGAATCTTCAAAATGTACTTGAGCTCCCGCTCCACGCCGATCGCACCATAACCAGAAGCAGGCGGATCGAGCAACGGACCGACAGCGGATTGGCTCTCCGGCACTGACGTGAAACCATCCGGGACAAAGCGGCCGCGCGAGTCCAGCAATACGGCTTGAATCACCACTCCACCAGGCAGGTCTCCTGCGGACACGATGCGGTCACCTTTGCCCCGCTGCGGCTCGATCCACAGGACGCCTCTGTCCTCCGTGTGATGTCCGACCACAGCGTGCCCGATACCACCTGGCCGGTTCCACAGAACCAAAGCCGACGAGCCGACACCACGGCCTTCCTTCCTGAGTTCCACCTCGATCGCCTCGAGATCCGCGACCTTCGTCCAGACGGCGCCAGGTGCCGCCCTTCCCCGAACGCCACCTGAACCCAACACCGAGTCGTCGACCGGGATGCCGGCGGACACGCCACCCGGGTACAGCGCATCCCGCACTTGGACCAATTGGGTCACGCATAGTTGTGGATCATCGTTGTCCGCTCTCGCGACCTCGTCCGCGATGTTCACGAGGTGCTCCGCCGGCCATGAGACAGGACCAGGACCACTGCGACGTGGTCGGTACGAGGCGGTACCGAGCGCTTCCACTTCGTAGCCGGAGGAACGCGGCACGCTCGCCGCCGCGGTCGTGGGGACGACGGGGTTCTGATCAAGTGCTCGCCGCGCACTCACCTCGTCGTCCGCCCACTGCAGTTGGAGGTCCCCGATGACCCGTTTCCACTCGGACTGCCCGACAGCGTCGGCCGGGAGAGCGGACAGGTGCTGGTCGACCGAGCCCTGGGTGTCGAGCAGCTCTATCGCGCTCGCAATGCGCGCAGCGGTCCTCGCCGCCACCGAACTGTCATGGGCCACCACGTCAGCGGCGATCAGGTCGAGCACGTCGTGGAGAGCCCGGCCTTCCACCCGCGGGTCCAGGCCACGACCGAGCAGTGCTCCCGGGATGTTGTAGAGGCTGGCGAGGTCCACCGCTGTGACCAACGCGTCCGCAACGCGCCGAGCGTGCGCCGTTCCACTTTCGCGCAAGGCGCTTCCGACGCTGTCGAGCGCCGCCTGCAAGGTTGCCGGCATGCCACCCGCCGTACCGGTCAACACTGCCGTCAGGCCCGCCTGAACGGCGATTTCCATGACCTGGTCCTGCGAGGCGTCTGACCGGTCGGCCGGCTGAGCCTGGACGACCGGATTCGGCATCGGCGGCGCCGGACGCGCTTCCGGCCGGGCCGAGCTCCGGTCGCGCCGGAGCTGCCGGACGAAGTCGCGGAAGTCCGTGAGGTGCTTCGTGGGGTGATCGCCTGCCTCGGCGTCCCGGATCTGCTGCTCGACGTGGTCCTGCACGACCGCGAGGTCGGCCTCGCCGAACTGGCGCCAGCCGTACGAGTGCGGGTCGGCGGGCAGCCTCAGGGCGTAGGAGGTGAGCGAGGCGTCGCGGTTGTTCGTGAACCGGTCGAGCCGGTCCCGGTGCCATTGGACGTCGCGGTCCGCGCGCTCGCGGCGGGCCGCCTGCTCGTCCAGCATCATCTGGGTCTTGAGCGCGCCGGGCACCACGTCAGCGGCGTTCCACTGCGTGCGGACGGCCTCAGCCTTGGCCAGACCCTCTCCGGCCATGCGGGTCGCCTGGTCGTAGCGCTGGGGAGGAGCGGCGTTGAGGGAGATCTCGATCGCCCTCTGGATCGCGGCCGCGCGGTCCGGCACGTTCGCGTACGCCGGGATCCGTTGCAGTTCACGCAGTGCCGCGGTGTCCAGGCCGTAGAGCGACGCCTCGAACGAGCGCAGCGACGTGCCCTCCTCGACGGGGGCGAAGCCACCGGGAACGATGACGTCCACGTCCACCGCGAGGGCGGAAGGATCCTGCATGAACGGCCGCGGTTGCGAACGGGACTCGGCCACCGCGGGGAACCGGGTCCGGTCGTGCTCGGTCTTGCCCGATCCGACGTGGTCCCGGGCGTGGCCGTCCTCGTCATCGGGTGGCGTCTCCGATCGGTGGGCCCCGGCCAGGTCGAGGACCTGGAAGTCCCAGATCCGGTCGAACAGCCGATCGAGTTCCGGGGTCCGCTGGCCGGTGATGCGTGCGTGGCTGATCAGGTGCACGACGTGGCCCTTGACGTCCATCACGTCTTGGAACGTCAGCCGCTGCCAGGCCGGCGCCTCCTGATCGGGGGGCAGGGTCAGCGCATACGCGGTGAGCGCGTCGTTGCGGTCGTACTGAAGCCTCTGCACCATCTTGGTGAGTTCCGCCTCGTGCAGTTCGAGGCTCTGCCGTTCCGCCTGGCGCCGGCCCTCGTCGATGGGGATCAGTCCGGTCTTGCCCGCGTCCGGCAGCGCGTCGGCGATCTGCTTCAGATCGCCGATCTGATCCCGCAAGGCCTTCATCTCAGCCTCGAGGTTCCCCAGGTGCTGCCTGAGGCCGTTCTCCGTCCGGGCGATCTCCTGGTTCCAGGACACCCGGTTGATCTCGTGGAGGCGGGTCGGGTCGTCGTGGTGCCGCGCGGCCAGCTCGTCGAGCTCAGCCGAGGACTTCTCCAGCAGCAAGGCCTTGAACGCGTCGAGCTCCCGCCTCGGCGTGACCTGAGGACCGGTCGCCTCCGCGCCGGGCTCGCGGGTGTCCCGGCCGGCCTGTTGCGCTCGCCCCAGACTCAGCTCCATGCCCGCGATCTTGTAGAAGCGGTTGCTGTACTCGGGATCGGTCACGAACGACAGCCGCAGCTCGGCCTGCTTCACCAACGCTTCGGCGTAGGCGATTTTCGCCTCGAAGTCGTAAGAGCTGAAGTCCTCGCCCGAGCCGAACCAGCGGTTCATGAAGCCGTTGAAGCCGGTGTGGTCCTCCTTGCCGTCGCGGAGGTCCTGCAACGCCTGTCCGGCTCTCTCGGCTTGGGCGATCATCGCGTCCAGACCGTGCCGCGCGAACTCGGCCAGCGCGCCTCGCACGGCCGGCTCGATCAGCACACGTGCCTGCAAGGCCTTCAGGTCCGCGGTGTCGAACCCGGCCTTCTCGGCTGCCGCGATCTGCTGGGCCAGGTGCTCCTCGATCCGAAGCCGATCTCTCCGTTCGACCTTCCAGAACCGGTCCGCGTTCGGGCCCACGAGGTACGTGTCGATCACGTGCGTCATGGCCAGTCCGCGGCTCTCGGCCGCCAAGGTCTTGACCTGGCCGTCGATCCTGTCGCGCCGGGCGACCAGATCCGCGAGCTCCTCCTTGCGCTGAGCGTCCTCCTGCGTGCGCCGGTTCTGCGTTTCGAACGCGTGGAACAACGAGAAGCTCGGGGACTTCTTCTCAGCGATCTGCCTGTTGAGGTTCGACGACTGTTCCATCAGGTCGCGCACGAACCCCTGCGGGCCGTCCGGATGTGCGGCCGCGCGCTTGATCAGCTGGATCTTGTCCGCTGCGGCGTGCAGATCGTTGTCCGGGCGGCCGGAGAACAGGTCATCGATCGTCTGGCCGAGCTCGGTGAGGGACTGGCTCGCCAACCAGGCCTCCATGCCGGTTCGGACCTCCTGTGGTGTCGGACCGCCCAGCGCGCCGAATGTGCCGTCCCGCGAGACGATCTGCACCTGTGGCGCGCCTGCCCGGCCGTGGTAGGTCCGCGTGCCGTTGTCGTTGACGACGAGCCGCACGCCCAAGGCACGCGCGATCGACTCGAACAGGTGCTTGCCGACGTGGGAGTCCGCCCACGACGGGGTTCGCAGGCCTTGGGCGAGCAGGTGGGCCGGTGTCGGCAGCGCCCCCCGGCCCGTCACCGACCTGGTTAGGTGGTCGATCACTTCGAGGTCACCCCTGGCCATGCCGCTGCCGTCGAGGCCGGCGTTCACGACCGCCCAGTGCTTCGACGACGCCTTCGCCAGTTCCTGCGCGAGCGCGGCACGCCCGTGCTGCTCCGCAGCTTCCCCGGTCAGACCGGGCGTGGCCGGCAGCAGGGTCGGGAAGTACGTCGACAGCATGTCGAGATCGACCTTGCTCGCGACCCAGCTCGACAGGCCCTCCGCGGTCAGCTCCGCGAGGTCGTGGTTGTGCGGACGCAGCTCGACGTCGTTGACGATCGCGTCCACGGTGGACTTTACGCCGCTGGTACCGACCAGCGGTGCCGCGTTCGCGATCGGCACCCCCTGGAACTTCGCACTGCGCAGCACGGACTCCACCAGACTGGCGTTGTCCAGGTCGGACAGGTGCGTCTGCAGGCCCTGGTCCGCAGCAGCGGTGTCCGCGTCGTCCTCCCAGCCGCCTGGCATGTGGGGTGTGCCCGGTTGAGGTGCAGGCCTCGTGTCCGGCTCGGCGGAGGACTCCGGAGGGGAGGTGGTGCCGTCGACGTCCGGCTCGGGAGTCCAGTGCGCGGGCGGTGGCACAGCGGCAGTGCCCGCCGGCTCGATCCTGGTGTCGGGCACCGCGACCTGGCCGGTGGCGATGCGCTCGATCAGCCACAGATGACGCGGCCGGATCCCCGGATCAGGCAGATGCACATCGGTGCCCATCAGACCACCGTCGTTCTCGTGCACCCCCGAGTTCGACTCGAACCGCTGGAACACACGACTCGAATCCTTGTACTCGTCCGGAACGCCCAGGTAGTGCAACACCTCATGAGCCAAGACCTCCGGGCTCATCCGCGTGCCCCACCGCTTCTGGTCCGGATTGGTCGTCCCGGTGTCGAGCACGACACCGGCATGCGCACCAGCCCTGCCCCCGACGAACTCCAGGTTCACGTGGAACTGATCACCGCTGGGCAACCGGAAACCCCGGTTCAGCAGGTTGTCCACCCCGCGAGCCGCGTTCGCCATGACCTGCGGGACAGCGGCCTTGCTGTTCTCATCCGCAGGATCGAGGTGCACCTTGAGCGTGTACTCCTGCACGAACTTGCCAGGACTCGTCTCCACACGACGCAGGTCGTATCGGATGAGCCCGTCATAACCCGTCAACTTCGACAGCGCACTGTCCGTGCGCACGTCCACCACATCGAGAGAGACAGTCCGGACGTTGACGTCGTCACGACGGTCGGCCCAGCCGTCACGATCCACCGGATCACTCGGCTCCGACCACTCCGCGGTCCTCGCAGGATCATGCCGCCACGACTCATTACCGCTCACGTCCTTGCCCTGGTGGGACTGCGGGGTCGGTGGGACCAGTCGTGGCGGCGCACCCACCCTCGGCACACCAGAGGTCGTGCTCGGGGCGGGAACAACCGGAGGAGCGGGAGGAGCGGGAGGAGCGGGTCGAACGTCCCCGATGTGGCTGTACGCCTCGATCTCCCGCTCCAGGGCCAGCTTCGCGGTCCACCACCTGCCCCGTGCCGAGTTCGCGTTCGCACGGGCCTTCGCGACCGCCTCCTGCGCATCATCACGGGCCTTCATCAGGTCGGCGAGAGCGGAAGCGGCCTCGTCAGCCAGCTCTGCGGTGAAGGCCAGCACGGCCTCACGCCGGACGAGCGCCTCTTTCCGGAGGGCCAGCTCACCCCGTTCCCGACGCGTCTTCTCGAGTTGAAGCCCCAGCGCGTCGATCCTCTCCTGCGTCCCGGTGTCGGTCGATCCGGACGGGAGATCGGCGAGATCAGCGGTCAACCGGGTGAAGTCGCGCGAGATCCCGGCCTCTTCCGCGTGCAGTTCGCGCATCTTCTCGTCGAGTTGGGCAAGTGTCCCCCGCTCCCGGGCGAGACGATCCCCGGCGTCGCGGACGTCCTGGTGTGCACCGCGCACCATCGCCTCCGCGGCTGCGAGTTCCGCGGCGGTCTGGCCGATCAGGTCGTCGTACGCCCTCTGCGCCTTCTCGACCTCGCGCTCGGTCTCACGCCAGGCCTCGCTCCGCTCCTTCACCTCCCGTTGAGCGGTGATCACGGCAGTCGGCACCTCAGGTGCCTCCAACGCCGCCTTCAGATCCACCTGAGCGACGCGGATCTGCGCGGCACCGTTCTGCCGCACGGGGAGGACGACGGTCCGGTCGTCGACCGTGACGACGATCCGGTACTCGACGTCGTAGGTGACGAGACCGGTCAGACCGCTGTCGTTGGTGCCCTCCTGACGGGCGGAGCCGCCCTCGGAGCCGAACGACTCGGACTCGCCGTACGTGGCTTTGCCGTCGAAGTCACCAAAGCGCGCGCCGGGATCACGGATCGGTTCGGACCTGTCGTTGCCGGTGCCCACCTCACCGTTGACCGCGATCGTGGCGGCCACGCTGTCGCCTGCTTGGAACTCGCTGCCGGTACCGGGGATCGCCGACCGCTGGTTGGTCATGGTGACGTCATCGCTCAGGCCGGTCAGCCGCGGGTTGACGAGCCGCGAGTGCACCTGGAGCGTGGCGCGCTTGCCGGAGAGCAGTGCGGTCTCGTGCAGGTCCGGCATGACAATTCCGTCGTGGGAGGCGTCGACCACGCCGAGGCGCACGTTCTCCGCGCCGAACATCGACAGGGCTGCGTTGGTGAGGCCCTTGGCCGGGGCGGTGGCGTCCGTGCTCAGACCCGCGGCGTTGAGAGCCAGAAGAACGCCGGCTCTCAGTTCCCCCGCACCGACCACCGTCTGCGGATGGACGGTCTTGGGCAGGCGTACGCCCTCTTGTTTCCACGAGATGAGCTCGTCCTGGATCTCCTGGAGGCTCTTCACGACCGGGTCGCGAAGAGGCTCCCGCACAGGAACGGGCTCGGCCCGGGACGACAGGTCGTCGGCCAGCACCCTCACGGTCAGGTCCTCGGCCATCGTGACCTGCCGGGTGCCGCCGTCCGGCCGGTGGATCTCGAGCTCCCACGTGACCGGCACGGAGTACCTGGCCGTCGGACCGTTCGTTTCGAGCACGTGCACGTCGAGCGCGGTCATCGCCGTCGTGTGCGACACCGATCTGGACTGACCGACCTCGGTCGCCGCGGAGCCGGTCGTGCTACCCCCCAGCGCCGGGTCGGCCGCATGCGGCGCCACGCCGAACAACGCCCTGAGACTGGCGCCCCACGACCTCGCCCGGGCCTTCGTCTCGGCGTCCCTGCCGAAGTAGACGAGGATGTTGTTCATCTTGACACCGTCGTTGACGACGTCCTTGAACCGCGCCTTGCCGGGCGTGGCCCTCAGCACGACCTGGTAGGAGTCTCGTCCGATGAACTTCGGGCGGTGTGCGACGAGCGGGACGCCACCGTCCAGCGCGCTGTCCATCAGCGCCCGGACGGTTTCCCTGTCCGTGAGTTCCAGCATTCGCTGCAGGTTGTTCATGGCGTCGTCGAGCACCGCGTCCGGGATCAGGTCTTCGCCGTCCCGGCCGAGTTCGTCCCTGAGTCGTGACACCATCGGTGTGAGGTCCGGCAACTGTTCGAACACGCCGAGACCGAGAGAGCTCGGCTCGCCCTCACGCATCGTCGAAGGTGGTGCGAGGGTGCCCTGCTCCGTCCACGGCGGGTCCACGACTTCGCCCAGCAGGCCGAGCCGACGGGCCTGGTCTTCGCCGACCCGGAGGTAGACGGCGCCCGGCAGCACGACGTTGACACCCTCCCGCCCCTGGTCACGGCTGTAGAGCAGATGGCTGAGCCTGCTCTCCGCGACGATGTCGACGTTCGCGTCGACCTGGATCAGCACCGTGCGGCTGGTGCCGGGGAGGTTGCGCTTGCGCTCGTTGAGACCGGTCATCTCCTTGGCCGTCGTCGTGGTCCTGCGCCGCGACCAGAACTTGGTCGACAGCGCGGCCCCGCCACGACCGATGGTCGGACGATTCTCGCCGCTGTCCGCAGCCGCGACCAACACCGTTCCCAGGTTGAAGTCCCACCCCTTGCTCTTGCTCGTCGCCGCACGCGCTTTGGTGCCACCGACCGACGAGTGCTCCATCGCCGTGTTGTCCGAAATGGACACCAGCTTCGGGTTGGACAGCACCATCCTCGTGCCGAGAGCACCGGCGCGGTCCTCCAGCCGGCGGCCGTACCGGAGCGCGTTCTCCGTGAGCCCGGTGTTCACGGCGTGGTTCAGGTTCGCCTTGATGTGCTCCGGCGAGAACATCTGGTCGACGGCTCGCCTGGAGGAAGAGCCCGGCAGGGTCAGCACGTCGTCGTCGCCGGCCGCTTCGACCAGTGCGCGGAGTGCGGCTTCTTCCAGGTGCTCCGCGCCGGTGAACGCCTCGACGTGCAGCCACTCCGTGACCACGACCTGCTTCGGCGTCTCGCTGTCGGACTTCTCGCTGTGGGACTTCTCGCTGTGGGATTTCTCGCTGTCGGGCGTCTTGCCGACCGGCGTCCCGCTGCCGGAACCGAGCAGCAGCTCGGTGATCGACTTCGGCTCCTCCACCCGCCGCACTCTCGGCTCGCCAGGGGCGAAGGCGGCGGGATCACCGGTCAGCACCGAACTGTCCGGCAGGTACAACCTCACCTTGCCCTTGACCTGTTCCAGAGCGAGGGGATCACCGGCGGCGCGATCGCGGTTCTCCTGCCCCGGCACGGTCGTCGCGATCGTCTTGACCACCGGCGTGTCACGGCCGGGCGATCCCGGCCACACCCGCCGCATCCAGGCCCTCGGGCGCGAGTACGTCTCGATCGTGACGTCGTACTCGATGTCACCGGAGAAGCGGTGGCTCGTCGAGCTGCCCGCGTTGACCAGGAAGTTCACCGTCGCAGGGCCGGAAGCGTTCTGCCGCGTGGTCGAGGAGTTGTACCTGAAAGACGCGTTCGGGACCACGGTGAGCTTGGACGTGCCGGGCGCGGTCGGGACGTTCAGCCGGCCGTCGACACCGGCGGAGTAGGAGAACTCGCGGTTGCTGCTCGCCGTCATCTTCGACTCGCGCGTGTCCGAACTGCGGACGACGCGGTCGGTGATCTCACCGTCGTACTCGGTGTCGGTCAGCTTCGCCTTGACCGTGACCCGCACGTAGTCGTTGGAGAAGAACCCCCGGCGCTTGAGCGTGATCGGCAGGCTCTTGCCGACCAGGCTGTCCAGTTGGGACTTGACCGCACCCGGTGAGAGGTTCGTGTCCAACATCCGCTGGTTGGCCATCATCTCGGCGAACCGCGCGTAGTCGTCGCCGACGCGGTGGTTCTCCTCGACCGCTCTCCGCCGGGCGGTCTCGACGTCCCCGAACCCCCTCACCCCGGACAGCACCTCGGCGATCTTGGCCTTCGTCTCCGCCAGATCGACCTGGTACCAGGGTCTGCGTTGCGAACGGGTACCCCACTCGGGCAGGAAGTCGTCAAAGCCCTTGATCCGCGCGAGCGTGTTCGCGATCTGCTGCTTGACCTCGTCCAGCTCGTCGAGCCGGTCGACCTTCGCGTTGCCGGTCGCGCGCTGCTGCGCCAGGTACGGCGGCAGGAAGCGTTCACCGTCCTTCTTGATCTCGGGTCCGGTGTAGTCCGCCGGCACCGGGAAGCCGCGTTCCAGTGCCTCGGGGAGGCTGAGTCGGATGACCGCGTCGACCTCGAAGTCGACCTCTCCGCCTTCCGCCTGCACGGTCACCAGCGCCTTGACCGCGTAGGCGCCCGACCTGCCCTTCACATCGGTGCCGATCTCGTGCTTGCCCTGCGTGCCGGCAGGAGTGGCCTCGCTGTTCGACACGCTGACGCTGCCGCCGACCAGGACGGCACCGCCGAGGAAATCGGTACCGGCGGCGCCGCCGACACCGCCGGAGGCGCCGAACCCCCGCTTGGACGTCGGGGTGTTCGTGACTCCCCTGGTCGACGCGTCGTGCAGGGCGAGCGTCGTGTCGTCGAAGTCGTCGAGGAGCTCCGCCTGCGTGATGGCCGCCTTCATCCGGACTCCGGAGCCGCGCTTGCCGTGCGGGCTCTGGACATCAGGCGAGGAGACCCAGGTCTCGAGCATGTTCGGGAGCTCGGCGCGGATGTTCACCGCGCTGACGAACCTCTCCAGCGCGGTGCGGCCTGGCGCGCCGATCATGACGGTCGACGGGTGCAACATCGCCGCGATCTTCGCGAACCCGCCGTCGACGCGGCTGACGGCCTCGCTGAGGGTCGTGGTGAGGTGCCGGACCCCTTCCCGGAACTTCTTCGGTTCCGGGTCGGTGTCCTTGGGAGGAGAGCTCTCCTTCCTGGGCACGCTCAGGGTCACCGAACCGGTCACCGTGCCGTGTCCTGCCGGGATCGATCGGTCGTCGACCACCGACACCGACCACCTCACCGGCACCTCGACCTGCTGGGCGGTCTGCCCCGGGAACAGGCCGCGGAACGTCTGCACGCTGGTCGAGTGCGACTGGGACACCGCGGGAGCGCCCAGCGGCACTCGCGCACCGAGCGACCCGACCGGCCCCAGGAACGAGTTGAAGGCGACGGTCGCCCCGATGTCGCCGCCGGAGGCGACAGTGCTGCCGGCGGACACCGACTTCGGGTCGAGTCCGCTGAAGTCGACCTCGTGCCCGGCGCTCACCCCCTTCTCGGCCTTCGGGTTCTTCGTGCCGTCGAACTCGAACCTCGCCACGACGGTCGCCGCGTACCACCTCTTGCCGACCTTGACCTGGAACTCGCGCCCGTCTCCGAGGAACGACTCGAACTCGCTGTCGGTGTTCACCATCGTCTCGACGGCTGTCAGCCCCTTGACCGCCTGACCGCCCAACGCGGTGGTGATCAGGCCCGCGACCTCCACGCCGTTCTTCTTCCCGTGAGTCGCCTTGACCAGACCGAGCGCACGGCTTTCCCGGACGTGCGGCGGCAGGTCGACCGGATTCTGCTCCGGCTCGGACTCAGGTGACGATTCGTTGCCGTCGGCATCGGTGACGATGATCGTCGGCGTCTCGAGCACCGTGACGGGATTCTGATCGTGCGGGCCGTCAAGGCCTTCCTGATCGCCGTCGAGGCCGGTCACCTGAGCCGCGGCGGCGTCGGTGTGGACCTGGCTCGTGCCATCTGCTTCCGGAACGACCACCGGTGGCTGGAGCAACGGCGCGCTGGCCTCGAGACGCAGCCCCTCCGGGAACTGGTCGTGCTCCGGGACGACGACCTCCCGCTCGACCGGCGGCGCGGGCCTGAACCGCGCGGCCTCCGCATCGTCCCCGACGACCAGTTCCCCGGTCTCGTTCGACTGGCCACCGTCGATCTTCCGCCGGGAGGACTCGAAGGCCGCTCGATCCGGCACCTCGGACCTGGCCCCGTCGTTCCGCGCCGAACCCGGCACCTCGGACCCGACGCCCGGCCCCGCCGCAGGACCACGCGGTTCGTCCACATCGGACCGGTCCTCCAGCCCGGAACCAACGGCCGCGGTGGACCGGGTGAGCGTCGCATCCACGGCAGAATCCGCCTGGACGGCCGATGCGGGCTGTTCGACCAGTCCTGCGGGTTGTGACACCTCGGTCCGGACCACCGGAGCATCGGCGGAGCCGAGAGGCGCCGCCGGATCCGTGAAGACCGGCGGTGCGGTCTCGGTGGAGGCAGGCGCCGCGAGGGCCCCCTTGCCGTCTTCCTCCGGCACCGCCCCGCCAGCTGCCTGAGCGACGGGTGCCGGCTGGCTCGAGGTGGCCGGCCCCGTCGAGGAAGTCGCGGCGACGGCCGAAGAGGCGGTCGACGAAGAGGCAGGCGCCGCGGGAGTGTTCGCCGTGGCCGGGGACGGGCCCGCAGTGGCCGCCGCGGCGGGCGGGATCACAGCTGCTGCAGCAGGCGAAGCCACAGGTGCAGCAGCAGGTGAAGCCGCCGAGCTCGCCGCCGACGTGGCTGAAACACCCCCATCGGTCGCACCTGGCGTCCGGTCCTGGCGGGTCACGTCCGGCGAGGAAGAGTTGTTCGCCGTGGCGGAGTCCAGGGACCCCGCACCGTCCGAACCGGACAGTGAGGTCCGGGGCGCCGGTGGCGTGCTCCCGGATTCGGACAGCACGTCGCCCGATCGAGGCGGGGCGTTCACAGCACCGGACGGTTCGTTCCCCGACGTTTGCGCCGGAGGAACGTCCGCTCCGGGGTTGACGTCGCGACCCCCGGTGTCGCGGATCTCCGCGTTCCCGCCAACGAACCCGTTCCCGGGGGTGCCGGCGTCCGCAGCGGCACCATCTCCGGCATCGCCTGCTACCCCGGCGCCGCCGACCCCCGCATTCCCACCACCGCTGTTCCCGCTCCCGACACGTCCTGCTCCGGAGTCACCGCCTCCGGCCACGGCGTTCCCACTACGTCCACCAACACCACCACCCGCATCACCGACCGCAGCGCCGCCAACCCCCGCGTTCCCACCGCCACTGTTCCCGACGCCCGCATTCCCACCAACGGTGCCACTGCCACCCACACCCCCTCCAGCCGAGCCGCCCTGCTGGTCGGGGCTGTACGGCGGAGGCGCGTCGTCGGTCTCGGTCCGGTAGGGCGGCGGGGCGATGGGCGTGTCGGCGCCGCCCTTGAGCGCGTCGAGCGACGCGTTCGCGCGCTCGTCGTTGAACTCCTCGAGCGCCTTCTCCCTGCGCTCGTCGCGTTCGTTCTTCCAGTTGCCCAGCGCGGTCAGGCCCGCACCCATCACGACACCGTTGAGCGCGCCCTTCCAGATCTCGCCGGGATCACCGCCCTCCGGGATGGTGATGACACCGACGAACACCTCGGTCAGGCCCTCGATCGCACCGTTGGACGCCCAGTGACCGGCCCACTCCCGCTTGAACTCCTTCAGGCTGCCGCCCAGAAGACCCGCGAACGCGCCACCCGCCGCGCCGTAGGCGAACGACTTGAGGGTGTCTTCCCAGTCCCAGCTCTTCTGGCTTTCGACGGCCTGCCAGACCTGCACGATCGAACTCTGGGCAACCTCCTCCAGGCCCTCCTCCAGCGCCTCGTCGACCATCTCCGTGAAGACATCGGCGATGGACTTCGTGACACCGGCGACCGCGACCTGGTTCAGGGACTTGCCGAAGAAACCGGAGGCGGACGTGACCCCGACCTGCAACGCCCTGGCCACCCACGCCGAGAACCTCGCGAAGATGACCTGCATCACCTGCCGCATCAACCCGATGAACGGCCCGATCAACGGCCACTCGAACGGATCGAACCACATGCGGAGAATCTCGGTGACGGCGAAGACCAGCTGCACGATGAAGGAAATCTTCGCCGCCTGGACGGCCAACGCGTACTGCCTCGCCATTTCAGACAACTCACGGGCGCTCTGCGCGTACACCGCGGGCTGCTCCGCCAGTTGCTCGCCATACCGCCAAAATGCTCGACCCACCGTCGGATCGGCACTGTCCATGACATCGCGCAAGGAATCGACCAGGTGCCCGGTCTCACCGTCGAGCTCGACGCTGATCTCCTCCAGCGCCACGTGGAGATCCCAGATCATCTTCTCGTCACCGGTGGGCACACTGGTGCCGAGGAAGATGATCGCGGGTCCCTCGAGCTCCTTCGGAATGTCGATGGTGTAGGTGATCGCCATCAGCCACGCCCACCGGAAGAACGAGAGCCCGAACGGAAGAACACCAGTCTCCGATTGGGCTCTCGCTCGCTCACTTCACCACTGCTTTCGCTGAGATCTAACGACGACCACTCGTACCACCGCTGTTGCCCACTCCGCCGTCACCGCCTCCGTCGCCACCAACGGGATCGGCCGAGAAAACGGGACCATCCGACACGTTCACGTCACCGGTCCTGCCGGCATCGGAGTACGAGTTGCCGGCGATGCCGAGATGAAGACCTTCGCCTTCTTCCCTGTTCGCCTCATCGGTGCGAAAGGCGACTTTGCTCATGTTGCCCACACCGCGCGCAGCTTCTTCGACCTGTTCGGGAAGATCTTGTACGCCTTCCACGAACCTTTGGAGACGTGGGAGGAAGTCGTCGGCGAACTTGTCGGCGTTCTTGCCTTCCCCGTACGTGCTCCTGTCGAAAGCCTGTCCCGACATCATGCTCACGGCAGAGTGGGAGGCGAGCTGCCGAAACCTCCTCCCCACCGCGTGGATCCTGTCTGAAGCTCTCCGAAGCCCTTCGCCGTCCAGGTAGTTCACATCACCGGATGCCATGACTTCCCCCCATCACTGGTTGAGGCCGCTGAAGAGGAGACCTTCCTCGGGGTCTTCCGGGAACAAACGATCGATGTCGATCTTTCCCGGTTCCCTCCCCTTCATCGACATGCCTGCCGGCATCATCGGCTCCATCATCTCGGCCAACTGTTCACGCGCCATCGTCTGCGCCTTGCGAACTGTGTCGCAGACGATGTTCGCGAGTTCCGTCGGCGTCATGTTCTTGTACGCGCTGGACGGAAACGAGACACCGGTGATCTGCCCGTGCGTGTCCACGGTCGCGGTCACGACGTTGCGCGGCGCGGTCGCGGTCGACGACATCTCAGCCATTCGCGCCCGCAGATCCTTCAGGCCGGCGCGCTTCTGCCGGTAATCAGCGAGAGTCTTCTCGAACTGATCTTCCAGAGACGACGACACGAGACTCCTCACCGAGCAGATTGGGGATGACACCAATAGAAAAGTCGAACCAGCGGCAATGCAAGCCGATGCGGTCGCAGGTGTACCGCTCGGCACCAGCTCGGACACTTTGGGGCACAGATTCCGGTCACCCGACGGAAGCGAGTCCCTGTTCCGCCGGCGCGGTGCTCACCGGGGGAGGCGGCAGGTCCGCCACCGCGAGCGTGCGGGACGCGGCCGTGCGGGCGAGCCTGCGGGCCAGCCGGTGCGCCGGGTGGACGGTCTCCCGGTCGGCGACGCCGGCCAGTCTTTCCGCGACGGCGTCACGCACCTCGTCCGGCACCTCGTGCCCCCGCCGGACCAGCTCGCGCACCGCGAGCTCGGCCAGCTCGTCGACGGAGTACGGGGCCAGGTCCCACCCCGCCAGGAAGCAGTCGGCGAGCGTCGGCACCTGCTGGAACAGCGGGACCAGCCGGGTGTGTTCGCCGAGCACCACGACGACCGGGTCAGCGGCCCCGCGCAACATCAGCGCCGCCATCGTCTCGACCACCTCGAGACCGTGATCGGGATCGACGTCACCATCGAGGTCCACCACGAGCACACCGCCGATGGCGTCCTCGAAAGCCGTTCGCACCAGGCTTTCCGCTTGCCCCGGCCACTGGGAGGTCAGGTCCGTCGCGACGGATCTGCGGACCACGTGCCCCACCCGCACCAGCCGGAGCTCCGACAGCGCCTGGGCGTACAACCGGGCGATCTCACTGCGTCCGCTGCCGCGCTTGCCGCCGATGACCACGTTCGCGCCGTTGCCGAGCGGCTGGTTGTTCCGCTTGGCGGTGGTCAGGCGGACGAGCGCCGCGCCGGCGGCGTCGCGGAGCGCGGCCTGCCCGACCATCGCGTGGAAGCGCTTCCAGCTGGTGCTGGCCAGAACGGCGGCGGCGGGGTCGAGCTCGTCCCCGCGGTGCGCGGGCTCGCTTCCCACGGCCGCCTGCAGCACCTCGATCTCGGACTGCAGGTCGGCCGCCGTGAGGCGGTTCATCTCCACGTCCCTGGTCGGCGGCGCCACCGCCAGGCGGGACGCCTGGTTGTTGACCATGGCCTCGAACAGCTTGCGCGCCACACGGCCGTTGCCGAAGGTCGCGTTCTTCGGCACGCGTTCGAAGTACTCGGTGAGCGCCTGCAAACCGTCCTCGGTCAGCTCGTAGTAGTGCTTGCGGCAGAGGTTGGTCGTGATCGTGACGAGCTCGTCGACGCTGTAGTTCGGGAACTCGATCGTGCGGGTGAACCTGGAGGCGAGACCGGGGTTGGACTCCAGGAACTGCTCCATCAGCTCGGAGTAGCCGGCGACGATCACGACGATGGACTCGCGCTGGTCCTCCATGATCTTCATGAGCGCGTCGATGGCCTCCTGACCGAAGTCCGGCCCGGAACCGCCCGTCTGCGCCGACAGGGTGTAGGCCTCGTCGATGAAGAGCACGCCGCCGATCGCCTTCGTGACCACCTCTGTCGTCTTGATGGCGGTGGAGCCGATGTACTGGCCGACCAGGTCCGCACGCGCGACCTCGACCATGTGGCCCTTCTCCAGCACCCCCAGTTCCGCGAGAACCGTGCCGTAGAGCCTGGCGACCGTCGTCTTACCGGTACCGGGTGGCCCCGCGAACACGAGGTGCCTCGACATCGGAGGCATCGGCAAGCCCATCTGCTTGCGCGCCTGCGACATCTTGATGAGGTTGATCAGCGCGGTGACCTCGTGCTTCACCCCGTTCAGGCCGACGAGGGTCTCCAGCTCCGCCAACGGCCCCGACAGCGGGGTGTCCGGATCGGTCGCCTGCAGGGACGCGGGAGCGGCAGCCTCCCGGTCCGCTCGCGCGCCCACGGCGGACGCGACCGACACCGGCCGTTGCTGCCCTGCCCTCGCGGTCGCGGCCTCTTCGATCGTCACGCGGTCCTCACCGAAGCGGCGCACGTCCACACCACGGCTTTCCCGCACCACGCACCGGCTGAGCAGCACCGGCTCAGCCGTGTCCAGGCTGATGCCGTCCTCCTCGCTGCCGACCACTTCACATTCGGTCAGGGTGCCGCCGGCGCCGGACGAGAAGTTGACGCCCGTGCCCTTCGACGACAGCACGCGGCACCGCGTCAGCTTCGACACCGCGCCGGACCGCAGGTCGATCCCGTGGCCACGAGCACCCACGAACTCGCTGTCCTGCACGGAGAGCTGGGTGTCCGAGGCGCGCAACCCGCTGCCGCGCACCAGGAACGACGTCAGCGAGGCACGAACGCCTTCGCCGAACACGATCGCCGCCTCCGCGGTCGACTCGACCCGCACGTCCGAGGCGTCCACAGCGGATCCGCCGGAGACGTCCAGCGCGGTCCCGCCCGCCACGTCCAGTTCGACGTCGGACAGCCTGATCACGCTCTTGCCCACGACCACCAGACCGCGCTGCGGACCCGCTCCCAAGCGCAGACCGGAGAAAGCCGGTTGGGACTCGGTGCCCACGTGCACCGCGATCTGGGCGATGCCGTCGAGCTGGACGCCGTCGAACCGGGGAGAGCTGCCCTCGCCCACCGCGATGCCGACCGGCGACTCGCCGATCCGGCAGTCGGCGAACCTCGGTGAGGAGCCGCCGTTGACCTGGACCGCGGTGCGACCGACACCGGTGAACGAACAACCGGTGAACACCGGCGCCGCCGCACCCGCGATGTGCGCCGACTGCACGGCCGCGCCGTCGAACGACGAGTCCACGATGGACATCGCGCCCTTGCTCATCAGGTACAGGTCGACGTTCTGACTCCCGGTCACGGTGAGCTGGACGACCTTCAGGCTTCCCCGTTGCTCTGCCACCACCGCGGGTTTGGCCGCACCGGTGACCTCGCACTGCTCGGCCTGGATGGCGCCATCGCCGTTGACGCACAGCCCGTTGCCCTGCGGGCGGGTGATCACGCATCGGCGCAGCGACAGCAACCCGCGTTCCGTCGCCACCACCGCGGACGAACCGGTGTCGACGATCTGGGTGTCCTCGACGGTGCTGAGGGAGGGAGACGTCGTGACGATGGCCGCTCCCGCCGGGTTCGTCACCTTGCAACCGCGCAACGCGACCGCGCCGGTGCCACGCGCGTAGATCGCCGCCCACGACGCGGCGGAGAGGTCGCAGCTGTCGAAGGCGACCTCTCCGCGGACCACGTCGATCCCGGCGAGCTGCGGGTCCTCGCAGCGCAGCACGAGGCCGTTGAGCCGGACGGCTTCCGCGTTCGCGACGAGAACGCTCCCCTGCTTCGCGACGACCTCGACGGTGCCGCCGTTCTCGGCGCTGAGCGTCACGAGCTTGCTGACGACCAGGTTCTCCTCGTACCGGCCGGGCGCGATGGAGATCATGGCGCCGGGCTGGGCATTGCCGAGCGCGGCGGTGATGGACGGGAACGCGCCCGGCCGGTCGCCCGCTACCACGAGCATCTGTCGGTTCATCGGTCCACCAATCCTCAAGCCAAGCCTGGCAATGCGCCGAAACGGTCCGCGAAGGCGCGGTTCAGCTGAACGGACGGGCTACTGCTGCGCCACCGCTCCACCTGCCTGTGCAACGAGTTCAGCGCGAGTTCGTCGAGTGAGATCCGGTTCGGGTCGACGCGTCCCTCCGCGTCGATCTCGACAGCCGTCAGCTCGCGCAGGAGGATGTGGCCGCGGCCGCCGTCGGCCTGCGGTCCGGTCATCTCCAGCACCTTGAAGTTGGTACCCGGCACGAACAACACGCGCTCCGGCGCACCGTTGTCGGGTTCGAGGAGCTTGGTGCGGCGTGCTGTCATCGACCACACGAGCACGTCGACCTCACCGTCACCGTCCGCGGGCGGTCCGGTGAGCGCGTGCAGGAATCCCCACTCGGTGAACAGCTTGTGATCGCGGTAGAGGTCCCACTGGCCGGGCGTGGGCGACGCGGTGAACACGACGGGACCGCGGTGGGACGGCAACCTGCTCAGGCCGGCCACGACACAGCGCGCGAACGGGACGTGCGGGCCGACCGCCGCGGTGCGCAGCGCGCTGTCCACCGCCTTGCCGCGGTCGGTCAGGAAGAGCTGCACGGCGACCGCGTCGGTGAGGACCTCGGCGGACGAGCTCGAGAGCGCTCCCTGGAAGCCGGGGTGCTGGGAGAGGATCCGGGCGACCGAGTTCGACAGCACGCCGTACTCGGCACCCAGCGTGCGCCGCAACCAGGCGCGCTCGTCGTCGATACCCGACCCCGGCAGCAGACCCGCCGCTTCCGGTGAGGGGACGGGCTGCCGCCGGGCGATCGCGGGCGCGGCCGCCTCGACGGGGCGGGGACCTCCGGGGTCGGCACCGTGCCCGTTGGCGTCGCCGACGTCTGCGTCGCCGGTCGAGGCCGTGTTTCCCGTCCCCGCGGCACCTTCACGTGTCGGCTCCTCGGCCGGGCCGGCGGCCCCGGGCACGATCGACCGTGCTTGAAGGGAAGGCGGAGCCACCGCGGGCCGCGGTGCCTGCGGCACTGCGGGGCCGGTGACCTCGGGCACGATCAGCCCCGGCTGAACAGGAGGCGGAGCCACCGCGGGCCGCGGTGCGCGCGGTGCGGCCGGACCGGCTCCACCTGGTCCGGGCAGTGGCACGGGGTCGCCGAACGCGTCCGCGTCGGACGCGATCACCGGTGGAACCACGTGGGGAGATCGCGCATCCGGTGCCGGGGCGACGGGCGGAGGACCGGTGGGGACGACCCCCGGCGCCCCGTTCGGGGCTGCCGGTCGCCCGGCGTCCCCGTGACCTTCCGAACCGCCGGGGCGACTCCACCGCGGAACGGCGTACTCGTCGGTGAGCTGGGCGGTGGGCGCGGCCACGGCGCTGATCGCCGCGGGCATTCCGCCGGGTGCCGGCGGCACGGCGTCCGGCGTCGACGTGCCGGGGGTGAAGACCTCGGCCGAGCTCTCCGCGTCCGCCACGCCTCGCGCGGCTTGGGAGGTGGTGGGCCGGGCCTGCGCGTCCAGCAGTGATCGGGCGTGGAGAACGCGGCTCATCGGACGCACCGAGTTGCCCAGCCTCTGGGAGAGATCGGCCGCGAGGTACTCCATGCGGGCGAGGTCGGCGTCGTTCTCCGCCTCGTACATCAGGTTGTGGGTCACCGGGTCGGCCGGGATCAGCCTGATGGCGTCGACGTTCGCCGTCGCGGCCGGGGGACGCACGAGAAGCCCGGACTGGACGACCTCCACGACGGCGTCGACCGAGTAGTGGTAGACGCCGGGCGCGAGCTGCACACCTCCGGGGACAGGCGCGCGATGCGTCACCACGGTGGGCACCCTGGGCGGCTCGACGTTCGAGATCCGCGGCTGGTACTTGATCTCCCTGGCGTAGGCGTGCCACCCGAGAGTGCCGTCCGGGCGCACGGTGAAGATCTCCGGTGCGACCGCGGGACCGATCGGCATCCCCGTGTAGAACACGACCTCGTGACCGAGAGCGTCGGCGATCGTCTGCCCGAGCTGGCTCCTGGGCACGGACATCGGCCCGTACTGGATGAATCGTGCGCGCTCGCGCAGGTTCTCGGGCAGTTGACGCCACAGCAGAGCGACGTCGTCCTGGCCGAGCGGTACCCCGCCCGGGCTGCCGAGCACCACGCTGAGGTGCTCCGGCTGGCACGGCATGACCTCGATCAGGCGCTGGCGGTTGGCCCGCAGCTGCGGGTCGTCGCCCATGGGCCGGATCCAGACACCGCTGGGCATCGGCTCGGCGATCCCGCGGGCGCTGGTCGGGAAGTTCTCCGCCACCAGGTCCGCGTCCCAGACCGGCCGCGGGAACCTCTTCGCCTCGAACTTCGGCGGCTTTCCCGGGGTGCAGCGCACCCAGCCGCTGTTCGGTCCGGAGTGGACGAACAGCGATCCTCCCGCGCCGCACAGCACCGGACCGTCCGGGACGAGCACGGTGCGCTTGAGGCGTTCCGCCATCCAGTGGCCGGCGAGAGCCGTGGTCTCCCGCGAACGCCCGCCGATCACCAGGCGCACACCGCGCCTGCGTTTCGGCAGCACCTGTGCGACGGACTCCCACCACGAGAGCGGCGAACTCGCCGGCAGGTCGACCACGACGAGGTCGTTCTCGGTGTCCTGCGCGACGGTGAGCGCCAGGTCCTGCGCCGCTTTCGTCATGTTGCCCGTCGGGTACACCACGAGGGCGTTGCCGACGGTGTGCTTGGTCAGACCGAATCCACCGCCGGACTCCCGGTCGCGGGTCATGATCGCCATCGTCGTCATCCTCCTTGCTCGACGACCACAGCGCTGCGGGTGAGAACAGGGCCCGCCGGGATCGTGGAAAGCACTTCGGTGGGCATCGGAACAGGCTGCACACCGCCCAGGCCGAGTGCCTGGATCGAGTCGTCGTCGGGGACCAGGTAGCGCTTCCCGCGATCAGTGATCAGGTGGCGCTCCGGGGTCTTCCGGCCTTCGGGGATCGGCATCTTCGCCACGAGGAGCCCGCGGCTGGGCGGAATCCGCACACCGGCGGACCACCTGTCGGCACCGGGCACGGTCACCACCCGGCTGACGACCTCGTTGCCCCTGCCTTCCTGGCGCAGGCACGGGTGGCCCGTCGTGCCGTCCAGCGGCTTCTTGCCCGCGACGTCGGGCAACCGGGTGAGCATCGACTGGTCGGGGGAGAACGGCGCGGTGAGGACCGACTGCGCGTCGATCTTCACCGGCGTCCTGCCGGGCTGGGCCTTCATCAGCTCGAACTCGGTCGCGGAGAGCGGCGCGAGCCCCCTGTCCAGCAGGACGTAGCGCTGCTCGGTGCCGTTGCCGGGATCGTGGGTGAACAGGTCTCCGATCCTGCGCTTCTCACCCGCGACGGTCAGACCGGGGCCACCCGCTTTCGGAACGGGAGCCGGTGTGAGCGCCGGGCCGTCCGGCACGAGGTCGAGCCACGCGGCAGGCACACGTGGTGCCCTCGTCGCCGTCAACCCGAAGACCACGAGCGCCTTGTCGTCCGGAACCTGGTACTTGATGCCCCTCCAGATCAGGAAGAGCTTGCCGTCAGCCGACTGGACCGGCGCGTACCGGTCGTCCGGAAGCGGCTCGTTCCTCTCGTCCGGCACGAAGTTCACGACGAGGCCCGGCCTGCCGCCCTCGGCGGGGGTCGTCGGGCACAGCAACCACGACGGCGGCAGGATCTCCTTGGCGGCCGGCACGGTGTCCGGTGCGCCCTGGATGCCCATCCGCGGGCCACGCGCCAGGCCTTCCAGCGACTTCCGCGAGATGACCTCGACGCGGTTGCCGTTGCCCTGGATCAACATGGCGGACGCGAGGTTCGGCGTCGACACGAGCATGTTGTCCAGGAACACGTACCGCGTGCCGGACTCCTTCTCGACGAGGATGGCGCCCTTCTTCTTCCACGCGGTGCTACCGCCGGGCACGATCAGGCCGTAGACGCCGAACCCGATCACGATGAGGACGGCCACGAAGGCACCGGTGATCAGTCCCGCCCGGCCACGCCGGGTCGGCGGCTCCATGTTGGACGGATCGCCGACCGTCAGCGCGGTCGTCATCCGCTGCATCAGGAACTGGTAGGCGTGCACGTGGTCTTTCTGCGTCTGCACCTGCTCACCCGGCCAATCCGCGTGCCCACGCGTACACACCCAGGACCTGGAGCAGCACCGGAACCGTGGCGGCCGCCACGAGCGACTCGAGCCACTGCGCCCGCTGCACCCAGATCGGCACCAGGCGCCGGGTCGGCGGGCGCAGCACGGCGAGCACGAACGCGATCAGCGCGGCCGCCGCGACCCCGAGCACGACCAGGAGCCAGCCGAGCGTCAGCGACTCGCCGAAGGCGGACAGCAGCTCGACGCAGCCCGCGACGCCGGCGGCGACGAGAGCGATCCGCTGCCAGACGTTGAGGAAGCCGCCCGAGCGGACGAGGGCGGAGAGGGTGATCAGCACCGCGAGCGTCGTCGGCGCCCACCCCGGTGCGTCGTAGAGCACCGGGTAGCTGAACGTGAAGACGAGAGCCGCCGTGACCATGAACGTGGTCAGGTACCGGTCGGCGTTCTTGGTGCGTTCGATGATCTGCTCCGCCTCGAGCGGGTCGATGTCGGTCTGCAGCTCCTCCGCCGTGCGGGGCAGCTGAGGTCCGCGCAGCTTCGCCATCCGGATCACCAGCGTCGGCACGCCCACCAGCACGGCCAGCGCGGTCACGGAGTAGATCCCGGCAGCGCTCGCGGGCTCGAGCCCCATGCCGAGGTGGGTCCGCATTCCGGCGAACGCCACCAGCCCCGCGCCCATGAGCACCGCCAGAGGCGTCACCGGCAGCTCTGGCGCCCACAGCACCGCCGCGCCCAGCAACGTCGCCGCCGCGACCAGCAGGGTGAGCCCGCCCAGCGCGACCGAGCTCGGGTCGAGGTCCAGCGCGGCCTCGGCTCCGTTCGCCGCGACAGCGCCCGTGAGTGCCAGGTGCGCCAGACCGGGCACGGCGAGCACGAGTGCCAGGGGCTGGTCCCCCAGCTTGCGGGACAACGGCATCGACGCACCGGCCAGCAGCAGGCCGATGACGGCGGTCGTGAGCGCCGCGGTCAGCGTCGAGCCCGCCCGCATCGCGAGCGAGGCCATCACAGCCGTCGCCACCACGATCAGGGTCAGGAACAGCCACCGGCTGAACTCCGGCTTCCAGCGGTCCTTCTGCCTGCTCAGCGCGGTCGCCATGCCGTCGGAGATGTCGTCGAACGCCAGCTCCGGCAACGGGTTCGCCGCCGGGCGGAGGTAGAACGTCTCCCCCTCCACCCACTCCAGGTTCTCCGGAGTCCCTTCCGGGTCGAGAGGGGGCTCTCCCAGCCTCTGGATCACCCAGGACCGCTCGCCGGTGCTCTCGACGCCCCCGACGACGTGGTCGTTCGGATCTGTCGTGTGCTTGAGCAACACCGGCAGAAGACTCGCCACGGGAATCGAGACGGGCACGGCGAGATCCGCGCGCCCGGCCGGGCCGAACACGGTGATGCGGCAGAGTTCCGCCTGCGCACTCGTCATGACAACTTCCTCTTGATCCTGCTCTTGTTCGTCTCGACCACGATCACGACCGCCATTCCCCACCACCGGCGGAGGACGTGACGGGGGCGGACGCGAATCCCGTCTGGACGAGCCTGACGCCCTTGCGGTTCACGAGCTGTGCCCTGCCCGGCACCAGCTTGCGGGGCATGGCCTCGCCGAGGAACTTGCCTTCCTCCTTGGGGTAGGAGAAGACGATTCCCGGCGTGCCCAGCTCCCACATCCGGCGGATCACCGGATCGCTGAGCGCTCGCATGGCACCCGAGGTGCTCCGCGCGATGATCACGTGCATTCCGATGTAGACGCCCTGGGCGAGCGTGGGCAGCAGCGCCTCGAGCGGGGAACCCAAGCCCATGCCGAACAGCTCGTAGTCGTCGACGACGAGGAAGAACTGCGGCCCTTCCCACCAGTCGCGCCGCCGGAGGCGGTCGGAGCTGACGTCCTCACCGGGAACGCGCCGCGACATCGAGACGGCGGCCTTGCCGACCAGGTCCTTCAGCGTGTCGCCGGTGATGGCGTAACCCACCCGGTAGGCCTCGGGAACGTCGACGTCGAGCTGCCGGTTCGGGTCGCCGAGGAGGATCTTCGCCTGGTCCGGCCGGTAGTGCGACATGATCGACCGCAGCACGGTCCGCACCATGTTGGTCTTGCCCGTCTCGCTGTCGCCGAACACCAGCATGTGCGCGTTCTGCTCGAAGTCGTGCCAGACCGGTTCGAGCCTCTGCTCGTCCAGGCCGATGGCGATCCGCAGGTCCCCCACGGGCTTCGGCAGTTCGGCGGAGGGCAGCACCGCCGGGAGCATCCGCACGGGCGGGGCCGGCTGCCCCGGCCAGAACGTCGCGACCTCCTCGGCCAGTTCCTTGGTCGCCGAGGCAAGGGTCTCCGTGTCCGAGCTGCCGTCCATCCTGGGCAACGCGGACAGGAAGTGCAGCCCGTCCGGCGTGATGCCGCGGCCCGGTTGGGACGGCACCGTCTGCGCCTTGCGGGAACCGACCTCGGACTCCATCGGGTCACCGAGGCGCAGCTCGAACTTGCTGC
This sequence comes from Lentzea jiangxiensis, assembly GCF_900104175.1. Lineage (GTDB taxonomy): Bacteria > Actinomycetota > Actinomycetes > Mycobacteriales > Pseudonocardiaceae > Lentzea > Lentzea jiangxiensis. Next base: position 151,763 of record NZ_FNIX01000008.1, read on the forward strand.
CGATCACGTCGCGCAGTGCCGGCCGGATCTCCGACCAGCGGGTGGCGCCGATGATCACGTGGATGCCGAACGAGAGGCCGCGCACCGCCAGCTCGTTGATGCGGGGCTCGAGGTCGGCGTAGTCCTGCTTGATCGTGTACCAGCCGTCGACGATCAGGAAGACGTCGCCGTACGGGTCGTCGATCTCCCCCTTGCGCCGCAGTTCGCGGTACGCCGCCACGGATTCCAGGCCGCGGTGCGTGAACTCGGTCTCGCGGGCCTCGATCAGCAGCAGCAGCTGCGCGATGGTGCGGACGACCCGGTCGTGTTCCAGGCGGGTCGCGACGGAGCCGACGTGCGGCAGCCCGGCGATCGACATGATGCCGCCGCCCGCGAAGTCGAGGCCGTAGAACTGGATCTCCGACGGCGTGTGGGTCATCGCCAGGGAGAGCACCAGCGTGCGCAACAGGGTCGACTTGCCCGTCTGCGGGGCGCCGACCACGGCGACGTGGCCGTCGGCACCGGACAGGTCGGCGACCATCAGCTCCCGCACCTGCTCGTACGGGCGGTCGATCATGCCGAGCGGAGCGCGCAGCCTGCCCTGCATCGACCGGTCCTCGACGTTCATGCCGCGGAACGGGTCGGGCAGCACGCTGGGCAGGAGCGAGTCGAGGCTCGGCGACTCGGCGAGTGGAGGCAGCCACACCTGGCGGGCGGCGGGACCGGCACCCTGCAACCGGCCGATGAACGCCTCGGCGAGGCTGACCGCGCCGGCCTGGGCGTTGTCGGCCTCGCCGGTCTTCTCCTCCTCGGCCGCCTCCTCGACGACGAGCTGGCGCAGTGGCCTGGCGTGCGTGCTGAAGGGGACGATCTCCTGGGCGGCCTTCTCCTCGACAGCGGTCTCCGTCTTCGGCACCGGCGCCGAGCCGGAGACGTAGGCGCCCTTGAACCGGACGAGGTTCGTCTGGTCGATCTTGAGGTAACCGTTGCCCGGCTCGGAAGGCAGCTCGTAGGCGCTCGCGACGCCGATGACGCTGCGCGACTCCATCGACGAGAAGGTGCGCAGCGCGATCCGGTACGAGAGGTGGCCTTCGACGCGGTGGATCTTGCCCTCGTCGAGGCGCTGGGACGCGAGGAGGAGGTGCACACCGAGGCTTCGGCCCAGCCGCCCGACCGAGACGAACAGGTCCATGAACTCCGGTTTGCTCGCCAGCAGCTCGGAGAACTCGTCCACGACGAGCAGCAGGGTGGGGAACGGTGCGAGCGGCTCTCCCGCGGCCCTCGCCTTCTCGTACTCGAACAGCGACGGGTAGCCGCTGACCCGCAGCAGCTCCTGGCGGCGGATCATCTCGCCGTTCAGCGAGTCCTGCATGCGGTCGACCAGGGGCAGCTCGTCCGCCAGGTTGGTGATCACCGCGGAGGTGTGCGGCAGCCGGTCCATCCCCAGGAAGGTCGCACCGCCCTTGAAGTCGACCAGGACCAGGTTGAGGATCTCCGACGAGTGCGTCGCCGCGAGGCCCAGCACGAGGGTCCGCAGGAGCTCGCTCTTGCCGGAACCGGTGGCACCGATGACCAGGCCGTGCGGGCCCATGCCGCCCTGCGCCGACTCCTTGAGGTCGAGCTCGACGACCTCGCCTTCCTCCGTCACACCGATCGGCACCGCCATGCGGGCACGCTGCGGGTTGCGGCCTCGCCACTGCAGGCTCACGTCGAACGTGTTCACGTCACGGATGCCGAGCAGGGTGGTGAGCTCGAAGTCGGACTCCAGGGAGCGCTCGACCAGCTCCACGGCGCCGCTGGTGCGCTTGGGGGCGAGCGTCCTCGCGAGCACCTCGCTCTCGGCCAGGCTCAGCTCGTCGCGCGACGCCACGCCGGTGCCCTCCCCCGAGGGGAACTCGATCCGGTCCTCGACGGAGGTCAGGCGGATCACCTTCGCGCCACCGGGGAGCATGCCGGTGATGTCCAGCAGCACCACGTTGCGGAGTCCGACGTCGAACAACCGCGAGGACTCGGGGATGACCGCCAGGTGGGCGACCACCACGACGAACGGTTCGACGTTGCTCGGTGCCGCGGACTTGTCGTGCGGACTGCGGTCGGTGACGTCCTTGCCGAGGAGGTCCATCAGCTCGTCGTGGTCGCAGGCGAGCATCCGGATCGGGCCCGCGCCGTCGCGGGCCACCGGGTGCGCGTTGTGCGGCAACCACTTGACCCAGTCCCACTCGTAGCGGGTCTCTTCCGACGTGAGCACGGCGATGCGCAGCTCGTCCGGTGCGTGGAACGTGACGAGCTGGGCGATCATGGCTCGCGCCAGGCGCAGGGCCTTGTCCACGTCTCCCGCGAACTCGACGCTGGTGAAGCTGCGCAGCCCGACCGCGATCGGGATGCCGGACACGGTCCGGTAGGCCTCGCTGAACCGCCGCAGCGAGATCGCCGACAGCGGTTCGAGGTCCTCGATCGGCTTCGTGGTCGGCGGCACGAGCTCCAGCGCGGCCTGCTGGGCTCCCAGGCCGATCCGGACCCGGCCGAAGTCCTCGTGGTTCGCGCGCCTCTCCCACACCCGTGTGCCGGCGGCGATGTACCAGAGCCACCGGGGATCGGGGTTGTTCCACAGCACGGCCGCACGCTGCTCGTCGGCCGTGGCGCGGGTGCGGCCGCGCATCTGGCCGATGTAGCGCAGGTAGTCGCGCCGCTCGGCGGCCATCTTCTTCTTGCGCTCGGCCGCGGTCCGCCCCACCTGGCCGAGCCCCATGCAGATCATCGCGATGCCCATGCCACCGCCCATGACGTAGGTCATCGGCGAGCCGCCACCGGCTCCGGAGAAGGCCAGGACCATGACCATCATGCCCAGGCCCATGGGCAGGATCATCAGCAGGGACGACAGGTCGCGCTCGGCGGGCTCGGCGAGCACGGGGGGTTCCTGCAGCTCGATCTGGCCCGCCGGCATCTCGGGACCCGCGGCCCTGGGGGGACGTTTGACCGTCACGGTCGTCATCGGACGGACTCCACCCGGTGCGTCTTGGTCTTGATCGTCATTCGAGGACTCCCATCGGGCTCGCGGCCGTCGAACCACCCCAGGCCGCGCTGCTCCTGCTGAGCAGGTCCGCGGCGGAGCGCTCCTCCGGTTCCGCGTCCTCGCCGTCCTCGGGGTCCTCGACGTCCTCGCCGGCCTCTTGCCTCCGCAGCCGCTCGAGCCTTTCGACTTCACCGGCCACGAAGTCCTCGCGTTCCTCCTTTGGAACGGAGTACTCGTCGCCGCACCACACCTCGTCGTCCGAGTCGTCGACGAGCAACGGGGCCTCGCCGTACCTGCGGCGCCGATAGGTGGCGTGCGTCGTCGAAGGCTCCGGCTCCCAGGGCTCGGATGAGTCGAGCGTGATGCCGGAAGCCCGCGGCTCGGTGTCCCAGCCCGACCGGTTGGTCTTGGCTGCGACAGGAGCCGGAGGCGCACCCGACAGGAGGAAGGCCGCGTTGCCGCTGTCCCACGCGGTGACGTCCTTCACCGCGTCGTCCGGCCGGACGACCGCCACCGAGTCCACTCCCGGCAGGGCACCGGCGGCCCCTCCCCGGAGCACGAGTCCCCCACCGCCGTCCTCCTCGCGGTCGTCCTGGACGTTGCCGTCCACGTCGACGTGGGGGAACTCCGAGGGGTACGGCCGACCCGGACCGGAACCGACCGGACCGGACCCGGACGAAGGTGCGGGCGCGGCTCCCGGCGGCGTGGGACCACTCGGAGGTGTTCCCGGAACCGGCCCGGTCATCGCGCCGAACGCGGCCGCCGCTGTGACGGCACTCGCGCCCAGCACCGCGGCGGCCTGAGGCGTTTCCTGTCCTGCGGCGACCAACCCGGAACTCGCCGCCCACCCGGCCGGTGCCGCAGCGGGGGTCGGAGCGATCTTCTCAGCCTGCTCGGTGAGGACGGGTACGGCCGTTTCCCGTTCAGGCGCCGCACTTTCGACCGGAGTCCGGGCGAGCGCGACGACCGGCGTCACGGCTGGAGGCGCGGATGGCGCCACCGGTGCGGATTCCTCCACCGCCGGCGGTGGCTCCGCGGCCGGGGTGGCAGGTGTGACGACCGGCTCCGCGGTCGTGACCGCCCACTTCTCCGGTGCCGCCGATGCCGGGGTGTCGGACGCACCGCCGACCCCACGAGCCTCCTCCGCACCCGCCCACGGCTCGGTGTGCCCGCCGAGCAGGCCGGACGAGTCAGGACGGTCCCCGGCCGCACCGGGCGGCTGACCACCCGCCACGGGCGGCATCATCGGCGGCGGAACCTGCGAACCGAGGCCCGCACCGGCGCCACCGCTGGAAACCTGCTGCGCCGCCGGCTCCGAGGCCTCCGGGATCTGGTTCAGCGCAGGCGGTTCCGTCGTGGTGGGGCCACCGACCGCCGGTACCCGGATTCCGGCATCGGCGGAGCCGCCGGTCGCCGAAGCCCACTCCTCCGGCTTGATCGACGGCGGCGGCGAAGCCGCGTCGAGATCGGCAACAGGCAGCCCGGTCCCTTCCCAGGACTCCTTCTCGCCACCGAGCAACCCGGACGAGTCCGGGCGATCCCCGGTCGCGCCAGGCGGCTGACCACCCGCCACGGGCGGCATCATCGGCGGCGGAACCTGCGAACCCAGGCCACCGCCCAAGCCACCGCTCGAGCCGCTCGACGGTGAGGCAGCCCAGTCCTCCGGCTTCACCGCGGGCGGTTCGGTTCCGCTGGGATCGATGGCAGGCGGCAGCGACCCCGCCTTCCAGGGCTCCTCGAGCCCGCCCAGGAGACCGGACGAGTCCGGACGGTCCGCGTTCGCGCCTGCCGGCGCACCACCTCCTGCTCCTGCGGGAGGCATCATCGGCGCGGCCGGGGGCAGGTTCGTGCCACCGCGGTCGTCACCGGTGCCGAGACCGGGAGGTGTCTCGATGTCGAGCTGCGGCGGCAGGCCGGTGGAGTCGTTCCCCGTACCGGACCCGGCACCGGGCGGTGCCTCGATGTCGAGCTGCGGCGGACGGCCGATGGAGTCGTTCCCCGTACCGGAGCCAACGCCGGGAGGCGTGTTTAGGGACAGCGGCGGCGGCTTCGGCAAAGCCGTGCCCCCACCCGAACCACCACCACGAGTACCACCGTCCGCCGCGGGCGGCGGAGCGATGTTCATGGCGGGAGGCAGACCCAGACCACCCGTTCCCCCAGCGTTGTTGCCCCCTGTGCCGACGTCCGCACCAGGGGGCGGGCTCAGGTCCAGGCCGGGAGGCAGAGGCAGCCCGTCGCCACCACCGGTGTTGCCACCCGACAGGTCCAGCCCCGGCGGCGGCTCCACGTTCAGACTCGGCGGCGGACGGAAGTCGTTGCCACCACCGGTACCACCACCACCGTCACCACCCGACAGGTCGAGTCCCGGCGGCGGCTCCACGTTCAGGCTCGGCGGCGGACGGAAGTTGTTGCCACCACCGGTACCGCCACCGTCACCGCCCAGATCCGCACCGGGCGGCGGACCGATGTTCAAAGGGGGCGGTGGTGTGTTCCCACGGGTTCCGTCACCGCCACCGGTGTTGTCCGCTGGAGGTGGCGGATCGATGTTCAGATCGTCCGGCAGGTCGTTCCCGTCGCCGCCGGGGCCGTCACCGGTGCCGGGGCCCTTCGGCCTGAAGTCGACCGCGCTGGGCACCACGACGCTCGCGGTGTTGACGTCGTACTCGTTGGCGAGGAGCCGCACGACCTTCTTCATGTCCTCGGCCATCTGATCAACGAGCTCAGGGAACGCCGACACCTTGGTGAGCTGGTTGGTCATCCTCGCGCCGCCCTGGGACCGGACGTAGCTGGCGTAGTAGGAGTCGATCCTCTTGATCTCGTTCTGGGCCCACTCCAGGTAGTTGCCGGCACGCCAGAGCTGGGCCGGAACGCTCCTCTCACCCGTGACCTCGCCGCCGTTGATCTGGTCGGCCTTGGCCTGGAGGTTCGCGGCCAGGTGGAGGTTGATCGAGCGGAACACCTCGGCCGCGGGACTTTGCCACGCCCCGTTCTCGCCGGCGAGAGCCTCGACCTGCAGCCGGAGGTTGTCACTCACGAACTGCAATGTGTCGCGCGCACGGTTGAAGACCGTCGCGGCGTGACGGATCGAGTTGGGATCGGCGTAGGGCACGCTGGTCGGCCGGGCATCACGGGGCGTGGCGGCATAGCCGACCACGGCGGCCCTGATCTGCTTCCAGTCCCAGCTCTCGAAGTCCCTGGAGTCAGTCATCTCGACGGTGGGGTCCGCGAAGACCCCACCACCGGGGCCGATCTTGAACCCGTCTTTGTCATACACGCCGGGAGGCATCGCGCACACCCACACCTTTACTGAGAAAGCCAGCACGGCTGGCGACGACTCCTGGCAGGAAACGGAAACGATCACCGCGCGGAAGCGCGGAACGAGCTTGCCCGGGCACGAGAACCCCACCGGACGTCACCGGCCGGGCGGGTCAGCCACCCGTGCCGAGGTTCATCCCGGCAACACTTCCCTGGACCTTGCTCACCATGCCGGTGAACTCCTCCGCGTCGAGTTCGGTGAGCTGCTCCGCCGTCTTGTAGGTCTTCACGATCTCGTCACACCGCAGCACGATCGACTCGAGGATCGAGTGCGTGTCGAGGAGAACGTTCAGGGTCGAGGAACGAAGGGTGACGCCATCCTCGCTGCCTCCGAACACCTTGTCCCTGAACCGGTGCGCGGCACCGAAGTTGCCAGGACCGAAGTCCCGCAGCCCTTCCAGCTCGTCGATCGCCTTCTTCACCTCGGGGATCAGGCTTCTCACGTTGTTGGCGAAGTGCTTGACGGCCTCGACGTTGATCCTGGTGACGCCCTTGCCCGGGCTGTCCACGCCACCGGGAACCGGAGGACCCTGGCGAGCCGGATCGACTCCCAGGCTGTTGTCCCACTTGATGGGCTCCGCAGTGCTGGTGTCGGGCGTCTTGTTCGGATCTGGCGGGGCCATCTTGTTGGGGCTGTTGGAGACAGCTGTATCACCGTTGTCGTAGGTGATCAGGATGCTGCCGTCCGGTTGCTGTTCCCTGCTCTTGATGTTGTCGGTCGTCGCGATGTTCATGGCATCGTTGACCATTCGTCACACCTTCCTGAGATTCAACGAAGGGGGGTGCTGAGACGACGGCCGGATGAGGAGCAGCGCGTGGAACCCGGCCGGGAGGACTGGACTCCGGCCGCGGTTCCACGCACCGCGAGAATGCGCGACCGGCCGGCGGCGACGCCTAGGCCCAGCCGTCGGTCAGAGCCGTCTCGGTGTTGTTCATGCGAGTCGTCATGTTCTGGAGAGTGTCCGACGCGGCCTGCAGCGAAATGGGCATCGAGCTCGCGGCACTGTCCCAGCGCCTCTTCCGCGCCTCGTACTGCGACTTGGAAGTGGGCGACTGCCAGGCGCTCAAAGAGGCCTGGAGGTCAGCGTGCATCTGGTCCAACTCCGCCTTGACGCGCACGTTGGCGTCCATCATCTCCGCGGCGACGTTGTTGTTGATGGCACCGCTGTAGGTGTACGTGGGCTGGGTCATCGATCGATCCTTTCCGGATGCGCGAACCGTGCGGGGAGTTCTGCGGTCACAGGTTGGCCAGGCCGACCGGGCCGGCGGTGATCCTCGCGGCACCCTCCGCCGCATCGGCTTCGGTGTCGGCGGCGCTCTTGGCGACGGTCTGGGAGCCCTCCCGCATGATCCTGATCATGTCGGACAGGGCGTTCTCGATCTCCTGAACGTTGTTGTACCAACCGTTCATGGCCTGCCGGTACGTCGTGGCCGCGCCACCGGTGAAGCTTCCGAAGAGCGTGGTGACGCTGCGCTCGACATCGCCGCGCTCGGACTGGACGCGACGCAGGGTCGCTTCCATCCGGTCTGCCGCGCGTGCCATTCCCTCCCGGGTTACCGAGGTTTCGGCACTGGTCATCGCTACTCAACTCCCTCATGTGATGTCACGGATCATCGGATCAACGCGCAAGAATGCGGACAGGAGCCGTCGAAACATCGTCATGATGCAACTAGGCGATCGGTCCGGCGAAGCGGCGCAGAAGGTGCGGCCGCCACAGGCGTGCTTCAACAGCAGAGGCTTGCCGCACCCGAAATCGACGCTAATCACGAAAAACGGCGTTCGCAACGACAGTGCCCGAAGACGACCTGATTGTGGGCACCTGCAGACCCCGTCGACGTCCGCCGTCCACCTGCGTTCTCAGACGTGATGGCGAACCGACCGCAGAACGTGCAGAGCCCACTTGTGGTCGCCCGGGTCGCTGTAGAACGCACCCAGGCTCAGCGCGGTGCCTTGACGCACCACGTGCGCGTAGAAGTCGTGCTGTGAACGCCCGTCGGCCACCGTCTCCACCCAGAAGGCGTGGGTGATGTCGACAGCGGTGGGCACGTGCAGCGACTGGTCCCGCGGCACCTCGGGCGCGTTCGCCAGCAACTCGCCCAGGTACTCGCCGGCAGGGCGTTGCAGGGGGTCGGTCAGCACGTCGACGAACACCGAGCGACCGGGGCTTCCGAACCGCCACCCGCCCTTGCCCAGCGCGGCCACCATGCCTTCTCCGCGCTCGACGCTCCAGTGCCGGTCGACCCTCACACGGATCGCGAGCGGCAGAGGGCCCGGGAACCAGCTCAGCAAGGTGTCGCGGTCCCACGTCTCGGTGAGCACGCGGCGCAGCAGCGGGTGCTCGGAGTTCGTGATCGTCGGAGGCTCGTCCACCGCGCGAACCGTCGCCATGACTTCCGCGCCGCGCAACGACTCCGTCCACGGCTTGAGGTCGTTGCCCAGTGTGCCGTGCAGGACCGTGCCGTCCCAGGAGGAGCCCCGCCACGCTTCGACCGCGCGCTCGAAGTCGGCTTGCCGCGTTTCCATCCACGCCGTGTAGGTCATGGTCGTGCCGCCGGTGAGCGCGACGGGCAGCAGGCACCGGACGAACGCCTGCCCGGTGGGTACCCGCAGAAAAGCCGCGTTGGCGTTGCTCTCCGCGCTGGGAACCACGCCGTCCGGCAGCCCCACGGTGACGTCGACGCGATCCGGGTTGCTGAGCGCGGCCCCACAGCAGGCGCACCGCTCAACAGACTGTGTCGTCACTCCGGCGAGGCTATGGCGGTGTCACACCACGCCCGTTCGTCCCGCGAACCCGGGGACCCCGAGGGCATCACAAGATGCCCTTTCGCGCCGCACTCGGTCCACACGGAACGTCCGGTGAGAACGCCGAAGATCGGTGACATCCACTGCTCGGGACACGCTGCGCCAGGACTTTCTCGTCCTCCTCGGGGCAGGACGTGCACGCCGCAGAACGGATCCCTTCGTGGAGCTCGGTGCCGTTGCCACCGTGCCGCCCGGCTTCCCCTGAACGCACAGTGCGGAGCCATGCTCCATCCGTGACCACGTCCACCTGCGAAGACCCCGGAAGTGCAGCAAACAGGACACCCCTGGCCACTGAGCGGCGGACGCGTTGCGTTCTTGCTCGGCACCACCGCACTCTCGGCGGCGTGACGGAAACGTGCACCGCTGACACCAGAGCAGATCCGAGGGTCTCCGACCTGCTCTGCTTCAACCTGTTCGCGGCAGCACGCGCCGTCACGAGCCTCTACCGCCCGGTCCTCGACCGGGCGGGCATCACCTATCCGCAGTTCCTGGTGCTCGCACTGCTGTGGGAACAGGACCAGCGCCCGATCCGCGAGCTCGTGCAGGAGCTGGGCCTCGACTACAGCACCTTGTCACCGCTCGTCAGAAGGCTGGAGAACAACGGGTTCCTGCGGCGCAGGAACCGACCGGGCGACAAGCGCTGGGTGCACGTCGAACTCACCGGCGAGGGCCGCGCACTGCGGTGGATCGTCACCGCGCTGACGGAGAAGCTGCGTGCGGCACTGGAGATGGACGACGAGGAGCTCGTCGTTCTGCGCAGTGCGCTGCAGAGGCTGCAGCACAACGCCTCACACTGAGAAGACTCCGAACACATCGCTCATTCGGATCGCCCGCACCGGATTTAATCGCACACGATCTAATCGCACACACCGCATCATCGCGAGGTGGTGCTCGACGAAAGGAAGAGCAATGCGCTTCCGGAAGGTTCTCGCGCTGGCCGCGGCCATGCTCGCCATGTCGGCGGTGGTGCCGTCGGCGACGGCGGACCAAAGACCCCCGAAGTCACCGAAACCGACCATCGTGCTGGTGCACGGCGCGTTCGCCGAGTCGGCCAGTTGGAACGGCGTCGTGGAACGCCTGAAGCGCAAGGGCTATCCCGTCGTCGCCGTCGCCAACCCGCTGCGCTCGCTCAGCGGTGACGCCGCGTACGTGCGCAAGGTGCTGGGCACGATCAACGGCCCCGTCGTGATCGCCGGTCACTCCTACGGGGGCATGGTGCTGTCGAACGCGGCCACCGGGAACCCGAACGTGAAGGGCCTCGTCTACATCGCCTCCTTCGCGCCGGAGTCCGGCGAGAGCACGTTCGACCTGGCGAACAAGTACCCCGGCAACGTGCTCGGCGAGGCGCTGGACAAGATCGACCTGGGCGACGGCGACCACGACCTGGTGATCCAGCAGGACAAGTTCCGCTCCTACTTCGCCGCGGACGTCGACCGCGAGACGGCGGAGCTCGCCGCCGCGACGCAGCGACCGGTGCGCGAAGCCGCGCTGGCCGAGGCCTCCGGCGAGCCGGCCTGGCACGACGTCCCGTCCTGGTTCCTGCTGACCGGCAAGGACAGGACGATCCCGTTGCAGGCGCAGAAGTTCATGGCCGAGCGCGCCAAGGCACGCGGCGTCGTCGAGCTTCCCCGCGCCTCGCACGCGGTCGCGGTGTCCGAGCCGGGGGCCGTCACGGACCTGATCATCCGCGCGGCTCGCTGACCGCACTTCCCAGGACCGGGGACACCCCTCTCCCCCTGTGCCACGACCGGGCCAGGCGAGTGCTCCCCCACCTCGCCCGGCCCGGTCGTCCACCTCCACGTCCTCACGGGAGCAGGACGTCCTCGATCTCGTTCTGCCCGCGGGGGTTCAGGTAACCCCGGAAGAAGCCGTGCCATACGACCGCGCACGTGTCGTGACCGCGGATCCCCTGCATCCGTTGCGCCAACCAGCCGGCCGCGTCGAACAGTTCCCCCGAGACCGCACCGCCGGTGGACACGAGCCTCGGCGCAGGAGAAGCGGCACTCCGGGACGCGACGACCCCTTCCGATGCGTCCACACGAGACCGCAGGCATGAACCGGAAGCCCCGCACGCGACTTCCCGCTCACCTGTGCGCCGGGCACCACTCCGGAACGCGTCATTACCGGCGGGTACCAGGATTCGTCAGCCCCGAACCTGCTCGCAGCGAGCAGACTCCCCGTTCACCGCGCCGCCGCCACGCGTTGTGCGCACTACCATCACAAGCATGTGGCCTCTCGTTCGATCTTCCGACGAAGAGATCGCTGCTTGCCGACCAGGTCTCACGTTCTCCGTGTTCGGCACGGTACGAGCATGGCGGGACAAAGCCGAGCTGGATCTCGGGTCACCGCAGCAGCGGCTCACCCTCGCCGTCCTCCTCCTGGCCGAAGGCCGCGCGGTCCAGGCACCGGAGATCATCCACGCGCTGTGGGGAGAAAGGGCTCCTCAAGCGGCGAGAGGAACGGTGCGCACCTATGTCTACCGGTTGCGGAAGCTGCTGAACGGCGACGCCGCCCCGGATGGCGCCGTTCTCCGGTCGGAGGGGAACGGTTACCAGCTGGTGCTGGCGGACGACCAGCTGGACCTGAGCCGCTTCCTGCGCCTGGTTCGCGCCGCGGAGGCGGCGGCCACCGCTCACGACCGCCACCGCGCGGTGGCGTTGCTGCACGCCGCCGTGACCGAGTTGAGAGACGAACCGCTGAGAGGGATCCCCGGCGACTGGGCTGAGACGGAGCGCCGCCGGCTCGGCCGGCTCGCCGTGCGGACCGTCGAGTTGCTGTCCGAGCACCAGCTCGATCTCGGCGGACGGGTCGACGTCCTGGACCAGCTGATGGCCATGTCGGAGGCGGAACCCCTCCGGGAGCGCGTGCACGAGTTGCTCATCCGCGCGTTGTGCCGGGAGAGAAGGCCCGCCGAGGCTCTCGCCGTGTACGAGAAGCTGCGCACGACACTGCGGGAAGAGCTCGGTGTGGAGCCGAGCCCCGCGTTGCGCGAGCTGTACGCCAGGGTCCTGCGGGCGGACCCGGCTTTGTCGGCCGCCACCGCGCCTGCGCCCGGTCACAGCGCGCCGATGGCGCGTTCGGCGCTGATGCCGGCGGCTTTGCCGGTGTTCGCCGGCCGGGAAGCGGAGCTGCGGGAGCTGAACTCCGTGCTGGACGACACGACGGCACCGAGGACCGTCATCGTGCACGGCACCGCGGGGGTCGGCAAGACCACGTTCGTGGTGCAGTGGGCGAGCCGGGTCGCGTCGTCCTTCCCGGACGGTCAGTTCTTCGTGAACCTGCGCGGCTTCGAGAGCGAGGACGCCGCCCGTGATCCGGCGGAGGTGCTCCACGAGCTGCTGGACGCCCTGGACCTGCCGTCGGCGAACAGGCCGTCCGGACTCGACGGTCTGATCGCGCTGTACCGCGGTGTCCTGGCCGAGCGCCGGGCACTGGTGGTCCTGGACAACGCCAGGGACAGCAAGCAGGTGCTCCCCCTGCTCTCGGCGGCGCCCGGCTGCCTGGTGGTGATCACCAGCAGGAGGGAGCTGACCTCGCTGGTCGCGTCGACCGGGGCGCATTCGACCAAGATCGGTCTGCTCGACATGGAGGAGTCGGTGGCGTTGATGACGCACCGGCTCGGTGAACAGCGCGTGCTCCGGGAACTGCCGGCGGTGCGGACGATCGCCACGATGTGCGCGCACCTGCCGCTTGCCCTGGCCGTCGCGGCCGCCCGGATCGCGAGCAATCCGAAGCTGCGGCTCTCGGACATCGCCGACCAGCTCACCAGCGAGGTCGAGCCCGGCCTGGACTTCCTGTCCACCGACGATCCGCGCAGTGACGTCCGCACGGTGTTGTCGTGGTCGTACCGCGCCCTGAGCCCGGAAGCCGCGCGGACGTTCAGGCTGCTCGCCCTGTTGCCGTTGAGCCGGACCACCACGCCCGCGGTCGCGAGCCTGACCGCGTTGTCGGTGCCGCGCGCCAGGGCCGTGCTGCGGGAGTTGAGCGCCCTGTGCCTGATCAACGAGGACGGGCCCGGTCAGTTCAGCTGGCACGACCTGCTGAGGGAGTACGCGGCCGAGGTCCTGGAGGACACCGTTGACGTCGAGGAGCAGCGGGCGGCGTGCCACCGCCTCCTGGGGCACTACCTCGTCCTGACGCGGAGCGCGTCGCTGCAACTGCTGGCGACCGACGACCTGCCCGACCTCCCGCAACTCCCACCCGGCGTGACCGCGCAGTCCGTCGACGACCTGCTGTCGGCTTTCGACATGTTCGCGTTCCAGCGCGACACGTTGCTCTCGCTGTTCGACTTCGCCACCAGGTGGGGTCTCGAATCGTTGTCCTGGCAACTGGCGTGGTACCTGCGTTACTACCTCGACCAGGCGTTCCTGTGGCAGGAGATGGCGGCGGTCAACGAGCTCGCCCTGGCGTGGGCGAAGAGCGCCGGCGATCGGCTGGCGACCGGTTACGCCCGCAGGGGCCTCGCCAGGGCCGCAGCCATGCTCGGCGACGTGAAGTCCGGCGCACGGCACCTGAGGGCCGCGATCCAGGCGTTCGAGGCGAGCGGCGACCGCCAGGCAGAGGGCTACGCGCACCTGCAGGCCGCCAACTGGCTGATCTACATCGGCCAGGCGGAGGCCGGACTCGACCACGCCGGGAAAGCGTGCGCCCTGTTCCGCGCAACCGCGTCCCACCACCAGGAAGAAGCTCTGCGGGAGGTCACCGCCCTCTCGCACGTGAAGGCCGGGCGCTACAGCGATGTGGTGGACACCCTGCTCAGGACCCTGACCGCGGACTACGACTCCGGCGCGACGCTCAAGCTGCTGCGCAAGATCGAGCACTTGACCGGGGCGTACGAATGGCTTGGTGAGTACCACAAAGCGGCGGAACTGCACGAGTCCGCACTGAAATTGATCTTGGAACTCACCGATGCCGACTGGGGGCGACTGCCCTACAGCTTCGAGGAGCAGTTCGCCACGCAGAGCTTCCTGCTGGCTCGTACGCTCTACATGGCAGGAGAGACCGATCGGGCGCTGGTGGTGCAACGCGAGGCGCTCAAAGGACTTCACTCGCTCTTCCGGAAACACCACATGTTCGTGGCGTTCCGGCAACCCGACGCGGCCGGCGCCAGGCAGGCCCTCGCCGAGCTCGAGGGCGTGCTCGCCGAGCAGCGGCTGGATCACCGGTGGTTCACGGCGAGCGTGCGCGCGGTGGACCGACTGGCCTCGGTGATGACGCGGACGGGAACGTCTCGTTGCCTGCTCGAGCTGCAGGACGGGAACCCCGCCCCTTTCGCGGGACCGAAGGCATCGCCGTACCGCGACAACGCGATCCGGTGATGACACCGCTCGCCGCATCACACCCGGACCACAGGTGTGACGCGACGACCCGGCTCAGGTCCTAGTCACCGGTGATCACACCGATCGCGATACCGAGCGTGATCGTGTTGTAGATGAACGAAAGCACGCCGTGTGCCAGCACCCGAACCCGGATCGCCGGACCGTTCGTCTCGACGTCCGACACCGCGAAGGTGGTGCCGGTCGTGAAGGCGAAGTACGTGAAGTCGGCGTAGGTGGGCCGGGGCGATCCCGGGAAGACCAGGATCTCCTCCGGCAGAGCCGCGAAGTAGGCCTGGGCGTAGCGCTCCGCGTAGCCGAAGTGGAGGATCGCCCACGCCAGGAGCACGGCCGGAACCGAGATCAGCTTGTTGACCAGGTCGGCCTCGTCTCCGGCGTCACCGACTCCCATGACGATGGAGACACCCGCGGTGATGCCCACGATTCCGCTGAAGACGGTGAACCACAGGCCCGCACGCGGGCCGAGTGCCAAGCGCAACCAGTCGTCGGACTGCTTGCCGCGCCTGCTGGCGCGGACACGCGCGATGCGGACGCCGAGGTAGATGACGGCGACGACGTCCCACGCCGCCGTCCAGACCTGTTCTGCCGAGATGAAGACCATGACGCCGAGGGCGATGAGTACTACTTCGATCGCGCGGGACAGCGCGAACCGAGCGCTCTTGATCACTTGAGTTCCTAGCTGGCAAGGAAAAGGACTCGCACAGTGAAGCGCGTGCGCGGCCCGCCGATGTCCACTGAGGACTCAAAGGGGCTCGTACTCGGCGCCAAGGGGCACTTTTCGAGTGACGAGCCACGACGCCGAAGCACCTGCGGTGCCCTGCGGAGCAGTGATCATGGCACTCGGAGTGCACCACCTCGTCGCGGTGCTTGTGTTCGGGACGCCCGCGATCGACACTTCCGCCCGCAGTGACTGTCCCCCCAACCCCGCACGCGGTCCACACCCCCTCCCGCATGCGGGGTGGACGCGGGGTGGAGCTGACATGCCGAGCTCCACCCCGCGTCGCAAAACTCCTCGAACACGTCCTGCGCCGGTGCGCCGCCCTCGCGAGCGGCGCACCGGCGTTCGGTGTCAGAGGGCGCGGAACGCCCGCACCTCGTGGCTCGGGTAGCTGTGGAAGTTGTTGGCGGGCTCGACCAGGACGAGCTGAGTGCAGGCCGTGTCCTCGTAGAGGGCGATTCGGCGCTCGGTGGCGTTGATGAGCGCCTTGGCGACGAAAGGCAGAGCCGTGCAGGTAGTGCTCGGGTTGCCGTACTTCTTCGGCACGGTGTTCGCCCGGACCGAGTCGTAGAAGCAGGCCACGCCGGGCTCACAGGCCGTCGGGCTCGACGCCGGGGCCGATGCCTGCGCGGTGACCGGCGCGACGACCAGGGCCATGCCCAGTGCCGCGAACGCGGCGAGAACTCGTTTTTTCACGTCGAACCTCCAGATGGTGTTGACAGATCCCCGCGCCCGCGGGCTGACCTCCGGGCACGAGACAGGTGCCCTGCTCGAGGGCGGGCACGACCCACAGTAGTTGAAAGTTCAGCTTGTCGGCCCAGCCTAGCCCAGACGCTGAAATTTCAACAGCGTGGGAGTGGAAGGTGTCAGATCCCGGACACCCGAACGCGGATGATCCGCCACCGTGGCGCGGCTTCGTGCCGACCTCGACTTTTGCTCCAGGTTCACCTCGGGCACGCCCGAAGCGGAGCGCTGACCTCTCGTCCGCCCACCACGACCTGCCCGCACCGGACTCAGGACTGCGACGGCACGGCGCACCGAAGCGCCGGCCGGAGTCCTCGCGTCACTCGCCGGGCCAGCCCATTCTGGCGAGGGCGGCGCCATCGGCCATCCCGGTCGCCAGCAACGTGCTGATCTCCCGCAGCGACTGCTGCTGCTCGTGGCTGAGACGGTCGAAGACGAGCTCGCGAACCTGCTCGACGTGCTGCCGCGCGGCACGCCTCACCTCTTTGAGCCCCTCCGCGGTGAGAACGGCGTTCTGACCCCTGCCGTCGCCGCCCGCGTCCTCCCGGCGGACCCAGCCGTCCCGCGCCAGGCGGTCGATCGTGTGGCTCAGCCTGCTGCGGTCGAACACGCACGCCGCCGCGAGGTCCGCCATGCGCATGGACCGCCCTGGCGCTTCGGACAACCTCGACAGCACGTCGTAGTAGGAGAAGGAGAGCCCCGACTGACGTTTCAGGTCGCGCTCGACCCGGTCCATCATGAGCTTGCTGGCGATGATGAAACTGCGCCAGGTCGCCTGCTCCTCGTCGTCCAGCCATCGGGTCTTCGGCATGTCGTCCTCCGCGACCGGGGCCTCGTCTCCCCCGAACCCTACCGCGCCCGCTGAAGTTTCAACCACCTGCGCCGGGCTGCCGTCTCACGGCCGGACTTGCCACTGCGGCCCCGGTGACATCCTGGCAGCCGCGGGTTACAGTGCTGCCCTCCGTTTCCGCAGCTCCGGGGGTCGCACATGCCACTCGACACCCACGGTCACCCGGTAATCGACATCACCGTTCCCTACTACCACGACAAGGCGAACCACCTGCTGGCCGAACAGTGGCTGGCCCAGGCCGGTGACCTCGTCCCCATTCCGCCCTTCGCCCTGCCGCGGCTCGACCGGAGGTCGTACTCCGTCCGGATCAGGCGAGCCGCCGTGCTCGACGTCGTCATCGAGAACCAGTACAGCGACGCCACGCTGGGCAGCACCGGCGGTTCGCACGGTCACATCGCGGACCGCGTGGTCACGCACTTCACCCTGCGGGGCTCGTGGCGGTTCCGGACGGAGCGCGAGGACATCCCGGTGGGACCGGGCAGGCTGTGCGTGCGCAAGAACGACCTGCCGTGGGACTTCGAGGTCGAGCACGGCACCCACGCGATCATGCTGTCGCTCCCCATCCGCGAGCTCCGGCTGCCGGCCCGCACCACCGCTCTCGGCGCGGACATGTCGTCACCGCCTGCCCGCTTGCTGCTGGCTCACGTGCGCACCTGCCTCGAACTGGGCGGCAGTGACGCCGCGACGACGCGCAACGCGACGATCGAGCTCTTCCAGGGCCTCGTCGACGGCCAGGTCGGCGACGACCCCCAACTGCACCCGGCGCTCGTGAGAGCCGCGAAGGGTCTCATCGAGACCCGCCTGCTCGTCGACCCCGGGCTGAGCCCGAAAACCATCGCCGCCGCGTTGAACGTCTCTCTCAGGACACTGCACCGCGCCTTCTCGGGCGAACAGATCTCGGTGATGGGCTACGTGCGCGAGCGACGCCTCGAACGGGCGAGGTCGGAGCTGATGTCCACCACGTGGACGGTCTCCGAGATCGCCGCTCGCTGGAACTTCGCGGACAGCAGCCACTTCACCAAGGCGTTCAAGAGGACGTTCGGCGTGAACCCGGCCCGGCAGGGCGCCTCCCGCGGCGAGTAGCACCGGCGCCGCCCTCACAGACGCACAGGTACCCGCGTCCTGCCGTTGAAGATGAACGTCGGGAGCGGTTCGAGAGCGCCGGCGTCCTCAGCCAGTTCGAGCTCGGGGAAGTGTGCGAACAGCGCCTCCAGCGCCAGCGAGGCCTCCACCCGGCCGAGCGCCGCACCGATGCAGTGGTGCACTCCGTGGCCGAGCGCCACGTGCGCCTTGTCGAGGCGGTGGACGTCGAACACCAGGGCGGTGTCGCCGTGCAGCTCCGGATCCCGGCCCCCGGTCCCGAAACCCATGATGACGGGGTCACCGGCGCGGATCACGACGCCTTCGCCGAGGTCGATGTCCTCGACGGCGTACCTCAACGGCATGTGCCGCACCGGCGCGTCGAAGCGCAGTGCCTCCTCGACGACCTCGGTCCAGGACACCTCCCCGTCGAGGGCGGCGGCGAGCTGGTCCGGGTGGCCGAGCAGGTCGACGATCGCGTTCGCGATGAGGTCGGTGGTGGCCGGAAGCCCGCCTGCGATGGTGACGGCGAGTGCGAGCAGCCGTTCCTCGTCGGTCATGCGGGGGTCATGGGCCAAGGTGCTCGCCATGTCGGCCGCGGGTGCGTTCCCCTTGCTCTCGAGCAGACCGGCGAGGAACCCCATCGCGCTGTCGAGCTGAGCGGCCGCGACCTCGGCCTCCTCGGAAGGGCTGAGGAGGCCGAGCATCGCCTTGCGCGCGTCCGCCCACCGCTCCTGCGGCACGCCGAACAGGTCGCACAGCGTTTCGCCGGCGATCACCTGGGCGAAGTCGGCCCGGAGATCGACGACCTCGCCCGAACCCGCCTCACCCAGGCCCGCCAGGATCTCGGGCAGCCTCTTGCCCAGCCCGGCGCTGATCTCGTCCAGGCGCTCCGGCACGAACGCCGCTTCCATGACGTCGCGCAAGCGGCGGTGATCGGCGCCGTACGCGTTGAGGACCGTCGGCGAGATGAGGAACGGCGCGAGCGGCCAGCCTTCCGGCACGGTCGCCAGCCCTGGCCAGTGCTGCCGCGCGTCGCGCGACAGCCGGTCGTCCTCCGCCAACCGCCTCAGCACGTCGTACCTGGTCACCGACCAGGCGATCACCCCGCCGGGCAGTTCGACGCGTGCGGCGGGGCCGGAGGACCGCAGCCCGGCGACGTCCGCTAGGGGGAAGCGGCCGGCGGGGTCGAGTGAAAGCACTTCCGTCGTCATCAGAGCAACCGTTCGTCGAGTTCGAGGAGCTGTCGAGCCACGTGGACACTAATATATTGGATATTACATATCGGCTGGCGTGGTCGGCCGGTTCACTCGACTGACGGGTTCCTCACCACCCCGGCGGAGGGGATTTCCTGGGTGTCGGGGCACACGTTCTGATCACTTCACATCACCTCGGAACTCTCGGGAAACGGTCCGACGCGGACCACGGCGTTCATCCGGCAGGAGTCGAACGGTACGAACACGTGCTCGCCGCGGCTTGTACCTCTGCGCCTGGATGTCGTAACGCCCGTGCCACCGAGCGGACGCGACGGACCGTGCGGCACCACCGCCGCTCACCGCCCGGCGCCAAACCAAAGGCCCGTCCAGTCCGCTGAGGACTGGACGGGCCTCCACTTCGGTCGCACCCTCCGGTGATCCGGCAATGCGCAGGGCCGGAAAACCATCGGTCCATCTCCCGAACGCAAGTGTTCCGGACAGATCGGCCTGCTGGTCTCCGGAGACGAGCAGCGTTCCCTTCCGTGCCGTGATTCGTGCGCCGCGGTGCACAGCCCGGTACACCGCTCCACCGCACGGGCCAGGCGCGGACGGGCCCGGAGCCGGCGCCCACCTGCGGACATGCGACCGAACGCAGCCGAAGAGCAACGACGAACGCGGGGTCGCGGAGCTTGCACGCATTCGGGCCCTCCGCGACCGCGAGGTAGCTTCGAACCGTGCTGATCGCCCGTGAGCGTGAACTGCGCGTGGTGACGAACGCGCTGGACCGGGCACTCGCCGGGCACGGAGACGTCATCGTGCTCACCGGTCCGCGCGGTGCGGGGACGACGTCCCTGGCCGATGCGGCGGTCGAGCTCGCCCTCGCACGCGGCTTTCCCGTGCTGCGGGCGGGCGGACCGCTCATGTGGGCTCAGCTGGCCAGGGACCGGGGCGTGCCGGACGAGTTCCTGGTCCCCCTTCTCGGCTCTGCGACGCCGCTGGAACTCGACGACGTGGCACGGCGGGTGGTGTCCAAGGAGCCGCTGCTGATCGTCGCCGACGACGTCGACCGGGCGGGCGGGGTCGAGTTCCTGTCCGTCGTGGCCGGCCGGGTCGGCGCGACCGGGACGGTGGTGGTCACCACCGCGCGCACGTCCCTGGGCATCGGCAGGGAGGTCGTTCTCCGCGGGCTGAGCCCAGAGGAACTCGACCAGGTCCTGCCGTGCTCACTCGCTTTGTGGACCGCCTCGCGGGGTCTGCCGGGAGTGGCGGTGGAACTGTCGGCTCTCGGCGAGTCCCTGGTGGACATGGCGTTGAACGCCCCGTCGGAGAACGAGTTCCTCGAGGTCGACGGCGACCTGGTCCGGTTGCTCGAACAGGCGGTCTCCCGGACGACAGGACCGGTGCGGGGCCGCCTGCTCGCCAAACTGGCCCGCGTGCTGGCGAACGACGCGTCCTCGTACGACCGCAGGCGCGAACTCGTCGCGGAGGCGCTCCGGCTGGACCCGCGAAGTCCTGCCGTCCTCGACGCCAGGCTGCACGCGCTCTGGGACCCTTCCGCGGCGCAGGACCGCGTCGACACCGGTCAGCGCATCGCCGAGCTGGCGATCTCCGGTGAGCTGGCGCGCAGGGGTCTGTTCTGGCAGTTCATCGGCCTCATGGAGCTCGGCCGCGTCACCGCCGCGGAGTCCGTGCTCAGCCGTTTCCACTCCGCCGCGTCGGCGGCGGCCGACGGCCCCGACCTCGTGATGGCGCTGAGCCGCCAGGCCGTGCTCGCCGCGCTGCGCGGCCGCTTCGACACGGCTGCCGGCCTGGTGTCCGAGTTCGTCGCCGTCGGCGTCCGCACGGGTGTTCCCGACACCCATCGGCTCGCCGGCTCGGTCCTCGGAGGCATGATCGGTGTCGCCGTCGGCGACAGGACCCGTCTCGAGGAGGGCATCTCCGCCTTCTCCGCCCTGGCCAGGAGGTTTCCCGGCCACTACTACGAAGCGAGCACCGCCGGCCTGCTGGTGCTGCTCGACAGGGTGGACGAAGCCGCGGCGGAGCTCCGCCGCGTCCTTCCCGTCGTGCTGGCGGGCACCGGCCCCCGCTGGCTCTCCGCGATGGCGGACCTCGCGTCCGTCGCCGTGGCCACCCACCAGGAGGACGACGCGGAGGTGCTCTACCGGCGTCTGCTGCCGTTCTCCGGCAGGCTCGTCGTCTGGGCCGGTGCCGGCACCGTGCGTGAACCCGTGTCCTACTGGCTGGGGCGGCTCGCGGACGTGCTCGGTCGCACTTCGGACGCCGCCGGCCACCTGAGGTCAGCGGCTGCCCAAGCGGCCGAGGCGGGCGCGTTGCCCGTGCTGGAGCGCGTGGAGGCCGCCCTCGCCGCTCTTCCCGTCGCCCGGGACGATCCCTCCCCCGGCAACTGGCGGCTGGTGCGGGACGGCGAGGACTGGCTCCTCACCACCGACGCCGAGCACGCACGGCTGCGCGACCGTCGCGGCCTGCACTACCTCCGCACACTGCTTTCCGCACCGGGCAAGGAGATACCGGCCCTGGCCCTGGCCTCGGGCGGGTCGGGTCTCACCGCGGCCACCACCACCCCGCTCCTGGACAAGACCGCTCTCCGCGCGTACCGGACGCGGCTCGCCCAGTTGTCGGAAGAAGACCCGGAGCACGCCTTCATCGCCGGCGAGCTCCGTCGTGCCACGGGCCTCGGAGGCAGGTCCAGAGCCTCGTCGTCCGAAGCCGAGCGGGCCAGGGTCAACGTCACCCGCACCCTGATCTCCGCCCTCGACCGGATGGCGGTGCAGGCGCCGCTGGCCGCCGCGCACCTGCGCGCGTCGATCCGCACCGGCCTGGCCTGCCGCTACGACCCCGCACCTGGCGGCCCGCCTCGCTGGCGGCTGTGAACGATTCGTTCCACCGCCGTTTACGCCTTCCCGGTATGAGCGACTTCGACGACCTCAACGCACAGCTCTGGATCCTCGGAGCGATCGGACGGCTCGCCGACCAAGGCCTCCTCGAGCGTGCGGCCGACCCGGACGACGAGTTGTCCGCCCTGAGCCAGCAGCTGCTCATCGACACCGGCTGGCTGCTGACCGATCCCCTCCGGCCCAGCGCCCGCCTGCTCGACGCGCCGCCACCCGGCGTCGCGGTCAGCGCCCTGAGCGGTTATGTCCGCGAACAGCTCGCCAGGGTCGGCCGGTTCACCGAAGGAGCCCCCGCCGGGTGGAACGAGCTCGACCGCGACCGCATCCGGTGGCGGGGGCGGGCCAGTGGCGTCATCGCGCACGGCATCATCGAACGCTGCTGCCCGGACGTCCTGCAGCGGGCCGAGCGCTTCCTCGACGTCGGCACCGGTGCCGGCGGGATCGCCATGCGGCTCTGCCGGACGCTGCCCGCCCTCCGCGCTGTCGGTCTGGAGATCAGCCCCGCGGCCCTCGACGTCGCCCGCATCGACGTCGTGGCAGCGGGTCTCGACGACCGCATCGAGATCCGCGACCAGTCCGTCTCGGACCTCACCGACGTGGAGGAGTACGACCTCGCCTGGCTCCCCCAGCAGTTCATCCCGCGCGCGCAGTTGCTCGAGGGTCTTCCTCGCGTCTTCCGCTCGCTGCGGCCGGACGGTGCCCTCGTCATGGCGCTCGCGTCCGAGAGCGATCTGCCCAACCTCGTCACCGGTGGTGGCACCCTGTCGGCGGAGGAAGCCGTGAAACTGGTGGAACAGGCCGGTTTCCGGCACGTCCAGACCCACGGCCAGGTCGTTTCCGGACGCCGTTGACGTTCAGGGGGCGCTGCCGGTGGCAGCGCCCCCTGGACGTCACATCTCTAGTCGTCGCAGACGGTGCCTCGTGGGGGCAGAGAGCCCTCCGTGAGGTAGGCGGCGACTTTCTCCGCAACGCACTTCTGGCTCTGGGTGAAACCGGTGTGCCCCTCGCCCCGGTAGGTCAGCAGGTGGCCGCTGCGCAAGGTCGACGCCAGGGCGACCGAGTCCCGGTAAGGCGTGTCCGGGTCACCGGTGTTGCCGACGACGAGGATCGGCGGGGCGCCCGCCGCGGAGAACGGACCGGTGTACCGGGACTGCGACTTGACCGGCCACTGAGTGCAGGCGGTGGCGTGGGCGTGGTCGTAGTTCGGCACCGCGTACGCGAGCGCGGGTCCTGTCACGGGCGCAATGCGCGATGCGATGGCGAGCCGGGCTTCGAGCTGCCCACGGGGGAAGGTCCGGTCCGCGCACTCCACCACCGTGTTGGCGGACAGAAATCCCACCTCCGGCACGGGCAGCAGGACACCGGTGCGGTTCTGCGCGTCGACCAGGGCTTCGGCCAGGAACGGCCACGCGAGCTCACCGCCGCCCAGCGAGGCCTGCACGTTGAACGTCAGGGTGGCCCCGTTGCCGACGAACCTGCCGTTGTCGATGACGGGATCCCCGTCCAACGCGTCCTGCAGCGCCATGAACGCCGAGCGCGGATCGTCACCGCCGAACTCGCACCTGGTCCTCTCGCACCAGTCGAAGAACCGTCCGAGCGCCGACTCGACCGCCTTGTACTGACCGAGGTCGTACTCGTAGGGCCGGTTCGCGTAGGTGTGCGGGTCGTACCCGCCGTCCAGCGCGAGTGCCCGTACCTTCCCCGGGAAGAGGTTCGCGTACACGGTGCCGATGTAGGTGCCGTAGGAGACCCCGAAGTAAGTGAGCTTCTCGTCACCGACGGCGCGGCGCAGGAGTTCCATGTCGCGCACGACGTACTCGGTGCCGACGAACGGCAAGAGCTTCCCGCTCTGCCGTGAGCAGGCGTCCGTGAACTTCCTGCCGCTCCGCAGCGCGCTGTCGAACGAGCCACCCCGCGGCCTGCTGGAAGCCTTCGCCCACTCAGCCGCGTACTCGTCCTGCGTCTGGCATGCGATCGGCTGACTGCGCCCGACGCCCCGCGGATCGAAACCGACGATGTCGAACCGGTCGCGCAACTCCGCGGGGCCGCTGGCGACGAGGTAGCTCATCATCGCGTCAACGGAACCCCCGGGACCACCGGGGTTGACGAACAACGACCCGATCCGCCGTGAGGGGTCGGCGGCGGGCTTGCGGGTCAGGCCGAGCCGGATCTTCTCGCCGGACGGGTTCCGGTGGTCGAGCGGAACCTCGGCCGTCGCACACTCGAAGCCGTCCTGGCAGTCCGTCCACGTCAGCGACGGCACGGCGGCGGTGGCGTGGGCCGCCGGCGAGCCACTGATCAACAACGCGCTCACCAGAGCGGGCACCAATAGTTTCACAATCGTCCTCGGAGTCTGATCGGGACATGTTCAAGGTTTGCGAAGGGTTTGCTGATCCGCGGTGCGCGGACGACGGTGGGTCCGGTCTCGGGTCAGGCCGAAGCGAAGAACTCCGCGTCGACCACACCACTCGTCCGCCGCGCCATCTCGGCCGAGAAGGCGAGGGCCGCGTCCAGCGGGCGGTGGTGGATGGCGGCCCCGACGACGAGACCGTCGCCGTTCCTGGTGAGCACGGTGACGCCCTGCATCTCGATCCCGTCCAACGCCACCGCGTCCCACTCGAGGTACGTGCGGTCACCGTCGGAGACCTGGTTCGTGAAGGTCAACGACTCGTAGATCCCGCTGGCGGTCTCCAGGACGCGTGCGACCTTCTCCCGACCCGTGACGGGATGCCGCAGGACGCTCGCTTCCAGGACCACGTCCTCCGCGAAGGCGGCACCGAACGCGGTGGACGACTTCGTCTCGAAGGCGTCGGTCCAGTCCGACCGGCCGGCACTCGTGGTCATCACTTCTCCTCATCGGTCGTGGAGATGCGCCACTTCTCTTGAAACAGCGCTTCGACGGCGAATCAGACGGCGACGGCCTCCACCACCGACAGGGGCCCGTCGGCGGGCACGATGCGGGAGAGCCGGAGCCCCGCCTGGTCGAAGATGCGGCCGAACTCGTCGGCCGTGCGCTCCTTGCCGGTGACGAGCATCATCATCACCAGGTCGAGCAGCTTCGCGTCGTCCGGTTCGTTGCCCGGCTCGACCACCGCGTCGAACACGGCGATCCGGGCGCCCGGCGCCATCGCCTTGCGGCAGTTGCGAAGAATGCGCACGCACTCGTCGTCACTCCAGTCGTGGGTGATGTACGAGAGCACGTACAGATCGCCGTCAGCCGGCACCTCGACGAAGAAGTCGCCGGAGATCTCGCTCCAGCGCTCGGCGGCGACGTCCCGGGGCCTCTCGCCGGGCAGCACGTGCGCCTGGTCGAACAGAACACCGCGCAGGCCGGGGTTCTCGAGCAGGATGTCCCGCAGGAAGCCCCCGGTACCGCCGCCGACGTCCACGACGGTGCCGGTCGCGGGGAAGTCGTACTCGTCCAGCGCGAGCCGGCGGGCCGCCCCGGAGAAGCTGCCCATGCCGCCGTGGAACTCGGCCCCTGCCTCGGCGTTCCCCGCGACGTGGTCGAAGTACCGCTCGCCGAACAACGCCGGGAACGAGGGCTGTCCGGTGCGGAGGCTGTGCCCGAGCTCGAACGCGCTGGACCAGTGGGTGTGCATGGTGCTCATGACCACGCCCCACCGCGCCGAGTACCGCGAGTCCGTCCGCAGCCCCTGTCCCAGCGGCGTGAGCGAGAACCTGCCGTCGTCCTCCTGGCGGAAGATGCCGTTCGTCGAGAGCAGCCGGAGCGCGCGGTGCAGGAAGGCGGCGTTCGTCCCGGTGGCTTCGGCCAGTTCCTCCACCGGACGCGGCTCGTCACCGAGGTGGTCGGCCACTCCCAGCTGGGCCACCGCGCGCAACGCGGCCGCCTTGAGGTAGGCGTGCGCTTCCGAGATGAGGTACACGGTGGAGGCTTCGGGGGTGACGCCCCCGACTGAGCTGCTCACGAAGATTCCCGTCGTAGATCATGCGACCGCCCCCACCTGGTGGGAGCGATTCCAGAGATCAGAAGATAGGGGTTTCGCAGGTCTTCTCTTTGGTGCGGAACGAAAAGGGACGATTATGGGGCACGTCGCACTCGAAGCCGGATGTCCCTCTTGACTGCGCCCACGACCGTCCACACCTGCACGTCACCGCTTCCGTTTCCTTGCGCTGACGCAGAAATCGTACGTTCCGATGCCGGCGAGAAGCCGTTCGAGCAGCTTCGCGTGGAAGGCGGCAGCGTCGTCGTCCTGCCGCCCCACCGCGGCGTCCAGCTCGTCCAGTGCGACGCTGGCCGCCATCAGTTCCTCCGCGACACCGGCGCCTTCGTGGTTCCCGCCGCGGAGCATCTCATCGCGCGCCTCCCGCAACAGCTCTTCCAGCGACATCGCCGAGGACTCGGACGTACTCACGCGTGGCATCGGATGGGGCCGCCGTGCAACACCATCATGTCCTTCCACACGCCGGCCACGTCCATGCGTTCCGAGAGAGGCTTGCCGTCCAGCTCGTGGTAGGCGCGGTGCAGGTTGCCCACGAGGCGCTCCGATTCCCGCCACGCCGAGAAACGGGACTCCCCCGCCTGCTCGGCCACCTCGAGAGGTGCCTGGCCGGCTCGGCGCCCGGCCTCCGCGAGATCGAGGACGTAGGTCGCGTACTCGCTGAGGTCGTCGAGCACACCGTTGATCTCGTCGCCGCGCAGCAACGGTCCATGACCGGGTACGAGAACCGATGCGCCGAGCGACCGGACGAACGCCAACGACCTCAAGTACCCCGAAACGCTGCCCTCGGCCAGGAACGGCTGTCCGCCGACGAACACGAGATCGCCCGCGTAGAGGACCTTCTCCTCAGGCAGCCAGACGACCGCGTCGCCGCGGGTGTGGCCCACTCCCGGGTGGTGGAGCTCGACCGCGCGCGTTCCGAGGTGGACGGTCAGGGACGTGGTGAAGGTGAGCGACGGCGGCCGGACCTCCAGGTGTCCGTAGTCCGGCCCCGCCAGCACCTGCGACGCGATCAAGCCCGCGTTCAGGACCTCCTCGCGACAAGCCTCGTGCCCGATCACCGTGGTCGACCCCGGCAGGAGCCAGTTGCCGTAGGTGTGGTCACCGTGGTGGTGGGTGTTCACGACGTACCTCGGATCCGCAGCCGACACCGCGGCGACCGAGGCGAGCAGCGCCCGGTTCCGCGCCTCGGTGGAGGTCGTGTCGACGAGGAGGAGTGAACCGTCGGATCCCAGGACCACGCCGGTGTTGTTGATCATCCACGATCCGTCGGGCTGGACGTAGGCGTGGACTCCGGACGCGATGTCGACCAGTTCAGGCTTCACCCGTCGGAGCGTAGTCGCGCGCGGACGGGAGCGAATGGCGTTGATGAACGGTGCTCGAACAGGCATTGTTGAGCGCCCCCAAGGGCTTGCCTCCCGAGAGTCGTGTCACATTCCCCCGGACACGAAGCCATGTCAGAGGATGCGGTGCTCGATCGTGCCGACGCCGCCGATGTCGAGGCGCAGGAAGTCACCGGGCTTCAGCCACCGCCCGATCTCCATGCCGGAGCCTCCGGCGAAGGTGCCCGTGGCGAAGAGCTCCCCCGGCAGGAGTTGCTCGCTCGCTGACGCGTGAGCGAGCATTTCACCGAGGGACCAGCGCGGCCGGGAGGCGTCCGGCTTCGCGACGGATTCCCCGTTGATCGTCACTTCGGACCGCAGTTCGGTCCACCGTGGAAGAACTTCCGAGGCGCTCACCGCTGTGCTGGACAACGACGTCACGAAGTGCTTCGCCTTCTGCGGGCCGAAACCGCTGTCCATCTCCGGGATCTGCACGTCCCTGGCGCTGAAGTCGCACAACACGACGAATGCGGCGATCGCCCGCTCCGCCTCCGCGGGAGACGCGTCGAGCAACGGGCGGCCCAGCACGAACGCCAGTTCCAGCTCGTAGTCCAACGCCTTCGTGTAGTGGGGCGTCCGCACCGGGGTGCCGCTCGGCACGATGGTGGTGGCGTTGCTCATGTAGTAGATCGGTTGCCGGTACCACAACGGCTTGGGCCGGAACGCCGGGAAGACCGAGCGGGTGACCGTCTCGTACACCCGTGCCAGCCTTGCCACTCCGGGCCTGTAGCGACCGACGTAGCCACGTGCCGCGCCGATGTTGTGCTGCTCGTAGAGCATGAAGTCCCGGAAGGACAAGGGGTGGAACGGCAGCACGAGGTCACCTTCGACCGCGCCGCTCGCGAGTGCTCGCTCCACCTCCCAGGAGGGTGCGAACGCGGACCGGTGTCCGAGGACCGTTGTCGCGTCACTGATCTCCCACTCGTCGCCAGGCCGCTCCCTGGTTTCGAACACGATCGACTCCTCCGCGGCAAGGCGGCGCCGTATCTGCATTGCTCCCTCTCGACTGAGATGACCGTCGGCACCACTATGGTTCTTCGCCCTGGGCGTTCCCACGCGGGCGGCCACAGCCTGCACGAAGAGGCGCAGTTCGTGGCCTGGGAGCTCCTGGCTCGATCGAAGATCGCGGAGCCGGCGCCCGTGGACGACTTCTCGAGCAAGCCTGCGGTCGATCCCTTGTCCGCTCGTCATGGGAAACGCCTCGTTGAAGGATGTTCGGAACCAGCCGGTGAGGACCGGTCCGAACACCCTTCCGATCTCCTGCGACCGGTGTCCCCGGCAGGGATCACCCATCTAGACCTGGTTCCGCCCGCCGTCGACGAACAGGTCCGAGCCGGTGATGTAGGCGGCGTCGTCGGAGGCCAGGAACAGCACCGCCGCGGCGACCTCCTCTGGTTGCCCCGTCCGCGCCAGCGGGATGCCCGACGCGTGTGTCCTCTGGTACGCGAGGATGTCCGGGTCGGTGCTGGTCTCGATGTAGCCGGGGCTCACCGCGTTCACCCTCACCCCCCGCTCGCCCAGCTCGACGGCGAGGGTGCGGGCCAGTGCGCGGGCGCCGGCCTTCGCCGCGGAGTACACGCCGAGACCGGGCAGGCCGGCGGTGGCGCCGATGGAGGACATCAACACCACCGAGGCATGCTTGTTGAGCACCGGGGCCAACGCCTGCACCGTGAGGTAGGGCGCACGGAGGTTCTGGGCCAGCACCTCGTCCACGGTTTCCGGGCTGACCTCCCCGAACGTGGTGAGCGTGCCGCTTCCCGCATTGGTGAAGAGCACGTCCAGCCCTCTCCCCCGTGCGCGCACCGCCGCCAGCAGTTCGGTCAGGTGCTCCGGGTCGCTCGCATCACCGCACACCCCGGTGACCGCCGGGCCCAGTTCGGCCACGACCTCGGCCAGCACCTCGGGGCGACGGCCGGTGATCAGCACATGCGCGCCCTCGGCGGCGAAGCGGCGGGCCGTGGCCAGGCCGATGCCCGCCGTGCCCCCCGTGATCACCGCGGTGCGGCCCGCCAGCCTGCCCACCTCAGGCCGCCAGCAGCGGGTAGTCGAGGTAGCCCTGGTCGGTGCCACCGTAGAAGGTCGAGCCGTCCGGCTCGTTGTACGGGCCACGCCGCGCGATGCGCTCGGCCAGGTCCGGGTTGGCCAGCCACGGTGCGCCCAGCGCCACGACGTCCGCGCCGGCGGCCAGACCGTCGGCGACCCGGTCGTGCGGTGCCTCCGGCTCGGCGACCCGGTGCGGGTTGAGCACCAGCACCCCCTGCCAGCTCTTGCGCAGCAACGCGGTCAGGTCGCGGCGGCCCGGTGACTCCGAGACGTCCAGGAACGCCAGGCCGTCGCCCGCCAGCTCGCCCAGCAGGGCCTCGTAGAGCTCCTCGCTGTTGTGCTCGTTGATGCCCTGGATCGTGCTGGCGGGCGAGATCCGCAGCGAAGTCCGGTCCGCACCGGCGGCGGCGGCCATCGCCCGGACGGCCTCGACGATGAAGCGGATGCGGTTCTGCGTGCTACCGCCCCACTCGTCGGTGCGCAGGTTCGAGTCCCGGCACAGGAACTGCTGGGGCAGGTAGCCGTTGGCGGCGTGCAGCTGCACGCCGTCGAAGCCCGCGGAGACCGCCAGCGCCGAGGCCACCGCGAACTCCCGGATCGTCTCCCTGATCTCCTCACCGGTCATGGCCGAGGGCACCGGGTGGTCCTTCATGCCGTCGGGGGTGAAGGTCTGGCCGGGCGCGGGCACCGCCGAGGGCGCGTGCGCGTCCAGCCCGCCCCGCATGCTCGGGTGCCCGGTGCGGCCGCCGTGGAAGAGCTGCAGGTGGATGGTGCCGCCCGCCTCGTGCACGGCGTCGGTGACCTGCTGCCAGCTCTCGGCCTGTGCGAGCGTGCCGATACCCGGTGTGGTCGGATATGCCTTGCCGCGCAGACTGATCTGGGTGGCCTCGGTGACGATGAGACCCGCACCCGCGCGCTGCCGGTAGTACTCGGCCGTCGAGGCGGTGGCGAGCCCGTCCTCCGTGGCCCGGCTGCGGGTCATCGGCGCCATGGCCAGGCGGTTGCCGATGGTGGTGGCACCGACCCGGAGCGGTGAGAAAGCGTTGGTATCACTCATGGTTCCCAGCTTCGGTTGGACGAGCTCCCTTGCCAACGAGCGGGTAATGGACTTACTTTGGGTTAGTGACCAGCTCAACGGAGACAAACACGCGTGTGATCGACTCGGCCGGCTGCGAGGCCGCCGGCGGAATCATGGCCTTCGTCTCGCGGCGCTGGACCTCGGCGATCCTGCTGGCCGCTGCCATGGGCGCGCGGCGGTTCGGGGAGTACCGGCGAATGGTCGACGGCATCTCCGACCGCATGCTCTCGGTGCGCCTGACCGAGCTCCAGCAACACGGCCTGGTGCACCGCGAAGTGGTGCCGAGCATGCCCGTGCAGGTCCTGTACCACCTGACCGATCGGGGCCGGAGCCTCATCGGTCCGGTCGACGCGATCACCCGGTGGTCGCTCGAGAAGGAATGAGC
Organism: Lentzea jiangxiensis; assembly: GCF_900104175.1. Lineage (GTDB taxonomy): Bacteria > Actinomycetota > Actinomycetes > Mycobacteriales > Pseudonocardiaceae > Lentzea > Lentzea jiangxiensis. The sequence continues at coordinate 182,559 of NZ_FNIX01000008.1, forward strand.
GCCTCGCCCCGGGAGGAAGCCAGACTTCTCCAGGAGCGACGATCCGCGATCCCGAAGCCTGACCTCAGGCGACGTGAACCTGCCGGCCGGTCCTCTGAACCTGAGCGCCACGCCGCGTCGGAGTGGAGCCCTGGCCGACAAGTCCCTTGTGGACGTCGTGCGCGCGGCCGTCGGCAGAGCACTGGGCCACTCCTCAACGGACGAGGTACCGGAAGACGCGAGCTTCGACTCGCGGACCGAACGTCGTTGCTTCGCGACAGCTGCGAAAAGCCGAGCGACCACTGTTCGCTTCGAGCAGCCGAAAGGGCGACGGGCACCCAGCGGAGCTGCCACTCGAGCGGTTCCGCCATGACTCCGGATCGCTGTTCAGTCCAGCACACGCGAACCCGCCGTGTTCGCAGCCTTCCGACTCATGTGAGCACCGGGGCGTTGGCTCCCCGCGCAGTTGCGCTGGTACGCACTCGGCTCGCCGGCGGAGCCGGGATGCGACTTCACCCGATGAGAAAGTGCAGATTTTTGCTCACCTTTGTGAAAAACACGCAGGTCGCCGCGACAAAGGAGTTTCGCCTCGTCTCATTTGGCAGCACCGAAATAGGCGATCCAGGCACCATTGCGCCGGAATGACGTCGACTTCGGAGGTCCGATGAAAAGATCGACCGCTGTCCTGCTGGCCGCCTTGATGACGCTGGGGCTCGCTCCAGCGGCTGAAGCGACCGGCTCCACCTCTCTCGTGGTGCTCGGCGATTCGTACGCATCGGGTACTGGTGCGGGGTCCTATCAGGACGGAACCGCCGGCAACTGCTGGCGCAGCGACAACTCCTACGGTGAACAGGTGGCCGCTCGCCTGCGTGCGGCCGGCAGGCTCGGTTCGTTCGCCAATGTCAGCTGCAGCGGCGCGGCCACCGCGGATCTCGCGCGGCCGTTCAAGGACCGTCCTGCCCAGTTGGACGCCCTGAAGCGGAGCACGAACCTGGTGCTGCTCACCGCGGGTACCAACGACATCGACTACTCGGCGTACGGCGGCATCTGCGTCCAGGCCGACTGCACGGGCGCTCCGACCGAAGCGATTCTCGCGAAGCTGCCGCAAATGGGCGGCAACGTCGCGGGTCTGCTCACCGAGATCCGCAAGCGCAGCCCGTTCGCGCGGGTCGTGGTCGTGGGCTACGGCCGTCAGGTGTCCCCTTCGGAGGACCTGCCGGCCATCCCGCTCGACCCGATCTGCAGTGACACCGTCCTCACCGCGGCGGAACGCCGCGAGGGCAACCAGGTGGCCGACGGCATCGACGCCACCCTGCGTTCCGCTGTGGCCAAGGCGCGCCTCCGGGGTGTCAACGCCACGTACGTCAGCCCGTTCTCCCGGCCCGGCACGTTCGCCGGCCACGCACTGTGCGAAGCCGGCACTCCGTTCCTGCGCGGGTTCGACGCACTGGCGCCGGGTCAGGAAGGGCCGGAAGCCGTGTTCCACCCGAACCAGCAGGGACAGACCGCGCTGGCCTCGCTCGTCCGGGTCTAGCCGACGAGGTGGTTGCTTCCACCGATCCTGTGGGAGCAACCACCTCGGTGGTGGACACCGGCGAGACGGGCGAGGACCAGTGGTCACTGCGCTCAGGTCACCGCGACCGGGTGCCTCAACGCCGAACTGCGAGGCTCGTCAGCGCAACGCCGGTCGATCACGACGCCGTACACCGCGGTGAGCAGCCAGCCACGAACCGAGCTCTTGCTGTCGTTCAGCACCTCCGGACGGCGCCACGCCCGGATGAACACCTCTTGGACGATCTCCTCCGCCACCGTGCGACTGCCGCACAGCCGGGTCGCGTACGCCAGCGCCGCTCGGCCGTGTTCCTCGAAGAGCCAACGGATGAGCGCCTCGTCGACCAAGTCCCGTCCGCAGTGCATCGCCTCGTCTTTCCAGCCCTTCCCACAGCCGATCCGGCTCGGTGTCTCCTGGTCTACTCCGCACTCCGGCCCCAGATCCGCCGTTCGCAGCGAGAAGACACCTGCGCCCCCACTTCCGTTCCCGTTCAATCGAAGAGCCGGGTCACTTCTACCTGCCGCGCCAGTGATGACGGTTTCAAGCCGGACGGCCAGACTTCGCTCAACCAACGCGGTGGCGAGACCACCACCTCTGAAAGCGCGTCAGGTTCGATCCCGCTGGTGGATCACGCGTTTGCGTTCGCCAGCGCGCCGGCTCGACCGCCGGCCGGTGAAGGCCTGCCCCAGCTCCCGCACGTCCGCGAGCAACCAGTCGGCACAGGTGGCCGAACCGCCGATCCCAGCTGGAAGCCGTGCCATCAGCCTCAGATCGGTCGCAACTGCTCTGAAGGCAGAATTCGACCAGTCACACGACAAACCCAGCCCAGATCGCGACCGTTGCCCTCGCTGCCGTTCTCTTCTGCCGCATCCGCGTCATCACGTGGCTTTTGATCGAAGACATCGTCGACGACCTCGACTTCCAAGATTCCGACATCCTCGCAGGAGCCACGCACTGGCCTCAACTGCACTACATCATTCTCATCGTCGGTCACGGCGTCGACCGAGCCGAGCAACCTCAGCAGGTCCAGGTAGTTCATGATGCCTTCCCGCAGGAAACAGAAGCTCCATCAACCACTCGCGATCGGATTCGAACTGCCGAACATCCGGATGACGAGCAAGTCGCCCTGAGCGGACCGAACTCTTCGCCACGACCGAACAGGTCAGCACTCACCTGTGCGCACCGTTCAGCTCCGCCCAGATCGCCAACGCGAAGATGATCCAAAAGAGGAACCAGCCCAGAAACCTCCAAGCTTTTTTCGCTTTTCGGCGGTTCTGTTTCTCCACAAGCAGAACCATAGCAGCGAAGAACCACACAGGATGACCACCGGACTAAAGTGCGAAGATGCGTGCCCTTCGAGGCATTACCTGGCCAGAGTCGGCATGCACCGACACGTCCAAGACCGAGCGATTTCGCCCGATCCGGTCGTCAACACACAAGGTTTCGAAAAATTATCGATCTTCGGCACAAATTCTTCGCACTGCGCTATACCTTGCGTGCCACCAGAGGGATATGGCTTGATGCGAGGCCATAGCCGCAGCACGAGCGATGCTCGCTTGTGCGGCTTGGAGCGAGATCGTCGCCGAAGATCAGCGGCGGCAATGCGCTCAAGGGCCGTTGATCGTGCCTTTTCGGGCAACGAACCTGATCTTCGTCTTCCAGGACTGATCTTGGACCTAGGTTCATGCGCGGGAAACCTGATGTGTGGCGTGCTGCCCATTTGGTCATGCCACTGGTGACGCGCCCGCGAATCGGGAACCGCCATTGCAGCCCGATCAGGCTGCGAGTTCAAGCATTGCGACATCCACAACGGCACACCCTGCTGTTCTTCGTGTGCCGTTCTCGAAAGGATCCAGATGAGTACCGGCCTTCCTTCGCGGCGGAGTTCCTGGCTGAAAGCAACCGCGTTGGCGATCTTCGTCCTGCTGCTCACGGCGGGCAGCTTGTCGATCTATGTCGTCGAACGCAGCGAGGGCCAGAAGGAGATCACGCTCGGCGATCAGAACTCGCCCGACCGCCTGGACGTCAGCGTCTTCGTGCAGAAGACCGACGCGATCCTCCAGGAGATCGCCGCGCAGGTCGAGATCGCGCCGCAGGGCGCGCTCGCCGACGAGAACGGGACGCCACGCAAGGACATCACGCTCTACACGAACGCCATCAAGGGTGACGTGCTGTCGTTCAAGGCCGGCAAGAACCCGAGCGTGTCCGACCTGCGGGTCGCGCTGAACAGCGGCGTGATCACGGACTACCCGTTCGACAGCTACAAGGTCGACTTCGGCTTCGGCGCCGAGGTCGACGGCCAAGCCGTACCGCTCAACATCTCGATCGTGAACGCCGACTCGTTCTTCAGGCTGGAACTGGCCGAAGAAACGACCGAGGGTGGCGCGCTCTTCTTCACCGCGAGTGCTGACCGCTCAACCGGTACGTTCGCGTTCGCACTGTTCATCATGGTCTTCATGTGGTTCCTCAGCCTCGCCGCCGTGATCGCCGCCTGGTACGCGGTGAAGGGCCGGCACGGTCTGCTCTGGCCGTCGATGAGCTTCATGGGTGCACTGCTCTTCGCACTCGTGCCATTGCGCAACGCCGTGCCCGGCACGCCTCCGGTCGGCTCGGTCGTCGACTTCGGCTCGTTCTTCATCGCGGAAGCGCTGATCTCGATGTCGCTCATCACAACCGTGGTCGTCGGCTACAAGGTCGAGCGCACCAAGGCTGTTGCCTGACGAACGGTCGACGTGGTGGATCGTCGTTCGCGCGAGAACCGCATGTGATGGCTCGGCCGGCGTCGTCGGCCGAGCCATCGGCTCATTCCCGGTTCACCAGACCGGCGGCTCCAAGCCGGGGTGCTGTCCCCCAAACCCGGCGTCTTTGTCAGCCCGTCGACGACGTCCGCGCACGGGTACGTGCGCGGAGCACGTTGTGGTCAAGGATCTTGCAGACGCCTCCCCTACGTCCAGCACCACCTCCACAATCCCATCACAATCGTGTCGATCTGATCATTTGATGAAATTCGTGGAAAACTGCACCAGGTGGTCCTGACGCCAGAACAGCCACGAAAGACCTCATGAGTTGTCGCGCAGGAGGCGTGGACGACGGCCTGGATGCCTGACGCAGACGATTCCGGCCTCAGGCGCACATCTCGCCACAACACGACTTGTCGGCAGCCTCGTCCCACGTGCGCTTGAGCAGCAAACCGCGGGTGGTGGCCCAGGTGAAGTTCGTGCCGTCCGCTCCACGGGAAGCTCGCACGCCTGGGAGTTCTGACTGAATCAAACGGATCATCGGAGTGTTCTCGGGCAGGACGCTCGCATGTATCTCCGCATACCGCATCCTGCACGCGTCATCAGCCAACCTCCTGACAAGCTCCCTCCCCACGCCCAGCCGGTGAAAAGAATCAACGACCGCAGCCGATATCTCAGCCGCTCCCCCGCCGATGCCGATGAGGCGCCCGATCCCTACTGCCGCCTCTCCGCAGTATGCAGCCACAGCGATGTGACGATCGCCATCGATGTCCGTGAGATGCTTTCGCGCCGATGCGCTCAAACGGGGCATAGGCGAGTGAAATCTGAGGAACCGGCTACGCGAAGACATCCCTTCGAACACCGCCTCCACGGCCACTGAAGCCGTGTCGCGGTTCAAGTACTTCAAGCGAATCTCGCTCACTACCAGCCCTCTTACTCCACAGATTTCAACACCACATCGCAACTCCTGGCAGGGATCACACGCTCCAGCCCCATGCCGGAAGCTGCTGTCGCCGACTACACGTGCACAGTGGCGAGCAAGCGACCTCAATCGTGCCCAACTGCACGAAGGTGCTCGAAATCTTTCCCAATACCGCGTCGCACCAGTACCGTGCGACAAGATGACCCGACAATCATATTCGGCTCACATCAACGCTGCGAAGAGTGAAATCTCGCCAAGCCGGGCACGAAGAGGACTGACTTCCCGGGCTTCCCGAAAGGGACGGATGTTGGGCGCTTCACACCCCAGTGCGTGCGACGACATCGATAAGAGCCATACCGTCTGGAAAAGATCGTCTTGCGAAGACGATGCGCAGCCCAGCCAACGCGACAAAGTGAGCAGCCCTGGCTGCGTTGCCTCATGAGGCACGAACGCGCCATCTCGGTGCGGCGCACATCCGATAGAGGAAGAAGGCATATCGCAAACCGGTGTGAACACACCTGAGCACCACGCGCGGTCCGGTCCCACGCTGTGTCGCCCGCGCTGTGGGTGCCCGAGAACACGGTCACGCTGGACCAGACTCTCGAGCTGTGCCGGAGGCTGCACCCGGACCACGAGAAGCTGCGCACGGTCCTGCGAATGGTGGAGAACACCGGAGTGCGCAAGCGGCACATCGTCCAGCCGCTGAACGACACCCTGCGGCACCCCGGCGTCGAGGTGCGCACGCGGATCTACCAGGACGAGATCCAGCGCGCGATGCCCGGCATCGTCGCCGAGGCGCTGCAGTCGGCTGATCTGCCGGCGGACGGGATCGACGCGAGGCGACCGCGTGGCGCAGAACGTCCGTGCGGGAGCATCTGCTGGCGATGCCTCTTACTCCAGGTCTTTCGCGATCATCGCGGACGCGACATCTGCCCAAAGTTTCTCGGAGGCGGGGCTCTTCTCCATCATTTCGATTACCGCTCCGCCAGCAGCTGGACCATCAAGATAAACCCAGCGCAGCGGATCTTGTGGCCTGTTCGTGCCGGCGAGCGTCGACATGCCGAGCTCTGCGAGTCGGGCGCTCTGCCCATCGAGATCGGAGACCAAGAATCCCAGGTGATGCAAGCCCTCGCCGCGTTCAGTCAGAAATCTCCCGTGCGGCGACTGGTTGTCCAGTGGCTGCAAAACCTCCAGCAATGTTGCGCCAAGTGATATGAAGCCGACGCGGAGATTGAGCTGACGCGTACCCCATCGCATGGGCACGTCAGGCGTATGAAATTCAAGCCGCGCAGTGTCGGCGCGACCGAGCAACGCCGAGTACGCGGACAGGGCGCGATCGAGATCCGTGACGACCAGTCCCACATGGTGGATGTCACCAAGTCCCAAACCGTTAGTCTTATCAGGTTCCGTGCTGTACATCATAACCTCAACTTCAGGCGCAGTGTCATTCATGAGCTTCTTCCAGCGGTATCTCCGATGCGGTTCGGGCTGGCCGGCAGCGCAGATGCCACTTTCTGCACAACCACCGAGCCGGCACGGCGTTATCACCGCCAACCAGAGACGCGGAGGAGCCGGGAGTTGCGGCTGGGCGGCACAAGCTGCTGCTTCTATCCACAGCCCAGCCCGGCGACACAAATAGTCACCCATGAGCTGATTACTTCTTGAAAGCTTCCTCATCACCCGGAAGCAGGCGCACGTGGTGGCGTTCGAGCGTTTCCTCCACGGCCTCGAACTGCTCTTCGGTCCACCACACGCCGATGTTGTCCTCGGTCGCCTCCTCTCCCACCTCCAGCCAGAACTCCTCCGCGCCACCCGGCGTGAAGAAGACGAGCATTTTCGCCGTCTCGCTGCCGACGTTCATGTAACCGTGCCGCGTACCCCGGGGGATGAAGACGAAGTCGCCGGCGCCGGCGCGGTGAACACGCCACCGTTGATCACCACCGTTCGGCCCCCGTCAGCCGGGACGAAGATCGCTCTGTTCGCCGCCCAAGCGGGATCAGCGAGATCAGCGGGAAATCTTTGAACGTCATCGAACTCCTCCAGGTACCAAGAGCGGGAAGAGGGCACGTCACATTCGCGGAGAGCTTCATTCAGCCCTTCCGACAAAGCGCCGGCGGTTCCACGGAACGGGAATCGCCACGATTTTGAAGGTCGCGTCCGGATTGCCGATGTTGGAGAGGTTCTCGCCGAGGTTGGCGTCGACCACGTAGAGGCGGCCTCCGAACACGGCCCCGGTGCTCGCGAAGGCGGCTCCCGGCACCTCGGTGACGCCCAGGACCCTCCCGGCGGTCAGCTGACGGGCGAGCTCGACCTCGACCACGCCGTCATGCGTCACGACGTAGAGCGTCCGTCCGACGAGGACCAGGCCGTCGGCGGACTCCAGGTCACCCTGGAGGTTGATCTTCCGCGCCAGGGCCACGTCGCCGGTGGTGGAGGGCACGAGGTAAAGGGCAGCACCACCACCAGCGGCAGCGGTTTGGCCGACGAGCAGGTTCTCTCCGTCGGGCGTCGCCGTGATCCCGTTGGCGTTGATGGGTCCGCCGGGCACCCACCCCCCGCCCAGCACGATCTTCTCGGCCACACCGACCCTGCCGGTGGTCCCGATCGGCACCCGCACGAGAGCGGCCGGGTCTGCGCTGTCGGTGAACCACGCCGCGTCGCGGGTCACCTCGACGTCGTTGATGAACGAAGCCTCGGGGACGAGGACGTCGGCCAGCTTCGCGCCGGACCTCGTGTCGTACAGGCGGAAGCTGCTGAGGACACCGGGAAGCGGACCTCCGTGCCCGCCGCCCGCCACCCAGAGCCGGCCGAACCGGTCGACGTCCATTCCGACCGAGATCTTGCCGGGGCCGGGCGACGGGGCGAACTGCGTGGTCACACCGGTTCGCAGGTCGACGCGCCGGATCGCACCGTTGGCCAGCGAACCGGTGTAGGCGGTCTTCCCGTCAACGGCGATGCCTTCGGGCGAGAACCCGTTCGGCAGGTTCACCACCGCGGGGAACCGCTCGGCCGGCACGGGCGCGGCGGCGGCCGGCGCGGCGAACAGAGCGGCCGTCACCAGCAGGGTCAGAAGCGTTCCCATGGGTTTGTGCACGCGCATCGAAGTCCCTTCCTCACGAGTGGTCAGGCACACCGCGCCGTACAGCCCGGTGCGGCGTTCGTCCAATGAGCTGAGCTCAGGTGACTGCTTGCTTGCGACGATCGGACAGCGTCGGCAGATGCCCGGTCGTCCCGCCGTCGACGTAGATCAGCTGACCGGTGATGAACTTCGACTCGTCCGACGCGAGGAAGACGACAGTGTTGGCGACATCGGCTTGCTCCCCGACGCTGCTGAGCATTTGGGAGTCCAGCAGGAGCTGCAGTGGCGCCACGGCTTCGAGCTGGTGCGACCCGGCGGCTGCCTGTCTCACCGCGGGTGTCGGGATCAGCCCGGGCGCCAGCGCGTTGCTCCGGATGCCGAGGTGCCCGAACGAGGTGGCCACCGACTTCGTCAGGTAGTTCACCGCCGCTTTGCTCGTGCCGTACGCGACGAGGGCCAGGTCTCCGCCCGCGGCCTGGACCGACGAGGTGTTGATGATCGAGCCACCCCCGGTCTCAGCCATCGCGGGAACGGCGTACTTGCTGCCGAGGAACACGCTGACCGTGTTCACCTCGATGGTGCGCATGAGGAAGTCACGGCTGACCCCGACCACGTCGGTGTCCTGGTTGATCCACTCGGCGCTCACCAGCCCGGCGTTGTTCCACAGGACGTGGAGTCCCCCGTAGGTCTCCTTGGCGCGAGCGACGACTCCGGCCATGTCGCTCTCGGAAGAGACGTCACCGACGTGCGCGGTGACGTCGAACCCTTCCTCCGCGAGCTCCTCGGCCCGGTCGTGGACAGCCGGAGACAGGTCCATCATCACGACACGAGCGCCCTCGGCCGCCATCGCTCGCACTCCGGCGTACCCCAGGCCACCTGCCGCGCCGGTGACGATCGCGATCTTGCCCGTCAAGCGGTCCATCGAGGACCACCTCTGCTTAGTTGAAATTTCAGCACTCAGCCACCGTAGCACCGCATGCTGAAATTTCAACTACATGTCCAGGCCATCGCCGCCGCCGCAGAAGGGCGTCCGCGCCGGGATCGGGAAGATCGCGCCACCGATCCCGCCAAACCCGTCTCGACGAGCCGCCCTGCCGACCGCTGAGGCGCGGCGGCACAGCTCGCGGAGGGATACCGCCCCGGTCAGCGCCTCACCCGCGGCACCGGCCGGAGCCCGGGAACCGCTCGCCCGGCCACCCCATCCTGGTCAGCGCCACGTCATCGGCCATGCCCGTCGCCGGCAACGAGTTCGCGAACCTGCTCGACGTGGTGCCGCGCGGCACGCCTCACCTCGTTGACCCCCTCCGCGGCGAGGACGGCGCACTGTCCCCTGCCGTCGACACCCGCGTCCTCCCGGCGGACCCAGCCGTCCCGCGCCAGGCGGTCGATCGTGCGACTCAGCCTGCCGCGGTCGAACACGCACGGTGGGAGTGCAGTGGCCTCCGCCGCGAGCTCGCACCCACGCCCGCGGGTCAACGCGGAGGAGCTGTGGATCTCAGCCACGACAAGCTCGGCCACAACGCCAAAGGAACGGAAACCGCGCCGGCGATCGCGATCACCCACGACGGGTTCACGACTTCGGCGGCCAAACCCGAAACCCCGATCCCCATCCCCTGCGCGGCAACGTTCGCGGACGAAGCCAGCCCCATCCCCCTCGACCGGGAAGCGTCCGGCAGCAGTTCCGCCAGGAAGGACGCTGACATGACCACCAGTGCGGCCCACAGAGCACCACTGACGGCAAACGCCACCATGGCGACGAATATCCCATCGACCAGAGCGATCGGAACCAGCGGAATACCGACAGCCACGCAAACGACCGCAAGCGCGACCCGCTGACGGTCCGGCGTCACGAAACGAACGAAGATCGGCAGCCCGATCACGGCGCCGGCATTGCAGCTCGCGAGGACCAGCCCGACCACAACGGCTCCGTGTCCCATCTCGCTCACATAAGCCACGGCGATCCCTTCCGGGACGACGTAGCACACGCCCAGGAAGGTCATGACGAATATCGCGCGGCGTCGAGGATCGCTCCACACCAATGTGACACCGTCCGCGACGAACCGACCGGAGGACGAAGCCGGTGCCGGAGCGGGACGTGAACGGATGCGTTTCCCAAGCAACAGCGCGGACGCAGCGAACGTGAAGGCGTTGACCGCCAGGCAGAACTGGGGACTCACGGCGGTGGAGAGAAGGCCTCCGGTCGCGACCCCCGCCAACTGAGCCGCCTGGACGGTGATCTGCCGCAGGGACATGCCCACCGAGTACTGCTCCTCACTGAGCAGGTCACGGAGAAGCGCGAGTTGTGCGGCGCTGTAAGGCCCGCCCACGAAGGACAGGACCGACACCAGCACGCACTGCCAGAGCAGGTCGACACCTGGGATCACCATGACCGCGACGACGAGAGCCCGCAGACCGTCCACGAAGACGACGACCTGGCGGCGCGGACGCTGATCGGCGACCTGGGACAGGGCCAGAGTTCCGGCCAAGGCGGGAACGAACGTCAAGGCGTAGGTCAGCCCCGCCATCGCGGCGGAACCGGTGCGATCGAACACCAGCACCACCAGCGCGACCCGCGCGAACTGGTCACCGGTGACGGACAGCAACTCGGCCGACCACAGCGCCCGGAATTCCTCGACGGACAAGACCCCACGGAAAGTGGTTCGATTCACCACACCCACCGACGACCGCAACGAAACAGGAAGCTGAACACATCATGGAGGACGTGGGTTTGGGCATCCGAACCAACAGGAGGGACCATCGGAACATCTTCTCCTGCACTTTCCGTCGACTCTGTTGCAACCCCGGACCCAAGGATGTTGGGTGGTACTGACAATCCCAAACGAGGAGGGCTCAATGAGCGCAATCAAGCCGCCACCGTGGCTCTGACGCGGTAGCACAAGGCTAAATGGCAGGGTCGGGGCATAAGAACTTACGAGTTCACATGCCCCGCCCTTTTATCGCCGACCCGCTGCGTGTTCTCAGTCCGCGGAGACACGGAACCGCTCCTGCGGCTCCTTAGGTGTGGCACCGGATGGGTCCGCCGTGCGGCACCACGCTGCCCTCGGAATCTGCACGTCCCTGGCGCGCTGGGCGACGCCGTATGGCAGCACCGCCTGCCGTACAACGCGGCCAACTACGCCTCGGTCACCCGGCCTGCAAAGTACGAGCCGATGTGCTGGTCGCCCGCTGAGGCCGCGAGATTTCCTCAAGCACTGCGCCGACCACAACGACCCGTTGACCAACCTCTTCGAGCACAGCAATGCGAGGCCGGCCCTTGCCGCACCCGCGCCGGCGACACGGGGCATGACCGTGATCCGGCCCGGCCTGGTCCACAGCGCTTTGCATGTCGCGTCCACGTGTACGTTCGCCTGTCGCAGGGCATCCGGTCCGTTGTCAACCTCGTGAAGGCGGTTCGGGTGGATCCATGGCGTGACAGGCTTCGTGTGGCGGTGGTCGTTCATCCGGGCGCGGTGGTGGACCACTCCTGGTTGCGGGACCTGATATCTCGTACCGCCCGGGACCGCGGCTGGTGCGAGCCGCAGTGGTTCGAGACCACCTGTGACGATGCCGGGACAGGGGTGACGGCACTCGCCCTGCGCAACCACCCGCGGCTGGTTTTGGCGTGTGGTGGAGACGGCACGGTGAACGCGGTGGCCGCCGGGTTGGCGCACACCGGGGTGGCGATGGGAATCGTGCCGGTCGGCACGGGGAACCTCGTGGCCCGGAACCTGGGAATCGGCAGTGGGGTGGAGGACGCCGTCACGTCGGCGTTCGACGGGGCGGACCGCCGCGTCGACATGGGCCTGCTGGACGGACGCCCTTTCGTCGGCATGGGCGGGATCGGTCTGGACGCGGAGATGGTCCGCGACACCTCGCCCAGGATGAAGCGCCTCCTGGGGTGGCCCGCATACGTACCGGCGGTCCTCAAGGGTCTGAGGTCGGGCGCCAGCCGGGTGGCTGTCCGGCTGGACGACGGCCGCTGGCTGACCCGCCGCGTCCTCGGGGCGGTCGTCGGCAACATAGGCGCGTTGCAGGGCGGGGTTTCCCTCCTGCCGGAGGCAGATCCCTCCGACGGGCTCCTGGACCTGGCGTTGCTGCATGACGTGCGCGCCAGGGGTTGGCTGGTGACGGCGGGGCGCCTGATCGGTTCCCGCCGGGTGGACGGGCCGGCGGTGGAGCGGTTCCGGTTCCGACGCATGGAGTTGCGCAGCAGTCGCACCAAGCCGTTCGAGGTCGACGGAGAAGTCTGCGGGACAACCAGGTCTCTGAAGGTCGAGGTGAACCCCGGAGCGCTGGTCGTCAAGGTGCCGGCATGAACTCGGCTCCCCTGTCCCGAAAGCCGGCCCGCAGGCGCTCACCGGCCTGGCTGGTGTTCCTCTTGGGCGAAACCGCTGTTCCCGGAGATTTCGGTTTCCGTCACGGGAGGTCGTCGGGAAGCAGCAGGCCGAGGTCGTGCGCCGGGACGGGATCATCGGAATGTTCGCGGGCGGCGATCCGGCGGGCCTGGGCGGTGCGGATCGCCTCCAGCAGCTTGCGGATCTCGCGGGCGTTGCCTTGCGCGAAGGCCGTGGCGTTGGCGTCCACATAGGAGCGGACGGCGTCGAGCGCTTCGGCGGTGAACCTGAAGCCGGCGTCGGCGGCGTGCCGAGTCAGGATGGTGACCAGTTCGTCGGGGCTGTAAGGCGGGAACTCGACGTGGCTGGCGAACCGCGATGCCAGTCCCGGGTTGGCGGTCAGGAAGTCGGCCATCTCGGCGGTGTACCCGGCGACCACCACCACGACCTCGTCACGGTGATCCTCCATCAGCTTGACCAGTGTGTCGATCGCCTCGCGGCCGAAGTCGTGCTGGTGGCCGGCGCGAGCCAGGGCGTACGCCTCATCGATGAACAGCACACCGCCGCGGGCGCGTTCGAACACCTTGGCGGTCTGCGCTGTCGTGTGGCCGATCCACTGGCCGACCAGGTCCGCCCGGGACACCTCCACCAGCTGGCCGCGTGCGAGCAGGCCCGTGGCCGCGAGCAGTTCCCCGTAGAGGCGGGCGACGCTGGTCTTGCCGGTGCCGGGTGGGCCGGAGAACACCAGGTGCCCGGCAAACGGCTCGCTGGAGAGGCCTTCCTGCCGGCGACGCCGCTCGGTCGCCTGCAAGTCGAAGATGTCGCGGACGTGCTGTTTGGCCTGGGCCAGGCCGACCATCCCGTCCAGGCGTTCCAGCAAAATGGCCACGTGGGCGTCGTCGCGGCCGTTGCCGTGCCGGACGCCGAGGCCCCGGTCCACGACACCGTCGAGGTCGGCGGGCAGCAGCTCCGCCAGTTCCGAGGCGGACGGCGTGTCGCGCTCGGCCAGCCGCAGCGCCTGCTGCTGCAGCGCCGCCTCGAAGATCCGTCTGGCCTCGCGTCCGTTGCCGAACCGTTCGTCGCGGCGGGCACCTTGGAAGTGGGTCAGCAGCACCTCGCGGGTGGCGTCGGTGAGGCGGAACCCGTACTGGTCCGCCGTCCGCTGGACGATCTCCACCAGCTCCGCGGGGCTGTAGTCGGCGAACTCGATCGTCCGGGAGATCCGGGACCGCAGGCCGGGGTTGGCCTCCAGGAACTCGCGAATCTCAGCCGGGTAGCCGGCGAAGACCACCACGACCTCGTCGCGGTGGTCTTCCATCAGCTTGACCAGCGTGTCGATGGCCTCCTGCCCGAAGTCGCCTCCGGACCCGAATTGTCGCGCCAGGGCGTAGGCCTCGTCGATGAACAGCACGCCGCCGCGCGCTTTGGTGAACACCGCGCGTGTCTTGGCGGACGTCTCTCCGAGCGCCTTGCCGACCAGTTCCGCCCGTGACACCTCCACGAAATGGCCGGAGGACACCACGCCCAACTCGGCCAGCAGCCTTCCGTAGAGCCGGGCCACGGTCGTCTTGCCGGTGCCGGGTGCGCCGGAGAACACCACGTGCCGCCCGATGGACGGCCCCTCGGGCAGCCCCGCTCGCCGCCGCTGCTCGTCGATCCGCAGGAAGGCCACCAGCTTGTGGATCTCCTGCTTGACCTCGGCCAGCCCGACCATCGCCGCCAACTCGGCCAGAAGTCCGTCCGTGCTCGCCGTCCGCTCGGCGGAGGCCACACGCACCGGCGGCACCCGCTTGGGCTCCGGCGGACGCGGGGTACTCGCTGATCCGGCTGCTTCCGGCGCGGGCTCCGGCTGCGTGGTGATGGGATCGTCGTGCGCCGCAGGGGTGGCGGTTGTCGTTGACGCCGCCCCTGGTTCCCCTTCCTCGTTGTTCTGCAGGACGAGGTCCAGCACGTCGTCCAACTCGTTGTCGTAGGAGGTGGTGCGTTCGACGGTCACGGTCGAGTCCGAGGTGGCCAGGATTCCTGTTCCCTCGTTGCCCGTGATCGTGCAGTCGTGCAGCCTCAGCTCGCTGCCGTGAAGAGCGGCCGTTCCAGCGACTTTGTTGCCGGTGACGTGGGTGCCGTGCAGCGCCAGCGCGGAACCGGCATCGCTCACGCTTGCGCCGCCGTTGGAGTCGGCGATGGATCCGCCGGACAAGGAGCACCTGCCGCCCTTGAGCACCGCCAACCCGTCGCCTTGCCTGGTACGGACGATCGTGCAGTCCACCAGCTCTGCGGTCGCGGATCCCCCGCGGACAAGGATGCCGTTGTTCGCCGCGTCCTCGACGGTGACCCGGCACGCCGTGAGCACGCCGGCCGGCTCGACCGCGCTGATTCCGGTGCCCCCGGGCCTGTGGATCTGGGTGTCCTCGACCGTCGCGTGAGCATTCGTCACCACGAGCCCGTCCCCGCCGGGTCGCGAAATCCAGGTGTCGGCGACGGTGATCGTCGACTCGCCGTCCACGACGATCCCACTGATCTTCGATGCCTCGATCCGGCACTGGCCGAGCCTGGCAGTCGCGTTGTCGGACACGTAGACCGCGCTCACCCCGGCGCTCTCGACCGACACTCGCTGCGCCGTCAGGTCCCCTCCGGCGGTGACCCAGACGCCGACGTCACCCGAGCCGGAAATGGTGCTGTCGTCCACGGTCGCCGTCGCCTTGGCGCGAACGATCAACCCGGCCTTGCCGGTGCCGGTGACGCGCGTGCCGACGACGGCGGCGATGACCTTGCCCTCGATGACGATTCCCGCCGAGGCGGGTTCCTCCACCAGGCATCCCTCGATGTGCGGGGCCGATCCCCCGTCGGCCCAGATGCCGATCCGGCCCGCCTTGCGCACGGCGACGTTCTGCAGTTTGAACCGGCTGCCCCGGCGGAGCGTCACGCCGTGGGAGGCGCTCTCGTCCACCGTGCTCGCCTCGATGACACCCTCGGCGTCGGTGCACGCGATACCGCCGCCGCCCACGATGCTGCGGCGCAGGAACAGTCGTGCTCCGTCCCACGCCTGGACGGCCGTGTCGGTGATACTGGAGAACACGCAGTCCTCGGCGGCCAATTGACCACGCGTGATGTTCACCGCGGAACCGTCTTCGTGGAAGTTGCGCAGTGCCAGCCCGCGCAGGACGACCCGTCCCTGACCCTCGACCTGCAGGTTGTAGGCTCCACCGCAGTCGATCACCACGGTGTTCGGCCCGTCCTCGGCCTCGATCTCGGCCACGCCCCAGAACCGGCAGCTGGTCATACGATACTGCCCAGGCTCCACCACGATCCGCAACGGCCCGACGTCCGGGCCGGTGAGCGCGTCAGCCAGGTTCGTGAAGCCGCGACGAGGGTTCTGCGACACGACCAGCTTGCGCACGGCTCCTCCGAAAGGGTTCATCTTCGCAGGTTCAGCGGCGGGCAGTGATCGCTGAACCCGAGCTCGGCAAGCCTATCCCGCAAGTCCGCCAGCTCCTCCGCGAGTCCCGTTGGCACATATCGGAATTCGGAGCGAGCACCGCCTTACCGCCTTCGCTCGGTAGCCGGACTTCCCACTCGCGAGAAGCTGTGGCCTGCCGCTCGCTGAGACGAATCGAGTGCGGGGCGACGAACTGGTCAACTGGTCAACGAGGCGGCGCGCAACCGTTTCGTGCTGCGACGGAAGGCCCACACGACGACGAGGGCGGTCAGCAGGGTTCGGCATGGAGAACCGCTCACCCGACGGCAGGACCAGCCAATCATGGGCGGGAACCGAGTCTTCCTCGACGACGTACTCGTCGGCGACTCGGATGCATTGAGGACAAGATCGTCAAAGCGCCGCCTGTCCGCATGCGGGTGCATGGCAGGGCTTACGGCCATGAAAGCGCGGGACCGGTGTCGGTCGGGTCGTCCAAGTGGCCGGTGAAGCGACGGGGACGACGTACCGCGGCCAGCGCCTCCTCACGAGTGCGCTGCATGTGGAGCACGTCCTGGGTGTCGGTCAGCCGGATGGGTCGTGCCACCGTTCGCCGTCCTGCCACAACGGCGAACCTGATGCCCACCTGGTCGGCGCGTTGCCGTGTCTCGAGCAGCACGGCGATGCCGATTGAACCGAAGAACCCGACGTCGTCGAGATCGACCACCAACGCGGCGGCCCGGCCGGCCATGCAGGTGAACAGCGCGCCCCGGATCTCTCGGAAGGTGTCGTGGTCGACATCGCCACGGACAGCGGCGATCACCACATCCTCAGCGGTAGTGACCTCGACCATGACCGACGGCTGCTCGACCTCACCGCGCATTCTGCTCCTCGCCCCACAGACACACGCCCGATTCACTCCTGCTTCCGCTCATACCCATTGGGAACTCAGCTGACACCTACGCGACCTACCTGCTGGTGATGGTCGCGGCCGGCGCGGTGTTGTCGTGGCGCTGGTCCAAGCTGGCGAGCGATCCGTGGATCCGCCGCTACCTGACCGTCGGTGGTGGCGCTGATGTCCCTGAACCTTCTTGCCCACGTCGTAGCCGCGGGTCGGCTTGGCCACGATGGGGGCCGCCCGCACCGACTGGGAGTCGACGGTCGCCGCCGATGGCGCTCGCCAAGCACCGGACATCGTCCTCTTCGGTACGAGTCGCGCATGGTGCTTCGGCCGCTCGCCTCGACTGGGGACATGGCGCGGATACACAGCCTGGCCCGCCACCAGCACCGCCTACGACGCCGTCCGCTGCCGTGCCGAACGCGGCATGGCCACCCTCGAGAACTGATGGAAAGGCCCACTATCAGCAGGAGGCGGGAGCCGAGCCGATCAGACCGCGTAGGTGCCGGGCCGTATTCGCCTCGTCGAGAGCGCCGTTGGTGGAGCACAGTGCCCTTACGGCAGCGGCAACATCCATCCGCCAAAGCGTCATCGCGCCTTCCGCGTCCCCTACGAGGACCCCGTTGTCGGGTACCGGTTTCAGCAGCATGGTGCCAGGGCACGTCAGCTCGCTGGGGGTGGGCGGACGGTGCCACGCCGCTCGCTGCACACCCTCCGCGACGTCCCAGGAGATCACGCCGCCGGACCTGCAATCCGCCTGGACCACCGTGCCACCATCGGAGGTGAAGGCGATCGAGCTGTACTCGCCCCCGCCCTGGAGGTACCGGCGTTCCTCTGGACGGGTGAGGTCGACCAGGACGACCCGCCCGTCGATGTCGACGATTCCCAGGGTTGTTCCGTTCTCGGTGATCGCCAGGGCTCGGGCGATGGCCGGTTCGGAGACGCGCACCGGATCGACGTAGCGATCGCCGTCCCAACGCCAGATCTCCACGACCGAGCCACCGTTGCTGACCTTGGGCGAGACGGATCTGAGTGAGAGCGCGAGGAAGCGGCCGTCGGAGGTGGTGACGAATCCGCCGCCGGTCGTCTCGCTCACCGGGAGAACCTGCACGACTTCGCCTGTCGCGACGTCCAGGAGGCCTGGGCCGCCGTCGGACTCGAAGAGCAGCCGCGTGCCGTCACCGGCGAATGCGACACCCACTCCGCCGTCCAGCACCGCCCCCGGCCACGCCCTCGGCCACCGCGCGATGGTGGCGCCGGTCTCGGCGTCGAGGACGTGAACGGATGACTCCTCCAACACGGCGAGCCGCCGACCGTCCGGGTTGAGCGCCATCCCAGGCTCCTCCGGCCACACGCCGGTCTGGAACTGCCGGCGCGTCTTCAAGGTCGACAGGTCGACGACGTCGATCCCGTCCTTCCGGCCGAACGCCGCCACCGGTGCCCGTGCCGCGACCGCTGTCGACAGGATCCGCCGTGAGCCCTGTGCGCTCGCCGGCGACCGGTGGTCGACGGTCGGCGTGGACACCACGACGTCACCGTTCATGTTGATCGAGACGACCACGTCACCCGTTTCGGACAGCGCGAAATCCACCGCGCCCGAACGGTGGGTCACCAGGTCGGTGCTGCGGCCGGTCGTCGTGTCGACCGCGACGAGCCGCGTTCCCGACGTCGCTGCGATGGTCCTGCCGTCAGCGGACACGTCCACCGTGGTGCCAGGGGTCATGCCGGCCAATGGCACGTCGTCGAGCCGTGCTCCGTTCTCCTGCCACCGCTGGA
Source organism: Lentzea jiangxiensis (assembly GCF_900104175.1). GTDB lineage: Bacteria > Actinomycetota > Actinomycetes > Mycobacteriales > Pseudonocardiaceae > Lentzea > Lentzea jiangxiensis. Next base: position 201,249 of record NZ_FNIX01000008.1, read on the forward strand.
CGACGCCCTCCCCGACCAGGAAGAGCTGGCGCGCATCGTGCGCAACAGCGTCCAACCGCCCCTCTTTCGGCACCATCACCGGAGCGCTCGACCAGGAGGCGGTTTCCAGACGCAGGGCGTGGATGCCGTCGGGGAACGACACGTACAAGTGCCTGCTGTCACCGTCGAACTCCACCATCGGCATCGACGGCAGCACAGGCCGAGCGGGCACGGCCACCTCTTGCCCCGTGTCAACGCGCCAGAGCCGCACTCTCTGCACGTCCGAACCCGAGTCGACGTGCGTCATCCACCGGCCATCGGGAGAAAGATCGAAGTCGTCGACCAAGCCAGCACCTGGGATGGTGCGGATGACCCTCCGGTCGGCGGTGTTCCAGACGATGAGGTCGCGGCCGTCGGAGGCGACGAGCACCGACCCGGTGCGGTCGAACGAAAGGCCGTTCCACGTCATGCCGAACTCGGGCTCCGGCTTTCCGGTGCGCAGCCGTCCCACCTCTCGACGCTCCCGCACGTGCCACATCGTCACCTCCTGGTCGCCCTCGTGGGCGAACGCCACGACCGACCCGTCACCGGTGACCGCGACTCGGGATGCTGTGCCGGAGGACGCATGCATGAAGCTGCTGGGCTGGTCGCTGCCACGCCGGAGGTAGGCCAGAACGTGGCGGTTCTCGTCCAGCCTGCGCAGCAGCGCGCCACCCGACTCCGCCGTTCCGGCCAAAGCACGGGATGCCAGAGCCAACTGCGCGGCGAGCTGAGGGTCGGTGGCGGTTCGCACGTCGGACTCCGCAGCCAGCGCCCGGGACAGCGCAACCCGGGCCTGCGAGTCTGCGCGATCCCGTTGCTCCAGCGCGGCGTTGCGCTGCCACAGCGCGGCACCACCGGTAACCAGCGCGATGACCAGCAAGCCGGAGAGCACCGAGACGAGCCGGCGTTGCTGCCGTACGTCCTCGCTGAGCAGCCGGTCCTTGGCCACGCCGTGGATCGCCGCCGCCACCGCCGCGGCCGAGTCGCGGAAACCCGTGCGCTCGATCCGGTCCCGGTGGCCGCGCAGGTCGATCCACAGCGGTTCCGCGTCGAACCACCCACGCGCCGCCTCGGGCAGCGCGGTGGTGCGGTCATGGTCGAAGTCGCCCGCTTCGGCGTCCCAGACCAACTCGCCGGCGGTGAGGACGATGAAGAAGTCGTCCCGCGAACGCTTCTCGCGCCACAGCGCAACCTCCTTGCCGACCCACGCCGACGCGGCGGACTCCGGTGAGGCGAGCAGCACGAACGTGCGCGACCTCAGCAGCGCACGCTCGATGGCCGTCCACAGGTTGGGCGCGGCGGCCAAAGTCGTGTCATCGCGGAACACCCGCAGCGCCGACGGCCGGTACCAACGCCGCCCCAGCCGGTGCAACGTGCGCTGAAGCGCTTTGGCGACCGGTCGGTCTCCGCGGTGGCTGTAGGAGATGAAGCTGTCGTAGTCCGTCCCGCTCACCAGATACCAGTCTCCGCATCGAGGGGTCGACCGAGCCGCCAAGTGTAGGAGAGCCCTCCCGATCACCGCAGCGGTTCAGCGGCACGACGCCCGGACGGCCTCGTGTGCCGCTGGAAAGTCATCGTCGCAAGCCACGTGGCCACGACGAGCGTTCTGGGGAACCACGAGAACTGGTGCGGTCGCTGCACGAGCGCAAAAGCGTGCGCGTCATGGACATCTCGGGATCAACGGTGCGCTCGCCGGGCTGGACTGACAAGTACCCAGCGCCGCCAGTAGGAGGCCGTCACCGCAGTGTTCCGACCTCACGAGGGCGCGGCGATCCTCAAGGAGTTGCGCTGCGACACCGACAACTGTCCCAGGCCGCCCTGGGCGAGCCCAAGCTGAGCGCATGGACCAGCACGAACTGCCGCCCAGGTCGGGCCGGTGCGGCGTGGTGCCGAATCGATGCCGGCGTCGTGCAGAACCCGTCGGACCGTCTAGCGCATGCGATGTCGCGCGACCAGTGCCACTGCGAGTCCCAGGACGGCGAGCATCGCGGCGAGGCCGAAAGTCCAGTGCGTCGCGCGGGCCAGCTCGGCCGATGTCGCCGCGGTGACGTCGGTTGTGCCGGCGGCGAAGGCGAACGCCGCTCCCATGACCGAGGCCCCGGTGATGAGGCCCAGGTTCCGCGACAGGTTCAGCATGCCGGACACCACGCCCCGCTGGTGCGCGGGCACGTGTCCCATCACCGCGGTGTTGTTGGCCGCTTGGAACAACGCGTAGCCAGAGGTGATGGTGACCAGTGGGAGGAGGTAACCGAGAACACCGGCCCCCGTGGGCATCACGGACAACGCCGCCGTGCCGCAGAGGACGCCGCCGAGGCCCACGATGACCACCGCGCCGCTGCCGAAGCGGTCCGCGGCCCGCCCGGCCGGGACACCGGTGAGAGCCGACACCGCGGGGCCGGCCGACATCACCAGGCCGACGAGAGCCGGTGCCAGATCGAGCGTCCCCGCCAAGTGGAAGGGACCCACCACGAGCGTTGTCATGACGATGGTCGACACGAGCGCACTGGTGGTCAGGCCCGCGGCCAGGACCGGGTCGCGGACCATCGCGATGTCGACCAGCGGGGCCGTGACCCGGCGCTCGACGAGCACGAACGCCACGAGACCAGCCGCTGCCGTGACGAGCAGTCCGACCGCGAGAGAAGTGTTTCCGACGGTCACGGCCACCGCGTAGGCGCCCAAGGCGATCGCCAGCGCCGCCGTGCCCGCCGCGTCGAAGCGGGACTTCGCGGGCGATGGCCGGGATCCGGGCAGGACTTGACGGACGAGAGCGAACGCGAGAACGCCGAGCGGCACGATGACGAGGAAGATCGCACGCCACCCGAAGGCCCCGACGAGAACGCCGCCCAGGGCCGGCCCCAGCGCGGTGCCGACCGCGGACGTGGTTCCCAGCAGACCCATGGCCGCGCCGGTACGTCCCTTTGGCACGGCGTCGGCCGCCATCGCCATGGTCAGCGCCATCATGCACGCGGCACCCGCTCCCTGGACCGCCCTGGCGGCGATCAGGAACGGCAGGTTCGGGGCGAGGCCGCACAGCAGCGTGGCGACGGTGAACACGGCGATGCCACCGAGCAGGACGCGGCGGCGGCCCAGGGTGTCACCCAGCCGTCCGGCGCCGACGATCAGCGTCGTGGTGGCCAGAAGGTAGGCGATCACGACCCACTGGACGACGCCGAACGGCGCGTCGAACGCCGTGGCGGTGCTCGGCAGGCCGACGGTGGCGATGCTGGTGCTCAGCGACGGCAACAGCATCGACAACGACAACGCGGTCAGCGACCACGTGAGAGCAGGTTGTTCCGTCTTGTGGAGTGATCTCAAGGGAATGGCGCCTTCGTGGAGTCGGGGAGGTGCGATCGACGCTAGGTCCGTACACGACCTGGCGGAAGGCGCAAAGATGGAAAGGCATTTGTGCACGCAACGCCAGGTCACGTGAGACCCTGTGCGCATGGCCCGCGACCTCAACCTGCTGGTGACGCTCGACGTGCTGCTCGAGGAGGGCAGCGTCACCCGAGCCGGCGAAAGGCTCGCCCTGAGCCCTTCGGCGATGAGCCGCGCACTCGCCCGCCTGCGCCGCGCCACCGGCGACCCGCTGCTGGTGCGGTCCGGTCGCGGGCTCGTGCCCACCCCGCGCGCGATCGAGCTGCGCGACCGCGTGCACCGCCTGGTGCGGGAAGCGGAGGAGGTGCTGCGGCCGGTCGGGGAACTGGACCCGGCCACGCTCGACCGGACGTTCACCTTGCGCGTGGGCGACGGCTTCGTCGAGCGGTTCGGACCTGGGCTGGTGGCGGCAGTCGGCCTCGAGGCGCCCGGAGTGCGGCTGCGGTTCCTGCGGAGGACCACGAAGGACACCGGACCGTTGCGCGCCGGCGGCGTCGACCTGGAAACCGGCGTGATCGACCGGCCGCTGACACCGGACGTGCTCAGCGAGCCACTGCTGACCGACCGGTTCATCGGGGTGGTGCGCGCCGGGCACCCACTGGCCACCGGCGAGATCACCGTGGCCCGCTACACCTCCGCACGGCACGTCCACGTCGCCCGGCGCGGCGTGGAGGAGGGCCTGGTCGACGAGGCCCTGCACCCGACCGGTCGACGGCGTGACATCGTCACCGTCGTGGACGGCCTCGGCGCCGCCCTGGCGCTTGCGAGGGCCTCAGACCTGGTGGCCACCGTCCCCGAACTCCACGCCGCACCCCTGTGCCAGGACATGTACTCCTTCGCGCTGCCGTTCCCCCTGCCCGAGGTGACGGTGTCCTCGCTTTGGCACGCCAGGCTCGACGCCGACCCCGCCCACCAATGGCTGCGCGCCCTCGTGCGGGGGGCCGTCAGGGCGTGAGAACACCGCCCCGGTGTTTGCCGCGGACGTTGGGTTTTCCCCTGTCGATGTAGAGCTGCGGTGTCTGCACCCGCGCCCGTAACACGTTGGGCGTCGGCGTCGCGGCCTTGTTGGCGGTACAACTCCAGGCCTCCCACCACACCTGCGGGCCTGCCAGTGGTGTCCGAGCGCGGCGTGAGGAGGCGAGTGGACATGGTGTAGCGGTCAGAAGCAGTTCAGCCACAGCTGCGAGGCCGACTTTTGACACCCCACAACCGCACCTTGAGGCGCGTCGTCCACGCCAACGTCGGCTGGATCGGTGAGCGGTTGGCCACATGGTCAGCAGAGCGGTCGACTGTTCGAGATCGCCGCGTGGAAAGGTTCAACAGCGGCTCAGCCAAGCCGCAACCCCAGCCCGACCCTCACTACATCGAGTGGGTGGGCCGCAACATCGGCACGAACGCATGCCGGTAGATCCACGCCAGGTAGATCTCGACCACCGCGAGCACCACGGCGATCAGCGCACCGCTGGGCTCCAGCAGCAAGTGGAACCCGAAGATCCCGACCACCAGCGGCGCCAGCAGCGCCAGCGCGAGCGGAACGAACCTGTTGGTCAGCAACATGATCCCGGCCACCAGCTCGACAACCTTCGTGATGGGCATGATGAACCCGCTCTCGCCGAGCGCGGTGGCGAACGAAACCGCCTCGACCGACATGCCCTCCATCGACTGCGATCCTATCCCGAACAACCCGGCAAACCCGGAGAACGCGAACAGCGCACCAAACGCCATCCGCACGACAACGTTGATGTACTTGGAGATCTTCGTCATGTGGACGATCCTCCAACCTCCAGCTTTGTGGAGGTAAAGCTCGTTCGCCCAGCGCTGAACGACAGCATCACGCGTCACGAACCTGCTATGCGCAACACGTCCATCACACCAGTTACACCACGGCGTCCCCGCCGAAAGCGACCAGGTCGTCGCGCCACCCGGCTCGCGCGTCCTGCTGCACCGCCGGATACCGACCTCCGATCACACCCTTGACAGCACACCGGAGGAGGCGCGCGAACGCGGAATCCTCCGCGCGTCGGGAACCCGCTACCGGTTCCAACACGCCAAGGTCCACGACCGGCTCGCTGGTTGCGCTGCTGACGAGAACCTCATCAAGACAGCTCAGCAATGACCTTCCCGCCTCCCCGCGCAAGTCTCGTTGTGGCTCATGTGAATGGCTCGACGTGTTACGGCCCGTCGTGGCCCCTGAAAGGTCTCGCGCATCGGCGCTTTGCTTTCGTCATTCAGCCCTTTCCAACCTCCCGAGCAACAGTGGCCCAGGGGCAACAGGGGTGCACGTGGCGGTGGCGGGAAGGTGCAGAAGCCCCTGGTGGGATCGCGATCATCGAGATCAGCGCCCGCCACCAGGGCTCCGTGTGCTTGTCCACCGCTCTGCCCTGAACGCGTCCACCAACCCGCAGAACCATCTCGTCAGACTGGTGGAGACGCTCACCGTGTCGGCCGGTCAGGAGGTGGTGTCTCCTGGCTCGACGTGACTGCTACCAGCAGTCACCGCGCGCCGCGGCCGCAGCCGACGACGGGCGTGCTCTCCCGCTGTGCGCAAAGATCCGCACCCAGGCTCTTCACGGGTATTCCTCGGACATCACAGGCTCAGCGCCCGGAAGCGGTCCCGGTTGGCGGACGCCCAGGTGCCGAACGGCTGCAGGCCCGGGTTGAGGTCCCGCAGCCAGTCGAAGTCGATCTGCGTCAGGTCCTTCTCGGCATTGATGAAGTACTGGAACATGTTGGCCACTTCGCCGGCGTCGGGCATGCCCGAGTGGGCCAGTGCGGCCGGGTCGACCGGGACGTAGCGCACGGGTTCGCCGAGCGCCTCGGCAATTCCGGCGGCGAAGTCCTCTCCGGCGCACAGGTCACTCGCGATGGGCACCGTGCGGCCGACGAGGGTGTCGCCCCTGCCGAAGATCGCGTGCACGGTGCGACCGATGTCGTCGACGGTGCCACTGACCACCTGGGCGGAGCCGATCGGCATCGCCAGCACGATGGTGCCGTCCTCAGCGCGCCGCGGGGCGTTGAAGGTGAACAGGGACTCGTAGTACATCGGTGCGGTGACGAAGGTGGTGGGGACCCCCGCGTCGAGGAAGAACGCGTTCGCCTCGGCCTTGCCGTCGGCGTGCGGCACGGTGTAACCGGCTTCCTGGCGGGGAGCGTCCGGCAGGTAGGGCCGAGTGTCAGCCAGCGTGGACCAGATGACGTGCCGCAGGCCGGTCGCGGCGGCCGCGCGGGCTGCGTTCCCGGCCTGTCCTTGTTCGCGTTCGGTCCGGGAGGTCCAGACCGAATCCGCGGTTGGCGGCTCCCACCAGTTCGTCACCACGAACGCACCGTGGGCGCCGTCGAAAGCACGACGCAGGCTTGCCTCGTCGTCCAGATCAGCCTCGACGACCTCGATCCCCAAGGCGAGGAGCTCCTCGGCCTTCCCCTTGTTCCGGGTCACCGCGCGGGCGACGAACCCACTGGTGGGATCAGCCGCGATCGCGCGCACGACGCTGCCGCCCTGACTCCCCGTCGCGCCTAGCACGGTGATGACGCGCTTCTCGCCCATCGCTAGCCCATTTCTTTAGATTGACGTGTCAAGCTAGACGGTAGACAAGCTCTGCTTGACGTGTCAATCCCGCTTGTAGACTGATCACCATGGCGGCTGACACCTCGCTCGACGACACCCAGCAGGACACGTGGCGGAGCTATCTGAGGATGGTTCGAGAACTCGACCGCCACCTGCGCCAGCATCTTCAGCGCGAGTGCGGCATGTCGGTACCCGAGTACGAGCTGCTCGCGCGTCTCTCCGAAGCCCCTGGACACCGTTTGCCGGTAGCCACCCTCGCCGAGAGCACCGGCTGGGAGCCGAGCCGCCTGTCCCACCAGCTGGCCCGGACCGGTAAGCGCGGCCTGATCAGCCGCGTGACCTCGGCACACACCCGCTACCCCGACGCCGTCCTGACCGAAGAGGGCTTCGCTCTCATCGCCGCGGCTGCCCCCGCGCACATCCGAGCTGTCCAGTCACTTTTCTTCGAGCCCTTGGGCCAGGACGGACAGTCGGCCGTCGACGACATCACCCGGAAGATCCTCAGCGGCCTTGACGCCCACCAGGCCGGCGACTGCTCCCTGCGGACGGACGCACCTGAGGAGCAGGGCGACTCACCCACCGAGGACATCGACAACTGAGCGGACCCGGTCGACAGCGCGGATCTCCATGCTGAGCCCAGCACACTGGACCACGACGGATCGTGCTCCGACTCCTGGCGCTGCGGTGGCCGGCCTTTCCTTCGTATACGACTGATCCGGACTCGTGGCGGACACGAGCACGAAGCGGGACCCGGCGTACACCACGCCGGGCCTCGTTGCGCCTGTAGAACCGGCGGCCACGCGTCTGTATGGCTGCTCGAGGCCTACCGCCACCCGAGCACGAGCTGACGATCATCGACCGACTCCGGTGTTTCGGCTACTTCCTGGTCCACGGAGATCCCCACCGACTCACCACCGAACGCATACCAGCGCAGGATCGACACCGTTGTGCTCGCCGGGATCGCGGTCGCACGCAGTTAGGTCCATGGTTCAGCCGTCCAGCAACACAGCCGTGGCGTACGACGCGCTGGGCACTCCTGCGCCGCCGCCCGCAGTTGGCTCACGAAGCAGGGCCGGAGCCCGGCCACCGTCCGCTTCCGCGAAACCAGCACGCGGCAACGGAACCCGTCCGCGTATCCCGGTCGGTGGCGCTCACTCTCCGCCACGGCCCTTTAACCCGCTCCTGGGATTCGCGCCCAAGCCCGCCGGAGTCCATCGCGGCTGTCAGCCGAGCACGTGCAGTCCGAAACCGGTGCGGCCCAAAGGTTCCAGTCCCTCTTTCAGGTGCAGTGAGGGTATTTCGTAGTCACCGAAGTTCTGCCGCCGGAAAGCGATCGGCTCGGTCGACTCCAGAGTGAGCAGGCGCTGCTCCCAGGCCTTGGCGACGTCCGCGTAGTCCTCGCCGGCCATCCGGTCGGCGCCGTACAGCACGAACGGCGGCAGCACCTCGATACCGGGGTAGTAGAGGATGCCGTGATGGATCGGGAACAGCAGGTCCTCGATGGGGCCGTTGATTCCGCGAGCGGCGTAATGTGACTCCGGACCACCGGCGGTCACCGACAGCAGAGCCTTCCTGCCGGCGAGGGTGCCTTCACCGAAGCGCTCGCCGTACTTGGTGTCGCTGTGCTCGCCGACGCCGTACGCGAAGTGGTAGGTGAACACCCGGTCGACCCAGCCTTTCAGGATCGCGGGCATCGTGTACCACCACAGCGGGAACTGGAAGATGATCGTGTCGGCCCACAGCAGCTTCTGCTGCTCCGCGAGGACGTCCGGGGTGAGCGTCCCTGCGTCGAACGCCCGGCCGGAGTCCAGGGCGACCTTCAGCGGACTTGAGGCATCGGGGCCGTAGTCCGCAGCATCCACGACCGCCTTCCAGTTCATCGCGTACAGATCGCTCACCCGTACCTCGTGCCCGGCGGTCTCCAACGTGGACACCGCGAGGTCCTTCAGCGAGCCGTTGAGCGACTTCGGCTCCGGGTGGGCGTAAACGATCAGCGTCTTCATGAGAACTCCTTCGGATCAGGTGCCTTCGATCCTGGGCGCCGCGGCGCCCGGCGTTCAGGGGCGCTTCTTCCATCGGACGGGACTTCCTGGTACCGGCAGGACCACCTTCACGGGCACCACCGAGGCGATACTGGGGGTATGGACGATCTTGCGGGCTTCCTGCGGACCCGGCGTTCCCGGGTCGACCCGGCGGCCGTCGGCATTCCCACCGACAGGCACCGCCGCGTCGAAGGGCTGCGCCGCGAAGAGGTGGCACATCTGTCCGGAGTCAGCGTCGACTACTACGTGCGCTTGGAGCAGGGCCGCGCGACCCAGCCCTCCGAACAGGTCCTCGACGCGCTCGCTCGCGTCCTCGGCCTCGACGAGACCGAACGCGGGCACCTCTACCGGCTCGCCCGGCAGCGACGCCGCAGAGCGAAGGCGCCGGGCGGCCGAGTCCGGCCGGAGCTGCTGCGCGTCCTCGACCTGGTCACCGACGCACCCGCGCTGATCATGGATCACCGCTTGGACGTGCTCGCTGGGAACCGCCTCGCCGGACTCCTCTACGGCCGGCCGATACCTGGCCTGAACACCGCCAGGCACCTCTTCCTCGAGGAGGCCGAGCGCGGCCTCTACGCGGACTGGGAGAACTGCACTCTCGACGTGGTCGGGCACCTGCGTCTGGCCGCAGGCAAGTATCCAGAAGACCCCCGCCTGGCCTCGCTCATCGGCGAGCTGGCGATGAGCAGCGAGCGCTTCCGCCGCCTCTGGGCCCGCGCGGACGTGCGCGCCAGGGCACATGGACGCAAGGCGTACCGGCACCCGCTGGTCGGACTGCTGGAACTGCACCAGGAGAACTTCGCGCTACCGGACAGGTCGGGTATGGAGCTGGTGGTGCTGTCCGCGGCTTCCGGCAGCCCCGCCGAGGACAGGCTGAGCCTGCTCGCGGCTCTGGGTGCGGACAGCGGTGACGCGTATCCCGCCGTGCACGCCCAGGTTCGCGAGTAACTCCAGCGACGCCCCGCCCACCGCCAGGAACGACCCGACGCCGACGGCTTCCCGGTCCTGCGCCGCTTGAAAAGTCGTCACCGCAGCATGGCAACGCATCTCCAGGCTGAGAGCGCGCTCAGGTGAGCGTGTCCCTGCTGTACGAGGCGACTTGGAAGTTGCTGTCCGCCGCGTCGGTGCTGCTCCGCGGTGAGGCGGCGAAGGATGCGGAGCTGCTTGTGCTGCGGCACGAGAACACCGTGCTTCGTCGGCAGTTGTCCGGCCCGGGCCGCTACCGGCGGACCGATTCTGGTTCGCCGCGCTATCCAGGCTGATACCTCGTTCGCGCTGGCGTGAGGTCTTCCCGGTCACACCTGACACGGTGCTGGCCTGGCATCGCAGCTTCATCGCCGGAAGTGGGACTACGCCGCGCGACGACGAACCGGACGCTCATCCACCCGTGCGGTGATCAAGGCGCTTGTGCTTCGGCTCGCAGCAGAGACCCGCGGTGGGGCATCGACGGATCCAAGGCGAGCTGGCCCGGCTCGGCCACCCGATCGCCACTGGGGTTGGCCCCGCTTTGACGAACAAGGTCGATGAGGTGTGATCACGCTGCCTGATCGACTGGCTGGTACCGGGTGGCTTCGTAGGCGGTGGGGCTGAGGTAGCCGAGGCTGGAATGCCGGCGGCGGGTGTTGTACCAGCCCTCGATGTATTCGAAGATTGCCTTGTGCGCCTTGGCTTTTGTGGGCCAGGACTGCCGGTCGAGCAGCTCGGTCTTGATGGTGGCAAGAACGACTCGGCGACCGCGTTGTCCAGCATTGCCCCTTACGACCCACGGACAGCCGGACTCCGGCATCACCGGCGGCGCGGGCGTACTGGCCAGAGGTTGTATTGACAGCCCCTGTCGGAGTGGAAGATCACCCCGGGCTCGGGGCGGCGCTGTGCGACGGCGTTGCGCATGGCCTGCTCCACGATATCGGTGCAAGGTGATCAGCGGCGGTCCAGCCGACCACCTTGCGGGATCCGAGGTCGATCACGGTCGCGAGGTAGAGCCAGCCCTCCCAGGTGTTGATGTAGGCGATGTCCCCGCACCATCGAGTGTTGATATCCCTGCACCGCACGAGAAATCCCGCCATTTCCAGGCCGAAGCCCTGCTGGCCTGTGACTTCTTCGAAGTCGCGACCTTGAGCGGCACCCGCCTGTACGTGCTCGCGGTCATCGAACACAGCAGTCGCCGGATCCGCGTTCTGGGCGCCACGGCGCACCCGACCGCAGCGTGGGTCGTCCAGGCAGCGAAGAACCTCGTGATGGACCTCGAAGACGCGGGCAGCTCCGCACGTTTCCTGATCCGAGACCGCGACGGGAAATTCCCTGCCCTATTCGATGCCATCTTCGTCGATGCGGGCATCCAGGTTGTCCTCAGCGGAGTCCGCATTCCGCGCATGAACGCGATCATGGATCGCTGGATCCAGAGCTGCCGCCGCGAACTCCTCGACCGCACCCTCATCTGGAACCAACAGCATCTGCTCCACGCCCTGCGGGAGTACGAACAGTTCCACAACACGCATCGACCCCACCAGGGCATCGCTAACGCCCGACCCCTACACGCGCTCCCACACCCGACCACCGATCAGACAGCAGTCACCCAGCTCGACATCCGCCGACACCAGCGACTGGGCGGCATCCTCAACGAGTACCACCATGCTCCTTGACCTGCACGGACGGCATTTTCGGCAAGCACGAGGTCCTGGGTGGGCGACGGTCCGATGTGGAGACGTTTGCCCGCGTCCGTCCACTCGAGTCCGGGTCGGACGGCGACTGACAGGGCCGGCTCGAACCGTCACCGGCTGCAGCCGCGGACTCCATCGCGCTGATCCTCGCGCGGGCCGAGGGGGCGGGTGGTCACCGCCGGGTTCACCGCGCCCGGTTGACCAGTGACCACCCGGCCCGGCGCGCGACCGTCCCGGTGCGATCCCCAGCGAGGACCACAAGTTCGACGTCGAGAAGACCGCGGAGTGGTCCAGGTGCAGTGCTGGAGACTCGCATCCACCGCCTCAGACGCAAGTGCGACCGATCTCCACGCCGTCTCACCACCACCGGCGGTCCACACGCCGATCGGTGAGGCGGTCGGTCCGATCCCCGCTGTGCTGGCCTTCAATGTGCGGACGCTCGCCCCAGCCCGCACCGGTGAGGTTGCCGGGGAGACCACGCGCCGACGCGACTGCCGGATGCCCCGACATCGGTGACCTCAAGATGCTGGTGCACTGTCCAATGCTCGCCAACCTGCCGGAGACCGCGCGACGATTCGGTGATGTCCAGCCTGCACTCCCACGCCGCCATGGACTGAAGATGACGAACTCAGGCGAGTGGGCATTTGCGTTACGGGCGAGCATACGTGAACCGGGTGTCGTCCGGCTGATCAAGGACACGAGTCGAGCCCGAGAAGCAGGCCGAGAAGAATCTCGATCTGCTTCTCGGGATTGGGCCGCCGGGTGGTCACGCGGCTTCGCTCGCTGCCTCTACAGAAACAGGTTTGTGCGCCTCAGACGATCCGGATCGCGGCGATCCGCACGCCACCGGGGTGGTTCGGCCAGGTGAACGAGGTCCACTTGTTGATCGGTGCCGCCGGCTGCCACCGGTTGTCACCCAGCCACTGCACCCGGTTGTTGCCCGTCGAGATCTTGACGACCCAGGCGTCCGGACCGAACGAACTGTTGTAGGTCCCGGCGTTCGCGAAGCACTGGTCGATGTTCTTGCCACCGCCGTGGTGCCACGTGACTTTCACGAACTCGTTGTTGTTGCAGGAGACCTGGTTGATGGCGAATGCGCTGGCCGCAGGCAATGCGGCCGTGATCGCAGCGGTGGCCAACACGGTTGCCGCCAGCTTCGCGCCTTTTCGAGACAATTGAACCTCCACAATGCAGAACAAAACTTGTTGAAAACTGACAAAATAACCGTATCAATGGATCGGACGGGGAAACCAGGTGCAGTATTACGATAGATCCCGCGTCAGGTTGGAGATTCACACAAGATTCGATACTGGAGCGCCCACCAAACCTCGAACATGGTGTCCGTGTCCTGGAGGTCCGCTCCGGTCAGCATCGCGAACCGCTCCAACCTGTACCGAAGTGTGTTGACGTGAACTGACAGGGCGGTGGCAGCCTCGGGAATCGACCGTCGCCGGGTCAGATATGTTTCGACGCTCGCGAGCAGAACCTCGCCGATGGCACTCTCGGCCTCGACCGGTTCGACGTACCGGGCGTGAAGTTGTTTCCCCAGCTCCGGCTCTTTCGCGACCGCCAGCCGCAGTGCCATGCGACTGTGGTCCACGATTCCGCGGTGGCCGAACCTGGTGGCGACCTCGAGCAGCTGCGTGGCTTCCGCGAACCCGGTTCGCAACTGTGACAGTCCGGTCGGGCCAGCCAGTCCGATCGTGACGTCGTCGGTCAGTTCACCGGTGATGGGCCGGGACAGCACGGCCGCCACGTCACCGCCGTAAGTCCCGACCAGGGCCGTGTCCTGTTCCCCAGCCGCGCGTCTCATCCGGTTGCTGAGTGCGACCGGATCAGTGCTGTCGGATCGTGCCCGCAGGACCCAGTAGTGCTTGTCCACGGCGAATCCGAACCCGATGCCCGCCGCGACCACCTGATCCGTCGTCATCGTGCCTTTCAGCAAGCGGGCGAGCAGAATCGTCTGCTGCTGCTCCGCACGACGGGTGAGATCGAGTTCGGCCTCCCGGTGACCGTCGAGGAACTCGCTACTGTAATGGTCGCCGAGCTGCCAGATCTGCTGTGTGCCGAGCAGCACTGCGTCGGCCGGGATCGCCTCGGCCTGGGCGAGCCGGAGAAACTCGTCACGCAGCAATGCGATACAACTCCGGTAGGCGGTCAGGACGTCCGCGCTGGGTATGCCCTGCAAAGCCCGGCGCCGCCCGGTTTCCCGCTCATCCGCCGCCACGCCGGCGGACAGGTGGTCCTCACCGCGCAGCGCGGAAACCACACGGAGGACGTTGCGGTGCGCGGACGGCCGGATCTCCGACGGGGGAACCACACGATACGAACCGATCGCACCGATCACCCGCAACTGCCCGGCCACGAGCTCATCGGCCTGCTGCGACAACTCCGTCGCCATCATGGCGAGCTGGGCCTCGATCGGCTCAGGCACTGTTCGCCCTTCTCCCGTTCACCCATCGCGGCGGAGAACCATGCGACTCTCTCGAAACACTGGCATTCCGTCAAAGGCCCACCGGCCGATCCGATTGTTCTTCCATCGCACCGGTCGGTGAGGGGGTTCATCTGTGACGACTTTTACTTCTGAGCGCACAGGGCCTTGTCGAAGAAGTCGAGGACCTCGGCGCGGCCGGCTTCGTCGTTCGTCACGACGACGGTGACCGCCCGGCCGTCCGGGGTGATCGCGGCGCGGCTCTGGAAGCCGTCGGCGTCGCCGCCGTGGCCGTACGCGGTGACTCCGCAGCTGAGCTTCATCTCGATGGTCCCCAGGCCGTAGCGCCACCCCGAGGGAAAGCCGGGGGCCTCGACCGTCTGACGCATCTCCGCCAGCTCACGGGGCTGGAGCAGTCGGCCGTCCTGAAGGGCGACCAGGAACTTGTTCAGGTCACTCGGGGTCGCGATGATCTGTCCTGCGGCACCGGCGATCGACGGGTCGAACCGGGTGATGTCGACCAGCTCACCGGGGACCGCGTTGCCCTTGTCGTCCTTGGCGAACAGGTAGCCCCGCGGGTGGGGCGCACGGATGTCGCGGTCGCCCGGTCCGGGATAGTACGTCTCCTTCAGCCCGGCACGGTTGATGACCTGGTTCGTGATCACCTCGGCGAGCGGTCGTCCAGCCGCTTTCTGCACCACGAGACCCAGCAGCACGTACCCGGCGTTGCTGTACATCCACACCCGGTCCTGTCCAGGAGCGAACGTGGGGGCCTTGGCCAGCGCGGCATCCAACAGCTCCCTCGCCTCGAAGTACCTGTCCCTGATCGGCAGGATCCCCTGGTCGGGAATGAGAGGCATCTCGCGGGTCATGCCGCTGGTGTGGTTCAGCAGCTGCCTGATCGTCATGTTCCGGCCGTCGATCGCCGCACCGGCACCGGTACCCCGCACCACACCGGGCAAGTACTTCTCGACCGTGTCGTCCAGGGAGAGCTTGCCGTCACCGGCCAGCTGCAGGGCCGCTACCGCGGTGAACATCTTGGTGCTGCTGGCGATTCGCACGTAGCCGTCCGTCGGCACCTTCGACTTCGTCCGGATGTCCCCCACCCCGGCGGTGTAGTTCACCACCCGCCCGTCCCGATTCCGCACCGACATCAGCGCCCCCGGCAGGGTTCCGTCCTTGACCAACTCCTCCAGGCCCGCCTGCAGCGACTTGTCGTGAACCGGCGCTGACTTCTCCTTCAACGCATCCGCCGAGGCCGTCGAGGTCACCGCGATACCGGCAACCGCCACCGCCGTGATTGCCGCCACGACCACACCACGACGCCGACGCGCCGGGCCCGGGCTGGTTCCGGCCGGGCGACTCAGACCTTTCAACAAGGACACTCTCCCAATTGGACGGTTCGCACTGACACCCATAGTGTTGCCGCGCCTCCGGCTTCCGGCGATCCCCTGCGCTGCACAACTCTGGTACAGCCAGCACCACCTCCGTCGACGCCCCGACCGGTTGGATCCCGCCGGAAACGCATTTACGGCAAGGGCTCGGGTGTGGATGCGTTGAGCACCCGCCCGAGCCCTTGCCGTTGTGTGGCTTCCCAAGCGCGGAAGCTACCTCTTCTCCACCGAGGTCAGATCGCGCAGAGAGCAGCGTCGATGAGTGCGCCCCGGTCCGCGGCGACGGACTTGTCGGTCACCGATCCGTTGAGCGAGGTGACCGTGAGCGTCGCCGCGCGACCGTCATCGGTGGCCGCGTTGAGGGTCGAGTAGCCCGGGATGTCACCGCCGTGACCCCACGCAACCTTCCCGCAGCTCAACGGCATGCTGAAGATGCCGAGTCCGTAGCCCTGGCCCGACTCCGGGTCCGTCGGGATCGTGGTGCGCATCTGAGCCAGCTGGGCTGGTTCGAGCAGCTTGCCGCCCAGCAGCGCGCGCAAGAACGTGTTGAGGTCGTCGGGTGTGGAGACCAGCTGGCCGGCTGCCCAGCCCCAGCTCGGGTCCATGCGGGTGAAGTCGAACAGCTCCTTGGTCGTCGGGTTGCGCTGGTAGCCCTGGGGGTGCCGGCCACGGATGTCCTGCTCGCCGACCTCGGGCACGTACGTGTCGCGCAGGCCGATCCGCTCGATGACCTTGGTGGTCACCAGTTCGTTGAACGGGCGGCCGGTGACCCTCTGGGCGATCAGGCCGGCCAGGACGTAGTTCGTGTTGCTGTAGGACCAGCCGCTGCCGGCGGGCCAGCCGTCGTCCCGGGCGTTGGCCAGGTCGAGCAGTTCGCGCGGTTCGAGGTAGACGTGCCGGTACGGGAAGAAGTCGCCCAAGGGCGCGAACATCGTCTCGGTGTAGTCCGGCAGGCCACTGTTGTGCTGCAGCAGCTGGCGAACCGTGATCTTCGAGGCGTCCACGCCCTTGGCCCGCACCAGGCCCGGCAGGTACTTCTCGATCGATGCGTCGAGCTCCAGCCTGCCCTCCCCGACGAGCTGCAGCACGACCACGGAGGTGAACATCTTGCTCGCGCTGCCGATCCTCACCCTGCCGTTCACCGGCACCTGCTTGCCGGTCCGCAGGTCGCCGGTTCCCGCCGTGTAGTGGCGGGTCCGGCCGTGCCGGTCCCGGACCGCGGCCAGCGCTCCTGGGTGCCGGTCGACACCGACGACCTTGTCGATGCTCTGCTGTACCGCGTCGCGGCGGGGCTCGGCCTGGGCGGCTGGGACCGAGCCGGCGAACGCGAGACCGCCCGCAGCGACCGCCGCCGCCGTCAGGGCGGCCATGCGGCGACACCCCGAGGAAGAAGGTCGATATCGCTGGGAAGAGGATGTGAACAAGGCAGCCAACTCCTGGGTTCCACGGACGTCGGTCTTGCTGTGACCGACTGACTCCAGGCTCCTCATCTCCTCCCGAGTGGACAATCCAGCTTGCTGAACGACCGAGGTAGTGGTGGCACCACCAAGTGAAAGATTCTTTTGTCCTGGTTGGTGGGCATCGGTGGGCAGGTCGACTCGGTCCGATGTGGAGTAGCGCTGATCGGACAGGGTCCGGCTTGACACAGCCTTGGGCGGTTTCCGGTGGCCCGCGACGGCGCCGTCCGGACCGGACGGTTGTCGCGCAGCCAGCGGGTATCGCGCAGAGCGGGACAGTCCTCGTTGCCGAATCGGGCGTCCGCGGGAGAGAAGAGTGCATCAGCTGTTCGTCGCCAGGCCCGTTCGGCATGGCTCGGAAGGTTTCGGATCACCCCAACCATTTCGCACGCGCTGAGCATCTGTGGGTGCCAAGCAGTTCACTGATGGCATCGGTCGTGCGCAGCAGTGCCAGAACCAGGCCAGCCTCGGCTGCCTTGAAGTTCGCTCCGCGGGCAGCAGGTCACTCTGCAGGGCCGCGACGACGTGGCCACCAGACAAGACGCATGGCACGTCATCCGCGCGGCCATGACAGCGAGCGGTGTCCTACCTAAGCGTGCTGGCCGATGTCGAGGATCAGCTTGCCGCGGTCGCGGCCTTCTACGAGCGCCTGAACGGCCGTGCCCGCGTTCTTCCAGTCCTCGCGCCGGGAGATGCCCGGACTCAGGGTGCCGTCCGCAACCCGCGCGGCCAACCAGGACAGGTCTGTGGACAGTCCGGCGTAGGCGCCCAGGAAGAAGGAGGTGATGCTGCGGTTGTTCCGGCCGTCGTGACCGGAGAAGGCCAAGGCGGGGAAGTGCTCCCCTCCGCCACTCATGTGCCCGACCGACACCAGAACGCCGTCTCCGGCAAGCTTCTCGTACGCCTGCACCATGCGCTCACCACCGACCACGTCGATGACGCCGGCGACTGGTTCGTCGAGGTCTCCTGGCTCGCGGACCACCTCATCGGCGCCCAATGCCCGCAGCTGGTCACCGTTGGCGTCCGGGTCACCGGTGGAGGCCACTACGTAGGCGCCGCCGAGTCGGGACAGTTGCACGGCGTATCGGCCCACCGCACCGGTGGCGCCGGTCACGAGAACTCGGCGGCCGAGAATCGGGCCCAGCCTGTGCAGCGCCCGCAGCGCACTGGTGCCCGCCACCGGAACCGTGCTGACGGCGGCGAGGTCGGCGCCGGCCGGGGCGACGCCGATCCAACCGGTCCGGACCGCGCGAAGCTCGGCCCACCCGCCGGCGAAACCGAGCGTCACCACCGGTGTGCCGACGGCTGGACCCGAGCCGTCCGCCGCCGCCCGCACGACGACCCCGGCGGCGTCGTAACCGGGCACGCTGCCCTCCGGAGTGGCATCCAGGTACAGGTCACCGGGGTTGACGGAGCTGGCGATCACACGGACGACAGCCTCGTCGGCGGCGGGCTCCGGGTCGGAAACCGAGCCGAGCCGGAGGTTGCCGGGTGCGGAGTGGTCGAAGAGCAGAGCCTGCATGAGTGCCTCCCAGGTCGGTGATCGTTGCCGACCACCTTGCCACTGAGTGGCGTTTGCTTTCAAGTGGCATATGGCATCGAGGTAAGATCGCCGCATGGCCACCGACTCCGTGTCGTCTCCCAGCCCACGGCCGACACTGCGGGAGCGCAAGAAGCAGCGCACACGCGAAGCGCTCATCGACACCGCGCTGAACCTGTTCACACAACAGGATTTCGACAGCGTGACGCTGGACGAGCTGTGCGACCGGGTGGAGGTGTCCAAGCGGACGTTCTTCCGCACCTTCGCCAGCAAGGAGGAGGTGGCGATGGCGCCGTACGAGGACATGTGGAAAGCGTTCATCGACGAGCTGGAAACCCTGCCGGTGGCCGCGGAATGCTCGATCCTGCAGGTGCTGCAAGACGCCGTGCTCGCCGCGATGCGGACTATGAACACCGGCGACTGGGCGCACCGACTGCTGTCCTGCACGCGGCTTGCCGGCAGGACTCCGGCGATCGAGGCGCACTGCCTGTACTTCTGCGGCGTCACCGTCCGCGCCGCCCTCGACGTCCTGCACCGCAGATTCGGGCTCGACCCACACGACCTGCGTCCCCGCCTGGCGCTGGACATCCTCGTCGCCGCGTTCCACCGCGCGCTGGAGGCCTGGGCAGACCGGCCACAAGACCCCACCGTTGAGCATCTCGCCACGGACACGCTCGCGGCGTTCGCCGCCATTCCCGGCAGCCTCACCTTCACCGGCGTCCCACCGGCCAACCGGGCGGGATGAGTCGCTCGCGCTCCGGCACGGAGCCGTCCGGTCAACTTCGTGGGCTCGAACGCCTGGCGTGATCGCCGAGGTTGCCCCCTTTCCCACTGATCTTGGCCGCAAAGTGGCGGTTTCTTGCCGGGCGCAAAGCCATGTCCGTCAGATGGTCTGTGCAAGGTCACGTCCGGCTGCCGCCGGTCAGCAGCACGGCCAGTGGTGCTGCCACAAGCGGGAGGACTTACCCGACGGATGCGGTGGCGCCGGCCTTCCCACGGCTCTCACTGCCACGGCCGACGGGTAGCTCAGCGCGTCGGAACCGCCCAGGGGGCACGCCGAACGCTCTGCGAAAGGCGTTGGCGAAGGCGAACTCGGACCGGTAGCCGACCTGACCCGCGATGAGGGCGATGGGATTATCGGTTTCCCGCAGCAGTTGAGCGGCCATGCCCAGCCTCCAGTTCGTCAGGTAGACCAGCGGAGGCTGTCCAACCATGGAGGTGAACCTCCGGGTGAACGCGGTTCGGGACAGGCCGACCGTCTCACCGAGCTCCTGCACTGTCCACTTGCGACTGGGTTCCCGGTGCACGTGCTGAAGCGCCTCGGCGATCGCGGGGTCAGCCAGCGCGGCCCACCAGCCGGTATTGGCTGTTCGCTCGGGCTCCTCCTGCAGCCACGCACGGAGCGTGTAGATCACCACCAGGTCGATGAGCGCGGGCACCGCCGCGTCAGCACCGGGGAGTGCGTCCACCACATCGGCGGCCAGGAGGTCGACCGCCGCGCGTAGCGCCGGGTGCCGGCCGGCCCGCGCAGGCACGTGGACGACGTCCGGCAGCGCCCGCAGGAACGGGTGCAGCGGCCGGAGCTGCAACTCGTAGGCGCCGCACACCATGTCCGCGTGCGCCTCCGCGGGGTCGATCGGCACTTCCGCTCGCAAATTGGCTCCCGAGGGGAGTTTTTCCTCCCTCGGGAGATCGGCCAGTGGTCGATCCGGTCGCTCGCTCAACCCGTGCCCAGTGCCGTGCGGCAGGAGCACCACGTCGCCTGGACTGAGCGCCAACGGTGCCTGACCGGGCAGCAGAAGCCAACACGCACCACGGAGCAGCACGTGGAAGCCGGCGCCGGTGAAGTCGTCGAAGCTCCGTCCCCAGGCGCCGCTGCCGGAAGTGCGACAGAACGCCGGCCGCCCGGCCCGGATGCTGCCGATCACATCGCTGAACACGTCCACACCGGCAGCATAGGCACAATCGCGCAAAAATACGGCACATATGAGCATAGTGTGTGCTGACCCAAGCCTCATACAGTGGAACTGCGATCCAATCGGACGCAGTCCCACCGAGGAGAAACACTGATCATGAAGGCCGTTGTTCTGAAGGCATTCGGAGGCGCGGAGAACCTCGTCCTCGCCGACCTCCCCGATCCCCGGCCGCAAGCGGGAGAAGTGCTGGTCGAAGTCAAGGCGGCCGGTGTGGGACACGTCGACGTCATGTCCCGCCGAGGTGAGTTCGGTGGTTCTCCCGGTTCCGTACCAGGCCTTGAGGTGGCCGGTGTTGTCGTGGCGACCGGTGAGAACGTCGACGACGCGTGGGTCGGCCGCCGCGTCTACGCGATGCTGGACCAGACCGGTGGCGGCTATGCCGAGCTGGTCGCGGCAGACGTCGAGGCTGTCGTCGCTCTTCCCGACCAGGTCGGTGAAGCGGAAGCGGTTGCGCTCGGGTTCAACGCGCTGACCGCTTGGACGTCGCTCGAACGTGCCGGGGTACGCAAAGCAGACAAGGTTTTGGTCCGTGGTGCCGGAGGTGGAGTCGGGCTGATGGCGACCCTGCTGGGCATCCACCTCGGGGCCGCTGTGACGGCAGTGACGAGCTCCGCACTTCGCGGTGAACGGCTGGCGGCGCTGGGGGCGTCGACTGTCGTGAACCGTCTTGCCGACGCCCAAGCGTACGAGGAATACGACATCATCATCGACCCGGTCGGCGGCCCGGAGTTCGACCGCTTCCTGGAGAAGCTGGCTCCCAACGGCCGGTACGTGCTGTGCGGAGGAGCGGCGGGTTTCCCCACGCCGGACTTCGGCTCGACCCTGCTCGGCCGGTTCCCGGCCTCCCCGACCCTGCTCATGCTCAGCCTCTCCTCGATCAGCCGTGCAGAGCTCCGCGCACGCATGGAAAAGCTTTTGGAACTCGTCGCCGGCAGAACCGTTGCCAGTCTGATCGATGAAACGTTTCCTCTCGCAGCCGCAGCGCACGCGCATGAAAAACTCGAGTCCGGTGCCGCCTTCGGCAAGATCGTGCTCGTTCCTTGAAACCGATGCCGCGGTTTGCCGCCTTCGTCGGCTCACGCGAGGGCGCCGCCGGTTGACAGCAATGACAGATGATGCGGAGCTCTCGTCGGGAAGCTTTTCCGGGTACCACCACACGCTGGATGTCGCCGTTGCGAGGCGTTGAGGGAGGAGGTGCGTGTTGCAGACTGTGGACTTGGCAACCGTTGAGGTAGCGACCGAACGGTTCGAGCTGCGGCCGTGGCGGGAGAGTGACCTGGGTGTGCTGGCTGAGGCCGCGACCGACTCTTACATCACATCAATCACGACGGTTCCGGCCACGTACACGACCGAAGCGGGACATGGCTTCCTGCACCGGATGACGGAGCTGTCGGCCGACGGAATCACGGTGCCACGCGCGATCGCGGACCGCGTCACCGACACAGTCGTCGGACATATCAGCCTCCGCCTGCGCGATCTCGACCTCGGCCGGGTCGGGCTCGGCTATTGGGTTCTGCCGTCGGCGCGCGGCCGAGGTGTGGCCCGCGAGGCCGTGACCGGGCTTTCCAACTGGGCGTTCGACCGGCTCGGCAGCTGGCGCGTCGAGCTGTGCATCGAGCCGTGGAACGAACCGTCGAAGCAAGTGGCGCTCAGCGCAGGGTTCGTTCGGGAAGGCCTGCTGCGCAACTGGCAGGCCGTGGGTGGGCGACGGTCCGATGTGGAGATGTTCTCCCGCGTCCGACCGCTCGCATCCGGGTCGGACGACCGATAGGGCGGCTCGAGCCATCATCGGCTCGAGCCGCGGACTCCGTCGCACTTGTATCGCTGTGCGCGGAGAGGGACCCGGCCGCTGTTGCACCACTGGCCCATGTCCGGCGGCGGCCGGCTCCACCTACCGCCGCTGACGGCGAGCAGTTGCCGCCACGACCGCCGGGATTGTGCGGACGTAACAACGCACGGTGTCCTCCTCCGCTGCGCCGAGGGCGTTCGTGCTCGTCGGGCCGGGGCCGGCATCGCAGCCGCGGAGCGAAAGGTACAGCCTGCGCTACCAAGAACCACCTGCAGCCTGGGTCGCTCTGACCTGCGGACGACATTACGTTCTGCCTTGGAATCAACGATTTCATGCGGCTCGCGATTGTTCGGCGCCAGGCGTCGACGGCTGAGCACGTCCGTCCGACCTCTCGACGAAGACGACCTCGTGGCGGCGACCAGCCTGCCCTGATGGGTGGGCGATGGTGGGCAGGTCGACTCGGTCCGATGTGGAGTTGTGCTGATCGGATAGGGTCCAGGGCTCGGGAGGCGGAATGACACGGGTGTGGCGGCGCGTGTGGGCGTCGCTCGATGCCGTTGCGCGCCTGATAGGTGGCCTGGGCACGGCGTTGCTCGCAATGGCCGTCCTCATCTGGATCGGCGTGGTCGGGCTGCTCAGCTGCGTCGGTGCCGGCATCCTCCTGGTGCCCTCCGCCTTGCGTGTGCTGCGGGCGGTCGCGAACCGGGAACGGGCCCGGCTCGATGTTCTCGGCCCCGGCCCCGTGCCGCACCAGGTGCGCGCCGCGCTGCGCGACGTGACGGTGCGACGTGAGCTGGCATGGCTGCTGCTGCACGCCACAGCCGGCTTCGCCGCCGGGTTCATCGGGCTCTCGTTGCCGGTCGTGATGCTGCAAAACACGACGTACCCGTTCTGGTACCACCTGCTGCCGCCCGAGGACAACTCCCCCAGCTTCCTCTTCTGGACCATCACGGGTCCCTTGGCCGTCGGGGCCACCGGCGTGCTCTGCGGCGCCTTCATAGTCGCGCTCGGGCCTGCGCTCGTCCGAGCACAGGAGTGGCCGGGCCGGCACCTGCTGGCACCTCCCGCGGGCGCCGACCTCTCGTTGCGGGTCGTCGAGTTGACCGCTACCCGTGCCGCCGCTCTCGACGCGCACGCCGCCGAGTTGCGCCGCATCGAGCGGTCACTGCACGACGGCACGCAGAACCGGCTCGTCGCGGTGAATGTGCTGCTCGGCGCCGTGCGGCGGGCCGTGGACCGCGACCCCGCCGCGGCCCATGCCGCGCTGGACCGAGCTCAGGACGCTGCCGAACAGGCGCTTTCCGAGCTGCGTGCGGTGGCGCGCAGCATCCTGCCTCCGGTGCTGGCCGACCGAGGGCTCGCCGGTGCGCTTGACGGCCTCGCGAGCAGCTGCGGCGTGCCGTGTGAGTTGGTGGTGGACGTACCGGGCCGGTGCGCCGCCTCCGTCGAGGCCACCGCCTACTTCGTGATCGCCGAGGCCCTGTCCAACGTGACCAAGCACAGCGGCGCCGCGAACGCCATGGTTGAAGTGGCCAGGCAGGGCAACCGCCTGGCGCTGCAGATCAGCGACGACGGCCAAGGGGGCGCGGACGAAAGCAAAGGGTCGGGTCTGGCCGGTATCCGCCGGCGGATCGAGGCCTACGACGGGCGTTTCACCCTGGACAGCCCGGCCGGCGGGCCGACGACGATGCGAGTGGAGTTGCCGTGCGGATCGTGATCGCCGAGGACGACGCGTTGCTGCGTGAGGGTTTGGCGCTGTTGCTGCGCGCCGAGTCGCTCGACGTGGTGGCCACCGCGGACACGCCGGGGTCGTTCCTGACCGCGGTGGCCGAACACGAGCCGGACGTCGCCATCGTCGACGTGCGGATGCCGCCAACTCACACCGACGAGGGCATCGTGGCGGCCGTCGAGGCCCGCCGCCGGCAGCCGGGTCTCGCGGTGCTCGTGCTCTCGGCGCATGTGGAGCAGACGTTCGCCACCGAGCTGCTGGCCGCTGGCGCCGGCCGGCTCGGCTACATGCTGAAGGAACGAGTAGGGCGGGTCGACGAGTTCATGACCGCGCTGCACCGAGTGGCCAGCGGCGGCACCGCCGTGGACCCCGAAGTGGTGGGTCAGCTGCTGGCCCGCAACCCGCACACCAGCGCGCTGGGCCGGCTGAGCCCCAGGGAACGCGACGTGCTCGCGCTCATGGCCCAGGGACTCGGCAACACCGCCATCGCCGAGAAGCTCGTCATCACCGAAGGCGGAGTGCACAAGCACATCCGCAGCATCTTCGCGAAACTCGACCTCGCCCCCGACGACCGGGCCGACCGACGCGTCACCGCGGTCCTGCGCTACCTCAAGGGCACCGGACCGAAGTAACGACGATTCGTCGGCCACCGCGACGAGCGCAGAGCGGCGTTACGCCGCAGCGATCGACCGTTGCCTCTCCGGCCTCGAGCCGACTGGCTCGAAGCACCTCGGAGCATGAAGACGTGGCTGCGTTGTCCTGGCCGAGCGATTGGCTCCGTTGCTGCGAGTGCGAACCGAGCTCCACACCGATCGCGGACGCGGAGCGAAATCGGAGCGGGCGGTGAGTCGAACGACTTGGGCCTGTGGCGCAGGGGCTTCGAACACCGTCGTCAACGTCCACTTCGTCCAGACGCTTGACGACGACAACCGAAGGGCGTCCTCGCAGTGCGGACGCGCCCTTCGGTTGTCGTTCAACCGGATCGGGACGGTCTGCTGCCCCAGGCGATCGTTACTCCTTGACGCCGATACCGGCGATCGGCGGGATCCGGAGCAGTCTCGCGATGGGCAGGACGGTGGTGAGCAGGGCCAGTAGCGTCGTGCCGCCGACGATGAACACCCATCCCAGCGGAGGAACATAAGGAACGCTTTGCCCGGTGAGAGTGCGGACAACCGACACCAATGTGATCGCGGCGATGGCTCCACCGATCAGCAGAGAAACGCCGAGCAGGCCGGTTTGTTCCGCGTGAACCATTCTCTTCACCTGCTTGCGGGTGACGCCGACCAAGCGCAACAGAGCCAGTTCACGGCCACGGGTGAGGGCTGCCATGACCATGATGTTGGCGGCGGCCAAGGCGGCGTAGCCGACCATGATGCCGACCAGCAGCTTGTTCAACCAGGATCCCAGTTCCAGATCGTCGGCGAGCTGGTCGGTGAGGCCGGCCGTGCTCGTCACGGTGCTGCCGGGGTGCCGATCGGCGACGTCGGCCAGGGCGGTGGTGATGTCGGTGCCCGGTTCGCTGCGCACGAGGATCCGCTCGTAGCCGGTGGAGGCGGTGTGGCCCGCGATGACGTCCTTGGCGACGGTAGCGGCGGCGAAGCCCATGCCCCGGTCGTAGATCGCGACGATGCGCAGGGTGGCCGGTGTGCCGTCGCCGAGCCGCACCTCGACCTGCTCGCCGATCTCCCAACCGCTGGAATCGGCTTGCAAGGTCGACACCGCCATGGCGAGGCCGCGCAGGTCGGCCAAGCTGCCGCTGCGGACCCTGAGGTCCATCGTGAGCTCGGCGCCGTCCGGATCGATCGCCTGCACATCGCTGGCCTCCTCTCCCCCGGCGGGGATGATCGAGGTATTGCGCACTCCGGTGGCGGCCACCACACCGGGAATCCCGCGGATTTCCGCGAGGGCGGAGTCAGGCAGACCTGCAGCGGAGATCATGGCGGTTTGGGCTCGCATCCCGTCACGGCTCTGCGCAACGGCCGCTCGTTGCTGGTTGTCCTGGATGAACCAGATCGAGCCACCGAGGCCAACCGACAGCACCAGCGCGGTCAGCACGGTGACCATGCTCTGGGCATTGGCGCGCAGGTTCGCCGCGGCGAGGTAACCGCTGTCGCCCCACACCGCGCGCAGCACCGGACCGAGCAGCCGGGCGGCCACCCGGTTGATCCAGGGGGCGAGCAGGGCGACCGCGAGGACGAGCACGAACAACACGCCTATCGCGGTGCCGAGGGCAGCGTTCCCCTTCAGCGCAGTGGTGAGGGTGGTCAGGAAAATGCCACCGGCCAAGGCGACGAAGCCGGAGAACAAGCGGATCTTGCTGTTGCGGCGGGGTTCCACAGCGATCTCACCGAGCGCCTCCGTCGGGCGGATCAGCACCGTCCGACGGGCGGCGATCAGCGCGGCGCCCACCGCCACCGCTATCGTCGCCACCACCACCGCGACCGAGGTCAGCACACCGCCGCCAAACGGGAACGTGTCCGGGATGAACTTGTGGTCGACCAGTTCCCCGCGCAGCCATCGGATGGCGAACCAGCCCGAGGGCACGCCGATCACGACCGACAGCAGGCTGAGCAGCCCCACCTCGATGAGGACCAACCGGGTGATCTGGCCAGGGGTGGCGGCGACTGCCCGGAGCAAGGCGAGATCGCGTCGCCGGTGCCGGACCGCGAGGCCGATGGTTCCGGCCACGACGAACATCACCAGCAGCGCCACGTACCCGCCGAAGACAGTGCCGAGCTGGACCAGCATCCTGCCTGCCGCCGCATCCGCGGACTGTTCCAGCAACCCGCGCTCGGCGCCGGCGTAAGCCTTGACTCCGGCCTCGGTGGCCAACTCGCGTACGTCGGCGACCAGTGCGGCGCTGTCGGCACCTGGCTCAGCGATGACGCCGACAGCGTCGACCCGGCCCTGCCGCGGGTACACGGCCGCCGCGTGCTCGTCGGTGAAGAACACCGCAGGCAACGCGTCGGGGGCCGGCCGGGGGCCGGCATTGCGCACGAGGCCACTGATCCGGTAGACGCGTGCCGTCCCATTCACCAGGATCGGGACCTCGTCGCCGGGCGCTACCGAGCCGGCCAGGCGTTCATCCAGCGCGACTTCCTCGCCCGTCTTCGGTTCAGCACCCGAGACCAACTGGTGGGGGGTGAGCGCCGTGCTGCTCCACCCGTGCCCGGTGGCCCCGCCGTTCTCCACGATCACCGTCACCGACGTGTCCCCCACGACCGTGGCCACACCCGGTACCTGCCGGAGCCGTTCGACCATCGAGGCCGGGACGGTGCCCCCTTCAGGCAGCTCTACGGTGACCTGCTCCTCACCGGTCGTCGTGAGGGTGATGTCGCGATGGGCGACAACGACGTCTGTTGCGGCGTAGCGCTTCGGCGCGGCCTCGAACCGCATGCCGGACTCCACCAGAAGTCCGAACGACATCAAGAGCACCACTCCGGCCGTCAAGGCCAGCAGGGTGGCGACCGCACTGCCCTTGCGGTAGCGCAGCATCTTCGCGGCCAGCTTCAGCATCGGTCAGCGCTCCTGCGTCACGCGAGGGCGACGACCCAGCGACGCCAGGTGCTCCGCGATGCGCTCCGCACCCGGCTGCGGCATGTCGTGCACGATCCGGCCGTCGGCCAGCACCATCACACGATCCGCGTACGACGCCGCCACCGGGTCGTGCGTCACCATGATCACCGTCTGTCCCGCCTCGTCCACCACCGAACGCAGCAGGCTCAGCACCTCGCCCGCGGTCTGAGTGTCCAGCGCACCGGTCGGTTCATCGCAGAAGATGACCTCGGGGCGCGTCGCCAACGCCCGCGCGATCGCGACTCGCTGCTGCTGACCGCCGGACAGCTCCGACGGTCGATGCGCCAGCCGCTCGGTCAACCCGACCCGGTCGACGACCTGCCGCACCCACGTGGCATCGGCGCGTTTTCCCGACAACTGCAACGGCAACACGATGTTCTCCTGCACCGTCAACGCTCCGATGAGGTTGAACGCCTGGAAAACAAACCCGATCTTCGACCGCCGCAGCTTCGTCAGATCCGTCTCGGACAGTCGCGACAACTCCGTGTCACCGACCCACACCTGGCCGCCGGTCGGCTGGTCCAGTCCCGCCGCGGTCTGCAGCAACGTGCTCTTGCCCGAACCGGACGGCCCCATCACCGCGGTGAACGTGCCCCGCTCGAACATCGCGTCGACGCCCGCAAGTGCAGTCACCGCTTGCAGTTCCGTGCCGTAGACCTTCTTCAGGCCCTGTACCCGCACCGCCGACGCGGGATTGGCAACGCCCACACCAGAAGATCCATCAGTCTGTACATTATGGATTGACATCACAATATCCCGAGGTCCTGTTCTTCGATTCCCAGGACGGAACCGTAATGTCGCCCGTCGGCCGAAACGACCCAGGCTGCAGGCGGTTCTTGGTAGCGCAGGCTGCACCTGTCCGCTCCGCGGCGCCGACGTCGCCCCGGACCCGACGAACACGGACGCCATCGGTGTGACATCAGCCGCCGCGGTCTCAAGATCCGGCTGATCCAGTGCACCACGGCACTGGCGTCTTCGCCCATTGCTCGAACATCGATGCTCAGGGCTTCCGTGAGTCCAGCAAGGTTGGAAGCACGCAGGGCAGAGAGGCCAGCAGGCGGAGAACATCGTCCTCGCCCGGTCCAACACTTGCTGCTGACCCCTCAGCGGCAAGCAGAGACACAACAGTTCGTCAGCGGCCAGCACCCGCACCCCTGCTTGTTCGACCCGCTATCGTCCACATCGAACCGTTCATCCTGCTGCGGCGAAAGAGCTTTCGAAGCAGGTGGAGGCCGGCGGCAACTTCACGCCAATGAGACTGGGCAGCATCACGGAGGCGATCTGGTCGCGCTTGTGTCCGGACAAAGGGGCATGGGCCAATCCCAAGACGAGGTACAACCTGCTGTACCGAACCAAGGGCGGCTGCTGGGTGGGCAGGCAAAGTGACAGTACCTAAGTGGACCTGCGCGAAGCGCAACCCGATCCGCACGGCACCTACCTGCTGGCCAGCACGTTCCACGGGGACCTCGATATATCACACCTCCCCACGCTCACCATTCGCTGCCGCACCGATCTCCATCGCACGCACCGAACGGGGACGGAAGACACTGCGGGAAAATGCGCTGATGGCAGAGAGTGCCGGACAGCCTGTGCTGCAACGGTTTGACAGCGATGAAGCTTTGCTGGCACCGTTCGGCCGGACATGAGCAGGCGATGATCATCTGCTTGCTCAGCCGGTCCGTGGTCGACCTGAGACTTTCGCTACAAGCCGGAAAGAGGCAAGCGCGTCAACACACTCTCGGTCAATCCGAGCGCCGCGATGGTCCAAGACGGCAGGCTCATATCAGTTGCCTGATTGCACCGTCGACAGTGCTGACCACTCCTGGTGGCTACCAGCCGTGGCGGCCGCTCCCGAGCGAGCCGAGCAGCTCTGCTTCGAACTCGTCCTGCGCCGAACGCAGGAGTCACTGACTTCAGGCGATGACCGACGTGCTCAGTAGTCCGTTCCCTCACCTGGAAGGCGACGATGTACGAGGCAGCAGAGGTGTACTCACCGGCGTCTCTGCCAGCCTGGACCGCCTGTCCGCCCGTAGGCCCGCGCCGAGAGACACGTCATCCGCACCGGCCTCGACCTGACCGGTTCAGTCCGAGTGCGGCTTCACAGACGCTCCAGGCATCGGAAGCGGAACCATCGCACCAGTTCACGGGATCGAGTACAGCCTGCACTACCTGACAGCCGGAAGCCTGCGGTATGGCCGACGCTGTCGTACACAACTAACTTTCTTGTCATGAACAAGGAACTGAACTCCTCGCCCACCCGCGCCCGAGCGCTGCTCGTGGTGCTCCTGGTCAGCAGCATCGTGGCCAACGTCGCCACGCAAGCCTTCGGCTTGAGCTCCTACATCAGTGCCGTTTTCGGGATGATTGCCGTCGCTAGCGGTATCTCACTTTTCTCCAGCTACCGCAAGAACCGCGAGAATTCGCGGAACTGAAGCGTGTGCCGCGCGACAACTCATGGTTGCTGCGGATCATGTAGTCGCCCCCCGCACACGCGGAGAGAACAACCTGCAGTGCGTTGTCGACTGGCAGGAGGCCGGATCGCCCAACTCCGTGACGTTGGGAGTTACACCGAATATTTTACAGTTCCCGTCGTTCGCACCTACCGGCAAGAAAATTGCTGCCATGCGAAGAACCTTGCCCGACGGGGCAACTTTTAGGTGTCCCGGTGCCCCCTCCCGCAGAGGGCTGCTCGTAAGGCTGCGCGCTGTGGCCACACTGTTGGCGCATGGCGAGATCGCCGTCGGATCCTAATCTGCTTTCGGTAACTTACGCATTCTCGGACGGCTTGGGGTCGAACTGTGTTCGTGGTCATGGAAGTTTTGGGCATCTTGGCTTTCGCGCTCGCGGGCGCCATGGATGCTGCACGGTCGCGTCTGGACCTGTTCGGAATCGGCACGGCGGCGATCCTCACCGCGATCGGCGGTGGCGTGCTGCGAGACGTCCTCCTCGGGGTTGAGCCACCGATCGGGTTGCTGACGGCGTGGTACTTCGTGGCCAGCTTGGTGATAGCGGCGATTGTGGTCTTCTGGTACCCGCGGCTGTGCCGGTTCGACATGCCCGTGCAGTTCTGCGACGCGGTCGGACTGGCCATGTTCACCATCACCGGCGCGACCAGGGCGATGGAGCACGGTACGCCGGTCTACGTGGCCGGCATCATCGGCATGATCAATGCTGTCGGTGGTGGCCTGATGCGCGAGGTCCTGGTCATGAGAGTGCCGACGGTGCTGCACAAGGAGATCTACGCGTTGCCCGCGTTCGGTGGTGGGATCTTCGTAGGACTTGGGTTCACCCTGCATCTGTCCCCCGAGGTCGTGGCGGTGGTGACTGTGCAGATGGTGGTCATCGTGCGAATGTTGGCGGTGGTCCGAAAGTGGAACCTCCCAACGGCGCGGATTCCCCAGACCCGGAACGCGCCTTTACGCGAACGGCGGCCTGATCCAGTTCCGTCGGGGCTGGCCTTGCACAGACAGGAGGATGTCGAACGCACGCTCGAGATGTTTCCTGTCCTGCCCGGTAGGCAGGTCATCGGCCAACGAACGGCGCAGCATCCGCACGGCAACCGGGTCGCCCTGGGCGCGATGCCTCAAGCCCAGCCTCGTCGAACCGGCCGCCCGTATGACGGGCGGCCGAGGATGACCAAGTGATATGGGGTTTTCGCAGGACAACGATGCTGGATCCCATCACGGCTCCAAATTCCACAATCTGACGGACTGTGTGCTTTGCACGACCCGCAGCCGTTTCGACCACGACACGCGTTTCCTGCCTCTTAAAACTCCTAACACAATGATCTTGGAATACTGTTGATCATCGGTGTGTTGACCCTGGCGTGAGGAAGGGCGAGCAGCTTCCCTGGATCGTGTCCGACGAGTTGTGGGCGCGGATCGAGCCGCTGCTCCCGGTGGTCCCGCGCCGTGCCGACCATCCGGGCCGCAAGCGGCTGGATGACCGCAAGGTGTTGTGCGGCATCCTGTTCGTGCTCCACATCGGTATCCCGTGGGAGTTTCTGCCCCAGAAACTTGGCTTCAGCTTCGGTATGACCGCCTGGCGGCGGCTGCGGGACTGGCATCAGGCCGGCGTGGCAGCGGCTGCACGAGAACCTGCTCTCCGAGCTCAACGCCGCGGACGCGCTGGACTGGTCGCGGGCCGCGATCGACGGCTCGCACATCCGCGCCCTCAAAGGCGGCCCAAAACCGGGGCGAGCCCGGTCGACCGCGCCAGAACGGGCGCGAAGCACCACCTGATCACCGAAGGACACGGCATCCCGCTGGCCGTGTCGCTCACCGGCGGCAACTGCAACGACGTCACCCAGCTGTGCCGCTGATCGACCAGATCCCGCCGGTACGCGGCAAACGCGGCCGGCCCCGGTTCCGTCCTGACGCGTTATACGCCGACCGCGGCTACGACCACGACAAGTATCGCAACCTGGTCCGATCCAAGGGCATCACACCGGTGATCGCCCGCCGCGGCAGCGAACACGGCTCCGGCCTGGGCGTCTACCGCTGGGTCGTCGAGCAGACCTTCGCGCTGCTGCACTGGTTCCGCCGCCTGCGGACCCGCTGGGAGATCCGCGACGACATCCACGAAGCCTTCCTCAGCCTGGCCTGCGCGATCATCTGCTGGCGCCGACTCCGCAACCTCCCGTTGAGTTAGGAGTTCTTACAGCGTCCGGACGGGGATTCGCCAGATCCTGGCGTCGTGGGGCTCGTGCAGTCCCGCCTGGGTGACGTAGAGCGTCGATCCCCGGAGTTCCACGGCCGTGGGCCAGTTGAGGCCGTCGTCGTGGCCGAGGATCGTGGTGCGGCGCCCGTCCGGCCGGATGAGCCGCACCTCGTCGCTGCTGTTGGCCGCGGCGATGACCACGTCGGAGCGGTCGCCGGTGAACGTGAAGTCGTTGATGCCGGTGACGCCCGAGGCAACGACCGTCATCAGTCCCGGTTGCCCCGTTCCGGTGATCGGCACCTTCACCAGGGTGCCGTGAGCGGTGCTCGAAATCCACAGTTCGCCGCGGTGGTGCCGCACCCCGTTCGCCCCGAACCGATCCTTTTCCGTCGGTGCCAGGATCGGGTTCTCGAACCATTTCCGCGAGGTTCCCAGCCGGGCGTCCACGGCCCAGATCACGCCGGCGACGCTGTCGGCGACGTACAGGGTTCGGCCGTGCGGGTGCAGGGCCAGTCCATTGAGGAATGCGGCACCGGGCACCGCGGCGACACGTACGGGTTGTCCGGTGGCAGCTTCCAGACGCCGGCGCGCGCGGCGGTCGGCGAGTTGAGGTTGTAGTAGACGGTCCCGTCGTCGGCGCGCACGTTTCCGGTCAGCATCTCGCCGTTCTCGCCCCTGACGAGCGTCGTGACGGCGCCCGATCGCTGAAGGCGCACGAGCGAAGGCGGCTGCTGGGCGACCTTGCCCAGCATGGAGACGTTCACGGACCCGTCCGGTTGAAGGAGAGGTCTTCGGGGTTCTCCCCGGCGCTGTAGTCGAAGGCGATGGAGGGGCGGTGGACGTCGGACGCGGCCGCGACGGGAACTCCGATGAGTTGCGCCACCGCGGCGGCTGCGACCAAGAAGGTCACCCTCATGACGAACCCCAGGGGGCAGGCATGCGGGTGGCCGTGAACGGGACCGTCAGGAAAAGCGCTTTCGCTTTGCCCGTCATCGCGTCTCCGTCCAGTGCGGCAGCGCACTTGATCTTCGCTTTGAGGGGTGAGGTGATGGAAGCGGTGAAGGTGACCTCGGCACCCCGGAGCTTGCCCTCACTGATGGGACGGCCGTCGAAGTTGCCGTTCAGGGTTTCGCCCGCCGATCGCAGGACCAGTTCGACGGTTTCCTCGCCGCCCCCGGTGATCATGGTGAGCTGCCACGTTCCGTCGACGTTCATCGGTTGATTTCCTCCTTGAGCTCTCGCATCTTGTCGCCGCCCTCGTGGCTGTCGTCCCGGTCGAACAGGAAGCCGGCCGCGCCGTCGAGGGAGGTGGACCATTCCGCGGAGCGCGGCAGCATTGTCTCCTCGTAAGCGCGCACGGCCTCGCCCACCGTGTCGGCGCGGGTCAGGGCCAGGGCGAGTTCGTACGCGTCGAGCATCGCCAGGTTGACGCCGACGCCCACCGGCGGCATGAGGTGGGCGGCGTCGCCGAGCAGGGTCGCGGTCGGCGAGTGTTCCCAGGTGTGCGGCGCGGGCAGCACGAACAGGGGGCGGTCGACGTACGGGCCGTCGTTGTCGGCGATCATGCTGAGCAGCAGGGGCGACCAGCCGGCGAACTGGTCGAGCAGGTAAGCCCGGAGGCCGGCGGTGTCGTCGATGCTCAGCCCCGCCTCCGAGATCCAGTGCAGCGGGGCGCGCTGGACGATGTAGACCCGGATGTGGTCGCCGCTGTTGCGCTGAGCGGCCAGAGCGCGTTCGCCGTCCGTACCGGTCGCGAGGCCGTGGCCGACCAGCTCGGCGATGCCGGGATGACGCTTCTCGACGTCGTCGAAGTGGGCCTCCAGGAAGTTCACGCCGGTGTAGTGCGGTACCGCGGAGGAGATCGCCGGGCGTACCCGGGAGAACGCTCCGTCCGCGCCGATGACCAGGTCGGTCTCAACTATGCCGCCGTCGGAGAAGTGCAGCCGCCGAGGTCCGCCAGTGGGGCCGTCGACCGATTCGAGAGCGCGGCCCCATTGGACGGTGCCCGGCGCCAGGGAGTCGAGCAGCAGGTCACGCAGCGCGCCGCGGTCGATCTCCGGCTTGTACCGGTCGTCGGGCTCCGGCAGCTGGCGGAACACCACGTTGCCGTCGGTGTCGAAGCGCCTCATCTCTTGGCCCTCCGGGCGGGCGAGGGCGAAGAACTGGTCGAGCAGCCCGGCCTCGCGCAGCGCCAGCTGACCGTCATCGGCGTGCAGGTCGAGGCTGCCGCCCTGGTTGCGGGCGTGCACGCCGGCGTCGCGGTCGTAGACCGTGACCGGGATGCCGTGCCGCTGCAGGATCCGCGCGCACGTCAGGCCGCCGGGGCCGGCCCCGATGATGCTGATCCTGGCGTCGGCCTGTCTGGGGTTCGTCATCGCATCTTCCTCTCGTGGGTTCGTCGCCCCACCACGATAAACGGAACGATCCAAAATTTACAACCGTTCCAAAATTCGACCGAGACCAAGTTTGGCGTAGGCTGGGGGTATGAGTGACTCGGGCCGCCGCCCTGCGGGCTTGCGGGAGCGCAAGAAGGCAGCCACCCGCAAGGCGATCGCCGAGACGGCGCTGCGGCTGTTCCTGGCGCACGGCTACGAGCAAGTGAGCATCCGGCAGATCGCCGAGGCCGCCGACGTCTCCGTGTCGACGCTGTTCAACTACTTCCCCGGCGGCAAGGAAGCGCTGGTCTTCGACGACGAGACGGACAACGAGACGGCGCTGATCGCCGCCGTGACCGACCGGCCGCCGAGCCGGACGATCACCGAAGCCCTCCGGATCCACCTGGCCGGCTTCGCCACGAAGCCGGCCAGTCCCGGATCCCGGTTCGCCGAGTTCCAAGCGTTCGTGCAGCGGACGCCGGCCCTGCGGGAGTACGGCCGCACGATGTGGCTACGCCATGAGGAGGCACTGGCCCGCGCTATCGCCGCCGAGTCCGGCCGGCCCGCGGACGATCTGACGTGCGCGGCCCTCGCTCGCTTCGCCCTGGAAGCGGTGGCCCTCGCCCGCTCCCACCCCGACCCGGCCGCGGCCTTCACCAAGGCCTGGGAACTGCTCGACCGCGGCTGGGCAGCGATCACCGCATGAGCCGGGAGCGCGACTCAGCCGGGATCCACCGGCAATAGATCAGGAGGCGACTGCTGGGGCCGGGACAGCGCGTGCTCCGCTTCTCGGCTCGCGAGGCTGAATACGGTATGTCTCTGGCTGGCATGCACAGCAGAGCGCCAGTTCTCGGGGGAACCGCAGGACTGCGTTTACGGGCCAGATGGTCCTGCACGACGCGAGGGAGCTCGGCGTCGGCCGCGAGTATGCGGACTTTCGGCCGCGGCCGGCGGGCATCGGCACGGCGCCGGGCGGCGTATGGACGGTAGCCCCCGCTGGGCTGGTGGGCGTTGCGCCGCAGTTCCCTGCTCACCGTCGCGGGATCGCGGCCCAGCTCGGTGGCGATCTGACGGATTGTGGCGCCGGTGCGGCGGCGGTCGGCGATGACGACGCGTTCGTCCTCGTTCAGAAACCGGCCCCGCACAACAGAAGGAGCCGCCGAGGTTATCGGCGGCGCCCCTGCCGCACGGCCCGACGGGATACGCCCGTTGCGCCACCGTTTGCCGGTCCGGACATTGACCCCGACGATCTTGCCTGCTTCGCGATTACTGACGCACGAGCGCAAGATAGACCTTGCGCTCGCGCGTCGGGCGCCTACGGCCCTGGCTGATCGACCGTCCCGGATCTCGAAGTCCATCGCATCCCCTGAACTGGGGTGTTGCGACGACTCCTAGAACCCAAGCCTTCTGGGGCCATCCCGGCTCAGCCGAGGAGGTCGTCCACCAGGCGGCGCGCGTATGCGGGGTCGAGCAAGCCGGGACGGAACAGGATGCGGTACATCATCGGTGCCACCACGCCGTCGAGCACCCTCTCCACGTCCGGCACCGGCTCCCCGCGTTCCGCCGCCCTGCCGAGGATCACGTCGATCTGGTCGGCCGCGTACGCCGAGCACTGACCGGCGTTGCTCCCGTCCGGATCACCGAGCAGCGCGTCGCGGATGTAGGCACGCCCCGGCGGTGAGGACATCTCGTCGAGGAACTGCTCGGCCCACGCTTCCAGGTCGGCTTCGAGGCCACCCCGGTTCTCCGGCGGGACCTCCGGCCGCAGCCGCTCCACCGCGACGTCGGAGAGCAGCTCGCGCAGGTCACCCCAGCGGCGGTAGATCGTCGACGGCGTGACTCCGGCTCGCGCCGCGATCTGCGGCACGGTCAGCGCCTCGCGCCCGCTTTCGGCCTCCAGCTCACGGACGGCGGCGTGCACCGCCTCCTGGACCCTGGCGCTGCGGCCACCGGGGCGCACCATCGGCCTTCGACTCATGTCCTCACCTTAAAGCAAACATGTTGCGTCAAGCGTCCGGCCACCTTAAGCTTCTTAAAGCTAATTATTTGCTTTAGGAGGTACCGTGTCCGAGCACCGCTGGAACCGCCTGACCGCACCGGAACTGCGCGACCTGGCAGCCCGGGACGCGCTCGTGCTGCTGCCCGTCGGGTCGACCGAGCAGCACGGCGCCCACCTGCCCACCGGAGTGGACGACTTCCTCGCCGCGGAAGTCTGCACCCGGGCCGCCGCACTGGTGAGCGACCGCGTGCCGGTGGTGGTGGCGCCGTCGACGTGGTGTGGACTGGCCGAGCACCACATGGCCTTCGGCGGCACGCTGACGCTGTCGCTGTCCACCTTGCACGCCCTGCTGCGGGATCTGTGCCGTTCCGTGCTGCGGGCCGGGTTCGGGCGGATCCTGCTCGTCAACGGCCACGGCGGCAACGCGACCGCCCTGCACGCGCTCGCCACCGAGCTGACCGCCGAGCTGGGCACCGGCATCGCGGTCACCAGCTACTTCACCACCGGAGCCGCGGTGATCGCGCGGACGCTGGAAACCCAGCGCCAGCTGATGCACGCCTGCGAGGGCGAAACGTCGATGATGCTGGCCGCGTTCCCGGAGCTGGTTCGCAGGGAGCTCCTGCCGCACGCGGTCGGCCCGGAGATCGCGCTGCAGCACGAAGATCCGGCGCCGGTGCACCACCCGACGCCCTTCGAGCGCATCGCACCCGCCGGCATCGCCGGGGATGCGCGCACCGCCACCGCGGCCAAGGGGGAGGCCCTCCTCGACGGGTGCGCGCGTGCCCTGGCCGACGAGCTCCTCAGCTTCCCGCGAGCGTGAGCGGCCGTTCGCAGGCACGCCCCGCCCGCAGCAGGAGCGACTCGGCCAGCGGTCGTCCCAGCAGCTGCAAGCCGATGGGCAGACCGGCCCGGTCAGTCCCCACCGGCACCGTCAGCGCCGGCACGCCGGTGATGTTGGCGGGCGCCGACAGCCGCACGTAGGCGTCGGACACGCTCTCCGTCGTGCCGTCCGGCCAGGTGACGGTCTCCTGCCCGGCCGGCACCGCCGTCATCGGAACAGCCGGGGCCGCGATCACGTCGACCTGCTCCAGCATGCGCAGCCACTCCCGCCGCAGCAGCGTGCGGGCCCGGCGAGCCCGCAGGTGGTCACCGGCGGACAGCAGCTCACCGGCTTCGAGGAGGACGCGGACGTCGGCCGCGTACAGCTCGGGGGCCGTCCGCAGCGTCCGCTCGTGGTAGGCGGTGGCCTCCGGGACCATCAGACCCCATTGAACCGCCTGGACGTAGCGCGTCATCGGGATCTCCACCTCGACCAGCCGGGCGCCGAGCGACTCCAGCCGTTCGATCGCCCGGCGCACAACGGTTTCCACTTCGGGGTCCACGTGGTCGAAGTAGTAGTTGCGCGGCACGCCCACGCGCAGTCCGGCCACATCTCCGTCCACGGCGGACGGCTCGCCCCCGGTCAGGGCCGGTAGGACGAGCGCGGCGTCCTCGACCGTGCGGGTGAGCGGACCGACGTGGTCCAGCGACCAGGACAACGGGACCACTCCGTCCCGCGGCACCAGGTCGTACGTCGGTTTCAGGCCGACGACCCCGTTCAACGCGGCGGGCACGCGGATGGAGCCACCGGTGTCGGTCCCCAGCGCGAACGCCGCCGTGCCCGCCGCCACGGCGACGGCCGACCCGCCGCTGGACCCCCCGGCGATCCGTCCGGCGTCGCGCACGTTCGCGGTCTGCGGGGTGATCAGCCCGTAGGCGAACTCGTGCGTGTGGGTCTTGCCCACCAGCACCGCGCCCGCGCCGGTCAGGCGCGCCGCCACCGCGCTGTCGGCGTCGGCGCGGTGCCCTGCCCGGACGCGCGAGCTCCCGCTGGTCGGCAGGCCGGCGACGTCGACCATGTCCTTGAGGGCCATCGGCATCCCGTGGAGCGGACCGCGAAGCGTCCCCGCCGCGATGTCGCGCTCAGCCTGCCGGGCCGCCGCCCGCGCCCGGTCCGCAGTCACCGTGACGTAGGCGTTGAGGCGGGGTTCGACCTCCTCCAGGCGTGTCAGCACCGAGTCGAGGAGCTCGACGGGGGACAGCTCGCGGGCGCCCACGGCGCGCGAGGCCGCGGCGAGGGTCAGTTCATGCGGTCGCATCGGTCTCTCCCGCGTGGAACGGTGCCGTGTCCCCGAGGTCCAGCTCTCGCAGGACTGAGACGACGGAGTGGATGTGGTCGGCCGTGGCGGCCACGACGGCGTGGCGGTCATTGGGTAGGGACAGCCCGGCACGGGCGGCCCAGCGCGCCGCTTCCCCCGGCGTGAGGCTGGACATCGACACCTCCAAAGGCTAAGACTTTGCTTTAGTCGAGACTAAGCCCTACCGTGGCTTAAAGCAAACAAGTTGCTTTAGCGTGAGAGGAAGGCATGACCACCTCGACGTGGACCATCGGCGAGATGACCGTGCACCGGGTGGACGAGGTGCTGCTGCCGCCCGCCACCGGCCCCTGGCTGCTGCCGGGGGCGACCCCGGAGGTCGTCGCCGGGCACGACTGGCTCCGCCCCGACCTCGCCGGGACGACGGAGTGCTGCGCCTCGCCAGCCACAGCTTCGGAGTGTCGGCGGGAGGACTGCGCATCCTCGTGGACACCGGGATCGGCAACGGCAAGCAGCGCGCGAACCCGGCGTGGCACGGCCTGCGCACCGGCTACCTGGACCGGCTCGCCGAGGCCGGCTTCGCGCCGGAGTCGGTCGACCTGGTCGTGCTCACTCACCTGCACACCGACCACGTCGGCTGGAACACCCGGATGGACGGCGGCACCTGGGTGCCCACGTTCCCGCACGCGCGCTACCTGACCTCGCGGGTGGAGCGGGAGTTCTGGGCCGGCTGCGCGATGGACGAGCCGCGCCGGCAGATGTTCCGCGACTCGGTGCTGCCGGTCGAGGACGCGGGCCAGCTCGACCTCGTCGACGTCCCTGCGGACGGCACCGAGGTGGCACCAGGGGTGCGCCTGGTGCCCACACCGGGCCACACACCGGGGCACGTCGCGGTGCGGCTGGACAGCGGCGGGCAGACGGCACTGATCACCGGCGACTGCGTGCACCACCCGGTCCAGGTGCCGCGACCGGACATCACCAGCTGCGCGGACGTCGACCCCGCGCTCGCGGAGAGCACCCGCCGCGACCTGCTCACCTCGCTCGCCGGGACCGGAACCCTGGTGCTGGGCACGCACTTCCCACCGCCGACGGCCGGGCAAGTCGTCGTTGACGACGAAGGTCTGCGCTGGGTGCCGATCGGGTCCTGACCGCTCGGCCGCTCCGGCCTCCGGCCATGACTCCCGTGTTCATCTGAACACGGGAAGTCATAGCCGGGAGGAGAGCAGTAACAGCGAGTTACCTCGCAATGCGGGATACGTCACGTGCTCGGCGTGTAGCACGACGGGAAGGGCTCGTCGAGCGCATCGCCGCGCGACAGATTCCGTCCCAGCTCCACTCCACCGCCGCGCGCGGCGGCCCAACTCGAACGGCGACCTGCTCGCGCAACTCAACGCCGAACCCGCGCCCACTCCCTGGCCAACGTCGAGTACACCGGCGACCTCGTCACCGACTCCAGCACCGAACTCGACGCGCTCGCGATCGGATTCCGCGAACGCACCGGGCGCCAGGACGAACGGTTCCGCCTCGCCACCGACGCCGACTACTGGTTCGTCCTGTGCTTCCGCGGCCATGAGAAGAAGGCGCCTACGCCCGGCTCTATGCACATCGGAGACACCTACCTCGACGGCCAAGCCGCCGCCGTGATCCTCGGCGCCGGCCTACCCAACACCACCACCGATGACCGAGACGAGTGATCAGGATGTTTCGCCGCTTCGCGGTGGGCCACCGAACCCAGACCAGCACCTGATCGACAGCAAGCAGCAGTGGCTCGCACAGTGTTCGGGCACGGTCTTGCCGAAGCCCACGCGGTAAGGGCCGGGCCGCGCTGCTCGGCGCGTTCAGTGGGTCGGGGTCAGAAGTCGGTCCAACTCATCACAGCGACATCGACCACCACTTGGTCTCTAACGGACTGGACAAGTGCCTCAGCAGCGAGAGAACCTGATGCTGCGAAACGGCCGACCACGTGAGTTCGTGCCGTGGCGATGTGGGCTGCGCCTCGGTGTGGCTGCAGCGGCAGAGTCTCACATGGCGAGGACGGCCAGCCGACGACGCTCCAGGAACGCTGCCAGCACGTAGGCTCCGCCGCCCGCCACGGCGAGCACACCGAAGAAGCCTGCTCCGGGAACGAACAGAGCTGCGGCGGCGACTAGTGCTAGCCAGGTGCCCAGGTTGTAGTGCAGGGCGTTGCCGCGAATGGCGCCCTCCGCGATGTAGATCAGGCCGACGACGATGGCTGAGCCGGCGGGCCAGAGCACGGTCTGCAACTCCGGCTTGTCGAACACCGTGCTCAAGCCGGTGACCGCCAAAGCCAGCGCGGCGAATCCGGTGGCCCAGGCGATGCCGACGAGTTTCTCAGCTCGTCGCCGCACTTCGGAGGCGAACCGCTGGGCGCGCAGCGACGCGGTCATCGCGAAGATCACGCCGGTGAGGATGCCTGTGGCCAGCAATGCGATTGGCAGCCACGAAGGCATGATGACAAGGTCCCCTTTGGACAGCAGCGCCGCGCCGTGACCGAAGAAGTAGGCGAATGCGAAGCCCAGGTAGGCCGCGCGGTTGTCGACTTCGTCGGAGGGAACGGCGACCGCGGCACGGACAACGGCAGGGTTGATCATGAGGACTCCTGGAAGGTCAGATGGAGGAATTGCTCAGCGGGATGCCCTGACGAAGAACTGGAGCGGGCAGCTGATCGAGGTGTACTGGTCGCCAGCTGCGCCAGCTCAACCAGGACGTAACGGCGCACCCGGGCGAGAGGCCCCGGAGGGAACAGCCGCAGAGCAGGTTCGGGACTTGCTGTGCGGGCGCTGAGGTGCGCCGCTGACAGATCGACGAGGTCGGTGCTCGCGTCGGGGGACGAGTCGCGGGGTCGCGGAGTGGTCCGTTCACTGCTCCGCGATGATGACGACCTTGCCCAGCACCGTGCGCGACTCCGCCAGGGCCAGTGCGGCAGAAGCCTCTGCCAACGGGAAGCGCGCGGCGATGTGCGGCGTCAGCGCACCAGCCGCGACCAGGCGCAGCACCTGCGTGAGGTCTTCGGCGAGGCGGGCGCGGAACACGGCCGGGCGGAGTCGCTTGCCGGCCCAGAAGTTGTAGAAGCCCGCGCGCCTGCCGTTGGGCAGTGCGTTCCAGATCATCAGGCGGCCGAACACCTTGAGCACCGGCAGCGACGCGTTTCCCGGCTCGTCCTTCGTCGCGGCCGAGCCGTAGCTGATCAGCGCGCCACCACGGCGCAGCAGTCGCCAAGAGTCATGCACCGTGGGACCACCGACGTGGTCGAACACCGCATCCACGCCCTCGGGCGCGAGCTCGTGGATCTTGTTGTACATGGCCGGGTCGCGGTAGTCGACGGGAACGGCACCCAGCTCCCGGACGGCGTCGTGGTGGCGTGCTGAAGCCGTGCCGATCACCCTGATGCCGGCATGACGGGCCAGCTGCACCAACGTCGACCCGACGCCGCCGTTCGCACCCAATACGACGATGGTGTCGCCGCGCTTCACCTTCGCAGCTCGGTACAACATCTGCCATGCTGTGACGCCGTTGAGCACCACAGCCACGGCCACGGCGGCGTCGATGTCGTCCGGCACCGGAACCAGGTCCGCAGCCTCGACGATCAGCCGACTCGCCCACCCTCCGATCTTGGTGACCGCGGCAAATCGTTTCCCGCGCAGTCCGCGGTCGACGCCGGGCCCGGTTCCCACGACCGTGCCGACCACGTCGTACCCAGGCACGAAGGGGAATGAGGGCTGATCGTAGTACTTGCCCACGCGCATCTGCTGTTCAGCGAAGGAGACGCCTGTGGCCTCCATGCGCAGGACGACCTGGCCCGCTGCCGGCGCGGGTAGATCGCGGGCCTGGACCAGCAGACCAGCGGGCTCGACGACGCCCGGCAGGACGATTTCAGTGGTGGAGGTGATGCTCATGGTGACTCCTTGAAACCCGATTCGTGCTTGCAGAGGTGAACTGGCGAACGAGGGTGACGACGAACGCGCGGTCGCGCTTCGACCTCAGGGCGCGGAAACACGTGACCAGCAACGTCCCGGATGGACTGCGATCAGGCGCACCTGCGGTTCTGCGGAAGCGCGTTCGGCGTCATGAGCCTCTTGGGTTTTCAGACCTCGATCGCGGACTACGTTCGCGGCTGGTCTCCCGGCGCAACCCGTGACCGGGTGCTGTACAAGGTGGTTCGGCCCGACCGGCTTCCTCGCGGTTGGCCTGGACCTGAATGAAACAGCTCGTGCGTAATGATTTGACTCTGTCTTGTGCCGGCTCCGTTTGGTGCGGTGCTTCGGCTTCGGTTGGCCGTTGGCGGGTCTGGTCGTCCAGTGCGACCGCACCCGTCCGGCCACCTCGCCGATCACGATCTGGTTCTGCACCTCGTCGGCCAACCGCTATGCGGTCAACCGGCGGTATCGCCGGTGACCGCGTCCAGGGCGTGTCCGGGTCAGTCGTCCAGGCCGGCGCCGACGAAGGTCGGCACTTCGGCGATCTTCGCGGCGACGTCCGGATTGTGCTCGTTGCGGCGCCGGTGCAGCTCCTGGATCTTGGAGTACAGCTCGGGGTCGTCGTCGTCGCTGATGTCGAAGATTTCGAGCCGCTCGGCCAGGTGCAGTCCGATGCGGTCGGTCTCGTAGGTGGACGGATGGGTCAGGTACGCGAAGAGACCGTCGAGGTCTTCGACAGCGAAAACCGCGCTGTACTCAAAGTCGCCTCCGTGGTCACGGCCCACCAGGAACGACTTGACGGCGGGGTTCGAGCGGCCCTGATTGCGCCATGACTCCAGCGCTTCCTCGATCTGTTCGGGCGTCGCCGTGGCCTTCAAGGTGGCTCGATTGATGTGGTAGATCATTGCTCACGCCTCACTTCTAACGTTGTTTGATTTTCTAACGTCGTTAGACTAGGCACGGCTTCGGGCTGCTGTCAAGATTGGCATGTCCGGTGTTCGAGCGATCCACCGAAAGCGAGCGACGACCATGGCCACGAGCACGAGGCGGGCCCTCGAACGAGCACGCATCCGCGAACAGATCATCGAAACCGCGTTGGGCATCCTCGAGTCCGAGGGGGTGGCAGCCCTGACCGTCCGGCGAATCGCGACTGACATCGAGTACGCCGCGCCCATCGTCTACCAGTACTTCGCCAACAAGGACGCGCTCGTGCTGGAGCTCGTCACGCGCGGTTACCAGCTCCTGCAGAACGACATGCGGCTCGCCTCCGAGGAACCCGACATCGACCGGCGGATACTGCGACTCGCGTCCGAGTACGTCCGGTTCGCCGGTGAGCACCCGCATCTCTACAAGATCATGAACGACACCACGGTGGATGCGAACGCACGCCAGCGCGCGGCCCAACCGGGCACCGAAATCCTCAAGGAACTACTCGCCTGCTGGGCGAGCGAGCACGACGTGGTGCTGGCCGACTTCGGCGAAGCCTGCGAGATCGTTTGGGGGATGCTCTACGGGATCGCCTCGCTCGGCCACCTCGGCACCATCGGCAACGAGCGTGCCAGGCGGCTTGCTGTGCAAGCCTTTCGCGCGATTCTTTCCGGCTGGTCGAACGAAGTACCGGGAATGAGCAGCCCGTACGGGGGTCATTCCACGCAGACGCGCACTTGAGCGCAGCTGCTCGTCGGAAAGTGGTTGCAGGGCTAGACGCTCTTGACGACGCCGGCGAGGCAGCAGCCTCCCAACCACCCTGGGGACGCTGTTGCCCTGGCGTAGCAAGCCGACGCGAGCCCACAGCGGCACCACCGCAGGATCAGGGGCGAGCCGACTCGGATGGAACACCGGATCAGCCTCAGCACGGACAACAGACGGCGTGTGCACGATCGATCACCATGACGGTGTTGTCGTGCGGATGTGGCGGCTTCGGGTCGGCAGCCAGGCGAACGGACGGTGACTCCCAGTGCCGGATCTCGCGACAGCACGAGGTCGCGACGGTGACGATGCGCTGGTCCTCGCTCTCGACGAGACACCAGGCCACCTGATCCGCCGTGCGCGGTGTCCAGTGATGTGACGCGCCCCTTCGCAATGGTGCTGAAGCGCAGCGCCGCGTACACCATTCCGTCCATGACGTGCTCGGCGGCGAACCGCGCCTCACCC
This sequence comes from Lentzea jiangxiensis, assembly GCF_900104175.1. Lineage (GTDB taxonomy): Bacteria > Actinomycetota > Actinomycetes > Mycobacteriales > Pseudonocardiaceae > Lentzea > Lentzea jiangxiensis. Next base: position 246,064 of record NZ_FNIX01000008.1, read on the forward strand.
CGCACCTTCGAAGGTCCGTCGAGACGCCGCCGCGGTGTGCCGACGAGTCCTTTCTCGACCTGCAACACCGGGTCGGGCCCGGCGCTGGGCGTCCAGCCGTCGGGCACCACCGCGACGGCGCTCTGCCTTCCTGGGGCGGTCATGCCGGCCTCAGCTCGGCGAGTGCGCCAGCACGGTCACGATCGTGCGGCGAGCCAGTTCCACCTTGAAAGCGTTGCCGTCGAACGGTTGCGCGCCGGCCAGCTCGGCATCCGCGGCAGCGACGAACGCGGCCGTCGTGGGCGGGCCTCGCGCAGCAGTTCTTCGGCCTTTCGAGCCCGCCACGGCTTGGGTGCGACCCCGCCCAGCGCGAGGCGTGCGCTTACGATCGTGTCGCCGTCGAGCTCGAGCCCGGCGGCCACGGAGACGAGGGCGAACGCGTAGCTGGCCCGGTCGCGGACCTTGCGGTACGCCGAGCGCGCGGCGAAACCCGCCGGCGGGAGTTCGCCCGCGGTGATGAGCTCGCCGGGTTCGAGCGTCGTCTCGAGGTCCGGACGATCACCGGGGAGCCGGTGCAGGTCCGTCAGCGCGACACGGCGCTCGCCCGACGTGCCGGCCACGTGCACGACGGCGTCCAGCGCGACCAAGGCCACGGCCATGTCCGACGGATGGGTGGCCGCACACGCCGGCGAACTGCCCAAGATCGCGAGATTGCGAGTGTGGCCCTCCCCCCGCGTCGCAGCCAGAACCCGGATCGCGCTTGTTGCAGCGGGAGCCGTCGCCGTCGTAGAAGTACGGGCAGCGGGTGCGCTGCACCAGGTTGCCGCCGACGGTCGCCATGTTGCGGATCTGCCCGGAAGCGCCGGCGACGATCGGGCGAGCGAGCACCGGGTACCTCTCCCGAACCGCCCGGTGCTCCGCCACGGCGGTGTTGCGGGCCGCCGCGCCGATCAGCAGGCCGCCGCCGTCGGTCTGCCGGATGTCCTTCGACAAGCCGGTCACGTCGACGAGCCGCGAGGGGTTCTCGATCCCCTGGCGCATCAGGTCGACGAGGTTCGTCCCGCCGCCGAGGTAGCGTGCTCGCCCGCTGCCCGCGAGCCGGCCACGTCGACGGCGCGGGAGTACTCGAACTCGATCACGTGTCCAGCCCTCCGCACACGTCGGCGATCGCCGCGACGATGCCGTTGTGGGCCCCGCACCGGCAAAGGTTCCCGCTCATCCGCTCACGCAGCTCCTCGCGGGCGAGCGCGATGCCGCCGGCGGCCACGTCCTCCGTGACGTTGCTCGGCACACCCCGCGCCACTTCTCGAGCCATTCCGATCGCGGAGCAGATCTGGCCCGGGGTGCAGTAGCCGCACTGGAGGCCTTCGTGTTCGACGAAGGCCTCCTGCAACGGGTGGAGCGCTTCCCCGTCGGCGAGGCCTTCGATCGTGGTCACCACACGGCCGTCGTACTGCGCGGCCAGAGCCAGGCACGACACGATCCGATCCCCGTCGACCTGAACGGTGCACGCTCCGCACGCCCCCTGGTCGCACCCCTTCTTCGTGCCGTGGAGACCGAGGTGCTCCCGGAGGAAGTCCAGCAGGGAAACGCGGGCGTCGATCGGGCGCTGCTCCTTCGAGCCGTTCACGACGATCACCCGGCTTCATTCTTCATTTCACTGAAGTCCACTATCGACGCCTTCTCCGGACTCATGACCGATTCTTGGAAACGAAAGCGCACGGCTCGTGGGATCAGCTGACCGCTCGCGCCGACGCCAGCGTCACGTTGAGCGCCTCCAGCTCGGCGAACATCGAGGTCGCCGCCGCGTGCATCTGCGCGTTGGGCACGAGCTCCCCGTTCGCGTCCAACATGTCGAAGACGAACGGGATGTGAACCGAGGTGCGTACCGTCACCATCTGCAGAGCGCTGGTCACCTGCTGGAGCTGCTGGACTGATCGCGTCCCGGCGGCGACACCACCGTAGGAGACAAATCCGAGAGGCTTGTTCCGCCATTCGTGATACAGGTAGTCCAGCGCGTTCTTCAGCGGAGCCGGATAACCGAAGTTGTACTCGGCCGTGACGAGCACAATGGCATCAGCGCTGTCGACGATCGCGCTCCATTCGAGCGCGTGCGGGGTCGTGTAGTTGCGCAGCGCGGGATGGTCCGGCTCGTCGAGGAACGGGAGCGCGAGCTCGGCGAGGTCGACGAGCTGGACGTCGAAGCGCCCGTCCGCGACCGCCAGCTTCGAGAACCAGCCGGCCACCGGCAACCCGATCCGGCCCGGACGCGTGCTGCCAATGATGATCAAGAGCTTGGGCATGACCCCTCCAGGATCGAGAGTTCGGCCGCCATCACCACATGGTGAGGCCGCCATCGACGTTGAGCGTCTGGCCGGTGATGAAAGCGGCGTCGTCGGATGCGAGGAAGAAGACCGAGCCGACGACGTCGTCGGGGACCTCGTCGCGGTGGAAGGAACGCATGTTGCGTTGCATCGCCAGCAAGGGCTCCGGCAGGACCGCGGCAGCCGCGGGCGTCACGACCAGCCCGGGGGTGACGAGGTTGACGGTGATCGGGTAGTCGTTGCCGAGCTCGCGGGCCAGGACCCGCGTCAGGCCCATGACGCCGGCCTTCGAGGCGATGTAGTGCGCCTGCATCGGAACGCCGAAGAACATTCCGCCGGACCCGATGTTGATGATGCGCCCGCGCTCGCTCTGCTTGATCAGCGGAAGAAGAGCCTGGACGGTGTAGAAGGTGCCGCTGAGGTTGACCTCGACGACCTGGCGCCATTCCTCACCCGAGATCTTCTCGAAGGGCGTCTGGGGGAAGTGTCCGGCAGCGTTGATCAGGACGTCGACGGTGCCCAGCCGTTCCCGCGCGGCTTCCGCCAGGTCGGCCAGGCTCGCCTCGTCGGAGACATCGGCGGGGAAGGTGTGCAGCGACGGGTTCGCGCCGTCGGAGTCCCAACGGGTACGCCACTCGTCGAGCGTCTCCTGGTACAGGTCACTGGCGAGTACGGTGTCTCCGTTCTGCAAGAACCGGTTGGTGATTTCGGAGCTGATGCCGCCGGCAGCCCCGGTGATCACGATGTTGCGTGCGGTGGTCATGTCTGTTTCCTTCGGTGGTGAGGTAGCCGTGTCATACGGTCGCCAGGGGCGTGGTCATCGCCCCTCGCCGCCAGACGGCACGCGTCGCGAGGGTGTCGGAGATGGATCCGGTGGGGTCACCGTCCACCAGGACCAGGTCGGCCCTGGCCCCTCGGCGGATCACGCCCCGATCTTCGAGCCCGAAGGCCTGAGCGGGGATGGACGTCGCGGAACGCAGTGCCTCGACGTTCGGCAGGCCTGCCTTGACGAGGAGTTGCAGCTCGTGGTGCAGGCTCGCGCCCTGGGCCAGTCCGCCGTGCTCTTCCTCGGCTCGCGCCGCGTCGGTTCCGGCGATGATGCGCACGCCGGAGCGGTAAAGCGCTTGCACCGTCTCCCGGGAGAACCGGTAGTCCCCTTCGGGGTAGGTGGTGAAGGAGCTGCGCAGCGCTCGCAGCCATTCCTCGCTCATGCGTGACGAGACGCGGCTGTCGGCCGCCAGGTCCTCGCCGCTCGTGCCCGTGATGGACCGGTTCAGCACCAGGCAGGGGATGACGAACACGCCGGCCCGTGCGATGGCGTTGACGATCTCGTCGGTCGGCGCCCGGTCGAGGAAGAGGTGGGCCAGTCCGTCGACGCCGACCCGCAGCATCTCCATCGTCGCGTCGTAGGTGAGCGCGTGGGCGACGACGAGCTTGCCGTGACCATGAGCTTCCCGCACCGCGGCGGCGAACACGTCCTCGGCGAGCTCCGGCAGGCCGGGCGCGTTCAGCACCGTGCCTTCCTCCGCCAGCAGTTTGATGAAGTCGGAACCTTCTCGCACCCGCTGGGCGATGAACGCCGGGAGCTCGTCGGGGTTCGCGAGGCCGGGCATGGGTGCCGCTTCGGGATGATGACTGCCGTCCGGTCCGATGAGCTTCTCCATGGGGACGAACAGTTCATTCGGGTGTCCGCAGACGGCGGTGAGCGGGAGCCCCGCCGACCTGATGTCGGCCAGCCGGTCGTCATCGGCGATCCGGGCGCGGTCCTCCGGGCTGCGCGGAGCGCCACCCATCTCCACGACGGTGGTCACACCGAACCTCACCGCCTGGGCGAGGCCATCGTCATCGGGATGGACGTGGGCGTCGATCAGGCCCGGCAGGAGCGTTCCACCGGCACCGTCGACAACCGTCGCCTCCGCCGGCGGCAGACCGTGCCCGATGTCGGTGATCACCCCGTCCAACACGGTCACCGTGGAGGCATCGACGACTGATTCGCCATCGAACACCTTCACGTCGCGGATGGCGTAGCTCCTGTGGGTCATGACGACGTGCCTCGACTTCCGACTTGGCGAACCAACTTGTGTGCGACCATACACATGATGTGTTTCGTTGTACACATGCCACTCCCGGTGGCGTTCTCCCTGGTCGCGTCTCCCGAGATCAAGTTCGGCGCCGCCGACGTCGACCGGACACACGAAGGCCCACGCACGCGATATCACGAGGACTGGCACGCAGGGCGACGAGAACTCGATCCGCGGCCTTTCGGTGCATCGCCGATGGCGGCTGGCTCCCGTGCGCACGATCGGCGCGATCACGCGTCGGGCAACGGCAGGCATGTGTAGACTCACGCCGTTGTGTCTGACCATACACATACCTCGGGAGTGGCCACGAAATCCACGGAGGACAAGCAGCCGTCCCGGCCGCGGAACGCGGCCGGGACGCGGGAACAGCTCCTGAAGGCCGCGGCTCCGCTGTTCGCGCGCAACGGGTACGAGGCGACAACCGTGAGCCAAATCGCCCAGGCCGCAGGCTTTTCGGCGAATCTGGTGACCCGGTACTTCGGTGGCAAGGAGGGCTTGTTCCTCGCGGCGATGGAAACCCGGCTGAACCTGGATTCGACGTTGCCGGGCAGCATCGACAGCCTCGGACAGCGGCTGGCCGATCGGATCGTCGACCGGTGGGAGCGGCAAGGCGACGCCGACCCCCTGCTGGCCCTGCTGCGCTCGGCCTCTTCCCGCCCGGCG
>NZ_FNIX01000027.1 GCF_900104175.1 Lentzea jiangxiensis
ACGATCCGGATCGTATGCGTGTTGAACAAGAGCCTCGCGTACTGATCTTCCATGACCTGCTTGTTGCCGACTTGCAGCTGCAGCGCATGCTCATGAACGTAGAACAAGCAAGTCGGCCGATCGTGTCGGCGCAGGATGGCCTGGCGCTCGGTTCGGTACTGGACGAGGTCCGGAATGCGCTCCTCTGCGACCAAGCCCGTCATCCGGTAGATGCCCTCGGAGTACTCCGGCTCTTGCAACAGGCCGGGCATCGCCAACACGTCGTAGCTGGTGATCCTCGTGGCGGTCGACTCGGCCATCGTCATCGTGCGGAGGTTGCCGGACACCTGCACCCGGTACTCGTCGAACGCGTACCGGTAGCGGCGCTTGAAGTCGTTGACGAAGTCGATGTCCTTGCCGCACATGGACAGGTACTGGATGAGGTCGATCTCGCTGGCGCGCGCCTTGCCGTGCTCGACGGTGGAGACCTTGCTCGGGTCCCAGCCGAGCTTCACGGCGAGCTTGTTCCCGCTCAACCCGGTGCACGTCTCGCGCAGGCGCCGGAGCTCGTCGCCCAGGTCCCTGCTGTAGGCGGTGGAGGGAGTCATGGGTCGACGCTATGGGTTGTGTTCACTTCAAGCAGGTGCTCGTTCGGGTGAAAACGAACTCAGGGCTCGAAGCTTTCGTGAAACTTTCATCTTCCGCAACCGTCATCTCCGCTTTACCGTTCCAGGTGTGAGAGCGCTCTCAAAGGTGAGATGGCGGCGTGGACTTGCCGCCGCAGCGATTGCCCTGTCGTCATTGGCGACGGTCGAGGCCGCGTACGCGGCCGACGACTACACGCAGAACGTGACCGCGATCGACGCGACTCAAGCCAGGATCAACTTCACGCCGACGACCCCTGCTGCCTACGTCGACGTGCACTACCTGATCTCCGGCACCTCGCAGCAGAACTTCCGCATGACCAACAACGCCGGGACCTGGCAGAAGACCGTGGGGTCGCTGTCCTCCGGCACGGTGGTCGAGTACTGGTTCACCTACGAGAAGAGCGGCCCGCAGTACGACACCCCGCACTTCAGCTACACCCACCAGGGTGCGGCGCAGCCGGTGGCCACGCCGACGTTCAGCCCGCCGGGCGGCACGTACGCGACGGCGCAGACGGTGACGATCTCGACTTCCACATCCGGCGCGACGATCCGGTACACCACGGACGGCTCGACGCCCACGAGCAGCTCGCCGGTCTACAGCGGGCCGATCTCCGTGTCCGCCAACAGGACCGTCAAGGCGATCGGCCTCAAGTCGGGGCAGCCGAACTCGGCGGTCGGCAGCGCGTCGTACGTGATCGGCACGCCGGTCGCGACGCCGACGTTCAGCCCGCCGGGCGGTGCCTACGCGTCCGCGCAGACGGTGACGATCTCGACCTCCACGTCCGGCGCGACGATCCGGTACACCACGGACGGGTCGACGCCGACCAGCAGCTCGCCGGTCTACAGCGGGCCGATCTCCGTCTCCGGCAACAGGACCGTCAACGCGATCGGCATCAAGTCGGGCCTCGCGAACTCGGCCGTGGCCAGCGCGACGTACACGATCGGCACGCAGCAGGGGTGCGTCCAGTCGGACAACCCGGGCTTCGGGCCCAACACGCGCGTGTTCGACCCGAGCATGTCGGCGACGAGCATCCAGACGCAGCTCGACATCGACTTCAACAACCAGAAGGACACGCTGACCGCGCAGATGGCGCCGCGGCGGGTCGCGCACCTGTTCAAGCCCGGAACCTACAACGGCATCCACGACGACGTCGGCTACTACACGTCGGTCGCCGGCCTCGGCAAGAACCCCGGTGACGTCGTGATCAACGGCGACATCACCGTGGACGCGTTCAACGAGTCCGACAAGGGCGTGGCGCTGCAGAACTTCTGGCGCTCCGCCGAGAACATGGCGGTCGTCCCGAGCACCGGCACCAACCGGTGGGCCGTCGCGCAGGCCGCGCCGTTCCGCCGCATGGACGTCCGCGGCAACCTGGCGCTCTACCCGGCCAGCTACGGCTTCGCGAGTGGTGGCTACACGGCCGACACGCGTGTGTCCGGGCAGACGGCGTCGGTCTCGCAGCAGCAGTGGTACACGCGTGACTCGAACTACGGCAGCTGGAACGGCGGCGTGTGGAACATGGTGTTCTCCGGAACGCCCGGCGCTCCGCCCACCACGTTCCCGAACCCGCCGTCGACGAACCTCGCGACGACGCCGATCTCGCGCGACGTGCCGTACCTGTACTTCGAGAACAACGCCTACCGGGTGTTCCTGCCCTCGTTGCGCACCAACGCATCCGGCGCTTCGTGGATCAACGGTGGCACGCCCGGCACGTCGCTGCCGATGAGCCAGTTCTACGTCGTGAAGGCCGGCGACACGGCCGCCACGATCAACGCGGCGCTGGGCCAGGGCTGCAACCTGTTCTTCACGCCTGGCATCTACAACGTCGACCAGACGATCAACATCACGCGGCCCAACACCGTCGTGCTGGGCATCGGCTACGCGACGATCGTGCCGCAGAACGGCGTCACGGCCATGCAGGTCGCCGACGTCGACGGCGTGCGGATCAAGGGAATCCTGTTCGACGCGGGCACGACCCTGTCGAACTCGCTGCTGACCGTCGGCCCGGCCGGCTCGTCGGCGTCGCACGCGAGCAACCCGACGACGTTGCAGGACGTGTTCTTCCGCGTCGGCGGGGCCATCGCGGGCAAGGCGACCAACAGCCTCGTCGTCAACAGCCACAACGTGATCATCGACCACACCTGGGTCTGGCGCGCCGACCACGGCAACGCGGGCACCTGGGGCTGGGACGAGGCGATCGGGGACACCGGCGTCGTCGTCAACGGTGACAACGTGCTGGCCACCGGCCTGTTCGTCGAGCACTACCAGAAGTACCAGGTGATCTGGAACGGCAACGGCGGGCGGACCATCTTCTACCAGAACGAGATGCCGTACGACGTGCCGAGCCAGGCGGTCTGGAACAGGCCGAACGGCCAGGCCGGGTACGCGGCCTACAAGGTCGGCGACCACGTCACCACGCACGAGGCGTGGGGGCTCGGCAGCTACTGCTTCTTCAACGTCAACCCGTCGGTGCGCGCCGAGAACGCGTTCGAGGTGCCCAACCGGTCCGGCGTGAGGCTGCACAACCTGCTGACCGTGTCGCTCAACTACCAGGGAACGATCACGCACGTCGTCAACAACGTCGGCGGTGTGACGCCACCGGGCACGGTGCCGGTGAACGTCGTCAGTTACCCGTAGCCACATCGGGGAGCACGGCCCGTCACCGAGGTGGCGGGCCGTGCCCATGTCCGGTCGTTCAGCCCGCTGACCAGCGGATTTCGTTTCACGCGCGTGGCATTGCATGATGCGTTGCATGTCGATCGAGCGTGGCCCCGAGTTCGCCGAGTTCTGGGCTGAACGGCACCTGTGCACGTTGTCCACCGTCCGTCGTGACGGGACCCCGCACGTCGTGCCCGTCGGGGTCACCCTCGACGCCGAGGCCGGTGTCGCGCGGATCATCACGCACGGCGCGTCGTGGAAGGTCAAGCACGTGCGCGCGGCCGGGTACGCGGCGGTGTGCCAGGTGGACGGACGCCGCTGGTCCACGGTGGAGGGTCCCGCCGTCGTGCGCGACGACGTGGAATCGGTCCGGGAAGCCGAGCGGCGGTACGCGGTGCGCTACCGGGAGCCCCGGGTCAACCCGGAGCGCGTCGTGATCGAGATCCAGGTGCGGCGTGTCAGCGGCTCGGTCTGACGTCGTTGTCGTCGGCATCGGCGCCGACGGGTGGGAAGGACTGTCACCGGCAGCCCGGCAGGCGGTGACCCGCTCCCGCGTGCTGATGGGCTCGCGGCGGCAGCTCGACCTGGTGCCGGGGGAGTTCCACCGGGTCGCGTGGCCGTCACCGCTGGTGCCGGCGTTGCCCGAGTTGTTCGAGAAGTACTCGGACGTGTGCGTTCTGGCGTCCGGCGACCCGATGTTCCACGGCATCGGCACCACCTTGGTGCGGTTGCTGGGAGATCGGGTGACGGTCGTGCCGCACCCGTCGTCGGTGTCGCTGGCCTGCGCCCGGCTCGGGTGGGCGTTGAACGAGGTCGAGGTCGTGTCGCTGGTGGCCCGGTCCGCCGACCTGCTGCGCCCCGTGCTGACGCCGGGACGGCGCGTGCTCGTCCTGGGCGGCGACCCGGCGGTGGTCGCGGAGATTGCCGGGCCGATCACGGTCCTCGAACAGCTAGGTGGCCCGGCCGAGCGGGTCTACCCTTGGTCCGGACAGGACGCCGATCCGTTGTGCGTGATCGCGATCGAGTACCGCGGGAGTGCTCACTCGCGGGTGCCCGGATTGCCTGACGACGCGTACGAGACCGATGGCCAGCTGACGAAGCGAGAGGTGCGGGCGATTTCTCTGTCGAGATTGGCGCCGCTGCCGGGGCAGCTGCTGTGGGACGTCGGGTCCGGGACGGGGTCCATCGCGATCGAGTGGGCGCGCACGCATCCGACGTGCCGCGCCATCGCCGTCGAGCAGTCCGCCGAACGCGCGGAGCGGATCGTGCGCAACGCCGCGTCGCTGGGGGTGCCCGCGGTGGAGGTCCACATCGGACGCGCTCCGGAGGCGCTGGCGGGGCTGGAGAAGCCCGACGCGATCTTCATCGGCGGCGGGCTCACCGTGCCGGGCGTGGTGCAGGAGTGCTGGGACGCGCTGGCGTCGGGCGGGCGGCTCGTGGTGAACGCCGTGACGCTCGAGTCCGAGGCCGTGGTGGCGCAGTGGTACGCGCGGCTCGGCGGTGACCTGGTGCGGATCGCGGTGAACCGCGGGTCGTCGGTCGGCAGGTTCACCGGCTGGCGGCCGCACATGCCCGTGACGACGTGGAGCGTGACGAAGTGACCGTGCACTTCATCGGGGCGGGACCCGGCGCCGCCGACCTGATCACGGTGCGGGGCCGGTCGTTGATCGAGTCGTCGCCGGTGTGCCTGTACGCGGGCGCGCTGGTGCCGGTGGAGCTGCTGGACTTCTGCCCTCCTGGTGCCCGCAGGGTCGACACGGCCTCGCTGACGCTGGACGAGATCGTCGCCGAGTTGGTCGCGGCGACGGAACAGGGGCTGGACGTGGCCCGGCTGCACTCCGGCGACCCGGCGGTGTTCAGCGCCGTGGCCGAGCAGATGCGCCGGCTGGACGCACTGGGGATCGACTACGACGTGACGCCCGGTGTGCCGGCGTTCGCGGCCGCCGCGGCGTCGTTGCGGCGCGAGCTGACCGTGCCCGGTGTCGGGCAGACGGTGATCCTCACGCGCACCTCGCAGCGGGCGACGCCGATGCCTCCCGGCGAGGACCTGGACACGCTGGGGCGCAGCCACGCGACCCTGGTGCTGCACCTGGCCGTGCAGCGGATCTCCGAGGTCGTCGCCGAACTGGTGCCCAACTACGGCCCGGACTGCCCGGTGGCGGTCGTCGCCTACGCCTCCCGCAAGGACGAGGTCGTGCTGCGCGGGACGCTGGACGACATCGCCGCGCAGGTCGAGGCCGCGGGCATCAAGCGGACCGCGGTGATCATCGTCGGGCAGGTGCTCGGGGCCACGCAGTTCCCGGACAGCCACCTGTACTCGCCCACGCGCGTCCGATGATCCTGATCCTCGGCGGCACGGGGGAGGCGCGCGAGCTCGCGCGGCGGCTGACGGCGGGGTCCGCGCACCGCCGGGTCGTCTCGTCCCTCGCCGGGCGGGTGAGCAACCCCGCCCTGCCCGCCGGCGAGGTCCGGGTCGGGGGCTTCGGCGGAGTCGCCGGGCTGGCCCGGTGGCTGCGGGACAACGACGTGCGCGCCGTCGTCGACGCCACCCACCCCTTCGCGCGGCAGATCACCGCCAACGCCTTCGAGGCCTGCGCTCAGGCCGGCGTGCCGCTGCTCGTCCTGCGGCGGCCCGGCTTCACGCCCCAGCCCGGCTGGCGGTGGGTGGACAGCGTCGCCGAGGCCGCGCGGGACCTGCCGGGGTCGCGGGTGTTCCTCACGACCGGGCGGCAGGACCTGGCGGAGTTCGCCGACTGCCCGCAGTGGTTCCTGGCGCGGATGGTCGAGCCGCCGCAACCGCCGATGCCGCGGCGCGTCGAGGTGCTGCTGTCGCGCGGTCCGTTCACAGTGGACGGTGAGCTGGAGCTGATGCGGTCGCGGTCGGTCGACCTCCTGGTGACCAAGGACAGCGGTGGCTCGATGACCTCGGCCAAGCTCGAAGCCGCGCGGCGGCTGGGAGTTCCCGTCGTGGTCGTGCGCCGGCCACCGCTCCCGCCCGCGGAGGTGGTGGCCGACGTCGACGCCGCCGTCAGGTGGTCGGGTACCGCCGGGGCGTGAAGACGACGCCCGCGTCCGTCACCACTGTCTGCGACGAACCGATGATCAGCAGGCAGCGCATGTCGATCGTGGCCGGGTCGAGGGTGCCGAGCGTGAGCACCCGGATCTCCTCCTCCGGGCCGCCGACGTCCCGTCCCACGACGACCGGGGTCCCGGGGCCGCGGTGCTCCAGCAGCAGATCGCGCATGTCCGCGACCTGGTGCGTGCGGGCCTTGGACGCCGGGTTGTAGATCGCGATCACCAGGTCGGCCTTCGCGGTGGCGGCGAGGCGTTCGGCGATGACGTCCCACGGCTTGAGCCGGTCGCTCAGCGAGATCACCGCGTAGTCGTGGCCGAGCGGCGCACCGGCCTTGGCCGCCACGGCGTTCGCCGCCGTGACGCCAGGGACGATCCGCACCGGCACGTCCCCGGTCTCCGCCGCGACCTCCAGGACCGCCGTCGCCATCGCGAAGACGCCGGGGTCACCGGACGACACGACCGCGACCCGCGCGCCCTTGCGCGCCAGGTCCAGGGCGAAGGCCGCGCGTTCGGACTCGACCTGGTTGTGGGAGAGGTGCCGCCGCTGGCCGGGACGCTCCGGAACGCGGTTGAGGTAGGTGCTGTAGCCGACCAGCTCGTCGGCGGCCTCGAGCTCCTGACGGGCCTCGGGCGTGAGCCAGTCGCGTGAACCGGGACCGAGGCCCACGACCACGACCTCGCCCTTCGGCTTCGGCGGCCTGGACTGGCTGGGCAGCACGGCGATGGAGAAGTACGGAACCGTGTCGGGGTCGACGTCCGCCAGCGGCGACATCCTCTGGCGCTTGCTCGTGGCGCGTTCGACGTACCAGGCGCCGTCGAGCCTGCCCGCGTCCTGGAGCGCCTGCTTGACGTTGCCGAAGGTGCGGCCCAGCTTGAGGATCGCGGCGCAGTCGGTGTCGGCGAGACGGGCCGCGAGCTCGGCGGGCGGCAGCGTGCCGGGCAGGATCGTGAGGACCTCGTCGCGTTCGACCAGCGGCGTGCCGAGGACGGCGCTCGCACCGCTCACCGACGTGACGCCCGGGACGACCTCCCACTCGTAGCGGCCGGCCAGCCGCTTGTGCATGTGCATGTACGAGCCGTAGAAGAACGGGTCGCCTGCCGCGAGCACGACCACGGTGCGCCCGGCGTCGAGGTGCGCGGCCAGCCTGCCCGCGGCCTCCTCGTAGAAGGCGTCGATCTCGCCCTGGTAGTCGTCCGACTCCTCGGTCGTGACCGGGTAGACGAGCTGTTCCAGGATCTGGCCCTCGCGGAGGTACGGCGCCGCGATGGTCTTCGCGATCGACCTGCCGTGCCGGGCGCTGTGGAACGCCACCACGTCGGCCTCGCCGATGAGCCGCGCGGCCTTGACCGTCACGAGTTCCGGGTCGCCGGGACCGAGGCCGACACCGTAGAGCTTGCCCGTCATTCTTCTTCGCTCGCAATCGCGTTGATGGCCGCCGCCGTCATGGCGCTCCCGCCGCGCCGGCCGAGCACCACGAGGTGCTCCAGGTCCGTTGCGGCCAGGGCTTCCTTGGACTCCGCCGCCCCGATGAACCCGACCGGGATGCCGAGCACCACGGCGGGCCTCGGCGCGCCCCGGCCGATGAGGTCGAGGAGGTGGAAGAGCGCGGTGGGGGCGTTGCCGATCGCGATCACGGCGCCCTCGAAGCGGTCCGCGAGCAGCTCGAGCGCCGCGGCACTGCGGGTGTTGCCGATCTCCTGCGCCTTGTGCGGCGTGCGCGGGTCCTGCAGGTAGCAGAGGACCTCGTTGTCCTTCGGCAGGCGGCGGCGCGTGACACCCGAGGCGACCATGTTGGCGTCGCAGAGGATCGGGGCGCCGTTGTTCAGCGCCTCGCGGGCGTCGCGGACGACGTTCGGCGAGAACGCGACGTCGTCGGGGAGGTCGGTCATGCCGCAGGCGTGGATCATGCGGACGACCACTTTCGCGACGTCGCCGGGGAACCTGGTGAGGTCCGACTCCGCGCGGATGGTGGCGAAGGACTGGCGGTAGATCTCCGCGCCGTCCTTGATGTACTGCGTCAACGGATCTCCTCGTAGCCGTCGCCGGTCGCGACGAACTCGATCACATCGCCGGCGGGGCGACCGCAACGGCGTGCACAGCCCGACCAGTGAACCGGCCGGTCGTGCGGGGTTCCGAGCCAAGCGCGCGCATCGGCGCGGACGTCGGACAGCGACTTGGCGCAGCCGGGCCGGCCGGTGCAGGCGCTGACGCCGTGCCACGGCGAGGCGGGGTCGATGATCAACCCCGACGTGTCGGTCCCGGCGGGCACCACCAGGCTGCGCCACGGCGTCAGCCGCAGCGGCATGCCGGGGAGCTGCTCGGCGGAGAGCCGGCCGAGCGGAACCCCCGGCGTCAAAGGTGAAGGTGCGACAGGAGTCACAACCGGGGTGAACCGATCGCCGGGGGAGACGCCGAAGTGATCGGTGATCTTCCGCACACCGCCGTCCACTTCGGACAGGCGCCACGCGGGGCCGCGCATCGACTGGAAGAAGCGGGCCGCGGTCGCCACGGCGTCGACTGGATCGGTCACGCGGACGCCGGTGTCGCGGCCCGCGAGGAGCAGGACCGTCCCGCCGTCGCCCTGGCTGACCAGGCCGAAGTCGCCACCCAGGCCGCTCACCGAGGCGCCGACCGTGACCAGGAAGCGGCCGGGCAGCGAGGCCAGCGACGGGTCCGCGCACAGGGCGGCGTCGAGCTCGTCGACCAGCGCCTGGTTGTCCTCCAGCGGCGCCGCGATGATGTTGCGCATCCGTTCGTGCGACCACGAGGGCAGCAGGCCGGCGGCACGCAGCCGGGAGCCGAGCTCCGCCCCGTCCGCGAGGCCCCTGATCTGGAGGTTCGCCCGCGAGGTCAGCTCGATCGAACCCGAGCCGAGCTCGGCGGCCGCGACCCGCACGACGTCCCACTGAGCAGCGGAAAGGGTGCCGCCCGGCACCCGGATGCGCGCCAGCCCGCCGTCGGCCGCGGGGTGCAGCTCGACGGCGCCGGGGCAGGCGTCCGGGTGACTACGCATAGGTCGGACTGTAACCCGCCGGTTAGGGTGAGCCCGAACGGCGAAGCACAGGAGGAAGCCGGTGTGAATCCGGCGCGGTCCCGCCACTGTGACCAGCGGACACGCTGGGAGTCAGGAACTCCGCTTCGCCTGTCACCCGCAACCTGGGGCGAGGACCCCACGAGGGATGGAGCCTGCGTGATCCTGCTGCTGTCGACTTCCGACACCGACCTGCTGTCGGCGCGTGCGAGCGGTGCCGAGTACCGGCTCGGCAACCCTGCGCGACTCACGGCCGAGGACCTGCCCGCGCTCGTCGAGGGCGTCGAGCTGGTGCTCGTGCGCATCCTCGGTGGGCGCCGGATGTGGGAGGAAGGTCTCGACTGGCTCCTCGCCAGCGGACTGCCGGTCGTGGTGCTCGGCGGTGAGATGCAGCCCGACGCGGCGCTCATGGAGCTGTCGACGGTGCCCGGCGGCGTCTGCGCGGAGGCGCACCTCTACCTCGCCCACGGCGGTCCGGCGAACCTCACCGAGCTGCACAAGTTCCTGTCGGACACGGTGCTGCTGACCGGCCACGGCTTCCAGGCGCCCGCCGCCACGCCGAGCTGGGGCGTGCTGGAACGGGAGAACACCCCGGCGGAAGGCCCGACGGTCGCGGTCCTCTACTACCGCGCGCACCACGTGGCCGGGAACACGGCGTTCGTGCACGCGCTGTGCGACGCGATCGAGGCCAAGGGCGGCAGGGCGCTGCCCGTCTACTGCTCCTCGCTGCGCACCGCGGAGCCCGAGCTGCTCGACACGCTGCGCGCGGCGGACGCCCTGGTCGTGACGGTGCTCGCGGCCGGTGGCACGAACCCGGCGAAGGCGTCGGCCGGGGGCGACGACGAGGCGTGGGACGTCGGTGCGCTGGCGGCGCTCGACGTGCCGATCCTCCAGGGCCTGTGCCTCACGTCGAGCCGCGAGTCGTGGGACTCCAACGACGACGGACTGTCTCCTTTGGACACCGCGACCCAGGTCGCCATCCCGGAGTTCGACGGCCGGATCATCACGGTCCCGTTCTCCTTCAAGGAGATCGACTCCGACGGCCTCACGGTCTACGTGGCCGACCCGGAGCGGGCGCTGCGAGTCGCGGGCATCGCGGTCCGCCACGGCCGGTTGAGGCACATCCCGGCCCAGGACCGCAAGATCGTCGTGATGCTGTCGGCGTACCCGACGAAGCACTCGCGCATCGGCAACGCCGTCGGGCTCGACACGCCCGCGTCGACCGTCCGGCTGCTCAAGGCCATGAAAGAGCACGGCTACGACATCGGCGACGAGCTGCCGGGCGTCGACGAGCTCGACGGCGACAAGCTGATCCACGCGCTGATCGCCGCCGGTGGCCAGGACGCCGACTGGCTCACGCAGGAGCAGTTCGAGAGCAACCCGATCCGCATCGCCGCGGCCGACTACCGCGAGTTCTACGAGACGCTGCCGGACGACTTCCGCGAGTCGATGCAGGAGCACTGGGGCGACGCGCCGGGCACGCTGTTCGTCGACCACAGCAGGTCGAAGGACGGCGAGATCGTGCTGGCCGCGCTGCGGTCGGGCAACGTCGCGGTGATCGTCCAGCCGCCGCGCGGGTTCGGCGAGAACCCGATCGCGATCTACCACGACCCGGACCTGCCGCCGTCGCACCACTACCTCGCGGCGTACCGGTGGATCGAGTCGAACTTCGGCGCGGACGCCGTGGTGCACGTCGGCAAGCACGGCAACCTGGAATGGCTGCCCGGCAAGACCGTCGGCATGTCGGCCTCCTGCGGCACGGACGCGGCGCTGGGCGACCTGCCGCTGATCTACCCGTTCCTCGTCAACGACCCCGGTGAGGGCACGCAGGCGAAGCGGCGCGCGCACGCCACGCTGGTCGACCACCTCGTGCCGCCGATGGCCCGTGCCGACAGCTACGGCGACATCGCACGGCTGGAGCAGCTGCTCGACGAGTACGGGAACATTTCCGCGATGGACCCGGCCAAGGTTCCGGCGATCCGCGCGCAGATCTGGACGCTGATCAAGGCCGCGAAGCTCGACCACGACCTGGGACTCGACGACCGGCCCCACGACGCGGAGTTCGACGAGTTCATCCTGCACGTCGACGGCTGGCTGTGCGAGGTCAAGGACGTCCAGATCCGCGACGGCCTGCACGTCCTCGGCGAGGCGCCGACCGGCAGCGTCCGCGTCAACCTCGTGCTCGCGATGCTGCAGGCGCGGCAGATGTGGGGCGGTCAGGTCGCCGCGCTGCCCGGCCTGCGCGAGGCACTCGGCCTCACCACCACGGGCCGGGAAGACGTCGACGCCGTGGAGGAACAGGCTCGCGTGCTCGTCCAGGCGATGGAGGACGCGGGCTGGGACCGTTCCGCCGCAGCGGGCCTGCACGAGTCCGAGGACGTGCGGAAGATCCTGGAGTTCGCGGCGGACGAGGTCGTGCCCCGGCTCGCACGCACCACGGACGAGATGACGAACGTCCTGCACGCGCTGGACGGCGGCTACATCCCGGCCGGTCCGTCCGGTTCCCCGCTGCGCGGCCTGGTGAACGTGCTGCCGACCGGCCGCAACTTCTACTCGGTCGACCCGAAGGCCATCCCGTCGCGCCTCGCGTGGGAGACCGGCCAGGCGATGGCCGACTCGCTGCTCGCCCGCTACCGCGACGAGAACGACGGCGAGTGGCCGCCCTCGGTCGGCCTGTCGGTCTGGGGAACGTCCGCGATGCGCACCGCCGGCGACGACATCGCCGAGGTGTTCTCGCTGCTCGGCGTGCGGCCGGTGTGGGACGACCAGTCGCGCCGCGTCACGGGCCTCGAGGTGGTTCCGCTGGAGGAGCTGGGAAGGCCGCGCATCGACGTGACCGTCCGGATCTCCGGCTTCTTCCGGGACGCCTTCCCGCACGTCGTGTCCCTTTTGGACGACGCCGTGCAGCTGGTCGCGCACCTGGACGAGCCGGCGGAGCACAACTTCGTCCGCGCGCACGTGGTGAAGGACCTGGAAGAGCACGGCGACCAGCGCCGGGCCACGTTGCGCGTCTTCGGATCCAAGCCGGGCGCGTACGGAGCGGGCGTGCTGCCGCTGATCGACAGCCGCAACTGGCGCGACTCGTCGGACATCGCCGAGGTCTACGCGGTGTGGGGCGGGTACGCGTACGGCCGCGGCGTCGACGGCGTCGCCGCGCGCGAGGACATGGAGTCCGCGTACCGGCGGATCGCGGTGGCGGCCAAGAACATCGACACCCGCGAGCACGACATCGCCGACTCGGACGACTACTTCCAGTACCACGGCGGCATGGTCACGATGGTCAAGGCGCTGACGGGCAAGGCACCGGCCGCGTACGTCGGAGACAGCACGCGGCCGGAGGCGGTCCGCACGCGCACCCTGACCGAGGAGACGTCGCGGATCTTCCGCGCCCGCGTGGTGAACCCGCGCTGGGTCGGGGCGATGCGCAACCACGGTTACAAGGGTGCGTTCGAGCTGCAGGCGACGGTCGAGTACCTGTTCGGCTACGACGCCACGACCGGCGTGGTCGCGGACTGGATGTACGAGAAGCTGACCGAGACCTACGTGCTCGACCCGGAGACCCGCAAGTTCTTGCAGACGTCGAACCCTTGGGCGCTGCACGGCATCGCCGAGCGCCTGCTGGAGGCGGCCGAGCGCAAGATGTGGGAGCACCCGGAGGAGTCCACTTTGGACGCGCTGCGGTCGGCCTACCTGGAGACCGAGGGCGACCTGGAGGACGGCGTCTGATCCAGCCGCACGCAGCAGTGACCCGGTGACGGGGCGAGGCGGGCGGACACGCCGTCCGCCTCGCCCCGTCCAGCAGGCCGCTGCGCGAGGCTGTGGAACGGGCAGTTGCCCAGCAGGATCGATCCGTCCTCGGCCCGGGGTTCGAAACCGAGGTCCGCCAACGCCTCCGCCACGTCGCCGGACGCCCGCGCGGCCAGGTCCGAGCCCCACTCGTACGCGCGCCGGTTCAGGACCTCGGTTCTTCACCCTCGTGCACGCGTAGCCTGCGGTACATGGGGAAGATCCACGCCGGGGCCACGCTCACGCCGCACTTCCGCGAGTTCCTGCCCGCCTGGGTGGCGGCGCAACCGTGGTGCGCCGCGCCACCGGAGGCGTTGCGGCCCACCGGGTTCTTCCGGTTCGAGGACCCGGCGGGCGAGGTCGGGGTGGAGACGCACCTGCTGCACGACGGCCAGGACGTCTACCAGGTCCCGCTGACCTACCGCCCCGCGCCGCTCGCCGGGGGAGTGCTCGTCGCGCGGGCGGAGCACAGCGTGCTGGGCACGAGGTGGATCCACGACGCGGTCACCGATCCGGTCTGGATCGCCGCGGTCCTGGACCTGGTGGCGCGCAACGGGGTCTCGGACTTCGCGAGCCGAGGCCCGATCGGCCCGGCCGAGGCGCGCGGGCGGGCACTGCGCCCGGTGCCGTTCACGCCGGAGACGATCACGATCGACCTGGACCGCCGGATCGTCCGGGACGAGCCGGGCGACGCGGCCGGCGTCGTCACCGGCTGGTGGCACCACGACGGCGTGCTCGTCACCGGACGGCTCGCGGTGCTGCGTCAGACCGGCCCGAACACGTAGGAGCCGGGCGCCTCCGCGTCGTCGCCCGCCCAGAACTCCGCCCACAGCGAGGCGAACTCGGCGCGCGACAACCTGCCGTCGCCGTCGAGGTCGAGCCGCGCGAAGTCGGGGTCGCCCCCGGTGCCGAGCCAGGCGTTGATCATCACCCGGTACTCGTCCTCGGACACGTAGTCGTCGTTGTCGGAGTCCACGGCACCGAACATCGCGTCCGCCGTGCCGTGCACCGCCTCGATGGAGGCGGGCAGGACGTCCACGACCTCGAGCACGTCGTCGAGCGTCACGCGGCTCGCGCCCCCGGCGGCGGACCGCAGCGCCTCCCACCAGCCGAGCATGACCCTGGTCAGCAGCTCCTCGTCGCCGCCGCGCAGTCCCGCCCAGCGCGCGGCGAGGAGCTCGAAGTCCTCCTCGGTCAGATAGCCGTCGCCCGTGGTGTCCATCGCACCGAAGACCAGGTCCACCTTGCTGCGCTGGAAGTCGCTCGCCATGAGCAGGACGATAGGCCGAACGCCGCAACGCCCACTATCGGCCGAACGGGCCGAACTAGTCCACGAACAGGGCATCGGACAGCTGCGAACGGCCCGGCACGCCGAGCTTGCGGTAGATGCCGGACAGCACCACTTCGACGGAGTCCGCGGGCATGAGCAGCGTGGACGCGATCTCCCCGTCGGACCGGCCGCGTGCCGCCAGTTCCGCCACCCGGTGCTCCGTCGGGGTGAGCGCGGTCGGCCCGGTCTGGCGCATCCGCCGAGGTCCGGCGCTCGTCGCCACCAGTTCGGAGTACGCGCGGGCGGCCATCGCGGTGGAGCCGCACTTCTGGGCGAGGTCCAGCGCGTCACGCAGGCAGGTGCGCGCGCCGGAGGTCTCGCCCTGCCGTCGCAGCACCACGCCCAGGTCCACCAACGCGCGCGCCAGTTCCAGGCGGGCGGGGGAACCGCGCAGCACCCGCACGGCCTCTTCGAGCAGGCTTCGCCCGGCGGCACCCGCGGTCACCCGGCCGGCCGCGCGCAACGCCATGCCCAACGCCCTGGGGGCGCCCCAGACCCGGGCCAGGTCGACCTCCTCCTGGGCGAGCTCGCGAGCCCGTTCGCCGTCGCCCATCGCCGCGCACGCCACGGCGGCGCCCGAACGCCACGCCAGCGCCGCCGGGTTGCGGTACGGCCAGGCCGCGCAGTGCCGTTCGGCGGCCAGGAAGGCCTCCAGGGCCTCGTGGTCGTCACCCCGGGCGGTCAGCATGCGGCCTCGCACGGTCAGCACGCCGCCGAACGACCAGGTGCGCCGCGCCTCGTCCGTCGTGGCCTCCGCGATCACCTCGGCGGCCTCGTCCAGACGGCCCTCCTCCAGCAGGATGTCGGCCAGCAGCGCGGCGTGCCAGGTCGTCACGGCGTGCCAGCGCCGGTCCTGGCGCAGGTGGTCGGCCGCCACGGCGAGATCGGCGCGGGCGGAGACGAGATCTCCCTTGCGGCGCTGGACGTTCGCGCGCATCACGTTCGTCAGCGCGCGCAACGCCGGTGCCTGCGCGCGGTCGACCTCGTCCAGCACGGCGAGCGCTTCGTCCAGGGAGTCGGCGAGGTTCAGCGTCATCGCGGACGTGAGCGCGGACAGCATGTCCGAGGTCGACACGAGCGCGACCGCCTGCGCCGCGCCGATGTCCCCGACCATGACGTGGTGCAGCACGCCCGCCGGGGTGTCGAGCGGCACCGACGACGGCACGGCCTCCCGCCACACCAGTCCGTGCACGGCCAGGTGTGCCGCGGCCCAGGGGGAACCGCCCGACAGCACCGGGGGGATCTCGGCCGGGGTGCCGTCGGCGTGCAGGGCGTAGGACAGGGCCACCGCGGAGTCGACGTCGTCCACATCGGACTGGAAGGCTTCGCGCAGCCGGGTCGTGGCACCGGGCAGGTTGCCGACCAGCTCGGCGATCCCCAGCAGCCGCAACGCCCGGGACGGGTTCGCGACCGGTTCGCGCAGCGCCCGCCACAGCAGTCGTGCGGCGCCGGCGGTGTCGCCCCGGGTCACCGCCTCCTGCGCGGCCCGGTCGAGCACCTCGCCCGCCCACGGTTCCAGGCCCGGCGCGGTCTCCAGCAGGTGCTCGGCCACGGCGCGGTCCGCCGCCCCGTGCGCCCGCAGGCACCGCGCCGCCCGCAGGTGCAGCGTCGCCCGTGCGCCGGCGGGCATGTCGTCGAGGACGGCGGGCCCGGTCAGGCCGAGCAGCTCGGCGGTCCGGACGGCGTCGGCCAGCTCGACCGGGCTCGACCCCGCCAGCTCGGCCAGCACGCCGGGGTGCGGGGACGGGCCGAGCACGGCGAGGCACTGCGCCGCGGTCACGACCGAGGCCGGACTGCGGCGCAGCCGGGCCGCCACGATCTCGCCGGACACCTCGGCACCGCGCTGGACGACCCGCCACGCGGCCTCGGCGGTCGGCGGCACGCCGTCCTCCGCCAGCGCGGTGAGCAGACGCGTCACCGCGAGCGGGTTGCCGCCGGTCGCGTCGAAGCAGGCCGTCACGAACCCCGGTGCCGCGGTTCCCAGGGCGGCCGAGACGAGACGACCTGTCTCTTCCCGCGTCAGGTCGGTCAGCGTCACGCGCCGGCACGCGGCCATGATCTCGCCGTACGAGGGGTCGTCGCAGCGCTCGCCCAGCCCCACGGCCAGCACGACGGCGATCGGCAGTCGCCGCACCCTCAGCGCCAGGTAGGCGAGCCACCGCAGCGAAGCCGCGTCCGCCCAGTGGGCGTCGTCCACGACGACCAGCAGACCTTCCCGCCCGGCGAGAGCGGCGGCCAGCCGGTAGACGCCGTGCAGCACCGGGAAGCCGGCGGAGGTGGCGGTGAGGCTCAGGGCGCCGATCGCCTCCGCGGGAACGAGATCCGGGTCGACCAGGTCGAAGAGCTGGGCCACGACCCCGAACGGCAGGTCGCCCACCAGCGCGCTGCCACGCGCCCGCACGACCCGTCCGCCGACGGACTCCCAGCGGGCGGCGAGGTCGTCCAGCACCGTCGTCTTGCCCGTGCCGGGAGCGCCTTCCACGACGGTCGTCGTGCCCGGCGTCACCTGACCGCTGATTCCGGCACACCAGGCTTTCAGCCGGTTTTCCAAGATCTCTCCACAATCCGCCGCTGAAAGATCAGCGGAATTGATGCTAGGAGAAAGTGCGCCACTTGCCCAGGTAAAGGTTCTTCCTCCGGACGGCGTCTCAACAGGAGGGCTGCACGTATGATCCCGCGGGCAACTACCCGAATGGGTAGCGGCAGCCGGGCGGCGGCGCGCGGCGGTCATCCCAACGGTCCAGAGGGGGCACTTCGGGGCTGGTCGGGGCGCCGGTCGCTGTGGTATTGCAACACTTGTTCTCCGCCGTCGCGGAGTGAAAGGAAAAATGGTGTCCGGGAATCGTGACGGGGTGTTCCGCGGCCGTGAGGGAGAACGGGAGCTCCTGAACGGTGTGCTGGACGCGGGCACCGGTGTGGTGCTGGTCGACGGGGCCGCGGGCACCGGCAAGACGCGCCTGCTGGCCGAGGTCGCCGCGGTCGCCGCACGCCGCGGGTTCGACGTCGCGACCGCCCAGGACGAGCTCGACCAGCCGTTCCTCCTGGCACGCCTGGCGGAACGCGAACCGGACGGCCCGACGCTCGTCGTGCTCGACGACCTCCACCTGGCCGAGCCGGGCACCCTGGCCGCCCTGCGCGCGTTGCTGCCCGCCTCCGGCGACGCCAAGGTGGTGTGGCTGCTCGCGCGCCGCCGCGGCGAGGGCGCGGACCGCCTCTTCGCCGCCGCCGCGCACCGCGGAGCCGTGCGGATCGACCTGCGGCCGTTGCCGGAGCAGGAGGTCGTGGAGCTCGTCACCGACCTCGCCGGTGGTGTGCCCGACCACGACCTGCGCGCCCTGGCGTCCACCGCCGGGGGGAACCCCGCCGCGCTGATCGGTCTCTTCGACGCGCTGGAGCGCGACGGCCAGCTGGAGCTCGCCGCGGGCAACGCCTCCCTGCGCACCGACCGCCTGCCGCGGCGCACCGAGGCGTTGCTGGGCGACCTCGTCGGATCGCTCAGCGGCACGGCGAGGCACCTGCTGCAGGTCGCCTCGGTGCTCGGCCAGCGCTTCGAACCCGGTGACGTGGCGGAGATGCTGGCGTCGAGCACCGCGATCCTGCTGCCCGCACTGGACGAGGTCATCGGCGCGGGCGTCGTGATGTCGCTCGAGGACAGGCTGGCGTTCCGGCACGAGATCCTCTGGCGGCTCGTCGCCGACTCCGTGCCGCCGCCCGTGCGCCGCGCGCTGCACCGCGAGGCGGGGGAGATGCTGCTGGCGCGCGGGGACTCCGCCGTCATCGCGGCGAAGCACCTGCTGCACGGCGCCCAGCGCGGTGACGTGCGGTCGATCGACGGACTGGTCTCGGCGGCGAAAGCCCTGCTGTGGAACGCACCCGAGGCCGCGGCGGAGCTCGCCGTGCGGGCGCTGGAACTCACCGACCAAGCGTCTGCTTCGCTGCTGCACCGCACGGTGATCGCGGTGCGCGCGCTGACCGCGGCCGGGAAGCTCGCGGCGGCGCAGGCGCTCGCGCAGGAGGCGTTGTCGCGCCAGGTCGCCCCGGACGCCGCGGCCAAGCTGCGGCACTGCGTCGCGACGACGACGCTGCTGACCGCGCGGCACGCCGAGTCCGTGGAGATCTCCGAGGCGTTGCTGCGGGAGCCGGACCTGCGTCCGGAACTCGTGGGGTGGGTGGAGATCACCAGGATGATGGCGCTGCTCGGTCACGACCGGCGCCGGGCGGAGGAGCTCGCCGAGTCCGTCGTGCGCACCCACCAGGGCTCGCCGGACGACGTGCTGGCCACGGCTCTCGCGGTGCTGGCGGCGATCGCGCGCGACGCGGGACAGCCCGGCGCCGCACTGGAACTGGCCCGCGAGGCCGCGCGGTCCGGTACGTCCCACGACCTGAGCGCCTACCCGCAGCTGCTGCTCGCGACCCTGCTCTCGGGGCTGCGCGAGTTCGCCGAGGCCGACAGCGTGGTGCGGCGGGTGCGCGGCGGACCGTCCGCCGTGGTCACCAGGGAGACCATGACCTCGGTCGTGCAGGCGCGGATGCTGTTGCAGGCAGGGCGGATCGAGGAGGCGTCGATCGAGGCGCGCGGCGCACTGGCCGTGGCGGAGGAGACCGGACACGAGACGCTCGTGGCGCCCGCGCTGGCCGTGCTCGCGATGGTCGCCGTCCACACCGGCGACCTGCCGGCCGCGGTCGAGCACGTCGAGCGCTACCGCGGGCGGGCCGCGGTCGACGGGCTCGTGTTCTCCCGCGCCTACTACCAGTGGGCCGACGTGCTGGTCACCCACGTCGGATCCGGGCTGGACGAGGCGATGGCGCTGCTCACCGGGCAGTACCCGGGGCTCGTGGCGTCGGGGCTGTTCGCGGAGGAACCCCGTGCGGCGGGGTGGTTCGTGCGCCGGGCCCTGGAAGCGGGGGACGAGCGGCTCGCACGGGACGTGGTGGACCGGGTGGAACGCCTCGCCGGGGACCACCCCGCGTTCCGGGCGGTCGCGGCGGCCGCCCTGCACGCGCGTGGCCTGGTCGACGGCGACGCGGAGCTGCTGGAGCTGGCCTCGCAGCAGCACCGCGACCTGTGGGCGCGGGCGAACGCGGCCGAGGACCTCGGCGTGCTGCTCGCGGGCGGGCCCGAAGGCCGCGCGGAGTCGGTGAAGGCACTGGAGAACGCGCTCGGGCTGTACCGGGAGATCGGCGCGTCCCGCGACAGCGCCCGCGTGCTGGGACGGTTGCGCAAGCTCGGCCGGCGTCGCAGGGCGGCACCGGCGCGGCCCGCGTCCGGGTGGTCCGGTCTGGACGACACCGAACGGGCCATCGCGAACCTGGTGGCGAAGGGCCAGACGAACCGGCAGATCTCCACGCAGCTGTTCATGTCACCGCACACGGTGAACTTCCACCTGCGCAAGATCTTCCGCAAGCTCGGGATCAGCTCTCGCGTGGAGCTGGTGATGAGGTCGAGGGACCATTAGGGGTCGTGGCCCGCTTGGCCTGCCGGCGCAGCTGCAGGATGCGGGCCGCTCCGACCACCGCGACCAGCACCGCGCCACCGATCGCGCCGAACAGCATCGCCACCCCGAGGGGCAGGCTGAACTGGCCCCACAGGAAGTGGATCGTCGTGTTCTCGCCGTTCTGCAGGATGAACACCAGCAGGAAGACCAGCACGACGATCGCGACCAGCACGGCGATCCAGGCGCCGCTGGTCCGGGTCGGCCGCGGCTTCTTCGCCGCGGCCGCCGGGGCGGGAGCAGGATCGGGAGCGGGTGCGAGGGCGGACGGCGGTGCGGCCGGGATCGGGTCCGTGACCGGCGTCTTCGGGGTCTCGTCGCTGGAGGTCGCCACAGGAAGATTATCGGCGACCCCGCCTGATAGCGCGCGTTGGCGAACGGGTGCCTACAACCTCCGCAGGCCGGACAGCACGCGTTCGAGCAGCGCCATGTTCGGCTTGTCGCCCGGCTCGTGCACGGCGACCAGGTTCAGCGTGATCAGGTCGCTCAGCAGCACCCGCGTGACGCCCAGCGGGATCTTCATCAGCGCCGAGATCTCGGCGACCGACCGGGGCTGCAGGCACAGCCGCATCATCGCCGCCTGGTCGTTCGTCGCCCGGTGCAGCCGCTCCTCGTCGGTCGAGAGCAGCGTCTCCAGGCGCAGGTCGTGGCGGGCCGCCGTCCGGCCGCCGGTGCGGGCGTAGGGGCGGATGAGCGAGCTGTCCCGCGCGGGGACGTGGGGTTCTTCTTCCTGCATCGGCCACTCCGGCGGCGGTTCCGGTGGGCGTTGGCGCAACGGTTGCTGAAGGGGCAGTTGTTGCGTCTCGGCGCCGTTGAAGTTTCCACTGCTTTCGTCGGCGCGAAGCCGTCTACGGGTCGCGGGAGACCCGAATCGGGCTCCCGTGTAACCGATTTCCGTCGCTCCTTCGTCGTGCACGTGCCCAAGCTATAACGAAGTCGCCCAAATGTATGTCGATCACGTTGTCTTTTTGTCACCCAGATCGAATCTGACCTGGATCGCGGTGCCCGACGACGTCGTTTGGGTGCGCACGAGGTCCGCCAAACGGTTGACAAGCAACAGACCGCGACCGCCTGGTTCGTTTGCGTGAACGGGAGTGCGTCCGGCCAGAACATCGGTGATGTGACCGTTGTCGTTGACTTGGCAAACAATACTTCTGCTTTCCGCCCACATGCGGACCGTGCTCTCGCCCCCGCCGTGCCGGACGCTGTTCGTCGCGAGCTCGGTGACCGCGAGCGCGAAGTCGTCGAGGCGCTCCGGTGCCAGACCGAGCTGCACGGCCTGCTCGCGAGCGAACGCCCGGACCGCCGCCATCGCCCCCGCCTCGGCCGAGGTGCTCACCGCGTCCGCCGGGATCTGCAGTGGCAGCGAGTGCGCCGCGACGACCACCCGTGCCGGGTGGAAGTGGTCGCTGGGGCGGTGGCCGCCCGCGTCGATCACGACCGGGTGCGTCTTCTCGGCGTCGGCCAGCACGTCGTGGCGGAGCGCCGAGGTGTCGTACGGGCACAGGATGCTGAGGTCGCGGCCGTCGAACGCGTAGTTGACGAGCGCCTCGTGCAGCGCGCAGGCCGGGTACTCGACCTCGGTGCGCAGGTCCCACACGGGTTCGCTGATGATCCGGACGGCTCCGCGGTGCCGGTCGGCGAACGAGCGGAGGTCCGGGATGATCCGGCCGGGGTTGCGGCCAGTCTCGGCGATGTCGATGAACGTGACGAGGTGGGCGAACCCGCTCAGCGCCTCCCTGAGCAGCTGGAGGTTCCTGCTGGGAACCGCCACGGCGACGGGCTCGGCGCCGGCGAGACCTTCCACGACGAACGGCACGGTTCCGTCGATGTAGGAGTCCTCGTCGGAGTAGAACAGCGCCGGATGTGCGAACGTCATGTGCCACCTCTCGTCAACATCCCAGGATGCGCTCGCCGGGCGTTGCTCAAACCCATCATTTCTTGACCCTGACACCGTGTCAGCCCCTACACAGGAGCAGTCATGTTCACCATCGGAGACTTCGCCCACCTGGGGCGCGTGTCGGTGCGGATGCTGCGCCACTACGACGCGGTCGGGCTGCTGCCGCCGGCGCACGTCGACCCGTCCAGCGGCTACCGCTTCTACACCGCCGCCCAGCTGCAGCGGCTCAACCGTCTGGTCGCGCTGAAGGACCTCGGACTCACGCTCGACCAGGTCCGCGTGGTGCTCGACGACGAGCTGTCCGTCGAGCAGCTGCACGGCATGTTGTCGTTGCGGCGCGCCGAGCTCAGACAGCAGATCCTCGCCGACGAGTCCCGGCTGCGCCGGGTGGAGGCACGTCTCCGCGCCATCGAGAGGGAAGGCGCCATGCCGACCGACGACATCGTTGTGAAAACCGTCCCCGCCGTCCGCGTCGCCCGGCTGACGGCGACCGCCGCGTCCTACGGGCCCGAGGACGTCGGCCCGGTGATCCAGCCGCTGTACCCGCAGCTCTTCGCACGGCTGGAGCGTGCCGGCGTCGAGTCGTCCGGCTGCGGGATCGCGACCTACGAACCCGCCGGGGGCGACGAGGTCGTCGTGCACGCCGGAGTCGAGGTGGCCGTCGACCCCTCGCCGGGCCACGACTTCGAGGTCGTGGACCTGCCGGCGCTGGCCGAGGCGGCGACCCTCGTGCACCGGGGGACGATGGACGACGTCGACACGTCGTACCAGGCCGTCGCGGCGTGGATCGAGGCGCACGGGTACAGGCAGAACGGGTTCGCCCGCGAGGTGTACCTGAACTACGGCGTGGGCGACCCGTCGGACTGGGTGACCGAGCTGCAACTGGAGATCACCAAGCCGCGAGGGCGATGACGGCGGCCAGCCCGAGCAGGCCGAACGGCAGCGAGGCGACGACGGCGAGCCCGCCCACCAGGAGCGGGCTGCCCGCGTCACCGAGCTCGCGGCCGGCCTCGGCGCTGCCCGTCGTCTGACCCGTCCGCTCCTGCGGAGTGGACCGGGCCAGCGCTCGGCGGCCTTCACCGGCAGGAACCCGATCGCGGTGGCCAACGCGGCGGTGGAGGCGGCGAGTGCCGCGGTGGGCCTCAGGAAGTCGCTGCGGGACAGGCGCTTCACGAGGTCCCGGACGGTTTGCCGTTGGCGTGGAAGGGGATCGAGCCGCGGAACCGCGAGGCACCACACGACGACGACCGCGGCGAGCACGGCCATCGTGAGGAACAACAGGTCGAAACCGCCGAGGTGGACCAGCACGCCGCCCAGGAGCGGGCCGGCGGTGTAGCCGATGCCCTTTCAGGCGCCGTAACGGCCGAAAGCCCTGCCGCGCGCCGAATCCGGGGTCAGGCGGGCGACCAGGGCGCCGGCCGCGGGGGAGAACGCCGCCGCGGCCACGCCCTGGCCGAAGCGGGCCACGGCGACGTTGTCGACGAGCACGAACGCGCTGGACCCCACCGCGAACGCGAGCAGGCCGCCGACCAGCACCGGGCGGGACCGGCGCGGTCGGCGAGGGAGCCGAAGACCGGCTTGAGCACGACCTCGGCGCCGTCGTGGACCGCCAGCAGCAGGCCGAGCGCGAGCAGGTTCGTCTGCGGGAAACCCAGCCCGGAGGCGACGCTGTGGGCGCCGAACGCCGTGACGAACCCCGCCGCGCACAGCGGCAGGACGGTTCTCACACGTCGTCCCGGTGGATGCGGCGGTGCAGCGACTCCATCCGTTCGTCGAGCTGTGCCGCGATCATCGCCGTCGACATCAGCTCGCCCACGAAGTCCGCCGGCGGGTTGTCGTCGTACTTGTAGAACAGCTTGTGCTCGAGGGTGGCCCAGAAGTCCATCGCGATGGTGCGCAGCTGCACCTCGACCTTCACGTGCTCGACGCGGTTCGACAGGAACACCGGAATTCGCACGATCAGGTGAAGACTGCGGTAGCCGTTCGGCTTCGGCGAGGCGATGTAGTCCTTGGTGCGCAGGATCTCCACGTCGTGCTGCCGCGCCAGCATCTCCTTGACCCGGTAGACGTCCGAGACGAACGGGCAGATCACCCGCACACCCGCGATGTCGTCGAGCCAGTCGCCGATCGAGTCGAGGTCGAGCGGGAAGCCCTTGCGCCGCAGCTTCTCCAGGATGCCCTCGGGCTTCTTCACCCGGTTGGTGATGTGCTCGATCGGGTCGTGCCGGTGGACCGAGTCGAACTCCTCGCTGAGGATGCGGAGCTTCGTCATGAGCTCCTCGATCGCGAACTTGTGGACGAGCAGGCGCCGCTCGAGGTCGCGCAGCAGGCTCAGGTCGTCGGCCAAGTCGGTCACGACTCCAGCGTACTGATCACGCGCGCCACGCCTCGGAGGCGGTCACGCGCAGCGACACCGGTCACGGCTGCTCGCCCGGGGAGGCCCGGACGGGATCCGCCGACGGGGGGACGCGCTCAGAACTGGGCGACGGCCTCCGGCGCGTAGCCGTAGAAACCGGGAAGGCCACCCGTGTGCAGGAACACGACCGGCACGTCGCTCTGCGACGCGATCTCCCGGAACTTCACCGCCGCCTTGCCGGTGTACACCGGGTCGAGGACCACGCCCTCGGTCTCGGCGAACAGCTTCAGCACGCTCCACATCTCCGGCGTCGGCACGCCGTAACCAGGCCCGATCGTGTCGTCGGTGACGGTGACGCGGGCGAGCTCGGGGGCGGGCTCACCGAGCAGCGCGGCGGCTTCGGCGGCGAGGGCGTGCAGCTCCCGCCCGGCTTCCGCCGCGGGGTGCGAGACGCTCGCGGCGTGGACGGTGCCCGGCCAGCCGAGCAGTTCGATGCCGAGCGCGAGCCCCGCGGCCGTGGCGCCGCTGCCGTCCGGCACGACCACGGTCGCGGTGCCGATGCCGCGCTCGGTGAGCTGGCCGACGAGCTCGGCGGCGGCGTTGACGTAGCCGAGGGCGCCCAGGCCGTTCGAGCCGCCGACGGGGAGTGTGACGGCCTTGTCGTGGTTGACGCTCTCGTAGGCCTTCACGGTCTCGTCGGCGTCGGCGCAGACGTGGACGTTCGCGCCGAACATGTGGTCCAGCACGACGTTGCCGGACTTCTCGTACGCGTCGCCCTTCATCGGCACCTTGGCCGTGAGCACGAGCTCGCACCGCAGGCCGAGCTTCGCGCACGCCGCCGCGGTCTGCCGGCCGTGGTTGGTCTGCAGCGCGCCGAACGTGATGATCGTGTCCGCGCCCTGCTCGACCGCCCGGCCGAGCAGGAACTCGAGCTTGCGCAGCTTGTTGCCGCCCGCGCCGAGGCCGTTGACGTCGTCGCGCTTGATCAGGACCCGGGGCGCGCCGAGGGCGGCCGCGAGCCTGGGGGCCTCGTCGAGCGGGGTCGGCCAGCTGCCCAGGGCGACTCGGGGGAACGCGCTCAGATCCACGGGGCGAGCTTAACCGCCTCCCTCCCGGGAGGGTGCGTTCCGGCGGGAAGCAGCGAGACGACTCCCGTCAGACCTCCCGGCCGAACTCGGCGTACCGCGGGGCACCGCTCTCCAGAGCGGCGAGGGCGAGGGTGAGCCGCCGGTGCAGCGACGGGTGGATCCGCGGCCGGGCCTCGTCCAGCGCCAGGTACACCACGCCTTCCAGTTCCGGATCGCACGCCACGGCGTCGTCCACGACACCGCCGTCGAACACGAACTGGTGGCAGTCGTGCCACACGCCGTTGCGCGGCGTCCAGTCGACGACCAGCAGCGGTCCCAGCGGGAGGGTGAGGCCGAGCTCCTCGCGGATCTCGCGCAGGGCCGCCGCTCTCGGGGACTCGTCGTCCTCGGTCATGCCGCCGGGGATGTCGAGCACGGCCTTGTAACCCGGCACGACGAACAGCACGCGTCCCCGCGAGTCGCGGATCAGGGCGCCACCGGCGGACGTCTTCACGGCACGCCTCGACGCCACTCCCGGCTCGTGCTCGAGTTCGGCCGGACCCTCGTCGAGGACGTCGGCGGCGAAGGTCGCGGGGTCGCCCGCGTGCTGAGCTGACACCCGCCGATGATCACACCACCGGGTGAATCGCGCACAAGTAGGCCCCCGGTCGGCTGAAGGGCGCAACGGCACGGTCGCAACCAAACGATCGGAGAGTACGCTTGGTGGTGTAACTCCTTGCGATCAATCGCCGATGTCCACGGCAACATCGGTGGAGGTGACGCCAATGGGGGCAACCGGTGCCGCCAAGCGCAGACATGACGGTAGATCGGCCCCGTGGCCGGTGGTCGGGTTGACCGTCGTGTTCGTCGTGGTGGCCCAAGTCCAGTTCGCCATCGCGATCGCGGAGAGGGTCCTGTGGCCCGTCGTGCTCGGGGTGGTGCTGCTGGCCGCGGCGGTCGCGTTCGTGAAGGCGGCGCGCAGGCTGCGCTGGGAGGACGACGACCGCTTCGAGGCGCCGCCCGAGGTGGCCCAGCCGCTTCCGGCGCACCACGAGAGCCACGTGGACGCGGACGGGAGCCTGGCCCGCGCGGTCGGCGAAGTCGTGCAGGCGTCACGGCGCTGGCGGGCCTGACACCCTCACAGCAGCGGAGACCGGGCCCTGGGCGGGTCCGGTCATCCGGCTTCCTCCGGGGGCGTCGTGCCGCCTCCGTACCTTCTCCCGCAAATCTCCGTACCGCTCCACGGATGTCCGCACCCCCTTCCCGCGGCTGGAATGGCGAAGTCACATTTCAGATCCGAGGGGGATTCAGATGCGGAAGTTCACCGCTCTGCTCGGCACCGCGTTCGCCGCGACCGCGATGGTCGCCGCCACCGGCCAGGTCGTGCCGGCCCAGGCCGCGCCGGTGTCCGTGCAGGCCGTGACCACGGTGCACGTCAAGGCCGTGAGTGAGATCGACTCGAACGAACCGAAGAGCGCGACCGCGAACTGCCCGGCGGGCATGGTCGTCACCGGGGGCGGGTTCAGCACGGCGACCGGCGTCGGCAACGACGGGTCGGTCGTCATGGACGAGCTGCTCATGGGGGACACCTTCGTGAGCGGCACGGCCTACGAGGACGCCGACGGCACTTCGAAGAACTGGGGTGTCACGGTCTTCGCGGTGTGCGCGAACCCGTTGCCGGGCTACGAGATCAAGCTCGGCCGCAGCGCCGTCATCGGTTCGGAGCACGAGAAGACGGCGGTCGCGACCTGCTCGCCGGGCAAGTCCGTCATGGGGGGCGGCTTCGCGCTGAGCGGCGCCACGGGCGACGTGGTGGTCGACGAGCTGCTGCCGGGCACGAGCACCGTCTCGACGAAGGCGTTCGAGGGCAAGAACGGCACCACGAAGAACTGGTTCCTCGACGCCTACGCGGTCTGCGCGTTCCAGCCGGCCGGCTGGCAGATCGTGAACAAGGCGGGCCCGGTGCACTCGAGCGGCAAGATCACCACGCTGGAGTGCCCGGCGGGCAAGAAGGTGCTCGGTCCCATGTTCGACCTGACCGGATCGCTCGGCCAGGCGCACATGCTGTCCCTGCTGCCGCAGAACGTCCTGCGCGAGGAGGTCTCCATCGGCGCGCTGGAGGACGACGACGGCACCACGAACTCGTGGGGCCTGAACAACTGGCAGATCTGCGCTAACTGAGCGGTTTAGCCCAGAACCCAGCGGAGCCCAGAACCCGGCGGAGCCCAGAGGCCCCAAGGGGTTCTGGGCTCCACTGAGGACTGGTCGGCGGGCGTGAATTCATTCGCTGAGGATCTTCCGGGCTGTCACCATCTCGCGCATGACCCTTGCCGAGGAGCGGGCCCTGAGCGGCTGCCCGACGACGGCTTCCCCCATCGCCGGGCAGCGGTGGCGGAAACCGCAGATCACCTTCGCGCTCGACCGGATGGGCCGGCGCGGGGTCCTGGTCACCGGCGAGCCGGGCGTCGGCAGGACGTGGCTCGCGCGGGTGGTGGCCGCGCTGTCGGGGTTCGAGGTCCGCTGGGTCGTCGCGACGGAGACGAGCCGGTCGATCCCGTTCGGCGCGCTGACGGCGTTGCTGCCGCCCGACCTGACCGAGCTGCACCCGATCACCGTGCTCGCCGCCCTGCGCCGCGGCCTCGGCCCGCGCACGCTGCTCGTCGTCGACGACGCCCACCTGCTCGACGAGGCCTCCGCGACGACGGTGCTGGCGCTCGCCTCCGGCTTCCCGCGGCTGCTCGTCACCGCCCAGCTCACCGGCCCCGTGCCGGACGCGGTGCTCGCGCTCGCCAAGGACGGGTTCCTCGACCTGCTGACCCTGCGGCCGTTCGGCCGCGAGGACGCCGCCGGGGCGTTGGCGCAGGGAATCGGCGGACCGGTCGCCCCCGCCACCGCCGAGCTGCTGTGGCGGTGGAGCCGCGGCAACGCCCGCGCCCTGACCGACCTCGTGCAGCACGGCATGGCGCACGGTTCGTTCGACCAGCTCGACGGCGTGTGGACGTGGCGTGGTGACACCGCCGTCCCGCCCACGGCGGCCCAGCCCGTCAGCGGCCTGTCGGCGGCGGGCGCGGAGGCGTTGTGCGCGCTGGTGCTGGCCGAACCGGTGTCCGTGGACGCGTTGACCCGCGTGGTGTCGCCGGAGGGCTTCGCCGAGGTGGAGGAACGCGGCCTGGTCACCGGAACCGCGGGCACCGTCCGGCTCGCGCACCCCATGCTGGCCGCGGCCGCCGCGCCGCACCTCACGCCGTTGCGCCGACGCAGGCTCGCGGACCGCCTCCTCGCCGCGGACGTGGTCCGCCCTCATCTCCTGCTCGACTCGGCCGTCACCGATCCCGACGTGCTCGTGGCGGCCGCGCGCGCCGTTGTGCTGGAGCGGCCGGAGCTGGCCGTGCAGCTCGCCGAACGCGCGCTGCCCGCCGATCCCGGGCCGCACGCGGCGCTGGTGCTCGCCGACGCCCACGCGGAGCTGGGCGCCGTCGCCGAGGCGTGGCGTGCTCACAGCGTTGCCTCGCAACGCGTTCGCGATGACGAGGACCGGCTGGCCGTGCTGCTCGCGCAGGCCTCGCTGACGATCTGGTGCGACCGCACGCCGTCCAAGGCGGTCGAGCTGCTGGAGGAAGCCCATCTGCCGGTGCGTTTCGCAGCCGACGTGGAATCGGCCGCCGCGGTCGCGGTCCTGTTCTCGGCGCGTCCCGCGGATGCGTTGCGGCGGGCGGAAAGGGTCCTCGCCGCCGATCCGCCGCCGACCGCGTGGGGCAGGGCGACGCTGGTGAGCGTGGCGGCCCTGGTGATGGCCGACCGCCCGCACGAGGCCGCCGAGGCGATGGCACGCCTGACCTCCTCCACCGACGTGTCGCCGTACTACCAGGGGCTGGCGCGTTCCGTGGCGAGCCTGCTCCGGCCGGACTCCGACGCCCCGGACCTCGCCGTGCTGCGCGAGGCGCACCTGGCGCAGACCACCGGCAGGGGAGCGTTCCGGTCCGAGGCCGCGGCCACCCTGGCCGTGACCGAGGCCGCGGCGGGCCTGCCGAGCAGCCACGAGCCGGACGACGTGGCCGTCCTGCCCGCGTTGAGGACGTGGGTGGCCGCCGCCGCTCGCGCCGCCCGCGGTGAACCCTCGTCGGAGCTGTACCTGGCCGCGGCCCGCGAAGCCGCGGACGTCGGTTCGGTGCGGTGCACGGTCTACTACCTCGCCGCCGCGGCCGAGCACGGTGCCGCCGCCGAAGCCGTTCGCGCGCTCGGGGACCGTACGTTCGAGGCGCCGGAGGCCCGTGCCCGCGCTGCCGGGATCCGTGCCCGTGCGTCGCGCTCCGGCCCGGACCTGCTGGCTGCCGCGCGGGCCCACCGGGAGGCCGGGCTGCGCGCCGAGGCGGAGAAGTTCGAGTCGCTGGCCCACGGGCGGACGTTCGGGCTGACCCGGCGGGAGCTCGAGGTGGTGCGGCACGCGGCCACCGGGATGACGGACCGGGCCATCGCCGAGACGCTGGTGCTGTCGGTGCGCACGGTCGAGAGCCACCTCGCCGCCGCCTACCGCAAGCTCGCGATCAGTTCCCGGCAGGACCTGGCGGAGTTGTTCGCGCAGCCGGGGTGAGGGTGGTCTCGCTGCTCAGCTCCGGAACGGGTTCGGCAGGTGCGCCCAGGCCGTCGTGCCGGGGTCGATCCGCATCAGCGTGAGGGGCTTGGCGGGCAACGGGTCGTGCAGCAACGCGTGCCGGTCCGGCGTGTCCGGGAGGGCTTGGGCCACCACGTCCCAGAGCTCGGCGTCCGGGGCGTCGAGGGTACCGATCAACCCGGTCAGCGCCGTGGCGAAGAACGTGGCGAACGTCTTGGCGCGCAACGCCTCCGGACTCGCGTGCAGCCGCGTGGGCAGCCCGGCGCGCGGGCTGACGCGGATGTCGGCCAGGTCGCGGTAGACCACCCGGTGCGGCCTGCCGTTCACGAGGCCGATCAGCAGGTTCTGCTCGTGCGCCTCCAACGCGACACCGCGCGCCAGCAACGTCATCAGCGGCGGCACGGTCAGCTCGGCGAACTCCCTGAACCACCCGACCGGGTCGGGGATTCGCCAAGCGCCCAGCGCGGCCAGGGGCAGGAGGTTCTCGCCGTCGTGCGGGACGGGTCTGTCGCGCAGGACCACCCCGAGCCGGCGATCCGGCTCGCCGTCGGTGAGCACGGCCGCCGACGCCCGGTTGTGCTGCAGCTCGATGCCCTCGACGACCGAGCCGAGGAAGTCGGAGATCGTCGTCGCGGTCGCGATCGAGCCGCCGGAGATGTCCCGCACGGCCGAGGTGATCTGGGCGCTCAGCGTCGTCTTGACGTGCCAGGCGCCGGCCGAGAGCGTGCGCAGCGCCATGAGCGGGCTCGCGTCCAGGGTGCCCGCGCCGGTCACGCCGAGCCGGTCGGCCTGCCACGGGTGCACGGGCAGCAGGATCCGCTCGCCGTCGCGCAGCTCGTCGGGCCAGTCGCCGAACACCACGTGGCTCGCCGCCGGGTGCAGCCGGAGCCGGACGACCGGGCGGTGCTCGGGGCCGTACGCCAGGTGGTCGAGGGCGGTGAAACCGGTGCGGTTGCGGCAGCACGGGTGCAACGGGTGGCCGTCGACGACGCTCTGCTCGTGCTCCTCCAGCGACCTGTCCGCGAACGGGGTCGTGAGCGGGCTCGTCGTGCGCGACAGGGCCAGTCCCGCCACGCTGTGGGCGACCTCCGTGACGAGGCTCTCAGAGCCCGGCCAGCGCAGCGCGGTGAGGAGGTCGACGGGGTGCTCGTACGCGGACGGATCGACGTCGACCTGCGGCAACGGCTCGACGGCCAGGGCTCGGCGCAGGCGCGCGAGCACGGCCGCACGAGCGCCGGGCAACGCCGCGGTGAACCTTTCGGCGCGGCTTTCACCCAGAGCGGCGAGGAACTCGGACTCGACCGGTGTGTGCGTCAGAATGATCCGATCCTGACACATCGCCCGAGGGAAGCGGACACCGGTGGAAGCGATCACGGACCCCGACGGCGTCACGTCGACGGCGCTGCTCAACTGCCTGCGCCGCGAGGTCGGGGAACGGGGTCCGGACGGCACGCTGCGGCTGCCCCGCACCGGCGTCGTGCTGCGGGCGCGGGAGGGGCGCTGGCTGTCGGACCCCGAGGTGTTCACCGGGTCGTGGCAGCCGCTGGCGTGGCACGAGCTCGCCGTGCTCGTCGCCCAGGAGCTCGGCGACCCCCCGGCCGGCTTCTTCGACGAGATCGCGGCGTCGCGGTCGGCCGTCGCCGCCATCCTCGACGCCCGCCCCGCCCCGCCCGCCGACCTCTACCGGCGCTCCGAACAGGCGCTGGTCGCGGGCCACCGCTACCACCCCGCGCCGAAGGACCGCGGCGGCCTGCCCCCGTCGCAGTGGCTGCCGTACTCGCCGGAGGTGCACGCCACCTTCTCCCTGGCCCGCCTGGAGGGCGAGTTCGTCGACGACGGCGAGGTGCCGCTGCCCGCCGGTGTCCTGCCCGCGCACCCGTGGCAGCTCTCGTTGCTGGGCAGGGAGGGCAACGCCGCAGGCCCCGAGGTGTGGCCGACGTCGTCGGTGCGCACGGTCCACGACCCGGTGGCCGACCTGTTCTACAAGTTCAGCTTGGACGTGCGGATCACCAACGACGTGCGGCGGCTGTGGGCGCACGACCTGCGCTGGATCCCGCCGCTCGCGGCGCTGCTCGAGCCGGTGTTCGACGACATCGCCTCGGTGTTCCCGGGAACGGCCTTCCTGGTCGACCGCGGCTACCGGACGTCGCCGCAGGAGTTCGAGGGCCTGGCCGTCGTGGTGCGCGACGGCCTGCGCAGGCACCTGCTGCCCGGCGTCACCCCGTTGCTGGCGGCCGGGATCAGCGAGGGCTTCGAGGGCAACCCGCTGGACGGCCTGGACGCCGGGGCGGCGCTGCACTGGTTCCGCCGGTACGTGTCGGTCGTCGTTCCCCCGGTGCTGCACGCGTTCTTCGCGCACGGCGTCGTGATGGAGTGCCACCTGCAGAACGTCCTGGTGGGCGTCGACGCTTCCGGTGTGCCGGTGCAGGCGATCCACCGCGATCCCGAGGGCATGCGCCTGCTGCCGCGGCACGCCCCGCTGCTGTCCTCGATGGACGGTCCCGGGTCGGCGCGCGGCGTCACCGAGGCGAAGGGCTGGGAGCGGCTGCAGTACTGCCTGGTCGTCAACCACCTCGTCGAGATCGCCGGCGCGGTGCTGGACCGCCACCCCGGACTGGACGTGTGGGCCGAGGCGCGCACCGTGTTCGCCGCCTGTGCGCGGGAGCACGGAGCCGAGCAGGTCTTGTCGTTGCTGGAGAACCGGTTCGTGCCCGCCAAGGCGAACCTTCTGCTGCGCTGGACGCGCGCGGAGGGGGCGGCGAGCCGGTACGTCGACTGCCCGAACCCGCTGCACCGCGACTGACCACCGGCAGCGGCGGCCGCCGGGGTGCGGCCGGTCAGCCCGGGTGGACGTGGTGGGCGCCCTCCCACAGCGCGCGGTGCCGGGTGAGGGCGGCCTCGGCGGCGGCCCGGGCGGCGGGGGACACGCGGTCGTCCCAGCCCTCCAGCACGCCGGCGATCTCCGTGACGAACGTCGTGCCGAGCTCGGTCAGCCTGCCGCTCTCCAGCATCGTGGTCGCGGCGCGGCGGGAGGCCGTGCGCCAGTGGGCGTGTTCGACCTGGGCGTGCTCGTCGTCGTACCGGCGCCAGAAGGAAGCGACGCCGAGGTGGGCGTACGTGCCGTGCAGCAAACCGACCAGCGGGCGCGGGTCGTCGCGCCACGGGGCGTAGAACAGCTCGCCGGGGTGAGCCGCCGTCAGTTCGAACAGGTCGAGCAGCACGGCCAGCTTGGCGTGCTGCAGCTCGTGGGTCAGGGTCAGCGCGGCGGTGCGCGCGTCCGGTGGCAGCGAGAGGTGGACGCACCCGAAGGCGTCCGCGAGCGTCGCGCTCGCCATGCCGCTCGGGGGCGTCGGCATCGGAGACAGCACGGTGATCGCCGCCGCGCACTCCTGCGCCACCTCGGGGTGGTGGCGCACCAGCTCGTCCCACCCGGCGGCCATCACGTCCTGCCAGCGGGGCACGTCCACGTCGGTGTCGAGCTCGAGCCGCAGCGGTCCCAGCGCCAGCCGGGTGGGACGGCGCGGCCGGTGCGGCACGCCCTCCACGCGCAACAGCCCACCCGAGACGGAATACTCCGTGCCGCCGCGGACATGCCCCACGCCGGGCAGGAACAGCTCCTCGCACGGCGCCTCGACGGTGAGGTCGAGGCCCGCCCGCAACCCCACGGCCAACGCGAGACCGGCGAACAGGTCCGGCCGCACGGTGCCCGGTGCCCGGCAGGCCCGGCTGACCACGACGCCGGTCATCGGGTGCGCCAGGACGAGGTCGGCGGTCTCCGGAGCAGCCGCCGACACCTCCTTCAACGCCTGGTACGCCGCCACGACGTCCGGTGCGGCCCGCCGGGCGACCAGCGAGATCATCATCAGGGTCCTGCTGCGCCGCGCCGACGACAGCAGCCGGACCGCCTCCGCGCCACCGCCTCCGCGGGCCAGCGCGCGGAAGAGCTCCCAGGACATGCCGTGTGCCGTCATGAGCGCCCGGCGAGGGCCGCGATGTCGGAGCGCAGTCGCTGCCGGACGTGCTGGATCAGCCGGAACATGTCGGCGCAGTAGATCGTCCTGTTCCCGAACCCCGCACCGGCGCGGTAGCGGTGCGCGGGCAGCCCGCCGCCGCACACCGAGCGGATCTCGCAGTCGTGGCACGGCAGCGGCAGCCCGGCGGGCGCGAGCAGCGCGGCCGCGTCGTCGAACGACGCGCTCGCCACGTGCAGGCCCGTCACCGCCGCGCCGTGGAACGCCGACGCGAGCTGGTCCGGCCCCTCGATGGCGCCGTCGGTCTCCACGACCACCATCGCGGTCGGGGTGGTGCCGATGCCCTCGAGGGCCGAGGTCCCGCCCAGCAGCACGTTCATGATCTCGCTGAACATCCTGACCGACGTCTCCGGCTCCGCGGCGCGGTACCAGCGGTCGAACACGGTGATCAACCAGTCGGCGTAGTCACCGACACCGGGCGGCGGCGACGTCCAGTTCCCGTGCGGCAGGAGGAAGTCGACGACCGGTGGAGCGAACGCGACGAGCGCCTCGTAGGTCGCCACCGGGTCGCTGGCGAGGTCGACCGTGCAGAGCAGGCCGCCGTAGATCGGCCGGAAACGGGGCTGTGACAGCACTTCCAGCCCGCGTGCGACAGCGGCGTGACTGCCCCTGCCGGACCGCCGGGTGCGGTGCCGGTCGTGGTCCGGGGCCGTGCCGTCGAGGCTCACGCCCACCCGGACGTCCAGGTCGAGCAGCACTTGGAGGACCTCTTCGGAGAGCAGCAGTCCGTTGGTCTGCAAGGAAAAGCGCGCGACACCGCCGGTGGCGGCCCGGCACGCCGCGACGAACCCGCGGATCGCCTCGACGCCGGCGAGGAGCGGTTCACCGCCGTGCAGCACGACGTCCACGCGGTCGAGGGAGTGGGTTCGCACGTGTTCGCCGAGGCGGAACGCTGTCCGCTCGAAGGTCTCGGCCGACATCCGCACCGGCCTGTCCCGCCACCGCTGGTCCGCCATCTCGTAGACGTAGCAGTAGTCGCACGCGAGGTTGCAGCGGCTGTGGACCTTCACCACGAACTCCCGCGCGCACGGGGGCGGTGGGTGCTCCATCTGTGCTCCGTCCGGTCGGCTCGGAGATCGTGGCACGCGGACCGCGCACCGGTAAGTCCACCGGTAGGGGGATTCGGGCTCTGCCCACTGCCTGCGCGACTATGATTGCGCGGCACGCGTTCCCGACTGCCGGGCGAGGAGCACGACGTGGCTGACGATCCCGAGCTCAGGTCAGAGCTCGTCGACCTCTCGGGGATCGACTTCGAGCGGCTCGACGCGATGCCGGAGTCGGTGCTGCGGCGGGCGCTGCGGCGCGTGCTCGCCGAGGACCCGTCGACACCGGGGCAGTACGCGGCGTTCCAGAACCGTTTGTGACCATTTATCTTCACCTGTTCAGCAGATCCACCGGAGGTCCCGGGCGAAGTAGCGTGAACCGCCCTTCCTGCCACCACAGGAACTCGCGGGGGAGCCGTGATGAGCACTGTCGTCGCCTTCCTCTCCCCCGGCGTGGGCGCGGGGCAGACCGGCACGCTGGCCAACCTCGCCGTGGTGCTCGCCGGGTCGGGCAGGCGCGTCCTCGTCATCGACTGGGTGCCGGACCTCCCGCGCACGTCCGCGTACCTCAGGCCGCTGCTCGCCGACTACCTGCCGCTGGACGAGGTGCTCGGCTCGCGGCTCGTGGCGGCCCTGGCGGCGAACCTGGGGCAGCTGCCCGACGCGAGCGTCGAGCGGTACGCGCTGTCGGAACCCTCCGGTGTCGTCGACGTGCTCAAGGTCGACGCGCACCCCGCCCCGCAGAACGGGAGCACGGCGGACAGGCTGCGCGAACTGCTGCTGGGCACGGACTACGACGAGATCCTGATCGACGCGCCGACGCCGACGCACCACGACGCCGTCCCGGCCGCGATGGCGGCGTTGTGCGACGTCGTCGTGTTCTGCTTCCCGGTGCGGCCCGGTGTGCCGCAGAAGGCCGCCGAGCTCGGACAGGCGGTGCGGCGGCGGTCACCGCGGCACGTCGACTTCGTCCTCGTGGTCACGGTCCACGGGGAGCAGAGCTTCTACCAGGCCGAACACACACTCGGTCCCATTCGTGCCTCGTTCGCGGACCTGTTGCTGGACCAGCGACGCCGGCTGGTGCCCCGCGGCGCCGTCGCCATCCCGTACGTGGAGTTCTCGTCGTTCCAGCCGCTGCTCACGGTGCTCGTCGAACGGCCGTCACCCGAGTCGCGCCTGCACTCCGCCTACGGCGAGCTGGTGGCGGCCGTGACGGATCAGGCGGTCGTGGCCGTTCCGCGCGTCACGCCGCTGGTCGCCTCACGCCGCCGCCGGTTGTTCGGCCTGGACCAGGGCGTCGAGCCACCTCCGCTGGTGCTGCTGCACGACTCGCGGGGACGGGCCTGGGCGGACTGGATCCGCGGCCAGGTCGAGGTCGCGGGCATGCGCGTCCTGGCGGCGCCGGAGGACGACCAGGAGGTCCTGCAGATCGCGTACGTCGAGACCGACGGCGGTCCGGACCCGCGGGTGCACGCGGCGCTGGACGAGGTTCTGGCCGGAGCGGCCGGCCGCGACGCCGTGGTCGAGGTGACCAGGCTGCTGGTCACGAGCGACTCGGACAGCGAGGCCGAGGACGAGGCGTTCACGTTGTCGCTCGCCGACATCAGCGAGATGCGGGCCCGGCTGCGCCTGCTCAACCGCTTCGGCCTCGTGGGCCCGGACGAGGCGATCGACCTCGGCGGCAGCCGTTACCCCGGCAGCAACACCCGCGTGCGGGTGCTCCCCCCGCGCAACCAGGACTTCGTCGGCCGCGACCGCGAGCTCGAACACCTCCGCGACCGGCTCCGGCCGGGCCAGAGCGCCCAGGTGCAGGTGACCGGGCCACCCGGGATCGGCAAGAGCGAGTTCGCCCGCGAGTTCGCGCACCGCTTCGCGCACGACTACGACCTCGTCCACTGGGTCGCGGCGCACGACCAGGAAGCGTTGTCGGACGACATGGGCAACCTGACCGCGCGGGTGCGCGAGGTGGTCGGCGTGCGCGGCGGCGACGTCCTCGGTGCCCTCGCGGCGGACCCGGCCAACCGGTGGCTCGTCGTCTACGACAACGCCGACGACCCCGCCGTGATCGACAGCATGGCGGGGGCGGTCGGCGCGGGCCACGTCATCGTCACCACCACGCGCCTGCACCCGCTGGCGGGCGAGGAACTGACGCTGACCGAGCTCTCGTCGGGCGAGAGCACGCTGCTGCTGAGCCGGCACGTCCGCGCGCTGTCCGCCGAGGAGGCCCGTTCGGTCGCCGACGCGGTGCGGCACCAGCCGCTCGCGGTCGAGCTGGTCGGGGCGTGGCTCAGCCAGGTGGTGCAGACCGGTGGCGAGACGGCGTGGGCCGTGCGCGAACTGCTGGGCAAGCTCGCCGACGAACCACCGGACCACGAGGCCGCCGTGGACGAGCAGGTCGTCGGGCTGCTCGTGACCACGTTGCGCACCACGGCGCTCGGCAGGGTGACCGTCCTGCTCGCCGAGATGTGCGCCTTCCTGTCCCCGGAGGGCGCCGACATCAGGATGCTGCGCGCGAGCGCGGTCTGGCAGGCGCTGGTCGCCGCGGCGGGCGACGACGCCGCGCTGCTCGAGGGCGGGGCGGACGAGCTGGACCTGGTGCTGTGGATGGGTGCGCGGTACGGGCTGCTCGACGTCGACTGGGGGCGCCGGCCGCTGGTGCGCATGCACCGGGTGGTCCAGGCCGTGCTGCGCGACCTCATGCCGGAGGAGGAACGGGCCGAACGCCGCCGCCAGCTGCTCGCCGCCCTCGCCGCGTACGCACCGTCCGATGTGGACAACGACTACACCTCGGGCGTGCGGCGGTACGCGGAGCTGCAGAAGCACGTCGTGTTCTCGGGAGCGCTGGAGTCGAGCGACGACCGGGTGCGCCGCTGGCTCGTCAGCCAGGTCAGGCACACCTACCACGACGGCAACACCGGGCGGTGGCGCGTGGCCCTGGACGTGGCCGGCCGGCTCATCGAGCGGTGGTCGGCCGAGTTCGGCCAGGACGACGGCCTGCTGCTGCGGCTGCGGGGCCAGGTCGCGAACCTGCACCGGATCCTGGGGGACAACCACTCCGCGCTGGCCCTCGACGACGCCGTGCTCGCCCGCCAGCGCAGGCTGCTGTCCCCGTCGCACCCGCAGGCGCTGATCACCGCCCGCGGCCGTGCCGCCGACCTGCGCGGCCTCGGGCAGTTCGCGGAGGCCGTGCTGGAGGACCAGGTGACCTACACCGGGTTGCGGCGCTCGCTCGGCGAGGACCACCCGCACACCCGCACCGCCGCCAACAACCTCGCCCTGTCCCACTACCTCGCCGGCGAGCCCTCCG
The DNA here is from genome assembly GCF_900104175.1 of Lentzea jiangxiensis. GTDB lineage: Bacteria > Actinomycetota > Actinomycetes > Mycobacteriales > Pseudonocardiaceae > Lentzea > Lentzea jiangxiensis. Next base: position 38,317 of record NZ_FNIX01000027.1, read on the forward strand.
CCGCGTTGCGCGTGGAACGCGACAACTACAACCGCCGCATGCGGCTGTTCGGGCCGAACGAGCTGCAGACGTGGTGGTCGATGTGCAGCATCGGCACGTACCTGAGGGAGCTCGGCCGGTTCGAGGACGCCCTGGAGGCACTGCGCTCGGCCCGCGAGCACGTGCTGTCGCTGCGGCCCGAGACCAACCTGCTGGAGCTGCGGATCCGGTGGAACCAGGCCATCACCTACCGGCAGACCGGCAGGGTGTCGGTCGCCGCCGACCGCAACCGGGAAACGCTCGCGGACTACGCGGAATGGCTCGGGCCCGAGCACCCCTGGACGCTGGGCTGCCGGTTGAGCCTCGCGCACGACCTGCGCCGGCTCGGCGTCCTGGAGAGCGCCGCCCGGCACGCCACGGCGTGCCTGGCGGGCTTCACCGGCGACGTCGGCCTGGACGGCCACCACCCGTTCGTCGTGGTGTGCCGCCTGGCGCTCGGGCGCATCCGGCTGGACGAGGGCGACGTCGAGACCGCGGAGGAGCTCCTGCGGGACGGGCGCGACGAGCTCGCCCAACTCGGTCAAGCGCACCCGTGGACGCTGGCGGCCCGGTACCACCAGACGGCGGTGGTGCGGGCGCAGGGCGATCCCGAGCGCGGACGCGCGCTCGTCGCCGAACTGCACGAGGACTGCGTCGAGTACCTCGGCCCGTCCCACCCGTACACCGGGATAACCCGCAGGGACCTGGAGGACGGTGCGCCGCAGCCCCTCGACATCGACGTCCCGCAGACGTGAAGGCGGCACCGTGGCGAACGAGCACCCGATCACCACCCGTGTCGCCGACCACGTCGGCGGCCTGTTCCGGGTGATGATCCGCGAGTGCGGGAGCGCGTTGACCCGTGCTCCCGAACTCGTGCACCTGGCGCACTACAGCCACGGGTTGCACAACTTCTCCGTCGACCGGCTGGGCGGGGAGGAACGGCGGCGCGACGAGTTCGTGGCGCTCGGCCGCACCCTGTCCCTGCGGCACGCCGCTTTCGAACGAGCCGTGCTCGACGTCCGCACCGGGCTGCTGGTCCGGGTGGTCGTGCAGTCGGAGGAGGGTGCGGCGATCTGCGCCTCCGTGCAGCCGGGCGACCTGCTCGTCGGCGTCGTCCTCGCCCCGGTGGACGCGGACGAGCCACCGGGCACGTCCTCCGTGCAGTCCGCGGACATCGCCGTGGCGACGCTCGCCAACCGCTTGCGCGCACATCTGCGGCAGGCGTCGTACAACCCCGGTGGCTGGGAGACGGCCGACGGCAGCGAGCCTCTGATCGGCGCCGCCGTGCACCCGCACCTCCTGGTGCGGGTGCCGGGTGCCCGCGGCGTGAAGCGGGCGGCGGAACTGGTGGACGGAGCGTTGCGGGACAGGGAGCTCCACTTCGTCGCGTACCAGGTGGACGGGCAGATCGCGGTGTCCGGCGACACGTTCGCCGCACCGGAGCTGGACGCGTTCTTCACCCAGATCGCCGTGGACGCGCGACGCCGCTTCTACCTCTCGCTGAGCAGGGAGCTGGCCGCGTCCGCCACGTCGCTGAGCCGCGTCATGACCCCGGTTCCCGGTGGCCGGATGCTGCGCTTCGTCCTCGACGTCGAACAGGGCGCGATCTACTACTACCGGCTGGACGCGGGCCGGTACCTCATCGGTGTCACGCTGGACCAGAGCCGCGTGATGCACGCCGACCTGCACATGGCCGCGCTCATCCGCCAGGTGTGCGCCGATGGCGGATGAGAGACCGCGGTACACGGTGCTGTCCCCGCGCGCGATCACGATCGCGGGCGTGGTCCTGCTGGTGGCCGGCGTGGGGCTCGCGGTGCTGCTGGTCTGGGCGTACGGCGGGGGAACCGACGCCGAGCGCAACAAGCTCGACGCGATCAGGACCGCCGGCACCCTCGTCGTCGGCGCCGGGGGAGCGGGGGCGCTGTGGCTCGCCGCGCGCCGCCAGCGCACCACCGAGATCTCGTTGCGGCAGAAGGAGCACGACCAGTCGCAGATCGACAGGACCCACCGGCTCAACGAGCAGACCGCCGAGAACAACCGCGCCGACGCGGTGGAACGGCTGCTGACCGAGCTGTACGGCAAGGCCGTGGAACAGCTGGGGTCGGACAAGCCCGCGGTGCGCATGGGAGGCATGTTCGCCCTGGAACGCCTGGCGCAGACCATGCCGGAGCAGCGGCAGACCATCGTCAACGTGCTGTGCGCGTACCTGAGGATGCCGCCGGCCGACGACGGAACGGAAACGCAGGTCCGCACCACGGCGCAGGCGATCCTCACCAAGCACCTGCGGCCGGGTGCCGGAGCGTTGTTCTGGGAGGACACGGACCTCGACCTCGGCGGCGCGCGGCTGACGGAGCTGGACCTCAGCGGGTGCGTCGTGCGGCACGCCGTCTTCCGGGGCGGCCACCTGACCGGCAGGACGACGTTCCGGCAGGCCTCGTTCACGGACATCACGTTCGACGAGGCCGTGGTCGCCGACGAGGTGTGGTTCGACGAGCTCGTGGTGGACGGCGAGTCGTCCTGGCAGCGCACGAGGTTCGCCGGCGCGGCCATGTTCGAGGGCGCGGTCCTGCGCGGCAGGGCGCGGTTCGACCGCCTGGAGTGCACGGGCCAGGCGGTGTTCGTCGGCGTCGACTTCGGCGGGGACGTGTCGTTCGACGCGGCGGTCTTCCACCGCGACACCCGGTTCTCCCGTGCGGTCTTCCGGCGGTTGGCGTCGTTCGACGGCGTCGGGTTCGCGCAGCAGGCGAGGTTCACCGGGGCGTGCTTCGCGGGGGAGGTGGTGTTCGACGGGATCCGGTGCGCGGACCTGAGGTTCGACGAGGTCACCGCCCGGATCGACGTGCCGGCCGACGCGACCCGCGCGTGGCCGCCGGGGTTCGAGCTCGGCGGGTCCTGCCCCGTGCCGCAAGGGTGCTCGGGGACGTGGGGCCCGGTCGTCAGCGGAAACCGTGGCGGACGTTGACGCTGAGGTTGTAGAAGGTCCGCACGAGGTCGAGCTTCCTGCCGGCGGCCAGCTCCTCGAGCCGCGCGATCGGGACCTGCTCGGTGATCCGGTCGAACGTGTGGCACAGCTCGTCGAGGCGGTCGTAGGCCCGCTGCGGCACCGGCCCCGACGCGGCCAGCACCTCCGCGGTGTACCAGGCGCTGACGGCGCCGCGGAACTCCAGCACGACCGGGCGCAGCACGATCGCGACCGCGGTCGACTCGAGGCCCTGGCGCAGGAACATCGGCAGCCGCTGACCCGTGGCGCCCTCGGCGAAGTCGCCGGCGAGCGCGGCGTCGACGTCGAGCACCTCGGTCAGCCGGTCCAGCGCCCTGGTGAACTCCTTCTCCACCAGCGGGGGCAGCCGCACCGGCCGTTCGCCACCCCCGGCCAGGCCGCCGTCGCGCAGGGTCCGCAGGTCGCCCGCGATGTCGTCGAGCTGCGCCTGCAGCGCGTCCAGTCGTCCGTCCGAAATGGACCTTACCTCGTCGAGCTGGGCGGCGACCCGTTCGATGAAGCCGTGGATGCCCGCCTGCTGCCGGGTGAGCTGCTCCATCGCCTGCTGCAGCAGCGTCATCGGGTCGTGCCCGGAACCCGCGCGCACCTCGTTCTCGATGGCGCGCAGCAACGCCGTCATGTGATCGGCGTAGGAGAGCCGTTCGTAGACCAGGGGAGGACGGCTCAGCACACCGGCGAGCCGGTCCTCCGGCTCCGCGGCCAGCACGCCGTTCACGACCAGCAGCACCCGGCAGTTCAGCACGATCTTGCGCAGCGCCAGCACCTGCGCGGTCAGCCGTTCCGCGTCCCGGGTGTCGAGCACCGAGTCCGTCAGCACGATCGCGCAGCCGGCCGTGCCCTCCGCGAACGTGACCCAGAAGTCGACGCGGGTGTCCACGCCCTGGCCGAGGAAGTGGTGCCGCAGGTGGCTGAAGTTCTCGGCGTCGAGCAGCCGCGTCGTCGCCGCCTCCACGTCGTCGAAACTGGACAGCCCGACGTCGCGGGCGACCTCCCGGACGAGGTCGTGGGTGATCGGCGTGCCGTCGGCCGCCCAGCGGCGGTAGAGGTGGTGGCAGAGCCTGATCACCGTGCGCGGCGTGCCGTTCGCGAGCGAGACGAGGTAGTCGACGACGTCGGTGCTGAACGGCTCCAGCCCCGCACCGCCCTGCGCGGTCTCGATGTACTGGCGCACGTGGCCGGCGCCGAAGCGGGACATGCCGATCTCGTGGGTGATCCGCTGGCGGACGTCCCTGCGCAGCACCGTGGTGAGCTCCGGCAACCCGGTCAGCACCAGGAACGCGCCCGCCGAGTCGAACTGCTGCAGCAACGTCTGGAACGCGCTCATGCCGACGTCGTCGGGCCCGCCGGCCACGGTCTTGTGCAGCTCGTCGATCACCAGCAGGAACCGCCGGTCGCCGTGCGCGTGGAGCCGCACGAACGCCCCCATCACCGCCAGCGCGGCGTCGTCGGTGGTCAGCGGCACCTCGATGCCGCGGTCCACCAGCACCTGCTGCGGCGCGCCGCCCCGCAGCCAGCCCCAGACGAAGTCCTTGAGCTCCTCGCGCAGCAGCAGGGTCAGCGCCGTGCTGAACGCCTGGTGCCGCGTGATCTCCAGCAGCCTCGTCTTCAGCCGCCCCAGCAGGCTCGACGACTGCAGCTGCATCTTCTCGACCACCACCTGCGGGTCGAGGGCGCCGTCGCGCAACCACTGGACGGTCTGCGGCGAGGCCCCGGTCGAGTGCAGGTGGTCCGCGACGATCCCCGCGTACACCTCCGTGAGCCGTGCGAACACCTTCTCGTCCGCCTGCGCCTCCACGAACCGCCGGTACAGGCCGGTGAACCTGTTGCGGGGCTCCGCGATCGCGTTCGGCGTGGCCTCGACGTAGATCTGCTCGCACCGGCCGTGCGCGTGCTTGAGCAGCTCGCCCGCCAGGTGGGTCTTGCCGGTGCCGTAGTCGCCGACGACCGCGATGACGTTGCCCGTGCTCGGTGCGGCGATGTAGTCGTCCAGGTACGCCTTGGCCGCGCGGATGGGGTCCGTCTCGACACCGGGGCTCGTCGTGTCCGGTATCTGCGTGACCGCCATGGCGTTGAACGGGTTCACGGTCATCAGCGGATCCTGAGGTCGTCGAGGAACTTCTCGTAGAACAGCCGGGTGATGTCCTCGTAGGTGACCCAGTCGCTGTCGGTGTACCCGCTGTCCTGCCTGCCCCGCTCTTCGTACACCTCGGAGAGGATCCGCTGGAGCTGCGCGATCGACCGCAACGGCCCGGCCGCCCGGTCCATCGTCTCGACGCTGATCCGAGGGTAGCGCCCGCGCCGCCGGTTGCGGTCGAGCCGGTCCTCGATGAACCGCCGGACGTCACCGGGGTTGAGCGGCCCGACCGACAGCAGGACCGGCGGCTCCGGCGACGACTCCCGCACCCGCGAGATCTGCGCGCGGTCGAAGTACGACGACTCGGCGAAGAACAGCAACCTCCTGCGCGCCAGCGCCGCGTAGGCGACGACCTCCCGCACCACCTCCGCCGGCGGCAGCAGCACGATCAGCACCACGTCGTCGGGCAGCGCGTTGCCGAGCCCGGCGTACAACCGGCTCGGCGGCAACCCGCGGACCCCTTCGTGCACCGCGGGCGGCAGCACCCCGTTGTGCGCCAGCTCGTCCACGAGCCGTTCGGCGACGAGCCCCATGCGCTCCTCGACCGACTGCTGCGACCCGTCCCTGGTGAGGTCCACGATCTCCCCGCGCACCCCGTGCCCGGCCAGCTGGTCGCGCGTCCAGTGCGCGCACCGGTTGATCAGAGCGGTCTTGCCGCACCCGGACTCGCCGGTGACGAGCACCAGCCGCCCGTCCTCGCGCAGGTTCTCCACCGCGGTCATCCGCCGCGTGTACTTCTGGAACGCCGCGAGCGTGTGGTTGACGTCGACGTACAGCTTGTCGTGCGCCTGGTGCCGCCACGGGCACAACGGCCGCAGCGGAGATTCCTCCCAACCTGGAACGAGGAACGGGTTGACCACGGGAGGTTCTCCGCTCTCCTGCAGCATCGCCCGCGCTCACCACCCCGTGTCGCCCGCGCTCCCACTCCCCGTCGTTGGGGGCGCTGGAGTATTACCACGACCAGCGGCCCGCGGTAGACCGCCGATCGGGGCGCGCAGCGGGTGAAGATCGGCCACTCCGAACGCTGGTGATCGTCCACAGTGGCCGGTCGAGGTGCGGCCGGTCCGTTCAGCCGGAGCTCGTGCGCGCGGCCACCCAGCCCTCGATGCCGTCGAGGAACCGGTCCACGCCGAAGCTCAGCTCGAACGGCAGCCCGTCCCCGTCCGGGCTTTGCTGATCGCCGGTTTCGGCGGCGTGCACCGCCGTCAGCGCCGGGTATTCCTCCTCGTCGAGGAACTCGGTGACGGCGTGCGTGAGACCGGCGTGCGGGAGTCCGTCCGCACGTTTGCGCTCGCTGCTCGTGCTGAGGCTGATCTGCGCCGTGCCGCGCACGACGGCGGTGAGGTGCAGGGCCGCGCTCCTGGCCTCGCCGCCCACCAGCCCGGCCGCCAGCAGCGGGCGGAGCAGGCGGTCGAGCCACGCGAGCTGGTTGGGGCCCGCGGGCGCGTGGTCGAGCGGGACGCGCAGCAGCCAGGGGCGGCTCCGGAGACCGGCCCACAGCGCGCCGGCCCAGAGCCGGACCGCCTGCCGGAAGTCCTCGGCGCCGGCGAGGTCGGGAGGCGGGCCCGCCGCGACGTCGGCGGCCACCTCCAGCAGCAGGTCCTTGCCGGGAACGTGGTTGTAGAGCGACATCGTGGAAAAGCCGAGCTCGGTGGCCACCCGCTGCATCGACAGCGCCTCCAGCCCGTCGGCGTCCGCGACCCGCACGGCGGCCTGCGCGATCTGCTCGACGCTGAGCTTGGGCCGGGGTCCCCGGCTGCCCCTGCGCCGTCCCGCCCACAGCAGCGCGAGGCTCCGTTGCAGGTCGGGGTCCTTCTCTTGCCGTGCCGTCATCCGCCATCCCGTTCGTCAGCTGGATGCCATCATAAAACTACGTACAACATACGTTTTTATGTATGGTGTACGTAGTTTCTTTCCGACGAACGGACTTCCATGACCTCGACTGCTCCGCCCCGCCAGAAGACCTGGTGGCGCCGCCCCTGGATCGCGCCGCTGATGATGGTGGTCGCGGCGTTCCTGGCGTTCTCCGTGCCGCCCTACCTGACCCTCGACCCGGCCCACTCGCGGCTGGAACCGCCGCCGGGCAACGACCTCTACTACCCGCTGCTGGTCGCGCACGTCCTCTGCGGCACCGTCGCCATGGCGACCGCCTGCTTCCAGGTCTGGCCGGCGTTCCGCGCACGCCACCGGACCGGGCACCGCATCACCGGCCGCGTCTACGTCTACGCCGGCGCGTTGCCGGCGGGCGTGCTCGGCCTCTACATCGGCTGGCACACGACGGCGGGCCCGTCGGTGCTGGTGGCCAACCTCGTGGGATCGGCGCTGTGGGTGGTGACCACGGCCACCGGGCTCTGGATGGCCCGCAGGCGCCGCTACGACGAGCACCGCAGGTGGATGTCGCGCAGCTTCGCGCTCGCCATGTCGATCGCGCTGAGCCGGGTCATCAACGTCCCGGCCATGATCGTGCTCACGCCTCAGGTGGACACGGCGTTCGGCGGCAACGAGGTGTTGATGCGCAACACCGCGACGAGCATCGGCGTCTGGCTCAGCCCTCTGCTCCTGCTGCTGCTCACGGACTGGATCCTGGAGCGCCGCAAGGCGGGTGCCCGCCGGGCGGTGCCGCCCCGTGGTGCGGTGGCGGGGGTGCCCGTGGCGACCGGCTGACCCGCGTCACCGGGAGGCAACCGCCGGTGGCGGGCGAGCGGGATCTCGCCCGCCCGCCTTCCACCGCGGGTGTCCACTCAGGACCGGACCGGCGTCACAGCAACCGCTTGATCTCACCGCGGGCCCGGTAGAACCCGCCGCCGGCCGAGGTGTGGACCTCCGTCACCAGGTACCGCGCCCCCGGCACCCGGATGTTCTTCGGGAACTGCACCGCCCGCGCCCGGTCGTACCCCTCGGAGACCACGTGCACCCGCAGGCGCCCGTTCTCCTGCACGCACTCGACGACCACGCCGCCGCTCGGCGGAACCGCGCTCGCCACAACGGTTTCCACCTCGGTGGTGGCCTCGACGCGCTGCCAGTGGTCGGCCTTGATGTCGCTGGGCTTCGGCAGCTCGCCCTGCTCGGCGGCGTGGATCGCGGCCGGGCTCGCGTCGACGCACGCCAGGGAGCCGTCGGTGGTGACGATGTAGAGGCGTTCGTCGCGGTGCTGCATGGAGTACGCGGAACCGCAGCCCGTGCCGAGCTTCCACAGGCGGGTGCCGTCGGCGGCGAAGCAGTACACCGACGAGTGGTTGTCGCCCGCGAAGACGTAGTCGCCGTCCGGGGAGGTGGCGCACGAGAAGACCGCCGCGTCGCAGCGGTAGCGGGCCGTCTCGGCGCCGGTGGCGCGCGACAGGCGGTGCACGTAGCCGCGGCTCGTGCCGGCGAACACCTCCGCCGGCTCCTGCCAGCCGAACAGCACCGCGCCCACGGTGTCGGTGTGCCACACGGGATCGCCGCTGCGGGCCGCGTAGTGCGTCACGCCCCGCGAATGGCCGTGGAACACGCCTTCCGGTGCGCAGCGCACCATCCAGGCGCTGTCGCCGGTGCTGCGGCGCGACCACTGGAACTCGTCCTCGTGGTCGACCAGCGTGATGCCGCCCTGCCGGTCGGACACGCCGAGCACGCCGTCGTCGATGTCGAGCCAGTAGATGTCGACGTCGCTCGCGATTTCGTAAGCCACGCGCGGGACCTTGCCGCCGAGGTCGTACACGCGGCCGTCGTCGCAGCCCGCGTAGATCCAGAAGTCGTCGGCCACGATGCACTTCACGCCGTCCGGCAGGCCGTAGCGCCCGGTCACCCGGCCGTCGTGCGCGAGGGTGAAGACGTCGCCGCGCTCGTTGCCGACCCAGGCCTCGTCCTCGCCGATGAAGATGCCGAACGCGGGCGCGCCCGAGTGGAAGCGCCACAGCACGGGGGCCTGCCGCGCCGTCGACCGGACGCTCGTGATCTCGCGCCGGGTGACGGGGCGCCGCTGCCGTTCGCCCTTCACGGCGGGCGCGTAGCCCTTGCGCACCTTCTCGCCGATCTTCTTCTGGGCGGCCTGCACGGCCTTGGTCTCGTCGGCGAACGTCGACTCGCGCGTGGAACCCCGCTCTCCGATGCGGCCGAACGTGATGGTCACCGTCGTGCCGTCGACGACCACCTCGTAGAACTTGTGGGCGCTCCCACCGGTCTCGGACAGCTCCAGGTACGTGGTGGCGGCCACGGTCTTCCCCCTCGTGTTGATCAGCTGGTCAGGACGCTAGCAACGGGGTCTGACAATTCCGGTTGTGGTGGAAGAACGCCGGACAGTGACCAGGCGGCTACCGGATCGGAACGCAGACGGTGTTTCTCCTTGCGCGGAACGGGTATTCGCCGGTTCCCCGAACATCCGCGGCGTGTCGGCGCCCCGAGCAGGACGGTGAGACGTGGAAAAGGCGCCCTCGAAGGACGCGTGGAGTCCGACGGTAGGTGTGGAGGAGGAGTTCCTCCTGGTGGACCCGGAGACGGGTGCGCCGGTGAACCTGGCGGACGAGGTCGTCACCATCGCGCGCGAGGAGCTCGGTCTGGAGCTCGAGCACGAGCTGACCGGCGCGCAGGTGGAGATCAACACGACGATCTGCCGCGACGTCGAGCAGGCCCGGCAGGAGCTCCTGGACACACGTCGCCTGGTCGCGCAGGCCGCGCGGATGGCCGGGTGCCGCGCCGTCGCCGTCGGGGCGCCTCCGCTCGGTGAGGCGATCGGCGAGGTCACGGACAGCCGGCGCTACCAGCGCATCGCCCGCGAGTTCGGTGCTCTGGCCGAGCAGCAGCTGATCTGCGGTTGTCACGTGCACGTCGCCGTCCCCGACCGGGAGACCGCGGTGCAGGTGTGCAACCACATGCGCCCGTGGCTTCCCGTGCTGGCCGCCGTGACCGCGAACTCGCCGTTCTCCGGCGGCGAGGACACGGGTTTCGCGAGCTGGCGTTCGACGGTCTGGTCGCGCTGGCCGGTGTCCGGGCCGCCGCCGGTCTTCGAGTCGTGGCAGCACTACGAAGAGCTCTGCGACACCATGATCACGGCGGGCACGGCCCTGGACCGCGCGATGGTCTACTGGGACGTCCGCCCCGCCACCGAGCTGCCCACCGTCGAGGTGCGGGTCTCGGACGTCGCGGCGACCGTGGACGAAGCGGTGCTGCTGGCCGCGTTGGTGCGCGCTCTGGTGGCCCAGGCCGTCGTCGACGTCGGGCGCGGCGTCGAGGCGGAGCCGGTTCCCCAGGAGACGCTGCGCCAGGCGTGCTGGAGCGCGGCCAACGAAGGCCTGCGCGGCACCGTCCTCGACGTGCTGGCCGGCGAGCCGAGGCCCGTGCGGCAGCAGCTCGACGACCTGGTGCGGCGGCTGACCCCGATCTTCGAGGCGAACGGTGACCTGCCTGCCGTGCAACGAGGCCTGCACCTGCTCGACACGCAGGGCGGCGGCGCGGACCGCCAGCGCACCGCGTTCCGCGGCGGTCAGGTCGAGTCGTTGCTGAGCCTGGTCGACGTCGACAACGCCGACCGCGCCGAGCAGCGGCAGAGCACCGCGAGCTGAGGCCCGGCGGCCTTCGCGGGCTGCCGGGTGCTCATCGGGTCATGGTGTGACCGGCGCGTTGGTCAGTCCCCCGACCGCGCCGGTCACCGTGTTCGACGCGTGCACGACGTTGGGCAGCGCCGAGCACTTCGACACCGAGGTGACGTGGACGGCGTACCGGCCCACGCCGCCGAGGTTCGAACGGTTGGCGCGCCAGGTGTTCCCGCGCCCGTTCGGCAGACCCGGCGTGGTGCCGCCGCAGGGCACGCCGTTGACGGTGCAGCCCGTGGGAAAAAGGGATCGCCCCCGCCACGGGCATGGGCGGCACACACCGCCCACCGGTCGTCGAGTCAGGCTCCGGCGCCCGTGAGCCCGCGGCGGAACCACTCCGGCATCTGCTCCTCGGACCGCGGGAACCAGTCCTGCTCGGTCGCGAAGTCCTCCGCCGACGGCGTCTCGTCGAACTTCGGGGCCTCGTCGCGGTTGTAGGTGATGCTGTACCTGCCGGGCGGGTCGAGGACGTACTCGAAGCCGATCCAGGAGCCGAGCCCTTCGGCGTACATGCCCTTGCGCAGCTGCTGGAACTTCCGCCAGGCGTCCGGCGTGAACGACCAGCCGCGCACGGTGCCGTCGGGCATCTTCACGCCCGTGTCCGCCTCGCTGTGCATGCCGATCATCTTGACGCGCACCACCAGGCGCACCCAGCCGTGCGGCAGAGTCGGCAGGATCTCCTGCGTGATCTCCGCGAGCTTCTCCTGCTGCTCGGTCGGGCTGAGCGCCGGCCAGTTCGCCATGGTGTCGCTTCCTCCTAGATCGCGGTCGGACCCGGCCAGCCTACTGATCGGCCGGGCTCGCCTCCTGCTCGCGCTGGAGCTCCTCACCGCGTTCGACCATTTCGCGCAACCAGTCCGGGACGTGCTCGTCCGCCCTCGGGAAGGCCTCCAGGTCGCGCACGAACATCATCGGGTGCAGGTCCGGCGACCACCGCGGGTTCTCGTCGTAGTTGAACGTCACCTCGGGCGCGGCCTCGCGGTGCAGCACGAACCGCGCCGACAACCACGCGCCGCGGTCCTCCCGGTACATCTGCTCGCGGAGGTCCTGCAGCCGCTCGACCATGTCCGCCAGCCGCACCTCACCCGCGAACCTGCCCTCCGCGGTCTTCGCCGACGCGGCCAGCTCGTACGCGTGGACGTTCGCCCAGACGTCCAGCGTCACGCGGTTCCACCCGGGCGGGGCCCCCGCCTCCAGCAGCGCGCAGATCTCAGCGCTTCGCGTATCGGTTCGTGGGTCCATAGTTCACCTCCGGACGGTTCGGGAAGACCCGTTCCTTGGTCACCACGTTCTCCACGATCTTATTGCCGTCCGCGTCCAGCTTCGGCTTGCCGTTCGCGTCGACCTCGTACGTGACCTCCTGCCAGCGCATGGTCACCTCGTCCGGCACGCCGTCGGCGCCGCGGGTGGCCCGCACCTGGTAGTTCTGGACGTCCTGGTGGTCCTTGGAGGCGAACTCGACGAGGTAGCTCTCCTTCTCCCGCCACGACGCGGCGTGCACCCAGCCGTCGCGGATGTTGCCGGAGTTGGACGCGGCCATCTGCGGGTGCATGTTGATGTACTCGCCGAGGCCGCCGAGCTCGTTGGCGAGCAGGTGACCACCGGCCCACTTGACGCGCGAGTTCTCCAGCTCCTGCGGGGTGAGCTCGCGATCCGGCGGATTGCTCGGGTACGCGGCCTCGCCCTCCTGGTAAGCGCGCTGCTGGGATCCCTTGCCGGGATCGTCGTCGCGGTACGTCGCGTTCTGCCCCTTCGCCTCGACCTCGCCGGTCATCGCGTCGGTCTGGCCGTGCTCGTTCGTGTGGAACGAGAGCACCTTGTCCGGGTTGTGGGTGTTCGGCACCTGGTACTGCGCGTCCGGCAGCAACGGGTGGCTGAGGTCGGGGTTGAACCCGGACCACTTGCCCTTGCCGTCGATCGACATGTCCTGGCGGCCGGGTGTCGCCTCGACCCACTTGACGTTGCCGTCGCCGTCGGTGATGAACGTCGTGCGCGTGCCGTTCTCGTTGCGCACCGGGTACTCGGTCCACGGCTGCAGCGGCTGGTGGTCGCGCAGCGGTGCCGGAACCGGGTCGGGGGCCTCGACCGGCTGCAGCCGGTCGGGCTGGGTGTTGCCGTCCGGAACGGTCTCCCGGTCGCGGTGCGGCGCGTAGATCTCCTCGTTCCGGTTGAGCGGTCGCGGCGGGGCGTCTGGGTTGCCCGGGTCGGCCGGCTGGTGCGTCGGCCGGTCGTACTCGACGAACCGGTCGTTGTAGGTCGGGTCGTCCGGCTCGATGACCCGGTCCTTCGGGAGCGGCGTGTGCTCGGGATCCGGCCTGCGCGGGGTGTCCTGGTTCTCCGGCGCGCCGCTGTTCTCCGCGTCGCTGTTCTCCGGGCCGTCGGAGTCCCCGCGGTCCCTGGCGCCGTCGCCGTCGGTGTTCCGGTCGCTGCCGGGCGCGTACCCGTCCTCGCCGGCCCTGGTCCTCGACCCGTCCGGGTGGTGCGTCTCCCACTCGCCGTTCGGGGGGATCCGCGGCGAGCGCGTGCCGTCCGGGCCGATTTCCGCGTCACTGGCGAAGACACGCCCGCTGCTGTCCGTCCACGCGGGCCTGTTCGGCGCCACGACCGGTGCGTCGAGGTTCCGCGCCAGCTGCTGCGCGAAGTCGTTGCTGCCCGCGTCGCACCCGATCAGCCGAACCGGCCTGCTGCCGTCGTACCCGCTGCGGCGCAACATGTCCGCGTACTCGGCCGGCGTGTAGTGGTGCCCGCCGACGCGCGCCCGGCCGTCCGGCGTGACGTGCACGTCGGCGGTGAAGAACCGCGGGTCGTCCGGCACGCGGTGCGGCAGGTCGCCCATGTCGGGGTCGCCACCGTGGTGCGACACACCGGCGGGCGTCTGCTCGGCGTGCCGTTCGTGGGCCTGCTCCGGCGACGGGCGCTCGTCCGCGTGGGTGTTCGGGTTGTCCGGGGTGTCGCCGTCCGTGCGGCCGTCGGCGTCGTGGCGGCCGGGACCGTCGGGGTCGCGGTGCGTGCCGGGTGCGTCGGGCCTGCTGCTGTCGGGCCTGCTGCTGTCCGGCCTGGTGCTGTCTGGCCTGGTGCTGTCGGGGCGAGCCGTGTCGGGCCGCGAGCCGTCGGGGCGGTGGTGCGGCTGGCCGGGCGCGTCGGGGCGCTGACCGGGGTGCGTGGTGGGGCTGTCCGCGCCGCGCGGGCGGGCACCGTCCGCATCGGGCCTGTGGTGGACGGCGTCGGGCCGGCTCGGACCACCGGGGTGCCCGCCGGGCGCGTCCGTGCGGGGCCGCGAGGCGTCGGGCCGGCCGTCAGGACGCGAGCCCGGTCCGTCGGGCCTGTGCCCTGGCGCGTCAGGACGCCCGCCGGGACCGTGACCACCCGGCGCGTGCGGTGCGCCGGGACCACCCGGACTCGGCGTGAAGCCGGGCTGCTGCGGCACGTGCGGCGAGCCGGGAGCGTTGGGCGCGTTCGGACTCGTGTGCGGCGCGGACGGGCCGTCCGCGTGAGTGGGGGATGTGGTCGACTGCGGACGCGTGGGCGCGTCCGTCCGGCCCGCCGGCGAAGTCGTGCCAGGGCCGTGCGGCCCGTCAGGAGAGTGCGGGGCACCCCCACCGGGACCGTGCGGCGTGTGGGACCCGGACGGCGCGTGCGGTGCGCTGGGACCGCCGTGCGGCGCACTCGGGCTGTGCGGTGCACCTGGACCGCCATGCGGCGCGTTAGGCGCGGACGGCCCGCTCGGGCTGTGAGGCGGATTCGGTCCGGACGGCCCACCGTGAGGTGCGCTGGGAGCGTTCGGCGACCCGGACGGCCCGAAACCGGGCTGCGACGGCGCCGACGGCCGAGCCGACGAGGGCGACACGTCCGGCGTGCGCTGCGACGGCAGGCCCGACCCGAGGTCACCGCGCGAGCCCGGCGTACCGGTCCACCCGCCACCGGCCCCGGGACGCGCACCGCCACCAGCCGGCTGACCGCCCGGCGCGCCTCCGCCGGGCGCTCCCGAGGGACCACCCATCGGCCCCTGCTGCGCGGTGGACGGAGAGCCGGTCGACGGGCCACCGTCACGCGGTGCGGAAGGCGCGTGCTGCGTCGGAGCCTCCGGCGTGGCCACACCCGCCTGGCTCGTCTGACCGGTGTTGCGCGGCACCGCCGGGGCGTCCGGCGTCGATCCCGGCCCGTTCGCACTCGGAGCCGATGGCCCACCCGCAGGCGGCCCGCCGGAAGGCCCGCCGCTCGACGGCGACCCGGCCGAAGGCGACGACGGCGACCCGGGCGACGGCGCGCTCGGCGAACCAGGCCCGTCCGGACCCGGCGACGACGAAGGCGAAGGCCCGTTCGAGGAAGGCGACGGCGAAGGCCCGCTCGGCGCGGAGGGAGGCGAGGACGAGGACGGCGGCGAAGCCGACGGCGAGCCCGCAGAAGGAGAAGTGGGGCTGGGACCGTCCGGTGAGGACGGTGAAGGGGAAGGCGAGGACGGCGAGGACGAGGACGGCGAGGAGTCCGGGCTCGACGGTGACGAGTCGGGCGACGAAGGCGTGCCACGCCCACCGGAGGGCGAGATGTCCGGTGCGTCGGTGCGGTGGAACAACCCACCGGGCTTGATGGAGCTCGTCGAGATCACGTCGAGCCCGGTGACCTTGCCGACCAGCTTGCCGACGACCTTCATGATCTTCGTGAAGACCTCGACGATCTTGCCGAGCAGCGGCGAGACCTTCTTGATGGTCTTGATGAGCTTCTGGATCAGCTCACCGATCCGCGTGGCCCACTTCGAGATCGCCGTCACGGCCTGCGCCACGATCACCGGCGTGCCGAAACCGAGCGTGAACACGGCCTCCAGCACCCACGCGATCAGCTTCCCCACCAGGTCGGCGATCAGGTCGCGCACCATCTCGCGCACGAACGCGACGACCATGCCCATGACACCCACGACGGTGCCGACGGATCCGGCGGTGGAGGCCGCACCGGCGAGCGCGTCGCCCTGGGCGCCGGCGGCGGCCCGGTAGGCGTCGCCCGCGGCACCTTCCCACTGCGCGGTGCCCTGCTGGACCGCCTGCTGGTAGTCCTGGGCGATCTTGCCGAGCTCCTCGGACACCTTGTTCCACGTGGCCGAGTACGACTCGATCACCGGCGGGTCCCCCGCCAGCCAGTCGAGCGCCTCCTTGAGCGGCTGCATGTGCTCCATCAGGAACGAAGCCGCGGACGACAACAGCGTCCCGAAGGGGTCGATCGCCATGGAAGCGGCGTCCGCGACCAGCCCCACCATGCCCAGGCCGCCCTCGACCCAGTTGCCGTCCTTGATGCCGTTGTACGTGTCCATCGCCGACTCGGCGATGGAGATGCCCGTCATCCAGCCGTTGTCACCGGTGCCGGCGTTCACGAACCCGGACGGCGCGGCGTCGGGCTGGACCACCAGGGGGTTCGACATCACTTGCCTCCGAAGGTCTCGGCGACGTTCCCGGCCACCACTCGACAAGGCCTGGCGCGACCCCGGCCGGAGATCCTCGACGCCGAACCGGCGATGTCCTCGGGCACCGTGCCGTCCTTCCCCCGAACGCAGCGGTACGTACTCGGTCCACAGGATGACGCAGCGCCGCGCGGACAGGTTCCACTCGGCCCGCAAATGGTCCGGACAGAGCAACGGTGCTGCCCCGAAGTGGTCAGGGCTGGCTGCCGAGGTCTTGAGGCACGGCGAAGCCGGAGGCCCGGAACCATTCCTGATTCCGGGCCTCCGGCCTGGAGACGCGGGTGTTCGTCAGATCACGCGCACCACGTGTTGCCGGTGTACTGCAGTTTGCTGGAAAGGATCCATCCCCATTTCCCGTTCGAGACGTTGAACCCGTAGTAGCGGGGGTTGCCCTGGATTCGAACGTTGAACGTGTGGCCGGGGTCGGCCCAGCCGACGAAGGAACCGTCGCGTTCCGCGTTGGTCATGTCGCCGTAGTCCATGACGACGTACTGCCAGACCTGGGTGCATTGCGCGCCTACGGGACCTGCCACCTGCTCGCCGGCGGGAAGCGCTTGAGCGGGCGCGGTCCCGCCAAGAGCCGATACGCCGAGTACGGCGATCCCAAGAGCAATGTCGCGCAGCTTGCTCAATGCGAACTCCCTGAAGATATCGTTAGGGAACGAACGATTCAGAGTCTCGCGGAGCCCGGCGACGAGGTCTAGCTCCGATCCAGTGCTGAGGCTGCGACAACCGGACGTGGGTGAGTCGAAGTGGACAACGCGCTGTAACCGATGGCCGGTTGTGCTCGGCGAGCGAGGTACGGCCGAATGCCGGTGTGCGCCTTGGACGTGGCTCGCCTTTCTTGCGTGTCCTGCCCGCTCGCTGCTTGAGCTGGTCGAGCTCGACCAGCAGGGCACCGAGCACGCTGCGGCTTCGTCCGCCTCGTCCTCCCGCTGCTCGGCGGTGAGCCGAGAACGCTGTGCCTGTTCGGCGGTCCGGTCGGCTTCGCGACGCGTCGCGACCAGGGTGGCGTGCTCGTCGATCCACGCGTCGGCGGCGCGGAAGGCGTTCACGGCATCCGCCACGGCGTTGAGCGCCTTCGGCTCCGTGGGCAGGCCGTGTTCGGCCGCGGTCGCCGTCAGCGCCCGAGCACCACAGGCAGCGACTTCAGGCTGGCCATGACGTCGTGGTGCGTCACCTCGGGCTGCTCCTGACCCGCGTAGACCGCGCGCGGGAACCGGCGCGTCAGCTGCCGCAGCACGGTTTCGGTCTCCAGCCGGGCAAGCGCGGAACCGAGGCAGAAGTGCGGACCGTGCCCGAAAGTCGCGTGACCGGTGGTCTTGCGGTCAAGCCGGTACTCGCCGGCCTTCTCGTGCGCCTGCGGACAACGCCCCGCGGCACCGAGGTTGATCAGCAGCAGCGTGTCCTCGGGCACGGTCACCCCACCGATCTCGACCGCCTCGGTCGTGATGCGGTACGTGGCGCTGCGAACCGGCGAGTTGTGCCGCAACGTCTCCTCGACGAGCAGGGGCGCGAGCCCGGGATCCTCGGCGGCCTTCGCCCACAGGTCGTTGTCCAACGCGTCGTGCAGCACGTTCGCGATGAGTCCGGCCGAAGTCTCATGACCCGCGACCACGAGCAGGAACGCCATGGCCATCAGCTCGTCGCGGCTCAGGCCATCCGCCTCGTCGACCGCGGCCAGCGCACCGAACAACGACCGCGGGTCGAGACCGCCGCTCGTGAGCAACGCGTGGAAGTAGCCACCCAACTCGTCGCTGGCCGGCTGCGACACCTCGGGTTCCATCGACATCATCGCCTCGATCAACGCACGGACCCGTGCGCGATCCTGCACCGGCAACCCGAGAACCTCGCCGATGACGTGCAGGGTCATCGGCACGGCCAACTCCCGGACGAGGTCGACCTCCACGCCCTCGGGCAGCCGGGCGACCAGTTCGGCACTGATCTCCTCGATGCGCGGCGCCAGCTGCTGCACCGCCCTGCCGTTGAACGCCTTCACCGCAAGCGCCCTGAGCCGCGCGTGCTGCGGGTTGTCGCTGTTGATCATGCTCGGCCCGAGCAAGCCGCCCAGGTTCTCCTGCGCGCGGCCAAGCTCCGCGAGCTGCCGCTTGATCTCGCGCTGCAGCCGCGCGCTGTCCTTGGAGAGCCGCTGGTCGGCGAGGAACTGACGGCTGAGGTCAAGCCCGACCGTGAGCACCTGCATCCTCACGCCGTTGGGCAACGTCACCGCGTGCAGCGGGCCTGCTTCGCGCGCAGCGTCCTCGATCCGATGGTGTTCACGCGCACGCAAGTCACCGCCCACCAGGAAGTTGGACATGCCGGGCCCTCGCCTCCACCTGGATTCGACCTAGATCATTTCACCGTAGCAAGCCCAACGCGGTGGTCGTCCCAGCCACGGGCAACCGGGGCGGCTCAGCGGCGATCCCGTGGTCCGTGTCGTGCTCGGGCCTGGCCCACGTGATCCAGTCTCGGAGCGCGAGGATCGCAATGACGTCGCGACGAATCTGCTGGCCGCGCTGAGTTCGGCGATCCTTGGCGCGGGTGTTCCGTCCCCGGCGTGCGCAGCGGGCGGTGGGGTCGTGGGGAGGGATGATCGCGCGGGACGAGGATGGCAGCCGGCCCTCGTCGTCGGCGCGACAGCGCACCGCCTCGGCAGCCTGCCGGTCGGACAGACCGACCAGAACGGCAGCGCGCGGACTGCGGCCGACTGGGCGAAATCAAGATCACCGACCGAGTCGAGCTCAGAGCCCGTTGGCTCCGCTCCGCACCTGACGGGACTTCCGGGCGAGGCGGAAGATCAAGGCGGCGATCAGAGCGCCGACCAGTGCAAGCGCCAGGAACAACCACCCGATTCCCTCACCGCTGGAGGTGACGATGCTGATGCCTGTTATCGCCGATATGAGGGACATCGCCGCCGTTGTCGTAGCTCTCCAGGTGAAGGGCGACCGGTTGTCGAAGTCCTTGGACGCGTCGGCTTCCATGGGTTTCCATTACCCGGGAGCAGCTTTCGTCAACCCCAGGTGCGTTTGACTCCGCTGCACCGGACCGGTGTAGCCGGACATTCGCGGGTGGTCGGTGCAGTCGCTGCACGACCCGGAGCTGTTGAGTTCCACGGTTCTCTTCTCGTCGGCTCAGGTGCTGAACCAGGTGGACGCCCCGGCGGCCTCGCCTGACGCGTCCTCGCACATCACCTTCAGCACACCGAGGTAAGCCCTTTCCGCGCCGGACGTGCGAGTGGTGTACGTCGACTACGAGCCAGTCCACCCCGAGGACGTGTTCGGCGCCGAAACCGAGGCCGCAGGCCTGTTCGCCCGCCATCGCGCCACGTTGGCGTCCGGCGGCTACCTCGCCCTCACCCACCTCGCCGACGACTTCACCGTCTGCCCCGAAAGCCCGTGAACCAGGACCCATACCTGATCGATAGCGGGTCGACAGCCGGAATGCCCATCGTGGCAACAGAAAGCCCGACGGACACGAGGGAAGCGGAACGGGGACGCCCCGTCACCTCCTCCTGAGTGGTCAGGGCCGGACCGTGTCGATAGGGCCGACTGCCGCGAACCTCCGGCGGACACGTCGACCCCTGGAAAGGAAAGCCATGACTGACTTCATTCCGCGAGCCGACCTGGACGTGGTGATCGTCGGCGCGGGTCCGCGAGGACTCTCCGTGCTGGAGAGGCTGGTCGCGCGTTTGGCGGACACGCCCAGGGACGGAGAGGTGCGCGTGCACCTGTTCGACCCCGACGAGGCGGGTACAGGGCGGATCTGGAGGACTTCGCAGTCGGTGTGCTTCCTGATGAACACCGCCGCCGGTGAGGTGAGCGTGTTCTCCGCCGGGCCCGACGGCGGCCCTGCCAGGGCGGGGTTCGGGCCTTCGTTCTCGGACTGGCTCTCGACCCATCCGCGCTGGTCCGGTGTCGGGCCTGACGACTACGGGCCGCGGGCCGTGTACGGCGAGTACCTGCGGATGGCGTTCGAGGCGATCGTCGCCAACGCGCCGGACGGCGTGACGGTCCGGCACGTGGCGGAGAAGGCCGTGTCGCTCACCCGCGAGTTCGGGCTGACGACGGTGACCGGTTCCGGCGGCACGGTGGTGAGCGCCGACAAGGTGGTGCTGACCACCGGGCACCCGCGGGTCAGGCCGGAGGACGGGGAGAAGGAGCTCCTCACGTTCGCCCGGCACCGGTCCGGCCTGACGTACCTGCGCGGCGACTCCGCGGCCGACATGCCGCTGGGTGTGATCGCACCGGGGGAACAGGTCGGCGTGATCGGCCTCGGGCTGACGTTCTTCGACGTCCTCGCGGAGCTGACGATCGGGCGGGGCGGCAGGTTCGTCGAGCGCGACGGGCAGACCGAGTACCTGCCCAGCGGACGCGAGCCGCACCTGGTCGCGGGTTCTCGCAGCGGGCTGGTGATGCTGGCGCGCGGCCGCAACCAGAAGGCCCCGACCTACCGCTACCAGGCCAAGTTCGTGACCGAGGCGGCGATCGTGCGAGCCCGGCGCGGCGCCCAGCGGATCACCGGTTCCGCGCAGCTCGACTTCGTGCGGGACGTGTTGTCGTTGCTGCGCCTGGAGGTCGAGCACGTCTACTACACCGCGCACGTCCGGCGCAGGCACGGGGACGAGGCGGCGCAGTGGTTCGCGGCCGGTCACCTGGCGTCCGACGACCGCGAGGAGCTGCTGGCGGCGTGGGACCTCGGGGACGTGCCGCCACTGGACCTCGAACAGATCGCGCGGCCGTTCGTCGACAGGGAGTTCGACAGTCCGGACGCCTTCCACGACGAGCTGCTGGAGCTGCTGCGGCAGGACGTCGCCGAGGCCCGCGAGGGCAACGTCGACAACCCGCTCAAGGCGGCGCTGGACATCCTGCGCGACACCCGCGGGATGGTGCGGCAGGCCGTCGACTTCGCCGGGCTGCGGCCCGAGTCGCACCGCGAGTTCGTGACGTGGTTCAACCCCATCAACACCATGGTGTCCGCCGGCCCGCCCTGGATCCGGGTGGACCAGGCGGCCGCCGTGATCCGCGCCGGGCTGCTGACGGTGGTGGGGCCGGGGACGTCCGTCAGGGCGGACCACTCGAGCGGCGCCTTCGTGCTGGAGTCCTCCTGCGTCACCGGATCGCGGCGCGAGGTCTCCACGCTGATCGACGCGCGCATCCCGCGGTCGACCCTGTTGTCCAACACCGACGCGCTCATCGCTGGTCTGGTGTCCGACGGGCTGATCACGGAGATGGTCAACGCCGACCTGTCGAGCGGTGTGCGGTTCCGCGCCGGCAGCGTCGCGGTCACCAGGCGCCCGTTCCACGTCATCGACGTGCTCGGCAACCCCGACCCCGACCTGTACGCGCTGGGCGTGCCCACCGAGAACACGCGGTGGTTCACGCAGATCGGCACCGGCAGACCAGGACCGATGACCGGTTTCCACACCGACGCGGACGGTATCGCCGAGGACGTGCTGCGCCACCGCACCGCCGCCCGGACGCCGGGGGCGTCCACCGCCACTCATCCGGCCGCCGCGATCTGAGGGGAAGACCTGTCATGTCACCGAGAACAGCCACCGAGAAGTTCCGCGCCGCGCGGGACCTGCTGCTGGAGCTCCGCGACGACCACGACCGCGCCCACGCCGAGTTCAGGTGGCCGGAGTTCGACGAGTTCAACTGGGCGCTCGACTGGTTCGACGCCGTGGCGAGCGGGAACGACCGCACGGCGCTGCACGTCGTGGGCGGCCGGTCCGAGGAGAAGGTCTCCTACGCGGAGCTCTCGGAACGGTCCGACCGTCTCGCCAACGGCCTGCGCGCCGCCGGTGTGCGGCGCGGCGACCGGCTGCTCATGATGCTCGACAACCAGCTCGCCGTCTGGGAGTCGCAGCTGGCCGCGATGAAGCTGGGCGCCGTCGTCGTCCCGACCTTCACCACCGTGTCCGGCGCCGACCTGGTCGACCGCGTCGAACGGGCCGACGTGCGGCACGTGCTCACGACGCCGGAGCTGACCGAGGGCTTCGAGTGGTTGCCCGGCCACGTGACGAGGATCTGCGCGGGCCGGGTGCCCGGCTGGCTCGCCCTCGACGACCTGCGGTCCGCTCCGGCCGGCTTCACCCCCGACGCGCCCACCCGTGCCGACGAGACGTTGTTCCTGTACTTCACCTCGGGCACGACCTCGCGCCCGAAGCTGGTGCGGCACACCCACGTCAGCTATCCGGTGGGGCACCTGTCCGGCATGTACTGGAACGGTGTCCGCCCGGGAGACGTCCACCTGAACGTCTCCGCGCCGGGCTGGGCGAAGCACGCGTGGAGCTCGTTCTTCGTGCCCCTCAACGCCGAGGCGTCGGTGCTGAGCGTGACCACCCCCAACGGCAAGGACCTGCTGGACCGCATGGTCCGGCACGGCGTGACGACGTTCTGCGCACCGCCGACCGTGTGGCGGATGCTCATCCAGGAGGACCTGCGGCACTGGCAGGTGTCGTTGCGGGAGGCGGGAAGCGTCGGTGAGCCGCTCAACCCCGAGGTGATCGAACAGGTCCGCGCGGCCTGGGGCGTGACCGTGCGGGACGGGTACGGGCAGACCGAGACGACGGCGCAGATCGGCAACAGCCCCACGCTGCCGGTCCGGCTGGGATCGATGGGAAAACCGTTGCCCGGCTACGACATCGTGCTCGTCGACCCGGCCACGGGCGCGGAGGGCGACGACGGCGAGGTCTGCGTCAGCCTCACGCCGCGGCCGTTGGGCGTGATGCCCGGCTACGTCGACGACGACGAGAAGAACGCCAAGACGTTCGCCGGCGGTTACTACCACACCGGTGACATCGCGCACCGCGACGAAGACGGCTACCTGCACTACCTGGGACGCACGGACGACATGTTCAAGTCCTACGACCACCGGATCTCCCCGTTCGAGCTGGAGAGCGTGCTCCTCGAGCACGACGCCGTGGCGGAGGCCGCGGTGGTGCCCGCTCCCGACCCGGTGGGTCTGGTGGTGCCGAAGGCCTACGTCGCGCTCGCGGCGGGCGAACTGCCCGACGCCGGCACCGCGCGGCGGATCCTCAGCCACGCCAGCGCGAACCTGGCTCCACACCAGTGGGTTCGCCGCCTGGAGTTCACGACGCTGCCGAAGACCACGTCCGGGAAGATCCGCCGCGGCGAGCTGCGGGCCCGCGACGTCGAGCGGGCCGCGGGGACCGAGTTCCCCGGCACGACCGAGTACCTGGCCGACGAACTGCTGGAGACCGCGCTGCCCGCGGCTCCCGGAATCGGCTGAGAGACACCAGTTCCACCAACCGCACCACGACACCCAGGAGAGAACTGCCATGCGTGACATCAAGATCTACTCGTCCCTCTTCACCGGCGGCCTGCACAACGGCCAGATCAAGTGGGAGGAGTACGTCCAGCCGGGGCGCAACGAGGTGGACGTGGAATGGCTCTACACCGCGGCGGAGACCGGTCCGACCGGTGCCGAGGCCTACATCGCCCACTTCAAGCCCGGTTCGCACGGCGACCTGCACGAGCACCTCGGTTTCGAGCTGCTGCTGATCCTCGAAGGCGAGCTGCACAACGACAACGGCGACCGCTACCCGGCGGGGACGATGTTCATCGAGAAGCCGGAGAGCGTGCACCAGGTGTCGTCCCCGACCGGGTGCTACGCGCTCGTGGTGCGGGAGAAGGGCACCCGCCGGCTCACCGACGACGAGGTGAGCGCCACCGTCGCCGCGAGCGCCGCGGCCGAGTAGGTCCCCTTCGCGGTGGGGTCGGCCTCCGGCCCCACCGCACCACGCCCGTGTCCTCACGACCGGCGACCCCGTGCAACGACCCAGGAGAACCTCCGATGTCCCAGCAGACGCAGGACCCACCACAGACCACCCAGCCCCCGCACACCGACGACATCGTCATCGGGCGCACCGGAAAGAGGCACTCGTCCCGCTACCGCTGGGGCATCCTCGGCATCGGGATCTTCGCCCAGGCGGCGTTCAGCGCCGCGTTCCAGGGCATCCCGACCTCGGGCTCCATCCTCGCCGCCGCCTACGGCTACTCCCTGTCCCAGCTGGGACTCGTGCTCGCGGCCGTGACGGCGGGCATCTTCGTCACCGACGTGTTCTGGGGGATCCTCTCGGACCGCATCGGTGAGCGCACCGTGCTGATCGTCGGCCTCGGCGGCACGACCGCCACCCTCGCCTACGTCACCGCGTTCCTGGTTCCCGGCGGTGGCACGGCTCCCGCGGCGTGGGCGCTGGCCGCGGTGCTGTTCCTGTCCGGTGCGCTCGGCGGCTGTGTCAACGGAGCGTCCGGCCGCGCGGTCATGGGCTGGTTCCCGGCCAACAAGCGGGGCTTCGCCATCAGCCTGAGGGTCGCCGCCGTGCCGCTGGGCGGCGCGCTCGGTGCCGCCATCCTGCCCTCGCTCGCCCTGGGCGCCGGCTTCCGGTGGGTGTTCGCGTTCCTGACGGTGTTCATGCTCGCGGCGACCATCGCCGTCGTGCTGTGGCTGGACGAGCCGCCCATCGCGCGCACCAAGGCGTCCGGCGGCATCGCGGCGACGACGACCATCAGCCCGTTGCGGCGCTGGGACATCTGGCGCGTCGCGATCACCGCGTTCCTGCTCGACCTCCCGCAGTTCACCGTCCTCACCTTCGGCACGGTGTTCCTCACCTCGGAGATCGGCCTGCCGATCGAGGGCGTCGTGGTGGCGCTCGTGGTGGTCCAGGTCCTCGCCGCCGCCTCGCGGGTGTGGAGCGGCCGGTGGACCGACAACCGGGGAGGCCGGTACCGCAGGACCCTCGTGCGCGGGTACAGCTGGGCGATCGCCGTCGCGTTCGTCGGGGTGGCGGGCTACTCGTTCGCGCCGACGTGGCTGGTGATCGCGCTCTTCGTCACCGCCGGGTTCCTCGCCTGCGGCTGGCACGGCGTGCACTACGCCGAGATCGCCACGATGGCGGGCGCCGAGCGGTCGGGTACCGCGCTCGGCCTGGAGAACACGATGGTGTTCGGCGGCGCGTTCGTCACCCCGCTGATCATCCCGATCGTGCTGTCGGTGTCGTCGTGGCCGGTGGTGATGCTCGTCGTGGGCGCGGTGCCGGCGGTCGCCTCCGCGCTGATGATGCCGAAGGAGCAGCCGGTCGGCTGACCTCGCTGAGCCGGATCGGCCGGGAAGCGGACGCTTCCCGGCCGATCCGGCTGTTCGGCCAAGGGTCGTGGAACACGAAAAACCCCCGTCCTGAGACTTCAGGACGGGGGTTCGTCAGGGGGTTCGCGGTGGTGCAGGTTCACCAGTGGGTGTCCTCGACGCAGACCAGGAGGTCGGTGCTCCAGTGGGTGTCCTCCGGGCAGTCGCCGGGGCCCTCGGTGGTGGTCGCCGGGGTGTTCCAGTGCGTGTCAGCCGCAGAGGCCGTGCCGCTCGCGATTCCGAGGATGGCGAGCGTGGCGATGATGAGCGAGATCAGGGTCGAGGCGGCGGACTTGCGGCTGGCGAACATCTTTACCTCCGGTGTTCTCGGGGGCGTTCCCCCTGGCTGACACCAGTTCAGCCACCGGCTCCATCGGTCCTCGATCGGCGCTCTGTCGGTCTGTGCAGGGTGGTTCGATAGCGGGTCGATAGAGGTGGAGGCGGGTCTGTTGCCTTCAGAAAAGGGCGTTCAGCGTGCCGTAGTCGACACCCCCTTCCAGCTCCTTGCAGGTGCCTGTGGCCAGGAGTTCCGCGGCGGCGCGTTCGGCGACGGCGTACGCGGCCTGGGCGACGAGCGGGCCGACGCTGAGCCGGCGCACGCCCGCCGCCTCGAACTCGGCCGCGGTCGGTGCGCCGGGGAAGGCCAGCACGTTGAGCGGCAGTGCGGACGCCTCGGCGATGTGGCTGATCGCGTCGAGGTCGCTGAGCCCGATGACGTAGAGGCAGTCCGCGCCGGCGTCCGCGTACGCGGCGGCACGGGCCAGCACCTCGTCGAGCCGTCCCCCCGGTGCCCCGATGCCGAGCAGGTAGACGTCGATGCGCGCGTTGACCAGCAGTTCCGGCAGCCCCGCCGAGGCCGCCGCGGCACGAACACCGGCCAGGCGCTCACCCTGTTCGGAGATGCCGAACAGGGTGCCGTCGTCCTTCGAGTCCTCGACGTTGACGCCCACCGCGCCGGCACCGATCACCTCGCTGACGGTGGCGGCCAGGTCGTCGTAGCCGCCTTCGACGTCGGCGGTGACCGGCACGCCGACCGCGGCCGCGATCCTGGCGACGGCACCGACCGCCTCCGCGCGGCTGAGCCCCTGACCGTCGCGGCGGCCGAGCGACCACGCCACACCGGCGCTGGTCGTCGCGATCGCTTTCGCTCCCGCCCGCTCGACGAGTGCGGCACTGGCGGCGTCCCACGCGTTGGGCAGGACCAGCAGGCCGTCGTCGTGCAGGCTCCGGAACGTCGTCGCCTTCTGGTTCGCCATCATCGCCTCATTCGGTGTCTGTGCGGGGCCAGGCCAGAGCGGCCAGGGTGTCGTCGACCAGGCTCCCCGCCGCGCCCAGGTAGCCGCTGGGCCGGGTCAGGTCGGCGAGTTCGGTCGCGGTCAGGTGCGCGGTCACCGCGGGGTCCGCGGCGAGGACGTCGTGCAACGGCGTCCTCGTGTGGTGGGCGGTGAGGGACGCGGCGCGGATCGCCGTGACCGCCTCGGTGCGGCCGAGGCGCGGCACCAGGGTGGCGGACAGGCGCTCCGAGACGATCAGGCCGTGCGTCAGGTCGAGGTTGTCGCGCATCCGTTCGGCGTCCACGGTCAGGCCTTCGACCAGTTCCACGGCGGTTTCGGCGGCGCCCGCCGTGAGCCGGAGCAGCTCGCGCAGCGGGTGCCACTCGGCGTGCCAGGCGCCGGCGGGGCGCTCGTCCTCCGCGGGCAGGCACGACGCCAGGGTCGCGATGAGGCCCGGTGTCTGGGTGGCGGCCGCGCGGATGAGGGTGGCCAGCGCCGGGTTGCGCTTGTGCGGCATGGCGGACGAGACTCCGCGGCCTTCCGCGAAGGGTTCGGCGACCTCGCTGATCTCGGTGCGCGACAACACCTGCACGTCCACGGCGATCTTGCCGAGCACACCGGTGACGAGTGCCGCGGCGAAGCCGGTCTCGGCGATGGGAATCCTGTTGGTGTGCCAGGGGAGCAGCGGTGCCGACAGTCCCGTCTGCTTGGCGAACTCCTCACCGAGCAGCCGCGCGTAGTCCCCGGCGACCTCGCCGCCGGACTCGGCCTTCGCGCTCTCCAGGTAGCCGGCGAGAGTGCCCGCCGCGCCGCCGAGCTGGATCGGGAGCGTCAGCCTGCTCAACCGTTTCGCGGCGTCGTGCACGGCCGTCGCCCAGCCCGCGGCCTTGAGGCCGAACGTGACGGGGACGGCGTGCGCGCCGAGGGTGCGGCCGGCCATGAGCGTGTCGCGGTGTGCCGCGGCGAGCCGCAGCGCGGCGGTCTCGACCCGCCGGAGGTCTTCGAGGATCTCGGTGCTGGTGCGCGCCACGACGAGCATGGCGGCGGTGTCCAGGATGTCCTGGCTCGTCGAGCCGCGGTGCACGTACTGCGCGGCCGCGGGGTCGGCCTCCGCCACGGCCGCGCCGAGTGCGCCCACCACGGCCACCACGGGGTTCGCGGCACCGCGGGCCGCCCTGGCCAGGGCGACGAGGTCGAACTCCGCGGTGCCGGCGACCTCCGTGATGACGTCGGCCGCGTGGCGCGGTGCCACGCCGAGTGTCGCCTGGGCGCGCACCAGGGCGGCCTCGGCGTCGAGCATGGCGCGCAACCACGCGGCGTCGTCGGTCAGCGACGCGGCCACGACGCCCGCACGCACGGGGGCGAGGAGCCCGCTGTCGGGAGAAGCGCTGTCACGGGAAGCGCTGTCGGGCATGACGGACTCCTGGGTGGAAGGGGTCGGAGAAGGTTGGTGGGGGAGGGGACGGGCAGGAGGGAGCGGGGCGCCGCCAGGGGAGGTGCGGCGCCCCGCGGGATCGGGGACTGACCGGCTCAGAAACCGGCGATGAGCGATGACCGCGGCACGGCCGCGGTCGCCGCGACGCACGCCTGGGCGACCGCGTCCGCGTCGGCGAGGATCACCGAGTTGACGCCGGGACGGATGCCCGCCGCCGTCACCCAGTGCACCGTCTCGGTGGGCACGCCGAACGCGAACCGGCGCGGGTGCGGCACCCGTCCGGGGCCGAGCACGGGGTACGGGCGCGGGCCCACGGCGAGGCCGCCCGTCTCGTAGTGGCCGCCGCCGGACAGGGGGATGCGGTGCAACACGCACTCGCCGCGGGCGAGCAGTCCGCCCAGCAGCGGGTCCGTGGTGGTGCGGATGTCCGGCTCCGGCAGCCGCGCCTCGATCAGCGTGGTCACCTGGACCGGCTCTCCCGGCACCCGGGCCGAGCTCACCAGGAACGAGGCGCCGTCGGGAGCCGGGCGGACCTCCATGCCCGGTCCCACCACGCGCAGGACACCGGCCTCGATCAGCGCGATCATCTCCTCGATCCGCCGCACGGGCGGGCCGATGGACACGAAGGCGTTGAACGGCGTGTACCACTTCTGCAGGTCGTCGCGGTACGAGTCGCCGCTGATCCCCGAGTGGTCGACGATCTGGCGGATCTCGTTGCGCAGGTCGCGCATGGCGTCCAAAGCGGACTTGACGGGGCTCTGCACGTTGCCGCGCAACGCTTCCCGCACGTCGTCCTTCAGGTACGACACGAGCCACGCGCGGTACGAGCCGGCGTCTTCGAACTCCTGGTCGCCGTACGGCTTGGAGATGGCGTTCCAGTCCCAGCGGTCGGCCTCCGCGATGCCGAAGCGGTCGAGGAGCATGTTCTCCGCGTCGGACCTGGGCTGGTCGAACGGTTCTCCGACGGGGGTGTTCGCGAACTGCTCCTCGCACACCGCGCGGTACCGCCGGGAGAACACCTCCCCCTCGCAGGAGCACGAGCGCTGGGCGACCAGTGCCGTGTAGTACACCGAACGGACCTCGCGGTCGATCAGCGGCCAGATCTCCGTGCGGAAGTCGGCGGGACGACCCCGCTCGGCGCGCCGGCGCAGGGTGCGGATCACCCACGGTGTCAGGAAGAGCGGTTCGTGGCGGCCGAAGGCTCCCTTCTGGTTCTCGCCGCGGGCGGTGTACGGGACGCCGCGGCGGGAACCCGCGATCAGCACCGGTTCCGCGCCGGACGGGTGGTAGGTGAGCGATCCGTCGTCGGAGCGGGCGAACCGGCCGCCGCGTCCCGTGGTCAGCAGGGCCATGTGGTCGAAGAAGTTGAGGCCCATGCCGCGCAACGCGATCTCGTCGCCGGGCTGGACGAACGACAGGTCGGCGTTCGCGGGGTTGCCGGGAGCGACGTAGTTCAGCCCGTTGCGGGCCGCGTGCTCGGCGAGCTCGAGCTCCATCTCGGACATCATCGTCGGCAGGTGGCCCTGGGTGAGGACCACCGAGTCGAGTCCTCCGAGGACGGTGCCGTCGCCGAGCTCGACGACCTGCGTCCCGTCCTCGGCGTCGGTCAGGTTGACGGCGGTCACGGTGTGCAGGGTGATGGTCAGGTTGGCTGAGGCCGTCCGCAGCAGGTGCCGCAGCACCCACCGCAGGTAGTGGCCGTACAGCGCGCGGGTGGGGTAGGAGTCCGCACCGAGGTCGCGGCATTCGGTGCGCACCCAGTCCGGCAGCGCGTCCTCCTTGCCGAGGTGTTCGGCGAACCGCGCCCACTCGTGCAGGCTCGGTCCCGGCACGATCGGCCCCGCGCAGGTGACGGTCTCGTCGGCGAACATGGTGATCTGGGCTGCGACTGTGTTCATCAGCAGCTCGCGTGACTGGTCGACGCGCCACACCGCGCTGCCGCTGTGCAGGTTCGGGTCCACGACGTGGACGGTGATCGGCTGGGGTGGGTTCTGCGCCGCGGCCGTCGAGTGCAGGCGCTCCAGCACCGACAACCCGCGTGGTCCCGCGCCGATGATGCAGATGTGCGTCACGGTGTCCTCCAGTGGGCACGACCACACTCGGCCCCTCGCGGTGGGGGAGTCGGTCGGAAAAGGGTCGGGAAGGGGGAGATCAGCGCTCGACGTCGGCCAGCACGGGGCGCATGACGCCCGCCATCTTGCGGCCGAGACCCATCGCGAGGAGCTCGAGCTTGCCCATGAGAGCGCCGAAGTCGGACGGCAGCAGCGCCTGCTTGCCGTCGCACAGCGCCTGCTCCGGCGCGACGTGCACGTCGATCAGCAGGGCGTCCGCGCCGGCAGCGGCCGCGGCCATCGAGACGGGCTCGACGAGTGCCGGGATGCCGACGGAGTGGCTCGGGTCGACCATCACCGGCAGGTGCGAACGCTGCTTCATCAGCGCCACCGCCGAGATGTCGAGCGTGAAGCGGGTGGCGTGCTCGAACGTCCTGATGCCGCGCTCGCACAGGATGACCTGGTCGTTGCCCTGCGCCAGCACGTACTCCGCGGCCGCCAGCGTCTCGTCGACGGTGCAGCCGAAGCCGCGTTTGAGCACCACCGGCCGGCCGGACTTGCCGACCTCGGTCAGCAGCTCGAAGTTCTGCATGTTGCGCGCGCCGATCTGCAGGCCGTCCGCGATCTCCGCGACCCGTTCGACGTGGCGGGGGTCGAGCACCTCGGTGAGGATCGGCAGGCCGGTGTGCTGGCGGGCTCCGGCGAGCAGCTCCAGACCGGCCCACTTGAGGCCCTGGAAGGAGTACGGCGACGTGCGGGGCTTGAACGCGCCGCCGCGCAGGCCGACCGAGCCGTAGTTGGCCGCGACGTCGGCGCAGGCGAGCAGCTGCTGCTCGTTCTCCACCGCGCAGGGACCGGCGAACACGTTGAGCGAACCGTCGCCGACGGCCGCGTCGCCGATGCGCACGATCGTTCCCTGAGGGCGCAGCTCCCTGCGGCCCAAGCGGAAGTCGCCCGTCACCGCGACCTTCGCGACCGGTGCGGTGAACGACGCGGGTGCCCTGGTTTCGACACCCGGACCGTGAGCGAGGATCACCGGTGCGTCACCCAGGAACTGCTGGACGGCGGTGGTGCCGTTGGTGTCGAAGAACTGCAGCCACTCGTTGAGACGGGAAGCCGGGGTGCCGGGGGCGAAGGCCAGGATCGACTGACTGGACACGGTGAACCTCCTGGGTGCGGAAGAAAGTCTGGTGTGGACACTCGTGCCCCGCGGCAACGGACCACCGCGGGGCACGAGCAGGGGGTGGGACCGACCGGTCAGGCCGTCACAGCGGCGAACGACCGGGGGTCGGCGGACGTGGTGTAGGCGGGCAGGTCGGCGTACTTCTCGCGGAGGTTCCGCTTGAGCACCTTGCCGGTGACGCCGACGGGGAAGTCCTCGTCGGTGCGCGCCAGCTCGAGCGCGCCGAGCGTGAGGTGGCCCGCACGGGCGAGCTCCTCGTTGGCGAGCCGCAGCATCTTGTCCGGGTTCGGGTCGGTGCCCGGCTGCGGCACGACCACCGCGACCGGGACGACGTCCCCGCCGGCCCGGCCCGCGACGACCGCGCAGTCCACGACGTCGGGCACGTCGGCGAGCAGGATCTCCTCCATGAACACCGAGTAGCCGGTGCGCTCGGGGGTGACCAGCGCGTCGACCGTCCGGTCCACCAGGAAGTGGTCGCCGTTGGAGTCGCGGTAGCCGTTGTCGCCGGTGAGCCAGTAGCCCGACAGGCGGCTGCTGTAGTTGAGGCCGTGGTTGTCCCAGTAGCCGGGCGTGATGGCCGGCCCCTTGGCCGCGAGCAGGCCGACCTCGTTGTCGTCGGCGTAGGTGCCGTCGGGGCGCAGGATCGTCACTTCGGCGACCCCGACCGGCTTGCCCGCACACCGGTCGTTGCGCTCGGTGTCGAGCGTGCGGACCTTGAGCAGCACACCCCAGCCGAGCTCCGTCGTGCCGAGCCGGTCGAAGAACGCCGACTGCGGCAGGTCCGGGCTGCGCCGGCCGAGGATGTCCTTGATGTGCGCCTCGTGCACCGCGTCACCGATGGACACCCACACGTTGACCGAGTCCAGTGCTCCCGGCGCCAGGTCCAGCGCGGGGATCTCGGAGTAGGCGTGGGCGAACGACATGACCGTGGTCGGCTTGAGCTCGGCCACCGCCGCGGCCATCTCCTCGCCGGGACGGTCGAAGCCCGCGGTGGTCTGCGAGCCCGACAGCACCGCGTACACGGTGTAGGCGATGCAGCCCAGGTGCGACTGCGGGAGGCTGGTCATGGTCATCGAGCCCGGCTGTTCCTTGAAGTCGACCAGCCGGAACTTCGGGCCCGCGACGATGGAGCCGTGGGTGTGGATGGTCGGCTTGGGCAGGCCGGTGGTGCCCGACGAGTGCAGGACCGTGACCGGGTCCTCGTCGTGGTGGCGGAACTTCATCTCCGTCGTCAGCTCGGCCTGTGGCGGGAAGGGCTGCTCCTCCGCCACCTGGGTCCACCGGACGGACGGCAGGGTCGCCGCGAAGTCCGCCAGCACGTCCATCCTGGACTGTCCGGCGAAGATGCCGACCGGCGTTGTCTGGCCGGTCAGCGACTCGGCGATCTCCCGGGACGCCTTGGTGTTGATCAGCACCGCGATGGCGCCGATCTGGGCCAGTGCGTAGAAGTGGACGTGGTAGGCGAAGGTGTCCTCGATCCACACGACCACGCGGTCGCGCGGGCGGACGCCCTTCTCGTCGTGGTACCAGACCGCCCAGCTCTGCACGAGCTCGTCCAGTTGCAGCAGGCTGAACTCGTTCTGAGGCTCGCCCCTGGTGTTCAGCAGCGGCTTCAGGGTGCGGAGGAACGGCTGGTCCGGAGCCGGGCTCGCGGCGATGGCGGAGGCGAGCAGGTTGCCGCCGCCGATCGTGGGGTCCGCGGCGACGGCGGCGCGCTGTTCGACGTTGAGGACGGTGGGTGCGAACGTGGTCATGGAGAATCCCCTCTCGCGGTGCTGACAGGTGTTTCGCTCTGGCCGGCTTCGTTCTGCGTCTGGAACATCCGGGCGCAGAGGGCGCCGTACCCGGGCAGTCGATCGCCCAGCACGGAACGCAGAGCCGACAGAAGATCGGTGAACTCGGCCTCTCCCGCGCCGACCGCGGCGGCAAGGGTGGCCGTGCCCGCGCGCAGAGCGTCGCGGGCGGTCTCGGCGAACGGGTTCGCCGACTGGACGTCCCAGTAGACCTCGGGGGTACCGCCCGCGATCCGCGCCAGCAGGGCCAGCAGGGTCGCGTGCGGGGGTGGGGCGAGCGCGGCGAGTTCGTCCGCGGTGACGTCGAGCTCGGCCAGCGCCGCCCCGAACGACAGGACGGCGGCGTGGGTGAGTGCCTGGGACGCCGCGGCCAGCCGGTCGTGCCGGTCGGCTGTCACGCGGACGACGCGGGCACCCGCGCCGGTCAGCAGGTCGAGCAGCTCCTCGGTGCGAGGACCGCCGCCGAGCTCCACGGCGGCCACCGGCCGGCCGGGGAAGCCCAATGAGGGAGCGAACATCGGGTTGAGCCCGAGAAGCTCCACATCGGACCGCACGGTGGTCGCCGCCGCGGCGTAGCGGCTCTTGACCGACAGCGTGTCGACGACCAGCGCGCCGGGCGAGAGCACCGCCGCGACCGGTCCGAGTGCTCGCAGCGCCACGGGTTCCGGCACCGCGAGCACCACGACGTCGGCCAGGGCGAGCTCGGCCGCGAGCAGCGCGTCCGGAGCGGTGATGTCGGCTCCGGACGCGCTGTCCGCGACGTGCACCTCGGCGCCCGAGGCCGTCAGCAGTTCGACGAACAACGTGCCCACCGCGCCGTCCCCGCCGGCGACGACGCAGCGGGTCGTCATGCCACGTCCCCGAGCGCGGTCTCGAGGGCCGTGTCGACGACCGCGGTCACCATGGCGCGGGACTTCACCGCGGTCTCGGCGAACTCCTCCTCGGCGTCCGACAGCGCGATGATCGCGCCACCGACGCCGAAGCGGACACCGGACCCGGTCGCCACGAGCGTGCGGATGACGATGTTGAGGTCCACCGCGCCGCTGAGGCCGAACCAGCCGATCGCGCCGGAGTAGACGCCGCGCGGGCCCTCCTCCAGCCGGTCGATGATCTCCATCGTGCGCAGCTTCGGCGCACCGGTCATCGAGCCGCCGGGGAACGCCGCCCGCACGCAGGCCACCGACGACTGGTCTGCCCGCAGCGTGCCGCGGATCGTCGACACCAGCTGGTGGACCGGCGCGTAGGTCTCCACGTCGAACAGCTTCGGCACGTGCACCGAGCCGATCTCCGACACGACGTTGAGGTCGTTGCGGATCAGGTCGACGATCATGAGGTTCTCGGCCTGGTCCTTCTCGTTGGAGAACAGGTCGGCCTTGAGGGCCTCGTCCTCCTCCGGCGTGGCGCCGCGCGGCCGGGTGCCCTTGATCGGCTTGGCCTCGGCGACGCGGTCCACGCCGATCGACAGGAACCGCTCCGGCGAGGCGCTCATGACCGAGACACCGGGGAAGTCGAGGAAAGCGCCGTACGGCACCGGACTGATGCCGCGCAGGTGCGTGTAGGTGGTCAGCGGGTCGATCCGCACGTCCATGCTCACCTCGTTGGTGAGGCAGATCTCGTACGACTCGCCGTGGTCGATCTCGTGGAAGCACTCGTTGATGCGCTTGAGGTACGCGTCGTGGTCGTGCCGCAGCACGGCGATCTTGCGCGCCGCCGGCGAGTTCATGTCGGACCACTGCGTCGTCCGCGCGGCCTCCTCCCCGGCCCTCGACGTGGCGGCGACCTGGTCGCCCATGACCGAGAGCCAGGCCAGGGCGTCGGCGTCCACGCCGTCGAGGCTCAGCGCGAGCAGGTACGTCTCGCCCGCGACGTGGTCGACCGCGATGAGCCGGTCGGCGAACACCATCGCCGCGTCCGGTTCCTCCGCCTGGTTCACCGCGTGCGCGCCGGACTCGGCCTTGAGCTCGTAGCCGAGGTAGCCGACGTAGCCGAGGTTGAAGTCGAACGGCACGCCCTCCGGTGTCGGGATGGCGCGCTGGGCGAGCTGCTCGTCGAGGTAGGCGAAGAAGGGCGACTCGACCTCGGTGGTGGTGCCGTTCTTCTCGACGGTGACCGTGTTCTCCGAGATCCGGTAGCTCAGGTACTCGGCGAGCGGCCCGGAGGCGTCACCCATGTACGAGAACCGCGACAGGCCGTCGATCACCGAGCTGCTGTCCAGCCAGAACGGCCGGCTGCCGCCGGCGAAGAGCTTGCGGAACAACGCTTCCGTGTCCGGCAGCGCCGCCACCTTGCGCACGTGCACCTGGTAACCGCGGCTGCGGGACAGGGCGAGGTCGCGGAAGTTGGCGAGGAGCTCGCGGCCGTACTCGCTGCTGATGGACTCCGGGTGGAACTGCACACCCCAGATCGGCAGGCTGCGGTGCCGGACGCCCATGACGATGCCGTCGGTCCAGGCGATCGGCTCCAGGCAGTCGGGCAACGAGGTCGCGGCCAGCGAGTGGTAGCGCACCACGTTGTACGGCGAGGGCAGCCCGGCGAAGACGTCCACGCCGGTGTGCTCCACCGGGAACACCCGCCCGTGCACCGGCGCCGGCGCCAGCCCGACCGTGCCGCCGAAGAGGTGGCAGATTCCCTGGTGGCCGAGGCAGACGCCGAGCACGGGCAGTCCGCTCTCCAGGATCGCCCTGGCGCTCACCCCGAAGTCGGTGTCGACGTCCGGGCTGCCCGGACCGGGGGAGATGACGACCGCGTCGAACTCGCCCACGTCGATCGAGGACCAGTCGACGTCGTTGCGGACCACGGTGGGCGCCACGCCGTTGACCTCGCCGAGCAGCTGGAAGAGGTTGTAGGTGAAGGAGTCGTAGTTGTCGATCAGAAGCGTGCGCATGGTGGGGCCGCCCTTTCGCAGCTCTCGCGGTGGCTCAGGCGCCGATGACCTCGTCCTCCACGCGGCAGGTCTCAGCGATGATCAGGTCGTAGAGGGTGCGCAGGAAGTCCAGGTCGACGCCGTGCTCGAGGCCGTAGTCGGCCGCCCGGCGCTGGACGATGCCTATCCGGTGCGGCTGCATCATCGGCACGTCGTGTTCGCGCTTGTGCACCGCGATGTCCACGCACACCTCGATGCGCCGGCGCAGCGTGTCGAGCAGCACGACGTCGATCGCGTCGAGCTTGGCGCGCAGGGCTTCCAGGGCGTCGTTCGTGACGGGAACCGTGGTCGGAGCGGTCATGTCGGATCCTCCGGACGTGCGACGAGGCCCCCGGCTCGTGCGTCCGGAGGCCTCGTCGGCGGG
>NZ_FNIX01000015.1 GCF_900104175.1 Lentzea jiangxiensis
GCGGAGCCGCGGCCTTCAGGAGCTGTTCCCGCGTCCCGGCCGCGTTCCGCGGCCGGGACGGCTGCTTGTCCTCCGTGGATTTCGTGGCCACTCCCAAGATATGTGTACGGTCAGACACAACGGCGTGAGTCTACACATGTCACCGCGCGATCGACGCGGTCACGCTTCGGTAGACGGTTGCCGGTTCTTGGTTGCGTCGCGCGCGGACAGTTGTGCATCCGGTCGATGGCGGCGGCGCTGAACTCGATTTCGGCAGACGTGACGAAGGCGAACATGCCTCAAGGCGCCGGTCATGATCACGCCCAAGGCTTGGGGGCGTTCCGGCAGTTAGCGACAAGTCTTGAAGTAGTCGCGAGCGTGCCGGCGCCGGGCGGCGTCCGGCCCGATCACCTCACAGGGTGACCGGGCCGGAGCCGTGCCGGGATCGAACGTTCTCGCTACGAGAACCGCCGATCAGGAGCTGCCGTGTTCTTCCTCGGACGCCGGGCCGTTCGCGGGAGTCTCGAACGACAGCTCGCCATCGATGAGCTCGAAGAGCTCGTCGTCGGTGGCGATGTCGAGTCCACCGCCGGGCGTGGGGGTCTGGCCACCCAGCCGGGTGAGCAGCCCCTGCAGACGCGTGACCACGTCGGGCAGGTGGTCCGGGTTCGCGGCCATCGCGGCCTCGAGCTTGCCCAGGACCGCCAGGACGTCCTCGTCCTCGCCGCGCAGCTCCTCACCGAGGTGACGGGCGAGCGCCTCGGCGGTGGGGTGCTCGAACACCAGCGTCCTCGCCAGCGTCAGGCCGGTCGCGGTGGCCAGCCTGTTCCGCAGCTCGACCGACATGAGCGAGTCGAAGCCGAGGTCCTTCAGCGCCTGGTCCGGCGGGATGAGGGCGGCGTCGTCCTCGCCGCGGACGGCCGCGGCCACGCCCTTCACGAGGTCGAGCAGGTGGCCGTGGCGCCTGTCCGCCGGCAGGGCGGCGAGCTGGTCGGCCAGCTTGGTGCCGCCCTGCGTCGTGGTGCCGCCCTGCGTCGTGGTGCCGGCGGCGGGGGCGTCCAGGAACTCGTCCAGGAGGTGGCGTTCCCTCTCGGAGGAGAACAGCGACGCGAACCTCTGGCGGTCGATGTCGGCGATGGTCAGCGCCGGCTCGTCCGCGGTGAGCGCCTCGTGGAGCGCTCGCAGCGCCGCTTCGGGGTGCAGGGCGCGCATTCCGGACCGGGCGAGCCTGGTGGCGAGCGCGTCGTCGGCACCCATGCCCTCGCCGGCCCACATGCCCCAGGCGATCGAGGTCGCGCGGTGGCCCCGGGCGCGCAGGCTCCCGGCGAGCGCGTCCAGACCCGCGTTGGCCGCGGCGTACGCGCTCTGCCCCTTGCCGCCCCAGACACCGGCGGCCGAGGAGAACAGGACGACCTCGTCCACCTGGCCCGCGACCAGCAGGTCGCCGAGCACCTGTGCCCCCACGACCTTCGCCGCGAGCACCGCGGTCAGGTCGGCTTCCGAGGTTTCGGCCAGTGGGCGGGTGACGTTCACCCCGGCCGCGTGCACCACCGTGCGCACCGGCCGTCCCTGCGCCGCGAACTCCGCGATCAGGTTCTTGACCTGATCTTCGTCCGCGACGTCGCAGGACGCGGCGGTCACCCGGTCGTCCTGGTGCGCGAGGCCGCCGGACGGCACCGCTGCCGCACCACGCCTGCTGGCCAGCACGACGTGCTCGGCGCCTTCGGCGACCAGCCAGCGGGACAGGTGCGCGCCGAGCGCACCCGTGCCCCCCGTGACGAGCACGGTGCCCTCGGGACGCCAGCGGCGGGAGCGGTTCGCCCGTTCGTGCCGGACCGGAACGACCCGTCGTACGAGCACGCCCTCGGCGCGCACGGCGAACTGGTCCTCACCGGCCGGATCCGCCAGCACCGCGAGCAGGGAGTCGACCGCGTCGGTGGTGGGTTCGGCGGGCAGGTCGACGAGACCGCCCCAGGACGCCGGCTGCTCGAGAGCCGCCACCTGGCCGACGCCCCACACCTGAGCTTGGCGCGGGTTGCGCACGGGGTCGTCCGCCGAGGTCCCGGCCGCGTGCTCGGTGAGCAGCCAGACCGGAGCTCCGAGGGTGCCGGCCGCGCGGAGCAGGGCGAACGTCGAGCGGAGCCCGGCGGGAACACCCGAGACCTGATGATCGGCCAGTCCGAGCAGCGAGACGACCCCGGTGACGGGGCCGATCCCGGCCAGTCGCGCCGGAAGGCCGTCGAGGCCGTCCTCCTCGAGCAGCAGGTGTTTGACGTGCGCACCGCAGTCGATCAACCCGGAGGCCACCGCCCGCGTCCACGCCTGGTCGTGATGCGCGTCCGCCAGCACCAGCCAGGTACCCGCGGGGCGTGCCGCCGACCGGGCCGGGACCGGCTGCCAGACCACCCGGTAACGCCAGGCGCGCGTGTCCGGCTCGGCGGCGTTCCGGCCCTGCGGCACGGCGTTCGCCCAGTAGTGCTTGTGCTGGAAGGGATACGTCGGCAGGTCGACCACCGGAGCCAGTTTGAGACCGTTCACCCGCGCCCAGTCCACCTCGGCACCGCGGACGTGAGCGGAAGCGACCGCGGTCACCGCCGTCCGGGCCTCCTCCCGGCCTCGACGCAGCAGAGGAGCGAACAGGCAGTCGTCCGCCGACTCCAGACCGGCCGCGGCCAGCGCGCTGAGGACTCCGTCGGGACCGAGCTCCAGGAAGGTGCGCGTGCCCTCGTCGGCCAGGGTCGTGACGGCGTCGTGGAACCGCACGGCGCTCGCAGCGTGCCGGACCCAGTAGTCCGCCGAGCGCAGGTCGTCTCCCGAGGCGAGGCGACCGGTCACGGTCGACACCACCGGAATCCGCGCCGGGAGGTACGTGAGCCCCTCGGCCACCCGCCGGAACTCGGCGAGCATCGGCTCCATCAGCGGCGAGTGGAACGCGTGGCTCACCGCCAGGCGCTTGACCGGACCGAACCGCTGCGCGACCGCGAGAACCGCGTCTTCCGCACCGGAGAGCACCAGCGACCGGGGGCCGTTGACCGCCGCGATGGCCACTTCGCCGGCGAGCAGGGCGACGACGTCCTCCTCCGCGGCCCGCACCGCGACCATCACGCCACCGGCCGGAAGTGCCTGCATCAAGCGCCCCCGTGCGGTCACCAGGCGGCACGCGTCCGGCAGCGACAGCACACCCGCGACGTGCGCGGCGGCGATCTCGCCGATCGAGTGACCCGCCACGAAGCCGGGCGTCAGGCCCCAGTCGCACAGCAACCGGTGCAGCGCCACCTCGATCGCGAACAGGGCCGGCTGGGCGTGCTCGGTCCGGTTCAGCCGGTCCTGGTCCTCCGCGATGATCCGGGGCAGCTCCGGGTCGAGGTGGGCGAAGGCCTCCCGCAGGGCTGCGGCGAACACCGGGAACGCCGCCGCGAGCTCGACGCCCATGCCGGCGCGCTGGCTGCCCTGGCCGGGGAACAGGAACGCCGTGCCGCCGCCGCTCGCGTGTCCGCGCACCACGTCCTCCGACAGGTCACCGGCGCCGAGCGCCGCCACGGCGGGCAGGAGCGCCGCCCGGTCCTCGGCCAGTACGACAGCGCGTTCCCGCAACGCGCTCCGTCGCCGGCCGAGGGCCGCACCGACCGCGGCCGCGGACAGATCGCCACGGTCGTCCGCGAACTCGTGCAGCTGCCTGGCCCGGGCCTGCAGGGCCGCCGGTGTCGCGGCGGACAACGGCCACGCGACCAGCGTGGTCCCGCCGGGCTCCGCCACCGGGGCGTCCGCGGCGGAAGCTTCCTCGACGACGACGTGGGCGTTGGTGCCGCTGATGCCGAACGCCGACACCGCCGCACGGCGCGGGGACCGGCCCGCGGGCCACGCCACGGCCTCGGTCAGCAGCCGCAGGGCGGGCGACCAGTCCACGTGGGGCGTCGGCTGCTGCGCGTGCAGCGTGCGGGGGAGCAGGCCGTGGCGCATCGCGAGCACCATCTTGATCAACCCGGCCACACCGGCCGCCGCCTGCGCGTGCCCGATGTTGGACTTGAGCGATCCGAGCCACACCGGTCGTTGCGCGGAACGCGCGCGGCCGTAGGTGTCCAGCAGTGCCTGGGCTTCGATGGGGTCTCCCAGCACCGTGCCCGTGCCGTGCGCCTCGACGGCGTCGACGTCGCTCTCGGTGAGCGCCGCCGCGGCCAGCGCGTCGCGGATGACCTCGACCTGCGCGAGACCGCTCGGCGCGGTGAGACCGTTGCTGGCGCCGTCGGAGTTGACCGCGCTGCCCCGGACGACCGCGAGCACCGGGTGCCCGTTGCGCCGGGCGTCCGACAGCCGCTCCAGCAGGACCAGCCCGGCACCTTCACCCCAGGCGGTGCCGTCGGCGGCGGCCGAGAACGGCTTGCAGCGGCCGTCCGGTGCCAGACCGCCCTGTTTCTCGAACTCCACGAACATGCCCGGTGTGGCCATGACCGTCGCCCCGCCGGCGAGCGCCAGGGTGCACTCGCCGGCCCGCAGCGACCGTGCGGCCATGTGCACGGCCACCAGGGAGGAGGAACAGGCGGTGTCGAGCGTGATGGCCGGGCCGCGCAGCCCGAACGTGTACGCGATGCGACCGGAGGCGACGCTGGTGGCCCCACCGGTCAGCAGGTGACCGGTCAGCTCCTCGGACGGCGCGTGCATGCGGGGTCCGTAGTCCTGCGCCATCACCCCCGCGAACACCCCGGTCCGGCTGCCGCGCAGCGCCGTGGCGTCGATGCCCGCGCGTTCGAACGACTCCCACGCGAGTTCCAGCAGCAGACGCTGCTGCGGGTCCATCGCGGCGGCCTCACGGGGCGAGACCCCGAACAGGTCCGCGTCGAACTCCGCCGCGCCGTCGAGGAAACCTCCGCGTGAGGTGGCGATGCGCACCGGGTGGTCGAGGTCCCAGCCGCGGTCGAGCGGAAGACCGCCGGTCTGGTCGGAGCCGTCGGCGAGCATCCGCCAGAGCTCGTCCGGCGAGTCGGCGCCGGGCAACCGGCACGCCATCGCGACGACAGCGATCGGGTCGTCCTCCGCGACGGCCGTCCCCGCAGACGGTGCCGCGGCGGGTGCCTGTTCGCCGCCGAGGCGCGCGTGCACGGCCTCGGCCAGGCGGGCCGGGGTCGGGTGGTCGTAGACCGCGCCGGTGGGCAGCCCGGCGCCGGTGGCGTCGTTGAGGCGGCCGCGGAGCTCGACGGCCATCCGCGAGTCCAGCCCCATCTCCTTGAAGGTGAGGTCCGGCTCCACCGAGCCCGCGTCGGCGTGGCCCAGGACGATCGCGGTGTGCGCCCGGACCAGCCTGAGCAGCTGGCGGACGTCCACCACCGGCTCGTCGGTGGCGGGCTCCGGCGGTGGGACGTCCCGGTGTGCGGCGACGGGCAGCGCGGCCGGAGCGGACGAGAGCTGGAGCCAGTGGGCCTTGCGCTGGAACGGGTAGGTCGGCAGCCGCAACCGTTCGCCGGAGGACTCGGGGAGGGCCCGCTCCCAGTCCACGGCGACCCCGGCGGTGTGCAGCGTCGCGGCGGAGCCGAGCACCCGCGACCAGTCGCCGTCGTCGCGGCGCAGGGTCTCGGAGACGGTGAGCCCGGTGCCCGCCGCCTCCGCGATCTCGCCCACCGCGCCGGTGAGGACCGGGTGCGGGCTGATCTCGACGAAGACCGAGCACCCCTCGTCGAGCAGGGCCGTGACGGCCGGGGCGAACAGGACCGGACGGCGCAGGTTGTCGAACCAGTAGGCGGCGCCGACCCGGTGCGAGCCGAGCCCCTCGCCGGTGACCGTGGAGTGGAAAGCGATCTCGGGTTCGCGCGGAGCCACGTCCCGCAGGTCGTGCAGCAGCTGCTCGCGCACCGCCTCCACCGCCGAGCAGTGCGACGCGTAGTCGACGGCGATCCGGCGTGCGCGGAGATCTTCCGCCTGGCACGCCGCCACGAACCCGTTCACGTCGTTCTCCGGGCCGCAGACCACGGTGGAGGCCGGGCTGTTGAGCGCCGCGACCTCGAGGCCGGGGAAGGCGGTCAACCGGGCTCGGACCTCTGCCTCGGGCAGCGCCACCACGGCCATCGTGCCGGTGCCCGCGAGCACCGTGAGCGCACGGGACCGGAGCGCGACGATCTTCGCCGCGTCGTCGAGGGTGAGCGCTCCCGCCACGCAGGCCGCGGCGA
Organism: Lentzea jiangxiensis; assembly: GCF_900104175.1. Taxonomy (GTDB): domain Bacteria; phylum Actinomycetota; class Actinomycetes; order Mycobacteriales; family Pseudonocardiaceae; genus Lentzea; species Lentzea jiangxiensis. Next base: position 6,138 of record NZ_FNIX01000015.1, read on the forward strand.
TCTCGCCCTGCGAGTGGCCCACCACCACGTCCGGGCGCACGCCGAGCGACTCCCAGACCGCCGCCAGGGACACCATGACGGCGAACAGGGCCGGCTGGACGACGTCGACGCGGTCCAGCCCCTCGCCGGTGGTCAACGCGTCGTGCAACGACCAGTCGGTGAACGGTGCCAGCGCCCGTGCGCAGTCGTCGATCCTGGCGCGGAAGACCGGTGAGGACTCCAGCAGCGCCGCGGCCATGCCGGCCCACTGCGAACCCTGCCCGGGGAAGACGAACACCGTCCGGCCCGGCGTGCGGACCTGGCCCTGGACGACCCGCTGGTCCGGCAGCCCGTCGGCCAGCGCGCGCAACGACGGCAGCAGCTCGTCGCGGTCGGCGGCCACCACGACGGCACGGTGCCGGAACGACGTGCGGGTGAGCGCCGCGGCCCGGGCGACCTCGGCGACGCCGGCCTCCGGTGCCGCGGCGAGGTGGGAGAGCAGCCGGTCGGCCTGGTCCCGCAGCGCCTGCTCCGTCCGTCCCGACAGCAGCAGCGGCACGGCGCCGCCCGGCTCCGCCGTGGTGCCGGACCTGGCCTCGGCAGCAACCGGCGCGTCCCCGAGCACGACGTGGCAGTTCGTGCCGCCCATGCCGAACGAGCTGACTCCGGCCAGACGCCCCCGCTCCGCCGCGGGCCAGGGCTCCGCGGCCGTGACGACGCGCAGGCCCAGTTCGTCCAGAGCGATGTCCGGGTTGGGGCGGTCGTGGTTGAGGCTGGGCGGGATCTCCGCGTGGCCGAGGCTCAGCGCCGTCTTGATCAGGCCGAGGATGCCCCCCGCGGCTTCGAGGTGGCCGATGTTGGTCTTGACCGACCCCACCGCCAGCGTGCCCGCGCCCGCGCGGGCCGCTCCCAGCGCCGCTGCCTCCAGCGGGTCGCCGACCCTGGTGCCGGAGCCGTGCAGTTCGACGTACTGGACGTCGCACGGCGCCGCCCCGGCGTCGGCGCAGGCCGCGCGCACGACGTCCGCCTGCGCTTCGGCACTGGGCACCGTGAGGCCGTCGGTCGCCCCGTCGTTGTTGACCGCGGTGCCCAGGAGCACGCAGTGCACCGGGTCGCCGTCCGCGATCGCCTTGTCCAGCGGCTTGAGCACCACCACACCGGCGCCTTCGCCGCGGACGAAACCGTTGGCCCGCTCGTCGAAGGTGAAGCACCGGCCGTCCTCGGACAGGCCGCCGAACCGGGAAGCGGTCACCGCGCCGGCGCGCAGCAGGTTCAGGTTCACGCCCGCGACGACCGCCAGGCCGGACTCGCCGGCGCGCAGGCTGGTCGCCGCCAGGTGCACCGCGACCAGCGAGGAGGACTGCGCGGTGTCGACGGTGAGACTGGGACCGCGCAGGCCGAGGAAGTAGGAGACGCGGTTCGCGATGACGGCCCGTTGGGTGCCCGTCATGGTGGTGGGCGAGATGGAGTCCTCGTGCACGTGGCTGAGCACGGCGTAGTCGTCGCGCAGGGCGCCGACGAAGACACCGACGTTGCGGCCCGCCAGCGTCGCGGGCACGATGCCGGCGTTCTCCAGGGCGGTCCACGAGAGCTCGAGGACGAGACGCTGCTGCGGGTCCATCGCGGCGGCCTCGCGCGGTGAGATGCCGAAGAACTCGGCGTCGAAGCCCGCGACGTCGTCCACGAAACCACCGAAACGGGCCGCGGCGTCCTGGGGCGCGAGCGTGGCGTCCCAGCGCTCCGGCGGCACGGTCGAGATGGTGTCCTGCCCGGTCCGCAACAGGCGCCAGAACTCGTCGAGGTTTCGCGCGCCGGGTACGCGGCACGCCATGCCGACGACGGCGATCGCACCGCGCGGGTGGCTCTGGGCGACCTTCATCAATGGACCCTCGTCAATCTCGCTGGGCAGCGGGTATCGCCCGATGTAAGACGACGGCCGGGCGCGGCGGCCAACGACCGTTCCGAATTTCGGGACCCGTGGCCGCTTCCGCGTCGAGCTGGACGTCGCGCGTACCGAAAAACGGAACAGCCGTTTGGGAGGCGTCGCGGGAACTCCTAGCTTGACGTCGGCACACCCCTGCCACTCGCCGCGGAATGCGCTTCCCCGGCGGGACCCCGTCAGGACGTCGTACCGGTGCGCGCCTTCACAGCACGACCGGGTGGAACGCGTCGGTGCGGTGATCACCGCACCGAGCACCCGAAGCCGGAGAAATTCCCCCGTGAACCGCGACCCCGACGTCACCCCGCGACGGCAGGCCTTCGGTGCGAGCACCGAGCTGCCGGGCCGACCCGCCACCGTCCGAACCGAAAAGGGTGACCCCCGATGACCGACGAGAGCAAGCTCCGCGACTACCTCAAGCGCGCCACGGCGAACCTCCAGCAGGCGCGCGAGAAGCTGACGGCCGCGGAGAACCGCAACCACGAACCGGTCGCGATCATCGGCATGGCCTGCCGCTACCCCGGTGGGGTGTCGACCCCGGACGGCCTGTGGGAGCTCGTGCGCGAAGGCGTCGACGCGGTCGGGGAGTTCCCCGCCGACCGCGGCTGGGACGTCGGCTACGACCCCGAGGGCGAGACGCCCGGCACGTCCAGCACCCGCCGGGGTGGTTTCCTGGCCGACGCCGCGGGGTTCGACGCGGACTTCTTCGGCATCAGCCCTCGCGAAGCCCTCGGCATGGACCCGCAGCAGCGGCTCCTGCTCGAGGTCAGCTGGGAGGCGCTCGAACGCGCGGGACTGGTGCCCGGGGAGCTGCGCGGCACGTCCACCGGCGTGTTCGTCGGTGCCGTGCACAACGACTACGAGTCCCTGCTGCGCGGGGTGCGGGAGACCGAGGGCTACCTGCTCACCGGCAACGCCACCAGCGTCGCGTCCGGCCGCATCTCCTACACCCTGGGGCTGCGCGGACCGGCGATGACCATCGACACCGCGTGCTCCTCGTCGCTGGTCGCCATCCACGAGGCCGTGAACGCCCTGCGCGGCGGTGAGTGCGGGCTCGCGGTCGCGGGCGGTGCCACCGTGATCGCCACGCCCGGCACCTTCGTGGAGTTCAGCCGGCAGCGCGGGCTCGCCCCCGACGGGCGGTGCAAGTCCTTCGCCGCCGGAGCCGACGGCACCGGGTGGAGCGAGGGCGCCGGGATCGTCGTGCTGGAGCGGCTGAGCGACGCGATCGCCCACGGCCACCCCGTGCACGCGGTCATCCGCGGCTCGGCGATCAACTCCGACGGCGCCAGCAACGGCCTGACCGCGCCCAGCGGTCCCGCCCAGGAAGCCGTCATCAAGCAGGCCTGCGCGAACGCCAGGCTCCTGATGTCCGATGTGGACGTTGTGGAGGCACACGGCACCGGCACCACGCTGGGCGACCCGATCGAGGCGCGTGCCCTCGCGGCCACCTACGGCCGGGGGCGTGAGCACCCGCTGTGGCTGGGATCGCTCAAGTCCAACATCGGTCACTCCCAGACGGCGGCCGGCGTCGGCGGCGTGATCAAGATGGTGCAGGCGCTGCGCCACGGCGAGCTGCCGCGGACGCTGCACGTCGACCGGCCCACGCCCGACGTGGACTGGTCCGGCGTCGCGTTGCTCACCGAGAACGTGGCCTGGCCGCGTACCGGGCGACCCCGCCGGGCGGGGGTGTCGTCGTTCGGCATCAGCGGCACGAACGCCCACCTGATCATCGAGGAAGCACCCGAGCAGGCAGCCGCGCCCGCGGCCTCGACGTCATTTCCGGCCACGCCCTTCGTGTTCTCCGCGAAGACCGACGACGCGGTGCGCGCGCAGGCCGAGCAGCTCCGCGCGTTCGTCGTCGGCCACCCCGAGGCGGACCTGACCGGCCTGGCCGCGGCCCTGGCCACGACCCGCACGCGGTTCACCCGCCGCGCCGGGGTGACGGCCTCGAACCGGCAGGAGCTGCTCGAGGAGCTCGCGCAGGTCGAGCCGAGCGGCCGCGACGGCGCCCTGGCGTTCCTCTTCTCCGGGCAGGGCGCGCAGCGGCTCGGCATGGGAGCCCGCCTCTACGAGAAGTTCCCCGTCTTCACCAAGGCGCTGGACGACGTCTGCGGTCAGCTCGACGTGGACGTCAAGTCCGTGATGTTCGGTGACGACCCGGACCTGCTGAACCGGACGGGGTACACCCAGCCCGCCCTCTTCGCGTTCGAGACCGCGCTGTACCGGCTGTTCGAGGACTTCGGAGTGGTTCCCGCCCAGGTCCTGGGGCACTCGGTCGGCGAGATCACCGCCGCCCACGTGGCGGGTGTGCTGTCGCTGACGGACGCGTGCAGGCTCGTCTCCGCACGGGCCCGGCTCATGCAGTCGTTGCCCGAAGGCGGCGCGATGCTCGCCGTGCAGGCGGCCGAGGACGAGATCGACCTGTCCGGGCTGGAGGACCGGGTCTCCGTCGCGGCCGTCAACGGCGAACGCTCTGTCGTGCTGTCCGGGGACGAGCAGGCCGTGGCGGGCCTGGAGGAGAAGTGGCGGGCCGAGGGCCGCCGGACCACCCGGCTCAAGGTCAGCCACGCTTTCCACTCGCCGTTGATGGACCCGATCCTCGCCGAGTTCGAGGACGTGGTGCGCTCGATCGAGCACTCCGCCCCGATCATCCCGCTCGTCTCCAACGTGACCGGCCGTCCCGTCACGGCCGAGGACTTGGCGAACCCGCGCTACTGGGTCGACCACGCGCGTGGCGCCGTGCGGTTCCACGAAGGTGTTCGTTCGTTGGTGGACAACGGGGTCACGACGATCCTGGAAATCGGCCCGAGCACGGTGCTGACGCCCCTGGCCGCCCAGACCGCTGACGGCACGGTGGTCGGCGCGGTGAAGGCCGGGCAGGCTGAGGACGCCGGCGTGGTCAACGCACTCGCGGTGATGTACCGGCACGGGCACGACGTGGCGTGGGAGCGCCTCTTCCCGGAACGCGCGGCCGCTGTTCCCGGCCTGCCGGTCTACCCGTTCCAGCACCAGCGCTTCTGGCCGTCGGGCCAGGCGCGGCCCGGTTCCGCGTCCGGCCTCGGCCAGGACTCGTCCGACCACCCGCTGATCCGCAGCGTGGTCGAGCTGCCGGACGGGACGACGGTCTTCACCGGCGTGCTGTCGCTCGACACGCCGGCCTGGCTGCCGGACCACTGCGTGCACGGCAAGCCGATCCTGCCGGGCACCACGTTCGTCGACATGACGCTCTGGGCCGCACGCCGGCTCGGCTGCAGCCGCGTCGACGAGATCAACCACCACGTGTTCGTCTCCGGTGAGCCGGGACGGGTCCGCCAGCTGCGGCTCGTCGTCGACCCCGCCGACGACACCGGCCTGCGCGCCTTCACGGTCCACTCGCGCTTCACCGACGAGGCCGCACACGAGTGGATCCACCACGCCACCGGGGCCATCGCCCGCGACGGCGCCACCCCGAGGCCCGTCGAGCAGTGGCCGCCGATCGGGGCCGAGGTCATCCCGATCGCCCCGTTCTACGAGCGGCTGGCCGACGCCGGGCTCGGGTACGGGCCCTACTTCACCGGCATCCGGGCCGGGTGGAAGGACGGCTCGACCCGCTACGCCGAGGTCTCCCTGCACGCCGAGGCCGACCTCGACACCTACGGCGTCCACCCGGCACTGCTCGACGCCACGCTGCAGCTGGCCGCCGTCGGCTCCGAGCCCGGCTCCGAGCACCAGGTCCGCGTTCCCTACGCCTGGTCCGGTGTCACGCTGCACACCACCGGTGTCAGCTCGGTGCGCGTGCGGCTGACCCAGCAGGGCGTCGACACGATGGCCATCGACATCACCGACGTGGAGGGCAACCCCGTCGCGACGGTCGACTCCATCACCCTGCGGCCCGTCTCGTCCGAGCAGCTGCGCGCCTCGACCTCGACCAGTGGCGGGATGCTGCAGGAGCTCGCCTGGCAGCCCGTGCCGGTGGGGGCGGCACCCGCGGGTGAGGTGCCGCCCGTGGTGCGGCTGTCCGCCACGGGCACCGACCCCGTGGCGCGGACCCGTGAGGTGCTCGACCTCGCGCTCCGCACGGTGCAGAACGCCGACGGCCCGGTCGTGTTCCACACCACCGGTGCCGTGGTCACCGGCTCGGACGACGGTCCGGCCGACCCCGCCGCGGCCTCGGTGTGGGGCATGGTCAGGTCCGCCCAGTCGGAGAACCCCGGCCGGTTCGTCCTCCTCGACGCCCCCGGCGACGAGGAGTTCCACCGGAGCCTGCCCGCCGCGCTGGCGACCGGGGAACCCCAGCTCGCGCTGCGCGCCGGCCGCGTTCTCGTGCCCCGGCTGGCGCCCGCCCGCACCTCCGCCGCGGCCGGGACGCTGCTCGACCCCGACGGCACCGTGCTCATCACCGGCGGTTCCGGTGGCCTGGGCCGCCTGCTGGCCCGCCACCTCGTCGAGCGCCACGGTGCCCGGCACCTGCTGCTGCTCAGCAGGCGCGGTGAGGCCGCCGACGGCTTCGCCGAGCTCAGGACCCGGCTGGCGGAGGCCGGTGCGACGGTCACCGCCGCCGCCTGCGACGCGGCCGACCGCGACTCGCTCGCCGCGGTGCTGGCCGCGATCCCGGCGGAGCACCCGCTCACCGCTGTCGTGCACGCCGCCGGTGTCGTCGACGACGGTGTGGTCAGCGACCTGACGAACGAGCGCGTCGACGCGGTGCTGCGTCCCAAGGCGGACGCGGCCTGGCACCTGCACGAGCTGACGAAGGAGCACGACCTGCGCTCGTTCGTGCTGTTCTCCTCGGCCTCCGGACTGCTCGGCATGCCGGGACAGGCGGCGTACGCGGCCGCGAACACGTTCCTCGACGCGGTGGCCCACCACCGCCGTGCGCAAGGACTGCCCGCCACCTCGCTCGCGTGGGGTCCGTGGGCCGGTACCGAGCAGGACGGCGGCATGGCCGCCCGGTTGAGCGACGTCGACCGCAACCGCCTGCTGCGGCTGGGCGTCGTCCCGATCTCCGGTGACGAGGGGCTGCGGTTGTTCGACGACGCGGCCGGCTCCGGCACCGCGCTCCTCGTGCCCGCCCGGCTCTCCGTGCCCCAGGACGGCACGGCCTCCCCGCTGCTGCGCGGCTTCGTCCGCGTGAAGCGGGCACCCGCGGGAAGGGCGGTGACTGCGGAGGGCCCGACCCTGGCGGAACGCCTGGCCTCGGCACCGCCGGAGGACCGCGTGGACCTCGTGGTGGCGGTGGTGCGCGAACACGTCGGTGCCGTGCTCGGCCACGCGTCGCCGGGCTCGGTGGAACCGGACCGCGGCTTCATGGAGAGCGGCTTCGACTCGCTCACCGCTCTGGAGCTGCGCAACCGGCTCAACAGCGCGGCGAAGCTGAAGCTGCCCGCGACCGCGCTGTTCGACCACTCGACGCCCAGGGCGCTGGCCGAGCACCTGGTCGGCCTCCTGTGCGCGGACGAGCAGACCGCGCCCGTCGCGGCCGCACCCGCGGCGAGCTCCCTCGCCGACGAGATCGACTCGTCCTCCGACGACGAGCTGCTCGCCCTCATCGACCGCGAGTTCGGGGTGTCCTCATGAGCAACGACGACAAACTCAGGTCCGCGGTCAAGAAACTGGCCGTCGACCTCCACCAGACGCGTAAGGAGCTGCGCGCGGTCAAGGACCGCGCGAGCGAACCGATCGCCGTCGTCGGCATGGCGTGTCGCTTTCCCGGCGGCGTCCGGTCGCCCGAGGACCTGTGGCAGGTGCTCGTGCAGGAGCGCGACGTCACGAGCGAGTTCCCGGACGACCGCGGCTGGGACCTGGAGACGTTGTACGACGCGGATCCCGCGAAGTCGGGCAGCAGCTACGCGCGCCGGGGCGGGTTCCTCGACGGTGTCGCCGACTTCGACGCGCCGTTCTTCGGCATCTCGCCGAAGGAGGCCCTGGCGATGGACCCCCAGCAGCGGCTGCTGCTGGAGACCTCCTGGGAGGCCGTGGAGAGCAGCGGCCTCGACCCGCGCTCGTTGCGCGGCAAGCAGGTCGGCGTCTACGCCGGCGTGATGTACCACGACTACGGGCCGCCGTCGCACCTCGCGCCGCCGGACGTCGAGGGGCAGCTCACCATCGGCATCGCGGGAAGCATCGCCTCCGGTCGCGTCTCCTACGTCCTCGGGCTGGAGGGCCCCACCTCCACGGTCGACACCGCCTGCTCGTCGTCACTGGTCACGCTGCACCTGGCCGCCAGGGCGCTGCGGTCCGGCGAGTGCACGATGGCGCTGGCGGGCGGCGTCACGGTGATGGCGACACCGGGCTCGTTCACCGAGTTCAGCCGTCTGCGGGCGCTGGCGCCCGACGGCCGCTGCAAGCCGTTCTCCGACGACGCGGACGGCATGGCGTGGGGCGAGGGCGCGGGCATGCTCCTGCTCGAACGCCTCTCCGACGCCAGGGCCAACGGCCACCCCGTGCTCGCGGTCGTGCGTGGCACCGCCATGAACTCCGACGGTGCCAGCAGCGGCCTGACCGCACCGAGCGGCCCCGCCCAGCAGCGGGTCATCCGCGCGGCGCTGGAGGACGCCGGGCTGACCAGCGGTCAGATCGACGCCGTGGAGGCGCACAGCCCCGGCACCCAGCTGGGCGATTCCATCGAGGTCCAGGCGCTCGACGCGGTCTTCGGTTCCAGCCGGGACCGGCCGGTCCTGCTGGGCTCGGTGAAGTCCAACCTCGGCCACACCCAGGCCGCGGCCGGGGTGGCCGGCGTGATCAAGATGGTGCAGTCCCTGCGCCACGGCGTGCTGCCTCGCAGCCTCCACATCAGCCGTCCCACCTCCCACCTCGACTGGTCCACCAGTCAGCTGGAGCTCCTCACCGAGGCGAAGCCCTGGCAGCGCGGAGCCGAACCGCGCCGGGCCGGTGTGTCCGCGTTCGCGATCAGCGGTGCGAACGCCCACGTCGTGCTGGAGGAGGCGCCCGAGGGTGAGCAGCCACCGGTCGAGCGCGTCGCGACACCGTTCGTGCTGTCCGGGCGCACCGCGCAGGCCCTGCGCCTGCAGGCCGGCCGCCTGCGCGAACACCTCATCGCACACCCCGGCCTGCACCCCGGCGATGTCGCCGTGTCGCTCACCGGGCGGACGCAGTTCCGGCACCGGGCACTCGTGGCAGGAGAAGACCCGCTCGCGGGCCTGGGCGCGCTGGCGGCGGGAGAGACCGCGCCCGGCGTCCGGACGGGAGTGGCCGGGTCCGTACCGGTCGAGGTCGTGTTCCCCGGACACGGCCCGGGCGTGGAGCTCGGGCGCGAGCTGCACGACGCGCATCCCGTGTTCGCCGAGGCGTTCGACACCGCGTGCCAGGCGTTCGACGCACTCCTCGGACGCCCTCTGCGTCCGGTCGCCCTGGAGGAGCCCGAGCAGGCGCGGGAGATCAGGTTCGCCCTGCCCGTGCTGTTCGCCTTCGAGGTGGCGCAGTTCCGGCTCCTGCGTTCGTGGGGTGTGCGGCCCGGCCGGCTGCGGGGCGAGGGCGTGGGCGAGATCGCGGCCGCCCACGTCGCCGGGCTACTGGCGCTGCCGGACGCCGCTCGTCTGGTCACCGCCATGACGGTGTCCGCGGCGGAGTTCGCCCGGACCGGCGAGTCGGTGGGCTACCGGGGTCTTTCGTCCCCGCTGGTGCGGGACCTCGCCAGCGTCGCGGGCTGGAGCGCGGCGGCCGAGCCGGACGCGCCGGCCAACCGGGTGGAGCTCGGTGCGGCGACCGCGCGGCGGGCGCGGCTCTGCGCGGCTCTGGCCGCGCTGTTCGTCGACGGTGCCGAGGTCGACCTCGCGGCCGCGTTCGCCGGTACCGGAACCACGGTGCCGCTGCCGACCTACGCGTTCCAGCGACGCCGCTACTGGATCGACGGCGTTGCGGCGGCCGGCGACTCCGCCCTCCTCACGTCCTCCGTCGACCTCGCGACGGGCGGCAGCCTGCACACCGGCCACGTGTCGGTGGAGCGCCAGAGCTGGTTGAACGACCACCGCGTCGGCGGCGAGGTGGTGGTTCCCGGCACCGCGCTGCTCGACCTGGTGCTGCGGACCGACCCGTCGGCGCGCGTCGCCGAAATGGTGTTCACCGCCCCGATCACCGCTCCGGCCGAGGTGCAGCTGCAACTGTCCACACCGGACGAAAACGGCGACCGTGCTGTTGCGGTGCACTCGCGGGCCTCGGCGGAGTCGCCGTGGACCCAGAACGCCCGTGCCACGGTGACCGGTGCGAGCGCGGCCCCCGCACCGCTCGCCGGTGTCTGGCCACCGGCCGACGCCGTGCCCGTCCCGGTCTCGGGCCTGCACGACCTGCTCGCCGGGCGTGGTCTGTCCTGCGGACCTGCCTTCCGCGGTCTGGAAGCGTTGTGGCGCCGGGATGACGAGCTGTTCCTGGAGGTGCGTTCGCCGCTGGGAGCGGGGGAGCACCTGGTGCACCCCGCGCTGCTCGACGCGGCTCTGCACCCGCTGGCGCTCGGCTTCCTGCTCCCGGACTCCGCCGGTGCGCGGCTGCCGTTCTCGTGGAGCGGTGTCGAGGTGCACACCGCGGGTGCCACCGCCCTGCGGGTGAGGATGACGGCCACCGGCGAGGACTCGGTGTCCCTGACCGCCTGGGACGGCACCGGCGCTCCCGTGCTGACCGCGGACGAGCTGGTCGCCCGGCCGGTCGTCCTCACGGCGGCCGGTACCGGCGTCGAGGTCCCGCACCGGGTCGAGTGGGTGCCGGCTCCGCCGGTCGCCGCGGACGACTGCGTGCGGCCGGAGTCGATCCTGTCCACTGTGGACGGCACCGCGCCGCTGCCGCTGCGGGTGCGCACCGTCCTGGGCACGGCGACGCCCCGGCTGACCGGTCTCGGCGCGGACGAGCTCGTCGACGCGATCACGGCGACCGCTGCGGACCTGCTCGGCTGTGCCGTCGAGGACATCTCGCCGGACGTGGCCCTGTTCGAGATCGGGCTCACCTCGCTCAGCGCCCTGGGACTGCGCAACTGGATCGAGCGGGAGTCCGGCCTGTCCCTGCCGGTCACGACGATCTTCGACCACCCGGCGCCGCAGGCGCTCGCCAAGCACCTGCGCCAGAGGTTCGAGGCGCCCGCGGCCCCCGCCACCTCCGCTCCGGTGTCGCTGGCGGGAACCACCGTCCTGCTCACCGGCGCGACCGGCGGACTGGGCCGCCTGTTCGCCGAGACCCTGGCCGAAGCCGGCGCGAACCTCGTCCTGACCGGCCGCGACGGCACGGCACTGGCCGGTGTCGCGGAGCACGTCAGGGCGCTGGGTGGCCAGGTGCGGCACGAGATCGTGGACGTCATGGACGCCGAACGGATGTCCGCCGCGGTGCAGCGCGCGGTCGACACGTTCGGCAAGGTCGACGTGCTCGTCAACAACGCCGGTGTCTCCGGCCCGATGGGGCCGATGTGGGAGACCGACGAGGGCGAGTGGTGGCGGGCCATGGAGGTCAACGTGCGCGGCACGCTGAAGGTCTGCCGTGCGGTGCTGCCCGGCATGGTGTCCCGTGGTGCCGGCCGCATCATCAACGTCGTCAGCTCCGCGGGCCGGCACCGCTGGCCGAACCTGTCGTCCTACTCGGTGTCGAAGGCGGCCCTGATCAAGGTGGCCGACAACCTGGATCCCGAGCTGCACGGCACCGGCGTCTCGGTCTTCAGCTTCCACCCCGGCCTCGTGGACCTCGGGCTGACGAAGCAGCACCTGGACCGGGGACCGACCGGGGACGCGTGGGGCGACCAGGTGCGCGAATGGTTGAGCGAGCAACGTGAGCACGGCCGGTTCTCCGCGCCGGAGCAGGCGGTGCGGCTGCTGCTCACCCTCGCTTCCGGAGCCGCGGATTCGTTGTCGGGCCGATACCTGACGCCTGATGACGACCTCCGGGCACTGCTGGGCGACTAGAGGCCGGGTCCGGTGCCGGCCGGACCCGCCTCCGGGACCCGCGCGGATCCCGGACCACCACCGTCGACAAGCCGGAGACCGGAGGACGACCTCATGAACCGAGCACCCGCCAACCCGGCCTTCTTGTTCCCGGGGCACGGTGGCTACCTGCCGGGAGGCCTGCAGGAGTTCGCCGACGACTTCGCGGGCCTGCCGTCCGTGCTGGAGCGGATCACCGCGGCGTCCCGCGCGGCAGGCGGTCCCGACGTCGCCGAGCTGCTCACCGACCGCGCGGCCCCGACCCTGCGCAGCCTCGTCGACGACGATCCCGGCAGGCTGCACCTGGCGATCTTCGCCACCGAGCTCTGCCTGCACGAGATCTACACCCGGAGCTGGGGGCTCGCCCCGGCGGTCCTGGTGGGGCACAGCCTGGGGGAGTTCGCGGCTCTCGTGGCCGCCGGATGCCTGTCGCCCGAGACCGGTGTCCGGCTGGTCGTCGAGCGCGACGAGGCACTGCGCTCCACCGGTCTGCGGCAGGGCGGCATGGTGGCGTTGCGCGCTGATCGCCGAGCAGCCGAACGGCTGCTCGCGTGGCTGGCCGACGACCACACCGTGCTCGCCGTCGACAACGGGGAGGACCAGGTCGTCGTGTCCGGTCTCGCGGAACCCCTGCGGCGGCTCGCCGGGCGTGCCGCCGACGCGGGGGTGGAGGCGACCTGGCTGCGGGTGCCCTACCCGTTCCACAACGCGTTGCTCGCCGAGGCGGCGGCGCGGTTCTCCGCCGTGGTGGACACGATCGACTGCCGGGCGCCGGAGGTTCCCGTCCACTCACCGGTGCTCGGACGCGAGGTGCGGCGGCCGGCGGACGTCCGCGAGGTGCTCGCGAGCCACCTGGTGCGCCCGGTCGGTTTCCGCGACGCGCTGAAGTCGCTGAACGCGCAGGGCCATCGGGTCTACCTGGAATGCGGCGGGAAGGCGGTCCTGACGAACCTGGTGCGGTCGGCGCGGGAACGCGACGTCGTGGCGACGCCCGGTGCGGCGTGAGCGCTCATCCCGCCGGTCGTTGCTCGACCGGTCCGCAGTGCTGGGCGGTGGCGATGGCTCCGGCCGTCGCCACCGCCCGCCGCAGGGCGAGGGTCGTGCGCGGGAGGTCGATCCGGCCGGGGTAGGCGACCCCCAGGCTGATGAAGGGGCGGTCGGCGCCGATGCGGACCGGCATGGCCACGGCAGCACCGCCGTGGGCGGAGTTCTTGGTGACGACCGCGAGTCCGCGTTTGCGCACGGACTGGAGATCGACCAGCAGCCGCGTGGGTGACGTTCCCGTGCAGGCGGCGAACTCCTCGACGCGGTCCAGCAGGTCCGGCCGGAACGCGAGGAGCGCGTGCCCGGTCGCGGTCGCGGACGCGGGGTGCACGAGCGGCTGGCTCTGCACGTAGTCGCTGAGCTCACCCCGGTAGAGCAGCTCGACGTAGCGGACGTGCGTTCCGTCGAGGACGCCCATGAGGACGACCCCGCGGGTGCGGTCTTGAAGGTCCATCAGCAGGGGGGTGAGAGCCCGCCGGAGCTGCTCGGCTCTGGCGTGGTCGCTGTGCCGGGTCATGTCGGAGAGGTAGTCCCCGACCACGAAACCGCCGTCGGCCTGGGCCGCGAGGTTCAGATCGGTCAGCACCCCGAGGATGCGGTGCACCGACGACTTGGGCTCCCCGGTGCGGCGGGCCAGGTCGGACAGCGACATCGGCCCGTCAGCCCTGGCCAGCACCTCCATCAACGCCAGCGCCCTGCGCAACGGCCGTCCGGCGGCGGTCTCGAGCTTCGGCAGCGGCTCCGCGATCACCCCCGTGGACCGGTGGACGCCGCATGACCGTGCCGATCGTCGTTCGTGCATCACCCTGCAACGACCTCACCTTCGAGAGGGAACTTCCTGATGTGTCGGCGTATTCGGCCAAGCAGGCGCACCGCTCAGCCGACGAGTGCGGAGTTCGCGACCGGTGCCGCTCCGGAGCACAGCTCACGCGAGGCCATCACGGCCTGTCCCGGCCCCGGACCGGTGCCGCCGCACCGGTGACGTCGCGGGACCACTCACCACGGCTGGAAGGCGATCCCGCACCTGCGTACGGTTGCGAGCTCGGCCGGCAGGTGTTCCTGGGACGTGGTAGTTGCGGGTGTGCGAGCCGTGAGTCCTCGCGCCCACAGCTGGCAGCAACCTCTCCCCGCAGGCGGAGGGGCAGGCCATGTCGACGGGGCTCTGCGGCTCGCCGGGACCAGACCGTCCGGTGGACCGTCGACCTCGGCAATCGGCTGCGGCGGACCAGGTCCGCGAGGGAGGCCGCATCTCGGCGACTGCGGAAGGACTGCAGAACCGACAACACCTTTGTCGCCGCGGTCCGCCGTGAGACCTCGGGATCGTCGGGCCTCAGCACCGCCTCCACGGCGGCGGGCGGTTCTTCGGCACAAGGTGGTTCGTCGATCAAGGCACCCTCCCCGTCCATCGGTCGTATCGACGATATGGGCGTTGTGGTCAGGCTTTACTGCGGATTTCCGTAACGTCCGCGAACGCCCGTGTGTGAGTCGCCACAGCCAGGAGTGCGATCACCCCACGGGTTTCCCTCGTTCAGCCAGATCTTGTGCGGCCTCTGCGCCTGTTGTGGGAGCGCGACCACATTTCCGTATCCGCGACATCAGTCAGCGTCTGTGATCGCCTTCGGAACAGCGAGCGGCGTTGCTGCCAATCGTTGGCGGAGCCGCGTCCTCCGGACGACTTCGGGGTTCGTCTCGACCAGCTCGCGTTCAGCACTTGGTCCGGCAAAACCAGTCCGCCGGACCGATGATCTGGACGTACTTCGCGTTCGAGCGCATTTGCTCATCGGGAAGGGGGAGCAGTGCCGTTGGTCTGATGTGGACGGTGCCGTCGGTTCACGTGCCAAGTTCCGCGGCGCGAGGCGACCCGCCAGGTTGTGGGCCTCCGCAGTGGAGGCAGCTCTGCGTCTTTCCGGAGGTGTCAGCGCAAGGTCAACCGCGCCGTCGTCGATGCCGGGATACCGCTCGTCCGCGACGGCTCCGGCGTTGTGCGCCGCAATCTGTTCGGTAGACCCGCGCACTCGGTCACGTCCACGCAAGTGCTCTGCGGACCTGCGGGGTGGCGAAGTCGAATGATCCAGCAGGACGTTGTTCGCGCCTCATCCCGAAGAGATCTGCCGTTGAAGCGGAATCTCTTGGCGGATCTCTCGGCGGCACGGTTGACGCGAGGGGCGACGGCGTCAGGCGGGTCCGATCACGGAGATGGCTCCCGGCAAATCCGTCCGGGTCCCGCACCGGTGCAGCCACGACGACGATGCGACAGGACCACTCGCCGCGGTCGAAGGCAACCCCGTACCTCCGCAGGTGTGCGAGCTGCAAGTCCCGCCGCTGTGCAATGCGGCGGTGCAGGACTCCGGAACTTGACGGCGACGTGGCTGGATTGCCTGCCGTGCAAGCGCTTCACGACGCGCGCCACGTTGCCGCAACGCGTGGTGCGGCAGGTCCAGCGGGACGGCACTGGACAGCTCGGGCGCCCTCGAGGTGAGGAAGAACCAGTTGTCGACCATGTCGACGAGACCTTCGACCCGCAAGAATCCAAGCATTCGGTGGACCGTCGCAGTCGCCGAAGATTGCAACACGGACAGCGCTTTGGTCGCCGCGGTGCGGTGCGCTGTGGCCGTGGGGTCGTCGGTTCTGAGCGCCGGGTCCACAGCGGTAAGCGGGTCCTCGTCCTGCGACAGCTCGGCGATCAGGGCTTCCTCCTCGTCCATCAGCTACCCCGCAACATGAGAGTCACTGTCAGCTCGCACTGTGGGTTTCCGCAGGAACCTGCCTGGGCTCTGGTGTGAGTGGTCACAACCGTGGATCGATCACTGCACGGTGCGAATTCCTCCGACAGACTTCGACGTTTGCCCGGATGCGCTGCTCGGGCAAGCAGGATCGGAGGGGACCGATCGGTAGCAGCCGGTCGATCCCCTTCCAGCGTTCTTGCTTCGCGAGAAGGACGGTCATCGGCGCGAGCGCGTCTCTTGCTCGGCACACGATCAGCGGCATGAGAGTGCATTCGTTGTGGCGTGGGAGTTCGGCATTGCTCGGACATCGCCCCCACTTCGCTGCGGCTGAATGGTCGACGCGTACCGACGTTGATGTGCGGGACACTGTCCGTGGTCGAGTGAACACGGAGAGGATGTAGAGGTGCGCAAGAGAGGGAAGCCACTCCGCATCACCGCTTCGTTGCTGGCATCTGCCCTGGCGGCCGTCGGGGCGCTGACGGGAGCCACAACCTCGGCGTCGGCCCAGACGACCGCAGTGCGGATGGACTACACCTGCACGACCTCCTTCGGGTCGAGTGCCCGGATGACCGTTTGGGTCGTCGGCGGTCTGCCGGACGAAGGCGCGGGCCTGAACACCGTCGCCAGGCACGAACCCGCCTACATCGACGTGGACCTGGACCTGCGCGAGCTGCGTCCGGTCCTGACGATGGCCGGCGGGGTGCGCCTGGACGCCGACAGCACAGCGACACTCGACGCGCACATCACCGGCCCGGACGGGACGCGGACCACCCAGGCCTCGTTCACCGTCGCGCCCACGTGGCTGACGACCACCCAGGGGACCGCGGTGCGGGCCGCAGGCTCCTTCCCGGTGCAGTTCCTGACCACACAGGGCTACTACGACCTGCACGTGGACGACCTGGCCTTGACACTGCGCCCCGAGCGCGCCGACGGCACTCCTATCGGCACGGTTACTGCGTCCTGCTCGCACGACCCGGCGCAGAACGACCTGCTGGGCACCGTGTGGTCGCAGTCCGCCGTCTTCGAGCGGCCGCCGCGCCCGAGCGGGTTGCGGATGGTCTCGACGACCCCGACGTCCGTGACACTGACCTGGGAAGCCTCCTCCTGGTGGAATCCGACCCTGGGCTACGAGGTGTACCTGGACGGCGGGCACACCGGCTTGGTCACCGAGAAACAGGTCACGCTGACCGGGCTGACCCCCGACAGGCAGCATCGGGTGAAGGTCGTCACCACTGACGTGCAGGGCATCCGCTCGACCATGAGCCAGGGCCTGATCTTCACCATGCCGCCGGCCTGACACCCTGACCCGCCGATCGCGGGCCCGCGATCGGCGGCCCCTGATGCCGCGACAGGGCAGTCGTCGCGGGTGCGCCGCCCACGTGGAATGCCCGGCTGTCGGCGGCTGGACCGGACTCCGGTCGCGAGGAGGGCCGACGCAACGAACATGGATTCCAGCGTCGTGCCAGGACGAGGATCAAGCGGTGCCTGCGAAGTGGCTCTCCGCCGCTAATCGGCATGAGTGTGCTCGAACAAGATGGTCAGCGGCGCAGACGAGAGCGTGTTAGATCACCAACCCCACTCAAAGCGACGATCCACCGCGCTGGTTGGCCTGCGGGGGTACCAGCCGGACGGACAGTCGGACGTCGGCTTCCACTGGGCGAGGCTGTTGCGGGCGCCCAGCGTGTCTGGGTGGTCAGCCCTTAGATGGTGAATGAGGGTGTCACGCAGCTCCGCGTAATGGTCTCCGGCTTTTGTGACCAGGCCGCTGTCACCGAGGCTGCCTCCCGAACGGAACAGCGATTTGTGGCAGTTCGGCTGCCATAGGTGTCCGCCGCCAACTGTGTTGAGCGCGTCGGTGTGGCGCGCTGCACGAGCGCGTGTACCGCACCGCCCGCGACGGCGAATCGAGGTTCACCGTAGCCAGCCTCAACCGGGCCGAACACCCCAGCCCGTCCCGCGCATCGTGCTCGTCGATGACCCGTCCGGCCGTCGCGGTGAGCAAACTCAAGCACGGCGAGAGCGGTGAAGACCTCAAGCGGAATGCCGTTGGCGTCCAGCACACTCGCCACCTCCAGTAGCGGACGCGCCACACCCTCTGGTATCAGCAGGTCGGCCTGCCGCACCGACAACGACCACGTCGCCGCCACAGTGGCCCGATGTTCATCAGACAACCCGCCGGGCTCGGGCACCACGCTCGCCAGTCGCCGCCCGGCCAGCCGAACCCGATACGCGGCATACGACAGCTGCCGGTCCAGCATGTAGGCGGCGGCTTGCGCCAAGGCCAGTGGCAGACTCCCCAGAGCCCGCACCAGCTCAGCAGCATCGTTGAGCAACCCCGGCCGGCCGATCTGAGGCAAGATCGCCGAGCTGGCGACCCGCAGATCCGCCCTGCCGTTGCCCTACTGTCACGGGTGTGTTCTCCGAGGTCCTCGATGACTGATCCCGTGCTCGACCTCAGTGCCGGCCTCGCCGCAGCCCCACAACCGCGGACGGCCGTGCTCGTCGTGGACGACGGAACGGAGATCGCGTACCACCGCTGGGAGCCCGATCCCGGGGTCCGGGCACATCCCGCTCCGGTCGTCCTGCTGCACGGGTTCACGGCGAACACGATGGTGGACTGGGCCAGCACGGGCACCGTGACGGCACTGACCGCGATGGGCCGCACGGTGGTCGGAGTCGACGCCCGCGGCCACGGCCAGTCGCAGAAGTCCCCGGACCCCCGCCGCTACGGTGAACCGCGCATGGCACGGGACCTGCGCGCGGTGATCGATCTTCTCGACGCACACGAGGTAGATCTTGTCGGCTACTCGATGGGATCCATCGTCTCGTTGCTCGTCGCGGCGGAGGAACCGAAGGTGCGCAAGCTGGTCGTCGGCGGTGTCGGCGCCGGGGTCGTCGAGCTCGGCGGGGTGGACACGCGGGTGTTGCCCAACGACGTGCTCGCGGAGGCACTGCTCGCCGACGACCCCAGCTCCCTCCCACCGGAGGTCGCCGGCATGCGCATGTTCGCGGAGGCGGTGGGCGCGGACCTCCCGTCCCTGGCGGCGCAGGCACGAGCGGTGCACACGGGAGGAGTCGCGCTCGCGCGCATCACCGCGCGGATCCTCGTCATCGCAGGCGATCGGGACCCACTCGCAGCCCGGCCCGAAGTGCTCGCCGACGCGATTCCGGACGCCCGCCTCGTGCTCGTCGCCGGCGATCACACGATCATCGGCAGCAGCCCCGACTTCCGCACGGCGGTGGCCGACTTCCTCCGGGACTGATCGTCAGCGTGCGCGGCGGTAACCTGCGAGCGAGATCGAGCGGCTGCTAGGGGAGAAGTTGGGTTGATCGTCGGCGCGATCGCCTGGAGCCGACCGCCGTAGTGCGGAGCCGGGCCGCGGTCGCACGCGATTGCTGCATGAAATCCTCGACTGAGCGGGACGAACTCGTGCGCACCGACAGGGTCACGCCACTGCCAGCGAGTTCCAGCCCATCGATTTTCCATGGTGAAGGCACTCTGGTCGCTCATGTGCCGCTCTCACTGCATGAGCACCCGAGGGTTCGAACGCTCGCTCCGCGGCATGTGAGTGCGTTCCGGGGGGACGCCGTCTGGTCCGGATCCCGATCCGAAGGGCGTTGGAACTCGCGTCGAGCTGATCGTCGAACGGGGTGTTACCGCTGGGCCGTCGCCGCGATGAGGGTTGAGGAGATGTACGCGTGCGCGGGATCGGCCGGGACGAAGAGCGTTTCGATGCCGCTCAGGTGACGGTTCGCCTGGGCCATCGGGAACTCGTGCTCCAAGTCGCCTGGTGTGCGCGTTCCTCGCACGATGACACCGATACCCGCTCGGTGGCAGTAGTCGACCAGCAGCTGGCCGGCGCTGGAGTCCACTGTGACGTTGTCCAGGTCGCTGGTCATGTCGGTCAGCAGGGCCAGTCGTTCGGCGAGGGGGAGACGGCCGGTTTTCTTCGGGTTGGTCAGGACGCACATCACGACTTCGTCGAACATGCCCGCGGCCCGGCGCACCACGTCGAGATGTCCCTGCGTGGCCGGATCAAAAGAGCCGGGGAATACAGCGCGCATGGCTTGTCATGGTAGCGATCAGCGGTGATCCGCAGGGCGGCTGGTGGCAGGAGTCTCTCCCCGCAACGGAACAGCTCCACCAGGCCGACCACGTACTGGATGCGGAGCTCGGCCGATTGCGTCATCCCGCTATACGAACCATCCTCGCCCGCTACGAGCGCTAGCGTGCCTGCACGCGAAGTCGCAGCAGCACCGTCAACGTCCGCTCATCGGCATGAGGGCGTCTTCACTCGGCATACGATCAGCGGCTTGACAGTGCGTTGTCGGTGAATTGCGGTACAACGGTTTGGTGCGCAACGAACTGAGAGGTGAGGTGCACGGCGTCGCGATGCAGGCGCGCGACGTCTACCTGAACACGCCCGTGCCTGCACCGACAGCCCTCGCCGGGCTGCCTCCGGTGGACGTGGGATTCACCGGCCGTTCTGCTGATCTCGCGTTGCTCGCTGAGGCGTTGCGCTCGCCGCAGCCGGTGGTGGTATCGACGATCATGGGACTGGCGGGTATCGGCAAGACCACTCTGGCGATCAAGGCCGCGCACGATGCAGTGGCGGCGGGCTTGTTCTCTGGCGGCGTGTTGTTCATCGATATGCAGGGCTACTCAGACGAGATCAAAGTCGAACCGCGGATCGCACTCTCAGTTTTCTTGCAGGCGATGGGCGTCCCCGCGAGCCAGGTGCCGGCGGAGCAGGCGGCGCGAGAAGCGTTGTACCGAAGCAAGCTCGTCGAGTCCACCAAGCCGGTGCTGGTCGTGCTTGACAACGCGTCGTCCGCCGACCAAGTCCGGCCGCTGCTGCCTCCTGGCATCACTCACCGCGTGCTGGTCACCAGCAGGCACACCGTGAGCGACCTGCATGGCGCCCGGAAGATCACGCTGGACGTACTGCCGGCTGCGGATTCGACTGCCATGCTGGGCAACGCTCTGCGAACCGCCAACCCAGACGATGACCGGCTCACTGACGACGTCGGCAAGGAGATCGCCGATCTGTGCGGGCACCTGCCGCTCGCGCTCAGCATCGTTGCGGCGTTGCTGAGTGATGACCCGAACCGCCCGCTGGCCGACGTCGTGATGTCGTTGCACGACGCCGCCACACGGCTCGGTGAGCTCGAGTACGACAACCTCGCGGTGCGGGCGGCGTTCGATCTGTCCTACGAACGGCTCAGCGAGGACGAGGCGAGACTGTTCCGACTGCTGTCAATCAACCCCGGAAGGCAGGTGAACACCGGCGCCGCTGCTGCGTTGATCGACCTGCCAGAGCGCGAGACGAGGAAGTTGCTCGGCGGGCTGCGGCGAGCGCACATGATCGAGCACGGCGAACCTAATGGCTGGTACCGATTTCACGACCTACTGCGCCTCTACGCCGCCGACCGAACCAGAAGGGAGGAAAATTCCGAAGGTCGTGAAGCCGCGACGATCCGGCTGCTCGACTACTACGTCGAAGCTGCCGAACTCGCGGAGAGCCAGCGCCCCTCGACCGAGACCCGACAGCGCGCGCTTGCGTGGCTGAGTACCGAACGCGGCAACCTGGTCGGTGCGATCGCACTCGCGTACAAGCGCGGGCAGTACCGGCGTGTGCTCCGCCTCGCGTTCGCAATGGGGACGTTCCTGTTCCGTCGCCGCGGTCAGAGCGATGACGGGCTGATGGCGTACCTACTGGCTCTTGACGCGGCACGCCAGCTCGCTGATCAGGTCAGCGAGGTGAAGGTGCTGCTAGGCCTCGGTCGTATCCACCGCGACCTGGAGGATGGTGCTTCCGCATGGAAACGGTTCGAGGCGGCCGCAGCCGCCAGCCGCACGCTTGGTGACCGTGATACCGAGGCGCGGGCGCTGCACAACATGGGGTCCATCGCCCGACGCCGCAGGGACTATCAGCTGGCGGAGGCCATGTACGACCGGGCACTCAACCTCTACGTACTGACCGGCGACCGGGTCGGCGTTGCGGAGATCCACTGCAGTATGGGCACGTTGGCCAGGCGCCGGCTGAACGACGACCAAGCGACCGAGCACTACATGACGAGTATCGCCATCTGCAGGGAGATCGGGCATCACGGTTTTGAAGCGCGGGCACACAAGCGGCTCGGCGTACTGGCCAAGGTCAACGGTGACCTACTCATGGCTAGGGGACACCTGGAGGCAGCCTTGGCTGCATACCAGGTGGCGGGCGACGACTACCGAGCCGTCGAGGTGCGGCGCATGTTGCGTCAGTTGAGGTAGCGGACCTGTCACCGTGTGGTCGTTACGGAACTCGCCGACGGTAGCGTCGGACGTTCGCTCATCGGCATGAGCGTGTCTCCGCTCAGCACACGATCAGCGGCATGAGCGGACGTTTGAGCGGCGAGGATCGTGCGTAGGTTGGATTGAGGTGTCCCACTGGACGGGCGAGGGCGGGCGCGGCTCGTCCGGCGACACACCACTAGGTAGGGCCTTCAACGCCCGACGAGCCGACGGCGACCGGTTCCGGCTCGCTGTCGGCTCGTCGGGCATGACCGGGATCAGGTGGAGGGGACTGCGCTGGGAGGTGACGTGACCGTGGTCGTCGGCTCCGCGGACGACGGTGGCGTGGTCGTCACGGTGGTGCTCGGTGGCGTGGTCGTCGTGGGGGCGTCGGACGAGGTGGTCGGACGGGGACTTTCCGCCGACGTGGTGCTGGGCGGTGGTGTGGTGGCCGGCACGGTGCCGGGCAGGGGAACGCCTTCCTGCCGAAGCACGTCGAGGATGCGGGACTTGGCATCCTCCAAGGCCTGCTGGATCTGTTGTGCGGTCAGGCCCGCCACGTCCTCGGCCAGCCGGGACAGCTCAGCCCACACCGCTTCGAGCCGGGCTTTCGCCTGGGGGCTCAGTTCTTCGGGAAGGCTGACGACCAGTTGTGAGGCCAGCGCGTACGTCACGCACTCGACACACGAGTGGTTGACGGCAACGGCGACGTTCTGCGGCACCACCACGTTCGCCTGGCCCACCACGAGAACCACCTGGAAAGCGACCGCCACCGTCGTGCAGCCTCGGCACGAGGCCAGCGCGTATGCCTCGTTCCTGTTGTCCACCACGCCATCGGTCTCCCACACCAGGGCGAAGGACACCTTGTAGCGGACCGCGCCGTCGGTCGTGTTGACGACCAGGACCTGGTTGTCGCCCGGCCCCGGGGGTTCCGGCCGGTCGAACGGGAAGACCCACGTCGGGGCACCCGGCGAGACCGGTTCCAGGACCATCGCCAGGACCGGCTTGTCCTTGCTGGGCAACGGTTTGCCGGCGGGCCACACGGTCTGGGCGGACACCGGTCGCGCCGGTTGGACGGGAGCCGGACCCGACGCGGCGGCGGACGCGACATCGGTGATGGCGCCGCGCTCGTCGGGCCGGATCGGCCGGTACCGGTCGGATTGCGGCCACCAGGCCCACGCCAGGCCCGCGATCACAGCGATCCCGCACAGCACCACGAGCGCGCGCCGACCGGGCCTGCTCTCGGTGGAGCGCCAGGTGCGGGCGACCAGCTGACCCGTGAGCCGGGTCAGCAGCAGGCCGATGCCGAGCACGGGCAGCGCGATGGCGGCCACCCCGAGCACCCGCACCAGCACCAGCGCGAGGTCCCCCTCACCCAGCGCCGCGTGCGCAGACCGCCACTGCTCACCGGCGCTGTGCCACGCCGTTCCCACCACGCGCGGGAACGCCAGCACCAGCAGCGCCGTGCTCGCCAGCAGGACCGGCACGACGACGAGCACCCACGTCGTCACGACCGCCCGCGCCCACGGCTTGAGGACCTTCGACTCCGGCTTGCCCCAGCGGTGCGGCAACAGGCCCAGCAGCGTGGGCTTGATGTGGTGGAACAGGTCGGGGACACCGGTCAGGTCGGCGAGCACGTGGTAGCCGTCGTAGCGCACCAGGGGCGCGAGTTGGCGCACCATCTGGAGGATCTGCGTGGCGATCACCAGCAGCAGCGCGTCCCAGCCGGTCAGCCACCAGGCACCGTGGACGGTGACCGCGACGAGCGCGTTGAAGTACAGCCCGCCCAGGTCGGTGCGCAGCCGGCCGGCCCGGCCGAGCCGGTAGCTGTCGGTGACGTCGGTGTAGAAGGCGGGCCACAGCAGGTAGACGCCGAAGCCCATCGCGCCGGGGGTCGCGCCGCCGTACCGCGCGGCGGCAGCGTGGCCGAACTCGTGAAAACCCGCCGAGAGCACTGACACGCCGAACACGAGCAGCAGCAAGGTGGGTTGGTGGAACGCCTGGTGCGTGGCGCCGGCCAAGCCCTTGACGAACAGCACCCAGAACGACACCGCCGCGAACGCCACCAGCACCGAGGCCACCACCAGCGGGTGGAACAGCCGTGCGAACGGCGCGGTGACCCGCCGGGTGACGCCGGGCTCGCTGATCACGCGGCGCAGGCGCAGGCCGAGCAGCGGTTCGGCCTTGCGGTGCGCGGGTTGGGAGCCGTCGGGGAGTTCGAGCACCCCGAGCGGGCGAAGCCTGGTCTCCAGCAGGACGCGCACGTCTTCCGCGGTGACCGAACGGCCGATGGCCGGCCCGACGGCGGCGGCGATCCCGGCGTGGTCGGTGCGCCCGTCCACAGCTTCGAGCACCCGGTACAGCAGCGGGGTGAGTTGGAGGACCTGGCCGTCGGCGCGGCGGACCAGGGCCGGTGGGCGGCGGTAGCCGGAGCCGCGCATCTCGCCGATCAGTTCGACGTCGCGCGCCCGGCGCGGCGGGGTCGTGGTGACCACGTCCCCGCCGGCCGGGTGCGGTGAGGCGTTCACGAGATCGCTCACTGGTCGATGTCGGACCTCTGCTCGGCATTCGCCTCGGCGGTGCCGTCGATGGTCTGCTGGATGATCGCCTGCTGCTGCGCGACGGCGGTCGCCTCCGAGCCGACGGAGCCGAGGTTGGCGGCCACGGCGGCATCGATCGGGGCGGCCACGTTGGCGTTGAGGGCCACCGCGCCGTTGATCGGGGCGGCCAGGTCGAGGTCGGCGGCGAGGTCGACGTCCACGTTGAGCAGACCGCCGTCCAGCGCGCCGGTCAGGTCCGTGGGCGTCGGGACCTGCGCCCCGCCGACCGGCGGCTGCGGGGCAGGAGCCGGGGACGTGCCCTGCCCGATGGCGCTGTCCTGGTCGGAGTTGGCCACCGCCTCGCCGGTGATGCCCTGCTGGATCGCGACGCCCTGGTCGGCCATGGCCTGCGCGGTGGAACCGTCGGACAGCACGTTCGCGCCCACGGCGGCGTCGATCGGGGCCGCGATGTTGGCGTTGCCCGCGACGGCCAGGCCGATCGGCGCCGCGAGGTCGAGGGCGAGGTCCAGGTCGACGTTCAGGTCGAGCAGCGAGTACACCTCCTTGTCCGGCAACGCCGTGCCGCCCTCGGCGGCCAGCTCGTCCATCGACAGCGGGGGCAGCTTCGCCTCGCTCATCCGTCACTCCACTCCGTCGGCACGCCGACCGGACCTCGGCCGGCTGGTGGTCCGGACCTTTGCCGCTCTTCGTGGCCCTGAAACGGCCGGAGCCCGTTGTGAGGGCGAAATCGTCCTGGTGGCGGCTGTTCGTTGCGCCGAATGGCCGACGGTGGAAGTGAAATCCTTTCAGGACAGCGCAATCCGGATCCAGGGCGGTTCGAAATCCGCTTCGAGGCTCGAGATTCGGGATCGAGGCAGCCTTCCACCGGAGCCGCACCGAACTTCCTTGCAGTCCCTGTTGCCCGAGCGAGGAGAAGCACCTCCGTGGTTGAGCGTCGGACCCCTTCACCCCGGCCTCGGCGCCCGGGTTGGCGCACAGGCGCTCCACGGCGGAGACGCCCTGGAGGCCCGCGCCACCACGCGGAGCCGGATCACCGCACCACGCCGCGCTCCGGGTCGAGCAGCTGCCGGGGCAGGCGGCCGGCCAGCGCGGCCCAGTCCTCCAGCTGCCCGGCCAGGCCGGACAGGTCGGACGAGGTGAGCGCCTGCGGGCCGTCGCACAGCGCCGACGCCGGGTCCGGGTGGACGTCGATCATCACGCCGTCCGCGCCCGCCGCCACGGCGGCGCGGGCCAGCGGTCGCACCAGCTCACGCCGCCCGGCGGCGTGCGAGGGGTCCACCACGACCGGCAGGTGCGAGCGGGCCTGCGCCAGGAGCACCGCCGACAGGTCCAGGGTGTTGCGGACCGAGGGTTCGAAGGTGCGGATGCCGCGCTCGCACAGCACGATGTCACTGTTGCCGCGCAACGCGATGTACTCGGCGGCCAACAGCCACTCCTCGACGGTCGCGCTCATGCCGCGCTTCAGCAGCACCGGTTTCCCGCTGTCGCCGACCGCTTCGAGCAAGCCGAAGTTCTGCATGTTCCTGGTGCCGACCTGGAGCATGTCGGCCCAGCCGGCGACCAGCTCCACATCGCGGCTGTCGACCACCTCGGTGAGCACCGGCATCCCGGTCTCCGCGCGCACCTCCGCGAGGATGCGCAGCCCGTCGGCGCGCAGGCCCCGGAAGCCGTAGGGGGAGCTGCGCGGCTTGTACGCGCCACCCCGCAGCAGCACCGCGCCCGCCGCCTTGGCCATCCTCGCCGCCTCGATCGTCTGTTCCGCCGACTCGACCGCGCAGGGGCCTGCGACGAGCGTGAAGGTGTCCGGTCCGATGGCGACCCCGCCGACCTCGACGGTCGAGCGGGTCTCCCGCGCGGCGCGGTCGACCAGCGGGTGGGTCGACGCCGGTCGCGCCTGCGGCTGCCGCAGCCGGAAACCGATCAGCGCGGCGGCTCGGTCCAGGGTCTCGACCAGCTCGGCGCGCGTGGGCGCGGTGGCGATCACGTACCCGGCCCTGCCCCGGAAGTCGACAGGCGGGGCCACCTGTTGCCCCGGCTGGGCGGTGATCGTCACCGCCCGCACGCCGGGCAGCGCCTCGACCAGCGCCACGCCGGTCACCTCGTCGAGCACGCCGGCCTTCGGCGGCAGCAGGAACTGGATGCCCGCGTGGCCCTCGACCGACTCCGGCAGTTCGACCTCCGCACCCGCCGCGGCGCGCACCTGCGCGTCGAGCAGGTCGACGCCGGTGGCCAGCCGGAACAGCTCGGGGATCATGCCGCCCGCCAGCCTCGGGTTGATCTCGACCACGGACGCGCCGTCCGGGCCGATCTTGACCTCGGTGTGGCTGGGACCCGCTTCCAGTGCGACCGCGGCGAGCGCGGCGCGCACCGTCGAGGCCACCTCCTCGGCCACCGGCGCGGGCAGCGCGGCGGGCAGGACGTGCCGCGTCTCCACGAAGTGCGGGCCGGGGGTGACGGTCTTCTCGACGATTCCGAGCAGCCGCTGTTCCTTGCCGGTGCCGAACATCTCGACGCTGTACTCCGGCTGGTCCAGGTACTGCTCGACCAGCGCGGCCCGCCGGGTGGCCTGGCCCCGGACGTTCGCGGTGACGGCGAGGATCGTGGCGGCCTGCGCTGCTGCCTCCGCCGTGGTCGCGCACCGCAGCACGTTCGTCGACCCCGAGTCGCCGACCGGTTTCACCACGCACGGCAGTCCGGCGACGGCGACGGCGTCGCCGGTCGTCGTGGGTTCGGTGACCACGGCGAAGCGGGGCTGCCGCACCCCTGCGCCGGCGAGCGCGCTCCGCAGCGCGGCCTTGTCCCGGCAGCGCTCCACGGCGTCGGCGTCGGCGGCGGGCAGGCCGAGCCGGGCGGCGAGCCGGGCCGCCGTGGCGAGGTAGAACTCGCTGGTCGTCGTCACGGCGGCCACCGGGTCCCGGCCCGAGACCCTGGCGACGGCGAGCGCCAGCGCGGCCTCGTCGTTGGTGTCGCAGGTGACCACGGTGGCACCGGTGTCGGCCAGCCCGTGGTAGCGCTCCGGCTGGTTGGTCACCAGCACCGCCCGGTAGCCGAGTTCGCGGGCGACGCCGAGGGCCCGCATGCCCGTGCCCGTGGTGTTCGCCTCGACGAAGACGAACAGCGGCGGCCGGTCGCTGTCGTTGACCCGGAAGGACCAGCTGGACACCTGGGCGCCCGCCGCGACCCGGTGCGGGGTGGTCGCGAGCGGCAGGCCGGGCAGGCCGCGCTCGGCCCAGTACGCCTCGTCGTGCACGGTGTCGGAGTACCTGTCGCCCCGGTCGGGGAGGATGCCGACGACGCGGGTGCCGGGCAGCGCGGTGGCGGCGAGCCAGGTGAGCACCCGGTACACCGAGCCGGAGGTGTTGCCGCCGAAGAGCTTCTCCTCCCGGGTCAGCGCCCTGGTCGCCTCGAACGCCTCGCGGTCGTTGAGCCAGTGCACCTCGTCGATGACCGCGTGGTCGAGGTTCGGCGGGTGCAGGCTGTTGCCCAGCCCGCTCTGGAGCCGCTGCGGCCAGTCGTGCTGTCCGAACAGGACGCTGCCGACGCAGTCCACACCGATCACCCGCAGGTCGGGCAGGCGCTCGCGCAGCGCCCGCGAGGTGCCGCAGAGCGAGCCGCCGCTGCCGACCGCGCCGACGAGCACGTCGACCTCGCCCAGTTCGGCGACCAGCTCATCGGCCAGTGCGCGGTAGGCGGCGGGGTTCTCCGGGTTGGAGTACTGCCTCGGCCAGAACGCGCCGGGCAGCGTGGTCATCAGCTCGTCCAGTTTGGACAGCCGGGCGCCCTGCCAGCCGTTGCCGTCCATCTCGGTCACCACGTGCACGGCGCACCCGAGACCGGTCAGCTTGGCCATGGTGATCTTGTCGATGCGCGGGTCGGTGACGATGTGCACCGGGTGCCCCAGCAGGGTGCCGACCAGCGCGACGCCCAGCGCCATCGTGCCGGAGGAGCTCTCCACGATCGGCGCGCCCTCGGCCAGCTCGCCGGACCTGCGAGCGCGCGTGATGATGTTCTTGGCGACCCGGTCCTTCATCGCGAACAGGTTCTGCATCTCCAGCTTGGCGTGGACGAGCACGCCGCGCTCGGAACCGGTCCGCAGTCGCACCAGCGGGGTCCCGCCGATCGCGTCGATCAGGCTCTCGTTCAGCATCAGCGCCGCTCCAGTCCGTCGAAACTCAAACACCGGTACACCGCGACGTTGCCCGCGATGGACGAACACGCGCCCGCCGCCGCCGCGACCTGGTCCGGGTAGCCCGGCACCGCCGGGTCCAGCAGCACCCCGAGGCTGGTCCCGCTGTGCGCGGCGACCACGCCGAGCCCGCCGACCTCGCGGCACACCTCGAGCACCCGCTCCAGCAGCGCCTTGGGGCGCAGCACCTGGTTCATCAACGCGCTGCGGGTGGCCACCCGGCCCACCTCGGCGAGGTCCCCTCGGCCCACCGCGTCGGTCACCCGCGCCAGCAGCCCGGCGTACTCGCGCCGGTCGGCAGGGGTGAACGGCTTGGGGATGCGGTTGAACTCGACGGTGTCGACCTGCCCGCCCTCGTCCACCCCGACAACGGTCATCGCCGGCAGCGAGCCGAGCACCGAGTGCAGCGCCACCCTGCGGTGGTAGAAGGCGACCACCCCGGGGTAGAGCACGCCGTCGGTGGGTTCGATGCCCGCCAGGTAGGTCTCGAGGCGCCGGGGCGGCAGGTCGATCCCGAAGGCGGTGGCCACGGCGCGGGCGGTGGCCACCAGGTCCGCGGAGGAGCTGGCCATGCCCTTGCCCTCCGGCAGGCCGCTGTCGATCCGGATCTCGCCCGCGACCGGGCGGCCCGCGTCCCGCAGAATCATCCCGGCCAGCCGCAGCGCCTTGGTCTTGTGCGGGGGCCACACGGTCAGCTCGCCCGCCTCGGCGCTGCCCCGGAAAGTCGCCACGGACCAGCGCGCGATCGGCAGCGTGACCAGGAAGTCGCCGTCCCGCTCGGGCAGCACGCCCTGCAGCAGTTCGCCGAACACCCCGAAAGCGGTGCCGACGCCGGTGACGCCCCGGTAGAGCGGGCCGGGACCGGCGAGACTGCCCACCGCCCCGTTCACGACCGCACCCGCGTGTCCTGCCGCGCCTCGGCGAGCTCGGCCGCGAGCGCGGTGTCCGCGTCGGCGACGCCGGCGCGGCGCGCGGCCCAGTCCGCCGCCAGCCGGTCGAGTTCGGCGTCCTGCGCGGCGAGCAGGTCGCGCACCGGCCCCGGCCCCGTCGACCCGGCGGTGCGCTTGGCCGCGAGCGCGGTGGTGACGTCCATGGCCTCGCGCAGGATCGCGGCCGAGTGCGGCGTGCGGTACCCGTGATCGGCCAGGGCGGCCTCCAGCAGTTCCGGGTCGGGATCGGTGGGCGCTCGCCCCGCGTCGACGGCGGCGACGACATACCGCCCGGCGACGACCTGGGCGGTGCGCCACGGCACATCCGCGCGCAAGGTCAGCTGGTTGGCGAGGGTGAAGCCGCCGAAGTACTCCGCCGCGCACGCCGCCGCGAGGCGCTCTTCGGCGAACGAGAGCCGGTCGAGCACGCCGGTGAGCAGCCGCGCGATCGAGGCGAGGTGGTCGAACGCGGCGGGCACCTGCGCGCTCGCCTCCTTGGACACCTCGACGGAGTTGCTGTAGGACGTGGCGCGCTGCGCGGTGGCGATGCCGTGGTAGGCGGCGTGCAGGTGCGCGGTGCGGCCCCGGATCCGCTCCAGCACGGGGAAGTTCTTCTTCTGCGGCATCGCCGAGGAGATACCGGACCAGTCGTCCGGCAGGTCGATGAAGCCGTAGCCCGTGCCACCCCAGGTCATCAGGTCGGTGACGAAGCGGCTCAGCGCCACGCCCAGCATGGAGAACTCCGCGCACGCCTCCAGCGCCCAGTCCCTTTGGGACACCGCGCGCAACGCGTGCCGCTGGGCGCTGTCGCACCCGAGCAGCCGCGCCATGCGTTCGCGGTCCCAGACCAACTCCTGACCCGCCATCGCGCCCGCGCCCATCGGGCAGGTGTTCGCGGTGCGGTACACCGCTTCGAGCCGCGACAGCGTGTGCAGCAGCTGCTCGGTGAGCGCCGAGAAGTAGAACGCGGGGCTGACGAGCTGGGCGGCCTGGGAGTGGGTGTACCCGGGCATCACCAGGTGCGCGGTGCGGGCGGCGAGCCTGCTCGCCGCCCGTCCCAGCTCGAGCAGGAGGTCGGCGGTGTCCAGCAGGCGGGCGCGGCCGTGCAGCAGTTGCGCGGACGCCTGCAGGTCGTTGCGGCTGCGGTCGACGTGCCAGGCGGGCGGTACCCCGGGCAACCGCGCGGTCACGAACCGCTCCAGGCCGAACGCCAGATCGCTCATGGCGGCCCCGGCGACGCGCCCCACCGCCTCCGGCGTCGCCGCGTCGAGCGCGGCGTCGATGCCCTCCACCTGCGCGCCGGTCAGCAGGCCCATCCGCGCGTACTCGACGAGCAGGACCTTCTCCAGCCGCACGTACTGCGGCAGCAGGGCGGCCAGCTCGAAGCGCAGCTGCGGTTCGAGGACCTCGGTGCGCAGCAGGTCGTCGGGCCCCGCCGAGATCCGGCCGGTCAGCTCCACGTGGTCGGTGCTCACACCAGGCTCCTCGGGCTCGTCGGGCGTGGACAGGCCCCCAGCACGATCCGGGCGACCTCGGCGGCCCGGCTGCTCGGGAAGTAGTGGCCGCCCTCCGGCAGCTCCCGCAGGGTCAGCACGTCGCTGAGGCCGGCCCAGGCGGGCAGGCGCTCCCGCGCCCCGGCGGTGTGCGGGTCGTCGGCCGCCACGACGATGTCGACCGGTGCCGCCACCCGGTGCGCCCCGGGCGCGCGGAGCACGTCGCGGAAGAACCGGTTGGCGCCGCGCACGTCGTGGCGGTAGGCGGCGCCGACGACGCGGGCACGGCGCGGACTGCCGCCGTCGACCTCGATGTAGCCGCTGTCCTCCAGCATCGCGGTGACCAGGTCGCGCTCGTCCAGGGCGGCCACCCGCACGTCCTCCGCGCGCAGCTCCGAGTCGGTGGAGGGCCGGACCGCGCCGAGGAACACCCGCCGCGCGGGCTCGCCGTCGTGGTCGAGGAGACGGGCGAGGGCCAGCGCGGGCGCGGCGCCGCTGCTGTGGCCCCACAGCAGCAGCGGGTCGTCGGCCCCGAGGTGGGTCCGCAGTTCCGCCCGCACCGCCTCGGCGATGGCGGGCACCTCGGCCAGTTGCCCCGGTTCCGCGTCGAGGTCGTGCCCCGGCAACTCGACCGCCAGCACCCGCACCCGGTGCGCACGCAGCTCGCGGGCCAGCTCGTGGAAGTTGACCGAGTTGCCGCCCGCGTGCGGGAAGCAGACGAGCGTCGCGACCGGTTCGTGGTCCACATCGGACAGTTGGTGCAGCAGTGGTGGCGCAGGCGGCGGGCGCTGCTCGTCGATCACCGCCGCCAGCTCGGAGAGCACCGGGTGCGCGAGCACCTGGCGCAGCGACACCAGCCCGTCGAGCCGCAGCAGCAACCGCACCACCGACAGCGAGGTGCCGCCGAGCCGGAAGAAGTGGTCGGCGTGCCCGATCCGCTCCAGCGGCACGTGCAGCACCTCGGCCCAGGCCGTGGCGAGCGCGCGTTCGGTCGGTGTGACGGGCGCCGCGTACGGCCCGTCGGCGTGCCCGAGCGTCGCCGCGACGGTCGCCAGGACCACCTTGTCGATCTTGCCGTTCGCGGTGAGCGGCAGCCGGTCCAGCCGGTGCACGTAGGTGGGCACCAGCTGGTCGGGCAGTTGCTCGGACAGCCGGGCGCGCACCGCTCCGCCGTCGAGCGCGGCGGACCCGGTGAAGAACGCCACCAGGATGGGCCCGCGCCCCGCGCCGCTGTCGACCACGACCGCGCCCGAGGTGACCCCGTCGATGCCGGCCAGCCGGTGCTCGATCTCGCCGATCTCGACCCGGACGCCGCGCACCCGGATCTGCTCGTCGCGGCGGCCCAGGAACTCCAGCCGCCCGCCGGGTAGCCAGCGGCCGATGTCCCCGGTGCGGTAGAGCCGCCTGTCCGGCCGGTGCGGGTCGGGGATGAAAGCCCGCGCGGTCTGCTCCTCGTCGTCGAGGTACCCGCGACCCACGCAGACACCGGAGAAGGCGATCTCGCCCGGCGCACCGAGCGGCAGCAACGACTTCGTGTCGTCCAGGATGGAGACGTCCACGTTGCGCACGGGACGCCCGAGGGTCACCTGCTCGTCCGCGTGCCGCAACACGGCGTGGGTGGTGTCGTCGGACAGTTCGGTGGCGCCGTAGGCGTTGACCAGCGTGGTGCCGGGGCAGCAGGCGAACCACCGGCGAGCCAGGTCCGGGCGCAGCACCTCGCCGGTCACCGACAGCGCCCGCACGGCACCCAGCCCGCCCGGCCCGCTCTCCAGCCGGGCCAGCAGCACCTCGAAGTAGGACGGCACCAGCTGGGCGACCCGCACGCGACCGGTGGTCAGCTCCTCGACCAAGGCGTCGGCGTCGAGCAGCACCTCCGTGTCCACGATCCGCGAACTGCCCCCGCACAGCAGCGGTGCCAGCAGCTGCCACAGCGAGATGTCGAAGCTCTGCGCGGCGGTCTGGGCCACCACCTCGCCCGCCACGAGCTCCATGTCGGCGATCTTGGCGAGCAGGTGGTTGAGCAGGCCGCCGTGCTCGCACATCACTCCCTTGGGCGTCCCCGTCGAGCCCGAGGTGAAGTAGACGTAGGCCAGGGCGTCGGGGGAGACGGGGACCGGGTCGGCGTGGGCGCCGGTGCCGAGGAGTCCGTCGATCGGCAGCACCGCGCGCCCTGCCGCCCACGCACCGGGCTCGACCCCCGGCCCGGTCAGCACCACCCGGCACCCGGCCCGGTCGAGCACGGAGGCGATCCGTCCCGCCGTCGCTCCCGGGTCGACGGGGAGGTAGGCGCCGCCTGCCCGCAGCACGCCGAGCACGGCGGCGGCCCAGCCGAGGCCGCGGTCGGCGACGACGGCGACGATCTCGCCGACCGCCTGCCCGCGCTCCAGCAGGGCGGCGGCCACCTCGGCCGACCGCGCGTCCAGTTCCCCGTGGGTCCAGCTCCGGTCGCGGTGCGAGACAGCGACCTCGTCCGGCTCGCGCGCGGCCCGCTCGGCGATGAGCTGGGCGGTCATCCGGTCACCGAGGGGGACGCGCGGCCCCGACAGCTCGTCGAGCTGGTGGCGGATCTCCGGCTCGTCCAGCAGGTCCTCGACGCGGTGGACGGCGTCCGGGTCTGCGCACAGCAGCCGCGCGGCGGCCAGGTGGTACCCGGCGATCCGAGCCACCGCGTCGGCGGAGAGCAGGTCGGAGCGCGAGGTCACGGTGAGCGTGCCCGCGGTGAAACGCACTCCGAGCACGGCCTCGTGGCGCGCACCCTCCGGTGACAGGTCGAGCACGGTCTCGACCGGCTGCTCACCGCGTGGTGCGCCTCCGAGTGCCTGGCCACCGGGCGGTGTGCCGCCGCGCACCTCGGTGGCTCCGCTCACCACTTCGGTCCAGCGCCTGCCCGCGACCTCCGACGAGACCGCGCGGACGGCCGCACCGGTGACGAGTCCGGTGACGGGAGCCGGTTCGGCGGTGAGCGCCCGCAGCACGGCCAGGTGTGCGGCCAGCACCAGCGCGTCGACGGTCGTGCCCAGGGCGTCGGCCGTCGCGCCCAGTCGGTGCCGCAGCGGCGCCGGAACCTCCCGGTGGCAGTCGACCGGGACGGCGGGGCCGGGAGCGGGCCAGCGCGGCACGGCGGTGACGACCCCCGGTGACGGGCCGGTGCTCGCCACCCGCTCCGAGGCCGGATCAGGCGAACTCAGGTACACGTGATCTCCCTGGGCAGCACGCGGTCCGCGCCGGAGACGACAGCGCGGATCCCCCTTTTCCTTTCCACACTAGGCATCGCGTGGACGCACCGAACCGGCTTTGTTGCGCACGGACACAGCGGTTCTTGCGGACGGCATGCGCTGTCAGCCCGCCGCCTCGACGCCCTGCGCGGCCGGCACGTCGTCCATCTGCCGCCACACGGGGAAGACGAACGGGCACAGCGCGGCCAGCAGGCACAACCCGCTGAACGCGTAGGCCGCGCCGTGCGGGCCGATGCCGTCGAGCAACACCCCCGCCACCACCGAACCGATCGGCATCGCCGCGCTGCCGACGGCGTGCAGGGCGCTGAAGACCCTGCCGCGCAACGGTTCCGGCACGCGGTCGTACTTGACCGCCGAGATCACCGGGTTGATCGCGCCGTTGGCGAGCATGCCGAGTGCCAGCAGTCCGATCAGCACCACCGGCGCCGGGTCGAGCGCCACCACCAGGTACACCGGTGGCCCGGAGACCAGGCCGCAGAACGCGAAGGTGCGCCAGCGGTGCGTGCCGGAGCCCCAGAGGGCGTAGCAGGCGGTCCCGAGCACGCTTGCGCCGCTGGCCGCGCCGATGATCACGCCGACGAGCGTGCTGTCGTGCCACACCAGCACACCGAAGGCCGGCAGCAGCACCGAGAGCAGGCCGGTGGTCAGCGCGTTGGCGCTCGCGTTGCTCGCGCCGAGCACCACCAGCAGCCGGTCGCGGCGCAGGTACGCCAACGCTTCCCGCAGCTCTTGGAGGTAGCTGGTGCCGCCGCTGCCCCGCGTCCGGGTCACGCGCACGAACACCGCCACCAGCACGGCCGCGACCAGCAGCGCTCCGCCGTCGGCCAACAACACGGTGGTGGGACTGGTCGCCGCGATGAGCAGGCCACCGAGCACCGCGCCGAGCAGGTCGCCGACCCGTTGCGCCGCCTCCTCCGCGCCGGTGCCCCGGGACACCTTGGTGCCGGTGGCGGCCAGCACGGCGGGCATGAGCACCTGCTTCGCGCTGCGGGACGGCGCGCGTCCGGCACCGACCCCGAACGCCAGCACCACCAGCAGCCACAACGGCACGCCGATCGTGTGGTGCACCAGGGGAATCGCCGCCACCGCGACGCAAGTGAACAGGTCGGCGGCGATGCTCGCGCGCTGGGCGCCGTAGCGGTCGATCAGCGGTCCGGCCAGGACGACCGACAGCACCAACCCGAGCGTCTCCGCGGCGGCGACCACACCCGTGGTGAGGCCGCTGCCGGTGGTCTGCAGCACGAACCACGGCACGGCGATCAGCGTCATCGTCGAGCCGACGGTGGCGATCGCGCCCGCGCCGATCAGCGCGACCAGCGGGGTCCTGCTCATCGGCCACACCCCACCCGCGCGGCCGCACCGCTCCGCCGGGGACTGCTAGCATCGCACCGCCACGGCAGCGCCCGGCACCACCGCGCGCCGTGAATGTCTAGGCGAGCCAACGATTCGGAGCTGCTCCAGCCATGCGACCCGTTGTGACGGAACGACTTCTGCTCCGTTCGTTCACCGAGTCCGATCTCGACGACCTGCACGACATCCAGCGCCGCCCCGACGTCGCGCGGTACGTGTTCTGGCACGCCCGCTCGCGCGAGGAGGTCCAGGCCGCGCTCACCACCAGGGTGGGCCAGACCGAGCTGCGCGCCGAGGGCGACAACCTGGCGATCGCGGTGGTGCTGCGCGAGACCGGCAGGCTGATCGGTGACTTCAACCTGGAGTGGATCAGCGCGGAGCTGGGCCGGGCCGAGATCGGGTTCGTGATGAACCCCGAGCACTCCGGCCGGGGCTACGCCACCGAGGCGGGGCGCGAGGTGCTGCGCCTGGCCTTCGAAGAGCACGGCTTCCACCGCGTGGTCGGGCTGTGCAACGGCGAGAACCACAGCTCCCAGCGGCTGATGGAGCGCCTCGGCATGCGCCGGGAGGCGTTCTTCGTGCAGGGCGAGATGCTCAAGGGCGAGCGCGTCGACCTGGCCGTGTACGCGATGCTCGCCACCGAGTGGATGGCGGCCGAGCGGGCCGTGCGCGGCTGAGCGGGACACCCCGCCTCAGTCCCGGCTGCGCTGGTCGAGCAACCGGCCCGCCCAGCGGAAGAAGGCGTCCGCCAGGTCCGTTCGCGCGGGCTCGGGGAACTGTGAGAAGTTGGCCATCACCGTGCACCACTCACCGAACACCGGACCGCGCTCGGTCATGAGGAAGTCCACGCACAGGTAGTCGGCGCCCAGCGCCCCGACCACGCGCAGGCAGTCGTCGAGCACCCCGGAGAGGTCGGTGTCGGGGGTGGCCTCCCCGCCTTGGGCGATGTTGGACAGGTACCGGCCGGCGACCTGCTCGCGCAGCATCCCGGTGACCACCTCGCCCTCCACCACCGCGACCCTCAGGTCGCCGGTGTTGGGCAGGAACTCCTGCACCAGGTAGCCCTTGCCGGTCTGCGCCGCGATGTCCACCGCGGACCGCAGCTGTTCGAAGGTGTCGACCTTGAGCACACCGAACCCGGTGCCGGACTCGCGGGCCTTGAGGATGTAGGGGCCGTCGCCGATCTCGCGGCGCACCACCGCCAGCCCTTCGCGGGCGTGCCTGCGGAACGGCAGGGCGACCGTCTTCGGCACGGCCAGGCCCAGCTGCGCCGCCCGCCCGATCATCGCGAGCTTGTCGCGCTCGAGCCATTCCGGCGCGGCCATGGCGTGGTTGAGCACCAGCGAGTCGCTGGCGTCGATGATCCGGGAGATCCCGTGCAGGTAGGACACCGCCTGCTGGTCGTTGCCGATGTCGTCGACGATGTAGCACTGCCGGGTCTCCAGCAGGTCCACCCCACCGCGCCACAGCCGGGGCCGGTCCACGCAGGTCGGGGTGAGTTCGCTCGCCGGGATGAACCGGAAGCCGAACCCGTGCCGGGCTGCCTGGGCGTTCCACCGGTCGGTGATGTCCGCGATGATCTTGTCGAGGTGGCTGGGGTTGAAGTCGTCCGGGTTGTAGACCCAGTTGACGACCCGCTCCACCGGTGTGGTCGAGGACGGGTCGGCTGGGCGCAGTGGTGAGTACACGATCACGCCTCCGCGAGGGTCGTGGCGAGCTTCGAGGTCGAGCCCGCGGCCAGCAGGTCCTCCAGGGCGGCGTACTTGTCCCGCAGCTGCCGCTTGAGCACCTTGCCGGTCACGCCCTGCGGTATGTCGCCCTCGTCCGTGGCCAGCTCCAGCACGGCCAGCTCCAGCAGTCCCGCCGAGCGCAGCGCCCGGTTCGCGGTGTCCAGCAGGGTGTCCGGGGCCACGCCCGCGTCGGCGGTGGCGACCACGGCCACCGGCACCGTCCGGCCCCGGTGGCGCCCGGCGACGACGGTGCAGTCGGAGATCATCGGAACCTCGCTGAGCAGGAACTCCTCCAGCCGCACCGAATGCGCGGTGCCGTGCTCGGTCTCGATCGCGTCCACCGCCCGGTCTACCTGGTAGAAGTCGCCGTCGGCGTCCTGGTAGGCGAGGTCTCCCGAGAGCCACCAGCCGCCGAGCCTGCTGCGGTAGGTGGCGTCGGAGTCGTTCCAGTAGCCCGCGGTGATGGTGGGGCCCTTCGCCCCGAACAGCCCGATCTCGCCGGGCTCGGCACGGGTGCCGTCGGGTCGCAGCACCGCCACCTCGGCTACCGCGTCGGGGCGGCCGACGCAGCGGTCGTTGCGCTGGGAGGTCAGGGACCGGGGCTGCACCATGATCCCCCAGCCCAGCTCGGTCGCGCCGAAGCGGTCGTAGAACACCGCCGGGGGCAGCTCCGGGTCGCGCTTGGCGAGGATCGCCCGCAGGTGCGCCTCGTGGATCGCGTCGCCCATGGTGACCCAGCCGTCCACCGAGTCGAGCGCGCCGTCGGCGACCTCGACCTCGGCCAGTTCGGCGAAGGCGTGCGCGAACGCCATCACCGTGGTGGGCCGGTGCTCGGCGATCGCGCCGGCCAGCTCGGCCCCGGTCGGGTCGTAGAGCGGGACCAGCGGGGTGCCCGCCAGGATCGCGTAGTTGGCGTACATCACCGAACCCAGGTGCGACTGCGGCTGCGCGGCCATCATCACCGCCTCCGGCCCGTCGATGAAGTCGGTGAGCCTGAACCTCGGCCCGGCGATGCTGGAGTGGTGCGTCTGGATCACCGGCTTCGGGAAGCCCGTGGTGCCGGACGAGTGCAGCACCGACACCGGGTCCTCCGGCGCGTGCCGGAACCGGGCGGAGTCGGGCAACCGCGCCGGTGGCGGGGCGGGCAGGTCCTCTGCCGT
This sequence comes from Lentzea jiangxiensis, assembly GCF_900104175.1. GTDB lineage: Bacteria > Actinomycetota > Actinomycetes > Mycobacteriales > Pseudonocardiaceae > Lentzea > Lentzea jiangxiensis. The sequence goes on from NZ_FNIX01000015.1 coordinate 44,644, forward strand.
GAGCGTCCACCGCAGACCGTCCACTTCGGACAACTCGGGTCCGAGCGCGGCCAGCCGGTCGCGGGTGGTGTACAGCCCGACCGGCGTGGTGCGCCGGCACAGGTGCAGCGCCGATGCCTTGGGGGCCTTGCTGTTGACCAGCACCCCGATCGCGCCGATCTGCGCGAGGGCGTGGAAGTGCACCGAGTAGGCGAAGGAGTCCTCCAGGTACACCAGCACCCGGTCCCTCGGCCGCACTCCGAGTTCCAGGTAGTGCACCGACCAGCTCTGCGCGAGCTCGTCGAGGTCCAGCAGGCTGAACTCGATCCGCCACTGCCCCCGCGGCGTGGCGATCGGCCTGCCGGAGCTGATGAAGGGCAGGTCCGGGTGCGCGGCGACGGCCAGCGCCGACCGCAGCACGTTCCCGCCACCCAGGTCCTGGTCCGCCGCGAGGGCCGCGCGGCCGTCCGGGGACAGCAGGGTTCTGGCGGACAGGGCCATCGCAGACATTGGGTGCGCCTTTCGGGTCCGTGTGCTCGCCCCGATCGTGCTCACCCACACCCGCCGCCGCGAGGGATTTGTTGCGGTTGTCCTCCGTCGCACCGGGGCACGCCGCGTTTGTTGCCGGTCACCGCCAGAACCGGTCCCGGCGCCGGGAGTGCGGGGTATATCTGGGAAACCCGATCACCGCAGCGCCAAGAGGAGCACGCCCATGAACGCGGTCGGTACCCCGGGAAGCCACCGGGCGTCGCGGATCCGGCTCGCCGACGACCAGGACGTGGTCGACCGCACCGAGCTGGATCGGTTGCGGGAGCTCAACTTCACCGCGATGGTCGACGCCGCGCTCGCCACTCCGGCGGTGCGCCGCCGCTGGCCGGACCTCGCGCCCGGCATGACCACCGCCGACCTGCGGCGGCTCCCGCTGCTCAGCAGCCGCGAACTCGCCGACGGCAGCCCGCCGCACTCGCCGGAGTTCCGGCTCGGCGGCGACGGCCCCGGCATGGTCCTGCGCTCCAGCGGCACCGCGAGCAAGCCCAAGATGATGTACCACTCCTGGGAGTTCAACCACCAGGTCGGCACGCTGGGCGCGCGGGGGCTGCTCGCCGCGACGCGGTCCGCGCCCGCCAGGCGGGTCGCCAACTGCTTCTACCCAGCCGAACTCAGCGGTGGCGCGTTCCTGTTCACCCAGGACGTGATCCGCCTCGCGAACGCCCGCTCCTTCCCGCTCGCGAGCCAGACCAGCCCGGCGGAGACAGCGGCGGTCGTGGCCGAGCACGCCGTGGACGCGCTGGCGGCCAACCCCGGCTACGGAGTCGAGGTGCTGACCGGGTCCTCGCCGAAGCTGATCGCCTCCCTGCGGTACTTCTTCTACATCGGCGAACTGCTCGGCGAGGCGCGCCGCGCGGCGATCGCGGAGGTCGCGCCCCGGCTCACCGTCCGCTCGCTCGCCTACTCCACCTCCGAGACCGGGCCGATCGGCTACCAGTGCGAGCAGCTGTCCGGCGCGACGCACCACGTGCACGAGGACGCGGTGGTGGTGGAGGTCGTCGACGAGAAGACGGGGGAGCCGCTGCCCGACGGCGCCACCGGCGAGGTGGTCATCACCGCGCTCAGCGACACCGGGATGGCGCTGTTCCGTTACCGCGTAGGCGATGTCGGCGCGTTCCGCACCAGCCCGTGCGCGTGCGGCAGCGCCGCACGGCTGCTGACGTTGCACGGCCGCACCGCGACCTCTCTCAACATCGACACCGAGGTGGTCTCGTCCGACCTGCTGCTCGGCCAGCTCGGCAGGCTCGGCATCACCGAGCCCGCCGACTGCCAGCTCCAGGTGCTGCCCGAGCCGCACGGGCACCGGCTGCGCCTGCTGCTGTCGAGCCGCACACCCGAGTGGATCACCACCCAGGCGGTGGTGGACTGCCTCAGCGACGCCCAGCAGCTGCGCGCGGTGCTCACCAGCGCGCAGTGCCTCGGCTTCAGCGTCGAGCGGGTGCCCACCGAGCTGTTCGCGCGCACCGACCGGGGCAAGGTCCCCGTGCTCTACACCCACCCGAGTGCCGGATGACCCAGGAGGAGCGAGACATGTCCGATCCAGACGCCCGGCTGGAGGCACTGCGGGCCGAGCTCGACGGCATCGATCTGCGCCTGCTCGACGTGCTGCGCGACCGCATCCGGTTGTGCGTGCGCATCGCCGAGCACAAGCGCGAGTTCGACGTGCCGATGATGCAGCCGCACCGCATCGGCGTCGTGCAGGAGCGCGCCGCGCGCTACGGCGCGAGCCACGGCATCGACCAGGCGTTCCTGCGGTCGCTCTACGACCTGGTCATCGGCGAGACCTGCCGGGTCGAGGACGAGGTCATCGGCGCGCGAACGACACCCTGAGCACGGCGGAGGATCTGGAGGACGGGCCGCGATGCGGACGCTGCTGATCGACAACTACGACTCGTTCACCTACAACCTGCACCAGTTGCTGGGCGAGGTGACCGGCCGGGCGCCGGTGGTGGTGCGCAACGACGAGGCGATGCCCGCCAGGGTGGCCGACGACTTCGACGCGGTGGTGGTCTCGCCGGGGCCGGGGCGGCCCGACCGCGGTCGCGACGTCGGCATCAGCGCGCAGGCCATCAAGGAGTCCGGCCTGCCGGTGCTCGGCGTCTGCCTCGGCCACCAGGGCATCGCGCACCTGCTCGGCGGCACCGTCGACCTGGCTCCCGAGCCGATGCACGGCCGCACCTCGCTGGTCTACCACACCGGCACCGACGTGTTCGCCGGTCTGCCGTCGCCGATCTCCGTGGTGCGCTACCACTCGCTGACCGTCACCCGGCTCTCCGACGAGCTGGAGGCGTTGGCGTGGACCGAGGACGGCATCCTGATGGGACTGCGGCACCGCAGCGAGCCGTTGTGGGGGGTGCAGTTCCACCCCGAGTCGATCAGCAGCGAGTACGGCAGGCAGCTGCTCGCCAACTTCCGCGACCTGGCGCTGTCGTGGGGCTCGGCCGGCCCTGCCCCGGCGGTGGCGCCGGAGCGGGCCGCGTGGAGCGTGCACGTGCGGGAGATCGACCGCGAGCCCGATGCCGCCGTGGCGCACCGCGAGCTCTTCGCGGGTGCGGAGCACAGCTTCTGGCTGGACACCAGTGATGTGCGGCCCGGCCAGTCCCGGTTCTCCTTCCTCGGCGACGACCGCGGCCCGCACGCGGAGACGCTGACCTACCGGGTCGCCGAGCGGACCGTGCGGGTGCGCCGGGCCGACGGCAGCGAGCAGCACGTCCGCCAGGACTTCTTCGGCTACCTGGACGAGCAGGTCGAGCGCCGGGCCGTGCCGGCCCCGCCCGGTCTGCCGTTCGAGTTCGGCCTCGGGTACGTCGGCTACCTCGGCTACGAGCTGAAGGCGGAGACCTCCGGCTCCGCCGCGCACCGGTCGCCGACCCCGGACGCGGCCCTGCTGTTCGCCGACCGGATGCTCGCGATCGACCACGCCGATCACCGCTCGTACCTGCTCGCGCTCGCCACCGCCGAGACCGAGGCCGCCGCCCTGACCTGGCTCGACGAGACAGCGACACGCCTGCGCGCGCTGCCGGCGGCCGCCGGCGGGGACTCGGTGGCGCAGGCGCTCGACGCCGAGGCGGGCACCGACATGGCGCGGCTGGACACCGTGCGGCCCAGGCACGACCGGGCCGCCTACCTCGACCGGGTGGCGACCTGCCTGGAGGAGATCCGGCACGGCGAGTCGTACGAGATCTGCCTGACCAACGCGGTCGAGGTCGACGAGCGGATCGACCCGAGACGCACCTACGAGGCGCTGCGGCGGATCAGCCCGGTGCCCTACGGCGCCTTCCTCGACTTCGGTGACCTGGCGGTGCTCAGCGCGTCGCCGGAGCGGTTCCTGTCCATCGACGCGGCGGGCGTCGCGGAGTCCAAGCCGATCAAGGGCACCCGCCCGCGCGGCGCGACACCGCAGGACGACGAGCTGCTGCGGCTCGACCTGTCCGCGCACGAGAAGGACCGCGCGGAGAACCTGATGATCGTCGACCTGGTGCGCAACGACCTGAACCGGGTGTGCGAGATCGGCTCGGTGCACGTGCCCGTGCTCTTCGACGTGGAGACCTATGCCCCCGTGCACCAGCTCGTCTCCACGATCCGGGGCACGCTGCGGGCGGGGGAGACGGCGGTGAGCTGCGTGCGCGCCGCGTTCCCCGGCGGTTCCATGACCGGCGCGCCGAAGGTGCGCACGATGGAGATCATCGACCGGCTCGAACAAGGGCCGCGCGGGGTGTACTCGGGTGCGATCGGCTGGTTCTCCCTCTCCGGCGCCGCCGACCTGAGCATCGTGATCCGCACCCTGGTCGTGGACGGCGAGCGGCTGAGCTTCGGGGTCGGCGGCGCGGTGGTGGCCATGTCGGACCCCGTCGCGGAGTTCGAGGAGACCGTCGTGAAGTCCCGTGCTGTGCTGACCGCCGTGGCGGAGACGGCACTGCGGCCCGCCGTCGGCGGCGCGCTGTGAGCGGCGTCCGGTCGCTGCGCCGCTGCCTCGTGCTCGGCGGCGCGGGTGCGGTGGGCGGACTGTTCGCGCGGGCGTTGCGGGAAGCGGGGGCCGAGGTGGTGGTCGCCGACCCGGCGACCGGCTGCGGTGATGCCACCGCCCCGGACGCCGCCTTGCGCGCCGAGATCAGCACGGCCGACCTGGTGCTGCTCGCGGTGCCGGAACGGGTCGCGCTCGCCGCGCTGCCGGTGCTGGCCGAGCACGTGCGGCCCGGCGCGCTGGTCGCCGACACGCTGTCGGTCAAGAGCGCGGTCGCACCGGTGCTGACCGGGCTGCGCGAGGTGGAGGCGGTGAGCCTGAACCCGATGTTCGCCCCGTCACTGGGGTTCGCGGGCGAGTCGGTCGCCGCCGTCGTGGTCCACGACGGGCCGAAGGTCACCGAGCTGCTGGCGCTGGTGGGGGAGTGGGGCGCCCACGTGGTGCGGCTGTCCGCCGCCGACCACGACCGGCTCGCGGCCGCCACCCAGGTGCTCACCCACGCCGCCGTGCTGGGGTTCGGCCTCGCGCTCGCCGGGCTCACCGACGGGGTCGGCGAGGTGGCGCCGCTGGCCACGCCGCCGCACCGCACCCTGCTGGCACTGCTGGCCAGGATCGCGGCGGGCACACCGGAGGTCTACTGGGACGTCCAAGCCGCCAACCCGCGCGGGCCGGCCACCCGATCGGCGCTGGCCGACGGCCTGCGCCACGTGGCCGATCTCGTCGACCGGGGCGACGAGGCGGGTTTCGGGGCCGCGCTCGCCCGGCTTCGCGACTACTTCGGCCCGGAGTTGTCCCCGCACGCCGAGCACTGCGCCCAGCTCTTCGGATCCACCCCCCACCGGGGATCTACCGCCAAGCGAGGAAGCATGACCCAGCAAACGGCGACCCAGACCGCGAACTGGGTCGAGTCGAGGATCAGCCGGACCTCGGACTCCCTGGACCGCGCCTTCGAGCAAGGCCTGACCGGGCACACCATCACCGCCCGCCGCGGCAAGCGGGTGTGGCTCGCCGAGGGCGGGGAGGCGTTGGAGTTCGTCTCCTGCTCCTACCTCGGCCTGGAGGAGCACCCGGCGCTGATCGAGGCCGCCGAGGACGCGCTGCGCCGGTTCGGCGTGCACTTCTCCTCCTCCCGCAACCGGATGCGGCCGCACTACCTGCCGGAGCTGGAGGACCTGCTCGGCACGGTCTACCGGGGCAACCGGGCGGTCGCGTTCACCTCGGTGGGCACCGTGCACCTCGGGGTGCTGCCGCTGCTGGGCAGCGGCGCGCTGCCGAGCTACCCGATCGCGCCCGCGGGCGCGGCGTTCCTGGTGGAGAAGACCGCGCACTCGTCCATGCAGATCCTGCGCGGCCTGCTCGGCCAGATCGGGCCGGCCCGCCGGTTCGACCTGGAGGAGCCAGGCTCGATGGAGACCGCGCTGCGGGAGGTCGCGGCCACCGGCCGCACCCCGATCGCGCTGGTCGACGGCGTCGGCTCCATGGGCGGGCTGATCGACGTGGCCGGCGTGCTGGAGGCGCTGCGGCCGCACGGCGGGCACCTCTACGTCGACGACGCGCACGGCATCTCCATCGCGGGCCCGCTGGGCGCCGGGTACGCCTTCGACACCTTCGGCGACCGCCTGCCGGACAACGTCGTGATCGCGGGCTCGCTGTCCAAGGCGTTCGGTGGTTCCGGCGGGTTCGCCCTCGTACCGGGCGAGGCCGACGTGCGTGTGCTGCGCAAGTTCGCCAACCCGCTGGTGTTCGGCCACTCGATCATGCTCCCGCTGCTCGCCGCGAACGTGGCCGCCGCGCGGCTGCACGTCGACGGCGAAGTCGCGCGGCTGCAGGAGCGGCTGTGGCGCAACGCGGCCGACTTCGACGAGCTGACCGGGGGCCGGCTGGTCAACGCCGGGCTGCGGTCGCCGGTGCGCGGGGCGCACTTCGCCACGGAGGCGGAGGCGTTCGCCACCACGGCCGCGCTCAAGGACGCGGGCGTGCTGATCCTGCCCGCGTTCTTCCCCACCGTCGCCAAGGGCACCGGCCTCGTCCGCTTCGCGCTCTCGGCCCTGCACGAGCGCGCCGACCTGGAGACCGCGGCGAAGATCCTGGAAGGGACCCGATACGCATGACCGAGGCGCCGACACTGGCAGAGCTGCTCGACGACGCCGAGAAGACGCTGGCCGACGCGGGTGCCTGGGCGCCGCGCGCGGACGCCGAGGCCCTCGCCGCGCACGCGCTCGGTCGTCCGGCCGGGGCACTGCCGGGCGACACGCGGCTCGACGCCACCACCGCCGAACGGGTGCGGGACCTGGTGGCGGGGCGTGCGCGGCGGGTGCCGCTGGAGTACCTCACCGGCCGCGCGCGGCTCGGCGGCATCGAGCTCGCGGTGGGACCCGGCGTCTTCGTCCCGCGCAGGCACACCGAGCCGCTGCTGGCGTGGGGGCTGGCAGCCATCCGGCAGGTGGCGAACCCCGTGGTGGTCGACCTCTGCTCGGGTTCGGGGGCCATCGCGCTCGCCGTGGCGCACGCTCGGCCCGACGCCAGGGTGCACGCGGTCGAGCTGTCCCCGGAGGCGCTGGTCTGGGCCAGGCGCAACGCGGCGGTCAGAGCCGAGGCCGGGGACACCCCGATCGTGCTGCACGAGGGTGATGTCACCGCTCCCGACCTGTTCGCCGAGCTCGACGGCGGGGTGGACCTGCTGCTGGCCAACCCGCCGTTCGTGGTCGAGAACCGGGTCCTCCCGCCGGAGTGGCAGCGCCACCAGCCGCACCCGGCGCTGTTCTCCGGGCACGACGGCCTCGTCGTCATCCGCGCGGTCACCTCGGCGGCGGCGCGGTTGCTGCGCCCCGGTGGTGGCGTGGCCGTCGAACACGACGACGAGCAGGCCCCGGCGGTGATGTCCCTGCTGGGCGACCTCGGGGTGTTCGAGAACATCACCGACCACACCGACCACAACGACTTGCCCAGGTACACCACGGCGCGGAAGGCGTAGGACGCACATGGAGATCTCTCGACGCGGAGCGCTGAGGCTGGGCGGAGCGGCCGCGAGCGCGCTGTGGCTGGCGACCGGGCCGATCCCGGCGTCGGCGCGGCCGGACGGCGCCCCGGGGAGCCGTGCGGTGACCGTCTCGGACAGCGCCAACCTCGGCGTCGCGGTCTCCCCGGACGGGCGCACGCTCGCGATCGACGTCTCGGGCGGCATCTGGGTGCTGCCCGTGGCGGGCGGCGCGGCCAGACTGGTCACACCGCTGGAGCACGACGCCTCGCGCCCGCAGTTCGCCCCCGACGGCCGCCGGATCCTGTTCCAGTCCTTCCGCGACGGTGCCTTCGACGCCTGGACGGTCAACGTCGACGACGGCGCGCTGACCCGGCTGACCTCCGGGCCCGGGTACGACACCGAGCCCCGTTTCAGCCCGGACGGCACCCAGGTCGCCTTCTCCTCCGACCGCGACCACGTCAGCCGGATCTACGTGCTGAACACCGCCTCCGGCGCGCTGACCGCCGTCACGGAGACCGACGAGGTGCACACCAGCCCCGCGTGGTCGCCGGACGGCACCAAGCTCGCCTACCTCGTCGGCGACACCGCCATCGAGGTGCTGGACCTGGCCTCCGGTGCGCGCACCCGGCCGGTCGCGGGTGAGGTGGTCCTCGCCGCGCCCGGCTTCACCCCGGACGGTGCCGGCCTCACCTACGTCCGCATCGACGGCGCCGCCACCGACCTGGTCGTCGGAGATCGGGCCGTGGTCACCGGCGAAGACCTCGCCCCGCTGCCGGTGGCGTGGGTGTCGGCCCGCGAGTTCCTCTACAGCGCGAGCGGGAAGGTGCGCAGGCGCGCGCTGGACGGCGCCGCCGTCGACGTCCCGTTCACCGCCGAGCTGGCGTTGGCCGCCGCCCCGTACCGGCGCGCCCCGCGCGACCTGCGTTCCGCCGAGGCCAGGCAGGCCAAGGGGATCGTCGGCCCGGTGCTGTCCGCCGACGGCACGCAGGTCGCCTTCCGGGCGCTCAACGCCCTGTGGCTGCTGCCGGTCGGTGGCACCGCCCGCAAGGTCGTCGACGACGGCTACGTCGCCACCGACCCGGACTTCGCCCCGGACGGCCGCTCGCTCGTCTACGCGAGCGATCGCGCCGGAACGATCAACCTGTGGCGGCTCGAGCTGGGCTCCGGACGGTCCGAGCGGCTCACCGACGCGCCGAACGGCCAGTTCCTGCCCCGGATCTCCCCGGACGGCACCAGGGTCGCCTACCAGGACGAGTCCGGCGCGACCTGGGTGCTCGACCTCGCGGCCCGGACCACGCGCCAGGTGCTGCCCGCCCTCTACCAGCCGGGCAGGCCCGCCTGGTCGCCCGACGGCGGCAAGCTCGCGGTAGCGGCCCTGGTGCCCTACTCCCGGCGCACCGCGACCGGCCACAACCAGATCCTCACCGTCGAGCTGTCCACCGGAGTGCTGCGCTACCAGGCCATCGCCCCGGAGCGCTCGATCTCCACCCGCGGCGACGACGGTCCGGTGTGGACACGGGACGGGTTCGTCCTCGTGGCCGAGAGCCTCGCCTGGCGAGTGCCCGCCGACGCGGCGGGCACCATCACCGGAGCGCCGGTGCGGTTGACCGACGAGGTGACCGACTCCGTCGCGGTGACCCCGGACGGCCGCACGCTGCTGCACCTGAACAACGGCGCCCTGCGGCTCACCCGCGGCGGCACCACCCGCACCCTGCGGGCCGACCTGCGGTACCAGCCCGCCAAGGCGCAGGGCAGGGTGGTGCTGCGCGCCGGGGCGGTGTGGGACGGCACCGCGAGCGCGCTGCGGCGCGACGTCGACATCGTGCTCGACTGCGACCGGGTGGCGGCGATCGTCCCCACAGGCAGCCAGGGCACGAGCGGCGCCCAGGTCGTCGACCTGTCCGGGCTGACGGTGCTGCCCGGCCTGATCGACACGCACAACCACTGGCACATGCGCGGGCGGCAGTGGGGTGACCGGCAGGGCAGGCTGTGGCTGTCCTACGGCGTCACCACCAGCCGGTCTCCCGGCGACCCCGCCTACCAGATGGTGGAGAACCGGGAGGCGATGGAGGCGGGCACCCGGATCGGTCCCCGCTACATCGGCTCGGGCGAGGCCCTCGACGGCACGCGCGCCTCGTACAACTTCGTGCGCACCGTGATGTCCGCGAAGGCGCTGGACCGCGAACTCGACCGCGCCGCCGCCCTGGACTACGACCTGGTCAAGCTCTACATGAGGCTGCCCGTGCCGTTCGAGCGCCAGGCCGTGCAGCGGGCGCACGCCGAGGGCATCCCGGTCGCCTCGCACTACCTCTACCCGGCGGCGCACAGCGGCCTGGACGGCATGGAGCACCCCGGTGGCGGGCACCGCCTCGGCTACTCCCGCACGCTCAGCCACAACGGGTACCGGCTGTCGGAGGAAGCCGTCGCGGTGCTCGTCGCGAGCGGGATGTGGGTCTCCTCCACGATGATCTTCGCCTCCGAGCTGCTCGCCGAGGACCGTTCGCTGGTGCTGGACGAGCGGACCAGGACGCTGTACCCCGACTGGGAGTACGCCCGGCTCGTCGCCAAGGCCGACGGCGCGGCGGGCCCGTACGCCCCGCTGTACCAGCGGATCACCGCGGGCATGGCCGACGCGCTGCTGCGCGTGCACAGGGCGGGCGGTCTGGTGGTGTCGGGCACGGACGCGCCGCTGGACGACATCGGCATCAGCGCGCACCAGAACCTGCGGGCCCTGGTCAAGTACGGGTTCACCCCGCGAGAGGCGCTGATCACCGCCACCGGCAACGCCGCGAAGGCCCTCGGCTACGCCGGCACGCTCGGTGCGGTGGCGCCGGGGCACCTCGCCGACCTGATCGCCGTCGAGGGCGACCCGCTGACCGACATCCGCGCGGCGGCCGCCGTGCGCGAGGTGTTCGTGGGCGGGGTGCGGCACACGGTGCCCGGCCTGCTGGCACCCTTCGCCGGCACGGCGAGAACGGCCGCGTCGGGTGGCGCGGTGTCCACGGCCGCGCCGTTCGCCTCGGCCGCGGTGCGGCCGGAGCACTACTGGCACCGCCCGGAGTGGGCTCGGGAGCAGTGCTGCGACTGAGGTGGCCCGCGGGCGGCTCCCGATCGGGAGCCGCCCGCCTACCGCCCGGCGGCGGCGCGGTAGGCGGAGGCGGACATGTCGAAGCGCTTCTTGAACATGCGCTGGAAGTGGCTCAGCTCGCGGTAGCCGACGGCGCGGGCGACCTCGGTGATGGAGATCGACGACTCGCGCAGCAACAGCCGCGCCTCGTCCATCCGCAGGGAGGTGACGAAGTCGATGAAGCGGTGCCCGGTCTGCTCGTGGAAGCTGCGGGAGAAGTGGTAACGGCTCATGTAGGCCACGCTGGCCACCCGGTTCAGCGTGAGGTCCGGGTCGGTGAAGCAGGTGCGCAGGTAGTCGACCGCGTACCTGATGCTGGGGGACAGACCGGACACGTCCGGTTCGGTGCCCGCGTCGGCCGCCGGGGCGGGAACCACGCGCAGGTGCACACGCTGCCTGGCGTGCCGGTAGCCGGGCAGCGCGTGCAGCAGCTTGCCCGGCGGGCTGATCACGACGTCGTCCACGCCGACCACGACGCGGCACTCGGGGAGGAACGGCTGCAACCGCAACCAGGCGAACCGCGTGTCCTCGCCGCAGAACACCGGGGTGAGCATCGCGCAGACGCGCGCGGCAAGCGATTTCCACCGCGCGGGTTCGAGCACCTGCGGGGCATGCACGTCGCCGATGAGCTCGCGCAGCCGCCGGTGGACGGCGGGGTGGGTGCGGCGCTCCACCCGGACCGCGAACAGCGCGCCGATCACGGTGTCGTTCAGGCGGTCCGCGTCCAGCACGACCACGTCCGCCGGGTCGATCCCCGGGTTGGGACCGAAGTAGCTGGAGAAACCGGACACCCCCAACGCCTGCCCGGTGTGGTGGGCCACCAGGTCCCGCAGCGGGTTGTCGCCCCGGTGCAGGTCCACCGCCTCCGGACCGGGCAGCACGGCGAGCCGCTCCAGGACGTGGTCCACCTGGTCGTCGCTGGTCACGCACATCACGCTGCGGCCGCGCGCCATCGCGTCCGCGCCGATCAACGAGGCCACCACCACCGGGTCGTGCCGCTCCGGCAGCGGCAGCTCGACGTCGGCCTCGCCCCGGCGCGGGAAGTAGCGCTCCAGCGAACTGACCTCCGCAGGCCGCCGCGACCAGCACGGTGCGTCCGGGTGTACCGCGGTCATTGCTCCTCCAGTTCGCGTGCGTGTTCTGCACGCGTCTACATGTGACTGCATGGGTGCACCGGCGAGCGCGAGGTCCACTGACGAGCGGGCGTGCCCGGAACTCCGGCTCCGGCTCCGGGACTCGGGCGAGCGTGCCCCGCACGGACGCGCACGACTACGTTCGACGAGCGCTCCACGACGTCGCTCGAGCGGACCGCGCGCCGCGCGGTCGTCACCGCGGCGGAGACCCGTCCGCCCGGTCGCGTGCCGAGATCAGCTCGGAATGACCTGGGACGGACAACCAGCCCGTCCACAGAGATCAAAAGTGTGAATTACCGTGCTCACGCTTTGCGCGCCCCCCGACACTCGCATGCTTCGAACACTAGGAGGCCATCCATTGAGGGTCAAGAAATTCCGGATCGTGTAGACATGTTCACCTGAGTGGACCAACGGCGCCGGATTCAAGCTGAATTGTCGCTCGCAGCGATCGGTTTTCGTCGCCTTTGACCCGATTGGCCCAGCATTGAGCTGATCTCAATGAGTTCAGTGAGTTGATCGTGTTTGAAAAGTGTGAAGCCGAGGGCGGCTTTGCCGTGGTGGCCGAATTCGCGGGACGTGTCCGGCCGCCGGAGGAGGCCGAGGTCATCCCGCGCGACTTTACCGAAAAAGGAACTGCTTGAAGACGGTATAATCATCGCTCGACCGTTCGCTTCGGCTACCTCGCCGTCTCCCGGACTTCCGCCGCGTCATGGCTCTTGCGCAGGACCGAGCGCGAGAAGAGCGTTGAGATCTTCGCGCTACGCCCTGTCGTGCTCGTGCTCTTGGCTTGGGCGGGGTTGCGCCGGTTCCGGCTGCTGATCAGCCTGGATGCGGTGCTGCGATGGCATCGCGACCTGGTCAAGCGGCGTCATGCCCGTGCGAGTGTGAACCGAAGGCCTGGACGTCCGCGCACGGTCGCTTCGAGCCGCCAGTTCGCTCTGCGCCCTCGTGGGGTTGTCGGCGCATCCACGTCGAGCTCGCGCGCTCTTGGGGTCGCGATCACAGCCTCGACGGTGGAAGATTCTCCAGGCTACGGGTGTCAATCCGGCCCGCGCCAGCCAGCCGTTATACGGGTCGACTTCCCGCGCTCGCAGGATGAGGCGATCCTGGCAATGGGCTTCGTCGAGATTGTCGCGCTGACCGGGCAGCGTCAGCACATCCTCGCCACCATCCACCACGCCGACAAACGTGTACGCGCACTCGGTACCACCGCACACCCCGTCCATGCCTGGGCATTCAGGCCGTCTGCACCCTGCTCGTGAACCTCGAGGACGCTGATCACCTGGTGCGGGCCAGGTTCCTGACCCGTGACCGCGACGTCAAAGCATCCCGCGTTGGGCGAGTTGTTCGACCGTCGCGCCGGCCTCATGTTTGCGCGCGACCCGCACGACATTGTCGCGGAACTCCTGGGAGCAGGGCTCGGGTACGTCGACATCCTTCCGGCTCGCCCTCACGGCATGCCAACTCGGATGTCGCCCAACGGTGCAGCAGGCCCCAGCGCCACCACGATCCAGCATGTCCGCCAGGTTCACAGACGCGATGGCCTGGCCGAGTGGATGTCCGCGTGCCTCCTGGATCCGGAGGGCCTCATTCGCACATCCCTCTGTGCGGGCGTACTCGCGACGCTCGAGGACGTCCTCGCGGCCGCCCTTGCCTTGAGATGCATCCGTTTCCAGATGGCCCAGTGACTGCGCAGCGCCAGGCGCGCCTCAGCGAGCAGCGGAGCCGGCGCGGACCTCGGCTGGTGTCATGCCCATGAAGTAGACGATCTCCTCGTGGTTGGTCGATCCGATAAAGTCCTCCGCCCCCACCCGGTAGTAGAGGTCGGACTTCCAGCGCCCCGGCTCCGGCAGGTCGCGGGAGCCGAGGCGGACCTTCTCGATGATGGAGGGCACGTCGTACTCGAACTCGACGTCCTTGCGCACGAAGTACTCCGTGCCGTGCAGCTTGACCACCGGCAGCCGCTCGGCGGGTTCCGCGGCTTCTGCGCTGTGGTAAGCGGGTTGGGTCAGGATGTCGTAGCGGAAGATCGCGTCGAGCACCTCGGCGTGCTCGGTGGCCAGTGAGGGGCGCACGGACTCCGTCCACCACCTTTCCAGCAGTCGTTTCGCGCTCGGGTCGCCCAGCAGGTACTCGACGGCGTCACCGTAGGCGCGGTCGTCGGTCGAGGCCCTCAGGACCGCGGCGCGCAGCGGGTCCGCCGCAGGGTCGTCCGTTGCGCCGATCCACGTGTCCAGGTCGCGCATCACCTCCGACTGCTTGATGTCGGCGAGTTCCCGCAGGCCCACCCACGTGTGACGCAGCACGGCGTTCTCCGCCATCACCCGTGCCCAGAAGAGAAACCGCTTGACGAGCCGGTTGTCCTCCAACGTCATGGTGTCGTGCGAGAGGACGTACTCGAAGTCGTCCCGGTCACCGCGGACCGTGACGATGCCGTACTCGTCCTTCTTCTCGGCGTAGCTGGTGTTGGGCAACAGGTGCAGCGGGTAGACGGCGATCCTCGACACGTGGCGGGACAGCCGGTCGTACCCCTCCATGAAGGACTCGACCGTCTCGCCGGGCGCTCCCCAGATCAGTTCGGCGTAGCAGTCGAGTCCTTCCTGGTCGAGCCACTGGGCGAGGTCTTCCCATTCGTTGACCTTCATGTTGTGCCGGTTCATCGTCTTCAGCGCGTCCTCGTTGAGGGTTTGCAGCGCCAGCGTGAAAGAGCTGCGCATACCGGCTTCCTTCATGCGGCGGACGATGTCGAAGAACAACTTGGACTTGTTCTTCGCCCACGAGGTCTCCAGTGCGCGCGGATAGCCGTACTGGTCCCGGACCTCGATCATGTCGTCGATGAACTCCGCGTCGATCGGCAGGATGCCGAAGTTCGCGTCGCACAACACGATGGTGTGCACCTTGTGCTTGGCGAAGAGCTCGAGCTCTGCCCGGAGTCGTTCCCGGGAGAACGCGCGGATGCGCTGGCCGGTGGCTCCTCCCCAGTAGCAGAACGAACACTTGTACGGGCAACCGCGGTTCGTCTCCATCAGTGCGACGTCGTACTTGAACCGCCCGTCGTCGTCGGTGAGGTCGATGGCGCCGGTGAGGAACGGCGACGGGATCACGTCGAGGTCGTCGATGCGGTTCCTGGGTGGTGTGGTGATGACCTCGCCGCCCGAGTCCTGGTAGGAAATCCCGGTGATCAGCGGCAGGTTCCTGGGGGACGCTCCGTCGAGGTAGGCGTTCAGCAGATCTTTGAACACCATTTCCCCTTCGCCGTTCACCACGACGTCGACGTCGGGGTGCATGCGGAATGTTCGCGCTCCCTGGTTCGCCACGTGTGTGCCGCCGAAGATGACCCAGCCGTCGGGGTTGAGTTGCTTGAAGGTTTCCGCGAGCGCGCCGAAGTCCCGGTAGTTCCATCCCAGCACCGAGAACGCGATGACGTCCGGAGGATCGTTCGCGAAGACCTCCTGCGCCATCTTCATCAGGGTGGCCCCGCCGTTGAAATTCACGATCCTGATGTCACACCGCCCGTGCAGGCGGGCGTCGTCCAGCGCGGTGGCCTTCAGGAACCCGGATGCCAGTGGCATGGACTCCAGCGGGAGATCCCAAACACCTTGTTGCACCAGGAAGACGGAAACCCGGTCAGTTCGTGCCATCAGAACCTCCATACCTCGGGCGTTCGGCAGAAAAGCACTTGGCGCCGGTCTGGCGGTGTGACCGGGACCCGACGTCCCGCGATGTCGGAAGAATCGTCGTGCGTTCCACTCGGTCGTCGCGATCTCCCGACATGCGAAGGCGCCGCCGAGCGCACGGGCTCGGCGGTGCCTCCTTCCGAGGACGGCGGAACGGGCCAGCGGCGTGGCCGGAGAACGTTGCCGGGCGAATTGCGCTCAGACGGGTGCGTCGTGGTGCTGTTCCGGCGTCCTTCGTGCTGGATGTGCGCGGGGCGGTGCCGTCAGCGCCCCGCTGAAGCGTGCACCACCCAGCCGGCGTGCCGGGTCGCGCGCCCGAGTCGCGCCGGTGAGCCGTCGCGTCCGGCGGAACCGGTGGCGCAACCTGACTCCGGGGTGTCGCCGAGGGGTGTCGCCGAGCGGAACCGGCCACCCCGGTGACACCGTTCGGCGGCGCCCTGCGGTGATCTGTCAGAACGACGCAGGGGATCTGTCAGACGACACGAGGCTGACGATGGCGGATCGAAGTGAGTCAGGCGGGGACCGCTGCGGCGCGCCGGCGGTTGTCCGTCAGACGCCGAGCAGCACGCTGCCCGCGGCGTTCGGGTCCGAGCTCAGCAGCATCTCCCTCGTCGCCTTGTTCCACTCCTCCTTGGTGATGTGTCCGTCGCCGTCCGTGTCGAGCTTCTGGAACGCGGCGTGCACGTCGCCGCCGGCAATGCCGTCCCGCCTCAGCGCGTGGGCGAGTTCCTCTTCGGTGACCCGGCCGTCGCCGTCCGAATCGATGATCTTGAAGAAGGAATCGTTCATCGAGACGTAGATCTGCTCCACCGTGTCGTTGTCGATCGCCGCGACGTACTCCTCCCTGGTGATCACCCGGTTGCCGTCGGCGTCGGCGTGGTTCAGCTGCCGCCACAGAGCGGCGCCCGACTCGTGGATGTCACGGGCCTGCGGTGAGTCCGGCGGCACCTGGAAATCGGTGAGGAATCCGCTGATGTGTGCCTGGATGTCGCTCTCGTCGATCGCTCCGTCGTTATTCCTGTCGAGTTTGGAGAACAGCATGTCGCGCTTTTGCTCTTGCAGGCTCGAGGTCATGGTTCTGCTCCTTGCCGTCGGGTTGGGATTCATATCGGTTCGTTGAGGTCGAACTCGGCAACGTCCACCTCGTGTATACCGCCCGGCGTGCCGGACCGGGCGGTCAGTCACCCTGTGGGGACGGGAATGTGCCCATACAGCTGTAGTTCTGCCGGAGTGCGTCGCTGAGGGCGGTAATCGGATCAGTGCTGCGCACGTACCCGGTTTCGTCTTTTACGAGGTCTGACGGACGTTGCCGTCGCGCTCGGTCGACTGTTCTCGTCCGTTTCGATGGAGATGTACTGGAGTCGCCGTGAGTGATGATCCGTACCCAGACGAGTATTGCTTTTTTCGCTCAATGGGGTTGTCACGTGCATGGAGCACTGCGCCCGTCACGCGGAGCCTCCATCCTGCTCATGGTCGCGAGATCGACGTCCGGCGCCGCAGCTCCAGCCGTCCTGGGACGTGGTGCCTCCGCGCCCGTGACGAGTTCGCCCTCTGCTGATGCGGGCAGTCCGACGTCGGCAGCCATGGGTCGTGGCACGAACAGCATTGGAGGTTCGATGGCAGCGAAGCTGCGTGCGATACCGGGTTCTCTTCCCGTCCTGCCCGCGTCCCGCCGTTCCGCGTCGACCGCTGTGGCCGCCGGATGAGCTCAGGACTCGATGCGGCTCCACGGGGTGACGACGCGATGATCGGCACCACCTCCTTTCCCCGGTCGAAGGAGTTCCAGCCAGGTGAGGCGTGGCCGCGCGACATCGCCGACGTGTGTGAGCGCATCTGCCAGCTGACCGGACTGCGCCGCGACCAGGTCACCGAGGACGCCGACCTCGTAGCCCTCGGCGTCGACTCGATCTTCGTGTTGCGGATGGCGGCCCTGCTGCGCAGGCACGGCGTGCGGGTCGGATCCGGTGAGCTGGCGGCACAACCGACCCCGGCGGCCTGGTGGGCGGTCATCCGGCGGAGCCGGCTGCAGGAGCCGGCACCGCGGCCCGCACCCGTGCAGGCCGTGGACGAGTCGGCGCCGTTCCCGCTCGCCACGATGCAGCACGCGTTCTGGCTCGGCCGATCGCCCGGCCAGGAACTCGGCGGTGTCGCCGCGCACTTCTACACCGAGTTCGAGACCCGTGCGGGTGAGGGCGTCGACCCCGCCCGGCTCGCAAGCGCGGTGCGTGCGGTGGTCGAGCGGCACGGCATGCTGCGGGTCAGAGTGGGCGCGGACGGGATGCAGCGCATCGACGAGCGCGGGAACTGGCCCGGTCTCACCCTCCACGACCTGCGCGACCTCCCGGACGGCCAGGTGGAGGCGCGGCTGGCGGAAATCCGCACCAGGCTGTCGAACCGGGTCGTGGACCTCGCCGGGGGCAGGGTGCTCGACGTCGAACTGTCGCTGCTGGCCTCCGGGGGCAGCCGGATGCACCTGAACCTGGAAATGGTGGCGGCGGACGCGCTGAGCCTGCGCAACGTCCTCGCGGACCTCGCGCACCTGTACCAGGCGCCGCACGACCCGCTGCCGCCACTGCGCTGCAGCTACCCCCGCTATCTCGCCGAACGCGCGGCGGTGCGCCGCGGCACGAGAGAGCAAGCGCGCGCTTGGTGGAGTCACCGGCTACCGGAGCTGCCAGGCCCGCCCGCCTTGCCGGTGCGCTCCGGGGAGGGCGACACCGGCGCCTTCACCCGTCGCCACCACCGGCTTTCCGCTGATGACACCGCAAAGCTGCGGGAACGGGCCGGGGCACACCGTCTGACGCCGGCCGCCGTGCTCGCGGCGGCGTTCGCCGAGACCGTCGCGGCGTGGAGCGCGGTGGACAGGTTCCTGCTGAACCTGCCCGTGTTCGACCGGGAGCCGCTGCACGAGGACGTGGACAAGCTCGTCGGTGATTTCTCCAGCTCGATCCTGCTCGACGTGGACATGTCCGGTCCGTTGTCCTTCGCCGAACGGGCACACGGGGTGCAGGCGCGGTTGCGGGAGACGCTCGGCCAGGCCGGGTACACCGGCGTCGAGGTGCTGCGCGACCTGAGCAGGCTCAACGGTGGCGAACGCGTGCTCGCCCCGGTGGTCTACACCAGCGCGCTGGGTCTGGGCGAACTGTTCGACGCCGAGGTGCGGCGCTGTTTCGGCGAGCCGTGCTGGACGGGCTCCCAGGCGCCACAGGTGTGGCTCGACGCCCAGGTCACGGAGTTCGACGGTGGGATTCTCGTGAACTGGGACGCCCGTGACCGGATCTTCCCGGCGGGGGTGCTCGACGCGATGTTCGACGCCTACGTCGGTCTGGTCCGCGGCCTGCTCGACGGCGCCGCACGGTGGAACGAACCGGTTCCGTCGATGCTGCCGCTGCGGCAACGCGCGGTGCGGGAACGGGTCAACCGCACGGCGGAAGCCTCTGCCGGCACCCCGCTCCACGAGCGCTTCTTCGCCCACGCACGGGCTGTGCCGGACCGTGAGGCGCTGTTGTGGGACCAGGACGGCTCGATGACCTATGGGGAGTTGGCCACCAGGGCGCTGCGGGTCGCGCGACTGCTGCGCGCACAGGGCGTGGAAGTGGGCGACAGCGTCGGCGTCACCGTGCCCAAAGGCGTGGCACAGGTGGTGGCGGTGCTCGGTGTGCTGGCGGCCGGAGCCACCTACGTGCCGTCCGGTGTGGACGTTCCTCCGGCACGGCGGGCCGCCGTGCACCTCGCCGCAGGGGTGCGGTTCGTGCTCGTCGACCGGGCGACGGCGGTGACGGCGGCGGGTTCGACCGGCCCGGAACCGTTGGTGCTGGAGGATTCCGCCGCGTACGAACCGATGGCCGCGCCGGTGCCGGTCGATCCCGGCTCGCTGATGTACGTGATCTTCACGTCCGGCTCGACGGGGGTGCCCAAGGGAGTGGAGGTGTCGCACCGGGCGGTGGCGAACACCGTTGACGCGGTCAACGACCTGTTCGACGTCGGAGAGGCGGACCGCACGATCGCCCTGTCGGCACTGGACTTCGACCTGTCCGCGTACGACCTGTTCGCGTTCCTCGGGTTCGGGGGCAGCGTGGTGGTCCTGGACGAGGGCCGGCGGCGTGACGCCGCCGCGTGGGCCGAGCTGATCCGTCGCCGGCGCGTCACCGTGGTCAGCGCCGTTCCCGCGTTGCTGGACATGCTGCTCGTCGCGGCGGCCCAAGCCGGTCTGGGCGACTCGGTGCGACTGGTCATGCTCGGCGGTGACTGGGTCACCGTCGACCTGCCGCACCGGCTGCGGGAACTCGTGCCCGGCTGCCGGTTCGCCGGGTTGGGCGGCATGACCGAAGCGGCCATCCACGCCACCGTGTGCGAGGTGGACGAGGTCGATCCGGCGTGGCGTGCCGTTCCCTACGGCACGCCACTGCGGGGCGTCACCTGCCGGGTCGCGGACAGCAGGGGACGGGACTGCCCGGACTGGGTCTCCGGCGAGCTGTGGGTGAGCGGCGCGGGCCTCGCGGACGGCTACCGGGGTGATCCCGAGCGCACGGCGGAGAAGTTCGTCGAGCACGAGGGCCGCCGCTGGTACCGCACCGGCGACCTCACCCGCTACCTGCCGGACGGAACTCTGGAGTTCCTCGGCCGGACCGACCACCAGGTCAAGATCCGCGGTCACCGGATCGAGCTCGGCGAGATCGAGGCGGTGCTCGCCACCCACCCGCAGGTGGACAAGGCGGTCGCGACCGTCGTGCGGACCGCCTCCCGGCAACTCGCCGCGGCGGTGGTCGCCGCGGCGGAGGTGCGGCCGGCGGCGCTGCGGGCGTGGCTGGCTGACCGCGTGCCGGGCTATCTCGTGCCGGACCACCTCAGCGTCGTGGACGCCTTCCCGCTCACTCCCAACGGCAAGGTCGACCGCAAGGCGATCCACCGGGCGTTGGAGGACCGCGGCGGCCCGCGTTCCGGTGACCGGCTTCCGCTTCGCCCGGTCGAACACGCGGTCGCCGAAGTGTGGTGCGAGTTGCTCGACGTCGACGGCGTGGGCCCGGACGACGACTTCTTCGCCCTCGGCGGAGACAGCCTCCTGGCGACGCGGCTGATGCGCAGGCTCGGCGAGATCGGGCTGGCGGGCGCGGATCTGGCGGACCTGTTCGCCAAGCCGGTCCTGCGCGACTTCGCCGCACGGGTGACGCCGGGCGGTGCGGAGGCGCCGGTGGCCGTGCGACCGGACCCGGACCACCGCCACGACCCGTTCCCGCTCACCGACGTGCAACGGGCGTTCTGGATCGGGCGCGACGACCGCATCCCCCTCGGTGGCGTCGGTTCGCACTTCTACCTCGAACTCGACGGCGTCGACGTCGACCTGCCCCGGCTGGAGGAGGCGTGGAACCGGCTCGTCGCCCGGCACGAGATGCTGCGCGCCGTCATCGATGCCGACGCCACCCAACGGATCCTGCCCGAGGTCCCGCGCTACCGGATCCGCGCGGCCGACGCGGGCCACCGTCCGGAGGCCGTGCTGCACCGGCAGCGAATGTCGTTGTCCCACAAGCTCTTCGACACCGCGACGTGGCCGCTGTTCGAGATCCGCGCGGTGCACCACGTCAGAGGCGGACGGCGGCACACCCGGCTGCACGTCGGCCTCGACAGCATCGTGATGGACGGGCGCAGCATCATGGTGCTGCTGACGGAGTGGGCCAGGCTGAGCGCCGACCTCGACGCCGAGCTGCCGTCGCTCGGCCTGTCGTACCGCGACTACCTGCTCCAGGTGCGGCCGGACCCGGATCGGCTGGCGCAGGCGCAGGAGTACTGGCGCGAGCGCGTCCGTGAGCTGCCGCCACCGCCGGCGCTGCCCCTGGCCAAGGACCCGGCCGCGGCCGGCAGGCCGACGTTCCACCGGCTGCACCACCGTGTCGGCGTCGCCACGTGGACCAGGATCGCCGCTGTAGCCCGCGGGCACGGCCTCACCCCCAGCGCGGTCCTGCTCACCTGCTACGCGGAAGTGCTCGGCGCGTGGAGCGACCAACGCGACCTGACGGTCACCCTGACCCTGTTCGACCGGAGCGACGTGCACCCGGACGTGCACCACGTCGTCGGGGACTTCGCTTCGCTGCTGCTGCTCAGCCACTGCCGGCGTGACGGCGAGGCGTTCGCCGCGAGCGTCCGCGCGCTTCAGGAGCAACTCGGGCGCGGCCTCTCCCACCGGGAGGCGTCCGGCATCTGGGTGCTGCGCGAGCTGGCCCGGTGCGGCGGATCGGCGTCCGCGTCGATCCCCGTCGTGTTCACCAGCGTGCTCGGCGTCGGCGACGACGTGTCGCTGGACCTGCCCGCCCCGTTCCCGCACCAGGTCTACGGCGTCACGCAGACGCCTCAGGTCTGGCTCGACAACAAGGTGGCGGAGTCCGGCGGCGGGATCACCATCGACTGGGACGTCGTCGAGGACCTGTTTGCCGAAGGCGTCGTGGACGCGATGTTCGACTGCTACGTGCGGCTGGTCGAGAGCCTCGCCGAGGTCGACTGGTCCGTGCCGCCGGCGCCGTTGCCGACCCCGCACGACCGTGCGCTGCGGGACGCCGCGGTCCGCGCTCGGCCCACTGTTGACGAGGGGAGCTTCCACAAACCCCAGGTTCGTGAAAGCTCCCCTCATCACTCAACGGTGCAGCGGTGGCGGGGACCGGTCGAGGAGTCGGTCGCCCGCCTGTGGGGCGAGGTCCTCGGTGTGCCGGAGGTCCGGCGCTCCGACAGCTTCTTCGAGCTCGGCGGCGACAGCATCCTGGCCACCCGCCTGATGACCAGACTCCGCGCGGAGGGCCTGGCCGGCGCGCAACTCGCCCGCCTGTTCACCCACCCGGTCCTGCACGAGTTCGCGGCGACGATCACCCGTGGCGTGGCGAAGGCCGCCGGCGCGCTCGCCGCGGACGAGGAACACCGCCACGACCCGTTCCCGCTGACCGACGTCCAGGCGGCGTACTGGCTGGGCCGGTCGCCCGACTTCCAGCTCGGCGGGATCGGCGCCCAGCTCTACGTCGAGTACGAGCACGGGGAGCTGGACGTGCCCGGGCTGGAGCGGGCGTGGAACCGGTTGGTCGCCCGGCACGAGATGTTGCGGGTGGTGGTGACGCCGGACGGCACGCAGCGCATCCTGCCCGAGGTGCCGGCCTACGGCATCACGGTCGTCGATGGCGGCGACTCGCCGGAGGACGTGCTGGACCAGGTGCGGGACCGGATGTGCCACGGTGCCATCGACGCGGGGACCTGGCCGTTGTTCGACATCCGGGTGGTGACCCGTGCGGATGGCGGAGCACGGCTGTGCGTGGCGTTCGACAACATCGCCGTCGACGGGCTGAGCATCCTGACGCTGCTGTCCGAGTGGGAGCGCCTCCACCGCGACCCGCGGGCGGTGCTCCCGCCCATCGGCGTCTCCTTCCGCGACTACGTACTGGGTGGCGCTCCGGAACCGAGGGAGCTCGCCGAGGTGCTGGAGTACTGGCGTGGGCGGATGGCGGACCTGCCGCCGGGGCCGGAACTGCCGCTGAGGATCCGGCCCGCCGAAGTCGTCCGCCCTCGGTTCGTGCGCCGCGAGCGCCGCTTGGACGCCGCGAGATGGCGTGCCGTCACCGAGCGGGCGAGGGCGTTCAACGTGACACCCAGCGTCGTCCTGCTCTCCTGCTACACGCTCGTCCTCGGCGCGTGGAGCGCCAGTCGCGACCTGACCGTGAACATGACCCTGTTCGACCGGCGTGACGTGCACGCGGACATCAACCGCGTCGTCGGCGACTTCACCTCGCTCCTGCTGGTCGCGGACCGGCCGCGGCCGGAGGAGAGCTGGCTCGACCGGGTGCGACGCCTCCAGGAGCAGGTGTGGCGCGACCTCGACCACCAGCAGGTGTCGGCGGTCCGGGTCCTGCGCGAACTGGCCAAGGAGAACGCCCGCCTGGCGGAGGCCGTGCCGGTCGTGTTCACGAGCATGCTGGGCGTCGACGACGAGCTGGCCAGGTCGGTGCGCTGGCCGGACCACACCCGGTCGCAGACGCCGCAGGTGTGGCTCGACCACCAGGTCGTCGAGCTGCCGGAAGGGCTGCTGCTGAGCTGGGACTCGGTGGACGAACTGTTCCCGGCGGGTGTGGTCGACGCGATGCTCGGCGCGTACCACGACCTGGTGTCGTGGCTGGCCGAGGGCGACTGGACCGGCGCGACGCCCGACCTGCTGCCGGTCGATCAGCGGGCGGTGCGGGAGAAGGTCAACGACACGACCGGCCCCGAGCCGGAAAGCACCCTCGGCGGGGGTCTGTTGCACGGCGCGTTCTTCGAGCGGGCCGCGGCGCACCCCGACCGCATCGCCGTGGTGCAGAGCTGCGGTCTGCGGCTGAGCTACGGGGCACTCGCCCACAAGGCCCGTCAGGTGGCGGGGATGCTGGTCGAGCACGGCGTCGGCCCGGGAGATCCAGTCGCGGTGTGCCTGCCGAAGGGGGTCGAGCAGGTGGCCGCGCTGCTCGGCGTGCTGGCCGCCGGCGCGGCCTACGTGCCGGTCTCCGCCGACCAGCCGCCGCTGCGCGCCGCACGCATCCTCGACCGGGCCGGTGTCACGCTGCTGCTGGGCGGCGACGACGCGCCGCGACCGGACGGCGTGCGGTCGCTGCGGATCGGCGACGCGGAGCGGAGCGCGCCGGTCGAGGAGATCGGCGGAGACCCGGACGGGATGGCCTACGTCATCTTCACCTCGGGCTCGACCGGGGAGCCGAAGGGCGTCGAGATCCGCCACCGCAGTGCGGTGAACACACTCGCCGACCTGTGCGGCCGGTTCGGCATCGGCCGGGACGACCGCGTCCTGGCGCTGTCCGCCGCCGACTTCGACCTGTCCGTGTTCGACCTGTTCGGACTGCTCGGCAGCGGCGCGACGGTCGTCCTCGTCGCGGAGGACGAACGCCGGGACCCGCAGCGCTGGCTGGCGCTCGCGCCCGAGCACCGGGTGACGGTGTGGAACACCGTGCCCGCGGTGTTCGACATGCTGCTGACCGAGGCCGAGGCCGGCGCGGGACTGCCCGGCTCGCTGCGCCTGGTCCTGCTCTCGGGTGACTGGGTGGGGCTCGACCTGCCGGAACGGCTCGCGCGGCAGGCCGGTGGCGACCGGTGTGCCCTGGTCGCTCTCGGCGGCGCCACCGAGGCCTCGATCTGGTCCAACGCCTACGAGGTCGACGCCGTCGCACCGGACTGGGTGTCCATCCCGTACGGCTTCCCCCTGCGCAACCAGAGGTTCCGGGTGGTCGACGACACGGGCCGCGACCGGCCGGACTGGGTGCCGGGCGAACTGTGGATCGGCGGGACCGGGGTCGCTCGCGGCTACCGCAACGATCCCGGACTCACCGCTGCCAAGTTCGTCGAACACGACGGCATGTCCTGGTACCGCACCGGGGACGTGGGCCGCTACTGGCCGGACGGCACGCTGGAGTTCCTGGGCAGGCGGGACGGCCAGGTCAAGATCCGGGGCCACCGGATCGAACTCGGCGAGGTCGAAGCCGCCGTGTCGGCGTACCCGGGCGTCGGGCGTGCCGTCGCCGCTGTCGTGCCCGGCCGGGGGGACAAGCGACTCGTGGCGTTCGTGCGGGCGCAGGACGAGGATCAGCTCGTCGACCTGCCGCGGTTCCTCGCCGACCGGCTGCCGGTCCACGCCATCCCGAGGATCGTCCGGGTGTCCGGCTTTCCCTTGACCCCCAACGGAAAGGTCGACCGGGCCGCGTTGGCCGAGGGCCTGGTCCCGGCCGAAGCGGAGCCGGTCGGACAGGCGTTGCTGTCCGACCGCGAACGCACGCTCGCGGACCTCTGGGGCGACCTGCTCGATCGGACGCCGGGAGACCGGCACGACAACTTCTTCGCACTCGGTGGTGACTCCCTCAGCGCCACCAGGCTGATCCACGGGGTGCGCCGCGCGTTCGGCGTCACGCTGTCGCTGCGCGAGTTCTTCGCCGACCCCACCGTCGCACATCTCGCAGCCGCCGTCGGCCACGCGATCGCCCGGCAGGGCGAGGACATCGACTCGGAGGAAGGCAGCCTGTGAACATCACCGAACTGCTCACGGAGCTGGAGTGCCTCGGCGTCAGGTTGTGGGCCGACGAAGGCCGCCTGCGCTTCCGCGCGCCGCGCGGGGTGCTCACCGAGGAACGGCGAACAGCACTGCGCGAGCACAAGACCGAGGTGCTGCGCTTCGTGGAACGTGAGTCGGCGCTGCCGCGCATCGAACCGGACCCGGCCGGGCGGCACGACCCGTTCCCGCTCACCCCCGTGCAGTCCGCCTACCTCCTGGGGCGGCACCCCGCGTACCCCTACGGGGGCGCGGCCTGCACGAGCTACCTCGAGGTCGAGTTCTCCGCGGTCGAACCGGAGCGCGTCGAGGAGGCCTGGAACGAGCTCGTCGTCCGGCACGACATGCTGCGTGCCGTCGTCCACGGCGACGGCTACCAACTCGTGCTCCCGGAAGTGGACCACTACCGGATTCCGGTCACGGACCTCCGTGGCGCTCCGCCCGAGCGGGTGCAGGCACATCTGGACGCCTGCCGTGACGAGCTGACGGGCCGATTGGGTGACACCGCGGCGTGGCCGCTGTTCGCGCTGCGCGCCACCCGAGCCGACGACGTGACGATCGTGCACCTGGCGGTGGAGTTGCTGACCGTCGACGCGGCGAGCCTGCAGGCGCTGCTCGCCGAGCTGGCGGAGCTCGTCCACGGCGGTCCGGCGGTCTCGGCCCGGCCGCGGATCACCTTCCGCGACTACGTGCTCGCCGAGCGGAAGTTGCGCGACACACCGCGGTACCAGCGCGACCGGAAGTACTGGCTCGACCGGATCGAGGACCTTCCACCCGCGCCGGTGCTGCCCCTGTCCGAGCAGTGCGCACCGGCCGGCCCGGTGCGGTTCGACAGGTCGCACCGGTGGCTCACCGATGTCGAGCTGACGGGCCTGCGGGAACGGGCGCGCAGGCACGGCGTCACGGTGTCCGCGACCGTCCTCGCGGCCTATGCGGAGGTCATCGGCAGGTGGAGCCGCCATCGCCGGTTCACCCTGAACCTCCCGCTGTCCGGCCGGTGGCCGTTGCACGAGGAGGTCGACGCCCTGGTCGGTGACTTCTCCTCGGTCGGTCTGCTGGCCGTCGACCTGGACACGGCGGACACCTTCGCCGAGCGGGTCCACGCGATCTCGGCCAGGCTGTTCGACGACCTGGACCACCGGCTGTTCACCGGCGTGGACGTGCTGGGTGAGCTGACCCGCGAAGCCGGCAGCCCGGTGCTGATGCCGGTGGTGTTCACCAGCACGGCGGGGCTGGCCACCGGTCCGTCCGTCCGGGTGCGCCGCGGGCTCACCCAGACGCCCCAGGTGTGGATCGACTGCCAGGTCGCCGAGTACGACGGCGGTCTCGTGCTCGGGTGGGACGTGCGGCGGGGCGTGCTGGCCGACGGCGTCGCCGAGGACGCGTTCGAGGCGTTCAGCGGGCTGATCAGCGCCCTCGCGACCGACGACGACGCGTGGACCGACCGGTGTCCGGTGGGGTTGCCGGCCGCCCAGCGGCGGCGTCGCGAGCTGGTCAACGACACCGCCGCCGACCGTCCCGCGCGGCTGCTGCACGAGCCGGTGTTCGCCTGCGCCACCGCGCACCCCGACGAGGTCGCGGTGGTGTCGGGCGACACGGTGATGACCTTCGGCGAGCTCGCGGCGCGTGCCACCGACCTGGCGGGGAGGTTGCACGCGAGCGGGTGCGCGCCTGGCGAGCGGGTCGCGGTCGTGATGGACAAAGGGCCCGAACAGGTCGTGGCCGTGCTGGGCGTGCTGGCCGCGAGCGCGGTGTACCTGCCGATCGACGCGGGGCAGCCCGTCGCCCGGCGGGACCGAGTCCTGCACGACGCGGGGGTTCGGTTCGCGGTGACGAGGCCCGGTGACGACGTGGCACGGGATCTCCCCGTGCACGCGCTCGTCATCGATCTCACCGGCGAACCGGTGGGCGGCACCGCACCCGCCGTGCGGGCGGTGCCGTCGGACCCGGCCTACGTCGTCTACACCTCGGGATCGACCGGCGACCCGAAGGGCGTGGTGGTCAGCCACCGCGCCGCGGCCAACACCATCGACGACATCAACCGCCGCTTCGCCATCGGCCCCGCCGACCGGGTGCTGGGGATCGCCGGCCTCGGCTTCGACCTGTCCGTGTGGGACATCTTCGGCGTGCTCGGCGCAGGCGGCGGGCTCGTGCTGCCCGATGCCGGCCGGGCCGCCGACCCGTCGCACTGGGCCGAGGTGGTCGACCGGCACCACGTGACGCTGTGGAACACGGTCCCCGCCCAGCTGCAGATGCTCCAGTCGTACCTGGAATCGGAACCGGGGGCGGACATCTCCGGACTGCGGCTCGCGCTGCTGTCGGGCGACTGGATTCCGGTGGACCTGCCCGACCGGGTCCGCGCGAGGCACCCCCGGCTGAGGATGGTGAGCCTCGGCGGTGCGACCGAGGCCGCGATCTGGTCCATCTGGCACCCCATCGGTGACGTACCGCCGCACTGGCGGAGCATTCCCTACGGCACGCCCCTGGAGAACCAGACGTTCCACGTCCTGAACGACGCTCTGGAGGACTGCCCGGACCACGTGACCGGCGGCCTGTACATCGGCGGCACGGGCCTGGCGGAGGGCTACCTCGGCGACGCCGGGCGCACCGCCGAGCGGTTCGTCCTCCACCCGCGCACCGGGGAACGCCTCTACCGGACGGGGGACCTCGGCCGCTACCTGCCCGACGGCGCCATCGAGTTCTTGGGCCGCGAGGACAACCAGGTCAAGGTGCGCGGGCACCGGGTGGAGCTCGGCGACGTCGAGGCGGCGATGCGGTCACATCCCGCGGTCGCGGACGCGGTGGTGCTCGCGGTCGGGGAGCGGGACGCACGCAGGTTGGCCGGTTTCGCCGAACTGGCCGCCGGTGCCGGGCCGGCGGAACCGTCGTTCGCCCACGTGGCCGGCGTCGCGACCGCGATGGCGGACGAGGTCGAGGCGAAGATCGGCGGCGAGGACTTCGCAGCCCTGATGCGCGCCGTGGACGAGGTCGCGATCCTCTCGATCGCGGCGAGGCTGCGCGCCGACGGGTTGTTCGCCACCGACGCCGACCGGTGCGACCTGGCCGGGATCGCCGAGGCGGTCGGCGTCTCGGCGCGGCAGAGCAAGCTGCTGCGCCGGTGGATGGCGGCCCTCGTCGACGCGGGAGCGATCCACCTCGACCCCGGCACGGGGACGTACAGCGGTCTGGTCGCCGCGACGGACGAGGACGTCCGGGAGCTCTGGCGGCGGATCGAGGAGCTGAACGAGCGGGTCGGCTACGGCGCCGCGACCCTCGAGTACATCCGCATGTGCAGCAGCCGCCTGGACGAACTCCTCGACGGTCGGCTGGACGTGCGCGAGTTGCTGTTCCCCCAAGGGGAGGTCGGCGCGGCGCACGCCGTCTACCGGGAGAACCTGGTGGGCCACAGCGTGCACCAGATCATGATCGCGACCATCCGGGCGATCGCCTCCGGCCACCCGCACGGCGGGTTGCGGCTGCTGGAGGTCGGCGGCGGTGTCGCGGGCACCAGCACCGAGCTGATCCCCGCGCTGGCCGAGTTCGAGCCGGACTACCTGTTCACCGACATCTCCGAGTTCTTCCTGGGCGAGGCACGGGAGAAGTTCGCGGACTACCCGTGGGTCCGCTACGGCCGGTTCGACATCAACGTCGACGCCCGCGACCAGGGCGTGCTGCCCAACACCGCGGATGTCGTGCTGTGCGCGAACGTGCTGCACAACTCGCGGAACGCGGGCGAGGTCCTGGCGAGGCTGCGCGAGGTCCTGGCGCCGGGCGGCTGGCTCGTCTTCCTCGAACCGACCCGGCAGCACAACTACGCGCTGCTGGTGTCGATGGAGTTCGAGTTCTTCAGCGAGCTGACCGAGTTCACCGACCTGCGAAAGGACACCGGCCAGGCCTTCTTCACCAGGAGCCAGTGGCTCTCGCTGCTGGACGGGGCCGGCGCCCGCGACTCGCTGTGCCTGCCGCCGGCCGGGCACGTACTGGCCACGCCGGGGCAAGGGGTGTTCATGGCCCGGTTCGGCACCGATCGCGTCCGGCTGACCGGTGACGAGCTGCGCGAGCACCTGGAGAGCCAGGTGCCGGCGCACATGGTGCCGGCACGACTGGAACTGCTGGACACCATCCCGAGGACCGCCAACGGCAAGGTCGACCGAGCCGTGCTGACCGCGTGGGCGGACGCTCCCGGCAGCGACGACAGCGGGCCGGTCGAGGAGCCCGCGGACGACCTGGAGCGCCGGATCGCCGCGCTGTGGGCCGAGATGCTGGGCGTCGACCGCGTCGACCGCGGTGCGGACTTCTACTCGCTGGGCGGGGATTCGCTGCTGTTGTCGCGGATGGTCGGCAGGCTCCGCGAGCGCGAACCGGAGGCCGCCTCGCTGGAATGGCAGGAACTCCTGCGGCAGATGCTGCGCGACCCCACGGTGCGCGGTCTGGCCGCCTACCTCCGATCGTCCGGGGACGCGGCACCGGTCGAGAGGTCCGGGCGTTCTTCCCTGATGCGGCTGGCCGGTCCGGCCCGTGGCGGCGAGAACACCGCCACCTGGGTGCTGGTGCACGCGGGTTCCGGCACCCTGCAGCCGTACCAGCCGCTGCTGCCTCACCTGCGCGCGGCCTGTCCCGGCCGCCTGGTGGGTGTGCAGGTCGAGGATTACGACCGGTACCTCACGTTGCCGCCGGAGGTGGTCGTCGCCCGGCTCGCCGCCGACTACACGACGGAGCTGCTCGGCACCGGCAACCGGTTCCGGATCATCGGCTACTGCCTCGGCGGACTGCTGGCCACCGAGATCGCCCGCGGCCTGACCGAGTCCGGGGCAGTGGTGGACGGGCTGACCGTCATCAGCTCCTACCAGCCGCCCGCGGTCCACGACGAGCTGATGGTCGAGTACGTGTTCGCGCTGGCGATGGGCACGGACCTGGCCGCGGCCGGGCTGCTCGCGGACGTCGGCGTCTTCAGCGCCGCGGTCCGCTCGATCCTGGACCGGACGCCCGACCACGTCCCCGACGGCGCGCTCGCCGGACTGACGGGCCGCTTCGCCGACGTCGGCACGTGCTTCCAGGCGGTCGGCAGGAGAAGCCAGGAGGACCGCCTCAGCGCGCTGCACCGCGCCTCCGGCGCAGGCGGGGCCTACAACCCGGGCGACTGCTCCCTGACCGACTTCACCCGCCTGCACTCGGTGTTCCGGCAGAGCATGCTGGCCGTGTCCCGGCACCGCCCGGAGCCCTACCTCGGCCCGATCACGCTGCTGCGCAACAGCGACTCGTCGACGTTGCTCCCCGGCACCCGCGCCGACGTGGGCGAGTTCTGGCGGCGGATCTGCGTCGGCGACCTGACGGTGCACGACATCCCCGGCGACCACTTCGGCTGCGTGTCGGCCGCGCACGCCGCCGGTCTGGGCGCTCTGCTGACCGGCGCGGAGCTGTGAACGGGCCGGTGGCGGTGCTCGGAGCCGCCGGTCTGGTGGGCCGGTCGGTCGTGGGCGTCCTGCGCGAGCTGGGTGTCGGTGACGTGAAGGCCGGCGACCGGGACACCCGCTGGCTCGCCGAGGCCACCGAACACGTTCACGTCGACGCCGAAGACGCCGCGTCCCTGGCGCGGTTCTGCGCGGGCGCCGGACTCGTCCTCAACTGCGCAGGCCCGTCGTACCTGCTGCTGGACCGGGTCGCCAGGGCCGCGCTCGCCGCGGGAGCCCACTACGTCGACATCTCCGGCGACCGGCCGGTGCACCACCTGCTGGCGGCCTCCGGCGCGGTCGCCGGCCCGTCCAGGGTGGTCCTCTCGGCGGGGATGATGCCCGGACTCGCCAACCTGGTGCCGCACGTCCTGGCGGGAGGTGACCTCGCAGGCGCCGACCTGGTGGTGCACTCGGGTGGCATCGAGCGGTTCAGCCGCGCCGCGGCGGGTGACCTCGTGCTGTCGGTCGACGGTGTGGACGAAGCCCAGCAGGACGCGTACTGGTACGGCGAGGCACTCGCCGCCTGGCGTGACGGCCGGCCGGTCTCCGGCGCGCTGGCGCCCCTCGAGGACGTCGAGCTGCCCTACTTCCCCGGCCGGGTCTCCCTGGTGCCGTTCCTCACCGCCGACAGCGTGCGGCTGGCCCGGTCGGCAGGGCTCGCCTCCCTGGACTGGTTCACCGTGTTCACCGGCACCCGGCTGCGGCCCGCCCTGTCCCGGTTGCGGGGACGCGTGCCCCGCGAGCGTGCCGCGCTCGCTGCCGCCGCCGACGAGTTGATAGCGGCCGGCGAGGTGGACCGGGCAGGCCAGGATCCCTACTACCTCATGGTTTTCACCCTGTACACCGGATCTTCGGCGCGGACCGCCGTCCTGCGCACGACGAGCAGCTTCCGGCTGAGCGCCGCCACGGCCGCGCTCGCGGTCCGCGCGGTGCTCGACGGTTCGGTGCCGCCGGGTCTGCACCACGCGGACGAGGTGCTGGATCCCACGCAGACGCTGCGCGGCGTGCTCGAACTGGGTGCGTTGTCCGCGTTCGACGTGCACGACCACGACCGATGTTCCGAACCGATCGAGGAAGGGGTGCTGTGACGATTCGGCCTCGTGTACTGGTGTGCGGCACGTCGTTCGGCCGCGTCTACCTGCGTGCGGTGCACGACGATCCGACGGTCGAGCTCGCGGGCGTGCTGTCCAGGGGCAGCCAGGCGTCGCACCGGTACGCCGACGCGTACGGCGTGCCCTGCTACCGGGCTCCTGACGAGCTGCCCGACGACATCGACATCGCCTGCGTCGTCGTGCGCGCGGGAGTCGCCGGGGGATCGGGCGCCGAGCTGTCCCAACGGCTGATGGCACGGGGGATCCACGTGCTGCAGGAGCACCTGCTGCACCCGAAGGAACTGTCCGACTGCCTGCGCGTCGCCCGCCGGCACGAGGTCCGGTTCCGGGTGAACTCCTTCTACCCGCACGTGGCGGCCGTCCGGCGGTTCCTGCTCGCGGCACAGGCCATGCGCCGCCGCCAGCCGCCCTTGTTCGTGGACGCGATGGCGGGTGTCCAGGTCCTGTACCCGCTGCTCGACGTGATCGCCCGCGCGGTCGGCGGACCGCGGCCCTGGCGGTTCGCCGACCCGGCCCCTGCGCCACCCGCGCTGGACGAGCTGGCCCGCGTCCCCAGCCCCTACACCCACCTGCACGGCGTCGTCGGCGGGACGCCGGTGTCCCTGCGGGTGCAGAACCACATCCACCCGGCCGACCCGGACAACCACGCGCTGCTGCTGCACCGGCTCTCCCTGGTCTTCGAGTCCGGGGTGCTCACGCTCGCGGACACCCACGGGCCCGTGCTGTGGAGCCCCCGGATGCACAGCGAACGTGACGGAACCGGCCGTCTGATCATGGCAGGGCCGGGCACCGAGCGGCTGCAGGTGCCGGGCACCGAACCAGTGGGAGAGGGCACCGGCCCGACCTTCCGCGAGGTGTTCGACCGGGTGTGGCCGGACGCCGTGCGGGTGGCGCTGGGCGAGTTGCGCGCGGACATCGCCGACGAACAACGGTCGGCGAGGGCGGGCCAGTGGGCGCTCACCGTCGCCGGCATGTGGCAGGACCTCACCGGACGACTCGGCGAGCCGCGGTTCGTCCACCCGCGGTCCCCGGAGCGGGTGGACCTGCCGGAGCTGGTCGCCGCCGAAGCAATCCTGGAAGAGGACCCGTCGGCGAGCGGGGCGGCATCGCGAACCGAGGCGGCACCGCGGGCGGTGCTCCGATGACCACCACGCCGTTCCTGGCGCCGCTGCGCCGGACGCTCGGCTCGCTCAGCGAGCTGAAGGAGTTCTCCACCGACCCCTGCCGCGCGATGGACCGGCTGCACGCCCGCCACGGTCCGGTCTCCTGGCTGGGCGCGGGACCGGTCCGGTTCGCCCTGTTGCTCGGTCAGGAGAGCACGGGGTTCGTCCTCGCCCACCCCGAGCTGTTCAGCTGGCAGCGCGCCTTCGGCAGTCTCGTGCCGCTCGCCGGCCCCGGCGCGTTGCTGGTCAACGACGGAGAGCGGCACCGGCGACTCCGCAGACTCGTGCAACCGGCGTTCACCGCACGCAGGGCCGCCGGTCACACCGCCACGGTGCGGCGGCACGTCGACAGGGTCGTCGGCGCCTGGCGAGCCGGTGAGGTGGTCGAGGTGCACCGGCAGTTCCGGTTCGCCCTGCGCGACGCCATGGTGGAGATCCTCTTCGGGCCCGGTGCCCTCGCGCGCGCGGACAGTCTGCGGGGCCACCTCCAGACCATCCACCAAGCGGTCGACGCCGGCCCGCTGCTCCGCAAGGTGCAGGGCCTGGGAACACCGTCGTGGAAGCGTGCGGTCGCCGCCCGTGAGGCCGTCCGGTGCTGGGTGGCCGAGGAGGGCGAGCGGCGCAGGTCCGGGGGAGCGCCCGCGGGGGCTGACGTGATGTCCACGCTGCTCGCCGGTGGGGCAGAGGGGGTTCCTCCGCTGACCGACGACGAGATCTGCGACCAGCTGATCAGTTTCTGGGAAGCGGCGGCGGAGACGACGTCGGCGACCTTCGCCTGGTCCCTCTACTCCTCGCTGTCCGACCGTGCCGTGTGGGACGCCATCGCGGCCGAAGCGGGCTCCGGCGACGACCCGGTGGCTGCGCCGAACGGTTTGTCCTATGTAGACCGAGTGGTGCAGGAGACGCTGAGGCTGTACCCGGCCACCGTGGTGGTCGCGAGGGCGGTGGCGACGGAGTTCACCTTCGCGGGCCAACGGTTCCCGATCGGGACCAAGCTCCTCATCAGTCCGTACCACACCCACCGGCTGGAGAGCCTCTGGGAAGAACCGCTGCGCTTCGACCCCGGCAGGTGGGACACCACCCGGCCGGACTTCCGCAAGCCCCCTCCAGACGCGTTCCTCCCGTTCGGCGGCGGGCCGCACCGGTGTGTCGGCGCGATCCTGGCGACCACCGTGGTGAGGACCGCGCTCGCCAGGGTGGCCGGGCGGGCGGAACTGAGGCTGCTGCACGGAAACGCGGAGCCGTCCGGACTCATCGGCATGCGCCCCAAGCACGGGCTGACCGTGCAGGTGCGTGCCGTGGCATCGGCGAGGGAGGAGAGGCGATGACCGCCGACTTCGTCGCGTGGCCCGAGGCGGACGCGGCTCGGTACCGCGCCGCCGGGTACTGGAGGGGAGAGCCGTTCGCCCGGTTCCTGCAGCGGGTGACAGGGGAGTTCGGCGAGCGGACCGCCCTGGTCGACGATCGCGTCCGGCTGACGTACCGCGAACTCGCGGAGCGGGCGCGGCGAGTCGCCTGCGGTCTGCGTGCCCTCGGTGTCGCGGCCGGGGACAGGGTGCTCGTGCAGTTGCCCAACCGCACCGAGTTCGCGGTGCTGTGGTTCGCGCTGCACGAACTCGGCGCCGTGCCGGTGCACACCCAGCCCGGCCACCGGCACGCCGAGATGATCCACCTCGCCCGTCTGTCGCAAGCCGTCGCGTACGTCATCCCCGACGTCCACGCGAGGTTCGACTACCGGGAACTGGCATCGCTCGTGCGCGCGCATGTTCCGTCTCTGCGCCACGTCATCGTCGTCGGCGACCCCGGCGGTGGCTTCCTCGCCTTCGACGACCTGCTGTCGACGGCACCGGCACCGATGGCGAACGGGTCTCGGCCCGGAGACCTCGCAGTGCTCCTGCTCTCCGGTGGCACCACCGGGCAGCCCAAACTGGTACCCCGCACGCACGACGACTACCTCTACAACGCCAGGGCGGCGGCCGAGGTGTGCGGTCTGGACGAGGACTCGGTGTACCTGGCGGTCCTGCCCGTGGCGTTCAACTTCACCATGAGCTGCCCCGGAGTGCTCGGCGTGCTCGGCGCCGGCGGCACCGTGGTGCTCGCGGACAACCCCGACCCGTCGTACTGCTTCGACCTGATCGAGCGGGAGCGCGTGACGATCACGGCGATCAACCCGCTGCTCACCCCGGTGTGGCTGGACGAGGCGATCGCCGCGGCGGCGGACCTGTCGAGCCTCGAGGTCCTCCAGATCGGTGGTGCGCGGCTTTCCGACGACCTGGCGCGCCAAGTCGTCGAGGGGTTCGGCTGCACCCTCCAGCAGGTGTTCGGCATGGCGGAGGGCCTGCTGTGCATGACCAGGCTCGACGACTCTCCCGAGGTGATCGGGACGACGCAGGGCAAACCGGTGTCGGAAGCGGACGAAGTGCGCGTCGTCGACGAGTGCGGCGTCGGGGTACCGGAAGGGTGCGTCGGCGAACTGCTGACCAAAGGGCCGTACACACTGCGCGGCTACTACCGCGCCACCGAGCACAACGCCACGGCGTTCGTGGACGGCTTCTACCGCACCGGCGACCTGGTCCGGCGGCTGCCGTCGGGTCATCTCGTCGTGGTCGGACGCAGCAAGGACCAGATCAACCGCGCCGGCGAGAAGATCTCGGCACCCGAGGTCGAAGGCCATCTCCAAGCCCACCCCGCGGTCCGGCTGGCGGCGCTGCTGCCGGCGCCGGACCCGGTCCTCGGGGAGCGCTCGGTCGCCTTCATCGTGCCGAGCGGGGCGTGCGCTCCCACCCGCGAAGATCTCGTGACCTACCTGACGGCGTGCGGACTGGCTGCCTACAAGACGCTCGACGAGGTTCGCCTGCTGAACGAGATGCCGAGCACACCGGTCGGGAAGACGGACAAGCGGGAGCTGTCCCGCCTTCTGGCCGGCGCGGACGGGTAGTGGGGTTGATGAGGGGAGCTTTCCCGAACCTCGGGTTCGGGAAAGCTCCCCTCATCAACCCCGTCTCGCAGCCGGGACGAGGAAGCGCGCGACGCTGTCCAGCTTCTCGCAGGTCTCCTCGAACTCGCGGTCCGGTGTGGACTGCGCGACGATGCCCGCACCGGCGCGCAACCAGGTGCGGCCCCGCTCGCGGTACACCGACCTGAGCACCAGGGCGGCGTCGAGAGCACCGGATTGGTCCACGGTCATCACCGCGCCCCCGTAGAGGCCTCGAACTTCGGATTCGTGGCGCCGGATCGCGCCGTAGGCGGCTTCTTTCGGGACACCTGATGCCGTGACGGCGGGGAAGATCGCCCCGAGGGCGTCCCAGGCGTCGCGGCCGTCGGCGAGCCGCCCGACGACTTTCGAGGCGAGGTGTTGCACGGTGCCGCGTCGCTTCACCGACATCAGCTCCCGCACGTGCACGGAGCCGGGTTTGCAGAAGGACAGGAACTCGTCGTTGCCGACCTTCACCGAAATCGCGTGCTCGTAGATCTCCTTGGGATCGGTGAGCAGATCCCTGCGGTAACACTCGTTCAGCACTTCGTCATCGGAGAGCGCACGGGTGCCGGCCAGCGGCTGGCTCACCACCTCGCCGTCGGCGCTCACGGACGCGACGACCTCCGGGCTGAAGCCGGCCACCTCGACGCCGTCCAAGCGCACCAGGAAAGACCTCGCGGGCATGTTCGCCCGGCGCCCCAGCGCGTAGGTGGCGGTGAGGTCGATGTCGTCGGGCAGATCGACCACCCTGGAAAGGACGACCTTCTGCAACAGCCCCGCCTTGATCTCGTCGACGGCCCCCATGACGGCCGAGTGGTAGGCGTCAGCGTCCGTGTTGCGCACGTCCACGGGTTCGGGACGCGGCATGGCGTACGGCCTGGAATCGGTGAGCACATCGGTCAGGACGTCGGCTTCCGCCGGGTCGACCGTTCTGATCCGCGCCCACCCGTCGGTGACGCGGACCTCGCAGCGCGGCACCACCAGATGGACCAGACGCTGACCACCGAGCAGGTCCTGTTCGCCGTTCTTGACATAGGACAGTTCGAAGGCCGCCCACCCGTAGGCCCGCCAGCCGTCCACCCGCAGGTCCGAGAGCAAGGACCTGACGATGCTCAGCGGCCTGTCGTTCCAGGCGAGTGCCGTGTCGACGGTCCTGCCTCCGTTCCGGTCCAGGACCACCTGGGCGAGCACCCCGCCGGCGTAGGAGAACTCACGGTCCTTCTCGTAGATGACGTACTCGTCATGAAGCCCCGCTTCGGCCAAGCGCACCACCACGTCGAGCGGATCCCCGGTGACTGCGACCTTCGTCTCGGAGTAGTGCCGGGCTGCGGTGATCATGGTGATCTTCCTCGTTCGCGTGGACGGGGGAATGACCGGAGGCCCCGGTTCGCCTCATCGGCGGACGAGGACCCATGTCTCGTACAGCGTGTCGTTCGAAGCGGGTCGCGTCGTGTAGTTGTCGTAGACGGCCGCTTCGCGGAACCCCGCGGCCGCGGCCATGCGGCGGATCGCCTCGCGCTTGAACGCGTGGAGGTGGTAGACCTCCCGTTCCGCCCGGTACAGCCCAGGGGAGTCCGTCTCGATGAACTGGGTGGAGTGGTATTCGCAGTAGTCGGTGTCGGGATCGCTGTCGAACCGCCAGATCGCGGCCAGGTCGCCCAGGTCGACCGCGAGGTCTTGGTCGCGGAAGGCTTCTTTGAGCATGTGCCACGACATGAGGTCGAACATGAACGTGCGACCGCTCGGCAGGACGCGGGCCACTTCGGCGAACGTCCGGCCGAGCTGGCTCTCGCCGGCCATGTGGTTGAAGGCGGTGCCGGGGCACACGACTGCGTCGACCTGACGTCGAACGGGCAGGTCCGGCAGGTCGGCACGGATGAGCTCCACCTCGTCACCCAGCTCTTTCCGGGCCTGCGCGAGCATCGAGGGCGACCTGTCGACACCGGTGACGGAGAAACCCCGCTCGATCAGCACGCGCAAATTGCGGCCGAAGCCGCAGCAGAGTTCCAGCACGTCCCGTACCGGAGCCGCGTGGTTCGTCCAGATCCTCTCGAAGAAGTCGGCCATGGCGACCGGTGTGCGCTCGCCGGTCTTGTCGATGGCCCAATCAGCCAACCGCAGATGGATGTCGTCATAACCGGCATAAGGGTCGACGTAGTCCGCCGGAGGCGGTTGTGTCTGCATCGTGACTGCACTCTCCCGGGATGTGTTGCGCGCTGGGATCGGGACATGGCCGACACCGCCCAGAACGTTCGCCGGGGTGATTCACGTCCAGCAGGGCACCACGATGCACTCGTCCCACCGCGAATTCGCCCGGCGATGTCCTGGACCACGTCACCAGTGGATCACGGAGCGACCTCCGAGGCTGAGTCGAGGTGGAATCTTCACCTGATCGGTAACAATTCTTCGCGGATCGGTCGCGAGTGGTCACCGGTGACGGGATCGATGTCCTGGTGGTCTTCACCTTGCTGGTGCCCGGTTTTCCACGATCAGGGGTACAGCATTGTTAGCCCTGGAGGACGGGGCTGTACCTGATGACGGAGTCACACCAGAACGATGGGCTCGAATGGAATGCCTCGGACGGGCATCGCGTTGACGAACCAATCGCCGTCGCGCGGCGGGTCGCCGCTGCCCCGAGTGCGCCCTTGACCGACTACCCACCAGGGGTGAACCGAATGACCATGTCCGGTGCAGTACGCGTTCTGGTGATCGGCGGCGGCCCACCGCCGCCACTCTGCTGGCCCGCGAAGGGCTCGATGTGACCCTCGTGGAGAAGGCGGTCTTCCCGCACTACCACATCGGCGAATCACTCCTCCCGCCCTGCTGCCCGTCCTCGACCTGCTCGGTGCGCGGGAGAAGATCGACGCGTTCGGCTTCCAGTTCAAGGGGGTGGAGGTCAAGCGGCTGAGTTTCGATGGCGACCGGCCGCGGTCAGCCGTGTGGGCCTCGACCGACGGGGCGGTGCTCAGCATGATGTGCCGGCAACCGCCGGATCGGGCCTTCCTGGCGTGGCATCTCTGGCGACGTCGGATATCGCAACTGTTCGAGTACCTTTCCTCGGGTGACTGGACCGGGCGCTGACGTCGGCGGCGCGGTCACACCGCTCGCACGCTGCGACGCTGATGTGGATGCCGAGCATTTCGGTCAGAACCGCAGTGGGCCGGTCTGTGGCGAGTTTGCACAAGGCGGTGGATTGCGCTTGTCGCGGCCGCAGTCCGGCTGGTGAGTCGTTGGCTCAGATGGTGCGAGCTGATTAGTCGATCTTGCGCCTATCGAAATCCTGTAGCGACGCCGGTCCGGAGAGCGTCCGCAATTTCCGGCAGAGCTCATCATGTGGACGCTCATGTTGGCGGTTTGGCCGGACTGGCATTGATGACGCCTTCGTGCGTGAATCAACGCGTCCAGGGCGTTCGATTCAGGTGCGCCGCGTCTTTGTGTCACGTACGGTGACTGTTGCTTTCCCGTATGACAGTCCGAGCCGGATTGTTCCCACCCGCCGCAGCGTCGAGTTCGTGACGGATGCACTGCGGCGGCACCTGCGCGCGCCCATGACTCCCACTTTGCGAAGGAATGAACACATGTCCGTTGTCGTGCTGGTGTTGCTTCTCGCCGTCGTCATGACCGCCCTCGGTGTGATGGCGGCGATGGTCGTTGCGCAAGAACCGTTCTACGGCGTGGTTGGCCTCTTCATCATCTGCGGCCCAAGCTCACTGCTGGCGGTCCTGCACCTGGCAGTGGCCTGAGTCCGGCCGCCGGACCGTCGCGGTGAACTTCGCAGTGGCTTCGTGCCGGGCAGACCAGCCGCCGTGCACGCGTCACCAACGGTTACGAGCCAGAGCCGCTCATTTTGACGGACCGCAGCTCACCGGCCGCGTTCTGAACGAATCCTCGGTGGGCAGTTCGGCAGGTCTGAACCTGGAGCAGACGGCCTTCACCCGGTGATGTTCTGCGCACCGCCGGATCGATTCCTCACCCCATCGTCTGGCGGTTCACAGGACGGCGGTGAAGGTGACGGTTCCGCTGACGCTGGTCAAGCCCTGAGGGGTGAGGCAGGCGGTGAGGTCGGTGGCGGGCAGAACTTTGGTCTGGACAACGGTTGCGCCTTGGAACAGCCCGTCGACCACGGTGCCGGTCAGGACGAGCACCGTGGTGCCGCCGGGCTTGAGGTTGACCTCGAAGCCACCTCGGACGGTGCTGCTCTGCCCGGTGTTCCAGTGGTAGGTCGAGGTGTTGGTGGTGGAGCCGGCCAGGCAGCTGAACGTGCCGCTGACCAGCGAGGTGAAGGTCGCACCGGTGATCTCGGGATGGCTGGGGGACACGCAGCCGCCCAGCGTGCCGGTGGCGTGGAAGTCGATGTGTCTGGGCAGCAACGTCATGCCGGGGGAGTAGGTGCCGACCTGGGTGCCCAGGGCGCAGTTGACGTCCACCGCAGAGGCCGAAGCGGGCACGTGGAACAGCCCTGCGACGCCGAGCAGCGCGCCGACCACGGCGACGATCAATGAACGCAGACGCATGAGGATTCCTGTTCTCCGGAAAGGTGATGAGCGAATCCAGTTTTGCGATCTGTTCATCCGCTCTCAATCGGCTGAACGGCTTGTGGTGGAACACTCTCCGTAGGTGTGCGCAAGGCGTCGCTGCTGGAGGAATTATTCCTTGTGGAGTGACATGGGCTTGGTGGAGAAGGATTGGCCGTTGACGTTGGCGAGGACTCCGGCACTTGATTGCGTCATCAGGACGACTTTGAGCTGTCGGAGTCCCGGCAGTCCGAGCGTCGGTCGATCCGCGAGGCGGCGGGTCAGGCGAGTTGGGTGATGGTGATGTTGGCGGGGCCGCTGGTGCCGGTGACGCCTTCGGGGGTGAAGCACTGAGCCGGAGTGGTGTTGAGCAGCGCCGCGGTCATCACGACGGTGGCTCCGGTGAACCTGCCCGCGGTCACCGTGCCCTGGTAGATCACGACGACCTCGTTCGCGGGACGCAGCACCACGAGCCCGACTGCGGCCACGGTGGTGGTTTCGCCGGTGTTCCAGGTGATGGTCACGGTGATGGAGACGCCGCCGCCGAGGCAGGACACCAGGCCGTTGGCCACGATCGCGAACCCGCCGGAGGTGATGGCGGGGGATCCGGTGGAGACGCAGGAGTCGTAGTCGGCGCTGGAAGTGATGGAGACGACCTTGGGCTGCGCGGTCACCCCTGGGTTGTACGTGTTGGCGCCGCTGCCCACGCAGGACAGCAGTTCGGTCGCCGCCTGGGCCGTGGGCGCGGTGACCACGACTCCGGCCGCCACCGTCAACGCGACCACGGCGCCCGTCAAGAACCGCCGCGCCATTGACAACAGCCCCACTGCTCTCGTGGCTCTCATCAAAACACTCCTCACATCGGGGACTTGGCCGGATCACACTGTAATCCCGCGATGGCGCGCCAAATGGGGGAAGAGGAAGACACTTTCCGTATGTGTTGGCCCAGGGAATCCGCGTTGCCCGTCACTGCTGGCCTGTCTTTCGGCAAGTCTGAGCGACAGCGACCTTTCGCGTGTTGCTGGGGATTCACCTGTTTGGCTGATATCCACGGGCGCCACAGGCTCGTTGAAGGAGGGCAAATCCCGCGACGTGAGGACATGGCGGATGAGAAGGCTCGGAGCCGGGCTGGTCGCCGCTGTGTTGATGGTGGCTGGCGGTGTGCCGGCGGGCGCGGTGGACGGCACGCTGCCCGGTGGCATCGGGATCGCGGTGGACATCGAGACGCCGCTGCCCGACACGGTGATCCCCAAGGGCACCACCACGGTGGTCGGCACAGCGTCGATCGGCACCAAGGCGGCGACGCCGAGAACGTCACTGGTCTACGTGCTGGACAGCTCCGGCAGCCTCGGTCAAGCCGGGTGGGACGCGGAGAAGCAGGCTGTCGCGGAGTTCCACCGGAAGGTGGCGCAGCAGCCGTACCTGGGCGTCGGCAGCGTCGGCTTGGCCGCGTTCTCCACCAGCGGCCGGGTCTTCTGGACCGGCCCGGCCGCCGGTCCGCAGTTCCACAACGCGCTGGCGGCCCTGCAGTGGCAGGACGGCAGCACCAACTTCACCGCCGGCCTGAGGGCGGGCACCGAGGCCGCGAACGCGACGACCGAACCCCGGTCGATCATGATCTTCCTGTCCGACGGCCGCGACAACCACGCCCTGGAGAACTTCGAGGGCGCGCTGTCCCAGGTGCCGGAGCGGGTGGACATCCACACCGTGGCGTTCGGTCCTGACGCCGGGTGCGGCAACGGCTCGCGCAGCCTCGAGCGGATGGCGGAGGTCACCGGCGGCACGTGCGTCGAGGCTTCCGAGGTGAGGGACCTGCCAGCCGCGCTGGGGAAGTTGTTCCCGTCCGAGTTGCAGCGCCTGACGCTGACCGTGGACGGCGGCCCGGAGTTGCCGATCACCGACATCGCCCCGGCTCTGCCTCAACCCGGCCCGCGCCAGGTCCGCTACACCGTCAAGACCCCGCCGCTGGACGTGGGCAACCATCCGTTGTGCGTCACCGCCTATGGCACCGACTACGCCGGGCCGGGGAAGGTCACCGACTGCACCAACGTGATCATCCGTGAACCCTCGCCCAGCACCACCCCGACCACCACGGCGGTCCCGACCGCGAGCACCACCCCGACCAGTCCCGGCGGCCCGCCACCGGCGGCGGCACTGCCCGGCAACCGCCAGGTCAGCGTCATCCCGCGCGGCGGCGTGGACACCGGCGGGACGGCACCGTGACCGCCCGCAGGCACGCGGTCATCCCCGCGGCCGCACTCCTGATCGCCGGCCTGCTCGCCGCCGGGCTGCTCCTGCCCTCCGGTGACGACGGCCCGACCGGACAACCCGTCACGGCGCCACCACCGGCGATGTCGGCAACGGCACCGGCCGAGGTGCGCATCCCCGCCCTCGGCGCCCGCTCCACCCTGATCCCGCTGGGACTCAACCCGGACGGCACTGCCGAGGTCCCACCGCTGGACCAACCCCTCCAAGCCGGTTGGTACAAGCACGGTCCCGCACCCGGCGACACCGGTCCCGCCGTTCTGCTCGGCCACGTCGACGGCCACGGCCGCCCTGGCATCTTCCACGACCTCGCCAAGCTCAAGTCCGGTGATCGCGTCGAGGTCGCCCGTTACGACAACAGCACCGCAACCTTCACCATCAGTCGGGTCGACCGCGTCCCCAAGGACCGTTTCCCCACCGGCTCCGTCTACGGCGAGACCACCACCCCGCAACTGCGCCTGATCACCTGCGGCGGTGTTTTCGACCCCGCCACCGGCGACTACAGGGACAACGTCATCGCCTACGCCGACCTCGTCTGAAGCAGGGTGAACGTGTCACGCGTCGGTCGACCTGGCCCGATTCCACGGGCCGACCCTCGCGCCGCGTGGCGTGGCGGGCAAGGATGTTGCGGAATCGAACGATGCCGATTCGGCCTGTGTCGATCAACTCGAACAACGCTGCGGACGTGGCTGACCAGAGCTCGCCTCGACAACGCCTTCGCCGAGGTGGCTGGGAGGGGCGCCGATCTGCTCGGTGCCCCACCCAGGCCCTCCACAACGCCTGACAGATGCCGTGCTAGTCCTTCCAGGGCATCTCGTCGCGCAAACCTTCGTTGATGGCGAAGGCGTTCTTCACCGCGGCCTTGAGCGCGCCCTCCACCCAGCGGCGATGGCGGCGGTCGCACGCGTCGTTGGCGAACCACACCCGGCCCACCGGCCGGATCACGTCCTCGTAGAATCCCTCGCTCATCTCGAACGCGCGGAACAGCGGGCCGATGCCGCACGCGTACCAGTCCAGCGCCCAGTCCTTGTAGACGCCGAACTCAAAGG
Organism: Lentzea jiangxiensis; assembly: GCF_900104175.1. GTDB lineage: Bacteria > Actinomycetota > Actinomycetes > Mycobacteriales > Pseudonocardiaceae > Lentzea > Lentzea jiangxiensis. The sequence goes on from NZ_FNIX01000015.1 coordinate 88,640, forward strand.
TGTCCCGGGCCTCCGGGTGGATCTTGACCAGGTCTTCCAACGCCTGCTGCACGCACTCCTCGCCGGCCAGCGGCGTGTAGGGCATGCTGTCCTGCTCCCAGCAGTAGGACGCGATCATCACGCCCTTGCGGTAGCGGGTGTCCTGGCCGGCTGGCGGGTAGACGATGTTGCGGATGGCCAGGTCGGTGACCGTGAGCCCGTGCGTGATGCCGTACGAGCTCTCCCACCACCGCTCGCTGAACTGCATGAACAGCTTGTGCGCGCGGCCGTAGTAGGTGTTGCGGATCGCGTACCACTTGTCCGGGTCGAGGCCCTGGATCTCCATGTGCCGCAGGGCCGCGAACGGCACGGTCACCACCACCTCGTCCGCGGTGACGGTGTGCGTCCGACGGCCCGAGCGGTAGTGCACGCGCACACCGTTCTCGTCCTGGTCGATGCCGTGCACCTGCGCGCCGAGCCGGACGTCGTCCATCAGGTACGGCTCGAACGCGCGCGGCAGCGAATCGGCTCCGTCCACTATGTAGACGAGGTCGCCGAAGACGTCCTCGTAGTAGTGGGAGAACCACTCGACGAGCGAGAAGTGGTAGCGGCCCTCCAGGTTGAACAGCGGACCGAGCATGGACAGCGCGCCGTCACCGAGCCCGCGCTCCTTGAGGTAGCCCAGCAGCGTGTACTTGTCGTAGTCGACGAGGATCTTCTGCCAGGCCTTGTCCGGGCCCTCGCTCTCCATCAAGTCGATCAGAGGCTGCACGGTGTGCCGGAGCAGTTCGTGCGGCGTCTTGTCAGCCTCTGCCGTCGACAGGTCGAAGTTGAACGAGGTCGCGTCAAAGTCGCGCCGCCGCACGCCTTTGCCCTGCAGGTAGATGAACGTGTCCTCGTCGTACATCGGGAAGGGCTTGGTCGCGAGACCGAACTTGTCCTTGATGAGCCACTGCACCAGCGGGTGCTGCTCCGGGAAGCGCATCGCCCCGAACTCGCCGTACATGTCGCCCGCGAACCCGCGGTGGGTGAGGACGCGTCCACCCAACCGGTTCTGCCCCTCCAGGATGGTGACCTCGTGCCCGGCTTCCTTGAGCAACATGGCGGCCGTCAGGCCTGCCATTCCGGCACCGACCACCGCGATCCGGCGCTTCGGCGCCGCACTCTCCGGCAACCCGTCCTTCAACAGGTTGAGCACGTCCACAGCCATGACCGAACCCCTCACTCACCGTCGTCACCCTGAGCTGGTAGGAGAGGCGGCCGTCCTCGTTTCGACCGTACTGCCAGATCAAACATCGGACTACGACACGATGGAGTGGTTCGCGGTTCCCGATCAGCGACGCGGCGGGCCTGCTCGCCTCGGTGGTGACACTCCTGACGTCGGTGGGAAATACGAAGCACGACGTTCCGGCCTCAGGCGACCTCGCGCCCCTCGCCGGCTGATCAAAGCCGCTCGCCGCCGCGGATCACCCTCAGGAGCCTGCGGACACGTTGCGGCCCACTGCGGTGGGAAGGCGGAGGGCGGCCCAGATCGGTACGACCACCAGTGCCGCGGCCGTCCAGGTCAACGCGGGTGCCGCGGTGTCCAGCACCACTCCTCCCACCGCGGCACCCCCTGCCACCGCGCCGTTCCAGGCCGCGATGGTCAGCGACTGAGCTCGATCCGCGTCTCGTCCCGCGATCAGAGCTGTGACTGATTGGAACGCCGTGGGAGCACCGCCGAACGCCAGACCCCACACCGCGCAGGCCGTCAGTGTTGTGGCTGCGTCGTCGGACACCGCCAGCAGGACCATGCCGACAGCGGTCAACAACGGGCACCAGGCCAGCACTGCACGGGGATTGCGGTCCAATGTGGATCCGACTGCGAGAATTCCACCCACGGCGGCAATGCCGAAGACGAGAAGCGCGGTGGTCAGCAGGGTTTCCTGTGCCATTCGAGCGAGGACCGGACCTATGTACGTGTAGAGCATGTTGTGTGCCAACGAGTACACGAAGACCACGACCAGGATCTGACGCAACTTCGGCAATGCGTGTCGCGTCGGCTGGGCGGGCTCGGTCGTGACCGCCGGCACCACGAGCAGGACCCAGCACAGCAACGGCACGGCGATCGCCGCCATGGCAGCGAACGACCAGCGCCAGCCGACCAGTTCACCGAGAGCCGTGCCGGCGGGCACTCCCGCCGCGAATCCGACGGGTGTGCCCGCCATCGCGATCGCCAGCGCGCGCCCGGCCTGCCCTGGCGGCGAGATCCGCATCGCGTACACCGCCACCAGGGACCACATCACGCCGGTGATGGCGCCGGAGATCACCCGTGCGCCCAAGACGACACCGTAACCAGGAGATACTGCGATCGCGAGGTTCGTCACGGCGAACCCGAGCACCAGTGCCAGGAGCACGCGCTTGCGCGGCAGGCGGGACGTCAGCGCGGTCAACGGGATCGCTGTGACCGCAGTGGTGACCGCGTAGACGGTGACGAGCTGTCCGGCGGCGGACGGGGACACCCGCAGCTCCTCGGACATGCCCAGGAGCAAGCCCGCGGGCAATACCTCGCAGAGGCAGCCGAGCAGCACCGTCAGGGTCAGTGCGAGCAGCGCCCGCCACGGCAACCTGTTCTGGGACACGGGATTCCTCTCGCGTGAGAACCGCTCCGGCACGGGAGCAGGACACCCGTGCCGGAGCGGCGGACCGGGTTCAGCCCTTGGCCAGCTGGGCGTCGATCCACGTCCGCAGCGCGGATTCGCCCTTGAACCCGATCATGCGGGAGCCCGGGAGCTCCGCCGTGTTGCGCACCGGCACCAGCGTGGGCAGGTACTGGATGCGGTAGCGGGACGAGAGGTCACGGCTGACGTCCACGTCGACCATGCCGACCAGGATCCGGCCGTTGTACTCCGCGGCCAGCTTCTCGAGCACCGGCTTGAGCTGACGGCAGGGCGGGCACCAGCTGGCGCCGAAGTCGAGGACGACCAGCTTGGTCTTGGACACCTCCATCACCTGCTGGTAGTTCGCGGACGTCACCGCGACGACGTTCTCCGCGCTGATGTGGGTGTTCGAGCCGGCCGCCGGGGCGGCTTGGGCTGCCGCGGGCAGCAGCGTCGAGGCCAGGAGCGCCACGACGGCGACGCCGGCGCGCAGCCAGTTCTTGAGCAGGGACATCGAAACTCCTTGGTAAGCAGGGAAACTACGGACACCCGTCGGTGCTCAGCCGGAGGTCGTGGCGAGGCCGGCACCGACCCAGTCCTCGATGCCCTCACGGTATTTGCGCACGTTCGAGTAACCCAGTCGGAGCAGCCGGGCCCCTACGAGTTCGCTGTTGCGACAGGGCACGTTGGCGCAGTAGACGACGATCTCGGCGGTCTTGTCCGGCAGGACGTCGGGTGCGTGCCGGTCGGTGAACTCGGCCGCCTGTTCGTAGGGGAATCCCGGGATGTTCACCGCGCCGGGCAGGTGTTCTTTCTCGTAATAGGCCGCGGGCATGGTGTCGACCACTACCAGGGTGCCCGCGTCGATTCCTTTCCGGAGTTCTTCTCGGGAGATCAACGGCAACATCGGAGTGACCCCTTTCCGGCACGGTCAGCGCAGTGTTCGCGCTGATTCCGAGTGTGGCCGGACAAGGGGTTCACGCCCACTGCCAGCGCGCTATGCCGCGCCGTTATCGAGCCATCCGCGATAGCGGTCGTTCTGTGCGACGAGCCGTTCGTAGACGGTCACGGCGGCACGGTGCACGGTGGTGAACCGGTCGGCGAGCGGGTGGTCCGCGCGCCAGAGCAGGACGTGCTGCACCTTCATGGGATCACCGGCCAGTGGCCGGATCACCATGCCGGGAGGCTCGGGCGTGGTCGGCTGTACCAGGCACACCCCGTGCTCGCCGGACACGAGGCGGTGCCGCAGCGCGTCGACGTCGTGCGCGATTCGCGGGGTGAACCCGTGTGCCAGGCACATCTCGCGGAACACGACCCGGCAGCCGTCGCCACAGCTGGACACGATCCACTGTTCCCGCGCCAGATCGCCCAGCTCGACGAAGGGCCAGGCGGCCAGCGGGTGCCCCGCCGGCAGCGCCACGAACGAGGGCTCGACGACCACCCGCTCGGCACGCACCCCGTCCGGCACGGCCAGCGTTCGCGGGCCGCAGATCATCGCCACCGCGAGGTCGACGCACCCGCCGTCGACCTGCGTGACCAGCCTGCTGTGCGACAGGTCCGCGCGGCTGGTGAGTTCGTGGTCCGGCAGCAGCCGCTCGAGGCATCCGAACAGGCCGGGCACGAGGTTGCTGTCGTTCCAGCCGATCCGCAGGCCGCCGGGGGACGGCTGCTGCAGGCGGAAGTCCCGGTCCAGCTCGTCGAAGGCAGGGATGATCGCCTCCGCGCGGGCGAGCACCAGCTCTCCGATCCGGGTCGGGCGCACGCCGCGCGGGCCGCGGTCGAAGAGCCGTTCGCCCACCAGTTGCTCGATGCGGCGCAGTTGGTGGCTGAGGGCGGGCTGGGCCAGTCGCAGCTCGCCGGCGGCCCGGTTGAGACTGCCGGCTCGTGCGATGGCGACGAGCACCCGCAGATGGCGGACCTGGAGCTCCATGTCACTCATCAGACACGGTCGAACGCGTTCTGTCAGCAGTTCGGCGCCGAACGGAGCAGGACGTTCGGGCGTCGGACGCATAAGGCGACGGCATGACCTTCCGGCAGTACCCGCCGGTTCTGCTTCTGCCGATAGTGGTCGAACCCGGATTTTCCCTGCCCCTGTGAATATGACTTTCGGAGTCGACAGTGTTGTTGACAACTCCGCTGACCGAGCACTGTGTCACCCCTTTGCGAAGCGGTAGGCATGTGTGCATCGGTGTGAGCCCGTTCAACAGTTATTTTTCGGTGGAACGCATCACGGCACTCGCCCGCTGGGCGATGCGGGAATTCGAGCGGTTCCATTTCTTCGTGCCCGACCACGCGGCCGTGTACACCCTGGAGGCACTCGGCTACGAACCCGGCCGCGCGCGGCGCAAGGCCGGACGGCAGGGCCAGTACGTGGTGAACAAGATCTGCCGCGCCCTGCGCGACGTCGGCGTGCCGGAGCCGGAGGAGCACCTGCTCGACGGCGCTGCTCTGGCCCGCAACGACAGATACCGTGAGCTGCTCCGCGACGCGGGTGCGTGGTTCATGACCGACGACGCCTTCGCCGCGGAGTGCCTGGAGGCCACCCGCTGGGTGCTCGACCGCCGTCTGCCGGACGGCCAGGCGCCTACCGAGGACCAGCTGAGGTCCGCCGTCCGGTACTTCCTCGCGGAGCTGCCGATGTTCATCGACACCCCGGCGATCGCGGACGTCGACAGCTCGGTGTTCGCCTACCACCAGAGAGTGGCGTTCCTGGAACGCCTGTACGCCAGGGAACTGGCCTGGCTGCCGAACCCCGCACAGGGTTTCGTCGTGCTGACGCCTCACGAAGAGGTGGTCTGACGGTGGCCCACGACGACTACTCGCTGAGCAGGCTCCCCGCGGAGGCCCGGAGGTCGTGGGTCTCCGTTGCCGTGCAACGGTTCGGGCAGGTCTCGGCGTTCCACCAGTTCCTCCTCGGCGCCACGCTCGGCCTCGGGATGACGTTCTGGGACGCGGTCCTCGCGATCACGCTCGGGTCGGTAATGCTCGAGATCGTCACGATCCTGATGGGGATCGCGGGCGTGCGGGAGAACGTCTCGACGTCCGTGCTGGCACGCTGGGCCGGGTTCGGGGCACGCGGTTCCGCGTTGGTCGGCCTGCTCGTGACGCTCAGCCTCGCCGGCTGGTTCGGCGTGCAGAACGAAGTGTTCGCGCAAGGCCTGCACCGGCTGATGGGTGGGCCGCCGGTCTGGGCGTGGGCGGTCCTCGGCGGCATCGCGGTGACCGTGATCGTCGTGGCGGGCTTCCACACCATGGCGTGGACGGCCTATCTCACCGTGCCCGCGTTCCTGCTGCTGACCGGCTGGACGATCGTCTCCGAGCTGCAGCGGCACGACCTCGCGGACCTGGTCGGCATGGCCCCGCCAGGCCCGGCGCTGAGCCTCGCCCAGGGCACCACGCTGGTCGCGGGCGCGTTCATCATGGGCGCCGTCATGACCCCCGACATGACGAGGTTCAACCGGCGTCCCTCCGACGTCGTGAAGCAGACGCTGATCAGCGTCACCCTCGGCGAGTACCTGATCGGCCTGACGGGGGTGCTGCTCGCACACGCGGCCCGCAGCGCCGACGTGGTCGGCGTGATCATGTCGAGCTCGGGCGCGATCGGCACGCTGATCATGGTCACGGCGATCCTGAAGATCAACGACTGGAACCTCTACTCGGCGTCCCTCGGTCTGGTGAACACCGTCGACGTGCTGCTGGGCAGGAGGATCAGCCGATCGACCGCGACGCTGTGGCTGGGAACCCTGGGCACCCTGCTGTCCGCTCTGGGCATCCTCAGCCACTTCACCGTGTTCCTCACCTGGGTCGGGGTGATCACACCACCGGTCGCGGGCATCATGATCGCCGAGTACTTCGTGGTGCGCACCTGGCGCGCGGAGCTGGACTCCTCGCGCGCGCGAGGGGAGCTGCCGGCCGTTTCGCCGAACTGGGTCCCGGCCTCGCTGGTGTGCTGGGCGGCCGGAGCCGCGGTCGGTTTCCTGGTGCCGTTCGGCATCCCGACGATCAACTCCGTCGTGGTCGCGTTCGCGTTGTACGCTGCGATCGGCAGGACGGTGGGGATCATGCCGCCGCCGCGATCCCCGGTCGACACTCATCGCTGATGGGGAAGTGACGGCATGGAGCTCGATGTCCACCACCTCAAGCTCGTACGGGCGATCGGGGAGACCGGCAGCCTGTCCGAAGCAGCGGTGCGGCTCGGAATCAGCCAGCCCGCCGTCAGCGGCAACCTCAAGCGCCTCGAGAACGCGTTGGGGCAACGGCTGTTCGACCGCGGCTCCAGCACCGCGCCAGTCATGCCGACGCCCACCGGTGAACTGCTGCTCGACCGGATCAGCGCGGTGCTGCCCATGATGGAGGGGCTGGCGCGGGACATCGAGGTCCGCACCAGCCCCTCCGAGCTCGTGCGCGTGGGCGGTGTGTGCTCGCCGGTCCTGTGCCATCTCCCCGCGATCGTCGGCAGCCACCGGCCGCACGGGCCGGCCGCGTCGTTGTTCGACAGCGAATGCCGGGACCTCGTCGTGGACATGGTGGCGCAGCGGCGGCTGGAAGTGGGCGTGGTCAAGGACTATCCCGGGTTCGAGGCGGTCACGCCCGCGTCGGTGGACTTCGCGGTGGTGGCGCACGACAAGACGCTGGTGCTGCTGCGCGAGGACCATCCGCTGGCCCGGCACAAGGTGATCGGCCTGGAACAGCTCGCCGACGAGCAGTGGGTGCTGCCCCCACCCGATTCGTCGCGCTTCCACGAGTACTTCCACAGGTCCTGTCGCCGCAAGGGTTTCATCCCGCGAGTGCAGTACGTCTCGGAGTCGTTCGGAATGACCGTGGCGGCGGTGCGCAACGGCGCCGTCGGCTTGTCGCAGGCGGCGTGCGAAGGGCACCAGCAGGTCGTCGGCCGGCTGCTCGCGGAGGACGCGCTGTCGCGCAGGTTCCTGCTCGTGTGGCACCGGGAGAGCGAGATCGCGCCGGTGGCCCGCGACGTCCTCGCGGACGCCGCGCTGGCCTACCGGCTCGAGTGTGAGGCCTCGCCGGTCTACTCCCGTTACCTGGCCTGACGAAGCGGTGTGTCCCTCCAGAACAGGAGGAGCACACCGCAGCCGGAACCGTCAGCGGAGCTCTGCCGGTGGGAGGGTCGTTCCGTGGACCCAGGCCTCGTGGAACGCCGTGAGGTCCTTGTCCGCCACCGCCGCCGTGAAGAGCTCCCAGTCGTGCCAGCCCTGGTTCATCAGCGTCGCGATCTCCGGGTAGTCCCGCAGCACCATGAAGAACTTGTCGTCGCCGATGTGCTTGCGCAGCGCGTGCACCATCAGCACGCCCTTGTCGGTGACGGAGAACTCCCGTCCCACCCCGGGGTCGGCCAGCTCGCGCCCCCAGAACCGGGGGTCGGCACCCACCCGGCGCAGCGTGTCCTGATAGCGCTGTTCCACGGTGAGACCGCCGTTCGCCTCGTTCCACAACCACACCAGGTACCGCGCGAACGACTCGACCATCGGCTGGTCCTTCCACATCTTGATGGCGAGCTGGTTGCCCCACCACTGCGATGCCAAGGACTGCACCAGAGCAGACTCGTCCGCGGTGACGCCGTGCACGGGCCGGCCCTGGGAGGGGTGCGAGTGGGTCAGCCACTCGGACAGGTACACCCCACCGGTGGACGGCAGGGGATAGGGCCCCAGCCTGTCGGTGAGGAACTCCATCACCGCGGGCAGCTTCCTCGCGAGTGCCGGGTCAGCGCCGGGCGCGAAAGCGTCGAGCACCGAGGTGCCGCCCGGCAGCGTGGACTCGCGGACGGTGAACCGGTCGACGGCGATCATCGTGGCGGATGGCGTGACGGGCACCTCCTCCGCCCAGCTGTGGGTTCCGCCGTGGACGGCCTTGCGCACACCGGTCGACACCACACTCCACCCGGTGGGAACCGTGGCGTTGAGGTGGAAGGTCGCTTTGTCGGCCGAGGTGTCGTTGACCGGGAACCACGTGCTCGCCGAATGGGGCGCACCGGCCGCGACCGCGCCGCCCGACCGCGTTGTGCGCCAACCGGTTGCGCCCCGGCCGGGGGTGTACTCCGGCTGGGGACGACCGCAGTAGACGACCTCCACGGTGAACGACGTGTCCGCCGCCAGCTCGGTGACAGGCGTGATCACCAGCTCGTGGACCTTCGCCCGGATGAACGACGCGGGCACACCGTTGACCTTCACCGCAGCCACGGTGAGGCCGCGCAGATCCAGGTTGAACCTGCTGAGGCGCTGCGTGGTGGTGGCCGTGACAAGGGCCTTGGCGTTGAGAAAACGGGAGGCCGGATCGTAGGACAGGTCGATGGTGTAGTCGCCGACGTCATAACCACCGTTGCCGTCGGTGGGGTAGTAGGGGTCGACGCCGAGCACGACACCATTGGGCGCGACGTGCACGTAACCGTCGGAGCCGATCGTGTCGCTGGCATGGGCGACAGCGGGGCTCAGGAGTGAACAGCACAGCGACAGACCGCAGAGCGACAGGGTGGTCGACGAGTACGTCCGTCGAATCCGCACAGCCATTGGCAAACCTCTCAGGGCAGTAGCAGGGGTTCGCACAGTCTGTGAGCCCGGAGCTCTGCCGTACCAATGCCGTTTCTTCATGTCCGAGCGTTATCGGCGTCGGGGTCTCGTCCACGGTCCCGCAAAGCGTGTTCGTCGCGTTCGGGGTGGCACCACCTGCACGAGGATCCTCGAAGGTGAAGGAGAAGACCTGCACGCCGGAGCCGAGCCGAATTCCTGCCCCGGGAACTCGGCTCCGGTCCGGGCGTCCACCGCCGGGTGGTCGAGCAGACTTGTGCGCTGCTGCACCGGTTCCGCCGCCCGCGGACCCGCTGGGAGATCCGCGATGACATCCGGGAAGCCTTTCTCAGCCAGGCCTGCGCATCCTCTGCCGGCACCGACTCCGCAACCTCTCAGTGAGTCAGGAGTTCTTGCTCGCCGCTGTGGCCGTACGGTCGGGCAGGCCCCATGACGTGCCCGGTCCCGTAGCCGAGAACCCTTACCGCCCCAGCGAACCGTGTCTTGGCCGAAGGTGACGGACCTGGCGGTGATCGTGCCGTCGGGCGTGGTGAGCCCCTCATGCGGGCGGTCACACCGTGCCGCGCCAGTGCTCGGGTACGGGTTCGGGGTGGATCGGCTCGCCGCAGACCCTGTCCCGGTAGAACCAGTGGTGGAACTGGTCGGCCTCGACGATGCGGTTCTGGTAGCCGCGGTGGTTGTCGATGTCGTCCTGTGCGGTCTTGTGGGTGGTGCGCAGCTGGTGACGGCGGAGGCAGAGCTGGTAGTCCATGCGGTGCAGGTGAATCAGGTACAGGTTCGGGTCGTGGTTGGTGGCCTGGTCGATGCGTTCGTGGAAGCCGCCCAGCCAGGTCATCGGTATCCGCGCGAGCAGGGGTTTGGAGTACAGGGGGTTGGAGAACCAGGTCGAGCGCTGCTCGAGCACCCCGCGTCCGGCGTCGAAGGGCGGTTCGCGGTCGTGCTGGTGCAGGACCTCCCAGCCGGTGCAGTTGACGAAGTCCTGGTCGAACTGGTCGATGTAGCGGCTCAAGTCGCCGTAGCGCGGGTCGGGGGCGACGATCTCATCGACGTCGGTGCTGAGCACGACGTCGTAGCGGTCGATGAGGTCGTGTTGGTGGTGTTGGACGATGTCGCGGTGCCAGTCGCTGCTGAACTCGTCGTGGTGGATCGGGATGCGCGTGAACCGGTCGTCGGGCGGCAGGTCGGGTGCGGGCTGGTGCTGCAGGACGTAGATGTCCTGCGGTGCGAAGAACCGGGAGTAGTAGTCCAGCCAGATCGGGAAGAAGTCCGGCTCGTCGCGGACCAGCGTGACCACGGCCCGGCTGTTGCGGCGGCGTGCGACCGGCCGCAGGCACCAGCGTTGCTGCGGTCCGTGCCAGAAGTCGAACTGGGCCAGCCGAGGCTCGTGACCGGAGTCGGCGTCCCACAGGTCCAGGTACTTGCCGCTGGCCAGGTTGGCCAGCGCGTGGCCGCCCGAGCGCAGCGGTACCAGCCGCCACAGCTGGTGCCGGGCGTTCTCCCGCCGTGCCTCCAGCACCACCTCGGCGCCGTTGTGCCCGGCGGCGCCGGCCACGGACAGCACCAGGCCGCCCGCGGTGTTCTCCACCACGACGGTGTGATGGCTTTCCGTTGTGCGCCGCAGCCTCCACCGCTGCGCCGGGGCGGTGTTGTCGGGCCAGGTCTGACGGATTCGCAGACCATCGGCCGTCAGGGCCTTGCCGCTGGCGCTGTTGATCAGCGCGAGGTGGGCGTCGTCCGGGGGAGTCATCTCAGATGCGCTCCAGGATCCAGTGCTGGTTGTGGTGCTCGTGGTAGGTGGGGTAGTCGCCCCAGTAGCCCTGTTGGGTCACCCGTGCGTCGGGGTCCAGGCTCTGGTTGCGGACATCGAGGACCTTGCCGGAGTGCAGGTTCTGGATCCGGAACAGCGGCCCGCCCTGGGATGCCCCGGCGGGGATGAACAGCCACTGCTTGTGCGCGCCGCTGGGATCGGACCGGGTGAGCACCTCGGCGCCGTTCTCCGTCGACATGCCGACCACCTCCAGGTAGCGGTCGCGGGCCGGGTCGCAGTTCTTGATGTGGTAACCGCCGCCGGGGACAGGCACCAGTTGCCACCCCACGGCCGGGATGCCGCTGTCGACGTTCTGGTCGACGTTGGCGCCGTCACCGGTCCAGTTCGGGTCGTCCAGCTGCAGGTACAGGTTGCTCAGGGTGCAGCGGATCTTGTAGCTGCCGGTCAGGTCCGGCACGGTGATCTTCACGTGGGTGGAGCCGGTCCGCACGCCGTCCACGACCACGTCGACCGCGCCCTGCACCGTGATCTCCTGGGTCACCGGGGCGGCAGCGGTTGGCGTGGCGCTGGGGAACTCCAGCGCGAAGTTCAGGGTCTGCGGCTGTGTGCCGGGGAAGGGGCCGTAGCTGGCGGGTGAGATGCGCACGAACGGCGCGATCGCCGTGTCGGGCACAAGGGTGACGCTGCCGATGGTGGTGATGCCCGTGGTGCCCAGGGTGATGATCGTGTCGACGACCGTGGCGGGGGTGATGCCGTCGGTGTAGGTGCCGCCGGTGGCGGCGGCGACACGGCTGCCCTGCCCGGCGGTGCCGCCGATGGTGCAGTTGCCCTGGAAGGGGGTGCCGTTGGACAGCGGTACCGGGTCGATGTCGAGTCCAGGTCCGCTTGACCCCGAGGGAGTGCTGATCACCAGCACGGCGATGCCCTCGGCCCGCAACTTGGAGATCACCGAGTGCTCGGTGATGTTGTAGGTCAGGCCGGACACGGCCTGGCAGATCGGGTCGTGCCCAGGGGCGTCGCCGATCCAGAGGATGATCCGCTTGGCCTCGGCGCGCCAGCCGATCGTGCCGCCGGGAGGCTGGGCGAGGTGGTCCAGGGCGAAGAACTGACCTTCGGCGGTGGTGGTGCCGCCGGCCACGGTCCAGGCGTGGATACCGCCGGCGGCCGCCGGGGCGCTGGAGGTCAGCGAGACCTGGTGGTGGAAACGTTGCTCGACGGGGAAGTCCAGGTCCCGGTAGTTGCCCACACCGAACCGCACGTCCGCGCCGACCTGGCCGGCCGCGGTGACCAGCCTGTTGAGGATTTCCTCCACTCGGGCGCGGACCGCGTCGATGATGCTGGTCATGCTGCCGGTGCTGTCGACGAGGAAGTACACGTCGATCTTGGGGATCGTCCCGGAGGCGGGTAGCTGCACCTGGATCTGCTCGTGGTGGCTGTCCGACGAGTTCGGGTTGGTCGAGAGCTCGACGTTGGACGGGGTCGGCGGTGTGGTGATGGGCATGGTGGGCTGCTCCTTCTTCCTCTATCGGGCCGTGTGGTGGTCGCAGATCCGCGATCGGCGGTGCGATCTCGGTTGAGAGGGGAACGTTGAGCTCGGTCGGCCGACCTCGACGTCGGCGTGTCGACCGTCGGCGGTCCTCTTCCGGAGGCCGGGGTGTGCGAAGCGAGTCCGCCGGGCACGGCCTCGGGGAGGTGCGGTCGGAGCCGGTGGGCATCACGATCCGCGGCTCGACCGGTCCGGCGCGTGATGCGCGGGACGTGCTGTGTCAGAGGCGTTCCAGTCGCCAGTGCTGGTTGTGGTTCTCGTAGCAGGTGGGGCCTGTGCAGGTGTTCTGGTCGACGTTGGCACCGTCGCCGGTCCAGCCGGGGTGGTCGAGTTGGAGGTACAGGCCGCTGAGCGTGCTCGGGATCTTGTACTGCCCGGCCAGCTGACCGCGGAGGCGATCGGGGTGCGGATCCTCCAGGTCCTTGTGGTTCCCGACACCGAAGTGCACGACCGCGTTCGCGGCGGTGATCAGCCTGTTCAGGATGCCCTCCCCCCAGGCGCTGACCGCGCCGATGGTGCCGCCCGTGCTGCCGGTGCTCTCGGTCGGGAAGTACACGTCGATCTTCGGGATCACCCCGGAGCCGGGCAGTCGCACCAGCACCTGTTCGCGGTGGCTGTCCGGTGAATCGGGATTGGTCGACAGTTCGATGTCGCACGGGGACAGCGGTGTGGTGACGGGCATGGCGTAGCGCCTCCTCGACCAGGCCTTGAGAACGCCTCGTGACTGCGGACCTCCGACCGAGGATTACAACCTCGATCTCACAAAGGAATAGGCACACCAGCCGGTCAACCCGAAGGTGTGCGTCTCCGCCATCCACGACGCCCCGTCACAGGAATCACCTGTGCAGGGCATCGACAACGCCCAGGACGACCCCAGGACGCGCCCGTCGTGAAGTCCTTCCGGTCAGGCAGGTGATTTCGTGTCGCATCAGGTGAGCCTGAATTACCGCGTCCAGCTTCGCTGTCACGTTTGGTGACGACGCTTTCCGATCCCGGCCCTACCTGATCGAGGTATCGCTACCCAGCGGCTGGACAAGCGATGCTGTGTAGTAGGGCGCGACACGGGGAGGGTTATGTCCTTGCTGGCCAGCAGCGGCATCGGCGCGGTTCTGTTGACAGTGTCGGCATTGGTTCGAATCGGATTGGGGACACCCTCGAATGAGGGCGGAAGACGCACACATGAGGCTGATCGAAGGCGAACGGAATACGACCCCAGGGTATTTCGGGGAAAGGGGGTGGTCGGACTTCCCGAGCAGCGTGTCGTTGGTGATCCCGGCGCACAACGAGGAGGCGTCAATTGCGGGTACGATCAAATCCTGCCGCGCACAGAGCTATCCGATTGACCAGATCATCGTGGTCGCGGACAACTGCTCCGACCGCACCGCCGACATCGCCCGCGGTCTGGGTGTGGTCGTCATCGAAGGCAAAGGCGGATCGAAAGCGGCGGCGCAGAACATGGCCCTGCCCAGGATCACCAGCGACGCCGTCGTCGCGCTCGACGCCGACGCCACTCTGTCCCCTCGCGCGGTGGAGCAGATGATGGCCACCCTGCGCCGCGGCTACGCCGGAACCTGCCCCTCGGCCATGCCCCGCGACACCGATACCCCCTACAGCCGCTACCGCACGCTCTACCACGCCATCGCCAACGGCTGGGTCCGGCCACTCCAGGACGTGTTCCACCGGCAGTTGGTCCTCAGCGGCATGGCCAACTGCCACCGCACCGACGTGCTGCGCGAGGTCGGCGGCTACCCCGACGACAACATCACCGAGGACTTCAACCTCACCTGGACCCTGCACCGCCTCGGACACCGCGTCGCCTTCACCCCCGAAGCGTTCGTCTACACCGGCGAACCCACCTCGCTGACCGAGCTGCTTTCCCAGATGCACCGCTGGACCGCCGGATTCGCCCAGACCATGGTCAAACACCGTGCTCCCGTCATGGACGGCGGAGCGTTCATCATCGTCGCCTCCCAGGTCGTCGACTCCCTCGTCGGCGGCATGGCCATCTGCACCCTGCCCCTCTACGTGGCCCGCCACGGCATGGTGCGCGGACTGCGCAGCTGGTGGAGCCCGCTGTGGATCGTGGTCACCGTCGCCTCGGTCGCGGTCGCGGTCCGGCAACTCGGATGGCGCACCACGGTGAGATGCCTGCCCAGCTGGATCGTCCTGCAGAACCTCACCGGACCGCTGAACGCCTGGTGGCTGTTCCGCGAATGGGTCCTGGGCCGCCGCCTGACCACTTGGACCGGCCGCCACGGCCGACGACCCGCGCTGACCCCGGTCACCACACGTCGCAAGACAGTGCTGATCGCAGCCACCGTCGCCGGCGCGCTGCTCGGCGTGCGGTCCTGGCGGCGCTCAACCGACCCGACGCCGCAACGGCGTCGGCAGCGATGAGACGACACCGTGGAGGGCGGAGGCCGGGAACCTGCGGCGGAAGCCGTCCAGCTCCCACTGGTACGCCTCGGCCGCGCGCCGCAGCGACCTCGCCCGAGCCGCCTGTCCGTCAGCAGGGCGCAGGGCCCGGTCGGACCAGGTTCTGACCGCAGCCTCCACCAGCATCGACGCCCCCACCGCCGCGTGTCCCGCGTACCGCCGCGCGCCACGTCCGTCCGGCACCTCGCCCACCAGGCGGTGCAGCACCCGCCGCACCGCCTCCGCCGTCACCGCCTGCGCCAACCAGTTCACTCCGACCTCGGCCGCCGCCGAACCACCCCGCCCCGTGCGCCGCGCCCGTTCGGCGGCCACCTGCAGCACCGGCGCCAGCACCGACAACAACGGCACCACCGCCTGCCGCCCGGGCTCCTCGCCGACGACGCTGACCGGGATCAGCCCCACCGACCCAGGTGCTTTGCGCCACCCCGAGGACCGTCGTGCCGCCGCCACGAAACCGGGCACCCCGACCAGCGCGTCACGAACCTGGGCCAACGTGGCACGCCCCTCCAGCAGGTCCCACTTGGTCACCACGAACCGCACGACCTTGCCCCGGCCGGCGGCCAGCTTCCACACCCCGGACATGGTGTGGTCGAAGAATGCGCGGTCACCGTCGAGCAGGGCCGCGACCCGCGCGCCGTCCAGGACGCACAGCACCGCATCAGCCCTGCGGACGCGCGCCGCCAACGTCCGGCTCACCGGATGCCCGTCCACCGTGACACACGACCCGTCGTAGTCGACCAGTCGCACCTCGTACAACGGCTCCCCGTCATCACACCCCGCCTCGAAGCACAGTTCCGCCCACGCGTCGCGGTCGGTGGCCGCGGGCCATCCCGACCCGTCGGCCCGCACCCCACCCCACGTGTGGTCCAGCCTCAAGGTGGTGGTCGGATCCGCGCTGAGCACGGGAACCGCGTCAGGCGAGTACGTGTCGAGCCCTTGCTTCATCGCGGCCAGCAGGCACGTCTTGCCGGAGCCAGCGGGACCGATTGGAACGATGTCGATGAACGGCACGATCGGCACCGTAACGATTCCCGCCGGGGACGGCAGGCCTCGACATCACCGCACCACGCGCCCCGCTCACCCTCCGCTGTCGCCCCCGCGCCAACCGGATTCGATCGGCGGGCAGGATGGCGACGACGACACGGCACAGGCGTGCCGCTACCGCCGGGCAGCGACTCCGGGCGTGTGAACGATCACCCGAGAGGCGGAAGCCTTGCTTGAGAGGGCGATTCGCCGTGACCGCTTCGGTGAACGCCGGCTCGACCTGCTTCAGCGGTGCTGTTCCTCGGCGAGCTCGCTGCTCTTGAGCTTCGGTGTACCACCGGGGCGAGCAGGGCAGTCGAACCGAGCGCCACGACACCAGTAGCAGCCGCGACCATGCGACGGGAGGTCATCGAGGTGCCCTCACGTCAGTGGAGCGGTCAGGCCGCGTGGCGCCGGCTCACCGGCCGCAGCCGGATGCGGCGGCGGGGACTCGGCTGATCGGCGCGCCGAGGGGAGTCGGGTGAGCCCGTGGTGTCGGTGGAGTCGCTGTCCCGCACCGGTGTGCGGCCGCCAGGGCCTCGGTCGCGGAAGTGCACGAGTGCCAGCAGGGCGAGGCCGACGAGCAGCAGCGAGTGGGACAGGACGCGGCCCGCGGTGGCCGCGCCGGTGAGCAGATCGCTGGCCGAGTAGGGGATGAGCACGGCCACGAACGCGGCGGTGACGGGCAGCAGGCCCGCGGTCGCGGCGGGGCGCAGCGCCGCCCAGAGCAGGCCGAGGCCCAGTGCCAGGTTCCAGGCGGTGCTCTCGTTGAACAGGTGGCTGCTGTCCACACCGGTGACGTGGGCGCCGTGCGGGGACGCGCCGGTTCCCAGCACCTGGGCGAGGCCGAGGGTCAGCTGGGCGATCGCGACGCCGCCCAGCAACGTTCGCGGCAGCCAGCCGCGTGGCGCGGGCGGGACGATCGGGGGCGCCGCGTCGAGCACCTCCGCTGCCAGGTCCGGCACCGGGGTCGCCGGCCGCACGCGGAGGGTGCGGGTGAGCGCGGTGGCGGTCTCGTGCCACTCCTGGCAGTCCGCGCACGTCTCCAGGTGCGCGTCCACCTGGTCGGCGGGCACGCCTTCGTCCTCCCCGTCGAGTCGCGCGGACAGGGCTTCACGGCAGGTGCTGCAGTCCACGTGGACATTGTCGGTCATGTGGCCTGCCTGGTTCCCGCCGATCTGTGAGCGGAGGCGCGACGGGGTGCGCGCCCACCGTCGAGGCTGGCTGAGAGCGCTTCACGGACGATTTGGCCGAACATGCTCCACTGGTCGGTCCGAATGGCCGGTGAGTTCCCGAAGCCGTGGCCGTTACGATTCGGCCCCGTGAACTCCGCCGATGACGAGGTGACCCGCTGGGCGTTGCAGGCCCGCGGGGGTGACCGGGAGGCCCTGGAGCGGTTCGTGCGGGCGACTCAACGCGACGTGTGGCGGTTTGTCGCCCACCTCGCGGACGTCGGCGTGGCCGATGATCTCGCCCAGGAGACGTTCCTGCGCGCGTTGCCGAGCCTGCGGCACTTCGAGGGCAGGTCGTCGGCGAGGACGTGGCTGTTGTCGATCGCCCGGCGGGTGGTGGTCGACCAGGTGAGGATGGCTCGGTCCAGGCCCCGCGTCTCGCCGGGGGTCGACTGGGTGCAGGCGGCGGACCGCGGGCAGGGCACGTCGTCCGGCTTCACCGAAGCCGTCGAGCTCAACGTCCTGCTCGACGGGCTGGCCGCGGAGCGGCGCGAGGCGCTGGTGCTCACCCAGGTGCTCGGGCTGGGCTACGCCGAGGCCGCGGAGATCGTGGGGTGTCCGATCGGGACGATCCGCTCGCGCGTCGCTCGGGCGCGTGAGGACCTGGTCAGGGCCGCCGGGCAGGACGCCAGCGAAGCCGGCTGAGATTCGCCGGAACTATCCCGGCCGGGTGAACGACCTGTGGCACGTGACCGCGTTGTCCCTGCTGCTGGAGGGAGTGCATTGCCGCTATGGCAGGCATCCCGCCGTCCACTCCGTCGACCTCGACGTGCCCGCGGGTACTCGAGTCGCCCTGATCGGTACCAACGGCTCCGGCAAGTCGACCCTTCTGCGTGCGGTCCTGGGGTTCCAGCCCGTCTCCGGCGGGGTGATCGAAGTCGGCGGCCGGCGAGCGGGGACCTCGGCGCAGTGGCGCAGGCGGCGTGGCGAGGTGGCGTGGATTCCGCAGCTGCGGTCGACCGGCCGGTTCCCGTTGCTGCTGGGCGAACTCCTCGACAGCAGCGGTGACGGTGCGGCCGCACGTGGGGCGGCTGCACGTCTGGGGTTGGCACGGCTCGAGTCGCGCGGGGTGCACACCCTGTCCGGCGGGCAGGCGCAACGGGCGTGGCTCGCCCGCGCCGTCGGTGCCGTGGCCGCGGGTGCCGGGATGCTGCTGGCCGACGAACCCACCGCCGCACTGGACTTCGCCGGGCAGGAGGAAGCCGCGGCGGTGCTCACCGAACTGCCGGTGACGCTCGTGGTCGCCACCCACGACCGCGCGGTGGCCGATGCGTGCGACCGCGTGGTGGAGATGGCCGCCGGAAGTCTGCGGGAAGTCGCGTGATCGCGGAGCTGCTCGCGCTGGTTCCGGTGCAGCGCGCGGGTTTCGGCCTGCTGCTCGGCGCGATCGCGTTGCCGCCGGTCGGGGTGCTGATCGTCGGTCTCGACATCTACCCGGTGCGGTTCGCGATCATGCACGTGGCGTTGCTGGGCAGCGCCATAGGCCTGCTCACCGGCACTGATCCGCTGCTGTGGGCGCTGGCGCTGTGCGCGCTGGCGGGCGGTGGGCTCGCGCCGTTCGCCACGACCTCGGCTGGTCTGTCCGGCGCGATGGGCTTGCTGATGAGCCTCGCGATCGCCGTCGCACTGCTGGTGTTGTCGATTTCCGGTGTGAACGCCAACGGTGCGTTCGAACTGTTGTGGGGATCCATCCTGTCGACCCGGCCGGTCGACCTCGTTGTGCTCGCGGTGCTGGCGGTGGCGATTCCTGCGCTGTTCTGGTGGCGCCGCAGGGATTTGTCGTTGTTGTTGCACGACCGGGAACTCGCCGCCTGTTCGGGCGTGCGCACCGGTCCGTTGACGATGGTCTTGCTCGTGGTGATCGCGGTGTCGATCGCCGGAGCCGTCAAACTCACCGGCGCGCTGCTCGTGGACGCGCTGACGTTGTTGCCCGCGCTGGCCGCGCGGCGCATCGGTCGCGGGCTGACCGGCATGGTCGTCGCGTCCATCGGCATCGGTCTTGTGGTGGCCGTTGCCGGACTGCTGCTCGCACTCGCGCTGGACCAGCCGCCCGGTCCGGTGCTCGTCCTGCTGGCCGGCGTGATCGCCCTGCTCGCCCAATTGCCACCGATGAGGAGAACCTGAACCGTGAAGATCAAGCTCGTCGCGATCGGCGCGTTGCTCGCGCTGACTGCCTGCGGCGGCGGCGCGCAGACGACTGCACCCAACGCGGCCTCGGACGCCCCGGCCGGCAAGAAGGTCGTGGCGGCGACGGCGTGGGAGGCCGCGCTGGCCAAAGCCGCGGGCGCGACCGACGTGAAAGTCGTCGTGCCGGCGACCGTGGCGCACGCCGCCGACTACGACCCCAAACCGTCCGACCTCGCCGCGGTCGCCACGGCGGATCTCGTGCTGTACGCGGAGTTCGAGGGGTTCGCGGCCAGGCTGAAGGAGGCCGCGGGCGGTTCGGCGAAGGTCGAAGCGGTGAAGCTGGAGAACGCGCCGGAAGTGGTGCGCGCCGAGGTGACGCGCCTGGCCGGGCTGCTCGGCACGACGCCCGCCGCGCAGGAGTGGCTGAAGAGGTTCGACAGCACCCTGGCCGAGGCCAAGACGCAGGTGAGCGGCTCGTTCCCCGGCGGCAAGGCGCCGAGGGTGGTCAGCCACGCGTTCGTCGCCTACATGGCCGCGATCACCGGCGCCGAGGTCGTCGGCACGTTCGGCCCGCAGCCGGTCACCCCGGCGCAGCTCGCCGAGTTGTCGGGCAAGCAGCCGGACCTGGTGTTCGACAACGTGCACATGTCCACCGGCACCGTGCTGCCCGGTTCGTCCGCGAAGCAGGTCAAGATCGTGAACTACCCCGGTGAGGACCTGGATCTCCTCGGCGTCTTCAAGACCAACGCCGAGGAGATCTCCAAGGCCCTCAAGGCCTGACGAGGTCCTGCACGGCGCGGCGGTCGACCTTGCCCGCCGCGCCGAGCGGCAGCGCGAGCAGGCAAGACGGAGACCCGTCGGATACGGATGCGGCTGGTGAAGCGATCACTGCTCGTGGTTTTCGGTCGGCAGCTAGCCTGGTACGCCGAGAGGTACTGTTCCTGGCGTCGACCAGAGGGGTATCTCGGATGACATGAGTCTCCGACGAGGGGCAGGTGGCCGTGGACGGGACCCACATCGGTCGACGGGTGCGTGAGATCCGTTCATTCCGGGGAATGAGTCTGACCGCGACAGCGCAGCTCGCGGGCATGGCACCGAGCTACCTGAGCATGATCGAGCGAGGGCTGCGGCCGGTGAACCAGCGCGCGACGCTGGAGGCGCTGGCCAACGCGCTGCGCGTGTCGCCGGCCGAGCTGACTGGCAAGCCCTACGCGCCGACCGATGCGGCCTCCGAGGAGGCCCATGGGCATATCTTCGAGGTCGAAGACGCAATGACCGCGTGGCGGATCGGTGAGGTGCCCGACGCACCGGCGCGGCCGTGGCAGCAGGTGAGCGCTGAGCTGGATCTGCTCAACCTCACGCTGCGGCCCAACGCCGACTACGCCGCCCAGGGCGCGTTGCTGCCTTCGCTGATCCGAGACTTGCTGGTCGCCGCGAGCGACCCGAAGCGGCGCACGGCTGCTCTGGTGGGGCTCATCGCGACTTACAAGGCGGTGGCCTACTTCGCGCACGACCTCGGCGTGGCCGGGCTGCCTGTGCTGGCGGTCGAGCGGATGCGTGAAGCAGCCGAGGAGCTCGATGACCCGGTCTGGCTGTCTTATGCCGCCTACCAACGCGCACAGCTAATCAGTGGCACCAACCGATCTCGTCAGTACGACCTCGCCGTGCAGACCGCGCAGCTTCCCGGTGCGCGGGTGGAAGTTCAAGGACTCGCGCACCTCACCGCGGCCCTGGCGTGCGCGTCGCGGGGCGACGCCGACGCCGCCCAGACCCACCTGGCCGAGGCCACCGCGCTCGCGGATCGGATCGAGCCGGATGTCAGCCCGTGGATGCAGACCAACTTCGGCCGCACCAATGTGGGGATCTGGAAGGTCTCCATCGGCTTGGAGCTCGGCGCGGGCGCGAAGGTCCGCGAGATCGGCTCCACCGTGCGACCAGCCGGGGTGTCCAAGTCCCGTCAAGCCCAGTTCTGGATCGACGTCGGCCGCGGCCTGCTGACCGAGCGCAAGCACCGCGATCAGGGCCTCGCCGCACTTCTGGAGGCGGAGAAGCTGGCTCCGCAGAAGGTTCGCAACAACGTCTTCGTCCGCGAGTCAGTAGCAGGCCTGCTCGCTCAGGCCAGGCGTGAGGCTGGCGGCCGTGACCTTCGCGGCCTGGCCTACAGGGTCGGTGTAGCCCCATCCGGGTGATCCACGCCGTCCGTTCACAAGTTGTGAAATAGCGATCCAGGGTCCCACCTAGCGTCACTTTCCAGATACGGGAGGTGACGCCAAGTGGGATCTTCGCTATTGACGAGGTTGCAGCATCAGGTCGCGCAGGTCCTGACCTTCCGTTCGCATGCTGCGGTGTCACGGCCGGCTGCTCCGCGAAGCTCCGGCCGTGACGCCGCGTCCACCGCATCCTGCGCTCTTCTCAGTGCCGACACCGTGCTGATCTGGTCGGCCATTCCGGCGCAGAGCCCTACGAGCAGCGACCCGCATCTCTCTTCCTCGGGTATGCGGGTCGCGCCGTACGTGAACGGAGACGCCGAACATGTCCTTGCCCAACGCCGATTCCGCTCGATCGCCCGGTGGCAGCAGGGCACTCGAATCGCTCGCCACCGATCCGGGCTGGCTGGCCGCCCGTGACCGGCTCACCGCGTCGATCCGCGCAACCAGCCTGCCGACCTACGGCGGGCAGGCTCGCCTTCGCGTTGCTGCGCGCCAGGAGAACCGGTGAGCGGCCACGTCTGGTGGACCTCGCCGCTGGACCACCTGACCCATGCGATCGGGGACAGCGCCGGTCCTGGCGACGGCACGGTGGACACCGAGTGCGGCCGGGTGCTCGACATCGTGAAGGCGGGCAAGTCGCCAAGCGGCAGCTTCTGCGACGACTGCCTGCAGAAGGTCGGGTCGAAGGTGGACGACAGCAGCCGCTGGCGGTGAGCGCCGTGGCCGCTCAGCACGCCTACCGCGAGGGCAACCAGTGGGGCATGACGGTTCCCGAGCTGCTGGAGAACGCCGTCGCCGAAGGACGACCGCTGCACCTGGAGTGGAGCGCGGACGGCACCACGTGGGACTGGCCCGGCAACAACTTCGACACCATCGAGATGCCTGTCATCACCCCCGACATGCTCGCGGCGACAACGCCAGAGCCGATGGCCGATACGGACGCCGACACAGATGAACTGGCCACCGTGACCGACGTCCTGCAGGTCGACCAGAGCTGGTGGTTCACCGGCCCAGCGGGACCGTGATGACTTCCGGGTGCTCACTCATGAGCCGCCCGGTAAGCCCTGGCTTGAATGCCGTTGCTCCACAACGCTTTCCAGCCAGGTTGACGTTGAACCGACGAACAAACAGGGGATGCCATGTCATCGATCATGCTCGACGAGCCCATCGCCGCAGACGATCTGTTCGCCTTGGAGCACTTGGAGTTCATCACCGATGTCCCAGCTGACGCCGCGATGAACCCCTGCACCAACGGAACCGACGACGGCTGCGACCCGACCTGCGCGTCAGCGTGTGTCACCGGAGGGGTGTGACACCAGAAGTTCCCGATGCGCCTCGGGGACCAGGCGGCTCTGGTCCCCGAGGCACTCATTCTCGTTGCCAGGTCTGGAGGAACGGATGCGTCACGCTGACCACAAGCCGCTGTATCGGCACACTGGAGTCGCGCTGCTGCGAGCCGCGGCTACACCGCTGAGCAGTGCTCCCGACCAGTGGCCCGACCTGACCGACATCGCTTCCTGCCGGGCATGGCTTGACCAGATGTGGGCACGCGACGGTTTGGCCGCGGCTGTGCGGCAGGCCAGCCCGTCGCTGGCCGACCGCGTCGACGCCATCCGCGCCGGGCACACCATGTCGGACAAGCAGCTGCGCAGCGCCACCGTGTCCGCCGTGCGCTACGTGCTGCGCAGCATCGGACGGCCCACGCCCTTCGGGCTGTTCGCCGGCGTTGCTCCTGTGACGTTGGCTGCGGTCGGGCGTGTCGAGCTGCGAGCGGGGCACCGGGCCGCGGCACGGGTCGACGCGCAGTGGCTGGCCGACATCATCACGCGAGCCGAAGCCTGCCCACAGCTGCTCGAACGCCTATACGTCACGGCCAACGACCTAACAGTGCGCCGGGATGACCGGCTGGAGCTCCCGCAGGGAACGGACCGGGCAAGGGTGCTGTGCACCTCCGCGATCCTCACCGCGTGGCAGGCCGCAGCAACACCGATGCGCTTCGGCGACCTCATCGACAAGCTGGCCAACGACTTCACCACCGACCGCCTTAAGGTCCGCGACAGCATCACCGCTCTACTCGTGCGTCCGGGATTCCTGCTGACCAGCCTCCGCGCTCCGTTCACCGTCACCGACCCGTTCACCCACGTGATGACCGTCCTGCATGACGCAAACGCCGCCGAACTGCCCGAGATCGCAGACCTGCTGGGCGAGCTTGACGCGGTGCACGCCAAGCTGCGGCACCACAACGCCCACACGACCTCAGGTGCTGAGCAGCACGAGGCCCGCGCAGCATTGATCAACCACATGCGCACGCTATCCCCAGCAGGACGAACGCCCATCGCCGCGGATCTGTTGCTGGATAACACCGTCGAACTGCCGATCAAGGTCGCGCAGGAGATGGCAGCCGCCGCAAGCGCACTACTGCGCACCACCCGCCACCCCGCCGGTGACCCGGCCTGGCGCGAGTATCAGGCCGAATTCACCGATCGCTACGGCGTTGGCACGCTGGTGCCGCTACTCGAGGTCGTGTCGCCCGACGCCGGCCTCGGGTATCCGGCACGCTTCCATGGCAGCCTGCGCTCCGCTCCTGCCGTCGCGCTCGGGCCACGCGACGAACGACTTCTGGCACTGGCATGGCAGGCGATGGCCCACGGCAGCCGCGAGATTGTCTTGTCCGACAACGACCTCGCTGCGCTCACCGACCCGGACTTCGACGAGCGCTACATCCCGCCGCACGTCGAGCTGGCCGCGCGCGTGCACTGTGCCAGCGTGGACGCGCTAAACCGGGACGAGTTCACGCTCACCGTCGCGCCCGCCCGCTCAGCCGGAACCCTCACCAGCCGGTTCACCCCGATGGCCACCGGGTCCGGTCTCGCCGAGGCCTACCGGGCCCTGCCCGCCGCTACCGAAGGCGCGCTGCGAGCGCAACTGAGCTTCGGCCCGAAGTTCGTTCCTGCAGAGAACGTCTGCCGGGTACCCGCCTACCTCGATCACATGATCCCGCTGGGCGAGCACCGCGGCCACGACGACCCCACGACCTTGATTCCGCTGGAAGACCTGGCCGTCTGTG
The DNA here is from genome assembly GCF_900104175.1 of Lentzea jiangxiensis. Classification (GTDB taxonomy): domain Bacteria; phylum Actinomycetota; class Actinomycetes; order Mycobacteriales; family Pseudonocardiaceae; genus Lentzea; species Lentzea jiangxiensis. The sequence continues at coordinate 113,209 of NZ_FNIX01000015.1, forward strand.
CAACCCGTGACCGGCTCTACCTGGTCAGCCGCTCACGGCGTCGGGTGGTCGAACCGCAGGTGTTCCATGCCCTCGCCCTGGACAAGCAGCCGCATCCGCTGGCACGGTTCCTGGCCGAGCTGCCGCGCGCGTTCAGCGCCTCCTGGTACCAGTTCGACTGGGGTCCGCACGTGACCCTGCCGGTGCTGCCTCGGGTGCGCTATGGCCGCACAGTGCTGTCCCCAGCGCAGTGGCGTCTGTCCACTACCGACCTGCCGCCAGAGGGCACCGAACCGCAGGGCTGGTGCGAGCTGCTCGCCGCGTGGCGGATACGCTGGAACTGTCCGGACGTGGTGGAGCTGCGCGACGCCGACCGCACGCTGCGGCTGAGTCTGGACGAGCCTGTCCACGCCACGCTCCTGCACAACCACCTCGTCAAGCACGGCCAGGCCATCCTCTACGAGGCCACCGACGTGGCCGACTACGGCTGGATCGACGGCCATGCACACGAGATCGCGCTACCGCTGGTCACCACCCGCCCTGCCGCCCCTTCCCCGCTGCATGGTCCGCTACCTGAGGTAACCAACCAGCACGGACAACTCCCCGGCGATCCCGGTTCCACCTGGCTCACCGCGAAGATCCACACCCACCCGGAGCGTATCGACGGCATCCTCACGACGCGCCTGCCGCAGCTGCTCAAGGCCCTTCCCGAGGGAACCGCCTGGTGGTTCGTGCGATACCACAGCCGACACGAAACCGATCACCTCCGGCTACGTCTGCGGCCCACAGCTGAGTACTACGCTGCGTGCACGATCGCGGTAGGGGAATGGGCGAAGCGGGTGCGGCAGGCAGGCTTGATCACGGACGTTCGGTTCGCCTCTTACCAGCCCGAGATCGGCCGCTACGGGCACGGCGCGGCGTTGGAAGCGGCCGAGGACGTCTTCGCCACCGACTCGCAGTTGGTCGCCGCCATGCTCCGTGCCCTGCCCGCCAAGTCGGTCAACGCCACCGCGCTGGCCGTGGCGAACATGGTCGGCATCGTCCGCGGACTTCTCGGCACGCCCGCCAACGCGGCCAACTGGTTGATCAACCGCGCGGCGCCCGCCGTCACTATCGCGCGGGACATCCTCGACGATGCTATGCGAATCTCGGTCGACCAGACCGCGCTACGGCAACTACCCGGCTGGACGGAATCGGTCGAGCAGGCCTGGCAGGCCCGCGCCGAGACGTTGACTACCTACCGCGGGCATCTGCACTCCGGCACCGGCGTCGACATCAACTCCTCACTGGAGTCGCTGCTGCACATGCACCACAACCGGGCCATCGGCATCAATCCCGACCACGAGCGCCTGTGCAAGCGCCTCACCAGGCACGCCGCGTTGGCCTGGCGGGCAATGCACCAAGGTGGCGATTCTCAATGACGTCAACAACCTCACCCGCCGAGCCGCCACAGCACGATCCCACTCCCGCATGGGGACAGTCGCTGTCCTACGGCGCGGCCGGAACCGCGCTGCTGCACGTCGGACAAGCTCGCGCCGGCCTCGCTGACTGGCCAGCCGCACGCCCGTGGGTCGCAGCGATGACTCGCAGCCCGCTCGCCGCCCACCTCGACGCGTGTCTGTTCAACGGCGCGCCCGCCGTCGCGTTCGTGCTGCGCGCCACGGGAAATCCTGCCTATGCTCGCTCGCTGCACATTCTCGACACACACATTTCACGCCTGACGCGGCATCGTCTCGACGCAGCCCACCAGCGCATCGACGACGGACTCCCCGCACGTCTGCGCGAGTTCGACCTGATCAACGGGCTGACCGGGATCGGAACCTACCTGCTACATACCGGACACGACGCGCTGCTACACGACGTGCTGTCCTACCTCGTGCGGCTGGTGTGCGAGCCGATCACGTTCGACGGCGATCAGCTGCCCGCTTGGTGGACCAGCAACGAACCCGCCGATCGCCCCTGCCCGCGGTGGCCTGGCGGACACGCCAACCTGTCGATCGCCCATGGCGTCACCGGGCCATTGGCCTTACTGGCGACCGCCAAAATCAGCGGCATCACCGTGCCAGGCCACACCGAGGCGATCGAGCAGACCTGCAGGGTGCTCGATCGCTGGCAGCTCGGCACCCACACCACACCATGGTGGCCGGGCACCATCAGCCTGCACGAGTGGCGCTCCGGCACCACCAGCCAGACCGGTCCGCAGAGGCCGTCGTGGTGCTACGGCACCCCCGGCATCACCCGCGCACAGCAGCTCGCGGGAATCGCCCACGGCGACCACCAGCGGCAGCGCAGCGCCGAGAACGCGCTCGCCTCGTGCATCACCGACCAACAGCAGCTCGATCAGCTCGACGGCGCGTCGCTGTGCCACGGCTGGGCCGGACTGGTCCAGACTGTCCGCCGCGCCGCTGACGACGCTGGCCCCGGCAGCGAACTCGCGACACTCCTGCCACGGCTGCACAACGACTTCCAACAGCACCTGCGCAATCACCGGCCACCGGCCGGGGACGGCCTGCTGGAGGGCGCGACCGGAGTCGCGCTGGCCCTGTACTCGGCGACCGAGCCCGCGTTCCACTGGGACGCGTGCCTGCTCCTCGCCGCACCGGACCGCACCACCGAACACGAGAGGAACGGGATGACCACCACGGAAACCCAGCCCGAAGACCTGCGCAACCGGATGGTCGACCACATCGTGGAGAACAGCCAAGCGCTGTCGGCCGAGGTCGAGCGGGTCCTGCGCACGGTTCCCCGCCACCCGTTCGTGCCCGATGCGAGCATCGAGGATGCCTACGCCAACCGGGCCATCACCATCAAGCCCGGCCCTCCCGGAGGCAGGCCCGCCAGCTGCATCTCCGTGCCCACCGTCGTCGCGATGATGCTCAACCAGCTCGATGCCCATCCCGGCCAGCGCGTTCTGGAGATCGGCGCCGGCACCGGCTGGAACGCCGCCCTGCTCGCCGAACTCGTTGGCGAGACCGGCCACGTCAGCACCATCGACATCCACACTGACGTCACCGAGCACGCCCAACGGGCACTCGCCGCCACCGGCTACGACCGCGTCCACGTCATCACCGGAGACGGCGCGCTCGGCGACCCCGAGAACAGCCCGTTCGACCGCATCATCGTCACCGTCGGTCCTTGGGACCTGCCGCCGGCCTGGTTCGACCAGCTCGCACCCGGTGGTCGACTCGTGGTCCCGTTGACCTGGCGTGGTCAAACCCGCAGCGTCGCGTTCGTCAACGACAACGGGGTTCTGCGCGCCACCGACAGCCAGCTGTGCGGCTTCATCCCGATGATCGGCGACGGCCAGAACGGCGAGCAGAAAGGCGAGATCGCTGACGACGTCCTGCTCTGCTGGGACCCTGACCAGTCCGTAGATCTCGATGCCCTGCAAGGGGTTCTGGACACCCCTGCGAGCACCGTGTGGTCCGGCACGTCGATCGTGGCAATGGAGTCCACCGATCTCATTTGGCCGTTGGTCACCGCCGTCGAGCCGGGGACGGTGCGCTTCTGCGCCGGGAACGACGCCGTCGAGGCTGGACTGGCCAGGCCCGCCTTCCGGTACAGCAGCGTCGCCCTCGCCGACGGAGAGTCGTTGGCGTACATGACGTTGAAGAATCCCGAGCCCGACGCGCAGGACAAGCGCTGGGAACTCGGAGCGATCGGCCACGGCCCTGTCGGAGTGCAGCTCGCCGAACGGCTGTGCACCGCAATCCGTGCCTGGGACGAGGACCGCACCGCTCAGCCGACCATCACGGCCTACCGCGCGAACACGCCGGACGGTGCTCTCAGCGACGGCCAGGTCATCGACAAACAGTTCATCCGGCTGGTCATTTCGTGCTGAGGACCTCGATCTCCTCGGCGTCTTCGAGATGAACGCCGAGGAGATCTCCAAGGCCCTCAAGGCCTGACGAGGTCCTGCACGGCGCGGCGGTCGACCTTGCCCGCCGCGCCGAGCGGCAGCGCGTCGACCACGACGAGGTGTTCGGGGAACTTGCGCGGTTCCAGGCCCTGCGCCGCCAAGTGCGCGGTCAGCTCCGTCAGCGTCGGCGCCGGATCGGCCACGACGCACGCGCACAGCCGCTCGCCCAGCACCTCGTCCGGCACCGGCACGCACACCACGTCACGCACCGCGGGGTGAGTGGCGAGCAGCGCCTCGACCTCCGCGGGGCTGATGTTCAGGCCACCGCGGATGATCACGTCCTTGCGCCGCCCGACGACGTGCAGGTAGCCGTCGGCGTCGATGCGACCCAGATCGCCGGTGCGCACCCAGCCGTCCGGGGTGCGGTAGCGCTCGTTGAGCTCGGGAGCGCCCACGTAGCACATCGGGGACATCGGGCCGAGCGAGACGATCTCACCGACCTCACCGGGCGGGACGTCGCGCAGCGAGTCGTCCACGATCCGCAGCCGGGCCACGGCCGGGTTGGGGCGGCCGGCGGTGTCGGCGTGGCTGGGCGGGTCGCTCAGCGCGGTGTGGCAGTTGACGCCGTCCGCCGAGCCGTAGACGTTGACCACCGTGCAGCCGAGCGTGTCGCGGACGCGTGCGGCGGTCGTGGCGTCGAGCGCGGCACCGCCCAGTGCGACCACCCTCAGGCTGGAGGTGTCGAACCGGTGGAGCTCGGGGGAGTCGGCGATCATCCGCAGCATCGTCGGCACCGCCAGCACGTGCGTCGGCCGGGCGCGTTCGATCATCGCCAGCGCCGCGGTCGCGTCGAACCCGGGCAGCAGCACGAGCGTGCCGCCGTGCACCGCGAGCGTGACCGACGTGCCGTTGCTGCCGTAGGACGAAGCGAGCGGCACCATCACGTAGTTCCGCAGCTCCGGGGTGTCGCCGATCAGCTCGCCGACGAACCGGCCACGGCCGCCCACGAGTGCGTTGTGCGAGTAGAGGACCATCTTCGGGGCCGCCTCGGAACCGGAGGTGACCAGGATCCGCGCCGGACCGTCGGGGTCGGGAGAAGCGGGGGAGAACCGGGCGGGGTCGGCAGCCAGCAACGCCGCCACGGGAACGCAGCCCGCGGGTACCGGCCCGTCGCCCGCCGCGATGACGGTCCGCAGCTCGGGCAGCTCACCGGCCAACGCGCGGGTGCGCCGGGCGCAGGGGTAGTCGCCGTAGAACGTCGTGGTCACCACGGCGACCGCACCGGAACGGCTGAGCAGGCTCGCCGCCTCGCGGTCGCCGCGACCGACCGGGTAGGGCAGGCAGATCGCGCCCAGCGCGGCGATCGCCAGGTCGAACGCGCAGGCCAGCCTGCCGTTGGGCAGCTGGACGCCGACGACGTCACCCTGCTCCACCCCCATGCCCGCGAGGCCCACGGCGAGCGAGCGGGCCATCCGGTCGAGCCCGGCGTAGCTGATCTCGCCGTCCGCGTCGACGATCGCGGTGCGGCCGGGGGCGGCGAGCACGTGCTCGCGGAACAGCGAGTGCAGATCGCGATCGCGGTAGAGACCTTCGGCGGCCCAGCCACGGCGGACCTCGTAAGGCACCAGGTCGGTCAGGTGCTGCACGGCGGCGGTTGCGGCGAGTGTCACAAGAACCTCCACGGGGAGCCGAGAGCCGGACAGCCGCGGTCGTCGCGGCCCAGAACAGCGGCGAAGCGGGGATCACCCGGCAGTGCCGCGAGATCGGTGACCACGTCGACGCCGTCGATGCGGCCGTCGACGGGGACGCGGAAGCCCGGCGCCGGTCGTTCGCGCGCACCGCCGAGCAGCGCGCTGGCGGCGCCGAGCAGGCTGCTCTCGACGGCGACGCCACGGCCGGTGAGCCGCCGGGTGAGCACGCCGGCCAGCACCGCCTCGGCGCCGATCAGCCCGCCGAGCACGTCCACCAGGGTCATCAGCGACGGCGCGGGGTCCTCATCGGACGGACGCACGAGCCCGGCCAGACCGGTGCGGGCCTGGACCATGAAATCGGTACCCAGCGGGACGTCCGGCAGATCACCGCCACCCCAGCCGGAGGTGTGCGCGTACACGATGCCGCCCGGCAGGTCAGGCGCCGCGAGCCGCCACTTCTCCGCGTTGCCCGGCGCCCAGTTGTGCAGGAACACGTCCGCGTCCGCCAGTTCGTCGCGCAGCCGCTGCCGGTCGGCCGGGTCCTTCAGGTCGATCTCGACGGCGCCCTTGCCGCGGTTGAGCGCGAGCCAGCGGGCCGAGATGTCCCGGCACACCGGCGGCATGCCGCGCAGCGGGTCACCGCCCGGTGGCTCGACCCGGATCACGGTGGCGCCCAGCAAACCCAGCAGATGCGCGGCCATCGGTGCCTGGATGCGCCGACCCGCTTCGTAGACCACGAGTTCCGCGCCGTCCCGCGTAGCGCGGCCTTCGGTGGGCTCGATGCGCCACGGAGTGGTGATCGGCTCGATCGGGCCGTACAACGCGCAGACACTCGCACCGCTGACGGCGGCGGCTTCGGTGATCTTCGTGAACATGGCGGCACGAGTAGCCGTGTGCAGTACGTCGGGGATCGGGGCGGTCGCCGTCGCATACCGGAACTGGTACGGCTTCCAGCCGCCGCGGATCGCCGCGCTGTCGGCGCCGAGCGCGGTCCAGAACGCCGCCCACACCTCGGGCAGCAGCGCCTCGACCTCGAACCGCACGCCGTCCGCACTGACGAACGGCGGGCCACCGGGCCTCAGGTCGACCGCCTCGGCCTCGTCCGCCCCCGCGGCGGCGAGGTACTGCGAGATCGTCAGCAACGCCGCCTCGGCCACGCTGGTCCGCACGCGCGGTTCGCCCCGCAGGACCGCGGCCAGCAACCCGGTCATCGCGAGCACGCCCGCCGCCGTGCCGCAGTAGTCGACACCGATTCCACGCGGTGAGCCGGAGCGCCTGCCGTGCACGTGCATCACACCGCACGCGGCCTGGACGGTCGCCTCGTCGTGCAGCCCGGGAACCATCACCGGTCCGGCCCAGTCCACGGTCACCGCGTGCCGATCACCGTTACGCAGTACGATAAGTGCTTCGGCCGCGTTCTCGGTGGAACTGTCGTGGACCTCCGCTCCCAGCGCGCGGAGATGCGCGCGCATCAGGCCTGCTGCCGCGCTCGTGCCCGAGACCGACGCGGTCGCGCCCTCCAGAGCCGAGGCGTGCACCGCTGTGGCTTCCGTCATGACTCAGAGGTCGTACGAATAACCGTCCGGGTTCCCGCGATGGTGTGATGTGCCGGTGACAGGTCACAGCGCGTTGCGCCGGTTCGTGGACGAGATCGTCATACCGGCGGAGCCCGAACTGGACGCGGGTGGAGGCCTCGAGCTGCGCACGCTCGCCCAGGACGCCGGGTTGTGGGCGCGGCCGCTGCCGGCCGAACTGGGCGGTGGTGGCCAGCCGCTGGCCGACTACTTCGCCGTGGCCGAAGACGAGGGACGCAGCGACCACGGCCCGGACGTCGTCGGCTCAGCCAGCCTGCTCACCGTGCGGATGCTCGCCGCGCACGCCCACCCGGAGCTTCAAGACGCCGTACTGGAAGACCTCGTGGCCGGCCGTGTGCACATGAGCTACGCGATGACCGAGCCCGGCGTCGCGGGCTCGAACCCCTCCGGGCTGCGCACCACCGCCGAACGTGGCGCGGACGGCTGGTGGACCGTCACCGGCCGCAAGTGGTTCACCAGCGGCGCCGCGCGGGCAGACCTGGTGCTGGTCGTCGCGCGCACCGGCGACGGCTTCTCCATCGTCGCCGTGCCCGCCGGTGGGTTCCGGGTCGAACGGGAGCTCGACGTCCTCGGTACCGGCGGGCAGCACGAGATCTCCTTCGACGCGGTCCGGGTGCCGCCGACCCACCTGGTCGGCGAACCGGGGCAGGGCATGCGCTTGGCCGGCGAACGTCTCGCGCTCGGGCGCACCCTGCGGGCGTTGCGCTGGACCGGCCAGGCACAGCGATGCCTCGACCTGCTCGCGGACCGGGCGGTGTCCCGGGCGCTCGGCGACGGCGTGCTGGCCGACCGGCAACTGGTGCAGCGCCTGGTCTTCGAGTCCGAGCTGGAGGTGAGGTCGGCGCGTCTGCTCACCCGTGAAGCCGCCGAGCTGGTCGCCCTCGGCGAGCGTGCGCCGGTCGAGGTGAGCCTGGCGAAGGTCGCCGCCGCACGCGCGTTGAACACCGCGGTCGACGCCGCGATCCAGATCTACGGCGCGGAAGGACTCACCGCGGCAACGGGCCTGCCCCGGCTGCTGCGCGTGGCGCGGGCCGCCCGCATCCTCGACGGCGCGGACGAACTGCACGTCACCACGACCGGACGCCGGTTGCTCACCAGGCGTCGGGAGGCACCAGGCCGGTGACGATGGCGGCGCCGAGGAACGTGAAGAACTCGCCCCACACGACCTTCAGCCCCGTCAGGCCGTCGTACTCGGCGCCTTCCGGCAGGGTCCGCAGCAGTCGCTCGCCTTCACCGCGCTCGCCTGCTTTCAACAGCGCCACAGCGGCGATCGCCTGCGCGGAACTGTCCCGGGTGGACAGATTCCACCCGCCTGGGTTCGTGAGCAACAGCCAGGCCTTGCCTCGCGGCCAGGCCGGGACGAGGTGCCCGTGCGCGTCCCGGTGGCGGCGGGCGATGTCGTGGTGGCCGTGGGTCTCCAGCAGCGGAACGACTCCGGCCGCCCCGTCCGCGCGGATGTCAGGGCCGTCCGCGGAGAACGCGGTGCCCCACGGGATCGCGCCCAGCTCCGGGTCGAAGCTGCTCGCGAGGCTGTCCGCGACCTCCGCCGTGCTGGGACGCGGCGCGATGAGCCCCAGTCGTTCCGCGCCGCTGCCGTACCAGAAGATCATGCCGCGCAGCACCGTGTCCGCTTCCGCCCACACGTCCAGCCGGTCCCGCACCGGTGCGACGTCCCCGGCCCCGGTGGCGAGCCTTCGCAGGGTGAGCAGCCCGGCCCAGAACCCGCCCGTCCACGACCCACGAGCGGAGGTCTTCCACCGTCCATCGTGGAGGTAGAGCGGAAACCGGTCCCCGGTAGCGGCTTCGGTCCCGTCCACCTGGTCACACATCCGGCGCACCAGGTCGTGCGCCCAGTCGTTCACATCGTCACCGCGGTGCGCCGCGTGACCAAGAAAGCGATACCCGCCGCCACCCCGAACACGATCCCGACGGTGACCCACAGCCAGATGTAACCGGCCCGGCCCACCACGAGCCCGGTCAGCGGCGGCCCGGCGGCGAAGCCGCCGAAGAACCCGGCCGACGCCACCGCCGCCGCACGTCCGGCGAGTTCCTGCGGCACCGCCCGCATCACCGCCACCATCGACACGGCGTTGCCCGCCACCGCGAACACGCCGATCCCCGCCGCCCCGAACCACACCAGCCACCGCGCCTGGTCCGCCAGCGCCACCACCGCCACCGCGACGACAGCCCCCAGTCCCAGCAACGGCAACACCGCGGCGGGATCGTCCGCCCCGCCGGCCGCACCGCTCCACCACACCCGGCCCACGATGCCGGCCAGTCCCATCACCGCGATCAGCCAGGCCGCGACCGGTGCGGACAGGTCGAGCCGTTGCACGCCGTACAGGGCGAAGAACGTGTTCACCGACGCCAGCCCGAAACCGAGCGCCAACGAAAACGCCGCCAGCGCACGCACCCGGTCACCCACGCCGTCGCCGGGTGGCCCGCTCCTGGCAGGAGGCGTGGGCACTGTGAGCCGTGCGGACACCGCCGCACCGACCAGACACAGCACCGCGAGCATTCCGACACCCCAGCGCCAGTCCGCCACCGCGGCCGCCGCGGCGAGCGGCACACCCGCCACGAACGCACCCAGCTGCACACCGGACTGCTTCCACCCCGTCACCGGCCCGCGGTGCTCCGGTGCCACGGCCGCCAGGACCACCTTGTTCGTCGCGGGGTTGGCCAGCGCCTGCGGGATGCCGCCCAGCGCGACCCCCGCCGCGATCCACCAGGCCGATCCGGCAGCCGCCAGCACCGTCAACGCCACCGCGCTCACCAGGAACAGCCCGACCAGGCTGCGCTGGGGCCCGACGCGGTCCACCAGTGACCCCGCGGGCAGCGACAGCAGCGTCGCCACCCCGAACCCGGCCGCGACCAGCGCGCCGAGCTGCCACTCGGCCACCGCGAGCTCGGCGACCAGCACCGGCCCCAACGCGCCCAGCACGAACAGTTGCAGCATCGACACGGCCATCGCGGCCGTGGACACCGCGGTCACGACAGTCCTCACACCTCAGTGGTCGGATGCCGCGGCAGGGGAGTTCCGGCTGAACCCGGACGCGGCGCTCACCTGCGCCAGACAGTGCCCCTCCGTTCGTACTCCAGCACCGTCTCCACCCGGTGCGCGGTCTGGGCGCCGAGGAACCGCTCCAGGAGCCACAGCGCGACCTCCAGGCCGGAGGTGATGCCACCGCCGGTGATCAGGTCGCCGTCGTCGACCACGCGCGCGTTGATCACCGTCGCGCCCTGCGCGGCGAGGTCGGCCTTCGCCCCGGTGTGCGTGGTGGCGTTGCGGCCTCGGGTGAGACCGGCCGCGGAGAGCAGCATCGTGCCGGTGCAGATGCCCACCGGCAGCACGTCCGCGGCAGCCAGGCGACGCAGGAACGACTGGTCGGAGATGAGCTTGCGCACGCCCGGCCCGGTCTTGTCGAGGTAGCCGCCGCCGGGCACCACGAGCAGGTCGGCGTCATCGGGCGACCAACCGTGCGCGACGTCGACCTTCGTGCCGTACGTGCACGTGACCATCCCCGGCTTGCCCGTGGTGACCTGGGTGGTGCGCACCGCGCCGCCCGACATCTTCGCTGCCAGGCCCAGCACCTCCACAGGCGCCACGAAGTCCTGTTCCTCCACGCCGTCGAACATCAGCACCTGCACGCGCAGCGGGTTCGCCGCCGAGGCGGTCGCGCTCGCCGCGCCCGCGATACCCGCGGAAAGTGCCGATGCCCGCAAGAAAGTCCGGCGTTCCACGATGGCCTCCCCAAACTCGGTGTCCCCCTACAGGTCGGTCACCGCGTCCGTCCGGTTCCCGAGCTGGTTGCGCAACCGCAGGCTGTTCGCGACCACCAGCACCGATGACAGCGACATCGCCGCGCCCGCGATCAGCGGGTTGAGCAGACCGAAAGCCGCCAGCGGGAGCGCGGCGGCGTTGTAGCCGAACGCCCAGAGCAGGTTGCCCCTGATGGTGGCGAGCGTGCGGCCGGCGAGCAGGACCGCGTCCGCGACGGCGTCGAGGTCGTCGCGCACCAGGATGACGTCGGCGGCCTGGGCGGCGATGTCGCTACCGTGCGCGATCGCCATACCCAGGTCGGCGGCGGCGAGCGCGGGACCGTCGTTGATGCCATCACCGACCATCGCGACGTGACGCCCCTGCGCGCGCAACCGTTCCACGGCGGCGACCTTGTCCGCGGGCCGCACGTTCGCGATCACGTCACCGACGCCGATCTCCGCCGCGACGGCCCGGGCCACTGCTTCGTGATCACCGGTGAGCAGCACGGTGCGCAGACCGAGCGAGTGCAGCCGGGCGATCGCACCACGCGCCGACGGGCGCACGGTGTCGCGCAAGGCGATACCCCCGACCACCTCGCCACCCCGGGCGACCAGCACCCCGGTCGCCGGGCCCAGGCCGGAAAGCCACCCCGCCGCCGTCGAAGGCACCGCGATGTCCCAGCGCGCCATGAGTTCCGCGGACCCCACGACCACCAGCGCGCCCTCGACCTCACCGCGTGCGCCCGCCCCGACCAACGCCTCGAAACCGGTGACCGCGGGCACGTCGGCACAGGCCGCGGCGATCGCCACGCCGATCGGGTGTTCCGAGGCGGCCTCCACCCCGCCCGCCCACCTCAGGACGGCCTGCTCGTCGACGTCCGCGAACGACCGCGTCCGCGTGACCTCCATGCGGCCGGTGGTGACGGTGCCGGTCTTGTCCAGCACGACGGTGTCCACCGCACGGGTGGCCTCCAGCGCCTCCGGCCCCTTGACCAGGATGCCGAGCTGGGCGGCGCGGGCCACGCCCACCATCAGCGCGGTCGGCGTGGCGAGCCCGAGCGCACACGGGCAGGCGATGATCAGCACGGCGACCGCGGCGGTGAACGCCTCACGCGTGGAGTGGTCCGTGAGCAGCCACCCCGCCAGCGTCAGTGCCGAGAGCACCAGAACGACCGGCACGAACACCGCGCACACCCGGTCCACCAGGCGTTGCACCGCCGCCTTGCGTTCGGCCGCCTGCTCGGCCAGGGCCCGCATCTGCGCCAGCTGCGTGTTCGCCCCGACCGCCGTCGCCCGCACCACCAGCCGACCGGCGCTGTTGAGCGTGCCGCCGGTGACCTGGTCGCCGGGCCCCACCTCGACCGGGACCGGTTCGCCGGTCATCGACGCCGTGTCGATCGCGGAGTACCCCTCGGTCACGACACCGTCCGCGGGCAAAGCCTCACCCGGCCGCACCACGAGCAGATCCCCGACGAGCACGCGCGCCGCGGGCACCGTCGTCTCGACGCCGTCACGCAGCACCCTGGCGTCCTTGGCCGCGATGCCCGCGAGCGCGGTGAGCAGGCCCACCGCCGAACGCCGCGACCGCAGCTCGAAGTACCGCCCGGCGAGCAGGAACGTCGTGACACCCGCGGCCACGTCGAGGTACACGGCGTCCGCGCCATCCGCCGTCACACCGAAACCCAGCCAGTAACCGGGCCCGGACGATCCTGTCACGAGCGACCACAACGCCCACCCGAACGAGGCGAGCACACCCAGCGACACCAACGTGTCCATGCTGGACGCGCCATGCCGCAGGTTGCGCAACGCCGCACGGTGGAACGGCCACGCCGAGTACGTGACCACCGGTAGCGCGAGCAGCACGCACAACGCCTCCCAGCCGGCGAAGCGCAACGCGGGAACGAGCGCGAGGCTGATCGACAGGTTGCCCAGCGGGATCGCCAGCACGGCCGCGACCACGAGCCTGTGCCGCAGTCCGGCAACGGTGTCCCGGGCCTGCTCGCGGTCGTGCCCGGCCACGGAGGCGTCATAGCCGGCATCGCGCACGACCTGCACGACGTCGTCGGTGCGCATTCCCTGAGGCACATGCACGATCGCGCGTTCGGTGGCGTAGTTGACGGTGGCGCGCACGCCGTCGACCTTGTTCAGCTTGCGTTCGATCCGCGTGGCGCAGGCCGCGCAGGTCATACCGGACACCGACAGCTCGACGGCGTCGTCCGTTGTGGTCGTCATGACAGGTCAGTTCTTCCTTCCGGAAAGCTCCGCGAGCATCGCGTTGTAGGCGGCCAGCCGGTCGTCGTGCCCGGTGTCGGTGGCGCGGTCGAACCGCACGGCCTCGCGCCGGTCCGCGACCGCCCACTGCCGCAGCAGCGCGAGCACGACGACCAGCACGGGAATCTCCCCCGTGGCCCAGGCGATCCCGCCGCCCAGGCGCTGGTCGGTGAGAAGATCGGGCACCCACGTGAGGCCGAGGGTGCGGTAGAAGAACTCGGCGATCACGGTCTGGTGGTTCATCAGGATCACGCCGAAGAACGCGTGGAACGGCATCACCGAGAACAACAGCCCGAGCCGGGCCAGGTGCGGCAGCGTGCGCGGTGCGCGGTCGACCCCGATGACGAGCCAGAAGAACACGTAGCCGCTGAGCAGGAAATGGATGTTCATCAGCTGATGCGCCCAGTGGAAGCGCATCGCCGCACCGAACAGCTCGGAGAAGTACAGCACGTAGAACGACCCGACGAACGTCGTCGCGGCCACCGCGGGATGCGCGACCAGCCGCGCGGCGCGGCAGTGCAGCAACGCCGCCACCCACTGCCTCGGCCCCGGCGGCAGCACCCGCAACGCCAGCGTGGCCGGTCCGCCGAGCACGAGCAGCACCGGTGCCAGCATGTTGAGCGACATGTGCGCCACCATGTGCATGCTGAACGTGCCCGCCGCGTACCTGCCGACACCGGACGACGTCACCACCAGCACGACCGCGCAGCCCGACAACCACGCCACCGTCCGGCCGACCGGCCACCCGTCGCCCCGCCGGCGCAGCCTGTGGACAGCCACGACGTACACCACCGCCAGCACGACGGCACCCAGCCCCAGCACGAGGTCGAGCCGCCAGCCCAGAACCAGTTCCGCCGGCGTCGGCGGGTTCGGCAGCTCGTAGCCGAGCACCGTCTCCTGAGGCGAAGGCCTGCGGGCGAACCACGCGGGCGGCACGAGGTGCGTGAGCCCGGCCGACGCGCCGATCGCCAGCCCCACCGCCACCAACTCCACACCGAGCGGCCGGCGCACACCCCAGCGCGCCCGCAGCACCGGCACGGCCGCACACACAGAAAGCTTGAGCAGCAACAAAACCACGTAACCGCTGTGCAGCCCGATAGGTCCGGCCAGCACCGCACCGGCCACCGATCCACTGAGGACAACCACGACCACGCACCACGTCGTGAGCCGGTGATAGCGCCGCACGACGACATCGGTGGCGCTGGTCCCGGGCCGGCGCAGATACGCACGCAGCGCGACGAGCGAACCGATCCACACCGCGGCCGCCGGGATGTGCCAGATCATGGCGTTGGTCGCAACGTCGTGCCACGCGCCGTTCGCCACATGACCCGCGATGACCGGCGCCAGCACACCGACGGTCGCGGGCACGAGCCACAACACCGAGGTCGTCCACGTCAGCGTCGCCCGCGCACCCACCGCCACGACCGCGGCGGCCACAGCCGAGCAGATCCAGGCCTTCGGTTCCTCGGTCGCCGCCACGAGCCCGCCGAGGTGGTCGAGCGCCACCGCGGCCGACTGCCCCGACGCGTCCGCAGCGGACAGGACAACGGCGCAGGTCGCCGCGCAGGCCCACACCGCGGCCGCCGTCGCGGCAGTGCGCACGGCGGCGTACGCGTGCGCGGTCAGCTTGATCCGCTTCGGTGGCGCGGGCACGACGAACGCCGCGAAAGCGAGCGCTCCCACCGCGACCGTGGCGGCGGCGTTCGCGAGCGTGCGCACGATGCCGAACGCCAGCGACGTGAGTCTGCCCGGATCACTGTCTCCCAGAGCGGCGTACACGTCACCCGCCCAGAACACGACAACCGTGACGCACAACGCCGAGCCGGCCGACGCCACCGCGACGGTCCTGTCCACCCTCATGCCCAGGCGGTCGGCCAGAACTCCGTTTCGGTTCCCGGAGAGCCCGAACTACCGGCGTCCGTGTGACGCATCAGACTGCGCACGTGCAAGGATGCCGGAGGTGCGCACTCGATCCGTGCTCGTGATCTTGTTCGACGGAGTGCAGCCCCTCGACGTCGCCGGACCCCTGGACGTGTTCTCGGCGGCGGCACGTTTCGCCGGAACCGAGGACATGCCGCCGTACCTCGTGCGCACGGCCTCGCTCGGCGGTGAGGTGGTGCGTGCCGCCGGAGGCCTGCGGATGGTTCCGGACGTCGACCTGGCCGCCGCCGAGGACCCCGACGTGCTTCTCGTGCCGGGTGGACCGGGCGTGGGAGAGGTCGACGATCGGCTCGTGGCTTGGTTGCGCGAGCGTGCTCCCGGGGCGAGCCGGGTGGTGTCGGTGTGCACCGGGGCCTGGCTGCTGGCCGAGGCCGGTCTGCTGGACGGCCGCCGGGCGACGACCCACTGGGAGGCCTGCGCGCATCTGGCCGGCAGCCACCCCGAGGTGCGGGTCGAGACGGAGCCGATCTTCGTCCGGGACGGTCCTGTCTCCACGTCGGCCGGGGTGACCGCAGGGGTGGACCTCACGCTCGCCCTGGTGGAGGAGGACTTCGGCCGCGCGGTGGCGCACGAGGTCGCGCGGCTGCTGGTGGTCTTCCTGCGCAGACCGGGCAGCCAGGCCCAGGTCAGCGCGCAGCTCTCCGCCCAGGTCGCCCACTCCGCTCCGCTGCGCGAGGTCCAGCACTGGGCCACCGCCAACCTCGCGGCGGACCTGTCCGTTCCCGCGATGGCGCGGCGGGCCGGCCTGTCACCGCGACAGTTCGCGCGGGCGTTCGCCGAACAGGCAGGGGTGACGCCTGGGCGTTTCGTGGACCTCATCCGGCTGGAGGCCGCGCAACGCATGCTGGTGGACACCGGTGAAGGCGTGTCGCGGATCGCACGTCAGTGCGGGTACGGGACGCAGGAAGGAATGCGACGCGCGTTCGTGCGTGAACTCGGTGTCTCGCCCACGGAGTACCGACGCGGTCGCCCTGATCTCTGACAGAGGGCAGATTCGTTGGGGTGTACGGCATAGGCGCCTCGGGCCGGCGGAACTAGCGTTCTTCGCGTTGATCTTCGCAAACCTGGAGGGGTACCCACGTGCAGGTCGCCATCGTTCTCTATCCCGGCTTCACCTCGTTGGACGTTCTCGGACCGTACGAGGTCCTGGGACGCCTTCCCGACACCGAGGTCGTCTTCGTGGCCGAGAAGCCGGGCCTGGTCGTCAACGACCTGAAGAGCCTGTCGATCGAGGCCGTGGCCACCCCGGCCGACGTCACGACGCCTGACGTCGTGCTCGTCGGGGGAGGCCCGGGCCAGGTGGAGCAGATGTCCAACGACGCCTTGCTCGACTGGCTGCGCACGGCCGACCGGACCAGCAGGTGGACGACCGCCGTCTGCACCGGCACCTTCCTCCTCGCCGCGGCCGGGGTGCTCGAGGGCCGCCGGGCGACCACCCACTGGGCGGGGCTCGACCAGCTCGCCGGGTTCGGCGCGATCCCGTCGAAGCAGCGGGTCGTCGTCGACGGTCACTACGCGACCGCGGCCGGCGTGTCCGCGGGCATCGACATGGCCTTGACCCTGGGCGGGCTGATCGCGGGCGACGACGTCGCGCAGACGGTGCAGCTCATCATCGAGTACGCGCCGGAGCCGCCCTACGCCGCGGGGTCGCTCGACTCCGCCCCCGCGGACGTGGTCGAAAGGGCGAGGCGGGTGCTGGCGAGCTGAGTCCACCACCGGAGGGGTGAGCGCAGCGACGGTCGGCGCGCGTCACCTGATGGGTTGGTCATCCGGGTGAGCGCGTTTGCCGGCATGGATTTCGGCACCCCCGGTCCGAAATGATTCCGGCGTGCTGGACAAGATCGCAATTGTGGGCGTGGCGTGTCGTTTCCCCGGCGGAGCGGGCGATCTGGAAGGGCTGTGGTCGCTGCTGGCCGCAGAGCGCGAGGTGGTCGGGCCGCCACCGCCGAACCGGTTCGACGTCGAGCGGTACTGGGACTCCAACCAGCTGCGGCCCGGCAAGTCCTACACGTTCGCGGGCGGGTACCTCGACGACGTCACCGGGTTCGACGCCGACTTCTTCGGGATCAGTCCGCGTGAGGCGATGTGCATCGACCCGCAACAGCGGCTGGTGCTGGAACTGGGCGTCGAGGCGCTCGACGACGCCGGGATCGACCCGGCCTCGCTGGCCGGTACGGATGCCGCCGTGTTCGTCGGTGTGTCCGCGTTGGACTACGGCGGACAGCAAATGCTGATGCCGTCCGCGGTCGGTCCCTACACCAACTCCGGAGCCGCCCTGTCCAACACGGCGAACCGGTTGTCCTACCAGCTCGACGTGCACGGACCCAGCCTGAAGGTGGACACGGCGTGCGCCTCGTCGCTGAACGCGGTCCACCTGGCCTGCGAGCACCTCCGGCACGGCGGCGGACGGGTCGCCTTCGCCGCGGGGGTCAACCTGCTGCTCAACCCCATCACCTACGTCGGGTTCGCCAAAGCCGGGTTCCTGTCGCCGACCGGGCACTGCCGCCCGTTCTCGGCCCGTTCCGACGGGTACGTCCGTGCCGAGGGCGGTGGCGTGCTGGTCCTCAAGCGCCTGGCCGACGCGGTTGCCGACGGGGACCGGGTCCACGCCGTGATCGCGGGGTCCGGGACGAACAGCGACGGGCACACCAGCGGACTGGTGCTGCCCAGCGGCGAGGCCCAGGAAGCGTTGCTGCGCCAGGTCTACGACCGGTTCGGGCTCGACCCGGACGACTTGGCCTACCTGGAGGCGCACGGCACCGGGACACCGATCGGCGATCCGGTCGAGTGCCGGGCGATCGGGAACGCCCTCGGACTGCGCCGCACCGGCGCGGCGCTGCCGATCGGCTCGATCAAGGCCAACCTGGGGCACCTCGAACCGGCATCGGGCATGGCCGGGCTGTGCAAGGCGATCCTCGTGCTGCGCCACGGCGAGATCCCCGCGACCCCGAACGCGAGCCCGCGCAGCACGGAGATCGACTTCGACGGCCTGGCGCTGACCCCGGTGGAGCGGTCGCGGCCCGTGGCGGGCCGTCTGGTCGGGGTGAACTCGTTCGGGTTCGGCGGTGCGAACGTGCACGTCGTCCTGGAGGAACCCCCTGCGGCCCACCCCGCGCCGCACGGGGGAACCGAGGTGCCGGTCGTCGTCTCGGCGCACACCGAGGCGGCCCTCGCCGACGCGGTGTCCCGCATGGACCGTCGTCTGGCCGGCTGCCCGGATTTCGCCGACCTCGCCTACACCTCGTCGCAGCGACGGGGAAAGCACGCCTACCGCCGCGTGGTGCTTGCCGCCGACGCGGACGAGGCGCGTCATCGCCTGGCCAAGCAGATCCCGCCGCAGCGGGCGACCGAGCGGGGCCGCGTCGCCTTCGCCTTCTCCGGTCATGGCGCGCAGTGGCCCGGGATGGCGGCGGACCTCGTCGACACCGATCCGGTGTTCGCCGGCGCGGTCGCCCGGATCGACGCCGCGCTGGCACCGCTCGTCGGCTGGACGGTCGCCGACGAACTGCGGTCGGCCGAGCCGCGGCTGCACGACACCGGTGTGATCCAGCCCGTTCTCTTCGCGGTGCAGGCCGGCATCGTGGCGGTGCTCGCGGAACACGGCCTGCACCCGGAAGCCGTGTACGGCCACAGCGTGGGGGAGATCGCCGCTGCTTTCGCGGCCGGGATCTACGACGTGGACCAGGCCGTGGCGCTGGTGGTGGCGCGCAGCCGGGCCCAGGCGACCACCGCAGGCACCGGCAGCATGGCTGCGGTCAGCCTCGGGCCGGAGGAGACCGGGACACTGCTCGCACGCTACGACGGGCGCGTGGAGATCGCGGGGATCAACAGTGCGAACGACGTCACGGTCGCCGGGCCGAGAACCGATCTGCAAGACCTCGCCGACCGGCTGGCGGAGCGCGAGGTCTTCTGCCGCATCCTCGACCTGGACTACCCGTTCCACAGCACGGCGATGGAGCCGTTGCGCGCCTCGTTGCTGGCGGATCTGGCCAGCCTGGCACCGAAAGCCGCCACCGTCGACTTCGTCTCCACGGTCACCGGTGAGCCCTTGGCGGGGGAGCGGCTGGACGCGCAGTACTGGTGGCGCAACGTCCGCGAGCCCGTCCGGTTCGCCGCGGCCACCGACCACCTGGTCGCCGCCGGGTTCGACACGATCATCGAGATCGGGCCGAAACCGGTGTTGCGGACGTACCTGAAGCGAGCCGTGAAGGACGGCGTGCTCGCCGTGCTGCCGACGCTCACCCGGGACGAGCCCGGAGCGGCCGCGCTGCGGGCGACGGTGGAGTCCGCGCTGGCCGCCGGCGTGACGATCGCCCCCGAACGGTTCTTCCCCCGCCGAGGCCGGGTCGTGCCGTTGCCCGCTCACCCGTGGCAACGCGAGCGGTTCTGGCTGGGCGGCCAGCACACCTGGGGCGGTACCAGCGCGCCACCCGACCACGTGCTGCTCGGCGACCGGGTCGCCGTCTCCGACCCGACGTGGCAGACCACCGTCGACCCGGCCCGGTGGCCGTGGCTGACCGGCCACCGGGCCGCGGGGACGCCGATCATGCCGGCGGCCGGCTACCTGGAGATGGGCTGGGCGGCCGGGCAGCTCGTGTTCGACGGACCGGCGGAGGTGAGGGAGCTGCACATCACCAAGCCGATGGTGGCTCCCGACGACGAGTCGGTGCTGCCCCGCATGCAGGTCTCGCTGTCCGAAGAGGACGGGGTGTTCCGGGTCGCCACGTGCTCGGCCGAGGGGCAGACGTGGCTGACCCACGCGCGAGGACGAGTGCGCCGCCGGGTGGCCTCGGCCCCGCCGCCGCTCGACCTGACCGCACTGCGCGCACGGTTCGCCGAAAGGGGCGAGCACGTCGATCGGGAGACGCTGTACGCCGACGGAGAGCGGATCGGCCTCGGCTACGGTCCCGAGTTCCTGGTCATCTCCGGCCTGTGGGTGGACGGCACGGAGATCCTGGGCGACTACGACTGCGGCCACCTGGACTTCACCGGGTTCCACGCGCACCCGGCGTGGACCGACGTCGCCCCGCAGGCCGCGATCCAACTCGGCCGGATCCGCCGTGGCCACGTCGCCGACGAGGACTCCTACATGCCCGTGGCGGTCGGCTCCGCCCGGTTGTGGAACACACCCACCAAGACCGGCGCCGTGCACTTCCGCTGCCGCACGCTCTCGGAGTCCTGGGCCTCGGCCGACATCACCCTCACCGACGACGCGGGCACCGTCGCACTGGAACTGCTCGACTGCCGGTTCCTGCGGGTCAAGGTGCCCAGTCGGCGCGTGGTCCGGCGCCAGCACACCGAGCTCCGCGCCGCACCGCGCGGCCTGCCACCCGCCGCGGAGGTGCCCTGCCCGTCACCGCGGGTGCAGGCCCCACCGGTCACCGGCTACGCGGAGCTGAGGCGACGGCGGCTTGAGGCGGCCGCCGCCTTCACGGTGCGCGCGTTCACCGCCATCCTCGACGGAGCGGAGGTGTTCTTCACCGACGACCTGCTGGCCGCCGGGGTGCGCCCGGAGTTCGGCCGCCTGCTCGACCTGCTGACCGGGCTGGCCGCAGACCACGGCCACCTGGAGTGGCTCGGCGAGTTCCAGGGACGCACCCGCTGGCGGATCCGCCCCGACGTCGCCGAGCCCGCGTTCGCGGGCTTGGTCACCGACTTCCCCGAGCACGTCCCGGACCTGACCCTGTTCGGCCGGTGCGGCCTGCACCTGGCCGAGCTGCTGCGCGGGGAACGGGACGCGCTCGACATCCTCCTCCCCGCGCACGGCAGTGACACCCTCACCCACTACCACGCCCTGTCTCCGATGCTGCGGTCGTGCAACCACGCCGCGGCGGAGGTGATGCGCGCACTGGCCGAGGCGTGGCCGGCCGACCGTCCACTGAGGATTCTGGAGGTGGGTGGCGGCACCGGTGCGCTGACCGCGGCGCTGCTGCCCGTCCTGCCGCGAGACCGCACGCGTTACGTGTTCACGGACATCTCGCAGAACTTCCTCGCCCCGGCCGAGGCGCGCTTCGGGCGGTACGACTTCGTCGAGTACCGGACCCTCGACCTCGACCAGCCCGACGTCGAGGCCGGTGGCTTCGACGTCGTGGTCGCCGGAAACGCCCTCCACGCGGCCAAGGACGTGCGTGCGGCACTGCGTGCGGTGTCGGAGATGCTGACCGACAACGGACGTCTGCTGTTCGTCGAGGCCCACGATCCGATGCTGCTCGCCCTGCCGTTCGGCCTGGTACCCGAGTTCTGGTCGATGACCGATCTCGACCTGCGGCCCACCTCGCCGGTGCTGTCCGCTCGGCAGTGGCGCGATCTGCTTCCGGACAACGGTTTCCGTGCCGCGCGAACGGTTCTCGAAGGGGAACTGTGCTCGCTGACGACGGCGAGCAGGGTGCCGCGCACCGCTTGCGCGCCGGAGGCGACGGGTACCGCTGCGAACAGCCGTGTCGTGGTCGTCGCCGAGGACGACACCGACGAGCTGGCCGTCGCGCTCACCACGAGGCTCGCGGAGCTGGGCGCCGACGCGGTGCGGACCACCGCCGGCACCGGCACAGCCGACTGGTTCACCGCTTCCGAGACCGATGTGGTGCTCGTGCTCGCCGAGGACGAGTCGGATCCGCTGGCCGCCGTCGAGGCGACCACACGGCGGTTCGAGCTGGTGCGCACGCTCGCGGTCAGGTCTGCCGAGTTCCCCGCGGGCGCGGTGACGCGGCTGTGGCTGGTCAGCCGCCCCACCGGGGTCAACCCGGCGCCCGAAGGGGCGACGGACCCGGCCGGCGCCGCGTTCTGGGGCGCCACGCGCACCGTGGCCGCCGAACACGGTCTGATGGACATCCGGCGGGTCTCGGTCGCGCGTGACGTCCCGGTCGACCGAGTCGCACGTGAGCTCCTCGATCCCACGGACGAGGACGAGGTGGTGCTCACGGCGTCGGGCCGGTTCGTGCCGCGCCTGCGCGACATGCCGCCACCCCCTGCCGACGACCCCGCCACCCCGTACCGGCTCGTCGCCCGCGACGCGGGGCCCTCCTACGAGCTGGCGTGGGTGGCCGCGGAGATGCCGGAACCCGGTCCGGGCCAGGTCGCCCTGGAAGTCCACGCCACGGGCATCAACTACCGCGACGCGCTGCTCGCGGTCGGACTGCTGCCGGGGTGGGTGGTGGAGGCCGGGATGACCGGCACGCACCTGGGCGGCGAATGCGCGGGCGTGGTCACGGCGGTCGGCCCCGGAGTGACGCGGTACCGGCCGGGTGACCGTGTCTTCGGGTCCGTCGCCGGTTCCTTCGCCTCGCACGTGCTGGCCGACGAGAACCTGGTGGGACCGGTGCCCGACGGGATCGACCTGGTCTCCGCGGCGACCATGCCCGTCGCGTTGATCAGCGCCAGCTACGGGCTGGTGCACCAGGCCAAGCTCGCCAAGGGCGAGACGGTCCTGGTGCACGGCGCCGCCGGCGGTGTCGGGCTGGCGGCGTTCCAGTGCGCCCGTTCCCTGGGGGCCACGGTGATCGCCACCGCGGGCACCGAGGAGAAGCGCGACTTCCTGAGACTGCTCGGCGTGGAGCACGTCTTCGACTCGCGCAGCCTCGGTTTCGTCGCCGACGTGCTCGCCGTGACCGACGGGCAGGGCGTCGACGTCGTGCTCAACTCGTTGGGCGGGGAGTTCATCGGCCGCAGCCTGGAACTGCTGCGCTTCGGCGGCCGGTTCGTCGAACTCGGCAAGCGCGATCTCTACAGCGACCGCAACGTCTCGTTGTTCCCGTTGCGCAACAACATCAGCTACTTCGTCGTGGACGTCGACCAGCTCGGGAGCCAGCGTCTGCAGGAGATCGCCAACGAGCACGACAAGATCATCGACCACGTCCGGGCGGGAGTCGTCCACCCCGTCCCGCACCGGGCGTTCCCGGCCGCCCAGGCCGCCGAGGCGTTCCGGTCCCTGCAACACTCCCGGCACATCGGCAAGCTGGTCGTCACCTTCGACCGGCGGCCGCCGGTCGAGCGGGCCGCCCAGCCGAGCGCCTTCGTGCCCGACCCGTCCGGCACCTACCTGGTCACCGGTGGCGCGGGTGGGTTCGGCGCCGAGACGGCCCGCTGGCTCGTGGACCGCGGGGCCAGAAACCTCGCGCTGGTGAACAGGCGGGGGAGGGCCGTACCGGAAGCCGAAGACCTCATCGCCGAGCTGACCGCGCGGGACGCGGCGGTGTCCGTGCACGCCGCCGACGTGACCGACGAGTCCGCGATGCGCGCTGTCATCGACTCCATCGACCGCGGTGGCGCCCCGCTGCGCGGCGTGGTGCACGCGGCGATGGTGCTCGACGACGCGATGATCACGGACCTGACGCCGGAGCGGTTCCGCGCCGTGCTCGCGCCGAAGATGGCCGGCGCGATGGTCCTCGACCGCGTCACCGGTCGCCACGACCTCGACCTCTTCCTCATGTTCTCCTCAGGAGCGGCCGTGGTGGGCAACGCCGGTCAGGCCGCCTACTGCGCCGGGAACCTCTTCCTGGAAGCACTGGCCCGTGCTCGCCGCAGCCGGGGACTGGCCGGGCAGACGATCGCCTGGGGTGCCCTCGGCGAGGTCGGCTACGTCGCGCGCAACGAGGCCACGGCCAAGACGGTGCTCCGGGCGGGCTTGGCCCTGCTGCCGCTGCGTTCGGTGCGCCAAGCGCTGGACGAACTGGTCGGCGGTCCCGAGGTGTCGCTGGTGTGGAGCCACGACGGCCAGTTCCTGCGCCGCCTCTACTCCCACCTCACCACACCACGGCTCGGCGAGCTGGCGGGAGGCGAACAGGCCGCTGATGGCGAGGACGACGATCTTCTCGTCCGCCTGCGGGAGGCCTCGGTGGACGAGGCGGTCGAGCTCGTCGCCGAACACATCGTCAAGACGCTTGCCGAAGTGCTGGGCGTTGCACCGGAACGCGTCGACCGCAACCGGCCACTGGACCAGCTGGGGGTGGACTCGCTGATGGGCGCCGAGCTGGTCACGAAGATGCGGCGCCGCTTCGGCAGGGAGATCCCGATCATGCGGGTGGTCGCGAGCAGCGGCATCGACGACCTGGCCCGTTCCCTGGCCACCTACTTCAAGACCGAGGACGACCAGTGACCCAGACGACCGTGCGGCACTTCCCGCTCTACATCGGCGGCGAACTCGTCGACACCGACGAACGCGCGTACGGCATGAGCGTGCGCGCCGTCCTGGAACCGGACGGGGCCGCCGCGACATCGCTGTTCCGCCTGCTCCGCGAAGGCACCGAAGAGGAGTTGCACGCCCACCCGCACATCCTGTGCTCCGTCGCGTTGTCCACACCCGAGCAGGGACAGGCAGCGCTGCGGGCGGCAGCGGACGCGGCGGCGCGGTTGCGCCTGGTGCCGTTCACCGACCGCCTGGCGTGCGTCGGCGCCCTGTACGAAGGGTTCCTGGAGCACCGCGAGGAACTCGCGCGGCTGATGCGCATGGAGGGATGCCCGCGCCTGCTGGCCGAGGCCCAGCTCAACGCGGTGCTGCACCTCGTCTGCCCGGAAAGCCTGGAGCTGGCGCGTTCCCTGCTCCGACGGGAGATCATCACGCCTCACCACACGATCGTGCTGCAACGCCAGCCCGACGGTGTGGTCTGCGTCGACCCGCCCGCCAACACCCCGCTGTACGGGTTGATCGCCTCGCTGGTCCTGCTGGCGGGCAACAGCGTGGTCATCCGGGTGCCGCGCAGCTGCGCCAGCTCGCTGGCCCACGCGCTGCACAACATCATCATCCCGGCGCTGGAGGCACATGGAGCGCCGCCGGGAACGGTCAACGTGTTGTGCGCCGACTTCGAAGTCACCATGCGGCAGTGGCTGGACAGTCCGCTGGTGAACACCATCTACTACTTCGGCTCCAGCGGCCGCGGGCTGGCACTGGAACGCGAATGCGTGGAACGGGGCAAGCGGGCGATCCTGGAGTTGTCCGGCAACGACGGCGTGCTGGTGTGGCACGACGCCGACCTCGAGCACGCCACCGCGGCACTGGTCGAGTCGTTCTACGCCTCCGGCCAGGCCTGCATCGGCCCGAAGTACGCCGTTGTCCACCCCGCCATCGCCGAACAGCTGCTCACCCGGCTGCGCAAGGCCGCGTCCGCGCTGCGCCCGGGTGACCCGGAGGACTCCGACACGGTGCTCAGTCCCGTTCTGCGCGCCACGGCCTTCAGGCGTTGCCTCGACGAAGCGCTGCGCGCGGGCGCCACGAAGGTTTGCGGTGGCGCGCAGATCAACCTGCGCGGCGAACCCGATCCCCACGGGCTGTTCCTCGAACCGACGGTGTTGCGCATCAACGGTTTCGAGTTCGCCGAGACCGTTCCCGCCGTACGTGAGGAGTGCTTCTTCCCGCTGCTGTCGGTCGTGGTGCCGCAGGACTGCCCGGACCTGCTCGACCGCTGCGTCGCCTTCCTCAACGGCAACAGGTTCGGTCTGCGCAACTCGCTGTGGGCGGAGAGCCAGGAGGTGATCGAGCGGTTCACCACGGCGGTGACCAACGGGGGAGTGCTCAAGGTCAACGACTCGCACATGGCCCACGCCCCGTCCATGCCCGGACTCGGTGGCACCGGGCACAGCGGAGGGTCTCACGGTGAGGCCGCCTACCCCTTCCTGCGCGCCAGCCGCCTCCAGGCCGTCGCCATCGCCACGACCAGAACCCACCCCTGGGACGCCGTCATCGGACTGAACTGACATCACGACGACCGACCGGCGTACCGGGAGAACCCGATGCGCCGGTCGGTCGTCGTCCCGAACTGATCAGCCGGGCAGCGAGGCCGGTACAGGCCACGCGCGCCCGCTGCCCGACGCGGTGAACACCGTGTCGGTCATGGTGAACAACGCAACGCCGAAAGCCTTCGTGAAAGCGTCCACGCCCTCCTGGGTAGGGGTGATCGGGATGTCGCTCCCCTTGATCGTGGTCGGCTGACCTGGCGCCCCCGGCTCCACGGACAGCCTCACCGCGCTCACGTCGCTGGCGTACAACGGCAGCTCGCCGACCCACTCGTCGCCGATCTTCAGAAAGGCGTGGACCCGCCCGTCGGGAACCGACCCCCGAATGCCGGTGATCTCCATCCGTGCTTTCGCGTTCCGCAGGACCACCCCGCCCAGCGCGCGTCCGGACCCCTTTCCCGGTTGTCCCACCGGGCTGATCGTGCCGGTGCTGTACTCGGGTGGGAGCTTGACGCCCACAACAGTCGTGCCGTCGGCCCCCACGATGGCGGTAGCCGGCGCCACAGCCTGCACTTCGATCCTTTCCGTCGCGAGCCGCTCGCGCGCGACCTCGGTCAACCGCATCTCACCCAGTCCATCCAGCAGGGTGAACGCCGCCTCAGCCGTCGGACTCGCGTTCGCGGGTGTCGCACCGTGCAGCTGCGCGAGAACAGGAGCCGCCATTGCGCCGCTGACAAACATACGTCGAGTGATCGCCATGATTCCCAGTGTCACGTATTGCAGGGACAAGATGGCCGTAGACAACTCGAAAGAATGAGGTCCACGTGCAGCGGAAACGACGCCGCAACTGGTGCCGGTGAGCGGGCGGTCCGCCACGCGTCGACCGCGTCTCTGATCCACGAGCGACCAGGCCGTGCCGTCGGGACTGAAATGACCGGTCGAGCACACTTCACGGCTCTCGTCGCGGTCGCCGAAGCAAGCAAATGGCAAGATCGCACAGTGACTTTCGTCGATGGGGATGTCGTCGCAAGACTCTCCGGGGAACACGGCGTCACTTGGACGTGGCGCAGGAGTTGAGCACGCTGCTGCGTCCTTCCGTCCTCCTGGTGAGGGCGCAGTGACCTGCCGGGCGGTGCCGAAGCGCCTGCCCGGGGAGTCGTTCCCTACGAGCCGCACGCGTTGCACGCCGTGGCCAGGCTGACCATCGACCACGACTGGGACGACTCCCCTGCGACGACGACGTCCTGGAGAGCTTCGTGGAGGCGGTCCCGAGCAGTGTCCACAACGGATCGACTGCCCACGCCGTCGCGCAGATCGGCGGGTTCTCCGACCAAGGGCAGGTGCCACCCGATCAGGACGGGCCCGTGTCGCTGGCGCAGATCGCGGGCAACGGCGTCGATCACAGCCTGTTCACGCTGAACCTGGCCGTGGGATCGCGTGAGGCGAAAGGCCCTGCTCTGACGTGACCTCGGGCTGCGGCTCCCGCACCGCGAGCTGGCAAGACTGGTCGTGGGAGCAACGAGGTCGAGGGAGTCGCCGTGAGGGCTGCTGTTGTCACGAAGCTGGGTGCGCCGCTGGAGGTCCGTGAGGTGCCGGTGCCGGTGCCCGCCGCCGGTCAGGTGCTGGTGCGGCTGGAGGCGTCGGGCATCTGCCACACCGACATCCACGCCGCCAACGGCGACTGGCCGGTCAAGCCCACCCCGCCGTTCGTCCCCGGCCACGAAGGCGTCGGCGTCATCGACGCCGTCGGCCGGGGGATCGACCCGGCACGGGTCGGCACGCGCGTGGCCGTCCCCTGGCTGGGGCACGCCTGCGGTGAGTGCTCCTACTGCGTGTCCGGCTGGGAAACGCTGTGCGAGCAGCAGCGCAACACCGGCTACTCCGTCGACGGCTGCTACGCCGAGCACACCGTCGCCGACGCCCGCTACGCCGTGCCGGTGCCGGACGGTGTGTCCAGTATGGACGCCGCGCCGCTGACCTGCGCCGGTGTGACCACCTACAAGGCCGTGAAGGTCGCCGCGGTGCGCTCCGCCGAGCGGGTCGCCGTGTTCGGCATCGGCGGCCTCGGGCACCTGGCGCTGCAGTACGCCCGCATCGCCGGCGGCTTCACCGTCGCCGTGGACGTCGAGGACGACAAGCTCGCCCTGGCCCGCGACCTGGGCGCCGACCACACCGTCAACGCCCGCGCCACCGACCCCGTCGCCGCCATCGCGGAGCTGGGCGGCGTGGACGTGGCCATCGCCACCGCCGCCTCGCCCCGGAGCTTCGAACAGGCTTTCGCCTCGCTGCGCCGCGGCGGGCGGCTGGTCTGCGTCGGTCTGCCCGCCGACGGTGTCCTGCCCGTCCCCGTGTTCGACCTCGTGCTCAAGGGCATCACCGTCGTCGGCTCCATCGTCGGCACCCGCCAGGACCTGGCGGAGGTCTTCGCCTGCACGCCGCCGGCCGCACCAGGGTCGTCGCCCTCACCCGCGAGCTCGACGACGTCAACAGCTCCTTCACCGAAATCCTGAACGGCTCGGTCCCCGCCCGCCTGGTCATCGAGTTCTGACACCGCGGCGGTGAACCGTCCCTCACTGCTGTGTTCCGGTGGGGGAGAGGTTCCACGGCCCGCGGGGGAGTTGGGCGGGCAGTGGCCGTCCGCGGTCGGCTCGCAGGATGGTGCACAGCGAGCGGATCTCCGCCAGCCGTTGCGCCGCGGTCACCGCCGGTCCCGCCGGCGTCCAGGGTGAGCGGGTGCTGCCGAGCAGGAGCTCGGCGAAGCTGTGTGCGATGCCGGTGTGCCCGTGCGTGCCGGGGTGAACCCGGTCGATCGACCACATCCGCGATGAGTGTGTGCGTTCGTCGTGCCACAGGTCGTGCATGATCGCGTCGTGTTCGGCCGCGATCGTGCGGACGTGGTCGTTGACGAGCTCGAACCGTGAGCGCGTCTCCTGGTGCAGGCGCGCGGGCCCCGGCCAGCGCCGGGTGATGTCCGGAAGCGTCGCCATGACCACCCGTGCACCGGTGTCGCGCAGGGCCGCCACCGTCCGTCGCAGCACGCGGCCCACCTCGGCGCCGTCGAACCCGTGCCGGTCGAACGCGTCGTTGGCACCGACCATGACGCTCGCCAGATCGGGTTCGAGCCGCAGCGCCTGTTCCAACTGGTGCCGCAGGACGTGCCGGGCGTGCCATCCCCGCACGGCGAGGTTGTCGTAGCGCAGTCCCGGCCACGCGTGGTCGAGCTCGCCGGCCAGGACGTCGGCCCAGCCGCGCAGCGTGCCGTCGAGCCGGGGGTCGCCGACCCCCTCGGTGAGGCTGTCGCCGAGCGCCACGAACCGCCGCACCGGCTGAGTGCTGTAAACCATACCCAGCACGGTAGCCGAACCTCGCGCCACGCCGCACAACAGCGGCTCTTGGCGACGCCAGAAGCAGGGGTATATGACACAGTGCGCGCATGCAGCAGCCCCGCGCGCACGATCCGACCGAGGCCGCGGACCCGGCGTGGAACCGCGAAGCGTGGCTCCTGGAGCCGGACTCGGTGCAACGAGCGCTCGACGTGCTCGTGCCGCGCAGCGCCGGGCAGGTCGTGCGGGAGGCGTTCTACGGCACCCGGCGTTTCGACGACTTCCGCCGCCACACGGGCCTGACCCCGGGCGTGCTGTCCGCACGCCTGCGCGACCTGACCGAGCAGGGCATCCTGACCAAGGTCGCCTACCACGACACCGGATCGCGCGGCCGCCACGAGTACCGCCTCACCGACAAGGGACGGGACCTGGCCACCGCGATCATCAGCCTGCTCAACTGGGCCGACCACTGGCTTCCCGCACCCGGCGGGCCCACCGTCGTGCTCACCCACCGCGACTGCGGCGCGCCGATCCGAACCCAGGTCCGCTGCGCCCACGACCACTCCGTGGACAGCCTCGGCGACATCCAGGCCGCCCCCGGACCCGGCGCCCGCGCACGCGACTGACCCGCCGCCTCGGACGCCTCGCCGAGGGTGTGCGGATCGAACCGCGCGAGTGGAAGCATGGACATCGCGAAAGGACGGACAGTCAGAATCACCGTGATTCCCGAGCGCTCCACAGAGGAGTGGAGGGTGACGCTCGGCCTGCGGTGAGGCGGCGGATCCGGGCGTTGAGGTAGCGCTGCTCGGGCTGGCTCGCCGTGAGCCGGGCTGCCTGGCGGTAGCTCTCGAGCGCGCCCGGCAGGTCGCCGAGCATCTCCAGCAGATGCGCGTGTACGGCGTGAGTGCGGTGGTGTCGCCGCATCGCGGGGTTGCCGAGCAACGGTCCGAGGAGAGCCAGACCGTGCTCGGGACCGAACGCCATCCCGAGCGCGACCGCCTGGTTGAGCGTCACGACCGGGCCCGGCGCCACCCGTGCGAGCATGGCGTAGAGCACGGTGATCTGCAGCCAGTCGGTCGCTTCCCAGCTCTCGGCCTCCGCGTGGACGGCGGCGATCGCGGCCTGCAGCTGGAACCTGCCGACGTGCCCGCGCGGCAGGACCCGTTCCAGGATCCGCACGCCTTCCGCTATCTGCTGCCGGTCCCACCGGGACCGGTCCTGCTCGGCCAACGGCACGAGGTCGCCGTTCTCGGTGCGGGCAGCCACACGGGCATGCGTCAGCAGCATCAACGCCAGCGCGCCGGCGACCTCGTCGTGGTCGGGGACGACCGCGTGCAGTTGCCGGGTGAGGCGGATGGCCTCCTCCGCCAGCGGCGAGTCGACCAGCCCGTCACCGGTGGAACTCGTGTGCCCCTCGGTGAACATGAGGTGGCAGACGTCGAGCACCGCGGCGATGCGCGCGGGCAGGTCGGCACAGGCCGGGAGGCCGAACACCGCACCCGCCGCCCGCAACGTGGACCGCGCCCTGGTGAGGCGTTGCGTCATCGTGCGCTCGGGCACCAGGTACGCGGCGGCGATCTGCGCGGTGCTCAGCCCGCCGACGGCGTACAGCGTCAACGCGACCTGCGAGGACCGGCTCAGGCTCGGGTGGCAGCACAGCAGCAGCAACCGCAGGGTGTCGTCGGCTTCGTCGCGAGATGACCGGTCGGCGGTAGGGGAGAGGTGGGCGTCGGCGGGAAGTGCGGCGCCGAGAGCGTTCTCCCGCGCCATCCGCGCGCCATCCGCCCGCACCCGGTCGACCAGCCGCCGCGACGCGACCCGGATGAGCCAGCCGCGGGGGTTGCCGGGCACGCCGTCGCGGTCCCACTGCCGCGCCGCCGCCTCGGCCGCCTCCTGTGCCGCGTCCTCGCAGTCGCCCAGGTCGCCGTACCGGTGCAGCAGGGCGGCGAGGACGTGCGAGGACTCCCGCCGCCACACGTCCTCGACCACCCGTGCGATCACTGGTCGGACCCGCCCGGCCACATCGCCGGCCGCAACTCGACGGTCTCGCCCGGACCCGCGAACCGTGCCGCGATCTCCTCCGCCCGCTCCTGGCTGTCCACGTCGATGAGGAAGAACCCGGCCAGGTGCTCCTTGGCCTCCGAGTACGGGCCGTCGGTGACCAGCGGCTTGCCGTCGCTCCAGCGGTAGAGCCGCGACGACTCGGGCGCACCCAGCGCCTCGCCCCCGAGCAGTTCGCCGTTCTCCCGCAGGTCTCCGAGCATCGCCTCGAAGTCGGCGTTCAGCCGTTCCAGCTGCTCCTCCGACATGACCTGGTACTCGGGCAGGTAGTCGGAGGTCGGGTGCCCCCACGGCTGCGGGTTGGAGTGGATCATGATCACGTACTTCACCTGTCGGCCCCTTGGTCTTCGTCGTGGACGCGGCCGGTCGGCCCCATCCTCGCGTGGGACGTCGGAGCCGAGCGCGTCGCGTCTACATCCCGCCGCAGAGTTTTCGAGCCGGACGCCGGCAGCACGGGTGGAGCAGATTTCGTCGCTGTGGACGCGAAGCGGTGCTTGCCGCTGCGGCGCCGTCAAAACGCACATCGCGGTATTCATGCTCGTTGTCCCTCTTGGCAACTACTTTGCGTAGTAACCCTGTCTGTATTCGCAGCTTGAACTACTCCGTTCAGGTCGGGCGGCAGTCGGAGGTGTCGATTAACTCGCTCGGGGTAACCGGCGTCGTGACCGGCCCGGCGACCAGCGCCGGAGGGTGCCGGCAGGTGACGGAGAAGGGGACGGTCGCAACATGCCGACATCGACAGCGGTCGCCATCGACTTCGGTCAGGGCGTCTCGGACGCGTGGCGCTCAGTGATCACCTTCGTGCCCAAGCTCGTGGCCTTCTTGCTGATCCTGGTCATCGGGTTCTTCGTCGCGAAGCTCGTCGCGAAGGCCGTGAACAAGATCCTGGAACGGGTCGGGTTCGACCGGGTGGTCGAACGCGGCGGGGTCAAGCAGGCGCTGGCGCGGTCGAAGTACGACGCCTCGGACATCATCGCCAAACTGGTCTACTACGCGATCCTGTTGATCACGCTGCAGATCGCGTTCGGCGTGTGGGGCCCGAACCCGGTCTCGGCGCTGCTGACCGACATCGTGGCCTGGCTGCCGCGCGCGGCGGTGGCGATCGTGATCGTGGTGATCGCCGCGGCCATCGCCAAGGCGGTCAAGGACCTCGTGAGCAACGCGCTGGGCGGCCTGTCCTACGGCCGGGTCGTGGCCAACATCGCCTCGGTGTTCATCCTCGGCCTGGGTGTCATCGCCGCGCTCAACCAGATCGGTGTGGCCACTTCGGTCACCACCCCGATCCTGATCACGGTGCTGGCCACCGTCGGCGGTATCGCCGTGATCGGTGTGGGTGGCGGCCTGGTGCGGCCGATGCAGCAGCGGTGGGAGCAGTGGCTGAGCAAGGCTGAGCAGGAGCTGCCGCAGGCCAAGGCCCATGCGCAGGCCTACCAGCGTGGCCGCGAGGACGCCACCCGCACGGCGGCGCCCACGCAGCAGGCGATGAACGCGCCCACCCAGCAGATGCCCGCCGTCGCCGGCCAGCCGACGCCGCCTCCGAACGGGGGTGCCACCCGCGGCTACTGACACAGCCGGTCATCCAAGGAAAGCACTCGGGGGATCACCGACCGAAATCCACTGCGCGCACGGAAGAACCGGTTTCACACCGGGTGTGCCGAAGGAAGGAACGACGGACAACATGACGAACACCATTCGCGAGCGCATGACCCACTGGACCGGCCGAGAGGTTCACGACCCCGCCGGTGACAAGATCGGCACCGTCGCACAGCTGTGGTTCGACGACGACAGCGGGCAGCCGACGTGGCTGTCGGTCAGCACCGGGCTGTTCGGCCTGCGTGAGTCCTTCCTGCCCGTGCAGGGCATCACCGAAGACACCAACGGCGACCTGCGCACCCCTTACACCAAGGACCAGGTCAAGGACGCGCCCAACATCGACGCCGACGGCGCGCACCTCGACACCGACGAAGAAGAACGCCTCTACAACCACTACGGCGTGAGCACGGCACGGAACGCCGATGCGGGCTACGTGGGCGGCGGTCGCGACATCACTGATCGCGACACCACCGGCCGCGACACCACCGGCCGTGGTGCCGACGAGGCGATGACCCGTTCGGAGGAGCGCCTGAAGGTGGGCACCGAGCAGCGTGAGGCCGGCCGGGCGCGGCTGCGCAAGTACGTGGTGACAGAGACCGAGCAGGTCGAAGTCCCCGTCACGCGTGAGAAGGTCCGCCTGGAGCGGGAGCCGATCACCGAGGCCAACCGCGGCGAGGCCCTGTCGGGTCCGGCGATCTCCGAGGCCGAGCACGAGGTGACGCTGCACGAGGAACGCCCGGTGGTGGACACCGAGGCCGTGCCGGTCGAGCGGGTGCGACTGTCCAAGGAACAGGTCACCGACACCGAGACCGTCAGCGGTGAGGTCCGCAAGGAACGCATCGACACCGATGCCGAAGGCGACGTCGACCAGGGACGCCACGGCCGACGCTGACCATCGACTCCCGAACGAAGCCCCGACCTCGCCGACCGGCGGTCGGGGCTTCGGCCTGGGGTCGACCACCTCATCGCGACCTGAGCAAGCCTTTCGCGTTGGGACGCAACAACATTCGCAACCAGCACCACATCGAGACGCGGTGGACCGTCCCATCACCCGTCATGGGGAAGGCGGGCTCAGGACGACCGCGTGCTGGGGCAGCACGCCGGGCAGGCCGCTCCCGTGGCCGGTCACCCCGGCCTCTGTGAGGCCACCGGCCCATGCGAACACGCTGGCGAGCACACCGGCGACCGCCGCCGCGCCGCCCGCTACAGCAAGACCGAGATGCCCCGAGACCAAGCCCACGAGCCCGAGCGCCACGAGCACACCGCTTGCCCACACGCCCCGCCGCCACCGCATGCGCCTGCGCTCCGTTGCCGCGATGCTGTGCACGGTGAACGTCAACTCACGCGCGCACACACCGCACCGAACCAGGTGCCGCATGACCGGCTCTCCGTCCGCAGGACGCCGCACCTCCCACGCCGCGGCGCCCCTGTAGTCGAAGGAAGCCTCGCCCGGCGTCGTACGCGCCCAGAAGTTCATCCGATGACTCACCACGGCCTGATGACTTCCGGCCAGCTGCACCGGCACGACACATCCCTTCCACCGCAGCCACAGACGCACGAGCGCGGCGCCGACTCTATCGAACGCGACGGAACGGAATTGTTGACTGATCTGACCTCGATGGCGAGCAGCGCGCAGCTCGCCATCGGTTCGTCCACATGGTTCAAGATCGTGTTGAGTGGGAACCCGCAGCGGTAGATGCGTCGATTCGCTACCTGGACAACGGTGGAACCAGTGGCAGGGCACGAAGAACTCGTGTTGGATGAAGACATCCAAGCAACCTCGTCAATTGAGTCCGACGAGCCCGAGGCGGCGAACAGTTTCGATTCGATCGCCCTGCGCGCACAGGACCTTCTGCTGCGCAGTGAACGGCACCGTGCCACGCTCTACCTCACCGCTGGGCCGGATCGCCGCGGCGCGGCTGGGCAGACCTGCGACTCGACGGCCGACACCGGTCGGGCATTCGCGTAGAACGTGAAGGCCAACGGTTGGGCAGCGCCCCGCTGATCCTTTCGCCGCTCGGTCGACGCCTGTGAGATGACGCAGCGCGGATCTGTGCGTGGTTCGTCAGCAGGCCGGGCGCATGCCCTCGGACTGCTCCGCGTCCACGACGCCGGACAGGGTCACGTCGACTGGTGCGCTGTCGGTGCGGTGCTCTGGTTCCTCGCGGAGGTGCGGCAGACCGAAGCGGGCGACCAACTCGTCGTAGATCGGGGTCGCCGCCGCTTCGGCGGTGGGTGCGGTGCTCGGCTGAGCAGGAGTTCCAGCGCCATCGCGGTCATCGGAGGCGGTGCTGCCGCTGTGCTCGACGGAACCCTCGACGGGGCGGTTGGAACTGCTCATCGCTGTGGTCCCTGGTGGATCGATGGGGTAACACGGTCAGGACTGCACTCGACGCGAAGACGCGTCAACATGCGCTTTTACCCCGATCGGGTGATGACTAATCCTCTGAACGCCGGTTTCTGCGGAAGTCATAACGTGATCACACGTGTACCGGCGTCGGCTACTTCTTGCTCTTACCTGGTGGTTGTGGCTTGCTCTTCTGCTTCTTCGCGTCCGCGTCCGCAGCCGGGACCGGGGCCGGGGCCTGGACAACTGGTTGCCGCGCCACCTCCGCAACAGGGGTGGCGGTGCCGGCCTGGACGGTGGGCTGCTGCTGAGCCGGCGTCGTCACCTGAGCGGCGGACGGGGTCGACGCGGTGGATGACGTGGTGGATGACGTGGTGGTCGGGGACGTGCTCGACGTAGGTGCGGAGTTGACCGGCTGGGCACCGGGTGCGACCGCCCAGGCGACGCTGACCGCGCCCAGCAGCGCCGCCGCCGAGGCGAGGATCGCCTTGCGCGGCACCCGAGCTGACCGCAGTGCCTCGGCCGGAGCCTTTTCCACGACGTGGGCGGTGACCGGCAGGGTGGCGTCGGCGGCGGAGTTCGCCTGCAGGGCTCGCGCGCAGTCCGCGGCGGTCGGCCGCTGGCCGGGGTCGGACGCGGTCATCGACGACAGCAGATCGGCCAGGTCGGCCGGCAAGTGCTCGGGGATGGCCGGAGAACGGTGCAGGCGGGCGACGGCGGCCTCGACCTCGCCGCCGGGGTACTCGCGGTGGCCGGTGAGGCATTCCAGCAGGACCAGGCCGAGGGCGTAGATGTCGACGGGGTGGTCGACGTCGGCGCCCCGCACCTGTTCGGGAGCGAGGTACGCGGCGGTGCCGACCATCTGGTCGGTGCGGGTCAGCCTGGTCGCGCCGGGGAGACGGGCCAGGCCGAAGTCGGCGAGGTAGGGCCTGTTCAGGTCGTCGAGCAGGATGTTGGACGGTTTGACGTCGCGGTGCACGACACCCCGGGCGTGCACGTAGGCCAGGGCTTCTGCCAGTTCCGCGCCCAGTCGGCGCACCCGCTGCACGGGCAACGGGCCGTCATCGATCTCCGCGCGCAGGGTGCGCCCTTCGAGCAGCCGCATGACCAGGAACGGCGTGTCATCTCCGGTGCCGGCGTCGTGGACCGGCACCAAACCGGGGTGCGATAGCCCTGCCAGCGTGCGGACCTCGGCCTCGAACCGGCGCTTGGCCGTGTCGTCCCATCCAGGCCGGAAGACCTTGACCGCCACCTCACGGCCCAGAACGGTGTCCTCGGCGCGGTAGACCTCCGCCATCCCGCCTGCACCCACCGCGTCCAGCAGCCGGTAGCGGCCGGCCAGTAGGTTGCCGTTCACCGTCTGTGACACCGCCACACCCTCCATCGTCCAACGCGACACGTTCGGGTGCCCTGCTGCGGCAGCGCGAAACACTGCAAGTGACAAAATGTGCGGCGGTGTGCTGTCCCGGCGCGCCGCACTTGCTGTCGGCTCGACGTGGTACTACCGGGTCTTCGCGGTAGGTGCGGCGGGCAACGCGAGCGCGCCGTCGGCCGTGGTGTCGGCGACCGTGAAGCAGGCTTTGGTGTCGGATGCGGACGGTGACGGCGTGAAGTGGCACGACCGGTTCACCTTCGGCGCGGAGCTGCTCCGCCCGTCGCTCTGACAGGTCCGCCCCTGAGCCCGGCCGCCGTGGCGACCGTGCTCAGGGAGTCAAGGGGCATGACCTGTCGAGGTGTCGTTCGGTGGAGTGGAATCCACAGCCGCCTGATGCGGTCACTCAGCGGGCTTGCGGTACACCAGGCGGATGTTCTGCGGGCCGGCCGAGGTGCGACGGCGTTCGAAGAGCTCGTCCAGGAGCGCGACGACCGGGCGGCGGCGATGCCGGGTGAACACGGGTCGCCACAGGAACAGGACGAGCTCTCCGCCTGGCCGGAGCACCCGGTGCGCCTCGCGCATGGCTGCCAGCGGGTCGGGCATCTCCTCGAGGCTGTAGCCGTAGAACAGGGTGTCGGCCTGGTCGTCGGCCAGGGGCAGCTTGCAACCGTCACCGGCCAGGTAGGACATCCGCGCACCGGGCACGCCGTCCAGCCGGTGCCGCAGTGACTGCATGGCCGAGGGTGACGGGTCGAGGGCGATCAAGGTGTTCTCGCTGCCAAGGTGGGTTTTCAGTGCCGTGGTGTAGAAGCCGCCGCCGCTGCCGACCTCCATGCAGACAGTGCCGGCGCGGCGCTCGACCACCCGCAGGTCGTAGCGGGGGAGGTCCCACCCGAGGATCATGCGCAGGACCGGGCTGCTGATCAGCCGGTACAGGCGGTCGGGGGTGCGCCAGCCGCCGCGGACACCCGGCCGGGCCGGATCTGTCGTGCTGGTCTTGAGGTCAAGCTCGGTCATCGTTGTGTGATTCCTTCATCTTGGGCAGTGCGCGTGCCGCGGCGATCGTGGCGAGGACGAACAGGACGACGCCGACCACCATCGCGGCTCGCAGACCTGTCACGAACGCGGCACGGGCGAGCTCGAGCAGCTGGGAGCCCGCTTCGGGCGGCAGGTTGGCGGCAGCGGCGGTCGCCTCGGTGAGGCCGTCACGCGCCTGCGCCGCCACGCCGGGGAGGCTGGCCGAGTAGATCAGGGTGGCGATGCTGCCCAGAACCGTGACGCCGAGCCCGGCGCCGAGCTCGTAGGCGGTCTCCTCCACAGCGGCCGCCGCTCCCGCCTGCTCGGCCGGTGCGGCGGCGAGCAAGGCGTCGGAGGCGGCGGTGAGGGAGATCGAGACACCGAACCCGGTCGCCGCCAGCACCGGCCCGAGCAGCCACAGGTTCTCGTGCACCGTCAGCCCTGCGGCGGCGGCCGCCAAGGCCACGGCACTGACAGCGAACCCGGCGACCGTCATCCGGCGATTGCCGAACCGCTGCAACAACGGCCCGGCGACGACGCTGCCGATGACCGCTGAGACCATGACGAACATCAGCCGCAACGCGGCGGGCATGGGCTGCAGCGCGAGCACGAGCTGGAGGTACTGGGCCAGCAGCAGGCCCAGGCCGACCAGCGAGGTCAGGACCAGCAGGACGCTGCCGACCGCGACGCTGAACGCGCGGTCGCGGAACAGCGACACGTCGAGCAGCGGAACAGGCAGTCTTCGTTGCCGCCGGACGAACGCCGCGAGCAACAGGCACCCGAGCAGCCCGGCGAGCGGGCCGAGCACGTACATCGTGCCGCCGTGCGGGGTCTGCTTGATCGCGAAGGCGACGCCGATGACCCCCAGCGCGGCCAGCACCGCGCTGAGCACGTCCCACGGTCCGTTCGGCGGGTCCGCGGACTCCGGGATCAGCCAGTAGGTCAGCGGAATCGCCGCGATCATCACCGGCACGTTGATCAGGAACGCGGCGTGCCAGGAGAACGTCTCCACCAGGAAGCCGCCGAGCAGCGGTCCGAGCACCGCCCCCGAACCGGCCACCCCGCTCCAGATGCCGATGGCCGTCTGGCGTTCGGCACGGTCGGGAAACGCCTGGCGCAGCAGCGACAGCGTGGCCGGCATGATCATCGCGCCGCCGACGCCGAGCACTGCCCGCGCGCCGATCAGCACCGCGACGTTGGGTGCCCACGCACAGGCGAGTGACGCCAGTCCGAACACGACGTAGCCGAGCACCAGGATCCGGCGCCGCCCGTAGCGGTCGCCCAGCGTGCCGAAGGCGAGCAGCAGGGGCGCCGCGACCAGCGAGTAGACCGCGATGATCCACAACTGGCTGGTGGCGGTGGGCCGCAGGTCCTCCGCCAGCGCGGGTAAGGCCATGTGCAGCACCGTGGCGTCCACGGACACCAGCAGGAGACTGGCGCACAAGATCGCCAGGACGAGCCAGCGCCTGCGCACCAGGGGACTGGGAGAAATGGTCACGAGCAGGTGGCCTCAAGCAGATGGTGATGCACGGTCCTAGTCTGGACAATTCCGATCCGTGACACCTCATCCTTCAGACGCTTGTGAATCATCCTGTGGTTGTAGAAGCACAGGTCCTGCCGGGCAGGCTCACGGTAGCCGAAAGCTGGTGCCGCTCGTCGAGCGTTGGTGATGAAACCGACGAGCGACAGTCCGGGTGCGTGCACTGTCCCGATCAGACGGCCATCTCGGGATCGAGATCGTCGAAGCGCGGCCAACGGCGTTGACCCGCTTGATCAACTGTCAGCTGCGTCCATCTGCGCCGGCGGGAAGCGTGAACCAGACGGTGAGGCCGCCGTCGATGCCGTCGGACAGTCCGATCGTGCCGCCGTGGGCGGTGACGACGCGGCGGCAGGTGGCCAGCCCGATGCCCGCGCCGCCCTCCACGGAGCCGTGCTGGTGCACCTGGCTCAGCAGTCCGAACGCCTCCTCGCGGCGTTCAGGCGGGATGCCCCTGCCGTTGTCGGCGATCTCGACGCGCACGAACTCGCCGTGGTGCTTCGCACGGATCCGCACGACGAGCCGCCGGTCGGGGCGTGCGAAGCGGATGGCGTTGCCGACGATGTTCTGCAGCAGCGCTCGTAGGTGCGTCTCGTCGCCGCGGACCGTCGGAAGCGGTTCGAGGTCCAGGTCCATCGTTTCGGATTCCGCGCCGGTGGCGCGGTCGTCGATGAGGTCGGCGAGGAGGGCGCCGAGGTCCACGGACCCGTGCTTCAGTTGCCCGCCGAGCTTCGCGTAGTCCAGCAGTCCGTCGACCAGGGCGTGCATGCGGTTGGCAGCGCCCCTGCTGCGTCCGACCAGCCGCCCGGCGGTCGGAGCGCCCACGACAGCGGGGTGGTCGGAGAGCAGTTCGAGGAACCCGACGATGCCGGCGAGCGGGTTGCGCAGGTCGTGGCTGACCCGCCCGGCGAAGTCGGCGAGTTCGCTGTTGGAGCGCAGCAGCTCGGCGCGGGCCGCGGTCAGCTCCTTCACGGCGCGGGCGAGCGCCAGGCTGGACCGCCGCAGCTCCAGCACGTCGACGGCCTGGTGGGCCAGCAGGTCCAGGCTGCGCCGCTGTCGCCGGTCCAGCCGGTGGGGCACGTCGCCGAACACGCACAAGGTGCCGAGCACAGCTCCGGAGGGCGCCTGCAGCCGGCTCGCGGCGTAGAACCGGACCGACGCGATCCGGCCCGTGACGAAGGGGTTGGTGGCGAAGCGGGGGTCCTGTCGTGCGTCGGGCACCTCGATCGGCTCCGGTGTGACGATGGAGACGGCGCACATCGAGTCCTCCCGCGAGCAGACCGAGGGGGAGATCCCGACCGCCGCCACCTGGTGCTGGAGGTGCTCGCCGATCAGGTTGACCGCGCCGTGGGGCACGCCGCAGACCTGCGCTGCCAGTTCCGCGAGGGCTTCCAGGTCGGATTGACGCCCCAAGTCCTCGATGCCGTACTCGGCCAGCACGGAGTCGCGGTCGCGCTGCTCAACGGACATCGGGCACCACCTCTCCGGGATGTGTCACCGGTCCCGAGCCGGGCACGGGACCGCCCGCGGGCTCGGCGCTGGCGAATCCCACCCGCGTCATCCGGCCCCACTCGGCCTTCCCGCCACGCAGGGCGTCCACCAGGCCGCGCAGCCGCCACACCGCCGTCAACTGCCGGTAGCCGATGTTCTCGACGACCGCCACGACGAGGGCGACCGCCAGGTCCCGCCAGCCTCGATAGCGGTGGAACGAGTACTCCTCCACCACGAGGGCGACCAGGGACAGCGCGACGCCGTAGCCGAGCGCCACCAGGAAGAACAGCACGGCGAAGGCCCAGTCGACGGCCCCGAGCAGCAAACCGACGACGAGGGCGACGAGCCCGAACAGCTCGACCACCGGCGCCAGCAACTCGAACAGCACGTAGAACGGCAGCGCCAGCGTGCCGACCGCGCCGTACGCCGGGTTCCCGATCATCCTCCGGTGCTTCCACAGGACCTCCGCGAGACCTCGTGACCAGCGGCGCCGTTGGCGGCCGAGAACCCGCAGCGACTCCGGCACCTCGGTCCAGGCCACCGGTTCGGGGACGAACACGACCCTGGCGTGCCGCCGGTGGTCGCGCAGCCAGCGGTGCAGGCGGACGACGAGCTCGGCGTCCTCCCCGATCGTGTCCACGTCCAGTCCACCGGTCTCCACCAAGACGTCACGCCGGAACAGGCCGAAGGCGCCGGAGACGACGACGAGAGCGTTGAGGGCCGACCATCCGGAGCGTCCCAGCAGGAATGCCCGCAGGTACTCCACGACCTGCGTGCGCGCCAGCCAGGTCCTCGGCATGCGCAGCTCGGTCACGCGACCGGCGACGACGGTGCTGTCGTTGACCGCGCGCACGACACCGCCGGTGGCGACCACGTGCTCGGGGTCGTCACCGAAGGGCCTGGCCACCGCCAGCAGGGCGTCCGGGTCGAGCAGCGAGTCCGCGTCGACCATGCAGACCAGCGGTTGGACCGCGACGTTGATGCCGGTGTTGTTCGCCGAGGCCTTGCCGCCGTTCTCCTTGCGGACCACGACCAGCGGCACCGCTGCTGGCGGGGCGTGCACCGCGGTGATGGCACCGCGGGTGGGCACGTCGTCCGGCACCACCCGCGGAACCTCCACCAGGCCGAAGTGGGCCCGCAACACCTCGAACGTGCCGTCGGTGGAGCCGTCGTCGACGACTACGACTTCGAACAGGGGGTGACGCAGGGCCAGCATGGCGTTGACGCTTTCGACGATCGTCGCCTCCTCGTTGTGCGCCGGCATCACCACCGACACCCCGAGCGTCAACGGGTTGGT
Organism: Lentzea jiangxiensis; assembly: GCF_900104175.1. Lineage (GTDB taxonomy): Bacteria > Actinomycetota > Actinomycetes > Mycobacteriales > Pseudonocardiaceae > Lentzea > Lentzea jiangxiensis. The sequence goes on from NZ_FNIX01000015.1 coordinate 155,010, forward strand.
GTACGCCTCGTCGAAACCCGCGTAGGGGCGGCGCCGGAGGTGACGGCGGAACTCGCGCACCGCGAGCAGGATCAGACCGAGGTAGCTCGTGTTGAGCAGCAGGAAGTAGGCCAGCACGAACCAGTTGGCCACCACGATGACGGTGCTGATGACGTCCAGCGCGGTCACGGCCGCACCGTCGCGAGCAGCCTCTTGGCGTTCGCCGCCACCAGGGCCTCCTGGGCGTGGCGTGCGGCCGACCCCGAACGGCCGGCCAGCCGCGTGAGGGCCGCCACGCCGTCAGGACGGATCGCGGCCAGAGACGCCGCGGCCGTGTGCGCGACCCAGTGCACGGGGTCGCCGACCAGATCGGCCAGCACGGGAACGGCGCGCCGCGCCCCCAGCGCCCCCAGGGCCTCGGCCGCCGTCACCCGCAGCGCGAGCGGCTCACGAGCGGAGGTGGCGGCGATGACGTCGTCGACCGAGACCGGAGCGCCGATGCGCCCGAGGGCACGGGCTGCGCGCAGGCGCACCTCGGTGGAGTGGTCGATGCGCAGCATCACGACGAGAACCGGTGCCGTCGCCACCGCGCCGACCAAGCCGAGAGCCTCGGCGACCTGGGCACGGACGAGGTCGTCGGCCCGATCCACCGCGGCGAGCAGCGGGGGAACCGCCGCCGGACCGATCTGCCGCAAAGCGGCCATGACAAGGTGGTGCGGCAGCGGGGGCGTGCGCAGCAGGCCGTGCACGAGTGCTGTCGCCGACATCGGGTCGGCCAACCGGCCAAGGGCACGCACCGCCACGGCGCGTACTTCCAAGTCGCGGTCACCCAGCAGCCGCACGAGTTGCGCCGTCGTCCCTGGCCCACCCACCGCGCCGAGCAGGTGGGCCGACCGGGCGCGCACCACGGCGCTGCGCCGATGTACACCGCGCATCGCCCGCTCCACCGAACCTCGGCGTTCGAGCAGGCCGACCACGGCCGTTCGCGCCTCGCCGCGCACCTTGCCGAGCATGGCGACCGTGACCGGCTCCAGTGCACGCCACGTGCGCGGATCCACCGCGACCAGCCGCTCCACCACCACGGGGTCCTCGTCATCTCCTGCGACCAACTGGACCAGCCACGGACGAGCGGACGCCACGAGGCGCGCACGGCGTGCGTCGGTGACCCGCAGCCACCACCGGCCGACGAGGACCGCCAGGGCGAGAGCGACGAGCACGACGGCCAGGCACACCGCAGCGACGATCAGCAGATCGCGGTCGACCGACGGGGACACGGGCGAGATCACCGCCGACTGCGGGCCAGGACGGCGCGCACCCGGCTGACCAACTCACGAGGGCTGAACGGTTTGGTCAGGTAGTCGTCCGCGCCCCAGTCGAAGCCGCCCTCGACATCGCTCTCCTGGGCGCGGGCGGTCAACAGGATCACCGGTATGGCCGCGGTGGCCTCCGCCGCACGCAACTCCCGGCAGACGTCCAACCCGGTCATCCGGGGCATCATCACGTCCAGGACGGCGATGTCCGGCATCGCGTCGCGGGCCATGGCCAGGGCAGTGGCGCCGTCCTCGGCGACGAGCACGTCGTAGCCCGATTGCTCGAGCTTGAACACCACGACGTCCCGGACGTCGGCGTCATCGTCGGCGACGAGCACGGTGGTCATGGGAGCTCCCAAGTTCTCGGCGTCGCATTCGAAGTACCCCGAACTGGGCCATTCAGTCGATCGGGGCACTTCGATCGCGTTGACCACCGCATCGGCACGGCGGGACGTCCCGCCGTAGTCGATCGTCGGCAGACGCTCGGTGGCCTGGGAGTCAGCCGCAGAGCACGTGGCTACGGGACAAGCGCGACACCGGCCCGGTCATGCCACCGCCCCCACCGAACGGTCGGTCACCAGGGTCATCGGCCGTGCCAGCCGAGCGAACGGCGTGACCAGGCCGATCAACGGCACCGGTGGTGTCTCGTCGTCCGATTCGATCAGGTGCACCACCAGGTCGCGACGCCGGAACACGGTGGTTCCACCGGAGGCCACGGTGATACCGGAGAGCCGACGGGCCAGTTCGCCGGCGTGCCCGGGCAGCGACTCGTACAGGACAGCCCTGCGCGGCAGTCGCCCGGTGCGGCCGTTGCCGGACGCCACCCGCATCACGGAGGTCGCCGCGAACCGGCGCAGGCTCGCCTCGTCGGTCACCTCGCGGTCGTGGACCAGGTGCGGTCGCAGCCGCTGCTCCACCGCCTGGACCTGGGGTTGTCCCGCCAGGTGCCGAACGGCCTCCGAAGGAGGGCAGGTGATGTCCACGACCCGCACCACGACGCGCCCTGCCATGAAGACGGACGTGCGCTCCAGCAGCGACCACCCCGGCTCCGGACCGCACACGAGAAGGGCCGCGTACCCGGAGAGGATCTCGGCCACGACCGTCTCCGAGCCGGCCCGGACTCGGAACGTCAACGCGTAGCGGTCGACGGTTCGGCTCCCGGTCATCGTGACCGCCGGGAAACCACCGCAGTGGCCGCTGAGGAGCTGCTCGTTCATCGGAACAGCACTTGGTCGACCACGGCCCGCAGGACGTCGGGACGGGGTGTGGCCGGGCTGCGCCAGGCGACGAACCCGTCCGGACGGATCAGGACGGCTCCGTCGTCGCTGATGCCGTAGCGGCGGGCGAACTCGCCGGTGGGGTCGTGCAGGGTGTCGCCGATGCGGTGGTGTTCGACCGGGACGTCCGAGAAGTCCGCGGCCTGCTGCCAGCGGGTGCCGGTGACGAGCACCAGCCCGCGCCCCATGAAGTCGAGAGTGGACAGTGCGGTGCCGTTGTGCTCCACAGTGACGTGAGGTGCGCGGCAGCCCGGGGCGGCGGTGGGGTGGTCGGGGTCCTCCACCGGGTGCGGCGCGGGGGTGCCGTCCGGGACGAAAGCGCCTTCGGGGTAGGTGTAGCCGAACATCGTCGCCCGCTGGCGCAGGGCGCTGTCGCGTGCGTCGCCCGGCTTGCCGTTGACCAGACCGTACCGCTCGACGGTCAGCGCCGTGGTGTGCCGGGCCACGGGGAGGCGTTCGGTCTCGTAGGTGGCCAGCAGGCCTGGGCCTGCCACGCCGCGGTGGTGCAGGGCGATCTTCCACGCCAGGTTGAAGACGTCCTGGACAGCGGTCGCCACGCCGAAAGTGCCCACGGGCGGCATGACGTGGGCGGCGTCGCCGGCGATGAACGCCCGGCCGGCGCGCATGCGGTGGGCGACCTGCCCGGAGATCTCCCACGGGGTCTCGGACACGTGGTCGATCACGATCGGGAGGTTCTCGAGGCCGATGGCGGTGCGCAGCAGGTGCACGCACCGCTCGTCGGTGAAGTCGGCGACGTCCTCACCCGGCCGCAGGGAGACGGCGAACCGCCACCGCTTCGCGCCGTCGATGGACGTGAGGAACCCGTGCACAGCGGGGTTGCTCACGGTCAGCGCGACGATCTTGCGCCCGCGCAGCGGTTCGCGGAGGTCGGCGTCGAAGTAGATGTTGACCTTGCGTGCCAGGAGGTCCGAATCGTCCTGCCCGACGTCGAGCATGCGGCGAACGGGACTGTGCGCACCGTCCGCCACGACGAGGTAGCCGGCGCGGACGCGCTCTTCCCGGCCGGTGCTGTGATCGCGCACCACCGCGACAACGCCGTCGGGCTCGTTGTCCACCGCCACCACCTCGTGGTGGTAGCGCACGTCCGCGCCGGTCTGCACGGCGTGTGCGCGCAGCAGTGGTTCGAGCTGGTTCTGGTCGATCGCGGCCCACCGGCAGGGGCTCAGCGAGTCGGGTCCGGTGTCGAGGCGGTTGGGCAGCCGCAGCCGTTCCGGGCCCGCAAGGGTTTCGGCGTGGGCGACGATGGTGTGGTCGGCGATCAGCGACCGCACCTGCCCGATCGTCTGCTCCACACCGACGGCGCGATAGAGCTCCATCGTGCGCGGGTTGAGCGCCCGGGCCCTCGGATCGGTCGACGGCTCGGAATGGCGTTCCACCAGCAAGGCCGGCACGCCGTACCAGGCCAGGAACACAGCGGCGGACAGGCCGGTCACGCCCCCGCCCGCGATCAGCACCGGAACCTCAGGCATGACGCTCCCAACGGTAGAACTCGTGCGCCATCGCATCCTTGGGCTCGCGCCACGCCTCGGGGTCGTAGGCGGAGACGAACGGGCTCAACTCCCGGCTGATCCGCCGGAAGCGGGGGTCGTCGCGGTGCGCGGCCATCGCCTCCGCCAGCGGGCGGTCGCTCTCCACCAGGTGCAGGTAGAGCTCGCCGAACCGGAACAGGCTGCGTCCCCGCACGCCGAGCGCGGCGGGCAGGTCGGAACGGTGGTCGGAGTCGGCGAACACGGCGGCCACCTCGTCGGCGGCCTCGGGGACCATGCGGGCGACGATCAGGGTGCGGTGCACGCGACCTCCTCGACCTTCCGCTTGATCAGCGCCAACTGGACGCGGCTGTTGTCGTTGATGCGCTTGGTCATGGCTTCGTCGTCCACCGGAGCGTCGGGTTTCATCGCGAAGTCCTGCGTCCAGCGCATGCGCACACCCGTGTCGAGTTGTTCGTAGGTCCAGCGGATGTGCATCCGCTCGAACGGCCCGGTCTCGACGCGCCGGGCGGTGACCGTCCTGGTGGCCGGGTCCGCGACGCGCTCGGACACCCAGCTCCACACCTTGCCGGCCGGGTCCGGGTGCATGGTGAGGCGGAACAGCACGCGATCGCCGTCGCGTTCGAGCACCTCGGCCGAGGCGTACTCGCTGAACAGCTCCGGCCAGCGCTCGACGTCGTTGGTGCGTTCCCACACCAGTTCCATCGGCGCGTCGATGACGATCTCGTTCTCGGTGTGGCCGCTCATCCCCGGACCTCCCCGGGCAGCAGGGCCAGCAGCTCGCGCGGCGACTGGTGCGGTCGCAGGTCGGCGTCCTTGGGCACGCCGTGGTGGCGTTGCAGCTCGGACAGCACGCCCATCAGGCCGAGGGAGTCCACGCCGAGGTCGTCGAAGGTGTGGCCGGGGGCGGTGACCTGCTCGCCGGTCACGGGAACGCCGGTGCAGCGGCTGATCAGCGCTGCCAGGTCGTCGGGGGAAAGCCTGGTGTCCACGTCACATACCTCCGCTGGTCGGTGATTCCGGATGGCGCAGCACGAGCGCCGAGTTCCCGCCGTACACACCGCGGGACAGCACCAGGACGGTGCGCAGGTCGACCGGACGGGCGACGCCGGTGACCAGGTCGAGGTCGAACCTGCAGTCGCGCACGCCCGGTGTGGGCGGCACGAGACCGTGTTCGAGGGCCAGCACCGCGGCGGCGACGTCGAGCACGGCGGCGGCTGCGTAGCAGCGCCCGTACCCGGCCTTGGGCGCGGTCACCGGCACGCGGCTCGCGCGCTCGCCCAGCAGCAGGCGCAACGCCTCGGCTTCGGCGGCGTCGGCATGCGGGTCGGCCATCGCGTCGAGGAACACCGCGTCCACGTCGTCGGGGGTCAGACCCGCTTCGGCCAGCGCGGCCGTGGCGGCCCGCAGCAGTCCCTGCGCCGACCGGTCGAACCGCCGCCGGCCGGTGTAGGTCGCGCCGTGCCCCGCCACCACCGCTTTCACGCTGGCGCCCCGGCGGTGCGCGGCGCCGGCGTCCTCCACGACGAGCATGGCCCCGCCCTCGGCGGGCGCGAACCCGCCGGCCCGCTCGGTGAACGGCTGGTAGGCCGTGGCCGGGTCGCTGGACGTGCTGAGCAGCTCCAGCCCGAGCTGGCAGCACAGCGCGTACGGGCAGAACGGGGCTTCCGCGCCGCCGACGAGCATGGCCCGCGCGCCTCGTCGCAGCTCACTGCCCGCGGCGGCGAGGGCGTCCAGGCCGCCCGCCTCGTCGGCGACCACCACCCCGGACGGGCCGCGCAGGCCGTGGCCGATGGAGATCTGGCCGGAGCACGCGGCGTAGAACCAGGCGATCGACTGGTAGGGGCCCACGTGCTCGGGTCCGTGCCGCCACAGCTGTTCGATCTCCCGCTGGCCGAACTCCACGCCGCCGCTGTAGCTGGCCGTCATCACGCCGAACTCGAAGGGCTCCACCGCCGCCGGGTGCAGCACGGCGTCGCGCAGCGCCAGGTCGGCGGCGGCGAGGGCGAAGTGCGTGAACCGGTCGGTCTGCACGGTGATCCGCGGTTCGACCCACCCGGCCGGTTCGAACCCGGCCACCTCGCCCGCCACGGTGACGGGGTAGGGGTTGGGCTCGAACCGCCCGATCGGCGCGAGTGCCAGGTGCCCGTCGCGCACGGCGGGCCAGAACTCGCCGACCCCGAGACCGCTCGGGGCGATCACCCCGAGACCGGTCACGACAGGCGCGGAACCGGTGGCCGCGGGGCTCACGGCCGCCCCGCTCTCGTCAGCACCACCGCGGACTGGAACCCGCCGAAGCCGCTGCCGACCGACAGCACCACGTCCAGCTGGCATTCCCGCGCGGTGTGCGGCACGTAGTCCAGGTCGCACTCGGGGTCCGGCGTGTCCAGGTTGGCGGTCGGCGGGACCACGCCGTGGACGAGCGCCAGCGCGCAGGCGGCCAGTTCGACGGAGCCGATCGCGCCCAGCGAGTGGCCGATCATCGACTTGATCGAGCTGACCGGCACCTGGTGCGCGCGCTCACCCAGCAGCCGGTGGAACGCGGCGGTCTCGTGCCGGTCGTTCTGCCGGGTGCCCGAGCCGTGCGCGTTGATGTAGCCGATCTCCGCCGGCGCCACCGCGGCGTGGTCCAGCGCGCGCCGCGCGGCCTCGGCCATCTCGACGCCCTCCGTCGTCAGGCCGGTCATGTGGTGGGCGTTGCTGCGGGTGGCGAAGCCCTCGACCTGTGCCAGCACCTCCGCTCCCCGGCGGCGGGCGTGGCCGAGCTCCTCCAGCACCAGCACGGCCGCGCCCTCACCGAGCACGAACCCGTCCCGGTCGCGGTCGAACGGGCGAGCCGCGTGCGCGGGGTCGTCGTTGCGCGCCGAGGTCGCGCGGATCGCGTCGAAGCAGGCCACCGTGATCGGCGAGATCGGGGACTCCGAGGCCCCCGCCAGCACCACGTCGGCCCGGCCTTCCTCGATGAGGCGGGCACCGTGGCCCACCGCGTCCAGCCCTGCCGTGCACCCGCTGGACACCGTCCGCACCGGCCCGCACGCGCCGACCCGGTCGGCGACCTCCGCGGCCAGCGTGGCGGGGGACAGGGCGCAGTGCAGGAACGGCGAGGCCGCGCCCGCGTCCACCAGCCACCGCTGCCCGCGCTGCGAGGTGGCCACGTAGTCCTGCTCGAGCAGCGTCGTGCCGCCCACGGCGGAACCCATGGTCACACCCACCCGCCACGGGTCCGTGACGGCCACCTGCGCCTGTCGCCACGCCTCGTCGGCGGCGACGGCGGCGAACTGGACGTAGCGGTCCATCCGGATGATCTCCGCGCTGGTCAGGCCAGCGTGCACCGGGTCGAAGTCGCACTCGGCGGCGATCCTCGACCGGAAGCCCTCCGGGTCGAACAGGGTGATCGGCCGGGTGGCGGTGCGCCCGGACGTGATCAGCTCCCAGAAGCCCTTGGTCCCGATGCCGCCCGGTGCCACCACCCCCAGGCCGGTGACCGCCACCCGGCGCGTCATGACGCCTGCTCCGTGTCCACGTGCCCCAGCTCCGGCCGGGGCGCCAACGGGGACAGGTGGAACAGCACGCGCGCCGGTGACGTCCCGGTGTTGCGCAGGCGGTGACGCACCCCGATCGGCACCAGGATCGCCTGGTCCGCGCCCACCTCGTGCGGTACGTCGTCCAGGTCCAGCACCACCGAGCCCTCGACGACGTAGAGGAACTCCTCGGAGTACGGGTGGTAGTGCTCGTTGACCTGGTCGCCCGGCCCGACGAGCACGACCCCCATGAACCCGGAGGTGGCGCAGACCGTCGCCGGGCCGAGCAGGACGCGGATGTCGCCACCGCGGCGGGTGTTGGGTGCGACGTCGTCCGGGCTGATCGCCCGGTGGAGCTGGCCGGTCATGCCATCGCCCCCACCACTCGGTCGGTCACCAGCGACATCGGGCACGCCAGGTCCACCAGCGGCGCGAGCCTGCCCGCGAGCGGCACGGCAGGCATGCCGTTCGAGGACTCCACCAGGTGCACGACCACGTCCCTTCGCCGGAAAACCGTTGTGCCGCTGTCGGAATCCGATCCTTCGGCGGCGAGCAGCCGGGCCACCTCGCCGCCCTTGCCCGGCAACGCCCGGTAGAACGCCGCCGCACGGGGCAGGTGGCCGGTGTGGCCGTTGCGGGAGGCGACCACGCGCATCACCGAGCCGGCCAGGAAACGCCGCCGGCCGTCGTCGTCGGACAGGTCGCGGTCCTGCAAGAGGTGCGGCCGCAACCGCTGCTCCACGGCCTGGATCTGCGGTTGCGAGGCCAGGTGCCGGATCGCCACCTCCGGCGGGCAGACGATGTCCACGACCCGCACCACCACAGGTCCGGCCATGAAGACCGACGTGCGGTCCAGCAGCGGGCGCGCGGCCTGCGGCCGGCCGGGCGGGGGCCCGGCGTAGCCGGCCAGGATCTCGGCCACCGCCGCCTCCGACTCCGGCCGCACCGGGAACGTCAACGCATAGCGGTTCACGACTTCGCCTCCAGCAGTTGTCGATCGGTTTCGGCGCCCGGCGCGGTGCTCAGGCGGACGTGGTAGCGCGAGGACTCCCGCGCCGTCGTGCACGCGATCAGCGGAGCCGCCAGCCGCCGGTGGTCGGCGCCGCGCTCCCACGCGTGGAAGTGCGCCGCGCTCGCCCACTCGCTGGTGATCACCCAGTCCTCGGGATCACCCTCCGACTGGCACACCTGGTCACCGAGGTAACCCTCCACTTGCGACACCTGGTACCTGATCCGGCGGTAGGCGTCGAGGAAGCGGTCCTGCTCCGCGTCCGGCACGCGCAGGCGGAAGATCACCCGCAACCGGCTGCGTCCGGACGTGTGGTCCGCTGTCGACGCCATCTCGTCTCCTCGGGGTCTGCTTAGGACGAACGGGCAACCTCGTTGTGACCGAGCGTTGATCTACCCGCCCCCTCCAGCAAGTCGGGGTAGGCCACCAGGCCGAACATCCACTCGATCGAGAGGACAAACCTCGGATTTCGATCAGGAAGACCGCTCCGGGCGGGAAGCGATCCGGCAGGCGTGCGAAGCCACCGCGCTGCGCACACCCTCGGCGTGCAACATCCGGCGGCACGTCCTGACGTCGTCTGATTTGCCCGTCTTCGCGACCTTGCACGCCTTGAGCACGTTGGCGGTCGCCTTGTACCCGTTCTCCATCACGTGGTCGATGCAGATGCCGGGATCAGCCTGGGCGGGCGGCCCCGTGAACGAGAACAAAGCCGCGGCAGTGAGCACCATGCCGGTCAGACCGGCCGCACGACGCAAACGCGACATCGGGTCTTCCTCTCCTGGACACGCCGAGGCACGGCGCTTCGCCGCGCCACGGCTGGATGTTGGTCGCCACCGAGTACCTCAGGATGCGTCCGACAAGCCGATCCGGCTGGCCCAACCCACGATCGAGCGCAATGCCGCCCCGTCCGAGGGAGGAAGCCTCTCGCGGCGTGCGCGGCGGGTAAGCCGCCACCACATTCCGCCGCCCGATCGAGCGCCCACACCACTATTCGGTGAGGTTGCCGCCGACAGCAATTCCTGTCCGTCGCATTAGGACGGTCGTGTTCGCCGCATGAGCGCACCGCGATGCGCGGCGAGGACTCGTCGAGCACGGGTGGTGCGCGTCGACCTTATGGCCAATTGGTATGTACCACTTGCCGTGACCTCGTCGTACGGTCTGCGGGCAATCACCCTGCGTGCAAGGAGCGGACATGAACCGCAAGCTCATCGCCGCCGCCACAGCGGCGGTCACAGCGGCCGGGCTGACCATCGCCGTGGCGCTGACGACCAGCGCCACCGCTGCCGACACAGCTGACCCCGCCCTGCTGGCCGCGATGGCCCGTGACCTCGGCATCTCCTCGGAACAAGCGCGTGAGCGCCTCGGTGCCGAAAAGGCCGCGGGCCAGACCGACGCCGCGCTGAAGTCCCGCCTCGGCCCGGCCTACGCCGGGTCCTGGCTCGACGGCACCGGCCACACCCTCACCGTCGCGGTCACCGACCCGGCGCTGGCCGGCGCGGTGCGCTCGCACGGCGCCGTCGCCGCCACGGCGAGGCACAGCGCGTCCGCACTGGACAACGCGAAGACCAAGCTGGACGCCAAGGCCACCACCGCACCCGGCGCCGTCCCCGGCTGGTACGTCGACGTGCGCGCCAACAAGATCGTCGTGCTCGCCCGCGCCGGCGGGGAAGCGCAGGCCAGGACGTGGGCGGCCGAGGCGGGTCTGCGCGGTGACGTTGTCGCCGTCGAGGCCAGCACCGAGAACCCCAAGCCGCTGATCGACGTCATCGGCGGCAACGCCTACGGCGTCCCCGGCGGCGGCCGTTGCTCCATCGGCTTCGCCGTCGAGGGCGGCTTCGTCACCGCCGGCCACTGCGGAGCCACCGGCGGCCGCACGTCCAACCCCGGCGGCACCATCCAGGGCAGCAGCTTCCCCGGCAACGACTACGCCTGGGTCCGCACCGACGCGGGCAACACCCCGCGCGCCCTGGTCAACCGCTACCCCGGCACCGTCCCGGTCGCGGGCTCCCAGGAAGCTCCGGTCGGCTCCTCGGTCTGCCGCTCCGGCTCCACCACCGGCTGGCGCTGCGGCACCATCCAGCAGAAGAACGCCTCGGTCACCTACCCCGAGGGCACCATCACCGGCCTGACCCGCACCAACGCCTGCGCCGAGCCCGGCGACTCCGGCGGCTCGTGGCTGACCGGCGACCAGGCCCAGGGCGTCACCTCCGGCGGATCCGGCAACTGCCAGAGCGGCGGCACCATCTACTTCCAGCCGCTGACGGAGATCCTGCAGGCCTACAACCTGCGCCTGGTGACCTCCGCCGGCCCGACCACGACCACCCAGCCGACCAGCACGACCACGACCACCACCACGCCTCCGGGCGGTGGCGACTCGTGGGCCCCGTACACCTACTACGGCACCGGCGCCCAGGTCACCTACGGTGGTGCGTCCTACCGCGTGATCCAGGCACACACGTCCGTTCCCGGATGGGAGCCGCCGAACACTCCTGCCCTCTGGCAGCAGGTCTGACACCAACACCCTCCGACCGTCCCGACGGCTGCTGCCGTCGGGACGGTCTCCATACGAGCGATAGTGCAAACTCGATGCCGCTGATCACACCCAGTCATCTATCTGTGCGGGTAGCAGCCACGGCCGCAGCCCACGGGTCGCCTCGAACAGCGCAAGGTCCGGCGTTGCCTGTCCGCGCTGACAGATCTGCAGCGCGAGTCCGTGTTGCTCGCCTACTACCAGGGCTACACCTATCCCGAGATGGCAAGCCTGCCCGGCAGTCCGCTGGGCACGGTGAAGACCCGGATGCGTGACGGCCTGATCAGACTCAGGGACTGCTTGGGGTGGCGGTATGAGCACGTCGTCAGATTTTGCACACGTTGACGGGCGTGTACGCGATGAACGCCTTGTCCGGCTCGGAACGCGAGGAGTTCGAGGAGCACCTGCCGCAGTGCCCGTCCCGCACTCAGGAAGTCGCCGAACTGCAGGCCACCGCGACCACCCTCGGCGCGGCGGCGGAGCTCGCGCCACCGCCACACCTGCGGACGCAGGTGTTGAACGGCGTGACAGCCATGCGTCAGCTGCCGCCGGAGACGCCCGCTCCGGCGGCGACGGTGCTCGTGCTTCCCACGAGGAACCGGTGGACCGTCCGGGCGAGCGTGCTCACCGCGGCCGCCAGTGTGCTGGTCGTGGCCGGTGTCCAGGGTGTTCAGGACCGCGGTGAGCTCGACGCGCTGCGTCAGCCGGCAGCCGGGTACAGCCAGATCTCGGATCTGCTGAGCGCTCCTGATGCGAAGCTCCTGAACGACTCGGGAACCAGCGGTGGCCGCGGAACCGTCGTGATGTCGCCGAGTCACGGCAAGGCGGCGTTCCTCGCCGACGGGTTGCCATCGTTGCCCGCGGACCGCGCGTATCAGCTGTGGGTGGTCGGGCCTGACGGGCCGCGCTCGGCCGGGCTGCTGCGTGACGAGCCGGTGGTCGCCGATCGCCTTGCCGATGCGCGGGCGTTCGCGTTGACCGTCGAACCGAGCGGTGGCTCGCCCGCTCCGACGACGACTCCGGTCCTCGCGATCTCGATGGTCTCATCCGGACACGACGCGGCCCCGACGGCCTGGTGGCAGTCGGGGCCGCGTCCTCTCTGCTGGTGTTCAGAGCCAGGAGGAAAGCGCCTTGAGGATGTCGGCGCGCCTGCGTGGCGCGGTGAGGGTGGCGACAGGGGCACCGCCGGAGAACAGGATGAGCGTGGGGATGCTGAGCACTTGGTAACGGACGGCGATCTCGGGGTGGGCGTCGATGTCGACCTTGACGATGGAGATCGCGTCCCGGTGTTCTTCGGCGATGGCGGTGACGACCGGCTTCAGTGCCTTGCACGGGCCGCACCAAGGCGCCCAGAAGTCGACCAGCACTGGCTTGTCGGCGTCGAGGACGGTGCTGTCGAAGGAGTTCGTGGTCACGTCGGTGAGTTGCACGGTGTGGTCCCTGATCATCCGAAGGTGAAGGAGAAGGCCTGGACGCCAGGACCGACGGTCGCGGTGAGCGAGCCGCTCTCGATCTGTTGCGTGGCCAGGAGCTGATAGGAGTTGGGTGTGCCGTCGACCTCGATGGTCTTGGTCTTCCCGTCGTTCTCGATGGTGACGGTCCCCTTGCCGGACAGGACCATCCGGATTTCTTTGGCTCGGTAGTTGAGCTTGATCTGTCCGGAACCGCCGGTGGGCGTGATGTTCTGGCTCGTGAGCGTCCACTGGCCGGCGAGCGCGAAGGTGTCGGTGCCCTGGTTGTCCGGGAACTGGAACGACTTCTCGCCGGTGGTGTAGGTCTCGGTGCCGGCGAAGTTCACGCGCTTGGTTGAGCCGAGGTAGGTCTCGCGGGTGATGTCGGCGACAACCGGGGTGTCGTCGGTCAGCTCGGTGGCTGCCGGGAGTTGCACGCCAGGCTCGGCGTCGGTGAGCAGCTGCCGGATCAGCTTTTCGGTGATGTTGTAGTCGCCTTCGCCGAACTTGATGTGCCGGACGGTGCCCTGGGCGTCGACGAGGTAGTGGGCAGGCCAGTAGCGGTTGCGGTAGTTGGTCCAGGTGCTGAGGTTGTTGTCCAGGGCGACCGGGTAGGTGATGCCGAAGTTCTTCGTCGCGGCCTCGACGTTGTCGGGTTCCTTCTCGAAGGCGTACTCGGGGGAGTGGACGCCGATGACCTGGAGGCCGGCGTCCCGGTAGGCCTTGTCCCACGCGGTGATGTGCGGAATGGAGCGCTGGCAGTTGATGCAGGAGTAGGCCCAGAAATCGATCATGACGACTTTGCCGCGCAACGCCTTCAGGTCGAGTGCCTGGCCGTCGGGCGTGTTGAGCCACTGCCGGATGTCGGTGATGTCCGGTGCTGTGCCGCAGCTCTCCAGGTCGGGCGCGCCATCGGAGCACTTGCCGAGGTCCTTGTTCTGGCCGTTGACCAGTCCTCCCAGGTTGAGTGCCTTGCGGACCTGCTCGGAGTTGTTGACCTTGTCCTGCAGGGAGCTGGTGTAGTCCGGGATCACCCGCTGCAGCAGCTGGGGCAGGTTGAAGACCAGCCCCAGCGCGAGCGCGATCATCACGATGCCCGCGGTGATGCGGATGCCGCGCTGGCGCTTGCGGAAGGCTTGCACGCGTTCGGCGACCCGGCGGCCGGCGAGGGCGAAGATCAGCAGCGGGATCGCCGCGCCGACGGCGAAGGTGAGGGTGAGGATGACGGTCTCGGTGCCGATCCTGCCGGTGGAGCCCGCGACGGTGATGGCGGCGAGGACCGGGCCGGCACAGGGGACGTACACCGCGCCCAAGGCCAGGCCGAGGGTGAACCCGCCGCGACTCGCGTCCGGGTTGCGTTGCGGGATCCACGTGAACGGCTTCTCCAGCAGCTGTTCGAAGCGCGGCACGATCAGTCCGATACCGATCAGCGCGAGAACTACGATGCCGCCCCAGAGCAAAACGTCCTGTGGCAGGTTCAAAACCGACAGCAGAAGTGACCCGAACAGCGTGACCAGGCTGAAGCTGACGACGAGTCCCGCGATGACGAGGAACGGCCGGGTGCGCGAGACCGGTTTGGCCGCCACCGCCACCGCGGCCCCTGCGGGTGTCGTGCGGGCGCTCTGCGTGCCGCCGGAGAAGAAGATGACGGGAAGGACGGGAAGGATGCACGGCGAGATGCCGGTGACCAGGCCGCCGATCAGACCGATCAGTGCGAGGGTCAACATGGGGGCCTACTCGGATTGATAGAAGTGCGTGATGCCTGTGGTTCGTGGCTGAGCGCACCGCGGATTGCCTGCGCGGACGAGTGTCCGGCGCGTGGCGGCGATCCGAGCTGATCGTCGAGTGTGGACTCCCTGCTGCGGCTGCGAGTCGTTCGCGCTGCTCACGAGCGGTTGGCGGACTTGGTGGTAACAGGTCGATAACGAGACCCATCCGTTCGGTCGACGGTGGCGAATCACCGGTAACAACTACCCGAACACTTCTTGGAGATGTCTCGTCATGAACAAGACCGCCCGCAACACCGTCCTGGCCGTCGGCGCCGCCTCGCTCGCCCTGTTCGGCGCGGCGTGCGGCTCGGGTGACATGGCCGGCAGCAGCTCCAGCACTGCGCCCACCTCGGCGACGTCGATGGCTCCGTCGTCGCAGGCGATGGCCGACCCGGCCAAGGACCTCGTCGGTCCCGGTTGTGCCGACTACGCGAAGCAGGTTCCGTCCGGTGCCGGTTCCGTGAGCGGCATGGCCGCCGACCCGGTTGCCGTCGCGGCGAGCAACAACCCGCTGCTCACGACGCTGGTTGCGGCCGTGTCGGGCAAGCTCAACCCGAAGGTGAACCTGGTCTCGACGCTCAACGGCGCGGAGTTCACCGTGTTCGCGCCGGTGGACTCGGCGTTCGCGAAGATCGACGCGGCGACGATCGAGAAGCTCAAGACCGACGACGCGTTGCTGACGAAGATCCTGACCTACCATGTGGTTCCTGGTCAGATCGCGCCGGACAAGATCGCCGGTGACCAGAAGTCGGTGCAGGCCGGTGTGGTGAAGGTGACCGGTTCGGGCAACACGCTGAAGGCCAACGACGCCAACGTGGTCTGCGGTGGCGTGAAGACCGCCAACGCCACCGTCTACCTCATCGACTCGGTGCTGATGCCTGCCTGACATCTCCAGGGCAGCAGTACCGTGGCTGCGGGAACCGCGTTGTGACGCGGTTCCCGGAGTTCCTTCACGTCTGCTCGTCGCGAAGTCTGATGCGCCACAGGAGGCTTCGTCTTGCGTCGTCGGCTCCGCCGGGTCCCGGCGCCAGTGACGGCGTCGACAAGATCATTCGTGCGCTGGTTCCGCGGAGAATCGCGGGTGACAGAAACCGGCCGCGCCTGTCCGCCACCGCCATCACGGCCTCCGCCCACGGACGCGCGATCCGCTCAAAGCCCTCCGGGTTGTTGCGCAAGCGCATCTGGGCGGTGTCCACGAACTCCGACTCGGTGATCACTCCCGCCGGCATCGGTGTCCGCGGCCTCCAGCAGGCCGGCGAAAAAGATCCGTGCGCCGTCGAGCAGCCGCATCCCTTCGGACGACTCCGGCAAGCGTCCACACGAGGTCATGATGGCGCGGGTCATCTCCTCGAAGTCGGCGACGTCGACCACGCCGTCCCCGTCGCGGTCGAAGGTGGCGAACCGGGCCGCCATCTTGGCGGCGTAAGCACTCTGCACAGTGGTCACGGACAAAATTCCTTTGGAAGTCGAATGCGCCGGGCTTCTGAAACGGCTCCGGCGCACCACGTCACAGGCCACGGACCACCTCAATCGCTCCGAAATGCAGGTCCACTCGATCAGGTGGGTGAAGACCGCACATACTCGGCCGAAGACCCGCCGCTCGGTGCACAACCGCACGAACTTCTCGTCGGTGGCGCCGCCGTCAACAGGTCATGCAGTGCCTCGATGGTGCCGTTGTTCTCCTACTTGGCGTAGTAGTCGTAGACGGTCTCGTACGGCAAGAAGTCGTGCGGCAGGTACTCCCACCCGATCCCGGTCCGGCACACGTACAGGATCGCGTTGACGATCTCCCGTAAGTGGTGCACCCGTGCCGCGGTTTCGGGTCCGCGCCGGACGGCACGCCACGCGGTCAACGTCGGCTCGATCAACGCCCACCGGGCATCGGTCAGGTCACTGCGATACGCACGCCGAGAACTCACAGTTGATCAACGCTTCAGGTGACCACCACAAACCAAGTTCCCCCATAGCGTGCACTACCACTTCTCGGTCTTGCCGGTGGCGTGGGTGTACCAGCTCCCGGAGCTGTTCTGGTGGTATTCGGCCCGATGCGATCTACAGTGGACACAGTCGACGCGCTGGAGTTGTCTTCACGCTGGAGTCGGGTGGGCCTTCATCAGCGTGACGAGGTACTCCTCGGCGGTGTACGGCCGCGACAGCGGTGCTGCCTGGCCCGCCCAGAGGTTGACGTATTGCGAGTCGCCGCGCGCGGCGGCGGCTCGGCGCAGGGGTTGCATGAGTGCGTTCTGGACCGGGTACGCGGGCACGTTCTCCTCTTCGGCCACGAGTTCCCGGATCAGCGGGTTGATGATGGCCCGCGCGGGCCGGCCGGAGAAGAGCCGGGTGAGCACGGTGACCCGGGCGTCGGGGCCGGTCAGCGCCGCTTTGTGGACCGGGCTCGCCCCGGACTGCACGGTCGCCAGAAATCCGGTGCCGATCTGCACGCCCTCGGCACCGAGGGCGAATGCCGCGGTGACGCCGCGATGGTCGGCGATCCCGCCGGCCGCGACGACCGGGATGTCGACGGCGTCGACGACCTGCGGAACGAGCGAGAACGTGCCGACCAGCGACTCGGCGACCGGCCGCAGGAACGCGCCCCGATGCCCTCCGGCGTCGCTGCCGGAGGCCACCACGATGTCGAAGCCGGCTGCCTGCACGGCCACCGCCTCGTCGACGGTGGTGGCGGTGCCGATCGTCACGATGCCGCGGCGACGCGCCTCGGTCACCACCCAGGCCGGCGGCGTGCCCATGACGAAACTGATCACCGGTGGCTGCGCCGCCAGCAGCGCGTCCACCTGATCGTCGAAGGCGGGCGGCGGCGCGTACGAGCTCGGCGCCGGTATGCCGAGGCGGTCGTAGAGCGGCCGGAGCCGTTCGAAGTCGGCCGGTGCAAGGCGCAGGACTTCCTCCCCTGGGTGCGGCACCCACAGGTTCACGTTGAACGGCCGGTTTCCAGGGATCGCCGCCTTCAGTTCGGCGACGAGGGCCGTGATGGCGCCGGGGTCCAGATGGTGCGCCCCGAACGAACCGAGACCGCCGGCACCGCTCACCGCGGCGGCGAGGGCGACGCTCGACAGCCCGCCGCCGAACGGACCTTGGATGATCGGGAGGTCGGTGCCGAGCAGGCGGACAAGTCGGGTGCTCATGCCGCACCGACCAGTCGTCCCTGGCGCATCTGGACGGCGACTTGGGCGACCCGGCGACCGAGGTGCTCGGCGGTGCGCAGGTCGGCCGTGGGCGGCGCGTCGTCCGGGCCGGCGTCGGAGGGCGCCTGCGCCATCGCGCCGAGGAAGCCGCCCAGCCGGTTGAGGTCATCCACCTCGCCGGTGGTGCTGTAGAGCCAGCCGGGAGGCAGGCCCAGCGAGACCCAGTGCATGCCGTGCTGAGCAGAGAACACGGTCAGCGACGACAGGGTGTTCAGCTTGTCGCCGTTGACACCGGCGGACGTGGTGAACCCGGCGGCGAGCTTGTCGCGCCAGCCCTGCCGCGCCCAGACCTGGCCGCTGGCCTCGGCGAAGGCCTGGAAGACAGCGGACTGGCTACCCATGTAGGTGGGGGTGCCGAAGATGATGGCCTCGGCGTCGGCGAGCGCCTGCCACAGCGGTTCGTCGAGCACGGCAACGTTGCGCAGATCGGCGTGGACACCGGGAACGGACTCCGCACCCGACGCGACGGCCTGTGCCTGGCGGGCCGTGTGGCCATAGCCGCTGTGGTACGCGATGACGACACTGATCGACATGTGCCCTCCTTCCAAGAGGTGATGCGCCGACCGTAGACGACCGGTCAACTAAAAGCTAGTTGACCGCCCGTATACTCGTCGTCATGGGCCGCATCAGTACCGCTCGTGACCGGCTGCTCGACAGCGCCTGTGAACTCATGAACATCCGTGGCTATGCGGCCATCGGCGTGGCCGAGATCTGTGCCCGGGCCGACGTCCGCAAGGGCAGCTTCTACCACTTCTTCGAGTCCAAGCAGGCGCTCACCGTCGAGGTGGTCGACACCCACTGGCAGGCACAACGGGTTGCCTGGCACGAGCGCCTCACCGGACCGGAACCAGCTTCGGAACGCCTCCAGCGACTCATCGCCTGGCTCGTCGAGACACAACGGGAAGCGTGGCAAGTCTCCGGCAGGGTCGGCGGGTGCCTGCTGGGCAACCTCGCGGCGGAACTCAGCGATCAGGAAGCCGACGTCCAGAAACGACTCACCAGCGCCTTCGACGAACAGACCGAGCTCGTCCACACCACACTCATCGACGGCGCCCAAGACGGCAGCATCGCACCCGCCTACGCGGACTGGGCCACCGCACGGGCCGTGGTCGCGCACGTCGAAGGCGCCGTACTCCTGGCCAAACTCGCCGGCAACCTGAGATCGCTCGACGATCTGTGGCCGCACGTACGACGCCTCGTCAGGCTTGACTAACCGCCCGACGAGGCGAGCCGGTAGCGCGAGGGCGTCAGCTGACCACGGGAGATCGTCAACGCGATCCTGTACGTGTGCCGGACCGGGATTGGGTGGGGGAGTACCTGCCGCACGACTTCCTGCCGTACGAGACCGCCCACGACTACTACACCAAGTAGGAGACCGACGGCACCACCGAGGCACTGCACGACCTGTTGCGCGGCAAGGTTCGTACTGCCGCCGGGCGCGAAACAGCTCCCACGGCCGCGATCCCGGACTCGCAGAGCGTGAAGACGTCCTGCAATGTCAACGAATTCAGTCAGGGCCTCGACGCGGGCAAGAAGATCAAGGGCCGTAAGCGGCACATCGCCACCGACGCACCGGCGGTTTGCCCGTGTCGGGGATCCGGAAGTGGTAGGAAGCACCGAACTCCACGTGGACGGTGGTGGCAGCGCGCCGTACCGGTCGCCCCCTTGCCCGCGCCCCGGACGGTGATCCGCATCCCAGGGCACGTTCTATACCCGGTTCGACGAGATCGTCCTGCTCAGTGTGCCCTTGGCGGTGGTACTCGACCGTGCCCGCGACACCAACCTCTTCGGGAAAACCACCGAGGAACGCGAACGGATCATGGCAGACACAACCGGGATCGAGCCGCTGCTCCGGTCATCGACCACCATCGAAATCGACACTCGGAAATCACTCACCGAAGTGGTGGACCAACTGGCAACGCTCGCCGGTCCACCGCCATCCCATCGCTGACCGTTCAGATCACACTGTGCGGTTGTCGTACTAGATGCTGTGGGCCGCTTATCCCTCGGTACAGGCACTCTCACGTGCCCGTACCGAGGGCTCGGGGCGATCTGCGAGCTTGAGCCAGACGACACCGCCGATGATCACGGCTAGCCACCCCGTCTTGGCGGGTGTGAGAGTTTCGTCGAAGAAGACCGGGCCGAGCAGCGCGGCTCCGACGGCGCCGATTCCGGCCCAGACGGCGTAACCGATGCTGACGTCGATGGTGCGCAGAGCGAGGCTGAGCGCCCAGAGGGTCAGCAGGAAGAAGACCACGGCCACGATCGACCACGACCAGACGGAAAAGCCGTGGCTGCCGCCCACGGAGAGCGCGTAGCCGATCTCGAAGACGCCGGCCAGGAGCAGGGTGAGCCAGGCGGTACGGGAGTTGTGGGGCTGTGTCGTCATTTCGTTTCCTTCAAGCGAGTCAGGGTTGGGGCAACGAGTCATGCGACGCTGGTGAGTTGCAGGCCAACGACGCCGCCGATGACCATCGCGATGCCGACGGCTTTGCGCCACGTGAGCCGCTGCCCGAACACCAGGGCACCGAGCACGGTGATGCCGACTCCGGCGAGCGAGGTCCACAGGGCGTAGCCGACTCCGACTTCGAAGGTGAGCAGGGCGCGGCTGAGGAAGTAGGTGGCGAGTCCGCCGGTGAGGAGCGTGGCTGCGGTCCAGCCGCGGTGAGTGAAGCCTTGAGCCTTGCCCGCGCAGATCGCCACGGCTGTCTCGAAGGCGATGGCGATGGCGAGGTAGAGCCAGTGCATGGGGTTCCTTTCAGAGGGCAGAGGCGTTGCCTGTCGGGAGCGGAAGGTTGTGACGTCGCAGAAAGTGGGCGAAGGGGGCGAGGTGCTCGCGGACCGGCCGGTGTTCAGCCCGATCACGGAGCGACTTCTGAGCCGCGGTCGGCGCCGCGTCACTGCGGTAGTCGAAGCCCCAGGTGGCGGCGGTGTCCTGGTCGACGGCGTAGATGACGTGCTGAATGCCATGGTCGGCGGCGAACCGGTAGCACAGGAGGCAGGGTTCGCCGGTGGCCAGCAGAGTCGCGCCTTCCAGGAGTGCTGGTCCGAGTTCGGCCGCAAGCGTGCGGATGGCCACGATTTCGGCGTGTGCAGTGGGGTCACCGGTATGGCGGACCTCGTTCACGCCGTAAGCCGATACCTGGCCGCTCGTGGTGACGACCACGCCGACAAACGGCAGCCCGCCCTGCTCGACGTGGTCGCGGGCGTAGGTGACGGCATCGCTGAGTAGTTGGTCCAGGTCGATGTCATCGGAGTTCATGCGACGGACCTGGTGGTGTGGTCGTCGAGTGCGCGAACGATCATGTCCTCGGTCGCTACACCCTCGATCCTTCTGGAGCCGATGACGATGGTCGGCACGACCTGGATGCCCTGATGAACGGATTCCTCCAGGGCCACCCGGTGCCGCAGGGCGTAGGTGTCGTCGTCCAGTGCGCTGAGGTAGCCGGCGGTGTCCAAGCCGACGTCGGCGGCGAGGTCGGCCAGTGTCTCCCGGTTGCCGATGTCCCGGTCTTCCTGGAAGAAGGCCGTCATGACGCGGCGGTGGTATGCGTGGGCGACGCCTTGGTCGGCCGCGTAGAGGCTGCCGCGGAAAGCGGCTGCGGTGTAGGGCTGTGGCGAGATGGACGGCAAGGTCATCGGGACCTGGTGACGGCGTGCCATCGGGTAGACGGCTCGTGCCCAGATGTCGGGCAGATAGGGCTCTTCCGGTCGCAAGGTCGGCATCGGGTAGGGCCGAAGCTCGTGTGCGTGGTGAACGACCTCGACATCGCTGCGACCGGAGATGGCGCGCTCGATGAGCTCGTCGGCGATCAGGCAGAACGGGCAGACGTAGTCCGACCACACATGGATCTTTTGCATGGACATCTCCTCGTAGGCATCGCGCTTGGGCGGCGCGGTCCCACAAGGGTCGAACTTGACACCAATGTCAGATGCAAGACTCAGCAGGGGGCCAAGGCAGGCAAGGAGGAGTCGTGCGCATCGGCGAACTGTCGCGGGCCAGCGGCGTTAGCAACCGTTCCTTGCGCTACTACGAGAGCCAAGGGCTCATCCGCTCCACGCGGTCCACGGGAGGATGGCGGGACTTCGACCCGTCGATGATCGAACGAGTCGTGATGATCCAGCACCTGCTAGCCGCGGGACTGTCCAGTTTCACCATCAGCGAGTTGCTTCCGTGCCTGGACGCGGCCCCGGAGGAAAGAACCGGTGTCATGGAGGCCGTGCTGGAGCAGGAGGTCCACAGGCTCGAAGCCAAGCGGCGCGACATCGATCGTGAGCTCGACGTGCTGCAAACGCTCCGACGAGACCTCGGCGAATCCCCACGTGCCGACCTCCGAGAGTCGCGGAACTCGACCGTCGAGCCCACGGGGAAAGTCGATCAAGGCTCGTGGCCGGCGCATCCAACCTCGGAGGAACGCTAGATTCGCCGTGAACGAGCGCGCGCCGATCGGGGTGCCTTCCCGGTAAGGTGGCCAGCACGCGGGACGGCGTCGTTGACCACCCTGCCGCTGTGTAGCGGTGGACTTGTCAGTCGTGGACGTCGAGCGCGTTCGATGATCTGGCCATGGAGCGCATTCAGAGAACATCAACATGAGCAAGTGCGGTTAGTCGCCAGTGCTCATATCTTCGGACGCCCTATGCGCGTGCCTTGGTGGCGAACGTGCCGAGTACTTCGTCGGCGGCGCGCTGGCCGGCGCGGACTGCTCCGTCCATATGTGCTTCGCCGATGTGGGAGGTCTCGGCGCCGGCCCAGTGAAGGGGACCGATCGGCCGCGTGAGCTATGGGTGACCGATGCGCAACACACGAGCTACCGGCCCCGTGTGGAGATCGTGATCTACCGCGCGGTCGACATCAGCAACGAGGTCGTCGTGTTCGTCGACGGTTGCGAAAGCGATGTCGAGGTGCACGACGTCACCCACGACCGCGGCGACGACTCGGCCGAACGGCAGGCCCGCACCAAGCAGGTGGTCAACGTGGCCAGTCCCGCGGCCGCCGAGCGGATCCGCGAGCTGACCGCCGACCTGGAGTCAACTCCCAAGGACGGAGATCCCGACGTGGAGCTCACGATGCGGGGTGCCGGATGACCTTCGATTTCGACACCAAGCTCTGGAAGGGCATAGCGGACGAAGCCGGCCTCAACGCCGTCTTCCACCCGCAAACGCGCGTCCTGCGCTCGTGGCTTTCTCCGGCGGAGCAACCGCTCGAGGAGCACCCAGCCCTGGAGGTCTCGGGCGCGCTGGCGTTCCTGTAAATCAACCCCAAGCTGCGAGAGCTTCGGCTTTCGCTGCATCTGGACGAGGTGATCAAGGACATCGTGCGCTCCGACGGCACAGTGCCGCTGCGCATTGACGTCAACGACACCACCGTGTTCGACGACACCGACAAGAACTCCGAGTAGCGCACGCAGCTGCTCACACCCTCCTGGACGCGGACACCCTCGATCCAGCTCTGCGCTGGCTCACCGAGTGGGCCAAGACCGTTCACCTGGGCACCGCCCAGGTCGGCTCCATCGACACGACGGTGGCCGCAGCGTTGTTCCTCGTCATCGACGAGCAGTTGGCGAACGGCGGAATTCTCCCGCGGTCCTGGGACGATGCCCAGCCCCGCCCGGCCTCGCCCGAGGACGTGGAACTTCCGATCGTCGAGATCGACGGCGACAGCCTGATCTGCCCGGTGTGCCGCGCCAAGGACACGGTGCAGGAGAAAGACCAAGCCATCCGCTGGAACGACCTCTGGGTCAGCGACGGCGTGATCTTCGGTGGCTTGGGCAATACCGACTTCGCGCACTCCCGCTTCACAAGTCGTTCGTGTGACGCTGACCTGGCACTGCCCTCCGAGGTTGCGGACTACTCATGATCGCAACCTCGCCGGCGCAGGAGTGGCTCGGCGGCTGGTTGAAGATCAATTCGCCGCCTTCCTCTAGTAGATGGCATTTCCGGTCCCGAGGGAGCGATCTATCGGGACCTTTTCATGTCCGCTAAAAGGCGGGAAGTTGCATGAGCACCGCGAAGTCGGCCGAATCGACGCGCTGTTAGAGGGGCCCTGCGTCACGGAGATATCCAAGACGCAGGGCCACTTCATGCAGTTCTGGTCGGGGTCGTGGTCAACTCGCGCGTGGTTCTTGCGAGGTCCAACTCAACTGGCGCACTCGTTCGAGAACTTCGGCCGAGTTGGCCAGGCCGAGCTGATCGCGGATGGTCTTGATAGCGATCGACTTGCTCGCCCTAACGGCGTTCTTGTCGATGCCCAGAACTTCCGCGATCGCCCGCGGTTCCAGGCCGTCAGCGGACATCCTCAGCACGTCCGCCTGGCGTTTGCCCAGTGCGCCAACAGCGCGAGCGATTTGAGGTGGCCCGCTCGGAACGGGTCTGGTCGACGCATCGACCTCATGAACGTATCGCGTGTCGAGGCGCCGCGCGATGTCTCGGAAGGCGGTGTAGACCTCAATTTGAGGCTTGCCAATGATCTCGGCGACTTCGGCTAGGTTGAAGCCGTCGAGAAACAACCTCATGGCGTCAACCATGTCAGGGATGAGCCTGGCGGCGAGATCCAGCAGGTTCAGTCGCTGTCGCTGTTCACGGAAGGTGTCCCGCGTGACTGGCTCGCCGCCCAGGAGCAGAAATTCGATGTCCATCCAGGTTCCAGCGGGGATCTCCTTCGCGCGGGCGCGGTAGTAGTCGACCGCCGCGTTGGTCGCCAGTTTCGTGATGTAGGCGCTGAAGTATTTGATCTCGGACCGCAATTCGAGTGGCCGTGCGAGGAATTTGGCCACCGTGCCCTGAACGACGTCATCCAGATCAGCGAACGGAATTCTGTCGCGTAGGTTCCTGGTGATCATCATGGTGATCAAAGGCGCGACGAGTTCGGGGTCCGCCGTGGTCGCGGCAGCATCGACCGAGATGTAACGACGACGCGCGCGTCCCTTGGTTGCCATCTCAGACCTCGCCCTTCGCGCGGCTACGGCCCTGAAGGTAGAACATTGGAGCGACGAGGGCGACGAGCGCTTGGACGTCCCCGGCGCTCCAGTTGGCCAGCATCATCAATCCGATGAGTGCGATCAGAGGGATGTTGCGGACTAGGGCCTGTATCGAAGTCGGTCAGAGCCATTCGTTGATCGCGGCGATGTGGACGGCCGCTTCGTAGCGGACGGCGAGTTTGTCGTAGCGGGTGGCCACGGCCCGGTGGCGTTTGAGCCGGTTGATACCGCACTCGACGGCGTGGCGCTGTTTGTAGGTCTCGGGGTCGAAGGCCGGTGGTCGGCCGCCCTTCGACCCTTTGGCCTTGCGGTGGGCGTTCTGGTCGGCCTTGCTCGGGATGGTCGCCTTGATCCCGCGGCGACGCAGGTGCTCCCGGTTGTCCTTCGAGGTGTAGGC
>NZ_FNIX01000003.1 GCF_900104175.1 Lentzea jiangxiensis
GACCATTTTGTTACTCGTTCCGGAGGGTGCTCATGCAGATCCAGGTCAACACCGACCACAACATCCACGGTGGCGAACGACTGGCCACCTATGTGACCACCGACCTGGAGAGCAGCCTGTCCCGGTTCAGCGGATGGTTGACCCGCGTGGAAGTGCACCTCAGCGAGGACGGGGGCAGCAAGCCGGACGACAAGAAGTGCGTCATCGAGGCACGGCCGGGAGGCAAACAGCCGGTCGCGGTCACTCACCACGCGACCACCGTGGACGACGCCTACGCCGGAGCGGCACACAAGCTGGGAAGGGTGCTGGACTCCCGACACAGCCGCGCCCACGACCACAAAGGCAGTGACAGCATCCGCCACATGCCCGCTCCCGAAGACCCGGAGCCGGTCGGCGCGACCGAGAACGAGCCTCAGGGCTGACCAAGCCGACCTGGCGCCGCAGGCATCATGGCTGAACCTCCGTTCGGGCGTGCCCGGTCAGAGCCGACGCGCGAACCGAGGTCCGTCCGACCGGCGCGGTGTATCCGGTGATCTTCATCGACGCTGTCCACGTCGAGATCCGGGACGGCAGGTGATCAACCGGCCGATCCACGTCACGCTCGCCGTCACCCCGATGGCGCCGGGACGTTCTCGGGTTGTGGGTCGGCGGCGAAGGCGTCGAACACTGGCTGCAACTGCCACCGAGCTCAAGAACCGCGGCGTGCCGACCTGCTGATGGTGTCTGCGACGGGTTGAGCGCCATGCCCGACGCGATCACGACCGGTGGCCGCGGATGATCATCCGGACTGGCGTGGTGCACCTGCTGCGCAACAGTTTCCGCCACGCCGGCCATCAGCGCCGGGTCTTGACCACCAAGGCGCTCAAGCCGGTGTGCACGGCACCGACCGAGGTCGCGGCCCGCGAGCGGTTCGCCGCGTTCATCGGGGTCCGGGCGGCCGCCATCCGGTGATCGTGCGGTTGTGGGACAACGCCGGCGCCGAGTTCGTGCCGTTCTTGGCATTCGATCCGGAGATCCGGCGGTGATCTGCTCGACCGGTGCGATCGAGAAAACCGCGCTCAACGCGGTCGACCTCGTTCGACAGACCCCGGCGACGAGTCTGGATCCGGTGTCAGCTCATGGGTATCGCAGGTGAAGGACGTGTCCACTTCGCGGTGTCATCGCAACCACAGCGCGTCGATTCACAGCACGTGTGAGAAGCGGTTGAGCCTTGTGCGATCAACAGCGAGACCGTCACACCGGGGCGAGACCCGGATAGGCCGGCCGTCGCCGGGTACTCCAGCCGACGTGATGAGACGCGCACCGCGGCAAGGGTTGCTCGCCGGCACGGCCGGGGTGGTGATGACGCTGGTGGAGAAGGCGGAACAACGTCTGACCGGTCGCCCGGACTCATCCGTGCCGGCGAGGGTCCCGCAGCGACTCACCGGGACGCGGGCCGTGGTCCTCGGTCGAGTTCGCCGTCGTTCGACTGACCGACGACCAGATCCCGGAGGACGCGACCGGCGTCCGCGCCGCCACCCACCTGGCCCCGCAGGCCGCGGTGCGACCCGGCCGTCACGCCCGTGCCGGCCCACCACCCGCCTGCGTGCCCACACCCGATAGCGCGAACGTCTCGGCACGACCCACCACATCACCGATCGGAGGACTGCGCGTCTGATGAGCGAACCCGCAGGGCATGCCCTACCGCCCTCCGCACCGGAACCCGTGCTCCTGCCCGGGAGATCGCTGGCTGTGTGCGCGATGATCGGCGCGGCGCTGATGGCCGCGGTCGACGAGATCGTGTTTCACCAAATCCTGGCATGGCACCACTTCTTCGACCGTTCCACCCCGGCGGTGGGGCTGGTGTCGGACGGTCTGCTGCACACCGCCGAGCTGCTGGGCCTGGTGGCCGGCTTCGTCCTGTACGCCGATCTGCGCCGTCGTCACGCTCTCGCCCCGGCTCACGCCTCGGCCGGGCTGTTCCTCGGTTCGGGCGGCTTTCAACTGTTCGACGGGATTGTCGACCACAAGGTGCTGCGCCTGCACCAGGTCCGCTATGGCGTGGACCTGGTGGTCTACGACCTGGTGTGGAACGGCGCGGCGCTGGCGCTGTTGGCCGTGGGCGCCGTCCTCGCCGTGCGGGCGCGTCGAAAGGCCGGCTCGTGAGCGACCATCACCTGCACCACGCGCCCGCCGTGGCGCCCACCGGGCTGGTCGGGATGGTCATCGCGGTGGCGGCCGTGCTGGCCGCGTCTGCCTATCTGGCAGGCAGTATCCGTCTGCGCCTGCGCGGTGATGCCTGGCCGGGATGGCGAGACACCTGCTTCACCGCGGGGTGCGCCGTCCTGGTTTACGCGCTCCTCGGACCGCTGCCAGGTGGCCCGTTCACCGCCCACATGGGCCAGCACCTCGTGCTGGCCATGATCGCCCCCGTGCTGGTGGTGCTGGCCCGCCCGCTGACTTTGCTGCTGCGGGTGCTTCCGACGCGACTCCGGCGCACGCTGCTGGCCGTGGCGCACTCGGCTCCCGCGAGCGTGCTGGTCTTCCCGCCGCTCGCGGCAGTGCTGGACGTCGGCGGTCTGTGGCTGCTCTACCGGACGTCCTTGTTCGCCAGCCTCCACCACCAGCCGCTGCTGCACGCCGCGGTCCACGTGCACGTCGTGGTCTCCGGGCTGCTGTTCACCTTCGCCGTGTGCCAACTGGACCCGGTTCGACGCCGCTGGAGCCTGGCCTGCCGCGCCACTGCCCTGCTCGGTGCCGGCGCCGCTCACGCCGTCCTCGCCAAGACTCTCTACGCGGCACCTCCGCCGGGCACCGCCTTCGCCACTGCTGACCTGCACACCGGCGCCCAGCTGATGTACTACGGCGGCGACCTGGCCGAGATCGCCCTCGCCGCGATCATCGCCATCCAGTGGTACGCCGCCAGCGGTCGCACCCGAACCCACCGGCAACGTCAGGGAGTGCCCAGGATGGCGTGCTCGTAGGCGTAGATCACCAGGTGCACGCGAGTGCGGAGGCCGAGTTTGGCGAGTACGCGCGCCACGTGGGTTTTGACCGTGCCTTCGCCGACGGTCAAGGCACGGGCGATCTCGGCGTTGCTGAGGCCTCGTGCCACGTGTCTCAGCACCTCCTGCTCGCGTGGGGTGAGCAGGTCCAGTCCGGTCGGTGCGGGGCGGGGCGCGAACTGCGCGAACCGGCGGATGGCGCGGCGGGTGACCTGCGGGTCGAGCAGCCCCTGCCCCCTCGACGCCGCGCGGACGGCCTCGACGAGCAGCGCCGGTTCGCTGTCCTTGAGCACGAAGCCCGCCGCGCCCGCCCGCAGCGCGCCGAACAGGTACTCGTCGACGTCGAACGTCGTCAGCGCGACCACCGCGGGCGCGGGGGTGACCGATTCGGTGATCCGGCGGATGGCCGCCACCCCGTCCATCCGCGGCATCCTCAGATCGAGCACCACCACGTCCACGTCCAGTCGGCGGGCCTTGTCCACGGCTTCGGCGCCGTCCACGGCCTCGTCGACCACCTCGATGTCGGGTTCGGCGTCGAGGACCAGGCGCAGTGCCCACCGCGCGGGCTCTTGGTCGTCCGCGACCAGGGTGCGGATCACCGCTGCTCCCCCAGCGGGAGCCGGGCTTCGACGAGCCAGCCGCTGGGGCGGTTCGGTTCGATCCGCAGGGTTCCGCCGAGCAGCCGGGTCCGTTCCCGGATGCCGCGCAGCCCGGTGCCGTCGGTCGTCGGGCCGGGCGTGGTGGAACCGTTGTCCGCCACGGTGATCACGACGGCGTCCGGCGTGTGGTGGAGGCGCAGGTCCACCCTGGACGCGTCGGAGTGGCGCAGCGCGTTGGTGAGCGCCTCCTGCGCCAGCCGGTAACCGGCGTGGTCGACCAAGGGCGGCAGGGTGCCCGGCGCAGGGCCGTCCCTGGTGAGGGTCACGGTGCGGTTGGGCCCGGTCACGTGGTCCACGAGGGCGTCCAGGTCGGCCAGCGTGGTGCCGTGCGTGGGCAGTGCGGCCAGAACGTCGCGGACCTCGCTGAGCGCGGTGGCCGACACCTCGGCGATCGTCACCAGCGCCCGGTCGGCAACCGCGGGCAGGGAGCGGGCGACGTGCCGGACGGCGTTGGCCTGCATCCGGATCACGGTGAGGTGGTGCCCGACGGCGTCGTGCACCTCGCGGGCGATCCGGGCGTGCTCCTCGGCGATCACCGCGCGGGTCTCTTCCCGGTAGAGGAGCTCGGCCTGGTCGGCGCGGTCGCGGTGCATGCGCAACGCGGAGCCCGCGGCAGCCGGCGCGATGCCGAGCAGGAGCAGGTCCGTGAACGTCGCGGCCGTCGGTGAGTGGGCTCCCGCCGCAGCCAGGACGAGGAACCCCGCCGCGGCCAGAACGAACACCGTCCGCCGGGGACGGTGGTACGCGGCGGAACCGAACGCGGCCATGGCGGCCAGGCGCCCGGACCAGTCCGGCACGGCGACGACGACCACGATCGCCGCGGAGGCGAACGCCGTGGTCAGGGGAAAACGACGGCGTAGCAGCAGAGGCACCGCCACCGCGACCGACGCGGCGACCAGGACGACCGGGCTCGTGGGGCGGTGTTCGACCAGCCCGAGCACCGACACGACTGCCACGGCCGCGCCGGCGAACACCGCATCGCCTCCGATGGTGTCGCGAAGCCGCTTCGGGAACGTCCGCGTGCCCGGTGGGAACGACCACCACGAGCGCGGTACCGCCGGGTGGCTGGCGGGACCGCGCATCCGCAGGTCGTCCATGCTGCAGTTGTACACGGCCGGGTCAGACCGGTGAGCCGCACCGCGCGTCCGGCGCGGGTAGCTCCCCGGCCAGGAGGTAGCGGTGCACGTGGTCGCGGACGCAGGCGTTGCCGTTGAGGTAGAGCCCGTGGTTGCCCTCCACGGGCAGGTACGCGCCTCGCAGCTGAGCGGCGACCCGGCGGCCGTGCTCGGCGGGGGTCAGCGGGTCGTGTTCGCCGTTGGCCACCAGCACGTTCGGCATCGGGGGCAACGTCGTCGGCGGGTTGAGTCCTTCTCCGGGCACACCCGAGCAGTGCCCGGAGACCCGCCACGGGACCGCTGCCCACCCCAGCCGGGGCGCGGCCGTCCGCAACCGGTCCTCCACCCGCTTCACGGCCGGGAAGTCGTCCGGCAAGGGGAAGTCCGCGCAGAACGCCGTCCGCGCGAGACCGACATCGGACGGACCGGGCCTCGGTGTGATCGCCGTCGTGTCGCCGGCCGCCAGCTGCGCGAGTCCGGTGGCCAGCGCGGGCCAGCCCTTGTCGTTGCCGATCCTCGCCACAGCCCACCGGAGAACCGCGGACACCTCCACGCCGGGCGTGGACAGCACGCGGTCCCACACGGCGATCAGGTCCTCGCCGTGCAGCGCGCAACCGGTGTCAGCCGCGCACCACCGCGCCATCCGGTGGAGGTTGCCCTCCGCCACGACGGCACCGGCCCGAGCCCACTCAGCCGGGTCGCTCCGGGTGTGGTCCAGCACGCTGTCCAGGTACATCCGCCCGACCCGGTGGCCGAACAGGTCCGCGTACAACTGCCCGTACACCGTGCCGTAGGAGTTGCCGAAGTAGTTGAGCCGGCGCTCCCCCAGCGCGCGCCGGACGGCGTCCATGTCGTGCGCGACCTGGCGGGCGTTGAGGCGCCCCCGGTACTCGCCCATCGCCGCCGCGCAGTCCGCCGCGAACCGGCCGTTGGCGGCGGCGTACTCGCGATGGGCGGACTCACTCACCGGCGAGGGCAGCGGCGCAGGATTCGGAGCCGGACAGGCGACGCCCATGCCGCGCGGGTCGAACACCACGACGTCGAACCGCGCCGCGAGGTCCGCGAACTGGTCGCGGTAGCCCGGGAACGCGAAATTGGGGATGGACGCCCCGGGGCCACCGGGGTTGAGCAGGAGGACACCGGTCTTCTGCTCCCGTGCCGGGATCTTCAGCAACGGCACGGCGATCCGGGTGTCACCGGAAGGACGGGTCCAGTCGGCGGGAACGAGGACTTCGCTGCACCGCAGCCCGTCGTAGCACTCCCGCCAGTGCAGACCCTCGCCAGCAGTGGCGGACCCTGCGCCTCCTGCGAGCAAACCGACTACGGCCAGGAGCGTCATCAACGCTTTCATGCCTGCGATTCGATCATCCAGACCACGCGAGCACGTCTGCCTTTCGACAGACATTCCGCTCATCACGACGACCGGCGCCGGCCTGCTCCACGAAGTCACGCGGCCGCGACTTCGCCGACGCGAGCTCGGCGAACGCCTGCCGGACAGGCTCATTTCACCTGGACGTGTGGCTTGTCGGCGAAGCGGTACCGCTGGGTGCGCGGACCGTGCCGAGTGGACAGCCGTTCGAGGTCCGGTCGGTACCCCATCGATCGATGTGCCCTGTGGGACGACGGGCCTAGCGTCGGCGAGGGGGAATCCGGTTCGGACGCGGAGGTGCGTAGATGAAGGTTCAACCGTGGCTCGTGGTGCTCGCTGTCGCCGGGACGCTCGTGGGCGCTGATCAGGTGGACCAGCGGCAGACGACGATCGAGCTGACTTCCAAGCGGACGCTCATGTCGGCGCCGGTGAACATCGCGGTGGGGGGCGGGTTCGTCAGCGGTGGTGAGCTCGCGGACGGGCAGGGCCGGGCCAAGGTGGGCAACGGGTTCTCCCACTGCGGAGTGCTGTCGGTGTCCGTGGCGGTGCCGCCCGCGGTGACGGCGCACTGCACCTCCACCTTCCGGATCCAGGACGGGGAGCTGCACCTGTCCGGCCTGCGTCACTACAGGTCGATCACCGAAGGCTTCGAGGACACGACCATGGCCGTCATCGGCGGCACCGGCAAGTACTCCAACGCGCGCGGCGAGGCCAAGGCCACCCGTGTGGTGGACAGGGCTGACGTGGGCTACCGGTTCACCATCACGCTGGTGGACTGAGGAGCAGTTCACCGCCGATCGGCACGCCCGGGACGCGGCGGTTGTCCACGACGACCAGTTCCGGGCGCTGTCCGCCGCGCCACTGCCCACCCGCCAGCGCGATCTTCGCGACGCCGGGCGCGGGGCCGTCCGTCCAGTCCAGGGTTCCGGCGAGGGTGTCCAACCTCAGGCCTGCCAGCGCCCCGGCCGTCTCCGTGCGGGAGCGCGAGGCGGTGACGGCGTGGCAGACGACCTCGAGCGCGGCATGCGCCACGCCGAGCGGTTGCGTCCACGGCATGCCGGTCGCGTTCTCGTAGGCGGCTGCCAGTTCGCGCCCCGCGCCGTTCCCGTGCGCGGGAGTCCAGTAGACGATCGTGGCGATCCGGTCCAGACGGGCGTGCGCGGCGACGCTGAAAGGGTAGGTCAGCCAGCGCGAGCAGGTGACCAGCCGGGGACGGGCGCGCCCGATGGCCGCCGCGAGGTCGGCGGCGGTCGCGGCCGAGGTCAGCACCTCCACCTCCGCCAGGTCGGGCAGGTCGTCGCCGTGCTCGCGGTAGGGCAGGTCGACCAGCACGTGCCCACGCGCTTCGGCCACCGGCCGGAACCACCGCCGCAGCGCACGTCCCTGCGTGCCGTCGTTCCACAGGCAGCCCACCCGGCGTGCGGCGCCGAGGTGCTCCCACAGGTCGGTGAACACCTCGGCGATGTCGTCGACGCCCCAGCTGAAGTGGAACGCCCACCCCGGCCGGTGGTCGTCGCCGAACACCTCGGCGTCGAACACCTGCCACGGCAAGGTCGTCGACACGCACGGCACCTCCCGCTCGGTGCAGGCACGCGCGACCGCGGGCAGCGTCTCCGTGCCACCCAACGTCACGACCGCCCGCACGCCCGCGTCGGCCAGCGCCGACACCGCGGCGCGAGCGCCCTGCGGCGTGGAGCAGCTGTCGTGGACCAGCACGTCCACCGGCCACGGCAGAGCGCCGGCGACGAAGTCCAAGGCCGCGCCCAGCGGCGCGAGCCTCCCGGTTCGCGCGAGAACGATCCCGATCAGCGGCTTCGGCACGTCCGGCACCGTAGCGACGGGCAGGTCGCCACGAATGAGTGATCACCCCGTTCGGACACGGCGCAGCACAGCCCACAAAGGACGTTCAGGTGATCACCGCGCCGTACCGGGCCTGGCGAGGCCTGGCGTGTCGCCGGCGATCCGGCGGACCGGATCGCCGGCGGCTTCGCTGGGACGGCGTCAGCCGTTCAGGCGCCGGGTCAGCAGTTCCTTGCCCTCGTCGGCGCCCTTGCGGCTCGCCTCCTGGGCGCGGCGGAAGAAGTCCGCCAGCTCGCTGTCACCCGCACGGTCCGCATCGGCGATGTAGGTCTCCAGCCGCAGCACGTTGCTCAGGCACGCCTCGACGAACCAGATGATGTTGTAGTCCTTGTCCGGCGTGCCCGTGACCTGACCGGTCTCGTTGCTGGACATCCGCTCCTCCTCCTGGTCGGGTTCCCTCTCGGCGTAGTACCCGCACCTGGCCAGCCGACACGTCCGCTGTCGCCGGGTGTACCCGGGCGGAGGCGGCCGGACGGGTTCGCCGCGCCGGTCGGTCACAGCGCGGCAAGGGTGTCGCGGCAGAGCTGCGACTCCTCGCGTGGAAGTACCACGAGCACCGGAACCGCGGAATCGCTGGGTGCCGAGTCGACGTGCAGCACCTCGTGCACCACTTCCCACTCGCTCGTGTGGATGGTCCTCACTGGACCGGCGGATACCGGTCCTGCTTGAGCAGCCGCGCCAGGTGCGCGGCGTTGCTCGCCAGCTTCTTGTTGGTCGAGGCCACCGGGTCGGGCGTCTGCTCCAGCTCGATGTAGTCCTTCGGGTTCATCGCCTCGTTGTTCCAGTACGTGCCACCGCTGGCCGGGATGGTGAACCCGACGTCGTTGAGGGCCTGGAAGCAGTCGGCGATGATCTTGTGCGCGCCGTCCTCGTTGCCGACGACCGCGACCACCGCGACCTTGCCGTAGGTCAGCAGGCGGCCCTCGTCGTCGGTCTCGGACAGCTCGGCGTCCAAGCGCTCCATCACCCGTTGCGCCACGCTGGACGGGTGCCCCACCCAGGTGGGCGTGGCCAGCACCAGGATGTCGGCGGCCAGCACCCGTTCCCGGATCATCGGCCACTCGTCGCCCTCGCCCATGTCCTTCTGCACGCCGGGGCGCACGTCGTGGTCCACGACCCGGATCAGGTCACCCGTCACACCGTGTGCGGCGAGCTCGTCCAGCACCTGGCGAGCGAGCTTGTCGGCGCTCGACGGCTCGGGTGAGGGCTTGAGGGAGCAGGTCAGCGCGAGCGCGGTCAACGTCGTGGGAGCCATGCACAGGGCCTACCCGCTCCCCCCGGCCCCAACCACGTCCTCGGCGAGCACCCGATGGGGGACGCCGACGAACGCGACGGCCCGCTTCGGGGGAAGCCCGCGTCGAACCCGGCAGGCCGGGTAGCCAGCACTTCGGACCGACTGCGGACCCGAGGGAGGACGACATGGAGGAAACGGACGTCCAGGCTCTGCACAAGAGGGCCGAACTCCTGGGGGTGATCAACCACGACGACTTGTCACCGGACGATCTGCGCAAGGCCATCGAGGCACGCGAACACGGCGCCGACCCCCGTCAGGCCCAGCAGCACGTCCAAGACGACACCGCCGGCGACGAACCCTGACGCGACACGGGCTGTCCGCCCGTCGGGATCACCGACCTGCCCGGGCACGCGATGCCGCCAGGGCACGGTTGTTCAGCGCGGGGTAGAAGACCAGCGCCACCAGGATGAGGAAGACGCCCGCGACGACATACGAGACCTGGGCACCGAACGCACTGGCGAGAACACCGCCGAGTGCCGCCCCCACCGGTCCCCCGATCATGACCACGAACCTGCTCGACGACAGCACCCTCCCCAGGAGCTCATCAGGCACGATCTGTTGGCGCAGTGTGCTCACCACGACTTTCTCCGCGGTCATCAGCGCGCCGGTCACGATCATCATCGTGGCCGCGACCCACGCATCGGCGACAAGTCCCAGAACCAGGATGGCCGCGCCCACGCCGGCTTTGCCCACGATCATCACCGTGCCGGGGCCGAACCGCTTGCCGGCGGCCGCGGCGGCCAGTCCCCCGACCGTCGCGCCGACCGCGGTGGCCGTCAGCAACAGGCCGAAACCGAGATCGGGAAGTCCGAGGACGTCCTTGGCCAGCAGCGCGAGCATCGCGAACTGAGCGGTGACGGCGACGTTGCCGAGGCAGGAAACCACGGCCAGCGCCCGCAGGGTCCGGTTCCCGGACAACCAGCGAATGCCCTCGACGATGTCGCTCCGCATGCTCTTGCGCGGAGCTCCGGAGGTGTTCTCCGGCTTGGCGTCCGCCCGGATCGAGAAGATCAACAGGCCGCTGGCGGCGAACGAGACAGCGTTGGCGGCAAACGGCAGGACGTTCCACACCGCGAACAGCGCGGAGCCGAGCGGAGGCCCTGCGAAGTCCTCACCGCCGCTGTCCGCCGCGACGATCCGCCCGTTCGCCGTCGCCAGGCTCCGCGGATCGCGGGAGACGAACTCGGGAACTGCCGACTGGGCGGCGATGTCGAAGAAGACTTGGCCGACGCCCAGCAGGAACGCCGCGAGCACCAGCCACAACAGGTTCACCCGCGCGGTCAGGACCAGCACCGCGAGAGCGACCAGGACCACGAACCGGCCCAGGTCGGCCCACACCATCACCCGCCGGCGGTCCAGCCGGTCCACCGCGACACCGGCGTGCAGCGACAGCAGCACCCAGGGGATCTCGGCGGCCATCACGACGAAGCTCAAGGCCAT
The DNA here is from genome assembly GCF_900104175.1 of Lentzea jiangxiensis. Classification (GTDB taxonomy): domain Bacteria; phylum Actinomycetota; class Actinomycetes; order Mycobacteriales; family Pseudonocardiaceae; genus Lentzea; species Lentzea jiangxiensis. The sequence goes on from NZ_FNIX01000003.1 coordinate 10,722, forward strand.
CGGGCTGCTGGTGCTCTGCAGGACCAGCAGGGGCAGCGCGGCGGCGTGCATGCCGGTACCCACGGCCGACACGAGAGTGGCGCCGAAAAGCCTGTGGAAGCGACTGCCCAGCCTCACCCTGACGTCGTCCGATCTCTTCGCCGGCACGCCGGGAGATCCTCCCGTCAGCGCGCCGGCAACAGGTCATGACCTTCACCGGCCAACGGGACATCTCCGCCGGTACCGGGGCCGACACGTTCAGCGGCGGCCGTGACGGCCGGGGGCGGATGTGACACGAACACCAACGTGGTCCAGCGGTGCCACGACGTCAACGTGTCCGTTCTAGGCTGGGCGGATGAAGGTTCTGTCCATCCAGTCGGTCGTCGCCCACGGCCACGTCGGCAACTCCGCCGCCGTGTTCCCGCTGCAGCGCCTCGGGGTCGAGGTCGTCCCGATCCCCACGGTGAACTTCTCCAACCACACCGGGTACGGCGCGTGGCGCGGTCCGCTCCTGCCGCCGTCGGACGTGGCCGAGATCCTGCTCGGGGTCGAGGAACGCGGGGTGTTCCCGCAGGTCGACGCCGTGCTGTCCGGCTACCAGGGCGGCACGGGCATCGCCGATGTGATCATCGACGCGGTGCGCAGGGTGAAAGCCGCGAACCCGGCGGCGCTCTACGCGTGCGACCCGGTGATGGGCAACGCCAAGTCCGGGTGCTTCGTCGCGCCCGAGATCCCCGTGCTGCTGCGCGACCGGGTCGTGCCGGTGGCCGACATCATCACCCCGAACCAGTTCGAACTGGGCTTCCTCACCGGCACCGAGCCGGCGAGCGTCGAGGAGACGCTGGCGTCGGCCGACCTCGCCCGCGCGATGGGTCCGTCGACCGTGCTGGTCACGAGCGTCGAGCGGCCCGACCGGGAGGAGGGCACGATCGAGATGCTGGTCGTGGACACCGCCGGGTCGTGGCTCGTGAGCACCCCGCACCTGCCGTTCAAGGCGAACGGGTCCGGCGACGTCACCGCCGCGCTGTTCACCGCCCACTACGTGCAAACGAAGGACGCGGCGCTGGCGCTGGAGCGCACCGCGTCGAGCGTTTTCGACCTGATCGACCTGACCTACCGCTCCGGCGAGCGCGAGCTGCGGCTGGTGCAGGCCCAGGAGTTCTACGCGACGCCGCGGATGCAGTTCAAGGCCGAGCAGGTGCGCTGAGCCCGCACCGCTCGGTCGCCGCGCAGGACCGTTCGAACCGCCACCCCGTGCCCAGTCACGAGACCGGCAGCACCGGGGTGGCGGTTCGACGATGAACGCGTTGGCGGCCAGCACGCCGTCAGTTGTGCACGGCCGGCTGGATTCCCAGCTCTGCGGCCCAGCGCTCGACAACGTCCGCGGCGGCTGTCTGCACGGTGGTCGCCGAGACCCGTGCGCCGAGTTCCTTCGCCCGATCGGTACATGCCAGCGCCGCGTCCACGGCGGCGCCGAGCCGGTCCAAGGTGAGCTTGTGGAACGGCAGGCGCACGCCGGCACCGAGCTTCTCGATGCGCCACGCCCAGTAGGCCTGGTCGGCGAGCACTCCGGCGATGACGGAAGGCAGACCCGCGCGCAGGACGGACGCGGTCGTGCCCGACCCGCCGTGGTGCACGGCGGCCCGGCACCGCGGCAGCACCGCGTCGAAGTCGACGTTGTTCGTGACGTACAGGTGGTCCGGCAGCTCGGCGCCGTCGGCACCGAAATCGCTCCAGCCGGCGCAGATCAGCCCCCGCAAGCCCCGCTCCCGCGTCAACCGGGCGATGTCGCGCAACATGGCCGGAGGGTCGGCCACCGGCGTCGAGCCGAAGCCGAAGAAGACGGGTGCGCTGCCGTCGTCCAGCCAGGCGTCCAGGTCGGCCGGCACCTGTTCGCCGAGGCGGGTCCTGAGGTCGGCGGACAGTGCCTGCCACCCGACGATCTCGTGCCGCTCGTCCCATTCCGCCGGCCTCGGCGCGAGTTCCCCGCTGTACATCGCCACCGACGGGATCAGCTCCACGCGCGGGGCACGCTTGAACCTCGCGATGCCGAGCACGTCGCACATCTCGTCGATGTTCGGCTTGCTCTCCTGCCAGAACGCCATGTCCAGCAAGCGCCAGCTGGCCAGGTTCAACCAGCGCAGGCGCAGGTCGTGGACAGGCGAGAGGAAGCTCGCGTGGTTCCCCGCGTCGAGGACCGGGTACGGGCTGGACGTGCGGTGCGGCACACCGAGCGCCTTCGCGAGGCACTCGCCGCGGTACACGGTCGTGATCGTCGAGATCACCATGTCCGCGCCTTGGGCCGCGGTGACGCACGCGTCGATGATCGACCGGTTCGCCTTGCGCTCCTCCAGGGTCATCGCCTTCAGAAACGCGAGGACCTTGCCTCGTGCCATGTGGTTCCGCGCCGCGTCGGAGGTCAGCAGCGCGTTCATGTCCGGCTTCATCGGGACGACGTCGATGCCGGCACGCGCGACCCAGGCCGCGAGGTTCTCGTTCACCGTCATCACCACCGAGTGCCCCCGGCGCCGCAGTTCGTCGCCGAGCGCCACCATCGGCTGGATGTCTCCCCGCGAACCGTGCGCGAGCATCGCCACTCTCATGGGAACTTCCTTCGCAGTGGTCTGTGAACTCCCGGGCGGAAGTTCCGGATCGTCGGCCTTCCGTCCACACCGGACGTGTCAGGTGATGCGGTCGAGGTGGACGGGGAGACCGCCGGTCGGAGACGGGGTGTTCGACCAGTCCCACCGCGCCCGGTAGCCCTCCGGCAGCCGCCACCGGTGACGCAGCAACAACTCGTGCAGGATCGTCTTGACCTCCAGGAAGCCCAGCACCATCCCGATGCACTTGTGCGCGCCGCCGCCGAAGGGCACCCACGCGAACCGGTGCGCCTGGTCCTCCCGGCGCGGTTCGGCGAACCGGTCCGGGTCGAACACGTCGGGTTCGCGCCAGTACGCCGGGTCGTAGTGGTTGGCGGCGGGCATGACGACCGTGGTGGTGCCGGCCGGCAGGTGGTAGCCCGTGAGGTCGACGTCGCGGACCGTCCTGCGCACGAACGTGGGCACGGGCGCGACCAGGCGCAGCGACTCCTTCACCACCAGGTCGAGCGTGGTCAGCCGGTCGAGGCCGTCGAGGTCGGGGGCCGGACCGAGGGCGACGGACTCGGCTCGGGCCCGTTCCTGCCACTCCGGCTGGCGAGCCAGGTGGTACATCGCCGCCGTCGCCGTGGTGGCCGAGGTGTCGAGCGCGGCCACCATCAGGAAGATCATGTGATCGACGATCTCGGTGTCGGTGAACCGCTGGCCGTCCTCGTCCCGTGCGGAGGCCAGCACCGAGAACAGGTCGCTGCCGGCACTGTTCCGTTTGCCGGGCAGGCCGGCTTTGAAGTACTCCTCGAGCATCGTCCTGCCCCGCAGCCCTGCCTGCCACTTGCCGCCCGGCACGGGAAACCGCGCCAGGGCGGTGGTGCCGTCGACCGCGGCCTTGAACGCCCGCATCACCGGCTCGTTCGTGCCGAGGGCGCGCGCCATGAACACCTGGGAGCCGATGTCCATGGTGAGCCGGGCCATCAACGGGTGGACGGCGAGCCGGTCCGGCAGGTCGGCGAGCACCTCGCGGACGACCTGGCCGGCGACCTCCGCGTAGGCGGCGAGCCGGGGCCGGGTGAAGGCCTGCTGCATGATCCGCCGGTGCTGCAGGTGTTCGTCGTCGAGCATCAGCAGGCCACGCCGGAAGAACGGGTCGAAGAACAGGTTCCACCCGGACTGCGAGAAGGCCTTGTCCTTGTTGGTGAGCACGGCCTGGGTGGCGTCGGCGCCCCCCACCACCGCCATCTTGACGCCGAACGCCTTCATCCACGACACCGGTCCGTACCGCGTCACCCTGGCGCGTTCGAACCGTGGGCCGTACCGCATCCACGCGAGCCCATGACCGACCACGGGAAGGCCGGGGTCGCCGGGCACGGCCCGCAGGCCCGAGCCCGGCGGCGGCGCGGCCAGGTGCTTGGTCCGCGCGGCGCCGCCGCGCAGCACCCGCGACTCCAGCCAGCTCGGCACCGGCACCGTGCTGATCGCCAAACGGCGCGTCTGCTGTTCGTGAACCGTCATGCCGGTTCTCTTTCCTGTCACGAGTCGGGAATCGGTGCGTGAGGGCGGGGACGAGCGGCGACGCGGCTCCTGGCCGTCGACCGCCGCGGACGGCTCAGCTCCGCCGGACCTGCGTCAAGAGATCACCCGCAACGCACGGCCCACCTTCTCGAACGCCTCCAGCGTGCGCTCCAGGTGCTCGGGGGTGTGCGCGTTGTTGAAACTGGTGCGGATGAGGCTCCGTCCCTGGGAGACGGCCGGGGGGATGGCCGGGGTGGCGAAGACCTTCTCGTCCCACAACCCGCGCCAGAACTGGAAAGCGGTGCTCTCGTCGCCGACCAGCACGGGGATGATCGGGCTGTTGGAGCCGAGCAGGTCGAAGCCGAGGCCCAGGAGGTTCCGGCGCATGAAGTCGACCTTCGACCACATCTGCTCGCGGTGCTCGGGCTCGGAGCGGATGATGCGCAACGCCGCGAGACTGGCGGCGATGTTCGGAGCGGGCAGAGCGGTGCTGAAGATGAGCAGCCGTGCGGTGTGCTTGACGTGGTCGATGACGTCGGCCGTGCCCGCCAGGAACCCGCCGACGGACGCGAGCGCCTTCGAGAACGTGCCCGCCACGACGTCGACGTCGTCAGCCAGGCCGAAGTGCACGTGCGACCCTTCGCCGTGCGGCCCGAGCACGCCGGTCGCGTGCGCGTCGTCGCACACCACCCGTGCGCCGTACCTCTTGGCGACGTCCACGACTTCGGGGATCGCGCCGATGTGGCCGGACATCGAGAAGACGCCTTCGGTGTAGATGACGCGCCCGCCCGGCAGGCCTTCGTCCTCTTTGAGAAGCCGCTCGAGATCGGCGGCGTCGTTGTGCTCGAAGCGTCGCGGCCGGTTCGCCATCAGCCGCGAGCCGTCGATCATGCTCGCGTGGTTCTCACTGTCGAAGTACAGGATGTTGCGGCGTCCGCCCAGCGTCGCGACGGACGAGGCGGTCGAGAGGAAACCGGCGCTGAAGACCAGAGCGGATTCCTTTCCGAGGAAATCCGCCAGTTCGGCCTCGAGGGTCTCGTGGAGCTCGAGGGTGCCGGTCAGGAACCGCGATCCCGAACAGGACATGCCGAAGTCGTCCACGGCGTCCCGCGCGGCCTTGCGCACCCGTTCGTCCTGGGTCAGGCCCAGGTAGTCGTTGGACCCGGTGAGGACGTACTGCTCGCCGTCCACCACCACGGTGCCGCCGTTGTGCCGGGTCATGGCCTTGAAGAACGGGTACATGCCCATTGCGCGTGCCTGGTCCGCCCGACGCGGGGCCCGCAGATCGGCGAAAGCGTCCACAACGGGTTCACGAACGAGGCTCGAGGTGCCTCCGATGATGCCAGTCTCGCCCATGGCCGAACACTCCTGGTTCGTTGCTCCGCGAAAAGTCCCGCACGACTGATGAAACAGACGTTATTGCACGGAGCACCACATTCCGCCCATTGCCCAGTAACCGCATAGCTGAAAGGGCGTTTCCTCGTCGGCAGGAATCGCGGATGCTCGAGACATCCGCCGCATTCGAACGCAAAAGCCGAGAACGTGCATTTGCTGAGCCTTTCGGAGGCTCCGCTGGGCGAGACCGGACCGCGGCACGTACGGCGCTGAGTGGTGACGGCACTGGGCGGTGACGGCACTGGGCGGTGACGGCACTGGGCGGTGACGGCACTGGGCGGTGACGGCACTGGGCGGTGACGGCACTGGGCGGTGACGGCGCCCTCGTGGCGAGCGAGGGCGCCGTCACCGACGATCACAGCTCGCGGATCGCGATGTCCCGAACGCCGTTCCAGCACCATCCCGCGCTCGCCGAGCCCCACCGGTAGGGCGAGGAGGAGACGACGCCGCTGGTGGCGGTGGACCCACCCACGCACGTGACGACGATGTACCAGCCCGCCTCGCCCGGCCACTGGCCGTTGTAGCAGGACGCGTCACCGTGGGTGAAGCCCGCCGTCACGCTCGTGGTCAGGGTGCAGTACATGCCCCTCTTCGGCGTGGACGTGATCACCGATCCCGGTGGCGCCGCGGTCGCCACCGCGGTGGTGCTCGCGATGACGCCGACGGCGAGTGCCCCCGCCACCGCCGCCTGTCCCGCCTTGCGCAGCAATTCCTTCATCATGTCCCTCGTTCGTTCCCCTCGTGGCGCGGTCCCTTGCCGCGCAACGTCATCCTGCGGCCGTGCGCCAAGCCCGCGACAGGACCACAAAAGCCGGACCTCCAGCGGACCAGTCCACTGAGGACAGAGGGGTAGTGGTCCTGTGCAGTCCACCGGGTAGTGGACCTGACGGCCGGAGGGGACCGCACACGACGCTGGGGCGTGGTTCATTCCCGGATGTGGTGAGGACGTGCGATGAGCGAGAACGATCTGCCGGCCGGCGGCGAGCCGGGCAAGGCGGTCAGCCGCCGCCGGTTCCTGTTCCTGGCCGGAGCGGGCGGCCTGGTGCTGGCGGTCGGGTCGTCGGGAGGACCGCCCGACGACGTGATCGCCGACATCGCCCTGACCGCCACCGCGACCCGGTCGCTGCACCTGCGCCGCCGGGAGGACTCGCTCAACCTGCGGATCGACCTGTTCAACGCGGACCTGGTGCGGACCTCCACCGGCTCGGAACTGCGCAAGGTCGGCGCGGGCAGCGCGTTCATGGTGGTGCACTTCCCACCGCAGGCGGTGCTGGAGCAGATGCTCAGCACCGCGCTGACGACGGGCAACCTGCCGCTTGCCACGAGGGTTTCCGGGCCGAGCCGGCTGGCCTTCGACATCACCGCGGCCCTGCCCATGGCCACGACGGTCGACGCCTTGCTGGCGTGGACCGCGTTCACGCCCCGGCTGGCCCCGACCGCCACCACCACCCAGACCGCGTCCGCGCTCGTGGCGCCGATCGACACGGAGACCGCTCTGGAGCTGCCGTGGCGGATCCTGTTGTCGCCCAACGAGAACGAGGGTTGGAAGCACTCCACCGCCCCGGTGACGCGCAACGGGTGGACCGAGCTGTGGCACACCCGGCTGGGCGCCAGGAACGGCTCCGAGGTCGAGGACGGGCCGCAGGCCCGCGCGATGCGGGCGATCTGGCTCGCCGACCCGCAGATGGCGTCGTGGGTGCGGAGTCCGGGAACCGTGCCCGCCGAAGATGACATCGACCACGTGCTGACGCCGAGGCAGCGGTTCTCCATCGTCCGGCTGTCGGCCGACCCGACGCTGCGCACCGGGGTCCACCCGTCGCTGCCGGCTCCCGTCGAGGTCTCCGGGCTGACCCTGAGCAGCCTCGGCGCGAGCTTCGAGGCCGAGGGCAGGTGGAGCTACCCGGACCACCCCACCCTGCAGCTCAGGGGCTGGCAGCACCGCGCCACCCTGGGTCGCGACCACCACGTGCGCACCGAGAACGCGGGTTACCTGTACCCCTACGGCCACCGCGCCTCGCTGGTCGACGTCGCCGAACGCCGGATCGCCCGCCGTCCCAACCCCGACGGCACCCCGGGACCGTGGTACGCCTATCTGCGACACACCCAGTACATCGTGGTGCAGCAGCGCACGGTCACCTACTGGCAGGACGAAGCGCTGGCACGGGACGGGCGCGAGCTGCCGTTCACCTCGATCCGCGTGCTCACCCGCAGGACACCGGAGCTGGCCACCAACCGCCAGGACTTCGCCGACCCGGCCAAAGCGGTCAGTTCGTTCGTGCCGAAGGCTTCCAGCGCGCCGACCACACCGTTTCCGTTCCACCTGCGCGGGATCGACCATGAAGGCGGCGAGGTCGACTTCACCGTGCCGGTGGTGTTCGTGCCGTCAGCGACGGCCACCAGCACCACTTTGCTCAACGACATCCGCAGGACGTACAACACCGGCACCACCGCCGATCCGATCGCCGTGCGCACCGCCGACATGGGAGGCCGCAAGATCGCCCTGGCGGACCGCGGCCCGTACCCGCAAGGCAGCACCACGTCCAACGTGGACCGGATCGTGTTCAACGCCGACACCCTCACGACGGCCGGCCGGGTGCCGTTCCACCCGCGCATGGAACGGGCCGTGGTGCGGCTGCCCGAGGTCGCCGTGGTGACCGGCACCGCGGTACCCGCGGCGGCGTTCGAGTTCGCCGAGCCCTACCTGAGCCACGGCATCACCCCCGAACCCGAGGACCCCGGCGACCCCGAGGAGAACGTCGGCGCGGTCTACCTGGCACTGCACTCGTCCGCGCCGCCGACGCCGTTCGGGGTCTCGCCGGCCAACACCGGTGGCCTGGCCACGCCCGGCGGCAGCATCCAGGCGATCTCGGCCAAGCAGGGCGCGGTCGCCGTCAGGCCGATCGACGTGGCCAAGGAGTTCTACGACCCGGCGCAGATGTTCGGCGACGGCACCAAGGCCAAGTTCCTCGGCGGTGTCCCGCTCAAGGACCTGCTGGCCTCGCCGGAGGATCCGCCCGTGCGCAACCCGGAAGCCGCGCCGAAGATGGGCCACCGCCGCGTGCCCGAACTCGGCATCGACGAGTTCTCGATGTACTGGATGCCGAAGGTCAAGGCCGCGATGGGCTTCGAGCCGGGGAAGGACACGCCCTACCCGCTCGTCCTGAGCTCCGTGTACGGCGTCCCCTACAAGAGCGGTGTGGAGTCCAGCTGGCGGGCCAACGCCGAGATGCGTGACTTCACCCTGCACCTGCTCGGCGAGAACAGCGCGTACCACTGGATCAGTCTGGAGTTCAACCACCTCCGGTACGCGTCGGCCAGCGGCATGAAGACGCAGCTGGACTGCAACCTGCGGCAGGTGAACCTCGAGCAGGCTCTCAAGCTCTTGCAGCCGATCGCCGAGAAGTTCTCGATCCTGGGTGGCAAGCTGGAGATCACCGTGACCTCGGCGGGACTCAGGGCCGGGTTGCGGTTCCAGCTGCCGGAACTCCCGATGGGCCCGTTCGCGATCGCCGAGACCGCGCTCCACGTCGCCGTGGAGGTCCCGTTCGACGGCACCCCGGTGCGGCTGAACTTCGCGCTGAACAGTCGCGAGCGGCCGTTCCAGCTGCGCGTCTTCGGGTTCAACGGTGGCGGCTACGTGAGCCTGTCGCTGGGCACCGACGGGATGGAACGGCTGGAGATCGGCTTCGTCTTCGGTGCGGGGCTCACGCTGAACGTGGGCATCGCCTCCGGCATCGTCGAGATCGTCGGCGGCATCAGCTACCTGCTGGAGAAGGTCGAGGTCGTCGAGAACGGCACCGAGGTGGTGCGCCAGCAGGTCGGCCTGGTCGCGTTCCTGCGGATCCGCGGGGCCCTGAAGCTCTGGGGCTTCCTCACCGTGTCGGTCGAGTTCTACATGGGCCTGACCTACCTGCGGAAGGCCGACGGCAGCTCGGTGCTCTTCGGTGAGGCGTACGTGACCGTCTCCGTCGAGTGCTTCTTCGTCAGCGAGACGTACACCCTCCGCACCCAGCGCGAGTTCTCCGTGTCCCCACCGCCTTCGGCGAGCCGTTCCGCCGGCGGGGACCGCCTGGCCCTGGCAGCGCCGACGATGCCCGCCCACCCCTTCGGCGCCGCCTTCACCCAGCAGGACTGGGCCGGCTACTGCGCCGCGTTCGCACCCCTGGGAGCATGATCATGAGCAGTCAGACCATCACCTGGACCGTGCTGCCCAACGGGCTCTCCCCCACCTTGGACAGGGTCTTCTTCTCCGTGCACGTCGCGCCGCGACTGTCGACCACGCCCAACCCGTCCGGCTCGCTGAACGACTTCGCGGACTGGCACGACTGGCCGGGCAAGGTGTCCGCGGCGACGTTCGGACTGGAGTTCCCCGGCATCCTCGACCGGAACGGCGCACCTCTGCGCGTCACGGCCAGACGCGTGTCCACGCCGGTGTCCAAGCACTGGAAGGCGCTTTTCCCGCTCTCGTCGAGAGTCACGGGCCACAAGCTGCCCAAGATCGTCAAACGGCGCCTCCGCTCCTACCCCACCCGTCACGTGCGTGATTTCGTCAACCAGCGCTACGGCCTGTTCGGCGCTCGGTACCCCGAACAGTTCCCGCCGCTGAACGACCTCGCGGCGGCGGACGCGTTCGGACCCGTCGGCTTCGAGTTCGACAGCGACCGGACCGGTCCCGGCCTGCAACGCAAGGAGCGGCTGCGCACCGCGCTGGAGAAGCTGTTCAACCTCGACTCGCAGGACCCGGCCAGGTGGGCGGTGCCGTTCCGGCCGGGCGACGCCACGACCGCCGACGGCATCGGCACGTCGTTCCTGCAGGCCGAGCGGTTCCACCGCAGGCGCGAGCCCGTGGCCGGGGACCCGCCGAAGCTGGATCCGCCGAAGCTCGACTTCCACCAGGTGGTCTCGATGACCCGCGAGCACAACCACCTCCAGCGGCTGCTGGGCCTGGTGCTCGACTTCGAGTCGACCGACCCCGCCCTGCTGGCCGTCGTGCAGGGCAACGAGCGGGACACCGAGGTCCGCCTGGTCACCGACCTGAAGCCGGTGCTGGGCGGCGAGGCCGAGGTGCACGTGCGGCCCATGATGCGGTGCCGGGTGGGCAAGGGCGTGAAAGGCCACGTGTTCACCGCGATCCCGGACACCGACAGCGACCAGCGCGACCGGATGCTGCGGGTGGGCGACACCGATCGGTTCGCCGTGGTGCAGGTGGACCCGGACAACGCGGCGCTGGCCGTGCGCCAGTTCGCCGACACCGTGACCCGTGCGCGTCACGAACAGGGCGGGCAGGTGGTCAAGCGCAGTGGGGTCACACCCGACACGCAGGCCCTTCCGGCGCTGCACACGGCCGGGTTCTCGGTCGGCAGGCTGTCGCGGGCGTCCCAGCTGGCGCAGAAGGCCGACCGGAACCAGAAGAACAACGACGCCGCGTTCAAGCCGGACGGCGGGAAGATCACCGACAACATCACGCTCAACGCCGACGACGTGGTCCGGGGCTACCGGTGGGACGTGCGCGACGAGACCACCGGGAGGTGGTTCTCCCTGATGTGGCGCGACGGCTCCTACGTGTTCGTGCGCACCGCCGGCGAAGAGGTCGGTGTGCTGGAGGAGACGGCGGCGCAGACCGCGCTGACGACCTCCGGTGCCGCCGGCGACGAGGACCTGTACGTCCAGGAGTCGCTGGTGCACTGGGCGGGCTGGAGCCTGGCCGTGGGCCGTCCCGGCAAGGGACTGGCCGCGGACAATGGCCTCGCCGACAACGAGGGGCCCGAGGACCAGGACTTCCAGCTCCGCACCAGGTTCAAGGCCCGTGCGCTGCCGCGGCTGCGGTTCGGCAGGCGGTACCGGCTGCGGGCGCGGGTGGTGGACATCGCGGGCAACTCGGTGACCGCCGAGCAGGCCGACGCGATGACCGACTCGGCGTTGAGCACCGCGGTGGAGACCTTCCGCCGGTTCGAACCGGTGCCGGCCCCCGAGGTGCTGCTGCGGTCGGTGCCGGGCGAGGCCGAGTCGCTGGAGGTGATGGTGCTGCGCGGCAACACCGGCGGCGACACCGCCGTGGGCACCGTCGACCGCCACGTGCTGCCGCCCCGCACCACGGTCCGGGTCGCCGAACAGCACGGGATGCTCGACCGGACCGTCGACGGCAGGCCGATGGACGCCGTCGCGTACGCCGATCTGGCCGCCCGCGACGCCGCCGTGCTCGAGCAGCACGCCTCGGCGCGCACCCTGCCCGCGCCCAGGGACGACCACTGGTACTACGACACCGACACGCTGCCCGTCCCCTACCTGCCGGAGCCGCTGGCCAGGCGCGTCCTGGTGCGCGGGCTGCCCGGCAGCACCACGTCGACCACGATCGTCGCGGCCGACCCGGCCACCTGGCCCAGTGCCAAGGGGTTCCGCATCCGCCTCCAGCAGGGCGCGCCGGGCTGGTCGTGGAACGGCACGGAGCGCGTGCTGACCGTGCGGCTGATGCCGGGCGACAGCTACCAGCTCCAGCTCTCCGCCCAGTTCAACTCGGCCGACCTGGACCTGATGGCGCTGTGGCCGCTGGTCGAGAAGGGCGCGGCCGACTGGAACACCGCCCACCCGTCGGACCAGGTGAACCTCACCGCGCTCCGGGAGTCGATCGTCGGCGGCCGGCACTGGATGTTCACGCCCGCCAGGACGCTGACCCTGACGCACGCCGTGCGCACACCGCTCGCCGTGCCGGGAATCGGCTCGGTCACCGTCAGGCGGCCGGCCGAGGGCCAGCTCGGCTCGACCTGTGCGGTGCTCGGGTCGTCCATGACGGTCAGCCGCAAGAGCACCGGCAGCGTGGAGTTCGCCGGCCGCTGGAAGATGCCGGTGGACGACGGCGTGAGCGCGGTGGAGCTCGAACGCGAGTTCCGCGGCGCCCCGGTCACCGTGACGGTGGACCGGACGCTCGGGCCGGCGCCGGACACGGAGGCGGTGGAGTTCCAGGCACGGCACGAGTTCGGTGACACGAAGCACCGTCGAGTGCGGTACGAGGTGCGGGCGGTCACCCGCTTCAGCGAGTTCTTCCAGGAGCACCGGGAGGTCGCGTTCAGCGGGGCGGAGCACACCCTCGGCGTGCCGATCGACCCCGCTCACCTGGTCGTGGTCGACAAGCACACCCAGCAGCGGTTCCACCCCGGCCCACTGGGGAGCACCGCGGACAAGGCGTCCGGCGACTACGTGATCACCAACGCGGCCAACGGCACGTTCCGGCGCACCGACGGCGGCACGCTCACCTCGCCCCGCACGCTGGAGGTGTCGTTCGTCCGCCCGGAGACGCGCAGCGCGGCCGCGGTCATCGAGCAGAACATCCCCAGCACGGCCCGTCCCGCCGCGCCCAAGATCCGCCAGGTCGTGCCGATCTTCCAGTGGGAAAGCCCCGCACCCGGCCAGAGCGTGCGGCGCGGCGGCGGGCTGCGGGTGTACCTGGAGCGACCGTGGTTCTCCAGCGGTGCCGGGGAGAAGCTCGCCGTCCTGATGTGGCCGGACGTGGTCAACGACGCGCCCGAACACATGCGCGGCGTGGTGACCGCGTGGGGCGCCGACGGGGCGATGCATTCGACCGCGATGCCCGACGACGTGACCACGAGCTCCTTCCCGCAGGCCGCCGTCTACGGCTCGGGCTCGCACATGACGGTGCCGGAGTTCCCGGCCACCGAGCTGAAGTTCGCCGCGTACGACGTGGCCTACGACTCGGCTCGCGGTCTGTGGTTCTGCGACATCCGCATCACGAAGGCGGGTGACGACCGGCTGCAGAACTACTTCCCGTTCGTGCGCCTGGCGCTGGCCCGCTACCAGCCCAGCTCGGTGCCCGGCTGCGCCCTGTCCTCGGTGGCGACCGCGGACTTCACGCAGCTCGCGCCGGACCGCGCGGTCGTCGTGACCGGCACCGGTGACACCCGGACCGTCCAGGTGACCGGCCCCGGTCCCCTGCTCACCGGCTCCGGCCGGCACAACGAGGTCCGGGTGACCGTGGAGCGGCAGCTCGACGGCGTGACCGACCCGGTGCTGCGCTGGCAGCCCACCGCGGGAAGCGTCGCCAGCACGATCTCCAACCCGACCAGCACCAACGGCATCCAGACCTGGACCGGCACGGTCCTGCTGCCCACAGGGGCCGGTGCGCTGCGACTGGTCGTCGAGGAGTTCGAGGTGCACCGCGACGGCAACGGCGGCACCGCCGCCACCCGCCTGGTCCACACCGACACCGTCCCGCTGGCCTGAGAGGAGAGTGCCGTGCCGCTGGGTACGACGGAAATCTTGCTGATCCTGCTGGTGGTGGTGCTGTTGTTCGGCGCGAGCAGACTGCCGAAGCTGGCCCGGTCCCTCTCGGACGCGCGCCGGGAGCTGCGCCGCGGCGGCGACGAACACGACCGCGACGACGGGAAATAGCGCGAAACGGCCGGAGCCGTCCCCCTCCGGGAAGGGGACGGCTCCGGCTTCCCGGACGGCTCAGGGCCTGCTGCTCCCACCGGCGCCGTCGTTGTCGGCGTACATGGACGACGAGACGCCCGCGTCGTGCGAGTCACCGGTGGCCGCTGCCACCGCCTGACCCGCGGTGATGGCGAGAGCGGCCAGGACCACTGCGGCGGCGGCCGCTGATTTGCGGATGTTCACGAGAACTCTTCCCCTCGGTTCTTCTTTCCTTCACCGCGCGTGGATCGCGCGGAGTTCTGGGGCGGGCCTACAGGCCGCTCGCCCGGTCGATCACCGCGCGGCCGGCGCGCAGCACGGCGGTCAGCTCCTCCAGTGCGGTGCGCAGCGCCCGGTCGGGCAGGTGCCCGTGCCCGAGGACCAGCGCGTTGCCCGCCGGGCGTCCGGGCAGGTGGAACGACGCCAGCGTGGGCACCGCCACGCCGCGCAGGGTCAGCTCGGCGTGCACCTGCTCGGCGCGGACGTGGTCGGGCAGGTGCACCACGGTCACGCCCGGCGTGCCCGGCGCCGCGAGGCGGACGGCGGGCCGCAGAGGAGCGAGCGCGGCCCGCACCAGGGCGTCCTTCCGCTCGAACAGGCGCCCCAGCTGGCGCAGGCGACGCGTGACGTGCCCTCCGGCCAGCAGGTGGGCCATGGCGGACTGGGCCACGGCGGACGGCTGGTCGTTGCCCCGGCACACGCTCCACGTCACGTCGCTGAGCAGGCTGCGGTGCATCAGCACGTAACCGACGCGCAGCGACGGGGCGAACACGGTGCGGAAGTCGCCGACCGCCACGACACGGGTGCCGGCCAGCTGCAGCAGCCGGGGCAACGGCGCGGCGGAGGGCACGATGTGGTCCTGCGCCACCGCCACCAGGTAGCCGTTCTCACGCCGGGCCCAGTCGGCCAGCTGACGGCGGCGAAGTGCGGGCATGACGGTGCCGGACGGCGCCTGCCCGTCGGGTGAGACCACCACGGCCGTGCAGGACGGTGGCACCACACCGCTCCACAGACCGTCCCGGTTCGCGGGCAGCGCCACGGCCGTGGCCCCGGCGTTCTCGACCGCCTGCCCCAGCACCTGCGGGGCCGGGTCCTGCACGGCGACGCGCCGGCCACGGGCTCCCAGGGCGGTCAGCACGTGCATCACCCCTTGGGGCGCACCGGTGGTGATCAGCACCTCGTGGTCCTCCGAGACGAGGCCGCGGGTGCGGCGCAGGTGCTCGGTGACCGCCTGGCGCAGCTCCGGCAGACCGCCGCGGGGCAGGTCGCAGGTCAGCGGGGGCTGGAAGCTCGCGTGCCGCCACGCCGCACGCCACGCGGCCAGCGGGAAACCGTCGCGGGTCGCCTGACCGGGGGTGCAGTCGATCAGCTCGCAGCGAGATGCCGTCGCCGGTAGCGCGCGGACGGCCGCCGGCCGGTCCGCCGGGCGACCGGCGACGTAGGTGCCGGAACCCCGGCGGCTCTCCAGGTAGCCGCGGGAGTACAGGACCTCGTAGGCGGCGAGTGCGACACCGCGCGAAACGTCCAGCCGCTCGGCGAGCGTCCGCGTGGACGGCAGCCGGCGGCCGTGGGCCAGCTGCCCCCGGTCGACAGCCGTGGCCAGCTGCTCCGCCAGTTGTTCCTGCAGCGGACGGCGGGCTCGTCGGTCCAGGCTGATCGGAATCGTCAAGCTCTCCGGGTCGCGCATTGTTCCCCCTGTCGTGCGAACGCCGCCTCAACGACGTCCGGACCGACCCTCGTGGCCTCGACGATCCGTTCGAAGGGCACCCCTGCCCTGCGGAAGGTGCGGCCCAGGTGGTCCGGCGTGCCGTCGCTGAAGAGGCAGAAATAGGTGTCGTCACCCGGTATGGCCAGGCAACAGACGAACGCCGCGGTCCCCCTGCTCGCGGCCACCACCGCTCCCATCGCGGCGGCGACCTCGTCCGCGGCCGCGCCGGGCAGGTAGCACTCCACCAGGAACAGCTGCCCGGCCGCCTCCGTCGTCATGCGTCCAAGCCTGCGGCGAAGACACCCCCGACGAATCAGGGAACGACCCCACAGTTGGTGCCTGTGCCGAGGTCCACGTGCGCGACTCCCGTCGAACGGGACTCCGGCACAGGCCCTAGTGCCGCGACTCCCTCAGGAACTCGAGCCGGCTCAGCTCGCGGCGCGAGCGCACGCCGGTCTTGCGGTAGATCCGGCTCAGGTGGGCCTCGATGGTCTTCGTCGTCACGTACGCCGCCGCGGCCACCTCGCGGTTGCTCAGCCCGCCCGCCACGAGCCGGGCGACGTGCAGCTCCGTCGCGGTGAGGCCGTGCTCGTCGTCGCGGCGCAGTCCCAGCCTGCCCAGCTCGGTGTCGGCCTCGCCCACCCAGCGGGGCGCACCCAGCCGGTCGAACTCGTGCCTGGCGGCCAGCAGCGCCTCGCGCGCGGTCAGCTTCTCCTTGCGCCGCCTGAGCACCCGGCCGCGCACCAGGTCGGTGCGGGCCTGCTCGAAGGGCATCGGCAGGTCCGGCGCGGAGTCCAGCGCCGCCTGCGCTCCCGCCAGATCGCCGCGTGCCATCCGCACCAGCGCGGCCGACCGGGCCGCCACGGCGGTGATCCAGGGCCGCGGCGCGCGGTCACGGCGGAGCTCCAGGTCCGCGAGCAGCGCCCCGGCCTCGGCGACCAGGCCCAGTTCCGCGGTCACCTCGATCAGGTCGCCGTACAGCGAGCTGAGCGGGAAGTCCCCCAGCCCGACGGCCGCGCAGACCTCCAGCGCGGCCGTCAGGTGCGCTCTGGCCGTCTCCGGCTCGTTGCGGGACAGCTCGGTGAAGCCGAGCACCGCGCGCAGGTGCACGGTGACCCAGGAGTCGTCCAGCTCGGTGGCGATGCGCAGTCCTTCCGCCGCCGCCTCCCTGGCCGCGTCGTGGTCCCCGCGGTGGGCGTCCACCAGGGCACGGGTGTAGAGGGAGTAGCCGATCCACGGCCGCTGCCCGGTCTGTTCGGCGGCGTCGACGGCCTCCGCGGCCTCCGCGGCTGCCAGGGACCAGTCACCGAGCCACACGTCCAGCTCGGCCAGGTGGACCAGCTCGTGCACGGCGACCGCCTCCTCGCCGCGTTCGAGCAAGGCCTCGCGCGATCGCGCGAACTCCTGACGCCCTCGCACCGGGTCGGTGTACTTGGTGATGACGCGCAGCAGGCTGCGCGCCGACCGTGCGTCACGGGACTGCCCGGTCGGCGAGACCAGCGCCGCGGCACGCCGCAGGTACTCGTCGTGCAGCCCCTCACCGGCCAGCAGCTGGTAGTAGGCGCTTCCGGCCAGGACGCACGCCACGAGGTCGTCGGGCGCCGCACCCTCGTGACCGGTGATCGCCTCCAGCGCCTGGCGCGTGTTGCGGTTGCGCTCGGCGGTGTCGTTCTGGCAGAACAGCGACCGGCGCAGGTAGGTCGTCGCGCGCAGCACCGGGTCGTCACCCGCGCAGGCCAGCGCCTCGTCGCTCAGCGCGGTCGCCTCGACCGGCCCGTCCCCGAAGAACACCACGACCGCCAGCTCCAGCAGCGCCGCCGCGCGTTCCGGTCCGGCGGGCAGCTCGGCGACGGCGGCCTCGAACAGCTCGCGGGCCCGTGGCGCGTCACCGGCGGAGAACAGGCACTGCCCGGCGGGAACGAGCAGCCCGGCCCTGCGCACCGGGTCGGCGACGTGGCCGGCCGCCAGTTCCCACAGCCTGGCGGCGTTCTCGGGCGCACCGCGCTGCCGGGCGATGTGCGCGGCCTCGTCCAGCGCGTCGGCCACCTCGGGCGCCGGGCCGCCGGCACCGATGGCCAGGTGGAGCGCGCGGGTCTCGGGGTCGGCCAGCACAGCGGCCAGACGCCGGTGCACCTGTCGTCGACGACCGCTCGGTGCGGCCGAGTAGACCGCCGAGCGCAGCAGCGGGTGGGTGAAGCGAACAGCTCCAGCCGAGACCTCGACCACGCCGTGGTCCTCGGCGTCGGCCAGCGCTTCGTGGGCTGCCTCGGTGTCACCCATGGCCGCGGCGAGGAGGTCCACGGTCGGCTGCGCCAGCGCCGAGGCGTAGAGCAGGGCGTCCCGGCTGCGGACGGGCAGCGCGACCACCCGGCCGGTGAGCAGCTCGCTCAGCGCGCGGGGCGCCGGCAACGGCAGTCCCGGCGCGCCGCCGTCGCGGTCCAGCACACCGGCGAGCTCCAGCGCGTAGAACGGGTTGCCGCCGCAGGCCCGCTGCAGACGGATGAGCGTGGGACGCGGCAGCGGCAAGCCGACCGCCGAGCGCACCAGCCGGTGCAGGGCACCGATGCTCAGTCCGCTCAGGCGCAGGTGCACCAGGTGGTCCTGCTCCGCCAGCCCTGGCGGCGTGTGGTCGCCGGCCTCGTCGCGGACGGACATCACGACCGCCACGCGCTCGTCGGCGAGGCGGCGCACCACGTACTCCAGCACCCGGCCGCTGGACTCGTCCAGCCACTGCGCGTCGTCCACGGCCAGCACGAGGGGCGCGTCCGCGGCCAGCGAGCGGATGACGTTGAGCGTCGCCAGGCACACCGCACGCGGGTCACCCGCGCCGTCGTCGGCGTTGCGGCGGAGCAACGCCACCTCCAACGCGGTCCGTTGCGGCCCCGGCAGATGGGCGAGAGCGTCGTCCGGCACGCGGTCGAAGAGGTCGACCAAACCGCCGAAGGCGAGCCGTGCCTCGGACTCCACCGGGCGGCAGGACAGGACGGTGTAGCCGCGGCCGGCGGCGTCGGCCAGCACCCGCTCCCACAGCACGCTCTTGCCGATGCCCGGCTCGCCGGACAGCAGCAACCGGGCGGTGCGCTCCTCCGCCCGTGTGAGGACATCGGCCGCCGCGGCGAGTTCGCGCTCACGCCCGATCAGCTGCGAACCGGCCACACTCCCCCTTCCGCTGATCGCAACGGTAGTGGGCGGCGGTGGTCTCCCGCGCGGATTTTCGCCACGATCCACCGTCAGGTCGCGGTGCGGACTGCGCCGATCGGCGGGACATCCCTTGGGCCGCACGGACATCTCCGTCCACTGTGGCCGGTCATCCCGGCGGCCCGGTGCCGGAGTGGTCCACCCCGTCCTCCCCGGTAGTGGCTCTGGGGGAATTCACACCGCGCCGCAATCGTGGTCCCACAAGCCTTTCCGAACTTCCGAGAAGGTAGTGAGCGATGTCCAGATCGAAGGCGCGTGCCTGGTGGGCGACCGCACTGGTCGCACTCACCGCGAGCAGCCTGATCACGGCTCTGCCCGCCGGGGCGCGAGCCGCGGAGGGGCCGCAGGCGTGCACGCTGAGACCCAACCCGCACGTCACCACCCTGAACCCGTGGGGCAGCTGCGTCTCCGTCTCGGCGGAGCTGGCCGCCCTGCCGGCCGTGGGCGAGTCCGCGCAGCTGACCGTGGAGGTCACCGCCCAGTTCGCCCGGCCCGACGTGCGCGTCGAGGTGGACCTGCCCGCCGGGCTCGAATGGGAGCAGGTGCCTGCCGGGCTCGGCACCCGCCAGGTGGCCGCGGCCACTCCCACCGACCGCGGCGGGGTGCGCCGCGCCGAGGGCGCCACCGCGCTGGCCGCGGGCGGCACCAAGCGCTTCACCGGCCGGGTCCGGGCCACCACCGCCGGTCCCGCCGACATCGCGGTGCGCGCGGTGGCCGCCGGTGACGAGCACTCGGCCGATCCCTCCGACCACGTCTACCTCACCGTCGCCGGCCGCGGCGGCAGGTCCACCCCCGGCATGGCGGGTTCCGCCCACTCCGCCGCCGCCCCGGTGAAGGTCACCGCCGGCCGCGTGGCGCCGCAGTTGACCCACCGGCCCGCCGCTGCCGCCACCGCGCCCGTCAGGACCACCGCCCAGCGCGAGGAGACCACCGCCCTCGCCGGAACGGCCTGCGTCACCGGTGGCTGGGCCTACACCGACAGCACCTTCGCGGTCCGCAGTTCTCCCAACTACGGCGTGCAGGTGTGGGACCGCGACACCGCCGACGGCCACGACCTGCTCGGTGTGGTCGCCACCGACAGCGGGGGCAACTACACCGTCTGCTTCGACAACACCGACGCCGACGGCGGCATCATCGACGGCGGCCAGGACGTCTACGTCCGGTTCCTCGCCGAGAACAACATGTGGCGGGTGCAGGACCTCAGCGGCAACCTGTACTCCTACGACAGCACCGTCGTGTCCAACCTGGCCGCGGGCGCCACGCACAACTACGGCCAGCTCCAGCCCACGGACCCGCTGCACTGGCTCGGCGTGCAGGCCTTCGACGCGGTCAACGACCTGTGGTACTGGAAGCCGGGCGACTGCTGGGACGACCTCGACGTCGGTTCCTGCCGGCAGATGGTCGTCAACTGGCGCTGGGACTCGGCCGTCGGGCCCCACTACGACCCGAACGAGAACGTCCGCCAGGTCTTCCTGCCTGCCAGCTCCCCCATCTCCCGCGACACCACCGTGCACGAGGCCACCCACTGGGTGATGGACGACGTCTACGAGTTCAGCCCGGTGCCCGGCGCCGGCGGCTGGCACCAGGTCCACACGCAGTCCACGGCGGGCCTGGCCTGGGTCGAGGGCTTCGCCGAGTGGACCCCGACGCAGGTGTACAACGACCCGGTCTGGAACTGGGCGGACGGCAAGACCATCGACCTGGAGAGCGCGACCTGGGGATCCACCTGGGCCAACCCCCCGCTGGGAACCTTCCCCTGGCAGGACGGCGAAACCGTGGAGGGCCGCGTCGCCGGCGCGCTGATCGACCTGTCGGACGCCACCAACGAGGCCCCTTGGGACCGGCTGAGCGATGGCGGCCGCACCCCCGGTCACATCTGGACGACCTTCCTCCTCCACAAGTCCAACACCTTCGCCGAGTTCTGGGGCCACCGCACCGCCGACGGCTTCAACACCGCGCTCACCAACGGCCTGGCCTCGCTCTACCAGAACACCATCGACTTCACCTTCCGCGACCCGCTGGCCGGCAACACCCCGGTGTCGCGGCCGACCCCACCCGCGACCTCGCACAACTTCTCCTACAACACCGTCAACAACTCGTGGTCCGTGGTGGCCCTGCGCCCGCCCGCCGGTGCCGACTACAACCTGCGCGTGTACGACGACAAGGCGCAGACCATCCAGAAGGGTTCCAGCGTGGTCGCCGGCGTGACGGACTTCGTCGCGGTGAACTCCAACACGGGGAAAACGCCTCTCGGCGACTTCTACCCGAAGGTCAGCGTCGCCTCCGGTACAGGGGGCAACTACGCCTTGGAGTTGGCACAAGGCTCGACCCTGCTGCACGTGGCCAGCTCGCAGTCCGTGGCCATGACGAGCTCCAAGGTGGTGGCGGTGCGCGACACCATGCTCACCGCGGGCGTGCCGGTGACCATCAAGGTCACGCCGGGCAGCGCGTCCCAGGACGCCGAGCTGTTCATCGTCGGTTCGGTGGACGGCTCGTCCTCCACCTACGTCAGGAGCCGCGCGACCGCCTCGGCCGGTGCCACGGCCGGCGGCCCCGGCGCGGTGGAGACCATCACCTTCACCCCGGCCGTCAGCGGCTGGCACGGCGTGGTCCTGATCAACAAGGCCGGCAGCGGAACCTACACCCTCCAGCGCCTCTGACCCATCCCTCGACGAGCCGGGTCGCCCCGCGCGGGGCGACCCGGCTCGCGCCGTCGGGTCCTGCCCTCGGCGCAGACGAGCGGTCACGGAGACGAGCGGTCAGACGTTCGCCGGTTCGCGCTCGCCGTCCGCCGTGACGGTGCGGCGACCGCGCAACGTACCGCCCGCGACGAGCGCGCCGACGACGGCGACTCCCGCGGCACCGACGAAGGCGGCGGAAACGCCGGTGGTCAACGCCTCGGGGTCACCGAGCTGACCGGCGCCGTAGGAGGCCGCCAGGGCGGTCATGGCGGCGAGGCCGAGGGCGGACCCGATCTGGTAGCTGGTGTTGACGATGCCCGACGCGAGGCCGCCCTCCTCCGGGCGAGCGCTCGAGATCGCCGTGCCCAGCGACGGGATGAACGCGAGCGCCATGCCCGTGGCAGCCACCAGCGAGGCGGGCAGGACGTCCACCCAGTAGTTGCCGTCCGGGCGCACCAGGGCGAGCCAGCCGAGACCGGCGGCGAGCAGGACGAGGCCGGACACGACCATCGCCTTGACGCCGAACCGTGCGGTGAGCCGCGGTGCGACGACGACCATCAGCAGCATGATCGCGGTGGTCATCGGCAGCAGCGCCGAACCGCTGGCGAACGCTCCCAGGCCGAGCACCTGCTGCAGGTAGAGGTTGAGGAAGAACCACATCGGGATCCACGCGCCGCCGAGCAGCAGCTGCGCGATGTTCGCCGCACCGAGCTGGGACGTGCGGAAGATGCCCAGTCGCACCAGCGGAGCCTTCCGCTTGGCCTGGACGAGCAGGAAGGTGCCCAGCAGCAGCACGGCCGCGATCAGGGCGACCACGGTCTCCGTGGAGGCCCATCCGGCTTCGGGAGCACGCACGATCGCGTAGACCGCCACCGCCAGCCCGGCTGTCACGGTGACAGCGCCGAACAGGTCGGTCGAGCCGCGCTGCGCGGTGCCGGCGGGCATCAGGGCAGGGATCGCGATCAGGGCGATGATCGCGATCGGCACGTTGATGTAGAACACCCACGGCCAGCTGAGGTACTCGGTGATCACACCGCCGAGGAAGACACCTGCGGTGCCACCGGCGGGAGCGGCCGCTCCGTAGATCGCCAGCGCCTTGCCGAGCTGCTTCTGCTCGCCACCGAAGAGCATCATCAGCAACGTCAGCGCGGACGGCGCGATGAGTGCGGCGCCGGCGCCCTGCACGGCGCGACCGGCGAGCTCGAGCCAGATGGAGCCCGCCGCACCCGCGGCCACGGAGCCCACCAGCAACACCAGCCAGCCGGCGGCGAACACGCGGCGGGCTCCGAGGAGGTCCGACAGCCGGCCACCGAGCAGCAGCAGTCCGCCGAACGCGACCACGTAGGCGTTGAAGACCCAGGACAGGTCCTCCTGCGAGAACCCGAGGTCCGCCTGGATCCCCGGCAGCGCGACACCGATGATCGAGGTGTCCATGATGACCATGAACTGCGCGGCGGCGATGAGGGCCAATGCCCACCACCTGCGCCGATCAGTCCCCTCTGATCGAGACATTTCCTGTACTCCTTACCAGTAGGGGGTATACGACCTCCGCACGCCGGCCATGACCGGACGTGCGAGGCCCCACCCCTGCAGAACGAAGATTCGGACGAGAGGTGGCCGCGAGCACCTCGCGGCCACCGATCACTCAGTGGTGGTGACCCTCGTGGCCGCCGCCGTGGTACTGGTGCACCACGGCGTGCCCCTTGCCGCGCGAGATCAGCCACCGGTTGACCGGCACGGTGACCACGAACGCCACCGCGAGCGCGAACGCGAGGCTCCCCCAGAACAACCAACTGGCCAGGCCGGCCTCCATCGCACCGGGCACGATCAGCATCACGCCGTTGTCGACGATCTCCATCACGGCGATCGACACGGTGTCGGCGGCGAGCGCCACACCGATCGCGGCGCGCAGCGGCAGACCGGACTCGAGCACCGGACGGATCGTCAACGCGTACCCGAAGACGAACGCGAGCGCCACGGCCAGGGCGATCGTCGCCAGGTTCGACCAGCCCAGCGCGGTGCCGATGACCATGCCGAGCACCTCACCGATGGCGCAGCCCGTGAGGCAGTGCAGCGTCGCCGAGACGGCCAGCCTTGTCAGACCCGTTCGCCCACCGGTGTGGTTCATCGCCTGCTCCTCGTCTTCCGACCTTGATACCCCTCTGGGGTATGTTGCGGCCAAGCTACGCCTATACCCCCAGGGGGTGTCAAGTCCTCCTCGTGGAGCAGCAGGACTGCAGACGAAATGCGCAGGAAGACGAGGTTGCCCGAATCAGGGACCTACTACCCTGAACAGGATTTGGGGCCGGTCGATCTGCTCCCCCTTGAACCAGATCACGCAGCGACCCGTAGACACCGTTGATGCGACCTACTAGGTAGGGTAGTTATATGGCTCCGGCGACGCACGGCAGAACGATCCAATGGATCCTGCTGTGCGCGCTGTTCCTCGGGGTGGTCGGCATGCATCACGTCAACGTGAGCAACGACGTGCCGTCCCCACACGGAACCGTATCCACGAGCACACACGGTGCACACCACCCCGGAGATCCCGCGCCGGAGCCCACACACGACGTGCTTCACCTGTGCGTCGCCGTGCTCACCGCAGTCGCGTCGCTGGTCTTGCTCGCATCGTTGCTGCTGCTGACCGCGAGGCGCCTTGTCCCTGTGCGCGTTCAGGCAACGGGCGTCCGGCCTCGCGCCCCGGACCGACCACCGAGAGGCGGTCGCGACCTGCTCGGCTCCCTCTGCGTGCTGAGGTTGTGATCAGTCCGGTCTCCGGAGACAGATCGCACATTTCCCAGCACAGGAGGAAGAAGCTCGATGAGGAAGTCTCCGATCGGATTCGGCGTCGCGGGCGTCGCTGTTCTCGCGCTCGTCACCGGGTGCAGCAGCGGCGGCAACGACATGAGCGGCATGCGGCACAACTCGACGAGCACGCCGGCTCCGGCCCCCGGCCGGCAGGCGGCGGACCACAACGACCACGACGTGCGGTTCGCCCAGGAGATGATCGTCCACCACCAGCAGGCGGTGCAGATGGCCAAGATGGTGCCGGGCAAGAGCACCAACGCGAAGGTCCTCGACCTCGCCGAGCGCATCGAGGGCGCGCAGGACCCGGAGATCAAGACCATGACCGGATGGCTCTCGAAGTGGGGCGCGGCCCCGACGGCGTCGTCGATGCCCAAAATGGACCACGGTTCGATGGACCACGGCGCCGGGACCGGCATGATGACCGCCGTGGAGATGGCCGGGCTCGGCCGGGTCTCGGGTGCCGGGTTCGACCGCATGTGGACGGAAATGATGATCAGGCACCACCAGGGTGCGATCGAGATGTCCGAAACCCACCTCGACAAGGGCAGCAACGCCGAGAGCAAGAAGCTCGCGCAGGACATCATCACCGCGCAGCAGGCGGAGATCACCGAAATGCAGGGGCTGCTGAAGTAGGACCGCCCCGTTGACGACGTCCGGGCCGGGTGAACACCAGTTCACCCGGCCCGGACTGCTTCTCACCGCGCATGTCGCATTCCTCTGAGCGGCAACAGACCCGGAGCCCACGACGCCAGCGTGAGCCAGATCGCGCAAGTACCCCTACCCCGTATTGCTACTTAGCCTTGCACACCCATACCCCCCTTGGGTATGTTTGCCGCAAGCGCCCGTCGTTCCCCCGGTCAGCCGCGACCGGCCGCGCGACGGACCGATCGACAGGAGCGGCACATGCACGGCTACACGGACAACAAGGAAGCCCACCTGCGCCGCTTGAAGCGCATCGAGGGCCAGGTGCGCGGCCTGCAGCGGATGATCGAGAACGACGACTACTGCATCGACGTCCTCACCCAGATCTCCGCCGCGACGCGCGCACTCCAAGCCGTCTCGCTCGGACTGCTCGACGAGCACCTGAAGCACTGCGTCAGCGAGGCGATCACCGAGGGCGGCGCCAAGGCGGAGGAGAAGATCGCCGAGGCCAGCAACGCCATCGCCCGCCTCGTCCGCTCCTGACTTCCCAGTCCCATCAGCAACGAGGAGTTCCCCATGACCGAGACCACCTACACCGTCACCGGCATGACCTGCGGACACTGCGTCAGCTCGGTCACCGAGGAGATCGGCCAGATCGGCGGCGTGCGGAAGGTCGACGTCGAGCTGGACAGCGGCAAGGTCACCGTCACCAGCGACCAGCCGGTCGCCGAGGACGACGTCCGCGCCGCTGTCACCGAGGCCGGCTACACGCTCGTCGCGAGCTGAAGGGGCCCGAGATGAACACCGCCACGAAGGTGAGCGCCTACGCGGGCGTGCTGGCGATCGTCTTCGGCGGCGCCTGGGCTGCCGGCGCCGCGGCCGGTCCGTCCGGTGGCGACACCGCCCCGGCCGCGATGGACCACGGCGCCACGCAGTCCGCCTCCGGCACCGGCAGCGACGAGCTGCCGCCCGGTCTGTCCGCCGCGGACAACGGCTACGTGCTGAAGCCGTTGCGCACCAGCGCGAACGCCGGCGAGCAGCAGTCCTTCCAGTTCACCGTCGGCACTGCCGACGGCGGCACGGTGACGAAGTTCGAAGTGGAGCACGAGAAGCGGCTGCACCTCGTGCTGGTGCGCCGGGACAGTTCCGGGTTCCAGCACGTGCACCCCGAGATGGCCGCGGACGGGACGTGGTCGGTGCCGCTGACCCTGCCCGCCGCCGGCAGCTACCGGGTCTTCGCCGACTTCAAGCCGGAGAACGGCACCAAGACCACTCTCGGCACGGAGATCCAGGTGTCCGGCGCCTACGAGCCGAAGCAGTACGAGACGGATTCGCGGGAGTTCGCGGTGGACGGTTACACGGTCCGCCTCGACGGCGATCTGAAGCCCGGCGCGGAGTCCGCGGTGACCACGACGGTGACCAAGGACGGCAAGCCGGTCACCGACCTGCAGCCCTACCTCGGCGCGAACGGTCACCTGGTCGCACTCCGGTCCGCCGACCTCGCCTACCTGCACGTTCATCCGGTGGAGGCACCCGGTGCCGGCCCCGGGGTGAAGTTCGCGGTCGAGGTCCCGACGTCCGGCAGGTACCGCCTCTTCCTGGACTTCCAGCACGGGGGTCAGGTCCGCACCGCGGAGTTCACCCTCGCCGCGACGGACTCGGCGGCGTCGCAGCCCCGGACCCAGCCCACCGGCACGACCACATCGAAGGAGGACGGCCATGGCCACGGCGGCTGACGTCCGCACGAGTCGGATCGAGCTCTCGATCGGCGGGATGACCTGCGCCTCCTGCGCCGCTCGGATCGAGCGCAAGCTGAACAAGCTCGACGGCGTCCAGGCCAGCGTCAACTACGCCACCGAGAAGGCCAGGGTCAGCTTCCCGGAGACCTTCACCGCCGAAGAGTTGGTGAAGGTCGTCGAGAACACCGGCTACACGGCCGAGCTGCCCGCTCCCCCGCAGGCCGCCGGGAGCGCGGAGAAGGCGGAGGAGGACCCGACCCGCACGCTGCGGCAGCGGTTGATCACGTCGATCGTGCTCACCGTGCCGGTCATCGCGCTCGCCATGATCCCGGCGCTGCAGTTCACCCACTGGCAGTGGCTGTCGCTCACGCTCGCTGCTCCCGTCGTGGTGTGGGCCGCCTGGCCGTTCCACAAGGCCGCGTGGACCAACCTGCGCCACGGCGCCGCGACGATGGACACGTTGATCTCCATCGGCGTCGCCGCCGCGTTCCTGTGGTCGCTGTACGCGCTGTTCCTCGGCACCGCGGGCACGCCCGGCATGACGCACGCCTTCGAGCTCACCGTCCAGCGGATGTCCGGCGCGGGCAACATCTACCTGGAGGTCGCCGCGGGCGTCACCACGTTCATCCTCGCGGGCCGCTACTTCGAGGCGCGGTCGAAGCGCCGTGCCGGGGCCGCGCTCCGGGCGTTGCTCGAGCTCGGCGCCAAGGAAGTCGCGGTGCTGCGGGACGGACGTGAACAGCGGATCAGCGTCGACGACCTGAAGGTCGGCGACCGGTTCGTGGTGCGGCCGGGCGAGAAGATCGCCACCGACGGCGTGATCGAGGAGGGCAGCTCGGCGATCGACGCGAGCATGCTCACCGGCGAGTCGGTGCCCGTCGAGGTCGAGGCCGGTGACACCGTCGTCGGTGCCACGGTGAACGCCGGTGGCCGGCTGGTCGTGCGCGCCACCCGCATCGGTGCGGACACGCAGCTCGCGCAGATGGCGAAGCTCGTCGAGGACGCCCAGGGCGGCAAGGCGGAGATCCAGCGCCTCGCCGACCGGGTCTCCGCGGTGTTCGTGCCGATCGTGATCGCGCTGGCCGTCGGAACGCTCGCGTTCTGGCTCGGTGCGGGCTCGGGGGTCTCGGCGGCCTTCACCGCCGCGGTGGCCGTGCTGATCATCGCGTGCCCGTGCGCGCTCGGCCTGGCGACGCCCACCGCGTTGCTGGTCGGCACCGGGCGTGGCGCGCAGCTGGGCATCCTGATCAAGGGACCGGAGGTGCTGGAGTCCACTCGCCGGGTCGACACCGTCGTGCTCGACAAGACCGGCACCGTCACCTCCGGGCAGATGAGCCTCGTCGAGGTCCACGCCGCCGATGGCGTGACCGAGGACGAGGTGCTGCGCCTGGCCGGCGCGCTGGAGCACGCCTCCGAGCACCCGATCGCGAAGGCGATCGCCACGGGCGCCACCGACCGCGTGGGCGACCTGCCGGTGGTGGAGGACTTCCGGAACCTGGAGGGCCTCGGCGTCCAGGGTGTCGTCGGCGAGCACGCCGTGCTGGTCGGCCGCGAACGCCTGCTCCAGGAGTGGAGCGTCAGGCTGAGCGAGGAGCTCATCGCCGCCAAGGAGGAGGCGGAGGACAAGGGTCGTACCGCGGTGCTGGTGGCGTGGGACGGCGAAGCGCGAGGCGTGCTGGTCGTGGCCGACACGGTCAAGCCCACCTCCGCCGAGGCGATCGCCGGACTGCGCGGCCTCGGACTGCGGCCGGTGCTGCTGACCGGGGACAACGAGGCGGTCGCCCGGGCCGTGGCCGCCGAGGTCGGCATCGACGAGGTCATCGCCGAGGTGCTGCCCCAGGACAAGGTCGACGTGGTCAAGCGTCTGCAGTCCGAGGGTCGCGTGGTCGCGATGGTCGGTGACGGCGTGAACGACGCCGCCGCGCTCGCCCAAGCCGACCTCGGCCTCGCCATGGGCACCGGCACCGACGTCGCCATCGAGGCCAGCGACCTCACGCTCGTCCGGGGCGATCTCCGGGCAGCGGTGGACGCCATCCGGTTGTCGCGCCGCACGCTCAGCACGATCAAGGGCAACCTGTTCTGGGCCTTCGCCTACAACGTGGCCGCCCTGCCGCTGGCGGCGCTCGGCCTGCTCAACCCGATGATCGCGGGCGCCGCGATGGCGTTCTCGTCCGTCTTCGTGGTGAGCAACAGCCTGAGACTGCGGGGCTTCCGCAGCGCGAACAAGCAAACCGTCTGATTCGTGGCCCAGCTCGCCGCCGCGCGAGCTGGGCCACTTCCACGCTGAGGGGCAGTGGTGCGGGACAGGCACGTCAGCAGGGCGGACGCCAGGATCGCCTACGAGCTCACCGGATTCGGTCCGCCCACGACGTCTTCCTGAGCCAGGCAGGGTCCCCTGGCTGCGCCTCCTCGACTTCGACGCCCGCGGCCGATCACCGGCTGCTGACCTACGACCAGCGCGGGCGCGGGCACTCGACGGGCCGACTTCATGGGCTCGTCATCGGGCTGCGACGTGGCGTTGCGCGCCGCCATCGCGGCACCGAGCCGCTTCCGCCGGCTCGTGCTGATCATTCCGCCGGTGGCGTGGGAGGAAGCCACGTCCGGCCACAGGTCGGACACAGGTGATCAAGTTGGTGGCGTGATCCGGCCGCCGGGCATACTTCTCGGCCTGCGGGAAAGGGTGAAGTGATGCGTGGACTGGGTGAGCTGGAAGCCGCCGTCATGGACGTGCTCTGGCACGCCGGAGAACCGCTGAAGGTGCGCCAGGTGCTCGAACGCCTCGACACCGGCAAGCAACTCGCCTACACGACCGTGATGACCGTGCTGGACAACCTGCACCGCAAGGACTGGGTCGCCCGCGAGCTCGAGGGCAAGGCCTACTGGTACGAGCCGACGACCAGCCGGGTCGAAGCGGCCTCGAACGCCGTGCGCGACATCCTCGTCGCCTCCGGCGATCCGGAAGCCGCCCTGCTGCACTTCGCACAGTCGGCGACAGCCGAGGAGTCGGCGGTGCTGCGCAAGGCGTTCCGCCGCAAGGCCGCCGGGAAATGACCGTCGCCCTGGCCCTGCTGCTCGCGTGCGCCGCGGCCGGCTGGCTGGCGCCACCCCTGCTGCGGCGCCTCAGCGACCCGGTGGTCGCTCTCGTCGGGTGGCTCACGTCGATCGTCGCGGTCGTCGCCACCTCCGCTGTCGCGGTGGTCTTGCTCCTGCTGCCCGAGCACGGCCTCTCCACCCTGCACCACTGCTGGGAGTCGGTGGTCCACGGCACCACCCCCACCGTCGAGGTGCTCGGCGGCATCACCGGCGGCGCACTGCTGACCGGACTGCTCGTCCGCGTCGCCGTCGTCGGCGCACGCGGCGCCCGCCGACGCGCCCGAGCCCGCGAGGAGCAACTCTCGGTGCTCCGGCTCGCCGGACGACGAGAAGCCGGCGCACCTCCGACGGTGTGGCTCGACCACGAACGACCTCTGGCGTTCAGCCTCGCGAGCAAGCCCGGCGTCGTGGTCGCCACCGAGGGACTTCACCTCCACCTGACCCCCAGCGAGGTCGACGCCGTCCTGGACCACGAGCGAGCCCACCTCAACGGCCACCATCACCTGCTGGTGGCCGCCGCGGACGCCGTCGCCACCGCGTTGCCCGTCCTCCCGCTGTTCAAGCGGGCGGGCGGCACGATCCGCGAGCTGGTCGAGATGTCGGCGGACATGACCGCGGCCCGCACCCACGGCGCGGACACCGTCCGCACCGCCCTGCTGCGCGTCTCGTGCCACGGCGCCCCGGACTCGGCGCTCGCGATGGGCAGGGACGCGATCGACGCCCGGCTCGAACGCCTGCGGCGGCGGCCCCGGACACCGAGCCGCGTGAGCAGAGTCCTCTCCGGCACGCTCACCGGTCTCACAGCCGTCGCGCTCCCCCTCGCCACCGCTTCGACGACGATGTTCACGCTGATGCTGCTGACGTGCTGACATCCACTTCACTGGACACCATGACTCGAACGCTTCTCGCGGTGCACGCCCATCCCGACGACGAGTCGACGTCCACCGGCGGCATCCTGGCCCACTACGCGTCGCTCGGCACCCGGATCGTGCTCGTGACGTGCACGAACGGCGAGTTGGGCGACGCGCCGGACGGTGCCAAGCCGTTCACACCCGCGCATGACCCCGCACGGGTCGCGGCGCACCGGCTCGGCGAGTTGCAGGCGGCGTGCCGCGTCCTCGGTGTGACCGACGTCGAACTGCTCGGGTACCACGACTCGGGCATCCCGGCCTGGAAGAAGCCTCACGGCGCCTTCGTGGACGTGCCGGTCCCCGAGGCCGCCGACCAGGTGGCCAGACTGATCGAGCACTACGAGCCGCAGGTCGTGGTGACCTACGACGCCGAGAACACGGCGCAGCACCGGGACCACCTGCATGCCGCACAGGTCGCTTCGGCGGCGTTCGACCTGTCCGGAGTGGCGACCAAGCTCTACTTCAAGGCACACGTCCGGGCGCACTGGGAACGCTTGGTCCGGGTGGCCGCCTCGGTCGGGATTCACCGGGACGTGCCCCCGGACTCGATGGCGTCGACACGCGCATCACCACGACCGTCGACACCCCGCGCGGTCGTCGACCGCAAGCGCGCCGCGCTGCACTGCCACGCCTCCCAGCTCGGCTCGTCGATCGCAGGCAGGCTGCCGGCCGCGGAGTTCGCCGAGGTGTTCGGTGTCGAGGACTACATCCGGGCACGGGACACCACGGGATGTCCCGTGCCGGAAACCGACCTCTTCAGCGGGCTCGGCCCGTGCTGAGGTCCGCCGGTCTGCCGACGTGGTTCGACAGCGACACACGGGTCAGGGCGCTGTACCGGCGACGCTGATCAGTGCGTCACCTGCTCTCCTGAGTGGTGGTGAGCGCCTGAGCGCGGGTGATCACGGGCTTGTACCCCAGCTCCGCCACGGCTTTGGCGGTGTCCAAAGTGCACTGTTGTGAGAAGAACCAGAGCAACGGCACCGGCACGTTCTCCAGCGCGGTGGGGAGGTCGAGGTCCGGTACCGACGGGTCCACCCCGTAGAGCCGGAACTGCGTCTCGAGGAACGACCTCAGCTCCACCGGCTCGCGGTCGGTGATGAAGTACGCCTCGCCGGGCCGCCCGTGCACCCAGCCGAGGACGAGTCCTTCCACGGCGTTGTCGACGTAGGTCACGTCGGTGAGCACCCTGCTGCCCTCGATCCAGGCGAACCGGCCTTCCCGCGCCGCCCCGACGATCGCGCCGATCAGGCTGCTGTGCGGTCCCCACACGAACCGCGGGCGGATGATCACCGTGGTGAGCCGGTCGTCCGAGGCCTCCGCGACGAGCTGTTCGGCCTGCGCCTTGGTGGCGGAGTAGGCCGCGGGCGAGTCCGGGCGCAGCGGGGCGGTCTCGTCCGCGTCGACCAGGGGTTCGCCGGCCAGCAGCGAGGCTTCCGAGCCGCAGTAGACGAACCTCCCGGCGTGCACGCGGCGCGCGCCTTCGAGAGCGGCCGCGGTCCCGTCCACCGTCACGAGCCGGTGCTGTTCCGGGCTCGCCGCGAGGTCGGTCTCCGCGGCGAGGTGGAAGACCACGTCGTAGGTGTCGCCGGGACGAGCCCAGGTGGCGGGGTCGAGGAGGTCGCCGCGGACGGCGGTGGCGCCGGCGCGTTCGACGGCGACGGCCGCGGCGTCGCTGCGTGCGAGGGCGGACACCGCGTGGCCGTCGGCGACCAGGCGGCGGATCAAGGCGCTTCCGATGAAACCGGACCCGCCGGTGACGAATGCTGTTGACATGTCCGGTCCAACGGTGTCGTCGCGCGAACACTTCCCGTCGCAGGATCGATATAACCTTGCTCGATGATAAGTTCTGTTTATGCCAACTCTGCGTGCGCTGGAGTGCCTGCTCGCCGCCGCTGACCTGGGCTCGGTGACGCGCGCGGCACAGCACCTGCACCTGTCCCAGCCGGCGATCTCGCACCAACTGGTCGCCCTGGAACGGGAAGCCCGCACCGCGCTGCTGATCCGCGACCGCCGCGGAGTCCGTCTCACGGCCGCCGGACGCGCCGCGCTGCCGGAGGCCCGCCGGGCCGTGGCCGCCGCCGACGACGCGATCCGCCTCGCCCGTGCGGCGGGTCAGGCCGTCGGAGGCACCGTCCGCGTGGTGTGCGCGCAGAGCCTCACAGTGGTGTTGCTCGCGCCAGTGCTGACCCGCTGGAACGCCGAACGTCCCGACGTGACGATTGCGTTCCGCGAAAGCACGGACCCGCAGTCCGCCTTCGCCGCGCTCGAGTCCGGCGAGGCCGACCTCCTGCTGCTGCCCGACCTCGGCGACACGGACTTCTCCAAGACCACGGTCGCCGAGGAGGAAGTCGTCGTGGCACTGCCGGTTCGGCATCCGCTGGCCTCGCGGCGCGCGATCCGGCAGGAGGACCTGCACGGCCAGTCGTTCGTGCACTTCACACCGGAGAACAACCTCGGCACGTGGATCGAGAGCAACCTCGAAGCCGACCTGAGGGGGTCGGTGGTGGCCCGCACCGCCGTGACGACGCACGCACCTCAGCTGGCCGCGGCGGGTCTGGGGATCGCCGTGGTGCCGGTCAGCGCCGTCACTGCGGGCTTCCCCGGCGCGGTCCGGCCTTTCGACCCCCGGTGGAAGCGCCGCCTGGTCGCCCTGACCGCCGGCTCCCAGGACCCGCTCACCGCGCAGCTGATCAGCGACCTGCGCGACGGAGGTCTGCACGTCCCCGGCGACGTCGCGGACCAGCTGGCTCCGGTGGCCTCGGAACAGCGCTGAGAACTCGGTGGACACGCGAGCCCGAACCGGATGCCGGTCGTTCGACCGACTGTGCCCGTCGGCAACCGCACCGTGACGATCCTCGACCTCGGCAGCAGGGCGCACACAGCCGTCGTCAGGGCGTGCTGAACCGTCCCGGTACGCCGGAGGGCCGTCACCGCAGTGGGGACGGCCCCTCCGACGTACGTACCGTCCTGTCCCTTGATCGAAAACCGGCGTTGTGGCCGCCGGGTGTCGATAACGTGACCATGTGACTGCTGACAGCCATGACGACGGTGCCGTGTCCAGACCCAGCCGTGCAGGCGCGGCCTGGTCGGCGCAGGACACCGAGGTTCTGTTGGACGGGATCCGGCGCGGTACGACGCTGAACGAGCTGGCGCGAACGTTGCAGCGCACGCCTGGCGCACTGCAGGCGCGCTGTCAGGTGCTGTTGCCCCCGCAACTGCGGCCCGCTCTGCGGGCGGATGCCGCAGCGGTGCTGCGCGAACACCTCGCGGCCAATCCGGCTTTCGGCGTGGCGGCGGGAAGTCCGAGCCGTACGTCGAGCCGGCAGCGGAAGGACGGCCGCGGAAACGCGGCGATGCCTGTGCGGCTGAGCACCGAACAGCGGCGGATGATCGACGCGGTGCGGGCCGGGCGGGATGTCATCGTCGACGCGACGGTGGGATCGGGCAAGACCACAGCCATCCAGGCGTTGTGCACCGAGGTGGGCCGGAGCCGGAGAGTGCTGTACCTGACCTACAGCAAGCTGTTGAAAGCGGACGCACAACGCCGCGTGAAACACGCGAAAGTGCAGAACTACCACGGCATCGTGTACCCATCGCTGGTCGAGGCGGGCATCAGGTGCGGTATCGGTGAGTCGATCCGGCGGTTCAACACGGCGTTCACCGAACTCTCGGCGGGTTTCCCCAGGTTCGACCTGCTCGTGGTCGACGAGTACCAGGACATCAACGAGGAGTACGCGCAGCTCTTGCGCAACATCAAGTCGCTGAACCCGTCGATGCAGACCGTGCTGGTCGGCGACCTCGCCCAGAAGGTGCAGTCGAACACGACGCTGGACGTCCAGCGGTTCACCAGGGAGATCACCCGGCAGGCCGAGCTGATGCCGTTCACCCAGTCCTTCCGGGTCGGTCCGGAACTCGGAGCACTGCTCAGCGAGGCGTGGAACAAGCCTGTCGTCGGCGTCAACCAGGCGCAGACGATCCAGTACGTCTCCTACGACGAAGCGCTCGAGCTCATGGCGGCGAAAAGTCCCGGCGACCTGCTGTGCCTGGGCAGGCGCAACGGGAAGATGGCCGAGGCGTTGAACCACCTCGAACGCAAGCACGGTGACGTCTTCAACAAGAAGACCGTCTACGCCTCCATCCGGGATGGCGACACCTCGGTGACCTACAACGACGACACCGCGGTGTTCACGACGTTCGACTCCAGCAAAGGTCTCGAACGATCGGCGAGCGTGGTGTTCGACTACGACGAGACCACCTGGGACATGCGCTGCCGGTTCCCCGGCGTCGACAAGACCGTCCTGCGCAACGTCTTCCTGGTCGCAGCCTCCCGGGGGAAGAACGAAGTCGTCTTCGTGCGATCGGAACAGTCGCATCGGCAGGCCAGGAGCATCGGCTTCATCCCCGTGCAGCGGTTCACCGGGCTGCTGGACGACGAACTGCCGAAGTACGAGAAACCGTTGCTGGCCTCGGACTGCTTCGACTTCACCTATGCGGAGAACCTCCAGGCGTGTGTCGACCTGCTGGACCGGCGACGCCTCGACGACGGCGCGGGCGAGGAGATCGACATCGACCGCGTCGACGGGCTGATCGACCTCTCCCCCGTGGTGGGGCACTACCAGGAGGCGGTGTTCTTCGACAGGTACAACCCGGCGGCCGAGGTGCTGCTGAACCCCAAACCGATCGCGAAGCGACTGCGCGTGCTGCTGAACGAGGACCCCTGGCACAACTCGTTGGTGCTGACCGCTGTCGACACGGACCAGATGCGCTACGCGGAACAGGTCACGAGGAAGGTGAGCAGTGAGGTTCGTGACGCGGTGACGAGGCGGCTGGCGACACAGCTTCCCCGCGGTTGCGAGACACAGGTGTCGATGACCCTGTCGGGACTGGCTGTCGCCTCGTCCGCGGCGACGCCGATCACGTTCGCGGGTGTCGCGGACGCCGTGCACGACGGCCGGGTCTTCGAGCTCAAGTTCGTCTCCGAGCTCGATCACGCCATGTTCCTCCAGCTGGCGCTCTACCTCGTGATGAGCGGGCACCAGACGGGAGTGCTGTGGAACACGCGCACCGACGAGCGCTGGGCCGTGCGGGTGCCTGACCGCGAAAGTTTCATGCACGCCGTCATCGTGTGCGTCACCAAACAGCGCTACCGGGCCTTTCAGCCGACGACACCACCGCAGCACCAGATCAGCCGTCTTCGCGGGATCTCCGACGGCCTGCTCACCCGGCTGCGCCGGGCCGGACGGCCCCCGCGCTGAGGCGGGAAACCGGAGCCGCCGGTCGACGGGCACGAACGTCGACCGGCCTCCCGGTCAGGCCGGCAGTTCCACGGGTCCGGCCAGGTGCCGCAGCTCGGCGTTGCACATCATGAGCCGCCTCGCCGGAAGGTGCCGCAGGTAGTGGTCCACGTCGGCACCGAGCGCGAACACGTGCACCGGTACGCCCGAGGCGCGGCCGGACTCGACGGTGTCGCGCAACGCGGCCAGCACGGCCGGGTGCCGGGTCTGGTAGGTGGCGGCGACCCGGTGGTTGCCGCGGTCGGCCGCGAGGTAGAACTGGATCAGGTCCTTGGTGCCGACGAACAGCTCGCTGGCGCCGGCCGCGCAGAACTCGGCCGCGGAATGCACCGCGGCCGGTGTCTCCACGAAGACGCCGAGCGGGGTGTCGGCGGTCAGGGCGAGGTGTTCGCGCAGGCGGAGGAACTCGGTGCTGTCGTTGATGAACGGCACGGCGAAGCTCAACCGGTCCGCGGCCGCGCCGAAGTGGTCGGCCACGTGGGCGCGCAGCGAGCGGAACGCGGCCGGGTAGTGGTGTTCGGCGAGCAACCACCGGGCTCCGTGCAGGCCCATCTCGGGGTTGGGCTCGGCGTCCACCTCGATCCCGGCGGTCATCCGTGCGGCGTCGTCGGAGCGGAGGTCGAGCAGCCGCATGACGAGTCGTTGGCCTGGAAGGAGCTCCTCCACCATCGAATGCAGTTCCGCCGCGACGGCGACGCCGTAGCGCTCGGCCTCGCGCGGCCCGGCACGCAGGGCGTCGACCGGGCTCAGGCCCGCGCTGAGGCACAGGAACTCCTCGCGGATGAAGTAGCTGTCCACGTGCGGGGTGAGGTCGTTGGTGGAGCGGATGTCCGAGGCGTCGGCGATGACCACGCAGATCGACTCGACGTCGCCGAGGCCCGAGACGGAGGGTTTCACCTGTTGCCGCACGTGTTCGGCGTTGCCGTGGAGGACCACGCCACGGTCGAGCCGGATGGTGATGTCGCCGGCGAGCGCGTCCAGGTCGTGCGGGTCGACGCGCAGGACGGGGATGCCGCGGGAGCGGCACAGCGACTGCATGTGGCCGGTCCTGCCGCCTCGTGCGCAGATCACGGCAGCGGACGACAAGATGGCCTCGTAGAGGTGCGGGCCGAGCTCGCCGATCAGCAGAACAGCGCCGGCAACGGGTTCCCCCGTTCGGTTGCAGGTGCCGCGGACGGTCTTCAGGGGTCCGCCGACCAGTACGTCCGCACGTGTTTCGCGAAGGTTCACAGGCGTCCTTCCACCACTCCCGGGCCGGAGCGCCGCGGTCGGCAGGGCGTGGGCGGCGTACTCCGGATCGTTTCGAGGATCGCAGCCGCCGAACCGGCCGTGCATCTTCCGGAATGCCCGGTGCCCGCGCGTCAGGCGGTGGGCGTGGCCGGCTCGTCGAGTCCCAGCAGGGAGCGGAGGTCCCTCGGTGTCACCGACAGGTCGTTGAGCTTCGTCGCGGCCACCGTGTTCACCGCGAACCGGAGCGTGGTCGTCGTGAGCCCGCCATCGCCGGCCAACGCCTCTCGCGCGGCCGTCAGGCTCTCGTCGAGGCGCAGTGCCAGTTCCTCGCGGTCACGCCGTCGTCGTGCGGCCATCCTGCGCGCTTCGAGCGAGACCGCGCGTGCGAACGCCGGTGCGCTCGGATCCGCTGCCCCGTCACCGGCCTGGTCGTCGTAGCAGGACTCGAGCCGGCGCAGCACGTCCGCGGCGACACCGACCGAGTGGTTCTTGATCGCGGCGAGGTTGAACGCGAACGCGCCCATGCGCCCGTACCGCACGATTTCGTCGCCCTCGCGGGGACCGCCGACCACCGAGACAGGGCCGGACGGGACACCGGCCGAGTCGAGCAGGACACCGGTCTCGTCCACCTCCACCCCGCGGCCGGTGCGCCGGTGCCGCACGGCGAGGCCGCGTGCGAGCAGATTCGTCCACAGAGGAGAGTCGACTCGCTCGTAGTCCGGCTCCCGGCCGAAGTTCGAGATGACGAGGTCCGCCTCGACCATGCGGTCGGAGTCCTGTGTGGACACCGTCAGCGCCAGCGTGCCGTTGCCGGTGTCGGCGACCCGGGTCACCTTCCCGGTCGTGACGGTGATCTGCCCGTCACGGGTCATCGCCGCGTCGACCACCTCGGTCGTGTACGCGACGGCGCTCACCCGGAGGGTGGCGAGCACGCTGCCGTAGCCGTCGAGGAGCGCCCGCAGATCGGCTGTCGGCACGCATCGCAGGAGTTCGGGAAGGTGGGGCTCCCAGGACTTGGCGACCCGTTCGGTCACCACCGCCGGTGCCACGTCGGGGTGCTTCTCGGCCACGACGGCGCAGGCCCGTTCCCATTCGTCCTTCACGCGCCGGACCAGGTCACCGGGGCCTTCGTAGTCGCCGCGCAACCGCGGCGGGGGCAGGTCGAGCACCTGGTGGCGGTGGTCCGGCGGATAGGTGCGGATCGTCAGACCGGACCGCGAGATCATGTGGATCTTCCCGGTGTGCCCGCGGCGCAGGAGCAGCGCCGCGGAGTCGTAGCCGGTGAGCAGCGTGCCGATGATCGCGACGACGGCGTCCGGCCGCACGCCCTGCACGCGTTCGACCCCCGCGGCGGAGTAGGGGTGCCGGACGAACGACGGGTGGTCCAGCACCTCGGCCGCGAACGGGTGCGTCCGCTGCTCCAGCCCTGTCGCGAGGACGAGGTGGTCGGCTCGCAGGCGCACCCGCGACGCCCCGGTGTCGTCCAGCGGCGGGGGTTCGCGTGGCAGGGCGAAGTTCTCCACGACGACGTGCACGTCACCGGCGTCGACGGTCACGTCGACGACCTCGCCGTCGACCTCGGTCAGCGTCACACCCGCCGACGCCTCGTGCGCGGCTTCGGCGAGGCGGTCGGCGAGGTAGTCGGCGTAGATCCGGCGCGGCGCGGGCCCGGACTCGGTGAACGTGACGTCACGCCACTGCGGCGCCCAGCCGGTCCGGTCCGCGCTGGTGTTGGCCCACGTGACGAAGTCGTCGACGTCCTCGCGGAACATCGACATGCGGCCGGCCTGGATGTTGAAGACGTGGTGCCAGGGGTTGCCCGCCGGGTGGTAGGCCACGCCGGCGTTGCGGTGCTCCGGGTTGCGCTCGACCAGCACGACCTGCAGTGGTTCTCGGGCGAAGCGCAGGAGCCGGACGGCGGTGGCGGTGCCACCGAGTCCCGCTCCGACGATGACCACCCGCCGGGATCTGTCGGAGAATCGCACCCTGGTCGTCACTCCTGTTCGCACGACTCGGCCGGCGCCTGGCCATGACTTCGACTCGTGGTGGCCCGGAGAGCTCACCGGTTCTGGACGTCTTGCACGATCACCGCGTGCCCGGCGGGCGTCGCGTCAGATGCCGAGTGCTTCCGCCGCCAGGGCGGTGCCCTCCACTCGAGCGGCGATCTTGGCGAAAGCGGTGTCACGGGAGGTCGAGGTGTCGTCGGCGAACGGCGAGAAGCCGCAGTCGTCGCAGGTCCCCAGGCGGTCGGCGGGAAGGAAGCGGGCAGCCTGGAGAACGCGGTCGCGCACGACCTCGGGCGTCTCGACGCGCGGGTCGATGGGGTCGATCACGCCGAGGAACACGACAGCACCGGCCGGGGCGTGGTCGCTGATGATCCGCAGGACCCGTTCGCGGTCGGGCTCGCTGGCCAGCTGGAGGTAGAACCGGCCCGCGTTCAGGGCGAAGAGGTCGGGCAGGAGCTCCGCGTAGTCGACGTCGAGGCTGTGGGTCGAGTCCTGGTCGCCACCGGGGCAGGTGTGGACGCCGATGCGTGCGCGTTCCTCGTCGGAGAAGCGGTCGAGCACCTGGTTGTTCAGTTCCACGAAGCTGCGCAGCAGGCCGCGGCTCGGATCGAGCTTGAGCGACAACCTGCCCTCGGTGAAGTCCAGCTGGACCGAGGCGGCACCGGCGTCCAGGCAGCGGCGGATGTCGGCCTCGCTCTGGTCGACGAGGTCGGCGAGGAACTCCTCGCGGGGATAGCCGGCGAGGCCGTCGGAGGGGTAGAGCAGGCTCAGTGCGGAAGGCGCGATCACGGCTTGTTTGACCGGCAGGTCGGTGTGGTGCGAGACCGCGCGGAAGTACTTCTCCGCGAATGACGCGTAGCGGAAAGGACCTCCGGTCAGGCGCGGTAGCCGGCGGGTGTGCCCGTCCGCGAACGGGATGACCGCCCCGTCACCGGCCAAGGACGTGGCGCCGTCGAGCGGGTAGGTCGCGAAGCTCGACTTCGCCTGTTCGCCGTCGGTGACCACGGGCGAACCGGTGGCCTCGAAACGGCGGACGGTGTCGGCGATCGCCTGCCGCGTCAAAGCGTCGAGTTCGGCCTGACCCAGCCGGCCGGAGGCGAACGCGG
Organism: Lentzea jiangxiensis; assembly: GCF_900104175.1. Classification (GTDB taxonomy): domain Bacteria; phylum Actinomycetota; class Actinomycetes; order Mycobacteriales; family Pseudonocardiaceae; genus Lentzea; species Lentzea jiangxiensis. The sequence continues at coordinate 51,042 of NZ_FNIX01000003.1, forward strand.
ACAGTCCCTGGACGAGTTCGGGCGAACGAGGAATGCTGCCGATCGGCTCGGTCGGAATGAGCAAGACTCCCCCTCGGGGCAAGGCGCGGGACGGACCGGGAATTTCGCCCGAAAGCTAGCAGTGCGATCACGGAAGAACATCGGCGCACAATGTTCGCCACCCGTGTGGTGGATCAAACTGCCGGTTGTCCGCTACAACGAGCCACCTGCCGCCACCGATCCCGTGAACGCCACCACCGACAGCGCGAGAGCCCCCGCGGCCACTCGCAACACGACACGGCCGGCGCGTGATCTCGGCACGCAGAACGTCAGCCACGACACCGCGGTCAGCGCCGCCATGAAGGCACCGGGCTGGTCGGCCGGAGCGCGGAGGACCGCCGTCACGAACGCGGCGGCCACCAGCCACGGTGCCACGACCACGACCCGTGCGATCAGGTGCGGGGCGCGCCACCAGATGACGAACGGGACGATGCCCGCAGCGAGCAGGACCACGATCGCCTGCGGTGGCAGCGCGAGCGAGGGGAAGAGCAGCATCGCCACCAGGAACGTGGTGGTCGACGCGCCCGTCACCAGCAGCGCGTCGACCCGGCGCGGAGGTGGCGTCACGATCCGCATGAGCGCGAACCCCGCCACCGCCGGAACCGAGAGGTAGCCGATCAGGTAGAGCAGCACGGGCCCGAACAGCACCGGCACCGTCGAGCCGTGGTCGTGCACGTCAGGCCGCCGCGCCGACCGCGCAGGTGCAGCGCATCTCCGCCCTGTCCTGCGGGGAGGGCCGCATGTGGAAGTACAGGGCGACCACCATCGGCACGAACACGACCAGGTTGTAGAAGAGGTGCAGCTCCACCCGCGGCAGCACCAGCTGCAGGACGCTGACCGGCACCGGGCCGCCGAGCAGGTTCCGGCCCGTCAGCGCCTGCACCAGCAGCAGCAAATGCTCGAAGTGGTGCCAGAACTGGATCCACAGAGCGGTCTTCCACCATTTCTTCGCACGGCCGGTGAATCCCGGAGCCAGCGCGAAGAACCCGATCAGCATGATGACCGCGTAGCCGTAGTGCATCCATTCGGACGTCACGAGCCAGGGAATCCACAGGCCGAGCACACCGCCCGCCTGCGGACGTGGCCAGCCCAGCACGAACACCTGGATCGCCTGCACGATGTGCTCGGCCCAGTGCGCGATCACCACGAATGCGAAGAGGTTGAGCGCGAGACGGTGCCATCGGTCGTTGAGTGAGCCGGGCGCTGACCGCGCCCCGGCGTGAGTCGTCATGGGTCAGCTCCATCTTCGAAGTCGCCGAGCGAGCCGGACGTTACTGGGCGGTCCGCGAGATTCCTTCTTCCAGATTGCGCAGATCGCGGTGGCGATTCTGCAATTCGAGAGAAGCGCTCGGACACGGCGCGCTGCCAGGATCGGCGAGCGGGACATCCACACACACTCTCCGGAGGACAGGTTGAACTCCCAGTCGCGCACGGAATTCGTGCAGAACGCCTCGAAACTCGTTCCGCTGTTGCAGTCGCACGCGTTGTGGCACGAGGAGAACCGCCGCCTCCACGACGACGTCGTCGACGCCATGACCGAGGCCGGTCTCTACCGGATGCGCGTGCCCACGCGGTACGGCGGCCTCGAGACCGACGCCGGCACGACGTTCGAGACGATCAGCCAGCTCGCCCTCGGCGACGGGTCGGCGGCCTGGAACGTCGCGGTGAACGCGGTCAGCTGCTGGCTCGCCGGCCTCTTCCCGGACTCCGTGCAGGACGAGGTGTTCGCCGACCCCGACTCGCGGGTGTGCTCGGTGCTGAGCCCGACGGCGATGGCGACCCCGCGCGACGGCGGCGTGGTGATCAAGGGCGGCTGGCAGTTCGTCAGCAACGCGCTGCACAGCAAGTGGCAGGTCGTCCTCGCCATGGGGCCGACCCCCGACGGCAGCAGTCTCTGGCCGTTGATGGCCGTCGTGCCCATGTCCGACCTCGGGATCGTGGACGACTGGCACCCCTACGGGCTGCGTGGCACCGGCAGCGTCACCACCGTCGCGGAGGACGTGTTCGTCCCCGCGGAACGCGTCCTGCCGCTGGTCCTGGTGTTGCAGGGCCAGTACGCCTCGCAGGCCAACGCCGGGGCGCCGATGTTCCGCGCGCCGCTGATGGTCACGGGCTCGGCGACGTTCACCGGCACCGCGATCGGCCTCGCCAACGCGGCCAGGGAGAACTTCTTCGACCGCCTGCCCAACCGCAAGATCACCTACACGAAGTACGAGAGCCAGCGCGAGGCTCCCATCACCCACCTGCAGGTCGCCGAGGCCGCCATGAAGATCGACGAGGCGACGTTCCAGGCCACCCGCCTCGCCGAGCACATCGATGCACGGCAGGCAGACGAGCCGTGGTCCGTGCACGAGCGTGCACGCGCACGGGTCGCTCTCGGCCGCGTGTTCGACCTGTCGAAGCAGGCGGTGGAGGTGCTGGCCACCGCGAGCGGCGGCTCATCGCTCTACAACACCGTGCCCATCCAGCGGATCCTCCGCGACGTCCAGGCCCTCAACATGCACGCGCTCATGCACCCCAACACCAACTACGAGCTGTACGGGCGAGTGCTCTGCGGCCTCGAACCGAACACGGACTACCTCTGACCCAGCCGGAAAGGACACACCATGTCGATCACCGAACTCGGTGCGGAGCAGATGCACGAGCTGCCCGCCAAGATGATCGAGACCTGGGCCACCAACGACGGCGCGGCGTTCAGCGAGCTGTTCACCGAGGACGCCACCCTGATCCTGCCGAACGACATCTTCCTGCGCGGCCGTGACGGCATCCGCGGGTTCATGACGCAGGCGTTCGGCGGTCCCTACCGGGGCACCCGCGTGTTCGGCGAGCCGCTCGACGCGCGCTACCTCGGCGAGGACGCCGGCGTGATCGTCACCCAGGGCGGCGTGCTCGCGCCCGGCGACACGGCGGTCGCGCCGGAACGCGCTATCAGGGCGACCTGGGTGCTGGCCAGGCAGGACGGCCGATGGCTGATCGCCGCGTACCAGAACACCCCGATCAACGCCTGACCAGATCCGTGCCCCGCCGGTCGAACGGCGGTTCCCGGTGGGGCACGGATTCCCACCCCCTGCTCGAACGCGACTCGGCGCTGCGGGCGGTGCTGTCCGGTCCACCTCAGGTCGTCGTCAGCGGCGGCCTCGGGTGCGGACGCACCGCCCTGCTGCGTGCGGCGCTCGAACGTACGACGGCACAGGTGGTGGCCGCCACCGCCGTCCGGTCGGAGCGCACCGTCGCGCACGGGGTCGCGCACCAGCTGGCACCGCACCTCTCACGATCGCGGCCCACCCTGGTCGCGGTCGACGACGTGCAGCACGCGGACCCCGAGTCCGTCGACTTCCTGGTGTGGCTGCGCAGGTTCCCGAACATGCGCGTAGTCGTGACGCACGCGGCGACGGACTCCCCTCGTCGCGCCGAGCTGTCGACGTGGCCCCAGGTCTGGCTGCGTCCGCTCGCCGCGGAGTCGCACGGGCCCAGCGGCGGCAACCCGGCGCTGCTGGCAGCGTTGCGCGAGGACGGCGGCCAGGTCGGTCCCGTGACCCGCAGGACGTTCCTGGACCTGGTGCGCGGCAACGACCCCGAGCTGTTCGAGGTCGCGTGCGGACTCGCGGTGCTCGGTCGTCGCAGCGCCCTCCTCGGCAGGTTGACCGATCGGCATCCGCAGGCCGCCACCGCGCTCACCGCGGTGCTGACCGACAGCGGGCTGCACGACGGCACCCGGTTCCGCCTCCCCGGAGCGGAGGAGATCCTGCTCGGCGCGCTCACCCCCGCGGAGGCCGGCGCGCTGCACCGCCGCGCCGCGGGCCTGTTGCACGACGTGGGCGCGCCCGACGCCGAAGTCGCCGAACACTGCGTTGCCGCGCAATCGGTTGACGCCTCCACGGGCGGGATACCGCTGCTGCGGCGGGCGGCACGGACCGCCACGCCCGCGTTCGCCGCCGAGTGCCTGCGGCTCGCGCTGAAGACCCGCGACGACGAAGCCGTGCGCGTCGAGCTCGGCCGGGCTCAGTGGCACACCGATCCGGCGGCGGCGGCACGCACCCTGCTCCCCTGCACCACCGACGATCCCGTGGTGCTGCGAGCGCGGTGGTGGCAGGGCGACTTCTCCCCCGAGCCGCCCGCCCACCCGACCGCGGAGCTGTCGTTGTGCCACGAGTTCCTGACCGGACGGCCCCTGCTGCCGGTCGACCCCGAGGCCGTGCTGCGGCGACGTGGACCGGACACCGCGCCGGAGGCTCTCGCCCAGGCACTGCGGATGGCCGGACCCCGCCACTGGCGGACAGCTCCCGCGCAGGAAACCTCCGTCACCCTGCTCGCGTTGCTCGACGCCGTCCGGGCGGAGGAGCGCTGGCACCGAGGGGACGTCGTGGCCGCGGCCGAAGCCGCCGAGTCCGCGCTGGGCCGTCTGGGCACGGACGGCTGGGGCGCCGCCCTCGGCTTCCCGCTGCAGTTCGCGCTGCTCGCCGACGCCGCGCTCGGCAGGGAGTCCGGTCCACGCGCCGTGCCGGACGCTGTGTCCCGCAGCGTCTTCTGGCTGCCGTACCTGCGGGCTCGAGGCCACCACCACCTCGCTCTGGGCCGGCCGCACGCGGCACTCGACGACTTCACGGCGTGCGCGGACCCGCTGGGTGCGGCGGAGGCGAGGATCGCGCTCGGGCAGCCGGGGAGGGCGAGGAAGCTCCTGGAGGAGGAGATCACGGCCACAACGGACCTCCGCACGACCGGGATCGCGTTGCGGCTGCTCGCCGGGGTCTCGGCCGGCGCGGACCGCACGAGGCTGTTGCGCGACGCGATCCGCAGGCTGGAGCACGCGGGTGATCACCGGGAACTGTCCCGCGCGCTCGCCGACCTCGGCCACGACCGGCACCAGCGGGGTGCGCTGCGCGAAGCCCGCCTGCTCGGCAGGAGGGCCCGGCGGGAGTCGGGGCTGCCCGGCGAACCCGTTGCGGCGCCGGCGGTCCTCAGCGCCGCGGAGCGCAAGGTCGCCGCACTGGCGTCCGCGGGGCACAGCAACCGCGAGATCGCCCGCAGGTTGTACGTGACCGTCAGCACCGTCGAGCAGCACCTCACCCGCGTCTACCGCAAGCTCGGGATCGCGGGACGGGAAGACCTCCCGCGCGAGCTGCTCACGAGGTGAGGCTGTGCAGGCACGCCACCAGCGTCCGGGCCTGGACGTTGACGTAGTGGCTGTGCCGCAGCAGGCCCACGAGCTGGTGCGGCACCACCCAGCGGAAGTCGGGGTGCTCCAGGTCCTCGTCCACCTCGATGATCACGTACCGGGTGCGCGGGTGGAAGAACCGGCCGCCCTCCTCCGAGAGCACCGCGTCGAAGCGGATGGACGACGCCGGGGCGTTCAGCGCCAGGTCGAGGAACGGCGGACGGGCCGCCGCGGGCAGGACGTCGAAGTTCGCCGGCGTGCACTGCACCGTCGGCGAAAGCTCGGCCACGTCCAGGAAGCCCGGTTCGGCGCTCGCGCGCACGAACGCGTGGAGCACGCCGCCGATCCTGCGCACCACCAACGCGGCCAGGCCCGTGCCGTGCGGTTCGATCATCGGCTGGGTCCACGTGCGCACCTCACGTCCGCTCGCCCGCACCTCGACCGCCATCACGTCGAAGAACCTGCCGGTCTCGTGGGTGATCGCGTACTCGGTGCGGTGCCAGTCGCGCACCTCGTGCAGCGGGATCAACCTGGTGCTCAACTCGGTGCGCACCCGCACGTCCGTGATCCACCGCAGGATCTCGTCCTCGCTGTGCACGCCGCGCACCGCGGGCCCGCAGGACCGCGCGACCACGTCGCGGAACCCGTCGCCCGTGCCGGAGAGCTCGCCGGCGCCGGCGAACGGCAGGCACGACAGCACGGTCCGCGCGTCCATGTTGATCAGGTCGTCGACGAGCAGCAACCGGTGGACCTGGCCGAGCGTGAGCCAGCAGAAACCGTCCAGCAGCTCGACGTCCTCGCTCACCGACACGATCATGTTCCGGTTGCGCTTGCGGTAGAACCACGCGCCCTGCTCCGACTGCCGCACGTCGGCGACGACGGTGTGCCCGGAGGTGTCGCGGAAGTAGTCGAGGTAGGGCACGTCCTGGCCGCCGTGCACCCTCGTGTAGTTGCTGCGGGTGGCCTGCACGGTCGGCGAGAGCTGCAGGCCGTTGGGGTTGCCCGGTTCCGGCTTCGCCTGCATCAGCAGGTGCAGGCGGCCGCCGAACTCCTTGACGAGGATCCCGAGGATGCCGACCTCGGGCTGGTTGATGATGGGCTGGGTCCAGTGCGGGACGGCGTTGCCCGGAATGTCGACGTCCAGGCCGTTGACGGTGAAGAACTTGCCGCTGGCGTGGACGATGTCGCCGCTGCCCGGCAGGGTGTGCCAGCCGTCGAGGGCGTCCAGCGGGATCCGGCGGGTGTGCGTGTAGCACTGGTCGGCCAGCCCGGCGAACCAGCGGTGGAAGTCCGGCAGGTCGAGGTGCGCGCCCTCGACGTCGTGCGCGGACAACGCGATCTGCGTGGAGATGCTCGTCATCGGAGCACCTCGTGCAGCGCGTCGATCACCTTGTCCTGCACGGACGGGTCGAGCGAGGGGTACATGGGCAGTGAGAAGATCTGCTTGGCCAGTGCCTCGGTCACCGGCAACGAGCCGGTCGCGTAGCCGAGGTGGTCGAAGCCGGTCATCGTGTGGACGGGCCACGGGTAGCTGATGTTGAGGAAGATGTCGCGGGACCGGAGCTCCTCGATGATCCGGTCCCTGTCCGGGTGGCGGACCACGTAGACGTAGTAGACGTGCTCGTTGCCGTCGGCGACGTGCGGCAGCACGAGCTCGGTGTCCGCCAAGCCTTCGGCGTACCTCCGCGCGACGGCCCGGCGGCCCGCGAGGTAGGTGTCGAGGCGGCGGAGCTTGCGGCGCAGGATCTCGGCGTGCACCTCGTCGAGCCGGCTGTTGTGGCCAGGGGTCTCCACGACGTAGTACCGCTCGGCCATGCCGTAGTAGCGCAGCCGCCGCAGCCGTTCCTCGACCTTGTCGTCCGAGGTGATCACCGCGCCGCCGTCGCCGTACGCGCCGAGGACCTTGGTGGGGTAGAAGGAGAACGCCGCCGCCTCGCCCATGCCGCCGGCGATCCGCCCGTGGTGGGTGGCGCCGTGTGCCTGGGCGACGTCCTCCAGGACCGGGATGCCGTGCGTCTCCGCCAGCGCCTGCAGCGGCGCCATGTCCACGCACTGGCCGTAGAGGTGCACGGGCAGCAGGCACTTCGTCCGCGGGGTGATCGCGGCGGCCACCTGGCTCACGTCCATCAGGTAGTCCGACGGGCGCACGTCGACGAACACCGGTGTGGCGCCCACCGAGTCGATGGCGACCACGGTCGGTGCCGCCGTGTTCGACACGGTGATGACCTCGTCACCCGGCCCGACCTGCAACGCCCTGAGTGCGAGCACGAGCGCGTTCGTCCCGTTGTCGACGCCGACGCAGTGCCGCACGCCGTGGTAGGCGGCGAAGTCGGCCTCGAACCCGGCGACGCTGTCGCCGAGGACCAGCCGGCCGGAACGGAACACGCTGTCCACCGCGTCGAGGATGTCGTCGCGCTCGGCCTCGTACTCAGCCAGGTAATTCCACACCGACGTTCCCACGGCGCTACCTCCGAGTGTGTTTCCGGTGAATCACCACAATTAGATTCACGAGCGCCCCGGCACCCAACCCCTAATGCCCCCTACCGCGCCGCGAAGCGCATTATCGAACAAATACCGCGGGTTTCCCCCGCCGCTGCCGTTAACTGGATTCGTGAAGGGAATCATTCTCGCCGGCGGCACCGGTTCCCGGCTGGGCCCGATGACCGCCGCGATCTCGAAGCAGCTGCTCCCGGTCGGTGACAAGCCGATGATCTTCTACCCGTTGTCGGTGCTCATGCTGAGCGGGATCCGCGAGGTGCTGATCATCTCGCTGCCCCGCGACGTGCCGCTGTTCCGGCAACTGCTGGGCGACGGCAGCCAGTTCGGCATCCACCTCGACTACGCCGAACAACCGCGTCCGAACGGGCTGGCCGAGGCTTTTCTCATCGGAGAGGAGCACATCGGCGGCGATTCCGTCGCGCTCGTGCTGGGCGACAACGTCTTCCACGGTCCCGGATTCCAGCGCGTGCTCGAGAAGCACAGCACCGCGGTGAAGGGGTGCGTGCTGTTCGGCTACCGGGTGAGCGATCCGCACCGGTACGGCGTCGGCGAACTGGACGACACCGGGCGGCTGGTGTCGCTGGAGGAGAAGCCGGCGCGGCCTAGGTCGGACCTCGCCGTCACCGGCCTCTACTTCTACGACAACGACGTGGTCGACATCGCGCGCCAGGTGCGGCCGTCGGCGCGCGGCGAGCTGGAGATCACCGACGTGAACCGCGTCTACCTCGACCGCGGCCTCGCGAAGATGGTCGACCTCGGTCGCGGCTTCGCCTGGCTCGACACCGGAACGCCCGAGGCGTTGCTGGAGGCGAGCCAGTACGTCCGCACCCTCGAGCAGCGCCAGGACGTCGGCATCGCGTGCCTGGAGGAAGTGGCCCTGCGCATGGGATTCATCGACACCGACGCCTGCCTCGCCGCCGCTCGCAGGTACGGCAACTCACGATACGGCCGGTACATCACGGAGATCGTCCGCGAGTTCGGCGGCTGACCGCCGGTACCACGCCGCGGTGCGGCGCAGTCCCTCCCGCAGCGACACGGGCGCCGTACCGTCGATCTCCCGCATCCGGGTCAGGTCCAGGTTGCGGCTGGACCGGCCCTCCGGCTTGCCCGGATCGGTCTTGAGACGCACCGGCCTGCCCAGTGCCTCTCCCACGAGTCGCGCCAGTGCCAGCACCGAGACCTGTTCCCCTGTTCCGATGTTGGCCACGCGGTGCGCCGGGTGTTCGACCATCGCCAGCACCGCGCGCACGACGTCGGTCACGTAGATGAACGTGCGGGTCTGCTCACCGCTCCCCCAGATCTCCACCTCCTTCCCCGCGTGCACGCGGGAGATCAGCCTCGGGATCAGTCGCAGCGACCGGGGACCGAAGTCGTCGCCGGGGCCGTAGATGCTGACGGGCCTGGGCAGGTGCACGCGCATCCCGTGCTCGGCCGCGTACTGCTCGGCGAGCACCTCGGCGTACACCTTGGACAGGTAGAAGCCGTCCCGCGCGAACCTCATGTCCGTGTGGTGGTCCTCGGTCTCCCTCGTCGGCCACGGCATGGTGCCCGCGTAGACGTCGCTGGAGCTCAGCAGCACGGTGTCCGCGACCCCGCCCCGTCGCGCACTGTCGAGGACGTTCGACACCATCCGCATGTTCTCGTCGATCATCGTGCCCGCGCGCAGCCGCTTGTCCTCGGGCGTCCCGTCCACGGCCGCGCTGTGCACGACCAGGTCGACGTCCCGGGCCGCCACGAGCCGAGCGAGACCGGTCCTGTCCAGCAGGTCGAGCCGGACCGGCCGCAGGCGGTCGTGCGCCGGCAGGCGGAGCACCCCCGACCGGCACGGGCACAGCACGGTGGCACCGCGGGCGACGAGTTCCTCGGCGAGGTGCGCGCCGAGGAAACCCGTCGCCCCGGTGACCAGGGCGGTGCGGCCCCGCATGTCAGCCTTCGACCGCACCGAAGAACTTCCTCACCTCGCGGACGAACGCCTCCGGCTCCTCCATCGCGGCGAAGTGCCCGCCCCGCGGCACCTCCGACCAGGAGACGATCGCGGGGTAGGCGGCCTCGGCCAGCGCCCGGACCGGCGCGACGACGTCACCGCCGAACACGCTCACCCCCAGCGGGACCGGCACGGGCTCCGGCCGCACACCCGGCGTGAAGATCGCACCGAGCTGGGGGCCCGCCTCGAAGTACAGCTGCGCGGACGACGCGGCGGTCCCGGTCAGCCAGTACAGCGTCACATTCGCGAGCAGCATGTCGCGGTTCACCGCGTCCTCCGGCAGCTCGGCCGCCGGATCCGTCCAGTCCTTGAACTTCTCCACGATCCACGCGAGCAGGCCGGCCGGGGAGTCGTTCAGCCCGAAGGAGACGGTCAGCGGCCTGGTGGACATCAGCTTCAGGTAGCCCGACAGCTCCCGGTCGAACCGCTGCAGCCCGCCGAGCCGCCCGAAGTCCTGTTCGGACAGCGCGGCCAGCTCGGCCGGATCACCGGACGGCACCGTGACGAGCATGTTCACGTGCACCGCCCGCACGTGCTCCGGATCGCGGCGGGCCAGTTCCAGCGAGATGAACGAGCCCCAGTCGCCGCCCTGCGCGAAGTACGCGTCGTAGTCCAGCCGGGCCATCAGCTCCGCCCACGCCCCCGCGATCCTGGGGAGGTCCCAGCCGGGCTGCTCCACCGGACCGGAGAAACCGTGTCCCGGCAACGAGGGCACGACGAGGTGGAACGCCTGGGCGGGGTCGCCGCCGTGCGATCGCGGGTCCGTAAGCGGGCCGATCACGTCCAGGAACTCGATCACCGAGCCCGGCCAGCCGTGCGTGAGCAGCAAGGGCCGCGCGTCCGGTTCCGGCGAACGGACGTGCAGGAAGTGCACGGTCGCGCCGTCGATCTCGGTGACGAACTGGTCGTAGGAGTTCAGCCGCCGCTCCACCGCCCGCCAGTCGAAGTCGGTGGACCAGTGCTTGGCGAGCTCCCGCAGGTACTCCGGCGGCACTCCGCGCTCCCAGCCCGTGCCGGGGATGGCGGCGGGCCAGCGGGTCGAGGCGATCCGGGCGCGGAGGTCGTCGAGCCGGCTGTCGGGCACGTCGATCCGGAAGGGACGCATGGTCAGCCTTTCACGTTGGCGGGCAGGACTTTCCGGTGCTTGGTCCGCTCGATCCACCACTGGGCCACGAGCAGGTTGAACACCCACACGCACCACCCGACCATCTCGAACAGCAGCGCCTGGTCGATCCGCGCGGTCCACGGCAGCTGCACGCCGAACACCGGCACGATCCCGAGCAGGAACAGCACGAGCCGCGTGCCGACACCGTCCATGATCAGCGCGAAGCTGTAGATCATGTACCGGCGGTGGTCGGCGTACCGGTGCCTTCTCGCCATGCGGTACGCCACGACCGTGCTCAGCAGCAACAGCAGGCCGAGCACGAACCTGCCGACCCTGCCCGGTCCCGCCGCGATCTCGCCGGAGAACAGCAGCAGGACGGGCGTGCTCACCGCGACCGGCAGCGCGCCACCGAAGATGTAGATGATCCCGCTCGTGCGGTGCAGTCGCGGATATCTGCCGCGCACCCACGACGACATCTGCAGGCAGGCGGTGAGCAGCCCCAGCGTGCCCGCGACGATGTGCAGGACCAGCAACGGGTAGTGGATGGAGGAGCCCTCGACGATCGGCGACAGGGACTTCGCCGGGTCGAGGTCGAGGTAGGGCGGTAAGGCGTAGACCAAGAATGCCACCACGAGCGCCACCAACGCCATCCACCAAGGGTTTCGCCACACGGGTCTGGACGCCGCCCTGGGCGTCGCCGCCGGCGCGCGACCGGAGATCGGAGCGAGCTGATCAGTCACTGAACTTCCTCCTCAGCCTGCGAATTCCACCCGATGCGCGCGCCCGCTGACCGTAGCTTTGGACAGCGGCACTTCCTTCTCGCAGATTGCGCTGCCGACGCCTTGTAATCCGGGGTCGGAAACCCAGGGGTGCCAGCGGTTTCACGCTCCGCAACCTCGGAGATGCGGACGCTGCTCCGCGCGACTCAGGATGGCCGTCGCCGTGCCTGCGTCATTCGCTTTCCCCCTCTGAGGAGCAGCCGCATGCGAGTCGTGTTCACCCCCTGGCCAACGCCATCGCACCTGAACCCGATGGTTCCGCTCGCCTGGGCGCTGCAGAGCGCGGGGCACGAGGTCTGCGTCGCCGCGCATCCGGCGCTCGCCGACGCCGTCGCGGCGGTCGGGCTGACCGGTGTGTCCCTCGGAACCGCCGACAGCGCACCGGCCCTGATGGGACCGGGACGTCCGACACCGCCGGAGACACGCGCGCGGCTCGACGAGACCGGACTCGCGCTCGGCCCGTTCAGCCCGGCCGAGCAGAACCTCTGGGACGTCTTCTGCCAGTTCATGCTGCCGCCCATCTGGGACTTCCACCCGGTCGGCGCCACCGCCTCCGACGCGCTGCCCGTGGTCGACGAGTTCGTGGACTTCTGCCGCGCCTGGAAACCGGACCTCGTCGTCTGGGACGCGTGCTTCCCCGCCGCGGCCATCGGGGCACGGGTGAGCGGCGCGGCGCACGCCCGGCTGCACTGGGGTCTCGACTACTTCGCGTGGGTGCTCGACCGCGTCGGGACGAACTGGAACCCGCTGGCCGAGACCGTTCGTCCCGCCGCCGAGCGGCACGGCGTCGAGGTGGACCGCGACCTGCTGCTCGGCCAGTGGACCATCGACCCGCTCCCCGCGGGCATGCGGCTGCCGGTGGCCACCAGGACGGTGCCGATGCGCTGGATCCCGTACTCCGGCCAGACCGCCGTCCCGGACTGGCTCCACGCCCCGCAGGACCGGCCGCGCGTCGCGTTGTCGCTCGGGCAGTCGCGGCGCCTGGTCATGAAGGGCGGCTGGGACCACGTGCCCGGCCTGCTGGAGATGGTGTCCGAACTGGACGTCGACGTCGTGGCGACGTTGAACGAGACGCAGCTGGCCGGTGTGCGCGAGGTGCCGGGCAACGTGCGCGTCGTCGACTACGTGCCGCTCAACCAGCTCCTGCCCACGTGCGCGGCGTTGATCCACCACGGCGGCGTCGGCACGTTCTCCGCGGCGGCCGGTCTGCGGGTGCCGCAGCTCATCCTCGACTCCGGGGGTGACGAGGGACTGCTCGCCGAGGGTGAGGCCGGCACCGAATGGGCCCTGGCGGCCAAGGACATCGAGTCGTCGGACACCGCGGCGTGGGTGGTCGGCCAGGGGGCCGGGCTCACCCTCGACTTCGCGCGGCACTCGATCGACGTCATGCGCAAGCGGGTCATGCGGGTCGTCGAGGACCCGTCCTTCGCGGAAGGGGCGCACCGGCTGCGGCTCGACGCCGCCGCCGCGCCGAGCCCGGGTGAGCTCGTGCCCGTGCTGGCTCAGCTCGTCGAGCAGCAACGAGCGGGGGCGCGATGAACGACAACCGGAAGAACTCCGTCTGCCACGTGTGCGCCGGTGTCGTGCGCGAGTTCGCCGACTTCGGATCGCAGCCGCTCTCCGACGCCTTCGTGCTGCCGGGTGATCCGGCCGGCGACTTCCGCTTCCGGCTCGCCGTCGGGGTCTGCGAGTCCTGCACGATGGTGCAGCTGATGTCCGAGGTGCCCCGGGACCGGATGTTCCACCACGACTACCCCTACCTGTCGTCGGGCTCGCGGTTCATGCGCGAGCACTTCGCGGCGCTGGCCGCACGGCTGCGCCGCGACGAGCTCACCGGGCCGGCACCGTTCGTCGTGGAGATCGGCTGCAACGACGGCGTGATGCTCGAGTGGTTCGCCGCGGAGGGCGTCCACCACCTCGGGGTGGAACCGTCCGGCGGGGTGGCCCAGCGCGCCGCCGCGAAGGGCGTGCAGGTGCGCAACACGTTCTTCGACGAGCCGACCGCGGTGGAGGTCCTGGCCGAGCACGGCCCGGCCGACGTCGTGTTCGCCGCGAACACGTTGTGCCACATCCCCTACATCGGATCGATCCTGCGCGGCGTCGCCGCGCTGCTCTCCCCCGGCGGGATCTTCGTCTTCGAGGACCCGTACTTCGCCGACATCGTCGAGCGCAACTCGTTCGACCAGATCTACGACGAGCACTTCTTCTTCTTCACCGTGCGTTCGGTGCAGTACATGGCCTTGATGCACGGACTGGAACTGGTCGACGTCGAACGGCTCACCGTGCACGGCGGTGAGCTGCGGTACACCCTGGCGCGCAAGGGAACTCGCGCGGTGGCACCAGCTGTCGCCGAGCTCGCCGCCGAGGAGGAGCTGTCCGGTCTCACCTCGCCGGCCACGCTCACCCGGTTCGCCTCGAACGTCGCACAGATCAGAACCGACCTGGTGGAGTTGCTGCGGTCGTTGCGCGCGGAGGGCAAGAGCGTCGTCGGCTACGGCGCGACCGCGAAGAGCGCGACGGTGCTGAACTTCTGCGGCATCGGGCCGGACCTCGTGCCGTTCATCTGCGACACCAGCGTCACCAAGCAGGGCCGCGTCACCCCCGGCTCGCACATCCCCGTGCGCCCACCGGCCGCCTTCTCCGACCCCTACCCCGACTACGCGGTGCTGTTCGCGTGGAACCACGCCGACGAGATCCTTGCCAAGGAGATCGGGTTCCGGGAGTCGGGCGGCCGCTGGATCCGTTACGTGCCCGACGTCCACATCGTGTAGCCCGGTCCCAGGAGGACAGACGCGTGACCGAAGAGAACGTTTTCCTCGCACTGAAAGCCGAGGGCGAGGAGGTCGACCGCATGGTCGCCCCCCTCACCGAGTCGCAGTGGTCGCTGCCGACCCCCGCACCCGGCTGGACGATCGCCCACCAGATCGCCCACCTCACCTCGACCACCCGCATGGCGGGCCTCGCCGCCTCCGACCCGGCCGCGTTCGCCACCCTCGTGTCGGGCATCGGAGCGGACTTCGACGGGGCGGTCGCGGGAGCGCTGGCCCCGTTCCTCTCACTCGGCCCCCGCAAGCTGCTCGAACGCTGGCGGGCCGAACGGCAGGCCGCGGGCAGCGCGCTGTCGTCCGTGCCCGACGGCCGGCTCGTGCCGTGGCTGGTGAACCCGCTGCCCGCGCCGGTGCTCGCCGCCGGCGGCATGATGGAGCTCTTCGCCCACGGCCAGGACATCGCGGACACCCTCGGCATCCGCCGCGAGCCGACCGGCCGGTTGAAGCACCTGTGCGGGTTCGGTTTCCACACCATGACGTTCGGCTACCTCGCGCGGGGGCTCACGCCACCGCAGAAGCCGTTCCGGTTCGAGCTGACCGGGCCGTCCGGTGAGCTGTGGACGTTCGGGCCGCAGGACGCCTCGCAGCGGATCTCGGGACCGGCACTGGACTTCTGCCTGCTCGTGGCCAGGCGGCGGCACCACGCGGACCTCGCGGTGGTGGCCGAGGGAGAGGAGGCGCTCGGCTGGCTGGAGATCGCACAGGCCTACCGCGGGCCGGCGGGAGCCGGACGGGAGGCCGGGCAGTTCTCGAGCCAGCCCGCGTGACGCGGTGACGGGAAGGGCCGGGGACTCCCCGGCCCTTTTCGCGTGCGGGTGACGCGCAAGCGCGAGTGAGCCCGGCATCGAGGGGGGACGATGCCGGGCTCACCCGTGGGTGGTCGCGCCGCGACCGGACGATCAGGGGATCGTCGCCACCCGGTTGCGGCGCGACCGGGTCACCGGGCTTCCCGTTCCGCCGCCATGGCGACTCCCGCGTCGGCCGGGGCCGGTGACTCCTCGCCGGTCTTGCCGACGTGCCGCAGCAAGGCGACGGTCAGCCCGGCCAGCACCACCAGGATCACCGCGGCGACTCCCGCCGCGGTGTTCACGCCGCTGGTGAAAGCGGCACGGGCGGAGTCGAGCAGGGCCGCACCCGTGTCGGCGGCCAGTCCCTCCGCCGCCGCGACGGCACCGCTGATCGTCTCCCCGGCCGCCGCGGCGGCCTCCGCGGGAACGCCCGGCGGTACCGCGACGAGGTTCTGGTAGACCGCCGCCGCGATCGTGCCGTAGGTCGCGACACCGATGGCCACGCCCAATTCGGTGCTCGTCTCCGACACCGAGGCGGCGGAGCCGGCGCGTTCCTCCGGCGCCGAGCCGACGATCATCTCCGTGCCGAGCGAGCCCATCGGGCCGACGCCGGCCTGCACCAGGACGAACCCGAGCAGCACGACCACGAGGCTCGTGGCGGTGCCGACCTGGGACACGACCGCGAGACCGGCCGCCGCCACCAGGAGACCGGCGGCGGCCACGTAGGCCGGACGGACCTTCTGCGCGATCTTCGGCGCCACCAGCGACGTGACGATCAGCGCGGTCGCGGCCGGGATCAGCCACAGGCCGGACTCGACGGCCGAGTAACCCCGGACGGTCTGCAGGTAGAGGCTGAACAGCATGATGCTGGACGAGATCGTCGCCGAGGTCAGCAGCATGACGACCAGCGCGCCGCTCAACGTCCTGCTGCGGAACAGCTTCAGGTCGAGCAGCGGGCTGTCGAGCGTGCGCTGGCGCAGCACGAACAGCACGCCGAACACGATGCCGACGAGAACCGACCCTCCCGCGACCGCGCTGAAGCCGTACTGCGCGATCTCCTTCAGACCGTAGACCACGGGCAGGATCGCGAGCAGCGACAGCACCACGCTGAGGAGGTCGATGCGGCCGGCGTCCGGGTCGCGCATCTCCGGCAGCAGGACGGGGGCGGTGACCATCAGCAGCACCATCACCGGTACCGCCATCAGGAACACCGATCCCCACCAGAACCAGCCGAGCAGGGCTCCACCGATCACCGGGCCGATGGCCATGCCGCCCATGAACGAGCTCAGCCAGACGCCGATCGCGAAGCCGCGCTGCTTGGCGTCGGTGAACATCGTCATGATCAGCGCGAGGGTGGACGGCATCAGGGTCGCGCCGGCGATGCCGAGCAGGGCCCGCGCGAAGATCAGCATCTCCGGGGTCGTCGAGTAGGCGGCGATCACGGACGCGACGGCGAACGCGGCGGAGCCGTACAGCATCAGCTTGCGGCGGCCGATGCGGTCGCCGAGGGTGCCCATGGTGACGAGGAAGCCCGCGATCATGAACGCGTAGATGTCCATGATCCAGAGCTGCTGGCTGGCCGACGGGTTCAGGTCGGCGCTCAGCTGGGGTTGCGCGAGGAACAGCACGCTCAGGTCGAGCGACAGCAGCAGCGTCGGCAGGGCGAGCACCGCGAGGCCGATCCACTCCCGCCGCCCCGCCCGCGTGGTGTCCTCGGCCGGACCGGTCGAATCCATGAACTTGTCCTTCCGTGTGGTGCCGTGGCCGGCACCCGAACTCATCGATCCGGCTCACCCTGCGCGCCTGCACTGTCGGAATTCTTTCGGCCGGTATCGTGTGCGCATGTTCTTCGCGGTGCTCGGGCCGCTCGCCGTCCGAACCGCCGACGGCCGCCCGGTCGAGATCCCCGAGTCGAAGGTGCGGGCACTTCTCGCGAACCTGCTGGCGCACCGCAACCGCCCGGTGTCGGCGACCGCGTTGATCGAGGACCTGTGGGGCGACGACCTGCCGGTCAACCCGACGGGCGCCCTGCAGACCAAGATCTCCAAGCTGCGCCAGGCCCTGGCCGCGGGCGAACCCGGCGCGCGGGACCTGCTCGCCTCCCAGCGGCCCGGCTACGTGCTGCGGACCGGCGCCGGCCGCGTGGACGCGGACCAGTTCTCCGCCCTCACCGCCGCCGCGCGCACCAGCACGGACCTGGGCGAGCGCGCCCGCCTGCTCGGCGACGCGCTGGCGCTGTGGCGCGGGGCCGCTTTCGCGGACTTCGCCGGGGAACCGTTCGCCCGCGCCGAGATCACCCGGCTGGAGGAGGACCGGCTGTCGGCCGCCGAGGAGTTGGCCCAGGCCCGGCTGGAACTCGGCGAGCACGCCGCGCTGCTCGGCCAGATCGGCGACCTGGTGGCGGCCCACCCCCTGCGTGAACGGCTCCGCGAGCTGCACATGCTGGCGCTCTACCGGGCCGGGCGGCAGAGCGAGGCGCTGGCGTCGTTCCGCGAGGTGCGGGCGCTGCTGCACGACGAACAGGGGCTCGAACCCGGTGAGCGGCTCGCCGAGCTCCACCGGTCGATCCTGCGCCACGACCCTTCGCTCGCACCGCTGGGCCGGCGCCCCGCCACCCTCCCCGTGCCGCCCACCGAGCTGATCGGCCGGGACGAGGCCGTCTCCGGCGTCTGCGCGCTGCTGGGCTCCTCGAGGCTCGTGACGCTCACCGGATCGGGTGGTGTGGGCAAGACCCGTCTCGCGGTGGAGGTGGCGACCCGCACGGCCGCGCGGTACCCGGACGGCGCCTGGCTCGTGGAGCTCGCGACGATCACCGAGGGCGGTCTGCTCCCGAGCGCGGTGATGGCGGCGCTCGGCATCAGGGACGTGCCGGGCACCGAGGTGCTCTCCGAAGCCGTGCGGACGCGGCGGATGCTGCTGGTGCTGGACAACTGCGAGCACCTCGTCACCGAGGTCGCGGCGATCGCCGAACGGCTGCTGGCCGCCGCGCCGGGTCTGCGGGTGCTCGCGACGAGCCAGAAGCCGTTGCGCATCGCGGGCGAGTCGGTGTGGACGGTCTCGCCGCTCGACCTGCCGCCACCCGGCACGCCACCCGAAGTCGTGGAGCGGTCGAGCGCGGTGAAGCTGTTCGTCGCCCGGTCCGCGCCCTCGTTCACGCTGGACGCGGGCAACGCCCGGGCCGTCGCCGAGCTGTGCACCCGGCTCGACGGGGTGCCGCTCGCGCTGGAGCTCGCGGCGACCAGGGCCCGGTCGCTGGGGCTGCGCGAGCTGCTGGCGCGACTCGACGACAGGTTCCGGCTGCTCGCGGACGGCTACCGCGACGCGCCACCGCGCCAGCAGACGCTGCGCGCGGTGATCGACTGGAGCTGGGAGCCGCTCGACCCGGTCGGACGCGCGGTGCTGCGCAGGCTCGCCGCGCACTCCGACGGGTGCACGCTGACCGCGGCCGAGGCGGTGTGCGCGGGCGGGATCGTCGCGGCGGCCGACGTGCTGGACGCGGTCGCGGACCTGGTCGACCGGTCGCTGGTCACCGCCGTGGACACACCGGACGGAACCCGGTACCGGTTACTCGAATCGGTCGCCGCCTACTGCCGCGAACGGCTGGCCGAGGCCGGCGAGACCGAGACCGTGCAGGAGGCGCACCGGCGGTACTACACGGCACTGGCCGAGACCGCGGAACCGCACCTGCGCGGACCCGCCCAGCGCGAGTGGCTCGAACGCCTCGACGCCGAGTCGGCGAACCTGCGCACCGCACTCGACACCGCGGACGGTCCCGGCGCGCTGCGGCTGGTCAACGCGCTGGCCTGGTACTGGTACCTGCGGGGCAGGCTGTCCGAGGCGCGCAGGGCGCTGTCCACCGCCCTGGCCCTCGACACCGCGCACTCGGCCGAACGGGCCCGCGCCTCGGCGTGGCACGCGGGCATCACGTTCCTCGGCAGCGACGTGGCGGACCGGGCGGCCGCGCGTGCCGCCGCGCTCGCCGCGTACGACTCGCTGGACGACCCGCGGGGCAAGGCGTTCGCCCAGTTCTTCCTCGGCCTGGTCGAGGCGGACTTCGGCGCCCAGTCCACCAGCGAGGACCTGGTGAACCGCGCGCAGGAGACGTTCGGCGAACTGGGCGACCGGTGGGGTGTCGCCGCGACGCTGAGCCTGCAGGCGATCCGCGCGCACACCCGAGGCGACCTGGAGTCCCTGCGGCGCAACGGTTCGCAGAGCCTCGCGCTGTTCCGGGAGCTGGGCGACCGGTGGGGTCAGCTGCGCGCGACCGAGGCGCTCGGTGGCCTCGCCGAGATCGAGGGCGACTACGAGGAGGCGGCCCGCCTGCACCGCGACGGCCTGCGCATGGCGGAGGAGCTGCGTCTGTGGCCGCAGGCCGCGGACCGCCTGAGCTGGCTGGGCCGCGTCTCGATGTTGCGCGGTGACCACGCGCACGCCCGAGAGCTGAACGAGCGCGCCCTGCGCCTGTCCCGGGAGCAGAGCTACAAGCCGGGCCAGATCTTCGCCGAGATCAACCTGGGTCTGATCGCCCGGCGGGCGGGAGACCTCGAGGCTGCGGAACGCCACCTGCGCACGGTGCTGGAGTGGGAGTGGGAGCCGGGCATCGGGTTGTGGCTCATCCTCACCGAGCTCGGGTTCGTCGCCGAACAGCGCGGCGACACCAGGACCGCGAGGTCCCGGCACCTCGAAGGACTCACCGTCGCCCGCTCGCTGGGCGACCAGCGCGCGGTCGCCGTCGCCATGGAGGGGTTGGCGGGGGCGTGCCTCGCCGACTCGTTGCCGGCCGAAGCGGCGCGACTGCTCGGGGCCGCCGCGGCGGCACGGCGGTCCGCCGGAGCCATGCTGACGGCCGCCGAGCGAGCGGACCGCGACCGGGTGGAAGCCGGGGTCCGGCAGCGCCTGGGCGAGGAGTTCGCCGCGGAGTACTCGCACGGGTTCGAGTCGAACGGCTCCTCGGCGGTCGTGCCGCTGTAGCGGGTGCCCACAGGTCAGGCGCGGTTCGACCTCGTCGTCACCTCACCGGGGCGGGCCGGCTCGCCGCAGTCGGGGCACATCAGGCACGCGACCAGTTCGCCCTCGCACGTGGCGTGCAGGGCGGTGCGCGGCGGTCCGTCCGGCGACGGCACGTTCCGGTCGCCCCACTGCATCAGCGCGACCACCACGACCGCGAGCTCCCGGCCGGCCGCGGTCGGGCGGTACTCGTACCGCAGCGGGTGCCGCTGGTAGGCGACGCGTTCCAGCACGCCGTGCTCCACCAGGCCGGCGAGCCGGTCGCTGAGCACGTTGCGGGCGATGCCCAGGCTCGCCAGCAGGCCGTCGAACCGCACGACGCCCAGCAGCACGTCCCGCATGATCAGCAGCGTCCACCGCTCGCCCACCACCTCGAGTGCGCGGGCGGCTGAGCAGACCTGGTCGTCGTACCTTCGTCCGAGCATTCCCCATGCTAAACCGCCAGTTGCGTGATCGAACCGACGTACCGTAGCGTTCCGGTGAGTAGCATCATGCAACCGTTGGGGGCCCGATGGCGCGCTCGCTGCTCCGCAAGGCCCTGCGCGGCCTCTCCCTCGCCCAGGTCCGGCACGTGACGCCCGTTCCGTTCCGCCGGGCCGGTCCCGAAGTCCTCGAGGTCTACCGCGCGGTCGAAAGCGAGTTCGGCGTGCTGGCACCCCCCGTCGTGCTGCACGCGGCGGCACCCGCCGCGCTGCGGGCGTCCTGGGTGATGTTGCGGGACGTCGTGCTCGCTCCCGGCCTGCTCGACCGCGGCACCAAGGAGGCCGTCGCGGCGGCGGTGTCGCAGGCCAACGAATGTCCCTACTGCGTCACCGTCCACACCGCGACCACGGCCAGGTTCGGTGGCGGCAGAGTGGATCTCGCGGACACCGGGCGGTTCACCGCCGACGAGTTGCCGGAAGTGCTCGGTGTCGCGACGACGCTGCAGTACTTCAACAGGATGGTGAGCGTCTTCCTCACCGAACGGCCGATGCCGCCGTACGCGCCGGCCTTCATGCTCGGTCCCGTGACGAGGATGCTCACCGGCCTCATCGCGTCCGCCGTGAGCACCCCGCCCGGACGCAACCCGCTGCCGGAGGCGCCGCTGCCCGATGAGCTCGCGTGGGCGGCGGGCAGCCCGGTAGTCGCACAGGCCCTCGCCCGTTCGAAGGCCGTCTTCGACTCGGCACCGGTCCCGGAAGCCGCGCGGGTGCTGCTCGCCGCCGAACTGTCCACTTGGGACGGCAGACCGAAGGGTCCGAGCCGGAGGTGGGCGTGGGACGCGGCCGCCCGCGTCGGGCCGCGGGACCGGGCGGCGGTCAGGCTGGCGCTGCTGTGCGCGTTCGCGCCGTACCAGGTGGACGACGAGGTGATCCGGGACGCGCGGGCGGACGACGCCGCGCTGATCGAGCTCGCCGCGTGGGCGAGCATGGCCGCGGCGGTCCGCGCGACGGCGCTGACGAAGTCCCCGGCCTGAATACCCGATACCGCGCATTGCCGTTGTCCGATGATTTCTTTTCTCCGGGAGCAACGTGAGAGAAGCGGCCCGACCGGAAGGTGTGCCAGCATTGAACGGTGGATAATCGCCTTTCCAAGAGGAGGTCCCACCGGAAATGTCAACCACGGGACTGATTCGCAAACGGTTCGTCACGCCGGACGCTTCGGACGTCCTCTTCGACCGGCGCGGGTTCGCCATCGACACACCCGCGCGCGCCCAACTCGAAATGAGCGCCCTGCAGCTCGTCTACGGATTCGAGTTCGGCATCGAGCACAAAGACCACGGCTCGATAATCGCGCGACTCGACGCACTGTCCCGCGAATACCGCGGCTTCGCCTACGAGGGTGCCACGATGGCGCTGGCGATTCGCGACGCCCTCACCCCGCTGCCCGGCCGCAGCCACGTCGAGCAGTTCCTCGCGGGGCCGCACTTCACCTCGGCGCCCGCGTCGAAGCACATCTTCATGGCCTACATCGGCGTGGGGTTCGCGCTGGCGAGGTTGCCGCGAATGCTGTGGTCACGGGCCATCCCCGACGCGCGCAAGCTCGCCGACCACCCGTCGCTGAGCTGGTTGATCATGGACGGCTACGGCTTCCACCTCGCCTACTTCGACCACGTCTCGTGGGTGGAGGAACACCGCGTGCCCGGACGGCTCGCCTGGCCCGGTCCGGCCGCGTACACGAACCGGGTGATCGACCACGGCATCGGGCGGGCGATGTGGTTCATCCACGGCGGCGACGTCGACCGGCTACTGAAAAGCATCAGACGCTTTCCCCAGGGCAGGCACGCGGACCTCCTCAGCGGAGCGGGACTGGCCGCTTCCTATGCGGGCGGGGTCACCGAGCAGGAACTCGGAAAACTGGTCGAGGGAGCCGGTGACCTCTTGCCGGAGGTCGCCCAGGGCGCGGTTTTCGCGATGCGCGCCAGGGTGGTCGCCGGCCTCGTGACGCCGCACAGCGAAATGGCCGCCCAGGTGTTCTGCGGGCGCAGCGCGGAGGAATGTTCGGAAATCGCCGCGAAGGAGATCGAGGACCTCCCCGAGGACGGCGCCGTCCCCGCGTACGAGGTTTTCCGCCAGCGCGTCCAGAACTACTTCCGGTGAGGCCGCCATGTCCGGAATCGTGAAACACGTCGAGGTCGTCCCGCCGAAACGGGCGACGGGCCTGGTCCGCGAGGTCTACGCGCAGTCCGCGAAGGAGGTCGGCCGGCTCGTCGAGGCGGTGACGATGTTCTCCGCCGCGCCTGCGCTGCTCGCCGCGTCTTGGGCGGCCTTCCGCGAACCTCTGCTGGCGGGCACGGCGCCCCGCGTCAGCAAGGAGGCGGTGGCCGCCACCGTGTCCCGGCTGAACGAGTGCACCTACTGCGTGGACGCCCACGCGATCATGCTCCACGGCGGCGGCGCCGGGTCCTTCGCCACCCAGCTGCTGTCCGGCGCCGGCGCGGACGGGCTCGACCCGGCCTTGCGGCCGTTCGCGGCGTGGGCCGAGACGCCGGTGCGGCCGCCGTTCGCCGCGGCCCACACACCCGAGTACGTCGGCGTCCTGGTGTACTTCCACTTCCTCAACAGGGTGATCAACGTCCTGCTGGACGGCACGTTCCTGCCCGGTCCCCCGCGAGCGCGGGCCATCGCCCGGCGCGTGGCCGGCAGGGTGATGTCCGGCAGGGTCACCGCGCGGAACGAGACCGGTCGCGCGGCCGGTCTGCGCCTCGGCACACCACCGCCGGACGGCTTCGGCTGGGCGGCCGGCTCCCCTGCCGTCGCCGCCGCTTTCGCCACCCTGGCGAACGAAACCGCCGCGGCGGCGGACCACCTCCCCGACGAGACACGCCACACGCTCGACACCGTGGTCCCGGAGCGCCTCGGCCGGCCACCGGGCATCAGCGCGTCCTGGGTGGACGAGCACCTGCACGCCCTCGGACCGAAGTCCGTCCCCTCCGCCCGGCTCGCACTGCTCACCGCGCTCGCACCGCACCAGGTCGGCGACCACGACGTCGCGCGGTTCCGGGACCAGTACCCGGACGACCGCGACCTGCTCGGGCTGCTGTCCCTGGCCGCGCTGACCGCCGCCCGGCACCTCGGCGAGCAGAAGGCCGGTATCGTCCACTGAGGACGCGCGAGAAGTGCCGATGGCTCGTCGCCATCGGCACTTCCGGCGTGTTCACCAGGCGGACACGGTCATCGGCAGACCGTCCCGCATGCGCAGCGTCAGCATCGGCTCCGGCACCGCCGCCCGTCCCGGTACCCCGGTGAGCCGCAGCGCCCTGGTGACCGTCGCCAGCACGAAGGTCGCCTCCATCATCCCGAGGTGGTTGCCGACGCAGTAGCGCGGCCCGGCGCCGAACGGGATGTAGGCGTAGGCCGGCCGGCCCGCCGCGTCACCGGTGAAGCGGCCGGGGTCGAACCGCTCGGGGGCCTCCCAGAACGCCGGGTGCCGGTGCAGCGTGTACGGGCAGATCAGCACGTCGGCGCCGGCCTCCACGCGGTAGCCGCCGATCACGTCGGACTCCCTGGCCTGGCGCGGCAGGATCCACACCGGCGGGTACAGCCGCATGACCTCCTGCAGCACCGCCGACGTGTACGGCAACGCGTGCAGGTCCTCGAACACCGGCATGCGGTCACCCAGCGCACCGGCGACCTCGTCGTGCACCGCGGCGGCCACGTGCGGATGGCGGTCGAGCAGGTGGAACGCCCAGCTGAGCGTGCTCGCCGTCGTCTCGTGCCCGGCGAGCAGCAACGTCACGAGCTCGTCGCGCATCCGGCGCCGCCCGACGGCCGCGTCGGTCTCCGCGCGCGTGGACTCGACCAGCCGCGACACGACGTCGTCCCCACCCGCTCGCGCCCCGTCGGCGCCGAGCCGGTCCACGACGTCCTGCAGGTCGGCGCGTGCCCGGCGGAACCTCAGCTGGCGCGGCAACGGCACCCAGGTGGGCACCGCGCTGAGCGACATCATCTCGAACATCGCCTGGTCCTGCACCGCCTCGAACGACGCCCCGAGCGTGTGGAACTCGCTGAGGTCGGCGTCGAGCAGGACCCGCCCGAGCACCCGCAGCGTCAGATCGGTCATCTCCGCGCGGATGTCGACGGTCTGCCCGCGCAGCGACCGGAGCCTCTGCGCCGTGTCCGCCGCCTCCTGGGCGATCACTCCTCCGTACCGCGCCATCCGCTTGGCCTGGAACACGGGCTGGATCACCTTGCGCTGCTTGCGCCACAGCTCACCGTCGCTCGTGAGCAGACCGTCGCCCAGCGCACGCCGGGCGTGCGTCAGGCCGATGCCCTTGACGTAGTTCGCGGCGTTGTCCGCGAGCACGTGCTTCGCGTGGTCGGGGTGGTTGAAGTAGTTCAGCGTCTTGGGCCCCAGGGGCAGCCGCACGACGTCGCCGTACCGGGCCGACATCGACGACATGACCCGCAACCGGTTCCTGGCCATCCTCGCGAGCACCGCGAGGGTCGCCCGCCGCGGCGGTCCGGGAGCCACCGCGGCGGGCGCGACCGCCGTCGTCATTCCGCCACCAGGTGTGACACCAGCGGGAGAACGCCGTTGCGCGCCGAGGTCTCCCCGTCCGGCGACGGCGCGCCGTAGGAGACGTCGACCCCGCGTTGGCGAGCCGCCCGCACGATCGCGGGCACCGCGCGTTCGGCCAGTGCCGCGATCGTCATCGCCGGGTTCACCGTCAGCGCACCCGGCACCGCGGAGCCGTCGGTCACGAAGATGCCGGGATGTCCGCGCAGCTCGTGGTTCTCGTCGAGCGCCGACGTCGCCGGGTCGTCACCGAGGCGGCAGGAGGACAGCGGGTGCACGGTGTACGCGCCCACGACGTCGTTCGTCCACGGCATCACACGGGACATGCCGTCGCGTTCCAGGATGTCGCGGACTGCGGCGTCGGACTCCGCCCAGCCGCGCCGCGTGTTCTCGGTCGGCTGGTAGCTGATCGTGCCGCGGCCGAGCATCTGCTGGGAGATGCGGTGGGCGTTGCCGGTGGGAGGAGGCGGGCCGAAGACGCCCTCGTTGTCGTCCTCGGACATCGTGAACACCGTCAGCCACGACTTCCAGCGGCGCAGGATCTCCTTCTTCTCCACGCCGAACCAGGTCGGTCCGGTGGCATCGGGCACCTGGGCGAGGATGGTGCCGAGGCCGGGCGGGAAGTACAGCTGCTCGAGCGAGAAGCGCGAGTACTCGGGCAGCGAGCCGTCGAGCCGGTCCCAGCTCGCGACGCAGGGGCCGCGGCCGATCTGGTTGGCCTGGAAGGTGACAGCCTCGTCGATGCTGATGCCGAGCACCTCGCGCACCCGGTCCTCGTTCAGGATCGCGGTGTTGAGGCGTTCGCCGTTGCCGGAGAAGTACCGGCCGGCCGCGTGCGGCATCGCACCCAGCGTGGGCTCGGAGCGCTGCAGGATCACGGGTGTCGCGCCGGCGCCGGCGGCGAGGACCACGACCTTCGCGTCGATCGTGCCGGAGCCGGTGGACACGCGGTAGTCCTCGCCGTCGATCACGTTGTAGTGCACCCGGTAGCCGCCACCGTCCGTCGTGGACAGTTGCTGGACCTCGTGCAGCGGCCGGATCTCCGCCCCGTGGGCGAGCGCGGCGGGCAGGTAGTTGAGCAGCAGCGAGCGCTTGGCGTCGAACTTGCAGCCGGACATCATCCAGTTGCAGTTGGTGCACAGCGCGGTGTCGATGGCGGCGGGCACCGGGTTCGCGGTGTGACCCGCGTGCGCGCAGGCGGCACCGAAGAGGCCACCGCCGTAGGTCATCGTGTCCCAGTCGGTGGTGCTGATCGGCAACGCCTCCGCGACCCGGTCGTACCACGGGTCGAGGCTGTCCCTGGTGATCGAAGCCGGCCACATGCGCCTGCCGATCGAGCCCTGGCGGTCGAAGACGAACCGGGGTGCCCTGGGCATCGCGGCGAAGTAGACGACGCTGCCGCCGCCGACGCAGTTGCCGCTCAGCACGCTCATGCCGTCCCCCACGACGAAGTCGAAGACGCGGGTGGACGACGAGCCGAGCCGGAAGTCGTGGTCGAACTCGTCGGCCTGCAGCCAGGGGCCGCGTTCGAGGACCACGACCCGCGCGCCACCGGCGGCGAGGTGGTAGGCGGTGATCGCGCCGCCGAACCCGCTGCCGATCACCACCACGTCCGTCTGCTCCACTGTGGACGCACTCATGCCGGGCTCCCTGAGGGTGTCGTGTCCGGGTGACGGCGCGCGAGGGGCTTGCCGTAGGTGTAGTCGGGGAAGCGCCACAGGCCGTCGGGGTCCGGCTGCGCGAACCCGATCGTCAGCAGCCCGGGGTGGCCTGCGGCGATCGCGTCGGTCGTGTGCATGTGCGCGCCGGTGTCGAAGGCCATGTTGCTGAACAGCGCGATGCCGACCCAGACCTCCTTCTCCGGATGGCCGGGTGTGGTCAGCAGCTGCACCACCGCCGTGCGGTCGCCGAACGGCAAAGCGACGAACGGCGGCAACGCGGGGTCGAGCTCGATGTCGCGCTCGGCCGCGTACGTCGCCGCGTGGTTGTTCAGCAGACCCGCGAGCGGGTCCAGCAACGCGGCCATCCCTCCCTCCGGCATGCGCAGCAGTTCGATGGCGCCGGCCGCCACGGCACCGGGACCGGCGCTCGCCCCCGCGACCGCGACGTCCCCGGGCCACCTCTTCTCGCCGGGCACGATCGTGTCCGCGAACGCCTCGAACGTCATCGTCGTGACGTCGTTCTGCCCTGTTTCCGCTTCGCTGGCGGTCACGTGCGCGTCCTCCTGTCGTGTGGGTTCGGGCGAACGCCCGGCTGTGGAGCAACATTGACTTTCACAGGCCGAACCACCCGTTCGGCGGAAGACACGGAAGGCGGCCGATACCAGCCGAGGCTTTCCGTGGACACCATTCTCGCGATCGTCGCCCGAACGGCGCATCTCCCGGATTGCGGTCTCGATTAATGGAAGATCAACTCAAGAGGTGGGATGATCCCCTTCGCACACGCAGAGCGACATCGAAACACCATCTCCGGGAGCGCGCCCACAACTCCAGGTGGTTCAGGACGTTCGACTGTACGGACCAACGAGCCGGGTCCGCCACAAAGCACGGCCATGCGCTTCGCACATAGACAATACGTAGAGGTGACATAGCAACCGTGAATCGCCTACCGAGAGTGAAGACAACAGAGGGGCGCTATGCCTGAATCGCGCCTTGCCTGGCGTTTTGCCCACTGCTAGCTTCGGCTGGAGCGATTCCAACGCACTTTCCCAACAACTGAATAATCCGCCACTTCCACCGCACCAGCCGAATCGGGGGACCAATGGACAAGCTCGGCGAACAAGCAGTCGCGAGAGTCGTCGGTGCCATGCAGACGAACCTGGGCGAGCGGATAACCATCGACGACATGGCGAAAGTCGCCATGTTCAGCAAATTTCACTTCACCCGCGTGTTCCAGCGGGTTACCGGAGTATCACCGGCGCGTTTTCTCTCGGCGTTGCGGCTGCAAGAGGCCAAACGGTTTCTGGTGGCGACCGACCTGAGGGTCACGGAGATCAGCCACCGGGTCGGCTACAACAGTCCCGGCACGTTCAGCTCGCGGTTCAAAACCAGCGTCGGACTCTCCCCCACCGAGTACCGGCAGCTGCGCGGCCGGACGACGCGCATCTCCGTCGACAACCGCAAGAACATCGTGGTGCGGCGCACGAGCTCGGTCAGCGGCCGGATCCACTGCCCCGCCGAGTGCGAGCCCGGACCCACGTTCGTCGGCTTGTTCCGCGACCCGATCCCGCAGGGGGCGCCGATCAGCTGCGCGGTGCTGCCGGGGCCGGGTCACTTCCAGCTGGAGAACGTGCCGGAGGGCGCATGGCACCTGCTGATCCACACGGTGCCGGCGGGCAGTGAACACACCGCGGACCGCACGCCGTCCGTGGGTTCGCACGGCCCGCTGGTCGTGTCGAGCAGCACGGTGGCGCACGTCGTGGACGTCGTCCTGCGCCCGATGTCCGCCATCGATCCTCCGGTGCTCATGGCGTTGCTCGACGTCCGGACCACCGCGCTGGAAGCATCACGGGCGAGCTGAACGCCGACGCGAGAAGGCGGGTCACCGATGGTGACCCGCCTTTCGCCTTGATGCGGGTGGTTCAGGCCGACAGGCCGGAGTGCTCCAGCGCGTGGAAGGTGCCGTTGAGGAACAGCAACGCGTTGCGGCCTGCCGGACCGTCGGTCGCGAGGAGCCTCCCGAGGAAGATCGTGTGGTCGCCGCCGTCGTAGGTGCGCCACAACGTGCATTCGAACCGGGCGAGCGCGCCGCCGATGAGCGGCGCGTCGATCCTGGTGCCCGGCACCCAGTCCACCGCGTCGAACTGCGCGTGGCCCGCCGGCCGCCACCTGCTGGCGAAGTGCCGTGCGACGTCCTCCTGGTCCGCGGCGAGCACGGACACCCCGAACGCCCCTGTCTTCGTGAGGTGCCCGTGCATCGAGGCATCACGACCGACGCACACGAGCACCAGCGGCGGGTCGAGGGACACCGACGTGAAGGAGTTCGCCGTCATGCCGTGCGGCGCGGAACCCCCGACGGTGACCACGGTGACGCCCGTCGCGAACGTGCCGAAGACTCGTCGCAACGTCTTCGGGTCTTCGAACTCGTCCATGCAGGTCTCCCCCGTCATGATCAGGCCGCCGCCGGGGCGTACCGCTCGAGCGCCAGGCGCAGCGAGTCGGGCACCCGCGCCGGCCTGGTCCCGTTGTTCGGGCCGCGCATGCACGCGACCCGCTGGGCGCCCCGCGCCACGAGCTTCTCCGACCCGTCCGGCCCGACCAGCACGTAGTCGAAGCCGAACTCGACCTGGGTCTGCGCCAGCTCGACCAGGGTCATCCTGACCGCCAGCTCGTCGAACGCGGTGAGCTCGGCGTAGAACTCGCAGTCGACCTTCAGCGTGAAGAGCTTCAGGTCGTCCTGGAGCTCGGTCAGCACGTCGGGGGCGTGCCGCACCAGGAACATCTCCCGGCACCGGCCCTGCCAGCGCAGGTAGTTCACGTAGTACACGTTGCCGACGAGGTTGGTCTCCTCGAAGCCGACCGTGTGCCTGATCTCGAAGTACGACTCCACGTCAGCTCCCCTCCACCAGCAGCACGGCGGCGACCACGGGATCCGCGACCCCGCGCAGCGCCGTCACCAGCGTCGCGATCCTCAGCCCGGGTGCGGTGAACACCACCCAGCCCTCCGGCCCGCCCGGTTCCGGCGTGAGCGGGGTGTCGAGCGGGAGACCCGCCTTCTGCAGGCACTCGACGGCGGACCACACGCGGGTCGCGGCCACCGCGAACGGCTCACCGGCCCCGGCCAGCAGCGCCGCGGTGCGGTGCCGCCGGCCCAGCAGCCCCTGCCACACCTGGTCCTCCTGCTCACGCACCTCCTGCAGGTCGCAGGCCGTCACGCGGTCCGCGGCCACGCAGAGGGTGACCCCGGCGGCGTGGGACGCCGACACGACCACCCCGGCGTCGACCTCGGGCCGGCCGTCGGCCCGGTACCGGACCTCGGTCTCGCGTCCCAGCAGCCGGCTCACCCCGAGCGCCGTGCTCCTGCGCCGGGTCGCCCGGTCGGCGCCCGCCTCGCGGTCGGGTTCGACGACCACCGCGACCCGGTGGCCCAGCAGGCCCTCGACCTCCCGTTCCAGGTGCGACCCCAGCAGCGGGGCCACCCACGGGCCGGCGGACCCCTTGCGCCGCACGGCACGCAGGTGCAGGCCCTCCCACCTCTCGACGACCTCGTCGCCGTCGAACACCGCGATGTCGTAGACGTAGGTGTCGCCGTCGCGGTGGCGTTCGGTGGCGCGCATCCGCACTTCGCCCGCGCCGGTGGTCGAGCCCGCGGGGTACAGGCGGTCGATCCGTTCCGGCAGCAGCGTCCCGTCCGGGACGCAGACCTGGTTGCCGTGCATCAACGCGTCCCGCATGCCGGGGTCGGCGAGCAGCAGCTCGGCGGGCAGGTAACCGGCGAACCCGTCCGGGTGCGCGCTCAGGGCCACGTCGGCGCTGACGTCGCGGGCACGGGCCTCGTGGAAGCGCCGCAACCGCTGGAACCTCGGACCCTGGAACATGGTGTCGCCGTAGAGCTGCGCCGCCGGGTCGAGCGCGATCGGGGGCAGACCGGTGTGCACGACCGGATCTTCCTGGGGAACCGCCTTCCCGTACGAGAGCCGGGCCACGAAGTGGTCTGCCTCGAACGCGGTCTCGGAGCTGCGGATCGCCACGTCCACCACGTCGTCGGCGGTGACCACCGCGGCGATCCGGATTGTCGTCGTGCCGCGAGGTGGCACCACGATCGGCCGGAGGAACCGGATCCCGGACAACACGGGGGTGGACTCACGTCCCGTGAGCGCCGCGGCGACCTGGGTCATCGCCTCCATGCCGTAGACGGCGGGGAACAGCAGGTTGCCGTCGAGCAGGTGGTCGGCGAGGTACAGGTCGGTGCCCGCGTTCAGCTCCACCTCGGTGACGAGCTCGACGCCGTGGTACCGGACCAGCGGCTTGTCCACGAACCTCAGCAGGGGCAACGGCGGCAGGTCGTGACGCACGGTGTCGACGCCCTCGGTGCGACCGCTGACCACGACGACGTCCGGCGTCTGCGGATCGACGAGCAGCCGGCGCAGGATCCGCACGCCCTCGTCGGGCGGGATGGGGGTGACGCCGTCCCGCGAGAGCGACTCGACCACGGCGAGCCGCTCGCCCATGCCGACACCGGACCACACCGACCACTCGAGGCACAGGGCACGGCAGGACGGGTGGGTGTCGGCGAACTCGCGGGTGAGCGCGGCCAGCCAGTCGTTGGCGGTGCCGTAGTGCGCCTCGCCGCGCAGCCCGGAGCGGCCGATGATGCTGCCGAAGGTCACCAGCAGCCGCAACGACCCCGCGTCGACGGCACCGAGCACCGCGCGCAGCCCGTCGAGCTTGGGCGCCATCGTCGACCGCAGCCGTTCCGCGTCCACCGCGGACAGCGCGACCGGCTCGTTGCGCCCGGCTCCGTGCAGCACGGCGGTGACGGGGCCGAGCACGGCCTCCAGCTGACCGACGGCGGCCCGCAGCCGTTCGGCGTCGGTGACGTCGGCCACCGCGTACGCGACCTCGATGCCCCTCGCCCTCATGCGGTCGAGGTTCGCGGCCAGTTCGGCGTCCGCGGAGATCTCGGACCTGCCGAGGACCGCCAGCCGCGCTCCCCACTCCTGGGCGAGCGAGATCGCGCACTCGGCGGTGATCCCCTTGCCGCCGCCCGTGACCAGCAGCACGTCGGTGTCGGTCAGCGGCCGGATCTCGGCGGCCGGAGCCACCGGCAGTGCCCGCATCGTCGGCACCGTGCGCGTCATCTCGCGGTCGTACCGCACTTCGCTGAACGCCGTCGTCGACAGCACCTCCGGCAGCACGACGTCGCACCCCGACCCGGCGGGCAGGTGCACGATCGTCACCCGCACGCCGGGTGCCTCCAGCCGTAGGGTCTTCGCCATGGCGGCCGCACCCGTGTCGTGCTGCACGAGCACGAACCGGCCGTCGTTGCGCGCCGCCGCGGACTTCGCGCCGCGCAACGCCAGCTCCAGGTGCCGTTCCTCGCACACCTCGGGCAGGCACACGAGGACGCCGTCCCCGGTCCCCCCTCGTTCGAGGTCGCGCCGCAACCGTTCGGCGAACGGGTGGCCGTCCTCGGCGTAGAGCTGCCACTGGCCGTCGTCCTCGGCCACCGCCACCGGTCGCAGCGGAACCGGCTCGTCGGCCACGACGAACGCCCGCGCCCACGGTCCGGCACCGGTGACGACCGCCCCCGCGGTGTCGGTCTCCCTGGCGGTGGCGCTCAGGTCGTCGAGGGCATCGGCCAGTTCCCGCACGGTGGCGGTGGCGAAGTTCGTCGGCGCGTGGGCGGGCGGTACCCCGAGCCGCTGGGCGGCCTCGTTGACGAGCTGGCCCACGGTGATCGAACTGAGGTGCAGGTCGTCGAGCAGCCTGCTTTCGGGGGCGACGGCCTCGCTCGGCAGTTCGGCGCGCGCGGCCGCCATCTCCCGCAGCACGTCCACGGTGGACGTCGCGGTGCCGACGACGGTCATGCCCGCCACGGCCGTCACGACCAGGTTGGCCGCACCGACCGACGACTCCGGCGCCTGCTCGCAGGGACTCGCGAAGAACGAGAAGTCCTGGCCGATCCGCAACGGCCGCACCAGCCTGTCCGCGAACAGCGGCCGCAGGTCCAGCGCGGCTCCGGTGACGTGCGCGGCCCCGACGACGCCGAGCAGCGACACCAGCGACTCGTCGTCGGTGTCCAGCGCGACGACGGGCACCTGCGCCACGTCGGCCGCGAGCGCCGTCAGCACCCGGCCGGGACCGACCTCGACGAGCAGGTCCGCGTCCTTCGCCGCGACCCCGACCGCCTGCGAGAACAGCACGGGATCGGTGATCTGAGCGCGCAGCAGGCCGGGGACGTCCACATCGGACGGCAGGGCCTCCCCCGTCACGGTCGACACGACGTGCCCGCTGACCGCGCCGAACTTCTCGGCACCCAGTTTCGCGTGCAGCGCGTCGGCTGCCGGAGCCACGAGTGGCGAGTGGAACGCGTGCGAGACCCGCAACGCCGTGGCCTGCACACCCTCCCCGGCCGCCGCCTCGACCGCCGCCGCCACCGCGGCCTCGCTGCCCGCGACGACTGTCTGCTTCGGACCGTTGAACGCGGCGATCACCACCGGCAGGTCGCGGACGAGCTCGCTCACGAGCTCCGCTGACGCGCCAAGGCTCGCCATCGTGCCCGAGGCGCTGTGCTCGGTCATGGTCGCGCCACGCACGGACGCCACGCGCAGCAGGGTCTGTTCGTCGATCGCTCCGGCCCAGTGCAGCGCGGTGATCTCGCCGAGGCTGTGGCCCACCGCGACGTCCGCCGTGACGCCGAGGCCCGCGAGCACCCGCAGCCCCGCGAGCGACCCGGTGACGATCCGGGGCTGGGCGACCGACGTGGCGACCATGTCCCCCGACGCCGGCAGCGCCGCCCGTTCGTAGACCTCCCGCGCGGCCGCGAAGCGCCTGCGCATCGCGCCGCCGCTCGTTCCCCGGCCGGAGCCCTGGCCGGGGAACAGGAACCCGACCGTCGCCGGTTCCGCGACGTGACCGAGGAAGCCGCGGCCGTCCGGCGCGAACCACGTCGCCGCACCGGAGTTCGCCGCCTCCAGCACGCGGGTGAGCCCCTGCACGGCATCCTCGGGCGACCGCGCGACCACGGCCGCCCGGTACGGCCGGTCCGACAGCCGGCCGTGCAGCACCGCCGCCAGGTCACCGAGCTGCGCGTAGGACACCCGTGCCGTGAACTCGGCCAGCTCGCCCAGCGTCGCCCGCAGCGCCTCCGCCGAGTCGGCGTCGACCAGCAGCACCTCGGCGTCCTGCGCGGCGCGGGACATCTCCAGCGCCCGCGCGTCGGGGGCGCGCAGCGGCACGGACGACTCGAGCACGACGTGGGTGTTGATCCCGCCGAAGCCCATCGCCGTGACGCCGGCCCGCAGCGGGGCGTCCGCGGGCCACGGCTCGGCGGTGCGCAGGACGCGCAGGTTCGCCCGGTCCTCCGCCAGCACGGGATGCGGATCGACGCAGCCGATCGTCGGCGGCAGCGTCTGGTGGTGCAACGCCAGCGCGGCCTTGATCAGACCGGCCACGCCCGCCGCCGCCTTGGTGTGCCCGATCATGCCCTTGATGGTGCTGATCGCGGCCGGGGAGGCCGCCGGGTTCGCTGCCGCGCGTGCCTGGGACAACGCCCGCAGCTCGGTCGCGTCGCCGACCTCGGTGCCGGTGCCGTGGCCCTCGAACATCGGCACGGTGTCGACGCCGAACCCGGCCCGTTCGTAGGCGCGGTCGAGCGCGAGCCGGTAGCCGCTGACCTCGGGGCGGGTCATGCCGCCCCAGCCGTCGGACGACACGCCCCACCCGGCTACCGTCGCGTAGACGCGCTGGTGCGGCTGCACGTCCTGCTCGCGCATCAGCACGACCATGCCGCAGCCCTCACCCGGCCAGAAACCGTTGGAGCCGCGGTCGTAGACCCGCATCTCCGACCGGGCGAGCGCCCCGGTCTTGGCGAAACCGACGATCTCGAACGGGTCGATCGACAGGTCCACCCCGCCCGCGACGGCGACGTCGAGGTCGCCGTCGACGAGCCGGCCCGCCGCCGTCGCCACGGACAGCAGCGACGAGGAACAGGCTCCGTCGACGGTGTAGCCGCCGCCGTTGAGGCCGAAGTAGTTGCAGACCCGGCCGGCGATCGTGTTCGCGAGACCACCGGCGAGGCTGTCCTCGTCGACGGCGGGGAACGGGTTCTTGTAGGTGGCCTCCAGATCCGCGAGGAAGCCGGCGAGCTCCTCGTCGTCCCAGCCCCTGGCCTTCAGCGAGGCGGCGACCGTGCGGCGCACGTACGGCCACCGCAGCCTCATCAGGTTGGCCCTGGCGAACTCGCCGGTCAGGGTGTTGCCGATCACGACACCGGTGCGTTCGCGGGGCAGGCCTTCGCCACCGGCGAACCCCGCGTCGGCGAGCGCCCTGCCCGCCGTGTCGAGCGCGAGCCAGTGCGTCAGGTCGGTGGAGCGGTAGGTGCTGCCCGCGATGCGGTGTGCCACCCGGTCGAACTCGTAGCCCTCGATGACGGCGGCGGTGCGGGCGTAGAAGCGGTCGGGCGTCGCGGGGTCCGGGTCCCAGTAGTCCTCGAGGCGCATCCGCTCGTCCGGGAGCCGCCGGAAGGCCCTGCGGCCGGCGAGAGCGTTCTCCCACAGCTCCCGCGCCGACGTCGCGTCCGGATAGCGGCAGGCCACACCGACGATCGCGATCTTCGTCATGCCGGTACGACCTCCTTGCCCGTTGTCGAGGGAGGCGAGACGACCTGGCCGTTCTCCGTGGAGCTCTCGACCGCGGCCCCGGCTTCCTTCGCCGCGAGGGCCTGGCTCGCCTCGAACTGCTCACGCGACCTGTTCACGAAGTGGATGCCCCACAGGAACATGCCGCGGATCAGGCACACCAGCGCCGTCGCGAAGAACAGGCCGTACGCGATGTGCACACCGGTGAAGAAGCCGTACGCCAGAGCCACGCCGCCACCGAACGCGATCTGCGAGATCGGTTTCGACGGGCTCGTGCCGGGGTCGGTGATCATGTAGTTCGTGAACAGCACGAACGCGACGCCGGTCATGGTGAGCAGCGCGCCGGGGATCGACGTGCCGAACAGGATCCCCCTGACCACCGACTGGACCACGAAGAAGAACAGCCACGACAGGATCAGCCACATGCGGCCGGTGAGCTTCGCGTTCAGCATCGTGCCGGCGGTGACGATGATCGCCGGGATCAGCCAGTCGAACAGGCCGTGCACGTTCTCGGTGAAGTGGTAGGGCGGCACGATGCTCGCCCAGGGGAAGATCAGCAGGATGACCGCGATGCCGAAGTTCGACGGGTTCATGTAGTGCCGCAGCCGGCCGCGCACCGGTGCCCGCAGCACCCACTTCGCGCCGACGGCCACGGTGACACCGAAGATCATCACCCAGACCTGGTCGTTGACGTAGATGAGCATGTTCATCGCGAGGCTGGTGATGTGCGCCGGGTAGAGGAACTCGACCACACCGCGCACGCCGTTGCCGGTGAACCTCGGTGGCCGTCCGTCGATCCTGGACCCGACGAGCTCGAGCCCGATCTCGACGGTGTAACCCGTCAGCAGCGCGATGAACGGCCACAGCCACGGTTGCTCGAACCCGAGCACGGAGTAGCCGATGATGTTGAACACGGTCATCGACATCGCGAAGTTGCGCAGTGCCTTGACGACCTTCGGGTCGTGCCGGGGCACGGTCGCCGCCACGTCCGTCACGTCCGTCACCTCTCCTTCGCCTCGGTACCGAGTTCGAGCGTGTGCCTGCCGGGGTCGAGCGTCAGCGTGTCCTCGCGGGT
The DNA here is from genome assembly GCF_900104175.1 of Lentzea jiangxiensis. Classification (GTDB taxonomy): domain Bacteria; phylum Actinomycetota; class Actinomycetes; order Mycobacteriales; family Pseudonocardiaceae; genus Lentzea; species Lentzea jiangxiensis. The sequence goes on from NZ_FNIX01000003.1 coordinate 87,599, forward strand.
CTCGCCCGAGCGGTCGCGCCAGTTGATCCGCACCTCGACGGGTCCGTCCGCCTTGCCGAGTCCGATGTGGACCTCGTGGCTGCGCTTGCCGGAGTGGCCGCCGCCGCCGTCGACGTGGCCGATGAACGTGCGGCCGTCCCTGGTCTTCGCGGTGACCTGGGCGCCGACGGCGGGCGATCCGCCGTCGTGGCACAGCCGCAACGTGAGAGCGCTGCCGCGAGACGGGCCGGAGTTGCGGTAGAACACCGGTTCCGCCCATTGCCGGGCCACCGCGAGGTCGAGCTTGCCGTCGCCGTCCGCGTCACCGGTGGCGATGCCGCGGGTGGGGACGGGGATGGCGAGGCCGAGTTGCTCCGCGATGTCGACGTACCGGTCGCCGTCCTTGACGTAGAAGGCGAGGCGGTGGTTGCCGCCGACGTCGTCGCCGACCGTCACGCGCGGCCAGGACACGGGGTGGCGCAGCGCGAGGTCGTTGGCGGTGGCCAGTTCCTGCAGCTGGGGCCACCTGTTGACCTGGCCGCGGACGAAGCCGGTGGCCTGGGCGATCGCGGGTTCGCCGGAGTTGGCGAAGTCGGCGATCTTGACGTCCCAGCCCCAGCCGGACCACGCGGTGCCGGCCGGTGCGCTCACGTCCTCCCACGGCGCCTCGCTGTTGGCGAGCTTGGCGCGCAGCACGTCCCGGTCGCCGGACTGGGACATGAACTGGAGGTTGCTCTCCTGGATGCCGTACGACGTGGTGATGTTGCTGACGAACATGTCGTACACGCCGTCGCGGTTGAGGTCGCCGAAGTCGACGCCCATGCCCTTGAACGAGTCCTGGCCGACGACCTTCGACTTCGGGGTGAGCGCGGTGCGGACGCCCTCGACCGGTGCGAGCACGATCCGGCCGGGCGTGGACCTGTTGTGGAACATGCGGTCCGGGCCGAAGTCGTTGGCGAGGTAGAGCTCCGGCAGCAGGTCCCCGTCCAGGTCTGCGGCGGACGCCGCGAGCTCCCAGCCCTTGGACGAGTCCAGGCCCTGCACGCCCTCCTGGACCTCGAAGCGGGCTCCGGCCGCCGACGCTCCCGTCCAGCGCAGGAAGTAGTTCTCGCCGCCGTTGTAGGCGGCCGACATCGAGTCGTTCATCTCGACACCGCCGCTGACCGACGGGTCGAGCACCGGGCCGTGCGGGAAGTAGTTGCCGATGAAGACGTCCGCGTGGCCGTCACCGTCGAAGTCGGCGACCGCCGCGGCGTTGGTGTTCCACTGGGGACCCGTGTAGCGGCCCGCGGTGGAGTTCGCGCCGGGTACCAGTTCGGTCGCGGTGTAGGAGGCGGCGGTGAGTCCGCCCTGGCCCTCCTTCGCGATGTGCACGACCGGCGTGCGGCCCCACAGGTACACCAGCAGGTCGACGCGGCCGTCCTCGTTGAAGTCGCCGGGCACGCAGCCCATGGGCGCCATCACGTCGTTCATCGGCAGCGAGCCGGGCGAGAGCGCGAACGCCTGGTAGCGCTCCTCCTTCGCGCCGGGTGCCGGGGTGACGACGACCTGGTCGATCCGCGGGTCGACCAGGCACAGGTCGTTGGCGAGGCCGTCGCCGTCGAGGTCGTTCATCGCGATCGCCGCGCCGACGGAGGAGATCCAGGCGTCGATGTGGGAGTAGTCCTTGTTGACCTTGCGGATGGTCTGCTGGTCGAACCCTCCCGGGAGGGAGATCGACATCGAGGTGAAGCCGTAACCGCTCGCCACGTCGCGCTTCTCCGCCTGCGACGCGGCGGGCAGCCGGGCCATCAGGAAGGTCACCATCACGAGAACGAGCGCCAGGATCCCCGGCAGCTGTTTGCGGGCCCAGTTCACTGCTCCACACCTCCTGAGTGGACGTACTGGTCGGCGAAGCCGCGCCGCCACAGCTCGTAGGCGGGAACGTCGTCCCGCCCGGGCCCGGCCGGCTTGAGGGCGCGGACCCGGTGCGCGGCCTCGTCCGCGCCGGTGCCGCACAGGATCTGGGTGGCGATGTGCGTGTGGTCGACGGCGAGGCCCGCGAGCACACGGGCTTCCGCGGCGAACGCGCTGCCCTGGGCCACCACCGCGCGGTGGCGTCCCGCGTGCTCGGCGAACCAGCGCAGCTCCTCGGGTCCGGCGCCGCCCGCGTAGGTCGCGGCGAGGCCCGCGCCCGCGTACAGGTCGGCCCGCCGCGTGTCGGGGAAGCCTTCGACCAGTTCGGCGACCCGGGCCGCGTCCGCACCTCCCACGAACCACAGCGCCCTGCCGATGCCCTGGTCGATCGCGCGGTTCGCGTACCAGGCCGGGCCGGAGAAGGGCCACGGGAAGTCGGGTTCGCGGTAGTGGCCGTGCACGTACTTTCCGGTGTGGAAGTACGCCTGGTGGAAGCCGTAGCCGTCGAGCAGGAGCCATTGCAGCAGCTCGTCGCTCACCGCGAGCCGCGGCCAGCGGAACCTCGGCACGCGGGCCATCGCCCAGCCGACGCCCACGTAGACCATGTAGACGTGCTTCGCGCCTGCTCCCGCGAGGAACTCCGCCACCCGCCCACCGCCACCGAACGGCAGCGCGTCGAGCGTGGCGAACCCCATTCCCGCACCCTCGTAGGCGAAGCCGCGGAACTGCGGGGACACGGTGTCGAGGTGTCGTTCCACCTCGTCGGGCGCGCGTGCCTCCACCGCGGTCGCGAACCCGAAGAGGAAGTTCCGGCCGATGTTTTCCAGCAGTTCCTTCGCAGCCTCGTTCTTGTGGTGGAATCCACGTACTGAAAGCGTGGCCTCCGAACTCCTGGGCGTCAGCAACCGACGCCGCAAAACGCGCCATCCCGCCTTGGTCACGATGCACTCTCCCCAAACATACGATTTCCCGCCACTATTCTTTGCATCACCGAGGCGGTCTGACATCTTCCAGCATGCTCGACCCTTTTCTCACCGCGTGAAATGTGCGCGAATGCGACTGCGCCACCGTTCGTACTCGGGCTCGGGACCCGCTTCGCCGGCGGACGTGGAGGAGGTCTCGACGAGGGTGACCGCGGCGGTCGCGGACAGGTCGCCCAGGGCGTGGACGGCCTGTGCCGCGCGGTCGTCGACGTGGCCGGCCGCCGCCTTGGCCATGACGGCGAGTGCGGCCCCCAGTGCGAGCTCGGGCGCCTGCGCCCCCGCCTCGGCCCGCAGCCACGCGAGGTCCGCGGGGGTGGCGCCACCGGCGAAGGTGGCGGCGAGCCCGACACCGCTCCAGAGGTCGGGGTGGCGGCGGCCGGTGAACCTCCGCACGGCGCTCGCGACGGCCTTCACGTCCGCGCCGTGGATGAACCACAGGGCGCGGCCCAGCCCTTGGTCGAAGGCCCGGGGGAAGTAGGAGGGCGTGTCCTGCCACGGGTACGGCTCCGGTGACCGCTGCCCGGCGACCCAGCGTTCGGGGTGGAAGTAGGCGCGGTCGAAGCCGTAGCCGTCGACGGCCAGCCAGGTGATCGCCGGGTGGTACCGGACGCCTTCGAGGTCGGGCACCACCTTGCGCCACAGCGGCCGGGGCAGCCGGGCCATGGCGAAGCCGATGCCTATGTAGGCGAGGAAGAGGTGCGGGAGACCGGGACCGCGCAGCAGGTCACGGGTGCGCTTGCCCCGGTCCATCGCGTCCAGGACCGTGCAGGCCATCGTCGCGCCCTCGTAGGCGAACCCGCGCAGCTCGGGCGCGACGAGCGACAACCTGCGTTCCAGCTCCCACAGCCCGCGGCAGTCGATTCCCCATTCGAATCCCGCGATCACGGTCTGCGGAATCTGTTCCAGTGCCCGGGTCGTCTCCGATTCCGGAATCGAGAAACCGCGCGCCGCGAACGTGACGTCCACGAGAGCCGGTGCGAAAATCAATCGTCTGATGGAACCGAGCACCGTCGACATCAGCGCTCCTCTACTAGGCTCCTCCCATCTTCATCCGCACCTGTGGCAATTTGCATCTTTCCAATTGCGGTGCCGCTCAGCCGTTCTCGTCCGCGAGGTCGTGGCCCAGTCTGCGGGCAGCCGTGAGCGCCACCGTGCCCAGGACGATGGACACCAGCAGGCGTTCCGCGCACTCCCGCGTGGCACCGGCGCCGCGCGCCTGGTCCGCCTCGGCGGCCGCGACCGCCGCCCCCGCCCGCAGGTAGGCCTCCAGCAGGGCGTCGTCGGGCGCGTGTCCCGCGAGTTCCAGGCTCGCCAGCACGCCGGCCAGCTCGGCCGCGGCGGCGTTGTCGCCCGCGACCTTGCGCCCGTCCTTCGCCAGCACCTCGTCGACGCGGTCGCGCCACTTCGCCCGCACCTCCCCGACGGGGCCGGGCGCTGTGGAGTCGGGCGCGGTGGAATCGGGCGCGGTGGAGTCCGGCGCACTGGTGCGGGAGATCGCGGTGAGCACGTCCGGCACCCTGACGTCGACGCTGCCGCCGACGAGCTCGGCGACCGCGGCGACGGGCAGGCCGCCGCGGTCGACGAGTGCGCGCACGACGCGAAGCCTGCGGACGTGGCTCTCGTCGTAGCGCATCTGGTTCGGCCCGGTCCTCCTGCCGGGGTGCAGCAGGCCGGACCGCAGGTAGAACTTGATCGTCGGAATGCTGACCTGCGCGAGGCGGCTCAGCCCCGCGATCCGCAGGCCGTCGCCCGTCACGCCCATGGCGCCGTCGGGTACCACGGGATCAGCTCGCGACGGGCGAGCAGCCGCACGTCCCAGTACAGGAAGGTGAAGACGCCCACGGTGATCAGCGCGACGCCGGTGATCACCGCGAGCCGCACCGGCTTCTCCGTCAACCACCGCCGGACCCGGTCGCCCAGGAACGCCGCGGTGGCCACGAGCGCCAGGGCGAGCACCGCGATGTTGCCGAGGGACTGCAGGCAGAACGCGGCAGCTCCGTAGAGGGGGTTGCCGCTCTCCGCCGCGTCGCGGAACAGCTGGCGGAACAGGCCGAACGGGCGGCCGATCAGGAACCCTCCGATGAGCACACCCATGAACACCATGGGGGCGTTGGGATAGCGCTTCGCGATGCGCGCGAACGGGTCGCGGACCACGCCCAGCGCGGCGAGACCGAGGTAGGTCATCGTCAGGCCGATCACGCCGAACACGACCAGGGACTGCACGCTGCGGCCGGACAGCGTGCCCGCGACGTTCTGCGCGGTCGAGAACTGCGGCATCGAGGTGCCCACGAGTCCGACGATCGCGCCGTAGACCGCGGACACCGACAGCATGCCCGCCGACAGCCACAGCAACGGCTTGAGCGCGCCGCGGACCCGTTCGGCACGGCTGCTGGAGCCGCCCAGCATCGGCGCCATCGCCCCGAACGCCGCGATGTTGCAGGCGGTGAACGTGCCCGCGAGACCCGTGACGAACGCGAACGCGATGCCGGCGGCCGTCCCGGCGATCGGCGTGGCCTTGGCGTCGTGGCCGAGCAACGTGTTCGCGACGTTGTCCCCGATGGTCGAGTCCACGAAGTGCGCCGACCACACGACCGTCAACGCGAAGCCCGCGAGCGCGCTCAGCAGGACGAGCAGTCCGCGCCTGCGCGGGAAGTGGCCGTTGACGAACGCGGATGTGGCGATCGGCCGCACTGGTGCCGGTGCGGTCTGTTCCGTCGACATGGGTGTTCTCCTCCGCCGCCTACATTCATCCACAAAGGACTTGCGCTGCTGCGCCTATCACAGAATGGAGGTGGCGTGGCGACAATCGCTTATCCCAGAGTGCGGGGTTGTGACGCGGCGGACATCGCACTCTCGAAGAAGCAGCACGACCGCCGCGCGGGCAGGCTGGCGTTCGTCGTCGCGGCGAACGGGGTGCGGATGCTGGTGAGCGTGACCGGAGGGACGGGTTTCGTCGGATCGCACTCGGTCGCGGCGGTCATCGCGGCCGGGCACCGGGTCCGCCTCCTCACGAGGAACCCTCGGGCGGTGCCGGAGGTGCTGCGCCCGCTGGGCGTCGATCCCGCCGGCGTCGAGGTGGTCGCCGGTGCCGCGACGGACCCCGGCCGGGTGGCGGAACTGGTGCGCGGCGCGGACGCCGTGCTGCACGCCGCTGCCGTCTACTCGTTCGACCGGCGCCGGCGCCAGGAGATGCGGCGCACGAACGCGCTCGCCACCGAGACGGTGCTGGGGGCGGCGCGGAAGGCGGGGGTCGGGCGGGTCGTGCACGTGTCGAGCTTCGTGGCGCTCGGCGGCGCGGTGCTCGACGAGAACTCCCCCGTGACGACGTCTTCCGAGCCGTACGCGGCGTCGAAGGCCGCGGCGGAGAAGGTCGCGCGGGAGCACGGCGCCGTGATCAGCTACCCGCCCGCGTTGCTCGGGCCGCACGACCCGCGGCTGGGCGACCAGACCGCGCGCCTGCGGGCCACCCTGCGCGGGCTCATGCCGATCTGGCCGACCGGCGGCTTCCCGCTGGGCGACGTCCGCGACACGGCGGCGTTGCACGCCCGTCTGCTCACCGGCGGTCCGTCCCGGTGTTTCGGACCGGGCCGGTTCGTCTCGACGCGCGACTACGTCCGGACGTTGCGGGAGGTCACCGGGCGCCGGTTGCCCGCCGTGTTCCTGCCCGCCGCGGCGCTGGTGCCGGTGGGGGTGGCCGCCGACGCGCTGCAGCGGGTGTGGCCGTGGCCCGTCCCGGTGCAGGGCGGGGCGATCCGCACGTGCCGGGCCGCGCAGAGCACCGCCTCGTCCGGGCCCGCCCGGCCGCTGGCGGAGACGATGGCCGACACCGTGCGCTGGCTGCGTGACGCGGGGAGGGTGGCATGACCGACCTGTCCGAACGGTCGCTGCGGCGGGTCGACTTCGTGCCGGTGAGCGTGCCCCGCCCCGCCCCGGTGGCGGAACCGCGGTCGATGCGGTCCGTGCTGGACGAGTCCGACCGGCTGCGGTCGCGCATCGTGACCGGTGACGAGAACGCCGTCGCCCGGCAGCACGCACTCGGCAAGCACACCGCCCGCGAACGGCTCGACCTGCTGCTCGACCCCGGCTCGTTCACCGAGATCGACCTGTACCGGCGCCACCAGGCGAGGGGGATGAAGATCTCCGAGAACCGGCCGCACACCGACGGTGTGATCGCGGGTTCCGGCACGATCGACGGACGCCGGGTGTTCGTCTACGCCCAGGACTTCTCGGTGTTCGGCGGGTCCCTCGGCGAAGCGCACGCCTCGAAGATCCACAAGGTGATGGACCTGGCGCTCTCCACCGGCTGCCCGTTGATCGGGCTCAACGACAGCGGTGGAGCCCGCATCCAGGAGGGGGTGATGGCCCTCAACGCCTACGGCGGCATCTTCCGCCGGCACGTGGCGGCGTCCGGGATCATCCCGCAGATCAGCGTCGTGATCGGCCCCTGCGCGGGCGGCGCCGCCTACTCCCCCGCGCTGACCGACTTCACGTTCATGGTGCGCGGCACGGCGAAGATGTACCTGACCGGACCGGACGTCGTCGCGGCCGTCAACGGCGAAGTCGTGACGCACGAGGAACTCGGCGGTGCGGACGTCCACGGCAGCCAGTCCGGTGTCGCCACGTTCGTCCACGACGACGAAGAGAGCTGCCTCGCGGACGTGCGGTACCTCGTGTCCCTGTTGCCCGCCAACAACCTCGACAGCCCACCGCACGACGGCCCGGTCGGCGCCACGACCGACGAACGGCCGCGGCTCGCCCAGCTCGTGCCCGTGGAGCCGAACAAGCCGTACGACATGCGCTCGGTCGTGGCCGAGGTGCTGGACGACGGCGAGTTCATCGAGGTGCACGAACACTGGGCCGGGAACGTGATCTGCGCCCTGGGCCGCGTCGACGGCCGGCCGGTGGGCGTCGTGGGCAACCAGCCCCTGGTGCTCGCCGGCGTGCTCGACTCGGCCGCGGCGCAGAAGGCGGCGCGGTTCGTGCGGTTCTGCGACGCCTTCAACATCCCGCTGATCACGCTGGTGGACGTGCCCGGTTTCCTGCCGGGCACGGCCCAGGAGCAGGGCGGCGCGATCCGGCACGGCGCGAAGCTGCTCTACGCCTACTGCGAGGCCACGGTCCCGCGCATCCAGGTGATCATCCGCAAGGCCTACGGCGGCGCGTACATCGTGATGGACTCCCGCTCGATCGGCTCGGACGTGTCCCTGGCCTGGCCCACCAACGAGATCGCGGTCATGGGGGCGGAAGGCGCGGTGAACGTGCTGTTCCGCAAGGAGCTCACGGCGGCGGCCGACCCGGCGGCGCTGCGGGCGGAACTGATCGCCGAGTACCAGGAGCAGCTCATGCACCCGCACTACGCCGCCGAACGCGGCCTGGTCGACGACGTCATCGACCCCGCGCAGACGCGGGCGGCGATCGCCCGGGGCCTGGAGATGATGAGCACGAAACGTGCCTCCGCGCCGCCGCGCAAGCACGGGAACGTGCCGCTGTGAGCGCGCCCGACCACCTGCTGTACCGGCAGGTCCGCCTCGACATCGGGCTGCTGGCGGCACGGCGGGTCGCCACCGCGCCGGTGCCCGCTTGTCCGGGGTGGACGGTGACGGACCTGGTGGCGCACCTCGTGGAGGTCGCGGCGAGCGTGGCCGCCCGGCTGGGTTCCCCCGCGGGCACGGCTCCACGAGGTATGACCGACGTCGATCTCGCCCTGGCGGAGTGGGAGCGCGTCTGCCACGTCCTCGAGCCGCTGGTCGAACTGGAGGGCCCGCGCTCGGCCGGGCGGATGGTGATGGACGCGTTCACCCATCTCCTCGACCTGCACGCCGCCCTGGACGTCCCGCCCGATCCCGGGCACCCCGCCTACCCCAGCACGCTGGACCTGCTCGTCGGCGGCTTCTCCGCCTCCGTGAAGGCGCACGGCCTGCCCGCCCTGCGGATCGAGAGTCCCACGGCCACGTGGACGGCGGGCGACGGCCCGGTCGTCCGCACGCTGCGAGCCGGAACCCACGACCTGCACCGGAGCCTCGCCGGTCGGCGGTCCCACGCCGAGATCGCGGCGCTGGACTGGGACGGCGCGCACGAACCGTGGCTGCCCGCCTTCCGCTGGGGCCCGTTCACCCCGCCTGTGGACTGAGCTCGCGCTCGATGCGCCGGCGTGACGACCGCACGGACCGCGTCGCCGCGTCCGGCCGGTCGCCCGCCCCCACCATCAGTGCGACGAGCTGGGGCTCGAACAGCGCCTCGCCGTCGAGCGGCGCCGCCAGGTACCCGCCCAGTTCCAGGGTCACGAGGCCGTGAGTGGCGATCCACATCTGGTGTGCGACGTGCGCGACGTCGGCGTCGGCGAACCGGCCCGCCGCCACGCACTTCGCCACGCACTCCACGACGCTCGTCAGGGTGTACCGGCCGTGCTGGCGGTCGTCGTCGGTCAGCGAGAAGCCGCTGAGCGAAGCGCCCCCGAACATCACGCTGTACAGGTGGGGGTTGGCCAGCGCGTTCATCCGGTACGCCCGGCCGAGCAGCGCCATGTCCGCGACCGGGTCGGACGTCGAGCGCACGGCCGTCAGGTGGCGTTCCAGCCGCTGGAACCCTTCGTGCACCACTTCCCGCACCAGGCCGCTCATCCCGCCGAAGTAGGTGTACACGGCCATCGTCGAGGTGCCGGCCTCCGCCGCGATGCGCCGCGTCGAGAGGGCCTGGGGTCCTTCGGTGGCGAGCAACGCGGCGGCGATCTCGATGAGGACGGTGTGGGTGCGCGGGTCCATTCGGCGTGGGCTCACCTTTGACATTGTTGCATAACGGCGATATGTTTAGCACAACGCTGTTATGCAATGGTCGGAGGTGCGTCCGTGGAAGCACTCCTCGTCGAGGGTGAGCTGCCCGCGAACCTGCACGGCAGGTTCCTGCAGTCCGTCCCGCATCCCGCACACGGCACGGAGCCGGTCTCCATCACCGGCGTCCGCCTCGCCGGCGGCACCGCGGCCTGGCACCGCGCCCGCACCGACTTCTCACTGCTGGGCACCGTGCCGACGTTGGCCCCGGCGGTGCGCGACGGTCTCCGCGTCGCCCGGCCGGCGCAGGACCCCCGCACCGGCGAATGGCACACGATCGCGACCAGGCCGGGCTCCCCGCTCGCCGAACACGTGACGATGAGCGCCGCGGGCGCGGTCCGCCGGGGCCGTTGTTTCGTGCTCAGCGGCCCCGCGCGCATCGACACCGTCGCCCTGACGGCGGACCACGTCGTCGTCCTGGACCTGTCCGTGGAACACGACCGCGCCACCGAGCTCATCGGCCTGCGCGCCCCCTGCACCTGGCGTCCCGGCAAGCAGGCGCGGATCGGCCTCCTGCCACGCCGGTCCCGGGGCAACCCCCTCTGGTTCCCCGTGTCACCGTGCTTCGTGCCGGAGACGGTCAACGCCTACGAGGACGGACCGGAGGTCGTCCTGGACGCCGTGCGGCACACCTCGCCCACCGGACCTCGGGAGCTGACGCGCTGGACCCTCGACCCGAGCACGGGCACCGCAAGCGAAGAGCGCCTGCTCAGCGCCGACTCCGCCGTCGTGGCCGACCCGGAACGCGGCCGACGGCACCACACCGTGTACGCGGTCCGGGGCACCGCGGTGTCCCGGCACGATCCGCACACGTCCACGACCCACGACTTCGGGCCCGGTCACCGCCTCGGCCAGCCCGCGACCGCCGGCGAATGGCTCATCGTCCCGTTCCACGACAGCACTTCGAGCAACCTGGCCGTCTTCGACGCCGCGGATCTGGCCTCCGGCCCGCGCTCCGTCGTGCGGCTTCCCGTCACCGTTCCGGTCGCAACGCGCACCACGTGGCAGCCACTGCTCGAACCTGTGCGTGCCTGAGAACACGGCTGTGCAGGTCGAGCGGCACAGCCAGCAGGCTCACACCCGCGTACCGACCGGCTCCGGCAAGGGCTCCTTGTGCCGCGTGTTCGCCGAATAGTGGGCGACGGCGATCGCTCCGGCGATCGCCAGGACGAACCCCGTGGTCGCGGCGGTCACGTAACCGTCGCGGACGTTGTCGCCGAGGTAGACCAGGCCGACGAACGACGAAAGCGCCGTGTTGGTGGTGAACATGATCGCGGTGACCCCGGTCGGACCGCCCTTCTGCAGCGCCATCGCGAACAGCGCCGCCGCGGTGAGGCCGTTGAGGACGATGGACCAGGCCGCCGGTTCCAGGACGAGTCGCCACACGGCGTCCGGGACGTGCAGCGTCCGCGCCGAGATGCCGACGACGCTGTAGGAGACACCGGAGCCGAACGCCAGCGCCACCGTCGCGCCGACGTGGTGGTGGCGCCGGGCGTAGAAGACGATCGCCGCCACCGGGACCGGGATGGCCAGGAGGATCCACCGCCACTGCGGCGCCAGGGCCTGTGCGGGACCCGGCTCCGCGGACACGCCCAGCAGGACCAGACCGGTCGCGCCGACCACCAGCGCGCCCCATCCCCGCGCACGGAGGCGGGAGCCCATGAAACTGCTGATCATGGCGGTCACGCCGACGCTGAACGCGAGCATCGACTGGACGAGGAACAGCGGCAGCCGGTGCAACGCCGCGGAGGCGAAGGCGAATCCCAGCAGGTTCACGCCAAGACCGAGGAAGTACAGCCACTGACGCCAGAGAGCGATGAGATCCCGAGACGATCCGCCCTGCGCGGCCACACGCCGGACACCCATCGACTCGAGGATCGAACCACTTCCTGACGCCAGGGTCGCCAGCACGGCGAAGACGTAACCCAGTGCCATTCGTCCATTGTGTCAGCCGGTGACCGCGGCGCTTTCAAGGTCCCCGTCGAGAACGGCTGATCCGGCCGCCACCGCGACGGCGCACTGTGCCTTGCCACCATTCCACTACAACGGAATTCGGCCGTTCATTACGCCATATGGAGCAATGTCGGCTGAAGGTGATCGGGGCACCAGCACGCGAACTCACGCAAAGCGTTGAACGTTCTGTGAAGACGCTTCGTCACCGCGATCCACCGGCCTCGGCCCGCGGTCACCCGCGTGGCGACTGCGCCGCGCTCCTGGCGCGGGGCCGGCAGGTCCGCGATGAACTCGTGCGGCAGGAAGAACACATCGCTGAGCGTCGGCGGCGGCTGGACACCTATCTCGCCGACGGTTACGAGGCACGTTCGGCCCGTTGACCGCGTTACCGCGCATCTCGCGTGGTGGCGAATGGGGGCGTCGGGTTGGGCCGTGCTGTCATTGACGTTATACGTCATACGACTTATGTTCAGCCCACGAGCCACCACTCGAAGGGTGAGCAGCGATGAAGCAGCGCACGCAGTGGTCCGCGGCCCTGGCCGCGGTTCTGGTCCTGACGGCCGGCTGCGGGAGCGCCGCGGGACCGGGATCGCGTTCCGGCGGGCCGGCGGACAAGCTCGTGGTCTGGGACTGGAAGTCGGGCGACGCCAAGGCCGCCGGGTACGTGCGCGAGGCCAAGGCCGACTTCGCGAAGAAGCACCCCGGTGTAGCCGTCGAGTTCGTCGCGCAGCCGTTCGACCAGTACTACACGTTGCTCGGCGCGGCCATCCAGTCCGGCAGGGGTCCCGACGTCGTCCTGTTCAACGGGGGCGGCCAGATCCGCGACCGCGCCGACGCCCTCGCCCCGCTGGACTCCTACGTCGCCGAGGACAGGCAACGACTGGCCGGGTGGGACGCGTTCACCAAGTCGGGCAAGGTGTACGCCGCGCCGGTGACGCTGCAGGGACATCCGCTCTACTACAACAAGGACCTCTACCGGAAGGCCGGCCTCGACCCCGAGGCGCCCGCCGCGACCTGGGACGAGTTCGTCCGCGACTGCGCCACCATCACCGAGAAGACCGGCGCCAGGTGCTTCGCGCTGGGCAACAAGGAGGGCATCGGCATCCAGTTCTGGTTGTCGGCGCTGGGATCGGCGGTGCTGACACCGCGGGAGTACGACGACTGGGTCGGCGGGAAGCGCGACTGGTCCTCCCCGGACGTCAAGAAGATCTTCGAGCTGTGGCGGCAGGCCGGCGAGTCCGGGCTCAACACCGACGGCGCCAACTCCACCGCGATGTTCAACGACGCGTTCGCGGCCTTCAACTCGGGCAAGGCGGCCCACGTCATCGGCCTGATGTCCGACGTGGGGCACTGGAAGGACTTCGCGGAGTTCCTCACCCCGGACAACGTCGGTGTGCGGAACGCGCCTTCGGTCAACCCCGTGGCAAAGCCGAGCCTGCCCTACGACGGCGGTATCGGCTACGCGGTCGCGAAGTGGACGAGGGATCCGAAGCAGGCGGCCGACCTCGTGCGGTCGCTGACGTCGGCCGGCGCGCTCGAGGCCTTCCACCGCGACGGGGGCGCGATCGCGGCCGACACCACGATCGGCACCTCGGCGGGCGGCCCCGCCGTCAGGACCATCGTCTCGGAGGTCAAGGCCGGCAAGCCCGCCCTGCACGTCGCCCTGGGGTCCAAGACGATCGAGCTCATGGGCCGTCTCTCGCAGCAGTTGCTCAGCGGCTCGGCCACGGTGGACGACGCGCTGCGGCAGCTGGCCGCCTCCGACAAGACGGGCTGACCGCGTGGCCACCCGGTCCGCGTCCACTGTGGACGTACTCGGAACCGCAGTGTCCACAAGGGATCGGACGGCGATCCCGCCACGGCGGCGCAGACCCAGGGGGTCGCGCGCCGAGCGGTTCGCACCCCTGGTCCTGCTGGCACCGGCCGTCCTGATCATCGTGGGACCGCGACTGTGGCCGCTCGTGCTCGGGATCAACTTCTCGTTCACCGGGGACGGCGACCGCGACGGCACGGCCGTCGGGTTCGACAACTACCTGACGCTGCTCGGCGATCCCCTCTTCCTCACGGCGCTGCGCAACGTCGGGCTGCTCGTGCTGCTGCTGCCGGTGGCCGTGGCGATCCCCGGGCTGCTCGCGACCTTCCTCCACCTGAAGGTGCCGGGACACCGCGTGTACCGCGGCGTCTACTTCTTCCCCGCCGTGCTCTCCCCCGTGATCGTCGGCGCGATCTTCACCCTGCTGCTGGCCTTCGACGGTCCGCTCAACACGGTGCTCGGCGGTCTGGGCATCGGGCCGGTGGACTGGCTCGGCGATCCGGACGTGGCGATCTTCGCCATCGTCGGCGTGCACGTCTGGGCGACGTTCGGCATGGCGCTCGTCGTCTTCCTGGCGGGTTTCGCCACCCTCGACCCGTCGTTGCTGGACGCGGCCGAGGTGGACGGCGCCACGCTGCCCCAGACCATCCGGCACGTCATCGTCCCCGGCCTGACGCGCACCATCCAGTTCGTCTTCGTCACCACCCTGATCGGCATGCTCACGTCGATGTTCGGCCTGGTGTACGTGATGACGAGCGGCGGCCCGGAGGGGTCGACCTACCTGCCCGAGTACTACGTCTGGATCCAGCAGGGGCAGATGAACCAGCCCGCGCTCGCCTCCGCCGCGTCCACCGCGCTGTTCCTGATCATGCTCGTGGTGGGACTGGCGCAGATCGCCGTCCTGCGGCGCACGGGCGGGGAGGACTGATGTCCGGCACCCGGCGGGCCGGGTGGGTCGCCGCGATTCCGATGGGCCTGCTCGCCCTGGCCACGGTCTACCCCCTGGTGTTCACCACCAACGTCGCGCTGAAGACCCGCCGCGAGTACGTCCTCGACCGGTTCTCCCCGGCGGGCTCGTGGAACTGGGACAACCTCGTCCGGGCGTGGACGGGTGTGGGGATGTCCCGCTACTTCCTGAACTCGGTCGTCGTCGTGACGTGCTCGGTCGCGCTGCTGCTCCTGATCGGGTCGATGGCGGGTTTCGCGTTGGCACGGCTGAAGTTCCGCGGTTCGTCCGTGCTGTTCCTCGGCGTGCTCGCCGCGTTGTTCGTCCCCTTCCAGGTGGTCATGGTGCCGCTGGCGCGGATCATGACCGGGGCAGGGCTCGTCGACACCTGGCCGGGCCTCGTGCTCGCCTACGTGGCGCAGTTCCTGCCGTTCACCATCTTCCTCCTGACCAGCTTCTACTCCACCGTGCCCGCGGACGTCGTCGACGCCGCCCGCATCGACGGCAACACGGTGTACGGGGTGTACTGGCGCATCATGCTGCCGATCGGCGCCCCGGCACTGCTGTCCGTCGGTGTGCTCGACGCGTTGTTCTGCTGGAACGACGTGCTGATCTCGTTGTCGCTGATGCCGTCGGCCGAGCACCGGACGCTCATGGTGGGCGTCACCTCGTTGCGCGGCCAGTACTCCGACGACATCCCGGCGTTCGCCGCCGGTGTGCTGATCGCGGCGGTGCCGGTCCTCGTCGTCTACCTGTTCCTGCAACGCCAGATCGCCGACGGCGTCACCGCCGGGTCCACGAAGGGCTGACCATGCGCATCATCGGATACCGGACCCTGACGACGGTCCAGAACTGGGGCCGGCCGGTCGGCGACGCCAACGGCGTGTACGCCGACGGCGTCGTCCGGGTGCCGATCGTCGTCGTCGAGACCGACACGGGCATCTGCGGCGTCGGGCTCGGCCCGTGCGTGGAGATCGAGAACGTCTTCGCCGCCATCGAGGGCGAGGACCCGCGGTCGGTCACCGCTCTCTACGACACGATGCTGCGCCGGACGTTCAAGGCAGGGCACGCGGGAGCGGTGTTCGGCACCATCGGCGCGATCGACACGGCGCTGTGGGACATCAAGGCCCAGGCGGCGGGTGAACCGCTGTGGCGGCTGCTCGGCGGGCGCGACCGCCGGGTGCCCGCGTACGCCTCAGGTCTCGACATCGCGTTGGACGACACCGAGTTCGTCGCGGTGTACGAGGCCTACGCCGAGCTGGGTGTGCGCGCGGCGAAGATCAAGGGTGGCCTCGACGTCGAGCACGACGCCCACCGGCTCGCCCTGGTCCGCGACGTCCTCGCCAAGGCGCGCCGGGGATCGCGGCCGAGCCTGATGCTCGACGTCAACGAGACCTGGACGCGCAAGCAGGCGGTCCGGTACGTGAGCGAGCTCGAGCGCACGCTGGACCTGACGTGGATCGAGGAACCGGTCCGGCGCTGGGACGCGGAAGGGCACGCCGCGGTCAGCCGCGGGGTCCGCGCCTCCGTCGCCACCGGGGAGAACCTCACGGGGCTCGAACAGCACAGGGCGCTCATCGCGGCCGGGGCCGTCGACATCGTGCAGACGGCCGCGGTCTGGGGCATCACCCACTTCCTGAGGGTCGCCGCGCTCGCGCACGCGCACGACCTGCCGGTCAGCCCGATCGGCACGACGCCCGCCGGCCTGCTGCACGCCGCCACGTCGGTGCCCAACCACCTGGTGAGCGAGCTGCAGGACGTCCAGCCGCCGGTGGGCGTCTCCGTGGACCTGCGCGTGGAGGACGGCGCCTACGTCCTGGGCGACAGCCCCGGGCTGGGCGTGCGCGTGGACGAGAAGGCGGTCGCCTTGGCGAGTCACCTGCTGCCCGACCCGCTGGCCGGCGGCGCGCACATCCGCCCCGAACGCGCCGGGCGGCGCCTGCACGCGGTCGAGACGGCCTGAGGAGATCCGGCCCTGCCCCGCCGGAGACCGGCGTCCGTTCGCCGCGGCGACTTCGGCCGGTGTCAGACGCGACCGTGCCGCCATGCGGTCCGGTCGCGGGCGCTGCGGCCGGTAAGCGCTTTCACCGGTTCAGCCGGCCGGGGTCCCCTGCTTCGCCGCGGCGCACGAGCCACGCCTCGGTGATGTGGGTGAACATGGCCTCCGCCGCGCCGGCGGGGTCGTGGGCGGCGATGCGGTCGAGGACGCGCCGATGCCCGGCGTTCGACGCCTGGCACAGCTCGCGGCTGCTCTCACCGCGGTACCCGGCCGTGTTGAGGACCTGCGACTGCAGCGAGCGCACGACGCCGCGGGCGATGCGGTTCCCCGACGCCAGCATGATCGCGTCGTGGAAGAGGCGGTCGTGCTCCTCGTAACCGGCGACGTCGTCGACGAGCTCGTCCATCCGGTCCACCAGTGCCCGCAACCGGTCGACGGTCTCGTCGTCCGCGGTGCGCGCGGCGACCTGTGCCATGTCGGACTCCAGCAGCCGCCGGGTCACGACGAGGTCGTCCAGGGTCGCGAGGCTCTCGTCCTCGGCGATCGCGGCGAGGA
This sequence comes from Lentzea jiangxiensis, assembly GCF_900104175.1. GTDB lineage: Bacteria > Actinomycetota > Actinomycetes > Mycobacteriales > Pseudonocardiaceae > Lentzea > Lentzea jiangxiensis. Next base: position 104,550 of record NZ_FNIX01000003.1, read on the forward strand.
GCACCTGCTCGTCGAGCACGTTCCACTGCACCGGCGGGTTGACGGTCGTACCGGAGCCCTGGCGCACCGTGACGAGGCCCTTCTCCTGCAACACCTTCACCGCCTCGCGGATCACCGTCCTGCTCACCGAGAAGGTCTCGCAGAGCACCGGCTCGGGCGGCAGCGTCATGCCGGCGGGATAGCTGTGCCGGACGATCCGCTGCACCATTTCCGCGGTGACGGCCGCGGCGAGGCTGGCCGGTCTCCGCGTCCACACCGGATCCGCGGGCACGCCCTGTCCCGCCTGCCGTCCTGTCGCTGTCATGCTCGGCTCCGTTGCGCTGCGCCGTGGTGCTCCCGACTCCGAAGTGTACGTAACACCATTGACGTCACACGTCATACGAGTTACGTTCGGGGTGTTCCGCTGGCCGACTTCTGCACCGCGCCGGCACCGTTCGCTCCGCCCGAACGGAACAGTCCCGACCTGAGCACCGAACGCCGCGATCCGACGTTCCGCGAGCGCTCGGCGACCGGACGCCGCCGGCCCCGCCGCGTGCGATCACACCTCACCCGCGTGGACGTGGTGGCACGCCGTGCTCCGAGCGTCCACAAGCCCCGACAGCCGCCGCGCACCCACCTCAGGAGGTCCCTTGTCCACGTCCTCGTTCCCCGCGGCGCGGCGGCGAACAGCTCTCGCCGCCGTCGCGGTCGTGGTGGCCGCGGCGGTCGCCACCGCTCCCCCGGCCTCGGCCGCCACGACCACCCTGCACGCTTCCCCTTCCGGCACCGGCACCGCCTGCACCGCAACCGCTCCGTGCTCGCTGACGGCCGCGCAGTCGGCCGTGCGGTCCCGCACCGGCACCATGTCCGGTGACATCGTCGTGGAGCTCGCCGACGGGGTGTACCGGCTCTCGCAGCCGTTCCGGCTCACCGCGGCGGACTCGGGCACCAACGGCTACCGCGTGCTGTGGCAGGCGGCCGCATCGGCTCGTCCCGTCATCAGCGGCGCCAGAGCCGTCACGGGCTGGACGGTCGCCGACGCCGGCAAGAACATCTGGCGGGCGAACGTCGGTGCCGGTCTCGACAGTCGTCAGCTCTACGTCGACGGTGCTATCGCGACCCGCGCGCGCACGCAGGTCAACCGGTCCGACTTCACCTTCACCGACAGCGGCATGCGCTTCTCCAACGGCGCGTTGAGCTACCTGAACACCCTGGCGAACCAGAACCGGGTCGAGGTGGAGAGCGTCAACTCCTTCACCGACAGGTACTCGCCGGTGCAGAGCATCAGCGGCAACTTCCTGACGATGCAGCAACCCGCGTGGAACAACAACACGTTCGGCTACGACACGCTCAACAACCCGTTCCGCGCCGGCCCGCTCTACCTGGCGAACGCGTACGAGTTCCTGGACACGGCGGGCGAGTGGTACCTCAACCCCGGCACCGGTGTCCTGTACTACATCCCCCGCTCCGGGCAGAACATGAACAACGTCAGCGTCGAACTGCCGGCGTTGCAGTCGCTGGTCTCCGTCGGTGGCACCTACGACGCGCCCGCGCACGACATCTCCTTCGGCGGCATCACGTTCACCGGCACCTCGTGGCTCGGCCCCAGCAGCAACCAGGGGTACGCGGACCAGCAGACCGGTGCCTACATCTCCGGCAACTGGAACTGGCCGGCCGATCGGCTGAACTCGTGCCGGAGCGGCTGCCCGGCGTTCGAGGCGGTCCGGCCGCACTGGTCGCAGATGCCCGCCGCCGTCCAGATCTCCGCGGCCAGCCGCGTCACCTTCACCGACTCCCGCTTCGTCAACCTCGGGCAGACCGCGATCGGCATCGGCAACGACGCGAACGCGCACACCAGTGGAGTCGGCCTGGGCGCATCCGGCATCACGATCACCCGCTCGGAGATCGCGCAGAGCTCGGCGGGCGGCGTCGTGGTCGGCGGTGTGCGCGCCGACGCGCACCACCCGGGCGACCAGCGGATGGTCAACCGGGACATCACCGTCAGCCACAACCGCGTCCACGACCTCGGGATCGAGTACCGGGGAAACGTGTCGGTGCTCAACACCTACGTCACCAACGCGACCGTGGCCCACAACGAGGTCTACAACCTGCCGTACTCCGGCATCTCCCTCGGCTACGGCTGGGGCTCGAACGACGCGGGCGGCAGCAACCACTACGCCGGCCGGGGCCTCTACAACTACCAGCCCCGGTACTCCACTCCCACCACCGCGTCCGGCAACAAGCTGCTCAACAACTACGTCCACGACGTGATGCAGCAGATGACCGACGGCGGTTGCATCTACACGCTCGGCTGGAACCCGAACGCGGAGATCCGCGGCAACTACTGCTTGCGCACCAACGGGTTCTTCGGGCTCTACTTCGACGAGGGCTCCAAGTACTACCGCGCGACGGGCAACGTCTTCTCCGCCACCGGAACCTGGGCCACCGCCAACTACTACGGCGGCGAGAACATGGGCAACTGGACGCTCACCGGCAACTGGTCGAGCAACGGCAGCAGCAACATCTCCCACGGTGACCGCGGCAACGTGGTGAGCGGCAACGTCGTCGTCTCCGGCGGCACCTGGCCGGCCGGTGCCCAGGCCGTGATGGACGGCGCCGGACCGGGCGGTAGCGGCGGACGGGAGAACGTCACCGTCGCCGGCATCCAGTCCGGCCGTTGCCTCGACGTCGCCACCACGGCCAACAACAGCGCCGCGAGGTTGTGGGACTGCGGCGGCGGCGCGAACCAGCGCTGGACCTACACCTCCGGCAAGCAGTTCACGATCGGCGGCAAGTGCCTCGACGCCTCGGGCGGCGGCACCGCCAACGGCACCGCGGCGATCCTCTGGGACTGCCACGGCGGCCTGAACCAGCAATGGAGCGTCAACGCCGACGGCAGCGTCACCGGCGCGCAGTCGGGGCTGTGCCTCGACGCCAGTGGCAACGGAACGGCCAACGGCACGCCGGTCGTGCTCTGGGCGTGCCACAGCGGCACGAACCAGCAGTGGAGCCTGCGCGGCTGATCGGTTCAAGCGGAGCAACGGGCCGCCGGCACCCCGCTACGGCGCGCAGCGCCGGACGGGGCGACCGGCGGCACCGCCGTGCGCTCCGAAAGCTGCGCGGGTGTTAGCGCTCACTTCAGTCCGACGGCGTTTCATTCGATTCTTTTCGGCGGCATTCGACTGCGTTCGACATGCGTTTTCACCGCCTTTTCACCTCGCTTTCCTCCATCCAGCGCAATTCCGAGGACAAGTCGCGTTCGCCTTCTTGTGAGCGTGAACACCGAGCTGCAACACTCCTGGACGACGCACTCGCAGTCGCGTGGGGAAGGGGATGGCGATGCAGCTCTCCCGCCGAAGACGATTCGGCTTCGGCACCTACCTCCCTCCGCACCGCGGGTGACGGAGACGCACCACAGCCGCGATTGCGCGCACACGAGTGCCCCGGCACCGCCGCACCGGGTCTCCTCGGCGTGCACCGGATCGCCCCACCCATCACGCCCGCATTGCGGGCACGTCCGGTGAAAGTGTGGAAGATGAAACTGACATCGAGGTCGGTCTCACTCGTCCCGATCGTGTCGACAGCAGCGGCGGCGGCCCTGGGCGCCGTGCTCGTCGTGTCCGTCCCCGCCAGCGCGGCGACCACGCTCGGCGCCGCCGCGGCGCAGTCCGGCCGCTACTACGGCACCGCCGTGGCGGCGGGCAGGCTGAACGACCAGACCTACGTGAACATCCTCAACACCGAGTTCAACATGGTGACCGCCGAGAACGAGATGAAGTGGGACGCGACCGAGCCCAACCGCGGCCAGTTCAACTACTCCGGCGGGGACCGCATCCTCAACCAGGCCGTGGGCAACGGCAAGCGGGTCCGGGGTCACGCCCTGCTGTGGCACCAGCAGGAACCGGGCTGGGCCCAGCGCTTGGAAGGCTCCGACCTGCGCCGGGCCATGATGAACCACGTCACCCAGGTCGCCACCCACTACAAGGGCAAGATCTACGCCTGGGACGTGGTGAACGAGGCGTTCGCCGACGGCGGCGGCGGTGGCCGGCGCGACTCCAACCTGCAGCGCACCGGCAACGACTGGATCGAGGCGGCGTTCCGCGCGGCCCGTGCGGCCGACCCCGCGGCGAAGCTCTGCTACAACGACTACAACACCGACAGCATCAACCCGAAGTCCACCGGCATCTACAACATGGTCCGCGACTTCAAGGCCCGCGGCGTGCCGATCGACTGCGTCGGGTTCCAGTCCCACCTCACCAACAACGCGCCGCCGGACTACCAGGCGAACCTCCAGCGCTTCGCCGACCTCGGCGTCGAGGTGCAGATCACCGAGCTCGACATCGCCGGCAGCAACCAGGCGAACGCCTACGGAGCGGTCACGAGGGCGTGCATGGCGATCCGCGCCTGCACGGGCATCACCGTGTGGGGGATCCGCGACACCGACTCGTGGCGCGGCGGCGAGAACCCCTTGCTGTTCACCGGTTCCGGCGCCAAGAAGCCCGCGTACAACGCGGTGCTCGACGCGCTGAACGCGGGAGGCCCCACCACCACGACCACCACGACCACCACGTCCAATGACCCCGGCCCCGGTGGCTGCACCGCGTCGGTGTCGTTGAACCAGTGGAACGGCGGGTTCGTCGCCACGGTCAAGGTCACCGCCGGATCCGCCGCACTGCGCGGCTGGCGGGTGACGGCGACCCTGGGGAACGGGACGGTCACCTCCTCGTGGAGCGCCAACCGCAGCGGCACCAGCGGCACCGTCACCTTCACGAACGTGGACTACAACGCCAACGTGCCCGCGGGCGGATCCACCGAGTTCGGTTTCCAGGGCACCGGCAGCGGTAACGGCCTGAACCCCTCCTGCACCGCCACCTGACGTTCCGCAGCACACACCACCGGAGGACGGCTCCAGCGGCCTGGGCGTGCGGCCCGGGCCGCGGAGCCTCCCTGCCCCCAGGAGACGACGATGGCCACGAAACGAAGGTTCTGGGCGACCACCGCCGCAGTGGTGGGACTGGTCCTGAGCATGATCGCCCCCGCCAGGGCGGACAACCCGATCGTGCAGCACATCTACACCGCGGACCCCGCGCCACTGGTCCACAACGGACGTGTCTACCTCTACACAGGACACGACGAGGACGGCTCGACCTGGTTCACGATGAAGGAGTGGCGTGTCTGGTCCTCGGCCGACATGGTCAACTGGACCGACCACGGCTCCCCCATGAACCTCACCACCTTCAGCTGGGCCAAGCAGGACGCCTGGGCCGGGCAGGCGATCGAGCGCAACGGCAAGTTCTACTGGTACGTCCCCGTCGTCACCAAGGCCACCGGACGCCCGGCCATCGGCGTCGGCGTCTCCGACAGCCCCACCGGGCCGTTCCGCGACGCGATCGGCAGACCACTCGTCGAGAACGGTGAGATCGACCCCACCGTCATGATCGACGACGGCGGCCAGGCCTACCTGTACTGGGGCAACCCGAACCTCTCCTACGTCCGCCTCAACCCCGACATGACCTCCTACAGCGGCGGCATCACCAGGATCCCGCTCACCACCGCGGGCTTCGGCACCCGCACCGGCGACCCCAACCGGCCCACGCTGTACGAGGAAGGCCCTTGGGTCTACAAGCGCAACGGCCTGTACTACAACGTCTTCGCCGCCAAGTGCTGCTCGGAGTTCATCGCCTACTCCACCGCGCCCGGCCCCACCGGACCGTGGACCTACCGCGGCACCGTGATGCCCACGCAGGGCAGCAGCTTCACCAACCACGCCGGCATCATCGACTTCAAGGGCAGCTCGTACTTCTTCTACCACAACGGCGCCCTGCCCGGCGGTGGCGGCTTCACCCGCTCCGTCGCCGTCGAGAGGTTCACCTACAACGCCGACGGCACCATCCCGACCATCAACATGACCACGGCCGGGCCACCGGCCGCGGACACCCTGAACCCCTACGTCCGCCAGGAGGGCGAGACCATCGCGTGGGGCAGCGGTGTCGAGACCGAACCGTCGAGCGAGGGCGGCCTGAACCTCAGCCACCTCAACAACGGCGACTACGTCAAGCTGAAGAACGTCGCCTTCGGCAACGGGGCCAGGACCTTCACCGCCCGCGTCTCGTCCACCGTCGCGGGAAGCTCCGTCGAGGTCCGCTCCGGCGGCCCGACCGGCGCCCTCGCCGGAACCTGCTCGGTGCCGAACACGGGCGGCTGGCAGACGTGGACCACCGTCTCCTGCGCCGTCAACGGGCTGACCGGCACGCGCGACCTCTACCTGAGGTTCACCGGCGGCAACAGCTACCTGCTCAACGTGAACTGGTGGCAGTTCAGCGCCTGATCCGCACGAGGCGACGTCGTGAACTTACCGTCCCCTCCCCTGCTCCTCGTGGCCGACGACCACCAGGGGTGCTTCAGCGACCGCGAGAAACCTCTGGAGGACCGACATGTCCGACCTGAACCGCCGGCAGCTCATGAAGCTGGGCGCGGGAGTCGTGCTGACGCAGGCGGGGTGGACGGCCACCGGCACCGCCTCGGCGGCACCCGAGGAGGTGCGGGCGGCGAACGACCTCGCGCTCTGGTACGACCGCCCGGCCGGCAGCGACTGGCTGCGCGCGCTGCCGGTGGGCAACGGGCGGCTCGGCGCGATGGTGTTCGGCAACACCGACACCGAACGCCTGCAGCTCAACGAGGACACGGTCTGGGCAGGGGGTCCGCACGACTACAGCAACCCGCGGGGTGCCGGAGCGCTGGCGCAGATCCGGCAGCTCGTGTTCTCGAACCAGTGGACGCAGGCGCAGTCGCTGATCGACCAGACGATGCTCGGCAACCCGGCCGGGCAGCTCGCCTACCAGCCGGTCGGCGACCTCAGGCTGGTGCTGCCGTTCGGGACCGCGACCGGGTACCAGCGCACGCTCGACCTCACGACGGCGACGACCGCTGTCAGCTACGTGGTGAACAACGTGCGCCACCGGCGGGAGGTGTTCGCCAGCGCGCCGGACCAGGTGATCGCCGTGCGCCTGACCGCGGAGACGCCGGGGGCGATCTCGTTCACCGCGTCGTTCGGCTCGCCCCAGCGCACCACGACGTCCAGCCCGGACGCCACGACGATCGCGCTGGACGGGATCTCCGGCACCCAGCGGGGAATCGCGGGCACCGTGCGGTTCCTGGCACTGGCCAGGGCGGTGGCGGAGGGCGGCACCGTCACCAGTTCGGCGGGGACGTTGCGGGTGAGCGGCGCCTCCGCGGTGACCCTGCTGATCTCCATCGGCACCAGCTACGTCGACTTCCGCACGGTCAACGGCGACTACCAGGGCATCGCGCGCAGCCGCCTGAACGCCGCGCAGGGCCTGTCCTTCGACACCCTGCGGGCCCGGCACGTCGCCGACCACCAGGCGTTGTTCGGGCGCGTGTCCCTCGACCTGGGGAGGACCGCGGCGGCCGACCAGCCGACCGACGTCCGGATCGCCCGGCACGCCGGCACGACCGACCCGCAGTTCGCCGCGCTGCTCTTCCAGTACGGCCGCTACCTGCTGATCTCGTCGTCGCGGCCCGGCACGCAACCGGCGAACCTGCAGGGCATCTGGAACGACCAGATGGCGCCGGCATGGGACTCGAAGTACACCATCAACGCCAACCTGCCGATGAACTACTGGCCGGCGGACACCACCAACCTCGGCGAGTGCCTCCAGCCCGTCTTCCGCATGGTCAACGACCTGACGATCACCGGCGCCCGCACCGCCCAGGCGCAGTACGGTGCCCGCGGCTGGGTCACCCACCACAACACCGACGCCTGGCGCGGTGCGTCGGTCGTCGACTTCGCCGCGGCGGGCATGTGGCAGACGGGCGGCGCGTGGCTCTCCACGCTGATCTGGGACCACTACCGCTTCACCGGTGACGCGGACTTCCTGCGCACGTACTACCCGGCGCTCAAGGGGTGTGCGCAGTTCTTCCTGGACACGCTCGTCACCGAGCCGAACCTCGGCCACCTCGTCACCAACCCGTCCAACTCACCGGAGCTCAACCACCACGCCAACGCCTCGGTGTGCGCCGGGCCCACGATGGACATGCAGATCCTGCGCGACCTGTTCGACGGCTGCGCCGCCGCGTCCGAGGTGCTCGGCGTCGACACCGACTTCCGCGCGCAGGTCCGCGCGGCCAGGCAGCGGCTGGCGCCGACGCGGGTGGGCTCGCGCGGCAACGTGATGGAGTGGTTGTACGACTGGATCGAGACCGAACCGAACCACCGGCACGTGTCGCACCTCTACGGCCTGCACCCCAGCAACCAGATCACCAAGCGCGGCACCCCCCAGCTGCACACGGCCGCGCGTCGCACGCTCGAGCTGCGCGGTGACGCGGGCACCGGGTGGTCACTCGCCTGGAAGATCAACTACTGGGCACGGCTGGAGGAGGGTTCCCGGGCGCACGACCTGCTGCGCTCCCTGGTGACGACCGACCGCCTCGCGCCCAACATGTTCGACCTGCACCCGCCGTTCCAGATCGACGGCAACTTCGGCGCGACCTCCGGTATCGCGGAAATGCTGCTGCACAGCCACAACGGCGAGCTGCACGTGCTCCCCGCCCTGCCGCCGGCCTGGCCGGCGGGCAGCGTCTCGGGCCTGCGCGGGCGCGGCGGCTACACGGTCGGCGCGACCTGGGCGGCCGACGGCGCTGTCACGCTGTCCGTCGCCGCCGACCGGGACGGCACGGTCCGCGTCCGCAACCGGATCTTCACCGGCACGTTCGAGCTGCGCGACACGACCACCGGCACCGCGGTCGAGGCCGTGAAACCCGAAGCCGACGTCGCGCAGTTCACCGTCCAACGTGGACACGTCTACCGCGCGACCGGCCGGGGCACCGGCTCGGGACCCGTGGTGCAGCCAGGCGTGCCCTACCGGCTCGTCGCACGGCACAGCGGGAAGTACGCCGACATCGGCGGCGTGTCCACGGCACCCGGCGCGCTGCTGCAGCAGTGGTCCCCGACCGGCGGGCTCAACCAGCAGTTCGACTTCCTCGACTCCGGCGGTGGGTACTACCGCGTCCGGGCCCGGCACAGCGGCTTGGTGCTCCAGGTCGCGGGCACGGCCACGGGCGCCGACGTCACCCAGCAGACCGACACCGGCGCCACGTCCCAGCAGTGGCGCGTGACCGACCAGGGCGGCGGGGTGATCAGCCTGGTCAACCGGTGGAGCGGCCTCGCCCTCGACGTGTGGCAGGCGTCGGCCGCCGACGGTGCCCGGATCTCCCAGTGGACCCCCAACGGGGCCGAGAACCAGCGGTTCCAGCTCCAGCCGGCGTGACGAACCGGAGGAACGACGATGTTGCAGCAGCACAGCGGGCTCACACCGGCCTCGTCCGCCCCCGACGGCAACACTCGCGCAGCCGCCTGACCATCACGGGAGTGAAACCCATGCGACAGAACACCATCCACCGACGGGCGTGGTCGCTGATCGCGGCGGCCGCGCTGGTCCTCTCCGGCGCCGGTGCCACCCACGCACAGGCAGAGGCTCCGGCCGAGCAGACCGTGCTCGCGGGCACCGCCGGCTGCGGCAAGGCCCCCACGCTGCGCAACGGCGCCCACACCATCCAGAGCGGCGGCAAGAACCGCTCGTTCATCCTGAGCATCCCGGACAACTACGACAACACCCGCCAGTACCGGCTGGTCTTCGGGTTCCACTGGCTGGGCGGCACGGCGAACCAGGTGGCGGGCGGCGGCAGCGACGGCGACGTCTACGCCCACTACGGCCTGCGCCGGCTGGCGAACAACTCGGCGATCTTCGTCGCGCCGCAGGGGCTGAACAACGGCTGGGGCAACTCCGGCGGCGAGGACGTCAGGTTCGTCGACGACATGCTCAGCCGGATCGAGAACGACCTCTGCGTCGACACCACGCAGCGCTTCTCGCTCGGCTTCAGCTACGGCGGCGCGATGAGCATCTCATTGGCCTGCTCCCGTCCGACGGTGTTCCGCGCCATCGCCGCGATCGCCTCGCCGGGCGAGATCAGCGGGTGTGCCGGCGGCACCGCGCCTGTGGCGTTCATGGGCATCCACGGCATCAGCGACAACATCGGGTCGGGGCGCGGCCAGCGCGACCGCTGGGTCCGCAACAACGGCTGCACGCCGCAGAACGCCCCGGAACCCGCGCGGGGCAGCAACACGCACATCACCACCACCTACTCCGGTTGCCGTACCGGCTACCCGGTGGTGTGGGCCCCGTTCGACGGCGGCCACCAGCAGGGACCGGTGGACGGATGCGCGGGCTGTGAGAGCGGTGCCCGCAGCTGGGTCAAGAACGAGGTGTGGAACTTCTTCACCGGCGACACGACTCCGAGCCCCACCTCGTTCCGGTTGCGCGGCGAGTCCTCCGGTCGCTGCCTCGACGTGTCCGGCGCGGGCACGGCCAACGGCACCCAGCTGATCACCTGGGACTGCCACGCGGCCGCCAACCAGCAGTTCACCCAGAACGGTCAGGCACTGCAGGTCACCGGCAAGTGCCTCGACGCGCCCACCGGCGCCGGTTCCGGTACCAGGGTGCAGATCTGGGACTGCCACGGCGGCGCCAACCAGAACTGGGACCTCGGCGGCGGCACGGCCGTCAACGTCCAAACAGGACTGTGTCTGACCTCCGGCGGCACGGGCAACGGCGCGGCCGTCACCCTGGCCACCTGCCGGGGCAGCGCCGACCAGCGCTGGGCCAAAGCCTGACGTCACCCGCTCCCGCACCGGACGAGCGTCCACCGGCACACCCCACCCGATCCGCAGGCGCACCCTCCCCGGTGGCGGTCTGGCGGCGCTCGCCGCACCCGCACGGCGGCGGGTGCCCGCGATCCAGTGGTCCGCCACGGGTGGGCTGAACCCGGTGTTCGACCTCCTCGACGCCGGCACCGGCGGGATGGACGCTCACGCAGCCGTGAGCGTCCATCCCCCGATCACGCAGAACCACCCGGCCTGCGGCACCACCGGGCGGTCAGCCGCTGATGACGCCGATGGCGATGCCGAGCATCGCGGTGTTGTAGATGAACGAGAGCACGCCGTGCGCGAGGATCCGCAGCCGCATCCTGGAGGTGCGCGACTCGACGTCGGAGACCGCGAACGTGGTGCCCACGGTGAACGAGAAGTAGGCGAAGTCGATGAAGGTCGGGTGCTCGGTGCCGGGGAACACCAGCACCTTTTCGGGCAGGGCGCTGTAGTAGGCCTGCGCGTAGCGGTCGGCGTAGCCGAAGTGCAGGATCGCCCACGCCAGCAGCACCGCGAGCACACCCACGGCCTTGCCGAGCGCCGCCGCCTGGGTGCCTTCCTCGATGAGCACGATGGTCAGGCCGGACGTGATCCCGACGAGGCTGGTGAACAGGGTGAACAGGGTGCCGCTGCGGCGGCCCAGCGCGGTCTTGACCCACGCGCCCCGGTCGTCTCCCGCCCGCTTGCTGCGGCTGAGGCGGATGACGCGGATCGCGAGGTAGACGACGGCGATGAGGTCCCACAGCGCGATCCATCTGGTGTCGTTCACCTCCGCGAAGAAGATGGGGATGCCGAGCAGGGCGAGCGTGCCCTCCAGGATCCGGGACAGCACGATTGACAGCTTGAAGCGCATGACTTCCTCGGTCGGGATAGCAGGGTGGGTCGGCGGGCGGCCGACGTGCGACGCGCACGGCCGAGCGATCCGCTGGCACAGGGACGTCCGCCGGAAGCGGTGCTGCGGCCTGCCGGCCGCTCCGGCCCCGCGACCTCGAGGTCACGGGGCCGGGAGAGGCGTCAGCCCGCGGCGCGGCGGACGAGTTCGACGACCGCGTTCGGGTGCGAGACCGCCACGGCGTGCGACGCTCCCTCGACGGTCGCGGTGGCGCGTGAACCCGCCCGGCCGGCCATGAACTCCTGCGCCCGCAGGGGGATGTTCTTGTCGGCGCCGGCCAGCAGGAACCACGAGGGGATGCTCGCCCAGGCCGGCGTGCCCGACGCCTCGTTCAGGGCGGCGTCCCGGATGGGGCGCTGGGTGCTGGCCATCAGGGCGGTCTGCCGTGCCGGGACGTCGGCAGCGAACTGCTGCCGGAACAGCGAGGGCTTGATGTAGAGGTCCGTCGAGCCGTCGGGCAGCGGAACGGGTGCCAGCGTCTCCCCCAGCGTGCTGCCGGGGTACTTCGCGGCGAGCTGCGCCGCGGCCTCACCCCCGGCGGGGGCGAAGGCGGCCACGTACACCAGCGCCTTGACCTTCGGGGAACGCGCCTTCACGTTGGTGATGACGGCACCGCCGTAGGAGTGGCCGACGAGCACCACTGGCCCGTCGATGGTGGCGAGAAGCGTGTCGAGCGCCTGGGCGTCGGAGGCGACCCCGCGCAGGGGGTTGGCCACGGCGATGGCGGTGAAACCCTTGCGCTGCAACCGTTCGATGACGGGGTTCCAGCTCGCGCCGTCGGCGAAGGCGCCGTGGACGAGGACGATCGTGGGCTTCTGCCCGGCCGGCGGGTGGGCGGCCACCGCGTTCGAGATGCCGAACAGGGCGAGCCCCGAGGCGGCGACGAGCACGGCCAGCAGAGCGGTGAAGCGGTGCGTGAGTCTGTGCATCTGCGGGTCTCAGTCCGTGAGGAAGGCGAGCAGGGCGGCGTTGACCTCGGCCGCGTGCGTGAGCAGCAGGCCGTGCGGAGCACCGTCGATCTCGACGTAGCGCGCGCCGGGCAGGCGGCGGCGGAACTCGCGGGCGGTGGCGTCGATCGGCAGGATGCGGTCGGCGGTGCCGTGCAGGATGAGCGACGGCACGTCGATGCGCTCCACGTCGGCCCGGAAGTCCGTCAGCCACGCCGGGACGCACGCGTACGCCGCCACCGGCGCCGAGGCGATGGCGGTGGCCCAGTTCGCCCGGAGCGCGGCATCGCTGAGACGGGAGCCGAGCGTCTCGTCGGTGTTGAAGAAGTCGACGAAGAAGTTCTCGTACCAGGCGTAGCGGTCGGCCTCGGCCTGCTCGGCGATGCCGTCGAACACCGACTGCGGCACGCCGGCGGGGTTGTCGTCGGTCTGCAGCAGGAACGGCTGGAGCGCGCCGAGGAAGGCCGCCTTCGCCACCCGCTGCGAGCCGTAGGTGCCGAGGTAGCGGGCGACCTCGCCCGAGCCCATCGAGAAGCCGACGAGCACGACGTCGTTCAGGTCGAGCTGCGTCAGGACCTTGTCCAGGTCACCGGCGAAGGTGTCGTAGTCGTAGCCCGTCATGGTCTTGCTCGACCGGCCGAAGCCGCGGCGGTCGTAGGTGATGACGCGGTAGCCGGCCTTGACCAGCGCGTCGGTCTGCTTCTCCCACGACTGGCCGTCGAGCGGGTAGCCGTGGATCAGGACGACCGGCTGGCCCGAGCCGTGGTCCTCGTAGTACAGCTCGACGTCGGTCGAGCCCTCGGTGCCGACGGTGATGGTTCCCATGGTGCCTTCCCGCCCGTCCGCCGTGTGCGAACCGGGCATGGCACGAACCTAGGGAGCGGTTGGGTTCTGCCGCGTCCGTCAGCCGACGTCTTCGACGTACGTAGTCGTGCTGCGCAGCACCGCGCCGAGCTCGCCGCGGGAGGTGACGCCCAGCTTGGGGAACATGCGCTGCAGGTGCGTGCTCACCGTCCTGGGCGAAACGTACAGCCGCTCGCCGATCTCCCGGTTGGTCAGCCCCTGCGCGGCGAGCTGGGCGACGTGCAGCTCGGTCGAGGTGAGCCGGTCGACGGCGACCGGGTCCTGCCGGGGCGAGGACGTGCCCGCGGCACGCAGCTCCTGACGTGCCCGCTGCGACCAGGCCGACGCGCCGAGCGCGTCGAAGACCTCGCACGCGGCCTGCAGCACGACGCGCGACTCCGCGGGCCGCCGGTGCCGCCGCAGCCAGGCGCCCAGGGCGAGGTGCACCCGCGCCCGCTCGAACGGCCAGTCGACGGGGACGGCGCCGAGGGCCTCCCGGTACAGCTGCTCGGCGGTGTCCGGCGGGCTGAGCAGGGCACGGCCGAGGCGCAGCCCGCAGAGCAGGGCCGGTGAGGGGGTCTGCTCCGCGAGCGGGGCGAGTTCGCGCAGGACGTCCCGCGCCGCTTCGGCGGACTCGCTGCGCACCGCCGCCTCGACCAGTTCGGCGACCCCGTAGAAGCGCAGCCACGGGTGGAAGGCGGGGTCGGCCGGCTCGAACACGCGGAGCAGGTGCCCGAAGGCGTCGCCGTAGCGGCCCTGGCAGAGGGCTTCCTGTCCGCGGGCCATCTGCACGATGGCCAGCGCCGGGCGCGCACCGCCGGGCAGCGCGGTGCGTTCCGCCTCCGCTGCCCACTCCTGCGCGCGCGGGTCGCCGCAGACGGCGGCGACCTGTGCCCGGATGGCGTGCACCATCGCGTGCACGAGGGGCTGCCCGGTCTCGCGGGCCAGCTCGCCCGCCTCTTCGGCGGCGAGCTGAGCGGCGCGCACGTCAGCGAGCCGTGCGGCCCCGCCCGCCTGGACGCACAGGGCTCTGGCGAGCATCGACAACCGGCCCCGTGCCCGCAGGGCGTCGAGCGACCTCGTGGCCAGCCGGCTCGCCAGGGCGGGAGCGCCCATCATCACCGCGGCACTGCCCAGGAGCTGGTCCCAGTCGGCGTCCTCGGACCACCGGTCCAGCTGAGCGGCCAGGGACTCCAGGGCGGCGCGTCCGCGCTCGACCGGCGCGCAGTACGCCCGCAGGGCCACCACGCCCGCGTTGTCCGCGTCCACGGGCATCCGCTCGGCGGCGACGGCGATCCGCCGGCGGGCGGCCGGCCCCGGCTCGCCCCAGAAGCAGTGCAGGACCGCGCCCCACAGCATGCGCAGGCCCAGCGCGGGCTCACCGCTGGCGGCGACCTCCACAGCCAGCTCCGCCAGCTCGGCGGTCGCGGTGCCCTCGCCCTGCGCCGACCCCTCGACCAGGACGATGTCGACCCAGGCCGCACGGCCCCGGTTCCGCACCGAGAGGTCGTGCGAGCGCGCCTGGCCCAGCAGGTGGGCCGCGGCCTCGCACTGGCCCGACTCCAGGGCGAGCTCGGCCGCGCGCAGCAGCCGGTCCGCACGCGCGGAGGGGTCCGCGGTCAGCTCCGCCGCCCGCCGCAGCGCGGCGAGGGCCGCGGCGACACCGCCGCGCCGCAGAGCCCGGTCGGCGGTGAGGACCAGGTCCCGCGCCGCGTGCTCGTCGGGACCGGCGGTGGCGGCCGCGCGGTGCCACGCCCGCCGATCGGGCTGCCCCTCCAGTTGCGAGGTGAGAGCGGCGTGCGCGGCCTGCCGTTCCGCGGCGGTCGCCGCGTGGTGCAGCGCCGAGCGGACCAGCGGGTGCCGGAAGACCATCCCCCACGGCTCCAGCAGACCGGCGTCCACCGCCGGCGCGAGGGCGGCGGTGTCGACCGCCGTCCCGAGCATCCGGCCGGCGGCGGCGAGACACTCGTCCATCGTGCCGTCGCCGTTGAGGGCGGCGAGGAGGAGAACCGCCCGCGTGTCGGCCGGAAGACGGGACACCCGCGCCGTGAAGGTCCGTTCGAGCCGCTCGGTCAGCGGCAGCGGCCCCGGAGTGAGCGCGTACGCCCCACCGACCGCCCGCAGTGCGACCGGCAACTCGGTCAACGCCAGCGGGTTCCCGGCCGCCTCCGCCAGCAGCCGCCGCCTGACCTGCTGCCCCAGGCCGGGAGCCACCGAGTCCAGCAGTTCCCCCGACACCTCGTCCGTCAGCGGGTCCAGGTGCAGCACCGGCAGCCCGGCACCGGTCAGCCGGTCGTCGAGGAAGCGGGTGACGGCGACCAGCGCGAGGGGGTCGGACTCGATCCTCCGCGCGACGAACCCGAGGACGTCGAGGCTGGCCCGGTCGATCCAATGGGCGTCCTCGACGACCACCAGCAACGGCGCCTTCACCGCCGCGTCCGACAGCAGGGTCAGCGCCGCGAGGCCGACCAGGTAGAGGTCCGGCACGGTCTCGTCGGCGAGCCCGACGGCAGCGCGCAGCGCGGCGCGTTGCGGTGCGGGCAGGTCGTCGATCCCGTCCCGCAGCTGGTGGACCAGCTGGTGCAGGCCGGCGCAGGGCACGTGCTCCTCCGACTGCACCCCCACCGCCGTGATCACCCGCGTCCCGCGCTCCGCTGCCCGCGCCGCCGCCTCGGCGACCAGCGCCGACTTGCCGATCCCGGGAGAGCCGTGGACGGCCACCGCGCCTCCCGACCCGGAGGCGGCCTGCTCGACGAGGGCAGCCAGTGCGCGGCGCTCGGTCTCACGACCCAGCAGGGCCCGTCGTTGCATGCCGAACTCTCTCTTCTCCACCGCCACCTGCCGCGCCCGGGACACGCGGAACCTGCTGGCCCCCGCGTGACTCGCACGAGCCGGACAGGGGACGCGGGCCGCACAACGGCACGCGTGCCGCCGTGGCGAAAGCCGGGGCTCCAGTGCCTGCGGCAGTATTGCAGCACCACCCCGACCCTTCGACGGGCTTGTTGCTCACCGAGGTGGTGCGCCTCACATCCGGTACCTCCACCGAGGCCACGCCCGTGCACGCCGCCGCTTCGGCTCGGCGTGGCCGGACGCGAGAAATCAACGACGTCCGCTGCCGATCAGCGTGGTGGCGTCGAGCTCCTCCAGGCAGGCCTCCCCCAGCGACGTCAGGTAGCGCTCGCGCACGTCCGCGACCAGCTCGGCGGGCACCTTCGCGAGCGCTCCCCGGAATCCGGATCCGACGACCACCAGCCACGCCACCTCCGGCGTCATCGTCAGCGCCAGCTCGTGCACGGTGACCTCGACGTCGGCCAGACCGCGTCCGGTCAGCCAGGCCGCGTAGGTGTCCGCCTGGTTGACCTCGTCGATCAGGTGCGGTGGGCGGGGCGCCGGTACGGGCGTGTTCGTGACCTCGGCGATCGCGAGGCCGAGGTGGCGGCCCGCCGCCACCATCGCCTCCCCGCGCCAGATGGTGAACACCGCCCGCCCACCGGGCCGGGCCCGGCTGATCAGGTGGTCGGTCCCGGCGGTCATGTCCGGGAAGAAGAAGATGCCCAGCGCCGACTGCACCACGTCGTAACCCTCCCCCGGCCACGTCGTCACATCGGCTTGGTGCGCGTGCAGCTGAGGCAGGCCGGTCGACAGCCGGCGCAGCTCGTCCACCATCGGACCGGACAGGTCGACGGCGTCGACGTGCCCGTCCACCCCGACGAGCCGCGCCGACGGGATCGCCGAGGCGCCGGTGCCGCAGCAGGCGTCGAGGACGCGCTCGCCGGGTTTCGGATCGGCCACGGCGACCGCCGCCGCGCCGATCGGCTCCCAGAGGTGGCGGCCCAGCGCCGTGAAGTCGGCCGCCGCGGCGTCGAACGCGCCGCGGACCTCGGTCTGCCGGTCCTCAGCCATGACCTCCCCGTTTCACTCCGATGTGGACGGTTCTGGCACCGAGCAGTGCCACGTCGTCACGCGCCCCCAGCCAAGCCGATGACGAGCGGTCGAGCAACGCCGCCCACGCCCGCAGGTCGTCCTCAGCCAGGAAGGCCCGCGCCCGCCCGACCCGCGCGGCGAGTTCCGCGAGCACGACCTCCCGCACGGAGGACCCGAGCGGTGCCGGCAGGTCCAGCAGGACGCTGCGGCTGGTGACCTGCTCGAGCCCGGCGGTCCTCATCAGCTCCGGCCACCCGCGTGCCTCGCGCACGACACCGGGCCTGCCCTCGAACCACGCCGTGAACCACTCGTTGTGCGCGGCGTCCAGCCTGCTCTCCAGGCCGGGCCTGCCGGCACCGACGTCCCACGGCAGGCACCGCGCCGGCAGACCACCCTCGCCGAGGGCGAGCACACCACCGGGTGCGAGCAGGTCCGCCAGTCCGGACACCGCGTCCTGCCACGACAACGCGTGGTGCACGCAGGCACCCGACCAGATCAGCGACACCGGTTCCGACAGCGGAACCGGGCCGTCGTCGAGCTCCTGCAGGACCGTGCGCACACGGTCGCCCAGCCCCGCTCGTGCGGCGCGGTCGCGGACCATCCCGAGCATCGCCTCGTCGTTGTCCACGGCGTACACCCGCAGCGCGCGCTCGGCCAAGCGGACCGTGCTCGTCCCGGCTCCAGGTCCCACGTCGGCCACCACGCCGCCGATCGGCAACGAGTCCAGCAGCGCGAGCTCGGCCGGCGCGAACACCGCTTCCGCCGCGGCGGGGTCGGCGGTCGACGGGCCGGTCATCAGGCGTGCTCGTGCAGGTCGGCGAGGTCCCACAGCGGCAGCGGATCCTCCAGCGTGCGCCAGTGTTCCGGCCCGGCCGCGAACTCCTCGTCGGTCAGCAAGGCGGGCTCGAGCCGCCGGCGCGGTTCGTCGAGATCGAGGCCGACGCCGATGAAGACGAGCTCCTGACGGCCCCACGGGGTGTCCAGCAGCTGCCCCGGTTCCAGGGTGAGGTTCGGGCCCGCCTGCGACCACACGGCCAGGACGTCGGGGCGGCTCGCGATGTGGCAGAAACCCTTGCTGCGCAACACTCCCTCCCAGTCGGCCAACGCCGCCGTCAGCCGGGCCGGGTGGAAGGGCCGCGAGGCCCGGAAGGCGACCGAGCGGATGCCGTACTCCTCGGTCTCCGGGACGTGGCCGGTGCCCGCGAGCTCCTGGGCCCAGCCAGGCGCCTGCGCGGCGGTGATCGGGTCGTAGCGCCCGGTGTCGAGCACCTCGGCCAAGTCGACGACGCCGTGCCGGGTGTGCAGCAGCCGGGCGACGGGGTTGAGCCTGCGCAGCACGGCGTCGAGCGTCGCGAGCTGCTCCTCGGTCACCAGGTCCGTCTTGTTGACCACCAGCAGGTCCGCGAACTCGACCTGGTCGACCAGCAGGTCCGAGATCGTGCGCTCGTCCCCCTCCGCCGCGGCGATGTCGCGTTCGGCCAGCTGGTCACCGGTGGTCAGCTCGCGCAGGAACCCCGCCGCGTCCACGACGGTGACCATCGTGTCGAGCTGGGCGTGGTCGGACAGGCTGGTGCCGTCCTCGAACGTCCAGTCGAAGGTCGCGGCCACCGGCATCGGCTCGGAGATGCCCGTGGACTCGATCAGGATCGTGTCGAACCGGCCCGAGCGCGCCAGCTCGCCGACGCTGTCGAGCAGGTCCTCCCGCAGCGTGCAGCAGATGCAGCCGTTGGTCAGCTCGACCAGCCGTTCCTCGGTGCGGTCCAGGCTGCCCTGACCGGCGACCAGCGCGGCATCGATGTTGATCTCGCTCATGTCGTTGACGATCACCGCCACCCGCCGCCCCTCCCGGTTGGCGAGCACGTGGTTGAGCAACGTCGTCTTCCCGGAGCCCAGGAAACCGGACAGGACGGTGACAGGTGTGCGTCGAAGCATATGCACATGATAATCATCTTCATACTTGCTGTGACTCGTCATCGCGACTTCCTGCGGGGCCACCACAGCGACGACCGGGGACCCGAGCAGAAAGTCCCGGCCGCCGACGGGAACTCGGTCCCTGGTGTGCCCTCTGCGCGGCGGCGATGATCAGAACAGCTCGAACGAACCAGCGGCCCGGTGCCGACGCACCGAGCACGCCCAGTGGTCGCGGCCGTTCGACGGCCCGACGAAGCAAGGAGAGATACCCATGGCGGATGCAGCGAACCGGCCCGTGGTGGTCGGCGTGGACGGGTCGGCGTCGGCCGCGCAGGCAGTGCGCTGGGCGGCCCGCGAAGCCGTCCGCCGTGATGCGCCACTGGTGCTCGTGCACACGACCGCGGCCGTTCCCGCAGGCGCGCCCCACACGGTAGCGCTGGGCGCCTACCGGGACGCGCTGACCGAGCAGGGCCACCAGTGGCTCGCCGCAGCGTCCGCCACGGCCCTCGAAGCCGCACCCGAGGTCGAGGTGAGCACCGAGCTGACCGGGGGCTGGGCCGCCGAACAGCTGATCGGGCGCTCGGCCTCGGCCGAGCTGGTGGTGCTCGGCACCCGAGGGCTGGGCGGCTTCACCGGCCTCGTGGTCGGATCGATCGCGGTGGCGGTGACCACCCACGGCCACTGCCCCGTCGTGGTCGTGCGCGGACCGGACGCGCAGACCGAACCCCGTCAGGACGGCCCGGTCGTGGTCGGCGTCGACGGATCACCGGCCAGCCGAGCGGCGATCTCCTTCGCCTTCCAGGCCGCGGCCTCCCGCAACGCGCCCCTCGTGGCCGTGCACGCCTGGAGCGACCTGCCCACGGACGTCTGGGACCTGATCGCCGACTGGGAGACCATCCAGGAACAGGAGTCCAAGGCGCTGAACGAGCGACTGGCCGACCACCTGGCCCAGTACCCCGGCGTGACCGTCGAGCAGGTCGTCGCCCGCGACCGCCCGGCCCACACCCTGCTGACGCAGGCCGAGAACGCCCAGCTGGTCGTCGCCGGGTCCCGCGGCCGCGGAGGATTCCGGGGCCTGCTCCTCGGATCCACCAGCCAGGCCCTCATCCACCACGCCACCTGCCCGGTGGCCATCGTCCCGTCGCCCGGCCCATGACCGCGCCGACGACCACTACGGCTGCCCGACCTCGCCACCGACGGAGCTGATCACTTCCGGGATCTGGTCACCACCGCACCCGCCCGGAACCGCGATCTCGACCCACCGGACCACAGCTTCGACTCGTGTGGCGCACCAGGAGCCAGCCTCTGCCGTCCGCGACGCGGCAGGCGATCGTCGACACCACCGCCGAGGCCTTCGCGGAGTGACTCCGGACTCATCAGACGATGACCTCCCACTCCGAACAGGACGAGTGGCTGCGGCGAAAGCCCGAGCGGTCCGACCAGTCCGGAGGGAGTCGTCATGGGATCCGTCCGCCGGACCGCCGCGTGACCTTCACCACGCCCGATCTCCGAGCGATCAAGGCGCACCTCACTTACGACAGCCGTGTGCGCGCGAAACCGGCTATCCGGTGCAGTCGACGACTGCCCACACGGTCTTGCCCTCGGGCAGTGGACGCACACCCCAGTGCACGGACACGCTTTCGACCACGACGATGCCCCGTCCCCGGCTGCCGCCCAGCCGGGAGCGGCCGCGCACGGGCAGTGCCGTCGAGGAGTCGTCCACCTCGACGCTCACCCTGCAGGGCTGCGTGTGGTGCGCGACCCGCAGCTGTCCGGGGCCGGGCGCGTGGTCGTACACGTTGCTCACGAGCTCGGTGACGATGAGCTGGACGTCGTAGAGGTGGTCCTCGCCGAGGCCGTCGAGCACGCCGACGAGCCACCTGCGCACCGAGCCGACGGTGGTCGAGGCGTCGGCGGGCAGGTCGAGCGCCAGTGATCCGGCGCCCTCTTCGACGGTTGTCACCACTGCCTCCGCTGGGCGTGGATCCGGTCATACCGGACGGAAAGCTGGAAGCTCACCGTACCTGGCGCCACGTCCGTGGACAGAACAGAGGACCGGGAACGAACTTTCCGTCCACGGCGACGATCCGGGCAAGGCGACAGCGCGTCATGGCAACGTTCCGTTCCGTCGCAGGTGGTTCCGCGCGTACTCGATGGCTTCGGGCGTGCTCGGGAACATCCGCACGCCGTGGATCTCCAACTGCCGGCGGTGCTCCTTGCACACGCCGGAAAGCAGCACGGTGACGCCGCGGTGCTCCAGCCTCTCGACGGCGTCCCGCAGCACCAGGGCTCCGGTTCCGTCCAGGGTGGACACGTGCGACAGGCGCAGGACCACCACGGAGACCGCCGAGATCTCGGTGAGCTCCAGCAGGAACCGGTGTGCCGCGGCGAAGAACAGCGGTCCGTCCAGCCGGTAGGCGACGATGTGCTCGGAGAGCAACTCCCGCTCCTCCTCGCTGTGATCGCCCGTTTCCAGCGGTTCCACGTCGATCCGCGCGGACCTGGCGACGGCTCGCAGCGCCAGTGCTCCGGCCACGACGAGGCCGATGATCACGGCGGTGACGAGGTCCAGCGCCAGGGTCGCGACCGCGGTGAGGGCGAGCACCACCGCGTCGGACCGGTTCGCACGCATCAGCACCCGCACCGATCCCACCTCGACCATCCTCACCGCGGTGGCGAGCAGGACACCGGCCAGCACGGCCAACGGGATGCGCCCGACCAGCGGAGCCGCGGCCAGCATGATCACGGCGAGCGTCAGCGCGTGCACCAGTGACGCCAGTCGTGACGTCGCGCCCGAACGGACGTTGACCGCAGTCTTCGAACTCACTCACGGAACCACAACTCCGTCACCTGTGCCGGGACGCTTGTAGCGCCACGAGGTGGCACCGACGACGGCCAGCGCCTGCGGGAATCCGGCGAGCTCGTGCCGTTCGACCAGGCCGGCCCGCCATTCGCGCCGGTGCACCAGGTGGACGACCGGTCGCACCGCCACGCCGGTGCTGCGGCCCGCCAGCACCGCCGCCTGCAACGCGGCACCACCCCGGATGTGGTCCGGACGGCGATCGCCGGTGGTGATCACGACGAGCTCGTGCTCGCCCAGCGCGCGCAGCTCCGTTCCCACCCAGTGGCTGGCCCATCCCAGTGCACGGGCGTCGCCCGCGCCGGTGGCCTCGGTGAGGCGGATCGCCCGGTGCAGGTCGAGGTCCTGCGGATCCGCTGGTTCACGGCGGTCCGCGCGGATGACGGCGAGCAGGTCGGGACTCGCCTGATCGGCCGGGAACACGACGTGCGGGTGCCAGCCCGCGTGCCGGACGGCGAGCACGACGTGTTCCAGAGCGGCGCCGCACGACAGCAACCGGTCGAAGCCGAGCGGATCGTGCTCCGACGTGTGTCCCCTCGCGAAAAGGTAGACCGACCGGTTGTGCAGCTCCAGCGACCACGGCCGGTCCTCGCTGTACACGGGCGCCTCACCGGCCGCCTCGACGACTCCCGCGGCCTCTGCTGGGTTCCATCGCATGCGTTGACGATTCCCCGCGTGGTGCCGTGGGGGCAGAGCGGACGTGCCCCTCCGCAATGGGCACTTGGACTCTCCGCAGAGGCCCGCGCACACCGGCTCCACACCGCTCATACTGGACGGGCAGCTGATCGGATGGCGAGGAGTCCAGCCGGGTGCGGAGGACCTCGTTCCCCGGGAACAGGGTCTTTGGTCCCTGTGTGCGGCCGCTCGCCACAAGAGATCGTGATCGTGGAACGGTTGAGGAGAGGTGGGTCGCAAGTGGTGTCACGAGTCTTCCTGGTGGACGACCACGAGGTCGTCCGGGTCGGCATCAGGGAGCTGCTCAGCGCCTCCCCCGACCTGGAGGTCGTGGGCGAGGCGGGCTCGGTCACCGAGGCGCTCACCCTGATCCCGGTGGCCAACCCGGACGTCGCGGTGCTCGACGTGCGGCTGCCCGACGGCAACGGCATCGAGCTGTGCCGCGAGCTGCGTTCGCGGCTGCCCGAGTTGAACGTCCTGATGCTCACGTCGTTCACCGACGACGAGGCGCTGTTCGACGCGATCATGGCCGGCGCGTCGGGGTTCGTGCTCAAGCGCATCCTCGGCACCGACCTGACCACCGCGGTGAAGACCGTCGCGGCCGGGCAGTCGCTGCTCGACGCCCGCTCCACCGCCGCGCTGCTCAACCGCATCCGCCGCGAACGCGAGCAGGGCGACCCCGTCCGGGCGCTCACCGAGCAGGAACGGACCGTGTTCGACTACATCGGCGACGGCCTGACCAACCGGCAGATCGCCGAGAAGATGTTCCTCGCGGAGAAGACCGTCAAGAACTACGTCTCGCACCTGCTGGCCAAGCTCGGCCTCGAACGCCGCACCCAGGCCGCCGTGCTCGCCTCCCAGCTGCGCAAGCCCACCCACGACAACGAGACCGGCTGAGCGGTCAGTCCAGCGGCACCCGCCACGTCACGCGGGTGCCGCCGCCCGGCTCGCCGCCGACGGTGAGCACGCCGTTCAGCGCGGTCGCACGCTGCTCCAGGTTGCGCAAGCCGCTGCGCGCGACCTCGGCCGGCATGCCCAGGCCGTTGTCCACCATGGAGATGATCAGGGAATCGCCCGCCTCGACGGTCAGCGTCAGCTCCGTCGCGCGCGAGTGGCGCAGCGCGTTGCTGACGGTCTCGCGCACCACTGCCTCGGCGTGTTCCCCGATGTAGTCGGGCACCAGGCTGTCGATGGTGCCCGACATCCGCACCGCGGGCGTCAGCTCGGCACCCTCGGTGAGCTCGGCGACGATGTCCAGCAAGCGCCTGCGCAAACCCGTGTCACCGGAGTCCGCCTGCAGGTCGAAGATCGACGTGCGGATCTCCAGCACCGTCTGGTCCAGCTGGTTCACCGCCTTCTGCACCCGCCTGCGGACCTCCGGGTGGGTCACCCACGTGAGCGATCCCTGCAGGCTCATGCCGGTCGCGAACAGGCGCTGGATCACGTGGTCGTGCAGATCCCGTGCGATCCGGTCGCGGTCCTCGAGCACGTCGACCATGCGCCGGGCGTTCTGGTTCTCGGCGAACTCGATCGCCACCACGGCCTGGTCGGCGAACGACGCCAGCAACGGCATCAGGTCCGCCCCGAACGCGGTCGCGTCCTTCTCCCGGACCGAGAGCAGGACACCGGTCACCGTCGTGCCCGCCCGCAGCGGCACCACCACGGTGGGACCAGCCTGACCGGGAAGGTCGCCGAGCTGCTCACCCGCCTCCTCGAGCATCACCGGCGCGGCGGTCTCCAACACCTCCGCGAACACCGGCGCGTCGGCGGCGAACCGGCCGGGACCGGCCTCGTTACCCGCGTGCGCCGCCGTGCGGAGTTCGTCGCCCTCGAGCAGCAGGACCGCGGACCAGGAGGCTCCCGCCAGCTCGACCGCGCGCTGCACGATCAACCGCAGCGCGTCCTCGGCGGTCGCACCGGCCAGGAGCTGGGCGTTGATCTCGGCGGTCGCCTCCAGCCACCGCTCCCGCATGCGCGAGCGTTCGAACAGGCGGGCGTTCTCGACCGCGACACCGGCGGCCGCGGCCAGCGCCTCCAGCACGACCTCGTCGTCGGCGGTGAAGTCGCCGCCGTCGGTCTTCTCGGTCATGTAGAGGTTGCCGAACACCTCGTCGCGCACCCGCACGGGAGCGCCGAGGAAGCTGTGCATCGGCGGGTGGTTGGGCGGGAAGCCGACCGACGCCGCGTGCTCGCTGATGTCGTGCAGCCGGATCGCCCTCGGGTCCTTGATCAGCAGCCCGAGCAGGCCCTTGCCCTCCGGCAGGTGACCCATGTGCGAGCGGGTCTCCGGGTCGATGCCCACGTACACGAACTGCGACAGGTTGTGCCGCGACCCGAGCACCCCCAGCGCGCCGTAGCGGGCGCCCACCAGCTCCACAGCTGCCTGCACGATGCGCTGCAGGGTCGAGTCCAGCTCCAGACCCGCGCCGACGGCGAGCACCGCGTCGAGCAGGCTCTGCATCTTGTCCCTGGTCGACCCGATCTCAGCGAGCCGGTCCCGCATCTCGTCGAGCAGCTCGTCCAGCCGCAGACCGCCCAGCAGGCTTCGCGCCGGGGCCTCCTGTCCATCCATGGATCAAGCTTTTCATGCCGCCGCGACGGCACGAAGCAGTCCCGGTCGAGCCGGGACCTTGGACGGTGGGGCCGTCCCGGCGCAGCGGGGAAGGTGGAGGACAGCACGTTGGACCAGGCAACACGATGAGGTGAACACATGGCTCAGGTGACGGCGGCTCTCGGGCTGGGACCGGAGCAGATCGAGAAGGCGCTCGTGGCCGCTTCGCTCGCGCCCTCCGTCCACAACACCCAGCCCTGGCGGTTCGAGGTGAGGCGGGACCGCATCGAGCTGCACCCGGACCCGGGCCGCAAGCTGGCGGCGACCGACCCGGAGAACCGCGAGCTGCGGCTGTCCTGCGGCGCGGCGTTGTTCAACCTCAGGCTGGCTCTGCAGAGCATGGGCGTGCGTCCCCTGGTGTCGATGCTGCCCGGCCACGACGCGCCCGGCGCACTCGCCGTGGTGCGCCGCGGTGGCACGGTCAAGATCGACGACGAGCACCGCCTGCGCCGCGCTTTGGGGGGAAGCTCGTGCCGCAGACCGTGCTGCGGCTGGGCTGCGGCACGCCGATCCCGCCCCACCCCGCGACGCCCGGTGTCCGAACTGCTGATCGGGTCCGACGAGCGCCAGTCCTGCTCGCGCGCATGAGCCGGTGAGTTCGACGAGGACGACGTCGGTGCGGTCGACCGCGAACGCCGGGATCAGCGGACTGCCGCCCTTCGACGCCGTGCGACGGACGGTGCGGCGAAGGTGTGGTCGTGCCGCCGGTCGCCCCAGGTGGACTCGACGAACGACGGGTCGCAGTCCGGACGGGACTGGGGCGGCAGGAGCACGCGCCCGACCTGCTCGTGCTCACCGAGGTGCTGCAGGCCGAGCTCGACGTGATCGAGAAGTGTCCGGAAAGCCCTGCGGTACGGGCAGGTCCCGGCTTGCCATGATGACCGGATGGACGTCAACGAGGTACTGCTGCCCGGCGTCGGTCTGCGCTACGAGTTCACCAACGCCGACGGTGACCGCATCGGCATCGTCGCGCGCCGCGAGGGCAACTTCGAGGTGATCCGCTACGCGGCGGACGACCCGGACGAGGCGCAACCGCTGTTCCGCCTCACCACCGCCGAGGCCGACACGGTCGCCGAGATCCTCGGCGCGCCGCGCATCGCCGAGCGGTTCGCCGACCTGACCAGGGAGGTGCCGGGGCTCAGTGCCGGACAGGTCGTCGTACCGGACGCGTCCGCGCACGCGGGCAAACCGCTCAGCCACACCCGTGCCCGGACCCGCACCGGCGCGTCGGTCGTCGCGATCGTGCGCGGCGAGGACGTGATCGCCTCCCCGCTGCCCGAGGAAGTGCTGCGGGCGGGCGACGTGCTCGTGGTGATCGGCACCCACGACGGCATCAACGGCGTGCGCCGGATCATCGAGGCCTGACGGTGCACACGTCTCTCGCGCTGCTGCTCGAGCTCGGCGTGATCCTCGTCGGGCTCAGCGTGCTCGGCGCGGCCGCGAGACGGTGGTCGTTCTCCCCCGTCCCGCTGTACCTGCTCGCCGGCCTCGCCCTCGGGAACGGTGGCATCGCCCCCGTTCCCGCCGCGGGTGACTTCGTCGAGGCCGGCGCCTCCATCGGCGTCGTGCTGCTCCTGCTCACCCTCGGGCTCGAGTTCACCACCGCGGAACTCACCCACAGCCTGCGCCACCACATCCCGTCCGCACTGGTCGACCTCGTCCTCAACGCGGCGCCGGGGCTGATCGCGGGATGGCTGCTCGGCCTGCCGTGGCCCGGGATCCTCGCCCTCGCAGGCGCTACCTGGGTCTCCTCCTCCGGCATCATCTCGCGGTTGCTGAGCGACCTGCGCCGTCTCGGCAACCGCGAGACACCGGCGGTCCTCGCCGTCCTGGTGATGGAGGACTTCGCGATGGCGATCTACCTCCCGGTGCTCGTGGTCCTCGCCTCCGGCGGCACCTGGTGGCAGGCGCTGGTCGGAGTGGTCATCGCGATCGCCAGCGTGACCGCGGCGTTCACCGCCTCTCACCGCTGGGGCCACCACGTCAACCGCTGGCTCGCCCACCCCGACGACGAACAGCTCATGCTCCGCGTCCTCGGCACCACCCTCGTCGTCGCGGCACTCGCCGAGCTCGTGTCGGTCTCGGCCGCGGTCGGCGCCTTCCTCGTCGGACTTACCCTCACCGGCGCCACGGCCGAACGAGCACGCGCCGTCCTCGCGCCCCTGCGCGACCTGTTCGCCGCCGCGTTCTTCCTCGCCATCGGCTTCGCAGTCAGCCCGGCCCAGCTGCTCCCAGCCCTGCCCGCGGCAGCCGCACTCGCCCTGGCGGGCATCCTCACGAAGATCGCCACTGGCTGGTACGCCGCCCGCCGCGACGGCGTAGCCCCACGCGGCCGCCTCCGCGCCGGCACCGCCCTCATCGCCCGCGGCGAGTTCTCCATCGTGATCATGAGCCTCGCGGGCGCCACGAGCCCCGAACTCGGACCCGTCGTCACGGCGTACGTCCTCATCCTCGCCACGACCGGACCGCTCATCACCCGCTGGTCCGGCACCTGGCTCTCACCACGACCGTCCTGAGCACCCCGGACCCCGGCGGGAGCGGCCGGGGTGGTGTTCACCCCGAAACGCCACATCGGACACAACCGGCTGACGACCGATGGCCCACCTCAGGTCACAGGATGGTCTGTTCCGCCGCGGACGAGGTGCGCAGCGCCTCGACCGCGTGCGGCACGGTCTCGTGCAACAGGAGGACCTGGTCCAGGCCGGTGGCTTCCAGCGCGCGCCGGGTGGTGCGTCCGGGCGCGACGACGGCGAACCCGATCCCGGCGAGCCGGGCGCGCTGGTTGGCCTCGGCCAGCAGCGACAGTCCTGTCGAGGCGAAGAACCCCACGGCGAGGCAGACGACGATGCCCTCGGGGTGGTGGTTCATCTGCTCTTCGACAGCGACGCGCGCCTGGTTGACGTTGGTGATGTCGATGTCACCGCTGACCACCATGACCACCACGCCGTCGTGGTCGACGGTCTCGATGTGCAGGTGTGAGATGCCGCCGCCCGGCCTGTCCGTCATCGTGCACCACCACTTCCGAAGCAAGCCGTTGATCTTCCCGGGAGAGTGCGCGTCAGCGTGACGGCACCGTCTTGATCGGCCTCCCTGGCTCCCGCCGCGGTCGACGACGTCCAGACTCGCACCGATCAGCGATTCCCGCGCGTTCAAACGGACTGGTCAGAGGCCGCCCCGGCCGGCCACCCCTCAGGACCAGTTGCCGAGTTCCGCGTCGATGCGGGGGTCGGTGCGGACCCACACCTCACCGGTGGCCGCTCCCGGCGGGGCGTCGACGCGCTCGAGTCCGAGGGTCCGGACCAGCTCCAGCAGGTCGTCGCGGTCCGGACCCGCCTCTTCGAGCGTGCAGCTGTCGAACAGGACGTAGTGCACGTCCCAGCGGTCGTTGTACCCGCAGTCGGCCCAGACCTCGCAGAAGCTGGTCAGCGCCTCGCGGTCGAGTGGTGCGGCCTGCGGGTCGTCCGGTGCGGGGGTCGCGGCGAAGCCCTTCGCGATGTCCTCCCGGCTCCACCACCGCCCTGCCTCCGCGACCGCCTCGGTGGTGAAGTCCCGCGACGCGAGGAAGTGTTCGAGCAGTCGGCCGACCCCCGTGGCCTCGATGCCCAGCCCGTCGTCCTGCAGGCGCGCCACCAGGCCGTCCGCCATCGCGCACGGGCCGGAGAAGGTGAAGATCCCGGTGGCGGCCACCAGCGTGCCGCCGTCGGATGCGGGACGTTGAGCGTCGTGCCTGTTTCCGGCGCGTCCCTCACCAGGGCGAGCAGATCCGCCGGCACGCCGTCGTACAGCGCCGCCTGGGCGCGAGTGTCCACTGTGGAACTGAGAGCGCTGGAGCGGTCGAACGTCAGCACCAGGCCGCGACCGTCGGCCGTGAACCAGGCGTTGACGGTGTCGCCGGTGCCGTAGCCGTAGTGGGTGACGCCGGAGGTGGTGATCGGCTCGCGTCCGTCGATGCGGGTCAGGACCTCCAGGCGGCGGCGCAGTTCGCGCGGATGGGTCTTCCGCAGCACGGAGCGGTCGAACTCGGATCGGAGCTCCTCGTCACGACCTCGTCCGGGCTCCGCGGCACCGCGTGGCGCTCGTTGTTTGAGATGCGCCGAACGGGCCTGCAGGAAGCTCTCGGCGTCCGGCAGCCACTCCTGCCGGTTGTCCTCGTCGTCGCTGAAGGTCAGCGGTCCCATCACTCGTCCTCGCTGTCGGGCTGCGGTTCGTCGAATTCTGCTACGGACGCGGCACGGGGAGGCGACCCAGCCCCCGCATCCCGGCGATCAGCCCCGGCGCACGCGATTTCCATCCGGGTCAGACATTTGCGGAAGCAGAACCAAAAGGCGAGCACGGAAACAACACCCCACGCCGTGCAGCAAACACTTCGACACTGCTAAGCTGAATCGTCCGCTCTATTCTTCACCTATCACTGTGAGACACTGAATGGCGAAGAAGCACCACGACCTCGTCGACGACCTGGACGGCACCTCGTCGGAAGAAGAGCTCGAAACAGTGCACTTCGGTTTGGACGGCGTGATCTACTTGATCGATCTCAACGGGCACAACGCCAGCCGGTTACGGGCGGCTCTGCGGGACTTCGTCGTCAAGGCCCGCCGGATCGGCGATCGGCGCACGACCGACTCCGGCCACGCGAAGTCCGGAAAAGCGCATCCGAGACGACAGACACGAGCGATCCGAGAATGGGCACGCAGAAACGGTCATGCGATTTCCGACCGCGGCCGGATCCCGGATCGCGTCGTCACCGCCTTTCTGGAACAGCACCGCTGAACGCGGTCGCGACAGCCGGATCAGCGCGCACTCTCATTCAGCGGAAACGCCGATCCGGCTGTCGCTTTCGCGGGAGAACCTGCGCAGGGTGGGGTTCGCGGTGGCGTAGATCGTCAGCAGGCCGGCTCCGGCGGCGCAGGTGAGGATGGCCGCCGTGGGGGTGAGCAGGTCCACCAGCAGGCCGCCGACCGCGGGACCGGCGATCGAGGCGATGCCCAGCGCCACGCCCATCACGCTGCTCAGCCTGCCGCGCAGCTCGTCCGGTGTGAGCAGCAGCTGGTAGGTGGTGATCGTGGTGTTGGCGGTGGGGGCCAGGAACGCGGCGGCCGCGAACACCACGCCGGTCGGGATTCCCGGCTCGAGGAACAGCGCCACGGGGATGAGCGCGGTGATGGCCCAGAAGACGGCGACGATCGACCGGTGCGGGCGCAGTGCGCGGTGCAGGCGTGGCGCCACCAGCGCGCCCAGGACGCCGCCCACTCCGAGCATCGCGCCCATGATCCCGATCTGCGCGGCGGGCACGCCCTGCCGGTGGGCGATGGCGATCATCAGCAGGTAGAACGCCTGGAAGAAAAGGTTGAGGCCCACAGCGCAGAAGGCGACCACCCGCACCACCGGCTGGGTCCACACCCAGCGCAGGCCTTCGCCGACCTCGCGGTGGAACCGGCTGAGCGGCGCCGGTTCCCGTTTGCGCGGCGGGACGCGGATGAACAGCAACGCCAGGAACGTCGCCACGTGCGTCACCGCCTCCACCACGAACGGCAGCACGCGGGACAGCCCGAACAGCAGGCCGCCGAGGGCCGTGCCGGAGAGCTGGCCGAGGTAGCCGCGGGCGGCGTTCATCGCGACCGCGTCCGGGAGCTGGGGCTCCGGCACGATGGCGGGCAGCAGTGCCTCCTCCGCCGGTTCGGCCAGCGCCCGGCAGACGCCGAGCACGATGACGACCACCACCACGTGCTCGACGCCGACGGCCTGCCACCACAGGCCGGCCACCAACAGGGCCACGGCCAGCGCCTGCACGGCTTCGCAGACCAGCATCACCGTCCTGCGGTTCCAGCGGTCGACCAGCGCGCCGGCCGGCAGGCCGACGACCAGCTGCGCGGCGGCGGAGGCGCCCAGCACCACGCCGGACGCCGCCGCCGAGTCGGTCAGCAGGAGCACCAGCAGGGGCAGCGCGATGACCGACGCGCTCGCCCCCGCCTCGGACAGGGCCTGTCCCGCCCACAGCAGGCGGTAGTTCCTGTTGCGCGACAACGAGGTGCTCATCGGCCGCTCCGGCAGTCCGCGGCGATGCCGCGCAGGGCGTCGAGGAAGTCCTCCGCGACCCGCCGCACCGTGGCCTCGTCGTGCCGGTCCGGCTGGTAGTGCCAGGTGAAGCGGAGCTCGCCCGCCGCCACGCCGCCGACCACCTCCAGCAGGTGCGGTCCCCGGTCGGTCGGGTCACCGTCCTGGCCGATGGGGTCGAGCACCGTCCGGTACAGCCCTCCGGAGGCCTCCTCGGTGGTGCTGCCGGACTGGCCGAGGTAGTTGAACACCACCTGCGGTCCCCTGCCCGCGAGGCGCTCCCGCACGTCCGGCGCGCCCAGGTGCTTCAGCGCGCCGAAGCCGAACCCGTTGCCGGGCACCGTGCGCAGCTGCCTGCGCACCGCCTTGACGAGGTCGCGCCACGAGGCGCCGTCGCCGGGCAGCGTCAGCCCGACCGGGTAGAGCGTGGTGAACCAGCCGACCGTGCGGGACAGGTCCGCGCCGAGAACGTCCTCGCGGCCGTGCCCTTCCATGTCGAGCGAGACCGTCCGCTCTCCGGTGAACCGGGACAGGGCCGACGCCAGCGCGGCGAGCAGGACGTCGTTGATCCGGGTGCGGTAGGCCGTGGGCGCGTCGTGCAGCAGTGCGTCGGTGTCCTGCGCGTCGAGCACCACGTGCACCTCGGCCGCGGCGGTGCCCGGCGTCGGCTCCTCGTGGTCGACGGGTAGCGGGGCCGCGCCGAGCGCCGACGCCCAGTGGTCCACCTCGTGGTCCAGCGCTCCCCCGGCGACGTGCCGGGTCAGCCCGTCCGCCCACTCGCGGAACGACGTCGACTTCGCGCCCAGGTCCACCGCCTCGCCGCGGGCCGCCTGCCGGTAGGCCGTGTCGAGGTCGTCGAGCAGGATCCGCCAGGACACGCCGTCCACGACGAGGTGGTGCACGGTGAGGAACAGCAGCGGCGCCGGCATGTCGTCGCCGTGGAACAGCACGAACCGGTACAACGGCCCCTCGGCGAGGTCGAAGCCCGCGTGCGCCTCGTCGGCGATCTTCACCATGTGCGCCTGCCGTTCCGGCTCACCGATCGCGCTGAGGTCGTACCGCTCCAGCACCGCGCCCGGCTCGACCGGGGCGTTGTGCTGACGCCACTCGCCGCCGGCGTGCTCGAACCGCATGCGCAGCGCGTCGTGGTGCGCCATCAGGGCGGCGAGCCCGCTTTCCAGCGCCGCCTCGTCCAGGTCCGCGGTCAGCTCCAGCAGCATGGACTGGGCGAAGTGGTGCACGGTCGTGCGGGTCTCGAAGAACCACCGCTGGATCGGCGTGAGCGGGACATCGCCGACGACCTCGGCGGTGTTCACCGGTTCGGCTTCGAGCTCGGTGACGAACGGCGCCAGCGCCTCGATCGTCTGGTTGCGGAACAGGGACTTGGTGGTCAGGGTCAGCCCGGCCTTCCGCGCACGGGACACCACCTGGATCACCAGGATGGAGTCGCCGCCCAGCTCGAAGAAGTTGTCCCGCAGCCCGACCCGTTCCGCGCCGAGCACGTCCGCCCACACCCTGGCGAGCGTGGTCTCGACCGGCGTGCGCGGCGCCACGTACTCGCTTCCCCCGTCGGCGAGCGGTTCCGGGGCAGGCAGCGCCGCCCGGTCGAGCTTGCCGTTGGGCGTCACCGGCAGGACGGGCACCGCGACGAAGGCGGACGGGACCATGTAGGCGGGCAGGCGGTCCGCGAGGAACGCGCGCAGCTCGGCGATGTCCACCTCACCGGCGGCGACGAAGTACGCGACCAGGCGGGCGTGGCCCTGGCCGGTGTCCGCGGCCACCACGGCGGCCTCGGCCACCCGCGGGTGCCGCAGGAGCGCGGACTCGACCTCGCCCGGCTCGACCCGGTGACCGCGGATCTTGACCTGGTCGTCGATGCGGCCCAGGTACTCGACCACGCCGTCGGCACGCCTGCGGACCAGGTCGCCGGAGCGGTACATCCGCTCCCCCGGCACACCGAACGGGCACGCCACGAACGAGGCCGCGGTGAGGCCGGGACGGTTCAGGTAGCCCCGGGCGAGGCCGTCGCCCGCGATGCACAGCTCACCGGGAACCCCGAGTGGTACCGGCCGAAGCTGGTCGTCCACGACGTAGAGGCGGGTGTTCCAGGCAGCGTGGCCGATCGGCACGGGTCCGGGGTCCACCGGTTCGCCCGGCTCGACGCGGTGCTCCATGCAACCGACGGTCGCCTCGGTCGGACCGTACTCGTTGATCACGACGGCCGTCGGGTGCGCGCGCCGCCACTCGTCGACCACCGCGCCCAGCAGCTGCTCGCCGCCGACGACGAGGTCACCGGTCGGCGACAGCTCCGCCGGCACGGCACCGAGCAGCGACAGGTGGCTGGGCGTGGCCTTGAGGAACGCCGCCTGCTCCACCGGCACCGCGTCCTCGTCCAGGTCGCTCACCACGATGCGGCCGCCGGCCAGCAGCGGGCCGAACAGCGTCGTGACGGTGAGGTCGAACGAGACCGGCGAGTGCAGCACCGCCGCCCCGCGCAGACCGCCGTAGACCTCGATCGCCCAGACCAGGTAGTCGACCACCGAGCGGTGCTCCACGACCACGCCCTTGGGCCTGCCGGTCGACCCGGACGTGTAGATCACGTACGCCGCGTCGCCGGTGGACAGCGGCGTGGTCCGGTCGCGGTCGCCGGGGTCGTCGTCCCGGCCGTCCTCGCCGCGCAGGAAGTCGCGGTCGTCGAGCACCAGGACCGGCCGGGCGTCGCCGAGCACGAACGCGACCCGGTCCGCGGGCTGGTCCGGCTCGACCGGCACGTACGCGGCGCCCGCCTTGAGCACCGCCAGCACGGCCACGAGCAGCTCGGCGGAGCGCGGCAACGAGATCGCGACGTACCGGCCGGGGCCGACGCCTTGGGCGATCAGCCGGTGCGCCACGCGGTTGGCACGGGCGTTCAGCTCGGCATACGTCCACGCCTCGCCGCCGTCCACCACCGCGGTGGCCTCCGGCGTCCGCCGCACCTGCGCCTCGAACAGGTCCGTGATGGTGGCGTCGGGCACGGCGTGGGCCGTGTCGTTCCACGCGTGCAGGACGGTCCGTTGTTCGTCCTCGTCCATCAACGGCAGGTCGGCCAGCGGACGATCGGGGTCGGTGGCGGCGGCGGTCAGCAGCACGCGCAGGTGCCCGGCCATCCGC
This sequence comes from Lentzea jiangxiensis, assembly GCF_900104175.1. GTDB lineage: Bacteria > Actinomycetota > Actinomycetes > Mycobacteriales > Pseudonocardiaceae > Lentzea > Lentzea jiangxiensis. The sequence goes on from NZ_FNIX01000003.1 coordinate 139,119, forward strand.
TCGACGGTCGCGGCGTCGAACAGGTCGGTGTTGTAGTTGACCGCCGCGTGCAGTGCGTCGTCGTCCTCCTGGAACTCCCACGTGAGGTCGAAGTTGGCCGCCACCTTCGGCAACGGCAGGTCCTCGACCCGCAGGCCGGGTAGCTCCGGCACGGCGTCGGGGGTGTTCTGCAGGATCACCATCGACTGGAACAGCGGGGTCCGGCTGGTGTCGCGGTCCGGCCTCAGCTCGTCCACCACGCGCTCGAACGGCACGTCCTGGTGGGCGAACGCGTCGAGCACACCACCCCGGACCTCGCCGAGGAACTCGCGGAACGTCGCAGATCCGTCCACAGTGGACCTGAGCACCAGCGTGTTGACGAAGAACCCGACCAAGCCCTCCAGCTCGGCGCGGTCCCGGCCGGAGGTCACCGTGCCCACGGCGATGTCGTCCTGCCGCGACCAGCGGGCGAACAGCACCTGGCACGCGGCGACCAGCGCCATGAACAGGGTGCCGTCCTGCTGCCGCGCCAGTGCCTTGAGCGCTTCGGCGACGTCGACGGGCAGGGTGAACAGGTGCACCGCGCCGCGGTTGGTGCGGACGGCGGGCCTGGGCCGGTCGGTCGGCAGTTCCAGCGGGGTGACGCCGGCGAGCCGGTCCCGCCAGAACGAGAGCTGCTCGTCGGCCAGCGGCCCGGTGAGCCGTTCCCGTTGCCACGCCGCGTAGTCCGCGTACTGGATCGGCAGGTCGGGCAGCGCCTCACCGCGGTAGAGCGCGTTCAGCTCGGCGGTCAGCACGCCGTTGGACCAGCCGTCGGTGATGATGTGGTGCGCCAGCAGGAGGAGCACGTGGTCGTCCTCGGCCACCCGCACCAGCAACGGCCGCAGCAGCGGGCCTCGAGCCAGGTCGAACGGACGGGTGCTCTCCCGCTCCAGCACCTCGGCGAGACCGTCCTCGCCGCCGAGCACGTGGAGCACCGGCACCTCGACGGGGTGGGGCGGGTGCACGACCTGCACGCCTTGCCCGTCCACGCCGTCGAAGGTGGTGCGCAGCGACTCGTGCCGCGCGACCAGCGCGGTCAGCGCCGCGTTCAGGGCGTCGACGTCCAGGGGACCGCGCAGCCGCAGGAGCGACGGCGACAGGTAGTCGGTGCTCTCCGGCTCGAACTGGTCGAGGAACCACAGCCGCTGCTGCGCGAACGACAGGGGCAGGGCACCGTCGCGCGACGTCCTCGGGATGACGTCCTCGGCCGCTCCCGTCCCCGCCCCGATCTCCTCGACCAGCCGGGCGACCGTCGGCGAGGTGAAGAGCACGCGCGGCGACACGGGCGCGTCCAGTTCGGCGCGCAGCCGGGACACGACCCGGATGCTGAGGATGGAGTCGCCGCCGAGCTCGAAGAAGTTGTCGTCGAGCCCGACCCGCGGCACGCCCAGCACGTCGGCCCAGATGCGGCAGACCCGCTCCTCGGCCGGGGTGCGCGGGGCGCGGTAGGCCGGGGCCGCGGCCCGCAGGTCCGGTTCGGGCAGCGCGCGCCGGTCCACCTTTCCGTTGGCGTTGAGGGGAATCGCGTCGAGCTCGACGAACGCCGACGGGACCAGGTAGTCGGGCACCCTGTCCGCGAGCCACGGCCGCAGGTCCGCCGTCGCACCAGTCACGTAGGCGACGAGCCGCTGGTGCCCGTCGACCCGGCGGGCGATCACGACGGCCTCGCGCACGCCGGGGTGCTGGGACAGCACGGCTTCGACCTCGCCGGGTTCGACCCGGTGGCCGCGGATCTTGACCTGGTCGTCGGTGCGGCCCAGGTAGTCCAGCGTGCCGTCGGCCAGCCACCGCGCCCGGTCACCGGTGCGGTACATCCGCTCCCCCGGGCCGCCGAACGGGTCCGCGAGGAACCGGTCCGCGGTCAGGCCCGCACGGCCGAGGTACCCGCGAGCGAGCTGCGCACCGGCCAGGAACAACTCGCCCGGAACCCCGACGGGGACCGGTCGCAGCTGCTCGTCCAGCACGTGGGCACGCACGTTCAGCAACGGCCGGCCGACCGCGACGGGGGCATCGGCCGTGATCCGGCAGGACAGCGCGTCCACCGTGGACTCGGTCGGGCCGTAGAAGTTGTAGCTCGCGGTGCCCGGCACGTCCGCCAGGCGCCGCCACAGGTCGTCGCCGATCGCTTCGCCGCCCAGCATCAGCACCTTCGGCCGGTGCTCGCCGTCCACGAGCCCGGCCTCCACCAGCTGTCGTGCGTAGGACGGGGTCAGGTCGAGGAAGTCGATCCGGCGGTCGCGCACGTACCGCACGAGCGCGGACGGGTCGAGCCGCACGTCCTCGTCCAGCACGTGCAGCTCGTGGCCGTCGGCCATCAGCACGATGCCTTCCAGCGACGTGTCGAACGAGAACACCGCCGACAACGCCACCCGCAACCGGTTCCCGGCCACGAAGTCCTCGCGGTGGTTCACCAGCAGGTTCACCAGACTGCCGTGCTCGACCACCACACCCTTGGGCCGCCCGGAGGAGCCGGAGGTGTAGATGACGTAGGCGGCGTGGTCGCCGCGCACCCGAGCCGGGTTCGAGGCGTCCTGGTCGTCGGCGCCCGGCAACGACCCGCGCACCACCAGCACCGGTGCGGCGTCGCGCAGCAGGAAGTCCACCCGGTCTGCCGGCAGCGACGGGTCGACCGGGAGATAGACCCCACCGGCCTTCCAGATCGCCAGCAACGCCACCACGAACTCGACCGACCGCGGCAACGACAACGCCACCACGCGCTCCGGCCCCACCCCCGAGGCCGCGAACACCCGCGCCACCCGGTTCGCCCACGCGTTCAGCTCCGCGAACGACAACGAACGATCCCCCACCACCAGGGCGGTGGCGTCCGGCGTGGCCTCCGCCTGGCTCTCGAAGACCTCCACGACCGACTGCGCCGACACCTCGCCGTCGGTGGCGTTCCACTCCACGAGCACCTGGCGGCGTTCGTCGTCGGTCATCAACGGCAGCTCGCCGAGCGCACGGGCCGGGTCGGTCGCGATGCCCTCCAGCACCACCGCGAGACGGGCGGCGAGGCGTTCGACCGTGGCGGCGTCGAACAGCCGCGGGTCGTAGTCCAGCTCCAGGCGCAGCCGGTCGCCGAGGTTCGCGCTGAGGGCCAGCGGGAAGCTGGTGGTGTCGGCGCCTTCGACCTCCAGCACCCGCACGCCCTGCGAGTCGTCGAGCAGCTCGTCCACCGGGTAGTTCTCGAACACCACGGCGCTGTCGAACAACGACGACCCCGCCGGGACGTCGCTCCACGACCGCAGATCGGCCAGCGACACGAAGTCGAACCGGCGCGACTCCGTCTGCGCCGCCTGCAGGTCACGCAACCACGGCAGCACCGGAGCGCCCAGGTCGACCCGGACACGGGTGGGCACGGTGTTGATGAACATGCCGACCATGGACCCGATGCCCGGCAGTTCCGCCGGGCGTCCCGAGACCGTCGTGCCGAACACGACGTCGGACTCACCGCTGTAGCGCGACAGCAACAACGCCCACGCACCCTGCACCACGGTGTTGGCGGTCAGCCCGCCGGCGCGGGCGACCCGGTTCAGGGCGGCCGAGCGGCCGGCGTCCAGTTCGACGTGGACGGACGCACTGGACTCCGCGCGGTGCGCCTGGACCGGCGAGCGGTCCCACGGCAGCGGGGTCGGCGCCTCGACGCCGGCGAGCACCTGACGCCAGTGCCGTTCGGCCGCCGCGGTGTCCTGCGCGGCCAGCCACCGCAGGTAGTCGCGGAACGGCCGCCGCGGCGGGAGCTCCGGTTCCGCACCGCGCACGACGGCGGTGTACTGCTCGCACACCTCGGCCAGCACCTGCGCGAAGCTCCACCCGTCCAGCAGCACGTGGTGGGCGGTCCAGAACAGCGCCACCTCGTCGTCGGTGAGTCGCGCGACGGCCAGGCGCAGCAACGGTGGTGTGGTGAGGTCGAGCTCCTCGCCGCCCACCGAGGCGTCGTGCTCCTCGACCGGCAGGTGGCGCCAGTCGTGCACGGTGATCGGCACGTCGACGCGGTGGCGCACGATCTGCACCGGCGCCTCGACGCCCTCCCACGCCACGCCGCCGCGCAGCACCGGAGTGCGGTTCACGACCCGGCGGCACGCCTCGGCCAGCGCGTCCGGGTCGGACACCCCGGACAGCCGCAGCCGGAACCGGTTCGAGTAGGCGGTCGACGTGTCGTCCACCAGCGTGTGGAACAGCATCCCGGTCTGCAGCGGGGTCAGCGGGTAGACGTCCTCGACCTCGGCACCGGTGCCGACCAACCGGTCCACCGCCGCCTGGTCCAGCCGCGCCAGCGGGAAGTCCGACGGCGTCCGGCCACCGGCACCCGGCTCGGCGCAATGCGCCACGATCTCCGCCAGCCCGCGCACCACGGCCTCGGCCACGGTCCGCACGGTCGACTCGTCGTGCAGGTGCTCGGAGTAGAACCAGGACAGCACCAGCTCGCCGTCCTCCACGCCGCCGACGACGTCGAGCTGGAACGGCCGCGGGCTGTCGGCGGCCGAGTCGGCTCCCCTGTCGTCCAGGCGGCCGCGAACCAGGCCTTCCTCGGCCGCCGCCACGTCGAACCGGCCGTGGTAGTTGAAGCTGACCGGGGGCAACGCGGACCCGGTCAAGGAGTTCGCGCGGAGCTGGCGCAGCGCCTCGAACCCGAACCCGCGGCCGGGCACGGCGCGCAGCTGTTCCTTCACCGACTTGAGCACCACGCCCCAGTCGCCGGCGGGCACGGTCAGCGCGACCGGGTACTGCGTGGTGAACCAGCCGACCGTGCGCGAGGTGTCCACGCCGTCGAGCACGTCCTCACGGCCGTGGCCCTCCATCGTCACGGCGACGCGGTCCCGTCCGGTCCACGCCGACAGGGCCCGGCCGAGCGCGCTGAGCAGCACGTCGTTGACCTGCGTGCGGTAGACGTCCGGCACGCGGTGCAGCAGGGCGTCGGTGTGCTCCCTGCCCAGCCGCACCGACACCACGCGCGTGGATCCGGCGGTGTTGAGGCCGTCGCGGTCCACCGGCACGTCGCCCGGCACGTCGAGCGCGGCGGCCCAGTGCGGCAGTTCGGCGTCGAACGCGCCGGAGCGCACGTGTTCGGCCAGCCGGTGGGCCCACTGGGTGAACCGGGTGCCGACCGGGTCGAGGATGATCCGCTCGCCCGCCACTGCCTGGCGGTACGCGGTCTCCAGGTCGCCGAGCAGGATGCGCCACGACACGCCGTCGACGACGAGGTGGTGCACCACGAGGCTCAACCGCTTGCCGGAGAACAACAACGCGCGCATCACCGGACCGCGGGTGATGTCCAGCCCGGCCCGGGCGGCGGTGACGAGAGCTTCTTCCTCCACTGTGGACACGTCGTGGCGTTCGAGCTCGACCGCGGCGTCGGCCACGTCCTGGACCCACTCACCGTCCACGCGGGTGAAGCGGGTGCGCAGGGCTTCGTGGTGCGCCACGACGGCGGCCAGGGCGCGCGTCACCGCGGCCACGTCGACGTCGTCGGCCAGCTCCAGGTGCACCGACATGGTGAAGTGGTGCGGGTCGTCGGTGTGGGAATCGAGGTACCACCGCTGGATCGGCGTGAGTGGCGCCGGCCCGGCGATCTCCGGGAGCTCGGTCCTCGGTTCGTCCGTGCGGACGACGGTGGCCAGCTCGGCGATGGTCTGGTGGGTGAACAGGTCCCGGGTGGCCAGCTCCAGGCCGGCCTGGCGGGCCTTCGACACGACCTGGATGCTCAGGATCGAGTCGCCGCCCAGGCCGAAGAAGTTGTCGTGCACGCCGACGCGGTCCACGCGCAGCGCCTCGGCCCAGACCCGCGCCAGCTCCCGTTCGACGGCGGTGCGCGGCGCCACGTGGTCCTGCGCCCCGCCGGCGTCGGGAGCGGGCAGGGCACGGCGGTCCACCTTGCCGCTGTCGGTCGTGGGCAGCTCGTCGAGCAGCACGAACAACGACGGCACCAGGTGGTCGGGCAGCCGGAGCTTCAGCCGCGCCCGCAGTTCGTCCACCTCCACGGTTCCCACGACGTAGCCGACGAGGCGGTGGGTGCCCGGTTCGACCTCCTGGGCCACGACCACGGCCTGCGCCACCCCCGGCAGGCCGGCCAGCGCGGCCTCCACCTCGCCGGGCTCGACGCGGTAACCGCGGATCTTGACCTGGTCGTCCGCGCGGCCCCGGTACTCCAGCACGCCGTCGGCGGTCCAGCGGACCAGGTCGCCGGTCCGGTACATCCGGCTGCCGGGCGGCCCGAACGGGTCGGCGACGAACCGGTCCGCGGTCAGGCCCGGCCGGTTCAGGTAGCCGCGCGTCACCTGGTCACCGGCCAGGTGCAGCTCGCCCGGCACGCCGACCGGCTGGGGCCGCAGCCCGGCGTCGAGCACGTAGGCGCGCAGGCCCTGCCCCGGTGTGCCGATCACCGGCAGGTCCCGGCCGGTGATCTCGGTCCACACGGAGTCCACGGTGCACTCGGTGGGGCCGTAGAGGTTCACCGCGGTGACGCCGTCGGCCTCGGCGAGCGCACGCCACAGCGGCTCGCCGACGGCCTCGCCGCCCAGGGCGAGCAGCAGCGGCCGTTCCAGCACTCCTTCCGGCAGGAGCTGCCGCAGGTAGGACGGGGTGCAGCTGAGGAAGTCGATGCCGTGCAGGGCGATGTGCTCGACCACGGCCCGGGGGTCGAGCCGGACGTCGTCGTCGAGCAGGTGCAGCTCGTGGCCCGCGGCCAGCAGGAGCAGGCCCTCCCAGGAGGCGTCGAAGGTGTACGCGGCGGTGGCGATGCCTCGCAGGACGCGGCCGTCCCGGGGCAGCAGGCGGGCGTGGTGGTCCGCGACGAGCGCGGCGAGGTTGCGGTGCTCGACCACGACACCCTTGGGACGGCCGGTGGAGCCGGAGGTGTAGATGACGTAGGCGGCGTGCTCCGGCCGCAGCGGCGCCGTGCGGTCGGCGTCGGACGGATCGGTCGCCGGACGAGCGCCCACGGCGGGGTCGTCGAGCCGCACGTGCGGCAGGTCGCCGTGGACGCTGCCGTCCGCCACCACCACGAGCACCGGCCGGGCGTCGTCGAGCACGAACGCGATCCGCTCCGCCGGGTGCTGCGGGTCGACCGGCAGGTACGCGCCGCCGGCCTTGAGGACGGCCAGGATCGCGAGCACCAGCTCGGCCGAGCGGGGCAACGCCAGTGCCACCACCGACTCCGGCCCGACGCCCGCGGCGATCAGGTGGTGGGCGATCCGGTTGGCGTCGGCGTTGAGCTCGGCGAAGGTCCACGACCGCGCGCCGTCGACCAGCGCGGTCGCGTCGGGAGTGCGGGCGGCGCGGTCCCCGAAGACCTCGTGGTAGGCCGGTACCGGGCCGGCGGTACCGGTGTCGTTCCACCTCTCCAGCACGTCCACGAGCTCGTCGTCGGTGAGCAGCGGCAGGTCGGCCACGGCGAGGTCGGGTTCGGCGGTCGCGCCGTCGAGCAGCACGCCGACGTGGGCCACCAGCCGCTCGGCCGTGGCGGTGTCGAACAACGCGGTGTCGTAGGTCAGCACCGCCTCCAGCCGGCCGTCGACCTCCTGGAACTGGAACGACACGTCGAAACCGGCCGCGACCGACGGCGGCGGCAGCTCCTCGACCCGCAGACCGGGCAGGCGCGGTTCGTCGCCGCCCGTGTTCTGCAGCACGACCATCGCCTGGAACAGCGGGGTGCGGCTGGGGTCGCGCACGGGGTGCACCTCGTCCACGACCCGTTCGAACGGCACGTCCTGGTGGGCGAAGGCGTCCAGCACCGTCTCCCGCACCTGGCCGAGCAGGTGGCCGAAGCCCTCGCGCGGGTCGACGTCGCAGCGCAGCACCAGCGTGTTGACGAAGAACCCGACCAGCCCCTCGAGCTCGGTGCGGTCGCGGCCGGAGACGACCGTGCCGACGGCGACGTCGCGCTGCCCGGACCACCGGGAGAACACCGCCTGGCACGCGGCGACCAGCGCCATGAACAGCGTGCCGTCGTGCCGGCGGGCCAACGCCCTGAGCCGGTCGGTGACCTCGGCGGGCACCTGGAAGTGCACGAGAGCGCCCTGCTTGTCCCGGGTCGCCGGCCGGGGCCGGTCGGTGGGCAGTTCCAGCGGCCGCACGCCGTCGAGCGCGCGACGCCAGTGCGCCAGGTGCTCGCGCAGCACCTCCTCGGTCGAGGAGTTCCGTTGCCACACCGCGAAGTCGGCGTACTGCACGGGCAGGCCGGGCAGCTCCGCTTCCCCGCCACCCGTCGCGGCCTCGTAGCAGGCGCCGAGCTCACCGAGCAGCACGCCGTTGGACCAGCCGTCGGTGACGATGTGGTGCAGCACCAGGGACAGCACGTGGTCGTCCTCGCCCAGCCGCGCCAGCAGCACCCGCACCAGCGGGCCGCGCCGCAGGTCGAACGGCGTGGTGGTCTCGCGGGTCAGGACGTGTGCCAGTTCTTGCTCGGTGACGTCCACCACCGGCACCTCGACAGGCCGGGGCGGGTGCACGACCTGCACACCGCGTCCGTCGACGGTCTCGAAGGTGGTGCGCAGCGACTCGTGCCGCGCGACCAGCGTCGTCAGCGCCGCGTTCAGGGCGTCGACGTCCAGGGGGCCGCGCAGCCGCAGGATCGACGGCGTCAGGTACTCGACGCCTCCGGGTTCGAACTCGTCGAGGAACCACAACCGCTGCTGGGCGAACGACAGCGGCAGGCCGCCGTCGCGCGGCACCACGGGGATCTCGGCCAGCCCGGCCTGCGCCGACTCCGCGACCAGCGCGGCGATCCCGGCGACGGTCGGGTGGCTGAACAGCGCCCGCGGCGACATCTCCACGTCGAACGCGGCCCGCAGCCGGGAGATCACCCGGATGCTGAGGATGGAGTCGCCGCCGAGCTCGAAGAAGTCGTCCCGCACACCGATGCCGGGCACGCCCAGCACCTCGGACCAGATGGCCGCCACCTCGCGTTCCACGTCCGTGCGCGGTGCGACGTGCTCGGTGCGCGCCCCGGTGAAGTCGGGCGCGGGCAGGGCGCGGCGGTCGACCTTGCCGTTGGCGTTCAGCGGAATGGCGTCCAGCTCGACGAACGCGGCCGGCACGAGGTAATCGGGCAACCGCTGGCCCAGCCACGTCCGCAGGTCGGTCGCGGTACCCGTCACGTAGGCGACAAGCCTTTGATGTCCCTCGTCCTGCCGTGCGATGACCACGGCTTCGCGGACGTCGGGGTGCTGTGTCAGCGCGGCCTCGACCTCGCCGGGCTCGATCCGGAAGCCGCGGATCTTGACCTGGTCGTCGGTGCGGCCCAGGTAGTCCAGGGTGCCGTCGGCCAGCCACCGGACGCGGTCGCCGGTGCGGTACATGCGGTCACCGGGCGCGCCGAACGGGTCCGCGAGGAACCGGTCGGCGGTCAGGCCCGCACGGCCGAGGTAGCCGCGGGCGAGCTGGACGCCCGCGAGGTGCAGCTCCCCCGGCACGCCGACGGGAACCGGCTCCAGGTCCTCGTCCAGCACGTAGGCCCGCGTGTTGGACAGCGGGCGTCCCACGACCGGTCGCCCGGTGCCGGTGATCCGGCCGGACAGCGCGTCCACTGTGGACTCGGTCGGGCCGTAGAAGTTGTAGCTCGCGGTGCCCGGCACGTCCGCCAGCCGCCGCCACAGGTCGTCACCGATCGCTTCGCCGCCCAGCATCAGCACCTTCGGCCGGTGCTCGCCGTCCACGAGCCCGGCCTCCACCAGCTGTCGTGCGTAGGACGGGGTCAGGTCGAGGAAATCGATCCGGCGATCACGCACGTACCGCACAAGCGCGGACGGGTCGAGCCGCACGTCCTCGTCCAGCACGTGCAACTCGTGACCATCGGCCATCAGCACGATGCCTTCCAGCGACGTGTCGAACGAGAACACCGCCGACAACGCCACCCGCAACCGGTTCCCGGCCACGAAGTCCTCGCGGTGGTTCACCAGCAGGTTCACCAGACTGCCGTGCTCGACCACCACACCCTTGGGCCGCCCGGTCGAACCGGACGTGTAGATCACGTACGCCGCCTGCTCCGGATCCACCGGCTCCAGGTCGGTCGAGCCGTCCGTCTCGGGCAGCTCGCCGCGCACCACCAGCACCGGGTTCGCGTCCTGCAGCAGGAACTCCACCCGGTCTGCCGGCAGCGACGGGTCGACCGGCAGGTACACCCCGCCGGCCTTCCAGATCGCCAGCAACGCCACCACGAACTCGACCGACCGCGGCAACGACAACGCCACCACACGTTCGCGACCCACGCCCGACGCGACGAAAGCCCGCGCCACCCGATTCGCCCACGCGTTCAACTCCGCGAACGAGAGCGACCGATCCCCCACCACCAACGCGACCGCGTCCGGAGTGGACCGCACCTGGCGCTCGAACACCTCGACGACCGACTTCTCCGTCACCTCGGTGGCCGTGTCGTTCCACTCCACCAGGACCTGGTGCCGCTCGTCGCCGGTCATCAGCGGCAACTCGGACACCTGTCGTGCCGAGTCGGCGGCGATGGCGTCGACGAGCAGCAGGAGGCGGTCGGCGAGGCGGTGGGCCGTGCCGGTGTCGAACAGGTGCGGGTCGTAGGCCAGGTCCAGGCGGAGGCGGTCGTCGAGCACGGCGCTGAGGGTGAGCGCGAAGGTCGTGGTGTCGCGGGCCTGCACCTCGGCCGCCCGGATGCCGCCGACCTCGGCGACGTCGTTGAGCGGGTAGTTCTCGAACACCACGGCGCTGTCGAACAACGACGACCCCGCCGGGACGTCGCTCCACGACCGCAGGTCGGCCAGCGACACGAAGTCGAACCGGCGCGACTCCGTCTGCGCCGCCTGCACCTCGCCCAGCCAGGTCGCGACCTCGGCGTCGGCGCGCACCGCGACCCTGGCCGGCACGGTGTTGATGAACAGGCCGATCATCTGCTCCACGCCCGGCAGCTCACCGGGGCGGCCGGACACCGTCGTGCCGAACACGACGTCGGACTCACCGCTGTAGCGCGACAACAGCAACGCCCACGCGCCCTGCACCACGGTGTTGACGGTGAGGCCGTGGCGGCGAGCGGTGCGGCGCAACCGGTCGGTCTGCTCGGCGGTCAGCGCCACCGGCACCGCCGTGGAGGACTCGGTGGCGTGGTCACGCGCGGGCGGGCGGTCGTAGGGCAGGGCGGTGGGCGCGGAGAAGCCCGCCAGCACCTCACGCCAGTGGCGTTCGGCGTCGGACCGGTCCTGCGCGTCCAGCCAGCGCAGGTAGTCGCGGAACGGCCGCCGGGACACGACCTCCGGCGCGCTGCCCGCCGTGATCGCCCGGTACTGCTCGCACACCTCGGCGAACACCTGCGCGAGGCTCCACCCGTCCAGCAGCACGTGGTGGAACGTCCAGACGAGCAGCACCTCGTCGTCGGACAACCGGGCCAGGTCGATCCGCATCAGCGGTGCCCGGCGCAGGTCGAGGTCCTGTGCCGCGAGCGCTTCCAGCTCGCGTTCGCGGTCCTCTTCCGACAGCGGGCGCCAGTCGTGGTGCGTGGTCGGCAGGCCGACGTGCGAGTGGATCACCTGCACGGGTCGTTCGACACCATCCCAGACCAGTGCGCCGCGCAGCACCGGCGTGCGGTCGACGACGCGCTGCCACGCGGTCGCGAGAGCTCGTCCGTCGGTGACGCCGGTCAACCGCAGGCGCACCTGGTCGAAGTAGGCGGTGGACGACGGATCGGCCAAGCCGTGGAAGAGCATTCCCTCCTGCAGCGGCGTCAGCGGGTAGACGTCCTCGACCTCGGCACCGGTGCCGGCCAACCGGTCCACCGCCGCCTGGTCCAACCGCGCCAACGGGAAGTCCGACGGCGTGCGGCCGCCGGCACCCGGCTCGGCGCAATGCGCCACGATCTCCGCCAGCCCGTTCATCATCGCCTCGGCCACGGCCCGCACCGTCGACTCGTCGTGCACGCCGCCGGAGTACAGCCAGGTGAGTTCCAACCGGCCGTTCTCCACCAGTCCGACGACGTCGACCAGGTACGCGCGGGCGTTGCCGGGCGCGCTGTCCCGGCCGAGCGGGGCGCGGCGAGCGCGAACGAGCCCGTCGTCCTCGGACGCGACGTCCCACTGGCCGTGGTAGTTGAAGCTGATCAACGGGTGCGGGTCGTCCCGCAGCACCGCCGCCGGGGAGCCGGGAGCGGACAGGTAGCGCAGCGCCGCGTAGCTCTGGCCGCGGCGTGGCAGTGCGCGCACCTGCTCCTTCACCGACTTCAGCACGCCGCCCCAGTCGCCCTGCGGCACGTGCAGGGCGAGCGGGAACTGGCTGGTGAACCAGCCGACGGTGCGGGAGAGGTCGAGGTCGTCGGGCACGTCCTCGCGCCCGTGGCCCTCCAGGCCGACCAGCACGCGGTCGTGCCCGGTCCAGCCGGCGAGCGCCCGGCCGAGGGCGCTGAGCAGCACGTCGTTGACCTGCGTGCGGTAGACGCCCGGCACCTGGTGCAGCAGCGCGCCGGTGTCGGCGGCGCTGAGCCGCACGGTCACCGACCGGACGTCCTCGGCGGGGTCGCCGTCGCGGTCCACCGGGATCTCGGCGGGGGCGGAGGCGGCGAAGCCGGTCCAGTGGTCGAGGTCGGCGTCCAGCTCACCCGCGCGCACCCGGTCGGCCAGCCGGCGGGTCCACGTGGCGAACGCGGTGGTCACCGGTTCGAGCGCGACCGGCTCACCGCGGAGCACCTGGTGGTAGGCGGTGTCGAGGTCGTCGAGCAGCACGCGCCACGACACACCGTCCACGACGAGGTGGTGCACGGTCAGGAAAAGCCGGCAGCGGCCGTCGCCGAGGCGGAACAGCAGCGCTCGCAGCAGTGGGCCTTCGGCGAGGTCGAGGCTCGACTGGGCGGCCAGGGCGGCCTCGTCGCAGGTGTGGTCATCAACGCCGGTCAGCACCTGCAGGACGCCGGTGGGCGGAGTGGGCGAGATGTCCTGGACCCACCGGTCGCCGTCGCGGCGGAAGCGGGTGCGCAGCGCGTCGTGGTGCGCCACCACGGCGTCCACGGCGGTGGCGAGCGCCCGTTCGTCCACGTCAGGCGTCAGCTCCACGTGCGTGGACATGGTGAAGTGGTGCGGGTTCGCGGGCGCGGTCTCGAAGAACCACTCCTGGATCGGCGTCAGCGGCGCGGGACCGCTGACCGGGGCGTCCGGCGCCTGGTCGGCCACGGCGGTCGCGACGGCGGCCAGCTCGGCGACGGTGGGGTGCAGGAAGACGTCCTTGGACGACAACCGCAGGCCTGCCCGGCGGGCGCGGGCGACGAGCTGGATGCTGAGGATGGAGTCGCCGCCCAGCTCGAAGAAGTTGTCCTCGACTCCCACGCGGTCGACGCGCAGCACCTCGGCCCAGACGCGCGCCAGCTCCCGTTCGACCGGCGTGGTGGGCTCGACGTGGCGGTCGGCCGCCGTGCGGGCCTCGGGTGCGGGCAGCGCCCGGCGGTCGACCTTCCCGTTGCCGCTCAACGGAAGCGCGTCCAGCTCCACGAACGCCGACGGCACCATGTAGTCGGGCAGCTCGCGGGTGAGCCACGTGCGCAGCTCGGCGTGGGCCGGGACCGTGCCCGCCGCGGGCACGAGGTAGGCGACGAGCTGCTTGCGGCCGTCGTCGACGCGGGCGACGGTGATCGACTGGGCGACGCCGGGGTGGCGCACGAGCAGGGCGTCGATCTCCCCGGTCTCGACGCGGAAGCCGCGGATCTTGACCTGGTCGTCGGTGCGGCCGACGAACTCCACCACGCCGTGCGCGCGCCAGCGGCCGATGTCGCCGGTGCGGTACATGCGGGAGCCGGGCGGGCCGAACGGGTCGGGCAGGAACCGCTCGGCGGTCAGGCCCGGCTGTCCGAGGTAGCCGCGGGCCACGCCGGCGCCCGCGAGGAACAGCTCCCCCGGCACGCCGGCGGGAACCGGGTGCAGCCCCCGGTCGAGCACGTAGACGGCCATGCCGTCCAACGGCCGGCCGATGGGGATGACATCGGGCACGGTGTCCGTCATCGGGAACGACGTGGCGAACGTCGTGGTCTCGGTCGGGCCGTAGCCGTCGACCACGGTCAGACCGGGGCAAGCGTCGAGCACACCGCGCACGGCCGCGGCGGGCACCACGTCACCGCCGGTCCACACCTCCCGCAGCCCGGCGAACGCCTCCGGCGCCTCCTGGGCGACCAGCCGGAAGAGACCCGCGGTCAACCAGATCGCGGTCACCCCGTGAGCGACGGCGTCCCTGATCGCGTCGGCGTCCACGTCGCCCGGCCGTGCCACCACGACCTGACCGCCGCGCAGCAGCGGCACCCACAGCTCGTAGGTGGAGGCGTCGAACGCCGACGGCGAGTGCAGCAGCACGCGGTCGTGAGCCCCGCCGTCGAAACGGGAGTCCAGTGCCAGCGACACGACGTCGCGGTGCCGCACCGCCACGCCCTTCGGCGTGCCGGTGGACCCGGAGGTGTGCATGACGTAGGCGAGCTGGTCCGGGTGCACCACGACGGCGGGATCGGCCGCGCCGCTCCGGTCACCGTCGAGCCGTACGGTGTGGACGGAGCTGACCAGGTTCTCGTTGCGCGCATCGGTGAGCACGACGGCGATCCCGGAGTCGTCGACGACCCGCCGGATGCGGTCGGCCGGCGCCCGGCCGTCGAGGGGCACGTACGCCGCTCCGGCCTTGACGATCGCCAGCTCGGCGACGACCAGGTCGGCGGACCGTTCCACGAGCAGCCCCACCCGGTCCTCCGGCCGCACGCCTAGCTCGACCAGCTCACGGGCGAGCCCGTTGGCCCGCGCGTCCAGTTCGGCGTAGGTGAGGGCCGCGTCGCCGGAGATCACGGCGAGCGCGTCCGGCGTCCGGCGCACCTGCTCGGCGAACAGGCCGGGGATCGTCGCCTCGACCGGCGCGCGATGGGCTTCGTTCCAGCCCACCAGCACCTGGTCTCGTTCGGCCTCCGAGAGCCACGGCAGCTCCCCCACCGGCCGGTGCGGTTCGGTCGCCACGCCGTCGAGCAGCCGCACGAGGTGGGCGGAGAAGCGCTCGACCGTGGCGGCGTCGAACAGGTCGGTGTTGTACTCCACCACCCCGTCCAGCAGGCCGTCCCGTTCCTGGAACTCGACGGTCAGGTCGAAGATGGCGTCCCGCCGGGCCAGTCCGACCCTCTCGACCACCAGGCCCGGCAACCGCGGCGGGGTGCGTTCGGCGTTCTGCAGCAGCACCATCACGTCGAACAACGGGTTGCGGCTGACGTCGCGGTCCGTGCGCAGGGCGTCGACCACGTGCTCGAGCGGGACCTCGTCGTGGGCGTACGCCTCCTTGACGTTCTCCTTGACCTGGTCCAGGAACTCGGCGAACGACACCCTGCTGTCCACTGTGGACCTGAGCACGACGGTGTTGACGAAGAACCCGACCAGCCGCTCCAGCCCGGGGCGGTCGCGACCGGTGGTCACGGTGCCCACGGCCACGTCGTCCTGGCCGGCGTAGCGGGCCAGCAGCGCCTGGCACCCGGCCATCAGCACGGAGAACAGGATCGTGCCGCGTTCCTGGGCGAGCGCGCGCAACGCCGCGGTGGTCGTGGCCGGGACGGTGAACGCGTGCGTCGCACCGTTCGTGGTGCGCACCGGCGGACGCGGCCGGTCGGTGGGCAGCTCCAGCGGAGTGGTGCCGCTCAGCCGCCGCGTCCAGTGCTCGACCTGGCCGCGCAACGCGTCACCGGACAGCCGTTCCCGTTGCCAGGCGGCGAAGTCGGCGTACTGCAGCGGCAACGCGGGCAGCGCGGCCTGCCGCCCGTCGACGGCCGCCCCGTACAGCTCGCCCAGTTCCTCGGTCAGCACGCCCATCGACCAGCCGTCGGTGACGACGTGATGCGCGGTGACCAGCAGAACGTGCTCGTCGTGCGCCAGCCGCACCAGCAACGCGCGCACCAGCGGGCCGCGCCGCAGGTCGAACGGTCGGGAGTACTCCTCGACCAGCAGCTCGTCCAGATCCCCTGGCGACTCGGCCACCGGCAGGGCGAGGTCGAACGGCGGGTGCACGACCTGCACACCCACCCCGTCGACCTCGTCGAGCGTGGTGCGCAGCGACTCGTGGCGCGCGACGAGCCCGGTCAGCGCCGCGGTCAGCGCGGCCACGTCCAGGTGTCCGGTCAGGCGCAGCGCCAGCGCGCTGTTGTAGCCGGAGCCGCCGGGCTGGAAGCCGTCCAGGAACCACAGGCGCTGCTGCGGGAACGACAGCGGCAACGGTCGGGTCCGGTCGGCCGGTCTGATGGCGTCGGCCTGCTGCGAGCGGCCGGAGAGGCGGCGGCGCATCTGCTCGCGCAGGTGCGGGGGCAGCGCGGCGATGCGGTCCTCGATCGACGACGACATGGTGTGGTGTCTCCTCACAGTTCCTGGTTGGCGCCGTCTTCGAGGGCGAGTCGTTCGAGCTCGAGCAGGATCTTCTCCTCGACCAGTCCCGCGAGGTCGGCGACCGTGCGGGCGGTGAGGACGTCGTGCGGGGTCAGCGGCACGTCGAAGGCCGCGCGGCAGCGGGACGTGACGAGCAGGCTGCGCATGGAGTCGCCGCCGAGTGCGATGAAGTCGTCCTCGGCGCCGACGCGCTCCACACCCAGCACCTCGGCCCAGATCGCGGCCATGACCTCCTCGGTCTCGGTCCTGGGCGCCACGTACCTCGCGGCGGGCGCGGTCACCGACGGTTCGGGTAGCGCGGCCCGGTCGACCTTCCCGTTGGCGCTCAACGGCAACGCGTCGAGCGCGACGAACACCGAGGGCACCATGTAGTCGGGCAGGGACCGTCCCGCGAACGCCGTCAGCTCCGCCGGTTCCGGAGCACGAGCGGGGTCGGCGGGCACCAGGTAGGCCACGAGCCGCTTGCCGCCGAGGTCGTCCTCGCGGACCACCACGACCAGCCCGCCCACGCCGGGATGCCGTGCCAGCACCGCCTCGACCTCACCGAGCTCGATGCGGAAGCCGCGCAGCTTCACCTGGTCGTCGGCGCGGCCGGCGAACTCCAGCACACCACCGGGCAGCCACCGCACGACGTCGCCGGTGCGGTACATCCGCTCCCCCGGTGTGCCGAACGGGCAGGCGACGAACCTGGAGGCCGTGAGGCCGGGCCGGTCGAGGTACCCGCGGGCCAGACCGGCACCCGCGAGGTAGAGCTCGCCCGGCACACCGATCGGCACCGGGCGCAGCCGGTCGTCCAGCACGTACGTGCCCATGCCGTCGAGCGCGGAGCCGATCGGCACGGTGTCCGGCACGTCGTCCTGGCCGGTCATCCGGTACGAGGTGGCGAACGTCGTGGTCTCGGTCGGCCCGTACCCGTCGGCCACCACCAGACCGGGACAGGCCGCCAGCACCCGGCGGACCGCGGCGGCAGGCACGACGTCACCGCCGGTCCACACCTCGTTCACGCCCGCCAGGCAGTCCGGCGAGTCCTGCGCCAGCACGCGGAACAGGCCCGCGGTCAGCCAGAGCGCCGTCACGCCGTGCGCGGTGACCAGGTCGCGCAACGCGGCAGCGTCGAGGTCTTCCGGCGGCGCGACGACCACCCGGCCACCCCGCAGCAGCGGCACCCACAGCTCGTAGGTCGACGCGTCGAACGCCAGCGGCGAGTGCAGGAGCACGGTCCGGTGCGCCGGGCTGTCGAACCGGGAGTCCAGTGCCAGCGCGGCGACGTCCCGGTGCCGCACCGCGACACCCTTGGGCGTGCCGGTCGAGCCCGAGGTGAACTCCACGTAGGCCAGTCCGTCCGGGTGCGTGGTGATGGCGGGCCGATCGGCCGACTGCTCGCCGTCGGGGACCACGACGTGCCCGTCGAACGGGACGACGTCCGAATCGGTGATCAGCACCCGGCTCCCGGCCTGCTCCAGCACCAGTCGTTGCCGTTCCGCCGGAGCCCTGCTGTCCAGCGGCAGGTACGCGCCGCCCGCCTTGAGCACGGCGAGCACCGCCACCACGACGTCGGCGGATCGGCGCAGCAGCACGCCGACGCGTTCCTCGGGGCGCACGCCGAGCGAGATCAGCCGCTGTGCCAACCGGTTCGCGCGAGCGTCCAGCCCGGCATAGGTGAGCGACGTGTCGCCGGCGACCACGGCCGTCTCGTCGGGCGTCCGGTCCACCTGTGCGGCGAACAGCTCCACGACGGTCGCGTGCGGAACGCGGAGCTCCGCCCGCTCCGGGAGGACGAGCCGCCGCTCGGCCTCGCCGAGGACGTCGACCTCGCCCACGGCCCGGTCAGGATCGGCGGCCAGGCCGAGCAACGCCGTGGCGAGGTGGCCCCCGACGCGCTCGACCGTGGCGGGGTCGAACAGCGCCGGGTCGTAGCTCAGCCGGAACTCCAGCTCCTCGCCGGGGCGAACCCCCACGCTCAGCGGGTAGTTGGTCGTCTCCACGGCGTCCAGGTCGCGGACGGTGACGCCGTGGGTCGCGACCTCGTCGACCGGGTAGTTCTCGAACACCACGATGCTGCTGAACAGCTCCGTGCCGGTCCACGCCTGCAGGTCCGCGAGCGACACGTGCTCGAACCGCCGGGCCTCGGCCTGCTCCGCCTGCAGCCTCCTCAGCCACACCGCGACCGGCTCGTCCTCCGCGATCGCCGTCCGCACGGGCAGGGTGTTGATGAACATGCCGGTGATGGCGTCCGCGCCGGCCAGCTCGACCGGGCGGCCGGACACGGTGGAACCGAAGCACACGTCGTTCTGCCCGCTGTAGCGCGACAGCAGCAGCGCCCACGCGCCCTGCACGACGGCGTTGAGCGTCAACCCGTTGCGCTGGGCGAACTCGCGCAACCCGTTGCCGGGCAGCGTCATCGTGGTCCACTCGGCGGAGCGGGTGGCGTGACCCGGTTCGGCGGGCCGGTCGAGCGGCAGCGGTGTGGGGGCCTCGAACCCGCGCAGCGCCTGCCGCCAGTGCGTTTCCGCCTCGGCCGGGTCCTGTGTGGACAGCCAGCGCAGGTAGTCGCCGAACGGGCGGCGGGACGGGAGCTCCGCCCAGCGCCCGGCGGTGAAGGCCGCGTAGCAGGTGATCACGTCGTTGAGCACCTGGAACGTGCTCCACCCGTCGAGCAGCACGTGGTGGAACGTCCACCCGACCCGCACGGCCGTGTCCGACTCGCGCGTCAGGTCCAGCCGCATCAGCGGCGCGGTGCCGAGGTCGAGTTCGCCGACAGCCACACCGCCACCCGGCAGGTCGACCTCGCGGCACACCACCTGCACCGGCCGGTCGACGCCCTCCCACACGACGCGGCTGCGCAGGATCGGCGTGCGTGCCACCACTTCGCGCCACGCACGCTCCAGCGCCTCCACGTCCGTGACGCCGTCGAGGACGAAGGAGAGCCGTTCGGTGTAGAGGCCTTCGTGGCCGTGGGACAGGCTGTGGAACACCATGCCCGCCTGCATCGGCGTCAACGGATAGACGTCCTCGACGTCACGGCCGTCTCCGACGATCCGGTCCACCGCGGCCTGGTCCAGGCCCGCCAACGGGAAGTCCGACGGCGTCCGGCCGCCCGCACCCGGCTCGGCGCAGTGCGTCACGACCTCCCGCAACGCCGACGTCATCGCCTCGGCCAAGGCCCGCACCGTCGCCTCGTCGTGCACCTCGTCGCTGTAGTACCAGGTGAGCTGGAGCCGCTTGTCCTGAACCGCACCGACGACGTCGAGCAGGTGGTGCCGGGGCGTGTCGGGCGCGGCGTCCGCACCCAGTCCACCGATCGTGCGGAACGCTTCGCCGCCCGCGGCACCGTCGAACTGCCCGAGGTAGTTGAACGCGACAGCCGGCCGCACTCCGCCGTACCGCGCGCCGTGGCCGATGCCGCGCCGGGGCACCGCGCGCAGCCGTTCCTTGGTCGCTTTCAGCACCTCGCCCCAGTCCCCGGCCGGCACGTCGAGCGCCACCGGGAACACCGAGGTGAACCAGCCGACCGTGCGGGACAGGTCCACACCGTCGAGGAAGTCGCCGTCGCGGCCGTGGCCCTCCAGGTCGACCAGCACCCGGTCCCGGCCCGTCCACCCCGCCAGCACCCGTCCCAACGCGCTGAGCAGCACGTCGTTGACCTGCGTGCGGTACACGGCGGGCACGTCCTGCAACAGCGCCCTGGTCAGGTCGGCGTCCAGCTCGACCGCGACACCGCGCACGGAACCGGTCGTGCCGGTGCCGTGGCGGTCGACGGGCACGGCGGGGTCGCCGGTCACGCCCGCCCAGTGGTCGGCCTCGTCGTCGAACCCGCCACCGGCGGTGTACTCGGCGAGGCGCAGCGCCCACTCGCGGAACGACGTCGTCTTGGCCGTGAGGACGACCTCCTCACCGCGCAGGGCCTGGCCGTAGGCGGTCTCCAGGTCCTCCAGCAGGACCCGCCACGACACCCCGTCGACGACCAGGTGGTGCGCGGTGAGCCGCAGCGTGCGGGACGTGAGCGTGGCCCGCAGCAGCGGTCCGCGGCTCAGGTCGAACCCGGAGTCCACTTCGGACAGCACGTCGGTGGGACCGACCGGCGGGTTGTGCTGCCGCCAGCCGGAGCCCGTGCGGTCGAACCGCATCCGCAGTGCGTCGTGGTGTTCCACCAGGCCCGCCAACGCCTTGCGCAACGCCGCAGGGTCGACCTCGTCGGTGAACTCGACCTCGACGAACTGGTCGAAGTGCTCGGGATGCGGCGGCTCGGTGTCGAGGAACCAGCGCTGGATCGGGGTGAGCGGAACCTCGCCGGCCACCGGTCCCTGCGGCACACCGGCCGTGGTCTGGGCAGCAGGCACGGCCGCCGCGAGCGCGGCCACCGTGGGGTGGTTGAACAGATCCCGCGGCGCCAGGCCGTAGCCCGCCTGCCGGGCCCGCGACACGACCTGGATGCTGATGATCGAGTCACCGCCCAGCTCGAAGAAGTCGTCCTCGACGCCGACCCGCTCGAGTCCCAGCACCTGCGCCCAGATGTCCGCGAGCACGCGCTCGGCTTCCGTGCGCGGCTCGACGTGCCGGGCGCCGGTCGTCTCCCACTCCGGCGCGGGCAGCGCCTTGCGGTCGAGCTTTCCGTTGCCGGTCAACGGAAGGCGGTCCAGGTGCACGAACGACGAGGGCACCATGTGGTCGGGCAGGGTCCGCGCCAGGAACGCGCGCAGGTCGACGCCCCGGCCGCCCACGACGTAGCCGACGAGGACCTTGCGCCCGGCGTGCTCGCGGACGTCGGCGACCGCGGCGGTGACGTCGTCGTGCGCTTCGAGCGCGGCCTCGACCTCGCCGAGCTCGATGCGGAAGCCGCGGATCTTGACCTGGTGGTCGGCGCGGCCGAGGTAGTCGAGCCGGCCGTCCTTCCAGCGCGCCAGGTCGCCCGTGCGGTACATGCGGGAGCCGGGCTCGCCGAACGGGTCGGCGACGAACCGGGACGCGGTCAGGCCCGGCCGGTTGAGGTACCCGCGGGCCAGTCCGGCGCCGGCGACGTGCATCTCGCCGACGACGCCGGGCGGCACCGGCCGCAGGTCCTCGTCGAGGACGTACACGCGCAGGTCCGGGATGGGTTCGCCGACGGTGCCGTCCGCGGGTGTCCACGTGACGTGCACGGTGGTCTCGGTGATGCCGTACATGTTGATCAGCTCGCCGGGACCGTTCCAGGCCGCCAGCTTGCGCACGTCCAGCGCCTCACCGCCGAAGACCACGTACCGCAGGGAGAGGTCCCGCGGTTGTTCGGCGATCAGCTGGTAGAAGGCCGACGGCGTCTGGTTGAGCACCGTGACCCGTTCCCGCGCCAGCAGTGCGGCGAACTCGCGCGGCGAGCGCGACACCTCGTGCGGCACGACCACGAGCCGCCCGCCGTGCAGCAGCGGCCCCCACAGCTCCCACACCGAGAAGTCGAAGGCGTAGCTGTGGAACAGGGTCCACACGTCGTCGGCACCGAACCCGAACCAGGCGTCGGTGGCCGAGAACAACCGGGCCACGTTGGCGTGCGGCACGACGACGCCCTTGGGCCTGCCGGTGGAACCGGACGTGTAGATGACGTACGCGGGATTTTCCGGCCGCAGCAGCACTTCCGGTGCCGTGGACGGCATGCCGGACAGGTCCGGCAGCTCGGTCAGCACGGTCACCGGCCGGGTGTCCTCGACCATCCCCGCGATCCGGTCCTCCGGGTAGGACGGGTCGATCGGCAGGTAGGCCGCGCCGGACTTGAGCACGCCCAGCACCGCCACGACCAGGTCGGTCGACCGCGGCAGCCGCAGCGCGACGTACTCCTCCGGTCCGGCACCGCGTCCGGCCAGCAGGTGCGCCAGCCGGTTGGCGCGGGCGTCGAGCTCGGCGTAGCTCAGGTGCTCGCCCTCGCAGGTGACCGCGACGGCGTCCGGGGTGCGCGCGGCCTGCTCGGCGAACAACCGGGGCAGCGTCGCCACCGGGAAGTCCCGGCCGGCCGGGTTCCACTCGACCAGCACCTGCTCGCGTTCGGCGTCGTCGAGCAGCCGCAGCTCGCCCAGCGGCAGCGCGGGGTCCACCAGCACGTCGTCCAGCAGCATCCGCAGGTGCCGGCCGAGCCGCCGCACCGTCGCCTCGTCGAACAGCGCCGGGTCGTGGTCCAGCTCGACCACGAGGCGCGGTCCCGGCGACACCACGACCGTGAGGGCGTAGTTGGTGGGCTCGTGCGCGTGCACGTCGTGCAGCCGCAGGCCGTGCGCGGCCATCGCGTCCTCGTCGAACGGGTAGTTCTCGAACACCACGATGCTGTCGAAGAGGTTCGCGCCACCGGGCAGGTCGCTCCACCCGCGCAGCCGCGACAGGGGCACGTGCTCGAAGCGCCGCGCCTCCGCCTGGTCGGCCTGCAGCTCCCGCAGCCACGACAGCTGGTCACGGCCGCGGTCGACGGCGACCCTGGTGGGCACGGTGTTGATGAACATGCCGACGGTCGACTCGACGCCGGGCAGGTCGGCGGGCCGGCCGGACACGGTGGTGCCGAACACGACGTCGGACGCACCGGCGTAGCGGGCCAGCAACACCGCCCATGCGCCCTGTACCACGGTGTTGACGGTCAACCCGTGGCGCTGGGCCGCTTCGCGCAGCCGTTCGGTGCTGCCGGCGGTCAGCTCGAAGCGGACGGTGCCACCGGACTGCGCGCGGTGCGCGTCGACCGGGCGGCGGTCGAACGGCAGCGGGGTCGTCTCGGCGAAGCCGTCGAGCACCCGCCGCCAGTACCGCTCGGCCTGCTCGCCGTCCTGCCGGTCGAGCCAGTGCAGGTACTCGCGGAACGGCGGGCGGGCCGCGGCGGGTCCCGGGGTGCCGCGGGTGATGGCCGCGTGGTGCTCGCAGACCTCGGTGAACAGCTGGGCGGCGCTCCACCCGTCGAGCAGGACGTGGTGGAACGTCCACAGCACCAGCACCTCGTCGTGCGCCAGGCGGGCGATCGCGACGCGCATCAGCGGCGCGGTGGCGAGGTCCAGCCCGGCCGCGCGGTCGCTCTCCAGCAGTGCGCGCAGCTGCTCGTCCTCGTCGAGACCGCTCCAGTCGAGGTGGGTGATCGGCAGGGCGACGTCGGGGCGCACGAGCTGCAGCGGTTCCGCGAGCCCGTCCCAGACGACCTCGCTGCGCAGCACGGCGTTGCGGTCCACGACGCGTTGCCAGGCCTCGCCCAGCACCAGCGGGTCGGTCACGCCGGAGAGCCGGAAGCGGACCTGGTTGAAGTACGCGCCGGAGGTCGTGCCGTCGACCAGGCCGTGGAAGACCATGCCCGCCTGCATCGGCGTCAGCGGGTAGACGTCCTCCACGTCACGGCCGTCACCGGCCAGCCGGTCCACCGCGGCCTGGTCGAGCCGCGCCAGCGGGAAGTCCGACGGCGTCCTGCCGCCCGCACCCGGCCGGGCGCAGTGTGCCACGACCTCCCGCAGGGCCGCGGCCATCGCCTCGGCCAGGTCCCGCACGGTCCGCCGGTCGTGCACCCGGTCGCTGAAGTACCAGGTGAGGTCGAGGCAGCCGTGCTCGACCGCGCCGACGACGTCGAGCAGGTGCGGGCGCGGGGCCTCCGGTGCGCTGTCGAGCTCCAGGCTGCCGCGCACGGTGTGCAGCACGCCGCCCTCGACGGCGGACCAGTCGAGGCGGCCGAGGTAGTTGAAGCTGATCTGCGGTCCGCCGGCGCCGGGCTCGTGCAGCGCGCCGTACCCGATCCCCTTGCGCGGCACCGCGCGCAGCTGTTCCTTGACGGACTTGAGGACCGCTCCCCAATCACCGCCGGGCTCGTCACCGCCGGGCACGTCCAGCGCGACCGGGAAGATCGAGGTGAACCAGCCGACCGTGCGGGAGAGGTCGACTCCGTCGAGCACGTCCTCGCGGCCGTGGCCCTCCAGGTCCACGGGCACCCGCGTGCGGCCGGTCCAGTCGGCCAGCACCCGGCCGAGAGCGCTCAGCAGCACGTCGTTGACCTGCGTGCGGTACGCGCCGGGCACGTCCTGCAGCAGCGCCCTGGTGGTCTCCGCGTCGAGCCGGACCGAGACGGCCCGGGTGGACCCGGCGGTGTTGGGACCGTCGTGGTCGACGGGCAGGGACGGGTCCACCGAGGCGGTCGCCGTCCAGTGGTCGCGCTCGTCGTCGAAACCACCGCCGGCGGTGTGCCGGGTGAGCCGGTGCGCCCAGTCCCTGAACGACGTCGTCTTCGCGGCGAGCCGGACGGGCTCGCCGCGCACCGCCTGGTCGTAGGCGGTGACGAGGTCCTCCAGCAGGACGCGCCACGACACGCCGTCCACGACGAGGTGGTGGATCGTCAAGCGCAGCAACGGGTGTCGCAGCTCGGCGTGCAGCAGCGGCCCGGTCGCCAGGTCGAACCCGGGGCACGGACCGGTGGTGAGCAGCTCGGCCGGCTCGACCGGCGCGTTGTGCTGCCGCCACCCGGACTCCGTGCGCTCGAACCGCATCCGCAACGCGTCGTGGTGCTCCACCAGCGCGACCAGTGCCGTGCGCAGGGCGTCGATGTCCACATCGGACGCCAGCTCCACCGTCAGCACCTGGTCGAAGTGCTCGGGGTAGCCGGGGTTCGTGGCGAACAGCCACCGCTGCACCGGCGTGAGCGGCACGTCGCCCGCCACCCGGCCCTGGTCGGCCACGGCGGGTCCGGCGACGCCCGACACGGCCGCGAGCGCCGCCACGGTGGGGTGCCGGAACAGGTCGCCGGGACTGAGCGCCAGCCCGGCCTGCCGGGCGCGCGACACCACCTGGATGCTGAGGATGGAGTCGCCGCCCAGCTCGAAGAAGTTGTCGGTGGCGCCCACGCGCTCGACGCCGAGCAGCTGCGCCCAGATCCCGGCCAGCACGGCTTCCGGTCCGCCGGCGGGCGCGACGTGCGCGGTGGTGGTGGCCCACACCGGGTCGGGCAGGGCGCGGCGGTCGACCTTGCCGCTCGCGTTGAGCGGCAGCGCGTCCACGACGACGAAGGCCGACGGCACGAGGTAGTCCGGCAACGTGCGGCCGAGGAACTCCCGCAACGAGGCCACGTCCGGAGCGGTGCCCGCCGCGGTCAGGTAGGCGACCAGCCGCTTGCGGCCGGTGTCGTCGGCGCGCACGACCGTCACCGACCCGGCGACGGCGGGGTGCGCGGACAGGGCGGTGTCGACCTCGCCCGGTTCGACGCGGAACCCGCGGATCTTGACCTGGTCGTCGGTGCGGCCGACGAACTCCACCGTGCCGTCGGCCCGCCACCGCACCAGGTCGCCGGTGCGGTACATCCGCTCCCCCGGCGCGCCGAACGGGTCGGCGACGAACCGGGACGCGGTCAGCCCCGGCCGGCCCGCGTAGCCGCGCGCCAGGCCCGAACCGGCAATGAACAGCTCGCCCGGCACGCCGATCGGGGTGGGCGACAGGCTCTCGTCGAGCACGCGCAGGCGCATCCCGTCGAGCGGGCGGCCGATGGGCACCAGGTCGCCGACCGCGTCGGCGTCGGTCATGCGGTGCGAGGTCGCGAAGGTGGTGGTCTCGGTCGGGCCGTAGCCGTCGACCACGGCGATGCCGGGGCACACGCGCAGCACGCGACGGACCGCCGGTGCGGGCACGACGTCACCACCGGTCCACACCTCGCGCAGCCCGGTCAGGCACTCCGGGGCGTCCTGCGCGATGACGCGGAACAGGCCCGCGGTCAGCCACAGCCCGGTCAGCCGGTGCCGGGTGACCAGGTCGCGGAGCCGGTCGGCGTCCAGGTCCCCCGGCGGGGCGACCACGACGGTGCCGCCGTTCAGCAGCGGCACCCACAGCTCGTAGGTGGTGGCGTCGAACGCGGCCGCGGAGTGCAGCAGGACCCGGTCGTGCGCGCCGCCCGCGAACCTCCGGTCCCTCGCGAGGTCGGTCACGTCGCGGTGCCGCACGGCGACGCCCTTGGGCACGCCGGTGGACCCGGAGGTGTGCATGACGTAGGCCACCTGGTCCGGGTGGACCAGGACGTCCGGTGCGGAGGGCGCTCCCTCTTCGGTGCCCAGCACGACGACGTGCCCGTGGTGCACCTTCTGCGCGGTGGCGAGCCACGTGCCATCGGTGAGGACGACCCCGGTGCCGCATCCCTCCAGCAGGACGGCCAGCCGCTCGGCGGGCGCCCTGGTGTCGAGCGGGACGTAGGCGCCGCCGGCCTTGACCACGGCCAGCTCGGCGACCACGAGGTCCACCGAGCGGCTCAGCAGCAGGGCGACCGGCTTCTCGGGACGCAGCCCGTGGCGCAGCAGGTGGTGCGCCAGGCGGTTGGCCCGCACGTCCAGCTCGGCGTAGGTCAGCGACGTGCTGCCGGCGACCACGGCCTCGGCATCGGGTGTGCGGCGGACCTGGTCGGCGAACAGAGAGGTGACCGTGGCCGGTTCGTGGCTGCCGGTGTCGTTGAACGCTTCCAGCACCTGGTGGCGTTCCTGCTGCCCGAGCAGGGGCAGCTCACCCAGGCGCACGCCGGGGGCGATGGCCTCCAGCAGGGTCCTGAGGTGGCCGGCCATCCGCTGGATGGTGGTGGCGTCCCACAGGTCGGTGTTGTACTCGACGGACAGGTCCAGCGAGCCGTTGCGCGGCCAGAACTCCACCAGCAGCTCGAACCGCGCCCGCGGCCGCGGCAGGTGGTGCTCGGTGACGTCCAGCGCCTCGACCGTCCCGGGGCGCACCATCTCCTGCTGCAGCACGACGAGTGCCTGGACCAGCGGGGTGCGGCTGGGGTCCCGGTCCGGGCGCAGCTCGTCGACGAGCCGGTCGAACGGGACCTCGTCGTGGGCGAACGCGTCGAGCACGGTGTCCTTGACGTCGGCCAGGAACCGCTCGAACGACATCTCCGGGTCCACTGTGGACCGCAGGACGAGGGTGTTGACGAAGAACCCGACGAGGTCGTCGAGCTCCGGCCGGCCACGTCCGGCGGACGCGGTGCCCACGGCCACGTCGCGGCGGCCGGTGTAGCGGGCCAGCAGCAGCTGCACGGCGGCCGCCAGCGTGGTGAACAGGGTGGTGCCGCCGTCCCTGCTGATGTCGGACAGGCGCTGCACCAGCTCGCTCGGCAGGGCTTCGCGGTGCACCGCGCCCGCCGTGGTGCGCTGCGCGGGGCGGGGCCGGTCGGTGGGCAGGTCGAGCGGTTCGAGGCCGTCGAGGACGTGACGCCAGTGCCCGATCTCTTCCCGCACGGAGGGGTCGTCGAGGCGGCGTCGCTGCCACGCCGCGAAGTCGCCGTAGCGCACGGGGAGCGGCTTGAGGTCGGCTGTCGTTCTTCGGACGGCGCACCGGTACAGCTCGAGCAGGTCGTCGACCTGGAGCCGGACCGACCAGCCGTCGGTGACGACGTGGTGCTGGTCGAGCAGCAGCACGTGGTCCTGCTCGGCCAGCCTGGCCAGCACGGCGCGCACCAGTGGGCCGGCGCCCAGGTCGAACGGTGTGGTCAGCTCCTCCGCGCACAACCGGTCCAGCGCGTCGTCCTGGTTCGCGGCGGCGGAAAGGTCCTCCACCCTCAGCGGCACCGCGGCACGGGCGGCGACCACCTGCACGCCTTGACCGTCGCCCTCGGCGAAGGTGGTGCGCATGGTCTCGTGCCGCTCGGCCAGTCCGTCGAGCGCGGCCCGCAGGGCGGTCAGGTCCAGCGGACCGCGCAACCGCAGGGCGACGCCGGTGTTGTAGTCGGTAGCGGCGGGGTCGAGCTGGTGCTGCAGCCACAACCGCCGCTGTGCCGGGGAAAGCGGCAGAGCGTCGCCGTGCGGAACGGGGGTGATCCGGTCGTCCTCCGCGATGGGCAGGCGGTCGGCCAGCAGGTCGGCGAGGCCGGCCACGGTCCGCGCGCCCATCAGGTCCCCGGTCGACAACGGCACGTCGAGCGCCGTGCGCAGCCGTGACACCACGCGCAGGGCCTGGATCGAGTCGCCGCCCAGAGACAGGAAGTCGTCCTGCGCGCCGACCAGTTCGGGATCGATCGCGAGCACGTCCGCCCAGGCCTGTGCGATGGCGCGTTCGGCGGGAGTGCGGGGCGCGACGTGCCCGGCCCGCCGGTCGCGGCCCCAGTCGGGTGCGGGCAGCGCCTTGCGGTCGACCTTGCCGTTGCTGTTGAGCGGAAGGCGGTCCAGCGCCACGAACGCCGACGGCACCATGTAGTCCGGCAGCGAGCGCAGGAGGAACGCGCGAAGTTCTTCCTCGGACGGTGCCGCCGTGGACACCACGTACGCGACCAGGCGCTTGACCCCGTTGTGGTCCACCTGCGCCTGCACCGCGGCCTGCACGACCTCGGGGTGCTTGGCCAGCACGGCCTCGACCTCGGCGGTCTCCACGCGGAAGCCGCGGATCTTGACCTGCTCGTCGACGCGGCCGACGAAGTCGACGGCGCCCTGCGGCGTCCACCGGACCAGGTCGCCGGTGCGGTACATGCGGTCACCGGGTGCGCCGGACGGGTCGGCCAGGAAGCGGTCCGCGGTCAGGCCCGGGCGGTGGAGGTAGCCGCGGGCGAGTCCGGCGCCCGCGATGAACAGCTCACCGGTCTCCCCGTCCGGAACGGGGTTCAGGTCCTCGTCGAGCACGTGCAGGCGCATGCCGTCCAGTGCCGTGCCGATGGGCAGGACGTCGGGCACCGCGCCGAGCTCGGGCAGGGGGTGGCAGGTGGCGAACGTGGTCGTCTCGGTGGGGCCGTAGACGTCCACGACGGTGGTGCCGGGGCACGCCCGCAGCACCCGCCGCACCGCCGCGGCCGGCACGACGTCACCGCCGGTCCACACCTCGCGCAGCCCCGTCAGACAGGCGGGGTCGTCCTGCGCCAGCACGCGGAACAGACCCGAGGTCACGAAGAGCCCGGTCACGCCGTGCTCGTTGATCGCCTTCCGCAGGACCTGGCCGTCCACGTCGCCGGGAGGAGCGATCACGGCGGTGCCGCCGCTCAGCAGCGGCACCCACAGCTCGTAGGTCGACGCGTCGAACGCCATCGGTGAGTGCACCAGCACGCGGTCGTGCGCGCCGCCGGTGAACCGCTCGTCGCGCACCAGGTCCACCACGTCGCGGTGGCGTGCCGCCACGCCCTTCGGCACCCCCGTGGACCCCGAGGTGAACACGACGTACGCCAGGTTGTCCGGGTGTACCGGCACCTCGGGTGCGGACTCCCCTTCGTCGCTCACGAGGAGCACGTGGCCGCCGTGCACACGCTCCGCCACGCTCTTCCAGGTGTCGTCGGTCAGCAGCACCGAGACCCCTGCCTCGGCCAGCACGGTCGCCATCCGCTCGTCGGGCGCACGAGCGTCGAGCGGCACGTACGCGCCCCCGGCCTTGAGCACGGCGAGCAGACCGGCCACGAGGCCGGCCGACCGCTCCACGAGCACACCGACCGGCTGTTCCGGCCGGACTCCCAGCCGCAGCAGGGACCCCGCGAGCCGGTCCGAGCGCGCGTCCAGTTCCGCGTAGGTGTGCTCGCCGTCGTCGGCGGCCACCGCCACCGCGGCGGGAGTGCGCCGGACCTGCTCGGTGAACAGGCCGACCACCGTGTCCCGCTGCCCCGCGCGGAAAGGACCACCGGCCGACGTGGTGGCGGGCACTGTGTCGTGGAGCGTCATCGCCGTCCAACCTCTTTTTGGGCGCGCAACAGCGCCACGGGTACAAGGAGAAGAGGAAAAGGGTGCGGAACCGCGGCGTCAGGCCACGTCGCGTTCGCGGTGCCGCCGGCCCGCGACCCTGCCGCCGATCTGGATCCGGTCGATCCGGCCGCTGCGGGGGTCTCGCAGGAAGCGGCCGGGGCGACCGGTCGCGCCGTTGGCCAGATCCGTCACGGAGAAGACGAACCCGTCGTGGACCGCGAGCCGCGCGGCCGGTTCGTCGTCGACGACCAGGTGCAGCTCATCGCCCTCGACCACGACGGAGAACGCCGTGTCGCCGTTGACGTACGTGCCGGTGCACTCGCGCGGGATCGACACGCTCGGCTCGGCGTCGATCGTCGTTTCGCCCTCGGTGAGGTCGATGCCCACCGCGCGCAGTTCGGGCAGCAGGTCCCGCCACAGGGCGGCGCCGGTGGACGAGTTGGCCGTCAGGGCCACGACCGTGCCGGACTCGGGGTTCAGGCGCAGGTGGCAGGAGGTGCCGTCGGCGGTACCGTCGTGCCCGAGCCACCCGGTGCCGTGACCGCGGAAGATCGCCAGGCCGAGGCCCCAGCCGTCCGCGAGCCCGAACGGCTCCGCGCCCGGCACCGGGCGGCACATCTCCGCGAGGTGCTCGGGAGTGACCAGTCCCGGGTCGATGCCGCCGTGCCGGGGGTCGAGGTGCATCTTCGCCAGCTCGACGAGGTCGGCGGCGCTGGCGGCGAGACCACCGGCGGGCGCCTCGACGAGGTCCAGCTCCTGGTCGACGGGCCGCACCAGGCGCAGCGCGTGGTTGACGGTGTGGCCGCTGGCCGTGGCCTCACCGCCCTGCTCCCCGATGAACCCGAGGTCGATGCCCAGCGGTTTGAGCAGGATCGTGCGCACCGCCTCCGCCCAGGTCATGCCCGTCGCCACCTCGATCAGGCGGCCGATGAGCGCGTACCCCGTGTTGGAGTAGGAGAAGCCGGCGCCCGGCGGCTGCACGACGTCCTGCACGGAGGCCGCCAGCGCCACCCGGCCGTCCGGCGGGGCGACGACCTCCGAGGGCAGGCCACCGGTGTGGCTGAGCAGGTGGCGGGCGGTGAGCACGTCGGCGTGGCCGCCGAGCGCCTGCCGCAGTTCGGGCAGGTACTCCACCACCGGCTCGTCCAGGTCGACGTCGCCGTCGGACACCAGGACCATCAGCAGCGTCGCGGTGAACGTCTTGGTGATGGAGCCGATGGGCACCTTGCTGTCGCGTTTGACCGCACACCCGGTGCCGTGCCGTTCCTCACCGAACTCGAACTCCCGGACCTCACCATCCCGCCATATGACGAGCTGTGCACCGGGTACTTGGTTGTCCTGTGCTGAACGTCTCAGCACCTCGCGTAAGTGCTCCACCATTTCCTCTCACGGAACGTCTGGTTCTTCTGATCGATCTGTTCTGCTGTGTCCCAGGACACAGGACGCGGCACGCATACAGGCACCGATAACTCCCGCGCAGACTTCCGCTCACTCTGCGGCCACATTCCCCGTCAGCAGGAATTCTCTCCGGAGTTCACAGCACCGACGAACATCCATACAACGTTCCAACGACGATGTCAGCCCCGAGTTACGAAGTCCCACAATTTGGTTCCCAAATCCCATCGGCCATTGATGATGATCGCGAAAGGTCACGGCAAATAGCTGCGATTCACCCGAACGCCAGGTTTGACGAGATCCGGCAGAGCCGCACCTGGCCGGTCCGGGCGGCGTTCCCGCACGCCGCGAGATCAGCCGGCGGTGTCGACCGACATGCGTTCCCGCAGGCTACGGGGCCGCATGTCGGTCCACACGGTGTCGACGTAGTCCATGCACTCCTGCCGCGACCCCTCCTTGCCCTCGCTGCGCCACCCCGCGGGAACCTCTTTGCCCAACGGCCACAGCGAGCGCTGCTCTTCATCATTGATCAGCACTTGATAAACGTCCTCGGCCACAACTCTCTCCTTCTCCCGGAGCTGACAACAGGCACGGTCTCACCCTCGCCGGAGTCGGACTCGCCGACCATCACCGAGGAGAACCGCAGACACAAACCTGCGGCAGCGCACAACCGGCACCGCCGCAGCCGAAGATAACAGTGTCGTTCGGCCCCTGCACCCAAACACCGCCGAAAGGAGCATTCCATCCACGGCGAATGGGCATCAAAAAACTGTATGTTTAGCGTCTCACCAACAGGGAACCGGCCCCTTACCCGAGAGTTACTTACTTCTTCGCAATTGCCCGGAGTGGCAACGGGCAGGACAAATGCAATCGAGTTGTGGCGCGCTGAGCGGCACCACATCCCGCCTCGGCCGACGGCACGACGGCGGTGACAGGACGAGATCCGGGTCGGCTCGTGGGCTCAGCGGATCGCCTCCGGCCTCCACCCCGGCACGCCGGGATGGGCCGTTTTCACGCGTAGCACCGCCGCAGCACTGCCCTGTTCGGCCTCGTGCCGGTCACGGTTCCCGGCACGAGGGCAGAGGTGGCGCTCCACCACGAAGCCGTCCGCCCACAGCCGGCCCCTGACCGTGGACGCCGCCGTCAACGCCACCCTCATGACGAGGCTGCCCGCATTTGCCGCAGGCCCAGGAAAAATTCGTGCTTCGACTCGCCGCGATCTCAGCTGCCGGGAGGAGTTCGACACCCCACCACCGGCCGGTCCCCGGCGGGAGCGGCGTCAGACCAGGACCCTCGAAGGGTGCCCCAGTGTGCGGCGCAGCAAACGATGGGTGCGCCGGACCGCTGCACGGCGTGCGTCGACGTTGATGGCGAGAGCGCGCACAACCGGATCGTCCGGCCCTCGCCGCAGACGGATCTCGGCGAGTCGGTTCTCGAACGTGGTCGGCTGACCGTCGGGCCCGGTGGTCATGTCGCTGTACCAGAGCGCGTCGCGGAGACGGCCCTGCACGTCGTCGAACTCCATCAGTTCGTCGAGCAGGCCCACCACCTCCGCGACGGCCGAGGCTCCGGAGTGATGCGCCACCAGGTCGCACACCTGCCGGGGCACGCCTGCCCGCAGCAGGTAGCGCGCCCCGTCGAGCGAGTGCAGGCCCGTTTCGGCCACCTCTTCCGCGTAGCCGATGTCGTGCAGCCACGCCGCCGCGACCAGCACGTCCCGCTCGCCGGCCGGCACGACGCGCGCGACCTGCTCGGCGCGGCGCGCGACGCCGCTCGAGTGCGCCCACCGGCGCGGCGAGTGCCGGGCCAGCAGCCGGTGCGCCGTGTTGCGCGCCCAGCTGGTCAGCGGCGTGCCGGACATCTCCCCGTCCTCGGCCGGGAACTTCCGCACGCGCGCCCGCACCGCGCGTTCCACCAGCAACGGGACGAAGTCCCGGACAGCCGCACCACCCAGCCGCGCACGGGCGTGCTCGACCCACTCGTGCACCAGGCTGGGAGGCACGCTGTCGTGCTCCGTCACCAGCCGTGACTCCATGCGGCGAATCTGCTCGTCCACCGCATGCCACCGCACCGCGGGTTCTGCCGCCAGCACCCCGACCACCTTCCACGACGTCTCGGGTCAGCGTAGGACAGTCACCGCCGATACGGCTCCAGCCGATCCGGCCGCACCACGACGCTGGCAGGCGAACACGATGTGCGGTATCAATTACACGATCGTCCACTTGCGCCTCTCCAGCTCTCGCGTCGTCCTGTGACATCGAATGGGCGAGCGATTACCGGACGATTCCCGAAGAAGCCGCACGAGCGGGACAAGCGTGCGCAGATCACCCTATCCTGCCTCTGTGATCTGTCCAAAATGTCATCACGCCATGCGCACCTTCGACCGGGACGGGATTCATCTCGAGCAGTGCGACAACTGCAAGGGCATCTACCTCGACGCCGGTGAGCTGGAGCAGATCCTGCTGACCTACCGCACCCATCTGCAGTCCGGCGGTCATCACCAGGCCACGCAGGCTCCGCCACCCTACCAACCTGCACCGATGTCGGCGCCGCACCACCAGGCACCGCCGCCGCGCGAGAAGAAGGACGACTTCTGGGGCGACGATGACGACTTCTTCGGCACGAGCAAGGACTCCCACGGGAAGAAGAAGAAAAAGGACAGGTGGGGTTTCCTCGACGACATCTTCGGCTGAGTCCGGAGCAATGCACGCCATCAGCACTGCCCCACGGGGGACGAGCGATAACTCGGTACGCAACCGCGTACCGCGACTTGGGACAAATTCGGAATTGCAGGTGCGCGGTGAACCAAACGCAGGGACGTTGTCCATTCTCCGGCCCGCGGCCGGCTCGGGCCGGACGAAGTGCCGAACCGGTCGGCGCAGACGGTCGCACGGGCGTCGCGCAGGCGTTCGAAACTCCTGCCACAGCCCCGTCGACCCGGTCGTGCCATGAGTAGCCGGGCGGCGGGCCACGCCACGATCGTCGCGTCGTGCCTCGCCCAGCTCATCGTCACGGTGGACATGACCGTGCTGTACCTGGCGGCACCCGAGCTGACCGTCCAGCTCGGCGCTTCCAACATGGCGATGCTGTGGATCGTGGACGTCTACGGGTTCACGATGGCGGGCCTGCTGGTCACCTTCGGCAACTTGGGCGACCGGCTGGGACGGCGGCGGATGCTGGTGTGGGGTGTCACGGCGTTCGCCGCGACCTCGGTGCTGGCGGCGTACGCACCGACCGCCGAGGTGCTGATCGTCGCGCGAGCTCTGATGGGCGTGGCGGGAGCGGCGATCCTGCCGGCGACCACGTCCCTGCTGCGCGTCATGTTCACCACGCAACGGGCCCGCACGGCAGCGGTGGGCGCCAGCGCCGGCGTGTCCGCGGCGGGGTTCGCGGTCGGGCCGATCATCGGCGGAGTCCTGCTGAACCAGTTCTGGTGGGGTTCGGTCTTCCTGATCAACATCCCGATCGCCCTGTTCATCCTCATCGCGACCAGGTTCATCCCGGAGTCGCGCGCGCCGCAGGGGGTGCGGATGGACCTGGCCAGCGTGCTGCTGTCCGTGGTCGGTGTGGTCGCGGTGGTGTACACGATCAAGACCGCCTTCGTCCTGGGCCTGTGGCACCTGGACGTGATGACCGCTCTGGTCGTGGGAGTCGTCGCGCTGGGGCTGTTCGCCCGACGGCAGCTGCGGCTGCCCGTGCCGCTGATCGACCTGCGCCTCTTCCACAGCCGGCAGTTCACCGCTTCCGTCGGCTCGAACCTGATCGCGGTGTTCACCCTGTCGGCGTTCGGACTGATCATCAGCCAGTACTTCCAGCTGGTGCGCGAGTGGACTCCGCTCAACGCGGGGCTCGCCTACGTGCCGGGAGCGCTGGCAGCCGTGCTGGCGGGCGGTGTCCTCGCCGCGTCGGTGATCAACAGGATCGGCCGCGGGCCGGCGGTGGCGCTGGGCCTGGTTCTCGCCGCGATCGGCTTCGGCGTGCTCGCCACCGTCCAGACGCAGTCGCCGTACATGGTGGTCGTCTTCGCGCAGGTCGCCGTCGGGGCGGGCGCGGGGCTGACCCTGACGGTCACCGGTGACACGATCCTCGGCACCGTCCCCCGCGATCGCGCCGGTGCGGCCGCGGCGATCTCGGTGACCGCGTACGAACTGGGTGGTTCCCTGGGGATCGCCGTCATCGGAAGCGTTCTCTCCGGGATCTACCGAGCGGAGCTCCTCGTCCCCCCGGGCGTCCCGCAGGCGGTCGCCGACCAGGTCCAGGAGTCGTTCGGCGCGGCTGTCACCACCGCCCTGCCGGAGCCGGTCGCCACAGCCGTGCGGACCGCCGCGACCGAAGCGTTCCTCGGTGGCGTCCGGACGAGCATGGTCGTCAGCGCCGCCGTCACGGTTCTCCTCGCTCTCGTCGCCCTGGGAGTCCTGCGCGGGGTTCCGAAGGTCATCGAGCAGGAACCAGCACGCGAACCGGATCCCGCACTCGGCGCGTGAGGCCCCGTTGCCGTCACTTCGGCGCGACCGGTTCGAAGCAGAGTCACGGCGAGATGCTCGTCTTGACGATGCGCGAGCTCGGCCGGCGGATCAGGGATCGGGTGGCCGCGCGCCTCGACCGCTCCCCCGCCGCCGAGCTCGGCAGCCCTGATCAGGTCACAGGTCCGCTGGCCGAGCTCCTCCCCCGCACGCGAGGAAGCCCAGCCGGTCGGCTGAGCTTCCTCGCACCACGAGAACACGCGCCGCCTGGCCGGGAGAAAGCGACCGGATGCGGCGGATCGCCATCGGGGCTGGATCTCGACTTCGAGCCTTTCGGGCTGAGCGCGCTGTGGCACGGACTCGCCGCACCGGTGGTCCCGCATCCCCGGTCCGCGCGTTCGCTGTTCGGACGCCGAACCGGAACAGCCGCGGGGCAACCCCGGCACGGACGCGGACGCCGAGCTCGTCGACGTCCGGAAGATCCTGGTGTTCGGCCTGTCCCCCAGCGGGAAGCGAGCTTGACGCCGGGCCGCGCCGGGGGTGGGACGCGGGCCCGACGTCAAGCGTCACGCCGGGTCATCCCGCCCGGCGGTCGGTGAGGTTCAACGCCGGCTGGTCGAGCCACGCCCGCGCCCTCTCGCACTTCGACGCCCGTTCGGCTCGGGGGATCTGCTCGGCGACGACGTCGCGCACGAGCACGTGCCGGAACCCGTACTCGATCTCGCCGGTCTCGCTGTTGCGCCCCTGACGACGCAGGAAGTCCCGCTGTTCCAGCAACTCCAGCGCCTTGGCGACCTGCCGGGGGTCGCGTCGGCCCGTCGCGGCCACCGCACCGGGCGACACGACGTCACCGGACAGCGCCGCGTCCTGCAGGACCGCTTTCACCTCGACCGGCAGCGAGTCGAGCTGCGCGGTCAGCACCCCGCGCACCGAAGGCGGTACCGGCAGCGAGGTGTCGTTCCACAGGTACGTCGCGCGCGGGTCGGCCACCATGCCGGCGTACTCCGCGGCGAACAGCGGGTTGCCGCTGACGCAGGACACGAGCGTCTGCCACTGTTCGGACGACAACTCCGGCGCCGGCAGCAGCGAGCTCAGCAGTCTGCGGGTTCCGTTGTGCGACAGGGGTTCCAGGCTGATCGTCGTGGCGTTGCGCTTGCCACCGAACCACGACGGCCGGCGCTGCAGCAGCTCCGGACGCGCGGTCGCGATCACCAGCAACGGCACCGAACCGGCCTGTTCACCCAGTTCCTCCACGAAGTCGAGCACCACGTCGTTCGCCCAGTGCACGTCTTCCAGCAGCACGACCAGCGGTTCGGACTCCGCCACCTCCTCCAGGAAGTGCCGCCACGCCGGGAAGTCCGCGGGCACCTCGGCGTCGGGCTCGGCCAGACGAGCCAGGCTCGCGTGCAGCCGGTCCGCGAGCTCACCGGCACCGACCAGCGCCGCGAGGGCGGCGCGCAACGTTCCCGAGGAGGAGAAGCCGCTCACGACATCGGACAACGCGCCGTAGCCGTGATCGTCGCCGAAGGCCGTCGCGGTGCCGCGCAACACGTTCGCACCAGAGGACGCGAGTTCGTTCACGAGCCTCGTCTTGCCCAGGCCCGCCTCGCCGAACACGGTCACGAAGTGCGGGCGGCGGCGCGTGCGCACCTCGTCGAGCAGTCCCCGCAGCACCGACAACTCGCGCTCGCGTTCCACGAACGGCACCGCCGCCTGCGCGCGGCGGGTCGCACCGCGAGGTGACAGGCACGAGATCACCTGCCAGCCCCCGGCCGGGGTGCCGTCCACCTCCCACTTCGCGGAGGCGGCGGCGTCACGGGTCGCGGTGCACGCACGCACCGCTCCGAACGGTGCCGACTCCATCAGCTGACGGCAGCGGTCGAGCAGGACGCCGCTGGCCGTGGGCGCACCCGACGAAGGCAGGCGCACCAGGGAGTCGCCGGTCGCCACGCCGATCTGCACCTCGGCGACAGCAGCCAGCCGGTCGCGGATGGCCGCGGACGCACGCACGGCACGATCAGCGTCGTCCTCGGCGGTCCGGGGCACGCCGAACAGGGCGAGGAACACCGATCCGACGCTTCCGCCGACGAGACCTCCCAGCCGGGAAACCTCGGCGGAGACGACGGAGGCCACCTGCTGGTGCAGCGCGTCGACGTCCTCGGGGTCACCGTCACCGGCCGCGGGGCCGAGCTGGGCCGACACCATCACGACGCTGACGCGCTTGCGCTCCGCCATCCCGCCTTCCACCGCGTCCACCGCGGCGGCGAGCTCGACGGCGGGCGGCGGCGTCACCACGACGGGCGCACGCACGGGAGCGGGCTCCTGGCCGACCGCGAGCAGGTGCCTGCCCCGCACCGACGACGGGAGGTCCAGCGCGGGCGCGTGGTCGAGGATCGCGCGCTCCAGGTCCTGCAGCTCGCGGCCGGGCTCCAGACCGAGCTCCTCGACCAGTGCCGCCCTCGTGCGGCGGTAGACGCCCAGCGCGTCCACCTGCCGGCCGCACCGGTACAGGGCGAGCATCAGCTGACCGCCCAGCCGTTCGCGGTACGGCGCGAGCTCGACCAGCGACTCGAGCTCGCCGATGATCTCCCCGTGCCTGCCGCAGGCGAGCTCTGCCTCGAAGCAGTCCTCCTGCGCCGCCAGCTTCCAGTCCCGGATCACGGTGAGCTCCGGCCAGGTGAGCCCCGTCTCCGCGAGGTCCGCGAGGACCGGTCCGCGCCACATGCCCAGTGCCCTGCGGAGCACCGTCGCCGCGGCGGGCCAGTTGCCCGCGGAGAGCTCACCCCGCCCCTGCTCGGCCAGCCGCTGGAAGCGCGTCAGGTCGAGGCAGTTCTCGTCCACGCGCAGGAGGTAGCCCGGTGCGTGGGTCAGCAGCAGCGGGGCGCCTTCGGGGTTGCGGCCCGCGGCGAAGACGCCTCGCAGCCCCGAGACGGCGTTCTGGAGCATCTTGCGCGCCGTGGGCGGGACGTCCCGCGGCCACAACGCGTGGAGCAACTTGCTCGTCGCCACCACCCGGTTGGCCTGCAGGAGCAGGTAGCCCAAAGCCGCACGCTGCTTGATCCCGCCCAGCGGCACGGGTGACTCGTCGTCGAGGACTTCTAGTGGGCCCAGCAGGTGGAATTGCATGTTTCTGGCTCCATCGATGGTTGTCCGGACGCAGGGCAGGGGTCAGCCCCGGGGGGTGTCACCGCCCCCAGGGGGTGTCGCCGTTGCCTGCGGTGAGGCCATCGATCGGAGAGGCGGGAGCCGAGTTGACCAGTCCCCACGGGGTGTCGTGGGACATCAGCGAACCCCAGGGCGTGTCTCCGTCGGCGGTGATCCGGCTGTGCCGGCCGTGGTGCCCGAGGTCGTCACCCGAGCGGACGCCGTCGGCCTGCGCGGTGCCGATGCAGAGGGTCATCGTCAGAAACGCCGGAACAGCGGCGAGAAACAGGGCGGCGGCGGTGTTCTTGCGGATCATGTCTGTCTTCCTCGCTTGATCGGATCTCGGCTCAAGTCGTCGTGCGGGCACCTTCGAGCGGTGTCTGGTGGCGAAGTTAGGAGGACCGCCCATCGCTCTTCTATCGCGCACCCACTGCGTATCAATTGGTCGCGATGGCGCGACCCACGACCAAATGAGACACTCACATTACTGACTCATCAGTCAGCTCACGGTCGCCGCACCCGAGCAGGCGAAATCCGGGAATTCGTTGCGGTACGCGCAACACGTGGCAACACGTGGCATAACAACCGTAAAATCCCCGTCTTCGCAACCGCGTATTCGCGTAGGTGCACGCCCGCCGTCCGGAGCCATTCCAAATGAGATGGCGAGCGGGATCGTATGCATTGGATGCATTGCTTGTCGATGCACTGCGGCAACTTGACAACTTTCGTCACCCTGACTAACTTCGGGGAAGCAACGGGCGGGGCGAAGAAATTCGCGCCGGGACCACCGCCGGGGATGTTTCCACACTGTTAACCCAACCCTCCGGTCATTCAGGCGAACGCAGAGCAGAGCAACCGGCGCAGCACGAAGGACAAAGGCGCAAAGGGTCGTCAACCATGAGCCTCGCCCCTGACGACGGACTTATTTTCAGACTACTCGGAATGATCGAGGTAATCGGCTCCAAAGAGCAGATGCCGACACCTCCGCGTCGCCAGAGGACCGTTCTGACCGCGTTGCTGCTCGAGGCGAACCGCGTCGTCGGCATGGAACAGCTGATCTACCTCGTCTGGGAGCACTCCCCGCCGTCGACCGCGCGGGCGCAGATCCAGATCTGCGTGTCCGCGCTCCGGCGGGAGTTCACCAGGGCGGGCGTCGACGCCCAGATCGAGACCCGGCAACCCGGCTACCTGTTGCGAGTCGCTGCGGACAAGATCGACATCTCCCTCTTCGAACGCCGCGTGGCCGCCGCCGACCTCGCCGTCCGCCAGGGCCGTCTGGAGGACGCGGCGACGATTCTGCGCGCGGCGTTGTCCCTGTGGCGCGGACCGGCTCTCAACGGGGCGGGCGCCACCTTGCAGAGCAAAGCGATCCGGCTGGAGGAGAAACGACTGGCAGCGCTGGAGAACTGCGTCGAGGCCGAGTTGTCACTCGGCCGCCACCACGCCCTCATCGGTGAGCTGCACAGCGTCGTGACCGAGAATCCGCTGCGGGAGCGCCTGCGGGGCCAGTTGATGGTCGCGCTCTACCGCGCCGGCCGGCAACCCGAGGCACTCGAGGTCTACCGCGCGGGCCGCGACCTGTTCATCGAACGCCTCGGCCTCGAACCCAGCGACCAGCTGCGCAGGCTCGAGAGAGCGATCCTCACCGATGACGAGGTGCTGCGACTGGACCACGAGGACCGGGCCCAGGTCGCCGCCCACAACGTCGTGTCACCGCACCAGCTCCCGGCCGCGACCTCGGACTTCATCGGCCGCCAGGAAGTGGTTGCGCGTGTCCAGGACGTGCTGTCCGGTGATCACATGACGATGCACGTGGTCAACATCTCCGGCAAGGCGGGCATCGGCAAGAGCGCTCTCGCCGTGCACGTCGCCCACCGCGTCGCCGCCGAGACCTACCCGGACGGTCAGCTGTACTGCGACCTGCGCGGTACCCACGCCCAACCGGCCACACCGGCCGAGGTTCTCGGCCGCTTCCTCTCCGCCCTGGGAGTCATGGGCTCGTCGCTGCCCGACGGCGTCGACGAACGGGCGGACATGTACCGCAGCATGCTCGCGCACCGCCGGGTGCTGGTCGTTCTGGACGACGCGGCCAGCGAGTCGCAGGTGCACCAGCTCCTGCCGGGCTCGCCGTCGTGCGGCGTCATCGTCACGAGCAGGGCTCGGCTGACCGGTCTCGCCGGATCTCATCTGGTCGAGGTCGACTGCATGAACTCCGACGACTCGCGGGAACTGCTGGGGCGCATCATCGGCAGGCAACGCCTGGAGAGCGAACCGGTCGCCGTGCCGGCGTTGATAGACGCCGTGGGAGGGCTTCCACTGGCGCTGCGCATCATCGGCGCGCGTCTCGCGGCTCGTCCGCACTGGCCCCTCGCCTCGTTGGTCGGCCGCCTCTCCGACGAACGCCATCGACTCGACGAGCTCGCGCACGGCGACATGGTCGTGCGCGCCAGCCTGTCGCTCACCTACGACGGCCTCGCGCCCGAAGCCCGCCGGATGATGCGGCTGATGTCGTTGCTCGAAGCGGAGAACCTGCCGAGCTGGACCGCCTCGGCTCTCACCAACGACGACCACCGCAGTTTCGACTTGGTGGAGCGCCTGGTCGACGCGCAGCTGGTCGACGTGGTGGGCACCGACATCACCGGCCTGCCGCGGTACCGCTTCCACGACCTGATCCGCCTGTACGCCAAGGAGCAGGCCGCCGCGCACGAGACCCTGGACACGCAGCTGACCTCCGTGGAACGGGTCGTCGGAGGCTGGCTCGCGATGGCCGAACAAGCACACCGCCGCCTGTACGGCGGCGACTTCACCTTGCTGCACGGCCACGGGAAGCGCTGGCAACCGCCCGCGCAGCACCTGGACCAGGTGCTGCAGGACCCGATGAGCTGGCTGGAGAGCGAGCACCAGAACCTCTGCGCAGCCGTCCTCCAGGCGGCCGACGCCGGCTTGGACGAGCTGTGCTGGGACCTGGCGATAACGCTCGTGACGCTGTTCGAGAGCCGCAGCCGCTTCGACGACTGGCAGCAGACCCACGAACGGGCGTTGGAGGCCGTGCGCAGGGCCGGCAACAAGCGCGGCACCGCGGCCCTGCTCTGCTCGCTCGGTTCACTGCACCACAGCCAGCGGCGCATGGACGCGACCCGCGCCGCTCTGGTGCCCGCCCTGGACCTCTTCACCGAGCTCGACGACACCCACGGGATGGCGCTGGCGCGCCGCAACCTCGGGCTGCTGGAGTACACCGAAGGCCGTCCCGAGGTGGCACAGCGGATATTCGAGCAGTCGCTGTCCGGCTTCGAGCAGGTCGGCGACGTCATCGGCCGGGCCCACGTCGTGTCGCACCTCGCCCAGCTGTCGCTCGACCGCGGCGAGAACGAACTGGCGGCCGACCAGTTGCGCGACGCCCTCGGCATGTGCCGGGAGATCTCCAGTCCACGGGTGGAAGCCCAGCTGCTGTACCGGCTCGGTGGTGCGATGCTCGCGCAGGGACGGTACGAGCAGGCGCGCCAGCTCCTGACGTCGGTGCTCACGATGGTGCAACGCTCCGGCGACACCGTCGGGGAGAGCTATGCCCTGCATTCACTCGGCCTGATCCACAGCCGCATGCGCATGGTCGAGGAGGCGAGCGACCTGCTGTGGCGAGCGATTCGGCTGTGCGAGGAGAACGTCGACCGCCTCGGAGCCGCGCGGGTCCAGCTCGACCTCGCCCAGCTGGTGGCGCAGCGCGGGGAGGCGTTCCACGCGATCGCCATCGTGGAACAGGCGATAGCGACGTTCCAGGAGCTGCGGCTCGCGTCGTGGGAGAGCAAGGCCCTGGCCGTGCTGGAAAAGGTCGCGGCGCAGAGCCCGCTGTCGGCCGCGGCCACGTCGAACGGCGGGTTCTAGATTTCCGGGTGTTCGGGGAAGTCGACCGCGCACCGCGTGACCGACTCCCCCAGGATCGTGGCGTCGTGCTGCTCCGCCACCGCGTTCACGAATCCTCCGCGAGTGCGCGCTCCTCCAGTTGCTTGCGGTCCGGCTTCCCGTTCCGGTTCAACGGGAACCGGCCGACCACGGTGACCCGGTTCGGCTGTTCGTACTTCGGCAGGATGTTGTTGATCAGCTCACGCCAGTGGGCCGGATCGCGTTTCTGCTCGTCCTCCACGTAGAACACGAGCGTCGAACCGCGCCGCTCGTCCGGCAGCGCCACGATCATCGCGATGCAGCCGCGTGCGGCCAGCGTGTGTTCGATGATCTCGGGGTGCAGTGTGTAGCCGTTGCGGTGCACTGCCGTCTTGCGGCCGGCCACGAACAGGTTGCCGTCGGCGTCGAGGTAGCCGAAGTCGTTGGTGGCGTACCACTCCCGTGCGACCGGCGTGACCGTACCCTGCGGATCGAGGTACCCCTCCATGAGATCCGGGTCCAGCACTTCGATCTCACCGATCTGACCGGCGGGGAGCACCGAGCCGTCCTCCCCGCGGATGCGCACCTCCATGCCCTCGACCGGCCGACCCGTTCCGACCGGGTTGTCCGGCGTCGCGAACGCGACGTTGCCCATCTCGGTGCTGCCGTAGGAGTCCAGCAACGGCAGGCCGTACACCTCGGCCGCCCGGTGGGACAGGGCCGGGTCGAGCGGCGCGGCACCGCTGCACAGCATGCGGACCTCACCGAACATGCCGAGGAACGACCGTTGCCGCTCCACGATGTTCAGGATGCTCTTGTAGGTGGCGGGCGTCGCGTCGACCACGGTCGCGCCCACCATCCCTGCGAGCCGCAGCGCGCGGTCCAGCCTGCGGTACGGGGCGATCACCAGCGAGCACCGCACGAGCCAGGCGATGAGGACCATGGAGATCCCGTACTGGTGGTTGAACGGCAGCAACGGGAGCAGGACGTCGTCGGGGCGGTGGCCGACGAGGTCCGCGTTGCGCTGGAGGTTCTTCAGGAACCGGCCACCGTTCTTCACGACCCCCTTGGGCTCGCCGGTCGAGCCGGAGGACCACATGATGATGCTGTCCGGCAGCTCGCACCACGCCGAGAAGTCCAGCGCCGCGTCGGCCGGTTTCCGGCCGCAGGCGCCCACGGCGAGCTCGTAGCAGTGCACGACCTCCTGGTCGTGCGAGATGGGGGCCTCGTCGTCGACGATGACCATTTTGACCAGTGAACGAGTGCAGGCTTCCGCCGTCTGGCCGGGCTTCTGCTGGTGGTCGACCAGCACCACGGACGCACCGACGTGCATCAGCGCCAAGAGCGTGCTGAGGTAGGAGACGGA
Source organism: Lentzea jiangxiensis (assembly GCF_900104175.1). Taxonomy (GTDB): domain Bacteria; phylum Actinomycetota; class Actinomycetes; order Mycobacteriales; family Pseudonocardiaceae; genus Lentzea; species Lentzea jiangxiensis. The sequence goes on from NZ_FNIX01000003.1 coordinate 183,307, forward strand.
GTTGTCGACCTTCACCAGGACGCGGTCGCCGAGGCCGAGACCCTTCTCGCGCAGCACGTCCGCGGTGCACAGGGCGCGCTGTTCGAGCTCGTCGAAGGTGAAAGTGACATCCGGGGCGAACAACATTGCCGGCATCGGATCAGCTCCTTCAGAACGGCTGTCACAAAACAAGGTGTTGCACGAAACTCCGACTACCGCCCACGGGGCGGTAGTCGTGTGATTAATGGTTCTTCTTCTCAACCGCGCCGTGCGGGAGACAGGAAAAATTGCGTTGACCGCGCAAACTGCTGAACACTGAAATCACGAGCCTGCGATGGGAAGAACACCGCAACACCGGCACAGCGAAGTCCGTTGGCCGGTCACGTGGTCACCGGCCGCGAACCGGCCGCCGACGCCGAGGGCGTTGTGGCCCGCGGCGCCGACGGCCCTCCGCGGTCCGCTTCACTCGGCGAGGCGAGTGCGCCCGGTCCAGCGGAACACCACCTCAGCGCGCTCGCCGGGTGCGGCGCCGTCCCGTTCGAAGTGCTCGTGCCCGCCGTAGTGCGGGATCTTCACCTTCCTCTCCTCGCGGTGGACCCGCTGTGACCGGATCTCCTGCGGCAGGTCAGCGGGGCCGCCGTGCAGCACCGCGTCGACGAGGTAGCCGGAATTGCCGCCGGCGGCGGCAACAATGTCGTTCGCACCGTTGATCTGCACAGCCTCGGTCATGCTGGGTTCCTTTCGCCACGAGTCGTGAGCTTTGCCTGCGATGTCCTCGCTGCCCTGTGCCACGGCAGGAGTTGCGATCGGTCATCGGGAAGATCTCGGCCACCACGAACAAACCCGCGCGGGGGTGCGTGGTCGGAACCGCGTGCGAATCCTGGCCCTGCCGGGGAGGCAGGCGGCTCAGCCGGCCATCCTCATGCGGACGACGTCGAGCACCTCCGGCACCCGGCCCTCGAGGTAGAAGTGGCCGCCGGGGTAGGTGACCACCGCGGAATCCGCGGACAGCTCCTGCCACGCGGCCAGTTCGGACTTCTCGGCGCGGGGGTCGTCGACCCCGCCGAAGGCGGTCAGGGGGATCGGCAGCGGCGGCCCGGGGACGTGCCGGTAGACCTCGTTGACGGACAGGTCCGCGCGCAGCAGCGGCAGGAACATCTCCAGCAGCGAGCGCTCCTTCAGCAGGACGTCCGGGAAGCCACCCAGCGCGCGCAGTTCCTCGACGAGGTCGTCGGTGGGCAGCGCGCGCAGTTCCCTGCGGGTGTTGGGCAGCTGGGGTGCCGCCCGGCCCGACACGAACAGGTGCCGGGGTGGCGGTCCTCCCCGCTCGACGATCCGCCGCGCCACCAGGTAGGCGACCAGGGCCCCGACGCTGTGCCCGAACAGGGCGTAGTCGCCGGTGAGCTCCGCGCCCAGCCCGTCGACGATGTCGTCGACCAGCGCGTCGGGGTCGTGGTGCGCGGTCTCGCGCCCGCGGGCCGCGCGGCCGGGGAGCTCCACCGGGCAGATGACCAGGTCGTCGTTCCCCGCCGCACGCCAGCCGGCGTACACCGCCGCGCTGGCACCCGCGTGCGGGAAGCAGAACAACCGGGTCCCGGTTCCCGTGCTGCCGTAGGGCAGCCAGCTCCGGGTGGTGCTCGCCGTGGTCATTCGACGACCACCTTGAGGTACGCGGGAGGCGGCTGGATCTGCTCGAGGCCGGACTCCAGCACCAGGCGGTTGTCGTCGCGGGAGATCTCGCTGAACCCCGCGAACGCGTAGGTCACGTACATCACCCGGTTCCGGCCGGTCTCGACGAAGTCCGCCCGCAGCTTGGCACCGTCCTCCTTCGCCAGCCGCATCACGTGGTTGAGCAGCACCGTGCCGACACCGCGTGCCATCACGCGGCACGACATCAGCATCATCCGCAGGTGCCACGCGGGCTGGCCGCGCTCCACGAGCGCGAGACCGATCTTGCCGTAGCCGCCGTACTTGTCGGTCAGCGACGCGACGAGCAGCAGGTGGTCGGGCGAGGTGCGCAGCGCGTCGAGCTCGTCGTAGGAGTACGTGCGGCCGGTCGAGTTCAGCTGGTTGGTGCGCACGGTAAGCTCCTCCGCGCGCTGCAGGTCCTCCTGCTTGGCCCGGCTGATCGTGAACACCATGTCCAACGTGGACAGGAAGGCCTCGTTGGTGCCCGTGTAGTCGAGTTCCGCCTGGTCACGCACCACAGCCGCGCGGTAGAGCTCGCGGCGCACCCGGGACTCGTCGGTGACGAACCTCGGCTGGAACTCCTCCGAGGCGAGCTCCACGGCGATCCGCGCGCTGTCGACCGTCTTCACCGCGGGCAGCGCGTGGGCGACCTCCTCCAGCTCGAACGGCTGGTCGTCGACGAACGCGATCGCGTCCAGCCCGATGTTGAGCTCCTTGGCGATCCGCTCGACCGACTGGGACTTGGGGTTCCAGTTGATCTGCGGGTACAGGAAGTACTCGTCGAGGCCTTCCGCCTTCAGCCGCGCCATGGCGGCGTCGTGGTCGTTGCGGCTGGCCACGGAGTGCAGCACGCCCAGCTCGTCGAGCCGTTTGATCTCCGCCACGACATCGGGGCGCACGCGCACCTCGCCGTCCTCGAGCAGAGTGCCGTCCCACAGGGTGTTGTCCAGGTCCCACACCACACATTTGATGCGACCGCGCTTCGGCTTGGCCGGAGCGGCGATGTCCGTCTGCGTCACTGCGCCACCTCTCGATATGCCTCGGCCGCGATCGTCAGCTCCTGCACCTGGGTGCTGCCTTCGATGACCTCGGTGACCTTGCTGTCGCGGTACAGCCGCCCGACGGGGTAGTCAGGGCTGAACCCGTTGGCGCCGTGGATCTGGACGGCGTCGCCCGCGATCCGCACGGCCGAAGTCGACGCGTGGTACTTCGCCACCCACGTCGCCATGATCGTCGCCGGGTCACCCGCGTCCTTGAGAGCGCCCGCCTTCTCGCACAACAGCCTCGCCGCGTCGCGGGCCGTCACCATTCCGCTCATCATCTGCCGCACGTGCGGCAGATCCCGCAGCAGGACACCGCCGGCCGACCGGACCGACGTGTAGGCGGCGCACGCCTCGATCGCGGCCCGGATGATGCCGACCGAACCGCACGCCACGCTGTAGCGGCCGAGGTCCAGCGCGTTGGTCATGACCGTTCCCGCCGCCCAGCCCTGCGGTCCGAGCAGCGCGGTCGGTTCCAGGCGCACGTCGGTGAACTCGATCTCGGCGAGCATGCTCGCCGTCGTGCCCATCACGTGCGGCAGCGGGGTGACCCGGACGCCCGGGCGGTCCGACTCCACCAGGAAGGTGCTGGTGCCGGCGCCGGTCGTCGCGAACACCATGAACACGTCGGCGACCTGACCGCCGGTGATCCACTTCTTCCTGCCGTTGAGGATCCAGCCGTCCTGGTCCCGCACCGCCGTGGTGCCCTCCGCGGTGGAGTCGCTGCCGCTGTGGTCCGGTTCGGTCAGGCAGAACGCGCCGAGCTTCTCACCGCGGGCGAGGGCCCGCAGCCACTGCTCCTGCTGCGCCGGCTCGCCCCACCGGTGCACCGACGCGCTGACCATCGAGTGCACGGTCAGGAGGCTGCGCAGACCCGAGCACCCCCGGCCGATCTCCTCGTGCACGCGCCCGACCGTGACCATGTCCATGGCCTCACCGTCGAACTCCGGGGGGAGGAACGGCGCCCACAGGCCCAGGTCGGCCACGCGCGACAGGACCTCGCGCGGGATCCACTCCTCCCTCTCGAAGGTGTTGGCGCGGGGCGCGATCTCCAGATCGACGAACCGCCCGACCTCCGCGAGGTCAGCCGGTCCACGCCGCGTTTCCGCTTTCATCACCGCTCCGCTCAGCCCACGGCGGCGGACGTCTGCCGCGCCACCAGGTCGGCCATCAACGACACGGACCGGAAGTTGCCCAGGTGCAGCTCCTCGTTCGGGATGCGGGTACCGAACGCCTTCTCGATGAACATGACCAGCTCCATCGCGAACAGGGAGTTCACGAAGCCGAGCGCGAAGATGTCCTCCTCGTCGGAGAACGTCACGTCGGGGAACTTGGTCGTGATGAAGGTGCGGATCTGGGTGCAGGCGTCGTTCGACATTGCTGGACCTTTCTCGTGTGGAACGCTGGAACCGAGGGGGCGAGATCAGCCCATGCTCTGGTAGGAGTAGAAGCCCTGGCCGCTCTTGCGCCCGTGCAGACCGGCGTCGGTCATCTTCTTGAGCAGCGGGCAGGGGCGGTACTTGCTGTCGTTGAACTGCTCGTAGAGCACCTCGACGCTGTACAGGATCGTGTCGACGCCGATGAGGTCGGCCGTCTCCAGCGGTCCCATGGGGTGGCCGAAGCAGCTGCGGAACACCTCGTCGACGGTCTTCGCGTCGGCGACGCCCTCGTGGACGAGGAAGGCCGCCTCGTTGACGGTCAGCATGAGCACGCGGTTGGACACGAACCCGGAGGCGTCGTTGACCGGGATCGGCTTCTTGCCCATCGACTCCAGCAGCGCGCGCACCGTCTCCTTGGTCTGCTCACTCGTGTGGTAGCCGGGGATGAACTCGCACGCGGGCTTCATCGGCACCGGGTTCATGAAGTGCACGCCCATCACCTTGTCCGGGCGCGAGGTCAGGGCGGCGATCTTGGTGATCGGGATCGCCGACGTGTTCGCCACGAACACGGTGTCCGCCTTGCAGACGAGGTCGAGCTGGGCGTACAGCGCGCTCTTGAGATCCCAGTTCTCGGTGATGTTCTCGATCACCACCTCGGTCTCGGCGAGCAGTTCGAGCGAGGTGCCGACGGTGATCGACGCCAGCACCGCCGCGGCGTCGACCTCCGGGCCGCCGAGCATCCGGCTCATCCGGCACTCCAGCTCGATCCGGCCGAGCGCCGCGTCCAGCGCGTCCGGGTTGTTGTCCACCAGGACCACGGTGTGCCCCTTCTGGGCCAGGTCCTGTGCGACGCCGGTGCCCATCACACCGGCTCCGACAACTCCGACGTTCGTCATCGCTACTCCTCGACTGCATTGCTCGTGGGAAGGAAATCGTTCGGGCACACCGGTTTCGTCGCGTACGTGGACGCGACGAAGCCGGGCTCGGCGATGTGGCGCGCGGTCAGCCCGTCCGGCCGGCGTCGGCCGCTCGGGCGCCCCTCGGAACCGTGGTCGCGGACCCCGGGGCGGTGGGTTCGAGCCAGTAGCGCTCACGCTGGAAGGCGTAGCCGGGCACGGTGGTCTTCCTGGCCCCGCGACCGGACTGGTAGGCGTGCCAGTCGACGTCCACACCGGACAGCCAGAGCCTGCCGAGCGCTTCGGCCGCCGACTCGGTGTCCTGCTTCGGGTCCGCTTCACCGGGGAGGGTCGGCACGAGGTGGGTCCAGGACTTCTGGGGGAAGTCCGGATGTCCTCGGAACATCGACCCCAGCGACTGCCCCGCACCGAGCTCGACGAACGCGGTGTCCGGCCAGTGCGCGGCCAGGTGGCCGATCATGGTGGCGAACTGCACCGGACGGCACATGTGCTCGGCCCAGTAGCCGGGGTCCCCCAGCTGCCTCTCGGTGATCGGCAGCCCGGTGACGTTGGACAGGTACGGCGTCTCGGGCGCACGGGGGCTGAGGTTCTGCCTGACCCAGGCGGTGAGCTGGGCCGCCGCCGGCCGCAGGGAACGCGAGTGGAACGCGTGGGTGGTCCGCAGCGGCCTCGCGGGCACCCCCGCCGTGGCGAGCTTCTCGGTGAGCTGGCCGACGCCCTCGACGGGGCCGGACACGACGATCATGCGGGGGCCGTTGACCGCGGCGACGTCGAGGGAGAAACCCGCGAGATCGCCCACCAACCCGGTCAGTTCGGTCTCCGACAGCGGAACGGCGGCCATCGCTCCGGCGGGCAGCGCCGAGATCAGCTCGGCCCTCCTCGCCACCAGGGCGGTGGCCTCCCGCAGGGTCAGGCTGCCCGCGAGCGCCGCCGTGGCGAACTCGCCGACGCTGTACCCCGCCAGGACCGAGGGCTCGACGCCCCAGGCCGTCAGCAGCCTGCCGAGCGCGTAGTCGATCGCGAAGACACCGGGCTGGACGACGACCGTGTCCGCGGACCCGCCGGCTTCGGCCTCCGGAGCGCGGCCGAGCAGGGCGGCCAGACCGCCGCCGCCCGTCTTCCGCGCACCGACGAGACCGGCGACCGGGTCGAAGCCGAGGTGCCCGCGGAACAGCTCGGCGCACTCGTCGACCGCCGCGCGGAACACCGGTTCGGTGGCGTACAGGCCACCGGCCATGCCGTCGTACTGCTCCCCCACCCCGGCGAGCAGGAAGCCCGCTCGTCGCGCGCTCACGCCGGTTTCGGCGAGCACCCGCGTCGGCGAGGTCAGCGCCTGCACCGCGTCGGCGCCCGACGAGACCACGGCCATCCGCCGGTGCTCGAACGCCCTGCGGCCGACCTGCAGCGTGTAGGCGGCGTCCACCGGGTCCGCCCAGTGCGCGGCGGCCGCGGCCAGGTTCGCGGTCGCGGCGTCGGCCGCCTCGGCCGTGCGGGCCGACCAGACCAGCAGCTGGTGCGGACGCGCCGCCGGTCGCACGTCGTCGTCGACCGGGCTTTCCTCGATGACGACGTGGACGTCCGCGCCGCCGTAGCCGTGCGCGTTGACGCCGGCGAGCCGTGGGCGTTCGCCGCGCGGCCAGTCGGTCAGCTCCGCCACCACCGCGAGCCGGTCGCCGGACGCGGCCAGGCGCGGATTCGGTGCGGAGAAGTTCACGGCGGGCGGCAGCTTCTCGTGGTGCAGCGCGAGAGCCGCCTTGATCAGGCGGGCGATCCCGCCCGCCTGGTTGATGTGACCGAGGTTGCCGTCGGTCGAGCCGAGCGTGACCCGCTCGACGCCGTCCACGCCGAAGACCTCCTGCAGCGCCATGACCTCCACGGCGTCACCGAAGGGGGTGCCCATCGCGGTCACCTCGACGTGGTCGATCTCGGCGGGGTCGACTCCCGCGACGGCCAGCGCCTCGGCCATCACGGCGGTCTGGCCCGGCACCCCGGGCACACCGAACCCCTGGCGGCCGTTCCTGCCCTCGTGCAGCGCGGCCCAGCCGCGGATGACCGCGTAGATCCGGTCCCCGTCGGCCTGGGCGTCCTCGAGCCTGCGCAGCACGACCACACCGACGCCGTCACCGGGGATCTTGCCGTTGGCGCCGGCGTCGAGGACGCGGCTGACGCCGTCCGGGGAGAACTCGCTGCCCTCGTGGTGCAGGTAGCCGGGGTACTGCGGGACGATCACCGAGACCGCGCCCGCGACGACCAGGTCCGACTCGCCGGCGAGCAGGCTGCCGCAGCCGGCGGCGACCGCGGCGAGCGCGGTCGAGCTGCAGCTCTGGACGCTCACCGACGGTCCGGTGAGGTCGAGCGCGTAGGACACCCGCGACGGGAGCAGGTCCTTCTCGTTCTGCAGCACGAGGTGGTCGGGCCCGTAGGTGAGCACGGCCTCGTCGTTCTGCAGCAGGTTGGACAGCAGGTAGGTGCTCGGCGCACCACCGGCGAACACCCCGACCAGGCCGTCGAAGCGGCTGGGATCGACGCCCGCGTCCTCCAGCGCGTGCCACGAGCACTCGAGGAACAGGCGGTGCTGCGGGTCGGCCACCTCGGCGTCGGACCTGCTGAAGCCGAAGAAGCCGGCGTCGAAGCGGTCCACATCGGACAGCAGGCCCGACGCGGCGACGAAGGCGGGGTCGTCCACCAGCTCCTGCGGCACGCCGGCCGCCAGCAGCTCGGCCGGGCTCATCCTCGTGATCCCGTCCCGCCCCGCGCACAGGTCGGCCCAGAACCGGCCGATGTCCGGAGCGCCGGGGAAGTTCCCGGCCATGCCCACGATCGCGATGTCGTTGCCCGTGTCGCGTTCTGGACCGGTCTCCAGTTCGGGACTGGTCTCGTGCTCTCGTGTGGTCACCTGTTCCTCACCTTCGGGTCCCGGTCTGGCGCCTGCGCAGGGCTCCGGCGCGCGCACGGCGCCGTTCACCGCGGGCGGACGCGTCCCCGGCCACGTCCGCGAGGTCCGGCCCCGCCGCCGCCTCCGGTGCGGCGAGCAGGGTCGCGAACTCGGCGATGGTCGGCTTCTCGAACAACGTCGCCGGCGCCAGCTCGACGCCGAGCTCCTTGCCGATGCGGCCGATCACCACCAGACCGATCAGCGAGGTGCCGCCGAGGTCGAAGAACCGGTCGTCGACGCCGACCTGCTCGAGCCCCAGGCAGGCCTGCCAGATCTCGGCCACCTGCTGCTCGGCCGGCGTCCTCGGAGCCACGTACGGGGTGCGCAGCTCCGGACGGGGGTAGCGCTTGTCGTCGGCCAGGTCGACCGCCGCGCCGCCCACCAGGGCGTCGAGGGAGTCGAGCTGGGCCAGTGCGGCCAGTGCGTCGGAGAGCTCCAGCGACAGCACGGCCACCTGCGTCTCGCCGGAGGCCACGATGCGGGACAGCAGTTCGGTCCCCTCCTCGGTCGGGATGCCGAACTCCTCGCGGAACCGCTTCGAGCTCTCCTGCATCTCGGCCGAGCCGGCGAGGCCCGCGGACGTCCACGGGTCGAGCTGCCACGGTCCCCACGCCACGGACACGACGCGCTTGGCGACCCCGCCCGTGTTGGCCTCCACGAGCGCGAAGGAGTCGAGGAACGCGTTCGCCGCCGAGTAGTCGGTCGCGCCGACGCCGACGGTCAGGCTCGCCACCGACGAGTAGAGCACCAGCAGTTCCACCGGGTCGTCGCGCAGCGCGTCGGCCAGGGCCAGCGTGCCCGCCACCTTCGGCGCGAGCACCGCGGCCGCCTGCTCCTCGGTCTTGGTCTGCAGCAGGCCGCCACCGGCGACGCCCGCCGCGTGCACGACGCCGTGCAGCTCACCGAAGTGCGACCGGACGTCCCGCACCAGCGAGGCGACCTGGGCGGGGTCGCTGACGTCGGCCTGGGCGACGAACACCTCGGCGCCCAGCGCGCGCAGCTCCGCGACGGCCATGAGCACGCCGCTGGTCTTGTCGTTGACGCCCTTCTCCGCGATCCAGGCGTCCCAGGTGTCCTCCGGCGGCAACCCCTTGCGGCCCGCCAGCGCGAGCCTGGTGCCGAGCGGGGCCAGTCGCCGCGCCAGTGCCAGGCCGAGCTCGCCCAGACCGCCGGTGATGAGGTAGACACCGCCCGGACGCCAGGCCTCGGAGTCGGCGACCTCCGGCAGCCCGACCACCTCGAAGTCGCGCACCCAGCGGCGGCCGTGCCGCCACGCGACCACACCGACACCGTCCACGGTGTCCGAAGTGGACGCGGCCAGGGCGTCGAGCTCGCGCAGCGCCTGGAGGGCGTGGTCGCCGTCCGTGCCGAGGTCGGCGTACTGCGACCGGACCAGGGGGTACTCCGCGGCGATGGCGCTCGTGATGCCCGCGATGGTCGCGGCGTGCGGGTCCTTCGCGTCACCGGCGAGGACCTCGAACCCGTTCGCGGCCAGGCTGACCAGTTCGACCCGCCTGCCCGCGCACTCCGTGCCGATGGCCTTGCCGAGCCGCATCAGGCTGTAGAAGCCGCTTTCCTGACCGGTGTCGGTGAGACCGTAGGCGTGCACGATCCGGACCGGCTCGCCGGTGGTGCCCGCGAGCAGGGCGCGGTAGTCCTCCTGGTCCTGCGGCCGGGTGTGCGCGTGGACGACCTCGTGCCCGGCTTCCCGTGCCAGCGCGGCGAACCTGTCGGCGAACCCGCCCGGTTCGGCGAGGAGCACCAGCGGCCCGGCCGGGGCGGGCCGCGGCCGGCTGTTGTCGCGCCGCCAGGTGGGCACGTGGGCTTTGAGGCCGTCGTAGGACGGCATCCCGGTGTTCGCCGCGGTGGCGGGTGCCGCCGAACCGGTGGCGCCGGTCGCCGCGACCTCGGGCCAGTAGCGGGTGCGCTGGAAGCGGTACGCGGGCAGTGGGACGAACACGCGTTCCGCGTCGGCACCGCTCGCCCAGTCCACCGGCACGCCGTGCTCCCACAGCGCGCCGAGCGCGGCGAGCCACGACCGGCGGCCCTGTTCCAGCGGCAGGCTGACCACCGGGGTCGCGGTGTCAGCGCCCGAACCGGCCTCGACGAGGACCTCGGCGTGGCGGCTCAGCACCGGCAGGCCGTCGGCGATCCGGCCGGGCTCTCCCGCCCAGTGGGCGGCGTCGCGCACCTCGGCCGCGGTCAGCGCGGCGCCGGTGCGCGAGGACACCACGGTGATCGCGGGCTCCGCCACCTCGGTGGGCACCGTCCCGTCCAGGGCCAGCGCCAGACCGTCCGCCGGCGACAGCATTCCGCCGACGACCGCGGCGACGCACTCCCCCACCCCGGCGCCGAGCACGACGGCCGGGACCAGGTCGCGCGAACCGAGCAACCGGGCGAGGGCGTACTCGACCGCGAACACGACGGCCCGCTCGTCGGCCTCCGCCTCGCCGTGCAACGCGCCCAGCAGGTCCACCCGCCCGTGGAGCAGGCCGGCGCACTCGTCGATCGCGGCGCTGAACGCCGGTTCGGTGCGGTACAGCTCCTCGGTGGTGCCGCGCCACGCGCCGGGGTCCGCGGGCAGGAGGAGACCGAAGCGGCGCTTCTCCTCGACGACCGAACCGGTGACGCCCGCCCGCAGGGACGCGATGGCGTCCGCGGTGTCGCGCACGGCGAACGCGGACCGCACCGGCAGCGCGCTGCGCCCGGACTGCGTGGTGTGCGCGACGTCGGCCAGTTCCAGCTCCGGGTGCGCCTCCAGGTGGTCGGCCAGCGCCGCGGCGTTCGCGCGCAGGCTGGACTCGCTGTGGCCGGACACCGTGAGCAGCTGCCACGGCGGTCCCGGTCGCGGCACCGGCCTCTGAGGTGCCTGTTCCAGTACGAAGTGGACGTTCGACCCCGACCAGCCGAACGAGCTGACGCCCGCCCGCAGCACGCCGCCCGCGTCCGCGGGGAAGGGCCTCGCGGTCTGCACGGGCCGGACGGGACCGTCCAGCGTGACGACCGAGTTGGGGGTGGTCATGTTCAGGTTGGCCGGGATCTCGCCGTGTTCCAGCGCGAGCACGGTCTTGACCAGACCGGCCATTCCGGCCGCGGCCAGGGTGTGGCCGACGTTGGACTTGACCGCGCCGACGTACAGCGGCTCCGGCGCGGAGCGCTCGCCGAAGACCTCCTGCAGGGCGGTGAACTCGATGGCGTCGCCGAGCTGCGTGCCGGAGCCGTGCGCCTCGACGTAGCCGATGTCGTCGGTCCGCACGCCCGCGTCGGCGTGGGCGGCGCGGATGACCGCGATCTGCGCGGCCCGGTTGGGCGCGGTGAGACCGTTGCTGCGGCCGTCCTGGTTGGTCGCCGTGCCGCGGATCACCGCACGGGTGCGTTGTCCTGCGGGGACGTCCTGGGTGCGGCGCAGGACGACCACGCCGCCGCCCTCACCGATCACGTACCCGTCGGCGGACTCGTCGAAGGTCTTGGTGCGGCCGTCGGCGGCGAGCATGCTCATCTTGCAGGACTGGACGAACACCTCCGGGTTGATCATCGTGGAGGAGGCGCCGACGATCGCGATGTCGCACTCGCCGCGGCGCAGGCTCTGCACGGCCAGGTGCATGGCGCTGAGCGCGGAGGAGCACGCGGTGTCCACGGTCAGGCAGGGGCCGCGCAGGTCGAGCTGGTGCGCGATCCGGCCGGCGGCCGCGGACAGCGAGCTGCCCAGGCCGAAGTACGGGTCGTCCCCGGCCTCGGCACCGTCGGCCTCCAGCTGCCGCATGCTGTACTGGATGGTGTCGATCAGCCCGGCGAACACGCCGGTGCGGCTGCCGCGCAGCTCCTCCGCGGTGAGCGAGGAGTCCTCCAGCGCCTCCCAGACGAGCTCCATGAGCAGCCGGAAGCTCGGGTCGGTGCGGCGCGCCTCCTGCGGCGAGAGCCCGAAGAACGCGGCGTCCCAGCCCGCGATGTCGGTGACGAACGCGCCGTGCTGCGTGTAGGCCTTGCCCGGCGCGGTGCGGTCGAGGTCCAGGTAGTCGGCGGCGTTCCACCGGTCCGCCGGGGCGAGGCTGACGAGGTCCTTGCCCTGCATGAGGTTCTGCCAGTAGTCGTCGACCGTGTCACTGCCACCCGCGAAGCGGCAGGACATGCCGACCACGGCGATCTCCTGGCCCTGCGCGGTGTTCGCGCGCAGGGTGGTCTTCGTCGCCGAGGACTGCTCCCGCGGGCCGAGCTCGGCGAGCAGGTGTGCGGCGAGCGCGGCCGGGCTCGGGTGGTCGAAGACGATGGTGGGCGGCAGCGCCAGGCCGGTCTCGGCGTTGAGGCGGCCGCGCAGCTCCACCGCGGTGAGCGAGTCGATGCCCAGCTTGGTGAACAGCTGCTGGGCGCTCACCTCGTCCTCGTGGCCGAGCACGGCGGAGGTGTGGGTGAGCACGAGCCGGTGCAGCACGCGTTCACGTTCGGCCTGGGGCATGCCGGCGAGCCGCGTCCGCCACGCCGTGGTGACCTCGGCGCCCTCTTCGGCACGCCGCGCGTCGGCCTCGGCGATCGCCACGACCTCGGGCAGGTCGGCGAGCAGCGGGCTCGGCCGCAGCGCGGCGAACGGCGGGGCGAACTTCGGCCACTCGAACGCGGCCACGGTCAGCGCGGTCTCGTCCCGGCCGAGCGCGCGCCGCAGCGCGAGCACGCCCAGTTCCGGCGCCATGGCCGGCACACCGAGGTCGCTGAGCAGCTGGTCCGCCTGGCCGCTCACACCCATGCCGACCTCGCCCCAGCGGCCCCAGGCGACGGAGGTGGCGGGAAGACCGCGGAACCGGCGCTGCTGCGCGACGGCCTCCAGGTAGGCGTTCGCGGCTCCGTAGACGCTCTGCGCGGGGTTGCCGACGGACGCCGCGATCGAGGAGAACAGCACGAAGGCGTCCAGGTCGAGCCCGTCGGTGAGCTCTTCGAGGTTCCGCGTTCCGGAGACCTTGGCGCGCAACGCGTCCACGTAGGACTCGCGGCCGACCGTCTCGATCTGCCCGACCTCGAGGACTCCCGCGAGGTGGAACACTGCGCGCAGGTCGTCGCGGACGTCGGCGACGACGGTCTCGAGCGCGTCGCGGTCGGCGACGTCGCAGGCGACGATGGAGACCCTGCTGCCCAGGTCCTCCCGCAGGGACTCCGCGCCCGGCGCGTTCCCGCCGGTCCGGGAGACCAGCACCACGCGGTCCGCGCCCGCCTCGGCCAGCCAGCGGGCGACCACACCGCCGAGACCGCCGGTGCCGCCGGTCACCAGAACCGTGCCCCGCGGCTTCCAGGGACGCGGCGGCTCGGCGTTCTCGGCGTGCGCCAGGCGACGACCGAACACGCCGGCCGCGCGGATCGCGACCTGGTCCTCGCCGCGGGGACCGGCGACCACGGCGCCGAGGAGCGCGCTGACGCGATCGGACGGCTCGGCCGGGACGTCGACCAACCCGCCCCACAACCGCGGGTGTTCCAGCGCGGCGGCACGGCCGAAGCCCCAGAGCTGGGCCTGGACCGCGGAGGCGGGCGCCTCGTGCGGGCCGGTCGCGACGGCCTGGCGGGTGACCGTCCACAGTGGAGCAGTGATCTCACGGGCCGCCAGTTCCTGCACCAGCGACAGGGTCGCCTCGGCGCCGAACGACAGGCCGCCGGTCTCGTGCTCGTCGAGGCCGACCAGGGAGAGCACACCGTCGAACGCCGGGATGCCGTCCACCGCGGCGGCGACCGAGGCCCGGTCCGGCGCGGTGAGCACCACGTGGTCGACCTCGGCTCCCCGCAGTGCCGCCGCAGCGGCTCCGGTCCAGTCGCCGGAACGCGGCGAGGAGACCAGCAGCCAGCGCCCGGACGCCTCGGCCGGCTCCGGCGCGAACTGCTTCCAGTGCACGCGATAGCCCAGCGCGTCCACTTCGGACTCGTTCGCGCGGGAGCTGCGCCAGCGCGCGAGCGCCGGGAGGACGTCGCCGAGAGGGGCCTGCGCGTCCGGCAGCTCCAGCTCGGCGGCCAGCTCCTCGGCGTCGCCGCTCGCCACGACGGACCAGAACCGGGCGTCCTCACCACCGGTGCCGCCCGTGACGTCTCCGGCGTCCTCGAGCCAGTAGCGCCGGCGCTGGAACGGGTAGGTCGGCAGCGAGACGACACGGGCACCGGTGCCGTCGAGGTAGGCGGCCCAGTCGACGGCGATGCCGTTGACGTGCAGGGCGGCGAGCGCGGACACGAGGGTGCGGACCGGTTCGCGCTCCTTGCGCTGGGCGGCGGCGAACACCACGCCGTCCGGCAGTGCGGAGCGGCCCATCGCGGTCAGCGGGGCGTCCGGGCCCAGCTCGAGGAACGCGGTCACTCCCCGCCGGCGCAGGGTCTCGACGGCGTCGGCGAAGCGCACCGCCTCGCGGGCGTGCTCGACCCAGTACCGCGGGTCGGTCAGCCGCTCGGCGAGCTCGCCGGTCAGCGTGGAGACGACCGGGATGGCGGGCTCGCCGTAGGTGAGGTCACGGGCGATCTCCGCGAACTCGGCCAGCATCGGGTCCATGAGGCTGGAGTGGAAGGCGTGCGACACCTTCAGCCGCGTGGTGCGGCGGTCGGAGAACCGCCCGGCCACCGCGAGGACGGCCTCCTCGGCGCCGGACAGCACCACCGCGCGGGGGCCGTTGACCGCGGCCAGGCACACGTCGTCGTTCAGGTGGGGGCGGACCTCGTCCTCGGTCGCCTCGACCGCCACCATCGCCCCACCGGCGGGCAGCGCCTGCATCAGGCGGCCTCGGGCGAGCACCAGCCGCGCCGCGTCGGGCAGGGACAGCACCCCCGCGACGTGGGCGGCGGCCAGCTCACCGATCGAGTGCCCCGCCAGCAGGTCGGGAACCACACCCCACGAGCTGACCAGGCGGAACAGCGCCACCTCGAAGGCGAACAGCGCGGGCTGCGCGAACTCGGTGCGGTTCAGCCGCTCGGCGTCGTCGCCGAACACGACGTCGCGCACACCCGGCAGGTACTCGCAGACCTCGTCGAACGCGGTCGCGAAGGCCGGGAAGGCCTCGTGCAGCTCACGGCCCATGCCGAGCTGCTGCGAGCCCTGGCCGCTGAACAGCACGGCCAGCTTCCCGGTGGTGGCGAACCCGGTGACGGCCCCGGCGTCGCCGTCGGCCACCGCGCGCAGTCCCGCGGTCAGCTCGTCGGGGCCGGCCCCGACGACGACCGCGCGGTGGTCCATCGCCGCGCGGGCGGTGGCCAGCGACAGCGCGACGTCCACGGGTTCGTCGGAGGCAGCGTCCACGCTGGACAGCAGTGCCGCGGCCTGCGCCCGCACCGCGGCGGGAGACGCTCCCGACAGGACGTAAGGCACCACAGCCGGCGCCTGGACCTCGCGCGGCGGCAGCGGCTCCTCCGGCACCTGCTCCAGGATGACGTGGGCGTTGGTGCCGCTGATGCCGAACGAGGACACCCCGGCCCGGCGCGGCCTGTCCGCCTCCGGCCACGGCCGCTGCCGCGAGAGCAGCGAGATCGATCCGGCCGACCAGTCGACGTGCTCGGACGGCCGGTCGACGTGCAGGCTCGCCGGGAGGACCCCGTGCCGCATCGCCTCGACCATCTTGATGACGCCGGCGACGCCCGCGGCGCACTGCGTGTGCCCGATGTTGGACTTGACCGAGCCGATCCACAGCGGCTCGGCGCGGTTCTGGCCGTAGGTGGCGATCAGGGCCTGCGCCTCGATCGGGTCGCCGAGCTTCGTGCCGGTGCCGTGCGCCTCGACCGCGTCCACGTCCGACGGGGACAGCTTCGCGTTGGCCAGGGCCTGGCGGATCACGGCTTGCTGGGACGGGCCGTTCGGGGCGGTCAGGCCGTTGGACGTGCCGTCGGAGTTGACCGCGCTGCCCCGCACCACCGCCAGCACCGGGTGGCCGTTGCGCCGTGCGTCGGACAACCGCTCCAGCACCAGCACGCCGGCGCCTTCCGCCCAGTTCGTGCCGTCGGCGCCGGCGGCGAACGGCTTGCACCGGCCGTTCGCGGCCAGCCCGCGCTGGCGGGAGAAGTCGACGAACGGGCCGGGGCTCGCCATGACCGTCACGCCGCCCGCCAGGGCGAGGGTGGACTCCCCCGTCCGCAGCGAACGGGCGGCCAGGTGCAGCGCCACCAGCGAGGAGGAGCAGGCGGTGTCGACGGACACGGACGGCCCCTGCAGGCCCAGCACGTAGGAGATCCGGCCGGACACGACACTGCCCAGGGTGCCGGTGGCGAGGTAGCCCTCGTACTCCTCCGGCACCGCGGTGAGCCGGGTGGCGTACTCGGTGTTCGTGACACCGGCGAAGACGCCGGTCGCGCTGCCCTTGAGCGAGGTCGGGTCGATGCCCGCGCTCTCGATGGCCTCCCAGGCGGTCTCCAGCAGCAGCCGCTGCTGCGGGTCGGTCGCCTCGGCCTCGCGCGGCGAGATGCCGAACAGCTCGGCGTCGAACTCGTCGGCGTCGTGCAGGAAGCCGCTCTCGCGGACGTAGGTGGTGCCCGGCCGCTCCGGGTCCGGGTGGTAGAGACCCTCGAGGTCCCAGCCGCGGTTGGTGGGGAACGGCGAGATGGCGTCACCCCCGGTGCTGACGAGGTCCCACAGCTGCTGGGGTGAACGGATCTCACCGGGGAAGCGGCAGCTCATCGCGATGATCGCGATCGGCTCGGTGTCGCGTTCCTCGGACTCCCGCAGCTGCCGACGGCTCTCCCGCAGGTCCGCCGCCATTCGCTTGAGGTAGTCGACGTACTGCTCTTCGGTGGGCATCGGTCATGGCTCCTATGACGGCCGGGCTGGTCAGCGCGAGCCGAACTCGTGGTCGATCAGCGCGAGGATGGTGTCCGGGGTCGCGGTGTCGAGATCGCTCCCGGAGCTGTCCGAGCGCTTGGCCGTCCAGTCGGACAGCAGGCGCTGCAGACGCCGGTCGACCTCGGTGTCGTCCGGATCGGTGCCGGCGAGCATCGCCTCGAGCCGGCCTATCTGTTCGATCAGCGCGGTGCTCGACGGCTCGGCGTCGCCGACCAGTTCGGTGTGCAGGAACGCCGACAGCGCGGCCGGGGTGGGGTAGTCGAAGACCAGCGTCGAGGACAGCCGCAACCCGGTGACGGCGCTCAGGCGGTTGCGGAACTCGACCGACGTCAGCGAGTCGAACCCGAGGTCGCTGAAACCGCGGGCGGGCTCGACGCTGTCGGCGCCCGTCCTGCCCAGCACCAGTGCGGTCTCCCGCCGGACCAGGTCGAGCAGCAGCTCGTTCGCCCTGGCCGGCGGCAGGCCGGCCAGCGTGCGCAGGAGCTCGTCGTCCTGCTGCGCGGTGGCGGCCTTGGCCCGCGCCCGGCCGGGACCGCCGAGCAGACCGCGCAGCAACGGGGACATGGACGCGTCCGAGGCGTTGGCGCGGGCCGTGGCGCGGTCGACCTTCAGCGCGAGCAGGACCGGGTGCGCGGTGGCGACGGCGGTGTCGAACATCGCCATGCCCTCGGAGGACGTGATGGGCGGGAAACCACCGCGGCGCAGGCGTTCCTCGCCCTCCTCGCCGAGCCGGCCGCCCATGCCGCCCGCCCACAGGCCCCACGCGATCGAGTGGGCGGCCAGACCGTCGCCGCGGCGGCGGGTGGCCAGGGCGTCGAGGAAGCTGTTGGCCGCTGCGTAGTTGGCCTGCCCCGCGTTGCCCAGCACCCCGGCGGCCGAGGAGAACAGGACGAACCAGCGCAGTGGCAGGTGCCGGGTCAGCTCGTGCAGGTGGAAGGCGGCTCGGACCTTCGGGGCGAAGACGCGGTCCACCCGTTCCGGGGTGAGCGCGTCGACCAGGCCGTCGTCCAGGACGCCCGCCGCGTGCACGACACCGGTCAGCGGGTGCCGGTCCGGGATCGCGCCGAGCAGGTCCGCCACGGCGTCGCGGGAGGCGAGGTCGCAGGCGACGACGGTGACCGCGGCGCCCAGGCCCGTCAGGTCGGCGACCAGCTCGGCCGCGCCCGGCGCGTCCGGGCCGCGCCTGCTGGTCAGGACGAGGTGCCGCACTCCGTGCTCGGTCACCAGGTGCCGGGCGAGTGCCCCGCCGAGGTCGCCGGTGCCGCCGGTGATCAGCACGGTGCCGTCCGGCTCGGGACCGGCCGGGATCGTCAGCACCAGCTTGCCGATGTGCTTGGCCTGGCTCAGGAAGCGGAACGCCTCCGGGGCGCGCCGCACGTCCCACACGCGGGTGGGCAGCGGCGTGAGCACGCCGCGGTCGAACAGCTCGACCACCTCGGACCACATCCGGGTGAGCAGCTCGGGTTCGGCCTCGATCAGGTCGAAGGGCCGGTAGCGAACGCCGGGGTGCCGCGCGGCGACCTCCTCCGGGTCGCGCAGCCCGGCCTTGCCCATCTCCATGAACCGGCCGCCCCGCGGCAGCAGCCGCAGCGAGGCGTCGACGAAGTCACCGGTCAGCGCGTCCAGCACGACGTCGACGCCGCGCCCACCGCTGGTGGCCCTGAAGTGCTCCTCGAAGCCGAGCGTGCGGGAGTCGGCGATGTGGCCGTCGTCGAGCCCGGCCTCGCGCAGGACGTGCTGCTTGCCGGTGCTCGCGGTGGCGTAGACCTCCGCGCCGAGGTGGCGGGCGATCTGGACGGCGGCCATGCCGACGCCGCCGGCGCCGGCGTGGACCAGCACCGACTCGCCCGCGCTGAGCCCCGCCAGCTCCTTGAGCCCGTAGTAGGCGGTCAGGAACACCAGCGGGACCGAGGCCGCGGTCTCGAACGACCAGCCCTCGGGAACGCGGGTGAAGTAGGGGCGGGGAGCGATCGCGACAGTGCCGACGCCGCCGGCGGCCACGCCCATCACGGCCTCGCCGACCGCCAGGTCCGTCACCTCGGACCCGACCTCGACCACCACGCCCGCCACCTCGTTGCCGAGGGGTCCGGGCTCGCCGTCGAACATGCCGAGCACGTTCAGCACGTCGCGGAAGTTCAGGCCCGCCGCGGCGACGGCGACCCGGACGTCGCCCGGCCCCAGCGGTTCCAGCGCCTGCGGGTGCGGCTCCAGGCGCAGGTTGTCCAGGGTGCCGCGACCGGTCATGCCCAGCCGCCAGGCCGAGCCGGCCGGTGCGACGAGCTCGTCGGCCGCCGGCAGCGGGGCCAGGCGCGGTGCCGCGAGCTCACCACCGCGGGAGAGCAACTGCGGCTCACCGGTGGACAGGGCGGCCGCCAGCTGGGCGGCGGTCGGCTCGGTGTCGGTGTCGGTGTCCGTGTCGATCAGCACGAACCGGCCGGGGTACTCGGACTGCGCCGAGCGCACCAGCCCCCAGACCGCGGCGGCCGCCGGGTCGACCCGGTCCGTGCCGGCCGCGTCGCGGGTGAGCACCACCAGGGTGGTGCCGTGCAGGCGCTCCTCGGCGTTCCACCGCTGGAGCACGGCGAGGACCCGGTTGGTCTCGGCCAGCGCGGTGCCCGCCACGTCGGCGCCTCCCGGGCGCACCGGGAGCACGACGACCGGCGGAGGCGGGACGTCGTCGTCCAGGTCGTCGGCGAACGCCCACTCGACTTCGGTACCACCAGTGATGGAAAGCGCTTTCCACTCAAGGTGGAACAGCGAGTCCGGTCCCCCGGGTCCGGCCGTCCCGAACTGGTCGGCGCTGATCTCGCGCAGCACCAGCGCACCGATGGTGGCCACCGGCGCACCGACGCCGTCCGCGACCCGGAGCGTGACGGCGTCCGACCGGCCGGGGGTCAGCCGCACCCGCAGCGCGGTGGCGCCGACCGCGTGCAGGGCGACGTCCTGCCACAGGTGGGGAACCCGCGGACCGGAGTCCTCGTCGGCCGTGAGACCGATGGCGTGCAGGCAGGAGTCGAGCAGCGCGGGGTGCAGGCCGAACTTCTCCGCGTCCTTGCGCGCCTCCCCCTCCTCCGGCAGCCGCAGTTCCGCGTAGACCTCGTCCCCGAGGCGCCAGGCCGCCCGCAGGCCCCGGAACACCGTCCCGTACTCCAGGCCGTTGCGGGAGAACGCTTCGTACACGCCGTCCAGGTCGACGGCGGTGGCACCGCGCGGCGGCCATTCGGCCAGGTCGAAGTCCGGCGCCGCGACGGCCGGGGTCAGCGTGCCGGAGGCGTGCCGGGTCCAGGGTCCCTCGCCCGCACGGGAGTGCAGGGACACCGACCGGCGGCCCGACTCGTCCGGCGCGGCCAGCACGACCTGGACGTCGCGCGGACCGTCCAGGAACACCGGCTCCAGCAGGGTGAGCTCCTCGAGGTGCGGGCACCCGGCCTCGTCGCCCGCGCGGAGCGCCAGCTCGACGAGCGCCGTTCCCGGCAG
This sequence comes from Lentzea jiangxiensis, assembly GCF_900104175.1. Taxonomy (GTDB): domain Bacteria; phylum Actinomycetota; class Actinomycetes; order Mycobacteriales; family Pseudonocardiaceae; genus Lentzea; species Lentzea jiangxiensis. The sequence goes on from NZ_FNIX01000003.1 coordinate 203,505, forward strand.
GAGCGCGGTGCCCGCGACGACGTGGTCGGCGAGCCACGGGTGGGTCGTGAGCGAGACCCGGCCGGTGAGGACGACCCCGGAGTCGTCGGCCAGTGCCACCGACGCGCCCAGCAACGGGTGGCGGGCGTCGGCCAGGCCCAGCCCGGCCGGATCTCCCGCGCCGCCCGCGGACTTCAGCCAGTAGCTGGCGTGCTGGAACGCGTAGGTGGGCAGCTCCGCCGTCCGAGCCCCGGTGCCTTCGTAGAACGTCCGCCAGTCCACGCGTCCGCCGCGCACGTGCAGCGCGGCCAGTGCGGCCGTCGCCGTCACCGGCTCGGGGCGGCCGCCCCGCAGCATCGGCACCGCGAGCACGTCCTCGTCGGGCAGGACCCGTGCGACCATCGCGGTCAGCACCGAGTCCGGTCCCAACTCGACGAACCTCGAGACGCCCTCGGAGCGCAGCCAGGAGATCGAGTCCGCGAACCGGACGGGCTGGCGGACGTGCCGCGGCCAGTACCCCGGCGCGGTGACCTCGTCGGTGCCGGCGAGCTTGCCGGTCACGTTGGACACCACCGCGATGCTCGCGGCACCGTAGGAGACGCTCTCCGCGACCGCGGTGAACTCGGCGAGCATGCCGTCCATGCGCGCCGAGTGGCACGCGTGCGTCATGCGCAGCCGCTTGGTCTTGCGACCCTGCCGGGCGAACGACTCCGCCACCGCGAGGACCGCGTTCTCGTCGCCGGACAGCACGATCGCGTCCGGACCGTTGACCGCACCGATCTCGACGCCGTCGACGAGCGCGGCGCGGACCTCGTCCTCCGCGGCCTGGACGCTCACCATGGCGCCGCCGGCGGGCAGCGCCTCCATCAGCCTGCCGCGCGCGGCGACCATCTTCGCCGCGTCCCGCAACGTCCAGACACCGGCGACGTGCGCGGCGGTGAGCTCGCCGATGGAGTGCCCGGCGACGAAGTCGGGACGCACGCCCCAGGACTCCAGCAGCCGGAACAGCGCGACCTCGACGGCGAACAGCGCCGGTTGCAGGTAGCTCATCCGGTCGAGCAGGTCCTGGTCGTCGCCGAAGACGACGTCGGCGAGCGGCCGGTCCAGGTGCTCGTCCAGTGCCGCCACCACCGCGTCGAACGCCTGGGCGTAGGCGGGAAACGCCCGGTACAGCTCACGGCCCATGCCGCAGCGCTGGCTGCTCTGCCCGGTGAACAGGAACGCCGTGCGCCCGATCAGCGGGGTGCCCGTGACGACGGCGGGGGAAGGCGTCCCCTGCGCCAGCGCGGTCAGACCGGCCACGAGGTCGTCCCGGGTGGAGCCGACCACCGCGGCCCGCCGGTCGAGCGTGGACCGGCCGGTCGCGAGCGAGTGGGCGACGTCGAGCGGATCGGCTCCGCCCACGGCGTCGAGGACGCGGGAAGCCTGTGCCCGCAGGCCGTTCTCGCTCTTGGCCGACAGCACCCACGGCAGCACCGGAGGAGGCGTCCGTTCGACGTCCTCCCGCTCCTCGACGACCTGCTCCAGGATGACGTGGGCGTTGGTGCCGCTCAGGCCGAACGACGACACCGCACCACGGCGGGGCCGGTCGACAGCGGGCCAGGGGCGCTCGTCGGTGAGCAGTTCCACGGCGCCCGCCGTCCAGTCGACGTGGGGCGACGGCTCGTCGACGTGGAGCGTGCGCGGCAGCACCCCGTGCCTCATGGCCTCGACGACCTTGATGATCCCGGCGACGCCGGCGGCCGCCTGGGAGTGGCCGATGTTGGACTTGATGGAGCCCAGGTACAGCGGCACGTCGCGGTCCTGGCCGTAGGTGGCCAGCAACGCCTGCGCCTCGATCGGGTCACCGAGCCGGGTGCCCGTGCCGTGCGCCTCGACGAAGTCCACGTCCGATGTGGACAGCCGGGCGTTCTTGAGCGCCTGGCGGATCACCCGTTGCTGGGACGGGCCGCTGGGAGCGGTGAGGCCGTTGGAGGCCCCGTCCTGGTTGACCGCCGAACCGCGGACGACCGCGAGAACGCGGTGCCCGTTGCGGCGGGCGTCGGACAACCGTTCCAGCAGCACGACACCGGCGCCCTCGGACCACCCCGTGCCGTCGGCGGCGGCGGCGAACGCCTTGCACCGCCCGTCGACGGCCAGCCCGCGCTGGCGGGAGAACTCCACGAACGTCTCGGGGGTGGACATGACCGTGACGCCGCCGACCACGGCCAGAGAGCACTCACCGGTGCGCAGGGCCTGCCCGGCCAGGTGCAGTGCGACCAAAGAGGACGAACAGGCGGTGTCGATGGTCACCGCCGGCCCTTCCAGGCCGAACGTGTAGGACACCCGGCCGGACAGCACGCTGTTGGACGAGCCGGTACCGATGAAACCCTCGATGTCCTCGGACACCGACGTCAACCCGGACACGTACTCCGCGCGCATCGCGCCGGCGAACACCCCGGTGGCGCTTCCCCTCAGCGAGGAGGGGGCGATCCCGGCGCGTTCCAGCGCTTCCCACGTGACCTCGAGCAGCAGGCGCTGCTGCGGGTCCATGGCCAGCGCCTCACGGGGTGAGATCCCGAACAGCTCCGCGTCGAACCTGTCCGCCTCGTGCAGGAAGCCGCCCGCGGTGGTGTACGTGGTGCCGCGGTGGTCCGGGTCGGGGTGGTAGAGCGCGTCGGCGTCCCAGCCCCGGTTGTCCGGGAAGCTGGTCACGCCGTCACCGCCCCGCGCCACCAGTCGCCACAGGTCCTCCGGCGAGTCCACCCCGCCGGGGTACCGGCAGGCCATCCCGATGACGGCCAGCGGCTCGGATGCGCTCTCCTGGACCTCGTCCAGGCGACGCCTGGTGTCGCGGAGCTCGGTCGTCAACCGCTTCAAGTAGTCGAGCGTCCGGTCGTCGCTGGTCATGCCGCTTCCTCCTTGTGACGGCGTCCTGTGTGGACGCCGCCACGAACGGAAAGGTCGAAGTGGGTCAGAGTTCGTTGTCGAGCAGGGAGAACATGTCGTCCAGCGTGGCGGCCTCGATGTCCGTCCCGTCGTCCGAGCCGGGACGGGTCTTGTCCCGCCACAGCGCGACCAGCCGGCGCAGCCTCGTCTCCACGTGCGCCCCGTCGGTGGTCGCCGGGTCGAGCGCGGACAGCGCCGCCTCCAGGTGGGTGATCTCGCTGTCCACACCGGACGCTTCGGCGGCGGCCGCGGGTACCACCTCGGCCTGGAGGAACTCCGCCATGGCGTCCGGGGTCGGGTAGTCGAAGATCAGCGTCGCCGGCAGCCGCAGACCCGTGGCCTCGCCGAGCTGGTTGCGCAGCTCGACCGCGGTCAGCGAGTCGAAGCCCAGGTCGGTGAACGCCCGTTCGGGCTCGATCGTGTCCGGCCCGGCGTGACCGAGCACGGCCGCCGCCTGGCGGCGGACCACGTCGAGCAACGCCTGCCGGGCATCGGCCTGCGACAGCCCGGCCAGGCGCCGCCTCAGTTCCTCCGCCTGTCCCGCGTTCTCGGCCGAGGCCGACCGGCGGGCGCGCTGCGGCCGCACCAGCGTCCGCAGCAGCGGGGGCAGGGAGGCGCTCTCGGCGATCGCACCGAGCCTCGCCACGTCGAGCTTCACCGGCACCGTCGCCGGCGCGGCCATGGACGTGGCCAGGTCGAACAACGCCAGGCCCTCGGCCGCGGTGAGCGCACCGAAACCCTCGCGGGCCATCCGGCCGGCGTCCGTCGCCGCACCCATGCCGTCGGCCCAGAGGCCGTAGGCGAGGGAGGAGGCGGGCAGGCCGAGCGAGCGCCGGTGTTCGGCGAGCGCGTCGAGGAAGGTGTTCGCCGCGGCGTAGTTCGCCTGGCCCGGCGTGCCGAGGACACCCGCGGCCGAGGAGAACAGGACGAACATCGTGAGGTCCCGGCCCAGGGTCAGCTCGTGCAGGTTCCAGGCCGCGTCCACCTTGGGGCGCAGGACCTTCTCCAGCCGGTCCGGCGTCAGCGAGGTGAACAGGCCGTCGTCGAGCACACCGGCCGCGTGGACGACACCGGTCAGCACCGGAATGCTCTCCAGCAGGTCTTCCAGCTGCGACCGGTTGGCCGCGTCGCACGCGACGACGCGGACCTTCGCGCCGAGCCCGGTCAGTTCGCCCGTGAGCTCCGCCGCACCCGGCGCGTCCGCGCCACGCCGGCCCACGAGAACGAGGTCCCGCACGCCGAGCGCGGTCACGAGGTGCCGGGCCACGACGGCGCCGAGGCCACCGGTACCGCCGGTGACGAGAACCGTTCCGCTCGCGTCGAGCACCCGCGGCACGGTCAGCACGACCTTGCCGGCGTGCTCGGCGTGACCGAGGAAGCGGGCCGCCTCGGGAGCCTCGCGGATGTCCCAGGAACGGATCGGCAGGGGGTTGAGCACTCCCGACTCGAACATCGTGACCAGCTCCTCCCACATCGCCGCGATCCGTTCGGTGCCGGCGTCCTCGACGTCGCACACCCGGTGAGTCACATCTGGATACTGCCCTGAGAAATGGCTCGCCGGGCGAAGATCGGCCTTCCCCATTTCCACCATCCGCCCACCGCGCGGCAACAGCCGCATCACCGCGTCGGTGGTGCCGCCGCCGAGCGCGCCGAACACGACGTCGACGCCGCGGCCGTCGGTGGAGCCGAGGAACCGCTCCTCGAAGCCGGGAGTCCGCGAGGAGGCGATGCGGCTGTCGGGCAGACCCGCCGCGCGCAGGACGTCCCACTGGCCTTCGTCGGCCGTGCCGTAGACCTCCGCGCCGAGGTGGCGGGCGATCTGGGTGGCGGCCATGCCGACGTCCCCGGCCGCGCCGTCGATGAGCACCGCCTCCCCCGCGGACAGACCGGCCAGGTCGTTCAGCGCGTACCAGGCGGTCAGGAACGCCCGCGGCACGGAGGCCGCCTGCTCGAACGTCCACCAGTGCGGGACCCTGGTGACGAGCGCGCGCCCGGTGCGGACGACCGGACCGAAACCGTTGTGCACCAGGCACATCACCGCATCGCCGACGTGGAGGTCGGTGACGCCCTCCCCCACCTCCACGACGATGCCCGCGGCCTCGTGGCCGAGCAGACCTCCGTCGCCGACGCTGACGCCGGCGGCACGGACGCCGATCCGGACCTCGTGCGCGGCCAGTGGTGCGGCGGCTTCCGGGAACGGCCGGAACGTGAACCGGTCCGGAGTCTCCTCGCCCGCCGGGTCCAGCAGCCAGGTGCGCTCACCCGGCGGCGGGACCAGTTCCGGCGCGCTGCTCGCCCGGACCAGGCGGCAGGCGTGCACCACGCCGTCGCGCACCGCCAGCTGCGTCTCGTCGCCGAGCCCGGCGAGCGCCAGGTCGACGTCCTGCTCGGAGGCGTCCACCAGCACCAGCCGGCCGGGGTTCTCCGCCTGGGCACTGCGGATCAGGCCCCAGACCGAGGCCGTGACCGGGTTGACCTCATCGCACCCGTTCACCCGCACCGCGTCACGGGTGAGCAGGACGAGCCTGCCGTCCGCGTTGCGCTCGTCGGCCAGCCACGCCTGGACGGTGGCGAGCGTGCTCGCCAGCACGTCGTGCACGGCGCGCGGGACCTCCTGGGAGAGCGGCCGGACCCTGAGCACCGCCACCGGGGGCGCGGTCTGCCCGGCCTCGTCGTGGAAGGCCCAGGCCACCGGGGCACCGCCACCCGCGACCGGGACCCAGTCCGCCCGGAACAGCCAGTCCGAAGTGGACGGACCGGTGTCGAGCTGGTCCGCGGAGACCTCGCGCAGCAGCAGGGATCCGACGGTGAGCACCGGTGCGCCCGCGGTGTCGGTGAGCTCCAGCCGGACCGAGTCGGGACCGGTGGGCGTCACCGTCACGCGCACCGCGGTCGCGTTGGTGGCGTGCAGCGAGACGTCGCGCCACAGGAACGGCAGCCGTGCGGTCGCCTCCCCGTCGAAGCCGAGCAGCCCGATGGGGTGCAGGGCCGCGTCGAGCAGCGCCGGGTGGATGCCGAAGCGGGCCACGTCGCCGTGCGCCGCCTCCGGCAGCACCACGTCGGCGAAGATCTCCTCGTCCCGCAGCCAGGCGGAGGCGAGGCCCTGGAACACCGGGCCGTAGCTCAGGCCGGTGGCCTCCAGGTCGGAGTAGAGGCCTTCCACCTCCAGGACTTCCGCGTCCGCGGGCGGCCAGGCGCCCGCCGCCTCCGGGAGGCGGTTCTCGTCGGGCACGAGCACACCCGCCGCGTGCTGCGTCCACGGTTCCTCGACGGAGGCGTCCGCCGGCCTCGAGTACACCGCGACCTCGCGCCCGCCGTCCTCGGCCGCGGCGCCGACCACGACCTGGACGGCCAGTCCGCCCTGGTCGGGCAGCACCACCGGGGCCGCGAGGGTCAGCTCGGCCACCCTCGGGCAGCCGAGCTCGTCACCCGCCCGGACGACCATCTCGACCAGGGCCGCGCCGGGGACCAGGACCGCGCCGAGCACGGTGTGGTCCAGGAGCCACGGCTGGGCGGCGCGGGACAGCCTGCCGAAGCAGACCAGCCCGTCCCCGTCCGGCGTCGACGTGATGGCGCCGAGCAACGGGTGCTCGGTCGTCGTCAGTCCGAGGCCGGCGGCGTCGCCGGTCGCCGGACCGCTCTCGAGCCAGTAGCGCTCGCGCTGGAAGGCGTAGGTCGGGAGGTCGACGCGCCGGGCACCGGTGCCCGCGAAGAACGCCTCCCAGTCCACGGTGACGCCCGTCGCCACCAACCGGCCGAAGGCGGCTTCCGCGGACTGCCGCTCGGGGCGGTCCTTGCGCAGCAACGGGACGAACACCGCCGCGTCGCTCGCGCAGTCGTGGCCCATCGCGGACAGCACACCGTCCGGACCCAGCTCGACGAACCGGGTGACACCGGCGGCTTCCAGCTCGCGGACGCCGTCGGCGAACCGGACGGTGTCCCGCACGTGCCGCACCCAGTAGTCCGGGTCGGTCAGCTCGGTCGCCAGCCGGCCGGTCACGTTCGACACGACCGGCACCGCGGGCTCGCGGTAGTCCAGCGAGCGCGCGACCTCCGCGAACTCGGCGAGCATCGGGTCCATCAGCACCGAGTGGAAGGCGTGCGAGACCGCCAGTCGCCTGGTGCGGCGTCCCTGTGCGCGGAAGCTCTCCGCCACGGCCAGCGTGGGAGCCTCCACACCGGACAGCACGACGGCGGAGGGACCGTTGACGGCGGCCAGGCCGACCTCGGCGGTGAGGTGCTCGCGCACCTCGTCCTCGGTGGCCTCGACGGCCACCATCGCGCCGCCGGTGGGCAGTGCCTGCATCAGCCGTCCGCGCGCCTCGACCAGCTTCGCCGCGTCCTGCAACGACAACACGCCGGCGACGTGCGCCGCGCTCAGCTCGCCGATGGAGTGGCCGGCCAGGTAGTCGGGCTGCACGCCCCACGACTCGACCAGCCGGTACAGCGCGACCTCGAGGGCGAACAGCGCCGGTTGGGCGTTGCCCGTCTGGTTGAGCACCTCGGCGTCGTCGATGTCCCGGATGCCGGGCAGCAACGCCGCGATCTCGTCGTACGCCTCGGCGAAGACGGGGAACGCCTCGTACAGCTCACGCCCCATGCCCAGGCGCTGGGAACCCTGCCCCGTGAACAGGACGGCGAGCTTGCCCGCGACGGCGCGGTCCACGGTCAGGTTCGCCGCGGGCTGCCCCTCCGCCAGGGCCGCGAGCCCGGCGCGCAGGTCGGCGGGACGTCCCGTCACGACCGCACGCCGCTCGTGCACGGTGCGGCTGGTGACCAAGGAGTACGCGACGTCCACCGGTTCCGCGAGCTCGGCGTTGAGCAGGCGTTCCGCCTGCGCCCGCAGGGCTTTCTCCGTCCGTCCGGAAAGGACGTACGGCAGCAGTGCCGGCGTCTTCACCTCTCGCGCGGTCACCGGGACGTCCGGTCCCTGCTCGAGGATGACGTGGGCGTTGGTGCCGCTGATGCCGAATGCCGACACGGCCGCACGGCGCGGGCGGTCGTGCCGCGCCCACGGCCGGGCCTCGGTCGCCAGCTCGACCTCGCCCCCGGCCCAGTCCACGTGCGGGGACGGCGAGTCGATGTGCAGGCTCGCCGGGATGGTCCCGTGCCGCATCGCCTCGACCATCTTGATGATCCCGGCGACGCCGGCCGCGGCCTGGGTGTGACCGATGTTGGACTTGATCGAGCCGAGCACGAGCGGCACGTCCCGGTCCTGGCCGTAGGTGGCCAGCACCGCCTGCGCCTCGATCGGGTCGCCGAGCGCGGTGCCGGTGCCGTGCGCCTCGACCGCGTCGACGTCCGAAGTGGACAGTCCGGCGGCGGCGAGGGCCTGGCGGATCACGCGCACCTGGGACGGACCGTTCGGCGCGGTCAGGCCGTTGGACGCGCCGTCCTGGTTCACCGCCGAACCGCGGACGACCGCGAGGACGCGGTGACCGTTGCGCCGGGCGTCGGACAACCGCTCCAGGAGCAGGAACCCGGCGCCCTCCGACCAGCCGGTGCCGTCCGCCGCCGCGGCGAACGGCTTGCACCGGCCGTCGGCGGCCAGGCCGCGCTGCCGGGAGAACTCGATGAACGGGTTCGGCGTGGCCATCACCGTCGCGCCACCCGCCAGCGCCAGGTCGCAGTCGCCTGACCGCAGCGACTGCGCCGCGAGGTGCAGCGCCACGAGCGACGACGAGCACGCGGTGTCCACCGAGACCGCGGGACCTTCCAGCCCGAAGGTGTAGGCGACGCGGCCGGACAGGACGCTGTTCGCGCTGCCGGTGCCGAGCAGGCCCTCGAACCCGTCGGGGGTGCTCGTCAGGCGGGAGGCGTAGTCGTTGTACATCACGCCGGCGAACACACCGGTGGAGCTGCCCTTGAGCGCTGCCGGGTCGATCCCGGCGCGTTCGAAGGCTTCCTGGGCCGTCTCCAGCAGCAGGCGCTGCTGCGGGTCGACGGTCATCGCCTCGCGGGGCGAGATGCCGAAGAACTCGGCGTCGAAGTCCGCCGCGTCGAGCAGGAACCCGCCCTCGCGGGTGTAGCTCTTCCCGGTGCGGTCGGGGTCCGGGTCGTACAGGTCCTCGAGGTCCCAGCCCCGGTCGGACGGGAACGGCGTGATCGCGTCGGTGCCCTCGGAGACCAGCCGCCACAGGTCCTCCGGCGAGCGGACGCCACCGGGGTAGCGGCAGCTCATCGCGATGATCGCGACGGGCTCGTCCGACACGGCGGAGCGCGCCGCCGGGACCACCTCGGTGGCCGTCGCGCCGAGGAGCTCGGTGCGGACGTACTCGGCCAGCGCCAGGGGCGTCGGGTAGTCGAAGATCAGCGTCGCGGGCAGCCGCAGGCCGGTCGCCTCGCCGAGCCGGTTGCGCAGCTCGACCGCCGTGAGCGAGTCGAAGCCCAGTTCCGTGAACGCACGTCCCACCTCCACCGCGGCTGTTCCGCTGTGGCCCAGGACCTCGGCGACGCGCGTCCGGACCAGGTCCGTCACGTGCGTGCGCTGCTCGGCGTCGGAGAGCCTGGACAGCGTCTCCAGCAGTGCCGACACCGCCTGGGCGTTGACGGCGCTGCGCAGGCGCGGAACCCGCACCAGACCCCGCAGCACGGCCGGGATCGGCGAGGTGCGGGCGTGGACCTGCAACGTCGGGAGGTCCAGCTTCACCGGTACCGGCACCGCCGTCTGAGCGGCGAGCGCGGCGTCGAACAGCGCCAGACCCTCCTCTTCGGACAGTGCACCGAAGCCGTCCCGGCTCAGCCTGTCCACATCGGACCCGTCGCCCATGCCGTCGGCCCACAGGCCGTAGGCCAGGGACCGGGCGGGCAGGCCTTCGGCGACCCGCAGCTCGGCCAGGGCGTCGAGAATCGCGTTCGCCGCGGCGTAGTTCGCCTGCCCCGGTCCGCCGAGGATGCCGGAGACCGAGGACAGCAGGACGAACTGGCTCAGCGGCCGGTCGCGGGTCAGCTCGTGCAACGCCACCGCCGCTTCGGCCTTCGGGCGCAGCACGGTGTCCACCCGCTCCGGCGTCAGTGCCGTGACCACGCCGTCGTCGAGCACACCGGCGGCGTGCACGACCCCGGTCAGGTCGGGGATGGAGTCCAGCAACGCCTTCAGGGCGTCCCTGTCGGCGACGTCGCACGCCTCGACCACCGCGCCCAGCTCGGCGGCGAGTTCCGCCGCACCGGGTGCTTCCAGGCCGCGGCGGCTCGTCAGGACCAGCTTCGTGACGCCGTGCACCCGCGAGAGGTGCCGGGCGACCGCGGCGCCGATCCCACCCGTGCCGCCGGTGACGAGGACGGTGCCCTCGCCCCACACGGCCGGCTCGGCCGTCCGCGCCCGGACGAGCCGGGGCGCCAGCGCCTCGCCGTCGTGGACGCGGACCTGCGGCTCGCCCGCCGCGAGCGCCGTGCTCACGTCGTCGCCCTCGACGAGGACGAACCGGCCGGGGTTCTCCGACTCCGCGCTGCGGACCAGACCGCGCACGGCCGCACCGGACAGCGACTCGTCGGTCACGACGACCAGGCGGGCGTCGGCGAACCGCTCCTCGGCGAGGAACCCCTGGACCGCCGCCAGCGTGCTGTGCAGGACCTCCCGGGGATCACCCGCCGCGACGTCCAGGACCAGCGCGGCGGGAACGTCGTCACCGACCTGGTCGAACGGCACGTGCCCGCCCGGAGTCCCCTGTGCGGGCACGGGAACCCAGGACAGCTCGTACAGCGGCTCGTCGGTCGTGCGCAGCTGCTCGGCGGAGGCGGCGCGGACGACCAGCGAGCCGATCGTCGCGACGGGGGCGCCGGTGCTGTCGGCGACGAGGACCGAGACCTTGTCGGTGCCGGTCGAGGTGACCCGGACGCGCAACGTGGTCGCACCGGTGGCGTGCAGGGTGACCGCGCCGAACGAGAACGGGAGACGGGTCTCCTCCCCCGCCATGAGCCCGATCGTGTGCAGCGCCGCGTCGAGCAGGGCCGGGTGCAGGCCGAACCGGCCGGCCTGGTCGTGCTCCGCTTCGGGCAGCGCGACCTCGGCCCAGACGTCGTCGCCGGAGCGCCAGGCGGCCTTCAGGCCCTGGAACACCGGTCCGTACACCAGTCCGGCGGCGGCGAGGTCCTCGTACACCCCGTCGAGCTCCACGGCCTCGCCCGCGGGCGGCCAGGCAACCAGGTCGAACGCCGGGGCGGACGTAAGGGGCGACAACGTGCCCGCCGCGTGCTCGGTCCACGATCCGTGCGCACCGCGGGAGTGCACGGACACCGGTCGCCTGCCGGCGCCGTCGGCCGCACCGACGAGCACCTGCACGTCCAGCGATCCGGACGCCGGCAGCAGCAGCGGCGCCTGGACCGTCAGCTCCTCGACCGTGCCGCAGCCGGCCTCGTCGCCGGCGCGCACGACCAGTTCCAGCAGCCCGGTTCCCGGCATGAGCACGCTGCCCAGGGCGGCGTGGTCCGCGAGCCACGGGTGCGTGGCGAGCGAGAGCCGGCCCGTGAGCACCCAGCCGTCACCGTCGGCGAAGGGCACGGCCGCGGCGAGCAGCGGGTGCTCGGCGGGCACGAGACCGACGGCGGAGACGTCCGCGCCCCCACCGGTGGAGGCGAGCCAGAACCGCTGGTGCTGGAAGGCCGAGGTCGGCAGGTCCACGATCCGCGCGCCGCTCCCGGCGAACACCGCGGACCAGTCGACCTGCTCACCCCTGGTGTACGCGGCGGCCAGGCCGGTCAGCGCGGACGTGGCCTCGTCGCGGTCCTTGCGCAGGAACGAGGTGAAGAGGCCGTCGACGCTGTCAGCGCCCATCGCGGACAGCACGCCGTCCGGGCCGACCTCGAGGAACCGCGTGACGCCCTTGTCGTGCAGCGCGGAGACGGTATCGGCGAACCGCACGGTCGCCCGGACGTGCTCGACCCAGTGCTCGGGGTCGGTCAGCCGGTCGGTGGCGAGCTCCCCGGTGACCGTGGAGACGACCGGGATCGACGGTGCCGCATAGGTCAGCGACTCCGCCACCGCGCGGAACTCGTCGAGCATCGGCTCCATGAGCACCGAGTGGAACGCGTGCGAGACGGTGAGCCGCTTGGTGCGGCGGCCGAGCTTCTCGAACTTCTTGGCGACCTTGAGCGTCTGCGACGCCGCGCCGGACAGCACGACGGCGTTCGGGCCGTTGACCGCGGCCAGCGACACCTTGGGGGACAGGTGTTCCCGGACCTCGTCCTCGGTCGCCTGGACGGCGACCATCGCACCACCGCTCGGCAGCGCCTGCATCAGGCGACCGCGTGCGGACACCAGCTTCGCCGCGTCCTCCAGGGACAGAACGCCGGCGACGTGTGCCGCCGCGATCTCACCGATCGAGTGCCCGGCGAGGAAGTCCGGCGTGACACCCCACGACCGGACCAGGCGGAACAACGCCACTTCCAGCGCGAAGATCGCGGGCTGCGCGTTGGCGGTCTGGCCGAGCACGTCCGCGTCGGAGATGTCCCTGATACCCGGAAGGTGGGCGCAGACCTCGTCGTAGGCCTCGGCGAAGACGGGGAACGCCTCGTACAGCCCCGCACCCATGCCCAGCCGCTGGGAACCCTGACCGGTGAACAGCACAGCCGTCCGTCCGGGAAGGACCCTGCCGGTCGTGACCGACGTCGCGGTCTCCCCCGCCGACAGCGCCGTCAGACCGGCGCGCAGCTCCTGCGGGGTCGAGCCGACCACGACGGCCCGGTGGTCGTGCGAGGTGCGCGTGGTGGCCAGCGACAGACCGAGGTCGGCCTGCTGACCGTCGACGGCCAGCAACCGGGCCGCCTGCTCGCGCAGTGCCTCCTCGCTGCGTGCGGAGAGCACCCACGGCACGGCGGGGAGCTCCACGCCCTCGCGCGGCGGCACGGGCTCGTCCGGAGCCTGTTCCAGGATCACGTGCGCGTTGGTGCCGCTGATGCCGAAGGACGACACGGCGGCACGGCGCGGCCGGTCGACCTCGGGCCAGGCGCGCTGCTCGGTGAGCAGGCTGACGTCACCGGACGCCCAGTCGACGTGCGGCGTCGGCTCGTCCAGGTGCAGCGTCGCGGGCAGCACGCCGTGACGCAGCGCCTGCACCATCTTGATGACGCCGGCGACACCGGCCGCGGCCTGGGTGTGGCCGATGTTGGACTTGATCGAGCCGAGGTGCAGCGGCTCCTCGTCGCGCTCCTGGCCGTAGGTGGCCAGCAGCGCCTGGGCCTCGATCGGGTCGCCCAGCGGGGTACCGGTGCCGTGCGCCTCGACGACGTCCACGGTGGACGACTCGATGCCCGCGCTGGCCAGCGCCTGGCGGATCACCCGCTGCTGCGACGGGCCGTTCGGAGCGGTGAGGCCGTTGGACGCACCGTCCTGGTTCACCGCCGAACCCTTGACCACGGCCAGCACGCGGTGCCCGTTGCGCCGGGCGTCGGACAACCGCTCCAGCACCAGCACGCCGACACCTTCGGACCAGCCGGTGCCGTCGGCGTCTCCGGAGAAGGACTTGCACCGGCCGTCGGCGGCGAGACCACGCTGGCGGGAGAAGCCGATGAACGTGTCGGGAGTGGCCATGACGGTGACACCGCCCGCGAGCGCCATCGAGCACTCACCGGTGCGCAGGGCCTGCATCGCCCAGTGCATGGCGACCAGCGAGGACGAGCACGCCGTGTCGACCGTGACGGCGGGACCCTCCAGGCCCAGGGTGTAGGCCACGCGCCCGGACAGCACGCTGCCGGACGTGCCGGTGCCGATGAAGCCCTCGACACCGTCGGGCAGCACGCCGAGGCGCGCGCCGTAGTCGTGGTACATCAACCCGGCGAACACACCGGTCTGCGAGCCCTTGAGACCGCTCGGGTCCACCCGTGCGTGCTCCAGCGCCTCCCACGAGACCTCCAGCAGCAGCCGCTGCTGCGGGTCCATGGCCAGCGCCTCGCGCGGCGAGATCCCGAAGAACTCGGGGTCGAAGTCGCCGGCGTCGTGCAGGAACCCGCCCTCCCGCGTGTAGGTCTTGCCCTGCGCGTCGGGGTCGGGGTGGTAGATGCCGTCGACGTCCCAGCCGCGGTCCTCGGGGAAGCGGGTGACGCCGTCGCGGCCGTTCGTGACCAGGTCCCACAGGTCCTCCGGCGACCCGACGCCACCGGGGTAGCGGCAGGCCATGCCGACGATGGCGATCGGGTCGTCGCCGAGCGCCACGGGGGCGAACGACGGCGTGGCCGGGTCGGCCAGCTCGTCGACGAACTCGGCCTGGACGAACTCGGCCAGCGCCAGGGGCGTGGGGTAGTCGAAGATCAGGGTCGCGGGCAGCCGCAGACCGGTGGCCGCGTCGAGGCGGTTGCGGAGCTCGACCGCGGTGAGCGAGTCGAAGCCCAGGTCGCCGAACGCGCGGTCGGTCTCGACGGCGTCCGGGCTGGTGTGGCCCAGCACGAGCGCGACCTCGGTGCGGATCAGTTCGAGCAGCTGCCGCAGCCGTTCGGCCGGCGGAAGCGCGCCCAGTCGCTGGCGCAGCCCGGCGCCTTCCTCCGTGCGCGCGGTGCGCCGTGGGCGCACCTTGACGAGGCTCCGCAGCACGTGCGGGACCACGCCGGTGGTCTTCGCGCCGTCCCTGACCGCGGCGACGTCCAGCCTCATCGCGACCGGGTTGGCGTCGTCGCCGAGCGCGACCAGGTCGAACAGCGCGAGGCCGTCCTCGGCCGACAGCGCCGCGAACCCGGCGGGCCCGGCTGCCTGGCCGTGGCCCATGCCCTCGTCCCACAGGCCGTAGGCGATCGAGGTCGCCGGCAGGCCCTGCGCGCGGCGGTGAGCGGCCAGCCCGTCGAGGAAGCCGTTCGCCGCGGCGTAGTTGGCCTGGCCCGGCGCGCCGAGCGTGCCCGCGATCGAGGAGAACGTGACGAACAGGTCGAGGCCGTCGGTCAGCTCGTGCAGGTGCCAGGCGGCATCGGCCTTCGGGCGCAGCACGGCTTCCACGCGCTCACGGGTCATCGCGTCGAGCACGCCGTCGTCGAGCACACCGGCCGCGTGCACGACGCCGCGCAACGGCTGGTCGGCGGGCACGAGAGAAAGCGCGGTTTCGAGCTGGCCGCGGTCGGAGACGTCGCACGCGGCGACCGTCACCTCGGCACCGAGCGCGGTCAGCTCCTGCACCAGCGCGGGTGCTCCGGCGCTGTCGCCGCCGGAACGGCTGACCAGCAGCAGGTGGCGGACGCCGTGGTTCTCGACGAGGCGGCGGGCGACCAGCGCGCCCAGGCCTCCGGTACCACCGGTGACCAGGACGGTCCCGTCGAGCGACCAGTCGTCGCGGCCGGTCGCCTTGGCGCGCACCAAGCGGGGAGCCTTGAGCTCGCCGTCGGCGAGCAGGACCTCCGGCTCGCCCGTGCCGACGGCGGCGGCGACGTCACCGTCGCCGTGCACCAGCACGAACCGGTCGGGGTGCTCGGCCTGCGCGCTGCGCACGAGCCCGCTCACCGCGGCGTGCGCGGGAACACCGGGGGTCGTGCGCACGACCAGCTTGGCCTCGCGGTCCTCGGCCAGCCACGACTTCAGCCGGTCCAGGACCTCGACGGTGACGGCGTCGGCCGCACCTTCGGGAACAACGTGGACGAACGCGTCCGCGACGGCCTCTTCGCCGTACGGCAGGACATCGGCACGTGCGTCGGCCTTGACCGGCACCCAGTCCACGGTGAACAGGGCGTCGCGCTCCGCCTGACCGGCCGGGCGCAGCTGCTCCTCGCTGATCTCCCTCAGCGCGAGCCGGTCGACCGAGAGCACCGGAGCGCCGGTGACGTCGGCGACCCGCAGCGACAGCGCGCCCGCTCCCGCCGGGGCGAGCCGGACGCGCAGCGCGGTCGCGCCGGCCGCGTGCAGCGTCAGGCCGGCCCACGAGAACGGCAGCCTCGCCTGGCCGCCGGAGAGCCCGACGGCGTGCAGCGCGGCGTCCAGCAGGGCCGGGTGCAGGCCGAACCGGCTCACGTCGGTGTCGGCGGGCAGCTCGACCTCGGCGAACGTCTCCTCGCCCCGGCGCCAGGCGGCACGCAGGCCGCGGAACACCCCGCCGTAGTCCAGTCCGGCCTCGGTGAGGTTCGGGTAGAAGCCTTCGAGGTCGACCGGTGCGGCGTTCTCCGGCGGCCACACGGTCTGCGGCTCCCCCGGCTCGTCGTCGCCGCGGACCAGCGTGCCGGTGGCGTGCAGGGTCCAGTCGTCGTCGGCGCCCTCGGGTCGCGAGTGGACGGTGACCGTGCGCCGACCGTCCTCTTCGGACTCGGAGAGGGTCACCCGCAGCTGCAGGGCCGCGCCGCCGAGCACCAGGGGCGTCTGGAGGACGAGCTCCTCCACCGTGTCGCAGCCGACCTCGTCGCCCGCGCGGACGGCCAGTTCGGCGAACGCGGTGCCGGGCAGCAGGACCGTGCCCATCACCCGGTGCCCGGCCAGCCACGGCTGCGCGTCCAGCGACAGCCGGCCCGTCAGCACGAGTCCCCCGCTGTCGGGGAGCGTGACCGTGGCGCCGAGCAGCGGGTGGTCCAGCGCGCCGAGACCCAGGCTCGGGGCGTCACCGGGGGTGGGCGTGGAGTGCAGCCAGAACCGCTGCTGCCGGAAGGGGTAGGTCGGCAGGTCGACGACCGTCGCGCCGCTGCCGGCGAAGTACTCCTGCCAGCCGACCTCGACGCCGTGGCTGTGCAGCGCGCCGAGCGCGGCCACCAGCGACGTCGCTTCGTCGCGGTCCTTGCGCAGGGACGGGACGAAGACGGCGTCCGCGGTGTCCTGCCCGAGCCCGGACAGGACGGCGTCGGGACCGATCTCCAGGAAACGGGTGACGTCCAGGCCCGCCAGCGCCGTCAGGCCGTCGGCGAACCGCACCGGCTTGCGGACGTGCTCGACCCAGTACTCCGGCGACGTCACCACACCGGGCTCGACCAGCGCGCCCGTCACGGTGGACACGATCGGGACCGCCGGTTCGCGGTATTCGATCGACTCCGCCACCGCGCGGAACTCGGCGAGCATCGGCTCCATCAGCACGGAGTGGAACGCGTGCGACACGGTCAACTGCTTGGTGCGGCGGCCGAGCTCCTGGAACTTCGCGGCGACCATGAGCACCGGTGCAGCGACACCCGAGAGCACCACGGCGTTCGGCCCGTTGACCGCGGCCAGGGACACCTCGTCGGACAGGTGTTCCCGGACCTCGTCCTCGGTCGCCTGGACGGCGACCATCGCGCCACCGGCGGGCAGCGCCTGCATCAGACGGCCTCGTGCGGACACGAGCTTGGCCGCGTCTTCGAGCGACATGACGCCGGCGACGTGCGCCGCCGCGATCTCACCGATCGAGTGCCCGGCGAGGAAGTCCGGCGTGACACCCCACGACCGGACCAGGCGGAACAGCGCCACTTCCAGCGCGAAGATTGCGGGCTGCGCGTTGGCGGTCTGGCCGAGCACGTCCGCGTCGGAGATGTCCCTGATACCCGGAAGGTGGGCACAGACCTCGTCATACGCCTCGGCGAAGGCCGGGAACGCCTCGTACAACCCCGCGCCCATGCCCAGCCGCTGGGAACCCTGGCCGGTGAACAGGAACGCGAGCCTGCCGGGAGCGGCCAGACCGGTGACGACGCCGGGAGCCTGGCCGGTGGCGGCGAACGCCGACAGCCCGGCGAGCACGCTCTCGTGGTCGGCGCCCACGACGACGGCACGTCGTTCGTGCGCCTGGCGGGACGTGACCAGCGAGTAGGCGACGTCCAGGAGCGATCGCGGGTCCGCGGCGGCGGCGAGCCGACCGGCCTGCTCCCGCAAGGCGTCCTCGGAACGGGCGGACAGCACCAGCGGCACGACCGCGGGCGGGGTGGTCTCCGCCTCCTCGGCGGCCGGTGCCGGGACGTGCTCGAGCACGACGTGCGCGTTGGTGCCGCTGAAGCCGAACGACGACACGCTCGCCCGGCGCGGCGCACCGGTCCGCGGCCACTCGACCTGCTCGGTGAGCAGCCGGATCGCGCCCCTGTCCCAGTCGACCTGGCTGGACGGCTCGTCGATGTGCAGGGTGCGCGGCAGCACGCCCCTGCGCATCGCCTCGACCATCTTGATGACACCGGCGATGCCCGCCGCCGCCTGCGTGTGGCCGATGTTCGACTTCACCGACCCGAGCCACAGCGGTTCCCGCCGGTCCTGGCCGTAGGTGTTGAGCAGCGCCTGCGCCTCGATCGGGTCGCCGAGCCGGGTGCCGGTGCCGTGCGCCTCCACCGCATCGACGTCCGAAGTGGACAGACCGGCGTTCGCGAGCGCCTGCCGGATCACCCGCTGCTGCGACGGACCGTTCGGCGCGGTCAGACCGCTGGACGCGCCGTCCTGGTTCACCGCCGAGCCCTTGAGCAGGGCCAGCACCGGGTGGCCGTTGCGCCGCGCGTCCGACAGGCGCTCCAGCAGCACCATGCCGACGCCCTCGCCCCAGCTGACGCCGTCGGCGCCGTCGGCGAAGGCCTTGCAGCGGCCGTCGAGCGCCATGGCCTGCTGCTTGCTGAAGTCGATGAACGGGCCGGGCGTGGACATGATGGTCACACCGCCCGCGAGGGCCAGCTCGCACTCGCCCGAGCGCAGCGAGTGGGCGGCCATGTGCAGCGCCACCAACGACGACGAGCAGGCGGTGTCGACGGACACGGCCGGCCCCTCGAACCCGAAGGTGTAGGCGATCCGCCCGGACATCATCGAGCCGGAGGTCCCGGTGCCGAGGAACCCCTCGACGTCGTCGGGGATCGTCTTCAGCTGCGAGGCGTAGTCGTGGTAGATGGCGCCCGCGAACACACCGGTCGCGCTGCCGCGCAGGTCCGCGGGCTTCAGCCCGGCCCGCTCGAAGGCCTCCCAGGAGACCTCCAGCAGCACCCGCTGCTGCGGGTCCATCGCCAGCGCCTCGCGCGGCGAGATGCGGAAGAACTCCGGGTCGAAGTCACCGGCGTTCTCCAGGAACCCGCCGACCCTCGTGTTCGAGACGCCCTGCTTGCCCGGCGTGGTGTCGAACAGCGCCGCCAGGTCCCAGCCGCGGTCGTCCGGGAACGGGGAGATGCCCTCGCGGCCCTCGGCCAGCAGCGACCAGAGGTCCTCCGGCGAACGCACCCCGCCGGGGAAGCGGCAGCTCATGGCGACGATCGCGATGGGGTCGTCGGAGGCGGCGACCTGCGCCCGCACCTGCGCAGTGCCCGCCACCCCCAGCTCGCCCAGCAGCTCGGCGCGCAGGAAGCTCGCCAGCGCGACGGGCGTCGGGTGGTCGAAGGTCACGGTCGACGGCAGGCGCAGGCCGGTCGCCGAGCTCAGGCGGTTGCGCAGCTCGACGGAGGTCAGGGAGTCGAAGCCGAGGTCCAGGAACCCGCGGCCGGGCTCGATGCCGCCCGGCGTCACGTGGCCGAGCACCAGCCCGACCTCGGTGCGGACCAGGTCCAGCAGCTCGTGGTCCTGCTCGGCCTCGGTGAGCGAGGCGAGGCGGCGCGCGAGCGAGGAACCCCGCCCGGTGCCGGACTGCGCGACGCGCCTGCGCGGCGTGCTCACGAGGCCGCCGAGCACGGCCGGCAGCGAGGTGCTCCGCGCGGAGGCGCGGAGCGCGGGCAGGTCCAGCTTGACCGGGACGGCCACGGGCGCGCCGGCCGCGATCGCGGCGTCGAACAGCGCCAGTCCCTCCGGCACGGTGAGCGCGGGGGTGCCGCCGTTGCGCAACCGGGCGAGCTCGGCCTCTCCGAGCGCCTCCCCCATGCCGGCGGCCCACAGGCCCCACGCCATCGACTGGCCGGGCAGGCCCAGGGCCCGCCGGTGCTCGGCGAGCGCGTCGAGGTAGGCGTTCGCGGCCGCGTAGCTGCCCTGACCCGGCGCGCCGAGCACGCCGGCGGCCGAGGAGAAGGTGACGAAGAAGGCCAGGTCCTGACCCGCGGTCAGCTCGTGCAGGTACCGGGCGGCGTCGGCCTTCGGCCCCAGCACGCCCGCCACCCGCCGCGGGGTCAGCGAGTCGATGGTGCCGTCGTCGAGCACGCCCGCCGCGTGCACCACACCGGTGAGCTCGACGCCGTCGAGCAGTGCGGTCAGCGCGTCGCGGTCCGCGACGTCGCAGGCCACGGCCGACACCTCGGCGCCCAGCGCGGTGAGCTCCTCGACCAGCGCCGCCGCACCGGGGGCGTCGAGCCCGCGGCGGCTGGTCAGCAGCAGCTTGCGCACACCGTGGGTGGCGACCAGGTGCTTGGCCACGACGGCGCCCAGGCCTCCGGTGCCGCCGGTCACCAGCACCGTCCCGCCCGGCTCGGCCGCCCGCGGCATCGACAGCGCGACCTTGCCGATGTGCTTGGCCTGGCTCAGGAAGCGGAACGCCGCGCGAGCCTGGCGCACGTCCCACACCTTCACCGGGAGGGGTTCGAGCACCCCCTGGTCGAACAGCTCGACCAAGGCGGTCCACATCTGCGCGGTGCGCTCGGGCCCCGCCTCGCTCAGGTCGAACGCCTGGTAGCGCACGTCCGGGTGGTGGACGGCCACGTCGTCGCGGACGTCGGCCTTGCCCATCTCGAGGAAGCGGCCGCCCGGCGCCATCGTCCGCAGCGAGGCGTCCACGAAGTCGCCCGCCAGCGCGTTGAGCACGACGTCGACGCGGCCGAAGCTCTGTTCGAAGTCGAGCGTGCGGGACGAGGCGATGCGCTCGTCGGCGATGCCCGCCTCGCGCAGCACGTGCTGCTTGCTCTCGCTCGCGGTGCCGTAGACCACGGCGCCGAGGTGGTGCGCCAGCTGCGTCGCGGCCATGCCCACACCGCCGGCGGCGGAGTGGATCAGGATCGACTCCCCCGCCTTCAGCTCGCCGAGGTCGCACAACGCGTAGTAGGCGGTGAGGAACACCAGCGGCACGGTCGCGGCCTGTTCGAACGTCCACGCCGCGGGCTTGCGGGTGATCATCTGGCGCTCGACCACCGCCGCCGGCCCACCACCACCGGCGACCAGGCCCATCACCTCGTCGCCGGGCGCGAGGTCGGTCACGGACGCGCCGACCTCGGTCACGACGCCGGCGAACTCGCTGACGAGCAGTCCTGCCTCGCCGCGGTACATGCCCAGGACGTTCAGCACGTCCCGGAAGTTCAGGCCCGCCGCGCGCACGGCGACGCGGACCTCGGTCGGTGCGAGCGGCTGCGCCGCCACCGGCTCCAGCACCAGGTGGTCGACGGTGCCCTTGCCGGACATGCCGAGCCGCCAGCCGCCCGCGGGCGGGACCAGGCGGCCGGTGCTCTCCGCGGCGACCAGGCGCGGCACCAGCAGCTCACCGTCGCGCACGGCCAGTTGCGGCTCGTCGGACGCGAGCACGGCGCCGGTGATCTCGGCGGCGTCCACCAGCGCGAAGCGGTCGGGGTGCTCGGACTGCGCGGAGCGCACCAGGCCCCAGACCGCGGCCACGGCCGGGTCGACGGCCGGGTCGTCCGGTCCCGCCGAGACGGCGCCCACGGTCTGCACGAGGAGCTTCGCGTTCTCGAACCGCTCGTCGGCCAACCACTGCTGCAGCACACCGAGCGTGGCGGAGACCGCGTCGTGCACGTCCTCGCCACCGGCGCGGTGCACGACGACCGGGGGGACCTCCTCGCCCAGGTCGTCCCACCACACCCAGCCGGGCGCGTCACCGGAAGTGGCGGTGACCGGGTTCCAAGCGAGCTCGTAGAGCCCGTTCTGCTCGGCGGAAGTGCGGATCTGCTCGGCCGACACCGGCCGCACGGCCAGCGAACCGACCGTGGCGATCGGCGCGCCCTCACCGTCGGCGACCCTCAGGGTGACCGCGTCGGTGCCCGCCGGGGACAGCCTCACCCGCAGGTCGGCGGCGCCGGAGGCGTGCAGGGTGACGTCCGACCAGGCGAACGGCAGCCGGGCCTGGCCGCCCTCGTCGGCGGCCAGGGCGTGCAGGGCGGCGTCGAGCAGTGCCGGGTGCAGGCCGAACCGGCCCGCCTGGTCGCGCGCCCGGTCGGGCAGCGCGACCTCGGCGAACGTGTCCTCGCCGCGCCTCCACACCGCGCGCAGGCCCTGGAACGTCTCGCCGTAGTCCAGTCCCAGTGCGGCGAGCTCCTGGTAGTGCCCGTCGAGTCCGACCGCCTCCGCACCGGCCGGCGGCCACTCGGCGAGGTCCCAGTCGGTGCTCGGACTCGCGGCGACCAGCGAACCGGAGGCGTGCAGCGTCCACGCGCCGTCGACCGCGGCGCCGCTGGGGCGCGAGTGCAGGGTCAGCGGGCGACGGCCCGCCTCGTCCGCGGCGCCGACCCACAGCTGCACGTGCACGCCCGCGTTCTCGGGCAGCACCAGCGGGGCCTGGAGGGTGAGCTCCTCGATGGAGGTGAGGCCGGTCTCGTCGGCCGCGCGCACGGCCAGTTCGACCAGCGCCGTGCCTGGCACGACCACCGCGCCCATGACGACGTGGTCGGCGAGCCACGGGTGGGTCCTGGTGGACAGGATGCCGGTGAACAGGAACCCGTCGGCGTCGGCGACCGAGACGGCGGCACCGAGCAGCGGGTGGTCGAGCGAGCTCAGGCCGAGCCCGGACGCGTCGCCCGCGGGCGCGGTGACGGGCAGCCAGTAGCGGTCGCGCTGGAACGGGTAGGTGGGCAGGTCGACCACGCGGGCACCGGAGAAGTACGCGGCCCAGTCGACCCGGCCGCCGTGGACGTGCAGCTGCGCGAGACCGGACAGGATCGTCGCGACCTCGTCGCGGTCGCGGCGCAGCGCGGGGACGAACCGGCCGTCCGCGCAGTCCTGGCCGGCGGCGGAGAGCACGCCGTCCGGACCGAGTTCCAGGTACCGCGTGACACCGGCCGCCGCCAGGGTCGCGACGCCGTCGGCGAACCGGACGGCCTCGCGGACGTGCCGGACCCAGTAGCCGGGGTCGCAGATCTCCTCGGTGCGGGCGAGCTGACCGGTGACGTTGGAGACCAGGGCGATCTTCGGCGTCCGGTAGGTCACCCCGCGCGCGACCTCGGCGAACTCGTCGAGCATGGCGTCCATCAGCGAGGAGTGGAACGCGTGCGAGACCGCGAGGGCCTTGGTCTTGCGGCCGGAGGCGGCGAAGCCAGCGGTCACCTCGGCGACGGCGTCCGCGTCCCCGGAGATCACGACCGACCGGGGACCGTTGATCGCGGCGATGTCGACGCCGTCGCGCAGCGCGGCCCTGACCTCGTCCTCGTCGGCCTGGACCGCGGTCATGGCCCCGCCGGTGGGCAGCGCCTGCATGAGCCTGCCGCGCGCTTCGACGAGCTTGGCCGCGTCCGGAAGCGACCAGACGCCGGCGACGTGCGCCGCGGCCAGCTCGCCGACCGAGTGGCCGATCAGGAAGTCCGGCTTCACGCCCCACGACTCGACCAGCCGGTACAGCGCGACCTCGAGGGCGAACAGCGCGGGCTGCGCGTTGCCCGTCTGGTTGAGCACCTCGGCGTCGTCGATCTCCCGGATGCCGGGCAGCAACGCCGCGATCTCGTCGTACGCCTCGGCGAAGACCGGGAACGCCTCGTACAGCTCACGACCCATGCCCAGCCGCTGGGAACCCTGCCCCGTGAACATGACGGCGAGCTGGCCGCCCACGGCCTCGCCGGTGGTGACGCCGGGGGCGCCGGCCCCCTGGGCGACGGCGCGCAGGCCCGCGCGCAGCGAGTCGAGGTCGGTGCCGGTGACGACCGCGCGGCGCTGACCGGTCGCCCGCGTCGCGGCCAGCGAGTAGCCGATGTCGGCCGGGTCCTCGTCGACCTGCAGCAGCGCCTCGGCCTGGGCGCGCAGAGCGGCGTCGGTCCTGCCGGAGAGCACCCACGGGATCAGCGCGGGCGCGGGCCCGCGGTCGGGCAGCTCCGCCGGCTCCGGTGCCTGCTCGAGGATGACGTGGGCGTTGGTGCCGCTGATGCCGAACGACGACACACCCGCGCGGCGGACGCGGTCGGCCGGCCAGGTGCGGTTCTCGGTGAGCAGCGAGATCGAGCCGGACGACCAGTCGACCTGCGGGGTGGGGGCGTCGATGTGCAGGCTCGCGGGCAGCACGCCGTTGCGCAGCGCGAGGATCATCTTGATCACGCTCGCGACGCCGGCGGCGGCCTGCGTGTGACCGATGTTCGACTTGACCGAGCCGAGGTGCAGGGGGCGGCCCGCCTCCCGGTTGCGGCCGTAGGTTGCCTGCAGCGCCTGGACCTCGATGGGGTCGCCGAGGGTGGTGCCGGTGCCGTGCGCCTCGACGGCGTCGACGTCCTTCGCGGTCAGGCGGGCGTCGGTGAGGGCGGCGCGGATGACGCGCTGCTGCGACGGGCCGTTGGGCGCGGTGAGGCCGTTGGACGCGCCGTCGGAGTTGACCGCCGTGCCGCGGATGACGGCGAGGACCCGGTGGCCGTTGCGCTGGGCGTCGAACAGCCGCTCGAGCACGACCACACCCGCGCCCTCGCCCCAGCCGGTGCCGTCGGAAGCGGCGGCGAAGGCCTTGACCAGACCATCGCGGGACAGCCCGCGCTGGCGGGAGAACTCGACGAAGGCGCCGGGGTCCGACATCACCGTGGCGCCACCGGACAGCGCCAGGTCGGACTCGCCCGCGCGCAGCGAGCGGACCGCGAGGTGCAGGGTCACCAGCGACGCCGAGCACGCCGTGTCGACGGTGACCGACGGGCCCTCGATCCCCAGCACGTAGGAGATCCGGCCGGACAGGACGCTGCCCGCGGTGCCGGTGCCCAGGTAGCCCTCGACGCCTTCGACGCCCCTGGGGATGTCGCGCGCGTAGTCCACGCCGTTCGTGCCCATGAACACGCCGGCGCGGCTGCCCTTGAGCGAGGTGGGGTCGATCCCCGCCCGCTCCAGCGCCTCCCACGAGGTTTCCAGCAGCAGGCGCTGCTGCGGGTCCATCGACACGGCCTCGCGTGGGGAGACGCCGAAGAACTCCGGGTCGAACTCGTCGGCGTCGTGCACGAAGCCGCCGAGCCGCACGTAGCTCGTGCCCAGGTGGTCGGGGTCGGGGTCGAACAGCGCGTCGACGTCCCAGCCCCGGTTCACCGGGAACTCGGTGACCCCGTGCCGGCCGGTGACCAGCAGGTCCCAGAACTGCTCGGGTGTGCGCACGCCGCCGGGGAACCGGCAGCCCATTCCCACGACGGCGATCGGCTCGGCGTCCCGGTCCTCGACCTCGGCCAGCCGGTTTCGGGTGCGCTGCAGCTCACCGGTGACCCGGGTCAGGTAGTCGCGCAGCTTGGCGTTCTCATCCACGGTTGCCCCACTCATTGGTCAAGATCACGAGCGCCGGCTCAGGTGCCGAGCTGTTGGTCGATGAAGGCGAAGAGCTCGTCGTCGGACGCCTCGGTGAGGTCGGTCCGCGCCACAGCTCCGCGGGAAGGCACTGGTGCGGAGCCGAACTCCGCGACGAGCGCGTGCAGGCGCTCCAGGACGGCGGCGCGCGCCTCGCTGCCGGCGTCGAGGCCGCCGAGGACGTCGGCCGCCCGGTCGAGGTCGCGCAGCAGGGCGTCCGCCGCGCGCTCCGGGCCCGCCAGCTCGCCCCACAGGTAGTCCGCGAGCGCGAGCGGTGTCGGGTGGTCGAAGACCAGGGTCGACGGCACCGACAGCGACGCCGCCGCGTCGAGGCGGTTGCGCAGCTCGACGGCGGTCAGCGAGTCGAAGCCGAGCTCGCCGAAGGCGCGGTCCGGTTCGATCGTCGCGCTGCTCGGGTGTCCGAGCACCTTCGCGACGACCTCGCGGACCAGGTCGAGCAGCAGGCGGCGCTGCTCAGGCTCGATGAGCCCGGCGAGCCGTTCGCGCAGGTCCGGTCCGGCCGTCGCGGCGGGAGTCTCCGCCTGCGGGCGGGGGATCTCCGCGAGCACCGGTGCCGGGCTCGAGGTGTCGAGGTAGGCGGACCAGTCGAAGTCGGCCACGGTCACGGCGGCGTCGCCCGCCGCCAGCGACTCGACCAGCGCGTCGACGGCGGCCCGCGGAGCCATCGGCCGCAGCCCCATCCGGCGCACGCCCTCGTCGAGCGAGCCGGCCATGCCGCCCTCGGCCCACGGTCCCCAGGCCACCGCCGTGGCGGGCAGGCCGTCGAAGCGCCGCTGCTCGGCCAGCGCGTCGAGGTGCGCGTTGGCCGCGGCGTAGGCGGCCTGGCCGCCGTTGCCGAGCACCCCGGCGACCGAGGAGTACAGGACGAACGCGTCCAGTTCGAGGTGTTTCGTGAGGTCGGCCAGGTGGTGCGCGACCTCGACCTTGGGCTTCGCGACGGCGGCGAACCTCTCCGGGGTGAGGCTCGCGATCAGGCCGTCGTCCAGCACGCCGGCGGTGTGCACGACGACCCGCAGGTCGTCGAGCTCCGCCACGACGGCGGCCAAGGCCTCGCGGTCGGCCGCGTCACAGGCGTGGATCTCCACGCGCGCACCGAGTCCGGTGAGTTCCGCGGCGAGCTCACGCGCTTCGGGGGCGTCCTCTCCCCGGCGCGACAGCAGGACCAGGTGCCGCGTGCCCGCCTCGACCAGCCGCCGGGCGACGACCGCCCCGAGCGCACCCGTGCCACCGGTGACCAGCGCGGTGCCGCTCGTGGTCCACGTGCCGGTGGCGGGCTCGGAGGGGACGAAGCGCCGGGCGTGCACGCCGGACGTGCGGATCGCGACCTCGTCCTCGCCGCCGGACAGCACCTCCAGCAGCCGCGCGACGGAGCGGGCGTCCGGAACTTCCGGCAGGTCGACGCAGCCACCCCAGGACCGGGGTTGCTCGATCGCCGCGACCCGGCCGACACCCCACACCTCGGCCTGCCGCGGCGAGGCGACCCGTTCGTGCCCGCCGACCGCGACCGCTCCGCGCGTGGCGCACCACAACCGGGTGTTCTCCCGCAGCAGCGCCGCGGCCGCCATGCCGTCGCCGACGAAGGCGAGGACGTTGCCCTCGCGGGCCTCGGCGGCTCCGACGACGGTCGTCCCCAGCGCTTGCGCGGCGGCCTGCGCCCAGGCGTCGTCCTGCTCCGCCACGACCGTCCAGGGTCCGGCCTGGCCGCCGGGCGAGGTCGCGACGGGCGTCCACCGGATGTGGTGGCGCCAGCCGCTCGCCCGCTTCGCCGGTTCGGGCGCGAGCCAGAACCGCTCCCGCTCGAACGGGTAGGTCGGGAGGTCGACCAGTTCGGCACCGGTGCCCGCGAAGATGCCGGGCCAGTCGAGCTTGACGCCGTTCGCGAACAGGGTGGCCTGCGCGTGCGCGGCGGTGGTGACCTCGTCGCGGTTCTTGCGCTGCACGGGCAGGAACACCCCGTCCGGCACGCAGTCGGCGCCCAGCGCGGACAGCGCCGCGTCCGGGCCGATCTCGACGAACCGGCGGACTCCCGCGGAGTGCAGGGCGGCCACGCCGTCGGCGAAGCGGACGGTCCCGCGGACGTGCCGCACCCAGTACTCCGGGTCGGTGACCTGGTCCGCGGTGGCGGGGGCGCCGGTGAGGTTGGAGATCAGCGGGATGCGCGGCGCGGCGTACTCCACGTCGCGGGCGATCTCCCGGAACTCGGCGAGCATGCCGTCCATGTGGTGCGAGTGGAAGGCGTGGCTCACCGAGAGCCGCTTGGGGCGCTCGAACCGGGAGGCCATCTGGAGGACGGCGTCCTCGTCACCCGACAGCACGAGCGACTCGGGGCCGTTGACCGCCGCGATGCTCACGCCCGGCAGCAGCTCGATCCCGGCTTCCGAGGCCCTGACCGCGACCATCGCGCCGCCCGCCGGCAACTCCTGCATGAGCTTGCCGCGGGCGGCGACCAGCCTCGCCGCGTCCTCCAGCGACCACACGCCCGCGAGGTGCGCGGCGGTCAGCTCGCCGATGGAGTGGCCGAGCAGGTAGTCGGGCCGCACGCCCCACGACAGGACGAGCTCCGCCAGCGCCACCTCGAACGCGAACAGGGCGGGCTGGGTCACCGCCGTCTGGTCGAGGGCTTCCGGCACGGTGCCGTGCACGACGTCGAGCAGGGAGAAGCCGGTGTGCTTGTCGAGGTGTGCCGCCACCTCGGCGAGCTTGTCCGCGAAGATCGGGTACGCGGACAGCTCGCGTCCCATGCCGAGCCGCTGCGCACCTTGGCCGGTGCACAGGAACGCGACCTTGCCGGTGCTCTGAGTGCCGGTGACCACCTCGGGTGACTCCGCACCGGACGCCAGGGCGGCCAGCCCGTCCTCGCCGAAGACCACCGCGCGGTGCGCGAGCGCGGCGCGACCGGTGGCGAGCGTGAAGGCGACGTCCACCGGGTCGAGATCGGAAACGCGGCGTGCCAGACGCCCGGCCTGGCGGCGCACGGCCTCCGCGCTGGTCCCCGAGAGCACCCAGGGGACGCGGGCGGGCGGTGCGGTCGTGCGCGCGGGGGCCGTGCGCGGCGGCGCCTCGCGGAGGATGACGTGGGCGTTGGTGCCGCTGATGCCGAAGGACGACACCGCCGCGGTGCGGGGGTGCCCGGCGGCGGGCCAGTCGCGGTGTTCGGTGAGCAGGCGCCCGTTGCCCGAGCTCCACGAGACAGCGGGCGAGGGCTCGGTGACGTGCAGCGTGCGCGGCAGCTCGCCGCGGCGCAGCGCCTCGACCATCTTGATGATCCCGGCGGCGCCGGCGGCGGACTGGGTGTGCCCGATGTTGGACTTGATCGAGCCGAGCCAGAACGGCTCCTCGCGGTCCTGGCCGTAGGTGGCCAGC
Source organism: Lentzea jiangxiensis (assembly GCF_900104175.1). GTDB lineage: Bacteria > Actinomycetota > Actinomycetes > Mycobacteriales > Pseudonocardiaceae > Lentzea > Lentzea jiangxiensis. The sequence goes on from NZ_FNIX01000003.1 coordinate 231,988, forward strand.
AGGGCGTCGGCCTCGATCGGGTCGCCCAGCCTGGTCCCGGTGCCGTGCGCCTCGACGACGTCCACCTCGGTCGCGGGCACCCTGGCGTCCGCGAGCGCGGCACGGATGACGCGTTGCTGCGACGGGCCGTTGGGCGCGGTGAGGCCGTTGGACGCGCCGTCCTGGTTCACCGCGGAGCCCTGGATCACCGCGAGCACGCGGTGACCGTTGCGCTCGGCGTCCTCGAGCTTCTCCAGCAGCAGGATTCCCGCGCCCTCACCGAAACCGGTGCCGTCGGCGGAGGCGGAGAAGGACTTGCAGCGGCCGTCCGGGGACAGCGCGCGCTGCCGGGAGAACTCGACGTAGGTGTCGGCGATGGGCATGACGCACACGCCCCCGGCGAGAGCCATCGAGCACTCCCCCGTGCGCAGCGCCTGAACGGCCAGGTGCACGGCGACCAGCGAGGACGAGCAGGCGGTGTCGACCGTCAGCGCCGGTCCCTCCAGGCCGAGCGTGTAGGCCACCCGGCCGGACAGGACGCTGCCCTGGGTCCCGTTGCCCAGGAAGCCCTCGACGCCGTCGGGCAGCTCCCCGACGCCGGTGCCGTAGTCGCTGTACATGAGCCCGGCGAACACGCCGGTCGCGCTGCCCTTGAGCGTCGTCGGGTCGATGCGCGCGTGCTCCAGGGCCTCCCAGCTGATCTGGAGCATGAGCCGCTGCTGCGGGTCCATGGCGAGCGCCTCGCGGGGCGAGATCCCGAAGAAGCCCGGGTCGAAGTCGCCGGCGTCGTGCAGGAAGCTCCCCTCGCGGGAGTACGAGGTGCCGCGGTGGTCGGGATCGGGGTGGAACAGCTCGCCGAGGTTCCAGCCGCGGTCGGCCGGGAACTCCGACACCGCGTCGGTGCCGGAGGCGACCAAGTCCCACAGCTGCTCCGGCGACTCGACGCCGCCGGGGTACCGGCAGGCCATGCCGATGATCGCGACCGGTGCGTGGGCGTCGTCGGCCAGCTTCCGGTTGCGCGCGGCGAGCCTGGCGCTCTCCTTGACCGACTCCCGCAGTGCCGCGACGAGTTCTTCGTTGGAGGGCATCAGGAGTTCTCCGAACCGGGGGTGAGTGACATGACGTTGTCCTCCGCGGCCGCCATGACGCGCCTCACCAGGTCGTCGGCGTCCATCTCGTCGATCAGGTCGGCCGCGGGGGCTTCTTCGCCGGCGGGCTCGGCCGCCAGGTCGTTCGCCAGCCGGACCAGCGCGTCGAGCACCCCGGCCGCCCGGAGCCGCTCGAACGGGACCGTGGCGAGCACGCGGCGGATCCGCTGCTCGTCCGCCGCGGCGGCGTCGAGCGGCTCGTCGAGGCCCGGCAGCAGCGACAGCACGAAGACGGCGATCGCGCGGGGTGACGGGTGGTCGAAGACGACGGTGGCGGCGAGGCTCAGCCCGAACGTCGTGTTGAGCCTGTTGCGCAGGTTCACGGAGGACAGCGAGTCGAAGCCCAGCTCGGTGAACGCGCGTTCCGGGTCGATCACCGCTCCGGAGCGGTGCCCCAGCACGTCGGCGACCAGCTCGAGCACGACCTCCAGCACCGCGTCCTGCCGTTCGGAGGCGGGCAGCGCGGCGAGGCGTTCGACGAGGGAGATCTCCCCCGCCTCGCTCGTCGTCGCGTTCCGCCGGCCGGCCGTGCGCACCAGGCCGCGCAGGACGGGCGGGATCTCGCTGGTGCGCGCCAGGCGGTTCAGGACGGTGAAGTCGAGCTTCACCGGCACCGCCAGCGCGTCGCCGGACGCCAGCGCCGCGTCGAACGCGCGCATGCCTTCCGCGCGGTCCAGCGAGGAGAAGCCGTCCCGGCCGAGGCGGTCCGTCTGCGCCTCGTCCAGGTGCACCGTCAGACCCCGGTCCTGCTGCCACGGTCCCCAGGCGAGCGACCGGGCGGCGAGACCGCGGGCACGGCGGTAGCCCGCCAGCGCGTCCAGGAAGGAGTTGGCCGCGGCGTAGCCGCCCTGCCCGGGCGAGCCCAGGACACCGGCGGCCGACGAGTAGAGGACGAAGTGCTCCAGGCCCATGTCCTGGGTGAGCTCGTGGAGGTGCCAGGCCGCGTCGACCTTCGGGGTGAGGACCCCGGCGAGCCGTTCCGGCGTGAACGCGGTGACGACGCCGTCGTCGAGCACGCCCGCGACGTGCACCACGCCGGTCAGCGGGTGCCCGGCCGGGATGCGGCCCAGCACGGCGGCGACGTCCTGGCGGTCGGCCGCGTCGCAACGCTCCACGACGACCCGGGCGCCCAGGGCGGTCAGTTCGTCGCGCAGCTCCGCCGCTCCCGGTGCGTCGATCCCGCGGCGGCTGGTCAGGACCAGGTGCTTCACGCCGTGCTCGATCACCAGGTGCCGGGCGGCCAGCGCTCCCAGGTCTCCGGTGCCACCGCTGATCAGCACGGTGCCCTCCGGGTCCCACGACGCCGGGTCCTCGGCGGCCGCGACGGGGACCAGGCGCGGCACGACCAGCTCACCGCCGCGTGCGGCGACCTGGGGCTCACCGGTCGCGACGGCCTCGCCGACCGCCTCGGCCGGGCCGTCGAAGAGGACGAACCTGCCGGGGTGCTCCGACTGGGCGGAGCGGACCAGGCCCCACACCGCGGCGGCGGCCGGACTCGGTTCGCCGGAACCGGTCGCGCCGCTCGTGCGCACGACCAGGGTCGCCGCGGCGAACCGGTCGTCCGCGAGCCAGGTCTGCAGGACGTCCAGCACGGTCGCGGTGAGCCGGTGGGTGTCGGCGACCGGGTCGTCACCGGCCTGTGCGGAGAACACGACGTGCCCTGCGACGGGGCCGTCCGCGGGCAGGTCGGCGTGGTCCGTCCACGGCTCGGCGGCGCGGGCCGGCGTGCTCGACCATTCGACGGTGTAGAGGTTCTCCCGCGCGTCCGCGCCGCGCAGCTGGTCCGCCGCGACGGGCCGGACGACGATCGACTCGACGGTGAGCACCGGCTCGCCGGCGTCGTCCACCGCGGAGAGCGTGCCCGAAGTGCCGTCGGTTCCCGTCAGTCGCACCCTCAGCGTGCGCGCACCGGTGGCGTGCAGCGAGACACCGCCCCACGAGAACGGCAGAGCCGGGGACTCCTCCGCGCCGGGAACCAGGAACAGGGTGTGCAGCACCGCGTCGAGCAGGGCCGGGTGGATCGTGAAGCCGTCGGCGCCGGCTTCCGGCAGGGCGACCTCGGCGAAGATCTCGTCGCCCCGCCGCCACGCCGCCCGCAGGCCCTGGAACACCGGGCCGTAGTCGAACCCGGAGTCGGCCAGGCGCTGGTAGAGGTCGGCGACGGTGACGGGGTCGGCCCCGGCGGGCGGCCACTGCACCGGTGTCCAGTCCTGGTCGGTGGCGGTGGGCCGCAGCCAGCCGTCGGCGTTGCGGGTCCACGCGTGCCCCGCGGGAGCGTTGCGGTGGCGGCTGTGCACGGAGATGGGGCGTCGGCCGTTCTCGTCGGCGTCGCCCACGACCACCTGCAGCGCCAGCGAGGCGTCGGGGCTCAGCAGCACCGGTGTGTGCAGGGTCAGTTCCTCGACCGTCCGGCAGCCGACCTCGTCACCGGCGCGGATCGCGAGCTCGACCAGCGCCGCCCCCGGCACGATCACGGTGCCCAGGACGGTGTGGTCGGCCAGCCACGGGTGCGACGACAGCGACAGCCGGCCGGCGAACAACGCCCCGTCGCCGTCGGCGGGCAGGATCGACGCCTCGAGCACCGGGTGTTCCGCCGAGGCGAGCCCGATCGAGCTCAGGTCGGCGGGAGCGTCGTCGTTGGCGAGCCAGTACGGGCTGTTCTGGAACGCGTAGGTGGGCACGTCGACGCGACGGGCGCCCGTGTCGCCGAAGAACGCCGTCCAGTCGATCGGCGCGCCGCTGATGTGCAGCCGCGCCACCATCGTCGCCAGGTCCAGGTCCTCGGCGTGGTCCTTGCGCAGCGACGGGACGAACGCGGCGGCGTCGGGCCGCTCCACGATCTCCATCGCGGCGGCGGTCAGCACACCGTTCGGTCCCACCTCGACGTAACGGGTGACGCCTTCGCGTTCGAGCACGTTGACGGCGTCGGTGAACCGGACGGGCCGGCGGATGTGCCGCACCCAGTACTGCGGGTCGCCCACCTCGTCCGCCCCGGCCTGCTTGCCCGTGAGGGTGGAGATGATCGGGATGCGCGGCGCGGAGTACGTGAGCTCGGCGGTGGCCCGGCCGAACTCGTCGAGGATGCCGTCCATCAGCGCCGAGTGCGACGCGTGGCTGACGACGAGCTTCTTGGCCTTGCGCCCCCGGTCCTTGAACCGCTGGGCGATGGCCGTGGCGGTCTCCTCGTCACCGGAGATCACGACCGACGTCGGCCCGTTCAGCGCCGCGAACCCGACCAGGCCGGTCAGCTCGGGCGCGACCTCCTCCTCGGAGGCCTGGATCGCCACCATCGCGCCGCCCGGCGGCAACGAGTTCATCAACCGGCCGCGGATCGCGACGATGCGCGCGGCGTCGGCCAGCGACCAGACGCCGGCGACGTGCGCCGCGGCGAACTCGCCGATCGAGTGCCCGGCCACGAAGTCGGGGACGACGCCCCACGACTCCAGCAGCCGTGCCACCGAGACCTCGATGGCGAACAACGCGGGCAGCATGTAGTCGATCCGGTCGAGCAGCGCGGAGTCCTCGGCGAACACCACCTCGCGCAGCGGTCGCGGGAGGTGGGCGTCGAACTCCGCCGTCACGGTGTCGAAGATGGCGGCGAACGCGGGACTGGCCGCGCAGAGGTCGCGGCCCATGCCGAGGTACTGCGCCCCTCCGCCGGTGAACAGGAAGGCGGTCTTGCCGCCGCTCGCGCCGCCCCGCAGGACCTGGTCGCTCCTGCCGCCCTCGGCGAGGACGGCCAGGCCGTCGAGCAGGCCGTCGCGGTCGGTGGCGAGGACGGCACCGCGCTCGGCGAGTGCGGTCCGGCCGGTGGCGAGCGAGTACGCGAGGTCGAGCGGGTTCGCGGCGGGGTCCGCCTCGACGGAGGACCGCAGCCGCCGGGCCTGCGCCGCGAGCGCCTCGCGGTTCGTCCCGGACAGCACGACGGGAACGGGCGGGTGCGTGCGGCCACCGGAGGAGTCCTCGGTGTTCGCTTCGGCGGGCGCCTCTTCCAGGATCAGGTGGGCGTTGGTGCCCGAGATGCCGAAGGACGACACGGCGGCACGGCGCGGCTGGTCGCGCCGGGGCCACGCCTGAGCCTCCGTCAGCAGCTCGACCGAACCCGACTGCCAGTCCACGAACGGCGTCGGGGTGTCGACGTGCAGGGTCTTGGGCAGCGTGTCGTTCTGCAACGCCATGACCATCTTGATGACGCTGCCGACACCCGCGGCGCACTGCGTGTGGCCGATGTTGGACTTGAGCGAGCCCAGCCACACCGGCCGGTCGCCGGGGCGGTCCTGCCCGTAGGTCGCGAGGACCGCCTGCGCCTCGATGGGGTCGCCGAGCCGGGTGCCGGTGCCGTGCGCCTCGACCACGTCGACGTCCCTGGTCGACAGCCGGGCGTCGGCGAGGGCCTGCGCGATGACGCTCTTCTGGGCGGGTCCGCTGGGTGCGGTGAGCCCGTTCGACGCACCGTCCTGGTTGATCGCCGAACCCCGGATGACCGCGAGCACCCGGTGGCCGTTGCGCCGGGCGTCGGAGAGCTTCTCGAGCATCACCATGCCGACGCCCTCGGACCAGCCGGTGCCGTCGGCGGCCTCGGCGAACGACTTGCACCGCCCGTCGGGCGACAGACCCCGCTGGCGGGAGAACTCGACGAAGACGCCGGGCCCGCCCATGATGTTCGCGCCGCCCGCCAGAGCGAGGTCGCACTCACCGCTGCGCAGTGCCTGCACGGCGAAGTGCATCGCCACGAGCGACGACGAGCAGGCGGTGTCCACCGAGATGGCGGGGCCTTCGAGACCGAGGCTGTAGGCGATCCGGCCGGAGTGCACGGAGCACGTGGTGCCGGTGAGGAGGTACCCCTCCACCTCCAGGGCCTGCTCGTGCAGCCGCGGTCCGTACTCCTGCGACGAGACACCGGCGTACACGCCGGTCTTCGTGCCGGCCAGGGAGCCGGGGGCGATGCCCGCCCGCTCGATCGCCTCCCACGTCACCTGCAGCAGCAGGCGCTGCTGCGGGTCCATCGCCAGTGCCTCGCGCGGGGAGATGCCGAAGAAGTCCGGGTCGAACTGGTCCGCCGTGTGCACGAAGCCACCGGTGGTCGCGTAGCTGCTGCCGGAGCTCTCCGGATCGGCGTCGAACAGCCCGTCCAGGTCCCACCCGCGGTTGGTGGGGAACGCGGAGATCCCCTCCCGCTCCTCGTCGACCAGTCGCCACAGGTCCTCGGGGCTCTCGACGTCACCGGGATAGCGGCAGGCCATCCCGATGATCGCGATCGGTTCCCTGTCGCGGGACTCCGCCTGGCGCAGGCGCGTCCTGGTCTGCTGAAGGTCCGCGGTCAGCTTCTTCAGCAGACCGACCAGCTTCTCTTGATCCGCCATCTCACAACCTCAAAAGGAATGTTGACCAGGACAAGGGGGCGTGCTCGGTCAGGACAGGCCGAGCTCTCGTTCCAGGAAGTCGACGAGCTCGTCGGCCGACGCGTCCGCCAGGTCGCCGTCCGCGGCGTCGACCGGCCCGGCCGCCGTCGCCGAGAAAGTCGACAGCAGCTCCTCCAGCCGCAGCACGATCGTCAGGTGACCGTCCCCGTCGACGGCCGACAGGCTCGTCTCCAGGCGGTCCAGCTCGGCGAGCACGGCAGCCGCGGACAACTTCGCCGCGCCTTGCGGAGCGAGCAGCTGCTTCAGGTGGGCCGCGAGCGCGACCGTCGTGGGGTGGTCGAAGACGGCGGTCGCGGACAGCCGCACCTCCGCCGCGGTGTTGAGCCGGTTGCGCAGCTCGACCGCGGTCAGCGAGTCGAGGCCGATGTCCGTGAACGGCTTGGTCGTCTCCAGCGCGGCCACGTCGCTGTGGCCGAGGACGGCGGCGGCGTGCCCGCGGACCAGGTCGACCAGGAAGGCGTTCTGCTCCGTCTCCGTCAGGGAGGCGAGCCGTTCCGCCAGCGAGGACGACTGGGGCGCCTCGGTGACCCGGCGGGCCGCAGCGCGGCCCAGGTCGTGCCACATCTGGTTGATCTCGTTGTGCTTGGCGAACTTGCGCAGTGCGGCGCGGTCGAGCTTCACCGGGACGGCCAGGGGCTCGTCCGCGCGGAGCGCTTCGTCGAACAGGGCCATGCCCTCGGCGATGGCCAGCGCGCCGAAGCCCTCCTGCTCCATCACGTCCAGGTCGGCGCGGGACAGGTTCGCTCCCATGCCGTCCTCCCAGAGGCCCCACGCGTGGGCCTGGCCGACGAGGCCGTGGCCGCGGCGGTGCTCGGCGACGGCGTTGACGAACGCGTTGGCCGCGGCGTAGTTCGCCTGTCCCTCGGTGCCGGTGATGCTGCTGATCGAGGAGAACGCGACGAACCGCGCCAGGTCGAGGTGCCGGGTGAGCTCGTGCAGGTGCCAGAGCGCGTCCACCTTCGCGCGCTGGACCGCGTCCAGCCGTGCGGGCGTGAGCGACCCGAGCAGTCCGTCGTCGAGCACGCCGGCGGTGTGCACGACGGCGGTCAGCGGCCGGTCCCCCGGAATGCCGTCCAGCACGCCGGCCAGCGCCTCGCGGTCGGCGGTGTCGCAGGCGGCGATGGTCGCGGTGGCACCGAGCCCGGCCAGGTCGGCGCGCAGCCGTTCCGCGCCCGGCGCGTCCGCTCCGCTCCTGCTCATCAGCAGGAGGTGGCGAACGCCGTGCTCGGTCACGAGATGACGGGCGACCGCGCTGCCGAGCGCACCGGTGCCGCCGGTGACCAGGACCGTTCCGTCGGGGTCCACCGGCCTGGGCAGGGTGAGCACGACCTTGCCGACGTGCTTGGCCTGGCTGATGAACCGGAACGCCTCCTGCGCCTGGAACACGTTCCAGCTCCGGGTGGGCAGCGGCGTGAGCTCCCCGCGCTCGAACAGCTCGTCGAGCTCCGCCCAGATCTCCGCGATCCGGTCCGGTCCGGCGTCGATCAGGTCGAACGCGCGGTAGGTGACGTGACCGGGTCCCGCGGCGACCTCGGCGGCGTCGCGGACGTCGGTCTTGCCCATCTCCACGAAGTGGCCGCCGGGGGTGACCAGGCGCAGCGACGCGTCCACGAACTCGCCCGACAGCGCGTTGAGCACGACGTCGACGCCGCGTCCGAGGGTCGCCGCCGTGAAGACGTCCTCGAAGTCGAGGTCGCGCGACGACGCGATGTGCAGGTCGTCCAGCCCGGCCGCGCGCAGGACGTCCTGCTTGCCGGCGCTCGCGGTGCCGAAGACCTCCGCACCGAGGTGGTGCGCGATCTGGGTCGCCGCCATGCCGACACCGCCCGCGGCGGCGTGGATCAGGACGGACTGGCCCTTCTCGAGCCTGCCGAGGTCGCGCAGGCCGTAGTACGCCGTCAGGAACACCAGCGGCACCGCGGAGGCCTGTTCGAACGTCCACCCCCGCGGCATGCGGGTGACCAGCCGGCGGTCGGCGTCGGCGACGGGGCCGATCCCGCCGATGACCAGTCCCATCACCCGGTCGCCGGGGCGCAGGTCGGTCACGTCCGCACCGACCTCGAGCACCACTCCGGCGGCCTCGTTGCCGATCGTCCCGGCGTCTCCCGGGTACATGTCGAGCACGGTCAGCACGTCGCGGAAGTTCAGCCCGGCGGCGCGGACGCCGATGCGCACGTCACCCGGCGCGATCGGCTCCAGCACACCGGGGTTGGGCGTGAGGACGAGGTGGTCGAGCGTGCCCTTGCCCGACATCCCCAGCCGCCACGCGTCGCCCGGTGGGGGCAGCAGCCGGTCCTTGGCCGCGGGCACGAGCCGAGGCGCGAAGGCCTGGTCGCCGCGCACCGCCAGCTGCTGTTCCCCCGACCCGATGAGCCTGCCCAGCAGCTCGGGCCCGATCGCCGCGCCGGGTTCGGCGTCGACGAGCAGGAAACGGCCGGGGTACTCCTGCTGCGCGGTGCGGACGAGGCCCCAGACGACCGCGGTCGCCGGGTTGTCCACCGCGGAGTCGACGGCGACCGCGCCCTCGGTCACCACGACCAGCTGAGAGCTCGCGAACCGGTCGTCCGCCACCCAGCGCTGGACGACGTCGAGCGTCCGGTGGGACAGCCTGCGCGCCGCTTCCGGCACGTCCACGTCGCGGTCCACCGGCAGGTGCAGGACGACGTGCGCGGGAGCCCGGCCGCCGACCGCCTCGTAGTCCGTCCACTCGACGGCGTCGCCGAGCACCGCCGGCGCCCACTCCACGCGCAACGACCAGTCGCTCTGCCGCTGCGGCTGCAGTCCGTCGGCGGAGACCTCCTTCAGCACGAGGGACTCCACGGTCATCACCGGCTCGCCGGCGCTGTCCGCCACCCGGATCGACCAGGTGTCGCCGCTCTCCTCGCGCAGCCTGACCCGCAGCGCACCGGCACCGGACGCGTGCAGTGTGACGCCGTTCCACACGAACGGCAGCGACAGCGGCCTGTCCTCGGTGAGGCCGATCGCGTGCAGCGAGGCGTCCAGCAGTGCCGGGTGCAGCCCGAAGTCCGCGTGGCTCGCGTCGCCCGGAACCACGACCTCGGCGAGGACGTCGTCGCCCAGCCGCCAGGCCGCGCTCAGGCCCTGGAACGCGGGACCGTAGGAAAGACCGGTGCCGGCGAGCTCCTCGTAGCGGCCGGTGACCGCCACCGGCTCGGCTCCGGCCGGTGGCCACTCCCGCAGGTCGAAGTCCGGCGCGGGCGCGGCGGGCACCAGGGAACCCGTGGCGTGCCGCGTCCAGGGATCTCCGGTGAGGGAGCTCGCTGGGCGCGAGTGCACGCTGATGGAACGACGGCCGTCCGCGGCGGCGGGACCGACCTGCACCCGGATGTCCACCGCGCCGGACTCCGGCAGCACCAGCGGGGTCTGGAGCGTCAGCTCCTCCACGGTGCCGCAGCGGACCTCGTCCGCCGCGCGGACGGCCAGCTCGACCAGGCACGCGCCGGGGACGATGACCTGGTCCAGCACGACGTGGTCGGTCAGCCAGCCGTGACTCGCCCGGGACAGGCTCCCGGTGAAGAGGAACCCGTCCCCTTCGGCGAACTCGACGGCCGCACCGAGCAGGGGGTGCTCGGCGGAGGCGAGCCCGAGGCCGGTCGTGCCGGCCTGCGTGCGCGGCGCCTCCAGCCAGTACCTCTCGTGCTGGAAGGCGTACGTCGGCAGCGGCACCCGCCGGGCACCGGGGAACATGGCGTCCCAGGCGATGGTCACGCCGTGCGCGTGCAACCGCGCGAGCGCCGTGGTGAACGACTTGACCTCGTCGTGCTTCTTGCGCAGCAGCGGGACGAAAACGCTTTCCTCCGCGCTTTCCGCGCCCATGCCGGACAGGGAGCTGTCCGGACCCAGCTCGACGAACCGTGCCACGCCGAGCTCCGCGCACGCGGCCACCGCGTCGGCGAACCGCACGGGCTGCCGCGCGTGCCGGACCCAGTACTCCGGCGACGTCACCACGCCGGGCTCCACCAGGGCACCCGTCACGGTGGACACCATCGGCACCGCCGGCTCGCGGTACTCGATCGACTCGGCCACGGCCCGGAACTCGTCCAGCACCGGCTCCATCAACACCGAGTGGAACGCGTGCGACACGGACAACCGCGTGCACTTGCGGCCCCGCGCGGTGAGCTCCTCGGCCGCGGCCAGCACCGGACCCTCCACACCGGACAGCACCACCGAACCGGCACCGTTGACCGCGGCCAGCGACACCTCGTCCGACAGGAACTGCCCGATCTCGTCCTCGCCGGCCCGCACGGCCACCATCACGCCACCGGACGGCAGGTCCTGCATCAGCCGCCCGCGCGCCGCGACCAGCCGGGCCGCGTCGCCGAGCGGCATCACACCGGCCACGTGCGCGGCCGCGATCTCGCCGATCGAGTGCCCCACCAGGTACTCCGGCCGGACACCCCACGACTCCACCAGCCGGAACAGCGCCACCTCGACGGCGAACAACGCCGGCTGCGCCACGGCGGTGCGGTTCAACGCCTCCGCGTCGGCGCCGAACACCACCTCGCGCACGCCCGGCAGCAGCTCGCACACCTCGTCGAAGGCCGACGCGTAGGCCGGGAACTCGTCGTACAGCCCGCGGCCCATCGCCAGCCGCTGCGAACCCTGGCCGGCGAACAGGAACGCCACCGGTCCACCGAGGACAGAGCCTTCCACCACGTCGGCGCCGGCCCCTCCGTCCGCGAGGACGTCCAGGGCGGCCACCAGTTCCTCGCGGTCCGCTCCGGTGACGGCGGCGCGCGCCTCCAGCGCGGCACGGGTCGTGACCAGCGAGAAGCCGACGTCCGCCGGGGACAGGGTCTCGTCGGCGGCGACGAAGGCGCTCAGCCGCCGCGCCTGCTCCCGCACCGCCGCCGGCGTCTTGCCCGACAGCACCCAGGCGGTCCTGGAACCGGACGTGCCCCCGCCCGTCGCGCGGACGGGAACGTCGACCGCGTCCGCCGACTCGAGGATCACGTGCGCGTTGGTGCCGGAGATGCCGAACGAGGAGACGGCCGCCCGCCGCGGCCGGTCCCGCGCGGGCCAGGGAACCTGCTCGGTCAGCAGCGACACCGCGCCGGTGTCCCACTCGACGTGCGGCGTCGGGGCGTCCACGTGCAACGTCGCGGGCAGCGTCTCGTTCCGCATAGCTTGGACCATCTTGATCACGCCCGCGGCGCCGGCGGCGGCCTGGGTGTGGCCGAAGTTGGACTTGACCGAGCCCAGCCACAGCGGCGGTCGCCCGTCGCGGTCCTGCCCGTAGGTGTTGAGCAGCGCCTGCGCCTCGATCGGGTCGCCCAGCCGGGTGCCGGTGCCGTGCGCCTCCACCACATCGACGTCCGAAGTGGACAGACCGGCGTTGGCCAGTGCCTGCCGGATCACGCGCTGCTGCGACGGACCGTTCGGCGCGGTCAGACCGTTCGACGCGCCGTCCTGGTTCACCGCGGAGCCGCGCACGACGGCCAGCACCTCGTGGCCGTTGCGCCGCGCGTCCGACAGCCGCTCCAGCACGAGCACGCCCACGCCCTCGGACCAGCTGGTCCCGTCGGCGGCGGCGGCGAAGGACTTGCTGCGCCCGTCGGCGGCCAAGCCGCGCTGGCGGGAGAAGTCCACGAACGTCTCGGGGGTCGCCATGACCGTGACGCCGCCCGCGAGGGCCAGCCCGCACTCCCCCGACCGCAACGCCTGCGAGGCGAGGTGCAGGGCGACGAGCGACGACGAACAGGCGGTGTCGACGGTGACCGCCGGACCCTCCAGCCCGAGCGTGTAGGCCACCCGGCCGGACAGCACGCTGGCCGAGGTGCCGGTGCCGATGTAGCCCTCGACCTCTTCGGGGATCGTGTGCAGGCTGTGGGCGTAGTCGTAGTACATGACCCCGGCGAAGACGCCGGTCCTGCTGCCCTTCAGCGCCAGGGGGTCGAGACCGGCGTTCTCGAGTGATTCCCACACGACCTCCAGCAGCAGGCGCTGCTGCGGATCCATCGCCAGCGCCTCGCGCGGGGAGATGCCGAAGAACTCGGCGTCGAACGCATCCGCCTCATGCAGGAACCCACCTTCGGTCGCGTAGGAGGTACCCCTGTGGTCGGGGTCGGGGTGGAACAGGGTGTCGAGGTCCCAGCCGCGGTTGACCGGGAAGCCGGAGATGGTGTCCGTGCCCGACGCGACGACGTTCCAGAGGTCCTCGGGCGAGCCCACCCCTCCGGGGTAGCGGCACGCCATGCCGACGATCGCGATCGGTTCGTCCGTCGCGGCGGCGGTGAGGACCGGGGCGGTCGGGTCGGGCTCGTCACCGGAGAGCTGGACGTGCAGGAACGTCGCGAGCGCGGCGGGCGTCGGGTGGTCGAAGACGACCGTGGCCGGAAGCCGCACGCCGGCGGCGGCGCTCAGGTTGTTGCGCAGCTCGACCGCCGTGAGCGAGTCGAAGCCCAGGTCGGTGAAGGCCTTGTCCTGGTCGACGCGGTCCGTGGTGGCGTGTCCCAGCACGGCGGCGACCTGCGCGCGCACCAGGCCGAGCAGAGCCGCCTTCTGGTCGGACCTCGTCGCCCCGGCCAGCGGGCTCGCGGCGGGCGAGCCACCCGCGGCGCGCCGCAGCCTCGTCCTGGCCAGCCGTTCGAGCAACGGCGGGAGGAGGGCGTCGCGGGACCGCGCCTCCACAGCGGCGAGGTCGAGCCGCGCGGTGACGGCGAGCGGCAGGTCGCAGGCCAGCGCAGCGTCGAACAGCGCGAGGCCTTCGTGCTCTTCCAGCGCCGGGAAGCCCTGCCTGGCCGCACGGTCGGCGTCGGCCGGCGTCAGACCGCTGCCCATGCCGAGCTTCCACAGCCCCCACACGAGGGACTGGGCCGGCAGGCCGTTCGCGCGGCGGTGCAGCGCGAGCGCGTCGAGGAAGCTGTTGGCGGCGGCGTAGTTGCCCTGCCCGGCACCGTCGAAGAGCCCGGACGTGGAGGAGTACAGGGCGAACAAGCGCAGGTCGAGGTGGCTCGTCAGCTCGTGCAGGTGCCAGGCGCCGTCGACCTTCGGGCGCAGCACGCGCTCGAAGCTCTCCTCGTCGAGCGACGTGACGACGCCGTCGGCGAGGGAGCCCGCGGCGTGCACCACGCCGACGAGCGGGCGGTCCGCCGGGACGGCCCCGATGACGGAGGCGAGAGCCGCGCGATCGGCGACGTCGCAGGCGCTGATCGTGACGTGCGCACCGAGTTCGGCCAGCTCGGCGCTCAGCTCGGCGGCTCCCGGCGACTGCGTGCCGCGGCGGCTGGTCAGCACCAGGCTCGTCACGCCGTGGGCGGACACCAGGTGCCTGGCGAGTGCCGCGCCGAGCCCACCGGTGCCACCGGTGATCAGGACGGTGCCGTCGACGGGCAGGACCCGTTCGGTGCCGGCCGCGGCAGGAGCGCGCACGACCCGTGGCGCGAGCAGAACGCCTTCGCGCACGGCCAGCTGCGGCTCACCGGACCCGGCGGCGGCACCGGCGAACTCCTGCGGGCCGTCGAGGAGGACGAACCGCCCGGGGTGTTCGGCCTGCGCCGCGCGCACCAGACCGCACACCGCCGAGGACGCCACGTCGGTCACGTCCGGCCCGGCCGCGCCGCTGGTCACCACGACGAGGCGGGAGTCCGCGTACCGGGCGTCGGCGAGGAAGTCCTGCACGGCCGCGAGCACGGTGCGGGTGGCCTCACGCGCACCGGCCGGACCTCCGCTCTCCGGCGAGACGACCAGGGCGAGCACGCCGGGGGCGGCGTCCACCGCGCCGTAGGTCGTCCACGCCGGTGAGTCCCCGGCGGGCACGGACACCCAGTCCACTGTGTACAGACTCGCGCGCGGCGTGACGGCCGCGGACGGCGCGCGGGACACCAGCGAGCCGACCGTGAAGACGGGCGCGCCCGCCGGGTCGACGGCGTGCAGGGTGACCTCGTCGGCACTCTTGACGGTGATCCTGACGCGGAGGGACGTCGCGCCGGTCGCGTGCACCGACACGCCGGACCAGGAGAACGGCAGCCGTGCCCGCCCGTCGTCGTCACCGGCTCCGCCGAACCCGATCGCGTGCAGGGAGGCGTCCAGCAGGGCGGGGTGCACGGCGAAGTCCGCCGCGGTCACCGCGGCCGGCTCCGGCAGGGCGACCTCGGCGAACACCTCGTCACCGGCGACCCACGCGCCGCGCAGCCCGCGGAACACGGGGCCGTAGGCCAGGCCGGTGGCGGCCAGGTCGTCGTAGACGCCGTCGAGCGCGACCTCCCGCGCTCCGGCGGGCGGCCACGACGTCGTGGTCCAGCTGTGCGGTGCCGACGGCTCCACGGCCAGAGCGCCCGAGGCGTGCAGGACCCACTCGTCGGACCCCGGCAGCCTGGAGTGCACGCTGATCGCGGCTCTGCCGGCGGGGTCGACGGGGCTGGACCGCAGCTGCAACTGCACCGAGCCGGACTCCGGGAGCACCAGGGGTGCCTGCAGGGTCAGCTCTTCGACCGAGGCGCACCCCGCTTCCCCGGCTGCCCGCACCGCGAGGTCGAGCAGCACGGCCCCCGGAACGACGACGCGGCCGAACACGACGTGGTCGGCGAGCCACGGGTGCGTCGCGAGGGACAGCCGTCCCGTGAGCACGTGGCCCTCCCCGCCGGCCAGCGCGACGGCCGCGCCGAGCAGCGGGTGGTCGCCGGGCTCCAGGCCCAGCGTGGCCGCGTCGCCCGCGGCCGCTCCGGACAGCCAGAAGTGCTCGCGCTGGAAGGCGTAGGTGGGCAGCTCGACGGTGGTCGCGGACGCCGGGAACACCGCGCGCCAGTCGACCCGCGCGCCGCGCAGGTGGGCGTGGCTCACGGCGCTGAGCGCCTCGACCTCCTCCGGGCGGTCGCGGCGCAGCACGGGCCGGACCAGCACGTCGGCCTCGTCCGGGAGGCAGTCGGCGGCCATCGCGGAGAGCACGCCGTCGGGGCCCAGTTCCAGGCACGTCGTGACGCCGGCCGACTCGATGACCCGCACGGCGTCGTGGAAGCGCACGGCCTCGCTGACGTGTGCCACCCAGTAGTCCGGTGTGGACAGTTCGTCCGGGCCCACGAGGCGGCCCGTGACCGTGGAGACGAACGGGATGGCCGGGGCGGAGAAGCTCAGGAACTCGAGGAGCGTGCGGAACTCGTGCAGCATCGGCTGCATCAGCGGCGAGTGGAAGGCGTGGCTGACGTTGAGGCGCTTGGCCTTGCCGCCCTGGGCCTGCCACCGGTCGGCGATCGGCAGGACGACGTCCTCCGCGCCGGAGAGCACGACGGAGCGCGGCCCGTTGACCGCCGCGATCCCCGCGGCGTGCTCGTGCCCGCCGAGCAGGCTCAGCGCTTCCTCTTCCGTGGCGCGCAACGACACCATCGCGCCGCGCACCTCGAGCTCCTGCATCAGCCGCCCGCGGGCGGCCACCAGGGTCGCGGCGTCCTCCAGGGTGAGGACCCCCGCCACGTGCGCCGCGGCGATCTCGCCGATGGAGTGGCCGCTGACGTAGTCGGGCTTGAGGCCCCACGACTCCAGCATCCGGTACAGCGCGACCTCGATCGCGAACAGCGCGGGCTGGGCGTAGGAGGTCTGGTCGACCAGGGCGGCGTTCTCGCTGCCCTCCTGCGCGAACAGCACCTCCCGCAACGGGATGTCCAGCTGGATGTCCAGGTAGCCGAACGCGTCGTCCAGCGCACGGGCGAACACCTCGTTGCGCTCGTACAGCTCGAGACCCATCGCGCGGCGCTGGGAGCCCTGACCCGCGAACAGGAACGCGAGGCCGCCGGTCCCCGCGACGTCCCGCAGAGCAGGGGCGGCCGGGTCGATCACGGCGTCGAGGCCCGCGAGCAGCTCGTCACGACCGCGGCCGACGACGGCGGCGCGGTGGTCGAGGGCGGCACGGGTGGTGGCGAGCGACAGGCCGATGTCGGCCGGACTGAGCGCGGGGTTGTCGCCCACGAAGGCCTTCAGCCGTGCGGCCTGGGCGCGCAGGGCTTCCTGCGTCCTGCCCGACAGCACCCACGGCACGGCGACGCCATCGGTGTCCTGGGCGTCACCGATCCGCTCGCCCTCGGCGGGCGGGGCTTCTTCGATGATCACGTGGGCGTTGGTGCCGGAGATGCCGAACGACGAGATCCCGGCACGGCGCGGGCGGCCGGTCACCGGCCACGGCTGTGCTTCCCCGAGCAGTGAGACGGCGCCCGCCGACCAGTCCGCGTGCGGCGTCGGGCTGGTGAGGTGCAGCGAGCGCGGCAGGGTTCCCCGGCGCATCGCCATGATCATCTTGATCACGCCGGCGGCGCCGGCGGCCGCCTGGGCGTGGCCGATGTTCGACTTGATCGAACCGACCCACACCGGCTTGTCCGCCTCGCGCTCCCGGCCGTACGTGGCGAGGATCGCGTGTGCCTCGATCGGGTCTCCCAGCCGGGTGCCGGTGCCGTGCGCCTCGACGGCGTCGACGTCGGCGGCGGTGAGCCGGGCGTTGGCCAGTGCCTGGCGGATCACGCGCTGCTGGGCGAGACCGTTCGGCGCGGTCAGGCCGTTCGAGGCGCCGTCCTGGTTGATGGCCGACGCACGCACGACCGCGAGTACCGGGTGGCCGTTGCGCCTGGCGTCGGAAAGCCGTTCCAGCGCGAGGATTCCGACGCCCTCACCCCAGCCGGTCCCGTCGGCCGACTCGTCGAACGGCTTGCACCGGCCGTCGGGCGCGAGCCCCCGCTGCCGGGAGAAGGCGATGAAGTTGCCGGGGCTCGCCATGACCGCGACACCACCGGCCAGCGCGAGGTCGCACTCACCGGACCTCAGCGAGTGCGCGGCGAGGTGCAGGGCGACGAGGGAACCCGAGCAGGCGGTGTCCACGCTCAGGGCAGGACCCTCGAGGCCGAGGACGTACGCGATGCGGCCGGACACCACACTCGGCGTGTTGCCGGTCAGCAGATGCCCTTCGAACCCCGCGGGGGCGTTCGCCAGGCGCGGGCCGTACTCCTGCGGTTCCACGCCGATGAACACACCGGAACGGCTGCCGCGCAACGAGGTCGGGTCCACACCGGCGCGTTCCAACGCCTCCCAGGCGACCTCGAGCACCAGGCGCTGCTGGGGGTCCATCGCGGTCGCTTCACGCGGGGAGATCCCGAAGAACTCGGCGTCGAACTCGCTCGCGGCGTCGAGGAACCCGCCGCGCCGGCTGTAGGTCTTCCCCGCCGCGTTCGCGTCCTCGTCGAAGATCCCCTCGACGTCCCAGCCCCGGTCGGACGGGAAGTCGGTGACGGCGTCGACACCCTCGTCGACCAGGCGCCACAACGCTTCCGGCGAGTCGACCCGCCCCGGGAACCGGCAGCCGAGACCCACGATCGCCACGTCGTCGTCGTGCTCCACGACCGGGAACGCCGGCGCGGACCCGAACTCTTCGCTCCCCCCTCCCAGGCGGGCGGCCAGGGCCACCGGGCTGGGGTGGTCGTAGACGGCGGTCACGGGCAGCTCGAGACCGGTGGCCGCGACGAGACGCGCGTGCAGCTCGACCGTTGCCAGCGAGTCGAACCCCAGGTCGAGGAACGACCGCGTGCCGTTCCCCGGCGCCGGCGCGCCGGGAACCATGTCGGCGAGGACTTCCGCGGTCACCCGCAGGACGAGGTCGCGCATCGACTGTGCCGCCACCGGATTTCCCGCAGGCAGCTCGTTTCCCCGGTCCACCACCTCGCCGGCAGGACGGAGGTCATCGAACTCGCTCAAGAGTGCACTCCCCAACTACTCCGTGGGACGTCAGTGGTGGCGAACGACAGCGCTGGCCGATCCCGCCAAAAACACATCGGGACGCAGAACTGGCGTAACGTAATCACACGTCGGGGAATCCGGGGGATGTGCGCATTCCACCAGTCGACCACCGGGGAAGAACTCCTCGTCCACCTGGTCGGGTCACCACGGCGCACAATCGATCGGGAGCGGTCACCGCAATTACCTGTCGATGACCGATGCGCGGAATCGCGGCATCGATCGGCACGCCTGCCACTTCATAGGATCCAGCCTTATTTCTCCTCGGCCGCTGAAAGCAGCTTCCCGCCCGTGCGGCACAGGCTGAGACGAGGTGGATCACATGCATCTGGAGGCGTCGCCGTGAGCCGTGCAGCAGTTGTGTTTCCGGGAATGGGCCCGTCGAGGTTCGCCGATGTCGGCAGGTTCATGACCGTCAGCCCGTTCGCCCGGCGGAGACTGGCGGAGGCGGATGCCGCACTCGGGTACTCGCTGCTCGAAGCGCTGCGGTCCGGACCCGACGAGTACAGCGCCGCGCAGCAGATCGCCTTCCTGGTGAACTCCGTCGCGCTGGCCGACTGGATGGAGAAGTCGCTGGGCTTGCGCCCGGACCTGTGCGTCGGCTCGAGCTTCGGCGAGCGCGCCGCGGTCGCCTACTCGGGGGCCATGCCGTTCGCCGAGGTCGTCCGGCTCACCGCCGAGCTGGCGCGGTGCGAGCTGGACTACTTCCGGGAGGAGCACCGGGACCTGGTCAGCCAGCTGGTCGTGCGCACGCCCTCGGACCGGCTCGCCGACGTCCTCGCCACCATGTCGCGAGACGGCGAGTGGCACGAGATCTCCGGGTACTTCGACGACACCGTGCACCTCGTCACGATGCACGAGGAACACCTCGCGGCGTTCAAGGCGAAGATCAGCGACCGTGGCGGCTACTGCCTGACGACGATGCGTCCCGCGGCACATGCCCGCGTTCTGGCGCCGTTGCGCGCCCGGCTGCGAGAAGAAGTCCTGCGGAAGTTCTCCTTCACCTCGCCGGCGGTGCCGATCATCTCGGACCAGGACGGCTCGCTCCTGAGCGGAGGAGCCGAAGTCGGCGCGATGCTCGACGCGGCCACCGTCAGCCCGGTGCATTGGGGACACATCCACGACCGGCTGGTGAACGAGGGAATGACGAGGATCTGCGTGGCGGGTCCGGACTACCTGATCCACCGCCTGGACCTCCTGAAGAAGAACTTCGACGTGGTGACGGCCAGCCCGAAGGACGCCTTGAAGCCCCGTCGGCCCTCCCGGTGATCCCCTCGCGGGCACGCGTCGCGCCGTCCAGCGCATTCACCCACCGATCCGCAATTCCGTCGAACCGCTGAAACCCGACGAATCATCGAGGTCGCACAATGGGATTCACGTCGATTGTCACAGACGACGAGCCGGCACCAACCACGGGTTTGTCCCCCGACTTCCCCTTCGTCTACGACGAATGGCTCAGCCACCCGGCGGGACTGGGTGCGGTGCCACCGGATCGCCACGGCACCGAGATCGCCGTCATCGGCGGAGGGATCTCGGGCGTGGTGACCGCCTACGAGCTCATGAAGCTGGGTCTGCGCCCGGTGGTCTACGAGATCGAGCAGCTCGGTGGGCGGATGCGCACCGTGGGGTTCGAGGGCCACCCGGAGCCGAGGGCGGAACTGGGAGCGATGCGCTTCTCGCCGTCCGCCACGCTGTTCCACTACGTGAACAAGCTGGGCCTCAAAGCCGTGGCGTTCCCCAACCCGCTGGCCGAAGCCACTCCCAGCACGGTCATCAACCTGCGCGGCGAGACCCACTGGGCGCGCGGCCCCGAGGACCTGCCCCTGGCTTTCCAGCAGGTCTCGGACGCGTGGTCCAAGGCGCTGTACGAGAGGGCGGACCTGCCGGTCATGATGGGCGCGATGGAGCGCCGCGACGTCTCCGTGATCAAGGCCCTGTGGAACCGCACGGTCCGGGAGATGGAGAACCTGTCGTTCTACGGTTTCCTCGCCTCCACAGCGGCTTTCTCGTCGTTCGAGCAACGGGAGATCTTCGGCCAGGTGGGCTTCGGGTGCGGTGGCTGGGACACCGACTTCACCAACTCCGTGCTCGACGTCCTGCGAGTCGTCTACACCGAGGTCGGCGACAAGCAGTACCGGATCGTCGGCGGCAGCCAGCAGATCCCGACGGGGCTGTGGCACCACGAGCCGGACGACCTCGTGCACTGGCCCGCGGGCACCTCGCTCGCACGACTGCACGACGGGACACCGAGGCCCGGCGTGATCGGCATCGGCCGCGCCGCCGGCGGAACCGGGTACGTGATCGAGGACGTGTCCGGCGACGTGCACGAGTACCCGGTGGCCGTCTTCACCGCCCAGAGCTGGAACCTGCTGTCCCGGATCAAGTGCGACCCCGATCTGCTGCCGTCCGACCTGTGGACCGCGCTGGAACGAACGCACTACATGGGTTCGTCGAAGCTCTTCGTGCTGACCGACCGCCCGTTCTGGCGCGACCGCGACGAGACCGGCCGGGACGTCATGGGGATGACGCTGACGGACCGGCTGCCCCGGGGCGTCTACCTCTTCGACGACGGCCCGGACCAACCCGGTGTGATGTGCCTGTCGTACACGTGGAACGACGACTCCCTGAAGGTCGCCACCCTCACCGCCGAGGAAAGGCTGGAGGCGGTGCTGGCGTCCCTCGCCCAGATCTACCCGGACGTCGACATCCGCTCGCACATCATCGCGCCGCCGGTCGCGGTCACCTGGGAGACCGAGCCGAACTTCATGGGGGCGTTCAAGTCCAGCCTCCCGGGGCAGTACCGGTACCAGCGCGCCCTGTTCACCCACTTCATGCAGGACGGGTTGGACGAGAAGCACCGGGGGTTCCTCATGGCCGGCGACGACATCTCCTGGCTCGGGGGTTTCGCGGAGAACGCCGTGGGGACGGCCTTGAACGCGGTCTGGGGCGTGGTGCACCACCTCGGTGGCGCGACGCACCCCGACAACCCCGGCCCCGGTGACCTCTTCGACGAGCTGGCGCCGGTCGTCATCTGAGACACGTCCCAGGTCGTGGCCGCGGGTCCGGCCAGGACCTGGGACAGGTCTCAGTACAGCTCCGGACGCAGGTCGGCGAGGTAGGTGGTCTCGGCGCGGACCTCGGCGATCAGCGACAGGTCCACTTCGGACACCAGAAGCCCGTCCCGGGTCCCGGCGTCGATCGCGGCGACCCGGCCGTCCGGTCCCACGACCCTGGTGAGGCCGCAGTACTCCAGATCGTGTTCCCGTCCGGTCCAGTTGGTGTACGCGATGAACAACTGGCTCTCGTAGGCACGAGCCGGCACCACCGTCTCGGCGATGAACTGCCACGGGGCCATCAGAGCGGTCGGCACCACCAGGAGTTCGGTGCCGCGCAACGCATGTGCGCGAACCAGTTCCGAGAACTCGACGTCGTAGCAGATGATCAGGCCAACGGTCAGGCCGTCGAGGACGGCCTGGACGACGCCCGTTTCACCGGCGCTGAAGCTGGACCGGTCGATTTCGCCGAACAGGTGCGTCTTGCGGTACGCGGCCAGACGCGTTCCGTCGGCGTCGACCAGGCGCACGGAGTTGTAGACGCGTTCCCCGGCCAGTTCCGGCCAGCCGTGCGCGATCGCGATCCCGGCCTCGGCGGCGATGCGCGCGACTGCGCCGCACATCGGTCCGTCCTCCGGCTCGGCGAGCTCGCGCACCGTCCCGCTGCCGATGTTGTAGCCCGACAGCGCCATCTCCGGCGTGACCAGCAGCCGCGCGCCGGCCGCCGCGGCCTCCCTCGCGCGCACACGCAGACGGGCGAGAGCGCCGGCCACGTCCGAAGGGTGCGTGGAGGCCTGCCAACAGGCGATTCTCATCACGGATGTCCTCCTGCGCCGCACCACCGCGTCCGGCGCGGTGACGGCGGAGGGCGGCGGCGCGGTCAAGGTCGATGATCAGCCGATGTGCGTCTTGTGGAAGCCGCTGCGCGGACGCGGCGGACGAATCGTGGTCATGAGCGGACCGAAGACGAACCAGGCCGCGCCGGTGCCCGTCATGATCGGCATGGCGACCTTCCACATCACCTCGGTCTGCGCGGGCGTGCTCACGAAGAAGACCAACGCCGCCATGATGACGACCGAGATGAGCCACGCGACCGCGAACCGGCCGAACTGCTTCCACTCGTACCGCACCTTGGCCCGGCCGTACTTCGGCGGGGTGACGGGAGGCGGGCCGCCGGCGAAGCGGTGGTGGAAGCGCTGGTCGGCCCATCGCATGATGCCGTGCCCGAACCCGAGGGTGAGCCCGAGGTAGATGGCGGCCGCCGCGTGCGCCCACGTCGCCTCGCCACCCGAGCGCAGGTCGAACACCGTGACGACCAGCAGCACCACGTCCACGAGCGGTGTGCAGAGCAGCAGCGCGGCGCCGAGCCTGGGGCTCCGCATCGGATAGCGCACGACGAGCCCGGCGAGCAGGAAGACCCAGAACGCGATCTCGCACCCGATGATCAGTGCGAGGATCAGGTTGTCGCGGGCATGACCGAGGATGTCCACCATTCCTCGATCTTGACATCGCTATCTATTGTTTTTTTATCGTTCTATTCTTCCGCCATTCACTCCAGGAGAGCGGACGTTTCGCGAGCACCGAAGACGAGTGCCCCGTCGTCCTGCCCGCGGTGATCTCCTCGCGCGTCGCCCCGCCAGGCACTCCGCCGGAATGCGTTCCTCGGCGCGGAACCCGGCCCGAGCCACGAGGAAGTCTTCGCAGGACATCGCCGCGGCTCGGGCGAGTTGTCCTTAGTCGTAGCCGCGAACGTGCCCGTCCTCGTCGGCGAGAATCTCATATCCGTCCATGGCACCCTCCTCTCGACAATTCCCGGTCTCACAGGTCGGAGCTACTCGGCATGCCGCGGAAAGGAGCGGCTCAGCGCGGAACCGGACAGCCGCGACTCCGCGGGCGGGTTCGTCGGCCTCACCCTCATTCGCCGCAGTGCGATGTAACCCCGATCACATCATTCGACCCCGCTCGGCCATCAACCGACTATCGCTCCGCCATCGACGCGTTCGACGGTGCTCGGGCTCCCAGTCGCACACCTGCGGCGCGCGAGGACCAACGACCCCTCAGATCCGGCCGAGCAGGTGACGGGCGGCCTCGAAGTCGCGCTCCCCCACCAGGAACTCGCGCAGCGCCTGCTCCAGCTCGTCGCCGTGGATGGTGCCGTCACCGTCGTGGTCGAGCTCGCGCATGGCGGCGATCAGCTCGTGACGGCGCGGGCTGCGGTCGAGCAGGCGGGTGT
The DNA here is from genome assembly GCF_900104175.1 of Lentzea jiangxiensis. Classification (GTDB taxonomy): domain Bacteria; phylum Actinomycetota; class Actinomycetes; order Mycobacteriales; family Pseudonocardiaceae; genus Lentzea; species Lentzea jiangxiensis. The sequence goes on from NZ_FNIX01000003.1 coordinate 255,554, forward strand.
ACTCGTCCTGCCGCACCTCGCCGTTGCCGTCGCGGTCGATCAGCCCGCGGACCGTCGCCGCCACGGCGCCGCAGCCCCGTTCGCGGTCGGGCGGGCCGGGGTAGGCGCGCTCGGCCAGGGCCGCGTTGTACGCGGCGGCGGTCACGGAGCCGTCCACGGGCGTGCCGGTGGCCGTGGCCAGCTGTTCCCACCACGAGTGGAAGGCGTCGTGGACCGCGTCCTCGTCCTTCTGGTCCAGGTCGAGGTGGGTGCTGATCTCCCTGGCCATCGCGAGCAGGTCGCTCCACCGCAGCACGCCGTCGCCGCTCTGGTCGAGCACGGTCTCGAAGAACGACTCGGGGACGACCTCGGCCCGGCGCACCCCGGCCGCCCTGATCGACGCGGCGGCGATCGGCTGGTAGCGCCACGGCTTGGGCAACAGGTCGGTGACCATCCGCGCGGCGAGGTGCAGACCGTGCACCACGACATCCGCGCCGGGGACCGACGGCAGCCGCAGCCGTTCGCGGTACACCGGCGGCAGCGTGGCGGCGGTGGCCTGCACGGCGGCCGTGACCAACGCGAACCGCACCGGGGCCCAGACGAGTTCCGGGATCGGCAGGCCGGGCGGTGCCGGCACGCGGTAGATGCTGCCGGACAACAGGTCCCTGACGGTGGTGTTGTCCTCCAGCACCTCGGCCACCACCCGGTCGAAGTAGGTGCGGAACTCCTCCGGCGTCGCGGGCAGGTCCTCCTCGTGCAGGCCGAACTGCCGGCCGACCCGGCGCCACTCGTCGTAGAAGCGAGCGGTCTCCTCCGCCGACAACGGGTCTCCGCCGAGCCGCTGCATGGTCAGTACTGCCTCGAACAGGGTCAGGTGCACCCATGCCCTGGCCCTCGTGTCCCCCGCGTCGAACGCCCTGCCGTACCCGTCCTGCCCCTGCATCCGGCGGTGGAGACGTTCGAGGCGGGCGAGCTCACGGCGTTGTTCGGACGCACTGCCGTAGACGTAGGTGTGCAGGCTTTCGATGGTGCGGAACAACCTCCGCCACGGCCGCGCGTTGTAGACGGAGAACTCGGCGACGGCCGCTCCGACGGCCGGATGCGCGGACTGGAGAACCAGCGCGCGGTGCATCACCAGCAGGAACCGCCACTGCCCGAGACGTTCCCATGTGCTCGATCCCGGTCCCAGCGCCACTTCGACAGTCATTGCGCCGAAGCTAGTCGTGGCGCCGGGACCGCAGACCGGTCTCGCCCCGGGATTCACCTCATGCGGTGGCGGAATCCACCCGCTCGATGCAGAGGTGGATCACCGCCGGTAGATCCCGAACTCGTACAACGAGTAGCCCCACCCGGTTGCGCGCTGCGTGGCGTGCAGGCGGACGTACCGGCCGGTCGCCGTCACGTCGACCGAGTCCACACCACCGTTGCCCGACGTCGTCCCGTACGCGGTCCGCCAGCTGCTGCCGTCGTCGGACACCTGGATCTCGTAGGCGCGGCCGAAAGCGCCCTCCCACACCAGGTGCACGTGCTGGAAGGTGGTGACGGCGCCGAGGTCGACCCTGACCCACTGCGGGTCGGACCAGTCGGTGGCCCAGCGGGAGGCGGCGTCGCCGTCCACGGCGTTGGACGGCGGGTAGGGGGCGCCGTCGCCGGCCTGCTGGTACGACGAGGCGGTCACGGGCTTGCCCCGCGCCACGTCCACGCCGGCCGGCTGCGGTGCGACGACCCGCACCGACCGGGTCTCGATGCCGATGTTGCCCCGGCCGTCCTCGGCCAGGACGTAGACCTTCCACACGCCCAGGCGGTCGGGAGCCGTGACGGTGAGCCGGTTCCCGGCGACCCGCACCGGAGTTCCGGCGAGACCGCCGCTGTCGTCGATGTACCTGCTGTTGAACGCGGCCGACCAGGTGAGCGCGTCCCCCTCCGGGTCGGAGGCCGCGACGTCGATGGTCAGCGGGGCGCCCGCGGCGACGGTCCGCGGCACCGCCATCGACGAGATCACCGGCGGGGTGTTGGCCGGGGTGGCGCCGCCGAACGCCCGTTGCACCGCGTAGAACGAGAGCCGCTTCTTGCCCGCGGGCGTCAGGTTGAACCAGACCGCGCCGAAGTCGTGCTCGGTGCCGTAGTGGAAGAGCGTGCCGCCGAAGGAGACCCCGGTGTGGCCGGTGATGCAGTTCCACGCCTGCGTGTAGCCGTCGCGCTTTTGCACGTCGGTCGGTTCCGCCGGAACGCCGTTGGCGTCGTCCGGCACCTCCCACTCCCCCGCCGGGCCCGCCTCGGTGAGGAGGTACGGCTTGGTGTGGCCGCCGGAGATCCAGTCCTGGCGCACCTGGCAGACGTTGCCGTAGGAGTTGACCGAGTACAGGTCGAGGTCCGGGGTGTGCGCCTTCAGGTACGCCCACGCTCCGGTCCACGCGTCCGTGCTCGTCACGGGGTGGTTGGCGTCGATGGTGTGGATCGCCCGCGCGGCCTCGTTGAGGTACCGGGCGTAGGCGACGCGCTGGTTCTCGAGCTCGGCGCCGGAGTAGCAGTTCTGCAGGCCGAGGAGGGACTCGTTGCCGACGTTCCACAGGAGCACGCCGGGGTGGTCCCGGTAGGTCGTGACCCAGTGGCGGATCTGGCCGAGCACGTCGTTCTTGTAGGCGGTGTCGGTGACGTAGTCGACGCAGCCGCCCGAGCCGGGACCGCCGCCGGGTTGCAGCCAGAAGCCGTTGACGACGCGCAGCCCGTGGGCCGCGGCGGCGTCGAGCAGCGGGCGGGTGGAGGCGTCCGTGCCCCAGGTGCGCAGGGTGTTGACGCCCATCGACGTCAGCTCCGGCATGTACCGGGCGGCGTCGGCCGCGGGTGGCCCCCAGGTCAGGCCCTTCACCGTCCACGGCCGGCCGTCGACCGTGAGCCGCCAGTCGCCTTGCGAGCCGGTGACGTGCACGCCGCTGCCCGGGACGCCCGGGGCTTGCGTGCCGTGGACGCGGAACTCCCAGAGCGAGACGCCGTAACCGCCGGCGCGCTGGGTGGTGTGCACGCGGACGTACCGGCCGGTGCCGGTGACGTCGTAGCCCTGCCGACCGCCGGCCGCCCCGGTCACGGAGCGGATGGTTTGCCACGTGTCGCCGTTCGCGGAGACCTGGATCTCGAACGCCGTGGCGTACGCGGACTCCCAGTCGAGCTCCACGCGCGTCAGCGACGAGGAGGCGCCGAGGTCGACCCGCAGCCACTGCGGGTCGCTCCACGCGCTGGACCAGCGCGTGCCGCCGTCACCGTCGACCGCCGCCGAGGCGGGGGTGCCGCCGTTCTCGGTCGACGACGCCACCGCGGGTTTGCCTTCGGAGAGCGGAACGGGCGCGGCCTGCGCCGGGGTCACCGCCAGAGCGAGCAGCACGGCGAGCACCGTGCCGACGGAGCGGACGCGAGCCATCGCGCCTCCTGCCACAGGTAGGGATGTAGGAGGAGAGCGCTCTCACAGCCCTGCCGTCGAACGGTACGACCAGACGCAGGCGGTGTCAAAAGAACCGGTCTTGACACCACGCGCGGCCGAGCGGGACGCTGAGTGGGAGAGCGCTCTCCAGGCCGGTTCCCACATCGGCAGGAGGACACAGGTGTCCAGAAAACTCAGCGCGACGGCGATGTCGGCTGCCCTGGTGGCAGCGGTCGTCGTGGTGGCGACGCAGTCGGCGCGGGCCGACGACCTCGTCACGCACCACGAGTTCCAGGCGAACTGCTCGGTCACGACGCACCTCCCGGACGACCCGATCGTCTTCCCGGGACTGCCGGGCGCGTCGCACCTCCACACGTTCCTCGGCAACAGCTCCACCAACGCCCGCAGCACCAACGACTCGCTCAAGGCGGGGCAGACCAACTGCAGGACGCCGGACGACAGGTCCGCGTACTGGTTCCCGTCGGTCCTCAACGGCGACCAGGTGGTGCCGCCGGACTTCCCGCAGGTCATCTACTACAAGTCCGGCATCCTGAGGTACCAGGACGTCGTGCCGTTCCCGCCGGGCATCCGGTTCGTGGTCGGCAGTCCCTCGGCGTCGCAGGAGGAGTTCCGCACGGCACCGGGCGCTGTCGAGGGCTGGGAGTGCGGCGACAGCTTCCACAACTGGGACATCCCGGCGCACTGCCCGCCCGGCAGCCAGCTCAACGTCCGCTACCAGGCGCCGAGCTGCTGGAACGGCCGCGACCTCGACTCCGCGGATCACAGGTCCCACATGGCCTACCCCGACCGCGCCACGCTGGTCTGCCCGCCGTCGCACCCCGTCGCCGTGCCGATGATCGAGTTCAAGATGGCGTTCCCGGTGTCCGGTGACATGTCGCGCGTCCGGCTCTCCAGCGGCCGCGGCTACACCTGGCACTACGACTTCATGAACGCCTGGGACGCGCCCACGCAGGCCGCGCTGGTCCGCCACTGCGTCAACGGCGGCCTGCAGTGCGACCCGCGCGGGTACGACCTGTACAAGCCCCACCGGGGAGCCGCGCTCGGACCGGACTACCGGTTGCCGCGGTAGAGGACGAGCATCCCGGGGCGCGTGTCCGCGCCCTGGGATGGTCCGCGTCCCGGGATGGTCTGCGTCCCGGGATGTTCTGGGTCGGCGGTGGACCGCTACGCGGCGGGCACCAGCACGATCGCGTTGATCTGCGGCTGGTTCACCGCACCGCGCACGAGGCCGACGCGCACCTTGCCGTCCGCGTCGGCCGTGACGGCGAAGTCCTTCTCCACGCCGAAGGCGGTCAGAGGGGCGTCCGCTCCTGCGGCGACGGCGGTCCCAATGATGTCGAAGTCGCTCAGCACGCGCTGACCGTTCACGTCGACGTCGAAGATCCGCTGGCCGGGACGGGTGAAGTACCAGTCGAGGAAGTACAGCCGCAGCTCGTACGACGCGCCCGCGGTCAGGCCGGTGAGCTCGTAGGACGACTCCAGGTACCGCGAGGTGTTCCAGAGCGAGCTGTCGATCCGGTTCCGGACGGTGCGGCTGAAGACCACGTTCGACCGCTTGTCCGCGGGCTTGGTGTCCACAAGACCGCCGACGCCGATGTCACCGGGACCGCCGGCGTCCACCAGGACGGGGTCGGCCGCCAGCGAGACCTGCGCCGTGCCGAGCAGCAGAGCGGCCGCCGCGGCGGTCGCCGCGACCACCCGGATGAATTTGCGCATGCGTGAAGAGCACCACCTTGTTCGAGTTCAACGGAAAGTTCGGCGTCGATGCCAATGTCGTGCAGCGGCGCGTGAGAGCGCTCTCACACGCCTGATCCGCGATGTTACGAACCACCTCGGCCGCTGTCAAACGACCGTTCTACGCGCTAGAACCCCAGACGTGGCAACGGTCAGCGCCGCATCGGTGCCGCCCGTGAAGTCGCAGCTCCCGACGAAGCCGAGGACGGCGCACAGGGGCAGGCCGCTGCCCGCCCCTGTGCGCCGCGTGTCCGATGCCCGGCGGAGAGCGGGTGCTCTCAGATCAGGCTCACGGGTAGTTCACCAGGTAACGGACCTGGGTGGTGGCGTCCGCCGCGCCACCGACACCGTTGATGACGTTGGCGATGGTGCCCACGCCGCCCAGCGACACCGCCACGAGGTGCGTGAACCGCACACCGGGCCGGTTCGGCGCCTCGAACGCGTTGTCCGTGACCACGCTCGGGTTCGCCTGGTTGAAGCAGTACACGCCGACGCCGAACGCCTGGTGCGTCGTCACCGAGTCGGCCACCTTGTAGCCGGCCCAGCCCCGCTTGGACCCGTTCATCCACGCGGCCTGGTTCGGCGGGTCGTACGGCAGCTCGTTCTGGTACAGGTAGACGCGGCCGCCGTTGCCGTTCCAGATCAGGTTGTGCTGCTGGTAGTGCTCGACGAACAACCCGTACGCGGTGACGTTGTCGCCGTTGACGACCACGCCGTTCTGGCCGGGGTTCGCGGTCCAGCCGACACCCTCGCCGTGGTCGGCCCGCCACACCCACGTGTGGTCGATCAGCGTGTCGCGGCTGTTGACGCGCATGCTGACCGTCGCCTTGCCCGCCTGCGACCCGCCGACGCGCAGGTACACGTCGTGCAGCGAGGTCGGGTTGGCCGCGTGGGAGTTCGCGCCGGAGTCACCGATCTCCAGCAGCACCGGGGAGTTCTGCACGCCCGCGTCGACGAGGAACCCGGCCAGCCTGACACCGTCCACATCGGACGTCGTCAGCGCGGCCCTGCCCGTGGTCGGCGTCAGCGTCGCGAGGCCCAGACCCAGGACGACGGTGTTCGGGCGCGTGACCCGGATGGTGTCGTCGAGCTGGTGGACGCCCGGCGTGAGCAGCAGGTGCTTGCCCTGCTGCAACGCCGCGTTGATCGTCGCGGCGGGGGTGCCGGGCCTGACGATGAAGAAGTCCGCGAGCGACACCGACGAACCGGGGTTGCCGTTCTCCCAGCTCGTGCCGCGCGAGTTCTGGCGCAGCGCGGGCAGGAAGACCCGGTACTCCCCCGAGCCGTCGAGGTACAGGTACGGCTTCTCGCGCGTCACCGGCGAGGTGTCGACGGTGGTGTGCGACGGGTTCGGGAAGTGGTTCGCGGGTGCGCCCTGGGTGCCGGCGAACACCATGTTCCACACCGAGCCCGACCAGCCGCCCGCCAGGTTGCTGTTGCGGGTGAGGAACTGCTGCTGCGAACCGGACACCACGACGCCGTCGATCTTGCTGTCCACGATCAGACCACCGCTGGCCCAGCCGTCGTAGCCGTTCCACAGGTGCGCCTGGCCGCGCAGGTGCATCCGCCGGTACGCGGTGGCCTGCGAGACCGCCCAGCGCTCGATCTGGTTGGCGGGCAGGGTGACCGAGAGGTTCTCGGTGCCGCGCCAGAAGTTCTGCGTCGCGTTCCCGAGGTTGTTCGGGTCGTCGCCCTGCTGCAGCCAGTCGGCCTCGACCCGGATGTGGCCGTTGATGTTCACGTCGTCGGGCATCAGCCCGAGACCGGCGATCTGCGTGTAGAACCGCAGGTTCACGTCGGCGTTGTAGGTGCCGGGCTTGAACAGCACGGCGTAGCGCTGCGGCCCGAACTGGTTGGTCTTCATCTGCGCGGCGATCGAGTCGAGCCGCGACTGCATCTCCGGCTGCGACGAGCCCGGCCCGTAGACGAACACGTTCGGCCCGAAGTCGGGGTTGCGCGGGTCGGTCGGCGTCACGCCCGGTGTGTCGGGCGTGGTGGCGAAGACCCCCAGCTCCCACAGCGAGTAGCCCCAGCCTGTGGCGCGCTGGGTGCCCAGCACCCGCACGTACCGGCCGGACCCGGTGACGTCGAGCGACTGGGTGCCGCCCGTGCTCGTCGTGGTCGAGTAGACGTCACGCCACGAGTTCGCGGCGGCGGTGTCCGACACCTGGACCTGGAAGGCCTTGCCGTACGCGCCCTCCCAGCTCAGGGAGACGCGGCAGAGCTGCTGGGTGGAGCCGAGGTCGACCTGGAGCCACTGGGGGTCCGAGAACTGAGACGACCAGCGGGTGCCCGCGTTGCCGTCGACGGCGGCGGACGCCGGTGTGCCGCCGTTCTCGGTGGAGGACGCGGTGGCCGGGCGGTGGAGAGCGACGTTGCCGGTGCCGCAGGCGGCCGCACCGGCCTGCGACGCAACACTGACTGAGGTCACCGAACACAGAGCGGCAGCGGCGAACGCGGCGGCCCTGGACAGGGTCGAGCCCATGATCCTGCCTGACGGGGAGGGGCTGAAAGCCTTGGACAGGGGCGTGAGAGCGCTCTCCCAAGGGACGTTAACGCCGGGTGCCGACCAGGTCAATCACGCGGAGGCCCGTACGACGAGTTCCGGTTCGAAGATGACGGATCTCGGTCGTTGTCCCGGTTTTTCCAGGTCCGCCAGCAGCAGTGCGGCCATCTCCGCGGCCATCCGCTCGACCGGCTGCCGGATCGTGGTGAGCTGCGGCCGACAGGCCAGGGCGGGCGCGCTGTCGTCGAACCCGATCACGGCGACGTCGTCGGGGATGCGCAACCCGTGCGCCTGCAACACGTCCACGGCCGCCTGCGCCATCAGGTCGTTCGCGGCGAACACGGCGTCGAGGTCGGGGCACTCGGTCAGCAGCCGCTGCATCGCGGTGGCGCCGCTCTCGAACGTGAACCCGCCCTCCGCGCTCGGCACGTACGGGAACCCGTGGCGGGCCATGGCGTCGCGGAACCCGGCGTGCCTGTCCTGGCTCGCCAGGACGTCGAGCGGCCCGGAGATGGTGGTGGTGTTGTACCGCCCCGCGGCCACGAGGTGGTCGGCGGCCATCCTGCCGCCCGCGCGGTGGTCCATGTCGACGTAGCTGACCGGCATCGGCCGGCCGGGCCGCGCGTAGAGCACCGAGGGGACGCCCGCGTCCAGCAGCCGGGCGGGCAGCGGGTCGACGGGGTGGGTGGAGACCAGCAGCGCGCCGTCGGCGCTGCCCTGCCTGAGGAACTCGACGACCTCGGTCCGCGCCGGGTCGGAGTCGGCGAGCATGAGCACGGGGTGGACGCTGTGGCCGCGCAGGAAGTCGACCACGCCCGCCGTCACGCGCCCGAAGAACGGGTCGGTGAACACGTCCGATCCCCCGCCGGCACCGGAGATCACCAGGGCCACCGTGCCCGTGCGCCGGGTGACGAGAGACCGGGCCGCGCGGTTGGGCGTGTACCCGGTCTGCTCGATCGCGTTGCGCACCGTCTCCTGGATGCCGGGGTCGACGTTCCGCGTGCCGTTGACGACACGGGAGACCGTCGCGCGAGACACTCCCGCGACTCGCGCGACGTCCTCCAGCGTGGGCGCAACCTTGCTCATGCCACGGTTCTACCACGCCGGAGAGCGTTCTCCCGTGATCAGGAGGTGACGCGCACGTCCTTCACGGCACCTCGCCAGAAGTCGACGTTCTGGCCGTTGTACTTGGCTCGTCCGACCGCGAGAGCACCGGTGCTCGCGACGGCCGGTCCGGCGGTCGCGGTGGCGACGAGCACCCCGTCCACGTAGAGCCGGATCTCGCTTCCGCTCCTCTCACCCTTGAGCTCGTACCAGCGGCCGATCTCCGGCGTGACCTCGAACCGGGCGCGGTTGCCGCCCGGCGTGCTGAACGCGAAGGCGCCCTGTCCGTACTGCAGGTAGAAGGGGTTCTCCGCCTGACGTCCGTCCTGGCTCACCGCGGTGGCGTAGTTGCCGGGCAGTTCGTCCAGCCGCACCTTCGCGGACACGGCGTAGTCCTTGGTCGTGTCGACGACCGGACCGTAGGTCTCCGCCGAGCCGTTGCGGAGCTCGAGTGCGCCGTCCTTCCACGTGGCGCCGGTCGGGCTGAGGGTCAGCGGGTTCTTGCCCGTCGAGTCCTTCGCCGTGGTGCCCCTGGTCTCGTCGAGCTTCCACTCACCGCTGCCCGCGTACGGGTACGGCTTGCCGGCGTCGGCCCCGGCCTCGATCACGCGCCGGTTGATCTCGCGGACGGGACCGGGGTCGACCTTGATGCGCTTGCGGTCGTAGGTCCAGAGCCCGTTGAGCTCGCCTTCGAGGTCGGTGACCTGCGTGTAGACCGACGCCGACATCTCCGCGCGGGCCTGGCCGAGGTAGAACGTGCGGGTGTTGTCGACGTACTTCGCCGTCAGCGCCGCCTTGTCCGCCACGCCGCTGTAGATCGCGATCGGGGCGCCGGGCCACTGGTGTCCCGGCGTGCGCAGCGTGAAGCCGCCGTGCTCGCCGTCCACCACGACGCGCTTGCCGTCGGGGCGGGCCGGGTCGGTGTTGTTGTAGTCGTGGTGGTCGATGACGTCGCCCCGGCCGCTGTCACCCTTGGAGGCGCAGCAGTTCACCCCGCTGTGCGCGTTGACGACCCGGCTCGGGTCGGCCGCCTTCACCTGGTCGGCGATCTGGCCGGTGGCGGTGCGGTCCCACTCGCCCCAGCCCTCGTTGAACACGATCCACGAGTAGATGGACGGGTGGTTGTGCAGCTGGTCCATCAGCTCGCGGCCCTCCTTGACGAAGGCCTGCTGGGCTGCGGGGTCGCTGCCGTCCTCGAGGGACACGAAGTCCTGCCACACCATGAGTCCCAGCCGGTCGGCGTGGTAGTACCAGCGGGCGGGCTCGGCCTTGATGTGCTTGCGGACGGAGTTGAAGCCGAGGTCCTTCTGCGCCTTCAGGTCGAAGACCAGCGCCTCGTCGCTCGGCGCGGTGTTCAGGCCGTCCGGGTAGAAGCCCTGGTCGAGCTGCATCAGGTGGAAGATCGGCTTGCCGTTGAGCGTGAGCTTCGGCGTGCCGCCGATGTTGGCGACGCCCGTGGACCGCATGCCGAAGTAGCTCTTGACCCTGTCCCGGCCGAGCGTGACGTCGAGCTTGTAGAGGTACGGGTCGTCCGGAGTCCACAGGTGCGCGTCCGGCACGGGCAGCTTGAGGTCCGTGTTCGCCGGTCCGGTGACGGTGCCGACCTGCCGGCCCCCGGCATCCCTGGCGACGGCCGTGACGGTGGCGTTGCCGGCGGACCGGACGTGGACCGTGAGCGAGCCGGTGGTGAGGTCCGGGGTCGTCTTGAGCTCGTCGATCCCCTGCTCCGCCACCGGTTCCATCCACACCGTCTGCCAGATGCCCGACGACGGCGTGTAGAAGATGCCGCTGGGGTTGGGCGACTGCTTGCCCTTGGGTTGGTGCGGTCCGGTGGTGTCGGTGACCGCGACGACGATCTCCTGCTCACCGCGCTTGAGGGCGTCGGTGATGTCGGCGCTGAACGCCGTGTAGCCGCCGGTGTGCTCCGCGACGAGCTTGCCGTTGACCCACACCTTGGCGTGGTAGTCGACCGCGCCGAAGTGGAGCTTCAGCCGCTGGCCGCTGCCGATCCGCCAGTCGTGCGGGACGGAGACCGTGCGGCGGTAGAACATGTGGTCCTCGTGCCGCTCCAGCCCGGAGAGCTGCGACTCGATCGGGTACGGCACCACGACCTTCTCGCGCAGCTTCTTGCCGAACACCGGCTGCTCGCCCGCCTTGGCGGCCGCGAACTCCCACGGACCGTTGAGGTTGAGCCACTTGTCGCGTTCCAGCTGCGGGCGCGGGTACTCCGGCAACGGGTTGCGCGCGTCGAAGTCCTCACCCCACGGCGTCCGGAGCCGTTCGGTGGAGACGTTCCCGGTCGTGCGGGCGGTCTTGGCGACCTTCCGGCCGTCGACCGCGAGCGCTCCGGCACCGTCGTAGTAGATCCGGACCCGCTGGCCCTTCAGCACCCGCTCGCCCAGCCGGATCGTCGCCCGGTTGCGGCTCGTGGTGATCAGCGAGATCGGGAACGGGGTGGCGTCCACCTCGATCCGCAGGTGGTCCTCCAGGTCCTGCGTGCCGGTGACGCGACCGCCGAAGTCCGCGGTGAGCGTGCGCCCGTCCCGGGAGACCTCGGCCGTGCGCGGCACGACCTGGAAGTCCGGGGGCGGCGTGAACGCGGTCGTGGGCACGAGCTGCTTGGCGGTGGTCGCGCTCGACCAGCGCAGGAACATGTTGGCGCCGCCGGTGTCCTGGAACATCTCCAGCTTGAACGCGTACTGGCGCCCGGCGGTGAGCGCCACCGGCGCGCTGGTCTGCTCCCGGTCCCAGTCGCCGACCCAGTGGTCGATCACCGGCTGGTCGTCGATCAGCAGCCGGAACCCGTTGTCCCCGATGGCGTGGAAGGTGTAGTCACCGGACTGCGGCACCGCGATCTGCCCGGTCCAGCGGGCGGTCGTGTGTTCGGTGCGGCCGTTCAGGAACCCGAAGACACCGGTCAGGTCGCCGTGGTTGACGTCGGCGTCCAGCACGGTGCCACCCAGCGTCGCGAAATCCCGCGCGCCCGGTACCGACATGCTGAAGTACTCGCCCTTCAGGCCGTGCACGGGCTCGGCGGCGCTCGCGGGTGACGTCCCGGGCGCTATGCCCAACGCCAGCAGCAGAGCGACGAGTACGGGGGCGGCTTTCTTCATCGGCGAAGATCCCCTTCGTTTTACAACGTTGTAAGAGCGCTCCCACACATCAACGCACACGATTCAACAGTCGGGCTACGGCCGTTCGGAGGTAACAGGCATGTCAAACCGGACAAGTTTCCGGGAACCGCGTTGTTCGGTGCCGAGGTCTGGAAGCAGTCCAGACCTCGGCGGGGACGTTTGGTCGGCAGGGCGGCGGCGGTCCCCTTACGCCGTGGCGCTGTCGGCGGTCCACCGGACCGAACCCGGGTCCCGCACTGGCGTGCGCAGCGCGTCCTCACCCGCCAACCGCACCGGCGGCCGGACCCGTCGCGCTGCGTTGCCGCCGGCCTCGAAGACCTCGGCGGTCGACCCTGCGAGGTCACGAAGACCGGCGGAGCTCCCCCGACACCTCGACCCCGGCACCGGCCCACCGGACCGAACGCAGATCCCGCACCACCACCGGCGCCGGCGTCCGCAGCGCGTCCTCACCGACCCCGACGACGGTGGCCGCCCCGGCGGCGAGGCCCGCCGCGATCCCGTTGCCGCTGTCCTCGAAGACCAGGCAGTCCCCGATCGGCACGCCGAGCTTGTGCGCCGCGGTCAGGTAGCCCTCCGGGTCCGGTTTGCCGCGCGTGACGTCGTCGCCGTTGATCACCACGGGCGGCAACGGGATCCCGACGGCGGCCAGCCGGACCGCCAGCAGTCCGGGCGGGGCCGAGGTGACCAGCGCCCAGTTGCCCGGCAGCGAGTCCACCAGCTCGCGGGCTCCGGGGATCGCGGTGGTCGAGCCGGCGTCGGCGGTCTCGATGTCGTTGATCCGCCGCAGCGCCTCGGCGTGCGCGGAGGCGGGTACGTGCAGGCGGACGGTGTCCGTGGCGCGGCGGCCGTGCAGGCCGCGCAGGACCTCGGCCGGGTCGACACCGTACTCGTGCGCCCACTGCGTCCACGCCCGTTCGGCGGCGACCGTGGAGTCGGTGAGCACGCCGTCCATGTCGAACAGGACCGCCTGACAGGCCAGTTTCATGACAGCGGGATCTCCAGGCTCACGGTGCCGCGCAGGTCGAGCCACGCGCGGTCGCGACCGCGGACGAGCCGCAGCACGACCTCCTCGCAGTGCGGGCAGCGCGCGACCGTGCCGGGGGCGTTGCGGTAGACGCGCAGGGTCGCCACTGACCCCTTGTAGCCGCAGGCCGAGCACTGCCCGGTCGCCGCCGTCAGATCCACCGCGAAGATCTCCCGCAGGTCCCCCGCCAGCGCGTTGCCGTCGACGTGGCCACCGGCGTGGTCGTCGCTCATCGGTGCTCTCCTGTTCAGCCGAAGCGTTCGGTGCGGACGCGGCGCGGGTCGTGCCCCAGTGCCACGAGGACGTCGGACACCGTCTCGACGAACCCGGTGGGTCCGCACACGAAGACGTCGGGGGTGAACTCGGCGGGCCATCCGTGCGTGTTGAGGGTGGCCACACCCAGCCGGCCCGGCGGCTCCGGAGAACCTTCCGGGGCCTGCCGGGTGTACACGACCCGCACGTCCAGACCTGCGTCCTCACGGGCACGGCGGCGCAGTTCGCCGGCGTAGAAGACGTCCTCGGGCGTGCGCACCGAGTAGATCAGCCGGAACGGCACGCGACTGCCCTCGGCCGCACGCGTGCGGACCATCGCCATCAGCGGCGCGATGCCCGAGCCACCCGCCACGAGCGTCACGGGTGACTGACTCGTCGCACGCCACACGAAATAGCCACCGACCGGGCCGCGCAGCTCGACCTCGGCCCCGACGGGCAGCACGTCGCACAGGTACGGCGACACCTCGCCGTCCGCGATCCGTTGCACGCTCAGCTCGATGCGCTCCCCGTCCGGCACGGAGGAGATCGAGTAGCTGCGCTGCACCGAGTAGCCGTCCTCGGCGGTGAGCCGGACGTCGACGTGCTGCCCCGGCAGGTGACCGGGCCAGCCGGGCACGTCGAACACCAGGCCGCGCGCGCTCTTCGTCAGGTCGGTGGCCTCGGCCAGTCCGGCCACCCGCCAGGTCAGTCGCCCTGGTACCGCTGCTCGCGCCATGGGTCTCCGTAGTCGTGGTAGCCCGCGCTTTCCCAGAAGCCGGGTTCGTCCTCGAGCAGCAACTGGATCCCGCGGACCCACTTCGCCGACTTCCAGAAGTACAGGTGCGGCACCAGCAGCCGCGCCGGGCCGCCGTGCTCGGGCGTGAGCTCCTCGTCGTCGTAGCGGTAGGCGATCCACGCCTGCCCGTCGAGCAGGTCCTCCAGCGGCAGGTTCGTCGTGTAGCCGCCGTAGGACTGCACGAGCGCGTAGTCCGCGGCCGTCTCCACGTCCTCCAGCAGCACGTCCAGCGAGACGCCCTTCCAACGGGTGCCGAGCTTGGACCACTTGGTGACGCAGTGGATGTCGGTCGTGATCTTCTCCGCCGGCAGCTCGATCAGCTGCTGCCACGACCAGTCGTGGCGCTGACCGGCCTCCGTGCTGACGGTGAACTGCCACCGGTCGGTCGTGATCCGCGGCGTCGGTCCCGCGGTGAGGACCGGGAAGTCCTCCGCCAGGTACTGGCCGGGCGGGAGCTGCGCGTCCGGTGACCGGCGTCGCCCGGAGAAACCGGGAGAGACGATTGGCATCGTGCCAGTAGACGACACCGGCGCGCCGGGCGCCACCGATGATCTCGGAGGTCACAGGGACGTGCGGGCGAGACGACCGGGACCACCACGGTGATCCGGATGAACCGCCCGGAGCACGCGACGCCGCGAGTGCAGCCTCGTTGCTGGAGCGCATGGCTTGGACGCATGCGGTAGCTGGGCAGGCAGATGAGACCGAACGCGCCTGGCTACCGCTGCGGAGGTCGTTCATCAAGCCAGCAACCGACCCGAACCAGACTGGGTGTTCTGGGTCGACGAAGACGAGATCAAGATCATGAGTGGACGTTGCTGGACGCAACTCCGCCGACCACTGCGCGCGGTCCCGCTGCTCGAAGACGGCCTCAGTCGCTTCGATGACACGCACGCCCGAGACAAGGCGATCTACCTGACGTCCCTTGCACACGCCTACCTCGACGCAGGCGAGGTTGAACAGTCAGCAACCATCACACAGCGCGCAATCGACCTCGCGATGGGCGTAGGCTCGGTGCGGCCGGTCGAGCGCATCAGCAGAGTGACTGATCGACTTCGGCCGCACCACTCCCTCTCGTCCGTGACTAGCGTCCTGGGCGCCGCAGCAGGACTGCCTACCGTTCGTCAACGGATTTGTCGAGCCACGCCTTGTAGTCCTCGGGAGCTTCGACGATGGAGATAGCCGTGAGTTCCGGGTTGTCCCACGGGTGCTCCTGAAGCAGGTGCGCCTCCAACGCGGAATACCTGTCGGCCGTGGTCCTGAGGGTGACCTGCCACTCCTCGCCCTCGCCCATCTCACCGTTGTGCCAGAAGAACGATGTGTTCGGCCCGGAAACGAGGGCAGCCCCTGCCAGACGAGCCGCCACGGCAGAGCGAGCAAGGCTCGCGGCGGTGTCGCGATTGTCAGCAGTCGTCGTCACCTGCAAGTAGTCACTCACACCCACAGCCTATTGCGCCGGTGATCCAGCGCGCTGCCGATCGGACCATGCCCATGCCTGCCGCGTCCTAATCGTTTTCGCGCCTTCATGTTCCCAAATGCTGGGACTTCGCCGTCGGAGAACGGCAGCGGACCGGCGATGTCGGCCACGCGCAGGTCCGCGTCCGCACCGAGCCGCAGGCGCGCCCATGCCCGCGCTCACGTCGAAGCCGCTGACGACGGCGCCCCGTTCCCGCAACGCCGCGAACAACGGACCCGCACCGCAGCCGGCGTCGAGCACCCGCCGCCCTGCCACGTCCCCGGCCAGCCCCAGCACCGCCGGACGCTCGTAGTAGGCGTTCTGCAGGCTCGTCCCGTTGTCCAGGTCGTACGCCTCGGCCACGGCGTCGTAGTCGCTCACGCAGTCGATCATGTCTGGACTCCGCGTTCGCCGGTTCGTGCCCGAGGCGCCGAACCGGACCCGAGGTCCTCGCGACCGGGGTGCCGCCGTGCCGACCACAGCGTCAGCGCGGCGGCGCCCAGCCCCAGCAGCAGCGACGTCCAGATGTTGAGGCGCAGGCCCAGAACCGTGTTCGCCGCGTCGATCCGCAGCGCCTCGATCCACAGCCTGCCCAGGGTGTAGAGCACCACGTACAGGCCGAACGCGCGGCCGTGCCCGAGCCGGAACCGGCGGTCCGCCCAGATCACCGCGGCGGCCACGCCGAAGGTCCACAGCAGCTCGTAGAGGAACGCCGGGTGGAACGTCCCCAGCACCACCGGCTGTCCGTCCGCGCCGACGACCGCGCGGCCGGCCTGCAGGTCCCACTCGTGGATCGTCAACGCCCACGGCAGGTCGGTCGGGGCGCCGTGGAGCTCGTTGTTGAACCAGTTGCCGAGCCGGCCGATGCCTTGGGCCAGCGCGATTCCCGGTGCGGCGGTGTCCGCCAGTGGAGGCAGCGCCACGCCCGCGCGCTTCGCACCGATCCATGCCCCGAGCGCGCCGAGGGCGATCGCGCCCCACACGCCCATGCCGCCCTCCCAGATGTAGAGGGCCTTCACGGGATCGCCACCGGGGCCGAAGTAGGGCTGCCACGTCGTCGCCACGTGGTGGAGCCGGGCGCCGACGACGCCGAACGGAACGCCCCACGTCGCGATCTGGCTGACGACGCCGGGCCGGCCGCCGCGCCGGACGTAGCGGCGTTCGGTCAGCCAGGCGGCGACGAGGACACCCGCGATGATGCAGAACGCGTAGGCGCGGATCGGCACGGGATCGAGGTGCCAGACGCCCTGGGTCGGGCTCGGGATGGCCGCGAGCAGCATCGCGCCAGGCTGGTGAAGCCGGGGCCTGTGCGATGTGAAGTGCGCAGGCCCCGGTTCCGCGGGTCAGCTCACCGTTCCGCCGACGATCGGCAGCACCACCTTGCTGGCGCCCAGCGACACGTCGAGCGCGACGCCGCTCGCCGCGGTGTCCGAGGCGATGTAGGCGTTGTGGTTGGTGACGAGCACGATGCCGATCCGATGCCCTGCCGGGACGAGCGCGTCCCTGGCGTGCAGCTTCCAGGTGACGTCCGCGGTGGTCCCGCCGGTGGGCAACGGGGTCGCGGACTCCAGCGACAGGCGGTTCTTCGCGTCGATGGACCCCTTGGTCAGCATCGTCGCCGTGACGGCCTGGATCGAGACGTCCGGCGGCCGCGCGCAGCCGGTGCGGTCGCGCAGGTCGTTCTTGCCGCAGACCTCGGTGGACAGCTGCAGCGGGCTGCGTTCGGACAGCACGGCCCGGGTGCTCGGGCCGTAGTCCACCAGCAGCGCCGTGAGCGGCACCGACGCGCGGTTCGACGCGATGCGGACGGTCAGGCTGACCTCACCGGACAGCCGCGCGGCCTTCGTCAGCGGTGCTGTCACGTAGGCGAGCCGGCCGGAGCTCGCGGTCTCCGGGTTCGCCATCATGCTCGCCTCGTTGATGTTCGCGTTGTTCACGAGGCGTTGCGTGCCGCTGCCGGCCGCGGTGGCGGTCAGCGAACCGGACATGCCACCGGACGCCGGACCGAAGTACAGCGTGGTGTTCTTCGTGTCCGGGCGCGGCCAGGACGCCGCCTGCTCCCAGCTGCCGTCGGGCTTCTGCACGTCGGCCATGGGCTCGTTCATGATCCCGTTGTTCGCGCCCTTGAGCCAGTGGTCCATCCACAGGCCCATCACGCGCTGCCACTCGGCCTGGCGGAACGAGATCGGGTCGAGGTGACCGCCGCGGTGCAGCCAGATCTTGCGCGGCACACCGCGGTCCGCGAGCTCCTTCCACCAGCGGCCGAACTGCGACGGCTTGACGTTCCAGTCCGCCTGGCCGTGCACGACGAACACCGACGCGGTCGTGTTCTGCGCCCCCGGCCGGTAGTCGCGGGTCTTCCAGAACGACGTGTGGTCCCAGGACTCGTCGCCGTCCTGCGCGCTGAGCTTGTCGAACACCGGCTTGCACTTCGCCTTCTGCGCCGCGCTCACGACGTAGCCGGCGAGGAACGACGGGTAGTTCGACTCCCAGCCCTTGTAACCGATGCCCTGGTCGCGGGCGTACTCGTACCAACTGGAGATCGCGGCGATCGGCACGATCGTCTTCACGCCGGGGATGTTCGCCGCGGCGGCCGCGTTGGGCAGCGTGCCGTTGTAGGAGACGCCGAGCATGCCGACGTTGCCGGTGCTCCAGCTCGCGACCGCCTCCCGGCCGTCCGCGTAGAACGCCTTCGCCCGGCCGTTGAGCCAGTCCACGACCGCGCGGACGCTCGCGGTGTCCTCGGGACCACCGCTGGTCGGGCAACCGGTCGAGCGGGACGTGCCTTGCATCTCCATCTCGACCACGGCGTACCCGCGCGGCACGAAGTACTCGTCGTACCAGCGGCCGAAGCCGCGGGGCACCGCCGTCGACGACGCCGCCGCGCCACCCAGCCCGTAGTAGGGACTGGCCTCCATCACGATCGGCACCCGGCCCGGTGTGTCCGGCCGCATGACGTCCGCGGCGATCCGGTCGGGCTTGCCGTCCGCGTCACTGTCGATCGTGGACTCGACGTAGACGGTCTCGGTGATCGCCGCCGCGGCCTCCGGGGCCGCGTTCGAGGCAGGCGTGTGGATCGTCGCGGCCGTGAGCAGGGCGGCCGCGACGAGGTAGACCCTTCGCATAGGTTCCTCCGTCGGAGGGCCCGATCGAGCAGCAGGGGTACAGCGTCTCGGGCCCTACGGAGGAATCTCACCGGTACCGGCGTGCTCGCCGGTACCGGCCGAAAGATCTGAACCGCTCTTCGTCTAGTCCATGTCCGGTTGTCAGGCCGCGACGAGCTCCTTGTCGCGGCTCGGCGCCTTCACCTTGGGCTTGCGGTTCGGCAGCGACAGGCGGAACACCTTGCGCCACGCGGAGAAGACCTGCTTGGGCAGCGGACCGGTCACGTACTCCAGCTCGTACTTCTCGAACAGCGCCTTCACCTTGACCGCCACCTCGGCGTACCGGTTGCTCGGCAGGTCCGGGAACAGGTGGTGCTCGATCTGGTGCGACAGGTTGCCGGTCATGAAGTGCATCGCCTTGCTGCCGCTGATGTTCGCGGAGCCCATCATCTGGCGCAGGTACCACTGGCCGCGCGTCTCGCCCTTGATGGAACGGCGCTCGAAGACCTGCACGCCCTCCGGGAAGTGACCACACATGATCACCGAGTGCGACCACAGGTTGCGGATCAGGTTCGCGGTGAACGTCGCGGCGAGCGTGGTGAGGAACGACGGGCCCGACAGCAGCGGGTGGATCACGTAGTCCTTGAGCACCTGCTTGCGGATCTTGCGGCCCACGGCCTTGGCCCGCGCGCGGAACTCGGGGTTGTTGCGGCGGCGCTTGTGCAGGTTCTTGCCCAGTTCCAGGTCGTACGCGGCGATGCCGTACTCGAAGAAGCAGGCGTTGATGAAGTTCCACACCGGCTGCCCGAGGTGCATCGGGTGCCACTTCTGGTCCTCGTCGACGCGCATGATGCCGTAGCCGAGGTCGTTGTCCTTGCCGATCACGTTCGTGTACGTGTGGTGCAGCTCGTTGTGCGAGTGCTTCCACTGTTCGGCCGGCGAGACGTGGTCCCACTCCCACGTGGTGGAGTGGATCTTCGGGTCGCGCATCCAGTCCCACTGGCCGTGCAGGATGTTGTGACCGATCTCCATGTTGTCCATGATCTTCGCCACGGACAGGCCGGCGGTGCCGATGAGCCACGCCGGCGGGAAGAACGAGAACAGCAGGATGCCGCGGCTCGTCAGCTCCAGCTTGCGCTGCGCGGAGATGACCTTGCGGATGTAGGCCGCGTCCTTCTCGCCACGGCTCGCGATGATCTCGTCGCGAATCGCGTCGAGCTCGCGGCCGAGCTCTTCGATCTGCTCGTCGGTGAGGTGCGCGGTGGGGTCGATGGCGGTCATGAAGCTCTCTTTCGAGGGATCCGTGGCTGAGGGGTGGCCACTTCGCGGAGAAGGAAACGTCTGTGGTGGGGCGCGCTGGCTAGCGTTCGAGCTCGCAGGGGCCCGCCGCGGCGGACACGCAGGTCTGGACGAGCACGCCGTCCTCGGCCTCGGTGATCTCGCCGGTGCGCAGGTCCCTGACCGCGCCGGACTTCAGCGGCGTCACGCAGCCGAAGCAGATGCCCATGCGGCAGCCGGACGGCATCAGCACGCCCGCTTCCTCGCCGACGTTCAGCAGCGGCGTGGCGCCGTCGGCCTCGACGGTCTTGCCGGTCTTGCCGAACGTGACCTCGCCACCCTCGCCCGCCACGACCACGGTCGGGCGGAAGCGCTCGGTGTGGAGCTTGCCGGCGATGCCGTGGGCGGCCCAGTGCGCCTCGGCGGCGTCCAGGAGACCGGTCGGCCCGCAGGCCCAGGTCTCGCGCTCGGCCCAGTCGGGCACGAGCTCCTCGAGTCCGGCGACGTCGAGCATGCCGTCGGTGTCGGTGTGCAGCTCGACGAGGGTGAGGGCCTTGTCCGCGACCAGGTCGTGCAGGTCGCTGCGGAAGATCACGTCTTCCTTGCGCGGCGCGGAGTGGACCATCACGACGTCGGCGAGCTTCGTGTCGCGCAGCATGCCCATCACGGGTGTGATGCCGCTGCCGGCGGTGAGGTAGAGGACCTTCGCGGGCGTGGTCTCCGGCAGCACGAACTCGCCGGTGGCCTGGTCGAGCTGGATGACCGTGCCGGGCTTCGCCCTGCGGACCAGGTGGTTGCTGACCTTGCCGTCCGGGATGGCCTTCACGGTGATCGTGATGCGGCCGTCCGCGCGGCTGGTCGGCGACGTCACCGAGTAGGCGCGCCACAACCGGACGCCGTCGACGTCGACGCCGACCCGGACGTACTGCCCGGCCACGTGACCGCGCCAGCCCTTGCCGGGCCGGATCACGATGGTCGCGGCATCGTCTGTCTCGCGGTGCACGGCCTCGATGCGGCCGCGCAGGTCAGCGCCCGCCCGGAGGGGGCTCACCAGGTCGAGGTAGTCGGACGGCAGCAGTGGCGTCGTGACCAGCTCAAGGAACTTCCACGCCCTGCTGCGGAGGGCGGCACTCGTCATGACTCCAGCTTGATGCGCCTCAGGGCGTAAAGTCCTGTCCGCAAGACGTGAATTTATCCAGCCACATTGTTCGCAGGGAACAAATCGTGACTCACGCAATGCAGAGGGCCACCGAACTCGCCCTTGACGAGAAGACCGTGACCGCCCTGCGGGCGGTCCTGAGGACGACCGCCGACGAGGTCGTCCGCGCCATCATCGACGAGGTGCCGAGCTACGCCAACGCCCTCTCCGGCCGCATGGGCGGCACGATCCGCCGGGCCGTCCGCACCGCCCTCGGCCACTACCTGGACCTGGCGAGCGGCACCGGCGGCGGCGGTGACGCCAGCGACGCCGCCTACGAGCTGGGCCGCGGCGAGGTGCGGGACGGGCGTTCGATGGACGCTCTCCTGAGCGCCTACCGCGTGGGCGCCCGCGTCGCATGGCGCGGCCTGGCCGCCGGGGCCGTACCCGCCGGTCTCCCCGCCGCCGAGGTGGCGAAGTTCGCCGAGCTGACCTTCGCCTACATCGACGAGCTGTCCGCCGCCTCCGCCGCGGGCCACGCCGACGAACTGGCCGCCCGCGGCCTCGCCCACGAGCGCCACCTCGAACAACTGGCCCGCGACCTGCTCGCCGGCGCCACCCCCGAGGTGCTGCTGGTCGACGCGCAACGCGCCGGCTGGTCCGCGCCGACGACGCTGACCGTGGTGTTGCTGCCGTCGTTCCAGGTGCGACCCGCGTTCCGCCAGCTCGACCCCGGCACCCTGGTCCTGGACGACCTGCCCGACTCGACCGGCGTGCTGCTGGTGCCGGACACCGACCGCGCCCACCTGCTGCGCCAGCTGACGGGACGTGACGCCGTCGTCGGCCCTTCCCGCCCCTGGATGCGGGCGTCCGCATCGTACGCGCGGGCGGCACGGGCCCGTGCGTTGTCGTCCCTGATCCGCGACACCGAGGAACACCTCCCCTCGCTGGTGCTGAGCGCCGATCCCGAGGCTTACGCGGACCTGCGCGCCCGCGCGCTGGCACCGTTGCGCGCCCTGCCGGCCAGCTCCGCCCGACGGCTGGAGGAGACGTTGCGGGCTTGGCTGCTGCACCACGGGCGGCGGGAGGAGGTCGCCGCCGCGCTGTTCGTGCACCCGCAGACCGTCCGGTACCGGATGCAGCAGTTGCGGGACGTCTTCCCGGATCTGGGGTCTCCGCAGCGGGTTTTGGAGTTGACGCTGGCGGTGGGGTTGCCGACGCCGGTCGAGTGACTGATTTTGACCAACACTGAAGCTATAGAGTCCACTATCGGGTCACGTCGACACCCGTGCCGACGTGACCCACACCACACGATCGCGCGAACCTGAGCCCACCACCCCGACGTCTTGCGGAGTGTGAGAGCCATCCGGGGTGAGCCGGCCGACCTCGACGAGGAACAACTCGTGCGCCGAGTCGCACGGGGTGACCGCCGCGCCTTCGAAGAGCTGTACCGGCGCACTTCGCCCTGGCTGGCCGTGCGGTTGCGCAGGCGGTGCTCGGACGAACAGATCGTCGCCGAGGTGCTGCAGGAGACCTATCTGGCGGTGTGGCGGGCGGCGGACGCGTTCGCCGGCGCGGCCGCGGGTGGTAGCGCGGTCGGGTGGTTGTGGACGATTGCCGCTCGCCGGCTGATCGACGCCTTCCGCAGGCGTGCGCACCACGCCGCGCCGCCCGCGGCTGCCGCGCCTCGGCACACCGCGCCCGCCGCCGACGAGGCCGTGCTCGACGGGGTGGTCGGGGATGAGGTCGGGGACGCGTTGCGGCGGCTGGCGCCGGAGTTGCGGCAGGTGTTGCAGGCGATGGTGCTCGACGGGTTGACCGTGCGGGAGACGTCGTTGCTGCTCGGGGTGCCGGAGGGGACGGTCAAGACGCGGGCCCGGCGGGCTCGGATCGCGATGAGGGAGGCGTTGGCGTGAACGCACGGCAAGGAGATTCGACCGCCCATCCGCGTGAGCACCTGTTGCGCCGGTATGCGCGGGGTGACGTGGACATCGCCGCCGACGAGCTGTGGGCCGTCGAGTCGCACCTCGAGGCTTGTGCGCCGTGCCGCGCGCGCCTGGCCCCCGACCCCGTCGCCGAGGCGGTGTGGACTGAGCTCGCGCCGCAGCTCGCCCTCACGCCCCAGATGCCGCGAGCGGGGCGGTGGCGCGGGCGGGTCAACGGGTGGGTGTCGCCCGCGGCCGGGCCGTGGCTCGCGATGATCCTGCTCGTCACGGCCGCGGCGGTGGCGCTGGACAGGCTCGGGGTCGCGGTGGGCGACCGGGTGTCGCTCGTGCACCTGGTCGCACCGGTGCTGCCGGTGCTCGGGGTGGCGGCGTCGTGGAGCCGGGCGCTGGACCCGGCGCACGAGCTCACGGCCGCCACGCCGCGAGCCGGGTTGCCGCTCGTGTTCCGGCGCACGGCGGCGGTGCTGGCCGTGGTCGTGCCGGGCCTCGCGGCGGCCAGCCTGGTCATCGGCGCCGGACTGACGCAGTGGCTGTTGCCCTGTCTCGCCTTCACCGCCGGAACGTTGGCGTTGGGAGCGTTCGTGGGCATCACGAGAGCGGCGGTCGTGCTCATCGCGGCGTGGGCGGTGGTGATCGTGGCGCCGACGATCGCGTTCAGCCGCACGCCGACAGCGCTCAACGACGCCGCGGCACCGCTGTGGGCCGCGGTCCTCGCGCTGGCAGTCACCGTCATCGTCGTGCGCAGGATGGCGTTCACCCGGCTGGAGGCCAACCGATGACGGCACCGACCACCTACGCGTGGGAGGTCGAGGCGCGCGACCTGGAGGTCAGGGCGGGCCGCAGGACGGCCGTCGACGGCGTGACCCTCCACATGGGACGCGGCGTGCACGGCCTGCTCGGTCCCAACGGCGCGGGCAAGACAACACTCATCCGTGCGCTCGCCACGGTGCTCAAGCCGGCACGAGGAGAGCTGCGGCTGCTGGGCGGCGGGAACCTCCGCGAGACGAGGAAGAAGATCGGCTACCTGCCGCAGGAGTTCGGGCATTACCGCCGCTTCACGGTCCGCGAGTTCGTCGCCTACGTGGCGTGGCTCAAGGAGGTGCCGGACCGGCACGTCCCCGCGGCCGTCCAGCGCGCGGTGGACAGGGTCGGGCTGGCCGACCGGGCGGACGACAGGCTCAGGACGTTGTCGGGCGGCATGCTCAAGCGGGTCGGCATCGCGCAGGCCATCGTCAACGATCCCGAGGTCGTGCTGCTCGACGAACCCACGGCGGGTCTGGATCCCGCGCAGCGCCTCAGGTTCCGCGAACTGCTCACCGAGCTGGGAACGGACGCGTGCGTGGTCGTCTCCACGCACCTGGTCGAGGACGTCGCCGCCGCCTGCACGGACGTGCTGCTGATGGACAGGGGAAAGCTCGTCTTCCGGGGCACCCCGGCGCAGCTGGTGGCGGAGGGCGCGGACCACCACCCCGGCGACAGCCCGATCGAACGCGGCTACAGCGCCGTGCTCGCGTTCCCGGACAGACCCGGGACGTGGTGACACTCCACTGAGGACGGTGTGCGTCACGTCACAGCGAACGGAGAACCGCGGCGGCCGCACCACCGTCTTCCCGGTCGTGGGCAGCGACTCGAAGGAGAACTGGATGCAGGCGATCGAAGCCGACAGCCTGGTGGTGCGCGTCGGCGGCCGGCGGGGCCGCACCGCGGTGAACGGGCTCGACCTGCGGCTCGGGCGAGGCGTGCACGGGCTGCTCGGCCCCAACGGCGCGGGCAAGACGACGTTGATCCGCACGCTGGCGACGGTCCAGAAGCCCACCGCCGGAACGCTGTCGCTGCTCGGAACCCCGTTGCGGGGCACCGGCATGCGACCGCTGCGCAGGAGGCTCGGCTACCTGCCGCAGCACTTCGGCTTCTACAAGCGGTTCAAGGTCAGGGAGTTCGTCGAGTACCTGGCGTGGCTCAAGGAGATGCCGGCGGCCGAGATCCCGGGCGCGGTGCACCGGGCGCTGGACCGGGTCGGGCTCGCCGACCGCGCCGAGGACAGGATGAAGTCGTTGTCCGGCGGCATGGTCCGGCGCGTCGGCATCGCGCAGGCCATCGTCAACGAGCCGGAGGTGCTGCTGCTCGACGAACCGACGGTCGGCCTGGATCCCGCGCAACGCCTCAGGTTCCGCGAACTGGTGGCCGAACTGGGCCGGCAGTCGTGCGTGCTGATCTCCACGCACCTGGTCGAGGACGTCGCGGCGGCGTGCACGGACGTTGTGCTCGTGTCGGAAGGATCCCTCGTCTTCCAGGGAACCCCGGCCGACCTCGCGGCCAGGGGCACGCGGGAGCACGTCGGCGACAGCCCCATCGAGCGCGGCTACTCGGCGCTGATCAGCTCGGGTGGTGCCTGGTGACCGGACTGCGCATCGAGCTGCGCCGCTCGGCGGCGCTCTGGGCCGGACTCGTCGTGCTCGTGTCCGGCGCCGGCATGCTCTGGCTCGTCACGTCGGAAAGCTCGCGGTGGAAGGCGAACAGCACCTCCGCGATGCTGGAGCTCAGGTTGCCGCTGGCCTACGTCTGGGCGCTGGTCGTCGGTCTCGCCGTCCTGCAGGGCATGCGGGACAGCCGGGCGGGCGTCACCGAGCTGTTCACCGCCACACCCCGGCCCGGCTGGGTCCGGCTCGGCGCGCTCGCCTCGGCGGTGAGCGGAGCCGTCGCCGTCGCCGCGGTCCTGCTGTGCGCCGCGGTGGTGGTGAAGGTCGCGCTCGGTGGTGGGCTCGTCTCGGCCGGATTCGTGCCGCTGATGGTGACCGTGGTGCTCGGTCTGGCGTCGAGCGTCCTGGTCGGGCTCGCGATCGGCAGGCTGCTCCCCCACCCGCTGACCGTGCCGGTGGCGCTGGTGACCACGTTCATGGTCGCGACCACCGCGGGCCGGGCCCTGGAAGTCCGGTCACCGGACGACGAGATCTCCAGGTTCGCGCTGCTGACGCCGGTCATGGACGCGCCGGACACCGACCTGCTCACCACCTCGGCGTCGGTGGACCTCGGCCAGGTCGCGTGGTTCACCGGCCTGGGCGTGACGGCGTTCCTGCTGCTCGCCGCCCGCACCTGGCTCGGCCGGCTGGCCGCGCTCGCACCGGCGGGGCTGGCGCTCGTCCTGGCGCTCTCGATCGTGCCGGCCAGGTACTCCGACGTGCTGGTCGTGGACTCGACCGCGGGTGAGCAGGTCTGCGACGGCGCCGTGTGCGTGAGCCGGGTGCACGCGGACCGCCTGCCCGTCGTGGCCGCGGCGGGCAGGGCCGCGCTGGCCGAGCTCGCGGCGTTGCCGGACGCGCCCACGGGGGTCCGCGAGGACACCTCCGCGATGGCGCACCTCACCGCGCCCCGACGGGATCCGAACATCGTCTACATCAGTGCGTCGGGTTACCCGCGCGTGCTGACGATGTCCGAGGACGAGGTGCGGCTCGAGCTGCTCGCCGGAGCGGGTGTCCCGAGCTGCTCTGCTCCGAACAGCGTGAACTACTGGGAGGCCTCCGCCCGGTACGTGACCGCCGGCTACTTCAACGGTGGCTTGGCCGAGCTGGCGTCCGAACGTCTCATGTGGAATCAGGAGCGGATGCGCGCCGAGATCGACCGGGCGTGGCAGCAGTTCAGCGCCGCCTCCCCGCAGGAGCAGCGGGACCGCATCGTGCGGGCGCGTCAGATGCTGCTGACCTGCCAGGACGCCGAACGCGTGCTCGAAGTGCTGAAGGCCGGCCGATGAGGCCGCTCGCGCTGTACGCGCACTCGCGCGGCGTCCCGGCCGCACTCGTGCTCCTGCCCGTCGTCGTGCTGATCGCCTGGGCGGCGCTGCACACACCGTGGTCACCGCTCAGCGCGTCGCTGACCGCGCTCGCCGCCGTGCTGGTCGGCACGACCGGTCTGGCGGGCCAGGACCCGGAGCTCGACGCCTCCACCGCCTTCCCCTGGCCGTGGTGGCGCTTCGGCCACCTGGTGCTCGCCGCGGTGGCAGCCGCGGCCGCCGTCCTGCTGGTGCAACGACTCGGGGACGAGCCGTTCCCGGCGGCGTTCGTCGTCCGCGACGTGGCGGGCCTGACCGGTCTGGCCGGACTCGCGGCGGCACTCGCCGGGGCGAGGTTCGCCGCCACCGCACCGGTGCTGTGGTGGGCGGTGGCGGCGATCATGCCGCCCGCCGGGTCGGTGCCCGGCCGGATCGCCACGTGGCCGCTGGGTGCCCCGGACGACCCGGCGACCACGTGGACGGCGGGTGTGCTGGCCGTGAGCGGGTGCGCCGCGTACAGCGCACGCGGCGCACGCCGCTAAGCGAGCGTCTCCAGTGCGATGTAGTCGGCGATCGCCTGCTGGCCCCTGATGTTGGCGTGGACGCCGTCGCCGGTGTCGTACGGGCCGTTGATGCTGTTGGGCCGGAGCGGGTCCTCCAGCACCTGGTCGAAGTCCTGCACCGTCGCGCAGGTGTCCGAGCAGTCGCCGCCGCGCTTGACGAAGTCGTTGACGGCGTGGCGGTCCAGGTTGTTCTGGTCGCTGTAGCCGGGCCGGGGCGTGATCGGCGTGACGTGCACGGCGATCCCGGCTTGGCGCAGGCGACCGAACACCGCGCGGTAGCTCGCGATGACGTCCGCGGCCGAACAGCCGTTTGCCAGGTCGTTCGTGCCGTAGTAGTAGATGACATCG
This sequence comes from Lentzea jiangxiensis, assembly GCF_900104175.1. Taxonomy (GTDB): domain Bacteria; phylum Actinomycetota; class Actinomycetes; order Mycobacteriales; family Pseudonocardiaceae; genus Lentzea; species Lentzea jiangxiensis. The sequence continues at coordinate 283,115 of NZ_FNIX01000003.1, forward strand.
GTGACGCCGTGCAACGCGAGGACATCCCTTTCCAGGCGCGACAACGCGTCCAGGCCGACGAACGGCGCCGAGGTTCGCGGGCACACGGCACTCGTCGTACCGCTGATGCCGGCGTTGGCGACGGCGAGCTGGGGCCGCGAGGAGGCGACGATCCGGCGGGCCAGCACGTCGGTCCACCGCTTGTCGGTACCGAGTTCCGTGCAGCCCGGCCCGCAGTTGGTGCTGCCCACGCCGTCGACGACCGAGCTGCCGAACGGCACGACCGTCCCCCTCAGCCGTGGGTTGAACACGTCGACCGCACTGACCACGTAGGTCGACTGCACCTTCTCGGTGTAGGCGGTACCCGCGTCCGCGGTGTGGTCGCCCGAGCCGGCCGGGGTGAGGTAGTTGTCGCGGAACGCCGACTCGTGCCGTCCGGGCACGACGTCCCCGGCGACGTGCATGCTGACCGCGAGGTCGGAGTCCGGCAGGGTGGCCAGCGACGTGCGGTCGCTCCACACCGACCCGCCCGCGGGGACGGTGACGGCGCGGGAGCCGTTGAACGTCACCTCCCGCACCGGCTCGACGGCGGACCCGCCGGTGCTCGGGGCGACGGTGGTGCGGTCGATCGTCAGCGGCCCCGTGCCGAAGGTGTTCTGCACGCGGACGCGGACCGCGCTGCCTCCCTGGCTGAGGTGCGTGATCATCCGGAGGGACTGGTCGTGCAGGGTGACGGGGGCGAGGTTCTGCTGCGACTGCGCCCAGGAGGTGAACCAGACGGGGCGGTCGGCGTCGGCGGCCGGGGTGGAGAGCGCTCCCACGACGAGCACGGCCGACATCAGGGCAGGGATTCGGGTTCTCATACCCCTGGTTCTTACCGCTTCGTGACGATCACGTCACCATCCGTGACCGCAGTGTGGACTCAGGTCACCAGACCGCGCCGGTACGCGTAGACGACCGCCTGCACCCGGTCGCGCAGGTCGAGCTTGGTGAGGATGCGCGAGACGTACGTCTTCACCGTCTCCTGGCTGATGACCAGCGCCGCGGCGATCTCGCTGTTGGACAGTCCTTCCGCGATCAGCCGCAACACCTCCAGCTCCCGCGGCGCGAGCTGCGTCTCCGCGACCTCCTCGGCGGGCCTGATGCGCGAGGCGAACCTGCCGACGAGCTGGCGCGTCACCTCCGGCGCGAGCAGCGCGGCACCGCTCGCGACGGTCCTGATGCCCTGCAACAACTGCGTGGGTGGGGCGTCCTTGAGCAGGAAGCCGCTCGCCCCGGCGCGCAACGCCTCGTAGACGTACTCGTCGAGGTTGAACGTCGTCACGACGAGGACCTTGACGGGATCGGCGACGCCGGCGCCCGCGAGCAGCCGGGTCGCCGCGATCCCGTCCAGGACGGGCATCCGCACATCCATCACGACGACGTCGGGCTTCAGCCGGGCGGCGAGGTCGACCGCCGCGCGGCCGTCCCCGCACTCCCCCACGACCTCCAGGTCCGGCTGCGCGCCGATGATCGTGGCGAACCCCGTGCGGATGAGCGCCTGGTCGTCGCACACCAGCACGCGTACCGGTGCCGTCACGCCGGGTTTCCCGCCGGAATGCGCGCGCGGACCACGAAACCGCCGTCCCGCCACCCCGCCGAGAACTCGCCGCCCAGCACGTCGACGCGCTCCCGCAGGCCGGCGAGACCCCGCCCGCTGCCGCCGACCTGAGCGGGAGTCGTGGCGCCCGAGGTGCCGACCTCCACCGTGATCTCCCTTTCGCCGTAACGAACGCTGACGTTCGTCGGGTTGCCGTGCGCGTACTTGAGCGCGTTGGTCAACGCTTCCTGCACGACCCGGTACGCGACGGCCTCGGCGCTGCCCGCGTCCCGCGACGCCTGGCCCTCCTCGGCGAACTCGACCGGCTGCCCGGCCAGGCGGGTCTGCTCGACGAGACCCCGCAGGTCGCCGACGAACTCCGGCGTGTGGTCGGGGTTCAGCAGGTCGAGCAGGTGCCGCAGGTCCGCGAGCGACCGCCGGCCGGTGTCGGTGATCGCCTGCAGCGTCTGGTCGAGGCGCTCGGGAGCGGCCGTCAGGTACCGGGCCGCCTCGGCCTGCACCACCATCGCGGTCACGTGGTGGGTCACCACGTCGTGCAGCTCGCGGGCGATCGACGTCCGTTCCGCGGCGCGGGTGGTCTCGGCGACGTGCCGGCGGCGTTCCTCCTCGGCGCTGCGCGAGAGCCGCAGCCACGCGCCGATCGCCCAGGCGGCCGCCACCGCGAGGTAGAAGGTGACGAACCCGGCGACGCCCTCGGTGGCACCCAGCAGGTCCAGCCAGACCGCCAGCCCCGCGTAGGCCGCGGTCAACGCGATGACGGTCGCGCGGCGGTGGTGCGCCAGGTGCGCGCCCGCGCTGATCAACGCTATGAGCAACGCCGTGCCGGCGACCGTGTGGTAGCCGCGCGCCTGGTCCACCGCGAACGCGACCGACACCAGGACGAGGCAGACCATCGGCCACCGGCGGCGCACGACCAGCGGCAGGCACTCGAAGGCGATCACGGCGATCGCGAGCGCGTCGAACGGCCGGTTCGGCAGCCCGCCGAGCTGGGTGCCCTTGTCGTGCAACGCGGGCACCACCGAGCCCAGGGCGAGCAGCAGCGCGAGCGGCGCGTCCTGGACTCGGACGTCCCAGCCGCGCCACCGCTGAAGGCTGATCACGCGCCGAGCGTAGCGGCCGGCACGGCGCGGCCACGGCGCGGCACGAGGTTGCCCCGGCGCTTCGCCAGCCACAGGAACGCCGCCGTGACCACCACGCCCGCCAGCACCGAGTAGGCACTGGCCTCTGGCCCGAACCCGCCACCGGTCACGATCGCCGGACCGGACGTGACGCCGTCGAGCAGCCCCCGCGGAGCGTCCTGACCGGACACGCTGGTGCTGAAGATGCCGCCCTGGGCGAAGTTCCACGCGAAGTGCACGCCGATCGGCACCCACAGGTTGCGCGTGGCGACGTACGCGGCGCCGAGCATCAGCCCCGCCTCGATCGCGATCGCGACCGAGCTCCACACCGTCGCGTTGGGGTTGAAGATGTGCGCGAAGCCGAACACCAGACCGCTCAGGACGAGCGCGAGCCACGTGCCGAGCTTCTCCTCGGCGATCCGGAACAGCACGCCCCGGTACAGCAGCTCCTCGGTCACCGCGACCGCCACCATGAACCCGAGGATCGCGACCGCGCCCGTCGCCGAGCCCCAGCCGCGCACCTCGTAGCCGCCGAGGAAGGCGATGTTCGCGATCACCGCCCCGAACATCGCGAGTCCGATGAGGACACCGCGCCCCAGCGCCCCCGGAGCCGTCTTCCACGAGACCTCGGTGGCCTCGCGCCGTTCGGTCCTGCGCACCACCCACGCGTACGCGGCCAGTGCCAGCGCCGCCGCCAGGAACCCCGCGACCAGGGTGAGCGGCCAGTTCCACCCCAGCGCCTGCACTCCGGTCCCGCCCACGAACGACACGACCACCACCACGACCAACTGCTGCACGAATCGCATGGCCGCAACGCTAGGGATTTCGCGGCGCCGCAACGTCCCCGCGCGGTGGACATCCGCGTGTAGCTCTCCAGGGGGACAAGGCCGGGTGGTGCGGCAATCTCACGGAGCGCGGTCCGTCGTCTCCCCGCGAGCGGGTGAAACGTCGAGCCGACTGAGATGCTTCCCACGATCGGCTTACTTGAGCATTACCTACCCTTTACCTATGCTCTCCGGCGAGGGGAGTACTTCCCAAAGCGTCTGCCCGGTCAGTCCGGACACCCGGAAGGTGTCCTCGGGAGACCACCCGCCCACGGGTGAAGGAGACCTCGAACGCAGGAGTTCGAGGAGGTTCCGTGTCCGTCGAATCCGTGGCGTCGCCCGGACTGTGGTTCATCAGCATCGCGGTGCTGCTCGGTCTGCTCGTGGTCGACTTCCTGGTCACCCGGCGCCCGCACGAGGTCTCCCTGAAGGAGGCCACCGGCTGGTCGGTGTTCTACCTGGCCCTCCCCCTCGTGTTCGGCCTCTGGCTGTGGTTCGAGTTCGGCAGCGGCCAGTCGGTCGAGTTCATCACCGGCTTCGTGGTCGAGAAGTCGCTGTCGGTGGACAACCTGTTCGTCTTCATGCTGCTGCTGACCGCTTTCGCGGTCCCGTCCGAGGTCCAGCAGCGCGTCCTGCTCTACGGCATCGTCGGCGCACTGGTGCTGCGCGGCGTCTTCATCGCGGCCGGCGCCGCCCTGCTCTCCGCGGGCACCTGGGCGTTCCTCGTGTTCGGCCTCGTCCTCTTCGCCTCGGCGATCAAGATCCTGCACGCCGCCCTGTCCGGCGAACCGGGTGAGAAGGACACCTCGCAGATGCGCTCGGTGCGGCTGCTGCGCAGGCTGATGCCGGTCACGGACGACTACCGCGGCACGAAGATGGTCGTCCGCGAGCACGGCCGCCGCGCCCTGACGCCCCTGGCGATCGTGGTGGTGGCGATCTTCGCGACCGACGTCGTGTTCGCGATCGACTCCGTACCCGCCGTGTACGGCATCACCGAGGACCCGTACCTGGTGTTCACGACCAACGCGTTCGCGCTGCTGGGCCTGCGCGCCCTGTACTTCGTGCTGCAGTCCGTGCTGGCCAAGCTGGTGCACCTCAACCACGGTCTCGCGATCATCCTGGCGTTCATCGGCGTGAAGCTCGTCCTGCACTGGGCCCACGGCATCTGGCCCGCCGTGCCGGAGATCCCCACGCCGGTCTCCCTCCTGGTGATCATCGGCGTGCTGGCCACCGTCACGTTCACGAGCCTGCGCTCCCGTCGCGGGGCCGACACCAGTCCGGTGTGACCGCATGGCCACCGCGCGCCTGATCGGCTTCCTCGTGGACCTCGGCGTGACCCTCCTGGCGCTGACCGCCCTGGTGGTCGCGTGCGTGGTCCTGGTCTCCAGGCCGTGACGGGACGGGCGGGACCGGACGGCCGTCCGTGCCGGGAGCGGCTTTCGTGGTGGCGCCGGAAGACGTGGGCACCGGGCGTACGCGATCTCGTCGTTCGCCCGGTGACACCGGGCCGGTGGTCGTGACCGGCCCGGCGTGACACGGGGTCCCGTCAGCCGATGCGGGCGCCGACCGCGGCCAAGGCCCTGGTGACGGGCTGGAAGAACGTCACGCCACCGGTGCGGCAGTTGCCGCTGCCCCCGGACGTCAGGCCGATCGCGTTGCCGTTGGCGGTGAAGAGCGGCCCGCCGCTGTCGCCGCCCTCCGCGCACACGGTCGTCTGGATCAGGCCCGTGACGCGGCCCTCCGGGTAGTTGACCGTGGCGTTCAGGCCGGTGACGCGGCCGGCGCGCAGCCCCGTCGTGCTGCCCATCCGCTGGACCTGCGTGCCGACCCGCGCCTCGGCGGCGCGCTGGATGCGGACCCTGCGGCCGTTGCCGGTGTCGACCTCGCTGGGAGCGCCGGTGCCGCGGTTGTCGTAGGTGAGCAGGGCGAAGTCGCCGTTGCCGGGGAACGTCGAGTCCACGACGGTGGCGGCCGCCCTGCCACCGGGGGTCAGGGAGAACTGCCTGCCCGCGGCCGTGCAGTGGCCCGCGGTCAGGATGCCGGGGCGGCCGTCGCCGGTCACGACGTTGAAGCCGAGCGAGCACCGGCTGCCGCCCGCGAAGAGGGCGTCCCCGCCCTCCGCGAACAGCCGGAACGTGCCGGTCGTGCGCCGCAGCGCCACCCCGGCACCCATCGCGTCCACTGTGGACTTCAGGTTGTCCCACCTCGCCCCGGTGACGGTGTCGTCGGCGGTGACCAGGACCTCGTTGGTGACCGGGTTGACGGCCCACGCGGTGCCCGGCACCGACGCCTTCTCCCGCAGCGTCTCGGTGACCTGGGCGGGAGCGGTGCGCTGCTGCGGCGCCGCCTGGCTGGCGGTGAACGTCGCGGTGGTGATCACCACGGCCACCAGCCCGACGGCACCCGCGATCACCTTCACCCGGCGGTGGTCATCGTGGTGCTTGCCCATGTGGCGCCCTCTCGTGCGACGGCTCGTTACCGGACCGAGATGTGCTCATGTCCAGGTGTACGTACAGCGGGGCGAACCGGTTTAGGTGAACGGCCGGGATGACGCGGCGAGCACCGGTCCGCACTGCTGCTCGCCCGGCGTCTTCAGAGCTTCCGGACGAAGTGGAACGCGGTGATGTCGTAGCCGGAGCCGAGGTAGAGCCGGTGCGCGTGGTGCCGCGGCGTGCCGGAGTCGAGGTGGACCGCCGCGCACCCGAGACGGCGCGCCTCCTCGTCGACCCAGCGCAGCAGCGCGCCCGCGTGGCCCTGCCTGCGGGCGGACGGGAGCGTGCTCAGGTCGTCGACGTAGAGGTGGGAGCCGGCGTGGAGGTTCGTCCTGTGCCGGAACCCGGCGACGGCGACGACCCGGCCGTCCGCGTCGAACGAGGCGGCGATCCGGTAGCCCTCCCGCCGCTGGGCGCCTACGACGTCGACGAACTCGTCGACGTCGGTGAGGTGCGGCCGGAGCTCGCGCAGCGCGTCGAAGGCCAGGGCGGTGTCCTCGCCGACGAGTTCGGCGATCCTGGTGGTGTGCTGACTGGTCACGCCCGTGATCGTCACCCGAGAAGTGGCATCCCAGAAGGCCCAATGCAGGCGGAAACCAGGATGCCACTTCCCGACGGTGCTACGGGGTCAGGTTCAGGCTCCACGTGTCGAGCGTGCCCACGTCGGCGGGACCGGAGTCCTGGACGCGGAGTTTCCACGTGCCGTTCGCGGTCTCGCCCGCCACGTTGACCGAGAAGGTGCGGTCGATGTTGTCCGCGCTGCCGCCGCTGCGGTTGTGCAGCGGGTACGACGAGCCGTCCGGCGCGATCAGGGCCACCGTGAGGTCACCGACGTACGGGTGCACGATCCGCACGGTCACGACCGAGGCGGAGGACGGCGTGGCGGAGCACCCGGAGAGCGCGATGGTGCTCTCGACCGCGGCACCCGCGTCCGGGATGGCGACGTCGTCGGGGTTGGTGCCGGTGCAGGACCCGCCACCGCCGCCCGTGACGGTGAGCGCGTAGGTCGCGGTGCGCGACGCCGTGCCGGCCGCGGTGATCGTGACCGGGTAGGTGCCCGCGGCCACCGACGCCGTGGTGCTGATCGTCAGCGTCGACGCCGAGCCCGTCGTGACGGACGCCGGGCTGAACGACGCCGTCGCCCCGGCGGGAAGCCCGGACGCGGACAGCCGCACGGTCTGCGGGTCGCCGCTCACCGTCCGGGTCGCGACGCTCGCCTGGACCGACGAGCCCGCCGCCACCGAACCGGACGCCGGCGACACCGAGACCGCGAAGTCGGCGCCTGGGGTGCCGGTGCCGACCGCGGACTTCCAGACGGTGTAGGCGATGCCGTCGACCGCGCGGTTGAGGTGCGTGTCGCTGATGTTCGCGGTGGTGTCGCAGGACGCGTGGTAGCAGGGGTCGAACGCGCCGCCCGCCGTGCCGCCCCACTTGTTCGCCTGCGCGGTGGTCTTGCGCGCGCTGGCGCCCATCGCGTAGCCGGACGCCGGGATGCCCGCGTTGGTGAAGGACGCGTCGTCGGACCGGTTGCGGCCCTCGGTGTTCTCCTCCGGCTGCAGGCCCAGGGAGTCCCAGTACGCCTTCATGTGCACGGACTGGGTGCTGGTGATGTTGTTGATGAAGTAGCCGCCGTTGGTCGACCCGACCATGTCGAAGTTGTGGTAGGTCTTGATCTTCGCGCGTTCGGTGGACGGGAGCTGCGAGACGTAGAAGCGGGAGCCGTTGAGGCCCTGCTCCTCGTCGGTCCACCAGGCGAACCGGACCTTGTTGGTCATCGACGGGGTGCGCTGGGCGAGCACGAGCGCGGTCTCGAGCAGCGCCGCCGAGCCGGAGGCGTTGTCGTTGATGCCGGGGCCCGCGGACACGCCGTCGAGGTGGCCGCCGAACATGTAGACGTTGTTCGCGTTGCCACCGGGCCACTCGGCGATCAGGTTCGGACCGGCGCCGGTGGTGCAGCCGGACGTGCAGGGCTGCTCGGTGACGGCGTAGCCGGCGGCCGTGAGCTTGTCCTTCACGTAGGCCACCGACGCGCGGTAGCCCGCCGAGGTGGACCGCCGGTTGCCGCCGTTCTGCGCGGCGATCGTGCCGAACTGCGCGAGGTGCGCCTTGACCGCGGCGATGTCGACGTCCGGGATCTGCGGGCCGGTGCCGCCGGTGACCGTCAGCGTGTAGGTCGCCGTCCTGGTCGTGGCACCCGCGGCGCGCACGGTGATCGGGTAGGTGCCCGACAAGATCGACGTCGTCGTGCTGATCGACAGGGTCGAACTGGAGCCCGTGGTGACGGAAGCCGGGCTGAACGACGCCGTGGCGCCGGCGGGCAGGCCGGTGGCGGTCAGCTGCACGGTCTGCGCCTGGCCCGCCGTGGTCTGCGTCTGCACGGTGGCCGAGGCCGCCGACCCCGCCGCGACGGAACCGGACGCGGGCGAGACGGCGACGGAGAAGTCGTCGGCCGGGGTGGAGCCGCCGAGGTTCAGCGACCAGGTGTCGATCCGGCCGGCGTCGTTGGCCGCGTTGTCGTTGACGCGGAGCTTCCAGGTGCCGTTGGAGGTCTCGCCCGACAGGTCGACGGTGTAGGTCTGGTCGATGTCGTCCGCGGAGCCGCCGGACCGGTTGTGCAGGACGTAGGCGGAGCCGTCCGGCGCGACGAGGCTGACCTGGAGGTCGCCGACGTAGGTGTGGACGATCTTCACCGGCACGGTGGCGGTGGCGGACGGGGCCGACGCGCACTCGCTGATGGCGATGGGCGACTCGACCGTCTGGTTGTCGCCGATCGCCACGTCGCCGTCGTTGGTGCCGGAGCACCCGGCGGCCAGGGCGGGGGCCGCGGGCGAGGCCAGCGCCGCGGTGGTCACCGCCACGAGTGCCGCGGTCAGCAGGGATCTTCTTCTTCGCACTTGCGGGCTCCTTCGCAGGGATGCAGGGTCAGGAGACCGTAGCCGCCGCGGCCGTGGCCGACATCCGGTCGTTCGGAGGGTTTGCCGGCACCTCCGGCCTCGATGTCCGGTTTCACCTTCGAGTCACGGATTTCGTTGCGCCACAGGGGGATGGCTTCGGCACGATTCCGTGGACAAGACAACGATGTCGCCGGAGCGGCGTTCGCCGACGTGGTGCGCGGGCCGTTGCGGCTGCTGCTGTCCGGCGCTCCCGCCACACCACCGGACTCGGTCGCACCGCATCCACCTCGTCGTGGACGACCTCGACGCGGAGGTCACCCGGCTGCGCGCCGCCGGGGTGCCGTTCGTGAGCGAGGTGGCCAGCGGGCCGGGCGGCCGTCAGGTGCTCGTCACCGGTCCCGCGGGCAGCCTCGTCCAGGTGTTCCAGCCCGCCGGGTGACGCTCAGCGCGGCCAGCGCGCGTGGTCGTCGTTGATGCGGAACTCGTGCGCGTGCGTCCACACGGCACCGTCGAGGTCGTGGTGCTCGTGTTCGACGATCTCCGGGTCGTGCACGGGCCAGAACCGCAGGGCGCACAGCGCTCCTGCCGCGGCCAGCACGCCGAGCACCACGAACGCGGTGGTGGTGCCCGCGGTCGTCGCGAGCCACCCGGCGAGCGGGTAGCACAGCAGCCAGCAGGCGTGGGACAGCGCGAAGTCCGCGGCGAACAGGGACGGCCGGTCGGCGTCGTCGGCCGACCGGCGCAGCAGGCGCGCGCCCGGCGTCAGGGCGAGCGAACACCCGGCGCCGATCAAGCCCCACACCAGCAGCAGCGCGGGCCAGTGGTGCGCGAACAGCGCACCGGCCGACAACACCACCACAAGTGTGGTGGCCGCACGCGTCACCACGACGCGGTCCGCGCAGCGTTCGAGCAGGCCGGGCAAGGCCAGCGCGGCGACGAGCGAGCCCGCACCGTTGGCCGCCAGTGCCACCGCGACGTCCGCCGCGTCCCGCCCGAGGCCGTCTCTGACGTGCGCCACGGTGTTGACGAACACCATCGATCCGGCGGCCGCCGCCGCGAAGTGCACGGCGAGCAGTCCGCGCAGCCGGGGCGTGGCGAGGTAGATCCGGATGCCCTTGGTCGTGGCGTCGTACCGGCGGCCGTTGCGCGGCAACGGTGTCGGGCGTGGCAGGACGACCGAGAGCACGAGCAGCGCCGACGCGGCGAAGCCGAGCGCGGTGCCGAGGAAGAGCTGCTGGAAGCCCAGCACCGCGAGCGCTGCGGCCGCCAGCGCGGGACTGAGCAGGCTTTCGAGGTCGTAGGCCATGCGGGACAACGTGATCGCGCGGGTGTAGTCGCGTTCGCCGGGCAGGACGTCCGGGATCGTCGCCTGGAACAACGGCGTGAACGCGGCGGACCCGGCCTGCAGCAGGAAGACCAGGACGTAGACCTGCCACACCTCGCCGACCCACGGCAGCACCGCCGCCACCGCGACCCGCAGGACGTCGAGCGACACCAGCACGGCCCGGCGGGGCAACGCGCCGAGCAGCGCCGTGGCGATCGGCGCGACCCCGACGTAGGCGATCATCTTGATCGCCAGCGCCGTGCCGAGCACCGACCCCGCCTCGGGCCCCGCCAGGTCGTGGGCCAGCAGCCCGAGCGCGACCGTGGCCACTCCCGTTCCGGTCAGCGCGGCGACCTGGGCACCGAACAGTGCCCGGTAGACCGGATCGCGGAGAACGGAAATCACCGCGGAACTATAAGCACCACAACAGGTTTGCGTCGACGGTGCAACAGCCGCTCACTGGCAACAGCACAACTCCGACACGTGAACCACCGGGCATTAAGGTTCCGCCGTGACCGATCCGCTCGAAGCCACCAGGACCTCTTACGACGCCGTGGCGTCCCTCTACGCCGAGCTGTTCGGCGACGTGCTCGACACCCGTCCGCTCGACCGCGCGGTGCTGGCGGCGTTCGCCGAGGTCTGCCGGAGCGCGGGCCACCCGGTCGCCGACCTCGGCTGCGGCCCCGGACACCTCACCGCGCACCTGGCCTCGCTCGGCCTCGACGTCTTCGGTCTCGACCTCTCCCCCGCGATGATCGCCCTCGCCCGCCAGGCGCACCCGGACCTGCGGTTCGACGAGGGGACGATGACTGCCCTGGACCTCGCCGACGGCGCGTTGGGCGGCATTCTGGCGTCCTACTCGGTCATCCACACGCCGCCTTCCGAGGTCCCGGCGGTCTTCGCGGAGTTCCACCGCGTGCTGGCGCCCGGCGGTCACCTGCTGCTCGGGTTCTTCGCCGGGGACGACGCCGGTCCCCGGGCGTTCGACCACAGGGTGACCACCGCCTACCGGTGGTCACCGGGTGGCCTGGCGGAGGTGCTGGGCGAGGCCGGGTTCACGGAGGTCGGGCGGATGGTGCGCCCGCCGATCGAGGGCGAGCGGTTCCTGCAGGCCCAGCTCCTGGTGCGCAAGGCTCAGGCGCCGACGGTGCCGGGAGCTGTCACCTCCGCCGCCAGGTACTCGACGCACGCGTCGCAGATCCAGGCCGCGAGGTAGCCGGCGAACGACGAGCGCACCAGGACGGTGAAGGCGTCCTCACCGGTCACCTGCAGGACGATTCCCGTCCGCGCGAGCAGCGTCTGCACGCAAGTGCCGGCGGGAGCCGAAGACGGGTGCAGGTCCACGGAACATCCGTGAGCCAGCACGTCCCGGACGAGCGGCCCTTCGAGGACCACCGTCGTGCGCTGAGCCGAAGTGTCCACCACGGACCCTCTCGCGGTCCCGAGCGCGTCACGCACCACCTCCTCGATCGCGATCTGCAGGCCGGGCCCGGCCACGACGAGGAACTCGCCCGGCCCGAGCCAGAGCACCTCGACGTCCCCGAACGGCCCGGAGCCCGTCGTGAACGTGCAAGGAGTGGAAGGGAACGGCACACCGAGTGCCGAACCCGCCGCCGCGATGGCCTCCGGGTCGGACACGCGCACCGTGAGCTGCGAGCGGAACGGCCGCTCCGCCACGGCCAGCACGGGGGCGAGCGCCGCCAGCCCGTCGGTCCAGGCGTGCAGGGGGCTGGTCGGGTCAGCCGTCACGGCGGGCACCTTCCTTGTCGTACAGGACGGATTCGGTGACCGTGACCGGTACCAGCGAGTCCTCCACGGGCACGTACACCGTCTCGCCGATGCGTTCGCGGCCCGAGCGCACCAGCGCCAGCGCGAAGGTGCGGCCCAGGGCGGCGCTGGGGTAGCTGGACGTGACGTGGCCGAGCATCCGCACCGGAGGTTGCGGCACCCGGTCCGTCTCCACGACCTGCGACCCCTCCGGCAGCAGCACCGAGGGGTCGACGGGCAGCAGGCCGACGAGCTGCTTGCGGTCCGGCCGGTTGTTCTCGGCACGGGCGAACGACCGCTTGCCGATGAAGTCGGCCTTTTTCTTCGACACGGCCCACGCCATTCCGAGATCCTGCGGCGTGACCGTCGCGTCGGTCTCCTGCCCGATGATCGGGTAGCCCTTCTCGGCGCGCAGCACGTGCATGGTCTCGGTGCCGTACGGCGTGATCCCGTACTCCTCCCCCGCCGCCATCAACGCCTCCCACACGGCGATGCCGTGCCAGGCGGTCACGTTGATCTCGTAGGCCAGCTCGCCGGAGAAGCTGATCCGGCACACCCGCGCCGGCACACCGGCGACCGCGGTGTCGCGCCAGGTCATGAACTCGAAGGCCTCGTTCGACACGTCCAGCCCGGGGGCCACGGCGGCGAGCACGTCCCGGGACCTGGGACCCACCAACGGGATCGTGGCCCAGTGCTCGGTGACCGAGGTGCAGTGCACGTCGAGGTGCGGCCACTCCGTCTGCAGCCACTCCTCCATCCAGTCGAGGACCTTGGCGGCGTTGCCCGTCGTCGTGGTGACGACGTACCGCTGTTCGGCGACGCGGATGACCGTGCCGTCGTCCATCACCATCCCGTCGAGGCCGCACATCACGCCGTAGCGGATCCTGCCGACCTTCAGCGTGCTCATCACGTTCGTGTAGAGCATGTCGAGGAACTCGCCGGCGTCGGCGCCCTGCACGTCGATCTTGCCCAGGGTGGAGCCGTCCATCATGCCGACGCTCTGGCGCGTGGCCTTGCACTCCCGCAGCACGGCCGCGTGCAGGTCTTCGCCGTCCTCCGGGTAGTACCGGGGCCGCTTCCACTGGCCGACGTCCTCGAACAGCGCGCCGCGGGCCACGTGCCACGGGTGGAGCGCCGTGACGCGGACGGGGTCGTGCAGCTCGCCGCGGTCACGTCCGGCCAGCGCCGCGAACGACACCGGGGTGAAGGGCGGGCGGAACGTCGTGGGCCGCTGTTCGGCGAGCTCCACGCCCAACGCCTCGGCGACGATGCCCGCCGCGATCATGCCGGACGTCTTGCCCTGGTCGTGCGCGGTGCCGATGGTGGTGTAGCGCTTGATGTGCTCCAACGACCGCAAACCCGTCCCGGTCGCCCGCAGCACGTCCGAGACCGTGGCGTCCCGCTGCAGGTCGACGAAGCTCGTGGCCTCGTCACCCGGCACCCGCCACAGCACCAGACCGGACCGCGCGGTGCACCGCGAGTCGGAGACGGGCAGCGCGACCTGGCCACCGGAGGGGAACCCGGCCGCCGCGGCGGCAGCGGCTCCGGCGTTCCGTCCCTGCCGCGCACAGGCGGTCAGGTCCAGCTCACCGGTCGCCGCTCCCGCCACTGCCACGGAGGGCAGCTCCTCACCCGGCACGAAGGCACCGAGCCCGGCGTCGTAGCGCAGTCTGCCGCGCGCCTGGCTGAACAGGCCCACCACGGGGTTCCAGCCGCCCGACACCAGCACGGTGTCGCACACGACGGAGTCCGGGTACCCGGGTGCTCCGCCGAGCGGGGCGACGTGCGCGCCGGTCACCCGTCCCGCGCCCCCGGTCCCGGTCACGACGTGCCCGGCGCGGACCTCGACACCCCGCGCCGCGCACTCCGCCGCCAGCCGCGCGGGCGCCTCCGGGCGGGCGTCGACGACCAGGGCGATGTCCACTCCGGACTCGGCGAGGTCGATGGCCGCGCAGTACGCGCTGTCGTTGGTGGTGAACACGACCGCCCGCGAGCCCGGCAGCACGCCGTAGCGGTGCAGGAACGTGCGCGCGGACGAGGCCAGCATGATCCCCGGCCGGTCGTTGCCGGCGAAGACCACCGGACGTTCGTGGGCACCGGTGGCGAGCACGGTCCGCCTGGTGCGGATCCGCCAGACCCGCTGCCGTGCCGCCGTCGCCGGTGCCGCGAAGCCGAGGTGGTCCGTCCGCTTCTGCAACGCGAGCACGAACCCGTCCTGGTACATGCCGAACGCGGTGGTGCGCTCCAGCACGAGCACACCGGGCGTGCTCTTCAACTCCGCGACGACGTCCGCGACCCACTCGGCGGACGGCCGGTCGTCCAGGTACTCGTCCACGCCCAGCAGTGCGCCACCGGCCCGGTTCTGCTCGTCGGCCAGCACCACCCGCGCACCGCTGCGGGCGGCGGTCAGGGCCGCGACCAGACCGGCGGGCCCGGCGCCGACCACCAGCACGTCGCAGTGCTCGTGCTTCGCGTCGTAGCGCGCCGGGTCCGGTTCGGTGGACAGACGTCCCTGACCGGACAGTCCGCGGGCCTCCAGGCCGTCGTACAGCTCCACGGTCGTGGCGAGCAGCATGGGTTCGGAGAACGGCGTCTCCACCTGCACGAGCGAGGTCGGGTCCTCGGAGCCCGCCGCGACGACACCGCGCGGGCGGCCGAGCTTCACACTGCGCCCGATCTCGTGCACGCCGTGGGCGAGCAACGCCGACGCGAGCGTGTCACCGGGGTGCCCGGTGTAGGCGCGGCCGTCGAAGGTGAAGCGCAGCAGGGTGTTCCGGTCGATCGAGCCACCGGTGGGCGTGCGGAAGGTCACGGGGTCACCTCGGGCATCGGCTCGCCGACGCGGTACACGGCGAGCAGGTCGTGGGTGCGGGTGTCGCGCACGGCGTTGAACCACCGCCGGCACCCGGCGCTGTGGCTCCAGCGCTCGGCGAACGGGCCGCTCGGGTTGTCGCGGAAGAACAGGTACCGCGCCCATTCCTCGTCGGTCAGCGCCGAGGGGTCCTCGGGGTACGCGACGTGGGCCTGGCCGCCGTAGTGGAACTCAGCTTCCTCGCGCGGACCGCACCACGGGCACGGGATGAGCTGCATCGTCAGCGCTCCTAGTGGGCCACGGCGGCGGCGCCGTGCTCGTCGACGAGAGCGCCCGTGGTGAAGCGCTCGAGGGTGAACGGCGCGTTGAACGGGTGCGGCTCGTCGTTCGCGACCGTGTGCGCGAAGCAGTGGCCTACACCCGGCGTGGCCTTGAAGCCACCGGTTCCCCAGCCGCAGTTCAGGTACAGGCCCGCGACCGGAGTCAGCCCCACGATCGGCGAGGCGTCCGGGCTGACGTCGACGATGCCCGCCCACGTGCGCAGCAGGTGTGCCCGCGCGAAGACCGGGAACAGCTCCAGCGCCGCCGACATCTGCTGCTCGATGACGTGGAACGAACCTCTTTGGCCGTAGCCGTTGTAGCTGTCGATGCCGGCTCCCATGACGAGCTCTCCCTTGTGCGCCTGGGAGACGTAGACGTGCACGGCGTTCGACATCACGACGGTCGGGTGGACGGGTTCGAGGAGCTCGGACACCAGCGCCTGCAACGGGTGTGAGGCCAGCGGCAGCCTCAGGCCGGCCATCTTCGCGAGCACCGAGCTGTGCCCGGCCGCGCACAGCGCGACCTTGCCCGCCAGGATCCGCCCGCGGGAGGTCCGCACCGCGCTGATCCGGCCGCCCGCGGTCTCCAGCCCGGTGACCTCGCAGTCCTGGACCAGGTCGACACCCATCGCGTGCGCGGCCCGCGCGTAGCCCCAGGCCACGTGGTCGTGCTTCGCGATGCCCGCGCGCGGCTGGTAGGTCGCGCCGAGCACCGGGTGGCGGACGTCGGGCGAGGTGTTGACGATCGGGCAGATCTCCTCGACCCCGGCCGGGTCCAGCCACTCCGCGTCGATGCCGTTGAGCCGGTTGGCGTTGACCCGCCGGACGCCGTCCCGCACGTCCTGGAGGCTGTGCGCCAGGTTCAGCACCCCGCGCTGGTCGAACAGGACCGGGTAGCCGAGGTCGTCCTCCAGGCCCTCCCACAGCTTGAGCGAGTGCTCGTAGATGCCGGAGCTCTCGTCCCACAGGTAGTTCGACCGGATGATCGTGGTGTTGCGGGCCATGTTGCCGCCCGCGAGCCAGCCCTTCTCGAGCACGGCGACGTTCGTGATGCCGTGGACCTTGGCGAGGTAGTAGGCGGTGGCGAGACCGTGACCGCCGCCACCGACGACCACGACGTCGTAGGAGGCCTTGGGTTCCGTGTCGTCCCACAGGAAGTCGGGGTGTTCCGGCAGGTGCGCTCCGGGCGGCTGGGCCGAGCTGCTCATGCGCGACGCCTCCAGCGTGGTCGAACACTGGTATATCAGTTTGTGCGTTACCGTAGGACACATGAACGCACGGGTCAACGACGAGCCCGCCTCGGCAACCCTGACGGAGCAGGCCTACGCCGTCCTGCGGGACCGCCTGGTGATGCTGGAGATCAGGCCGGGCGAGCCCATCAACGAGGAGAGGCTGCGCACCGAGCTCGGCGTCGGCCGCACCCCGATCCGCGAGGCCCTGAAGAGGCTCGAGCAGGAACGGCTCGTCGTCGCCTTCCCGCGCCGCGGCACGTTCGCCACCGACGTGAACATCTCCGACCTCTCGCACATCTCCGAGGTGCGCAGGACGCTGGAACCCCTCGCCGCGGCAGCCGCGGCCGAGCGCGCCACGGCCGAGGACAGGGCCTCCCTCACCGACCTGCGCTCGCGGCTCGACACGGCGACGCCCCGTGGTGACAACACCGAGCTCCTGCGCGCCGACGTGGGCGTCCACCGCGCCATCTACCGGTGCGTGCACAACCCGTTCCTCGAAGACACCCTGGTCTCCTACGACAACCTGGCCACCCGCATCTGGTGCCTGTTCCTGCCGCGGCTGTCCGGGATGGCGGGCCACGTCGACGAGCACGTGCCGCTGCTCACCGCGATCGTCGAAGGGGACGCCGAGAAGGCGTCCGAGCTCTCCGCCGAGCACGTGATCGGGTTCGAACGCGCCATCCGCGCGCTGATCTGAGCCGACGGCCGAGTACCGCCGGGCGACGTCCTCGGCCGGCGGCTCTGCGGTCCGGGGCGACGGGGACAGCGCGACGGCGATCTTCCGGTTCGCTGCGATCACTGCCGGAGGACTCCCGGTGCGGGACGATCGGGGTCCGCATCCGTGGGGGTGCGGAACTTTCCCGCGGTCAGGGCCTGCGGAAGATCGTGATGGAGTGCCCGACCGAGTCGATCGGCGCGCTGGTGTCGAGCAACGCGCGGAGGCGGTCGCCCGCTTTGGCGATGGCGGTGTTCGACACCACGAGCAGTCCGTGCACGTCGTCGGGCTCGACCTCGCGCGGGTCGGCGGCGTGGACGCCGTAGTGCTCGGGCACGCCGGCGCCCTTGTACACGAGCCACAACCGCTCGCCCGGGTAGCGCTTCAGCCGTTCCGCGAGCCTGCCCAGGTCCTGACCCCAGTCGACGTTCGAGTCGTGCAGGTGCAGGTGGGTCTTCGACGGGCCGCCGAACACCTCGTTGGAGTACGGCAGGTAGTACGGGAACGTCCACACCGAACTGACGGCGACCAGCGCGGCCGCGAGCACGGCCCAGCGCCGGTGCGCGAGCACGGCGGCCGCCACGGCGAGGAAGACCGGCACGGCGATCGCGTACCGCACACCGAGGTCGCGGTTCCCGCTCATGGCGACCGCCAGCAACACCGCCGCCGGGGCCAGCAGGTACAGGGCCGCCTCGCGCTTCTCCTCGAGCACCGCGACGACCCCGGCGCACCACAGGAGCAGCGCGCCGACCGGTGTCTTCACCAGCAACGCGGCCGGCAGGTAGTACCAGCGCGAGCCCTCGTAGTGGGTGCCGAACAAGTAGCCGCCCCACACCCGGTCCTCGAACCCGAGCTGCGCGCGCAGCCCGTCGAGGTACGGCTCCGGCAACGGCAGCCAGCCGACCGGCGCGGACGGCAGGTCCGGCGGGCTTTCCCAGCGCAGCAACGGATCCACGGCGAGGTAGGAGGCCCACACGACCGCGAGCGCGACCACCGCGAGCCAGGCGGCCTGGGCGCGGTGCCGCCAGACCGCGAGTGCCAGCAGCACCGCCACGGCGGCCAACGCGTTCATCTTCGTCGCCACGGCGGCGCCGAGCGCGAGCCCGGCGAGCGGCAGGTGCAGCGCCGGGTTGCCGCGTGCCCTCCACAGCAGCCAGGCCGACGTCAGCAGGAAGCCGGTCACCGGGAGGTCCACTGTGGCCAGTGAGCCGTGCGCGATGACGTCCGGGGAGAACGCGTACAGCGCCAACGCGAGCAGGCCGCCGGTCCTGGTCGAGATGTCCGCGGCGAACCGGAAGACGACCAGCCCGAACAGCAGCGTCAGCACGATCACCGGAAGCCTGGCCAGCAGCAGCAACTCCCCCGGATCGTTGCCCTGCTCGTAGAGCACGTGCCGGCCGAGCTCGGTCTGGTCGCCGGAGAAGCCCGGGTCGAGCCGCAGGCCGGCGAACGCGAGCCCGGTCGCCATGACGAGCTTGCCCAGCGGCGGGTGCTCGGGGTTGTAGCGCAGGCTGTGCTGCTCGAGGTAGACGGCCGCGGCACCGATGTGAACGGGTTCGTCGACGGTCGGGGTCTGCCGCACCGCCGTCGTGACCATCGCGATCGCCATCTGGGCCAGCAGCGCGGTGACGGCCAGCGCGAACGGCCACCGCCGCGGCGGTGATGAGCCGGTCCGCACCTCGGCGGCGCGCTGGAGCGTGGCGTGCGACAAGACCGGGTGGCCCCTTCCCGAGTGCCGACTGACCCGACACTGTCCGAAACGGGATGCCCGCGGGATCGGTTGCCTGACCGTTGCTGCCGGCTGAGCGGAAATCCGCTTCGGCGCGACCACCCGCCGGGTCTAGCCTGCGCCCATGGGGCGCGAGGACATCGACAGGATCGCCGGGGACACCGGCTTCTCCGGCGTGGTGCGGATCGACCGCGCGGGCGAGGTCGAGTTCGAGAAGGCGTACGGGTTCGCCCACCGCGCCCACCGCGTGCCCAACACGGTGGACACCCGGTTCGGCATCGCCAGCGGCGGCAAGGGGTTCACCGCTCTCACGGTGCTGTCGCTGGTCCGGGAAGGTGTGCTCACCCTCGGCACGACGGCCCGGTCGCTGCTCGGCGACGACCTCCCGCTGATCGCCGGCGACGTCACGGTCGAGCACCTGCTCACGCACACGTCCGGCATCGGCGACTACCTCGACGAGGAGGGCGACTGGGAGGCCGACGACTACGTCATCAGCGACGTGCACCGGCTCACGACCACCGAGGCGTTCCTGCCGCTGCTCGACGGGCACCCCGCGAAGTTCGGCGCCGGTGAGCGCTTCGGCTACTGCAACGGCGGCTACGTGGTCCTCGCGCTGCTCGCCGAACGGGCCTCCGGCCGGGGCTACCACGACCTCGTCCGCGACCGGGTGCTCGACCCGTTCGGCCTGACCAGGACCGGGTTCCTCCGGTCGGACGAGCTGCCGGGCGACGCGGCGGTGGGCTACCTCGACGGCGTCGACCGGACCAACGTCTTCCACCTCCCCGTGCTCGCGAACGGCGACGGCGGCATCCACACCACCGCGGGCGACATGGCGAAGTTCTGGCGCGCGCTGTTCGCGAGCGGGTACGCGGACGAGGCCGTGCGGCCGCGCCACGACGTTCCCGAGGAGTCGTTGTGCTACGGCCTCGGCTTCTGGCTGCACCAGACCGGCGACACCGTGCTCCTCGCCGGGTACGACGCCGGTCAGTCGTTCAAGTCCACCCACGACCCGCACACCGGCACGACCACGACGGTCCTGTCGAACACCGCGCCCGGCGCCTGGCCGATCGCCCGCGCGATCATGTGACCACCACTGTTCCGATCGGGTGATGGATGCGAACATGTGTTCGTGAGCACCCCGATCCTGCACGCCGACCTGGACGCGTTCTACGCGTCGGTCGAGCAACGGGACGACCCGAGCCTGCGCGGTCGTCCGGTGATCGTGGGCGGCGGGGTGGTCCTGGCCGCGAGCTACGAGGCCAAGGCGTTCGGCGTCCGCACCGCGATGGGCGGCGCTCGGGCGCGGCGGCTGTGCCCGCACGCGATCGTCGTGCCACCGCGGATGTCGGCCTACTCCGCCGCCGGCAAGGCGGTCTTCGAGGTGTTCCGCGACACGACGCCGCTGGTCGAGGGCCTGTCGATCGACGAGGCGTTCCTCGACGTCGGCGGCCTGCACCGGATCGCGGGCCCGCCGGAGGTGATCGCCGCACGCCTGCGGGCGGCCGTGCTGGAGCGGGTCGGCCTGCCGATCACGGTCGGGGTGGCGCGGACGAAGTTCCTCGCCAAGGTCGCGAGCGGTGTCGCGAAGCCGGACGGCCTGCTGGTCGTGCCCGCCGACCGCGAGCTCGACTTCCTGCACCCCCTGCCGGTCGAACGGCTGTGGGGCGTGGGCGAGGTGACGGCCGCCAAGCTGCGCGGCCTCGGCATCCGGACGGTCGGCGAGGTCGCCGGGTTCGACGAGAAGGCGCTGGTGTCGCTGCTCGGCCGGGCCGCGGGCCGGCACCTGCACGCGCTGGCGCACAACAGGGACCCGCGGCCGGTCCAGGCAGGACGGCGCCGCCGGTCCGTCGGCGCGCAACGGGCGCTCGGCCCGGCGGAACGCACGCGGGAGGACCTCGACGCCATCCTCGCTTCGCTGGTCGACGGCATCGCGCGACGCCTGCGCACCGCCCACCGGGCGTGCCGGACCGTGGTGCTGCGCCTGCGCTTCGGCGACTTCGACCGCGCGACCCGGTCGCACACCGTGCGGTACCCGACGACGGAGACCGAGGTGCTGCTGGCGGCGGCCCGGCAGCTGCTCGACGCCGCGATGCCGTTGATCTCCAGCCGCGGCATCACGTTGCTGGGCGTGTCGCTCACGAACCTGGAGGACGACGCGCCGGTGCAGATGGCGCTGCCGTTCGAGGAGCGGAAGCCCGCGGCGCTGGACGCGGCACTGGACCACGTGCGGGACCGGTTCGGGTCCCGGTCGGTGACGCGGGGGACGTCGATCGGGCGCGACCCCGGGATCTCGGTGCCACTGCTGCCGGACTGATCGCCGCGCCTTTACGTCTGATGGACCCTTGTAAACTGAAACGTGTTCTAGTTAGTCTACCCGCATGATCGCCACAGTGGTGTGGGGTACGGGAAACGTCGGGCGCGCCGCCATCCGGGCCGTCGAGGCCCACCCGGGGCTGGAACTGACGGCCGTGGTCGTCCACAACCCCGAGAAGCGGGGCCGGGACGCGGGCGATCTCGCGGGACTGGACCACGAGCTCGGAGTCGCGGCCACCACCGACATCGACGCGGTGCTGGCCACCAGCCCGCGCGCCGTCGTCTACGCGGCGTCGGGCGACATCAGGCCGGACGACGCGCTCGCCGACATCACGAAGGCCATCAGGGCGGGCGCGGTCGTCGTCACGCCGTCGCTCTACGCGTTGTACGACCACCGCAGCGCGCCACCCGAGATGCGAGAACCGGTTCTAGCGGCGATCGCGGCGGGCGGCGGGTCGCTGTTCGTCTCCGGCGTGGACCCCGGCTGGGGCAACGACGTGCTGCCGCTGATGGTCAGCGGGCTCGGGCACACCGTCGACGCGGTGCGGTGCCAGGAGATCTTCGACTACTCCACCTACGACCAGCCCGACGCGGTGCGGTGGCTGATCGGGTTCGGGCAGCCGCTCGACTACGCGGCACCGATGCTCATGCCGGGCGTGCCGACCATGGTGTGGGGCGGGCAGATCCGGCTGATGGCGAGAGCGCTGGGCGCGGAGGTCGACGAGATCCGCGAGACCGTCGACCGGCGCGCGCTCGACGAGACCGTGACTACGCGGTCCATGGGCGAGTTCGAGGCGGGCACGCAGGGCGCGATCCGGTTCGAGGTCCAGGGGATCGTCGGTGGTGAGCCGTTGATCGTCATCGAGCACGTGACGCGCATCCACGCCTCCTGCGCGACGGACTGGCCGATGCCCCCGTCCGGCGACGGCGCGCACAAGGTGATCATCGAGGGCCGGCCGCGCATCGAGGTCTCCGTCGAGGCCGTGGACGAGGGCGAGAACCGGTCGGCGGGCGGCAACGCCACGGCGGTCGGCCGCATCGTCAACGCCGTCGACTGGCTGGCCGGGCAGGAACCCGGGCTCTACGACGCGCTCGACGTCCCGTTGCGGCCCGTCGCGGGCAAGCTCGGAAGGGACAAGCTCGGAAGGGGCAAGCCGTGAACATCGACATCCCCGAGGGCAAGGACCCGATCGGGTACGTGTGGGGCGAGCTGGTTCCCGGCATCGGCGTCGCCGCCGCGAACCTCTCCCTCGCCGTGTACCAGCACACGACGCTGGGCCTGCGCGAGTTCGAGGCGGCGCGGCTGCGGATCGCGCAGATCAACGGCTGCATGTTCTGCCTCGGCTGGCGGACCGAGCGCGACGGCGTCGAGGTCGAGGACGGCTTCGCCGACGCGGTGGCCCAGTGGCGCACCACCGACGCCTTCGACGACCGGGCGAGACTGGCCGCGGAGTACGCCGAACGGTACGCGCTGGACCACCACGGTCTCGACGACGAGTTCTGGTCGCGCATGACCCGGCACTACAGCCAGGTGGAGATCGTGGAGCTGACGATGAGCATCGGGGCGTGGCTCGTGTTCGGCCGGCTGAACCGGGTGTTCGGCCTCGACGCGATGTGCGTGCTCCCGAAGTTCTGACCGTCCGGACAGGACCGGTCGTCAGAAGTCGGTGGCGATGATCTTCTCGATGTTCCTCTCGGCCAGCGCCGTGATCGTGACGAACGGGTTCACGACGGTGCAGCCGGGGATGAGCGCTCCGTCCACGACGTACAGACCCCGGTACCCGTGCAGGCGCCCGTGGTTGTCGGTCGCCCTGTTCAGCACGGCGCCGCCGAGCGGGTGGTACGTGAGGTGGTCGCCCCAGATCTTGTAGACGCCGAAGAGGTCGGTCCGGTAGATCGTCCCCTCCTTTGAGTTGATCTTGTCGAAGATGGTCTTGGCGGCGTTGATCGAGACGCTCTTCCACGCCGTCTGCCAGTCGAGGTCGACCTTGCCCGCGGCGGCGTTCCAGGTGAACCGGGCGCGGTGCGGGGTTCTCGTGATGGACAGGTAGAACGACGCGTAGGTCTCGATCCCGGTCGGCAGCGGCGCCACCTCGGCGAAGGCGCCGCCCGCCGCCCAGTTGTCGATGCCGAGCGTCGGGATCGACGACTGCAGCTCGCCGGTCGGGTCCCACATGTGGTTGGCGCGGCCGCACATGACGTTGCCGTTGTCGCCCCAGCCCCTGCCGACCTCGCCGTTCAGGTTCGGCAGCGCACCCGTGGCCTTCAGCTTCACCAGCAGCTTGCTCGTGCCGACGCTGCCCGCCGCGAAGAACACCTTCGCCGCGGTCACCTCCTTGACCGCGATCGGGTCACCGGTGGTGTCGAGCTGCTCGACGGTGACCCGGTAGCCGCCCGTGGCGGGCCTGACGTCGACGACCCTGTGCAGCGGCGAGATGGTGACGCGGCCGGTCGCCCTGATCTTGGGGATGTACGACTTCTGCAACGACTTCTTGCCGTGGTTGTTGCCGTAGAGGATCTCGCCGATGAGAGCGGACTTCGGGACCGTCCCGGCGGCCTCCTGCTCCATGTAGTTCCAGTCGTACACGGTGGGCACGAAGACGTACGGGAAGTTCGACCGCTGCGCGTGCTTCCTGCCGACCCGCGCGTACTGGTAGGCCTTGGTCGTGTCGAACCACTCCGGCCGGATCAGTCCGACCCCCAGTTCGGCGTTGGCGCGCGGGTAGTAGGTGCCGTACATCTCGTCGGGGTTCACGGTCGGCAGGACGTCGGCGAAGTTCTCCCGCCTGGGCGTCACGGCCATGCCGCCGTTGACGAGCGAGCCGCCTCCGACACCGCGTCCCTGGTAGACGGTGATGCCGGTGAACTCCTCGGCGTCGAGGATTCCCGTGTACCTCGGGATCGCCTTGTCGATCGGGAAGCCGAGGAAGTTGCTCAGCGGCTGTTTCGTCCTGGTGCGCAACCAGAACGAGCGCTGGTCCGGTGTGGTGGTGTTGGCGAAGACCTTGCCGTCCGCGCCGGGGGTGTCCCACGCCATGCCCATCTCGACCATGTGGACGTCGACTCCGGCCTGGGCGAGGCGCAGTGCTGCCACGGAACCGCCGTAGCCGGTGCCGATCACGAGAGCGGGAACGACCGCCGCGTCGGCGATCGAGGCCGCGGCTTGGGCCACCGGCACGACGCCCCCGAGGGCAGCCACGCCAAAAATAGAACTTGTTCCAGTAATGAACGATCGTCGTGAAGGACCCTTCAAACCGTTGTCACACGTCATTGTGTGCGCCATGTGATCTTCCTCACTCTGGTTTACATGAGAACAAGTTATACCTGCGGTTGTAGATCAAGTCACTACCTGGTGGTTCCGGTTCCCTCGGGGAGCGCAGCGCAGGTGAGGGTCTTGGCGCCGAGATCCCGAGCGCTCGCGGACAACGCGGACTGCCCAGCGAGACCACACGATCCGGGAATGTCCGAACACGCGTGGACGCCCGACAATCGAGCGATGCCCGAGATATCCGAAGGTGAGGACGCCATACCCGGCGTCGTGGTGGTGGGTGCGGGGATCGCCGGTCTGACGGCGGCGCGTGCGCTGCGCGAACGGGGCCACGCGATCACCGTGCTGGAGGCGCGGGACCGGGTCGGCGGCCGGATCTGGACCGACGAGCACGGGGTCGACCTCGGCGCGCACTGGATCCACGGCACGGACGGCAACCCGATCACCGAACTCGTCGAGGAGCTGGGCATCCCGCACAGCTACGTAGGCGGGGACAGCGCCTACACGGGCGGCTTCGACAGCCTCGACTTGTTCGGCGCGGACCGGTGCGCGGTGAACCACCGCTCCAAGACCCGCACCCTCGAACTCGCCGACGAGGTGCTGCACGAGCTGGCACACCGCGCGGCCGTCGCCCGCGCGGACGACCACCCGGACCTACCGCTGGGCGAGGCGGTGCGGCAGGTCCTCGCCGGGCGCGACCTGTGCGCGGAGGACGAACAGGCCGTGCGCTACCACCTCAACGTGATCTTGCGCGAGGACGCGGCGGAGGACCCGGACAAGCTCTCGCTGAAGCACTGGGAGGACGGCTACCTCGTCTACGGCTACGGCGACAGCACGCTGCACCACGGCTACCAGTCCGTTGTGGACGCCCTGGCGCACGACCTCGACATCCGGCTCGGACACGTCGTGACCCGTGTCGAGAACGGCAGGGTGACGACGGACCGCGGTGTGTTCGAGGCGGAGAAGGTGCTCGTCACGGTGCCGCTCGGCGTGCTGAAGGCGGACGCGGTGGAGTTCGTGCCGCCGCTGCCCGAGGCCAAGCGGACCGCGATCGCCCGGCTCGGGTTCGGCACGCTCAACAAGATCGCGTTGCACTACGCCGAACCGTTCTGGCCCACCGAACAGTACGTCTTCGGCTACCTCTGCCGGGACACGGACCGCTACCCCACCGTCGTCATCAGCATGTGGAAGTCGCACGGCAAGCCGGTCCTGGTGATGCTGCTCGGCGCCTCCCTCGGCCGGGAGGCCGAGACCTGGTCCACAGAGGACGTGTCGTCCTACGCCACGTCCGTCGTCGAGGACCTCTTCGGCCCCGACGTCCCGGCGCCGCACCAGATCTCGCGCACCAGCTGGTCCGCGGACCCGTTCGCGCGGGGCTCGTACACGTGCATCGGCGTGGGCTCGTCGTCCAAGGACATCGCCGCTCTGGCGGAACCGGTCGGTGAC
Organism: Lentzea jiangxiensis; assembly: GCF_900104175.1. GTDB lineage: Bacteria > Actinomycetota > Actinomycetes > Mycobacteriales > Pseudonocardiaceae > Lentzea > Lentzea jiangxiensis. The sequence continues at coordinate 308,948 of NZ_FNIX01000003.1, forward strand.
GGGCTGTTCTTCGCCGGCGAGGGCACGAACCCGTACCACTGGGGCTGCGTGCACAGCGCCTACGAGTCCGGCCTCCGGGAAGCCGCGCGGATCAGCGGCGACGCGGCGCTCTACACCCCGCCGAGCGCCGGGAGGTCACGCGCCCAGTCGCGCGGCACGGACAGGATGCTGCGGTTCGTGCGGATGAGGATGAACCACCTCACCGAACACGAGCTGACCGAGCGGGTGGCGTGCCTGCGGCAGAGCGCCGACCCCCACGGCGTGCGGCTGTTCACCTCACTCGCCGACTCCGAACTGGAGACGCTCGCGTCGATGTTCGACGAGATCTCCTACACAGCGGGCGATGCGCTCTTCCACGAGGACGAGCCCGCGCACGGGGTGTTCCTGGTCGCGCGGGGCGCGGTCGAGGTCGACTTCGGCGGCATCTACGAACGCGAGGTCCTGGGCCGTGGAGGGCTGCTCGGCCACTACGACATGTTCTTCAACGCCCGCACCACGTCGGCGACGGCCCTGAGCGACGACGTGGTGGTGTTCTACCTCGACCACTACCGCTACCAGAGCTTCCTGTACGCGTTCCCCGACGTGATGATGCTGATGCTCGCGGACCTCGTGACGCGGTGGGAGCAACTGGAGACCGTGCTCGGTCCCGCACCCCTGCCGAAAATGGATGGAGCGCCATCGCCGCGAGCCGCTACCTTCCTGCTCGACTGAGCCGCCGAGGCAGGGACGTGCCGTTGTACACCTCGTGAGTCTTCCCAAGCGCTGGTCTTCGTTGCGCGCCGCTCTCTGAGCAGCGCGCTCCCCTTGCTGCGGATTTCTCACCGAACGGTGTACTCCTGTGCTCAACACCTGGGCCGTCGTGCCCACCTGCCTTCCTCTCGTCCGCCGCCGTTGCCACGTGTGCGCGGCCGACCGCTTCCGGGCGAGCGGCAAGTTCCGCGTCAACGCCAACCACAAGGTCCTCGACGCCTGGCTGCTCGCGCTCTGCACCGGCTGCGGGGACACGGTCAAGCTCACGATCTTCGAGCGGACGCACGTCCGCTCGGTGCGTCCCGAGCTGCTGAACCGCCTGCACGACAACGATCCCGGCCTGACCGCCGAGCTGCTGCAGGACCCGCTCCTGCAGCACCGCAACCGCGTCTCGCTCGACTGGGACGGCGCCTGGCGCCTCGACACGACCGGCTCCGACCTCGACCAGGAGGTGGTGGACGTGGCGGTGCGGTTCGAGGCGCGGATCCCTGTGCGGCCCGTCCGGCTGATCGCGGAGGGGTGCGGTCTGTCCCGCGCCGAGGTCGGGCGTCTCGTCGCCGACGGGAAGGTGGTGTCGGCGGTCCGGTTGAGCGGCAGGGTCTCCGGCGACTTCACCTTCACGCTCAAGCGCTGAGCGGTCCCGTCACCGCGGCCCGTGCGGCGGCCACGCCCGGTGGGCCGCCGCACCGGCCGCACGTCGTCAGGTGAGGGGCAGCGGCGTCCCCGGGGTGCGGGCGCGAAGACGGCCGCGCGCGTCCACAGCGGCCAGGGCTTCCCGCAGCCGGGGCGCGGTGGCCGAGAACCCGCTCGGGTCGTCCGTGCCCAGGTGCGCGTGCACGTCGAACAGAGGATCTTCCACGTGCAGGGCGTCCCGCCAGGGTCGCACCAGGTCGTCGGAGTACAGCCACCGCTCCCTGACGTCACCGACGTGGTGCCCGTACGGGCAGAGGGCAAACCGGTGATCCGTTCGCGGGTGGCCGGTGTGGGCCAAGTGGAGTCTTGATCGCTCCACACGGTCACGCCAAGGTGAGGAAGGTTCAGCTGCTTGAACACCTCGGAAGCCGACGGCGTCAGACGAGGAGCACCATGCGGAAACGCACGACCGTCATCCCCCTACTAGCTCTGGTGACACTGGCCCTCCCCGCTCCGGCGACCGCCCAGCCCACCGGCACGGTCACCTCGGGTCAGGCCCGGTTCCAGATCCTCTCCCCCACCCTCGTGCGCAGCGAGTTCGCCGGCGACCGCAGGTTTGAGGACCAGGCCACTTACAACGTTGTAAACCGCACCTTCCCCCGAACCCCGTACACCTCGCGCACCGAGAACGGCTGGCTGGTCATCACCACGTCGGCCATGACGGTGCGCTACCGCGTGGGCTCCGGCCCGTTCCGCGCGGACAACCTGGAGATCAAGACGGCCGGCACGACCGCGTCCCCGTGGCGGCGGGTGGTCTGTGCGACCGGACAGCTCTGCGAGGCCGAGGACCAGCAGCGCGAGGGCATGCTCGTGGCCGCCGACCACCCCGGTCACACCGGTTACGGGTTCGTCGCGGGCTTCTCCTACGCCAACAACTCGGTCACGGCCACCGTCCGCGCGGCCACCGCGGGCCGGCACCGGGTCGTCGTGAAGTACGCGAACGGCCAGGGCGGCGACGGCCGGCACGAGGACCGCACGCTCGGGCTCGGCGTCGACGGGCAGGCGGCCCGGCAGGTCACGCTGCCGCGCACGACGGACTGGCGCGACTGGCGGCAGGCGGAGTTCGAGGTCGACCTGACCGCCGGCGAGCACCGCGTCTCGCTGACCCGGCGGTCGGGCGACTCGGGCAATGTCAACGTTGACAGCCTCGCCCTGCTCACCGCCGGCCAGGCCTACCCGGCCGAACGGGCGGTGGACGACTGCCGCTTCGGCACCACCTGCGAGGCGGAGAACGGCCGGATCAGCGGTCCGGCAACCATCGCGGACGAGCACGCGGGCTTCGCGGGCACCGGCTTCGTCGCCGAACTGCGCGGCGGCACGACCCTGACCCAGCGCGTCACCAGCGTCCCGGCCGCGGGCACGCACCCGGTCGTGCTGCGCTACGCCAACGGTGCCGGCGGCGACGGCAAGCACGAGCCCCGGACCGTGCACCTCAACGGCCAGGCGGTCACGTTGCCCACCACGGCGAACTGGGCGACCTGGGCCACGGCGACCGCTCAGGTGGCGTTGCCCGCGGGCACCTCGGACCTCAGCCTCACGTGCCCGGACGCCGGCTGCCACGTCAACCTCGACAGCGTCGGTCTCGCCAGCACGGCGCAGCACGTCGCGCTGGGCGGCTACCGCCGTTCGCTCGACGGGTACACCGGCACCAACGGCGACCCCAAGCTCTACCCGGGCCTGACGCACCGCGACGGCTGGTACCTGCTGGACGACACGATCTCCGCTCTGCGCAACGGAACCCCGCGCGCGGACCGGGGTGCGCAGCCGTACCAGGACGGCTACCTGTTCGGCTACGGCCAGAACCACAAGGCGGCGCTCGGCGACCTGGCGGCGCTGACCGGCGGGTCGAAGCTGTTGCCGCGCTGGGCCTACGGCGTCTGGTACTCCGAGTACATCGACCGGACCGCGGCCGACTTCCGCGACCGCATCCTGCCCGCGTTCCGCCAGCACGGCGTTCCCCTGGACGTCCTCGTGGTCGACACCGACTACAAGGCGCACAACCTGTGGAACGGCTGGCGGATGGACTCCTCGAAGTTCCCCGACCCGCAGGGCTTCCTCGACTGGGCGCACGGCGAGGGCCTGCACAGCACGCTGAACATCCACCCGAGCATCCAGGGCGACGACCCGGACTTCGCGCAGGCCCAGGCCACGGCGAAGGGCAAGCTCGCCAAGGGCAGCTGCGCGAACTGCTACGTGTTCGACTGGGGCGACCCGGACCAGCTGCGGGCCTACCTCGAGCTGCACCGCAAGATGCCGACCGACTTCTGGTGGCTCGACTGGTGCTGCGACGGCTCGGGCTCGTCGTTGCGCGGCGTCACGCCGGACACGTGGATCAACGAGCAGTACTCGAAGATCGGAGCGTTCGCGTTCTCGCGCGGCTTCGGTTCGCTGCAGGCGGGCGGGTACAGCGGCGCAGGCCCGCTGCAGACCGGTCCGTGGGCGGAGAAGCGCACCACCCTGCACTTCACGGGTGACACGTCGTCGACGTGGGGCGTGCTGAAGGGCACCATCGCCTACACCTCGGCCGAGGGCGTGGCGACGGGCATGTCGAACATCAGCCACGACATCGGCGGTCACAACGACACCACCGGCCTGCGCGGGTCGGAGACCTACCTCGACAACGGGCAGGTCCGCTACACCACCAAGATGCCGGACGACATGTACGCGCGGTGGGTGCAGCTCGGTGCGTTCCAGCCGATCACGCGCCTGCACAGCAACCACGGCGACCGGCTGCCGTGGCAGTACGGCCCGGCCGCGCAGGCGTCGGCGACGAAGTTCCTGAACCTGCGCGAACGCCTCGTGCCGTACATCTACACGCTGGCCGAGGAGGCGAACCGCACCGGCGTGCCGATGGTGCGGCCCGCCTGGCTCGAGCACCCCGGCAGCCCGGAGGCGTACTCCACCGCGGACAGCCAGTTCATGCTCGGCTCCGACGTGCTGGTCGCTCCGATCACCACGCCCGGTGACGTGGGCGAGACGCGCGTGTGGTTCCCGCCCGGCCAGTGGACCGACTACTTCACCGGCCGCGTGTACCAGGGCAACTCGTGGGCGACCGTCAGCGCGGGCTGGGACACCATGCCGGTGTTCCTGCGCTCCGGCGGGATGCTGGTGGAGCGCACCTCGGACGTGGCCAACGACGTGAAGAACCCGGCCGACGAGCTGACCGTGCACGTGACGGCCGGCGCCAAGGGTGAGTTCACGCTGTACGAGGACGGTGGGCGGAAGCTGTCGTCGCGGACGCGGATCGTGCAGGACGGCGACACGGTCACCGTGCACCCGGCTCGGGGCTGGTTCCCGGGCAAGGTGTCCCAACGGGACTGGACGGTCGTGGTGCACGAGGCTGACGGGACCTCCCGCACGGTGAAGGCGGCCGGGAAGCCGGCGCAGCAGAAGGTGGTGATCCGGCTCCGCTGACGGTGCGGGGTGCCGCGCCGGGGTGTCGTGCGAGCGGCACGTCCGGCGCGGCGCCTGCGGCTCAGTCCTCGGGCACCCACGTCAGCAGCCGCACCTTCGCCACGGTGCGCACGTGCTTGCGCATCGCCGCCGCGGCCTTCTTCGCGTCACCCGCGGTGATGGCCTCGTAGATCGCCGTGTGCTGCGCCAGCGACCGGGACGGGCGCCCCGGCTGGCGCAGCGACTCGGTGCGGCTCTCGGTGATCTGCCGGGCGATCGTCTTCATGAAGTCGGCCAGCAGCGAGCTGTGCGCGGCGGCGGTGACGGCGGCGTGGAAGCGGCGGTCGCCCTCCACGCCGTTCGCGCCGCCCGCGATCTCGTCGCGCATGAAGTCGAGGGCGAGCCGGATGGTCTCCAGCTCGGCTTCCGTGCGGCGTTCGGCGGCCAGTTCGGCGAGCTTGGTCTCCAGGGCCTCGCGGGCCTCCAGCACCTCGGGGAGGCGCTTGCGGCGTTCGACGAGCTGCTCGACCGGTTCGACGTCGAGGGTGTCGCGCACCAGGTACGTGCCACCGCCGTGGCGGGCCTCGACCAGGCCCTGGACCTCCAGCACCACGATCGCCTGCTTGACCGACGCTCGGCTGACGCCGAGGCTCGCGGCCAGGTCCCGTTCGGCGGGGAGCCTGTCCCCCGCCTTCAGGCCGGCCTCGCCCACGTACGCCCGCAGGCGCTCGAGCACCTGCTCGTACAGGCGCGATTTGACCACGGGCCGCAGTGCCTCGGACATCGCCCCAGGATAACCGGTCAAGTGGATCAGCCAGTAGACCAGCTCTTGACAGCCGGTGGAGGGCGGGCGGAAAGTGGCTCAGCCACTTGGCCACTGTGCCGAATCGGACAGCCCCAACGACGGGAGCCCCGCATGTCCGCCGAACTGATCTCGACACTCGTGCTGGTCGTGGTGTTCGTCATCGCCACGACCAGGTCGATCAACATGGGCGCGCTCGCCTTCGCCGCCGCCTTCGGGGTCGGCACGCTGGTGGCGGACATGAAGACCGACGACATCTTCAAAGGCTTCCCCGGTTCGCTGTTCGTCGTGCTGGTCGGGGTCACGTTCCTGTTCGCGATCGCCCGCGCCAACGGCACCACGGACTGGTTGGTGCACAGGGCGATCCGGCTCGTCGGCGGACGGATCGCGTTGATGCCGTGGGTGATGTTCGCGATCACCGGTGTGCTGACCGCGATCGGCGCGGTGAGCCCGGCGGCGGTCGCCATCGTGGCGCCGATCGCGATGGGCTTCGCGGCCAGGTACCGGATCAGCCCGCTGCTGATGGGCGTGATGGTCGTGCACGGCGCTCAGGCCGGCGGGTTCTCCCCCATCAGCATCTACGGCACGATCGTCAACGGCATCGTCGACAAGGAGGGCCTGCCGGGCAGCCCGGTCGTGCTGTTCCTGGCGAGCCTGGTGGTGAACCTGCTGATCGCGGTCGTGGTGTTCGTGGCGTGCGGCGGCATGAAGCTCGCCCGCCAGCCCCTCGGCGCTCCCGCGCTGGTCCGCACCGGCGGCGGGAGCAGCGGTGACGAGGCGAGCGACGACGAGCGCACCACCCTGACGGCGCCCCGCGTCGCCACCCTCCTCGGCCTGGCCGCGCTCGTGGTCGCCGCCCTCGTCTTCGACCTCGACGTCGGCCTCGCCGCGATCACCGTCGCCGTCCTGCTCAGCGTGGTGTGGCCGGAGACCTCGAAGGAGGCGATCACCCAGATCACCTGGCCGACCGTGCTGCTGATCTGCGGCATCCTGACCTACGTCGCCGTGCTGCAGACGATGGGCACGATCAAGTGGGCGGGCGACTCGGTCGCGGGCGTCGGCGCTCCCCTGCTCGCGGCGCTGCTGATCTGCTACATCGGCGCGATCGTCTCCGCGTTCGCCTCGTCGGTCGGCATCATGGGCGCGCTCATCCCGCTGGCGGTGCCGTTCCTGCTCCAGGGCGAGGTCAGCGCGATCGGCCTGATCGCGGCGCTGGCGGTGTCGGCGACGGTGGTCGACGTGAGTCCGTTCTCCACCAACGGCGCTCTCGTGCTGGCCGGTGCGCAGGACGTCGACCGCGACAGGTTCTTCAAGCAGCTGATGGTCTACGGCGGGATCATGGTCGCGGCGGCGCCGCCGCTGGTGTGGCTCGCCCTCGTCGTCCCGGGAATCTGGTGAGTTGATGTTCGCCTCGCAGTCCGACCGCGTCGCCCTCCGCTTCGGCGACCGCGCCCTGACCCACTCCGAGCTCGCGGCCCGCGCGGGAGCCCTGGCACAGCAGCTGTCCGGGCTCCCCCGCGCGGCGGTCTGGGCGACACCGACGATCGAGACGTGCGTCGCGGTCGTCGCGGCCCTGCTCGCCGGGGTGCCGGCCGTGCCGCTCAACCCGAAGGTCGGCGAACGGGAACTCGCGCACATCGTCGCGGACAGCGCGCCCGCGGCCGTGCTCGCGGCACCCGGCGTCACCCTCCCCGAAGGCCTGAGCTCGGTGCCGCGGCGGGACGTCACGCTCGACGGCGGCTCCTCGGGGACGTTCGCCGATCCCGGTGACGAGGCTCCGGCCCTGATCGTCTACACCTCGGGCACCACCGGCTCCCCCAAGGGTGTCGTGCTGCCGCGCCGCGCCATCGTGTCCACTTTGGACGCCGTGGCGGAGGCGTGGCAGTGGACCGCGGACGACGTGCTGGTGCACGCGCTGCCGCTGTTCCACGTGCACGGCCTGATCCTCGGCGTGCTCGGGCCGTTGCGGCGCGGGGGGACGCTGCACCACCTCGGCAAGTTCTCCACCGAGCAGCTCGCGAAGGCGCTCGACGGCGACGGCACGATGATGTTCGGCGTCCCGACGATGTACCACCGCATCGCCGAGGAGGTCGGCGGCAACCCCGCACTCGGCAGGGCCCTGGCCGGGGCGCGGCTGCTGGTGTCGGGCTCGGCGGCGCTGCCGGTGCGCGACCACGAGCGGATCGCCGCGGCGACCGGGCAGCGGGTCGTCGAGCGCTACGGCATGACCGAGACGTTGATGAACACCAGCGTGCGCGCCGACGGCGACCGCCGGCCGGGAGCGGTCGGGGTGCCGCTGCCGGGCGTGCGGGTGCGGCTCGTCGACGACGCCGGACAGGCCCTGGAGGACGCCGGCGCGATCGGCGAGATCCAGGTACGCGGCCCGAACCTCTTCACCGAGTACCTCAACCGGCCCGACGCCACCGCGGAGGCGTTCGCGGACGGCTGGTTCCGCACCGGCGACGTCGGCACGCGCGACCCCGACGGCTACTTCCGCATCGTCGGGCGCAAGGCCACGGACATCATCAAGAGCGGCGGCTACAAGATCGGCGCGGGCGAGATCGAGAACGCGCTGCTGGAGCACCCGTCGGTGAAGGAGGTGGCGGTGACCGGGGAGCCCGACGACGACCTGGGCGAACGGATCGTCGCCTGGGTCGTGCCCGCGGGCGCGGCACCGCCCGCCGACGAGCTCGCCGGCCACGTGGCCCGGTTGCTCACCCCGCACAAGCGCCCCCGCGTGGTGCGGTTCGTGGAGTCGTTGCCGCGCAACGACATGGGCAAGGTGATGAAACGTGCCCTCGGGACGTGAGACCGCCCGCGAGGTGATCGGCGACGTGGCGTCGTCGTTCACCGAGCTGCCGGACGAGCCGGTTCCGTCCGAAGTGGACGGACCGCTCGGGTGGCCGGGGTACGGCGACCAGCTGGCCCGTGCGGCCGGGTCGACCGGGGAACGCGAGTCGGTCGTCTGCGGGGTCGCCGGCATCGGTGGCGTCACCGCCGTGGTCGTGGCGTTCGAGTTCGGGTTCCTCGGCGGCTCGCTGGGAACCCGGACCGGCACCCGGATCGAGCAGGCCTTCACGCACGCCCGCGAACGGCGGCTGCCGGTGGTGTCGCTGGTCGCGACCGGGGGCAGCCGCATGCAGGAGGGCACGCTCGCGTTGCTGCAGCTGTCCGGGATCGCCCGCCAGCTCACCCTGACCCGCGAGGCCGGGCTCCCGCACGTCGCCGTGCTGCGCGACCCCACGACCGGCGGCGGCTGGGCGACGCTCGGGGCGGGCGCGGACGTCGTGCTGGGGCTGCGCGGTGCCCAGGTGGGGTTCGCCGGCTCGCGGGTGCGGCCGCCCGGCTACACGGTGGCGCAGCAGTTCGCGGCCGGGTCGGTCGACCAGCTCGTGCGGCGGGAGGAGCTGCGCGACCGCCTGGGGCGGTGGCTGCGGCTGCTCACCACGCCCGCCCGCGCCGCCGCTCCCCCACCGGTGGCGCTGGGCGAGGCCCTGCTGCCGACGACGGGATGGGACGCGGTGGTGCGCGCCCGGACGCTCGGCCGTCCGCGCGCCAAGGCCTACCTGGCGTCCTACTTCGAGTGGCACGAACCGGTCAGCGGCGACCGCGCCGGCGGCGTCGACCCCGGGGTGTTCTGCGGGTTCGGCCACCGCGACGGGGAGACGTTCGCGTACGCGGCGCAGGACGGCACGGCGACGCGACCGGCGGGGTTCCGCACGGCGGCGCGCCTGGTCCGGCTCGCCGACCGGCTCGGCGTGCCGGTGCTGACACTCGTGGACACGCCCGGTGCGGCCAACGACGAGGCGGCCGAGAAGGCGGGGGTGGGTGCCGCGATCGCCGACCTCTTCACGGCCGTCGCGTCCGCGCGCGTGCCGGTGACGACGCTGCTGATCGGCGAGGGCGGATCGGGTGGCGCGTTGGCGTTCGCCGCGCCGGACCGGCTGTGGGTGACACCGGACAGCTACTTCGCGGTGATCTCACCGGAGCTCGCGACCGCGATCCTGAAACGGGATCCCGCGCAGGCCCGGCGCACGGCCGACGAGCTGCGGCTGCGGCCGCAGGACCTGGTCGAACTGGGGGTCGCGCGCGGCGTGGTCCAGCCCGGCCGGCCCTCCGATCAGGCCACGGCGATGTGAAAGGCCTGCAGCGGGACGTAGATCGCGAGGAGTCGCCCCGGGTGCCCCTGCTCGTCGCCGGCCTCCTGTTCCCCGGCCCGGCCGTGCTCAGGCCACGCGCGGGACGGTGAACACGCGCAGGAAGGTGTCGAGCAGCGCGGGACGGCCCTTCAGCTCCACCTCGCCGTCCCGCGCCGCCGTCATGATGGCGCGGTAGGAGGCCAGCTCGTCGTCGGCGAAGGTCGCGGTGATCGTCAGGTCTGGCTCGGCGGGAGCCGGGCCGAGCCCGGTGACCAGGTCGCCGTCGGTCAGGACCGCGTGCACCACCACATCACGGACGTGGATCTCCCACGAGGCGGTCAGGCCCGCGCCTTCGGCCGGCTGGAAGACGGCGCGCAGGTTCAGCACCAGACCCTCGGGCGTCACGACGTCGCCCCGCTGCGGCTCGCCGAGCTGTGTCGCGCCCCAGCGGGCCAGCGACAGCAGGGCCGGCTCCAGCGAACAACCCACGTCGGTCAGGGCGTAGACGACACCTCGCGCCGGGGCCGGGGCGACCCGGCGTTCGACGATTCCGGCCTGTTCCAGCTCTTTCAGGCGCGTGGCCAGCACGTTCGTCGGGATGCCCGCCAAGCCCGTCTGCAGCTCCGTGTACCGGCGGGGGCGCACGAGCAGGTTGCGGACGATCAGCAACGCCCACCGCTCGCCCACCAGCTCCAGCGCGCGGGCGAGGCCGCAGTACTGGCCGAAGTCACGTCGCTTCACACCCTCGAGCGTAGCAACCTTGTCGACGTGTAGCTAACTGCGTAAATCAAAGTTCACTTGCAAAAACGAAGTAAGCCGGTCTACCGTCGTCGCACTCCGAAGACACCGAACTCAGAAGGACGTGCGATGACCGCCCTGCTCGAACGCACAGAGCCGGCCGTGCGGCGGCCGCTGCTCTCCCGCGGTGCCGGCTTCGCGGGCATCTCGGCCGCGATGGTCGCGATCCTCGTCGCGGCCGGCGCCCCGACGCCGTTGCTGCCGATCTACCAGCACCAGTGGGGGTTCGCGCCGTGGGTGCTGACGCTCGCGTTCGGCGTCTACGCGTTCTCGTTGCTCATCGCGATCCTGGTGGTCGGGTCGCTGTCGGACTACGTGGGACGGCGTCCGCTCATGATCGGCGCGCTCGCGGTGGACCTCGTCGCGATGGTGATGTTCCTGGTGGCCCCGGGCATCGGCTGGGTCATCGCGGCGCGGGTGGTGCAGGGCATCGCGACCGGCGCCGCGTCCGCCGCGCTCAGTGCTGCGGTGGTGGAGCTCGCGCCGGAGCGGTTCAAGAAGCTCGGCGCGCAGATGACCAGCATGGCGCCGCTGGGAGGACTGGCGATCGGCGCGCTGTTCGCCGGGGTGCTGGCGGAGTTCGCCGCCGCGAACGCCGCTTTCGAGGTGTGGTTCGTGCTCGCGGTCGTCATGGCGGCCGGGACGGTCTTCGCGATCTTCACGCCGGAGACCGCGACGCGCAAGCCCGGCGCCCTGGCCTCGCTGAACCCGCGCCTCTCGCTGCCGCGCCAGGTGCGCCGGCTGTACTGGACGTCGGTCCCGGGCATCCTCGGCGGGTTCATGACCATGACGGCGTTCATGGGGCTCGTGCCCGCGCTGCTGGTCGCGGTCTTCGCCGTGCAGAGCCCGATCGTCGGTTCGCTGCTGGCCTTCGTCGCGCTCGGAGCGTCCACTGCGGCCTCCGCGTTCACCGGCGGGGTGCGCGCGGCCGGGTTGCGGCTGGGCGGCCTGGTGGCGATGGTCGCCGGCGCCGTCCTGTTCGTCGGCAGCATCGGCGCCACGTCGCTGCCGCTGCTGTGGGCCGCCGCGGCCGTGGGCGGTGCGGGGATCGGCGCGTCGTTCGCGGGCACCACGCGCGGGCTCGTGCCGGAGGTCGCGCCGCACGAGCGGGCCGCGCTGTTCACCGCGATCTTCTTCGTCGGCTACCTGGCGATGGGCAGTTCGGCGATCATCGCGGGCCTCGCCATCGGTGCGGTCGGCGCGGTCTCGACGGCGATCGGCTACGGGGTGGCCGTCGCGCTCGTCACGCTGGCCGGGGTGGTGGCGACCGCGCGCTTCAACCGGAGGTGACGCGGTCGGCGTGGACGTGCGTGCGCACCCCCTGGGGGTCGAACAGGATCAGCAGTTCGACCGCACCGCCGTCCGCGCTGCCCAGCCAGTGCGGCTTCGAGGTGTCGAACTCGGCGGCCTCACCGGGCGGCAACGTCAGGTCGAGGTCGTCGAGCACCAGCCGCAACCGCCCGTTGAGGACGTAGAGCCACTCGAAGCCGTCGTGGGTCTGCAACGTCGGCTCGAGCGGTCGCGGCACGGCGGGGATCAGCATCTTGAACGACTGCACCCCGCCCGGCCGCCGCGACAGCGGGACGAACGTCATGCCGAACCTGTGGATCGGCTTGAGGTGGATGCGCGGGTCCCCGGTGCGCGGAGCGCCGACGAGGTCGTCCAGCGGCACGTCGTACACCCGCGACAGCGGGAGCAGCAGCTCGAGGGTCGCACGCCGCTGCCCGCTCTCCAGCCGGGACAGGGTGCTCTCGGAGATCCCGGTGGTCGTCGCGAGGTCGGCGAGCGTGATGCCGCGGTGCCGCCGCAGCGTCCGCAGCCGCGCACCCACCCCGTCCAGCACCTGCTCGGTTTCGGCGTTCACGACCCGCAGCTTGCCACATCGGCAAGTTTTCGTGCCGCGAACAGCAAGTCCATCGCAGGCTGAGATCATGAAACGCCTCGCAGTCGCTCTCCTGTTCCTGATCACCGCCTGCTCGACTGCTCCGCACCCCGCGCCGGCACACGCCGCTGTCACCCAGGACGACCCGGCTTTCCAGAAGACCTTCCGGCACGAGTTCGCCGACGTCGACGGCGTCCGCCTGCACTACGTCACGGGCGGCAGCGGCACCCCGGTCGTGCTGCTGCACGGCTGGCCGCAGACCTGGTACGGCTGGTGGCCGGTGATGCCGGACCTCGCCGAACGCCACACCGTCTACGCCGTCGACCTGCCCGGCCTCGGCGACAGCACCGGCACACCGACGAGCTTCGACAAGGCCACGCTCGCGCGGTACGTGCACGCGCTGACCGAGAAGCTGGGGCTGCGCGACGCCTCGATCATCGGCCACGACCTGGGTGCCGCCGTCGCGTTCCAGTACGCCAGCCAGTTCCCGCAGGACACCACCCGGCTCGGCTACCTCGACCTGCCGCTGCCGGGCCCCGCGATCGACGCGCGCACCTACCGCTCGCTGAGCTGGCACATCGCGTTCCACTCGCAGCCCGGGATCCCCGAGACGCTGGTCGACGACGAGGTCCGCGACTACCTGAAGGCCTTCTACCCGCAGGTTTCCCACCAGGGCAGCGCTTTCGGTGGCACGGCGACGAAGTCCCCGTTCACCGACGCCGACATCGACGAGTACGCGCGGACCTACGGCAAGAACCTGGCCAACGGTTTCGAGCTCTACCGCGCCCTGGAGCAGGACGTCCGCGACACCGAGGCCGCCCGGCCGGTGGGGGTGCCGACCCTGGTGATGGCCGCGGAGGGCCAGGCCCGGACGATCCAGGGCACGGCGGCGCCGCGGATGACGAACGTCGTGCGGGCGGTCGACGTGCCGAAGGCGGGCCACTGGCTCGTCGAGGAGAACCCGGAGTTCGTCACCGCGGAGCTGCTGCGCTTCCTCAGCTCATGACCGGGAAGCGCTCCGCCCACGGCGCCGCCTGCTCCAGCTGCGCCGCCAGCTTGATCAGCAACGACTCCCCCGCCAGCGGCGCCACGAACTGCACGCCGAGCGGCAGCCCGTCGGCCGTCCAGTGCAGCGGCAGCGACAGCGCGGGCCGGCCGGTGATGTTCGCGAGCTGCGTGTACGGCACCCAGCCGAGGTTGTCCCTGATCATGTCGTCGACCAGGCCCGTGTGCCGGAGGAACCGGGCGGTGCCGGTCTTGAGGACCGCGTCCGTGGCCCGCCGCAGCGACACCGGCAGGTCGAACTGGCCGACCTTCGGCGGCGGGGTCGCCAGGGTGGGCGTCAGCAGCAGGTCGTAGGACTCGAAGAACGTGCTGAGGCGGCGGGTGTGCGCATGCCGCCGCTGCACGGCGTCCACGTAGTCGACGCTGCTCGTGGCCCGTCCCAGCGCGGCCATGAGCAGCGTGTCGCGTTCGAACGCCGCGTCCGGCGCCCCGGTCTGCCGCTGGGCGTCGGCCACCTTCCAGGCGAGGTTCACGAACCACGTCAGCAGGAAGTCCTTGGCCAGCACGGCGTCGTCGAACGGCGCCTCCGGCAGTTCCTCGACGTGGTGCCCGAGGTCGGTGAGCACGCGCACCGCCGACGCGACGGCCGCGACCGCCTCCGGGTGCGGAGCGGGGTTGATCGCCGACGGCACCCGCACGCCGATCCGCAGCTTCCCGGGCTCCTGCCCGACGCACGACGCGAACGACGACTCCGGCAGCGCGACCGAGTACGGACCGGCGAGCTCCCCTCCGCAGATCACGTCGAGCATCGCGGCCGTGTCCCGCACGGTCCGCGACACGACGCCCTGCACCGCCGCGCCGTGCATCATCTCGGCGGTCTCGGGGCCGAACGGCGTGAGCCCGCGCCCCGGCTTGAGCCCCACGAGCCCGCAGCACGCGGCCGGGATCCGCGTCGAGCCGCCGCCGTCGTTCGCGCCGGCGCACGGCACGATCCCGGCGGCGACCGCGGCCGCCGACCCGCCCGACGAGCCACCGGGCGTCCGGTCGAGGTCCCACGGGTTGCGCGCGGGACCCCAGACCGCCGGCTCGCTGATCGCCTTGGCGCCGAACTCCGGCAGGTTCGTCTTGCCGAAGATCACCAGGCCGGCGTCGATCCACCGCCGCACCACGGTCGAGTGCTCGGTGACCTTCTTGTTCTGGAGCGACCGCGAGCCGTTCGACGTCGGCAGGCCCGCGTAGTCCTGGCCGAGGTCCTTGATCAGGAACGGCACGCCCGCGAACGGGCCGGTGAGGTCGTCGGACGGATCGGCGGGCACGTCCCGGACGATCGCGTTGAGCCTCGGGTTCACCTCGGCGGCGCGCTCGCGCGCCACCGCGAGCAGTTCGGCAGCGGACACCTGCCTGTCCGCGACGAGCCGGGCCAGCCCGGTCGCGTCGTACTTCCGGTACTCGTCGAAGTCCACGCGCACAAGCTAGCCGGTCGGCCGCGGCGGGCACGCCGTCACAGGTGCCCGTTGCCCAGGTGGCTCATCGCGGCCGCCACGCCGACGTCGAGGGCCTGCTGCATGACGTGCGGACGCCGTTCGGTGCGGCCGATCACGGCGCTGCCCAGCGGCGGCCGGATCTGCAGGCACGCGGGGTGCGACGCGAGCATCTCCTCGTCCTTCGCCCGGATCTCCTCGCGGCGCAACCAGTTCGAGACGACCCCGGGCGCGTGCCGGGCGAACCAGCGCGACAGCACCAGGCGTTCGCCCCGCGACGGCGGCACGCCCAGGAACTCGTCCTCGCGGCGCGTGCGCAGCGCCACGACGTGCGTGGCGCCCTGCGAGACCGCCGTGCCGACCGGGATGGTCTCGCTCAGCCCGGCGTCGACGTACGGGCGGCCGTCGATCACCACCGGATCGCCCGCGAGGAACGGCATGGCGGTCGACGCCCGCAGCGCGGTCTGCAGGCTCGCGGTGTCGCGGACGTACCCGTGCAGGTCGGCCGGCTCGCCGGTGAGCGCGTCCGTGGTCATCGGGTGGAACTCGACGGGGTTGTCGACGACCTCCTGGAAGCCCATCGGGTGGACCTGCGTGTAGATCGTGTGCACGAGGTGGTGGGTGTCGACGACCGGCCGCCGGGTGAACGCGCGCCGCGGGTTGATGGTCGTGCGCATCACGGCCGGGTCCCACCACGCGTGCTTGCTGCTGTCCGCCCGCCCGCACAGCAGCCAGGCGGCGTTGAGCGAGCCCGCGGAACTGCCGTACACGGCGTCGAACAGCGGCAGCAGGCCGAGCCGTTCGATCGCGACGGTCATCCCGCTGGAGTAGACGCCTCGCGAGCTCCCGCCTTCGACCAGCAGGACGAGACGGGCGTCGTCGGTGCGCCGACCGGGGGTGCTTCGCTGCCGCCGGCGCTCCCGCAGCAGCTCCAGAACCGTTGTCACACAGCCGAGTGAACCACGACCGCACCATCCACTTGCGAACGGCTGCTAGCGTGGGAACCGAGATCAACCGCCTCGAAGAGGAGTTCGACGTGCTGGTGGGTGAAGACGACATCTCAGGGTGAGCCCTGGATGTGACAGGCCATCCCCGCGATGGCCGTTTCGTCGTTCCCTTTTCCCTCACGCGCGGTGGTTCCGCGCGCGGCACATCCCGAGGTCTCGCACCCATGTCCGACGCTTTCATCGTCGTGTCGTCCCTGTCGTTCTCCTGGCCGGACGACACCCCCGTGTTCGACGGCCTGTCCGTCTCGGTGCCCGGCGGCCGGACCGGCCTCGTCGCCCCGAACGGCGCCGGCAAGTCGACGCTGCTCAAGCTCGTCGCCGGAGCGCTGACGCCGTCCGCGGGCAGCGTGTCCGTGACCGGCGTGCTCGGCTACCTGCCCCAGGACCTGCCGCTCACCGCCGGGCTGACCGTGGCGCAGGTGCTCGGCGTCGCGGACGTCCTGAGCGCGATCCGCGCGGTCGAGTCCGGTGACGTCGCCGAGGAGCACTTCACCACCATCGGCAACGACTGGGACGTGGAGGAACGCACGCGCGCCCAGCTCGACCGGCTCGGGCTCGGCGACCTGGCCCTCGACCGCGTGCTCGGCACGCTGAGCGGCGGGCAGGTCGTCTCGCTGGGGCTCGCGGCGCAGTTGCTGAAGCAGCCGGACGTGCTGCTGCTCGACGAGCCGACCAACAACCTCGACCTAGACGCCCGGCACCGGCTCCACGACGTGCTCGACGACTGGCGCGGGTGCCTGCTCGTGGTGAGCCACGACCGCGCGTTGCTCGACCGGGTGGACCGGATCGCCGAGCTCGACGGCGGCGAGGTCCGCTTCCACGGCGGCAACTTCAGCGCCTACGAGGAGGCGGTCGCGGCCGAGCGCGAAGTGGCCGAGAAGAACGTCCGCAGCGCCGAGCAGGAGGTCAAGCGCGAGAAGCGGGAGATGCAGCAGGCCCGCGAACGCGCCGCGCGCCGGGCGTCCAACGCGCAGCGCACCCTCTCGAACGCGGGACTGCCGAGGATCTTCGCGGGCAACATGAAGCGCAACGCGGAGGTCTCGGCTGCCAAGGCGGACGGCACGCACTCCGCCCGGCTCGGCGCGGCCCGCTCGAAGCTCGACCAGGCCGAACGCGCGTTGAAGGACGAGCAGAAGATCAGCCTGGAGCTGCCGCGGACCGCCGTTCCCGCCGGTCGCACGCTCTTCGTCGGTTCCGGTCTGCGGGTGCGCGACCTGTTCGCGGACCTCGACCTCGCGATCCGCGGCCCGGAACGCATCGCGCTGGCCGCCCCGAACGGCGCCGGCAAGTCGACCCTGCTGCGGTTGGTCCACGGGTCGCTCACCCCGGACAGCGGCGAGGTGAAGCGGGCCGACGGGCGCGTCGCGTACCTGTCGCAGCGGCTCGACCTGCTCGACGACTCCCGCACGGTGGCCGAGAGCCTGGCGGACTTCGCCCCGGCGATGCCGCCCGCGGACCGGATGAACCTGTTGGCGCGCTTCCTGTTCCGGGGCGCACGGGCACACCTGCCGGTCGGGGTGCTGTCCGGTGGCGAACGGCTGCGGGCGACGCTGGCGTGCGTCCTGTTCGCCGAACCCGCGCCGCAGCTGCTGTTGCTCGACGAACCGACGAACAACCTCGACCTCGTCAGCGCCGGGCAGCTGGAGAGCGCTCTGAACGCGTACCGGGGCGCGTTGGTCGTGGTGAGCCACGACGAGCGGTTCCTGAACGAGGTGAGGATCGACCGCCGGCTGCGTCTCGACGGCGGCAGGCTGCTGGAGGCCGCCCGTGGCTGAGGCAGCCCTGGCCGGTGACCGAACGCGAGTCGGCGGCGATGTCGAGAAACCCGTGACGGCTTCGACCTGGGCGTGCAGGGACCAACCACACCACGGAGGAATCGTCATGACCGGACTCCCGCCCGTCGCCGACCTCGCCACCTGGCAGAAGGCCCGCGACGAGCTCCTGGTCCGCGAGAAGGCCCACACGCGCGAGGGCGACGCGATCGCGGCCGAACGCCGGAAGCTGCCGATGGTCGAGTTCGACGGGAAGGTCGAGGTCGTCGGAGCGCAGGGGGCTGTGCCGTTCGTCGAGTTGTTCGAGGGGCGCGAGGAACTCGTCGTCTACAAGCACATGTGGTGGGACGGCGCACCACATCAGGGACAGTGCGAGGGGTGCACGCACGTGCCGTGGCACTTCCAGGACGCCGCCTACCTCCACGCGCGTGGTGTTTCGTTCGCCGTGCTGACAACCGGTGCGTGGGAGGAGGTGGCGCCGTTCGTGGAATTCATGGGCTACACGCAACCGTGGTACTCGGTGCGGGGCCTGGACGAGCCCGTCGGCGGGGAGATGGGGTACCTGACCAGCTACCTGCGCGACGGCGACCGCACGTTCCTCACCTACTCCACGACCGGGCGCGGGTGCGAGCGCGTCAACGGCTCGCTGGCGTTGCTCGACATCACCGCGCGCGGACGGGGCGAGCAGTGGGAGCGGCACCCCGAGGGCTGGCCGGAGGCGCGGCAGGCCGGCTGGTTCTGGCGGACGAACGCGGACGGGCAGCCCAGCTGGGACGAGGACAGCCGGCCCGTTCCCCAGTGGACGCGGCCCGGCGTCACGCCGGTGCGGACGCTCGGCAGGCAGGGGCACTGCCACTGAGGCAGCCGGTGGCGAGGACGCGGCGCTTCCCGTCGAACGTCGACAGGACGCTCCGCGCCTCGCCCTGCAGCGACACCACCGCGGGGTCGTCCGGCGAACTCGCGGCCGAGCCGCCCCACGCCGGAACGAGACGCACGGCCGTCACGACCTTGTACCGCTCCACCGAGCACGTCAGCGGATCCCCACGCCCGCGGCGGGCTGAGCAGCGTGATTCGTCGCGGTGCTGACGCTCCGTTCCGAGCCGAACGCCCTCCGCACCGGCCCAGGGACGCCTGGACCAAAGTATGACGGCGCGTTAGGCCAGGGTATGACGACGCGCGAGCGACGACGTCGTTATTGTCCGTTCCGATGGGGTTGACCTGGTCCTAAACCCCTTTTCCGCCGAAGGGACAGCCGCGTCATGTGGGAAGTTCTGCAGTCAGCGACCGATGTGCGGTCGCGCGTGACCGAGTGGATGGGGAAACGGTTCCTCGCCCACCTGAGCAAAACCGGGTTCGACCTCGAGTCGTCCTGGTTCGTGCCGTCACGCGTGCTGGCACCTCTGCGGCGCACCGGGCTGGACCCGGTGCCCGAGATGGCGCGGATGCAGGCCACCGCGCCGTTGACGCGACTGCCGCTGCCCGTGACGGTGTGGCTGGTGACGGGGTACGAGGCGTCCAAGCAGGTGCTCGTCGACTCCGAGGCGTTCAGCAACGACTTCGGCCACCTGCGGGAGCTCGGGCTGTTCTCGGACGAGGCACCGGGCGGGCTCGGGTTCAGCGACCCGCCGGAGCACACGCGGCTGCGCAGGGTGCTGACGCCCGAGTTCACCATGCGGCGGCTGTCGCGGCTCGTGCCGCGGATCGAGCAGATCGTCGCGGACCAGCTCGACCTGATGTCCATGAAGGACGGCGCGGTCGACCTCGTCGAGCACTTCGCGATGACGGTGCCGGCGCTCACGATCTGCGAGCTGCTGGGCGTGCCCGCGAGCGAGCGCGAGGAGTTCCAGCGGCGCAGCGTCTCGCGCTTCGACCTCGGCGGGGCGGCTACGACGTCGTTGTCCGCGGTGTCCGAGTCCATCGTGTACTTCCGCGAACTCGTGCGGGCGCAGCGGCTCGCACCGACCGACGGGCTGCTCGGTGAGCTCGTGCGCAAACACGGCGACGAGCTGGACGACGACGAGCTGGCCGGGCTGGCGGACGGGCTGCTGACCGGCGGCTTCGAGACGACCGCCAGCATGATCTCGCTCGGCACGCTCGCGATGCTGCGCAACCCGGCGCTGTGGGAGCAGGCGCTCGGTGACGACAAGGCCGTGAACGGGCTGGTCGACGAGCTGCTGCGGCACCTCAGCGTCGTGTCGGTGGCGTTCCTGCGGATCGCCCGGCGCGACATCGAGATCGCCGGGACGAAGGTCAGGGCGGGCGACATCGTGGCGTGCTCGCTGTCGCAGGCGAACCGCGACCCGAGCGTCTACGCGACCCCCGAGCAAATCCTCCCGGAGCGGGCCGCGGGTCAGCACCTCGCGTTCGGCTACGGCGCGCACCGCTGCATCGGGGCTGAGCTCGCCAAGATGGAGCTGCGGATCGCCTACCCGGCGCTCACCAAGCGGTTCCCGGAGATGCGGCTCGCGGTCGAGCCGGGCGACCTCGCGTTCCGCAAGCTCTCGATCGTCTACGGGCTGCACTCGATGCCGGTCCACCTCGGTCAGCAGCCCAGCCCCATCCAGCAGGTTCTCTGACGGAGTCGCGTGGGGGACGGCCTGATACACCCAACTTTCCTCCGTTGGGGTTGAGGGTCCACCCCTCATGCCTTCTCGTCGCCACTCGAACAGTCTTTGCCCACCACCGCATTCCGCGAACGGAAGGTAGAGACACCATGATCCGCCAAGCCATCGTCGCCGCCGCCACCCTCTCGACCATCGCGCTCCCGGCCGTCGCCGCCGCGGACCCGGTCATCGGCCAGCCGACGCCGTGCGTGAAGGTCACCGACCTGGCCGGCCCCGACTTCTCGGTGAAGCAGTGCGGGGTCAGCGACGTCGACCAGCACCGCGCGGGCCTGGAGAACAACGGCGGCTCGTACTGCGGGCCGTCGTCGCTCTACAACGTGCTGCACTACTGGGCCCACGAGAAGAACGCGCCGGTCGGGTGGCTGACCACGAAGGTCAAGAACCTGGCGCCGCACGACCAGGCCGACTACGGCGTGATCACCAACTCGATCGGCCGGATCGGGACCGACGCGAAGTACACGAGCAAGGGCACGAACCTCACGAACCTGCGGACCGCGTGGACCATCGCGACCAAGCCGGCGCGGGACGCGGGCTGGGCCGCGGTCACCGACGGCGTCAGCACCCACACCACCCCGGACTTCGGCGGTGAGATGGCGAAGAAGCTGGCTCGCGGCCCGGTGCAGATGATCTACGGCCGGTACTCGGCGGGACCGCAGAACAGCCTGCAGCGCGGCGGTGGTCACATCGTGACGGTCACGGCGGTGGACGGGTCGTTCGGCGGCGACACCGTGCAGGTCCGGTACATGGATCCGGCACGGGCCGCGGACCACGGCGTCGGCGACTACCTCAAGACGCAGTCCGGCTACGCGACGGTCACCGCGACGCTGACGAAGAAGGCCGTCCACCAGTACTCGCCGGTGACCGACGACCCGGACACCGACGTCGACGAGAGCCTCACGCCGGGCACCTACCGCTGGGTGACGCGCTGGCAGCTGACCACGCCGGACTCGACCGCGACGACCACGCGGCTCGTGGAGGGCTTCAACTGGTTCGACATGGCCCCGCCGGTCGGCTGACGACACGACGGGGAAGGGCCACCTGGATCTCCAGGTGGCCCTTCTCGTGTTCCTACTCCCTCATGCCGATGGCGTCGATCGGCTTGGCGCGCAACGACAACCGCGTCGAGATCGCGATCGACACCACGCCGAGCACCGCGGCCCCGGCGAGCGCGCCCAGGTAGACCGTGATCGGGCCGGAGGGCAGCGGGGCGCCGGTGAGGCCGACCGCCAGCACGGCCAGCGGGACCGCCGCCACCAGCGAGCCGAGCACGGCGGCCAGTCCGACCGTCAGCAGGGCCTCGGTCCGCATCATCCGCACCACCTGCCGCCGTCCGGTGCCGACGAGCCGCAGCAGGGCGAACTCGCGGCGGCGGGCCGCCGTGGACATCACGAGCGTGTTCGACACCGAGATCGCCACGTAGCCGAGGATCACGCCGACGGCGACGAGGTTCAGCAGGAACTGGGTCCGCTCGGCGTCGCGGTCCTGCGCCGCCACCCGGTCCGTCACCTGCAGACCGGGATAACGGTCGGTCAGGCCTCGCAGAGCCGTCGTGTCGGAGGCCCGCACCAGGACGGCGCTGTCCATGCCGGCGGTGGTGTGGGCACGGGCGTCGGCGGCCGAGAGCACGTAGTCGCCGAACGCCAGGTCGTGGTCGTAGGTCGCGACCACCCGCAGCTTCGCCGGGCTGCCGTCGGCGAACCAGAACTCGACGGTGTCGCCGATCTTCTTGTCCTCCGAGGAGGCGTGCGAGTCGCTCAACGCCACGGTGCCTCCGGCGAGGTCGTCGAGGCTCCCGGAGACGACGCCGAGGTCGACCAGCCCGCCCGCCGTCCGGTCGAGGCCGTTGGCCGGGCGGCTCTGCACCTCGACGGTCTCACCGGTCCTGCTCGCGGTGATCACCTGCGTGCGCACCAGCGAGGTGGCGGTGACGCCGGGGAGCCGCCGGGCCGCGTCCGCGACCTCGGCCGGCACTCCCGCGACACCGGTGACCACGTGGCCCGCGGTGATCGACCTGGTGGTCTCCTGGCCGACGGCGGCGGTGAAGGTCGTCTGGCTGTAGTAGTTCACCACCGCGAACCCGATCGCGAGCATCAACGGCGTCACCGCCGCGGCGAGGCGCCGGGAGTTCTTCAGCACGTTCGCCGCCGCCAGGTAGCCGCTCACGCCGGACGACCTCGCGAGCACCGGGGCGATCACCCGCACCGCCGCCCCGATGACGCGCGGGCCGGTGAGCGCCAGGCCGATGATCAGCACGAGCGCCGCCATCACCGACATCGCCGCGCCGAGCTGGCCGCGCAGGAACAACGGCAACGTCGTCGCGCCGAGGCCGAGACCGACCAGCGCCCAGCCGATCGCGAGCCTGATCCTCCCGGCGTCGCGCTTCTGCACCGCGGCCTCGCCCAGCGCCTCGACCGGGTTGATCGACGACGGCCTGCGCGCGGCGCTCCAGGCGGCGAGACGTGCCGCGCCGACCCCGATCAGCAGTGCCGCGACCAGCGGGATCGGGCTGATCGAGAGCGCGAAGTCGTCCGGCACCACGCCGATCCTCGCGAACGCGGCGCGCAACCCCTGGCTGACGCCGATGCCCAGCAGGCTGCCGGCCACACCGGCGACCACGGACACCACCGTCGTCTCCACGCCGATGAGCCTGCGGATCTGCCGCGGCGTCGCACCGACGGCCCGCAGCAGGGCGAACTCGCGGCGGCGCTGCTCGACGCTCAACGCCAGGGTGCTGGCGACCACGAAGATCGCGACCAGGACCGCGTACCCGCCGAACGAGCCGGCCAGGATCGCGAGGATCGACTTCGTCCGGCTGACGTCGTCGAACTCGGCCGCGCTGCGGTCGGCGCCCTCCGACACCGTGACGCGCTCGCCCTTCAGCGCCTCCTCGACCCGGTCCGCGTTCGCACCGAGCACCCCGATGGCGCTCACCTGGTCCGCGCGCCCGGCGAGCTCGGCCGCCTTCGCCTCACTGAAGAACATCGCCGCCTGACGGGCACGACCGGGCGCCTCGGCGATGCCCGCGACTCGGTGGGTCACGGGCGCCGAACGGGTCATCACCCGCACCTCGCCGCCCACCGCGACCCCCGCCTCGGCGGCGAGCGCCGAGTCGAGGACGACCTCGTCGCCCCGAGGAGCGTTCCCCTCCTTCAGCGTGAACGGCGCCAGCACGGCGGAGTCCCAGTTGTGGCCGAAGGACGGCTTGCCCGCGAGCGGCTGCCCGTCCGGCCCGACCACCACGGCCTGGAAGGTCCGCTGCGGCACCGCGGCCTTCACCCCGGGCACCGCGGCGATCCGGGCCGCGAGGGCGGCCAGGATGCCCGGCTGCTCGGCGGCGTGTTCGAACGCCAGGACGTCGGCGCCGGGCGGCCGGACGATCCGGTCCCCGGTGACGACCACGTCGGCGGCGGCGTAGCGCTGCGTCGGGACGCCGCCGCGCAGACCGGACTCCATGAGGATCCCGCAGGCCGCGACGAGCGCGGTGCCGCAGAGGATCGCGACGAAGGCCCCGGCGAACCCGCCGGTGCGGGCCTTGACGGTCTGCCAGGCGAGGGTCAGCACGACTTCTCACCCCCCACGAGCCGCGCCACGAGGACCGTCGCGCAGACCAGCAACTCGACGCCGGGCACTCCGCCCGGCCGCGTCAGGTTCAGCACGCTCACCACTCCCCCAGGTGCGTCATCCGCTCGGCCACGCGCTCCGGCGTCGGCCCGGCGAGCTCGCCCGCCAGCCGTCCGTCGGCCAGGAACAGCACGCTGTGCGCGGCAGAAGCGGCTACCGGGTCGTGCGTGACCATCAGGACCGTTTGGCCCATGTCGTCCACAACGGACCGCAGCAGCGTCAGGACCTGGTGCGCGGTGCGCGAGTCCAGGGCGCCGGTCGGTTCGTCGGCCAGCACCACCTCGGGCCTCGCCACCAGGGCACGGGCGATCGCGACGCGCTGCTGCTGGCCGCCCGATAGCTCGGCGGGCAGCCGGTCGAGCCGTCCGTCGAGACCGACCCTGCCGACCACCTCGCGCAGCCACCGCCGGTCGGCGGCCCGGCCGGCGAGGCGCAGCGGCAGGGTGACGTTCTGCTCCACGGTCAGCGACGGCAGCAGGTTGTAGGCCTGGAACACGAACCCGATCCGGTCGCGGCGCACGGCGGTCAGCGCGGCCTCCTTCAGGCCACCGAGGTCGGTGTCGCCGAGCAGCACGCGCCCGGACGTCGGCCGGTCCATGCCCGACGCGCAGTGCAGGAAGGTGCTCTTGCCCGAGCCGGACGGGCCCATCACCGCGGTGAAGGTGCCCCGCCGGATGCCGACGGTCACCTCGTCCAACGCCGTGACCGCTCCCGCACCCGAGCCGTACACCTTCCGCACCGCCTGCAGCGACAGCGCGTCTGCCCTCATCACGTTCTCCTTGCTCAGCAACGACTTCCTGAGGAAGAACGTAATTTCGCCGATCGCGCGGAACGATCACGCAGACTGCCCGGCCGGAGGTGGAGCAGGCTCCACCCGCGACCGGCTTCGTCCGCGCCGACAGATCGCGGACGTCAGGTTCGTCGGCCGGGACGAGGTGCGCGCGGGGGCGCCGACCCTAGCGTTGCCGGTGACCGGAGTCACGTCGACGTGGATGAGGCGCGGATGTCCCAGCTCAACGAGATCAGCGACTGGCTGCGGGAGAACCCGCCGCGACTGGTGGCCGAGCACGGTCGACGACTCGACGTTCCTGTTCCGGAGGACGAGGACAAGACCCGGTCGTCCGTGGTGTCCTACTCGCTGCCCACCGGGGAGCAGTACGTGCACGTGAGTGTCCGCGCAACGCCGAAGGTCTCCTGATGAACCTGCTGAACGACATCGAGCGGCTCGTGACCTGCGAGTCGCCGTCCACCGACCTGGCCGCCGTCGCCCGCAGCGCGGAGGTCACCGCCGAGGTGGGCTCCGCGCTGCTCGGCTCGCCGCCCGAGCGGATCGTGCTCGACGGCCGCACGCACCTGCGGTGGCGGCTGGGCACCGGGCCGCGCAAGGTGCTGCTGCTCGGCCACCACGACACCGTGTGGCCCATCGGGACGCTGGAACGCATCCCGTTCGGCGTGCGGGACGGCGTGCTGCGCGGGCCGGGGTGCTTCGACATGAAGACCGGCGTCGTGATGATCTTCCACGCCGTCGCGTCGCTCGGGTCCCCCGACGGCGTCACGGTGCTGATCACCGGCGACGAGGAGATCGGCTCGCCGTCGTCGCGGGGGCTGATCGAGGCCGAGGCCGTGGAGCACGCGGCCGTCCTCGTCTGCGAAGCGTCGGCGGACGGCGGTGCGCTCAAAACCGAGCGCAAGGGCACCTCGATGTACGAGGTGACCCTGCACGGCCGGGCCGCGCACGCCGGGCTCGAGCCCGAGCGCGGCGTGAACGCCACGGTCGAGGCCGCGCACCAGGTCCTCGCGGTCACCCGGCTGGCCGATCCGGCCACCGGGACGACCGTCGTGCCGACCGTCGTCTCCGCCGGCACGACGACGAACACCGTTCCCGCGAAGGCGAGGTTCATGGTCGACGTGCGCGTGCGGACCACCGCCGAACAGCTCCGCGTCGACGAGGACTTCCAGGCGCTGCGACCGGTGCTCGACGGCGCGAAGGTGGAGGTGACGGGAGGCCCGAACCGCCCGCCGCTCGAGCTGTCGGCGTCCGCCGCGTTGTTCGACCTGGCGTCGGCGTTGCTGCCGGGTCTCGCGCAAGCCGCGGTCGGGGGTGCCTCGGACGGCAACTTCACGGCGGGCGTGGGCGTTCCGACGCTCGACGGGCTCGGCGCCGTCGGCGGAGGAGCGCATGCTGAGAGCGAGCACGTGCTGGTGTCGGAGATCGCTCCGCGCACCGAGCTGCTCGCGGCGCTCGTGAGGGAGCTGACATGACCCTGGTGACCCGGAACGTCGTGGTCCGGCAGCTCACGGACCACGCGGAGCTCCTCGCCACGCAGCGGCTGTACGAGTCGATCTGGCGGCCGACCGGACCGGGCGGCGCTTCCCCGGTCACCGCGGAGCTGCTGCGCGCCATGACCAAGGCGGGCAGCTACGTCGCGGGCGCGTTCGACGGCGACGACCTGGTGGGTGCCTGCATCGGCTTCTGCTCACCCCCGGCGGCGGGCGCGCTGCACAGCCACATCGCCGGGGTGGCGGCGGGCATGCGCGGCCGCAACGTCGGCTACGCGCTCAAGCTCGAC
Organism: Lentzea jiangxiensis; assembly: GCF_900104175.1. Taxonomy (GTDB): domain Bacteria; phylum Actinomycetota; class Actinomycetes; order Mycobacteriales; family Pseudonocardiaceae; genus Lentzea; species Lentzea jiangxiensis. Next base: position 335,485 of record NZ_FNIX01000003.1, read on the forward strand.
CAGCGGACCTGGGCGCTCGAACGCGGGCTGAGCGAGATCACCTGGACGTTCGACCCGCTCGTGCGCCGCAACGCCTACTTCAACCTGGGCAAGCTCGCCGCCCGCGCGACCGAGTACCTGCCCGACTTCTACGGCCACATGGACGACGACATCAACGGCGGCGGCGAGACGGACCGGCTGCTGGTCAGCTGGAAGATCGCCGCCCCCGAGGTCGTCGCCGCGTGCGCCGGGCAGCCGCACACCGTCAGCGCGTCCGGGGTGGTCGGGCTCGGCATCTCCGAGGACGGCCTGCCGGTGCGGGGCGTGTGCTCCGCGGACACGGTGCTCGTCGCCGTGCCGCCGGACGTGGAGGCGCTGCGGGCCGCGAACCCGGCCGCGGCGACCGAGTGGCGTTACGCCGTGCGGGAGGTGCTCGGCGGCCTGCTGGCCGCCGGCGCCCGCGTCACCGGGTTCGACAGGTCGGGCTGGTACGTCGTGCAGAGGAGTGGTTCGTGAAGCTGGACGGGGTGGAGATCCGCTGGGTCGAGATGCCGCTGAGGTCGCCGTTCCGCACCTCGTTCGGCACGCAGACCGTGCGGCAGCTGTTGCTGCTGCGCGCCGTCACGGACTCCGGCGAGGGCTGGGGCGAGTGCGTCGCCATGTCCGAGCCGGTGTACTCCTCGGAGTACCTGGAGGGCTGCGCCGACGTGCTGCGGCGGTTCCTGGTTCCCGCGCTGACAGGTCCCGTCGACGGCATCTCGGTGGCGCCGCGCCTGAAGAAGTACCACGGGCACCGGATGGCCAAGGCGGCATTGGAGATGGCCGTGCTCGACGCCGAGCTGCGGGAGCGGGGGGTGTCGTTCGGCCGTGAGCTGGGCGCCGTCCGCGCCCGCGTGCCGTGCGGCGTGTCGGTCGGGATCATGAACTCGATCCCCGAACTGCTGAACGCGGTCGGCGGGTACCTCGACGAGGGCTACGTCCGGATCAAGCTGAAGATCGAGCCGGGCTGGGACGTCGAGCCGGTGCGGGCCGTGCGCGAGCGGTTCGGCGAGGACGTGCTGCTGCAGGTCGACGCGAACACCGCCTACGCGCTCGGCGACGCGCGGCACCTCGCGAAGCTCGACCCGTTCGACCTGCTGCTGATCGAGCAGCCGCTGGACGAGGAGGAGCTGCTCGCCCACGCGGAGCTCGCGAAGGTGGTGAAGACGCCGATCTGCCTGGACGAGTCGATCACCTCGGCGTCCTCGGCCGCCGACGCGATCCGGCTCGGCGCCTGCCAGATCGTCAACGTCAAGCCCGGCAGGGTCGGCGGCTACCTGGAGGCGCGGCGCATCCACGACGTCTGCGCGGCGAACAACATCGCGGTGTGGTGCGGCGGGATGCTCGAGACGGGCATCGGCCGGGCCGCGAACGTGGCGCTCGCGGCGTTGCCCGGCTGCACCCTGCCCGGCGACACCTCGGCGTCGGACCGCTACTACTCGATGGACGTCACCGAGCCGTTCGTGCTCGACGACGGCCATCTGACCGTCCCGACAGGCCCCGGGCTGGGGGTGACGCCGCTGCCGGACGCCCTGGACGCGGTGACGGTGAAGACGGAGTGGATTCCTCTGGCGTGATCGCTGCACTGACCTGCGGAAGTGCAACTCTCGCAGGTCAGTGCAGCTTCGTCCGAATTCGTTGAGGGACGTACTGGCACGTTCAACGCATGGTTCTGCTCCCGGGTCGTGCTCCCACAGCCGACGACCAGCTCCACCGACCTTGTCCGGTCTGAGAGCCATGCCCCGCGCATTCACTCGCGAGACGTGTGGGCGACATGATCCCCAACGCCGAGCACTGGAGGGTGTCCGTCTGGGAGGCGCAGGAGCTGCAGCACGCGATCATGGGCTACCTGCCTGGGTACGCGACGCCGCGGATCGTGTGCGACGTGCCGTACGTCGGGAAGCGGTGGGTGCACCAGCTCGCCGAATACGACCGTGATCCGGGCATTCCTGCTGGACCAAGAATTACCGAACCGGGATCGAACTCGAAGACTCCGAGGCACTGGACCCCCGCTACCCCTACTACGACCCGCTCTCCACCTCGGCGAGGCCGGCAGACGTGATGGACTGACCAGACCTGGCAGGCCACGACGGGGCCGCTTTCGGGACATCTTCCGAAGGCGGCCCCATTGACATGTTTTAACTGGTCAGACCCCACCGTCGAGCGAAGACCCGACTTCGGCGACGGTGCCTACGGCCACGACAGCACCATCGACGCCCTCCACACCGGCGGAATCGGCACCTGCACGGTTCGGTTAGTCATCGGCTGAACAGGTGAAAGGCTTGTCGACCGGTCACGCAAGCGGCGCGCTCGGGTATGGTCGAGGAGGCGACCTGGGGTGATGAAAGTGCGAAGTATGTGCTGCGATATCTGCGTCCAAAAGTCGGCGGAACGCATGAAGCAACAGACTGGGGTTTAATCGACTTGCATCCTCCTGGCACGGCCAGGACAGTTTGGGGCAAGCGCGAGTCGTGCACGAAATGAAGGCTATTCAATACCAAGGGTGGTGGCCTTGAGGTGTCGATGAAGACGTATGACTGGCGACATGTGACCGCCATTCCAGCGTTGTTGGTCGTAGTGGCGATTGGAACGATGTCGTTTCCTGACACCGCGGCAGCAGAGAGCCGTACAACGAAGACGGCGTGGGCAAACGACACGTTCTCGGTCTGCTCGGTCACCTGTTCCGAGGGGTACGCCGTTGGCGGGATCATCTGGGGCAACCGCACGGCGACGGTGCAGGGATCAGTGACCAACCACTACGCAGACTTCACCACCGTCTACTTCGACGCGTTCGCTGGATCGACCAAGGTGGACAGCGCCACGCGCAGCAGCAGCGCTGGTGACGTCAGCTATCGGTTCGACATAGGCAATCCTGACCTGCCGGGAGGGGTTGACCGCATCAGGGTGCAAGTGTGCTCGACGGCTGGCGGCGACCGCCTGTGCGGATCGCAATACAACGAGATCCGCGACTGATCACGTCATCGACGCCTGCATCCGTGCGGGCTTCACTGTTGCGACGAACGATTGTCAGCTCGCGTCGCAGCCATGGATGACGGTGGTCGATCTAAGCCCAGAAATCGACGATACAAGAGAGGGCAACATGACAAGGACGTCGCGAGCAGCCCGGAGGCTGGGCGCGCTGACCACCGTGACGATGGCGTCGGGCCTATTCGCTGCCGGGATCGCATCGGCAGGGCCCAGCTCAGCTGCGTGGGCCAACGACACGTACTCGGTGTGCTCGGCTAGCTGTCTCTTCGACGGGGGCGCTTCGGGCGGTGTTATCTGGGGCAACCGGACCTCGACAGTGCAGGGCTCGGTGTGGAGCTACTTCGGCAACCCCACCACCGTCCACTTCGACGCGTTCGCCGGTTCCACGAAGGTCGACAGCGAGACTAGAACAACCAGCAGCGCGGGGCTGAGCTACAACTTCACCATCGGCAACCCCGATCTGCCCGGTGGGGTCGACCGCATCAGGGTGCAGGTCTGCACGACGCATGCCGACGGGGCACGGGCCTGCGGCGACCAGTTCAACATGATCCGAGACTGACCTCGGCCACCCGTCCTCTGAAGGATGCGCTTCCGCGCCCGCTCAGGCGGTTCGCGATGTCCCGCCTGAGCGGGCCGAGCAGCCCCTAACACCGGGATACAGCAAGGTTCGAATACCTGCACTCCACCAGTTGCCTCTATCGCGGCGTGAACGGTTCGGGTTCGCCCATGCCCGCGCCGACCTTGGCGGCGAAGGGGTGACCGTAGGGGTCGACCAGCAGGATCCGCTGGGTGAACGGCGGCGGCGAGAGGGTGATGATGTTGTGGTCGCTGGCCAGCTCAAACAGCGTGTCCATCACCTCGCGGCTGGCGGTGCGGTCCGGGTGGGTCTCGACCGGCAGACCTCGACCCGGACCTCCAGCAGCCAGTGCTAGGTGTGCTGCCGACGCTGGTCGTTGACAATCTGGTCAAAGTACGAATCGCAACTGCACAAACACATTCTGCCGTACTGGTCCGGCACTGCACTCTGCGACATCGAGCGGATCAAGGTTAAGGGCTGGGTCAACAAAACGCTGCGGTCCAATCTCGCCGACAAGAGCGCGCAGGACATCCTCACGCTCTTCCCCCAGATCCTCGGCGAGGCGGTCGACGAGAAGCTGATCGGTCAGAACCCATGCCGGAGCTGCGCATCGCCTTCGCAGGTTCACCAGAGCGGCCGCACGCCACTACGGACGAGGTTGACGCGATCGCGAAGGATGCACTCTGACGACGGATTGATGGTGATCACAGCCGCTTACACCGGTCTGCGCCGGGGCGAACCGGCCGGGCTGCAGTGGATCAGGACTTACCTGGATCCGAACCCGCGTATCACGGTAGATCCGAGGTTCGGAGCGCTTCACCAGGTTCAGGACCCAAAACCGTCCTCGGGCCTCCCAAGGCCCCGGCCAGCGCCCGCGATGTCCATCTGCCGCCATTTCTCGTGAACGAACTGCTCGCTCATCGTGAACGCAACCCCGACTCGCAATTCGTTTTCACCACGAGGCGTGGTGTCTTGCACCGCCGGTGCAACTTCCGGCTCCGAGCCTGGTTGCCTGCACTCGCGGGCAACGAGGCGCTCGGCTGGAGTTCACTCAAGGAAGGCGTGGTTTTCACGACCTGCGCCACACGCAAGAGACCTGGCTTATCGAGGACGAGGTGCCACGCGTGCTGAGGTTGGAGCGGCTGGGCCACAAGCGCACTTCCACCGATGATCGACACTCGCACGTGACCGAAGCCATGATCAGTCGAATGCTCGAACAACTCCAGCGCCGCTGGGAAGTGGATGGCGGGTGGTCCTGGAGTGCGGAAGGACCGGGCAAAGCCTGGTGACCACCTGGCCATCGCGAATGTGTTCATCACTCGCGCTCCCACACTGCTCCCATTTCGCGAAAATGCTTGGGCATCCGGAATCGCTGAGAGGCACTTGACCAGGCTAAACATGCCGGTGTGCTAGTAGGCTTCAATCAGTGAACACTACTGGGATTCCTCTGTAGACGGTGGGCGGGGTGGTGGACATGAGCCCGCGAACAGGCCTCACCCGCGTGCTGGACGACCTGGGCACCACGCTGATCGACCTCGTGCGCGGCGATCCCGGCCGGTCCGCGGACATCGGCGGCGTCGTGATCCACGACCCGGACGACGAACAGGCGCTGCCGCCGTCCGCGCTGGTGCTGGGCGTCGGCGTGCGCGAGCCGGCCGGGCTGCTCGACCTGCTGGGCGAGCAGGACGCGGCCGCGCTCGTCGTGCGCGGCCCGGTCGTGGTGACCGACGAGGTCGCCGCGGCCGTCGACCGCTCCGGGGTGGCGCTGCTCGGCCTCGCGCCGGGCGCGTCGTGGAACCAGCTCGCGGCGATGCTGCGCTCGCTGCTCGCCGAGGGCGAGGTCGGCCCGTCCGAGACCCTCGGCGGCGTGCCGGCCGGGGACCTGTTCGCGCTGGCCAACGCCGTGGCGTCGTTGATCAGCGCCCCGGTGACGATCGAGGACCGCAGCTCGCGCGTCCTCGCGTTCTCCGGCCGCCAGGACGAGGCGGACGCGTCGCGCGTCGAGACGATCCTGGGCAGGCGGGTGCCGGCGCGCTTCTCCCAGCTGCTGGAGGCGCGCGGGGTGTTCCAGCAGCTCTACCGCAGCGACGAGCCCGTCACCATCGAGGGCCTGCCCGCCGACGACGGCACGTTCTGCCTCCCCCGTGTCGCCGTGGCGGTCCGCGCGGGCGACGAGTTCCTCGGCTCGATCTGGGCCGCCGTCCGCTCCCCGCTCTCCCCCGACAGCTCCGCGGCCTTCCGCGACGCGGCCAAGCTCGTGGCACTGCACATGATGCGCCAGCGGGCGGGCGCCGACGTCGAACGGCGGCTGCGCGCCGACCTGGTGTCGACCGCGGTGGAGGGCGGTCCGGGCGCGGCGGAGGCGGTCCGGCGTCTCGGACTCGCCGACCAGGCGTGCGTGGTGCTCGCGTTGGCCCTGGCCCACTCGCACGGCGACGACCCGGCCGCACACGCCCGTCTCCTCGCCGAACGCCAGCAGGTCGCCGACGCGCTCGCCATGCACCTCACGGCCGTGCACCCGCGCGCGGCGGCCGCGTTGATCGGTGACGTCGCCTACGCGATCCTGCCGGCGGAGTCCGAGGACCGGGCGTTGCGGATCGCGGCCGACTTCCGCACCCGCATCGGCAACCAGGTGCTCGTCGGCGTGGGCGAGGTGTCGGACGGCCTGACGCTGTCGCGCTCGCGGGCCGGCGCCGACCTGGTGCTGCGGGTGTTGCGGGCCGGACGGGCCTCACGTCCGGTCGCGCGGGTGTCCGATGTGCACAGCGAGGGGCTGTTGCTGGAGCTGTCGGACCTGATCGCCGAACGCGGGGACACCCTGACCGGGCCCGTCGCGCGGCTGATCGCGTACGACCGCAAGCACAACGCGTGCCTGGTCGAGACGCTCTCCGCGTGGCTGGACGCGTTCGGGGACGTGGCGGCCGCGTCCGCCGCCGTGTTCGTGCACCCCAACACGTTCCGGTACCGGCTGCGGCGGTTGTCGGAGGTCGGGGGGATCGACCTGGGCGACCCGAACGCGCGGTTCGCGGCGATGCTGCAGCTGCGGTTGTGGCGGCCGGACCGCTGACCCGTCAGGGCTGGGACGTCCGCATGTGCCGTTGTGCCAGGGCCACGAACGCCTCCGTCGACGGGTGCGCCGCCCCGGCCGGCCACGCCAGGTGCACGGAGACGGGCTCGGCGTCGGTCAGCGGCAGGTAGGTGATGCCGGGCTGCGGGTGGTGGTGACGGGTGCCCGCCGCCGTGACGCCGACGGTCGTGCCGGTCGCGATGGAGGTCAGCCACTCGACCACGCCGGGCACGTCCACCGTCCGCGGCCGTGCGCCCGCGGGCCAGAGGTCGGCGCTGGTGGTCGCCGCCGTCTCGCACACCGCGACGCATTCACCCACGAGGTCGTCCAGCACGAGGGCTTCCCGGGACGCGAGCGGGTGGTCGTCCGCGACCGCCGCGATCCGCGGTTCCTCGACCAGCGCCACGTGACCGAGGCCCGTGCCGGCGGGTTCGGTGCGCAGGACGGCCACGTCGGCCTCGCCGCGCCGCAACGCCGCCTCGGGGTCGTCGGCCTGCCGGATGCGCACGAGGACGTCCGGGTGCTCCGCGCGCCACTCCCGCAGGAACGGGATCGTGAACCGGCCGAGCGCGGCCCACGCGAACGTCAGCCTGATCGGCTGCGGCTGGACGGCCTCCGCCAGCGCCGAGTCGAGCGAGGTGAGGATGCGGTGGCTGTGCTCCCACAGCCGCCGCCCGGGGTCAGTCAGGGCGACGTGCCGGGTCGTGCGGTCGACGAGCCGCACGCCGAGGCGCCGTTCCAGCTGCTCCAGCGTCCGGGAGAGCGCGGGCTGCGTGACGTGCAGCGCCCGCGCGGCCGCGGTGATCGACCGGTGGTCGCCGATCGCGGCGAGGGCCCGCAGGTGGCGCAGCTCCACATTCATGACCACCGATCATAAGTGCTGCACGAACGGCATTTCACAGGCACCGCGAGCGGACCTAGCGTCGACGGCATGAGGATTTTGCTCGTAGGAGCCACCGGCCTGCTCGGCACCGCCGTCCACCAGGCGCTCGCCGAACGCAAGCACGACGTCGTGACCGTCGCGCGCACCGGAGGCGATCTGCGGTTCGACGTCACCGACCCGGCGCAGGTCGCCGAGCTCTACCGGACGGCGGGGCAGGTGGACGCCGTCGCGTCGGCCGCCGGGCACGTGCCGTTCAAGCCGTTGCGCGACCTGACGATCGCGGACCACCAGGCCGGGCTGACCGGGAAGGTGCTGTCGCAGGTCGCACTCGTGCGGGAAGGGCTCGCGCACGTCACCGAGTCGTTCACGCTGATCACCGGCGTGCTCGCCCGCGAACCGGTCGTCACGGGCGCCGCCGCCTCACTGGCCAACGGCGCCGTCGAGGCGTTCGTGCGGGCGGCCGCCATCGAGATCGCACCGCAGCGGATCAACGCCGTGAGCCCGACCGTGTTCACCGAGGCGCTCGACGTCTACGGCGACTACTTCCCCGGCATGAAGCCGGTGCCGCTGGCCGACGTCGCGCGGGCGTACGTCCGTTCGATCGAGGGCCGGCAGACCGGGCAGGTCTACGTGCCCTGAACCCGCACCCTGCTCAGCAGGCGGTCCACCAGGTCGGGCAGCTGCTGCTCCCCGGCTCCTTCGAGCCACAGCCCGATGCCGGTGCGGATCGTGGTGAGGAACGTCGCCGCCATCAGCCGGGCGACCTCCTCGTCCGGCTCGCGCGGGACCAGCGCGGCGGTCAGGTCGCGTTCGAGCGCCACTTGACCGCCTGCCTGTCGCGCGAGCAGTGACGGGTGCCGGCGCAACAGCCGCAGCTGGGCCATCCACTCGACGTCCGGGAGCGGCCGGACGCGGTACAGCTCGGCCGTGGACGCGCGCAGGGCCTGCCACGCCTCCTCGTCCGCCGGCCGCGCCTCGACGAGCGAGATCAGCGCCCTGAGCCGGTCGCGGTCCGCGTCCAGCACCGCATCCTCCTTGCTCGCGAAGTAGTTGGAGAACGTCCTGCGGGACACCCCTGCCTCGTCCGCGATGTCCTCGACCGTCACCCCGTCGAGCCCGCGTTCCACCGCGAGCCGCAGGGCCGCGCCGGCCAGCGCCCGCCTGGTCACCGCCTTCTTCTGCTCGCGCAGCGTGCTGGGGGTCTCCATGCGGGTCAGCGTAGCGGTGTAAGTTGCTCATTGCGCAAATTTGCACACCGCGCAAGAATTAGGGCGACGAAGGGGCGGACGTGACGATCGAGACTCGGGCGATGGGGCACCGGCAGGTGCTCGAGTCGCTGTCCGGACTGCTGCTCGCGCTGTTCGTGGCCATGGTCAGCTCCACGGTGGTCTCCACCGCGCTGCCGCGGATCATCGGCTCGCTGAACGGCACGCAGACGCAGTACACCTGGGTGGTCACCGCCACCCTGCTCACGGCGACGGCCACGACCCCGATCTGGGGCAGGCTCGCCGACCTGTTCAACAAGAAGACGCTGGTGCAGGCCGCGATCGTGATCTTCGTGATCGGCTCGCTGCTCAGCGGCTTCGCGCAGGACACCGGGCAGCTCATCGCCGCCCGCGCGTTCCAGGGCCTCGGCGTCGGCGGTCTGCAGGCGCTGGTGCAGGTCGTGATCGCCGCGATCATCCCGCCGCGCGATCGGGGCCGCTACAACGGCTACCTCGGCGCGGTCATGGCCGTCGCGACGGTCGGCGGCCCGCTGCTGGGCGGCCTGATCGTCGACGTGTCGTGGCTCGGCTGGCGCTGGTGCTTCTGGGTCGCCGTGCCGATCGCCGCGCTGGCGTTCGGCGTGCTGCAGGCGACCTTGAAGCTGGAGACCGCGCGCCGCGAGAACGTCGAGATCGACTACCTCGGCGCCGTCCTGATCGCCGCCGGCGTGAGCGTGCTGCTGGTCTGGGTCTCGTTCGTCGGCACCTCGTTCGGCTGGCTGTCGTGGCAGACCGCCGCGATGGTCGGCTCCGGTGTCGCACTGCTCGGCGTCGCGATCGCCGTGGAGCTGCGGGTCGAGCAACCCGTGGTCCCGCTGCACATCGTCGCCCGCCGCACCCCTGCCCTGGCGATCATCGCGAGCCTCGCGGTCGGCATGGCCATGTTCGGCGGCGCGGTGTTCCTCGGCCAGTACTTCCAGATCGGCCGCGGCTACTCCCCGACCGAGGCGGGTCTGCTGACCATCCCGATGATGGCGGGCGTGCTGGTGTCGTCCACGGTCTCCGGCCGCATGATCAGCCGCACCGGCAGGATCAAGCCGTACATCGTCGCGGGCACGATCATCCTGGTGCTCGGCTTCCTGGGCCTGGGCTTCGTCGACCACGCCACCGCGCTGTGGATCGTCGGCGTCGCGATGGCCGTCGTGGGCGTCGGCGTCGGCATGACGATGCAGAACCTCGTGCTGGCCGTGCAGAACAGCGTGCCGTTGAGCGAACTGGGCGCCGCGAGCGCGACCGTCACGTTCTTCCGCTCGCTCGGCGGCACGATCGGCGTCTCGGTGCTCGGCGCCGTCCTCGCCAACCGCGTCACCGCCGACCTCTCCGCCGCGCTGCGCGTGCCGGCGGGCCAGTCGACCGGCAGCACCAGCGCCCTGAACCTGCAGGCACTGCCGCCCCAGGTCCAGACGGTCGTGCACACCGTCTACGGCGACGCGACGGCCCACATCTTCCTGATCTCCGCCGCGGTCGGCGTCGTCGGCATCATCGCGGCGCTGCTCCTCAAGCCGATCACGTTGCGCACGACGATCGACCTCGAGAAGAAGGAAGCAGACTCAACGGTCGCACGATGACCGAGGGGGAACCATGAGCGCCGGCCCGACCAACGCCTTCCAGTCCGCAGTGGCTGAATTCGGTCCCGCTCCCCTGCCGTCGTCGCGGACCATCATGGTCGGCGTCGACGGCTCGGACACGGCGATGCGCGCCGCGGCCGCCGCCTTCGGCCTGGCCCGCCGCCAGGGAGCCCGCCTGGTCGTCGCCTTCGTGGCGTGCCACTCGTCCCTGGCGGCGTTCAGCCCGGCCGTGGCGTCGGTGTTCGAGCACGAGGCCACGGCCCGGCTGCACGCCGAGCTCAGCGACCAGACCCGTTGCGCCGCCGAGGAACTGGACGTGCCGGTGACGTTCGTGAAGGCGTTCGGCGACCCGTTCACGGTGCTGCGCGACTCGGCGGACCAGTGCCGGGCGGACATGGTGGTCGTCGGGGCGTCACGGCAGGCGGGGCACCGGTTCGCCGGGTCGGTCGCGACCCGGCTGGTCAAGACGGGGCACTGGCCGGTGCTCGTGGTGCCCTGACCTGGCCACGCGCTACCTCGGCAAGCCGGTTTCACCCCCACAGCCACCACCTCGGACGACTTTGACCGGGACGGGACAGTCCGTGCGTTAGGACTGGGGGCCATGGTCCTGCCCGCGTTCACCGCGCACCCCGCCCCCGAACGGCCGACGAGCAACCCCCTCAACCCCACCCCGACCACGCTCTGGTACCCGGCTCCCGCCGACGAGGCGAAGATCATCGAGCAGGGCCTGCCGATCGGCAACGGCCGCCTCGGCGCCCTGGTCGGCGGCGGCGTCGAGAAGGACTTCCTGTACCTGACCGACGTCACCCTCTGGACCGGCGACCTCAACGACACCCCCGACGGCGACGGCCAGCTCCCCTACGACTCCACGCACTTCGGCACGTTCTCGCTGCTCGCCAGGCTCCACGTCGAGATGCCGTCCCACGCCGGCGCCACCGGCTACCGCCGCGAGCTGGACCTCAGCAACGGCCTGGTCACCACGAAGTACTCGCACGGCGGCAAGCGGTACCGCCGCGAGATGTTCTCGAGCCACCCGGACGACGTGGTGGTCGTCCGCCTCACCGGCCCGGACCAGTCCGGCACCGTCACCCTGACCGGCGCCCACGGCGAACCGACCGCCGGCGACGCCACGCACACCGCCGCCGTCTTCAGCGGCTCCTTTGCGAACGAGCTCGCGTACAGCGGCGTCGTCACCGCGTTCAGCCCGGACGGGACAGTCGCGGTCGACGGCACGAAGCTGACCTTCACCGGCTGCTCGGACCTCGTCGTCCTGTTCTCCGGCGGCACCAACTACGTCCCGGACGCCGCGACCGGCTTCCTCGACCCGCAGGCCGAACCGGCCCGGACCGCCCTGCGGAAGGCAGCCGTCCGAGCCAGGCCCGACGACCTGGTCCGCACGCACGTGGCCGACTACCGCGAGAGGTACGACCGCCAAGAGCTCGACCTCGGCCGTTCCACCGACGCCCAGCGCGAGATGGACACGTGGACCCGCCTGCGGGCGAGGGCGGCCGGCACGACCCCGGACCCCGAACTGGAGGCGAGCTACCTCCAGTTCGGCCGCTACCTGGCCATCACCGGCTCACGCGACACCCTGCCGATCACCCTGCAGGGCCTGTGGCTGTCGGACAACGAGCCCGCCTGGCGCAGCGACCACCACACCGACATCAACATCCAGATGAACTACTGGCTGGCCGACCGAGCGGCCCTGTCCGACACGTTCGAAGCCCTCGCGAACTACTGCGCCGCCCAGCTCCCGGCGTGGACCGGCACCACCCGGTCGGTGTTCCAGGACCCCCGCAACAGGTTCCGCAACACCAACGACCGCGTGGCGGGCTGGGCAGTCGCCTTCTCCACCAACATCCACGGCGGCAGCGGCTGGTGGTGGCACCCCGGCGGCAACGCCTGGCTGTGCATGTCGCTCTACGAGCACTACGAGTACACCCTCGACCGCGACTACCTGGCCAGGATCTACCCACTGCTCAAGGGTGCGTGCGAGTTCTGGGAGGCCCGCCTCGTCGAAACCCCGCAGGGCCTGGTCGACGACCACGACTGGTCACCGGAACACGGCCCGCAGGACGCCCGTGGCATCACCTACACCCAGGAGCTCGTGCACCACCTCTTCGGCAAGTACCGCACCGCCACCGACGTCCTGCGCCGAGACCAGCCCTACGGCCGCAAGATCACAGCCCTGCGAGACCGCCTGCGCCTTCCGGAGGTGAGCCCGAAGACCGGCGTGCTGCAGGAGTGGATGTCCCCCGACGACCTGGGCGAGACCACCCACCGCCACCTCTCCGGGCTGGTCGGGTTCTTCCCGGGCGACCGCATCAACCACGACGACTCCCCCGCCGCCCTGCTCGACGGCGTGCGGCAGCACCTGATCAGCCGGGGCACGGAGAGCTTCGGCTGGGGCCTCGCCTGGCGAGCGGCCTGCTGGGCCCGCCTGAAAGACGCCGACCGCTCCTACGAGCTCATCCAGAAGGTCCTCCGCCCGTCGATCGACAACGCGAACGGCACAGCCCCGAACTTCTTCGACATGTACAGCTTCGGCGACAGCTCGGCCTTTCAGATCGACGCGAACCTCGGCGCTCCCGCCGCCATGCTGGAAATGCTGCTGTACTCCCGCCCCGGCGTGATCGAGCTGCTCCCCGCACTGCCCTCGGCGTGGGGGACGGGCTCGGCCACCGGCATCGGCGCACGCGGCGGCTTCTCGGTGGACATGGTGTGGAAGGACGGCGAGGTCACCAGCGCGACCATCCGAAGCGTGGGCGGCACGGAAACCGAGGTGCGCTTCGGCACCCGGCGACGGCGGATCACCCTGCGAACGGGCGAGTCCACAACCCTGCGCCCCTAACCGCGAAACCGGAGGCGAGGAGCACCCCGGCGCGAGGCCGAAGCGACGGCGAAGCCGAGCCCCTTCGGCCTACGGCAAGGCCTTCCGGTGGGGTGCCCACACCTACGCGGCAGGCCCCCCGACGGCCGCAGGGGAACGCTACGCAACCGCAGCGGTGGATCCCCGAACCACCAACCCGGTGGCCAGCTCGATGTGCAACGCCTCCAACGCCTGCCCCTCCACCATCCGGATCAACTGGGCCACGGCGATCCGCCCCATCTCCTCCAACGGCTGCCGAACGGTGGTCAACGGCGGCGAAGTCGCCTCGGCCAGATCGATGTCGTCGAACCCGGCGACCGACAGGTCGGCGGGTACTCGAAGCCCCAGTTCCCGAGCGGCCTGCAAAGTCCCCACTGCCACCTTGTCGTTGAAGCAGACGATGGCCGACGGCCGGGGCGAGCCCTGCAACAACTCGGCGGCGGCACGACGACCATGCGCGGTGGTCGGCTCCACGTGCCGCAACCGATCAGCCGCCAGCAGCACCCCGGCCTGGGCCAGCGCCGCCCGGTGCCCGGCCAGCCGAGCGTCTCCCGCCAGCCACTCCTCCGGCCCGGCGATCACCGCGATGTCCCGATGTCCCAGCGAGATCAGGTGATCCGCCACGGCCCGAGCCCCGGCGAAGTGCGCGGCGGACACCGAAGCGATGTCCGGCAACGGCGACACCCGCGGATCCAGCACCACGAACGGGAACCCGGCCCGGGACAGCGCGAGCAGCTCCTCCCCGTCCTCGGGAGGCAGGATCAGGATCGCCGCGTCCACGTCGCCGGTCTCGGGCAACGACCTCAGGACGGAGGATCCCTGCCCGGACTCCCCGGCGTCCAGCAGCAGCCGCAGGCCGTGCAGCTTCAGCCCTTCGGCGACAGAGGACACGAGCAACCCGAAGTAGTCCGTCAACACGTACGGACACCGGACGTAAACGGTGCGAGTCCGCTGCGAGGCCACCGCGCGCCGCTCCACGGCCTGCAACACCAGGTCACGAGTCCGCTGGGCCACGTTCACGTGGTCGTTCAGCACGCGGGAGACGGTCGCGATCGAGACTCCGGTCTCCGCCGCGATGTCCCGCAGGCTCGCGCGCTGTTTCACGTTCTCGATCTTGCGTTCCACCAGGTCACTGTACCGGAACTCCACCAGACCATTGACGCTCGCCACGACCGGGTGTTTCATCCTGGAACACAGGCGTTTCACAGTGACGAACGCCGTTACAAGCCCGAAGGACGGCGATGAGAACTACCGCGATCGTGGCTCTGGCAGCCGCCCTGACGGCTGTGCCGGCCGCTGCACCCGCTTCGGGCACACCCGACTCGGCCGGGGTGCGGGTCTGGGTCACCACCCCGGACCGGGCGGAACTGATGCACGAACGCCCGCGCGTCACGTTCGGCAAGCAGCGGTCAGCGCACCCGACGATCGTGGTCGACCCCGGTCGCCGCTTCCAGGAGGTCGACGGATTCGGCGCGTCCATCACCGACTCGTCGGCGGCCCTGCTCGCGAGCCTCCCGCCCGCCACCAGGGCCGACACGATGCGCAAGCTGTTCGACCCGAAGACCGGCATCGGCGTGAGCTTCCTGCGCCAGCCCGTCGGCTCGTCCGACTTCACGGCGGCGAAGGAGCACTACACCTACGACGACGTGCCGGCCGGACAAACCGACTTCGCGTTGCGGCACTTCAGCATCCGGCACGACGAGGCGAAGGTCCTGCCGTTGCTGCGCGAGGCGAAGCGGCTCAACCCGAGGCTGAAGGTCATGGCCACGCCGTGGAGCCCGCCGGCGTGGATGAAGACCAACGACTCGCTCGTCGGCGGTCAGCTCAAAGACGACCCGAGGATCTACGACGCGTACGCGCGTTACCTCGTGAAGTTCGTGCAGGCGTACGCGAGGGCCGGTGTGCCGGTCGACTTCCTGTCGGTGCAGAACGAGCCGCAGAACCGCAAACCCGACGCCTACCCCGGCACCGACATGCCGGTCGCGCAGCAGGTGGAGGTGATCGAGGCGCTCGGCCCGAAGCTCGCGCAGGCGAGTCCGCGCACGAAGATCCTCGGCTTCGACCACAACTGGGCCACGCACCCCAACGACGGCACGGCGGAGGCCGACTACCCCTACCAGGTGCTGCGCAGCGAGGCCGCGAAGTGGGTCGCGGGCACGGCGTACCACTGCTACTACGGCGATCCGAGCGCGCAGACCGCGTTGCACACCGCGTTCCCGGACAAGGGGATCTGGTTCACCGAGTGCTCGGGGTCCAGGAGTGCCACCGATCCACCGGCCAAGGTCTTCAGCGACACGCTGCGCTGGCACGCCCGCAACGTCGTCCTCGGCACCACCCGCAACTGGGCGCGCAGCGCGGTGAACTGGAACATCGCGCTCGACAGCACCGGCGGCCCGCACCTCGGCGGCTGCGGCACGTGCACCGGTCTCGTCACCGTGCGGCCGGACGGCTCGGTCGTCACCGACGCCGAGTACTACACGATCGGGCACCTGTCGAAGTTCGTGAAGCCGGGCGCACGGCGGATCGGCAGCACGTCGTTCGGCACGACCGGCTGGAACGGGCAGATCATGGACGCCGCGTTCCGCAACCGGGACGGTTCCACGGCCCTGGTGGTGCACAACCAGCACGACGACCCGCGCTCGTTCGCGGTGGAGCTCGGTGACCGGACCTTCGAGTACACCCTGCCCGGCGGTGCGCTGGCGACGTTCACCTGGACCACCCAGCACCGGAGCAGGCTCGACCAGGTGCCGCTGACCGGTGCCTCCGCGTCGCCCGACGGCGCGGCGGCCATCGACGACGACGCCTCGACCCGCTGGTCCAACGGCGCCGCCCAGGCCCCCGGCCAGTTCCTGCAGGTCGATCTGGGGCGTCGCGAGGACTTCCGGCGCGTGGCGGTCGACTCCGGCGGCAACCTCGGCGACTACGCCCGCGACTGGGAGCTCTCGGTCAGCGACGACGGCACGTCCTGGCGCTCGATCGCGTCCGGCGCAGGCGCCGGCCAGCTGACCACGATCAACCTCCGCCGCACCACCGCGCGCTACCTGCGCATCACGTCCACCGGGAGCGCGGGCAACTGGTGGAGCATCGCGGATTTCCGCCTCTACAACTGAAGAATCCGCTGTCGGGCGCCCAAACCCCTGCAAGGAGCGCTTATGTCAAAGACGACACAACGGTGGCGCGGCATCGCAACAGCGGCGATCGTGGTGACGGTGGGAAGCACCCTGGTCTCCCCCGCCGCCACCGCCGCGACCAACGCGAGCGTGTGGCTCACAACCGGTGACCGGTCCGCCCAGCTGACCCGGCAGGCGGACGTGGCGTTCGGCTCGGGCGGCTCCGGGTCGACGATCACCGTGAACCCGAACACCACCTACCAGTCGATGGTGGGCTTCGGCGCGTCGTTCACCGACGCGGCGGCGTGGAACGTCTTCAACTCCCCGCGCCGCAACGAGATCATGAGCAACCTGTTCGACCGGAACACCGGTATCGGCATGAGCTTCATCCGGCAGCCGGTCGGCGCGACCGACTTCTCGCGGAGCTTCTACACCTACAACGACGGCGCGGCGGACCCGTCTCTCTCGCGGTTCTCGATCGACCACGACCGGCCGTACATCCTGCCGCTGCTGCAGCAGGCCAAGCAGATCAACCCGCAGCTCGCCGTGATGGCGACGCCGTGGAGCGCGCCCGCGTGGATGAAGAACAACAACAGCCTCATCCAGGGATCCCTCAACGACGGCCGGATCGGTGTCTACGCCGACTACCTGGTCAAGTTCGCGCAGGCGTACAGGGCCGCGGGCATCCCGATCGACTACCTGAGCGTGCAGAACGAGCCGAACTTCGAACCGCCGGGCTACCCCGGCATGCGGATGTCGGCACAGCAGCAGGTCAACGTCATCAACACGCTGGTGCCGAAGCTGCGTGCGGCCGGTGAGCAGGCCAGGGTCCTCGGCTACGACCACAACTGGGACGACACGACCTACCCGCAGACCGTGAACAGCGGCGCCGGAGGCAACGTGATCGGCTCCGCGTGGCACTGCTACGGCGGCAACCCGAGCGGCCAGTCGGTGGTGAAGAACAACCAGCCGGGTAAGGACATCTTCTTCACCGAGTGCTCCGGCACGAAGTCGGCCGACGACGCGGCGACGTTCCGCGACACGTTGCGCTGGCAGGGCATCAACCTCGCCATCGGCGCGACCCGCAACCACGCGCGCACGGTGACGACCTGGAACATGGCTCTGGACCAGAACAACGGCCCGGTGATCGGCAGCTGCACCAACTGCACGGGCGTCGTCACGACCAGCGGCGGCAACGTCACCTACAACGCCGAGTACTACGTGCTCGGCCACCTGTCGAAGTTCGTGCAGCCCGGCGCGGTCCGCATCGACTCGACGGGCTACGGCGAGGGCGGCGTCCAGAACGTGGCGTTCCGCAACCCGGACGGCCGGATCGTGCTCGTCGCGCTGAACTCGGGCGGCCGGCAGGACTTCCGCGTCTCCTACGGCGGCCAGACGTTCGGCTACACCCTCCCCGCCGGAGCCATGGCGACCTTCACGTGGCCCGGCACGCTCGACCCCGGCACCCCGCCCGCCGGCCGCACCGGCGCCATCACCGGCCTGGGCGGCAAGTGCCTCGACGTCACCGGCGGCTCCACCGCCAACGGCACCCTGCCGCAGCTGTGGACCTGCTTCAGCGGCCCGAACCAGACGTGGACGCTGTCCTCCGACGGCACGGTGCGCGGCCTGGGCAAGTGCCTCGACGTGACCGGCAACGGCACGGCGGACGGCTCCGCGGTCCAGCTGTGGGACTGCTTCGGCGGACCGAACCAGAGGTGGACCGCCACCAACGGCACGTTGGTGAACGTCGGCGCCAACAAGTGCCTCGACGTCATCGGCCACAACACGGCCGACGGCGCGAAGCTGCAGATCTGGTCGTGCACGGGCGGGGCCAACCAGAGGTGGACCGTCCCCGCGTAGGTGACGGAGGGCTTGAGGTCGTGCCGTGCGGGTAACCGCGCGGCATGACCAATCCCGTGAACCCCGAAGCGCCCCACTCCCCGGGAACGCCGAGCCTCGACGACCTCGAGACCCCCGAGCCGGAGATCCCGCAGGAGAAGACCGAGGACGAGAGCGAACCGCCGGACTAGGCCGCCGCGCAACGGCTATCCCGTGCCATGGACAACGACGCACTCAGACGCTTCGTCCTCGACCGCCTGACCGAGGACGAGCGGCGCCTGGCCGACGGCGAACTGCCCCTGCTCGACGAGGCCGAAGGCAGGGGCAGACTGCGCATCGCGCGGTCCGACGACGGCACCGGCCTGCTCCTGCTGCCCGGTCCGGTCCAGGCGGCGGAGGAGCGACACCCGGTGCCGTTCGGCGAGAAGGTCGCGCTGCTGCGCACCGAGGTCGAGCGCACCGAGGACGAGGCCGCGCTGCGCCTGCTGGCCGAGGCCTTCGACACCCACCACGACTGGCAGGAGGAGTGGCGATGACCACGCCCGAGCCCGATCGCGTGACCGCGGAGAGCGAACTGGAGGACGCGGACATCGGCGGTGAGCACACCCGCCCGACGTTCGCCGACGAGAACCCCGGTGGACCGCACCGGGGCCGTGACGAGTCGGAACCCCACGACGAGGGAGGCATGGACCAGCGGTAGCACCGCCTCCGCCCACGCGGGGAGGTGGTGCTCAGGCGCGCGCGGCGACCACGGCCCGACGACCGGGCAGGAAGCCGCGCGCCGCCGTGAGCAGCGTGCGCGCCTCCATCAGTTCGCCGTATTCGAGGTGCTCGTCGGCCGCCGCGATGTGC
This sequence comes from Lentzea jiangxiensis, assembly GCF_900104175.1. GTDB lineage: Bacteria > Actinomycetota > Actinomycetes > Mycobacteriales > Pseudonocardiaceae > Lentzea > Lentzea jiangxiensis. The sequence goes on from NZ_FNIX01000003.1 coordinate 354,521, forward strand.
GTCAGCGCCTGCCGGGGCGCTTCCGGTGCGCTCGTGACCGCCTGGGCCAGGCACTTGCGCGCCTGCTCGGCCTGGTCGACGAGGTCCGCACCGGGTGTGGTCCGGATGAGGGCGAGTGCGTCGCAGATGGCCCTGTCGAGTGCGCTGTGCATGGGATGGCCGCCTTGGGGACAGTCGGGGAGGTGGCGCGCCGGCTGCTTGACGCGGCACGGGCTACCCGGGCCTCCGGCGCGCCAAACGCGAGGGGCGGTCTTTCTTCGGACGGGTCGCAGCGGTGCAGCGGCGGCACAGCCCCATCACGGGGGCGTCGGCGTCCGTCTCGGCCACCCACACCGCGTCGATCCACAGCACTCCGGGGAACCGCGCGAGCCGCGCACGGCTCAGCTGCACCCCGCACAGCGTCTGGTTCTGGCCCGGCCACCACGCGTGGACGTCACCCGACGGCATGCGGGTGCCCTCGTCGTCGCGCCAGCTGCTCGACGCGGCCACCGACGGCGTCGCGGGCATCGCGTCACCCTCCCAGGTTGTCCACCGCGGAGCTCAGCGCCGCAGCAGCCTCCTCGAGGGCGCGGTCGGACACCGGTCCCGCGCCGACGCGCTCGACCAGGTCGTCCTTGGTCACCACGGTCAGCGCCCCGCGCAGGGCGTCACCGTCCAGGTCCTCGCCTCCGGCCACCACGTAGTCGCCCTCGACGAGCACCAGCGCGGCGTCCGGACGGGTGGACCCGAGCAGCCTCTTCAGGTCCTGCACCGGAACGGGCACGTCAGCCGTCCTCGCCGTAGCGGCCGCCGCCGTCCAGGCCCGCGCCGGGGCCGGAGTCCTCCTGGCTCGGCGGTCGCTTCGCCGCCTCTTCCTCGGTCGGCGTCAGCGGGGCACCGCTCCGCTCCTCCGCCGCGCCGCGTTCGACGTGGTCGTGCTCGGGTTCGGTCATCGCTTCATCACCTCGTCCTGGAAGGGGTTCGGGCCGCCCGCGCGGAACGCGGGCGGCCCGAACCGGTGTCACTGCCCGGAGATCCGCTGTCCGGACTCGCGCGCGTGGCCGCCGACCTCCTGCGCGGCCTCCTTCGTGTGCGTGGCCGTGGTCTGGGCCGCGTCGGTGGCGACCTGCTTCACCTCACCGGCCGCATCGCTCACCGAGGACTTCAGGTCCTCCTTGAGGCTCTGCGCCGACTCCGCCACCGCTTCCTTCGCCGGCTCCAGCACGTCCGAGAAGCTGTCGGAGAGCTGTTGCACCGCCTGCTGCTCCGCGTCGGTGCGGGGCAGCAGCGCCGCGAGCAGCAGGCCGCCGCCGAACGCGATCAGGCCGGCCGCCAGAGGACTGCCCTGCGTCTGCTGGGCGATGCGCTGCGGTGCCTGCTGCACGGCGTGCGCCGCCTGCTCGGCTCGTTCGGCCACGGCGCTGCCGGCGTCCTGACCCTGTTCCCGCACGGCCGACGTGGCCTGCGTGGCGGTTCCCATCACTCGCTCCTTCACCGAGACCAGCCCGCGCTGCACTCCTTGGACGCGCCGCTGGGCGATGGCCTTCGGACTCGTGTGGTCGACCAGGCGGTTGGCGTCGTCCCGCAGCTCCGCACGGGTCACTTCGATCTCACGCCTTATTTGGTCGGGTGTTTCGCCCATTCCGCGTCCTCCTTCAACGTTGCGACGGTGCGTTCCGGCTTCGGGTTGACGGTGCGCAGCTTGGCGCGGCCGGAGGTGTAGAGGACCGCTCCGGCGATGCCCCACAGCACGGCGACGATCAGCGCGGCCCAGCCCAGCGGCATGACCGCGCCGAGCGCGAACACGAGCGCGAAGCTCAGCAGCACGGTCGTCAGGTAGCCCGCGAACCCCGCGGCGGCGAGCATCCCCGTCGCCTTGCCCGCCTTGGACGCCTCCTCGCGGAGCTCGGCCTTGGCGAGCTCCAGCTCTTGGCGCATCAGCTTGGACAGGTCACCGGTCAGCTCGCTGACGAGGTCGCCGAGAGACTCGCCGGTGGTGTCCACTCGCGACGCCGGCATCTCAGGGCTCGACATGCGGCACCCCCGCCGGGGGAACAGCAGGCGTCGGGGGAACAGCAGGCGCCGTCGGGGGAACGGCAGGCGCCGCGCTCGGCGTCAGAGGTGCGCCGTAACCCATTGCCACATCGGTGCGTTCGGAGGCCACGGGAACCACGCCGCCCTGCGGACGCTGCGGTTCCGGGCTCCCACCGGACGTGCTCCCACCGGACGCGCTCTTGGCGACCCGGCCGATCAGGAAGCCCGCCACGGCGGCACCCAGCAGGAACGTGCCGGGCTTGCGCCGGGCGTAGTCGCGCGCCGAGTCGAGCAGCCCCTGCGCACCCCGTTCGTCGAGGAAGCGGGCGGCCTGCCTGCTCGTGTCGGCCACGCTCTGGATCGCTCCCGACGACATCGAGTCCGGCGGCGCGCTGCCCGCCATCTCGCCCAGCTCGTCGGCGATGCGCCCGAGCTGCTTCGACACCCGCGTCGCCTGCTGCTCCGCTTCCGCGGCAACACGTTGCCGCACGTCGTGGACGACGTGGCGTGCCTGGTCCTTGGTCTCGCGGGTCACGTGGGCGGCCTGGTCGCGGACGGTGGATCCGACCTGACCGGCAGCTTCCTTGGCGTGCTGCGCGACCTCGGAGCCCTCGTCCTTGGCCGCCGTGCGCACTCCACCCATCTGGTTTTCCGTCACGGCTGACTCCTCAGCTCGTTGTCGTGTGCTGGACATCGAGCTACCCGGTCAGCGGCGGCGCAAACGACGCAGAACACCGAAATTCGTTCTTGTTCCGGTAAACGTGAGCGAGCTGGCTGTTTGGCCGCATCCTGCCCGGCGAACTCCCACTGCACGCCGGAACACAGGAGTGAACACATGACGAGCACGACCGGACAGCTGCGGTCCCTGGCGCGGGAGCACGTCGCCGTCGCGGCGCTCACGATCCCCCGCCTGCTGCGGCACCGGGTGTGGCGCGACGCCGATCCGCACGAGGGCGCGGGTCTCGGCGTCGTGCTCGTGCCCGGCTTCGGCGCGGGCGAGGTCAGCCTCACCTTCGCCACGACGTGGTTGCGGGACAGGGGCTACGTGCCGGTGGGCGCCGGCGTCGGGTTCAACGTCGGCTGCACCTCCGAACTGGTCGACCGCGTCGAACAGCGGCTGGAGCAGCACGCGGAGGAGACGGGCGGACCGGTCGTGCTGCTGGGGCAGAGCCGGGGTGGCGGGCTCGCCCGGCTGGCCGCAGCGCGCAGGCCGGACCTGGTGCGCGGCCTCGTGATGCTGGGCAGCCCGCTGCTCGACCCGATGGGCGCGCATCCGCACGTGCTGCTCGCGGCGCGCGCGCTCGCCCAGCTCGCTTCCGTCGGCATACCGGGGCTGATGAACGCGGAGTGCCTCAACGGCTCCTGCTTCGAGGACAACGTCGCCGCGATCACCGCACCGCTGCCGGACGACCTGCCCGCGATGTCAATCTATTCCAAGTCGGACGGCATCGTGCCGTGGGAACTCTCCCTCGACCCGTCCGCCGAGTGGGTCGAGGTGCACAGCACGCACACCGGCATGGGTCTCGACCCGGACGTCTACCTGGCGCTGCGGCCCCGGTTGGCTTCGTGGGCGGCGGAACGCTTCGACCTGCGTTCCGCCGGGTGACACGTCAGCCCCGGTCCGGGTCGTCGGACACGGAGAAGTCGGAGAGCCCGACGTTGCCCGTCGGGTTCGGTTCCGGGTGCACGGAGCCGGAGCCGCTGCGTCCGGGAACGGTGTCGTCGCTCTCCGCGGACTCGTCCAGCGGTGCCTTGCTCGTCGCTTCGTCGTAATGGCGTTCGGTGCTCATGGCGAACGGCTACCCCGGCGCGGCGGGCCTGAACGCGCGCCGGGGCTCGGGAGAGACGACTCAGGAGAGAACGGCACCGCGTGGCGCCGGCACGAACGCGGCGAAGTCGCAGTTGCTCGGCTCGCGGGCGAAGTCGGTCCGCAGGAGGGCGCCGACCCAACGGGCCACGACGACGGGCATCGGCATCGGGTCACCTCCCAGGCGAGCCACCTCGACCAGCTGCCCGATGCGGTCCTCGACCGCCGCCGACCAGCCGGTCCCCTCCTTCCACAGCAGCGCCACGTCGTGGTCGGGGAAGTCGGGCATGCGCCCGTCGAGCGCCACGTAGGCGGCGGGGCGCGGGTCGACCTCGACGCACGAGCTGTCACCGCGCAGCCCCAGGCTCGTGACGACGTCGTGGACGTAGCGCGCGATGCGGCGAGCCGCCGAATCGTCGAAGTCGATGTCGAAGTCGATGTCGGTCTCGATGCTCATCTCACGGTCCATGACTGCGGTGCCTCCGTCGCCGAACGCCCTCACGATGCAGGCGCGGATACCCCGCCGGGGTGTCTTCAAACCTGATCGGGTGAATCTGGTCGGCGACGCTCCCATCACCGCATCGGGTGACGCTCCCGCAGGTAGTTGCCCGGTGTGGTGCCGTACCACCGCCGGAAGGCGTGGATGAAGCTCGCGGCCTCGGCGAACCCCAGCCGGGTGGCCACCTGGTCGACCGACGCTCCGGTCCCGGTGAGCAGCACGACGGCGCGCTCGGCCCGCACCTCGTCGAGCACGGCCTGGTAGCTCGTCCCGCACTCGGTCAGCCTGCGGCGCAGCGTGCGCGGGCTGAGGCCGAGCGAGCGGGCCACCACCGGCATGGACTCCCCGAACCGCTCGGACAGCTCCAGCACCCGCCGGAGCTCCCCCGCGACGCCCGGCCTCCTGCGGCGGCGGGCGGCCAGGTCCTCGCACTGCCGTGCGGACAGCGCGGTGCCCTCCGGGCTCGCGAGCGGGAGCGCCCGCAGCAGCACCGAGGCGTCCACAACGGACCTGTTGTGGCGCTGGGAGAACAGTGGCCGGACACCGAACACCTCCTCGTGGTCGCCGGTGTCCGGCGGGGCGGCGTGGGCGAGGTCGACGGACAGGACCGGGACCTCTCCCGCCACCAGCTCGCCGATCACGGTGTGGATCGCGGCGAGGTCGCGCTCGACGAGGAACGGCGTCACGTCGGCGGGCAGCGCGCCGGGTCCCAGGGAGATCACCAGCCGCTCGCCGTCCAGCACGGCCGTCGGGCAGGTGAAGGTGAAGCTCAGGTCGAGGTAGCGCAGGGCGACGTCGACCGCGTCCTGCACGGTGGCGGCGCTGAGGAACGCGTGACCGAGCACGCCGAACGTGGTGGCGTGGTAGTGGCGTCCCGCGGCGACGCCCGCGTGGGGCAGGTGGCCCGCCAGGTTGCGGACGACCGCCAGCTCCTGCTGCGCGCTGATCTCCGCCGCCGGGTCGGCCAGCTGGGCGGGCGTGAGGTCGCTGCCGGCGAGCAGCGCCTCCCGCGCCAGGCCGTGCTCGGCGCCGAAGCGCAGCAGCAGCGCGACGCTCGTGATGCCGCGGGGGAAGTCCCAGTGCCGGACCGCGGGATCGGACAACGTCCTCATGGCCGCGATTGTCAATCGCGCGGCCGCTGTTGTCCTGGTGCGAACGAGTGGTCCTCCCTAGTTTCGAGACGTGCGAGTACACCCCGAAGTGATCGTCGTCGGAGCCGGGTTCGGCGGACTGGGCGTCGCGTTGTCGCTGCTCAGAGCGGGCTTCGAGCGGTTCACCGTGCTGGAGCGCGCCGACGACGTCGGCGGGGTGTGGCGGGACAACACCTATCCCGGCGCCGCGTGCGACGTGCCGTCCTCGCTCTACTCCTACTCCTTCTCCCCCAACCTCACGTGGCCGCACCGGTACGCGGCGCAGCCCGACATCCTCGCCTACCTCCGCCGCAACGCCGAGGCCGTGCGCGACCGCATCCGGTTCGGCGCCGACGTCGTCGCGGCGTCGTTCGAGGGCCACCGGTGGCGCGTGGAACTGGCGAGCGGCGAGGTCCTGGAGGCGGACGTCCTCGTGTCGGCCGTCGGCCAGCTGGGCACGCCGTCGACCCCGGCGCTGCCCGGCCTGGACCGGTTCACGGGTCCCGTCTTCCACAGCGCCCGGTGGCGGCACGACGTCGACCTGCGCGGCCGGCGGGTCGCGGTGGTCGGCACGGGTGCCAGCGCGGCGCAGTTCGTGCCGGAGATCCAGCCGCTGGCGGGCCGGCTGACCGTGTTCCAGCGGACGGCGCCGCACGTGCTGCCCAAACCCGACGCCCCGCGCCACCGCCCGGCCCGCGCTCTGACCTCGCGGGCCGCCAGGGCCGGGGTGTGGCTCGTCGGCGAGGCGCTGACGGGACTGCTCAACGCGGGACGGTTCTCGCGCGGGATCGTCGCCGCCATCGCCCATGCCCACCTCACCTTCCGGGTGCGTGACCGGACTGTGCGGGAGCGGCTGCGGCCGCGCACCCCCGCTGGTTGCAAGAGGGTGCTGTTCAGCAACGACTGGTACCGCGCTCTCACCGCGCCGAACACCGAGGTGGTGACCGAGACGATCACCGAGGTCACCACGAGCGGCCTGCGCACCGCCGACGGCCGTGAGCACACCGCGGACGTCCTGATCTGGGGCACCGGTTTCGAGGTCGCGGGCTTCCGGCTGCCGCTGCGGGTCACCGGCAGGCACGGCCGCGACCTCGCCGACGTGTGGGCCGGGCGGCCGCGGGCCCACCTGGGCATGACCGTGCCGGGCTTCCCCGGGTTCTTCCTCGTCTACGGCCCGAACACCAACCTCGGCGGCAACTCGGTGCTCACGATGATCGAGGCGCAGTGCCGCTACGTCGTCTCGGCGGTCCGCCACCTCGCCGAGACCGGCACCGGGCTGGAGGTGCGGCCCGCCGCCGCCGAGGCGTTCGACGAGGAGATGCGCGCCCGGCTGCGCGACGGCGTCTGGAGCGGCTGCGCGTCGTGGTACCGCTCGGACGACGGGTCGATCACGACGAACTGGCCCGGCGGCACCGGGGAGTACCTGCGCCGCACGAGGCGACTGCGGCTGGGCGACCACCAGCTGACCGGAGGTGCGTGAACCGTGGACTACGACGTGCTGGTCATCGGGTCCGGGTTCGGCGGCGCCGTGACCGCCCTGCGGCTGACCGAGAAGGGCTACCGGGTCGGCGTGCTGGAGGCCGGGCGGAGGTTCGCCGACGACGAGTTCCCGCGCACCTCGTGGCAGCTGCGCGACTACCTGTTCGCACCGGCGCTCGGGTGCACCGGCATCCAGCGGATCACCCCGCTGCGCGACGTGCTGGTGCTGAGCGGTGCCGGTGTCGGCGGCGGTTCCCTGGTGTACGCCAACACCCTGTACGAGCCGCCGGAGTCGTTCTTCCGCGACCGGCGCTGGGCCCGCATCACCGACTGGCGGGCCGAGCTCGCACCGCACTACGACCAGGCGAGCCGGATGCTCGGCGTCGTGGAGAACCCGTGCCGCACCGACGCCGACCGGTTGCTCCGCGAGGTCGCCGGGGAGCTCGGCGTCGGCACGACGTTCCGCCCCTCGCGGGTCGGTGTCCACTTCGGTCGTGACGGCGAGGACCCGTTCTTCGGCGGCGCCGGGCCACGCCGCAACGGCTGCATCTCGTGCGGTTCGTGCATGACGGGCTGCCGCCACGGCGCGAAGAACACGTTGCCGAAGAACTACCTCCACCTGGCCGAGCAGGCCGGTGCCCGGGTCTGGCCGCTGACCACCGTCGTCGACGTCCGTCCCCGCCCCGGTGGTGGTCACGAGGTGCACACCCGGCGCACCGGCGGACGGGCGAAACGCGTGTTCACCGCCTCCCAGGTCGTGTTCGCGGCGGCGTCGCTCGGCACCCAGCGGCTGCTGCACGGCATCCGCGACCGGGGCGGCTTGCCCGGTCTGTCGCCGAGGCTGGGCACGTTGTGCCGCACGAACTCCGAGGCGGTCGTCGCCGTGCGGGTGCCCGGCGGCGGCATCGACAACACGCACGGCCTCGCGATCACGTCGTCGATCCACCCGGACGCCGACACGCACGTCGAGACCGTCCGGTACGGCCGCGGCAGCAACCTGATGGGACTGCTGATGACCACCCTCGTCGACGGCGGCCCGTCCCGGTTCCGCCGGGGCCTCGCCCAGCTCCTCGCCGAACGCCGCACAGCGCTGAAGACGCACACGCCGCGCCGGTGGTCGGAGGAGACGATCGCGCTGCTCGTCATGCAGAGCCTCGACAACTCCCTCACGACCTGCACGCGGCGCGGCCGCCTGACCACCCGGCAGGGCGAGGGGGCGCCGAACCCGTCGTGGATCCCGGCGGGCCACGAGGTGGCGCGCCGGCTCGCGGCCCGCGCGGGCGGCGTCGCCAGGGGCGCGTGGAACGACCTGGTGGACGTCCCGCTGACCGGTCACCTCATCGGCGGCTGCGTGATCGGCGACTCCCCCGAGACCGGCGTCGTCGACCCGTACCACCGCGTCCACGGCCACCCCGGACTGCACGTCGTGGACGGCTCGGCGATCCCGGCCAACCTCGGCGTCAACCCGGCGCTCACCATCACCGCGCTGGCCGAGCGCGCGATGTCGTTGTGGCCCAACAAGGGCGAGCCGGACCCCCGGCCGCCGCTGGGCGCGGCCTACGCGCGGGTGGGGGCGGTGCGGCCGCGCCGGCCCGCGGTCCCGGCGGACGCGCCCGCGGCCCTGCGGCCCACCGGGGAGGCGAGCGATGTCCGCTGAGCACGGCACGACACCGCCGGGCGAACCACGTCCCGGCCCGCGGAACGAGCCGGGCTCCGCCCCCGGCAGAACGGATCGGTCGACCCCCGGGGACTTCCCCCCGGCACCGTGGGACCTGTGCGGCCAAGGCTGGCTCACGGTGTGGACGGCACCACGCTCGGCGGTTCCCCCGTCGCCGCCGGGCGTGGTGCCCCTGACCCTGTTCGGCCGCGTGCTGGTGGTGACGGCCTTCGTCGACTACCGCCCACCCGGTCTGCTCTCCTACCACGAGCTGCTGGCCGCGGTGGTCGTGCGCAGGGGGGTCAGCCCGGGACTGTCCATCACCCACATCTGGGTGGACGACGAGACGTCCCGGCGCGGTGCCCGGGAGATGTGGGCGATCCCCAAGCAGCAGGCGGACTTCACGTTCGACGCGGGCCACCTCACCGCCCGCACCCACGCCACCGCCGTGGAAGCACCGCTCCACGCGCCCGGTCTCCCCGCGCGGATCACGACGTCGGTGTGGCAGGCGAGCAACGGCACCGCCCACCGCACCGCGCTGCGCACCTCCGCCCGCGTCCGCCCGACCAGGTTGCGCTGGCACCTCCCCGAGACCGGCGGGATCGGCTGGCTCACCGCCGCCAGGCCGCGCCTGCACCTCGCCGTCACGAACCTGCGCATGCGGTTCGGCGAACCCTGACGTCGCGGCGCCACCAGCGCCGCGGTTCCACCCCATCTCACGAGGAGCGGAAGATGCGAGTTCTCGCGATGACGCTTGCCCTGGTGGCCTCGGTCGTGGCCGTCCCGACCGCGTTAGCCGCGCCGCCGGACTACGGGCTCCCCGGCTCGTACCCGGTGGCGTACAGCGATGTCACCGCCGTGGCGGGCGGCCGGTCCGTACCCGCCCGAGTTCACTACCCCGCCACCGCCGCCGGCGCGAACCAACCGGTCGCGGCGGGACGGTTCCCCGCGATCGCGTTCGGCCACGGCTTCTTCCAGGCCACCTCCAAGTACACGAGCACCAGCAACCACCTCGCGTCGTGGGGCTTCGTCGTGGTGGTGCCGACCACCCAGGGCGGGTTGAGCCCGAGCCACAGCGCGTTCGCCGACGACCTCAACACCGGCCTGACCTGGCTCGTCGCCCAGGACACCACCAGCGGGTCGCGGTTCCGCGACCACATCAGCACCGCGGCGCTGGGCGTGTCCGGGCACTCGATGGGCGGAGGGGCCGCCGTCCTCGCGGCCGCCCGCAACCCGAAGGTCAGTGCCGTCTCCACCTACGCCGCCGCCGAGACGACCCCGTCGGCCAAGGCCGCCGCGGCGACCCTGGCGGCACCGGCCCAGTTCCTCGCGGGGTCGCAGGACACCATCACGCCGGTCGCGGACCACCAGCGGCCGATGTTCGCCGCCAAGCCGCCGTCGAAGCAGCTGCGCACCATCACCGGTGGGTTCCACTGCGGGTTCATGGACTCCTCTGGCTTGTTCTGCGACAACGGTTCCATCACCCGCGCCGCCCAGCTCACCGCCGCGAAGCGGGTCATGACGTCGTGGTTCCGCCACTACCTCGCCCACGACGCCTCGGCGCGCGACTTCGTGTGGGGCCAGCCCGCCCGCACCGACGCCGCCGTCGTCTTCGAGGGCACCGAGTAGCACCGTTCACCACCCGGTGGTGAGCGGTGGCGTGACGAACGCCGCTCACCACTGGTCATGCAACCGCCGCGAATCCCGTGCACCCTGTACAGGTCAACACTGTCGAGTCCGGTGGAGGGGACGGTCGGTGACGAGCTCTGACGGCATCGGGCACAGACAGGACGAGCCCGGACTCGCCGACGTGTTCGCCGGAAGCGGGGAGATCGGCCGCGACCTGGCCGCGGTGGACTGGGCCGCGACCCCGCTCGGGCCGCCGGCCGGCTGGCCGCAGAGCCTGCAGACGGCCGTGAGCATCCTGCTGTCGTCCCGGTTCTCCATGTGGATGGCGTGGGGACCGGAGCTGACGTTCTTCTGCAACAACGCCTACCGGCTCAACACGCTGGGCCGCAAGTACCCGTGGGCCCTCGGCCGGCCGGCGGCGGAGGTGTGGGCGGAGATCTGGGGCGACATCGGCCCGAGGGTGGACAGCGTGCTCACCACCGGCAGGGCCACCTGGGACGAGGCGCTGCTGCTGTTCCTGGAGCGCTCCGGCTATCCCGAGGAGTCGTACCACACCTTTTCCTACAGCCCCCTGCGCGACGAGAGCGGCGCGGTGGCGGGGATGCTGTGCGTCGTCAGCGAGGAGACCGAACGCGTCATCGGCGAGCGCCGGATGGCGACCCTGCGGGACCTCGGCTCCAACCCCAGCGTCGCCCGCGACGAGCGGGAGGTGCTGGCGTCCGCCTGCGACCAGCTCGACCGCAACCGGTACGACCTGCCGTTCACCCTGACCTACCTCTTCGACGACGGCCACGCGCGGCTGGCCGGGTCCACCGGGGTCAAGCCGGAGCACCCCGCGGCGCCCGCCGTCCTCCGCGACGGGGAACCGGTGTGGCCGGTGGGAGCCGCCCGGCGCGGCGAGTCCACCGTGGTCGAACTGGGCGCGGCGGCCGATCTCCCCACCGGGCCGTGGCCGAGGCCGCCCGCCCAGGCGCTGGTCGCCCCTCTGCAACGTCCCGGCGGCACACCGCACGGGTTCCTGGTCGCGGGCCTGAACCGGCACCGCCCGCTCGACGACGGCTACCGAGGCTTCGTGGAGCTGGTCGCCGGACACCTCGCCGCCGGTGTCGCCGGTGCGAGGGACTTCCGCGCCCAGCAACGCCGTGCCGAGGAGCTCGCCGAGCTCGACCGCGCGAAGACCGCGTTCTTCTCCAACATCAGCCACGAGTTCCGCACGCCCCTGACGCTCATCATGGGCCCGGTGCAGGAACTGCGCGACCGGCTGCCCCCGCAGGACCCGCAGGCGGCCGGAGAGCTGGAGGTCATTCACCGCAACGGGTTGCGGCTCGGCAAGCTGGTCAACACCCTGCTCGACTTCTCCCGCCTCGAGGCGGGCCGCATGCAGGCGAGCTTCCAGCCGGTCGACCTCCCGGCGGTGACCGCCGAGCTGGCGAGCGTATTCCGCTCGGCCGTCGAGAAGGCGGGGCTGGCGTTCGAGATCGACTGCGCCGCGCTGCCCGCACCGGTGTACGTCGACCTCGCCCTGTGGGAGAAGGTCGTCCTCAACCTGCTGAGCAACGCGCTCAAGTTCACCGTGGACGGCGCCGTCGGCGTCTCCGTGCGGGCCGGCGCGGGCGGGGCGGTCGTGACGGTCAGCGACACCGGGGTCGGGGTGCCCGAGCACGAGATGCCCCGGCTGTTCGAGCGCTTCCACCGCATCGAGCACTCCTGGTCGCGGTCCAGGGAGGGCAGCGGCATCGGTCTCGCGCTCGTGCAGGAGCTCGTCGGCCTGCACGGCGGCACCATCCGCGCCGAGAGCACGGAGGGTGTGGGCACCCGCTTCACGATCGAGCTGCCGTTCGGCGCGGACCACCTGCCCGCGGACGCGATCTCCCGGGAGCCGGTGCCGCCGGCGGACACCGGCATCGCGGCGCCGTACGTGCAGGAGGCCCTGCGCTGGCTGCCCGACCCCGGCCAGACCCCCGACGAGCTGCCGCGCAGCACCTCCGCGGGTGCCGCGCCGGAGGTGCTCGCCACCGTCCTGGTCGCCGACGACAACGCGGACATGCGGGGGTACCTGACCCGGCTGCTGCTGAGGGCGGGCTACGAGGTGCGCACGGTCAACGACGGTGTGGCGGCGCTGGAGGCCGTGCGCGCCCAGCCGCCGGACCTCGTCGTGAGCGACGTGATGATGCCGCGCATGGACGGCCTGTCGCTGGTCTCCGCCCTGCGCGCCGATCCGCGCACGATGGCCGTGCCGGTGCTGCTGCTGTCGGCGCGCGCCGGGCAGGAGGCGTCCGGCGAGGGACTGCGGGCCGGCGCGGACGACTACCTGGTCAAGCCGTTCGCCGCGGCCGACCTGCTGGCCCGCGTGCGGGCGAACGTGGACCTGGCCCGGCTGCGCGGGCGGCACGCCCGCTGGCGCGACGCCCTGATCGACTCGTTGCAGGAGGCCTTCTTCGTCTGCGACGACCAGGGCACGGTGGTCGAGATCAACACCGCGTTCACCGAGATCCTCGGCTACGGGCCCGAAGGCCTGCCCTACCCCGTGCCGCACCCGTGGTGGCCCGACGCGCGGACCGATCCCGAAGAGTGCAAGCAGTTCACCGACGCCTTCGAGGCGCGGTCCGGACGTGACCGGCACGGCCTCACCGTCCCGGTCACCCACCGGGACGGCCGGCGGCTGTGGATCAACGCCATGATGAACCCCGCCCGCGACCCGGACAGCGGCCGGACGATGACGGTGGGGACGTTCCGCGACGTCACCGCCGAGCACCACGCCCGCCGGCGCGAGATCGCGCTCGCCGAGATGAACATGCGGCTGTCCCGCGCGACCAGCGCCGCCGACGCCCTCACCGCCGCGCTGGAGCAGATGGAGAGGCTCTGGCGGGCCGAGCACGTGCTGGCCGTCGTCTTCCACCGGCACTCCGCGCCCCAGGTCAGCGGCGCCACCTCCCGCCTGGCCTGGGAGGAGCTGCCGGAGGACCGGCGCGCGGCGCTCACCGCGCTGAGCCGCAACGGCGCGCTGATCCCCGTGTTGCTGGACGACGGGGCCACCGCTGTCACCGTCGAGCATCCCGACGGCCCGATGGTGCTCTGGCTGCGCCTCGACTCGCGGCACCCCTTCACCGCGCAGGACGAGCTGCTGCTGGCGTTGCTCGCCGGTCACCTCACCCAGGGGCTGGCCCGCGCACGGCAGATCGACCAGCAGCGGGAGACGGCCCTGGCGCTGCAGCGGGCGATCCTCGGCCCGTCGCACCTGCCGGGAGGGTTCGCCGTGCGCTACGAGCCGGCCGCGCGCCTGGAGGTCGGCGGCGACTGGTACGACACGTTCCCGCTGCGCGACGGCAGGATCGGCATCGTCGTCGGTGACTGCGTGGGCCGCGGCCTGCCCGCCGCGGCGGTGATGGGCCAGCTGCGCAGTGCCTGCCGCGCCCTGCTGCTGCAGGAGATCGGCCCCGCCCGCGCACTCACGGCGCTCGACCAGTTCGCCGCCGGTGTCCCCGGTGCGCTGTGCACCACGGTGTTCTGCGGCGTGCTCGACCCCGCCACCGGTCGCCTCGTGCACTCGAGCGCCGGGCACCCGCCCGCGATCCTGGCGCTGGCCGACGGCACCACGCAGTTGCTGGAGGGTGGCCGATCGATCCCGCTCGCGGTCAAGCTGGGCTTGCCGCGCACGGAGGCGCAGTGCGTCCTGCCGCCGCGCTCCACCCTGCTCACCTACACCGACGGCCTGGTGGAACGCCGCACGAGCTCGTTGACCGAGGGCATCGAGAAGGCCGCCCACGCCGTCCAGGAGGGTTGCGCGAACGGGCTGGAGGACCTCGCCGGGCAGATCATGGAGGACCTCGCTCCGGAGGGCGGCTACGACGACGACGTGGCCCTGCTGCTGTACCGGCACCCCGCGCCCCTGGAAGTGGTCTTCCCCGCCGAGGCCGGCGAGCTCCACGGCGCGCGGACCAGGCTGCGTGCCTGGCTGGACCAGTGCGGCTTCTCCACCTCGCTCGCCCAGCGCGTGCTGCTCGCCGTCGGTGAGGCGTCCGCGAACGCCATCGAGCACGCCTACCGGGGCGTGGTGCGCCAGGGTGTCCGGCTGCGGCTCGAGACCGCGGGCGACCGCGAGCTGCTCGTGACGGTCGCGGACACCGGCACCTGGAAGACCCCGAACGCCGATCCGGCTGAGCGGCGCGGCCGCGGGACGGCGATCATGGAGAAGATGATGGACGCAGTCGCCATCCTCCCCGACCCCACCGGTACCACTGTGACGATGCAGGTGATGATTCCGCATGACGACGCCGTTGACGCTGACCAGATCCGAGGACTCGCAGGGCAGGTCCCTCATCACGGCGAAGGGTGAGATCGACCTGAGCAACACCGGAGCGTTCGCGAGCGCTCTCGCGGACGTCGAGGGACCGCTCGTGGTCGACCTCACCGGCGTGACCTACGTCGACAGCGCCGGGATGAGCGTGCTGTTCGCCGAGGCCGGGCGGCTGGAGATCATCGCCACCCCGCTGCTCGGACCGCTGCTGGAGATGTCCGGTCTCACCTCGATGGCGACGATCCGCGGGCTGGAGTAGCCAGTTCCTCCAGTGCCGCGGCGGTGTGCGCGACGATGCGCTCCTGCGCCTCGGCGCGCGAGGTCGTGGGCACGCCGTCGCCCGGCTGGTCGCCGTAGTCGCCGAAGAAGGCGTGCACGGCACCAGGGACCAGTTCGTACCTCGTGTCCGCCGGCAACACCTTCCGCGACTCGGCGACGTCCCGCGGTGTCGTGAACCCGTCCCGGTCGCCGTGGATCGACCACGCCCTGAGCCCGGTGCGGCCGGAGAGGTCGTCGACCGGGTAGGACGCCCACAGCACGAGTCCGCGCACCGAGCTGTCGGCGGCCACGTCCCGTCCGGCGGCGACGCCTCCCAGCGAGTGCCCGCCGACCGCCCAGACCGGCACCCCGGGGTGCTCGGCGCGCAGGGAGGCCGTGTCGCCGCCCAGCAGGGCGAAGTTCAGCGGCTCCTTCACCACCACCACGAGGAACCCTCGCGCCGCAACGCGCCGGAGCAGCGGAACGTAGGCGCGGTGGTCCACCCGGGCTCCGGGGTGGAACACGAGCCCGGCGCGCACCGGCCCGTCCGGGCGCAACACCGTCGCGTCGTCGGTGTCGCCCGTGGCCGCGAACGGCTGGAGGTACACCAACGGTGCGACGAGGAGAACGGCAAGCACGACCGCCAGCCACGACGGTGTGCGCTTCCACAGCACGACGGCTGTGCCCACGACGGCGACCACGCCGAGCAGCACCGGCTGCGCGGGATGTCCCGCGGTGAGCGGGCCCCAGCCGGCGACGAGGAGGACGAGCGGCACGCCGAGGCACGCGGCGGCCGCCGTCCCGCGCGGCCAGGTCACCTCCGCACCAGGGCGGTGAGCCGGATGCCCGCCCAGATCAGCAGGGCGAGCACGGCCACCAGCAGGTACTCGATCGCCGGGATGCGCACGACCTCGTCGATCTTGCCGAAGCCGCGCCACGAGTAGACCGCGAGGGCCGCCACGACGAACGTGCCGCCGATCCACCACCGAGCCGTCGTGCTGAGCCCCACGCCGTGCATCTGGGTGAGCACGAAGATCGCCACGAACCCGAACAGGAACATCGGCCAGATGCCGTTCGGGCCGGAGTTCATCACCGCGACAAGCGTGCCGTGCACGGCGACCATCAGTTCCAGCGTCATCGTCCACCAGCGGTTCGTGTGTGCACGGGTGAACATCAGACTGCTCTGCACCAGCAACAGGAACATGTAGAAGAACCCGATGAGGTGTCCGCTGGACGACTCCATGGGGTGGTACCAGAACGTGTAGATCGCGGCCCAGCTGAACAGGTAGCCGTGGTAGCGGCGCGCGAACGAGACCACCTGCGCGGAGATCGGCGCGGACCAGGTGAGGACGAGCCCGCGGCGGCGGTTCTCCATCAGCAGGACCCACACGAGCAGCAGGACGACCGAACCCTGCGAGCTGAAGATCGAGACGTCCTGCGCGAGGCCGTCGTAGAACAGCTGCGTCTGCAGGGCGTGCAGGGCGATGAACCCGCCGTTCGCCGCGAGGGCGGTGTAGTTGACGCGGTGCAACCCCGACGTGTACCGGCGGATCCGCGTCTGCGCGTGGTAGATCAGGCCCCAGGACACCAGCTGGTGCGCCGCGTAGCCCACCCAGGCGGACGCCCTGGTCCAGAAGGTCGGATCGGGCAGCTTCCAGTAGTACCAGGACGCGCCCTGGTCGGGCAGCAGGGCGATGCCGTGCAACCGCTGTCCGAGCAGCCACACCAAGCCGGTGAGCAGCGCACTCGCCACCACACCCCACACCAGCACGTCGCGGCCGGCCCGCGTTTCGTTCAGCACGCTGAGCATTATGCAGTTGTTCAGCACGCTGAACAAACCCTTCCCCGCCGTGCTACGTTCAGCGCACTGAGCAAATCAGGAGG
Source organism: Lentzea jiangxiensis (assembly GCF_900104175.1). Lineage (GTDB taxonomy): Bacteria > Actinomycetota > Actinomycetes > Mycobacteriales > Pseudonocardiaceae > Lentzea > Lentzea jiangxiensis. Next base: position 371,174 of record NZ_FNIX01000003.1, read on the forward strand.
ACCCCAGGTGGCCCGATACACGTTGCGCGTCAACGGTGAACGACGCGAGGTCGACGTCGACGGCGACACTCCCCTGCTGTGGGTGTTGCGCGACGAGCTGGGACTGACGGGCGTCAAGTACGGGTGCGGTGTCGGCCTGTGCGGCGCCTGCACGTCCCATGTGGACGGTGAGGCCGCGCGGCCGTGCGTCAAGACGACGGCCGAGAGCGTGCGCACGAGGATCACCACCGTCGAGGGGTTGTCGCGCGACGGCGACCACCCGGTGCAGCGGGCGTGGCGGGAGCTCGACGTGGCGCAGTGCGGCTACTGCCAGCCCGGCCAGGTGATGGCCGCGGCGGCGCTGCTCGCCCGCGATCCCGACCCCGACGACGCCGCGATCGGGGAAGCGTTGCGCGACAACGTCTGCCGCTGCGGCACCTACCCGCGCATCCGCGACGCCGTGCGCCGCGCGAGCCGGATCATGAGGGAGGAGCGGTGATCAGCAGGCGGACGTTGCTGCGCGGCGCGGGAGTCGGCGCGCTGGTCGTGGCGGTGCCGATCCCCGCGCTCGCCGCCTCCGACGAGCTGGTGCCGAACGTGTTCGTGCGACTGGACGACTCGGGCCGGATCACCGCGACCGTGCCCCGGCCGGACACCGGTCAGGGCGTGCGCACCGTGGTGGCCCTGATGGTCGCCGAGGAACTGGCGGTCGGTGTTCGCGACGTCGCACTGGAGCAGGCCGCCGGCGACACGGAGCGGTACGGCTCGCAGGCGGTGACGAACTCGACGTCCGTGCGGCAGCTCGCCACGCCGATCCGCACCGCCGCGGCGACCGCGCGCTGCCTGCTCGTCACGGCCGCCGCGCAGCGCTGGGGCGTGCCGGTGGCCGAGTGCACCGCTCGCGACGGCGCCGTGCGCCACCCGCGCCGGGGCAGGCTCGCCTACCGGGCGCTCGTCCCCGCGGCGGCCGCGCTCGACCCCGCCACCGTGCCCGTCGAGCTCACGCCTCCGGAGAAGTGGCGGCTGCTGGGCAAGACCCGGGACGGGCGGGTGGACGCCCGCGACATCGTCACCGGCCGCACCCGGTACGGCATCGACTCCCGTCCCGCCGGCTCCCTGGTCGCGGTCGTGGCCCGGCCGCCGTGGATCGGCGCGACGCCGCAGTCCGTGGACGACACCGCGGCCCGCGGCCTGCCGGGAGTGGTCGACGTCCTGACGCTCACGACGCCCGCAGACGGTCAGGGCGGTGTCGCGGTGATCGCGAGGTCGACCCACCAGGCGTTGCGGGGCAGGGACGCCCTGAAGATCACGTGGGGTGGTGGCACCCCCGCCGCGGACAGCCGCACGTGGCTCGCGGACCTGCGGTCGGCGTTGCCCGCACAGAGCCCGGTCACCGGCTTCGAGCGCGTGTACGAGATGCCGTTGCTCGCGCACGCGCCGATGGAGCCGATGAACGCCACGGCGCACGTTCGTCCGGACGGCGTGACCATCTGGGCGCCGACGCAGGACCCCGGCGGTCTCCGCACCCAGCTCGCCCGCCAGCTCGGCCTGCCCGCCACGGCCGTGCGGGTGGAGACGACGACCTCGGGCGGTGCGTTCGGTCGTCGCATCGAAACGGACCCGGTGCTGGAGGCCGTGGCCTGCTCGCGTCGCGTCGGCGCTCCCGTGCAGGTGCTGTGGACGCGAGCCGACGACATGCGGCACGACTCGTACCGGCCGATGTCGGTGCACCGCCTGTCGGCCGAGATCGGCGCGGGCGGTGTGCCCGTGCGGCGTGCGCACGAGGTCGCGACGTGGGGCCTGACCGTGCTGCCGTTCTTCAGCAACCCGGCGCTGATCAAGGCCAGCGGCGACCACTTCCCGTACGGCGTGCCCGGCGACGTCACCGTCACCGTCCGGCCGGCCCCGCTGCGCACCGGGTTCTGGCGGGCCGTGTACGCGGGCCAGTTCGTCTACGCCGAGGAGAACTTCCTCAGCGAGATCGGCACCCGGTCCGGCCTCGACCAGGTGGCGCTGCGCCGCTCGTTGCTCCCGGCGGACTCGCGCCTGCACCGCCTGCTCGACACCGCAGCCGAACGGGCCCGCTGGACCAGGCCGCCCGCACGGGGCACCCACCGCGGCGTCGCGTGCCTGGAGGAGTACGGCTCGGCGATCGCGGTGATCGCGGTGGCGGACCCGTCCGCGCGCCGGGTGCTGCGCGTGCACGCGGCCGTCGACGTCGGCGTGGCGCTGCACCCGTCCGGCGTCCGCGCGCAGGTCGAGGGCTGCGTGGTCGATGCTCTGTCCACTGTGCTCGGTGCGCAGATCACGGTCCGGGACGGGCACGTCGCGCAGTCGTCGTTCGGTGACTACGCGTGGGCGCGAATCGGGCAGACACCCGAGATCGACGTGACCATCGTGCAGTCGAACGCCCCGCTCGGCGGCCTCGGCGAACTCGCCTACCCCCCGGCCGCCGCCGCCATCGCCGCGGCACTGGCGGGTGAGGAGCCGGTGACCGGCATGCCGTTCGGGACCGACGTGGGGTGATCGGGCGGGTCTGGGATGATGGGGCCGTGGCCGAGGGAGACGAACTGGCGGTGGCGCACCGCCCGGACCAGGTGGGCGCGGACGTCGCCTCCTGGCCGACCGGCAGGCTCCTGTCGGTCGCGGCCCGCGTCGTCGAGAAGCGCTTCGAGGACTTCCTGGCAGGCCGGGGCCTCACCCACGCGGGCATGATCACCCTGCACCACCTGGCCGACGGCCCGCGTTCGCAACGCGAGCTGGCCCTGCTCTGCCGGGTCACCGACCAGACCATGAGCCGCACGATCGAGCACCTCGACCGCGGCGGGCACGTGGTGCGCAGCCAGGACCCGAAGGACCGCAGGCGGACGTCGGTGAAGATCACGCCGGTGGGCCGCCGCGCCCTGGCCGCCGCCCGCCGCGAGGAGCGCGAGTCGGACACGCTGCTCGGCGCGGTGGACGACTACGAGCACTTCCGGCGGCAGCTGATCGCGCTGATCGCGGCGGCGACGTCCACAGAGGACTGAGGGCGGAGGCTCGCACCCGGTGCTCGGCCGGGGCGGGCTTGACCAGGGGTCGCCCGCGCCATCCGCGAAGTCCGCGGCGAACCCACGACCCGCCCTCTGCCGCACTCCCCCGCGCCGCCGAGCGTTCAGCCCCCGCAGGACCCCCGGACCACCAACGTCGTCGGCAGCACCAGGGGCCCCTCCTTCTCCGCCCCCGTGATCATCGCCATGATCGCCTTGGCCGCCGCCACCCCGAACCCCGGCTTGTCCTGCGACACCGTCGTCAACGCCGGCTCCACCACCGACGCGACCTCGATGTCGTCGAACCCCACCAGCGCGAGGTCGCGCGGCACCTGCAGCCCGGCGGCACGGGCGGCGAGCAGCGCCCCCACCGCCATCTCGTCGCTCGCCGCGAACACCGCGGTGGGCGGCTCGTCCAACGCCAGCAGCCGGTGCATCGCGGCGGTTCCGCTGGCCCGGTAGAAGTCCCCGGACACCACGTAGTCGTCGCGCGACGCCACCCCGGCCTCCCGCAAAGCCCTGCGGTAGCCCGAAACGCGGGCCCGCGAGGGCTGGTTCCCCACAGGCCCGGTGATCGTGGCGATCCGCGAGTGCCCCAGCGACAGCAGGTGCCGGACCGCCGACCAGGCGCCGCCCTCGTTGTCCGAGGTCACGTACGTCGCCCGAGGTCCTTCGACCGCGACGTCCAGCGCCACGCACGGAACACCGGACTGGGCGAACGTCTCGAAGGCCTTCGCGTCCGAGCCGCTGTCGATCAGCACCAGCCCGCCGAGGTGGTGGCGCCGCGTCATGTTCACGTAACCGACCGGGTCGGCCAGGGAGGCGCCGACCTCGCGGGCGTCGCCGCTCGTCGCGAGCATCAGCAGGTGGTAGCCGTGGGCGCTCAGCGCGGACTTCAGGCCGATCAGGAGGTCCTGCAGGTACGGGTGCCGCCAGCCCGGCCTGCGGTGGTCGGTGTCCCAGACGAGGCCGATCATCGTCGACTGCTTGGTCGACAACGCGCGGGCGGACTCGTTGGGCCGGTAGTCCAGCTCTTTCGCGACCCGCAGCACTCGTTCGCGCGTTTCCTCGTTGACCGTTCCCGGCTGGTTGAAGACGCGCGACACCGTCGCCACGGACACGCCGCAGAGCTGGGCGATCTCACGCCCGGTCGCCATCGGGCCTCCGTTTCACCGTAAGCGGTTACATAGACCCTACGAGCAGCACTTCCGCTCGTCAAACAGCTGCACCGCGAACGATGTTTATCAATCTGTTACTTGACTCATGACGCGTAACCCCGTTGTCATAGTCGCCACACATCTTCGGCCGGCGCTTTCCGATCCACGCCGGTTCACCTGTTCGAAAAGAACCACCTCTCTGCTTCAACGCGCCCAAAAATCGACGGAGGCCTGGAACATGCGCCCCAAATCCCTCGCCCTCGGCTGCGCCGTGATGGCGACCGCCCTGGTGCTCAGCGGGTGTGGCAGCGGCACCGCGTCCGGTGGCAAGACCAAGCTCACGATCGGCCTCTTCGGCAACTTCGGGTACGCCGAGCTGCTGAAGGAGTACCAGGCCGCCCACCCCGACATCGAGATCAGCGACAGGACCGCCTCCTACTCGGACCACCACAAGAACCTCGCCGCGCACCTCGCGACCAGCAGCGGCACCGCGGACATCGAGGCGGTCGACACCGGCTACGTCAACCAGTTCAAGGCGACGCCGGACAAGTTCGTGGACCTCAACACCAAGGGCGGTGACCAGCTCAAGGACCGCTGGCTGCCGTGGAAGTGGGAGGGATCGCTGAGCAAGGACGGCAAGCAGATCGGCTACGGCACCGACGTCGGCGGCCTCGCCATCTGCTACCGCCGCGACCTGCTGCAGAACGCCGGGCTGCCCGCCGACCGCGACCAGGTCGCCGCGCTGTGGCCGACCTGGCAGGACTTCATGGCCGCGGGCAAGAAGTTCCAGGAGAAGGCGCCGGAGGGCGTCAAGTGGTTCGACGGCGGCCCGACCGTGCTCAACGCGATCGTCGGCCAGGCGTCCGTCGGCTACTACGACAAGACCGACAAGATCGTCGTGGGCGACAACAAGGAGATCAAGGACGCCTGGAACCTCGTCGTCGACGGGGTGAACTCGGGCCTGTCCGCGAAGCTGCTGTTCTCGACGCCCGTCTGGAACACCGGCTTCAAGCAGGGCCAGTTCGCGACCGTGACGTGCCCCGCGTGGCAGATGGCGAAGATCAAGGACCAGGCCGGTCCCGAGGCCGCGGGCAAGTGGGACGTCACCTCGGTTCCCGGTGGCGGCGGCAACTGGGGCGGCTCGTACCTGACCGTGCCCAAGTCGGGCAAGAACATCGACAAGGCCGTGGAGCTGGCGGCGTGGCTGACCGCGCCCGAGCAGCAGGCCAAGGTCTTCAAGAGCGCCGGGCTGCTGCCGTCGACCCCGAAGCTGTACGAGGACCCGTCGATCGTCGACTACAAGAACCCGTACTTCAACGACGCCCCGATCGGCAAGCTGTTCACCGACGCGGCGAAGAAGCTGAACCCGCAGTACCAGGGCCCGAAGGCCGGCGACATCCAGACCGCCATCGGCAACGCGATGCAGCGCGTCGAGCAGGGCAAGCAGAACGGCGAGGACTCGTGGCGCCAGTTCGTCGGCGACGTGCAGAAGTGATCCGCTGACATGGCTGTGATCGACAAGACGGTCCGCAGGCACCGCTGGGACACGAAGTTCGCGCCGTACGGGTACGTGGCGCCGTACTTCCTGATCTTCGGTGTCTTCGGGCTGTTCCCCCTGCTCTACACGATCTGGGTCTCGCTGCAGGACCGCAACCTGCTCGAGTCCGACGCGGCGACCTTCGTGTGGTTCGACAACTACGCGGCGCTCATGGCGGACCCGTACTTCTGGAACGCCATGGGCAACACGCTGAGCCTGTGGCTGCTCACGACGGTTCCGCAGATCCTGTTCGCGCTGGTCATCGCGCAGCTGCTCAACCGCAAGGTCCGCACCCGCACGCTGTTCCGGATGGGCGTGATCCTGCCGAACATCACCTCGGTGGCGGCGGTGACGATCATCTTCGCGCAGCTGTTCGGCCGGGACTTCGGTCTGTTCAACTGGCTGCTCGGCCTGTTCGGCGCCGGGCAGATCGACTGGCAGGCGGGCACCGCCACCTCGCACATCGCGATCGCCGTGATGGTGGTGTGGCGCTGGACGGGCTACCACGCGCTGATCTTCCTGGCCTCCATGCAGGCGATCTCGCCGTCGCTGTACGAGGCGGCCACCCTGGACGGCGCGAACGGCCGCCAGCAGTTCTGGCGCATCACGGTCCCGTTGCTGCGGCCGCAGATCATCTTCACGACGATCATCGCGACCACCGGCAACATGCGGCTGCTCGCCGAGCCGCTGCTGTTCAACCCCGGCGCCGCGGCCGCGACCGGCGGCTCCGACCGGCAGTTCCAGACCGCGGCGCTGTACCTCTACGAGCAGGGCTTCACGAAGTACGACTTCGGCTACAGCTCGTCGATCGCGGTCGTGCTCGCCATCGCCACCGTCGTCGTCGCCGGGTTCGGCTACCTGGTGACCAAGCGGATCCGGACGGAGTGACCCCATGACCGCAGTGCTGGAACGCCCGGCGCCGGCGCCCCCGGCCGGCCCCTCGGCGAGGGCGCGCAGGCTGGCGAGGCGGGTGGCCGGGCCGTGGACCTACGCCGCCCTGATCGCGATCCTCGCCGGGTCGGCCTTCCCCGTGTACTGGTCGTTCGTGGTGTCCTCGCAGACACCGGACGCGATCGACAGCATGCCGCCGGTGCTGGTGCCGGGCGGCAACCTCTTCGCCAACATAGCGCGGGTCTTCGACACCACGGACTTCGCGCTGGCGCTGATGAACTCGATCTTCGTGTCGGGCACGGTGACCATCTCGGTGGTGCTGTTCTCGACGCTCGCGGGGTTCGCGTTCGCCAAGCTGAAGTTCCGCGGCCGCAACGTCCTGCTGCTGCTCATCATCGGCACCCAGGCCATCCCGACCGAGCTCGGCATCATCCCGCTCTACATGATGATGGCCGAGTTCGGCTGGGCCGGCGAGATCCACGCGGTGATCGTGCCGGGGCTCGTGACGGCGTTCGGCGTGTTCTTCATGCGCCAGTACTTCGAGCGCGCGATCCCGGACGAGCTGCTGGAGGCGGGCCGGATGGACGGCTGCCACTCGCTGCGGCTGTTCTGGCACGTCGCGCTGCCCGCGGCACGCCCGGCGGCCGCGGTGCTGGGCCTGTTCACGTTCATGCAGGCGTGGAACGACTTCTTCTGGCCGCTGGTGGTGCTCACGCCGGAGAACCCGACCGTGCAGACCGCCCTGTCCACTTTGGCCAGTGGGTACACCACCGACTACACGCTCGTGCTCACCGCCGCGACCATCGGCACGGTGCCCGTGCTGGCCGTGTTCCTGTTGTTCGGCCGCCAGATCGTCGGCGGCATCATGTCGGGCGCCGTCAAGGGCTGACCCCTCTCAGAGGAGACTGTTGTGAGTTTTCCGGCCGGCTTCCGCTGGGGTGTGGCGACCTCGGCCTATCAGATCGAAGGCGCGGCCAGCCTCGACGGCCGCGGCCCGTCCATCTGGGACACCTTCGCGGCGGTGCCCGGGGCGGTCGCGAACGGGGACACCGGTGACGTGGCGGCGGACCACTACCACCGCTGGGAGGAGGACCTGCGCCTGCTCAGCGACCTGGGCGTCGACGCGTACCGGTTCTCCGTCTCGTGGTCGCGGATCCTGCCGGAGGGCAGGGGACGCCTCGAGCAGCGCGGCCTCGACTTCTACCGCCGCCTCGTGGAGGGGCTGCTGAGCAGGGGGATCGAGCCGTTCCTCACCCTGTACCACTGGGACCTGCCGCAGGCGCTGGAGGACGAGGGCGGGTGGCGCAACCGCGACACCGCGCACCGGTTCGCCGACTACGCCGCGCTCGTGCACGAGGCGCTCGGCGACGTGGTCCGCAAGTGGACCACGCTGAACGAGCCGTACTGCTCCTCGATCGTCGGCTACGCCGAGGGCCGGCACGCTCCGGGCGCGCGGGAGGGCCACGGGGCGCTGGCGGCGGTGCACCACCTGCTGCTGGGCCACGGCCTCGCCGTCGGGGCGATGCGGGCGAACGGACTGGCCGAGCAGGAGTTCGGCATCGTGCTCAACCAGTCACCGGCCGTGCCGGTGACGGACTCCCCCGCCGACGTCGCCGCCGCGACCCGCCAGGACGTCCTGCTGCGCAGGCAGTTCACCGATCCGCTGTTCGGCGGGGCGTACCCGGAGGAGTCGCAGTCGGTGTTCGGCGACATCACCGACTTCTCGTTCCGGCAGGAGGACGACCTGGCGGTCATCGGGGAACCGCTCGACTACGTGGGCCTGAACTACTACTACCGGCTGCACGTGGCCGACGCGCCGCACCGGGAGCCGGACCCGGCCAAGCGCACCGCCCACGACATCGGCGTCGACACGACCCGGCTCCCGGACGTGCCGCGCACGGGCATGGGCTGGCCGGTGGAGCCGGTCGGCCTCACCACGGCGCTGACGGACCTCAAGCAGAGGCATCCCGGCCTGCCGCCCGTGTACGTCACGGAGAACGGCTGCGTCTACCCGGACGTGGAGGGCTTCCAGGACGACGACCGCATCTCCTTCCTGCGCGACCACATCGCGGCCGCCGAGGCGGCCGCGGAGGCGGGCGTGGACCTGCGCGGCTACTTCTGCTGGTCGCTGCTCGACAACTTCGAGTGGGCGCACGGCTACAAGCACAGGTTCGGCCTGGTCCACGTCGACTACGCCACGCAGGAACGCACCCCGCGCGCCAGCTACCACTGGTACCGCTCGTTCATCGGGGCTCGGTAGCGGGACAGCCGGGCGCAGGTGGTCGAGTCGTGGCGCGTGCCGAGGACGAAGGTCTTCGGCACGCGCCACGCGCCCGGCGGGTTCGCGGGCGGCTCGGTGACGTGCGACCGCGAGGCCGACGCGCTGCCCCACGGCTCGTCCCCGCCCAGCGGCACGCTGAAGGCCTCGCACCCGCCGCCGGGGGTCGTCCCGGCACGCCGCCCACGAGATCAGCGCCGGCGCCGCGTCCGCCTCGTGGCGGCGCAGGCCCCCTACCCGGCGGTTTCCACTTCGGTACGTCGGGTATGTACGTTTTCGTGACAGACCTGACTCTCGAATCCGCGGACCTGTTCGTCGAGGGCTACACCGCCGAGTTCCCCGACGACGACGAACCGGTCCTGCGCCGCGCCGACGGCAGCGAAGTGCTGACGTGGCAGGAGAACTACCCGTTCACCGAGCGGATGGGCCGTCCGGAGTACGAGCGGCAGAAGCGGCTGCTGCAGATCGAGCTGCTGAAACTGCAGTACTGGGTGACCGAGACCGGCCGGCGGCTCGTGATCCTGTTCGAGGGCAGGGACGCGGCCGGCAAGGGCGGCACGATCAAGCGGTTCACCGAGCACCTCGACCCCCGCGGCGCCCGCACCGTCGCCCTGGGCAAGCCCAGCGAGCGGGAACGCGGCGAGTGGTACTTCCAGCGCTACGTCCGCGAGCTGCCCACCGCGGGCGAGATCGTGCTGTTCGACCGCTCCTGGTACAACCGCGCCGGCGTCGAGCGCGTCATGGGCTACTGCACGCAGGAGGAGTACGACCGCTTCATGCGGCAGGTGCCGGAGTTCGAGCGCATGCTCGTCGACGACGGCGTCCTGCTGGTGAAGCTGTGGTTCTCCGTGTCCCGCAACGAGCAGCGCACCCGGTTCGTCATCCGGCAGATCGACCCGGTGCGGCAGTGGAAGCTCAGCCCCAACGACATCAAGTCGCTCGACCGCTGGGACGACTACACCGAGGCGAAGGTCGCGATGCTGCGCGCCACGGACACCGAGACCGCACCGTGGACCGTGGTCAAGAGCAACGACAAGAAGCGGGCCCGCATCGAGGCCATGCGCAGCATCTTGTCCCGCTTCGACTACGCCGACAAGGACGAGGAGGCGATCGGCACCCCGGACGTGCGCATCGTCGGGCCCGCGGCCACGTTGCTGGAGGAGGGCGAGGACGACACCGCCCTCAGCCCCACCCCGATCGCGCCCAGCGCGGAGGCTGGTCCCGGCCTGCACCCGTGACGGTTGCGGGGCCGGAGCTCACAGCCCGAACGCCCACCTCGGGGATGCGGCCGCAGACCGTGCCCGCATCCCGGCGTGAAACCGTTTCACTTCCCCGGCCGCCGCAGCCTCTCCGCGGCCAGCCGGCCGGAGATCAGCACCGGTGGGATGCCCACCCCTGGCGTCGTCCCGCTGCCCGCCAGCACGACGTTGCCCCGCCGGAACGGCAGGTTGGTAGGCCGGAACGGCCCCGTCTGGGCGAAGGTGTGCGCAGCCGAGAACGGCGTGCCGGCGGCCTGGCCGTCCCGTGCCCAGTCGTCGGGCGTCACCACGGCGAGCGGCTCGGCGTCGACGAGCAGCTTGCGCGCGGCCAGCTCCTCCATGATCTGCTCGGCGTACCGCTGCGCCATCGCGTCCCAGCGCAGCGGCGCGGCGTCGAGGTTCGGGCACGGTGCCAGCAGGTACTGGAGGTGCCTGCCCTCCGGGGCGAGCGCGGGATCGGTCAGCGACGGCGTCGTGAGCAGCAGTGACGGATCGCTCATCAGCTTGCCCTGCCGGACGATCTCGTCGAACGTGCTGTTCCACTTGTCACCGAACGAGATCGTGTGGTGCGCGAGGTCGTCCACCACCCGCCGGGCGCTCAGGTGCACGACCACCGCGGACGGCGACCACCGCAACGGCAGCACACGGCGTGGTTCACCGCGCAGCAGCCGCGTGCTCTGAGCGGGTCCGGTGGCGAGAACCACGGCGTCGCAGGGGATGCGCGACTCGGCCGTGCGCACCGCCGTGACGCGGGAGCCGGAGCGTTCGAGCTGCTCGACCTCCACCCCGTAGTGGAACGTCACGCCGGCCAGCGCGGCGGCGTCGGCCAACGCCTGCGGCATGGCGCGCATGCCGCCGCGCGGGAACCACACGCCCGCGATGGTGTCCATGTAGGCGATGACGGCGTAGGCGGCGAGGGCGTCTTTCGGTGCGACGCCCGCGTAGAGCGCCTGGAAGGTGAAGACGCGCCGGAGCCGTTCGTCCTTCAGGAACCGCCCGACCGCCTTGTCCAGCGAGCCGAACCCGCCGAGCCGGGTGAGCTCCACGAGGTCGCGGCCGACGAGGTCCAGCGGCGAGTCGAAGCTCGCGCCGATGAACCTGTCCTTCTCCACCTCGTAGAGCTTCGTCAGCCACTCCCGCAGCTCGCGGTAGCCCTGCGCCTCCCGGTCGCCCGCGAAGTCGCGGACCGCCTGCTCCATGCGGCCGGCGTCGGTGTGCACGTCGAGCGCGCTGCCGTCGGCGAACGTCGCGCGGTACGCCGGGTGCAGCGGCAGGAGCTCGAGGTGGTCCTCGCGCTTCTGCCCGACGGCGGCGAACGCGTCGTCCAGCAGCTCCGGCATGGTCAGCACGGTCGGACCCGTGTCGATCCGATGCCCGTCGACCTCGAGACGGCCCGCGAGACCGCCCGGATGCGGGTGCCGTTCGAGGACGGTCACCTCGTGGCCCGCACCACGCAGGTGCAGCGCCGCCGACAGTCCCGACAGGCCCGCGCCGACCACGACCACCCGGTCGGTGCGGCCTTTCACCACCTGAACCACTGCGTTCCTCTCGGTCAGGTCGTCCGCTGGACGGCCCGGTTGGCGAGGCGCACCAGTTCGCGGCGCGCCTCGTCGTCGATGACAGCACGGTCCAGCGCCGCCAGCCCGGAGGCCAGCAGCTTCTCGATGTGCTCCTCCACGGCGGCCACCGCGCCCAGCTCCACGAGCAGCGCGCGGACCTCGTCGACGGTCCGGTCGCTGACGCTGCTGCTCTCCAGGCACCGGCGAAGCAGCCGTTGCGCCGCGGGCAAGCCCTGCGCGCGGGAGAACGCGATGGCCATCAACGGCGTCCGCTTGCCCTCCCGCAGGTCCTCGCCCACCGGCTTGCCGGTGACCGAGGCGTCGCCGAAGACCCCCATCAGGTCGTCGCGGAGCTGGAAGGCCACACCGATGTCGTGGCCGTACGCGCGCAGGCAGTCGACGACGTCCGCGTCCGCGCCCGCGAGGGCCGCCCCGAGGTGCAGCGGGCGTTCGACGGTGTACGCCGCGGTCTTCAACGCCGCCACGCGCACCGCGGCCTCGAGCGACTCCTCGCGGCGGGCGACGGCCAGCAGGTCGAGGTGCTGCCCCATGATCATCTCGGTCCGCATGGCCTGCCACGGGCCCCAGGCGCGGCTCAGCACGTCGCTCGGCAGACCCGCTGTGACCAGGGCGTCGTCCGCCCAGGCCAGGGCGAGGTCACCAGCCAGGATCGCCGCCGAGTCGCCGTACTGGCGGGCGCTCGCGGCCCACCGCTCACGCCGGTGCTGCGCGGCGAACGACTCGTGCACGGACGGCCTGCCGCGCCTGGTCGCCGAACGGTCCATCACGTCGTCGTGCACGAGCGCGCAGCACTGCAGCAGTTCCAGCGCCACCATCGCCCGCACCACGGCATCGGCCGGTGGCGAACCCCCTGCCGCGCGCCAGCCCCACCACGCGAACGTCGGGCGGATCCTCTTGCCACCGGCCAGGACCAGCCCGCGCAGCTCGGCGGAGAGCTCCGGCGCCACGTCCTGCCTCGCGCGCAGGAAGTCGTACAGCGCCTCGTCGAGGAGGACGCGGAAGTCGTCCACCTGCGACGGGCGGGCGTCCACGCTGGTCAGCAGCGACATCGGCGTTCCCTCTGGAAGTAGTCGGGCCTTCGATGATCTGAGCTAAGCAGCGCGCCGGAGGATCTGCATGATGAGCCGCGCCGTTGTGCGGGGCACAACTCGGGGACTTAGTTTGGACACACCTTCTCCGCGAAAGGACCGCTTGATGTCGGCTGAACGCGAACTGGACGCCGCGGGCATCACCGCACCGGCGTTGCGCGACGCGTACCGGCGCTGCCGCGAGCTCAACGCACTGCACGGCCGGACCTATTACCTGGCAACGAGGTTGCTCAGCGCGGAGCAACGCCCCGCCGTGCACGCCCTGTACGGGTTCGCCCGCTGGGTGGACGACGTGGTCGACGACGTCCACAGTGGACCTGACGAGAAGGCGCAGGCCCTGGGCGCCATCGAGGTCCGCCTCCGGGACGCGTTCGAAGGCCGGGCGGGAGACGACCCGGTGCTGTCGGCGTTGATCGACACCGTGCACCGCTACGACATCCCCGTCCAGCACTTCCACGACTTCATGGCGTCGATGCGGATGGATCTCACCGTCACCGACTACCCCACGTTCGGCGACCTCGAACGGTACGTGCACGGATCCGCGGCGGTCATCGGCCTGCAGGTGCTCCCCGTGCTCGGGACCAGCACGTCCCGGGAGGAGGCCGAGCCCGCCGCGGCGGCGCTGGGCGTCGCCTTCCAGCTCACGAACTTCATCCGCGACGTCGGCGAGGACCTCGACCGCAACCGCGTCTACCTGCCCGCCGACGAGCTCGCCGAGTTCGGCGTGGACCGCGAGCGCCTGCTGCACGCCCGCGCGTCCGGCAAGGCGGACCGGCAGGTCAGGGCCGCGCTGCGCGACCAGGTGCGGCGGACCCGGCGGATCTACGAGCAGGCGTGGCCGGGCATCGGCATGCTCGCACCGCGCTCCCGGCCGTGCGTGCTCACCGCCTACCGGCTCTACAGGCGGATCCTCGACCTCGTCGAGGACGCGGACTGCGACGTGCTGTCGCGCCGCGTCGTCGTCTCCAACGGCAGGCGGCTCGCGGTCGCCCTGCCCGCGCTCGCCAGGGCGGTGTTCGCCCGTGCCGCCTGAGAAGAAGTCGATCCGTGACCGGATCCCGCTGCGGATCTACTCGAGCCCGCCGTGGCGCGAGCAGAGGCCGACGTGGCAGGACGCGAAGCCGGCGCTGATCGAGGCGGCGCTCAAGCGCGCCACCGCGCGCCCGTCCGGCAACTGGTACGTCGCGGGCGCGAGCAGCGACGTCGTGAAGGGCAAGCCCTGCGGCCGCACGATCGCGGGTCAGGAGGTCGTGCTCTGGCGCGGGCCGCACGGCGTGCTCATGGCCGGTTCCGGCTCGTGCCCGCACCTCGGCGCACCTCTGTGCGACGGCGCGGTGGCCGAGGGCAAGCTGATCTGCCGCTGGCACGGGCTCGCGCTCGACGGCACGCGGTTCGGCGCGTGGACGCCGTTCCCGGCGCACGACGACGGCGTTCTGGTGTGGGTGCGCCTCGACGAGGTGGGCGGCGAGGACCCCCTGGACGCCCCCGTGCTGCCGGAGCGTCCGCCGGCCGGGTCGATCGACGCGGTGGCCACGCTGATCGGCCGGTGCGACCCCGAGGACGTGGTCGCGAACCGGCTCGACCCGTGGCACGGCGCGTGGTTCCACCCGTACTCGTTCGCGAACCTGCACGTCCTGGAGACCCCCACCGAGACCGAGGACCGGTTCCTGGTGGAGGTCACGTTCCGGCTCGCCGGACGGGTGGGAGTGCCGGTCATCGCCGCGTTCACCTGCCCGGAGCCGCGCACGATCGTGATGCACATCGTCGAGGGCGAGGGCCGGGGCAGCGTGGTCGAGACCCACGCGACCCCGATCCGCGAGGGCCGCACCGCCGTGGTGGAGGCGACCATCGCGCATTCGGACCGGCCGGGGTTCGCGCTGGCCAGGCCGGCGGCGGGCGCGCTGCGGCCGGTCATGAGGTGGGCGGCCGCCCGGCTGTGGCGCGACGACCTCGACTACGCCGAACGCCGGTACGCACTGCGCCGGGCAGGGCGGTTCCCCGACTGACTTGCGTCGTTTCCCAGTCGATGCTCGAGCTGTCCCGCCTTCCTCAGCCGGTCGCCGAGTCGTGGGACTGGCGGCTCGCCGGTCTCCGCCGGAGGATGGACAACGCCTGCTTCTTCCACGAGCCCACCGGAGCCGCGCGCGATCAGCGCGAGACTGCGGCGAAGGCCATCTGCCAGCGCTGCCCGGTCGTGGGAAAATGTCGCTCGCACGCGCTGGAGGTGCACGAGACCTCCGGCATCCGGGGCGGACTGGGTGAGGGTGAGTTGAGGGCGATGCTCGCGGAACGCGCGCGCAGGACGTGACGTACACGCCGCGCGCGGTGGCGGGGATGCTGGGCATCGCCCCCACCACGCTGAGAACCTGGGACCAGCGCTACGGGCTGGGCCCCTCCATCCGCACGGAAGGCGGCCACCGCCGCTACGAGGACGCGGATGTCGAGGTGCTGCGCAGGATGGTCGTCCTGACCGCGCAGGGCGTGTCGGCGGCGGCCGCCGCCGTGCTGGCGCGCCAGGAGCCGGTCGCGCCGTCCGACGGCCCGCGCACGCCGATCACCCCTGAGGAAGCGGTGGTGGCTCAGCGGGGGTTCCTCGCCGCCGCGAACCGGCTCGACGAGCCGATGATGGCCGACCTCGCCTCGAAGCTCATCACCGGCCACGGCGTCGTGTCGGCGTGGGAGGACGTGTTCGTCCCGGCGCTGGTGGAACTGGGCGACCAGGTCGTCCGCACCGGGCAGGGCGTCGAGGTCGAACACCTCGCCAGCGGGAGCGTGCTGCACGCCCTGCGCGCCGTCCCCCGCACGGGCAGTCCCGGCGTGCTCGCCGCCCTGCTGTCGTGCGCGCCCGAGGAGCAGCACTGGCTGCCCCTGGAGGCGTTGGGGGCGGCGCTGTCCGAAGAGGGCTGCCTGTGGGGCAACCTCGGCGCGCGCGTCCCCGCCGAGGCGTTGTGCGACGCGGTGACCCGCCTGCGGCCCACCGTCGTGCTGGTGTGGGCGCACCGGCCCGACCTGGCGCGGCGCGTGCCGCTGGAGCGGCTCGGCACCGGGTCGGACCCGGTGGTCGCGGTGGCCGGCGCCGGCTGGGAGGGCGTGCCGCTGCCGTCGTTCGTGCACCGCCCCAGGACCCTGACCGAGGCGATCGAACTGGTCCTGGACCGCGTGCGCGGCTAGGGCCTGGGTCGAGGTCCATGTTCGCGATAGCCGGGCCTGAGGTGGCCCCCCAGGTCACGGTCGTCGTGCGTCGTGCAGAAGTGCGGCCCGAGCTGGTCACCGAAGAGCAGCAGCGTCACCGCGCACCGCGCAGGTCGGCGAGCACGGCGCGGGCCGCCCGTCGTCCCGAGTGCAGCGCCCCCTGGATCGAGCTGGTGTCGCGGTGGTCACCGCACACGTACCGCCGATCGCCCGCGCGCACGGACTGCTTCAACCTGCGCGGCGCGGTCATGGCCGGGATCGCGCGCGGGACGTCGTAGCGCCGCAGCACCTCCCACCGGCTGGTGTCCGTGCCGTACAGGCGGTTCAGGTGCCGGCGGACGTCCTGTTCACCGGCCTCGCCGACCACGGAGGCCTGCACCAGCGGGGCGTGCGGCGAGTACGGGCGCGACACCTCCGACATCACGGCGGTGTTCACGACCGGGCCGCCGCCGGCGTCGACGACCAGGCAGCCGTCCCGCAGCGGGGAGCGCGGTGGGCGGAAGTACCACGTGGTGACGCCGTTCCAGAGCGGGTCGACGAGGCCGGGCAGCAGGTGCGCCGCGGTCGTGCCGTCCGTCGCGACCACCACGGCGTCGGCGGTGACCCGTCCACCGTCCTCGAGGTCCACGCCGTTGTCGTGCACTGCCCGCACCGGGGTCTCCAGCTGCACCACGCCCCTCGGCAGGCGTTCCGCCATCGTCTTGGGCAGCTCCCCCATCCCCAGCGCGGGCACCGCCGCGCCGCCACGGGCGAAGCTGCGCCACACCAGGTGGAAGAACCGCGACGACGTCGTCAGCTCCCGTTCCAGGAACACCCCGGACAGGAACGGGCGGAACACCGCCTCGACCCCGCGGTCCGACACCCCCAGCTCCCGCAACGCCTCCCGGGTCGTGCGGTCGGGCGCGCCGAGCAACGGCCGGACCGGGCCGAAGGCGTCCGGCACCGAGAAGCGCGCCACCGCGGCCACGTCCCGCGCGCTCAGGACGTGCTGGCGCAGGAACCCGTCCCACGCCGCGGGTCCGCTGCGCGGGTCGGCGAGCAGGTCGTGCCTGCCGTTGTCGTGCACGAACGCGCCCGGCCGGAAGTGCCGCAGCGGGAACGGGTCCAGCTCCAGCCGTTCCAGCTCGGGGTAGCCGGGCAGCAGGATCTGGAAGCCCCGGTCGAACCGCACGCCGTCCTCGACGTCGGTCCGCACGCGGCCACCCACCTCGTCCGAGGCCTCCAGCACGGTGACCTCGAAGCCCGCCGCGGTCAGCTCCAGGGCGGCGTTCAGTCCGGCGAGACCGGCTCCCACGACGACGATCACAGCGTCCTCCAGCGACGGGCCGCCGAGCGCAGCAACGGCACCCGGCCCTCGGTCGGCACGCTCCACAGGTCGGTGCCGGCGACGCCCCAGCCGCTCAGCAGGTGGTTCGCGGCGGCGAAACCCGTGGTGGCGGCGCGTTCCATGAGCGCGACCGGCAGGTCGACGCGCACGAGGTCGCCCGCGACCACCAGGTGGTCGTCCGGTGTGGTCACCCCCGGCCTGCCCGCGTACCCACCGGCCGGGAACAGCGGGCAGTCCTCGCGCAGTTCGTGCCGTTCGTCGACGATCCCCGCCTGCTTGGTCTCCGGGTAGACCTCGGTGAGCTGGTGCCACAGCCGGGCCCGCGCGGACTGCTCGTCCACGTCGGACGGCAGCGCGTAGCCGTGCAGCTCCACGACGGACCCGCCGGTCCGGGCGGCCCAGGCCCGTGCCTCGTGCTCGTAGTGGTCGAGGACGCTGATGTTGTCGAGCAGGTCGTGGCCGCCGGTGCCGAGGAAGCCGGGCCGGTCGGGGTCGACCGGGGTGTCCAGCCAGTAGCGCGACACGAGGAACCGCGGCGCGGTGCGGAGCTCGCCGATCTTCTCGCGCCACGCGGCGTCGCCGAGCGAGGGCGAGCCGCCGACGAGCGCCCGCAGACCGGGGACGTCGGCGGCGAGCACGACGGCGTCCGCCTCGATCGCGCCGCCGCCGATGGTGACGGAGAACCGCTTCCTCTCGCCCGGCAGCACCGAGCGGACCTCGACGCCCGTGCACACCGTGGTGCCCAGCGACGTGAGGTGGCGCCGCAGCGGTTCCCACAGCCCGTGCGGGAACGGGTCGGCGGCCACGTCGAACAGCAGCCCCTCGGCCGAGCCGAGGAAGTAGATGTGGAACATCACCGCGAGCTCGGCGGCCGACATCCTGGTCGGGTGCGCGAAGAAGCTGCGGGAGAACACCTCGAAGGCGAGGGCGTGCGCGGCCTCGGGGAAGCGGATCCGCTCCAGGTACGTGGCGGCGTCGATGCCGTCGAGCTCCTCGTACACCCTCGGCACGGACACGTCGAGCAACGAGAGCGCGGTCCTCGCGTTGATGCCGGGCAGGTCGCGCCATCGGAAGGTGGGACTGCTGCGCAGGAAGGCGAGCGCGTTCCACGGCACGGTCGTCGGCAGGTCCGCGAAGCCGTCCCGGTGGCCGGAGGCGTGCTGCAGCGGGTAGTCCGGCATGCCGGCCAGAGCCCGGCCCGCCGGGTCGACGCGCCGCAGCAACGCCCGCAGGTTGTAGTACTGCCGGAAGAAGGCGTGGAAGCCGCGGGTCATGGTGACCTCGCTGCCGTCGGCGAGCCGGGTGCTCCAGCCGCCGACGCGCCCGCCGAGGTACTTCTCCCGTTCGCACAGCACCACCCTGGCGCCGCGTTCGGCCAGCAGCGTCGCGGCGGACAGCCCGGCGATGCCACCGCCCACCACGGCGACCACGGGCGCGTCCCCGCCGAACTGCGCACGCCCGGCCGGCGCCGGGATGCGCACCGCCTTGCGATCCCTCACCGCTGCTCCTGTTCCGGCACGTGCCCGCGGAAGGTGTGCACCACACCGAGCTGCAAGCCGGGCAGGGGTGCGCTGCGCACGCCGTTGAAACCGTTGCGCCGCAACCGGTCGCGCAACGCGGACGCGCCGTCGAAGTCCATCACGCTGCGCCACAGGTAGGTGTAGAGCGAGCGGTCCCCGGTCGCGAGCCAGCCCGCGGGGACGATGAACCCGCACAGCGCCGTCCACACCGCCGTGCTGAGCAGCGAGTCGCGCACCGAGTACTCGTGCAGCACCAGCGTTCCGCCGGGCTTCAGCATCGAGCCGATCTTGCGCAGCGCCGGGTCCGGGTCCGGCAGGTTGCGCACGAGGTAGGCGGCGAAGACCGCGTCGAACCGGCCCTCGTCGACGTCCTCGGCACGGCTGTGCACGAACCTGACCGTCCGGGGCCAGCGCTTCCGCCGTGCCCGCTCGAGCATGCCCTCCGACGCGTCCACGGCCACGATCTCCACGCCCGGCGCGGCGGCGACCAGGGCGGCCGTCGAGGCGCCCGTGCCGCACCCCAGGTCGAGCGCCCGCATGCCGGGCTTCAGGCCGAGCGCCATCGCCGAGCGGCGCAGCGCCTGGTGGTAGCCGGGGTTGAGCCCGACGAGGAAGTCGTAGCCGCGAGCGGCGCGGTCGAACTTCCCCGGTACCTCAAGCTTGTTCACGTGCCAGCCTTCCCCGTTCCCACAACAACAACACGGCGGTGACCATCGCGAACCCGTAGAGGAAGTCCTCCACCGGGATGTCCCACGGCACCCGCACCCCGGTGATCGCCCAGTCCGCGTAGAGCACGATCGGCGCGTCGAGCTTCGTCAGCCATCCGTCCACCGGGACCTGGAAGCCGAGCACGACCGCCATCGTGACCCAGTAGGCGGGCCGCTTGAACAAACCGGTGCGCAACAGGCAGAACTCGAGCAGCAGCACCACCACGACCGCCGCGGTGGCGGCGAGCGAGTACTCCTCAACCATTGCGCGACCAACGTTCCGAATGGCCGCGCACGGCCTCATACGTCAGCACCGCGCACAACGGGATCGCCACGAAGAACAGGATTTCCTCGACCGGCAGCACCCCACCGATCAGCACCCCGGTCGTGGCCTCGGGGTGGAAGTGCCAGTGCCCGCGCAGGATCGCGGCGACGTCCCAGACCGCGAGCACGAGCAGCACCGGCGCGATGGCACGCGCCAGGTCCGGGACGCGCCGGTACACGCCGCGCCCCATCCACTCCAGCGGCACCGTGATGAGCACGCACACGCCCAGCACCGCCAGGTACTCGTACTGGCTTCGCATCGCCGACCTCCTGTGACGACCGTATGGGCGGCGCGGCGACTCTGCACAACGGACGCGAGCACTTTCGTGTTCGCCTGAAACCGCGCGGGAAGTCCAGCACGACACGGGCTGTGGCGCCGGCGGTGTCGCGGTGCGCGAGGTGCCCGGCACCGGGCACGACCCGGTGCCGGACCAGCGGACGCGATGATGCCGGAATGGTCGTGCTCGCCGTGGCCGACCAGCGTCGGCACCCGCCGCTTCGGCGCGAGCAGCAGCAGGGGCACGGACAACCGCCACGCGATCATCGTCAGCGCGTCGAGCCGGGGCGGTGCCTCGATCGCCGCTGCCTCGCCGGTGCAGCCGCTCGGGGAGGATCCGATCGGCACAGCCGCCGGCGCACCGACCTCGTCGGGCACCCCGGCAGGTCGCGGGAGGCCTTCGTCAGGTCGCCGTCCTCGCTGCTGCGTGGCCGGGCAGGCCCCGCGTGACCGTGCGGTACCCGGCGTCCACGAAAAACGGAACCGGCGGGTCGAAGCTGCGGTGGTCGTCCGAGGTCCCGTGCGTGAACACGACCACCGCGCGCGGGAGGAGTTGCCTCACCGACTCGCCCGGAACCACATGGTGTCGTCAGCTCATCTCCGCCTTCGAGATCGCGTAGTAAGCGTCGACCGTGTCGCCGTCGATGCCCACGTACGCGTCGATCCACGCCGCCGCGGCGCGCACCAGCGCCAGCAAGACGTCGAACTGCTCTTCCTCTCCCAGCGCTCCCAGCACGAACGCGACCCGTCCGTCGTCCCCGGCCGCGAGCCCGCTCAACACCTCCGAAGCCCGCGCACGGGCTTCCTCTCCCCGCGCCGCCGAACCGTCCACCGCGATCCGCACGCCGGCGCCGAGCGAGCCGCGGGGAACTCCCCGCAGCAGGATCGCCGCACACGTGTCGATCGCGACGACCTTCGTCTGCTCCTCCGCCGCCAGACACCGGACGACCTCGACCGACCACGGGTGATCCCGCCTGTTGACCGCTCCCACAGCGGCCAGCGTCAGTTCCCTGGCCTGCACTTCGTCGAGCCGGTGCATCGACTCCCGCCTCCTCCGCGTCGACCCCGACCGGACTGCGCCCCCGCACGCTTTCTGTATTGCTACAACCAACTCGGACATGGTCAAACGATCCGGTGCGCGTTGCAGGCCAACCGGGCAGCAGTTCACCCGTCCGAAGCAGCGCCAGTCAGGGATACATAGTTCCAGATGGCGTTATCATCGGGATGTTCTTGCCACTTGACTGAGTGGGGATGCGTTGGCGACTCGCCACCTGTACCTGGTGCGGCACGGCGCGGCGGACCCGTTCGGCGAGCTCACCGCGACCGGTGCTCGCCAGGCGCACCTGCTGGGCGACCGCCTCGCCCGGCTGCCGATCGACGCGGTGTGGCACTCCCCGCTCCCCCGCGCCGCGCGGACCGCCGGGATCCTGGGCGAGCACCTGCCGGGCGTCCCCGTGAGCGAGGCGGCGGAACTGGTGGACCACGTGCCGCACGTCCCGGAGAACCCGCCATCCGCGTGGGCCGGCTTCTTCGACGGCTACGACGCCGCGGAGGCCGCCGCCGGCGCCCGTCTGGCCGAGGCCTTGGTCGACCGGTTCGCCCGCCCCGCGCCGTCCGAGACCCACGAGGTCCTGGTGACCCACGCCTACCAGGTGGCGTGGCTGGTGCGGCACGCCCTGGACGCGCCACCGGACCGCTGGCTGGCCATGAGCTGCGGCAACACCGCTCTCACCGTGATCCAGCACCGCGCGGGCACCCCTGCGGCGTTGCTGCTCCACAACGACATGGGCCACCTGCCGGCCGACCTGCGCTGGACGGGCTTCCGGCCGGGACCCCACCCCTAGCTCCGCGGTCGTCCGGGCCGTCCGGGCCGTCCGGGTCGGGTGGGTCGGGTGGGTTCGGTGCCGCTGCCGGCGTCCGGTCTTCGGATGGCTGTCGCGGAACCGCACCGGGGCCGGTCCTGCTGATCGCGTCATGACACCAAGGGCGGCGTTCGACCGGAGTGCACGCTCAGCGCCGGAGCGCCCGGTAGCGCTTGAGCAGGGCGGTGATCCGCGCGGGGTCGGCGGCGCCGTTCAGCTCGGCGAGCAGGTCGTCGGGGCACAGCTCGTAGTGGTCGCCCCACCACCGCCGCACCTTGGTGTCCCAGACCCGGTACCCGCCGGGCACGCCCCTCGCCACGTACCGCCGCTTCGCCAACCAGCTCTCCCCGTTCCGCCCTACGCCACAGGATCGCACCGGACAGCAGATGGTGTGCCGCGTCGGGCTGGACGTCGGCGACGGCCGCGGCTACCGCGAACGAGCCCTGCGGGACAGGCTCCGGGGGTCGCGCTGCCCACGCCACACCCAGACCACCAGGCCCGCGAAGACGCTCGCACACACGGCGGCGCCGAGCACGACCACCGGCACCGACGACCACGTCACCCCGGCGATCACGACCAGCAAGCCGCAGAGGAACGCGGCCACCGCGCCGGCCAGGAGCAGGGTCCTGCGGGAGAGGAACACGAAGACCGACGGCTTCGCCAGTTTCGCGGCGAACTCGGGATCCTCTTCGAACAAGCGCTGCTCGATCTGCTCGAGCTCGCGCTTCTCGCGGTCTGCCAGCGCCATCACGAACCTCCTCGTCCGTCGTGCTCCGTCCGCCGCCGGTTCCGGCGCCCGGGAGGAGCGCCGGAACCGCGGTTGCTCAGCTCACTCCTCGCCGAAGGCGAAGTCCTCGCCCTCGTCGAACACCTCGTCCACGACCTCTCCCAGCACCATGCCACCGACGACCCCTGCCGCGCCCGCGGCGACCACGCCACCGATGCCGGGACCGCTGCGGTGGCCGTGGTGGCCGTGGTGGTCGTATCCGTGGTGACCGCCATATCCGGGCTGGTGGCCGAACGCCGGGTTGCCCCCGAACGCGGGGGTGGCGTGGCCGCGCTGCGCGACCTGGGCCAGCCAGCCGTTGACGGCCGAGGCCCAGTCGGTGCCCTGCGCCTCCTGGTGCGAAACCCGGAAGTGCCCGAACGCGTCACCGCCCGACGAGAACATCCCGCCGCGCTTGTCGGCCTCCAGGATCACGTACAGCTCGTGCGGGTTCGCCACGAAGGTCAGCTCGACCTGGCTGACCGAGCCCGCGAACTGCGCGGGCGGGAAGAACTCGATCTCCTGGTAGAAACCGAGCTCCTGCGGCACGCCGTGCAGGCGCCCCGCCTCGACGTCGGCGCTGCGGAACGAGAAGCCGAGCTGGCCGAAGGCGTTGAGCACCGCGTCCTGCGACGGCAGCGGGTGCACCTGGATCGGGTCCAGGTCGCCCTTGTCCGGCGCGCCCGCGATGACCAGTTCCGTGCGGACGCCGACGGTCATGCCCGGCAGCTGGCCGCCGCCGACCGCGGTGATCGGCGTCTCCCACGGGATCGGCAGCTGGAACGGGATCGCGACCAGCTGACCGGCCGGGACCCGCACGCCCTGCTGCACGACCGTGCGGAAGAACTCGGAGACACCACCGAACTCGTGGTCACCGTGCTCCACCTCGACGCGGGTGACCAGTGACAGCACGACCTGGCCGATCTCGGCGTCCGCGCTGCCGCCCTGGATGCGCACCTGCCCGGTGACCAGCTGGCCAGGGACGGCGTGCGGCGAGTCCAGCACCGTGTCGACGGACGGTCCGCCAACGCCGAACGCGCTGAGCATCCGCTTGAACAAGTCTCCTCCTGCGGGACTGGGGGTGGATCAGTTCTGGCGCACCGCAACGCGCGGTGCGTCGGTCTCGTCGTCGAAGTCGCCGATCAGCTCTTCGAGCAGGTCTTCCAGCGCCGCGAGGCCGACGACGCGCTCGTCGCCGGACACGAGGGCGAGCTGGGCGCGGTCGGCCTTCATCGCGGTGACGGCCGCGGCGACCGGCATCCCGGCCTCCAGGGTGAGGACCGGGCCCATCAACGTGCGGGCGTCCGGGTCCTCGCCCCGCGCCGTCGCGCGCATGGCCTCGCGGATGTGCACCAGGCCGACATAACGGCCGTGCCGGTCGGTCACGGGGAACCGCGACCGTCCACAGGCGAGGCTGCGGCGCTCGATCTCGCGGGCCGTGGTGTTCTCGGCGACGGTCGAGGCCTCCTGCACCGGCACCATGACCTCGCGCAGCGTCGTCTTCTGCACCTGCAGCATGCGCGTCAGCAGCCGCTGCTGGTTCTCCGGGATCAGCCCGTGCTCGCCCGACTGCCGCACCAGCAGGCGCAGGTCCTCCGGCCGGTGCGCCTGCGCCAGCTCGTTCTGCGGCTCGACCTTCATCAGGCGCAGCAGGGCGTTCGTCGTGTTGTTGAGTCCACTGAGGACCCAACGGACCGAGTGCGCGAACGCGCGGAACGGCAGCGCCAGCATCAGCGCGGACCGCTCGGGGTCCGAGATCGCCCACGACTTCGGCGCCATCTCCCCGACGACCATGTGCAGGAACACCACCAGCACCAGGCTGGTCGTGAACGCGATGCCGTAGGCGAGGGCGTCCGGCAGGCCGACCGCGGTCAGCAGCGGCTCGAACAGGTCGGCGACGGCGGGCTTGGCCAGCGCGCCGAGGCCGAGCGTGCACAGCGTGATGCCGAGCTGGGCGCCCGCGAGCATCAGCGACAGCTCGCGCACCCCCGCCACGGCGGCCCGCGCCGCGCGGGACGTCTCGGCCTCCTGCTCCAGCCGGTGCCGCTTCGCCGCGATCAACGCGAACTCGGCGGCGACGAAGAAGGCGTTGAGCGCCAGCAGGACGAACGAGATCGCGAGTGACATCCCGATGCTCATCGGACCTCCTCCCGAACCCGTGTCGTCAGGACGACCGTGTCCGGCACGTTGCGCGCCACGGCGGTGACCAGCACCGTCACCCCGTCCACGTCGACCTCGTCGTTCATCTCCGCGGTGCGGCCGAGCTGGTGCAGCACGAGACCCGACACGGTGTCGTACGCGTCGTCTTCCGGCAATGCGATCCCGGTCGCGTCCTCGACCTCGTCCAGCCGCATGCGGCCGGGCACCCGCCACCGGGCGTCGTCGAGGCGCTCGATGATGTCCTCGACCAGGTCGTCCTCGTCTTGGATCTCCCCGACGAGCTCTTCCGCGAGGTCCTCCAGCGAGATGATCCCGGCGAAGCCGCCGAACTCGTCGAGCACGCAGGCGAGCTGGCGGCGTTCGGTGCGCAGCCTCTCCAGGACGGCCGGCAGCGGCAGCGTCGCGGGAACGACGAGCGCGGGCGCCGCGACGGCGCCGATGGGGGTGGTGGGCCGCTGCTCGGGCGTGAGGGTGAGGACCTCGGCCAGGCCCACGACACCGCGGATGTCGTCCAGGTCGTCGCCGACCACGGGGAAGCGCGAGTGGCCGGTGTCGAGCAGCTCCACCACGCGGGAGGCGGGCTCGTCCGCGCGCACCGAGTGCACGTTCACCCGTGGCGTCATCGCCTGTTCGGCCGCCAGCTCGCGGAAGCCGAGGCCGCGGTCGAGCAGCTGGGCGAGCTCGGGGTCCAGGTGGCCCTGCTCCCCCGCGTCGCCGACGATCTGCTTGAGGTCCTCCGGCGTGGCGCCCTGGGGCAGCTCCTCCACCGGTTCGACGCCGATCGAGCGCAGCAGCCTGGTGGCCGCCGCGTCGAACAGGCGGATGACCGGGCCGGCGATCTTGAGGTAGAGCAGCGTCGACGAGCTCAGCCACTTCGCCAGGGCCTCGGGCTTCGCGATCGCGAGGTTCTTCGGCAGCAGCTCGCCCAGCACCATCTGCACGACGGTCGCGAAGATCAGCGCCACGGCCATCGCCAGCGGCACGCCGAACGACTCGGGCAGGCCCAGCAGGTTCGCGAGCCCCGTGCCCAGCAGGGGCTCGGCGACGTACCCGACCAGCAGGGCGGTGACGGTGATGCCGAACTGGGCACCGGAGAGCATGAACGACAGCTTCTGCGTCACGCGCAGCGCCCGTTCGGCGGCTCCGTCCCCCGCTTCGGACATCTGCCGCAACCGGCCCCGGTCGACTGCCATGTAGGCGAACTCCTGGGCGACGAAATACCCCGTGGCGGCGGTCAGCGCCACGATCGCCAGCAAGCCGGAAAAGATCAACACGGCGTGCTCACCACTTCGAGCCGGGTTCGCCCCGGCCCACTACTACAGCCGTCCACGTCGGCATCATCAGGCATACCCCTACAGTAACACGTAGCACTGTACGGTTCTGGAAGCAGGTGCAGGTGGGCGCAGCAGTGACGTCGGCAGATCCACCTGTTTCAACGTCCGGAAGCCCACGAAGTTCCCGCAACGACATCACGGCGGCGCTGACGGTCCGGAAAACCGCCTCACGGTGGTCCTCGTTTCGGGTCCGCCGACCCCGCGGACCCTCCGGACACCTTGCCGCCGTGGCGCTTCAGCTCACGTTTTGGTTTGAAACGTCATGGGCATCCCCGTCACAACGTTGACGCAGGACGTTCGATGACAGGAAGAGGACATCATGGGCGCCGATGACAAGTTCGAGGCCAAGAGCGACCAGTTCACGGGCAAGGTCAAGGAAGGCGTCGGCGACGTCACGAACGACGAGGGTCTGCGCTCCGAGGGCAAGGCGGAGCAGGCCAAGGGCCACCTGAAGGAAGCGGTGGAGAAGGTCAAGGACGCCTTCAAGTAGCACTCGCTCCCGAGCGAGAAACGACGGAAGCCCCGCGAATGCGGGGCTTCCGTCGTTTCGGCCGAGCTTCCTCGCGGGCGCCGACGAGTCGAACTCGCGACCTTCACCCGGTCCTCAGTGGACCGGACGCCTCCTGGAAGAGCCCGGTGTAGGCGGGCCGGACCGCGCCGGCCACCGGAGCGGACCGGAATCCGGCGTCCACGTGCGGATGGCTGAAGAGTCCCTGCGCCGGCAGAGCGGACAGCGGCTGCGTGCGAACAGGCACCTGAGCGCGGTCGCCGGTGCGGCCGCTGTCCGCACCCGAGCGCGTGATGTGCTGGATCTGCAAAGTGTCGACTTCCTGTTCCGAGCGAGGTGGTGGATCCGCTTCTTCGCGAAGGGACCCTGCGCCCCTTCTCCGGCCTCGGTCTTACCGGCCGTCGGATCGCGCGCACCGGGATGCCCGTTGTCGCAGGAGGTCAATCCTCCGGTCTCGCCCGATTTCGACGGACGGACCGCACACGCCGTCGCGGCAGGTCAGGTGCGGTTGTCGCCCGGTGCGCCGAACGCGGCGAGCGACACCGGTTGCCACTCGCGCCACGTCCGCAGGCGTTCCTGGTAGAGCTCCTCGATCACGGGGAACACGCGTCCCAGGAGCAGCCTGCGGGGCGGGTGCTCCGCGTCGACCAGGGCGAGGACCGCCGGTGCCGTCGCGGCGGCCTCCCCGATCTCGAACTCCACGGCGTTCCCAGCGCGGGCCCGCGCGTAGTCCGGCGACTCGGCGCTGCGGCGCGATCCCCGGTCGAGCCAGTCGGTCGCGTACGGACCGGGCTCGACGCAGGTGACGTGGACGCCGAACCCCTCGACCTCCTGCCACAGCGCTTCGGAAAGGCCTTCGAGCGCCCACTTCGAGGCGTGGTAGGCCCCGATTCCGGGGTAGGCGCGCACGCCGCCCTCGCTGGTCACCTGCAGCAGGTGCCCGCCGCCCTGGCGCCGCAGGACGGGCAGCACCGCCTGCGTGACCCAGACGGCGCCGAAGAAGTTGGTCTCCATCTGCTGCCGCAGCTCACGTTCCGAGAGTTCCTCGACCATGCCGAAGTGGCCGTAGCCCGCGTTGTTGACCACGACGTCGATGCGCCCGAAGTGACCGGCCGCGCGGTCGACCGCCGCGAAGACGCCCTCCCGGTCGGTGACGTCGAGTTCCAGCGCCAGCACGGTGCCGGGGAAGCGCCCCTCCAGGTCCCGCAGCTTCTCGGGGTCGCGGGCGGTGGCCACCACGCGGTCACCCCGTTCCAGCGCGGCCTCCGTCCACAGGCGACCGAAGCCGGTCGACGTTCCGGTGACGAACCAGACTTTGCTCATGAACCGAGTCTCGACGCCGGACCGGCATGCCACCAGAGAAAGTCGATCAACGCAGGTATTCCATGCTGGCATACCGAGGTCCTGACATACTCGGCTCGTGCTCGACGTCCACCCGCAACTGCTGCGCGCTCTGCGGGCCGTGGTGGAGACCGGTTCGCTCACCGCGGCCTCCGAGCGCCTCGGGTTCACGCAGTCGGCGTTGTCCAAGCAGATCGCCGCGCTCGAAGCCGCCACCGGCACGCGGCTGTTCGACCGGGGACCTCGCGGGGTCGAGCCGACGGCGGCGGGCAGCCGGCTGGCGGTGCGCGCGGCGGTGATCCTCGACCAGTACGAGGTCGCCCACCGCGAGCTCGAAGACCTCCCAGCACCGCTCGGCGGCCGGATCGCGCTGGGCGGGTTCCCGACCACGGCCCTGCGCCTGGTGCCCCGCGCGATCGCCCGCGTGCGCGCCGACCACCCCTCGGTCGAGGTCGAGTTCCTGGAGTCGTCGACGCCGGTGCAGATCCGGCGGTTGCGGGCCGGGCGGGTGGACCTGGCGATCCTCGCTTCCGGGGAGGACCTGCCGGGCTGGGACCTCACCGGCGTCGAGGTCGAACCGCTGCTCTCCGGCGCGTTGCTGCTCGCGGTGGGACGCCGGCACCGTCTCGCCGGTGCGCGGCGGGTGCCCGTGGCGGAGCTCGCCGGGGAGGGGTGGGTCGTCGGCAGGGGAGCACGCGGGGAACCGCAGTTCGGCGCCTGGCCCACGGTGGCGCAGCCGCGGGTGGTGGCCGAGCTCGGTGACTGGTCGGCCCGGTTCGGGTTCGTCGCCGCCGGGCTCGGGATCACGACGATCCCCGGTCTCGCCGCCGCCGCGCTGCCCGACGGGGTCGTCTGCGTGGAGGTGGACGACCCGGGGTGGGCGGGGCGCTCGATGGGCCTCGCGTGGATCGGGAGCCTCACCGCTCCGGCCGCTGCTGTCCGCGCCGCGCTGGTCGAGGAAGCACGGCTCATCGCCGAGCGTCGTCAGCCGTGACTCTCATCGAACGGCCCCACGGCACACGCCCTACAGCGCGATGAGCCGTGCGGTCTCCTCTCCCCTGCGGAACGGGAACGTGTGCGCGCCGCCGACGACCTCCGACCGCGCGTCCCGTGCCGCGGCGGCGAGGCGGTCGACCCACGGCTGGGGGGCGAACGCGTCGTGCTCGCCGCGTGCCAGCAGCACCGGGCAGCGGACCTCCGTGATGACGTCCTCCGGCGCGTCGTGCTGGGCCGACCGGATGAAGCGCGTGATCTCCGCCGGTCCGCCGCGCAGGTAGTCGGGCACCGTCGCGGGCACCAGTGCGGGCGACTCGTGCAGGAAGTTGCGCACGAACGCGCGGACCAGCTCTTTCACGCCGCGTTGTTCCGGCGGGAAGGTCGGTCCGAGCAGCACCAGCGACCGCACGAGGTCCGGTCGCGCCGCGGCGACGTGCAACGCGGCCTGGGCACCCGTCGAGTGCCCGACGAGGACCACCGGAGCGCGCGGCACCTCGTCGATCCAGCCGCACACCGCCTCGGCGACGGTGCCGATCCCGGCCGGGCACACCCGCGCCGCCCGGTGCCCGAAGCCCGGCACGTCGAGCAGGTGCGCCGTGGTCCTGCCGCCGCAGGCGTCGAGGGTGTCGACCAGGTAGCCCAGCGCCCCGAGGCCGGGCACGAGGACGACGTCCGGCTCGTCGCCGTGCCGCCGTCCCGCCCGCAGGCTGCGGAACCCGCGCCCGCCGACCCGATCCCACCGCTCGCGCACGTCTCGCCGACGGTCCGGCATGCGGCCTCCCTTCGTCCCGCTGGAACTACCGCGGTGAGGGCCGCCGGAAACGTGGTGGCGCCGGCTGCGAGCGGGCTCACGAAAGAGATCGATTGGCCGCGCGCCCGCCGGGTACACGGCCGTCATGGCAACAGATGACTCGAACCCGGGAGACGACCTGGCGTCCTACACGCCACCGCACGACACCGGCTCCCCCGACTCCGTCGAAACGGACCCCGCCGCCCTGAACAGCGCGGAGGACCTGGACGAGGACCGTCTCCGGCTCGACCCGCTCGAGGCGGGCATGGACCCGCCCGAGCGGTGGAGCGGCGTCGACAAGTACGGCATGACGCCGTACGAGCAGGCGCACGCCCGTCCGCTGGACGAACGCCTCGCCGAGGAGCAGCCCGACGTGCCCGTCGCACCGCAACCGCTGGACGAGGAGGTGCTGGCGGAGGCCGCGGGGCGCGGGCAGCTCGCCGACGAACCGGGCGGCTCGGTCGCCAGCACGGTGCGCACCCCCGACGAGCCGATCTGAGCCCGGCCGAAGCCGGAGCGGGTGTCGCGCGGTGGCCCGGTCACCGCGCGGCCGCGCAGCGGGTGGTGCTCGTCCCGCGGTGAGCCCGCGACCGTCATCCCGCCGTCGGAAGGGGCCTCTCCCGCGGCACGTGCAGCGGCAGCAGGGTGACCATGGCGGTGGCGCGCAGCACGCGTGCCACCGCCTCGCTGGCCACGACGCTGATCGGCACGCGCCGCTCGAGCCCCAGCTCGCGGATCCCGGCCAGCGCGGTGATGCCGGACGACCCGAAGAACGTGACCTCCGACAGGTCCAGCACGACCTCCTCGGCGCCCGCGGCCACCGCCCGCGCACAACGCCGTTCCAGCTCGTCGCAGTTCGACAGGTCCACCTCGGCGAACGACTTCACCTCGACGACGCCGTGAGGTGAACGGGTGCGCGCCTCGCCGACCTCGACCAGTCGCAGCAACGCTTCGACACCGCCGTCGCGGTGCGCCCGGCGCTGGCGGTCGGCACCGCAGCCGTCGCGGTCCAGCACGCGCAACCCCCTCCGCACCGAAGGCAGGTCGCCGTTGGCCTCCAGCACGGGCGTCAGCCGCGAGACCAGGTCGTCCAGCTGCCGGCGCAGCGGGACCAGCCGGCCGGACAGCACGTCGAGCGCCCCGCCCGCGAGGCCGTCCCTGGCCGCCCGCCAGCAGGCCTGGCGCAACGTCTCGGCGGGAACGGGCACGGGCGGCACGCCACGGCGGATGTCCGCCACGGCCTGGGTCACGAGAGCGCGGACCAGCGCCGCGAGCAGCACCACGTCGTCGATGCCGGCGGCGACGTCCGCGACCCGCACCTCCACCGTCGGCCACCGCGCGGAAGGCCGCACGTCCCAGTAGACCATCGACGGGTCCAGGGCCGTGCCGGCGCTGAGCATCGTGTCGCAAAGGGACTCGTAGTGCTGCCACGAGGCGAACACCGGTGGCGGTCCCGAAACCGGCCACCGCGACCACACCATCGACCGCCAGCTCGCGAACCCGGTGTCCGCGCCGCCGGAGAAGGGCGAGTTCGCGGTGACCGCGCCCAGCACCGGCAACCAGGGCCGCACGTGGTTGCAGACCAGCACCGCGGTCTCCCGGTCGGGCACCGCGACGTGCACGTGGCACCCGCAGATCAGCTGCTGGCCCGCGAGCACCCCGAACTCCCGCGCGATGCGCCGGTACCGCACGCCGTCCGTGATCGTCCCCGTCGTGTCCCCGAACGGCGGCGCACCCACCGCGATCGCCCGGCACCCGGCCTCCCGCGCGGCCAGCGCGACCGTCCGCCGCAGGTCCAGCAGCTCGCGGCGCACCTGGTCCGCGTCGCGGCAGACCGAGGTCTTGACCTCGACCTGGGTGCCGGTCAGCTCGTAGTCCAGGGCGAGCCCGAACACCTGCCGCGCGACGGCGACGACCTCGTCCGCCCGGTTCACCGCCACACCGGTCACCGGGTCCACGAGGAGGAACTCCTCCTCCACGCCGACCGTCGGACCGGACACCGAAATCGCTTCTTCCACGCCCCACCGCCCTGCTCGCGACACTGCGCCGGCGCGCTGCTCGACCGGTGAACGCCTCCCCCGCCGAGGCAGGAGGACACCGGGCGATTACCCCTGCCCTTCAACGCAAAACGCATCCGGGTCCACAGAGAACTCGTCGTGCGCCGGGTGGAGCCGGACGGGCGCCGGCCTCCTCACGGCCCCTTTCCAGCGGCCGGTCCGGAGCGCGCCCACACCGGAGGCGGTGCGACGAGCGGGCTGACGCGCTCCGGCCCCGGTGCGAGGTCGCGTGCGAGACTCCTGCTCGGTGACCACACCGCAAGCACCACCGAGAGGCGTGCCGATGATTCCCGAGGACCTCGCCGTCTGGCGCCGCCGCCAGGACGCGGACCAGCCGAACCCGTGGTCGGAGAGCCTGCGGCTGTTCGCCGACGACGAGCGGCCGGCCGCGCTGGACACGAGCTACCTCACCGCCGCGGACCTCGCCAACCCGGACATCGCCGCCAACACGCGGGCGATCGCGGAGACGGCCGCGCTGATCACGTGGGTCGCCGAGGACGAGGACGAGGGCCGGGCGTTCGGCTACTGGCGCGGGCCGGACGACCTGCCGCTCTCCGGGGCGCCCGTGGTCAGCCTGGACGACGAGGGCCAGTTCCACCTCCTGCGCGGTGGCACCCTCAGCGAGGCGCTGAGCGGCGAGTACGGCGAGTGGGCTGACGACGGCTACTCCGGCGTGGCCGGGCGGTGCCGGGCCGCGGGTGTGCCGATCGGCGCCGAGGACCCCGACGACCTCCCCGAGCCGGTGGTGTCGCCGACTCCCGCGGACCACCACGTCGCCCGGTACCGCGAACTGCTCGCGGCCGGCGGATCCGGCGCGGCGCAGGGGTGACCGGCGCAGGGGTGACCGGCGCAGGCTCGTCCCCGCTCGTCGAGGACTTCCTCTCCGGCGACGGGAAACGCGTCCTCTCCGCGGTGTGGACGGTCTTCCGGACCCGCGACCCCGCGGTCCTCGCACCGGTGTCGCAGGCGTTGCCCGCCATCGAGAAGGCGACGGCGGACGCGGACCTCGGCGGCGCGTTCGTGTCGAACAACGCCAACCTCGTCCACGCGCTCGACCGGATCAAGCTCTTCGCCCAGGGCCGCTGTCTCTGCGCCGCCTACCGTTCGCACCAGTTCTACGACGTCGAGAAGGAGGAGGCCCAGCGGCACGTCCGGGTCGTCGAGACGGTGCCCAACGACCGGCAGTGGGTTCCCGACCGCATCTGCGAGTGCCTCGGCTGCGGTAAGCGCTTCCAGGTGGAGCAGGGCGAGTACCACTACCCCTGGTGGAAGTGGACCGAGCTGAAGGCGCCCAAGACGATCGTCTGACCACTAGGCTCGGATCGAGGTCTCATCGAACTCTTCGGCCCGTGCGGCCGGCGCGGATCCGAGGGAGCTACCGACGTGGTCGAGACGCACGACATCGTTCGCCCGCCTGCCGAGCTCAGCGCGGCCCTCGCCGCGATCGGCAGCGCGACGGCCAGTGCGGAGCTCAGCCGCATGGGCATCCGCAGCGCGTTCATCCGCGGCCCGGTCTCGGTGACCCCCGGCGTGCGCGTGGCCGGGCCGGCGCTGACGCTGCAGTTCCTGCCGAAGCGCGAGGACCTGTACCCGGTGGACGAGTACGAGGAGCCGGAGAAGCAGTTGCACCGGCACGTCATGTACCACGCACAACCCGGCGACATGATCGTCGTCGACGCGCGCGGGGACATGAGCAGCGGTGTGTTCGGCGAGATGATGCTGACCTACTTCAAGGGCCGCGGTGGCGCGGGTGTCGTGGTGGACGGGTGCCTGCGCGACACCGGTGAGGCCAAGAAGCTCGGTCTCGGGCTGTGGATCCGGGGCGCCACACCGAACTTCCACGCCCAGACCGACATCGTCCCCACCGCCGTCAACGTGCCGGTGGCGTGCGGCGGCACGCTCGTCGAGCCGGGCGACATCGTGGTGGCCGACGACGACGGGGCGGTCGTGGTGCCGGTCAAGCTCGCGCCCGCCGTGCTCGCCGTCGCGCGCGAACACGCGGAGTGGGAGGAGTTCTCGCGGCTGCGCCTGGCCGAAGGGGGCGACCTGCGGCGGTACTACCCGTTGTCGGACGAGGCACGGCCCGAGTACGAGCGGTGGCGCGCCGAGCAGGGACGGGCCTGACTCAGCGGCTGTCTGGGGAGCTTGACCATTTCCGTTCTTGGTGGACCGGCTGAGCGCTGCCGTCAGAGAGCACTTCATACTGCGCACATGCGCCGCATCATTGATCTCAGCCATCCCATCTATCACGGGATGACCACGATACGTGGCATGAAAACACCGAGTGTCACGACTTACGTGAGCCGCGAGGAAACCGCTGCCCGTATGGCGCCTGGCGTGTCGTTCGAGATCGGGCAGATCGATCTGATCGCCAACACTGGAACGTACCTGGACACGCCGTTGCACTACCACCAGGACGGCTACGACACGGCAGGTCTTCCGCTGGAACGAGTCGCGGACGTGCCTGTCGTCGTGTTGCAGCCCGGTGATCCGATCCTCCCGGAGGTGGAGGGATTCGCGGTGCTGTTCCACACCGGCTGGTCCCGCCATTGGGGTACTGACACCTACCAGGATGGACATCCGTTCCTCACGCCGGATGTCGTCGACGCGTTGATCGCCGTCGGGCCCGCGTTGGTCGGCATCGACTCCCTCAACATCGATGACGCCACTGATCCGAGTCGGCCGGCGCACCAAGGACTGCTGCGCGCGGGTATCCCCATTGTCGAGCATCTGACGAACCTGGAGCAGGTGCCTGCACGCGGCGCCCGGTTCACGGCGTTGCCGATGCCGGTTGTAGGCATGGGCACCATGCCGGTGCGGGCGATTGCCATCGTGAACGAGTGAGCCGTCGTGAGGCAGCCGGAACAGCAGCTCGCGGGCGATAGCGGTCGGTCATGCCCGCCGGGACGACCACGACGGCCCGCTTGCGTCCGTTGATCTTTTTGGCGGCGTCGTAGCCGCGGCCGGCCTTCGCACGTGAACAACCGGTCGACGAACTCGCCGATCCACCTACCTCGACCGGCACATCTCACTCAGAAGCGTTGGTGGGAAACAGGATCTGAGCATCAAAACAGCCACTCAGCTCCACAGCCGGTCGTGGCTCGACTCGGCGTCCCAGTGCGTCGTCTCGGCGAAGAACACCGGATCGCGCGGGTCGAGGTGCTCTCGCAGCACCTACTCGTCGAGGTCGCCGAACCCCAGTCCCGGCGTGTCCGGCACCGCGATGTGGCCGTCCTGGATCAACGGCCGGGGCAGGCCGGTGACCAGGTCGCTCCAGAACTCCACCTCGGCCGCGTGGTGTTCGAGGGCCAGGAAGTTCTCCGTGGCGGCGGCGAGGTGCACGCACGCCATCGTCGCGATCGGTGACGCCGCCAGGTGCAACGCCATCGGTATCCCGCGTTCCTGGGCGTGGTCTCCGATGCGCTTGGTCTCCGCGATCCCGCCCGCCGTCGCGGGGTCGGGGTGCACCACGCGGATGGCGCCCGCGTCGAGCAGCGGCCGGAAGCCGTCCAGCAGGTAGATGTCCTCCCCCGTGCAGGTCGGGACGGCGACGGCCTCGGTGAGCTGGCGCCACTGGTCGGTCAGCTGCCACGGGATCAGGTCCTCGATCCACGCCAGGGTGAACGGTTCCAGGGCGCGGCCGATCCGGATGCACGAGTCGAGGGCGATGTGGCCGAAGTGGTCGGCGGCGAGCGCGACGTCGTAGCCGACGACGGACCGCACGATGTCCACATAGGACGCCAGGTGGTCGACGCCCTTCGCGGTGACCTGGATGCCGGTGAACGGGTGCATCGTCGTCGAGTCCGCGCGGGCGCCCGCGGGTGCGATCAGCGCCCCCGGCACGTCCCACAGCAGGTCGACGCCGACGTCCATCTTCAGCATCGTGAAGCCGCGCTGCTTGCGCTCCAGCAGGCGGGCGCCCATCGCGTGCGGGTCCGGCAGCGACGGCGTGTCCGCGTAGCAGCGGACCTCGTCGCGGAACCGGCCCCCGATCAACGCGTGCGCGGGCACCCCGTAGGCCTTGCCGGCGAGGTCCATCAGCGCCATCTCGACGCCGGAGACCCCGCCGCCCTGGCGGCCGTGGTGCCCGAACTGCTTGATCTTGCGGAAGATCTTGTCGACGTTGCAGGGGTTCTCCCCCACGAGCCGGCTCTTGAGCACCAGCGCGTAGGTGGCGCTGGCCTGGTCGCGCACCTCCCCGTAGCCGGCCAGGCCCTGGTTGGTGTCGATCCTGATGATCGACGAGCGGAACGGCACCCCGGCGACGGTGGCGACCCGCAGGTCGGTGATGCGCAGGTCGCTCGGCCGCGACGCCGTCGAGACGTGTTCCTCCGTGACCACGGGGCTCATCCCTTCACGGCCCCGGCGGTGAGGCCCTCGGTCAGGAACCGCTGCCCGAACGCGTACATGACCACGACCGGGATGCTGATCAGCAGCGAGGCCGCGGCCAGCTGGCCCTGCGGCACGACGTCACCGAAGATCATCGACTGCATTCCGACGGGCAGCGTCTTGTAGTCGTCCTTGGTGATGAACACGAACGCGAACAGGAACTCGTTCCACGCGTTGGTGAGCGTGAACAGCGCCACCGCGAGCAGGCCCGGTTTCGCCAGCGGCAGCACGATCCGCAGGAACGCCCCGAACCGCGTGCAGCCGTCGACCAGCGCCGCCTCCTCGAGGTCGGCCGGGATCGACTTGAAGTACCCGACGAGCAACCACGTGGCGAACGGCAGGGTGAACGTCGGATACGCGAGCACCAGTGACCACAACGAGTCGTTGAGGCCGATGCCGCTCATCATCCGGTAGAGCGGGATGAACAGCAGCGCTCCCGGCATCACGTAGGTGAGCAGGATCGTCACGGTGAAGCTCTCCGAGCCCCGGAACCTCAACCGCGCCAGCGCGTACCCGGCCAGTGCCGCGCAGACCAGCGCGATCGCGGTGGACGCCACCGACACCAGGATCGTGTTGACGTACCACGTGCCGAAAGCCCTGTCCGAGAACAGGTTGGTGAACTGCTCGGTGGTCCACGGCGTCGGCCAGAGGTCGTCGGTGCGCGCGACGATCTGGTCGTCGGACTTGAAGGCCGTGACCGTCATCCAGTAGAGCGGGGCGAGCACGAACCCCAGCAGGCCCAGGAGCGCGATCCCGCTGCCGGTGCCGCCGACCAGCCGGGCGGCGAACCGGTTTCCCCGCGCGGCGAGCACGGAGACCACCTGTCCCACGGCGGCCGCGAGGACCACGAACACGCCCAGCACGGCCGCGGCCTTCCACACGATGTGCGGCGACGCCCAGACCAGCACGAGCGCCGAGCCGACCACGACCACCCACGGCAGCGCCCGGCGCTGGCCGGGCGTCAGCCGCCGGCGCCCCAGGTCGCCCGCGCTCGGCAGGTCGCTGCGGCGCATCATCCGCACGAGGACCACCACGAGGACGGCGATGACCGGCAGCATCACCAGCGTGACCGCGGCACCCGCGCCCAGCTGCAGCTGCTGGATGGCCTTGGAGTAGGCCACCATCACGTACGGCGCGGTCGCGTCCCCCGGCCCGCCCTGGGTCATCAGCCAGATCAGGTCGAAGTTGTTGAACGTCCAGATCGACGACAGCAGCACCGTGACGATCATGATGTTGCGCAGGCCGGGCAGCGTGATGTGCACGAACCGCTGCCACGGCGAGGCACCGTCCACAACGGCCGCCTCGTACAGGCCGGCGTCGATGGCCTTCAGCCCGGCGAGGAACGTCACCGTGAAGAACGGGATGCCCTTCCAGACGTTGACCAGGATGACCGCCGGCATCGCGAGGTTCGGGTCGGACAGCCACTCCGCGGGCCAGCGGTCGACGAGCCCGACCGCGGCCAGGGCGGGCCCGATGCCGGAGTCGGTGAGCAGGACGTTGACGCTGCCGAAGATCGGGTCGAACAACGACCGCCAGGTGAAGGCCGTGACGACCGTCGGCACCACCCACGGCAGCAGGATGATCCCGGCGAAGAACGCCCGGCCGCGGCGCATGTGGTGCAGCATCAACGCCGCGATGAGCCCGAGGACCACCTTGAAGATCTCGGCGTACGCGGTGAAGACGAACGAGTTGAGCACGCCCTTGTGGAACAGGGCGTCGTCCACGAGCGCGGTGTAGTTGTCGAGCCCTACGAACACCGTTTCCGCGCCGTGGCGTTCGGTGGTGCTGGTGAAGACCGAGTCGAGGATGGGGAACAGGATCAGCCCGGCGACCAGCACCAGGGTCGGCCCGATGAACACCGCGGCGAGGCGCCAGTCCCGCCCGAGCAGCCGCTGCGACGTGGTGAGCGAGGGGGACGGTCCGCTCGGCGCCGGACGGGGCGGCGCCGGCCGCGTGCCCAGCACGGTCACTGCTGGTAGCCCTGCTGCTCGAAGACCTGCACGATCCGGGCGTGCGTCGCGGCGACGGCCTCGGCCGGCCGGGTGCCCTGGATGACCGACTGCATCATGTCGGTCAGCAGGTAGGCGGCGGTGGCGGCCTGTTCACCGGGGCTCGGCGCCTGCGGGAACGCGAACCCGGTCTTCGTCGTCACCGGGAGCGGCGTGCGGGTCTGCTCCCGCAACGCGGGGAAGGCCGGGTCACCGCTCGAGTAGTACGGGTCGGAGTCCCACACCTTGTCCCACGACGGGTTGACGAGGCACGGCGCTCCCTTCGCGACACCGAGCAACGCGCTCCCGCTGACCATGTACTTCGCGACGAGCTTGGCGAGGTCGGGGTTCTTGGCGCCCTTGAACACGACGAACGAGTTGGACTCGCCGAACGCGAGCGGCTTGTCGAGCGCCGGTCCGGTGGCGCCGTTGAACACGTGGGTGTTGCCGTAGACGGGGTTGTTCTTCGTCTTCGAGTCGGCGTAGACGCTGAACTGGTTGAGCGTCAGCCCGAGGATCTGGGCCAGCCAGTTCTCGTTGTTGCTCGAGTCGGTCCAGCTGCCGATCCCCGGCGGCAGCATGGGCGTGTACTTCGGGTTCGTGTAGATGTCGCCGATGAACGTGACCGCGGCGACGGTCTCCGGCGAGTCGAACACGACCTTCGTGCCGGTGTTGTCCGCGATCGCACCGCCGTAGCAGTTGATGACGTTGGCGATGAAGCCGTTGGCGTCGCCCGAGCGGTTCACGGTGAGGCCCCAGCCGAAGCGCTTCTTCGCCGGGTCGGAGACCTCCAACGCGTTGTCGCGCAACTCTTCCCACGTGTACTGGGGTTTGAGCGGGAGGCCCTTCTCCTGGTACCAGTCCTTGCGCAGGTACATGGCGGACGCGATGAAGTGGTACGGGATCGCGAACCACCGCCCGCCGAACACGCAGTAGGTGGCCGCCTCCGTCGCGGGATCCCCGTAGAGCTTGCGCATCTCCTCGACGACGTCGGTGACGTCGGTGAGCGCTCCGAGGTTGTGGAGCTGGCCGACGAACCGCCGATCGCTCACGAAGGCGAAGTCGCGACTGGTGCCCGACCTCACCTCGGCGTCCATCTTCGCCACCATGTCGCCGGCGTCGCCGGAGACCAGGTCGTTGCGGATCGTGGTACCGGTGGCCTCGGCGAACACCTGAAGCGACCTGTCCAGCGCCTTGTTGGCGGCCTCGGCGTAGAGCTTCTGCGACAGCATCCCGACCGAGCCGCCGCGCAGCGAGGCGGCCTGGTCGAGCAGGGCCTGCGGCACCTGGACGTCGACCTGCGGCGGGGCCGGACTGCCGCCGCAGCCGGCGAGGCCGAGCACGCCCAACGCGCTCATCCCCAGGAAAGTCCGCCTGGATAAGTCAGTTTTCTCTTCCATGACCACTCCTCTCGCGTCCGGGCATGCGGACGCGTACCGACGGGGCGACGGTGCAGCCGGCGGTACAGCGAGGCGAGCGCCGCGCTGCCGGGTCGTTCATACGGCGGAGAACGGCGAAG
This sequence comes from Lentzea jiangxiensis, assembly GCF_900104175.1. Lineage (GTDB taxonomy): Bacteria > Actinomycetota > Actinomycetes > Mycobacteriales > Pseudonocardiaceae > Lentzea > Lentzea jiangxiensis. Next base: position 411,026 of record NZ_FNIX01000003.1, read on the forward strand.
CGGAGTACTCGGTCTTGCGGTGGGTCTAGCGGCGGCGGGTGGCCCGCCTGGTCTGCTTTTCCTTCTCCGCGAGGAGAGCGGAGTTGTTCGCCAAGTGCTTGCGCATCGCCGCGCGGGCGCGGTCCGGATCGCGCGCGACGATCGCCTCGTAGATCTCGGTGTGGTCGGCGGTGGCCTTGGCCAGCGCGGCCGGCGCCTCGTTGGTGATGCGCCGGCTGGCCGTGCCGAGCCAGCGAGCGGAGTACATGATCCGGTCGAGGATGCGGTTGTCGGCCGCGCGGCAGATCTCCATGTGGAACTCGTGGTCGACCTCGAGGTAGGCGTTGGGGTCCGCCTCGAGCTCCGCCATGCGGTCGATCTCGGCCTTGAGCCGGTCCAGCGTCGCGTCGGTGACACCGACCGCGGCCATCGCGGCGATTTCGGGTTCGAGCAGCACACGCATCTGGTGCAGCTCCTGCAGCAGTTCGCCGACGGTCTCCGCCGGCAGCCACTCGATGAGCAACGGGCTGAGGTAGTCCCACTCCGCCGGAGGGCGCACGACGACGCGGCGGCCCTGCGCCACGTCCACGATGTCCAGCGAGGCGAGGATCTTGAGCGTTTCCCTTGCCACGACCCGGGAAACGCCGAACTCACGGGAGATGTCGAGCTCCGACGGGGCACGGCCGCCGTCGATCCCGCCGCTGACGATGCGGCGGGTCAGCAGGGCCGCGACCTGGACCGGAAGAGTCCGGACCTTGACAGCGTCCGGAGACTCTTGTCCCCTTTGCATGTCATCAGCTTATAGGACAAGTTGGGGATCGCGACAGTCCGTTCCTGTGCACCACCCGGCGACGGGAGAGCAATGCGGATCGTGAACGTCACAACGGCGGTGGTCGCCTACCACGGTGAGGCCACGCTGGTGCGGATAGACACCGACGAGGGCCTCAGCGGGTTCGGCGAGGCCAACCCCGACGCCGGCGCGGGCGCCGTCGTCGGGATGATCAACTCACTGACACCCCTGCTGCTCGGGGAGGACCCGCGCAACGTCGAGCGGTGCTGGGAGAAGCTGCGGCGCAACAAGGTCTTCGCGGGTCCGCAGGGCGGGGTGTTCGTGATCGCCCTGTCCGGGATCGAGATCGCGCTGTGGGACCTCGCGGGCAAGGCCGCGGGTCTGCCCGTGCACCGGCTGCTCGGCGGGAAGTTCCGCGACCGGATCCGCCTCTACGCCGACTGCGGCGACGGCGACGACCCGGCCGGCTCGGTCGCCGGCTGCGTCGACCGGGCCCAGCGGATGGTCGCCGAGGGCTTCACCGCCCTGAAGTTCGACATCGACGACCTGCACCACCCGGCCAAGTTCGACCCCTTCAACCACACGGTGAACGCCGCCGAGCTGCGCTCGATGGTCGACCGCGTGGCGGCCGTGCGGGAGGCGATCGGCCCGGACGTCGACCTCGCCATCGACCTGCACGCCCGCTACGACGTGCCGAGCGCGTGCCGGATCTCGTGGGAGCTCGAACCGTTCGGGCTGATGTGGCTCGAGGAGCCGATCCCGGCGGAGAACGTCGACGCGCTGGTGCGGGTGCGCGCCCAGACCCGGACGCCGATCTGCGCGGGCGAGAACCTCTACCTGCGGTGGGGGTTCCGCGAGCTGCTCGAACGCGGTGCCGTCGACGTCATCGAGCCGGACGTGCCGAAGTGCGGCGGTCTCGCGGAGGCGAAGAAGATCGCCAACCTCGCGGAGATGCACTACATCCCGTTCGCACCGCACCTGGTGTCGACGCCGCTGGGGACGATGGCCACCTCGCACCAGTGCGGGGCGATCCCCAACTTCTTCGTCCAGGAGTGGCACGCCCTGGAGGAGCGGGAGGTGTGGGACAGCTACGTCCACGCTCCCGACGGGAGCGGCTCGATCGTGAAGGACGGCTACATCACGCTGCCCGACGCCCCCGGCATCGGCGTGGAGCTCGACCTCGACGGGGTCCGGGCGCACGCCGTCGCGGGCTACGGCGTGTTCGAGTAGGTGCCGCCGTCCCCCACCGCAGGTCGTGCGGTGGGGGACGGCGGGTTCCCGTCGCGAGGTGACGGGACGCTCACCGCACGGTGATGTTGGAGTTGCCGCTGCTGCGGTACCCCTCCGTCGCCATGATCATGTAGTAGCTGAAGTTGCCGAGCCGCATGTTGGCGCGGCTCCACGCGTCGAAGTGGTTGCCGGTGGTGATGGACCCGCCGGTCCGCCTCTGCTGCCGGACGCTCCAGAACTGCGGAAAGGTCTTGTTGTCGCCTTCGACGGAAGGCGCGTTGTAGCGCATCGTCTCGTAGATGTCGTACGTGCCGCCGTCGGTCGTCACCGTGCCCCGGTAGTTGCCGGTGGGCCGGTAGTTGCCCCAGTTGTCGACGATGTAGTACTCGACGAGCGGGTTCGACGTCCACCCGTAGAGGGTGAGGTAGGCGTTGCCGGACGGGTTGAAGCTGCCGGAATAGTTCACGGTTCGCCGCGAACCGTTGCTCCAGCCCTTGCCGCCGACGAAGTTGCCGACGTTGCTCCACGACGTGCTGTAGTTGCCGCCGCTGCCGAACTCCATGCAGACCCGGCCGCCGCCGTCGGTCCAGAACGAGTAGTAGTAGCCGCCGTTGTTGCCGGTCTGGCTCGAGCAGGTGGCGGTGATCCCCACGTCGGCGGCGGCGACGCCGGGGGTCAGCGCCATGACCAGCGCGATGCAGGCACCGCGGACCCCTGCTGCGAGACGGCCGCGGGCGCGGCTCGGTCGGGCTGTGGCCTGAACCATGTGCGGTACTCCTCCTCATCGAGAGTGGTACGGCAGCGGACGGCGCGAAATGACCGGCGAGGCAGGGGCGATGATTCCGACACTAGCAGCGCCGGCAGTACGCCGAAAGACGGCCGAGGCTTTCCCGGAAGTTTCGAAAATTCTCTGAGCACGGACTGGTCGAGTGGGGAAGCATTCGAAACCCGCTAAAACTTTTAGCGTCGCGGAAGTGGACCCGCTTTGCCCCGGACCGTATCCGTCCGCACTTTTCCGGCCATTTCCCCAATTGCCGAACACCGAACCGCGGCCACCCGGCCAGGCGGCCCGTGTCGATCTCCGCTCCGAAGTGTGAGCGCTAACAGAATTACTCAGCCAACATCGATCGCACACACCCAGAACACCGTGTCGATGGGCTATCAGGCGTGGTCGAATGCCTCATCGATCTGCGTTAGCGCTAACAACAGGCGTTGACTGCGAGGCGGCATCCTGGCTAGGTTCGCTCGCAGAGCCGTCCGCCGCCGGTGCCGTCAGCCGAGCAACTGGAGCGTTCCCATGTCCTCACCGTTGAGTCGACGCAGGTTCCTGAACGCCGCCGGCGTGGCCGCCGTCGCCACCGCCGTGCCTTTACCGGCGGCAGGATCGGCACAGGCGGCCACAACACCCCCGGTCCGGGGCGACCTGGGGGTGTCGGCTTTTCCGTTCGACCTCTCCGAGGTGCGGCTCACGGCGGGCAGGTGGCTCGACAACCAGAACAGGACGCTGTCCTACCTGCGTTTCATCAACCCCGATCGGCTGCTCTACAACTTCCGCGCCAACCACCGGCTGTCCACGGGCGGCGCGGCGGCGCTGGGAGGCTGGGAGGCGCCGAACTTCCCGTTCCGCACCCACAGCCAGGGCCACTTCCTGACGGCCTGGGCGCAGGCGTGGGCGGTGCTGGGCGACACGACGTGCAGGGACAGGGCGAACTACGTGGTCGCCGAACTGGCCAAGTGCCAGGCGAACAACGCCGCGGCCGGGTTCAACACCGGGTACCTGTCGGGTTTCCCGGAGTCGGACCTCGACGCGATGGAGGCCGGGTCGCCCAAGGCCGTTTCGTACTACTCGCTGCACAAGACCCTCGCCGGGTTGCTGGACGTCTGGCGGTACATCGGCAACACGCAGGCGCGCGACGTGCTGCTGCGGTTCGCCGGGTGGGTGGACTGGCGCACGGCCCGGTTGTCCTACAGCACGATGCAGAGGGTGCTGGGCACCGAGTTCGGCGGGATGAACGCCGTGCTCGCCGACCTGTACCAGCAGACGGGTGACGCGCGCTGGCTGGCGGCGGCGCAGCGGTTCGACCACGCCGCGGTGTTCGACCCGCTGGCCGCCAACCAGGACCGGCTGGCGGGCCTGCACGCGAACACGCAGGTGCCGAAGTGGATCGGCGCCGCCCGCGAGTACAAGGCGACCGGGACGACGCGTTACCGCGACATCGCCGTCAACTCCTGGAACATCACCGTCGGCGCGCACACCTACGTGATCGGCGGCAACAGCCAGGCCGAGCACTTCCGCTCCCCCAACGCCATCGCCGCCTACCTCAACACCGACACGTGCGAGGCGTGCAACAGCTACAACATGCTCAAGCTGACCCGCGAGCTGTGGCTGCTCGACCCCGGCCGGGCCGCGTACTTCGACTACTACGAACGCACCCTGCTCAACCACCTGATCGGCCAGCAGAACCCGGCGGACCCGCACGGCCACATCTGCTACTTCACCGGCCTGAACCCCGGCCACCGGCGCGGCAACACCGGACCGGCGTGGGGCGGCGGGAACTGGAGCACCGACTACACCACGTTCTGGTGCTGCCAGGGCACCGGGATCGAGACCAACACCAAGCTCGCCGACTCGGTCTACTTCCACAACGGCACCACGCTCACCGTGAACCTCTACACGCCGTCGGTGCTGACGTGGTCGTCGCGCGGCATCACGGTCACCCAGAGCACGAGCTACCCGGCGAGCGACACGACGACGCTCACCGTCACCGGCAACGCGGGCGGGTCGTGGACCATGCGGCTGCGCATCCCGGCCTGGACGGCGGGCGCGACCGTCAGCGTCAACGGCGTCGCCCAGAACGTCGCCACCACGCCCGGCACGTACGCCTCCCTCACGAGGTCGTGGACGTCCGGCGACGTGGTGACGCTGCGGCTGCCGATGCGCGTGATCGTCCAGCCCGCCAACGACAACCCGAACGTCGTCGCGCTCACCTACGGCCCGGCCGTGCTGGCCGGCAACTACGGCAACACGGCGCTGTCCGCGCTGCCTTCCCTCGACGTCAACTCCGTCACCCGCACCAGTTCGTCGTCCCTGGCGTTCACCGCGCGGGCGAACGGGGCGCAGGTCAACCTGGGGCCGTTCCACGACGCGCACGGCTTCAACTACACCGTCTACTGGAGCACCGGCGGTGGCGGCGCGACGAGCTACCGGCTGGTCAACGCCGGCACCGGCCTCGTGCTCGGCGTCCAGAACATGTCCACAGTGGATGGTGGACTCGCCGTGCAGTGGCACGACAGCGGCACCGCCGACCACAACTGGCAGCTGATCACCGACGGGTCCGACGTGCGGCTGCGCAACGTCCACAGCGGCAAGGTGCTGGGCGTCGAGAACATGTCGACCGCCGACAACGCGCGAGCGCTCCAGTGGTCGGACAACGGCACGGCCGACCACAGGTGGACGCTGATCTCCAACGGCGACGGCACCCACAAGCTCCGCAACGCCCACAGCGGCAAGTTCCTCGGGACCCTCAACGGGTCCACCGCCGCAGGAGCGCAGGTGGTGCAGGACTCCGACAACGGCTCGGCGGACAACCGCTGGCGGCTGGTCGCCAACTGACGGGAGCGGGCGCGGGTGCGGTCAGGCAGGGGTGCAGGTGATGGGCACGACTCCGGGCGGGTCTCCGCTGCCGACGAGGTCGAAGGTGGTCGAGCCGCCCGGTTCGAGCGCGGAGCCGGCCACGCGGACGGCGGAGCCGGTCTGGGTCACCCGCACCCCCGCGGCGCCCCGCACCCGCTGACCGCCGGGGGAGGTCCAGTCGAGGACCCATCCCCCGACGGGCGAGGTCCCCGCGTTGGCCACCTCGACGACCGCGCGGAACCCTCCCTCCCAGGTGTCCTGCACGGTCAGCGCGGCGAAGCACGCCGAGGGGGCGGAGGTGCCCAGGGCGTTGCGGGGCTTGCGGCCGTCCACGGAGACCGAGAAGGCTTCGATCGAGTTTCCCGCCCCGCCGCGCCACAGGTTGAACCCCGCCTCCACCGCGATCAGGTAGTGCTCCTGCGAGACCTGGCCGCGTGCGACGGAGTCCTCGGTGAACGCGCTGATGTCGAGGCCCTTGACCGCGGTGACCTCGCCGACGCGTTCGTAGGTGACGCGCACCCGGCCCTGGTCGCGTGCGAGCCACACGTTCCACCGCGCGCCGGAGATCGGCACCTCGCGGGCCAGCAGCACGCCGCCCGGCCGGACACCGCCGCGGCTGCGGAGCCAGATCACCACCTCGGCGCCGTCCGGCCTGCCGTCGGCGACGGGTCCGCTGTGGAACCACGCCACGTAGGCGGCGTTGAAGGTCCCGGCGTCGACCTGGCTGCTCACCCAGTCGCTGGTGATGCGGGGCATCGCCGACACCCGGACCGGCAGGTCGCCGACGTCGGTGCAGTCCTGCCAGTGGCATCCCCTCCACAGCGACGGCGTGGCGGCCGGGGCGCCCTGCGGCGGGACGTCGTGCCCGGCGCTCTCGATCCGCAACGACTGGTCCCCCACGACGACGCACTGCGGTGTTCCGGCGTTCCACACGTTGTTCTGCGCCAGGTAGTCCTTCCCGCCGGCCGGTGCGATCTCGTCGCGGCCGCACAGCGAGACGCTCGCGGCCACCGGGGACCCGGTGCGGGACAGGACCAGGCCGACGAGTGCCGCGATCGACGCCCCTCCCAGTCCGAGCGCCACGAAGCCGACGGCGATGCGGAAGGCGATCTGAGCGGCGGGGTTCATCCGTGCTCCTCTGTCGGAGGTCCCTGGACGCCGACACCACGATCCGCGATGCCCTGCCGAGGGATACGCCTCCGCCGCCCGCGGGGTTCATCCCCGGCGCACGCGGAACCGTCCATCCTGGTCCCCGCCGTGGACCGCGGTGGAAGATGACGCGATGAGCACGCAGCGGCGCGGCCGGCCGAAGGGTCCCACGGGCCCGGTGATCGGCCGCGCCCTGCAACTGCTCGACGCGTTCGACGCCGAGCACCGCGCGCTGACGCTGAGCGACCTGGCCCGCCGCGCGGACATGCCCCTCTCGACCGCGCACCGGTTGCTGCAGGAGCTGTGCGCCTGGGGTGCCGTGGAACGCGACGACGCCGGGCTCTACCAGGTCGGCCTGCGGTTGTGGGAACTCGGCTCCCTCGCGCCCCGCGGCCCGGGCCTGCGCGAGACCGCGCTGCCGTACCTGGAGGACCTCTGCCAGATCACCAGGGAGAACGTGCAGCTCGCCGTCAGGGAGGGCACGGAGGTCGTCTTCGTCGAACGGATCGCCGGGTTCGGCTCGGTGCCGGTGCTCACCCGCGTCGGCGGCCGGTTCGCCCTCACCTCCACCGGCGTCGGCCTGGTGCTGCTCGCGCACGCCGCGCCCGAGGTGCAGGAGGAGGTCCTGAACGGACCGATCGACCACCACACCGAGAAGACCGTCACCGATCCGGTGCAGCTGCGCAGCATGCTCGCGGCCGTGCGGTCGAACGGCTTCTCGGTGAGCGACCGCCAGGTCACGATGGACGCGCTGTCCGTCGGCGCGCCGATCCGCGACGGCAGCGGTGAGGTCGTCGCCGCGGTGTCCCTGGTGGTGCGGTACGGCAGCACCACGGCGCACGCGCTCGCCGGTCTCGTCCGCACCTGTGCGCAGGCGATCTCCCGCGCTCTCTCCACGTGATCCGGCAAAGCTTCCATTTTCCGGGAACGGTGCTACGACTCGGGCCCCGGTCTCCGCCACCCTGTGGCTCCCACCACGAGGAGGAGTGCCGATGAGCTGGTTCCCGCGTGACCAGTGGTACGTCGCCGCCTACGGCTCCGAAATCACCCACGACCTGTTCTCCCGCACCGTCTGCGGTGAGCCGGTCCTGTTCTGGCGCACCCGCGACGGCGTCGTGACGGCCATGCCGGACCGTTGCGTCCACCGCCGGTTCCCGTTGTCCCAGCCGCCTTCCCGGCTGGTCGACGACCAGGTGGTCTGCGGCTACCACGGTTTCACCTACGACGCCGGCGGCAAGTGCGTCGCCGTGCCCGGGCAGGCCCGCGTCCCCCGCACCGCACGGCTGCTGCCGTACCCGGTGGTGGAGCAGGACTCGTTCGTCTGGGTGTTCATCGGCGACCCCGCGAAGGCGGACGCCGCAAGGATTCCGCGCGCACCGTGGCTCGTCGACCCCGGCTACACGACCGTCAGCGGCATGGAACCGTTGAACGCCAGGTACGGACTGCTCGTCGACAACCTGCTGGACCTCTCGCACGAGACGTACCTGCACGGTGGTTACATCGGGACACCGGAGGTCGCGTCCACTCCCATCACGACGGAGGTCGACGAGGACGCCGGGATCGTTTTCGTGTCGCGCCACATGGACGACGCGGAGTGCCCGCCGTTCTACGCCAAGTCGACCGGCCTGCAGGGCAGGATCGCGCGCTGGCAGGACATCGAGTACACGCCGCCGTGCCTGTACAAGCTGCACAGCCGCATCGCACCGGTCGGGTCGGTGCCCCGCGCCGACGGCACCGACCCCGACGCGTTCCACGTCGAGGTCGTCTACGCGATCACACCGGAGACCGAGACTTCGACGCACGACTTCTGGGCCGTGGCGAGAGATTTCGCCCTCGGCGACGAGGAGGTCTCCGCGTTCCTCGCGGACAGCAACCGCACGGTCGTGCTGCAGGACGTCGTGGCGTTGAACGTCCTGGAGCAGGTGATCGCGAACGAACCCGAGGGCTACCAGGAGCTGTCGATCAACATCGACACCGGCGGGCTCGCCGCGCGCCGGATGCTGGGCCGGCTGTGCGGCCGGTCGTGACCGCGGGCAACCGGGTGTTCCGCATCCACTGGGTGCCGGGCACCGACCGGCTCCACGCGGTGTGCCACTGCGCCGCCGAGCGCGAGTTCGAGGACCCGGTCGAACTGTGGGAGTGGCTGCTCGGACACCCGGTGGGACACACGTCGTGAAACTGGTGCTGGACAAGAAGGACCGGGTCGCCGACGGCGTCGTGCTGCTCACGCTGCGGCGCCCGGACGGCGGCCCGCTGCCCGCCTGGACTCCCGGCGCGCACGTGGACCTGGCGCCGGCCGGGGGTCCGGTGCGCCAGTACTCGCTGTGCGGCGACCCGGCGGACACCTCGGCCTGGAAGGTGGCGGTGCTGCGCGAAGCCGGGGGGCGCGGCGGATCACGGCACGTGCACGACGTGCTCGCCGAGGGGCAGCACGTCGAGGTGAGCGAGCCGCGCAACCACTTCGAGCTCGTCGAGGCGAAGCGCTACCTGTTCATCGCGGGCGGCATCGGGATCACCCCCGTCCTGCCGATGATCGCGTGGGCGCAGGCGGCCGGGCGGGACTGGCGGCTGGTCTACGGCGGCAGGACGCGGTCGTCCATGGCGTTCCGCGCGGAGCTGGAACGACTGGCCGGCGTCGAGATCCACCCCCAGGACGAGTGCGGGCTGTTGGACCTCGACGCGGTGCTGGGTCGGCCCTCGCCGGGCACCGCCGTGTACTGCTGCGGGCCGGAAGCGCTGCTGCTCGCGGTCGAGCAGCGCTGCGCGGACTGGCCCAGCGGTTCCCTCCACGTCGAACGGTTCTCACCGAAAACCGTTGCCGCACAGAGCTTCTCGGAGGAGTTCGAGGTCGAGCTGGCGCAGACGGGCACGGTCCTGCGCGTCCCCGCCGGGAGGTCCGTGCTCGACGTGGTCCAGGCGGAGGGCGTGCCCGTGCTGTCCTCCTGCCGGGAGGGCACGTGCGGCACCTGCGAGACGGTCGTGCTGGACGGCGTCCCGGACCACCGGGACTCGGTTCTCACGCCGGAGGAGCAGGAAAGCGGTGACGTGATGATGATCTGCGTGTCCCGGTCGCGTTCGACACGTCTCGTGCTCGACCTCTGAGCAGGTCGGGCGCCGGGTGCGCCCCTGTCGTTCGTCGAACGGCGCAGCCTGATGTTCGTCAAAAAATTGACGTCCGTCAAAGATTTGAATACCTTCGGGCCGCTCGGAGATCCGGAACCCTGACCGGAGGTCGACGATGACGACACGTGGCACCACCTGGAAAGCACTCCTCGGCAGCGCCCTGCTCGCCTGCACGCTGCTCGCGCCGCAGGCCTCCGCGGCGGCGCTGACCGAGGTGACCGGTTTCGGCGACAACCCCGGCGGCATGCGCATGCACGTCTACGTGCCGGACGCCCGCCCCGCGAAGCCCGCGGTCGTCGTCGCCATGCACGGCTGCGGCGGCTCCGGCCCCGGCTTCCACTCGAGCAGCGAGTTCGCCTCGCTCGCCGACCGGCACGGGTTCGTCGTGATCTACCCGAGCGCCCAGCAGGAGGCGGGGTTCGGCAAGTGCTTCGACACGTGGTCGGAGGCGGCGAAGAGGCGCGGTGGCGGCAGCGACCCCGTCTCGATCGTCTCGATGGTCAACCACGTCGTGCAGCGCTACGGCGGTGACGCGAGCCGCGTGTTCGCCACGGGGTCGTCCTCGGGCGGCATGATGACCAACCACATGCTCGCCCTGTACCCGGACGTCTTCAAGGCGGGTGCGGCGTTCATGGGCGTGCCGTTCGACTGCTTCGCGAACGCCGCCGACTTCCCGCCGGGCCGCAGCCGGTGCACGGGCGGGAGCATGAACCGCACGCCGCAGCAGTGGGGTGACTCCGTGCGGCGGGTCAACCCCGGCTTCACCGGCCCGCGCCCGAAGGTGCAGCTGTGGCACGGCACCGCCGACACGCTCGTGCCGTACTCCCTGCTGCAGGAGTCGATGGAGCAGTGGACGGACGTGTTCGGCGTCGGCCAGACGCCGACGTCCACCGACACCCCGCGCCCCGGCTGGAACCGCAGCCGCTACGGCGCCGATGTCGAGGTCTACAGCGTCCAGGGCGCGGGACACACCCTGCCGTCGTCCGGGATGGCCGCCGTCGCACTGGAGTTCTTCGGCATCACCGGCTCCCCCGGCCCGGCCCCGGGACCGTGCTCGGTCAAGGCGAAGGTCACGGCGTGGAACAACGGCCTGGTCGAGAGCCTCACGATCACCAACACCGGCAGCGCACCCGTCAACGGCTGGTCGCTCGCCTTCACCCTGCCCACCGGCCAGACCATCACCTCCGGCTGGAACGCCACCTACTCCCCCGCCACCGGGCAGGTCACGGCCCGCAACACCGGCCACAACGCCGCGATAGCGCCCGGCGGAGCGGTGGAGATCGGCTTCCAGAGCACGCACACGGGCAACACGGCGGCTGCCTCGGCGTTCGCGCTCAACGGAACAGCCTGCGCTGCCGGCTGAGCAGCGTCCCTGTGCGTCCGCTCGGTTTTCGACGGACGCACAGGGACGCGTGCGTGGCGCCGTCCCGAACCGGCTGAACCGCATCTGGCGGATCCGCGCACCGGGAGGTTCGGCCGTTGGGGCGCTTCGGTTCCGGGTGGCGGGCCCACTTCACCTGAAGGTGTGACCTGGGCCCAGGGCGGCAGCTGGTCCGATCAGACCTTTCGAACGCCTCGGCTCCTGTCCACGGTCACGGTCACATCAAGCCGGAGGGGGAACCAGTGCCGTCGTTGCAGGCCGGGGTCGTCAGAAGTCACAAGGGCAGGAAGATCGTCGTTTTGAAGACCGGTCAAGGCCAAGGAGCTCGCCTGACACAGGCGATCGCATCCGCGAAAGGCCGGTCGAGACGCCGCGCCCGCTCCACGAGGGACACCGGCGTCATGGCGTTGCGACGTCAGCCCTTGCGGCGGCGGGGCGCCGCCGACCGCGGCGGCGCGGACCGCATGTGGTCGCGCACCGGCGCCAGCAGTCCGGCCAGCGCCTCGACGTCGTCGCGGGAGAGCGGTTCGAAGAGCAGGCCGCTGACGACCTCGACGTGACCCGGCAGCACCGCGGCGAGCAGCGTGCGCCCGGCTTCGGTGATGGTGACCGTGACGCTCCGCTCGTCGTCGGCGGACGGCGCCCGTTCGACCAGTCCCGCCTTCTCCAGCAGGCCGACCTGGTAGGTCAGGCCGCTGCGGCTGTAGACGACGCCGTCGGCCAGGTCGGTCATGCGGTGACTGCCCGTCGGCGAGTCCCCGAGCCGCGCCAGCAGCTGGAACTGCACGTAGCTCAGGTCGCCGGCTTCCTTGAGCTGCTGCTCAACGGCGTGGCGCAGCAGGCTCGTCACCTCGACGAGGGCGAAGTAGGCGCCGAGCTGAACGGGATCGAGCGACGGCGGTGAGTCGGGCATGGCCGCAGTTTACTGCTTCGAATTCGAAGGAGCAGGGCCGAGCTGGGCAGCGTTGGACACAGGTGGGCACGGCGAGGCCGTGGCCACCGACGGCGACGCACCAGGGCTTCCGAGCAGGGGGACGGCACCTCCGTCCCCACCGGCCCGAGGACGAGGTCTTCCTCCCTCGCCGCGTCCCGCACAGCCACCGGATCACCTCCGAGAGCGCCGACCTGCTGCTCTTCTCCACTCCCGGCGGACCGGAGAAGATGTTCCGCCACGCCTGCCGGGACCTGCGCGCACCGCGGCCGGACGGGTTCGAGATCCCGCTGTCGCTGCTTGCCGAGGCCGCCGAGATCTCCGGCAACGTCGTGCTCGGCCCTCCCCGCTGACGCCGCCTCCCCGACGTGCCGCACGTCACTTTGCTTCGAATTCGAAGCAGGTCTACTCTCAGGTCCAGATGCTTCGAGTTCGAAGCAAACAGCGAGGAGGGCAGTCATGAAGGCAGTGCGTTTCCACGAGTTCGGCGGTCCCGAGGTCCTGCGGTACGAGGACGTGGAGCGGCCCGTCCCCGCGGCCGGTGAGGTCCTGGTCCGCGTCGCGGGCACGACGTTCAACCCCGTCGAGGGCAACATCCGGCTGGGCGTCATGCAGGGACCGATCCCGGTCGGCCTGCCGCACACCCCCGGCCTCGACGTCGCCGGCACGGTCGACGTGCTCGGCGAGGGCGTCGAAGGCCTCGCGGTCGGCGACCAGGTGATCGGGTTCCTGCCGATGACCAGGCCCGGCGCGGCGGCCGAGTACGTGATCGCCCCGGCCGCCGCCCTGTCCCCCGCGCCCCGGAACATCCCGCTGGCCGACGCCGCCGCGCTGCCGGTGGTGGGCCTCACCGCCTACCAGGCGCTCTTCGACCACGGTCGGCTGCGGGCCGGGCAGCGCGTGCTGGTCAACGGCGCGGGCGGGCCGGTCGGCGGTCACGCCGTCCAGCTGGCCAAGCAGGCCGGCGCCCACGTCATCGCCACGGCGAGCCCGCGCAGCGCCGAGTCCGTGCGGACCGCCGGTGCCGACGAGGTCGTCGACCACACCGCGGTGGACGTGCTCTCGGCGGTGACCGAGCAGGTCGACCTCGTGCTGAACCTCGCCCCGGTCGCCCCGGAGGTCCTGGCGCAGCTGCCCGCGGTGGTCCGCCCCGGTGGAGCCGTCGTCAACACGACGATCTGGATGCCCGCGCCGACCGACGAGGACCGCGACGTGCGCGGCGTCAACCTCTACGTCCGCAGCGACGCCGAGCAGCTGGCGAAGCTCGTGGCGCTGGTCGACTCCGGTGACCTGCGCGTCGACGTCGCCCGGCGCGTGCCGCTGACCGACCTGCCCGAGATCCACGCGCAGGCGGCGTCGGGCGGAGTCGCCGGCAAGGTCGTCTTCCTCGTTTCCTGACCACCCCACCGAGGAGGAGCACACCATGACACTCGGGCTGGACCCCGAGATCGCCACCGCGCCGGCCCCGATGGCCGGCGCGATGGCGGAAGCCACCCCGTCGGCCGTGGGCGACGTCGAGGCGCGCCGGGCACTGCGGGAGCCGATCATCGGCGCCGCCGGGACGGCCCAGCCGATCCCGGCCGACGTGACCACCACCGATCACCACGCCACCGCGGACGACGGCACGCGCATCACGATGCGCTGGGACGCCAAGGAAGGCGCGGCGCCCGGTACGTGTCCACGAGCGGCGTGCCGATGCTCTCCGTCGAGTACCGACGCGCGCCCGAACACCCCTTCCCCACCCCGCTCGAGGACGCCTGCACGGCACTGCGGTGGCTGCACGAACACGCCGCCGAGCTGGGCATCGACCCCACCCGGATCGGCGTGACGGGCGACAGCGCCGGAGGTGGGATGGCGGCGGCGCCGGCGATCCTCACTCGCGACCGCGGCGGCCCGGCCATCGCCCGGCAGGTCATCGTCATGCCGATGCTGGACGACCGCACCACCGAGGTCGACTCGCACGTGGCGCCCTACGCGTTGTGGTCCTACGACGACAACCTCACCGCGTGGCCCGGCGGGCCGTCGCCGACCGCGTCCGCGTGCTCAGGTCGATCCAGCGCCCGTCAGGACCGGTCGAACTCCGGGATCAGCTCACCGATCAGCCTGATGCTCGTCATCACCTCGTCCGCCCCGATCGGCCCGATCTGCTGCAGGCACATCAACCGGTCGATGCCGAGGTCCGCGTAGACGCGCAGCTTCTCGCGGCAGGTCTCGGGGCTGCCGACGATCAGCGACTGCTGTGCCGAGAGCACCTCGAACAGCTCGTCCTCCGGGACGTCCTCGCCCTGGATGATCCGGCCGATCACGAGCTGCGCGTCGGTGGGGGTGGCGTCCACCTCCGCACGCAGGAACTCCCCGGTCAGGCCGCCGTCGCCGGCCGCGAGGATGTCCTGGTGGCGTTGCATGGTCGCGGCGAACTCGGCGGCGGCGTTGAAGAAGCGCAGCGCCGTCACCGTGTACCAGGCCGCGGCGGCTGCCGCCCCGTTGCGCATCGCCTGCTCGTCGGTCTCGGCGCAGTGCACGAACGTGAAGTAGGCGACCTGGTTGTTGACGAACGAGCCGACCGGCGAGGTGCACTCCGCGGCGGCCGCGCGGTAGAGGTCGATCATGCGGGCGACCCGGTCGATCGACTCCCAGATCGTGGTGCCGAGCACGCCGACGCCGCGGCGGCCTGCCTCCTCGAAGGACGTCGGGGAGGCGGCGGCCTGCCACAGCGGCGGGTGCGGGGTCTGCAGCGGCTTGGGGATGATCGAGACGTCGGAGATGTCGTAGTGCGCGCCGGAGTGGGAGAAGCGGTCGCTGGTCCACATCTTCGGCACCATCTCGAACGCCTCGGCGGTCTGGGCGCGGGCGTCGGCGGGCTCGATGCCGAACAGGTTCCACTCGGGGATGGTGGAGCGGGTGAGGCCGAGCTCGACGCGGCCACCGCTCAGGTGGTCGAGGGTGGCGGCGCGTTCGGCGACGCGGATCGGGTGGTTGAAGCGGCCGGGGGCGAGCACGGCGGCGTGGCCGAGGCGGATGCGGGAGGTCTGCTGGGACAGGGCGGCGAGCACCAGTTCCGGGGCCGAGGACAGGCTGAACTCGCCCGCGCCGTGGTGCTCGACCTGCCACCAGCAGCCGTACCCGAGCTCGTCGGCGAGGCGGGCCTGGTCGAGGGCCTGCCGGAACCGGAACTGCTCGGAGGCGGGGCCGGGGTTCTGGATCTCGTTGAACAGGTCGATCTTCATCGGCGGACCTCCACCTCGCGCGGGCACCAAGGCTGATGTCTCCGTCAGCGAGCGGGCCGTTACGCCGGGCGACGCGAATCTCCCGAACGGAGCAGTCCGCGGGATGCCGTCGTGGCCGACCGCGGCGCGAAGCGTTCGGTTCGGCGATCCGATGCCCCGGCACGCCCGGCTGCGCGATGATCGAGCGGTCGGCGCCGGCGGTCGCGAGGGCCACCCACCGCCGAGCCGACGCGGTCCACGGCGATCGTCGAAACGGAGAGGTTGCGATGTCCGAACCAGCCCGCGACACCGTCCACGCCCCGAGTACCGCCCGGACGCGGGAGGAACGCCGGGTCCTGGCGAGCACCCTCGCCGGCACCACCGTCGAGTGGTACGACTTCTTCATCTACGCGCAGGCCGCGAGCCTGGTGTTCGCGCCGCTGTTCTTCGCGCCGGCGAGCGCGCAGTCCTCCGGGCTCGCCCAGCTGGTCTCGCTCGCCACCATCGGCATCAGCTTCCTGTTCCGCCCGCTCGGCGCGGTCGTCGCCGGGCGGTTCGGCGACCGGCTGGGGCGCAAGAGGATGCTCGTGCTCACGTTGCTGATCATGGGCCTCGCGACCACGCTGATCGGTCTGCTGCCCACGCACGCGAGCATCGGCGTCACGGCGCCGGTCCTGCTGGTGCTGCTGCGGATCGTGCAGGGTTTCTCCGCGGGCGGCGAGTGGGGTGGTGCGGCGCTGATGGCCGTCGAACACGCCCCCACCGGCAAACGCGGGCTGTTCGGCGCCTACCCGCAGATCGGTGTCCCCATCGGACTCGTCCTCGCCACCGGCGTGTTGTGGCTGACGACGACGCTCACCACCGAGCAGCAGTTCCTGTCCTGGGGCTGGCGCGTCCCGTTCCTGTTCTCGGTCGTCCTGATCGTCGGCGGGTACGTCATCCGCCGGATCGTCGAGGAGAGCCCGGTCTTCCAGGAGATGCTGACGCGCAGGGCGCACTCGTCGGCGCCGCTGCGCGACCTGTTCCGCGAGCACACCCGCAACGTCGTGCTCACCGCGCTGATCTTCGTGGCGAACAACGCCGCCGGTTACCTGCTCATCGCGTACTTCATCGGCTACGGCACGAAACTGGGCCTGTCCCGCCCGTCCGTCCTGGCCGCCACCATCGCGGGTGCCGTCGGCTGGCTCGTGTTCACCCTCTGGGCCGGCGGCCTGTCCGACCGGATCGGCCGCGTGCGCACGTTCCAGATCGGGTACGCCGCGCTGTTCGTGTGGATGATCCCCATGTTCCTGCTCATGCAGACCGCCGACGTCCTGCTGTTCGTGCTGGCGGTCGTCGTGCTGTCGTTCGGCCTCGGCCTGTCCTACGGGCCGATGTCCGCCATGTACGCCGAGATGTTCCCGACGCAGGTCCGGTACTCGGGGGTGTCCATCGGCTACGCGCTGGGCGCGATCCTCGGCGGTGCGTTCGCCCCGACGATCGCGCAGGCGCTGGTGCAGTCGACGGGCACGGCCGTGTCGGTCGGCGTCTACATCATGGTGCTGTCGGTGGTGTCGTTCGCCGCGGTGTCGCTGGTCCGCGAGCCGCGGGGAGTGGACCTGCGGACCTGAGCGGTCCACCGCCGGGTCCGGCCATCCGTTGCCGGACCCGGCGCAGGCTGGGAGACCAGCTCGTCGACAACGGCGGCAGCGAGCCGGAACGAACCCGTCCTCGCTACGCGAGGCCTTGGAAGCGAACACCGAGCAGGACGGTGTCGTCGGTGTAGAGCACGGTGTCGTGCATGTCCTCGACGATGGCGGAGAGCGACGGACCGAGGGGCTGCCGTGACCGGGCCTTGGCGGTGTCGGCGAGACGGATCTCGCCCTCGTCGACGTCACCGCGGCTCTCCACGAGGCCGTCGGTGTAGAGCAGCAGCAGGTCGCCGGGCGAGAGCGTGGTGCTGTGGATCTCGTGGCTGCCGGGGGCGGGAAAGCCCACGCCCCGCCCCTTGGCCTGCAGGTAGGCCGACTCCCCCGTCGAGGAGACCAGCAGGGCGGGCGGGTGGCCGCCACCCGCCAGCCGCAGCGCACCGGTGCGCGGGTCGAGCCGGGCCACCAGCACGGTGGCCATGAGGGTCTCGTTGATCTCGGCGGCGCGGCGGACCAGGTCTTCGAGCGGGTAGCCGTCGAGCGTGAGGGTGCGGATGGTGTGCGTGACGTTGAGGGCGTTGCGGGTGCAGGTGACCCCGTGGCCCACGGCGTCGACGATCGTGATCTGCAGGGTGCCGTCCGCGAGGACGAACCAGTCGTAGAGGTCGCCGCCGGTGGGCGCGTCCTTGTCCGCGGGCCTGTAGTGCACCCCGAGCTCGACGCCCTCGACGGTGGGTGGTGGCGGGCGCAGGGCGTCCTCCAGCTCGCGGAAGATCACCGCGTGCGCGGTGCGGAGTTGCTCGTCCCGGTCCTCCAGCTCGACGTACATCGCCACGACACCGCTGTTGGTCTCGGCGAGCTCGTGCTTGAGCTGCAGGTGTTCGCGTTCCAGGGCGTCCGTGCGCGCCACGAGGGCGCTCAGCTCGGCCTCGGTCGCGCTCTGGTCGTCCGCCGGGTCCGGCCCGCTGCCGTCACGCGACCCCGTCCACGCCGGCACGCGCCACACGGCGGCGGGTGCGTCCACGGGTTCGGGGAGCAGGGGGAGGTTCAGCGGACGCGTGCGGTCCAGGGGCGCCGCCAGCGGCACGGTCAGGACGAGGACCGGCCCGTCGAGCTGTCCGTGCGCGGTGAAGGGCTCGGCCACGAGGTCGTCCCGGGCCAGGAGCGTCGCGCTGAGCACCAGCCGGGCGCGCAGCTCCACGGAGACGTCGTGCTCGTCGCACAAGGAACGGACCTGCGCTCGCAGGACGCGAACCGCGTCGGCCGTGATGGAGGCGATGGGTCCTTCAGCTGTCATCAGAACGAACTCCGTGGCAGGCGCCGGACGCCGGGTGGGGCGGCACGGCGGATGTCTCCGAATCGGCGGGGCGGCCGGGTCGCGACCGGCCCCCGACGGGTGCGGTCACGAAGCCCACCCCACGACGGTCACGGTGGTGCCCTCGTCCACCACCGTGTCGATGGTGAACTCGTCGACCAGCCTGCGCGTTCCCCCGAGTCCGTGGCCGGGTCCCACGCCGGTGCTGAAGCCGTCGACGAGCGCCGCGTCGACGTCGCCGATGCCGGGACCGTGGTCGGTGACCCGCAACTGGAGTCCGCGGCGGCCGCCCACCGCCACGAGGTGGGTGATGGTCATGGCGCCCCCGCCACCGTGGACGTAGGCGTTGCGGACCAGCTCGCTCGCCGCGGTCACGACCCTCGTCTGGGCGATGAGGTCGAAACCCGCCAGGACGGCGGCCTCACGCACCGCGTGCCGGGCCCTCAGCAGATCCTCCTCCGACTCGATCCGGCGAGTCCGCCCGGCAGCCTTCCCTGTCGCCACTCGAGCCCCCGCCGCCCATTGTCCCCGCTACTAAACTATTGTCGCACGACAAACGTTAGCAGTGGAGGTCGCGTTGCGGGCACCGTCCTGGCACGGCGGGTCGTGCGCGAGGTCAGGCGGTCTGCGTGCCCGTCGTGTCCTGCTCGTCGTCGAGCGGGTGCACCGACGACGCCGCGTCCCGCAACCGGCGCAGGCCGGAGACCAGCGTGGACCGGGCGGACGGCGGCAGCGCGTCCACGACGTCGCGGAGGTGCTCGCGCCGCCGGTCGCGCAGCTCCTGCAGGTAGGCGCGCCCGCGGTCGCTCAGCGCCAGCACGACCTCGCGGCGGCTGGTGGTGCTCAGCCCGCGGTCGAGGAAGCCGACCGCCTGCAGCCGGTCGCAGAGCCGGCTCACCGACGACGGCGCGGCGTCGAGCGCCTCACCGAGGGCCCGCAGGTTCGCGCCCTCGGAGTGCTCGAGCACGAACATCACGCGCAACTGGGACACCGACAGAGGGGCGGGCGAGGCGTCCTTGCTCCGCTCCCACATGACCTCGATCTGCTCGACGACCTGGGTGAGAACCTGGAGCACGTCGTCAACAGTGGCGTGTTGCCGAATCCGGTTCACGTGTCCACTGTCGCATCCACGTGGTCCCGTGTCATGTTCGGCCACGTCCGCGATGCTTGACCGGCATCCGCGCAGAGAAGGCAGGAACACACCGTGACCGCACAAGCGGTGAACAGATATCTCGTCGTCGAGGAGGCTCTCAGAGCCGCGGCGCCGCACGCGCTGCTCGACGTCGCGCGCGTCCACCTGAGACAGCTGTACCAGGCGGACGCGGTGCAGCTCCTGCTCGCCGACTACGCGCTGACCATGCTGCAGCCGGTCGCCGAGCTGCCGTACACGAGCAAGCCGATCCCGGTGAACGGCAGCACGCCCGGCCAGGCCTTCGGCGCCCAGCAGGCGTTCGTCGAGCACCGCTCCGGCACCGCGGTGACGGTCCACCTGCCGGTGACCGTCCGCGGCGACCGGCTCGGCGTGCTCGCGCTCGACCTGCCGGACGTGCCGGAACCGGACGACGTGGCGGAGCTCACCAGGATCGCGCGGACCCTCGGCCACGAGATCGTCGTGGCGGAACGCGACACCGACCTCTACCTCCAGGCGCGGCGTGCGGCACGCCTGACGCTCGCGGCGGAGATGCAGTGGCAGCTGCTGCCGGGCAGGTCCTGCGGGCGTTCGGAGTACGACCTCGGCGGGCAGCTGGAACCCGCCTACGCCATCTACGGCGACAACTTCGACTGGTCGGCCTCCGCCGAGCACCTCACGCTGGCCCTCACGAACGGCATGGGCGAGGGCATCGACGCCGCCCTGCTCACGAACCTCGCCGTCAACGCCCTGCGCAACGCCCGCCGCGCCGGGGTCTCCCTCGCCGACCAGGCCGCGCTCGCCGACCAGGCGGTCTACGGCCAGCACGCGGGCCGGCTGCACGTCGCCGTCCTGCTGCTGCAGTTCGAGCTGAAAACCGGGCGCGTCGAGGTGATCGACGCGGGCTCCCCCAGCGTGTGGCGCCTGCGCGACGGCGCCGTCGAGTGCATCTCGTTCGAAGACCAGCTGCCCCTCGGCATGTTCGAGGACACGCAGTACGCACCGCAGGAGTTCCAGGTCCGCCCGGGCGACCGGCTGATCTTCGTCAGCGACGGCGTCCACGACGCGTCCTCCCCCGCCGGCGAGCGCTACGGCGAACGCGCGCTGGCGCGGGCGATCAGCGTGACCCGGCTGCTGCCCGCCGCGCAGGTGCCGAGGGAGATCCTCCAGCAGCTCTCCGGGCACCGCAGCGACCGGATCCCCGAGGACGACGCGATGGTCCTGTGCCTCGACTGGCACGGCACCGGGGCTTGACCTTTCGTGTGCAGGACCGCGCCGCCGCGGGTAAACGGGATCATGGGTGAGATCAGCGCGGCGGACGTGGTGCTCGACGGCTTCGACCGGGTACAGCAGGCGGTGGGACGAGTCCTCGAAGGACTGTCCACCGAGCAGCTCGCGCACCGGGTGGGCGGTTCCGCGAACTCGATCGCCTGGCTCGTCTGGCACCTGACCCGCGTCCAGGACGACCACGTCGCCGACCTCGCGGGCACCGGCCAGGTCTGGACCGCCGACGGGTGGGCGGACCGGTTCGGCCTGCCGCTCCCGCCCGAGGACACCGGCTACGGCCACGACGACGAGCAGGTCGCCGCCGTGGTCGCGTCGTCCGAGCTGCTGCTCGGCTACCACCGGGCCGTGTACGCCCGCACGCGCGAGTACCTGCGCGGGGTGGAGCCGGCGGCCATGTCCGAGGTGGTCGACGAGTCGTGGGACCCGCCGGTCACCCGCGTGGTGCGCCTGGTCAGCGTCATCGAGGACGACCTGCAGCACGCCGGGCAGGCCGCCTTCGTGCGCGGGCTCCTGCCGGAGAGCTGACGGCTCGGAACGCCCCGGCGGAGATCGCCCTGCCGGGACCCGGCCCCGAAGCCGTTCGGAAGATCGCGAGCGGGTCGTCGGAAAGAGTGCGCTCGATCTCGCACGACGTCTCGCGTTCGCGGTCACTGAGCACGACGTACCTCGTGCGCCCTGCCGTAGGGCACGGCGCCGATCAGGCTGACGACGACCCCGGCGCCGCTCGGAGTCCGGTACGTGCGCCGCTCCCCCTGCCGGGCACCGTTCAGGGCCGCTCCCAGCGGGGAGTCCGGTGAGCAGACCTCGATCGTCCCGTGCTCCGCGCCGCGGGCGCCGAGCAGGAACGTCTCCGTCTCGCCGGTGTCGTCGAAGCGGACCGTGAGCACCATGCCGGGTTCGGCGACGCCGTCGTCCGGCGGGTCCTCGCCGACGATCGCGTGGGTGAGGAGGTCGTTGATCTGGCGGATGCGGACCTCCCGGTCGCGGCGGGAGGTGAACCCGTGGTCGTCGTTCTCCTCACTGGAGCGGGGAGACGCGAGAAGGGTCGCGAGCTCGTCGCGGAGCCGGTGGTGCGCCTGCGGCGACAGCCACACGCGCGGGGTCGTGCTGGTCATGATGCCTCCGTGGCGGAAGGTGCCGTCAGGGCGGACGGGAGGAGGCTCCGCCCTGACGGCGGGGATGTCCGTGCGAGCCGGCGGATCGGCTCACGGCCCGCACGGACCGGAAAGGGGTCAGGGGTCGTCGCGGCGCAGCACCGCTTCGAAGTCGTGGGCGTAGTCGCTCGCGACGCGCAGGAGGATGTCGCGCTGGACGCGAAGGAAGTCGTTCTCCTTGCGCAGCCGCGCGAGCTCGGCCCGCTCGTCGTCGGTCAGCGGCAGGTCGGTCAGCGGCAGGTCGGTCAGCGGCAGGTCGGTCAGCGGCGGGTCGGTCAGGTCCACGCGGCGGTCACCTCAGCGGGTCGAACTCGCGCAGCGCGGCGGGCTGCTTGCCGGTGGTGACCTGCTCCGCCAGCAGGCGCCCGGTGACGGGTCCCTGGGCCAGGCCCCACATCCCGTGCCCGCCGGCGACGTACACCCCCGGCACCCGGGTCGCACCGATGAGCGCGCGACCGTCCGGGGTGACCGGACGCGGACCCACCCAGACGTCCGTGCGCTCCTCCCACCGCACGCCGTCGAGCAACGGCCGGACGGAGGCGATGATCGCGTCCACCCGCGCCTCGTCCAGCGGCGCGTCCGGGTCGCGGAACTCCATCGTGCCCGCGACCCGGAGACCACCCCGGTAGGGCGTGCAGGCGACCCGCACCTCCGGCAGGTAGACCGGACCTCGCACCGGCTCGTCGACCGGCACGGTGAACGAGTAGCCGCGTCCGGCGCGGACCGGCGTGCGGACGCCGGTGCGGGCCGCGAGCCGCGACAGCCAGGCACCGGTGGCGACCACGGCCACGTCGGCGGAGACCGCCTCGCCGTCCTGCCCCGTCACGACCACCCCGGCGCCGTCCTCGCGGACGTCCGCGACCTCGAAGGTGCGGATCGCGGCGCCGCGAGCGGCGACGGCACGGCCCAGCGCCTGGACGAACTCGCCGGGAGCGGCGAACCGCTGCCCGTCGATGCGCACACCGACCGCGAGTGCGGACGACGCGAGCGGAACCTGGTCGCGCAGGTCCGTTGTGGACAGTCGCGTGTGGTCGACGGGTTGCCCGGCCGCGGCGAGGCGTTCCAGCTCGTGCACCAAGCCCCGCGCGGGTGCCGCGGAGGTGAAGACCGCGGTGATCGGCGCGTCGACGGTGGGCGCTTCGACGCCGTTCGCGGTGAGCACGTCGTAGGCCTCGAGGCTCTCCTCGTTGAGCGGCAGGTTCGCCTTCGCCACCCTCGTCCACGACGACCAGCGGCAGTGGGCGGCGAAGCGCGCGAGGAACGACCAGAGCCCCGGGTCGGCGGTCAGCGGGAGGTGCAGCGGCGCGGCCGGGTCGAACACCGACCGCAGGCCGTAGCGCAGCACGGCCGGCTCGTTCAGCGGGATCGCGAGCCCCGGTGCGATCCAGCCGGCGTTGCCCCAGGACGCGCCGGCGGCGACGCCGGTCCGGTCGACGACCGTCACCTCGACCCCGCGCTCCTGCAGGAACCACGCCGTGGACAGCCCCACGACCCCCGCACCGACCACGACCGCTGAGCGCGGACCGCCGTCAAGGCGCTCGACGCCGTCCATCCCTGCCTCCTGTCATCGCTGGGTTGCGACTCCAGGGTGCGTGCACGACGAGGCGTACCGGTTGTCCCGTTCCTACAATTTCGGCTCAGCGGTTGTAGGAATCCGACACCGTCGCCGCGAGGTCGATGGTCATCGCGACCCGCTTCGCGGCGTCGTCCAGGTCGAGGCTGGTCACCTCGGCCATCTTGCGGAGCCGGTTGCGCACGGTGTTGCCGTGCACGCCCAGCCGCTCCCCGGCCTCGGCCAGGTCGCCCTGCGCCTCCAGCCAGGCCCGCAGGGTCGCGACGTAGCCGGTGCCGTGCTCGGCGTCGTGCCGGCGCAGGTCCGCCACCGGTCCGCGGGCCGACGCCCTGCCGACGCGCGCCGCGGTGCGCAGGCGTTGCAGCAGGATCTCGTCCCACGACTCGTCGTAGGCGGGCGCGTCGTCGGAGCGCCCCTCGTGCAGCGCCAGGCACTCGTCGGCCTCCTGCCGCGCGGCGGGCAGGTCGGCCGGCTCGGCGGCGGCGCTGATCCCCGCCGACGTGGAGACGTGCCCCGGCAGCGCGGCTTCGAGCGCCGCCAGCCAGTCCCGCGCCGCGGCGACCCCGTCGCCGGGCAGGATCGTGTAGACGCTGTTGCCGGACAGGGCGCTGCGCCCCGGCCGCGACCAGCCGAAGCCGGTGGTCGCCTGTTCGAAGGCCAGCAGCACGGCCGCGTGCCGTTCGTCGCCGACGTGCGCGCGGACCGCGACGACCCTGGCGGGTCCCGGCGGCAACCCGAGCTGGCTGATCACCGTCGCGGCGTCCGCCGTGCCCTCCAGCAACCGGATCACCCACTCCGACTCGACCTGGCGTTCCAGGTCGGCGCTGGCGCGCGACCGCAGCAGGTGCAGCGCCACGATCCGGGCGCCGTCGGTCAGGGCGGTGCGCCGATCACCCCGCAACGGCTCGGGGCACGTGACCCACACGGTTCCCAGCAGCTCGCGGCCGACGCGGACGGCGACGACCATCCGCCCGGTCAGGCCGCGCGCGGGGTCGCCGGGCACGAAGAGCGGTTCGTCGGACGCCAGCAGGTGCGCGGGCACGCCCGCCGCGTCGAAGAGCTCCCGCACCCACGCGGGCACCTGGCGGCCCAGGATGGTCTCCAGCCGTGCCGCGTCGGCCTCCTGCTGCGGACCCGAGTACGCCAGCACGCGCGACACCCGGTCCTCGATGGTCACCGCGCCCCCGGTCGCGGCGGCGAGGCTGTCGGCCAGCGCGAAGAGGTCGGTGGGGCCACGCCCGGACTCGGTCTCCCTGCCCTCCAGCACGAGGCCGTAGACGACGCCCGCCAGCTGGCTCCACGACAGCGCGGGATCCGCCAGCGCCACGGCGATCCCCTCGGCCTCCCCCGTCGCGACGGCGTCCGCCAGCAGTTCCTCACCACCCCGGACGAGCACCACGACCGCGCGGGCCGACACCGCCGCGTGGACCGCCTCGGCCACCGACTCGGCGCCGACCGCGAGGTACACGTCACCGACCTCGGGCCGGCCGTCCGTCGTGTCCCGGAGCACCACACCGCGCAGCTCGGCCGACCGCGGCACCGGGCAGCAGCACAACCGGACCCCGTACCCACCCAGCACATTGACCAGACGGTCCAGCCTCACCACGACCCGGAACCCCTCTTCCTCCGTAACGGCGACCCCGCTCGCGCCGAGTACCCAGGTTGCGGACATCGGGCGCGGCTCCACCTGCTCGAGGTGCCGCCGATCGCGAACGTACGTGATCCGAGTTGTCCACAGGGCCGAACGCGGCGGGACCGCACAGTGGGGTGAGGCGTCATGAGCGCCATGGGAGAGAAGTTCCAGGTAGTACCGGACGAGTTGCGCGCGTGCAGCGGGTTGCTCGAGCGTCAGGCGGAGCACTTCCTGACGATCCGGGAACACGCGGTCACCAAAGGCGGGGACACGTCCGGGTTCACCGGCATGCTGTCGCTGCTGGACCCCGTCGTGACCGGGGTCGCGCAGCTCTACGGCGAGACGCTGGAGGCCGCGAACCGCAAGATGAACCAGGACGCCGAGGCGCTGGTCAAGTCCGCCGCCGCCTACGAGAAGGCCGACCGGGTCGGCGTCTGCCTGATCGACACCGCGGGCGGCGGGGCGGAGCCCCCGTCCTGGCTGGAGCGGTTCCTGGGGGTCGGCGGATGAGCGCCGGGGTCTGCAACGGGTACCAGGACGTCGAGGACCCGGCCGTCTCGCTGCGCTCGGTGCCCGACGACCGGCCGGGCCGTCAGACGGTCAAGGAGCTGATCGAGGCCGCCGGGTGGAAGATCCAGGGCGTCAACTGGATCTACCAGCAGGTCACCGGCGACGACCTGGTGCGGGACCTCGTCATGCCGCTCGCGGGCGACTTCGAGAAGATCGA
Organism: Lentzea jiangxiensis; assembly: GCF_900104175.1. Taxonomy (GTDB): domain Bacteria; phylum Actinomycetota; class Actinomycetes; order Mycobacteriales; family Pseudonocardiaceae; genus Lentzea; species Lentzea jiangxiensis. The sequence continues at coordinate 436,895 of NZ_FNIX01000003.1, forward strand.
CGCGAACGCCGCCGCGTGGGACCGCGTCGCCAAGGCGCTCGACAACGTGCGGCACAACGTGGCCAACGGCATCGAGGAGCTCTCCCCGCACTGGGACGGCGGCGCCGCGCAGAGCTTCGAGAACCGCATGCGTCGCACGTGGACGGTCGCCGTCGAGTGGGACTCGCAGGTCGCGAAGTTCATCGGCGACCGGTTCAAGAACATGGCGAGCTCCTGCCGGTCGGCCGCGAAGCTCGCGCTGACCCTGCTCGACAAGATCTGCGACAAGCTGGTGAAGGCCGCGATGACGGCGTGGATCCCGCTCGTCGGCTGGGGCCGTGCCGTGTGGATGGTCTACGACGTGGTCAACATCGTCGACCAGGTCCGCAAGCTCATCCAGTCGATGCAGACGCTCATCGAGGGCGTCCAGGGCGTGATCAACGGCATCAAGCTGATGGGCACCGCGCTCTCCAAGATCCCCGACGTGCGGGACGTCAACGACTTCTTCGACGTGGTCGACGGCTTCCAGGACGGCAAGGAGAAGGCGGGTGACGGCATGTCCGCCGTCGGCAGCGGTGCGTGGGGCGTGGCCAAGGGCGGGTACAAGGCGCGCGGCAAGTACCTGGAGGCGGCGAAGGAGGAGCGCTGGGCGCAGCCGGGCGCTCCGGGCACGGGAGGCGGCGAATGACGTTCCCCCACGACAGCGCGCGTCAGCAGCTGCAGGCGTGGCGGGCGGACCTCGACGCCAGGGGTGCACGGCTGGACCAGGTCGCCGCGGAGGTGTCGAAGGCGCGGACCCGCGGCGCCGACCTGTCGCCCGCCGACATCGCCGAGATCGAGAGGTTCGCCCGGTCGAAGGACGCGCCGAACGCGCTGAAGGACCTGCAGCGCAAGATCGACTCCGGGGTGGTGTCGTGGCAGGACGTCGCGTCCGGCCGGGCCGTCAACGACCCCGACGTGCAACGTGCGATGCGGACCAGCACACCGTCGCTGCGGCGCGCGTACACGGCGATCAAGGAGGGGCAGGACCTCGACGAGGTGGTCGCGGCGGGACAGCAGCGCACCGGCAGGTCGCGGGCGTTCGAGGACGAGCCGCCGATCGACTTCACGGAGGACGCCTTCTAGGCGTGGGGCGACCGCTCGGTGTACCCGCCGCCGAGCCCGTCAACCTGATCACGGAAAAGTGTTGCTGCGCGCCATGTTCCGGCGGACAGCGGGTATTCACCGCCTCCACGTCGGCTGTGGAGGCAGGTGCACCGTGTTGCGGATCCAGGTCGTCGGCACCTCGGCGGCGCAGACCGAGGTGGCGCTGGCCGGAGCTCTGGACGTGGCGGGCTCGGAGATGCTGCTGGCGAAGCTCGACCGGCTGATCGAGGCGGGCCGCCACCACCTGGTCGTCGACGTCTCCGGCGTGACCTTCTGCGACTCGAGCGGGATCAGCGCGCTGGTCCGCAGCCGTGCCAGGGCCGTCGCGATGACGGGGTCGCTCCGGCTGAGCTCGCCCAGCCCGGCCGTGCGACGCGTTCTGGAGATCAGCGGCCTGGCGCGGCTGTTCGAGCGTGTGTGAAACCGCCCGAACGGGGTATCCGCGCGCTGCACCGACTCCCCCGTGTCGAAAGGGCATCGATGACCCCGCTCAGGCAGGCTCCTGTCGTTCCCCCGACGGCCCGGCCGCGGCACCGTGACGACGTCCCCCGGTGGCAGCCGAACCAGCGGGCCGTCCGGTGGGCGGTGGACCTCCTCGGCGTGCTCGGTGTCGTGGTGGGCATGGCCACGGACACGTTCACGTTGAGCTTCGGCGGTGCGGTGGTCCTGCTGGCCGGTATGTGCCTGCACGCGTCGGAGGCCGGTCAGGCGACCCCGGGCAGGTAGGCGGGCGTGCGGCGGGCCCGCGCCGCGTCCTCGAAGGCGGCCGCGAAGCGCAGCACCGCCTCGTCCGCTCCCCGCCCGCCGAGGAAGGACACGCCGATCGGCAGCGGCCCGGCGAAGCCCGCGGGGATGCTGACGTTCGGGTAGCCCGCCACCGCCGCGGGCAGGGCCGTGCGCGGTCCGGACGGGTCGGCGCCGCGCGCGAGCCACGCGGGTCCGTTGGTGGGCGCCATGACGAGGTCCAGGCGGTGCGCCGCCAGGGTCTCGTCGAGGGAGCGGCGTGCCAGGCCGGTCGCGGTGAGGCGCTGGTGGCGGTAGACCGGGTCGGTCAGCGGCCGCGCCTTCTCCGCGTCGTGCAACAGCTCCTGGCCGAACCGCGACAGCTCGACCGGGTCGGCCTCGTTGAACTCGACCAGCTCGCGCATCGTGCGCGGCGCGCCGGTGCGGGTGCGCAGGTACCGCTCCAGGTCGTGCCGGAACTCGGCGACCATGGCCGGGCGGTCGACGGCCTGGATCGCGTCCTGGTACGGCAGTTCGACGTCGACCGTGGTGGCGCCGCGGTCCCGGAGGAGTTCCACGGTCGACGCCACCACGCGGTCGACGTCGGGGTCGAACCCGGTCCTGCGCCACACGCCGATCCTCGCGCCGCGCAGCGTGCCGGGGGTGAACGAGGGGTCGGTGCCTTCCATGGCCGCCATGAGGATCGCGGCGTCCACGACGTGCCGTGCCATCGGGCCTGCGGTGTCCCGCAGCGCCGTGATCGGCACGATGCCCGCGTTGCTCACCCGGCCCGGCGTCGGTTTGAACCCCACGATCCCCGCGTGGCCCGCCGGGGACACGATCGAGCCGTTCGTCTCGGTGCCGACCGCCACCTGCGCCAGCGACGCCGCGACGGCGACGGCCGAGCCGGACGACGAGCCGCACGGGGTGCGGTCGAGCACGTGCGGGTTCGCGGTCTGGCCGCCCACCGCCGACCAGCCGGAGCTGGCCCACGGCGAGCGGAAGTTGCCCCACTCCGTCATGTTCGTCTTGCCGAGCACGACCGCGCCCGCCGCACGCAGACGCGTCACCACCTCGGCGTCGGCCTCCGGAGGCACGCTCAGCGCCCGTGACCCGGCGGTGGTCGCCAGGCCGCGGGTGTCGATGTTGTCCTTGAGCAGCACGGGGATGCCGTCCATCAGGCCGCGCGACTGCCCGAGCGCCCGCCTGCGGTCGCTCTCCTCGGCCTGGCTCTCCGCCGTGGGGTCGACCGCGACCACGGCGCGCAGGCGGGGGTCGAGCTCGACGACGCGGCGCAGGTAGGCACGGGTCAGACCGGCCGCGGTGAGCCCACCGTCCGCCATCCGGCGCGCGAGCTGCGGGATGGTCGCCTGGTCGAGGTCGGCGGCCGAGAGATGCATGGGGTCCATTGCCGGGGCACCGGCCCGGTCGCGTCAACCTGCCAACGGGCGAAACGGTCGTGGGTTTGCTCACACGCGAGCCCGGCCACAGCCGGGACGTGAACATCGACATCCGGGGTATTCGGAGGACGTCTTGTCAGCCGAACACCCGAGGAGAACTCCATGTGCGGAATCGCCGGTGAGATCGTCCACGGTCCCGACCGGCCGGACCTCGACGCGGTCGAGCGCATGACGCGGACCATGTACTCGCGCGGGCCGGACGGAGCGGGCCACTGGTCGGAGGGCCGGGTGGCGCTCGGGCACCGAAGACTGTCGATCATCGACCTGTCCGACGCCGGCGCGCAGCCGATGGTCGACGACGAGCTCGGGCTCGCGGTGGCGTTCAACGGGTGCATCTACAACTACGAGCAGCTCCGCGAGGAGCTGTCCGGCCGCTACCGCTTCCGGTCCACCAGCGACACCGAGGTGGTCCTCAAGGCCTACGACCACTGGGGCGAGGGGTTCGTCGACCACCTCGTCGGCATGTTCGCGATCGCCCTGGTCGACCGGCGCCGCGACCGCGTGCTGCTGGTCCGCGACCGGCTCGGCATCAAGCCCCTCTACGTCGCCGAGGTGCGCGGGCGGACGCGGTTCGCCTCCACCCTGCCGGCGCTGCTCGCGGGTGGCGGTGTCGACACCGAGCTCGACAGGGCCGGCCTGCACCACTACCTCACCTGGCACTCCATCGTGCCCGCGCCGCGCACCGTCCTGAAGGGAGTGCGCAAGCTCCCTCCCGCCACGATCCGCGTGTTCGAGCCCGGTCAGCAGCCGCGCGACCGCGTCTACTGGCAGCCCTCGTACACGCGGCGACCGGAGCACGCGGACTGGACGGCGCAGGACTGGCGGCAGGCGGTGCGCGAGGCGTTGCAGGTCGCGGTCCGCCGCCGCACGGTGTCGGACGTGGAGGTCGGCGTGCTGCTGTCCGGCGGCCTCGACTCGAGCCTGCTGGTCGCCCTGCTGGCGGACGAGGGGCACCGGCCCAGCACCTTCAGCATCGGGTTCACGAGCCGCGGCGACGTGGAGGGCGACGAGTTCGTCTACTCCGACGCCATCGCGCAGAAGTTCGGCACCGACCACCACCAGATCCGCATCGGTGACGAGGAGATCGCCTTGGCGGTCTCGGACGCCGTGGGGTCGATGAGCGAGCCGATGGGCAGCCACGACGTCACCGCGTTCCACCTGGTGTGCCGCGAGGTCTCGAAGCACGTCAAGGTCGTGCAGTGCGGCCAGGGCGCCGACGAGGTGTTCGCCGGGTACCGCTACCACCAGCCGGCGGCGGACGCGGCCCGCGGTGAGGCCGCCGAGGTGCTGCGCGACGCGTTCCACGACCTCGAGCACCACGAGCTCGCGCACGTCCTGGAACCGCGGTGGCTCACGAGCCGCGACGTCAGCGGTGAGCTGGCCGCCGAGCACCTCGCGGAGTCGGGCGCCGACACGGCGCTGGACGCCGTCCTGCGCACCGACACGCACCTGCTGATGCCCGACGACCCGGTCAAGCGGGTCGACAACATGGCGATGGCGTGGGGTGTCGAGGCCCGCGTGCCGTTCCTCGACCAGGACCTGGTGGAGCTCGTCGCCGCGTGCCCGCCGGAGCTCAAGGCCGACCAGAACGGCAAGGGCCTGCTCAAGGACATCGGGCGCGACCTGCTGCCGCACGAGGTGGTGGACCGGAAGAAGGGCTACTTCCCCGTTCCGGCCCTGACCCGGCTCGACGGTGAAGTGCTCGACCTGCTGCGCTCGGCCATGAGCTCCCCTGCCGCACGGCAGCGCGGGGTGCTGCGGCGCGACTACGTCGACGAACTGCTCGCGAACCCCAACGGCCACGAGACCAAGGCCGGCGGGAACGAGCTGTGGCACCTCGGCGTGCTGGAGCTGTGGCTGCAGCAGCACGGGATCAGGTGAGCACCGGCGGAGGCAGGTTATAAGCTCGGCGACCTGCCTCCGCCCGCTCATTCAGAGAGCAACGCCACATCAAGCCTTCGATTGACGCGTCAGGTTATAACCTCCGCTGTACTGGGAGGTCCGCATGACGCAACCGGCTGAGCCGCACACGACCAAGAGCGACTTCGCGTACGCCCACGTGCGCGAACTGATCCTCTCCGGGGCCCTCGAACCCGGTTCCGTCCTCAACCAGGCGCTGCTCGCCCAGCAGATCGGCATCAGCACCACTCCCCTGCGCGAGGCCTTGCGCCGGTTGCGGCAGCAGGGACTGGTCGAGCTCGACGCCCATCGGGACGCGCGCGTCACCGCGCTCACCGCGGAGGAAGCGCGCGACCTGCTGGAGGTGCGCCGCTCGCTGGACCCCATGGCCGCCTCGCTGGCCGCGGAACGGCGCACGAGGCAGGACATCGCCGAGATGCGCGCCGCCCTGGAGGACCTCGAACCGCTGCCCGGGGACCCGACCACGGCGCACCTCATGGCGCACCGGCGGTTCCACGCGGCGATCTACCGCGCCTCGCACAACACGATGCTGACCGGCATGCTCGACGGCCTGTGGGACACCAGCGACCGCTACCGCCGGCACGGCCTGCGGGCCGAGCGGAGCGACGAGGAACGCGCCGCCAAGGCGAACGAGCACGCCCTGCTGTTCCAGGCGGTGCTCGAAGGCGACGGCGAGACCGCTGCCGACGTGATGCGAGCGCACATCGAGACCAGTCTCGGCGCGAAGGCGGCGTGGCGCCTGGCCAAGCCGGACCCGCGGTGACCGGCGGTCCCGGCCGCCGCCTGCTCGTTCTGCTGCTGGTCCACTCGGTTCTCGCCCAGGCCATCACGTTCGTCCTGCGTCCGGCCGTCACGTACCGGGCGATCGAGCTGGACGTCCCCGGCGGCTGGCTGGGCGCGCTGGCCGCGTCGTTCGCGGTGGTGCCCCTCCTGCTGGCGGTGCCCTCCGGGCAGGCGACCGACCGGTTCGGCGAACGGCGGGTCATGATCGCGGGGGCGCTGCTGATGACCGTCTCCGCCGCGGTGCTGCTCCTGGCCGGGTCGGCACCGGCCGGGCTGGCGGCCGGGATCGTCGTGCTCGGCACAGGGCACCTGCTCTGCGTCGTGGGCCAACAGGCGGCCGTCGCCAACGCGGCCCCGCCGGACCGGTTCGACACGGCGTTCGGCCACTACACCTTCGCCGCCTCCCTCGGGCAGGCGCTCGGTCCCGGCCTGATCGTGCTGGCCGGGGGCGGGCAGGCGGTTCCCCACACCGGCGCCCTGTTCGCCGCCTCGACCGGCATCGGACTGGTGCTCACGCTGAGCGCCCTGTTCCTGCGCCTGCCCGCCGTGGCGGCCGGGGCGCGGGAGCGGGAGGACGGCGGGATGCGGACGCTGGTCCGGTTGCCGGGGCTGCCGCGGGCTCTGCTCGTGAGCTGCATCGTGATCGCCGCCGTCGACATCACGCTGGTCTACCTGCCCGCACTCGGCACAGACCGCGGTCTCACGGCGGGTTTCGTCGGCCTGCTGCTGACCCTGCGCGCCGTCGCGTCCATGGTGTCGCGGTTCTTCCTCGGCAAGCTCGTCGCGCTCCTGGGCCGCCGACGCCTGATGGTGGGCACGGCCGCCCTGTCCGCGGTGTCGATGGCCGCGCTCGCCCTGCCGCTGCCCGCCGCCGCGATGGCCTGCCTGGTGGTCTTCCTCGGTCTCGGCCTGGGCGTCGGGCAGCCGCTCACCATGGCGTGGCTCGCCCACTCGACGCCACCGGGTCTGCGCGGCCGGGCGATGTCCCTGCGCCTGACGGGCAACCGCCTCGGCCAGGTCGTCCTGCCGAGCGCGGTCGGCGCCGTCGCCGTCAGCACCGGAGCCGCCGGTGTCCTGTGCGCCACGGCGGCCGCGCTCGCCGCGGCCGCGGCACTGGCCGGCCGGTGACGGCTCAGGCGGTGCGCAACGCCCCGGCGGTGTCCGGCTGGGAGTCCTCCTCGACCGGCCTGCCGCCCAGCGCTCCGCCGAACGCCGCCACGACCACCCCGGCCCACGACAGGGCGAGCGCCGGCCACGCCGGCTGCCAGCCCTCGACGCCGAGCCGCAGCGACCAGCTGACGGCGAACAGGACGAGAACGCCCGCGGTGACGAGGCCGTGGCGCAGAACCGCGCGCCGCTCCCCTGCGTCGAGCGGCTCGCCGAAGATCCGCTCCAGCCAGCCGATCGCGGCGGTGACCACGCCGAGCAGCAGCCCGGCCGCGATCAGGTGCCCGGCGGCGGAGGAGAAGCGCTCCTGACCGGTGAGCAGGTGCACCACGTCGACCACGGCCGACGTGACCAGCAGACCGAACGGGATGACGAGGGCGCGACTGGGCATGAAGGTTCCTCCTGAGGCCTGACCTGCTGCTACAGGTACCCAGCGAGCCGCTGGTCAACCACGCGGTACGACGATGGTGGCCTCCCGCCCTCGCGCCCCGGTCCAGGCGTGCCCGACTACCTCCGCCTTTGTCCGGGTACCCCTCCCGTCATGGTCGAGATCACCGCAGGTCCACTCGCCGCCGAGGCCACGCCCGCCGACGGCGGCAGGGACCTGGCGACCCACCTGACCGAGATCGCGCTCGCGCTGCAGGGGCAGCAGGGCGAGCAGGACACCATGGACGCCATCGTGCACACGGCGGTCGGGACCATCCCCGGCGCCGCGCACGCCGGCATCATGACCGTGGTCGGGAAGAAGGAGATCCGCACCGTCGCCACCACCGGGGAGCTCCCCTGCGCCGTGGACCAGGCCCAGTTCGACACCGCCCAGGGGCCGTGCCTGACCGCGCTGTTCGACGAGAAGATCGTTTCCGTGCCCGACGTCGTCCACGACGAGCGGTGGCCCGCGTTCGGACGCAAAGCGGCGGAGTTCGAGGTCGGGAGCATGCTGTCGTTCCAGCTGTACGTGCAGGGCGAGGACCTGGGCGCGCTCAACCTGTACGCGAGCGAGCCGAACGCCTTCGACGACGAGTCCCGGCACGTCGGCAGCCTGTTCGCGGGGCACGCGGCGATCGCGCTCGCCTCCGCCCAGGAGCGCCGGGAGCTCTCGGCGGCGGTGGAGACCCGTGACCTGATCGGCCAGGCCAAGGGGATCCTGATGGAGCGCCACAAGCTCAGCGCCGACCAGGCGTTCACCGTGCTGGTCCGCGCGAGCCAGCACACCAACGTCAAGCTGCGCGACATCGCCGAGCAGCTCACGACGACCGGGCAGCTGCCGGGCGCGGAGCGCTGACCCCCTGCTCGCTGACCCCTACTCCTCGGCGCGCTGGGTCACGACCCCGCGCACGAAGTACCGCTGAGCCACCAGGAACAGCAGGACCATCGGCACGGTGGCGACCACGCTCGCCGCCATCACGAGCTCCCACTGCGCCTCGCCGCCCTGCCCGAACCTGTCGAGCACCGCCTTGAGCCCGCGCGGCAGCGTGTAGAGCTCGGGCTCGCGCAGGTAGATCAACGGCCTGATCAGGTCCGTCCACGCGGCCTTGAGCTCGAACACGAGCACCACCACCAGCCCGGGCCGCGCGAGCGGCAGCGCGATCGAGCGGAACTGCCGCCACGGGCCCGCGCCGTCCACCCGCGCCGCGTCGAACACCTCGGCGGGCAGGCCGAGGAAGAACTGGCGCAGCAGGAACACGTAGAACGCCGAGCCGAAGAGGTTGCCCGCCCACAGCGGCACCTGCGTGGTCGCGAGGCCCACGGCGTGCCACTCCAGGTACACCGGCACCATCGTGACGGCTCCCGGCAGCATCATCGTGGCGAGCACGAGCCCGAACAGGGCGTCGCGGCCGCGGAACCGGAAGCGGGCGAACCCGAAGGCCACGACCGCGCTCGACACCGTGGCGGCGACCGCGGCGGCGATCCCGACGGCCGCGCTGTTGCCCACCCACGCGAGCAGCGGGACGGCGCGCCACACCTCGGCGTAGTTGGCGAAGTCGGCCGGTGACGGCAGCAGGGCGTTGTCGAAGACGCGCGAGCGGTCCTTCAGCGACGCGCTCACCAGCCACCAGAACGGGTAGGCGAACAGCAGGCCGATCGCGAGCAGGGCCGCCACCACGGGGACGCGGCGGATCATGACCTGTCCTCGTAGTGCACGTAGTCGCGGGACAGCCGCACCTGGACCACCGTGATGACGGCGATGACCAGGAACAGCACCCACGCCAGCGCCGAGGCGTACCCCATCCGCAGCGACCCGAACGCCTCCTGGAACAGGTAGATCACGTAGAACAGCGCCGCGTCGCCCTCCGCGGGCGTGGAAGGCCTGGCGCCGAAGAACATCGTGTACGCCTCCGTGAACACCTGGAGCGAGGCGATGGTGTTCACGACCAACGTGAAGTACACGGTGCCGCTGATGCCGGGCAGCGTGACGTGCCAGAACTGCCGCCACGCGGAGGCGCCGTCCAGCCGGGCCGCCTCGTAGCGCTCCGCCGGCACCCTGGTCAGCGCGGCCAGGTACAGCACGGCGGTGCTGCCGACGGTCCACAGGCTCATCAGCACCAGCCCCGGCTTGATCCACGCCGGGTCGGTCGTCCACTGCGGGCCGCTGAACCCGAACCAGCCCAGGACCGCGTTCACCGCACCGTTCTGACCGTTGAGCAGCAGCAGGAACAGCGCGGCGAGCGCGACCGGAGGGGTCATCGTGGGCAGGAACAGGACCGTGCGGAACAGGCCGGCCGACCGTCCGGCGCGGCGCAGCAACGACGCCAGTCCCAGCGCCAGGACGATCTGCGCCGGCACGTGCAGCACGGTGTAGAAGACGGTGTTCCACAGCGCGGTCGCCGCACGACCGTCGAGGAGGATCTCCCGGTAGTTCTGCAGGCCCGCGAACCGCGGCGGCTTCAGCAGGTCGTAGTGCGTGAACGACAGGTACAGGCTGTAGAGCATCGGCCCCGCTGTCAGCAGCAGGAAACCGGCCACCCACGGCAGCACGAACAGCCAGCCGGCCCGGGCCTCGCGCGTGCTCACCATCACCGGCCTCCCACGCGGGTGATCGCCCGCTCCGCCTCGCGCTGCGCCTGCCGCATCGCCTCCTGCGGGGACTGCCCGCCGAGCAGCGCCCTGGCGACCGCGGACTCCCAGGACCGCACGAGGTCGCTGGCGGCGGGACTGGGCGGCAGCGCGAAGGACCTGTCCTGCACGGACCGCAACACGCGCACGCCCTGCTCGAGCACCGGGATGCCGCGCGGGTCGTACACCTCGCCGAAGATCTTCTCGTCGGCGACGCGGTTGGCGGTGAACGTTCCGCTGTAAGGCTTTCCCTTCTTCGCGAGGGCGTCACGGCGTGCCTTCGCGGCGGTGACCCAGGTGTCCGCCGCGGTCATCGTCGCGATGAACTCGCACGCCAGTTCGGGGTGGCGGGCTCCCTGCGGAATGGCCCACGCCTGACCACCCGCCTCGGTGAGGACGGCGCCCTGCCGGTCGGTGAAGGGGACGACGGTGACGTCGACCTGGGGCGAGTTCGCGGCCAGGGTGTTGACGTACCAGGAGTCGATGGCCATCGCGGCGACCTGTCCGGTGACGAGCTCGTTGTTCGCGCCGAAGGAGTCGAAGGTGTCCCGGAACGCCCGGAACGCCGCCCAGCCGCCCTGCGCCCGGACCAGGTCAGCGGTGTAGCGGACGGCCTCGACGACGCGCGGGTCGTCGAGGTGCGGTCCGTCCGAGACGAGGTCGGCGCCGTTCGCCTTGCTCCACAACGCCAGGAACTCCGGCATGCGCGGGTCGAAGCCGATCCGTTCGATGCGGCCGTCCTGGACCCGTGCGAGCTTCTCCGCCATCCGGGCGAGCGCCGTCCAGTCCGATGTGGACACCGAGGCCGGGTCGATCCCCGCCTGGCGCAGCACCGGGTTGTTCAGCACGAGCACGCGGACGGTGAAGAAGTCGGGAACGCCGTAGACCACGTTCCCGTAGGTGACCTGCCGGACCGCCGCGGCGCGGTACCGCGCCAGGTCGACACCCTGCCGCCGCAGGCACGGTCCCAGGTCCTGCACCGCTCCCCTGGCCGCGTAGCCGCCGAGCTTGCGCCGGTCGGCGTAGACCAGGTCCGGTGGGTCACCCGCCGCCACCGCCGAGAGGAACTGCTGTTCGTCGAACGCTCCCTCGTTGATCCGGAGGTCGACCTCCGGACGCCGCTGCCGGAACACGTCCACGCGTGCGGTGGCGTGCTCGTCCGGCAACCCGAAGCCCGTCGTCACCAGGGTGTCGGGACGGTCCGCGGCGCTCGGGCCGAGACCTCCGCACCCCGCCACGAGCAGGGCCAGCAGCCCGGCGACCGGCCACCGGGTCATGCCAGGACGGGACGGGTGGTCGGAGCGCAGGGGTGCCGCATCGTCATGGTCGCCGCCTTCGTTCGCCGCCGGGAACGGACGCCGACCTCCCGGCGCCGGTCGCGGCTACCCGCCGCTCCTCCCGCCAAACCGTTGGGGTTGAACGACTTCCGGGCTTCACCTGAACGGCGGCGTGGTCCTCACACCTGATCGGACGAGGGCAGGCCGAGACGGAAGCAGGCTCCCTCACCCAGCGCCCTGTCGAGCACGACGAGCCCGGCGTTGGCGCCGTCCGCGCGACGGCGCGAGCGGTCGGCGCGGTGGAAGCCCGCCACGCCTGCTCTGCCGCGAGGCCGGGGAGTGGGACCGCGGTGGGCGACCTCGAGCACCGCGCGGCCTTCAGCCGCTACGGCGCGAGCACGGTGGTGACGTCGATCCGCGTCCCACCGCACCGGATTCCCCGCGCCGCAAGGCATGTGCTCCCGACCCGCCCCGACTGCCTCCCGTCGCCCGCTCGGGTGATCTTCACGAGGAAGGCGGCGGCACGGCGGCAACGACCGAATCGGCATGCGATCACGTTGTGCGCCAACGAAAAGCAGACGTTTGCCCTCCGGCGGTGTCGAAAAGCCCAAGGCTGGGAACCCCTTCGACCACCACCACCACCACCACCACGACGAAGGAGGCCGTGATGAAGGGCGACGTCGAGACGTACCAGGAGAACGGAACCTGGAAGAACAAGGTCGAGGGCAACACGCAGGCCTCCAGCACGCACGACACGAAGGCCGAGGCGACCGCCAAGGGCCGGGAGATGGCCGTCGAGCGCGGTGCCGAGCACATCATCCGCAAGCAGGACGGCACGATCGGCGAACGGAACACCTACCCGCGCGAGCGGGACCCGAAGAACATCCCCGGCTGATCGGGTTCGCCGGCACGCGGAACTCGCCGGGACCGCGCTCACGTCGGAGCGCGGTCCCGGTTCGAGTAAGGTCGTTCGAGTTCGCTGAGGTGAGCTTGAGCAAACAGGCGTCCACCTCCACGTGGTTCCCGCCGTGCAGTGGAGGACGCTGGAAATGAGTGGCACGAGTGCGCCTGCCGAGGCATTGGCTGGTCAGGACGTCGCCAGACGGGCAACCGACCTGCCCGAGTTGCGGCAGTTGCTCGCCGGTCTCACGGCGGTGCGCGACGGAGACTTCGGCATCCGCCTGCCCGACGACTCCGACGGGTTGCTCGGCGAGATAGCCACGGTCTTCAACGGCATGGTCGACCAGCTCTCGCTGTTCACCTCCGAGGTCACCCGCGTCGCGCGCGAGGTCGGCACGGACGGGCGGCTGGGCGGTCAGGCCGAGGTGCCCGGCGTGTCCGGCACGTGGAAGGACCTCACCGACTCGGTGAACGCCATGGCGGGCAACCTGACCAGCCAGGTCCGCGACATCGCCCAGGTCGCCACGGCGGTCGCCCGCGGCGACCTCAGCCAGAAGATCGACGTCGACGCGCGCGGCGAGATCCTGGAACTGAAGAACACCGTGAACACGATGGTGGACCAGCTGTCGTCGTTCGCGGACGAGGTGACCCGCGTCGCCCGGGAGGTCGGCAGCGAGGGGCGGCTCGGCGGCCAGGCCGAGGTGCCCGGCGTCGGCGGCGTGTGGCTCGACCTCACGAACTCCGTGAACTTCATGGCGGGCAACCTGACCGACCAGGTCCGCAACATCGCCCAGGTGACCACGGCGGTCGCGCAGGGCGACCTCAGCCAGAAGATCACCGTCACCGCGCGCGGCGAGATCCTCGAGCTCAAGAACACCATCAACACGATGGTCGACCAGCTGTCGAGCTTCGCCGACGAGGTCACCCGCGTCTCCCGCGAGGTCGGCACCGAGGGCGCCCTGGGCGGCCAGGCGGACGTCAAGGGCGTGTCCGGCACCTGGCGCGACCTCACCGACTCGGTGAACTTCATGGCGGGCAACCTGACCGCGCAGGTCCGGTCCATCGCCCAGGTCGCCACGGCGGTCGCCCGGGGCGACCTCAGCCAGAAGATCACGGTCAACGCCCGCGGCGAGATCCTCGAACTGAAGAACACCATCAACACGATGGTCGACCAGCTGTCGAGCTTCGCCGACGAGGTCACCCGCGTCTCCCGCGAGGTCGGCACGGACGGCCGCCTCGGCGGCCAGGCGGACGTCAAGGGCGTCTCGGGCACGTGGAAGGACCTCACCGAGTCCGTCAACGTCATGGCGGACAACCTCACCGCACAGGTGCGCTCGATCGCCCAGGTGACGACGGCGGTCGCCCGCGGTGACCTCAGCCAGAAGATCCGCGTCGACGCGCGCGGCGAGATCCTGGAGCTCAAGGAGACCATCAACACGATGGTCGACCAGCTGTCCGGCTTCGCCGACGAGGTCACCCGCGTGTCGCGCGAGGTCGGCACCGAGGGCAACCTGGGCGGCCAGGCGACCGTGCGCGGCGTCTCCGGCACGTGGAAGCACCTGACGGACAACGTGAACGTCATGGCGTCCAACCTGACCAACCAGGTCCGCTCGATCGCGCAGGTCGCCACGGCGGTCGCCCGCGGCGACCTGTCCCAGAAGATCACCGTCGAGGCCAAGGGCGAGGTCGCCGCGCTCGCGGGCGTCATCAACACGATGGTCGACACGCTCTCGGCGTTCGCGGACGAGGTCACCCGCGTGGCCCGCGAGGTCGGCACGGAGGGCATGCTCGGCGGTCAGGCACGCGTGCCGAACGTGGCGGGCACGTGGAAGGACCTGACCGACAACGTCAACTTCATGGCGAACAACCTGACCAACCAGGTCCGCAACATCGCCCAGGTCACCACCGCCGTCGCGCAGGGCGACCTGACGAAGAAGATCGACGTCGACGCGCGCGGCGAGATCCTGGAGCTCAAGACCACGATCAACACGATGGTCGACCAGCTCAGCTCGTTCGCCGCCGAGGTGACGCGCGTGGCGCGCGAGGTCGGCAGCGAGGGCCGCCTCGGCGGCCAGGCCGAGGTCGAGGGCGTGTCCGGCACGTGGAAGCGCCTGACGGAGAACGTCAACGAGCTCGCCGGGAACCTGACCCGCCAGGTGCGCGCGATCGCCGAGGTGACGAGCGCGGTCGCCGAGGGCGACCTGACCCGGTCGATCACCGTCGAGGCCTCCGGCGAGGTCGCCGAGCTCAAGGACAACATCAACTCGATGGTCGGGTCGCTGCGCGACTCCACCAAGGCCAACCAGGACCAGGACTGGTTGAAGTCCAACCTGGCCCGGATCTCCGGCCTGATGCAGGGCCGCCGGGACCTGGCCGTGGTCGCCGAGCTGATCATGGACGAGCTGACCCCGCTGGTGTCGGCGCAGTTCGGCGCCTTCTACCTCGCCGACGACACCGAGGACCGCCAGGAGCTGCGTCTGATCAGCTCCTACGGCCACCCCGACGACGACTCCAGGCCGACCCGGTTCCGGTTCGGCCAGTCGCTCGTCGGCCAGGCGGCGCGCAGCCGCCGCACCATCGCCGTCGACGAGGTGCCGGCGGACTACGTCGCCATCTCCTCGGGGCTCGGCCGCACGGCGCCGGTGAACCTCGTCGTCCTGCCGATCGTGGTGGAGGAACAGGTCCTCGGTGTCATCGAACTCGCGTCGGTGCACCACTTCACGGCCATCCACCGCGACTTCCTCGACCAGCTGATGGAGACCATCGGCGTCAACGTCAACACGATCGTCGCCAACGCCCGCACCGACGAGCTGCTCGTCGAGTCGCAGCGCCTCGCGGGTGAGCTGCAGTCGCGGTCGGGCGAGCTGCAGGTGCGCCAGGAGGAGCTGCAGCGCTCCAACGCGGAGCTGGAGGAGAAGGCGGCGCTGCTCGCCACCCAGAACCGCGACATCGAGGCGAAGAACCTCGAGATCGAGCAGGCCCGCCAGGAGCTGGAGACCCGTGCGCGGGAACTGGCGCTCGCGTCGAAGTACAAGTCGGAGTTCCTGGCCAACATGAGCCACGAGCTGCGCACCCCGCTCAACAGCCTGCTCATCCTCGCCCAGCTGCTCGCGCAGAACCCGAGCCGCAACCTCACGCCGAAGCAGGTGGAGTACGCGGGCATCATCCACTCCGCGGGCTCGGACCTGCTGGGCCTGATCAACGACATCCTCGACCTGTCGAAGATCGAGGCGGGCAAGATGGACATCACGCCCGAACGCGTCTCCCTGCGGCAGCTGCTGGACTACGTCGAGGTGACGTTCCGCCCGCTCACGTCCCAGAAGGGCCTGAGCTTCCAGCTGACCACCTCGCCGGGCACGCCGCCGGAGCTCGTCACCGACGACACGCGCCTGCAGCAGGTGCTGCGCAACCTGCTCTCCAACGCGGTCAAGTTCACCGAGACCGGCGGGGTGGAGCTGCGCATCGAGGTCGCCGACCCCGGTGAGCTGCCGCCCGCCATGCGCGCACACGGCCAGGCGATCATGTTCCGGGTCAGCGACACCGGCATCGGCATCGCCGAGCACCAGCTCGAGTCCATCTTCGGCGCGTTCCAGCAGGCCGACGGCACCACGAGCCGCAAGTACGGCGGCACCGGACTCGGCCTGTCGATCAGCCGCGAGATCGCCTACCTGCTCGGCGGGTCGATCACCGCGGAGAGCACGCTCGGCAAGGGCAGCACCTTCACGCTCTACCTCCCGGTGCACAGCGCGGACTTCGCCGAACCCGCGCTGGCCGCGGTCGAGGCGGCCGCTCCCGCCGCGGTGGAGGAGCCCGTCCCCTCCGTGACCCACAAGCGGCGGCTGCTGGTCGTCGAGGAACGGCCGCAGGGGCTGCTGTCGCTGGTCGCGCAGAGCGCCGTGACCGACCTGTCCGCGAGCAACGACCCGCGCGGTCCCGTGGAGGTGGTCACCGCGGTCGGCCGGGAGGAGGCCGCCGCCGCGCTCGCGACCGAGCCGTGCCACTGCGTCGTCCTGGAGCTCGACATGCCGGACGGGGCCGCGCTGCGGTTCCTGGAGGCGCTCGACGGCGACACCGCCACCCGCACGATTCCCGTGCTGGCGCACAACAACCGCAGGCTGGCGCCGCAGTACGAGCAGCAACTGGAGAGCCGCAGCAGCACGCGGCCGCTGGAGCTGCTGTCCAGTTTGGACGAACTGCGGGAGCGGATCGCGTTGCACCTCAACGCGGACGCGCCGGAGGACGTCCTGCCGCTCGTGCGTCCCGAGCAGCCGCGACCGGAGGCCACGCACCGGGTGAACGGTCAGCTGGCCGGCCGGACGGTGCTGATCGTCGACGACGACGCGCGCAACCTCTTCGCCCTCAGCAGCATCCTGGAGCTGCACGACATGCGGGTCCTGCACGCCGAGAACGGCAGGGAGGGGATCGAGGCGCTGGTCGGCCACCCCGAGATCGACCTGATCCTGATGGACGTGATGATGCCGGAGATGGACGGGTACGCCGCCACGGCCGCCATCCGCGCCATGCCGGAGCACGTGGACCTCCCGATCATCGCCGTCACGGCGAAGGCGATGCCGGGTGACCGCGACAAGAGCATCGCCTCGGGCGCCAACGACTACGTCACCAAGCCGGTCGACGCCGAGGACCTCCTCGCGTGCGTGCACCGGTGGATGCGCACGAGGTGACCGGCGACGAGGCGGGCGTCGGGCGGCTCGCGGGCACCGTCGCCCGGCTGCGCGACGAGATCGAGGAGGCCAGGGCCACCGCGGACGGCCGGGCCTTGGTCGAGCTCGCCAAGGGCGTGCTCGTCGAGCGCCTGCGCTGCGGTCCGGCGCAGGCCGCCGAACAGCTCGCGTTGCTCGCGGAACGCGCGAACATCACGCAGCTCCAGCTCGCCGTGGAGATCGTCAACGAGGTCTCCGGCGACGAGCTCACCGCTCCCCCGCTGCCGGACGGCCGGCCGGACGCCACCGCGGCGGTTCGCCTGCGCACGGCGGAGAGCGGGGCGCTGCACGCGGACGACACGCAGTCGGCGGCGCAGTCGTTGTTCGCCCACGCCCTGGCCCCGCTGGGCGCGAGTGCCGTGGCGATCTGGCTGGCGGGCGCGGACGCGTCGCTCACCCTCGCCGGGCACGCCGGGTTCACTCCCGGCGAGGCGAGCCGCTGGCGGTACGTCCCGCCGGGAGTGCCGACGCCGGCCCGCCGGGCGCTGATGGGGCGCGAGGCCGTGTGGATCGCCGACCTGCACGACTCGGGCCTGCCATCGATCGGCGCCGACCTGCCCGGCCGGGTCACCGTGCCCGCGGGCACCGGTGGCCGGATCACCGGGGTGCTGGAGATCTGCTGGCCCTCGGCCCTGCCGCCGCAGCCGCTGAGCGTGCACAAGCAGGTGGAGGCCCTGGCGGAGCTGTGCGCGGCCACCCTCGACAGCACGGCGACGGCCGGTCTCGCCGACCACGGCGCGGCGGCCCCGTCCGAGCTGGTGGACCTCGCCGACGGACTGCTCGACCCGGCGCTGGTCCTCGGTCCGGAGCTGTCACCGGACGGCACCATCGCCGACTTCCGCGTCCACCACGTCAACGGCCGGTTCGTCGACCTGGCGGGCAGGCCGCGGGCCGCGGTGGCGGGCAAGACCCTGCTGGAGGCCTACCCGCTGGCCGCGTCCGAGGGCGGCCTGTTCGACAAGGTCGAGCACGTGCACGCCACCGGCGAGGCGTTCCGCACCGAGCACATGGACCTGGCAGCGCTGATCGACGAGGTGTCGCTGCCGGTGACGGCCGGCGTGAGCATCACCCGGCACGGCGTGCTGGTGCTCGTGGTGTGGCGGGTGCAGGACGAGACGGCACGCCTCGCGAACCTGTTGCAGCACGCCCAGCGCCTCGGCCGCGTCGGCGGCTTCGAGGAGGACCAGCACACGGGCGCGATCGTGTGGAACAGCCAGCTGCACGCGCTCTTCGGCCGCGAGCCCAGCGCCGACCCGGTGCCGCTGGGCCAGATCGCGGCGCACGCGCACCCGGACGACGTGCCCGCGCTCAACGGCTTCGTGCAGACCGTCCTGCACGACCACCGCAGCGCCTCGGCGGCCTTCCGCCTGCAACGGCCCGACGGCGTCACCCGGCACGTCCGCGTGATCGCCGAACCCGTCCTGGACTCGCACGGCGCGCTGCTCGCCGTCCGCGGCGCCTACCAGGACGTCTCCGCCCAGCACTGGACCGAGGTCGCGCTGTCGGCCACGCAGGACCAGCTGGCGATCACCGCGCAGGAGGCCGCCGAGCACAACAAGCTCACGCTGCAGCTCCAGCAGGTCATCATGCCGCCGACGCACCCGACGCTCGACGCGTTCGGGCTCCGCGTCGCCGTGCGGTACCGGCCGGCGGCGCAGGAGGAACTGGTCGGCGGCGACTGGTACGACGCGGTGGTGCTCCCGTCGAAGCAGATCCTGGTGTCGGTCGGCGACATCACCGGCCACGGCATCAAGGGCGCCACCGGCATGGTCGTGCTGCGCAACGCGCTACGAGGCCTGGCCGCCACCGGCGCGGGCCCGGCCCAGCTGCTCACGTGGCTGAACCTGGTGGCCCACCACCTCGCCGACACCATCTTCGCCACCGCGATCTGCGGCCTCTACGACCCGAACACCCGCGTGCTGCGCTGGGCCCGCGCCGGCCACCTGCCGCCGGTGCTGATCAGGGACGGGCGGGGCGACCTGCTGCCGTTCCTGCAGGGAATGATGCTCGGCGCGATGTCCGAGGCGTCGTACGCGGAGGGCGAGATCGTGCTCGAAAGGGGCGACACGCTGCTGCTCTACACCGATGGCCTGGTCGAACGCAGGGACGCGCCGCTGGACGATTGCCTGAACCGCCTCTGCGAGACCGTGCGGGAGCCGCGGGCCGACCTCGACGACCTCCTCGACCACCTGCTCGCCCAGAGCGAGGCCGACACGGACGACGACACGTGCGTCGTCGGTGTGCAGCTGCCGTGATGACCGGCGGTTCGATGGTGCGAGCCAGGTCACCGGTTTTCGTCCTGGGCACCGGAGGTAACCCATCTGTGTGAAGCCAGACGAACGGCGAGGCCACGCTTTGGCTGACGCGCAATCCGCCGGCGGGTGGCACGTCATGGAGCTCGCGAGCACCGCACCCGACACGGCGAAGATCCGGCGATGGGCTCAGTCGATCCTCTCGAACGTGCGCGAGGACGACGTTCTCGACGTGCTGCTCGTGATCACCGAGCTCGCGTCCAACATCTTCGACCACGCGCGGCTGCCTGCACGGCTGAAGCTCCACAGATCCGATGAGCCCTGCACCGTCAGCATCGTCGCCGAGGACGCCTCACCCGTTCCTCCGCAGATGCAGCCGTCCCGGCCCGACTCGGTGCGCGGGCGCGGCCTGGTGATCGTGAACCGGCTGGCCAAGCAGTGGGGCGTGGCTCAGCGCAACGCCGGGAAGGCCGTGTGGGCTGTCATCCCGTGCGCGGCGGCGACCTAACGGTCTCGCGGGCTCGATGTCGTTCCGCTGCTCGGCCTGCCTCCGCACGACCGCCGGCAGGCTGATGCCGGCGGAGCAGAAGAACGTCACGGCCCCGAGGTCGAAGACGAGACCCGCCTGGTTGCGCCGCACCACCTCGACCACCCCTGGCTCCGCTGTTCTGCCTGGTCACCGCGCTCCCGCCCAGCCCACCGCGAGAAGCGCCGACGCGAGCCGCTGCCCAACCCGGAAGCCCTCGCAACGACACCTCTGCCGACGTCGACGAACGGGAATCAGAACCAATGCCAGGTCGGTTCGGGTCAGGGCACGACCGCGACACGGCGCCTGAGCGGCAGAGGTCCCGGTCGTAGCGTTGACCTGCTCTTCCGCGGCAGGGTGCACCTCCGCAGACGTGGGTGGAGACCGACGACCACGCGGCGCAGCGGCGGACACCGTTCGCCTTGGTGGCGTCGAGCCGCGCCACCCGGCTGCCGCTGGCGCTCACCGGGCTGGACGGCACGCTGCCCCTGTCCGGCAGCGTGCCGGAGGCGGTCGCGTCACTGCGGGCGGCAGGCCGGAGGCCGTGACATCACCGCGGCTCGACCGCTAGCCGCACCGCGCTTCCCCGTCCTCCGGGCACCTCACCACCGCGAACACCGTCTTGCCCCCAGCGGCCGGCCGGGTGCCCCACTCGCGGGCGAGCTTGTCGACGACCACGATCCCCCGCCCCCGCGTGTCCCCCAGCCGCGACCGCCCGTGCACCGGCAGGACCGGCGACCCGTCGTCGACCTCGACCGTGACCTCGCACCGGGTCGCGTGCCGCAGGACGCGGAGGCGGCCGAAGCCCGACGCGTGGTCGAGGACGTTGCACACCAGCTCGGTCACGACCAGGAGGACGTCGTAGACGTGGTCCTCGCCCAGGTCCGCGAGGGCGGAGGTGAGCTGACCGCGCAGCTCGGCCATCACGATGGTCGGCTCGACGGGCAAGTCGAGCACCAGCGACTTCGAGTCTTCGTCGACGGTCTTCACCAGGCGCCTCCGCGAAGGCAGGAACACGACCTGCACTCTCCAGATCAGGAGATGTCCAGGATCCCACGGATGTCGCCCCGACACGGACACTGCACCGAAATCGGGCACGACCGGTCGTGACTTCGGGCTACCGCGAAGGCTTCCCACTGCGGTCAGTCACGGAGGAGCCGCCGATAGCGGGCAACTCCGCACCCAACCGCGTCCGCTACCGCCGCGGCGGTTTCGCGTTGAGGATGCGCGTTTGCTCACGCAGCACCTCGATCGTGTTCGCCACCCAGTCGGCGATCACGGCCTGCTCGGCGGGCGAGTAGCGCTCGGCCAGTTCGGCCATCGCCTTGCCCAGGCCCCCGAAGGCGTCCCCGAACGCGCCGGGGACGGCGGTGATCACCAACCGGCGGCGGTCCTCCGGGTCGGGCGTCCGAGAGGCGAGTCCCGCCCGCACGAGCCGGTCGACCACCCCCGTGACCGCTCCCGGTGTCAGGCCGATCTCCTTGGCCAGCTCTCCCGCCGACACCGATCCCGCCCCGGCGATCACCGCGAGCGCACGCTGGTCGACCGCCGTGACCCCGAGGCTGGCGCCGACCGCCTCGTGGAACGCCACCACGGCGGTGCTCAGTGCGCGTCCGGCGTCTCGCTCTTCCACATCGGCACTTTACCTCACAGAAGATTTCAGTATGCTGAACTAAATTGTTGAGCTGACTAAAGTATTTGGGGGGATCATGAGTGAGCTGACGCTGGCGCTCGAGGTGCCGAGGTGGACCTGGCGCTGCTACACCCGTCACCTGGCACCGGTGGTGGCGCTGTCCGCGGTGGCCTCGGTCCAGCGCCTGGTGGTCGTGAACTGGACCGGGGAGATCGACCCCGCCCTCGCGACGGCCTCGGAGTTCGTGGTGCTGGCGGCACGTCTCGCCCTGGTGGTGCTCGTGTGGCGCATCGCGATGGCTGGCCGGACGTTGCGCTGGAGCGCCGCGCGGACCTTCGTGCGGCGGCACTGGCGCAGCCTGCTGTGGCAGGTCGCCTTCCTGGGCGCGGCGTTCGCCGTGTTCGAGGTCCTCGCCGAGCACGTGGTGTCCGGCCTGCTGCCGGGGTCGGCCAGGCAGACCTATCTCGCGGTGCTGCTGTTCCTCAAGAACCCGACGGTGGTCGCGCTGACCCTCATCTGGTGGATCGGCGTCATCCGGCAGGTGTTCGAGGTGCGTCCGGCACGACCGCGCGAGACCTTCCCCTCAGCCGGGGCGCCGGGGCGTTAGTCGTGCGGGACGCACGGGTAGCCGGTGGCGTCGAGAACCTAGCTGGAGGAGAGCGATGAGCGACACGACCACCATCGACCGGCTGCGCACGGTGCTGGACGACGTGATCTACCCCGCCGACAAGGGGCAGCTCGTCGACCACGCTTCCCGCAACAACGCCGACGAGGACACCGTGCACGCGCTGCACTCCGTTCCGGACCGGGTGTACGGATCGTTCGACGAGGTCCTGGACGTGGTCGCCGTCGACCAGAGCCGCGAGGCCTGAGCTCTCGCCGTTCTCGTCGTGCAGGCCGGGCCGACTGCCCATACGGTCGAGGCAGACGTGGAGAACCACCACGAGATCGGCGCCGGAGCACTCCGGCGCCGATCTCGTCACCTCGAAGCAGATGTCCGGCGCACCGGGCGCGAGCCGGCCCCGCGGCCGTCGCGGCGGTGGAGCACGCCCTGGGCATCCGCGTGTCGGACGGCTGCGGGCCGGACAGGGAGCACCGATGAAGGATCGCAAGGCGGTGCGGATCCCCGCGCCCGCGGGACGGCCGCGACTGGACGGCGACGTGCCGGTCGTCGCGGTCGTGGGCGGCGGCATCGCCGGGCTGTCGGCGGCCACGCTCCTCGCGGAACGCGGTGCCCGGGTCGTGCTGTACGAGCGCGAGACCTACCTCGGTGGCCGCGTCGGCGGGTGGCCCACGCAGCTCGCGGACGGCAGCGACGTCACGATGACCCGCGGCTTCCACGCGTTCTTCCGGCAGTACTACAACCTGCGGTCCCTGCTGAAGCGGGTCGACCCGGACGGCCGTGCGCTCACCGCGATGCCGGACTACCCGCTGTGGCACGCACGGGGTGCCCGTGACTCGTTCGCCGGCATGCCGACGACGGCGCCGTGGAACGTGCTGGCGTTCCTGCGGCGCAGCCCGACGTTCCGCTGGCGCGACCTCCCGGAGATGAACCCCGAGGCGGCCCTGAAGCTGCTGGACGTGTCGGTTCCCGGGGTCTACGACGAGCTCGACGGTCTCAACGCGGCCGAGTACCTGGAACGCGTGCGGTTCCCGGAGGCGGCGCACGCGCTCGCGTTCGAGGTGTTCTCGCGCAGCTTCTTCGCGCACCCGCGCGACATGTCGGCCGCCGAGCTCGCGGTGATGTTCCACATCTACTTCCTCGGGTCGAACGAGGGACTGCTCTTCGACGTCGCCGCGGACCCGTTCCCGCACGGCCTGTGGGACCCGCTGGGGCGCCGCCTCACCGAGCTGGGCGCCGACGTCCGCGCCGGCGTGGACGTGCATTCGGTCGCACGCGGTGAGAACAGGCGCTTCACCGTGACCACGGAGGACGGCGTGCTCGACGCCGACGCCGTGGTCCTCGCCGCCGACGTGAACGGACTGCGCGCGATCGTGCGGTCCTCCCCCGGTCTGGGCGACGCGGACTGGCGGGCGAAGGTGGACGGGTTGCGCACGGCTCCCCCGTTCCTGGTGTCGCGGTACTGGCTGGACCGCCCGGTCGACCGGCCCGGCTTCATCGGCACGAGCGGCTACGACCTGCTCGACAACGTGAGCGTCCTCGACAACTACGAGCACGAGGCACGGGCCTGGGCGGCGCGCACCGGCGGCTCGGTCGTGGAGCTGCACGGCTACGCCATTCCGTCCGATGTGGACGAGGACGAGGCGAAGAAGCGGCTGTGGGACCAGCTGACCGAGGTCTACCCGGAGACCAGGGGCGCCACCGTGGTCGACGAGCGGCACGAGTGGCGGTCCGACTGCCCGCTGTTCCCCGCCGGTGGCTACGGGGACAGGCCCCCGGTCGGCACGCCGGACGACTTCCTGGTGCTGGCAGGAGATCTGGTGCGCATCGACCTGCCCGTGGCGTTGATGGAACGCGCGGCCACGACCGGGTTCGCCGCGGCGAACCGGCTTCTCGGCCGGTGGGGCGTGACCGGAACGGACCTCTGGACGGTCCCCCTCGAAGGTCGCGTGCCCCTGCTGCGCGCCGCGGCCCGCCGGCGGAGGCCGGCGTGAACCTCGGTGCTCCGGGCGTCGCCGTTCGCGGACCCAGCGGTGGGGTGCGCGCTCTCGCGGCGGTGGCGTGGATCTGCGGTGCGCTCGTCGTGCTGGCGCAGATCGTCTACTCCAGGACCGAGCCGGACGAGCGGCTCTTCACGACGGTGGCGTCGGTGATCGCCTTCGCGGTGGCGTCGGTCTGCGACGCGCTGGCCCGCTTCGGCCCGCGCGCGGCGGTGCTGCTGGTGGCGGTCGCCGGAGGCGGTGGCCTGCTGGCCGAGACGATCGGCGTGCACACGGGCTTCCCGTTCGGAGACTACCGCTACACGGGCACGCTGGGCCTGGAGGTCGCCGGGGTTCCGGTGGTCGTGGCCCTGGCCTGGGTGATGATGAGCTGGCCCGCGTTGCTCGTCGGCCGCGCGCTCGCGGGCTGGTCGCGGGTGAGCGCCCCGTTCTGGCTGGTCGTCGGGATCAGCGCGTGGGCGCTGGCGTCGTGGGACGTGTTCCTCGACCCGCAGATGGTCGACGCGGGCCACTGGGAGTGGGCCGGTCCCAGCCCGGCACTGCCCGGCGTGGACGGCATCCCCCTCACGAACTACGCCGGATGGCTGCTCGTCTCCGTGCTGATGATGACCGCGCTGCACCGCGGCGTCGGCCGGCCACGCGTCACGAGGGAGCTGGACCTGCGGGCGGGACCGGCACCCGTGCTGTACCTGTGGACCTACGGTTCGTCGGTGTGGGCTCACGCGGCCTTCTTCGGCCGTCCGATGGTGTCCCTGGTCGCCGGACTGCTCATGGGACTGGTGGCGGTGCCCTTCGCCGTGTCGCTGTGGCGGGCTCATCGGTGAAGCGGTTCCTCGGTGCGGCGGTGCGCGGCGCCGCCGTCGGTTCTGTTGTGGCAGCGGCACACGCGCTGGTGAACGCGCGGTTGATGCGGGTACCGGCCGCGAACCCGCCGCAGTGCCGCGAGGAGGTGTCGGTCCTGGTGCCCGCGCGCGACGAGGCGCACCGGATCGCGCCGACCGTCGAGTCGCTGCTGGGCCAGCGCGGTGTTCCCGATCTGGAGATCATCGTGCTGGACGACGGCTCCACCGACGGCACCGCCGGCGAGGTGCGCCGGGCCGCGGGGGGTGACGAACGGCTGCGCGTCGTCACGGGAAGCGCACCACCGGACGGGATGCCGGGCAAACCCCACGCGTGCGCCCAGCTCGCCGGCCTGGCACGCGGTCGCGTGCTGGTGTTCGTCGACGCCGACGTCGTGCTCGAACCCCACGCGATCGCCTCCGCTGTCGCGCTGTTGCGCGAGAACTACCTCGACGTGGTGTCGCCGTTCCCGCGTCAGCTCGCGGACGGCGCCGGAGCGCGTCTCGTCCAGCCGTTGCTGCAGTGGTCGTGGCTGGTCTTCCTGCCGTTGCGGCTGGCGGAGCGCTCGCCCCGGCCGTCGCTGTCGGCGGCGAACGGGCAGTTCCTGGTCGTGGACGCCGGCGCGTACCACCGCAGCGGAGGCTTCGAGGGCATCGCCGCGGCGGTGCTCGACGACATCGCGCTGATGCGGGCGGTCAAGCGCAGCGGTGGCCGCGGTGTGGTCGTCGACGGCAGCACGGTGGCTGTCTGCCGGATGTACGAGGACTGGACCGAGGTCCGGGACGGGTACGAGAAGTCGCTGTGGTCGGCCACCGGCAGCCCGGTGGGGGCGGTGGCGCTGTCGCTCGTCCTGGCGTGGCTCTACGTCCTGCCGCCGGTCGCCGCTCTCGCGGGCTCGCGGGCCGGTGCCGTCGGCTACGCGGCCGGGGTGTTCACGAGGGTCGTGGCGGCACGGCACACCGGCGCACGGGTGTGGCCCGACGCCCTGGCCCACCCGGTGTCGGTGGGCGTGCTGCTGTCGCTCGTCGCGCGGTCGTGGCGGGCCCGGCGGGCGGGACGGTTGCGGTGGAAGGGTCGATCGTTGCGGGAGAGCAGCTGACATGGCACGGGTAGCGGTGATCGGCGCCGGCATGGGGGGCCTGGCGGCGGCCGCGCGCCTCGCGAGGTCGGGGCACGAGGTGACCGTGTTCGAACAGGCCGCGAGCCACGGCGGCAAGCTGGGAACGTTGGAGCGCGACGGGTTCACCTTCGACACCGGGCCGTCGTTGCTGACGCTGCCCCACGTCTACCGCGACCTGTTCGCGGCCACGGGCGCGCCGCTCGACGACGTCGTGGAGATCGTGCCGGTGCAGCCGACCTGCCGGTACCGCTTCCCGGACGGCTCCGAGCTCGACATGCCGCACGCCGAGGAGGACGTGGAGGCCGCGCTGAGCGACGCGTTCGGCCCCGAAGCCGCGCGGCAGTGGCGTGCGGTGCTCACCGACGCCGACCGGTTGTGGGACCTCGTCGGCGAACCGGTGCTGCAGAACCCGCTGGGCGGGGTGCGGGACCTGGTGCGGCGCTCGGCGAGCGTGCGCGACCTCATGGCGATCGCACCGTGGCGCACGCTGCGCGGCGTGGGCCGGCGAAGGCTCACCGACCCGCGGCTGCGCATGC
Organism: Lentzea jiangxiensis; assembly: GCF_900104175.1. Lineage (GTDB taxonomy): Bacteria > Actinomycetota > Actinomycetes > Mycobacteriales > Pseudonocardiaceae > Lentzea > Lentzea jiangxiensis. Next base: position 463,554 of record NZ_FNIX01000003.1, read on the forward strand.
TCCTCGACCGCTACGCCACCTACAGCGGTTCCGACCCGCGCCGCACGCCCGCGCTGATGACGGTGGTCCCGTTCGTCGAGCAGCGCTTCGGCGGCTGGTACGTGCGCGGCGGGCTGCGCCGGCTCGGCGACGCCCTGTTCGACCGCTGCGCCGAACTGGGCGTGCGCTTCCGCTTCGGCGCGGCGGTCACGGCCGTCGAGTCCGGCAGCGGCGGGGTCACCGGGGTGCGCCTGCGGGACGGCGAACGGCACGCCGCCGACGTCGTCGTGTCCGATGTGGACGCCGAACACCTCTACGGCGAGCTGCTCACCGACCGGCGTTCGCACCGTCCACGCCGGACCCTGCGCAAGACCCAGCCGTCGCTGTCCGGGTTCGTGCTCCTGCTCGCGTTGCGGGGCAGGACGCCGGACCCCGCGCACCACCGCGTGCTGTTCCCCGCCGACTACGACGACGAGTTCGACTCCATCTTCGGCCGCCATCCGCGACCGGTGCCGGACCCGACGGTCTACGTGTGCGCGCCGGACGACCCGGCCATCGCACCTCCGGGAGACGAGGCGTGGTTCGTGCTGGTCAACGCGCCACGACAGGGCGATGTCGACTGGAGGGCACCGGAACTGGCCGACTCCTACGCCGACCGCGTGCTGGGGGTGATGGCCGAGCGGGGGCTGGACGTGCGGAACCGGGTGCGCTGGAGGGAGGTCCGCACACCGGCGGACTGGGCTCGCGACACGGGTTCGGTGGGCGGCTCGATCTACGGCTCGTCGTCCAACGGGCCCCGCGCGGCCCTGCTCAGGCCCGCCAACCGCTCCCCCGTGCCCGGCCTGTTCCTCGTCGGCGGTTCGGCGCACCCCGGCGGCGGGCTGCCGCTCGTGGCGATGTCAGCGCGGATCGTCGCCGGTCTGGTCGGGCCGGCCTGACGCGAACGGCCCCGTCCACGGCCGGTCGGCGAGCTCCCGCCGGATGCCGGCCGCGAGCTGGACCAGCCCGGCGACGGCGCACCCGGCCCACACGAGAGCGGACACGGCGGCCCAGCTCCAGCCGGTGACCGGGGTGCCGCCGGGCGCCAGACCCGTTCCCGCGCAGGCGATCGCGACCACGATCACCCTGATCGGGCGTTCCGCCACCGTGATCACGCCCGCCGACGCCATGCCGACGGCCTGGGCCTTGGCCCGCGCGTACTCGTGCAGCAGCACCGAAGCACCGATGGCGGCACACCACCACGCCTCGGCGCCGAGCACCAGCAACACCAGCACCAGGGACAGGTCCGCCAGCCGGTCCGCGACCGCGTCCACCACGGCGCCCAGCGGCCGCACCCGCCCGGTGCGCAGGGCGACCGCACCGTCCAGCCCGTCGAGCAGGCCGGTGGCCACCACCAGCACCAGCGCCAGCAGCGCCCAGCGCCCACCCGCGCCGGCGACGGCGACCGCGCCCGCCGCGACCACCACCCCGGCCGCCGACAGGACGTCCGGGTGCACGCGGTCCAGCGGCCGGGCGAGCGAGTGCACGAGCCTGAGCCAGCCGACGACGAGCCTGCTGCCGGACACGTCCTCACCGTGGAGCCGGGACCAACCGGCGACGGGGTTCTCACCGGTCACCCCACCACCGTAGGCGCAGGGGTGACCCGGCGCAGGTTCGGGTACTTCCCGATCATGCATGTACTCCGCGCCGTGGCGGCGGCCACCTCGAGCGCGCTGCGCGGCCGGGACCTCCTGCTGTGGGCGGCGGGACTGACGTTCTTCTCCGCGCTCGGCCTGGTGCCGCTGCTGCTGCTCGCCCTGCGCGGGGTGGCGCTGCTGTTCGGCCCGGACCTCGTGGTCGACGGCGCGCGGGCGCTCGGCGGCGCGCTGCCCGAGGCGCACGACCCCACCGGCACCCTCGTCGGGCTGGCGGAGGCGGCCACGACCACGTCCTGGCCCCTGCTCGCCGCGTCGCTCTTCCCCGCCTCCCTCTACGGCGAGGGGCTGCGCCGGGCGCTCGTGCAGGCGGCCGGTGAGCACGTGACCAAGTGGACCGGGTGGGCGGGGCGGATCGCGTTCCTGCCCGTGCTCCTCCTCGCGCCCCTGCTGGTCGCGCTCCCCCTGGCGTTCGCGTCGGTGGTCGGTCCGCTCTACGAGGCCGGCGGCTGGTCCACCGTGCTGGGTGTCGTGCTGTCGTTCCACCTCGACATGGTCCCGATCTGCGCGACCGTGGCCCTGGTGTTCGCGTTCGTCGGGCCGGTCGCACTGCCGGTCAGGACGGTCCTGGCGGCGGGCGTCGGTCTCGGCGCGGTGCTCACCGGCTTCCTGCACGGTTTCGCGGTGTTCCTCGCGATCCCCGTCGACTGGGCGATCCCGTACGGCGGCCTGGCGGTCCCCGGCGGGGTCGCGGCGCTCGGGCTGTGGCTGTTCCTGCTGCACGGGCTGCTGGTGTTCGGGTACCGGATCACGCTCAGCACCCACGACGTCCTCACGGCTTCCGGCACTGGGGCGAGCACCGGGTCTGCTCTGTAACGCATCCTGCGGGCGCGCCGCGTACGTGGGGATTTCGAGCACGACGACGACGGGCACGTCCCGCGCCGGGCAGGTGCGGCAGGCGGTCAGCCGATCCGCGTGAAGACCACCCCGAGCGAGTCGACCTCGCTGCCCGACCGGCCGTGGAAGCCGGCGATCTGCCAGCCGTCCGGAGCGGTGTAGGTGGCCGAGGCCGACGTCGTACCACCGCCCGCCAAGGTGCGGCCGGCGCTCGTGGTGAAGGCGGCGCGGAAGATCCTCGTACGCCCGTCGTGCTGTCCCGGGTGGAGGGTGACCGACTTGAGGTGCTCCCCTTCGGCCAACGCCAGTTCCTGGAGCGTTCCACCGCTGCCGCCGTGGCTGAACGCCGTGCCGTCGGCGAACGTGAGACCCACCTGGTCGACGCGCGAGCCGGAGCGGAGACCGACCTTGGTGACGCGTTGCCCCAGTGGAACCGAGGGCACGTCGGTGAAGGCGGTTCCGTGCGGGCCGCCGGAGGTGTCGCTGAGCGAGAGCGCGGGGTTGAGGGTCCACCGGAAGCCGGCCGCGATCGGGTAGTGGTCGGACAGCATCTTGTCGTCGGCGGTGCGGAAGGCCGCGTTCTCGTTGGCGTACCGGGTGAGTTCGAGGCTGATGTACCTGTTGCCGCGGAACAGGATCTTGTCGACCACCTCGCACGCGTCGGTCACGTTCCGGTCGTCGCACACCAGTGCGGGGTCACCCGCCGCGGGCGGCGTGCCACCGCGTTCCTCCTGCACCCAGGCGTCGGTGAGGCCGTTGGCGGACAAGAGTTCGCGGATGTTGTCACCGGCGCGGGTGTAGCGGGTGTTCGTGTCCCCCGCGATGACGACGGCGTTGCCCGCGGAGTGGGTGGTGACGAACCGGGAGAGCTCGCTGATGTTGGCGCGGCGGGCGGCGAGGTCGGCCTCGGTGCTGCCGGCGTTCGAGTGCACGTTGTAGAAGTCGACGAACACGCCCTCCGCCAGGCGGATCCGCGACCACGTGAACCCCTTGGGAGTCAGGCAGTCCGTGCCGTTGCACCGGTCCCACCGGTCGCGGGTGAGGTCCGAGTACGCGTGGTTGGACAGTGTGTTGAGACCGTCGCCGAACGGAACCCCGCCACTGGTGGGCGTGCGGTGCGGGTGGGTGTTGCTGGCGTAGAGGGACGCGTGGTAGTTGAAGTCCTCCTGCACCTGCACGACGTCGTAGGGCCGGATCCGCTGGCCGATGATCGGCGTGTTCACCTTCGGGTTGCCGCTGGAGAGCCCCTCCGGCAACCCGGCGATGTTGTAGCTCAGCACCGAGAACGTGCCGCCCGCCGGTGGTGCCGCCACCGCCGGCGGCACCGTGCTCGCGACCAACGCGCCCACCGCGGCTACCGCCCACCTGGCCACTCGCATCGCAGAACTCCTGACTCGGTCGGAGGAGGACGTGGCGAGGCTAGGACAACACGAGAAAGTTTCGGATCTCGTGAAGATGACAACACCGTGTCCACACCGTCACGACACCGGGAACACGCTTCGGCGCGCACGCGAAAGGGTGGGGCCTCGCCGGACCACGAGCCCGGCGAGGCCCCACCCCCGGGTGGATCAGGCGACGGTCAGGAGCACCTGCGCCCGTCGTTCACGCACTTCACGATCTTCGCCATCGTCTGGTCGGAGTTGACGTTCGCGAAGTCGTTGTGGTCGGAGAACGGGTTGTGCTCCTCCTCCGGGAACGCGTCGAGCTGGTACTGCCCCTTCTGCTGGATGTCGCGCGAGATGTTGTAGGAGATGCTGATCCGCAGCTGCGGGATGGCCTTGAAGCCCTGCGGGCAGGCACCGGTCTGCTTGTCGGCGAACCGGACGTGGTCGCGGTGGTTGGCGCTGTCCGCGTTCTGACCGTCCCAGCAGCCGGCGAAGTCGTGCACGCGCATGACCTTGCTGCCGTTCGGGCAGATCACGTACTTGTCGGACAGCCGGTCCTCGAACCCGCTGCAGGTCCACGTGGCGCGGGCGTTGGCGGGGCCGCGGCTCGTCGGCTTGGCGTCACCGGTGACCATCTTGAGGAACTTCGGCATGGCCGTGACCTTGCTGGTCGCGTTGCCGCGGTACTCGATCTTCACCTCGGCCGGCCGGACGATCTTGCCGTTGTTGCCGACGAGCTCCAGGTTCTTGCCGGTGGGAGCGGCCAGGGGCGGCGGGGCGACCGTCGTGGTGGTGGCACCACCGCCGTTGTTCCCGCCGTTGTTGTTGCCGTTGTTCCCGCCGTTGTTGTTGCCGTTGTTCCCGCCGTTGTTGTTGTTCCCGTTGCCGTTGTTCCCGTTGTTGCCGCCGTTGTTGTTCTCGCCGCCCTCGTCGCCCTCGTTGAGGCCGCACTTGGCGAGCTTGTCCAGGCCCTGCGGCTTCTCGGCGTTGCGGCCGATCGCGATGGCGATCCGGTCGATCGTCGCGACGCGCTTGTCCTTCAGCGGCCCGAGGATCGCGTTGTCGATGAAGTTCGGTCCGCCCTGGCCCTTGGTGGTCACCAGGCGCTGGTTGGCCTCGGCGATCTGCTTGTCCAGCTGGTCCAGGTCGCGGTCCACCTCGTCGAGGGCCTGGTCCGGCACACCGGGAAGTGCTTCGCGCACCGACGGGCACTTGATCGTCGGGGTCGCGGCGTCCTGCTCGGCGCCGTTCTGCCCGGCGGCGTTCTGCTCGTTGCCGTTCTTCTGGTCGGCGTTCTTCTGGTCGGCGTTCTTCTGGTCGGCGTTCTGCTCGGCGGCCTGCTCGGGCTGCTGCTGGAGAACGCCCTCACCGGCGAACTTGCGCGGCTTCGAGTGGTTGCCGTGGCCGCCGCCACCGTGGTTGCCGTGACCCCAGCGCAGGTCGCAGTCGGCGAGCGGGGTCAGGTTCGGCTTGCGCCCGGCCCGGCTCATCGCGGTCGCGATGCGGTCGAGCGTGGCGGCCCGCTTGGCGCGCAACGGGCCCAGGACGGTGTTGTTGACGAAGTTCGGGTCGGCGGGGTTCTGGGCCTTCGACACCCGGTCGTTGGCTTCCCTGAGCTGCTGGGCGAGCTGCTGGAGGTTCTTGACGACCTCGTCCCGCACCCGTTGCGGCACAGCGGGAAGCCGGTTCGCGACACCGGGGCACGCGACTTCGCCCGGCCCGTTGTCCTTGATCTTGTCCGGGTTGGAGCCGACCGACTGCGGGTTGGCCTTGGGGTTGATGCGCACGACCGGCCAGAAGTAGGACGAGCGGTCGCCGTTGCGGCAGGTCGTCTCCGAGTCCACCAGGCTCTCGTCCGTGGACTCGGCGCTGATCGACAGGTTGCCCACGAAGTCGTGGACGTGCTGGGCACCGTGCTTCAGGCCCGGCTGGGCGACCGGGTTGTCGGCGCTGAACTTGCCGTTCTCGTTGGTGCCGCAGTCGACCCTGAAGACGCCGGAGGCGCCGTTCTTGCCGACCTTCGGCTCCACGACGTTCTTGCTCACCTGCTCAATGGGCACGAACGCACTCACCGGCGCGGGCTCACCGTTCTTGGCGGCGAGCGCCACGGTGGCGGTGCCCGCTGCGACAACGGCCACCGCCGACAACGAAGCGATCAGGCGGAACTTCCGCCTGTCGGTCACGCGGTGCGTCATTCGTCCTCCTCGTTCATGCGGCGCATGACCGGGGATACGTACGGGATGGCACATCGGCTCAAACTTGATGTTCCATTCGAGCCGGATCGACCGCGACGGCCCCCGTTCGTCGCCGCCGCGGCCGTGCCCGGGACGAGCGCGGACCGTTCCCGCGCTCGCTGGACGGCCGGACGGAACCCGAGAACCCGGACGCGCGGCGCGGCACCCCCATTCGGTGTCGCGCTGAGCCATTCGTGTCTGCCTGTCACGCGCCTCCCGGCGCCGACGATCATCACCGGTAGGCGACGGGTGGAGGACAGTGATGGTGGCAGGCGTTCTGATCGGGCACGGGTCGTACGACGGACCGGAGACGGTGGTGGTGCCGGACGGGCTGACGGTGCACTTCTTCGTCGACGAGGGGACGTCGATGACGATCGTCAACCTCCTGGCGTTGCTGCAACCCGACAACCCCAGGATCCCGATGCACTTCGCGATGCCCGGCAAGTCGGTGCCCAACTACCGGTACGCGCCGTTCAAGGAGCACGAACGGCGGGCGATCACCGCGCTCAACCGGTACCCGGCACCGGCGATCGTCGTCGGGTCCGCGGAGACGCCGGACACCCTGAGGCTGTGCGCGAACCCCGGCGGCTGCCCGCCGCAGGGCCCGCACACGTGCGCCGGCGTGTTCGGACGCGCCGCGAGGGCGGGCTGGAGCTACCTGCTGGTGTTCTCGTGCCGCTTCGACGTGCGGCGGGAGCTCCCGCCGACCCTGGACCTGATGAAGCCGCACGGCGTGCGGGACCGGTCGGTGCAGCAAGCGCTCGTCGACTGGGTGCAGAGGTTCGTCGGCCTGGGCAAGGACGAGCAGGACGACCTGTGGAACGGCCTGCACCCGGACGAGCGGCTCCGGCTGGTCGCCTCGGACGACGAGGTGCGCGAGTGGGACGCCTGCCGGGAGCTGCGAGTGGCGATGACCACGGCGACGGATCCCGCCGCGGTCGCGGCGGGCGCGCCGGACGCCGTCAAGGTTCGCCTGATCCGCGACTACCCGCGGCACCGCGCGGCGGTCCGGGCCGGGCTGCACCGCGATCCGGCCGACGCGCAGGACATCGAGGCGTTCCTGTCACTGCCGTTCGACGACAGGGTCGGCTGGTGGCTCGACCTCACGGTGCACGAGCAGGCGCGGTGGATGGCCAACGACGAGGTCACGCACTGGGCGGCCGGGTTCAACGCGTGCGAGCTGTTCAGCTACGGCCTGCGGGGCGAGAACCTCCTCGGGCTGTTGTCCGGGCTGGAACTGCCGGCCTTGGCGGTGACCAAGATGGAGCCGAAACTGACCGAGCACCTCACCCTCAACTCCATGCACGTGTGACGGAGCTCGTCTCCTGCCGATCTCGCCGCAGGAAGTGCGCGGTTCCCGCACCGCTCGACGCGCCGTCGGAGTGGCCGATCACGTCGTGCGAGCGGTAGAAGTCCGGCCCGGTGCCCGCCAGCAGCGTGCGGCGGGCACCGGGTGGCTCGACGCGGGCTTCCTCAGATCCGGCCGGCGCCGGCGCCGGCCGTGACGGAGGCCTTGACCGTGCCGGAGGCGTCCGCCGTGTAGGGGTACGGGATGGCGGCGACGGTGCCGTCGACCTCGCACGGCCCGGAGCCGGTGAGCGAGTTGTCGCGCGCGACCAGGCGGCCGGGGCCGGAGTCCGCGTAACCGCTCTTGGACCAGCACGCCTGCCGCACGTTCTCGAACACGTTGCCCTCGACGAGCAGGCCCGCGTCCATCACCGATGCGATGGCGTAGGAGTCGGCGTTGTTGTCGATGTTCGAGTAGTAGTTGTTGAAGACGTGGACGGTCTCGCCGAAGCGCACCCGCGGGCTGCGTTCGAAGGTCCGGTCGAACCAGTTGTGGTGGTAGGTCACGCGCAGGTGGCCGCGGTCCTCTCCGCCGTTGCTGTCGGAGTGGCCGACCAGCGAGGTCTTCCAGTGGTTGCGGACGACGTTCCACGACACCGTGATGTAGTCCGCGCCGTGCGTGATGTCGAGCATGCCGTCGTAGTAGTCGGGATCGTTCTCGATCGTGCTCGACATCGTGTTGTGGTCGATCCAGATGTGCGAGGCGTTCTCGATCTGGATCGCGTCGTTGCCGCGCACCCCGCGGATGTTCATGTTCTGGATGATCACGTTGGCGGGCTTGGCGTCCTCGATGTTGAGGGTGGTCCCGGCGATGCCCGAGCCGGCCCCGACGCCGCGGATGGTCTTGTCCGGAGCGATCTCCACGGTGCCGGAGCCGCTGAGCGCCCCGTTCACGAGGATCGTCTTCGCGCCCGAGGACTGCGCTTGGGCCTTGAAGTCGGCGAACGTGCTCACGGTGACCGTGGTGCCTCCCGCACCGCCGGTGGTGCCGCCTGCCTGCGAAGCCCAGCCGACGAGACCTCCCGGTGGCGGAGGCGTGGTGCCGCCGGCCTCGAAGTCGAGGTGGTCGACGTTCGCGAGGCCGCCCGGGGTGGTCGGGTTCAGCCGGATCGTGTTGGTGCCCGCGACGACCTGGACGCTCAGCGTCTTGGTGACCCAGGTCGACCACGCGCCGGTGCCCTCGAACGACGCGGTCTGCGCGGTGGCCCCGTTCACCACGACGTCAGCGGGTCGCGCGGTGGTGGTGCCGTTGGCGAACCGGATGCCCAGCGTCGCGGTGCCCGCCGCCGCGGCGGTCACCTGGAACTGGGCGTGGCCGCTCGTGGAGTTGGCGCCGTTGCAGAACCCGCTGCCGGTGAAGCCGGCCCAGTTCGAGTCGATCGTCCCCGAGCAGACCGCGGGCGAGGTCTCCGCCTCGTACCGGACCGGTGCGGCCGCGGCGGTCGAGGACGAGATCGCGGCGAGTGCGCCCGAGAAAAGAACGGCGCAGACGACAAGAGATTTTACGCGCATGGGAATTCTCCGTGGATCTACTCGTCGACAGACAGGGTTTGACGTGATCCGTGAGCACTCACCTGCACGCTAACGGCAGCCGCGAGAAAAGCGCAATGCACGACACCGGAACGCCGGAGGAGTTCATGGTGGTGAACCAGGAATAGCTCGTTTCCGTTCACGAGTGTGACCAGCGGATATTCTCCGCCTCGCGCCGTTGATCGGTTCGACTGCCGATGACCTGGCCATTCGACTCGTTCGACTTCGGCAATCGACTCCCACCACGGAATTCCGTCATTGACCCGGCGCCGAGAACGCTCTTAGCATCCGACGGAACCCGCCGCGCATCCGACCGGGCACACCCTTTCTCAACGTTGAGCGGAGTCTCCATGGGCATTTCGCAGCAGTCCGCGCACCCGGCGCGACAACGACGCGTCCGCGCCGGGCTGGTGTCGGGCGGTGCCGTCGTCGCGCTGGTCACCACGCTCGCGGCGTGGCCCGGCGCGGCGGCGACCGCGAACGCGGCGGGCACCTACGTCCTGAAGAACGCCGGCAGCGGCCTGTGCCTCGACGCGGGGACGAGCCCGGTGAGCGGGACGCAGCTGCGGCAGCAGGCGTGCGCCGGTCAGGAGTGGGTGCTGACCGACGTGAGCGGCGGTGTCCGGATCACCGCGGGTGGCCTGTGCGTCGGCGTGCGCGACGCGTCGACCAGCGCGGGCAAGCCGGTCCAGCTCGAGACGTGCACCGGTGCGACGAGCCAGGTCTGGGCGCTGACGCCGAACGGCACCGGCCACCGCCTCGTCAACGCCAACGGCGGCAAGTGCGTGAACGTCAAGGACAACTCGACAGCAGCGGGTGCGGTGGTGCAGACCAACTCCTGCGACGGCGCCGCCACCAAGCAGTGGACGCTCACCCCGGCCGGCGGACCGACGAGCACCACCACGACCACCACGACGACCACCGGTCCGACGACCACCACGACGAGCACGCCCCCGGCCGACGCCCTGTACGTGTCGCCGACGGGTCGTGACAGCGCCTCGGGCACGATCTCCGACCCGACCACGCTGACGGCGGCACTCCCCCGCGTCGCCGCGGGCGGCACGATCTTCCTGCGCGGCGGCACCTACAGCTTCTCGCAGACGGTGACGATCCCACCCACCAACAGCGGAACGGCGGGTGCCCGCAAGAAGCTGGCGGCCTACCAGGGCGAGACGCCGGTGCTGAACTTCTCGGCGCAGGCCGAGGACCCGGCCAACCGCGGCCTGGCCGTGAACGGCTCGTACTGGCACGTGCTCGGCGTCGTCGTCGAACGTGCCGGGGACAACGGCATCTTCGTCGGCGGCAGCCACAACATCTTCGAGCGGACGATCACACGGTTCAACCGCGACACCGGCCTGCAGCTGTCCCGCATGCTCTCCACGACCCCCAAGGACCAGTGGCCGTCCCACAACCTCGTCCTGAGCGCGGAGTCGCACGACAACGCCGACTCCGACGGCGAGGACGCCGACGGGTTCGCCGCCAAGCTGACCTCCGGGCCCGGCAACGTGTTCCGCTACGCCGTGGCGCACAACAACATCGACGACGGCTGGGACCTCTACACCAAGTCGGACACCGGCCCGATCGGCGCCGTCACCATCGAGGACTCGCTGGCGTACGGGAACGGCACCCTGAGCAACGGCGGCCAGGCCGGCAACGGTGACCGCAACGGCTTCAAGCTCGGCGGCGAGGACATCGGCGTCAACCACACGGTCCGGCGCACGATCGCCTACGACAACGGCAAGCACGGTTTCACCTACAACCGCAACCCCGGCTCCATGACGGTGTCGAGCAACCTCAGCATCGACAACGACGAGCGCAACTACACCTTCGACGCGGGCAGCTCCGTGTTCCGCTCCAACACCTCCTGCCGCAGCAGCAGCGGGAGCAACGACAAGGTCGTCGGCAACACCGACTCCACCAACCAGTTCTGGAGCGGCGCCAACGGCTCGCGGTGCTCCGGCTACTCCGGAGCCCTCGGCTGGTCGTTCGCCCCCGACGGCAGGCTCGTCGTCACCCTCGGCGGCAAGCCCGTCGTCCTCTGACCCCCACCACCCGTCCGGGCCGGCGCGGCTGACGCGCCGGCCCGGCCCGCGTTCCCCCGGGCAGGGGTGGAGCTGGGTTCTCCTCGTCGATCGCGGTGGGGAACAGCGTGGTGGAGAACAGCGCGGCGGGGGCAACGGCTGTCGGCCTTCCTGCGGCCCGCGAGCGGTGCGATGTCGGCGTGCACTTCTACTGACGCACTACTGCCGATCGAATCGTCGAACCGTCGTCGAACATCGTCGAAACACACTGATTGTTATCGCTAACTCGATCTCCGACAGATTCTCACCATTGCTTTGCGGAGCAGGACTAGTTCATAGTGTTAGCGTTCACCTTCCGGAGCCTCTCAATGGTGCTAGGAGCCGGTTCATGCGCATCCCCCTGCCGCGCGCTGTCCGTTCGTCCAGGAAACGCCTGGTGGTCGCTGTCGCGGCCGCCCTGACCGCCACAGCGGCCGTCGTCACCGCTCCCGCGGCGCCGGCCGCCGGGCCGGTGCCGCACTACCTGATGACCGCGTTCACGAACAGCAGCGAGTCGAACATGTACGTCTACGACTCGGCGAACGCGACGAGCTTCACCCAGGTCAGGGCGAACGCCTACACCCCGCCGTCGGGCCTGATCCGCGATCCCAGCGTCATCAGGCACACCGACGGCTACTACTACATCGTCTACACGACGAACTGGACCGGCGACACGATCGGTTTCGCGCGCAGCGCGGACTACGTGACGTGGACGTTCCTGCGCAACGTCCGGGTCGGACTCAACGGGTCCACCGGCAGCACGTGGGCACCGGAGTGGTTCAAGGACTCCGACGGCAGCGTGCACGTGGTCTTCTCCGCGTCCACGGCCGGGACGGCGGGGCAGTTCCGGCCCTACCGGATCACCGCGGCCAACGGCGACCTGTCGGCGTGGAGCAGCCCGGTCGCACTCGGCATCCCGGCCAACTACATCGACAGCTTCCTGGTGAAGGTGGGCGGGACGTACCACAACTTCCTCAAGAACGAGACGACGAAGTACATCGAGCACGCCACCGCCACGTCGCTGAACGGGCCGTGGACGTTCGTCGGCACCGGCAACTGGGCGGGCTGGGGCTCCGGTCTCGAAGGACCCGCGCTCGTGCGGCTCCCGGACGGCCGCTGGCGGATCTACTTCGACCAGTACGGCCAGCGGCGGTACTTCTACGCCGACAGCACGGACCTCACGAGCTTCGGCGCCAAGGTGGAGCTCACCGGGTTGTCCGGCACCGCACGGCACTTCACCGTGCTGCGAGAGGACTCCGGTGACGGCACGGCGGTGGCGACGGGCGCCCGGTCGTTGCGCTCGGTCAACGTTCCCGACCGCTACGTCCGGCACCGCGACAACCTCGGCTACGTCGATCCGGTGAACTCGTCCAGCACGCTCCCGGCGCGCCAGGACGCGACGTTCACCGTCGTGCCCGGTCTGGCCAACGCGAACTGCCACTCGTTGCGGTCGGTGAACTTCCCGGACCGCTACCTGCGGCACTACGACTTCCGGGTCCGGCTGGACGTCAACACCGGCGACGCGGTGTTCGCCCGTGACGCCACGTTCTGCGGCAGGGCCGGGCTGGCGGGCGGCGGCAGCACGTCGTTCGAGTCGTACTCCCACCCCGGCCGCTACCTGCGCCACCGCAACTACGAACTGCGCGTCGACTGGCGCACCTCCGACTCGGCGTTCGCCGGTGACGCGTCCTTCGCCGTCACCGCGCCGCTGGCCTGAAAGGACAGTCGATGAAGACGGTTCTCCTCCGCCTGGCGGTGCTGGTCCTCGCCACCGTGACCTGTGTGGCCGGGCTGCCCGTGCCGCAGGCGGGTGCGGCGCCCGCCGTGCGCTACACCAACCCGATCGCGGAACGCCGCGCCGACCCGCACATCTTCAAGCACACCGACGGCTTCTACTACTTCACCGCGACCGTCCCGGAGTACGACCGGATCGTGCTGCGCCGCGCGAGCACGATCCAGGGCCTCGCCTCGGCGGCGGAGACGGTGATCTGGCGCAAGCACTCCAGCGGTGAGATGGCCGCGCACATCTGGGCTCCGGAGATCCACTTCATCAACGGGAAGTGGTACGTGTACTTCGCCGCGGGCCGCAGCGACGACGTCTGGCGCATCCGGATGTACGTGCTGGAGAGTTCCAGCGCCAACCCGCTGACCGGGCCCTGGACCGAGCGAGGCCGCATCACCACACCGTGGGACACCTTCTCGCTGGACGCGTCCACGTTCGTCCACAACGGTGTGCGGTACCTGACCTGGGCACAGCAGGAACCGGGCATCTCCACGAACTCCAACCTCTACCTCGCCCGCATGGGCGCGAGCCCGTGGACGATCACCGGCACGGTGACGAGGCTGACGGTGCCGACGCTCGCGTGGGAGACCCGCGGGTACAAGGTGGCGGAGGGGCCATCTGTGTTGCAGCGCAACGGGAGGATCTTCCTCACCTACTCGGCCAGCGCCACCGACGCCAACTACTGCCTCGGCCTGCTGACCGCGTCGGCGTCCGCGGACCTGCTCAACCCTGCGTCGTGGACCAAGAGCCCCAACCCGGTGTTCGCCACCAGCGAGGCGACGGGCCAGTACGGGCCGGGACACAACTCGTTCACGGTGTCCGAGGACGGCGCGAGCGACGTCGTGGTCTACCACGACCGCAACTACCGGGACATCAGCGGCGACCCGCTCAACGACCCGAACCGCCGCACCCGCGTGCAGAAGGTCTACTACCGGGCCGACGGCACACCGGACTTCGGCATCCCGGTCCCCGACGGCGCCACCCCGGTGCGGCTGCGGTCCTACGCCGCCCCCGACCGGTTCGTGCGGCACTGGGAGTACCGCGCCCGCGTCGAGGCGAACGTGGCCCCGCTGGCCGACTCGCAGTTCAAGCTCGTCACGGGGCTGGCCGGCTCCGGCTCGGTGTCGCTCGAGTCTACGAACTTCCCCGGCTACTACCTGCGGCACCGCAACAACGAGCTGTGGGTGGAGCGCGGCGACGGCAGCGCGTTGTTCCGCAACGACGCCAGCTTCTCCCAGCGCGCGGGTCTCGCGGCGGGCTCGGCGGTGTCGTTCGAGTCGGTGAACTTCCCGGGCCGCTACCTCCGCGCCACGTCCGGCCTGCTCACCCTCCAGACCGCGACCGACGCCCAGGGCAGAACGGACGCCACGTTCGTCCTGGAGTGACCGCGACACCCCGCCGCCGCGACAACCCCGTCCAGGAGATCGAGGTGTCTCATGGCCGTCCTGAGGAGAATCGCACTGGTCGTGACGGTGGTCCTGACCGCCGCCGTCACGACGGCACCGCCCGCGGGCGCGTACCCCCTGCCCGGCCGCGTGACCGGCGACATCAGCGTCCACGACCCGAGCGCGGTCAAGCGGCCCGGCGGGGGCTACCTCGTGGCACACACAGGCCACGGCGTCGCGCTCAAGACGTCCACCGACCGGATCGCCTTCCGCAACGCGGGATCGGCGTTCCCCGGTGGCGCGTCGTGGACCACCCCGTACACAGGCGGCGACCGCAACCTCTGGGCGCCGGACCTGACCTACCGCGACGGCCGGTACTGGCTCTACTACTCGGCCTCGACGTTCGGCTCGAACCGGTCGGCGATCTTCCTCGCCACCAGTCCGAGCGGTGACTCCGGCACGTGGACCCACCGCGGGCTGGTCGTCGAGTCGCGGACGTCCGACGACTTCAACGCCATCGACCCCGACCTCGTCGTGGACGACCAGGGCCGCTGGTGGCTGAGCTTCGGCTCCTTCTGGTCCGGCATCAAGATGGTCGCGCTGAACCCGTCCACAGGTCTGCGGTCCGACTCGGTGGTCCGCCCGCTCGCCGGCCGGAACGGCGGCCCGATCGAGGCGCCGACCATCGTCAAGCGCGGCGCCCACTACTACCTGTTCGTCTCGTTCGACTACTGCTGCCGCGGCGCGTCCAGCACGTACCGGGTGATGGTGGGCCGTTCCAGCAGCGTCACCGGTCCGTACGTCGACCGCAACGGCACCGCGCTGACGTCCGGCGGCGGCACGGAGATCCTCGCCGGGCAGGGCAGCGTCCACGGGCCGGGACACCAGGACGTCTTCGGCGACGTCGACAGCGACGTCCTCGTCTACCACCACTACACCGACTCCGGTGCGTCGCGGCTCGGCATCAACCTGCTGGCCTTCGACTCAGCGGGCTGGCCGTACCTGCGGTAAGGAGAGACCCTTGACCTCCACCACCAGCCGATGGCGCAGCGCCACCGTCCTGGTCGCGCTGCTGGGCGGCATGACCGCCGCGGTGCCTCCCGTTGCGTCCGCCGCCGTCGTCGACACCAACGCCTCCTACGCGTTGGTCAACCGCAACAGCGGCAAGGCACTGGACGTCTACGACTTGTCCACTGCGGACGGTGCCCGGATCTCGCAGTTCACGCGGAACGACGGCGCCTGGCAGCAGTGGCAGTTCGTCGACTCCGGCGGCGGCTTCTACCGGGTGAAGTCGCGGCACAGCGGCAAGGTCCTCGACTTCCCGTCGACCGCGGACCGGGCAGGGCTCGTGCAGACCGCGGACGCCGGCCGCACCGGTCAGCAGTTCCGGCTGGCCGACTCCCCCGACGGGCACGTCCGCCTGATCAGCCGGGCGAGCGGCAAGGCCGTCGACGTCCTCGACTTCTCGTCCGCCAACGCCGCCCAGCTGATCCAGTGGCCCGACACCGGCGGCACGAACCAGCAGTGGCGGCTCGTGAAGATCGGCGCTCCCGGCAACTTCACGAACCCGGTCAAGGGCAGCGGCCCCGACCCGTGGCTGCAGTTTCACAACGGCTATTACTACCTGGCGACCACGACGTGGAACTCGACGATCACGATGCGCCGGTCCCGCACGCTGGCCGGCCTGTCGAGCGCGGCGGACACGGTGGTGTTCTCGCTGTCCGGACGGCCCAACGGGTGCTGCAACATGTGGGCACCGGAGTTCCACCCGCTGAACGGCCGCTGGTACCTCTACTACGTGGCCGGGCAGAACGTGCCGGACTACAACCCCACCCAGCGCCTGCACGTGCTGGAGAGCGCGGGGTCCGACCCGATGGGCCCGTACGCGTTCAAGGCGGACCTCGGGAACACCTGGGAGCTGGACCCGAGCATCCTGCAGCACAACGGGAAGCTGTACCTGATGGGCAGCGCGATGGACGGGACGCAGAGCCTGACCATCACCCCGATGTCCAACCCGTACACGATCAGCGGCGCGCGACGCACGATCTCCCAGCCCACGCTGGCGTGGGAGCGGCAGACCGCGGCGGTCAACGAGGGCGCGGAGCCGTTGTACCGGGGCGGCCGCACCATGATCGTGTACTCGGCCAGCGCCTGCTGGGGCCCCGACTACAAGCTCGGGCTGCTCACCCTCACCGGCACCGACCCGCTCAACCGCGCGCACTGGACCAAGTCGCCGAACCCGGTGTTCCAGCGCAACGACGAGCACGGCGTTTTCGGGCCGGGCCACAACGGGTTCTTCAAGTCCCCCGACGGCACCGAGGACTGGATCGTCTACCACGGCAACACCAGCACTTCGGCCGGCTGCGGCATGGAGCGCTCGACCCGGGCGCAGAAGTTCACCTGGAACGCCGACGGCACCCCGAACTTCGGCACCCCGGTCCCGCTCGGCGTCCAGCTCCCCGCGCCCTCGGGTGAGCCCGCCTGACGTCTCGAACCGCCGCCGCCCCCCGAGAAAGGAGTTATCATGGTTCCCACCGGATGGCGCGTCGGCGCCGTCGTGGCCGCGGCGGCGGTGCTCGGCGGTCTCGCCCCCGCCGCCACCGCCCAGCCGCAGGTCCTGGCGTGCGGTGACCGGACGTTCAACGCCGAGGCGGTGCTGAACGGCGGCACCTGGACCTCCCGCAACGGCAGCCGGACCGTCTACACCGGCACCGACATGCGGGCCGCGGTCCAGGCCGCCCTCGACAGCCTCGCCGCGGGACGCACGTCGAAGCAGTGGGTCCTGGTGCGCGGCAGCGGATCGATCAGCGCCGGCTCCCGGATCTCGTTGCCCAGCTACACCGGCATCGACGTCTGCGGCACGATCAACGTCACCGGCTCGGGCACCGGCGACCAGGCGCCGATCTACTCCCGGGGCACCCGCGACGTCGAGGTGCGCCACCTCAGCGTCACCGGCCGCCCGCTGTACGGGATCTTCCTGCGCAACGTCGACAACGTCGTGCTCGGCCAGATCGACCTGCGCCTGTCCGGCGGCCTCGGCGTGCGCATCGACAACCGCGGCAACACCAGCGTGCGCAGCCGCAACATCAGGATCGACACCGTGTACGCGTCCGGCGCGAGCAGCCACGCCGTGGAGACCTACGGCGTGGACGGCCTGACGATCGGCACCGTCACCGCCCGCAACGTGGGTGAGTCCGGCCTGCTGCTCAACGACACGATCAACGCCACCGTCGGCACGGTCGACGCGGAGAACGCGGGCACGGGCACCGGCTACGCCGCCTTCCGCACCGCCAACCGCAACGGCCGCATCGGCACCTCCTACCCGACGAACATCCGCGTGGGCACGGTCCGGGCGCGTGGTGGTGGCCGCGGCGTGTTCTGCGTGTCGGAGAGCGGTGGCCTCACCATCGACCGGATCGACCTCGCGAACACCGGCAACAACGCCGTGCTGATCGAGAACTGCACCAACGTGGTGCTCGCGGCGCAGAGCGGGACGGTGAGCGGCGGCGGCGAGATCCGGCTCGCCGCCCGGTCGGAGTTCCCGAACAACCGGGACATCACCGTCCAGAACCTGACGGTGACGAACTCGGCGTTGCGGGAGAGTCCTTGTGGGACGAACACGACGTTCCGCAACCTCACGTTGAACAACAGCACTTCGAACGTGTGCGCCTGACGTTCGAGACCGAACGGCGGCCTGCCCGGGAACGGGTGGGCCGCCGTCGTGGCCGAGGCCTGGTGACGTGACCGGGCCTCGGCGTGATGTCGCCTCGGGGAGATGCCCCACGACCGACGATCGCGCCGAGCTCATCGAGCTGCTCGGCCACCACGCCGACATCGAGGACTTCGACGTCCCGGCGCACCACGCCGTCACCGGTCACGTCGTGCGGATCGACGATGGCACCGAGAGAATCCACGCGCACGTCCGCGTCGAGCACTGGCTGCCCGGCGAGCCCACCTGGCTGGTGGTCGGCCTCTACGACGACGAGTCGGTCCGCACGCCGCAAGGCCGGCGGCTCACCCGCGTCGGGCTGACCGCGGTCCACCAGGAGAACCAGTCGCACGACCTCGTACCCTCTGCGGGGTAGGCGAACAAGGAGAACGACCAGATGCCGCGGATCAAAGCCGCCTCCATCGAGGAACACCACGAGAAGGTGTGGGCCGACCTCACCGAGGCGCTGCGGCACCTGCTGCTCGAACGCGACTACGACTCGATCACCCTCGGCCACATCGCGGCGCGGGCGGGGCTGGCGCGCAACACCCTCTACAACTACGCCCGCGACAAGCGGACCCTGGTGCTGGAGCTCGCCCGCCGGGTCAGCCGTCCGCTGGTGCACCGGGTGGCATCGATCGCCGGGCGCACCGCGGAGCCGGCAGCGGACCGGCTGCGGGAGATCGTCGAGGTGGTCCTGTCGGCGTCCACGGACCAGGCCATGGGCCCGCTGTTCCTCCCGAACTCGAGCCCGCTGGTCGCCGATCTCCCGGCCGGAGCGGAGAACCCGTTCACCGCTCTCGTCGTCGAGGTGCGCAACGTCGTCCGGGACGGCCTCGACGCCGGTGAGTTCCACGGCGTCGACGACGTGGATCTCACCGTGGAGCTGCTGTCGGGCATGATGCGTTCCGGCACCGAACGCATCGCTCGCGATCCGGCCGCGCTGGTCGCCACGACCCTTGCGGCACAACGGATCGTGCTCGCGTCGCTCACCCGCGGCTGAGGTCCCGCGTCAGCGCGCGAGCACCGCGGGGTCGGTGAAGGAGGGATCGCGCGGCGTCTCGGTGCGGAACTCCTCACCGGACTCCCGGTCGAACTCCTCGGACTCCCCGGCCAGCCGCTCGACCAGCTCGAAGAACCGGCTCTCGGCCGGCCGCAGACCGGCGACCACCTCGGCGAGGTCGCGCGAGGCGACGAACCGCGCCCCGTCCCCGCCGACCGACAGCACCGAGAGCCAGCCGCGCGAGTCCGCGGGCAGGAGGTTGGCGCCCGTCTCCGCCCAGAACAGCACTGCGCCCTCGGCGTCCTCGGACTGGAACCGCCCGGCCGCGGCGAGCACGAGCAGGGCGGTGTGGATGCTCCACACGGAATAGCCGAGGTGGAAGAGGTACACCTCCAGCGCCCCGTCGCGGTGCAGGACGACGCCGCACTCCTCGTTGCCGCCGCAGGAGTCGTCGACGCGCTCCGAGAAGTACTGCCCCGGCGTCATCCCCACGCCGGCCGAGTCCCAGTCGGGCTCCTGGTCGCGACCGTTCCAGAACCACCCGTCGAACATCGCGCCGGGGTTGGAGATCACTCCCAGGTCCTCGACCGGGGTGCGCAGCCAGGCCTCGAACCCCTCGCGCGTCATGGGGATGCGCGCGGCCACCAGGAAACTGTCCGACATGAGCTGCTCCCCCTGTGAGCCCTTGAGCTGAAGCGCACTTGATATCACGGGAGCCCGAACCACCTGCGGCTGCCAGGAAACGGGCAGCCGCAGGCACCACCTCACCGCGTCGAGTACTCGGCGACCACCGCCTGCAGCCGGAGCGGGCTGGTGCCGGGCAGGTCCGCCGAACCCACCGCGATCACGCGGTTCGTGCCGGGAACGGCGGCGACGGCGTTGTAGACGGTGCCGGACGAGCCGGGCGGGGCAGGAGCCACGGCGGTGCTCCAGCCCGCCGGGCCGTGGGAGCTGAAGCTCGCCATCGGGAACTTGCCGACGACCCACGGGGTGCCGTCCGCGCTCACCGCGATGCCGGGCGTGGCCGAGACGTTCGGCCCTCCGACGAGCCGCCAGCCGGCGCCGTCCCGCTTCACCACCAGGTTGCCGGGCCCCACACCCCCGCCGTCGCCGACCGCCCAGATGTCCTGGGAGGACAGTCCGTCGATTGCCTGGAGGCTGAACGGCTGCCCGTTCAGACCGGCCTCGACGACCTGCCAAGCCGTGCCGTCCCAGTGGAACAGCAGCGGACCCCGGTAGCCGTTCCACATGCCGTTGCCCACCGCCCAGACGTCATCGGGCGCGAACGCCTTGACGGCGTTGACGGTGCAGAAGTTCACGAAGCCCCCGCCGCGGACGCACTCCGCGGGCGGTGCGTGCTCCTGCCAGGAGGAGCCCGTCCACTCGTGCAACACCGGCGCGTTGCCGCGATGCCCGACCAGCCACGCGCGTCCGTCCACAACGGACATGTCGCGGATGGTCAGCGTGCTCGCGGTGGCGCCCTGCGGGTACGGGACCTCGGTCCACGTCGTGCCGTCGTAGCGCCACAGCAGGGTGATGTTGCCGTCCGGCAGCATCGGCGCGCCCTTCACCCACACGTCGTCCGCGGACGACGCCGCCACGCGCTGGAACGACACCCGGCCCGGCACCGCTGGGAGCGACGTGCGCGACCACGCACTTCCGTTCCACCGCAGCACGACCGGATCACCGGTCGTGTACTGCCGGTCGGGGTCGTACCCCTCCAGGCCGACCGCCCAGGCGTTCCCCGCGTCGACCGCGACCACGTCCCGGAGGGTGCTCGTCGGTGTGATCTGCGGAGCCGGGGCCAGGCGCCACCCGGGCACCGCCGCGGCCGCCGGGCCCGTCGCTGCCACCACGACCGCGACCGAGAAGGCCGCGGCCACCCATCTGCGCACTCCCATGAGTCCCCCGAGTTCGTCGACCTGACCACGACTGGCACGCCGATCATTCCCGGCTCCGCGCCGCCGGCCACGGGTTCGCGACGCCTTGACCCAACCGAGCGGTGACCGTGACCCAGCCGCCGCGGTGCGGTAACCCGAATGGGATTCAGGTATGCCCTTGTGATCTAGGTCACCGGACGAGTAGAACAGAACGCACGGTTACCGGAAATCGCGCCTCACGAACACCCTCCCTGCCGGTCGAACACCTGTGAGGACCAGTGCGCACCGCAGTCGTCGTCACCCTGCTCGGGATCGGTGCCATCGCCGTGGCCGCCGGACTGGTGCTGCAGCTGCACACCTATCCGCTGCTGGCCAAGCTGCAGCACGACATCAACACGGTCTCCGTCTCCGAGGGCGAAGGAGTCACGGCCGTCGTCCACCCTCCCGGCAAAGCGCCCGAAGTCCGCCACAACCTCCGCCTCACCGCGACCACCCACGTCGAGGGCGACCTCGCCGCGCCCGAGATCAAGAAGAACGGTGACGTCACCGTGTGGAAGCGGGCGACGATCGTCAAGGAGGACGCCGAGAAGCTGGTCCTCAGCGCCGAGGTGCGCAGGATCTGCCTGGACCGCCGCACCGGCGAGGCCGTCGCGCCCTGCCACGGCGAGTTCTACGAGACCGAGCAGGGCAAGCGGATCACCGCGCAGGACAGGCAACTGCTGCACCCCGGTCTCAGCTTCGTGTTCCCGTTCGACACCGAGCAGCGCGACCACCGTTGGTACGACACGGTTCTCAAGCGCCCGGTCGACATCCACTTCGCCGGCGAACAGCTGTTGCAGGGGCTCGACGTCTACCGGTTCCAGCACACCGTCCCGCCGACCGCGCTCGACCGGCTCGCGGTGCCGGGCTACCTGGTCGGCAGCCCGGAGCCGTCCGTCGACGTCACCCAGTACTACGGCGTCACCCGGACGTTGCTCGTCGAGCCCAGGACCGGGGCGGTGCTGTCCGTGCGGGAGGACATCCGGCAGGAGCTGCGCACCGACGATCAGGGCGAAGGCGCCGGAACGCCCGTGTTCGCCGGAGAGCTGCGGCTGACCAACGCGTCGGTCACCGCGAACGTCGACCAGGTCAAGGAGAACCTGCCGCGGCTGTTCCTGATCACCGTTCTTCCAGTGGTCCTGTGGGCCGGCGGCGCCGTCCTGCTGGTGGCCGGGCTGCTTCTGCTCGCCCTGCGGCGACGCGGTGTGGTCGCCGGGTCGCTGGCGCTGGTGATCGGTGCGTGCCTGGCGGCCGCGATCACCTACGGCGTCACCACCTCCAGCGACCCGGACGACGCGCTCGACCTCGAGAACGTGGTGTCGTCCTCCAACGTCGACTACGGCCTGCGATGAGCTCCGCGTTCCTCCTCGATGATCCGGGCGACGCCGAGCAGGTCGCCCTCCGCACCGGGCACCGCGATCAGGGTGACCGGCAGCGGGTTGCCGTCGGCGTCCGAGCCCGCGTGCACGGACACGGCCGGATAGCCGCTGACCCGCCAGAGCGGGGAGAACGGCGTGGTGGCGCCGGTGCGCACCAGCACGCCGCCGGGCAACGGCACCGCCTCGGGCGGACCGGTGTGCCCCGGCGTCACGAGCACGTCGACGCCCGTGAACATGTGGTTCAGCATCACCCGCTCCGCCGCCCTCATCGACCGGCAGACGCCCTTGAACGGCCGCGGCACCCACCGGTCGAGCAGGGCCAGCTCACGAGGCCCGGCCGCCAGGTGCGGCGCGAGGAGCAGCCGGGACTCGCCCGCGAGGTGCGGGTCGTGGTCCACCACCTCGCCGACGTGCAGGGACAGCAGCGCGGCGACGTCCTCGACCACCCTGCGCATCGGCGCGCGGGTGCGCGTGGTCACCGACAGGCCGCGCAGGGACACCCCGATCCTCAGTGGACGGTCGGCGGGAGCGGCGGCCCAGCCGATCCCGCCCACGACGTGCGCCACGTCGGCCACGCTCCTCGCCACCACGCCGGACCCGCCGGAGGCCTGGAAGCCGACCAGGCCCACCCCTCCGGCGGGCACCTGCCCGGCTCCAGGTGCGCGGCGGGCCAGCGCCGCGGACACCACCCCGGTGGCGACGGCGACGGCGGTGCCCGACACCCTCGGGTCCAGTGCCGTGGCGGCGAGGCCGATCATCGGGTTGCGGTGCCTCTCCAGCGACGACGTCCGTCCGATCACGACGGCTCCGGTCGCCGCCAGTGCGTCGAAAGCCGAACGGGGCAGGGAATCCTCCACCGCCAGAGGCAGTCCGAGGAGCACTCCGCGCTCGCCCTCGGCCAGCCGCCGATCGGCGTCCCGCGCACTGCGCCGGGCGGCCGCCAGATCGACATCTGTGAAAACGTGCTTCGACGAGTTCAGGCGGTGTTCCGCCGTCGCGAGGAGTTCTGCCGCGGTCGTCGTACCGCGGGCGAGCAGCCGGGCCTGCTCAACTGCTCCCGGGTAGCACACAGGGGTTTCTGCCACGTGTCTCTTCCTCCGGCCTCGTCGCCGATGAGTAAGGAGCTGGGTCGTTCAGCCGCTACCCGTTGGACAGCAGGGGTTCCGCCGAACGGCTCCGCGGTTCGGCGGCCGAGTAGCTGCTTTCTCCACGCGGACCGATCAAGATGACCTGGGTCACCCCGGTCGAAGGGTTGCGCAGAGGTTACTGTCCGGTAGTTTCCTCGCCACTGTGACGTCCCTCTCACACCTGGAAGGAGGACGAGTGCGACGCATTGCGAGCCTCGTGCTGGTAGGACTGGGGATCTTCTCTCTGGCACTTGCAGCAGTCCTGCGCTTGTACGTGTACCCCGAGCTCGCGGTCGTGCCGCTCGACCAGAAGACGGAATCCGTGGCGGAAGGCGCGGCGAAGGTCTTCTACCCCCAGGAGCTCGTCGTCAAGGACGCTCAGCTGACGGCCACCCGCAAGGTCGAGAGCAACCTGACGGTGCCCGAGGCCAAGGTCGGCGGCGACGTGATGGTGTGGGACCAGGGCCTGGTCGTGACCGACTCCGAGAACAAGCTCGTCTCCGCGATGGAGCACCGGGTGTGCCTCGACCGGCGGACGAACATGGCGCTGCAGCAGTGCAGCCAGCAGTACGTGACCGACAGCGAGAACGGTCCGTCCAAGGACGACAGGGCGGTGCACCAGGAGGGGCTGAACTACAAGTTCCCCTTCGACACCCAGCCGCAGGACTACGAGTACTTCGACACCACCCTGCGCAAGGCGTCCACCGCGCGGTACGAGGGCACCGAGACGCTCGCCGGCCTCGAGGTCTACAAGTTCGTGCAGAAGATCCCGTCGACCAAGTTCCGCGACCAGGAGGTGCCCGGCACGCTGGTCGGCAGCACCGAGGCCTCGGTCAAGGCGGAGCGCCGCTACCAGAACACCCGCACCATGTGGGTGGAGCCGGTCAGCGGCATCATCGTCAAGGGTTCGGAACAACAGCGCCAGGTGCTCGCCGGACCGGACGGAAAAGAAGGAACGGTGCTGCTCGACGCCACTTTGACCTTCAACGAGAAAACTGTCGACGAATCGGTGGCGCGCGCCTCGGAAGCACGTGACAAATTGACCCTGATCAGCACCACCGGCCCGGTCGTCCTGCTTTCCACCGGCCTGGTGATGCTGCTCGCGGGAATTGCGCTCGGGATGTTCGGGCGGCGGGCTAGGCACGTCGCCTGAGCACGACCACGAAGTTCCAGGAGGCGATCTCCCGGGCCCCCGGCACGCGGGTGATCCACTTCGCCCACCACGGGTGGTACCGGGGGAACGTCTCCACCACGTCGGCGACGGTCTGGCGGTGAGCCCACCGCCTGACCGCTCCGACGCTCACCGGGAACAGGGACGTGCCGAAGGCGTTCTTCGGCGGCTTGCCGTTGCGGCGCTCGTAACGGCGGCGCGCGTAGTGCCCGCCGAGGAAGTGCCACGGCGCCGTCTCGTGGCCGCCCCAGGGTGAGAACCAGGGCGTGTAGGACATGAAGATCGTGCCTCCGGGCCTGGTCACACGCACCATCTCGGTGAGCATGAGCCACGGGTCGTCCACGTGCTCCAGGACGTTGGACGAATAGCAGACGTCCACCGAGCCGTCCCGGAACGGCAGCGCCGTGCCGCTCGCGCGGATCATGCCGGGGTCGGGTTCGCCGCGCGCGGACAGCTCGCCGACGTCCGGGTCGAGCCCCACGTACCGTGCGCCGGCCGCGCGGAACGCCTCGGCGAAGTAGCCGGGACCGCCGCCGACGTCGAGCACGACCGCACCGCCCAGCGACACGTACGACGAGACCTGGGCGACCGAGTCGTCCGCCAGGACCCGGTAGAAGTGGTCGGGGTCGGTCTGTTCTTTCAAAAATGCGCGAAAAAGCCGAACAGAGCGCTCGAAAGTTGGCTTCCACAACTTTTCCCGGGCCGAAACTGAACCGATCTCGACCATTGCCATCCCCCGCATTCCGTCTACTATGGCTACTTGACAGTAACCTAGCACCGGGAGAGGCAGATGTCGCGTGCCCCGCATTACCGGCCGAGCATTCTGCTGGTGAATTGGCGCGACACCAGACACCCCGAGGGCGGCGGTTCCGAACGCTACGTCGAGCGCATCGCCGAGGGGCTCGTCCGGCTCGGCTACCGCGTCTCGATCCAGTGCGCGGGCCACGACCGCGCCCCGTCCGGCGACTGGGTGGCGGGAGTGCGCTTCCGCAGGCGCGGCAACAAGTTCACGGTCTACCTGCACGCCCTGCTGGCGATCCTGCGCTCCGACGCGGACGTCATCGTGGACGTGCAGAACGGAATGCCCTTCTTCAGCCGCCTGGTGGCGCGCTGCCCCGTCCTCGTGCTGGTGCACCACGTGCACCGCGAGCAGTGGCACAGCGCTCTGGGCCCGTTCCTCGGCAGGATCGGCTGGTGGATCGAGTCGTGGCTCGCCC
Source organism: Lentzea jiangxiensis (assembly GCF_900104175.1). Taxonomy (GTDB): domain Bacteria; phylum Actinomycetota; class Actinomycetes; order Mycobacteriales; family Pseudonocardiaceae; genus Lentzea; species Lentzea jiangxiensis. The sequence continues at coordinate 489,313 of NZ_FNIX01000003.1, forward strand.
CGCGGCTGTACCGCAGGTGCCGCTACGTCACCGTGTCCAACGTGACGCGGGACGAGCTCGGGCAGCTGGGCGTCGAGCTGCGGCGCACCGCCGTCGTCCCGAACGGTCTCGACGCGCCGCCCGCGGTGACCGCGCGCCGCACGCAGGCGCCGGTGCTCGTCGCGGTGTCGAGACTGGTGCCGCACAAGCGCCTGGAGCACGCGATCGACCTGGTCGCCCAGCTCCGTCCGAAGTGGCCGGACCTGCGCCTCGAACTGGTCGGCGAGGGGCCGTGGAAGGAAGTGCTGCAGCAGCACGCGATCGATCGCGGTGTGCAGGACAGCGTCGTGCTGCACGGCTGGGTCGACGAGCAGACCAAGCACGAGATCCTCGCCGGGGCGTGGGTGCACCTGTGCCCGTCGGTCAAGGAAGGCTGGGGCATCGTGATCATGGAGGCCGCGGCGCACGGCGTGCCTACGATCGCCTACCGGTCGGCGGGCGGTGTCGCCGAGGCGATCGTGGAGCACGAGACCGGCTTGCTGGCCGACGACTTCGACGAGTTCGTGCGGCACGCGGACACGCTGCTGCGCGATCGGGCGTTGCGCAAGGCGATGGGGGCGGCCGGGCGGCGGCGCGCCCGGCAGTTCAGCTGGGAGGAAAGCCTCGGCGCGTTCGAGACCGTCCTGCACGGCGCCCTGCGCGCCGGCGCCGAGCCCCGTGGTCGTTGAGGAACGCGCACCGAGGGCGAACGAGGGGTTCGCGCACCCGGCAGAGCTTGGTCGAGAGGGTGTTGCGCAGTCCGCGCAACACCCTCTCGGTCAGTGAAGAACGTTCCGCACAGCTAGCGCTGGACCTCGCGGTCGCCGAGAACCGCCGCGCACAACAGGTCCAGCAGTCCCGCGGCGGCGGCCGCGTCGAAGTCGCGGCGCCGCACGCGCACCGTGACCGTGGTGACCTCCCCTGTCGTCACCACGCCGAACGCGACGCCGGACCGGCCGCTCGCCGCGGGGAAGAAGCGCAGACCGGCGACGTCGGCGTCGACGACACCGAGGTTCGACGCGAGGAACGTGCTGCCGAGCCGGGAGGCCAGCACCCTCATCCCCCACCGCGCCAAGGGGTTGTGCGCGCTGGGGAACCCGGCCTCGGGCGCCGCCGCCGCGAGCAGGGCGCGCACGTCCTCCTCGGTCGCCCCGGCGGGCAGGCGCAGCCTCAGCAACGCGCTGTCGGCCTCCGGACGCGGATCCGCGCCACCGCGCCAGGAGGCGCCGATCGCGGCGACGACGCGGCCGTGCGGGACGCCGCGGGCGGCGTTCCACCTCCGCGTCGCGTCGAGCGCGGCGGAGGTGAGCCTGGCGCTGCCGAGCTTCACCGCGGGCAGCGCGCGGGAGACCAGGTGGTCGCCGGTCTCGTTGCCCCGCAACGACGGCTCGATGCGCGTGGGGGGCGTCCACACGGCTTCGCGCACGCGGTCGAGCGCGCTCAGCAGGTAGGGCCGGTCAGGGCTTCTCAACGCCACACCGGTGGCGGAGCTGTGCACGGGTTCGCCGAGCGCGACGCCCAGCAGGGCGAGCAACCCGAGGCCGTCGACGGCACCGTGGTGAGCCGCGATCACCAGCGAGTGGCCGGCGAGCGCGACCCGCACCAGCGGACCGCCCTCGCGGTAGTGGCCGTCGGCGAACTCCGCGCGCACACCGTCCCAATCGGACGGACGCCGCACGACCGCGGCCGGGCCGAGGTTCGGGAACTCCTCGGCGGCACGGCGCATCCGCGCGGAGACCGCCGCGGGGTCCGGCGCCTCGCGGAGGTCCGCCTCCAGCAGGATGCTCCAGGACGCCGCCGGGTCCCCGGAGAAGACCACGGTCACCCGGTCAGCGGGAGCCGTAGTCGAGGACCTCGGGCTCCTGGGCCTGCACGCCCTCGTCGAGCCGCTGCTCGATCACCTTGTCGGGCTTGTTCTGCTCGACCACGATCACGCCGACCCCACCGGCGAGCGCGGCACCGGCGACGATCGCGACCAGCACCGAAACCAGTTCCACGTCTACTCCTCACGTCGGGGTGCCGCGAATCTACCGACCGGTAACCATCTCCACAACAGGCTGGCGCCGATCAGTGACCCAGCCGCGACCCAGGCGAGCACAACGGGCGCAACGGGTGGGCCGTTCGGTTCAGCGGGCACTGCTCCGGGAACGCGGTAGAGCGCCAGGTCGGGACCGTCGTGGACTATCTCCAAGCGCGCCAGGAGGTTCTCGTCCACCCGGCCCGGCGTCCCGCGCTCGACCAGCACCCAGCCGATGCCGCTCAGGTCGCCGCGTCGCAACCGCGCCGCCCGCGGGTCCTCCCCCGCCACGACCCGGCCGCCGACCGACAGCGAGTCGTCCACGACCGTTGTGCCGGGCAGGAAGCGCGGGGCCGGGTCGAGCTGGGTGCGCCGGTCGTTCCAGTCGAACCGGCGGAACGCCGACAGCGGGTACACGGCCACGTCGCCGGGCCGGCCGGCGAGCTCCTCCCGCACCGCAGCCCAGTCCGCCGGGTAGTGCACCGGTTCCAGCCGCCCGAACCCACCCCAGGCGAGGTCGGGCAGCAAGCCCAGCAGCAGCACCGCCACGAGCATCCGCGCGCGCAGCCGTTCGACCGCGACCGCGAGCCCGAGGGCGAACGGCAGCGCGAGCCACGCCACCCACTTCTGGCTGTCGCGCAACAACCCCGCGCCCGGCACGTGCTCGATCAGCGCCTCCAGCGCCGCCACACCGCCCGGCAGCACCGCGATCAGGGCGAGCACCGTCCCGAACGCCCCCAGTCCCGCCAGCGGCCACACGGGCATGCGCTTCGCCAGCTCCCGCAGCCCGAGGACGGCGGCGCCGAGGAGCAGCACCGTGATGACGGGGAGCACCGGGTTGGCGCGGCTGTCCGGGACGACCTCCGCGTTCCAGATCCCGCCCAGGCCCAGCACGCTCAGCACCGGACCGCCCCAGTTCTCGCCCCGCGCGCTGAACGCCTCGACCCCCGCCGGGTCGGAGAGTCCGTTGTGCAGCACCGAGGGCACCCACCACGGCGCGTTCAGCACGGCACCGATGGCGAGGACCTTCCCCGCCCCGCGCCGGCCGGCGGTGGCCAGAGCCGTGCCCAGCGCCAGGATTCCGCCCGGCGCGGAGAGCACGGCGGGCAGGAAGGCGAGCACGAGCCGGGTCCACGCGCGCGGTTCGCCAGCACGCATCCGCAGACCCGCCATGGCGACCCACGGCAGCGCCGCGTACCCCAGCAGCAGCGTCCAGTGGCCGATGAAGAGCCGCTCGGCCACGTAGGCGTTCCACGAGTACGCCACGGCCGCGACGATCCGCACGCCCGTCCTGTCCGTCGGCACCAGCAGCCCGGCGCCCAGCGCGCCGGCGAAGACGATCGCGAGCAGCGCGATCTTCTGCACCACCTGGCCGGGGACGACCTGGGTCAGCAACGCCACCACGGCGTCGACCGGCACCGCCCGCGGCAGGGCGTCCCCGAGCCCGAACGCCGCCGCGTTGAGCGGCTGTTCCGGTGTGAACACCATGTCGTAGACGAGGACGTGACCCGGCCACAGCACGGGCGCGAGAGCCGCGAGGGCCAGCGCGGCGCACGTGGCGTAGAGCTTCGGTCCGTTCGGCCGCACTTGCTCCCCCTCCGTGCTCGCCGGGGCTACAGTCGCCGAAACTACCGGCCGGTAGTACTCGCGGGTAGGGCCGGCGCCGAAGTCCGGCCCACGGGGTTCGGCCCACGGGGTTCGGCCCCGCCCCCGCGGCAGACCTGCCACCGGAAGGATCCCGCGTGTCCGCTCCGGCAACGACGACGACCCGCCTGGACGCCCTGCTCATCACCGGCGCTCTGCTGGGCGCCAACGCGGCGAGCTACGTGCTGACCATCGCGGCCGCGCGTGCGCTCGCCCCCGCGGTCTTCGGCGAGCTCAGCGCCCTGCTCGCGCTGGTGGTGATCGGTGTGGTGCCGGCCATGAGCCTGCAGACCGTCGCGGCTCTGCGGGTCACGAGCCTCGGCCCGCGCCGCCTCTTCGGACTGGGCCTGGTCGTGAGCGCGGGGATGACGGTGCTGACTTTCGCGCTCGTGCCGCTGCTCGCCCGCCTGCTGCACCTGGACGGCCCGTGGCCGGTCGTGTGGCTGGCGCTGTCCCTGGCGCCGCTCACGGTCCTGGGCGTCCTGCACGGCCTGCTGCAGGGGACGCAGCGGTTCGGCGCACTCGCGTTGCTCGTGTCGCTGGAGGGGCTCGGCAAGGTGGGCGGCGGCGTGACCGGCCTCTGGCTCTCCCCCTCGTCGACCTCGGTGCTGGCGGGCACGGCGATCGGCTCGTTCCTGGTCGTGCTGACGGGGTGGCGGCTGTGCGGTGGCCCCCGGCCGGCCAGGCCCGCCGGTGGGCCGGACGTCCTGCACGCGTCGCAGGCGATGCTGGCGCTGGTCCTGCTCGTCAACCTCGACCTCGTCCTGGCGCGGCACCAGCTCGCCGGCCAGGCGGGCGGCTACGCCGTGGGCGCGGTCGTCACGAAGATCGCGTACTGGCTGCCGCAGGCGGTGGGCGTCCTCGTGCTGCCGCGCATGGCCGTCGCGGACGACCGCCGCCGCATGCTGCCGAAGGCTCTGGCGGTGTGCGCGGGCCTCGACGCGTTCGTGGTGGCGGGCTGCGCGCTGTTCGGGCCGCTGGGCGTGTCGCTGATCGGCGGCTCGAACTACCACGGCGACTCGATCCCGTTGTGGCAGTTCGCCCTCGTCGGATCCTGCCTCGCGCTGGTGCAGCTGCTGTTGTTCTCCCGCATCGCGAGCGGGGACCGGCGGTCCACCGTAGCCGTGTGGATCGCGGTCGCCGCCGAGGTCGCGCTGATCGCGGTGTGGCTCAACGGGTCCGTCGGCCAGGTCGTGACCGGTGCGCTGCTCGCCACCGCGGGCCTGGTGGTGGCGGGCACCGTCATCGAGGTGCGCGGCTCCAGGACCGCCTGATCAGTCCGCGACGGGTTCTACGGGCGCCGTGCGTTCGGCGGCCTCCTCGGTGCCCGGATCGTGCTTCGGACCGAACGGGCGGAACGAGGCCGCGACCACCGCCGAGACGGCCACCAGCAGCGCGGCCTGGGCGGGCGGGACGTAGGCCCACTCCTGCCCGTGACCGAGGACCCGGCCGAGCACCGCGACACCGGACCCCAGCGCCACGCCGCCGAACGCGATCACCTTCGGCGCGGCGGCCCAGAACTCGCGCGCGAGCAGGCAGGCGATCACCGCGACGATCGGCAGCATCCCGCCGAGCACGGCCAGCAGCACCAGCATCGCGACGACCGGCCACCGGCTCGGTGACGGCGCCACGAACTCGACCCGCCGCCGCACCGGGAGCGCGGCGAGCACGAGGACCGCGAGCACGCCCATCGCGCCGGCCAGCAGACCGGTGCGGTACCGGGCGTCCGGGCCGAACTCCAGCGCGACCACGCCTCCGTCGCCCTCGGGCAGGACGTACGCCTGCTGCCAGCCGTCGACCCTGACCTTCTGCAGCACCTGCCCGTCCAGGGTCGCGGTCCAGCCGTCGTTGACGTTCTCGGGCACCACGAGCAGCGCCTCCGCCCCCGGCGCGACCGTGACCTCGCGTTCGGTGGCGTCCCAGGTGCCGATGGTGACTTCCCGGTGCGTGGCAGCGGGTTTCGCGAGTTCGAGGTGCGTCAGGGAGACGTCCTGCACCACGAACGACTCGGAGCGCGACGTGGTCAGCACGTGGTCACCGGCGGGCAGTTCCAGGGCGGTCGCCAGGTCGTCGTCGCACAGCACCGCCTTCAGCGGGCGGTTGGCCAGGACGTCGCCGAGCACGCCGCTGACCGAGCTGTTGATCTTCTTGCCGTCGACGTCGATGACCGGCCCGCGGCCGCACGGCACGGTGAACGGCGTCGTCGCGGGCACGGGCTTCAGCACGCCGTCGAGCGCGGGCACGCGGAGCTCGCCGATCTCGGCGGGACCGGTTCCGCCCGCCTCGCGCACGACGAGTTCGAGCTTCTGGGTGTCCGCCGCCCTGATCGTGACGGGACCGTTCTCGCCGACCCGCGCGACCTCGGTCCCGGCATCGGTGCGCACCTCGAGCTCCACGGGCCTCTTCGCGCCGCGGACGGTCTCGACCCGGAACTCCGACACCGACCGCTTCCCCTGCCACGCCAGGGTGAGCGTCGGCCGCAGGTCCGTCACGTCCGGCACCCACGACGTTCCCGGATCACCGTCCACAGCGGACAGCGCGCTCGCCGCGACGTCGCCCGCGACCGAGGACGAGCCCGTCACCGCCACGCCCTCGGGCGACACGGGGTTCTTCGCACCGGCGGCGGGCACCACGGTGGCGTTCACCGCGAACTTCCCGTCGGCGGAGGTGCGGAACAGCCGCGTGAGCCCGGTGACCTCCTCGCCGAACCGCGACAGCGACGAGTCGCAGCGCACCGCCTCGTCGGTGCGGTAGCAGGCGGGGCGCGACTGGCTGCCGCGGGTGAACGAGAAGCCCTGCCTGGCCGCCTCCCGGTCGCGCGGCACGCGCAACGCCCGCTGCGCCGTCATGCCCGCGACGCTCAGCTCCTTGATGCCGACGTTGCCGTCCTGGCGGTCGGCGGCGACGCCGAGGACCGTCACCCGCACGCTGCCGGTGAGACCGGGGCTGACGGCGTAGGCGTGCCGGCCGCCACCGGGCGGGACGACGTGGTCGCTCCTGCCGGTGTCCGTGGTGATCCGGATCCGGGTGACCGCCCACCCCACGCGCAGGTCGTCGACGAGGTCCAGGGTCACCTCGCCGACCGCGCGCGGGGTGTCGAGGTCGATCTGCAGCCACTGCCCGACAGGACCGGTGAAGCTCGACGAGTGCCAGGCGGACCCGCCGTCGCCGTCCACCGCGGCGAACGGCGAGTTGGCCGGGTCGATCGCCCCCGCGGCGTCGGCGTAGGCGGTCGACGTGGACGCCCGGACGGCCCGGATCCCCCGGTACTCGGCCACGGTCTGGTGCTTCACGTCCTGGAACGGCGACACGTCCAGCGCGACGCGGCCCTGTCTCGAGGCCTCGTCCGCGGACATCGTCTGGCTGAGGTTGTCCGACACCCTGCCGACGTTGCGCTCCTTGCGCCGCAGGCCGTCCGTGACGAGCACCTGGTCGGACCGCTCCGTCGCGTCACCGGCGAGGACCACGGGCTGGTCGGGCTTCACGAGGCCCTGCGAGAGCAGCGGCAGCAACGACTCCGGACCGCCGCTCACCGTCGGCACGTCGGCCGCGTTGACCGCCGTGACGACCGGGACCGGCCGCTTCACCTCGAAGACCTCGAGCGACCTGCCCGTCGCGGACGCGTCCACCGAGCTGACGAGCCGCTGGTCGCGCATCCGCACCTCGGGCCCGAACTCCGCGACGCGTTCGATGCCGGGTGAGCCCCGCAACGCCTGGCGCAGCACCGCGAGCGGTGGCGCGCTCGTCTGTTCGCGCGCGATGTCGTTGCGCAGCAGCAGGAACCGGTACCCGCCCCGCGCCAGGAAGTCGGCCAGCCCCGCCGAGCCGCGCCCGTCGGCGAGCGCGTCGTAGACGGCGTCCATGTACCGCGTGTTGCCCTCGGACCCGAGCGGCACCTGGTTGCGCACGGCCCACGGGGCCTGCGCGAGCGACTGCATCGGCTCGTCGACCGTCCGGCCCCACGTGTACTGGCCGAACCCGGTGGCGGGCAGCAGCAACGTCCGCGCCCGGCCGTCCTTCTCCGCGAGCCACGACGCCGCCTCGCGCCAGTGGCCGGGCACGTCCGACCACCCGAGGCCGGGCCGCAGGGTCAGCAGCCACGCGGGCGCCGCGACGACGGCGATCAGCAGCAGGGCCACGACCGTGCGGACCCGGCGCCGCCGGTGCTCGGGAGCGGCGCGCAGCCCGGTCGGCCGCGACAGGTGCAGCCCGTGGACGAACCCGAGGACCAGGCACAGCCGCAGCACGGGCTCGAACTTGTGCACGTTGCGCAGCGGCGCGAGCGGGCCGTCCAGCAGCCCGCGGACGACCTCGGCGAGCGGCGAGTCGAGCGACCCGACGTAGCCGACGGTCAGCAGCGTGAGCCCGGCGAGTGTGCCGAGCACGAGGAACCGGCGTTCCGGCAGCCCGAGCCGGGCCAGACCCACGACGCCGATCAACGCCACCAGCGCCGTGCCGGCCATCAGCACCGGGTTGTCGACGAGGATGAACCCGTTGGGCCACCACGGTTCGCCCTGGAGCACGTAGGCGACCCACTGGTTCGTGCCGCGCAGCACCTGGAACAGCGACATGGGGGCGGTGGTGTTCGCCGCCGACTCGATGTAGTCGAGGAAGGGCAGGCTGTACCGCCCGAGCAGCAGCAGCGGCACGATCCACCACAGCGCGACGGCGAGGACGCAGCCGGCCCACCACAGCACCAGTTCCACGTGCCGCCGGTTCCACCGCCGGGTCAGCAGCCAGATGCCGGGGAGCACCAGCGCCATCACGACCATCGCGCCGTTGACGCCGCCCATCCCCAGCACCGCGAGCGCGGACAGGGCGGCCGCGCGGCGCGGTGAGCCGATCCGGTCGGCCAGCACCAGCGGCAGCAGCACCCACGGCAGCATGACGGCGGGCAGCATCTCGGCCGACAGCGGCCCGATCTCGGTCAGCACCCGCGGCGCGAGCGCGTAGGCGAGCGCGCCGGCGTACCTCGTCGGCTCGTGGCCGATGCCGAGCGCGCGGGCCAGTCTCAGCACCCCGTAGAAGGCCAGGCAGAGCAGGAGCGCGCACCAGAGCCGTTGGGTGATCCAGGCCGGGATGCCGAGGATCTGACCGGCCGCGAAGAACGGCCCCATCGGGAAGAAGTAGCCGTACGCCTGGTTCTGCAGCTCGCCCGCCGTCGCGGCCGGGTTCCACAGGTGCAGCGCCCTGCCGAGGAAGCCGACCGGGTTCACGGCCAGGTCGAGCTTGGTGTCGAACGTGGCCGTTCCGAAGCGTTGCGCGAACGACAACACCGTGAGTGCGATGAGCACCCACGTCGTCGGGTTCCGGCGTGCGATTTTCAGTCTCTCGATGGCGCAGGAAGTTACCACCGGGTAGTGCTCGGGGGCGACTGTCGCTATCTTGGGCCACCACGACCGTGCTGGGGCGCACTCAGGCAGGTGGCGATGACTTCTTCGACGGCGTTCGAGCAGGCGTGGGAGCTGGGCGACCAGGTCCCCGGGTGGTTGACGGTGGACCAGGCCACCATGTTGTGGGAGGCCGCGCTGCGGCTCGGCCCCGGCGCCCGGATCGTGGAGATCGGCAGCCACCAGGGCAGATCCACCACCGTGCTCGGCCTCGCGGCCCGCTCGGTCGGCGCGACGGTGGTCGCGGTCGACCCGTTCGTCGAGGGCAGGCTCTTCGGCGGCACGCCCACGCGCGTCCGCTTCGAGAAGAACGTCGCCCGCGCGGGCCTGACGGACGTCGTGCGGCTCGAAGCGTCGTACAGCACCGAACTGCGCAAGCGCTGGGACGAGCGCATCGACCTGCTGTACATCGACGGCAAGCACGACTACTGGACCTGCACCGACGACATGCTGTGGTCGGAGAACCTGGTGCCGGGCGGCGAGATCCTGGTGCACGACGCGTTCTCGTCCATCGGGGTCACCCTCGGCATCCTGGCGAAGGTGTTGTGCGGCAACCGGTACGTCTACGTGGACCGTGCGGGCTCCCTCGCGCGCTTCCGTTTGTCGCAACCGGGCTGGACCGACCGCAGGCGCGTGCTCGCCGAGATGCCGTGGTTCCTGCGCAACGTGGGCATCAAGATCCTGCTGCGGCTGCGCTTGCGCCCGGTCGCGCGCCTGTTCGGCCACGACGGGCCGTACGACCCGTACTAGTGCGTCCGCTACCGGTGTCTACTGTGGACGGCACGCGGGCGGCTGGCACAGCATCGTGCTGAGCGCCTGCGCGAAGATGTCGCTGATGCCGGCGGGATCGACGGTCGTGAACGCGTGACCGCCGGTCGCGTCGGCGATGCGGGTCAGCTCCTGCACGTCCACGTCCGGCCCCATGCCGATCGCGATGACGGGCAGCGGCCGGCGCTTGTCCTGCAGCTTGCCGAGCTCGTCGAGCAGCTGCCTCTGGCTGATCGAGTCGGGGTCCTCGTTGCGGCCGTCGGTCATGATCACGAGGATGTTGATGCGGCCGAGCTCCCAGTTCCTCCTGGCTTCCTGGTACGCGGCGAGCGTGGTGTCGTAGAGGCCCGTCGCCCCGTTCGCCGTCGCCCGCGTCGCCCGCACGGCGGCGACGGCCTGGCCGTTCGCGACGTGCTCCTTGACCGACGCGAACGGGAGGACCTGCTTGTAGTCCTTGTCGCCGTCGAGCTTCGTGGAGAACTTCCACAGGCCGATCTGCGTGGCGGGCTTGAACAACCCCAGCCCGCGCTCCGCGGCGGCGACGGCGAGCGCCATCCGCGTGGTCCCGGTCCGCGGCACGAGCTGGTTCATGGAACCGGACACGTCCAGCACGGCCAGCACCCGCGCGGTCAGGGTCAGGCCGCTCCACAAGCGCAGCGTCTCGTCGACGAAGTCCCGGTCCAGCCCGGCGGCCCCGTCGTCCGGCGCGCGCAGGCCGAACTTCCGCAGCTCCGTCCCGGACCGCAGGTGGTTCAGGAACTTCTCCGCCCCTTGCCGCTGCTCCTGTCCCGCGTCGGGCAGCACGACGTACGGGAAGTCCAGCGGCGGCACGGGGTTCTCCGCGGCGACCGCCGTCAGCCTCGCCGCACCCGGCGTGGAGTTGTGCCTCTCGAGGGCCTGCTCGGACGTGGGGAACACGTCGAGCGGCCGACCGAACAGGTCGTCGGCGCGTTCGGAGTAGTCCGCCGACACGGGCCGGATCGCCGCGACCGTGGCCGCCGCCGGATCCTTCTCGTTCGACGCGAACCCGCGCACCGCCAGCAACGCCGACAGGCTCGCCGGGTCCTTGGCGGGATCCGCGATGCCCGCGACCGCCTTGGCGCCCGGTCCGATCAGCTCCCGCCAGCTCCTGCCCCTGGCCGGGTCCTTCACCGCGAGCACCACCGGCGACAGCGCCACCGACACCCCGGCCTCGGGCACCCTCCAAGCCCCGGAGTCCCGCGCCTGCCGCAACCACATCGTCGACTCGGGCACCCACACCGAGGGCGCCCCGCTCCCGTCGACGAGCCGGGCCATCGTCTCGCGCGCCGCCTGGGCCTCGACCACGACGCGGTAGCAGTCGTCGCCCACGTCGAGCCTCGCCGCCGCCTCGGTCAACGCCGGTGCGACCGCGGGGGCGGCGGTGACCTGGACGGTGGCCGGACTGGTGCAGCGGGTGGCGGTGAGGCGGTCGATGAGGACGTCTCCACCGATCCAGGCGGCGATGGACAACACGAGCAGAACCGAGAGTCCGACGACAGGCGCCGTCACCCGTCGTGGTCGCACCATGGCGGACACCTTAGACAACAGGGCTCGGCACGACCAGAACTCGTCGGTTCCGATTTCGGGGAGAGCGTCGGCGCACCAGCGGCATGCGTGGCGCGCTCACTGTTGCGCGCGAAGCGGCGTGCGCGCCGGCCCTGTCCCACCTCAGGCCCCAACACGGCGGCAGGCGCCGTCACCACTGGTGACGGCGCCTGCCGGGCTCCCCCTGCGGAACCCCTGACCGCAGCTGTGCGGACCGCCCCTGCGCGGACCACACCTGCGGACTACACCTGGTCGGCTCCGGCCGTCGTGGCCGGCTGCGCGCCGGGACGGCGGCGGTCCTCGAGCTTGATGTCGCACTTGCCCACCAGGGCGACGCCGGCGCCGATGGTCGTGGCGACCGGAGCGGCCAGCGCCGCGACGACACCGAGAGCCACCGGCACCTCGAGCACGACGTCGTCCTTGCTGTCACGCACGACGACTCGACGGTTGATGCCCTCGCTGACCAGTCCGCGCACGGCGTCGACCACCGAGTCGACGGTGGTGCGGGTGGACTCGGCCTTGGGTTCGCTCATGACTCTCCTCGGACTGCGGTTTCCCCTTGACGACTTCCAGCCTGCCCGCGGCGGGAACGCCTGCCATCAGGGTTCGACCCTGACCTCCACCTGATCTTCCCCTCAGAACACCGGAGACCACGTCCCCGAGCCGGCGCCGGGTAGCCGACCGACGTGGCTGAACAACTCCCTTCGACGGACTACGACCAGCTCCCGCTGGGCGACCTGAGGCACCGCGTCCGGTCGCTCACCGAGGAGGGGCTCGAACGCGTGCGGGACCACGAGCGCGAGCACGGCAACCGCGCCCCGGTGCTGCAGGTGATCACGGCACGGTTGGAGGAACTCGCGGGCGGTGCCGAGCCCGCGCCGGGCGACCGGCGCAACGCCTCGCCGGTCAGCGGCGCGGCCGGCGGTTCGCCTGTCCCACCGGCGCATTCGCCCGACGGCAACACGCCTCTGCGGCACGGTGTGTACCACAGACCCCGGCGCGCGGGCGGACCAGGCGAACACCCGGCAGGGCGACTGTCCCCACCGGTGTTTCCGCCGGTGTTTCCGCCGGGTCGGCCAGGGTACCCGCCGAAGTCGCCGACCGTTCGTGTTCGGTGACTCCGAGTTGACAACACAGCTCGCCGCACCTCGACTGTGGGAGCGCTCAAGTGAAGATCGCAATGGTGTCCGTCCACTCGAACCCGCTGGGCAAGGGCGTGGATCCGCTCGGCGCCCATGTCGCCGGTCTCGCGGCGGCGTTGGCCGGGCTCGGTCACGAGGTGGCGGTCTACAGCCGCCGGGCCGATCCGGAGCTGCCCGACCGGGTGCGCACCGACCGGGGTTTCGACGTGGTGCAGGTAGCCGCCGGGCCTGCGGAGAGCCTCGCGGACGCCGAGGTCCTGGCCCACCTGGGCGACTTCACCTCGTCCCTCACCCGGGAGTGGGGCGTGACGCCGCCGGACGTGGTGCACGGGCACGGGTGGATGTCGGGCCTGGTGAGCGTACTGGGTGCGAGGCGGGCCGGGGCCCCCGTCGTCCAGACGTTCCACTCGCTGGCGACGCCGGGTAGGCGCTGTGCGACCGGCGGTCCGGCCGAGCGCGGCAAGATCGAAGTGCTGGTCGGCAGGGAAGTGGCGCACGTCGTCGCGGCCGGCTCGGACGAGGCGTTCGCCCTCGCCGGGAAGGGCGTCAACCGGAAGAAGATCTCCATCGTCGGCAGCGGTGTCGACATCGACGCGTTCACCCCGGAGGGACCGCGGGCCCGGCGCGACCGGATGTACCGCGTGGTCGTCGCGAGTCCGCCACCGGCGGCGCGCGGCATCGACGGCGTCCTCATCGCACTGTCGCGAGTGGACTGCGCGGAGCTGCTGATCACCGGGCTCCCCGACGGGACGAGACCTGACGGCGAGCGCGAGGTCGCCGAGCTGCGGGCACGGGCGGAGAAGTTCGGCGTCGCGTCCCGGACGACCTTCGTCGGCAAGGTGCCGCACGAGTCGATGCCCGCCCTGCTGCGCTCCGCCGACGCGGTCGTGTGCGCGCCCGCGGGTGAGCCGTCGGGCGGGATCGCGGTCGAGGCCATGGCGTGCGGTGTCCCGGTGGTCGCCACCGCGACCGGCGAGTTCGCGGACATCGTCGTCGACGGCATCACCGGCCTGCTCGTCCCGCCGGACGACACCGAGAGCCAGGCGCGGGCGCTGCGCAGGCTCCTGATGGACGACACGCTGCGCCAGGAGTGCGCGATCGCGGGCCGCGACCGGGTCTCCGCCCGCTACTCCTGGGACCACGTCGCGCAGGAGGTCCTGCGCGCGTACGAACGCGCCGGTGCCACCTCGCAGGTCACCACCGCCGTGTCACCGGATCCCGCCCGGTAGCGGCGGGAGCGTCATCCCAGCGGCGGGCGAGCGCGCCGCAACGGCTGCACGGCGACCCGCACGACCGGGGCGTCGCGCAGCTCCTCCAGGGACACGGGCAACGGGATGCGCCAGTTCGGGTACTCCCCGGCGGAGCCGGGGAAGCCGGCCTGGCGCGCTTCTCCCAGCAGGTCCTCCGGCGCCACCAGCAGCAGCCGGCACGGCGTGCGCGCCAGCAGCTCGTGCATCGCCACCACGACCTCCTGCTCGGCCGCGTTCTCGTCGACGAGCCCTTCGGCGACCAGGAGGTCGACGAGCTCGTCCCGGTCGAGCCGTGCCCGTGCCCGCTCCTGACCGGCGGGCAGTTCCAGCAGCCCGAGCTCCGTGCGCACCCGCACGTGCTCGGCGCGCAGGAAGCCCGTCGCGGTCGGGAGGTCGTGCGCGGACAGGGTCGCCACCGCCCGGGCGGGCCAGCGGTCGGGCGGTACCGGCCTGCACCCCTGCCGGGACAACAGCACGGCGGAGCTGAGCATCCCCCGGTCGTGCAGCGCCCGCGTCACCTCGGGCTCCGCCTCCCCCGGGTCCTCCCCCACGACCACCGCGCCCGCCCGGTGGGCCTCCAGCGCGAGCACGCCGAGCATCGCCTCGGCGTCGTAGCGGACGTAGGTGCCCCGCTGCGGCGGTTCACCCCGCGGGATCCACCACTGCCGCCAGAACCCGGCGACGTGACCGACCCTGATGCCGTCGGCGTGCCGCAGGACGCCGCGCAGGACGTCGCGGAACGGCGCGAACCCCGCGGCGGCGAGCCGGTCGGGACGCCACGGCGGGACTCCCCAGTCCTCCCCGGCAGGGGCCCCGATCGTCGTCCCGAGCGCCAGCACGTCCTGCGACGCCCACGCGTCCGCGCCCGACGGCGCCACTCCCGCGGCGAGGTCGCCGATCAGGCCGACGGCCAGGTCCGCGGAGTCCCTGGCCTTCGCGATCTGCTCGGCGCACAACCGCTGCAGCCACGCGTGGAACGCGACGCGGCGAGCGAGCCCCGCGGCCTGCTCCGCCACCGCGGGCGAATCGGGGTGCCGCAGCCGGGCGGGCCAGCGCCGCCAGTCCGCACCGTGCCGCTCGGCCAGCGCGCAGAACGTGGCGAATCGCGCCAGCCCGGGTCGCGGCGGCCCGTCCGGTGGCGAAGCGTGCGACCACAGCAGCTCCAGGGCCGCCAGCTTGGCCTGCCACGTCTCGTCGTGGTCCACCAGCTCGCCGCCGGACGGCCGGAGCTCGTCCACGGCCTCGCGGATCTCCGCCGGGGCGTGGCGGTACGCGGCGGTGTCCTCCACCCGCAGGTAGAGGGGGTTCAGGAACTGCCTGCTCGACGGCGAGTGCGGGGACGGCTCGACGGGCGAGACGGGGGTGACGGCGTGCACCGGGTTCAGCAGCACCGCGCCGGCGCCGAGCTCACCGCACCAGCCGACGAACGAGCTCAGGTCGCCGAAGTCGCCCATGCCCCAGGACCTCCCCGAGCGCAGCGCGTGCAGCTGGACCGTCCACCCCCAGGCGGGCAACGGCGTCGGCACCCCGCGCGGGGTCACGAGCAGCAGCACCCGCTGGTCCCCCGTCTCCAGGCGGTGCACGCCGAACGGGATCCGGTCGGCGCGCGCCCGGCCGCTCACCGGGATCTCCTGGCCCCCCTCGCAGTGCACGACCCCGCCGTGCGGCAGGTCCACCGCCTGACGGCCGCTCAGCACGACGGTGTCCGGCAGAACGGCCGCGGACCGCCGCCGCCGGACCTCCGCCAGCTCACCGCGGACCGCCGCGGCGCTCGAGGTGTCCAGCCCGAACTGCTCGAGCACCGCCCGCACCACCGGCCGGTCCACCGGCAGCCGCTCCTGACCGGCGCCGCGGTAGGAGGTCGACACCCCGAAGGCCTCGGCCAGTTCGTGCAGGTCGTCGTCCACCACGCGCGCATCAACTCCCCGGCGCTCCGCACCGGAACTTCCCGCGCGGACCGCCCTGAAACGCGCTGGTGGATCTGGATGCCGCGCCACCACGCAGTGGTCATCGGTGCCGAGGCGCTCCGGGTTGTGCCGGGCGGTCTGCGGACCGCGTCGAGCAGGCCACCGACGGGGTGCGGCTCGAAAAGGGGCACGTGTGTCCGGGACCGGTGCACGTCGAGCCGGACCACCTGGGCTACCGGCTGCCGAGCACCGCCCACACCGTCTTGCGACCCCCGGCCGCGTCGACCACGCATCCCCAGGTCTTCGCGAGCTGGACGACGATGTGCACACCCCTGCCCGCGTTGCAGGCGTCGCTCGCGGGGTCGACGAGCACGGCCGGAGCCGGGTCGTCGTCGCCCACCGCCACGGTGAGCCGGCCCCGGCGCAGCTCCAGCCGCAGCCGGGCCTCGGAGCCGGTGTGCTCCACGGTGTTCTGCACGAGTTCCGACGCCACGTGCACGGCGTCCTGGGTCAGGCGGTCCGGCAGTTCCCACTCCGCGCAGGTCCTGGCGACGAACCGGCGGGCGGCGCGGGGGCTCGCCAGGTCGTGCGGCAGGGTCCGGTGCGCGCGCCGGCGCGGCTGAGGCCGGTCGACGTTCGCCAGCGCCTCACCGACCTCGCCGAACACCCCGACGTGGCGCCGCACGGGTGCGCGCCGGAACAGGTCGGCGTACGCGGATCCGGTGGCCACCAGCACCGGGAGCGCGGGCCAGTCGCTGATGCGCAGCCACACCGTCGTGAACACGTTCAGAACGCTGTTCGTCGCGATCTTCACAGCGCTGAGGTCGACGACCAGTGCCCGGGGTTGCTCGACGGCGCACTTCAGCATGAAGTCCCGCAGCACGCCGTAGGTCGAGTGCCCGAGGACGCCTTCGGGGCGGATCACCGCGCACCCCTCGCGCTCCTCGGCACTGCACCTCAACCGCTGTTCGCTCCGCAGTCCGGTCATCAGCCGGCTTTCGCGGCGCTTCCCGCACCCATGAGCGCGTCGTGCAGGGACCCGGCGATCGGGAGGTGCCCGTCGAGCCCGCTGACCTCCAGCAGCCGCTGGAGCGGGCGCGTGTTCACGACCACGCGCAGATCGACGCCGTCGCGCCTCGCCTGGTCGCAGGCCTCCACGAGCACGCGCAGACCGGTGGACCCGATGAAGGAGACCTCCTCCAGGTCGAGCACCACCACCGGTGGCGTGGCGTCGAGGGTCTCGAAGAGAGGTTCGCGGACCGCCGCCTCCGTGAAGGCGTCGACCTCACCGGCTATCCGGATGACCACGGCCGCGTCGATCGTGGCGACACGCACCGATGCGATTTCATCGTGTTCAAAAGCTTCATCAGTCATACGGCATCCCTTGTCAGGTGGCGCCGCATCAGCCGAGCTGCCTGCTGAACCCGACCTGGCGGTGAAGGCAGGTAGTACGACCGTATTACCGTCCGGCCCCGCCGTCGACCCGGAAACCCGCGGCGCGGCCGAATGGAGCAACGGCCCCGAAGTGTCGCTTCGGGCGCCTGGGGTACCCCGTTTCGACAACACGAGGCAGAGGAGTACCGGTGCCACGAGACCTTGTCGTCGGAGGCTCCGCCCGCGGAGTGGAGGCGTTGCGCGCTCCCGTCTTCGGGCTGCCCGCCGCGGTGGCGGTCGTGCCGCACGTCCCGGCGGGGGGTCCTCGCTCTGTCGACCGTCTTCGCCCGCTCCGGGTCGCCACCCACCTTCGTGGTCGGTGACCTCCCCCGGGCACGGCTGCCTCGTCGGCCGCGGCTGGACGCCGGAGAAGAAGGCAGGCCAGGCGGATGGCGTCGCACTCCCGCCAGTGCGGGCGTGAGCTGATCGCCGTGCGGTACGACGTACAGGAAGAAGAAGCGCACAAGGCCACGGCTGTCCTGCGCGAGCACCCGCTGAGGTCGGATCTGTGGCAGGACGCGGGCGCGTGACGGACATCAGCGTGCGGACGGCAGACCTCGCGGGCGTGGTGGTGGCGACCCCCGTGGGGCGGCTGGACCTGTCCACGTACGCCGAGCTGCGCGACGGGCTGCTCGAGCAGGCGACCGGGGTGCCGGTCGCGCTCGTCGTCCGCCTCGGTCCGGACTTCGAGTCGGCGAGCCACGCCATGCTGTCCGTCTTCGCCACGGTCTGGACGAAGATCTCGCACTGGCCGGACGTGCCGCTGGTGCTCCTCGCCGAGACGGCACGGCACCACCGCGACCTCAGGCGCAGCGGCGTGACGCGGCACGTGGCGACGACGACCGACCTGGCCGCGGCTCTGGAGCGCGCCGAAGAACCTCCCCTGCGGCGCTGCCGCTGCCTGAGCCTGCCGCGGTCGCTGGTCGCGCCGCTGATGGCCCGGGACGCGGTCCGCTCCGCCTGCGAGGAGTGGACCCTGCCCGGCGTGGTCGACGACGCGCTGCTCGTGGTGAGCGAGCTCGTCGAGAACGCGGTCCGGTACGCCGGTTCCGAGCCCTTGCTGCGCGTCGAACTGCACGCCGGTGGCCTGTCCCTCGCCGTCCGCGACGACAACCCCGAACCCCCGGCCCACCACGCCGGACCGTGGCAGGGCGGACTGGACCTCGTCGACCGGATGTGCGTCGCCTGGGGCAGCACCCCGTCCTCCGGCGGTGGCAAGGTCGTGTGGGCCGTCCTGCCGCTTCGGCGACAGCGGTAGTTCTGCCGGGTGAACGACCGTCGCCTTCCCGGCACGCATCAGTCCACAGTGGAGGAACCGGCGACCACCACGCCGGGGACAGTGGCGCCGTGGCCAGGCGGGCGGCAGGACCGGGCGGTTCCGCTCGGGAACGGCGTGTGATCCCGTGGGCCGTGCGGTTGAACGCGATCTCGGCGGGAACACCTGCGGTTCCGAAGGCCGATCGTCGCGAGGTGGCAGCAGATGTCCGCAGACCAGTACACCCGGCAGGACCCGCGGGAGCAGTACCCGCGTCCCGATGTCCAGGAGGGGCAGGAACAGGCCCACCCCGGCACCGGCCGGCAGATGGGGCCGGAGCCCGACCACGGCGAGAAGACCTACCGGGGCAGCGGCCGGCTCACCGACACCAAGGCCGTGATCACCGGCGGGGACTCGGGCATCGGCCGGGCGACGGCGATCGCGTTCGCCAGGGAGGGCGCGGACGTGCTGCTGTCCTACCTGGAGGAGGAGCAGGAGGACGCCGAGCGCACCGCCGAGCTCGTGCGCGACGCCGGGCGGCAGGCCGTGCTGGCGCCGGGCGACCTGCGCAGCGAGGACGCGTGCCGCGACCTGGTCGAGCGGGCGCGCGAGGAGTTCGGGCGGATCGACGTCCTCGTCAGCAACGCGGCCTACCAGATGGCGCAGAGCGACGGGCTGCTCGGCATCGACAGCGAGCAGCTGGACCGCGTCTTCAAGACCAACATCTACGCGATGTTCTGGCTGTGCAAGGCCGCGGTGCCGCTGATGCGGCCGGGGTCGGCGATCATCACCACCTCGTCGATCCAGGCGTTCATGCCCTCTCCCCCGCTGATGGACTACGCGGCCACCAAGGCCGCGATCGTCAACTTCACCAAGGCGCTCTCCGCCGACCTGATCGAGAAGGGCATCCGGGTCAACTCCGTCGCACCCGGCCCGGTGTGGACGCCGCTGATCCCCGCGACGATGCCCGCCGAGAAGGTCGAGGACTTCGGCGCGCAGACCCCGATGGGCCGCGCCGCGCAGCCCGCCGAGCTGGCACCGGCCTACGTCTTCTTCGCCTCGCAGGAGTCGAGCTACATCACCGGTGAGGTCCTGGGTGTGACCGGCGGGCAGCTGCTCACCTGAGTTTTCGCGGTTCGAACGCCGCGTCGCGCTAAGCCTCCAGGGCATGGTCGAGCACGCCCAGCAGCTGATGGCCGAGGCCGCCGCCGCGTCGTCGCCCACTTCACCCACGCCGACGACCACCGCACCGCCGCGATCCTGCTCGAAGCGCTCTCGGCGCTGGTCAAGGCCGAGCTGCCCGCACCGCCGCAGGTCGGTGATGTGGAGATCCGTCACGACTGCGATCGCACGGACCGCACCCCGGACTCGCTGACGACACCGGCGGCCACGCCGGTGCCGTCAGCGAGCGGTCCCGGTCAGGTCGGGACCTTCGGCGGTGGGACCGGCCCGGTGGCGTCGCGGACAGTGGAGCGGTACGACGCAGGACAAGGCAACACGACGGGGTGAAGAAGATGGCTCAGGTGACGGCGGCGCTGGGGCTCGGGCCCGAACAGGTCGAGGGCGTGCTCGCGGCGGCGTCGCTCGCGCCGTCCGTGCACAACACCCAGCCCTGGCGGTTCCAGGTGAAGCGGGACCGCATCGAGCTGTACGCGGACCACGGCCGCAGGCTGACGGCGACCGACCCGGAGGACCGCGAACTGCGGCTCTCGTGCGGCGCGGCGCTGTTCAACCTGCGCCTCGCGCTGGAGGCCCAGGGCGTGCGCCCGCTGGTGTCGATGCTGCCCGGTCACGACGCACCGGGTGCGCTCGCGGTGGTCCGGCGCGGCGGTTCGATCAAGATCAACGCCGAGAACCGCGCCCTGCTCGACGCCGTTCCCCGCCGGCGCACCAACCGCAGCCCGTTCCTGGAGGCCCCGGTCGACCCTCGGCAGCGGCACGCCCTGGTCAGGGCGGCCGAGTTGGAGCGCTCGTGGCTGCACGTCATCTCGACGCCGCAGGACCGGGCGCAGCTCAAGCGGTTCGTCCGGCAGGCGCACGAGGTACAGCTCGGCGACGAGGCCGTGCAGGCCGAGCTCGCGGCGTTCACCGGCCACCGCCCCGGCGCCACCGACGGCGTGCCGCCCGCCTCGGCGGGGGTGCGGCCCGCGATGCAGGACGAGTGGGCCTTCCGCGATTTCCAGGGCCCCGAGCGCCACCCCGGCAAGGACTACGAGTCCGACCCGCTCGTGGTCGTCCTCTGCTCGTTCTACGACGGCCCGCTCGGCGAACTGCAGGCGGGACAGGCGATGCAGCGCGTCCTGCTCACCGCGACCACGCGAGGCCTGTCGGCGTCGTTCCTGTCCCAACCCGTCGAGGTGCGTCCGGTCCGCGAGAACCTGAGGCGCGCGCTCGGCGGCATGCTCGTGCCGCAGACCGTGCTGCGGGTGGGGTTCAGCACCCCGGTCCCGGCGACGCCGCGCCGCCCCGTCGCGGAGCTGCTGGTGAACACCGGCGAACACGCGCCCTGCTGACGACGGGACTTCGGTCCCGCCACTGAGCCTGCTTCCCGCTCTGCTCCGGACGGTGCAAAGCATCGCCAACCCCGTGGAACCGTCGTCATCATCCCGGCACGCTGAGGTGGGCCGCGGCCCGTGCCCGGCTCGGGGTGGTCCGGCAGCTCGGCTCGTGGCCTGGGAGAGCACGTGCTGCCGTTGCCGGCCACGACGCACCGCGACACCGTGGCGGTGCGCGGCACGCCGAAGGCCGACGACGACGGGCACCGCCACGTCACCGCGCTGGCCGGGGCGGAGCGGGTGACGGCCGCGTGCTGCGCCGTCCTGGTCCGCGCCCCAACCGCACGAGGCGATCACCCGCGCCGCACCACGCGCCGTGTCCCGTTCTCGCGGTGCACCAGCCCGTCCGGGAAGCCTTCTCGGGCCGCATCCCCGTCCTGCCCCCGGTGCACACCGGAAGTTGATCGTGGTGTGCACGACCGCCCGCCGGGAACCCAGGGACTTCGGTCCTCGTCCGCGTGGACCGCATGCCCTGTCCGGTGATCCTCCGCGACGGCAGCGTGGGAGCCAACGAAACCTGATGAGGAGCGCGAGATGCCGAACGCCGACCTGGAGCTCGTCGACGCGTACTGGCGAGCCGCCAACTACCTGTCGGCCGGCCAGATCTACCTGCTGGACAACCCGCTGCTGACCGCGCCGCTGACGCCGGAGCACATCAAGCCGCGCCTGCTGGGCCACTGGGGCACCACGCCGGGGTTGAACTTCCTCCACGCCCACCTCAACCGCGTCATCCGCGACCGCGACCTGGACATGATGTTCGTGACCGGTCCCGGTCACGGCGGTCCCGCGTTGCTGGCCAACACGTGGCTGGAGGGCACCTACAGCGAGACCTACCCGGACGTGCCGCGCGACGAAGACGGCATGCGCAGGCTGTTCCGCCAGTTCTCCTTCCCCGGCGGCGTGCCGAGCCACGTGGCACCCGAGGTCCCCGGGTCCATCCACGAGGGCGGCGAACTGGGCTACTCGCTGGCCCACGCGTTCGGTGCCGCGTTCGACAACCCCGGCCTGATCGTCGCGTGCGTCGTCGGTGACGGCGAGGCCGAGACCGGGCCGCTCGCGGCCAGCTGGCACGCCGGCAAGTTCCTGCACCCCCGGCGCGACGGGGCGGTGCTGCCGATCCTGCACCTCAACGGCTACAAGATCGCCAACCCGAGCCTGCTCGCCCGCATCCCGCACGACGAGCTGGACGCGTTGCTGCGCGGCTACGGCTACGCGCCCTACTACGTCGAAGGCGACGAGCCCAAGACGATGCACGCGCGGATGGCCGAGGTGCTCGACCAGGTGATCGACGAGATCCACCGCGTCAAGGGGTCCGAGGACCGGCCGCGCTGGCCCATGATCGTGCTGCGCAGCCCCAAGGGCTGGACTGGTCCGTCCGAAGTGGACGGCAAGCCGGTCGAGAACACGTGGCGTGCGCACCAGGTCCCGTTGGCCGGCGTGCGGGACAACCCCGAACACCTGGGCCAGCTGGAGGCGTGGCTGCGCAGCTACCGGCCCAAGGAGCTGTTCGACGAGAACGGCACCCCACGGCCCGAACTCGCGGCCTTGGTCCCGGACGGCACCCGCAGGATGGGTGCCACGCCGCACGCCAACGGCGGCTTGTTGTTGCGCGAGCTGAAGATGCCCGGCATCCGCGCGCACGCCGCCGAGGTCGTCCAGCACGGCACCACGCACTCCGAGCCGACCAGGGTGCTCGGCCGGATGCTGCGCGACATCGTCGAGCTCAACGCCGACGCGCGCTCGTTCCGGATCTTCGGCCCGGACGAGACCGCCTCCAACCGGCTCGACGCCGTCTACGACGTGACCGGCAAGCAGTGGCAGGCCGAGACGCTGCCCGTCGACGAGCACCTCGTCCACGACGGCCGCGTCGTCGAGGTGCTGTCGGAGCACCTGTGCCAGGGCATGCTGGAGGGCTACCTGCTCACCGGCCGGCACGGCCTGTTCAACTGCTACGAGGCGTTCATCCACATCGTCGACTCGATGTTCAACCAGCACGCCAAATGGCTCAAGACGCACAAGAAGCTGGAGTGGCGCCGCCCCGTCGCGTCACTGAACTACCTGCTCAGCTCGCACGTGTGGCGCCAGGACCACAACGGCTTCTCCCACCAGGACCCCGGCTTCATCGACCACGTCATGAACAAGAAGGCCGAAGTCGTCCGCGTCTACCTGCCACCGGACACCAACACGCTCCTCTCGGTCGCGGACCACTGCCTGCGCAGCAAGGACTACGTCAACGTCATCGTGGCCGGCAAGAACGACACCCCCGACTGGCTCCCGATCGACGAGGCGATCCTGCACTGCGCCCGCGGCGCGGGCATCTGGGAGTGGGCGAGCAACGACGACGGCACCGAAGAACCCGACGTCGTGCTCGCGTGCGCCGGCGACGCACCCACCGTCGAGGTGCTGGCGACGGCGAAGCTGCTGCGCGAACACCTGCCGTCCTTGCGCGTTCGGGTGGTCAACGTCGTGGACCTGATGCGGCTGCAACCCGACACCGAGCACCCGCACGGCATGCCCGACCGCGAGTTCGACGCGCTCTTCACCACCGGCAAACCGGTGATCTTCGCGTACCACGGCTACCCCTGGCTCATCCACCGCCTGACCTACCGCCGCACCAACCACCACAACCTGCACGTTCGCGGCTACAAGGAAGAAGGCACCACCACGACGCCGTTCGACATGCTCGTGCTCAACGACATGGACCGGTACCGGCTCGTCATCGACGTCATCGACCGCGTTCCCGGACTCGGTCCCAAGGCGGCCCGCCTCCGGCAGCTGATGCAGGACCAGCGCGCCCGGCACCACGCCTGGATCCGCGAGCACGGCGAGGACATGCCCGAGGTGCGCGACTGGGCGTGGCGATGAACGTTCTCGTGGTGAACGCCGGTTCTTCCAGCTTGAAGCTGCGTGTGCTCGGCGGCGACGACGAGGTCCTCGCCGAGACCACTCTCGAACGCTGGTCCGGAGGGGACGAAACCGGCCCGCTGGAGGACTTCCTGCAGGACGCGCCCGACGTGGACGCGGTCGGGCACCGCGTCGTGCACGGTGGCCCGGAGTTCACCGAGGCCACCGCGGTCGACGACGACGTGCGGTCGGGGATCGAAGGGCTCACCGGGCTGGCGCCGTTGCACCAGCCGCGCGCGCTCGCCGGCATCGACGCGGCCCGGCGGCTGCTGCCCGGTGTTCCGCACGTCGCGTGCTTCGACACGGCCTTCCACACCACGATGTCCGCCGCCGCGACGACCTACGCCGTCCCCGCGGCCTGGCGGCGCAGGTGGGACCTGCGCCGGTACGGGTTCCACGGCCTGTCGCACGCCTACGCGTCCCGGCGGGCCGCCGGGCTGGCGGGCACGACCGGTGCTCGCGTGGTGAACTGCCACCTGGGTTCCGGCGCCTCGCTCGCCGCCGTGGCCGACGGGCGGTCGGTCGACACGACGATGGGCTTCACCCCGCTGGCGGGGCTCGTGATGGCCACCCGCAGCGGTGACGTCGACCCCGGTCTGCTGGTGTGGCTGCAACGCGCCGGACTGGCGCTGGACGACCTGGAAGACGGCCTGGAGCACCACGCCGGGCTGGCGGGGCTGTCGGAGGTCGGTGGTGATCTGCGCGACGTCCGCGACGCCGCGGGGAAGGGCGACGAGCAGGCACTCCTGGCGTTGCGGGTGTACGTGCACCGGCTGCGGCAGGGCATCGCCGCCATGACCGCCTCGCTGGGCGGGCTCGACCTGCTGGTGTTCACCGGAGGTGTCGGCGAGCACGACGCCGAGCTGCGCGCCGACACCGCCGCGGGCCTGGGGTTCCTGGGCGTCGACCTCGACACCCGGCTCAACGCCGAGGACCCGCGGGACGCCCGGATCAGCAGGGACGGCTCGGACGTGGAGGTGTGGGTGCTCGAAGCCCGCGAGGACGTCGAGATCGCCGCTCAGACCCGCGCACTGCTCCACTGACTGTCCACGGTGGATTGGACGTGCGGGTCCCGGGACGAAGGTCCCGGCCGGGCAGCGACCTTCCTAACTGCTTCCGCCGCGGGTGATCGCGCAAGCTCAGGAGGTGTCCGGAACACGGGCCACACGTCCGGTTCCCGCCGATCCCCGAGGAGCTACCTGTGCTGTCCGCTGCTTCAGCCGCCGTGGTGCGGGCGACCCTGCCCGTCGTCCGCGACCACGCCGCCGCGATCACCGCCGAGTTCTACCCGTCGATGTTCGCCGCGCACCCCGAGCTGCTGAACCTGTTCAACCAGGGCAACCAGGCCAGCGGCAAGCAGCAGCTCGCGCTCGCCTCCGCGGTGGTCGCGTACGCACAGCACCTGCTCGACGGGACGCCGTTCGGCCCGATCGCCGAGCGCATCGCCCACAAGCACGTCTCGCTCGGCGTGCGCCCCGACCAGTACCCCATCGTCGGCAAGCACCTCATCGGCGCCGTCGCCACCGTCCTCGGTGACGCGGTGACGCCCGAGGTCGCCGCCGCCTGGGACGAGGTCTACTGGCTGTTCGCGGTGACGCTGATCGCCGCCGAGGCCCGGCTGTTCCAGGCCGCGGGCGTCACCCCGGACACCCTGTGGCGGCCGTGGCGCGTCGCCAAGCGCGACGAGGAAGCAGTCGACACGGTGTCGTTCACCCTCGTGCCGGACGACGGCGGCGTCGTTCCGGCGTTCGAGCCCGGCCAGTACGTGTCCGTGGCGGTCGACCTCCCGGACGGCCACCGGCAGCCCCGCCAGTACTCGCTGTCGCAGGCGCCCGGCCGCGGCGCGCTGCGCATCACCGTCCGCCGGGTGCGCGGCGCGGACGGCACCCCGGACGGCGCGGTGTCGACCTTCCTGCACGACCACGTGCGGACCGACGACACGCTCCTGCTCGGCCCTCCGGCGGGCGAGGTCGTGCTCGCCGCCGGAGACCGTCCCGTGGTGCTGGTCAGCGCGGGCATCGGCATCACCCCGATGATGTCGATGCTCGACCACCTCGCCACGACCCAGCCGTCGCGCGAGGTCGTCGCCGTGCACGCCGAACTCTCCGCCGACCGCCACGCCCACCGCGAGGAGTACACGCGCCTCGCCGGCCCGGACCAGCTGACCTGGTACGAGAACGGTGACGACGGCGGGCAGGCCGGCCGGGTCGACGTGGAAGCGATCCCACTACCCGCCGACGCCGTCGCGCACCTGTGCGGTCCCATCGCTTTCATGCGTGACGTGCGCGCCGCACTCTTCCGTCGCGGGATGCACTCCGACGACATCAGGTACGAGGTCTTCGGCCCCGGCATGCTCGAGCGGTGACCTCCCCCGCCGGCCGCACGCTCACGCCTCCCGGGCGACCGCGCGGCCGGTAGGGTCGTCGTCGTGGATCTCGAGAACACCGCGGCACGGCTCGGAGTTCCGGTCGCGGACGTCGAACGCGTGCACCGGCTGGCCGGCGACCGGCCGTCCGCCCCGCTGCCCGCCAAGGCCGACGCACCCGCTCTCCTGGAGCGGCTCGCGGTGCCGCCGGACGACGCCGCCGAGGTCCTGACCGCCTGGCCGGAGGCTGACTCTCCACTGTGGACCGAAGAGCTGCGGTGGCTGCTGGACCGCTCGACCGCGCTGGTGCGCGCCGACCTCGGCGGCAACGGGTGGCTGCCGCCGGGACCGGAACTGCCGCGGGACCGGGGCCTCGCCTGGCGGCACCTGTACGTGTACGCCTACCTGGCCCTGGTCGACGTCGTCACGGCGTACCACCGCGACCACGGCATCGACGACGCCGTCTCGCGGGCGACGCTGGCGGACCTGGGCCGCAACCTCGCGGTCGACCGCCGGATGCGCGGCGAGGGCTGGCCGGTCATGCAGAGCTGGCTGACGCTGCACGTGCGCGGTGGCGTCTACGAGCTCGGCCGGTTGCAGCACCAGCGCGGCGACACGGCCCTCGGCCTGCACGTGCCCGACTCGGGCCCGCTCACACCGGAGGCGGTCGACGCGTCGCTCGACGAGGCGCGCGCGTTCTTCCCGCGCCACTTCCCCGACGAGCACTACACGGCGTTCTCCTGCGGCTCGTGGCTGCTCGACCCGCAGCTGCGCGAGTACCTGCCGGAGGACTCCAACATCATCCGGTTCCAGCGGAGGTTCGAGCTGGAGCCCTACGAGGAGCCCGAGGGCATCGACGCCGACGTCGAGGTGCGGCGGTTCGTCTTCCGCAGCCTGACCACCCCGCTCGACGACCTGCCACGCCGCACGGTGCTCCAGCGCGCGGTCGTCGACCACCTGCGGGCCGGGCGGCACTGGCAGTGGCGCAGCGGCCGGTTCGCCCTGTAGCGAGGCCTACCGGGAACCGTGACGGCGCGTAGTGGCGATTACCGTCGAACGACCGGTCGGGCAGCGGCGTTTGGGCACCCCGACCACGGCTACCCGGCAGCATGTCCGACGACGCGCCGTTCGAGATACCGCAGGAGCGCCTGTCACCTGCCGTCGCGGTCCGACCCGAGCTGCGGGAGGACGGCCTGCCTCACCGCACACCCGCGGACGCCGAAGCGCGGCTCAAGCCTCTCGGGAGCCAGGGCACACCCACCCACGGGCAGCTCCCCCGGTCTGCGTACGGCTGACCTGCCGCAGGACCATCCTGGTGATTCACCCGCCAGCGCGGACGTCCTTCCCGCGCTGGCGGCCTGCTGCCGGGAGGCGGTGCCGCCCGAACCCTGAACGCGGCACCGGCCGGGGTCCTCCGGGTCAGCCCGGCAGCACGAAGGTGTCCCCGCGTTCCACCACCCGCACGTCGAACCCCGCCCGCCGCCGCGCGACCTCCGAGGTGAAGTCCGACAGCGGCGACTTCATCACCCCGTACTCCTCGTAGTGCACGGGAACGGTGGTGCGCGGGGCGAGCAGCTCCAGGAGATCGGCGCCCTGCTCGCCGTCCATGGTGAGCAGCACGCCGAGCACCTTGGTGCCGCCGAGGTGCACGACCGCGAGGTCGATGCCGTCGAAGCGCTCGCGGATCCGGCCCAGTTCGGGGTGCACCAGGGTGTCGCCGCTGAGGTAGATCCGGAACGGGAGGACGCCCGCCGCCTCCCGGTACTCGAGCATGGTGCCCATCACCGGGGGCAGCAGGCGGCCCAGCGGTCCCAGCGCGTGCCGGCCCGGCAGCGAGGTGATCGTCAGCCTGGCCGACCCGCGCGACAGCGTCACGGTCTCCCAGGTGCGCAGCGGCGCGGCTTCCCGGAAGCCGCGCCGCACCAGGCGTTTCGCCGCGTGCGGGGTGGTGAGCACGGGCAGGTCGCGCCGGAGCTCCCTGCTCGCCACCCGGTCGAAGTGGTCGCCGTGCAGGTGCGAGAGCACGACGGCGTCCAGTTCGGGCAGGTCGGCGATCTCGATCGCCGGATCGGTGAGCCGCCTCGACACGACGCCCTGGCCGATGTGCGTCCACTGTCCTCTGTGGAGGAAGTTGGGATCGGTCAGCAGGGTGAAGGGTCCGAGCCGCAGCACCGTCGTGGCGTTGCCGACGAAGTGCAGCGAGCCCGGTCCTGGGT
The DNA here is from genome assembly GCF_900104175.1 of Lentzea jiangxiensis. Lineage (GTDB taxonomy): Bacteria > Actinomycetota > Actinomycetes > Mycobacteriales > Pseudonocardiaceae > Lentzea > Lentzea jiangxiensis. The sequence continues at coordinate 517,744 of NZ_FNIX01000003.1, forward strand.
TCTCAGCGCTCATGCCGGTCGGCTACCCCGGCATCCCCACCGTGAACGTCGATCACAGCCGGAAGACCGAACGGACGCAGTCGTCTTCCTTCTTCTTGAACAGCTCGTAGCCGCGGGCGCCTTCGCTCAACGGCATGACGTGCGTCGCGAGGTGGTCGGTGACGAGCTCACCGGAGGCGATCCGGTCCAGCAGCATCGGGATGTAGCGCTGGCCGTGCTGCTGCGCGCCGCGGACCGTCAGGCCCTTGTTCATCATCGCTCCCAGGGGGAACTTGTCGACGATGCCGGTGAAGACGCCCAGGACGAACACCGAGCCGCCCTTGCGGCAGTGGTAGATCGCCTCCCGCACCGCGATCGGGCGGTCCGTCTCCAGCTTCAGCTTGCTCTTCACCTGGTCGTAGACGTGCTGCGGACCCGTCGAGTGCGCCTCGCAGCCGACGGCCTCGATGCAGACGTCCGGTCCACGGCCCCCGGTGGCGTCGAGCAACGCGTCGCCGACGGACGTCTCCGCGTAGTTGACCGTCTCCACCCCGAACATCGTTTCGGCCTGCCGCAGGCGGTAGTCGAAGCGGTCGATGATCAGGACCCGTTCGGCGCCGAGCAACTGGGCGGCGCGAGCCGCCATCTGCCCCACCGCGCCGGCGCCCCACACGGCCACGACGTCGCCCTGCTTGACCCCGCCGAGGTCGGCGCCCATCCACCCGGTCGCCGCCGAGTCCGACGTGAACAGCGCGCTCATGTCGTCCACGGCCTCGGGAATCGGGATGGCGGTGTGGTCGGCGAAGGGCACGCGCACGTACTCCGCGTGGCTGCCCCGGAAGCCGCCCATGGCGTGGGAGTAGCCGAAGATGCCTCCCGGATCGGCCCCCCACAGGTGCTGGGTGATCGCCGGGTTGGTGTTGGTGTTGTCGCACAACGAGTACAGCTCGTTGCGGCAGTACCAGCACCGGCCGCACGCGATGAACGAGCACACCACCACGCGGTCACCGGGCCGGTGCCGGGTCACACCGGACCCGACCTCGACGACCTCGCCCATGAACTCGTGGCCGATCACGTCGCCCGCCTGCATGAACGGGATGTGCCCGGTGAGCAGGTGCAGGTCCGAGCCGCAGACGGTGCTCAGCCGCACCTTGAGGATCATGTCCTGGTCGCCCAGCAACTCCGGGTCGGGCACGTCCTGCACGCGGACGTCGTTGATCCCCTCCCAGCACAGCGCCTTCACAGCCTGCCACCTCCTCCCGCCTGGTTCGTCACGAGCCGCAACGCCTTGCCCAGCGGCCCCGGGTGCGTGGGCGCGGTGTCGGGCCGCACCACCTCACCGGCCTCCAGCACCGACTTCGCCCGGCGCAGCGCGAGCCTGAGGTCGTGGCGGGACACGTCGCCGGTCGGCTTCACCCGCAGCTCGGTGCCCTTGTCACCGGTCGCCGGCTGGATGCGCAGCTCGAACTGGTCACGCCACCGGGTCAGGTCCTCGGGGAGCGAGGCGTGCACCTCCTCCGGAGCGCGGTTCACCGTCACGGCCAGCCACTGCCCGGAGCCCTGGTCGTCCGAGCCGCCGCGCCGCCGCCTCGCCACCACGACGGCGGTCGCCACACCCGCCGCCGCCAGGAGCGTTTTCCCTGCTGTGTTCATGTATCCGGCCTTTCTCGGAGCACGAGGGCCGTGGATACCCCCGGCAATGCGGAACAACCGGGATGTCCTGTCTGTTTGCGGCGCGGGGGCACGGGTAGCCGGGCACGACCGAAGCCCGTCCCGCTCCCCCGCTGGAATGGTCATGTCGCAGACCCGAGCCGCGGTGAGGACGCCTGTGCGGAAAGCCGCACTGGCACTCAGCGCCGTGTTCGCCCTCGTCGGCCGGGCTCGGCCGTGCGCGCCACCGGTGCTGGCGGCTAGAGCTCGGTTCCCCCGGTGATGACCAGCAGGACGACGTCGACGACGGCGACCACGAGCAGCGCGTTGAAGTTGGCACGCGACCCGGCCCGCCGGCCTCGCACCCTGCCGACCAGGAGGATCACCACCGACAACGGCACCGCCACCAGTCCCGCCGTCGTGACGGGACCCGGCGGGCCGAGGGCGAGGACCACTCCGGTGATCACCGCCAGCGCGGCTGCCACTCCCGCGCTGGCGGCCCCGCCGATGCGGTGCGGCAGACCGCGCACCCCGGTCGCGGCGTCGTCCTCCAGGTCGGGGATGACGTTGGCGAAGTGCGCGGCGCTGCCCAGCACGGCGCCGGCGGCGAGGAGCCACGCAGGCGCCCACCGGCCGTCCGGCCCGCCGAGCGTGACGAACGCGGGCAGCAGACCGAACGAGACCGCGTACGGCACAACGGAGAACGCCGTCGCCTTCACTCCGAAGTCGTACGCCCAGGCCGAGCACAGCATCACGACGTGCACGAGCGCGGCGTCCACTCCGGACAGCAGCGACAGCAGAACAGCCGCCACCGCCGCGATGACCGTCGCGGTCGCGACCAGCTCCCGCGACACCGTGCCCACCGCCACCGGCTTGTCGGCACGGCCGACGCTCGCGTCCCTGTCCGCGTCCAGCAGGTCGTTGAGCCACCCCACGGACAGCTGGCCCGCCAACACCGCCGCGGCCACCGCGACCACCCCTCCCGGCGACCTCCCGGTCGTCACGGCCAGCGCCGCCGCGACCGCGGTGACGGCGAGAGCGGGCATCGGATGACACGAACGCGCAAGAGCTCCTGTAAGACCCACGGATCTCCACTCTGCCAGCTGCCGGCGAAGCCGCAGAACGAGCTCGAACCCAACGACCCCGCGTTGTACGAACGGCTCGCCGAGCAGTGGTGGCACCCGCGCGGCCCGTTCGTCATGCTGCACTGGCTCGCCGCCGCACGTGCCCGGCTCGTCCCCGCGGCACGGCCCGGTGCGGTCCTCGTCGACCTCGGCTGCGGCGCTGGTCTGCTCGCACCGCACCTGCACGGGTACCGGCACATCGGCGTGGACCTGTCGGAGCCCAGCCTGCGCCGGGCACGCGGCATCGAGCCCGTGCTGGGGGACGTGCTCGCCGTGCCGTTGCCCGACGAGTGCGCGGACGTCGTGGTCGCGGGCGAGATCCTCGAACACGTGCACGACCTCGCGGGTGCGGTCGCGGAGGCGTGCCGGATCCTGCGGCCCGGTGGGCTGCTGGTGCTCGACACGCTGGCGGACACCGCGGTGTGCCGCCTGGTCGCGATCGGCCTCGCGGAGCGCGTCGGTCTCGCACCGCGCGGCGTGCACGATCCCGCGTTGCTCGTCGACCGCGCCGCCCTCGTCCGCGAATGTGCCCGCCACGGTGTACGGCTGGCGTTGCGGGGTATTCGCCCGTCACTGCTCGACCTGCTCACGTGGCCGGTGCGCCGCGGGCGTCCCGTCCGCATGGTCCCGACCGCGACCACGGCCGTGCTCTTCCAGGGCGCCGGCCGCAAGAAGGGATGAGCCTTGGACCTCCACTCCCTGGCCGAACGCATGTCCGGCCGGGCGGCGCGCTACGACGCCGCCGGCGCCTTCCCCGAGGAGGACTTCGACGACCTGCGCGAGGCCGGACTGCTCGGCCTGATGGCACCGCCGCACCTGGGTGGCGCCGGCGCGTCGTTCGCCGAGTACACCGACGTGGCGATGCGGCTCGGCAGCGGGGCGGGTGCGACCGCGCTGATCTTCAACATGCACGCCTCCGTCACGGGCGCGCTCGCTTCCACGCCGGACGAACTGGTGCGCCAGTTCGGCGGCACGGAGAGCTTCTTCACCTTTCGCGACCGCGTCCTCAAGGCCGCGGCGGAGGGCGCCCTGTACGCGGTGGCGATGAGCGAGCCCGGCATCGGCTCCCGGCTGTCCCAGGTGCGCACCTCCTACGAGCGGACGGGTTCCGGCTTCCGCATCGACGGCGCCAAGACGTTCGTCTCGGGCGCGGGCCACGCGGACGCGTACCTCGTCGCCGCCAGGGACAGGCACTCCGACGAGCCGCGGATCTCGTACTTCCTCGTTCCGGCCGGTCCCGGCGTGGAGGTGCGGCCGGTCTGGGACTCGCTCGGCATGCGCGCCACGGCCAGCCACGACCTGCACCTGGGCGTCGAGGTCGGCGAGGACGCCCTGGTGGGCGGGATCGAGGGCGCGGCGCTGGTGCTGGCGCAGGTGATGCCCCAGTGGCTCGTCGCCTCCTACGCCGCCGTCTACGTCGGCGTCGCCCAGGCCGTGCTGCGGCATGGAGCGGAGCACCTGCGTGAACGCGGGCTGCACGCGCTGCCGATGGTCCGCGCTCGCCTGGGGCGCGCCGACGTGCAGGTGGCCGCGGCGGAGCTCGTCGTCAGGAAGGCCGCCGCGCTCGTCACCGACGACCCCGGCAGCCCCGAGACGAACCGCTGGGTGTGGCGGGCGAAGCTGATCGCCGGGGACACGGCCGCCCAGGTCGCGTTCTCGGTGCTGGAGGCGGCGGGCGCCTCGGCCACCCGCCGGGGCCATCCGCTGGAACGGCTCTACCGCGACGCCCGGTGCGGCGCGCTGCAACCGGCCACGTCGGACGTGTGCGCGGACTGGCTCGGCGCCAGTGCACTGGGCGAGAACCCCGACGAGGCGCGCTGGTGACCGCGCACATCGCCGCGATCGCCACGGCACTGCCCCGGGCGATCGAGCAGAGCACCCTGTGGGACGAGCACTTCCGCCCGCTGCTGGGAGGCAGCAGGGCCGCGGAGCGGATCTTCGCGGCGGTGGGTGTGCGGCGCCGGCACGCCGTCGTCAGCCCGCTGGACCTCGACCTGTCCGAGTGCACGACCGGTGAGCGGATGCGGCTCTACAACGAGTACGCGCGGCCGTTGGGGCACGAGGCCGTCTCCGCCGCTCTCGCGTCCGCCGACCTCGACCCCGCCGACATCGGTCAGCTGACCGTCGTGTCGTGCACCGGTTACACCGCACCGGGACTCGACGTGCAACTGGCGTCGTCGCTGGACCTGGCCGATGACGCGCAACGGCTGATGGTCGGCCACATGGGCTGTTACGCGGCCCTGCCCGCGTTGGCGGCCGTCACCGACTACGTGACCGCTCACCACCGCCCGGCCGTGCTGCTGTGCGTGGAGCTGACCTCCCTGCACGTCCAGCCGTCCACCGCGGACATGGGCCAGATCGTGTCGCACGCGCTGTTCGGTGACGCGGCCACGGCGGTGGTGCTGCGACCGCAGGAGTCCGGGCTGGAGGTCGTCGCCACCGGCGCGGTCACCGATCCGGCCACGGCGGACCACATGACGTGGACCGTGACCGACCACGGCTTCCGGATGACGCTGTCCCCGCACGTGCCCGAGGTGCTCGGCAAACACGTGAAGCGGGCCGTCGAACGCCTGCTGGACGACCACGGTCTCACCGTGCCCGACGTGCGGGGCTGGGCCGTGCACCCCGGTGGCCCGCGCATCCTCGACACCGTCGAGCACGAGCTCGGCCTGGCGCCGGAAGCGCTCGACCCGTCGCGGCACGTGCTGCGCGAGCACGGGAACTGTTCGTCGGCGACGGTGTTGATGGTCCTCGACGAACTGCTCCGCGCCCGCGCGCCGAAGCCGGGTGACCCCGTGGTGGCGATGGCGTTCGGTCCGGGACTGACCCTCTACATCACGCTACTGCGCGCGAGGTGAGCATCATGCGATCCGTGCAAGGCAAAGTCGTTCTCATCACCGGAGGTTCGGCCGGCATCGGGCGCGTCACCGCGCGGCGGCTCGTCCGCGGTGGCGCGCGGGTCGCGATCTGCGGCCGTGACCAGGACCGGCTCGACGCGGCCCTCGCCGAGCTGCCCGGCGCGTGGGGAATCCGTTGTGACGTCACCGATCCGGCCGATCGCGAGCTGCTCGTGAACGCCGTGGTGGAACGCTTCGGCCGCATCGACGCGTTGGTGAACAACGCCGGGCAGGGCCGCGTCGACAAGCTCGCCGCCCTGAGCGGCGAGCAGGTGCGCAGCCTCGTGGAGGTCAACTTCACCGCGGTCGCCGAGATGACCCGGCTCGTGCTGCCGTTGTTCGGGAACCGCGGCGGGGACGTCGTGATGATCTCGTCCATCAGCGCATGGGCACCGATACCGCCGTTGTCGCTCTACTCGGCCACCAAGGCGGGTGTCCTGGGACTGGCCGTGGGGCTGCGCCGGGAGGTGCCGCGCGGGGTCCGGGTGCACGCCGTCTGCCCCGGTCCGATCTCCACGGAGTGGCTCACGCGCGACATCGACGGCAGGCCGAGCGAGCGGGAGGCACCGCGCCGCCTGTCGGCGGGCTCCGATCCGGACCGCGTCGCCCGCGCGGTCGAGAAGTGCCTGACCGCGCGGACGTCCCGCACCCTCGCCGTGCCGCGCTGGTGGGCGGTCGCGCGACTCGCCGCGTTCACCCCGGTCAGCCGGGTGCTCGACGTCGTGGTCGCTCCCGCGTCCACGGCGATCGTCCGGCTGGCCAGGCGCTACGGCGAGCGGCTCGGCTCAGCGCCGTGACGGGGCCAGCGAGCTCGGCGCGTCGGGGTGCGCCTCCTCCTCCACGCTGATGCCGAGCCTCTCGACCAGCTCACCGCCCAGCCAGCCGCCGAGCCCGCCCCCGAGCAGGCCGGCCCAGCCGGCGATGATCGCGGGCCACGTCGGCGTCCAGTCCGTCTCGGCCAGGCGCAGCAACCAGCTGATCGCGAACACCAGGAGCACACCGGCGTTCACGAGGCCGTGCAGCAGGCCGACGCGGCGGGCGCGCGTGCCGCGCGGGACGACGAGGAACCAGTCCAGCCACCCGGTCGCCGAGGTGACGAGGCCCAGGAGCACGCCGGCGGCGATGAGGTGGGCCGCCGTGAACGCGAAGCTCGCCCGGTCGGTCAGCAGGTGCAGCACGTCGAAGCCGACCGCCGTGGTGAGCAGGCCGAGCGGAAACACGATGAGGATCGGGTGGACGGCGTGGCCCGCTGCTCGGACACGACTGCGCATGAGGTGTTCCTTTCCGGAGAACGGCTCTGCTCCCGCGTACCCGGAAGCGCAGCGAATACCCCTGTGACCCGTCCCGAAGTCAGGCGCGCTCGCGCACGGCCGGCTGTGATCGCCTGCTCATCAGGACGCCGGCCACGACGAGCACGGCTCCCACCACGAGGAACGCGATGTCGTGGAGCAGCTCGCCAGGCCCGTGCCGGACGTGGTGGATGCCCAGCACGAAGTGGTCGACGACGCCCTCGACGAGGGTGAACACGCCCCAGCCGGTGAGGATCCCGCCCGCCAGCACGGGGTTCGGCAACGGCTGCCGCCGGTTGAGCAGGGCGACACCCCAGAGCACCAGCAGCAGGCAGAGCAGGTGGAACAGCCCGTCGCCGACCATCATCGGATGGATGTCGTCGAGCGGGTACCACCCGGACAGCACGTGGTGCCGGCCGAGCAGCCGGTGGATCACGATGCCGTCGATGAACCCGCCGATCCCCAGGCCCAGCACCAGGGCCGCCCGGTCCACGTGCTTCACCCCGTCACCGTCCTCACGAGCAGGAAGAGGTTCAGCGCGGAGATCACGAGAGCCGCCGCCGCGCCGACCGCAGTGACGCCCTTGCGGTTGGCCGCGGCGCCCATGACGTCCTTGCGCCTGGTCAGCAGCACCAGGGGGATCAACGCGAACGGGATGCCGAACGACAGCACGACCTGGCTCAGCACCAGCGCTTTCGTGGGGTCGACGCCGAACGACAGCACGGCGAGCGCCGGTGCCATGGTCACCGCCCGGCGCAGCCACAGCGGGATCCGCCGGCGCAGGTACCCCTCCATGATCACCTGACCGGAGTACGTGCCCACGCTGGACGCCGCGAGCCCGGACGCGAGCAGTGCCAGCGCGAACGCCAGCGCCGCACCGGGACCGAGCAGCTGGCCGAGGCCGGAGTGCATGTCCTCCAGCGACTCGCGCGGCGCACCGGCCTGGTGGAACGCGCCGGCCGCCACGACGAGCATGCTGACGTTCACCATCCCGGCGATGCCCAGCGCCACCACGATGTCGGTGCGGCTGGCCCTCAACGCACCGCGCTGCCGGTGGGGCGACGGGCTGTGGTGGCGCTGGGTGAGCGCCGAGTGCAGGTAGATCACGTGCGGCATGACGGTGGCGCCGAGCATGCCGGTGGCGAGCAGCACGCTGTCCACCCCGGCGAACCCCGGCACCAGACCCGCGGCCGCGCCGGTCAGCGGGCCGAGGTGCAGGGTCTGGTAGAGGAACCCGCCGAGCACGACGGCGAGCAGTCCGATGATCACGGACTCGAACCTCCGCCTGCGCAGCGGCGCCAGTGCGAGGATGCCGAACGACACCACCGCGGTGATCAGCGCCGCCGGCAGCAGCGGCACGCCGAACAGCAGGTTCAGCGCCACCGCCGCTCCGACGAACTCCGCCAGGTCGGTGGCCATGGCCACCAGCTCCGCCTGGACCCACAACGCCCTGGTGACGGGCCGCGGGTAGTGCTCGCGGCAGAGCTCAGGCAGGTTGCGGCCGGTCACGATGCCCAGCTTCGCCGACTGGTACTGGATGAACATCGCCAGCGCGCTGGCGCTGACGATCACCCACAACAACAGGTATCCGTGCGTCGCGCCGCCCGCCATGTTCGTCGCGAAGTTGCCGGGGTCGACGTAGGCGACCGCGACGACGAAGGCGGGTCCCATGACGACGGCGGCCGATCGGATGCGAGCTGGCACCGTGATGCCGACCATCGGGTGGTCCTCCTCAGGTCAGCTTGCGGATGGCCTTCTCGATCAGCCCGAGGTTGGCCGGGCTGGTCGCGTAGAGCAGCGGGTCCGGCTTGGGCGCGGACGCGGGTCCGCCCAGGGGCTCCGGGTTCATCACGTAGGAGAACTCGTGCGCGCCGTCGGGCGCGGTGCCCGAGGCCCAGCCGCCCTCGGCACCCAGCGCGCCGTCGGAGTTGTGCCAGATCGTGCCCGCGTGCTCGGCGTGCTCCTCGTCGAACAGCGCGCTCGGCGAGATCGGGCCCTCGAGGCCGTCCTCCTGCAGCTCCTCGATCGCGGCGAGCCACATGTTCTGGTGGGCGGTGTCGCGGGCGAGGTTGAACTTGAGCATGTCCCGCACGCCGCTGTCGTCGGTCATGTTGTAGAGCCGCGCGGTCTGCAGCCGGCCCTGCGCCTCCGCGGCGACGTTCGCGCGGAAGTCGGCCATGAGGTTGCCGCTCGCGACGATGTAGCGACCGTTCCACGGCACGCCGTTGGAATCGGACAGCGTGGGCCCGCCGCCGCTCACGATGGCCTGCTGCGGGTCCATCCCGCCGAGCACCGCCGCCACGACCGGGTCCTTCACCGCCTCGTCGGTCGCCTCCGCCGGAGCGTTCTCCAGCAGGCGCGCGACCATCGTGGCCAGCATCTCGACGTGGCCGATCTCCTCGGTCGCCACGTCCATGATCAGGTCCTTGTACTTGCCCTCCATCCGGCAGTTCCAGCCCTGGAAGAGGTACTGCATCGTCACCGTCATCTCGCCGTACGCGCCGCCGATCAGCTCCTGGAGCTTGCGGGCGTAGTGCGCGTCGGGGTGGTCGGGCTTCGCTTCGAACTGCAACCTGCTGGTGTGCAGGAACATCTCGCCTCCCGTGGGGTGTGACTCCACGGCGAAAGCTAGGCGGCACTCGTGACGCGCACGGCTCCGCGCCGACACCCGCACGGCACGGCCGCGTCACCGCCGCTGGTCAGGAAGGAGCAATTCGGTCCGGCGGTGTGTGACGCCGCAACCTCCGGGCACCCGGCGACCCTGAACGCGGGAGAGGAGTGGTCCGACGACATGACAGAGCTGCCCCGTGTCCCTGATCCCCTGCCGCACATCCAGCTGCTCGACGGGTTCCGGCTGGCGTTCGGCCCGGCGCCGGTCCACGTCGTGCCCGGCGCGCAGAGACTCCTGGCCCTGCTCGCGCTGCGCGAGGGTCCCGTGCCGAGAGGGATCGCCGCCGCCCTGCTCTGGCCGGAAGCCACCGCCCGACGTGCGGCGGCCTGCCTGCGGTCGTCGCTGTGGCGGCTGGGAAAGCCCATTCCGCTGGTCGCGGCGGTGGACGACGCGCTGACCCTGGCCACCGGGGTCGACGTCGACTTCCGCCGCGCCTGCGCTCTCACCACAGAACCGGACGCGACCCCCGGGGCGGTCGCCGTGCTGAAGGCCGACCTGCTGCCGGGGTGGGACCAGCCGTGGGTGCGGACCGAACGGGACTGGTGGGGGGAGGCACGGCTGCGCGCGCTGGAGGTGCTGAGCGAGAGGTTCCGGTCGCACGGCGACCACCACCACGCACACCAGGCGGCGCTGGCCGCCGTCCAGACGGACCCGCTGCGGGAAAGCGCTCACCGCACGCTCGTCGAGCTGCACCTCGCGGACGGCAACCCCGCTCAGGCAGTGCGGCAGTACCAGAACTACCGGGCCTTGCTGCGCGCGGAACTGGGTCTGGAACCCTCAGCGCAGATCCACGACCTCATGCGGCCGCTGCTGCGCAGCAGCGGTTAGCGCGTCAGCTGTTGTCCGGTCCCAGCGCGACGGCCAGCCCGCGCACCGCGAGCACCGTCGACTCCGGACTCTCCGGCAGCACGAAGTCGACGTCGACCGGTTCCCCGTCCCAGGACACCGGTTCCCGTGCCTCCAGGTGCACCTCACCGCCCGGCTGGGTGACGGTCGCGGTGCCCTGCTCCAGAACGACGGTCCCGCCGTCCTCGGGGCCTCCCGCGTCCGGCAGCTCGGCGACCAACCGGATCCCGGTCAGCGCCTCACCGTCGCACTCTCCGGTGAAGTCGAGCACCATCGTCTTGGAACGCAGCGTCACCTCGACGTCCCGGGCGTGACAGCGAGTCGTGGTCATGCAAGACCTCTACCCCCGGCCGACCGGTCGAAACATCGGCGGCGGCTCGCTTCCCGCCGCGCGGAACGCTCGGCTCGACCGCTGGTTCGTCGACCTGCGACTGGAGCTGGACGCGCTCTCCGGCGATCCAGACGCCTTTGACGTTCCGCGTGGCGGCGACATCGGCCGTCGGGTCACCGTCGAGAAGGACCAGGTCGGCGCGCTTCCCCTCCGCGATCACGCCGCGGTCGTCGAGGCCGAAGACCCGCGCGGGCAGCGACGTGGCACCCGCCAGAGCCTCGAGCGGGGTCAGCCCGGCGGCGACGAGCAGTGCGAGCTCGTGGTGCAGCGACTCGCCGTGCACCGGGGCGAACGGCGCTCCGGGCGCCGAGTTCGCGTCCGTCCCGGCCAAGACCCGGATGCCGGCGGCGCGGAACGCGGTGACCGAGTCACGTGCGTGCTCATAGCGGAAACCGTTGCCGCCGAACAGCTTCGCGGTGCCCTCCATCATCGTCAGCGTTGGCACCGACACCATCCCGATCTCCCGCATCCTCGCGATGGTGTCGTCGTCGAGGGCGGCGTCGAGCGGCGCGTGGGTGCTGACGTCCACACCGGCCTCGGCGGCGACGCGGAACGCACCCGTCGTGACCGCGTGAGCGACGACGAGCAGGCCGTGGTCGTGCGCCGCCTCGACGAGAGCGTTCACGGTGGCCTGGTCCATGCCCTCGGGCGGTGCCGCCTCGGTGACGATCTTGACGTAGTCGGCGCCGTCCGCGACGCGACGGCCGACGAACGCCCGCGCCTCGTCCGGACCGGTCACGACCCCTTCGGCGGGAAAGCCCGGCATCCTCGCGTGGTGGCCGCCCGCGCCCACCGCCGGCACGGTGGCGCTCAAGATCCGCGCCACCCCTTTCTGGCTCCGCATCTCGTCGACGAACTCGCGCGGCCACGCACCCATGTCCAGGCCCGTCGTCACGCCCCGGCGAGCGAGGTCCTCCAGGTCGGCCCGGCCGCGCACGACGTGCACGTGCGCGTCGACCAGTCCCGGCAGCAGCACCCCGCCCGCCGCGTCGACCACCTCGTCGGCCACACCGGTGTCCTCCCCGGACACGCGGTCGCCGAACACCACCCGCCGGGGCTCACCCACCGCCGAGCCGTCGAAGACCCGCACGTTCTCGATCGCCGTCGTCATCACGCCTCCGATTTAGCTTTTACGAAAGCTATCACGAAAGCTATCCGGTAGGATCCGGGTGTGTCTTCCGCTCGTGAGCTTTCCTCGCTGTCTCTCGCCCAGCACGCCGTGAGGCTGCAAACGTTGCTGGAACGCCATATCGCCGACGTGCTCAAGAAGCGCGGGCTCTCCCGCAGCGAACTCGACGTGCTCGGGGCGCTGGCCGCCCGGGGTGACGGCGCGCGTCCGCACGAGCTCTCCTCACAGCTGCTGCTCACCACGGGAGGCCTGAGCAACATCCTGCGCAGGTTGCACGAGAACGGTCACATCACCCGCGAGGCGAACGCCGCCGACGCGAGGAGCACCATCGTCCGCATCACCGAGCAGGGCGGGGACGTCGCCCGGGAGACCGGAGCAGCCGTCACCGAGGTGATCGGCCGCGTTCTCGGCCAGGTCGACGAAGCCGTGCTCCAAACGGCCGCCGAGCACCTCCACCGCGTTCTCGTGGACCTGGACGAGGACGCGCCGGTGCACCGCTCCCCGTCCTGACCGCCTACCCGGCCCGTCCCCGGACCACCTCGCGCGGCAGCTCCGCTCCCAGGCCCGTGGCTCAGTCAAGGGCGCGGGCGAGCGATCGTTCGCCGTAGAGCCGTGCGGCGGCTGGGCGCGCCTTGCACCGCGACCACTGCCCGGCGTTCAGCGCGAGGTAGTCGAGGCCGTCCGGCACGACGTCGACCTCGGCTTCGGCCGCGTGCAGCACGCGCAACGAAGGCAGCGGTGGCAGCTCGACGCGCGCACCGCTGATCCGCAGTGTCGTCAACCGGTCCAAAGCGCCCAGCTCGACCTCGTCCGCGTGGACCTCCAGGTCCCTGATCGGCAGATCGCCCACCCGCACGCGTCCGGCGCGCACCTTGAGCCTCCCCAGGGACGGCAGGTCGAGCGCGGTCAGGTCGAGCGCGGTCAGGTCGAGCGCGGTCAGGTCGAGCTCCTCCGCCGCGTCGACCTCGAGCACCACCGCGTCCCGCGGAACCGCCGCGATCCGCGCGGGCGTCGGACTCGTCAGCCGCTCGGCCCTGATCCCCCGCGGCATCGGGGCCGCGCACCACTCCTCGACGGAACCGGCCCTGAGCACACCGTCGTCGAGCACCTGGCCCACCCGGCCGGCAGGTCCGGGCGCGAGGTCGACGCATCGTTCGCCGTGGTAGCCGGGCGTGCGCGAGATCGGCACCCACAGCGGGTGGAAGGGCACCGGCCGGACGGTTCCCGGCGGGTTGAACGCCAACTGCCAGAAGCTGTGCCACCGGCGCGGGTCACCGGCCTTCTCCCTGCCCCTCTCGAGCAACCTCCGGTGCACCGCGAGGATCTCGTCGGCGGGGATCAGCTCGTCCCCGCCGAGCGTGGTGCGGCCGCCGCGGTACAGGTCGTGGACGTCTGCGGGGATCCGCGCGCCGAGCGCGGCCTCGACGTGCGCCAACGGCCCGTCGCTCACCACGCCGACGCGCTCGTGGGGCTCGAAGAGCTCCCGTGGACGCGGTTCCACCACCACGGTGTACGACGGAGGCAGGTAGCCGGTGAACTGCTTGATGCCGTTGGTCAGCAATGCTTCGAACGTGCCGTCTCGCTCGATGCGCATCTCCAGGACGCAGTCGCGGGGCAACGCCCGCAAAGCCTGCGGGTGTTTGCACCGCACGTGCTCCTCGGACGGCCCCGAGGTGAGCCGGTGGTTCATCCGGTCGTTCGGCCACAGCGCGCCACGCCGGACCGTCGCGCGCAGCAGCAGGTACTCCCACGGCTCGCGTGTCATGCCCATGACCTCCGCGGCCAGAGCAGCCAGTTCGTTCCGCACGCGTCCCCCCAGGTGGAGGACAACACCCTAGATCGTCACGTGTCCTCGCCGTTCGTCTTCCGTCCTAACAGGAAGGACGGCGTGGGCACACGACCGCGCTTCGACCTCGCGGGCACGGCTGTCGGCCTGCTCGCGCAACGGCTGTTGAAGCTCCCTTCCGCCGTCTGGCGCGCCCGTGACCTGCGGATCCCCACCCACGACGGCCAGACGTGCCCGGCGAACCACTGGGCGCCGGCGGACGAACGAGGCGCACCCACCGTCGTGGTGCGGACACCGTACGGGCGCATGGGGTTTCTCGACCGGTTGTACGGAGGGGCGCTCGCCGAGTGGGACCTGCACGTGCTCACCGTGAGCTGCGATCGTGCTGCCGCAGAAGGCCGCCGTCGCGGTGTCTTCTCAAGCCCGTGCGGGGGTTCCGGCCGACAGCGCCCCGGCGAGCCGGCGGGTCCTGGACTGGGTGGCGGCGTCGAGGTCGTGGTGCGCGGTCAGGACGATCTCCGTCGCCCCGGCCTCGGCGTAGGCGCGCAGCCCGTCCGCCACGGTGTCCTCGTCGCCGATCAGCGCGAGGTCGACCGGGTTCTCGGTGCCGTTGAGCGCGAGCACGCGGCGGTAGGACTCGAACTGCGGGTAGAAGGCGAGTCCCTCCGCCATCGTGCGGCGCGCCTCCTCGCCGGTGGTGACGGCGGCCGGGACCAGTGCCACGACGCGGGGAGCCGGTTTGCCCGCCTCGGCCGCCGCGGCGGTGATCGCGGGGACGATGTGCTCGGCCAGCACGCGCGGCCCGGCGAGGTACGGGACGGTGCCGTCCGCCAGCTGCCCGGCGATCCGCAGCGCCTTGGGCGCCATGGCCGCCACCAGGACCGGCGTCGGCGCCGCTCCGGGCACCCTGGTGGGCAGCACCGTCCTGGCGGTGATCAGCTCGCCCTCGTGGTCGACCGGCTCGCCGCGGACCAGCGGGCCCAGCACGGTCAGGAACTCGCGCAGACGGGCGACCGGGCGTTCCCACGGCAGCCCGAACGCCTGCTCGACGATCGGCGGTGCCCCCAGCGCCACCGCGAGGTGGAAGCGGCCGGCGAGCGCCGCCTGGGTGGTCTGCGCCTGGCTCGCGACGAGCAGCGGGTGCCGCCCGAACACCGGCACCGCGGACACCCCGACGTCGACACCCGGCACCCGCGCGCCGACGAGGCCCGCCAGGCCGATCGCGTCGTAGTCGAGCCGTTGTCCCATCCACACCGAGTCGACGCCGTGCCCGGCGGCCTCGCTCGCCTCCTCCACGACGGCCTCGACCAGGTTGTGCCCTCCCGTGCCCGCGAGGGTGACGCCGTACCGCACGGCCTGCTGAGTGATCGACATGCCCTCATGTCACCCGTCGCGCGTCCCCGCCGTGGCGGTGATGCCCGTCAACCGGCCGCCTGATGCCTCCTGGGCATCACGCGGCTGAGGCGTCTGCCGGTGCCGGGGCAGTGCGCCCTCGTGACGTCGAGGAAGGCGCCCAGCGGTGGCGAGACGTCGGCCGCACGGAAGGCCATGGTGAGGTCGGGCAGCCGCAGCGGCGGGTCGACCTCGATCATCACGGTCTCCGGCCGGGCCAGCCCGCGCACGCTGGAGGGCACCAGCCCGACGCCGATGCCGCAGGCCGCCAGCCCGATCACGGTGTGCACGTCGCGGGCAGAGGTGACCCCACCGGCACCGCTCAGCACCGGGGCCAGCACCCGTGCGGCCGCGGGCTCGTCGGCCGCGGACGAGGCGATCAACGGCTGACCGCACAGCTGCTCGGGTGAGATCGCCGACTGCCCCGCGAAGGGGTGACCTCGGTGGCACACGGCGACGAGGTGGTCGCCGGCGACCGGCACCGCGGTCAGCCGCTCGGCACCCTCCCCGGCGGGCGCACCGCGGCTGATCGCGAGGTCGATCTCCCCCGTGAGCAGCGCCGCACCGCACTGCGCCGTCGAGAGTTCCCGGCACTCCAGCGCCACCGCGGGATGAGCCGACCGGAACCGTGCGAGCAACGACGGCAGCAGCTCGACCAGCGCCTCGCCGACGAACCCGAGCCGCAGCGCGCCGGTCTGCCCGCGCGCCGCCCGTCGCGCCTCGGCGGCGCCCGCCTCGACCTGCTCGAGCACCCGCCGCGCGTGCTCGACGTAGACCGCGCCCGCGGCCGTCGGCACCACACCGCGGGCGGTCCGGTCGAACAGCGCCGT
Organism: Lentzea jiangxiensis; assembly: GCF_900104175.1. Lineage (GTDB taxonomy): Bacteria > Actinomycetota > Actinomycetes > Mycobacteriales > Pseudonocardiaceae > Lentzea > Lentzea jiangxiensis. The sequence goes on from NZ_FNIX01000003.1 coordinate 533,728, forward strand.
CCCGAGCTCGCGCTCGACCGCGCCCACCTGCCGGGACAGGGAGGGCTGGGTCATGCCGAGGGCCTGGGCCGCACGGCGGAAGTGGCGGTGCTCGGCCACCGCCACCACGTACCTCAGCTGTCGCAACTCCACGCCCCAAGCCAACCACGGCGATGCCCGCCAGGCATCGGCTGTTCCGCCGGACGGGACCACCGGGTTGTCCGTCGACATCGGACCGGCCCGGCTCGGTGCGCTGTGCGCCGGAGTCCGCGCGGGCTCGGCGGAACTACGATCTCGCGGTGAGTTCAGCATTACGAGACCAACTGAGTTCCTTTCGCGACAAAGCTTTCGCGCGAGGCTTCTCCGCCGACGAGGTGCGGCACTGGGAGGACGTCGTCCGTCCGTGCGTGAGGCTGGCGCGGGACGGCGACGGTCCGGTGGTGGGCCGGTTCGGCGGACCGCTCCTGCTGCCGGCCGAAGTCCCCGACCCAGCCACGCCCTACGTCGCCACCATCGACCTCGCCGCGCTCCCCGCCGGCTCGACGGACCTCCCGCTACCGCCCGACGGCACCCTGCTGCTGTTCGCGATCGTCGAGGACGACTGCGACTACGCCGACGCCGGCAGCGCCGTGCACGTCCCGGCGGGAACCGCTGTGGCCGAACGGGACAGGCACTCCTCCTGGTGGTCCACAGTGGACGAGTACCGCGAGAAGATCGAGCGGTTCCCGCAGGGACCGCTGCGGGCGACGCCCGACCTGTCGCTGCCCCGCTACTGCGAAGAGCACTACTCCGCGGACCTGCACTGGGAAGCGGCGTGGCCCACGCGGTCCGACGAGCTGCGCGAGCTCCTTCGCGACGCACGCGCGGGCATCGCCGGCTGGGGCACGCTGCAACTGGGCGGCTTCGCCTCCGAGGAGGTCGTCGACCTGCACGACCCGCTCGACGCGGTCGTCGAACAGGCGACGAGGGCCGCCGCCGACGGGAAGGTGGACTTCGCGGTCTCGGAGGAACCCGCGGACTGGGTGCTCCTCGCCGACTGGCACACCGACATCAGTGGCTGGGAGGGCGCCTCCGTGCACTGGGCGTTGCAGCGCAAGGACCTTGAGGAGCGGCGTTTCGACCGCGTCTTCGCCACTTACTACTGGAACCCCTGATCCGTCCGCGCCGAGCGGGGCGGACCGCCCCGCTCGGCCAGTGCCGCTCGTCGTCGCCGAGGACGCGGACCGCCGATCGCGGCAGCACTCGCGGCGGCACTCGCGGCGGCAGGTCAGGCCACTTTGGTGGAGCCCGCGTCGACCGCCCACGTCGAGCCGATGACGCTCGGCATCGTCGGCGACGCCAGCAGCAGCACCGCGCGGGCGATCTCCTCCGGCTCGATCATCCGGCCGGTCAGCATGCCCAGCTCCTTCGGCAGCCCGGACAGCAGCGTGGCGTGCTCGACGCCGAAGGCGCCCGCCACCTGGGAGAGGTAGCCGCCGTCCCCCTCGATGCTGAAGGTGCGGGTGAGCGACGGCGAGACGGCGTTGACCCGCACGCCCTCCGGCCCGACGCGCTCGGCGAGCGCCCTGGTGAACATGTTCAGCGCCGCCTTGGCCACCGCGTAGGGCAGCGGGGTGGCGCCGGGCGCGCCGACGCGGCGGGCGGTGTCGGAGCCGATGTTGACGACGGCGCCCTTCGCCTCCAGCAGCGCCGGGAGCGCGGCCCTGGTGACGCGCACCGCGGAGTGCAGGTTCATCTCGAACACGTCCCGCCAGATCTCGTCGCCGCCGTCGAGGACGTTGTCGAGCGACCCCTCCGGCAGCGTGCCGCCGCCCGCGTTGTTGACCAGCACGTCGAGTCCCTGACCGGTGGCCAGCACGGCGTCGACCATGCGCTGCGGCCCGTCGGTGGTGGAGAGGTCGGCCGCCACGAAGCTCGCGCCGGTCGCCTCCAGTTCGGGCGTGGTGCGCCGCGAGACGGCCGTGACGTGCGCGCCCTCTGCGAGGAATGCCTGCACGATCGCCAAGCCGATGCCCTTGCTGGCGCCCGTGACGAGAACGCGCTTGCCGGCGAGCTTCAGGTCCATGGTGAACAACTCCTGCGGTCGGAAGGGTGACACCACAAATGCAACACGAGAGTCTCACTTCTGTCAATAACCGAGACTTCGATGTCGCATTTACGCTGATCGTTACTCTTGGTCGTCACCCTGGAGGTCAGATGAGCGCGTCCACCCCGCCCCGTCCCGTCCGCGCGGACGCCGAGCGCAACGTGACCCGCATCCTCGAGGCCGCCAAGGTCGTGCTGGCCGACGACCCGACCGCGTCGCTGGAACGGATCGCCGACGAGGCCGGGCTCGCGCGCGCGACGGTGCACCGCCGCTTCGCGTGCCGCAAAGCCCTGCTGGACGCCCTGTTCGCGCAGCTGAACGAGCAGTACCTGCACGCGCTGGACGAGGCGAAGGTCGAGACCGCTCCCCCGCTCGTGGCCCTGCACCGCGTCACCGAGCTGGTCATCGGGATCAAGTTCAGCCACCGCCTGGCGGTCGACGTCGTCAGCCGAGTCCACAACGGACACTCGTTCCTCGGCGACGAGGTGGTGGAGCGGGCGGAGCTGCTGTTCTCCCGCCTGCACGCCGCCGGCGCGATCACGGCGGCGTCACCGTCCTGGTGCCTGCGCCTCTACCTGGCGGTTCTGGACGCGGTGCACCAGCTCCCGGCCGGGGCGCCCGAGCTCGGCGAGGGCGACGACGCCGCGGCGCGCACCCGGCTCCAGGTCTCCACGGTCCTCGGCGCGCTCGGCGGACGCGGTCCTCAGTAGACGGTCAGTGCGCCTCGCGGCCGTAGTCCGACGGACGCGTGCGCAGTTTCGCGGCGATGCGCGCCAACGCCTGCCGATCGGCCTTGTTCAACGGGTCCAGCACGTGTTCCCGCACCGCGCGCAGGTGCACCGGCGCCGCGGCCACGACGAGCTCGTAGCCGTCGTCCGTCAGCGAGGCGAGCGTGTAGCGGCCGTCCGCCGGGTCGGGTGAGCGCGTCACCCAGCCGCGCCGCTCGAGGCGCTTGACGACGTTCGACAGCCGGGACAGCGAGCCGTTGGTCACGTACGCCAGCTCGCTCATGCGGATCGCCCGGCCCGGCGCCTCCGAGATCTGGCTCAGCGTCATGTACTCGAAGAGCGTCAGGCCGTGCTCCTGGTGCAGCGGTGCCTCGAGACGGCCCGGCATCAGCAGCGCGAGCGAGATCAGCCCGGTCCACGCCTCCTTCTCGGCGGCGTCGAGCCAGCGCGGCTCCTCCGGAGCGCCTGGGCCGGGTTCGGGGTCCACTGCTGCCACGCGGACACCCTACCGGGCCCCGCTTGACTTCACGCTTGAAGTGAGTGCATAGTGGAATCACTTCAAGCGTGAAGTCATTGAGGAGTGAGTGATGACGGTTTCCCTGATCAACCCCGACGGTCACGTCCAGGTGCCGCTCTACCACCACGTGGCCGTGGCCACCGGCAGCAGGCAGGTCCACGTGGCGGGGCAGGTCTCCTGGGACGAGAACGGCGAACTGGTCGCGCCCGGTGACCTGACCGGACAGGTGGTGCAGGTCTACCGAAACGTGGCCAAGGCGCTCGCGGCCGCCGGGGCGACGTTCGACGACGTCGTCCGCGTCACCTGGTACGCGGCGGGCTGGAAGCGCGAGATGTACGACGCGTTCGCCGCGGGCGTCGAGCAGGCGGCGAAGGAGCTGGGCATCACCTCGACCCCGCCCGCCGCGCTGATCGGCGTCGAGGTCCTGTTCGAGCCGGGCATCCTGGTCGAGGCCGAGGTCACGGCCGTCATCGGCTGATCACGGGTGCCGGACGGTTCCCCGGCGTTCGCGCGCCCCCTGCGTCGGCGGCGCGGCACGTCACGTGCGCAGGTGGGAGGCTCCGTTCAGGTCCAGGACCGCCCCGGACGACCACGCGGCCTGCGGCGAAGCCAGGTGCACGATCGCGGCGGCGATCTCCTCCGGCGTGCCGACCCGCCCGAACGGGCTCTGGTCGCGCACCGCGTCACCGGCGTCCCCGGCGAGCTTCGAGGCCTGGCGTTCGGTGGCGACGAACCCCGGCGCCACCGACGTCACCGCGATGCCGTGCGGGGCGAGGGCGATCGCGGCCGACTGCCCGAACGCGTGCAGCGCCGCCTTGCTCGCCCCGTAGGCCGGGTGGTCGGGTTCGCCGCGGAACGCGCCGCGGGAGCCGACGTTGACGATGCTGCCCGGCGCGCCGCGGTCGATCAGGTGCCGGGCCACCGCCCAGGTGACGTTGGCGGCGCCGAGGAGGTTCACGTCGAGCATGGACCGCCACGCGCCGGTCCACTCCTCCCACGTGCTGTCGCCGAGGCGGTGCGGGTTGGCGGCGCTCGGTGCGACGGCGGCGTTGTTGACCAGCACGTCGACCTCGCCGAGGGCGGCCACCGCCTCGGCGACCAGCGAGCGGGCGGCCTCCGGTGAGGCCAGGTCGCCGCCGATCAGCACGTGGCCGTCGCCGGCGAGCCGCGCGAGGGTGTCTTCGGCGTCGTCGCGGCGGCTGCTGTAGTGCACGGCGACGCGGTGGCCCCGCTCGGCGAAGGCCACGGCCGTCGCGCGGCCGATGCCCCGCGACGCCCCGGTGATGATCACTCCACTCGGCATCGACCCACGGTACCCGCAGGCCTGGTCCGAACGGGGGGCGACGATCGTCGCAGCCGAACGGCGACCTGTGGGGCCACTGCGTTCCTGCTGGTCAAAGCGGTGAAAGCGTGTCCGGCTCCACCCGGAGCGCGCATCTTGGCGATCACCCACGCGTCGCACCGGCCGTCATCCGTTCGTGGACGGACGATTGCGCTCACTCCAAAGTGGGCATTTCGAGCCCGTGACGACCGAGAACGACGACTTGCTCCGCGCGCCGCTCGACCGCGAAACGCGGGAGTTACTGGATCCACACCACCACCGGGCGAGCGCCCACCTCGGCGACCAGCTCCTGGTCGACCCCGTTCAGGTGCTCAAGAACGTCGCGATGGCGATGGAACGGGTGGACCTCGACATCAGCACACCGGTCAGCATCGAGGAGGACGTCGCCACCCTCGAGGAACTGGTCGCCATGGTCGAGCACTTCGACAAGGGACCGGCGCTCGTCGCCCACGCGCTCAACACGGCCGCGCGCGTCATGAACGCCCGCTACCCCGCCGAGCTGGTCCGCCACCCGCTGCCGCACGACTGCGACCTGCGCCGGCTGTTCCACGCGGACGTCGACGAACGCAGCCAGGACGTCGCGCGGGCGATCTTCAACCAGCGGCTCGCGGAGAACGACGACGTGCGGGACTCGGAGATCGCGGTCGACCTCGACGGGCTGTCGTCACAGCAGCGGATCGAGGTCTTCATGGCGGTGTTCTTCCTCTACGGCATCAAGGTCGGCGCGTTGCAGAACCGGACAGGAATCCGGTGAGATGCCTGGTGATGGGCGCGACCGGGCACCTCGGGTCGCGCCTCGTGCCGGAGCTCCTCGCGGCCGGCCACGACGTCGCCGTGCTCGTGCGCGACAGCGCGCAGGCGACGCGGTTCCCCACCCAGGTCATGGTGCACGTCGGTGACGCCACGGACCCGCACGCGGTGCGGGAGTCGTTGACGGGCAACGAGCTCGTGTACTTCCTCGTGCACTCGCTCGACCGGGCGGACTTCGCCGACGTCGACCGCGGCGCCGCTCTCGTGCTGGCGGCCGCCGCGGAGGACGCGGGCGTGCGGCAGGTCGTCTACGTCGGCGGCCCGCGGCCCGGCTCCGCCTCCCCGTCCCCGCACCTCGCCTCGCGGGCCGAGGTCGGCGACGTCGTGACCGCGGGACGGGTGCCCGCACTCGTGCTGCGGGCCTCGATGGTCATCGGCGAGGGCTCCGCGAGCTTCGAGCTGCTGCGGTCGTCCGCGAAGCTCACCCCGTGGGTGCCGGTGCCGTCGTGGATGCACAACACCAGCAGGCCGGTCGCCGTCGCCGACGTCGTGCACTACCTCCTCGCCGCCGCCGAGCTGCCCGAGCCGGTCGACGGCACGTTCGACGTGCCCGGCCCCGAACAGCTCAGCTACCTCGAACTGGTGCAGCGGTGCGCGCGCGTGCTCGGGCTTCCCGTCCGGCTGCCGGTGCCCACGCCGGTGTGGTCGCACAAGGTCGCCGCGCAGGTCGCCGGACTGGTGACGCCGACACCGGCCGCGGTCGCGGAACCGTTGTTCGCCTCCCTGGACCAGGACCTCACGGCCGACGGCCCGCCCGTCACCGACGTGCTGCCCCCGCCGCCCGGCGGCGTCACGAGCATCGACAACGCCATCCGCGCCGCGACGGCGCCCGAGCCGGAGAAGTCCGGCGGCGAGGTGTTCACCGAGGAGCGGACCGTGCTCACCGAGGCGTCACCGGAGGACGTGTGGCGCACGGTGACGACGTTGGGCGGCAAGAACGGCTGGCACACCATCCCTCTCGTGTGGACGGTCCGCGGCGCGATCGACCACCTCGCCGGCGGCATCGGTCTCTACCGCGGCCGCGCACCCCAGGTGGGAGAAGGCGACGTCGTCGACTTCTGGACCGTCGTGCACCGCGACGACGCGGCGAGACGGCTGGTGTTGCGGGCGGACATGAAGATGCCCGGCCACACGCTGCTCGACATGCGCGTCGACCGCGACGGTGGCCGGACGCGCTACCGGCAGAAGATCACGTTCACCGCGGACGGACTGCTCGGCCAGCTGTACTGGTGGGCGCAGAAACCCTTGCACGACCTCGTGTTCGCAACGATGGCGCGCGGGATCGTCCACGAGGCGGCTAAGGCATGATCTGCGCATGCGCAGCTCACTGTTCAACCACGAGGAGCGGGCCGTCGAGCCCGGAAGCTTCCAACTGCAGAACGAACGCATGCTGAAGGTGGACCTCACCGGCAGCGGCGGCTTCTTCTTCGCCAAGCAGGGGTCGATGATCGCCTACCAGGGCGAGGTCGACTTCGCCTACGAGGGCGCCGGTGGTATCGGCAAGCTGTTCAAGAAGGCGTTCACCGGCGAGGGCATGTCGCTGATGAAGGTGTCGGGCAGCGGCGACGTGTTCCTCGCCCAGGACGCCGACGAGATCTTCGTGCTCCACCTGGAGGACGAGAGCGTCACCGTCAACGGCAAGAACGTGCTCGCCTTCGACAGCTCCCTCCGGTGGGACATCAACCGCACCGAGGGCGCGTCGATGCTCAGCGGCGGTCTGTTCAACACCACGTTCACGGGCACCGGGGCGCTGGCCGTGACCGCCTACGGCACGCCGGTCGTGCTGAACGTGGACGTGCCGACGTACGTCGACATGCAGTCGGCCGTGCTGTGGTCGACCTCGCTGCAGTCGTCGATCCGCAAGACGGCCAAGCTCGGCGCGGTCATCGGCCGCGGCTCGGGTGAGGCGTACCAGCTCGCGCTGCAGGGTCAGGGCATCGTCGTCGTGCAGGCGTCGGAAGGCCACCCGATGCCGACCGCGCAGTAGAACCCGGGGTTCCGGCTCGGGTCCCGAACCTGAGCCGGCCCCGCGGTCACGACCCGCTGTAGGAGAGCCGGTCGAAGTTGACGGCGCCGGTGTCGCCCTGCTCGTAGGAGAACGTCACCACCGCGTCGCGGCCGTTCACCGGAACGCCGTCGAACGTCACCGTGCCCCAGGCGTCCCAGCTGTCGGAGACCTTCGGGAAGCTCACCTGTCGCACGACGCTCCCGTTGACCGACAACGTCATCGTGCGCGCATCGTTGTGGGCGTTCGCGTACCGCACCGTGACGGCGCCGGTGCCCTGTCCGGCGGACGCGCGGTGCACCGTGAACGCCGACGAGGCGCCCTGTGCCCAGAGCCCGTCGACGAAAGCGCGGCCGGAGTAGCCGGTGTGGTTGACGTTCGTCTTGACGCCGCCGGTGTTCAGCGCGTCCTCGGCCTCCAGGTGAGCCGGTGCCGGACAGCCCGAGACCGTGCCCGCCGTGTCGGGGCAGCGGTCCCGCGCGTCGGCCACGCCGTCGCCGTCGCGGTCGCCGCCGGTCGCACCCGTCAGCGTGATCTCGACGGTGTGCGCGCCGGTCAGGGTCGCGGGGATCTCGGGGCGTGCCGGGCGGCCGTCGACCGTGACCGAGCGGATCGCCGTGCCCGCCCCGCGCAGGGAGATCGTCAGGTCGGCGTCGCGGTAGCGCAGGTTCCGCAGGGTGACGTCACCCCAGCCGGCGGGCAGGGTGGGCGCGAACGTCAGGCCCGCGTCGCCGTACCTCAGGCCGAACAGTCCGGTGTGGACCATGTCGAGGAACGCCGTGGCGGACCAGGTCTGGTCGGGTTCCGAACCCCAGTGGAACTTCACCGTGTCGCCCAGCCGCTGGTAGCCGCCGTCCACGACTCCCGTCGTGCCGTTGTAGATCTCCCAGAACCCGCTGTTGTTGTTCGCGAGCTTCGCGAGCCGCGCGGTCTCCGCCGCGAACTTCGCCTGGTCGCCCTGGCGTGCCAGCGCCTTGGCCCACAGGCCCTGCACGAGCGGCCAGACGATCGCGTTGTGCCTGCCGGGCTGGGCTTCGGAGTAGCGGTCCCAGTGCGGGAACGTGTCGGGCATGCCCCACTTCATCCCGCGGGCGTTCGCGACGATCGACCGCGCCTGGGCCGGGTTCGCGACGCCGAAGAGGATCGCGAACGCGAGACCGGTGCCCTCCTGGTAGGCGCCGCGCGTGCCGTCGGCGAGCAGCTGGTAGTCGTACAGGCCCGTGGCCGGGTTCCAGAAGTGCCGGTTGATCGCGGCCTTGAGCGCGGCGGCCTTCGAGCGGTGGCCGGCGGCCTCCTGCGCCCGCCCCAGCCGTTCGGCCATGTTCGCCGCGTTGACGTAGGCGGCGTAGTAGACCTCGTTGGTGCTCAGGTACATCCCGCTCGCGATGCCCGGCCACGGCATGCTGCCGGTGCTGACCGACTCGGTCGCGTCGGCCGGCGGTGCGGGGTAGCCCGCGATGCCGTCGTTGAAGAACGACGCGCCGGTGAACAGCCCGTAGGTGGCGTTGAAGCCCGCGCTGCCGGCGTTCTCGCGGATCGTCAGGGTGTTCCTGGCGGTGTCGTAGGCGTTGCCGAGGAACTCGCGGTCGCCGGTGACGAGGTAGTGGTGCCACGCGGCGGTGAGCCAGACGACCTGGTCCCACTGCTGGTCGTCCTGCTGCACCCGCAGGGCTCCGGCGGAGTCCCGGTCGACCACGGCCCAGAGCGTGTTCTCCGCCAGGGCCGGGGACAGCTGGCTGGCCGCGTTCCAGCTGTTGATCGACGCGTCGCGCGTCCACGGCTGCTGGTAGCCGCCGCCCGCGCGGACGAAGCCGACGGCCGGGTCCTGCAGACCGCTCCTGTTGTGGCGCGGGTCGTAGGCCAAGGTGTTGCGCCGCAACAGGTTGTCCAGCGCCGCCGCGTACGCGGTGCCGTACAGCGCCTGGCTGTCCGGGTTCGCGAACCGCAGCGACGGCGGCGTGGCGGCGGTCGCCGGTGAGGCACCCGAGAGCACACCGCACACCGTCACCACGCTCAGAAGGACACGACCGATCCACCGCCGGGGACTCATTCCGTGCACCTCTCCCGGCCCCGGGACCGACCCGCGGCCGAAGGGCAGTGGACCATGCAACCGCTCTCACGGAGAGTGCCGGGACGATTCCTGTCCGCTTGTGTCACACCTCGCTGCGGCCTCTCGTCCGGGAGGACGCCCGGCACTGCGCCAGAGCGGCGATGACCTCCTCGGCCGCGGGGCCGCTCGACGCGGGGTTCCGTCCGGTGCAGGGGGTGCCGTCGCGGCGCCGTTCCCGGGTCCGCGGCTCAGCCGAGCAGCGCGCGGGCCACGGCTCGTCCGGAGAGCCAGGCGGTCTGCACGCGCGGACGGCCGAACGCGTCACCGCAGAGCCACACCCGGCCGTCGGTCGCGTACGGCGAGGCGTCACCCACCTCGGGCTGGGCGTAGGTCCAGCGGTGCACCTCGATCCGCGGTGAGGCGCTGAGTCCGAGCAGATCGCCGACGGCCCCGGCCAGGACCGGACCGGCGGCAGCGGGGTCGTCCAGGTGCGCGGCGGCCAGTCTCGCGGTGGAGTGGGCGACCAGGACCGGGGCGCCGTCGCCGCGGCGGTCACCGTCGTCGCAGACGGTGGCCAGGACGGGGTGGTCGTTGACGAACGCCCCGGGCAGTGATGCCCACGAGCGGTCCGGGTAGGTCAAGACGGCGGCGATCACCGGCCGCCAGGTCTGGCGGGACGCGGCCGAGGCGATCGCGGGTGGCGGGGACAACCGCAGGGCCTGCGGGCCCGGCATGGCGAGCACCACCGCGTCCGCGTCCTCCGGCACGGAGTCCACCCGCGTGGACAACCGGACGTCGAGCCCGCGGGCGAGGTCGACCGCCAGGCCGCGCAGCCCACCCGCGGCGGCCCACCGGACCGGTCCCCGCGCGTCCCGGCCTTCCGGGAACACCTTGAACGTGTCGGTCCAGGGCCGGGCGAGGTCCCGTGCGCGCCAGGACTCGACCTGCTCGGCGAAATCCACGTCGTCGGCGACGAAGTAGGCCGCACCGATGTCCGCGTACCGGCCGCCGACCCGCTTGCCGGCCATCCGCCCGCCCACGACCCGGCCTCGTTCGACGACACGCACCCGCGCACCACCGTCCGCCAACGCGCGTGCGCACGAGAGCCCGGCGATTCCCGCACCGACCACGACAACGTCCACACAGGTCACCCTAGGCGTCGACCGCACCGGCCACACGTCCGCACGACCGCGCCGGACTCGTCGTCCAGGCAGGCCGCGAACGGCCTCGCCCGGCGCGCCTACCCGGCCGACACCGGCCCGGAGTCCTGGCGGTCCTCGCCGAACCGCCCGTCGAACTCCCCGCTGGGCAGGCTCTGCGTCGAGTTGTGCTCGCGCACGATCCGCCACCCGTCCGGCGTGCGGCGCCAGACCAGCGAGGTCGTGGTGCGGATGTCCGTCACGCCGTCGGGGGTGGCGATCCGCGCCACGAACCGCAGGGTGGACGCCGCGAGGTCACCGGAGACGAGGACGTGCGGGCCGTCGTCGACCGCGTGGTGGGCGGAGATCATCTCTTGGAAAGCCGGAGTCCAGATCTCGCCGTACGCGGCGGCCGACGTCGCCACGCGGTGCTCGGGGTCGAAGTCGTCGTAGAGGCGGACGTCCGGGGAGCCGAAGTCGTAGAACTCGCCGAAGACCCGCCGGAAGTCGAAGGGCTCGTCCCCTTCGCGGCGGTCCCAGCCGAACACCCAGCGCTCGTGCAGGTCCGCGATCACCCGTTCGTCGTTCATGATCTCGACGCTAGGGCCGCCGGCGTCCTCCCGGGAGGGTGCGTCACACCCACCCACGACCGCGGGAGGACCGGCGTGTTCGCCGGTCCTCCCACGATGCCGCGCGATGGTCAGATCTTGCCCGCCGCCACGTCGGCGAGGGTCACGCGGGACGACCTGTAGGTGACGATCGCGTGCTTCGACGGGGTCTTCGAGTCCTTCGCCGGGAAGATCTCGTTGCTGATGGGCAGACCGTTGTCGAAGTCCAGGGTCAGCACCGTCGAGGCGTCACCGCCCAGGATGTCGGGGCTCGCGCTGAGGTTCAGCACGCGCTTGCCCCCGGCCTCGGCCTCGGCGACGGTCACCTCCTTGATGGTGGCGAGCAGCTTCAGCACACCGGCGCGGACGTCGGTGTTGGCGGCACCGACGAACAGCGCGTACGTGCTGTTGCTCCACAGGTGGTTGTTGATGAGGTTCTCGAGCTCCTTGCCCGTCGGCCGCGGCCGCGGGGCGGGGACCTGCTTGCCGATCTTGCGGAACTCCTCCGCCATCTCGGCCTGGGCGTCCGCCCACGCCTTGTCCGCCTCGGCGGGGCTCAGGCCGAGTCCCAGGGCGTTGCCGGCGGGGGTGACCATAGCGGTCCTGGCCTTCTCCACGTCGCCGTCGGCGGCCAGGCGGGCCGCCGCCATCACCTTGGCGTCGAACGGCATGGCCTGGTCGTCGTTCTTGGCCACCGAGCTCGCCAGCGTCTTCGGCGAGTCGCCCTTGAAGATCTGGCCGCGGTCGCTGTAGACGGTGTAGTAGACGTACGGCGTGCCGTCGGGCGCGGGTTTCGTGCCGATGATCAGCGACGCGTCGCCCGGCAGCGTCCCCGCGGCCTTGACCTCGGAGGCGAGCTTCACCAGCGGCGACTCGACCACCGCCTGCGGCGCGGCCTCGGACCGGCCCGCGTCGGAAGGCCCGGCCGGGGTGGTGCCGCTCGTCGTCGCCATCACGACGGCCACCGCGACGGCGGCCGCGCCCACGGCGGCGGCGCTCACCTTGGGCCAGGACATCCACCGCTTGGGGCGCACGACCGTGCTCCCGGGTTCCGCCATCGCCGCCTGCAGTGCCGTGCGAGCACGGTCGTAGGCCTCGGCGTCGGGGGACGGGACGTCACGCAGCTTCTTCATCAGATCCATCTCATCCATGGGGTGTCTTCTCACGTTGTCGGGACTTGCAGCAGCGCGGCCACCTCGGGGGCCTCTCGCAACGCTTTGCGCGCTTGGTGCAGCAGCCGGCGCGCCGTGCCGGCCGGGATGTCGAGCACCCGGCCCGCCTCCGCGACGGTCAGGTCCTCCCAGGCGACCAGGCCGAGCACCTCCCGTTCCTCCGGTTTGAGCCGGTCCAGTGCCGTGCGCAGCAACGCCTGCGCGTCCACGCGGGCATCGACCGCCGGCCACGGGTCCCAGTCGCTCACCACGCGGGTGAGGTCCGCCGCCGGCTCCTCGGCTGGCTCGGACCGCCAATACCGCCGCACCCTGTTGAGCGCGACTCCGTAGAGCCAAGGCCTGGCTTCGGGAAATGACCGGTCGTACGTCGCACGGGACTCGTAGGCGGCCACCCACACGTCGCCGAGCACGTCCTCGGCGGCCTGCCGCCCCACTCTGCGCGCGAGGTAGTTCCCGATCGCGGTCTCGTGGCGGCTGATCACTTCCACGAAGGCGCCGGTGTCTCCGCGCAGTGATCTGCCGATCAGTTCCGCGTCTGACGACATGAAGCTCCTCGGGTTTCGCTTCGCCCTTGCACCCCGTCTTTGCCAACGCGCGCCGAAACCGTTCAGGTTGCTCCCCCGAGTCGCCGAAGCAGCTGGTCAGCGCGGTCTCACGTCCGACCGCGCGGCAGCGGTGCGGCTGCGGGGGCATGCTCTTGCGGCCGGGACCGATGAATTCGTGCGGCCACCGCGGTCAACCTGCCGACCAGGAACGGAAAGGAAGCTCCATGACCCAGCTGGTGAAGGTGCAGAACTTCGTCGTGTCGCGGGACGGGTTCGGCGCGGGAGAGGACCAGACCCTCGACAGGCCGTTCGGCCACGCCGATCCGGGCGCCATGTTCGCGTGGGCGGGCGCCACGGCGAGCTGGCCCAACCGCACCGACCCCGGCGGCACCCGCGGCCTCGACGACTACCTGACCCGCGACTTCGCGAACAACATCGGCGCGGAGATCATGGGCGCCCACAAGTTCAGCCCGCACCGCGGCCCGTGGGAGAACCACGACTGGCAGGGCTGGTGGGGCGACGAACCGCCGTTCCACACGCCGGTCTTCGTCCTGACCCACCACGTGCGGCCGTCGTTCACCCTCTCCGACACGACCTTCCACTTCGTCGGCGGCGACCCGGCCGACGTCCTGCGTCAGGCGAAGGAAGCCGCGCGGGGCAAGGACGTCCGGATCGGCGGCGGCGCCACGACCATCCGCTCGTTCCTCGACGCCGACCTGATCGACACGCTGCACGTCGCGGTGTCGCCGGTCGAGCTCGGGCACGGCGTGCCGTTGTGGAAGTCGCCGGACGAGCTGCTCGACCGGTTCCACGTGGACGTCGTGCCGAGCTCGAGCGGGGTGACGCACCACCTGTTCTGGCGCAAGTGACGTGTGCGGCGCCGGGCCTCCCGGCGCCGCGGTTCAGCGCCGTGTCACCCGCTCCAGCAGCCCGAGCGCCCTGGCGAGCACCGGTGAGTCGTCGTCGGCGCGCACAGCGGCCATCAGATCGACGCCCTGGTTCCCCGCCAGCGGCCGGTAGGTCGTCCCCGGCACCCCGAGCTCCGCCACGGGCCGCGGGACCACCGCCACCCCCAGCCCCGAAGCCACGAACGTGACCAGCGTCGAGGTCTCCGCGACCTCGTGCCGGATGCGCGCCTCGAACCCCGCCGAGCGGCACAGGTCCGTGACGATGCCGTGCATGACGGACCGGCCGCGGGAGGCGTGCACGATCAGGTCCTGGTCGCGCAGGTCCCCGACCCCCAGGCGCTTGCGGCGGGCCAGCGGGTGGCCTTCGGGCAGCGCGACGATCAGCTGGTCGCGGCGGACCGTGGTCACCTTCAGCGCGGAGTGCTCGACGGGTGGGCGCAGCAGGGCGAGGTCGATGCGGCGGCCGAGCAGGGAGTCGAGCTGGTCCGGGGCGAGCATCTCGCCCCGGAACGTGAAGTCGACGGCCGGCAGCTCCTCGCGCAGGGCCCGGGCGAAGGCGGGCAGCAGGCTGTAGGTGGCGGAGCCGACGCAGCCCACGACGAGGCGGCCCTGCAGTCCCTTGGCCACGCGCTGGGCTTCGGCGGCCGCGTCGTCCACGGCGGTGAGCACGGCTCGCGCCCGTTCGAGGTACACCGCGCCGGCTCCGGTCAGCTCCACCTTGCGGGTCGTGCGGTGCAGGAGCGTGACCCCGAGCTCGGTCTCCAGCTGCTGGATCTGCTGCGACAGCGGTGGTTGCGCCATGTTCAGGCGTTCGGCGGCGCGCCCGAAGTGCCGTTCCTCGGCGACCGCGACGAAGTAGCGCAGGTGACGGAGCTCCACGGGATTGATATTCTCAGAGTCTCACCGGGCACGAAATGAGTATTTCTGAATATCGCCGCAGGGGCCTAGCGTCGAGGCCATGACCGACGTCGTGATCTGCGAACCCCTCCGGACACCGGTCGGGCGGTTCGGCGGGGCCCTGTCCTCGCTCAGCGCCGCCGACCTCGCCACGGCCGTGCTCACCGAACTGGTGCGGCGCACGGGGCTGGAGGAGGGCGATGTCGACGACGTCGTGATCGGGCAGAGCTACGCGAGCGGCGAGTCGCCGGCGATCGGCCGGGTGGCGGCGCTGGACGCGGGGCTCGGCACGGGCGTGCCCGGCATTCAGATCGACCGGCGCTGCGGCTCCGGGTTGCAGGCCGTGCTCTACGCGGCGGGACAGGTGGCGACCGGTGCGGCGCGGGTCGTCGTGGCCGGGGGTGCCGAGTCGATGTCGCAGGTCGAGCACTACGCGCTCGGGCTGCGCACGGGCGTCCGCAGCGGCGGCGTGCAGCTCGTCGACCGCCTCGACCGGGCCAGGGAGACCGCCGGCGGCAGGTTCCACCCGGTGCCCGGCGGCATGCTCGAGACGGCCGAGAACCTCCGCCGCGAGTACGGCATCTCGCGCGAGGAGCAGGACGAGCTGGCGGTGCGGTCGCAGCAGCGGTGGGGCGCGGCCGACGAGGCCGGGCTGTTCGCCGACGAGCTCGTGCCGGTGACCGTCCCGGGGCGGCGCGGCAAGCCCGATCTCACGGTCGGCAGGGACGAGCACCCGCGGCCGGACACGACACTGGAAGACCTGGCCGCGCTCAAGCCCGTGCGGTTGAAGCTGGACCCGGAGTCCACGGTCACCGCGGGCAACGCGAGCGGCCAGAACGACGGCGCGGCGCTGTGCGTCGTCACCACCCGCGACGAGGCCGAGAAGCGCGGGCTGCGGCCGTTGCTCGCGCTGAGGTCCTGGGCCGTCACCGGCGTCGGGCCGGAGGTCATGGGCATCGGGCCGGTGTCCGCCTCGGCCGCCGCGCTCGGCCGCGCCGGGCTCACCCTCGGCGACGTCGACGTCATCGAGCTCAACGAGGCGTTCGCCGCGCAGGTGCTCGCCGTGCTGCGCGAGTGGGAGCTCGACCCGGCCGACGACCGGCTCAACCCCAACGGGTCCGGCATCTCGCTCGGCCACCCGGTCGGCGCGACCGGCGCGCGGATCCTCGCGACGCTCGCGCACGAGATGCGCCGCCGCGGCAGCCGCTACGGCCTGGAGACGATGTGCATCGGCGGCGGCCAGGGCCTGGCCGCGGTCTTCGAGGCGGTGCGCTGATGGGCGTCGAGGTCCACCACGTCGTCAGCGGGAGGCGGGACGGCCCTGTCGTCGTGCTGTCCGGGTCGCTCGGGTCGGCGCTGGAGATGTGGGACGCCACCGTTCCCGCGCTCGAGGAGCACTTCCGCGTCGTCCGCTACGACACCCGAGGTCACGGCCGCTCCCCCGTCGTCCCCGGCGCCTGCACCCTCGACGACCTGGCCGACGACCTCGTCGGGCTGCTCGACCGGCTCAGCGCGCCGAAGGCCCACCTGGTCGGGCTGTCGCTCGGGGGCATGACGGCGCTGCGCGTGGCCGCCCGCGACCCCGAGCGCGTCGACCGGCTCGCGGTCCTGTGCACGAGCGCCTGCCTCGGGCCCGCGTCGACCTGGACCGACCGCGCCGCGCTCGTCCGCGCGGAGGGGACGCGGGCGGTGGCGAGATCCGTCGTCCAGCGCTGGTTCACCCCGGCGCACCGGGACCGCGCGCCGTGGGAGGCGATGGTGGCCGCCACTCCCGCCGAGGGGTACGCGAGTTGCTGCGAGGCGATCGCCGGCATGGATCAGCGCGCCGGCCTGCACGAGATCACCGCGCCGACCCTCGCGATCGCGGGGGCCGACGACCCGGCGACGCCACCCCGCCACCTCGAGGAGATCGCCACGTCCGTCCGGGACGGACAGCTCCTCGTCGTGCCGGGAGCCGCGCACCTCGCCAACGTCGAACAGCCGGGCGTCGTCACGGCCGCGCTCGTCGACCACCTCACGGGGGAGAACCGCTCATGAGCCTGGACAAGGTGGTCGGCGGACCGGCCGAGGCCGTGGCGGGCATCCGGTCCGGTTCCAGCGTCGCGGTCGGCGGGTTCGGGCTCGCGGGCATCCCGTGGTTCCTCATCGAGGCGTTGCTGCACCAGGGCGCCGACGACCTCACGATCGTCTCCAACAACTGCGGCGTCGACGGCGCCGGCCTCGGCCTGCTGCTCGAACACCGCCGCATCAGCCGGGTCATCGCGTCGTACGTGGGTGAGAACAAGGAGTTCGCCCGGCAGTACCTCGCCGGTGAGCTGACCGTCGAGCTCACTCCACAGGGGACGCTCGCCGAACGGTTGCGCGCGGGCGGTTCCGGCATCGGCGCCTTCTACACGCCCACCGGCGTCGGCACGCTGGTGTCCGAGGGCGGCCTGCCGTGGCGCCACCACCCCGACGGAACCGTCGCGCTCGCCTCGCCGCCCAAGGAGGTCCGCACCTTCCACGGCAAGGAGATGGTGCTGGAGGAGTCGATCGTCACCGACACGGCGCTCGTCCGGGCCGCCGTCGCCGACCGTGCGGGCAACTGCGTCTTCCACGCCGCGGCCCGCAACTTCAACCCGGCCGCCGCGATGGCGGGCCGGTTCACCGTCGTCGAGGCCGAACGCGTCGTCGAGGCCGGCGAGATCCACCCCGACCAGGTGCACCTGCCCGGCGTGTTCGTGCAGAGCGTCGTCGCCCTGACCCCCGAGCAGGCCGCCCGCAAGGACATCGAGAAGCGCACGACCCGTGCCCGCCGGGAGGCGAACTGACATGGCCTGGACCCGCGACGACATGGCCGCCCGCGCCGCGCTCGAACTGCGCGACGGCGAGTACGTCAACCTGGGCATCGGCCTGCCCACGCTGATCCCCGACCACCTGCCCGCGGACTCGACCGTCACGCTGCACGCGGAGAACGGCATCCTCGGCGTCGGCCCGTTCCCCTACGACGACGAGGTCGACCCGGACCTGATCAACGCCGGCAAGCAGACCGTCAGCGTGCTGCCGGGGGCCTCGTTCTTCGACTCCCCCACCAGCTTCGCGATGATCCGCGGCGGCCACATCGACACCGCCGTCCTCGGCGGCATGCAGGTCTCCGCGCACGGCGACCTCGCCAACTGGATGGTGCCCGGCGCGATGGTCAAGGGCATGGGCGGCGCGATGGACCTCGTGAGCGGCGCCCGCCGGGTCATCGTCCTCATGGAGCACACCGCCCGCGGCGGCGCCCCGAAGCTGGTCGCCACCTGCACGTTGCCGCTGACCGGACGTGGTGTCGTCGCGCGCGTCATCACTGACCTGGCCGTGCTCGACGTCGCGGACGGGGCGTTCGCGCTCGTCGAGCTCGCCCCCGGTGTCACGGTCGAGGAGGTCGTGGCGAAGACCGGCGCGCCGGTTGCGGCCCAGGAGGTCACGGCGGCAGCGCCGGACCGTCCTGGTCCGCGTGCGGCACCGCACCCGGCCTGAGCTCGGCGCCGCCGGGGAGGAACCGGGCCAGGTGCACCCCTGCTCCCCGCCCGGTGTTCCCCGTCAGCGGGAGCCGCCGGAAGGCGGCCTCCCGATCAGCTCCGCGCTGTCCACCTCAGCTCGCCGCCAGCTCCGAGCCGGCCCGGTAGGCCTCGACGGCGGCGTCGCGTTCGACCGGGGACCACCCGAGCGGACCGGCGATCAGGTCGGCGACCTCACCGGCCACGGAGGCGCCGGAGTCCAGGTGCTCCATGGCGATCCGCGTGCGGCGGGCCAGGACGTCCTCCAGGCCCAGCGCACCCTCGTGCGTCACGGCGTACACGATCTCCGCCGCCAGGTGGCCCGCGACCGGCGAGGCCAGTGACGGGTCCCGGGCGATGAGCGCCAGCACGTCGGGCACGGCCGAGCCGTAGCGGCGCAGCAGGCGCTCCACAGTGGACGTGGGCAGGCCGGACTCCGCGGCGACTCGAGCCCGGTCCGCCCACAGCTCGTGGAAACCGACCGCGCCGCACAACGGCAGCCGGGCGGTCAGGGAGGGCGCCACCGCGCGTCCCAAGCCGGACACAGCGGCGTTCACGACGTCCGCGGCCATCACGCGGTAGGTCGTGTACTTGCCTCCCGCGATCACGAAGAACCCCGGCTCGGGCTCGGCGACGGCGTGTTCGCGCGACAGCTTCGACGTGTCGCTGGACGCCCCGGCGAGCAACGGCCGCAGACCCGCGTAGGTGCCGACGACGTCGTCCACCGACAACGGCGACCGCAGCACGGCGTTGACGTGGTCGAGGATGTACGAGACGTCCTCGGCGGTGGCCGCGACGTCCTCCGGCGCACCGGAGTACGGCGTGTCCGTGGTGCCGATGATCCAGTGAGCGCCCCACGGGATCACGAACAGCACCGACTTCTCGGTCTGCGTGATCAGGCCGCCGTCGAGCTGGATCTTCGAGCGCTCCACCAGCACGTGCACGCCCTTGGACATCCGCACCTCGAACGGCGGTGTGCCGGGCGACAGGGCGTTCAGCGAGTCGGTCCACACGCCGGTCGCGCTGATCACGCGGCGGGCGCGCACGACGTGCGTCACGCCGGAGAGCTCGTCGCGCACCGAGGCACCGGTGACCCGGCCGTCCCCCCGCAGCAACGACGTGACCCGTGCCCGCGAGACGACGGTCGCGCCGTGCTGGGCGGCCGTGCGGACCAGCGTCGACACGAGGCGGGCGTCGTCCACCTGCGCGTCGTGGTAGCGGATCGCGCCGGCGAATGCGTCGGCGTCCAGGGAGGGACCGATGTCCGCCATCCCGCGGCGAGACAGGTGCCGGTGCATCGGCACGGCACCGGCGCCGCCGATCGAGTCGTACAGCAGCACGCCCGCGCCGACGTAGGCGCGTTCCCACTGCTTCTTCAGCGGGAAGAGGAACGGCACCGGCCGCACCAGGTGCGGTGCGAGCCGGCGCAGCAGCAACCCGCGTTCCTTCAGAGCTTCCCGGACCAGCTTGAACTCCAGCTGCTCCAGGTACCGCAGCCCACCGTGGACGAGCTTGCTGGACCGGCTCGACGTGCCCGCCGCCCAGTCGTCGGCCTCGACCAGTGCGACGGACAGCCCGCGGGAGGCCGCGTCGAGGGCGGCGCCCGCCCCGACCACGCCACCGCCGACGACGAGCACGTCGAACTCCGTGGTGCCCAGGGCCTCCAGGGACCGGGCACGCCGAGCCGGATCCAGCCTTGCGAACAACTTCTTCAGCTCCTCAGGGGAAAATCAGCGGACGTCGGAGTCGACCCAGTCGAACGACTTGGTGACGGCCTTCTTCCAGTTGCGGTACTCGCGCTCGCGCTCGTCGGCGTCGAGCTCCGGCGTCCAGCGCTTGTCCTCGGCCCAGTTCGCGCGGAGCTCGTCCAGGGACGACCAGTAGCCGACGGCCAGACCGGCGGCGTACGCGGCGCCCAGGGCGGTGGTCTCGGCGACGACCGGGCGCACGACCGGCACGTCCAGCACGTCCGCCTGGAACTGCATCAGCAGCTCGTTCGCGACCATGCCGCCGTCGACCTTCAGCTCGGTCAGCGGCACACCGGAGTCGGCGTTCATCGCGTCCAGCACCTCGCGGGTCTGGAACGCCGTCGCCTCCAGCACGGCCCGCGCCAGGTGGCCCTTGTTGACGAACCGGGTCAGGCCGACGACCGCGCCGCGGGCGTCGGAACGCCAGTACGGGGCGAACAGGCCGGAGAACGCGGGCACGAAGTACGCGCCACCGTTGTCCTCGACCGTCCGCGCGAGCGTCTCGATCTCCGGCGCGGAGCCGATGATGCCGAGGTTGTCGCGCAGCCACTGCACGAGCGAGCCCGTGACGGCGATGGAGCCTTCGAGCGCGTAGACGGGCGCCTCGTCACCGATCTTGTAGCAGACGGTGGTGAGCAGGCCGTTCTTCGACGCGACCTTCTCGGTACCGGTGTTCAGCAGCATGAAGTTGCCGGTGCCGTAGGTGTTCTTCGCGGTGCCGGGCTCGTAGCAGGCCTGGCCGAACGTCGCCGCCTGCTGGTCGCCGAGGATGCCCGCGATCGGCACGCCCTTCAGGACGCCGCCGGGGCCGCCGGTGCCGTAGACCTCCGAGGACGAGCGGATCTCGGGGAGCATGGACACCGGGATGCCCATCTCGCCCGCGATCTCGGCGTCCCACTGCAGCGTGTCGAGGTCCATCAGCATGGTCCGCGACGCGTTGGTGACGTCCGTGGCGTGCACACCGCCGTTGGGGCCGCCGGTGAGGTTCCACAGCGTCCACGTGTCGGTGTTGCCGAACAGCAGGTCGCCGGCCTCGGCGCGCTCGCGGGCGCCCTCGACGTTGTCGAGGATCCAGCGGATCTTCGGGCCGGAGAAGTAGGTCGCGAGCGGCAGGCCGACCTTGGCCTTGTAGCGGTCGCCGCCGCCACCGAGCGCGCCGAGCTCGTCGACGATCGCCTGGGTGCGGGTGTCCTGCCAGACGATGGCGTTGTAGACCGGTTCACCGGTGTTCTTGTCCCACACCACGGCCGTCTCGCGCTGGTTCGTGATGCCGACGGCGGCGAGGTCGCCGGTGTTGAGGTCGGCCTTGGCGAGCGCCTGGCCGATCACGAACCGGGTGTTCTCCGAGATCTCCACCGGGTTGTGCTCGACCCAGCCGGCTCTCGGGAAGATCTGCTCGTGCTCCTTCTGGCCCACGGAGACGATGGAGCCGCTGTGGTCGAAGATGATCGCCCGCGTGCTGGTCGTGCCCTGGTCGACGGCGAGAACGTACTGCGTCATCGAAGCTGTCCTTTCGGGATGGTCAGATCAGAACGCGAGCGAGGCGGCGACACCGGCGAGCGCGCCACCGATGATCGGGCCGACGACGGGCACCCAGGAGTAGCCCCAGTCGGAGTCCTTCTTGGCGGCCACGCCAGTTGTGGTGGCCTCGCCGTCGGTGCCCCGGTAGGACAGCGGGAGGAGGGCGTGCGCGATGCGCGGGCCGAGGTCGCGGGCCGGGTTGATCGCGTAGCCGGTGGGGCCGCCGAGGGAGGCGCCGATGCCGACGACGAGCATCGCGACGGCCAGCGGGCCGAGCTGGGTCGGGGTCTTGCCCAGGGCGAGGACCACGAAGACCAGGACGAACGTGCCGATGACCTCGCACACCAGGTTCCAGGTGTAGCTGCGGATCGCCGGGCCGGTCGAGAAGACCGCGAGCTTGAGGCCCTCGTCGGGCGTCTCGTCGAAGTGCGGCTTGTAGGCGAGCCACGCGAGCACGGCACCGAGGAACGCGCCGAGGAACTCACCGGCGAAGTAGACGAGGGTCGAGGTCACGCTCACCGGCACGCCGGGGGCGAACTCGTCCGCGCCGCTGGTGAGGATGCCGATCGTCACGGCGGGGTTGAGGTGCGCCCCCGACTTGTACGCGATGTAGACACCGGCGAAGACACCGAGACCCCAACCGAAGTTGATCAACAGCCAGCCGCCGTCGAACCCCTTCGACTTCGCGAGCAGCACGTTGGCCACCACGCCCGCACCCAGCAACAACAAGATGCCCGTGCCGAGCAACTCGCTGAGGAACACTGTCCCGAGACCCACGCTGGCCTCCCATTCGTCCTTGAACGGCTGATCACCCCGTGGTGATTGACGCGGAACGTAATGAGCCGCGTCACGCCTGCTCAACGGGCAGGTTTCGACAATGTCGACACCTGTGACCCCCGAACGCGTGACCAACCGGTCACGCTGCGCGCAGACAAGGCGTTTCAGGCTCGTGTCCAGGGATGACGGCCGCCCCAGCTGTTCGACATTGCCGACACGGGTCGTCTCAACTACGTTCTTCGCGTGCCGGGACCCATCCAGTCGATCGAACGAGCCGCAGCCGTGCTGCGGCTCCTGGCGCGTGGCTCCGGCCACCACGGTCTCACGGAAATAGCGGCCTCGCTCGGTCTCGCCCGCGGCACCGCGCACGGGATTCTCCGGACGCTGCAACGGGTCGAGTTCGTCGAGCAGGACCAGGCGACGGGCCGCTACCGCCTCGGCGCGGCGCTGCTGCACCTCGGAACGTCCTACCTCGACGCGAACGAACTGCGTTCTCGATCGATCAACTGGGCCGACACGCTGGCCGCGCGCAGCGGCCAGGAGGTCAGGATCGGCATGCACCACGACGGCGCCGTGCTCGTCGTGCACCACGTGTTCCGGCCCGACGACTCCGTGCAGACCCTGGGCATCGGCGCGATGCTGCCGTTGCACGCCACCGCGCTCGGCAAGGTGCTGCTCGCCTACGACCCGGACCTGTCGGCGGCCGCACGCCGGCGGGAGCTCACGTCGCTGACGCGCAGGACGATCACGCGCGCGCAGATGCTGGAGCGGGTGCTGACCGAGGTGCGCGCGCAGGGCTGGGCGGGTGAGGCGGAGGAGTACATGCCCGGTGAGGCCAGCATCGCCGCGCCCATCCGCATCCCCGGTGGCCTGGTCGTCGGCGCGATCGGCATCTCCGGCGCGGCCGACCGCCTGTGCGACTCCGCCGGGAGGCCGCGGCAGACGCTGGTGCGCCAGGTCGTGCAGGCCGCGGACTCCGTCACCACTTCGCTTGTCGACGAGAACTGAGGGGCTCGCCGTGCAACGGTTCGTAATGGCGATCGACCAGGGGACGACGTCGACGCGCTGCATCGTCTTCGACCAGAACGCCCGCCTGGTCGCGGTCGCGCAGCGCGAGCACCGCCAGTACCACCCGCGGCCGGGCTGGGTCGAGCAGGACGCGGTGGAGATCTGGCGCAACGTCGACCGGATCGTGCCGCAGGCGTTGCGGCAGGCGGGAATCGGCGCCGAGCAGGTCGTCGCGATGGGCATCACGAACCAGCGCGAGACGTTCGTGCTGTGGGACCGCCACACCGGCGTCCCGGTCGGCCGCGCGATCGTGTGGGAGGACATCCGCACCGAGGAACTCGTCGCGTCACTGGGAAAGCAGCCCGGCATCGAGGAGGTCCGCGACCGCTGCGGCCTGCCGCTCGCGACCTACTTCTCGGCGCCGTCGCTGCGCTGGATGCTCGACAACACCGCCGGGCTGCGCGCCAGGGCCGAACGCGGCGACGTCCTGTTCGGCACCATGGACACCTGGCTGATCTGGAACCTCACCGGCGGCGTCAACGGCGGCCTGCACGTCACCGACGTGACCAACGCGTCGCGGACGATGCTGATGAACCTCTCGACGCGGCAATGGGATCCGATGCTGCTGGAGTTCTTCGGCGTGCCTTCGGTGGTGCTGCCGGAGATCCGCCCGTCGACCGAGATCAGCGGTGTCACGACGCGGGTGGTGCCGGGCATCTCGATCACGGCGGCACTGGGCGACCAGCACGCGGCGCTGTTCGGGCAGACGTGCTTCGAAAAGGGCTCGATCAAGGGCACGTACGGCACCGGCGGCTTCCTGCTGATGAACACCGGCGACGAGCTCGTGCGGTCGAAGCACGGCCTGCTGACCACGATCGGCTACCAGATCGGCGGGGAACCGGCGTACGCGCTGGAGGGCTCGATCGCCGTCGCCGGGTCGCTGGTGCAGTGGTTCCGCGACAACCTCGGGCTGATCCACTCCGCGCCGGAGATCGAGACGCTGGCGCGCACGGTGAAGGACAACGGTGGCTGCTACATCGTGCCGGCGTTCTCGGGCCTGTTCGCGCCGCACTGGCTCGCGCAGGCGCGCGGCCTCGTCGTCGGGCTGACCTCGTACATCAACAAGGGCCACCTGGCGCGGGCCGTGCTGGAGGCGACCGGCTGGCAGACGCGCGAGGTCGTGGACGCGATGAACGCCGACCTCGGGGCGCCGACGCCGGTGCTCAAGGTGGACGGCGGCATGACGGCCGACCACCTGCTGATGCAGTTCATCGCGGACGTGCTGGACATCCCGGTGCAGCGGCCGCTGGTCGCGGAGACGGTGTCGCTGGGCGCCGCCTACGCCGCCGGCCTCGCCGCCGGGTACTGGCCGGACCTCGAGGGACTGCGCCGCAACTGGCACCTGGCGGCGCGGTGGAACCCGGTGATGGACGCGAAGTACCGCGAGGCCGAGTACGCGAACTGGAAGCGGGCCGTGGAACTCACGTTCGCGTGGGCCCGCTCCAGCCCGTCCACTTAGGAACGCTGCTTGCGCACCCAGGCGGCCACGTCGTCCGCCTCGATCGGCAACGCGTCCGAGAGGACGTCCGCGCCGGTCGAGGTGACCACGAGGTCGTCCTCGATGCGCACGCCGATGCCCCGCAGCTCCGGCGGCAGGGTCTCGTCGTTGGGGTGGAAGTACAGGCCCGGCTCGACGGTCAGCGCCATGCCGCGCTCGAGGACGCCCTGCTGGTAGGTCTCCTGCCGGGCGTCGGCGCAGTCGTGCACGTCGAGGCCCAGGAAGTGCCCGGTGCCGCAGACGATGTAGCGGCGGTGGTGCTGACCGGACGGGTCGAGCGCCTTGTCGACGCTGACCGGCAGCAGCCCCCAGTCGTGCAGGCCCTCGGCGAGCACGCGCATGGCGGTGTGGTGGAAGGCGCTGTAGTCGTTGCCCGGCCGGACCTCGGCGAGCGCCGCCACGTGCGACCTGTGCACGAGGTCGTAGACCTGGCGCTGCGGCCCGCTGAACTCACCGCTCACCGGGAACGTCCGGGTGACGTCGGCGGTGTAGAGGGAGTTCATCTCCACACCGGCGTCGAGCAGCAGCAGGTCGGCTTCGTTGACGCGGCCGTCGCAGCGCGTCCAGTGCAGCACCGGGGCGTGCGGCCCGGCGGCGACGATCGAGGTGTAGCCGGGGCCCTTGCCCTCGGTGCGGGCACGGCGGTCGAACGTGCCCTGCAGCCAGCGCTCTCCCCCGCCGCGCACGGCCTGGCCGAGCTCCATGGCGACGTCGGCGAAGCCCTTGACGCTCGCGTCGACGGCCTGGCGGAGCTGCTCGACCTCCCAGTCGTCCTTGATACGGCGCAGCTCCGCGAGAACGGTGCGCAGCTCGTCACTGTGCGAACCGGTCAGCGCGTCGAGCAGCGGGTCGACGCCCTTGGCGACGAGCGTCTCGGGGTGGCGGCCGCGCAGGGCGTTCGCCAGGTCCTCGAGCGGACGGGCCGTGACGCCGAGCGCCTCGCCCCACTCCTTCGGGCCCGCCGCGGCGCCGATCCAGAACGGGCTGCGGTCGGCGTCACCGAAGAAGTCGACGCTGTGCGCCTCGGACGGCACCGGCACGAACAGCGTGGCGTCGTCGTCGCACAGCACCAGCACGGCGCCTTCGACCTGGCAGCCGGTCAGCCACACGAAGTCGCTGTCGGCGCGGAACTCGTGGAACGTGTCGTTGGACCGGACGTGCGCACGCCCCGCGGCCAGCGCGATCCGCTTGCCGGGCAGTTCCCGGGTGAGCCTGGCGCGGTGCGCCCGCGCCGCCTCGGCCGTGCCCGCGGGCAGGTCGACCGAGCTGTCCCACTCACCCCAGCCGTCGCGGATGTAGGTGCGGAACCCGTCCGCGTCCACCAGTTTCGCCATGTCGCGGCGTGT
This sequence comes from Lentzea jiangxiensis, assembly GCF_900104175.1. Lineage (GTDB taxonomy): Bacteria > Actinomycetota > Actinomycetes > Mycobacteriales > Pseudonocardiaceae > Lentzea > Lentzea jiangxiensis. The sequence goes on from NZ_FNIX01000003.1 coordinate 559,993, forward strand.
CCGAGCCAATTCGCGTCCTCTCAGAGCGGTCCTGCCTGCCACCCTCCCTCCTCCCGCAGCGGTCTCGCCACTCCCGATCGGGGATAGCCTCAGGCTATGGACCTGGAGATCCGGCACCTGCGGGCCGTCTGCGCCATCGGCGACGCGGGCAGCCTCTCGCGCGCCGCCACGCAGCTCGGCATCTCCCAGCCCTCGCTCACCACCCTGCTGCAGCGCGTGGAACGCCTGGTCGGCGGCAAGCTCTTCGAACGCGGCCGCGCGGGCGCCGAACCGACCGCCCTGGGCGCCCAGATGCTGCAACGCGCCCGCCTGCTGCTCGTCGAGCTGGACGCGTTCGGCTCCGACATGGTCCAGCGGGACGGACCCTCCCGCCTCGGCTCGGTGCACATGGAGTGCGTCGGCCCGCTGTACACGCGCCTGGAGCAGGTGCTCGACGACATCACGCTCGTGGTCGACCCGTCCTCGACGGGCCTCGCGCTGGCGCTGGCGAACGGCCACCTCGACGCGGCCGTGATCGCGGTCGACGAGGAGGGCGACCTGGGCCTGCCGCGCGGGGTGGCGCAGCGGGTCGTCGTGCCGTGGGTGCCGGTGTTCATCGCCCTGCCCGCCGGTCACCGGCTCGCCGGCCGCCCGGAGGTGGAGCTGGCCGACCTCGCCGGGGAGTCGTGGGTCGGCCCGCCGGGCGCCGAGGACGGATCGCTGACCGCGTTGAGGGCGGCGTGCCGCGCGGCGGGGTTCGTGCCGCGGATCCGGTTCGAGATGCCGAGCGGGGCAGGCCGGCAGCTGATCGCGGCGGGCAAGGCCGTGCAGCTGGTCGAGCCGACGTCGCAGGGAGGACCCGGCGTGGTCGTGCGACCGCTGGCGGGGGCGCCGCTGCGGATGCGCCTGGTGTTCGCGTGGCGGCGCGAGCGGCTGACCTGGAACCAGGCCAGCCGCGTGTTCGCCGAGGTGCTGGGGGCCTACGCCGAGCAGGCCCTGGCCAGCCCGGTGTTCCGGCCCTGGTGGCAGGAACGCGGAGCGGCCCTCACGGCATCCGGCTGAGCTCCGTCAGCTCAGCGTGCCGAGCCAGCCGTACCAGTCCGCGTCGTACCGGGTCCCGACCGCCCGCGTCAGGTGGTCCCGGGCACCGGCCCAGTCCCCCGCGCGGTAGTCCGCCAGCACGGCCGCGACGTCCTCCGGGTGCCTTTCCAGCAGGTACCGGACCGCCAGGTACCCCCAGTTGTAGACCCGCGTGGCATCGTGGTCGTAGGTGGTGTCGAAGAGCGCGCTCAACGCGTACGTCTGCTTCTTCGCCTCGGCCAGCGCGTCGGCGTAGACCTCGCCGCGGTAGCTGTACGAGAGGTGCTCCGCGAAGCCCTCGATCCACCACACCGTCGGCGTGGTCATGTTCTCCTCGAAGTCGCCGTGCAGGTCGTACCGGCCGTCGAGGTAGTGGGTGTACTCGTGGTTGAGGTTCCAGATCGCGAACGACGGCAGCCAGTCGGCCTCGTGCGCGATGAACCGCGCCTGGTTCATCGCCGGGTCGCCCTCGAGGTACGTGCCCCCGTTGTTCGTGGAGATGTCGAACAGCACACCGGCGTACGTGCGGTAGTCGTTGCCGGTGTCGAAGACGACGACCTCGAGCGAGGTGTTGCCGTCCCCGGCGACGGGGCCGGGATCGCGCACCACGCGGTGGAACACGGCGTCCTGCCCGGCGAGCGACGCGCACGTCCGGCTCAGCTGGGCGCGCGTGAGCTGCTGGGCGCGGATCCTGAGTGCGGGGCCGCAGGTGTGGCGGACGGTGAGGACGCGGCGGTCGATCTTCGCGCGGAAGTCGCAGGTGCCGTAGCGGCGGCAGTTCGCCTTGTCGTACCAGTCGACCATCTCGGCGACGCCCACCCACAGCGGCGCGAGGCGCCCGACGACGTCACCGCGGTGGGCCAGGTCCGCGAGCAGCGGACGAGCGGTGAGCGCGATGTCGGTGTGCCGCAGGAACCTGCCCAGCTCGCGGGTGGCGTTGTGCACCAGGTACTGGCGGCCGGTGCCGAAGAGGTCCAGGTGTGCCAGGACGAACCGGCGCAACGCCCGCAGGACCTCGGTGTCGGCCCGCACGGCCGCGAGGAACTCCGGGCGGTCGTGGCCGTGGTAGAGCAGGAGCATGCCGGCGTGCACCGCGTCGTCGTCGGCGCTGGTGTAGTTGTCCAGCACCGCCGTCAACGCGCGCAGCTCGGCCGGGTAGTCGGCGACGGCGGCGTGGAACGCCGGCTCGGGGATGTCGTGGTGCAGGTTCCGGGCGATCACCGGCGGCAGCAGGGGGCTGTTCGGCGTGCCGGCCGGTGCGGGAGCAGCGTGTGCCGACGTGGGAGCGAGCAGGCCACCTAAGAGCGCCAGGACCAGGGTGAACGATCTCATCGGGTTCCTCCGCAGGGTTCGAGGTGCCCTAGAGCGTCACACCGCCCATCGTCCCGCGAGCATCCCTTCCGCTCATAGCCCGCTGCTATGGGACACCCGCTGGGCCTACTGGGGCTACTGGGGCTTCCTCGGCTCGGCGAACAGCAGGTGCCGCACGTGCGCGGGCCCCTTGGCCAGCTCCCGCGCGGCCTCCTGGTTGTGCCGGTCCACGACCGTGCCGCGCTCCACGTGCTGGCGCAGGTGCTCCTGCCACGTCGCCACGGTGAAGGTCTCCAGGAACGTCTCGGGCTGCTCGGTGTCGCGGAAGAGGCCCCACATCGTGGCGCCGGTGCGGCGGCGTGCCCTGCCGACGCGCTGCATGGCGTCGATGAACGCGTCCTCGTTCTCCGGCGCGACCGGCCACTCGACGGTGACCAGCACCGGCCCCGCCTCGCTGTCGGTGATCTCCGGCGGCTCCTCCCAGTAGGTCGCCGGGCTGACGTCGAGCGGCCTGTCGTTGAGCGGCAGCCACCTCGACGCCGCGAGGGCGAGCACGACCATCGCCACCGCGGGCGCGATCATCGCTACCTTCAAGCTGTAGACGTCCGCGACGACGCCCCACACCACGGCGCCGAGCGCCTGCCCGCCCATCAGGATCAGCTGGTAGTAGGCCAGCGCACGGGCCCGGGTCCAGGCCGGCAGCAGCACCTGCGCGGTGGCGTTGAACGTCGAGAGCGTGGCGATCCAGCACGCACCCGTCAGCAGCATCGCCACGATCACCGGCGCGAGGCTGCCGGTCAGCACCGCGGTGCTCGTCGAGGCCGCGTAGACGCATGTAGCGAGCAGCACCATCCGGTTCTTGCTCATGCGCCGCAACAGCTTCGGCACCACGAACGCGCCGCCGATCGCGCCCGCGCCGACGCTGCCGAGCAGTACGCCGTACCCGCCGGCGTCGAGCCGGAGCGGACCGCGGGCGATTGCCGGCAGCAGGGCCCACAGGCCGCTGCCGAACACGATGAACAGCGCGAGCCTCGCGAGCACGCGCCGGAACAGCGGCGAGCTCGCCACGTACCGCGCGCCCGACCGCATCGCGGTCGTGATGTGCTCGGTGCCGAGCGGGCGGTGGTCCGACGGCCTCTTCCACCGCGCCAGCACGACCAGCACGCCGAGGAACGAGACCGTGTTGAACGCGAACGTCGCCTCCGAGCCCGCCAGCGCGATCAGCAGGCCGCCGAGCGCGGGACCGATGGCGCGGCCGACGTTCATGTTGACGCCGTTGAGCAGCGCGGCCTGGGGGATCTCCTCGCGCGGCACCAGCTCCGGCTGGATCGCCTGGAACGACGGCATCGACAGCGCCTGACCGACGGCCATCAGGGCGAGCAGCCCGAGCAGGCTCGCGGGCGTCGCCCTGTCCGTGCCCGCGAGGAGCACCAGGCCGCCCGCGCCCGCGAGCATCAGCGCCTGACCGGTGATCAGCACGTGCCGGCGGTCCAGGATGTCGCCGAGCGCTCCGGACGGCACCACCAGCAGGAACACCGGCAGGGTCGTGGCCGTCTGGACGAGCGCGACCTGCAGGGCGCTGCCGCCGAGGTCACCCATGAGCCACTGGGCGCCGACCGTCTGCGCCCAGGTGCCGATGTTCGAGGCGAACTGGGCGAGCCACAGCGCGCGGAACGCGCTGCGGCGCAGAGGCGCCCATGCGGAGGCTGTCACCGCTCGATCTTCACACCCACGGGTCCGCATCGCCGAGCACTTGTTTTGGTTCACACTGAAGTTATTGAGTGAAATGGGATTCAGCGGCGATGATCTTTGTCTCCGGTCACAGCACGCTCCCTCAAAAGTGTGTGAGTTGCGTCACGTCAGTCCGCCCGCAGTGCCCACTTGGGCTCCAAGATCGCTCGCACACACCAGCACGGAGCGCAACTTGAGAGTGGCCCCCGATCCACGTCGCGCAACGGTCCTTCCTGGCCAAATGACTCGAAAGCGGGCCGATTGCGGGCAGTACGACGGACTGTGAACATTCCGTCCCAATCGGGTACGCAATCCCACATTCATGAACGCCTGCCCCATTCCTGCCCGATACTGCGCGCAAAGCAGGCAGAGCAGAGAGGTTCCGAGCACTCGTGATCACGCCCCAGTACTTGCTGTCGACCCGCGAGTTCGAGGTGCTGTGGCAGACGCTGCGGCTCGGCAGGATGCCGTACCCGCTCGACGTGCCCAGCGAAGGAGCTACGGAGAGCGAGCTCAAAGCGTTGCAGGACAGGACGATCGCGGACCTGCGGGGCCGCGGGCTCGCCGGTGACCTGCGACTCGAGGACCTGCTGCGCCTGCTCGGCGACCACGACGTGTCCGTGGACGCCGTCGCCGGGCTCGACCGGACCGTGCGGGCGCTGGCCGCCTCCAACGGCGACCAGGGCGTGCTGGCCGTGATCGACGGAGACGGCGTCGGCCTGTCCGAGATCAGGCCCACCGCGCTGGCCCGCGAGATCGTGCGGGTCCTGCCCGACGGCGTCGCCGGTCCCGGCAGCGCGCTGTCGGTGCGACTGGAGACGTTGCAGCAGGCGGTGGCGCTGCAGGAGGCCGAGCAGGAGGAGGAGTCCGAGGACCCGTGGGGTGCCGCGGACGACGAGCTCGACGACCGCCAGGCGCTGCTCAGGGCCGGGTTGTCCGCACAGGACGCGCGCCAGCTGGACGAGCTAGCGGCGAACCGCGTGGCGGGCGGCCAGTTCGGCGTCACGCACGGCCGGCACCGCGCTGACGTGGTCATCAACTGGTTCGACACCCACCAGGGCCGCTACCTCATGGTCCGCTCCGACGGGTGGCTCAGCCTCTCCCCCACCGACAACGACCGGATCGCCACGCGGATCGACTCCGTGCTGGCGTGACCGGCCGGAGGAAACCGATCGAATCGGGCAACGCGGACGTACTCCCACAGGGTGCGCCCGCGCTCGTTCGGCGTTCGACAGATTCAGCCGATCCGGTGATGGGCGAATTCGTGCACGACGAACCTCAAGACAGCCCTAAATCCCGGATTTCACGCACTGTGATTTAGGTCACAACGGGCCTGGTCAAGGGCCGTTCCAGTGATGTGAACAGAGCTCGGATGCCCGAATGGGCAAGAGGTCGAGAGCGCTCCCACAACCTGCGCAAACCATCAGGCCTGTTACGGTACGTTCACCTGGAGGTGGCCCGTTTCCCTCCGCCGCAACGCTTTGCGGCCCCCAGTCTCAATTGGTAACTCACCTGCGGCAAAGCGCGCGATGCGCGAAAAGACCCTTGATACTGCCCGCATGTACATCGTCGGTGACAAAGAGGCTGTCCCGCTCGGCGAGACCGTCTCCTCGGGTCAGGTTCAGCTCGACCCGGCAGCGGGCGAGGAGCTCCGCAAGCAGTTCCAGGCGCAGATCGACCAGGTCGACTCCTGGATCGAACGCGCGACCAGCAGCATCGCCCGACCGGCTCCGCTCGGAGCGAACCCGGTCGGCGACAAGATGCGCGACAAGTTCACCCACCGCGCGGAGGGCGAGCAGTACTCGTTCGTCAGCGTCATGACCGCGTACCGCACGGTTCTCGAGCAGACCAAGAACTCGATCGTCGAGGCGATCGAGAACTTCACCCGCCTCGACGAGGACCAGCAGGCCGAACTGAAGAAGCACATGGGTAACAGCTGATCTTGTGGCCAGCTGATCCATCGACGTGAGAGGCGAGCCGGTCATGCCCCCCGAGACCGACCCGAGCGACATCGAGAACGTCCCGGTCCTCACGGACCCGCAGAACTGGGCGTCTCGTTCGCACCAAGAGCTTTACGCCGCGGTGCACAACAACAACGACCCCGGCCAAGCCGGCCAGATCGGCTCCGACTGGGGCAAGTACGGCAACGAGCTGACCGAGGCGGCGCGCACCATCAACTCGGTCATCGCCGCGTCGGAGTCCAAGTGGACCGGTGACGCCGCCGAGGCCGCCCGAGCCGCGATGAAGAAGCTCGGGGACTGGGTCGACGAGACCGCCCGCACGGCGGTCGACGTCGGCATCAAGGTCGCGGACCAGGGCCGCGTCATGGAGAACGCCCGCGCGCAGATGCCCCAGCCGATCCAGTTCGACTGGAACAAGGCCGCGGCCGCGCTCTCGCAGCCGGGCACCCCCGCGTTCGTGCTGGCCTCCGCGGACATCGCCCAGGCCAACCACGCCTCGCGCGCGGCGCACGAGCACGCCGTCGCCGTGATGACGGACATGGAGACCAACTCCCGCCAGATCGACTCGACGACCCCGACCTTCAAGCCGCCGTTCAACCCGAACACCGGCCAGGTCGAGCAGCCGGTGATGGCGATGCAGCGCATGGGAGGTGTGCCCACGCTCAACGGCAGCGCGGACGCCCTCATGGCGACGCACGCGCAGAGCGGCGCCGCCGTGGCCGCTCCTCCCTCCCCCACGGGTGCCGGTACCGGCACCGGAGCGGGCGCGGGCACCGGTGCGGGTACCGGCACGGGCACCACGACCGGGACCCAGCCCGCCGCGGCGGCCTACACGCCGACCGCGCCCGGCTACACCGGTGCCGGCAGTGCCGGCAGCGGTGGCGGTGGCGCCGGTGGCGGCGCGAACTACACGCCGCAGATGCCCGGCTACAACCCCGGCAGCACGAGCACCAACACCGCGGCGGCGTACACGCCGACCGCGCCGGGCTACACCCCGCAGCTGGGTGGCAACTCCGGCAGCACGTACACGAGCGGCAGCGGCGGCAGCGGTGGTGGTGGCGGCAGCAGCTACACCCCGACCGCCCCGGGCTACACGCCGCAGCTCGGCGGCGCCGGCACCGGCAGGTCCGGCGGCGGCCAGAACCAGAACATCCCCAAGGCCCCGGTCGTCGGCAGGGACATCGCGAACCCGAACTACACCCCGCAGAACCCCGGCTACACCCCGCAGAACCCCAAGGGTCCCGCGGCCTACACGCCGACCGCGCCCGGCTACAACGGTCCCGGCGGCGCCGGTGGCGGTGCGGGCGGTGGCGCCGGCGGTGGCGGCGGTGCCGGCGGTGGTGGCGGTGCCGGCGGTGGTGGCGGCATGAAGGGCGGCCCGATGCCGTACACCCCGCAGATGGGCGCGGGTGGCGGTGGTGGTGCCGGCGGCGGCGCGTTCGGCGGTGGCGCGGGTGGTACCGCGGGTGCCGGTGGCGCGATGCAGTCCGGTGGCGCGGCGGGTGTCCAGAACGCGGCCCGCGGCGGCATGCCGATGGGCATGGGCCCCGGCGGCGCCGCGGCGGCCGGTGCCGGCATGGGTGCGGGCGCGCCCATGGGTGGCGCTCCGGGCGCCGGTGGCAGGGGCGAGGAGGACAAGGAACACCGCTCCGCCAGCTACATCATGGGCGGCGACCTGTTCGAGGTCCCCGGCGAGAACCTGCCCCCGTCGGTGATCGGTGCGGCGAAGGTCAAGAAGCCGAAGGGAGCCGAGCCCGCGTGATCACGCCTGAGTTCCTGCTCACGCCGCGCGAGTTCGACGTCCTGTGGCACTCGCTGAACCTCGGCAGCGTGCCCTACCCGCTGGACGTGCCCAGCGAGGGCGCGACGGAGCAGGAACGCCGTGTGCTGACCGAGAGGACGCTTGAGGAGCTGCGCTCGCGCGGTCTCGTCGACAACGAGCGCCTCGAAGGCCATCTGCGGCTGCTCGACGACCACAAGGTGTCCGTGGACGCCGTGGCCGGACTCGACCGCACGGTGCGGGCGCTCGCCGTCTCGAACGGCGAGCGCGCCGCGCTCGCGATCATCGACGACGACCGGGTGGGGCTGCTCGGGATCCGGGAGACCGGCATCGCCCGCGAGATCGTCAAGGTCCTGCCCGACGCCGTGCCCGGACCGGGCACGGCGGTCAACGTGCGGGTCCAGTCGCTGCAGGAAGCCGTGGCGCTGCAGGAGGCCGAAGGGGCCAAGCCAGCGGAGGACCTGTTCGGCGAGGGCGGGGTGGACGACCAGGAGGCGCTGCGGCAGGCCGGTCTGTCCGCCCAGGACGCCAAGCAGTTCGACGAGCTCGCCTCGAACCGCGTCGCGGGTGGCCAGTTCGGCGTCACCCTCGGCCGGGAGCGGTCCGGTGTCGTCATCAACTGGTTCGACACCCACCAGGGCCGTTACCTGATGGTCAACTCGGACGGCTGGCTGAGCCTCTCGCCGACCGACAACGACCGCATCGCCACCCGTATCAACGCTGTGCTCGCGTGATCTGACGCGTCTCAGTTGAACCGCCGCCGCCGGAGGACCGTGTGAACCCCGCGAACCCCACCCAGTGGGTCGAAGAGTACGAGGCCAAGCTGGCCGACCTGAAGAAGAAGTCGGAGGACCTCACGGAGAACTTCGCGGCGGCCTCCGCCACCGTGACGTCGAAGGACGGCTCGGTGACCGTCACGGTGGGCCCGAACGGCGGCCTGCAGAACCTGCAGCTCGGGCACCGCGCGGTCGAACTGGGCGCCGCCCGGCTCACCGCGGCGATCCTGGAAACGGCGCGGCAGGCCCAGAAGCAGGCCGCGCTGCAGGTCCTGGAGCTGTTCAAGCCGCTCGGCGAGGGCACCGAGGCCTACCAGATGGTCTCGGACTCCATCCCGGACGACGAGGACGCCGAGGAGACCGGCGACGCCTACGACGAGATCGACGACGACCCGGAACCGGCCCCTGCGGCACCGCCGGCATCCCGGCCCGCGGCGGCTCCCCAGCCGCAGCCCGTCCGCGGCAGGTCCCGCGCGGACGACGACGATGACGACGACAACCAGCCCTGGTAAGGAACTGCGATGACCGCGCCGGAAACCCCACTCTCGTCTCCTCCCGGGATGAAGATCACCGAGGAGAACAAGCTCAAGGGCTCGCTGTTCATCGAGGCCTACGGCAGCCTGATCGACGGCATCAGCAAGGACGCCGAGAGCGAGACCGAGAAGGCCCTGGACATCACGTTCAACGCCATCGGTGCCGCCTCGGCCACGGTGATGCTCGCGATCGACCCGCTCGGCAGCATCATCGGCGCCGGTGTCGGCTGGCTGATCGAGCACGTGTCGTTCCTGCGCGACGCCCTGAACCAGCTGATGGGCAACCCGGAGGAGATCCAGGCCAACGTCGAGGCCAACAAGGCCCGCGCGGCTGAGCTCCGGGTGCTCGCCGAGGACCACAAGAACGGTCTCGCGACGTTCGACGGCTGGACCGGTCAGTCGTCCGAGCGCTTCAAGACGTCCATGGACGGCATGTACCAGGAGCTCGACGAGCTCGCCAACGCCGTCGAGAGCAAGGCCAAGATCGTCGCGATCATGGGCATGCTCGTCACCGTGCTGCGCGACATCGTCCGCGACCTGATCGCCCAGCTGATCGGTTCGCTGATCGGTGGCGCGATCCTCGCCGCCGCCGCGATGATCCCGACGTTCGGCGCGTCGATCCCGATCTTCATCGGCTTCGCGGTCGGCAAGGCCGTCGCGCTGGGCGTGAACATCGCCGCGCGCGTGGCCCGCGTCGTCGCCGCGCTCGGCCGCCAGCTGAAGCGCATCGGCGACCTCGACGACATCATGGAGAAGATCAGCAAGGGCTGGGAGCGGTTCGAGAACTCCGCCGACGCCGCCGAGATCATCTACGAGGGTTACAAGGCCCAGGACGGCGTCAACGACAAGATCGACGAGGCGGTCAAGAACAACCAGGGCGGCGGCGCCGGTGGCGGCGGCGGCACGGCTCCGAGTGCCACTGCCGGTGAGACCCCCGCGAACGGCACCGCCACGGCGACGCTGCACAACTCGGCACGCCTCGCCGACGCCGAGCCGGCGCAGGCCCGGATGGCGATGCAGGAGGCAGAGCACCTGCAGCCGACGCACGCCGTACGGGCGATGCAGGCGGAGCCGCTGCAGCCGTTCCACCGCGCCGAGCCGATGCAGCCGCTGCAGCCCATGCAGCGCGTTGAAGCGATGCAGGCAGAGCCGTTGCAGCCCGCCCACGCCGTGCGGGCCGTACAGGCAGAGCCGCTGCAGCCGTTCCAACGCGCCGAAGCGGTGCAAGCAGAGCCGCTGCAGCCCATGCAGCGCGTTGAAGCGATGCAGGCAGAGCCGTTGCAGCCCGCCCACGCCGTGCGGGCCGTACAGGCAGAGCCGTTGCAGCCGTTCCAGCGCGCCGAAGCGGTGCAAGCGGAGCCGCTGCAGCCGTTCCACCGCGCCGAGCCGATGCAGCCACTGCAGCCCATGCAGCGCGTTGAGGCGATGCATGCCGTCGAGCCGATGCAGGCAGTCCACCGCACGGAAGCGGCTCAGCCGTTGCAGCCCATGCAGCGTGCCGAGGCCGTTCAGGCGCCGATGGCGTTCCAGCGCGCCGAGGCGGTCCAGGCCCCGATGGCGTTCCAGCGCGCGGAGGCCGTGGAGGCGCCGGTGGCGTTCTCCCGCGGCGTGGCTTCGGACTCGACGATGGTGTCCGGCGTCAGCATGACCTCGGGCGGTTCGCTGCACGAGGCCGTGCAGCCGATGCAGGCGCGTGAGGTCTACACGAGCGCGGACACGCCGTCCGAGCCGCTCCAGCAGGCCACGGGCTACGAGCCGCTCGCGCGCACGCAGATGTCGCACGCGTATGACGCTCTCGAGCCGTCGCAGCCGCGTGAGGCCTACTACGCCTCGCGCGTCGAGGCCGAGCCCGCCGCCTACGAGAGCGTCAACCCGCTCATGGCGGACGAGCCGTTGCGCCCGGCCGCCGCCTTCGAGGTGGAGGCCCAGGCCGGTGGTGCGGCGGCCGAGCCGGTGCAGCCGACGTTCCACCGTTCCGTCCGGCCGACAGAGTAAGTCCAGCCAACAGCCGGGATCCGAGATCCCGCCTTGTTCTGACGCACTACTGGAGAAGCACCGCTCATGGCCAAGGGGAACGTCAATCCCAACCCGTCGTCGAACCCGGGGGCGAACCCGCCTCCCTCGACGCCACCGGTCAGCACCGGCACGGGTGGTGGCCCCACCGGCAACAGCGGCTACTCCATGAGCGACTCCTCGATGCAGGGGTTGCAGAACAAGGCGGGCGACCTCGGGTCCCGGCTGTCGAGCATCTCGAGCGGCCTGCGCGGCCTGAACTTCAGCGGCAACGCGCTCGGCCCCATCGGCCTGTTCGCGGTGCCCGCCCTCAACGCGTCCAACGACAACGCGATCGCGCAGGCGGACAAGGGCGCCAAGGCGTTCACCGACGTCCAGTCCGGCCTGAAGGCCACGCACCAGACGTCGACCACGACGGACACCAGCCAGGGCTCCAACTTCCGCTCGATCGACCCGAGCACCAACGCGAAGCCGCCACCCGGCGCCACCGCACCGCCTCCCGGCCTGAACACGTCGGGCGGCAAGGTCACCGGTCCGGAGTCGATCAAGGGAGGCGGGAACTTCACCCCGGGCCTCAACGCCCAGGGCGGTGCGAAGCACACCGGGCCGCAGGCCGTGAAGGGCGGCGGGAACTTCACGCCGGGCCTGAACGCGCAGGGCGGCCCGAAGGCGACCGGTCCCGACGCGATCAAGGGCGGCGGAGCCAACCCCGGCTCGAACCTGAACCCGCAGGGCGGCGGCGGAAAGGTCAGCCCCACCCAAGGTCCCAAGGGCGGCGGCGCGGGCTTCACGCCCAGCCTCGGCCCGGCACCGGGCGGCGGCAAGGTCGGCGACGTCCAGGGGCCCAAGGGCGGCGGCGCCAGCCCCGGTTCCACCCTGAACCCGCAGGGCGGCGGCGGAAAGGTCAGCCCCACCCAGGGGCCGAAGGGCGGAGCGGGCTTCACGCCCAGCCTCGGCCCGGCTCCGGCCGGTGGTGGCAAGGTCACGCCCACCCAAGGCCCCAAGGGCGGTGCCGGTTTCACGCCGAGCCTCGGCCCCGCTCCGGCGGGTGGCGGCAAGGTCAGCCCCACGCAGGGTCCCAAGGGCGGCGGCGCGGGCTTCACGCCCAGCCTCGGCCCCGCTCCGGCCGGTGGCGGCAAGGTCAACCCGACCCAAGGGCCCAAGGGCGGCGGCGCCTCGTTCACGCCGAGCCTCGGCAAGGCGCCGGGCGGTCCCGCGGCCGGCGCGCCGCCGGTCGTCGGTGGCACGCCCGGTGCTCCCGGCACCCCCGGTTCGAAGGGCGGCGGCACGCCTGGTGGCGGCGGCAAGGCCGGCGGCGTTCCGACCGTGCCCGGCTCCGGTGCCACCCCCGGTTCCACCCCGGGTTCCACGCCCGGTCAGGTCGCCGGCACCAAGCCCAGCTCGACCCCGCCCGGCCCGCAGGGCGCCGTTCCCCCGCGCGGCGCGACGCCGCCCGCCATGTCGCCTGGCATGGCCCCGCCCATGGCGCCCGGCGCGACCCCCGGTGCGACCGGCGGCGAGCGCGGCGGCAGCAAGTTCGGCACGGGTCCCGGCAAGGGCGTCTTCGACGCGCCCAAGCCCGGAACGCCCGACAGCACCATCACGAAGGCCCCGCCGAGCTCCACCTCGACTCCCCCGCCGGCTCCCAAGCCGACGATCCCCACCACGCCAGGCACTCCCGGTACGCCTGGTTCGCCCACCACCCCCGGCGGCACGCCCAGCGGGACCTCCGCGGGTTCGGGTGCGCCCAAGCCCGGCGCCGTTCCCGGTGCTGTGCCCGGCGGCGTTCCCGGTGGCACGACCCCGACGACGCCCGGTTCGCAGAGCGCCGTCGCGACCCCGCCCCAGAGCGCGGGCCCGCGCGGTGGCGCCGCTCCGGCCGTGACGCCCCCGCCCGCGGCGAGCCCCGGCATGGCCCCGCCCATGGCGCCGGGCGCGACCCCCGGTGCGACCGGCGGCGAACGCGGCGGCAACAAGTTCGGCCCCGGCGGCGCGAAGGGCGTGTTCGACGCGCCCAAGGCCCCGACGCCCGACAACACCATCACGAAGGCCCCCGGCACGTCGCCCTCGACGCCGCCCCCGGCCCCGAAGCCGACCCCGCTCACCCCGCAGCCGAACACGAACGTGCCCCCGGCCGCCTCGGCTCCGGCCGCGCCCCCGCAGTCGCGCCCCGGCACGCCGCCACCCGTCTCGACGCCACCGGTCTCTTCGCCGAACACCGCACCCCCGGCCCAGGCGCCCGCCGCGACCGCACCTCCGCAGTCGCGCCCCGGCACGCCGGTGTCGACGCCACCGGTGACCACGCCGTCGCCGGCGCCGAACACGAACGTGCCGCCTTCGCGCACGGACACCCCTGCGCCCGCGCAGACGCCACGCTCCGACACTCCCCCGGCCCAAACGCGACCGGCACCGCCCACCACCGTGCCCCCGGCCAACGCACCTTCGCCGTCCCCGGCGACGAACGTGCCGCCGGTGACCACGCCGAACACCAACACCCCGCCTCCGCGCACGGACACCCCGCCGCCCGCGCAGACGCCACGCTCCGACACACCCCCGGCCCAAACGCGACCGGCACCGCCCACCACCGTGCCCCCGGCCAACGCACCTTCGCCGTCCCCGGCGACGAACGTGCCGCCGGTGACCACGCCGAACACCAACACCCCGCCTCCGCGCACGGACACCCCGCCGCCCGCGCAGACCCCCCGTTCCGACACACCCCCGGCCCAAACGCGCCCGGCACCGCCCACCACCGTGCCCCCGGCCAACGTCCCAGCGGCCAACGCACCGTCCCCGGCGCCGAACGTCACCACGCCACCGGCCACCACCCCGCCGGTGAACACGCCTCCGGTGAACACGCCTCCGAACCCGGCGGCGAACACGCCGTCGCCCAGGCCGGAGACCTCGGTCCCGTCTGCCCAGCCGAAGCCGGAACCCCAGGCGAACCCCCGTCCCGAAGCCACCGCGTCCCCGGCCCAGGCGAAGCCGACCCCGGACACGCCTTCCCAGACGCGCCCGGCTCCGCCCGTCGCCCCGCCGCCCGCGAACGTCCCTCCGGCGAACGTGCCCCCGGCCGGCACTCCGCCGGTGAACACGCCTTCGCCGGCTCCGGCGGCGAACATCCCGCCGGTCAACACCCCCAGCACGAACGTGCCCCCGGTCAACACCCCGGCACCGCGCCCGGACACGACGCCGTCGGCGCAGCCGCCCGCACAGACGCGACCGGCTCCACCTCCTCCCACCGGTGTGACGCCGACCCCGAGTCCCCTCAACGACTCCGGACGCAACGAGACCGGACGCGACAGGACCGAGGTGCGCAACGACAGCGCCGGTTCGCCAGGCGCGCAGACCCGTCCCGCACCGGTCAACTTCAGCCGTCCGATGGCGCAGATCCCGGAGACGGGTCCTGTGGGACAACAAACCGCGGTGCCGATCAACTTCAGCCGCCCGATGCCGCGCAACCCCGAGATGGGTTCCACGGGTCGGCAGACCTCGGCGCCGATCAACTTCAGCCGCCCGATGGCGCGCAACCCGCAGACGGGTCCCGTGGAGCAGGAGACGTCGTCGTCGATCGACTACGACGACATTGTGATCGGCTACGACCCCGAGGCGGAGATCGCCGTGGCGGGCCCGGACCACGAGGCGATGGTGGAGCACCTCGCCAATCGTGAGTCGGCCTACGACCTGATCGACTCGATCATCGACGGCTACGTCGGCCCGGTGACGACGACGGACTACCAGGTCGCCAGTGACGGTGTGGAGCCGCAGTTCGTCTGGCAGAGCACGCAGGTGATGCTGGAACCGCGTCCAGGTCAGTTCCCGTCCGTGGTGCCGGTGGTGGAGACGGGTGTGGCGGCGAAGCCACCGATGATGTTCTCCTCGGACAACAGCATCGGTCTGCCGCTGGGTCGTGGCGGCACTCAGTTCAGGGAGTTCTACGCGACGCCGGAGGTGATCGCGGACGCTCAGGCGCGGTTGAAGGAGGTGGGCAGCAAACTCGAACTGAAGGTGGCGCCCGGCAACACGGTGCGTTATGAGGATTCGACGCTGCTCATGGTCAAGCCGCACTTTGCGAGCAGGCCACCCGGAGTGTGCAGCGAGTTCTCCCAGGGCATCATCGGTGGCACGCACAGCCAGGCGATCATGCGGCCGCCGGGCGGTGCGCCGGTCGTCGGCAAGGTGGGCAACGGCGGTCCGCTGAAGTTCAACGGAATGCACGAGATGGCTTTCGCGCTCGCTCACGCGGCGAAGCAACCCTCGTCAGTGCCCAACACCCTCACCCCGCAGCAGGTGGCTGACGTCATGGTCACCCCCTCCACGGATCCGCCGCTGGTGGGCGCCCAGTACGGCGCCGCTCTGGTGCCGGGCACGGAGCAGCGGGCCAAGCTCGACGCGGCGGCCGAACAGCTGGGTCTCAACCAGTTCGCCTGGGCCAAGCCGGGTGAGGCGTACATGATCCAGTCGATCGCGGCCCCCGATCCGGGTGGCGCCAACTTCGGCCTGAACTACACCCGCACGGGTACCGGGCAGCAGCTTCCGCAGGTGTGGGGCTACCACCTCGGTTCGGTCGTGGTGAACAGCGCCGCGGACGACATGCAGATCACCGTCGAAACCGTGCGACAGGGCGGTTACCGCAAGGACGTCCTGGATCAGGCGATCGGTGAGAACCTGCGCAAGCACCAGCACAACCTCGCCGGTATCGAGGCGGAACTGCGCAAGCAGCCACCGGGGACGGTGGACGCGGAACTCATGCTCGTCGAGGCGCTCACGAAGATCCGGGACAGCCGTGCGGCCCTCGCCAGTCCCTCGGTCCAGGGCGGCGATCGCCAGATGGCGGAAACCACGCTGGGCCAAGCCGCGTTCCAGGCGCGGCTGGCGATCAACAAGATCGCGGGCCCCCAGCTTCCGCAGCCGGGTGAGATGTGGTTCCTCAACGACTACGGCAAGCAGCCCGGCCAGTCGTTCTTCGACAAGTGGGGCCATGTCGACGACCCGAACGCGCAAATGCAGTTGGCGAACCCGCTGGTGGCCGTCTCGACGTCTCACCAGAACGCGGTGAGCTACAAGGTGCCGATGAGCGACGCCAAGAACCTGGATGCGGAGCAGATCGCGGCCGGCGTGCAGCAGCTGCCCGGAAACGCGAACGGCATGCTGACCGGTCTGGCGAAGACGACGGTCGAAGCGGCTCTGTGGCGGCATCGCAACGGAATGCCTCTGCCTGAAATCCAGTTGCACGGATACAGCAACAACCGCACGAACAGCGCCCAGGCAGGTCAGCAACGCGCTGATGCCGCCGCCGCGTGGACCAGGTCCGAGGTCGCGCGTCTGCTGGATGAGCTGCAACGCGACGTGCCGCCTGAGCGGCGGCTGGATGCCGGGCAAATCCCCGTCAATCCGATCTCGCACGGCCGCGAGGTCCCTCCGGGCTCGAAGAACCCCAGAACCGACCGCCGCAACGTCCGCGCGGAAATGGTCATCCCGGACACCACGAGTGCCGATCGGCAACCAGCCGCTCGCGACACCTCCGCTGCCGACACCACGGCCACGAACACCGCAGCGGACGTCAGGGAGAAGCCGCTGCCCCCGCTGCCCGCGGAGGCGACCGCGGCGGAGAGCAGCCGCCACGGCGCGGAGACGAGTGCACTCCGCCCTGCTCCGCCCACCACCGGAGCACCGACGCAGGACCTCGACGGCGGTGTGCCGCCGGTCCCGTCCACGCCATCCGCCGACACGAACACCGCAGCGAACACCGGCAAGAAGCCGGTGCCCTCGCCGCCTCCGCTGCCCGCGGAGTCGTCCGCGGCGCAGAGCAGCCGTAGCGGTGCGGAGACGAGCACGCCCAATGCTGCTCCGGAGGCGCCGAAGAAGGTCCGCGGCGGTGGCGCGCCGCCGGCGATGACGCCGCCGACGCCGGAGTCGCACCGCGGCAAGGACGTGCTGTCCGACGAGTCGTGGCGGCACGACCCCGCCAGGACCGCGGAGTGGTCGAACCCGGACAACCCCGCCGACCGCAGCACCTGGGCCGATCGCCGCAACGACACCGACGTCCGCACCGTCGACCTCGACGTCCGCGACATCCGCACCGACAGCACCCCGTCGAAGATCGAGTCCTACAAGGGCCTCATCAACTACGACCTGCGCCGCATCGAGACCAGCCCCGGCAAGTTCGTGCAGGAATACACCGTCAAGGTCCACCTCGAACCCACCGGCAAGGTCACCGCCGACCAGCTCGCGCAGATCAGGGACAACGCCACCACCGGCGTCGACAACCTGCTCAACCAGGGCTTCCGGCTGCCCAGCGGCGACCAGTTCCACGTCAACCTGGAATTCACCGACAACAAAGCCGACGCCCACACCACCGTCAAGGTCGACCCGAACGACCCGAAGGTCAACCAGGACCACTGGAACCCCGACACCAGCCCCGAGGTCCTCGCCCACGAAACCCTGCACTACCTCGGCATCCCCGACGAATACAAGGACACCACCCGAGTCCTGCAACAACACGACACCAACTCCGGCGTCCACGACAACGACGGCGGCCTGATGGGCTCCGCCGTCCACCTGGGCGATCCGGGTATCCGGCCGCGCCACCTCTGGCTGATCGAACGCACCGCGAACAGCCAGGTCATGGTTCCCGACACGAGGCTGGAACCGGCCGGTCCCGCCACCGTGCCGCCGCCTGCGGGCTGGACGCCCAAGCCACCGTCGAACGAGGGCCCGGTGTCCGCGCCCGGCACTGACGGCACCGTCGACATCGAGCCGGACTCGGATTCGAGTCTCGACGCCGACCTCGAAACCAGGCCGGCGACCATGCCCGGCCGGTTCTACGACTCGGACAGCGACGTCGCCGTCGACGGCGACGTCGATGTAGACGTCGTCGTCCGTCCGAACCAGACGCACCTGCCGAACCTGGACCGGGTCGGTCTGGTCGAGTCGGTGCTGCGCAGTGCGGCGTTCCAGAACGCGCCGGTCCCGAACGCGTCACCGCTGGTCGGTTCCGGCGACGTGCGTTCCACTGTGGACACCGTGCTGAGCGATGTCCGGCAGAACCCGCAGAACCACAACCACCCCGGCCTGACCCCGCCCGCTCTGGCGAACTGGGTGGCGAACCAGGTCAGCCCGGACACCCTGGCGAAGTTCCACCCCGACCTGGAACCGAACACCCCCGGGCTCACCCCCGACGCCAAGACCCAGCAGTGGCGGGCGAACCTCGCCGACGACCTGGCGAACGGGTCGTCGAAGCGCTGGGACGTCGTGAACGCCGGCCCCAAGGCCGCCGGTACGAACCCCGGCAACGTCGAGGTGATCAACCACCTGACCCAGCAGCTGAACGCGAACGGCGCGTTGCCGTCGCCTGCCGACCTGGTGGCGAAGGCCCTGCAAACGCCGTCGTGGGCCGACTCCCACGTCGGGTCCCACCTGCCGGACTCGATCGCGCAGGCGTTGGACGTGCAGCTCGTCGTCGACAACAACGGCGTGCAGACCGTGCACGGCCCGGACGGCGCGACGCAGGTGCAGATCAACTCGCAGAACGGCACCTTCGGCGCGCTCGGCGCCCCGTCGGCCCAGGAAGTCCGCGCCGGCATGGAGGCGTGGCTCGCGGGCAAGTCCTCGGCGGAGGTCACCCAGACCATCGCCGATCTCTACAAGGGCCGCCAGGACGAGGGCCTCTACCAGGCCGCGCAGAAGGTCCAGCTCGTCAAGCGCGCAACCGCGCACCCCGGCGGCCCGCAGGCGTTCGTGAACGCCCTGCGTGAACGAGCCTCGACCCTCGAGAACCGCATCGCCGAGGTCAGGTCCCAGGCCCCCCGCCGCAGGTCCAGCTTGTGGAGGAACCCGCAGCACGACGCTAAGCGGGCCCAGGTCGACGCGCAGGTCAAGACCCTCACCGACCTCCTCGACAGCACCAACAACCAGATCGAGACCCTTGCCGCGCAAGGCCCTGCGCTGGGCACCACCCACCTCATCGACAACTTCGTCGCGGGTCCGAACGCGGACAAGCTCGAGCACGTCCCCGCGGACGTGCTGCCCCGCCTCGACGCCCAGCTGACCGCGCAGATCACGGCGGCCGAGAACGCCGGGTTCGACGCCTCGGACCTGAAGATGTTGCAGGAGCGGGTGCGCAACGAGGCAGACGTCCGCACCGTGACGAACCACGCCGCGACGCGTGGCCTGGACGGACTGACCTCCCAGTTGGACGACGCCCGGGAGGCGTTGCAGAACTACCGCGCCGGCAAATCGTCGAACACGGGTATCCAGGGCTTCCTGAACCAGATGCTCGGCCAGGAGGTCGACACCTCCGTCGACTTCGACCAGAAGATCGCCCAGGCCGAAACCCTGGTGCAGCAGGCGGAGCGCAACCTGTCGTTCGTGAGCGATCCCGACTACAGCAACCGCTTCGAGAAGTCCGCGGAGAAGTACGCGAAGCTGCAGGCCGCGATGCAGCGTCTGGACCAGCTCAACGCCGAGATCGACGCGCGGGGAGAACGCCTGCGCGATCTCGACGCCAGGACCCGGGAGTTCAACGCACGCCAGCTGGCCCGCGCTCTCGAAGAGCAACGCTCGCAGCAGGACGCCGAAAGCGTCCACAGCGCTCCCGGATCCGGCGCGGAGTCGGACGTCGACGCGCGGTCGGATGCCGATGCGCAGTCGAACTCCGACGCGCAGCCGGACAACCGCGTGCTGACGCCGCGGCACGAGCACGCGGCGTTCCGGGCGTCGCTGTACGGGAAGTCGCAGGCCGAGCTCGCCGAACTGGCCGAGCAGCACAGCACCCACCCGGACCGCTCGTTCGAGATCGAGCAGATGTCCCGCTACCAGGAGATCGCCCACAAGGAAGGCGGCCTCCAGCAGCACCTGCGGGACCTGCAGAGCGAGATCCGCCAGACCCGCGAGGAGGTCCGGGACCTCAAGCGGACCACCGACGCCCTGCCGGACGTGTTCAAGTCCGAGCTGATGCGCACGGACCAGGCGCAGCGCCAGGCGGAGCAGCAGCGGCTCACCGACCACGCGCGCCAGCTCGACCAGGAGCTCATGCGGCTGCAGTACGACCGCACCGACGCGCTGACCACCTACGCGCTCAACCTGCCCGCCGACACGACGGCACCCGAGTGGCAGACGGTGACGCCGGTCGACGCCGAGATCATCGAGAACCGCGTCACCGATCTGATCCGCGACGCGCGCATCGGCGGTCTCCCGACTCCGGAGCTCGACCGCCTGTACGACCAGATCCGGGAAATCCGGATGATGGAGACGCCGGTGCCGTCCCGGCCCGACACGCCGGTGCCGCCCCGACCCGACACGCCAACGGTCGAACCAGCCGACTCGGCGTCGGTCCGATCGGACGACTCCGCGTCGGCTGGTTCGGACACCGGCGCGCGGGACCGCGACACCACCCCGCCGGTCGAAGCCCGGCAGGAGCAGGCGGCCCCCGCGGCCGAGCCGCGGCCGTTCATGCAGGACCCGTCGGCACGTTCCGCGGGCCCGGACATGGACCTCGTCGTCCCCGGTGGCTTCGGTCCCGTCCACGAGGGCACACCGCAGCGGTCGTTCGAGGCGTCGCTGTACGGCCTGGACACCGCGGCGCTGCGGGACCTGCAGCAGACGTACGGCCGTGACGCCGCACGCTCGGCGGCGATCGAGCACATGATCGAGGTCTCCCGGCAGGCGGGCCCGCCCGCGGTCCACGACCAGCGCACGCGGATCGCCGAGCAGCGCCTCGACGAGATGAAGACGGCCCGGGACCGGTGGAACGCCTCGGACATCGTGCCCGACCGCCTCAAGACCCAGACGATGCTCGACGAGCAGGCGAACCGGCGGGAGGCCGCGGACCGCCAGGTCGAGTACTACCAGCAGCGGGTCGACCAGCTCACGAACAACCGCGACGCGGCTCTCACCACGCACGCGCTGCAACTGCCGGCCGACGTGAACGCGCCCGCCTGGCGGCAGTTCGGCGACGCCGACCTCGCGGCCGTGCGCGGCCACGTCGACCAGCAGATCCGGGACGCGCAGGCGGGTGGGCACAACACCGCCCACCTCGAGGCTTTCCTCGACTTCACCAACGAGCTCCAGGAGACGCGTCAGAACGAGGACGCGGACACACGTCCCGCGCCGGAACCGGAGACCCGTCCGGCGCCGCCCAGGCCGACGCCCAACCCCGTCATCCCGATGACGACGATGGCGCCGCAACCGGTCGGCCAGCTCCCGGACACGAACCTGCCGAGCTTCTTCCAGGACAACAAGGCGCTCGGCTCGATCGTGCCGACCGACGTGCGCGGCGCGGACGCGGTGGTGCGGGAGATCAACGGGCTGCGGCCCGACGACGCCACCCGCATCAAGAACGCGATCGAGAACGACTTCGAGACGTTCCTCGGCGACGGGCGCAACTTCCAGGTCAAGATCGGCAACGCCTGGTTCGAGGCGAACGTCCGCGCCGAGATGCACGCGGACGGGAGCAGCACCACCGACGCCGCGAACACGAAGGTCGACAAGAACTACCAGGCCGCCGCCGCGTCCACGACGACGAACAGCATCTCGACGTCCAACGACGTCGGCGGTGCGGTGACAGCCGGTGTGGCGATGGGCCCGTACGGCTCGCTGGGTGGCAAGGGCGCGCTCGCGACCCCCGCGGTGTCGCAGGCCACCAGCACCTCCATCACCGAGCAGCGTGCGATCAAGGGATCGGACTCCGGGTCCAAGAAGATCACGGTGCCGGTCTCCTACGAGATCACGCTGTACGACGCGTCGGGCAACCCTTCGCTGTTCTCGACGCTCAGCACCGGTCCCGACGTGACGCTGCAGGTCCCGACGGACCTGAGCACGATCGTCGACTCCGGCAAGTCCTCCGCGGCGGTCACGCCGCCCGACGCGGCGTGGGGCCTCAAGGCCGAGAACGCAGTGCCGGAAGCCGTGGTGGTCAAGGACTCCGGGAAGCTGTTCAACGACGTCGCGGAGAACCTGCACCCGTCGATCACCAAGATCGGTTCGCCGGGCCGCGAGGCGCTGCAGAACTTCCTGAGCCCGACCTCGATCCGCAACAACCTGCCCGCGATGCTCGGCGGTTTCGTCACCTCGCCGGACCTGATCAGCCCGCACGCCAGCAAGGGCGCCGCGGTGCAGATGAAGGCGACGCTCAAGGACGCGAAGCTCGTCGGCACGCACGCCGACGCGGCGCTGGACCTCAAGGACACCTTCTCCTGGGGCAGCAGTGTGTCCGCGTCCAGCAAGACCGGGTTCGACGTCACCGCGGGCTTCGGGGGCAACATCGGTGTCCCCGGCAAGGTCGGCGGCACCGTCGGCGCGACCGGCGGGTACTCCGCGCGCACCGCGGAGGGCGTCAACGCCGGCACGAGCTCCAGCCGCAAGTCCGGCATCGGGGTCAAGGCCGAGACCGGCCTGTACGAGGTCACCGCCGAGGTCGAGGTCCAGGGACCCGCGGGCAAGCCCGTGACCATGGAGATCACGACCCACATGCGCATGGGTCTGGGCGAGGCCGGTGCGGTGGGCCTGCCGACCCCGGTCGGCACCCGCAACTCCACGACCGACCCGGCGACCGCGGACACCAGGTTCCTGCCGCCCTACGTCGCCGACACGCTCGCCGCGGGCAACGCCAAGGTGGGCGAGTTCGCGCCCGCGACGCAGGTGCAGAACCAGGTCGAGACGAAGCTGCGCGAGCTGCCCGGGTTCGAGAAGTTCCTGCCGAAGTGGACCAACCCGGACGCGAACCCCCGCTCCAGCAAGGGCCAGGGCTTCGGTGACGTGGCCGCGCAGCTCGCGAACCAGCGCAAGCTGGACGCGAACCTGTCCCCGGCCGCGCTGAAGGCGAACATGGACAGCCTGCTCGGTCCGGGCGTCCAGGTGCAGCTGAAGAACTCCGGCAAGACGACGAACACCTACGTCAACGTCACGGTCAAGGCGAAGCTGACCAACCCGAAGCACCTCGGCAAGGCCGAGGGGCGCCCGGTCAGCGACTCCTCCACGAGCGGTCCGAAGCTCGACGCGAACACCAGCACCACCAAGGGCTGGACCGGTGGCATCACCGGCAGGGCCAACATCCCGGTGAAGACCGGCGTCGCCTCGCTGACCCCGATGCCGCAGGCCGGTGTGTCCTACAGCCACTCGTGGACGGACAAGACCTCGGCGGGACCGGCCGTGAGCGCCACCTCGTCGAACCCCGGCAGCCCGGACGCGCAGGTGTTCCAGGGCGACGTGGAGTTCGAGGTCGAGATCACCACGTTCACGCGGCCCCGGACGTGGGTCCGCACCATCGTGCCCGGCGCGCCCGGCCGGCACGCGCCGGACGTGAAGACCGTCGCCAAGACCGGCGCCGGGCTGAACAAGATCGACGGCAAGGTCAACCTGTGGGTGTCGGACTCCTCGACGCTCAAGGACGACCCCGGTGACGGTTTCAAGCCGGGTGACCCGTCGGCCACGCCGATCGCGAACTCCCCGACCGTCAAGGACCTGCTGAACCCGGGCCAGGCCCGCCCGAAGTCGCCGGAGTTCCTCCACGTGGAGGCCGTCGCCAACACGACGGAGCTGCGGGACCAGGCGATCGACGCGCTCAACCGCGCGGCCAAGGGCGACTCGGCGCTCACCACACCGGGCACGGCGTCACGGGCGCAGATCGACAAGATGTTCGCCCCGGAGAACATCAAGGCGAACCTGCAGCGGCTCATCGAGACCGGCGTGCAGGAGCAGGGCCTCAAGTACGACCGCCGCGTCGCCGACCGCTCCGGCGCGCTCGGCATGTCGGTCAAGCTCGGTGGGGCGAAGCTGGTGTCCATCTCGGACGCCACCGGCACCGACAACTCGGTCAGCGGTGGTTACAAGGCCGGTGGGTCGTCCACGACGAGCCGGTCGGTCGACCTCGTCGGCGGCATCAACGTCCCGGTGCGTCCCAACGTCACCCCGCCGCCCGCCGGCCAGCCGTCGAACCCCAGCGGGTCCGGCGGCGTCGCGGTCACCGGCAAGTGGACGCCGTGGTCGGACAACAAGACCACGGCGAACGAGATCGGCGGCAACGTCGACCGCGGCCGGACCACCCCGGACGACGCCTGGACCGTGCTGGTCCAGGTCGACGCCGAGTTCACGATCGTCGGCGAGAGCCGCACCGAGAACTTCGTGCACGGCGGCACGCCGAACGCCGAGGGCGTGAAGGTGAACCTGCCGAAGTCCGTCTTCGTGCGGGTGTCCGAGGACGTCGCGCGGGAGATGGGCGTGCTGCCGAAGGTGGCGCCGAACGTCCCCAAGCCCGACTTCCCGAAGATGGCGCCGCCGTCGACGGTGGCACCGGGCGAGCCCGGCGCGCTCGGGCTGTCCAACGTGGAAAAGGTCCCGGACCTCTCGTCGGCGGTCAACGAGCTCACGACGAAGCTGTCCACGAACACCAAGAAGTTCGGCAGCGACGCGCTGATCCCGGACTCGGTGCTCAAGGACTCGATGAGCAACCTGCAGCGCATCGTCGACCTCAACTCGCCGTCGAGCGTCAAGGCGATGATCGACAGCGCCCTGGACGGCGGCGTGCCGCTGCTGGTCCACCAGCCCGGCACGTTCGGCAAGGACTCCTACCAGGTCACGCTGCGGGCGAAGGCGGGCGAGCCGAAGTTCGACCAGGTCGTCAACGACGGCGTCGACATGTCCCACAACGACGGCGGTTCCCGCAAGGACAGCGACGGCAAGGGCCGCGGCACCGGCTGGGGCCTCGGCCTGCGGGCACCGGGCCTCGCCTCGCCGGGGAGCGCGAACCCGAACGTCTCCGGCACCGCGGGTGTCAGCGTGATCGCGAACGTCGGCTCCGCCCAGAGCAGCTCGGTGACGACCTCGACCAGCATGGCGTTCGGCCACAACCGCACGGCGAGCGGTCCGGCGGCGCGCTACAACGTGCCGGTCGAGTTCGAGCTCGTCGTGGAGAAGGGCGACAAGGAGGTCGCGAAGGTCCGCAGCGCCGAGCAGGACATGGTCGTCCGCACGCACGCGGACAACCAGAAGGTCTCGGAGCCGACGACCGGTCGCGGCACCCCGCAGCCCTACATGTCGGCGGCGAGCAGGCGCGGCAGCGAGTTCGGCACGCCGGAGGCGACCTACGCCTTCCAGCAGGACAGCCGGGCCACCCAGCTGCCGGCGACCGCGTCGGTGGAGAACCTGCGCGGCGCGGGCGACCTGCGTGACGCCGCCGTGAAGGCGATGACGGGGGCCGGCGCGGGCAAGGGCCTCACCGGCAAGGGCACGGGCGCGCTCAACAGCCTGCTCTCGACGCTCAGCCCGGAGAACCTGCAGCCGCACCTGCCCGCGATGCTGTCCGGCCCGCTCGACGTGCCGGGCCTCAAGGAGGCGGCGCTGACGTTCGGCCAGGACGCCGACGTCAAGGTCTACGCGAAGCTCGTGAACCCGCAGCTGGGCTCGCTCAGCGACGGCGTCAAGATCGAGACCCCGCTGACCACGAAGACGGTTGACGTCTCCAGCGAGGCCAAGGTCGCCGACACCTCCGACGTGGCCGTGGGCGTCGCCCAGGGCAGCGCGGCGGTCAAGCAGGGCGACCCGAAGGACACCGTCAACTTCGGCACCGGCGGCGTCGAGCTGAAGCACGCGAACGAGGACTCGTCCGCGGTCTCCGGCGGCCCGGCGCAGGCCGAAGGCGGAGGCGTCAAGCCCAAGGACCCGTCGCGCACCGGTCTCGTGCAGTTCGACGTCGAGTACCGCGTGGTCGCGACGATCGGCGGCAAGACCGGCGTCGTCGATCTGACGGTGCCCGGCTCGGCCGGCGTGCGCATGCCCGCCACCGAGGTCGAGTCGATGCTGAACCAGACCTTCAGCGACTCGTTGAAGGACGCCCAGACCGAGGTCAAGAAGACGGCCGACGACTGGCGCGAGGCGGAGAAGAAGGTCGACGAGGCCCGGCACGAGGCCCAGGAGGTCATCAACTCCGCAGCCGCCGTGCTGGCGAGGACCGACCAGCCGCTGGGTGACGCCGCGACGAAGCTGAACACGGCGATCGAGAACCACGTCAACGCCGAGGCCGAGCTCCGGACGCGGCAGACGGAGTTCGACACCGCCGTGGCGGACGTCGCGCGGACCCGCGCGGACATCCAGGACCTGACGCCGCGGATCTCGTCGCTCAGCCAGGACGCGCTCGCGACCAAGGACGCCCTGGACGACGCCCAGATCGGCGGAGCGCCGAAGGCCGAGCTGGACCGGCTCGGGCAGGAGGCCGACGCCGCGCACACCGCGTTGACCAACGCCCAGCAGCAGCTCACCGACGCCCACACGCAGCTCGACGTGCAACGCAAGACCGCCGTCGACGCCCGCGCGGAGCTCCAGGCGCAGCAGAAGGCCGTCGCCGACGCCGAAACCGCCCGCACCGACGCCGAGGAAGCCCACAAGGCACTCACGGCCGAGCGCGCCGAGGCCGAGAACAAGATCAAGGACGCGGAGACCAAGCTCGACGACGCCCGCAGGGCCGCGGACGCCGAGCAGAAGAAGTGGTGGGACGCGAAGGCGGAGGCCGACCGCCAGGTCGACCTCTACAACGCGACCCCGCCGCCCACGACCCCGCCGCCCGCGCCGCCCGCGCCATCCGGCGACGCGACCACCAACACACCTGCTCGCGACGCGGCCACCAACACCCCACCCGCCAACGCGACTCCGAGCACGCCTGCCCACGACGCGGTCACGAACACGCCACCCGGCAACGCCACCACCAACACACCCGCCCGCGACACGACCACCAACACCCCACCCGCCGACGCGAACACGCCACCCGCCGACACGACTCCGAGCACACCTGCCCGCGACGCGGCCGCTAACACGCCACCCGCTGACACGAACACGAACACGCCACCCGCCGACGCGGCCACCAACACCCCACCCGGCAACGCCACCACCAACACACCCGCCCGCGACGCGGCCACCAACACACCCGCCCGCGACGCGGCCACCAACACACCCGCCCGCGACGCGGCCACCAACACACCCGCCCGCGACGCGGCCACCAACACCCCACCCGCCGACACGGCCACCAACACCCCACCCGCCGACACGAACACGAACACGCCACCCGCCGACGCGGCCACCAACACACCTGCCCACGACGCGGCCACTAACACGCCACCCGCCGACACGACCACCGGCCCCGCGAACGTCCAGCCCGCGGCGCCCGCTGAACCGGAACCTCAGCACGCGGCGCCGAGCCCCACCGTGCACCCGACGACCGACTCCGCCGAGGTCGAGCCGCTGGCCGTGGCCGACAACGAGTTCGAGAAGGCGACCGCGGGTCCTAGGACGAGCGAGGCGCTACCGGACACGTCGGCTCCTGACACCACCACCGCGAGCCGGCACGACGGCGCGACCGAACAGCAGCGGGAGATCGCCGAGGCCGGTCCGGCGACACGGCCGGAGCAGAAGGCCGAGGTCGACGCCCCGGCGGTCAGCAGCGCGCTCGCCGCTCCACCGGCGGACCAGGACGCAACCGAGGCCAGCCGTGCCGGTGGCGCGGGTGAGCGGACGGCCTCGGGTCAGCCGGTCGCCGCGCCACAGCTGCCGGGACCGGACCTCGGCAAGCCGTTCGTCGAGGACCTCTTCGACGAGATCGACGCCAAGACGTCCGCCGCGCCACGTCCGGCAAGACTGCGCGACTCCGTGCAATGGCGGGTTCCGGAGGACGCCGCGTCACTCACCCCGGACCGGCTCGAGCAGGAGTTCGGCATCCCGAGGCTCAACCAGGAGCGGTTCCAGAACTTCGTCGACCGCTTCAACATCGTGCTGGACGTCCGTCCCACGAACCCGGACTCCGTTCGCTGGCTCCACGACGGCGCGATGCCGAAGCCCAAGGACATCAAGGCGAAGACCATCAACCAGGCCGACGTGCTGCTCGGTGCCGACGCGGAGCACGTCGGGCTCGTCGGCTTCTTCCAGCCGGACCCCAACCCGGACCTCTCCGGCGTCGACCCGGCGATGCGGGACAAGGTCGCCAAGCGCTTCAACGAACGCGCCGCCGAGTTCGCCGAACTGATCGGCACGATGGAGAAGTACGAGCGGGAGGGCAAGTTCAAGGTCATCGACGGCGTCGTCCACGGGGCGAACTCGCGAGGCGACCTCGTCTGGGTGACCGGTGACGCCGACATGTACGGCATGTACGACACGGAAGGCAACCGGCTCAGCGAGGACGACTACGAGGGCATGGTCTTCCTGCTGGTCAACCGCAACGTGGGGGTCCAGCACGGAGCACACCTGTACTGGGACCCGGCCACCGAGTTCGACCGGAAGATCTTCGACACGATCGTCAACAGGCATGCGACCGAGGAACCGCTGGTCCGGTTCGCCCCGGGCCGGCGGGCGTCCCTCGTGCTCGCCGACCCGGTGCCACCGCGCGCCGACGCCAACAGCCAGGTCGCACCGACCGGTGCTGGGGGATCCGAACGGCACGAGGTGGCGGAGGCCGCCCCGCCGAGCCGGCTCAGCCAGTACGAGGAACACGTCAGCAGCACGCGGCGGCACCTGCGGCACCTGGCGTTCGACGTGCTCAACCGGCCCGCTCCCCCGCCCGTCACCCCGGACGGCCTGTACGCGGCGGTCGGCGAAGTGGTGCGGCAGGACCCGGCGGCCCTGCGCGCACAGGTGCTGAACCACGCCGCCACCACCGCGGCGGTGAGCCAGGCGACGGCGGACTTCACCGCGGCCAGGCCGGTCCACACAGGACATTTGACCGGTGCGCTCGTCGAGAACGCCAACTGGAGGATGCACGCCGACGCGAACGAGAACGCCGGTGCGGCAAACGCGCGCGACCTGCTCGGCCACCTGATCGCGACCCGGCTGGGCACGACGTTGGTGGTCCACCAGGGCACGGGCGCCGCACCGCTGGTGCTGGCACCGATGGGCGACCACGCCGGAGTTCCCGTCGAGGTCGACGTGGTGGTGGCCGACGGTCGCGTGACCTACCGGCCTCACCAGCCACTTCAGCGGGGCGTGTGAATGCATTAGCGTGACCTGCGTGGACGAGTTCGCGGAGGCGCTCCGGACGGCGATCACCAATCGCGGTCTCGGTCTGGAGCGCCTGCGCGAGCACCTCGCGCAGAACGGCGTCTCCGTCTCGATGGCGACGCTGAGCTGCTGGCAGACCGGCCGCAGCCGGCCAGAGCGGCAGAAGTCGCTGCAGGCCGTCGTCCACCTCGAGCACATCCTGCGGGTGCCTCCCGGCCACCTGTCGGAGCTGCTCGATCCCCCGCGCCCGCGTGGCCGCTGGCTGCGCGGGGCACCGGCGCCGGTGTCCGCGTTCTGGCCGGTCCCCGCGCCCGTCGAGCACGCCCTGCACGACCTGGACACGCAGTGGGACGACCAGCTCCTGCGCGTGAGCCAGCAGGACTTCGTGACGATCGGGGCGGACCGCACCGAACGGGTGTTCCGTTCCCGGCAGGTGCTGTCGGCGTCGATGAACGGGCCCGACCGGTGGGTCGTGATCCTGCACGCCGACGACCGCGACCACCCGTCGCCGCTGGTCAAGGCTCTGAAGAACTGCACGGTCGGACGGGTCGTCCAGGAGCCCGCCGAGGGGTTGCTGGTCGCGGAGCTGCTGTTCGAACGCCCACTGCGCAAGGGTGAGAGCGTCGTGATCGAGCACGAGCTCGTGCACCGGGCGCCCTGTCCTCCCGCGACGAACTACGAGCGCAAGTTCCGCTTGCCGACGCGGGAGTACGTGCTCGAGGTGACGTTCGAGGGTGCCCCTCCCGCCTCCGTCGTCCAGCTCGCGGACGGGTCCGAGGTGGCTCCCGGGCGCACGCTGCTGGACGTGGCCTTGAACGTGCCGCCCGGTGTGCGCGGGTTCAGCTGGTCGTGGTCCTAGCGCGGAACCCTCGCGCCGACGGGATCAGCGCGGCGGCCGCGGGAGCGGCGAAGCAGAGCACCGCGCAAACCCCGAGCACCGCGCTCACGCCGAACTCCTCGATCGCCGGCGCGATGAACGCGAGACCGGCAGGCGCCAGCCCGTACGACAGCAGGAAGTCGAGCGACGAGACGCGGGCCAGCCTGGTGGGCTCGACCTCGCGCTGGATCGCGGTGAACCAGGGGACGTTGAACAGCTCGATGCCGACGCCCGCCACGACGTAGACGCCGACCAGCGCGAACGGGTGCACTGGCAGCAGCAGGCCCAGCGGGATGAGGCCGTAGCAGGCGAGCCCGGCCAGCGCGACCCAGCCCGCCGCCCGCGGCCGCCAGCGCGCGATCAGCACCGCGCCCACGAGCGCGCCCACGGTGTACGCGGTCGTGGCGGCGGCCAGCACCGCCTCGGTGCCGTAGCGGTCCCTGCTGACCAGCGGCAGGACGACCGCCGTCGCGGAGTAGCCGGCGGCGATCATCACCGTCAGCGCGGCCAGGCCGCCGAGCATCCACGGGTGGCGGCGTGCCTCCCGGAGACCGTCGGCGAAGTCGGTGACGAAGCCTTTCCCGAAGCTCCGGTGCTGCGCACGGACCTTGGTCTCCGCCGTCCCCTTCGGGGGCACGAGTGCGGCGCACAGCCACAGGACCGCGGTCACGGCGAGCAGGGCGCGGGCGTCGACGAGCAGGGCGGCGAGAGCGGTGAGACCGGGGGCGACCAGCGTGGTGACCCTGATGGCGAAGGTGGTGGCGGCGTTGGCCTGCTGACGTCCGGACTCCGGCACCACCTCGGCGACGAGCGCCTGGAACGCCGGGCGGCAGGCGCCCTGACCCGCGCCGACGACGGTCGCCGCCGTGGCCATCAGCAGCAGGGAGCTGCCCATTCCCAGGGCGATCACGGGGGTGGTGAGCCCGGCCGTGAGGCACGACCAGAAGACGACGCCGCGCCGGGAGTGCCGGTCGGCGAGGACACCGGCGACGGGCACCGCGGCGAGGAAGCCCACCGTTCTGGTGGCGAGCACGACGCCGAGCTCCACGGCCGTGATCGAGCGTTCGAGCACCGCGAGGCCCAGGACGAACGGCAGGGCCCACATCGCGAGGCCCGACGCGGTCGTGCCGGTCCACAGGCGCAGGAACGCCGTGTTCCGGAAGACGGACGGTGCCGCGGCTTTCTCGGTCACGTGGTGTTCTCCGCGATCGGGGTTCGGGACCGTTCCAAGGTCTCACCCCGACCGCGGTCCTGACCACAGGGAGATCGAATGCCGGTCGGTATTCCTCAGTCGTGCGGAATCGCCGAACGTGCGGGACGGCTGTTCCCCCGCGCCTTGAGGGAACAGCCACTCCGCACCGGTCGTCCGATGTGGACTGTCAGCCGATCTTCTCGATCAGCGCCCGCCGGATCAGGAACTTGCCGGGCTCCCGCACCTGCTCGAAGGCGGCGTTGTTGAGCAGCGCGCAGCTGCCGGACACCGACGCGACCTTCACGGTGGTGGACTTGTTGTTGTCCAGGTTCGTCACCTTGAGCGTGGTGCCGATCGGGAACTCGCCGCTGGACGCGGCGGGCGCGCCGCCCTCGCCGGACAGCGTGACGGTCGAGCCTGCGCAGACCTGCTGCCCGGACGCGCCACCGTTGCCCTGGCCGGCCTCGGGCTGCTGGGGAGCGGGCTGGGCCGTCGCCTGGTTGCCGTTGCCCGCGTTGTTGTTGTCCGCGTTGTTGTTGCCCTGGTTGGCGTTGCCCGCGTTGTTGTTGCCCTGGTTGGCGTTGCCCGCGCCACCGTCACCCGCGCAGCCCGCCGCCTTGCGCCGCTGCTGGATGAGGTCGACCACGGCCTGCCGGTTCGCGATGCGCGCCTCGGACTGCGCGTCCGGGTTCGCCTTCTGGCCCGCGATGAAGTTCAGGTTGTTCTGCAACGCCTTGTCGAGCCCGCCGCAGTCCTCACCGGACGTGGCGGCCTGGCCCTTCTCGGGCTGCGCCTGCACGTTGCCGCCACAACCGGCGGCCGCACGCCGCTGGTTGATGAGGTTCACGACCGCCTGGCGGTTCGCGATGCGCGCGTCCGACTGGGCGTCGGGGTTCGCCTGCTGACCGGCGATGAAGGTGAGGTTGTTCCGCAGCGCCTGATCCAGTCCGCCGCAGTCCTCGGCCGCGTTCGAGTTGGTGCCGCTGAAGGCGAAGATGCCACCGGCGACAGCGGCGACCGCGAGCACGGCACCCGCGCCGATCATGGCGGGCTTGCGGTGACGAGCGCCCATTCTGTGTCTCCTCGGGGTGGATCGGTGTTGTACCGATGACTACGGGGAGGTCACGGGGCGGGTTCAAAATTCGGCTGGGGACAAAGGGTTTTAAATCGGTTTAAGGTTCGTGGACGTTTGCGGGGTCGGCTTGTGCCGGCGGGTTCCCTTGAGGCACCGGGGTTTGCGCCTCGGCTTCGCAGTCCGTCACACGCGCTCCAGCAAGCGGACGCGTGCGGTCACCGCTTCGCTTGGGCCGCTCCCCGCAGCGACGCGGTCAGCCCGACTCCACGATCCTCTTCAACCGCTCCAGCGTCGCCTCGATGTTCCGCTGGTTCGTCACCGCTCGGTCCCTCACCCCGGTGGCCAGCCGCGTGATCGGCACGTACCACCCCGGCCGGCGGTCCCAGATCGACTCCGTCACCCGGCACCCGCCCGCGGTCGGCTCGATGTCGTACTGCCAGCGCGACACCGCGAGCCCCAGCGACCTCACCTCGAACGCGAACCGGGTCGCGGAGCAGTCGGTCACCGTGGAGGTCGTCGGCCACACGCGCCAGCCGCGCCGGTTCACACCGCGGAACCGCGCGCCGACCGACGGGCCGAAGCCACCCAGCCACCTGCCGCCCGCGTACTGGCACCGGGAAAGCGGCACCCCATGCCGACGATCGCGACTGGCTCGTGGGCACTCATCAGGACCTCCCGATTTCGGTTCGTGGTTGTGCGGTGCGCAGCCAGAGGTCGAGGTTGAAGGCGAAGTCGATGCCCGCGCGGGTGGCGTGGTCGGCGCTGGGCCTCTCGAGCCGCGCTCGCAGGTGTTCTGGTTCCAGCAGCGTCCACACGGGAGCGGACGGGGTGGCGAGGAGGTCGAATGCCTGCTCGGTGATCGCGCGGTGGTGGGCCGGATCGTGGGTGACCGGCTACGGCGCCTTGGTGCGGTCGATCACGCTGCTGGGCAGCAGTGGTGCCACGACCGCGCGCAGCAGGGATCTTTCCCGGTTGTCGAAGCTGTGGTGCGTCCACGGGGTGTTGAACGCGTACTCGACGAGTCGGTGGTCGCAGAACGGCACACGCACCTCGAGGCCGACGTCCATGCTGAGCCGGTCCTTGCGGTCGAGCAGGTGCGGCAGCCAACGGGTGAGGTGCAGGTACATGACCTCCCGCATCCGGTTGGCGGGCTCATCGGCCGGGCGGGGCACCTCGGCGAGAGCTTGCCGGTAGTGCGCCTCCGATGAGCGGCGATGCCGAGTTCCGCGGTGACGTCGGGGCGCAATCTTGATCCGCTGTCGTCATCGCCGCCACCGCCTACATCGCCACAGTTGCCCGTCCACATGCCTCGATTTCTCGTCACAGCTGTGACTCCTCCACCTGGACACCCGGCCGGACGTCGGCCGTCAGCAAGGACGCGACCTCCAGTCCTTCCTGCTCGACTTCGCTTCGTTCGGCCGCCGTGAACCGGCGCAGCGGCCGTACCACCACGGTGGAGCCGTCCTGCGTCCAGGTCGCGGCGACCCGACCGTCGACCAGGACGACACGTTCTCCCTGGACGGACAACAGCCGGTGTTCGAAGTCGATGATGCGGCTGCGGTCGTCGTAACCGAGTATCGCGTTGTCGAAGGCCGGCAAGAACCGCACCGGTGCCGGTGCGTCCGGGTCGGGCCGCGGCGCTTCAGGCAGGTCGAGCAGCTCACGGCCGCGTTCGTCCCGGAAGGACACCAGCTCGTCGCGGACCGCGGCCACCGCCGCAGGCAGGCCGGCCAGTCCGCACCACGCGCGCAGGTCGGCCGTCGCGGCCGGTCCGAACGCGGCCAGGTAGCGCCGCACCAGCGCCCGGCCCACGGGGTCGGAGCCGTCCCGCGCGAGCGGGTCGATGTCCCGGTGCAACCACGCCGACAGCAGGATGTTGCGCACTCCGGCAGTCCTGCGCCACAGGCCTCGCGGTGGCAGCTGTGCCATCGGCACCAGCGCGGCGATCACCGCTTCGCCGAGCGGCCGCGCCCCGGCGGTCGGCCAGCGAACGGCGAGCGCGTGGCCGATCTCCGACATCGTGCGCGGCTCGCCGTCGGCCATGACCGTCCGGCCGGCCGCCGCGAGCTCGTCGAGATCGATTCCCGCGAGCTCGCGGCGGTAGACCCCCATCACCCGTTGCCGCAGCATCGCGTCGTGCCGTGCCCGCCAGGCGAGCGCGTCCCGGGCGGTCACGAGGTGGACGGTGCGCCGCATCAGATGGGTGCGCACCACGCGGCGGTCGAGCAACAGCTGTGACAGCTCGTCCGGGTCGAACCCCCGCAGCCGCGACCACAGCCCGATGAACGGTTCCTGAGGTGCTTGCGCTTGCAGGCCGCCGAGGTGCGCCACGGCCTGCTCGACCGGCATCGCGGAGCGTTCGAGGAGCTGCTGGCGAGCCAGCGCGGCCCTGTTGAGGGCGCGCCGGCTCAGCACGGTGGGCATGGCGGTCAGGCGGCGGTGCGGTCGCCGGACGGGCGCCGCCGCAGGGTCGGGTCCGTCAGGGCGGGCGGGACGTGTGAGACGTCCAGCGCGCCGAGGTCGGTGCCGGGCGGCACGATCTCGTCGATCCGGTCGAGCACGTCGTCGTCGAGCACGGTGCCCGCACCGGCGATGAGGTCCTCGAGCTGCGCCATGGTGCGCGGCCCGATGATCGCCGAGGTGACCGCCGGGTGGGCGACCGCGAAGGCCATCGCCATGTGCGTCAACGAAAGGCCCGCCTTCTCCGCCACCGGGAGCAGCTGCTCCACCGCGTCGAGCTTGTGCTCGTCGGTCATGTGGCGGGGCACCCAGTGCATGCGGGCGGCGTGGGCGTCCGACGGCCGGCCCTTGCGGTGCCGCCCGGTCAGCAGGCCCATCGCGAGCGGACTCCAGACCAGTGTGCCCATGCCGTACCGCTCGCACACCGGAAGGACCTCGCGTTCGATGCCCCGGTTCAGGATCGAGTAGGGCGGCTGCTCGCTGCGGAACCGCTCGAACCCGCGGCGTTCGGAGGCCCAGTGCGCCTCCACGATCTCCGAGGCGGGCATGCTCGAACAGCCGATGTTGCGCACCTTGCCGGACCTCACCAGGTCCGTGAGCGCGGACAGGGTCTCCTCGATGTCGGTGCGGGGATCCGGGTGGTGCACCTGGTAGAGGTCGATGTAGTCGGTCTGGAGCCGGCGCAGCGAGTGCTCGACCTCCGCGATGATCCAGCGGCGCGAGCTGCCGGATCTGTTGTGGCCCTGTCCCATCACGCCGTTGACCTTGGTCGCGAGCACCACGTCGTCGCGGCGGCCGCGCAGGGCCTTGCCGACGATCTCCTCGGTCTCGCCGTAGGAGTACACGTCCGCGGTGTCGACGAAGTTGATGCCTGCGTCGAGCGCGCGGTGGATGATCCGCACGCAGTCGTCCTGGTCGGGGTTGCCCACCTGGCCGAACATCATCGTGCCCAGGCAGTAGGCGCTGACTTCGATGCCGGTGCGTCCGAGCATGCGGGTCCTCATCAGAACGCCACCACGATCAGTGCCGTCACGACGATGCCGATGAGGTGGTACGCGCCGGAGATCAGACTGTAGAACAGCGGCCGGGGCATGTTCGGGTTGATCGCGATGATGACGGTGTTCGCGACCAGGTAGCCGACCCCGATGACCAGAGCGAAGACGACGGCGTCCCCGATGGCGTCGATGCCGAGCGCCGCCATCAGCGCCGCCGTGGTGGTCACGACGAACAGCGTGGCGACCGCCGGCCCACCGTAGAACAACGCCGGCTGCGTCGGCTGCGGTGTGCTCTCCCGGCCGAGAGCCGCCGCGTAGGGCTTGGCGAACAGGACCGCGAACCACACACCGCCGATCACGGTGCAGGCGACGACGGAGAGCAGCACGGCGACCCAGTTGATCGAGCCCAGTGCGCTGAGAACAGTCATGTCCGCTTTTCCTTTGACAACAACGACCCGATGCCGTTTCCCGTCGTACTGTCTCGACAGAAGAGGACACCATCAGTCCTGTACTCGACGCCAGGAGGGTGAGCTGGGTTACAGATCGGGAAAAGTGGTGCGACGCCCCAGGGCCTCAGCCACGTCTCTCTCCCAGCTCGTCCGACGCTGTACCGGCTCATCCAGCTCGGCAAGTCTTCGACCCGAACCGTGCCGGCGTGGGCAGCTCAACGAGGTCTTCGAGCAGGTCTGCAGCGCCCACAACGACCGGGACGTCGGCGAGGACCTCAACACCTGAGACCGCGCGCTCCCGCGATCTTCCGCATCGTGCTGGCGCCGGGCACGCGCTCCAGGCTGTCGGGGCGAATCAACAGGCCTCGTAGCAGCCGGAGTCGTTCTCCTTGCTCGCCACCGTCGGGTGCAACGCCTGCTAAGTACGCGACGTGACCACGGTGAGCTCGAACAACGAAGTGATGGCCCGAGCCGACCCGCTGAGGCCGGCTCGGGGCCATCACTTCGTCACCACGTCGAAAGTACGGGTCTGACCAGCTGGCCAAGTGCACCCGAACAACATGGCGAGCACCGAGAAGGCCACCCGCATCCGCATCCGCATCCGGGAGAGTGACGAACCGATGCAGTGGTGTGCGCCGAAACCGAAGGAGAGGTGTGTGGCGTTCTCACGGACATCGAACTACGACGTCCAACTCTCCGGCAGAGACGCGGTCAAGTAGTTCTCGGTCGCGAATGCCGAAGGAGTCAGGTCCGCAGTGACGCCGAACGCCTCAATGAGTTGGTGGAGGTGCGGTGCCAGTTCTTCGACGAGTTGCGCGCGGCGGCCCTCCAGCTCACGAATCTCCCCAGGCTCGGCAGTCCCGTGAACGATGTGCCAAGACGCGGTCCGCAGCACTTCTCCAGTTCCGTACAGCTCGGCGACATGCTCCAGCAAGCTTTGCGCACCAGTGTGGTCCTGGCAGGTCGAGCGCAACTCATGGGCGGCCCACGCGGCTGCACCCGCTTCCGCGATCTCCATCGCCTGCTGGCCGCCCCGGGAACCTTCCCTTTCGGCCAGGGCACGGGCGCGCAGGTCCAGCAGTCGTTGCCAGGCCGGAACCCGACCGGCTGGCCGAGGTAGCAGGGCCGCCCGGTTGGCGGCCAAGGCCAGGCCGGCGGCGACCTGGAGGACCTGGTTGTCCCCTTCTGCGGTGATAGCGCCTTGGGTGATCCCGATGTAGTCGACGATCATGTTGGCGCGGAACATGCCCTGTGCGCCCATGCGTTCCCGGCATTCCTGGAGAACGTCCAGGGCCGTCCACGTCAACATCGGTTTGGCCAGCATCGCCAGGAGAGAGCCGGCCCCGTCGGGTGAGGCGTTCTCCCCCGGTTCGATCGCTGCCCAGGCCGCGTTGCCCAGCGCAGAAGCGGCGTACACCCTCGCGACGGCTGCGGTGAGCGGCAGGCGGACGTTGTCCCGGTCGAGCATCCACTTGCCGCCGGCGGTTCGGCGCTTGGTCGCGTAGCGAGCTGTGAGCGACAGAGCCGCGCGGGCAGCGGCGACCGTCCCGGTGGCCAATGCCACGCGCCCGGTCTGCAACTGCCCGATGGTGTGGTGGAAGCGCTTCCGCCGCGATGGCACCGAACTGTGGAACTTGCCGGACTGGTCGAACGATGCGATACCTCCCGACAGCCAGCCGCCTTCTGGCACCACAGCGCCGTCGAAACGCGTGGCGGCGTTGTCCATCGGACAAAAACCTTTTTCCGGCAACCGGTGGGTCTCGACACCCGGAGCAGTTCCCGAGTGGTCGCGCAGTGAAAACAAAAAGGGGAAGACGCCTTCGTCCCGGCCCTCCACGATCAGACGAGCCGCCACGATCGCAACCTTGGGCACGTCGCCATCGGCCACGTTGGGCATGAACTTCACAGCCGCACGATCCGGCGTGTGCAACGTGAACTGCCTCAGCGACGGATCCCATCTGGCCTCGGTCTTCATCTCCAGAACGTTGCTGCCGTAGCCCAGCTCCGTGAGCAGGAACACTCCGACGTGCTCTGCGTCGTCAAGCCGGGCCAGCGCACTTCTCTGCTCGGAAGAGGCGGTGCCCAACCGCTGAATCGCACCGGCGGTCAGGACAAAATGGCCACTCAACACGGCGAACAGGTCCGGCGTGACAACAGCCGAACACTCGAACAAACTCCGCACCAAGGCCGGATCCATCGCGATCCGGCTCGATGCGCCGAGCTCGGCGACCACAGCTCGCAACTGGTCATAAGCTGCCCTGGCCCGCTCCTGATGCGAGCTTCCCGGCTCCACCTTCCGTCGTGCGGAAACGATCGCGGCACGAGCCGGGTTTTCCGGGTCGGCGGAGAAGAGCGCTGATCGCAGTGCTACGACGGTGTGTTCATCTAGCGCGGTCGGGAGCATTGCACTGCCCTCTCATAATGATATGCCAGGGAGAATCAATACTGCTGAGACAGGGCATCGGCGATGCAGGCCCGCATTCCTGGGCCGGCTCGTCCGCGGCCACGAAGCCCGGTGGCCGGAGCGGTTCAAGACGCCGCGCGCCGTGACCGAGCACTGCCGTTGACTTGCGTGCGCCGACGCCTTTTCAGGTCTCGTCAACGCCTACGCCCGCCGGCCCGCCATCCTCCGGCCGGTGATGACAGCAGCACAGCGCAGGTCATGCGGCGACCTTGCGACTCATCAACGCGGCGACATCGGCGATCGTGACGATCGACGAAAGCTCTTCATCAGAGAGGACGGTGTTGTAGCGCTCTCCGATGACCACACCGAACTCGACCACGTCGAGAGAGTCGGTCAGCACCTCTTCGAGCACCGTGTCCTCGGTGATCGCGTCCGCCGGAACGGCGAACTTGGTGGTGAGGATCTCGACGATCGTGCCATGCAGAGTGGACAAGGCCATTCCTCCTACAGCAAGCGGTGTTCGCACAACGGGTGGACCGCGGCGAGACCACCATGCGTCAGGAGAAGCAACCGGAGCCTGCGGAGAACCGCAGCAACGGCAACGTGATCCCGCAGCGCTGTGGAGAGCTGAGTTCAGCATCGGATGCCTGAATTCCGGAGAGGCATCGGCCTGATCAGCTTAACGTCCACTGTGGACTTACCGGCCAGTGCCGGCAGCACTCCCGATCCAGCTGACAACGCAAATGCCCTGCGACGCAGTGAGGGGCGAACGCAGGAGCCGGGCGAGCCGGGCACAACGGATCCGGCAACCGGTTGCCGGATCCCGTTACGGGTTCACAGCCAGGAACAGGAACGCCGCCAGCAGGATCAGGTGGACACCGCCCTGCAGGCGGGTCGCGCGGCCGGGCACCACGGTCAGCACGCTGACGAGGACCGTGAGCAGCAGCAGGATCATCTGCGTCGAGCCGAGGCCGAGCAGGAGCGGGCCGTCCAGCCAGATCGTCGCCAGCGCGATGGTCGGGATGGTGAGGCCGATGCTCGCGATGGCCGAGCCGTAGCCGAGGTTGATGCTGGTCTGGATGCGGTCGCGCAGGGCGGCGCGGGCGGCGGCAATGGTCTCCGGCAGCAGCACCAGCAGGGCGATGACGACGCCGACGAACGACTGGGGGAAGCCGGCGGCGCGCACGCCCGCCTCGATCGCGGGCGACTCGATCTTCGCGAGGCCGACCACCGCGACCAGCGCGACGAGCAGGAGGCCGAGCGAGGTGAGCGCGGCCTTGCCGCTCGGCGCTTCGGCGTGCTCGTCGACCTCGATCACGCCCGCCTCGTCGACGGGGAGGAAGAAGTCGCGGTGCCGGACGGTCTGGGTGAACACGAACATCGCGTATAGGCCGAGGGACGCGAACGCGGCGAACGCGAGCTGCGGCCCGGAGAACTCGGGGCCGGGCGTGCTCGTCGTGAACGTCGGCAGCACGAGCGTGAGCGTGGCGAGCGTCATCACCGTGGCGAGCGCGCCACCGCTGCCCTCCGCGTTGAACAGGATCGTGTGGTGCTTCAGCGCGCCGAGCAGCAACGCGATGCCGATGATGCCGTTCGTGGTGATCATGACCGCGGCGAACACCGTGTCCCGTGCGAGGGACGACGCCTCCGGCCCGCCGGACACCATCAGCGTGACGATCAGGGCCACCTCGATGATCGTCACCGCGACCGCGAGGACCAGCGACCCGAACGGCTCCCCCACCCTCAGCGCGACGACCTCCGCGTGGTGCACGGCCGCGAGCACGGTCGCGGCGAGGACCACGGCGACGAGCGCGACGAGCACGCCCCCGAGTTCGCGCCCCCACGTCAGGACGAGCAGGAGCACGCCGAACGCGGGGGTGATGGTCGTCCAGTGGAGCAGCGGGAAGCGCGGAGCGGCGGCCATGATCCAACCCTCGCACACCGGACGGGCCGCCCGCCATTCGACGGAGCACTGGTTCCGGATGCGAGAAAATGTGGAGCGGGGCGCCCCTGCCGCGCCCCGCTCCACATTTCTCGTAGGTGCCGTGTTCGATTCCTAGAAATCGAAGAGGGCACCGGTGTGCGCCAGCATGACGCACGAGTTCGGGTAGGTGTGCACCTCGTTCACGGGCGCACCTCGCCAGAAACCGAACATCCTCACCTCGACGGGGGCGTAGTGGAACGTGCACGCCCTCCCGTCGGCCTGCATGGCCTGCAGGTCGGCATCGGCGGACGCCAGCGTCGCGCAGGCGAGGGCCCCACGCGGGTGCTGGTCACCTCGTCCGCAGGTCAGGACGGTTGCCTTGACGGCGTTGCCGTCGAAGTCCGAGTACTGCGCGGACAGGATCAGCGCCGTGCCCCGCTGTGCGGGTGGGGCGGACGGAGCGGCCTGCGCCGTGCCGGCGAAGGCGAACAGCGAAACGAGCAGAGCGACGAACGCACAAATGCGGCCGGACATGAAAGCGGTCCTCCTGAGACCTCATGAAAACGGGCCGGTTCTCGGCCGCCGAGAATGTTGCCACCCGGATCGGCGGTGGCGAAAGGGGCCAGAAATCGTTCACCGATCACATCTGCGCACTCCGGCGAAAACGAGGCTGGTCCGAACGGATGTGTCGCCCGCCACGTTCGCCGGGACACAGCTGCCGAAGGACTGTTACGGGTTGCTGACAGACACCGCCGCCGTCCGACGTATTATCCGAATCATGTCCAAGACCTCCAGACGCGTCGTGTTCGGCGTTCTCCTGATCGTCACACTCGTGGTTTCCACCGGCGGCGCGCTGGGTTACCTGGGCAGATTGACGCTCGTGTTCGACCGGCACGCCGGAAAGCCGCTCGCCATAGTCGAGGAAGTGCCCGGACCGCCCGCGGGACCGCCCTGCCCGATCGACGCGCGGTACTACGACGAGGACCCGGAAGGTCTTCGTCCCGAGGTGCTGCAGGCGTGGCTCGCGCTGCGCTCCAAGGCCTCTGAGCAGGGCGTCCAGCTCTGCCTGAACGACGGCAAGCGCAGCCGCGGACAGCAACGGGCCGAGTTCGACGAGGCGGTGGAGAAGTTCGGCACCGAAGAACTCGCGTCGAGGTACGTGCTGAACCCGCCGGACCGTTCGATGCACGTGATCGGATTCGCGGTCGACATCCAGCCGATCGAATCCGCGAAATGGGTCGAGAAGAACGGCGGCACCCTCGGCTGGTGCCGCCGTTACGAAAACGAGCAGTGGCATTTCGAGTACAACTCCGGTTATCCGACCGGAGGCTGCCCCGCCCTCATCCCCAGCGCGACGGGCAGCTGACCCGTGCGCAAAGGTCCAGACGCCTGACATGCGCGGCGGGTTGCGCCGACGTGGCCGTGTCCACGGCGGCATCTCACCCGAGCAGCGCAAGGCCGAGCGCCGGGTGAAGCCGCTCCAGTCGGGACCCGCGCTCTTCACCGGCACGGGCTTCACGACACTGCTGGACGTGTTCGTGAGCAGCGTGACGGCCGATCCGCGCGCACCGCGCCTGAACTACGTCGAGGCCGTTGGCATGACTGCCGAGATCGAGTAGCAGCACGTCCGCTGGGTGACGACGTGGGCGGAGTTCGTCGAGTCGGAGGCCCTGCGCGCGGCGGACGCGGGGACGGCACCGCGCCGGTCGTACCGGCTGACCGCGATCGCGCTGGCCGGGGCGATCACGGGCTGCTGCGCGAGTGGCAGGCGCACGA
Organism: Lentzea jiangxiensis; assembly: GCF_900104175.1. Lineage (GTDB taxonomy): Bacteria > Actinomycetota > Actinomycetes > Mycobacteriales > Pseudonocardiaceae > Lentzea > Lentzea jiangxiensis. The sequence goes on from NZ_FNIX01000003.1 coordinate 602,282, forward strand.
GCCACCGCTCGACGTGGACGAGATCGCCGCGGAGATCCGGGCGCTGGTGCCGGCGGCGATCACTCGGCCGTAAGGGTGTTCGGCCGCGGAAGCGCCCGCGGCCGCCCTGACCCGCTCGTACGGTTCGGGCATGGTCGAGACTCCCGGCCCCGCCCGGTGACGCGCCCCGTCACCGCGGTCGCCGTCGTCACCGTCTACGTCGCCCTGGTGCTCACGATCACCGCGGGCATCGAGCTCCGCGTGCGTGACGGCTTCCGAGACGCGCCCGTGCACCACGCGGCCTTCCTCGCCGCCCTCGACCGCGGCTCGGCGCGGGACGCCACCGAGGCCGCCCGCTGGTTCACCGGCAACGGGCCCGCGTCCAGCCGGACCCGTGCCTCGATCTCGCTGGCCACGAGCGCCGCCGAGGACGGTGAGTTCGACCTGGCCCGCCGGTTCGTCCGCGACCTGCCGGCGGCCGTCGAGCGCGATCAGGCGAACCTCGACCGCAAGACCCGGCAGGCGTGGTCAGCTGCCTGGCCGTGGCTGGTCTTGGGCGGTCTCCTCGGCGCGGTCGCGATCGTGCTGCGCGGCCGGCGCCGTGCCGCCAGCGCCGAGGTCGTCGAGCTGGTCAGCCGGTTCGTGCCGCCGAGGCCTCGCTGGCGGCGGCCGGTGTTCCTGGTGGTCACCTCGACCGGCTACCTGGTGTTCGTGGCAGGGTTCCTCGGCATCGTCGCGGCGACGAGGGCCTACCGGCTGTCGTGGGCGGTGCGCGGGTGGCTCCTGGTGGGCGGCGTGGTCGCCCTCGTCCTCGCTTACCGGGTCCTGAAGTACTCCCGGCCGCGATCGGCGCGCGGGGCGGTCCAGGCGTTGCGCGCGGACAGCCGCAGACCCGTGCTGTACCTGCGCGGGTTCGGCGACGACCGGCACGCGGCCCGGATCGACGAGATCCCCGGCGCGCTGGCGCAGGGCCTGGTCGGACTTCACTCGCGCGAGGAGCAGCTGGTCGGCGCACTCGGGGCGTTCGGGCCCGTCATCGCGGTGGGACGGCCGGGCGAGCCGTTGCCGCACCTCGGGGCGGCGCGGTTCTACCTGCCGTTCGACGACTGGCAGCCGGGCGTGCGGAGGTTGATGGACCTGTCGCAGCTGATCGTGCTGAGACTCGGTGAGGGCGAGGGCCTGTGGTGGGAGGTCGAGCAGGCGAGCACGACGCAGCCGCCCGCCAAGCTGGTGCTGCTGCTCCCCGGCGAGCACGACGGTCCCGCGCAGCGGCTGGACGAACACCTGCCGAAGCCGGTCGGGCTGCGCGGCGTCGTGACCGGGCAGTGGACGTCGGCGGTCGTCGTGTTCGACCGGGACTGGAACCCGCACGTGGAGGCCGTGGGGCCGTTTCCCGGCGAGAAGAACAACATCGGCCCGCCGGTGTTCCACGTCGCCCGGGCGTTGCAGAGGGCGCTGGCGTCGGCCGGGACGCGCAAGCGGGCGCTCGGGCCGCGCAGCAACCGGCCGATGCTCGCGGTGTTCGCCAAGGCCGCGCTGCTCGTCCCCGCCGGGTTCCTGGCCGTGCACTTCCTGCGGTTCGTCTTCCTGTGGTGAGGCTCGCGCTGAACCGTCGCCGGGCCGCCATCCGTAAGCCCGGGCGTGAGCCGCATCGCCGTCTTCGCCCTGCTCCTCGCCTGCCTAGGCGCCTGTTCGGCCGAACCTCCGCAGGAGACCGCCTCGCCGGAGGCGCTGGAGGCCGCGGCCGGACCCGTCGCGGGCCCGGCGGTCGTGCTGCCGGGCGACATCGCGAAGCTGCGGGTGGAGCAGTCGCCGGCGGTGGGTCCCGTCGTCGCCGACCGCCAGCACTACACGCTCTACTTCACCACCGACGACGGCACCGACCCGCCCCAGCCGACCTGCCTCGAACCCGAGTGCACGCTCGTGTGGGTGCCGCTGCTCGCGAAGGGCGGCCAGTTCGACGCCCCCTCGCTCGACCGGGAGCTCCTCGGCACCGTGCGGCGGCCGGACGGCACGGAGCAGGTCACGATCGGCGGCAAACCGGTGTACCGCCACGTCGACGACGAGCAGGCGGGCGACGCGGTGGGCCACGGCGTCGACGGCAAGTGGTTCGCCATCTCCCCTGCCGGAACGAAGGCCACCCGCTAGCGCGGCGAACGTTCGTCACGCCTGACCGCGACAGGGCGTCACACCCGCACGACGCACCGGAACCGGCTGCTGTCCGGAGTAGCGGGCATGTCGCGTTCGTGTTGCTGGAACGATTCGTTTGTACCGGAAATCAAAAAACCGGTTTCGCCCGGAACCGGTTTCAGGTATCAACTGTGAGAGCGCTCTCATAGACGCTGCCGCCGCACGAGCCCTCTCGGAGACCACATGGATCGCGACGACGTGCCCTACCTCGACGCCACGCTGCCGACCGCGGAGCGGGTCGCGGACCTGCTCGGCCGCATGACACCGGCCGAGAAGGTCGGCCAGATGATGCAGCTGGACTCGAGGGAGGACCTGGACGACCACGTGCTGCGCAAGCACGTCGGCTCGATCCTGCACACCTCGCCCGAGCGGGTGCTGCGCGCCCAGGACCTCACCACCCGGACACGGCTGCGCATCCCGCTGCTGATCGCCGAGGACTGCATCCACGGCCACTCGTTCTACGAGGGCGCCACGATCTTCCCGACGCAGCTCGGCATGGCGGCGAGCTGGGACCCCGGGCTCGTCGAGCAGGTCGCCCGCGTCACCGCCGTGGAGGCCGCCGCCACCGGCGTGCACTGGACGTTCTCACCGGTGCTGTGCATCGCCCGCGACCTGCGCTGGGGCCGCGTGGACGAGACGTTCGGCGAGGACCCGGTGCTGATCGGCGAGCTCGCGGCGGCCATGGTCCGCGGCTACCAGGGCGACGGCCTCGGCGACGAGACGGCGATCCTCGCGACCGCCAAGCACTTCGCCGGGTACTCCGAGACCCAGGGCGGCCGGGACGCGAGCGAGGCGGACCTGTCGCGGCGCAAGCTGCGGTCGTGGTTCCTGCCGCCGTTCGAGCGGGTCGCCCGCGAGGGTTGCGCCACGTTCATGCTCGGCTACCAGTCCACCGACGGCGTGCCGATCACGGTGAACTCGTGGCTGCTCGACGAGGTGCTGCGCGGCGAGTGGGGGTACCAGGGCACCCTGATCACCGACTGGGACAACGTCGGCCGCATGGTCTGGGAGCAGAAGCTGCAGCCCGACCACATGCACGCCGCCGCGGCCGCCGTGAAGGCCGGCAACGACATGATCATGACGACGCCGCAGTTCTTCGAGGGCGCGCTGCAGGCCGTCGAGGAAGGCCTGCTGGCGGAGTCCGACCTCGACCGCGCCGTCACCCGCATCCTGACGCTGAAGTTCGACCTCGGCCTGTTCGAGAACCCGCGCAGGCCCGACGCCGAGCGCCAGCGCACGATGATCAACCACGACGACCACGTGGCGCTGAACCTGCAGGTCGCACGGCGTTCGCTGGTGCTGCTGCGCAACGACGGCGTGCTGCCGTTCGCAAAGCCGAAGGGCAAGATCGCGGTCGTCGGCCCCCTCGCCGACGACGCGCAGACCCAGCTCGGCGACTGGGCGGGCTCGTCCGGCCAGGCCGACTGGCTGCCGAACGGCCACCCGCGCGAGATGATCACGACCGTCCTGGACGGCCTGCGTGAACTGTCGTCGCAGGAGGTCACGTACGCCCGCGGCGCCGACATCCTCACGCTGGAGCCGGACCCCGAGGGCGACACGTTCCCCGACGGTCAGCCGCGCCCGCCGGTTGTGAAGGCCTGCGCTCCGGACACGAACCTGATCGCCGAGGCCGTCGCGGCCGCGCGGGACGCCGACTACGTGGTGGCCGTCGTCGGTGACCAGATCGAGCTGGTCGGCGAGGGACGATCCACCGCCACGCTGGACCTGATCGGGGGCCAGATCGCGCTGCTCGACGCGCTCGCCGAGACGGGCACGCCGCTCGTCGTGGTGCTGCTCGCGTCGAAGCCGCTGGTCCTGCCCGAGTCGGCGCGCAACGCCGCCGCGCTGCTGTGGGTCGCGAACCCCGGCATGCAGGGCGGCCGCGCGATCGCCGAGGTGCTGCACGGGCTGGTCGAGCCCAGCGGCCGCCTGCCGATCTCGTTCGCCGCGCACGCCGGTCAGCAGCCGACGTACTACAACCAGATCCGCGGCCAGCACGGCACGCGCTACGCCGACCTGACTCAGGAGCCGGCGTTCGCGTTCGGCGAGGGCCTGTCGTACACGACGGTCGAGTACGGCGACCTGCTGGTGGAGACGGCGGTGCTGCGCCCGGACGAGACCGTCAGGGCGTGCATCGAGCTGACGAACACCGGGTCACGGCCGTCGCGGGAGACCGTGCAGGTCTACGTCAGCGATGCCGTCACGTCGGTGAGCTGGGCGGACAAGGAGCTGAAGACGTTCAAGCAGGTCGACGTCGAGCCCGGCCGGACGGTGAAGGTGGACCTGGAGCTCCCCGTGGCCGCGTGCACGATCGTCGACGCGGCGGGCAACCGGGTGGTCGAGCCCGGCGAGTTCGTCCTGCTGGTGGGCCCGAACTCCAAGGACCTCCGCCGCGCCGAGTTCACCGTGAAGCCGCTGTGTTGAAGGGACCGGGAACGATCGTGAGGTAGCGGGGAGGGACCTCCACCGCCTTCGTGATCGCCTTCTTGACCGCCGGGACCAGGTCCGCGTCGACGAGTGCGACAGCGGGCCTGCCCGGCGGGTCGACCAGCGTGCTCGCCCCTCGTGCGCCGGCCCGGAGGGCGGCCCGCACCACGGCGTCCTGCTCGGGGTCCGGGTCCTGGGCCCGGTGGTACGCCGTCAGAGCGGCGCCCAGGTCGTCGAGGTCGGCGGTGAACGGCCGTTCCCGCTGCGGTTCCCCGCGCCTGGTCCTCGTGTCGACGACGAGCAGCCGTTGCCCCGGCAGGTCGAGCGCTGCCGCGTGGGGTTCGTCGAACGGCGTGCCCGCGAGGTCTCGCAGCGCCAGCCCCACCGCGGTCCTCAGGGCCTCGGCGGCGGACAGCCCACTCCCCTGCGGCAGGTCCACGCTGCACATCAGCGTGGCGCCGCCGGTGGCCTCCACCCCCGCCGCCCACGCCGGGACGTCGCCGGACGGCAGCAGGGCGCGTTCGACCGGCCGGTTCACCGACACGAGCTCGAGCAGGCCGTCGTCCCGCCCGTCCCCCGCCACGATCGCACCCCACTTGGCGGGCACCTTCACCGCGCCGCCGAGCAGGTTCAGCACGCCCGGCGCGTACCAGACGCCCCGGGCGGGCCTTCCGAACGTGCGCCGGAACGCGTGCGGCACCAGCCTCAGCTCCGGCGCCAGCTCGGGCCTGTCCGCGAGGTCCGTCATGCCCGCGGGGTCTTCCGCGCGAGCAGCCGGTAGGCGTTGCCGGTGCCGGTGCGGTGGGCCAGGAACCGGTTCACCGTCTGGTCCAGCAGCATCGTGGCGAAGAACGCCGGGATGCCGAACGTCCACACCAGGAAGCTGCGGGTCCGGCGCAGCCGCACCTCCTCCGGACGCCACGGCGCCGGCGTGCGCGGTGCCTTGTCGCCGAGCCACAGCAGCAGTGCGAGCGTGAAGTCGTTGCAGAGGTGGGCTTCCTCGCGCTCGGTGGCCACAGTGGTCAGTCCTCGTTCGGCGAGCGTCTTCTCGAGGTTGCCGATCGGCATCATGTGCTGGTGCTGCGGCTGGAACCACGGCATCCAGTACTGCCCGAAGAGCCTGCCCAGCCGCCATTCCGGGTCCGGCAGCTCGATCAGCAGGTAGCCGCCGTCGGGCAGCACGTCCGCCGCGATGTCGAGCTCCTCCCACGGATCGCGCACGTGCTCCAGGTAGTGGTGCATGCTGATCACGTCGTAGCGGCCCTGGAGCTCGCCCGCGAAGTCCTTGAAGCTGCCGCGGTAGGCGTTCTCGATCCGGCCGAGGCGGGCCGCGTCCTCGATGGCCGCGCCCTGGTCGAGCCCGTCGAACCTCGTGCCGGGCAGCACCTCCTTGGCTCCCAGGCAGAAGTGCGCGTGCCCGGAGCCGACGTCCAGCCACCGCGCGGGCTTCACGAATGGTTCCACCATGCGCGCCCGGCCGTAGTACGGCTCGGTCTTGCCGGAGAACACCGCCTCCGCCGACGTCTCGCCGAGGCCGTCGTAGAAGTCGCGGTAGTAGAAGCCCAGGCCCTCCTCGGTCAGCCGCGGGTTCTGCCAGACGTGTCCACATCGGACGCAGCGGTCCATGGTGAACGTGCCGGGCTTGCGCTGCACCAGGTCGTGCGCGGTCACCCAGCGGCTCAGCTCCGTGCCGCCGCACGAGGGGCAGTTCTCGCGCGGCGGCTCGTGGAAGTTCCGGTCGCGGTTCTGCTCGTACCAGGGTGCGGCCTGTTCGAGGCGCGCGGCCTGCCGCTTCTCCGCCGTGGACTTCCTGCCGCCCGACGTCTTGAACCACAGGTGGGGCGTGCGCAGGACCCGCGGCACCCACAGGTCGCGCGGCCGCAGCGGCGTGCCGGCGAACACGAGGAGCGGGTGCGCCGAGTAGACGGCCAGCGCGACGAGACCCCACCGCCAGTCGGTGACCAGAGCGCCGAGCACGGCCGCGTAGCCGAGGACCGAACCCGCGATCCACAGCGACGGCCTCTTGCCGATCTGCCGCAACGTCGCCGCGCGGTAGCCGAGGTCGTACGGCCCGGCCTCCAGCCCCGGCGCGACCGCGATGTCGACCTTCGCGTGCACGTGGTCCTTGACCCGCCGCACGTACGCGACGAACTCCGTCGGGTCGTCCGGGTTCACGTCCTCGCGGTACTTCTCCCGCACCAGCACGGCCTGCGACGCGCTGATCCCGCGCGCCCACCGGTCCTCGCGGTACCCGCCGGGGTCGACGGCGCCGAGCAGGTCGAGCGCCGCGACCACCGGCAGGTCGCGGGGCACGAGGTCGACCAGGTCGTCGTCGGTCGCCCACGAGCCCTCCGGGTGCACCCCGGTGGCGGTGAGCAGGGTGTGCTCGCCCGCTCCCCGGGAGAGCACCCGCAGCTTGGACGCGCGGGCTCGCAGGCGCAGCACGTCCAGCAGGACGACGAGCACCACCACCACGCTGAGGATCACCCGGCCACCACCTTCTCGAGTCGGTCGGCCGCGGCTGCCGCGCCGCCCGCCGCCAGGAACGATTCGCGCACCGACCCGGCGGCGGCCGCGTACTCCGGCTCGTCCAGCACGGACCGCAGTGCGCTGCGGATGTCTGCCGCCCGTGCCCGCGAGTAGGTCAGCCGGACGCCCGCTCCGGCCGCGACGACCTGGGCGGCGACGGTCGGCTGGTCGTCGCGGATCGGGGCCACGACGAGCGGGAGCCCGTGGGCGAGCGCTTCGCAGACCGTGTTGTGGCCGCCGTGGGTGACGACCGCGTCGAGGTGCGGCAGGAGAGCGAGCTGCGGGACGGACGGGACCACGAGGACGTTCTCGGGGGCCGGCCGAGGAGGCGCGAGCACCACGGCCTGCACGTCCAGTCCCGCGACGGCGTCCAGCGCCTGGCCCAGGAAGCGCTCGCCGGCGGGCCCGTTCAGCGTTCCCAGCGAGATCAGGACCCGCCGGCCACCGGTCAGCCGTTCCCACGGGAAGCCCACCCGTTCGACCCGGTGCGCCAGGGCGGGCCCGACGAACGCCACCTCGTCGCCGAACTCCCCCGCCACCAACGCCTTCGAGCTGTAGACCAGCACCAGCTCCTCGGAGAACCGCACGTCCCCGCCCGCGAAGCCGTGCAGCAGGTCCCGCACCCAGGCGTCGACCTTCGGCATCGTCCTGAGCGGGTTGACCAGCTCGGCGGACGTGCTCGCCGAAGTCGCCCACGGCAGCCCGGCGCCCCTCGCCACCACCGGCCCGGCCAACGCCTGCTGGTCGGCCACGACGACGTCCGGCCGGAACGCGCGCACCGCCGTCTCCACGCCGGGCACCATCGAGTGCCCCAGCGGGATCAGGAACTCCTCCCAGAAGAACTTGAGCACCGCCATCCCGCGCAACGCGAGCCAGCGCTCCCGTTTCGCGCGGATGCCGGCTTCCAGGACGTCGTCGATGGCCGGGAAGGTCCTCGCCCCGTCCGGGAGCAACGGTGCGAGCGTGCCGGGGTGCCCGACCCACGCGACCTCGTGCCCGCGGGCCAGCAGCTCGCCGCCCACCGAGGCGGTCGGGTTGACGTGGCCGGTCAGCGGCGGCACCACGAAGAGGAACCGGCTCATGACGGCAACCAGTCCAGCAGCACGTCGAGCAGCTCGGCGGTGGCCTCGCGCAGCACCGTGTGCCCCAGGCCGGGCACGACGTGCAGCCGGGCCGACGGGATCCGTTCGCACAGCTCCGCGGCGGCGCCGACCAGCTCGGACTCGGCGCCGTACACGCCGAGCACCGGGCAGCGCACCTGCGTCAGGTCCAGTTTCGCGCCGGAACCGAGGTCGTCGATCAGCGTGGTGCCGTTGAGCAGGGCGTCGGCGTTCACGGCGAGCTTCGCGATCTTGCGCTGTCCCAGCGCCATCAGCTGGTCCTGCGTGCGGTCGAACTCCAGGCCCAGCGCCGCGACGGTCAGCGTGTTCGTGATGTCCTCGAACCACGCGTCGCCGACCACTCCCCCGACCGCCGACTCGACGAGCACGACGCCGCCGACGCGTTCGGGCGCCTGGACGGCCGCGTGCATCGCGACGACGCCGCCGTAGCTGTTGCCCAGCAGGAAGACCGGCTCGGTCACGCCGATCCCGTCGAGCACGGCCACAAGGTCCAGCGCGCTCTCCTCCGGCGTGTACCCGGACGGCGGCCGCTCGGACAGGCCGTGCCCGCGCAGGTCGAACAGCACGGTGCCGAAGCCGGCCTTGGCCAGCGGGGCGGCGAGCGTGTAGTAGAAGCTCGACAGGTTGTCCATCACCAGGCCGTGGACGAACACCACGGTCGGCGCGTCCTGGGGCCCGAGCCGTTGCACGTGGAAGCGCAGCCCTCGGGCGTGGACGTCAGACACGGGCCGTGATGTGGTCGACGAGGCGTCCGACGGACATCGCCATGATCTCGTCGATGTCCATGTCCGCCAGGAACGCCACGAGGTCGACGCCGTAGTGGGCGTTGAGCTTGTCCGCCAGCGCGACGAACTCGATCGACTCCAGGCCCAGGTCGTCGCTGAACGTGGTGTCGCGGGTGATCTCCACGCCCAGCAGGAAGTCCGGCCCGACGACCTCGGTGATCAGCTTGGCGACCTGCTGCAGCACCTCGTCCATCACTTCTCCGTTCGCACTCGGGCGGCGGCTCGCCCTGGTTCGGATGTCACGTCGGTGTGCGGGACGGCGAAGGCCCCGCGGACCCGCGCGTCCGCGCCGACGGTCAGCTCCGCCGGGTAGACCGGTCCGGCCCCGCGGTCCCAGAGCCAGGCGCGCACGGCGTCCTTCAGCGCGATGACGCGCAGCAGCCAGTCGCGCTGGGCCGGCACGTCCAGTCCGCCGTAGTGCAGCCGTTCGGCGGAGTTCAGGTAGCGGCGCATGATCAGGTCGCGCGTCGCGCTGTCGGACCAGTTCTCGGCGACCCGCAGCCACTCACCGTCCCGTGTGGACAGCATCTCGGTGCCGGGCCGGAGCTTGACCTGCCAGATCCGGTCGTCGGTGGTGAACCGGCGGGTGGTCCAGCCGGTGATGCGGCACCACAGCTCCCCGTCCACCCGCAGCTCGGCGTCGGCGGTCATCGTCTGCGCGGTGACCTCGCGGATCCACGCGGTGCAGTGGACGTCGCCGGCCGGCGCCGGGCCGTGGAAGGCGACCTGCTCGATGCCGGTCGGCAGCACGGTCTGGTCCTCGGTGCGGCAGACCTGCATCCAGTGGCCGATCAGCTGCCCGGCGCTGTCGAGCAGCGCACCGGGAGCGGGCAACGGTGTCAGCACCCCCGCGATCCCGTTGTCCGCCAAGCAGTCGATCTCCTTGACCCCCGCGAACGCCGGACCGTGGAACATCCAGTTGTCCCGGTACAGCTCGGCAGCCGTCACCGGGGCCTCGCGGACGCCTTCGAGTCGCTTGCCGACCGGCTGGGGTGTCCGCGGTGCGGTCAGCACGACACCTTCGGCGTAGTCGCCGACCTTCACCAGCACGCGGTCGGGTCCTTCCACCCTGGCCGAGATCCGCACCGTCGTCGCGGGCAGCGCCGTCAGCCAGCGCTTGGCCCTGACCTGTGCGAAGCCGTGCACGGTGCCGCCGGTGAGCCGGCGGGCGGCGTCGGCGAAGACCTCCAGCAGGCCGGTCGCGGGCACGATCGGGAACCCGTCGGCGAGGTCGGGCCAGCCGGGTGCCTGCGGGAACACCGAGTGGTCCACGAGCTCGGGCATGGTCCGCAGCGAGAACTCGCGGGTGAAGCCGGCCTCGTTCGGCCTGAGCGCGCTGACGACCTCGCGGGCGACGGCGGTGGTGTGGGCGAGGAGCTTGTTCACGGCCGCGGACATCGGGCTGTCGTCGGCCACGGGAACGGGTTCGGTGCCGAGCGGGTCGAGGTGGATCTTCGGCGTGCCGAGCCGCAGCTTGACCCTGTGCGCGGTGCCGCGCTTGAGCCCGAACGCCCACAGCGCTTCCGGCGCGATGTCGGCGTTCACGGCGAGGTGCGGCTTGTCGTGCAGCGTGTCGCCGACGAAGCCCGGCAGGCTGCCCTGTCCGATCTGGACGAACGCGCGGAAGCCACCGCCGTGCAGCTTCTCCAGCAGCGGGCGGAAGCGGACCGGCTCGACGAGGTGCCGCAGGACCAGGTCGCGGACCTCCTCGGCGGCCATCGGTTCGAGGGAGTTCGCCGACCACACCGGGATGTCCGAGGCGCGGACCGGCAGGCTGTCGAGCATCTCCCCGGCGCGCCCCAGGTACGGGGCCAGGGCCGGGGTGTGGAAGCCGGTGCGGAACGGCATCAGCTGCGCCATGACGCCGTGCGCCTTGAGCGTGACGAGGACTTCTTCGAGGCGGTCCAGCGGTCCGCAGATCACCGACTGGTGCGGGCAGTTGTCGTGGCTGACCGTGACGCCGTCGACGAGGTGCCGCTCGGCGACGTCCGCGGAGCACCCCAATGCGGCGTAGGCGATGTCGACGACCGCGACCGCGCCGGGCCCGAGTGCGGCGACGAACTCGTCGATCGTCGGGTAGATGCCGCCGACGACCATCGCGGTCCACTCGCCCATGCTGTGCCCGGCGAGCGCGCCGGGGGTGATGCCGAGCGCCATCAGCTCGCGGGCTTCGCGCCTGCCGTCCCGGAGGAGCCCGACGGCGTGGTCGACGACCTCGCCGGTGAACTCGCGCTCGAAGCCGGGGAACAGGAACGCGACCTGGTCGGTGCTCGCCAGCAGTGGCTCGGGCGAGAACCAGATGTCGTGCCTGCCGGGCCAGGCCCCGCCCCGCGCCAGGACGCGTTCGGCGAGCTGGAGCTTGCGCTCGTCCGGGTTGCCGATGGCGAGCCGGAACGCCCTGTCGGCGTGGGAGGTGCGCCGGTCCCTGAGCGCCTCGGCCAGTGCTTCGGCGGTGTCGGCGGCGAAGGTCATGACCGGCTTGCGGGGCTTCGCGATCGTGTGGCCGTCCAGGACGGCGTGCGCGTTGATGCCGCCGAACCCGAAGGCGTTGACGACCGCGCGGTGCCGCCCGGTCCACTCGCGGGCCTCCCGGACCGGCGTGAACCTGGTGTCCCGCAACGCGTGGTGCGGGTTCTCGACGTGCAGGGTCGGCGGCAGAGTGTTGTGGTGCAGGGCGAGCGCGGCCTTGATCAGCCCGGCCATGCCGGCGGCGGGCATGGCGTGGCCGATCATCGACTTGACCGTGCCGATGCCGATCTCGTCGCCGTCCCCGCCGAACGCGTTGATCATCGTCCGCAGCTCGGCGGCGTCCCCGGCGGGCGTGGCGGTGCCGTGGGCCTCGATGAGTCCCGGCGGGTTCTCGCGGGGGTCGAGGCCCGCGTCGGCCCACGCCCGTCGCACCGCGAGGAGCTGGCCCTCGGGGTTGGGCGTCATCATGCTCGTAGCGCGGCCGTCGCTCGCGGTGCCGATGCCGCGGATCACGGCGTAGACGCGTTCGTCGCCGACGTCCTCCAGCCGCTTGAGCACGACCATGCCCACGCCCTCGGACAGCAGCGTGCCGTCCGCGCTCTCGTCGAACGGCCGGATGCGCTCGGTCGGGCTGAGCGCGCGGAGCTGGGTGAAGACGCTCCACAGCGTCGGGTGGTGGCAGACGTGGACGGCCCCGGCGAGCATGGCGTCCGCGCGGCCCTCCTGGAGTTCGCGGACGGCGTGCTCGACGGCGACCAGCCCGGACGCGCACGCGGCGTCGACCGTGTACGCGGTGCCCTTGAGGTCGAAGCGGTTGGCGATCCGCGAGGCCGCGAGGTTCGGCACGAGGCCGATCGACGACTCGGGCTGCTCCGGCCCCATGCGGTCGCGGATGGCCCGGCGGACCGCGTCGAGCTCCGCGCCGGCGAGGTTCGGGAAGAGGTCCCCGACCACCGACACGACCTCGTCGGCGAGCCGCACCCGCTGGTCGAGACGCGCACAGCCGGGCGTGAGGTAGCCACCGCGCCCGACGACCACGCCGACGCGGTCGCGCGGGGGCAGCGCCGGTTCCCCACCGGCGTCCGCGATGGCGTCCGCGGCCGTGGCCAGGGCGAGCAGCTGGTCCGGCTCCGCTCCGTCCACAGTGGACGGCATGATGCCGAACCGCGTCGGGTCGAACTCCGCGAGGTCGTCGACGAACCCGCCCTTGCGGCAGTAGAACCGGTCACCGCTGGTGCTGCCCCGGTCGTAGTAGGTGGCCGGGTCCCAGCGCCCGGGCGGGATCTGCCCGACGGCGTCGACGCCACCCGCGATGTTGCGCCAGAACGTCGCCGCGTCGGGGGCACCGGGGAAGACGGCGCCGATCCCGACGATCGCTATGCCTCCCATCGGTAGACCACCTGAACGTCCTCACCGCCGGCGATCTCGTTCAGCAAAGCGTCCACACCCCGCTCGGGCTCGATCAGCGGGATGCCGCGCCGGGCGTACTCCCCGGCCAGCCCGACGGCCATGCCCGCACCGGCCCAGGGACCCCAGTCGACCGCGACGACCCGGCGCTGCGCACCCCAGAACCGCGCCATCCGGTCGAGGGCGTCGTTCGCGGCCGAGTAGTCGGCCTGACCGCGGTTGCCGAACACCCCGCTGACGCTGCCGAACAGCACGAGGAAACCGTCTTCGAACGCCTTGGCGCCGTTGACCTTCGTGGCCCAGACGCGGTCGAACGACTCCTGGGTCTTGTCCTCGATCAGCTTGTCGTCGAGCACCCCGGCGCCGTGGACCACGCCGTCGAGGCGGCCGAACCGGGCCTTGACGTCGTCGACGACCCTGGCCACGGCGTCGGCGTCGGTGACGTCGCACTCGTGGTACCGGACGCTCGACGCGGTGGCCCTGAGGCGTTCGAGGGTGGTGCGGACCTCGCGTTCGGCCAGGACCTTGCGCGCCTTGGCGAGGACGTCGTCCTCCTCCCCTTGCTCGAACAGGGCTTTGACGAGCTCGGCCTCGGTGGTGGCGTGGCTGAGCCGGTGGTCCTCGGGCGCGATCGGGGTCCGGCCGACGAGCTCGACGTGGCACCCGGTGCGTTCGGCGAGTGCCTGCGCCGCGAGGGCGGTGATGCCGCGGGCACCCCCGGTCAGCAGCACCACGCTGTCGGCGTCGAGGCCGAGGGGCTTCGCCTCGAGGTCCTGTTCGACCGCCTCGACGACCTGGCGCTTCCCGGCGTGGTACCCGACGACCGCCGGACCGGGGCCGATCTCGGCGAGCAGCGCGGTGGCGATGTCGCGGTGGCTCTCCTTGGGGTTGACGTCGACCGAGCGCACGACGAGGTCCGGGTACTCGAGCGCCGCGGTGCGGACCAGCCCGTGCAGACCGATGTCGGCCGGCAGTTCGTCGGGCTGGTGGTCGAAGCCGAACGTGCCGCCGCCCGTGGTGACGACGACGAGGTTCACGCCGTTCGTCACGCAGGCCTTGACCTCGCTGAACGCCTCCGGCAGCCGCGCGCCGAGCCTCACCACGACGTCGACGCCCCGCAGGTCCGCCGGGAAGACCGGTTCGACGCGGGGGCGGGCGGTGTGGCGTTCGAGGAGGTCGGCGAGCTCGAGCCCGATGCCGTTGTCGTCGATGATCAGGACGGTGGTGCCGGTGAGGTCGGCAGGGGCGGCCGGGGCGGCGGGCACCACCCGGGGGACGAGCCGGACCAGGCGTCCCGGGGGCTGCGTGGGGACTGCGGCGTGAGGGGGTGCGGCTTGTGCGGTGACCGCCCGTGGCGAGGTGGCCTCTTCACCGGAGGCCTCGCCGAACCACGCGACGATCCCGTCGATGGTCTTGAGCTGCGCCAGCTCGTCGACCGCGCCGGTCGCACCCAGCTCGGCCACCAGCTCGCCGACGATCTCGGTCCGCTTGATCGAGTCGATCGACAGGTCCGCTTCCAGGTCCAGCCCCGGCCGCAACATCTCCACCGGATAGCCCGTGCGCGTGCTGATCGTCCGCAGCACGACCGTCGCCACGTCCTCCTGCGGCGCGGCACCGGCCAGCGGGACAGCAACGCCCGGAGCGACAACGCCATCGGGCACCGCCTCGACCACCTGCCGCACCGCCGGCACGTTCCCCGGCACGGAAGCGGGCGCGGTGCCGAGGTAGCTCAGCAGCACGTCCCGCTGAGCACTGACCGCGTCCCGCATCCCGTCCAGGAACTTCTCGACGATCTCGTCACGCCCCAGCCCCGACCCGACCCTCACCACGGGCATCTCGGTCGCCGGTCGGAGACCGCCGGGCAGCGCGTCGCCGTTCGCGTCGCGCACGAGTCCTCCATCCACGTACCAGGACGCCCGTTGCGGCACGGTCGTCGCCGGTTCGGCCCTGTCCTCGAACAGCGGTGCGGTGTCCACCTCGACACCGGCGACCGCCAGTGCCGCCAGCGTGCGCAGGAAGGTCACGTGGCCGTCGCAGCGCAGGGCGGTGTGCGGGCGGTCTCCGAGGGTCTTGGCGACCAGCGAGCCGAGCACGCCGCCGGGGCCCGCCTCGACGAAGATCCGCGCGCCTGCGGCGTACATCGACTCGATCTGCTCGACGAAGCGCACGCGCCCGGAGAGCTGGGCGGACAGTCCGTCGAGCACGTCCACGTGCGGCGCGGCGGACACGTTCGACCACACCGGGAACCTCAGGGAGCCCCAGGACACGCGCCCGAGACGAGCGGCGAAGCGGTCGCGGGCGCCGGCCATCAGCGGGCTGTGGAACGCGGCGGCGACGGGGATGTCCTTCACGACGAACCCTGCGCCCCGCACCACCTCGACCGCACGACGCACAGCGTCGGTCGCACCTGAGATCACGACCTGCGAGGGCGCGTTGTGGTTGGCCACCACGACGTCCGCGGGCAGCAGGGCCTCGACCTCGTCGAGCGGGGCCGACACCACCGCCATCGTGCCGGGGTCCTCCCCCACGGCCTCCAGCATCGCCTCGGCGCGGACGGCGCTGAGCTCCAGCAGTTCGGAGGCGTCGAACGCGCCCGCGACCGCCAGCGCGACCAGTTCGCCGTAGCTGTGGCCACCGGCCAGGTCCGGGCGCACGCCGACGGAGTCCAGCAGCGCGGTGACCATGAGCCCGGCGATGCCGAGCGCCGGCTGGGCGTTGCGGGTGTCGGTGATCTCGGCGCGCTGCCGGGCGACGTCCTCGGCGGTCAGCGCGGCCGGCGGGTACATGACCCGCTCGTAGCGCGCGTCGAGGAGATCCTGCAGACGCGGGAAGGCCGTGACCAGGTCGAGCAGCATGCCCGGCCGCTGGCTGCCCTGGCCGGGGTACAGGAACGCGACCTTCGGCCGCTCCCCCGTGCGCAACGACACCACGTCCGACGCGCGCCAGGCCTCGACGTCGGCCAACGCGCGGCGCAGCGACGCATGATCGCTGACCACGAACGCCGCCTGCACCGTGCCCGAACCGCACGCCGCCGCCAGCGAACGCACCGGGGTGCGGTCGTCGACCAGCGCCGAGAGGCGAGCGGCTTCCCGTTGTGCCGCAGCCGGATCGGAGCCGCGGATCAGGAACAGCTCGGCGGGCCACGCGGTCAGGCCGTGCCACGGCTCGTCGGCACCGGTGTAGCCGGCCAGGACGGTGTGGAAGTTCGTGCCGCCGAAGCCGAACGCGCTGACCCCCGCGACCCGGTTGCCGCTCGCCCACGTGCGGTGGCCGAACGTGAACGGACTGGTCGCCGCGTCCCAGAAGGCGTTGGGCTGCTTGACGTGCAGCGTGCCGGGCCGGACTCCGGTGTGCACGGCCAGAGCCGCCTTGATCACTCCCGCGAGGCCGGCAGCGCACTTGGTGTGGCCGATCTGCGACTTCACCGAGCCGATCGTGCACGTGCCGGGCTCGACGCCCGCGAACATCTCCGTCAGCGACCTGAGCTCGGTGCGGTCGCCCACCACGGTCCCGGTGCCGTGCGCCTCGACCAGGCCGACCTCGGTGACCGGCACCCCGGCGGAGGCGTAGGCGCGGCGAAGGGCACGTTGCTGGCCTTCGGGACGGGGTGCGGTGAGGCCCATCGACCGGCCGTCGCTCGACGCGCCGATGCCCTTGACCACGGCGTAGATCCGGTCGCCGTCGCGTTCGGCGTCGGCGAGGCGCTTCAGCACGACCGCGGCCACGCCCTCCCCCAGCGCGATGCCGTCGGCCGCCGAGTCGAACGTGGCGCAGCGGCCCCGGGCGGACAACGCCTTCACGGAGGCGAACATCTGGTAGTCGTGCGCGCTGTTGTGCAGGTCCACCGCGCCGCACAGGACCATGTCGCTGGTGCCGCCGACGAGTTCCTTGCACGCCACGTCGAGCGCGGCGAGGCTGGACGCGCAGGCGGCGTCGACGGTGTAGTTCGCGCCGCCGAGGTCGAGGCGGTTCGCGACGCGGCCCGCGATCACGTTGCCGAGCACGCCGGGGAACGAGTCCTCGGTGAGGGCCGGCAGGTGGTCGTCCAGGCCGTGGATTCCCAGTGCGGGCAACGCGGTGCGGATGGTGTAGGCGTTCGCGAGGTCGGCTCCGGCTTCGGCGCCGAAGATCACCGACGTGCGCTCGCGGTCGAACACGCGGGTGGCGTAGCCGGCGTCCTCGAGCGCCTTGGCCGACACCTCCAGCGCCAGCAGCTGCGCGGGTTCGATGGACGTCAGCGAGGCGGGCGGGATGCCGTAGGCGAGCGGGTCGAACGCCGTGCGCGGCAGGAAACCGCCTTTGGTGAACGGGCTCCCGCAGCGTTCGGGCGACCAGCGCTCCGGCGGGACCTCGGTGATGGAGTCGGTGCCCGCCAGGACGTTCGCCCAGAACTCGGCGACGTCGCGGGCGCCCGGCATGATCGCTGCCATGCCGACGATGGCGACGTCCAGCGGCGCCGAACCGGGCTGCTCCTCGTCCGTCCCGGGGAGCACGCCGGAGACGATGTCCTCGTGCAGCCGGGCGATCGTGGTGCGCTCGGACCGCAGCGTCGCGACCTGGCCGATCATGAACATGCCCTCGCGGCGCTGCTCGTCCTCGCCGGCCTGCCGGAGCCCGTCGTCGTCGCGGACGAGGCCGCGGCTCGCGAGGCGCAGGCGGCCGAGGTTGAGCTGTTCGAGCCGCTCCCAGCTCTCCTGCTTCGACAGGCCCGACACCTCGGCCCGCGCGCGTTCGAAGGTGTCCACATAGGACGTCTGCGCGCAGCGGACCGCGTGACCGGGCGAGGTCTCCAGCAGCGCGGTGTCCGCGCACTCCAGCGCGACCTGCTGGAACACCGGCTGGATCGCGCCGTGCGTGACGGCTTCCTCGGTGAACAGGTAGGCCGTGCCGACCAGGACGCCCACGGCCGCACCCCGTGCCGCGATCGGCGCGGTCATGGCGGAGATCATCGCGGCCGAGCGGGCGTCGTGGACGCCACCGGCGAACAACGCGACGACGTCGGCCTCCCGGCCGCGCAGCACGTCGATCTGCTGCTGCCACAGGGTGAAGCTGGACCGCGGACCGGTGTGCCCGCCGCACTCCGAGCCCTCGAAGACGAACTTGCGCGCGCCCTCGTCGAGGAACCGGCGCAGCAGTGCGGGAGACGGCACGTGCAGGAACGCCTCGATGCCGGCGTCCTCCAGCTCACGGGCCTGTGTGGGCGTGCCACCGGCGACGATCGCGTACTTCGGCCGCACCGCCAGCACGGCCTCCATCTGCCGTGCCCGCAGCTCCGGCGGCGCGAAGCCGAGCAGGCCGACGCCCCACGGCCGGTCGCCGAGCTTCGCGGCGGTGTCCTCCAGCAGCGTGCGGACGGCCGGGCCCTCCATCAACGCGAGCGCGAGGAACGGCAGCGCACCCCCTTCGGCGACGGCGGCGGCGAACGCCGGTTGGTCGCTGACGCGGGTCATCGGGCCCTGCGCGATCGGGTAGCGCAGGCCGGGGACCCGGTCGCAGAACGGTCCGGCGGGCCGGATCGGACGGCGCTCACCCGCCAGGGTGAGATTCTCGCGAATCCCCCGCGCAATCGCGCCCACGACACCACCGACAGTGCCGAACGAGCTACGGTAAAAATCAGCCAAGGACCCTTCCTGGCCAATTTCGAGCGTGTTTTGACGAACATGCACACGTAACCCGTCGATCACGACGGTGTCGGCGCCGTCCATCATCCGGATCGCGTTGACAAATTCACTGGAAATATGTTTTCGAGCTTCTGCGACGAGCGCGAGCTGCCCTTCCAGCACCACTCCGCGAGCACCGCCGGCGACGGCCGCGGCAGCCGTGTCGGGGCCGATCGACCCGGCCGCCCAGACCGGCAGATCGGTCAGCGCGAGCACCTGCTGGAGCAGCACGAAAGCCGGAGAACCACCCACTCGGCCGCCGGACTCGGCACCCTTGGCGATCAACCCGGTGGCCCCGTACTCGATCGCCGCAACGGCGTCCGCCACCGAGGTGACCACCACCAGGACGCGGCGTTCACCCAGTTCAGCGCGGTCGGGCCGGTGCCGTTCAAGATCGATCACCACCGTGTCGACGACATCGGGCAGCGGCACCGCCAGCGGTCCGTGCAGCCTGACGCCGAACGCGCGGGGGTGCCGCGCACAGACGCGGGCGAGGTCGGCGGCGGCGTGGGTCCCGAGGTCGAGCACACCGAGCCCGCCCGCTCGTTCGGCGGCGACCACGAGGGCCGGGTTGGGCGTGCCGAAGGGACTCAGGCACAGCACCCGTTCACGATCCGACAGCATGTTCACTGCGCTCACTTCCTCACCCGGCAGGGGTGGGGAGAAAGGAATTCAGCCAGGGTTCCTACTGACCGGTACGGTGACAACGCGCTCACCGTACGCACAAACCCGAGGCGGCGTCGAGAGGGTGGTGAAACTTTCTCACCTACGTAACCTGACGAATGGACCCGGATGGCGGGGCGCCTTACTCCAGTTCGTGGCTAGCGCGATGTGCTATGGCCGCAGGAGCACTTCCGTGACGTCCGCCCGGACAGACACCGCCCGCTCACCACGATCAGCGGACACCTCCGCGCGGCCGGAGCCGATCCACACCAACCGAGCGCTTGGCAGGGTGCGGACCGACTCGACGACCGGTCCGCCCGCCGCGAACCCGTCGAGTGCGAACCAGCCGTCCACAGTGGACTTCGGAAGCGAAGCCGCAGTCAGTTCCCGCAGGGGTGAGCACACCGGGTTCGACAGCAAGCCCTCTTGTGGCGCGAGGCCGCTTTCCTGACGCCGAGCGTCGGGAAAGCGGCCTCGTCTGCGGGACCGGACGCATCCGCTCCGTCCGTTACCGGCGCACGCTGCTCACGATGGCGCGCAAACCGTCCACCACCACGGTGTTGAAGTTGAAGAGGAGGACGCTGGCGCCTCGTTCTCGCCACTCCCCGGCCTTGCCGGGCTGATCCACCAAGGCGCACAGCGCGCACTGCGGCGCCGAGACCACCGCCTCGACTATCCGGTCGACGGCCGCCCGGTAGTCCGCATGGCCGAAGTTCCCCGGCACGCCCAGGGAGAGCGACAGGTCGGTGGGGCCGATCCACACGGCGTCGACGCCGTCGGTCGCGGCGATCGCGTCGCAGTTCCGGACGGAGTCCCGGTCCTCGGCCTGGACCACGACCACCGTCTCGCGTGCGGCCTCGGCCAGGTGCTCTTCCAGGGTGCGGGTGCCGTGCCGTCCCGCCCGGGTGCTCACCGCGAGACTGCGAATTCCCCGGGGCGGGTAGTGCGCGGCGCGGACCGCGGCTTCGGCGTCCGCGGCGTCCGACACGTGGGGCACGACGATTCCCGCCGCGCCGGCGTCGAGTGCGTGCAGCGCGGCGGCGGGATCGTTCCCGGCGAGACGCACCAGCACCGGGATGCCGGCGGCTTCGCCCGCCCTGACGTGGTGCTCCACCTCGACGGTCTCGGCGGGCGCGTGTTCGGTGTCGAGCAGCACGAAGTCGAAACCCAGGTGCCCGGCCAGCTCCACCGCGGAGTGGGCGGGGACCTTGAGGATCAGGCCGAGCAGCGGATCGCCGCCGGCCATGCGGGATCGCAAGCTCACCGGCCGCCACCCGGCAGCGGCCGGTTCCACCCGCGCGCCTCGTCTCCGGGCGCTTCCCACCCGTCCTCCGTGACGATCAGGGTGTCCTCCAGCTTGACGATGCCGACCTCGGGGTTGGACAGCGTCGTCTCCAGGGACAGGACCATCCCCACCTCGAGCGGGGCTTCCGCGTGGTCCGCGGGGTAGGGCACCGGACCGGTACCGGTCAACCGGGGGACCTCGTGCGTGATGAGGCCCATGCCGTGGGCGACGAAGAACATCTCGTCCGCGTGAGGACACGCGGCCAGCGCCTTGTCGGCCAGGTCGAAGACGTCCCCGCCGCGCCGGCCGGGCGTCACCGCGGCGCGCACGCTCTGCTGCACCGACTCGACCTCGGCGAGCAGGTCGTTCATCAAGCCGGTGGGCTCACCCGCCACCGCCATGCGCGCCAGGTCGCCGATGTACCCCTGGTACATCCCGCCGGAGTCGAGTGAGAGCGCTTCCCCTTCCCGCCACACCCTGGACGAGGGCGCGCGGTTGAACTCGCTGCCGCACGACACCAGGCAGTAGTCGAAGACCAGTCCCCGATCGGTCTGCTCGCGACGGAACCGCTCGACCACGTCGATCTTGGTGTCGCCGGGCCGCGAAGCGGCGAAGGTGGCCGCCATGGAGTCGATGATCCCCACGGAGGCGGTTCGCACCAACTCGAGCTCTTCGGGGGTCTTGATCGCCCGGATGGCTTCGAGGACCGGATGAGCTTCGACCAACGCCGCCCCCGGCAGCGCGGCGCGCAGCACCTCGGCCGCGTCGAACGGGAGGAAGGCCTTCTCCACCGCGATGACCGCGTTGTCCAGGCCGCGCTCCCGCAGCCCCTCGACGATCGAGTTCGCGGTGTCCACGCTCGACCACGACTGGTTGCGGACGTCGGGGACCCACAGCGGGAAAACGGAGGTTCCCCACTCCTCGTTGCCGCACCCGATGTAGAACGAGTTCTCCGGAGAGCCCTTGACGTACACGAGCGCCGGAAGATATCGGGACACGCCGATCGCGTCGAGGTTGGCGAAGAAGAAGTACCGGTATCCGCCGAGCAGGTGCTGGATGGAAAAACGGGTGGTCGCGATCACCACATCGGCGCCGGCCTTTTCCATCAGCGCGTCCATGCGGCTCTGGTCGAACGGTAGGTCCATGACACTCCTCGAATTTGTTCTGCCGCAACGTGGCCAGGATATGTATAGTGTCGAACGGCTAGTTTCCCATCGGCCCAGAAGCGAGTGCAGACATGGACGAAATCATCGGCGACGCCCAGGCTGCCGCGACCCGTTCAATCTTGGACCGGTTCCGGCTCACCGGCAGATCGGCTCTCGTAACCGGTGCGGGACAAGGCATCGGACGCGCATTCGCGCACGCCCTGGGCGAAGCGGGCGCCCAGGTGGCGGTTGTCGACCTCAGTGCGGAACGCGCGGAGGAGGTCGCCGGCGAATTGCTGGAAAAGGGCGTGAAAGCGATTTCGATCCAGGCCGACGCCGCCGACGAACGTTCCGTCGAGAGCTTCGTGCGCACGACGGTGGAGCAGTTCGGCCGACTCGACATCGCGGTGAACAACGCCGGTATCAATCTCAACTCCGCAGCCGAGGAAACAACGCTCGAAGAGTGGGACATGGTGCACGACCTCAACTTGAGGGGAGTGTTCATCGCCTGCCAGCACGAAGCGAAGGCGATGTTCCCGCACGGGTACGGAAAAATCATCAACACCGCCTCGATGGCGTCGATGATCGTGCCTCACCCCCAGAAGCAGGTCTCGTACAACGTTTCCAAGGGGGCGGTGGTCAGCCTGACCCGGACGTTGGCCGCCGAGTGGGCCGACCGCGGGATCCGGGTGAACTGCATTTCGCCGGGGATCATCCGGACCGCCTTGATCGAGGAGTCCGAGACACTGGCGCCCCTGGTGGACGAATGGGTGTCGAACATCCCGGCCGGACGGCTGGGTGAGGTCAGCGACCTCCAGGGTGCCGTCGTCTACCTGGCCGGCGAGGTCTCCGACTACATGACCGGCCACAACCTCGCGATCGAGGGAGGCCAGACCTTGTGGTAGGCCTCGCCCCGCCGGGCCTCACGCGACCTCCACCGAACTGGTCGTGGCCATCTCCCGCTGGATTTCGATGGCCGCGACCAGTTCCTCGTCCGAGACGTCGTTGACGAAGACGGTGTTCCCGATGCCGACGGGCAGTGGCAGTCGTTGCTGCCCGTCGCGCCGCCGGACTGTCGCGTGCAGCGCGTGCCCGAGGACCTCCGGCGTGTGCAACGGGCTCCAGGTGGGCAGCTCGAGATCGGACATCACCGAGAACACCCGCCGGCACTCGTTCTCGCTCACGAGTCCGCGCCGGTGGGCGAGGACGGTGCTCAGTGCCATGTCGAGGCACACGGCTTCGCCGTGCAGCATCGCGGGAAGGCCGAGCATCTCGACGGCGGGGCTGAAGGTGTGCCCGTAGTCCATGCTGCGTTCCAGCGTTTCTTCCCACAGGTTCGGCTCGAGCTCCTCCAGCATGCCGGTGATCGCGGCTTCGAGGATGGCGGTGGCGGCGTCGGCCCCCTCCGGCGACGTTCCCTGGAAGTTCTCGTCCAGGACCAGCCGGCCGTACCGCTCGAGGAGGCCGAAGAGTGCTTCGTCCTTGATCAGACCGACCTTCAGGATCTCGGCGAGCCCGTTGCTGATGTGCCGGCGGCTCAGCGTCGCGAGGAAGCCGCGGTCGAGCAGGGTGAGCGTCGCCGCCGAATACGTGCCCAGCTGGTTCTTGTGACCGTTGAAGTTCACCCCGGTCTTCACGCCGACCCCGGCGTCGACCAGACCGACCAGGGTCGTCGGCACCCTGATGAACGGCGTTCCGCGCCGGTAGAGGCTGGCGGCGAGACCCACGATGTCCATCACGACACCGCCGCCCACCACGATGACCGGCTCACGCCTGCGATCGATTCCGAAGGCGTCGAGCCGCTCCACGAAGCGCAACACCACGTCGATCTCTTTGCGCACCTCGCCCGCCTGGACCACCATGATCTCGCACGTGACGCCGTGGTGCTCGAAGTACTGTCTCATGGCTGTCCCGTACAGCCTGTCGACGGTTTCGTCCACGACCACGAACCGGCGGTGTGTCCGGTTCCCGTCCGGTCTGCCCGCGTCGAGCAGGTCTGTGCGGTTCGGGTCGAAAACACCCTGGCACAGGCGGACTTCGTAGTTGACCGGCTGCGAAGCCTTGACGTGCCAGGAAGGTTCTTGCGCCCCAGGCGCGACACTCGTTGGCGTGGACGGTTTCCGCAGTGCTGGTGACGCGACGACCTCCAGTGCACTGCCATCTTTCTCATGGCCGGCGGAGATTGGCGAATCGCACATGTTCGCTCTCTTCTTGACGAGTACGATGAGATCAGCTCGACGCCAACCTGAAAACACGCAGGAACAACGGAGAAGTCCCGTTGCGCTGTCGGTGTCGTGAACGAAGGCCTGGCGTGCCCGGCGGACCTGGAAGCCGGCCGCGCGAGGTCATCACCTGATCAAGACCGGATCAGGTCGCTCCGAGCCGCCACGGCGATCAAGGACCGGGCGTAGCGCGCCGCCGCCTCCGGGTGGAGGTGGAAGAACTTGACCGGTGCCACCGATTCGATCTCCAGGAGCAGCAGCCTGCCGGTGACGGGGTGGCGGAGGAAGTCGAGCCGTACCGACACCGGGTGGACCGGAACGGTCTTCAGGTAGGCGTCGTACGCGGTGTGGATGTCGGTGAGGTCGTCGCCGTGTTCGACGTGGCCGGCACGGGCGTTCGGGTGGAACTGCGTTCCGACGCGGCCCGGCGCGAGGATGGCGTCCTTGGTGATCGCGTGGGAGACCTCACCGTCGATCATGATGATTCCGCTTTCCCCCAGCGAATCGATCGTGGAGACGTAGGGCTGGACGCACGCGGTCACGTCGGCTTCCGCGAAGGCCGCGAGCCTGTCGGCCAGGTCCTGCTCCTCGGTGACCCGGGCGGCGCCGAGCGTGCCTCCCGACGAGACGGGCTTGACGACGACGGCGGCCTCTCCGAACTCACGTTCGGCGTTCGCGAGCGCTTCCGCTGCCACAGCACCGATTCGCTCCCCCGGCCGGACCACCGTGGTCGGGATCGTCCTGGCACCGTGCTGCTCGACCAGGGGGAGGTATTCCTTGCTCATACCGCTCACGATGACGGCGTGCGGGTTCGCCAGCCGCACGCCCTGCCGGTGCAGGGAGTCCACCCAGTCCCGGAACTGCGCCAGCTTGAGCCACATGCTCCACGGGGACTGCACGGCGACCACGTCGAACGCGGTCCAGTCGACACCGTCGGAGTCGTCCCAGGCGAGGATCTGCGTCGTGCAGCCCTGTTCCTCCAGGCAGGCTCGCAGGACGGGGGTGTCGCGATCCGACCAGTCGCTGCCGGGAAAGGCGCTGGAGGTCACGAGTGCGATGTTCACGGGATGCCTCTCGGTAGTTCACAGAACAGCCGCGTGCACCACTCCACGAGTCGTCCGCCGACAATTCCCGGAGGTGCGGTCACGATCCAACTGCGACACAGACGATTTCCTGCCGATCAGTCCGTGCCCCGGACGACGCCCGCTGCCGGGTTTTCTTCCTCGTCGTCGAACCAGTCCGGGCGCAGCGGAACGCTGCACAGCGTGGGGAAGTCGTCGAGATCCGGTGCGCCGCCGCGCAACTGCTCCTGAACGCTCATGGTCACTCCTGGTGAAGTCCCCCGCTGGCTCTTCCTGAACGACAGCAGGAATCTATTCCAAACCTGGTGTGACCCAGATCGCCGAGTTCCACGGTGCGGAACGCGGTCTCCCGGCTGGGGAAGGGACCCGGACGATCGGCGGAGCCGTTCCCGGCCCGCCGATCGTTCCGGCGAAGCGACCTACCGCGTGGGCACGAGGAAGCGCGACACGCTGCGCAGCTTCTCCCGGGTCTCCTCCAGCTCCCGTTCCGGAGTGGACTGGGCGACGACGCCCGCGCCTGCCCGCAGCCAGATGTCGCCGTCACGGCGGAACACGCTGCGGAGGATGAGAGCGGCGTCGATGGCGCCGTCCGGTTCGACGGTCAGCACGGCACCGCTGTAGAGACCGCGCGGCTGCGTCTCGGCGCGCCGGATCAGCTCGCAGGCGGATGCCTTGGGGATGCCGGACGCCGTGACCGCCGGGAAGAGAGCGGCGAACGCGTCCCAGCCGGTGCGGTCCGGTGCGAGTGAACCCGAGAGCTGGGAGGCGAGGTGCTGCACGCTGCCGCGTTCCTTCACGCTCATGAACTCCTCGACGCGGACGGTCGACGGCGTGCACACGGTCGACAGCTCGGTCGCCGCCAGGCGCACCGAGATCGCGTGTTCGAAGACCTCCTTGGCGTCGCGGTAGAGCTCGTCGCGCCGTACCCGGTCGGCTTCGTGATCGCCCAGGAAGGCGCGCGTGCCGGCCAGCGGCTGTGTGACCACCTCGCCCCCGGAGCTCACGCTGATCACGATCTCCGGGCTGAACCCGAGCGCCTCCCAGCCCTGCAAGCGCAGCAGGAACGATCGCGCCGGGCTGTTGGCAAGCCGGCCGGTGAGGTACGTCGTGGGCATGTCGATGTCTTCCGGCACCGGCACCACCCGGGAGAGGATCACCTTGTCCAGCGCGCCGGAGCGGATCTCCGCGATGCCCGCCGCGACCGCGGCCCGGTAGTTCTCCGCGTCGTGGCCGTCGACGTCGACCTCGACACGCGCCTCCGCCGGCTCGATCCCACCTGTCAGCACGGCGTCCGCGAGCCGCGACTCCAGCGCGTCCAGGTCCACCGCGGTGAGAGCGCGCAGGAGGACGGTGCCGTTCTGGAAGCGCACTTCACGCCGCGGGATCATCAAGGTGACCGCGTCGGCCTTCGACGCGTCGTCCAGTCCGTACAACGCGTAGGACAGCTCGAAGGTGGCCCAGCCGTAGGCGCGCCAGTTCTCGACGTCGACCTCTGCGAGCCGCGCGGTGATCGCCGACAGCGGTTCGCCGGCCCGCGTGGTCACGGTCGCGTAGGCGCCCTCACCCCAGCAGATCGACCCCTGGTTCTCGTAGAGCACGTTGTCCTCGGCCGATGTCGCCGCGAGCGCGGCGGCCACGCGAAGAGGATCGGCCGGCGATGCGATGTGACGTTCCCAGTACCTCAGTGCAGTTCTCCTTGATCGGGCTGTTCCCGTCACCGGGCAGAAGGACCCGGTCGTGTGCGTGGTGGTGGCTCAGGCGGGGGAAGGGTTGTCCACCCACAGCTGCACCGGGCCGCGGAAGCACGCGTTTTCGTGGTATCGCACGACTTCGTCGGCCGCGAGCCGGAGGTGGGGCAGGCGTGCCGTGAGTTCCTCCAGCATGACCCGCATCTCCAGCCGGGCCAGCGGAGCGCCGAAGCAGGCGTGGATTCCCCTGCCGAAGGTGAGGTGCTGCTGGGAGTTGGACCGGTGGACGTCGAACTGGTCCGGGTCGGGGAACCGCGCCGGGTCGTGGTTCGCGGAACCGATGAGGAGCAGCAGCTTGGCTCCCGCCGGGACGGTGACCCCGCCGATGTCGACCTCCCTGGTGGTGATCTTGCGCCAGGTGTGCAGGCTCGGGTCGAAGCGCAGCCCCTCCTCGACCGCGTTCGGGATCAGCGAGGGGTCGGCGCAGATCTCCTCCCACTGTTCCCGGTGCGCGAGCAGCCGCTGCAGCGTGCTCGACGACGCGTTGGTCGTGGTCTCGTGGCCGGCGAAGCTCACCGCGTGGATGACGTTGACGATCTCCTCGACCGACAGCGCGGCGGGATCCGCGAGGTGCGAGCGGAGCAGGTCGCTGGTGAAGTCGTCCCGCAGGTCCTCCTTGCGCGCGGCGACGAAGTCCGTGCAGTACCGCCAGTACTCGACCATCCTTCCCGCGATCCTGACCTGTTCATCCTTTGTGGACCGGCCCCAGGTGAAGGCCATGCGGTTGAGGGCGAGCGCCTTGAGCGCTTCCGAGTCCGACTCGGGGAAGCCGATCAGGCTGAACACGATCTTGGCGGGCAGTGGCGCCGTCAACTCCCGCACCAGGTCGAACCGCGACCTCGACGCGACAGCGTCGAGCAGTTCGGTGGTGTAGGCCCGGATGACCGGTTCGAGCCCTGCGACCCTCCTGGCGGAGAACGCCTTGACGTTGAAGGCGCGGACCCTGGTGTGCTTGGGCGGGTCGCAGTTGGAGACGGTCGGGGTCGCGTGGAACCCGGCGTCGAGGATCTCCTTCGCCTCCTCCGCGAGCGGGTAGAAGGGGGTCTGCGTGATCGCGCCGGAGAAGCTCTCGTGGTCGGTGAGGATCCGCTTGACGTCCTCGTGCCGGGTGACCGGCCACATGTCGAGCCGCGGCTCGTAGAAGACCGGGGCTTCCTCGCGCAGGGTGGCGAGCGCCGGATACGGGTCGGCGATGTAGCCGGGAGCCAGCGGATCGAATCGCCCCTGCACGGGGCAACGGCCCGTGCTGCTGTTCAACATCTCATCTCCACGGGTTTGACTGGGTGAACCGGAAGCTCAGGGGATCGGCCGCCGAGGTGCCCTCACAGCCGCCTGCCGAGCATCTCGGCCTCCCGGATCGACGTGAGCATGGTTCCCGGCGCGTACGCGTCCCCGATGACGTGGACGGGCACTCCGCTCGCCGACAACGGACCCGACAGCTCGTCGACCGGCTGGCGGGGGGTCGACCAGGTGAACAGGACCACGTCCTCGATCTCGGTGAGCCGCCCGGTGAACACGTTCGCGCAGCGCAGCACGTGGTCCTCGTACAGCAGCGGTTCGGTCGACAACTCGATGCGCACGCCCGCCTCGTGCAGCCTCCGGTGGACGCCCAGGCGGCTCACGTAGGGCACCGCGTCGCCCAGGGACGTCCTGGGCGTCATGAGCACCACCTCGCGGTAGCGCCGCGCCAGGAGGTCGGCGACCGCGTAGGTCCCGGCCGAGTGGTCGAAGTCGAACAGCACCGCTGTGCCCAGCCCTGCTCCGCTGTCGTCGCGGAGCAGGTAGTCCCGCACGCTGACGCCCTCCTCGCCGTGGGCGTCCAGGGTGGGCGGTCGCATCATCCGCGCCCCGGTGGCGAGGACGATGACGTCGGGACCGGTCGCGAGGACCATCTCCTCCGTCACGCGCGCACTCTGCTCGACGCGCACGCCGTTGCGCTCCACCAGCCACCGCTGGTGCTCCAGGGTGGCGGCGATGTCAGCGCGTCCCGGCAACAGCGACTCCACCCGCGCCTTGCCACCGAGGTGCGGTCCGGCCAGCAGGGTCACCCGGTGCCCGTGCCCGGCCGCCGCCGCGGCGGCCTGGAGACCTGCCACACCGGCGCCGACCACGGTGACCTCGCGCTTCGTGGACGCCCCGCGGACCCGGCGAGCGGCTTCACCACCGGTGCCGAGGTCGGGGTTGACCACGCAGGCGATCGTGCGGCCACTGGTGACCTCTCCCCAGCACACGTTGCAGTAGAGGCACGGCCGCACCTCCCGCTCGCGGCCCGCCCGCACCTTGGCCGGGAAGCCGGGATCGGCCACCAGGAGGCGTCCCAGGCCGACCAGGTCACCGATGCCGTCCCGGACGACGGCCTCGGCTTCGGCAGCGGAGGTGACGCGGCCGAACGCCAGGACCGGGAGGGTCACCGCCTCCCTGAGGTCGCGCTGGATCCCGAGGTACGGGCCGGGCGGGTAGTGCATGTCGGGCACGTGGTCGCCGAAGCTGAGCGAGGAGTTGCCCTGGCCGAACGCGAGGTAGTCCGGCGGAGTCTCCCGGCTCACCCGGTTCGCGATGCGGGCCGACTCCTCCGCGGTGATGCCTCCCTCCACCAGTTCGTCGCCCGGCATCTTCAAGCCCAGCAGGAAACCCGACCCGCACACCGACCGGATGCCGGCCAGGACCTCGCGCAGGAACCTGGTCCGCCCGTCCAGGTCGCCGCCGTACTCGTCCTGCCTGGTGTTCGACCACGGCGACAGGAACTGCGTGATCAGGTGACCGTGCGCCGCGTGCACCTCGACGCCGGAGAACCCCGCGCGCTGCAGGACGGCGGCGGAAGCCACGAACGACTCGGCGATCATCCGGACCTCCGACGTGGACATCACGTGCGGAACCGTCCAGCTGTACGGGTCCGGCAGGGGCGATACCCCGATCGAGCTGTTCGACACCGGACCTCGCACCTGCTGCCTGCCCGAGTGCAGGAGCTGACCGACCATCCGGCAGTCGTGTTCCTCGACCGCGGCCGCGAGGCGCTCGAACCCCTCGGCGTTGGCGGGTTCGTACGCCGCGAGACCCGTCTGCGGGGGCACCGAGCTCGGGTGGACGAACAGCGCCTCGGAGACCACCATCGCCGCACCACCGGCGGCGCGCTCGGCGTAGAAGGTGACCGTGCGATCGGTCACCAGTCCCTGACGCGCGTAGTTGTTCATGATCGCCGGGAACACGATCCGGTTCTTCAAACGCGCGTTGCCCACCTCCAGCGGGGAGAACAGGTGCGGATACCGGTCCTGTTCCTCGGCGGTCACGCCAGGGTGCCTTCGCCCGCCGCGGAGACGATCTCGCGCAGTTCGCGGCCGATCTTGCCGATGTCCGGCTCGGCGCCGTCGAACAGCGCGCCGCCGTCGGCGTCCACGAAGATGGTGTTGATCTGGTCGCGGTGGATCGACCGCAGGGGTGCGGCGTAAGGCGACATCGCGTGGATCACGGTCTCCTCCCGGCTGGCCTCGCCGACGGCGAGGATCGTGATGCTGCCGTCGAAGCCGGTCGGGGGGTCGTAGGTGAGCATCGCCGAGAGGTTCGCCTTGTAGATGGCCATCCGGTTGCGGAAGACGTCGAGGTCCATTCCGGACAGCAGATCGTGCTCGTCGACGTAGCGGACGACGAACTCGACCTGTGCTTCTTCGTCGAGCTCGTTCAACTCGTCCCACGGCAGGTCGATCCGCACGGCCAGCAGGCGTTCGATGATGTAGACGTAGTCCATGATCGCCCGCTGCTGCAACGAGGAGCTGTCGACCGGCAGCTCCTTCCAAGGGCGGTTGAAGTTCGGCATCAGGTGCAGGACGAGGCCGGTCCGTTCGCCCTGCTCGTGCAGCTGGCGGGCCGTCTCGTACGCGGGCAGTCCGCCCATGCAGTTCCCCGCGACGTAGTAAGGGCCTTCCGGCTGGACGCGGCGCATCTGGCGGATGCCGTGGGCGGCCAGCTCCTCGACCGTGCGGTAGGGCGACTGCTCACCATCCATGCCGGGGGTCTGCAAGGCGTACACGCCCCAGGCCTCGGGGATGTGCGGCAGGTAGTTGTTCATGTAGCTCACGCTGCCGTCCGTGGCCGGGTAGAGGAACAGGATCGGGGCGCCCTCCCGCAGCACCTTGACGTTCGACCCCTCCAGGGTGAGCAGCCGGTCGTTCCCGATGTTCTTGTTCTCCAGCAGCCGCAGCAGCGCCAGCCGCTTGGTGTCGGACAACTGCTGGAGCCGGTCGGTCGTGTTCACACTGTCTCCTGGTTCGCTGGTTCGTCAGTTGAGGTCGTCGAGCAGGCGGGCGACTTCCTCGTCCGACATCGACTCGAGCTGGTCGAGCGCGGCGCTGATGGCGAGGTCGTCCCCGGCACCGCGGGTGAGGTCGTCGTCGATCCGTGCGGCGAGTGCCGACACCGTGGGGTGCGCGAAGAGGATCTGCAGCTCCACCCGCACGCCGAAGCGCTCCTCGACCTGGAACAGCGCCCTGGTGGCCAGCAGGGAGTGCCCGCCCAGCTCGAAGAAGCCGTCGTGCCTGCCGATCCCGGTCCGGCCGAGGAGGTCGCCGTAGATCTCCGCGACGACCGCCTCGGTCTCGCCGACGGGCGGTTCGTACGCGGTGGCGGCCGGAGCCGACTCCGGGACCATCGACGAAAGCGCCGTGCGGTCGATCTTGCCGTTGGGAGTCATCGGAAGCGTCGTGTGCATGGCGAAACGCTGCGGCACCATGTAAGCGGGGAGGACAGGAGCGAGCAGTTCTCTGAGCTGTTCCGCGGAGACGGTGTCGCCGTCGTGCGCGGCCAGGTGGGCGACGAGCACCCCGTCCGCTGTCAGGGTGACCGCGGCGTCGACGACGGCGGGGTGCCGGCGCAGCGCGTGTTCGACCTCGGCGGCCTCGACGCGGTGACCGCGCACCTTGAGCTGCTGGTCCGTCCTGCCCAGGAAGGTCAGGGTGCCGTCCGCCAGCTCGCGGACCAGGTCACCGGTGCGGTAGACGCGCTCGGGCACCTCCGCCAGGTCCACGAATCGCCGCTCGGTCTCCTCCGGCCGGTTCAGGTAGCCGTTCGCGACGCCCTCGCCCGCGATGCACAGCTCGCCCGGCACTCCGGGTGGCACGAGCAGGCCGCGTCCGTTGACGACGTAGAACCGGGTGTTCTCGATCGGCTCTCCGATGCGCACGGGATCGGACGCGTCGACCTTCCAGCGGGCGGACCAGATCGTCGTCTCGGTCGGACCGTAGAGGTTCCACACCTCCTTGCACCCGGCCAGGAGCTGGTCGGCCAGGTCGCGGCTCATGGCCTCCCCGCCGCACAGCGCGGTGAGCCGGGACAGGCCCTTCCAGCCGGAGTCGAACAGCATCCGCCACGTGGAGGGTGTCGCCTGCATGATGGTGGCACCGCTGGTGTCCAGCAGATCGGCCAGGCGAGCCGGGTCCGTCGCCTCCTCCGCGGTGGCGACGACGACCGCGGCACCGGTGACCAGCGGGAGCAGCAGCTCCAGCAGCGAGATGTCGAACGACAGGCTGGTCACCGCGAGGAACACGTCGTCCTGCCGGATCCCCGGCTTCACCGCCATCGCGTGCAGCAGGTTCAGCAGGTTGTCGTGCCGCACCTCGACACCTTTGGGCCGGCCCGTCGACCCGGACGTGTGCAGCACGTAGGCGGGACTGCCGGAGGCGGGCGGCTCGAGCGGCCCGTCCGGCGTCGCGCCCGGTAGCCCGTCGACCGGCAGCGGCCGGACCCGCTCGGGCAGGCGGGCGGCGACGTCCGATCGCGTGACCGCCAGGGACATGCCGGTGTCCTCGACGATCCAGGCCATCCGCTCCTCGGGCAGATCGGTGGCCAGCGGGACGAAGACCGCGCCCGCGCGGAGCGCCGCCAGCACCGCCACCACCATCTCGGGGCCGCGGTCCAGGAAGATCCCGATTCGCCGGCCACGGCCTCCCGCGGCGTCGATGCGGCAGGCCAACGCCGACACCGCGCTGTCCAGCTCCGCGTAGCTGAGCTCACGGCCGTCGCAGAGGACGGCGACGCGCTCGGGGTCGGCCTCGGCCCACGCCGCCACGAGCCGGTCGACCGTCGTGTCCCGTGCGTGGTCCGACGCGGTGCTGTTGCGCCTGCGGAGGTTTCGGCGCTCCAGCTCGGTCATCGGGGAGACGTCACCGATCGGCAGGTCCGGGGAGCCGATCAGCGACGCGGCGAGGTGCTGCCAGCGACGGGCCATGGCCTCGATCGTCGAGCGCTCGAACAGTGCCGTGTCGTAGTAGAAGCTCCCCAGCAGGTCCCGTTCGTCGATGCCGGGGTGGAAGTGCAGTTCGAGGTCGAACTGGACGCTGCCGGTGTCGAACGGGCGCAGCTCGGCCGTGGCGCCGGGCAGCCTCAGCGGGTGGAACGCGTCCTGGAAGGCGAAGAACGCCTGGAACAGCGGGCTGCGGCTGAGGTCCCGGCTTCCGGCCACCTCGCTCACCAGCTTCTCGTAGGAGTAGTTCTGGTGGTCCCAGGCGTCGGCGCACACGGCGGCGGTCCTGCGCACCAGCTCGCGGAAGCTCAGCTCGGAAGACAGGCCGACGCGCAGCACCAGGGTGCTGACGAAGCACCCGGCGGTCCGCTCGAACCCGGGGTCCAGCCGGTTGGCGTACGGCGTGCCGATCGAGATGTCCTCGCGCTCGGTGGAGTGCCACAGCAGCACGAGGTACACGGCGAGCAGCGTGGCGAACCGGGTTGCCGCTTCCTCCCTGCCGAACTCCGTGAGCCGGGCGGTCAGCTCCGGTCGCAGGACGAAGTCGACCCGCGCGCCCGCGTGGCCGCGCCGGGGCGGGCGCGGGTGGTCCAGCGGCAGCTCCAGCGGAGTGCTTCCCGACAACGCCCCCACCCAGTGGTCCAGGTTCTCGGCTGAGGCGGGGGTGTCGGCGTGTGTGCGCTCCCACTCGGCGTAGTCGGTGTAGTCCAAGCCCGCGACCGCACCGCTCTCGCCGTTGAGGATCTCGGAGATCTCCCGCACGACGAGCCCGGTGGTCCACCCGTCGGCGACCAGGTGGTGCAGGGTCAGCCCCCACACGTGTTCCCGCTCCCCGGTGCGCACGAGCACCGAACGCATCAACGGGCCACGAGCGAGGTCGAACGGCGCGATCAGGGCATCTCGCAGCTCCCGGTCGACCTCCTCGTCAGTGGCACCGAGGAGATCGGCGGTCCTCAGCACGGGGTTCGACGCCGGCTCGATGAACTGGACCGGCACTCCCCCGATCTCCTCGAAGGTCGCCCGCAGGCCGGGGTGACGGCGCCAGACGGTCTCCAGCGCGGTGGCGAGCGCCGGCGCGTCGACCGGCCCCTCGATCCGGTAGGTGACGGTGAACGTGTACGCCACTCCCGTCGGGTCGAGCCTGTCGAGGAACCAGATGCGGTCCTGCACACCGGTCAGCCGACAGGCCGAGCGCCCGCCGAGCAGGTCCAGGAGCTCGGACTTGTGCTCCCCCACCGCATCCCGCTCGGCGGGGCCGAGGGTTCCCGGAGCGGCCCGCAGCCGCAGCCGGTCCCCGGCCGGCGTCAGCTGCACGCCCCGCCCCAGCAGTTCCACCAGTGAGGTCATCGCGTTCACAGCTCCATCCAGTCCATCGATCCCACGACCGTCGCGGCACCGGGCGCCGTCTGGCCGGCGCCGGCCGACGTCCGCACCTCAGCCGCGAGTGCGGAGACCCCGTCCGCACGCAGCACTCGTGAGACCGGGATCTCCACGGCCAGATCGCGCAGCACCAGGTTGCGGAGTTCCATTGCCATCAAGGAGGTCATGCCCAGCTTGCTCAGCTGGACGTCCCGCTGGACCTCGTCCTGCCGCAGGCGCAGCACCCAGGCCACCCGGTTCGCCAGCCGGTCCTCGAAGGCCGCACCGTCGTCGACGCTCCCCGCGGCCTCCTGCGGGGCGGCTTCTTCGGGCTCCGAGAGCGAACCGTCGTCGATCGCGCTCGTCCTGTCGCGTCGAGCGGCACGAACGCGGTCGAGCCAGTACGGTTCGCGCTGCCAGGGATAGGCGGGCAGCGGAACCGTGCGGCCACCGGCGGGCTGCACCTGGTCCCAATCGACCTCGCACCCCGCCGTGTACAGCGCCGCGACGGCTTCCAGCAGGCCCGTCCGCTCACCCCGCTTCCTGTGCGCCTTGGCGATCGTGGTGGCCGTCGCGCCGACCGAGTGCAGCGTCGCGTCGATCGCCGGGCCGAGCACGGAGTGCGGGCTGATCTCCAGGAACACCTGGTGTCCCTGCTCGGCGAGCAGGGCGACGGCCGGCCCGAGCATCACCGGTTCACGCAGGTTCCGCAGCCAGTACGAGGTCCCCAGCTCCTCGCCCGCGCTCATCGCGCCGGTCACGCTGGAGCAGAACGGCACCGAGGTCGCGGCGGGCCAGACCCCGCGCAGCTCGGCGCGCAGTTCGCCGAGCAGCGGCTCCACCTGCCGGCTGTGCCCGGCCACGTCGACGACCATGCGCCGCCCGAACACGTTCGTGCGCTCGAGCTCTCCCAGCACCTCTTCGACCGCCTCGGGACTCCCGGCCAGCAGCGTCGAGGACGGGCTGTTGCTCGCTGCGACCTCGACCTGGCCGTCCCACCGGCTGATGAGCGTCCGCGCCTCCTCGAGGCCGAGCTCGACCAGCGCCATCGCGCCCTGCCCGCGGATCGACGCCAGGAGCGCGCTCCGGCGGCAGATCACGAGTGCGGCGTCCTCGAGGGACAGTGCGCCGGCGGCGTGTGCCGCGGCGATCTCCCCCATGCTCTGCCCCACGACCGCGTCCGGTTCGACGCCCCAGGACCTCCACAGGGCCGTCAGCGCGACCTCCATCGCGAACAGGGCGGGCTGCACCTCCTCGATCAACGGGATGTCCACTTCCCCGTTCTCCCGCCGCAGGTACTCGAGGACGGAGAACCCGCTGATCCGCCGGATGGCCGCGTCGCAGTCCTCGAGCGCGTCCCTGAACACCGGCTCCGTCGCGGCGAGGTCCAGGCCCATCCCCGGCCACGCGGCGCCGTGCCCGGGGAAGACGAACACGACGGACGGTTTCTTCCACGTCGGCGCCAACGGCCGTTCCGCGGCTCCTTCGAGTGCATCGGCGAGTTCGGTCCGCGAAGCACCCACGACGGCCAGGCGTCGCGCGTGCGGAGAGCGACGGGCGGCCGTGTAACCGAGGTCCCCGAGGTCCGCGGCGGTCCGCACGACGTCGGCGAGTGCGGTGGCTGCCTCGGCGAGCGCGGCCGGGGTGTGCGCGGACAGCGGCAGCACCACCGGCTCCCGCTCCTGCCCGTCCAGCGCGTGCGGGCGTTCCGCCGGCTCCCGGCCGGTCCGGGCGTGCGCACGGGCCCAGTTCACGTCCTGCCCCAGGCAGTACAGGCGGCCGAGGGAGTCGAGCAGCACCGAGCGGCTCGGCTCGGCGCGCCGGGAGGACGGCAGCACGTGACCTTCGCGACCGGCCTCCGCCAGGCACTCGGTCACGTCGTGCACGAGGAGCGGGTGCGGGTTCACGTCGATGAAGTCGCGCCGCCCCTCGGCGACGAGCAGCCGCACCACCTCCGCGAAGAGGACCGGCTCGCGCAGGTTGTCGCACCAGTACTCGGCGTCCAGCTCGTCACCGGCCACGTCCTGGCCGGCAACCGTGGAGTAGAAGGGGATGACACCGCGATGGGGACGCACGCCGCTCAGCGCCGATCGCAGCTCGGGCAGCAGCGGATCCATCTGCGGGGAGTGCGACGCGTAGTCCACCTGGATCGGCCGCAGCGTGATCCCCGACCGGGCGAGTTCGGACGAGAGGTCCCGCACGGCATCAGCCGCTCCGGAGATCACCGTCGAGTTCGGACCGCTGCTGACGGCGATCGAGATCTCGTCCGCGCGGCTCGCGATCACCCGGCGGGCCTCCTCGGCCGGCAGCTCGACCACGGCCATCGCGCCCGAGCCGGACGCGGCGCCGTGCACGATCCTGCTGCGGACGCAGACGATCCGCACCGCGTCCTCCAGGCTCAGGCACCCCGCCACGTGGGCTGCCGCGATCTCGCCCAGGCTCTGCCCCACGACGGCACCGGGGTGCACTCCCCAGGAGCGCCACAGAGCGGCGAGGGCGACCTGCACGGCGAAGATCGCCGGCTGCACCAGCCGCAGGTCCTCGAGCCAGGCCGGGTCGTCCGCGAGCACCACGTCCAGGACCGGCACGTCGAGGTGGGAGCGCATCGCGCGGTCGCAACGCCGCAAAGCGGCCAGGAAGGCCGGTTCGAGCACCAGGTCCCTCGCCATGCCGAGCCACTGCGATCCCTGACCGGCGAACAGGAACACCGGGTTGGCTCGATCCGCTTCCACGAGGCCTGTCGCCGTGCCGGGCAGGGGGCGGCCGTCGAGGTGCGCGGTGAGCCGCCTCGCCAGATCGGCGGGGTCCTCCGCGGTGACCGCCAGCCGCTGCTCCTCCCCGACTCCCCGGGCCACGGCAGCGGAACGCAGCGCCGGCATCGTCGCACCGGGTCGCCCGCACGCCTCGAGGAGCTCTGCCGCCGCGGCGCGGAGCCCGTCCTCGTCACGGGACGACAGCGGCACCAGGTGCGCCCCGCCCGCGCCCGCTTCCTGCAGGACCACGTGGCAGTTGGTGCCGCCGAAACCGAAGGCGCTCACCCCGGCGAGCCCGGGACGGTCGTGCCGTGGCCACGGCGTGCGCCGCGAAGCGACCCGCAGCCGCAGGCCGTCGAAGTCGATGTGCGGGTTCGGGTTCTCGAAGTGCAGGCTCGGCGGGATGGAACGGTGGCACAGCGCCAGAACGGTCTTGATGAAGCCCGCCATCCCCGCGGCCGCCTCGAGGTGGCCGATGTTGGTCTTCGCCGAGCCGAGCACCAGTGGGCGGTCGGCCGGGCGGGCCGCCCCGAGCACCGCGCCCAGCGCTCCCGCCTCGATCGGGTCGCCGAGCATCGTCCCGGTGCCGTGCGCCTCGACGTAGTCGACGTGCGCGGGGTCGATCCCGGCGTTGGCGTAGGCGTCTCGCAGGACCTCCACCTGAGCGGCCGGACTGGGTGCGGTCATGCCGTTGCTGAAGCCGTCGTTGTTGATCGCGCTGCCCCGGATGACGCAGTAGACGGGATCGCCGTCGGCCAGT
Source organism: Lentzea jiangxiensis (assembly GCF_900104175.1). GTDB lineage: Bacteria > Actinomycetota > Actinomycetes > Mycobacteriales > Pseudonocardiaceae > Lentzea > Lentzea jiangxiensis. The sequence continues at coordinate 640,098 of NZ_FNIX01000003.1, forward strand.
GCGCGGGACAACGGTTTGAGCACCACCACACCGCCGCCCTCACCTCGCACGTACCCGTTCGCCCTGCTGTCGAACGCCTTGCACCGCCCGTCCGGCGCCATAGCGCCGAACCGGTCCATCGCGACCATGCTGTCCAGCGCGAGGATCAGGTTGACCCCGCCGGCCAGGGCGAGCGACGACTCGCCGAGCAGGAGGCTCTGCCGCGCCTGGTGGATGGCGACCAGCGCGGACGAACAGGCGGTGTTCAGCGTGATGGCGGGTCCGCGCAGCCCCAGGAAGTAGGAGATCCTGGCGGGGATGATGCTGAGGTCCTGACCTGTCGCGGTGTGCTGCGTGGTCCCGGCGAGGTCACCCGCGGCCAGCTGGGCGTAGTCGTGCCACATGGCGCCGAAGAAGACGCCGGTCCGGGTGTCCCGGAGGCTGTGGGGCGCTATGCCCGCGTCGTCGAGCGCCTCCCACGACAGCTCCATCGCCAGCCGCTGCTGCGGATCCATCTCGGCCGCTTCACGCGGTGAGATGCCGAAGAACTGCGGGTCGAAACCATCGACCTGCTCCAGAAAACCACCACGCCAGCTGCCGGCGCGGTCGTCCACCGCAGAGGCCTCGACCTGAGCTGTGCCGGCGTGCCAACGCCGCGCCGGCACGCCGCTGGTGGCGTCCACCCCGTTCGACAGCAGCGACCAGTACGCGTCGAGGTCACCTGCGCCCGGGAACCGGCAGGACATGCCGACGACGGCGATGGGGTCGTCGGAGCGGGCGCCGCGCGTGGCCGGAGCGGAAGCCGGGCTCGGCTCCCCCTGCCGTGCGGAGGCGCTCACCGCCTGGGCGAGTGATCTGGCGGTGGGGTTCTCCCACATCATCGTGGGCCGCAGCGTCCTGCCCAGTTCGGTCCCGAGATCGGTCAGCAGGCGGACCATGTGCACCGAGTCGCGGAGGTAGCGGTTGATCCGCTCGTCCACGTCGATGAACTGAGCAGGTGTGCCGGTGAGCTCCGAAAGGCGTTCCACGAGCCACTTTTCGACCGCGGTGGCGGAAAGTTCCAAGTCGGAAGACATCACGTGGTTCCTCAGCTCTCGATGGGTCGCAGACACTTCCCCACGTGATCCACCCTGGAAGTGGATCATGGACCGGTCAACGAACCGTCCCGCGCACCGGAACGCGGCAGCGCGATCGAGCCAGTCATTCCTCCTGACACGGAAATCGTTGCCGTGACTGGAAATCCGCCCTCCGGACCAGGACCTCCAGGCAGAACGGAGAGCAGCCGCACGCTCTGGCCGAGGCGAAATTTCCTCGGATGAGTGGGCCTGCCGCCGCGGAACGTCGCGAACTCCTTGCGCTCCAACCCCCTTCAGGGCCGCGCTGTGCGCTCTCGGAAGACGGCGAGTTGTCCCTCGGCGGCGTGCTCGCCGGTCACCGGAGAGGCGCGCCGTCGCTGACCGGCAGGGCGGGGAAGGCACGGGCACCGCGACAGCGCTGGGCCCGGTCCCGCAGTTCCGAGAAGAGGGCGTGGTCGCCTTCGTAGCGGCGAGCACAGCTCGGCGTTCGTCACCACCCCGGGGGCAGCCACGCGCACAGTCCCGTGACGACCGCACTCCTCGACATGTGAGCACCTCGGAACTCGGCGAATTCAAAGGGAGGAAAGGACTTCCGGATTCAGAGGCGGAACACCCGAATCATCCGCCGGGCGATTCGATGCCGACATGCGAAATCTGCCGAACGGCGGTCGTTTGGCACAACCGGCCGTTCCGCCGGACGGAACAGCGACGTGGCCGACAGATCGGGGCCGGTGCGGTGACCGGATCCGGCAGAATCATGTCCACATAGGACTTCGTCCGCGTCGTGCATCGGCTTGAGCACTTCGCACCGCCGGGCGCGGTTCGTCGTCGAGGTCGCCGTCGCCGATGCGATCGGTGCGGACCGCGTCGGCATCCGCGTCTCGCCCGGCGCCAACGTCCAAGGCGCGCTGGAGCTCGACGAAGAGGACGTGTCGGCCACCTGCGCTGCGCTTTTCGACTGCCTCCGGCAGCGCCTTGGTCCAGGACCTCCGGCGCATCTCCGGCTCACCCCTGATCGTCAACACCGGCTTCTCCTCGGTCACCGACCGGCGGACCGCAGCTGATCTCGTCGGCACCGGACAGGCGGACGCCGTCGCTGTCGGACGCGCCGCGATCGCCAACCCCGATCTGCCCCGGCGCTGGCAAGCCGATCGTCCGGAAGCCTTCCCGGACCAGACGACGTTCTACTCGGGCGGCGCGACCGGGTACACCGACTACCCGGTCGACGACGTACCGGACGGAAACTCCTCGGCAGGCCGGCTGCATCGGTGAAATGCCTGGTGAGCCCTGACACTGAACACGTCGACGTCGTGCGGCACCGTCACGTCGCAACAGATCGGAGCTGGGAATCCCGCATCCCCAGCGCGGCGTGGTGCGCGAGCCGCCGGAGTTGGGGAGCCACTGCGCGCACGTCGACCCTGGCGGAGGGACCGACCACCGCGATCACGGCCGGCGCGGATCCCCAGATCCGCAGCGCGACCGCCAGGCTCGTCACCCCGAGCCGCCATTCGTTGACGTCCGTCGCGATGCCGCTGGCCTGCGTCGAGATCAGTTCCCGCTGGAGCCGCCCCCTGTCGGTGATGGTGAGGTCGGTGTAGCGGTGCAGCTCGAGATCCTGTTCTGCCTGGGTCCACGCGTGCGCCAGCAGCAGTTTGCCCGCGGCCGTGCAGTGCAGGGGCAGCGTGTCGCCGAGGTGGGTCGCGAAACTCGCGGCTCGGCTGCCGCACACCCGCTTGACGACCCGCGCGACGCCTCCCGCACGGATGACCAGCAGAACCGGGTGCTTGACCGTTTCGTGGAGGTCGGTCAGATACGGGAGAACGCGGTCGTAGAGCCCGGGGTCGACGTCCGTGCTGGAAGACGACAACCTCGCGACCTTGACCGTCAGCTCGTAGCGCCCGGCAGCGGTCTTGACGAAGCCCTCATCGCAGAGGAACCCCAGCATCCGGTGCGTCGTCGACTTCGGCAGACCCGCCTTCCGCGCCAACTCGGCGACGCCGACCTCGCCCTGGCAGAGGCTGAAAGCCTCCAGAACGGCGAGCACCTTCGCCGCGGCGGCCTTGCCGGTCACGGCGTCGCCGTCCGGTTGGCGGCTATCGCCTCCAGGCTGCGAATCCGTGCACGACGTGCTGATCGACAACACCGCCACCACCCCTCACCACCTCCTCGACGCGATCTGCGGAGGACCGGTGCTCGACGGTATGGAATCCCGGTGGGGGCGAACCTGCGGAACTCCGCAATCTCGCAGTGCTCCACAGTGCGGTTTTCCGCAATCACCGCAACAACCGATGACGCTCGCTGTCACCCGATCGGGTGATGCACGGGTGCGCGGCACAGTGAGAATCAATTCGCAGTTCATCCGCTGTTCCCGGGAGGACGAATTCCACGAGTCCTGCTCACCTCGACTCCGGCAGCGCTTTGCACTGGTCGAGAGGGAGCCTCGAACGCGACAGGGCCAACTCATCGAAGATTTCGCCTGTGATTTTCGAACCGTGCCGGTGGAGAGGGCCGATCGGCACGGAGAAGAGCTGCCGCTGGACGTGCTCCACCGGATGTTCGGTCTCCCGCCGTGAACCGGCCACCGACGCGTACCGACCCGCAGGGCGGACGATCACCCCGTTCCACAGGGCGGAATGACGCCTTGTCGACCACCGGCACGACCGCAATATTCGGGCACAGCACACCGACGAGGGAGTTTTGTGGACACGCAAAGCGCCGACCCGGTTTTCCTCTTCGCCGGCCACGGCGGTTATCTCCCGGGTGGCCTGCACGAGTTCGCGGACGACTTCGCGGGACTGCCCGCCGTGCTGGAGCGGATCAACGCGGCGTCCGGGGCCGCGGGCGGACCCGAGGTGGCCGAGTTGCTCACCGACCGCACAGCGCCGACGCTGGAAAGCCTGGTCGAGGACAACCCCGGCAGGCTCCACCTGGCGATCTTCGCGACCGAGATCTGCCTGTACGACTTCTACACCCGGTGCTGCGGCCTGTCGCCCGCCGTTCTGGTGGGTCACAGCCTCGGCGAGTTCGCCGCTCTCGTGGCCTCCGGATGTGTTTCGCTCGAAGACGCGGTCCGGCTGATCATCGCGCGCGACGAGGCACTGCGCGGAGCAGGTCTGCCCGACGGCGGCATGGTCGCGCTGCGCACCGACAGACGACACGTCGACGAACTGCTCACCGGGCTCGCCGATCAGCGAACGGTGCTCGCCGTCGACAACAGCACCGAGCAGGTCGTCGTCTCCGGCCCGGCCGAACCGCTGCGGCGCCTGGTCCACCTCGCCGCGGCGGCGGGCATCGAGACGACCCGGCTGCACGTGTCCTACCCGTTCCACAACGCGTTGCTCGACGAGGCCGCGGCCCGGTTCTCCGCCGTGGTGGACACGATCACCTGTGCCGCGCCGAGCATCCCGGTCCACTCCCCCGTGCTGGGGCGCCGGGTCGAGCGTCCGGCCGATGTCCGCGAAGTGCTGGCGTGTCACCTCGTGCGTCCGGTCGCGTTCCTGGACTCCCTGCTGGCGCTCGGAGCCGAGGGGCACCACACCTACCTCGAGTGCAGCGTCAGGTCCGTGCTGATGAAACTCGTGCGAGCTGCCCGCGGCGATGCACCCGCGAGCGTTCCTGCTTGAGCAGACCGGCGATTCTCCGACCGAGTCGGTGATCCGCGGGTCGTCACGCCTGCGCGTCCAGGTCCGCGCACATCACCTCCCGCGGCACTGCCGAGTCCTCCGCGGACTCACTTCCCACGTCGCTGGTCCTGTTCTGGTGACCGATCTTTCTTCGAGATGCTCTTCTGGAGGTCAACGTATGACGCGCGTGGTCATGGCAGCGATTCCCTTTCCCGGACACGTGAACCCGCTGCGCCCCATCGCCGCCCACCTGGTGGCCCGGGGTCACGACGTCACCTTCGTCACCGGCACCAACCTGCGCGACGCGGTCCTCGGCACGGGCGCCACCTTCCACCCGCTCAAGGGGCACGCCGACTACGACGGCCCGAACGTGTACCAAACCGTCCCGGAGCTCGTCGCCGCCGCGCCCGGGGTCGAGCAGATCGCCGTCTACCTCACCGAGGTGCTGGCCAAGCCCATGCGGGAGCAGCACGAGGCCGTCCAGGAGGTTCTCGCCCAGCAACCGGACACGCCCACGGTCGTGCTGCACGAGATGTACTTCAACGGGCTGTGGCCGATCCAGCTGGGCGCGCCGGGCATCCGGCCCGCGCGGGTGCTCGGTCTCGGTGTCACGGTGCTTCCCCTGTACAGCGTGGACACGGCGCCTTTCGGCATGGGACTGCTGCCCGACGCGTCACCGAGCGGACGGGAGCGCAACGCCCGGCTCAACGCGGAGGTGCGCGCGGCGTTCTCCTCCGCGCAACGCCTCGCGGAGCAGCTGGTCCGCGACTGCGGCGGCACCGGCACGCTGCCCTCCTACTTCGACGCGCAGGTCGTGGTGCCCGACGAATGCCTGCACCTGTCCATCCCCTCCCTGGAGTACCCGCGCAGCGACCTCCCCGATTCGGTTCGCTTCGTGGGCGTGCCGTGGGAGGCGGACCACCAGGACGTGCCGCTGCCGCAGTGGTGGGAAGACGTGCTCAACGCCGAAAAGGTGGTTCTCGTTTCGCAGGGCACCGTCAGCAACGACGACTACTCCGAGCTGATGCTGCCCACGATCGAGGCCTTGGCCGGCCAGGACTGCCTCGTGATCGCCACGACCGGCGGCCGGCCGGTGAGCGATCTCGGCGCCCTCCCGGACAACGTGCGTGCCGCGGAGTACATCCCGTACACGCAGCTGCTCCCGCATGTCGACGTGTTCGTCAGCAACGGCGGGTTCGGCGGGATGCAGATGGCCCTGAGCCGTGGTGTGCCCCTCGTCCTGGCGGGCGAGACCGAGGAGAAGAAGGACTCCAGCGCGCACGCCGCGTGGACCGGCGCGGCCATCAACCTCGCGACGGGCAGGCCGCGCGCCTCTGACATCGGTGCGGCGGTGAGCAAGGTGCTGCGTGACGACAGCTACCGCGCCGCCGCGCAACGGCTGCAAGCCGAGTACGCGCAGTACGACGCGCTTCGCACCATCACCGACATCGTCGAAAGTGCGGGCGAAACCCCTGTGTCGCAAGGAACCGACGCGATCGGCGACCTCCTCCACTCCTGAGGTGCGGAACTCGGGAACGTCCTCGCAGAACTGGCGCGACACGTGGGGCCGCCTCGCGGAACACGAGGCCGAGGTGGTCCCACGACTTCGACGAAGCGCCTCTCCCACCACTCGGCAGAACGGCATGTGAAGATGCACATCTCGCGCACCAGCGAGCGTCAGCGGCGGAACCTGCTGGCGGAACTGCTTTCCGACGACAAGAAGCTGATCACGGCGTTGGAGACGACGCTCACCGAGAGCGACGTCGCGGGCAACGTCGAGAACTTCGTCGGCGCCGTACCGGTCCCCCTGGGACTCTGCGGTCCCGTGCTGGTGAACGGACAGCACGCCGTGGGCGAGTTCGTGGTCCCCATGGCGACGCTGGAGGGCACCCTGGTGGCCTCGTACAGCCGCGGTGCGAAGATGCTCAAGGCGTCGGGGGGCTGCGAAGTCGTCGTGACGGCCGACCGCTTCCTGCGGGGCATCCACTACCGCGTGAACAGCCTCCGCGAAGCGCAGGACCTCGTGCTGTGGTGCCGAAATCAGGAACAGGTGCTTCTCGCCGTGGCGGAGAGCACCAGCGGTCATCTGCGCGCGCAGCGGTTCCACTACGAGCACGTCGGCTCCACCGTGCTGGTTTCAGTGGAGTTCACCACCGGTGACGCGATGGGCAGCAACATGGCGAGCAAAGCGATAGCCGCGGTTTCGGAGCACGTCGTCCGGTACAGCGGCATCGAGCTGGAGGAGTTCCTGCCGTACCCGGAGGACAAGAAGCCCATTCCGGCACGCCTGAAGGGCAAGGCGGTGACCGCCCGGGCGGTTCTCCCGGCGGATGTCGTGGCCTCTCAGGGGCGGACGGACGTGCTGCGGCTGGACCGGTACGTCCAGGCCTACCGGAGCACGCTCGCGCTGCACGGCAGCTCATCGCTCAACATCCACGTCGCCAACGGCATGGCCGGCCTGTTCCAGGCGTTCGGGCAGGACATGGCCTACCTGGGCGAGTGTGCGAAGGGGATCGTGGACTCCCGCGTGACGAGCAGTGGCGACCTGGAGATCTCCCTGACGCTGCCCACGCTCGTCGTGGGAACGGTCGGGGGCGGGACGGGCCTTCCGGCCTTCCAGGCGACGCTGGGCATGGTCGGCTGCGCCGGCACCGGCAAGGTGGCCAAACTGGCGGAGATCATCGCCGCGGTGCTGCTGGCGGGCGAGATCGGTTGCGCGGTCGCCCAGTGCGCGGGCGAGTTCGTCTCCGCGCACGAGTCCCTTGGGCGCAACCGTCCGGACGAGTCGGACTGAGCTTCCACGCGCAGTCTCGGCGTGTGAGGCCGTCGGTGTGTCCCATCGCGGTCTGCGGGCGCGGGTGGTGACCGGCTTCGCCGTCACCACCCGCGCCCGGCCCCTCATCGCTTGGGCACGACTTCGAACTGGCCCATCATCGAGTGGGTCGCGTGGTCGAGGAAGTGGCAGTGGAACGGGTACCGGCCGAGGTGGGAGTCGAACGTCGCCTGGATGCGGACCACGTCGCCGGGGAACAGGCGGACGGTGTCCTTCGGGTAGGAGTCGTGGGCGGGCTCGGGCTTGCCGTTGCGGTCGAGGACCCGGAACTGCACGAGGTGCAGGTGCAGCGTGTGCTGGATGCCGAGAGCGGCGTCGTCGTTCACGATCTCCCAGATCTCGGTCGAGCCGTGCTCGATCGTCGCGTCCACGCGGTCCGGGTCGAACCCCTGGTCGTTGATGACGAACTGGCCCTTCGCGAGATCGAGGCGCAGGACGAACCGCCGGGTTCTCGTGACCCGGCCTCGCAGCGCGTTGTTGGCCGGCCAACCCGGGACCTGTCCCCGCACCAGCGGGACCCGCCCGCCGCCCGACCAGCTGGGGATGGCGATCTCCGGCTTGGCCCACGAACCCCCGTCGCCGACCCGGAACTGCAGGATGTCGCGCTTGTTCTCGGACAGGGCCGCCACGTTCTGCAGCGCGATGGCGGTGCCCGGCGGAACCGACCGGAAGTCCACCAGCACCTCGGCACGCTCCGCCGGCCAGACGTCGATCTCCTGCCGCACCGCGGGCACGCGCAGGAAACCGCCGTCGGACGCGATCTGCAGGAACGGCGCTCCGGTGGAGAGCCGGAACTTGAACATCTCGAGGTTCGAGCCGTTGATCAGCCTGAGGCGGTACAGCTTCCGCTTGACCTCGAAGTAGGGCTGCGGCCGTCCGTTGACGAGCACCGTCGGCCGGTTGAGGAAGTCGTCCGGCACGAAGACGAGCTGGCCCTTGCTGTCGAACTTCGCGTCCCGCAGCATCAGGGGGACGTCGAATTCGCCAGTGGGCAGCGGAAGCAGCTCGTCCACGGGATCCGACAGCAGGTACGCGCCGGAAAGGCCGCGGTAGACCCGTTCGCCTTCGAAGTGGTGCGTGTGGTCGTGGTACCAGAGCGTCGCGGCCCGCTGGTCGTTCGGATACCGGTACTCCCTGGACTGGCCGGGTGCGATCGGGTCCATCGGGTGCCCGTCGCTCGACGCCGGGACGTCAGCGCCGTGCAGGTGGACGGTGGCAGGGCCGGACAGGCCGTTGAACTGCCTGACCACCACGGCGCGACCGCGCCGGGCGCGGAGGGTCGGACCGGGGAAGCTCCCGTTGAAGGTGAGCGTCTTGGTCCGGATGCCGGGGAGGACCTCGAGTTCGGTCTCCGCGATCCGCATGTCGTAGAAGTCGGCGTCCGCCGTGCTCCGCGTGGGCTTCAGCACCGGGGGGATCGACAACGGCACCGAGAAGGGCGGCACCCCCGGCGGATCGTCAGAGAACGCGGACGCCAGCTGCTTCGTCGGGAAGACCAGGGCCGCGCCGACGACGGAACCGAGTTTGATCGCATCTCTTCTGTTCAGCACGTCGATCACCTTCAGGGAGTCGGGGAGCGAACCGCGGGTGCAGGGCGGCCGCGGCCAGCAGGGAGAGCACGAACGAGTACTGCAAGACGGTGATCGCCGCGGACATCGTGTTGCCGCGTGAGATCGCGTTGCCGACGGTGAGCCCCGCCAGGGGGATCGTCATCGAGGCGCTGAGGACGGCCGACGTCGCCGCGAAGACCAGCGCGGCGGTGGTGCGCCTCGCTGCCGCCCACCGCCGGGTGGCGGCGGCGGCCAGCACCACGCTCGCCATCGTCACGTGCGCGGCGAGCATCGTGATGCCGGCGAAATTGGGGACGGCGCTCGCCACGATGGCTGGAGGCGGGGTGGGAGACCCGCCTGTTCCTGCGTGGTGCCCGGCATCGGCCGGGAGGAGGGACAGCGGCTGCGGCCTCACGTCCAAATAGGACGACCAGTCCCGGATCTGCCAGGCCACGACCGCCGCGAGGGCGATCGCGAGCAGAACCAGTGGAGTCGTGGGCCAGCTGTGGCCCGATGACGACGAGGACGCGGGCCGGATTGCGATGTCGTCCTGCATGGAACCGCCTTTCCCGCCCGCGTCCCTCGGATCAGTACATCGTGTTCGGGTTGGCCGAAGTCGGCGGAGTGGGCTCGATGACCACCCAGTGCTCCAGCAGTTTTCCGTCTCGGACGCGGTACAGGTCGGCGCCCACGCCGTTGTCCATGTCGAAGAGGTTCTCCAGGTGGACGAAGACAGCGACCAGGTCTCCCTCGGCGACGACGGTCTTCACGTTGGCGCGGTAATCCGGCCGCGCGGCGAACGCGTCGTGGATGAACTGCTGCAGCGCTCCGGTTCCGTTCGGGACGTTCGGGAAGTGCTGGTAGTAGGTGTTGTCCCCGATGTAGCGGTCGAGCGCCTGGAGGCGGAGCTCGTCATCGGGCTGGTTGACGATCTCGGCGAAGGCGGCGCGAGCCACGTGTTCGCTCTCGGCGTCCGTGGCGAACGGCAGCGACTTGGAGATCCTGGGCGAGCTGAGCGTGGAGAACATGTCGTTGCCGGTGCCGGCCGGCCGGACGGCCTCGTTGACCTCCCAGTGCTCGGCGATCCTGCCCTTGTCGAGGCGGAAGAGGTTGATCTTGGCGACCCCCGCGTCGCCGGCCTTGCCGACGAAGTGGCTGTGCGCCACGACCAGGTCGTTCTGGGCGATGGTCCGCTTCACGGTGAACCGGAGGTCCGGGTTCTGGTTGCGCAGGCCCGCGTGGTACTCGCGGAACGCGGCCCGGCCGTTGGCGATCGCGGGGTAGTGCTGGACGAGGTCGGGGCGCACCACCCTGTCGAGGTGTCCGAGATCCCCACGGTTCAGCGCGGAGTAGAAGCCGAGGACGACCGCCCTGTTCGCCCTTTCCTTCGGACTGGCGATCGACTCGAACGCACCCTGCGGGTGGTGGGTCGGTGCGGCGGTGACGGCCGGGCTGAGGGCGGCGATCATGGTGGCCGACAGGATGAGCGGCACGACCACACGTGAGCGGATTCGGGCTCGGTAGGTCCTTGTTGGCATCTGGCTTCTCGCTTCCTGCGTTTGTCGAAAACCTGACTGCGCTTGGCAAATGCAGCTTTCGGCGCGTTAGAGCCGCACGAGCACCTTGGTGGCCGCGCGCGCGGCCATCACCTCGTAGCCGGACACGATGTCGTCCAGAGCCACCTCCTTGTCGAAGATGGAACCGGGGGCGAGCGTGCCGGCCAGTACCCGTTCGACGAGATCGGGAAGGTAGGCGCGGGCCGGCGTGAGCCCGCCGGTGAGGGTGATGCCGCGGAAGAACACCGGCGTCACGTCACCGATCGGCGGGCTGCCCATCACGCAGACGGTGCCGCCGGTCCGGCACAGCGCGAAAGCCGTGTTCTGCGCCTGGGGGCCGCCACCGCACTCCACCACCACGTCGGCGCCACGCCCTTGTGTGGCTGCGCGAACGAAATCGATGGACTCGGCGACGCTTTCGGGGCCTCGGGCCAGGAAGGTGTCGGTCGCACCGAAGTCGCGGCCCTTGCTCAACCGCGTCTCGTGCCTGCCCACGAGGATGATCCGGCCGGCGCCCGCCTCCCGGGCCGCGAGCGCGGCGCACATCCCGACCGGACCGTCACCGAGGACGGCGACCGACGAGCCCGGCGCGACCCGGCCCGTCCGGACGGCGTGCAAGCCGGTCGCCATCGTGTCGGTGAGGGCGAGGAGCGACGACAGCCGTTCGTCGTTCTCGTCCACCGGCACCGCCACCAGGTTGGCGTCGGCGAAGGGGACGCGGACCGCTTCGGCCTGTGCGCCGTCGCCGTCCACACCGAACATGCCGCCCGCGGCGCAGGCACTGTGCACACCGGCCTGACATGCGGCGCAGGTCCCGTCGGCGAAGTTGAACGGCGCGACGACCATCATCCCCGGACGGAGCGTGGAGACCTCGGTGCCGACGTCTTCGACCACGCCGACGAACTCGTGCCCGCAGCGAGGCCCGGTGGCCGGACCGGGAAGTCCGTTGTAGCCGTGCAGATCCGTGCCGCAGATCCCGGCGACGACAACGCGGACGACCGCGTCACCGGGTGCCTGGAGCACCGCGTCCGGGACCGCTTCCACGGTCAACTCGTGCTTTCCGTGCAGGATTGCAGCCTTCATGAGGACACCTCTCGTCGGCCCGGCCTGATCGAATCCGGCTCCCCCGGTTCGGCGGACGGCAGAAGCCGCGGTCGTGGCAGCACGTCCTCCGTCCGGACGCACCCGCCCGCCGCGTGGTCCGCCGCGCCCGTGACGACGGAGACCAGCGCGGCCGCCGAGTCCTCGGCGGCGGTGAAACGCCCGGACCGCTGGGCCTTCACCGTCCACGCCAGGATGTCGTCCTCCCAGCGGTTCCCCGTCCGGCCGCGATCGAGGTGGGACCGGGTCATCCCGGCGTCGACCAGGCCCGGGTCGAACGCCACCGCCACCCGCGCGGAGTCGGCCAGCTCGCCGGCCAGGCTCGCGGTCACCGAGATCAACCCCGCCTTGGTGGCGGCATAGGCGCTGGCGTGCGGCCAGCCGACCGCGCCCGCGCGGCTCACCACGTTCACCACGCGTCCGGTGAGCGAGGGCAGCACCGCCCGCGTCACCCGCACAGCTCCGAAGAGCCCGACCTCGAAGGCCCGCACCCATTCCGCCTCGTCCACGGTCCACAAGGGACCGATCGGGCCGCCGACACCCGCGTTGTTCACCAGCACGTCGAGGCCACCCAGCTCGGCCACGACCTGGTCGACTCCACCGGCCACCGAATCGTGGTCCGTCACGTCGAGGCGCACCCAGGTCGCGGTTCCACCGGCTTGCCGGATCCCGTCGACGGTCTCCACCAGGGCGTCCCGGTGGCGGCCGGCGACGGCGACGGACAGCCCGGCGGCGGCCAGCGCCTCCGCGAACGTCCGTCCCAGCCCACGCCCGCCGCCGGTGACCAGCACCCGCAGCGCCGGGGGCCGCATCCGCTTACCGGTCGAGGAGCGCGGGATCTCCCGCACCCGCTCGATGGCCCGCACCCGTTTGTGCGGCGAGACGCGGTCCGCGACGTAGGCCGTAATCTCCGCGAGGGACACCGGCTCGTTCAGCACGACGTAGGCCTTCGGGATCTCCCCCGCGACCAGGTCGGGCACGCCCGCGACCAAGGCCTCGGCCACCGCGGGGTGGCTCGTGACCACTTCCTCCAGCTCGACCGGGGACACCTGGTGCCCCTTGTACTTGATCAGCGCCTTCGCCCGGCCGGTGATCCGCAGGAAGCCGTGCGCGTCGCGGCTCACCAGGTCGCCGGTGCGCAGCCAGCCGTCCGCGTCCGCCGCCCCGCGGGCGATCTGCGGCCCGCGCAGCCACAACTCGCCCGACTCCGCGTCCGCGCCGCCGGTGAACCGCACCTCGGTGCCCGGGACGAGCACGCCGGTGGAGCCGGGCGGAACCCGGACTCCGTCCGGGCTGAAGCTCACGCACCCCGCCTCGGTCATCCCGAACCCCTGCACCACCGGGACGCCGAGAACCGCGGCGCAGCGGTCGGCGTCCACCGAGGGCAGCGGCGCACCACCCGAGACGACCAGCCGCAGCGACGGCAGCGGCTCCCCGGCCGCGCCGATCTCGGTCACCACGCTCGGCACCAGGTACGCCAGCGACACGCCGTCCTCGGTGACGTCGCGGGTGAAGTCTGCGGCCGAGAACGGGGTAGCGCCGATGACCAGGGTGGCGCCCGCCCTCAGCGCCGGGTTCATCGCCATCTGCATCCCGTAGACGTGCCTGAGCGGCGGTACCGACAGGACGACGTCGTCGCCGCGCACCCGGTGCAGGTGGGCGATCTGCCCGAGGTTGGCGGTCAGGTTGCGGTGTGACACCGCCACGAGCTGCGGTGTGCCCAGCGTGCCGCTGGAGCTCATCAGCACCGCCGTCCGGTCACCACCGGGCGGAGACAGCGGCAACGGTGGCGTGGCCACCGCCTCGTCCCACGGAGTGCCGTTCGACGTGAGAGCGCCGACGCAGACGGTCGGCAGCGGCACCTCCGGCGGTCCGAGGGCCGTCTCCGCGATCAGTGCCTTCGCACCGGTGCCGTCGATCGCGGCACGCCACCGCTCGGTGGTGTCCCGCGGGTCGAGCGCGAGCACCACTGCGCCGGCCGCGAGGACCCCGTGGTAGGCGACCACGAACTCGGCGCTGTTCTCGGTCAGCACCAGCACGGTGTCGTCGTCGCCGACCCCCGACCGGCGCAACCAGGCCGCGAGCCCGGCGACGGCCGCGCGCAGCCGTCCGTACGTCCATTCGACACGCCCGCCCCGGGAGCGGTCCACCACCGCGAGCCGGTCGTCGTCCGGGGCGCCCGGCCGCAGCACGTAGTCGCCGAGGTGCGCGCCGGCGGGCACCTCCCAGGCCGCCGTCACGGCCGCACCGGCACTTCAGCGGCTTGCCGTCCGGCCCTCACCGCTCCCCCGGGCCCCTCTTGCGGGCCAGGGTGAGACCGTCCGCGACGGTCAGCAGGACCGACTCGACGCGGTCGTCGTTGCGGACGTGTTCGTTGAACTCGCGGATGGCGCGGGCGTTGCCCTCGGCGTCGGGTGAAGCCGCCTCGCCGGCGTAGAGCACGTTGTCGGCCACGATCAGGCCGTTGGGGCGCAGCCGGGGCACGAGCTCTTCCCAGTAGGTGCGGTAGCCGACCTTGTCGGCGTCGAGGAAGGCCAGGTCGACGAACGGCTCTTCCGGAAGGCCCCGCAGGGTGTCGGCGGCGGGCCCGAACTGCTGCTCCACCCGCTCAGCGACACCGGCCCGGCTCCAGGCGGCGGTGGCGATCCCGGCCCAGCGGTCGGTCACGTCACAGGTGATCACCCGACCGGCCGGACCCACGCCCTCGGCCAGCGCGAGCGTCGAGTACCCGGTGAACGTGCCCACCTCGACCGCGACGCGGGCGCCGCTCAGCCGGGCCAGCAGCGTGAGCAGCGCCCCCTGTTCCGGAGGCACCTGCATCTCGGCCACCTGGCCGAGGGCGAGCGTGGCGTCGATCAGTTCGCGCTGGACGTCGGTGAACGGCGGGAGCTGGCCCCGGACGTACTCGAGCACCTGCGGGGTGAGCAGCACTGCCTTGTCGGGCTGTTCCGCTGTTGTCGTCATGCGTTGGCTCCATCCGCGAGAGCCGCCTCGGCGATCGGGACGAGGCGGCCGATGTGCATCGGCAGGTCGGTCTGGAAGTCGTTCACCGCGTCGCGGTCGTAGATCGCGTGCACCGGCCGCGCGGCGAGGTCCGCCAGCAGCGCCGCGACCCGCGCCCGCAGCGCCGCGGTGAAGACGTGGGCGCAGACCGGGGCCCGGTCGACGAGGAAGAAGTCGTCGAGCAGCGCCTGCTCGTCCTCGGTGGGCGCCTGGTGGGCATCCCTCCCGGCATCGCGCAGCAGCGACCCGCCGACCGGCACGAGCCGGGCGGCGACCGTCATGTGCACGAGGCGGTTGAACTTCACCGCCTCCTTCAGCGCCGAACCGGGGGCGGGCCGCACTCCGGCGAGCAGCGCGGCGGCGTGGCGGTGGTCGCGCGCCCACGTCCCGCTCATCGCCGGGTGCCGCGCCGCCATCCGGGGCCGGATGACCGAGTGGTAGACCTCGGGGCGGCAACTGCCCGAGTAGAGCAGCAGTGCCGAGTAGGTGTCGTGCAGGACGGCGGCCTCGTCGAGGTCACCGCGGCCGAGAGCGGCCGAGAGCAGCCGCCACACGCAGAAGGCGCCGTGGTGACCCAGCAACCAGCGGTACCAGGCGATCTCCGCCTCGCTGTCGAACGGCGGGCCGACGGCCTCGCCGGGTTCACCGGGGTGCCAGCCACACGGGGCGAGCGGGTCCTGCGGTAACGGGACGGTGAGCCGGGGCAGCGGCGGAGCGATCACGACAGCACCTCCGCGACGTGCTCGTCCAGCACATCGGCGGCCGCGCGGATGTCCTCGTCGAGCGGACGGTCGCGGGTGATCGGCGCAACGCGCTCGCCCAGCGCCGCGATGAGGTCGGCGCAGTGCGGCGCGGTCGGTTCGCGGTCGCCGATGTGGGCGGCTTGGCGCACCGCGACGCCGAGGCAACCGTGCAGCAGCCGCAGGAGACGAGCCTGCTCGTAGGCGGTCAGCGCGGCTTGGGTGCCGAAGGGGACGACGTCCTGGTTGTGCAGGTTGGTGGGAATGCTCTGCATCGCCGCGGGTGTGCACGCCCGGCGCATCGCCACGACGACCGACGTCGCCAGCACCTGCAAGCCCTGGATCGCGTGCTGCTTGCCCGGCTCGGCCGCGAGCATCGGGGGCCGCCCGCCGTTGCGGCCGGGGTCCACCAGCAGGTCGACCTGCCGTTCGGCGAGGTTGCCGACCTGGGTCACCGCCGAGGACAGCAGGTCGGCGGCGAAGGCGGCGGGCTGGCCGAAGAAGTTCCCCCCGTGCGCGACGAGGTCTTCGTCCGGGAAGAACAGCGGGTTGTCGCTGACGCCGCGGAGGTCGTCGGCGACGGTCCGGGCCGACCACCCGGCCGCCGACCGGGCGGCGCCGAGCAGCTGCGGCGTGCACCGGATGCTGTAGGGCTCCTGCAGTGGCCTCCCCGCCACCGGCGTGGTTCCCCCGAGCCACCACGACAGCTCACGGCCGGTCGCTGCGGCCTCGGGATGACCGAACGCCTCGAGCAGGGACGGCGCCAGGAACGCGGGCGTCGCACCGAGCAGGTCGGCCAGTGCCGCCGTCAGCGCGACCGCGACCTTCAGGGAGCGTTGTGCCGACAACACGGCGAGACCGGCGGCCGCTGTCGTCACCGACGTCCCGTTGACCAGGGCCAGCGCGTCCCGGCCGTCCAGCTCGAGCGGCGCCAGGCCCGCCGCGCGCAGGGCGTCGCCGGCGGGCATCCGAACGCCGTCGAAGTAGGCGTATCCGTGTCCGCGCAGGCTCTGGACGGCGTGCGCCAGGGGAACGAGGTCTCCGCTGGCGCCGACCGAGCCCCAGGTCGGTACGGCGGGGGCGAAACCGGTGTCGAGCATCCGGACCAGTGCGTCCACTGTGGACAGAGACGCGCCGGACAAGCCGCGGGCCAGGGACCGCGCGCGCACGAGCACCGCCGCGCGGGCGACGGGGATCGGCAGGTCGGGTCCCTGTCCGACGGTGAGGTGCTGCAGCACGTTCTCGCACTGCGCGGTGCTGCTTTCCCGGCCGTCGAAGACGACCAGGGGGCCGAATCCCGTGGTGGCACCGTAGACCGGGCGTTCACACTGCGCCAGCGTCGCCTCGACGAAGCGACGCCCGCGCTCGACGTCCGCCACGACCTGCGCGGACAACGCGATGCGCATCGGCCGGGCCGCGGCCTCCAGGTGGGTCAACTCCACGGGAGCCGACAGGTCGAGGGTGGTGGTCGCGGAATCGATCGGGCTCATCGTGTCATCGCCCCTAGTTCAGCCGAAGTGGGTTGGAGCTCGTCATCAGCCGCGTCGGCCAGGTCAGCGGCCCGTCCGAAGTGATCGCGCTTGCACCGGAAGGGAGTGACCTGTCGGCGGTGAGACCGGCGCACCGACCTGATCTGCGAGCGCACCCGCCAGACCAGCCGGATCCGCCACCGGTCGCCGGCCCGCTTTCCCCGCCTGCGAAAGCGACCTCGACCCGTCCTCGTAACGATTTTCGCCGCAAGTATGTATCGGTGAAGACGCCGTACAAACGAGCATTCCAGCTGTCGGAACGGTGCCGCGAACGGGATCGGACCGTCCACAAGAGACACTCACGGCCAGCCGCTGAGGAGCGGTGAGCCGAGCCGCCGGCGCTCCGCGTGGCGCAGACTCCCGAGTTGGCACACGGAGAGCGGCCGGCGTGACGGGAAGTAGTGACGGGGCCTGCTCGTCAGCTCCTCGATCATCTCGTCAGTCCCGTTCCGCTCGACTGTTCCTCAGGTGAGCATAGGAACGGTGCGTTGTGGTGCGCCTGCGGATGTCCGCAGCGCTGCCACCTGTTCACGGGTCGATCGCGCCTGCGAGCCCCTGCGCGGTGGCCGCGGACAGGGGACTTGCTCGTTCGAGTGGTGAGGACGGAGCGAACTGCGGGAGTTCCAGCGGTTCTGTCACCAAGAGGATGCAGTCGCTCACCAGCGGTGACACCGATGTCCGACGTCCTCATCGCAAGGCGAACGGACAGCTCACCCGTCACGAAGGGCGGCGCAGGGCGCCGATCAGGACTCCGCGGTTGTCCACAGCGCGGATCTGCCGAGTTCGTGATCGCACCGGGCTGCCGAAGCGCATCCTGCGGGATCGATCGCGAACCACCGCTCGCGTCAGCCGCAGGACTCCGCACGCGGTCCATGCACCCGGTCGGTGACGACGGGTGCACCGCCGCCTTCGAACGGCTCCGCGCCGCGGCACGCGACGACCCACCTGGCCGGGACGTCCTCCTGCCTTGCGGTGCCACGGCTGTTTGACCGGATCACCCGTGTTCCTGTCGCTTGTGAACCTGCCGTCGCCTGCCGGAACGCGCGGCAGGCGCGAACTCGGCCGCCACAGGTGTTCCACGTGCCGGAACGTCCCGAGGGCGGTCGTTCCGGTGAGCGGAACGGTGCGGGGACACACCCTTCGCTTCCTGAAGTCCTGCTGCACAGGGCGATGCGTGCCGATCCACCCACCCCGGCTCAGCGGAGGCGTCATGACCCCGGCAGCGGAGAAGACGGTCTTGGACACCGGCAAGGTGCTCACGACCGACATGCTCGAAGCGTCGGCGCGCCCCGTCGCCATCGCCCGGGACGACGACCGGGTTCGGCCCGCTGGTCACCTTCGACGGCAGCGAATACCAGGCCGCCGATCGACGAGGACGGCGGGCTGGACGTGGACGTCCGCACCGCCGCGGACGTGCTCGACCGGTTCGTCACCGGCCGGGTCTGAGGCTGCTGCGGCGGCACCGCTTCCGGAACTCGCCTCGGCCGTACGACGGTGGCGGCGTCCGATCTGGTCGTGGAGTGCGACGAACCGGCTGAAGTGTCCAACGCGGACCAGCACGTGGCGCTCGCGAGCACACGACTCGGCGCGGTGCCGCGGTGCTAAGCCGGTCCCAGGCTCCTGATGTGGCCGACAGGGTCGTCCCCGGTCGGGACCAAGGCGATGATCGGCGTCGACAGGCCGCTGTCCACATAAGACCGGATCCGGTCGCGGCAGACCTCCGGCGCTCCGTGCACGATGAGGTCGTCGACCACCTCGTCGGGGATCAGCTCCAGCGCCTCGCGCCTGTCACCGCGGCTCCAGGCGTCGTGCATCGGTCTGAGCGCCTCACCGCGGCCGAGCCAGTCCTGGAACGCGGCGTAGGCCGGAACGGTCAGGTAGCCCGCGACGAGCCGCCGGCCGAGCCGGCGCGCCAGCGCCCTGTCGGTGGTGGGACAGACGAAGATCCGTGCGGACAGCTCGACTCCGTGACCGATCTCCTCCCGTATCCGGCGCACGTCACCGGGAGCGAGCCAGTTGGTTATCGCACCGTCGGCCTCCTTCGCGGCCAACCGCAGCATCTCCGGCCGCAGGGCGGCCAACGCGATCGGCGGCACCGGATCGACCGGGTTCTCCAGGCGGAAACCACTGACCGAGAACGTCTCGTACGTCTCGGTCACCTTCTCGCCGCCCAACGCGGACCGCAGGAACAGCAGCGTGTCCCGAACCCTGCGGAGAGGGGTGGTGAACTCCGCGGCGTTCCACTCCTGCACGATCACCTTCGACGACGCGCCGATGCCCAGGACGAACCGGCCGGGGGCCAGCCCCGCGACGGTGGCCGCGTTCATCGCCAGGAGCGCCGGACCTCGGGTGTACACGGATGCCACCGCGGTGCCCAGCCGCAGCTGCTCAGCCCACTGGGAGGCCAGCGCCAACGGCGTGAAGGCATCGGTGCCCGCCTTCTCGGAGGTCCAGACATCGGTGTACCCGAGGTCCGGGAGCTCCTCGACGATCCTCCGGTGCAGTGCGAGAGGCATCCCGGGCAAAGGAATGGTGACACCCCACCGGCTCATGTGCCCTCCTCGGCTTCCACCGCCGGCCCGTCCGAACGCCCGGCGTCCTCAGGACCTCGCGGCGCGGTCACTCGCCCGCGGCCGCCAGATCGGGTACAGCGACGGACCGCCTCGCAAGGTGATCGCCTCGCCCAGCCGCACCTGCCCGAGCCGCTCGTACAACGCCAGGTTGCGCAGGCAGCTGGCTTCGCCGTACACACCGGCGTCCGCACCGTCGGCGAGGGCGAACTGGGCCTTCTTCAGCTTGGTCCCGAGACCTTGACCCTGCCGCCCCGGAACTGTCGAGAGAAACGTGCCGTAGAGGTGCGGCGGTACGCTTCGCGGGTGGTTGTCGTTGAGCAGGTTCATGAACGCCACCGCCCGCTCGGCCTGGTCGCCCAGCAGTTCCTCCAGCCGGCCGATGAGTTCGGCGTGCTCCTCCGCGCTGGGCAGGACGGACGGCGGGTAGAACAGCGAGACGGCGCTGAAGTCCTCGACCTGGAGGGCGAGGCCGCCACCGGCGAACGTCGACTCCACGACCACCGTGAAGAACCGCCTGTTGCACTCCGCGCGTCGTTCGGCATCGGGGAAGATCCAGGAGAAGACGGGGTCGTCGTGGAAGGCTCGGGTGTAGACGTCGACCAGGGTGGCGGCCTGGTCCTGGTGAACCTCTTCGATCATCGGCACGGTGCTCGGTCCTCTCGATTCGGGACGGGGGTCGGGATGGTCATCACTTCGGTGGAGGTGTCCGGTGCGCCGCCGCGTGTCGCGCGATCTCGGCGTGGGTGGCCCACCAGACCCCGGTGTGGGCGGCGATGTGCGCCAGCAACTCGTCGAGCACCTTGACGCGTGACCGGTGCCCGATGATGTGCGGGTGGAGCGCGAGGGTGAACAGGCCGCCTTCGGCGTACGCCGCGTCGAACTCGTCCTGCCAGACGCGCAGCACTTCACGCGGCGCCAGGATTTGCTTTCCCAGGGCGTCGTCGGGGAAGTAGGGGGCGTCGTCCCGGATCCAGGACACCGGGACCTCGGTCACCCCGGTCGCCTCACCCCGGTGCACGAGCTCGTAGGGCTGGTCGTCGGCCATCAGGGACGAGTCGTACTCGAGCCCGAGCTCCCTGATGATCGGCAGCGTGTGCACCGTGAAGTCCCAGTACGGAGTGCGCAGACCGACCGGCCGCACACCGGTAGCGGCCTCCAGCGCGTCCGCGCTGCGCAGAGCGAGCTCCCGCTCCTGGTCCGCGGTCAGCTCACCGCACTTCTCGTGGATCCAGCCGTGCAACCCGATCTCGTGCCCGTCAGCTCGTACCGCGGCGAGCCCCGCGGGGTCGAGCATGGTGGAGACGACCGGGTAGAAGAACGTCGCGGGTGCGGAATGCCGGCGAAGTGTCTCCAGAACGCGCGGCAGGCCGACACGCGCACCGTACTGGCCTTGGGACAGGAGCCCGGGCCCCGTCTCGCCACGGGAGAGGGGCAGCGTCTCGTTGTCCACGTCGACCGAGATCGCGACGGCCACGGTCGCGTTCCGCGGCCAGTTCTCCGGGGCCAGCCGGACACCGGCCTCCACCTCACCGACCGCGGATCGCCATTGCCACTCCGACCACTCCCAAGGTGAAGAACTCGCATTCGGCAAGTTTCAGAGCCTTTCTCGCTCGAGCGGCACGGTGTCGGTGACGGAAGAACCTCACCGCCGGCAGGCGCCGACCGCTCCTGGATCGGTGCGATGACCTTCCGACCGGATGCAAACGACGCTATCCAGCTGTGCGGCAACCGGGCTGTGGAAGCCCGCAGTCCGATTGCCGAGCCAGGGCGCACGCGGTCACCGTCACCAGGAAGATCCACGTCCACCCGCGGTTACGGCATCACAGGTCCCGCACCGAGGCTGAAGGACAGCCCGCCCACGGCGGGAGAACCGAGCAGATCGCCACTCCGGACACTGCGGTTGTCCACAGCACGGATCCGCCGCTGTTGTGATCACATCGGCCGACCGTCGTCATTCCACTTCGGACACCGGGGCCGCGGGTGAGTCCACCTCAGGCGCGTCGAGGGCTGCGGGCCGACCACCGGTCAGCGGTTCCACCGCACCCGACGAAGTGCGGAGCCACTCGAGAACCGGCCGGCGTGCCGATGTCGCGAGTGGACTGTCGGCTGGTGGTCTCACACGTGACCGGCCTGCAAGGCCTCGGGCTCCGGTGGGCAGCTCGCTTCGGCTCCGGGCGGAGACCCGGTCCACCGGGCCTGCGGCACGACCACTCCGTCGTGCCGCAGGCGACTTCTCCTCACTGCCGGACGCGGTCCACTCGACTCCTGTCCGACGCCACCAGCTTGATCATTCTCTCGCGGTCACGAGCTCACCGCGCCGCTGCCGTGGCGAGGTAGCGGCTCAGGGCCGCCGGCGTGGGATGCGTCCAGAGGATGCCCGCGGGCAGCTCGACTCCGGTGCCCTGCTGCAGCTTGCCCCGGATGGCGATGCCCATGACCGAGTCGAGGCCGATGTCCGAGAACGGCCGTTCGGCTTCGATCCGGTTCTCCGGCACACCGGTCTCGGCCGCCACCACGCTCCGGATCACGGCCATCGCCGCGTCGAACACCTCGTCCGCGGGCAGATCGCGCAGGAGGGTGATCGACTCGGCCGCCGATCCTTCGCGCGACCCGCCGTTCTGGGGATCGCGGACGTGTTCGAACAGCGCGCGACGTCCTCCCGGCGGTGGCGTGGTCGGCCTGACGACCAGCGCGTAGCCGTCATCCGTGGTGTGCAGGCAGTTCCAGACGCGCAGCGCCTCGGACGGGGTGATGTCCCCGAAGCCCTGGGCCTCCATGCTCTGCATTCCGTCGGCGCTGAGCTTGCCCATGCCGGTGTCGCGCCAGACCGTCCAGGCGATCGAGGTGGTGTTGCCTCCTCGGTGCCTGCGATGTGCGGCCAGGCCGTCCAGGAACGAGTTGGCCGCGGCGTAGGCGGTGCAGCCGGGCAGCACGACCAGCGGTGCGGTGGAGGAGAACAGCACCATCTCGTCGATGCTTCCCGGCGGGAACAGCTCGTCCAGCACCAACGCACCCAGCACCTTGGCGTGCAGCGTTTCCCGGATCGACTCCTCGTCCAGGTCGTCCACCAGGCGGCCGTGCACGGCTCCGGCCGTGTGGACCACGCCCCGGATGGGCGGCATGCGCAGGAAGTCGGGCGTCAGCACCGCTCGTGCGGCGTCGGCGTCGGTCACGTCGAGGGCGAGCGGGAGGACGTTCACCCCCTGGCTCTCGAGCTCCTCGACGACGCCGATGGCGCGCCGGGTCGCGTCGTCGTGCTGCTCGGTCCAGGTGGACCGCGGCGGCAGTCCGCGCCGGCTGGTCAGGACCAGCCGGCGGGCACCCCGTGAGGAGAGGTGCCGCGCCGCCTCCAGCCCGAGTGCTCCCAGACCGCCGGTCACCACGTAGGTCGCGTCGGGCCGCAGGGGCACCGGCGGGGTCTGGCCGCGGTCCGGGCGGGGAACGACGCGACCGGCGAGCAGTGCACCGTTCCGGATGACCAGCCAGTCCTCGGCAGGAGGATCGTTGAGGACTCGCGCCACCAGTTCGAACGCGGCGTCGTCGTCACCTTCCTCCAGATCGAGCACGCCCCCGCGCAGCTCCGGGTGTTCGGAGGCGATCACCCGTGCGGCTCCCCACAGGGGCCGGTGCGTGAGACCGGAGGGGGTGTCGCAGGCCAGGGCGTCCTGGGTGAGGGCCCACAACCTGGTTCCCGGCCGGTCGGCCGCGACCGCGGACCGCGTCACGTCGGCGAGATCGGTCAGGTGGCGGACGGTGGCGTCGTACTCGTGTCCCGATCCGGAGTACGGGGCCACGTACACCACGTGATGCGGCCCGTCGCCCACGGGCAGCGAGATGTCCTGTGCTGCTTTGACGAGCGTGCACGGCAGACCGGCCCGCACGAGGTGTTTCGCGAGCCGTTCCGCGGTCATCGAGAGTTCGGGCGAGACCAGGGTGACCGTGGCCGCGGGTGTCTCGACGGCCGGGACCTCCAGCGGCTGCCAGGAAAGCCCGTGCAGGAACGTCCTGGGGTCGGTGATCAACGTCTGGTCCGCGTCGAGAACGCCGAACCGGAGGCCGGTGACCCTGGCGGAGGACTGCCCGTCGGTCCCCCGCAGGTCCAGGTCGATGGTGTCGGTGGTGCCGCTGCGCAGGCGTGCGACCAGGTGGACCGAGGACGGAGCGGGACCGGTCCACTCGACCGACTCGATGGAAGCGGGCATGCGGTAGATGCCCTGCCGGGCCAGCGGGAGCGAGGACAGCGTGGTGGCGGCGTCGAGGACCACCGCCCAGTGGGACGCACGGCCGGGCGTCGACACGGACGCGTGCACCACGTCGTCGTCGTGCCGCAGGTGGTCCACCTGCCAGTCGAAGGCCAGCCCCGACACTCCCAGCGGCCGGAGCAGCTCGAGCACCTCGTCGGCGCCGGCGGGGAGCATCGGCGGCACCGGGTCTCCGGCCACCTCGGCCGAGTCCGTGCGCGCCGTGCCCTCACCGCCGCCGCGAGCGGAGGTGTGCGTGGTCCAGGACGTCTCTTCGGACGCCTCCTGCAGGCGGGAGGAGAGCACCGCCCTGCCGTCCTGGCAGACGACCTGGACGGCGCGGTCCTGCTCGGCCGGCAGTGGTGTGCGCAGGACGATGTCGCGGAGGTGGCGCGGCTTGTCCGCGTCACCCGTGATCGCGTCGGCGAGCGTGCACAACAGCACGGCAGCGGGAACGATGTCCACGCCGTGCACGGTGTGCGGAGCGTCGTACGGCCTGTTCTCGGGCGAAAGGGTCGTCTGCCACACAGCGGATGGCGGCACGGTGGCCGCCGTCAGCCGGGAACCGAGCAGGGTGAAGGACTCCGGGTCGTGGCCTCCCGTCCCCCGGTCCACGGGCGCCTCCGGAAGCCAGTACCGGCTGTGCTGCCACGCCGTGCGCGGCAACGCGATCGCTGCCGAGCGGGGCCAGAGGGCTCGCCAGTCGACGCGGACTCCGGCGCAGTGCAGCCTGCCCAGCTGTTCGGTGAGCTCCGCGAGCGCCGGCCGCGCGCGACGCAGCGAATGCGCCGCGGTGACCGCCGGGACCGACAGCGACTCCGCGATCTGGGCGATGTTGTGGACGACGACGGGGTGCGGTGAGATCTCCAGGAAGTGGCGGTGTCCATCCTGGACCGCGGCTTCCACGCCCGCCGCGAACCGCACGGGGCGCCTGAGGTTCTGCTGCCAGTAGGCGGCATCCCGTGGCGCGTCGGAACGCGGGTCGTCCAGGATCGTGCCGTACAGCCGCAACGACGCCGGGCTGATCGACAGCCCGTGCACCGCGGCGCCGAGGTCGTCGACGAGCTCGTCCATGTGCGAGCTGTGGAAAGCGACGTCGGAGGCCACTCGGCGGACCACGCGGCCCTCGCCGGCCAGCACGCTCGCGTACTCCTCCACCGCGGCCACGTCGCCCGCCAGCACGGACCAGCCGCGGGCCGGTTCGATCGCCGCTGTCAGGCCGGACTTGCCCGCGAGCCGTTCTCGCAGCTCGTCGAACGGCACGTCGAGCAGGACCATGGCACCGCGTCCCGCCACGGTCTCGAGCAGTGCCGCGCGGCGGCAGGCGAACCGGGCGGCGTCTTCCGCGCTCCACACGCCGGCGGTCACCGCCGCGGCGATCTCGCCCATCGAGTGGCCGAGTGCCGCCACCGGTTCGACGCCCCAGGACCGCCACACCTCGGCCAGGCCCAGGTGCATGGCGAACAGCGTCGCCTGGATGCGGTCCGTCCGCGTGCAGTCCCCCTCGTCGATCTCGGTGATCAGCGAGTACCCGGCCTCCTCGCGGAAGACCGGGTCGAGCCGCTCGCACAGGGCCGCGAACGGCTTGCTCGAGCGGAGCAGCTCGTGTCCCATGCCCGCCCACTGGGAACCGTGCCCGGAGAAGACGAACACCGGTCCGGCGGCCTGCTCGGTGGCCCGTCCGTGCACCACCCCCGGAACCTTCTCCGTCGCGGACCACGCCCGGAGGCGGTCGGCCGCCTCGGCGCGGTCGGTGGCGACCACGGCGGTCCGCCACGGCAGGTGCGACCTGTGCAGCGCCAGCGTGGCCGCCACCGCGTCGACGTCCTGCTCCCCCGTCTCCAGCGCGTCCGCGAGCCTGGACGCCGTCGGCGCCAGCGCCTCCTGGGTGGCGGCGGACAGGACGAGCAGGGACGGCGCGTCGGTGGCGTCCCGCTCCTCGTGAGGTTCCAGCGGGTCGCCTTCGGCCAGGCAGACGTGCGCGATGGTGCCCCCGTAGCCGAAGCTGGACACCCCGGCGATTTTCGGCTTTCCGGCGACCTCGGGCCAGGCGGTCGGCTCTGCCACCACCTTGACCGACCGCTCCGCCTCGACCGCGGGATTGACACCGTCCCGCGCTCCCACCGTGGGCGGCAGGACACCGGCACGCATGGCCAGCACCGTCTTGATGATCCCGACCACCCCGGCGCCCGCCTCGAGGTGCCCCACGTTGCCCTTCACCGATCCGATGAGCAGGGGCGAGTCCGGCGCCCGGCCGGCACCGAGGACGGCCGCGGCCGCGGCCGCCTCCGTCGGATCACCGAGAGGGGTACCGGTGCCGTGCGCTTCCAGGTAGTCCACAGCGGACGGATCGATGCCGGCCCCGGCGTACATGGATCGGAGCATCTCCTGCTGTGCGTCGCCGTTGGGCGCCATGATCCCGTTAGTGCGGCCGTCCTGCCGGACCGCGCTCGCGCGGACGACGGCCAGGACGTTGTTGCCGTCGCGCCGGGCGTGGTCCAGCCTCTTGAGCACCACGACACCGGCACCCTCGCCCCGCCCGTACCCGTTGGCCGAAGCCGAGAACGGCTTGCTCCTGCCGTCGGCCGACAACGCTCCCGACGCCCCCAGCGACAGGGTCTGCGCGGGTGCGGCGATCAGGTTCACCCCGCCCGCGATCACGACGTCGCACTCCCCGGACAGCAGCGCCTGCCGTCCGAAGTGGATCGCCGCGAGCGAGGACGAGCACGCGGAGTCGAGCGCCAGGCTCGGACCGCGCAGGTCGAGGAAGTACGAAACCCGGTTCGCGACGGCGCAGTAGGCCCCGCCGATGCTGCTCCACGGACCGATCCGTTCGGGATCGTTGAGCAGCATCTGCCCGTACTCACCGCCGCCGACGCCGATCAGCACGGCGGAGTTGCTGCCGGCGAGCGACAGAGGCGGGATCCCGGCGTGTTCGAGCGCTTCCCACACCACTTCCAGCACGAGGCGCTGTTGCGGGTCCATCAGGACCGCTTCTCTGGGTGTGACGCCGAAGAACTCCGCGTCGAAGTTCGCGGCGTCCTCCAGGTAGGCGGCGCGGCTGACGGCCCGGTTCACCGCGGCGGCGGCCGCGGGACCGTGTGCCGGGTACGACGACCACCGGTCGCGGGGAAGGTCCCCGACCTCACTGCGTGCCGCGATCAAACCGGCCCAGAAGTCCGCCGGTTCGCAGATTCCACCGGCCAGCCTCATGCCCAAACCCACAACGGCTACGTCGTTGCCGGGGTTGCCAACGTTCAAACGCGTCATTTCTACCTCACAGATTTCGGTCAGGGCGCCCACTTGTCGCGGAATCTCCCGGCCGGTACCGGGCGATGAGGACGGGCGCGGCCCCGACCACGGTGGTCGGGGCCGTCATGCTCAACTGGTGTCGCCGACGTCGAACGTCTCGCAACCGGAGATGCGGATGAGGACCCGGCCGTCCGCGTTCACCGCCTCCTCGACGTTGGCGTCGTCGACGTGGACGAGCAGGATGCCGTCCGGGTTGGACTTGCTCACCGCCGCGTCGCTGCCCGTCGTGAAGAACTCGATGCGGTCGATGAAGCGGGGTACCGCGACCAGGTGGACGCCGTTGCCGTCGGTGCGCAGCAACCGGGTCCGGGCCAGCGCGTCCAGCATCACCGTGGGAACCGGCGGGTTCTCCAGGAGCGCGTGGTCGGCTTCGGTCGCGGGCGGGACCAGCACCCAGCGGGAACTGGTGCCGTCCGGACCTTCCCTGCCGTCGGCGCTCGCTCGGTAGACCCCGCGCAGGACGACGGCGCTGTCATCGCGGTAGTAGGGGTCCTCCGACGGCCGGTCGGTGACGACGTTCCTGGCGAGCGGGGGAACCGGAAGGGCGCCCAGCACGACGTCGCACGCGAAGTGCTGGCGGTCCGCGCGCAGCACGCGGCCACGCCGGTCCACCACGTCGCTGGTGATCCGGACGTGCACGCGATCCGGGCCGTCCGGCCGCGCCGTCACCCGGTAGGGGTTGCCCGGCCCGGCTTTCGGCGCGACGAACGCCGAGAACCGCAGGTTCTCCAGGGTGCGGACGGGCAAGCCGGGCATCACCGCGGTCGCCGCTTCGGCCGCGATGGTGGCCAGACCGGTGCCGTGCATGGTCGGTTTGCCGTTCACCGTGTGGTCGACCAGGAATCCCGCGGTGCGCTCGCCGAGGTCCAGCAGCCACTGGGTGGCGCCGCGCGTGATGCGGTGCGGGGTGCCGAGCATCCACCGGGTGCGTTCCGGCACCGGGTGCACGAAGCCGGGGAACTGCTCGCCGAACGTCGCGCGTTCCTTCGCGTTGAGGAACGCCACCAGCGGCTGGGCCACCGACGGCGTGCTCAGCTCGGCGGCCAGGTGCCGCACACCCTCGGCCGGGGCGAGCGGAGCCATGATCCCCGCTCGTTCGTTGTTGCCCTGCATCAGTTCCGAGCCGCCCATGCCGATCTCCGCCCAGATCGGCCAGATCAGCGTGCGCTCGTCCGCGCCGCGCACCAGCGCCGCCTGGCGGGCCGCGCCGTGGAGGAAGTCGTTGCCGGGCGCGTAGTCGGTCTCGCCGGGCAGGCCCACGAGGCCCGCCACCGAGCCGAAGTTGCACCACTGGGCGGGCTGGGCGGTGCCGAACGCCGCCTTGAGGTTGCGGTACCCGTCGACCTTGACCCCGCGGATGTGCCGCAGCCCGTCGACCGTCAGCCGGGAGATGTCGCCGCCGTTGTGCAGGCCGGCCCCGTGCACGAGCAGGTCGACGTCCGGGGTGACCTGCCGGATCGTCTCGACGGCCGAGCGGACGGCCTCGGCGTCGGTGAGGTCGCAGCTCAGGTAGTCGACCGCGTCCTCGCCGCAGAGCGCACGCAGTTCCCGCAGGTTCCGCTGCGACTCACGGGCGTTGAGCAGGCGGTCGAACCGGGCCATGACCTCTCGCACCGAGGCACCGGGGGTGCGGGCGCGTTCGGACTTGAGGAAGTCCGCCCGCAGTCCGGGGAGCTGCTCGTCGCCCGCGTACAGCAGGTCCTCCGGCACGTCCTGCAACCGCGACGAGCCCAGCAGCCACAACCGCAACGGCGTTCGAGAGGCGAGCTCCTTGGCGCAGGCCGCCGTGATCCCCCGCGCGCCGCCGGTGACCACGACCACCGATCCCGGCCGCAGCGGCGACACGTTCGAGCTCAGGTCGAGCGGGGCGGGCACCAGCTTGGTGCGCAGCCGCACACCGTCGTGGTGGAGCACCGCCGGGTAGCCGCGGTAGCCGGCCACCTCCCGGTTCAGGGTGTCCCAGCCTCCGGTCTCCGAGCTGATCACCACGGCCAGCCGCGCCCCGCGGAGGTCCCAGGCGAGGCTGCTGACGATGCCGGTGAACAGGCCGGCGGAGGCGTGCGGGACACCGCTGCGCAGCTCGTCGACGAGGTGCACGCCGAGCGAGCCACCGGCGTCGATCCGGTCGCGGCAGGACTTCGCCGCGAGGAACAGCGCTTCGTGTGCGCGGAGAGTCCCTTCCGGAACGGCCTCGCCGGGCGCCGACCCGCCGGTGGAGGCGAAGAGGCGGACGTGGCTGAACCGGCCCGCGCCCGTCGCGGCGTCGGGGAACTGGGCTTCGACCGGTGTGGTCTCGTCCAGCACGTGGACGTGGGCACCGGACTCGCGCACCTGCGCGGGCACCGACTCCTCGCATCCGGGCTGCACGACGACGAGCCAGTCCGGCCCCGGAGCGGTGGTCCACTCGGCGTCGGAAGCGGGTTCCTCGACGTAGGTGCAGACGTAGCGCTCGTTGCGCGGCGCCGACCGGGCGGGCCGGTGTGGTGTCAGCACGATCCCGGGCGCCGAAGGGCCGGCAGCGATCACGCGGGGGCTCTCCCCCAGCCGGGCGAGCTCGCCGATGAGGTCGCACGCGCCGTTGGCGCCGAGGTAGTCCAGCGGCCGTGGGGCTTGGGCTCCGGCGCTGCCGGTGGCGACCGAGACCTGGCAGAGCACGGGCCACCCGGCGGCCGCCGCGGTGCTCTCCCGCGCCAGGGCGAACAGGAAGGCGCCTTCGCCGAGTGGACCGCGACCGAGCAGGGTGCGCAGTTCGTCGGTGCTGTTGCCGTTGAGGCTGAGCACCAGCGCCAGGTCGAGCGCTCCACCGCGGAGGTGCCGCACCGCCGTCTGGACCGCGTGCGCGGTGGCGTCCGGTCCGGCGTCGGCGAGCTGCACCGCACCGTTGAGGTTGTGGCGGTTGGCGATGCGCGAAGCGATGACGTTGCCCATCAGACCGGGCTGCGTGTCCGGGGTGCTCGCGGCGGTTCCCGCCCGCACCGCGCGGCCCACGGCCAGCGCGGCCTCGGTGAACTCGTCCGCGTCGAGCTCACCCGGCGCCACGGCGAGCAGGTCGTCGGCGTAGCAGCGCAGCGCCGACTGGTACCACGACAGGGTCGGTCCGTAGTGCGCGGCGATGACGCCGGTGGTCTCCTCGCGGCCCTCCCACAGGTGCCCGTGTTCGGCCAGGAAGCGCTCGGCCACGTCCAACGCCATCAGCTGGGTGCGGTCGACGGCGTCCGACACCGCGGCGGGCAGCCTGCTCACCTTCCACTCCGGCGCCGGGTAGGGCATCGGGAAGCCGGCGTCGTCAGCAGGCGCACGCCCGTCGCCCAGGCGCGCCGCGACGTCGGCCGAGGCCGGTGCGCCCGGCAGGTGGGCGCTCCACGCGACCAGGACGATGCGATCGTCCTTCGCCGCCGGCCGCGAGGCGGGCACGGGCTCACCCGGGCCGGGCTCGTCGCGCAGCAGCAGGTGCCCGTTGGTCCCGCCGAACCCGAACCCGGAGACGCCGACCAGGCGCGGTCCGGCGGGCAGCGGTGTGTCCCGAGTGGGGACGGTGACGTGCTCCGCGGTCGCCGCCGCGCCGGGTTGTGGCCGCTGGGCGGGGATCACACCGTGGCGCAGGGCCAGCAGCGCGTGGATCACCGACACCGCGCCCGCGGCCCACCCCGTGTGCCCGATCAGGGACTTGTTGCTGGTGCACAACACCTGCCGACCGGCCGCCGACCGGTTCAGCGCGGTCAGCTCGACCTCGTCACCCGCCCTGGTGCCGGTACCGTGCCCGACCACCCAGACCGGGGCGTGCTCCTGCCCGGCGCGTGCGATCGCCAGTTCCTGCCCGCGGCGGTTGGGGGCCGCGATGGCCTTGCCCCGGCCGTCGGCCGCGGCACCGAACCCCGCCAGCACACCGAGCACCTTCTGGCCGTCGCGCCGGGCGTCACCCAGCCGTCGAAGTGCCACGACCGCCGCACCGTCGGAGAAGAGCGTGCCGTCCGCGGAACCGTCGAACGCGTTGACCGCTCCCCGGCGGCTGAGGCCGCCGAGCTTGCTGAACAGCACGTTGAACCGCGGGGTGACCATGAAGTAGCCCCCGCACAGCGCCAGGTCGGTGCTGCCTTCCTGGAGAGCGGCCACACCCAGGTCGATGGCGTAGAGCGACGAGGAGCACGCGGTGTCCACGATCGTCACGGGCGTGGTGTCCGGCAGCAGGCCGCGCACCGCGTTGCGGACGATCCCGTCCGGCAGGTGGTTCTCGGGGCTGCCCGCGGCCAGCCGGTAGCGCTCCCGCAGCAGGGAGCGCAGCCGTTCCGCCCCCGGCCCCGCGGGCGTCGGCCAAGCCTCGGCGAGCATGCGGGCGTACCCCTCGACCACCATCGCCTGCTCGAAGTGCTGATCGCCGTCGGAGCAGGCACCGATGAACAGCGAGGAACGGGACGACGGCCCGTCCGGCAACGCCTGCCCCAAGGCGTGGCGCAGCCAGGACGACGACAGGCTGGCGTCGGGAGCGACGTCCTCATGCCGTCCCATCCGGACGAATCCCGCGGTGCGCGCGTACGTGCGGTCGCGGTCGCCCGGATCGGCGGCCCAGAAGGTGTCGAGCGGATAGCGGTCCCCCGGTTCGCTGAACGCGGGCTCGCCGGCGCGCAGCAGTTCCCAGAACTGCTCGGGCGACTCCGCGCCGGGAACGACCATCCCCATCCCGACGACGGCGATGGCACCGTCGTCATCGGCAGGATCAGGGGTGCGGTCCGCCGCCCGATCAGAGGTGCGGGCGGGCGCACTGTCCGAGGTGTGGGCGGGCACATCGTGAACCGGCGCATCCGACGCGCTGGGCTCGGCGACGTCGGCGACGTCGGCGACGGGCCGCGGGGCGTCGCCCCACGTGCCCCCGGCGCGGATCAGCGCACCGCCCAGCCGGATCCCGCCGTCGTTGACGACGTTCTCCCCCGTGATCCACGACGCCTCCGGCGAGGCGAGGAAAGCGACGAGCTTCGCGTGTTCCTCGACCGTGCCCAGACGGCCGAGCGGGGTGCCCGCGACCGTCGCCTCCAGGACCTCTTCGCTGCGGGGGAACAACTCCACGGTCTTGCTGACGAGCATTCCCGCGGACGCCATGTTCACCCGGATGCCGTGCGGGCCGAACTCCACGGCGAGGTACTTCGTCAGCTGTTCGAGGGCGCCCTTGCACACCGCGACGCAGCTGTAGTTGTCGATGACGACGCTGGTGCCGATCGAACCGAGGTTCACGATCGCGCCGCCGCGGTCCTTCATGAGCGGGAAGGCGGCACGGCAACAACGGCGCGGGCCGTGCACGTTGGTGTCGATCGCCCTTTCCCAGTCGCGGTCGGTCAGCACGTGACCGGGTTCGAACACCCCGCGCGCGGCGTTGTTGACCAGCACGTCGAGCCGCCCGTGGCGGCGCGCGACGTCGGCGAACATCTCCTCGACCGCGTCCTGCTTGGCCACGCTCGCCCGCAGGTGCTCCGCGGAACCGCCGTCCGCGAGGATGTCCGCCACGGTCTGCCGCGCGGCGTCGATGTCGTGGAACCAGTTCACGATCACATGGCCGCCACCTCGGGCCAGCTCGCGCGCGATGGCCCGGCCCTGTCCCTTGGAGCCTCCCGTCACCAGGCAGATCCGGTCGGCGAAAGCACCGGTACGTGGACTGTTCACGCCTTCACCCGGCCAGCCCCGAGCTTGGTGAGCAGCTCGGCGATCGACTCCAGGGTGGTGTAGTCGGTGATCCGGATGTCGGCCTCGGGGAGGTCGTACTTCTGGCGGGCCCGCTGGAGCAGCTCGGTCTGCCGGATGGAGTCGATGCCCAGGTCCGCCTCGAGTTCGATGTCGGCCTCGAACACTTCCTCCGGATAGCCGACGGCGGAGGCGTACAGGGTGCGCAGCTCGTCCACCAAGCCCGGCGCGTCCGCGCCCCCGGACGGCGCGGGTTCAGCGGGCGCGGGTGCTGTCGTGGGGACGGCGGCAGCAGGCGCGGGTGCCGTCGCGGGAACGGCAGCAGCGGGCACAGGGACCTGCTGCGTGCCCGATCGGGCAGGTTCGACCGGCGCCGCGTCCGTTCGGGCGCTCGCGACGGGTGACCCGTTCGAACCGGCCTGCGCCACCGGCGATCCGTTCGGCCCTGCCTGTGCGACCGGTGACCCGGCCTCAGAGCTGGAGGACGTGGCGAACGCGCTGCGCAGTTCGTCGAGGGTCCGGCGCTGCCGCAACGGTGCCGCGGTCTGCACGCCCGGCAGGCACGCGCTCACGAGGTCGGTCAGGGCGCCGCGCGCACCGCACTCGAGGAAGTGGGAGTACCCGTCACCCCGCACCGACACCAGGGCCGGCAGGAAGCCGACCTCCCGTTCCAGGTGGCTGGTCAGGATCTCCCGGCTGTCCTGCTCGGTCTCGACGTAACGGCCCAGCACCGGCGAGTACATCGGCACCCGCGGGGCGCGTACCCGGACCTCGGCCACCTCCGCCTCGAACAACCGGTTCGCCGCCGCCAGCAGCCGGTTGTGGAACGGGTACGGGACACGCAGGCGCGTCGCCTCGATCCCGAGCAGGCCGGCCAGCGCCGTCAGCCGGTCCAACGACTCGTGCGGGCCCGAGACCACGACCTGGTCGTATCCGTTGTGGGCCGCGACCGTCAGGCCGCGGTCAGCCAGGGAGCCGACGACGGCGTTCGCCCGCTGTCGCCCGACGCGCAGCGCGACCATTCCCCCCTCGGCGTCGGGCGAAGCGCGCAGCGCGCGGTCACGCGCGATCACGAGCCGGACCCCGTCCGCCAGGCTGAGCGCTCCCGCGGCGGTCAACGCCGCGAACTCGCCGAAGCTGTGGCCGATCACGAGACCCGGTGTGACGCCGGCGAGCTCACGGGCCAGGTCCAGGACCGCCAGTTCGGTGGCGAAGATGGCCAGGCTCAAGGCAGGGACGTCACTGGCCAGCAGCATGTCCAAGGTCGGCGCGTCCGCGCTCTCCAGCAGGGTGGAGATCGTGGGGCCGCCGTGCCGGAGGGAGATCGCATCGACCTGACCGACAACAGGCGGCAGTGAACGGTCGGCGCACACGCGTGAAAGGCCACCGGGCAAGTACCCGCCTTGTCCTGGGAACAGGAAGACCGGCTCGGAAGACGACGAATAAGACACGATGAGATCCTTATGTTGGAGCGGGACAACGGATTTCAGAGCACCGGAAAGGGGACGGCTCCGGCTTCGGCGAAGCCGGAGGATCGCTCGGCCGACAGAATGTCAGCGGTGCGCGTGCCGCCACGAGCACGCGTTCCGGCTGGCGGATCGGAGCCCTTCACGCCGTGGTCGCCGAGTGGTCTCATCGCCCGCTGCTGTCGCTGTAGGCGAGAACACCGACGGAGGTCCCGGTAACCGGAACGCACCCGCCGAGAAATCAGTGACCACTGTCCACCTTCGTCAATCTGTTCTCGTCATCTCTGACGTCCGCTCCTCCGTTTCACACCGCGGGTGGGTTCGGCCTGCCTGCCGCCGAAGTCGATTCGACCTCGGCGTCCGTCGCACAGGAGGGACTCGTCAGACCGATGCGGTGATTTTTCCGCATCGACAGAGAAATGCTGAGACGACCCAGGAAACCTGCCTGTCTTCGAACTCCACGACAACGGTCTCGCCACCTCGACCGCATTGCGGCATCATCGCCGCGAACCACTTCCAGCCTGCGCAACAGAATGGCGGGGACGGAGCGGCCCACCACCTTCTGCCACGCTCGCTGGACGACACCCCACGAGTCGTCCACCGGCAATCTCGAAGAGGCGATCACGTTCCGCTGTTACGCCAACGAGGCTAAGCAGGTTCGAGCCGGTCGGACTACGGAAGTCCGCAGTCCGGTCCCCGAAGGCCGGATGATGCGGCGGCCACCCAGGAGTGCGGTCGTTCACCAGCGGCAACGACGACGAGGCGCACCCACCGGGCCAAGAACGGACAGCAGGCCTGCCACGAAAGAGTGACGCACATCGCCGATCGCCTGTCGCGACACTACGGTTGTCCGCAGCGCGGACTTGTCACGTTGATGCCACACCCGCCGATCACCTGATACCGCGATCGAGCAGCCGACCAGGCTGCCGAGGCGCCTTCTGCTGTCACATCTTCGCCGAGGAACGGGCAACGGACGAGCTGATCGACAACAAACCACGCTGACGGCGCACATCGTCGCCGATCGATCATGAGCCGCTATTCGTACGGACCCGGCAGACTCGTATGGACCCGAGCGATCCCGTGTCCGCTTTCCGCCCGGTGAGGCCGTCTCGCGGCGGCCTGTGACAAATCTCAGCGTCACTCGTGCCCAGGTCCGGCGTTTACGCGCAACCCGAACGGAACAGGACCGTTCTCACCCGCGGATCAATGTCACCAAAGTCTTCCTCGCAAGGGGGTCGAGAACTTGACCGGACGGGTACCCGTAACGTGGAATCGATAGGAGGAAGATATGAGCTGATCTGAGACAGAAAACCACCCGATTGGCTTAGTTGACAACTACGGAGCGCATAAATGGTCGCCGACGCACACCAGCACTCAGGCAGCAGCGCCATCCTCGTTGGTCGCGGCGCGGAGTTGGAACGCATCGTCGATGCTTTCGAATCGGCGAAGCGCGCGACACCCTCCACCCTCCTGGTCGAGGGCACGCCCGGCCTCGGCAAGACCGCCCTGCTGGACGTGGCGTGCGAGCTCGCCTCCGAGCACGGGTTCCTGGTCTGCCGCGCGAAAGCCTCGCTGATGGAGCGGGAGACGCCCTTCGCCGTGGTCCAGCAGCTCTTCGAGCACCTGCGCGACGAGTTGCCGCCCGGCCCCGGGGGTGAAGCCCCACCGCCCGGGTACGACCTCATCGCCGGGCACCTCACCGCCGATGGGGACGACGTCGGCGAGTTCCAGGTCCAGCGGGCGATTCGCGACCTCTACCGCTTCACGGCCGCGCTCGCCCAGCACACACCGCTGTGCCTGGTCGTCGACGACGTGCAATGGACGGACGTCTCGTCGTTGCGCTGGCTCAACTACCTCGTGCACCGCGTCGTCAAGCTCCCGATCGTCCTGCTGATGACCCGCACACCCGGGATCCGGCCGACCGATCCCCTGCTGATCGCGGAGCTGGAGATCTACTCCGAGCGCATGAGGCTCGCGTTCTTCACCGCGCGCAACATCGCGCAGCTCACCGAACGAATGCTCGGGCTGACGCCGGACGAGAAGTTCACCCAGGCTTTCATCGATGCCACCGGCGGCTGCCCCACGGTGACGCGGCACATCCTGGGTGTGATGCGGGAACGATCAGTGCCGCCGAAGGAAAGCGCCGCTCACGAACTGCTGCGCCCCGAATGCGAGAAACTCGGCCAGTCGCTGCTCGCGCGGCTCAACCGCCAGTCGCCCGAACTCGTCGAACTCGCCAAGGCGATCGCGGCCGTGGAGCCGTCGGACCTGGCCCTGCTGACCGCCGTCATGGACGCCGACGCCGGCGAGGTCGCTGATCGGGTGCGGCAGCTGGAAGGCATGGGTGTGCTCACACCGGACAGCGGGCTGAAGTTCTCGCACGTGGTGATCAGGAACACCATCCAGAGCGCGGTCGGCTACCGGGAAGGCGAGCAGCTGCACGCCAAGGCGGCGCGGTTCCTGCACGACACGCGTGCACCCGCTCTCGTCGTGGCACGCCATGTCCTGCGCACGCCCGCTCAGTCCAATCCGTGGGCGGTGGAGGTTCTGCGCACCGCCGCCGACGACGTGATCGCCGAGGGTGATGCCCGCTTCGGGGCACAGCTGCTGGCCAGGGCTCTCGACGAGTCCCCCTCCGCCGTGC
Organism: Lentzea jiangxiensis; assembly: GCF_900104175.1. Taxonomy (GTDB): domain Bacteria; phylum Actinomycetota; class Actinomycetes; order Mycobacteriales; family Pseudonocardiaceae; genus Lentzea; species Lentzea jiangxiensis. Next base: position 676,994 of record NZ_FNIX01000003.1, read on the forward strand.
AGAGGAAGGACCTGCTGCTGCGGCTCGGTCTGGCCGAGACCTACTTCGACCCGCGGATGGCCGTGGCGCACCTCGAGGAGGGGATGCTCGGGCTGGAAGATCCGCAGGAGATCCTCGCGGCCGCCTGCCGGCTCGCGGAGATCTTCTACTTCGACGGTGCCTACGACAGCGCCAGCGAGGTGCTGCACCGGGCCATGGACGAGATCGGGCCCAAGATGCCCGCGGCTGTCGAAGTGGTGCGCATGCTGGAACGGATCACCGTGCCCTCGCGCGATCCGGAGGCCGGCCAGGTGGACTTCCGCCAGTTCGACGAGCAGCAGTGGCGCCGCGGTGACGAGCAGAGCCGCAGGCTGGCCGGGCTGATCGCCGAGGACGCCAGCAACCGGGGCGTCGAGCTGGCCCTGTGCCGCAAGGCCGCGCTCGCGGCGCTGTCCGGCGGCGCGGCCTCCGCGCTGCAGCACCCGCAACGCATGTTCGGAGTGATCAACGCCCTGCTGCGCGCCGACGAGGCGGAGATCGCGATGCGCCACTGCGACGAGATCCTGCTCGACGCCCAGCGGCAGGGGCTGTCGTTGATCGTCCTGCTGGGTCACTCGCTCCGGTCGCGGGCGCACCACCACCACGGGTCCTTCACCGACGCCGCCGCGGACGCGGAACTCGCGTTGTCCGCGGCACGGACCGCGAACCTGCCCCTGGACCACCTGGGGCACGTCTACGCCACCGACGCCTGGGTTCGCGCTCAGCTCGCACTGGGCGACCTCGACGCGGCCAAGAACGCGCTGACGCCCTTCGGCTCTTCCAGGCAACTGCCGCAGACCTGGCACCACACCGCCCTGCTGCACGCCAGAGGCGCTGTGCACATGGAACTCGGTGACCACGAGGCAGCGCTCGCCGACCAGCTCGAATGCGGTGAGCGGTTCCAGGCCTGGGGCCGGCCCAATCCGGCGGTGCGCCCCTGGCGGTCCTCCGCGGCGCTGGCACACCTGCGGCTCGGACAGCCACAACCGGCCCTGGACCTCGCGTTGCAGGAGCTGACCCTGGCACGGCAGTGGGGTGCGCCGACCGCGATCGGTCGCGCGCTGCTGACCGTGGGCATCGTGACCGGCGGCGGCGCCGCCGCCCCGTGGCTGACCGAGGCCGACTCGGTGCTGCGCCGATCGACCGCGCGGATGCTGCACGCGGAGGTGCTGCTGGAGCTCGCCGCCACGCGGTGGGAGAAAGGACAGCACGACGCCGCCCGGCAGCACCTCGCGGAAGCGCAGTCGCTCGGCCGGCAATGCGGCATCACCGTGCAACCAGGACAGCGGCTCGCCGGCCTGACCTCCGCCGCCACACGGCACGCACCGGTGCCGCACCACCCCGAACCGACCAACGCCGCGCCCCCCGCTCCCCGGCTCAGCGCACTCGCACTGACGCCGCACGAGTGCCGCGTCGCCGCACTGGTCCTCGACGGCAACTCCAACGACGAGATCGCCCGCAAACTGAACGTCTCGCGACGCACAGTCGAATTCCACCTCACCAACATCTACCGCAAGCTCGGCGTACGCCGGCGCACCCAGCTGTCCTCCGCACTGGCGGGTCTCGTCCCACGTACGTGACCCCGGAAAGCAGGCACACCGGGCACCGCACCACCCCGCGGTGCCCGGCCGGCACGGGGGCGAACCGGTCAGGCTCCGGCGGCTTCGTCCCGGCCGTGTCGTCCGCCGCTGCCGAGTCCGGCGCCGCCGCGGAGTTCGCGCCGCACGAGATCCGCGATGGTCCCCCACTGGCCCACCGGGAAGAAGTGCCCACCGGGGAACTTCTCCAGGGCGAATGACCCGGTGGTGTGCCGCGTCCACTCGCTCGCGTCCGGCAGTGGCACGATCGGGTCGTCGGTGCCGGCCAGAACGGTGATCGGCGCGGTGATCGACGCGAAAGGTTCGCACCTGTAGGTCTCGATCGCCCGGTAGTCGTTGCGCACAACGGGTAGCACCATCGCGCGGAGCTCGGCGTTGCTCAGCGCGCCCGGTTCGACGCCACCCAACGACTCGATCACCGTGACCATGTCGTCGTCGGACATGAGGTGCACGCCCGCGTTGCGCTGCAGGTGCGGCGCCGCTCGGCCGGACGCGAAGAGGTGTGAGACGGGGACGGAGGCGGCCTGCAGCCGTCGCGCCACCTCGAACGCCACCACGGCGCCCATGCTGTGCCCGAAGAGCGCCACCGGCCGGCTCTTGTCCAGCACCGCGAACACCTCGTCCGCCAGCACGTGCAGGTCGTCGATCGGCTGGTCGCGGAGGCGGTCCAGGCGGCCCGGGTACTGGACCGCGGACAGCTGGACCTCGCCGGCGAGGTCCATGCGGAGCCTGGTGAACCACCCGGCGGAGCCGCCCGCGTACGGGAAGCACACCAGCTGCGGAGCTTCTTCGGACGTGGCGCGGAACTTCCTCAACCAGCGGCCGCCTTCAGCGACGTTCGCCATGATCTCCCTTTTCCGATCTTGTTGCTGTGAAGTCGAAACCGTCGTCGGCGCCAAGCCTCTGCCGCACCGGCTGAGCTCGAGGAGAGGCCCGGACCGCGCGGTGGCGGTCCGGGCACTCGATCAGCCGCCCAGCAGGCGGCCCAGGTCGTCCTCCGGGGTCAGGTAGCCGCCGGACAACGCGTCCGCCTCACCGGACACCAGCCGCACGAGCATCTCCGAGGAGGCTTCCGGCGTGGTGAACCGGCCGCCGTCGCGCTGGTCGGCCATCCACGCGCCCACCCCGTCGACGTGGCGGTCGCCGGTCTTCCCGGCTTCCAGCTGCCTGCGGGTCAGACCCAGGTCGACCAGACCGGGGTGGTAGTTGAGGACCGACACCCCGGTGCCCGCCAGTTCCGGCGCGAGGTTCTCGCCGAGCTTGATGGCGGCGGCCTTGGACACCGAGTAACCGGAGACGTTGGGCCAGCGGTGCTTTCCGGCCGAGCTCACGATGTTGATGACCCGCCCGTGTCCGCGCTCGACCATGCCCGGCAACGCCGCCCGGCAGGCGCGCATGGTCCCGCGCACGTTCACCTCCATCGTCTGCCACCAGTGGTCCTCGTCGACCTCCCACAGGGGTCCGGCCGGACCGCCGACACCGGCGTTGTTGATCAGCACGTCGACCGAGCCGAACTCCTGCTCCGCCCGCTCGACGGCGCGGGTCAACGCCGTGCCGTCGGTGACGTCGGCCACCAGCGCCAGAGAAGGTCCGCTGATGGAGTCCGCCAGCTCGTCGAGCGCGGCCTGGTCGCGTCCGGTCAGGACCAGGTTCGCCCCGGCCTCGGCGAGCTCCCTGGCGAAGAGCCGCCCGAGACCGCCCGTCGCACCGGTCAGCAGCACCGTCGTCCCCGCCAGCGAACGCCTCTCCACCTCGCGCGGTCGTTCCGCTTCCTGTGCGCCGCCGAGGTGGATCCGCAGGTACTTCGCGAGGGCACCCGGCGTGGAGTGGTCGAAGATCGCCGTGGGCGGCACCGACTGCCCCGTGGCCTTCTCGATGCGGTTGCGCAGCTCCAGCACCGTCAGCGAGTCGAACCCGATTTCGAAGAAGCCGCGGTCGGCCTCCACCTCGTCGGCGCTCGCGAAGCCGAGCACCTGGGACACCTGCTTGCAGACCAGGTCGCGCAGGAAGGTCTCCTGGGCACCTTCGTCCTTGCCCGCCAGTTCGCCCCTGATGGACGGCACGGGCGCGGATTCCACCGCCGGACGCGACTTCACGTGCTCGCGCAGCAGCGGGGTCAGCGGCGCCGACTCGCTGTCGACGAGCTGACGGGTGTCCAGCCCGATCGGGGCGAGCATCGGCTCCCCCGAGCGCAACGCGACGTCGAACGTGGCCAGCGCGTCCTCTGTGGACAGCGGCCTGAGCCCGAGCCGGGCGAGCCGGCGCAGGTCCGCCTCGTCGAGGTGACCGGAGAGCTCGCTGCGTTCGGCCCACAGCCCCCACGCCAGCGACAGCGCGTGCTGCCCGGCGTTGTGCCTGCGCCGCGCGATGGCGTCGATGCAGGCGTTGGCGGCGGCGTAGTTGGCCTGACCGGCCGTGCCCCACCAGGCGGCCGCGGAGGAGCAGATGACGAACCAGGTGAGGTCGGCGTCCCTCGTCAGCTCGTCGAGGTGTGCCACGGCGTCCACCTTGGCCGGGAGAACCGCCTCCACGGCCTCGGCGGTCAGCGACTGGATGGTCCCGTCCCGCGAGGTGCCCGCGGCGTGGATCACGCCGGCCAGCGGCCGATCCGCCGGAATCCGCGCGAGGACCCCGGCCAGCTGCTCGCGGTCCGACGCGTCACAGGCCTCCACGGTGACGGAGGCGCCGAACGCACGCAGCTCGGTGGACAGCCGGGCCATGCCGGGTGCGTCGGCACCGCGACGGCTCAGCAGGATCACGTCCCGGACCCCGTGCTCGCGCACGGCGTGCCGGGTCAGCGCGGAGCCGACGACTCCGCCCGCACCGGTGACCAGCAGCGATCCGCCACGCCACTCGGTGGGAGCGGACGGCCCGGCGGCACCGGCACCGGCCAGCCGCGGCACGCGGACCTGTCCGCCGCGGACGGCGAGCTGCGGCTCGTCGGTGCCGACCAGCTGCCGCCACGCCTTGTCCGACGCGGCCGTGCCGTCGAGATCGATCAGCTGGAGCAGGCCGGGGTGCTCGGTCTGCGCGGAGCGCACCATGCCCCACACCGCCGCGGCGACCGGATCACCATCCACCGCACCGCGGGTGAGCACGACCAGCTGGGCACCGGGCTCGTGGTCGCGCGCCACCCAGCCGCGCACCGAGGCCAGTGCCGCGTCCAGCGCGGTCCGGACCCGGCGCGGCAGCGGCATCGCGGGGTCACCGTTGTCGACGGTCAGCGTGAGATGCCCGGTTCCTCGTGCCCCGGACAGCTTCTCCGGGGCCTTCCAGTCGATGCGGAACAGGGTCTCCTGCGCCTGTGCGGCACCGATCACCTGCAGCTGCTCGCGCACCACCGGCCGCGCGACGAGCTCTTCGGCGGAGAGGACCGGCATGCCCACGTTGTCCCAGGCGGCGATGCTGAACGAGTCCTTCCCCTTGTCCCGCAGGCGAACCCGCAGCGACGCGGCACCGGGTCCGCGCACCTCCACCCCCGCCCAGGAGAACGGCAGGCGCAGCGCGTCCGCCGCCAGCGGGTGCAACGCCGAGTCCAGCAGCGCGGGGTGCACCAGGTAGTCGCCGGCTTCGTCCCGCACCGCCGCGGGCAGGCTCACCTCGGCGAAGACGTCGTCGCCGCGACGCCAGGCCCTGCGGACGCCCTGGAAGTCGGGTCCGTAGTCCAGGCCGTCCTCGGCGAGGCGGGGGTAGAGCCCGTCGAGGTCGACCGGCTCCGCGTGCGCGGGCGGCCATTCGGTCAGGTTCTCCCCCGAACCGGGCACGCCCGGAACGAGGCGGCCGGTGGCGTGCGCGGTCCACGGCGCGTCGGCCGAGGCCCGCGAGTGCAGTGCGAGGGCACGGCTGCCGTCACCCTGCGGCGCGGACACCTCCACCTGGACGTCCAGGGTGCCTTCGGCGGGGAGCACCACCGCAGCCCGGAAGACGAGCTCCGCCACTCTCGGGCAGCCGACCTGCTCACCGGCCTTGGCGGCCATCTCCAGCAGTGCCGTGCCGGGCACCACCGCGGCACCACCGACGCGGTGGCCACCGGTCCAGGCAGGACGTGCGGTGGACAGCTGTCCGATGAGGACAGTGGCTCCGCTGCCGGCCAGGGACATCGAGGCGGTCAGCAACGGGTGCCCGACCGCATCGAGGCCGGTGCCCGTGACGCCTCGGGTGGCACGCGGCGTGTCGAGCCAGAAGCGCTGCCGCTGGAAGGCGTAGGTGGGCAATTCGACGTGCGGCAGCGCGGCCTCACCCAGGACGGCGGGCCAGTCGACGGAGATGCCGCGCACGAACAGCTTGGCGACGGTCTCCAGCAGTGCTCGTGTCTCCGCGCGGTCCTTGCGCAGCACCGGCAGCGACGCGGCCGACGAGGACAAGCTCGCCGACGCCGTCGCCGAGAGCACGCTGTCGGGACCCAGCTCCACGAAGGTGCTGACGCCGCCGGCTTCCAGCACGCGCACGGCGTCCTCGAACCGGACCGGCTCGCGCACGTGGCGGACCCAGTACTCCGCGGTGGTGAAGTCGCCCGCCCCGGCGGCCTGGCCGGTCAGCGTCGACACCATCGGGATGTGCGGCGCCGAGAAACCGAGGCGGGACACGACGTCCCGGAACTCCTCCAGCATCGGCGCCATCAGGGGCGAGTGGAACGCGTGGCTGACCCTCAGCGCCTTCGTGCGGTGGCCGCGCGCCCGCAGCTCCTCGGTGATCGCCCGCACTCCGGCGGCGGCGCCGGACAGGACCACGGCCCTGGGACCGTTGACCGCGGCGATCCCGACTTCGTGCTCACGACCGACGAGCAGGTCGGTCACCTCGGCGGCGGCAGCCTCCACGGCGACCATGACCCCGCCTTCCGGCAGTGCGCCCATGAGCCTGCCGCGAGCGGCGACCAGGATCGCGGCGTCGCGCAGCGACATGACGCCGGCCACGTGGGCCGCGGCGATCTCGCCGATGGAGTGGCCGGCGACGTGGTCCGGCCGCACCCCCCAGGCTTCCAGGAGGCGGAACAGCGCCACCTCGAGCGCGAACAGCGCGGGCTGCGCGTGCTCGGTCCGGTCCAGGCTGGCGCCGGTGAAGACCAGGTCGCGCAGGCTGACGCCGAGCAGCGGGTCCAGTGCCTCCGCCGCTTCGTCGAACGCGGCCGCGAACTGCGGGAACGCCTCGTACAGCTCGCGTCCCATGCCGGCGCGCTGGCTACCCTGACCGGCGAACAGGAAGGCGGTCCCGCCCGTGTGCTTTTCGGCCGTGACCACCAGGTTCGGCGCGTCGTCGCCGTGTGCGGCGGCGGTGAGGCCCGCCAGCAGCGAGTCACGATCGCCACCGAGGACGACGGCACGCTGGTCGAACCGCGACCGGCTCATGAGTGCCGCCGCGACCGCGCCGTCGTCGTGGCCGGGCTCCCGGTCGAGGAAGTCCGCCAGCTTGGCCGCCTGCGCCCGCAGCGCCGCCGAGGTCTTGGCGCTGAGCACCCACGGCGTGATCGCCCCTGCTCGCGGCTCAGCGACCGGAACGGCCGCTTCGGCGGGGCTTTCGAGGATCACGTGCGCGTTCGTGCCACTGATGCCGAACGCCGACACCGCGGCTCGACGGGTTCCTTCCGGCCACGGCCGCGCCTCGGTCAGCAGCTCGACCGATCCGGCAGCCCAGTCCGCGTGCGGCGACGGCTTGCTGACGTGGAGGGTCTTGGGAAGGACACCGTGGCGCATCGCCATGATCATTTTGATGACCCCGCCGACACCCGCGGCGGCCTGGGTGTGGCCGGTGTTGGACTTCAGCGAACCCAGCCACAGCGGGCGGTCACGGTTCTGGCCGTAGGTGCGGAGCACGGCCTGTGCCTCGATCGGGTCGCCCAGAGGCGTGCCTGTGCCGTGCGCCTCGACGACGTCGACGTCGGACGCGGTCAGCCGCGCGTCTGCCAGGGCTTGCTCGATGAGCCGGCGCTGGGCGGAGCCGCTCGGCGCGGTGAGGCCGTTGGAGGCGCCGTCGGAGTTGACCGCGCTGCCGCGGACCACCGCGAGCACCCGGTGCCCGTTGCGCCGTGCGTCGGATAGCCGCTCCACCACGAGCATGCCCGCGCCTTCGGCCCAGCTGGTCCCGCTCGCGTCGGCGGAGAACGACCGGCAGCGCGCGTCTGCGGCGAGTGCGCGCTGGCGGCTGAACTCGACGAAGGTGACCGGGGTGGACATCACCGCCACACCGCCGACCAGCGCCATCGAGCACTCACCGTTGCGCAGCGCCTGCGTGGCCAGGTGCAGGGCCACCAGGGAGGACGAACACGCGGTGTCGACCGACATCGTGGGCCCTTGCAGGCCGAGGACGTAGGAGATGCGGCCGGACGCGACGCTGCCGTGGCTGCCGACGGTCAGCATCCCCTCCATGCCGTCCGGGACGTCGCGGACGTCCCCGACGCGGGTGGAGTAGTCGTGGAACATCACGCCGGCGTAGACGCCGGTGCGGGATCCCTTCAGCGACAGCGGATCGATGCCGGCGTTCTCCAGTGCCTCCCACGAGGTCTCCAGCAGCAGCCGCTGCTGCGGGTCGGTGGCCAGCGCCTCGCGGGGCGCGATGCCGAAGAACGAGGCGTCGAAGTCGGCGGCGTCGTGCAGGAAACCGCCTTCACGGGCGTAGCTGGTGCCGCGGTGGGCGGGATCGTCGTGGAAGAGGGTGTCGAGGTCCCAGCCGCGGTTGTCGGGGAACGCCGTGATCGCGTCGGTACCGGTGGCGACCAGGTCCCACAGTTCCTGCGGTGAGCTGACCCCGCCGGGGAAGCGGGCCGCCATGCCGACGATCACGACCGGGTCGTCCTCGGCCGCTTCGGGTCCGGGTTCGGGTTCAGTCGGCTGGATCACGCTGGTCACAGTGGTGTCCTTCTCGATCGAAAGTTCTTCCACCAGGTGGTCGATCACGTCCAGTGGACTGGGCCGGTCGAACAGCAGGGTCGGCGACAGGCGCAGGCCGGTCGCCTCCCTGAGCTGGTTGCGCAGTTCCAGTGCGGTCAGCGAGTCCATTCCCAGCGCGGAGAACGGCTGCCCGACCTGGTCGTCGCGCAGCCGGGCGTGGCCCAGCGCGGCCGCGGTGCTGGTGAGCACCAGCCGGGTCAGCTCCGTCCGGAGCTCGTCGCCGGTCAGTTCCCCGAAGCCCGCGGAGGGCTCCGGCACCGCCGCGGCGGGCTTGGCCACGGCCGGCGTGCGGACGAGGTCGGCCAGCAGCGGCACGGGCTGTCCGGTGACGGACCGGAGGTCCAGGCGGACGGGCGCCAGCACCGGTTCGGTCGAGCGCAACGCACCGCCGAACGCCGCGACGGCGTCTGATGTGGACAGTGGCGCGATACCGACCCCGGCCATCCGCTGGAGGTCGGCGTCACCGAGGTGTCCGGAGAGGTCGCTGCGCTCTTCCCACAGCCCCCAGGCCAGTGCCAGCGCCGGGAACCCGGCGGCGGCACGCTCGCGGACCATCGCGTCGACGCACGCGTTCGCGGCGGCGTAGTTGGCCTGCCCCGCCGTGCCCCACCACCCGGCGATCGAGGAACAGACGACGAACCAGTCCAGGTCCAGCCCCCTGCTCAGCTCGTCCAGGTGGCTGACGGCGTCCACTTTGGACGTCAGGACGGCCTCGACGCCTTCGGTGGTGAGCCTTTCGACAACGGTGTCGGCCACGGCTCCCGCCGCGTGGACGATGCCGCGCAGGTTCGGAACTCGCGCCAGCAACTCCGCCACCTGCGCGCGTTCGCCCACGTCACATGCCTCGACCGTGACAGCGACACCCATCCCCCGCAACCGGTCGGCCAGCCGCGCGACACCGGCGGCCCGCTCGCCGCGACGGCTCACCAGGACGACGTCGCCGACCCCGCAGGTCGTCACGGCGTGCATGGTCAGTGCCGAGCCGACGACTCCACCGGCACCGGTGACGAGCAGCGATCCCCCGCCCCACCCGGTGTCGGCGGCGGCGTGCGCGACGGGGTGACGTGCGAGGCGTGGCACCAGCACGGCACCTTCCCGCACGGCGATCTGCGGTTCCGCCGCACCGGCCAGGGACGGCACCAGCGCGTCGGAGGCGGCACTGCCGTCGACCTCGATCAGCTGGAAGCGGCCGGGGTGCTCAGCCTGCGCAGAACGCACGAGACCTTGCACGGCAGCGCCGACCGGGTCGGAGCCGGTGACGATGCTGAGGCAACCGCTCTGCTCGCCGGACAGCCAGTCCTGCACGGTGGTCAGCGCCCAGGCCAGTCCCCCGCGCACCCGCTGCGGCAGCGGACCGGCGGGCTGGACCGGCAGCCGCCGCGTGGTGCCCCGCGTGGAAGCCACGACGGTGGCAGGCCGCCATTCCACGCGGTACAGCGAGTCCGCTGCCACGGCGTCGCGCAGCTGGGCGTCGGACACCGGCCGCAGCACCACCGAGTCGGCGTCGAGGACGGGCGTGCCCTCGGCGTCCCAGGCGGACAGCCGCACGGTGTCGGGACCGAGCCCGGTCAGCCGGGCCCGCAGCACCGACGCGCCGGCCGCGCGGAGGTGAACGCCCGTCCAGGAGAACGGCAGTCGCGCCGTCCCCCCGTCCGGCAACAGCTCACCGGCCGCCAGCGGCTGCAGGACGGCGTCCAGCAGCGCCGGGTGCAGCAGGTGGTCGTTCTTCGTCTCGGGCAGCCGGACCTCGGCGAAGAGTTCGCCGTCGCCGCGCCACAGGCGCCGCACGCCCCGGAAGGCAGGGCCGTAGCGCAGGCTCCGCTCGGCCAGCCCGGAGTAGAACGCGTCCAGATCGACCGGTTCACCACCGGCCGGCGGCCACGGCACCGCGGCGGCCCCGGTACCGGTCGCACCGTCGACCTGACCGGTGACGTGGGTGGTCCACTCCCCCTGGCCCGCGGCACGCGACACGACCTTCAGCGCACCGTCCGCCGACACGCGGACCTGGACGTCCAGCGCGTCACCGGTGGGGACGACCATCGGCGCGGTCAGCAGCAGCTCGGTGACGCCGGGGCGGCCGACGTGCGCACCGGCGCGGGCGGCGAGTTCGAGCAGCGCCGTCCCGGGGACGACCACCGCACCGCCGACCCGGTGGTCGGCGAGCCACGGCAGCCCGGCCTCGTCGAGCCGGCCGGTCAGCACCGTGGTGCCGTCGACGGACAGCGCCGCCTTCAGCACCGGGTGCGCGACCGCGTCGAGTCCGGCGGAGGCGAGGTCCGCGGTCTTCACGACCGGGTCGAGCCAGAACCGCTCGTGCTGGAACGCGTAGGTGGGCAGCTCGGTGCGGCGGGCACCGGTGCCGGTGAAGAACGCGGGCCAGTCGACGGTGACGCCGGCGGTGTGCAGCCGGGCCAGCGCGAGCACCAGGGTGTCGGTCTCCGGCTCGCCCTCGCGCAGGGCGGGCAGGACGAGCTGGCCGGTGCCGGGCAGGCAGTTCTGCGCCATCTCCGCGAGCACGCCGTCCGGGCCGAGCTCGACCAGGCGGGTCACGCCCCGCTCACGCAGGTACCGCACGCCGTCGTGGAACAGCACCGCGTCGCGGACGTGCCGCACCCAGTGCTCGGGCGAGCGGAGCTGCTCCGCCGTCGCGAGGGTGCCGGTCAGGTTCGACACCAGCGGGATCGCCGGTGCCGCGTAGGCGATCCGCTCCGCGACGCGGCGGAACTCCGCCAGCCCCGTGCCGGAGACCAGCCGGCCGCGCGCGGCGACGAGCTCCGCCGCTCCGGCCAGGGTCAGCACACCGGCGACGTGCGCGGCCGTGATCTCGCCGATCGAGTGGCCGGTCACGAAGTCGGGCTCGACGCCCCACGACCGCACGAGGCGGTACAGCGCGACCTCGATGGCGAACAGCGCGGGCTCGGCGTGCTCGGGCCGGTTGAGCACCGCGGCGTCGTCGCCCCACATGACCTCGTGCAGCGGCTCGGCCAGGTGCCGGGCGAACTCGGCGGCCACCTCGTCCAGGGCGGCGGCGAAGACCGGGTGGGTCTCGTACAGCTCCCGGCCCATGCCCAGGCGCTGGGCACCTGTGCCGGTGAACAGGAAGGCGACGGGCTCGCCGGGCCGGGCGAGGTCGCGGGTTCCACGGCCTTCGCACAGCTCGCGCAGCCCGGCCGTGCCGGTGGCGAGGACCGCGGCACGGTGGTCGAAGTGGCCGCGACCGGTGGCCAGGGTGAAGGCGACGTCGGCCGGGTCGAGCCCGGGGTGCTCGGCGAGGTGGTCGCGCAGCCGCCTGGCCTGTGCGCTCAACGCCTGCGGCGTCTTGGCGCTCAACAGGAACGGGACCTGCCGCTGATGCCGCTCCGGTTCGTCCGGTCGCGGCCGGTGCTCAAGGACGACGTGCGCGTTGGTGCCGCTGATGCCGAACGACGAGACCGCCGCCCGCCGGGTGCCTTCCGGCCACGGCCGCGCTTCGGTCAGCAGCTCGACGGCCCCGGAAGCCCAGTCGACGTGCGGCGTGGGTTCGTCGGCGTGCAGGGTCTTCGGCAGGACGCCGTGCCGCATCGCCATGACCATCTTGATCACGCCCGCTACGCCGGCCGCCGCCTGGGTGTGGCCCAGGTTGGACTTGAGCGAGCCGAGCCACAGCGGGCGGTCCCGGTCCTGGCCGTAGGTCGCGATGATCGCCTCGGCCTCGATCGGGTCGCCGAGGGAAGTACCCGTGCCGTGCGCTTCGACCACGTCCACATCGGACGCCGAGAGGGCGGCATCGGCCAGCGCCCTGCGGATGACCCGCTGCTGCGAGGGTCCGTTCGGTGCGGTCAGGCCGTTGGAGGCGCCGTCCTGGTTGACCGCGGTCCCCCGGATGACGGCCTGGACGGTGTGGCCGAGCCGCAGCGCGTCGGACAGCCGCTCCACCGCGAGGACGCCGACGCCTTCCGACCAGCCCGTGCCGTCCGCGTCCGCGGAGAACGCCTTGCACCGGCCGTCCCGAGCGAGACCGCGCTGGTGGCTGAACTCGGCGAACATGCCGGGTGTGCTCATCACCGTCACACCACCGGCGAGGGCGAGCGAGCACTCCCCCCGGCGCAGCGCCTCGACGGCGAGGTTCAGAGCGACCAGGGAGGAGGAGCACGCGGTGTCGACCGTCAGGGCGGGGCCTTCGAGGCCGAGCAGGTAGGCGATCCGGCCGGAGACGACGCTTCCGGCGACACCGGTGAGGAGGTGCCCGGCCACGGCGTCCGGGCTTTCGTGCAGCCTGGTGCCGTAGTCGCCGGCCATCGCCCCGACGAAGACCCCGGAGTCGGTGCCGCGCAGGAGCTCCGGGTCGATCCCCGCCTGTTCGAGCGCCTCCCAGGAGACTTCGAGCAGCAGGCGCTGCTGCGGGTCCATGGCAAGCGCTTCCCGGGGCGACACGCCGAAGAACTCGGCGTCGAAGTCCGGGGCGTCGTGCAGGAATCCACCCGTGCGGGCGACTTCGGCGCTTCCCGCGAACAGGTCGCGGACGTCCCAGCCGCGGTCGGACGGGTACGGCCCGATGGCGTCGGCCTCCGCGGTGACGAACCGCCAGAGGTCCTCCGGTGAGCGGATGTCGCCGGGGAACCGGCAGCCCATGCCCACGATGACGATCGGGTCGTCCTCGGGCGTCTCCTCGGCATCGGTGACCCGTTCCACGGCGACGGCCGCGGCGGGAGCCTTCCGGGTGCCGCCGGGGAGGAGCCGGTCGATCTCCGCCGCGAGGGCCTTCGGGGTCGGGAAGTCGAACGCGGCACCGGCGGGCAGGCGCAGCGACGCGGCCGCGTTGATCCGGTTGCGCAGCTCGACGGCCATGATGGAGTCGAAACCCAGTCGCTTGAACGACTCCCGGACGTTCACCTCGTCCGGAGTGGTGCGCAGCACGGCGGCGGCATGGGCTCGGACGAGGTCGATCCCGTGCAGCACCGGTCCCGTGTCGACCGCTGCCCCGTTCGTGTCGCCGATCCAGAACCGCTGCCGCTGGAAGGGGTAGGTCGGCAGGTCGGCGGCACGAACGCGCGTGCGCGTCGACGGCACCACGGCGGACCAGTCGACATCCACCCCGCCCGCGAAGGCCTCCGCGACCGAGGTGAGGAAGCGGCGGAAGTCGCCCTCGTTGCGACGGAGCGAGCCGACGACGACCGCGTCGTCGATGTCCGCGGCGGTCACCGTGTCCTCGACGGCGCCGACGAGCACGGGGTGCGAGCTGACTTCGACGAAGTGGCGGAAGCCCTCGGCCAGCAACGCTTCGGTGGCCTCACCGAAGCGGACGGGCGCTCGCAGGTTGTGCGCCCAGTACGCGGCGTCCAGCCGGTCCGTCCAGGCGCAGTCCGCGGTGGAGAAGAACGGGGTGCTGCCCCGGCGCGGGCGGATCCCGGCGAGGGCCTCGACGATCTGCCCGCGCACGGAGTCGACGTGCGGGCTGTGGGAGGCGTAGTCCACGGCGATCAGCCGCGCCCGCACGCCCTCCCCCTTCCACTGCGCCAGCAGGGCGTCGACCGTGTCCTGGTCTCCGGAGACGACGGTCGAGCGCACGCTGTTGACCACCGCGACCTCGACGCCGGGATGGCCGGCCAGGCGCGAGCGGACCTCGTCGGCGGGCAGGTCGACCGACGCCATCGCGCCGTGACCGGCCAGCTCGGCGGCGATGATCCTGCTGCGCAGGGCGACGACGGTCGCGGCGTCGTCGAGGCTGAGCGTCCCGGAGACCACCGCGGCGGCGATCTCGCCCTGGGAGTGCCCCAGCACGGCGGCGGGCCGGACGCCGGCCGATGCCCACAGCCGGGCCAGCGACACCATCACGGCCCAGGACGCCGGCTGCACCACGTCGACGCGGTTGAGGCCGTCGCCGGTGCGCAGGACCTCGGTCAGGGACCAGCTCACGTGCCGTGCCAGCGCCTTCTCGCAGGCGGCGACGGAATCCGCGAACACCTCGGAGACGTCGAGGAGGTCACGGCCCATGCCGGCCCACTGCGCTCCCTGGCCGGGGAAGACGAAGACGGGACCGGCCTCCGCCTTCTCGGCACGCCCCAGGACGACGCCTGTGCCGGGGACACCCTGTTCGATCCCGGCGAGACCGGAGTCGAGCTCGTCGGCGGTGGCGGCGAGCACGACGGCGCGGTGGTCGAAGAGCGTGCGCCGGGTGAGCAGCGCCTGAGCGAGGCCGGCGCGGTCGAGGTCCCGGCCGCGCAGGTTCCCGGCCTGAGCGCGCAGCGCCTCGGGCGTCTTCGCGCTGAGCACGAATGGCAGGGTCGCCTCGGCGTGGTGCGAGGTGACCTCGTCCGCGGACCGGGGCGGTCCGGAGAGGACGACGTGGCAGTTCGCCCCGCCCATGCCGAAGGAGCTGACGCCGGCCAGCCGGGGCTCGGCGCTCCAGTCCGCGGTCTCGGTCTGGACCCTGATGCCCAGCTCGTCGAACGCGATGTCCGGGTTCGGCTCGGTGAAGTTGAGGCTGGGCGGGAGCTGTCCCCTGCTGATCGAGAGGACCGTCTTGAGCAGTCCCGCGATCCCGGCCGCCCCTTCGAGGTGACCGATGTTGGTCTTGACCGAGCCCACGCGCAGCGCGTCGGCCGGAGCGCGGCCGGCGCCGAGCACCTGGCCCAGCGCCGCGGCCTCGACCGGGTCGCCCACCTTGGTGCCGGTGCCGTGCAGCTCGACGTACCGCACCTGCCGCGGGTCGACGTCCGCGGCGCGGTAGGCCGCGCGGAGGACCTCCGCCTGCGCGGTGGCGTCCGGGGTGGTGAGACCGTCGCTCGCGCCGTCGTTGTTGACCGCGCTGCCGCGGATCACGCAGAGGACGTCGTCCTGGTCGGCCAGCGCCTTCGCGAGCGGCTTCAGGACGACCACGCCGCCGCCCTCACCGCGCACGTACCCGTTCGCCCCGGAGTCGAAGGTGTGGCAGTACCCGTCCGGGGAAAGGCCACCGAACTTGGCGGCACCGACGGTGCTCTCCGGTGCGAGGTTGAGGTGCACGCCACCGGCCAGCGCGACCTCGCACTCACCGGTGCGGATGCTCTGCGCGGCGAGGTGCACCGCGACGAGCGCGGACGACTGGGCGGAGTCGACGGTGAAGCTGGGGCCCCGCAGCCCGAGGGTGTAGGAGATGCGGTTGGCGATGAGAGCGCGGCTCTGACCGGTGACCGTGTGGTGCCCGATCCCCTCGATGCCCTCGCGCTGCGCAAGGGTGGCGTAGTCGGATCCGAACGCGCCCATGAACACACCGACGGCGTGCTCGCGCAGGGCGGCCGGGACCACGCCGGCGTGCTCCAACGCTTCCCAGGCCAGCTCCAGTGCGAGCCGTTGCTGCGGGTCCATGTCCGTGGCTTCACGCGGGGAGATGCCGAAGAACGCCGCGTCGAACCGGTCGACCTCGTCGAGGTAGCCACCCCAGCGCGAGTTCGCCCTGCCGGGCCGCGACAGGTCGGCGTCGTACAGGGCGTTCGCGTCCCACCGCGTGGCAGGGGTCTCGGTGACCGCGCTTGCACCCGTGACGAGCAGTTCCCAGAAGGCGTCCGGGTTCGCCGCCCGGGGAAGGCGGCAGGACAGGCCGATGACGGCGATCCCATCCGGTGTGGCGGCAGCGGCGTGGTCGGGCGTGGTCATGTGGCTGAGTTCCTTCGGTTGGCGGCGACGGCACGCGGAGGGGGCGCTTCCTCGCGATGTCAGGGGTTCACCGTTGAACGCCACAGGGATCGGATCAGGGCTCGGGGTAACAGGACCGCAGGTGCTCCAGGTAGGCGGTGGTGTCGCGGTGCTGGTGGTCCTGCGCACCGCGGCGGTGCAGGTCGAGGCTTCCGCCGGGGTGCAGGCGCAGCGTCGTGGTGGCTCGCCGGACCGGCTCCGCCCGGCTGCTGTCCGCGAGGTCCAGCACGGGCGTGCCGGGCGGGAACATCGCGAGGGCGTCGGCGGTGGAGGCCACGGGCGGGTGGCCGGTGCGGTTCGCGCTGCTCACGTAGAGCAGCGGGAACGGGTCCAGCACCGGGCGCACCGGCGTCCAGCGGGCGCCGAACAGCAACGTCCAGGCGTCTCTGGTGGCGGGCACCAGCCAGCCGGGGACGCCGGGCGACGTCGGTACGAGCAGGGTGACGTGCTCGTCGGCGAGAAGCCGGTGGGCCAGGGCGGCCGCGGCCGGTTCGAGCGTCGTCGCCGAGATGATCTCGGTGCGGACGTCGGGGCTGTGCGCCCACACCGCGACGGCCTGGTCGACCGGTCGGCCCTTGGCGGCGTTGACCGCGCCCGGGGTGGTGGCGGTGACGACGTGCGTGAGCGGGGCGGGGTTCGGCAGCACCACCGCCTCACCCCTGCCCAGGGCGTCTCGCACGTCTTCGATGTCAGCGATCACCGCTGTCCCGCTCCGGCGCGCATCCCGTCGAGGTAGTGGGCGAACGCCTGGTCGTCCACGACCGCGTGGCCCTGCTGGTAGGCGCGGGACTTCACCCAGGCCATCGCCGCGCGCGCGCCGGTGACGTCGAGCTCGTGACCGAGGCGGCCGGCGACAGCGGTGACGACACGGGCGCTGGCCAGATGGGTGAGCACGACGCTCGGGGTGATGCCCAGCTGCTCCGGGGCGAAGGGCTGGAACAGCTCCGGGTGCACGAACGGGGTGCCGGTGGAGATCGTGCCGACACCGGTGCCCACCACCGGGGTGGTCACCCCCAGCGGGACACCGATCTCCTCGGCCACGGCCTGGGCCAGGCCGGGCAGCCGGGTCAGGTCCGGGGGCGTGCTCCACGCGTCGGCGTCCTCGCCGAGCAGCACCTTGGTCCGGTCGGCGCGGTAGGCCAGCAGGAACAGCACCTGCTCGGTCGCCACCAGACCGGAGCGCTCGGCAACGCCCAGCCACGAGGAGGACACCACCCGCGCACCGCTGCTCAGGGCTTCGAGCGTGTTGGCCAGCCCCAGGCCGAGGTCGTTGTGCGCGTGCGAAGCGAGCACCACGCCTTCGGAGCGCGCGGCCGCGAACATCGCGCCCGACTCGGCGGGCAGCTGGTCTCCCACGGTGTCCGCGAGGAACACCACCCCCGCTCCCGCGGCCGTCAGCTCACGCGCGGCGTCCGCGAGCAGACCGTGATCGGCACGAGACGCGTCGGCCAGGCACACGTCCACCGCGACCCCGGCACCCAGCGAGTCGCTCACGAGGGCGGCGCCGACGCGCACGGCCTCGGCGGCCCGCCGGTGCGTCATGACTTCCGCCATGGCCTCCGACGCCGGGACCACGAGCATGACCCGTGCATGCGCGATGCCGTGCACGGAAGCGATCGCCTGTCGTACGTCCGCGGCCGTACCCCGGCAGACCGCCGCGGGACTCACCGTTCCCTCGGCCTCCACCGCGACCCGGCGCACGGCCTCGAACTCCTCCTTGCACACCGCGGGAAACCCGGCGGCGAACACGACGTGCCGAGGACCGTCCTCGCCGAACATCGCCCCCTGCTCGCGCGCCAGCCACACCCGGAAGTCAGGGCTCATCAGCGTCTTGCCCTGCGCCCCGTCCCGCGCCGACTCCTCCCAGAGCACGACCTTGCCGGCCAACGCCGATTCCCGCACCACATCCGGCTCAGCGATCATTGTGCACCGTTGCCAATCTGTTCTCGTCGACTCTGACGTCTGCACGCCACCGTTCCGCGGTGTTCTTCCGGCAACTCGGTCCGTCCCCGTGGTGAAGCCGGTTCTGCGTGGATGTCCGTTGCGCAGAAGGGCTGTTCACTCGGATGCGGTGAATTCTCTTGCGCCGACATCCCGATCCTGGAGCAGATCAACCGCCCGCACATCACGGAAAACCGCAACGACGAAAACATCCGTAGCGACCGATCTGCGGCATCATCGACGCGCACAGCGTTTCACCTGGTAAGCGACAGAACGGCTGAACTCACCACGTCCGAGTCGTCCGCCCCGGGCAGCTGCTCGGATGTGCGCCATGTTCGACTGGCGCACATCCAGGCTAACCAGTTCCGCATTGACCCCACTGCGGAAGTCCGCAGTGCCGGCGGCGAGAGCCGGACGTCCCCGATGATGACCGCGAGGACACACCCCCTGCTCCGCCGGTGGTGACGTCGAGAA
Organism: Lentzea jiangxiensis; assembly: GCF_900104175.1. Lineage (GTDB taxonomy): Bacteria > Actinomycetota > Actinomycetes > Mycobacteriales > Pseudonocardiaceae > Lentzea > Lentzea jiangxiensis. The sequence goes on from NZ_FNIX01000003.1 coordinate 695,562, forward strand.
ATTCTCACCGGAAGATGAATGGACATCCTCACCCCAGTCGCGTGCGCGTGACACAGATCGCAGGGCGATGCGGTCGTCCACGGCGGCGGCAGGAGTCGCATCACCGGAATGAGGCGCCGGTCAACTGACCGCGGACCGACAACGCGGTTGGGAACAGGAACAGCGCCCTGTCCACCGGAACAGGCTCTTCCTCAGTAGAGGTGCCGGTTCACCGCTTCCAGCTCGGAGTCGATCTCCGCGGCGGAGGCGGTGCTTCCGGTCTGGTCGCGCAGGATCGTGCCCGCGCTCGGCAACGACGTCGTGTCGGGCCACCTCTGCGGGTGCCAGAGCGACGCGCGGTTGAACGCGCGGGCGCAGTGCAGGTAGAGCCGCTCCACGTGCACCAGGACCGCCAGCCGGGGCCGCTTTCCCCCGATGGCGAGCGAGTCGAGCAACGCGGGCGTCGTCACCAGGCGAGCGGAGCCGTTCACCCTCAAGGTCACGTCGACTCCGGGGACGACGAACAGCAACCCGACGCGGGGGTTGACGACGATGTTGCGCAGGCTGAAGGCCAGCTGGTTGCCGGGTCGCTCGGCCAGCACCAGCGTGTGGTCGTCGAGCACCAGGATCGAGCCGGGCGGATCTCCGCGTGGTGACACGTCGCACAGCCCCGACTCGGTCGCGGTGGCGAGGAACGCCAGCGGCGAGAGGGAGATCAGGGTTCGCGCGTGCCGGTCGATCCGGTCGACGACCTTGCTCCGCACCTCGGGCGGCGGTTCGCCGATGATCTCGGTCAGGGCCTCGAGGTCCGAGATCACGAAGTCGTCCTGCCGGACCGGCGACGGCTCGCTCATCGAGACCTCCTCGATCCACCCGGCAGAGCGTTCACCGCGGTGTGGAAATGCTCACGGGTGGTCGAGCACAGGTAGGCGGTCTTGGTGGGCAAGACCACCTCCCGCTCGACCACGGTCCCGTAGCGCAGCACGAGTGCGAGCATGGCGCTGTGCCGGACATCGGGTTCACCGATGACCCGATCGGTCGCGGGGTCCGAGAAGAGGAACTCGAACATCGTCCTGATCGCGACCGCGGTGAAACCGCGAACGGGCGCGGTGGTCGGAGCCGCGAGGAAGTGGCAGCCGACGTCACCGGGAAGCGGGGTGTAGACGTCCGGCCCCAGCTCGCTGGACGGCACGTACCGCTCGTACAGCAGCGCCGGTGCACCGTTGTGCAGTCCGATGAAGTCGTCGTGGGTGGGGCTGGCCGCGATCTCCTCGCATCGAAGGCGCACGTCTTCGACGGTCGAGTCGCGGAGACCCCAGTACTCGCATTTCGGGTCGACGAACCACGAGTGCAGCATGTCGACGTCGCGAGCGGGATCGAGCGGGCGCAACGCGAGCTCACCGATCCGGTCGTCGACGTACCGGAACACGATCTCGCTCATCGGTGCGTCCTCTCCGGGTGACCGACGACTCCCCTGGGTGCCGCGAACTCCTGGAAGGTCACGGACCTCTCTATCGGGTAGTGCTCGCGGCCGAGCAGTTCGCGGATGATGCACGAGTTGCGATAGGCGGCCATGCCGAGATCCGGTGCCACGAAGCCATGTGTGTGCAGCTCCGCGTTCTGCACGAAGATCTCTCCCCCGGCCGAGTCGATGCTGTAGTTCCTGCTGACCACGAAGCGCCCCCGGTCGTCCCACCGGATCCGGTCACGCAGCGGCGCGAGGAAGTCAGGGACGTGGTAGCCGTACCCGGTGCCGAGCACCAGCGCCTCGGTCCTCAGCGCGTACTCGCGTCCCTCCTCCACCTGCCGAAGCGTCAGCACGTGGTCGTTGCCGTCCCTGGCCACGGCGACCAGCTCGCTGTTGGTGAGCAGCCTGCCCGGCGGAGGGCCGGTCACGCTCCTCGCGTAGAGCACGTCGAAGATCTCGGTGATCAGGGAGTCGCTGATGCCCTTGTAGAGAGGGCTGTGCCGGGACACCAGCTCGTCCTTGACCCGCTGCGGCAGGGAGAAGAAGTAGTCGAGGTAGTCGGGGGAGGTCATCTCCAGCGTCAGCCGGGTGTAGTCGAGCGGGAAGAACCTCGGCGACCGGGTCACCCAGTTGACCTGGCACGAGTCCGACGCGGTGTTCCGCAACAGGTCCAGGTACACCTCGGCCGCGCTCTGCCCGCTGCCGACGACCGTGATGCTGTTCTTGCGCAACAGCTCCTGCTTCGCGTGCAGGTAGCGCGACGTGTGCACGACCTCGTCACCGGGATCCGCTCCGTCCACAGCGGACGGAACGTTCGGTGTCGTCCCGGTGCCCAGCACGAGCTTGCGGCCGCGCACCCGCGTCACCTCACCGGTGGCCGTCACCACCGCGGTCACCACGTGGACGCCCTCGTCCGGGTCGTGGTCGATCGAGACCACCCGGTGCCCGAACCGGACGCTGTCCAGCTTGCCCGCGGCCCACCGGCAGTAGTCGTTGAACTCCGCCCGCAACGGGAAGAGGCTCGTCCTGATGTAGAACGAGTAGAGGCGGCCGCGTTCCTTGAGGTAGTTGAGGAACGAGTAGGGCGAGGTCGGGTCGGCGAGCGTGACCAGGTCGCCCATGAACGGCGTCTGGATCTCGGCCCCCTCCAGGAGCATGCCGCCGTGCCACTCGAACTCGTCCTTGCTCTCCAGGAAGATCCCGTCGATCTCCCGCACCGGCTCCACCAGGCACGCCAGCCCGAGGTTGAACGGGCCGACGCCGACCGCGACGAAGTCGTGAGTGCGTCCCTGACCTCCCATCGGCTTCAGCTCACCTCCGGCAGGAGCGGTTCGGCGTCCGCCAGGACGAGGTGGTTCGCGCAGTGTCCTGCGACGAGGTCCAGCACGGCGGCGATGTCCTGCAGAGTCGTGTTCGGGTTGAGCAACGTGAACTTCAAGCACACCCGCCGATCGATCTTCGTCTTCGCGATCATCGCGGCACCCGAGTCGAACAACGCGGAGTACGCGTGCTGGTTCGCGGCGTCGCACTCCTGATCGGTCATGCCGTACCCGCCCACCCAGCGGAAGACCACTGTGCTGAGCTCCGGCTCCGCCAGCACGGTGAAGCGCTCATCTGCGCGAAGCAGCCGCCACGTCGCGTGGGCGAGGTCGACCGCCTCGTCGAACAGGGCGCCGATGCCCTCCGCGCCCAGGACGCGCAACGTGAGCCAGAGCTTCACGGCGTCGGCCCTCCGGCTGGTCTGCAGGCTCTTGTCGACCAGGTTCGGCACGCCGCTGTCCTCGGGGTTGAGGTAGTCCGCGTAGTACGCGACGTGCCTGAGCGAAGCCTCGTCGGCGACGAGCAGCGCCGCACAGCTCACCGGCTGGAAGTACGACTTGTGGAAGTCGACAGCGACCGAGTCCGCGTTCTCGATGCCGGCGAGCCGCTCACGACGAGCGGACACCAGGAGCCCGCCGCCGTACGCCGCGTCGACGTGCAGCCACAGCTGGTGCCTGCGGCAGGCTTCCGCCAGCGCGGGCAACGGATCGATGGCCCCGAAGTCGGTGGTGCCCGCGGTCGCCACCACCGCGATGGGAACGGCGCCCTCGGCGTAGCACCGGAACACCGCCTGTTCGAGCGCGTCGGGACGCATCCGGTAGCGGGAGTCCGTGCTGACCCGGACCACCGCGCTGTCACCGAGTCCCAGCGTGCGCGCGGATTTGACCACGCTGAAGTGCGCCTGCTCGGACGCGAGCACGCGCAGTTTCGGCAGCACCCGCCATCGTTCCCCGGGCGTCGGAGCCCGCCGCGCCAGTGCCGTGTCGCGCGCCAGCATCAACGCCTGCAGGTTGGACTGGGTGCCACCACTCGTGAAGATGCCGCTCGACGACTCGCCGAACCCGGCCCGCCGCGTGATCCACCTGATCAGGCGCTGCTCGATCAGCATCGCGCCCGTGCTCTGGTCCCAGGTGTCCAAAGAGGAGTTGAGCGCGGAGAGCACCGCTTCTCCGAGCAGAGCCGGGATCGCGACGGGCGGTACCAGGTGCGCCAGGTAGCGGGGGTGGTGGAAGTAGACGGCGTCGCGGAGGTAGATGTCGTCGAGCTCGGCCAGTGCTTCCGCGCTGTCCGACAGCGGCCGGTCCAGGTCGATCGAGGCGATCTCGGCACGGAGCTCGTCCGGATCGGGTCCGGTGGTGGGCCGGACGGCCTCGCCGACTCGCGCCGCGACGTGCCGCACACCCTCGCCGACGACGTCCCGGAACACGTCGGCGGTCTCGGTGAGCAGCAGGTGCTTTCGCGAGTCGGGCCGTGCGGCCCACTCGGTTCCGCTCATGGTCCGCTCCTTCGCGCGTCGCTCGGCAGGCAGACGGTAGATCGCGCCCGACAAGCGGAGGAAGATCGCGTTCTGCTGGGCGGAACCAGCGTCCGGACAGCACCCGCGCCGCGCGCCGCGACGAGAACGGACTCCACGAACGGTTCCTGGTGACTGCAGGTTCCACCACGTGCGAGTCGCCGGGACGACGTTGTTCTGTTGGGCTCAACGGCACTGGCGGATGCCCACGGCACAGAACGGAGTACGACGGCGGATCGGTGTTCAGCCCTGCGGAACGACGGACGACGTGCTCAACGTGCTGACGTAGCCTCGCCGTGTGAACTGGACCGTGGACGTGCCGGTGGACGCGTTGCCAGAACTTCCACCTCTACCCGGGCCACTGCAGCTGAAGCTGACCGACGCCCTGTCGCGTCCGGCTGCCCAGCAGCCGGAATGGCCTGACGCCGAACAGGCGCGTCGTGTGCGGACCGTGCTCGAGAGCGTGCCGCCGATCACCGTGCCCGCCGAGATCGACCGGCTGCACACACAACTGGCGCAGGTCGCGAACGGTGAGGCGTTTCTCCTGCAGGGCGGTGACTGCGCGGAGACCTTCGCCGACAACACCGAGCCGCACATCCGCGCGAACATCCGGACCCTGCTGCAGATGGCCGTGGTGCTGACCTACGGTGCCAGCCTGCCCGTGGTGAAGGTCGGCCGCATCGCCGGCCAGTACGCCAAGCCGCGTTCGTCGAACATCGACGCGCTGGGCCTGCCGTCCTACCGCGGCGACATCAT
>NZ_FNIX01000051.1 GCF_900104175.1 Lentzea jiangxiensis
TGACCACCTCCCGCTCGACATGGGAGGACCAGCCTGGACCGTCAACCCACAGGGCCGATTACCGGGTCGACGTTCTGAGATGCAGCACTAGGACGGCGCCCTGCGCGACCGCATCGCGCGGTGGAAGGACCAGACCGGCTGGAACCCTTGCTTCCCCGTGATTGTCCGGGATCGGGACGGGATGATGTCCGGCGGGGTGCGGCAGACGTCGTTCTCCGGCTACAACTACCTGGGCCTCGCGTCCGACCCGGAGATTATGGCCGCCGCCAAGGCCGCGCTCGACCAGTACGGCACGTCGTGCTCGGCGAGCCGGCTGGTGCTGGAACGCCTCTGCACCAGGAGTTGCAGCGGGGCCTGGCGGACTTCCTCGGTTGCGAGGACAGCCTGGTGCTGGCCGGCGGCTACCTGACCAACGTCACGGCCATCGACGCGCTGCTGGCTGATGGCGACCTGCTGATCCACGACGCGTAGGCGCACATCAGCGTCAAGCAGGGCGGCGTGCTGTCTAACGCGGCCGTCCGCAGCTTCCCGCACAACGATCCGGCGGCGCTCGACCGGTTCCTCACCAGGTTCCGCGCGCAGTATCGTCGGGCGTTGCTCGTGCTCGAAGGCGTGTACAGCATGGACGGAGACATCCCGGACCTGCCGGCGTTCGTCGAGGTCGCGCGGGCACGACGTCATGATCATGCTGGACGAGGCGCACAGCATCGGCGTGCTCGGCGCCACCGGGCGGGGGCTCGGTGAGCACTTCGGGCTGCCGCGCGACGCGGTCGACCTGTGGTCGGGCACGCTCTCCAAGGCTTCGCGTCGTTCGGCGGCTACGTCGCCGGGCGCGCCGACATCATCGATCTCCTGCGTTACGGCGCTTCCGGTTTCCTGTTCAGCGCGGGTCTGCCGCCGGGTGACGCGGCGGCAGCACGTGCCGCGATGCGACGGATGCGGGCAACGCCGGAACTCTCCGCGCGGGCCAGGGCGAACGCCGCCCGGTTCGGCGCGCTGGGTGTCAGGCCGGGATCGACACCGGCAACCGGCACCACGAGGCACCTGTCGTGCCCTGCATGACCGGTGACGAACAGCTCACCGTTGATCTGGCGCACCGGTTGTACCAGCAGGCAGTCATGGGCAACACGATATTGTACCCGGCCGTGCTTGAGGGCAAGGAACGGCTGCGCTTCTTCGTCACCGACGAGCAGTCGACCGCGCGGTCAGCTTGCTCACCGAACACATGACTGCGCTCGGGCTGCTCCAGCGCCCTGCCACCGAGAGGAATCCCCAGTGAGCAAGAAGGACTGGACCGGACGCCACGTCCTGGTCACCGGCGGGTCCAGCGGCATCGGGCTGGCACTCGTCCGTCAGCTGGCAGCCCGAGGCGCGAACGTCTCGGTGGTGGCCCGCGATGAGAGCGCTGCACCAGGAGGACGAGCCGATCGCGACGGCGTCCGCGGACGTGGCCGACCCGGAGGCGTTGCGGCACGCGGTGGCCGCGCTGCAGGAACGGCACGGGCCCGTGCGGGACGCGATCCTGTGCGCGGGAACGGTGTTGCCGGGCTACTTCACCGAGCTGCCAGCCGACACCTTCCGAGACCAGATGGAGGTGAACTACTTCGGCATCGTGAACGCGGTGCGGCTGGTCGTGCCGGGCATGATCGAGCGAAGAGAGGGCACGATCACCTGTGTGTCCTCCACGGCCGGAGTGATCGGGGTGCTCGGCTACAGCGCCTACGCGCCCAGCAAGTTCGCTGTCCGCGGGTTGTGCGACTCGTTCCGGATGGAGTCGAAGCCGCACGGCATCCACGTCGCCGGTGTGTATCCGGCCGATGTGGACACTCCGCAGCTCGCCTTCGAGAAGCCCTTCAAGCCGAAGGAGCTGGTCGCATTGTCGGGCAGCGTCGAGCCGATGTCGCCGGAACGCGTTGCGGCGAACTTGATTCGCGGTGTCGAGCGACGCAAGGCCGTCATCCGGCCGGGACTGACGATCCGGCTGCTGTGCGCGGCGGCCGCGCCACTCCTCATCAGCGGACTCGGCGCCATCGCCTCCGCGGCGGAGCTGCCCTGCTACCGCCTGAACTCGGCACAGGGTCAAGCGCTGGGGGAGGTCTGCGGAACGGCGATCCGCAACAACAAGGGAATCATCGACTTCCAGTGGCGAATCGACGCCGCAGCCGGTGCGAACGTGGAGTTCTGGGCACGAACGGATCAGATCGTCGTGCGGAGGTTCTACGACCTGTTCGGGGGCCTGGAGGCCAAGCGGTCCATCGACATCCGCGTCTGCCGGGACGGTTCATGCGGTGCCTGGGTGCCGGTCAAGGTGGAGAACCGTTAGGAGCTGTTTGAGGTTTGGATCATGTGGTCGAGGTCAGGGTCCTCAACCACATGACCGCTGCCCGCAGGCGTAATCCGGCTTCGTAGCTGTG
>NZ_FNIX01000009.1 GCF_900104175.1 Lentzea jiangxiensis
CCGCCACGACCTGACACTCGGTCCCGGCCGAGGTCCGCGACGGCATGTGATGCGGCCGGCTCGACCGATCGGCCAGCCCCGCGGCCCCCTCGTCACGGAATCGGCGGACCCAGCGGTGCGCGCATTGCCGTGAGACACCGAGCTCCTTGGCCACGTGTGCCACCGGTCTGCCGGCGGCGACCCGCGTAACCAGGACCAGGCGTCCATGCACTGTCAGGCGGGCGTTAGCGTGTCCCATCGAGGCCTCCGGCTGTGGTGACTGACTTCGCAATCACCACCGCACCCGGAGGCCTCACCCATGATCAAGCCGACACACCGTCACCAACGTGTTGGCCGAGTACACCTAGCGCAGGTGGGTCCGCTCGTCGACGTGGCGGGTGGGCGTGCCGAGGAACAGCTCGGCGTCGGAAACCGGCCCGTACGCGAGGTTCAGCGTTGTCTGCTCGTAGTTCCAGCCGCCGTCGCGGGGCCGCGCCCAGCGGTGGTTGACCTGCCACCGCACCCACTCGCCGGGTGAGAGCCGCACCGGCGAAGGCCGCACGACCCTGCGCGGCGGAGCCATCATGGTGTCGTGCAGTTGCACGGACAGCACGCCGTCTTCTTCGCGCAGCATGACGTGGACGCGGTCGACCTCCCGGCTCTCCGGCGACCACACGGGCGCGAAGTCCTCCCGCTCCCGCAGCCGCACCTCGTGCACGGCGGGCTTCCGGTGCGGCAGCGCGAACCCGACGGGCACCGAGTTCCTCTTCGCCGACTCAGGCGCTCCCCGGGACTTCTTCGTCCACTCCGCACGCACCCATTGGGCCACCACGTCCAAGTCCACGCGTCGATGAGATCAAACGCGGGCCCGGCTACGTGACAGGATCGACCGAAGGAAGCACCACGCGGAAGGCGGCTCCCCGTTCGGACGGCTCGCACGTCAGCTCGCCGCCGTGCGCCCTGACCACGCCGCGTGCGATGGCGAGCCCGAGTCCCGACCCGCCCGAACGCCGGTCGCGGGCGTCGTCGAGCCGGACCAGCCGGTCGAAGATCCGCTCCCGTTCGGACTCCGGCACCCCGGGTCCGTCGTCGGACACGGTGAACCCGGTCAGGTCCACCCGGATGCGCACCGTCCCCTGTGGACCGGTCGCCTGCCGCGCGTTGTCCACGAGGTTCGCGAGCACCTGCGCGAGCCGTTGGCCGTCGCCCACCACTGCAACCGGGACGCCCTCGGCGGTGATGTCGAAGTCCGGCGCCACGAACCGGGTGCGGGCGACCTCGGCCTCGGCCAGCGCCAGCAGGTCCACCGGCTCGCGCTGCATCTCGTAGCCCGCGTCGAGCTGGGCGAGGGCGAGCAGGTCGTCCACCAGCCGTCCGGCCCGCCGGGCCTCGCGCACCAGCAGGAAGGACATCTGGTCGCGGTCGGGCGAGTCGACGGGGGCCTGCACCAGGGCCTCCGCGACCGCCTGCACCCCGGTGATCGGCGTCCTCAGCTCGTGCGCTGCGTCCGCGACGAACCGCCGGGTGCGTTGCTCGGAGCCCTCCAGCGAGTCGAGCATCCCGTCGAAGGCGGCCGCGGTGCGGCCCAGTTCCGTGTCGGTCCGGGACGGGTTGAGCCGCCCTCCCCGGTGCCCGGCGGCGATGGCCTGGGCCAACGAGGTCATGGCATCCAACGGCGCCAACGCGCGCCGCACCACCACCACGATCAGCAACCCGGTGATCACGATCGCCCCGAGGCCCAGGACCAGCAGCAGCTTGCGCAACCGGTGCTGCGCCTGCGAGATCGCCTCGGTGTCGGCGTAGAGGGTGACCTTGTTGCCACCGACGTTGCGGGTCTTGCGCTCGAACTGCCCCTCGTCCGGCGCGGCGCCGACCACGTTGCCGTTGGGCAGCTCGATGGTGACGTGGACGTTCCGCTTCGACAGCTGGCGCGCGACCTCCCGCGGTGCCATGCCGTTGCGCAACGACACCACCGCGCGCGTCTCGGCGTCGCGCAGCACCCCGTCGACGTCGCGGGAGGACTGACCGGCGAACGTGCGGTCGACCGCGATCACCAGCGCCACGAGCACCAGGAACAGCACCAGCAGCACGGACACGGCGACCCGTCGGCGCAACGAGACCGTGCGGAGGTTCATTCTTCGGCCCGCAGCACGTACCCGAGGCCGCGCACCGTGTGCACGAGCCGTGAGCCGTGTTCTTCGATCTTGCGGCGCACGGCGCTGACGTGGACCTCGACGAGGTTCGGGTCGTAGTCCTCGTAGCCCCACACGGCCGTGAGGATCTGCGTCTTGGAGACCACGCGGCCGCGCTGGGCCGCCAGGTACACCAGCAGCCGCAGTTCGGTGGCGGTCAGCTCGATCGCCTTGTCGGCGCGCAGGACGACCCCCGCGTCGGCGTCCACGACCAGGTCGCCGACCTGCACCGTCGAGGGCGTGCGGCCGAGGCGGCGCAGCACGGCGGACACCCGCGCGACCAGTTCGGCGAGCACGAACGGCTTGCCCACGTAGTCGTCGGCGCCGCTGGAGAGGCCGCGCAGCCGGTCCGGCACGCCGTCGCGCGCGGTCAGCATGACCACGCCGGCCCCGGACGAGCGGCGGACGACCTCGAGCAGCTGGAAGCCGTCGCGGCCGGGCAGCATCACGTCGAGCACGACCAGGTCGGGGCGGAAGCGGCCGAGGTCGGCCTCGAGCTGCCGCCCGTCGAGGCGGTGCTGCACCTCGTACCCGGACTCGCGCAGCGCGGACGACACCGCGGCGCCGATCGCCTCGGCGTCCTCGATCACCAACACCCTGGCGGACACCACACCATTCTGCTGATCACCGGGAGTTCGGGCGACCCGCCTTCAGCTCGCGCTCAGAATGGGCGCGCACCCTGGGGCGCATGTCGAAGAAATCAGCGTGGGCCGGCGCCGTCGTCGCGGCGGTCGGCCTCACCGTGGGCGGCATCGCGGTCGCGACGGCGGCCGAAGGTCCCGACGGTCCCGCGGCGGTGTTCGCGGAACGCCACCCCGGCGGTCCCGGCAAGCCCGGCCGTGCGGACAGGGCGAAGCTCAAGGACAGCACCCTCGTGGTCGGACGGGTCAGGTCGGTCGAGTCCGGCAAGCTCACCATCACCAGGGACGACGGCAGCGAGGTGTCGCTGACCACCGACGGCTCCACGAAGCTGCGCGGCGGCGATCTGGCCGGGCTCAAGGCCGACCAGCGCGTCACCGTGCGCGTCAAGGACGGCAAGGCGCTGGACGTGGCGCTCGCGAAGGCCCAGGAGCGGGGCACGGTCAAGGACGTCAACGGCGACAACGCCACGCTGATCCAGGTGGACGGCCTGCAGACGCCGCTCGACCTGTCCGCGGTGAGCGAGAAGCCGAAGAACGGCGACCTGGTGGCCGTGACCGGGACGGTGACCGACGGCAAGACCATCAAGGTCGACCGGTTGCGGCAGCTGCCCAAGTAAAAACCTGGGCTCCACGCGGGCCGCCCCGTCTGCGAACATCGCACCGTGGCCGTTCCGCGAAGCCCGGACAGATGGGTGTTCATCCTGCTGGTCGTCGGACTGGTCGGGATCGGGGTCGCGGTCGCGCTTCTCGTGCCGCTCAAGGTGCTGGGCGCGACCGAACCCCTGAGACCCGTGGCCGCGACCGTCGTCGAGACGGGGTCGTGCGGGCAGGGCACGGACACCGTCGAGTGGGACGCGAACGGCGAGAAGAAGCAGGCGAAGCTCGACGGCTGCGGCCACACGAAGGGCGAGAAGGTCGAGATCGTGCTGACGGGCGGCGACATGGTCTCGTCCGCCGCCTCGGTCCCGTCCGGCCCGCCGATCACGAGCCGCCTCACCGCGCTGCTGCTGTGCCTCGCAGCGCTGGCGGGCGGCTTCTACGCGTTCCTCTTCCGCTACGCGCCCCTGCGCGCGCCGGCCGTGCTGCCGGTCCCTACTCCTCGCCGGGCGGGGTCACCTTCTTGACGTAGAGCAGCCGGTCGCCGGGCTCGATCGCGTCGGCCTCCGGGGCGTCCACCCGGTAGAGCGTCTTGCCCCGCACCACGCCGAGCACTATGTCGGGCAGGTGCCGCGGCGACCCGCCGATCTCGCCGGGCTCCACGTCCCGTTCGGAGATCGCGAGACCCGCGTCGGGCGTGAGCAGGTCCTCCACCATCGCCACCACCGACGGCGTCGCCGTGGCCATGCCGAGCAGGCGGCCCGCCGTCTCCGACGACACCACCACGGAGTCCGCGCCGGACTGCTTGAGCAGGTGCTCGTTCTCCCGTTCCCGCACCGACGCCACGATCTGCGCCTTGGGGGCGAGCTCGCGGGCGGTCAACGTGACCAGCACCGCCGTGTCGTCCCGGTTCGGGGCGACGACGATCGCGCGCGCCCGTGCCGCACCTGCGACCCGCAGCACGTCGTTGCGCGTACCGGAGCCGTGCACCGTGACGAGCCCGATCGCGGACGCCGCGTCGAGCGACTCCTGCACGGTGTCGACGACGACGATCGAGCCGGGCTCGACACCGTCCCCGAGCAGCGCCGCGACCGCGGAGCGCCCCTTGGTGCCATAACCCACGACCACCACGTGGTCCCGCACGACCCGCCTCCACTTCTGAATCCGCAACGCCTGACGGGAGCGTTCGGTGAGAACTTCGAGTGTCGTGCCGACCAGCACGATCAGGAACAGGACCCGCAACGGCGTGATGACCAGGACGTTGATCAACCTGGCCGACGACGACGCGGGCGTGATGTCGCCGTAGCCGGTCGTCGAGAGTGACACCGTCGCGTAGTAGAACGCGTCGAGCAGTGACACCCCGTCCTCGTTGACGTCGCGGTAGCCGTCGCGGTCCAGGTAGACGATCAACACCGCGAGCAGCAGCGCCGCCATGGCGCCGATGACGCGTTTCAGGATGGCGCGGACCGGGCTCTGCACCTGGTCCGGCATCCTGATCACGCCGACGAGCGAGTGCGCCGCTTCGTCAGTCAGGCTCATCGAGTCAACCTCTTCGCGATGTCCGCTTGGGCGAGGATCCGCCACAGGTGAGCTGCCGCCTCCGCACCCTTGAGGAGCAACGGCACCACTACGCGCTCGTTCGGAGCGTGGACGCGATCATCCGGCAAGGTCGCGCCGAGGTACACCAGGGGCACCCCTGCCAACGCCTGCAGCAGTGCCGCGGGCCCCGAGCCGCCCGCCCGCGCGAACCGGACGGGCTCGTCGAAAGCGAGCGACATGGCCTCGACGACCGCCTCGTTGGCGGGGTCGTCCGGGCGGATCGCGTACGGCGGCACGCCCTCGCCGCGCAGGCCGACCTCGGACCGGATGCCCGGTGGCGTGTGCTCGCGGACGAACTCCCGCAACTGGACCGCGACCTTGTCGGGGTGCTGGTCGGGCACCAGCCGGAAGCTGATCTTCGCCGTGGCGGAGGCCGGGATGATCGTCTTGAAGCCGGGGCCGGTGTAGCCGCCGCTGATGCCGTTGACCTCGGCGGTGGGCCGCACCCAGATCCGCTCGAGCGTCGTGTAGCCCGGTTCGCCCTGGGTCGCCCGCGCCCCGCCGCCGTTGTTCGCGAGCCACCTCTCCTCGTCGAACGGCAGCGAGGCGTAGTCCTCCCGTTCCTGCGCGGTCGGTTCGCGGACGTCGTCGTAGAAGCCTTCGAGCCGGACCCGGTGGTCGTCGTCGTGCAACGCGGCGACGAGTTTCGCGAGCGCCGTGGCGGGGTTGGGAATGGCGCCGCCGGCCCGTCCGGAATGCACGTCGTCGGTGCCGCCGTAGAACGTGACCTCCGCGCCGAGAACACCTCTTTGACCGGTGTTCACCGTCGGCGCGTCGCGTTCGTGCAATGCGGTGTCGGTGAACACCACGAGATCACAGGAGAGCTGGTCCTCGTGATCTTCGAGGAGCTTCCGCAGGTGCGGGGAACCCGATTCCTCCTCGCCCTCGACGAAGAGCTTCAGCGTGACCGCCGGCGCACTCCGCCCGGTCGCCGCCAGGTGCGCCTTCAGCCCGAGCAGGTGCATGGCGACCTGCCCCTTGTCGTCGCTGGCGCCGCGGCCCAGGAGCTCGTCGCCGCTGATCACGGGCTCGAACGGCGGGTGGTCCCAGCGCTCGACGGGGTCGACGGGCTGCACGTCGTGGTGCCCGTAGACGAGCACGGTCGGTGCCCGCGGGTCCTCGGCCGGCCAGCACGCGAACACCGCGGGCAGCGCCGGCCCGTGGTCCCAGACCTCGACCTCCGGCCACCCGTCCTCGCGCAGCCGGTCCCGCAGCCACCCGGCGGACTCGTGCACGTCAGCGTGGTGCCGAGGATCGACGCCGATGCTCGGGATCCGGACCCACTCGCACAGCCGGGCCACGAAGGAATCGGTCAGCGCGGCCACAGCGGCGCGTTCGGGATGACGAGAATCACCTGCCACGCCCGTGGAGAATAGGCCAGCCCAGCCTCGCCTACGCGGCGTAGGCATGACAGGGTGACCGCATGGAACAGAACCGTTCCCGAGCGCGGTCGGCGCTGGCGCTCGCCGCACTGCTCGGCCTGGCCGGGACAACCCACTTCACCAGGCCGAAGTTCTACGACGCGGTCGTCCCGCGCTCCCTGCCCGGCACCCCGAGGCAGTGGACCTACGCGTCCGGCGCGGCCGAACTGGCCGTGGCGACCGCGGTCGCCGTGCCCCGCACCCGCCGCCTCGGCGGGTTCGCCGCTTTCGCGCTGTTCATCGCCGTGTTCCCGGCAAACGTGAAAATGGCTCTGGACTTCCGCGACAAGTCGCCCCGAGCCCGCGCAATCGCCTACGGCCGCCTGCCGCTGCAGATCCCCCTCGTCGTCTGGGCGTGGAAAGTCGCGAAAGCCGCACCATGACCACCCCGGGGCAATCCTCGGCACCGGGCAATCCCTGACACCGGGCAATCCCTGACGAAGCGCCCCGCAAACGCTGTCATTTTCCGCGCGAGGAACCCTAGGATGCGCCTGTGCACACGCTCCTTCAGCGCGCCGCGACCGCGCTAGGCTGGGACGGAGTCGTCGTACCCGACGTCACCGTCCTGGGCCAGCAGGTGTCCGCGGTAGTGCGCTTGCTGCCGGAAGTGCACGAGTGGAGAACCCAGAACGGCTGGCCCCCGAGAGCCGACCCGTCCTGGTTCCGCTCCTGGTTCGAACCGGCCGCACACGACCGCCTCCCGGTGGCCGCGGTGGAACTGGTCGGCGTCCTGGTGAGCGAGTCCACGACAGACCGCGCCCTCCAGTCGTGCGGCACCCTCCTGACCCTGGCCCCGTGCGCCGTGATGCTCCCCCGCACCGACGAATCCCTGGCCTGGTCGTACATCGAGCTCGACTACTACGGCATCGGCGTCGTGGTGGCCGGCGACATGTCGGTGGACCTGATGGTGCCGCCGGAGGACAGGTCACCCGAGTTCGGGCCTTCGCTGTTCGGGCGGTGGCTGCTCGAGGTGTTGTACGAGCGGGTGCTCAAGGCTTCGCACGCGCCTGCGGAGAGCAGTTCGCAGGGGTGAGGCGGTCTGCTGGGATGAGACGGCCGGCCGCGGTGAAGCCGCCGCCTGTGAACAGCTCTCGATCAGACCCTCGCTCCGGCTCATGACGTGATCTTCCAGCTCACCGCCATCCCCCTGGCACCACACCCGCCGCGGTTCGCGCGTCACGATCCCACCGAGCGGATCAGGTCCTTCAGCCCCTGCTCGTCCAACAGGTCCGCCGGCCGCACCGTCACGTCGTGCCGCACGTAGTGGAAAGCCGCCCGCACGCGCTCCAGAGGTTCGCTGACGAGCGCCGCCCAAGCCAGCCGATACGCGGCGAGCTGCACCGACAGCGCGGGCAGGGCCTCGTCGTCCGGCACCGCGCCCGTCTTCCAGTCGACGACGGTCCAGCCGTCCGGGTCGCGGTAGACGGCGTCCATGCGGCCTCGCACCGAGATGCCGTCGAACTCCGCCTCGAACGGCACCTCCACGTCTTGCGGGGTGCGGTCTGCCCAGGTGCTGGCGAGGAACGACTCCTTCAGGCGTTCCAGGTCCGCGTCCGGGGCGGCGTCGGCGTCGCCGGCTCCCGGTAGTTCGTCGAGGTCGAGCAGGCGGGTGGCGCCGAAGCGGTTCTCCAGCCACGTGTGGAAGGCGGTGCCTCGGCGGGCCAGCGGGTTCGGTGGGAACGGCAGCGGGCGGCGCAGGCGGCGGGCCAGTTGGTCCGGGTCCTTGGCCAGTTCCACCAACTGCGAGACGGAGAGGTGGTCCGGGAGGGCCACCTGTTCCCGGCGGTTCTGGTTGGCGGCGCGTTCGGCCAGCAGCACGTCGACGTCGCGGGCCCAGCCTTCCGGGTCCTCGTCCTCGGGCATTTCGGGGTCGTCGGGGACCACGTCGTCGGGGAGCGGTTCGGGCTCCGGCGGGAAGTCGTCGTCCGGTGGCTCGTCGGCGGGGGGCGGGTAGTCCTCGTCGGTCAGGTCGGCGGAGGTCTCGGGGGACTCGAACACCAGCGGCAACGGCTCCGGTGGGGCGTTGCGCAGGGCGTCCAGGGCCGCGAGGACCATCGAGGCGCCTTCGACGACGGCGTCGCGGCGCTTGCCCAGGGGGTCGGCGGGCCAGATGGACGACTTCACGTCCTCGGCGAGCGGGTTCGGGGTGTCGGGTTCGGGCTCGGGGGCCCACACCGAGATGTCGCCGGGCGGGTTGTCGCGTTGCAGGACCTCGTGCATCTCCCGCAAGAAGACCGACGGGCCCTTCGGCTTGTCACCGGCCTCGGCCCACCAGTGGCCGGACATGAGCAGGCTGTGCTCGGCCCTGGTCACGCCGACGTAGAACAGGCGGCGTTCCTCGACGAGGCGGCGGTCCTCGAACTCCTCGGCGTGGATGGTCAGCGCCTCGTCGACCTCTTTGCGGTTGAAGCCGGCGGACAGCTTCAGCACCGGCAGGTCGGCCGAGTCGCCGCGCAGGGGGGCGGGGAGCTCGGTCACGGACTTGAGCCAGCACGAGGACTTCTTGCGGCCGGGGAACACGTCGCGGACCAGGTGCGGCAGCGCGACGATCCTCCACTCCAGACCCTTCGCGGAGTGGACGGTGAGGATCTGCACGCGGTCCTCGGAGACCTCGACCTCGCCCGGTTCCAGGCCGTCCTCGGCGTGTTCGGCGGTGTAGAGGTAGTCGAGCAGCGACGGGAGTGTCGCGGACGGCGAGGCGGCGGCGAAGTCCATGACGACGTCGGAGAAGGCGTCGAGGTGGGCGCGGCCGACCATGCCGGGGCGTGACATCGACTCGATGTCGAGCAGCAGGGTGCGTTCGACGTCGGCGACCAGTTCGGGCAGCGGCTGGTCGAGCCTGCGCCGCAACGCCGCGAGCTCGCCGCCGAGCCGCCGGATGCGCCGGTAGCCGTCGGGTGAGTAGGAGTCGGGGTCGCCGGGGTCGTCCAGGGCGTCGGCGAGGCCTGCCTGTTCGGCGTGTTCGCCGGGCAGGGCGTCCGCCAGCACCAGCAGCGGATCGTCCACAACGGACTGTCGTGGTGCGACACCGGCCAGCTCTCGCGCGCGGGACCACAGGGCGGCCAGGTCGACGGCGGCGAGGCGCCAGCGGGAGCCGGTGAGCAGGCGGGCCGCGGCGGTGCCGGCCAGCGGGTCGACCAGCACCCGCAGCGCCGACACCAGGTCGCGCACCTCGGGTTCGTCGAGCAGGCCGCCGAGGCCGACGACCTCGACCGGCAGGCCTCTTTCGCGCAGCGCCGACGCGATGGCCGCCATGTCCGAACGGCGCCGCACGAGCACGGCGGCCGTGGGCGGCACGCCTTCGGCGTCGAGGTGCGCTTCCCATTGCGCCGCGACGTTGTCCGCCATCCAGTCGAGCTCGGCGCGGATGTCGGTGTGCAGGGCCAGGCGCACGTCACCGGGCCCGGCACCCGGCCGGGCGCGCAGCTCCTCGACGTCCAGGCCGGCTTCCCGCAGCGGCAGCGACACGGCGTTGGCGAGCTCGAGGACCTCGGGCGGGTTGCGGAAGCTGGTCAGCAGGCCGTACTTGCGGGTCGGCGGGAAGTCGTCGGCGAAGCGCGGCAGGTTCGCGGCCGACGCCCCGCGCCAGCCGTAGATGGCCTGCGCCGGGTCGCCCACGGACGTGACCGGCATCGGCGTGCCGAGCCCGAACAGCGACCGCAGCAGCACGCGCTGCGCGTGCCCGGTGTCCTGGTACTCGTCGAGCAGCACCGCGCCGTACCGCTCGCGCTCCCCCGACGACACCTCCTCGAAGGCGGCCAGCTGGGCGGCGAGCGACATCTGGTCCGCGAAGTCCAGGGCGGCTTCTTTGCGCTTGCGCTGCTGGTACGCCTCCAGCAACGGCAGCAGGGCGATCCGCAACCGTTGTGCCGCAACGATTTCCTTGAGCTTCTCCGGCAACGCGTCGCGCTGGCGGGGTGCGCGCGGCGCGTTCTCGATCAACGCGCACAGCTCCGAGGCGTGCGCCTGCAACGCCTCGGGCGTCACGAGGTGCTCGCCCAGCTCACCGGCCAGCGACAGCAGGTAGCCGGTGATCGTCGCCGGCACCTTGTCGGTGTCGAGGTCGCGCGCCCACGTCGACACCACGCGGTGCGCGAGCTGCCACGACGCCGTCTCGGTCAGCAGCCGCACGCCGGGTTCCACCGGCAGCCGCAGGCCGTGCTCGGTCACGAGCCGTCCCGCGTACGCGTGGTAGGTGAGCACGACGGGCTCGCCGGTCAGCACGGCCATCTTGCGCTCGCCGCTGGGGTCGAGCTCGTCGAGCAGCGACGACCCGGCCAGCCGGCGCAGACGGGCGCGCACGCGGTCGGCGAGCTGGCGGGCGGCCTTGCGCGTGAAGGTGAGGCCCAGCACGCGGTCGGGCAGCACGAGACCGTTCGCGACCAGCCACACCACGCGGGCGGCCATCGTCTCGGTCTTGCCCGCGCCCGCACCCGCCATGACCAGCGCGGGCTGCGCGGGTGCGGCGATGACCTCGGCCTGCTCGGGGGTCGGTTTGTTCAGCCCGAGCGCCTCAGCGATCTCGAACGGGCTGACGGTCACCGTGACATCTTCCTACGCACGCCGGAACGCCTATTCACTCACCTGTCGCCCGGACGGGTGGACGGGGCACGTGGTGCGTGCCGGGCACCTGTCGCAGTCCGCGTTCTCCCGCGCCGTGTACTCGGGTCCGAGCACGGACTCGGCCGCTCCCTGCACGACTTCCAGCCACGCCCGGACGCCCTGTTCGTCCAAAGGCGCCTGCGTGCGCTCGACGGCTCCTGTCTTCTTGTCCTCCTTCGCCACGTACAGCAACCGGGCACCGCCCGGCTCTGTTCCCAGTCCGATGTGGGTGAAGCCGCCCAGCGACGACGCCAGCTGGTAGACGGCGAGCTGCGGGTGCTCCTGCGAGGCCTCGCGGGACACCGGGCTCTTGCCGGTCTTGAGGTCGATCACGACGGGACGGCCGTCCTCGTCGTGCTCCAGGCGGTCGACGCGGCCGCGAACTTGCAGCCACGGCCCCCCGTCGCGCTTGGGGACCTCGACGACCATCTCCTCCTCGACCGCGACCTGTGTGAGCTGGCTGCGGCTCATCGTGAGCCACGCGAGGAACGTGTCGAGCATCTTCTCCACGCGCATCCGTTCGCGGCGGGAGAACCAGGGGGCGCCCGCGTCGACGGCGGCCCACGCCTCGTCCAGCTTCGCCCGCAGCTGCGCGGAGTCGGCCCCCGAGGCGGCGGCCTGCGCCAGTGCGTGGACCAGCGTGCCCGTGACCGAGGCCAGCTCGGCCGGGTCCTGGCCGCCGTGGCGCTCGACGACCCACCGCAGCGGGCACTTCGCGATCACCTCGATGGTCGACGGCGTCACGCTGACCTTCTGGTCCTCCGTCCACAGTGGAGCATCGGCGGACACCTCCGCCAGGCCGTACCAGGAATCCGGGTGCGCACCGGGCACGCCGGCCTCCGCCAGCCGGGCCAGCTGCGCGGCGGCGCGCTCCCGCCTGGCCGGGTCCTCGGAGTCCGAGCACACGACCCGGCGCAGCTCGCCGACGAGCTCGCCGAGCACCAGACCGCGCTGCGGCCGGTGCAGCTTGCGTTCGTCCTCGGACGACGACTCGATCTCGTCGAGGAACCGCGACGGCTGCTCGTCCTCACCCCGGACGGCGCTGATCAGCAGCTTGGACCGCGCCCGCGAGGCCGCGACCAGCAGCAGGCGGCGTTCCTCCGCGAGGATCGGCGCCACCGCGGACACCGACGGCTCCAGCCCGGCCAGCACGTCCACCATGCGTTCGACGCCGAGGACCGTGCCGCGCAGCCGCAGGTCGGGCCAGCTGCCCTCCTGGACGCCGGGCACCGCGACGACCTCCCACTCGCGTCCGGCCGCGGAGTGCGCCGTCAGCACCGACACCGCCTCGCCGGTCGGAGCCGAGGCGGCCAGGGTGTCGCCGACGATCCGTTGCGACTCCAGGTAGTCCGCGAACCCGGCCGCACCGGATCCCGGCAGCCGGTCGACGTACTTCGCGGCCGCCTCGAACAGCGCCACGATCGCGTCGAGGTCCCTGTCCGCCTGCATGCCCGGCATGCCGCGCCGCGCCGACTGCGCCACCCAGCGGTCCTGCAGCCCGGTGGCCGTCCACAGGTCCCACAGCACGGTCTCGACGGACTTCCCGGCCTCGACGGCCCCGCGCGCCAGCGACAGCAGGTGCGCGATCCGCCGCGCCGGCAAGGACTCCGCGTCCTCCAGCGCCGCCAGCCGGTCCGCGTCCTCGACGACCTCCACCAGCAGGTCGCCGCTCGGCCGGTCGCCTCCCGCCGCCATCTCCAGGCGCCGGAGCCCTCGCCGCAACCGCCGCAGCGCCAGCGGGTCCGCGCCACCGTACGAGGACGACAGCAGCATCGCCGCCGTGTCCTCGTCCAGCGAGCCGGGTGAGGCGGCGGCGCGGATCAGGGCGAGCAGCGGGCGCACGGAAGGCTGCTGCGCCAGCGGCAGCTCGTCCGACGCCACCGCCACCGGGATCCCGGCGGCGAGCAGGGCTCGTTGCAGGACCGGCAGGGACAACGTCGCCGAGCGCACCACGACGGCCATCCGCGACCACGGCACCTCGTCGGCGAGGTGGGAGCGCCGGAGCTGGTCCGCCACCCACGTCGCCTCCTGCGCGGACGAGGCGAGCAGCCGCACCTGCACGGACCCCTCGCCGTCGACCGGGTCGACGGTGCGCGCCGGAGAGGCACCCGGCAGGCGGGCGGCCAGCCGCGCGACCGCGTCCCGGATCTCCGGCATCATCCGGTGCGACTGCCGCAGCACGACCGTCTCCCCCGCGACGTCCCGCAGGATCTCCGGGTCGGCGCCGCGGAACGTGAAGATCGCCTGGTCCGGGTCGCCCGCCAGGACGAACCGCGTGGTCCCCGCGCCGAGCGTGCGGATCAGCGAGTACTGCATCGGGTCGAGGTGCTGGGCGTCGTCGACCAGCAGGTACCGCACACGGCGCCGTTCGCCGAGCAGCAGCTCCTCGTCGTTCACGAACGCCGCGTACGCCGACGACACCAGCTCGGCCGCGTCGTAGGCGGGTGCGTACGCCGTCGCCGAGTCCATGCCGGACAGCAGGTTCACGGCCTCGTACTGCGCGCCGAACCGCCCGGCGGCCACCCACTCGTCGCGCCCGTGCCGCTCGCCGAGCTCGATCAGGTCCTCCGGCCCGAGGCCTCGTTCCGCCGCCCTCAGCAGCAGGTCCCGCAGCTCGTGCGCGAAGCCCGGGAGCTCCAGGGCGGGCCGCAGCCGCTCCGGCCACTTGAGAGCGCCCGACTCCACGTCACCGGCCAGCAGCTCGCGCACCATCGCGTCCTGGTCCGGACCGGACAGCAGCCGGGGCGGGGGCTCGCCGAGCAGCACGGCCTGGTTGCGCAGCACCGCGAACGCGTAGGAGTGGACGGTCCGCACCAACGGCTCGCGGATCGCGGACAGACGGCCTGTCAGGAGTTGGGTGATCTGCGCGCGCAACGCCGCCGACGCGCGCCTGTTCGCCGTGAGCACCAGCACGTTCTCGGGATCGGCGCCGTGCTCCAGCACCACGTGCGCGGCCAGTTCGGCGAGCAGCGTCGTCTTGCCCGTGCCGGGGCCGCCGAGCACGCGCAGGAAGCCCTCGTGCGCGAAGACCCGCTGGGCAGCGGCGTCCCACCGGGGACGCGGGCGCGTCTCCGGCTTCCGGCGGACCAGCTGGGGTGCGAGTGCCACGGACCGATTCCACCACGCTGCACCGACAAGATCAGACACGCCCGCCGAACGGAGCACGCCGGGGTGGTGCCGCCTGTCCCCGGCGAAGGGCCGCTGTCCAGCGCGCTCCCGACGGCGGTGTGAGACCGCTCACCGAGGGTCAGCCCTGGTCGAGCTCCTGCAGGAAGTCGCCCGGCGTGCGGGCCGCGCCGAAGTGGTCGCCGGTCGCGAAGTCCGCCCCGGCGTCCCGCCACCACGAAGCCTGTTCAGCGCTCGAGATCCCGTCGACCGCGACCGAGACACCCTGCTCCCGCAGCAACGGCAGCAGTGCCGCCACGTACGGCGACCGGCTCTCGACGAGCCGGCGGGCCACCCGGACCGCCCGCACCGGCAGCTCGTGCGCGAGCAGGCCGAAGTCCAGCGGCCCCAGCCCGAAGTCGTCGATCGCCGTCAGCACGCCCATGCGCGCCAGCACGGCGAGGTTGTCCGCCGCGTCGGCCATCGGCAGCACGTCGCCGGGCATGCTGATCATCAGCCGGTCGGCGGGCGTCCCGGTCTCGTCGAGCACCTTCACCACCCGCGAGACGAGGTCCGCGTCGGCGGCCTGGTGGGCGGTGAGCCGCACGGCCAGGGCGCGGTCGAACCGCCCGCGCTGGCGCCACCACGCCGACTGGCCGCCGGCCACCCGCAGCACCCACTCGCCGAGCGGCAGGATCAGCCCGGTCTGCTCGGCCAGGGCGGCGCAGCGCTCGTGGTCCAGCACCGGCGAGTCCGGCCTGGCCCAGTGCAGGGCGGCTTCGACACCGGTGACCGCGCCGTCGGCGAGAGCGACGACCCGCCGGTACCGCACGGTGATCTCGCCGTCCTCCCACGCGGCCGGCATGGCCACGGCCAGCGCGTCGTCGCGGCGCTCCTCCGCGTCCTGGCCGGAGTGGAACAGCTCCCACTGCCCGCGCCGGCCCCTCTTGGCGCGGCGCAGCGCCCGTTCCGCGGAACGCAGCACGTCGAGCGGTTCGGCGTCGCTGTCCGGCTTCCGCACGACGCCGGCGCTCAGCGACACGGCGAGCCCGTGGCCGTCCAGGAACGTCGGCTCGAGCAGCAGGTCGTCGTTGATCTTCTTCATGATCGCGTCGATGTCCGGCGTGTCCGGCGTGTTCTCGAGCAGGACGCCGAACTCGTCGTCGCCGAACCGGGCGATCATGACCCTGTCGCCGGGCAGCAGCACCTTCAGCCGCTGCGAGACGTGCTGCAGCAGCCGTTCGACGACCCGGCCGCCGAAGGTGTCGCGCAGCATGCCGAACGCGTCGAGGTCGAGGTGGAAGACCGTGATGCCGTGCGCGGGATCGCCCCTGCGCAGCGCGATCTCCAGCTGCGTGGTGAAGAACTGCTTGTTCGGCAGGCCGGTCAGCGGGTCGTGCAGCGCCTGGCGCTGCAGCTCGCTCTGCAGCAGCGCGAGCTCGGTGCCGTCCTCGACCACCACGACGAACTGGATCGGCTCCGAGTCGGCACCGCGCAGCAACGACGCCGTCAGCGCCACCCGCGCGGTCTCGCCGTCCTTGCGCAGCAACCGTTGCGACTGCCGGACGCGCTCGGCGGCACCGGACGCGAGGTCGGCCATCGCCTGCCGCAGCACCTCGGTGAAGCCCTCCTCGACCAGGTCGAGCAGCGGCGTGCCGGTGAGCTCGTCGGAGGTGCGGCCGAGGATGTCGCCGACGGCCGCGTTGACGCTGAGCAGCAGCCCGTCGAGGCCGACCATCAGCACGCCGTTCGTGGAGGCCGTGACGACCTCGTTGAAGCGGGCCTCGCTCTCCTTGAGGTTCCAGTTCGCGTCGCGCACGGCCTTGAGCAGCGATCTCTGCATGCTCTCCTGCTGCGCGAGCACGGACTCGGTGTTCGCCCCGGTGAAGCCGGCGCCGATCGCGCCCATCGCGTGCGCGATCCGGTCGGCGTACCGCTCGACGGGCTGGAACTCCGGCAGCGCGGGCAGGCCCTTGCCGAGCACCTCGGCGGTGCAGCGCAGGCCGAGCCGGCCGAGGTGGCCGAGGCCCGCGAGCTCCGCGCCGATGCGCTCGGCCGCGATCGGGCTGAACTTCTCCTCGTGCAGCAGCGCGCACAACGCGTCGAGCTTGTCACCCAGCCGGGCGTCGAGATCATCACGGCCGAGCGGAATCGCGACCGCTCCGAGCAGCTGGTAGGACCATTTCCTGGCAAGCGTCTGCCTAGCCCGTGCAGCGTCCTCGGGCGACGGCGGGACGTCGGGTATTCGACTCGGCTTGGGCATTCGGGGGCTGCCTCGTCACGGGCTCGGAATGTCCGGCAGTTTACCCACGCACAGTCGGCCCGACCTCAACCGGCAGCGTGAATCGAGATCACTCTATCGATATTCCCTATGGCTTTCGACCGACCCCCGCGAACGCGATCCTGTTCACCGCCGGGTCGTCGGAGATGTCGCCGGGTCCGGTAGGACGCCATTCGGCGAACTTGACGAGTCCGGGTTCGACCAGTTCGAAATCGCCGAAGAAGGCCTCGATCTCGTGGCGGTCGCGGTAGGCGACCTCGCCGCCGCCCGACTTGCTCATCCTGTCCGTGACGGCCCTGGCCTCGTCGTTGACGTGGTCACCCGCCATGTGGGAGATCGCGAGGTAGCTCCCGCTCGGCAAGGCCTCGCGGTAGCGCTTGAGCAGCCTCTGCGGGTCGGCCTCGTCGGGCACCCAGTGCACCATGAAGAGCAGCAGCAGGCCGATCGGCTGGTCGAAGTCCAGCAGCCGGTTCACCTCGGGGCTGCCGAGGATGCTGTCGGGGTCGCGCATGTCGGCCTGCAGCACGCTGACCTGGTCGTTGCCCGCGACGATGAGCTCGCCGTGCGCGACGGCCACGGGGTCGCGGTCCACGTAGACGACCCGGCTGCCGGGCGCCTGCTCCTGGGCGACCTCGTGCACGTTGGCCACGGTCGGGATGCCGGACCCGATGTCGAGGAACTGCCGCACGCCCTGGTCGGTCATGAACCGCACCGCCCGGCGCAGGAAGGCCCGGTTGAGCCTGGCGGCGCTGCGGGAGTTCGGCATCATCTCCTCGGCCTTGTCCCCCATCAGGCGGTCGACCGCGAAGTTGTGCGCGCCACCGAGGAGGTAGTCGTAGACCCGCGCCGCGCTGGGCACGGAAACATCGACGTTCTGCGGAATCCAGCTCTGGTCTTGGGTCACGTCGATCCACCTCTTCGGTTGCGGACGCACCAGCTTAGTCATGCACAAAGCGCACACGGTTAGTCCGCTCGTGTGAACGCACGCCACCCGATCGGCTACTGTTCCGGCCGACTGAACACTCCTATGGTAGGTCGCCTCTTTCACCGTCGCGAGGAGCGATGATGCCTGTCCCGGTGGCACCCGGTAGGCTGCCATTTTTCGGACACACGTTGCCAATGCTCAGGAAAAGATTCGCTTTCACCGGGAATTTGCGCGGTCGCGGTGATCTCGTGGAAGTCCACCTGGGACCGTTGCGGACCTTGTTCGTCGCCAGCCCGCGGTTGACGCACCAGGTGCTGGTCACCGACGCGCCGAAGTTCCACAAAGGCCGGATGTACGACAAGTTCCGGCCGTTCGTCGGCAACGGGCTCGCCCTGTCCAACGGAGCCTTCCACCTGCGCCAGCGGCGGATGGTGCAGCCGGCGTTCCACCGGGACCGGATCGCGGGCTACGCCGCCACGATGGTCCGCGCGACACGGGACCTGGTGCAGACGTGGCGGCCGGGCGAGGTGCGGCGGATCGAAGCGGACATGCAGGGCCTCGCCGTGACGATCGTCGGTGAGGCGCTCTTCTCCACCGAGATCGGCCGGAAGGCGATCGACGAGGCCCGCCGGTCGGTCTTCGTCATCATCAAGAACGGCATCCTGCGCGCGCTGTCCCCCGGCTTCGTCGAGAAGTTGCCCATCCCGGCCAACCGCGAGTTCGACGGGGCCATCTCCCGGATGCGCGCGATCGTGCACGAGGTCCTCGAGAGCCGCCGCGACGACGACACCGACCACGGCGACCTGCTCTCGACCCTGCTGGCCGCACGGGACTCCGATACCGGCCGGCCGATGACCGACGAGCAGGTCTTCGACGAGGTCGTCACGCTGCTCACCGCGGGGATCGAGACCACCGCGCTCGCGCTGGCGTGGATCTTCCACGAGATCGCCGCCAACCCCGAGGTCGAACGGCGGGTGCTGGCGGAGGTCGACGAGGTGCTGGGCGGGCGTCCGGTCACGATCGACGACGTGCCGAAGCTGACGTACCTCGGCCAGGTCGCGAACGAGGTCCTGCGGAAGTACCCGCTCTGGCTCGTCATGCGCCGCACGGCCGAGGAGGTCGAGCTCGGCGGCACCCGCCTGGCACCGGGTACCGAGGTGATCCTCAGCCCGCACACGCTGCACCACGACCCCCGGCACTTCCCGGACCCCGAGCGCTTCGACCCGGACCGCTGGACGCCCGAACGCGCGCAGCGGTTGCCCAAGGGCGCGTTCGTCCCGTTCGGCGGCGGCATCCACCACTGCGTCGGCAACCACTTCGCCCTGACCGAGATCGCCGTCGTCGTGGCGACGGTCTGCTCGCGCTACCGGCTGGTCCCCGACCGGCCCGTCCGCACCAGGTTCACCAATGCGGCCTACCCCAGCGACCTGATGATGCAGGTCGTCCCCCGCTAGCTGGAGGTTGTTCCCCCATGCGTTTCCGTCGGCTCTGTGCCGCCGCGCTGCTCGCTGCGCTCCTACCGGTCCCCACGCCGGCGAGCGCCGCCCAGACCACCTGCGAGGACGTGTACACGCCCGTTCAGTTCGGGCTGGTCCAGCAGGTGATGTACGGAAGGTTGTGCGTCCCCCAGGGGTCGAAGACGCTCCAGGTGCTCGTCCCCGGTGGCACCTACACGAGCGGTTACTGGGACATCGCGGTGGACAACGGGACGCGGTCCGTCGTGCGCGCCATGAACACCGCGGGCGTCGCCACCATGGCGGTGGACCGCATCGGCTCCGGCAAGAGCTCGAAGCCGCTCAGCATCCTGGTCGACGTCCCCAACCAGGCGCAGGCGGTGCACCAGATCATCCAGAAGCTGCGGCCGCGGTTCTCGAAGGTGTTAGTGGGCGGGCACTCCATCGGCTCGGCCATCGCGATGGCCGAGGCCGCCCGGTACCGCGACGTCGACGGCGTCCTCGTCACCGGCATGACCCACCAGTGGGACTACATCCGCGCCGTGCCCGCGCTGACGAACCTCATCCCGGCCGTGCTCGACGCGAAGCTGGCCGTGCGCGGTCTCGACGTCGGCTACCTGACGACGGCGCCGGGAACGCGGTACACCATGTTCCACGCGCCGGGTCCGAACAACTCCGCGGTGGTCAGCCTCGACGAGTCCACGAAGGACGTCGTGTCCGCGACCGAGTTCGTGACGACCGCGCTGATGTCGAACATCGTGCTTCCCGCCAGCAGCACCATCACCGTCCCGGTGATGACGGTGCAGACCTCGGCCGACTACTTCTGCGGCACCCCGCCGCTGGGCGCCGACTGCTCGTCGCCCGCGGCGCTGGTCAGGTCGGAGAAGCCGTTCTACGGCATGGCACCGCGGCTGGACGCGTTCGTGATCAACGGGTACGGCCACGTGTTCAACTTCGACACGCAGAACGCGCACCGCTACCACGCGGCCCTCATCTCGTGGCAGCGCAGCGTCTAGAGCCGCCGCAGGAACTCCCCCGCGTCGTGCGAGGACCCGAAGTGGGCGCCGATCGCGAGGTCGGCGCCCGCTTCCGACCACCACTTCGCCTGCTCTGCGCTCTCGACGCCGTCGACGCACACGGTGGCGCCCAGGTCGTGCACGGCCCGCACCAGCAGGGCGGACCGGGGGTCCTGCCGCCGCACCAGGTCCGTCGGCACGAGCACGGACGCCACGGGCAGCCGGGACAGCCAGGCGAGGTCCCGCGGCCCGAGGCCGAAGTCGTCGAGCGCGATCCGCACACCCATGTCCGCGAGCGTGCCGAGGTTGTCCGCGGCGTCGGCCACGCCCAGCACGCCGACCGGCATGCCCAGGGTCAGCCTGCCGACCGGCATCCCCGTCTCCTCCAGCACCTTCGCGACGCGGGACACCAGGTCCGCGTCGGTCGACTGGTGGTGCGTGAGCCGCACGCCGAACTGCTGGTCGAGCTCGCCGCGCTGGCGCCACCACTGCGCCTGGCCCGCTGAGATCCTGATCAGCCACTCGCCCATCGGCAGGATGAGCCCGCTCTCGTCCGCGAGCGCCGCGCACCGGTCCGAGAGGTCCCAGTGCAGCAGCGCCTCCACGCCGGCGAGCGCGCCCGTGGCCAGTTCGCGGACCGGCCGGTAGACGACGCCGATGTCGCCCTGCTCCCACGCGCCCGGCATGACGACGGCCAGCGCGGCGTCACGGCGCCCGGCGGAGTCCTCGTCGGTGTGGAAGACCTCCCACTGCCCGCGGCGGTCCCGTTTCGCCTGTCGCAGCGCGAGGTCCGCCATGCGCAGCAGCTCGACCGGGTCGACGTCGGGCGAGGGCTGGTGCACCACGCCCGCGCTCACCGACACCGCCAGGCCGTGGTCGTCCACGTAGGTCGGTTCGCCGAGGTCGGCGTTGATCGCACCCATGATCGTCGCGATGTCGGGCGTGGTCGCGGTGTTCTCGACGAGGATGCCGAACTCGTCGCCGTCGAACCGGGCGATCATCGCCTTCTCGCGGAACAGCAACGCCTGCAGCCTGCGTGCGACGTGCTGCAGCAGGTGCTCGCCGACCTTCGCGCCGAGGGTGTTGCACACCAGCCCGAACGCGTCGAGGTCGAGCTGGAAGACCGTGACGCCGAACTCGGGATCGGCCCGGCGCAGCGCCGTCTCGAGGTGGGTGGTGAAGAACTGCCGGTTGGGCAGCCCGGTCAGCACGTCGTGCAGCGACTGCCTGCGCAGCTCTCCCTGCAGCAGGGCGAGTTCCGTGTCGTCGTCCGCCATCACCAGGACGTGGCTGGGCTTGCCGTGCTCGTCCCTGATCAGCGACGCCGTCAGCGTCACCCTGGCCAGCTCGCCGTCGCCGCGCACCAGCTGCACCGGTTCGCGCTCGAACTCGCCGCGCTCGGCGAGAACCCGTTCCATCATCTCGCGGAACACGACGATCGAGCTGGGCGCGATGAGCTCCATGAGCCTCGTGCCCGGCTCCGGTGGGCGCCCGATGATCTCGGTGATCGACTCGTTGCCCCACGCCAGCCTGCCGTCGAGACCGACGATCAGGACGCCGTTGGTGGACGAGGACGCGATGCCCTCGAACTTCGCCTCGCTCTGGCGCAGGTCCCGCTGCGCGTCGTGGGCAGCCTTGAGCAACGCCCGCTGCATGCTGTCCTGCTGGTCCAGGATCGAGCGCGTCCGCGCGGCGGTGAACCCGCAGGCCACCGCGCCGATGCCGCCGACGACCCGCGCGGCGTGCTGCTCGCGCCCGCGGAACTCCTCGAGCCCCAGCAGACCCTTGCCGAGCACGTCGACCGTGCGCTTGAGCCCGGGCTCGGTGACGTAGCCGAGCGCGACGAGCCGTTCGCCGACCTCTTCGAACGGGGCGAGGTCGAACGGCTCGTCGTGCAGCGCCGCGCACAGGTCGTCGAGCAGGGCGCCCAGTTCGGCGTCCAGCTCGTCTCGGCTCAGGGCGACAACGACGACGCTGCTGAGCAGGTAGCTCCACTTGCGCGACAAGGCTTCTCGCGCGCGGACGGCGGCGGTGTCCGCGGGTGGAGCGGCATCGGGCCTTCGGCTCGGTTTCGTCATTCCCGTTGCCCTGTATGGGTTGGAGAGTGTCCGGCAGTTTACCCACCGGCAGTCGACGCCCATTGCGCCAACCGTGTGATCCTCCGACACTACAGCGTGGTTTCAGGCCGTACGACTGACCCCAGAGTACAAGGACACGTCCCTCAGCGCTCGTCAGCGGCCTCGCCTCGTGCGGTCAACGCGAGGAAGGTACCGGTGCGCACCGCAACGCGGTAGAGGCAATCGCTCCACTGTTGGGGGCTGTCGAGCATCACACGTCGGTCTTCCCGGGCATTCTCGCGGCATTCCCTTGTCAGCCAACATGAACGAGGTGACATCGCCGGCACGAGCGTCGACGCGGGCACCCGGCTGCTGGACCATCCGAGTGACCTCCGAACCACCCTGTCGGGCACTGTCGTCCTCACCGAACGGCTCCTGCGGTGGTCCGTTCCCACCGCTTCCGCACGTTCCCGAGAGCCGGCCCTCCCGCGAGCCGAACGGACCGAACCGCGTGCCCCGACGACGGCTGGTGCTGTTCCTGCGCCGGCTGCGCACCGCTCCCCGGCCGGCACCGAGACTCGGAACGGCGCCTCCGCACGCGAGGTCCCGAAGAGCCTGAGCCCGCCGGCACCGCCCGACTAGACTCCGCGCATGGACGAAGAGATCCACGAGCGAGTCCGCGACCGCATCAAGGCCATCCCCCGCGGACGAGTCGCCACCTACGGCGACATCGCGGATCTCGCGAAGGCCCCGTCCCCCCGTCTGGTGGGCCGCATCCTGAACGAGGACGGCCACGACCTCCCGTGGCAACGCGTCCTCAAGGCCGACGGCACCTGTGCCCCGCACCTGCGCGACACGCAGCTCCAGCTCCTCCACGAGGAGGGCGTCCCGAACCTGGACGGCAAGGTGGACCTGCGGGAGTACCGCTGGGAGGACGCGCGCGAGAAAGCCGACGAGGAGCCGGGGCTCTGGTAGGGAGGCGCTGACGGCCGCCGCGCCGCGGGACACACCGCGGCCTCCTCTCCCGCGAAGGCTCAAGCCGACCGGACCACCCCGGCCCGAGCCTCGAAGTACCGCCGCACCAGCGCCTCCACCACCAGCGGATGCGCTCCCACCGGCGGGGAGACCAGGTCCGCCCCGCACCCCTGCAACACGGAGTGGAACGCCCCGGGCGCCAGCAACCACGAAGCGACCACCACCCGGCGCCGCCCCCGGACAGCGGCCACCACGTCGGCGATCCGGGGCGAGGCCGTGGCGACGTACCCCACCGCCTCGGCTCCCAGCATCCCGGCCGCGGCACGGACAGCCGCCAGCGCGCGAGTGTCGGACGATCCCGCCGCGGCGAGCACGACTGCGTCGCCGCGGCGGAAACCCGCCTCCCGCAAACGGTCCCGCACGGCGGGCACCGCGTCCAACCCCAGCGGCGGGGTCAGCACGACGTCGCCGCGCGGCCCGATCTGCTCGGGGATGTCGACCCGGACGTGGTACCCGGCGGCCAGGAACACCGGCACGACGACGCAGGGTCCGTCCACGACGGACCGGACGTCCGGCTGCAGCACGTCGGCGTAAGCCACCACAACCGGCACGTCGACGTGCGCCCGGACCAGGTCCGCGATCTCCGAGCACACCGCGATCCCGGTAGTGGACCGCGTCCCGTGGAACGCCAAAACCAGCTTCATGCAGGCTCCATGGCTAGCCGGTATCCCCGCTTCACCACCGTGCACACCATCTGCGGCGACCCCAGGGCGGTCCGCAACCGCCCGATCGCCGTCTCGACGGCGTGCTCCTCCCCACCGGAAGGCAACGCGGCCAACAGGTCCTGGCGCGACACCACCCGGCCGCGAGCAGCGACGAGCGTCCGCAGCACCGCCATCGGCGCCGGTGCGACGGGCCGGAGCTCGCCGTCGACGACCACGGCCTGAGCTCGCATCTCCATGTCCCGGGACGCGATCCGCAGCCGGATGGCGCGAGAAGGCAGCTCCAAGGCCAGCTCCCGCACCATCGACCCGATCCGCGACCGTGCGGGCTGCACGACGGGAATCCCCGCGGCCACCAGCGGCCCGGCGGTGATGGCACCGACACCGACGACGAGCACCCGGCGCAAAGCGGCGACCAGGGCAGCGTGGTCGGGAGCCGTGCGCAGCATCGACGAGGCGGCCGGGGCGCTGGTGAACGTCAGCGCGTCCACCTGCCCGGCGATCACGGCGTCGACCAGCCGGTGCAGCGGGCCGACGTCCGCCGGGGGTTCCCAGCGGTAGACCGGGATCTCGACGACCTCGGCGCCGGCGGCCTCCAGGGTGTTCACGAAGTCGGGCAGCGGTTCGCCGTGCAGCTGGACGGCGACGCGCTTGCCGGAGACGCCCATCCTCAGCAGGTACTGCAGCAGCTCGGCGTTCGACTCGGACGACGGGGACCAGGCCTCGACCAGACCCGCCGCGCGGACCGCTCCCTTCGCCTTCGGGCCGCGGGGCAGGACGACGGCCGACGACAGCGCCCTGTGCAGGCGGCTCGCCAGGCCCCAGCCCTCGGCTGCCTCGAACCAGCCCCGGAAGCCGATCGCGGTGGTCGCCACGACGACGTCGACCGGGGAGGACACCAGTTCGGTGGTGGCGGCGTGCAGGGTGGCGTCGTCGGGCAGGGGGACGATGCGCAGGGCCGGGCCGTGCAGGACGGAGGCGCCCTTGCGTTCCAGCAGCGCGATGAGCTCGTCGGCTCGCCGGGCCGCGGTGACGCCGACCGTGAAGCCCGCCAGCGGGCCCGTCACGTCAGCTCCACGACACCGTCACGCACGCGCACCGGGTGCACCGCAACGGACACCGACGGCTCGTCCAGGCACTTGCCGGTCGACAGCTCGAACGCCTGCTTGTAGACCGGCGACACCACGACGGGGACGCCGCCGCGGTCGCCGACGATGCCGCGCGCCAGCACCGCGGCGCCGCTGAACGGGTCGACGTTGTCGAGGGCGTGCAGGGTGCCGTCGGCGGTCAGGAACACCGCCACCTGGGAGCCGTCCGGCAGCAGCGCCGCGACGCCCTGCTCGGGACGCAAAGCCTCGAAGTCGCAGACGACGGTCACCTGGCCACCTCCGGGATGCCGAGGGAGACGGGAACGCGCTGGCCACGCTCAGCGCGGAACGAGATCGTGGGGTCGGGGGTGCCGGGCGCGTTCACGAACGACGTGAACCGCGCGAGCTTCTCCGGGTCCTCCAGCACGCCGCGCCACTCGTCGGCGTAGTCGGAGACGTGCGCCGCCATCGCGGCCTCCAGGTCGGCGCAGATGCCGAGCTTGTCCTCGACGACGACCTCGCGCAGGTGGTCGAGCCCGCCTTCGAGCCCTTCCAGCCAGGCCGCGGTGCGCTGCAGGCGGTCGGCGGTGCGGATGTAGAACATCAGGAAGCGGTCGATCACGCGGATCAGCTCCTCGGTGTCCACATCGGACACGAGCAGGTCGGCGTGGCGCGGGGTGAAGCCGCCGTTGCCGGCCACGTAGAGGTTCCAGCCGTTCTCCGTCGCGATGATGCCGAAGTCCTTGCTGCGGGCCTCGGCGCACTCGCGCGCACAGCCGGAGACCGCCGACTTGAGCTTGTGCGGCGACCGCAGCCCGCGGTAGCGCAGCTCCAGCTCGATCGCGAGACCGACCGAGTCCTGCACGCCGTAGCGGCACCACGTCGTGCCGACGCAGGACTTCACCGTGCGCAGCGACTTGCCGTACGCGTGCCCCGACTCGAAGCCCGCGTCGACCAGGCGGCGCCAGATCTCCGGGAGCTGGTCGACGGTCGCGCCGAACAGGTCGATGCGCTGACCACCGGTGATCTTGGTGTAGAGGCCGTAGTCGCGGGCCACCTCGCCGATGACGATCAGCTTCTCCGGCGTGATCTCCCCGCCGGGGATGCGCGGGACGACCGAGTAGGTGCCGTTGCGCTGCAGGTTCGCGAGGAACCTGTCGTTGGTGTCCTGCAGGGACACCTGCTCCGCGCCGAGGATGTGCCCGTTGCCGAGCGACGCCAGGATCGACGCGACCGCGGGCTTGCAGATGTCGCAGCCACGTCCGGTGCCGTGCTTCTCCACCAACGCGGAGAACGTCGTGACGCGGGTCGCCCGGATGATCTCGAACAGCTCGGCGCGCGAGTAGGTGAAGTGCTCGCACAGCGCCTTGGACTGCTCGACACCGCACTCGGTCAGCAGCTTCTTCAGCATCGGCACGCACGAGCCGCAGCCCGTGCTGGCCTTGGTGCACGCCTTCAGCTCGGCCACGTCGCACGCGACGCCGGACACGATCGCGTCGGTGATCGTCTGCTTGGTCACCGCGAGGCAGGAGCAGACCTGCGCGTCCGCGGGCATCTCGACGTCGACGGCGCCGCCCGGCTGCAGCAGCGCGGCCGGGACCTCCTTGCCCACCAACGGTCGTAGCGACAGGTACGACGAGGCGTCGCCCACCAGCACGCCGCCGAGCAGCGTGCGGGCGTCGTCCGACACCACGAGCTTGCTGTAGGTGCCGGCGACGGCGTTGTTGACGACGACTTCGAGCGCGCCCTCGGTCTGGGCGTGCGCGTCGCCGAACGACGCCACGTCCACGCCGAGCAGCTTCAGCTTCGTGGACACGTCGGCGCCGGGGAACACCTTGGTGCCGCCGGAGATCTGGTCCGCGACCACCTCGGCCATCGAGTAGCCCGGAGCGACGAGGCCGTAGGTCACGCCCTCGACCGCGGCGCACTCGCCGATCGCGAACACGTGCGGGTCGGCGGTCCGGCAGGCGGCGTCGACCAGGTAGCCGCCGCGCGGGCCCAGCTCCAGGCCGAGGTCGAGGTCGGTGCGCGGCCGGATGCCGGCGCTGAACACCACCACGTCGAGGTCGAGCTCGAGACCGCTCGCGAGCTTGGCGATCAGGCGCTGGCCGTCGCGTTCGATCGAGGAGGCGGAGGTGCCGGTGTGCACGGTCAGGTCGAGCTTCTCGACCAGGCGCTTGAGCAGCCCGGCTCCGCCTTCGTCGACCTGGATCGGCATGAGCCGCGGAGCCAGTTCGACGACGTGCGGCGAGACGCCCATGCCGCGCAGCGCGTTGGCCGCCTCCAGCCCGAGCAGGCCGCCGCCGAGGACCATGCCGGAACGCCGGCCGGGGCGAGTGGCCGCCTCCACCGTCGCCCGGATGTCGTCCAGGTCGTCGATGGTCCGGTAGACGTGGCAGCCGGGCAGGTCGCGGCCGGGCACGGGCGGCACGAACGGCACCGAGCCCGTGGCCAGCACCAGCGCGTCGTAGGAGACCTCGACGCCGGAGGCACCGACCACCACGCGCCGTTCGCGGTCCACCGAGACGACCTTCTCGCCGAGGCGCAGCTCGCACCCGGCCAACGCCGGCAGCTCCAGGTCCGCCGAGCTCCAGCTGTCCACGTAGGACGACAGGGCGACGCGGTCGTACGCGGGACGCGACTCCTCGCCGAACACGACGATCCGCCAGGACGACTCACGAAGGATCTCGACGAGCCGGTGGCCGACCATGCCGTTGCCGATCACGACCAATGTCTGGTTCATCGGGCATACCTCCTTCCGCCCGGTATGCTCACCGGGCGGCGTGTCATCCCAAGGTCCGCGGTATTTCGCGGTTGTTAAAGGAAACTCCCGCCGCAGTTCAGGCGGTGTGCGTCACACGCCCGCGTAGGCGAGCGAGGGCCGCGCGGCGAACACGTTGCGCCGCAGGTAGAACCACCACGTCGTGCCGAGGCAGAGCGCGTAGAAGACCAGGATCGCGGTCAGCGCGGGCGTCAGCGTCTTCGAGCCCTCCAGCGAGAACTTGAAGACGAGGTTCACCAGCACCCCGCCGGCCGCGCCGATCGCACCGGCGATGCCGACCACGGCGGCGGCCTGGCGCTTGGCCGACTTGTCGTCGTCGGACTGGGTGCGGAAGATCGCCGGGATCATCCGGTAGGTCGAGCCGTTGCCCACGCCCGCCAGCACGAACAGCGCGATGAACGAACCGAAGAACAGCGCGAAGTTCCGCGAGTCGACGCTGACCATCACACCGATCGTGCCGATCGCGAGCCCGACGAACGTCCCGAGCGTCACCTTCGCGCCACCGACCCGGTCGGCGAGCCAGCCGCCGAACGGCCGCGCCACCGAGCCGATGAGCGCGCCGAGGAAGGCGAACGCGACCCAGCCCTTCTGGTCGACGAAGCTCAGCTTGATCAGCGACGGGAACGCGAACGAGTACCCGATGAACGACCCGAACGTGCCGATGTACAGGAACGACATCACCCACGTGTGCATGTTCGACATCGCGAGCCGGTACGACTGCCCGTCCGGCTTGGCCTGCGTGAGGCTGTTCATGAAGAACCACGCGAGCGCCGTGGCCAGCACGATGAAGGGCATCCAGATCAGCGCCGCGTAGGCGAGGTGGATCCCGGTGCCGATCGTGATCACGAACGGCACGACGAGCTGCGTGACCGCGACACCGAGGTTGCCGCCGGCGGCGTTCATGCCGAGCGCCAGGCCCTTCTTGCCCTCCGGGTAGAAGAACGAGATGTTCGCCATCGACGACGAGAAGTTGCCGCCGCCGAGGCCCATCGCGGCCGAGGTGAGCAGGAAGAACCAGTACGGGGTGCCCGGCGTGGACACCGCGTAGGCGAGCATCGTGCACGGGATCAGCAGCAACCCGGCGCTGATCGTCGTCCACAACCGTCCGCCGAACCTCGGCACGGCGAACGTGTACGGCACCCGCAGCACGGCACCGACCAGGTTCGGCACGATCAGCAGCCAGAACTGCTGGCCGACGCTGAAGTCGAAGCCCACGGAGCCCAGGCTCACCACCACGATGCTCATCAGCACCCACACGCTGAACCCGAGGTTCTCCGCGAAGATGCTCAACGCCAGGTTCTTGCGGGCGATGCGCTTGCCGGTGGACTCCCAGAACTCGGGCTTCTCCGGCTCCCAGTGGTCGATCCAGCTCATGAACGTCCTCCACAAGGGGTTCGGCGACTGCCGAAGAACCTAGGAACAGCGGATTACCGAGGGGTTCTGCGCGGTGACGGCGGAGGCAACTCCGCCGCACATCACGCCGAGGCGGGCTGTGAGGCCCCGAGCCAGTCGAGCAGCCCGCAGACCGCGTCCTTGCAGCCACCGCAGCCCGTCGTCGCGCGCGTGGCCTCCGCGAGCTGCGGCAACGACTCCGCCCCCGCCCGCCAGGCGGACACGATCTGGCCCTTGGAGACGGTGTTGCACCGGCAGATCACCGCGCTGGACGGCAGGTCGGCGGGCGACGCGGCCTCCGCGGGCAGCGCGCGGCCGAGCAGCAGCGCGAGGCGGTCCGTCGGCGCGGGGATGCCGCGGTCGTAGAGCTGCGTGATCGTGGCGGCGGCGTCCGGTGCGCCGATCACGATCGCGCCCGCCACCCGGTCGTCGCGCAGCACGAGCTTGGCGTACCGGCCGCGCGAGGGTTCCTGGAAGCACAGGACCTCCGAGTCCGGGCAGTCCACATCGGTGTGCACGTCACCCAGCGCCGCCAGGTCCACGTCCCGCGCCTTCAGCCGCGTGACGACCGAGGTGCCCCGGTAGCGGGCGGCCGGGTCGGCGCCGGTCAGGCGGTCCGCGAGCACCGCGGCCTGGTCCCACGCGGGCTGCACGAGGCCGGACACCGTGCCGGGGTGCTGCGCGCAGTCGCCGATCGCGTGGATGCGCGGGTCGCTCGTGCGCAGCGCGTCGTCCACGACGACGCCGCGGTCGACCGCCAGGCCGGCTCCGACCGCCAGCGACGTCTCGGCGCGCACACCGGCCGACACCACGACCAGCTCGGCCGGGACGTGGCTGCCGTCGTCGAGGACGAGGCCGTCACCGGGCAGGTACTTGGCCGCCAGGGCGTTCAGCCGGAACTCGATGCCGAGCTGGCCCAGCGTCCGGGCGAGGACGCTGCCGGCGCCGGGGTCGAGCTGGCGTTCCATCAGGTGGCCGACGGGGTGGACGACCGTGACCAGGCAACCGCGCCCGGCCAGGCCGCGGGCGGCCTCGATGCCGAGCAGGCCGCCGCCGAGGACGACGACCGGCATGCCCTTCCGGGCCCCGGCCTCGATCCGGGCGCAGTCGTCGAGGGTGCGGAAGGCGACGACGCCGGCGGCGAGCCCGCCGTCCTCGGTCAGGCCTTCGGCCGGAGGAACCCAGGGGACGCTGCCGGTGGCGAGCACGAGGGCGTCGTAGTGGATGGCTTCGTGGGGAAGGGCTCCAAAGGAAGTGGGCCCAGAGGAAGCGGGCCCGGAGGAAGTGGACCCGGAGGAAGCGGGTGCGACCAGCACCGTTCGCGCGGTGCGGTCGATGCCCACCACCTCGCAGCCCAGCCGCAGGTCGATGCCGTGCGCCTCGGCCCACCCGTCGTCGTGCAGCCGCGTCGACTCCGGCGTCATCGTGCCCGCCACCACCGTCGACAACAGCACCCGGTTGTACGCGGCGTGCGGCTCGGCGCCGACCACCGTGATGGAGATGTCCTGGTCGCGGCGGCGGACCTCGTCCGCCAGCCGCGCACCCGCCATGCCGTAGCCCACGATCACAATTCGCCTCACGCCCGCTCCAATCGCACCGCGCACACCTTGAACTCGGGCATCCGGCTCGTGGGGTCGAGCGCGGGGTTGGTGAGCAGGTTCGCCCGCCCGTCACCGGGGAAGTGGAACGGCAGGAACACCGCGTCGGGGCGCATGCTCGGCACGCACCGCACGGCCGCCGTCACCGTTCCCCGCCGGGACACGACGTGCGCGAGCTCGCCCGGTGCGAGCCCCGCCCGGTGCGCCGTGTCCGGGTGCACCTCCACGTACATCTCGGGAACGGCCTCCAGCAGCTCGCTGATCCGCCGCGTCTGCGCCCCCGACTGGTAGTGCTGCAGGACCCGCCCCGTGGTGGCCTGCAACGGGAACTCGTCGTCCGGCGGCTCGGCCGGGCCCCGGTGGTCGACGGGGACGAACCGCGCGAGCCCGTCCGGGTGCGCGAACCGGTCGAGGAAGAGCCGGGGCGTGCCGGGGTGGTCCACCGACGGCACCGGCCAGTGCAGCTGCTCGGACTCCAGGCGTTCGTAGGTGATGCCCGAGTAGTCGGACGGGCCGCCGGCGGACGCCCTGCGCAGCTCCTCGAAGACCTCCTGCGGCTCCACGGGAAACCCGCGGTCCACGCCGAGGCGGGACGCGAGGCCGTGCAGCAGCTCCAGGTCGCTGCGGACGCCGGGCGGAGGGTCGAGTGCCTTGCGCCGCCTGATGATCCGACCTTCGAGGTTGGTCATGGTGCCGTCTTCCTCAGCCCACTGCGTGACCGGGAACACGACGTCGGCCATCGCGGCGGTCTCGGACATCACGAAGTCCGCCACCACCAGCAGGTCCAGGGCCTGGAAGCGGTCGGCGACCCCGGATGCGCGCGGTGCGGACACCACCGGGTTGCTGCCGAACACGAGCATCGCCTTGATGTCGTCGGCGACGAGCAGCTCGTAGGCGCTGCGGCCGGGTCCGGGGAGCTCGGAGACGCCCCAGACGTCCATGACGTGCCGGCGCGCCGCCGGGTCGTCGATCTTGCGGTAGCCGGGCAGCTGGTCGGCCTTCTGGCCGTGCTCGCGGCCGCCCTGGCCGTTGCCCTGCCCGGTCAGGCAGCCGTAGCCGGAGCCGGCGCGTCCGGGGAGCCCCAGCGCGAGGGCCAGGTTGATCCACGCCGAGACGGTGTCAGTGCCGGACGCGTGCTGCTCGCTGCCCCGGCCGGTCAGCACGTACGACCGCCCGGCCAGCATCGTCACGGCCGCGCGCTGGTCGGCGGCGGAGACCCCCGTGACGCGTTCGGTGTGCTCGGGCCACCACTGCGCCGCGATCCGCCACGCCTCGTCGAAACCGCTGGTGCGCTCGGAGACGTACTCCTTGTCGATCACGCCCTCGATGACGGCCGTGTGCAGCAGGCCCAGCGCGAGAGCCAGGTCCGTGCCCGGCGCGGGCTGCAGGTGCAGCGTCGCGCGTTCGGCGGTGGGCGTGCGGCGCGGGTCGACGACGATCAGCCGCGGGCCTTCCAGGTGCCGCAGGAACGGCGGCATGGTCTCGGCCGGGTTGGAGCCGGCGAGCAGCACCGCGTCCGCGGAACGCAGGTCCGTCAACGGGAACGGCAGCCCGCGGTCCAGCCCGAACGCCCTGTTGCCCGCCGCCGCGGCCGACGACATGCAGAACCGGCCGTTGTAGTCGATCTGCGAGGTCTTCAACGCCACGCGGGCGAACTTCCCGAGGGCGTAGGCCTTTTCGTTGGTCAACCCGCCGCCGCCGAACACGGCGACCTCGTCGCGTTCGTACGAGAGGATCTTCGCCGCCACGAAGTCGAGCGCCTCGTCCCACGAGACGGGCCGGCCGTGCAGCAGCGGGGTGGTGAGCCGGCCGGGGTGGCGCAGCAGCTCCCCCGCCGTCCAGCCCTTCTGGCACAGCCCACCGGGGCCAGGGGCCACCTGGCCGTCGATGACGCTCATGGAGCACTGCAGCGCGCAGTAAGGACAGTGGGTCACACCGTCGACGCTAGAGAAAACCGCGTTAACCCGGTGCTCCGCAATGTTTCGAACCTGGAAACTGCCCCGCTCACAGCATGGCGGTGACGTGGTGAGCAGCTCGTTCCAAGCCCACGAAGGACTGCGGCGTCGACAGCGGGTGCAACGCGTGCACGGCCAGGCGGAACAGCATCGCGCGCACCAGCGCCTGCTCCCACTCGGCCTGGTGGCTCCAGC
Organism: Lentzea jiangxiensis; assembly: GCF_900104175.1. Classification (GTDB taxonomy): domain Bacteria; phylum Actinomycetota; class Actinomycetes; order Mycobacteriales; family Pseudonocardiaceae; genus Lentzea; species Lentzea jiangxiensis. Next base: position 32,577 of record NZ_FNIX01000009.1, read on the forward strand.
GGTGGAACAGGCCGGAGTCCGCGCCTCCCCACGCGACGGCGTCGACCGCGATGACCGCGGCGGCCCATTCGGCGGGGCGCCAGAACGCGGTGAAGTCGATGACGGCGGGCGGGGCGTCGCCGGCGAACAGCACGTTGCCGAAGAGGTCGCCGTGCACGACCTGCGGCTTGAGGTTGAGCGGTTTCTGCGCCTGCTCCAGCAGCTCGAAGAGCCGGCCGCCGAGGTCGGCGTCGAGCGGCACGTCCACCTCGCCCCACGCCCTGCGGTCGGCGACGGCGAACACGTCCGTGCGCGCGTCCAGGAAACGGGGCTTGGGCAGCTCGGCCGTGGCCTGGTGCAGGCGCTGGGAGACGGCGATCAGCTCGTCGTGCCGCGGCTCGGCGCGACCGGCGAGGAACTTGGTGGCGGACCAGCCGCCGACGACGTACCGGCCGTCGGTGGACCTGAGCGGTCTGCCGACGCGCAGGTGCGGCACGTCGAGGCCGTCGAGGGTCTTGGCGATCCAGGTCGCCTCGGCGGGCCTCGGCGCGGGGCGGATGGTGGCGTCGCCGCACCGCCACGCAGGGCCACCGTCGATCAGCTCTGGTTCGGCGTCACGTGCCCCGAACGCCGCACGCACGTGCGCTGGGGGCGGTTCGGGGGACCGGGTCACGGACGGGCACGCTACCTGCTTAGACCGTCCGGGTGGTGGATCACGACACGCCGCGGTTCGTGCCGCCACCCGAACAGCGCATCAGCCGGTGCGTGCGTTCGGGCGCCGAAGCACCCGAACGCAGCAGTGCCGGTCGGCCCCTGCTCCGCAGATGGTGGCGAGTTCGCCGGGAAGTCGGTCGCCCGGCCGAATCGCTCTCGCCGAATTCGGCGAGAGCGGTTGACCGGGCGACCGACGCGAACTCGCGACATCAGTACGTGGGCAGGCTCGGGTCGACCTCGCGGGCCCACGCCAGCACGCCGCCACCGACGTGCACGGCGTCGGAGAAGCCCGCCTTGTGCAGCGCCGCGAGGGCCTCCGCGGACCGGGCGCCGGACTTGCAGTGCAGCACCAGCGGCTTGTCCTGCGGCAGCTCCGAGAACGCCTCGCCCGAGAGGATCCTGTCCTTCGGGATGAGCACCGAGCCCGGGATCTTCACGATCTCGTACTCGTGCGGCTCGCGGACGTCCACCAGCAGGAAGTCCTCACCGGACTCCTGCTTGTGCTTGAGCTCCAGCGGCGTGATCGTGTTGCCCGCGGCCGCCTGCTGCGCGTCCGTGGACACGACACCGCAGAACGCCTCGTAGTCGATCAGCTCGGTGATCTTCGGCGACGCCGGGTCCTTGCGGATCTTGATCGTCCGGTAGGTCATCTCCAGCGCGTCGTAGACCATCAGGCGGCCCAGCAGCGGGTCGCCGATGCCCGTGAGCAGCTTGATCGCCTCGGTGACCATGATCGAGCCGATCGACGCGCACAGCACGCCCAGCACGCCGCCCTCGGCGCAGGAGGGGACCATGCCGGGAGGCGGCGGCTCCGGGTAGAGGTCGCGGTAGTTGAGGCCCTGGCCGTTCGGGGCGTCCTCCCAGAAGACGCTGACCTGGCCCTCGAACCGGAAGATCGAGCCCCAGACGTACGGCTTGCCCAGCAGCACCGCGGCGTCGTTCACCAGGTACCGCGTGGCGAAGTTGTCCGTGCCGTCCAGGATCAGGTCGTAGTCGCGGAAGATCTCCAGCGCGTTCTCGGAGTTGAGGTGCGTCTGGTGGAGCACGACCTTCACGAACGGGTTGATCTCGGCGACCGAGTCGCGCGCCGACTCCGCCTTGGGGCGGCCGACGTCGGACTGGCCGTGGATCACCTGCCGCTGCAGGTTCGACTCGTCCACGACGTCGAAGTCCACGACGCCGAGCGTGCCGACCCCGGCCGCGGCCAGGTACAGCAGTGCCGGGCTGCCGAGGCCGCCCGCGCCGACGACGAGCACCTTCGCGTTCTTCAGCCGCTTCTGCCCGTCCACCCCGACGTCCGGGATGATCAGGTGCCGGCTGTAGCGCGCTACTTCTTCCTTGGTCAGCTCCGCGGCTGGCTCAACGAGCGGCGGAAGCGCCATGCTGCTCCTCCTCGACGAATGTCTCCGTGTCCGAGACAACGTCTACCCTGCCTCGACTCTTCCCGGTTGGAAAGCCGTCTCAGCCTGCGGGAAACGGGTTCGTCTTGCAGACCTTGCCGTCGGCGGGCACGACGTCCTGGCCCGCGTTGAGCTGCGAGACGAAGTCGTTCGAGACGCCGAACGTCTGCTGCATCATCACGGGAGCCGGCGCGTCGTTGTCCGGGCACGGCGCGTGCTGGCTGCCCAGGGCGTGCCCGACCTCGTGGTTGATCACGTACGTGCGGTATCCGGCCAGGTCGGAGCCGTAGGCCATGGCTCCGCGCACCCAGCGGGCGACGTTGATGATCACGCGCTTCTGGCCGGGGTTGTAGCAGGAGGTCTCGAACGGGATCTCCCTGCCGCAGAGCGTGTGCGACGTCTTCGTCGTGGCCAGCGACACCACGAAGTCCGGGTTCTGGTTCGCCTCGACCCGCTGCAGCGCGACCTGCTTGGTGCCGATCCAGCTGCGCGGGTCGGACAGGATTCCCTCGACCGTGCGCGCGAACGCGGTCGCGTCGTCGTTGTAGTCGGCGGGCTTCACGCCGTCCTCGATGGCGATCGCGTACTTGCGGAACTTCGGCGCGTTGCCCTCGCCGACGCGCTGGCCCGCACCCCCGATCACCTTGAACGTGCCGACGCCGTCCTCGGAGAACGCCGGTCCCGCGGGCAGTTCCGCGGTCGGGATCTTCAGGTCGGGCTTCTTGCCCGGCACCTCGGTCGGCGGCGCCTCGGACGTGCCGGCGGGCGACTCGGCGGCGTTCGTGCCGGCGGTGGTGCCGGACGAGGGCGACCGCGGCTGCACCGTGTCGAGCACCACGAGCGCCGTCAGCACGAGGAGCACCGGGATCGCGTAGATGCGCCAGCCGTAGCTGGCGACGAGCCTCTTCGCACCGCGGCTCTGGCGGGGCCTGCGCGGGGCCTGCGTGCCCTCCGGCTCCCAGGCGGCCGCGAGTGGTTCCGCGCTGGTCCGCCGCTCGCCACGGCGGTAGCGGTCGGCGGGCGGAGCACTACGTCCTCGCTCGGGGGCGCGATTCACGTCGACCAGGGTCCCACATCGCCCGCGCGGCCGTTGCCCGTCACCACGAGTGGCGGTCGACCGCCTCCCACATGCCCAGCACCGCCCTCGCGACGGTGGCGGGCCGCTCCATCTGGGCGACGTGGCCGGTCCTGGGCAGCACCAGCAGTCGTCCCTTCGGCAGCGACTGCGCCGTGCGCGGCCCCTTGCGCACGCTCACGAGCCGGTCGTTCTCGCCCCAGATCACCAGCGTCGGCGCCTGGACCGACGGCAGCAGCCGCCACAGCGACTTCGCGCCGGGCGTGAGCCAGCTCTGCATCAGGCCGAACGTGCTGCGGTTGAGCGCCTGCCCCGCCCAGTGCTGCCGGGCCCGCTCCTCGTTCTCCCTGATCGACTCCTCGATGCGGTTGTCCGGCACCAGACCGGGGTCGGCGAAGCACAGCTCGAGCATCTGCCGCGTGCGCTGGTGCGCGGACAGCTTCGCGAGCTCCCGGCGCACCCGCGGGCCGACGACCGGCAGGACCGCGAGGGCCATCCGCGGGTCGGACATGCGGTCGAGACGGGGCCGCAGGTCGGGCACGGCCGGGGAGACCAGCGTGAGCGTCCTCACGAGATCGGGCCTGCTCGCGGCGACGATCACCGAGATCGCGCCGCCCATGGAGTTGCCGAACAGGTGCACCGGCTGTGAGAGCGTTTCCAGGTACTTGACGACGGTGCGCGCGTGCGTGGTCAAGCTGAAGTCGTAGCCGGGGATCGGTTCGGAGCGGCCGAACCCGGGCAGGTCGATCGAGTAGCCGCTGACGTGGTCCTTCAGCTGGGCCGCGAGATCCGTCCAGTTCGTCGCGGATCCGCCGAGCCCGTGCACGTAGACCGCGGGCGGCCCGTTCCCCGGCGTCACCCTGATGTGCACCTCGTGGCCGTCGACCTGCTGGAACTCACCGGGCCACGGCGTCTGGGAGGTGTCCAGCGGGGGCAGTTCGACCGTGGACAGCGGGGCGGGGATCAGGGTGCTCACCAGACCAGGATGCGGGAAAGAACGCCGAGATGGTTCCCGGAAGTCGGCTACCAGCGAGTAAGGTTGCGCTCACGCCTCGGTCTGGCAATCCCTGTCCGACGGCCGGAACACTCGTGCTGGAGGCACCATGACGGAGACGGCGCAGAGCGCACCCGCAGGCAGGGGCGTTCGACTGCCGCGCACCGCCCGCCGCGCGCAGCTGCTCGCAGCGGCGCAGGACGTGTTCGTCGCGAACGGTTACCACGCCGCGGCGATGGACGAGATCGCCGAACGCGCAGGCGTGTCCAAGCCCGTGCTGTACCAGCACTTCCCCGGAAAGCTCGAGCTCTACATGGCTCTGCTCGAGTCCCATGTGGACGAGCTGGTCGGCCGGGTGCGCACCGCCATCGGCTCGACGACGGACAACAAGCTCCGCGTGCGCGCCGCCGTGGCGGCCTTCTACGACTTCGTGGACGGCGAGGGCCAGGCCTTCCGCATGGTCTTCGAGTCCGACCTGCGCTCGGAGCCGGCCGTGCAGTCCGCGGTCGAGCGCGCCACCACGGACTCCGTGGACGCCATCACCGACACGATCACCGCGGACGCGGGCCTGGACGAGGAACGCGCCCGCCTGCTCGCCGTGGGCCTGGTCGGCCTCTCGCAGGTCACCGCCCGGTCGTGGCTGGCGGACAACCGCCGGGTGCCGAAGGAGGAGGCGGTCGCGCTGATCTCCAACCTCGCGTGGCGCGGCATCGGTGGCGGCTTCCCGCTGCAGCACTGACAACGCTGACACGTGAAAGGGCCCGCGGGTGCGGGCCCTTTCACGTGTCCGGCGGCGTCACATCAGCGCGGCGATCCGCCGGGCCACGTCCTGCGACCGTTCGAGCGGCAGCATGTGCCCGGTCTTCGGGTAGATCACGAACTCCGCGCTCGGCAGCGAGTCGGCCAGCACCCGCGAGTGCCGCAGCGGCGTCAGGACGTCCCAGGCACCGGCCATGACGACGGTGGGGACGTCCGACAGGACCGAGAGCGCCTCCCGCCGCTGGTGCAGCGTCAGCTCCTCCCGGATCCCGACGAACGCCTCACCGGAGGTGTTCCCGGCCATGGCGGCCGCGGCCCGGACGTCGGCCCACCGGGGCCGCCGCCCGAACGTGACCCGGAGCCCGGGGGCGATCACCCGCCCGAACCCGACCTTGGGCCTCTTGAGCAGCCACCTCCCGGCCAGCCGCTCCACCGCCCGCGGCGGCGGCAGGTCCCCGCACGAGGTGGCGATCAGCGCCACCCCGGACACGCGGGAGAACAGCTCGGGCCGCTGCTCCGCCAGCGCCATGACCGTCATGCCGCCGAGCGAGTGCCCGGCGAGCACGACCCGCCCCGTGGGAGCGCATTCATCCAGCACCGCCGCCAGGTCGTCGGCGAGCTCGGCGATCGTCCCGGTCCCCTCGGCGGAACGCCCGTGCCCGCGCACGTCGTAGCGGACCACGCGGCCCGGCAACGCCGCCGCCACGCGGTCCCACGTCGTGAGGTCCATGGTCCAGCCGTGCAGCAGCACCGCGGTCACGTCCGAGGCGGGGTCCCCGGACGTGACGACGTTCAGCCGACCAAGAACGAGCGGCGCCACGAGCGCATCCCCGGCTTCCCGACGAGTCCGGCCTCGTCCAGGAACGACATGATCCGTTCCCCCGACCAGCGGATGGTCTCCTGGAACTTCGGGTTGGCCAGCGCCTGGCGGTGCGCCTCGCGCACGTCCAGCCCGACCGCCGCGTAGACCCGCGGGTTGATGATCGCGCGGGTGATCATCATCGACACGTACCCGATGAGCCACTTCTGGTAGGGCTTCTCGTAGCCCTTGAGCCGGGCCATGCCGCGCTGCAGCTCCTCGCGGGCGAACCGCACGTGGCGGGCCTCCTCCAGCACGTGGATGCGGTTCACCATCCGCACGATCGGCTGGACGGTCTCGTCGTTCATCGCCTCGCGCTGCAGCCGGTCGAGGATCTCCTCGGCGACCAGGATCGAGCCGTACATGGCCGGGCCGTAGCCGACGACCGGCAGCAGCTTGCCCAGGCGGTGGGTGTGCTTCGTCGGGCCGTACGCGGGGCAGCCGACGCGTTCGACCAGGCGCGCGAACATCGTCGAGTGCCGGCACTCGTCCGCGACCTCGGTCAGCGCGTACTGGGCGTGCCTCGTGGTCGGGTCGGTGTTGTAGACGACCTTCACGAGCATCTGCATGAGCAGCAACTCGAACCACAGGCCCACGGACGCGATGGACGCCAGCTCGTGCTTGGACAGCTCGATGCGCTGCTCCTGGGTGAGCGTGTCGTAAAGAGGCGTGCCGTAGAGCGAAATGCGCTGTTCAGGGATGTAGAAGAGCCCGTCGGCCAGAGGTGCGGACCAGTCGATGTCCACCTCGGGGTCGTAGAACTTCTCGGCGGACGACTTGAGCAGCCTCTCCGCTGTCTTCTCCCGATCGGCGACCCTCATCGGTTGCCCCTCCCCGGTAAGTGTTACTTGAGGTAACGGTTACTTCTGGTAGCGTGCGTTACATGGCACGCACTGTCAAGGGGCCCGACGCGCGACGGGAGCGGTGGAAGGGTCACCGCGAGCAGCGCAGGGCGGAGTTCGTGGAGGCCACGATCGCCGCCGTGGCCAGGAAGGGCCCCGACGTCGGCATGGAGGACGTGGCCGCGGAGGCGGGCGTCAGCAAGCCCGTGCTCTACCGGCACTTCACCGACAAGTCCGACCTGTACCTGGCGGTGGGCCAGAAGGCCACCGAGCTGCTGATGGACCGGATGGGTCCCGCCCTCGTCGCCGACGGCCCGATCCGCGCCCGCATCGAGGGCATCGTCGACGCCTACCTGTCGGTGATCGAGGAGAACCCGAACCTCTACCGGTTCGTCGTGAAGGGCTCCTTCGTCGACCGCCCGGTCGAGAAGGACGTCGTGGCGGAGGACAAGAACCTCATCGCGACCACCCTCGCCCGCATCCTCGGCGACTACCTGCGCGCCTTCGACATGGACTCCGGCGGCGCCGAGCCGTGGGCGCACGCGCTCGTCGGCATGGTGCAGAACGCGGGCGACTGGTGGCTCGACCGCCAGACGATGTCCCGCGAGAACCTCAGCGACTACCTCGCCACGATCATCTGGCACGCGATCGACGGGCTGCTGCGCTCGGCGGGCGTGCAGGCGGACCCGGCCAAGCCCCTCACCCCTCTGCGATTGGTGGACTGATGAGCGAGCACGACGAAGAGGGCTACACCGGCGAGGCCACCCTCGTCTTCGGCTCCGACGAGGTCGCGGTCGAGGTCGAGCTGCGCGGCCACTTCCAGCCGATCGACGGCCGCTACCACTGGTACGGCCGCGTGAAGGCCGACGACGACGTCACGAGCCGGGTCGAAGGCGGCGCGCGGACCGCGCTGCTGCGCACGCCCACCGGGCAGGCCGAGGGCACGCTCACCGACCAGGACCCGTGGGGCCGCTACCGGGTCGGCGGCATCTCCACACCGCCGTACAAGATCGAGCAGCCGGCCGGTCGCTGAGCCGTCCCCCCGACGCGGAAAGCCCCGGTCAGCAGCTGCCGACCGGGGCTCCTCCGTTCTGCGAACCTAGGCGCCGAACCCGACCTTGCGCGAGTCCTGCGGCCCGATCTCCACGTACGCGACGCGGCCAGCGGGCACGACGAACCGCGCACCCTTGGCGTCCACCAGCGACAGCACGGCGGACTTGCCGGACACCGCGTCGGCCACCAGGCCCTCGACCTCGGTCGGGCTGAGCTCACTGGTCACGACGAGTTCCCGCCCGCTGTCCGCGACGCCGATCCTGACCTCCACGCTGACCTCCGTGCTCAAGAGAAAAATCTAAGACCGAGCCTACCTAGCCCAAGCCGAGCTGCGTCATGCGCCGCGCGTGCGACTGCTGGAGACGGCGGAACAGCTGGCCGATCCCGGCGAGGTCCCCGGAGCCCCTGATGATCAGCTCCGCGAGCCCGTCGCGCTCCGCCACCACGTACTGGGCCTGCGTCAACGCCTCGCCGAGCAGGCGCCTGCCCCACAGCGCGAGCCGGTCGCGGACCCGCGGATCGGTCTCGACGGCGGCCAGGACTTCGCGCTCAGCGAACGCCGAGTGCCCCGTGTCGGCGAGCACGTGGAGCACCAGCTCCTTGGTCGGCTCGTCCAGCCACTCGGCGATCTCGCGGTAGAAGTCGGCCGCGAGACCGTCACCCACGTACGCCTTCACGAGCGACTCGAGCCACGACTTGGGGCTCGTCGACTCGTGGAACGCGTCGAAGCCCTTCACGAACGGCGCCATCGCGTCCTCGACGGCGATGCCGTCGGCGGCCAGGTGCTTCTGCAGCAGCGTGAAGTGCCCGATCTCCGCGGCGGCCACCTGGGCGAGCGCCGCGCGTCCCACCAAGGTCGGCGCCGTGCGCGAGTCCTCCGCCATCCGGTCGAAAGCCGAGAGCTCGCCGTAGGCAAGCGCTCCCAGAAGATCGACAACACCCTCCGCAACACCCATGGGACCGAACTCTAGTGCGGCGAGTCCGGGACCCAACGGCCGATCGACGCGTTCGGACGGACGAATCATGGCGCCGCCGCCGAGCCCCCTACATCGGGCATATGGAGGCGTGAGGGGCGGTGTCACGAGGCGTCCTCCCCAGCGCCGTGGGTGGCCGAAGGGGATCGGATTCGCCGCACGAGGTGGTCAATCGGGTCTGGCCAGGTAGAATGGGGGCGGACGCCCGGCGTGACGAGTGTGACGACCACGCTGCGCGGCGCAGAAATGGTGCGCGTACACCTTTCCCGCAGCTGCTCATCTAGCGCGGTCGAGAGGCCCGGCAGGGCTCGTACGCGCTTGGTACGAGAGAGGCTGATCACCCTGACCGCTGAAGTAGAAGCACATCTGGACCCGGTTCTCCTGGAGCACAGCGAGGCCGGAGTCCCCGAAGAAGACACCTCGCACCCGCTGCTGGCAGACGCCCCGGTCGAGCACACCTCCCCCACGTTCGCCGAGCTCGGAGTGCGCGGCGAGATCGTCAAGGCGCTCAGCGAAGCGGGCATCGAACGCACCTTCGCCATCCAGGAGCTGACGCTCCCCATCGCGCTCGCCGGTGACGACGTCATCGGCCAGGCGCGCACCGGCACCGGCAAGACCCTCGGGTTCGGCGTGCCGCTGCTGCACCGCGTCGAGTCGCCCGGCGACGGCACCCCGCAGGCCCTGGTGGTCGTCCCGACCCGTGAGCTGTGCCTCCAGGTCGCGCACGACCTCACCGACGCGGGGAAGCACCTGGACCTGCAGGTCGCCGCGATCTACGGCGGCATCCCGTACGAGCGGCAGATCGCGCAGCTGCGCAAGGGCGTCGACGTCGTGATCGGCACGCCCGGCCGCCTGCTCGACCTGGCCGAACAGCGCCACCTGGTCCTCGGCAAGGTCCGCATGCTCGTGCTGGACGAGGCCGACGAGATGCTCGACCTGGGCTTCCTGCCCGACATCGAGCGCATCCTGACCATGGTCCCCGACCAGCGCCAGACGATGCTGTTCAGCGCGACGATGCCCGGCCCGATCATCACGCTGGCCCGCACGTTCCTGAACCAGCCGACGCACATCCGCGCGGAGGAGAACAACGCTCCGCAGACGCACGAGAACATCTCGCAGTTCGTCTACCGCGCGCACTCGATGGACAAGCCGGAGATGCTGGCCCGCGTGCTGCAGGCGCGCGACCGCGGCCTGACGATGGTCTTCGCGCGCACCAAGCGGACGGCGCAGAAGGTCGCCGACGACCTGACCGAACGCGGGTTCGCCGCGGCCGCCGTGCACGGCGACCTGGGTCAGGGCGCGCGGGAGAAGGCGCTGCGGGCGTTCCGCGCCGGCAAGGTCGACGTGCTGGTCGCCACGGACGTGGCGGCGCGCGGCATCGACATCGACGACGTGACGCACGTCATCAACTACCAGTGCCCCGAGGACGAGAAGACCTACGTCCACCGCATCGGCCGCACGGGCCGTGCCGGGCGCATGGGCATCGCGGTCACGTTCGTCGACTGGGACGAGACGAACCGCTGGAAGGTGGTCGACGACCTGCTCGGCCTCGGCGCGCCGCTGCCGGTGGAGACGTACTCCACGTCCGAGCACCTCTTCGCCGACCTGGGCATCCCGTCCGGTTCGACCGGCCGGCTGCCGCTGAGCCACCGCACCCGCGCGGGCCTCGACGCCGAAGAGGAGGAGAACCTCGACTCCGGCACGCGCAAGCGCCGCCGTCGCACCGGCTCCACCCGCGGAGGTGCCGAGCAGCCCGCGGAGGCGAACGAGGAGACCAGGCCGAAGCGCTCCTCCCGGTCCCGCACGCGCAGCCGCGGCGGCGTGCCGCAGGACGGCGCGCAGGCGGAGTCCGGCGCACCGGAGTCCGCCGCCAAGCCGGCCTCCGACAAGCCGCGCAGGCGCCGTCGCAGCCGTTCCTCTGCCGAACAGGCCGCTCCTTCGGCAGACTGATCACCATGTCGTCCCCCGGTTCCGACGTCACCGACATCGAGGACGTCCTCGACGAGCCCGCGCACGAGCCCGACTCCGGTCCCGGGCCCGTCGAGGAACGCCCGCCCGCGCGGTCGTGGCGCACCCGCCGCGACTTCCTCGCGGTCGCGCTGATCGCGGTCGCCGCGCTCGCCGCGTCCGTGCTGACCTGGGCGTTCAGCGATGCTCGCGCCACGACGTCGGTCACCGGGCCGTCGTCGTGGGAGCCGCTGCCCGAGGTGACGTCGTTGCCGCCGTCGCTCGCCGAGGTCTGGCGGGCGCGCAGCGGTGCCTCGCAGTCGCCCGCGGTCGTGCAGACCGCGTCGAAGGAGACCGGCGAGGAGAAGCCGTCCACGGTCGTCACCGGCGACGGCGGCGAGGTCAACGGCCGCGACCCGCTGACCGGTGACGTGCGGTGGACGTACCGGCGCGACCTGCCGCTGTGCGTGGTGAGCACGGCGTGGGGCCGGGCGATGGCCCTGTACTCCAAAGGCACGAACTGCTCCGAGCTCACCTCGCTCGACGGTGTCACCGGTGAGCGGAAGGCGCAGCGCAACGGCGACGCGGAACCGGGCACGGCACTGCTCAACGAGGGCTCGCACCTCATCACCACCGGCTCGAAGTTCCTCGAGGTCTACCGGCGCGACGACCTGGTGCGGTCGCTCGAGTTCGGCGGCCTGCGCGCGATCGTGAACCCGAACAAGCAGCCGCGCGCCGGCTGCGCCTACGGCTCGGTGGTCGTCACGACGGGCAAGTTCGCGATCGTCGAGCGCTGCCCGGAGGACGCCTCGGACCGCGTCACCGTGCTCAAGCCGAACCCGGACAAGTCCGACGAGCCCAAGGTGTTCGCCAGCGTGCTCACCGGCGGTGCGAACGTGCAGCTCGTGGCCGTGACGGAGAAGCTGTTCGCCGTGGCGGTGCCGAAGCCGGGCCGGCTGCTCGTCTTCGACTCCGAGACCGGCAACCAGGTCACCGAGGTGCCGCTCGACGTGCCCGAGGCCGACTTCGCGGATCCGGCGAACCACGTGACGCAGGTGTTCTCCACCCAGACGAACGTCTTCTGGTTCACCGGTTCCCGCACGATCGCGCTCTCGCGGGAGACGCTCACTCCACTGTGGACCGCGCAGGGCACGCTGGGCGCCGGCACGACGCTCGCGGGCCGCCTGCTGGTGCCCGTCGAGAACGGCCTGCGAGTCCACGAGCAGGCCACCGGCGAGGTCGTGGGCACGATCAAGGTGAACCGCGAGGGCGACAGCGGCCCTGTGCAGCTGGCCACAGCGGGTCCCGTCGTGCTCGAGCAGCGTGGCGAAACCCTGGTCGCGCTGCGATAGTTCAGCTCGTGCACTCGCAGATCAGCCCCCACCGGGCACAGCGCGCCGACCTCCCCGGCCGTTACGGCACGATCGGGGCGTTGCGCGCGCCCGCGGTGGGCGACGACGCGATGCGCACGACGGCACTGCTCGTGCCCGGCTACACGGGCTCCAAAGAGGACTTCGCGCCGATGATCGACCTGATCTCGGACGCGGGGTTCGAGGTGGTCGCGATCGACCTGCCGGGCCAGCAGGACTCGCAGGGCCCCGACGACGAGGCGCTCTACCGGCCGGGCCCGCTGGGCTCGGTGGTCGCCGAACTGGTCGGGAAGATCACCGCGGACGGCCGGAAGGTGCTGCTGCTGGGCCACTCCTACGGCGGTCTGGTGGCGCGGGCGGCGGTGTTGGCGGGTGCCCCGGCCGCGGGTCTCACGCTGATGTCGTCCGGCCCGTCCGAGCTGCCCGCGGGTGAGCGCCGCACGGTGCTGGAGGTCGGCGAGCACGTGCTGGCCGAGCAGGGCGTCGAGGGCACCCAGAAGCTGAACGAGCTGCGCTCCCGGCGGAACCCGGCCTACGCCGCGCTGCCGCAGGAGCTGAAGGACTTCTACCGCACCAGGTTCCTCCGGTCGTCCGCCGCGGCGCTGCTCGGGATGAGCAACGGCCTGCGCGAGGAACCGGACCAGGTCGCCAAGCTCGCCCGCACGCTCCGCTCGTCGGGCACGCCGTGCCTGGTGGTGTGCGGCGACGCGGACGACGCGTGGAGCCCGGCCGTCCAGCGCGACATGGCCGAGCGGCTGGACGCGGACTTCGCCGTGCTGCCCGGCGTGATGCACTCGCCGAACACCGAGGCGCCGCAGGCACTCGTGGACACGCTGCTCCCGACGTGGCGGGCCTGGCTCACGTCGTAGTCAGGCCGTCAGCACGACGTGAGGCCGCCGACGGCCGCTTCGTCGTTCACCGCGGCCGGTCTCGCCAACGCGGTGGCCGCCGCCGGTCCGCCGACCGCATGGTCCCGAGGTGCCGTCGCCGTGCCCAGGCTCCCGGGCCTACCGCAGCCCCTCTAGGCCCACCAGAACGTCCACAGCGTCGCACCGCTCACCACGAGCACGCCGAACGACGCCAGCGGCGCCCTCCAGTCCGCGTACCGGTCGGCCACGACCTGCCCGGCGACGACGAACAACGCCGCCACCACGTGCGCGACCACCGACAACGTGCCGGGACCCGGCAGGTCGCGCGAGTTCGCGTAGAACTGGACGCCGATGTTCCCGAGGGCGAGCAGCACCATGCCCACCGCGAGCACACCGCTCACAGCGCGCAGGATTCCGTAGGTCCGCGACGGCCGCTTCGCTGCTTCCACTTCCACTCCCGCCACCCTACGGGTCCGGCGGTCAGCGGCAGGTCAGGACCCGACCGGCGTCTCCGGCCACTACGGCAAACGCAGCACGCCGGTCCTCCTTCCGGAGTCGAGGCCCCGGCACCGACTCCTCGGGTGCGTCCTTCGAGCCGATTCGCCTGCGCAGCCGTCCCCGACCCGGCTATGGCGCCAGCAGCGCCCAGGGGTCCAGCGAAGGCGCCGCCGCCTGCCCCTCCGGACAACTCCGCCGGAAGTCGCACCACTGGCACTGCCGCCCCGTCACCGGCGGGAACAGCACCTCCTGGTCTCCACCGGCCTTCAACGTCTCCGTGGCCAGGTCGATCTCGTCCGCGGCCTCCTCCGCCCGCCGGACGTGCCGAGCCAGCGACTCCTCCGTGTGCTCCCACACCGCCACCGACCCCGACGGCAGGTGGTGCAGCTCGACGCGGCGGCACGGCTTGCGCAGCGTGCGGCGGGCGGCGAGCGCGTACAGGGCGAGCGCCTGCGAGCCGCGGGCGTCGTCCGCGGTCAGGACGTGGCGGCCCGTCTTGTAGTCGACGATCACCAGTTCGCCGTCGCGCTGGTCGATGCGGTCGACCCGGCCCTCGGCCACGATGCGCTCGGTCGGCGAGGACACCCAGCGCTCGACGCCGAGCGGCTCGAAGTCGACGTCCAGGTTCGAGACGTACTCGTGGACCCAGCCGCAGGCGCGGTCGCGGTACACGGCCGCCTGGTCGACGTCGCGGAAACCCTCGGACTTCCACTGGCGGTTCACCAGCGCCACGGCCTGGTCCGGCGTGCGGCGCTCCACCGGCAGGTCGAAGAGCGCCTTCAACGCGTTGTGCACCACGGCGCCGAGAGTGTTGTGGGCCCACGCGCCACCTCGTGGAGGTGTGGGGCGGTCGAGGTACGTCATCCGGAAGCGACGGGGGCAGTCCGTCCACGTCGCGAGCTTCGCGGGCGTGACGCGCACGAGCCGACGCGGTGCCGCGGTGCCGAAGTCGAAGCCGAGTTGTTCCACCCCGACCAAGCTACTCAGCACCCCTGACAGAAGATGAACCGCATGGAGATCTGGCACAACCCGCGCTGCTCCAAGAGCCGCGCCGCCAAGCAACGCCTCGACGACGAGGGCGTCGAGTACACCGAACGCCGCTACCTCGACGACACCCCCACCGCCGCGGAGCTCGACGAGGTCCTCACCAAGCTCGGCAAGCAGCCCTGGGAGATCGCGCGCACCGGGGAAGCCGCCTACCCCGCGACCCTCGAGCACGACCGCGCGAAGTGGATCGCGCACATGGTCGCCAACCCGAGCCTGATCGAACGCCCGATCGTCATCGACGGCGACAAGGCCCGCATCGAGCGCTAGACACCCGAAGTGATGAAGCCCTGCACCGACGACGCGACGAGCTGCACGGCGATCGCGGCCAGCAGCAGACCGGCGATCTTGGCCATCAGCAGGATGCCGCTCTCCTTGAACACCTTGATCAGCAGGCCGGCGGACCGCAGCGTCCCCAGCAGCACGAGGTGCACGGCCACGATCGCCGCGGCCAGCGCGAGGTAGGAGCCCCAGGCGCCGTCGGCCTGCCGCACGAACACGATCGTCGCGGCGATGGCGCCCGGTCCGGCCAGCAACGGCGTGCCCAGCGGCACCAGGGCGATGTTGACGTCCTCGACCTCGGGGTGATTCGTCGCGCCCTTGCCGGTCAGCAGGTCGAGGGCGATCAGCAGCAACAGCAACCCGCCCGCGCCCTGCAGGGCGGGGATGCCGATGTGCATGTACGCGAGGATCGAGTTGCCCGCGACCGCGAACAGCGTGATCACCAGGAACGACACCAGCACGCCCTGCCGCGCCGCCCTCTTCCGCGCGTCGCGCGACTTGCGGCCGACCAGCCCGAGGAACACCGGAACGGTGCCGGGCGGGTCCATGATCACCAGCAGCGTGATCGAGGCCTCGACGAACAGCCGCAGGTTGAACACTCCGACACCGCCTATCCGACGAGGATCTTGCTGCCTGTCGCCCGCGCCGCCAGAGCGTCCAGCATCTCCGGCGCCGTCGTCTCCGCGCCGAGCCGCACCGTCTTGTTCGTGCCGTGGTAGTCACTCGACCCGGTGACGACCAGCCCGAGCTCGTCGGCCAGCAGCCGCAACGACCGGCGCGTCTCGGGGTCGTGGTCCGGGTGGTCGACCTCGACGCCCGCCAGACCGGCCTCGGCCAGCGACCGCACGACGGCGGGCGCCACGACGGGGCCGCGGGAGTGGGCGAACGGGTGGGCGAGCACGGTGACGCCGCCCGCCTCGGTGATCATCTCGATGGCGCGTTCGACGGGAGTGTCCGTGCGGCCCACGTAGTACTGGCCGCCGGTCAGGAACGTCGCGAAGGCCTCGTCGACGGACGAGACGACCCCGGCGCGGATCAGCGCCTGGGCGAGGTGGGGGCGACCGGCCGGCGCGTCGAAGGGCAGCCGGGACATGAGGTCGACCGGGTCGATCGGGAAGCCGTCGGCCTGCATCATCTCGGCCATCTTCTGCAGCCGGGAGCGCCGTTCCTCGCGCAGCCGCGACTGCTCCTTCATCAGCATGGCGTGCGTCGGGTCGTAGAGGTACGCCAGCAGATGAACGGTGATGGTGCGGCCGTAGCCGTCAGCCGAGGAGCACGACAGCTCCGCGCCGCGGACGAGCCGCAGGCCGGGAGGCAGCGCGGCCGCGGCCTCGGCCCACCCGGCCGCCGTGTCGTGGTCGGTGATCGCCACCGCGTCGAGCCCGGCTTGCGCCGCAGCCCTCACCAGTTCGGCAGGGCTGTCGGTGCCGTCGGACTCGGACGAATGGGTGTGCAGATCGATGACCACGTCGTCCAGTGTGGACGACGTGGTGCACGACCGGTGTTACGGGACCATCTTCTTCCCGCGCGCGGCGCGCTGGGCCTTGATCATCGAGAACCGCTCGGCCTGGGCCTTCTTGTCGCCGAAGGTCAGCTCCGAGATGGCGTCGTAGACCTCTTCGGGGTTCGGCAGGAACTCCAGGCGGTTCAGCGCCTGGATCTGACCTGCGGACTCCACGATGAGCGTGCCGTAGCCGAGCATGCGCCCGCCCACGGTCCGCTCGTAGGTGAGGTCGGTGACCTTGGTGACGGGCATCATCGCGACCTTGGTCTCGAAGACGCCCGACGTCAGCATGAAGCGCTTGTCGGTGACGACGATGCGCTCCACCCACCACTCGATGATGAAGTACGCGACCCGCAGCAGCACGAGGAGCGCCCCGTACCAGAGCACGTTCTGCAGCACCGCGGCGTCCGCCGGGAGCAGGTACGAGATCATCATGAAGCCGGCGAGCAGCGCCGCCGCCTCCAGGACGTCCCAGATCAGGTAGGACCAGTGCCTGCGCACACGGATGACCCGACGCTCGCTCGGCAGGAGGTAGTCGTCCGGATCACGTGGTGCGAACATGCGCTACCAGCCCTTTCCTGGTGCCAGCCAGTGCCCTGTCCCTGCCCCGGTTCAGCCGTCGGGGACTAGAACAATTGTCGCACGAAGGTGATCAGGGCCTCAGCCGCAGTCCGGAGCGAGTTGAGGATGTTCTGCACCAGTTGGGCCGCCTGCTGGGGCTCTGCGATGAGGAAGAAGAGCAGCAAGGCGATTCCAGCGAAAGTGAGAATTTTCTTCAAGTTCACGGTGTCCACCCCGTCCGCGTCGCACCCGTTTGGCGCCGTTCGTGACCGTTGTACAGCACCACTCGGCACCTTGGGAGATTTGTACCGCAGCCGGGGTAGCGGACAGCACCACCATTCCGGTGTGACTACGCTTCGTGATCGTGACGCCCAGCAGCAACCGCGCCATCCGTTGCGTCGGAGCCATCGCACATGACTCGAATGGGCGCCTGCTGCTCGTACGACGCCTCAATCCTCCTGGTGAGGGCATGTGGTCGATACCGGGTGGTCGCGTGGAGGCCGGCGAGACGGATGAGGCTGCCGTGACCAGGGAAGTGCTCGAGGAGACCGGCCTCGTCGTCACTGTCAGTCGCTTGGTCGGCTGCGTGGAGCGACCGGCCCCGAACGGGGTTTTCGCGATCTTCGACTACGAATGCCAGGTCACGTCGGGTGTGCTCCGAGCGGGCGACGACGCGTCGGATGTCGCTTGGGTCGACAGTGCGACCTTGGCCACACTTCCGACCGCCGACGGCCTCGTGGAAGCGCTCTCCGGCTGGAACTGCCTGCCCAGGGCCTGATCACGGTTCACGCGATCGGGGATGGACGTTCACCGCCAAACGAGACGCTGCCCGTGGGCCTCGGTCGTCGCCAGCGTGGTGCTCGAGACCTCACCATCACCGAAATGGAGCAACCGCAGCTCACCGGCCTCGTGGGCGGCCCACCAGACAGGTCGTCCCAAAGCCGACAAAGCAGGCACGAGGTCGAGCCCGGACCCGCTCGAGAGGACGACGAGCGGAGCGTCGATCGGCTCCACGGCCTTCGCCAGGTCGGCGACCGGGTCACCGGCGACGAGCCGCGGCGGGTTCTTGCGCAGCACCCCGCACGCCACGCCGAACAGGCGCAGCCGCTCCGGCTGGTCCGCCCACACGCACGCCTCGAGCCACGCGTAGGCGTCCTCGTCGGTCAGGTCGGCGGGTGCGACGCCGATGCCCGCCTTCGCGGCCACCTTCACCGTCTTGGGCAGCTTCGGCAGCACCGCGCCCGGCGCGAGCTCCAGCGCGCAGTGCAGGCCCAGCGCGGCCTTGGCGGGCCCGGCGACCACCTGGCCGGCCTCGGCGGTCTGGTAGCGGTACGAGTACTGGTCGAGCCCGAGCAGCAAGCCGGCCGTCGTCGCGACCTCCACGAGCCCGATCGGCCCGCCCGCCTGCTTCGCCGCGGTGGCCACGGCCGGGTAGAGCAGCGCCGCGCGCCGCACCTCGTTGGTCTGGATCACCTGCGAGCTCACGAGCGCTCTCACGCGATCGCCGCGTTCGAGGAGGAAGTCCCGGAACAACGGCCAAGTGCTCTCGTCCGCGCCGTAGGTCCCGCCGAGCGACGGGTAGTAGTTCGAGAGCCGGTGGAACGGCTCCGCCTGCACGAGCCGGTGCGCCGCCGCCAGCAGGAGCTCGCCCGTGGCGTTGTCCTCGCTGGCGGCGGTCAGCAGTCCGGCGACCTCCGGATCGGCGGCGGCACACGACGCGAGGTGCTCGTAGAGCGGCGAGATCGCCGCGGCCTCCTCCGCGAACTCACGCAGACGACGCTGTGCCAGATCCAGAGAAGTCACTTCACTCCTTGGGTTCAGGGCGTCCCGGCTGCTCGCCACCGCGGGCCTCGCCGTAGGACTGCTTCGGCACCATGACCTTGCGCCTGAAGATGCACACGACCGTGCCGTCCTGCTTGTAACCGCGAGTCTCCACGTAGACCACGCCCCTGTCGTCCTTCGACTTGGACGGCGTCTTGTCGAGCACCTCGGTCTCACCGTAGATCGTGTCGCCGTGGAACGTCGGCTTCACGTGCCGCAGCGACTCGATCTCGAGGTTGGCGATCGCCTTGCCGGAGACGTCGGGCACGGACATGCCCAGCAGCAACGAGTAGATGTAGTTGCCCACGACGACGTTCTTGCCGAAGTCCGTCGTGTTCTCCGCGTAGTTCACGTCCATGTGGAGCGGGTGGTGATTCATCGTGAGCAGGCAGAACAGGTGGTCGTCGTACTCCGTCACCGTCTTGCCGGGCCAGTGCTTGTAGACCGCGCCGACCTCGAACTCCTCGTAGTACCGACCGAACTGCACCGCGCCTCCAACTACGTGTGATCGAGATCTGTCCCGGGTGGGGAGACAGTCTTCACACGGAGGGAGTACCCTCGGCAACCGGTGTGTGAGGATTTCCACCACCCGTGCCCTTCGCCCCGAGGAGGTGAGGACCCCTAAATGAGCAAGGACCCCCACCCTGCCAGTACCGAGCGCGTCCTCACCGAGGTGGCTTTCTAGCTCCGTCTAGAACGTTCCAGTTCCACCGGGTCAGGACGCCCGTCGTGCTTTCGCACTTCATGCCGACGTGTGTACCTGGAGGAACTCAGCATGCCCAGCCTGCCCTCGATCCGCGGACGAGGTTCCCAGCGCGGCCCCTCGGGTCAAGTCCCGCACGTCCCCGTCCCGCTGTCGCACTACGTCGTCGACTGCGCGGTGTACGTGGACGGCAAGCGGTTGCCCGGCCGCTGGACGCACACGGACGCGGTCAAAGAGGTGCGCAGGCGCAAGGACGGTTTCGTGTGGATCGGCCTGCACGAGCCCGATGCCGAGCAGATCGAGGGCATCGCCGAGACGTTCGGGCTGCACGAGCTCGCGGTCGAGGACGCGGTGCACGCGCACCAGCGCCCGAAGCTCGAGCGGTACGACAACACGCTCTTCATGGTCTTCAAGACCGTCCGCTACGTGACGAACCCCTCGCCCGACACCGCCAACGAGATCGTCGAGTCCGGCGAGATCATGGTGTTCCTGGGCAAGGACTTCGTCATCACCGTGCGGCACGGCAACCACTCCGGGCTGTCCAAGCTGCGCCACGTGCTGGAGGCCGACCCGGAGCGCCTCGAGATCGGCCCGTCCGCGGTGATGCACGCGATCGCCGACCAGGTGGTCGACAACTACCTCGAGGTCACCGACCACGTCGAGGACGACATCGACCGCATGGAGGAACGGGTCTTCGCGCCGCGCACCGAGGTGAGCGCGGAGCAGATCTACATGTTCAAGCGCGAGGTCGTGGAGCTGCGCCGCGCGGTCATGCCGCTCGCGAACCCGTTGCGCCGCCTGGCGGAGGGCTACACGCCGCTCATCCCGGAGCAGGTGCGGGCGTTCTTCCGCGACGTCGACGACCACCTCACCGAGGTCGCCGAGCGCGTGACGGCGTTCGACGAGCTGCTGACCACGCTGGTCGACGCGACGCTCGCGAAGATCACGCTGCAGCAGAACACCGACATGCGCAAGATCACCTCGTGGGTCGCGATCATCTCCGTGCCCACCATGGTCGTCGGTGTGTACGGCATGAACTTCGACTACATGCCCGAGCTGAAGTGGAAGTTCGGGTACCCGCTGATCATGACGCTCGTCCTCGTCGCCTGCCTCACCCTCTACCGAATACTGCGCCGGAATCGCTGGCTCTAGTCCCGGTTTCGCCCGCTTTCGCCTTGGTAGAAGAGGTTCGTCATGACCAGACTGCTCACCAACATCCGCTTCTGGGTCCTCGCCTTCCTGCTCTGCTGGATCACCACCGTGTTCGTCCTCATCAGCGGGACGCCCTGACGTGCACCGCCGGCTGACCAACCTGCGGTTCTGGATCATGGTGTTCGCCGTGGGCTGGCTGCTGATGGTCTTCGTGTTCATCGCCTTCTGGCCCGAGCCCGGCGAGGAGTCACCGGACGAGCTGGCCGCGCAGGTGACGAACGCCTTGCGGGCGCACGACTTCCACCGGCTGGAGCCGCTGCTCGCGGTCGGCGGCGAGGACGTCGCGAAGTCCACGGTCGAGTACTTCCGGACGGCACGGGTGGAGCGCGGCACCTACCGCGACGGCGCCGTCGTCGTCGAGTACACGCACGCCGGCACCCGCGCCGAGTTCCGGCTGCCCGTCGAGATGCAGGACGGCCGCTACGTGGTGAACCCGGTCCTCACTCCCAAGGGGTGACGTCCCAGGTGAACGGCGTGCCGTGGCCCTCGCCGCGGCCGAGGTTCAGCGAGATCCCCGCCGGCCACAGCTTGAGCAGCAGCTCGAACCGGTAGTCCCCGTCCGTCCTGCGCGGTTCGAACACCAGCAGCGCCAACGGCGTCGTGGGTGTCGCCCTCGCGGCCGCGTCAGCCAGCACGGCCCTGCCCATCGCCCGGTCGGCCGGTGAGACGTACTGCCACACCACCGAATGCCACACGACCGTGAGCACGTCCCGTTCGGTGCGCGCGAGCTGTTTCGCGAGCCACTCCGGCCCCGCCGAGCGCTCGACGCGGACCGGGTCGGCGGCGGCGAGGGCGAGCGCGTCGCGCAGCCGGTTCCACCGCTGCGGCTGGTCCGCCCAGACGAACGAGCTCAGGTGCAGCCGTCCGTCCTCAGTGGACACGTCGACCGGGTGGAGGTCGCAGCCCGCCCTGCCGACGACGCGCAGCCGGTGGCCGAGGTCGGCGGGTGGCCTGCCGGTCCACTCCGGGTCGAGGACGAGCGGGCTGTCCGGGTCGCCGAGCACCCGGTCCTCGAGCCGGTAGCCGACGTGGTGCGGGCGCAGGTTCAGCCCGCCGCTCGCGCCGACCTCCAGCAGCCGCACGCAGAACGGCACGTGCCGGCCCGCGGCCTTCGCGGCCTCCTGCGCGGCGACCAGCAGGCCGCCGTAGAGAGGCGCGCTGCGGCCCGGTTCGTTGGTCTGCACGACGGTGGCCTGCACCCGGTACCGGAGCAGGTCGGTGTGCTCGGTGAGGGCGGGCAGCGCGTCCTGCCACAGCGTCGGCAGGTGGGGCCGGCCGCCGACGGACGGGTAGTGCTTCGCGAGGCCGGGCGCACGCCCTTCGAGCACCAGCCGGTGGACGGCGCCCGCGAACCGCAGCCCGGGCACGGCGCCCTCCCGGTCGCGTTCGGAGCCCGCCATGACGCGGGCCGTGACGCCGCCCTGCCGGAGGTCATCCGCGGCGTCGGTGAGGAGTCGCTGGGTCAGCGGACTGCGGTCGCGGCATCCGTGAGCGGCCGCGGCGAACAGCTCGGCAAGCACCCCGTTCACGCTAGTGGCAGCTCCCCCGCCCGTCATGTGGGGAAAGCTTGATTACGCTGGACGAATGGTTCGGGTTCTGGCTGTCGCGGACGAGGTGGTCGAACACCTGTGGACCGACCAGGTGCGCCAGCACGGCGGCGTGGACCTGGTCCTCGCGGCGGGCGACCTGCCGTTCGACTACCTGGAACACCTGGCCAACGCCCTGGACAGACCGCTCGTGTTCGTCCCCGGCAACCACGACGCCGACCTGTCCGGCTACTCGAACGTGCGCGGCCTGTGGACCAAGGCCGGCCTGCCGGTGCGCTGGCCAGGTCCAGCCGGTGCGGTGAACGCGGACGAACGCGTGGTCGACGTCGCCGGGCTGCGCATCGCCGGTCTCGGTGGTTCGATCCGCTACAACAAGGGCCCGAACCAGTGGACGGAACGGCAGCAGGCCCGCCGCGCCCGCCGGGTGACCCGGCTGGCCGGGTGGCGCAGGCTGCGGGACGGACGTGGCGTGGACGTGCTGCTGACCCACTCACCCCCGCGCGGCTGCGGTGACGAACCCGACGCTCCGCACCTCGGCTTCGAGTGCTTCCGGGGGCTCGTCTCGCGACTCCAGCCGTCGTTCATGCTGCACGGCCACATCCACCCGCACGGCGTGCCACGCCCAGACCGCGAACTGGGCGCCACCCGCGTGGTCAACGTCGTTCCGCAGAAGGTCCTGGACGTCCCGGGAGGTCGCGATGAGGCGTGACACAGGTTTCCCCGCGGCCGACGCCGAGAACGACTTCCAGCGGGCCCGCCGCCGCCAGGTGATGTCCCGCCTGGCGGCCTGGCTGCGCAGGGAACCGGACGACGTCAACATCATGCTGCCGTTCCACGAGGTGGTCGACGCCCTCGGCATGGCGTCGGAGAAGCGCCTGGGCCTCCAGTCGATCCGCCTGGACTCGATCGTCGGCAGCGTCGACCGCACCCGCGACTTCGACCGCCGCTTCCGCCCCACCTCGGGCCGCGTCCGGGAACGCTGGCAACGCCTGGCCCTCGCCGCCCGCAGGGGTGAGAACGTCCCGCCGATCGAGGTCTACCGCATCGGCGAACTGCACTTCATCGTCGACGGCCACCACCGCGTCTCGGTCGCACACGCCCTGGGACTGACGGTGATCGACGCCTACGTGACGCAGGTGATCACCCGCCTGAACTCCTCCGGCATCCGCTACCGGGGCGACCTGATCGTGAAGGACTACCGCCGCCTCTTCCTGGACCGGGTCCCCCTGACCGGCGAGGCCCGTGCCGCCGTCGTCCTCTCCGACCCCTGGGACTACGCCGAACTGGGCGAGCACGTCGAGGCATGGGGCTTCCGCCTGATGCAGGACACGGGTGAGCTCCTCGACCGGACCGAGATCGCCCGCCGCTGGTACGCCGACGAGTACAAGCCGGTGGTGGCGATGCTGCGCCAGGCGGACATGGTGGGCGACCGCACGGAGACCGAGGCGTACATGTGGGTGGCTGCGGAGCGCTACCGCCTGATCCGCACGCACCGCTGGGACGCGGACGTCATCAACGCGGTGCGGGAGGAGAGCCAGTCGCACGGCCGCACTACGCGCGGCTGAGCACACTCATCCCCAGTCGCAATCGGCGCTCCTGCGCTGGTACGGGAACCGGCCAACCCGACCGCGCCCACCGCCCTCACCGGGGCACGACCCTCCCCCCGTCGAGCTCGGGCAACGGCCGAGCCTGGTCCAGCACCTCATCGGTGTACTTGTCCAGCAACCGCGTCCCGATCTGCTGCGCGTAGCCGAAGATCACGGCCCACAGCAGCAAAGCAGCGGCAGAGGGGATCCCGATCAGCCCGGACGTGACCCCGGCCCCCAGCGCCAGGATTCCCACCACGGCCAGAGCCGCCCCCAGCATGATCTTGATCAGGGCCTGGTACCCGATCATCACGTAGGGCGACAACGAAGGCCGCCGCCGCAACAGCAGCACCACCGCGGCCAGCACAGCCCCGAAAGACCCCAGCACCTGCACCAGCCACACGTCCACACCTGACGCCTTGGCCGCACCCCCGGGGCACACGGTGGGCAACGCGTTCTCCTTGGGATCAACGCAGAGCGGGATGATCCCCGGTTTCACGATCCCCACCACCCCGAGCACCGTGTTGATCACGAACAGCACCAGGGACGCCGCGATCAGCTTGTTCCGCAACGCCCTCGACCCGGCGTGCGCGAAGTCCGAGTTGTCGTACGCGGCCCGCAGGGCGTCCACCACGATCGCCCGCTCGACCGCCGGCGTGAACTCCCCCGGCCGCAACTCCTCCAGCGCGCGCCGCCGCGGATCGTCGTCGTCCAGGTACTGCGCCACCCGCGCCTGCAACCCCGGCAGCCGCCCCAGGAACCCGCGCTCTGCCGAGATCGTCGCCACCTCGGCCTCGTGCAGCGCGCGCCAGGCCCGTTCGATGTACCACCCGGACCACCACGACGGCACCATGCGCCACCACGGCTCGCGGGAGCCGAGCATCTCCTCGACGACGGCGGCCTGCTCCTCGGCCGTGCGGCGCCACACGTCGCCTTCCGGGTCGACCGGGTCGGGCGGGCCGAGCGCGGCCAGATCCGCGCGGACCCGGTCCAACCGGGACTGCACGACGAGTCGCCAGTCGGTGACCCTGGGTTTGCGTTCGGCCATGCCACGATGGTGGCAGCCGGCACCGACAATATCGGCGGCCATCCGTGTGACGTGCTGAAACGTCACCCGGGGCGGATCACGCCGTCACCTCCGCGGTGCGAAGGCCGCGTAGTCGAGCGGGTCGTCGTACCTGCCGAACCGGCAGAACCCCGGGAGGACCAGCCGCCCCCTGAGCCACTCCAGCAGGGTGTCGGCGAGCGGCCCGTCCAGCGGCGGTCCCTGGTCCGCGTGACGAGGCGCGAAGATCAACGGCCACTCGTCGGGCTCACCCCGGGTGAGCCACCCGAGCTGGTCGCCGTCGATCGAGTCGCCGAACGGGAGGAACCCGCCGGGCTCCGGCCACAG
This sequence comes from Lentzea jiangxiensis, assembly GCF_900104175.1. Classification (GTDB taxonomy): domain Bacteria; phylum Actinomycetota; class Actinomycetes; order Mycobacteriales; family Pseudonocardiaceae; genus Lentzea; species Lentzea jiangxiensis. Next base: position 57,563 of record NZ_FNIX01000009.1, read on the forward strand.
CGGCAGCGGGTGGTACTCGGGGAACTCCGCCCGCAGCTGCCGGTTGCCGTCGAGCGCGCCCCGCGACATGTCCAGCAGCCCGTGCGGGTCGAGCGGCGCCCACACCCGCAGCCAGTCGGCGAAGGTGCCCGACCCGTAGGTCTCCACCAGCGCCACGTAGTCCGCCGGCAGCGAAGTGCCCAGCTCGCCGTACAACCACTCCCACGTGCGCTCACCGAGGACGGGTCGCGCCGGTGGCACGACGAGGTCGCGCAGCGCGGCCAGCCCGGTTCCCCCGGCCAGCGCGCGCTTGCGGCCCGGCGACGAGTCGACGGGGGGCGGCGGCGTCCACGGCCGGGCGTCCGGCAAGAACGCGGTGCGCCGAGCCGAAGCGGGCAGCGGCCCCAGTCCCGGCAACGCCGTCCGCACCGCCTCCTCCAGCAGGCCCGACAACGACGTGCCGTAGTCGTGCCAGCCCGTGTCGTGGCCGAAGCCCACCACCGGCCACCGCGCGGGATCGGCGTCCACCGAGCTGTCCCAGAACAGGTAGCCGCCGCCACGGGTGGCGCCCCACGGCACCAGGTGCGGCGGCGCGTCGGCGACCGACCGCGTCTGCTTGACCCACTCGCCCCAGTCGAAGCGACCGGCCTCGACGCACGGCACGTGCAGCCAGACGAACTCACCGATGTCGAGCGGGCCGTGCTCGGACGCGATCGCCTTGTAGTCGCCCGGCAACGGCCGGCCGAGCCACGACTCGACGGCGTCCCAGTCGACCGGAACGGGCTTCCCGGAGAACTCCACGGCCGCATGATGCCCGACCCGGGGCGGGGTCAGCGCCGCATCCACGCGCTGCAACCCCGATGGACGACCTCGACACCGAGACGCTGCTGCGGTCCACTGCGGTGGACTGTCCGAACGCAACGCCGAACGCGACTGTCCACAACTGACCGACATGATGCGGGATGCGCCGCCCGGGGCACCGGGCGACGCCTGCCCCGCGCGCTCAGGCGGTCTGCGAAGGCTCCACCAGCGCACGCAGCCGGGGAGGCATCCTCTTCTCCAGCCCGTACGGTTCGAGGTGCGCCTGCAGCACGCCCGTGAACGCCCGCTCCACGGAAGCGGTGTCCCAGTTGTCGCTCTCCAGGATCGGCTGCTTGAAGTACGGCTGGCCGACGATGTGCAGCTGCCGGCCGTTGCACCGGACGACCTGCCCGGTGATGCCCTCGGCGCGGTCCGAGAGCAGGAACAGCACCAGCGGCGCCACCTTGCCCGGCGTGCGGTCGGCCGGGATGGCGCGCAGGGAGCGTTCCGACTTCCACACCATCCGCGTGTGCGCGACGGGGCACACGGCGTTGACGCGGATGCCTTCCGGCTCGAGGTCGAGCGCCCACGAGTAGCTCAGCGAGGCCACCGCGCCCTTGGTCGCCGAATAGGTGGCCAGTTTGCGCTGGCCGAACGAGGCACCGGAGGAAATGTTGATGATGGAACCACCGCCGGAAGCGCGCATCGCCCGCATCGCGGCAATTCCGGTGTAGATGACGCCGAGGACGTTCACCTCGACCACGTTCCTGATCGTCTCGGGATCGTCTTCCCAGGGCGCGGTCTCGTAGTTCAGGCCCGCGTTGTTCACCAAACCGTCGACGCGGCCGAATTCGTCGACGCAGAGCTCCACGATCTTGGCGGCCTCGCTGGGATCGGCGACCGTGTGGGTGGAGGCGACCGCGCGGCCGCCGAACTCGCGGATGTGTTCCGCGACCCGTTCTGCCAGGTCACCGTCGTTGTCGTTGACCACCACCGACGCGCCCGCGAGGGCCGCGTGCATGGCGTAGGCCTCACCCAGCCCCCGGCCCGCTCCCGTGATGACGACCGCTTTTCCGTCCAGGATCCCCATTGCACGCTCTCTTTCACTCGGACGGCGGTTTCCCGGAAGCCCCCTGTGGTCCTTGTAGCCGCCTTCGACAAGCGTGCGGACGTTCCGAAGGCCCGAAGCACATGTTTCGACGAGATGTCGCTGCCGAGCGCCCAGTGGTGAGGCGAGTTCGGCAGAGCAGATGACCTCTACTGATCGGCCTTTTGGACCCGAGCCCTTTGTCCTAACCCGATCGAGTGACACGACAAAGGCCGCCTCCCCGCGTGGGAAGGCGGCCTTCAGAAACGAGGATTCACCGTTCCGTGTAAGTCAGGTTCCTGCCGTTGGACGGGTCGAAGAGCTGGATCTTGTCCGCGTCGAACCAGATGTCCGCCGAGGCGCCTTCCACCGCGCCGGACGCCGACGACAGCCGCGTCACCAGCGAGATGCCGTCACCCGGCACGTCGTCCGACCCCGCGTCCGCCGCGAGCTCCTGGAGCTCGGCCGAGGCCGCCTGCTCTCCCGTGAGGTTGAAGTAGGCGTACTTGTCCGAGCCCATCGACTCCAGCACGTCCACCTGGTGCGTGAACTTGCCGCCCGCCGACAGCTTCGCCGGCTCGACCAGCGCCGCGTCCTCGAAGTGCTCCGGGCGGATGCCCAGGATCACCTCGCGGGGCGCGTCGGCGGCCTCGACGAGCTGCCTGATCCGGTCCGTCAGCGTCACGTCGCCGATGATCGACCGCAGCGCGCCGTTCTCCAGCGTCGCCGGCACGAAGTTCATCGACGGGGAGCCGATGAAGCCCGCGACGAACAGGTTCGCCGGCTGGTCGTAGAGGAACTGCGGCGCGCCGATCTGCTGCACGACACCACCGCGCATGACGACGACGCGGTCGCCGAGGGTCATCGCCTCGGTCTGGTCGTGCGTCACGTACACCGTGGTGGTGCCGAGCTGCTTCTGCAGGCGCGACACCGAGGTGCGCATCTGCACGCGGAGCTTGGCGTCCAGGTTGGACAGCGGCTCGTCCATCAGGAACGCCTTGGGGCTGCGCACGATCGCGCGGCCCATCGCCACGCGCTGCCGCTGGCCACCGGACAGGTTGGACGGCTTGCGGTCGAGGTGCTGCGAGAGGTCGAGGATCTCCGCCGCCTCCTTGACCTTCTTCTCGACGGTGGCGTTGTCGACCTTGGCCAGCCGCAACGGGAAGGCCATGTTCTCCTTCACCGTCATGTGCGGGTACAGCGCGTAGGACTGGAACACCATCGCGATGTCGCGGTCCTTGGGCGCCTTCTCGTTGACCCGCTGCCCGCCGATGCGCAGCTCACCGTCGGTGATGTCCTCCAGGCCCGCGATCATGTTGAGCGTGGTGGACTTCCCGCAGCCGGACGGTCCGACCAGGATGATGAACTCGCCGTCGGCGATCTCCAGGTTGACCTCCTGCACGGCCAGCGCGCCGTCGGGGTACCTCTTGGTCACCTTGTCCAGAACGATCTCTGCCATTGGTCAACTCACCCCTTGACGGCGCCGGAGGTCAGGCCGGCGACGATCCGGCGCTGGAAGAACAACACGAAGAGGATGATCGGGATGGTGATGACCACGGCGGCCGCCGCGATCGACCCGGCCGGGTCCTCGAACTGCGAGCTGCCGGTGAAGAACGACAGCGCCACCGGCACGGTCCGCGACTGCTCGGTCGAGGTGAGCGAGATCGCGAACAGGAAGTCGTTCCAGCAGAAGATGAACACGAGGATCGCCGTCGTGAACACACCCGGTGCCGCGAGCGGTGCGATGACCCGCCGGAACGCCTGCCCCGGCGTCGCGCCGTCCATCTTCGCCGCCTTCTCGAGCTCCCAGGGGATCTCGCGGAAGAACGCCGACAGCGTGTAGATCGCGAGCGGCAGCGCGAACGTGATGTACGGCAGGATCAGGCCGGGCCACGTGTCGAACAGGCCGAGCGAGCGCTCGATCTCGAACAGCGGGGACACCAGCGAGACCTGCGGGAACATCGCGATCAGCAGCGAGACGCCCACCAGCAGGTTCTTGCCGGGGAAGTCGAGCCGCGCGATGGCGTAGGCGGCCATCGTGCCGAACACCACGGCGATCGTGGTCGCGATGAGCGCGATGCCGATGGAGTTGATCAACGCCCGCGTGAACTCGGACGTCGAGAAGATGTTCTGGTAGTTCTCGAGACTCCACTCGCGGGGGATGAAGTTGCCGTCCGCCAGCGTCGCCGAGGACTTGAACGACAACGACACGATCCACAGCACCGGCAACAGCGCGTAGATCACCACGACGGCGTTGAGCAGACCCCAGCCGACCTTCTTGCCGGTGGTCTCCGCTCCTCCGATTCCAGCCATCAGCGCTTCCCCCCGTCGTCACTGCCGGGGGCAGCGGTGCCGAAGAGCTTGATGAACACGAACGCGATGATCGCGACCATGATGAAGATCAGCACGGACATGGTCGACCCGATGCCGAGGTTCAAGCCCTTGATGAGGTTGTTGTAGGTCAGCATCGACACCGACGACGTGCCCTGCGAACCCGCGGTAAGCACGAAGAGGTTGTCGAAGATGCGGAACGCGTCGAGCGTGCGGAACAGCAGTGCCACGAGGATCGCCGGCTTCATGATCGGCACGGTGATCTTGATGAACCGCTGCCACCCGCTCGCGCCGTCCATCGCGGCGGCCTTGAGCAGGTCGTCCGGCACCAGTGCCAGGCCCGCCATCAGCAGCAGGGCCATGAACGGCGTGGTCTTCCAGATCTCCGCGAGACCCACGACCATCAGCGCCGGGATCTTCTCGGTCAGCACGGGCTCGCCGCCGAGCGCCTCGGCGAGGTAGCCGGTGCCGGGCGTCCAGGCGAAGCGCCAGGAGAACGCGGCCACGACCGTGACGATGCCGTACGGGATCAGCGTCGTCGTGCGGACGATGCCGCGGCCGACCAACGCGCGGTGCATGATCAGCGCGAGCGACATGCCCAGCACCAGTTCGATCGCGACGGTCACGACCGTGAGCAGCACCGTCACCCACACCGCGTTCCACCAGTACGGGCTGCTGAGCACGGTGACGTAGTTGTCGAACCAGATCCACTCGGTGCGGTCCGGGAACTTGAGGTCGAACCTCTGCATCGACAGCAGCAGCGAGTAGAGGATCGGCCAGCCCGTCACCGCGACCATGGTGAGCGCGGCGGGCGCGCAGAGCAGCCAGCCGAGCTTGCGCTCGGCCTTCTTGCCCTCGCTCAGCGCCTTCTTCCTGGGCGCGACCGGCGCCGGCGAGGCACCGGCGGTCGCGGTGTTCTCCGTCGTCGCATGACTCACGGCAGCACCCCCTTCGAGTCCAGAGCGTCCTGCAGCTCCTTGCGCAGCCTGTCCGCCGTGGCCTGCGGGTCGATGCTCGCGGGCGGCGACAGGATCGTGGAGATGACCGTCGAGACGTTCTGGTAGGCGGGCGTGCGCGGCCGCACACTCGCGTTCTTCAGCGTCTCCTTGATGTCGTCGCGCATCGGGTACGCCTCGGCCATCTCGGGCTCGTCGTAGACGGCCTCGATGGTCGGCGGCACACCGTCCTTGAGCGCGGCGAGCTTCTGGTTCTCCGCGCTGCGCAAGCACAACACCGCGTCGAACGACTCGTCCGGCTTCGTGGTGAAGTTGCTGACGGCGTAGTTGATCCCACCGACGGTGACCTTCGACTGGTCACCGCTCACGGCGGGGTACAGGGCCCACTTGAAGTTCTTCGCGAACTCCGGCTTCTTCTGCGCCGCCGCGTAGACGTACGGCCAGTTGAGCTGGAACGCCGCGCTGCCGCCCTCCATGGCGAGGCGCGCGTTGTCCTCGGCCGCGTTGGAGAACGACGGGTCGATCGCCTTCGACGTGGCGAGCTTCTTCAACGCCGACAACGCTTCCACGGCCTTGTCGTCGACGATGGCCTTGGTGCCGTTCTCGTCGAGGATCGTGCCGCCGTTGGAGTTGACGAGCGTGTTGTACAGCACGACGAGCCCCTCGTACTGCTTGCCCTGCGCGACGATCTGACCGGGCTTCCCTTCCGCCACCAGCGCCTCGGCCATGGAGATCATCTCGTCCCACGTCTTGGGCGGCGTGGGAACCAGGTCTGAGCGGTACCACAGGAGCTGGACGTTGGTGTTGTCCGGAGCCCCGTACAGCTTGCCCTCGTAGGTCGCCGTGTCGAGCGGCGTCTTCAGCGTGCCGGACTCCACCTGCGACTTGACGGAGCCGGTGAACTCCCTGATCCAGCCCGCCTTCGCGAGCTCCGCGGTCCACGTGACGTCCAGCGCGAGGACGTCCATGCTGTCGTCCTCGGCCGCGAGTCTGCGCACCATCTGCTCGCGCTGGCCGTCGGCCTCGCGCGGCAGCTTGTTGTAGACGATGTTGTAACGCCCGCCAGCCTTCGCGTTGCAGCTGTCCACGATGGCCTGGAAGTTCTCCTGCGGGTACTTGTAGACGTTCACGGTGATGCCCTGGTCGCCAGACCCGCACGCCGTGAGGGTTCCTGCCGCGAGCACCGCGGCCCCCACACCGGCCGCGAGTCGATAGCGCCTTGTCGCACCCATCGGCCCTGCCTCCTTCCCGACTGCACGGAGGAGCCAGACCGCAGCGCGCCCGGCACCTCGTCGTGCCACCGTCCGCACCCGGCGGACCGGTCAACCGAACCTAGGCCCGGTGATCAGGAGCCGCAACCAAAGGAAGCAACGATTCAGAACCAATGCCCTTATGTAAGCCTTAAGAACTCGGGTTCACCGGCCGCATCGCGAGCTTCGCGAGCAGGTCACGGCCCTTTTCGGCCGACTTCGGGTGGCACAGGACGTCGTACCGGTTCGCAACCAGTTGGGACGCGGACTGGAAGTCCCTCTTGCCCTTCGCCGACCCGTACCCGACCGCCGCGAACACCAGCCCGAAGAACACACCGGTGATCAGGCCCGTGAGCACCGGCCCGACCGTCACGCCGGGCTCCGGGCTGAACAGCGTGAGCAGCAGTCCGACGAACAGACCGAACCACGCACCGCTGGCCGCGCCGGTCGCGAGGACGCGGCTCCAGGTGAGCTTGCCCGTGATCCGCTCGACGAGCATCAGGTCGACGCCGACGATCATCACGTCCTGCACCGTGAAGTCCTCGACGGCGAGGAAGTCGACCGCGCGCTGCGCCTCCTCGTACGTGGCGTACGAGCCGATCGGCCACCCCGTCGGCGGAGTGGGCAGGCGGGGCGGGACGCCGGGCCGGTTCGGGTTGGCGAACGGACTCGTCACAGGGACCACCTCTGTCGCGACGCGCTGATCGTCCCATCCTGCCAGTGCGGGATACGGCGTGCCGACACGCCTGCGGGTGCTTTGCCGTGATGCGCCGATAAGCGTACGGCCGTCGACACGGGGAAGATCGCTGGTCGCGCATTCCGCCTTGGGCGGGTGAGTCTCGTCCGGCAACAGAACCTCTGACTGCGGACGTACGCCCGGAGCCGGAGGTTCTGCCACTCGTCCTGCGCCTCACCTACCAGGAGCCGACGAAGAAGTACTCGATCCGGCGATCATGGGACCTGTCAGCGAGTCCCACTCCTTCTGTCATCGACGGCAAATTGTGGACGCATCCGACAAATCCGTGCAGATCGATCCGACCGAGCTCGTCGAGACCACTGATCACAACAGCGATCGGAGGTTCACTTGCGCTCCGCTGCAAATCCCACGAACGATCACTGCAGGCCGCCCGGCTACCGGCACCCAGAACGGAGAAGTCGAGCTTGTCGGTCAGTTCGACGAGGAGAACTCCTCAGCCTTCTCCCAGGAAGCAGGAAAAGCAGCACGAACGACTTGGAAGCCGAGGTCGGAAAGACCTTCCAGCAGCACCGCGGAGTCACCCGAACCCACGAAGTACGGCTCGGATCCTGGCCACGGAAAACGTGAGGCCAGATCAACCCACGACTTCGGGCCTCGCGAATCAGCAGCCACGACGCTTCCCCCGAAGTTGGACGACTCCGTCCTCACGATGACCGGCGTGCCCCATCTCGCCCCGCTCCGAAGATCAGGCGGCCGGATCCGGGCCGCTTGCCGCCCTCCGAAGCCGGCAAGATGCCGGTTTCCACATGATGGCGATTCGAAGCCGACGGAAGTCCTACCCGACAGCGAATGCCGGGTTTTTACGCGTACCGCCTTGCTCGACTCCAGGAGGATGGCCGCCATCCCTGTCCGTTGAGTCGATGACCTCACGCGCGGGTTTGCGCAGCTCTGCAGGAACACCACTGGAATCAGTCGTGCACGGGTTCGACGGCGCAAGGACGCCGGCAGACCTCACACCTGGTCGAGGTAAAGCGCGAACACCTCGTCGTGGGTGAGGACGTCGCCGTGGAAGCGAACCTCGTCGACCGAGCCGGGGAAGAACCCGGCGGCGACACCGGCCTTGCGCGCCGCGCCGACCGTGAAGCCGCCAGTTCCGCTCCACTGGTTCAGGGTGGTGCCCTCGCCGACCAGAGAGCCGTTCACGTACAGGCGGACCCGCTGGTCCTGCGCGTCGTACACACCCACCAGGTGCGTCCACCCGCTGACCTCCTCCGGCACCCCGGACACGGCGGCGGAGGTCACGGGAGCGCGATCGGTGTCGGCCTCAGCGACCGAGAAGCTCCAGTTGCCGGGGTGGTCGCGGTTCCTCAGGTAGGCGAGCGAGAAACGACTGCTGCGCACACCGTCACCGCTCACCGCGACCAGGTTGCAACTGCTGGTGCACGGGGCAGGCAGGGCCACCCACGCGGACACCGTGAAGCTCTGTCCGGTGTCGACCGTCAGCGGGCCGGCCGCGGTGCCACCGTCGAGGACCAGGCCACTGCCGGACTTGCCCGCGCCGAACGCGGCACCGCCGGAAAGCGTGGCGGTGGAACCGGTCACCGCGTCCACGGTGGTCACGCCGGACGCCTCGTCGAGCCGCCAGTGACCCGCCAACGACGCTTCGGCCTGAGCGGTCCCCGCTGCCAGGCCCAGCGAGATGATCGCAGCCGTCAAAGCCAATGCCGCACGCATCGAAGTCCCCCAGATGTCCGCGCTCTCCAGCACGGTCCGCGCACACCATAAACGTGGATCCAGCGGCGTGGCCAGGACTTATCGAGCGATCATCATCTCGAACCGATGTGCGAAGGCGCGGTACGAGCGTGCGTGGACGTCCCTGTTGCGCGCACGCTCGGAGTCGAGCAACGACTCGGGCTTCGCGACGAGCTCACGGGAGAGCGCGTCCCACGTCGCGTGCTTGTCGATGTACGGCTTGCCGTGCTTCAAAAATGTTGCAACCAAAGAGGAAGCGTTGGCCGCATGGTTGCCGCCGGTCTCGAAGGTCCATCGCCACACGGCCTTCTCCGGCATCAGGGTGCCGAGAGGCGTGGAAACAACTGGTGCGGTGGGTATTCCGACGCCCAGTGCGCGGCAGACTTCGTCGTAGCGGCGGAAGCAGACGCCCACCAGCGGGGTGACGTCCAGCGTGCCCGACAGGCCGAAGCCGAGCCAGCCGACGACGCCGTCGCCGCGATCTTCGAGCCAGACGTGCCAAGGGGCGGTAATCGCGGGCCACCGCCACGAGCTCCTCGACGGAGGCCGGGCACAGCGGCGTCAGCAGGTCGGTGAACAGTGCGGCGGCGACACAGGTCTCGGAAGCGTCAGATCTGTGGTCGAAGTGAGCGAACCCCATGACCGGCTGACGAAAACCGTCAGGGGCCAGTCCCGGGAAAGAACGGCCCCCAACGGGCGAACGACTGTCCGTGTCTAGCCGCGTGACCGGTAGTCGCGGAGCAGGCCGCGGGAGATGATCGTCTTCTGGATCTCCGAGGTGCCCTCGCCGATCAGCAGGAACGGGGCCTCGCGCATCAGGCGCTCGATCTCGTACTCCTTGGAGTAGCCGTAGCCGCCGTGGATGCGGAACGACTCCTGCGTCACCTCGGCGCAGTACTCGGAGGCGATGAGCTTGGCCATGCCGGCCTCGACGTCGTTGCGCTGCCCCGAGTCCTTCAGGCGCGCGGCGTTGACCATCATCAGGTGCGCGGCCTCGACCTTGGTGGCCATCTCGGCGAGCTTGAACGCGATGGCCTGGTGCTCGGCGATGGCCTTGCCGAACGTCCTGCGCTGCTGCGAGTACTCGATCGCGAGCTCGAAGGCGCGGATCGCGATGCCGCACGCGCGGGCGGCCACGTTCACGCGGCCCACCTCGACGCCGTCCATCATGTGCCGGAAGCCCTGCCCGGAGACGCCGCCGAGGATCTGGTCCGCGGCGATCTCGAAGCCGTCGAACACCATCTCGGTGGTGTCGACGCCCTTGTAGCCCATCTTGTCGATCTTGCCCGGGATGCTCAGGCCCGGCAGGACCTCGCCGTAGCCCTCGGGCTTCTCGACCAGGAACGTCGTGAGGTTCTGGTGGGCCTTCTCGGCGCCCTCGTCGGTCTTCACCAGGACGGCGGTCAGGTTCGACGTGCCGCCGTTCGTCAGCCACATCTTCTGGCCGTTGATCGTGTAGCCGCCGGAGCCCTTCACGGCTCGCGTGCGGATCGCGGCCACGTCGGAGCCGAGCTCGGGCTCGGACATGGAGAACGAGCCGCGCACCTCGCCCGCGGCCATGCGCGGGAGGTACTTCTCCTTCTGCTCGGGCGTGCCGTGCTGCTTGAGCATGTGCGCCACGATGAAGTGGGTGTTGATGACACCGGAGACGCTCATCCAGCCGCGCGCGATCTGCTCGACGACGAGCGCGTAGGTCAGCAGGGACTCGCCGAGGCCGCCGTACTCCTCGGGGATCGTCAGCCCGAAGAGACCCATCTCCTTCATGCCGTCGACGATGTCGGCGGGGTACGTGTCGCCGTGTTCCAGCGTCTGGGCGTGCGGGATGATTTCCTTGTCCACGAACGTGCGAACGGTCGCGAGGATTTCTTCCTGGACGTCCGTGAGACCCGCGGTCTGGGCGAGGCGCGCCATCGCACTTCCCTTCCAACGCTTCGGTTACCGGCGAGTATGGACCGGTTAACGCTCGTTTGCGACCGGGGTGTGCTCTCCGCAACACGGAGGCGTCGGCTGAACCGAAACAGCATCCCTGGCAGGTGTAATGCCGCACCCGCACGCGACGAACGAGGTGGGTGGACCTTAAGATCCCGGCTCACCACTTCTAGGGGGACCCTGATGACTTACGACCCGTACAACCCCAAGCAGCCAGGCGATCCGTACGGCCAGCAGCAGCCCTACGGCCAGCCCGGTCCGTACGGCCAGCAGCAGCCGATGTACGGCTACGGCTACCAGCCACCCGTGCAGAAGCCGCAGACGAACGCGATTCTCGCGCTTGTGCTGTCGTGCGTGGGTTTCGTGTCGTGCGGTCTCACCGCCATCGCGGGCGTTATCTTCGGCCACATCGCGCTGGGGCGGATCAAGCGGGGCGAGGAGGACGGTCACGGCATGGCGCTCGCCGGTGTGATCGTCGGTTACGTGCTGATCGTCGGCTGGCTGGCGTACTTCGCGTTCATCATCATCGCGGTCATCGCCGCCGCGAACTCGAACACCTACTGATTCCGGGACTCAGCCCGCGAGGGCGATCTCCAGGGCGCCACCGCAGTGGCGGCAGACGTCGGCGAACACGTGGACGTCGGCAGCGCATCCCGGGCAACTGCGGAAGCTGCGCTCGAGCAGGTCGTCCTCGCGGCGCCTGAAGAGCCGCAAGCGCTTGCCGGCCTTGCCGTTACTCGAACGTGACATGCCCCAGAGCATGCCCCCACACCGGGGCGAGATCGCAATCTCCGGTGACTGATTGTGCGTTACTTCACCCGTTTCAAACACAACCTGTGACGATCGAACACGTCCAGTGACAATCGGGGTGAAGTAACGCACAATCCGTAACGGTTGCGAACCGGCTCAGTCCTCCGGCGGGGTCCACACGTTCGACCGCGACATGCCCGCCGCGCGGCCCTTGCCGGAGATCACCAGCGCCATCTTGCGCGAGGCCTCGTCGATCATCTCGTCACCGAGCATCACCGCGCCGCGCTTGCCGCCCGCCTCGGACGTGAAGTACTCGTACGCGTCGAGGATGTTCTCGGCGTGGTCGTAGTCGTCCTGCTTCGGGCTGAAGACCTCGTTGGCCGCCTCGATCTGGCCGGGGTGCAGCACCCACTTGCCGTCGAAGCCCAGCGCCGCGGAACGGCCGGCGACGCGCTGGTAGCCCTCGACGTCGCGGATCTGCAGGTAGGGACCGTCGATGGCCTGCTTGTCGTGGGCGCGCGCGGCCATCAGGATCCGCATGAGGATGTAGTGGTAGGCGTCGCCGACGTCGTAGCCGGGCGGCTGCTCACCGACGACCAGCGACTTCATGTTGATCGACGCCATGAAGTCGGCCGGGCCGAAGATGATCGTCTCCACGCGCGGGGAGGCGGTGGCGATCGCGTTGACGTTGTTCAGGCCCAGCGCGTTCTCGATCTGCGCCTCGATGCCGATCCTGCCGACCTCGTAGCCCATGGTCTTCTCGATCTGCGTGAGCAGGAAGTCGAGCGCGACGACCTGCTCGGGCGTCTGCACCTTCGGCAGCATGACGCAGTCGAGGTTCGCGCCGGCGCCCTCGACGACCTCGGTGACGTCGCGGTACGTCCACTCCGTGGTCCAGTCGTTCACGCGCACGACGCGGGTCTTGTTCCCCCAGTCGCCCTCGTTGAGCGAGGCGACGATGGTCTTGCGGGCGTCGGGCTTGGCCAGCGGCGCGCAGGCGTCCTCCAGGTCCAGGAACACCTGGTCCGCCGGCAGCGTGCGCGCCTTGTCGATCATCTTCTGGCTCGAACCGGGGACCGCCAGACACGAGCGACGGGGACGCTGCTGGTCGACCACTGGAGTACCTCCTCGTACCGGCCGGTAACTGTGGCGCCACAGTGGCACGCATCGTCTCCGGGCGCATATTCGCTGAGTCCCGTTTCACAGACCCTGGCAGTCTGAACCGGTGGAGATCACCCGAGTACTCGACGCGGCGCTGCGGAAGGCGGCCGCGGTCTGGATCACCTCGCCCGGCCGCGAGCCCCGTCTCGTGCACGCGCACTGGCGCGACGACGCGCTGTGGGTCATCAGCGGCGGCACCGAACCGGAAGCGCCGCTGACCGACGGGGCCGAGGTCACCATCACCGTCCGCTCCCCCACCACGCACTCGCACCTGGTCGACGTCCCCGCCGTCGCGCACCTGACCGAGCCCGACGACGAGACGGCGCAGGCGCTGAGGACCGCGCGGCTCAACACCAGGCCGGAGTGGGAAGCCGTGTACCGCCTGGAGTTCGGCTCATGATCACCGTCCCGGCCGGCTTCGGCGAGGGCCTCGGTGACGGTGCCGCCGAGTGGGTGGCGAAGCTGCCGAAGCTCGCGACGAAGGCGTGCGCGCACTGGCGGCTCACGCCGGACGGCCCGCTGATGAACGGGTTCTGCGCGATCGTGCTGCCGGTGCGCCAGGCCGACGGGCACCCGGCCGTGCTCAAGCTGACCTGGGTCGACGAGGAGACCGAGCAAGAACCGCTCGCTCTGCGGGCTTACGACGGCAACGGCGCCGTGCGGCTGCTGGACCACGACGCCGAGCTCGGCGCGCTCCTCCTGGAACGCCTCGACCGGCACTCGCTCGACGACGAGCCGATCGACCTGGCGATCGGCGTGATCGGCGATCTGCTGCGCCGCCACCGCGTGATCGAGGCGCCGGACGGGATCCGCCGCTTCGCCAACGCGCTGGCGGACCACCCCGCGGTGCCGCGCCCGCTGCTCGACGCGGCCCGCGAGGCCGGGACCAGGCCGATGGGCACGACCCTGGTCAACGAGGACCTGCACTACCAGAACGTGCTGCGCGGTGACCGCGAACCGTGGCTGGTGATCGACCCGAAGCCGCTGTCCGGCGACCCCGAGTACTGCATGATCCCGTTGCTGTGGAACAGGTTCGACGAGCTGGACGGCCGCAAGGGTCTCACCGACCGCTTCCTGGCGATCTGCGACGCCGGTGAGCTGGACGCCGGGAAGGCGCGGGACTGGACGCTGCACCGGGCCGTCGCCAACTGGATCTGGTGCCTGGAGGAGGACGTCGCCGACCTGGCGGTGATCTGCGCCGAGATCGCTCTGTGGGCGGCCCGTACGTGATCTAGCCTGGTCCTGTGGTGGCTGTGAACCGGGTTTTCATCGCTCAGCTGGCCGGACTCCCCGTGTTCGGCCCCGACGGCGAACCCGTCGGCAAGGCCCGGGACGTCGTCATCAGCCTCCGGATCGACCGGCAACCGCCGCGCGTGCTCGGCATGGTCGTCGAGCTGGTGACGCGCCGGCGGATCTTCGTGCCGATGCTGCGGCTCACCTCGATCGAGCCGAACGCCGTGACGCTCGCGACCGGGTCGGTGAACCTGCGGCCGTTCCACCAGCGCGTCAACGAGGTGCTGGTGATCGGCGAGCTGCTCGACGCGAAGATCCAACTCGACGACGGCGGCACCGCGGTCGTCGTCGACGCCGCGATGGAGCTCACCCGCACCCGCGACTGGCGCATGGTCCGCGTCGCCGGGCGGGAGCGCACCGGCCGGTTCAGCCTCAAGGGCCCGGTCCAGGTGTGGAACTGGGAGGACGTCGGCGGCCTGAGCGTCAACGAGATCGCGGGCCAGCCGCAGGGTGCGCACCAGCTCGTCGCGGTCTTCGAGGGCATGCGCGCGGCGGACGTCGCGCACGCGCTGCACGAGCTGCCTCCCAAGCGCCGCCACGAGGTGGCGGACGCGCTGGACGACGAACGGCTCGCGGACGTCATCGAGGAACTGTCCGAAGAGGACCAGAAGGACGTCCTGTCGCACCTGGACGAGGAACGCGCCGCGGACGTCCTGGAGGCGATGAACCCGGACGACGCGGCAGACCTGCTGAGCGAGCTCTCCGAGGGCACCAAGGACCGGCTCCTGGAACTGATGGAACCCGAGGAGTCCGAACCGGTCCGGCGCCTGCTGGAGTACTCCTACGACACCGCCGGCGGCCTCATGACGCCGGAGCCGATCATCCTCACGCCGGACGCGACGATCGCGGAAGCGCTGGCACGGGTGCGGAACCCCGACCTCACGCCCGCGCTGGCGTCGATGGTCTTCGTGTGCCGCTCCCCCTCCGCGACGCCGACGGGCCGCTACCTCGGCTGCGTGCACATCCAGCGGCTGCTGCGCGAACCGCCGTTCGACCTCGTCGCCGGAGTGCTCGACACGGACATGGCGCGCCTGCCCCCGAACGCCTCGCTGAGCGACGTGACGCGCTACTTCGCGACCTACAACCTGGTGTGCGCCCCGGTGCTCGACGAGGCCGAGCACCTGCTCGGCGCCGTCACCGTGGACGACGTGCTGGACCACCTGCTGCCGGACAACTGGCGCGAGACGGGACTGAGCCATGCCTGAAGTACTGCCCCGGCGCAGGCTCGACCAGCCGCGCGAACCGAGGAGCTTCCGGTTCTCGGTCGACCCGGACGCGTTCGGTCAGCTCTCCGAACGGCTCGCGCGCTTCCTGGGCACCGGCAAGTTCCTGTTCTGGCAGACGTTGCTCGTCGTCATCTGGATCACGGTGAACCTCGTGGCGGTGTCACTGCAGTGGGACCCGTACCCGTTCATCCTGCTGAACCTGGCCTTCTCGACACAGGCCGCCTACGCCGCGCCGCTGATCCTGCTGGCGCAGAACCGGCAGGACGACCGGGACCGGGTGTCGCTGGAGGAGGACCGCAAGCGGGCGGCGCAGACCAAGGCGGACACCGAGTACCTGGCGCGCGAACTGGCCGCGGTGCGGCTGGCCCTCGGCGAGGTGGCGACGCGCGACTTCATCCGCGGGGAGCTGGAAAAGCTGGTGAAGGAGCAGAACAACACGCGCAAAGTCCGGCCTTGACGCCGCGGGACGCGACGGGCCGGCTCACGGCCTGACGCGGCCGCTCTCCACCAGGTCGTTCAGCACGTCGTGGATCGCGGGAGCCGTCTCGGCGTGCGCGCGGTACTCGTCGCGCGTCACCCAGGTCAGCTCGGCGATCTCGCCGGTGGGCCGCGGCGTGCCGAGCAGCTGTGCGGTGAAGCAGGTCATGTCGACGACCGCGCCTTCGCCCTCGCCGTACGCGGGTGCGACGTAGCGCTTCAGCTCGGCGGGATCGCGAGCCTCGACGCCCAGTTCTTCCGAGACCTCCCGGCGGAGCGCCTCGACCGGTGTCTCGTCGGGCTCGATCTTGCCGCCGGGGAGGTAGAAGGCCTTCTTGTTGCGTGAGCGCACAACGAGGAGGCGGCCAGCCTCGACGTGCACGAGTCCCACCACCGTGATCACGGGAACACGTCGTCCGCTGCCAGGCGGTCGCACGTGCGGCCGAAGGCCTCGAGCTCGCCGGGGCCGAAGCTCTCCCCGAAGTGCTCGGCGACACCGGTCAGGTGGGTGGTGGAAGCGCTGCGCAGACGTTCGGCGCCCAGCGGTGTGAGCACGGCCACGATGCCGCGTCCGTCACCGTCTGCGCGTTCGCGACCGACGAGGCCCGCGCGTTCCAGGCGGTCCACGAGGCGGGTCACGCCAGAGCGGGACAGCAGGACGGCGTCGGCCAGCTCGGTCATGCGCATGCGCGTGGAAGGCGACTCGGCCAGTTGGACCAGCACGTCGTACGCCGCGAGCGATAGGCGCTGCTCAGCAATCAGTTCGGCCTCGAGGACCCTCGTGATCCGTGCATGCGCGCGGAGGAACGATCGCCACACCCCTAGCTCGACACGGGTGGGCAACCGGGAACTACCCGATTCCGGCACGGGCGTCGATGTTACGGACAGCGTCCACTCCGCTACGACCTGGCCCTGCGCTGGAAAGTGACCGGCCGGTAGGACGGCCCTGAACCGGACGTAGCATGGATCGGTGACCACCACGCAGCCCCTCCCCACCGTCGAGGACGTCCGCAAGGCGCTCGCCGGTGTGCAGGACCCCGAGATCCGCCGCCCGATCACCGAGATCGGCATGGTCAAGGACGTCGAGGTCGGCGCGGACGGTGCCGTTGTGGTCGGCGTCTTCCTGACCGTCGCCGGGTGCCCGATGCGCGACAAGATCACGGCCGACGTCACCACCGCGGTCTCCGCCCTCGACGGCGTGTCGTCGGTCCGGGTGGACCTCGACGTGATGAGCGACGCCCAGCGCACCGAGCTGCGCAAGACGCTGCGCGGCGGCACCGAGGAGCCGGTCATCCCGTTCGCCCAGCCGGGCTCGCTGACGCGCGTGTACTGCGTCGCGTCCGGCAAGGGCGGCGTCGGCAAGTCCTCGGTGACCGTGAACCTCGCGGTGGCGATGGCGGCCCGCGGCCTGTCGGTCGGCATCGTCGACGCGGACATCTACGGCCACTCGATCCCGCGCATGCTCGGCGTGGACGGCCGTCCCACCCAGGTCGAGAAGATGATCATGCCGCCGCAGTCGCACGGCGTGAAGGTCATCTCGATCGGCATGTTCACGCCCGGCAACACCCCGGTCGTGTGGCGCGGGCCGATGCTGCACCGGGCGCTGCAGCAGTTCCTCGCGGACGTGTTCTGGGGCGACCTCGACGTGCTGCTGCTCGACCTGCCGCCCGGTACCGGCGACGTCGCGATCTCCGTGGCGCAGCTCGTGCCGAACGCGGAGATCCTGGTCGTGACGACGCCGCAGCAGGCCGCCGCCGAGGTGGCCGAGCGAGCCGGGTCGATCGCGCTGCAGACCCGTCAGCGGGTCGCGGGCGTCATCGAGAACATGTCGTGGCTCGAGATGCCCGACGGCTCGCGCATGGAGGTCTTCGGTTCCGGTGGCGGCGAGGCCGTCGCGGAGTCGCTGTCGAAGGCGATCGGGTCCGAGGTGCCGCTGCTCGGCCAGGTGCCGCTCGACCCGCGCCTGCGGGAGAACGGCGACACCGGCACGCCGATCGTGAAGGCCGTGCCGGACTCGGCCGCCGCGCAGGTGCTGTCCGAGGTGGCGACGAAGCTGAGCGTGCGGTCGCGCGGCCTGGCCGGCCGGCTGCTGAACGTCTCCCCCGCCGGCCGCTAGAGCCGGTTCCCGGCACGGAGAAGGGGCCCTGCCGAGCGAGTCGGCGGGGCCCCTTCTCCACGAGCTCAGGTGGCGTCCGGGTCGTACGGCGGCCGCTCGCCCGGCGCGAGCGGGCGCTGCTCGGCCGCGGGCGGGGTCGAGGGCGTCGGGTAGCCGTTCGACTTGGTCGTCGGCTCCGGGTCTTCGAACAGGTGCTTGGCCACCGCGCGCTTCGGGTCGAAGTTGCGCAGCTCGCGCAGGTCCTCGAGGGGCTTGCGGAGCTGTTCGAACTCCGGGCCCATCTCCTGCTTGAGCTGTTCGCGGGCGCCGGTCGCGTACTCGCGGACCTGGCGGACCGTCTTGCCGAGCCACGCCGCGGCGGACGGCAGGCGTTCGGGCCCCAGGATGAAGAGACCCGCGACCACGATGATGAGGATCTCCACCCATCCGATGCTGTCGAACACGGGCCCCAGCCTACTTGTCAGTCGCTCTTCAGCGTCACGTCGAGTTTGAGCTCACGGCCCTGCCTGGCGAGCACGACCTGCACGGTTTCGCCGATTTCGCGCTCCCTGACCGCTACGACCAGTTCGGCGGCGTTGCGGACCACGCGGTCGCCCACCTTGGTGATCACGTCGCCCTCCTGGATGCCGGCGGCGGCCGCGGCACCTCCCGCGGGGACGTTCTGGACCTGGGCGCCCTCGGATGTCTCGGCGGACACGCTCTTCACGTTGACGTTCATGTCCGCGTGCTTCACCGAGCCGTTGCGGATCAGCTCCTGGCTGATCTTGCGGGCCTGGTTGCCGGAGATCGCGAAGCCGAGGCCGACGGAGCCGCCCGTCTCGGTGCGGATCGACGAGTTGATGCCGACCAGGGCGCCGCGCGAGTCGACGAGCGCACCACCCGAGTTGCCCGGGTTGATCGCGGCGTCGGTCTGGATGGCGTCGTAGGTGACCTGCGGGCCGCCGTTCTCGCCCGCCGCCGTCACGGGGCGGTGCAGCGCGGAGACGATGCCCTCGGTGACGGTGTTGGAGAGCTGCAGCGGCGAGCCGATGGCGATCACGCTGTCGCCCACCTGGAGCTCGTCGGAGTTGCCGAACTGCAGGACGGTCGGGTTGGTGACCTCGACCTTGATGACGGCGAGGTCGGTCTTCGGGTCGCGGCCGACGACGCGGGCCTGGGCTCGGGTGCCGTCGGTGAAGATGGCGCTGAGCTTGGCCGACGTGTCCTGGGCCGCGGGGGCCACGACGTGGTCGTTGGTCAGGACGTAGCCGCCGCCGTCGATGACGACTCCGGAGCCGACGCCCGCGACGTTGGCCCCCTTGAACTCGATGGAGACCACGCTCGGGGTCACGCGCTTCGCGATGTCGGAGATCGAGCCGGCCGGGCGTTCCTTGCCTTCGGCGACCTCGGCGAGGGTCACGGTGGAGTCGGTCAGCGGGTTGCCCGCGCGGCCGATCAGCCAGCCGACGAGACCGCCGACCGCGCCGAGCACCAGCGCGACCGTCAGCAGCAGCGCGAGGGCCGCCGGCTTCACGCGGCGGCCGAAGAGCAGTTCCGGAACGCTCAGCTGCGGGCCGGGCCCGGGCTTGCGCTCGGGTTCGCCGGGAGGTTCCTCGCCGACGGCGGGCGGGCCGATCACGGCGCCGGACGCCGGGTCGCGCCACGGGTCACCCGCGGGCTTGTCGCCCCAGAAGACCGGGTCGATGTCCGGGTCGGGGCTGGAGGTGGGCTGCGGCGGGCGTTGCAGCAGTTCCGAGGAGCCCTGGCGGCCGAACGCCGTCACGAGGGACTCCGGGGGCGGCGGCGCCGTCTGGAGCTGGGGCGCGGGCACGTCCCGCGAGGCGAACGCCCCGGCGACGCCGGCGGGACGGCCGAAGGCGGTCGCGTGCGCGGGGTCCACCGGCGGCTGCACCAAGGGACGGGGCCGGAGCCTGCGGTGCGCTCCGTCGTCCACCCCGGAAACGGGTGTGGACGTCTGGCCGTTGGGCGACTGCTGGCTCATCTCTCCCCGAGTTTTTCCGCTAGGAGTGCTGAACCACAGCGTGCCTCACGAACAGTGAAATGACTGTCAGGGAGTGGTGGCGAAGACCGCGCCGGCCTTCTGCGGCGCGGCGGGCGCGGGCGGGGCCTCGCTCTCCGGCGTGGTGAACGCGAGCGCGCCGAGCAGCATGCCGCTCACGACGACGCCGGCACCCTGGCGGGCGCGGCGGCCGTTGAACCAGCCGTTGCTGCCCAGGGGTCTGGACGACCCCAGCACCGGCCCGGCACCGAACGCGGGCTTGTCCGTGCGCTGGACGGCGACGAACTGGCCGTCCTCGGTGATCGCGAGCCCGTCCGGGGCGGACGGCAGCTCGACCTCCTGGGGAATGGCACCGAGCCTGTCCAGCAGCGACGCCGGCGCCGTGGGCGTCGAGGCGGTGCGCACCGCGGCGCGCGCCTGCTGCTGGGTGTAGGCCTCGAAGGCGCAGAAGCCGCACCGCTGGATGTGCGCCGAGGCCCGTTCGTGGGCGGTCGGGGAAAGCTCCCCGTCCACGAACGCGACCACGGCGTCCAGCGCTAGGTGCTGCTCAGGCAGTCCCCAACCACGGAGGTCGGTCATGCAGAGTCCTCCAGCAACGATTCCTGACGACGGCGTTCGAGAGCGGCCTTCAGGGCCTGGCGGCCCCGGTGGATCCTGCTCCTCACGGTACCCATCTTGACCCCGAGCGTGGCACCGATCTCCTCGTAGGAGAGCCCTTCCACGTCGCAGAGCACGACCGCGGCGCGGAACTCCGGCGGGAGCTCGTCCAGCGCGGCCTGCAGGTCGGGGTCGAGGTGGTTCTCGTCGTAGATCTCCTCGGGGGACAGGTCGTCGCCCTCGAGGCGGTCGTTGTCCTCGGGCAGCGCCTCCATGCGGACACGGCTGCGACGGCGGGCCATGTCGAGGAAGAGGTTGGTGGTGATGCGGTGCAGCCACCCCTCGAAGGTGCCCGGCTTGTACGACGCGAGTGAGCGGAAGACGCGGATGAACGTCTCCTGCGTCAGGTCCTCGGCGTCGTGCTGGTTGCCGGTCAGGCGGTACGCGAGCCGGTAGACCCTGTCCGCGTGCTCGCGGACGATGGAGTCCCACGAAGGCGGCGTCCAGTCGGCCGTCTCGATGGGCGCGACGGCCTCCGGCGAACTCGACTGCGTGCGCATCAGGTGTTTCGGCACCTCCATGTGGGCCGCCCGGCGACCCTCGTGCGGCTCAACGGACGGCGGGTCCGGCTTGTTCCCGACCAGAGCCTGGCTTCTTGCCTCTGTACCTTCTCCTGCCCGCTTTAAACGATCGTGAGAGAGGGCTGAGAGCACCCTGAGAATCTCGGTTCGGGCCGCGTTCACCCGTTTTGGGCACAAGGGGCACTAGCCTGCTTACCCGTGACCTCGGAATCGGCCCTGCGGGAGTACGTCGAGCAGTACCTCCCCGAGGACGACGTGCACCTGGCGGCGCGCGCACGCGGCCAGGAACTGGGCTGCGTGCCCATCGGCGCGGGTGGAGGCGCCGCACTGCGGTTCCTCGCGACCGCACTCCAGGCCCGCGCGGTGGTCGAGATCGGCACCGGAGCGGGCACCAGCGGCCTCTACCTCCTGGCGGGGATGCCCAGGTCGGGAATCCTGACCTCGATCGACGTGGACCCCGACCACCAGCGCGCCGCCCGCGAGGCCTACGCGGCCGCCGGCGTCTCGCCCTCGCGCACCCGCCTGATCATGGGCAAGGCGCTGGAGGTCCTGCCGAGGCTCACCGACGCCGCGTACGACCTCGTCTTCGTGGACGCCTACAAGCCGGAGTACCCGCAGTACCTCGAACACGGGGTCCGCATGCTGCGGCCGGGCGGCGTCATCGCGTTCGACAACGTCCTGTGGCACGGCGCCGTCGTCGACCACACCAAGCGCGACGAGTCGACCCAGGCGATGCGGGACATCGCGCGGCTGGTCAAGGAGGACGACCGGCTCGTGCCCGTCATCCTGCCGCTGGGTGACGGCCTGCTCGTGGCCGCGCGGCGCCCATGAGAACCGGACGGTGTCCTGCGGCGGTCATCGCGGCGAACGAGCCCCATCCCGAGGGTCAGGACGACGTGAAGCCGACCGGCTGCTGACGCCGGGAGCTCAGTAGGCCCGGACGCCCTTGCCGAGGATCGTGACGCCACCGGCGCTGACCGTGTAGCGCTCGCGGTCCATCGGCGCGTCCACACCGATCAGCGCACCGTCGGGCACCACGACGTTCTTGTCCAAAATGGCCCGCCGCACGACGGCGCCCTTGCCGATCCGGACCCCGGGCAGCAGCACCGACCCCTGCACCACCGACCCGACCTCGACCGTCACGTCCGAGGAGATCACCGACCCGTGGATCTTCCCGGAGATGATCGACCCCGGACCCACCATCGAGTCCTCGGCGGACCCGCCGGCGATGAACTTGGCCGGGGGCAGCGGCGGCGTGGCCGTCCGGATCGGCCACAGCTGGTTGTAGAGGTTGAAGATCGGGTGGACCGAGACGAGGTCCATGTGGGCGTCGTAGTAGGCGTCGATCGTCCCGACGTCGCGCCAGTACCCGCGGTCCCGGTCCGTGGCGCCGGGAACCTCGTTGTCCTGGAAGTCGTAGACGTGCGCCTTCCCGCGGTCCACCAGCATGGGGATGATGTCGCCACCCATGTCGTGGTCCGAGTCCGGGTTCAACGCGTCCCCGCGCAGCGCGTCCAGCAACGCCTCGGTCGTGAAGACGTAGTTGCCCATCGACGCGAAGGTGACCTCCGGGTCGTCCGGCACGTGCGGCGGCTCGGACGGCTTCTCCAGGAAGCGCGTGATCTTGCCGGAGGCGTCGCTGTCGATGCAGCCGAAGGCCTTGGCCTCGTTGCGCGGCACGCGGATGCCGGCGACGGTCACGGCCGCGCCCGACTCGACGTGCTGCGAGATCATCTGGCCCGGGTCCATCCGGTACACGTGGTCGGCGCCGAAGATGACCACGTGGTCCGGCTTCTCGTCGTGGACGAGGTTGAGCGACTGGAAGATCGCGTCGGCGGACCCCGTGTACCAGCGCGGGCCCAGGCGTTGCTGGGCCGGGACCGGCGTCACGTACTGACCGAGCACATTGGACAGGCGCCACGTCGTCGAGATGTGGCGGTCCAGCGAGTGCGACTTGTACTGCGTCAGCACGCAGAGCTTGGCGAGCCCGGCGTTGACGAGGTTCGACAGCACGAAGTCGACCAACCGGTAGTTGCCCCCGAAGGGCACAGCCGGTTTGGCGCGGTCGGCCGTCAGTGGCCACAGGCGCTTGCCCTCACCACCGGCTAGCACAATTCCGAGAACGTGTGGCTGCCCCTTCACAGCATGTGACCCTATCCGTGCGATCGTTCTCGAACCAGACGCAAAGCGGTTCATCCCAACACCTGTGCCGGTGATCTACGGTAAGTGCGTGCGAGTTGCGCTGCTGACACGGGAGTACCCGCCGGAGGTCTACGGCGGAGCGGGCGTGCACGTGGGATTCCTCGTGCCGCACCTCCGCGAGCTCGTGGACGTCGACGTGCACTGCTTCGGTGCGCCGAGATCGGACGCCACGGCCCACAACCCGCCGCACAGCCTGGAGCAGGCGAACGCGGCTCTCACAACCCTCGCCGTCGACCTGGAAATGGCCGCGCACATCTCCACGGCGAACCTCGTCCACTCGCACA
The DNA here is from genome assembly GCF_900104175.1 of Lentzea jiangxiensis. GTDB lineage: Bacteria > Actinomycetota > Actinomycetes > Mycobacteriales > Pseudonocardiaceae > Lentzea > Lentzea jiangxiensis. Next base: position 81,031 of record NZ_FNIX01000009.1, read on the forward strand.
CGTGGTACGCCAACATGGGCGGTCACCTGGGCAAACTCCTCCACGGCATCCCCCACGTGGTCACGGCGCACTCGCTCGAGCCGCGCCGGCCGTGGAAGGCGGAGCAGCTCGGCGGCGGGTACCGGATCTCGTCGTGGGCGGAGCGCACGGCGTACGAACACGCCGACGCGGTCATCGCCGTGAGCGAGGGAATGCGGGCCGACGTGCTCGACGCGTACCCCGCTCTGGACCCCGCCAAGGTGCACGTGGTGCGCAACGGGATCGACAGCGACGCGTACCACCCCGTTGCCGAAACGGACGCCCTGACGTCACGCGGAATCGACCCCGGGAAGCCGATCGTGGCCTTCGTGGGAAGGATCACCCGCCAAAAAGGTTTGAGCCACCTCGTGGCCGCCGCGCACCACGTGGACCCCGAGGCGCAGATCGTCCTGTGCGCCGGAGCACCCGACACGCCGGAGATCGCCGAGGAGATCCGGGCGGCGGTGAGCGAGCTCGCCGAGACGCGGACGGGTGTCTTCTGGATCCAGAAGATGCTGCAGCCCGCCGAGATCCGGCAGATCCTCAGCCACGCGGCGGTGTTCGTGTGCCCGTCGGTCTACGAACCGCTGGGCATCGTGAACCTGGAGGCGATGGCGTGCGGCACCGCGGTCGTCGCGAGCGACGTCGGCGGCATCCCCGAGGTCGTGGTCCACGGCGAGACAGGTCTTCTCGTGCACTACGACGAGCGGGATTTGTCGACATATCGACTCGAATTGGCCCAGTCCATCAACGAACTGATCACAGACCCGGAACGCGCGAAGCGGTTCGGAGCCGCCGGGCGCACCCGCGCCGAGCAGGACTTCTCGTGGGCGACGATGGCCGCCCAAACCGTCGAGGTCTACCGCAGTGTGATCTGAGCCACACTCTTGCAGGGCAACCCTGAGGAGTGAGGACCGCCTTTAACCAGTAGTGACGTTGTGACTTCAACTGGTGAGGGGCGCGAGGACTGTGCGTGCTGGGGTGCTGGGTCTGGCGGTCCTGCTCGCGGTGACCGGATGCGCCACAGCCCCGGCCGCACAACCCACGGCCGTCCAGCTCACCGTGGACGGCCGCAAGCTCGCCGACGCCTCCGACCTGCAGTCCCTCGCCGAGTCCCAGCTGGCCTACACGCTGGAGTACGGCTACGTGGCACGGGCGGGCGCCGCCGCCGTCAGCTGCTGGTTCGCCAGGACGGGCGTCGAGTCCGAGGTCGACAAGCGGCTGTGGTGCGGGCCGGTCCAGGTTCCCGGCACCGGCGCCGGCACCGACTGGGTGCCCGTACCGCTCAAGGAAGTCACCAAGACGGATGACGAGGTCCGTTACGAGGTGCAGTCGCCGCAGGTGCCGGAGAAGGGCAACCGCAGCACGCCGGACGGGATGCTCGTGCGCACCGACGGCAAGGAGTTCGACCCGAAGAAGCAGCAGGACCTGACCGCCGGCCGCGACTTCCTCGCCGTGCTGCCCGACGACGGCAAGCGCACCAACGTCGACCTCGGGCTCGGCGACGCCGACGTCGAGCTGCGCGACGACCTGCTCGGCACCGCCGTCACCGGCTGGGCGAACCCGGACATCTGGTTCACCGCCGAGGGCACGCTGCGCGCCGAGACCGGCTCGCGGCTGCGGGTCGTGCGGATGAAGGTCGAGAAGCTCAACGAGACGGACAGCGGTTTCCAGCGCACCAACTGGCAGGGCTTCGCCCCGCAGCCGTCCGAGCTCGCGCTGGAGGTGCCGGGCAAGCGCCAGGTCCTGCCGCCCGAGCGGCTGCCCGCGAACGGCTCGGTCTTCGTCGTCTACACCGTGCCGGACCCGCAGGAGGGCACCGAGTCGCTGACGCTCGGCACGCTCGGCGCCAAGTCGCTGGAGCAGCGCGCCGAGATCCCGTCCGGCAAGCGCACCGACACCCCGCCGCCGGTGCTCAAGCGCGCCGCCGGCCCCGCCCAGTTCGCCGAACGGACGCAGAAGGTCCGCTTCGGCGACCGCGAGCTCGGCATGAAGGTCACCGGCGTGAAGCTCGGCCGTCAGCGCCCGGTCAAGCTCGGCGAGGGCCAGTACGACATCGCCACGATCTCCGCCGCGGACAAGGCGTTGCTGGAGGTGCGGTTCGAGGCGGTCGGCACCCTGCCCGACACCGCGGGCGGCCTGTGGACCAAGGACCTGATCACCGTCACGCTGCCGGACGGCTCGACGGCCCCGCAGGTCGGCGCCCGCTACGACGGCGGCCCGCTGCCGTTCGCGGTCGTGGTCGAGGTCCCCGCGGACCTCCGTTCGGCCTCGGTCGGCATGGTCGAGGGCACCCTGGAGCTGCCGCGCCTCGGCAGGACGGCGATCGCCCCGGCCGACTCGCGCGTCACCCTCGCGCTGGAGTTCTGAGCCAGCACCGCCGTCAACGCGAGCCAGCCCAGGACCACCAGCACCAGTCCCGTCCAGCCCCACTCCTCGTAGGCCGTGCTGCCGGACGTGCCGCCGATGCTGCTGCCCACGTAGAACCCGGCCAGGTACAGCCCCGCGGCGTGACCGCGGGCGTGCTCCGGGGCGCGGGCGCTGACCCAGCCGCTCGCCGTGGTGTGCGAGGCGAAGAACCCGGCGGTGACGACCGCCAGGCCGAGCGGCACCCACACGAGGCTCGCCAGCGCGCCGGCGGCGACCACGCCGACGCACAGCAGCAGCACCCGGCCGCGGCCGAACCGGTCGGCCAGCCTGCCCGCGAACGCCGCGGCGGTGCTGCCGAAGCCGTAGAAGAGGAAGACCAGCGTCTCGAGCCACGCCGGGCCGGTGAGCTGGAAACCGGCGACGTTGTAGAACGAGATGAACGCGCCGACGAGCAGCATGGCGACGACGTACAACGACAGCAGCACCGGGTCCCTCAAGGCCGCCTTCATGCCGCTGGGCGCCCGCTTCGGCCCGTGCTGGGCCCCGGGCAGCAGGAACACCACGACCAGCGCCGCGACCAGCCCGAACACCCCGGCGAGCAGCACGGAGCCGCGCCACCCGAGCCAGTCGGACGTCATGCCCGCGACGAGCCGTCCCGCCATGCCCCCGAGGCTGTTCCCGGCGATCATCGCGCCGGTCGCGGCACCGAGCCCGCGCGTGTCCAGCTCGTCGGCGAGGTAGGCCATGGACGCCGCGGGCACACCGGCGGCCGCGACGCCCTGCAGCACGCGCAGGACCAGGAAGACCTCGTAGTTCGGTGCCAGCGGCAGCACGAGCCCGAGCAGGGCCGCGACCAGCACGCTGACGACGATCACCGGCCGCCGCCCGGCGCGTTCGGACAGCATCGCGATCGGCAGGACCGCCACGGCCAGCGCGAGGGTCGCCGCGGACAGCGCGAGCGAGGCCGCGCCCGGCCCCAGCCCGTACTCGGCGGCGATCTGCGGCATGACCGGCTGCGGGGTGTAGAGCAACGCGAAGCACGCGAACCCCGAGGCGGCGACGGACGCGGTCAACCTGTTCACCCGTCCGACGCTAAGCCATACGTCCAATACGGAAATGGGCCAGAATCGATCCGTGGACGAATCGGACCTGGCCCCGAAGCTGGCGGTGCTGAAAGCACTTGCCGCCGACGAGCACGTGACCCGTGTCGCAGAACGCCTCGGACTCCCCCAGCCGACGGTCAGCAGGTGGGTCGCGGAGCTCGGCGACCGGCTCGGCGCGCCGCTGCTCGTGAGGTCCGGCCGCCGGGTCCGCCTCACCCGCGCGGGCCGGTTGCTCGCCGACGCCGCCACCCGGTCGCTGGCCGCGCTCGAACCGGGCCTGCGCGAGGTCGAGGAGGAGCTCGACCCGGAGAAGGGCCGCGTCGTGCTGGGCTTCCTGCACATGCTCGGCCGCGCGATCGTGCCGGAGCTGGTCCGCGGCTACCGGGCCGAGCACCCGCACGTGCGGTTCGGCCTGGTCCAGAACGCACGTCAGCCCGTGGTCGACAAGCTCGTGAGCGGCGAGATCGACCTCGCGCTGGTCGCCCCGCCGCCCGCCGGTCCCGAGTTCGAGACGGTGGTCGTGTTCGAGCAGCCGCTGATCGTCGTCGTGCCGGCGGGGCACCGGCTCGAGTCCCGCGGGTCGGTGCGCGTCGAGGACCTGGCCGACGAGGACCTGATCACCCTGGAGCACGGCTACGGCCTGCGCCAGATCACCGACGACATGTGCGCGGCGGCGGGCTTCGCGCCGCGCTACGTCTTCGAGTGCCAGGAGATCGAGACCGTGCGCGGGCTGGTGGCGGCGGGTCTCGGCGTGGCACTGCTCACCCACGCCGAGTTCGCGCCGCCGCCCGGGCTGCGGGAGCTGTCACTGACCCCGCGCACCGGCCGGACGTTCGGGCTGACGTGGCTGCGGGACAGCCCGCTGACGCCCGCCGTCCGCGCGTTCCGCGACCACGCCCTGAGGACTCACGGCGTCCAGGCCTGAGTCCCCGACCAGGTGCGCAGGTACGACTCGGCGCCGCTCAGCATGTCCCGGACGAGCTGGTCGCCGCCGAGCTGGCGGACCCTCTCGACCCAGTCGGGCAGCAGGCCGATGTGCGCGCCCCCGTCGACGTTGATGTCCCAGACGCGCTCGCCGGTGCGCTGCCGGTCGACCAGCGGGCCCTCGGGGAAGGTGCGGAACGGGTACGTCACGCCGGTCTGCGGTGCCGGGTGCGAACCCACGCCGTTGTAGTCCGAGCCGAACCCGATGCCGACGTCGTACTTGCGGCGCAACGGCTCCGCGGCGGCGGCCTGCGCGACGTACCCGGCGGGGTCGTTCTCGTAGCCCGCGATGAACCCGCCGAGCCGGTAGACCTGCTCGGTCCACTGGGCGTCCATCCAGCTGTGGCTGGACACGATGCCCGGGAACTTCGCCTGCGCGGCGAGGTCGAGCGTGCGCCCGGCGGCCTTCACGCTCATGTGGTCGATCTCGATCATCATGTGCTTGCGCATCATGGCCTGCACCGCGTACTCGCCGAGTGACGTCAGCCCGCGCACGTTGCAGCGCTTGGCCGGGTCGTAGGCGGGAGCCACGACACCCGCGGGGATCAGCGCGTTCGGGCCGACGGTGCCGATCGGGTTGTCCTGCTGCGGTCCCTTGCACTGCTCGGTCTGCCACCACTGGCCGGTGCGCAGGAACTGGCCCGCGTTGATCACGCCGCCCTGCGTGCCCGAGTCGAACCGGACGCCGCACAGCGCGTTGTCGAACTTGTGGCAGAGGAACGCGCTGCGCGCGCCAAGCGCGTAGACCTCGTCCAGCCCGCGGTCGATGTCGGCCCGGCCGCACAGCGGGACGTCGAGGAACGTCCGGCAGCCGAACAGCTCCGAGGTCTCGATGCCGAGCACCACGGCGAGCTTGCCCTGGGCGATCACTTCCCTGGCCTGTTCCGCGGACGTGACGATGCGGAACCAGCCCTTGCCGGCCCCACCGAACTGCTCGTCGACGAACGCCTGCAGCTCGTAGGTGCGCTGGGCCTGCAGCCGCACCGACGCCATCTCGTCGCAGCCGCGGTCCTTGAACGGGTGGATGACGCACAACGTGGCGTTGCTGGTCAGGTCGGTGACCAGGACGCGCTGCCCGCCGCGCCAGGCCCGTTCCAGCCAGGCGTAGTAGTTCTGCTGGTGCGAGACCGTCGTGTCGGAGGGCCAGTCCTCGAACGTCGGCCAGCCCACCGGGTCGTGGCCGTCCAGGTCGCCCGTCACGATGGCCTCGAAGATCGCGCCCAGGCCCGCCGGGTGGTGCTCGGGGCAATCTTCGAGCGCGTCCGCGACGCCCTGCTCGGAGAACGGCTTGCCGCAGATCAGGCGGCCGCCGAAGCCCTCGTTGGTCATGAGGTGGTTGTGCGCGTCGACGAACCCGCGCACCCGGCCCTGGCCGTCCGTTCCCCGGAACGGCTCGCCGGTCACGTTGATCTGCGAGTCCGGTGCCGGCCGGGCCACCGGTTCCCACCAGGGCGCGCTCGCCGCGGCGGGGGACAACGACGCTATGACCAACGAGACGGCGAGAGCCAGGCGGAGTAACACGAGCGCTCCTCTACGACGTTGTGAAGGAGCTCACATCATGCCGTGGAACGTCGCCGTCTCGTATCGGCAGATCGGCGGGACTAACGCGAATATTTTTCAGCCAGCTCGACCAGGGTCCGCGCACCGAACCCGGTGGCTCCGGCGACGACCTCGTCGTACACCTTCTCCGACCGCGCCGGGCCCGCGATGTCGAGGTGCGCCCACGGCACGTCGCCCGCGAACTTCTGCAGGAACAGCGCCGCCGTGATGCCACCGGGGCCGGGAGGGCACTGCCGGTAGTCCGCGATCTCGCTGTCGACGGCGCTGACGTGCTCCTCGAGCAACGGCATCCGCCACCACCTCTCGCCGACGTCCGCCCCCGCGGCGATGACATCGGCCGCGAGACCGTCGGAGGAGCTGAACACGCCGCCCGTGCGCAGGCCCAGCGAGACCTTCATCGCGCCCGTCAGCGTCGCGACGTCGACGAGCAGGTCCGGCTTCAGGTTCGCCACCGCGTACGCCATCGCGTCGGCCAGGACCATGCGGCCCTCGGCGTCGGTGTTCGTCACCTCGGTGGTCGCGCCGCCGTAGTGGCGCACGACGTCGCCCGGCCGGTACGCCGAGCCGCTCACGTGGTTCTCCGCGCACGGCACGAGGCCGGTCACCCTGATCGGCAACCGCCGCCGGGCCACGGCCAGCAGGGCGGCGATCACCGCGCCGCCCCCCGCCATGTCGGTGCGCATCAGGTGCATGCCGTCGGCGGGCTTCACCGAGATGCCGCCCGTGTCGAACGTGATGCCCTTGCCGACGAAGACCAGGTGCGGGCCGGTGGTGCCGTAGGTCAGCTCCAGCAACCGCGGCGGGCGGGACGAGCCGCCACCGACCGCGAGCACGCCGCCGAAGCCCTGCTGCCGCAGCCACTTCTCGTCGCGCACGGTGGCGGTGAGGCCGTCGGCCTTGTCGGCGAGCTTGGCCGCGGTCGTCGCGAGCCAGCGCGGGTCCTTGACGTTGGACGGCGCGTTGGCGAGGTCGCGGGTCAGCGCGGTGGCCGTGGCGAGCGCGTGGGCCTTCAGGGCGGCGGAGGTCAGCACCTCTTCGAAGCCCGTGTCGGCCGTGATCAGCCGCAACGAGCCGACCCGCCCGGGGGCCTCCTCGCCGGTGACCTTGAAGCGGTAGCCGCCGAGCGCCGCGCCCAGCACGAACGCGCGCACCTTCGCGGCGTCGAAGTCCGGGGTCAGCAGGACGTCGGCGGTCTTGGGAGCGTCCTCACCGCTCAGCGCCCGCGCGAGGGCGGCGCCGGCCGTGCGGTAGTCGGCGGGCGTGCCGGTGCCCACGCCGAGGGTCCACCTGTCGTCGTGGCGCACCGCCTCACCGGCCTTGCCGGTCAGGTCGGAGACGTCGATGCCGTCGCCACCCGGCCCCAGCGCCGGTCCGGTGCCCGTGAGCACGACCGACGGGACGTTGCGGCGCGAGGTGGTGGCCACCTCGACGTCCACGAGCTTGGTGGGCACTGACGGGACCGTCGACGCCACGGTTGGGCCTCCTCATCGCTGTGACGAGCGTTCATTCTCGCCCAGGCCTCCGACGCGCCCCACCTGGGGCGAGAACGAAGCGATGCCCCGGTCTCCACTGTGGAAACCGGGGCTCGAACTGCTTCCTCGCCGGGTGCCTCAGCCGACGGCGGCCTTCAGCGCGTCGCCCAAGGCGCTGGCCTCGTCCGCCGACATCTCGACGACAAGGCGCCCACCACCCTCGAGCGGCACGCGCATGACGATGCCGCGTCCCTCCTTGGTGACCTCGAGGGGACCGTCGCCGGTCCGGGGCTTCATGGCCGCCATCGCGTGCTCCCTCCGTCAACATCTTCCCCGTCCGGCCAGGCCGGATCTGCTCCATTCTCCCCTATCGCGACTCAGGGACGAAACCGAACCGATCTTTTGGCGAGTCCCGGTCACATTTGTCGATCTTGACTTGTCGCTGTTCACCGCGCGTTTTCACGACAAGGCAACACTTTCGGCACGGCTGGGCGCGGCGTGACAGACTGGGCCGGGTGCGAGCCCGTTCCGCGCTCTTCGACGTCTACGGTGGCCACCTGCGCGAACGCGGTGGCGCCGCCACCATCGCCGCGCTCGTCCGGTTGCTCGAACCCCTCGGCTTCGCCGCGCCGGCCGTCCGCACGGCCGTCTCCCGCACCGTCCGGCAGGGCTGGTTGCAGCCCGCGCGGCTCCCCGACGGGCCCGGATACGCGATGACACCTCGCGGGGAACGACGGCTGGACGAGGCCGCCGCCCGCATCTACCGCACCCGGCCGTCCACCTGGGACGGTCGCTGGCACGTCGTCGTGCTGGAGGAGCTGCCCGGCCGCGACTCGCGCGACCACCTGGCGTCGGAACTGCAGCTGCTCGGCTACGGCGCCCTCGGACCTGTGACGTGGATCGCGCCCCGGCCCTCCCCGGAGCTCGCCGACGTGCTGGCGGCCGAGGAGGTCGCCGCACGAACTTTTCACGGTTCACACGACGGCGAGAACGCGGAGCTCGCCGCGAAGGCCTGGGACCTGGCCGAGCTGGGCCGCGACTACGCCGCGTTCGTCGCCCACTGGGGCGCTCAGGTGTCCGTTGTGGACGAAACGGACGACGCGGCGGCGTTCGCGGCGTCACAGCAGCTGTTGCACGCGTGGCGCAAGTTCCTGTTCCGCGATCCCGGTCTTCCTGCTGAACTGTTGCCACCGGACTGGCCGGGCCACGCGGCAGCGTCGTTCTTCGACGAACAGACGCTGCGGCTGGCGCCGGGCACGAGCCGCTTCGTCGACGAGTGCCTGCGGCCGGTGCGCAACGTTTCCACAGCTTGATGGAGGTCCAGTGTCCGAGCTCCTCGTCGAAGACGCCGATGGTGTGCGCACGCTCACGTTCAACCGCCCGGAGTCGTTCAACGCCTTCACCGTCTCGCTGAAGGAGGCGTTCCTCGCCGAGCTGAAGGCGGCGGCGGCCGACGCGTCGGTGCGCGCGGTGGTGATCACGGGTGCGGGCAGGGCGTTCTGCGCGGGTCAGGACCTCAAGGAGCACATCGGGTTGCTGCAGGCCGGTGACCCCGCGCCGCTGCACACCGTCGAGAAGCACTACAACCCGATCGTGCGCGAGCTGATCGCGATGCCGAAGCCGGTGATCGCCGCGGTCAACGGCAGCGCGGCGGGTGCGGGCGCGTCCTTCGCCTACGCCGCCGACCTGCGCATCGCGGGCACGTCGGCGAAGTTCCTGATGGCCTTCGCGAACGTGGGCCTGACCGCGGACTCGGGCGCCTCCTACACGCTGCCGAGGCTGATCGGCCACGGCCGCGCGATGGAGATGATGCTGCTCGCGCAGCCCGTCGGCGCCGAGGAGGCGTTGCGGATCGGCATGGTCAACCAGGTCGTGCCGGACGACGAGCTGCTGCCCACCGCGCAGGCGCTGGCCGCCCGGCTGGCGGCGGGCCCGACGACGGCCTACGCGAAGATCAAGGAAGCGCTGGCCGCGGCGGCGGACGGGACGCTGGAGGACGCGCTGGAGGCGGAGCGCCGCACCCAGGCCGACTGCGGCGCCACCGAGGACCACCGCGAGGCGGTGGACGCGTTCGTGAACAAGCGCGCCCCGAGGTTCACCGGGCGCTAGCGCGGAAGCAGGTCGCTATGTGGTCGTCCACCATCCCGGTGGCCTGCATCAGCGCGTAGCACGTGGTGGGGCCGAGGAACTTGAAGCCGCGCTTCTTCAGCTCCTTGGCCATCGCCTTCGACTCGTCCGTGATCGCCGGCACGTCCATGATCGTCGCAGGGCGCACGTGGCCGGCGGGGGCGAACGACCACAGCAGCGCGTCGAGGTCCACGTCCTGCTCGACGATCACGCGGGCGTTGTGGATCGCGGCGTCGATCTTCATCCGGTTCCGGACGATGCCCGCGTCGGACATCAGCCGTTCCACGTCGGCCGGCCCGAACGCGGCCACCAGCTCCGGGTCGAAGCCGCCGAACGCCGCGCGGAACGCCGGGCGCTTGCGCAGGATCGTGATCCACGACAGCCCGGACTGGAACGCCTCCAGCGACATGCGTTCGTAGAGCTCCGGGGTGCCGTGCAGCTCCACGCCCCACTCGGTGTCGTGGTAGGCGGCGTAGTCCGGGGCCGAGTCGCCCCACGGGCAGCGGACGAGCACCTGCTCCCCGGCGGCCCGCTCAAGCCGGGTGGTCACTGCTCTCCCTGTCCTCGAGCTCCGCGACGCGCGCCCGCAGCGTCTCGACCTCGGCCGAGAGCCGCTGCAGGACCCAGTCGACCTCGCTCATCTTGTAGCCGCGGAAGACCTGCTGGAACTTCAGCTCGCGGACGTCCTGCGCGGTGATGTCGTCGGCGGGCAGCCGCGTGGGCGACGCACCGGGTGGCAGCGGCGCGAGCTCCTCGCCGCGCCCGAACACCAACGCCGCGAGCAGGAACACCACTGCCGCGACGGCCACCAGCACGATCAGGTAGATCAGGGCGTTGGTCACGCGACGATCGTGGCACAGCTCAGGCAGCGGCGAGCGAGCAGACCGAGCCGGACGATCACGGTCCACGTGACGAGGCTCGCGACGCTCATCGGCAACGACTGCACCAGCCGCGCCACGTCGAGGTGCGCGGTGGCGACGATGATCGAGAGGTTGCCGAGCAGCACCGCGCCGACGGCCGTGAGCGCGACACCGGCGCCGAGCCTGGCGAGCAGCTTCGCGTCGCACCTGCGCGCCAGGAGCCGGCCGAGGATTAGCGTCACCAGCGCCACCCCGGACGCGATGCCACTGGTCAGGTCGTTGGCCTTGGCGATGAACAGGTACCAGGCGGGCGGCATCGAGCCGAAGTCCTGCCACGGCCCGACGAGCAGCAACCGGCCGTACTCCCACGCCATGTGCATCAACGGCAGCACGATCGCGAGCCAGATGAGCGTGCGCGTGCCGTAGGCGACGGCGAGCTCGGCCTGGTACTCGTTCGCGATCTCGCGCACGGGGCCGAACTCCTCGACCGCGCGTTGCCGGGCCTCTTCTTCCGCGAGGCCGCGGCCGAGGTGCGCCTCGGAGGCGTCGGTGAGGCTGTCGCGGGTTTCGGTGAGCAGGTCGCGGACCTGCTTCCGCGAGCCCTGCAACCGCGCCCCGAGCTCGGCGACGTACCGCTCGATCGGATCGGTTTCCCTCACTGCTGCGCCCACTTCCCCCCTCCCAGCACCCCGTCGATGACCGTCGTGAACTCGCGCCACGCGCTGCGCTCGGCGTTCAGGGCGCGTTGCCCCGCCTGCGTGAGCCGGTAGGTGCGGCGCTTGCGCCCGCCGACCGTGCTCCAGTCGCTGACGACGTGGCCCGCCCGCTCCAGCCTGCGCAACGCCGGGTAGACCGTGCCCGTCGGGAGGTCGAGCGCACCCCCGCTGCCCTGCTGCAACGCCTCGATGATCGCGTAGCCGTGCAGCTGCCTGCCGTCGAGCGTGGCCAGCAGCAACGCGTCGAGGTGGCCGCGTAGCGCGTCGGGCTTCATGGGGCGACTCTACTGAGCCGGGCTCTGGGAGTGGTCCCTGAAATCCTCGGTCAGGGTCTGCCCTGAGATCCCCCTGAGATGCGCTTTCCGGGCTTAATAAGTAGCCGCGCTACGCATACCGTCGCTCCCCATGAACGCAGTAGACCTCGCCCGGCTCCAGTTCGCGCTGACGACGTCGTTCCACTTCCTGTTCGTGTTGCTCACGCTGGGCCTGGTCACGCTGCTCGTGGTCATGCAGACGAGGTTCACGATCACCGGCGCGCCCGTGCACGAGCGGATGACGCGGTTCTGGGGCCGGATCTACGTGATCAACTACGCGCTGGGGATCGTCACCGGGATCGTGATGGAGTTCCAGTTCGGCCTGAACTGGTCGGGCCTCGCGACCTACGCCGGCGACGTGTTCGGGGCGCCGCTCGCGCTGGAGACGCTGATCGCGTTCTTCCTGGAGTCGACGTTCCTCGGACTGTGGATCTTCGGCTGGGGCAAGCTCCACCGCTGGCTGCACCTGGCGCTGCTCTACCTGACGGCGCTGACGGCGTTCGCCTCGGCGTTCTGGATCATGGCGGCGAACGGGTTCCTGCAGCACCCCGTCGGCTACCGGGTCGACGGGAACGTGCTGCGGCTGGACGACTTCGGCGCCCTGCTGACCAACCCCGCGTTCACCTCCGCCCTGGTGCACGTCGTCTTCGCGGCGATCACCGCGGGCGGCGTGTTCCTGACCGGTGTCTCGGCGTACCACTTCATCAAGCGGACGCCCGAGGCCGACTTCTTCCGGCGCTCGCTGCGGATGGGCGTGGTCACCACGGCCCTGGCCACGCCGGCGCTGATCGGTGCCGGCTTCGCCCAGTTCCCGGTGATCGAGCGGTACCAGCCCGGCAAGAGCGACGCGGCGCAGTGGATCGGGGCGCCGCTCGGGTTCATGATCCTGATCGGGATGGGGCTGACGCTGATCAGCTGGCTCACGCTGCCGCTGCTGATCAGGGACGCCGTGATCAGGATGCGCTTTCCCCTGTACCTCATGGTGATCGGCATCCCCTTCCCGTTCGCGGCGGCCGTCTTCGGGTGGATGTTCCGGGAGATCGGCCGTCAGCCCTGGCTGGTCTACGGCCTGTTGCGCACCGAAGACGCGGTGTCGCATGTGGACGCCTCGCAGATCCTGTTGTCGCTCGTCGTGTTCACGACCCTGTTCGTGCTGCTGGCCTGTGTGGACTGGGCGTTGATCGCACGTGCGGTCCGCCGCGGTCCGGACGTGGCGCCGGCTCCTGTCTCGCCGCTGGTGGTGACGCTCTGATGGAAGCCCTCTGGTTGACGGTGCTCGGTGTCCTCACGGCCGGGTACTTCGCGCTGGCCGGTTTCGACTACGGCACAGGCCTTCTCCTGCCGTTCCGCCGGCGCGAGGTCGCCCTGCGCCGGATGAACCCGTTCTTCCTGGGCAACGAGGTGTGGCTGGTCGCGGCGGTCGGGGTGCTGTTCGCGGCCTTCCCCCGCCTGGAGGGAGAACTGCTCTCCGGCGCGCACAGCACGTTCACGCTGGTCCTGGCCGGGCTGGTGCTGTTCATGGCGGCCGTGCAGCTGCGGCTGTGGTGGTGGCTGGTGTTCACCGGTGCGCTCATGGTGTCCGCGGGCTGGGGGTTGTTCCTGGCCCACCTGCTGGAGGCGCCCTGGCCCGTCGCACTCGTGATGCCGGTGCTGTTCGCGGTGCACGGCTGGGTGTTCCAGGCCCGGCTGTGGAAGGTGTTCCCGGTGACCGCGGCGCTGTGCGCGGCGCCGATCCCGCTCGCGTTCAGCTCGGTCGACGTCACCGGGCTCATGGCGCACCCCGACACGCTCGGCCTGCTCGCGTGGGTCGCGATCCCGGTCATCCCGCTGGTGGTGGTGTTGCAGTGGTCGATCGTCGCCCTCTCCTCGCGCTGATCCCGATCCCGTTCCTGGTGCTCGCGCAGGCCGAGCTCCTGGCGTCCGTGCTGAGCGGTGGCACCGGTCTTCTCCTGCTGTGCCTCGTGATCGGCCTGCGGGTGCTGGTGTGGTGGGGGCACCGCGAGTGGGCGCACCGGGCCGCCGAACGCACTCGCGTCCGCCTGCGGGAGGCGTTCCTGCGCTCGCCGGGGACCAAGGCCGGCGAGGTCGCCACGCTGGTGACGCGCGGCGTGCACGACGTGACGCCGTACGTCGTCGGGTACCTGCCGATGCGGGTCCTGGCCGTCGCCGTGCCGCTCGCCGTGGTGGTCCGGCTGGCGTTCGCCGACCTCACGGCGGCGCTGACGATCCTCGCCACGCTGCCGTTGATCCCGGTCTTCGGTGCGCTGGTCGGCGCCCACACCCGTGAACGGACCGCCCGCCAGTGGGAGGCGCTGGCCACCCTCGGCGGCCACTTCCTCGACGTCGTCAGGGGAATCGGCACGCTGCGGGCGTTCGGGCGGGCCGGGGCGCAGTCCGAGGTGGTCCGCGGGCTCGCCGCGCGACACCGGGCGGAGACCATGTCGGCGCTCCGGGTCGCCTTCCTGTCGGCGTTCGTGCTGGAGCTCGTGGCCACGATGTCGGTGGCGCTCGTCGCGGTGCCGGTGGGGCTCAGGCTCCTCGGCGGCGGAGTGCCGCTGCACACCGCGTTGCTCGTGCTCCTCCTCGCCCCGGAGGCGTTCCTGCCGTTGCGGGCGGCCGGTGCCCAGTACCACGCGAGCGCCCAGGGCCGGGAGGTGCTCGCGAAGGTCCCGGCGCTCGCCGAGTCCCGCGGCCAGGCGCCGCCGGACCTCGCGAGCTCGGAGATCGTGTTCGACGACGTGAGCGTCCGCAGCCTTAGGAACTTTTCGCTGCGCATCCGGCCCGGCGAACGGATCGCGCTCGTCGGCCCGAGCGGCGCGGGCAAGAGCACGGTTCTCGGGCTGCTGCTGGGTTTCGTGCGTCCCGACAGCGGCCGCGTGCTCGTCGGTGGCGTCGACCTGCGGGAGATCGATCAGCGGAGGTGGCTGGAAGCGCTGTCGTGGGTGCCGCAACGCCCCACGCTCGTCCCGGCGGCGCTTTCGTCCGGTGAGCAGCAGCGGGTCGCGCTCTCCAACGCCCTGGACCGGAGCGGAGCCGGTCTGTTCCTGCTCGACGAGCCGACCGCGCACCTCGACGCGGAGACGGAGTCCCTGGTGCTCGCGGCGGCCCGCGAGTTCATCCGAGGCCGGACGGCCGTGGTCGTCGCGCACCGGCCGGCACTGCTGGAGGAGGTCGACAGGGTGGTCCGGACATGAGACTCGCGATCTTGGTCGGCGTCCTCGCCGAACTGGCCGGCGTCGGCCTCACCGCCACGGCGACGTGGCTCGTCATGCGCGCCGCCGAGCACCCGCCGATGGCGGCGCTCACCGTGGCGGTCGTCGCGGTCCGCACGCTCGCGCTCGCCAAAGGCGCGCTGCGCTACCTCGAACGCCTCACCAGCCACGGGGCGGTGCTCGGCGAGGCCGTGGAGCTGCGCGGCAAGGTCTACGACGACCTCGTGCACCGCCGGCACGTCCCGTCCGCCACGGCGCTGACCCGCATCGTCACCAACGTCGACCAGCACCTCGACACGAAGCTGCGCACCACCCTGCCGTGGATCACCGCGGCCGTGGTGAGCGCCGTGGTCGCCGCCGCCTCGGGCTTCTCGCTGCCGCTGCTCGCCGGCCTGACGATCAACCTCGCACTCCTCCCGTGGCTCGCGGTCCGTGAGCCACGGGACCTCACCCCGGTGCGCGCCAAGCTGACCGAACAGACCACGGAACTGGTGCACAGCAGGGAAGAACTCATCGCCTACGGCCTTTTCGACGACAAGCTCCGCGCGGCCGCCGAGACCGCCAGGACGTTGTCCCGCGGGGAACGCACGCGCGACCTGACGCCGTTGGCGATCGGCGTCCAGTTCGCCGCCGCGCTGCTGATGCTCCACCAGCACGAGCCCGCCTGGCTGGTCATGGCCGCCATCGCGACGTTCGAGATCACCGTGCCGCTGGCGGCGATGTCCAGGCCGGTCCCGGAACCGGCGGACGAACCCGAGCCGGTCCACGTGCCCGAAGCCCCGGTCCCCACCGGCAGGACGGCGATCGTCGGCCCGAGCGGTTCCGGGAAGACCACGCTGCTCAACGCCCTCGCGCACCGGCTCGAACCGAGCAAGGGCGCGCTGGCCGACGCGCACGTCTTCCACACCACGGTCCGCACGAACGTCCTGCTCGCCCGACCCGGTGCCACGCAGGAGGAGCTCGACAGGGCCGCGGCGATCACCGAGCTCGACCTCGACTGGGACCGGGTCGTCGGCGAGCGCGGTGAGGAGATCTCCGGCGGCCAGCGCCAGCGGCTCGTGCTGACGAGGTCGGTGCTGGCGCACCCCGAGGTCCTGCTCCTCGACGAACCCACCGAGGGACTGGACCCGGAGCAGGCCGACCGCGTGCTGGGCGGGGTGCTGGACCACTGCCGCGGCACGGCCCTGGTCGTGACGCACCGGGAGGAGCAGCTAGCGCTCTTCGACCACGTGCACCATCGGCGGCCGGTCGGCCACGAGCACGTCGGCGGAGTCGGGTAGCCACTCGCCGCCGACCTGCACGAACTGCGTGAGCGGCCCGGAGCCGGCCTCGACCCCGCACCGGGCCAGCGCCGTTCCCATGATCTGCGCCGACATCGCGCCGAGCTGCAGCAGCGACCGGTTGCGGTGCTTGCGCACGCCGAGGTTCACCTGGGCCAGCGCGGAGAGCCCGTGCAGCCGGTGGACGTCGAGCAGGAGCCCGATCTCCACTCCGTACCCGGCCGCGAACGGGACGGACTCCAGGAAGGACCGGGTGGCCGCGTACTCACCGCCGAGCGGTTGCACCACACCGGAGAGCTCGGGCCTCAGCGCGTTCAGCAACGGCCGCGCGACCAGTTCGGTGACGCGCCCGCCGCCGCTGCTCTCCAGCCGCAGGGGCCGCCGGTAGAACCCCTTCACGAGGTGCACGCCGGAGTCGAGCAGCAGCGGCCCGAGCAACGCCGTGACGAACGCCGTCTCCGGGTCCACCAGGTCGGAGTCGAGGAACACGACCAGGTCCCCGGACGTCGCCGCCAGCGACCGCCACAGGACCTCGCCCTTGCCCGGCAACGGCGCAAGCCACGGCACGACGTCCTCGCGCAGCACGACTCGCGCCCCGGCGGCGGAGGCGACCTCGACGGTCCGGTCGGTCGAGCCGGAGTCCACCACGACGAGCTCGTCGACGAGGGTCCCGAGCAACGGCCGGACCACGGCGACGACGTCGCCGACGGTCTCCTCCTCGTTCAGCGCGGGCAGCACCACGGACACGGTCCGGCCGCGCTTGAGCGCCACGAGCTCGTCGGCCGACCAGGACGGCTGCTGCCAGGTGTGCGAGGCGAACCACGCTTCGGCGGAGGGCAGCATCAGGCGAGCGCCCGCATCGCCCGCGCCGGCGGCTTGGTCCCCGCCACGCTCGCCACCATCTCCACGACCTTCCTCGCCTGCCGCACGTCGATCGCGGCGATGGCGCGTGCTCCGGACATCGCGGCCACTGTCGCAGCCGCCAGCGTCTGGTCCTCGTCCCCCGCCGGGATCGTCACCACGTCCAACGTCCCGGTGAGCGACGGCAGTTCCAGCTCGCCGTCGAACTCGATCACATCGGCACCGTCCGCGACGGCCTGGGCGAGGGCGTCCGCGCTGCTCAGACGCGCAACGACCAGTACGCGGTCCTCGGGCAGCTCGGTGACGCGGAATCGGTTCACACCACCCAGCGTAAACAGTGACCTGACTCACAGGGTCTTGCTACTCGCGAGTAGCAACCTGCTTTACTCCCGAGCGGCAACCCTGCGTGATCTACGTCATGGTCAAGGAGGACCAGCGTGCGACGATCACTTGTTCTGATCTCGGTACTCCTCACCACCCTGCTCGGTGCTCCTGCCGCGCTTGCGGTCGTCCCCGGACACCAGATCACCTACAAGTCCATCCCCGGCGTCGGCGGCACCGCCTTGAAAGCCCTCGTCGTCGAGCCCACCGGCCGGGGCGGCGGACCGTTCCCGCTGCTCGTCATGCCGTCCAGCTGGGCGGTCCCCAACATCGAGTACGTCGGCGCGGCGGCGAAGCTCGCCAAGGAGTCCGGCTACGTCGTCGTGAGCTACACCAGCCGCGGCTTCTGGGACTCCGGCGGTCAGATCGACGTCGCCGGCCCCGAGACCGTCGGTGACGTCAGCAAGGTCATCGACTGGGCCATCGCGAACGCCAGGGCCGACGCCTCCAAGGTCGGCGCGGCCGGGATCTCCTACGGCGCCGGGCAGTCCCTGCTGGCGGCGGCGAACGACAAGCGCATCAAGGCCGCCGCGGCGCTGAGCACGTGGACCGACCTGGCCCGCTCGCTCTACCCGAACAGCACCGTGAACAAGCAGGCCGTCGAGGTCCTGCTCGCGGCGGGCAAGGCCACCGGGCGTCCCGGTCCCGTCCTCGTGGAGGCCGAGGACGCCTACCGCGACGGCCGGTTCTGGGAGGTCGTGCCGATCTCCGCGGACCGTTCCGCCGCCACCGCCACGAAGATCGCGCAGATCAACGCCAACGGCACCGCGGTCATGCTCGGCAACGCCTGGAACGACGGCATGTTCGCGCCCGGCCAGATCGCGGACTTCTACGGCGGACTGACCGGCCCGAAGCGGCTCATGCTCTCGCCGGGCGACCACGCCACCGCCGAGCTGTTCGGCGCGGCCGGGTTGCCCAACGAGATCTGGGAGTCGGTCGGCCGCTGGTTCGACCGCTACGTCAAGGGCACGGCCAACGGCATCGACGCCGAGCAGCCCGTCCGCCTCAAGCCGAACAACGGCGGCGCGTGGCGGACGTTCAGCAGCTGGCCGAACGCCAACGCCGACACGGTGCAGCTCGACGGCAGGACGATCCACGCCGGGTGGGGCACGGTGGCCGACAGCGGCACGATCCTGCTCTCCGGTGCGCTGCAAGGGTTCCTGAACATCCCGACCGGGGTGTCGCTGCCGTTCGTCGACCGCACCGTCGCCGGCGTGTGGAGCGGACCGCAGTACTGGAACGGCGCGACGCTCGCCGGAACGCCGAAGCTCAAGCTGACCGTGACGCCGAGCGCGGAGACGACGACGTTGTTCGCGTACCTGTACGAGGTCGGTCCGCTCGGCCTGGGCGCGCTGATCACGCACAAGCCGGTGAAGCTGACCGGCGCGGGCCGCACCCGGACGCTCGACGTGGAGCTGGAGCCGACGGTGTGGAACGTCGGCGCGGGCAACCGGATCGCACTGGTGATCGACACGGTCGACCCGCGTTACCTCACGGAATCGACACGTGGCTCAACCGTCACCTTCGGACCGTCGAGCCTCACCGTGCCGAAGGCGTAAGAATGTCCGGGTGGACCTCACCCGGCAACAGGTGCTCTTCCACCGGATCCATCAGCACGAACTGGACCGGCGGACCTCCGGCGCGGCCGAGCTGGCGGTGTTCTCCCTGGGAGTCCAGGACAACACCTCCGGCTCGGCCCTGCTGAGCCTCGCCGCCAGGCTGCACGAACCCTCGGTCGAGGACTTCACGCTGACCTGGTCCGTGCGCGGCGCACCACACCTGCACCGCCCGGGAGAGCTGAAGGCGTTCGCCCGGGCCCTGTGGCCCTGGAGCGACGCCGACGCGAGAGCACGCGCCTCCCGCCCGAAGGTCGACGACCTGCTGGACGCGCTGCGGCACATCGCGACGGCCATGCGGTCGATCGTCACGAAGCCGATGACCAAGGGCGACGTGAGCGCGGCCCTGACCCCGTTGGCCCCCAGGCAGACGATCGAGGCCTGCCGGGGCTGCGGCACCGAGCACGTCAGCGACCCGATCTTCCGCCTGGGCGCGCTCCCCGCGGGCCTGAGGATCATCCCCGAAGAGAAGACCGTGACGTTCGAGCGCGTCCACGGCTGGCCGGGCGTCCCCCGCAGGACCGCGGGCTTCGACGAGCTGGTCCACCGCTACCTGACCCTGCACGGCCCGGCCGGACCGTCCGAAGTGGCCGGTTACTTCGGCACGACCACCCGTGAGGTGAAGAAGCGCTGGCCGGGGGAAGGCCTCGTCGAGGTGACCGTGGAGGGCCACCCGGCGTGGCTGCCGGAAGGCCTGGAGATCGCCGACGCCGCCCCACCGCCCGTCCGCCTGCTCCCCCCGACCGACCCGTACCTGCAAGCACGCGACCGGGACCTGCTGCTCCCGGACAAGGCGGCGCAGAAGGACGTCTTCCGCGTCCTCGGCCGCCGGGGCGCGATCCTCGTGGACGGCGAGATAGCGGGCTCCTGGCAGGGCAGGGTGGTTTCCGGAAAGCGCTTCGAGGTGACCGCCACCCCGTACCGCCCGCTGCCGGACCTCCTACCGGAGACCGAACTCCTCGCCCGCGCCAAGGGTCTGGACGACGCAAGCGTCAAGAGCGGCTGACACGTCGTCCGTGACGACCAGCGACTCCAGCGCGGCGTGCGAGACGAAACCCTTGTCCCGCAACTCGGTCAGCCACTCGACGAGCCCCTTGTAGTGGTTGTCGACGTCGAGCAGCACCACGGGCTTGTCGTGCATGCCGAGCACCCCGGCGGTCCACACCTCGAAGAACTCCTCGGCGGTCCCGATGCCACCCGGCAACGTCAGGAACGCGTCCGCCTTGTCGTCCATCATCTTCTTGCGCTCGCGCATCGTTTCGACGACGTGCAGCTCCGTCGACTCGCGGTCGGCGATCTCCCGAGTCGCGAGCCCCCGGGGAATCACGCCGTAGGTGTGCGCACCACCGGCACGCGCCTCCCGCGCCACGGCACCCATCATCGACGTCTGCCCACCACCCCACACGAGGTGCCAGCCCCGCTCGGCGATCTGCCGCCCGACCTCGGCGGCGAGGTCGACGTAGCTCTGGGGGACGGTGGCGAGGCTTCCGCAATACACAGCGACGTACATCGGTCCGAGGTACCACTTTCACCACTCGAAGGAATGCGACCAGCGCCCCACTGTCGCACGACGTCCGGCCGCCGCGGAGCCGGCACCGGCGATCGGGGCTTTGGCTCGAGGGGCAGGATGCTTCCCCCACAGGCCTTTCCTGCCGTCCCGGCATCCCGCCACGGGCTCGAGGTCAAGCCCCGGTCGCCATCCCGGCGCTTCGACCCGACCCGCGCCGGATCAGCCGGACTCAGTGCGCGTCGGCCCAGGCCTGATGCGCTTCCTTGACCACCCGAACCGCGTCCTCGATGTCGTCGGTCAGGTGCAGCAGGGCGAGGTCCTTCTCCCCCACCTTGCCGCCCTCCAGCACCGAGCTCTTGATCCAGTCGTAGAGCCCCTGCCAGTAGTGCGTTCCGAACAGCACCACCGGGAACTTGGTGACCTTCTTCGTCTGCACCAGCGTCAGGGCCTCGAACAGCTCGTCGAGCGTCCCGAACCCACCGGGCAGGCAGATGAAGGCCTGCGAGTACTTGATGAACATCGTCTTGCGGACGAAGAAGTACCGGAAGTTCACCCCGAGGTCGACCCAAGGGTTCAGCCCCTGCTCGAACGGCAACTCGATCCCGAGCCCGACCGAGAACCCGCCGGCCTCCGAGCACCCGCGGTTGACGGCCTCCATCGCACCGGGCCCACCACCGGTGATGACGGCGAAGCCGGCCTGGGCCAGCGCCGCACCGAGGTCGCGCCCGGTCCGGTACTCCGGGTGGTCACGCCCGGTCCGGGCCGACCCGAACACGGTCACCGCGCTCGGCACCTCGGCGAGCGCGCCGAAGCCCTCGACGAACTCGGCCTGGATCCTCAGCACGCGCCACGGGTCGGTGTGCACCCAGTCCGTGTGGCCGCGCGAGTCGAGCAGCCGCTGGTCGGTGGTCGTGAGCTCGTCCCTGTGTCCGCGGCGCAGCACGACCGGGCCGCGCTGCTTCTCCTTCGGGTGCTCGTCCACGACGCCGTTCTTCTCTTCCGTCATCACTGAGATGCTAGTGATCAGTCCAGCAGAAATCGCTTAAGCACGTCGAAACAGCCGGTGATCTGATGGACGGGCACGTTCTCCTCCCGCGTGTGCGCGAGCGTCGGGTCGCCGGGTCCGAAGTTGACCGCGGGCATGCCGAGCGCCGCGAACCGCGCCACGTCCGTCCAGCCGAGCTTGGCGACCGGGGTGCCCCCGGCGGCCGTGACGAGTTCCTGCGCCGCCGGGGCGCCGAGGCCCGGCAGGGCGCCGGCGGCGAAGTCCGTGACGGTGACGTCGAAGCCCTCGAAGACCTCGCGGAGGTGCTGTTCCGCCTGCTCGACCGTGCGGTCGGGCGCGAAGCGGTGGTTGACCGTGAGCACCGCGGCGTCCGGCACGACGTTGCCCGCGACGCCGCCGCTGATCTTCACGGCCTGCAGGCCCTCGTGGTAGCGGCAGCCGTCGATCTCGGGCTGGCGCGGCACGTACTGCTCGAGCCTGCGCAGCGCCTCGCCCATGCCGTGGATGGCGTTGCGGCCCATCCACGCCCTGGCGGTGTGGGCGCGCTTCCCCGACGTGCCGACCTCGATGCGCATCGTGCCCTGGCAACCCGCCTCGACCGTGCCGTTCGACGGTTCGCACACGATCGCCAGGTCGCCCAGCAGCCACTCCGGCAGTTCGCGCTCGATGCGCGTCAGGCCGTTGCGCTCGGCCTCGATCTCCTCGCAGTCGTAGAAGACGAACGTGAGGTCGTGGCGCGCATCAGCGCTGAGGGCCGCGATCGCGAGCATCACCGCGTCGCCGCCCTTCATGTCGACGGTGCCGCAGCCGTGCAGGACGTCGCCCTCGCGGCGGCTCGGGAAGTTGTCGTTGACCGGCACGGTGTCCAGGTGCCCGGCGAGCACGACGCGGCGCTCCCTGCCCGCGTTCGTGCGGGCCAGCACCGAGTTCCCCGATCGAGTGATCTCCAGGTGGGGCGCGTGGAGTGCCAGCGACCGCTCCACGAGGTCCGCGATCTCCGCCTCCTCCCCGGACACGCTGCGCACATCCACGAGCGCGGTCGTCAGGTCGATCGGGTCGGCGAGGAGGTCAAGGGTGTCGGACACGGCGTTCACCCTACCCAGCCCGCTTGGGCGCCGGGCCGTTCAGCCGATACCGTGCGGAACGTGGTCGAACGCACACTCCTGGTCATCGCGCTGCTGCTCACGGCCACCGGCTGCGGCGAAGCCCCGGCGACGTGCGCCCGGCAGTGCGGCGAGATCCACGACCTGTTCACGGCACCGTGCGGCTCCCAGCACAGCGGCACCCCCGCCGAGTGCGCCGAGTGGGTCGGCTCCGTCAGCTCGATGACCCGCAGGCTCGACAGCTCGTTGCGGGGCAAGCGCGTGAAGCCGGCCGTGAGCGAGGTCCTGCCGCGCCTGATGACGTCGGTGGGCGAGTTCGAGGCGCACCGCTGCGGCGAGGTGCGCGTCGACAACATCTCCAGCACCGACGTGCGCCAGTCGAAGTGCAACGAGGCCCTGATCGCCACCCGCGGCGACCTGGGCTCGCTCTACTTCAGCGCCGGGGTTCCCGACTGACCGGTGCCACTTCCGGCTCGTCCGGCACCTCGCCGCGGCCGGCGGAAGTGCTCGGCGGACTAAGCTCGGTACCCGTGAGCACCGCATACGGCATCGGCTTGGCCACTGTGACCCCGGAGGGCACCGTCCTCGACACCTGGTACCCGTCCCCCGCCCTCGGCGAGGCGCCGGAGCTCGACACCGTCCGGGTGTCGTCCGCCGAGATCGCGGAGGCCCTCGGCGAGGCCGCCGCCAAGCTCCTCGGCGAAGACCCCGAGCGCGGCGTCGAGGTCGTCGGCGTCCGGGTGGCGATCGACCTGGAGGCCGCCCCGCGCGACACCTACGACGTCTGGCTGCGCCTGCACCTGCTCAGCCACCGCCTGGTGAAGCCGCACGGCGCGAACCTCGACGGTCTCTTCGGCCTGCTCACCAACGTCGTGTGGACGAACCACGGCCCGTGCGCGGTCGAGGGCTTCGAGCAGACCCGCACCCGACTGCGCGTCCGCGGCCCGGTGACGGTCTACAGCGTCGACAAGTTCCCGCGCATGGTCGACTACGTCGTCCCGTCCGGCGTGCGGATCGGCGACGCGGACCGGGTCCGCCTCGGCGCGCACCTCGCGTCCGGCACCACGGTCATGCACGAGGGCTTCGTCAACTTCAACGCCGGCACGCTCGGCGGCTCGATGGTCGAGGGCCGCATCTCCGGCGGTGTCGTGGTCGGCGACGGCTCGGACGTCGGCGGCGGCGCGTCGATCATGGGCACGCTGTCGGGCGGCGGCAAGCAGGTCATCAGCCTCGGCGAGCGCTGCCTGCTCGGCGCCAACGCCGGTCTGGGCATCTCGCTCGGCGACGACTGCGTGGTCGAGGCGGGCCTCTACATCACCGCCGGCACGAAGGTCACGCTCCCGGACGGCGAGGTCGTCAAGGCCCTGTCGCTGAGCGGGCAGTCGAACCTGCTGTTCATCCGGGACTCCGTCACCGGCACCGTGCTGGTGAAGCCGCGCAAGGGCACCGGCGTCGAACTCAACGCGGCGCTGCACGCGAACGACTGAGCTCCGGGGGAAACTCGGTGTCTGGGGCCCGGTCTGCGCAGGCAGACTGGGCCGCAGCCGCTTTCAGGGCCGTCCCAGGGAGGTGCACGTGCTGAAACAGCGACTCGAGTTGAACGCTCGCGCCGCCATCGAGCGTGCCCTGCAGGGGGCGCAGTCCGAGGACTCGTTCGTGGAGTTCAAGACGCAGTGGCCGGTCGACCACGGCAAGGCCGCACGGCAGATCGCCGCGCTGTGCAACGCCGCCCGCGGGTCCGAGGCCATGTGGATCGTCGGCGTCGACGAGAAGGGCCGCTACGTCAAGGGAGCGCCCGCCGAGGAGCTGTCGAGCTGGTGGCCCAGGGTGGAGAGCCACTTCGACGGCGTCGCACCGGGCCTCACCACGGTCGCGTTCGACTGGGCCAGGAACCGCACGGTCGTCGTCCTCAGCCTGCAGACCGACAACGCGCCGTACGTCTTCGTCACGAAGAAAGAGCCGTACAGCAGGGAGATCCCGTGGCGCTCGGGTGAGCGCACGCGGTCGGCGCGGCGCGGTGAGGTGCTGGAACTGCTGGTGCCCAAGCTGGACATGCCCGGCTGGGAGTTCGTCAGCGCCCGCGCCACGCTGAGCCAGCACTCGCCGACGCTGCGGTTCGAGGGCGACCTCTACCTGGAGACGAACCAGCCGTTGTCGTTGCCGCACCACAGATGCCACTCGTACGCGACGTACGGGCTCGACAGCGAGACGGTCGACCTGGCGTTCAGCTTCCGCACGAACACACGGGACGTGCGCGCTGTCGAAAGAGTCGTCCGCGTCGCCGAGCCGGCCGTCCTCCACGTCAGCGCGGACGCCGACGTGGAACTGGACGCGTTCCAGGACCTGTGGGACCTGCACTGGCACCTCGTGCTCGGCCTGGGCCTGAGCGGCGAGGAGATCAGCACCAGCGTCCGCCTCACGACGGACGCGGTGCCGCCGAACCAGTTCACCCGCAGGGTCTGGTCCGCTCTCAAGCCCTGAGGTCAGGTGCCGAGGCGCTCCGCGGCCGCCGCGACCCGTTCGTCGGTGGCCGTGAGGGCGATCCGCACGTGCTGGGCGCCCTCCGGCCCGTAGAACGTGCCGGGAGCGGCCAGGACGCCGCGGTCGGCCAGCCAGGAGATGGTCTCCCAGGCGTCCTCACCGCGCGACGACCACAGGTAGAGCCCCGCCTCGGAGTGCGACACGGTGAACCCCGCCGCCTCCAGCGCGGGCTTGAGCACCTCGCGCCGGGCGCGGTAGCGCGCACGCTGCTCGGCGACGTGCTCGTCGTCCTCCAGCGCCGCCCGCATGGCCTCCTGCACCGGCCGCGGCACGATCATGCCCGCGTGCTTGCGCAGCTCCAGCAGGCCCGCCACCAGTTCCGGGTCACCGGTGATGAACCCGGCCCGGTAGCCCGCGAGCGACGACGACTTCGACAGCGAGTGCACGGCGAGCACGCCGTCGAAGGAGTCCACGACGGACGGGTGCAGCACCGACACCGGCTCCGCGTCGTCCCACGGCAGCGCCAGGTAGCACTCGTCCGAGGCCACCACGGCGCCGACGGCACGAGCGGCGGCGACGGCGTCCCGCAGCTGCGCCGCCGACAGCACCCGGCCGGTCGGGTTCGACGGCGAGTTCAGCCACACCAGCTTCGTACCGGCGGGCGGTTGCTCCCCGTCGGCCAGGCGGACGACCTCCGCTCCCGCCAGCAGCGCGCCCACCTCGTAGGTCGGGTACGCCACGGACGGCACGGCGACGACGTCACCGGGGCCGACGCCGAGCAGTGTCGGCAGCCACGCCACGAGTTCCTTGGAGCCGATCGTGGGCAGCACCGCGGCCTCGGACAGCCCCGTGACCCCGTACCGGCGCCCCATCGCGGCGACGAAGGCCGCGCGCAGCTCGGGGGTGCCGTGGGTGGTCGGGTAGCCGGGGACGTCGGCGACCGACGACAGAGCGGCCTGGACCACCGCGGGAACCGGGTCGACGGGTGTGCCGACCGACAGGTCGACCACGCCACCGGGGTGCTTGCGCGCCTTGGCGGCGTGGTCTGCCAGCGAGTCCCACGGGAAGTCCGGCAGCGCCGGGCCCCTGCGCCGGAGGATCAATGCCCCTCGGCAGCCTGCGGTGCGAGCGCCTTGACGAACTCCGGGTCGGCGCTGACCTTGCCGACCTTGGAGGCGCCACCGGGCGATCCGAGCTCGTTGAAGAAGTCGACGTTCGCCTTGGTGTAGTCCTTCCACTCGTCCGGGACGTCGTCCTCGTAGTAGATGGCTTCCACCGGGCACACCGGCTCGCACGCGCCGCAGTCCACACACTCGTCGGGGTGGATGTAGAGCATCCGGTCGCCTTCGTAGATGCAGTCGACCGGGCACTCTTCGATGCACGCCTTGTCGAGCAGATCCACGCACGGCTGGGCGATCACATAAGTCACTGCGCTCTCCAACTTCATCTGGTCACACCGCGCAAGCCGGAGAGTACGCGGCACGTTCGAGTATCACCCGGTCAGGCTTGCCTTAGCTGCACGGTGTTCCACGTCACAACACCTGGTGGGACAGGATGAACGCGTGCACACCGCCGATCATCTCGAACTGCTCTGCGCGCGAGCATGGCCCGCTGTGGCAGAAGTACCGCTAGGAGATTGGTTGATGCGCGCGGCGAACGGGTTCACCGGACGCGCCAACAGCACTCTGACCTGCGGTGATCCCGGCATTCCCATTCCTGACGCGTTGGGGGTCGTCCAGGGGTTCGCACGGGAGCACGGCATCAAACCCACGGCTCACGTCGTCCGGGGCTCCGCGCACGAGCCCGCGGTCGAACGGGCCGGGTGGCGCGTCGACCTCGATCATCCGGGCGGAGCGGAGTCGCTGGTCATGACCGGTGCTCTGGAGAAGTTCGCCGAGGGCGTGGCCGAAAGTCGTGATCTTCCCGGATGGTGGGAACTGACGGCCGGATCCGAGGTCTCCGCCGCCCAGCGGCACGTGCTCGGCACCGGCGACGCGGTCTGCTTCGCGAGCACCACCGAGAACGGCACCGTGGTCGCCGCGGTGCGGGGTGCGGTCGTCGACGACCTGCTCCACGTCGCACGGCTCGCCGTCCGGCCGTCACACCGCCGCCAGGGCCTCGCGAGGCGCCTGATGGGTGAGCTGGCGGGCTGGGGACTCGAGCGCGGCGCCGCGACGTGCGTG
The DNA here is from genome assembly GCF_900104175.1 of Lentzea jiangxiensis. Taxonomy (GTDB): domain Bacteria; phylum Actinomycetota; class Actinomycetes; order Mycobacteriales; family Pseudonocardiaceae; genus Lentzea; species Lentzea jiangxiensis. The sequence goes on from NZ_FNIX01000009.1 coordinate 108,188, forward strand.
CTCCAGGTCGCCGAGCACAACGAGCCGGCGATCAGGCTGTACGAGGAGCTCGGCTGCTCCGAGCACCACCGCTACCGCTACTGGATCCCGGCGGTCTCGTAGAGGCCGGGCCTGTTGGCCGCGTTGCGCGCCATCACGGCGCCCACGGCCACCGCGCCCGGCATGGCGCCGCCCGCGATCAGCAGCAGCGTGCGCCAGTCGCCGAGCAGGAACTGGCCCTGGCCGCCGGGCTCGAGGAACCCGAGCCCGAAGATCGTGAAGAACCACACGAGAAGAGGCGCGGCGGCGGCCGCGACGCGCGTGGACAGGCCCGACGCCCACTGCACGAGCAGCGGGGTGGTGACGACGGCCACCACGACCGTGACCGGGAACGGCAGGTCGCCCAGCCGGGGCAGGACCAGGCCGTCGAGCCTGAGCGGGAGGAAGAACGTCTCCAGCACGGCGAGCACTGCTGCCTCGACGCACAGGAGCAGCAGGAACACCACTCGCCAGCTACCGGTCACCCAGTCCTCCGAACAGATCCGCCTCCGCGCCCGCGGCCGATCCCTTGGCGAGCACGTAGTACTCGGCCCCGACCAGCGGCTGCGCGATGTCGTTCGACAGCGCGTACCCGTCGTCCCACACGCTGACCTGCGTCGAGTGTGCACGCAAAGCGCGGCGCTTGGCCGTCAGGTGCTCGGACACGTCCACAACCGTTGTGATCTCTTCATCCGGCGTGACCGGCAGCTCACCGGGCTCGGGCAGCCGGAACGCCTCGGGGACGTTCTCCAGGGCGGCCACACCGGCGTTCGTGGCGTCGCGGGACGTGACGGCGTAGAAGACCCGTTCGACGTCGGAGACCTGGGCGCACGCGGCGACCGTGATCTCGTGCGCGCGGATGTGGTCCGGGTGGCCGTAGCCGCCGAACGCGTCGTAGCTCACGACGACCTGGGGCTTGACCTCGCGCAGGATCTCGACCAGCTGCGCGGTCTGCTCCTCCAGCGCCCCCTGGATGAACGCGCGCGCCTTCGCGTTGGACGGCACGTCGACCATGCCGGAGTCGCGCCAGCGCCCGATGCCGCCGAGGAACCGGTGGTCCGTCACGCCGAGTGCGGCGCAGGCCGACCTCAGCTCACCCACTCGGTAGCCGCCCAGCTGGTCGGCGGCGTCGGCGGCCAGGTGCGCCAGCGCGGGCGGGATGATCTCGCCCTCCTCCCCCAGCGTGCAGGTGACCACCGTGACGTGCGCGCCGGCCGAGGCGTAGCGCGCGATGGTGCCGCCGGTCCAGAGACTCTCGTCATCGGGGTGGGCGTGCACGAAGAGCAACCGTGGTGGGGCAGTCAGCGTCACCGGAAAAGAGTAAAGCGGTGTTCATCTCCCCTGCTCCGCAGGGGCGGCGAGATCGCCGGGAAGACGCGCCCGCGTCAGAGCGCGGAGAGCCTCGGCCGGCCCGTTGTGCGGGCCGGCCGAGGCTCTCACCGGTCAGCGGAGACCGTCACACGACCGCGCGTTCCTCCGCGAAGTGGCAGGCGGACAACGTTCCCCCCGGTCCACCACGCCTCTCCAGCTTCGGTTCCTCGGTGGCGCAGATGTCCTGCGCCTTCCAGCACCGCGTGCGGAAGCGGCACCCCGACGGCGGGTTGACCGGCGACGGCACGTCACCGGTCAGCACGATCCGCTGGCGCTGCCGCTCCGCCTTCGGGTCGGGCATCGGCACGGCCGAGAGCAACGCCTGCGTGTACGGGTGCATCGGCCTGGTGTAGATCGCCTCGCGGTCGCCCATCTCGATGATCTTGCCGAGGTACATCACCGCGACGCGGTCCGAGATGTGCCGCACCACCGAGAGGTCGTGCGCGACGAACAGGTACGCGAGCCCGAGCCGATCCTGCAGCTCCTCCAGCAGGTTCACGACCCCGGCCTGCACCGAGACGTCCAAAGCGGACACCGGCTCGTCCAGCACCAGGAACCGCGGGTTCAGCGCGAGCGCGCGGGCGATGCCGATGCGCTGGCGCTGACCGCCGGAGAACTCGTGCGGGTAGCGGGCGCGGTGCTCGGGGTTGAGGCCCACGAGCTCCATCAGCTCGTTGACCCGCCGTTGCACGCCGCCTTCGACGCCGTGGATCTGCAGCGGCTCCGCGATGATGTCGTTGACCTGCCACTTGGGGTTCAGCGACGCGTACGGGTCCTGGAAGACGATCTGGATGTCCTTGCGCAACGGCCGCAGCTGCTTGTTGCTCATCGACGTGAGCTCGCGCCCGTCGAACTTCACCGAGCCCGAGGTCGGCTTGTGCAGCTGCAGGATCGCGCGCCCGGTCGTCGACTTGCCGCAGCCGGACTCGCCGACGAGGCCGAGCGTCTCACCGGGGTGCAGCGTGAACGACACACCGGACACGGCCTGCACCGTGCCGGTGTTGCGCGGGATGATCCCCTTGCCGCGCACCGGGAACTCCTTGACGAGGTCGGTGACCTCCAGCAACGGCGCGGTCACTTCGCCTCCTCATCAGTCACCGAAGACCCGTGCACGGCGGTCACCTCGAGGGACTCGTCGGGGTTGGCCGCGGCGAACGCCGCCGGGTTCTCCACCGTGCCGATCTCGTCGTGCAGGAACAGCCTCTGCGGCTGCTCGATCGTCGCCAGGTGCTCCCAGCGGTGGCACCGCGTCCGGTGGCCGGGCGCGCCGGCCTCCTCGAGCTCCGGCTCCCACTCGTGGCACACCTCGGCGACGAGGGGGCAGCGCGGGGAGAACGAGCAGCCGGTCGGCAGGTTCACGAGCGAGGGCGGCGCGCCCTTGATCGGGGTGAGCCGCTTGCCCAGCGTGGACGGGTTCGGCACGGAGCCGAGAAGTCCCACGGTGTAGGGCATGCGCGGCCGTTCGAAGACGTCGTCGACCGGGCCGGACTCGACCACGGTGCCGCCGTACATCACCTGCACGCGGTTGACCATGCCCGCGACCACGCCGAGGTCGTGCGTGATCATGATGATCGCCGCGTCGGTCTCGGACTGGATGCGCAGCATGGTGTCGAGGATCTGCGCCTGCACCGTCACGTCGAGCGCGGTGGTCGGCTCGTCGGCGATGATCACGCTGGGGTCGTTGATGATCGCCATCGCGATGACGACGCGCTGGCGCATGCCGCCGGAGAACTCGTGCGGGTACTGCGCCGCGCGCTTGTCCGGCTGCGGGATGCCGACCAGCTCGAGCGCCTCGACCGCCTTGGCCCACGCCGCTTTTTTGGAGACGTCGTGGTGCGCGCGGTAGGTCTCGGCGAGCTGCCACCCCACGGTGTAGACCGGGTTCAGCGACGTCATCGGGTCCTGGAAGATCATCGAGATGTGCTTGCTGCGGAACGGCTGCATCTGCTTGTAGGTGCGGCCGTTCAGCTCCTCACCGCGGTAGCGGATGGAACCCTCGATGCGGGCGTTCTTGGGCAGCAGGCCCATGATCGCCATGGAGGACACCGACTTGCCGGAGCCCGACTCGCCCACGATGCCGAGCACGTCGCCGGAGTTGAGGTCGAACGAGACGTTGCGCACGGCGCGGACGTCACCGTCGTCGGTCGGGAACGTGACCGAGAGGTCCCTGACCGAGAGCAGCGGTGCGGTGGTACCGGAGGGCAGGAAGTCCTCCGAGAGATCGGGAGCAGTGGACATCAGGCACGCACCTTCGTCTGCCTCGGGTCGAACGCGTCGCGCAGGCCGTCACCGATGAAGTTGACGGCGAGGGAGAGCGACACGAGCACGATGAACGGACCCCAGAACAGCCACGGCCGGTTCAGGAACTGCCCGTAGTTCTCCAGCACGATCACGCCGAGCGACGTGTCCGGCGGCTGGACGCCCAGGCCCAGGAACGACAGCGCGGCCTCGGTGAGGACCGCGGCGGCGATCGCCAGCGTGGCGTTCACCGTGATGCTGCCGATCATGTTCGGCACGAGGTGCTTGAAGATGATGCGCGGGGTGCTGGCGCCGCAGGCCCGTGCGGCCTCGACGAACTCCCGCTGTGCCAGGGAGAGCGTCTCACCGCGCGTGATGCGGGCGATCTGCATCCAGGCGAAGGCGGCGAGCACCAGCGCGACGACGTACCAGCTGCCGGAGAAGCCCTTCACCACGATCGCGGCGACCGCGATCTGCGGGATGATCAGCAGCAGGTCGACGAGCCGCATCAGCGCGGCGTCCACGAAGCCGCGGAGGTATCCGGCCAGGGCACCGAAGGTCACCCCGATCGCGGTCGCCAGCGCGGCCACGATCAACGCGATCTGCAGCGAGTACCCGGTGCCGCGCATGAGCAGCGCGAGCATGTCCTTGCCGACCTGGGTGGTGCCGAGCGGGTGGGTGCCGCTCATCGGCTGGTAGGACTTGCTGGTCACGTCCTCGTAGTCGTAGGTCCAGATGAACGGACCGACGAACGCGAAGAGCACGAGGAAGACGAAGACGCCGAGGCTCACCATGGCGAGCCGGTGGCGGAGGAAGCGCCGCAGGACGAGCTGGCCCTGGGTGCGGGTCTTGGTGGCGTCGAACTCGTGGGAGTCGGCCTCGGGAGCGCTGTTCACCACGCCGCCCTCGGACGCCAAGTTGATGTTAGCCAAGGCGAATCCTGGGGTCGAGGATGCCGTACACGACGTCGGCGATCAGGTTGAACAGCACGATCAGGGTCGCCGTGACGGCGAGCCAGCCCATCAGCATCGGCGGGTCGAACTGCCGCACGGAGTTCACGAGCAGCGTGCCCATGCCGGCCCAGCCGAACACGGTCTCGGTGATGATCGCGCCGGACAGCACGGCACCGAAGTTCAGCGAGAACAGGGTGGCGACGGGGATCAGCGCGTTGCGGAAGGCGTGGCGGAAGATCACCCGGCTCTGCGAGATGCCCTTCGCCCGCGCGGTGCGCACGAAGTCCGAGTGCAGGATCTCCAGCATGGAGGCCCGTTCGAACCGGCTGTAGGCGGCGAAGCTGATCAGCATCAGCGCGACGGTCGGCAGCAGGAACGTGCCGGTGTACTTGAAGACCACCTCACCGAAGCTGCCGGAGAACCCACCCGGCCGGGGACCGGCGGTGGTGAGCCAGCGGTCCAGCCCCATCGACTCCAGGACGTTGTTGAACTGGATGCCGTAGTTCTTCACGATCACCGCGACGCAGAAGATCGGCATCGAGAACATGAGGAACGCGGTGCTGGTGGCGAGGTAGTCGAAGATCGAGTACTGGCGCACGGCGGCGAGCACGCCGACCGAGACACCCAGTGTCAGAGCGAGCAGCTCAGCGCCGATGACGAGGCGGCCGGTGGTCCACAGCGCGTCCGTGACGGCCGGGAAGACAGCGGTCTTGGCCTGACCGAGGGCGATGCTCTGGCCCCAGTCGCCCGACAGGAAGTCGGTGAGCCAGTTCCAGTAGCGGACGATGACGGGCTTGTCCAAGCCCAGGGTGGCCTCGGCGGCCCTGATGTCGGCGTCGGTGACGCCGGGCCGGAAGCGCATCTCCGCCAAGGGGTTGCCGGCGGTGGCGACGAGGACGTAGCAGGCGAAACTGCCGATGATCAGGATGGGTATCGAGATCAGCAGCCGTCGGATGATGTAGCGGATCACGGCGGGCTCCTAGGGGGCAACCCGGCTCGGGCGGGGCCGGACTCGTGGTCCGGCCCCGCCCGATCAGGCGTTGCGCACTTCAGCTATGGCGATTACTTGGTCTGCCACTCGTTGGCGTTCCACAGCGCGCCGTAGTAGCTCTGGAAGTACACGCGGTCGAGCCCCTTGAAGGCCCACATGTTCGGCATCTGGAACAGCGGCAGCGAGCCGTAGGCGTTGGCCAGCTCCGCGTCCGCCTCGGCGAAGAACTTCAGCGAGTCGGAGATCGAGGTCTGCGAGACCGCCTGCTTCATGGCCTCGTCGGCCTTCGGCACGCTCAGGTTCTGCCAGTTCTGGCCGCCACCGGTCTCGTAGATCGACTTCTTGCTGCCCTTGAAGGGGCTGCCGGACCAGGCGAACAGCGCGACGTCGTAGTCACCCGCGGAGACGCGCTCGTCGAGGAAGTTCGGGTCGGTGTCGTCCTTGACCTCGATGCCGGCTTCCTTGCACTGGCCCTGGATGAGCTCGACGGTCTGCTTGCGGCGCGGGATGTCGGTGTGGCTGATCCGGAAGGAGGCACGCACGCCGTCCTTCGCGAACACGCCGTCGGCACCCTGCGTCCAGCCCGCGCCGGTCATGATCTTCTTGGACTCGGCCGCGTCACCCTTGGACTTGTCGGCGTAGTTGTCCTTGTAGCCCTCGTCCTTCGGGAAGAAGATCAGGCTGCCGAGCGGCTTGGCGTCGGTCTGGACCTCGCTGATGAGCTTGTCGATGATGTCCTGGCGCTTGACGCACATGAAGAAGGCCTTGCGGACCTCTTCCTTCGACAGCACCGGGTGCTTCATCTGGATGTCCAGGTGCTCGAACGACAGGCCGGGGCCCGCGCCGAACGTGACGCCCTGGGCGTTCAGGCTCTTGAGCTTGGTGGCCGCGTTCGCGTCCGGCTGCGCGAAGGAGTTGACGGCGACCTCACCGTTCTCCAGCGCCTGCGCCTGCGCGACCGGGTCCGAGATGGCCTTCAGCACGATCTTCTCGGGACCACCGGGCTTGCCGACCCACTTGGGGTTGCGCTCGAGCGTCACCGACTGGTTGGGCTCGAAGCCGGTCAGCACGTAGGAACCCGCGCCGGGCATGAGCTCCTTGGTGAAGCCGTTCCACTTCTCGTTCCAGAAGTCAGCGGCCTTCTGGATCTCGGCGGCGGCGCTGTCCTTGTTGAGCTTCGTGATGTCGGCGATGCCGGCGTTCTTCTCGAGGATGTGCGCCGGGAGGATGTCGTTGTTGAACATGTCCTCGTAGTCCGGGTACGGAGACGAGAACGTGCCGACGAACGTCTGGTCGTCCTTGCACTCACCGGTCGACAGGTCGTACCCCGTCGTGCCGGCGGGCTTGAAGTACTTGCCGCCGTCGGCCTTCTTCGCCGAGTTGCTCTGCGTGAACCACGCCATGTAGAAGTCGTCGCAGTCCCACGCCTCGCCGTCGGACCAGGTGACGCCCTTCTTCAGCTTCCAGGTCACGACCTGCGGAGACTTCGAGGTGACCTCGACGGACTCCATGACGTCCTTGTTCAGGACGACCTTGTTGTTGCCGTTCAGCAGGTGCGCACCAGGCTGCACGAGCGTCAGCGCGAACGTGTTGTAGGACTGGTTGGCGTCCTCCGTCGCGTTGTTGTACGAGGTGAACGGCTTGTCGGTCGTGACGACGACCTGACCGCTCTGCTTCGTCTCCGGCGCGGTGTAGCCGTCAGCGGACTCGCCGCGTGCGGTCGCCATCTCCGCGATGGTGGCGTCTCCACCATCTGCGTCGTTGGTCCCTCCACCGCCGCCACAGGCACTCAGCACGAGAGACGCGCTGGCCACCAGCGCGATCGCCGGCAGTGCTTTGGTTCTCCTCATCGACACGTGCCCTCCTAGCACTGGGCGGCTGCGGCCTGGTCGGCCTGCACGCCCATAACCGAGATGTGCCATACGCGCCCCGAACCGGCACATCGTGGGCAGCACGGTAGAAACCCGTTGAGGCGGCGGTCACTACCTGGGAGGGTGATCGTGACCCAATGGAAACAGGTTGTAGCAGGCCGCGATGGCCCGATTACCGGGCGACAGCGTTCGTTGACCGGGCACGTGAAATTCTGTCAACGAAGGCGCCCGAACGTATCAACGCGAAAAGGGCTTGCGCAACGGATTCCGGGGCGTCCGCTACCTGTCCAGACGCCGCCATTCGGGTGCACCGCTGAGCACGCCCGCCAAGGGTGCCCCGGCGTCGACCCCTGAAACCGTGGGAAGCACACCGAGCAGATCGACGACCTGGAAAAGGGGCACCGACACGGCCTGGGCGGCGATCAACGGCTCGACCCTCGCGAGCACGTCCGACAGCAGCACCTTGCCGTTGAGAGCGGCCTCGAGGTCGGCCTGGACCGCCGGGTCGCAGAAGCCCGCGGGGTTGCGCGGGTTCGGCGTCGCCCCGTCCGGAGCGTCACCGGCGCACCCGTACGAGCTCGCGAGCGCCGCCGCCGAGTCGCCGGCGTCGACCCTCGGCACGACAGCGATGTCAACGTTCGACTCGACCAGCTGCTTGCTGTGGAGGTCCTCCGCGGTCGGCGTGAGGACCTCGGAGTCGATCCCGCGCTCCTGCAGCTGCGCCTTGATCCGGTTCGCGATGGAGACGTACGGCTCTGCCTTGTCCGGCGCGACGATCCGGAGCTTGAGCGCCTTGCCCGCCTTCTGCCACCCACCACCGGTCTTCGAGTACCCGGCCCCGGTCAGCAGCTGCTCGCTCGCCGCGGCGTCGAGGGTGTTGGCGGTGATGGTCTTCCGGTACCCGGTGCGGCTCGGCGGCACCACGTAGGAGTCGGCCCGGAACTGGGCGCTGGGCCCGCTCTGCGTCCCGAAGGAGATGAGCGCCTCCCGGTCGAGCGCCGCCACGACCGCCTTGCGCACGTTCACGTCTCCGAGCTGCTCGCTCACGGGCCGCAGCAACACCTGCACGACCTCGTTGCGCGGCACCGGTTTCGTCGTGAGGTCCTTGATCCCCCGCAGCAGGTTCACGTCCGCCGCGTCGGCCCGCAGCAACACGGCCTGGTTGTCGCCTTTGGACAGCGACTCGGCCATCGCGCTGTGCGTGGCCCGGCGGATCACGACCCGGTCGAGCGTCGTCGGCACCTCCCAGTACCGGTCGCTGCGCTCGAGCACGACCTCCCCGCGCGGCTCGTCGAGGCTGCGCACCTGGAACGGCCCCGCCGTGGCGGGGAACCCGGTCGCGAGCACGTTCGACCACGTGCCGGGCGCGTCCTTGAGCAGGTGCGCCGGCAACAGGTTCGAGAACAGGCTCCGCCACCCCGGGAACGGCTTGCCGAAGGCGACCTCGACGACCTTGCCGCCCTCACGCGCGCTGATGTTGTTGATGAGCCGGTAACCCGCCGGATCCACGACTCCGGGCTCGGCGCGCATACGCTGCCACAGGTAGTAGAAGTCCTCGGCGGCGATGGGCGCGCTGTCGGACCAGCTGGCGTCCTTGCGGATCGTGTAGGTGACGGTGAACGGCTCGGCCTTGGTGACCTTCGCGCTGACCATGAGGTTCCGGTCGAGCTGCGGCGCACCGTCGTTGCCCGGCCGGAAGGGGCTCGGGAGCAGCAGGGAGCTGAGCGCCGTGGTGATGGGGCTCTGCGCGGCCAGCGAGTGCGGGTTGTAACCGCCCGCCACGTCGTCCACGCCGACCACGATCTCCGTGACCTTCGGCCCCGTCGTGGTGATCACGGGCGCCTCGGTCTTCGGCACCAGGGGCGGAGGCGGCGCGTTCGTGCACGCCGCCGCGGTGCCGCACAGGACGGCCGCGACCAGCACTCCCCCGAGACGCCTCATGGTCCTCACACTGCCAGAAGGATGGTGGTGGCGTTCGGGCAACCCGGCTTTTGTCACCCGCGCCACTTGGTGGGACGTGGGGGGTGGTCGGGGGGTTGCTCGCACGGTGAGCAGTACGGCTCACCCCGGTGGGTGGTTCGGGGTTTTGGACTCCGGTTGGTGTCGCGCCGGAATGGTCAGCCAGCCCCCGACACGGCGACCTCGCCCCCTTCCGAACCGGCTCACCACTCGACCCCGGACACGGCGAAGGGCGGCCGGGCCACGAGCCCGGCCGCCCTTCGCGGCGTTGCGCCAGTTCGACCGCAGGCGGTCAGCCGCGCTGCTTCAGGCGCGAGCGCTCCCGGCCTCGCAGGTTCGCGTCCAGGGTGACCTTGCGGACGCGGACGACCTCCGGGGCCACCTCCACGCACTCGTCGGAGGCGCAGAACTCCAGCGCCTCCTCCAGCGAGAGCTTGCGGGGGCGGGCCAGGGTCTCCATCACGTCCGCGGTGGAGGAGCGCATGTTCGTGAGCTTCTTCTCGCGGCAGACGTTGACGTCGAGGTCTTCGGCGCGCGGGTTCTCGCCCACGACCATGCCCTCGTAGGCGTCGGCGCCCGGCTCGACGAAGAAGGTGCCGCGGTCGGCCAGCTGGATCATCGCGTAGGCGGTGATGGAGCCGGCGCGGTCGGCGACCAGGGAGCCGTTGTGGCGGGTGCGGATTTCGCCCGCCCACGGGCCGTAGCCCTCGGAGACGGCGTTCGCGATGCCGGTGCCGCGGGTTTCGGTGAGGAACTCCGTGCGGAAGCCGATGAGGCCACGCGACGGGACCACGTAGTCGAGCTTGATGCGGCCGGTGCCGTGGCCCGACATGTTCTCCATGCGGCCCTTGCGGTTCGCGAGGAGCTGCGTGACGGCGCCGAGGTGCTCCTCGGGGCAGTCGACGGACAGGCGCTCGAACGGCTCGTGGATCTTGCCGTCGACGGTGCGGGTGACGACCTGGGGCTTGCCGACGGTCAGCTCGAAGCCCTCGCGGCGCATCTGCTCGACCAGGATGGCCAGCGCCAGCTCACCGCGGCCCTGCACCTCCCAGGTGTCCGGGCGCTCGGTCGGGAGGACGCGCACGGACACGTTGCCGATGAGCTCCGAGTCGAGGCGCGCCTTGAGCATGCGGGCGGTGAGCTTGGTGCCGCCGTTGCGGCCGGCCAGCGGCGAGGTGTTCACACCGACGGTCATCGAGATCGCGGGCTCGTCGACCGTGATGCGCGGCAGCGCGACCGGGGCCTCGGCGTCGGCCAGCGTGTCGCCGATCGTGATGTCCGGGATGCCGGCGATGGCGACCAGGTCACCGGCGCGGGCGACCTCGGCGGGCTGGCGGTCGAGCGCCTCGGTGATCAGCAGCTCGGTGATGCGGACCTTGACGGGCTCGCCGTCCTCGCGGCACCACGCCACGGTCTCGCCCTTGCGCAGCGTGCCCCGGTGGATGCGGCACAGCGCGATGCGGCCGAGGAACGTCGAGGCGTCGAGGTTCGTGACCAGCGCCTGGAGCGGGCCGTCGATGTCGACGTGGGGGGCGGGGATGTGCTCGAGCAGCACCTGGAACAGGGTGTCGAGGTTCTCCTCGTCCGGCAGGCCGCCGTCCTCGGGCTGGGTGAGCGACGCGCGACCGGCGCGCGCGGAGGCGTAGACGACCGGCAGGTCCAGCACGGACTCGTCGGCGCCGACCTCGGTCGCGAGGTCGAGCAGCAGGTCGTGGGCCTCCTCGACGACCTCGGAGATCCGGGCGTCGGGGCGGTCGACCTTGTTGACCAGCAGGATCACCGGCAGGCCGGCGGCCAGGGTCTTGCGGAGCACGAAGCGCGTCTGGGGCAGCGGGCCCTCGGACGCGTCGACGAGCAGGACGACGCCGTCGACCATGGCCAGCGCGCGCTCGACCTCGCCGCCGAAGTCGGCGTGGCCGGGGGTGTCGACGACGTTGATGATCACGTCGCCGTCCGGCGTGTGCCTGCGCACAGCCGTGTTCTTGGCGAGGATCGTGATGCCCTTCTCACGCTCGAGCTCGCCCGAGTCCATGACCCGGTCGACGAGCTCGGCACGCGCGGAGAAGGCGCCGGACTGGCGCAGCATGGCGTCGACCAGGGTGGTCTTGCCGTGGTCGACGTGCGCGACGATCGCGACATTTCGCAGGTCAGTTCGCGTCTGAAGGGCAGACGCGGTGGCCGTGGGCACGCAGAACTCCTAGAGCTTCGAAGGCGTTGGAGGGGCTCGCGCCGGACACTTCGATGCGCAGGGCCGCTTTTGATACTACCGGCTGCGTCGCCATTACCACACAAGAGTGCCAGTGAAGTGAGCCTCACCTACTCTAGCGATACGCGGCGGAGTGGAGTTCAACCAGTGGGTAAAAAGCTCAAGAAGAAGTGCTGCCGGTCGAAGCCCCGGTGCAAGCGCTGCCCGGTTCCGTTCCTGCTCGAGGAGCGCGACAAGGCCAGGAAGAAGGCGGCGAAGAAGGCCGAGAAGGCCGCCAAGAAGGCACTGAAGAAGGCCGCTTGAGACCCGAGGCGCGCGCCTGCGTCGACAGGGCGCTCGACCTCCTCCAGCGCCACTCGATCGACAGCAAGAAGGCCGACTGGCCCGCACTACGTGCTCAAGCTCACGCCACCGACGACCCCGACGAGGCGATCCGGGGCGTCATCGCCGCGCTCGGCAACCCGCACACCCACCTGGTCACGGCCGAGCGCGCGTCCTCCCCGCGGCGCACCGGCGTCCCGACCGGCCGCCTGACCGGCTCGACCGGATGGCTCGTCCTGCCCGGCACCCACGCGCGGTACGGCCGCGGGTACGTCACCGCGGGGCTGAAAGCGCTGCGGGAGCTCATCGCGGCGAGGCCCACGGGCTGGGTGGTCGACCTGCGCGGCAACGGCGGCGGCGCGATGCACCCGATGCTCGCGGTGGTCGCACCGCTGCTCGGCGACGGCGAGCTGGGCAGGTTCGTCGGGCCGCACGGTGGGACGAGCTGGGGCATCAGGCGCGGCCACGTCCGCAACGGCACGAAGACCGCGTTCCGCCTGCGGCGCGTCCCGGCCGCGCGGTCCGAACCGGTGGCCGTGCTCGTCGACCGCCGCACCGCGAGCTCGGGCGAGGCGGTGCTCATCTCGTTCCTGGGCGCGCCGGACGTCCGCACCTTCGGCGAGCCCACGGCCGGGTACGCGACGGCGAACCAGACGTTCCCGCTGCCCGGCGGCGCGCAGCTCGCCATCACCACCGCGCTGATGGCCGACCGCACGGGCCGGACGTACGGCAACAACCCGATCACCCCGCACGTGGTCGTCGAGGACGCGCTCGCGGCGGCGATCGAGTGGCTTTCCCCGAAGCAGCGCTAACCCTGCAGCACGGCTTCGTTCAGCTTCGAGAGCTCGGGCGCCGTCCTGGTCGCCTCGAACTCGCAGATCTCGTACTTCACGAGGTTCTGCTCGGCCCACGGGTCCGTGGCGAGCAGGGCCTCGAGCTTGCCCCGGGGCATGGGGCGCGTGATGATCACGCCGCCCGTCCTCGGCACCTGACGCCCCGAAGCGAGGAAGAGGCCCCGCTCGTACTGCTTCTCGACCCACTCGCGGTGGTCGGGAAGGGCGTAGTCGATCTGTTCCAGTGGCGCGACGTACTTCAGCAGCACGATGAACATGCGTTGACGGTAGACCTATACTCGGGATCGTGCGCATCCTCAACGCCTTCTGGCGGGCCGCTTCCAGGCGGCCGGAGTAGCAGCGCGCAGACACCACTGACGCGACACACGGGCCGCCCCGAGGGGCGGCTTTTTTGGTGCGTTCCCGACGGGCGGTCCTTTCGACGGAAGGACCGATCATGATCCGGCTCTCGGCCATCACCCCCTCCGGCCAGGTCCACCTGGGCAACTACCTCGGCGCGCTGCGGACGTGGGCGCGGGAGGGCACCGAGGAGGACGTGTACTTCATCAGCGACCTGCACGCGATGACGTCGTCGCACAACCCGCAACGCCTGCGATCCATGACGCGCGAGCAGCTCGCGGTGCTCGTCGCGTCCGGCATCGACCCGGCCAGCGTGTGCGTGCAGAGCGACCTCATCCGCGAGCTGGGGGCGCTCAACTGGGTCCTGGAGTGCACCTGCACCTACGGCGAGGCCGCGCGGATGATCCAGTTCAAGGAGAAGTCGCTCGGCCGCGAGTCGGTGCGGCTGAGCCTGCTCACCTACCCGGTGCTGATGGCGGCGGACATCCTGTTGCAGGGCACCGCGGAGGTGCCGGTCGGCGAGGACCAGCTCCAGCACGTCGAACTGGCCCGCGCGCTCGCCCGGCGGTTCAACCACGCCTACGGCGACGCGTTCATCGTGCCGACGGCGGTGGTGCCGAAGGTCGGGGCGCGCGTCAAGGACCTCTCGGACCCGGCGCGCAAGATGGACAAGTCGGCCCAGAGCTCCACGGGGGTCGTCTTCGTGCTCGACGAGCCGGACCTGGTGCGGCGCAAGGTCCGCAGGGCCGTCTCGTCGACCGACGGCATCGCGAACCTCGTCGAGGTCCTCGCCTCCTGCACCGGCAAGGAGCCCGAGGACTACACGAGCAGGTTCTCCGAGCTCAAGGACGTGGTGGCGGAGGCGGTGATCGAGGAACTGCGGCCCGTGCGCGACCGCACCCTCGAGCTCCTCGCCGACCCCGCCGAGCTGGACCGGATCCGGGCGGCGGGCGCCGACCGGGCGCGGGAGCGCGCCCAGCACCGGCTGAACGCGGCCCTGCGCCTGTCCGGGCTCAGTTGAGGAGCCGCTGAAGGGCCGGCACCAGCACCCTGTCGGCGGGCAGCCAGGGAAGACCGGGCAGCTCGCCGGCGGTGACCCACCGGACGGCGTTGTGCTCCAACGCTTCCGGCTCACCGCCGGCGAGCTCGGCCGAGAAGATCCGCAGCACCAGATCGCGCTTCAGCGGCACGTCCGGCCCGACCTGGTCGCCCACGACGACCGGGACCCCCAGCTCCTCCACGCACTCCCGCACCAGCGCGTCGACGGGCTTCTCGCCGGGCTCGACCCGGCCGCCGGGCAGTTCCCACTGCCCCGCATGGCTTTCCGGGAACGACCGCTGCTGCGCCAGCAACCGTCCACCTCGGACGATCGCGGCACCGACGACGACACGGGCGGAACGCAGCTCCGAGCACCGCCGCGCCAGCAACGCCGAACGCTTCTCCAGCACCCGCAAGGCCGTCCCGCGCCCGACCGTCATGTCCGCGAACCGCCCGACGACACCGCGCACGGAGGTCCACCCGACCCGGTCGACCACCATCGTCCCCGCGCCGGTGACCACGAGATCCGTGTGCAGCTCCAGGAAGTCACCCGCGGCCGACACCCCGGACAGGTCGGCGCGCGTCACCGCCAGCCGGACCCCGAACGGCCCGGCGAGCTCGTCGCCCACGCACAGCAGGGGTCCCGGGACCCGGACACCGAACCCGGTGATCAGCGAGGTGTCCAGCAGGGCACCCGCGACGACCGAAACAGGCGCGTCGACCAGTGCCGACGCTCGCAACTCTGGCACCCGAGCTTGCTACCAGGACGGCCAGCGGATCTCCAAACGCGCACCGCCGGCGGGCGACTCGGCGGCGCGCACCGAGCCACCGCGGCGCTGCACGAGGTGCGCCACCAGCGCGAGCCCGAGGCCGAAGCCGCCGGAGCCGCGCCCGCGGTCCTCCTCCACGCGGTAGAACCGGTCGAACACCTTCGTCCGGTGCTCGGCGGGAATGCCGTGCCCGTCGTCGTCCACGAGCAGGCGCACGTCCCGCCCCACCGGCACCAGCGTCAGCGTGATCGTCGAGTACGCGTACCGGGCGGCGTTGCGCAGCAGGTTGTCCAGCACCAGCTCGACCTCGGACCGCGTGGCCGACACCAGGCACGCCGACGGCGGCGCGGTCAGCCGCACCAGCAGCTCGGTGTCCAGCCGGGAGATCGCCGCCTCGGCCTCCAGCACCAGGTCCACGGCCTCGGCGCGCGGCGGCGCCCCCGTGTCGGCGCGGGCGAGGATCAGCAACGAGTCGACCAGCGCGCTCAGCCGGATCGACTCCTCGACCACCGACTCCAGGACCTCCAGCGAGAAGTCCGGGTCGGGGTGCGCCACCGCGACCTCCGCCTGGGCGCGCACGGACGCCACCGGCGAACGGAGCTCGTGCGCCGCGTCCCCGGTGAAGCGCCGCAACCGGTCGGAGGCCTCGTCACGCCGGGTCAGCAACGCGTTCAGGGCCTCGGCCAACGCCTGCAGCTCGTCCCGCGACGGCGGCACCGGCAACCGTTCGCCGTGCGGCAGCTCCCCCGCCGCGACGCGCATCCGTTCCACCGGCCGCAGCGACGACCGCACCGCCAGCCAGGTCGCGATGCCCACGAGCACGGCCACGAGCACCGCCGCGACGGCCAGCCAGCGCGTGCCGAGCGTGTTCGCCTTGCCGTACCCGAGCAACGTGCTCGCGTAGACCTCCAGCCTGGGCGTCCCGTCCCCGGCGAACACGACCTGCCCGCGGAACCGCAGCGCGGTCTCGCCCTCCAGCCGCAGCACCGGTTCCCCGGACTTGAGCTCCCGGATGTCCTGCGCCGTCAGCGGGAGCGGTGGCCCGCCGTCCACGGGCACCCCGGCCACGTCCAGCACGCGGGGCGGCGACTTCGCCAGCTCCTGGTCCACCGCGGTGATCTGGATCAGGCCGATCAACGCGGGCGCGAACCCGGTGAACGCCAGCAGGCACAGCAGCGCCATCCCGGTCGCCACCACGGTGATGCGGAAGCGCAGCGTGCGCCGCAACCACCAGCGGCGAGGGATCACCTGTTCCCCAGGGCGTTGTCCAGATCCGGGGTGGACGCGATGTACCCGTGCCCCCGGATGGTCCGCACGACCTCCCCCGCCCCCACGGCCTCCAGCTTCCGCCGCAGGTAGCCGACGTAGACCTCGACGGCGTTGCGGGTCGCGGCCTGCTCGTCGCCCCAGACGGTCCGCAGCAGCTCGTCCTTGGTCACCACGGACCCCGCCCTGGACGCCAGCACGTCGAGCACCGCGTACTCCCGCGGCGACAGCGAGACGTCCTGCCCGGCCCAGCTGACCTCGCGCAGCCCCCGGTCGATCACGAGGTTGCCCAGCGTGAGCTTGCGCCGCGCGCCCCCTCCGCGGCGCAGCAGGGCGCGGACCTGCGCGACCAGCACCACGAAGCTGAACGGCTTGACGAGGTACCCGTCGGCGCCGAGGTCCAGCCCGTCGGCCTGGTCGACCTCCCCGTCCTTGGCCGACACCATCAGCACGGGCGTGCGCACCCCGTCGGCCCGCATGCGCTGCAGCACCCGGTACCCGGACAGCCCCGGCAGCATGATGTCGAGCAGGACGACGTCGAACGCCCCCGTGAGCGCCACCCGCAGCGCGGTGGGCCCGTCGGACGCGGTGACGACCTCCATGCCCTCCGCCGACAGACCCCGTTCCAACGCCCGGCGCACGCCGACTTCGTCGTCCACGACCAGCACTCGAGGCTTCACACCGCACAGCATGCCGCCCGCTGCCCCCACCCGCCCGCAAGATCTCAGCCGACTCTCAGAAAGCCGTGCTGCGATCACCCAAAAGACCAGGTAGAACGGATCTCAGCACCATCTCAGCAACCCACCGCCAAGCTGTGGTCACAAGCCCTTGGAGGAGGGGACCAGATGAACAACCGAAAGGTGACCCTGGCCGCGGCAGCGGCCGGAGTGGTCGCCGGTGCGGCAGGCCTAGGCCTGCTCGCCATGCCAGCAGGCGCAGGCCAGCCACCCACGCTCCCGGACGTGTCCGCGGAGTCGCTCGTCGAGCAGGTGCTGACGAGCGAGCCCGGCGCGTTCGGCGGCACCGTGCAGGTCGACAACAAGCTCGGCCTGCCGTCGATCGCGGAGATCCCGCAGCTCGCCGACGGCAAGCACAGCGCGCGGATCTGGACCGACGGCAACGGCAGGTTCCGCGCCGCACTGCCGAACGGCCAGTCCGAGCAGACCGTCGTCCACGACGGCAAGACCACCTGGTCTTGGAACTCCGCCGACAACGAGGTCACGAAGGCCGAGCGCAAGCCGGACGGGTCCAAGCCGGACGAGCGGAAGCCGGACGCGAAGGCCGAGGCGGCCAACCCGGCCGAGGCGGCCAAGCAGGTCGTCGGCCTGACCAAGGAGTTCAGCGACATCAGCGTCGACGGCACCGCGCGGGTCGCGAACCGTGCCGCCTACGAGCTCGTGCTGACCCCCAAGGCCAGCGAGAAGACGCTGATCCGCGAGGTGCGGATCGCCGTCGACTCCGAGCTCAAGATGCCGCTGCGCGTCGCCGTGCTGACCAACGGCACGAGCGAGCCCGCGGGCATGGTCGGCTTCAGCGAGATCAACGTCGGCCCGCAGGACCCGAAGCTCTTCGAGTTCACGCCGCCGGCGCAGGCGAAGGTCACGACGCCGGAGGCCAAGGAGGAGCGCGACCGGGACCGCTCGCCGGAGCTCGGCCTCGAGCAGGCGCTGCAGGGTGAGAACCCGCAGGTCTTCGGCACGGGCTGGGACACGGTGGTCGGGGCGAGGATCCCGGCCGAGGCCATGTCGCAGGTCCCGGCGGAGGCGCAGGGCCTCGTCGACCGGTTCACCAAGAAGGTGAGCGGGTCCTGGGGCAGCGGCAAGGTCTTCACCACGAAGGTCGCCACGGTCCTGATCGCGGACGACGGCCGCGTTGTCGCGGGTGCCGTTCCCGAGCAGGTGCTGTTCGACACGATCGGACAGGTGAAGTGACCACCTCGACCAGCGCGCCGGTGACAGCGCCGTCCACCACCGCTGTCGCCGCGCGGACCAGGGGTCTGCGCAAGGAGTACGGGAGCACGGTCGCCGTGGACCGCGTCGACCTCGAGCTGCCGCAGGGAGCCGTGCTCGGCATGCTCGGGCCCAACGGGTCCGGCAAGACGACCACGATCCGGATGCTGCTCGGGTTGGTCCGCCCCACCGAGGGGGAGATCGAACTGCTCGGCCGGCGTCTTCCCGACGGCGCCGAGCAGGTGCTGCCGCACGTCGGCGCGCTGGTCGAGGGTCCGGGGTTCCACCCGTTCCTCAGCGGGCGGGAGAACCTCGTCAGGTGTGCCGCGTTCGAGCCGCTGCTGCCCCGGAAGCAGATCAAGCAGGCGGTGGAGGAGGCCCTCGATCGCGTCGGGCTCGCCCAGGCGGCCCACCGCAGGTACCGGGGGTACTCGCTCGGCATGAAGCAGCGTCTCGGCCTGGCCGGGGCGCTGCTCGTGCCGCGCAAGCTCGTCGTGCTCGACGAGCCGACCAACGGCCTCGACCCGGCCGGCACGCGGGAGATCCGCAAGATCATCGCGGAGCTCCACGCGGCGGGCAGCACCGTCCTCGTCTCCAGCCACCTGCTGAGCGAGGTCGAGGCCACCTGCACGCACGTCGCCGTGCTGCACCGCGGCACCGTGGTGGCGCAGGGCGAGCTGACCGAGCTGCTGCAGGCGGGGGGATCCGCCCTGCAGGTGATCACACCGGACGTCGAGAAGGCGCTGAGCGCGTTGCGCCAGGCCAAGATCTCCGCGCGGCCGCTGGGCGACGGGCTGCGGGTCGAGCTCGCCGGCACGAGCGCGCCGCAGGTGATCGAGACGCTCGTCCAGGGCGGTGCCAGGGTCTTCGAGGCCACCCGCTGGAAGACCGGCCTGGAGGAGCTGTTCGCGCGGCTCACCGAGGCCGAGGAGGCCGAGCGCGGGATGTCCGCCGTGGACACGCTGGACGGGGGCTCGCGATGATCACGCGTCAGTTCGGTTCCGAGGTGCGCTGGATGCTGCGCAGGCCTCGCACGCTCATCGGCCTGTTCGGCCTGGTGCTGGTGCCGATCGTCATCAGCTTCGGCATCTGGACCGCCGGCGAGGACGAGGGCGGCGGGCCTCCCGGGCTCGGGGCCATCCTGCAGGGCAACGGCATGGTCGTGCCGATCTTCACGTTGTTCCTGTCGCTCAACCTGCTGCTGCCGCTGGTGGCGTCGATCTGGGCGGCGGACGGCCTGGCGGGCGAGGCCCAGCACGGCACGTTGCGCGGCCTGCTGGTCGCACCGGTGTCCCGCGTGCGGCTGCTGTTCGTGAAGCTGTTCGGGCTCGCCGCGATGTCGTTGTTCGCCGTCACGCTGATGGCCGTCGTCGGCATCATCGCGGGCACGGCGTTCCTCGGCACCGACGGCATGATGACGCTGTCGGGCACCACGCTGGACACCGGTGAGGGCCTGCTGCGCATCGCGTTGTTCGTCGTCCTCGTGACGTTCCAGATGGTGTCGATCGGCGCCGTCGCCCTCGCCGTCTCGGCCGCCACCGAGCACCCGCTGGTGGTGCAGGCGGCGACCATGACGACGATCATCGTGTTCCAGGTGCTGGGGCAGTTCTCGTCGCTGGACTGGCTGCACCCGTTCCTGATCACGACGGGCTTCCCCGGCCTGATCGACGTGATGCGCGACCCGGTCCCGCTCGACCAGATCTGGGACAGCACCCTGCTCGCGGGCTGCTACCTGCTGATCGGCACGGGCCTGGCCGCGATGCGCCTCATCACGAAGGACAACTAGCGCCGGAACCCGCCCTCGCTGTTGATCACCTGACCGGTGATCCAGGCGGCGTCGCCGGTGCAGAGCCAGGAGATCAGCCGGGCGGCGTCGTCCGGCTGACCCCAGCGCTTCAACGGCATTCGCTCGTTCACGAAGTCCGCGAGCTCCGGTCCGGCCCACCCCGTGTCGGTCGGGCCGGGGTTCACGGCGTTGACGGTGATGCCCCGGTCCGCCAGCTCGTGCGACAGCGTCGCCACGATCGCCGCGAGGGCACCCTTCGACGCCGCGTAGGCGACCTCGCCGGGCATCGGCCCGAGGTTCTGCCCGGACGTCAGGAACACGACCCGACCGCCCTCACGTCCCTCCCACCTGCGCGCAAACGCTTGCGCCAGCAGGATCGACGAGCGCGTGTTCACCGCGTGGTGCCCGTCGAGCATCTCGGCGTCCACCTCGGCCAGCGACCCGTCGCCGCCGGACCGCGCGTGGTTGCACACCAGCACGTCGACGCGTCCGAACGCCTCGACGGCCGCGGCCACCAGCCGTTCCGGCCCTTCGGGGTCGGCCAGGTCCACGCCCAGCCCCTGAGCGCCGACACCGGCCAGCACCTCGTCCACGGAGTCCGCGCCCCACGGCTGCGCCTCGTCGTGCGGGACGTGGTGCTGCACGAACACCTCGGCACCCATCCCGCGCAGCCGGGACGCGATCGCGTAGCCGATGCCCTGCCGCCTGCTCACGCCGGTGACCAGCGCTACTCGTCCCTCGAGAAGTCCCATAGGGCTCAATGCCTACCCGACGCGCGCGACGCCGTCCAAGTCGATTGCGAGCCGCACGCGGTCCCCGACCGACACCGGCCCCACGGCCTCGTACTCCTCGCCGCCGATCTCCACGAGCAACCGCACGTGGTCGCGCCGGTGCACCCGCTCCAGCACCGTGCCCTCCAGCAGACCCTCGGAGTCGACCCGCAGCGCCGTGGCGCGCAACCCGACCCGTTCGACGTCCAGCCCGACGAACGAGCCGGGCACGAACCTGCTGCAGCCCAGGAACTTCGCCGTCTCGACGTCCACCGGCGACGACCACACCTCGGCGGGCGGGCCGACCTGCACGATCCGGCCGCGCGACATGATCGCCACCCGGTCGGCCAGCGTGAACGCCTCGTCGTGGTCGTGCGTCACGACCAGCGCCGTCGTGGCCGCCTCCCGCAGCAGCCGCGCCAGGTCGACCGCGAGCTGCTCGCGCAACGCCCGGTCCAGCGCCGAGAGCGGCTCGTCCAGCAGCAGCAACCGCGGTGACGGCGCCAGCGCGCGTGCCAGCGCCACCCGTTGCTGCTCCCCACCGGACAGCTGCGTGACCCGGCGATCGGCATAGCCCTCGAGGCCGACGAGCTCGAGCAGCGACAGCACGCGCTTGTCCCGCGCCTCGCGCTCGACCTTCTTCATCCGCAGGCCGAACGCCACGTTCCCGGCGACCGTGCGGTGCGGGAACAGCTGCCCGTCCTGGAACACCAGACCGAACTCGCGCCGGTGCACCGGGACGCCGGCCAGGTCGGCGCCATCCCACCGCACGGCACCGGACGAGGGCTTCTCCAGCCCCGCGACCGTGCGCAGCAGCGTCGACTTGCCGCACCCCGACGGCCCGAGCAACGCCACGACCTCGCCGTCCCGCACGGAGAGCGACACGTCCGAGACCGCCGTCGTCCGTCCATACCGGACGGTGATCGAGTCCAGCTCCAGCGCCATCAGAACTCCCCGCTGCTCGGCACGCGCAACCGCTCGATCAGCAGGACGCACCCGACCGTCACGACCATCAGCAGCGCGCACGCCGCGTAGGCCATCTGGCTGTTCAACTCCCCCGGCCGCGACATCAGCCGTGCGATCACCACCGGCAGCGTCGGCGCGTCCGGCCGGGCCAGGAAGCTCGTCGCCCCGAACTCCCCCAGCGCCACCACGTACCCGAACCCGGCCGCCGCCACCAGGGACCGTCCGACCAGCGGCAGGTCGACCTCGCGCCACACCCGGGAGGGCGAGGCCCCCAGCGCCGCCGCCGCCTGCCGCAGCCGTTCGTCGACGGCCCGCAGCACCGGCAGCACCATCCGCACGACCAGCGGCGTCACCACCAGCGCCTGCGCCAGCGGCACCAGCATCGGCGAGGTGCGGAAGTCGCCGGGCAACGCGTCCATGGTGATCAGGTAGCCGAAGCCGACCGTCACCGCGGACACCCCGAGCGGCAGCATCAGCGCCGTGTCGAGCACCTCGGCGAAACGCGCACCGGATCGCCGCAACCCCACCAGCACCACGGCCGAGAACACCCCGACCACCAGTGCCACGAGCGTCGCGTCGAAGGCCGTCCGCAGCGAGTTCACGGCGGCGTCGATGCCGGTCACCGCCAGCGTGCCCCGGTCGCCGCGGGTGTTCAGCGCCACGTACCCGGCGAGGCTCCAGCCGTCCCGGGTGGACAGCGACCGGGTCACCAGGCCCACGACCGGCGTCAGCAACGCGACCACCACGGCGAACGCGGCCCCGACGACGTACCACTCGCCACCGGCGGGCCGCCGGGCCAGCTCTTCCCTGCCGCGCAGCGCCAGAGCGGTCTCCCGCCGGCGCCGGGCGAGCGCGCCCAGCACGAGCACCACCAGCACGGCGGCGAACTGCAGCAGCGACAGGGCAGCCGCCCCGGACAGGTCGAACAGCTCGACCGTCCGCAGGTAGATCTCGGTCTCCAGCGTCCGGTACCGCGAGCCGCCGAGCACCAGCACGACGCCGAAGCTCGTGGCGCAGAACAGGAACACGACCGCCGCGGCCGACCCGATCGCGGGCGCGAGCGCCGGCAGCACCACCGACAGGAACGCCCGCGGGCGTGACGCCCCCAGCGCCCGTGCCGCGTCCTCGGCCCGCCGATCGGTGTGCGCCCACAGCCCGCCGACGGTCCGCGCGACCACGGCGACGTTGAAGAAGGCGTTCGCCAGCACGATCGGCAGCACCCCGCCGTCCGGCCAGAACGTCCGGAAGGCCAGGCCCACCACGACGGTCGGCAGCACGAACGGCACCATCACGGCGGCACGCACCAGCCCGAGCCCGCGGATCCGGCACCGCGCCAGCACGAACGCGAGCGGCATCCCGGCGACGACCGCCACGATCGTCGACGCCAGGGCCTGCCCGAGGGTGAAGCCGGCGAGCTCCCAGGTGTCGCCCTCGAAGACCGCCTCCAGGACACCGCCTTCACGCAGCCCGAGCGACACGATCGCCAGCACGGGCCACGCGAAGAACAGTCCCAGGAAGGCCAGCGGCAGCAGCGCCGCCGCCGACCACCCCGTGCGCGAGCTCAGCCCTGCACGAGCTTGCGCCACTGCTCGACCCACGCTTCGCGGTTGTCCTTGACCTTCTCGGCGGGCAACGACTGCGGCGAAGACGGCAGCGGGGCGTCCTCGGCCCAGGACTCGGGCAGCGCGACGCCCTCGCGCGAGGGGTAGACGTACATCTGCTCGGCCACCTGGGCCTGGAACGCCTCGCCGAGCAGGAAGTCGAGGACCTTCTCGGCGTCCTCCGGGTTCTTCGCGCCGGACAGCACGCCGGCGTACTCGACCTGGCGGTAGCAGGTGTCGAGCACGGCCTTGGTCTTGCCGCCCTCGGCCGACGGCGACGACGCGTACGACACGACGATCGGCCGGTCGCCCTTGGTGGCGGAGAACTCCTGGTTGTAGGCCTCTTCCCAGCCGCTCACGACCTTGACGCCGTTGGCCTTGAGCTTGGTCCAGTACTCCTGCCAGCCGTTCTCGCCGAACTTCGCGATCGTGCCGAGCAGGAAGGCGAGGCCGGGCGAGGACGTGGCCGGGTTCTCGACGACCAGCTTGTCCTTGAACTTCGGGTCGACCAGGTCCTCGTACGACTTCGGCTCGACCCCGCCGAGCTTGGCCGGATCGATGTTGAGGCACACGTCACCGACGTCGACGGCCTGCAGGCGGTTCGAGTCGTCCGCCTTGTACCGCTGGGCGCCCTTCGAGGCCTCCGGCGAGGCGTACTCGGCGAAGACGCCCTCGCTCAACGCGCGCGAGGCGAAGGTCGAGTCGACGCCGAACGCCACGTCACCGATCGGGTTCGCCTTGGTGAGCACCAGCTTGTTCGTCAGCTCGCCCGCGTCGCCGCTCGCGAGCTGCTTCACGGTGATGCCCGAGGACTTCTGGAACTCGTCCAGCACCTCCTGCTTGACCGCGAACGAGTCGTGGGTCACCAGCGTGACCTCGCGCGACTGCGGTGCGGTCGAGGTGCCGGCCGAGCACCCGGCCAGCACCAGAGCAGCGCAAACAGCCAAAATCCTTCTCACGTCAAACCTCTCCCTACGCCGGTATGACCCGGATCAGGTGGACGGTCGAGGGCTTGCGAGCCCTCCTCTCAGCCCGGCGCTTCACCGGACTCCCGTGGTGAACGCGCAGCCTACGTGACGTGGTGGGACGATCAGGACATGGCCGAGCTGTTGAGCGACGATCAGTTGGACGACCTGCTCCCCAAACTCCCCGGCTGGTGCCCCCAGGACGCGGCACTGGTGAAGACCGTGGAGCTGCCGAGCTTCTCCCAGGCGATCATGGTCGTGAACCGGGTCGCGGAGATCGCCGAGAACGACAACCACCACCCGGACATCGACATCCGGTACAAGACGCTGACATTCCGCCTGAGCACGCACTACAAGGGAGGAATCACCGCACTGGACGTGTCCCTCGCCGAGGAGATCGACGGGGTCCTGGACGCCCTGGGCTGACCCGGTCGGGAGGCCTCAGCCGGCGACCCTGCTGGGTTCGCCGTCGGCGGCTTCCTCGCCACCGGGGCGCGGCTCGGTGCGCTCGCGCCGGGCCGCCAGCCCGATCGCGACCAGCGTGAGCACGCCCGCGGCCGGATAGCCCCAGCCGAGCACCACGAAGACCCACGGCCGCGGGAAGTCCCAGATGTTCGGCTGGGCCAGCAGCAGGAACGAGATCAGGTAGCCGCCGGTCAGCAGCACCCACAGCCCGGCGGTGATCTTGCAGAGCAGGTGTCCGCCCTCGTGGACGAGCCAGAGCAGCGCGGGCACCATCCACACCCAGTGGTGGCTCCACGAGATCGGCGAGACGAGCAGGCCGAGCATCTGCACGCTCACGATCAACGCCAGCACGTCCCTGGTCCTGCTGACCGCGAACCACGTCAGCGCGGCGGCGACGAGCACGGCGACGATGTAGACCGGCCCCGTCTTGACGTCGTAGCCGACCGTGCGGCTGAGCGCTCCGCGCAGCGACTGGTTGATCGCGCTGCCGACCGGGCCGACCCGGCTCGCGTCACCGAGCAGCTGGAACCAGAACTTGTCCGACTGGGACGGTGAGATGGCCCACCCGATCCCGTACACCGCGGCGAAGGCGACGAACGACCACACAGCGGCCATCCACCGGCGCTGGACGAGGAAGTACAGCCCGGAGATCGCGGGCGTGAGCTTGATGCCCGCGGCGAACCCGACGCCGGCGCCGCCGACCCAGTTCCGCGCGCTGGCGAGCGTGCCGATCAGGATCGCGACCAGCACCAGGTTGATCTGACCGTAGTTGAGCGTGGTGCGGACCGGCTCGATCCACAGCGTCAGCGCGGTCCACATCATGGCGCGGCGCGGGTCCGGCAGCCGGAGCAGCTTCAGACTGGTGCGCACGATGAAGTACAGGCACCCCAGGCAGATCAGCTGCCAGATCCAGCGCGACGCCTCCCACGGCACCCAGCTCATCGGCGTGAAGATCGCGGCCGCGAACGGCGGGTAGGTGAACGGCAGCGGGAACACGTCCGCATACTGGTCGAGCCGCCACTCGTAGAGGTCGCCGGAGAACAGGTGCGGCGATCCGTTGCGGTAGACGAGCAGGTCGATCATGGTCATCTTCGCCTGGAACGCGACCATGAACAGGTGCCCGGCGACGGACAACGCGAGCAGCCACGGTGCTACGGAGAGCACACGCGCTTCCACAGCACGGAGTTTCACCCCGAAAACGTTACCCGAGGCAACGTTCTGGGGTACCCCGGCGTCATAACGGACGGGGAAGATCGCAAGAGGGAGTTTTTTCGACCATGTCAGTTGATCTTGTTGTTGCCGCTGTCGCCGCTCTGGCCATGCTGGGGGTCGCCTTCGGCGTGTTCGCCGCCGCCGCACGGGCCAAGAACAACGTGTGAACGTTGTGAGACATGAAGAAGGGGGAGCCTCCACAGTGGAGGCTCCCCCTTCTTCGTTCACCGCTTCCGAGGGGTGGAGCGGCTTTTAGAAGTAGTGCGCGCGCCCACCGATCGGCTTGCCGACCGCGCCGAGGACGGCCAGGATCGCGCCGATGACCAGCAGCACCACGCCCAGCGTCGTCAGGATGCTGATACCGGCCAGCCATCCGACGACGAGCAGAATCAGACCGAGGACGATCATTGCAACCTCCAGGTGGGGAAACCTGAACTCTGGCTACCCCACGGAGGTCGGTACAAACCTTCCATCAAAGATTCGTCGCCGATACAAACCGGGCGGGCGCACCTCCACCCCGCGGTTCCGGAACGCTTCGGCGGCAAAGGCTTTCGCGTCAGCTGCGCTTTCGCCATCGGTGATTGCCCACCGCATTCGCGCGTGCACTTGGAGCGACTGATTCCAGGTGGCTGAGTTGATGCGTGACAGGTCCAGCCGCAGCGCCTCACCGGCTTCCCCAACGCCAGGCTCAGCAAGGCGCTCCCTCAGGCCCTTCTCTCGCGGCTGAGGTGTGGTCTCGGCTCGTAGCGCTTCGGTCTCACCGAGGAGCCGCGCCGCCTACCGGGTCCACGTCCCCCGCCTGGCCTCTCCCGCGGAAAACGCGCGAAAGGCACCTTCCGCGCGGAAGGTGCCTTTCGCGAGCGTCCGTCAGACGTTGAAGCGGAACTCCACCACGTCGCCGTCGGCCATGACGTAGTCCTTGCCCTCCATGCGGACCTTGCCCGCCGCCTTCGCGTCGGCCTTCGAACCCGAGGCGACCAGGTCGTCGAACGACACGACCTCGGCCTTGATGAAGCCCTTCTCGAAGTCCGTGTGGATCACGCCGGCGGCCTGCGGAGCGGTGGCGCCCTGCGGGATCGTCCAGGCGCGCGCCTCCTTCGGACCCGCGGTGAGGTAGGTCTGCAGGCCGAGGGTGTGGAAGCCGGCGCGGGCGAGGGCGTGCAGGCCCGGCTCGGACTGGCCGATCGACTCCAGCAGCTCCAGCGCTTCGGACTCGTCGAGCTCCAGCAGTTCCGATTCGACCTTGGCGTCGAGGAACACCGCGTCGGCGGGGGCGACGAGCTCGCGCAGCTCCTTCCGACGGGCCTCGTCGGTCAGGACGCCCTCGTCGGCGTTGAAGACGTAGAGGAACGGCTTGGTGGTGAGCAGGGAGAGCTCGCGCAGCAGTTCGCCGTCCACTTCGGACTGCGCCGAGAACAGCGTGCGCCCCGAGTCGAGGAGGTCCTTGGCCTTCTTCGCGTTCTCGAGGGCGGCGCGGCGGTCCTTCTGCATCCGCGCCTCCTTCTCGATCCTCGGGATGGCCTTCTCGAGGGTCTGGAGGTCGGCGAGGATCAGCTCGGTGTTGATCGTCTCGATGTCGCTCGACGGATCGACGCGGCCGTCGACGTGCACGACGTCCGGGTCGTCGAAGACGCGGATGACCTGGCAGATGGCGTTCGCTTCGCGGATGTTCGCGAGGAACTTGTTGCCGAGGCCCTCGCCCTCCGACGCGCCCTTCACGATGCCCGCGATGTCGACGAACGACACCACGGCGGGCACCTCGCGCTCGGAGCCGAAGATCTCGGCGAGCCTGGTGAGGCGCGCGTCCGGCAGCGGCACGACGCCCACGTTCGGCTCGATGGTCGCGAACGGGTAGTTCGCGGCGAGCACGTCGTTGCGCGTCAGCGCATTGAACAGGGTGGACTTGCCGACGTTGGGCAGGCCGACGATACCGAGGGTCAAACTCACGAGCGACGAGTCTACGGCAGGCGACGGTCGTGTCCGATTCCCGCGAGCCATTGCCCGTTCCCGCTGGCAGGATCGGTGGCATGGTCATCGACGAAGAACACGCGTACCGGGTGTGCTCCGCACGTGACGCCCGTTTCGACGGGTGCTTCATCCACGCGGTGCGCACGACCGGCATCTACTGCCGGCCCTCGTGCCCCGCGGTGACCCCCAAGCGCCGCAACAGCCGGTTCTTCCTGACGGCGGCGGCCGCGCAGTCGGCGGGCTTCCGCGCCTGCCGCCGGTGCCTGCCGGACGCCACCCCCGGCTCGCCGGAGTGGGACCTGCGGGCGGACCTCGCGGGCCGGGCGATGCGCCTGATCAGCGACGGCGTCGTCGAACGCGACGGCGTCTGCGGGCTCGCGGCGAAGCTCGGCTACTCGGAACGCCACCTCACCCGCGTGCTGACCGCCGAACTGGGGGCCGGTCCGCTGGCGCTGGCCAGGGCCCACCGCGCCCACGCGGCGCGGTTGCTGATCGAGACGACCGAACTGCCGTTCGCCGACATCGCGTTCGCGGCGGGCTTCGCGTCGGTGCGCCAGTTCAACGACACCATCCGCATGGTGTTCGCCTCGACACCGTCGCAGATGCGCGGCCGCGGCAAGGCCCCGGTCGGCACCCCCGGCCGGATCGTGCTGCGCCTGCCGTACCGGCCGCCGTTCGACGCCACGGGCCTCCTCGCCCACTTCCGGGCGCACGCGCTGCCCGGCGTGGAGGAGGTGACCGCCGACTCCTACGCGCGGACGCTCTCGCTGCCCCACGGCGAGGCGACGGTCCGCCTGACGTTCCCCACCGGCCACGTCCTGTGCTCGCTGCGCCTCGCCGACGTGCGCGACCTGGGCACGGCGGTGGCCCGCGTGCGCCGCCTGCTGGACCTCGACGCCGACCCGGTCGCCGTGGACACGTTCCTCGGCGCCGACCCGGTCCTCGGCCCGCTGGTCCGCGAGACGCCGGGCATCCGGGTCGCGGGCAGCGTCGACGGCGCCGAGACGCTGCTGCGGCTGGTCGCCCCGTTCACCGGCGTCCCGCTGCGGATCCCGGACGGCGGCCTGACCCACCTCTACGCGGCGGGGGACCACCCCGTCACCGAGGCGCTCGCGAACGGCAGACTCGTGATCGACGTGGGTCGCTCGCCGGAGGACCTGACCGAAGAGCTGACACCGCTGGTCGGCGCCGATGTCGCCGACGAGGTGGCCATGCGCGTGCTCGGCGCACCGGACGTGCTGGTGCTGCCGAAGTCCCTGCGAGACCTGGCTTCCCACGGCCCCGAGTGGCGGCCGTGGCGCTCCTACGCCGGAGCACACCTGACGAGGAAGGCAGCAACACGATGAGCGTCGCACACGCGTCCACTGTGGACACCCCGGCGGGGCCGTTCACCGCGGTCGTCACGCCGGACGGGGCCGTGCTCGCGAGCGGCTGGACCGCCGACATCTCCAAGCTGACGCCGCAGATCCACGCGACCCTGACGCCGTCCGAGATCACCCCGCGCCCCGACCTCGGCGACGTCACCAAGGCCGTCGTCGCCTACCACGAGGGCGACCTCACCGCGATCGACACCGTCGAGGTCCGCCAGAAGTCCGGCCCGTTCCTGCAGCACGCCTGGGACGTCCTGCGCACCGTCAAGGCGGGCGAACCGGTCACCTACTCCGAGTACGCGGAGCTGTCCGGCCGTCCCGCCGCCATCCGCGCCGCAGCCTCGGCGTGCGCACGCAACTCGGCGGCGCTGTTCGTGCCGTGCCACCGCGTCATCCGGATCGGCGGCAACCTCGGCGGCTTCCGCTGGGGTCTCGACGTGAAGCGCTGGCTGCTCGCCCACGAGCGCTGACCGGCGAAGTCGGTTTCCGGCGCCGGGGGCCGGGCTCCCCCGCCGCCCGTCCGGGGCCGGGTCAGCCCAGCGACATCTCGAGCGTCGACCCGGTGCGCGCCTTGCGGACCCGCAGGCGCGTCGGGATGCGCTGCCGCAGCTCCTCGACGTGCGACACCAGCCCGACCACCCGGCCGCCCGCGCGCAGCTCGTCGAGCGTGTTCATCACGATGTCCAGCGTGTCGGAGTCGAGCGTGCCGAAGCCCTCGTCGACGAACAACGTGTCGAGAAGCGCGCCGCCCGTCTCGTTCGCCACCACGTCCGCCAGGCCCAGGGCCAGCGACAACGACGCCAGGAACGACTCGCCGCCGGACAACGTCTTGGCGGGACGTGACCGGCCCGAGTAGTCGTCCAGCACGTCGAGGCTCAGGCCGCCGCGGGTGCCGCGCGCTCCGGCCGAGTCGGAGTGCACGAAGCTGTAGCGGCCCTGGCTCATGCGGTGCAGGCGGGCCGAGGCCGCCACGGCGACCTCCTCCAGCCGGGCCGCGAGCACGTACGACCGCAGGGTCATCTTCTTCGAGTTCTGGCCGCGGCCGTTGATCACGTCCGTCAACGCGTCCAGCTCGGCGTACGAGGCTTCCAGCGGTTCCAGCGACTTCCGCTCGGCGCGCAGGCGCGCGGCCAGCTCGCTCACGCGCTCCAGGGCCGCCTGGGCACGGGCCAGGCCCGTCGCCGCGGAGGAGGCGGCGGCGCGGGCGGAGGAGGCCTGGGCCGTCACCCCGGCCAGGTCGACCTCCTCGTCCGGGTCGACCTCGGCGAGCTCCTCCAGCGTCGCGAGGGCGGAGGCGCGGGCGCGTTCCCAGGCCGCGATGCGCTCGTCCAGCGCCTGCACATCGGCCGCCGGGCGGTGGGCGGCCAGGGCGGCGTCCACGTCGGCGAAGCCCGCCTCGGTGGCCAGCGCGGCGACCGACGCCTGCTGCTCCCGCACGCGGGCCAGGGCGGCGGCACGGGCGTTGCGGCGCTCGTCCAGCTCCACCATGGCCTTCGCCAGGCGCAGCAGGTGATCGCGGCGGGTCAGGACGTCCTCGTGCTCGCCGCGGGCCTTGTCCAGGCGGGCGCCTCGTTCCTCGACGACCGCGACGAGCGACGCGTGCTCCGTGCGCAGGCCGACCAGGTCCTGCTCGACCTGGCCCTTCTCCGCTGCGAGGTCGCGGGTCTTGGCCTCGAGACCGACGAACTCCGTCTGCCGCTGCGACCGGGTGCGCGCCAGCTCCAGCGCCGCGCGGTGCTCGGCCAGCGCGGCGGCCGGCTCCTCGGAGCCCAGGGCCTCCCAGCAGGCTTGGATGCGCAGCTCGGCGGCGTGGGCGGCCCGTTCGGCCTCGTGGCGGCGCTCCAGGGCGGCCTGTTCCTCGCGGGCGGCCACCTCCTCGTCCGTCGCGCCGACGCCGCCCAGCATCGGCTGGGCGGGCGCGGGGTGGCTCGGGGAACCGCAGACGGCACAGGGCTTGCCGCGCTTGAGTGCCGCGGCCAGCTCGATGGCCATGTTCTCCAGGCGCTGGTGGCGGACCTGCTGCAGGACGTCCTTGGCCTTCTGGTGGACGTCGATCGCTTGGTGCAGCTCGTTCTTGGTGCGCTCCAGCGCCCGCGTCGCCCCCGGCAGCGCCTCGGCCGCGTCGGCACGGGCCCTCAGCGAGTCGAGCCGCCCCGACGCCTCGACCGCGGCGTCGAGCTGGGCACGGCACCGGGCCAGGCGCTCGGGGAGCACCTCCAGCTCGGCGTTGAGGGCCAGCAGCCGGCGTTCCACCTGGTACGAGGAGTTCTTCAGCACCGACAGCCTGCGCACGTCCGCCTGCTGGCGTTCCGCCTCGGCCGCCAGCTCGCCCAGGCCACCGGCCTCCTCGCGGTGGCGCTCGGCGTCCTCCCGCAACGCCGAACCCTCGTACCCCAGGCGCGCCAGCGCCTCCGCGGCCCTGCTCTCGTCGCGGACGGCGAACTCGTAGGACTGCTGGAGCTTCGCGATCTCGGCGTGCGCCGGCACGACGGGGATCGCACGCCGGGCGGCATCGCGCTCGGCGAACCACGACGCCGAATCGGCCGCCTCGACACGAGCGAGCAGCTCGCGGGCCTCCCTCACCCGGCGCAGCTGGTCG
Organism: Lentzea jiangxiensis; assembly: GCF_900104175.1. Lineage (GTDB taxonomy): Bacteria > Actinomycetota > Actinomycetes > Mycobacteriales > Pseudonocardiaceae > Lentzea > Lentzea jiangxiensis. Next base: position 140,034 of record NZ_FNIX01000009.1, read on the forward strand.
GCCTGCACGCGGGCGTGGGCCAGCACCGCGTCCGCGCCGTCGGCCACGCCCGCCGTGTCCTCCGACAGCGCCTCGGCCCGCTCCACCGCGAGGGAGAGCCGGTCCAGCACCGCCTCCAGCCAGCCGGGCTCGTCGGACGGCTCCTCGGACGAGGCCTCGGCGACGCGGTGCACCAGCTTCGCGGCGCCCTGACGACGCTCCTCCAGCACCCGGCCGGCCGCGAGCCGCCTGTCGCGGAACCACTTCTCCACGTCCAGGAACCGCTCGGTGCCGAAGAGCTTCTCCAGCAGCACCTCGCGCTCGGCCGTGTCCGACCGGAGGAACTTCGCGAACTCGCCCTGCGGCAGCAGCACGACCTGGAAGAACTGCTCGTACGACATGCCCAGCATGTCCTCGACCGCGCGCGCCACGTCGTCGATGCGGGTGATGCCCTCGCCGTCCCAGCCCTCGAGCCACGTCAGGGAGCACTTCGCGGGCTGCGTGGTGAAGCCGCCGCCGCGCTTCTTCGGCCGGTCGAACTCCGGCGAGCGCACGATCCGGAACCGCCGCGACTGCACGGTGAGCTCCAGCGACACCTCGGTCGGCACCTCGGGATCGGCGTACTCGCACCGGAGCTTCTTCACGTCGCCCCGCGCGCCGGGGACCTTGCCGAACAGCGCGAACGCCACCGCGTCGAGCAACGTCGTCTTGCCGGCGCCCGTGTCGCCGTGCAGCAGGAACAACCCGTCCGCACCCAGCTCGTCGAAGTCGACGGCCTCCGGTTTCGGGTAGGGACCGAACGCCGTCAGCTCCAGGCGGTGCAGTCTCATCGCTCCTGCTCCCCCGCCACCGACGCGAACGCCTCGCGCAACAACGCCATCTCGGCCCGGGAAGGCTCCGACCCGCGGGCGTCGGACACGAAGCAGCAGGCCACCTCCTCGTCGGAACGGCCGCGCACCCGTTCCGCGTAGGTCATGTCGTGCCGCGGGCCCTGCTCCGGCCGCCACTCCACGTGCACCGCGTGCTCGAACCGCTTCTGCAGCTGCCGCAGGGCGTCCATCGGCCGCACCCGGTCCGTCAGCACCACGGACAGGAAGTGGTCTTCCAGCGGCTTGTGCGCCGGGTCCTCCAGCACGCCGGCCAACGTACCGGTCACCGTCGCCAGCCGCCTCGGCACCGGCAGGTCGCGCCGCTCGACGCCGACGAGCCCGCCCTCGTCCAGCTCGACCAGCCACACCGACTTGCGGTGCCGCGCCTCGGAGAACGAGTACGCCAGCGGGCTGCCCGAGTACCGCAGGTTGTCCGCGAGCGTCTGCGGCCCGTGCAGGTGCCCCAGAGCCACGTAGTCGACGCCCGAGAACACGCGCATCGACACGTCCTGCACGCCACCCACCGCGATGGTGCGCTCCGACTCCGACGGCGCCCCGCCCGTCACGAAGGCGTGGGCCAGCACGACGGACCGCGCCCCACGCGATGCCAGGTCGGCGCGAATCCGCCGCATCGCCTCCGTCAGCACGGGCGCGTGGCCCTTGGCCGCCACGCCGAGCGCGTGCCGCGCCGGTTCCGGCTCCAGGAACGGGATGCCGTACACCGCGACCGGCCCGTGCTCGTCCTCCAGCTCGACGGGCTTGTCCAACGACGAGATCTGCGTGCGCAGGTGCAGCCCGCCCGCCGCGGCGAACTCCCCGAACACCCCGATCCGCGCCGCCGAGTCGTGGTTGCCCGGCGTGATCACGATCCGCGCCCCGGCCGCCCTGATCCGCATGAGCACCCGCGCGCACAACGCCACCGCGTCCGCCGACGGCACCGCCCGGTCGTACAGGTCGCCGGAGATGACCACGACGTCGACCTTCTCGGAGGACACCAGGTCAGCGAGGCCGCTCAGCACCGACTCCTGCTCGACGAGCAGGTCGCGGCCGTGGAAGGTCCGCCCCACGTGCCAGTCGGAGGTGTGCAGGATCCGCATGGCCACAACCGTAGAGACGGGGTCCGACAAAACTCCGGGAGGGTTCCCGGCGTGTCACCCGATCGAGTTCAACGTCCGTGGGGGAGCATCATCGGTGCCGTGACCGCCGTGATCATCACCGCCTCTCTCGTCCTGGCGCTCGTCTGCGCCGGGGCGCTGGTCTTCGTCCACCGCCTGTACCAGGACAGCGTCCGGCGCACCGACGAAGCGCTCCAGGCCATCGCGGCCGAACGCGCGCGCTACGACGCCCAGCAGGTGGCCCTCCAGCGCTACGAGGTGGCGTTCTCCAGCGTTTCGGGACGCGGCGAGCTGGGCGAGCAGGTGCTCGTCGAGACAGCGCGCGCACTGGGTCTGAGGGAAAACCTCCACTACACGCTGCAGACGGACGTGGCGGGCGGCGGAGCGGTCCGTCCGGACATGGTCCTGAACGTCGGCGGCGGCCGTCAGGTCCCGGTCGACTCGAAGATGTCCATGGCCACCTGGGCGGAAGCGGTCGAGACGGACGACCCGCAGGAACGCCAGGACGCGCTGCGGGTGCACGTCCGCAACATCCGTTCGCGCGCCGCCGAACTGGCCGGCAAGGGCTACCAGCGCTGGGCCGACGCCATCTACGGCACGATCATGTTCGTCCCCAACGACGGCGCCGTCGTCGCCGCGCTGGACACCGATCCGGAACTGCTGCGCTGGCTGCTCGACCGCCGCGTCTTCCTGTGCGGCCCGACCGGGTTCGCCGTGATCGCGTCCTCGGCGATGTTCGCGGTCACCGAACGCGCGCTCGCCGACGACGTCGAGCAGGTCAGGCTGCAGGCGGGCCGGGCGAACCGCGCCGCCGACACCGCCATCGAGGCCGTCAACCTCTCCACCACCCACCTGCAGCGGTTCCTCTCGGCGAGGCGCCGGGAGCTCGACGCCCTGGAGGGCTTCCGGGCGAGCGTGGAGCCGCTGACGGACGCCTCCGCCACGCCCACGCCCCTCCCCCTCGTCCGAAGGGCGGACGAACAGTCCGCTTGAAACGCACGCGGTGTGCCCGCGGGTTGCTTCTGAGTGAGAAAGCTGCGGACTGACGAACACCGAATGGCTGAACGGCTACCGTGTGCGTCGTGAGTGAGTTGCGCGAGCGGTCATCGGCCTTCGATGACGACGTCGAAGACCACGACGCGGTTCCGTGGAACTACCGGGCCCTCTTCGGCGAGTTCAGGGGAATCCCGTGGTGGGCGGCCATCCTGTGCGCCCTCGTCCCGGCGTTCATCGGCGCGTTCATCGACATCAGCTCCAGCAAGACGGTCGGCTGGACGTTCATCGTCGTGTTCTTCGCCGGCGCGCTCGCCGGGATCGTGCTGGTGCAGCGCCGCAGCCTGTTCGGGCCGATGGTGCAGCCACCGCTGGTCCTCGCCGCCACCGTGCCCACGCTCGTGCTGCTCACCGGCGGCGTGGCCAAGGGCGGTCTGTCCGCGATGGCGCTCGGCCTCGGCCGGCCGCTCATCGACAGCTTCCCGGTCATGGCGATCACCACCGCCGTCACCGTCGGCCTGGGCATCCTGCGGATCATCCTGCAGAAGAACCCGAACCGGCCGACGAAGGACGAGGTCCGCGAGGCCAAGGCGGAGATCAAGGCGGAGGTCAAGGACCGGTCCAAGCCGGCCCGCAAGCCGCGCGAGGAAGCCGACGAGGACCGCCCGCGCCGCGCCCGTCCCGAACGCATCGAGGGGACCCCGGCCCGCCGCCCGCGTCCCGAGGGCGCTTCGGCCCGCCGCCCGCGTCCGGACGGTGCCCGCGGCGAGCGCCCGTCGGGGCAGCGCAAGCCCCGCCCGCCGCGCGACGACCGCTGAGAAGCCCCGGAACACCGAAAGGGTCGCCACCGGCATCGGCGGCGACCCTTTCGCGTCAGCTCTAGCGCACCAGGTCCTTGCGGAGCTCTCGCGGCAGCGAGAAGGCGATCTTCTCGTTCGCCGTCGTGATCTCCTCGACCTCGCCGTAGCCCTGCGACTCCAGGTACTTCAGCAGTTCCATCACCAGCAGGTCGGGCACCGACGCGCCGGACGTGACGCCGACGGTCTCGACGCCCTCGAGCCACGCCGGGTCGACCTCCTTGGCGTAGTCGACGAGGTACGAGGCCTTGGCACCGTGCTGCAGCGCGACCTCGACCAGCCGGACGGAGTTGGACGAGTTCTTGGAGCCCACGACGAGCACCAGGTCGCACGACGGCGCCATCGTCTTCACCGCGGTCTGGCGGTTCGAGGTGGCGTAGCAGATGTCGTCCGAGGGCGGGTCCTGCAGCTCGGGGAAGCGGTCCTTGAGCTGCCGGACGCGCACCATGGTCTCGTCGACCGAGAGCGTCGTCTGCGACAGCCAGATGACCTTGGCGGGGTCGCGCACCTGGACGTTCGCGGCGTCCTCGGCGGTGTCGACGAGCTGGACGTGGTCCGGCGCCTCACCGGCGGTGCCCTCGACCTCCTCGTGGCCCTCGTGGCCGATCAGGAGGATGTCGTAGTCCTCCTTGGCGAACCGCACCGCTTCTTTGTGGACCTTGGTCACGAGCGGGCACGTCGCGTCGATCGTGCGCAACGACCGCTGCGCCGCTTCCTCGTGCACGGCGGGCGACACGCCGTGCGCCGAGAACACCACGAGTGCGCCCTCGGGAACCTCGTCGGTCTCGTTGACGAAGATGGCACCGCGGTCGGACAGCGTCTCCACGACGTACTTGTTGTGGACGATCTCCTTGCGCACGTAGACAGGTGCGCCGTACTTCTCGAGGGCGAGCTCGACCGTCTCGACGGCACGATCAACGCCCGCGCAGTAACCACGCGGCTTCGCCAACAGGACTCGCTTGGGCATGCCACCAGGGTACCCAGGCCCGGTCCTAGGCATTTCAGACGCGGTTGCGGCAGGCTAGACGCATGAAGCCACTGCCACTGGGTGTCCGCGTCGCCGCCGGCCTCGCCGCGACCGCCCTCGAACAGGCCCGCAAGCTGCCCCAGCAGCTCGCCGGACTCCCGTTGACGGTGGTCAGCGAGGCGATGCAGCTGTCGATGCGCGTGCAGCAGCATGTGACCGAACTCGCCATCAAGGGCGACGACGTCCTCTCCGGACTCAGGCCCGCCGAGGAAGAACCGGAGTGGGCGACCTTCGACGAGGACGAGACGCCCGTCACGACTTCTCAGGAAACCCCCGCGGACGACCCGTGGGAGGAGGAAGAGCGCGCGATCGCCGAGGTGCCGGCGTTCCTGCCGGCCTACGACGACCTGTCGATCGCCCAGCTGCGCGCCCGCCTGCGCAACCTGGGTGCGGCGCAGCTCGAGGAACTGCTGCGCTACGAGCAGGCGCACGAGGCCCGGCCCGAGTTCATCGGCATGCTCAACCGCCGGATCGCGACGGTCAAAGCGCAATCGTGACCGACGCGAAATCCACGCCGGAGAACCCGTGGCCGGTGCGGACGGTGGCCCGCAAGCTGCTCGACTGGATCAACCGGCTCGGCGACGTCTGGGTCGAGGGGCAGGTCACGCAGCTCAACGCGCGCAGCTCCACGGCGTTCCTGACGCTGCGCGACCCGAGCGTGGACATGTCCATGTCGATCACCTGCAACGCCGGGATGATCCGCGAGCTGCAGCTCACCGAGGGCAGCCGCGTGATCGTCCACGGCAAGATCAGCTTCTACCCGAACCGGGGGACGCTGTCGTTGCGGGCGGACGACATCCGCGCGGTCGGCGTCGGCGAGCTGCTGGCGCGCATCGAGCGCCTGCGCAAGCTGCTGCACGCCGAGGGCCTGTTCGACCCGCGCCGCAAGCGCCGGCCGCCGTTCCTGCCGGCCAAGATCGGTCTCATCACCGGGCGGGCGTCCGCGGCCGAGCGGGACGTGCTCACGAACGCGCGGAACCGGTGGCCCGGCGCGCACTTCCGCGTCATCAACGTGGCCGTGCAGGGGCCGACCGCCGTCACGCAGGTGATGACGGCGCTGTCCACTTTGGAACGCGACCCCGAGTGCGACGTGATCATCATCGCCCGCGGCGGCGGCAGCGTGGAGGACCTGCTGCCGTTCTCCGACGAGGCGCTGTGCCGCGCGGTCTCCCAGTGCCGCACGCCGGTGCTGTCGGCGATCGGGCACGAGCCGGACACGCCGCTGCTCGACCACGTCGCCGACGTGCGCTGTTCGACGCCGACCGACGCCGGCAAACGGGTGGTTCCCGACGTCGCCGAAGAGGGTGAACGGGTCCGCCAGATGCGCGATCGCGGCCGGCGCGCGCTGCACGGCTGGGTGGATCGAGAACGCAAACTGCTCGACGCGTTGCGCTCAAGACCAGTACTTTCGGACCCGTACGGCCCGCTGGAGCGCCGTTCGGAAGAGGTGAAGCGCTTTCGCGACCAGGGCCGCCGGGCGATCACGCAACGGCTCGACCGGGAAGACGTCCACCTCTCGGGGACCAAAGCCCGCTTGACGACCCTCGGACCAGCCGCCACGCTGGCCCGCGGATATGCCGTTGTGCAACTGGTCACACCTGACGGTCCCGACGGCGTGTTGCGTTCTGTGACGGACGCGCCCAGCGGAACACAGCTGCGGGTACGCGTCGTTGACGGAGCAGTGCGAGCGGTGGTCTCCCGCTCGGAAGTCGACTCGGAAGGGGGAGGTACCGATGATGCGTGATGCCGTGTTCCTGCCCCTCACCATGGAGGCGGCCGGTTCCTGCGGCTCCGGCCTGCGGACGAAGGCGGAGGCGGCGAACCGCGCCGCGGCGGAGTGCTGGACGGACATGGTGGGCGACTGCGACACCAAGAGCCGCCGCACGCTGATCCTCACGCTGCACGACCTGAGCGAGGCGACGGCCGGCACCGTGCAGTACCGGCGTGTCGCGGAGGCCGAGGCGCTGATCGACGAGGCGGTGCGAGAGGGTGACGGCGAGGAGTTCGCGGAGGCGCTGGTCGGCTACGACCTGGCCGTCGCGACCGTGCTGAGCCGTCTGAGGAGCCAGTCCGCGTGAGTTCGGAGACCCTGGGTTACGAAGCCGCCCGCGACGAGTTGGTCGAGGTGGTCCGCAAGCTGGAGGCCGGTGGCCTGTCGCTGGAGGACTCGCTCGCGCTGTGGGAACGCGGTGAGGCGCTCGCCAAGACGTGTGAGCAGCATCTCGCCGGCGCGCGCGAGCGAATCGATGCAGCTCTCGCCGTGGTCGAGGAGGACGTTTCCGACGCGTGATCCCGTGCAAGGATTCAGCTGCCGATCACAAAATCCGGCACGCTGAGTAGTCGCATGGAGGCGCGCAATGGTGAACACCCCCGCGGAACGACGTCGCGAAGCCCCCGACCGGAACCTGGCATTGGAGCTCGTGCGCGTCACCGAGGCGGCGGCGATGGCCGCGGGCCGGTGGGTGGGACGAGGCGACAAGAACGGCGGAGACGGCGCCGCGGTCGACGCGATGCGCAAGCTCATCCACACCGTCTCGATGAGGGGCGTGGTGGTGATCGGCGAGGGCGAGAAGGACGAGGCGCCCATGCTGTTCAACGGTGAAGAGGTCGGCAACGGCGAGGGCCCGGAGTGCGACGTCGCGGTCGACCCGATCGACGGCACCACGCTGATGTCCAAGGGCATGCCCAACGCCCTGGCGGTGCTGGCGGTGGCCGAGCGCGGCGCGATGTTCGACCCGTCCGCCGTGTTCTACATGGAGAAGCTCGCGGTGGGCCCGGAGGCGGCCGACGTCATCGACATCACCGCGCCGCTCGCGGAGAACATCCGCCGCGTCGCGAAGGCCAAGCACAGCGACGTCTCGGACGTGAACGTGTGCATCCTCGACCGGCCGCGGCACGAGAAGATCGTGCAGGAGGTCCGCCAGGCGGGCGCGCGCATCCACTTCATCTCCGACGGCGACGTGGCGGGCGCGATCTCGGCGGCACGCCCCACGTCGGGCGTGGACATGCTCGTGGGCATCGGCGGCACGCCCGAGGGCATCATCGCCGCGGCGGCCCTCAAGTGCGTGGGCGGGGCCATCCAGGGCCGGCTGTGGCCGAAGGACGACGAGGAGCGCGAGAAGGCGATCGGCGCGGGCCACGACCTGTCCCGCGTGCTCACCACGAACGATCTCGTGAGCGGTGACAACGTCTTCTTCTGCGCCACCGGCGTCACGGACGGAGACCTCTTGCGCGGCGTGCACTACCGGGCGGGCGGCTGCACGACCCAGTCGATCGTCATGCGCTCCAAGTCCGGCACCGTGCGCATGATCGACGGCTTCCACAGCCTGCACAAGCTGCGGGAATACGCCTCGGTGGACTTCGACCTGCCCGAGGACGTGCAGCAGCCGCTGCCCTGACCGGCTGTGAAAATGTGAACCGTCAACGGACGGTCACCCTCCGAGTGACCCTAGTGACGACGTGACCTCCGTCCCTAGTTTCCGTTCTGACCCCGGCAACCCTGCGCCGGGTTCGGGAAAGGACACTCAACGATGAGGGCACGTTCGTTGTTCTCCGCAGTCGTCGTGGCCGCGGGCGCCCTGCTCGCCTCGGTCACCGCGGCCACCGCGGCTCCGGCTCCCACCGCTGACGGCGAGGTCTCGCCGATGATCGTCGGCGGCACCAACGCCACGCAGGTCTACTCCTGGATGGTCTCCCTGCAGAGCACCTCCGGCAGCCACTTCTGCGGCGGCACGCTGATCAAGGCGAACTGGGTCGTGACGGCGAAGCACTGCGTCCAGGGCTCGACGGCGGCGTCGATCCGCACCCGGATCGGCACGACCAACCGCACCAGCGGCGGCACCACGACCGGTGCGTCGCGGATCATCAACCACCCGTCGGCCGACCTGGCGCTGGTGCAGCTCAACACCTCGGTCAGCCAGGCGCCCGCCCCGGTGGCGGCCTCGTCCGGCGCGGTCGGCACCGCCACCCGCATCATCGGCTGGGGCCAGACCTGCCCGACCCGCGGCTGCGGTGGCGCTCCGATCACGCTGCAGGAGCTGAACACGTCGATCGTGACGGACAGCCGTTGCGCCGGCATCAGCGGTGCTTCGGAGATCTGCACCAACAACACCGGTGGCAACAAGGGCGCCTGCTACGGCGACTCGGGTGGCCCGCAGGTGAAGTCCGTGAACGGCCGCTGGGAGCTCATCGGCGCGACCAGCCGCTCCGGTGGTGGCGCGACCTGCGCGACCGCTCCGTCGATCTACGTGGACGTCCCGTACTTCCGCTCGTGGATCAGCCAGTACGCCGGCACCGTCTGAGTCGGCAAGCGCGTTCCGAGGCCCGTCTCCCCACCGTTGCGGGAGGCGGGCCTCCGCCGTGCAACCCCGCTGGTCCTCCCGCCGTCTACCTCGGCAAGGGGTGGGAACGACCAGGGGGTGCGCGGTGCGGATGCTGCTCGTGGCGGTCACGTTGTTGTCGGTGGCGGGATGTGCGCAGGGGGCTGTGCACGCGGAAACGTCCGCAGCGCCACCATCTTCGTCTTCGGCGGCGCCGTCGTCCGCTCCGCCTCCGACCACCTCGCAGACGCCTCTCCCGCCGCCTCCTCCCCCGCCCGTGGTGAAGCCGACGCCGTGCACCATCAGCGACGGCGCGTGCATCCAGCTCTCCACGAACCAGTCCTGGGTCGTGCGCGGCGACAAGATCGTCTACGGCCCGGTGCCGATCACGCACGGCCGCAAGGGCCACGAGACGCCGCTCGGCGACTTCCCGGTGCTGCGCAAGGTGAAGAACGAGTGGAGCCGGCCGTACAACGCGCCGATGCCGTGGTCGACGTACTTCACCGAGAGCGGCATCGCCTTCCACGAGGGCTCGCTGACCGACCCGTCGCACGGCTGCATCCACCTCGACCCGAAGGCCGCGCAGTACTACTTCACGAACCTCTCGATCGGCGAGACCGTGCAGGTGGTCTCGTGATCATGCGTGCGATCCGCCCACACCCTCCACAAAGGAGCGTCCAGACGCTTTCACAACCAGGTGATTGAGATCACCCCATAGTGGTTATCCCACTACCGAGGGGTGATGTGAGATGCGAGTCCTGATCGCGACGGTGCTCCTGATCCTCGGTTTCGCCGTTCCCGCGCAAGCCCAGGCGGGATGCACCGTCCACAACGGAGCGTGCCTGGAGAAGTCCAAGAACCAGGCGTGGCTGGTTTTCAACGGCAAGACGAGCTACGGCCCGGTGCCGATCAGCCACGGCAAACCGGGGTACGAGACCCCGGTGGGCACGTTTCCGGTGCTGCGCAAGGTGAAGAACGACTGGAGCGTCCCCTACAACGGCCCGATGCCGAACGCGGTGTACTTCACCACGGACGGCATCGCGTTCCACCAGGGTGACACGAACGTCCAGTCGCACGGCTGCATCCGGCTGTCCTGGGATGCGTCGCTCGTCTTCTACGACAACCTGGTGGTCGGCGAGCAGGTCCAGGTCCTGCCCTGACCCGATGGGCGTGGAGGCCTGGACGGAGACGTTCAGGCCTCCACGCCCAGCAGTCGTTCGACGGTCTTCTCGATGCCGTCGACCCGCTTCAGCGCGGCCTCGTGATCAGCCCCGTCGTCCTCCCTGGCGAGCGTGTAGATGACCCCGCCGGCGCTCGCGACGTGGTCCGGCACCCAGACGATGCCGCGCTCGGCGAGCAGGTCCGCCACGCCGTCGTCGGTGAGCTGGTTGTTCGCAGGACCGACGATGAGCTTCACGCCGAGCCGCCGCACCGTCTCGGGGCTCAGCACCCCGCCCACGGCCGCCGGCACGAGGACGTCGGCCTCGACCTCGTACGCCTCGTCGGGGTGGACCCAGCCGTACTCGTCCGTCCGCCTGCTCTCGTCCACGTCCGACACGGTGATGTCCGCGCCCTCGATCCCCTTGGCGATCAGCTCCCCCACCGACCCGAACCCGCTGATCACGACCTTCCTGCCGGTCAGGTCGTCCGTGCCGAAGGTGTGCCGCGAGGCCGCCCGCAACGCCGCCAGCACGCCCCGCGCCGTGGGCCCGCTCGACGACCCCGTGCCGCCCTGCGCCTCGGGCAGGCAGTAGGCGTAGGGCGTGAGCTCCCTGAACACCGCCATGTCGTCGGGCCCGGTCCCGACGTCGGGGCCCGCCCGGTAGGCACCGCCGAACTCGTCGATCAGCTCGGCGTGGTCGAGCAGCACCGCGCGGCGGAGGTCCGGCGTGAGCTCGCGGCCGGCCACGATGACGCTCTTGGCTCCACCGTGCGGGATCCCCGCCGCCGCGCACTTCAGCGTCATGGCCTTCGACAGCCGCAGCACGTCGGTGACGGCGTCGGTGATGTGCCCGTACGCCTTCATCCGGCACCCGCCGACCGCCGGCCCGGCTTCCGTCGAGTGCACGGCGACCATGGTGGTGAGCCCCGACCGCCGCCCGGTGCGGACGACGAGCCGTTCGTGTTCCCACATCTTGCGTTCCTCCCGAACTTCGGCCATGTTCTGACCTCGAAGTTAGGGTGAACGCCAAGAGTGGTGGGATGTCACCGAACGTTGTTCGGCAGAGCGTCTCGGGAGACGTCGTGGATGAACTTGATTCGGCGATCGTGCGGGAACTGCAGCGCGATGCACGGCAGTCGAACCGCGACATCGCCCGCAAGGTCGGCGTCGCGCCCTCGACGTGCCTCGAACGCACCCGCCTGCTGCGCGAACGCGGCGTGATCCGCGGCTACCACGCCGACATCGCCCCGGCCGCGCTGAACCGCGGCGTGCAGGCGCTGGTGTCGGTGCAGGTCCGTCCCCTCAGTCGAGCCGTGATCGACGCCTTCAAGGCGTTCGCGCACGGCCTGCCCGAGGTGACGGCGGTGTTCGTGATGGCGGGCAACGACGACTTCGTGATCCACGTGGGCGCGCAGGACAACGAGCACCTGCACGCGTTCCTGGTGGACAGGCTGAGCCAGCGCAAGGAGATCGTCGGCTTCCGGACGTCGATCATCTTCCAGCACCTGGCGAAGCACGACCCGGCACCGCTGCCGGGGACCTGACGGCCCCCGGCCCGCGCGTCACGTGCCGTCGCTGGAGTGCCCGGGGAACAGGTGCGCCGAGGGGTTGAGCGCCACCGCGATGTTGTTGACCGCGGTCGCCGCCTCCCCGAACCCGGTGGCGATCAGCTTGACCTTGCCGGGGTACTGCGCGACGTCGCCCGCCGCGTAGACGCGGTCCAGCCTGGTCTTCATCGTGGTGTCGACGAGCACCGCGCGGTGGTCGAGCTCGAGTCCCCACGACTCGATCGGCCCGAGGTCGGCGGTGAAGCCGAGCGCGGCCACGACCGCCTGGGCGGGCAACGTGCGCGCGTCACCACCCTTGACCTTCACGTCCACTTCGGACAGAGGTTCGCCGCGCAGCGCCAGCACCTCCGCGTCGGTGATGATCTCGACGCCGAGTTCCCGCACCTGCCGCACGGTGGCGGCGTGAGCGCGGAAGCTGGCCCTGCGGTGCACGATCTTGACGCTCGCGGCGATCGGGTGCAGCGCCAGCGCCCAGTCGAAGGCCGAGTCACCGCCTCCCACGATCACCACGTGCTGGCCGGTGTGCTCGGCCAGCACCGGCACGAAGTGCACCATGCCGCGGCCCAGCCAGCCGTCACCCGCGGGCAGCGGGCGCGGGTTGAACTCGCCCATGCCCGCCGTGATCAGCACGGCCTTGGCGTTGATCGCGGAGCCGTCCGCGAGGCCGATCCGCACACCGTCCTCAGTGGACTCACAGGTGCGTGCCTGGCGGCCGAGGAGGTAGGTGGGCTTGAACTGCGCTGCCTGCTCCACCAGTCCGTTGACGAGGTCGCGTCCGCGCACGGCGGGGAACCCGGCCACGTCGAAAATCATCTTCTCCGGATACATCGCCGTCACCTGGCCGCCCGGTTCCGGCAGGGCGTCCACGACCGCGACGTTCATTTCCCGGAAGCCTGCGTAGTAAGCGGCGAACAACCCCGTGGGACCAGCTCCCACGATGAGGAGGTCGACGTCACGCTCCATGAGTGGTGCCCTTCTGCCAGTGGTGGGTGGCAGTGCTGTGATCGACCATAGAGACTCGGAGGTATGTCTGAACAGGAGTACCGCGTCGAGCACGACACGATGGGTGAGGTCCGCGTGCCGGTCGACGCATTGTGGCGCGCCCAAACCCAACGCGCGGTCGAGAACTTTCCGATTTCCGGTCGAGGCCTGGAACGCGCCCAGATCCGAGCACTGGGCCTGCTCAAGGCAGCGGCGGCCCGCGTGAACGCGCGACTGGGCGTTCTGGACGCGGACCTCGCCTCCGCCATCGCCGCCGCGGCCGACGAGGTCGCCGCCGGCCGGTGGGACGAGCACTTCCCGGTCGACGTCTTCCAGACGGGCTCCGGCACGTCGTCGAACATGAACGCCAACGAGGTCATCGCCACCCTGGCGACCCGGGCTCTCAGCAGCGACGTGCACCCGAACGACCACGTCAACGCCTCGCAGTCGTCCAACGACACGTTCCCCACGACCCTGCGCGTCGCCGCCACCGAGGCCGTGGTGACCGACGTGGTCCCCGCCCTGGAACACCTGCTGGGCGTGCTCGAGTCCCGTGCGGCGGAGTGGGCCGACCTGGTCAAGTCCGGCCGCACGCACCTCATGGACGCCGTCCCGATCACGCTGGGCCAGGAGGCGGGCGCCTGGGCGTCCCAGGTCCGCTACTCCGTCGAACGCCTGCGGGCGTCGGTCCCGCGCCTGGCGGAGCTCCCGATCGGCGGCACCGCGGTCGGCTCGGGCCTGAACGCCCCGGAGGGCTTCGGCACCGCCGTCGCCGCCGAGCTCGCCACCGCCACCGGCCTGCCCCTGACCGAGGCCCGCGACCACTTCGAGGCCCAGGCGACCCAGGACGGCGTGGTCGAGATCTCGGGCCAGCTCCGCGCCTCGGCCGTGGCGCTGTTCAAGATCGCCAACGACCTCCGCTGGCTGGGCTCCGGCCCCCGCACCGGCCTCGGCGAACTGGCGCTCCCCGACCTCCAGCCGGGCAGCTCGATCATGCCGGGCAAGGTCAACCCGGTGATCTCCGAGGCGACGATGATGGTCGTGGCCCAGGTGATCGGCAACGACGCCACCGTCGCCTTCGCGGGCTCGCAGGGCAACTTCCAGCTGAACGTGATGCTGCCGGTCATCGCCCGCAACGTCCTGGAGTCGTCCCGCCTCCTGGCCGCCGTGGCGCGCCTGCTCGCCGACAAGGTCCTCGTGGGCACCGAACCCGTCGCGGATCAGATGCGCGAGTACGCGGAGTCGTCACCGTCGATCGTGACGCCGCTGAACCGGTACATCGGCTACGAGGAGGCGGCGTCGATCGCCAAGCAGTCGCTCAAGGAGCGCAAGACCATCCGCGAGGTGGTGCTGGAACGCGGCCACGTGCCGGGCAAGCTCACCGAGGAGCAGCTGGACGCGGCCCTGGACGTGCTGCACATGGCGCGCGGAGGCCGCTGAAGCCGCTTCGGTCCAGGGCCGCGGGGTCAACCGCGGCCCTGGACCGAAGTGCTCCTCTTCGACCAGTCGCGCGACGAGGTGAACAGGCCGATCACGACGGCTTCAAGCGCCGGTTGAGGAGTACATCGCGAGCCAGATCGCGATGTAGTGGCAGATCGCCGCCACCACGGTCGCGGCGTGGAAGAACTCGTGGTACCCGAACACCTGGGGCCAAGGGTTGGGCCACCGGGTCGCGTAGAAGACAGCGCCGGCGGTGTAGAGCAGCCCACCCACCAGCAGCAGCACGAGAGCGGCGACCCCGGCGTAGTGCAGCAGCTCGGGCAGCACGAACACCGCGACCCACCCGAGGGCGATGTAGATCGGCACCCCGAGCCACCGCGGCGAGTGCGGCCAGGCGAGCTTCAGGGTCACGCCGGCCAGCGCCCCGATCCACACCACCGTCAGCACGACGCGCCCCGTGTCCGGGTTCATCGCCAGCAACGCGAACGGGGTGTAGGTGCCGGCGATGAACACGAAGATCATCGAGTGGTCCAGCCGCTTCATCCACGTGCGGACGCGGTCGGACTTCCACGTCACGCGGTGGTACAGCGCCGAGACGCCGAAGAGGCCGAGGACGGTCGCGCCGTAGACGGAGGTGGCGAGGGCGGCTCGCGCGGACACCGTGGACGCCGCGAGGGCGATCAGCGTCGCGCCTGTCGCCACGGAGGCTACGAACGACCAGAGGTGCAGCCACCCACGAAGGCGCGGCCGCAGTCCGGGCTGTGGAGGAATGGGCGCTGTGGTCACAGGTCCGTAGGTTACGCCACCGTAGGTTTCGGACCATGGCTCAGTGATGAACCTTGCACGGCGTACGCTGTTCGGACGTGGCACTCCGCACTCGTGTGAAAGACGTCGCTATCCACTTCTACGAGTGGATTCTCCGGCGTGAGCTGAGCGGGACGACACAGGGGCCCAAGCACGTGGGCGTGGTGTTGGACGGCAACCGCCGCTGGGCCCGGGAGGCCGGGTTCACCGACGTCGCGGACGGCCACAGGGCCGGTGCGCGCAAGATCCTGGAGCTGCTCGACTGGTGCGGTGACGCCCAGGTCGAGGTCGTCACGCTCTGGATGCTGAGCACCGACAACCTGAACCGCGACAACGCCGAACTGGCGCCGTTGCTCGACATCATCGCCGACATCACCGACGAGCTGGCCGGCGACGACAAGCCGTGGCGCGTCCGGCACGTCGGCGCCCTCGACATGCTGCCCGCCGAGCACGCCGAGCGGCTCACCAACGCGGCCAGCAAGACGAAGAACCGCACCGGGATCCAGGTCAACGTCGCCGTCGCGTACGGCGGGCGGCAGGAGATCGCGGACGCCGTCCGGAAGCTCCTGCAGGCGCACGCGGAGCGCGGCGGCACCATCGAGGAGCTCGCCGAGGTGCTCGACGTCGACCACATCGCGGAGCACCTCTACACGTCCGGGCAGCCCGATCCGGACCTCATCATCCGCACGTCCGGTGAGCAGCGGCTCTCCGGCTTCATGCTCTGGCAGTCGGCGCACTCGGAGTTCTGGTTCTGCGAGGCGTACTGGCCCGGCTTCCGCCGCACCGACTTCCTGCGGGCCATGCGCGAGTACGCCAAGCGCCACCGCCGTTACGGCAGCTGAGACGCCGAAAGGGCGCCCACCGCGAGGTGGGCGCCCTGTGCAACGCGAGAACGTCAGCCGTCGACGTTGACGTCGTCGCCGTCCACCACGCCGCCCGCGGCACAGGTCTCGGTGATGCTGGGCGAGTTGATCGGGATGGCGCCCAGCACGCCGATGTTGTTGCCGCAGGCGCCGACGACGGCGTTGATGTTGTTGCCGTTCAGCACGCTCAGCAGCGAACCGTTGGTCTGGTGGAAGCTGTCAGGCGCCGCGGACGCCATACCCGTGGCGCCGAACATCATGAAACCAGCCGCCGTGACCGCAGCGGCACACGCCTTCTTCAGCATTTCTTCTCCTCGTGGACGGTACTACTGCCAGAACGGTCCAGAGACGCCATGAAATGGCGTCTCTGGACACTAAACAGCCGAAAGTGAAATCAGCCGTCGACGTTGACGTCGTCGCCGTCCACGATGCCGCCCGCGGCGCAGGTCCCGGTGATGCTCGGCGAGTTGATCGGGATGGCGCCCAGCACGCCGACGTTGTTGCCGCAGACGCCGATGACGGCGTTGACGTTGTTGCCGTTCAGCACGCTCAGCAGCGAGCCGTTGGTCTGGTGGAAGCCGTTGTGGTAGTGGTGCTCGTGGTGGCCCTGGCTGTGGCCGTGACCGTGACCGTGACCGTGACCGTGGTGGCCGTGACCGTGATGGCCGTGACCGTGGTCGCCCTCTCCCGCCATGGCCGCAGGGGCGAACGCGAGCGACAGAGCAGCAGCGGCAGCAACCACTGCGAAGGTCTTCTTCACGTCATTCTCCTTCATGTCGGGTCAGCCCCGTCATTTCCGGAGTCTTCGGGGATCTCCGGACGGTGGGGTCCTCGAAAAAAATTTACCCGCGAGGATCTGACTTCATGTCTCCATTACTCCTATTGTGTGATCGCATGATCAACAATGGTCCCCGATCAGGTGATGTTCGATTTTCGATTCGGTCGCGAGCAAGCCGCTGTGGTAGACGCTCTACGCTCTCCGACTCATGGACGCCAACGAGCTGGTGCGCGGATATCTGGTGCTGGGGCTGCGGCTCGGACGCCTGGTGTCCGGGTTCGTCGACTCGTTCACCGGCGATCCCGCGCTGAGCCGCTCCGTCGACAACGAACCGCGCCTGCACCCGAGGGCCCTCGGGAACCACGCGAGGCAGCTGCGCGGAGAACTCCCCGGCAGCGACCTCGACGACCAGCGCAAGCAGTTCCTCGACGCCCACCTGCTCGCGCTCGAGTGCACCGCGCGCAAGCTCGACGGCGAGCGCATGACGTTCGTCGACGAGGTCGAGCGGTACTTCCAGGTGCGCGTCAAGCCCGGCGACCAGGACGCGTACGCGCTCGCCCACCGCCACCTCGACACCGTCCTCGAAGGCCCCGGCACGCTCGCCGACCGCCTGACGGCCTTCCGCGCCGCCGACGAGGTGCCCGCGCGCAGGCTCCAGGGCGCCGTGCACGCGCTGTCCAGCGCGCTGAGGGACAGGGTGCGCGGACGGTACGCCCTGCCCGAGCAGGAGATCGTGGAGTACCGGATCGTCACCAACAAGCCGTGGAGCGGCTTCAACCACTACCTCGGCGACTACCGCAGCAGGGTCTCCATCAACGCCGACCTGGGCCACCGCATGGCGAACCTGCCCCACCTCGTGGCGCACGAGTCGTACCCGGGCCACCACACCGAGCACTGCCGCAAGGAGGCGGGCCTGGTCGCGAAACGCGGCCACGCCGAGCAGTCGATCTTCCTGATCAACACGCCGCAGTGCCTGATGGCCGAGGGCATGGCCGACCTGGGCCTGCACGCCGTGGTCGGGCCGGGCTGGGGCCTCTGGACGGAGCGGATCTTCCGCGACCTGGGGTTGCGAATGGACGGCGAACTGTCCGAACAGGTCGAGGCGGCGGCGTCGGGCCTGCTCACGGTGCGGCAGGACGCCGCGCTGCTGCTGCACGACCGGGGCGCGGACCAGGACGACGTGGTCGCGTACCTGCGCAGGTGGCTGCTGGTTCCGGAGCGCCGCGCGCGGCAGATGGTCCGCTTCCTGGCCGACCCGCTCTGGCGCGCGTACACCACGACCTACGTGGAAGGGGTGCGCCTGGTGAGGGCGTGGCTCGACGTCCGCGCGCCGGGGGAACCGCTCGACTCGCGCTACCTGAGGCTCCTCGACGAGCCCCTGGTGCCGAGATCACTCGAGACCCAGGTCCGCGACGGCCTGTCCTGGCTCGCCCGCAACACCCACGAGAACACCACCTGACCAGTCCTGACACGGGTGCGGTCACGTTTCGGGCCGTTGTCCGGAAGATGACAAGTTCGGATTCACCTGGGTGGCTTCGTGCCGATCGGGCACTTCCACAGGTAACTTCGAAACCGGCGGGACGCGACCACTGCGGACCGCGCAGGGAGGCTCTGATCGTGGCAGACGACGTCGCGAGGGGGCCGGCACCCGGCCCTCGTGGTCGACCCGCCTGACGCCCACCGGCGGAAGGCGAGACGACCGATCAGGGTGGTGCCTGGCCCAGCGAGGAGCGGACGCGGGTGCCGCGTTCGTGAGGGAGTTGCCGTGAACGCACGACGTCCCGCGAGCCGTTCCTCAGGCTCATCGCGCAGTTCTTCCTCCCGGCGCAAGTCCGCCGCACCGGCCATCACGACCTATGTGCTGGACACGTCGGTCCTGCTGTCCGATCCTCTCGCCGCCACCCGCTTCGCGGAGCACGAGGTCGTGCTCCCGCTCGTGGTGATCAGCGAGCTGGAGGGCAAGCGCCACCACCCCGAACTGGGCTGGTTCGCGAGGGAAGCCCTGCGACTGCTCGACGACCTGCGCTTGCGGCATGGTCGCCTCGACTCGCCGATCCCGATCGGGGATCTGGGAGGCACCTTGCACGTCGAGCTCAACCACTCCGACCCGGAGGTGTTGCCATCAGGTTTCCGAACGGACTCCAACGACGCCCGGATCCTCGCCTGCTCCCTCAACCTCGCCGCTGAGGGGCGCAACGTCACCCTGGTGACCAAGGACATGCCGCTGCGGGTCAAGGCCGGATCGGTCGGCCTCCCGGCGGAGGAGTACCGGGCGCACGACGTCACCCTGTCGGGCTGGACGGGAATGTCCGATCTGGACGTTCCCCAGTCCCTCGTGGACGACCTGTTCAAGGAGAACGTCGTCGACCCGACCCGGTACGAGGACCTGGAGCACATCGCCGAACTGCCCTGCCACACCGGACTGAGGTTGCTGGCGGGCACGTCGAGCGCTCTGGGCCGGGTGACCGCGGACAAGCAGATCAGGCTGGTGCGCGGAGATCGGGAGGCGTTCGGACTGCACGGACGGTCCGCTGAGCAGCGGATCGCACTGGACCTGCTGCTCGACGCCGATGTCGGCATCGTCTCGCTGGGCGGACGTGCGGGCACCGGCAAGTCGGCACTGGCGCTGTGCGCCGGTCTCGAAGCGGTGATGGAACGCAGGCAGCACCGCAAGGTCGTGGTGTTCCGGCCGCTCTACGCGGTCGGTGGCCAGGAGCTCGGGTACCTGCCGGGCTCCGAGAACGAGAAGATGGGGCCGTGGGCGCAGGCGGTGTTCGACACCCTCGGCGCGCTGGTGAGCCAGGCGGTGCTGGAGGAGGTGCTGGACCGCGGGATGCTCGAGGTCCTGCCGCTCACCCACATCCGCGGCCGCTCGCTGCACGACTCCTTCGTGATCGTCGACGAGGCGCAGTCGTTGGAGCGCAACGTGTTGCTGACCGTGCTGTCGCGTCTGGGCAGCAACTCGCGGGTGGTGCTGACGCACGACGTGGCGCAGCGCGACAACCTGCGGGTCGGCCGGCACGACGGCGTGGCGGCGGTGATCGAGAAGCTGAAGGGCCACCCGCTCTTCGCCCACATCACCCTGACGCGCTCGGAGCGTTCGCCGATCGCGGCGCTCGTCACCGAGATGCTGGAGGACTACGCCTCCTAGCGTCCTGCACGAGGAGCGGCCCCGCGCTTTCGTCGCGCGGGGCCGCTCCTCGTGCTCTTCCTAGTCGAGCGCGCGCTTCATGAAGCCCCGCAGGCCGAGCCCGCCGAAGCCCGCGATCGCGATCACGAGCACGGCGAGGACGACGGGCAGCGGGATGTGCGGCACGTCCGGCACCAGTTCCGCGCGCATGCCCTCGCTCACGTACGTCAGCGGGTTGAGCGCGCAGACCACCTTGAACCACAACAGGTCGTCGCTCAGCGACCGCCACGGGAACTGCGCGGAGCCCGTGAACAGGATCGGCGTCAGGATCACCGCGAACATGACGTTGACGCGCCGCGCGGGCACCGACGTGCCGATCACCAGCCCGACCGAGCCGCCGGCGAGGCAGCCGAGCACGATCACGAGCAGCGCGCCGGGGATCCCCGACCACGCCCAGGAGACGTCGAGCATCACGAACCCGACCGGCACCATCAGCACGGCCGCGAAGAACCCGCGGATCGCACCGAACACGATCTTCTCGACCGCGACGAGCGGGATGGAGATCGGCGCGAGCAGCCGGTCCTCGATCTCCCGCGTCCACGAGAAGTCGAGCACCAGCGGCAGCGTCGTGTTCTGCAGCGCGCCCAGGAACCCGTTCATCGCGATGATGCCCGGCAACAGCACCTGCGCGAAGTCGTCCTGGACGTACCCGATGTCCCCCAGCACCTTCGCGAAGATGAAGAGGATGAAGAACGGCTGGATGATCACCTGCGCGAGGAAGCTCGGCAGCTCGCGACCCGTGACGAAGACGTCCCGCCACAGGATCGCCTGGAAGGTCCTGAGTTGGCTCACCGGAGCTCCCTGCCGGTCAGGTGGATGAAGACGTCCTCCAGGCTGGGCTTGCCGATCGCGACGTCGCTGACCGTGACGTCGAGGTCGCGCAGCACGTTCAGCACGGCGGGCAGCGTGATCGCGGTGTCGCTGTCGGTGTAGACGCGGAACATGTCGTTCAGCTCCTCCACGCGCTGCACACCGTCCAGTTCGGACAGCTCACGGGTGATCTTCGCGCGCTCGTGGCCGTTCGGGATCACCGTGACGCTGACCGTGTTGCTGCCGGGCAGGTTCTTCGTGAGCTCGCTCGGCGTGTCGAGCGTGAGCAGCTTGCCGTGGTCGACGATGCCGACGCGGTCGCACAGCTTGGTGGCCTCGTCCATGTCGTGCGTGGTGAGCACGACCGTGACGCCTTCCGCGTGCAGTGCGGCGACGCGTTCGTGGACGAAGAGCCGGGCCTGCGGGTCGAGCCCGGTGCTCGGTTCGTCGAGGAACAGCACCTTCGGCCGGTGCATGAGCGCGCGGGCGATCATCAGCCGTTGCGCCTGCCCGCCCGACAACGTGTCGACGAGCGCGTTCCGGTGGTCCTTGAGACCCATCCGCTCGATGATGTCGTCGGCGAGCTTCTGACGTTCCCTCGGCCCGATGCCGTGGTAGGCCGCGTGGAACAACAGGTTCTGCCGCGCGTTGAGCGACCGGTCGAGGTTGTTGCGCTGCGGCACGACCGCGAGCAGCTGCCGCGCCCGCTTGGAGTCGGCCACCACGTCGACGCCCTCCACGAGCGCCTGCCCCGAGGTGGGGCGGACGCGCGTGGTGAGGACACCGACCGTGGTCGTCTTGCCCGCGCCGTTCGGCCCGAGCAGTCCGAAGACCTCACCGCGGCGGACGTCGAAGCTCAACCCGTCCACCGCAGGCTTTTGTCCTGTTTTATAGACTTTGCGGAGATCTCTTACCGAGACCGCTTCGTCCACTTCCTCACCATCCCCCTGGCAACGGCCTTCCTTCCGCGAAGCCAGCGGCGGACTGAATGCCGAGCACAGCCTTGTCGTGGAATTCCTCCAGCGAGTTCGCACCGGCATACGTGCAGGCCGAGCGAACGCCGGACGTTATCGCATCGAGCAGGTCCTCCACGCTCGGACGCACCGGGTCCAACCGCATCTTCGACGTGGAGATGCCCTCCTCGAACAACCCCTTCTTGGCCCGGTCGAACGCGTTGTCACTGCGCGTCCGCGCCGTGACGGCCCGCTTGGACGCCATTCCGAAGGATTCCTTGTAGAGGTTCCCGCGCTCGTCCCGCTGCAGGTCGCCGGGCGACTCGTAGGTGCCGGCGAACCAGCTGCCGACCATCACGCTGCCGGCCCCGGCCGCGAGCGCGAGAGCCACGTCGCGGGGGTGCCGGACCCCGCCGTCGGCCCACACGTGCTTGCCGAGCCTGCGCGCCTCGGCCGCACACTCCGCGACAGCGCTGAACTGGGGCCGCCCCACCCCGGTCATCATGCGGGTGGTGCACATGGCCCCCGGCCCGACACCGACCTTGACGATGTCCGCGCCGGCCTCGACCAGGTCCCGAACCCCCTCCGCGGTGACGACGTTGCCCGCCGCGACCGGCACCCCGGGGTTCGCCTCCTTCACGGCCCTGAGCGCCGCGATCATCTTCTCCTGGTGCCCGTGCGCGGTGTCAACGACCAGGACGTCCACCCCGGCCTTGACCAACGCCTCCGCCTTGGCCCGCACGTCCCCGTTGACCCCGACAGCGGCCGCGACCCGCAACTTCCCGTCGCCATCGGCAGCGGGCCGGTACACCTCGGCCCGCAACGCGGCGAGCTCCGTCAACACCCCGCTCAGCCGCTGTTCGGAGTCCACCCCGAGCGCGATCCGGTGCGTGCTGTGGTGGAGCCGTTCGAACACGTCCTGCGGCTTCGTGTCGAGCGGCAACAACAGCACGTCCGTGTTCATCACGTCGCCAATGCGCGCAAACCGGTCGACACCCGTGAGCGCCGCCTCGTCCACAACACCGATGGGCCGCCCACCGTCGTCAACGACGACAACCGCCCCGTGCGCCCGCTTGTGCAACAGGTTGAGCGCATCCGCCACGGCATCACCCGTGGTGAGCGTCAACGGCGTGTCCCAGACAGGATGCCGCTCCTTGACCCAAGCGATGATCTCCGCGACCGCCTCGGTCGGCACGTCCTGCGGGATGACGACGAGCCCGCCCCGCCGCGCGATGGTCTCCGCCATCCGCCGCCCGGCCACGGCCGTCATGTTCGCGACGACGATCGGGATCGTGGCCCCGGTGCCGTCCGAAGTGGAGAGGTCGACGCCGAACCGCGACTCCACGGCGCTCCGGCCGGGAACGAGGAACACGTCGTCGTAGGTCAGGTCGTAAGAGGGTCGATGCCCTTCGATGAACCGCACGTGCTTCCACGCTACCCGCCGCGTCTCAGTTGGGCACCTCACCAGGGAGTACGCCACACATCTCGCCTCTGGAGCGCCGGCTGCGGGTGGCCGCGGCCGGCCCTGGGGTGGCTGTCGCGCGGATGACCAGCCCTGCTCAGCCCGTCGGGTTCCACACGTAGCCGGTGGTCGTGGTGACCGCGACGAAGCCGAGTCGTTCGAGGATCGGCCGGCTGTCCTCGGTCGCGTCCACCTGCAGGTACCTGATGCCCCGCGAGACCGCCAGGCGGGCCCGGTAGGCGACCAGTGCGCGGTAGATGCCCCTGCCGCGCCACTCGGCGAGCGTGCCACCGCCCCACAGCCCTGCGAACTCCGTGCCGGGGACGATCTCGATCCGCGACGACGAGACGACCCTGCCGTCGGCCTCCGCCAGCACCGCGATCATGTTCGGGTCGTCGCGCTTCTCGACCAGGCGGTCGACCAGCCAGTCGTGCGGGCGGCCGAAGACCTCGGTGGCGGTGGCGGCCAGGCGGTGGACGTCCTGCTCGTCGGCCACCTCGCGCAGGACCACGCCGTCGAGGTGGACCGGTGTGGCCATCTGCTCGGCCAGGCCGATCAGCACGGTTTCCCGGCCGTCCGGCTCGAAGCCGGCCGCGGTCAGGCGTTCGGGCAGGTCCGCGGGGGTGTCGTGGCTCCAGGTCTTCCACTCGAATGCCTGGTCGCGTGCGGCGAAGTGGTCGCGTTGGCGGGCGATCAGGGCGTCCAGGGCTGGGCCGTCCACGCCCAGGTGTGGTGGGCCGCCCACGAAGCCGCTTCGGCGGGGCCAGCTCACGCGGAACACCGGGCCGTCCCGGTGGACCTCGGCGCCGGGGTCGAGCACCGTCCACTCGGCGGGGCGGGCTTGGGCGTCGAAGGCGCTGAGCAGCGCGGAAGCGTCGGTCACCGGCTGCACGCTATTGCGGGGTGCCGCCGGACGCACGCGAATTCCGCGCGTCCCGGGGATTTGCCCGGTGTTCCGCGCCTAGCGGCGTCAGGCCTGCGGAGGGTTCTGCTGGGCGGCGGGCAGGAGTGCCCTCACCTCCTCGATGGTCGTCGCCTCCGACGGGTCCTTGTCCGGGCGGTAGCGCACCACTCGCGCGAAGCGCAGGGCGACGCCGCCGGGGTAGCGCGGGGAGACCTGCACGCCGTCCAGTTCGATCTCGATCACGAGCTCGGGGCGGACCGTGACCACCCAGTCGTCCTGGTCGGTGGCGATCTCCTGCAGGGCCTCGGTCTGCCACTTGAGCAGCTCGTCGGTGAGACCCTTGAAGGTCTTGCCGACCATCACGGGTGGGCCGCCGTCCGGGTCGCGGGCGCCCAGGTGCAGGTTCGACAGCCAGCCCCGGCGGCGGCCGCTGCCCCACTCGACGCCGAGCACGACCAGGTCGAGGGTGTGGACCGGCTTCACCTTCTGCCAGGCCCTGCCTCGCCTGCCGGCCGCGTAGGGCGAGACCAGCGACTTCACCACCACACCCTCGTGGCCCGCGGACAGCGCCGCCGTGACGACGCCTTCCGCCTCCTCCGGGGACGGGTCCAGGACGCCGGGGACGACGTGCTCGCCCGCCACCTGCCGCAGGGCGGCGAGGCGGTCGCGGAGCGGTTCGTCGAGGAGGTCCTCGCCGTCGAGGTGCAGGCAGTCGAAGAAGTACGGGTGCAGCAGCAGTTCGCGTTCGTCCTGCGCGCCGAAGCGGCTCATCGTCTCCTGGAACGGGCGCGGCCGGCCCTCGTCGGTCAGCGCGAGCGTCTCGCCGTCGAGCACCACCGACGTGCAGGGCAGGCCGCGGACGAGCTCGACCAGTTCGGGGACCGTCTTCGTGATCTCGCGCAGCGTGCGCGTGTAGATGTGGACCTCGTCGCCGGAGCGGTGCACCTGGATGCGAGCGCCGTCCAGCTTGTGCTCCACCACGCAGCTGCCCAGCTCGGTCAGCGCCTCGTCCAGGGACTCGGCGGGTGACGCCAGCATGGGGCGCAGCGGGCGGCCCACCTCCAGCCGGAACGCCTCCAGCGCCGTCGGGCCGCCCTCCAGCGCGGCCACCGCGGTCTCCGGCAGGCGGCCGGAGAGCATGAACGCGCGCCGCACCGTCTCGCCCGGCACGTCCGCCGCGGAGGCGATGGCGTCCAGCATCACGCCTTCCAGGGCGCCTTGGCGCAGCTCGCCGGTGAGCAGCCTGCGCAAGAAGTCCTGCTCCGCTTCGGTGGAACGCGCGAACAACGACGTCAGCAGGTCGACGCGGCGTTGCGCCGAGCCCTTGCCGGACGTCCCGGCCACCTCGGCGAGCGCGGCGTCGACCTCGGCGATCGTCAGTTCGGCGCGCTCGGCGGGAGGCACGGACAGGTCGAGGACCGTGCGCCAGCCGGCGCCGATCCGGCCCTGCCGCGGCGTGCCTATGAGGAAGGACACCACCGCGACCACCACGTCCGCCGTCGCCGCGCGCAGCAACGCGGACAGCGCCTTGACCTTGGCCAGGCGCGACCGGGTCGCCGCCACCGCGGCTGACGTGTCGACCACTTCGGAGAGGAGCACGGATCCATGGTGCACCCGAGCACCGACAATTTCTCGGGGCGCGGGTCAGGCCGGCGCGGGCGGCCGTTCTACCCGGGGGTTCACCGCACCCGTCGCAGCCGTCCCGGTGTCCGCCGGCGTGGGCACCTGCTCTAGGCCTCGGCGACCGCCGCGATCTCCCTGACCGCTTCCCGCAGGCGGTCGGGGGTGAGCGACGCGTACCCCAGCACCAAACCCGGCCACATCGGCGTGCGCGTGTACTGCGCCAACGCCCAGACGTGCACGCCTCGCTCCTCCAGCCTGCTCTTCAGCGCGAGGTCGTCCGTGCCGTCGGGCATGCGCAGCACGACGTGCAAACCCGCCGCGACACCGATGGGCTGCCATGCGGGCAGATGCTCGGCAACGGCCTCCAGCAACGCATCACGCCTCTTCCGGTAGAGCGCGCG
This sequence comes from Lentzea jiangxiensis, assembly GCF_900104175.1. Taxonomy (GTDB): domain Bacteria; phylum Actinomycetota; class Actinomycetes; order Mycobacteriales; family Pseudonocardiaceae; genus Lentzea; species Lentzea jiangxiensis. The sequence goes on from NZ_FNIX01000009.1 coordinate 166,132, forward strand.
CGTACGGCGTAGATGCCTGTCATAACCTCCCGTCCGCAACAGGTGCGCGAACGCGGCCTGCGGGATCGTCGCGGTGCCCATGTCGTTGTACCGCTTGCGGTTCACGATGTCCTCGCGCAACCGTTCCGGCACCACGAGCCATCCGAGGCGCAGCGCGGGCGCCAGCACCTTGCTCGTCGTCCCCTGGTACACGACGTGCTCGGGGGCGAGCGCCTGCAACGCGCTCAGCGCCGGCCGGTCGTAGCGGTGTTCGGCGTCGTAGTCGTCCTCGATGATCAACGCATCGCGCTCGCGCGCCCACTCGACGAGCGCGCGCCGCCGCTCCGGGTGCAGCACCACGCCGAGCGGGAACTGGTGCGCCGCGGTGACCAGCACCGCCCTGCAGTCCGTTTTGGACAGCAGGTCGACGCGGAGTCCTTTGTCGTCCACCGGAATCGGCACGGTCTTGACGCTGTGGGAGCGCAGCAGGTCTTCGCCGCCGATGTGGCTCGGTTCCTCGATCGCGATGCTGCCGTCCAGCATGCGCGCGGTGAGCTGCAACCCGTCCGCCGCGCCGTTGGTGATCACCGCGTCCTTGGTGACCACCGCCCGCACCCTCGCCAGGTAGTCGACGATCTCCTTGCGCAGCCCCACGAAACCGGCGGGGTCGGGGTAGGCGAGGTCGTCGTCGGGGAGGTCGGCGAGCGCCGCCCGGTGGGCCGCCACCCATTCGGCGCGGGGGAACGCGCCCAGCGCGGGCAGGCCGGGCCGCAGGTTGTAGCGCCACCGCTTCGGCGGTTCCGGCACCCCGCACGCGCCGGCCGGTCCGAGGCTCGCGACCGTCGTCCCCGAGCCGCGCCTGGTGGTCAGGTAGCCCTCCGCGACGAGCTGCGTGTAGGCCGAGGTGACGGTTCCACGCGCCACCTCGAGCTGCGCCGCCAGGTCCCGGCTCGACGGCAGCCGCGTGCCCGGTGCGAGCCGCCCGTCCCTGATCGCCCGGCGCAGCTCGACCTCGACCCCGCGACGCCTCTGGTGCCCCGGCAGTAGGAGCTCGCGCAAAGTGGTCCAGTTCGCAGTCATCGAAGTGGAGCTTAAAGCTGGACCAGTTCCGCGCAAGGGTGACGGACATGAAACTCGGGGTGGCCGCGGGAGCGGCAGCGGCATCGATCGTCGGCGCGTCGGTGCCGGTCACGGGAATGCTGGAGGGTTACCCGGTCCTGACCGGCCAGGCCATGCGCTACGCACTGGCCGCGGCAGTGTTGTTGCTGGTGGCACGCCGTCTGCCGATGCCGTCGTGGCGCGACGTGCCGCCGCTGCTGGGCGTCGTCGTCTCGGGCATGCTCGGCTTCAACGCCCTGCTCATCGCCGCCCAGCAGTACGCGGAGCCGGGCTTCGTCGCCGCTGTCATGGGCGGCTCCCCCGTCGTGCTGGCGCTGCTCTCGCGCCAACGCACCGCATCGGCTCTTGTGGGTGCCGCGGTGGTGGCGGCGGGCATCGTGCTGTTGTCCGGCGGCGGCTCGTGGCACGGTCCCGGGCTCGTTCTCGCGCTGCTCACGATGGTCGGCGAGGTGTGCTTCACGCTCTTCGCGGTCGGGGTGGTGCGGCGGCTCGGCGTGCTGGGGGTGGCGACGTGGACCTGCATCATCGCGACGGTGATCGGCGCGGTGCTGGGGACGTTCGTCGGCGGCTGGCAGGTGCCGGACACCCGGCAGGCCTCCGCGCTCGTGCTGCTGGCCGTGGTGGTGACCGCGGTGGCCTTCGGGCTGTGGTACTTCGCCGTGAACCGGCTGGGCTCGGACCGCGCCGGCGTGCTGATCGGCCTGATGCCGGTGGCCGGTCTCGCGACTTCGGTGCTTCTGGGCGTGCAGGAACTCACTCTCGTGTCCGTCATCGGGGTCACCACGGTCGCACTCGGGTGCGTCATCGGGCTCCGGAGAGCAACGCACCACACACACGACTCGGGCCGGGTTCCCCCAAAATCAACACTAGCGGCCGGGTCTGACAGTCCGGCGCAAGTTGTTGTGCCATAACGAAACCGGCTCAGCGGCCTGGCCTGAGGCCGCTGAGCCGGACGTGGCGAGGTCAGCCCAGCGGGCTAGTGGACCGGATACCCGATCGAGGCCACGTCGTCGGCGACGTCAGCCAGCGACGTGGCGGGGTTGAGCGCCGTCACGACCGCCGCCGTCAACGGCTTGCCCGCGTACACGTGCCGCACCGCGTCGAGGTCCACCGGAGTCTCGTAGTAGTCCTGCGCCCAGTCCTGGTACGCCTCCGGGGTGCCCTCGGTCAGCAGCGCGAACATCCAGTCCGCCCCGTCCTCCCCTTCGGAGAAGGCGATGTCCCCGTGCCGCCAGGCATCGTCCCCGTTCTCACGCCACAGGCAGACGGTGACGGACGGCGTGCCCTCATCGGAGAACGCGGGCTCCTCCACACACTCGCGGAACACCTCGGGTACGGAGTCGACGACGCCGGGCCACGGCTGCCCGTCGTCGGTGGCATAAGGGCTCATCAGCGACTCGTGGTCGAAGCCGCGCACATACGCACCCGCGGCCTTGAACACGATGGAGTACTCGTTGCCCGAACCGTCGTACATGGACGCCATCTCCTCGCCGGGCGCCCACTCGGTGTCGAAGAGGTGGTGCCGGTCGTCGCTGCCGGGATCCAGGACGACGTCCAGCACGGCCAGCGCACGGCACAGCGCGCGCAACTCCGGGATGGCGGGCAGCAGACGGGCGACGTCGTACGCGGTCACCGCCACATCCAAGCAGCCTCAAATGCCGAGCACGACTCGCATGTGCCGCCCGGATCTCCTGGCCTGGCCTGCGAAGCTCACGGCCGGATCTTCGCAGGCCCGCGGCTCAGGTCAGGTCCGGTCCCTGCGACCGGAGGTCGTCCACTCGCGACATGGCGTCACGCAGCTCGCCCAGCCACGCGTCGGCGTGCTCTCCAACGAGGCGCACGGCCCATGCGAGGGCATCAGCTCGTGAGCGAGCCACGCCGGCAGCCACGAGGGTGTCGAGCACCTGGCGTTCCGGCTGGCGCAGGCGCGTCATCACCGGCACGGCGAGGTGCGTGAACAGCTCGCGGGTGCCGCCCTGCACGGCTCCCCACGCCACCTTGCGGCCGTAGCGGTGCTCGGCTTGCCGCGCGATCTCGATGCGTTCGTCGCGGGTCTCCTCACGCCAGCGGGCGATGCGGCCCGATTCGGCGGCGGCGCGCGAGGCGTCGTCGAACTCGCCCTCCAGCGCCGCGAGCGTGCCGACGACGGTGATCTCCTCTCGGTCCACGACGACCTCGGGCGCGCCGGTGAACCACGCGTCGGGGAGCCTGCCCGCGAACCACGCCGCCGCGTCGTCGGCCGAGGGCAGGTCAGCCTGCTGCCAGCCGCCTCGTCCTCTCCATCCACGTCCCATTTCAACCACCTCTGATTACATGATTACGTCATTACTGACGTTACGCCTGCAATCAGGAAGTGGCGTTCGCCGTCAGCGAAGCGACCAGGGCATCCGCCGTGACGACGGGCCGGTCGCACACGTAGCCGCGGCACACATAGGCCGCCGGTCCTTCGTCGACCAACGGACGGTCTTCCAGCAACGGCACGGACGAGGGCTCACCGGCCACGACGACGCCGCCTCCGGGCACATGAGCGACCGCGGCCGCCCACAGCGACGCACGGCGTGAGTCGTCGGCACCTACTACTGCGACCTGCAACGGACCGGACACCAGAGCTTCGGCGACGGTCAGCCAGTGGCCGGCGAACCGGGGCGCGCGGGCGGCGAGCAGGCCGGCGCGCGTCACGGCGGCGGACGCGGCGTCGAAGTACCGTGCCCCACGATCGGCGCCGGACAGCAGCGACGCGGTCAGCAGGGCCGAGGCCAGCGAAGACGCACCGCTCGGAGACGCGTTGTCGGTCGAGTCGGCCGGGCGGCGAACGAGAGTCTCGGCGTCATCGGCCGTGTCGTGGTAAGCGCCCGGGGAGTCCGGCACGGCGAAACGGGAGAGTGCGGTGTCCAGCAGGCCGCACGCCAGGTCGAGCCACCGGATCGAGCCCGTCACCTGGTGCAACGCCAGCAGCCCGTCCGCGACGCAGCCGTAGTCCTCCAGCACGCCGAACGACGGACCGGCGACGCCGTCGCGCGAGGTGCGCAGCAGCCTGCCCTCGACGAGGTGCGCGGACGCCAGCAGCGACGCCGCGTCGGAAGCGGCCGAGATCCACGTCGGCTCACCGAAGAAGGCGCCCGCCTCGGCCAGCGCGGCGATCGCCAAGCCGTTCCAGGCCGCCACCACCTTGTCGTCCCGTCCGGGCTGCGGCCGCGCGGCACGCACCGCCAGCAGCGAGGCCCGCACCTCTTCCCCCGGCTCCGACACGAACCCCAGGGTGGACTTGCCGTCCTCGAAGTTCGGCTCGGGCGTCACGCCGAACGCAGCCGCCGCGGCACCCAGCTCCTCGAACGACCACACGTAGGTCAGGCCTTCGACGCCATCGGTGTCCGCGTCCAACGACGCCGCGAACCCACCGGAAGCCGTCCGCAGGTCCCGCACCAGGAACGCGGCCGTGTCCCGCGCGACCTGCTCGTAACGCTCCGAGGCGGTCACGCGCGCGAGGTGCGTGTAGAAGCGGAGCAGCAAAGCGTTGTCGTACAGCATCTTCTCGAAGTGCGGCACGACCCACGCGGCGTCGACGCTGTAGCGCGCGAACCCGCCGCCCAGCTGGTCGTACATGCCGCCGTTGGCCATCGCGTCGGCCGTCGAGGTCGCCATGGAGATCGCCTCGACCGAGCCGGTGCGCTCGTGGTGGCGCAGCAGGAACTCCACCACCATCGACGGCGGGAACTTCGGCGCCCCGCCGAACCCGCCGTTGCGCCGGTCGAACTCCCCCAGCAACGACACCACCGCACCGGCCAGCGCGTCGGCGTCCACAGTGGACGGCGGCAGCGGCACGGCCTGCCGGGCGATCTCCCGCACGACGGCGGAGGCCGACCGCAGGACCTCGTCGCGTTGCGAGCTCCACGTGGCCGCCACGGCCTGCACGAGCTGCGGGAACGACGGCATGCCCGGCCGCGGCGACGGCGGGTAGTAGGTGCCGGCGTGGAACGGTCGCGCGTCCGGCGTCAGGAACACCGTCATCGGCCACCCGCCGTGGCCGGTCATGGCCTGCGTGACCTCCATGTACACGGCGTCGACGTCCGGACGTTCCTCGCGATCGACCTTCACCGGCACGAAGTGCTCGTTCAGGAACGCCGCGACGCCGGCGTCCTCGAAGGACTCGTGCGCCATCACGTGGCACCAGTGGCAGGCCGAGTACCCGACCGACAGCAGCACCGGCACGTCGCGCCGCCGGGCCTCCTCGAACGCCTCCCCGCACCACGGCCACCAGTCCACCGGGTTGTCCGCGTGCTGCCGCAGGTAGGGGCTGGTCGCGTCCGCGAGTCGGTTCGCCATGCAATCACGGTAAATGAGCAGCGCGGAGACCGAATCTCGATCAGACTCGGGCCCGTGTTGCTCACCCTGACCACGACGCACCAGCCGGCGACCGGCCTCGGCCACCTGCTGCACAAACACCCCGACCGTGCTCAGTCCTTCACGACGAGCTCGGGCGTCGCGCACGTCTTCTACCCGAAGGCGACGAACGAGGAGTGCACGGTCGCCCTCCTGCTGGAGGTCGACCCCGTCGCGCTGGTCCGAGGTCCCGGCAGCACGCTCACGCAGTACGTCAACGACAGGCCGTACGCGGCCGGGTCGTTGCTCACGGTCGCGCTCGGCAGCGTGTTCCGCACCGCCATGAACGGCCGCAGCGAGAGCTACCCGGAGCTCGCGAGGACGCCGATCCCGCTGGTCGTCCGCATCCCCGCGCTGCCGCACCGCCTCGCGGAACGGCTGTTCACGCCGCTCGGCTGGACCGTCGAGGTCACCGGGCACGGCGACTCGCGCTACGGCGACGTGACGCTGACCGGCACCGTGAAGCTCAGCGACGCGTTGAAGCACCTCTACGTGCTGCTTCCCGTCCTCGACGGCGGCAAGCACTACTGGGTCGCGGCCGACGAGGTGGACAAGCTGCTCAAGGCCGGGGACGGCTGGCTGTCCGCGCACCCGGACAAGGAGCTCATCACCACCCGCTACCTGGCCCGCAGGCGCCCGTTGATCACCTCCGCCCTGGAGCGCCTCGCCGACGTCGACGAGGTCGAGCCGGAGGAGCTCGACAACGCCCTGGCCGAGCCGAAGATCTCCCTTGCCGCACAGCGCGAGGAAGCCGTGATCAAGGCGTTGAAGGCCGCGCGGGCCCAGCGCGTGCTGGACCTCGGTTGCGGTGGTGGCGCTCTGCTGCGCGCTCTCGTCGACGAGCCCGGGTTCACCGAGGTCCACGGTGTGGACGTGTCCCTGAAGGCGTTGCAGGAGGCCGCGCGCAAGCTGCACCTCGACCGCATGGGCGAGCGGCAGCGCGAGCGGATCACGCTGCGGCAGTCGGCTTTGACCTACGCCGACGCCGAGCTGGCGGGGTACGACGCGGCGGTGCTGATGGAGGTCGTCGAGCACATCGACCCGTCGCGCCTGCCCGCGCTGGAGCACTCGGTGTTCACCGTGGCACGCCCCGCGACCGTGCTGGTGACCACGCCGAACGTCGAGTACAACGCGCTGTTCGAGACGTTGCCGGAAGGGCAGATGCGCCACTCCGACCACCGTTTCGAATGGACTCGCGCGGAGTTCGCGCACTGGGCCGGCGGTGTCGCGGAACGCCGCGGCTACACCGTCACGTACGTGCCGATCGGGCCGGAGGACGCCGAGCGCGGCGCACCGACGCAGATGGCCGTGTTCACGCTGGGGGACGGGAACTGATGGAGCTGAAGATCCCCGACCTGTGCCTGGTGGTGCTGGTCGGCGCCTCGGGTTCGGGCAAGTCGACGTTCGCGCGCAGGCACTTCCTGCCCACGCAGGTGCTGTCGAGCGACTACTTCCGCGGGCTCGTGGCCGACGACGAGAACGACCAGTCGGCGTCCGCGGCGGCGTTCGACGTGCTGCACTTCGTGGCGTCGAAGCGGCTGGAGGCGGGGCGCGTCACCGTGGTCGACGCGACGAACGTCCAGCCCCAGGACCGCGCGAAGCTGGTCGAGGTCGCGCGCAGGGCGAACGTCCTGCCCGTCGCGATCGTGCTCGACACCCCGACCGACGTGTGCCTGAAGCGCAACGCGGAACGCCCCGACCGCGACTTCGGCGCGCACGTCGTCAAGCGGCACCGGGCCGCGCTGCGGCGCTCGCTGAAGCACCTCGGCAAGGAGGGCTTCAAGCGCGTCCACGTGCTGCGCTCCGAGTCCGATGTGGACAGCGTGACGATCGTGTACGAACGACTCCTCAACGACCTGAGGCACGAGACCGGGCCGTTCGACGTCTTCGGCGACGTGCACGGCTGCCGCGCGGAGCTGGAGGAGCTGCTCACCGAGCTGGGTTACGAGATCCAGCGCGACGACGAGGGCCGCGCGGTCGACGCGGTCCCTCCCGGCGACCGCAAGGCGGTGTTCGTCGGCGACCTGGTGGACCGCGGGCCGGACACCCCCGGCGTGCTGCGCCTCGTCATGGGCATGGTCGGCAACGGCCACGCCTTCAGCGTGCGCGGGAACCACGAGGAGAAGCTCGTCCGCGCCCTGCGCGGCCACAAGGTGACGGTCCGGCACGGGCTGGAGAAGTCGCTGGAGCAGCTCGCGCACGAGCCGGAGGAGTTCCGCCTCGCCGCCACGAAGTTCTGCGACGGCCTCGTCGCGCACTACGTCCTGGACGGCGGCAACCTCGTCGTCGCGCACGCCGGCCTGCCCGAGCGCTACCACGGCCGCGCGTCCGCGAAGGTGCGCAGCTTCGCCCTGTACGGCGACACGACCGGGGGGACCGACGCGTACGGGATGCCGGTGCGCCTGCCGTGGGCGAACGACTACCGCGGCTCGGCGATGGTGCTGTACGGGCACGTCCTGACGGCTGAGGCCGAGTGGGTCAACAACACCATGTGCCTGGAGACGGGCGTGGTGTTCGGCGGGAAGCTCACCGCGCTGCGCTACCCGGAGAAGGAGCTCGTCTCCGTCAAGGCGCACCAGGTCTGGTACGAGCACGACGCCCCGTTCCCGGTGAAGGCCGTCGAACGCGCGCCGGACGTGCTGGCGCTCAAGGACGTCACGGGTCTGCGCCGCGTCGACACGTCGGTGATGGGCGCCGTGACGATCCGCGCGGAGCAGTCCGCCTCGGCTCTCGAGGTCATGAGCAGGTTCGCGATCGCCCCGCACGACCTGCTGTACCTGCCGCCGACGATGGCGCCGACGGCGACCTCGCAGCGCGACGACGTGCTGGAGCACCCGGAGGACGCGTTCGCGGAGTACCGCGCGGCCCGCGTGAAGCAGGTGATCTGCGAGGAGAAGCACATGGGATCGCGCGCGGTCCTGCTGGTGCGCAAGGAAGGCGGCGCGATCCACACGCGCACCGGACGTGCGTTCTTCGACGGTGCGGCGGGCGACGAGCTGCTCGACCGCGTGCGGTCGGCCTGTTCCGGGCTGTTCGACGAGTTCGCCACGGACTGGCTGCTCATCGACGCCGAGCTGATGCCGTGGAACGCCAAGGCGTCCGGGCTGATCCGCGAGCAGTACGCGGCGGTCGGCGCGGCGGCGAACGGCGTGCTGCCGGTGGCGGTCGACGCCCTGGAGGCGGCCGCGGCCCGCGGTGTCGACGTCGCGGGTCTGCTGGAGCGCACGTCGAGGCGTGCCGCGAACGCCGCGGCCTACAGCGCGGCGTACGAGCGGTACTGCTGGCCGGTGGACGGCTTGGAGGGCGTGCGGATCGCGCCGTTCCAGCTGCTCGCCTCCGAGGGACGGGCCTTCCACGACCGCTCGCACCTGTGGCACCTGGAGACGCTGGGCGGGCTGGAGGGGCCGTTGTTCCAGCGGACGCGGCACCTCGTGGTCGACGTCGAGGACCCCGAGCAGGTCGCCGCCGGCGTGAAGTGGTGGGAGGAGCTGACCGCGGACGGCGGTGAGGGCATGGTCGTGAAGCCGCTGGCGAGCCCCGGCGGACGCGTCCAGCCGGGCGTGAAGGTGCGTGGGCGCGAGTACCTGCGGATCATCTACGGCCCGGACTACACGTCGCCGGAGAACCTCCAGCGGCTGCGCAAGCGTTCCCTCGGGCGCAAACGCGGACTCGCACTGCGCGAGTACGCCCTCGGCATCGAGGCGCTGGAACGCGTCGCACGCGGCGAACCGCTGTGGCGGGTGCACGAGTGCGTCTTCGGCGTGCTCGCGCTCGAGTCGGAACCCGTGGACCCGAGGCTGTGATCCTCGGGACCGCGATCCTCGAGGTGGTGGTCGGCTCGCACGCCTACGGGCTGGCGGGGCCTGACTCCGATGTGGACAGACGCGGGGTGTTCGCCGCGCCCGCGGAGGCGTTCTGGCGCCTGGACAAGCCTCCGACGTCGGTCGAGGGCCCGGACCCGGAGCAGCTCAGCTGGGAGGTCGAGCACTTCTGCCGGCTCGGCCTCAGGTCGAACCCGACGGTGCTCGAGACGCTGGTGAGCCCGCTGGTCGAGATCAGCACGCCGATCGGGGAGGAGCTGCGGGAGCTGCTGCCCGCGTTCCTCTCCCGGCACGCGGTGCGGTCGTTCACGCGAGCGACGGAGACGCAGCTGACGCGCTCGGGCCGCAACCTCAAGCCCAAGCAGCTCATGCACGTGGTGCGGCTGCGGCTGGTGGGGCTGAACCTGCTGCGCACCGGGCGGTACGACATCGCGGCGGACCGGTCGCTGCTGGCGATCCGCTCCGGGGAGATGGCGTGGGACGAGGCGTTGGCCTGGGCGCACCGGCTCGGCGACGAGATCGCCGCGGCTCGGGGGCCGTTGCCGGAGGAGCCGGACCGGGAGCGGGTGGAGGACTGGCTGGTGTCGGTGCGCAGGAGGACGTTGTGAGCTGTCTCTCCGCGCGCCGGCGAGCGGTGCGCACCGCTGAGGTCGATGCGCACCGGCCACGTCACCCGGCGGTGCTCGGCTAGTCCTTCTTCGGGGCGGTCTGCTCGGCCGGGGTCTCCTTCGAGCCCCCGGCCGGCTCGTCGAACGACGCCGGCAAGCCCTTGATGTGCTTGTTCATGGACTTGACGAGGAAGAAGACCGCGATGAAGAAGACGATGAGCAGGACGAGGCCGACCGGGGAGGACTTGCCGAAGTCCTCGCCCTGGCCGCCCTTGTCGTTCTCGTTCGGGGTCGACGGCTGCACGGCGACCAGCGCCACCGTGCTGCCGAGGGAGAAGTCTGGGGAGAGCACCCCTAGACCTTAACTCCGGCGAACAGGTCGTTCTCCGGCAGCGTCGAGTCGACCTGCGAGCGCACGAGCTCGTACTCCTCGGTCGGCCAGATCTCGCGCTGCAGGTCCATCGGGATCGCGAACCAGCGGCTGGTCGGGTCGATCTGGGTGGCGTGGGCCTTCAGCGCCTCGTCGCGGACGTCGAAGTAGTCCGCGCACTCGACCCGCGTCGTAACGCGCTCCATGACGTCGGGGCGGTCGGTGCTCCAGTTCGCGAGCCACTCGGCGTACGGCGACTCCATGCCGCGGGCTTCCATCGCCTCGTGGAACGCCAGGATCTTGGCGCGCGAGAAGCCGTGGCCGTAGTAGACCTTCGGCACCTCCCAGGCGTCGCCCAGGTCCGGCTCGAAGGCCGGGTCGGCGGCGGCGTCCAGGGCGGCCATCGAGATCTCGTGCGTGCGGATGTGGTCCGGGTGCGGGTAGCCGCCGTTCTCGTCGTAGGTCACGACGACGTGCGGGCGGAAGTCCCTGATGGCCTCGACCAGCGACGGCACCGACTCCTCCAGCGGCACCAGGGCGAAGCAGCCCTCGGGCAGCGGCGGGAGCGGATCGCCCTCGGGCAGGCCGGAGTCCTTGAAGCCCAGCCAGCGGTGCTGGATGCCGAGGATCTTGGCTGCGCGGGCCATCTCCTCGCGGCGGACCTCGATGATGTTCTCGAGCACGTCCGGCTTGTCCATCGCCGGGTTCAGAATGCTGCCCGCGCCACCGTCCGTACAGGTCACGACCATCACGTCGTGCCCTTCCGCGACGTAGCGGGCCATCGTGGCCGCGCCCTTGCTCGACTCGTCGTCGGGATGTGCGTGCACTGCCATAAGGCGCAGCTTGTCGGCCATGACCCCCGTGGTCCTCCTGTGTGAACGGTCCTGCGACACTCAACAACCGAATGCCGGGCACCATTGTTCCCCAGAGGCGAGGAGGGCGCGGACAAGTGGCACAACGCGTGCTCCCCGAGGGGCGCTACAGCAGGCAGAGCCGCAAGCCGGGGTCCAAGTGGGTCCGCTGGGCATTACTCGCCGTAGCTGTCGCGGCCGGTGCCCTGGTCGCCTTCGTCGGTTACCGGAATCTCGGCACAAAACCGATCGAGGCGAAGCAGACCGCGTTCACCATCCTCGGCGACGACCGCGTGCAGGTCAGTTTCGAGGTTTCCCGCGATCAGCCGGAGCGTGCCGCCGTCTGCATCATCCGGGCCCGGTCCAAGGACGGGGACGAAGCAGGCCGGCGCGAAGTTCTGGTGCCGCCGGGAAATGCGCTCGTCGTCGAGACAACTGTTCTCCGCACCTCCAAACCGCCGGTCACCGGTGAGGTCTTCGGGTGCTCCTACCAGGTTCCCGCCTACTTGTCCACGATCTAGCGGCCAAGCGGGTGATCTGCGGTTTAAACGGCGAGACGGGGAACAAATCGCCGTCGCTGAACGTTGTCTTCGTGTTACTATTGCAGCTCAAGCACGGCCCCGGCGCGGGCCGTGTTTTTCCGTTCCGGGCCAACGGCCCGGGAACTTCTGGTGTACACGCGTGCGTCAGAGCAAGACGAGGAGTTGGTGACCGTGAGCGACACCCAGGTGACCTGGTTGACCCAGGAGGCCTACGACCGGCTCAAGGCTGAGCTGGACGAACTGATCGCGTACCGCCCGGTCATGGCTGCCGAGATCAACGCCCGTCGCGAAGAGGGCGACCTCCGCGAGAACGGCGGCTACCACGCGGCTCGCGAGGAGCAGGGCAAGCAGGAGGCGCGCATCCGCCAGCTGCACGAGCTGCTCCAGGCCGCGAAGGTCGGCGAGGCTCCCACCACCAAGGGTGTCGCGGCACCGGGCACGGTGCTCACGATCCGCTACGAGGGTGACGACGAGACCGAGACCTTCCTGCTCGCCACGCGCGAAGAGGGCGCGCACGGCGAGATGGAGGTCTACTCCCCGGTTTCGCCGCTCGGCAAGGCTCTGAACGGCGCGAAGGACGGCGAGACCGTCGAGTACGAGCTGCCCAACGGCAAGCTCCAGAAGGTCACGCTGATCTCCGCGGTTCCTTACCAGGCGTAGTCACGCCACACGACGTGCGAAGGGCCGGTCACCTCGGTGGCCGGCCCTTCACGCGTTCCAGGAGCGGTCGCACGCGCGGGGGCACCGGCGTCGACAGCGCGATCGACGTCGAGAGCCGCCTCACGTGGGGCACGTCCACGACGTGGTCGACGACGCGCTGCAGGTCCGCGTTCGACCGAGCGACCATTCTCACGAAGAGGTCCCCCTGGCCAGTCGTCGCGTGCACCTCGCAGACCTCGGGGATGGCGGCCAGTCCCTCGCACACCTCGGCCCGGCGTCCCTGCGCGATCTCGACGACCGCGAACGCCGTCAGCCCGTACCCCATCGCGCCGAGGTCGAGCGCCGGCGGGAACCCCCCGAGCACGCCCCGGTCGGTCAGCCGGTCCAGCCTGGCCTGCACGGTTCCGCGGGCGACGCCGAGTCGGCGGGAGCATTCGAGGACGCCCAGGCGCGGCTCGTCCGTCAAGAGCAGGAGCAGCTTGGCGTCCAGTTCGTCCACGAGCTGGTCAGAGTGCTCACCCTGTTGATCTGAAGGCATAGATCACTATACAAATTGCACAGCTAAATCGCTGACTATTGCTCACCCTGTTAGGTCGACTCATGCTGTTCGACATGACTCAGCAGCTTGACGACGTGAGCTACGACCAGCTCCGGCAGCTCGTGGGGTTGGTCGACTACGACGCGACCAAGGACCCCTTCCCCGTGCGCGCCATGGACGCCGTGGTGTTCGTCGCGGGCAACGCCACGCAGACCGCGTGGCTCTACCAGGTGGCGTTCGGCATGGAGCTCGTGGCCTACGCGGGTCCCGAGACCGGCCAGCGCACCCACAAGTCGTTCGTGCTGAAGTCGGGCTCGGCCCGCTTCGTGATCAACGGCGGCGTCACGCCCGGCTCCGCACTCCTCGACCACCACCGCCGCCACGGCGACGGCGTCGTGGACCTCGCGCTGGAGGTCGGCGACGTCGACCGGTGCATCGAGCACGCCCGCAAGCAGGGCGCGACCGTCCTCGAGGAGCCGCACGACGTCTCCGACGAGCACGGCACCGTGCGCCTCGCGGCGATCGCGACCTACGGCGAAACCCGCCACACGCTCGTCGACCGCTCGAAGTACAACGGCGTCTACCTGCCCGGCTACGTCGCCCGGTCGTCGACGGTCAAGCGCCCGGAAGGCGCCCCGAAGCGCCTGTTCCAGGCCGTCGACCACTGCGTCGGCAACGTCGAGCTCGGCAAGATGGACTACTGGGTCGACTGGTACAACCGCGTCATGGGCTTCGTGAACATGGCGGAGTTCATCGGCGACGACATCGCCACGGACTACTCGGCGCTGATGTCGAAGGTCGTCTCGAACGGCAACCACCGCGTCAAGTTCCCGCTGAACGAGCCGGCGATCGCGAAGAAGAAGTCGCAGATCGACGAGTACCTCGAGTTCTACGAGGGCGCCGGCGTCCAGCACATCGCACTGGCCACCAACGACATCATCAAGACCGTCACCGCCATGCGCGACGCGGGCGTCGAGTTCCTCGAGACCCCGGACTCCTACTACGACGACCCGGAGCTGCGCGCCCGCATCGGCGAGGTCCGCGTCCCGATCGAGGTCCTCAAGGAGCACCGCATCCTCGTCGACCGCGACGAGGACGGCTACCTGCTGCAGATCTTCACGAAGCCGATCGGCGACCGCCCGACCGTCTTCTACGAGCTGATCGAACGCCACGGCTCCCTCGGCTTCGGCAAGGGCAACTTCAAGGCACTCTTCGAGGCGATCGAGCGCGAGCAGGAGCGACGCGGCAACCTCTGATGGCGTTCCCCCGGTAAGGTGGCTTCACGGGGGCAACACATCGTGGGGAGGTGGCATGGCACTCGTACGACGCGTGGCCGCGGTCATCCCGCTGATCGGAGCCGTGACCACGGCTGTGGCACTGACCGGCGCGGCGTTCTTGACCGTGGCCCACGCCGGCTGCGACGAGGCCGGCCGCTTCGTCCGCACGGGCGAGTCGATCCAGTTCGTCGGAGGCTGTGTGAACGGCGCCGACCTTCCGGCGGCGCCCACGGCCGAGGTCGAGAACGTCGACCGGTTCGGCGGCTCGAAGAAGCCCTAGGGCGCTGAGACGCAGAAAGGCCCTCCCGGATCGGGAGGGCCTTTCGCATGCGTGGATCAGCCCAGCGCGGCCAGCAGGTCGGCCACCAGGTCGTCCCCGGACTCGATCCCCACGGAGACCCGCACCAGATCGGCCGGAACCTCCAGCATCGACCCGGCCGTGGAGGCGTGGGTCATCTTCCCGGGGTGCTCGATCAACGACTCCACGCCGCCCAACGACTCGGCCAGCGTGAACAGCTTCGTCCGGGCGCACACCTCGAGGGCGGCCGCTTCCCCGCCCTCGACGAGGAACGACACCATCCCGCCGAACCGCCGCATCTGCTTGGCGGCGACGACGTGCCCGGGGTGCGACTCCAGACCGGGGTAGATGACCTTCCGGACCCGCGGGTGCCGGACCAGCGCCTCGGCCACGAGCTCCGCGTTGTCGGAGTGCTTCTCCATCCGCAGCTCGAGCGTCTTGAGCCCGCGCAGCGTCAGGTAGGCGTCGAACGGCCCCGGAACAGCTCCGGCGCCGTTCTGCAGGAAGCCGAAAGCGGCGTCGACCTCCTCGTCCGAGGTGATCAGCGCGCCACCCACGACGTCGGAGTGACCGCCGATGTACTTGGTGGTCGAGTGCAGCACCACGTCCGCACCCAGCTCCAGCGGCGTCTGCAGGGCGGGTGAGGCGAAGGTGTTGTCGACGACCAGCTTCGCGCCGGCGTCGTGGGCGACCGAGGCGATCGCGGCGATGTCGCCGATGTTCAGCAGCGGGTTGGTGGGCGTCTCGATCCAGATCAGCTTGGTCTCGGGGCGGACGGCCGCGCGGATCGCGTCGACGTCCGACACCGGCGCCGGGGAGTGGGTGACGCCCCACTTCGAGAAGACCTTGTCGATGAGCCGGAACGTGCCGCCGTAGGCGTCGTTCGGGATGACGACGTGGTCGCCGGGCTTGAGGAACGTGCGCAGCGCCGCGTCGGTCGCACCCATGCCGGAGGAGAACGCGCGGCCGTAGCGGCCGCGTTCGAGGGACGCGAGGCAGGTCTCCAGCGCGCGGCGGGTCGGGTTGCCGGTGCGGGAGTACTCGAAGCCCTCACGCAGGCCGCCGACGCCGTCCTGGGCGTAGGTGGAGGTTGCGTAGATGGGCACGTTCACCGCACCCGTGGTCGGGTCCGGGTCCTGACCGGCGTGGATCGCCCTGGTGGCGAAGCCGTATGGGGTGCTCATGTCCGAAGGGTACTCACCCGTACGGCCGTGCGACGTGATGGTCCAGGCAGTGGGCGCGAACGGCAACAGCCCCCGGTCACGTGAGGTGACCGGGGGCTGGAGAACCTGCTGGAGGGCTTTACCAGCCCTGCTGCTGCTGGCCGCCGTAACCCTGCTGGGGCGGCTGGCCGTAGCCACCGGGCTGCTGCTGCGGGTACCCGCCGGTGCCCGGCTGCGGGAAGCCGCCGGACTGCGGCTGGGCGTAGCCGCCCGTGCCGGGGTAGCCACCCGTCTCCGGCCAGTTGATCACGACGGTGCCGCAGATCTTGTCGGAGTAGGTCTCGTTCTTCGGCTTGTTCCACAGCGGCGACAGGTAGTTGATCAGCGAGCCGATGCCGCAGAGCAGACCGAACGCGTAGTTCAGCAGCAGGCGCAGGAAGGCCACGCCACCGCCGGGCGGCTGCTGCGTGTCCTCCTTGACGACCTTGATCTTCGCGACCTTCTTGCCGATCGACTGCCCCGTGGAACCGCCCTTGAGGACCGTGTTCCAGATGAAGAAGCCGAGCAGACCGCCGTAGCCGACGAGGTAGGCGACCAGCACCAGGATCCCCGCGGAGGACGGGTCGGCGGTGGTCGCGCCGATCCCGCCGAGCACGCCGACGATGATGCCGGCCACGACGCCGGGGGCGGCGTAGTCGATCAGACCGGCGACCGCGCGCGAACCCCACTCGGCGTAGCCGGTGGGAGGCGGCGGGGCCATGCCGGGAGCGCCGTAGCCGGGCGCGCCGTAGGCCGGCTGCCCGTAGGCACCCGCGGCGGGCTGGCCGTACGGGTTCGACTGCGGAGCGCCGTAGGGCTGCTGCGGCTGACCGTAGGCACCCGCGGCCGGCTGGCCGTACGGGTTGGACTGCGGGGCACCGTAGGCCTGCTGGTGCTGCTGCGGAGCACCGTAGGGCTGCTGCTGCGGCGGGGCACCGTACGCGGGCGGCTGCTGGGCGGGGAACCCGCCCGAGCCGGGGCCCTGCGCCGGGAAGCCGCCCGAACCGGGGGCCGACGGCACCTGGCCGGGGCTGACGACCTGGGTGGCGTCCGCGTTCTGCTGCGGTGCGGCAGGAGCCTGACCAGGCGAGACGACCTGCGTCGCGTCCGGGTTCGGGTTCGCCGCTGCCGGCTGCCCACCCCCCGGGACGACCTGCGTCGCGTCCGCGTTGGGCTCCTGCGGCTGACCGCCGAACTGGTGTGGCGGCTGCGGAGCGTTCATCCGGTTTCCAACCCCCTTGGCTGGGCCGTGCGAGTAAGACTGATGATCTGGGGCGTCACGCTATCGGACGCACGTTGCTCCACGCTCAGCGACCAGCCAAGAACCCCAGAATGTCCTGTCGGGTGACGACACCGGCGGGCTTGCCGTCCTCCAGGACGAGGGCGGCGTCGGCGTTCGAGAGGGCGTTCATCGCGATGCCGACCGGCTCACCCGCGCCGAGCGTGGGCAGCGGCGGCGACATGTGCTTGTCCAGGCGGTCGGAGAGCTGCGCCTTGCCGGTGAACAACGCGTCGAGCAGGTCGCGCTCGTTCACCGCGCCCGCGACCTCGGCGGCCATGACCGGCGGCTCGGCGTTGACGACGGGCATCTGCGAGACGCCGAACTCGCGCAGGATCGCGACGGCGTCACCCACGGTCTCGTTCGGGTGAGCGTGCACCAGGTCCGGGAGCATGCCGCCCTTGCGGCGCAGCACGTCGCCGACGGTCGCGCCGGTCGAGTCCGGCGGGAGGAAGCCGTAGGACGCCATCCAGCGGTCGTTGAAGACCTTGGACAGGTAGCCGCGGCCGCCGTCCGGGAGCAGCACGACGACGACGGCGTCCTCGGGCAGGTCCTTCGCGACGCGCAGCGCGGCGGCGGCCGCCATGCCGCAGGAACCGCCGACGAGCAGGCCCTCCTCGCGGGCGAGGCGGCGGGTGACGTCGAACGAGTCGGCGTCGGAGACCTCGACGATCCGGTCGGCGATGGTCTTGTCGTAGGCCTCGGGCCAGAAGTCCTCGCCGACGCCCTCGACGAGGTACGGGCGGCCGGTGCCGCCGGAGTAGACCGAGCCCTCCGGGTCCGCGCCGATGACCTGCACGGCCCCGTTCGAGGCCTCCTTGAGGTAGCGGCCGGTGCCGGAGATCGTGCCGCCGGTGCCGACACCCGCGACGAAGTGCGTGATCCTGCCCTCGGTCTGGCGCCAGATCTCGGGGCCGGTCTGGTGGTAGTGGCTCGCCGGGTTCTCCGGGTTGGCGTACTGGTTCGGCTTCCAGGCGCCGGGGATCTCGCGGACCAGGCGGTCGGAGACGTTGTAGTAGGAGTCCGGGTGCTCGGGCGCGACGGCCGTCGGGCACACCACGACCTCGGCGCCGTATGCCTTGAGGACGTTGCGCTTGTCCTCGCTGACCTTGTCCGGGCACACGAAGACGCACTTGTAGCCCTTGCGCTGGGCGACCAGGGCGAGGCCGACGCCGGTGTTGCCGGACGTGGGCTCGACGATCGTGCCGCCGGGCCGCAGCTCACCGGAGCGCTCGGCGGCCTCCACCATGCGCAGCGCGATGCGGTCCTTCACGCTGCCGCCGGGGTTCAGGTACTCGACCTTGGCCAGCACCGTGGCCTTGATGCCCGAGGTCAGCGAGTTCAGCTTCACCAGCGGCGTGTTGCCGACCAGATCGACGACGTGCTCGACGTACTCCACCGGTATCCACTCCCCTGCTCCCACTCTCCGAGATAGCGGGACGAAGCGTAGCTCTAGTGGCTGCGGATCCTGACTCGAACGGCGGCGCCGACGATTCGGGGGGAAAGGGGTGGCGCGGATGATCGGACTGCGGGCGCTGCGGGCGGCGGCCATGACGGCGGCGACGCTCGGCGGCCTCTCCGGCGCGCTGGCCGGCCTGCTCACCGAGCAGGGCAGACGTGCCCGCGCGGCCATCGGCGTGCTGGAGCACCTCTGGCCCGCACCGGACGGCGTGTACGCCGACGACGGCGGCGACCCGCTGCGGCTGGCGGTGCTCGGCGACTCGATGGCCGTGGGTGTCGGTGTGACGCATCCCTCGCAGATGCCGGGCGTGCTGCTGGCCCAGGCGCTGGCGGAGGAGGCGGGACGGCCGGTGCGGCTGTCCACCTACGCCATCAGCGGTTCCACCACGCGCGACCTGGTCCCGCAGGTCGACGCGGCCGTGCGGGACGAGCCCCGGGTCGCGCTGATCATCATCGGCGCGAACGACGTGACGTCGCGGATGGGCACCGGCGAGTCGGCCCGGCTGCTGGCCGAGCAGGTCCGCAGGCTGCGCGCCACCGGGTGCGGCGTGGTCGTCGGCACCTGCCCCGACCTGGGCATCGTGCGGCCGATCCCGCAGCCGTTGCGGATGGTCGGGCACCGGTACAGCCTGCGTCTCGCGGCCGCCCAGACCGCCGCGGTGCGGACAGCGGGCGGTGTCCCGGTGCCCCTCGCGAACCTGTTGGCACCGGAGTTCATGGCGCGGCACGCCGACATGTTCAGCTCGGACCGCTTCCACCCCAGCGCCGTCGGCTACGAGGCGGCCGCGGGCGTGCTGCTGGCGCCGTTGTGCCAGGTGGCGGGGCTGTGGGCGGGCTGGGTCGCACCGGTGGTGCCGCTGCGGTCGGCGGCGGCCCTCGCGGTGGGGCCGTCGCGGTGGCCTGCGTGGCTGCAGAAGCGGCACGCGTGAGTTTCGGAAATCCTCGTCACTCGCGCTGGCCGAGGTGAGCGGGCGTTAACTAGGCTCGACGGCAACCTTGACTCTCAACGAGGAGTTCCGTGATGCCTGAGGCCGTGATCGTCTCCGCCGCCCGCTCCCCCATCGGCCGCGCGGGCAAGGGTTCGCTGAAGGACGTTCGGCCCGACGACCTGGTGGCTCGGATGATCCGCGCGGCGCTCGACAAGGTGCCGCAGCTCGACCCCGCGCAGATCGACGACCTGATGCTCGGCTGCGGCCTCCCCGGCGGCGAGCAGGGCTTCAACATGGCGCGCGTCGTCTCCGTGCTGCTCGGCTACGACAACCTGCCCGGCACGACCGTCACGCGGTACTGCGCCTCGTCGCTGCAGACGACCCGCATGGCCCTGCACGCCATCAAGGCGGGCGAGGGCGACGTGTTCATCAGCGCCGGCGTCGAGACGGTGTCGCGGTTCGCCAAGGGCAGCTCCGACTCGTGGCCCGACACGCACAACCCGCTCTTCGCCGACGCCGAGGCCCGCACCGCCGCCACCAAGGCCGCCGGCGCGCAGGAGTGGGTCGACCCGCGCACGCTCGACGTCGTGCCGGACGTCTACATCCCCATGGGCGAGACCGCCGAGAACCTGGCTCTGCTCAAGGGCGTCTCGCGCCAGGAGATGGACGAGTTCGGTGTCCGCTCGCAGAACCTCGCCGAGAAGGCCATCGCCGACGGCTTCTGGGCCCGCGAGATCACGCCCGTGACGCTGCCGGACGGCACCGTGGTCTCCACCGACGACGGCCCGCGCGCCGGCGTCACCTACGAGGCCGTGTCGCAGCTCAAGCCGGTCTTCCGCCCCAACGGCCGGATCAACGCGGGCAACTGCTGCCCGCTCAACGACGGCGCCGCGGCCCTCGTGGTCATGTCCGACACCAAGGCCCGCGAGCTCGGCATCACCCCGCTCGCCCGCATCGTGTCGACCGGCGTCTCCGGGCTGTCGCCGGAGATCATGGGCCTCGGCCCGGTCGAGGCCTCGAAGCGCGCACTGGCGCTCGCGGGCCTGTCGATCTCCGACATCGACCTCGTGGAGATCAACGAGGCGTTCGCCGCCCAGGTGATCCCGTCCTACCGGGACCTCGGCATCGACCTGGACCGCCTGAACGTCAACGGTGGCGCCATCGCCGTCGGCCACCCGTTCGGCATGACCGGCGCGCGCATCACCACGACGCTGATCAACTCGCTGCAGTTCCACGACAAGCAGTTCGGACTCGAGACCATGTGCGTCGGCGGCGGCCAGGGCATGGCGATGGTGATCGAGCGCCTGAGCTGAGCTCCCTCCAAAATCTGCAAATTGACGCCTGCAAGTAGCTCCGCATCACTCGAACGGAGCTACTCGCAGGCACCCTTCCTGCCGATGAGATGAATCGTCGCTCGTTGACGTCATCAGGTGAGGGGAGTCGGTCCCTGCCGATGAACCAGGAGGGCCGGACATGCCCTACGTGTGGTGGCAAAGCGAATACGACCTGCGGTGCCACGCGTTCTCCCTCGACCAGGCCAACGGACCGCGCACCTTCTACGAGGCCGTCTGCGAGCACTCGGTCCCCGGCGAACGGGTCTCGCGCGCCCAGGCCGGCGCGCTCTGCACCACCTGCCTGGTCAAGGTCGGCACCGAACTGCCCGACGTCCGCTGGCGGGCCTAGCGGCGCCACATCCCCACCGAGTCCGGTGCGCTCTCCACGAACCCGTGACGGGCGTAGAGACGACGGCCCGGCGGATCGGCGAGCAGGCTCACCTGAGCCGCGGGCGCGGCCTCGCGGATCTTCTCCAGCAACGCGGTCATGATCGCGTCACCGATTCCCTTGCGCTGGTGGTCCGGCAACACCGCCATGTCGATGACGACGAAGTACGTGCCGCCGTCACCGATCACCCGGCCCATGCCGACGGTTTCGCCCGATTCCACGTGGACGACGTGCGCGCTCACCCACGCGCCTTCGACACCGATCTCGGCTTGCGCCCGAGTGCGTTCGCTCAGTCCCGATTCCTTGCGCAGGCGCAGGTAGTCGTCGACATTCGGTGGTGCCACGACAAGCTGATATGCGGAGTCCACACATTCCCCCTCATTTGTGCGCGTTGTTCGCCCGATGACGGCAAAGGGCCGTCCGGGCTCCTCCGATGCCGAGCTTTCGGAGCCGGTGACGGCCTTGGCCGTTGGCGCATGAGCCGCATGGCCTCGGCGAACCTCTTCGTCATCCCGCTCCCCCACAACGCCGAAGGGGCGCCCCGCCGCAGCGGAACGCCCCTTCACAGCACTTGCCCGGACGTCAGTCCGAGTTGAAGTACGACAGCAGGCGCAGGATCTCGGTGTAGAGCCACACGAGGGTGACGGTGAGACCGAACGCGATCTGCCACGCGAACTTGGCCGGCACGCCGGCGCGGATCGCCTGGTCGGCGGCGTCGAAGTCGATCAGGAAGCTGAACGCCGCGAGGCCGATGCAGACGAGGCTGAAGATGATGGCGATCGTGCCGCCGGAGCGGATGCCGATGCCGCCGCCACCGTTGAAGAAGCTCAGCACGAAGTTGAACAGCATCAGCACGCCGACGCCGATGATGGCGCCGGTGATCCACTTGGTGAACTTCGGCGTCACCCGGATCGCGCCGGTCTTGTAGACCACGAGCATGCCGAGGAACACGCCGAGCGTGCCGATCACGGCCTGGCCGATCACCGCGATGCCGTTGCCCGGCACCACGTTGTCGAGCGCACGACCGATGATGTAGCTGATGCCGCCGAGGAAGATGCCCTCTGCGACGGCGTACGCGATCACGAGCGGCGGGCTCGGGTTGCGCTTGAACATGATGATCAGCGCGAGCACGAGGCCGATGATCGCCGCGGGGAACGCGAGGAAGTACAGCCCCGTCACGAACGTGGTGACAGCGCCTGCGGCCACCACACCGAGGGTGATGGCGGTCTTGGTGACGACGTCGTCGATCGTCATCGGCCGCTCGCTGGTCAGCGGCGGCGGAGCCTGCTGGTAGCCAGCCTCTGGCTGGCCGAAGCCTGCGTAGCCTCCGTACCCGCCGCCTGTCGGCAGGTTACGAAAAGCCGGGTTGCTGCTCGAGCGCACCTGGTCCTCCTGGGGCGTTGCTTTACGCCGTCACGGGGTACAACGAGCACGCTCGGTGCCATGTTCCCCGTCGGTAAAGGCGACTTTACCCCCGACGACGATCACACGTGCGCAAATACTGCACTAACTCCGGAGCGTAGTGACGCTACGGCGTGTCGCAGCGTGTCCCCGCGAAACCGAGTAATGCGCGTCACATTCCGATCACGATCACACTTCCTCGCAGCGCCAGACTTCCCCCTCGTGGGGGCTTGTCCCCGGGGAGGGGGACCGACAAGCTCGCACGCGGGATGTACACAGGTCAGAGGGGATCGAGATTCAAAATGGGCTGGAAACGTCTGGCCGCCGTGGCGGTGGTTTCGGGGCTCGCGCTCCTGACCGTCCCCGCGACGGCGACAGCTGTCGGCGTCAAGGGCATCGGCCACAACGCGTCAGGGCTCCAACCCAACGCCACACCGGGTAGCGAGTGGCACGGCTCATACGTCTGGCAGGACAAGCACGTGTGGTGCGTGCAGTACGCGCTGCCGGCTCCGGACAGCAACGTCGGCTACAAGGAAGGCGACGCGCTGCGCACCAAGGCGGGCAAGGACCTCGCGCCGGACATCGCGGCGAACATCTCCTACCTGCTGCTGCGCTACTCGACGACGAAGTCCGCGGAGGAGGCCGCCGCTCTCGCGCACCTCCTGCACAGCTGGACGTCGGCACCCGACGGCGCCGTGCGCCTCGACACGACCGACCCGAAGTTCCTCGCCTACGACGCGGCCTTCTACGCCGCACGGCTGCCGCAGCCGGTCCTGGACGCCGTCGCGCGCCTGAAGGCCGACGCCGAGGCCAACCGCGGCCCGTGGGCGCTCAGCGCCACCGCGCCGAAGGAGCCGCTGGTCATCGGCACCGAATCCACCTGGACCGTGTCGCTGCTCAAGGCGGACAAGAAGGGCGTCACGAACGCCCCGATCGACTTCACCCTGACCGACGCGAAGCTGGCCGACGGCAGCACGAGCGGCAAGGCCACCACGGGTCCGGACGGCAGCCCCGCCACGATCAAGCTCGTCGCGACCGGCCCCAAGCCGTCGATCGCGGCCGTCGCGGACTCCCCCGCCGACCGCCCGGTCGTGCACTTCCCGATCCAGACCGAGAACATGCAGCGCATGGTCACGACCGGTGGCGAGAAGAAGCTCAAGGCCGCCGCCGCCGGCCAGGCCAAGACCGCGCCGGGCGCCGTGAAGATCACGAAGATCGACTCCGAGACCAAGAGGGCGATCGCGGGCGTCGCGCTGCGCGTCACGACCAAGGACCAGACGTCCGCGGCGAAGAAGCAGGACGACACGGACCTCGTCGGCACGGACGGCAAGCCGCTCGTGCTGCAGACCGGCCCCGACGGCACGGTCGAGGTGCCGGACCTGCGCACCCCGCAGGAGATCTGCCTCGTCGAGGTGGCCGCCCCCAAGGGCTACGAGGAGTTCTTCGACCCGAAGGCGCCGCCGGCGGCCTGCGGCACGCTCGCGGCCGGCCAGACGCTGGCGCTCGAGCTGGTGAACAAGCCGAACAAGCCCGTCGTGCCGAGCACGATCCCGGCGGGCGCGGACGGCAGGACGCCCGTCGCCACCGCGTCGTTCGACACCCAGCTGCGCCCCGGCGTGATGCTCGGGGTGGGTGGACTGGTGCTGCTCGGTGCGGCGCTGGCAGGCTTCCTGGTGTGGCGCAGGCAGTGAGTCCCAAGGCGTTCCTGACCGGTGCGCTGGTAGCGGCTGTCGCCGCTACCAGCGTGCTGGTCACCACGCCGCGAGCCGAGGTCCTCCCCGGACGCGCGATCGCGGCCGAGATCCCGGTCGTCGGACCGGGACCGGTGGCCGACAGCCTCAGCACCGGCCGCGGGGCCGACCTCACCGGCCTCGTCGGCGGGGCGAACACGGCCAACGCCAAGCCCGCCGACCCCGCTCCCCCGCAGCAACAGCAGCCCGCGCCGCCCAAGGCCGGTCCGGGCTCCGTGCGGCTGCCCTCGGGCGGCTCGGCGACGTTGGTGCGCAAGGAGGTCAAGGACGGCGTGCTGCCCGTTCCGGACGGCATCGGCGAGGCGACGTGGTGGGGCACCGAGCTCGCGGCCCCCGAAGGCGCCACGGTGCTCGCCGGGCACGTCGACTGGAAGGGCGCGAAGGGCCCGTTCGCGGAGCTGTGGCAGGCGCAGAACGGCCGCGAGGTCGTGATCGCCGACAGCGCGGGCAAGGAGTTCCGGTTCCGCATCAAGCAGATCGAGACCGTGCGCAAGGAGGAGCTGCCCGCTCGCGCCGTCGAGTTCTTCGGACCGCGCGGCCCGCACCGGTTGGTGCTGGTCACGTGCGGCGGGACGTGGATCGGCGGGCAGCAGGGGTACGAGGCGAACCGGGTCGTGATCGCCGAACCCGTTCAGTAGCGAAGCAACCCGTTCGGGTGACCAGTCGTCTCCTAAGGTGTGAAACGGTGGGGATGGTTGACCACGGGCCTGGCTCTGGGGCTGGTTCTGGCGGTGGTGATGACCCTCGGGTCGCAGAAGGACCAGGTCCCCGCGGCTGATCCCGGTCCCCTGCCGATGGCACCGAGACTGCCGGCCCCGAAGGACTCCGGTCCGACGCCGACGGTGCCCGCCCCCACCCGCGAGCAGCTGGGCAAGCAGCCGTGGATGCACAAGCTCGCTCCCGGCGAGAAGCCCCCGCAGTTCGTGCTCTTCTCCTTCGACGGCGCGGTGTCGAAGAAGCACTGGGACAAGGTCCTGCCGATCGCCAAGGCCAAGAACGCGCACGTCACGGGTTTGCTGTCCGGCGTCTACCTGCTGGCCGACCAGGACAGGAACCAGTACCAGCCCCCGGCCGGGCTCAAGCGCGGCGTCTCCGACATCCAGTTCGGCGGCAGCCGGCAGGACATCGCGGCCCGCATCGGCTACCTGAACCAGGTGATCGCCGACGGCCACGAGATCGGCACGCACTACAACGGCCACTTCTGCTCGGGCGGCACCCAGCCGTCGGTCGACAAGTGGGACAACGCGGCCTGGAACGCCGAGCTGCAGCAGTTCAGGCAGATCGTCGACAGGTCGCGCGCCGCCGGGCTCCACCTCCCCGCCGACGCCGTCCGGGGTGGACGGACGCCGTGCCTGGAAGGCAACTGGGACCAGGCTTTCCCGGCGATGGCCGCGAACGGCCTCGTCTACGACACCAGCAAGGTCGCGCTGGGCGTGCAGTGGCCGACCGTCCAGAACGGACTGTACGAGTTCCCCATGCCCGAGGTGCGGGTTCCCGCACTGGGCAAGCAGGTCGTCATGATGGACTTCAACCTCTGGTACGCGCTCAACCAGGCCAAGGACGAACCGCACCGCGCGCCCGAGTTCACCCAGATCGTGTTCGACACCTACAGGTCCGTGCACCAGGCCGCGTTGAACGGCAACCGTGCGCCGATCGTCGTCGGCAACCACTTCAACGAGTGGAACGGGTCGGCGTTCTCGAACGCGATGGAGCAGTTCCTCGAGCACGTGTGCGACAAGCCGGAGACGGTGTGCGCCACCTACACCGAGGTGATCCAGTGGATGCAGCTGCAGGACCCGGCGGTGCTGGACCAGCTCCGCCGGATACCCGCAGCCCGCAACTGGTAGTGGGAGCTAGCCGTCGGTCGAAATGATCCGGTCGTCGGTCGCGCCGGGCTGGCCGTTCGCGTCCTGGTTGGACGTTCCGATCCACAGCGTGCCGTCCGGCGCGGGAGCCACCGAGCGCACGCGGCCGTAGCTCGTGAACACCGCCTGCGGCGTGCCGAGCGTGGTGCCGCTGACCGGGACCTTCCAGACCCGGCGGCCGGTGACGGCGCCGACGTAGAGGGCGTTCTTGTAGTACGCGATGCCGGACGGACCGGCCTGCCTGTTGGACCACGTCTTGACCGGGTTGGTCATGCCCGCGACCGAGCAGGTGCCCTCGCACGTGGGCCAGCCGTAGTTCTTGCCCGCCTCGATGCGGTTGATCTCGTCGGTGGTGTTGTTGCCGAACTCCGTGGCGTACGCGGTGTTCCCGGCCCAGGTGATGCCCTGGACGTTGCGGTGGCCGATGGAGTAGACGACGCTGCCGGCGCGGGGGTTGCCGGTGGCGGGCCTGCCCGCCGTGTCGAAGCGGAGGACCTTGCCGCCCAGCGAGTTCCAGTTCTGCGCGGTGCCGGTGTTCTGGCCGTCGCCCGTGGTGGCCCACAGGAAGCCGTCCGGACCCCACTCGAGGCCGCCGCCGTTGTGGTAGCGGTTCTTGGGGATGCCGGTGACGATCGGCTGGGGCGTGCCGCCGAGCTGCAGCTTGGCGACTCGGTTGTCGGTCGCCGTCGAGTAGTAGATGAAGACGGAGTTGTCGGTCGCGAAGCTCTTCGAGACGGCGAGGCCGAGCAAGCCTCCCTCACCGCCCGTCGTCTGGGCCTGTTCCACCGTGTCCAGCTCGGTCACGGTCGTGCCCGAGAGCTTCTTGATCTTGCGGGTGTCCCGCTCGGTGAAGATGCCGCTGCCGTCGGGCAGGAACTCGATGTCCCAGGGTATGTCGAGGTTGGTGGCGAGCGTGCGCTCGGCCAGGACGGAGGGGTCGTCCTGCGCTGAAGCGGGGATCACGCACAGGGACGCGGCCAGGGCAGTGCAGGCTGCCGCCGCTGCGATTCGACGAGCACGCATCTGTGCTCTCCTTCGGGTCCGCTCGGAGTTTGGCTGCGGCGGCGGCGTTGCAGGGCGTGCTTACGCAATCACAGATCGCATGCCCTCGCAACAGTCGTCGGAGGTCCCGGTGTTTCCGGCTGACGAGCAGAACAAACTGACCATCATCCATCCGATGACTTCCGGACACCTTCTGTACGGTCTAGACCGTGGCGGCGTGGACCACCTACGGTGGGAACCGCCGCCGCGCCCCACGGAAAGCGCTTGCAGGTCCTCCGGGACCGCAGGCAGGAGACCGAGGAGTTGCGCATGAACGAAGCCGTCACCACCACCGGGACCGAGCTCCCCGAGATCAGGCGCGAGTGGGTCAAGCCCGACTTCCGCGACTTCGAGACGCCGATGGAGGTCACCGCCTACGCGGCTCGCAGCTGACGTCAGGTGGCGGGCCGGGGTTCCCGGTGGAGCCCCGGCCTCTCCGCGCGTCCTCTCCCTGGCCGACCGAGGAGTCCCCATGACTGCCGTTCCCCCCGCGCGGTTCGTCGCCGAACTGCGCGCCCTCGCACCCCGGTACTGGGACAGCCACCCGTTCCACCTGCGCATGCACGCCGGTCAGCTGAGCAAGCACGAGCTGCAGTCGTGGGCCGCGAACCGCTGGTACTACCAGCGCTGCATCGCGCAGAAGGACGCCGCGATCCTGTCCAACTGCCCGGTGCCCGAGATCCGCCGCCAGTGGCGCGAGCGGATCGTCTGGCACGACGGCACGCAGCCGGGTGAAGGGGGCGCGGAGAACTGGATCCGCCTCGCGGAGGCCGTGGGCCTGACCCGGGAGGAGGTGCTCGACGAGCGGCACGTCCTGCCCGGCACGCGGTTCGCCGTGGACGCCTACGTGAACTTCGCGCGCACCAAGCCGTGGGTCGAGGCCATCGCGTCCGGGCTCACCGAGATGTTCTCCGGCGCTCTGATGCGCAAGCGCTTGGCGGCGTTGCGGGAGCAGTACCCGTGGATCGCCGAGGAGGGCTTCGCCTACTTCACCAACCGCATCGAAGCGGTGGCGGGTGAGGGGAAGGCCACCGTGGACATCGTGGTCGCGCACGCGCTGACCCGCGAGCAGCAACTGGCCGCCGTGGCCGCGCTGTCGTTCAAGTGCGACGTCCTGCGCGCCGTGCTGGACGCGGTCGACTACTACTCGGGCAAGGGCAAGCCGTGACGTCCGTGGTCGCGCTGGACGCCGTGCCGCGGATCCGGCGTGGCGTGAAGTGCGCCTACGACCAGATCCGGTCCGCGCACGTCGTGCTGTTCCCCGAGGGAGTGCTGGTGCTCAACGAGACCGCAGCGTCCGTCGTGGCGCTGTGCGACGGCGTTCGTTCCGTCGGCGACATCGCCCTCGCGCTGGGCGACGAGTACGCCGGCGTGGAACCCGAGGACGTGGCCTCACTGGTGGCCCGCCTCGTCGAGCGAAGGGTGGTGGACGTCGATGGCTGAGGCGCCCTTCGGCCTGCTGGCCGAGCTGACGCACCGGTGCCCGCTGCAGTGCGGTTACTGCTCGAACCCGCTGGAGCTGGTGCGCCGCGACGCCGAGCTGTCGACCGAGGACTGGCGGCGCGTCTTCGACCAGGCCCGCTCACTGGGCTGCCTGCAGGTCCACCTGTCCGGCGGGGAACCGCTGCTGCGCCAGGACCTCCCCGAACTGGTCTCGCACGCGAACAGCCTCGGCTGCTACGTCAACCTCGTCACGTCCGGGGTGGGTCTCTCGCGAGACCGGTTGCGCTCGCTGGCGTCCCTGGGCGTCGACCACGTGCAGCTGTCGTTGCAGGACGCGACCCGTGCGGGCAACGACCGGATCGCGGGCATCAAGGCGTTCGACCGGAAGGTGGAGGCGGCGGCTTTCGTCCGCGAGGAAGGCCTGCCGCTGACGGTGAACACCGTGCTGCACCGGCAGAACCTCGACCACGTCGCCGGCATCATCGCGATGGCCGAGGAGATGGGCGCCGAGCGCCTGGAGCTCGCGAACACCCAGTACTACGGCTGGGCGCTGCGCAACCGCGCGGCACTCCTGCCCACCCGAGAGCAGCTCGCCGCCGCCGATCCGGTCGTCGCCTCGGCGCAGGAACGCCTGCGCGGGCGGATGGAGATCGTCTACGTGATCGCGGACTACCACGAGGCCCACCCGAAGCCCTGCATGTACGGGTGGGGTGCGCGGCAGCTGACGGTGGCGCCCAACGGCGACGTGCTCCCCTGCCCCGCCGCCACGGTGATCTCGTCGCTGCGGATCGAGAACGTGCGCGAGTCGTCGTTGCACGACATCTGGCACTCCTCGTCGTCGTTCAACGCGTTCCGCGGCTTCGACTGGATGCAGGACCCGTGCCGGTCGTGCCCGCGCAAGGAGGTCGACTTCGGCGGGTGCCGCTGCCAGGCCTTCCAGCTGACCGGTGACGCGGCGGCGACCGACCCCGTCTGCTCGCTGTCGCCGTCCCGGTCCACTGTGGACCAGATCCTGGCGACCGAGATGGCGCCGGCCGACGTTCCCGCGATGGCCATGAGGAAGATGCGGTGAAGGCGGTTCTGCTCGGCACGACGGCCGGTGGCGGGTTCCCCCAGTGGAACTGCGCCTGCTCGTTGTGCGTGCGCGCCCGGTACGGCGCGTTGCCCTCCCGGACGCAGGACTGCCTGGCGATCACCGGCAACGGCACCGACTGGTGGCTCGTCAACGCTTCCCCGGACATCCGCACGCAGATCACGTCGTGCGCGTTGTTGAACCCCGGTCCGGGCGCGCGGCAGACCCCGTTGCGCGGTGCGTTGTTCACCGACGCGGAACTCGACCACACCCTCGGCCTGCTGACCCTGCGCGGCGGGGCGGGGTTGACGGTCTGGGCACCTCCCGCGGTCCTGCACGCGGTGAAGGACCAGTTCGACCTGCGCTCGGTGATCGACGGGTACTCGCCGCTGTCGTGGCGCGAGGCCGGTTCCTTCACGGTGGACGGCCTTCGCGTCACGGCCGTCCCGATCAGCGACAAGCGCCCGAAGTACGCGCGTTCCTCCACTGTGGACGGCCCCTGGGTGGTCGCGTACCGCTTCGAGGACGTCGTTTCCGGTGGTGTGCTGGTCTACGCGCCCTGCCTGGCGTCGTGGCCCGGCGGTTTCGACGAGGTGGTGGCCTCGGCCGACTGCGTGCTGCTCGACGGCACCTTCTACGCCGCCTCCGAGATGGGGTCGGCGACCGGCAGCTCGTCCGGCCAGGCTTCGATGGGCCACCTGCCGATCACCGCGAGCCTGGCCGAGCTGCGCCGGTTCCCCTCCGTGCGGCGGATGTACACGCACCTCAACAACACCAACCCGGTGCTCGACCCGTCGTCCCCGGAAGCGGCTTCGGTGCGCGAGGCCGGCGTCGAAGTGCCCGGGGACGGCACGGTGATCGAGCTCTAGGTGAGAATCGGCGGATGCCCTGCGTGATCGGGGGCCGTCCTCCACCGCGTCAGGTGAGTTCATCGGGGTGGCACAGATCACCGGCGCGCGTGGGACGTTGCCCGGAGTCGTCCGGCCGAGTTCGTGACCGATCACAATGGCACCCGTGACTCCCGGCGCTCTCCTCTCGCTGGCGGTGCAGTCCTGTGTGGACGCCGCCGAGCTCCTGCACGGCCTGACCGTCGACGTGGCGGCGAAGGGCGCCTTCGACCAGGTGAGCAACGCCGACCTGGAGGTGGAGGCGTTCCTGCGGCGTTCGTTGACCGACGGCGCCCCCGGCTCGGCGGTCGTCGGCGAGGAGCTCGGCAGCGCGTCGGCCCCCGTCACCTGGTTCGTCGACCCGATCGACGGCACGCGGAACTTCGTGCGCGGCATCCCGCTGTCCTGCATCTCGGTCGCCGCGGCGGTCGACGGCACGCTGGTCGCGGGCTGCGTGCTGGACCCGTTCCGCGACGAGCTCTTCACCGCGGCCGTGGACGTGCCTTTCGCCGTGCGGTCGTCCGGTCTGGTGATCACGCCGGGGGTGAGCCCGCGTCCGCTGGTGCTGACCGACATCCCGTTGCCCGGCAGCCCGTACAGCGGCGAGATGGACCTCTTGAGCTCGCTCCTGGCCGTTGCCGACGTGCGCCGCGTGTACTCGACGGCCCTGTCGCTCGCCTGGGTCGCCGCGGGCCGGGCCGACGCCGCGGCCAACATCGGCACGCACCCGTGGGACGTGGCCGCCGGCGCCGTCCTGGTGCGCGCGGCCGGCGGCCAGTTCCGCGAGATCAGCGCGAACGCCTTCGTCGCCGGCCGTGGTGAGATCGTCGACTGGCTGGCGTCGCGCGTGAAGGGCATCGTCTCGTGATCGATCTCAACGGCAAGGTCGTGCTGGTCACCGGAGCCGGCGGCACCATCGGCGCCGGCATCGTCCGCCGCTTCACCGACGCGGGCGCACGCGTCGTGAGCCACAGCGGGCAGGACGACGGCGACCTGCGCACCTCGGCCCGCCGCGTGGTCGACGACGCCTTCGCGCGCTACGGCCGCCTGGACGCCGTGGTCAACAACGCGGGCATCCAACCCGTAGAACCGTTGCCCGGCATGACATCCGAGCAATGGCAGTCCGTGGTGGACACCAACCTGATGGCACCGTTCGCCGTCACCCAGGCCGCAGTGGCACACCTGCCGGCAGGCGGCTCGGTCACGCACATCGCGTCGATCGAGGGCAGGCACCCCGCCCCCGGCCACGCCCACTACGCGGCCTCGAAGGCGGGCCTGATCATGCACGCCCGCGCCGCCGCACTGGAGTACGGCCCGCAGTTCGGCATCCGCGTGAACACGGTGTCGCCCGGGCTGATCGCGCGGCCCGGCATCGAGGCGCAGTGGCCGGAGGGCGTGGCGCGGTGGCAGGCCGCGGCGCCGTTGGGTCGGCTCGGGACGCCTTCGGACGTCGGGGACGCCTGCGTGTTCCTGGCTTCGGACCTGGCGTCCTGGATCACCGGGCACGACCTCGTGGTGGACGGGGGCGTGACGGCCCGCCCGACCTGGTGAGGCGCGCTGCTGAAACGCGCCGACTCGCCGTTCCTCGGCTGGATGAGCAGAAGCAGGGGCTCGTGACGAACACCACGGCGATTGGTACACCAGTGCCAACCGGGCCGGAAGCCGAGGACATCGCGCCGCTCGACGCCCTTCACGCCTGGAAGCGGACCTGAGCAGACTCCTGACCTGCTGCTACGACGGCCCTCCAGGATCGCCCAGCTCGGCGTCCGCCTGAACGATGACCATGATCATCATCTGGTTACTCTCCGGCTCCCCTCTCCGCATCGTTGGAGGTAGTCGAAGCAGCCGAACGGATCGCCGAAGCGACCTGCGAAACCAGTGAAACACCTGACCAGGCACCTGATCCTGGTGCGGATCCGGTTGGTACCCCCGACGGGATTCGAACCCGTACTGTGATCCTTTTAAGGGACCTGCCTCTACCGATTGGGCTACGGGGGCGCGGTGAGCCTAGGCCTTGATCGTCGGCTTGTGTGAGCGGATGGTCGTTTCTCGCCCGAGCGGCCCAGCGAATTGGACTGGAGCGAGCAACCGGGTAAGCGTCGAACGGACCCGAACATCAGCGGGCCCTCCCGGCTCCGAGCAGTTCCCGGAAGCGCAGCGCCACCCAGTCGTGCACGGCCGCGGAGACGCTGTTGTCGCCTGCCCTGTGCTCGAACCAGCGCCAGTCGCAGTTGACGTTGATCTCCAGGAACACGTGGTCACCGCCGGTCACGAGAAGGTCGAACGCCGCCACCTGGACGCGCCAGTGGCGGGCCAGGGCGAGCAGCTTGTCCGAGAGGGACGTCGGGACCTCGGTGGGCGTGACGCGGACCGCGTCGGGATCCACCCAGAGTTGTGCCGGGTCGAGCTTGTCGACCTGGAACGCCAGGCAGCGTTCGCCGACGACGAAGACGCGCAGTTCGGTGTCGGAGGGGACGTACTCCTGCACGATCACCGGGGCGGGTTCCGGGGTGTCAGAGGCCCTGGACGTCTCCAGGGGGCGGGGGAAGAGGCCGTGTTGCACGCCCGGGCGGGGCTCCAGCAGGTGTCTGCCGGCCGTTTTGACGATGCAGTGGCCTCCGCCGGGGCGGGTGCGGCCCGGGCGGGTCGTGACGGCGGTACGGGGGACGCGCAGGCCGAAGGCAGCGGCGTCCGAGAGCTGCGTCAGGCGGTCCAGGTGCGTCGAGAAGCGCGACGGGTTCACGTGGGCCCAGTCGGAGCGGGAGGACAGCCAGTTGGCCACTGAGGCCCACTGGTCGACGGCGTAGGCGCCGGCCAGGGTTCCCGGTTCCACCGGGACGGCGGAGAGTTCGAAGTGGCGGCGCCAGACCAGCAGGGGGCGCAGGAGCCAGCGGTCGAGCTCGACCAGCGGCTGGTCGGTGTAGACGGAGAGCGGGAGGTCGACGCAGCGGTCGGCGTCGATGCGGGCCATTCGGATGCCGCGCTCTGCCAGGGCGATGGAGAGCTCGTTCATCTCCATGTCGGCGGCGCGGGCCAGGACGAGCACGCAGGGTTGCGGGTTGCCGTCGCCCTCGTCGACCATGCCGAGGCGGTGGACCTGCTCCTGGAAGTCGAGGCACTTGGGCGGGGAGCGGAAGAGGTAGTCCTGCCCCTGGAGCAGCAGGGGTCTGGCAGCTTCGGACGGGGCACCCGGCACCCGTCCGTCAGCCGACCTGCTCAATCGTCCTTCTTGCTGCGGAAAACCTGCCCCGCCTGCGCGTACTCTGCGGCGTACTGCGCCAACGCGGGGTCCTCGATCTCGCCACGACGAAGCTGTGCGGCCAGCTCCTCGAGAGACATCGGGATCACCCCTCTCCCCACATGGCGAATCACGCATTCAGGTGATGCACCAGCCGTAGTTTCTGAAACACGTAACGCAATGTCAAGGCAGCCTCGGGAGCTTACTCCGATTGGGCGCTCAAGTTCCGCCTCTAGATGTTCGAAGTGCCCCGAACGAGGTTGCGTTCGGGGCACTTCGACACTCACAACGAGTGACGGCGGCGCGGGTTACGGCTCCCGCGTGCGCGTGTTGTCAGCTCTGCACCGCGCGGTCGAAGTCCGACTTCGGGTCGTTGATCTGGCCGAGCGCCACGACCTCGCGGCCGTAGAACAGCGCCTGCGTCCAGTCCATCAGCACGCGCAGCTTGCGGTTCACGGTGGGCATGAACATCACGTGGTAGCTGCGGTGCATGAACCACGCCGGCACGCCCTTGAAGCGCAGGCCGAACACGTCCGCGACGCCCTTGTAGAGGCCGAGGCCGGCGACCGAGCCGAGGTACTTGTGGAAGTAGTCCTTCGGCTTCTGGCCGCGCAGCGACGCGACGATGTTCTTCGCGAGCAGCTTCGACTGGCGGATGGCGTGCTGCGCGTTCGGCACGCACGTCGCCGTCGGGTCCTCCTCGATGCGCGAGAGGTCCGGCACCGCGGAGCAGTCACCGGCGGCCCACACGCCGTCGAGGCCCTGGACCTGCATGGCGGCGGTGCACCGGACGCGGCCGCGCTCGTCGAGCGGGAGGTCCGTGTTGCGCAGCACCGGGTTCGCCTTCATGCCGGCGGTCCAGATGATCGTGTCGGAGTCGAACTCGGTGCCGTCGTCGAGAACGACGTGGCCGTTCTCCAGCGACTTCACGCGGGTGTCGAGGTAGATCTTGATGCCGCGCTTCTCGAGCGCCTCGACGGTCCAGGCGCCGAGCTTGGCGGACACCTCGGGCATGATCCGGCCGGCGGCCTCGACCAGTACCCAGTTCATCTCTTCGGGCTTGATGCCTTCGTAGTACTTGAGCGCATACCGCGTCATGTCCTCGAGCTCGGCGAGCGTCTCGATGCCCGCGAAGCCACCACCGATCACGACGAAGCTCAGGAGCTTCTTGCGCAGGTCCGCGTTGTTGGTGCTGGCGGCCTGGTCCAGGCGCGAGAGCACGTGGTTGCGGACGTAGATCGCCTCGCCGATCGTCTTCATGCCGATTCCGACCTCGGCCAGGCCGGGGATCGGGAGCGTGCGGGAGATCGCACCCAGTGCGGAGACGAGCACGTCGTACTCGATCTCCTCGACGTGACCGTCCGACAGCTCGGCGGTCACGATCTTGCGCGCGTGCTCGACCTTGGTGACGCGGCCGGTGACGACGTGGCAGCGCTTGAGCACCTTGCGCAAAGGAGCGACGACGTGGCGCGGCTCGATCGAGCCGGCCGCCGCCTCGGGCAGGAAGGGCTGGTAGGTCATGTGCGGCTGCGGGTCGATCACCGTCACGGAGGCCTCACCGGAACGCAGTTTCTTCTGCAGACCGAGAGCCGTGTACATCCCGACGTACCCACCGCCGACAATGACGATTCGTGTGGGTTGCGACTTCACAGCAGCCATACACACATGGTGGCACCACGACCCCCTTTTTCGCGCGTCCGGAGGGGCCGTTGTGACTACCGTCGCCGGGTGATGCCGGACACCCTCCCGGCTGACCTGCGCCTTGACCGGAACTTGGGGAGTTCTCCCTGAGAGTACCGATTCAGATCCTCAGCGCGACGACCCCGATCACCACCGTCAGAGCGCCCAGTCCGAGCACCTCGGCGAGGCCCGTGTTCGGCCCCGAAGGAAGTACGGCCGCGAAGGCCGCGACAACGAATGCGATCGCCTGGACAATGGCGAACCGGCGTGCCGGTGCTTTTAACGCCGCGGGCTCGATTTTCGTTTTCACCGGAACGACCGCCGCGAGTGCCGCGGTCACGTGAACCAGGTGCAGCGCCGGAATCAGGACCAGCACACCGAGCCGCAACGGGTGCCCGTCCCCGAACGCCATCGCCAGGGCCGCGTAGCCGATCAGCAACGCCGCGCCCGCGCTGCCGGGCATCAGCACCGTGACCACTGTCAGCGCCGTCACGACCAGCAGCGGTGCGATCGACTCCGACTCCAGGTGCAGGACCAGCGCCACGGGCAACGCCGCGAGCACGATCGCGAGGCGCATCAGCATTCGCGGGTCACCGCCACCCCGTGCTCGGCCATCCTGCGCAGCCTCAGCCGGTGCTCCGCGGCGATCATCTCGGCCGCGACCTCGCCCCACGGCGTGTCCGCGTCGGGCCGCAACGGCAGCGGCAGGGTGTTCACCGCCAGCACGACGTGCCCGTTCTTGCGCGTCTGCACGGCCAGCTCCGCGATCTCGTCGTCGAGGAACGGCGACAGCAGCACGACCACGCATCCGTGCGGCAGCTTGCGCAACGCCACGCGCGACGACCAGCCCGCGGCCTGCACGCACACGACGAGCTGCGTGCGGATGCGCATCAGGTGCCGCCGCCCCACCCCGGGACGCACGTTGAGCTGGGGACGCGACAGGTCCACCAGTCCCACCCGGTCGCCCTGCCGCAGGTAGCCGGCGGCCATCGACGCCGCCCGCCGCACCGCCCGGTCCAGGCTGCCGTCCGGCCGCGTCGTGGCGCCGTGGTGCGGTGACGACCACTGCGCCACGTCCGTGCCGACGTCGCTGCGGGTGTCGAGCGCCAGCACGACCTCCGCGTCGGCCTCGGCGTGCCGCTCGCGCACGTGGACGGTGCCGGTGCGGGTGGTGACGCGCCAGTCGATCCGCCGGAGCCTGTCCCCCGGCTGGAACGCCCTGATGTCGCGCAGTTCGGTGGAGTCGCCCACGCGCGGCGAGCGGTGGATGCCGACCAGGCCCGCGGGACGGGGAGGCAGCGGTCCGGACGGGTGGTGCTCGACCGGCGGCAGGATCGTGCGCACGTGCTCGGCGCCGACGACCGGTCCGTAGACGTGCATGCCGTCCGGACCGGCGAACAGGTGGTCCAGACGCAGGTCGACGCCTGGTCCCCACGCGTCGCGCCGGATCCGCACCGGCAGGTCGGGCGAGTGCGCGGGAACCGCTCGCATGCCACCGGGCAGCCGCACGACCGCGATCTCCGCGTCCGCGCCGTCGAGGTGCGCGACGGTGTGCACGACGCCGGCACCCGCACCGCGCGGCACGGGCTTCACGCTCACCTTCGGCACGCCGCGGGGTTTGTGCGTGAGCAGGACGGACAGGACGAGCGGCACGCCGAACAGCACCAGCTCGACCTGGTGCAGGAACATCCCGCACACGACGAGCCCGACACCGAGCCAGACGGCGCGGGAGTACGCGTCCGTGGGGTGCCAGTGGGCGCCGTGCGACTGGGCGAACGCCTCCCGGAGCTTGTCCGCCCTGCTCATGAGCTGGGCGGGCCCGGGACCTTGGCGAGCAGCTCGGTGACGACCTGCACGCCGCTGACCCCGGACGTCCACGTCTCGGGCTTCATCACGAGCCGGTGCGCGAGGACGGCGACCGCGCACTCCTTGACGTCCTCGGGCGTCACGTACCCGCGGTCGTCCAGGGTGGCCAGTGCGCGGGCGACGAGCACGAGCGCCTGCGCACCTCGCGGCGACGCACCGACCTCGACGGACGGGTGGCGCCGCGTCGCGACGGCCAGGTCGACGCAGTAGCGCAGGAGGTCGTCGTCCACGGTCGACCGCTCGATCGCGGCCTGCAGCTCCGCGAGCCGCCCGTCCGCGAGGACCCGCGGCACCTCGGCCTCCTCCCGCTGCCGCGCGATCCGCCGGCGCAGGACCTCGACCTCCTCCTCGGCGGGCGGGTAGCCGATGTCGAGCCGCACGAGGAACCGGTCGAGCTGCGCCTCGGGCAACGGGTAGGTGCCCTCGTACTCGACGGGGTTCGAGGTCGCGAGCACGTGGAACGGCCTGGGCAGCGCGAACGTGCGCCCCTCGACCGTCACCTGCCGCTCCTGCATGGCCTCCAGCAGCGCCGACTGCGTCTTGGGCGGCGTCCGGTTGATCTCGTCGGCGAGCAGCAGCCCGGTGAAGACGGGGCCTTCGCGGAACTCGAACTCGCGGGTGCCGGGGTCGTAGAGGAACGAGCCGGTGACGTCCGCGGGCAGCAGGTCGGGCGTGCACTGCAGGCGGCGGAAGCCGAGGCCCAGCGCCTGTGCGAGCGACCGCGCGATCAGCGTCTTGCCGAGGCCCGGCACGTCCTCCAGCAGCACGTGCCCGCCCGCCAGCACGGCCGCGAGCGCGAGCCGCAGCGTCCGCGTGCGCCCGACGACGACGTCGCCGATCGCGTCGAGGACCGCCTTGGCGTCGTGCGCCACCGATTCCTGGCTGATCGTCACTCGACCCTCCTGAGCCTGTCCGCGAGTTCGTCCGGACCGGGCATCTCGGACGCCTCGATCCCCAGTCGTGCGAGCCGGGCGCGGAACCGCTCCCGGTAGCGCCTCGGGTCCTTCTCCGCCTCCGCCAGCCTGCTCGCGAGGGTGCTGGCGTGCGCGGAGCTGATCGAGTCCGGTGGTGGCGGCGGAGGGCTCCAGACGATGTCGGTGGCGCGCGGCAGCCGGGTGACCAGCACCCCGAACGCCGTCGGCGGCACCGCCAGCACCGCCGCCCACGGTGGTGAGGCGCCGAGCCACCAGACGACGACACCGATCGCCACCCCGACCACCAACGCCAGCACGGTTCTCACGCGAGCTCCCGGACGATGCGGCTCAGCTCTCGCCGCGCCTGCTCGGCTTGCGCGGCCGTCACGTCCTCGTGTCCGAACCGCGCGCGCCGGTAGAGGTCCTTCAGCACGACCGCGTCCACGCCGAGTTCTTCGGTGAACTCGGTGGGCGTCTGGTGCGGTGCCCTCGGTTCCGCCGCCTCCAGCGCGAGCCAGGCGGCGATCACGGCGTCGCGCGGGGGCCGGCCGGGGTGCCCGGTGAACTCCTGCAACGCCTTCTCGACGCGCCGGACCACCGGCACCTGCTCCCCGAGCTCGAACTCCTCGACCTCGACGCCGCGCACGCCACGGCGGCGGCGCCGGCGGGGCAGCTCGATCGCGAGGACCATGCCGGCCAGTCCGAACAGGACGAGCCCGACGAGCACCAGCAGGTACACCGTGAGCGGCGCCGCGACCACGGCCGGCAGGTCGCCCGGCACGGCGATGTCGGCGTCCGGGGAGCGGTCCTGCGGCGGCGGGCGGTCGTCCAGGCGGTTGACGAGGGTGATCGGGGACGTGCCGGAGGCCGCGACGACGACGATCAGCAACGCCGCCACCGCCACTCCGGCCCGCCACCACTTCATGCGGGTCAGCCTCGCACGGCCGCGGAGACTTCGGATGATCCTTTGGTCGGTCAGTCGAAGCCCGTTTCGGGCACCAGGCCGTCGAGGAAACGTCCGGAGGTCCGGTGCCAGGTCGGGCTCGGGCTCGAGCCAGACCCCGGACTGCTCACCGCCTGCCCAGGTGGTCCAGCGCGATCCGCGTATGGCCCCAATCCTCGGCCAGGTACGGCATGCCGAGCAACGACAGCGTGCGTTCCGCGGTGCCGACGCCCATGAGGCTGTCGAACGGGACGCGATCGGATGCCCACGAGGTCGGCTCGGTGGTCGAGAACGCGGACCGCTCGCTCACCACCGTGCCACCGCTCCAGGACTCCACGGGCGAATCCCAAGTCCAGCTCGATCACCTCCGCCGCAGGCCGTCGAACTCCTGCAGGAGGTCCTCGACCAGCACGACCACCGACATCTTGATCTCATCTGGGTCGCTGAAACCCATCTCCGCCTCGGCGGCAAGACGTGGAAGCAACTCCTCAGGTCCTCCCGCGAGTCCACGGAGGTCTTCGACGGCACCCGCCACCACCGTGCTCGGCAGCTCGTCCTCCGCGACGCGCGCCAGGCTCGACGCCAACGGTGCGGTGTCGATGGCACGGAGCAGGCGAAGGACGTCCAACCCGTCCTTGGGCTTCAGGCGGTGTGGCTGCTCCCGTCGCTCGGCGATCTTGACGATCTTGGATACCAGGAGGGCAGCGGGTCCCGCCACCTTGATCTCGAACGTCCGCTGATCGCGGGGATCGAGCGCACCGATCCGGCGAACCTCGTGGTCCACCACGGCCGGTTCCAGTCCCGGCGTCCTGCGCGCGGTCGCCGTGGCATCGTGCGGTGGACTGAGATGAGCGGACCTCCGCCCTCCTCGGCCGCACGACGCCTCGGGTGTCATGAGGTCGACCGCGATGTCACCCGGACCCCACCCAGCTTCCCGGCTGCCGGCCGGGAGCGAATCCAGCGGCCTGCATGGCGTCGACGATCGTGAGCTCGTCCTCGATCAGCTCGCCTTTTGACGTTCCACGCTTCCCGGTGTTCCGCGACACATGGAACAGCCTGATACATGGAACACGTCCAAGGCGCCGGACGGATTCACACGCCGGGCTGAACGCGACTGCGTCAGCCCTTCGCCCTCCTCAACACGTCCTGCAGCATCTCCTGCGTCAGCCGTCCGGTGTAGGTGTTGTGCGGCGACACGTGGTAGCACCCGAACACCCGCAGCCCACCCGCCTCGACCTCCACGCCGTGCCCGAACTTCGGCGGCCGCGCGACCCCCAGCAGCGGCAGGAACGCCTTCCAGCCGAACCCGCCGAGCACCACCACCGACCGCAGCCGGGGCATCAGCGAGATCTCCTCGCGCAGGAACGGCGAGCACCGGTCGCGTTCCTCGGCGGTGGGCTTGTTCTCGGGCGGCGCGCACCGCACCGGTGAGGCCATCCGCACGCCGTACAGCTCCATGCCGTCGTCCCGGGACCACGCGGACGGCTGGGAGGCCAGGCCTACCTCGTACAGGGCCCGGTACAGGAAGTCGCCGGACGGGTCGCCGGTGAACATGCGGCCCGTCCGGTTGCCGCCGTGCGCGGCGGGGGCGAGGCCCACGATCAGCAGCGAGGCGTCGAGGGGTCCGAAGCCCGGCACGGGTCTGCCCCAGTACTCCTGGTCCTGGAACGCCGCGCGCTTCACCGAGGCGACCGACTCGCGCCAGGCGACCAGGCGCGGGCACGCTCGGCAGGACGTTATCCGCTCGTCGAGTTCCGTAGTGTTGCTCCCATGTCCGAGGAGAAGACCGAAGAGAAGCCCGAGTCTCCTGCTGATGATCTGGTCACCACCCAGCACAGCATCACCGTCAAGGGCCGCGAGCTGAACTACACGGCCACCACCGGGCGTGTCGTCCTCAAGGAAGAGGTGCTCAAGGACGGCGTGTTCGAGGGCCACAAGCCCAAGGCCGAGGTGTTCCTGACCGCCTACACGCTCGACGGCGCCGACCCGCTGAAGAGGCCGGTGACGTTCGCGTTCAACGGTGGGCCCGGGTCCGCCAGCGTGTGGCTGCACATGGGGCTCCTCGGGCCCCGCCGGGTGCTCAGCGGTGACGTCGGCGACCTCATGCCGCCGCCGTACGGGATCGCGGACAACGAGGAGACGCTGCTCGCCGAGAGCGACCTGGTGTTCATCGACCCGGTGTCGACCGGTTTCTCCCGGGCCGCGCAGGGTGAGAAGCCCGGCGACTTCCACGGCTACCAGCCCGACATCGACTCCATCGCCGAGATCATCCGGCTGTGGACGTCGCGCAACGGGCGCTGGATGTCGCCGAAGTTCCTCTGCGGCGAGTCGTACGGCACGCTGCGCGCGGCCGGGCTCGCCGAGCACCTGCAGAAGAAGAACGGCATGTACCTCAACGGGCTCATGCTGATCTCCTCGGTGCTCGACTTCGCGTCGATCGAGTTCAACGAGGGCCACGACCTCGGCTACACGCTCTTCCTGCCGACGTACGCGGCCATCGCGCACTACCACGGCCTGCACGGCGACCGGCCGCTCGAGGAGGTGCTCGCCGAGGCCGAGGAGTTCGCGGTCCGCGACTACCCCTACGCCCTCGCGCGCGGCAACCGGCTCTCCGACGTGGAGCGCGCCGCGACGATCGAGAAGCTCGCGCGGCTCACCGGCCTGTCCGAGGAGTACGTGGACGCGGTCGACCTGCGCATCGAGCACATCCGGTTCTTCACCGAGCTGCTGCGCCGCGACCGCAAGACCGTCGGCCGCATCGACGCCCGCTTCACCGGCTGGGACACCGACTACGGCCGTGAGGGCATCTCCGCGGATCCGTCGATCGACGCGATCCTCGGCCCGTACGCGGCCGTGCTCAACCACTACCTGCACAGCGAGCTCGGGTACTCGAGCGACCTGCCGTACGAGGTGCTCTCGCGGGTCATCGAGCAGTGGTCCTACAAGGAGTTCGAGGGCC
This sequence comes from Lentzea jiangxiensis, assembly GCF_900104175.1. Classification (GTDB taxonomy): domain Bacteria; phylum Actinomycetota; class Actinomycetes; order Mycobacteriales; family Pseudonocardiaceae; genus Lentzea; species Lentzea jiangxiensis. Next base: position 208,228 of record NZ_FNIX01000009.1, read on the forward strand.
GCCACGTCACGACGGCGGGCAAGCTGTCGGCGGCGATGCGCGCGAACCCGCACCTCAAGGTCCACGTCGCGTTCGGCTGGTACGACGGCGCCACGCCGTATTTCGCGGCCGAGCACCTCCTCGCGCACCTGCAGATCCCCAAGGAGCTCACGGCGAACATCGAGTCGGCCTACTACCCGGCCGGCCACATGATGTACGTGCACGAGCCCAGCAGGATCCAGCAGTCCGAGGACCTCGCGGCGTTCGTGCGGAACTCGTCCAACACGTGATCCTCGACCTGTCCGACGACACCGTCCTGCACGAGCTGTGGACGGTGCAACGGCTGGCGTACGCCGTCGAGGCCGAGATCATCGGCTTCGACGGCATCCCGCCGCTGCACGAGTCGCTCGAGGAACTCCGGGCGTGTGGTGAGACCTTCCTCGGCCTGCACGACGAGGAAGGTCTGGTCGGCGCGGTGTCCTACCGCCTCGACGGGTCCACTGTGGACATCCACCGGCTGGTCGTGCACCCGCGGGCGTTCCGGCGCGGGATCGCCTCCCGGCTGCTGGACGCGCTGCCGGAGGGGCCGCAGGTCGTCAGCACCGGCACGGGGAACGAGCCGGCGCTGCGCCTGTACCGCAAGCGCGGGTTCGTGGAGACCGGCACGCGCGAGATCGGTCCGGGCGTGTCGCTCACGGACCTCTCCCGGCCCTGAACGGGATGAGGGGCCGCGCCCGCAGGCACGACCCCTCATCCCGTGAAACCCGATCAGACGACCGCGCGCTCCTCGGCGAAGTGGCACGCCGCGGGGTGGCCCCCGTTGCGCGGCACCAGCTCCGGGACCTCGGTGGCGCAGATGTCCTGCGCCTTCCAGCACCGCGTGCGGAACCGGCAGCCCGACGGCGGGTCGATCGGCGACGGCACGTCACCCGTCAGGCGGATGACGTCACGACGTCCGCGCTGAGTCGGGTCCGGCACGGGCACGGCGGACAGCAGCGCCTGCGTGTACGGGTGCATCGGGCGCTCGTAGATCTCGTCCTCGGTGCCGATCTCCACGATCTTGCCGAGGTACATCACCGCGACGCGGTCCGACAGGTGGCGGACCACCGACAGGTCGTGCGCGATGAAGATGTACGACAGGCCCATCTCGGACTGGAGGTCGCCCAGCAGGTTCATGACCTGCGCCTGGATCGACACGTCCAGGGCGGACACCGGCTCGTCGCACACGATCACCTTGGGCTTCAGCGCCAGCGCACGCGCGATGCCGATGCGCTGGCGCTGGCCGCCGGAGAACTGGTGCGGGTACCGGTTGATGTGCTCCGGGTTCAGGCCGACGATCTCCAGCAGTTCCTGGACCTTTTGCCGGCGCGAGCCCTTCGGCGCGACCTCGGTGTGGATCTCGTAGGGCTCTCCGACGATGTCGCCGACCGTCATGCGCGGGTTCAGCGACGTGTACGGGTCCTGCAGCACGATCTGGATGTCGCGGCGCAGCTTGCGCAGCTCCGCGCCCTTCATGGCGAACATGTCGCGGCCCTCGAAGCGCGCGACGCCCGACGTCGGCGGTTCCAGGCGCATCAGCACCTGGGCCAGCGTCGACTTGCCGCAGCCCGACTCGCCCACGACGCCCAGGGTCTCGCCCTTGTTCAGCGAGAACGAGACGCCGTCGACGGCCTGGACGTGGCCCACGGTGCGCTTGAACAGCACGCCGACGCGGACCGGGAAGTGCTTGACGAGGTTCTCGACCTCGATGATGGGCTCAGCCACGAGCGACCACCTCCTCCGCGATGTGGCACCGGCTGGTGCGGCCCATGCCCAGGTTGTGCACGGCAGGGACCTCGGTGGGACAACGGTCGAACGCCCGCGGGCAGCGCGGGTGGAACGGGCAGCCCGACGGGATGTTGGTCAGCGACGGCGGCAGGCCCTTGATCGTCTTGAGCTCCTGGCCCTTGAGGTCCAGGCGCGGCAACGACTCGAGCAGCGACTCGGTGTACGGGTGCCCCGGCGCGCGGAACAGCTCGTAGACGTCGGCGTGCTCGACGATGCGGCCCGCGTACATGACCGAGATCCGGTCCGCGACGTCGGCGACGACGCCGAGGTCGTGGGTGATCAGGATCATGCCCATGTCGCGTTCCTTCTGGATCTCCGCCAGCAGGTCCATGATCTGGGCCTGCACGGTGACGTCCAGAGCGGTCGTGGGCTCGTCCGCGATCAGCAGCTCCGGGTCGAGCGCCAGCGACATCGCGATCATCGCGCGCTGCCGCATGCCCCCGGAGAACTGGTGCGGGTAGTCCGAGACCCGGCCCTTCGCGTTCGGGATCTTGACCTGGTCGAGCAGCTCGACCGCCCGCTTGCGGGCGTCCGCCTTGGACATGCCGCGGCGGACCTTGAGCTGCTCCTCGATCTGGAACCCGACCGTGAACACGGGGTTCAGGGCGGAGAGGGCGTCCTGGAAGATCATGGCGATGCCCTCGCCACGAACCGCGCGACGCTCGTCCGCCGACTTGGTCAGCAGGTCCTCACCGCGGAACTTGATGGAGCCGTTGGTGATGAACGCCGGCGGCATGTCCAGGATGCCCATGATCGTCTGAGCGGTCACGGACTTGCCGGAGCCGGATTCACCCAGCACAGCAAGGGTTTCGCCCGCCGAGACGTGGTACGAAACGCCGTTGAGCACCTTCGCGACACCGTCGCGTGTGCGGAATTCCACGTGGAGATCCTCGACCTCCAGCAATGGCTGAGTCACGGGATCTCCCCTATCGGGACTTGGGGTCGAGGGCGTCGCGCACGGCGTCACCCAGCATGACGAAGGCCAGCACGGTGATCGTGACGAAGCCCGCGGGGAACAGCAGCATGTGCGGAGCCGACTGGAAGTAGTCGCGCGACTCCGAGATCATCACGCCCCACGACACGACCGGCGGACGCAGGCCGATGCCGAGGAACGCCAGCGTCGCCTCGGCGCCGATGAAGGCACCCAGGGCGATCGTCGCGTACACCAGCACGGGCGCCACGGTGTTCGGCAGCAGGTGCCGGAACACGATCCGCAACGGCGAGGCACCGAGGCCACGCGCGGCACGCACGTAGTCCTGCTGCTTCGCCACGAGCGTCGCGGACCGCATGATGCGCATCGCGACCGGCCACGACAGCACGGCGATCGAGAGCACCACCTGCGTGATGATCCGGACCTGGCCGGGGTTCTCCGAAGGCGCGTTGAGCGTCGTCAGGATGACGATCGCACCGAGCACGAACGGGATACCGGCGAAGATGTCGCCGAACCGCGAGAGCAGCGAGTCGAGCCACGTCTTCGCGTAGCCCGCGATGATGCCGATGATCGAGCCGATCAGCACGGTCAGCAGCGTCGCGAACAGGCCGACGAGCAGCGACGCGCGGGTGCCGTGCATCGCGCGGGCGTAGACGTCGTAGCCCTGCAGGTCGTAGCCGAACCACGCGTCGCCGGACGGCGACTGCAGCGACTTGTCGAGGTTCGCGGCACGCGGGTCGACCGACGTGAACAGCGTCGGCCAGATCGCCATCAGGACGATGACCGCGATGATCACCAGCGAGATGATGAACGTGGGCTTGCGCCGCAGCTCACCCCACGCGTCGCTCCAGAGCGACCGGGGCTTGCGCTGCTTCTGCGACGAGTCGTCGAGGTGGCTGGCCTGGTCGACACCGGCCGCCGCGGACGCCTCGAGTCCGGCTCCACCGGACACGGATCCTGGGTCACTCATAGCGAATCCTCGGGTCGAGAACGGCGTACAGGAGGTCGACGAGCAGGCTCATCAGCAGGTACACCAGCACCAGCAGGGTCACGATGCCCGTGACCATGACGCCTTCCTTCTCCTGGATGCCGCGGAAGATCAGGCCGCCGATGCCGTTGATGTTGAAGACGCCCTCGGTGACGATCGCGCCGCCGAGGAGGCTGCCGAGGTCGGTGCCGAGGAACGTGATCACCGGGATCAGCGAGTTGCGCAGCAGGTGGATGCCGACGACGCGGCTCTGCGGCTGCCCCTTCGCGATGGCCGTGCGCACGTAGTCGGCGCGCCGGTTCTCGACGATGCTGGAGCGGGTCAGGCGGGCCACGTAGGCCATCGACAGGCTGCCGAGCACGAAGCCGGGCAGGATCAGCTCCCCGAACGTCGGATCGGAGCTGACCGAGGTGTCCATGAGGTCGAAGCCCTGCGGGCCGAGGTAGAGCCGCAGCACGAAACCGGTGACGAAGACCGGCAGCGAGATCAGGAACAGGGTCGAGACCAGGACGAGGTTGTCCAGGAAGCCCGACTTGCGCAGACCGGTGAGGACACCGGCGATGATGCCGATGACGGCTTCGATGATCAGCGCGATGATGCCCATCTTGAGCGTGATCGGCCACGAGGTGCTGATCTGCTCGCCGACGGAGACGCCGTTGAAGGTGGTGCCGAAGTCACCGACGACCAGGTTGCCGAGGTACTTGAAGTACTGGAGCAGCAACGGGTCGTTGAGGTTGAGCTTCTCGCTCATCTCGGCGATGTAGGCCGGATCGCACGGCCGCTGGCCGCACTTGCCCGCGAAGGGGTCCTGCGGGATCGCCCACACGAGGGCGTAGATCAGGAAGGTGGTCCCCAGGAAGACCGGTATCAGCTGCAGCAGACGGCGCAGCACATAGCGACCCATGAGGTCGGCTCCTTGCGTGGTGGGGGGCACCCGAGGTTCCCGGACACCGGTCCGGCCCCGCGCCCGTAACGCTCGAGGGACGCGGGGCCGGACGGTGTTGCCCAGAACTCAGGTGTCAGGCGATCAGGCCTTGACGCGGAGGGACTCCAGCACAGGCTGACGCTTGAACGACATCTTGGCCTCGAGCAGGTTCTTCGAACGGCCGCCGATGCCCTTCTCGTTCCAGGTCGGCATGGAGGGCAGGTCCTTGGCGATCAGGTCCTCGGCCTGCTGGTAGAGCTTGATCGCCTCGTCCTCGTTCGCGGTCTCGTCGGCCTTCTTCAGGAGCGCGTCGACCTGCGGGTTCGAGTAGTTCGAGTCGTTGGACGAACCACCCGTGCGGTACAGCGGGTTGAGGAAGTTCTCGATCGACGGGTAGTCGGCCGACCAGTCCGAACGGCTCATGCCGGTCAGCTGCTTGCCGTCGACGATCTGGCGGAACGCACCGAAGTTGGTGGCACCGACGAACTCGCACTCAACGCCCAGGGCCTGCTTGATGCTGTTGCACGCGGCCTCGAGCGGCTCCTTGCGGCCACCGTCCTGGTTGGACTGGATGGTCAGCTTGCCGGTGAAGCCGGACTCCTGGAAGAGCTGCTTCGCCTTCTCGGGGTTGTACTTGCAGTACTCGCCGCAGGTGTCGGGGCGGTAGCCCTTGATGCCGGGCGAGACGAAGCTGGTGGACGGCACGTACGAGCCGGCCAGCACGGTCTTCGTGATCTGCTCCCGGTTGATGGCCATCGAGACGGCCTGGCGCAGCTTCACGTTCTTGAACGCGTCGATGTACTGCGGGAACGCGATGGCGCTCTGGCCGAGCAGGTTCGCGGTCACGACGGCGTCACCGAGGTCGGCCTTGTACTTCTCGCCGACCTTGGCCGACGGGGGAAGGGCCTCCATGAAGTCCAGCTTGCCCGCGACCAGGTCCTGGTACGCGGTCTCCTGGGAGGAGTAGATCTTGTAGTCCAAGGTCTTGAAGTTGACCTTGTCCTCGCCCTTGTAGTCGTCGAAGCGCTCCATCTTGATCAGCGCGTTCGGCGTGCGGGAGACGAACTTGACCGGGCCGTTGCCGATCGGCTTGGCCTCGAACGCCTTCGTGTCGGCGAAGAACGACTTGGGCAGCGGCGAGAACGGCGTGTAGCCGATCATCGTCGTGAAGACCGAGGTCGGGCCGTTGAGGGTGACCTTGAACTCGTAGTCGCCCACGACCTCGAGGCCGGACATCTTGTCCTTGGCCGGCTTGGCGTTCTCGTCGGCCGGGTGGACCTCGTCGAAGCCCTGGATCACGGAGAAGAACGACGCCGCCTGCTGGGCGTTCGGCGCGTACGCGGCCCAGTTCCAGGCGTCGACGAAGTTCTCGGCCTTGACGTCGGTGCCGTCGTGGAACTTCCAGCCCTGCTTGACCTTGATGTTGTAGACCTTGGCGTCACTCGAGGTGATCGACTCGGCCATCAGGTTGTAGGGCGCGCCGTCTTCGGCCTTGTACCCGACCAGACGCGAGAACAGCGAGTCGGTGACCTTGCCACCGCCGGCCTCGGTCGTGTTGGCCGGGAACAGCGTGCTCTTGGGCTCGGTGCCGTAGATCGACACCGTGCCGTCCGGGTTGGCCTTGCCCTCTCCGGTGGAGGAGCTACCACCACCGCCGCCGCATGCGCTGAGCGTCATGGCGAGCGCGGCTGGCAAAGCCACCCACGCAACCCGTGATCGCGACATCAGTCTCTCCCGCCTTTCCCCGGCGCCGCCGCAGATATTGCGTGCGCGCGCCTCCCCGGGAGGTCTCGTCCACCTCCCAAAACGTGAGAGGACGTTAACCGGGGTGTCCAGCAGTACGCGCATCGAAATCGGTCACAAAACTGTCACGATCACCTCAAGCAAACCCTAATTCGGGCTCAGACCAGCGAAAACGCGATGCCGTCGAGGATGTCGTGCTCACTGCACACGAGCGTGCGAATACCCGCGCGATTCTCCAGCTCCTCGGCAATCGCGCGCAGCACCACCGCTCCACCGCAGATCACGTCCACTCGGCCGGGGTGCATGGGCCCCAACGAGGCACGATCATCATGCGTCATGGAGAGGATACGGTCGGTGATTTCGTGAACATTGTCAAGTGTGATGCGGCTGAGGTGAATATCGTCGCTGTTGTACACCTCCAGCCCCTGGACCAGGGCTGACAATGTCGTCACCGTCCCGGCGACCCCGATCCACGTCTTCGCCTTCTCCACGGGGACGATCTCGAATGCCTCACGGATCGCGGTCCGCGCAAACGCTTCCGCTTGTTCGATCTCATCCTTTTCCGGCGGATCGGAGTGCAGGAACCGCTCCGTCAGACGGACGCAGCCGATGTCCATCGACCTCGCCGCTTCGACCTCCGAGCCGCTGCCGAGGACGAACTCGGTCGAACCACCACCCAGATCGGTGACGAGGAAGGGACCCTCGCCGGGGTCGAGATCGGCTACCGCGCCGAGGTAGGACAGCCTCGCCTCCTCGTCCCCGGTGATCACCTCCGCGGGCGCGCCGAGGATCTGCTCGGTCATCCCGAAGAACTCGTCGCGGTTGCTCGCGTCCCGCGTCGCACTGGTCGCGACCATCCGTGCGACCTCCACGCCCTTGCGTTGCATCGTGCGCGCGTAGTCGAGCAACGCCTGCCGCGTGCGCTCGATCGCGTCCGGGTGCAACCGCCCGGTCGCGTCCACGCCCTGACCGAGCCGGACGATCTTCATCTCGCGGTGCACGTCCCGCAGCCAGGCGGTGCCGTCCTCCCGCTTCGTCACGTCGGCGATCAGCAGCCGGATCGAGTTGGTTCCGCAGTCGATGGCCGCAACCCGCGACATGGGCACTCCTCAGTGGTTCTTCGGTGGTCTCCGGCAAGCATCGCGCACACGAGGCTGTCGGCCCACTCGCCGTAGAGGTAGCGGCAGACGTCGGGGTGGGAGCACGCTCCGACGTCTGCCGAGGACCGCGGTCGCGCCCCCCGATTTGCTCGGGCCGGTGGCGTCACGCCACCTTCACGAGGTGCAGGAACGCCGACCACGCCTCTCCCGACACGGGCAGGTGGGTGGCGGGGGCCTTGCTGTCGCGGATGCCGACGCCGTGACCGACCTCCACGCAGTCACTTGCCTCTGGGCTGTAGCTGCTCTTACGCCACGTGGACATGCGGCACGCCTCCTCAGACAAGCAACGTGGTGATCAACCTCCTCGATTCTTCCGCACCCAAGGCGTCTCGATCCAACTGCTTCAGCACGTCGGAGTAGGCGGTGAGCGACGCCGCGTCCTCCAGGAAGAGGCCGGCGTTCTGGCTCTCGACGAAGACCACAGGCTCGAACTTGTCGTAGCTGAGCTGCGTGAACGATCCGGACATCCCCGCGTGCGCGCCGAGGGCGATCGGCACGACCCGGAAGGTGATGTACTGCCGCACCAGCATCACGTGGATGTGGGTGAGCTGTGCCCTCATCACCTCGGGTCCGCCGACCGGCAGGCGCAGAGCCTGCTCGTGCACGTAGAAGACGAACTCCCGGCCAGGCCTCAGGACCTCCTGGCGTTCGAGCTTCGCCCGGATCAACGCGTCGATGTCGGCAGGCTTGATCTTGGCCGACTTCTCGGCGGCCGCACGGATGTAGGCGGCGATCTGGAGCAGGCCCGGCACTAGGTTCATCGACCAGACGGTGATCTTGCTGGCCAGGCGTTCCTGGCTGATGAGCGAGTGCACCTGGTCCGGTACCCCGTCCTCGGGGAAGAGCAGCCAGCCCTTCTCGCGTGACTCCTTGAACAACGCGAGCATGTGCTCGACGTCGGCGGAGGGGGCGCGGCAGTAGGAGAGCAGGCGCACCAGGTCGGTTTCGGTGACGCCGCCCTTGCCCTGCACGAGGTCGGAGACCTTGGCTTCCTGCCAGTCCAGGAGTTCGGCGAGTCTGCGCTGGGTCATGCCGCTCTGCTCGACGGCGTCCCGGACGCCATTGCCGAACTCCCGGCCTGCCACGCTCGAGTTGCGCTTCGGCATGGGAGCGAAGCTAGGGCCTCAGATCCCTTCCGCCCCAACGTTTCTGCCCGAATCGCCCCGAACGAGGTACGACTTGGCAGCGTCCCAACGCGACACGCCGTGCTAGCTGGGCGTGCTCGTGACCAAGCTCTGCGAGGTCGTTCCCGCCGGGCTGCTGCCGCTGTCGGCGGCGGACGACTGCGCGGCGGACGACTGCGCCGTGGACGTCTGGGCGGTGGACGACTGCGAGGCGACCGACGACGAGGACTGCTGCGGCGGGGGCGTGGGCTCCGTCTGCGGCGGGTTGGTCGTCGTCGTGGTGGTCGTCGTGGTGGTCGACGGCGTGGTGGTCGTGGTCGTCGTGGTGCAGGTGGACGACGGCGGCGTGGTTGACGTGGTCGTCGACGTCGTGGTGGAGCTGGTGGTCGACGTCGTGGTCGTCGGGCAGCTCGGCGTCGTCGTCGTGGTGGTGCTCGTGGTGGTGGTGGTGGTGGTGGTGGTCGTCGGGTTCGACGGGTTGGTGGTGCCGCTGTTGCCGTTGGTGGGCGGGTTGCCCGTGTTCGGGTTGCCCGGCGTGGGTTCCTGCCGGTTGTTGCCCGTGTCCGGGAGCAGCGGGAGCGCGTCGACGTTCTCGCCGTACTCCTTGGCCCACTTGAGGACCGTCTGGACGTAGGAGTCGGACCTGTTGTAGCGGAAGATCGCCGCGGCGCGGTCGCCCTGCTTGCTGAGGTCGCCGCCGCCCGCGCACAGGTAGCGGCCGGCGCCCAGGGCGGCGTCGTAGATGTTGTTCGGGTTGACGTTGCCGTCGTCGTTCAGGTCGCCGCCGAAGCTCGCCCACGTCTCGGGGATGAACTGCATCGGGCCGACCGCGCGGTCCCAGGTGCTGTTGCCGTCCAGGCGGCCGCCGTCGGTGTCCTTGATCGCGGCCATGCCGGGGGCGCCGTTGAGGACCGGACCGAGGATCTTGGGGGTGGCGTCGCCGACGGCGTTCACGCGGCCGTTGTTGGCGTGGTTGGACTCGACCTTGCCGATGCCCGCGAGCAACGCCCAGTCGAGGTTGCAGCCCGGGACGAGCTCGCCCATCTTGTCCTCGGCGCGGAGGTAGGCCTCCAGGACGACGCCGGGGATGTCGTGCACGCCGGGGATGTCGTCGAGCACGAGGCCGGGGTCGATGTCGCCCTCGTCGTCGAGGTCGCCGTCCTCCAGGTCCGCGAGCAGCGAGGCGCTCAGCTCCTCCGAGAGCGGCAGCCGGCCGGACGCGCCGAGCTCGGCGGGGTCGCGGTGCAGGGCGCCGAAGACGTCGGCGGGACCGAGCGAGACAGCGATGTCATCGTGCTTGGCGAGGTTGACCCAGTCGACGAGCTTGGTGCCGACGATCATGGCCGGCGCGAGCATCGCAGCCAGCGCCGCCACGGCGAAGCCCTTTTGCCTGGGACTTAACGCCGACGGACCGCGCAGTTTGGCCATTGCCACGAATACTCACCTCTCGTGCGTCATCGCGGCTCGCCGTCTCGCAGTTACGGCGAACGCCCCAGTCCGTGACCTGTTCCACCCTGCCCCACAGAGAAGCCTAGGTGTACCCAAGACGGAGTTAAGCGTGCGTTCGGTTCCGTTGACTGTTAACGGACCGCGCAGTCGCCGGTGGGCCACAGGCCCTGCTCGCCCAGGACGGCCAGCGCTTCGTCGCCCATCGGGTTCACGCCGGGGCCCTTCGCGAGGGCGTGCGCGACGTGCACGTGCAGGCACTTGACCCGGACCGGCATGCCGCCGGCGGTGACCTGGGTGCCGAGCGACTCGATGGCGTCGCGCTCGGCGAGGTACGACTCGTGCGCGCGCTGGTAGGCCGCCGCGAGCTCCTCGTCGTGCGCCAGCCGGTCCTGCTGCTCCTTCATCAGCCCGCCGCTCTCCAGCGTGCTGACCAGGGAGTTCAGTTTCGGGCACGTCAGGTAGTACAGCGTCGGGAACGGCGTGCCGTCGGGCAGCCGCGGCGCCGTCTGCACGACGTTCGGGTGCCCGCTGGGGCACCTCGAGGCGATCGCACGTGTCCCACGCGGCGTGCGGCCGAGCTGCTGAGCGACCGTTTCCAGGTCAGCAGCACTTACTTGTGCGTCACCGATTCCCACAGTTCCTCGTACCAAGACCCTTGTGCCGCGGGCTTGCCCGACGGCCTCTCCGATTCGGTGTTGCGACTCTCGTCACCCGGCAGTTGCACGATGTAAGGCGTCTCGCCCGGCCGCACCCAGTGCAGCCGCTTGCGCGCCTCGATCTCCACGTACGCCGGGTCCTGCAGTTCCGCCTTGCGCTTTTCGAGCGCCGCGACGGTCTCGCGCAGCTTCTGCTGCTCCGCGCCCACGTCCCGCAGCTCGTCGCGCTGCGAGAGGTAGGTGCGCAACGGGACCGCGATGCTCAACGCCAGTGCGCACAGCACCATCGCGAACATCGCGGCCCGCCGCGTGCCGGTCATGCCGAACGCGCCACCCGTGCCGTCACCACGCCGCGCGGGCGCCTTCGGACGGGGAGGCTTGCGCGCGCGTGCGGGCCTCGCCTCCCGCTCTTCGCGAGGACGACGGGGACGACGCGCGCGCTCGGCCATGACTCAGCTTCTCAGCTCTCCGGCGTGTAGCGCGGGAACGCGAGCTCACCCGCGTAGCGCGCCGCGTCGCCGAGGCTCTCCTCGATGCGCAGGAGCTGGTTGTACTTCGCGGTGCGCTCACCACGCGCCGGAGCACCGGTCTTGATCTGACCGGCACCGGTCGCGACGGCGAGGTCGGCGATCGTCGTGTCCTCGGTCTCGCCGGAACGGTGCGACATCATCGACTTGTAGCCGTACGACGTGGCCAGCGAGACCGCGTCGAGCGTCTCGGACAGCGTGCCGATCTGGTTGACCTTCACCAGCAGCGCGTTGGCGGCGCGGCGGGAGATGCCCTCCTCCAGGCGCTCCGGGTTCGTGACGAACAGGTCGTCGCCGACGATCTGGACCTTCTCGCCCAGCTCGGCGGTCATCTGCACCCAGCCGTCCCAGTCGTCCTCGGACAGCGGGTCCTCGATCGACACCATCGGGTAGTCGCGGACCAGCTCCGAGTAGTAGCCGATCATCTGCTCGGCGGAGCGCTTGTTCTTCTCGAAGGTGTAGGCGCCGTCGGCGAAGAACTCCGTTGCGGCCACGTCGAGGGCGAGCGCGATGTCGCGGCCCGGCCGGTACCCGGCCTTCTCGATGGCCTCGAGGATGAGGTCGAGCGCGTCGCGGTTGCTGGCGAGGCTGGGCGCGAAGCCGCCCTCGTCACCCAGGCCCGTCGCGAGGCCCTTGCTCTTCAGCACGGACTTCAGCGCGTGGTAGACCTCGGTGCCCCAGCGGAGGCCCTCGCGGAACGTCTCCGCGCCGATCGGCGCGATCATGAACTCCTGGATGTCCACCTCGGTGTCGGCGTGCGAACCACCGTTGAGGATGTTCAGCATCGGCACCGGCAGCACGTGCGCGTTGGGGCCACCGACGTACCGGAACAGCTCCAGGCCGCTGGAGGTCGCCGCCGCCTTCGCGACCGCGAGGCTCACGCCGAGGATCGCGTTGGCGCCCAGGCGGCCCTTGTCCGGCGTGCCGTCGAGGTCGACGAGCTTCTGGTCGACGACGCGCTGCTCGACGGCCTCGATGCCGACCAGCTCGGGGCCGATCTCGTCGAGCACCGCGGTGACCGCGCGCTCGACACCCTTGCCCAGGTACCGCTTGGCGTCGCCGTCCCGCAGCTCCACCGCCTCGTGCTCACCGGTGGACGCGCCCGACGGAACAGCCGCACGCTCCAGCGTGCCGTCGTCCAGCGCCACCTCGACCTCGACGGTGGGGTTGCCGCGAGAGTCCAGGATCTCGCGTGCTCCGACCTGTTCGATGACCGCCACTTGCGCTCCCTGTTTCTCCTGCGTCTCGTCTCGCGACGAGCCTACTTGGGCCAGGTGACCGGCTGGGGCTCGACACCGTCAGATCACAGTGGTGCCCTCGCGCCTGTCGTCTGAATCGTGCCAGAAGGCGGGGTGGGTGGGAACCGCGCCTTCTCAGCCGACACGTCCGGCGACGTCCGGTCCCCAGGACTCCGGACGAACGGCGCGGTCAGCGCAGACGAACGGGCAGGTGCTTCACGCCGTTCTGGAAGTTCGACCGCAGCCGGCTGACCTCGCCGTCGAGCTCCAGCCGGCCGGGCAGGTCGAGGACGGCGTCGAACACCGCGCGCATCTGGGTCCGGGCCAGCTGCGCGCCCAGGCAGAAGTGCGGGCCGTGGCCGAAGCTCAGGTGGTCGGCCTCCCGCCGGCCCACGTCGAACCGGTCCGGCTCGGTGAAGACGCGCTCGTCGCGGTTGGCGGAGGAGAACCAGACGACCACCTTGTCCCCCGCCCTGATCTCCTGCCCGGCCAGCGAGGTGTCCCGCACGGCCGTGCGCCGGAAGTGCATGACCGGCGTCCACCACCTCAGCATCTCCTCGACCGCGGTCGGGAGCAGTGAGCGGTCGGCGCGCAGCCGCTCGTACTGGTCCGGGTGGGAGAGCAGGGCGATCAGGCCGCCGGGGATGCCGTTGCGCAGGGTCTCGTTGCCCGCCACCGAGAACAGCCAGAAGAGGTTCTCGAACTCCTCCGGCGAGATGTCCTCCCGCATGAGGTTGCTCAGCACGTCGTCCCCCGGCGACGAGCGCTTGTGCTCCGCCAACGCGTGCGCGTAGGCGTGGAGGTCGGGCATGCCGTCGCGGGCGCGCGGGTCGCGGCCGTCGGAGGGGCGCAGCTCCAGCGCGGCCAGCGCCATGCCGGTCATGCCCTCGGTCGAGCTGGACGACAGCGCGTACTCCGCGTCCTGGAAGCCGATCACGCGGTTGCTCCAGTCGTAGAGCAGCGCTCTGTCGCACCGCGGCACGCCGAAGACGTCGGCCAGCGTCAGCAGCGGGAGGTCGGCGACGTCGGCGGCGAAGTCGCCGGTCAGGCCCGCGACGATCGAGCGGGCGTTCTCGCGGATGCCGTCTTCCAGGCGGGCGACCGCGCGGGGCGTGAACGCGCTGGTCAGCATGCGGCGCAGCCGCGTGTGCGAGGGCGGGTCCTGGTTCAGCATCATCCGCTGGACGTAGGCGAGGTCGGCGGGCCGCGGGTCGCGGATCTGGGTGGCGCCGCGGTGCGAGGAGAAGACGGCGGGCGTGCGCAGGACCGTGCGGACGTCGTCGTGGCGGAAGACCGCCCAGAAGTCGTCGATCCGCACCACGTCCCTTTCGCGCAGCCGGGTTAATGCGTCGTGCGGGACTCCCGAGGTATACGTGTCCGGGTCGACGATGAGGTCGGCATCGGTCCTGGGCATAGAACGGATTCTGACGTGCTTCATGTCGAACGTGGTGGGAACGGGCCGTTGCTGGTGCTGCTGCACGGGCTGGGCGCGACCGGCGAGGTGTGGCAGGACGTCGTCGCCGGGTGGAGCGGGAGCTGGCTCGTCCCCGACCTGCCCGGCCACGGCCGGAGCGCGCCTCTCGACCGCTACTCGTTCGGTTCGATCGCCGCCGCCGTCGCGGAGGTGGTCCCCCGCGAGCCCGTCACGGTCGTCGGGCACTCGCTGGGCGGCGTCGTCGGGCTGACGCTCGCGAGCGGGTGGTTCGGCGTCGACGTGAGGACGTGCGTCGGGATCGGGATCAAGGTCCGGTGGACCGACGACGAGCTGGCGAAGGCCGCGTCACTCGCCCAGAAGCCCGCGAAGGTCTTCGAGACGCGGGACGAGGCGGTGCAGCGCGCCTCGAAGATGGCGGGTGTGCCGATCGCGCACGGGGTGTCCGAAGTGGACGGCGGGTGGACGCCCTCGCTGGACATGAGGGCCTTCGGCGTGGGCCGGCCGGACATGGCCGGGCTGGTCATGGCCTCGCAGGCCCACGTCGTGCTGGCGGCGGGCGAGAACGACCCGATGAGCCCCCAGGAGCACCTGGCGGAGCTGGTGCCCGAGCCGGTGGCGTTCCCCGGCCTGGGCCACAACGTGCACGTCGAGTCGCCCTCGTCCGTCAGCCTGCTGCTGTCCGGCCCCACTAGACGGTGACGAGGCCACCGTCGACGTTGATCACGGCGCCGTTGATGAAACCGGCGCCGTCGGAGGCGACGAACACGACGGTCTCCGCGATCTCCTCGGGCTCACCGGCACGGCCGAGCGGCACGACGTTCGCGAACTGCTCGAAGATCTCGCCGGCCTGCGTCACGGCCGCATCGGTGCGGATCGGGCCGGGCGCGACGGAGTTGACGCGGACGCCGGAGCCGCCGAACTCGCTGGCCCACGACCTGGTGAGGCCGTCCATCGCGGCCTTCGAGGCGTGGTAGACGGACCCGACCGGCGAGCCGAGCTGGCCCGCCACCGACGAGACGTTGACGATCACGCCCTTGCCCTTGGCGACCATCGCGGGGGCGAGGGCGGCCGTGAGGAAGTACGTGCCGCGGACGTTGACGTCGAACACCCGGTCGTAGTCCTCGACGGACTGCTCGGGGGTCGGCGAGAACGGGAAGATGCCCGCGTTGTTGACGAGGACGTCGACGTCGCCGACCTCCTGCGCCAGCTTGCGGACGTCGTCGAGGTCACCGACGTCGGCGACGACGAAGTGACCGGTGCCGCCGGCCTGCTCGATGAGCTCGACGGTCTCCTTGCCGAGCTCGGCGCGGCGGCCGGTGACGTAGACGGTGGCGCCCTCCTGCGCGAGCTTGACCGCGATGGCGCGGCCGATGCCCGAGGTGGCGCCGGTGACGAGGGCCTTCTTGCCGTGGAACTTCTTCGTTGACATGTCCACGAACTTGCCGACGCCTCGTCGTCGCGCCATAAATTCCGGATGAATCAGCTGGTCAGCGCGGGTGAGCGGAGCGAGAAGTAGATCCGCACGTACGACGGGACGCGGTACCGCCCGAGCTCCAGCGGCTCGACCAGGTGCACGTCCGCCAGAGCCTCCATCAGCGGTTCGACGGCCGAGATGTCACCGCCGCTCAGCCGCGCGGCCTCGCACACGTCGACCACCTCGGCGCCCTGCCGGGCGAAGCAGTCGAGCAGGTGCCGCTGCTCCCCGGTCAGCTGCCGGTCGGCCTCGACCATCGGCGCGAGCACCGCGCGGCAGTCCGACGGCACCGCCTCGCCGAGCACGGTCCCCCGTTCCATCTGCCTCAGCAGCATCGCGACCGTCCAGCGCGGGCGGCTGCTGAGCTTGCCGCCGAGCACGCGGATCGGGGTCGGCAGGTGCGAGACGCGGGCGAGGACCCGCGCCACCAGCTCGGGCTCCTCCGCGGTCCTGGCAGGGTCGACGACCTTGCCGAAGAACTCGTGCGCCTCCGGCACCGAGAGCCCGGCGATCGTCAGCCAGGTCACGCCGGACAGCTCGTTCCACCGCCGGACGCTGGTCAGGACCAGGCCGGAACCGGGCACGTGCAAGTCCCGCACCGAGGCCGCGTCCTGCAGGTCGTCGACGACGACCAGGAACCGCTTGCCGCGTGCTTTCTCGCGCCACAGCGCGGCTTTGTCGCCCACGGGGTTCTCCACGCCGACAGCGCGCAGCAACTCGTTCGCGACGTCGTGCCCGCGCACGAAGATCTGCCCGTCCGGGAACCGGTGCTTGACGAGGTGGCCGATGTGCACGGCCAGCGCGGTCTTGCCGCTGCCGTGCATGCCCGCGATGCCGACCGTGCGCGGCAACGTCCTCAGCGCCTGCTCGATCTCGGCGGTGCGGCCGGTGAAGTCCTCGACGCCGGGCGGCAGCTGCTCGGGCCTGCGCGGCAGCGTGAGCTCGCCCCGGAGGATCTGCTCGTGCACCTCGCGCAGCTCGGGACCAGGTTCGAGGCCGAGCTCGTCGTTCAGCAGGGCGCGCATCTCGTGGAACTGCTCCAGCGCCTCGACCTGCCTGCCGTCGCGGTAGAGGGCACGCATCAGCAGGGCGCGCGGGTGTTCGCGCAACGGGTACGCGGCGACGTGCTTCTGCAGCTCGAGCACGTCCAGCTCCCGTTCGAGGAAGATCTCACGGCACCGGAGCCGCTCGTTGCCGAGCCGCACCCGGTGCGCCTCGAAGTAGCTGCCGGTCAGCCCCGCGAGCGGCTCGTCGCGGCAGTCGTCGAAGACCTCGGCCTGGAGGGTGTAGCCGCCGTCCTTCGACCTCAGGTCGAGCTCCGGGATCGCCTTGCGGATCTTGTACATGTACGTCCGCAACGCCATCACCGCACTCGGCGTGGGGTCGTCCCAGACCATCCGGACCAGCTGTTCGTTGCTCAGGCGCAGGCCGTTGTTCAGCAGCAACGCCGCCAGCACGGCCCGTTGCTGACGCGGGCCCAGGTCGATCTCCTCGTCGTCGCGCCAGGCTCGTACCGGACCCATCAGTGAGAAGCGCAGGCTCATGCGACAGGACAACGCCGGTGCGCAATCCCGCCTTCCCGGCCCACCCGATCGGACGCAGGCCGAACCCCTTGTCTTTCGTGTCCGAATTGGACCCGTTGCCCCCGTGTCCACCCGTTCAGGTCCTGTCGCCCGGACGGCAGTCGAAGAACCGGCAGGCGGTGAGTACCGTTGATCGAATGACGGACGGCACCTTCGAGGCGTTTCGGAAGGCCGAGGCGTTGATGGCGCAGCGCAGGCCCCTCGACGCGCTGCGCGAGCTGAGGCAGGTGCTGGACGAGGCCGGCGAGGCTCCGTCGGTGCAGTTGCTCGCCGGACGGGCCTATCTCGGGTCCGCGCAGCTCAGCAGGGCTGAAGAGGCGTTCCGGAAGGTGCTCGACCTCGATCCGAGCGACCACTACGCGCGGTTCGCGCTCGGCAAGACGTTGCAACGGCAGGGCCGCCTCCCCGAGGCGCTCGCCCAGCTCCGGATGGCGGTCGCGATGAACCCGTCGCCGGAGTACCAGGAGGCGCTCGGCGAGGTCAAAGCCCGGCTGGCGCTGGAAAACTGACACTTTCGTCCACTGTGGACGAAATATAGCGAACCGTGGTGATGTCGGCACTCGCCGTGACCGCCTCCAGTTCCCCACCCGCCGTCCGCCGCACCACCTGAACCGCCCCTGACCTGCGCCTCAGCGCACCGGCCGCGCCGTTTTGCCCGCTTTCACCCCTTCGGCAGCAGCACGGACCACGTAACCTGGGTCTCGTGGTCCCGCCGCCTGCCGTCAAGGAACCCGTCCGCCGCAACCGAACAGGCAACATCGCCGGCCGCATCGTCCTGGTGCTCCTGCTGATCGCCGTGGTGGCCGCGGGCGCCTGGGGTCTGGGCGCCCTGAGCCGCCGGGCCGCGGCTCCCCTGGGTCCGCCCCCGTTCCTGGTGCCCATCCAGGACGTCGAACCGGGCGCGGCCGCCCCGGGCAGCGCCCCGTCCCCCGGCAGCGCCTCGACGGCGAGCCCGAACCCGGTGGAGGAGTGGGCGACCCGAGTGGCCGGCAAGACGGACATCCCGGTCCGCGCCCTCCGGGCCTACGCGACGGCGGACCTGACCATGCAGCGGGACGCCCCGGCCTGCCGCATCAGCTGGGCGACCCTCGCGGGCATCGGCAGGGTCGAGTCGCACCACGGCAACATCAACGGCGCCCGGCTCCAGGCCGACGGCCTCCCGTCGCGCCCGATCATCGGCATCCCCCTGGACGGCGGCCCCGGCATCAAGGCCATCCGCGACACCGACCGCGGCCTCCTGGACGGCGACACCACCTGGGACCGGGCCGTGGGCCCGATGCAGTTCATCCCGGGCACCTGGATCCTCTGGGCGAAGCGAGCGGCGGACGACGGCCTCCCGGCGGACCCGCAGAACATCGACGACGCCGCCCTGACCGCGGCCCGCTACCTCTGCGGAGGCGGCGCGAGGGACCTGGGCACCGGTCAGGGCTGGTGGGCGGCGGTGCTGACGTACAACAACTCCGTGGAGTACGGCCAGAACGTGTTCAGCGGAGCTGATGCCTACGCACGGGCCAGCGTCCCGCAGTAGCGCGCCATCCTCCCGCGGGCGGCGCCGACTCCGCTCCCGGTCAGGTCGGCGGAGCCCCTGGCGCCCTCCGAAAGGGGCTCAGCGCACGGAGCCACAACGGGAACAGGCTCCTCGGCCCGAGGCGGAGACGACGACGCCTTCACCGACGGCGAAGACTTCGCAGTGGACACGGCGGTCGGGGCGGTGGTGACCGCCGGCGACGACCCGGACGGCACAACCGGTTCCGACTCCTCCACGGAGGGAGCGGGCTCGTTCCGGCCCGCGGCCGAAGGCTTCCCGGCCGAAGACGACGCCCGAACCGTCTCGGTGACGGTGGCCCCCGAAACCCGGGTGGAGGCAGGCGCGGCAGTCGTGGACCCGGCAGTCGTGGACCCGGCAGTCGTGGACCGGGCAGCCCGAGCCGCCCCCTCGACCACCACGGTCTCGGTGACGGTGGACAGGGCGACGCCGGTCTCGAAAGGCTCGGTCCACCACTGCGAGGTGGTGGCCTGAACAGGCGGCGGAGCCACGAGGGGAGTCTCGGCAGGCCCCCCGACGAACGCGATGAGGGCGAACAGCCCGCCCAGCGCCAAGAACGGCACCACGACCACGGCCCCGAAGCACCCACGCCCGTTGCGCGGCTTCTCCCGGTGACTCATCTCCAGCACACCCCCGAACGGTGACGACTGTTCCACCTGGTTGATCGTCCACATGGAACAGTCCGTCACAGTTCTTTAGTCACACGATGGGGTGTTTACTTCAGTGGCGGCAGCTCCGGAGCGTGAGCGGCAGGCGTGGTCGACAGGGACTCGAGAGCCATCGACACGGCTCGCTCCAGCTGCGGGTCACGGCCGGCGACCCGGTCCGCGGGCGTCATCACGACCTCGACGTCCGGGTCCACACCGTAGTTCTCGACGTCCCACCCGTGGCCGTTGAAGTACGACGCATACCTCGGCTGGGTGACCATC
Source organism: Lentzea jiangxiensis (assembly GCF_900104175.1). Classification (GTDB taxonomy): domain Bacteria; phylum Actinomycetota; class Actinomycetes; order Mycobacteriales; family Pseudonocardiaceae; genus Lentzea; species Lentzea jiangxiensis. Next base: position 227,742 of record NZ_FNIX01000009.1, read on the forward strand.
GTGCCGTCGACGAGCGAGTAGAGCATGTCGATGCCGATGACGCCGCCCCACGTCCGGACGCCGACCACGGGGCCGATGCCGAGCTCCTTGATGGCCACGTTGACGATGTCGCCGTCGGAGCCCGCGTACTCGTCGGCCACCGCCACGACCGGGCCGCGCGGCGCGTCCTGCGGGTACGACTCCGAGGCCGTGTAGCCGCGGGCCACCGACCAGCCGATCACCTTGCGGCCGAGCTTCTCGATCACGAGCTGGGAGGTGTGGCCGCCGCCGTTCTCGCGGACGTCCAGCACCAGCGCCTCGCGCGCCAGCTCCACCCGCAGGTCGCGGTGCAGCTGCGCCCACCCGGCGCCCATCATGTCCGGCACGTGCAGGTAGCCCACGCGGCCGCCGGACCGCGCGTGCGTGAACGCGCGGCGGTTCGCGACCCAGTCGTGGTAGCGCAGGGGCTCCTCGTCGGCCAGCGGCACGACGACGACCCGGCGCAGCTCGCCACCACCGGCGGGGCGCACGGTCAGCTCGACGGGCTTCCCGGCGGTGCCGACCAGCAACGGCCCGGGCCCGGCCAGCTCGACCGGGCGGCCGTCGACCGCCACCAGCGCGTCCCCGGCCCGCACGGCCACGCCGGGAGCGGCCAGCGGCGAGCGCGCGTGCGGGTCGGAGGTCTCGCCCGGGATCACCCTCTCCACGACCCAGGACCCGTCGACCCTGGTGAGGTCCGCGCCCAGCAGGCCCTGGCGGCGGGACGCGGGCACGTGCGGCGGTGAACCCCAGACGTACGCGTGGGAGGTGCCGAGCTCGCCCTGGACCTCCCACAGCAGGTCGACCAGCTCGTCGTGGCTGCCGACCTTCCCGACCAGCGGCCGGTAGCGGTCGAGTTCGCCCTGCCAGTCGATGCCGCCCATGTCGGTGCGCCAGAAGTGGTCGCGCATGAGCCGCCCGTTCTCGGCGTACATCTGCGCCCACTCCTGGGCGGGGTCCACCACGACCCGCACCCGCGAGAGGTCGATCTCGACGTGGTCGGCCGAGTCCTCGTCGGCCTTGCTGTCGGTCGGCACGACCCGCAGGTCACCGCGGTCCTCGACGACCATCCGCTTGCCGTCGCCGGACACCGCGAACGCCTCCGCGCTCTCCGCCAGGCACTCGGTCTTCTTCTTGGCGAAGTCGAACCGCTCCAGGACCGTGCGCGGCGGCCGGGAGTCGGGCGTGGCCAGGGTGTCGCCCAGCACGCCGAGCAACGGCCGGCGCAGCCACAGCAGGCCACCGCGGGCCGCCTTCAGCGACACGTACTCGGCGGCCGCGACGGGCACCGGCACCACGCGGTCCGCGAGACCCTCGATGTCGACCTTGGTGACCGGGGTCTTCTCGTCGTCGTCCTCGGAGTCCTTGTCCTCGTCGCCGACCGGGCGCCCGGCGTGCGTCGGGGCGAACGGCGACGGCGTCGTGGCGGCCAGCGGCACGAGGTGCGGGCGGCAGCCGGTCGGGAACGACAGGTCGAACACGTGCGCGTCGTAGACCGGGTCGAACGTGCGGATCGACAGGAACGCGAGGTACTTGCCGTCCTCGGTGAAGGTCGGCGCGAAGTCGGCGAACCGCAGCGGCGTCACGTCCACGACGGACAGGTCCGTCGCGTTCACCATCTTGATGTGCCGCAACGGGTTCGGGCCGGGGTGCGACCACGCGAGCCACGCCGAGTCCGGCGAGAAGGCGAGGTTCGTGATGTGCGCGTTCGCCCCGTGGACGACCTCGCGCACCTCACCGGAAGCGACGTCCACCAGCAACAACCGGCCGTCGTGCGTGGCGACGCCGACGCGCGAGCCGTCCGGCGCGGCGGCCAGCGACATGACCCGGCCGAGCCGGCCGGAGGCGACGCGGCGCGCGGTGTTGCCCGGCTCGACGCCGCCGACGGGCGCGATCTCCAGGGCCTCCTCGCCCTCGACGTCCGTCACCCACACCACGTGACCGGTCTCGCCGAGCACCTTCGGCAGCCGCGCGCGGACGTCGGAACGGTCCGTCAGCACGCGGACCGGGCCGTCTCGGTGCGTCACCCAGTGCACGGAGCCGCGGACCTCGACGGCCGACGCGCGCCCGGTGTGGTCGACGCTGAACGACTCGACGTTGCCGGACGCCTTGACGTGGCGCGGTTGCAGGCCGGTGCGCGGGCCGCCGAGCTTGATGTCGAGCTTGCGCGGCTCGGACAGGCCGTCGAGCAGCCACAGCTCGCCGGCCTGGTGGAAGACCACCCGCGAGCCGTCGGTGGAGGCGTTGCGGGCGTAGAACTCGCCGGACGTGTGGCGCTGGAGGTCGGTGCCGTCGGGCAGGACGGAGTACACGCTGCCGACGCCCTCGTGGTCGGACAGGAACGCGATGCGGCCGTCGACCCACATCGGGTTCGACAGCGACGACTTCAGGTCGGCGAGCACGCGGACGAAGTCGCCGGACCCCTCGGTGTCGACCCAGAGCTTGCCCGCGGTGCCACCGCGGTACCGCTTCCACCACGCCGGTTCCTGCATGTAGCTCGACGACGTGACGACCTGGCCGTCCGGGCCGAAGGAGACGTCGTTGACCCACCCGTACGGCAGCACCTCCGACGGCCCGCCGTCCAGCGGGACGGCGTGGGCCTGCTTGCGGTGCCGCGACATCTGCCCCGTCGACGACACGGCGACGACGCGGCCGTCGGGGGTCCAGCCGGACAACGCCGTCCGGACGACGCCCCAGTGCGTCAACCGGCGCGCGGGGCCGCCGTCCACGGGCGCGACGCGGACCTCCGGCGCGCCGTCGATCCAGCTGGCCCAAGCCAGCTGTGTGCCGTCGGGGGAGAACCGAGGTGTGCGGACCGGCACCTGGTCGGCGGACGCGCGCCAGGCCCTCCCTCCGCCGACGGGGGCGAGCCACACGTCGTCCTCGGCCACGAACGTCACCAAGTCACCGCACAGGTGCGGATACCGCAGGTAAGTCACGTGATCGACGTTAGCCCACGCTCACCGGTTCAGGAGGGCCAAAAACGCCGCCAGTCGTCCGCCGCGAGCGAATCAAGACCTTCGGCCCGCGCCTTGGCCTCCGCTTCCCGCACGTGGGCGGCGAAACGGCGGCAGACCTGGCGGAGCTCCGTCTCGGGGTCCTCCCCCGCGAGCTTGGCCAACGCGGTCACGGCGAACAACGTCGTGCCCGAGTCGTCGTCCTCGGGCAGCAGGTCGACCGGCAGCCCGGCGCGGCGGGTGCGCTGCACCAGCTTCGCGGCCAGCGCGACGGCGGGCTGGCCGAGCGCCACACCGTCCACACTGGACTCGCGCTTCTTCTCGACCTGCTTGAGCTCCTCCCAGCGGTGCTCCTGGGAGGTCGCGTCGTGCACCGCGGGATCGTTGCCCTCGAAGACGTGCGGGTGCCGGCCCACGAGCTTCGCGACCAGCTCACCGGCGACGGCGTCGATGTCGAACGGGTCGTCGGCGTCCTCGGCGGCGACCCGTGCGTGGAACAGCACCTGCAGGAGCACGTCGCCGAGCTCCTCGCGCATCGCCGCCCGGTCACCGTCCTCGATGGCCTCCAGCAGCTCGAAGGTCTCCTCGACGAGGTACTGGCGCAGCGAGCCGTGGTCCTGCTCCGCGTCCCACGGGCATCCGCCCGGTGAGCGCAGCCGGTGCATCACCGCGGCGGCGTCGAGCAGCCCGGCGCCCAGCGGCTCCGGCGTCGTGATCACCTCGGCGTCCGGCCAGCCGTCCGCCGAGCTCGCGACCACCACCGCGCCGTCCTCCACGACGGCGGGCACGGGCCCGTCGACGCCCAGCGCGGACCAGGCCTCCAGGGGCACGCCCTCGCCCGCGTAGACGGCCTTGGCCGTGCGCAGCGCGGGCAGGGCGGCAGCGGGCAGCACGGCTCCGAGCCGCTCGCTCAGGACGACGACGGTGATCAAGACTTGTTCTTCACCGTCGCCACGCCGACGAAACCGGCCCGCTCGCCGGCGTTGCCGACGACCTGGGCGTTGGTCGGGTCCCACACGCCGTAGCGGGGGTTGACCTCGATGTTCAGGTCCGCCGTCAGGAACTGCGCGATCCGCAGGCCGAACGCGGCGAGCAGCTGCGGGTCGATGCGCTCGAGCAGGTCCTCCTCGCCGGGCGTGGCCGAGACCTCGTTGCGCTCCTTGACCAGCGCGACCATCCAGCTGGACTGCTGCTCGTCGGCCGGGAAGGCGACGACGGTGCCGGGCTTCACGCCCCACAGCATCGTGTGCACCAGCGACGGGTTCTCGGTGACGCGGACCCGCTGGTTCGTCGCCGACGCCTGCTGGCCGCTGGTGGTGCGCGGCGCCTCCTGCACGAACCTCGACATCTTCGCGGAGTCGGCCACGACCTCGGCGGCCTTCTCCCTGGCCTCCTTCGGGTCCTTGACCTGGAAGAAGTCGATCACGACCTCGAGGGTGGAGAGGTTGCGGCGCGCGAGCTCGCCCATGACCAGCACGTCGCGCTGGCGGCGGTGGATCGTGGTCTCGTCCTGCTCGCTCTGCTTCGCGGCCTCGACCGGCCCGCCCTTCTCCTGCACCGCGTCGTACACCTTGGTCTCGTCGACCGTGATGTTCTCGCGCCGCGCGGCGGCCTCGGCGATCTTGTGCGTGATCTCGTCGGCCAGCACCAGCCGCGAGACGCCGTCGAGCTTGCCCTGGTCCTGCATCTGCTGGGCCGCGGGCTCCTTCTTGAGCACCTTCACGGTGCGGTCCTGGACGGTCTCCAGGGCGACCGCCTGGTCACCGACGATCGCGGCCGAACCGGCCTTCGCGGGCCCGGCGCCGCATCCGGTGGCCAACAGCGCCACAGCCACACCGACCAGCGAGAAACGCTTCAGAACAGTGCTCACGAGGATCTACCTTCTCACGCCGTGGTGACTCCGGTCACGGGAGTCCCCGCGAGGGAGTCGAGGAACGCACCGCACCAGTTCAGCAGCTCCTGGTCGCGCAGCTGCGGTGCACCCATCCGGCCGCCCGCCGCTCCCTCCGTCGGCCGGGGGACGGTGACCGTCCCGACGGCCTGCTTGTAGACGGCCTTCGGGAACAGGCGGCGCAGCCTGACCAGTTGCGAGTCGCGCAGGTCGAGCTTCGCGAACCGCAGGTTCTGGCCCATCGCGATCACCTCGGTGACCCCGTGGCGGCGGCAGGCGTGGCGCAGCCGGGCGACACCCAGCAGGCGCTCGACCGGCTCCGGCGGCGTGCCGTAGCGGTCCTTGAGCTCGTCCCAGACGGACTGGAGCGCGGCCTCGTCGGAGGCGGCCGCGATCTTGCGGTAGGCCTCCAGCCGCAGCCGCTCGCCCGGCACGTACTCGTGCGGGATGTGCGCGTCGACCGGGAGGTCCACCCTGACCTCGGCGAGCTCCTCCTCGACCTCGCCGCCGTCGGCGCCCGCGTGCCTGCGGAACGCCTCGACGGCCTCGCCCACCAGCCGGATGTACAGGTCGAAGCCGACGCCCGCGATGTGGCCGGACTGCTCGGCGCCGAGGATGTTGCCGGCGCCGCGGATCTCCAGGTCCTTCATCGCGACGGCCATGCCCGCGCCCAGCTCGGTGTTCTGCGCGATCGTCGCGAGCCGGTCGTGCGCGTGCTCGGTCAGCGGGGTCTCGGACGGGTAGAGGAAGTACGCGTACCCGCGCTCGCGGCCACGGCCGACGCGGCCGCGCAGCTGGTGCAGCTGGGCGAGGCCGAGCAGGTCGCCGCGTTCGACGATCAGCGTGTTGGCGTTGGAGATGTCGAGGCCCGTCTCGACGATCGTGGTGCAGACGAGCACGTCGTACTCGCGTTCCCAGAACCCCTGGATGAGGTGTTCGAGCTTGTCCTCGTTCATCTGGCCGTGCCCGGTCACGACCCGGGCCTCCGGCACCAGCTCGCGGATGCGCTTCGCGGCCTTCTCGATCGTCGAGACCCTGTTGTGCACGTAGAAGACCTGGCCGTCCCGCATCAGCTCGCGCCGGATCGCCGCGCCGACCTGCTTGTCGTCGTACGCGCCGACGTAGGTGAGGATCGGGTGCCGTTCCTCCGGTGGGGTCAGGATCGTGGACATCTCGCGGATGCCGGCGAGGGACATCTCCAGCGTGCGCGGGATCGGCGTCGCGGACATCGTGAGCACGTCGACGTGCGTGCGCAGCGCCTTGATGTGCTCCTTGTGCTCCACGCCGAACCGCTGCTCCTCGTCGACGATCACGAGGCCGAGGTCCTTGTACCGCACGGTCTTCTGCAGCAGCCGGTGCGTGCCGACCACGATGTCGACCTCGCCGTCGGCGAGGCCCGCGATGGTCCGCGCGGTCTCCGCGGGGTCGGTGAAGCGGGACAGGCCCTTGATGTTCACCGGGAACTGGCGCATGCGCTCGGCGAACGTGTTCAGGTGCTGCTGGGCCAGCAGCGTCGTCGGCACCAGCACGGCGACCTGCTTGCCGTCCTGCACGGCCTTGAACGCGGCGCGGACCGCGATCTCCGTCTTGCCGTAGCCGACGTCACCGCAGATGACGCGGTCCATCGGCACGCCGCGCTCCATGTCGGCCTTGACCTCGTCGATCGCGGCCATCTGGTCCTGCGTCTCGGTGAAGGCGAACGCGTCCTCCAGCTCGCGCTGCCAGGGCGTGTCCGCGGCGAACGCGTGGCCGGGGGCGCTCTGCCGTGCCGCGTAGAGCTGCACGAGCTCGGCCGCGATCTGCTTGACCGCCTTGCGCGCCTTGGACTTCGTGTTCTTCCAGTCGCTGCCGCCGAGCTTGTTGAGCGTGGGCAGCTCACCGCCGACGTACCGGCTGACCTCGTCGAGCTGGTCGGTCGGCACGAACAGCCGGTCGCCGGGCTGGCCGCGCTTGGACGACGCGTACTCCAGCACCAGGTACTCGCGGGTGGCGGAAGCGCCCGCGGCGTCCTTGGTCGTGCGCTGCACCATCTCCACGTACTTGCCGATGCCGTGCTGCTCGTGCACCACGAAGTCGCCGGCCTTGAGCGCGAGCGGGTCGACCGCGTTGCGCCGCTTGGACGGCATCTTGCGCATGTCCTTGGTGGACGTGCCGCCGCGACCGCCGGTCAGGTCGGTCTCGGTGAGCACCACCAGCGCGAGGTCCGGCAGCACGAAGCCGTCCTCGAGCGCGCCGCGCACGACCGTGACCATGCCGGCCTTCGGCACCTCGTCGAGGGACTCGACGCAGACGGCGGCGACCTCGGCCTCCTTGAGCCGCTCCTCGGCCCGGTGCGCGGTGCCGGCGCCCGGCACGACGAGCACCGCCGCGCCCCCCGTCGCCGTGTGGGCCTTGAGGTCGGCGAACGCGCGCTCGACGTCGCCGGAGTAGGCCTCGACGGGCTTGACGTCGAGGTGCACGACGTCGTCGGCGTCCGTGGTCAGCTGGCTGAGCGTCCACCAGGGGCGGTCGTTCGCCCTGGCGTGCTCGGAGACCTCGCCGATGCCCTGGTAGGCGCTGCGCCCGAGGTCGATCGGCGCCTTGCCGCCCGCCGCGGCCGCCATCCACGAGGCCTCCAGGAACTCCTGGCCGGTGCGCACCAGGTCGGCCGCGCGGGCCCGGATCTTCTCCGGGTCGTTGAGCAGCACGTGCGTGCCGGGCTCGACGACGTCGACGAGCAGCTGCAGCTCACCGGGGCACAGCGCGGGGATGAGCGCCTCCATGCCCTCGACCGCGATGCCGCCGGAGATCTTCTCCAGCATCTCCGCGAGGTGCGCGTCCGACTGGTGCTCCTGCGCCAGCTCGGCGGCGCGGCTCTTCACGTCGTCGGTCAGCAGCAGCTCGCGGCACGGCGGCGCGACGAACTCCTGCACCTCCTCCGGCAGCGAGCGCTGGTCCTGCACCGAGAACGGCCGGATCTCGCTGACCTCGTCGCCCCAGAACTCGACGCGGTAGGGGTGCTCCGCCGTCGGCGGGAAGATGTCGAGGATGCCGCCGCGCGTCGCGTACTCGCCGCGCTTCTCGACCATGTCGACGCGGCTGTAGGCGTTCTCGGCCAGGCGCGTGACCAGCTCGACGAAGTCCTGCTCCTCGCCGACCACCAGGTGCACGGGCTCGAGGTCGCCCAGGCCCGGCGCCATCGGCTGGATGAGGCTGCGGACCGTGGTGACCAGCACCTTGATCGGGTTGCCCCCGGGGTGCTTGAGCCGGCGCAGCACCTGCAAGCGCGCGCCGACCGTGTCCGCGCGCGGGCTGAGGCGCTCGTGCGGCAGCGTCTCCCAGCTCGGGAAGAACGCCACCCTGTCCGCGCCGATCAGGTCGCGCAGGACGTTCGTCAGCTCTTCGGCTTCCCTGCCCGTGGCGGTGACGGCCAGGACGGGCCTGACCGTGGACAGCGCGGCGGCCGCCAGCGGGCGGGCGGCCAGCGGGCCGTCCAGCTCCAGCTCGGGGACACCGGCCGAGTCGATCAGCGTGCGGAGGGCTTTGTCGGGCAGGACGCCTTCGAGAAGGCCGAGCAGCGGCATGTGAGAAACCCCGGTCGAGTGCGGAACGCCAGCCGGATGCGGGACGCCGGACAGACCCCTGCCTGGGACGAGGGGTCTCACCACCCACCTTAGCCCGTTCCGCGATCCCTTATTGGGTGGCTTGAGCACCACCCGAGCCGTCACCCTCTGTGCGTGTCCATGAGAGAGATCAGGGCTGACTACGACGACCAGTCCATCGTGGTGTACCAGGCCTATTCACCGTCCATCGCCGGTCCCGCCATCGCCGCCCAGCGGTTCGTGCCGCCGTTCAAGATGGAGCGGATGACGTGGATCAAGCCGTCCTTCCTCTGGATGATGTACCGCTGCGGTTACGCCCGGAAGGAGGGCCAGGAACGCGTCCTGGCCGTGCGGCTCACCCGTGAGGGCTTCGACTGGGCGGTGGCCAACGCCGTCGAGAGCACCATCGGCGGCAAGCCGTCGGTGCGGGTGCAGTGGGACCCGGAGCGCGGCCTGGACCACGAGGCGTTGCCGCACCGGTCCATCCAGATCGGCCTGACGCGCGAGGCCGTGCAGAAGTACGTCCACGAGTGGACGGTCGGCATCACGGACGTGACGGCGCTGGCCCACGCGGTGCACGAGAAGGTGCGTCAGCGTGATCTGGACGGAGCGCGCGCGTTGCTGCCCGTGGAACGGCCTTACGGAACCACCACGGCACAAAACGCATAGTTGGGACATGCGCGCACTCGTTGCTGCAGGGTTGGTGCTGGTCGCCGCTGCCTGTTCGGCGCCGGAGCCGGGCGGCAACGCGCCGTCGAAGGCCCCGGCGCCCCGGGGGCTGGTGGTCGAGGAGGTCGCGGGCGGCCTGCAGCACGGGTGGGACATCGGGTTCCTGCCCGGCGGCTCGCTGCTCGTCACCGAACGGCCCGGTGGGATCAAGCTGGTGAGGAACGGCCAGGTCACCCCCGTCGACATCGCCCTCGACGACCTCCAGGCGCGCGGCGAGGGCGGCCTGATGGGGCTCGTCGTCCACCCCGACGGCCAGCGGTTCACCGTGTGCCACAACACGTCGAAGGACGTGCGGCTGGTGACGTTCCGCCTCGACGGCACCAAGGCCACCAAGGCCGAGGACCTGCTCACCGGCATGCCGTCGAACTCGAGCGGCCGGCACTCCGGCTGCCGGCCGACGCTGGGGCCGGACGGCGCGATGTACGTCGCGACCGGCGACATCGCGCAGGCGCGCAACCCGCAGGACCGCACCAGCCTCGGCGGCAAGGTGCTGCGGATCGACCCCGAGACCGGCGAGGGCGCGGCGGGCAACCCGTTCATCGGCTCGGCCGACGCCAACGAGCGGCGGGTCTTCACCTACGGCCACCGCAACGTGCAGGGCGTCGTGTTCCGCCCGGACGGCGACCAGGCGTTCTCCAGCGAGCACGGGCCGAGCGTCGACGACGAGGTCAACCTGCTGAAGGCCGGCGCCAACTACGGCTGGGACCCGTCCGAGGGCGGCACCCGCGGCGGCTACGACGAGAGCGTGCCGATGACGGACCTCCAGCGCTTCCCGGACGCCGTGCCCGCGGTGTGGTCGTCCGGCTCGCCGACCGAGGCGATCTGCCAGGCGGCGTTCTGGAACGGCAAGCTCGCGATCACCGCTCTCAAGGGCTCGAAGCTGCTGCTCTTCACGCTGGACCAGGACGGCAAGGTGCAGAACGTGAGCATCCCGGAGGAGCTGGACGACAAGTACGGGCGTCTCCGTGCCGCCCGCACGGCGCCGGACGGGTCGCTCTACCTGACGACGTCGAACGGCAGCAACGACAAGCTGCTGAGGCTGACCGGGACGGTGTGAGGACCGGGCCGAGCCGTTCGACCCCTCGACGAACGGCTCGGGCCACAGGTCCTACTGGGACTCATCGCTCGGACGTGCCCGGGCCGTTTCACACGTGGTGCTACTTCGGCCTTGTGCACTAACGCCGGGCACGCAATGCGTGCAGATGCACTACAACGACAAGCCGCTCACGAACGGATGCGCAGCTTCGGCTTGTGGTCCATCGCCGAGAGGCCGTTCCACGCCAGGTTCACGAGGTGCGCGGCGACCTCGTCCTTCTTCGGCTTGCGCGCCTCGAGCCACCACTGCCCGGTCAGCGCGACCATCCCGACCAGGGCCTGCGCGTACAGCGCGGCCAGCCTGCGGTCGTAGCCCCGCTCGGCGAAGTGCAGCCCGAGGATGTGCTCGACCTGCGACGCGATGTCGTTCAGCAGCGACGAGAACGTGCCCGAGGCCGAGGCGACGGGCGAGTCCCGCACCAGGATCCGGAAGCCGTCCGTCGAGCCCTCGATGTAGTCCAGCAACGCGCAGGCGGCTCGTTCCAGCAGCTCACGGGGGTGTGATCCGCCGTCCAGCGCGTCGACGATCATGTCCATCAGGCGCCGCATCTCGCGGTCCACGACGACGGCGTAGATGCCTTCCTTGCCGCCGAAGTGCTCGTAGACGACCGGCTTGGACACGCTCGCGCGGTGGGCGATCTCCTCGATCGACGTCGCTTCGAAGCCCTTCTCGGCGAACAGGGCGCGGGAGACGTCCAGGAGCTGCTCTCGGCGTTCCTTGCCCGTCATCCTGACCCTGGCCACCGAGCCAGCCTACGCAGCGGGACCACTTCCGGTGGCCACCTCGCTGTGTCGCCTGGATTCGAGACCTCGACCGGGCATCATCGGTGGATGGTCAGACGCAAGATCATCCGGATCGCCGCGGCCTCGTTGCTCGCCCTGCTCGTGCTGGTCGCGGTCGCCTTGGGCGGCATCGGCTGGTACTACAGCGGTGAGCTGCTCGAACCGGCGGAGGTGCCGCGGCGCTACCCCGAGACGGCGCTCGGGGTGGACGACGGGAACGTCGTCCTCGCGGAGTCGAGGCTGACGACGCTGCGCGGCACGTTCGGGGTCGTCTGGCCCGGCGGCAGCGCGAAGGTCGGCGACGTCGCCTCGACCAGGGACGGCCGCGTGGAACGCCCTCTGATCGATGGCACCGCACCGCCCGAGGGCACGAAGGTGCGCGTCGAGACCAACGTCTACCAAGGCGACCCGAAGACCGCGCTCGGCCTGGTCCACAGCGACGTCGCCGTGCCGTCGGAGCTCGGCGACATGCCCGCGTGGCTCGTCCCGGCGTCGAACCGGGACACGTGGGTCATCACCGTCCACGGGCGGGGCGCGTCGCGCGAGGAGGCGCTGCGCGTGGTCCCCCAGCTCCACGGCGCCGGGCTGACCGTCCTGCTGATCAGCTACCGCAACGACCCCGGCGCGCCGAAGTCGCCCGACGGCTTCTACCACCTCGGCGACACGGAGTGGCACGACGTGGAGGCCGCCATCCACTTCGCGCAGGGCCGGGGCGCGAAGAGAGTGGTGCTCTACGGCTGGTCGATGGGCGGCGCGATCATCGGCCAGACGCTCGCGAGGTCCAGCTCCGCGGCCGTCGTGTCCGGCGTCGTGCTCGACTCCCCCGTCACGAACTGGACGCGGACGCTGGACCTCCAGGCGCAGAACCGCGGCGTGCCGACGTGGCTCACGCCCGTGGCGGAGCTCGTCTCCGGCTGGCGCGCCGGCATCGACTTCGACCGGTTCGACCTCGTCGCGAACCCGCCGGCGTTCAAGCCCCCGACGCTGGTCCTGCACGGCTCGGCGGACGGCACGGTGCCCGCCCGGTCCTCGCGCGACCTCGCGAGCGCCGCGGACGGGCTCGGGTGGCCCCTGCAGTACGTCGAGATCCCCGGCGCGGACCACACCTCGGCCTGGAATGTGGCGACCGACACGTACCGCGGCGCGCTCGGCGACTTCCTGACCAGGTCAGTCGGCGCCCGGCCGTGATCTTGAACTGAGCCGGATGAGTGGTGGTTGGACAAGAAGAGGACCACTCGTGACAACATGTGCGCGTGGGCGGGCGCCGGCTCGCCCGTTCCGCCATGGTGTAAAGGCAGCACCTCGGATTTTGGTTCCGATGGTCCAGGTTCGAATCCTGGTGGCGGAGCAGGGGCCTTGAGGGCACGGGGTCGCGGTCTCTGGGAGGTGTGAAGCTGCCCGAGGAAACGGTCGACGAGCAGGGCAACGTGGGCCACCGCCATCACGAGATGTCCGACGCGTGGCTGGTGGGTCGCGCGAGCGAACTCGTCGCCGTCGCCCAGAGCAGCCACCTCGCCGCACAGCTCGACGCGGCTTCGGAGATCGACCACATCCTGGCGGAGGCGCAGGGGCGTGGTGAGCCCCGCATCGTCGCGCAGCTGCTCAGAGCCGCGGCCGTGGTCCGCCTGGTCACGCCGGGCCTCGTCGACATGTCGGCCCCCCAGCTCGACGAGATGCTGAGCCACTGCCGCCGCCACGGCCTGATCGTGCTGGAGGCGGACGCGCGGGCGCTGCGCGGGCGCCGGTTCCTGCTCGGCAACGCCGAGGACAAGGCGCTGACCGAGATCGCGTCGGCGCTCGCGATGATGCTCGACGAGGAACCCGACGTCGACCCGGTCTTCGACAGGCGGATCTGGGACCAGCTGCTCGCCACGACGCTGCAGGACATCGCCCTGGTGCTGACCCAGCTCGGCGTCTACGAGATGGCGGACGACGTGCTGGCGGGCGCGAACAACGCGTTGCGCGAGAGCGGCCAGCCGCACCAGATCTACGTGCACCTGGTGAACCGGGCCCGGTTGCGGATCGGGTGGGGCCTGCGGCTCGAACGGGTGAACCTGCACGACGCCGCGCGCGAGCAGTTCCGGGTCGCCTCCGGCCTGGCCGAGGCGGCCGAGGTGCCGTTCCGGCAGTCGCTGCACCCCGGCAGGCGCGACCTCGACGCCGCCGAGCAGGTGCCGATCCTCGGTGCCGCCCACGCGCTGACGAACCCGAGCGAGGACCACCTCGACCGGCTGTGGTCGTTGCGCGGCCTGTCGATGTACGCGCGGGAGCTGATCATCGTCGCGATCGCGCTGGCCCGGTGCCTGGTGAAGGCGAACCGGCTGGACGACGCGCTCAAGGTCCTCGACGACACGCGCACGCAGATGGAGCACGACACGTCGGAGCCGTCGCTGGTGCTGTCGCTGGAGCGCGAGTACGCGCACCTGTGCGGTCCGCACACGACGTCGGCGTTGCAGGCCTACAACGCGGCCCTGGAGCTGGAGCTGTGGCAGATGCGGGAGTCCCGCGTGGCCACGTTGCAGACGCGCCGCGAGCACGAACGGCTGACGCGCGCGCACGGCGCGATCGCCCAGCAGGCGTTGCAGGACCCGTTGACCGGGCTGCCGAACCGCCGCGCGCTCGACGACAAGATGGCCGAGCTCATCGCCGGTCAGGTCGACCCGTTCTCCATCGCCCTGGTCGACCTCGACGGGTTCAAGGGCGTGAACGACCGGTATTCGCACGCCGAGGGTGATGACGTCCTCCGGGTGATTGCCAGCACACTCCGGCAGGCCCTGCGGGGTGACGACATGGTGGCCCGCTACGGCGGCGACGAGTTCGTCGTCCTGCTGCCGGGAGCCCCCCTGCACGCCGCGGAAGCAGCGCTCGGGCGAGCCGTGGATGCGGTGGCGGGCTTGCCAATCGACCTCTCCCGGGGCGTGACGCTGTCGGTCGGCGTCATCTCCCTGCGCCCGCGCGAATCGGCGAACCAGGCCCTGTCGAGGGCCGACTCCGCGATGTACGTGGCGAAGCGCCAGGGTGGCTGCCAGGTGGCGGCGGTGGCGGGGGAGCCCTCCGCGGAGGCTTAGGCTGGTCCGCGGACTTCGAACCACCCAGCCTGTTAGGGAGAGCATTGATGCTCGAGGGCCCTGTCAGCACGGTCGTGCTCGCCGCCGGGGAAGGCACCCGCATGCGGTCGTCCACGCCCAAGGTGCTGCACCGGATCGCCGGACGCTCACTCGTCGAACACGCGGTGCGCGCGGCGGCGGGCACAGACCCCGACCACCTGGCCGTCGTCGTCGGCCACGGCCGCGAAGCAGTCACCGAGCATCTCGAAACCCTCGCCGGCGCGCTCGGCCGCAAGGTCACCGTCGCGGTGCAGGCCGAGCAGAAGGGCACCGGGCACGCCGTCGGCTGCGGCCTCGCCGAGCTGCCCCACGACCTCGGCGGCACGGTGATCGTGAGCTACGGCGACGTGCCACTGCTCGACACGAAGACGTTCTCCGCGCTGTTGTCCGAGCACCGGACCGCCGGCAACGCGGTCACGGTGCTGACGGCCGTGGTGGACGACCCCACCGGGTACGGCCGGATCGTGCGCGACTCCGACGGCAGCGTGCAGCGGATCGTGGAGCAGAAGGACGCCTCGGCGGCCGAACAGCTCATCACCGAGATCAACTCCGGCGTCTACGCGTTCGACGCGGCGGTGCTGCGCGACGGTCTCTCGCGGTTGTCCACTGACAACGCGCAGGGCGAGCTCTACCTGACCGACGTCCTGGGCATCGCCCGCGGCGACGGCCTGCGGGTCGGCGCGCTGATCGCGTCCGACCCCTGGCTGGTCGAGGGCATCAACGACCGCGTGCAGCTCGCGGCCGTCGGCGCCGAGATGAACCGCCGCATCGTCGAGGGCCACCTGCGCTCCGGCGTCACGTTCGTCGACCCGTCCTCGGCGTGGATCGACGCGGACGTGACCATCGGCCAGGACGCGGTGGTCGAGCCGAACGTGCAGCTCCGCGCGGGCACCGCGATCGGGGCCAGGGCGACCGTCGGTCCCGACACCACGCTGTCCGGCGTGCAGGTCGGCGAGGGCGCCTCGGTCGTGCGGACCCACGGCAGCGACTCGGTGATCGGCGACGGCGCCTCGGTCGGCCCGTTCGCCTACCTCCGCCCCGGCACCTCCCTGGGCGTGAAGGGCAAGATCGGCACGTTCGTCGAGACGAAGAACTCGCAGATCGGCGACGGCTCGAAGGTCCCCCACCTGTCCTACATCGGCGACGCCACGATCGGCGATCACAGCAACATCGGCGCAGCATCGGTGACCGTCAACTACGACGGGGTGAACAAGCACCGCACGATCGTCGGATCCCACTGCCGCACCGGCTCGGACAACATGTTCGTGGCTCCGGTGACCGTGGGCGACGGCGCTTACACCGGCGCGGGCACCGTCCTGCGCCGCGACGTCCCGCCGGGCGCGCTCGCCGTGTCCGGAGGCCCCCAGCGCAACCTCGAAGGCTGGGTGCTCAGCCGTCGTGAGGGCACCGCCGCCGCCCGCGCGGCGGAACAGGCCCTGGCGAAGCAGAATGCCGACGAGAAGACTGAGGAGGGTCGCTGACCGTGAACCCGCAGATGCCCGGCACACCGAAGAAGAACCTGATGCTCTTCGGCGGGCGTGCCTACCCGGAGCTGACGGACGAGGTCTCGAAGCACCTCAACGTCACGGTGACCCCGCAGTCGGCCTACGACTTCGCGAACGGCGAGATCTTCGTCCGCTTCGAGGAGTCCGTGCGAGGCTGCGACGCCTTCGTCATCCAGTCGCACACCGCGCCCATCAACCAGTGGCTGATGGAACAGCTGATCATGGTCGACGCCCTGAAGCGCGCCTCGGCCAAGCGCATCACGGTGATCATGCCGTTCTACCCGTACAGCCGTCAGGACAAGAAGCACCGCGGCCGCGAGCCCATCTCCGCCCGCCTGGTCGCCGACCTGTTCAAGACCGCGGGTGCCGACCGCCTCGTCTCGGTCGACCTGCACACCGCCCAGATCCAGGGCTTCTTCGACGGCCCGGTCGACCACCTGTGGGCCATGCCGCTGCTCGCGGACCACATCCGCGGCAAGTACGCGGGCCACGAGATCACCGTCGTCTCCCCCGACTCCGGCCGCACCAAGCTGGCCGAGAAGTGGGCCGACACCCTCGGCGGCGCGCCGATCGCGTTCATCCACAAGACCCGTGACCCGCTGCGCCCGAACGAGGTGGTCTCGAACCGCGTCGTCGGCAAGGTCGAGGGCCGCCTGTGCATCGTGATCGACGACATGGTCGACACCGGCGGCACCATCGCCGGCGCCGTGAAGCAGCTGCTGAGCGAGGGCGCCTCCGACGTGGTCATCGCGGCCACGCACGGCATCCTGTCGGGCCCGGCCACGCAGCGCCTGCAGGACTCGGGCGCCCGCGAGGTCGTGTTCACCGACACGCTGCCGATCCCGGCGGAGAAGCGGTTCCCGAACATGACCGTGCTGTCGATCGCGCCGCTGCTCGCGCGCGTGATCCAGGAGGTGTTCGAGGACGGGTCCGTGACGTCGCTGTTCGACGGCAACGCCTGACCTCACCGGTGTCCCGCAGGGGCCTTCCGCAGTCCGTTCCCGGACGCGGGAGGCCCCTTCCGGTTCCCGGGTGGCGAACCGGTCACCCCCGCGAGCCCGTCCGAGCACCCCCCGATTGGCCTCCCCGATGCCCACTCACCTACACTGGTCGGGTTGCCTCGGCGAGGGCGGGCTCCCCAGCTCGGCGTGATCGACGCGGTGGCTTGACGCCGCGCGTGTTGACCCTGTTTCCGCGCTGCTCGCCGCCGCAGGCCACCACCAAGCCTCAACCGCTGAGAACTTGTGCACCGCCCCGACGTACAAGGTCAGACTTGTAAGGAGTACCCCACCGTGTCCGAGGTTCGTCTCGCCGCTGAGCAGCGCACCGAATTCGGCAAGGGCGCCGCCCGCCGTACCCGTCGCGCCGGCAAGATCCCCGCGGTGCTCTACGGCCACGGTTCCGACCCGAAGCACCTGGCCCTGCCGGCGCTCGAGTTCGCCCGTGTCGTCCGTGAGCACGGCCAGAACGCAGTCCTCACGCTGTCCCTGGACGGCGGCAGCGAGCTGGCGCTCACCAAGACCGTCACCACGCACCCCATCAAGAACTACATCGAGCACGTCGACCTGCTGCTCGTGACGCGCGGCGAGAAGGTCACCGTCGAGGTGCCGCTGGTCATCTCGGGCGAGCCCGCTTCGGGCACGCTGCTGACGCAGGACCTGAGCACGATCCAGATCGAGTCCGACGCGATGAACATCCCGGACCAGATCGAGCTGTCGATCGCCGGTGTCGGCGCGGGCACGCAGATCCACGCCAGCGACCTGACCCTGCCCGCCGGTGCTGTTCTCATCACCGACGCCGAGGCCCTGGTCGTCGCCGTGAACGAGGCGCCGTCCGCGGCGCAGCTCGAGGGTGACGACTCGGCGGACGCGTCGGCCGAGGCCACCGAGGAAAGCTGAGCCCCATCACGTCGGGCCGAAACGACGGCGCGCCGCCTCCTCACGAGGGGGGCGGCGCGCCGTTGCCGTACCTGCGCCCGGCGGACGTCCGGTCGAAGACCTTCCGGCGCAAGCGGCAGGGCTACGACCCCGGGCAGGTCAACGAGTTCCTGCAGATCATCGCCGACGCGCTGGCCGGCCGTCTCCGCCTGGACCCGGACCACATCCGCACCGTCAGGTTCGCGGCGGTCCCGAACGGCTACGACCCGCTGAGCGTCGACGGCGTCCTGCACCTGCTGGAGTTCCAGGTCCGCAACGGCATCGTGCCGCCGACGGGCCTGAGCACCGGCGAGGACCTGAGAGCGCGCAAGCTGCCGAAGACCGGCACCGGCTACGATCGCGCCGAAGTCGACGCCTTCATCACCCGCGCCGCGGCCAACCTGGACGGCCGGGGCTCCATGACCTCCACCGAGGTCCGCAACACCCGGTTCAGCACCACGTCCGGCCTGCTGGGCAAGGGGTACCAGGTGCAGGCCGTGGACACGTTGCTGGACGATCTCGAGCAGGAGTTGCGGTTCCGTGGACGCTGACCTCGCCCTCATCGTCGGCTTGGGCAACCCGGGCCCCAGGTACGAGGGCAACCGCCACAACATCGGCTTCCTGGTCCTCGACGAACTGGCCGCCCGCATGAACGGCAGGTTCAAGGCCCACAAGTCCGGCGCCGAGGTCGTCGAGGGCCGCCTGTCCGGCCACCGCGTCGTGCTGGCCAAGCCCCGCAGCTTCATGAACCTCTCCGGCGGCCCCGTCGCGAGCGCCGTGAAGTTCTTCAAGCCCACCACGATCCTCGTGGTCCACGACGAGCTGGACCTCCCGTTCGCCGCGCTGCGCATGAAGCTCGGCGGCGGCGACAACGGCCACAACGGACTCCGCTCGATCACGAAGTCCCTGGGCACCAAGGACTACCACCGCCTGCGTTTCGGCGTGGACCGCCCCTCGGGTCGCCAGGACCCCGCCGACTACGTCCTCAAGGACTTCTCCACCGTGGAGCGCAAGCAGCTCGCGCTGGAGATCGACCGGGCGGCGGACGCGGCCGAGGCCCTCGTGACCAAGGGCCTGGAAGCCGCGCAGAACGCCTTCCACTAGCACCGGGACGAGCGGCACGGCCGACCGGAAGCCAGGCCGCGGCGCCGTGGCCCGCGCGGCTCCTCGCGAGAACGCGAGAGCCGCGCGGACGCCCTCCACCAGCGCTAGATGTACTCGGCCAACACGTTGGTGACGGTGTGTCGGCTTGATCATGGGTGAGGCCTCCGGGTGCGGTGGTGATTGCGAAGTCAGTCACCACAGCCGGAGGCCTCGATGGGACACGCTAACGCCCGCCTGACAGTGCATGGACGCCTGGTCCTGGTTACGCGGGTCGCCGCCGGCAGACCGGTGGCACACGTGGCCAAGGAGCTCGGTGTCTCACGGCAATGCGCGCACCGCTGGGTCCGCCGATTCCGTGACGAGGGGGCCGCGGGGCTGGCCGATCGGTCGAGCCGGCCGCATCACATGCCGTCGCGGACCTCGGCCG
>NZ_FNIX01000025.1 GCF_900104175.1 Lentzea jiangxiensis
CCCCCGCTCCATTTTGGGTCCAGCGCGTCGAACCCCCGCTCGTTGAACGCGTGGATCACATCACGCACATAGTCGGCGCTGACCTGCATCAACGACGTGATATCGCGGACGGTCTGCCCCTGGCTGGACATCAGTACCACGATCGCCCGACGTAACTTGACCGGGTTCTTCGCGGTCCGGCTGATCCGAGCCAGTTTCCGGCCGTCTTCCATCGACAGCGGCCGGACGAACACTTCCGGACGACGAGCCACAACCACCTCCCGCACTCGACATGCGGGACCAGCCTGCCGGTCAGCCCAGAAGACCGATTACCGGGTCAACGTTCTGGGACGAGCCACTAGAGCAGGCCGGAGCGCAACGCCCACGCCACCGCGTGCACCCGGTTGCGCAGACCGAACCGTTCCAGGAGCTGGTGCAGCGCGTACTTCACGGTCCGTTCCGAGCAGAACAGCCGTGCGGCGACTTCGGCGATCGTGGCGCCGTCGGCGAGCAGCCGCAGCAGCTGCAGGTCGCGGTCGTTCAGCACCGGGGACCGCTCCTGCACGGCTTGGCCGCCGACGAGCAGCTTGACCAGGCGTTCGGCGTTGACGTCGGCGCGCCGCAGGGGCACCGGCAGCCCGGCTTGAGCGGCGATGGACGGCGTGAGGTCGTGCACGCGTGCCGCGATCACCACGATCCGGGAGGAACCGCAGGCCCGCAGCCGCGCGGCCTGCTGGGCGCACAGCTCGTTCACCAGGGCCAGCAGCACCTGCGCGGCGGAGCGGTCCTGGACCACCCGCACCCGCGGTGAGCTGTTCAGCAGGTGCGTCACACCGGCCGCGCTGATCAGGTCTCGGGACTCCACCGCCACGCGCACCGGTTCGATCCCGGAGTCCGCGGTTGCCAGGGCACCACTCATGGCACGATCGTGCGAACCTCCGGGCTCCGCCCCGCTTCGGAAAACCGAACCGTTCCGATGAGGACCTGCTTCCCGTCGACGAGCGCGCGGAACTCGCCGGTGGGCCAGCGTTCGACCCGCAGCAGGTCGCCCGGCAGGACGGGGGCGGTGAAGCGGGCGTGCAGCTCGGTGAAGTCGAGGCCGCGCACGGTGATCCCGAGCGTGCAGAGGCCGTGCAGGATCGGCCCCGGGAACCCGGCGCGCCGGGCGAACTCCGGGTCGGTGTGCATCGGGTTCACGTCACCGGTCTCGCGGTACAGCAGCGCCTGGTTGCGGGCGGTCCGGAAGAAGCCGGCCTCCGGCGGTTCGCCGGGAACGGTGAACTCGCGGGTCTCGCCGCGTTCACCGCCGAAACCGCCCTCGCCCTTGACGAAGCACGACGACCGGGTCGTCGCGAACTCCGACTCCCACCTGCTGACGACCAGGGCGCCCGAGCCCTTGTCGTAGATGTTCTCGACCGTCTTGGTGACGGTCGAGGGGAGTTCCGGACGAAGCCTTCGGTGCAGCCACAGCGACTGCTCGGCGTGCAGGACCCGGGTCATGTCGGCGCCGGTCAGACCGAGGTGCGGGCCACCGTGCTGCAGCAGCGGGATGGCGAACGCGGGGGAGAAGCCGCCCACGGCCGCCGCGTACACCTCGGCGTCGCGGACCGACCAGGTGCGGACCTGCCGGTCGACGACGCCGAGGATGCCGTGGTCGAGCACCAGCCCAAGCTAGCCGAGCGTGCCCCGCACGCTCGCGTGGCCCTTGAGCAGGTTGCGCGCGATGGTGCGGCGCTGGATCTCGTCGGTGCCCTCGTAGATGCGCAGCAGGCGCAGCTCGCGGTACCAGCGCTCGATCGGCAGCTCGCGGGTGTAGCCCATGCCGCCGTGGATCTGCAGCACGCGGTCGACGATCTCGTTGGCCTTGATGCCGCCGTAGAGCTTGGCGATCGACTGCGCCTGCCGCGAGTCCCGCTTCTGGTCGACGAGCCACGCGGCGTGCAGCACGAGCCAGCGCAGCGCCTCGATCTCGACCGCGGAGTCCGCGATCATCCACTGGATGGCCTGGTACTCGGCGATGGGCTTGCCGAACGTGACGCGGTTGCGGGCCTGTTCGACCGCCATCTCGACGAGCCGCTCGACGCTGCCGAGCGCGCGGGCGGGCAGCAGGTAGCGGCCCTGGCCGATCCACTGCATCGCCAGGTGGAAGCCCTTGCCCTCCTCGCCGAGGATGTTCTCGTGCGGCACGCGGACGTTGTCGAACACGAGCGCCGCCGGACCCCACTGGCCCATGGTCGGGATCGGTTCGGACTTCCAGCCCATGTCGCGGTCGACGAGGAAGCACGTGACGCCGCCGTCGGCGCCCTTCTCCTTGTCCGTCACGGCGAACACCATCACGAAGTCGGCCTCGTTGCCCTGCGTGATGAACGTCTTCTCGCCGTTGATCACCCACTCGTCGCCGTCCCGGACGGCGGACGTGCGGATGGCCTTCGCGTCACTGCCGGCGCCCGGCTCGGTGATCGCGAAGCACGAGACGCGTTCGCCGGAGATCGTCGGCAGCAGGTAGCGCTGCTTCTGCTCCTCGTTGCCGTGGAACAGGATGTTGTCCGCGTAGCCGCCGAAGCGGAACGGTACGAAGCTGCGGCCCAGCTCCGCCTCGATGAGCGCGGTCATCATCGCGCCGAGGCCCATGCCGCCGTACTCCTGCGGCGTCAGCACGCCGAAGAACCCGGCCTGCTTGGCCTTGTCCTGCAACGCCTTCAGCTCGTCCCGGCCGAGACCCGGCTGGCCCGCGCGCTCGCGGCGCAGCACCTCGGGCTCGAGCGGGACGATCTCCTTGCGCACGAAGGTCCGCACCCAGTCGCGGATCTCCTTCTGCTCTTCGTCGAGCGTGAAGTCCATTGCTTTCCTTTCAGACGAACGCGTTCACGCCCGTGAGCGCGCGGCCGATGAGCAGTTTCTGGATCTGGCTGGTGCCCTCGTAGAGGGTGGTGACGCGGGCGTCCCGGAGGTACTTGCCCACCGGGTACTCGTCGATGTAGCCGTAGCCGCCGAAGACCTGGATGGCGTTGTTGGCGACCTTCACCGCGGCCTCGCTGGCGAACAGCTTGGCCATGGACGCCTCGGTGCTCATCGGCAGTCCCCGGTCCGCGAGGTCCGCGACGCGCCAGGTCAGCAGCCTCGCGGCGTCGGTCTCCACGGCCATGTCGGCGAGGAGCTCCTGCACGAGCTGGAAACCCGCGATGGGCTTGCCGAACTGCTCGCGTTCCCCGGCGTAACGGAGCGCGGCTTCCAGCGCACCCCTGGCGGCGCCGACGCAGCCCGCCGCGACGGACATCCGGCCCTTGTCCAGGGCGCCCATCGCGAGCTTGAAGCCCTCGGCGCTGAGCAGGGCGTCGTCGGGCACCTCGACGTCGTCGAGGGTGATCTCGGCGGTGGCCTGGCCGCGCATGCCGAGCTTGCCCTTGATCTCGGTGGCGTGGAAACCCTCGGAACCAGTGGGGACGAGGAACGCGGAGATGCCCTTCGGGCCTGGTCCGCCGGTCCTCGCGAACACGAGTGCGACGTCCGCCCACGTGCCGTTGGTGATGAAGACCTTGCGGCCGGTGATGCGGTAGCCGTCGCCGGTCTTCGCGGCCTTGGTGACGAGGCTGCCCGCGTCGCTGCCGGTGCCGGGTTCGGTGAGCGCGAAGCACCCGACCTGCGAGCCCGACGTGAGGCCCGGCAGCCAGCGCTGCTTCTGCTCCTCGGTGCCGTGCCGCGCGATCGACTTCGCGACCAGCCCGAGCGAGACGGAGATGATCCCCCTGACCGCCGAGTCGCCGCGCGCCACCTCCTCGAGCACGAGGCAGTAGGCGAGGTTGTCGCCGCCGGACCCGCCGTAGCGCTCGTCGACGCCGAGCCCGAGGAACCCGACCTCGCCCAGCGCCGGCACGAGGTCCCTGTCGATGGCCTCCTCGCGATCCCACCGCGTGGCGTGGGGGACGATGCGGTCGTCGGTGAACCGCCGGGCCAGCTCCCTGAGCTGCCGGTGTTCGTCCGAAAGCGTTAGATCCACAGGCCCTCCCGACTAACCGAACAGTGTTAGGTTAACTCACATGCCCCGGCCGAGCACCCCTCTGCTGAGTCCCGACCGCATCAGGTCGGTGGCCCTGGCCATCATCGACCGCGACGGCCTCGACGGCCTGTCCATGCGCAAGCTCGCCGCCGAGCTCGGCGTGCAGGCCGCGTCGCTCTACGGGCACGTCCGCACCAAGGACCAGCTGCTCAACGACGTCGCGTCCAGCATCCTGTCCGCGGTCGACGTCACGGGCTTCACCGACGGCTGGCGAGAAGGCCTGACCAGGTGCGCGCGCTCGTACCGCGCGGCACTCTCGTCGCACCCGAACATCGTCCCGTTCCTCGCCTACGGCCCGGCGGGCCGCGCCGAGTCGCTGCAGCGCCTCGACCTCCTGCACGGCGCGCTGGTCGACGCGGGCTGGTCGCGCCGCGAGGCCACGATGATCGCCGCGGGCCTGATGTACATCGTGTTCGGCTCGGCGCTGAGCTCGTTCTCGAGCGGTTTCTCCGCCGACCCCGCCGACTACCCGGACCGCTACCCGCACCTCGACCGCGCCCACCTGCTCCCCGGCGTCGCCCGCGAGCTCGACCGCGACAGCTTCGAACTGGCGCTCGCGGCGTTCGTGCGCGGCCTCTAGTGTTCCCCCGTGGCTGCCAAGTCGAAGGCGATCGAGCTCGAAGTCGGTGACCAGCTCGTGCGGGTGTCCAACCCGGACAAGCCGTACTTCCCCGCGCGCGGCATCACCAAGGGGCAGGTGGTCGAGTACTACCGCACCGTCGCCCCGGTCCTGCTGTCCGTGCTGCGCGACCGCCCGGTCGTCCTGAAGCGCTACGTCGACGGCGTCGAGGGCGAGGCGTTCTACCAGAAGCGCGTGCCCAAGGGCGCGCCCGAGTACGTCGAGACCGTGCAGGTCCGCTTCCCCTCCGGCCGCCCCGCCGACGAGATCTGCCCGACCTCCGAGGCGGTGGTCGTCTGGGCCGCGAACCTCGGCACGTTCGACTTCCACCCGTGGCCCGTGCGCCGGCCGGACGTCGACCACCCCGACGAACTGCGCATCGACCTCGACCCGCAACCGGGCACCGGCTTCTCCGACGCCGCCCGCGTGGCCGAGGTGCTGCGCGAGGTCCTGGCCGACGCGGGCCTCACCGGCTACCCGAAGACCTCCGGCGGCCGCGGCGTCCACGTGGCCGTGCGCATCCGCCCCGACTGGGACTTCGTCGACGTGCGCCACGCCGTCATCGCCCTGGCCCGCGAGGTGGAGAAGCGGGCCCCGTCCCTCGCGACCTCGGCGTGGTGGAAGGAGGAACGCGGCTCGCGGGTCTTCATCGACTTCAACCAGGCCGCGCGCGACCGCACCATCGCCTCGGCCTGGTCGGTGCGCGGAACCGCCCGCGCCACCGTCTCGACGCCGGTCACGTGGGACGAGCTGTCCACTGTGGACCCAGACGACTTCGACGTGCTGACGGTGCCGAAGTACCTGGAGGAGCGCGGGGATCCGCACGCCGCGCTGGATTCCGAGGCGTTCGGGATCGAGACCCTGCTGGAGTGGTACGCGGCGGATCCGCGCGGGGAGATGCCGTACCCGCCGGACTACCCGAAGATGCCGGGGGAGCCCATGCGGGTGCAGCCTTCTCGCGCCCGCAAGCAGGAGTGACCTCGCACGCGGCGGTGGTCGGGCAGGACCGAGGCGTGGAACCTCCCGTTCGCGACGCCGAGTCGTTGCGCGACCGCCTCGGCCTGCGCGGTGACGTGGTGCGGTTCGCCGGGGGTGATGGGGGCGTTGCGCGGCAAGCTGCCCGTGCCGACGCCGCGGCTGCACGGCAGGGA
This sequence comes from Lentzea jiangxiensis, assembly GCF_900104175.1. Lineage (GTDB taxonomy): Bacteria > Actinomycetota > Actinomycetes > Mycobacteriales > Pseudonocardiaceae > Lentzea > Lentzea jiangxiensis. The sequence continues at coordinate 5,807 of NZ_FNIX01000025.1, forward strand.
ACCCGATGTGCCGGACGTGGAGGTCGCCGCGCAGGTCGGTGAGGTGTTGCGGGTGCTGCACGGCGTCGAGCCACCCGGAGTGCTCGGGCCCGCGGACTGGGCGGCGTTCGTGGGGCAGCGGCGGGCTGTTTGCGTTGAGCGGCAACGCAAGCGCGGGCTGTTCGATTTCGAACCGGCGATGCGCGGGGCGTTCGAGTACGAGTTCGCGAGCGTCGGCTTTTCGTGACGAAAGGCGATCGCCGGTGCCGGCAGGCGCTGGTGGAGGCGTACGGGCGGGTGCCTGACGCTCGGCGTGTGATGGCTTACGCGCTGTTGCACGTGTACTCGAACATGCCGTGGTACATGCGTGAGATGCCTGCCGGTGAAACGTTCGACGACCTCGCCGTGCGGTGGTTCGGGGCGTGAGTGGACCAACTGGCCGCATCGGGACCGGATCCAAGTCGCGACCTCGTAGACTGGACGAAACGCGCGAGAGGAGGTCGCCGTGTCACAGCCCTATGTCGTCCGGTACGTCGGCGGTCCTCTCGACGGCCGGGTGGACTCGCTGCCGTCCACGCCGGATGCCCCGAAGCAGACGGTGACGTACGTGCACCTGCACGGCGGGCCCAAGATCGTGCACGTGTACGAGCTGTCGTACACCGTCGAGTACGGGTGCGAATACCGGCTTCGCGTTGTCGAGACCGAAGAGGCCGAAGAGGCCTGAGCGCGCTCTCGCGCCGCTTGATGATCTTGCCGGCGACCCGGTGCCCGGAAATGTCAGGGGTGTAGGGCATGCTGGGGCACAGGTGTTCGAACGGTGGGGAGGCAGCGCGATGGCGAAGAAGAGCGGGCTGTCGGCGGAGGACGTCGACAGCCTGCGCTCGCAGTTGAACGACGGCACTCAGCCGATGGTGTGGTTCACAGCGGCCGCCGTGGGCATGGAGGCGGGCAGGTCGGCGAAGCTGCTCGCGTTCACCGAGCCCCAGGAGGGCGACTTCATCCAGGTCCGGCCGACGGGGTCGAAGGACGAGATGTCGTTCTCCCCGGCCGAGTTGACGCTGGAGAAGCCCCCGCCGCGCAAGAAGCCGGCCACCCCGCCTCCTGCGCCCCCGGAGCCGCCGCGCGAGACTGAGATCATCCACCCCTACGTCCCGGAGGCGCCGGTGAAGACTGAGGCCCCCAAGCCGAAACCCGCTCCCGCGCCGGTCGAGGCGGCGGCGCCGAAGCCCGCCGCGCGCAAGGCGTCCGCCAAGGGCTCCACGCCCGAGGTCACCGTGACACTGGTGACGACGGGTGAGGGCGAGTGGACCGTCGAGGTGCTGCAGGGCAGCCGCAGGGCGGTCCGCCCGACCCCGGTGCCCCCGGCCGCCGTGGCGCAGGCCGCGAAGCTGCTCACGCCCGAGGTGGCCGAGATCGTCGAGGGCGTCCTGAACGCGGCGCGTGCCCAGCAGCTGGCCCGCGTGGAGCAGTTGCGCGCCGAGTTGGAGGCCGCCCAGAAGGCCCTGGACGATCTGGGCGCGTAGCGGCATCACTCGCTGCGACGCCCCGGTGGTTGTCCGCACGCGTTCGGGTGAGAGGGGTTCCCAGGGCCGGTACCGGAGCGGACCGTGGTGAGCGCGGATGTCCCGCGCAGGTCCGGCTTGGAGGACGGGGAGGCCCTGATGGGTACGTGTGGGTGCTGTTCCGGGTGCACGGGGCCCGGCTGCGGCTGCTGTTCGAGCTGCTGACACAGGATTCGGGCGGGGAGCCCTCGCGTCGTGGTCACGCGAGAGGCTCCCTGCGCCATGTCGGCCGGTGGAGCGTCAGCGAAGCTGGTGCAGGCCAACGGGCCTGACCATCACGGCGGGCAGACGGTGCCGTTCGACGGCACCTTCGCTTCGATCAGGTAGTCCTTCACGGCCGTGGTGGCACAGCCCGAGAGCGTCAGGGCGCCGTGCCCGCTGCCCTGCCACCCGATCAGCACCGCTCCCGGCAACCGCTGCGCCGCGTGCTCGCTGCCCGGCGCGGGGGTGGAGACGTCGTTGGCCGTGCTCAGCACCACGATCGGCGGCGCGCTCTTCACCGGGTCGACCTTCTCGGCCTTGGGCGGCGGGAACGGGTTGCAGTGCAGCAGCCGGCGGGCGAACACGGCGCCGAACAGCGCGTACTTGCCCTGCCAGTCCGCGGCCAGTGCCTTCACCCGGTCCGGCGGGATGCGGGTGGAGGTGTCGTTGCAGCCGATGATCAGGCCCGCGTCGAAGCGCGGCGGGTTCTCGTCGAGGTCGTTCACCACCGGGTCGAGCAGGGCGAACAGGCCGGAGGCGTCGCCGGCGCGGGCCTTCACCACGGCGTCGGCGAGCGCGGGCCAGCGGGCCCGGTCGGCGAGGCCCAGCAGGATCGCGTTCAGCGCGGAGCCCGGGGTCAGGTCGACGTACTCGCCGCGCAGGCGTCCGTTGCGCAGCTGGGTGAGAAGTGCGGAGACGTCCTCGCGGGGGTTCGCGAGAGCGCAGCCGCGCGTCTTGCAGTCGCGGGCGAACGCCTCGAACGTCGCTTCGGCCGCCACGGCACGGGACTCCAGCACGCCGACCTGGTCGAGCGCCGGGTCCGGGGCGCCGTCGAGGACGGTGCGGCCGATGCGGTTCGGGTAGCGCTGCGCGTACGTCGTGATGACGCGCGAGCCCTCGCCGAAACCGAGGGCGTTGAGGCGGTCGGAGCCGAGGGAGTCGCGGAGGCGTTCCAGGTCGGCGGCGGCGCGCCACGAGTCGAACGCGGTCAGCCTGCCCTCGAGGTCGAGCACGCACTCCTGTGACGCCTCACCGGCGGCGACGACGAGGTTCGACTGCTCGGTCTCGGCGGGGTCGTACTCGACGAGCTGTGCGCGCGTGGCCTGCGGAACGCACGACATGCCGTCCGAACGGCCCGTGCCGCGGCGGTCCATGCCGATGATCGTGAACGTGCTGAGGACCTCCTTCGGCAACGCCGCCGCGAGCCGCGCGGCCTTCAGCGTGCCGGGCTCGCCGCCGGGGTCGTTCACGACGACCAGCGCGCTCTTGCCGGTGCCGACGCGCATCAGCGCGATGCCGAGCGTGCCGCGGCCGGGACGTCCCGGCGGGTCGAGCACGACGGTCATGCGCGAGCACTCGTAGGTCTGGTCGCCCTGGGGCGCGTCTGCGCCGAGGCGGTCCTTCATCTGCTCGTTGCACGCCGACCACGCCAGCGAGTCCTCTTTGAACTCGCCCAGCGGGGGCACTGGCTGCGGCCCGGCGAGCGCGCTCTGGTCGAAGGGCTGGTTCTCGCCGCCCTTCACCGCGATCACCGGCCGGGTCGACGGCCCCGCGCTGCATGCCGTCAGCACGCTCACTGCCAGTAGGGCCAAGGCAGCGCGACGCACAGATGTCCTCACTCTCGTTCACGGTCCGGGTGGTGAGCGTCGCACGCGGAAGGTGAGAACGCGGTGAGTCGATGAGCCAGGATGGGGACCATGGCTCACGCTGACCGGCTTCCCGTCGCCCGGCTCCTGGGCGGCATCCCGCCGACGGCACTCGTGCTGCTGGGGATCGTCAGCGTGCAGGTGGGCGCGGCCGTCGCGAAGCAGCTGTTCGCGACGGCGGGCGCGGTCGGCACGGTGACGTTGCGGCTGGTCGTCGCGGCGGTCGTGCTCGTCGCGATCTGGCGGCCGTCGCTGCGGATGGACCGCCGCACGCTGACCGTCGTCCTCACCTACGGCGTGGTGCTCGCGGCGATGAACCTCTGCTTCTACTCCGCGATCGAACGCATCCCGCTCGGCGCGGCCGTCACCATCGAGTTCCTGGGACCGCTCGCGGTGGCGGTCGCGGGGTCGCGGCGCTGGCTCGACGGCCTGTGGGTGCTGCTCGCGGGCGCCGGCGTGGTGCTGCTCACGCGCGTGCAGGGCGGTCTGCTGTGGACGGGTGTGCTGTTCGCGCTGGCCGCGGGCGCGCTGTGGGCGGCGTACATCCTCGTGACCGCCAAGCTCGGCAGCACCACCAGCGACGGCAAGGGCCTCGCGCTCGCGATGGTCGTCGGGGCGGCGGTCGCGTTGCCGTTCGGCGTCACCTCGGCCGGCACGGCTCTGCTCGACCCGGTGGTGCTGGCGGCGGCCGCGGCCGTCGCGCTGATGTCGTCGGTGATCCCGTACTCGTTGGAGCTGGAGGCGTTGCGGCGCATGCCGCCACGCGTGTTCGGCATCCTGATGTCGCTCGAACCGGCGGTGGCCGCGGTCGCGGGCCTGCTGCTGCTCGGCGAGCACCTCGCACCGGCGCAGTGGGTCGCCGTCTGCTGCGTCGTGATCGCGTCCGTGGGGGCGACCAGATCCGCGAGACCCGAGGTCTAACGGGCTCGCAGCTCCCCTTTGAGCACGGAGGCGACGTCGTAGCGGGCCGGGATCTCCAGCTGGTCGTAGCGGCACGACAGCGGCTCGCGGTCCGGGCGCCACCGCGCGAACTGGCCGTTGTGCCGCAGCCGCACCGGCTGCTCGCCCTCGGTCTGGGTGTAGTGGATCTCCAGCACCCGTTCGGGGAGCAACGCCACGTACTCGGCCTGCTTGCCGCGCCACCGGTTGATCTCGCCGGGGATCCGCTGGCCGGGCCGCGGGTCCGCCCACGGGTGGTCCGGCGACTCGGTGATCAGCGGCGCCAGCTCCGCGGCCAGCTCACGCCGTTCGGCCGCCTTGAACGAGCCGCAGACGCCGATGTGGTGCAGCAGGTCGTTCGAGTCGTAGACGCCGAGCAGCAGCGAGCCGACAGCCGTGCCGGGCTCGGTGTCCTTGTGCCAGCGCAGCCCCGCGAGCACCACGTCGGCGGTGCGGGCGTGCTTCACCTTGATCATCGACCGCTTGCCCGGCGTGTACGGGCCGTCCGCGGGCTTGCCCATGACGCCGTCCAGCCCGGCGCCCTCGAACAGCGCGAACCACTGCTTCGCCGTCTCGGCCGACGTCGTCGCCGGGGTGACGTTGAGGCCGGGCAACGCGAGCAGCGCCTCGCGCCGCGCCACCGTCGGTGACTCCAGCAGCACCTCGGACCCGAGCGCGAGCAGGTCGAACGCGACGAACGTGGCCGGCATCGACTCCGACAGCATCGTCACCCGCGAGGCCGCCGGGTGGATGCGCTCGGACAGCGCGTCGAAGTCCAGCTCGTCGTTCTTCGCGACCACCAGCTCGCCGTCGACGACGACGCGCTCGGGCAGCACCTCGAGCATCGAGGCGACGACCTCGGGGAAGTAGCGGTTGAGCGGCTTGCCGCTGCGCGACTGCAGGAGGACCTCGTCGCCGGAGCGGAACACCACGCAGCGGAAACCGTCCCACTTCGGTTCGAACAGCAGGTCGGCGTTGTCCGGTATGCCGTCCACCGCGGTCGCGAGCATCGGCTGCAGCGGAGGCGTCAGCGGGAGGTCCACGCGGACATCCTGCCTCTTCAACCGGAGTTCCGCCGCCGGTACCGCAACAACAGCACGTCGTCCTCGCGCAGCACCGACTCGAGCGCCAGGCCGACCGGGGGCACCACCGGGCCGTGGGCGATCCGGGACGCGTCGCCGACCGCCAGCACCGGTGCCAAGGTCAGGTTCAGCGCGTCCACGAGCCCCTCGGCCACCATCGTCCCGAACAGCCGGGGACCCCCTTCGAGGTCGATCCGGTGCAGCCCGCGCGCCGCGAGCTCGGCGACGGCCACGTTCAGGTCCACCTCCTGCTCCCCGGCGATGACCACGTCGGCGGGCAGCGGCGGCATCCGGGCGGCCTCGGTGGTGATCACGATCGGCGGCACGGACGTGTCGGTGAACAGCGGCAGGTCCGGTGTCAGCGTCCCGCGCGCCGTGACCACGGCGATCGGCAGCGGCGTGGCCCTCCGCGCGCCCCGGTAGCCCTCCGCCAGCACCGTGCCGGCGCCCACCAGCACCACGTCGGCGAGCTCGCGGCCCAGCAGGTAGATCTTCTTGTCCGCCGGGGAACCGAGCCCCGCCGAGCGCCCGTCGACCGACACCGAGCCGTCGGCGCTCGACACGAAGTTCGCGGTCACCCAGGTCCGGTCCCGCGGGTAGGCGTAGAGCGACTCCAGTGCTGTGTCGGTCATCTCAACGCCCGGTGAGGGCCACAACATCTCCACGAACCCATCCCACCACGCCGATAAGGTGCGGGCATGCGCTTGTCCGACCGGGATCCCCAGATCGGTGCCGACGAACTGGTGGAGGGCCTGGTCCCCCCACCGAGGTTCGACCACGTCAGCTTCGACAGCTACCTCCCCAACCCGGACGAGCCCAGCCAGGCCGCCGCGGTCGAGGCCGGCCGCCTGTTCGCCGCACGCGTCAGCACCCGGCGCAAGAAGTGGTCGCTCTTCGGCGGCAGGGCCGAGGACGAGGGCAAGCTCGGCCTCTACCTCGACGGCGGCTTCGGCGTCGGCAAGACCCACCTGCTCGCCTCGCTCTGGCACGCCGTGCCGGGCCCGAAGGCGTACGGCACGTTCGTCGAGCTGACGAACCTGGTCGGCGTCCTGACGTTCCCCGAGGCGGTCCGGCGCCTGAGCGGCCACAAGCTCCTCGCGATCGACGAGTTCGAGCTCGACGACCCCGGTGACACGATGCTGGTCACGCGCCTGATCAAGGAGCTGGTCGCCGCCGGCGTGCACGTCGCCGCCACGTCCAACACGCTGCCCGACAAGCTCGGCGAGGGCCGGTTCGCCGCCGCCGACTTCCTGCGCGAGATCCAGTCGATGTCGTCGAAGTTCGACGTCGTGCGCGTCGACGGCCCCGACTACCGCCACCGCGGCCTGCCCGACGCCCCGCCGCCGATGTCGGACTCCGAGCTGGTCACGAAGGCCGCGAACACGCAGGGCGCGACCCTCGACGACTTCGGCGACCTGTGCGCGGCGCTCGCCCGCATCCACCCGTCGAAGTACGGCCGCCTCGTCGACGGCGTCACCGCGGTGCACCTCAAGAACGTCACACCCGCGCCGGACCAGTCCATCGCGCTGCGGCTCGTGGCGTTCGGCGACCGGCTCTACGACCGCGACATCCCGGTCGCGGTGTCGGGCCAGCCGCTCTCGGACCTCTTCACCGACGAGATGCTCCGGGGCGGCTACCGGAAGAAGTACCTGCGCGCTGTCAGCCGTTTGGTCGCGCTGTCCCGGGTTTGACTCCCGCGGCGTTCGAGTATCCACTGGTTACGGGCGGGATGATGACGTCCCGACGTCTTCCGGAGGCACCCATGCTGAGTGAAGCCGAGCGCCGCTCGCTGAAGGAGATCGAACAGCGGCTGTTGGCGGACGAACCGAGACTGGCCCGCACCATGAACCGCCAGGTGCGGCCCTGGCTGTTCTACTCCCTCCTGCTCGTCTTCGGTGGGCTCACGGTGCTGCTGACGATGATCGGCGCGTTCGGCGCCGCGTTCCAGTGCCTGCTGGTCACCGCGGCGGCGCTGGTGCTGCACAGGCACCCGATCCGCCTCCGGTAGCCGGAAACTCGCTGGCGTCCGCGCGGCACGCCCCCGACCATCTGCTGCGTGGGTTATCTGGAAGCGAACGGGCTCGCGTACGCCCTGCCCGACGGCCGGGAGCTGTTCCGCGACGTGTCGTTCAAGGTGAGTGGCGGAACCGTGGTCGCGCTGGTGGGCGCGAACGGCGTCGGCAAGACGACGCTGCAGCGGATCCTGTCGGGTGAGCTCACCCCGAAGCAGGGCAGCGTGCACGTGCAGGGCGGGCTCGCGGTGATGCCGCAGTTCATCGGCTCGGTCCGCGACGACAGCCTCGTGCGCGACCTGCTGCTCTCCGTCGCACCCCCGGCGTTGCGGGCCGCCGCGCAGGAGCTCGACGACTCCGAGCTGGCGCTGATGGACACCGACGACGAGGCCGCCCAGATGCGGTACGCCAACGCCCTCACCGCTTATGGCGAGGCAGGCGGGTACGACGTCGAGGTCCTCTGGGACACCGTCACCGTCGCCGCCCTGGGCCTGCCCTACGACCGGGCCCGGTTCCGCGAGGTCCGCACGCTCTCCGGCGGAGAGCAGAAACGCCTGGTCCTCGAAGCGCTGCTGCGCGGCCACGAGCAGGTCCTGCTGCTCGACGAGCCCGACAACTACCTCGACGTCCCCGGCAAGCGCTGGCTGGAGGACCGCCTCCGCACGACCGACAAGGCCGTGCTCGTCGTCAGCCACGACCGCGAGCTGCTCGCCAGCGCCGCCACGCACGTCGTCACCGTCGAGGCGCACTCCGCGTGGACGCACTCCGGCTCGTTCTCCACCTGGCACGACGCCCGCGCGAAACGCATCGAGAAGCTCCTCGAAGAACACCGCCGTTGGAACGAGGAGCACGAGCGCCTTCGTGAGCTCGTGCGCACTCTCCAACAACAGGCGAAGTACTCCGAGGCGATGGCTCCCAAGTACCGCGTAATGGCCGCACGTCTGCAACGGTTCGAGGAGGCCGGTCCTCCTCCGGAGATCCCCTCGGACGAGAAGGTCACTCCTCGGCTGAAGGGCGGCCGTACCGGCGTTCGCGCGATCACGTGCGAGGAGCTGGAACTGACCGGGCTGATGAAGCCGTTCTCGCAGGAGATCTTCTTCGGCGACCGGGTCGCGGTCCTCGGCTCCAACGGCTCCGGCAAGAGCCACTTCCTGCGGCTGCTCGGCGGCGACGAGGTCCGGACCACCGGCGCGTGGAAGCTCGGCGCCCGCGTCGTGCCGGGCCTCTTCGCGCAGACGCACGAGCACCCGGAGTGGCTCGGCCGCACGCTCGTGGACATCCTCTGGCACGGCGAGGGCCGGCGGCCCGGCCGCGACCGGGGCGCGGCGATGGCGGTGCTGCAGCGCTACGGCCTGCACCACGCCGGTGACCAGCGCTTCGAGAACCTCTCGGGCGGTCAGCAGGCGCGGTTCCAGATCCTGCTGCTGGAGCTGTCCGGGGCGACGTTGCTGCTGCTCGACGAGCCCACCGACAACCTCGACCTCGCGTCGGCGGAGGCGTTGCAGAACGCTCTGAACGACTTCGAGGGGACTGTGGTGGCGGTGACGCACGACCGGTGGTTCGCGAAGTCGTTCGACCGGTTCCTGCACTTCCGGGCGGACGGCCGGGTGTCCGAAGTGGACGAACCCGTCTGGACCTAGCCGTGCAACTGCGCTCGGCGTCGTTGACCCCGAGATGAGCTTCCGCCACCGTCGGTATCAACTGACATTTACGGAAGATCTCAGACAGTAAACCTGGGGAAGGTCTATGAAGCTCCGGTTGTCGATCTTGAGCCTGCTCGCGGTGGTGGTGAGCCTCCTCGGCTTCGCCGGTCCGGCAGCGGCGGTCACACCGATCCGCGATCAGCAGATGTGCAACGCGCGCACCGACTTCACCGCGTTCTTCCGCAACCACGACGCGAAGGACAAGTACTGCTTCAACAACTCGGGCCCGACGACCATCTTCCTCAACATCGAGAGGGTCACCTGGTTCAACGCAGGCGCGAACAGCGGCTCCTTCGAGTTCTGGGACAGTGCTGATGGCAGGACCAAGAGCTACAGCTTCGACAAGGGCAACCAGACCGGGTGCACTTACTGCACGATCTTGAGCCTGACCCTCGACCCGTGACGTGCTGGTGGGGCATCCGGAGTGGACGTGAGCGGGTTCAGGAGAGGTCCCAGCTGACGAACGCGCCGTCGTCCACCGACCCGCCCGCCTTGCGGTAGGTGGCCTGCGCCGCCGCGTCACCCGCGGCGGTGCCGGTCCACATCGCGTAACAACCCCGTTCCACGGCAAGGGTTTTCAACGCCTCGACGAGCGCCGTGCCGATGCCGCGCCGCAGGAAGGCGTCGTCGACGCCCAGTTCGTAGAGGAACATCTCGGTGCCCTTGTCCGGGTGCGTCGTCTCCACCCCGGACACGAACCCCGCCGGCTGGTCGTCCACGTAGGCGATCAGCAGGTGGCTGTGGTCCTGCGCCAGGAACCGGGTGGTCGCGTCCGGCCGCGGCGGCGCGTCGAACAGGTGCGCGGCGGCGGCCACGTCGTCGGGGGAGGCGGCGCGGCGGATCTTCATGCGGCCAGGCTAGGTCACCCGCGCGGCGGGAGCGGGAAGGCGCGTCAGCGGTGTTCGACGTGCGCGGGCAGCTTCCCGTTCCTGACGAGCCTGGTCAGCTCCTCGTGGTCGGCCTCGGTCCGGTCGGCGTAGTCGAACGCGTACCGGGCGAAGGCGTCGTCGAGGTCCTCGCCGCCGCCGTTCTGGAAGTACCCGGCGAGCAGCCGCGGGTCGAGCGAGCGCGTGTGCGCGCGGGCCAGCAGGGCTCCCGCGAACCGGCCGTAGTCGTCGAGGTCGTCGCGCTTCAGGGCGGTCGGGTCGATCCCGCCCTTGCGGTTGCGGAACTGCCGCACGATGAACGGGCGGCCCTCGATCGTCGTCCAGCCGAGCAGGATGTCGGTCTCGGCCTGGACGAGGCGTGCGCCGTGCACGATGCGCTTGCCGTCGTGCTTGGGGTGCTCGACGTCGAGGAACGGCTCCAGGGCGGACGGGCGCGCCTCCTTCGCCTGCAGGACGAGGGCTTCGGAGCCGTTGCCGTGCAACAGGACGAGGTAGTTGCGCAGGCCGACGCTGCCGGTGCCGACGACGCGGAAGGCGACGTCCGAGACGCCGTAGCGCATGATCAGCTTGCGGCGGGACTCGCGCAGGCTGTCCACGTAGGACGGCAGTGCGCCGATCACCGCGTCGGCGGTCGCGGGGGAGACGTCGGTGAAGGTCGGCGGGTTCGTGACGAAGCGCCACTTCTCGCCGTCGTGCGCCGTCCACTTCGCGGCGAACCGGGCGCTGGTGTTCCTGCGGGACTTCTCGGCGGCCTTGGCGAAGTCGTTCATCAGGTCGTCGGCCTTGACCTTCGACAGCGTGGACTGGTCGCCCAAGGCGCTCCACGAGTCCATGAACGGCATGTCCGCGAGGCGCTTGATCACCTCGCGGTAGGCGCTCACGGCGTCCCCGGCGGCGTCGCGGCAGCCCTTGTCCGACACGCCACCGACGCGGCCCGCCAGCACGAGCGACGCCACGAGCCGCTTGAGGTCCCACTCCCACGGACCGGGGAGGGTCTCGTCGAAGTCGTTGATGTCCACGACGATCTGGCCCTCGGGCGTGCCGTAGAGGCCGAAGTTCGCCGCGTGCGCATCACCGCACAGCTGAGCGTGCAGGCCGGTGGTACACCCGGCGGCGAGGTCGCCCGCCTGCAGCCCGGCCGCGCCGCGGAAGAACGCGAAGGGGTTGGCGAGCATCCGCCCCACCCGCAGCGGGACGAGGTGCTCGAGCCTGCCCTCGTTGCTGGCGCGCACGTACTCCAGAACGGACGGGCGCGAGCCGGCCAGCGACATCGGCCGGTGCGCCTTGAAGTCCACTGAGGACCACAACGCGCGCCCCTCGGCGTAGACCTCCTCCGGCTCGACCCACCTGCCCAGCGCGGCAGCGGCCTCGGCACGCACCCGTTCACCCATACGAGTCATGATGCACGCGACGGACGGGTGAAGAGGCCCGTCCGTCGCAACTGTGACCTGGTCAGGTGTGCGAATCACCCCAAACCGGGACGAACGACCTCCGCGATGGCCCGGACGCCCAGGTCGATCTCGTCCCTGGTGATCACCAACGGCGGTGCGACGCGCAACGTCGACGCGTGCGTCTCCTTGCACAGCACCCCGCGGGTGGCGAGGGCCTCGGACGCGGCACGGCCGACCGGGCCGCCGGGCGCGATCTCGACGCCCGCCCACAGCCCGCGGCCGCGCACCTCGGCGATGCCGTGGCCGACGAGCTTGCCCAGCTCCGCGTGCAGGTACGCGCCGAGCGAGCGGGAACGCTCCTGGAACTCGCCGGTCGCGAGCAGCCGGACGACGCCGCGGCCCACGGCGCAGGCGAGCGGGTTGCCGCCGAACGTCGACCCGTGCTCACCGGGATTGAGCACGCCCAGCACCGCGCGCGAGCCGACCACCGCGGACACCGGCAGGATGCCACCGCCGAGCGCCTTGCCGAGCGTGTAGAGGTCGGCTCGCACGCCCTCGTGGTCGAGCGCGAACAGCTCGCCGGTGCGCCCGAGGCCCGACTGGATCTCGTCGGCGATCATCAGCACGTTGTTCTCGTCGCACAGGCGCCGGATCCCGGCGAGGTAGCCGGCGGGCGGCACGACGACGCCGGCCTCGCCCTGGATCGGCTCGAGCAGCACGGCGGCGGTGCGCGGGGTGATCGCGGACTCGACCTCGTCCAGCGCCCCGTACTTCACGACCTTGAAGCCGGGCGTGAACGGGCCGAAGTCGTTGCGCGCGGTCTCGTCGGTCGAGAACGACACGATCGTCGTCGTGCGACCGTGGAAGTTCGACCCGGCGACGATGATCTCGGCGGTGCCCTCCGGCACGCCCTTCACCCGGTAGGCCCACTTGCGCGCGACCTTGATCGCGGACTCGACGGCCTCGGCGCCGGAGTTCATCGCGAGCACCATCTCGGTGCCGGTCAGGGCGGCCAGCTCGCGGCAGAACAGGCCGAACTGGTCGTGGTGGAACGCGCGGCTGGTCAGCGTGACGCGGCCGAGCTGCTCGACGGCGGCGGCCACCAGGGCTGGGTGGCGGTGCCCGAAGTTGAGCGACGAGTAGCCCGACAGGAAGTCCAGGTAGCGGCGGCCCTCGACGTCGGTGACCCACGCCCCCTCGCCGTGCGAGATGACCACCGGCAGCGGGTGGTAGTTGTGGGTGCTCCACTCTTCGTCGAGAGCGACGTAGTCAGCGCTGGCCAGGTTCATGGTTCCCGCGGTGTGGTGGTGGGCGGTGGCGGTCATCCTCCAAGGCTAGGGGCCGGAACAGGCGATTTCATCCGTCAAGCATTGCGCATGGCCTCAGTTCGTTGCGTAGATTCACCGCCGCGTGGAGATGTCTTGCACAACAGGCGGATGCCGCGGTGAATAGCTACGGTCAGATGATGGTGAAGAAGTCGGTTCGTGACACCCTGCGACTCGATCAGGTGGACCTCGCCACCCTCGACCCGGCCGGCCGGCCGATCGGTCCCAGGACCAAGAAGGAGGCGGCGGACGACCTCGCCGTCACGGGGGACGAGCTGGAGGCCCTGCAGGAGGCGCTTTACGCGGAGGACTCCCGCGCGGTGCTGCTCGTGCTGCAGGGCATGGACACCTCCGGCAAGGGCGGCGTGGTCAGGCACGTCATGGGCCTGGTCAACCCGCAGGGCGTGCGCATCGCGTCGTTCAAGAAGCCGACCGCCGCCGAGCTGCGGCACCACTACCTCTGGCGCATCCGCAAGGTCCTGCCCGACAAGGGCCACATCGGCGCGTTCGACCGCTCCCACTACGAGGACGTCCTCGTGCCGAAGGTCGAACGTCTGATCAACGCCGCCGAGCTGCGCAAGCGCTACAAGGAGATCAACGCGTTCGAACAGGAGCTCGCGGACTCCGGCATCACGCTGGTCAAGTGCTTCCTGCACATCTCGCCGGAGGTGCAGAAGGAACGGTTGCTCGCCCGCCTCGGCGACCCGAAGAAGAACTGGAAGTACAACCCGGCCGACATCGACGTGCGGTCTAAGTGGTCGAAGTACCAGGACGCCTACACGCAGGCGTTGCGGAACTGCCGGGACACGCCCTGGTACGCCGTCCCGGCGGACCGCAAGTGGTACCGGAACTGGGCGATCAGCCGGCTGCTGCTGGAGACGCTGCGCGAGATGAACCCGGCGTTCCCGCAGCCCGCCTTCGACCTGGAGGCCGAGAAGGCCCGCCTGGTGAACGACGACCCGCTGCGCTAGCCGCCGTTGCGCTGGACGCAATCTTGATCGTTCCTCTTGCCCGGCCACGACGGTCTGGGCCAGTGTGGAGCCACCGCCGCCGAAGAGATCATCCGGAGGTGCGGACGTGGGTGTGGACCGGCGACGTTTTCTCGGAGCCATGGGCGTGGGAGCTGGACTGCTGATGACCGGAGGAACCGCCGAGGCGGCTGCCGCCACGCGGAGAGTCTTTTTCGGTGCCTACACGACGTGGAGCGGGGGCGCCGAGGGCATCGGCGTCGGCACCTACGACACGGCGAACGGCCAGCTGAGGACGACCGGCGTGATCAGCGGTGTGGTCAACCCGTCGTTCGTCGTCGAGTCGCGCGACGGCAGGTTCCTCTACGCCGTCAACGAGACCAGCCGGGGTGAGGTCACCGCGATCGACGCGACCACGCTGGCGGTCGTCAACAAGCAGCCGACCGGCGGCGCCGACCCGTGCCACCTGACGCTCGACCCGTCCGGGAAGTTCCTGGTCACGGCCGACTACTCGTCCGGCTCGCTGAGCGTCTTCCCGGTCGGCGCGGACGGCAGCCTCGGCGCGCGGACGCAGAAGGTGCAGCACCAGGGCTCCGGACCGAACAAGGAACGCCAGGAGGGACCCCACGCGCACCACGTCGTGTTCGACGTGGCGGGCAGGTACGCGGCCGCCGTCGACCTGGGCGCCGACTCGGTGTTCGTCTACTCGCTCACCGGCGGGAAGCTGACCCGGGTCTCGCAGGCGAAGGTCAAGCCGGGTGCCGGGCCGCGGCACATCGCGTTCCACCCGGACGGCAAGACCGCGTACGTGGCGAACGAGCTGGACTCGACCATCGTGACCTGCTCCTACGCGAACGGGACGCTCACACCGGGCCAGGTGCTCCCCACCGTGCCGTCCGGCAGCCCGACGAACTACCCGGCCGAGGTCCTGGTGTCGGCGGACGGCAAGCACGTCTACCTGTCGAACCGGGGGCACGACAGCATCGCGCACTTCGCGGTCTGCGGGGCCGGGCTGACCCTGGTCGGCCACACGCCGGTCGGCGGCAGGTACCCGCGGCACATCACGTTCGACCCGTCCGGGTCGTTCCTCTTCGCCGCCAACCAGAACTCGAACAACGTCACGTCGTTCGCGGTGAACCGGGCGACCGGGGAGCTGACCCCGTCCGGGGCGCCGCTGCAGACCCCCATCCCGGTCTGCGTGCTGCCCGCGCGACGGGGCTGACGCCTTCCCCGCCTGACCGTCCACAGTGGTGTTCCGCCCGGCGTGCCGACGGCCCGCACGCCGGGCGGCCCACGGCGGGTGCTCGTCGCCACGTCGAACGACGGCATATTCCGCTCGGCTTCGAGGCGAGTTCGTGTGATCATGCGCGGGTGAGTTCTCTGAGGGAGGTCACGGCCACCCGGTACGTGACGCCGTTCCGCGAGGGCGGGTCGATGCCGGGTCTGGTCGAGGCCGACGACCTGGGCATGTACGTGGTGAAGTTCCGCGGCGCGGGACAGGGCGTGAAGGTCCTGGTCGCCGAGGTCGTCGTCGGCGAGCTGGCGCGACTGCTGGGCTTCCGCATACCGGAGATCGTCCTCGTGCACCTCGACCCGGAGCTGGCGCGCGCGGAGCCCGACCAGGAGGTCCAGGAGCTGCTGCGGGCCAGCGGCGGGCTCAACCTCGGCCTCGACTACCTGCCCGGCTCGTTCGACTTCAACCCGGTCGTGCGCGACCCCGGCACCGGGCTCGCGACGGCGCTGCTGTGGTTCGACGCCCTGGTGCTCAACGTCGACCGCAGCTGGCGCAACCCGAACATGCTGCTGTGGCACCGCGAGCCGTGGCTCATCGACCACGGCGCCGCGCTGTACTTCCACTACTCGTGGAGCGAGGACCGCCCGGCCACCAGGGACTACCGCTACGACGCCACCGACCACGCGATGCTGCCGAACGCCGCCGCTCTGTCCGAAGTGGACTCGGAGATGGCGGGGCGGATCACGCCGGCGCTGCTCGACGAGGTGCTCGCGCTCGTCCCCGACTCCTGGCTCGAAGGTGACCCGGCCGAACTCCGCCGCCGCTACAAGGACTTCTTCACCTACCGCCTCGCGCACCGCGGCTGGGTCGACTCGCTGGAGGCCGCGCGTGCCGCACGTGTTTGAGTACGCGCTGCTGCGGGCCGTCCCGCGGCAGGAGCGCGGCGAGTTCATGAACGTCGGCGTCATCGTCTACTGCGCGCCGCTGGACTTCCTGTGCGCGAAGACCCATGTGGACGGAGACCGGTTGCGCGCGCTCGACCCGCGACTCGACGTGGAGACGCTCGAAAGCAGCCTCGCGCACCTCACCCGCTCGTGCGACGGCAGCCCCGACGCCGGTCCGGTCAGCAGGACCACGGTGGGGCAGCGGTTCCGGTGGCTGACGGCGCCGCGCAGCACCATCGTCCAGACGTCACCGGCTCACACCGGCTGGACCGACGACCCGTCCGCCGAGGTCATCCGCCTTTTCGAGGCGTTGGTGCTGCCACCCCGGTAGGTTTCCTCGCAACCTGACGGGACGAACGGCGTCCCTAGTTGCAAAGCGGAACTGAAGCGATCGGGGTTGGCGACACATGAGCGCTGGGTATCACCACGGCTACCAGCAGCCGCGGCGGCCCATGCCGCCGCAGCGGCCGATGAGGAAGAAGAGGCGTCCCGGACGCGTCATCCTGGTGCTGCTGCTCGTCCTGGTGCTGGGCACGGTCGGGTTCGCGTTCTACGTGGACTCGACGCTGACCCGGATCAACGCGCTACCGGACTACGAGGGCCGTCCCGCGCAGACGCCGGGCACCACGTGGCTGCTCGTCGGCTCGGACGCGCGGGAAGGCCTGACGCAGGAGCAGAAGGACGCGCTCGCCACCGGTGACGCCGCGGGCCGGCGCACCGACACCATCATGATGCTGCACCTGCCCGACAACAGCGCCGCCAAGCCGGTGCTGCTGTCGATCCCGCGCGACTCCTACGTCCCGATCCCGCAGAACGGCCGCAACAAGGTCAACGCGGCGTACGCGTTCGGCGGGCCGCAGATGCTCGTGCAGACCGTTGAGGGCGCGACCGGCGTGCGGATCGACCACTACATGGAGATCGGCTTCGGGGGGTTCTCCGACATGGTCGACGCGGTCGGCGGTGTCGACCTCTGCCTCGACCAGCCGATCAAGGACCCGCTGGCCGGCATCGACCTGCCCGCGGGCTGCCAGGAGCTCGACGGGCCGCAGGCGCTCGGCTTCGTCCGGACGCGCGCGTTCGCGACCGCCGACCTGCAGCGCGTGCAGAACCAGCGGCAGTTCCTGTCCGCGTTGTTCACCAAGATCAAGAGCCCGGCCACGCTCGCGAACCCGTTCCGCGTCATCCCTCTGATGAACGCGGCGTCGGGTGCGGTGTCGGTCAACGAGGACGACCACGTCTGGCACCTCGCGAGCGTCGCGCTCAACATGGGCGACGCCGCCAGCGGCACGGTGCCGGTCGGGTCCACTCCGACGGTGCCCGGTGCGGGCTCGGTCGTGCAGTGGAACAAGGAGAAAGCCTCGCAGCTCTTCGACCTGATCAGCAAGGACGAGCCGGTGCCCGCCGAGCTGATCGCCCCTCCGAGGTAGCTACTGCCCGTCGGGCTCGGGTGTGGGCTCCGAGCCGGTCAAACCGGCCTCCTGCGCGATGCTTTCGAGCTCGCGCAGGAGGTCGTCGTAAATAGGCGTGGTCGACATGGATACAGCCCCCTCGTGCGGATCTTCCCCCGTTCAGGTGACGGGAGTTTACGCCTCTCCACCCACCCTCCCGGCAGAGATGCCTCCCCCCACGCTGAATGGCGGCTAAAGCCACCCTTTGACCAGGCGTTGTGTGGGTGCACCACATGTCGATGACGCCGGGTGACGCCTACCGTTTCCGGTCATGTCGAGTGTCACGGGTCACAGCGCGCTGGTCACCGGAGCCGCGAGCGGCATCGGTCTGGCCTGCGCCCGCGCACTGGCCGCCGAAGGTGCCAAGGTCCACCTGGCCGACCGCGACCCCGGGGTCCTCGCGCTCGCCGAGGAGCTCGGCGGCGTCGGTCACGTGCTCGACCTGACCGGCCCGGTCGACGCGCTGCCCGGTGAGATCGACATCCTCGTCAACAACGCCGGCGTGCAGCACGTCGCCCCCATCCAGGAGTTCCCCGCCGAGCGCTTCTCGGCGATGGTCGAGCTCATGCTCGGGGCGGCGTTCCGGCTCACCCGGCACGTGCTGCCGCACATGTACGACCGCGGCTGGGGCCGGCTGGTCCACATCTCCAGCGTGCACGGGATGCGCGCGTCCGCCTTCAAGTCCGCCTACGTCGCCGCGAAGCACGGCCTGGAGGGGTTCTCCAAGGTCGCCGCGCTCGAAGGCGCGCCGCACGGCGTCACGTCGAACTGCGTGCAGCCCGGCTACGTGCGGACCCCGTTGGTGGAGAAGCAGATCGCGGACCAGGCGAAGGTGCACGGCATCGCCGCCGAGGACGTGACCTCTCAGATCTTCCTGCAGCGCAGCGCGGTCAAGCGGCTGATCGAGCCCGCCGAGGTGGCGTCGGCCGTGCTGTGGTTGTGCGACAACAGTTTTGTCACCGGTACGTCGTTGGCCGTCGACGGCGGCTGGTCAGCTCAATGAGGAGTTGTCGATGATCAAAAAAGTGGTGGGTGCCTCGCTCATCGGGACAACTGTCGAGTGGTACGACTTCTTCCTCTACGGGTCGGCCGCCGCTCTGGTGTTCAACAAGTTGTTCTTCCCGACCGCGGACCCGCTGACCGGCACGCTGCTCGCGTTCACCACGTACGCGATCGGCTTCCTGGCGCGCCCGCTCGGTGGCCTCGTCTTCGGCCACTACGGGGACCGCCTGGGGCGCAAGAAGCTGCTCGTGCTGTCGTTGCTGCTGATGGGTGGCGCGACGATGCTGATGGGCGTGCTGCCGACGTACGCGTCGGTGGGTGTCCTGGCGCCGTTGCTGCTGACGCTCCTGCGGCTGGTGCAGGGCTTCGCGCTCGGTGGCGAGTGGGGCGGGGCCGTGCTGATCGTGTCGGAGCACGGTGACCCGAAGCGGCGCGGGTTCTGGGCGTCGTGGCCGCAGGCGGGCGCGCCGGGCGGCAACCTGCTGGCGACCGGCGTGCTGGCGGTGCTGGCGGCGGTGCAGTCGGACGAGCAGTTCCTCGCGTGGGGCTGGCGGATCCCGTTCCTGCTCTCGGGTCTGCTGGTCGTGATCGGCCTGTGGATCCGCCTGCAGGTGGCCGAGTCCCCGGTCTTCCTCGCCGCGCAGGAGAAGGCGGCCAAGGAGCCCAGGCAGGAGAAGGCGCCGGCCCTCGAGCTGCTCAAGCACAACTGGCGCGAGGTGCTGGTCGCGATGGGCGCCCGGCTCGCCGAGAACGTGTCGTACTACGTGATCACGGCGTTCATCCTGGTGTACGTGACGACCGGGCTCGGGCTGTCGAAGTCGGTGGGCCTCAACGCGGTGCTGATCGGCTCGGCGGTGCACCTGGTGACGATCCCGGTGTGGGGCCACCTGTCCGACCGGTTCGGGCGGAGGTCGATCTACCTCGTCGGCGCGGTGGGCATGGCCGCGTGGGTGTTCGCGTTCTTCGCGATGCTCGACACCAGGAACCCCGGGCTGATCATCCTGGCGACGACGGTCGGTCTCGTGCTGCACGGCGCGATGTACGGGCCGCAGGCGGCGTTCTTCTCGGAGCTGTTCGGCACGCGGGTGCGCTACTCGGGCGCCTCGATCGGCTACCAGCTCGCGTCCATCGCGGCCGGCGCGCTGGCACCGCTGATCGCGACCGCGTTGCTGAAGGCGTACGGGTCGTCGTTCCCCATCTCGATCTACGTGGTGGCGATGTGCGTGCTGACCGTCGTCGCGGTGCTGGCCGCCCGTGAGACCCGTGGTGCGGATCTGGAGGAACGTGACAGGGTTGGGGTGTGACACGACGGCGTGAGGCCGAACTGGCGGCGTTGTTCGAGACCGCGTCCGAGCTCGCGGGCATGCGAGACCCGGACGCGGTGCTCCGCTCGATCGTGCGCAGGGCCCGGACGCTGCTCGGGACGGACGTCTCGTACCTGTCGATGAACGACCCGGCCGGCACCTACATGCGGGTGACGGACGGGTCGTTCTCGCCGTTGTTCCAGAAGGTGAGGCTCGGGCTCGGCGAGGGCCTGGGTGGGCTGGTCGCGCAGACGGCCCGGCCGTACGCGAGCTCGGACTACTTCGCCGACGCCCGCTTCAACCACACCCGGGCGATCGACTCGGCGGTGCGCGACGAGGGCCTCACGGCGATCCTGGGCGTGCCGCTCAAGCTCGACGCGAAGGTCATCGGCGTGCTGTACGCGGCGGACCGGACGCCGCGGGAGTTCCCGCCGGAGGAAGTGGCGCTGCTGCAGTCGCTGGCCGACCACGCGGCGATCGCGATCGACACGGCGTCGTTGTTCGCCACGATCCAGTCGCACAACGAGGCCATGAAACGCGCTGAGGAAGCCCACGACCGCCTCACGGACCTGGTGCTGCGCGGTGGTTCCTCAGCGGAGGTGGCGGCGGCCGTGGGGGAACTGCTCGGCGGGCCGGTCGAGGTGCTGGAGACGGTGCCGACGCCCGCGGTGCGCGCCAACGGGCGGGCCGTGCTGCTCGGCGACGTGTGGGTGTGCGCGGTGCTGGCGGGCTCGGAGCTGCTCGGCGGGATCGCGCTCTCACGCCGCCCGGACCTCTCCGACGCCGACCGGCGGGTGTTCGAGCGGTCGGCGGCGGTGACCGCGTTGCTGTTGCTGCTGCGGCGCACCGTGGCCGAGGCGGAGAACAAGGTCCGCGGTGAGCTGATCACCGACATCCTCGACGGGCGGGACGCCACCGGGCTGCTCGCGCGGGCGCGCCGGGTCGGCGTCGAGCTGAGCGACCCCCACGTGGTGCTGGTGGCGGACGGGAACCTGTCCGGCGCGACGCACTACGCCTCCGTCCACAGAGGACTGGCGGGCTCGCGCGGCCGGGACGTGGTGCTGGCGCTGCCCTCGACGTCCACGGACGTCGCCCGTGACGTGGCCAAGGCGCTGGACGCGACGGTCGGCGCGTGCGGACCGGTCGCGGGACCGGGGGCGATCGCGGCGGCCTACGAGGAGGCGCGGCGGTGCCTGAAGGCGTTGCGGCAGCTGGGCCGCGAGAAAGACGCCGCGACGATGGCCGACCTCGGATTCGTCGGCGTGCTGCTGGGGGACCGGGCGAACGTGTCCGGGTACGTGCGGTCGGTGCTCGGCCCCGTGCTCGACTACGACTCCGAACGCGGCACGGAACTGGTGCACACGCTGGAGGCCTACTTCCGCTGCGGCGCGAACCTCAGCCGCGCCAAGGCCGAGCTGCACCTCCACGTCAACACGGTCACGCAACGGCTCGACCGCGTCACGTCGCTGCTCGGCGACTGGCAGTCGCCGGATCGCGTGCTGGAGGTGCAGCTCGCCCTGCGGTTGCTCCGCCTGCAGGGCTGACGCCGGCGCCGGAGCGGCCGAACCCTTGTCGTGCGCCGACGTGTCCCCAAAGTCCTTCAGCCTGTCCTCGGCTGTCAGGCTCCCCGGGTTCCCCTGATCAGGTCTGCGGCGCGTTCTCCGACCATGAGCACCGTGACCATCGGGTTCACGGTGGGCATGGTGGGGAAGACGGACGCGTCGACGACCCGCAGGCCCTCCAGGCCGATGACCTGGAGGTCACCGTCCACAACGGACCCGATCGCGCACGTCCCGGCCGGGTGGTACACGGTGTGGGCCGCGCGCCGGCCGTACTCGGACAGCTCCTCGTCGCTCGTGACGTCCGGGCCGGGCGCGATCTCCCGCTTGAGCCACGACTTCAGCGGCTCCCGCGCGGCGATCTCGCGGGCGATCTTGAAGCCGTCGACCAGCGTCTGCTCGTCGTAGCCGTCGGGGTGGGTGAAGTACCCGAAGTCGAGAGCGGGCTTCTCGGCGGGGTCGCTGGACTTCAGCCACAGCTTGCCCCTGCTGTGCGGCCGCGGGACGTTCGGCGTCATGCAGACGCCGTGCTCCACCTGCGGGTAGCCGAGGCGTTCGGTGTGGGTGGTGAACGGGATCTGGTAGAAGTGGAACATCAGGTCCGGCCGCGGGTCGGAGGGGTCGCGCCGGACGAACAGGCCCGCGTCGGAGTCCATCACCGAGTTCTCCGGCAACGGCTTCGTGGTCTCCCAGACGATGACGGACTCCGGGTGGTCGAGCAGGTTCTCGCCGACACCGGGCAGGTCGTGCTTCGGCTCGATGCCGATGGCGCTGAGGTGCTCCGCGTCGCCGACGCCCGAGAGCATCATCAGCCGCGGCGTGTCGATGGCGCCCGCGCAGAGCAGGACCTCCCTGTTCGCCTCGAAGTACCCCCGGTCGGTGTGCACGCCGATCGCGCGCGTGCCGTCGAACTCGATCTTGCCCGCCCAGGTGTTCAGCAGCAGCGTGAGGTTCCTGCGGCTGTCGAGGACGTCGTGCAAGTACGCGGTGGACGCCGACGACCGCCGGTTGTTCTTCTCCGGGTGGTAGGCGATCGAGAAGAAGCCGACGCCGTCCTCGAAGGGCCGCGCGTTGAAGTCGTCGATCTCCGGGACGCCGGTGGCCTGCCGCGCCGCGGCGACGAAGTCCTCGGCGATCGGGTTCCGGTCCTTCTCGGCGACCGGGATGATGTTGAGCTGGACCTTGTCGTAGTACGGGCTGATCGCGTCCCACGTCCAGCCGTGGCCCCACTCGTCGAAGTCCTGCGGCAGCGGGGTGAAGCAGATCAGCGTGTTGTGGCTGGAACACCCGCCGAGCACCTTCGCGCGGCTGTGCCGGATGTGGGAGTTGCCGCGCGGCTGCTCGACCGTCGGGTAGTCGTAGTCGTACTCGGTCCCGAGCAGGTTGATCCAGTTGCGCAGATCGAGGATCTTCTCGTCGCCGACGTCGGAGGGCCCGCCCTCGATGACGGCGACCGTGACGCCCGGGTCCTCGGTGAGCCTCGCCGCGAGCACGCAGCCCGCCGTGCCGCCGCCGACGATCACGTAGTCGTGAGCGGTCACTTCGAGTCCCTTCGCGCGAACCAGTTCTGGGCTTGCGGCTTGAGGTTCTGGTACACGTGCTTGGGCTCGGTGTACTCGTGCAGGCCGGCGGTGCCGAGCTCGCGGCCGACACCGGAGCGCTTGAAGCCGCCCCACTCGGCCTGCGGCAGGTACGGGCCGAACTCGTTGATCCAGACCGTGCCGTGGCGGAGCTTCTTCGCGACGCGCTGCGCCTTGTCGAGGTCCTGGCTCCAGACGCCGCCCGCGAGGCCGTACTCGGTGTCGTTGCCGAGGCCGACCGCCTCCTGCTCGGTCTCGAACCGTTCGGCGGTGATGATCGGGCCGAACGTCTCGTCCCGGACCAGCCTCATGTCGCTCGTGCAGTCCGCGTAGACCGTGGGGCGGAAGAAGAACCCGTTCTGCAGCTCCGGTTCGCCGGGGCGCTCGCCGCCGGCCCTGAGGGTCGCGCCCTCCTGCCTCGCGACCTCGACGTAGCTCTCGACCTTCGCGCGGTGCTCCTCGGAGACCAGCGGGCCGGACTCGGTGTCGGGGTCGACACCGTTGCCCAGCTTGACGAGGTCGGCTCGACGCGCGACCTCGTCCACGAAGTCGTCGTAGACGCTGCTGTGCACGAGGAGCCTCGTGCCCGACGAACAGACCTGGCCCGCGTGGAAGAACGCCGCCGTGAGCGCGTAGTCGACGGCGGTGTCGAGGTCGGCGTCCGCGAAGACGATGTTCGGGTTCTTGCCGCCGAGCTCGAGCGCGACCTTCTTCACGGTCTTCGCGGCCGAGGCCATGATCCGCCGGCCGGTCGCGAGGCTGCCGGTGAACGAGACCAGGTCGACGTCGGGGTGCTCGCTCAGCGGCGCGCCGACCTCCGGCCCGGTGCCGAGGACGAGGTTCGCGACGCCGTCGGGCACCCCGGCCTCGGCCAGCAGCGCGAACAGCTTGATCGTCGTGAGCGGCGTGATCTCGCTGGGCTTGGCCACCAGCGTGTTGCCCGCGAGCAGGGCCGGCGCGATCTTCCACGACATCTGCAGCAGCGGGTAGTTCCAGGGCGCGATCAGGCCGCAGACACCGACGGGTTCGTAGTCGACGCGGCTGAGGACGTCGTCGGGAGCGCCCTGCACGATCTTCGGGTGCAGCAGCCCGGCGAGGTTGCCGTAGTAGCGGAACACGGAGACGACGTCGTCCACGTCGATGCGGCTCTCGACCAGCGTCTTGCCGGTGTCGAGCGTCTCGGTGAGGGCGATGTCCTCCTTGTCGCGCTCCAGCAGGTCCGCCACGTGGTTCAGCACCGCCGCGCGGTGCTCGGGGCTCGAGTGGGCCCAGTCGCCGTGGTCGAAGGCGTTCCTGGCCTTCGCGATCGCCTGGATCGCCTGGTCGCGGGTGTGGTCCTCGACCTCGGTGAGAACACTGCGGTCGAAGGGGTTGATGATCTGCCGCACCGGCGACACGGGGCCTCCCTGTTCGTTCGTCCACGAAGGACATCGGGGTGTTGCCGATCGCCGGTGGCGGTAAACCTCGACGACCGTCTCCTACTTCAGGTTCCTGCGCAGCCTGGTGAAGAGGCGCGCGTTGCTCATGGCCACGATGCCGACGACGTCCTCCGGGTTGTCGCCGTCCCGGTACGTCGCGACGAACTTCCTGTCCTCCACGGACCCGTCTTCGACGCGAACGTCCCGCGTCGCCCGCCCGATGAACTGGATCCGCACCCCGTACTGGTCGGACCAGACGTAGCCACCGTTGGTGTGCGTGGCCACCGTCTCGCCCGCGAGCAGGTTGCGGGTGGCCACCTGTGCCTGTTCGGTCGCGGACGTCCAGTGCTCGGCGCGGTGTCCCGCGCAGTTCGCGACGTCGCCGACCGCGACGACGTTCTTGACGTTCGTCACGCCACCCGCGTCGCACAGCACGCCGTTGCCGAGGGCGACCGGTCCGCCTGCGAGCCAGTCCGTGGCCGGGCGCGTGCCGATGCCCGCGACGACGACATCGGCGTCGACTCGACGCCCGTCGGCAAGCTTGATTACACCGTCGACGTTGACTGAATCAACGTTGACTCCCGTGATCAACGTTGATCCGTGGTCGCTGTGCAGCTGTCCACACGCGGCACCCATCTCGGCGCCGAGCACCCGCGTGAGCGGCGCGGGCAGCGCCTCGACGACGGTGACGTCCTTGCCGAGCGCCCGTGCGCTGGAGGCGATCTCGGCGCCGATGAACCCGGCGCCGATGACACCGATGTGCTGCGCGCCGCCGATCGCGTCGCGCAGCTTGGCGGCGTCGTCGAGGGTGCGCAGGACATGCGTGTTGGGGACCGTCCGCGGGATGCCACCGGTCGCGATGACGATGCCGTCGGCGGAGATCGTCGAGTCGTCGCTGAGCACGATCTCCCGCGTGGACAGCAGTCCGGTCGCCCGCACGCCCAGGCGCCACTCGGCGTCGAGCGCGTCGAGGTCCTCCTGGTCGGCGAGCGGCACCGCCTCCACCTTGCCGAGGAGGAAGTCCTTCGAGAGAGGAGGCCGGTCATAGGGGAGATGGACCTCATCGCCGATGACGACGATCCGTCCGTCGAACCCCTGCTGGCGCAGCGCCTGCGCCGACCTCAGGCCGGCCAGTGATGCGCCGATGATCGCAATCGTCCTCACGCCACGTCCTCGTTCACCTCGACTTCGACATAGACCTCTCCATCTATAACCGAGATGGGATAGGTCTTCACCGGTCTCTTGGCGGGCGGACACGTCGGCTCGCCCGTGCGGAGGTCGAAGCTCGCGGCGTGCAGCGGGCATTCGACGAAGCACCCCTCCAGCCACCCCTCGCTGAGCGAGGCGTCCTGGTGGGTGCAGGTGTCGTCGATGGCGTACAGGTCGCCGCCCGCGTTGAAGACGGCGATCGGCACAGAGGGACCGACGACGCGAACCGCCTCCCCCGGGGGCAGGTCCACGAGAGCGCAGGCGCGGATCATCGTCGGCCTCCGTTGCGTGACACGGCACACGTTCCGAATGACGCAACACAATGTGGGCCTCGGACGACCCGCCGTCAAGAGTCCACCAGGTTGTTTTACCTGTCGATTACTGTTGCGCGATGAGCAACTCCGCCTCGGCAGCTCAGGTGCAGTCCGTGGACAGGGCCATCAGCGTGCTCGAACTCCTCGCCCGGGGCGAGGCCGGCATCACCGAGATCGCCGGTGAGCTGGGCGTGCACAAGTCGACGGTGTCCAGACTCGTCTCCGTGCTGGAGGCGCGCGGCCTGGTGGAGCAGCTCGGCGAAAGGGGCAAGTACGCCATCGGGTTCGGGGTCGTGCGCCTCGCCGGCGCCGCCACCGGCCGCATGGACCTGACCAAGCTCGGCCAGCCCGTCTGCCAGAGCCTCGCGGACTCCTTCGGCGAGACCGTCAACATCGCCGTGCACGACGCCGGCGTCGCCATCAACATCACCCAGGCCCGCGGCTCCGCGGCCGTGTCCGCCGTGAACTGGATCGGCCGGCGCACACCCCTGCACGCCACGTCGTCCGGCAAGGTCCTGCTCGCGCACCTCCCCGACGACGAACGCCGCCGCCTGGTGTCGCTGCCGCTCGACGCCTACACCGAGCACACCGTCGTGGACGGCTCGAAGCTGCTCGCGGAGCTGGAGGAGGTAGCGGCGAAGGGGCACGCGTCCTGCTTCGAGGAACTGGAGCTGGGGCTGCACGCCGTGGCCGTCCCGGTGCGCGGGCACCGGGGCGAGGTGGTCGCGGCGATGAGCGCGTCCGGGCCCTCGTACCGGTTGTCGCGGCAGCGGGTGGACGAGATCGTGCCGGCGATGTCCACGGCGGCGGCGGACCTCTCGGCGCAGCTCGGCTACTTCGCGGGCTGAGCCCGCCAGGGGGACGTGCTCCCGGCTGGCCAGGGCTCCCGGCTGGTCTGGGCTCGCGGTGGTGTTCGACGAGTCCCGGTGCGCGAACGGCGGTATTGACAGCGGATCCGCCGAGCCGCAGTTTGTTGCTGATGGCGGAACGAGTTCTGCGATTCGCAACCGCGGCGAAGGGATGTCCTGATGCCTGGTGCAGTTCCTCGCGTGGTGCTGGTGGGAGCGGGGATCGTCGGGTGCGCGCTGGCCGACGAACTCACCGAACGGGGCTTCACCGACGTCACGGTCCTCGACCGGGCGGCCGGGCTCGCGGCCGGCGGGTCCAGCAGCCACGCCCCGGGCCTGGTCTTCCAGACCAACCCGTGCCGCAGCATGACGCAGTTCGCCCGCTACACCGTCGAGAAGTACACCGCGCTCGGCTGCTTCGACCAGGTCGGCGGTTTGGAGATCGCCACCTCCGAGGCCAGGCTCACCGACCTGTCCCGCCGCCACGGCTGGGCCACGTCGTGGGGAGTGCGGAGCCGGTTGGTCGACGCCGGCGAGGTCGCCCGGCTGCACCCCTTGCTCGACCGCGACCAGGTGCTCGGCGGGTTCCTGACCCCGGACGACGGCCTCGCGCGGCCCGTGCGGGCCGCCGAGGTCCAGGCGCGGCGCGCAGCCGGACGCGGCGCGCGGTTCGAGTTCGGGCAGGAGGTCGTCGCGGTCGAGACCACCGGGGACCGCGTCACCGGCGTGCGCACCGGGACCGGTGTCTTCCCGGCCGACGTGGTGGTGTCCTGCGCCGGGATGTGGGGACCGGTGCTGGGCGAGATGGTCGGGCTGACCGTCCCGCTCGTGCCGATGGCGCACCAGTACGTCTTCACCGGCGAGCTGAACGCCGACGCCGACGCGTTGGCGAGGCAGCCGATCCTGCGGCACCAGGAAGCCGACCTGTACTTCCGCTCGCACGGCAAGGCGCTGGGCATCGGCGCGTACGGGCACCGGCCCATGCCGATCGCGGCGCGCGACATCACCGGCTCGGAGCTGCCGTTCACCGAGGAGGACTTCGACTCCTCGTGGGAGTCGGCCGTCGCGCTGATCCCGGCGCTGGCCGAGGCCGGCGTGGACCGCGGCTTCAACGGGCTGTTCTCGTTCACCAGCGACGGGATGCCCCTGCTGGGCGAGCACCCGGGGCTGCGGGGCTTCTGGGTCGCCGAGGCGGTGTGGATCACGCACTCCGCGGGCGTCGCGCGGTCGGTGGCCGAGTGGATCGTGGACGGGCAGCCGGAGCTGGACCTGCACGCGAGCGACCTCAACCGGTTCGAGCAGGTGCAGCTCGCGCCGGACTACGTGCTGGAACGCGGTTGCCGGAACTTCGTCGAGGTTTACGACCTGCTGCACCCCTTGCAGCCCATGCAGAGCCCGCGGCCGCTGCGCACGAGCCCGTTCCACAGCCGTCAGCGGGAGCTCGGCGCGTTCTTCCTGGAGGCGTCCGGCTGGGAGCGGCCGCACTGGTACGAGGCCAACGCGGCCCTGCCCGAGGTGGCCGAGGTGCCGGACCGCAACGAGTGGGCGAGCCGGTTCTGGTCGCCGATCTGCGGGGCCGAGGCGCTGGTGACGCGCAAGCGGGTCGCCCTGTTCGACATGACGCCGTTGAAGCGGCTGGAGGTCGGCGGACCGGGGGCGCTGGAGTTCCTGCAACGCATGACGACCAACAACCTCGACCGCAAACCGGGCGCGGTCGTCTACACGCTGCTGCTCGACGAGCAGGGCGGCGTGCGCAGCGACCTCACGGTCGCGCGCCTGGGCACGAGCACGTTCCAGGTCGGCGCGAACGGCAACCTCGACCTCGACTGGCTCACCCGGCACGCTCCGGACGACGTCTTCATCAGGGACATCACGGCGGGCACGTGCTGCATCGGCCTGTGGGGACCTCTTGCACGGGACCTCGTCAACGACATCCCGCACACCCTCGACGTGCGGAAGGGCTACTTCACCGCGCAGCAGGGGTTCGTCAAGAACGTCCCGGTGACGGCGCTGCGACTGTCCTATGTGGGCGAACTCGGCTGGGAGCTCTACACCACCGCCGATCTCGGCCCGAAGCTGTGGGACACGCTGTGGGAGGCGGGGCAGCGGCACGGCGTCATCGCGGCCGGGCGCGGGGCGTTCACCAGCCTGCGCCTGGAGAAGGGCTACCGGTCGTGGGGCGTGGACGTGACCACCGAGCACGACCCGTTCGAGGCGGGGCTCGGCTTCGCGGTGCGCCAGGACAAGGAGTTCCTCGGCAAGGGGTCGCTGCACAACCTCACCTCGACCAAGAAGCTCACCTGCCTCACGATCGACGACCCGTACGAGGTCGTGATGGGCGGCGAACCGGTGTTCCACCAAGGGGAACCGGTCGGGTACGTCACGAGCGCCGCCTACGGGTACACGACCGGGCTCAACATCGCCTACGCCTGGCTGCCGAGCGAGATCGACGACGAGGTCGAGATCGAGTACTTCGGGCGGAAGGTCACCGCCCGTCCCGCTCAGGAGCCGTTGTTCGACCCCGGGATGAAGCGGCTCCGCGGGTGACGTACGACGTCATCGTCATCGGGCTGGGCGGCATGGGCGGTGCCACCGCGTACCGGCTCGCCCAGCGCGGCAAACGGGTGCCGGGGCTGGAGCGGTTCACACCGGTGCACGCGCTCGGGTCGAGCCACGGCGGGTCGCGCATCACGCGGCAGGCCTGCTTCGAGGACCTCGCCCACGTGCCGTTGCTGCTCAGGGCTCACGAGATGTGGGACCAGACCGAGCGCGACAGCGGCGAGCGGATCTTTCACCGCGTCGGCGGCATCATCGTCGGCGGCGCGGACTCCGCGGCGATCACCGGCAGCAGGGCCAGCGCCGAGCGGTGGGGCCTGGAGCACGAACTGCTCGACGCGCGCGAGATCCGCCACCGCTTTCCGGCCCTGCACCCCGCCGCGGACGAGATCGCGCTGTACGAGGAGGGCGTGGGACTCGTCGTGCCGGAGAACGCCGTGCGGGCCCACTTGGCGCTCGCCGAACGGGCGGGTGCCGAGCTGCACTTCGAAGAGCAGGTGACCCGTTGGGAGACCGGTCGCGTCACGACCGCCAGGGCGACCTACGAGGCCGAGCACGTCGTGGTGTGCCCGGGAGCGTGGGCACCGGAGTTGCCGGGGGACCTGGGGATCCCGTTCGAGGTCGAACGCGCGGTCCAGTTCTACTTCACACCCGGCGAGGACCTCCGCGACCACCCGGTCTACCTCTGGGACCGCACGGACGGCACGAACTTCTACGGCTTCCCCGAGGTCGACGGCGCCATGAAGGTCGCGTTCCACCACGGCGGGCAGCTCTGCACCCCTCAGACCGTCGACCGCACCGTGCACGCCCACGAGGTCGAGGCGATGTCGAACGCCACCAGGGCACCCATGCCCGCTGTCGCCGGAACGTTCCAGCGCGCCGTGACCTGCCTCTGCACCAACACCCCGGACCTGCACTTCGTGATCGCGCGCCACCCGGAGCACGAGGGCGTGACGGTGGCGTGCGGCTTCTCCGGGCACGGCTTCAAGTTCGTGCCCGTCGTCGGGGAGATCCTCGCCGACCTCGTGACCGACGGGGCCACGCGGCACCCGATCGCCCTTTCCGACCCTGCTCGCTTGAGAGGCGGAGCATGACCGGCAGCCTGATCTCCACCCTTGAGGGCCGCTACTACACCGATCCCGCGATCTTCGTGCGGGAGCAGGCGAACATCTTCGAGAGGATGTGGTTCTGCGCGGTCAGGTCGAGCGACCTGCCGAACCCCGGCGACTTCCGCACGGTGCAGGTCGGGCGGGAGAGCGTGATCGTCGCGCGGGACCGCTCCGGTGGCCTCAACGCGTTCCTCAACGTCTGCCGGCACCGCGGCGCGCGCATCTGCGCCGAGGGGGCCGGCAGCGTCAAAAGGGCGTTCCAGTGCCCATACCACGCCTGGACCTACGCGTTGGACGGCAAACTGATCGCCGCACCCAATCTCACCTCGATGCCGGACGTCGATCGCACAGAGTACGGGCTCGCGAAGGTGCACCTGCGCGAGTGGCTCGGGTACGCCTGGGTGAACCTGGCCGACAGTCCTCCGAGGTTCGAGGACGACGTCCTGAGCGCCGTCACCGAACGTTTGGGGTCGATCGACGCCATCGACGGCTACGAGATCGACCAGTTGTCCGTGGGCCGGCGGATCACCTACGACGTCAAGGCCAACTGGAAGCTGATCATCGAGAACTTCATGGAGTGCTACCACTGCGCCACGATCCACCCCGAGCTCACCGAGGTGCTGCCGGAGTTCGCCGACGGCTACGCGGCGCAGTACTACGTGGGGCACGGCGCGGAGTTCGGCGACGAGATCAAAGGCTTCACCGTCGACGGTGGTGAGGGCTTCGAGAAGCTCAGTGCCCTGGAAGAGGAACGCGACCGGAAGTACTACGCGATCACCGTCAAGCCGCAGGTGTTCATCAACCTCGTACCGGACCACGTGGTCCTGCACCGCATGTACCCGCTGGCCGCGGACCGGACGGTCGTCGAGTGCGACTGGCTCTACGCCAAGGAAGTCGTCGGCACCGGACGTGACGTCTCTCGCTCGGTCGAGCTGTTCCACCGGGTGAACGAACAGGACTTCGAAGCCTGCGAGCGATGCCAGCCGGCCATGGCTTCGCGCGCCTACGCACATGGTGGGGTGTTGGTGCCATCGGAGCACCACATCGGCGGTTTCCACGCCTGGCTGGTCGGCAAACTGGAATCAGCCGACTAGGGGATCGACTGCTCACCCGTGCACGCGAAAGCTTGCACGGGTGATGGAGCAGACCGATTTCTTGCTCCCCCAAGGGGAGCCCGACCTCCTCCGCCGCATCAGGCTTCTGGCCGAGCGGGCGGAACGGACGGCGCACGACAGGTCCAACTTCGTGGGACCGCCGCCGTCGCAGGAGCACCTGATGATCCTCGCGGAGCTCAAGAAGCTGACCGCCGAGATCGCCACGGCCACCGTCAGCTCGACGATGACCGCCGCGCCCGTGAAGACGAGACGGGCCGAGGCGCTGCCCCGGCCCGCCAGACCCGCGGACGACCTGATCCCGAACAGCTAGACGTCAGCGGCGCTGGCCGCGGACCATCTTCACGAGACCCTTCATCGTCTCCTCCAGGCCGGAGCCGAACGGGTTGTCGTGCACCAGGTACGTCCACGTCGAGCTGGGGCGCTTCACCCCGGCGTCGGCGAGGTCGTAGCCGTCGTCGGTGATCTTGGCTGCCTCGTACTTCTCCCTGGTCAGCTCCCACGACTCCGGCACGATCTTGTTGAACGCCGGGATGGCCTCGCGGTGGAACTCGTCGAGCGGGTTCTGCCGGGCGAGCGCGCGCAGGTGGATGCCCTCGCGCAGGTCCGACAGGAACGTCAGGTGGTGCGTCCACAGGTCGTCGAGGAAGAACAGCGTGATCGTGCGGGCGGCATCGGCGGCCACCTCGTCGGACACGCCCTCCTTCCCGCCGACCTTCTCGAACGCGGCGTCCGTGCGCAGCACCACGTCGCGGTGCTTGAGCAGGATCTGGCGCTGGTGCTCGATCAGCTTGTTGTAGCGCCAGGTGTTGCGGTGGATCTCCAGGTTCACGCCCTCGGCGACGCGCTGCGCGTGCTCGAAGGTGTGCAGCAGGCCCTTGTCGTGCACGCGGCCGTCGGCG
Source organism: Lentzea jiangxiensis (assembly GCF_900104175.1). Lineage (GTDB taxonomy): Bacteria > Actinomycetota > Actinomycetes > Mycobacteriales > Pseudonocardiaceae > Lentzea > Lentzea jiangxiensis. The sequence continues at coordinate 38,041 of NZ_FNIX01000025.1, forward strand.
TCCACTTCGGACGGGTCCTGGGCGTCCGGCGCGTACTGGGTGATCAGCTCGTCCTGCATGGACGAGAAGAACACCGAGCCGCCGGGGTCGCCCTGACGTCCGGCACGGCCGCGCAGCTGGTCGTCCAGGCGGGACGACGAGTGGCGTCCCGTGCCGATCACGTAGAGACCGCCGAGGTCGGCGATCCGGTCGTGGTCCTCGCCCTCGTGGCCGCCCAGGCGGATGTCCGTACCGCGACCGGCCATCTGCGTGGAGACCGTGATGCGGTTGTAGGAGCCCGCGTCGGCGATGATCGACGCTTCCTCGGCGTCGTTCTTCGCGTTGAGCACCACGCACTCGATGCCGGCCGCGCGCAGCTTGGAGGAGATGCGCTCGGACTCGGCGACGTCGAGCGTGCCGACGAGGATCGGGCGGCCCGTCTCGTGGACCGCCTTGATCTCCTCGACGATCGCGTCTTCCTTCTGCTCCAGCGTCGCGTAGAGGCGGAAGTGCTCGTCCTCGCGGATGTTCTCCTTGTTCGGCGGGATCACGAGCACCTCGAGCTCGTAGAACTCCCGCAGCGTCTCGGCGACGGCGACGGCGGTACCGGTCATGCCGCAGCGCGTCGGGTAGCGCGACAGCAGCGCCTGCACCGTCATCGAGTCGAGGATCTCGCCCGACTCGGTCGTCTGCACGTTCTCCTTGGCCTCGACCGCGGCCTGCAGGCCGTCCGGCCACCGCTGCAGCTTCGCGACACGGCCACGCGTGTCGTTGATCAGGTGCACCTTGCCGTCGCGCACGATGTAGTCGACGTCGCGGTGCAGCAGCACCTGCGCGTGCAGCGCCACGTTGACCTTCGACAGCGTGGACGTCACGTGCTCCTGCGAGTACAGGTCGATCTCGCCGAGCGCGCGCTCGACGGCCTCCGACCCGGCACCGGTGAGGAAGACGTTGCGCTCCTCGTCGTCGATCTCGTAGTGCAGGTTCTGCCGCAGCCGCTTCACCAGGTCGGCGATGACCGGGTCGGCCGCCTCCGCGCTGGTCGAGCCGGCGAGCACGAGCGGCACGCGCGCCTCGTCGACGAGCACCGAGTCGGCCTCGTCGATCAGCGCGACCTCCGGTTCGGGCACGATGAGGTCGTCCGGGCTCGTGACGATCCGGTCGCGCAGGACGTCGAAGCCGATCTCGCTGACCGGCGCGTACGTGACCTCGCACTGGTAGGCCTCGCGCCGCTCCTCGGCCTTCGAGCTGCCGTTGATCCAGCCGACCGTGACGCCGAGCAGCCGGTACAGCGGCCCCATCCACTCCGCGTCGCGCTGGGCCAGGTAGTCGTTGACGCTGACCACGTGCACGCGCTTGCCCTTGACGGCGAACCCGGCCGCGGCCATGGCGCCCGCGAGCGTCTTGCCCTCACCGGTCGCCATCTCGACGACGAGGCCGCTGAGCATGCCCAGCGCGCCCAGCACCTGCACGTCGAACGGCCGCTGCCCGATGGCGCGCTCCGCGGCCTCCCGCGTGAGGGCGACCAGTTCGGTGTCCGTGCTCTCCTCGCGCAGCTTCTTCGCGTGCTCGGTCAGCTCCTCGTCGCTGAACGCCTTGAACGCGTCAGCGTGTTTCTCCACGTCCTCGAGCAGGGCCTGGAACGGGGCGAGGTCGACGGAGCCGGGTTTCTGCGCGAACCTGCGCATCCGCTGCTTCAAGCGCGCCATGAGAGTGGTCACGACGCAGCAACGTACGGCATCGGCTCCAGGTTCCGCAGACCTCTTGACTGTGAAGGCCCGATTTGTCCGTTGGATCGGGCCTTCACAGCCTGTGATCAGGCCCGTTCCGGCTGGTGCGTCTCCGGCAGCTTCAGCACCGACACCAGCGTGCACAAGCCCATGACCAGCAGGAACGCCGAAACGGACATCGAGGTCCCGGTCGCGCCCAGCAGAGCCGTCATCACGAACGGCGTGCCGCCGCTGACCAGGATCGACGCCAGCTGGTACGCCAGAGAGGCGCCCGAGTACCGCACGTGCGCCTCGAACAGTTCACCCAGGTAGGCGGCGATCGGCCCGTACACGAGAGAGGACGCGATGCCGCCGACCGTGTTCGCGACGAACAGCAACAGCAGCGAGGCCGTGTCCACGAGCAGGAAGTACGGGAACGCCCACACGATCAGTCCGACGGTGCCCGCGATGATCAGCGGACGACGTCCCAGGCGGTCCGACAGGTGCCCGGCGTAGAGGATGACCGGGATGCTCACCAGCGACGACAGCAGCGACACGACCAGCACGGACTCGCGGCTGAGGCCGAGCGAGGTCGTCGCGTAGGACAGCACGCCCGCGATCGACACGTAGAAGATCGCGTTGGACGCGAACATCAGCCCCGCGCCGAGCAGGATTGGCTTGCGGTGCGTGCGCAGGGCCTCCTTCAGCGGTGCGTGGACCACGGCCGGTGCCTCCGCACGGCGCTGTTGCAGCTCCTTGAAGACCGGGCTGTCCTCGACCTTCAGCTGGATGAACAGCACCACGGGGAACAGCAGCGCCGACGCCAGGAACGGCACACGCCAGCCCCACGACGCGAACTCCTCGGGCGACAGAGCCGTCGTGGCGCTGATGAAGGCGACGTTGCCCAGCAGCACGCCGATCGGCACACCGGCCTGGCCGAACGTGCCCGCGAAGCCGCGCCGGCGCGGTCCCGCCGACTCGGTCAGCAGCAGCACCACGCCACCCCACTGCCCGCCGACCGCGATGCCCTGCAGGAACCGCAGCAGGACCAGCAGCAGCGGAGCGCCGACGCCGATGGACGCCGTCGTCGGCAGCAGGCCGATGAGGAACGTCGCCGCCGCCATCATCGCGAGGCAGATGACGAGGGCCGGCTTGCGGCCCACCTTGTCGCCGACGTGCCCGAAGACCAGGCCGCCGACCGGGCGCGCGATGAAGCCCGCCCAGAACGTGCTGAAGCTCAGCAGCAACGCCACGAGCGGCGTCGCCTCGGGGAAGAACAGCTTCGGGAACACCAGTGCCGCGGCGGTCGCGTAGATGAAGAAGTCGTACCACTCGAGAGACGAACCGACGAGCCCGGCTGCCATGAGCCGGCGCAACGTCTTTTTTTCCGCAGGGGCGACGCTGACCACGGATTCTCCTCACCACGTGTCGATGAACGGGCGTTTCTTCCCTTGTGCTCGGGAAGTTGCGGGGGCCAGCGCCGTGGCGATCCAGCGGCGGGTGTCGGCCGGGTCGATCACGTCGTCGATCTCGAAGACCGAGGCGACGTTCAGGGCTTTGCCGTGCTCGTAGGCCATCGCGACCATCTGGTCGTAGCGCTGCTTGCGCTCGTCCGGGTCCTCGATCGCGTCGAGCTCCTTCTTGAAGCCGAGCTTGATGGCGCCTTCGAGCCCCATCGGGCCGAACTCGCCGGTGGGCCACGAGACGGCGAACTGGGGCACCTTGAGGCTTCCGCCCGCCATCGCCTGAGCGCCGAGGCCGTACGCCTTGCGCAGCACGACGAGTCCGAAGGGGACGGTCAGGTTCGCGCCCGTCACGACCATGCGGGTGAGGTGGCGGACGGTGGCGGTGCGCTCGGCCTCCGGGCCGACCATGAAGCCCGGCGTGTCGGTGAGCGAGACGACCGGGAGGCCGAACGCGTCGGCGAGCTGCAGGAAGCGGGCGCACTTGTCGGCGGCGTCGGCGTCGATCGCACCGCCGAGGACGGCCGGGTCGTTGGCGATCAGGGCGATGGGCCGGCCTTCGACGCGGACCAGGGCGGTGACGACCGCCTTGCCGAAGCCCCGGCGGAGTTCGAGCACCGAGCCGGTGTCGGCGAGCGTGTGGACGAGGGCGCGGATGTCGTAGGCGCGGAGGCGGTTCTCGGGGACGGCGTGGCGGAGCAGGCGCTGGTCAGCGCAGCTCCACGCCTGCCCGCCGGCGGGTGCCTGTTCGCTGGCCGATGTCTGCCTGCCGGTCGGTGTCTGCCCACCTGTCGATGCTCGCCCGCCGGCCGACGGCCCGGAATTGTCGGTGTCGTCTGGGAGAATTGAATTCAGGGGTCCCCCCGCGGGCGCGGACGACGAATGCGCACTCGGCGAGGGGACGCCTGCGGAAGCCTGGAAGTACGAAAGGTACTTCTTGGCGACGGCGACAGCCTCCTCCTCCGACGCCACCACGACGTCCACGACGCCGTTGGGCACCTGAACGTCCAAAGGCCCGATCTCCTCGGGCCGGAAGACCCCCAGTCCGCCGCCCTCGATCATCGCCGGCCCGCCCATGCCGATGTTCGCGCCCTCGACCGCGATGATCACGTCGCACGTCCCGAGCAGCACCGCGTTGCCCGCGAAGCACCGCCCGGCCGCCACCCCGACCAGCGGCACCTGCCCGCTGAGCCGTGCGAACGCGTGGAACGAGCCGCAGTCGAGACCGCTGACCGCGCTGTGGTCGGTGTCGCCCGGCCGCCCGCCACCGCCCTCGGCGAACAACACCACCGGCAGGTTCTCCTGCTGCGCCAGCGCGAAGAGCCGGTCCTTCTTCTGATGGTTGCGCATGCCCTGAGTACCGGCGAGCACGGCGTAGTCGTAGGACATCGCCACGACCCGTGAGCCGTTCACGACACCGATACCGGCCACCATGCCGTCAGCGGGCGTGCGCTCGATCAGGTCTTCCAGCGAGCGGCGCCGGCGTTGCGCGGCGATGGCGAGCCCGCCGTACTCGACGAAGTCCGAACAGAGGTCGGCGATGTTCTCCCGCGCGGTCCGGCCACCGCGGGCGTGCCGCTTCGCCGCGGCTTCGGGGCGGTCGAAGTCGTGGCGTGCCAGCACCTCGGCCAGGTCCGGGCGCACGAACGACGGGTCCACCGCCTCGACGTCCTCAGCGGACTCGGCGGAACCGGTGGCCAGCACCTGCCCCTCGGACACCGTGTCGCCCACCGACACCAGCACCTCGCCGGACACCCGCACGACGTGCTGCATCTTCATTGCTTCGAGCACCACCGAGTCCGAAGACACCGAGACCACCGTGCCCGCCAGCGGCGCCCGCATGCCCGAGACGGGCTCGTCGACCACGAAGTCGGTGGTCGCGCCGACGACGTCACGGGCCAGAAGTCCTCGCAGGAGCTCCAGGTTCGTCGAGACGCCCTCGATCCGGAACTCCCGCAACGCCCGCCGCGCCCGGTTCAGCGCGACGTCCAGGTCCTCGCCGTGCACCACGAGCTTCGCGAGCAGCCCGTCGTACCGCGTGCCGGCCCGGTAGCCGACGTACCCGTGCGTGTCGACGCGGACACCGGGTCCGGCGGGCAGGCCGAACGACGACAGCACGCCGCCCGAGGTCTGGTTCACCCGCACCTGCACCGCCGCGCCGCGGTCGTGCGGCGTGAAGTCGACGTCGCCGCCCCACGCGAGCAGCAGCTGGGTGCGCACGAGGTCCACTCCGGACACCATCTCGGTCACCGTGTGCTCGACCTGCAGCCGCGGGTTGGCCTCCATGAAGTAGAACGCGTCCCCGGCGACGAGGAACTCCACGGTGCCGACGCCGGTGTAGCCGACCGCCTCCGCCAGCGCGACGGCCGCCGAGTGCAGGGCCTTGCGCAGCGCCGGGTCCAGCAGGGGAGCGGGCGCGATCTCCACGACCTTCTGGTGCCGCAGCTGCAGCGAGCAGTCGCGGTCGCCGATCACGGTCGTGCCGACGAGCTGCACCTCGATGTGCCGGGCGGAGGTCAGCAGCCGTTCGAAGTAGACGTCGCCCACCCCGAACGCCGCCAGCGCCTCCGCCCGGCACGCCTCGACCGCGCTGTCGAGGTCTTCGGGCCGCCAGACGGCCCGCAGGCCCTTGCCGCCCCCGCCCGCGACGGCCTTGACCATGACCGGGAACTCGCCGGGCGCCGCGTCCAGCACCGGGATCCCCAGCGACGCGGCCAGTTCCCGTGCTCGCCGCTTGTCACCGAGCAGTTCCAGAACGTCAGCGGAAGGCCCGACGAACGCCAGCCCGCGCGCCGAACACGCCCGGGCGAACGAAGCGTTCTCGGACAGGAAACCCCAGCCGGGGTGCACCGCGTGGCACCCCTGCGCGGCGTCGAGGATCTGGTCGGCGTCCAGGTAGGGCGAGTCACCGCGCAGGGCCACGGCCCGGTCCGCGAGGGTCACGTGCAGGGACGAGGCGTCGTCCTCCGCGTACACCGCCATGGTGCGAATCCCCAGGTCGGCTGCCGCGCGCAGCACGCGGACGGCGACCTCACCCCGGTTGGCGACGAGCAGCACGGCAATCCTCCTGAGCGACCGCTTAGTATGTGACGGCGGTCGCATGTTGCCATCTGAAGTCAACGGAAGTCCATACGGAACCGATCGTGGGGACGAGGCGTCAACGGAACACTTCGCCCGCGAAGGGGCGATCCAGTTGGCAGACTCCCCGCAAACATGCGAAGGGCATTCAGGAGGCCGCAGTGGTGTTCAAGAGGATGATGCGCGCGTTCGGCGTGGGCGGGCCGACTGTCGACACGGTGCTGACGAACCCGAACGTCCGGCCCGGCGAGGTGCTGTCCGGCGAGGTGCGCATCGCGGGCGGCGACCACGCGGCCGAGATCGACCACGTCACGCTCGCGCTGCTCACCCGCGTCGAGGTCGAGAGCGGCGACAACGAGTACAACACCAACATGGAGTTCCACAAGTTCTCCGTGGGACAGCGGATCATCGCCCAGCCGCACCAGAACCTCTCGCTGCCGTTCCAGGTCCCGGTGCCGTTCGAGTGCCCGCTCAACGTCGTCGGCGGCATGCAGCTCAACGGCATGCAGCTCGGCCTGCGCACCGAGCTCGAGGTCCGCGGCGCCGTCGACCCCGGCGACCTCGACCCGATCTGGGTGCACCCGCTGCCGTCGCAGGACGCCGTGCTCCAGGCGTTCGGGCGGATGGGCTTCCGCTTCACCAAGGCCGACAACGAGCGCGGCCGCATCTACGGCGTGCCGCAGCAGCTGCCGTTCTACCAGGAGATCGAGTTCTACCCGCCGCCGCAGTTCTCCGGCCGCCTCAAGCAGGTCGAGCTGACGTTCGTGACGACGCCGACCGAGCTGCACGTGGTCCTGGAGGCGGACAAGCGCGCCGGCCTGCTCCGCTCGGGCGGCGACGCGTACGGCCGGTTCGCCGTGCCGCACCAGCAGGCCGTCGGCACGGACTGGACCGCGACGATCAACCAGTGGATGGCGCAGGTCTCCGGCAGCCGCTGGTAGTCCGATCAGGGCCGAAAGGCCCAACGCACTGCTCCTCACGCTGCGGATCTAGGCCTCCGAAGGGATGATTCGGCCGAGATCCGTTCATCAGCGGGAGGAGGCGGTCATGTCCATCGGCGGTGTCATCAGCGCGATCATCATCGGGCTGGTCCTGGGCCTGCTCGGCAAGCTGCTCGCGCCGGGCAGGCAGAACATCCCGATCTGGCTGACCATCCTGGTCGGCATCGCGGCCGCGTTCGTCGGAACGTGGATCGCGCGGCTGCTGGGTGTGGGGGACACACGCGGCATCGACTGGATCGAGGTGATCATCCAGCTCGTGCTCGCCGCGGTCGGCGTGTCCGTGGTGGCCGGCGTGTACGGCCGCAAATCGGTCAGGTAGCGGGGCGGACCATCCTCAGGACGAGGTCGGCGTACAGCGCGCCGATCTCGTCCGGGGTCCGCTTCCCGCCCGGCTGGTACCAGCGCGCGACGTCGATGCACAGCGACAGCACGGCCAGGGTCGCGCCCTTCACGTCCGGGACGTCGAACACGCCCTCCGCGACGCCGTCCTCGAGGTAGGACCGCATCCGCTGCTCGATCTGCCGGCGCAGCTCCGCCACCCTCTCGTGGTGTTCGGCGGAGAGCGCGCTCAGCTCGTACTGCACCACGCGCGCCGTGGTGTGGAACGCCGCGTGCCAGCCCGCGAACGCCGACACGGCGTTCTTCAGCCGTTCCACCGCGTCGTCGCCCTCGATGCCCGCCAGCAGCGCCAGCGACGTCTCGTGGCCCACCAGCGAGATGTTGAAGAGCAGCTCTTCCTTCGAGCGGTAGTGGATGTAGACGGCCGCGGGGGACATCCCCGCGAGCGAGGCGATGTCCCGGGTGGTCGTGGCGTGGTATCCCTTTTCCGCGAACGCGCGGACGGCCGCGATGAGCATCCGGCGGGCGGCTTCCGGGGTGACCGTGCGCCAGATCTCGTCGAGCAGCGCGAACCCGTCCACTCCGGTCGTCGTCATCGGTGCTCCTCGCGTGTTGACAGGTGATGGATCGTACTGCACGCTAAGCGTGCGCTTAGCGCTAAGCAACCGCTTAGTATGGAGGTAAGTCGTGCAGCGGACGCTGTTCAACGAGGATCACGCCGCGTTCCGGGAGTCGGCGAAAGCGTTCGTCGAGCGCACGATCACGCCGAACGTCGAGAAGTTCATCGAGCAGCGCGTGATCGACCGGGACGTGTGGCTGGAGGCCGGGCGCCAGGGCCTGCTGGGCCTGGAGATCCCCGAGGAGTACGGCGGCAGCGGGGCGAACGACTACCGCTTCAACACCGTCTTCGCCGAGGAGCTGTGCCGGGTCAACGCCGCGGTCGCGTCCTCGCTCGGCATCCACGGCGACGTCGTGGCGCCCTACCTCGTCGACCTGTGCACCGAGGAGCAGAAGCAGCGCTGGCTGCCCGGCATGTGCACCGGCGAGATCAAGACCGGCATCGCGATGACCGAGCCGTCCGGCGGCTCCGACCTCGCCGCCCTGAAGACCAACGCCGTGCGCGACGGTGACGACTGGATCCTCAACGGCTCCAAGACGTTCATCACCAACGGCTACACCGCCGACATGATCGTCGTCGCCGCCCGCACCGACCCGTCGAAGGGCTCGCGCGGCATCTCGCTGTTCGCCGTCGAGACCGGCATGCCGGGCTTCGAGCGCGGCCGCAAGCTCGACAAGGTCGGCCAGCACCCGTCCGACACCGCGGAGCTGTTCTTCTCCGACGTGCGCCTGCCCGCCGCGAACCTGATCGGCGAAGAAGGCCAGGGCTTCATCTACATGATGGAACGCCTGCCGCAGGAGCGCATCGGCGCCGCCATCTCGAACCTGGCGCACGCGCAGGGCATCTTCGACGAGACGCTCGAGTACGTGAAGGAGCGCAAGGCCTTCGGCCAGGCGATCGGCAAGTTCCAGCACAACAAGTTCCTGCTCTCCGAGCTGCGCACCAAGCTCGACGTCACGCAGGCGTTCGTCGACACGCTGACGATGCAGCACGTCCGCGGTGAGCTGAGCCCGGTCGAGGCGGCGCAGGCGAAGTACTGGAGCGCCGACATCGAGAACGAGGTCATCGACGCCTGCGTGCAGCTGCACGGCGGCTACGGCTACATGACCGAGTACCGCGTCGCCCGCGCGTGGATGGACGCCCGCGTCACGAAGATCTGGGCCGGCTCCAACGAGATCATGAAGGAACTCATCGGCCGCGAACTGGGCCTGTAAGAGGAGAACGGCATGCCTGAAGCAGTCATCGTCTCCACCGCCCGGTCGCCGATCGGCCGTGCCCGCAAGGGTTCCCTCGCGTCGATCAGGCCCGACGACCTGGCCGCGCAGGTGATCTCGGCGGCGCTGGGCGACCTCCCGGCGTCCGAGATCACCGACCTGCACCTCGGGTGCGCCGAGCCGCAGGACGAGCACGGCCAGAACATCGCGCGCCGCGTCGCCGTGCAGCTCGGGTACGACACCCTGCCCGGCACGACCGTGAACCGGTTCTGTGCGTCGTCGGTGCAGACCGCGCGCATGGCCTTCCACGCCATCAAGGCGGGCGAGGGGCACGCGTTCATCTCGGCCGGTGTCGAGTGCGTCTCCCGGTACATGCACTCCGGCGTGCCGTCGTCCAACCCGTTGTTCGACGAGGCGCAGCAGCGGACGCTCGACACCGCCGCCTCGAACGCGCCGTGGACCGACCCGCGCCTGGACGGCCGGCTGCCCGACTACTACATCGCGATGGGCCAGACGGCCGAGAACGTCGCGACGCAGCTCGGCATCTCGCGCCACGACCAGGACGAGTTCGGCGTCCGGTCGCAGAACCTCGCGGAGAAGGCCATCGCGGACGGCTTCTTCGCCCGCGAGATCACGCCGGTCACCCTGCCCGACGGCACGGTGGTCTCCGCGGACGACGGCCCGCGCGCCGGCGTGACCTACGAGGCCGTGTCGACGCTGAAGCCCGTCTTCCGGCCCGAGGGCACGGTCACGGCGGGCAACTGCTGTCCCCTGAACGACGGCGCCGCCGCTGTCGTGGTCATGAGCGACGTGCGGGCCCGCGAGCTCGGCCTGACCCCGTTGGCGCGCATCGTGTCCACGGGTGTCTCGGGCCTCTCGCCGGAGATCATGGGACTCGGCCCGGTCGACGCGACGAAGCAGGCCCTGGACCACGCCGGTCTGTCCATTTCGGACATCGACCTGGTGGAGATCAACGAGGCGTTCGCCGTCCAGGTGCTCGGCAGCCAGCGGCAGCTGGGCATCGACGTCGACCGGCTGAACGTGCACGGCGGCGCCATCGCCCTCGGCCACCCGTTCGGCTCGACCGGTGCGCGGATCATGACGACGCTGATCAACGGCATGCGGGCCCGCGACGCCCAGCTCGGCCTCGAGACGATGTGCGTCGGCGGTGGCCAGGGCATGGCGATCATCCTGGAACGACTGAGCTGAAGGGCCTCTGGCGAAGATGGGCATCCTGGACAAGTTCCGCCTGGACGGACAGGTCGCGATCGTCACCGGCGCGTCCTCCGGCCTCGGCGTGGCGTTCGCGAAGGGCCTGGCGGAGGCGGGCGCGGACGTCGTGCTCGCCGCCCGCCGCGCGGACCGGCTGAAGGACACGGCGTTGCTCGTCGAGGCCGCCGGCCGCCGGGCGCTGGTCGTGCAGGCCGACGTCTCGCAGCCCGACGACTGCCGCGAGGTGGCGCGCGCCGCCGCCGAGTTCGGCACCGTCTCGGTCCTCGTGAACAACGCGGGCGTCGCCTCGGCCGTGCCCGCGTCGCGCGAGACGCCGGAGGAGTTCCTCGGCGTCATGGACGTGAACCTCAACGGCGCCTACTGGATGGCCCAGGCCGCCGCCGCGGTCATGACGTCCGGCGGCTCGATCATCAACATCTCCAGCGTGCTGGGCCTCGTGACCGGCGGCATCCCGCAGGCCGCGTACTCGGCCTCCAAGGCGGGCCTGCTCGGCCTGACGCGCGACCTGGCGCAGCAGTGGACCGGCCGCAAGGGCATCCGCGTCAACGCGATCTGCCCCGGCTTCTTCGCCTCGGAGATGACCGACCAGTACCCGCCCGGCTACCTGGAGAAGATGCGGGCGTCGCTGCCCGCGGGCCGCGTCGGCGACCCGGAGGAGCTGGCCGCGGCCGTCGTCTTCCTCGCCTCACCGGCAGGCGGCTACGTCACGGGCGAGACGCTCGTCGTCGACGGCGGCGCCGTCATCGTTTAGCCGCTGGACACGTCGGGGACGATCAGCACGTGATCGCATTGGACCAGGTGCTGGTCGTCGACGTGGAGTCGACGTGCTGGGAGGCCTCGCCGCCGCCGGGCGAGGTCTCGGAGATCATCGAGATCGGCATCTGCCCGGTCGAGGTGGCGTCGGGCAGGCGCGGCGATCGGCGCAGCATCCTCGTGCGGCCTTCCCGCTCGTCCGTCAGCCGCTTCTGCACCGGCCTCACGACCCTGACCGCCGACCAGGTCGCCGGCGGCATCTCGTTCGCGGAGGCGTGCGCGTTGCTGCGCAGGGAGTACAGGTCGGACAACAGGGTCTGGGCGTCGTACGGCGACTACGACCGCAAGATGTTCGAACGCCAGTGCGCGGACTTCGGCGTCCGCTACCCGTTCGGGCCGCGGCACGTGAACGTCAAGACGCTCTTCGCCCTGAGCCGCGCGCTGCCCCGTGAGGTCGGCATGGCCGAGGCGGTGCGGCTCACCGGCCGCGAGGTCGACGGCACGCACCACCGCGGCCACGACGACGCGTTCAACATCGCCGGACTGCTGGCCGGCCTGCTCAGAAGGTGATCACGTCGGCGGTGCCCGGGTCCGCCCCGCCGCTCAGCACCGCCTGCCACACCTCGACCAGCCCTTCCGGCCCGGTGTGGTGCGCGATCGCGACCCACTCGCCGGCCTGAGCGGTGAACGCGTGCCACGCCTCCCCGAACCGCTCCGCCAGCCCCTGCGCGCCCCAGTCCGCGGTGCGCTTGCGCAAGCGGTCCGGCGCGAAGAAGGACGACGTGCGCGGGTCCTGCGACGTGGCCTGGTGCGTCAGGCCGATCGAGATGTCCTCCACGAGATCGGCGCCGAGGCGGTCGTGCAGCGCGGAGCGGACGTCCGGCGAGCCGCTGAAGTCCAGGTACACCGACGGTTCGACGTCCACCGGGGCCCCGTAGGGCAGCACGGCGTCGTAGAGGCCGAGGCCGGTCGTGAACTCCACGTTGCGAGGCGACGTGAGACCCACGAGCCGGACTCCGCGGGAGCGCAGGCGGTGGGCCGTGCCGAACGCCGTCTTGCTGGACGCCGACGAGATCACGACGGTGCGGGCGCCGTGGAAGTCGTTGTCCGCCAGTTGGTCCGCGAGCAGGAACGACGTGAAGAACAACGGGCGGTACAGCACCTGCAGGTCCTCGAGCGACGCGTCGTAGGCGGGGTCGGACGACGTCACGAGGTAGCTGTTGTAGACGGCCGGCAGCTCGGCGCGATGATCGGCCGTGTCCACGAACCCGGACGAGGTCAGCCGCGCCCGGACCACCAGGTGGCTGGCCATCGGCAGGTAGCCGTAGACGCGCGTGCCGACCGGCAGGGCATCCACTGTGGACTCTACGACGTCGGCGAAGCCCCACAGCGGGATCACGCCCCGGCCCGGGCCGCCCGCCGGGAAGAAGCCCCAGTAGCCGATGGCGTCGCCGATCACGCCGTAGGTGACGTTGTTGGCGGTCAGGCCGACCCGGCTGACGCGCAGCAGCACCTCGCAGTCCGACAGGTCGGACGCGGAGGGCGGTTCGTCGCGCAGGACCTCGGTTCCGGCGAGGTCGCCGCGGTCGACGACGATGGTCCAGCCACTGATCATTGCCTGGGTTCTCCTCGGTCGGGCGGTACGCTCCGGTCGTGACCGTGCCTGAAAGACTGATCGACGCCGCCACCCGCCTGTTCGCGGACAAGGGGTACGAGCGGGTCGCCGTGCAGGAGGTCGTGGAACACGCCGGTGTCACCAAGGGCGCGATGTACCACTACTTCGGGTCGAAGGACGACCTGCTGCACGAGATCTACGGGCGGTTGCTGCGCCTGCAGACCGAGCACCTGAAGAAGATCGCCGCGGCGGACGGGCCGGTCACCAAGCGGCTGCGCGAGGCCGCGGTCGACGTCATCGTCACGAGCATCGACGACTTCGACGCCGCGAAGGTGTTCTTCCGCTCGATGAACCACCTCTCGGCCGAGAAGCAGCGTGAGGTGCGGGCCGAACGGCGGCGCTTCCACGAGATGTTCCGCGCGCTGGTCGAGGAGGGGCAGCAGGACGGGACGTTCCGCGCCGACGTGCCCGCCGACGTCGCCACGTACTACTTCTTCGGGTCGCTGCACCAGCTCGGCACGTGGTACCGCCCGGACGGGGACATCCCGCCCGGGCGGCTCGCCGAGCACTACGCGGACCTGCTGATCCACAGCCTCAAGGCCTGATCGTCAGGGGACGATCACGCTGACGATCTCGGCGACGCACGCGGGCTTCTCGCTGCCCTCGATCTCGATGACGACCTTGGTCACGAGCTGCTTGCCCAGCGCGATGTCCGTGACGTCGAGCAGCTCGACCCCGCCGCGCACCCTGGCCCCGACGAGCACCGGCTGCGGGAAGCGGACCTTGTTGCTGCCGTAGTTGACGCCCATCTTGATGTTCTTGACGGTGTAGACGTCGCGCACCAGGTACGGCACCAGCGAGAGCGTCAGGTAGCCGTGCGCGACCGGTCCGCCGAACGGGCCCTGCTTCGCCTTCTCGACGTCGATGTGGATCCACTGGTGGTCCAGCGTCGCGTCGGCGAAGAGGCCGACCTGCTCCTGCGTGATCTCGTGCCACTCGCCGAAGCCGAGGTGCTGCCCCTTGGCGGCGACCAGCTCGTCGATGTTCTCGAAAGCGCGCATCTCAGTCCTTCGGTCCGCCGGCGACGTAGATGACCTGGCCGGACACGAAGCCGGCACCCTCGCTGACGAGGAACGACGCGGTGTGCGCGATGTCCTCCGGCTGTCCGACGCGCGCGACCGGGATGGCCTGCGCCGCGCCGTTGACGAGGTCCTCGAACGAGATCTTCATGCGCTCGGCGGTCGCCTTCGTCATCTCGGTGGCGATGAAACCGGGCGCGATCGCGTTGACCGTGACGCCGAACTTGCCGAGCTCGATGGCGAGGGTCTTCGTGAAGCCCTGCAGACCGGCCTTGGCGGCGGAGTAGTTGGCCTGGCCGCGGTTGCCGAGCGCGCTCGTGCTCGACAGGTTGACGATGCGGCCGAAGCCTTCCTTCGTCTGGTGGGCCTGCACGGCCTTGCTCATCAGGAACGCGCCGCGCAGGTGCACGTTCATGACCGTGTCCCAGTCGCTCGCGGACATCTTGAACAGCAGGTTGTCGCGCAGCACACCGGCGTTGTTGATCAGCACGGTCGGCGCGCCGAGCTCCTCGGCGACCTTCGCGACCGCGGCCTCGACCTGCTCCTCGTCGGCGACGTCGACCTTCAGGCCGATGGCGCGCCCACCGCTCGCGACGATCTTGTCCGCGCCGTCGAGCACGCCCTGCTCGTCGAGGTCGAGCAGCGCGACGGCCAGGCCGTCCGCGGCGAGGCGCTGCGCGACCGCGGCACCGATGCCGCGCGCCGCGCCGGTGACGATCGCAACCCTGTCGGCCACGGGTCCTCCTTCGGTGAGGGGATGGTGAGCTAAGCAAGCGCTTAGTAACGTACCTATCAGTCGCCTTGACGTCCAGCGTCGTCGAGACGACCATACCGACTGGTCGGAATGTGGCAATACGAGGAGGCAGGTGCCCGTGGAACTCACCGGCAAGGTCGCGCTCATCACGGGCGGATCCAACGGCATCGGCGCCGCGTCCGCCCGGCGTCTGGCATCGCTCGGCGTGCGCGTCGTCGTGGCCGACATCGACGCCGAGCAGGGCAAAGCCGTCGCCGACGAGGTCGGTGGCGTGTTCGTGCGGTGCGACGTGACCGTGCCGTCGGACTCGGCCGACGCCGTGGCGCTCGCCGTCCGGGAGTTCGGCGGCCTCGACATCGCCTTCCTGAACGCCGGCATCGGCACGGGCTGCTCGCTGGGCGACGACTTCGACGTCGAGACCTACCGCCGCGCGATGGCCATCAACCTCGACGGCGTCGTCTACGGCGCGCACCACGCGCTGCCCGCGATCCGCGAGCGCGGCGGCCAGATCATCGCCACGGCGTCGATGGCCGGCCTCATGCCGATGCCCGGCGACCCGGTCTACGGCGCCAACAAGGCCGCCGTGGTCGGCCTGGTCCGCTCGCTCGGCGGCGCCTACCCCGACGTGCGCGTGAACGCCCTGTGCCCCGCGTTCGCCGACACCGGCATCATCACGCCGCTGCGGTCCACGCTGGAGGAGATCGGCATGCCGATCCTGCCCGTGTCGGCCGTCGTCGACACCTTCATGTCCATCGTGGAGGGTTCGGGCACCGGCGAGGCCTGGTTCGTCCAGGCCGGCCGCGAGTCCGAGCCGTTCGGCTTCCGCAACCCGCCCGGCCCGCGCGCCGCGGACGGCTCGCGGATCCAGGGCGCCCACAAGGACCCCGTTTCGATCGCGCTCAAGGAGAACTGACCGTGCGTGCCATTCAGATCACCGAGTTCGGTGGCCCCGAGGTGTTGCAGCAGGTGGAGCTGCCCGACCCCGTCGCGGGTGAGGGCGAGGTGCTGATCAACGTCTCGCGCGCCGGCCTGAACTACGCGGACACGCACCAGGCGGAGAACTCCTACCTGGCGAAGATGGAGCTGCCGATGGTTCCCGGCGGCGAGGTCGCCGGGGTCACCGCGGACGGCCGCCGGGTCGTCGCCCTGACGAAGAGCTCCGGTGGTTACGCGGAGAAGGCCGTCGCTCCCGCTCTGACCACCTTCGACGTTCCTGACGGCGTCGACGACCTGACGGCGCTGTCGTTGGTCGTCCAGGGCGCCACCGCCTGGTTGTTGCTGCGGAAGTCGACCCACATGGAGCCCGGCGAGTCGGTCGTCGTGCACGCCGCCGCCGGTGGCGTGGGCACGATCGCCGTCCAGCTGGCCAAGTTGTGGGGTGCCGGGCGGGTCATCGCCACGGCTTCTTCCGACGACAAGCGGAAGCTGGCCCTGGACCTGGGGGCTGACGTCGCCGTCGACTCGCGTTCGCCGGACATGACCGCCGCGCTGATCGAGGCGAACGGCGGGCGGCGGGTCGACGTCGTGCTGGACATGACCGGAGGGGCTACCACTGACCAGTCCTTGGTGGCGCTGGCTCCGTTCGGGCGCCTTGCGTTTTACGGCATGGCCTCGCGGGAAAGGCCGAAGCCGGTCGACCTCGGGGCGTTGCTGGTGCACTCCACGACCGTTGCGGGTATGTGGCTGCCGCACGCGCTGAGGGTCCGGGACGCGGAGCACGGGACGCTCGCCCATCGCGCCATGGCGGAGCTGTTCGCGCTGGTGGTGGACGGGAAGGTGAAGGCTGTTCCCGGTGGGGAGTACGGGTTGGGGGAGATCCGGCAGGCTCACGAGGACCTCCGGTCGCGGAAGACGACCGGGAAGCTCCTGCTCGACCCGTCGCGCTGACCGAACACCGCCGTCACCAGGCCGGTGAAACGCCGGGAGGGGCGGTCCGCCGAAGCGGCCGCCCCTCCCGGTCCTGCGGGTCCTACTCGGAGAGCTCCGCCAGCTGCGCCTTCACCCTGGCCAGCTCGGCTTCCAGCTCCTCCATGCGGGTGCGGTGCTGGTCGCGCGCCGCCTCGAGCACCGACTCGATGCCCTCGGCGATGTCCTCGTGCAGCTCCTTGGCCGCCTTCGCCACCGCGATGGCCGGGATCACCAGGCCCGACACGACTCGCTGCGTGCCGTGGACCAGGTCCGCCTGCCATTCGCCTTCGGCGGTGCCGGTCACCGTGAGCGTGAGCTCGACGGTGCGGGTCTTCTTCGCCGTGCTCTTCGGGCGGCCGGCCTTCGGCTTCTCAGCCTTGGGGGCTTCGGCCTTCGGAGCCTCGGCGGGCTTCGGGGCCTCCACCGGCTTCGGAGCCTCGGCCTTCTCGGCCGCGGGGGCCGGCGCCGGAGTCTCCTCCACGACGGTCTCCTCGACTGCCTGCACCTCGGTGAGCGTGTCCGACACGATCAGGTTTCCTCTCTGCGCAACGACGTGACCCCGGGCACAGCGTAGAACACGTGTTCGATCAGACGTGAGCGGGGTCAGCGCAGAGCCTAGTCAGTCAGTACGGCGGGAGCTGTACGCGCCACTGCCGTTCCACGTCCAGGACGCCTGGTACGGCCTGCAGGGCCGGGATGGCCCTGACCTCCGCCGTGCCGGTCACGACGCCCAGCGCTTCGAGGACCGTGTCGACGACCAGACCGGCCTCCCGCAGGTCGTCGAGGACCTGCGGGAGGGTGTCCTCCGCCACGGAGACCATCACCTGGTCCACCGGAGCGGTCATGGCGCCTGGACTAGTCCGCTGCCGATGTCGGTGGACGGCAGGGGCAGGCGCAGGGCGGTGCCGACGAGGCGTGCCCACAGCTCGTGGCCGCGGGCTCCGGTCTTCTCCGCGATCAGGACGGCCACGCCCGCCGCGTGCGGGGTCGCCATCGACGTGCCGCGCAGGCGGCGGTACTTCTCCGGCAGCTTGAACGACGAGTAGACGTCCACGCCCGGTGCGCACACGTCGATCTGGCCGATCTTGTCCGCCGAACCCGAGGAGAACGACGCGATCGCGCGGTTCACGTCGATCGCCGCCACCGCGATGATGCTGGGGCAGCGGGCCGGGTGGCCGACCGGTGCGATGCGCGCCGGACGTGAGGAGGCGTTGCCCGCCGCGGCGATGATCAGCGTGCCCTTGGCCAGCGCGCGCTGGGCGACCGTCTCGTAGATCTGCGAGTACGGCGTGTTCACCGGGACGTCGGCGCCCAGGGACATCGAGACGATGGCGCAGCCGTTCGCGACGGCCCAGTCGATGCCCGCGAGGATGCCGCCGTCGGTGCCGGAGCCCGCGTTCGACAGCACCTTGCCCGCGAAGATCTCGGCCTCGTGGGCGACGCCGTAGCCGGGCGGGGTCGCGGGTTTGCGCGGGCCCGCGGACGTGCCGACGCAGTGCGTGCCGTGGCCGTGGCCGTCCTGCACGTCCTCGCCGGTGATGAACGACTTCGTGGTGATGGCGCGGCCGGTGAAGTCCGGGTGGTTCTTCTCCCAGCCGGTGTCCAGGACCGCGATCTTGATGCCCTTGCCGGTGGCCGTGCTGACGTCCGCGCCGACCGCCTGCAGCCCCCAGGTCAGCACGGACTCGTCGGCCACCGCCTCCGGCGCCTCCTCTTCCGCCGGCGCCGCGAACACGTGCACGACGCGTTCCGGCTCGACGATCTGGACCGGGCCGGGGCGCTCGGCGGCGCCGTTCAGCTCGGCCAGCAGGTTCGGGTCCGCGGACACGACCGCGACGCCCAGTTCCGCGAAGACCTGGACGGCGTCCGCGTCCAGGTCACCGCTGTTCGGGTCGAACCCGGCGATGGCGCCGAGTTCGGCCAAGCCCTCTTCGACCGCGTCCTCCTGCAACAGCACGAGGAAACGACCTGTGGTCTCCACTTCCGCGGGTTCGGTCATGAGGATTCACCCCTACTCTCCTGTTGAGCCCTCACTAGAGAGTCGTCACATCGGGGCAGTTGTTTCAGGCCATTTGCCGTCTGCGTGCGAAGAATTCACCGATCGGCTCAACGTACTTGGCCGCGATCGGGCCCAGGATGGCCATCAGGAGCACGTACGCGGTCGCGAGGGCGGCCAGTTCGGAGCTCACCTGGCCCGACGCCACGGCCAGGCCGGCGATGACGATGGAGAACTCGCCGCGCGCGACGAGCGCCGCTCCCGCACGCATGCGGCCCATCTTGCCGATGCCCTGGCGCCGCGCCGCCCACCAGCCGGTGAAGACCTTCGTCGCCGTCGTGACGGCGGCCAGCGCCACCGCGATGCCGAGGACGGGCGGGATCGAGCGCGGGTCGGTGTTGAGGCCGAACACCACGAAGAACATCGCGGCGAACAGGTCCCGGAGCGGTTCGAGCAGGCGCGTGGCGTTCTCGGCGGTCGAGCCGGAAATCGCGATGCCGAGCAGGAACGCGCCGACCGCCGCCGACACCTGCAGCTGCGAGGCGACGCCCGCGACGAGCAGGGCCGAGCCGAGCAGCTTGAGCAGGAACACCTCGTGGTCGGGACTGTCCACAATGGCTGAGATGAACCGGCCGTACTTCAACGCCACCACCAGGACCACGGTGATGGCGAACAGCGAGATGCCGACCGAGGTGAGCCCGCCGAGGAAGCTCACACCCGCGAGCACGGCGGTGAGCACCGGCAGGTACACGGCCATCGCGAGGTCCTCGAACACGAGCACGGACAGCACGACCGGCGTCTCGCGGTTGCCGAGCCGCCCCAGGTCGCCCAGGACCTTCGCGACGATGCCCGACGACGAGATGTACGTGACGCCCGCCATCGCCAGCGCGCCGACCGGGCCCCAGCCCAGCAGCAGCGCCGCGATCGCGCCCGGCGCCGAGTTGAGCACCAGGTCGAGCACACCGGCCATCCACGACTTCTTCAAACCGGTCGTGAGCTCCGACGCCGAGTACTCGAGGCCGAGGAGCAGCAGGAGCAGCACGACGCCGATCTCGCTGGCGAGGTGCGTGAACTCCTCGATGCCGTGCAACGGGACCAGCCCGCCGTGCCCGAACGCCAGTCCACCGACCAGGTAGAGCGGGATCGGGGAGATTCCGGCACGCCGAGCCACACGACCCAGCAGGCCGAGGCCGAAGAACACCGCGCCGAGCTGGATCATGGCGATTGTTGTCTCGTGCACTGTGATTAACCGCCGTGGAGGATCTCAGCGGCGGCGTCGAGGCCTTCCGCGGTGCCGACGACGACCGCGAGGTCGCCGTTTTCGAAGAGGAAGTCGGGGCCGGGCGACGGATGCGCGTTGCCCGCGCGGACGACGGCCACGACGGACACACTGGTCCTGGTGCGCAGAGCGGTCTCGCCGAGCGTGCGGTTCGCGAAGGCGGTGACCGGCAGCTGGCGGGTGGTGATGCCCGCGATGTCGCGGGTCTCCTCGCGCAGGTGGGCGACGAGCTGCGGCGCGCCGAGCAGGCCCGCGAGCGTGCTCGCCTCCTCCGGTGAGAGGGGTATCGACGCCGCGCAGGAGTCCGGATCGCTCGCCTTGGAGAGGATGAGCTCGAACCGGCCGTCCCGGTACGTGATCACACCGACGCGACGGCCGGCACGGATCATGAAGTCCTGACGCGTGCCGATGCCCGGCAGGGGCGTGATCTCTACGTTCACACAGATCATGATACGTGCATGTCCGAAACATCGAGGACGCTCCGCGTGGGCCCCGTGCGCCGGGGCTGGATCGTCCGGGAGCGCGTGCCCGGCCCGGACGTCGACGAGTTCGCCGAACCCGGTCAGGTGATCGGGGCGCTCGCGAGAGCCCCGCACGGCACGTTGCTCGCCGTGCAGCACCCGCACCGCACGCCCGCCGCGCTGGCCGCCGGCACCGGGCTGCTCGACGCGCTGCCCGCCGCCCGCACCGAG
This sequence comes from Lentzea jiangxiensis, assembly GCF_900104175.1. Classification (GTDB taxonomy): domain Bacteria; phylum Actinomycetota; class Actinomycetes; order Mycobacteriales; family Pseudonocardiaceae; genus Lentzea; species Lentzea jiangxiensis. The sequence goes on from NZ_FNIX01000025.1 coordinate 58,752, forward strand.
CTCGCGGCGTTGATCCGGCGGGCCTACCGGGAGGTCACCGACGTCGTCGCGCCGTACCGGGTCGACGGGCCGGACGGCACGGCGTGCGGGCTGCTCTGCCTCGTCGACCCGGACGCGATCGAGCACACCGAGGACGTCTACCCGGACGTGGTCGCCGAACGCGGCCGGGTGCTGGCGTCGCTGGGCATCGCGACGAGCGCGGCCATGCTGATCCCGGTCACCCCGCACGACCGGCTGACGTCGCTCGTGCTCGGCATGACCGGGGAGCCCGCCGTGTCGCTCGTGGACTCCGGCGGGCGGCGGCACTGGGTGTGGCTCGTCGGACCGGGGGAGGCGCAGGAGGCGTTCCTGCGGGCGGCGGGCGCGCACCCGTTGCTCGTCGCGGACGGCAACCACCGGGTCGCGGCGGCGCGCGAGGCGGGGCTGTCCGGCCTGCTCGCGCTGGTGACGTCCGGGCCGGGGCTGCGGGTCGGGCCGATCCACCGCGCGATCGCCGGGACGGGGCTGGGCGCGTCCGACCTGGTGGCGGCGTGGGAGGGCGTGGGGCTGACGGTGTCGTCGCTGCCCTACGTCGTGGATCCGGAGCCGGGTGTGGTCGTGGTGCGCTGTCCCGACGAGGTGCTGCGCGTCGAGTTGCCCGCCGGCAAGGGGGTCGACCACGCCGTCGTGGAGTCGTTGCTGCTGGGAGCCGCTCTCGGGCTGGACCCGGAGAGCCCGTGCGTGCGGCCGGTCGTCGACCCGTCCGTCGAGGCCGAGGCGGTGCTGCTGATCGCGCCCGTGCCGCTGCGGGAGGTGCTGGAGGGCGGGAAGATGCCGCGCAAGAGCACGTACTTCACCCCCAAGCCGCGCAGCGGGCTCCTGCTGGCCGACCTGTCACCGTAGGTCCCTGCCCGGCGGGTTCGTTCGGCCCTGGTCACCCGGTCCGGCGCGGGAACAGACTCCGGGGGTACGCGCTCACGGGGTCTCTTCCCGGACCTTCGCCCCAGGAAGAGACCCCGTGGCAGAAAGAGGCGCTTCGGAGTCCACCGGCCCTGGTGGTCGTGGACCCGCTGACGTCTCATCGTGGGGAACCAGGTTCGCGGTCTCCCGCCTGTGAGGCACCGACGATGGAACCGGAACGAGGCTTGCTGCGGGTGCGCCGCCACGACGCCGTGGTGGCGCTGACCGGTGAGGTCGACCTGACCACGAGCGACCTGCTGAGGTCGGAGCTCGCCCTCGCCCGCGCCTCGGGGGACGGCGACGTGGTGGTCGACTTCACCGGCCTGACGTTCATCGGCTCGAGCGGCCTGCACGTGCTCATCGAGACCGCCGAGGCGCTGGGCGAGCGGCGGCTGGTGCTGCTCGGCGGCGGCTGGGCCGCTTACGTCGTGAACCTGCTCGGACTCACGCTGAAGTTCCCGAACATCGTTGTCGAACAATGATGTCCGGGCTGTCCACTGAGGACGCCGCTGGAAGGGTCCCGGAGTTCGCCGCCCGCGCCGCGCGCCTGGGGGACGTGCCGCTGGTCCGCGACCGAGATCGCCGTCCCCGGCTCCCCGCCCCGCGTGATCCAGCCGCCGGCGCACGTCGAGACCGGCCTCGACCACTGAAGGCCGTCAGGCGCCGAAGTCCTTGCCGGGCAGCCACCCGTTGGGGATGTCCGTGACGCGCCACCGCGGCACGGCCACCTTGACCGCCCGGACCGGCGTGGCGAGGAACGGGCCCGCCTCGGACACCTTCGCCACGAGCGCTTGCCGCACGAGCTCGTCCTCGGCGCCGCCGACCACCACGGCCGTACCGCGCGCCTGCAGGAACGGCTCCATCGGCGACCCGGTGGACACGACCAGCGACACCTCGGGGTTCTCCCTGATCGCCTTGAGCGTCCGCCCGCGCTCCTCCAGCACGAGAACGAGCTCGTGCGGCCCCCGTTCGGTGAAGTACACGCCGCTCACCCACGAGCCGTCCGAACCGGCCGTGGCGAGGAACATCGACTTGTGCGCGGCGAGCGTGCGGTGCAGCAACGCCTCGACGGCGCCGCGCTGTCCGGTGGTGGTCACTGGTCCTCCGTGAGTTCGGTGATGCGCTCACGGAATCGGCCCCGGCGCAGCGCGGCTGTTGCGAATTCCACCGATCGATACCGTTGCGACGGGCCACCGGCGGCGGGCGATCACGGACGCGGCTGTCGCGCCGGAGCGGCCGTGGACTGTCCCGCCTGCGGTGTGAGCGTTCGCACCAGGCACAATGTGGGCCGTGGGTGTCTCGGAGGGAGCTGCGGTGGGCCAGGGTCAGTTGCGCGGTGTGGTCGCTCTCGACGGACCGTCCGGCACCGGCAAGTCCACCGTCGCGAAGCGGCTCGCGATGGCGCTGGACGCGCGCTACCTCGACACCGGCTCGATGTACCGGGCGATCACGGTGGCGGTGCTGCGCGCGGGAGTGGACCCGGCTGACGAGGCGGAGGTCGCCGAGGTCGCGGACAACGCGGTGCTGGTCGTCGGCACCGACCCCGCTCGGCCGGGCATCACGCTCGACGGCGACGACGTGTCGGCGGAGATCCGCGGCCCCGAGGTGACCCTCGCGGTGTCGCCGGTGTCCGCGGCGCGGCACGTGCGGGAGCTGCTCGTGGCCCAGCAGCGCGCGATCATCGCGGACGCGCTGGACCACGTGGGCGGCATCGTCGTCGAGGGGCGTGACATCGGCACCGTCGTGTCGCCGGACGCCCCGCTGAAGGTCTACCTGACGGCGTCGGCCGACGCGCGGGCCGTGCGCAGGACCAAGCAGGACAACGCCGCCGGCCGTCAGTCCACTGTGGACGCGGTGCTGGCGGACGTGCAGCGCCGGGACGACTACGACTCGTCGCGCGCGGTGTCGCCGTTGAAGGCGGCCGAAGACGCGGTGGAGCTCGACAACACCGACCTCGACCTCGCGGGCACCATCGACGCGTTGCTCGAGCTCGTGCACGAGCGCGGGCTGCGGGTGACCGGGTGAGCGTTCCCGAGGGGACACTGCCCTGGCTGTTCGACCTCGGGCGCTGGATCGGGCGCGTCCCCTACGCCTGGCAGTTCCGGCTGCGGGTGCACGGGCGCGACCGCGTACCCTTGAGCGGCGGCGTGGTCGTCGTCGCCAACCACAGCTCGATGGCCGACGGGCCGATCCTGTTCGGGGTGCTGCCCCGGCGCGTGACGTTCCTGATCAAGCAGGAGATGTTCCAAGGCGTCGTCGGCTACCTCCTGCGCAAGATCGGGCAGATCCCCGTCAAGCGGCAGGAGGCCGACCGCACAGCGCTGACCAGCGCGTTGTCCGTGCTCAGAGCAGGCGGTGTGATCGGGGTCTTCCCCGAGGGCACGCGCGGCGAGGGCGACGTGGCGAACGCGCAGAACGGCGCGGCGTGGCTGGCCAAGACCTCCGGCGCGGTGGTGCTGCCGATCGCCTGCCGCGGGACCTACCAGGCGAAGGGCTGGCGGCCCGAGGTCGACGTGCTGATCGGTGAGCCGTTCCACCTCCCCGAGGGGAAGGGACGAGCCGCCCTGGGCGTTGCGACCGAGCAGGTGCGCGACCGCCTGGCGACACTGGTCGCCGAACTAGACGGACAACGTGCGAGTGAGGGAAGACGATGACGGACCTGGACGGCACCTGGGAGGACGAGGCCGACTGGTCAGCCTTCGACGACCTCGACGGCGAGGGCGGCGGGGAATCCGCGCCGCCACAGCCGGTGCTCGCGGTGGTCGGACGGCCGAACGTCGGCAAGTCCACGCTGGTCAACCGCATCATCGGCCGCCGTGAGGCCGTGGTGCAGGACGTGCCGGGCGTGACGCGTGACCGCGTGGCGTACGACGCGCTGTGGAACGGCCGCAAGTTCACCGTGGTCGACACGGGTGGCTGGGAGCCGGACGCGGTCGGGCTGCAGGCCTCCGTGGCCGCCCAGGCCGAGCTCGCGATGGCGACCGCGGACGTGATCCTGCTGGTCGTGGACGGCTCCGTCGGCGCGACGTCGACCGAGGAGGCCGTCGCGAAGGTCCTGCGCCGGTCGAAGAAGCCCGTGATCCTGTGCGCGTCGAAGGTGGACGACGACCGGCTGCTGGCCGACATCGCGTCGCTGTGGTCGCTGGGCCTCGGCGAGCCGTACCCGGTCTCCGGCCTGCACGGCCGCGGCTCCGGTGACCTGCTCGACGTGATCCTCGACAAGCTGCCCGAGACCCCGCGCGACGACTTCGGCGCCCGCAGCGGCGGCCCCCGGCGCGTGGCGCTCGTCGGCAAGCCGAACGTCGGCAAGTCGTCGCTGCTCAACCGCCTGACCGGCGAGAACCGCTCGGTCGTCGACTCGGTCGCCGGCACCACCGTCGACCCGGTCGACTCGCTGGTGGAGCTCGACGGCGAGATCTGGCGCTTCGTCGACACCGCCGGTCTGCGCAAGCGGGTGAAGTTCGAGAGCGGCGCCGAGTACTACGCCTCGCTGCGCACGAAGTCCGCGATCGAGACCGCCGAGGTCGCGATCGTGCTGCTCGACGCCCACGAGCCGCTCGCCGAGCAGGACCTGCGCGTGCTGACGATGGTCGTCGAGTCGGGCCGCGCCTGCGTGCTGGCGTTCAACAAGTGGGACCTCGTCGACGAGGACCGCCGCAACGAGATGATCCGCGAGCTCGAACGCGGCCTGGTGCGCGTCCCGTGGGCCGACAAGGTCAACATCTCGGCCCTGACCGGCCGCGCCGTGCACAAGCTCGCGCCGGCGTTGCGCACGGCGTTGAACTCGTGGGACACCCGAGTCCCGACCGGCCGCCTGAACCAGTGGCTGACCGAGCTCATCGCCGCGACCCCGCCGCCCGTGCGCGGCGGCAAGCAGCCGAAGGTGCTGTTCGCGACCCAGGCCTCGACCCGCCCGCCGACGTTCGTGCTGTTCACGACCGGTTTCCTCGAGGCGTCGTACCGCCGCTTCATCGAGCGCAGGCTGCGCGAGGAGTTCGGCTTCGAGGGCAGCCCGGTCCGCATCTCCGTGCGCGTGCGCGAGAAGAAGAAGGCCGGCGCAGGCAAGAAGTAGCTCACCCGTTGATGACCCGACCAGCCGGTTGCCCTTCGTGACGGGGTGCGGTTGGTTGGGTTGGTGGCCGTACGAGTGGTGCTAGCCGACGACGAGGCCCTGCTGCGGCGGGGCCTGAAAGTCCTCCTCGAAGCCGATGGCCGGGTGGAGGTGGTCGGCGAGGCGGCCGACGGCGCCGAACTGGTCGAGGTCGTCCTGGCCCACCTGCCGGACGTCGTGCTGGTCGACGTCCAGATGCCCGGCGTCGACGGCCTGGAGGCCGTGCGCCGCCTGCGCACGTGGGCCACCCCGCCGGCCATCGCCGTGCTGACCACGTTCGACCTCGACGACTACGTGGCGACCGCCCTGGACCTGGGCGCCCAGGGCTTCCTGCTGAAGGACGCCGAACCCGAGGCCCTCGTCCGCGCCGTGGTGGATCTCGCCGCCGGCGGCGCGGTCCTGGACCCGCGCATCACCGCCCGCCTGCTTCCCCGCCTGAGGGGCTTCCGCGCCAACCGCCAGCTGAATTCGCTGTCCGCACGCGAACGCCAGGTGCTCGAACTGGTCGCCAGCGGCCGCTCGAACCACTCGATCGCCGAGCAGCTCTGCCTGTCCGAGGCGACGGTGAAGAGCTACGTGTCCACCGTCCTCACCAAACTGGGAGTGGAGAACCGGGTGCAGGCGGCCCTGGTCGCCCACCAGGTCGGTGCGTGGTGAAGGCAGTCCTGCGCGAGGTCCTCACCGTGGGCATCACCACGGGCGTAGTCCTCCTGACCCAGGACCGCCCGTTCCCGTGGTCGCTGTGGACAGCTGTCATCGCCGCACTGCTCCTCTCCACACGCCTGCGCTGGCCGTGGCTCGCCTCCCTGATCTGCATCCCGGCCGTAGCCGGCGGCCTCGGCTGGGCCCCGGCGCTCGTCGCCCAGTTCCGCCTGGGCCGCAAGGAGAAGTCCATCCCGCGACAGGTCTTCTGGATGATCGCGATGACCGTCGCCTCGATAGCACCGGTACTCCTGACCGAGTCCATCCCCCCAGGCCCGCTGCTCCTGGCCACAGCCTTCGCCTTCGGCCTGGCCGCCGCCCCCACCGTCCTCGGCGCCCTCGTCACCACCCGCAAGGAACTGACCACGTCCCTGTACGAAACCCGCAGAGCCCGAGCCGCGGAGCTGGAAGCTCGAGAAACCTCCGCCCGAGCAGCGGAACGAGCCCGGATAGCCCGCGAGATCCACGACGCGGTAGGCCACCACGCCACCCTGATAGCAGTCGAGTCAGCCGCCCTGGCCGCCACGGCCCCGGACGACACCGTCCGCGAGACCGCGCTGCGCCTGCGTTCCCTCGCAAAGGAATCACTCGCCGAGATGCGAGCCGCCCTGGGCCTGCTGAACTCCGACACCACCTACCCGTCCCTGCAAGAGCTGGTCGACCGAGCCCGCGTGGCAGGCGTGTCCGTGACCCTCTCCGAAACAGGCGACGCACCTCTGTCGCCGGCAGTGTCACGCGCCCTGTTCCGAGTGGTCCAGGAAGCCCTGACCAACGTGACGAAACACGCCCCAGGCGCCTCCGTGACCGTGACCGTGAACCGCGGCTCACCCGTCCTGGTCTCGGTGGTGAACGGGCCAGGGGAATCACCTTCGCCGGGTGACGGCGGAGGCGCGGGCCTGCACGGCCTGTCCGAGCGAGTCCGCCTGGCCGGCGGCACCCTGACCACCTCCTACCGCGCCGACGGCGGCTTCAGCGTCAGCGCCGTCCTACCACCCGGTAAGTCGAAGGTTGACGTACAAGACTCGACTTTCGGCGGTGGCGCCCGCGACGCCGCCACCGCATAGTTCAGGGTGTCGGTCGAGGATCGGGGGATCGGTCGGACCGAGGGGCGCAGGGACCCGAACTTCGGGTCCCTGCCGTATTTCCGCAGCTCACGGCCTGTGGTGGGGGCCGTTTTTGATCTCTGTGCAGGGTGTTGTAGGATTTCCCATGCACGCCGGGGAACCGGGAGTGCGGCCGGGACGTGGCGCAGTTTGGTAGCGCACTTGACTGGGGGTCAAGGGGTCGCAGGTTCAAATCCTGTCGTCCCGACGGCCAATGACCAGCGGGTTTACCTTTCGAGGTAAACCCGCTGGTGTCGTTTTTGCTCGATTGTGGTCGTAAAGTGGTCGCGCTACGCCGCCTCGGCTTCTTTCAATGCCGTCTCGATCGCTCTCACCGCATCGAGGGCAACATGGCGGAGCAGGTGACCGTAGATCTCCGTTGTTGTCGACAAGGTCGAGTGGCGCAGCGTCTTCGATGCCATGGCGAGTGGAACTTGTGAGCTGAGCATCGTGGTCGCGGCGAAGTGGCGCAGGTCGTGCTTTGTCCCCATCGCTCATGGGCAACAGGCGCAGAAACGCGAACGCGTTGGTCACGCTTAGGTAGGCCAGTCGGAGCAGCATGGCCGGTCATCATGCCGTGCTTGTCGGCAGCAGGGCGGGATCATGACCGCTTCCGTGCATGGTCTCGATAGGCCCTCTGCCACCTGCATGGATGACGTTTTCGGCAGGCACATGCTTGGGGCGGGATCTGGCTGCGTGGCGGCGTGCGATGAGGTCGCGGTGCCACCGCAGCACCGTCTCCGGACGTACCAGTAGCCGGAGCCGATGAAGCGTGGCGGCCGGGAGTCGGTGCAGCAGTGCCGCGAGGAACGCCCGGTCGGCGGGGGAGAACCGAGGGCGGTCCTTACCCAGTTGGCGTTCCAGGATCGTGATCTGGTGCCGTGGTGCCAGGATCTCCGTGTCCTTGTCCCGGTCGCTCATGGGCAACAGGCGCAGCAGCGCAAAGGCGTTGGTGACGCCCAGGTAGGCCAGTTGGAGCAGCACAGCCGGTCATCATGCCGCGTCACCGACAAGCCCGTGGAACACGAGCATCCTTGCGGGCCATCCCGAGCCCGTGTCCCGAGCTCGCTTCTGACCTGCATGGAGGGAGTTATCGCTAGGCACAGGGGCATCGCGGCCGGTTCACGCTCCGCGGTGTAGCCACTGCGCCAGCTTGCGGGACATCCCGCTCGATTGCTGGCCGGGCCGCTGCTGCTCCCCGGCCAAGGCCGTGAGCAGCGAGATCCCGCCGGTGAGGGCCGGGATCAGCCATTGGCAGACGTCCAGTTGCCGTTGAAGGTGCGCGATCTCCGGCGGGGTGGATTCCGCCGGGGTGGTGCCGCCCTCGACCGGGACGCCGTCGGCGGCGCGCAGCTTCTTGCCCAGCGTCCTGCTGTAGCCGGTCACCGCCAGCGCGGCTCCGGTCAGGACGAGCTTGGCAGCGGTCTGGGCCGCTACTCCGCGCTGATCGGCGACACGGTCCCGGTTGGCTCGCAGCAGCGCCGTCCCGCCCACCAAGTGCATGCCGATGGCTGCGGCGTTGACTGGTGTCCAGCGTGCCCAGCCGGCGTTGGCCACCTTCAGCCGCATCCTGCGGTCCGGGAGGTCGGCGGCAGCCCCGTTGACGGCGACCGCCCCGGCAAGGGATCCGCCGAACCAGGCGGCGAGACCGATGTCGTGCATGGCGCGGACGAAAGTGTTGCGCTGGGACATGATTCTCCTTCGGCTTGGGTCCCGTGCGTCGATGCACGGCGACAATTCAGTCGATCGCGGTAATACCTCTGACCCCGGGTGCCAGGACATGGCCGGTCCGGGGGCGTAGCCGGAGGCGGGGTGCGACCGCGGTAGAGCCGCATTCCCACCTGTACCCCTGCCCGCCAAACTCGCCGCCCAAGCCACCGACGCGGTTCTCTGAGGCGCTGTCGAGTTCGGTCAGCGACCTCTGGTCCCTCGGTGTCGACCTGTCGGGCAGTCCTTCGCGCGCCGTAAGGCGTGTCGGCGTTCGTTTCTTCGGCTTGATCGTTTCGATGACGTCGCTCCCCGGCGCCGCGCATGATGCCGCTCTTCTTGAAGTGCAACCGGGAGCGGGACAGTCCTCCCAAGTACCCGGAGCAGTTCCGGAAGGACTCCGTTGAGCTGGCCCGCTCGTCGGACCGGCCGTTGCGCAGGTCGCTCAGCGGCGACCCGAAGTCGGTGCGGCGGAGCCGCGAGGAACGCCCGGTCACCGGCAGACAACTGGGGGACCGGCATTACCCGGTCGCCTTCCCGGGGGCGTGATCCGATGCTGCAGCGCCAGGATCTCCGCCCAGGGCGGCATGGCCTGTCATCATGCCGCGTCAGTCGCCGGCGATGGGGAAGACGGCAGGCACACCGTCATGGCAAGGCATTGAGCAGGACGGTGAGCAGGACCGATGCCACGACCGAGATGACCAGCATCGTCAGACGACCCGCGCGGCCACCTGGGAACTCTATGCGGGTGTTGCCGAAGCGCATGAGGAACTCGTCGCCCTTCTCAGGTCAACGCCCCGGGGTGTGGTGGTCGGTAACGTCGCGCCTCTTGCGGCCGGCCAGGCCCGCCAACCCCAGCAAGCCGAGAAGACCCCACAGGCCCCAGTTGCCGCTGTCGTCATCGGTGTTGTTGTCGTCCTGAGCCACCACCGCTGCGGCGGCACGTGGCTCGATCACATAGGCGGATGCGGCCGCAGTCGGAGCAGCCGCCAGGGTCGAACCGATAACAAGCACGGCCATGAAGCGCTTGATGTCGCTCATGTCGTTCCCTCCGGTCCATCGGTGGTCGGGACGCCACGGGTACCGCCGGAGAGGCCGTCCATGCACTCGTCCGCCACATGCACCCGTGCGAGTGAAGGTGCACTGCCTATGGGCGACATCATTGTGAAAATCCGGCGCGAGCACCGCGCCAGTACCCCGATGCGGAACCGCCGGGATGTTTGACGGTGAACGATCATTTGATCGCGCCCACCTGCCACACGATCACGATCGGTGATGGTGCCCTGTCGTTCCGGATGCACGTCACTCGACCAGGTGAAGATGAAGACCGGACACCGGATTTCATGCCATGAGGGCGAGACGTTGACGATAGCCGACACGGACTTCATGCGGAGTCCGGTAGCTGAGTGTCGAGTGTAGACGGTCATGGTTGTAGTAGCCGCAGTAGGCGAAACCTCCCTGCGGGCATCGTCGCGGGTGTCCCGGACGGTGGTGCCGATCTCGGTTTTCAGGTGGTGAAGAACGACTCGACGACGGCGTTGTCGAAGCACGACCCGGTCCGCCCCAACGACGACCGGATGCCGTGACCGGCGATGCGGAGCGGAACGGTCCGGAGGTGTATTGCTTGAGTTCAACCGGTCGTTGCAACACCAGCTTGTTGGAGCGAGCGTAGCTGTTGCTCGAAGACGTCGGCTGGAGTCTGCCAGTCGAGGCTCTTTCGGGGTCGGTTGTTGAGCGCGGACCTGGAGGTGAAGATCACCCAGGCGCACAAGAACTCCGACGGGACCTACGGGTAGCCGCGGATCACCGCGGAGTTACGGGATCAGGGCGAGGTGGTCAGCGCCAAGACCGTCACCAAGGTCATGGCCGGGATCGGGAGCGAGGGCATCAGCCCGCGCACGTTCAAGGTGAGCACGACGACCGCCGACCCGTCCGCTTCGTTCCCGCCGGATCTTGTCGAGCGCGAGTTCGACCAGCGCCGGCTGAACGCCGTCTGGCTCACCGACATCACGTACTTGTCCTGTGGTGAGGGCGAGATGTTCCTGTGCGCAATCCGCGACGGGCACTCGCGCAGGGTGCTCGGCTACAGCGTCGCCGACCACATCAGTGCCGAGATGGTCACCACCGCCATCGAGGCCGCGGTGGCCGCCCGCGGCGGCGATTGTCGTGGCACGGTGCTGCATTCCGACCGCGGCGGCGAGTACACGGCGAATCTGACCGCGCAGGCGTGTTTCCGGCACGGGCTGCGCCGGTCGATGGGCGCGACCGGGATCTGCTGGGACAACAGCCCCGCCGAGTCGTTCTGGTCCACGTTCAAACACGAGCACTACTACCGGCACGTCTACGCCACGACGACGGAATTCGTTGTGACAGTTGACAAGTGGATCCGTTTTTACAACAGTGTGCGGCGGCACTCCAAGCTCGGGATGCGCAGTCCCAGCGACTATGAGAAGTCACTCCGAGCAGCTGCCTGAACCTCTTACGCCCCTATCCACCGTTCGGGGTGAACCTCACCCGTGTCGCGGGCGCGGATGCGGTAGGGCCAGCCGCGCATTGCTGTGCTCGTCGATCAAGCCATGTCGATGGGGGAGATGTCATGGCCGCAACACTCTTGGTGTCGATGACAACTCTGGTCACTTGGATCCCGCACAAGGCGTTCGACCCCGCAACGGTCGACTTGGATCCGTCGCGGGAGGACGATGGGAGGAAATTGGGAGAAGTCAAGGTGTGACAACAGGATTGAGCTGCACTCAAGCGCATCCAACTGCAGCGTCGCGACCTTGTGTTTGCCGAAAATGTCGTCCGTGCAGGTCAGGCGGCGTGGTGGTACTCGTTGAGGATGCCGTCCAGTCGTTTCCGTTGGCAGATGTCGAGTCGGGTGAGGGCCGCTTGGTCGGTGACGGCTGGTGGCAGTGTGCGCCGTGGGCTGGCGTTGGCGATGCCTTGGTGGGGCCGGTGGGTGTTGTAGTACTTCTTGTACTCGCGCAGGGCGTGGAGTAGGTGCGGTCGGTTCGAGATGAGGGTGCGGTCGAGAAGTTCGCGGCGGCAGCTGTGAATCCAGCGTTCCATGATCGCGTTCATGCGTGGTATCCGGATGCCGCTGAGGACGACCTTGATGCCCGCGTCGGCGAGGACGGCGTCGAACAGGACGGGAAACTTGCCGTCGTGGTCGCGGATCAGGAATCGCGCGTGTTGGCCCTCGTCTTCGAGATCCATGACGAGGTTCTGGCGGCTTGGGTGACCGAGGACGCGGTCGGGTGCGCGGTAGCGCCCAGAACCCTGATTCGGCGGCTGGCGTGCTCGATGAACGCGAGCACGTACAGGCGGGTGCCGCTCAACGTATAGGTCTCGAAGAAGTCGCAGGCCAGTAGAGCATCGGCCTGTGAGCGGAGGAAGGCCGACCAGGTCGTCGTGGTGCGCTGGGGCGCCGGGTCGATTCCGGCGTCTTTGAGGATCTGCCAGACGGTGGAGGCTGCGGCCTTGATGCCGAGCACGAGGAGTTCGCCGTGGATCCGGCTGTAGCCCCAGGCGGGATTCTCCCGTGCCAGGCGCAGCACCAGGAGCCGGATCGAGCGGATGGTCCGTGGACGGCCGAGCCGCTTGGGGCGGGATCTGATCGCGTGGCGGCGTTTGATGAAGTCCTGGTGTCACCGAAGCACTGTCTCCGGGCGCACCAGCAGACGGAGCCGACGAAGCTTATCGACCGGAAGTCGGTGCAGCAGTGCCGCGAGGAACGCTCGGTCGCCGGGGAGAACCGTGGACGGGCGTTACCCAGTTGGCGTTCCACAGCCGTGATCTGGTGCCGTAACGCCAGGATTTCCGTGTCCTTGTCCCAGTCGCTCATGGGCAGCAGGCGCAGCAAGGCGAACGCGTTGGTCACACCGAGGTAGGCCAGTCGGAGCAGCACAGCCGGTCATCATGCCGTGCTGGACGACGTCACGCGGATGACAACCGTAGCCCGTGAGAGCTTCAGGCACTTGGGCTATGTAGGCCTTCTAACTGTATGGATGAGGTTTTCGGCAGGCACAACGCTCCTGCGCCACCTGAACCTGCCGGACGGCGCGGCGTGCGGCGACCTGGCCCGGCTCACCGCAGTTCCCCCTGGCCAGAGCTGCACGACGGGTGGCCAGTTCGCGTACACGGACGCACGCCGCGTGCGCTCGAACACGAGCCCGCTCGGCACCCTCCACCGTGGTGATCACTACCCCAGGGGCCCCGATGGAAGCCGTTCAAGAAACTGAGGCCGCGCCGGTGACAGGCGCCATCGCGGCCCCGAACCACTTCGCTCGGGCCGGCACCGAGGACGTGCTCATCTACGAGCGGCGGAGCAGTTTCCGCACTACGGTGACCGCGACCGCGACGGCCAGCACCCACGGGCCGGCCACGATGACCGGGTCCAGGACCTGGTGCTTGACGTCGGACCGCTTCTGGCCGACGCGGGAGGAGATGCCGTGTCGGGAGAACTCGCTCAGCACCCCCGTCTCGGTGACCGGGTTGTCCGGCCGGGCCGTCAGGAACGAGCTCAGGTGGCTCTCCCACGCGTCCACCCGGTCGGCTGCCAGCAGCAGCAGCCAGTGCGCGGCCCGCGCCTCGCTGAACTTCCGGTAGGCGAGTCGGCGGATCATTCCGGACACCCCTTTGGGCGGGCAGGAGGTGCCGAAGACGGGGGTGAGGAACTTGTGCTCGATCGAGCGTTCCCGCGGCCACTTCTCCGGTTGGCGGTCCGGGAAGTCCCAGTGCGCGCCGGTCCGGTCCTCCTGCCACTGCAGCTTCGGCACCGACGGGCGGTCCTTGGGATCCAGATCCGCGCCCCAGCCCGGTATCCGGGCCCGCAGCTGGTCGGTGGACTCGGGCAGCGCCGGCTTGTCCGACGTGTAGGTCATGGCGGTCGTCTCCTTCAGACGGCGTTGGGCACGATCAGCGGCTTGATGCAGCCGTCCAATTTGGCCGAGAACATGTGGTAGCCCTCGGCGATGTGCTCCAGCGGGATGCGGTGGGTGACGATGTCGCTGGGCTTGAGGTAGCCGTTGCGGATGTGCTCGAACAGCCGCGGCCACTGCCGCTTGACGTGGCACTGGTTCATCCGCAGCGTCAAGCCCTTGTTCATGGCGTCGCCGAACTTCACCGCGCTGAACATCGGGCCGTAGGCGCCCATCACCGAGATCGTGCCGCCCTTGCGGACCGAGTCGATGGCCCAGTTGAGCGCTACCGGGGAGCCGCCCTGGAGCTTCAGCTTGGCCGCGGTGACGTGCTGGGTGAAGTTGCCGTCCGCCTCCGCGCCCACGGCGTCGATCGCGACGTCCGCGCCGAGATGGCCGGTGATCTTCTTCATGTGCACCACGATGTCGTCGCACTCGGTGAAGTTCACGGTCTCGGCGTGGGCGAACGTGCGGGCCTTGGCCAGGCGGTACTCGAGGTGGTCGACGACGACGACGCGGCCGGCACCCATCAGCCAAGCCGACTTCGCCGCGAACAGGCCGACCGGCCCGGCGCCGAAGACCACCACCACGTCACCCTCGACGATGTCGCCGAGCTGCGCCCCGAAGTAACCGGTGGCCAGCGCGTCGGTGAGCAGGACGGCGTCCTCGTCGTCCATCCACTCCGGAATGACGGTTGGCCCCACGTCGGCGAACGGCACCCGGACGTACTCGGCCTGGCCGCCGTCGTAGCCGCCGCAGGTGTGGGAGTAGCCGTAGATGCCGCCCACGGCAGTGGCGTTGGGATTAACGTTGTGGCAGTTGGCGTACAGGCCACGCGCGCAGAACCAGCACGTGCCGCAGAAGATGTTGAACGGCACCATCACGCGGTCGCCGGGCACGAGGTTGCGCACCGAGGGCCCGACCTCCTCGACCACGCCGATGAACTCGTGCCCGAACGTCATGCCCACGCGGGTGTCGGGCATCATGCCGTGGTAGAGGTGCAGGTCGGAGCCGCAGATCGCAGCCATTGTGACCCGCACGATCGCGTCGTTCGGGTGCTCGACGACCGGCGGGGCCTTCTCCTCCACACGGACCTTGTAGGGACCTCGGTAGACCATCGCACGCACGGCGTCTCCTTCGACCGTCACTTCGGTGGGCACCGACCGATGCAACGGCGGGCCACTCGCCAAACCGGCAGGTACCCGCTGTCTCAGTGCATAACCCGCTGCGCGCAGGCAAACGTCGACCGCGGTCGACGATGGAGACCTTCCGGAGTGGTTCGCTCCGACATGCGTCGGCCCGACCTGCTGACGCGGCGTGTCGAGTGCTGCGGCCGTGTTGCGCGGAGACGATTTTGGTCACTTGGTTCACGCACAGGCGTTCGATGCATGCAGCAGCTGACACATATCTGCCGTGGGAGTGAGTTGGGAGGAAATTGGGAGAAGTCAAGGCGTGACAACAGGAGCGAGCTGCGCTCAAGTGCGTCCAACTGCGCCGTCGTGACCTGCCGGTTCGAAGTATTCGCAGGTCAATCTGTGATCCGACCCTGGGGGTCAAGGGGTCGCAGGTTCAAATCCTGTCGTCCCGATGGCCAATGACCAGCGGGTTACCTTTCGAGGTAGACCCGCTGGTGTCGTTTTTGCCCGATTGTGGTCGCAAAGCGGTCGCGCTACGCCGCCTCGGCTTCCTTCAACGCCGTCTCGATCGCCTTCACCGCATCGAGTGCAACGTGCCGGAGCAGGTGGCCGTAAATCTCCGTTGTCGTCGACAAGGTCGAATGGCGCAGCGTCTTGGACGCCATGGCCAGCGGCACCTGCGAGCTGAGCATCGTGGTCGCGGCGAAGTGACGCAGGTCGTGGACGCGAATTCTGGGCAGTCCTGCCTGCTCGGTGAGCTTATGGAACCGATGCAGGACGTACTCCGGACGTAGTGGTTGTCCTCCGCGTCGGGTGAACACCAGCGCGCGGTTGGGTTGGCGCCCGGCTTGGTTCTGAAGCGCGGCGGCCACCCTGTCGGAGAGCCCGACCCAAGCGAGGCTGCTCTTGGTCTTAGTGCCCGTTTCTGAACTACTGAACCGTCACGGATTTGAGACCGCTTCCGTTCTTGAGGAAGATGGTCGTCATCATGTCGAAGCGTTACCCGCCCGAGGTTCGTGAGAAGGCCGTGCGCCTGGCCCTTGAGCGTCTCGCTGAGTACGAGTCTCCGTATGCCGCCGCCAAGGCGATCGGCCTGATGGTTGATGTGCACTACGAGACCTTGCGGGTGTGGATCAAGAAGGCTCTTGCGGAGCGCTCTCAGCCTGTCGCACAGCCGTCACAGGGATTGCCGCCGGCTGAGCGTGAGGAGTTGCTGCGGCTGCGGAAGGAAGTCCGGGATCTCAAGCAGGCCAACGAAATCCTGAAACTGGCCTCGGCTTTTTTCGCGCGGGAACTCGACCCGCGGGACCACTGATCGTCGGCTTCATCGACGAGTACCGCGAGGTCTACGGCGTCGAGTCGATCTGTGATGTGCTCACCGAGCACGGAATCCAGATCGCGCCCAGGACCTACCGCAAGGCCCGCCGCCGGCCAGCATCAGCGCGTGACGTCGCCGACGCCTATCTGGAAAACGCCCTGCGCGATCTGCGGGGGACGCCAGAGCAGATGTACGGGCGCCGCAAGATGACCCGCTACCTGCGCCGTCACGGCCACGACGTCGCGTTCTGCACCGTGGACCGGATCATGCGCAGACTCGGCCTCAACGGCGTGGTCAGAGGTCGCAAGCAGCGCACCACGATCCCGGCCAAGGACGGGATCCGCGCTGCGGACAGGCTCAACCGCGACTTCACCGCGACCGCGCCGAACCTGGTCTGGGTCGCCGACTTCACCTACGTCTCCACGTGGGCAGGATGGGCCTACGTGGCGTTCGTGTTCGACGCCTACTCCCGCGCGATCGTGGGCTGGACCGCGTCGGGCTCGAAGACGACCGTGCTGGTGTCCAAAGCACTCAACATGGCCGTGTGGCGCCGTGATCATCACGGCTACCCGGTCGAGCCCGGACTGATCCACCACTCGGATGCCGGCAGTCAGTACACGTCGGTTAAGTTCACTGAATCCCTTGCCATACAGGGACTCTCGGCGTCTGTAGGCTCCGTAGGCGATGCCTACGACAACGCTCTAGCGGAATCGATCATCGGCTTGTTTAAGACTGAGGTGGTCAACCGGCACGGTCCGTTCAAGACCCTCGCCGCGGTCGAGTTCGCGCTCATGGAATGGGCAGACTGGTACAACAACGCCCGCCTGCACTCGCGCCTGGATTACCTGACCCCGACCGAGTACGAAGCCGCCTACTACTCTCAACACCCACCACGCCGACCGGCGCTGGTCTGAAGCCGAAGCCGGTCTCAAATCCGTGACGGTTCACTACGCGTCAGACAGGTGCCGCTGCAGTATCGGTACGCGGTCACCGCAGTCTGGAGTTGGCCTTCACGATCGGCAGGATCGCCCACCAGCGGGCGACGCCCCACGTAGTGCCGGCGGCCGTCACCGCCAGCACGCTCAGGACCAGCGCGTGGACGACGTGGTAGTCGATGATCGGGTTGGAGGACACCGTCGCCTCGCCGGCCGAATGCCGTTGCAGTACGAAGGCGTGAGCGCCTGGGACATATGGAGGTCAGCAGCCGAGGATGTGGCTGAGGTACGCAGCGGTCTTGGTGTCGGTGGCGGCGACGTCAGCGGGTGTACCGGAGGCGACGATGCGGCCGCCGGACGGGCCGGCGCCCGGTCCCAGGTCGATGATCCAGTCTGCGCGGGTGGCCAGGTGCAGATCGTGCTCAGCGACGACGACCGTGTTGCCGGCGTCGACGAGCACGTCGAGTGCTTCGACCAAGCGCTGCACGTCGGCCGGGTGCAGGCCGGTCACCGGTTCGTCCAGCACCACCAGGCCGCGTTTGCGGCCGCGGTTGCCTCGCTCGATGGTGGTCGCGAGCTTGAGCCGCTGCGCCTCGCCGCCGGAGAGGTCGGTGGCGCTTTGGCCGAGGGCCAGGTAGCCGAGGCCCACTTGGCGCAGGGCGTGCAGCGTGGTGACGAGTGACTCAGGTTCGGTGAAGAACTCGGCTGCTTCGTCGACGGTCAGGTGCAGCACCGCGTCGATGGGCAGGCCTCGGTACTCGACGTCGAGAACCTCCTGGGCGAAGCGGCGACCTTCACAGGCAGCGCAGGTGACCCACACGTCCGGCAGGAAGTGCATGTCGACGAGCTTGCGGCCGTAGCCCGTGCAGTCCTCGCAGCGTCCTTCCGCGGTGTTGAACGAGAAGGTTGATGCGGTGAACTCGGCCTTGCGGGCGTGCTCGGTGGTGGCGAAAAGCGTGCGGATCGCGTCGAAGGCCTTGGTGTACGTGGTGGGGTTGGAGCGTGGGGTGCGGCCGATGGGGTCCTGGTCGACCACCGCCACCCACGCCACGGGCGCGGCATCGTCCGCGTCCACGGCCGCGGCGAACGCGTGCAGCAGGCTGCTCTTGCCGCTGCCGCTCGGACCGGTGAGGCAGGTGAGTCGTCCCCGAGGTACCCGCACCTCGGGGACGTCGACGTTGTGGCTGCGGATGTCGCGGACGGTCAGCCAGCCGCCCGAAGTGGCGGGCCGGGTGGTGCGTTCTACGCGCTGTCTACGGCCGGACAGGTAGCTCGCGGTCGGCGACGTCTCGTGCCGGGCCGCTTCGGCCGGTGGCGCTGACACGAGCAGGGTGCCGCCTTCGCGGCCGGCACCGGGCCCGATGTCCACGATCCAGTCGCAGGCGGCGACGATCTCCGGATCATGCTCGACCAGCAGCACGCTGTTGCCCTTGTCTCGCAGAGCTTTCAACATGTCGAGCACATCGGCCTTGTCTGCGGGGTGCAGGCCGGACATAGGTTCGTCCAGCACGAACGTGATGCCTTCGAGCGGGGTGCTGAGCTGGGCGGCCAGCCGGGCGCGCTGCAACTCTCCACCCGACAGCGACGAGGCTTCGCGACTCAGTTGCAGGTGCGACAGTCCGGTGCGGTGCAACACGACGAGCCGAGCGCCCAACTCGCGTAGCAGCGGAAGGCCGACGGGCCGCTGCTGGTCGTCGAGTTCGGCTTCGGCGCGCTCGACCCAGTCGAGCAGGTCGGTGCCGGTGAGCGTGATCAGTTCATGGTACGTGCGGCCGCCGACGACCACGGTGCGGGCGGCTTCGCCGAAGCCGCTGCCACCGCACTCTTCGCAGGGTGTCATGCGCATGTACCGCTGATAACGCTGTTTGCTGGTCTCGCTGCTCGCGTTGGCGAACACGCGTTCCACCTCGGCCAGCGCGCCGCGTAAGGGCTGGCTGCCGCTGTAGGTCCACTTCGTGCCGGTGGCGCGGCTCGGGATCGTGACGCTGGCCTCGATGATCTGGTCGCCGGTGCCGTGCAGCACGGCGTGCCGGAACGTCTTGGGCAGCTCCCGCCATGGCACAGACAGATCGACGTCGTGCAGTTGTGCGAGTGCGGGGATGAACGAGTGTTCGCCGGAGCGCCACTTCGCGAACCAGTGTGAGCCTCCGTCGAGCAGCGGGAGGTCCGGCCGGTCGATGATCAGGTCCGCGTCGGCGCGCACCGTTCCGCCCGCGCCGTGGCAGAAGAGGCAGGCGCCTTCCGGGCTGAACCTGTCGAAGTGGGTGGTCGCGAGCTCGGTGCCGGTGCGCAGCGCGGGCAGTCGTGAGTAGACCAGGCCGAGGTAGGCGTCCATGCCGGTCACCGTGGCCATGGTGGAGCGCGGGTTGCGGTTGAGGCGGCGCTGGTCGACGGCCAGCGTCGCGCCGAGGCCGGTGATGCGGTCGACCTGCGGCCGGTCGCGCTGTCCGATGTAGCGGCGGACGAACGGCGAGATGCCCTCGAGGTAGCGCAACTGGGCCTCGGCGTGCACGGTGTCGACCGCGAGCGACGTCTTGCCGCTTCCGCTGATTCCGGTGAACGCCACCAGTTTGCCCCTGGGGATGCGGACGCTCACGTCGCGCAGGTTGTGGGTGCGGGCGCCCACAACCTCGATCCACCCGTGGTCACGCACGTCGTCTTCTCCCGTTCACTTCGGCGCGTTGAAGGGGTCGAGCAGGAACGCGACGTCGCGCCGCACCCACTCCGACAGCGCGCCATTACCGTTGATCGACCACATGATCAGCGCGCCGTTGTACGTCGTCTGAACCGCCTGGCGAGGGCATCCACATCGCACTCAACGAGTTCGCCTCGCTCAGCGGCTCGCTCCAGCAGGGACGCGATGCCCGTGCGCATCGACTGGGCGAACCTCACTGCGTGGTAGTGCGACGCGTCATCGCTGAGGTCGAGGTGCAGCAACGCCACATCGTTGAGCGTGGCGCGGAACGGGCCGATGCGAGCCAGCGTGCGGGATGCGCTGACGAAGATCTGCTCGTCGGTGACGGACATCGGTCGCGGACTCACGGCACGGACAATACCCCATAAGTGAATCGACGTTCACTAACTCAACGTAGTCACCTACCTCCCGCCGAACTACGGGGATTACTGAGGCCTCCTCACAACCGCGCTTTCCACCGCCAAGGCCGGCTCAGCGACGGTCGGCCGCTCGAAGAGCTGGCGCAACGGCAGCTGCACGCCGCGGCCCGGATGCGGTCCACATCGCGGACCGCCAGCAGCGAATGTCCGCCGTGGGTTGAGAAGTCGTCGTGAACACCGACCTCCGGTACCTCCAGCACCTCACGCCAGACGTCGGCGAGCGTGCGTTCCACCTCAGTGCGCGGAGGCGTGCTGCTCCAGCTCGCCGGAGTGGCGGGAGCAGGCAACGCGTTGTGGTCGATCTTGCCATCGGGCGTGTGCGGCAACTGGTCGAGGAACACGAAGAACCGCGGCACGAGCTGCCTGGGCAACGATGCCGCGAGATGGGCGCGGATCTCCTGCTCGTCGAGCACCGGGCTCACGTGAGCCACGAGGTGATCGCCGTGCAAACCCACCGCCGACTCGGCCACATCGTTGTGGCTGAGCAGCGTGTTCCGGACTTCGCCGAGTTCGATGCGGTGGCCGGGTTTGGTGGACGGGCCGTACAGGTTGTTCACAGCTCGGACGTGCGGCTGCTGGTGAAGGCGCTGAACGAGATCTGGTGCGAGTGCCTCGTCAGCCAAGTTGATGGTGGTGGCCGTTCGGGGCAGAGCGTTGTGGTCCAGCAGTTCCCGTGCGATCGACGGCACCGTGTTGACCAGGCTGACTCCGCTGAGACGGGAGCCGCTGTCGATGAGGTCGAGTGCGGTGTGTTCAGTGAGGGCCACCGTGCCGCCCATGGTGAGCGGTACGAACGAGCCAGCGACCGACGACAGCTTTCGGGACGGGGTCGCCGAGTTCATGCCGGCACCTTGACGACGACAGGACGACTGATGCCCAGTCGAGTACAGACACCGGCAGGGAGGTTTTTCCAATCGGCAAGACGATCAACAAGTCTGTGGGCTCGTCCTGGACCGGCCGGTAAGGCTTGCGCTGTTCCCGCTTTGCCCAGTTCGACTCTTGCTTGAGTTCAGTCTCGGTGGCTCAGATATCGTCAAGTCCGCGAATCGAACAGTTCAGCGCGAAGGCGAGCTGCTGAGTCTGAAAGGCGGCGCCGACGCGGTGGTAGTCGATGGCGTGCCCGGCCGCGGGGACGACCTCGACGTCGACGTAGGGGGACGACGTCAGGCCCGCCGCGAACTCGGCGATCTGATCCTGTCCTCCAGCCCATAGTCGATCGAGCTGGCCGTGTCGGAGTTGAACAGGTACGGAGATCTCCGGCGCTAGGTCACCGAACACCTCCACCCACTTCGCGCCTTCCACCAGCTCTGCCGTGCGAACCGGAACGTTGGCGAAGTAGCTGGTCTGGGGCATGTCGCTGCGGTGGGTCCACGCCGGTCCGAACATCAGTTCGGCTTTCTGCTCGACGGGCACGTCGAGGAAGGTTTCCGGGTGAGCCGCCCATACCTCGGTGAAGCCGTCGGCGTGCCGCAACAGGCAGCCGGAAAGGGCCAAGCCGAGAAGTGGCCATTGCGGTTTGCGAGCAGCGATTCCCATCGCGACATGGACGCCGATGGAGTGTCCGATCAGGAAGACACCCGCACAGCCGATCCCGGTGCTCTCCCAGAGTTCGGAGATCAGGTGGTCCAGGGCCGCCGCGTTGGCGAGGTAGAGAGACTCACCGGCTGCCGCGGGACTGCTTCCCCCATGTCCTGGCCGGTCCACAGCGATGATCGGCACGTCGAGACCCGCCGCGCGGTCGAGAAGCGAGTAGCCGGGCACGTCGAAGTAGGACGAGGTGTAGCCGCCTCCGTGGATCGCGACGACCAGGGGAACGTCCTTGTCAGGGGTGCCGCCGACCCTGCGCAGACCCGTGAACCGCATCCCTCGGGCGGGGCCCGCTGACGTCACGTGATGGGTGAAGCGCTCTGTGGCATTCGAGGACATCGTCTTCTGCTTCTTTCGTCGTTGTGGACTTGCGAACGCCACCGCTTGGGGATGGCGCTCCGGGTTCGATGAAGCACGGCCTGCGGTGGGCGTGCATGGCGTAGTTGTCCTGCTCCGTCAGCGAAGCCGCGGGCGCCTGGCTACCGGTTGCCCGGTCGGGTCCGCCCCTGGAGCCGGCTCGTGCTCGTCGGCGCGATCAGGGCGGACCAGGTAGAACACGGCCAGCCCGCACAGCACTCCAGTCAGGCCCGAGACCCACAGCGTCCAGCTGACTCCACCCACTGACGCGGCTTCCAGGGCGCTGTCGAGGGCCGCGCGGCGGTCCGTGGGGACCGCGCGCAGCAGGGCTGGGGCTTGGCCGCCGCCCAGTGCCCGTGACGCCTCCGCCGAGCCGGGCACGTTGTGCTCCGACAGGATGTGCGCGGCCCTGGCGGAGAAGACGGAGCCGAGGACGGCGATGCCCAATGCGAAGCCGAGCTGGCGGGCGGTGTTGACCGCGCCGGCGGCCATGCCGCCGCGTTCTACCGGGACCGAGCCCATCGCGGCCGAGCTGAGTGTCGGCGTGGCCAGGCCGGCACCTGCACCGACGAGCACGTTGCCGGGCACCAGTGAGAGCCAGCCTGCCGGACCGTGCATCAGCAGCCCGCCGACGATCCCGCCCACGCCGACCAGCACGAGGCCGCCGGCGATGAGCGGACCCGGTCGCGCGGTGTGCAGGAAGCGTCCGATCACCGCCGAGGCCGCGAACGACGCGACCGCCAGCGGCAGGCCGGTGAAGCCCACCTGGATCGGGCTCATGTCCCGCACGGACTGCAGCCAGATCGAGGTGTAGGTGACGGCGGCGAAGGCACTGAACGACATGAAGAACGCCGCGAGCAGCACACCGACGAACGAGCGGTTGCGCATGAGCCCGAGGTCGAGCATGGGCTGCGGCACCTTGAGCTCCACCACGATGAACAACGCGAGCAGCGCCGGCCCGGCGACGAACCAGATCCACGAGTGAGGCTGGGACCAGCCGTGCTCGTTGGACCGGATCAGGCCGTAGGTGAGAGCGCTGGCCGCAGCGGTGAAGGTCAGCACTCCCAGGACGTCGACGCGCCCCTTCGCAGGTGCGTGAACGTCACGGAGCACGACGAAGCTCAGCGCGATCGCGATCGCGCTGACAGGCAGGTTGACGAAGAAGACCCAGCGCCATGAGACGACTTCGGTGAGTACGCCGCCGACGATCGGGCCGATCGCGGCCGAGGTTCCGGCCACAGCTCCCCACAGCCCGTAGGCGGTGCCGCGCTCACGGCCCGAGTAGTTGCTGTTGAGTAGCGCGAACACTGTCGCGAACATCCCCGCCGCGCCGATTCCCTGCACGATCCTGGCCGCGATCAACACTTCGGCGTTGGGCGCCAGGCCGCATGCCAGCGATGAGGCCGCGAACAGCGCGAGCCCGCCGATGTAAGCCCGGCGGTGGCCGATCAAGTCGGAGATCGAGCCGGCGCCGAGCACCAGGGCGGCCAAGACGAGGGCGTACACGTCGACGACCCACTGCAGCGAGCTGAAGGAGGCGCTGAGGTCTGAGGCCATGGCGGGCAGGGCCACGTTGACGACGGTCACATCGACCAACAGCATGAACGAGCCGGACAGGACCGTGACCAGCGGCAACCACTTGCGCATCTGTCGCCTCCCTTTCGGAATTTCCGACTCGAGTGTGTTGGACGGTCGAGGGACAAAGCCTGAGGAAGGGCTCTGGGCGTAGATTTCCGTCATGACTGGCCCTCGGAATCAGAAATCGGTCATCCTGGATCGACTGGACGAGCAAATTGTCTGCTGTCTCCAGATCAGTCCGCGCGTCCCGTTCCGACGGATCGCGCAAGTTCTCAACGTCTCGGAACGCACCGTGGCGCGGCGCTACAAGGCGATGTGCCGCGCGGGCGTCCTGCAAGTCGTGGCCAACATCAGCCCGGTCGCATTGGGCGAAAGTGACTGGATCGTGCGGGTCCGCACCCGGCCGGACGCAGTCCTCGGGACAGCCCAGGCGCTGGCCCGACGTCCCGATGTCTCCTGGGTCAGCGTCAACGCGGGCGGGTCGGAGATCGTCTGCTCGGTCCGGTCCCACACGCAGGAAGAGCGTGAGCACCTGCTGCTCGACCGGCTTCCACGCAGCGCGGCTGTCCTCGACCTCACGCTGTCGGTCATCCTGCGCCGGTTCGTCGGGGGCAAAGCCACCGACTTGGTCGCGGAGCCGGGCGTGCTGACGCCCGAACAGGCGGAGCAGCTTGCCGTCGAACGACAGGTACCGCGATATGCGAGCATCCCGGTCGTCGAATCTCTCGATCCAGGGGACTACGCCATGTTCCGGGTCCTCGCCCGAGACGGACGAGCTCCGGTGGGCGCTCTCGCCCGCGCCGCGCAGGTTTCCGAGGGCCGCGCTGGCCGCCGCCTGGACACGTTGCTCGGCAGCGGGGTGGTCTACCTGCACGTCGACCTGTCCACCACCGCGCTCGGCTATCCGATCGCCGCTCACCTGTGGCTGACCGTGCCGCCGGACCGCCTTGAGTCGACCTGCGAGGCAATAGCCGAGCACCCTGAGGCACTGTTCGTCGCGGCCATCAGCGGCCGGTCGAACGTCCTCGCCTGGATAGCATGTCGCAGCCTGGACGGCCTGTACCAGTACGTCACTGAGCGAATCGGTCTGCTCGAAAGCGTGCATTCGGTCGAGGTCTCTCCCGTGCTGCAGACGCTCAAGCAATCCGGGACGCACGTCGATGGCGACCTGCTGACCGTCCACAAATGACCGACCGGGCTATTGTCAAGATCTATGGTATTAACAAAATGGACTCCATTTTTCCGGTGAATTCACCCAGGCATTGCGAAACGATCCATGCAAACCGGAGAGATATGCCCGAAGTGGATCAGATGACGTCTAAGTGATCAGTTCAGAATGAGTTTGCGTGTGGATGGACTGTAAAACGAGCGGTGTAACTCCCAATGCCACGTAGTTAGGCGGTCGAGCCGCCCGTCAATCGTCCGGTGGGAGCAGCGATGGTGGAGGTGATGGTCACCTGCCGCATGGGTTGGTCCCATTTGGACTTGTTGTAGGCGAAGGGTGCGATCGGTCTTTTGATCCGTCGGGGCCAGATCCGGGTGCGACGTTCAGTAGGACCGAGAGCACGAGGATCGAGCGCAGCAGTCCAGATTCTCGGGCATACCCCGCTGCTCTGACCGGCAACAGTTGTGTGAGCGTTGATCACGGTATGACGGGCCGTGCGCAGGACGACGGTCAGGGAGATCCGGTCGGGATCGAGGGCGGCGGAGGCCGCGGCCTCCGCGGCGACGCGGCGGGCGGCTTGATAGACCACGAGCAGCCCGAACAGTTCCTGCCGGACGCCGTCGACGGTGCGAGAGCGCAGGACTCGGCCGCTGCCGCGCAGCGTGACTTTGAGGCCGTGGAATGCCGTCTCGGCTTCCCAGCGCTGGTGATAGAGCGCGACGAGTTCCTGCGCGGGGTGGGTTTCCGGGTTCAGCAGGGTGGTGATCAGACGCAGAGTCCCGCTCTTGGCCCGGCCGTCGACGTCGATCGCGGTGACGGTGGCATCAATGACCCGGACAGTGACGCCGTCGACGTTCGGCTGGACCGCATGGGGGTTGCGAGCCCAGTACCGCAACCGGTCTCGTCTGTGGACATCGGCCACGATCGACAGGTAGGAGCCGTCCGGAAGGGTGCGCAGCACAGCCAGTGTCCGGTTGTTCTGGACCCGCCACAACACGTCGGTTCCGGTGGCGACGGCCTTGCGCAGCAACGGATAGCCATCGGATGCCTGATCGGCCAGCAGAGCATGCCGGGGCGTGATGACCGACACAGCACGGAGTTCTGCTCGGGCTCTGGCATGTCGTGAGGGCCGAACACCGCGTCGATCAACGCCCTGGTCCCGCATTCCACCAGCGCCGACAGTTTCAACGCCGGATAGCTGCCAGGGCCATGGCAACTCACCTTCCGGCCGAAGAATCCAGCCGTCTCGGCCGCGTCGGCGACCGCCAGGCCTGTGCCATCCCACGCGACCACAAGCAACCCGCGCCACCACGAGCCTCGACACGTCGAGCCCGCCACCGGCCCCTTGAGCCGATCGAACAACAGCGCAAGCGGAGCCGAGCCAATCCGTCGGCGAGCATGGCGCAGCGCGGCTTCCGACGGTGACATCCGTTGCCCGCCAACGAGACCGGCGGTCAACGCTGCCCAAACACCCCGGTACCCATCCGAGCCGAACAAGGACAACGCGAGCCCGAAGTAGACCACCACCCGCGAGGGCAGCTTCCGCACGCGGCACTGCACCCTCCGGGGCACGCCGAGTACGTCGTCCACCAGCGCAGGCGTGATCACCTGTGTCAACTCTCCCAGATGCCCGGCCAAGAACACCGAACCCGCTACCTCACCACGATCCACCACGTAATGATCTTGGAGAGCAACACCCGTTCACCGGCTGCCCACCCGCCCAACGGCTTGACGGCCGGCACCGCCGCCTAACTGCGTGGCATTGCGAGTTGCACCTTTTGTTGACAGACCCATGGATGGTCACTCATTCCAACGCCCGGTATCGGGCGGGTTTCCAGGCCGATTGCGGTCGACTGCATTAAGTCTCCGACCCTGGCGACGGAAGAGCCGTGCATCCGAGGGGTGGCGTGCCGCAGGCCGCACTGGTCCACCTTGTCAGCCAGAGGACCCGGCTTGACGCCGTACCGGTTCTGACGAAGACCTGGTTCGTCGTGTGTCTGTGAAATGACGGCGTGTGGGAGACCTGCTACTTCCATCCGCTCTGGTCCGGCGGTTCCGCAGTATGGGCCCGTGCACGGCTGCCGCCCCGGAGCTTGAAGCCTCGGTGCTCTTGGTTCTTCGACCTGGGCTGCGGTTATCCTGCCAGGTTTTCATGTTCTCTTGGAGTTCGCAGTGCAGCTCCGCAGCACGGATGCCGTCAAGTGTTCTGGTGTCAATTTGCCGATCTGGCAAAGAAGCTTTGCCGCTTCGCGGGTTGGTGATCCACTTGTCGTGTGAAAAACACTGTTGACACTATCGCTGAGCGCTTCCGGCTCACGTACTCGCGCGAGAGCATCGACCCGAACTTCGGTGAGCTCTTCAGTGACAACGTGGTGGTCTGGCACAACTACGAAAGTGAAATGTCCGTACCCGGCGGGGAACTGGCAAGCATCATGGTCCGCATGGTGAGTGCGTCTTCCGAGATTCTCCGTGATCACCACGACTCCGTGTGGGCGTTGCAGGTGAGCCCAGACGGCTTCACGCTGGCAGCCACGCTGGAGGGTGAGTTGCCGGACGGCACGCCGGTCCGCATTCCACGCTGCCTCTTGATTGATGTCCAAGATGGCCTGATCGTACGTATCAATGAATTCGGCGACCTTGGTCAGCGTGAGCCTTATGACAATTTTCTGAAAGCCTCAGGAAAATTCCGCACCTAATTTGCCGCTGTCAATCAGGGAATGGTGGTGCGGTGACTTGAAATCGTCGCACGGGAGAGAGGAACGATGATGTCGTTGGAGGTCGAGGTCGTGACGACCTCGTCACTGGGGGATCGTACTTACCTGGCTCACGACGGAAGCCTGGCGATCGTGGTGGACCCGCAACGCGATGTCGACCGCGTCGTAGAGCTGGCAGGCCGGCTCGGGGTCAAAATTACGCATGTTGCGGAGACGCATCTGCACAACGACTACGTGTCCGGCGGCCTGGCGCTAGCGAGGCTGACGGGCGCGGCGTACGTAGTGGCGGGCGCAGACGATGTCACGTTCGAAAGGCTGTCCGTGACGGACGGTGACGCGATCGTGGTGTCCGATCGCATGCGGTTGTCCGTGTTGGCCACGCCGGGGCACACGTTTCACCACGTGTCGTACGTGCTGCAGAGCGCCGAAGGCCCGTTGGGGGTGTTCACTGGCGGATCGCTGTTGTTCGGTACCACGGGCCGCACGGACCTGCTCGGCAAGCGACACGCGAGCACCCTCACGCGTCAGCAGCATTTGTCTGTGCGTCGGCTGGCCGATCTGCTGCCGGATGGGGCCGAGGTGTGGCCGACGCACGGGTTCGGCAGCTTCTGCTCGGCCATGCAGTCCGATGCGCCGTCGTCGACGATCGGTCAGGAGAAGACGGCAAACCCGGCGTTGCGGCTGGAGGCGGACGACTTCGTCAGTCAGATGCTCGCCGGGCTTGACGCCTATCCCGCTTATTACGCGCACATGGGCGCGCGGAACGCTGCGGGGGCCGATCTGATCGACCTGACGCCGACGCGGATCGCGGACCCCGTCG
Source organism: Lentzea jiangxiensis (assembly GCF_900104175.1). Classification (GTDB taxonomy): domain Bacteria; phylum Actinomycetota; class Actinomycetes; order Mycobacteriales; family Pseudonocardiaceae; genus Lentzea; species Lentzea jiangxiensis. Next base: position 86,957 of record NZ_FNIX01000025.1, read on the forward strand.
AGCTGCGAGACCGCATCGAGGCTCATGAATGGGTGGTGGACCTGCGCTCGCGCAAGGCTTTCGCGCACCGGCACCTAGTCGGCACGCTGAGCTTCGGGCTGGACGGGCCGATGGCCACCTGGCTCGGCTGGATGGCGCCGGCCGGTGCTCCGGTCGTGTTGCTCGGCGAGTCGGCGGAGCAGGTGGCGCAAGCGCAGCGGGAACTGGCGAGGATCGGGATCGACCGTCCGGCGGCCGCCGCGACCGGCACGCCGGAGCAGTGGGCAAACGACGAGAGCGACCTGGCTGCGCTGCCCGTGGCCACCTTCACCGACTTGGCCGCCGCGCGGGCCGGCTGCCCGCCGCATGGCCTACCGCCAGCCGAAGTGGTGTTAGACGTGCGGCTGGTCGAGGAGTGGCGGCAAGGACATCTCGAAGGCGCGGTGCACGTGCCATTGCCCGAATTGCCGCAGCGAGCGACGGAACTGGCGGCCGGAGTGGTGTGGGTGCATTGCCAGTCCGGTTACCGTGCGTCCATCGCGGCGGGCGTGCTGACTGCGGCCGGGCACCGGACCGTGCTCGTGGACGACGACTTCGGCATCGCGCGAGACAGCGGGCTCACCGTGCTGGTGGAGCGGGAGTGAGATCTCCGCTGTTGCAAACGTCAGCCAGCTCCGTCGGCTGACGTTTGCAACAGTTCTGCGATGGATCGACGCGTGCGCATCAGGTGAGTTCGAGACTGCCCATATCTCCGACTCCTGCAATATTCCGCTGGACCTGCTGCGCGAGCGCTGCGGTGAATCGCGCGCCCGTCCCGATGAGCATGTCCCGCTAATTCGTCAGTTCGGCCGGAGTGCGGCGGCGCGCGAAAGAAAACGGACGGCCGTAGGAGTGCCCGACATGTGCATACCGGGAACACCGTCCTGCAATTACGGCCCAGGTATGACGTTCGTACCGGTCCTCAGTGCATTGGCTGTCAGGAGCGCATCAGCGTGATAGTCGTACTCATGCTCGTCGCCGCTGTGATCGTTGGACTCACACTGGGCGTGCTGGGCGGAGGCGGGTCGATCTTGACCGTGCCCGTCCTGGTCTACCTCGCCGGGCAGGAACCCAAGCAGGCCATCGCCATCTCGCTGTTCGTCGTAGGCATCACCAGTGCGGTTGGCGTCGTGCCGCACGCACGAGCCGGACGAGTGCGCTGGCGAACAGGGCTGGTGTTCGGAGCTGCGGGCATGACAGGTGCCTACGGCGGTGGTCGGCTCGCCGACTTGATTCCCGGTACGTGGCTGCTGGTGGCCTTTGCGGTGATGATGGTCGCGAGCGCGATGGCGATGATCCGAGGTCGGCGTCAGAGCGCTCCGGCGAAGCCGCACGGGGAGACCCCGGTCGTTCGGGTCGTTGCCGAAGGTCTCGTGGTCGGCGTGGTAACTGGCCTCGTCGGAGCCGGTGGAGGCTTCCTCGTGGTACCCGCGCTGGTTTTGCTGGGCGGCCTGCCCATGGCGGTCGCCATCGGTACATCGCTCGTTGTGATCGCGATGAAGTCATTCGCGGGGCTTGCCGGCTACTTGGCCACCACGCACGTTGACTGGACACTCACTCTGATGGTCGCCGGCGCAGCGGTGGTAGGCAGCCTGGTCGGTGGGAGGTTGACAGGCCGCGTCCCGGAAACGCTGCTGCGCAAGGGGTTTGGTTGGTTCGTGCTCCTGATCGGAGGATTCGTGCTCGTGCGGGAGCTTTCGGCGACGATCTGAGTTGTTCCAGAACTGCTTGTGGCGGCAGCGAGAGCAACCGCTAGTGGTGCAACAGCACTTGTGTTCCGTGGTGGATCATGTTGTGTGTGGTCGTCGATGTCGCTGCGGCGGAGTCGGGCCGGTTGCGTGATCGGTTCGTCAGGTCGGAGCCGCGTGATCGGGTGCGGGACTACGTGCTCGGTCTGGTCGCGGGGTTGAGCGCAAGAACGGCTGGTCGTTGGCCGAGCGGGCCGGTGAGGTCTCGCCGGACGGGATGCAGCGGTTGTTGCGGCGGGCGGACGGGGACGTCGAGGGCGTCCGGGACGATCTGCGCGACTATGTCGTGGAACATCCAAGTGCTCAGGACGGGGTGTTGATCGTCGGTGACACCGGGTTTCTGAAGAGAGCTTTCGTTCGGCGGCTGTGCAGCAGCAGTATTCGGGGACCACCGGTCGCACACAGAACTGTCAGATGGGCGTGTTCCCGGCCCACGCGTCGGCGCGGGGCACGCGTTGATCGACCGGGAGCTCTATCTGCCGGAATCTCGGACCGCGATCCGGGCCTGTGCCGGGCGGCCGGTGTCCCCGGTGAGGTGGAGTTCGCCACCAAACCGCGGAAGGCGATGGCGATGACCGAGCGCACGCTCGAGGCGAGGGTGCCTCTCCGCTGGGTGACTGCCGACGAGGCCGACGGGCAGGCCAAGCATTTGCGGTTCTGGCTCGAGCAGCGCGATGTGGCGTAGGTGCTGGCCACGAGGGTCAACGACATGCTGTCCACCACCGACTTCGGCCAGGTTCGCGCCGACGCCCTGATCGCGGGGATGCCGGCACGGGCCTGGCGCAGGTCGTCGGTGGTCGCGGGGCGCATCGTCCGCGCGAGTACGACTGGCGCGGGTGCCGATCCGCGTTTTGCGGGATAGGGCCGCGGACACTGGTTGCTGGACCGCCGCAGCATCACCGATCCTGGCGAGATCGCCTACTACGTCCGCTTCGGGCCCCGTCGTTGCACGCTGCCGGACCTGGCCTGGGTCGCCGGCGCCTGCCTGCGCATCGAGGAATGCTTCCAGCAAGCCAAAAACGAGGCCGGGCTTGACCACTACCAGGTCCGTACCTGGCGGGCCTGGCATGCCCACATCAACCTGTCCATGCTCGCCCATGCCTGCCCCGCCATGGCCAGATCCCTTGCCGCAAAAGGGGAACAACCCACAGCAACGAGGGCATGATCGGCTTCACGTTCCCCGAGATCCGCAGCATGCTCGTCAGCCTGGTCCTCCGGCCGACAACCAGCATCGAACAACTTCTGGTCCTGGTCCTGCCGATGCTGACGACGCCAACACCAAGCCCCGCAGTTCGGAACCGCCAAGACATCTTCACCGGGCAACGACGATCGACCAGTTCGTCCAGCAAGTCACCCGTACTTCGAGCAGGGGACACACTATGGCGCCGTGGCGAGCTTGTCGTCGGCAAGCTCGTGCGGGATCACGGCGAAAGTTGGAACGCCTGCTTGGCTCGCCGGTACAGCCGACGCAACGACACCTTGACCGCACAGATCGCACCTGATGGATCGCCCAGACAGCGAATCCAACCTCAACCGTTTTCTCAGCAGCTGCGTGACGAAACTACAAGAACCACCAACGCAGCCGGATCGTCGACGCGATCCGGCTGCGAGTGCGTGCTTGACGTGAGGCTCACGTCAAGCGGTGTTGGTGTGGGCGAGGCGTCGCCCCCAGAATCCGAACAGCAGAAGACCGGTTAGGGGAAATGCGGCCGCGGCCAAGAGGGTTGTAGGCAGGCCCGACTCGATGCCGCCGTTGTCGGCGAGGACACCAGTCAGCACGGCCAGACCCATTCCGGCGCCGAGCTGTTGCAGACCTTGGGTGACGCTGGAAACCGCGCTGAGGTGCTCGTGCGGCGCTTGGTGCATGATTACCGCGGTCACAGGGGCGAACGCAGCTCCCGCGCCCAACCCGAGCAGCACCGAGGGCAGCAGTACAACGGCGATCGGAGCGTGCGCCTGCGTGGCAACCACCGCCATCGACGTGATGCCCAGAACGAGGCCGACGAGTCCCGCGATGCCTATGGTTCGTTCACCCAGCTGCGGGATCATGCGCGGAATCACCTGGTTGGTGACGATTAGCGCCACGGTGTAGGGAATCAGGGAAAGACCGGTCTCCAGCGGCGTGAACCCGAAGACCCGCTGGGTCAGCAGCGTGGTGAAGAACAGGAAGCCGACCTGACCTGCAGGGATGAACAGCATGGACAGCAGTGGTCCAGCGCTGCGCATCGTGCTGAAGAGGTCCAGGGGCATCACCGGATGCAGGCGTCCGCGCTCCACCAGGATCAGCGCCAGAGCGGACAACGCGGCTACGACGAACGCGCTGACGACCAGAGGGTTGGACCAGCCGGACTCCGCCGCGGTGGTGAAGGCGTAGACGAGCGCGACCATGGCCGAGGTCGATGCGATGGCGCCCGCGATGTCGAGAGAGGTCCGGTGACGCGGCAATTCGGGCAACCAACGCAGTGCGGCGATCATCGTGAACGCGCCGATCGGTGCGTTCACGAACATCACCCACTCCCAGCCCAGGCTCTGGGTGAGCACACCGCCGGCGAGAAGGCCAAGGGCCGCACCACTACCCGAGGCGAGCACGAACAGAGACATGGCTCGTGCCCGTTGCGGTCCTGGCGCGGTGATGTTCATCAAGAACACCATGATGGACGGCGCTGCGAGTGCAGCGCCGATGCCCTGTGCCGCACGCGCTATCACAAGCATCACGGCCGTGGACGCGAATCCACCCGCTGTTGAGGCGACCACGAACATCGCCAAACCAATCAGCAAGGCGCGTTTGGGGCCGATCATCGCCCCGACCTTGCCACTGAGCAGGATCAAGCCCCCGAATGACAACGCATAGGCAGTGACCACCCAAGACAGGCCCGCGCTCGTGAATTCGAGTTCCCGGCCGATGTCGGGCAGTGCCACGTTGACGATCGAGGTGTCGACCACCAGCATCAGCTGTGTCAACACCAACACGGCCACAGCTACCAACACTCGACCGCGCGGCACGGCGACTCTCGGTTCAGCCGTCGTGTCCTCGGCCACGGAGGCCGACGCCGTCGAACTACTACCTTTGACCATTCTCCGCTCCAGGGTCCAATCGCGGGCTCGGGTGAAGCGCCCTGGCAAGGTTCGTGGCAGCGGGTTGGTAGTCGCAACAACTGTTGCTGCGGTGGCAAACTGGCAAGATGGACGATATCTCCTCCACAATGGACGCAATCGGACCGAGGCTTCGGCGCCTGCGCAAGCAGCGAGACCTCACGTTGACCGGTCTCGCCAGAACCACCGGCATCTCCGTGAGTACGCTCTCGCGCCTGGAATCCGGTCAGCGCCGCGCCACGATCGAGTTGCTGCTGCCCCTTGCCCGAGAGCTGCGTGTAGCCATGGACGACTTGATCGGGGCGCCGGAAACAGGTGATCCGCGCCTCCGCAGCAAGCCGATCACCCGTAACGGCATGACGCTTCTGCCCCTCACTCAAAGGGCGGGCAACCTCCAGGCCTACAAGTTGATCATCTATCCGAAAAGGCGTCCGCGGCGGCCGGAAGTGTCCAGCCACGAAGGTTACGAGTGGCTATATGTCCTCAACGGACGTCTGCGTCTCGTGCTTGGCGGCAACGACCTCGTCATGGGACCGGGCGAGGCAGCGGAGTTCGACACCAAGACGCCGCACTGGTTCGGCAACGCCGATGAGCATCCTGTGGAGGTGCTGACCCTCTTCGGTCACCAGGGTGAACGTGCCCATCTGCGTGCCGCTTCGAGCCGTGCCAAGAAGCAGGCGCAGGGCGAGTAGTCACCTGGAGTGCTTGCGACCAGCGGCACCAGTTGGTCACCCGATTTGACGAAACGGCAAAATTCTTTGGGTCTTTGCAACGCCGTGGCTAGCTTCGCAGTTGCGTCGGATCACCAACCGGCGAACAGGTCGACCCTATTCCCCTCTGCGGGGGCACGCGCATCTGAGAAGGGCATCATGAAGATCTTCCTCACCGGCGCGACCGGTTACATCGGAGGTGTCGTCGGCGAGCGTCTCGTCGCCGAGGGACACGAAGTACGCGGTCTGCTACGCAATGGAGACCACGCACGCGTTCTGTTGGAAGCCGGGATCACGCCCGTCATCGGTGATCTGGATGACGACAACCTCCTCACCGCCGAGGCGGAGCGCGCTGACGGCGTGGTCAACACGGCGAACAGCGACCATCGTGGTGCGGCAGAGGCTTTGCTGCGCGGTCTCCGCGGCTCCGGCAAGCCGTTCGTGCACACCAGCGGAACCAGCATCATCGGTGACGATGCCAAGGGAGACGAACTCTCGTCTGCCGTCTACGACGACACGCGGGAAGTGGTCGCCGACTCCCACCCGATTCGGCAGGCCCGGTTCGCCCTCGACACCGCCGTGGTCGACGCGGCGCGAGACGGCGTCCGCACGGTCGTGCTCTGCAACTCGCTCATCTACGGCAACGGCCGCCCGCCCCGTCCCGACACGGTGCTGATGATCCCGTTGGTCGAGCAGGCACGCGACAGCGGAGTTGTCCGAGTCGTCGGCAAGGGCGTCAACACCTGGTCGAACGTTCACGTCGACGACATGGCGGCGTTGTACTCGATCTCACTGTCCGACTCCACCGCCGGTGGGTTCTACTTCGTCGAGAACGGTGAGGCTTCGATCGCCGAGATCGGCGCCGCCATCGCCGACAGGCTCGGCCTGGGACCGGTCGAGCCATGGCCGTGGGAGAAGGCGGCGGAGGTGTGGGGAGAAGGCCTGGCGCGCTTCGCCCTGGGGTCGAACAGCCGCGTCCGGGCCAGCAGGGCGAGAGAGCTCGGGTGGAAACCTGAGCACACCTCAATGACCGACTGGATCCGGGAGGACATGCGCGTGTGGTGAGCCGCGGAGTCGCGTCCGTGCCAGGTGGCTTGACACGGTCATACCGCAGCCTTTTCAGTACGCGACCGTGCTGATCGACGCGGTCACCCATCGCCGTGTCGACGTGCTCCCGGACCGCAAAGCCGCCACCCTCGCGGGCTGGCTGCGCGAACATCGCGGGGTGGAGGTGGTCTGCCGGGACGGCTCGGCCGCCTACGCCGAGGCGATCCGCCAAGCCGTCCCGCACGCGGTGCAGGCCAGTGACCGGTGGCATCTGTGGCACAACCTGGCCGCCGCGGTGGAGAAGACCGTCATCGCCCACGCCACCTGCTGGAACACCACACCCACCCCGAGGACTCGGCGCTGGCCGCACGCACGCACGCGGAAGCGGTTTGCCGCCGTGCACGCCCTGCTCGCCCAGGGCGCCGGACTGCTGGAATGCGCTCGGTGCCTGGGCTGGGCGCTGAACACCGTCAAGCGCTACGCCCGCGCCCAGCGGGTGGAGGAGTTGCTGCGCCCGCCGCGCTACGGCGCCTGCCTGGTCGACCGGCACCGTGACCTGGTCCGGCAGCGTCTGGCGGAGAAGGTCCCGGTCACGCGGATCCTGGCGGAGATCCGCGAGCAGGGCTACACCGGCAGCGCGAACCTGCTGGTGCGCTACATCAACCAGGGCCGGGCCGATCCCGAGCGCGTCGCGCCCGCACCACGCCGCCTGGTCTCTTGGCTGATGAGCCGGCCGAGCGACCTGCCCGACCACACCCGGCGCCACCTGGACGACCTGATCGCCGCCTGCCCCGAGACGACCACCCTCGCCGCTCGGGTGCGCGAGTTCGCCGCCATCCTCACCGGGCGCCGCGGCGAGGACCTTTCCGGCTGGATCGCCACGACCCGCGCGGACGCATTGCCCGGCTTCGACTCCTACCTCAACGGACTGGACAAAGACCTGGATGCGGCGGTCGCGGGCCTGACCGTGCCCTACAGCAACGGACCCACCGAGGGCGTGAATACGAAGATCAAGCTGCTCAAGCGACAGACCTACGGCAAAGCCAGCTTCAGCTTGCTACGCAAGAGAATCCTTCTCACCGGCTGACCTCGCCGCGACGACGGACGCCATACTTGATCACGCAATCGTGGACAGAGCCGAACGTTTTACAGTCCCTCACTTGAGCGGGAGGCGAGGTGAGTCGGCCGCTGCGCCCTCGTCGACGAGACGCTGCAGCACGTCGGCCAGCCAGCCGCGCAGTTGCGGGCCGGTGGCGGCAGCGACCGCACCGGTGTTCAGCATCCTGCGGGTCACGACAGTTCCGACGATGAAGGACTGGATCGCGTTCGCGGTGTCGACCGCCTGGTGGTCGGAGAACCCCCACGACATCAGCGCCTCGGTCAGCGGTCCGGTCGCTTCCTTCTCGAGGAAGTCGCCCAGTGCCGCCGGGCGGGAAGAGGCCGAGCGCAGCAGGGCCAGCAGGGGGTCGGCGTCGCCTTGCCGCTCCCACCGGTCGACGATCCGATCGGCCAGCCGCTGTCCGAGGCTGTCGATGCTGCCCGGCAACGTCGAATCCAGGTTCAGCCGGGTTTCCATCGCCGCGAGGAACAAGCCCTCCTTGCCACCGAAGTACCGGGTCACCAGATTCGCCGAAAAGCCTGCGGCCTGGGCGATTTGGCTCACCGTTGTCGCCTCGTACCCGTTGCGCGCGAACAGCGGAGCCGCGGCCTTCAGGAGCTGTTCCCGCGTCCCGGCCGCGTTCCGCGGCCGGGACGGCTGCTTGTCCTCCGTGGATTTCGTGGCCACTCCC
>NZ_FNIX01000029.1 GCF_900104175.1 Lentzea jiangxiensis
GTTATCGGCACGCTGTTGAGTTCTCAAAGAACACGCGCACACCGCAGCTAATCTCCGAAGAGAGTCACTTCCGGGGCTGTGTCTGGCTTAGAAGTTTTTCGTCGAGCTCCGTTCCGGCTTGTTTCCGACCCGTTCCGCTCTGACTTGGAGAACATTACACGGGCCAGTTTCGATCTCCAAATCGGGGGGTGCCTCCAGCGCCGAAACCACCGCTGACCTGCGCTTTCGTCGTCGTGAGGTCGGTCGGCGGTTCGCCGCCGCCTCCAACGCCGAGACCGGGTCACCGGCGGTTGCGTCGAAGAAAGGCCTGGTCACGGCTGAGCTCCGCGCGCAGGGGGCCGGGACTGGCGCGGAATCGGCCGCAAGAACCTCGTGCAAAACGACTTGACGTGACCTACGTCCCTCCGCAGGACCGTCATGCGGGCCGACCGTGAGCTGCTGTCAGGTAGGTCGTGGCCGCGAGGTCAATCATGGACGTCGTGACGTACGACGTGGTGGTGATCGGCGGAGGTCCGGCCGGCAGGGCGCTTGCCCGTGCCTGCGCACAGGAAGGCCTCCACACGGCGATAGTCGACCGTCAGCCGGATCGCGTCTACACGGCGACTTACGGCGCGTGGGCCGACGAGCTCCCAGCAGGTACGCCGACCGCAGCCGTGAGTACGACCGTGCATGCCTACGCGCGCACGGAACACCTAATCCCCCGCACCTACGTAGTGCTCGACAACGCGAAGCTCCACGAACTGCCTGAAGAGGTGGAGGTTCTCCGACAGCCAGCGCCAGCGCGCTACACGTTCAACGCCACAGGTGCGCGCAAGGGCCGTGCCGAGCAAACGGCCGTGGGCACCGTCATCGAGTCGGACAGCACTGAGACGACGTTGATGGACTGGCGCGACGGTGACACGTTCCTCTACACGGTCCCTCTCGGCGGCAACCGCGTCCTCGTGGAGGAGACCTGTCTGGCACGACGCCCCGGCATGTCGTTGAAAGTCCTGCGTGAACGCCTGCACGCCCGGCTCCAGCCGGGGGGCGAAGAGGAACGCGTCCGCTTCCCCCTCGACGCTCCCAGGGCCGAGGGTCTGGCGTTCGGCGCGGCAGCGGGGTTCATCCACCCCGCCACGGGCTACAGCGTCGCCACCTCTCTCACGCTCGCTCCTCGGGTGGCGCGGGCCATCAAGATGAAGAAGGACCCGAAGCGCGTCATCTGGTCCCCCAGTGCGCGCCTCGTGCACGCGACGCGCAAGCACGGGCTCGAGGTGCTCCTCGAACTGGACGCCGAGGAGACGCGGGACTTCTTCGAGCTGTTCTTCCGGCTCGATCCGGACCACCAGCGCGCCTACCTGTCCGGGCGGGAGGACGTGAAGGGCGTCGCGAAGGCCATGACGGCGTTGTTCAAGGCCGCGCCAAGCCATCTCAGGTGGAAACTCCTCTAAGCGAACTCCCAGCGTGAACGGGGTGTCACCGAACGCGGCACCGGTGTGGCAAAAGGTCGCCAACATCGTGAACAGCTGATGAACCCCCTTGGAGGGGACTCGTTCGCACCGGCACGATCGGGAGCGTGCCCGCATTGCTGGATGACGTCAGGTTCGCCTTCCAGCCGCTGTTCAACCTGAACACCGGGGGTGTCGTCGCGATCGAGGCCCTGGCCCGGCCGCACGACGGCAGCGTGCAGGACCTTCTCCAGGCCGCCTTTCGCGCGGGTCTGCTCGCCAACGCCGACGTCGGGCTCGCGTGCCGGGCCGTGCGCGCCGCGGCCGACTTCGACCTGATGCTGCCGCTGCACGTGAACCTGCTCGCGATCACCGTGGCGGACAAGCCGGAGGTCATGAGCCCGCTCTACGGTGCTCTGCGGGACGCCGGGCGGTCGCCGGACAGCGTCGTGGTCGAGATCGGCGAGCCGTACTCGCGGGCCAACCGCGTCCGGCTCGCCCGCGGCATGGAGACGTTGCGCAACAACGGTTTCCGCCTCGCGCTCGACTGCGTGGGCGAGGGTGACGTGCCGCTCGGCCTGCTGACCAGCTCCTCGCCCGACTACATCAAGCTCGACCGCGAGATCGTCCGCTCGCTGCCCGACGACGCCGCGCGGGGCGCGCTGGTGAAGTCGCTGGTGCACCTCGGCGAGTACACGGGCGGTCAGGTCGTGGCCGAGGGTGTGGAGACCGAGGCGGAGCTGACCTACCTGCGGAGGCTGGGGGTGGGGTACGCGCAGGGCAGGTTCCTCGCTCCCCCGCAGCGGCGGCCGGCGGTGAACGCCCGCATCGTGCCGGAGGCGGTCTCGGAGACGGGCGAGATCCGCCGCGGCACCACCGGTCCGCGCATCACGGCGTTCCTGCACCCGGCCACGGTGCTGCCCGAGAGCGCCACGAGCGAGGAAGTGCGCGAGGTGTTCGTGTCGCAGCCGTCGGTCACGGGGGTCGTGCTGCTGGACGACGAGGGCCGCCCGAAGTGGTCGGTGGACCGCAACCGGTTCCTGCTGGCGGTCACCGGTCCGTACGGGCATGCGCTGCACGCCAAGCGGGAGGCCGCGCGTCTCGCGGACAAGCCGCACGTCATCGGCACCGAGTCGTCGGCGCTGGACCTGCTCGACGTGGTGGCCGGTGCGAACCGTGAGCGCACGAACGACGACCTGATCGTCGTGGACCACAACGAGCGGTGCATGGGCGTTGTGCGCGTGGCGGACGTTGTGCGCGGTGTGGCCGAACTCAAGGTGGAGCAGGCGGCCGCGTTGAGCCCGCTCACCCGGCTGCCGGGCAGCGACGCCCTCTCGGAGGAGGTGGACCGCCGGATCGGGCTCGGCGAGATCTTCGCGGTCTCGTGGCTGGACGTGGACAGGTTCAAGCTGGTCAACGACACGGTGGGGTTCGCGGCGGGTGACGACCTGATCCGCGAGATCGGCTACGACCTGGCGGACCTCGCGCACGCGTTCCCCGGTGTGCAGGTCGGACACGTCGGTGGTGACGACTTCCTGCTTCTCGCCGGGCTCGACGAGACTGTGCCGCTGAGTGCTCGTTTGCTCGACAAGGCGTACACGGCGGAGGGACGACACGTGACCCTCTCTCTTGCGACCCTTATCTGTGCCCCGGGATCAGTGGGGTCGTATCGCGAGGTGTCGCGGTTGTTGGCGCCGGTGAAGGAACACGCGAAGTCGCTCTCCGGGTCCAGCTGGGTCATGGGCCGGCCGGGCAGCGAACGACGTGATGTGCTGCGTGGTGTTCCGCAACGTGCGGTGAGTTGACAGATACAACCGAACGCCTCCTGTGCGGCGCACTGATCACTCATAGCATCGGGTGTGCTACTCAGTGCACAGGAGGTTCGACGTGCAGGTCGGCAGCAGAACTCAATCGGTTCCCGCGCAACGGACGAGCATGGACGGCCTCCTCACCGTTGGGGTGGAAGAGGAATTCGTCCTCGTCGAAGCGTCGACAGGCCATTTGGCCAACCGCGCCGAGGACGTTCTCGCCGGGGCGGACCGCCACGAGGTCGACCTGCAGCCGGAAATCGCGCAGTACCAGGTGGAATCGGCGAGCGGCATCTGCACGGACATGGGCGTGCTGAGCGACCAGCTGACGCGGGCGCGGCGGGCGTTGATCGAACGGGCGGCGGGCCACGACGCGAGGCTGGCGGCGACCGGGACCCCGGTGCTGGGCCTCACGATGCCGACGCCGCTGACGAACTCCCCGCGCTACCACCGGATGGCGCAGGAGATGGGCGCGCTCACCAACGACCTCGCGATCTGCGGCTGCCACGTGCACGTCGGGCTGCCCGACGACGAGTCGAAGATCTTCGTGAGCAACCACCTGCGGCAGTGGCTGCCGACGTTGCTGGCGCTGGGCGCGAACTCGCCGTACTGGCTCGACGGCGACACGGGGTACGCGAGCTGGCGGTACGTGGTGTGGAACCGTTGGCCCACTTCGGGTGCGCCGCCGCACTTCGACAACGCGGCCGAGTACTACGCCGCACGGGAGGAGATCGTCGCGAGCGGCGCGGCGATCGACGCCGGGATGCTCTACTGGGACGTCCGGCTCTCCGCCCGCCACCCCACGCTCGAGCTGCGCGTCTCGGACGTCGCGCCGACTGTGGAGGAAGCGGTGCTGATGGCCGCGCTGGTGCGGGGGATCGCCTCCACGGCGCTGAGTTCCGGTGCTGTGCCGCCGAAACTGCCGCCGCACCTGGTGAAGGTCGCGATGTGGCGTGCCGCGCGGGACGGCCTCGAAGGCTTCGGCGTCGACCCGGTGACGGGGTCGCCGACGCCCGCGTCCTCGATCGTCGCGTCGTTGCTGCGGTGGATCCGGCCGGCGTTGGAGTTCGCCGGCGACTACGAGAGGGTGACGGCGGGGATCGACCGGTTGCTGCTCGACGGCACGGGGGCGGCGAGGCAGCGCAGGGCGTTCGCGCGACGGGGGCGGCTGGACGACGTGGTGGGGTTCCTGGTCGCGCAGACCGCTCCGGTGTGACCTGCGGGTGGACGAGGTCCCGTCGAGGCCGCCCGCACGTCGATGCCGCGGACGGGCGTCGTTCGTGGAACGGGTCTACGCCGGAACGCCGCGTTCGAGGTAGCGGGTCTCGCCTGACTCCCGCGCCCGCAACGCTTGTCCCACCCGGCGCGCGAGCCTGGGAACCAGGCGGCGCGCTGCTTCGCCGGGGGTCACGAACTCGCAGGCCTTCAGCTCTTCGGTCCGCAGGACGATGTGGTCGTCAGCGGTGATCAGACCGCCTTCGAACACGAACAGGACGCGGTCCTCGCCGTCGCGCGGAGCCCAGTCGACGACGAGGAGCCGGCCGGGTTCCCTGACCAGGCCGAGCTCTTCCTCGACCTCGCGGCGGCAGGCCTGCGACGGCGTCTCGCCGTGTTCGACCGCGCCGCCGGGGATCTCCCAGTACGGCTTGTAGGTGGGCTCGACGAGCAGGACGCGGCCCGTCTCGTCGAAGAACAACGCGCCGGCCGCGGCGAGCGCTCTGCTGCTGTGGTCCATCCGTTCTTTCTACGTTGGTCGTCCCGCCAGGACTTGAACCTGGGACCTGCCGCGTATCAGACGGACGCTCTCACCGGGCTGAGCTACGGGACGGGAGTGGAAGACGAGGGTGTCGAACCCTCCAGGGCGATCTTGCAAGGATCACCTGCGCGCCGGCGCGTCCCCCTTGTCGTGTTGCAGTGCCCTGGGCAGGATTCGAACCTGCACTGGACGCGTTCTGAGCGCGTTGCCTCTTCCGTTGGGCTACCGGGGCGTGGTGCGGATCCGGGGAGTCGAACCCCGACTGGCATGGCCCTCGACCATGTGCCTCTCCCTGTTGGGCCAGACCCGCACGAGAGCGACCGGAGGGCATCGAACCCTCTTCTTCGGTTTGGAAGACCGACGTGTCCGCCGAGTTCACCACGATCGCATGCGTGCATTCTTTCGTGCCGCACCGACGGAAGGAGTCGAACCCTCGGGAAACTGTTTTGGAGGCAGTTCCGCTTCCGAAGCTCGTCGGCATTGGTGGTGCGCAAAAAGAAAACCGCCCAGGGTTTCCCGTGGGCGGCTCCGAGGTCATGACCTGGGGATCAGGTCATGGCGTGGAGCCCCACGCCACCGCCAGCAGACCGCCGGCGATGAGGGCGAGAATTCGCCATCCCGCGAGCTGTGCCTTGGCAAGCATGTCTTCCTCCGGTTGATCTCTGTCGGTTGCGATGGGATCAAGCTATGTGACGTCGGCGTGGGCGTGCAACGCATTTAAATGAGGTTCACCCGGTGTTCCACATGGTGGATTGCTGTTTCGCAGGTGTCCATGACGGGTACACGTTCGGGATTCGGGGTACGAGCCCTCTGACGGGCTGTCGGTGACCGCGTTCCTCGACCTGCTCTGAACGACGAACGGCGCGCACCCCGTGGGATGCGCGCCGTTCGGAGGAAATCCGGTCAGACGGTGAAGCCGAGCGCCCGCAGCTGCTCGCGGCCGTCGTCGGTGATCTTCTCCGGGCCCCACGGCGGCATCCACACCCAGTTGATGCGGAAGTCCGACACGAGACCGCCGCCCGCGCCGCCGGTCAGGGCCGCGCGGGTCTGGTCCTCGATGACGTCGGTCAGCGGGCAGGCCGCCGACGTGAGCGTCATGTCGATGGTGGCGACGTTCTTGTCGTCGACGTGGATGTCGTAGACGAGGCCGAGGTCGACGACGTTGATGCCCAGCTCCGGGTCCACGACGTCGCGCATCGCTTCTTCCACGTCGTCCAGCGCGGCGACGTCAGCCTTGGGCTCGAAGACCGGCATGCCTTCGGCTCCCCGGACGACTTCTTCGGTGCTCATGCTGCTCCCTGGCTTCGTGCTACTGCGTCTTTGAAGGCCATCCAGCCCAGCAGCGCGCACTTCACGCGCGCCGGGTACTTCGAGACGCCGGCGAAGGCGATGCCGTCCTCGAGGACGTCCTCGTCGGGCTCGATCTGACCGCGGCTCTGCATCAACTCGACGAACGCGTCCATCTTCTCGAACGCCTCGCCCAAGGGCTTCCCCACGACGAGGTCGGTCAACACCGACGTCGAGGCCTGGCTGATCGAGCAGCCCTGGCCGTCGTAGGAGACGTCGGAAACCACGCCGCCGTCGAGCTTGACCCGCAGTGTCACCTCGTCGCCGCAGGTCGGGTTGACCTGGAACGACTCCGCGTCGAACGGGTCGCGCAGGCCACGGCCGTGCGGGTTCTTGTAGTGGTCCAGGATGATCTCCTGGTACATCTGCTGGAGCTGCATCTCAGGCCACCCCGAAGAACTTCTGCGCCTCGCGGACGCCGTCGACCAGTGCGTCGACCTCGTCCAGCGTGTTGTACAGGTAGAACGTCGCGCGCACCGACGACTGGGCGTTCAGGCAGCGGTGCAGCGGCCACGCGCAGTGGTGGCCGACGCGCACGGCGATGCCCAGGCTGTCGAGCACCTGGCCGGCGTCGTGCGGGTGCACGCCCTCGATCTCGAACGGCACGGCGCCGCCGCGGTTCACGGCGTCGGCGGGGCCGAGCAGCCGGACGCCCTGGACGGACGACAGGCCTTCCAGCGCGGCAACGGTCAGCGCGTGCTCGTGGGCGTTGATCCGCTCCATGCCCACGACGCTGAGGTAGTCGACCGCGGCACCCAGGCCGACGGCCTGGGACGTCATCGGCGAGCCGGCCTCGAAGCGCTGCGGCGGCGGGGCGAACGTCGAGCCCTCCATCTTCACCAGCTCGATCATCGAACCGCCGGTGATGAAGGGGGGCAACGCCTCCAGCAGCTCACGACGTCCGTAGAGGACACCGATGCCGGACGGGCCGAGCATCTTGTGGCCGGAGAACGACGCGAAGTCGACGCCGAGCCGGTGGAAGTCGACCGGGCTGTGCGGAACGGACTGGCACGCGTCCAGCACGGTCAGCGCGCCGACCTTCTGCGCGGCGGCGACGAGCACGTCGACCGGGTTGACCACGCCGGTCACGTTGGACTGGTGCGTGAACGCCACGACCTTCGCCCGAGGCGTGATCACGCTGTCCACATCGGACAGGTCGAGGCGGCCGTCGGGGGTCAGCTGGAACCACTTCAGCGTCGCGCCGGTCCGGGCGGCGAGCTGCTGCCACGGAACGAGGTTCGCGTGGTGCTCCATCTCGGTCACGACGATCTCGTCGCCGGGACCGATCCGGAAGCGCGCGGCCTCGGGGCCCGAGGTCGCGGCGTTGCCCATCCCGTACGCCACGAGGTTGAAGCCCTCGGTGGCGTTCTTGGTGAACACCAGCTCGCCGAAGTCGGCGCCGACGAAGTCCGCGATGCGCTGACGCGCACCCTCGTACGCGTCGGTCGCTTCTTCCGCCAGCTGGTGGGCACCCCGGTGGACCGCCGCGTTGGCGGTCTGCAGGAATGCCCTCTCCGCGTCCAGGACCTGCGTCGGGCGTTGCGAGGTGGCGCCGGAGTCCAGGTAGACCAGGCGCTTCCCGTCACGAACGGTGCGGGACAGGATCGGGAAGTCCGCTCGGAGAGCGGCTACGTCCAATGGTGCTGCGGTGGTGGTCACAGCGCCTCCTCTCAACACCTGCAACGTCAGGAAAGGGCCGCGGCTTCCGTCTTACCGGTGTACTTCACGTAACCCTCGGACTCGAGCACGTCGGCCAGCTCGCGGCCACCGGACTCGACGATGCGGCCGTTCGCGAAGACGTGCACGAAGTCCGGCTGGATGTACTTGAGGATCCTGGTGTAGTGCGTGATCAGCATGACGCCGACCTCACCGGAGGCCTTGTAGCGGTTGACGCCCTCGGAGACGACGCGCAGCGCGTCGACGTCCAGACCGGAGTCGGTCTCGTCGAGGATCGCGACCTTCGGCTGGAGCAGGCCCAGCTGCAGGATCTCGTGGCGCTTCTTCTCACCGCCGGAGAAGCCCTCGTTCACCGAACGCTCGGCGAACGCCGGGTCGATGTCGAGGTCGGCCATCGCGCCCTTGACCTCCTTGACCCAGTGGCGCAGGGCCGGGGCCTCGCCGCGCACGGCGGTGGCGGCGGTGCGCAGGAAGTTCGACATCGAGACGCCGGGGACCTCGACCGGGTACTGCATGGCGAGGAACAGGCCCGCGCGGGCGCGCTCGTCGACGGACATCTCGAGGACGTCCTCACCGTCGAGCGTGACGGTGCCCGAGGTGATCGTGTACTTCGGGTGCCCGGCGATCGCGTAGGACAGCGTGGACTTGCCGGAGCCGTTGGGGCCCATGATGGCGTGCGTCTCGCCGGCCTTGATCGTCAGGTCGACGCCCTTGAGGATCTCCTTGGGAGCGTCCTCGCTGACGACCGAGACGTGCAGGTCCTTGATCTCAAGGGTGGCCATGACTTGCGGTTCTCCTGGTTGCCAATGGAAAGCTAGCGCTGGGCTAGAAGTCAGTTCTTGGTGGCGGTGACGTCGACGAACACGTCGCCGTCACGGATGTCGACGGCGTAGACGTCGACCGGTTCGCTGGCGGGAGGCGACGAGGGCTTGCCGGTCTCCAGGTCGAAGCACGACCCGTGCAACCAGCACTCGATCCCCTTGCGGGAGACCTCGCCCTCGCTCAGCGACACCGCGGCGTGCGAGCACAGATCCGCGAGCGCGTGCACCCGCTCACCGTCGCGCACCAGGACGACGTCCACGTCGTCCACGGTGGCGGCGAACGGCTTGCGGTTGTCCAGTTCGGACAGTGCACACACTCGGATCACTGCTCCTCCGCTGAGGAGCGCACGTCGTCGCGGCTCACACGCCCACCGCCTCGAGCTCTGCCTCGATGGCGGCCTCGAGGCGCTCGCGCACCTCGGGGACGGCGATCTTCGCGATCAGCTCCTGGAAGAAGCCGCGCACGACGAGCCGCCGCGCCTGGGTCTCCGGGATGCCGCGCGCCTGCAGGTAGAACAGCTGCTCGTCGTCGAACCGGCCGGTGGCGCTGGCGTGGCCCGCGCCCTCGATCTCGCCGGTCTCGATCTCCAGGTTCGGCACCGAGTCGGCACGCGCACCATCGGTGAGGATCAGGTTCCGGTTCAGCTCGAACGTCTCGGTGCCCTCGGCGGCGACGCGGATGAGCACGTCACCGATCCACACCGCGTGCGCACCCTCGCCCTGCAACGCGCCCTTGTAGACGACGTTGCTGCGGCAGTTGGGCTGCCCGTGGTCGATGAACGGCCGGTGCTCCTGGTGCTGGCCCGCGTCCGCGAAGTACAGACCGAACAGCTCCGCGTCGCCACCGCGACCCGCGTACTGCACGACCGGCGTCACGCGCACGACGTCGCCGCCGAGCGTGACCACGGTGTGCTTGATGGTCGCGTCGCGGCCGAGCTTCACGTGGTGCTGCGAGACGTGCACGGCGTCGTCGGCCCAGTCGTGGATGGTGATCACCGTGAGGTGAGCGCCGTCCGCGACGAGGAACTCGACGTTGTCCGCGTACGCGCCGGAGCCGCGGAAGTCCAGGATCACGGTGCCCTCGGCGAACTGCGAAGCCTTGATCTGGATGTGGCCGTAGGCAACGGTTCCGGTGCCCGCGCCGGTCACCGTGACGGTGGTCGGCTCGGTCTTCGCGTCGCCGGGCAGGGTCACGATCGTGGCCTGCTCGAACGAGGAGTAGGCCTGCGCGGCGACGCGGTCACCGGGGACGCCGGCCCCGCCGAGGCGGTCGTCGTCACGACCGACCGTCTCGACGGTGACACCGGCGGCGGCGTTCACCTCGACGGCAGCGGTACCCGTTGCCGCAGCGCCGGAGTGCAGACCGGCCAGACGCTTGAGAGGTGTGAAGCGCCAGATCTCCTCACGGCCGCCCGGGACCTCGAACGCGTCCACGTCGTAGGACGTGAAGTGCTCCGCGCGCGAGGCGA
Source organism: Lentzea jiangxiensis (assembly GCF_900104175.1). GTDB lineage: Bacteria > Actinomycetota > Actinomycetes > Mycobacteriales > Pseudonocardiaceae > Lentzea > Lentzea jiangxiensis. The sequence goes on from NZ_FNIX01000029.1 coordinate 10,306, forward strand.
CCGGGACGACGGCACCGTGGGAGTGAGGTTGAGTCGACAGGGCGGCCATGTCAGCCGACGGCCCCTTCCATCTGCAGTTCGATCAGGCGGTTCAGCTCGAGGGCGTACTCCATGGGGAGCTCGCGCGCGATGGGCTCGACGAACCCGCGCACGATCATCGCCATGGCCTCGTCCTCGTTCAGGCCGCGCGACATCAGGTAGAACAGCTGGTCCTCGGAGACCTTCGAGACCGTGGCCTCGTGGCCCATCGCGACGTCGTCCTCGCGGACGTCGACGTACGGGTAGGTGTCCGAGCGGCTGATGGTGTCGACCAGCAGCGCGTCGCACTTCACCGTGGACTTCGAGTGGTGCGCCCGCTTGTTGACCTGGACCAGGCCGCGGTAGGACGTGCGGCCACCGCCGCGCGCCACCGACTTCGACACGATGGTCGAGGAGGTGTGCGGGGCCATGTGGACCATCTTGGCGCCGGCGTCCTGGTGCTGGCCCTCGCCCGCGAACGCGATCGAGAGGACCTCGCCCTTGGCGTGCTCGCCCATCAGGAAGACGGCCGGGTACTTCATGGTCACCTTGGAGCCGATGTTGCCGTCGACCCACTCCATGGTCGCGCCCTCTTCGGCCTTGGCGCGCTTGGTGACCAGGTTGTAGACGTTGTTCGACCAGTTCTGGATCGTCGTGTAGCGGCAGCGGCCGCCCTTCTTCACGATGATCTCGACCACGGCCGAGTGCAGCGAGTCCGAGGAGTAGATCGGCGCCGTGCAGCCCTCGACGTAGTGCACGTAGGCACCCTCGTCGACGATGATCAGCGTGCGCTCGAACTGGCCCATGTTCTCGGTGTTGATCCGGAAGTAGGCCTGCAGCGGGATGTCCACGTGCACGCCCTTGGGGACGTAGATGAACGACCCGCCGGACCACGTCGCGGCGTTCAGCGCGGAGAACTTGTTGTCACCCGCGGGGATGACCGAGCCGAAGTACTCCTTGAAGAGCTCCGGCTGCTCCTTCAGGGCCGTGTCGGTGTCCAGGAAGAGGACACCCTTCTCCTCCAGGTCCTCGCGGATCTGGTGGTAGACGACCTCGGACTCGTACTGGGCGGCGACACCCGCGACGAGGCGCTGCTTCTCCGCCTCCGGGATGCCCAGGCGGTCGTAGGTGTTCTTGATGTCCTCGGGCAGGTCCTCCCAGGAGGTGGCCTGCTTCTCGGTCGAACGCACGAAGTACTTGATCGAGTCGAAGTCGATCCCAGAGAGGTCAGCGCCCCAGTTCGGCATCGGCTTGAGGTCGAAGAGCTTGAGCGCCTTCAACCGGTACTCGAGCATCCACTCGGGCTCGTCCTTCTTCGCCGAGATGTCGCGGACGACATCCTCGCTGAGGCCTCGGCGGGCGCTCGCGCCGGCAACGTCGGAGTCGGCCCAGCCGAACTCGTAGTTGCCGAGAGACGCAATCGTCTCTTCCTGCGTGAGCGGAGACTGCACCGTGGTGGGCGTGCGCTGCTCGGCAGCGGCAGTCATGCGGGCTCCCCTCCATCATCTGGGATCCGTTGAACGTTCGGGATGTGCGTCGTGCACACGGCGTGGCCGCGGGCTATCGTCGCGAGGCGCTGCACGTGGGTACCGAGGAGGTTCGCGAACGTCTCCGTCTCGGTCTCGCACAGCTGGGGGAACTCGGCGGCAACGTGGGCGACCGGGCAGTGGTGCTGGCACAACTGCTCGCCCACCCCGACGTTTCGCGCCGATGAAGCGTAACCCTCCCTGGTCAACGCGGCTGCGAGGGCCTTCGCCCGTTCGGCGGGCGTGACCTGGGCCACGATCGCTGAACGGTGCCGGTCCACCAGTGCGTCGACACGACTTCGCGCAAAAGCGCGCACAGCCTCTTCCCCACCTGTTTGGGCGAGGAACCTGATCGCGGCGACCGCGAGGTCGTCGTAGGCGTGGCCGAACCGGGCGCGTCCGGCGTCGGTCAGCAGGAAGAGCTTCGCGGGACGGCCACGGCCACGTTGGGTCTGCCGGGGTGCGTCCCTGGTGATCGCCTCGCCGTCCGCGAGCAGCGCGTCTATGTGACGACGCACGGCCGTGGGGCTGATGCCCAGTTCCTCCGCGACGGCTGCCGCGGTGACCGGACCCTGCTCCAGGAGGAGCCTGGCTACGGCACGCCGAGTCTTGCCGTCGTGCTGCGGCACGGCGTCAAGGTGGGTCTCGGCGTTTTTCACAACACCAGTGTTGCGTATTTCGCCGGAGGTCGCAAAGATCGCGGTCACAGGGTGACCTGACTCACGGCTGAACGTGGCTGGATACGCTGCTCCCATGTCCACCAACGGCGGAGCCCTGACTCCGGAGAGCGACCTCCTGAACGTGCGGGAACGTCGCCAGCTGGACATCGTGCGCCGCTGGGGCACGATCGGCGCCCTCCTGCTGACCGTGGGGTCCCTCGGCGGTGGCGCGGCACCCATCTACTCGCCGCTCTACGGCGTGCCCGTCCTCGGACTCTTCTCGAGGATGCCCAGCGTCGCGATGGGGGTCGTCTGGACCGGCATCTTCATGATCGTGTCGGCCTGGCTCGCGCTCGGCCGGTTCGTGCGCCCGGGCAGGCCGCGGCTCATCTCGCGCGGTCAGATGGACCGCACGCTGCTGATGTGGACCGTTCCGCTGGTCTTCTGCGTGCCGATGTTCTCCCGCGACGTGTACTCCTACCTCGCGCAGAGCGAGATCGCGGCGCGCGGGCAGGACCCGTACGAGTTGGGGCCGGCGACGGCGCTGGGCGTCGACCACGTGCTGACGCGCGGTGTGCCGAACATCTGGCGGGAGACGCCGGCGCCGTACGGGCCGCTGTTCCTCGCGTTCGGGCGGCTGACCGCGATGCTGACCGGGGACCACGTCGTGTCCGGCGTGTTCGTGCACCGGCTGCTGGTGCTGTGCGGCCTGGCGATGATCGTGTGGGCGCTCCCCCGGCTCGCGGCGCGGTTCGGGGTGCCGCCGGTCGGCGCGCTGTGGCTGGGCGCGCTGAACCCGCTGGTGCTGTTCCACATCGTCATCGGCGTGCACAACGACGGTCTCGCGCTCGGCCTCATGCTGGTCGGCCTGGAGCTCGCGATGCGCGGGCTGGAACCGTTGAAGTGGTCGTGGATCGTGCTGGGCTCCGGGGTCATCGTGTGCGGCGCGATGGTGAAGATCCCCGCGATGGCCGCGCTCGGGTTCCTCGGCGTGCTGGTGGCGCGCAAGCTCGGCGGTCAGGTCAAGCACCTCGCGCTGGTGGCCGGGATCATGGCGGTGATCGCCGCGGCCGGGGTGGTGGTGATCTGCCTCGGCACCGGGTTCGGGTTCGGCTGGGTCGAGACGCTGAACGTCGCCTCCACCGTGAAGTCGTGGATGTCGCCGCCGACGGCGCTGGGGTTCCTGGGGGCCGGCACCGGCATCCTGCTCGGCCTCGGCAACCACACCGAGGCGATGATCTCGCTGACCCGGCTGCTCGGGCAGGGCATCTCGATCGTGATCACCGTCATGCTGCTGTGGCGCAGCTTCAAGGGCCGGATCAAGGCGATGAACGGCCTGGGCGCGGCGCTCGGCGCGATCCTGGTGCTCGGGCCGGTGCTGCAGCCCTGGTACGTGCTGTGGGCGGCGCTCCCGCTGGCCACGGCGGTGGTCGGGCCCAAGTTCCGGATGATCGCCATGGTGGCCTCGGCGGTCATCGCGATCATCCTGCCGCCGACCGGCTCCGCGTTCGACGGGCGGGCCTACACGGTGCCGCAGGCGGTCGCGGGCGCCGTCATCACCTTCGCGGTCTGCGTGCTGATCGCGCGCAAGCGGGTCGGTCCGTTCCTGAAGTCCGACACGGCCGTGTGACGGACTTTCCGGACCGGTAACCCCGAACCCCCGGCGGACGACCCCCAAGTCACGGGAAGATCGTCGCCGAGGGGGTGGTGCGACATGACCGGGCAACCCATGTCGCGGGAAGAGGTGCGGTTCGCCGTCGTGCTCAACGGCGGCGTGAGCCTGGCCGTCTGGATGGGCGGCGTCGTGCTGGAGCTGGACCGCCTGACCAGGCCGGGATCGGTGTACCAGCCGTTGCTCGACCTGGTGGGCTGCACGGCCAGGGCGGACGTCATCGCGGGCACGTCGGCCGGGGGCGTCAACGGGGCCGCGCTCGCGTTGTCGCAGGTCAACAAGAACGCCGACCTGAGCAGGCTGCGCGACCTGTGGGCCGAGCAGGGCCGGATGGAACAGCTGCTCAGGACACCGTTCCGCGGCCAGCCCGCGTCGCTGCTGCAGGGCGACGAGTTCTTCCTGCCCCGGCTGCAGGAGGCGCTGGCCCGCCTCACCACCGACTTCTCCCCGACCGGCGCCGACGAGCGCCCGATCGACCTGCGCATCACGACGACGCTGCTCGGCGGTGTCCCGGCGGTCACCTACGACGACCTGGGCCAGCCGCTCACGCAGTCGGTGCACCAGGGCTCGTTCTCGTTCCGCCGCGACCCCTACACCTGGGTCAGCGAGGACACCAGGGACGACTTCCGCGCCGACACCCTGCCCGGCCGCGTCCGGCAGCTCGCGCTCGCGGCCCGGTCCAGCGCGAGCTTCCCGTTCGCGTTCGAGCCGAGCTTCATCCCGGTCGGCGGGCAGGGCACGCCGGACCGCCCGGACATGGCGGACGTCGCGAGCTGGGCCGGTGAGGGCGACCGCAGCAGGTTCGCGGTCGACGGCGGCGTCCTGGTGAACACGCCGACCAGGGAGGCGCTGGAGGCCATCGACCGGATGCCCGCGGACGGACCGGTGCGCCGGGTCATGCTGCTGGTGTTCCCGCACGCCGAGCCGCTGGGCTCCGAGCCGGTCGCCGACACCGCGGACGAGGTGATGACGACGGTCAGCTCCGGCGGCAGGCTGCTCAGCGCGATGTCGAGCCAGGCAGGCCGGACCTACGTCGAGAAGATCGAGGAGCACAACCGGCGGGCCGCGAGCTCGCGCGGCGGCCGGATGGCGTTGCTGGAACGGCTGCACTCGGGCGGCGGTGACGTGGTCGACGAGGTGTACTCGCTGGCGGACAAGCTCTTCGGCCACTACGAGGACGTCGAGATCCGGCTCGCGGCGCGGCAGGTCACGGCGCAGCAGTTCGCGCTGCGGGGCGGGAACCCGGCGAACTGGTCGTTCGAACGGGCGCGGCGTGCGGCCGAGACCGCGCAGCGCAGGTGGAAGGAGCGGCACGGCGTGCTGCCGTACGTGCCGGGCGTGAAGCTGCCGGACACCGTGTGCCGCGAGGACGCGGGCTGGGAGTGGGGCGTCACGATGGCCGAGCGCCTCGGGGCGTCGGCGCTCGACCTGCTCAAGCGGCTCGTGTGGGTCGTGCCGCAGGAGCAGGCCGACGAGATCACCCAGGCCCGCCGGGGACTGCACCGGGTGCGGGCGGAGCTGCGCCGGCTGCGGGCCGAGCTGTTCGCGTGGGAGCCGTCCTCGTCGCTCGGCGAGGAGTACTGGACCGGCCGGCTCGCGAGCTACCAGGAGCACGTGGTCGACGGGCGCCTCGGGCGGGAGGTCAGGGCGCAGGTCGCCGAGGTCGGGCGGATCGTCGGGCAGGCCCGGCAGGTGGTGGCGGCGCTCGACGAGCACCGGCTGCGGCTCGGCGGGCTCGTCTGCTGGCACGCCCTGCTCGACGCCCCGCCGACGCCGCGGGAGGCCGGGCTGGACGACGGCGAGCGGTGGCTGAACCGCCTGCTGGCGCTGGAGGTCGCGGGCACGTGCCTGTCCGACGACGCCTCGACCGGGCTGGACACGCCGGTCGAGCTGGTGCAGGTGTCGCTGCAGACGCGCAACGCGTTCGCGCAGCAGTCGATCACCGCCGACGACAAGGCGGGCGGGGCGTCGCTGTCGCGGTTCTCCGGGTTCCTCAAGCGCTCGTGGCGGGTCAACGACTGGATCTGGGGACGCCTGGACGGCGCGACGATGCTGTGCCGGGTGCTGTTCGACCCGCGGCGGCTGCGGCGGATGGACCAGCTGGGACGGCCCGCCGGTGACGAGCGCACCTCGGCGCAGCGCGCGCGGGCCGTGGTCGACCAGGTCGTCGCCACCATGTTCGGGCCGGAGCTGCCGGTCCGGGTCGCGGCGTGCGCGGAGCTGGCGTGCGAGGAGCTGACCGGGATCTACGAGGCCGAGGGCGACCTGTCGCCGTCGTCGCTGAAGCTCGCGGAACTGGCCGCGTGGGGCCTGCACTGGCGGATCATCTGCGAGGAGCTCCCCCGGCTGCGCGCCGCGATCATCGCCGACCGGGGCGACGGCGCGGACAAGCGGTCACGGGGAGAGCTGTTCCTCGAAGAGCACGCGGACCTGTTGCGGCGGCTGGAATATCCGCACGAGCACACGGTCACCCTCGGCATGTCGGCGCTCAGCGCCTTCGACCGCGCCGGCATCGGCCGCGAGCCGCTCACCCAGGAGGCCGCGTCGGACCAGATGATCCGCACGGCCGCCACCGCCGCGGCCGTCGCGGTCACGGTCGCCGACTCCGAGCAGTCCGGGCTCGCCGCCGTGCGGCCCGTGACGCGGGTCCTGCGCGGAGCCGCCCTGCTGCCCTACTGGACGATCACCGGCCTGACGCGGGGCGGCAAGCTCGCGCAGTTCCTGGGGTTGCTGGGGCTCGCGGTCGGCGGCGCGCTGGTCGTGATGGCGCTGTTCGGGATGCTGCCGGCGTGGGCGGCGGGGCCGGGCGCGGCGATCGGCGCCGCGAGCCTGCTCGCCGCTTTCGGTTACGCGGCGCTGAGAAGCGGCACGATGCTGCACGGGCTGGTGTTGCTGTCCCCGGTGATCCCGCTGGCGGCGATCGCGGTCGACAGGATGCCGGACGACCGCTCCGAGGTCACGACGGGCACGGTGACGGTGGCGGGGGTGGCGTTCGTCGTCGCGTCCCTGCTGGTGCTCGGCTCGTTGCCCGCCCCGGTCCGCACGCCGCTCGCGGTGCTCGCCGACTTCGAGCCGTTGCGGATCATCCGGCGGCGCTGGAAGCAGGCCGCCGTGGCGCTGGTGGCGGCCGGGGTGGCCTGGTCGGTGTGGCGGTTCGGGCTGTACGCGCAGCCGTGGCTGGTGGTCCCGGCTTCGGTCCTGTGTGGAGCGTTCGGGGTGTGGACGGCCCTCAGCGGCGGCAAGTCGCTGCAGCGGTGGCGCCGGGCGGAGGGCGTGTGGGGCACGGAACGCGCGGAGCCTCCCGCCGCCGCGACCGCGGGCTGGGCCGTCGTCTACGGCGTCGCCTACCTCGCGGTCGCCGACGTGCTGCTGGTCGCCGGGCCGCGCGGGTGGGGCTGGCAGGCGGTGATCGGCACGGCGCTGGTGTTCGGCCTGACGCTGCTGCTGATCACGTCCTGGTACGTGCCGCGCGCCGAACGGCGCCGCATCCGCCGCCAGCTCGTCGACGAGGCGATCCCGGCGATCTACCCGCGTGGCTGCGACGTGGCGGCGACGCTGCGCGAACGGCTGGAGGGCCACGCCTCGCTGTACCGGTTCCTGGTGGACGGCGAGGGCGAGCACCCGGCCGAGCTGGCGCTGTCGCGCACCGGGCTAGGCGTGGCGCGGCGGATCGAGGAGAAGCTCCGCTAGTCGCTCCACAAAGGACCGAAAGCCGGTACGGCGACTCGCGCGAGGAGCGTCCGGGAAAGCGGCACCCGCGCAGTGGCCGGGAGCTGAGGCCCGGCCGCCACGCGCGACCAGGCCGTTCCCGTGCGCAACCGTCAGGCCGCCAGTGCGATGACGGGTGCGGTGCGTCCCATCGCTCGTGCGTAGAGGCCCTCGAAGCGTTCCAGCGTCGTGGCCAGCGCGTGGTGGGAGATGATCTCGCTGCTGGCGGCCCCCATGCGGGCCCGCATGGGGGCGTCGTGGACGAGGGTGTGCAGGCGTTGGGCGAGTTGGTTGACGTCGCCGGGCTCGAACAGCCAGCCGTTGCGGCCGGGGTGCACCAGGTGTGGCAGGGCCATGGCGTTCGCGGCGATGACCGGTTTGCCCGCGGCCATCGCCTCCATGGTGGCGAGGCTCTGCAGCTCGGCGACACCGGGCATGACGAACAGGTCGGCGCGGGCGTAGGCGTCGAGCAGTTCGTCTTCGGAGACGAAGCCGTGGAAGCGCACGCGGTCGGCGATCTGCAGGTCGCGGGCCAGCAGCTCCCACTCGGCCCTGCAGGTGCCGTCGCCGACGATCTCGCCGGACGCGCCCGGCACGCGGGCCAGGGCGCGCAGGAACTCGCCGACGCGCTTCTCCTCGTCGAGCCGGCCGACGAACAGGGCGGTCGGGCGGTCGTTGCGGGTGACCGAGCGCCGGTAGCGGGCGATGTCGATGCCGCACGACACGGGGATCGCGCGTTCGGGGAAGCCGCTTTCGTGCAGCAGCTGCACGGCGCGCGGTGTCGGGGCGGTGACGACGTCGGCGCGGCCGAACACGCGGGCCAGGTCGCGGTAGGCCCACTTGCGGGACAGGCCCTGCAGGAACGCCGGCACGTGCGCGTGGCTGAACAGGTTCTCCGGCATGAAGTGGTTGGTCGCGAGGGTCGGTATGCCTTGGGCGACGGCGGAGTTGAGGACGAACCGGCCCACCACGAAGTGCGCCTGCACGTGCACGACGTCCGGCTTGAGCGCCTTGACCAGTTCGTCGGCCTCCTTCGACGCCTGCCAGGGCAGGCAGAAGCGGAAGTCCGGGTAGAACGGCAGCCGGTGCGACCGCAGCCGGTGCACCGTCACGCCGGGGATGTCGGTGGCCTTCGGCGAGTCCGGGGCGATGACGTGCACGTCGTGGCCGTTGCCGGCGAGACCGACCGCCAGGCGCTGCGCGAAGCGCGCGGCACCGTTGACGTCCGGCGGGAACGTGTCGGCGGCGATGACGACGCGCAGGGCGCTGGAGGTGTTCACGGGAAGCTCCGTTCGGATGTTTTCACGAGGTTGACGAGCAAGTGCGAACACGCCGAAAACAGCGGCGAGAGCGCAGGCGAACAGCGCGGCACCGGTCATGACGGACAGGTGCGCGGCCTCGCCGAGCAGGAAGGCGCCGATGCCCACCGCGATCAGCGGGTCCACCACGGTCAGGCAGGCGACGGCGAGATGAGGGGGTCCGCCCGCGTAGGCGAGCTGGACCATCCAGCCGCCGACGGCGAGCGAGAGGGCGATGCCGAGCACCGACGCGAGGTGCGAGAGCCCGAAACCGCCTTGCTGCACCGACTGCGAGACGGCGCGCATCAGGACGGACACGTACCCGTACGCGACGCCACCGGCTGATGCGAATGCCACAGCGCGGATGCGTGCGTTGGATGTCAGGGCAGCCACGAGGCCAGGCACCGCGATCGCGCCGAGAGTGACGAGCCCGGCCGTGAGTTCGGCGTCCGGCGCCACCCTCGTGGCGGTCGCACTGCCGGAGGCCAGCAACACGAACGCACCCACGCCCACGGTCGTGAGCAGGATCGCGGGCATCTCGCGGAAACGGCGGTCCAGCAACGCGGTCAGGCCGATCGCGACGACACCGATCGGCTGCACGACGGTCAGCGGAGCCATGCCCAGCGCGGCGGCGTGCACCCCGGCACCGGCGACCAGCAGCGCGAGGCCGCCCAGCCAGCGGGGCTGGCGCAGGACACCGGCGCGCGCACCGGTCGAGGCGACCACGTCGTGCTGCAGGCGTGCCGCGAAGGCGAAGCAGACGGCGCCGAGCACGGCGAGCGTGATGGCGAGCAGTGTCATGGCGTGCGCCTCACCTGTAGTGCCGCGATGGCGAAAAGGAGTGCGTAAAGGGATGCGAACAAAACGCGTTCGGTCAGCCCGCGCGCCTCGAAACCGGCGAACGAAACGTGGCTGACCAGAAATGCCGCGCTGGAGATGCTCGCCGTTGTTGCGATACCGATCAGGGCCGGAAATTGCCGGGCGATGAGCACGCCCGCGGCGGGCAGCGCCACGAACATCACCGCCCCGGCGTAGCGGTGGACGTAGCCCGACGTCGACGTCGGCGCCCCCGCCGGGTCCGTCGGGAAGATCGTCGCCACCGCCAGCCCCGCCGACCAGATGCCGATCAACCACTGCGCTGACCTGCCCACACCCCGCAGGTTGACGGCGAGCAGCGCCGACACGGCCGCGAGACCGAGAGACGTCGCCGCGAGCCACCCCGTGCCGTTGTCGACGAAGACGTAGTCGCTGATCACGTCCGTGACCGGGTTGAGCTGACCCGCCGACACGACGTGCAGGTAGAAAATCGGGACCAGTGACAACACCAGTCCCCCGACCGCCAGGCCCCGCCTTTTCGCCCCCACCTCGACCACGAGAAAATTCTCTGGTGAACGCGGTGATCAACCAATGGGGAACTCCCCCGACGCGACCCTGAGGTGTCCCTGAGGTACCGGGGTAGGGCCAGCCCCACCTTTTTCCGCCGTACTCCGGGAATGAGGGCCGTAACCCGGTCGAGTGCGGATTGCCCGGACCGCCTAGGCTGCGTGGTCGTGAGCCCGAATCCCCAGCCTGCGGTGGAAGTGTCGGGGCTGGTCAAGAGGTACGGCTCGAAGACCGCCGTCGACGGCCTCGACCTCGTCCAGCAGCCCGGCACCGTTCTCGCGCTGCTCGGACCCAACGGCGCGGGCAAGACGACGACCGTCGAGATCTGCGAGGGCTTCCGGCGAGCCGACGACGGCTCGGTGCGCGTGCTCGGTCTCGCCGCGGGCTCCGAGGAGCTGCGGCCGCGGATCGGCGTCATGCCGCAGGGCGGTGGCGGCTATCCCGGCATCCGCGCCGAGGAGATGCTGAACCTCGTGGCCGCGTGCGCGAAGAACCCCCTCGACCCGAAGTGGCTCATCGAGGTCCTCGGGCTCGGCGGTGCGGCGCGCACCCCGTACAAGAGGCTCTCCGGCGGGCAGCAGCAACGGCTTTCCCTGGCGTGCGCGCTGATCGGCCGTCCCGAGCTCGTGTTCCTCGACGAACCGACCGCGGGCATGGACCCGCAGGCGCGCCGGCTGGTGTGGGACCTGGTGTGCGCCCTCAAGGACGACGGCGTGGCCGTGCTGCTCACGACGCACCTCATGGACGAGGCCGAGGCGCTCGCCGACGACGTCGTGATCATCGACCAGGGCCGCGTGGTCGCGCAGGGCACGCCCGCCGAGCTGACCGCCAACCGGCCGGACGACCAGCAGCTGCGGTTCCGCGCGCGGCCGGGTCTCGACACGTCGTTGCTGTCCGCCGCACTGCCCGAGGGGCTGAAGGTGCGCGAGGCGACGAGGGGCGCGTACGTCGTGGAGGGTCACATCGACCCGCAGGTCGTCTCGACCGTCACGTCGTGGTGCGCGCAGCAGGGCGTGCTGGCCGAGGAGCTGACGGTCGCCAAGCGCAGCCTCGAAGACGTTTTCCTGGAGCTGACCGGCAGGGAGCTGCGTTCGTGACCACCTTCGCTCCCGGCACCTTCAAGCCCGCGCCCGGCCGCGGCTCGCTGCCGAAGATGCTGTTCGTGCACGCCCGCACCGAGGCGATGCTGACGTTGCGCAACGGCGAGCAGGTCCTGCTGACCGTGCTCATCCCGCTGGCGCTGCTGGTGGCCCTGTCGGTGATGTCGGTGATCCCGATGCCCGAGCCCCGCGTGGGTTCGGCGACGGCGCGGATCTTCGCGCTGGCGATCATCTCGTCGGCGTTCACCGGGCAGGCCATCGCACTCGGGTTCGACCGGCGCTACGGCGTGCTGAAGCGGCTCTCGGCCTCCGCGCTGCCCCGGTGGCTGCTGGTCGCCGGAAGGGTCTGCGGCGCCCTGGTCGTCGTGGCGCTCCAGATCACCCTGTTGGCGGTGACGGCGCTGGTCCTGGGCTGGCGCTTCCCGCTCTCGGGCCTGCCGTGGGTCGTGCTGCTGATCATCTTGGGCACGCTGACGTTCGGTGCGCTGGGCGTGCTGCTCGGCGGCTCGCTGCGGGCCGAGATCGTGCTCGCGCTGGCGAACATCATCTGGTTCGCGCTGCTGATGGCCGGCGGTGTGGCGCTGTCGGCGCCCGTCGGGTTCATCCACCTGCTGCCGTCGGCCGCGCTCGCCGAGGCCCTGGAGACTTCTGTGGTGCACGGCACGGCACCCGGTGCGGGCCCCGTCGCGGTGCTCGTGGCCTGGGGCGTTGTCGCCGGGGCACTGGCAACCCGGACGACTCGCCTGACCTGAGCACGCCTACCATCAGTGGCGTGTCGAAGCTGACCGCCTTCCTCGTGTCCTGGCAGCGCGCGTTCGCGATTGCCGTCGTCATCGCGCAGGCCGGAATCGCGGTCACCGGGTCGATCGTCCGCGTGACCGGCTCGGGCCTCGGCTGCCCGACCTGGCCGCAGTGCTTCGAGGGCAGCGTCACCCCGGTCGACCACCCCGAGGTCGCGACCCTGCACCAGTGGGTCGAGTTCGGCAACCGGACGCTGACGGGCGTCGTCGGCGTCATCGCGGGCCTGTGCGTGCTGGCCGCGTGGTTCCACCTCCCGCGCCGCCGCCGGGTGCTGGTGCTCTCGCTCGTGCAGCTCGTCGGCGTTGTCGTGCAGGCCGTCGTCGGCGGCATCACGGTGCTCACGGGCCTCGCCTGGTACACCGTGTCGATCCACTTCATGATCTCGATGGCGCTCGTGTGGATGGCCGTGCTGCTGGTGAGCTCGCTGTCCGAGGGCGACGGGCCGGCGCGGCTCAAGGTGCCGGCACCGTTGATGAGGCTTCAGGTCGTCATGGCGGTCGTGCTGGGCGCGCTGCTGGTGGCGGGCACGTGGGTGACGGCCGCCGGCCCGCACGCCGGTGACGCCTCCACGCCGCGGCTGGGCGGCGACGTCGCAACGCTCGCGCAGATCCACGCGGACCTGCTGTTCCTGTTCCTGGGCCTGCTGATCGCGGTCGGGTTCTTCACCCGCACCCGCGCGTACTGGACGCTGGTCGGCGTCGTGCTCGCCCAGGGCGCGCTGGGAATGGTCCAGTACTGGACCGGGGTGCCCGAGGTGCTCGTGTCGCTGCACGTGCTCGGCGCCGGTGCCGTCGTCATCGCCACGGCCGCGCTGTGGACGTCGTCGCGCGAGCGCACGCACCAGGTCGAGCTGCCCGCCCCCGGCGATCAGGCGCTCAGCAACGCCTGAGCCTCGCCCTGGTCGTTGTGGCCCGCCCAGTTCGCGGGCGTGGCCTCGAAGTTGACGTCGGTGATGGTCCGGTCGGCGCCCGCGTCCAGCAGGACCCGGATGACCGGCAGGTGGCCGCGCTCGGCCGCGAGGTGCAGCGCCGTCACGCCCTCGCCGTGCATCGGACCGCCGAACGTCGTGCGCTGGTTGGGGTTCGCGCCCAGGTCGAGCAACACGCGGGTGGCGTTCTCCAGCCCGCACCACGCGGTCCACGCCAGCGCCGTACCGCGGTAGACGTCGGCGTCGATCCGGGCGCCGCGCTTGAGCAGGTCGCCCAGGACCTCGACGCGGTCGTTGCGGGCGGCCCACGACAGCGCCTCGTCCAGCACCTCCTGCGGGTCGTTCGTCGGCCACCAGCGCGGGAAACCGCTGTGCGGCCGGTAGTAGCCGCGGCCGGCCTCCGGCGCGGTGGCGAGGCCGAGGTCGCCCAGCCCGGCGGCGACGCGCAGGTTCGGCGGGTGCACTCCGTGCCGCGCCAGCAGTTCGGCGGTCTTCGTGTTGCCCCAGAACAACGCGACGGCCAGCGGTGTGCCGCCCTCGCCGCGCGCTTCCAGGTCCGTGCGCGCGCCCTTCGCCAGCAGGAGCGCCGCCAGGTCGTCGAGACCGGCGCAGGCCGCCTGGTGCAACGCCGTCCAGCCGTGGACGTTGCGGTGGTCGACGTCCGCACCGGCGTTGAGCATCACCTCGACCAGCCGCTCGTCGTACTTGGCCGTGGCGAGGCCGAGGAGGTCGTTGCCGTTGGTACCGCTGGCCTTCACGAGCCACGGGTCCCGCGTGATGATCGCCTGCAGCTCACCGGGGTTCCGCATCTCGATGGCCTGGTAGGCGCGGGCGAACGGCCGGGGCTTGCGGATGTTGGCCTTGAGCGCCTTCCAGTCCTGGCAGCCGTGGGCCTGGGCGAGCACGATGTGCGCGCCCTCGTCCGTAAGCGGCACGTCGTCGAAGACCTCGAGCGCGCCGGGCACCCCGTCCCACGCGGAGGCGAGCAGCCCGCGCGCCCGCTCCTCGTAGTACTCGACGTCGTCGCGGAACGGGTGCCACATGGCACCCACGCTACTTCGGCGCGGCGGGCCTGCGCTCCCACAAAGCGGGAAGTTCCTCCGAGAGCCAACCGTACAGCCGGTCGACGGTCTTCAGCCGCTGCGCGCGCTCGGGGTCACCGCTGAGCAGCCGCATGCCGTCGTCGGTGAGCGTCTGGACGCTCGCGATGGCGTTGAGCTTGCGCTGGATGAACTCCGTCCAGGCCTTCTCGTTGATCCGGTACTCGGCCGCCTGCCGGCCGCGGCGGGTCCGCTTGGTCACCAGGCCGACGTTGACCAGGTACTTGAGGTTCGTGCTGATCGACCCGCTGCTGGCCTCCAGCTCCTGCGAGAGCTCGGCGGCGGTGCGCTCGACCGGCTGGCACACGAGCAGGTAGCCGAGGATGCGGCCGCCGATCAGCGGGATGCCCTCCTCCGCGAAGTGGGCGGCGAAGCGCTCGATCCAGGCCGAGAGGCGGGTTTCCCTGCCGACGCTCATCTCAGTGATCCCTTTCGGTCGACACTGAAATCATCGTAGCGATCTTGTCAACGGCTTGTGCAACCTCGTGGTTGCAGAGCGGGATTCAACGTGCAACCATTGGTTGCACATCAGCCGACTTCGACCCGAGGACGTACCCGTGGACACGACCGCACTACGCAGCGCGTACGAGGAGTTCTTCGAGATGGCGGCGCTGCCGGACCTCGGTGACGCCGCCGACGGCGGCTGGGACACCGACCAGGTGCTGGCCCACGTCCTCAGCGTCGACGCCGCGACCACCGCTGTCGCCCTCGGCGTCGTGTCCGGCGCGCGGCCCGCGTTCGACAACCGGATCTGCCTCGACGGCGGGAACCTCGACCGCATCATCGGCGCGCATGCCGGCAGGGCCGGCCTGATCGACGGCGTGCGCCACCAGGCGGCCGTCCTCTGCGACGTCGCCGACCGGCTCGACGAGGCGTCCGGCGCGGTGCCGGTGCCGACGCTGCTGATGTCCGGGGACGAGGTGCTGGTCGACCAGCCGGTGCCGCTCGCCGACCTCGTCCACGGCCTCGCCGCGAACCACGTTCCCGGGCACACCCGGCAGCTCATCGAGCTTCGGCGCTAGCCCCGGAAAGCGAGAACCGGGAGGCGGATCGCTCCCGGTTCCGGATGGCCCGCGGAAGCCGGGCTGATCAGCACACGGGCGCGAGCGGGGTCGTCTCGTCAGGTCCCGCCCGGCGCCGCCACCGGTCCAGCTTGGCGTGTTCCGTCAGCGAGATCAGCGTCTCCCGCACGGACAGCCGCACGCGCGGATCGCAGTTCAGCACCGGCACGTCGGGAGAGATCCCCATGCCGCGGATGATGGCCTTCACGTCCGACCGGACAGACGCGTGCACGTTGTTCAGCGCCAGCACGTACGGGATGTTGTGGTCCTCGAAGTACCGCATCGCGTCGACGGAGTCGGCGGGGCGCATCACGTCGAACAGCACCACGGCACCGACGGCGCCACGCACCACGTCTTTCCAGCCCGCGCGCGGGTCCTGCCACTGCGGGGCCACGAAGAGGTGCAGGGCGAGGCCCGGGTCGAGCCACACGCGTCCGAACTGGATGCGCACGAGTTCCGTGACGCCGCCCGCGCGTTCGGGCGGGAGTGCGCTCATCGAGAGGAGGTCGTTCTCCACGATGGACCTGATGAAGGTGCTCTTGCCCACGCCGAAACCGCCGGCTACGACGATCTTGGCCGAGGTCAGCTCCCGTCCGGGCGGCCCTGGGGGCCCGAATTCGGGAAATCTAGAGCCGACGTAGTCCACTCAGCACTCTCTCCATCAACCCGAGGTCCGGCGTGTCACCGCCCGCGGAAGCGGTCTGGTGCACGTCCACCAGACCTCGTTCCGCCATGTCGCCGAGCAACACCTTCACGACTCCCAGCGGGAGCCGCATCAGTGCCGCCACCTCCGCGACGGACCGCGGGGAGTGGCAGAGCTCGACGACGCGTTGGTGCTCAGCCTGCAAGATACCTGCCGACTGCCGAGTCTGATCATTCGCGGAGACAAGTGTCTCGATCTCGAGGCTGACGTTCGACCGCGTGCGCCCGCCCGTCCAGGCGTACGCACGAACGATCGAGGCGTCGGAGGCCTCCGGGAGCACCGGCTCGAAGGCGGGGACCTCCTCCTGCCGCACGACGGGAACTTCGTCCTGTCCGGGCGTGGCGGACTCCGGCTCGTGCGTCCGCTTGCGACTCGAGTCCAGCGAGAACCCGTTCATCAGGTCGGCGAACGTCTGTTCGGCGGGCGTCTGGGCCCGCCGCCGTCGCCGGGGCGCGTCAGGAGAAGAACTCATGGATCACCTCACGCTGTGCAGCTGCGCTCGCAGTTCGGGGGTGAGGATCTGGCCCACCTGGTCGACGACCACGGTCATCTCGTAGGCCACCTGGCCGACATCGCTGTCGGGCGCGGCGAGAACCGCCAGACAAGACCCGTCTCGAATGGACATGAGGAGCATGATCCCGTAGTCCATCTCGATCACGGTGCGCAACACTCCGCCCCCGTCGAAACAGCGCGAGGCGCTCGCCGTGAGCGCCGCGACGCCCGAGGCGATGGCGGCGAGCTGGTCGGCGCGCTCCGGCGGGAGGCCCGACGACTTGGTGAGCAGCAGGCCGTCCACCGAGATGACGATCGCGTGGGCGACACCGGCCACGCGATCGGTGAAGTTCGTGACCAACCAGCCGAACTGGTCCACCTGGCGCGACTGAGGCGTGCTCATGCCTTCTCCCCGTTCCACTGGCCGTTCCCCTGGCCGTTGCCACTCCCGCCGCCCAGCGGGGCCTGGCGCAGGCCCGTCTGGTAGCTCGCGAGAAACCCTCGTGCTCGTTCCGGATCGCGCTTCTGGCCCACCGCAGGGCGTGTGCCGTTCTCGGGACGTTCCGCGAGGTCGGGAAGCAGGTTCTTACGCGGCGCCCGTTTCGGCAAGCCGGCATCGGTCTCGCCGGCGTCCGCGACGGGGTCGCCCGCCTGTTCCCAGACGGTCCCGCCCGGCTTCTTGCCGAACCAGGATGCCACTACGGACGGTGACGAGGCCGGGGAGGGCTCGGATCGGGACGCCGCCGGCGAACGGCCGCCGTCGACCGGTTCGGCCGAGCCACCGCTGCCCGCGAACCAGGACGACGTCTTCTCGCCGGGCGACTCGGCCGGCACCCCGTTGTACGGGGTTTGCGCGGCACGGGGCGCGGGCTGGGGGTGGTGGGCGCGCTGGGGCGCGGGCTGGGGTGCCGACTCGTCGATCGCGGCGCCGCGGAACGACGACCACTCGGCCGACTCGCGCGGTTGCTCGATGACCGGGGCGGGCGGTGCCAGGTTCGGGGTCTTCACGACGACGTGCGGCTGCTTGGCCAGCGCCGGCTTCGGCTGCGGCAGCGCGGCGTGCCGCGGCTGGGACGGTGCCGGGGCGGCCTCCTCGCGCGAGCGGACGAGCTCCGCCGGCACGAACACGAACGCCCGCAGGCCCTCGCGGCCCTCCCCCGCCCCGCGCAGGCGCACGGTGATGCCGTGGCGGCCCGCGAGGCGTCCGACGACGAACAGACCCATCTGGCGCGAGACGGGCACGTCCTCCTCGTTGCCGGACGACAGCCGTTCGTTGGCCTCGGTCAGTTCGGCCGGACCCATGCCGATGCCCTCGTCGGCGACCTCGACGAGCACGGCTCCCTGCTGGTCGAGCCGGGAGCCGATCACGACCTGCGTGGCGGGCGCGGAGAACGCGGTGGCGTTGTCCAGCAGCTCCGCGACGAGGCGCACCAGGTCGCTGGCCGCGTAGCCGACGATCTCGACCGACGGCGTCGACTTCACGACGACGCGCTGGTAGTGCTCGATCTCGGACGCGGCGGCGCGCAGCACGTCGGCCAGCGGGACGGGCTGGTGGAACCGGCGGGCGACGTCGCTGCCGGACAGCACCATCAGGTTCTCGTTGTTGCGGCGCATGCGCGTGGCGAGGTGGTCGAGCTTGAACAGGTTCGCCAGCTGCTCGGGGTTCTCCTCGTGGCGCTCGAGCTCCTCCATGAGCTTGAGCTGGCGCTCGACGAGGCCCTGCGAGCGGCGCGACAGGTTGACGAAGATGTTCTTCATGCCCGACCGCATCGTCGACTGCTCGACGGCGGAGCGGATGGCCTGCTCGTGCACCGCGTCGAACGCGCGGGCGAGCTGGCCGAACTCCTCGCTGGTGTGCACGGGCACCGGTTCGATCTCGGTGTCCGGTTTGCGGTCGGCGCGGATGGCGGCGACGACCTCGGGCAGGTGGTGGTGCGCCACGTCGAGCGCGGAGTGCCGCAGCTCGGACAGCGAGCGCAGCAGGTAGCGGCCGATGACGAAGCCGAGCGTGCCGGCGACCAGCAGCATCGCGAGCAGGATGACCGCGGCGGCGCCGGCCTTGTTGGACGTGTCGTCCTGCAGAGCCGCGGCGGAGTCCGCGAGCTCGTCCTGCATCTGCCGGACGACCTGCTCCATCAGCCGCGCGGTCGTGCCGGAGGACCTGTTCCAGTCCTCGACGGCGATGCCGAACGACGGCGCGGGTTTCGGCTGGCCGGGACGGGTGGCCGGGGGCGGCGTGCCGTCGGGCTGGGTGAGCGCGCGTTCGACGAGGGCGGAGCGGTTCGCCACGGCGGCACCGGTCACGGTCTGGTCGTAGGCGCGGCGCTGGTCGGTGGTGCCGATGGCCTGGAAGTCGCCCAGGCGGTCCTGCAGCCGGATGTCGGACTGCTCCAGCACGCGGACCTCGGGGCCGAGGAGCTTGCCCCGGCCGATCGCCGCCAGGACGACGGCGTGCTGCAGCGAGACCTGCTCCTGCGCGATGACGAGGTTGTGCAGCGCCGCGGCGGTGCCCGAGATGGCGTTGTCGTTGAACTGGCCGATGAGCGCCTGCTCGAAGTCCAGCAACGACTTCACGATCGCCGCGTAGCCCGCGGTGCCGCCGGACGGGTCGCCGCCGTCGCCGCCCTGCGCGACCTTCTCGCGCAGGTTCTTCAGCGTCTCCAGCTGACCGCCGAGCTCGACGAAGCGGCTGCGCGAGACGTCGCTAATGCCGTCCGTGCGGTCGACACGGCGGCGCAGCGTCTCGGCGGCGTTGTCCGTCGAGCGGATCTGGTTCTGGTAGGCGCCGACGCCGGAGCCGCTCGTGGAGCTCTGCGCGGCGAGCGTGCGTTCCTGCTGGACGCTGGAGATCAACGGCGCGAGATCCGCCCTCAGGCGAACCAGGCCCTGCATCCGCACGTAGTCGTTGGACCGGTCGACGTAGCCGGAGATCTGCAGGGCGCCCGCACCGACGGCAACGGCGACCGGCACCAGCAGCACGACGCCGAGCTTGACCGGCAGCCTCCAGTTGCGCCAGTCGCTGATCTTTCTCCACTCGACATTCACGAAATGGTCCCCAAGGCGCGCTCGAAGTGCCCCACTATCGGCTACCTCCTGGCCTGGTGAATCCTCGAGAGTCGATACCCCCGCAGCTCGATATCCAGATCAGCCGTACCGGGTGTGAGCGGATAGTAGGCCAGACAGCGTGACGCGACAACGACCTCACGCGTGCACGATCGATCACCGACGGTGACGTTCTACCTTTTGGGGTGGTCCTGGGGGTTCAGGGGATTGACTCCCCGCCACTCGTGGTTACGCTTGCGCCTCCCACCCCCGGATCGGACGCGCCTTCCGCGCGGAGTCTCGCCGGGCACTCCCCGTAACGAATGCGAGCGGTTGATGACGAAGGCGCTGCCCTCCGTGTCACGCCCGGCCTCCCCCGGTTTCGCGACCTTTGAAGAACCCCGTCACTCATTGCTCATAGATGGTGACGGAGAGCCGGATTACAGTTCCATCCAAACGAGTGACGATTTCCTCGCGCTGAAGCGGCGCATCACCCGCTTCATTCTCCCGGCGACGTTGCTGTTCCTGGCTTGGTACGTCACGTTCGTATTGCTTTCCGCCTACGCCGTCGACTTCATGAGCACCCCGCTGTTCGGAACGGTGAACGTCGGCTTGACGATGGGATTTCTCCAGATCGTCACCACCGTCATCATCACAATGGCGTACGCGCGTTACTCCAAGCGGAAGCTCGACCCGCAGGTCGAGAAGGTGCGCGCGCTCGCGGAAACCGACGAGGAGCTCGCGTGACCGGGACGAACACCGCGATCAACCTGTCCGTCTTCGGAGTCTTCGTCCTGCTGACGCTCTACATCGTCTACCGGGTGTCGACGAGGAACGTCAGCGCGTCCGACTACTACGCGGCGGGCAGCAGTTTCACGGGAACGCAGAACGGCATCGCGCTCTCCGGCGACTTCCTCTCCGCCGCGTCGTTCCTCGGCATCTCCGGCGCGATCGCCGTGAACGGCTACGACGGCTTCATGTACTCGATCGGGTGGGTCGTCGCCTGGCTGATCGGCCTGATGCTCATCTCGGAACGGCTGCGCAACACCGGCCGCTTCACGATGGGTGACGTCATGGCGTTCCGCATGCGCCAGCGCCCCGTGCGCGCGGCGGCGGCGAACGCCACGCTGGTCATCTCGCTGTTCTACATGATCGCGCAGATGGCGGGCGCCGGCGGCCTCATGGCGTTGCTGCTGGACGTGCACAGCAAGGTCGGCCAGGCCGTCATCATCGCGGTCGTGGGCATCGTCATGGTGCTGTACGTGCTGGTCGGCGGCATGAAGGGCACCACGTGGGTGCAGATCATCAAGGCCGTCCTGCTGCTGCTGTCGGTGTCGCTGCTGACGATCTTCCTCATCGGCAAGTTCGGCTTCGACATCTCCTCGATGCTCGACCGCGCCACGCAACGCTCCCCCTTGGGCGAAGCCGTCCTCTCACCGGGCGTGAAGTACGGCGCCACGGGCTTGTCGAAAATCGACTTCATCTCTCTCGCACTGGCCCTCGTGCTCGGCACCGCAGCGTTGCCGCACGTACTGATGCGCTTCTACACAGTCCCGAACGCCCGCGAAGCACGTAAGTCCGTCGTGTGGGCCACGTGGATGATGGCGATCTTCTACTCGTGCACCCTCGTCATCGGCTTCGGTGCGATGGCCCTCGTCGGCACCGACGAGATCACCAGCGCACCGGGCGGCGAGAACTCGGCCGCACCGCTGCTGGCGTTCAAGATCGGCGGCACCGTGCTCCTCGGCATCGTCTGCGCCGTGGCGTTCGCCACGATCCTCGCCGTCGTGGCCGGCCTGACCCTGACCGCCTCGGCGTCGTTCGCGCACGACGTCTACGCGAACGTCATCAAGCACGGCGAGGCCGACCCGCGCGACGAGGTCCGCGTGGCCCGCATCACCGCGGTCTGCGTAGGCGTGCTCGCGATCGCCGGAGGCATCGCGGCGAACGGCCAGAACATCGCCTTCCTGGTCGCCCTCGCGTTCGCGCTGGCCGCGTCCGCGAACCTGCCGACGCTGCTGTACTCCATGTTCTGGAAGCGGTTCAACACGCGCGGCACCCTGTGGAGCATCTACGGCGGCCTCACGTCGTGCTTGCTGCTCATCCTGTTCTCGCCCGCGATCTCCGGCTCGAAGTCCTCGGTGTTCCCGGACGTGGACTTCGCGTTCTTCCCGCTGGCGAACCCAGGCATCGTGTCGATCCCGCTGTCGTTCCTGGCCGGGTTCCTCGGGACGGTGCTCGGCGGGGAGCGGGCGGACGCGGAGAAGCAGGCGGAGATGGAGGTGCGCGGGCTGACCGCGATCGGGTCGGGTCTGCGCTAGTGGTGTGGCGGTGCTCCAGGGTCGGTGTGGTGGCCCTGGAGCAGGACGGCGGGACCTTCAGTTGTCCACCGGCTGTTGAGTGTTTGACCTGCGTCTTCACTGGTCGCGGTGAATGACGGACCGGTCGTGCCGGCCGCGCCCGACGCCCCGCGTTCCTCCACCGGCCCACGGCCGGGGCACATCGGACTAGCCCCGCGACGCCGCCGCCTGGATCACCTTGCTGAACCGCGACGCGGCTTCCTCGTTCGTGTGCTTGAACCCGAGCGACGGCTCGGTCAGCTCCAGTTCGAGCAGCACCGGTTCGCCGTCCGGCCCCTCGACGACGTCCACGCGTGCGTACAGGAAGTCGCTGCGCCGCAACGAGAGCAGGTCCGCGGCCACGTCGAGCACCTGCTCACCGAGCTCCACCTGACGGCGCGACGGCTCGATGCTCCCGAGGCGTTCCTCGACGTAGAGCCCGGACTCCGCCTCGGCCAGACCTTGGGCCAGCATCGGTCCCTTGTGGAACGCGTGCGAGTACTCACCGGCGAAGAACACCAGCGCGGTCTCGCCGTTCGCGTCCACACTGGACTGGTAGGGCTGCACCAGCGCCTTGCCACCCAGGGCCTCGAGGTGTGCGGAACCCTCGGCGTGGTCGGTGAACCGGCCGGCGCCGCGCGACCCCGCACCGACGGCGGGCTTCACCACGAACTCCCCGGCGGGGAAGACGACGTCTTGTCCGGGGAGCACGACGGCGGTGGGCACCACGGCGACGCCGCGCTCGGCGAGCTCGACCATGTACGACTTGTCGGTGTTCCACCGCACCACCGGCAGCGGGTTCGCCAGTCCGCGCACCCCGGCACACCACGTCAGGAACTCGTCGAGCCGGTCCGGGTAGTCCCAGGTCGTGCGCAGCACCACGAGGTCGGCCGTAACGGGCCCGCCCCACGGCTGCCACACGACCTCCACGCCGTCGCGCTCCAGCGCGGCGACGAGTGCTTCCTCGTCGCCGTCGCCGGAGGGCAGCCGGTCGCACGAGGCGAGCACGACCTTCATGACTGCATCTTGGCCATCTTGCGGCGGTGGGCGGGACCGATCTTCGTGGCGGCGGTGGTCTCGCGGTCCCACTCGGCCGCCTCGACGTCGGCGGCGGCTTCGACGGCGGCTTCGACGGCGGCCGTGGCGGACTCGACGTCCTTCGTCATGACGTCGCCCATGGCGCCGTCCGCGCCGACCAGCACGATGCGCGCGCCGGCGCGGCCGATCGGTTCGACGACGGCCTTGACGGCCGTGCCGGGCTTGCCGTGGGCCTTCACGAAGTCGGCGATGCGCTTCTGCGCGGTTTGATCAGACACCCCCACACTGTAAAACCAGCGAGTAGCTTCAGCCGGGTGAGCACCGACACGCTGGCGTCCTTCCTCTCCTGGTACTTCGACCACCACCCCGCCCACGCGGCCTCGGCCGGTTCGCTCGAGCACTACTCGACGTTCGGGGACTTCTCCGCCTCCGCGTTCGAGCAGCGGGCCCGGGAGAAGGAGGCGTGGCTGGCGCGGCTCGAGCCGTTGCCGGCGTCGGTGGACCGGGATCTCGCGCTGTCGGTGCTGCGCGGGTCGTCGGCGGCGGAGACGTGGCCGGGGTGGCGGCGCGATCCGCACGAGTACTCCGGGATCGTGTTCTTCGGGCTGCTGGGGCCGTTCCTGCACAGGTTGCTGCCCGAGGCCGAGCTGGTCGAGCCGGCGGTGGCGAAGCTGCGGGAGGTGCCGTCGGTCCTCGCCGCCGCGGAGGCGAACCTCGACCCGTCCCTCGCGTCGGAGCTGGTCGTGCGCAGGGCGCTCGGGCAGGTGCGGACGGGGCGGTCGTTCCTGCTGGAGTCGTTGCCGCTGCAGGTGTCGTCACCCGAGCTGCGCGCGGTGCTGGTCGAGGCGGCCGGGCCCGCGGCCGAGGCGTTCGACCGGCACGCGGCGTTCCTGGAGGACCTGGCCCTGCGCGCGAGCGGCGACTGGCGGATGGGCGAGAAGCTCTATTCGGCCCTGTTGCAGGACAAGGAGCTGCTCGGGTACGGGGCGCCGGAGCTGCACCAGCGCGGGCAGGACGCGTACGCGTCGCTGGAGGCCGAGCTGGAGGAGCTGGCGGGCGCGGAGGACTGGCGGGCGGTGATGAGCTCGTTGCAGGACGACCACCCACCGACGCTGGAGGCGATGCGTGCCGAGTACGAGGCGGAGACCTCACGGGCGCGGGCGGCGTTGGTGGAGCACTCGCTGGTCACGATGCCCGAGGGCGAGGACTGCCGGGTGGTGCCGTCGCCGCCGTTCCAGCGGGCGATCATGTCGGTGGCGAGCTACCTCGGACCGCCGCCGCTGACGTCACGGCGGGTCGGGTACTTCTTCGTGCCGTTCACGCCCGACGGCGCCACGGACGAGCAGGTCGCGCACCGGCTGCGCACCAACGCGCGGTCGCAGCTGCCGACGATCTCGGTGCACGAGGCCTACCCCGGGCACCACTGGCACTCGGCGTGGCTGGCGGCGCAGGGGCCCGCGCACCCGTTGCGCAAGGTGTTCCGGACGTCGTACTTCTCCGAGGGCTGGGCGCTGTACTCGGAGAAGCTGCTGCGGTCGGTCGGGTACTACACGACGAGGGGCGCTCTCATGGGCCACGTCGAGGCGCGGCTGTTCCGGGCGGCGCGGATGATCGTCGACACGGCGCTGCACTGCGGTGACATGACCCCCGCTGAGGCCGAGTCGTTCATGGTGGCGCGCACGGCGCTGACGCCGGGCACGGCCGCCGGCGAGGTCAAGCGGTACTGCGCGTGGCCGACGCAGGCGCCGTCGTACCTGACGGGGGCGTTGGAGATCGACGCGATCCGCGAGGAGTACCTGGCCGCGGGGCTGGGGTCGTTGCGCGACTTCCACGACCGGATCGCCGGGTCCGGCGCGCTGCCGCTCGGGCTCGCGCGCCGGGTGGCCCTGGGCGAGGACTAGGCGCGCTGGTAGGCGCGGCCCGCCGCGGTGAGGGCCGTGCCGGTGGAGAGACCGGTCGGGCTGGTCTTGGTGGAGAGCGTGAACCACGCGTACCGCTCCACGAACGGCAGCCCGTCGAGCATCCTGGCCGACGCGGTGATGAAGGCGGTCTGCTGCTGTTCGGTGGGGTGGACCGCCCGGCCGGAACGCCAGTCGATCAGCGCGTACTCGGTGAGCCAGATCGGTTTGCCGTAACGGGCGTGCACGTTGCGCAGGTAGGACTCCAGGTGTCCGGTGGCCGCGCTGGAGAAGTCCTGGCCGTACCAGTGGATCGGGATGAAGTCGACGCGCAGGTTGCGCGCCTTCGCGCCGGCCATGAACCGGTCGAGCCAGCCGCCGGCGACGTCACCGCCGAACGCGACCGCGGGTGCGCCGAGCCGCAGACCGGTGCTCTGCAGGCGGGGCCACAGGTCGAGGGCGCGTTCGACGGTCATGTCGGCCTGGCCCGCCAGGTCGGGCTCGTTGAACCCGAGCAGCTGCCGGCCGCTGGCCTTGGCGTTGCGGAGCTCGGCGTCGGTGACGCTGGCGGCGCCCCAGATCATCGGGACGAACTCGGCGCTGCTCTGGATCCCCCGCCGGTCGGAGGCCCAGTTGTAGTACCAGCGGGCGTCCAGCGCGGCCATCGCGGCGCCGGCCGGGCCGGGGTCGTCGGCCGCGTTCACGCCCTTCTTGGCGGAGACGGCGTGTGATGGAAGCGCTCCCATGAGCAGCAGGCATGCGATCAGCAGCAGGGTTGTTTTTCGCATGCACCGGTCTTACCAGTCCGGCGAGCTCGTTTTGCCCGTACGGGCCGGGAGCGGGAACATCGGGTCGTTCACCGGGGTTGTCCCAGGTTGAGCCGATCCAGGAGGACAGATGCCCAAGGCAGTGGTGGTGCGGGAGACCGGTGGTCCCGAGGTGCTGGAGCACGCGGAGGTGCAGGCCCGCACTCCCGGCGACGGCGAGCTGCTGGTCCGCACGGCCGCGGCCGGCGTGAACTACATCGACACCTACCAGCGCAGCGGCGCCTACCGGATCCCGCTCCCCACCACGCTCGGCCTGGAGGGCGCGGGCGAGGTCGTCGTGTCGAACTCCCCCGACTTCGCCGCCGGGGACGAGGTCGCGTGGATGAGCGTGCTGGGCAGCTACGCGTCCGAGGTCGTCGTGCCGGCGTCCGCGGCGGTCCGGGTCCCCGCGGAGCTCGACGTGGAACTGGCCGCGGCCTCGTTGCTGCAGGGCGTCACCGCGCACTACCTCGTGCACTCGACGTACGCCGTGAAGGAGGGCGACCGGGTGCTGGTGCACGCGGCCGCCGGTGGCGTCGGCCTGCTGCTGACGCAGTGGGCGAAGGCGAAGGGCGCGGTCGTCGTGGCGACGGTGTCGACCGACGAGAAGGAGGCGCTGGCCAGGGAGGCGGGCGCGGACCAGGTGCTGCGGTACGGCGACTTCGCCTCGCAGATCGAGAAGGTCGACGTCGTGTACGACGGCGTCGGGCGCGACACGTTCGACCAGTCGCTGGCGTCGTTGAAGCCGCGCGGCCTGCTGGCGCTGTTCGGGGCGTCGTCCGGAGCGGTCCCGCCGGTGGACCCGCAGCGGCTGAACGCGGCCGGATCCGTGTTCCTCACGCGTCCGTCGACCGGCGCGTACCTGCTCGACCGGGCCGAGTTCGAGTGGCGGGCCGCCGACCTGTTCGGCGCGATCGCGTCCGGTGAGCTGAACGTCCGGATCGGCGGGCGTTACGAACTGGAGGAGGCGGCTCAGGCGCACACGGACCTCCAGTCGCGCAAGACGACCGGGAAGCTGCTGCTCCTGCCGTGACGGCGAACGGCCCCGGACCGCCCTCTTGGGCTTGCGTTCCGGGGGCCGTCGTCGCTCGTCAGGCGGAGGGGGTGACCTTCACGCCGTCGATCACGAAGACCAGCGTCTCGTTCGGCTTGATGCCCTGGCCGCCCTTGCCGTAGCCCTTGGCCGGCGGGACGATCAGCAGACGGCGGCCCTTCTCCTTGAGGCCGACGATGCCCTCGTTCCAGCCGTCGATGACCGGCGCCTGGCCGACGTTCTCCACGTCGAACGGCGCGCCGCGCTCGAAGGAGCTGTCCAGCACCTTCTTGTCGCTGAACGTCGTCAGCTGGTAGTTGACGGTGGCCGTCGTGCCCGTCTTCACCTCTTCGCCGGTGCCCTGCACCAGGTCCTTGACGATGAGCTCGTCGGTGGGCTTGCACGCGGGGATCTCGACCTTGGGCGCCGACCCGAAGTCGCCGGAGACCTTGAAGTCGTCGGCCTTGCAGGGGTTCGTCGGGGTCGCGGTGGAGCCGCCCGAGGAGGGCTGGGCGGAGCTGCCGCACCCGGCCAGGCCGGTGGCCGCCGCGAGCGCCAGGGACGCGATGAGCAGGACGTTGCGCATGGTGCGTGAGCGTATTCGGAGTGGTGTTAGCCGGGCGTAGCAGGCCGGGCGAGCGTGCTCGGGCGGTGGCCCGCGGACTCGGCCTGGTGGACCAAAGGCGGGCAACGCCGAGCGGGCGAAAACACACGGCTTGGGTGCTTTCGGGTGGGTGGGTCACCCTCATCCGACACGTTGAGGGCAACCGGCGACTTTGTGTCACCGAAGTACACGTATGCGGGCTGCCCACCGGGTTCATACACGCTTATTCCGGCCGTGGATGTCGCACGAACAGCAGCTTCCTTATCTTTTGACCGGCGCGTACAGTAACTCCTCGCACTTGATCGGACACCGCCCGCATTCGTCCGTTCGGGTAGCGGCCAATCTGGTGATGCAGGAGGTGGAACTCGTGTCCGCGGAGGCCGGAGGCATCCGCAGCAACCTGATCCAGGAGTTGTTCTGGACTCGGACCGGGTTGCTCCTCCTCATACTCGTCGTGACGTCCGGTGCGTCGCTGGCCATTTCCAGTCAAATGGATTCCGGGGCAGCGAGAAACCTGCTGACAGCACTGGGCACCGGCACTCTCATTTCGGCTGTCGTGAGCTTCACGCAAACGTTGATCACGTCGAAAGCGGCGCAGAAAGCGCTTCTCGCTCCCGTGGTCGAGGAGAGCCGCAAAGCGCTCAAGGAGCTGAGCGAGGAGTACCGGGCGCTGGACCGGGAGTTCTTCCCCAGCCACGTGTTCGAGCCGACGGCCACGCCGGACCCGGTGTTCAACCAGCTGATGATGCAGGACCTGGAGCGGACCCGGCTGTACTGCTTCCGCGGCTTCGCCGGGCGGTACGCGGCGGGAAGGGTGCTGCTCAGCCAGTCGGAGTGCGAGCTCAGGGCCGTGCTGGCCGACCCGCGCGACGACAACGCCCTGAGCGGGCGGGCGCGGTACCTGTTGCGCAACGAGGGCGCGGACGGCGATTACGAGGAGATCCAGAAGCGGCTCAAGGAACAGATCCGAATAGGACTCGTCGGGTTGTTCGCGGCACGCAGCCGGTGCAGCCGGATCGACGTCACCATCGTGTCGGATCCGCCTCTGGACCGCCTCGAACTGTTCGACGACTCGGCGTGGCTCACGCTCTACAGCAACACCGCGGGAGTGCTGAGGCCGTATCCGCGCACGTTGCGGTTCACCGAGAGTTCGTTCCTTTACGCGATGGAACGCGCGGAGTTCCTGCGCATCAGCAATTCCAGGGCCGGCTACCACTTCGCCATCACACCGGGAACGTCGCGCACCGACTTCCTGGCGTTGTTCGAGAAGATCACCGGCGAGACTCTCACCCAAGGCGGTTTCGCGGAACTGGAGGACAAGTTCCACGCATTCCGCCGCGAATTCTCCGCATCCGCTCAGTTGAGGAGCTGATCGATCTTGCCAGCCGAGTTCACCGGGTTGTCCGCGCTCGAGGAGCTCGCCGCCCGGGTGAAGAACGCCGAATCACCGGTCGTCGACCACTGGGCCGACATAGGCACGTGGTTCCGCGACTGGGCGGCCCGGCCGGAGCTGCGCAAGGAGATCCGTGCGCACATCGACGGGCTCACGCCCCAGCAGGCGACCTGGGTGATCGCGCACTCCCGCGAGACGACGACGCACTTCGCCTGGTGCCTGCGCGACGAGGTGGAGGAGCCGTTCACGTTCTGGTTGCACGAGTACAAGCCGCTCGCGGACTGGCGAACCGGGTACGCCGACTCCGTCCACAACCACCGCTACCACTTCTGCACCACCATTCTGAGCGGCGCCTACCTGCACGAACGCTTTGACGCGCGGCTTGGCGTCGGCGGCCGTTCGATCGTCGGCACCGAGCTCAAGAACCGCACCCAGTGCACCGAGGGCACCACGGGCACGTTGCTCGCGCACGAGTTCCACCGCATCCCACGGGCGGCGGACGGGACGATGACGTTCCTCGTGAAGTCGCGTGCCGTCACGCCGTGGAGCCTCAGCTACGACCCGGACACGGGCATCAGCCACCGCCACGTGCCCGTCGAGGACCGGCTGGAGGATCTGACGAACCGACTCTGAAGCCCCACCTGCGCCGCCGCGGCGCGCCTACCATCAGCCCACCTGGTCGGGAGGGCTGATGATGCGTACGCGCACAAGGATTCCGAGGTCTGTCATAGCGGACGTGGAGCAACGCGTGAGGCGGCTGTGCGAGGACCTCGCCGCCAAGCTGCAGTTCCACGGGTGGCACCACGTGAGCTTCGTCCGCGACAAGTCCGTGCACTTCGCGGAGCGCAACGGCGCCGCGGTGGACGTCGTCGAGGTCGCGGCACTGGTGCACGACCTGAACTACATGGTCCGGCGCAACTCGCTGCCCACGGACGGCGCGGCGCTGCGCAGGAAGGTCCTGTTCGTCGCCGGCGTACCGCTCGGCGACATCGAGTGGATCGAGCGGATCGTCGTCGAGGCCGAGATGCGCACCCGCTCCCGCGACATCTCACTGGAGGCGCAGGCGCTGTCGGACGCGGACACGCTGTTCAAGGCGCTGCCCGTCACGCCGGTCGTCCTCGCGCACAGGTACCTGCAGGAGAACGGCATCACGCTGCGCGAGCTCGCGCACAAGATCGTGGGCGAGCAGGTGGGCAAGGCCGACGAGGGCTACTACTTCTACGACGCGGAGGCCGCCGCGACCTACACGAAGTGGGCCGAGGCGAACCTGTCGCTGTGGCGGTGCATCGTCGAGTCGCTCGACGACCCGTGCGTGGAGGACCTGCTGACCAGCGTCACCTGAGGCGCAGGTCGGCACCCGCGTGCAGGGTCCAGGCGAGGCCGAGGACGTTGCCCCGGCCGAGCATCTCCCAGCGTGTGCGCCGCACCGCCTCGCCCGCGGGCATGCCGCCGGCGAGCCTCGCCAGCAGCATGCCGCTCACCCAGCCGGCCATGCCCTGGTCGACGACCACCTCCGGGTGGACCACACCGGCGGCACCGGCCTGGTTCACGAACGCGTCGACCAGGTGCGCCGCCGGTGACGTCGTCACGACCAGCGGCCGGTGGGGCCACCCGTCGATCTCGACCGGCTCCAGGGCGTTCTCGTCGTAGACGAGGTGCAGGACGTCCGCACGCTCGTCGGCCAGCGCGCGCGGAAGGTCCGCGGGGCTGACGTAGGCGGACGAGATGACCTCCGGCGGCAGGAAGGACATCAGCTCGGCCACGTGCCGCTGGGTGAGCGCCCGGTCGAGGCCGGGGTCGGCGGCCAGCGCGACCTGGACCTGGCGACCGGTCGGCGAGACCTGCCACGCCAGCGGGCCCGCCGGCTGTTCGAGGACGCTCGACAGGCCCCAGAAACCGAAGGGGCACAACACGTTCCCGCTGTGGTCCGGTTCCGGGCAGCCGAGTGGCACCTCTCCCCCGGCGCCGAACGGGCCGAACCGCGACACCGACGCGCACAGCCGGTACGGGCCTTCGGCGAACGGCAGGTCGTAGACGTGCGCCCACGGCACGCGCGTCGCGCCCGCGACCGTGATCACCCCTCCGCGCCGGACCGCCGCGCCACCGGGGAACAGCCGGGCGTGCAGCGCGGCACCCCGCACCGCGAACGCGGCCAGGTCTTCGCAGAACGCCGGGAAGCCCTTGCCGTACCAGGGGTCCAGCCCGGACACGACCGGGAGTTCGGCGACCGGGCCCACGCCGACCGGGTGCGGCACGCCGCCGGTCGTCACCAGTGCCCGTTCGCCGAGCACCAGGACCGACGCCGTCCGGGACGACAGGGGCGCGAGGTCCGCGAACGTCCGGGAGAGCCGGAACCGCGACCAGACCCGCGACTCGCCTCCGCCGACCGGCAGCACGACCTGCTGGACGTGCACGGGCACGGCGCCGCGGTAGATGACCAGCTCACCGCTCCACGGCACGGATGCGTACGGGGTCGTCACCGGGAAGCTGACCCACGGGCTCGCGCCGTCCGCCGGCAGCACGAACGTCTCGGTCTGCACCTCGCGGCCGTTCATGCCGAGCACCGCTCGCAGTTCCAGGTCGCCGGGCAGGGTGGGGCCGGCTCCGACGCGGGTCCACACCTCGTACCGGGCGCCGGGCCGCAGCGCTCCGGCGATGCCCTCCGTGGCTCCGGGGAGCGCGACCACGACCGGCACGGACCGGTCGGCGACCACAGGCGGTGCGGGGAGGGTGGTGTAGGTCATCATCCCGCGCCGTTCCCGCTCGCGGAACTGCCAGAGGACGTCCTCGACGCGGCCCTCGCCGGAGCCGTGCGGCACGGCGAGGACGACGTGCGGCGCGCTCCAGCCCATCAGCACCGAGGTGGTGTCCACACCGGGCACCCACGTGTGCACGGCGGTGAACAGCACGACCGGGCGGCCGAGTCCGCGCAGGGCGGCCACGACGGGGGCCGAGTCCCACGAGCGCGTGTCGTGCAGCGCCACCAGGTCGCCGGGGACGTCCGGGATCGGCGGCAGCGACGAGGCGGAGGCGAAGTGGCGGAGGTCCAGGACGGCGAACCGCAGCGGGCGCACCCGCGTGGCGACCGTCGTGGAGGCGGCGGCGCCGACCGGCAGGCCCGCGCTGACCTGGGCCCAGCCCGCCGGATCGGTGATCACGACCAGCGAGGCCGACGGGGTCAGGGCCGCGACGAAGTCCAGTGGTGAACCCTCACCACCGGTGACGGTGAACTCAACGGGCGCCACAGCCGTACGCCTGGAAGTGCAGCTAGAACGGCCAGCCCAGCACCGGCAACCCGACCACGGCGTCCACGGCGAGACCGCAGAACACGAGCATCAGGTAGAGGTTCGACATGTGGAAGAACTTCATGGTGTTCGTGGAGCCGCCACGGCGCACGACGTTGTGCAACTTGTGCGCGAAGACGGCGAACCACACGCCGGACAGCGCCGCGACCGCCACGTAGATCCACGAGGTGACGGGGGCGAGGGCCAGGGTGCACAGGACGGTGATCCAGCTGTAGATCACGATCTGCCGCGTCACCTGCTGAGCTGTGGCCACCACGGGCAGCATCGGCACGCCTGCTCGGGCGTAGTCCTCCTTGAACTTCATCGCGAGGGCCCAGGTGTGCGGCGGCGTCCAGAAGAAGATGACGCCGAACATGACCAGCGCGGGCCACTCGACGGTGCCCGTCACCGCGCTCCAGCCGATGATCACCGGCATGCAGCCCGCCATGCCGCCCCAGATGATGTTCTGCGAGGTGCGGCGCTTGAGAACCAGCGTGTAGACGAAGATGTAGAAGAGGATCGTCGCGACCGCGAAGGCCGCGGACATCAGATTGACGAAGATCCACAGGAACGCGAACGAGAAGACGCCGAGCACGATGCCGAAGATCAGGGCGTTGCGCGGCGGGATGGCGTTGTGCGCGAGCGGGCGGGCCGCCGTCCGCTTCATGACCGAGTCGATGTCGGCGTCGACGAAGCAGTTGAGGGCGTTGGCGGACCCCGCGGCGAGCGTGCCGCCGGTGAGGGTGCAGGCGATCAGCCACAGCGGCGGCAGGCCGTGCTGGGCCAGGAGCATCGCGGGGATCGTGGTGATCAGCAGGAGCTCGATGACCCGCGGCTTGGTGAGTGCCACATAGGCGCCAACTACCTGACGAGGCGACCGTTGAGGGGCCTCGAGGACGGCACTCATCGCGTGATCGCTCCTCATGGTGCATGTGGTGGGGAATCCAGCGATTGATGGTAACTGCGTTCAATATTCACAGCCCGTTCGGGTACTCGTGTGCCTGGGCACACACCGGCCTGCGACCTTCCGGCACAACATCCGAATCACTCAGGACTAGGCTGGCCGGAGGACGTGGGAGACACGCGGGTCAGGCTCTTCGGGATCGATTCCGAAGCGGCCGGGCACCCGCCCTAGCGACAAGTTTGGAGCTGTAAGTCCGTGACCGTCACCGACGACATCGCCCGGCTCACCAAGGCCGATCTGCCTGACGACTGGACCGAGCTCGACAAGCGCGCCGTCGACACCGCGCGCGTGCTCGCGGCGGACGCCGTGCAGAACGTCGGCAACGGCCATCCCGGCACGGCGATGAGCCTCGCACCCCTGGCGTACACGCTGTTCCAGCGGGTGCTGCGGCACGACCCCGCCGACCCGGACTGGATCGGCCGCGACCGGTTCGTGCTGTCCGCGGGCCACTCCAGCCTGACCCTGTACGTCCAGCTGTTCCTGTCGGGCTACGGCCTGGAGCTGGACGACCTGAAGCACCTGCGCAAGTGGGGCTCGAAGACGCCGGGCCACCCCGAGCACGGCCACACCCGCGGTGTGGAGATCACCACCGGCCCGCTCGGCTCCGGTCTCGCCGCCGCCGTCGGCATGGCGATGGCCGCCCGCCGCGAGCGCGGCCTGTTCGACCCGTCGGCCGCGCCGGGTGAGAGCCCGTTCGACCACCACGTCTACGTGATCGCCTCCGACGGCGACATCGAGGAGGGCGTCACCTCCGAGGCGTCGTCGCTCGCCGGCACGCAGCAGCTGGGGAACCTGGTCGTCTTCTACGACGACAACAAGATCTCCATCGAGGACGACACGACGATCGCGCTGTCCGAGGACACCGCGAAGCGCTACGAGGCCTACGGCTGGCACGTCCAGGTCGTCGAGTCCGGCGAGAACGTCAAGGGCATCCTCGAGGCGGTCGAGAAGGCCAAGGCCGTCACCGACAAGCCGTCGTTCATCCTGCTGCGCACGATCATCGGCTACCCGGCGCCGAACAAGCAGAACACCGGTGCCGCGCACGGTGCCGCGCTCGGCGTCGACGAGGTCAAGGCCACCAAGGAGATCCTCGGCTTCGACCCCGAGCAGACCTTCGAGGTCGCCGACGAGGTCCTCGCGCACGCCCGCGAGGTCGTCAAGCGCGGTGAGCACGCCAAGGCCGAGTGGCAGAAGAGCTTCGACGCGTGGGCCTCGGCCAACGCCGAGAACAAGGCCCTGCTGGACCGCCTGGTCGCCCGTGAGCTCCCCGAGGGCTGGGACGCCGGTCTGCCCGTGTACGAGGTGGGCGGCAAGGAGATCCCGACCCGCAAGGCCTCCGGTGAGGTCATCAACGCGCTCGCCGAGCAGCTCCCGGAGCTGTGGGGCGGTTCCGCCGACCTGGCCGAGTCGAACCTGACCACGATCAAGGGCGCGAAGTCGTTCGGCCCGGCGGAGATCTCCACCGGCATGTGGAGCGCCGACCCGTACGGCCGCGTGCTGCACTTCGGTGTCCGCGAGAACGCCATGGGCATGATCCTCAACGGCATCGCGCTGCACGGCCCGACCCGCCCGTTCGGCGGCACGTTCCTCGTGTTCTCCGACTACATGCGCCCCGCGGTGCGCCTGGCCGCGATCATGAAGGCCGCCGTCACGTACGTGTGGACGCACGACTCCATCGGCCTGGGCGAGGACGGCCCGACGCACCAGCCGATCGAGCACCTCGCCGCCCTGCGCGCGATCCCGGACTTCGCGGTCGTCCGCCCCGGTGACGCGAACGAGACCGCCTTCGCGTGGAAGGCCGTCATCGAGCAGCTCGGCCCGGTCGGTCTCGCGCTGAGCCGGCAGAACCTCCCGATCCTGGAGGGCACCTCCGCGGAGGGCGTGAAGCGCGGCGGTTACGTGCTCTTCGGTGACGAGAACCCGGAGATCGTGATCATCGGCACCGGCTCTGAGCTGCAGGTCGCCGCCGAGGCCGGGAAGGTTCTGCAGGGCGAGGGCGTTGCAGTGAGCGTGGTCTCCATGCCGTCCATCGACTGGTTCGAGAAGCAGGACGCCGACTACCGCGAGTCGGTCATCCCGTCGTCGGTGAAGGCCCGCGTCGCCGTGGAGGCCGGCATCGCGCAGCCGTGGTACCGCTACGTCGGCGACGCCGGCGAGATCGTGTCGATCGAGCACTTCGGTGCCTCGGCCGACTACCAGGTCCTGTTCAAGGAGTTCGGCTTCACGACGGACGACGTCGTCGCCGCCGCCCGCCGTTCCCTTGACAACGTGAGGGGTAAGAAGTGAGCAAGCCGAATTTGGAAGCGCTGTCCGGCGCCGGTGTCTCGATCTGGCTCGACGACCTGTCCCGCGAACGGCTCACCAGCGGCAACCTGGACGAGCTGATCCGCGACTGGAACGTCGTCGGGGTCACGACGAACCCGACGATCTTCGCCGGGGCGCTGTCGAAGGGCGAGTCCTACGACGAGCAGGTCCGCGAGCTCGCGAACCGGGGCGCCGACACCGAGGCCACCATCCGCGAGGTCACGACGACAGACGTGCGCAACGCGTGCGACAAGTTCCGCGACATCTACAACTCGACGAACGGCGTGGACGGCCGCGTGTCGATCGAGGTCGACCCGCGCCTGGCGTTCGAGACGGACAAGACCGTCGCCGAGGCGCAGGACCTGTGGAAGACCGTCGACCGGCCGAACCTGCTGGTGAAGATCCCGGCCACCGAGGCGGGCATCCCGGCGATCACGAAGGTGATCGGCGAGGGCATCTCCGTCAACGTGACGCTGATCTTCTCCGTCGAGCGGTACGAGAAGGTCATGGAGGCCTACATCGCGGGCCTCGAGCAGGCCAAGGCGAACGGCCACGACCTCCGATCGATCCACTCGGTCGCGTCGTTCTTCGTGTCCCGCGTGGACACCGAGATCGACAAGCGCCTCGACAAGATCGGCACGGACGAGGCGACCGCGCTCAAGGGCAAGGCCGCGCTCGCCAACGCCTGGATCGCCTACGGCTCGTTCGAGAAGACGTTCCGGGGTGAGCGCTGGGAGGCCCTGAAGGCGGCCGGCGCGAACGCGCAGCGTCCTCTGTGGGCGTCGACCGGCGTGAAGGACCCGAGCTACTCCCCCACCCTCTACGTCGACCAGCTCGTCGTGAACGACGTCGTGAACACGATGCCGGAGAAGACGCTGCAGGCCGTCGCCGACGCGGGCAAGATCACCGGTGACACCGTCACCGGACGCGCCGCGGAAGGCCAGGAGGTGTTCGACCAGCTCGCCGCCGCGGGAATCGACCTCCAGGACGTGTTCGTCGCGCTGGAGACCGAGGGCGTCGAGAAGTTCGAGAAGTCCTGGGAAGAGTTGCTCGAGACGGTGACGAACCAACTGGCTCAACTGAAGGGCTGATACCCAAGTGACCTCCGTCGAAATCGTGAGGTCACCGAACGCCGACCAGGTCAGCACCATCGCTGCTGACCTGGTCGCGGATTCGGTGCCGAGCAAGCTGACCGCGCAGGACCCGACCCTGTGGGGGCCGGAAGCCGAGTCCGAGGCGAGCATCCGCCTCTCGTGGACGACGTTGCACGAGACGTCCCGTCCACTGCTCCCGGAGCTCAAGGCGCTGCGCGAGGAACTGCACGCCGAGGGCGTCGACCGCGTCGTGCTCGCCGGGATGGGCGGCTCGTCGCTGGCCCCCGAGGTGATCACGCGGACGCAGGGCGTCCCGCTGGTCGTGCTGGACACCACCGATCCCGCCCAGGTCGCCGACGCTCTCGCCGGTGACCTCGAGCGCACGGTGATCGTGGTGTCGTCCAAGTCCGGTGGCACGGTCGAGACCGACAGCCACCGGCGGATCTTCGAGAAGGCTTTCGCCGACGCGGGCATCGACGCCGCGTCGCGCATCGTGGTGGTCACCGACCCCGGCTCGCCGCTGCAGACCGCGTCCGAGGAGGCGGGCTACCGCAAGGTGTTCCTGGCCGACCCGAACGTCGGTGGCCGGTACTCGGCGCTGACGGCGTTCGGCCTGGTGCCGTCCTACCTCGCCGGCGCCGACGTGGAGTCGCTCCTCGACGACGCGGCCGAAGTCGCCGAGGTCGTGTCGCAGGACGACGTGGACAACCCGGCCGTCCGATTGGCCGCGATCTTCGGTGCCGCGCACGCGAACGGCGCCGAGAAGATCGTCTTCGCGGACACCGGTTCGGGCATCAAGGGCTTCGGCGACTGGGCGGAGCAGCTGATCGCCGAGTCCACGGGCAAGAACGGCACCGGCCTGCTGCCGGTCGTCGTCGAGGGCCCCGGCGCCGAGGGCTTCGTGAACGCGCGTTCGGACGCCACGACCGTCGCGATCGGACCGGCCACCGGCTCCGCGAACGTCGCGGTCGAGGGCAAGCTCGGCGCGCAGTTCCTGCTGTGGGAGTACGCGACCGCGCTCGTCGGCCGGGTGCTCGGCATCAACCCGTTCGACCAGCCCGACGTCGAGGCCGCGAAGAAGGCGGCGCGCGCGCTGCTGGACGCGCCGGTCGCGTCGGCGACCGCCCCGTCCTTCGTGGACGGACCGGTCCAGGGCCACGGCACCGACTGGGCGCAGCGCAAGGTGCACACGGTCGCGGAAGCGCTGGCGGCGCTCGTCGAAGTGGCGCCCGACCACGGCTACATCTCCGTTCAGGCGTACTTGGACAGGATCGACGACGCGTCGTTCGAGCTGCTCCGCGCGGAGATCGCGAAGAGGACGCACCTGCAGACCACGTTCGGCTGGGGTCCGCGCTTCCTGCACTCGACCGGCCAGTACCACAAGGGCGGTCACCAGAACGGTGTGTTCATCCAGATCACCGGCGAGTCCGGCGACGACCTGGAGGTGCCCGGCCGTCCGTACACGCTGGCGCAGCTGCAGCTCGCGCAGGCGCTCGGCGACGGTCAGGTGCTCGCCGAACACGGCCGTCCCGTGCTGCGGCTCCACCTCGAGGACCGCATCGCAGGTCTCGCCCAGCTCGTCGAGGCAGTCCAGGAGGACGGCTCGTGACCACATCCGCCAAGTGGCGCAACCCGCTGCGGGACGCGCGCGACAAGCGCCTGCCCCGCATCGCGGGCCCGAGCGCGCTGGTCATCTTCGGTGTCACCGGTGACCTGTCGCGCAAGAAGCTGATGCCCGCGATCTACGACCTCGCGAACCGGGGTCTGCTGCCGCCGGGCTTCGGTCTCGTCGGCTTCGCCCGCCGCGACTGGGCCGACCAGGACTTCATGAAGGTCGTCCACGACGCGGTGAAGGAGCACGCGCGCACGCCGTTCAACGAGGCGGTCTGGGCGCAGCTCGCCGAGGGCATCCGGTTCGTGCAGGGCACGTTCGACGACGACGAGGCGTTCGACAACCTCGCGTCGTGCCTGGCGGCCCTCGACAGCGAGCGCGGCACGGGCGGCAACCACGCGTTCTACCTGTCGATCCCGCCGGGCGCGTTCCCGACGGTGGTCAACCAGCTCAAGCGCGCGGGCCTCGCCCAGGCCAAGGACGACCAGTGGCGCCGCGTCGTCATCGAGAAGCCCTTCGGCCACGACCTGAAGTCGGCCAAGGAGCTCAACCGCACGGTCAACGAGGTCTTCCCCGAGGAGTCGGTGTTCCGCATCGACCACTACCTCGGCAAGGAGACCGTGCAGAACATCCTGGCGCTGCGGTTCGCGAACCAGCTGTACGAACCCATCTGGAACTCGAACTACGTCGACCACGTGCAGATCACCATGGCCGAGGACATCGGTCTCGGTGGCCGCGCCGGCTACTACGACGGCATCGGCGCGACGCGCGACGTCATCCAGAACCACCTGCTGCAGCTGCTCGCGCTGATCGCGATGGAGGAGCCCGTCTCCTTCAAGCCGGCCGACCTGCGGGCGGAGAAGGTGAAGATCCTCTCGGCGACGCGTCCTGCGGAGCCGTTCGAGGAGACCACCGCGCGCGGCCAGTACACCGGTGGCTGGCAGGGCGGCCAGAAGGTCCCCGGCCTGCTCGAGGAGGGCGGGTTCTCGCCCGAGTCGAAGACCGAGACGTTCGGCGCGATCACCTGCGAGGTCAACACCCGCCGCTGGGCCGGGGTGCCGTTCTACCTGCGCACCGGCAAGCGCCTGGGCCGCCGCGTCACCGAGGTGGCCGTCGTGTTCAAGCGGGCGCCGCACCTGCCGTTCGACGACACCGCGACCGAGGAGCTCGGGCAGAACGCCCTGGTGGTCCGCGTGCAGCCGGACGAGGGCGTGACGATCCGGTTCGGGTCGAAGGTGCCGGGCAACACGATGGAGGTCCGCGACGTCACGATGGACTTCGGCTACGGCCACTCGTTCACCGAGTCGTCGCCGGAGGCCTACGAGCGGCTGCTGCTCGACGTGCTGCTCGGTGAACCGTCGCTGTTCCCGAAGAACGATGAGGTCGAGCTCTCCTGGGAGATCCTCGACCCGGTGCTGGAGTTCTGGGCGCGCAAGGACGAACCCGCTCTCGAGAAGTACAAGGCCGGTACCTGGGGCCCGCCGTCGGCGCAGACGATGACCGCCAGGACCGGAAGGCAGTGGAGGCGTCCGTGATCATCGACCTGCCCTCGACCACCACGTCCCAGATCAACTCCCGCCTGGTGAGGCTGAGGGACGAGGGTGGCGCGACCACCCTGGGCCGCGTGCTGACCCTGGTCATCGTGACCGAGGACGGCCAGCGGACCGACGCCGCGATCGACGCGGCCAACGACGCCTCGCGCGAGCACCCCTGTCGCGTGATCGTCGTGGCCCGCGGCGCTCGTCAGGCCGCCCCCCGCCTCGACGCGCAGATCCGCGTCGGCGGTGACGCGGGCGCGTCGGAGGTCGTCGTCCTGCGCCTGTACGGCGAACTGGCCAAGGAAGGCGCCTCGTGCGTCATGCCGCTGCTGCTGCCGGACACCCCGGTCGTGGCGTGGTGGCCGTTCGACGCGCCGGTCTCGCCGTCGAAGGACCCGATCGGTCAGCTCGCGCAGCGCCGCATCACCGACGCGGCCGCCGAGAAGAACCCGATCAAGGCCCTGGAGTCCCGCCGGGCGCACTACGCGCCGGGTGACACGGACCTGGCGTGGACGCGTCTGACCCTGTGGCGCGCCATGCTCTCCGCGTCGCTGGACCTGCCGCCGTACGAGAAGATCACCGAGGCCGAGGTGACCGGCGAGGCCGACTCGCCGTCCACCGACCTGCTGGCCGCGTGGCTCACGGACCGGTTGAAGGTCCCGGCCAAGCGCTTCAAGGCGACCTCCGGCGAAGGCATCGTGCAGGTCAAGCTGGACCGCCCGTCCGGTGCCGTCGACCTGCACCGCCCGGACGGCAAGGTGGGCACGCTGTCGCAGCCCGGCCAGCCGTCGCGGCGGGTGGCGCTGCAACGCCGTTCGGTGCGCGACTGCCTCGCCGAGGAACTGCGCCGGCTCGACCCGGACGAGGTCTACGCGGCGGCGCTGAAGTCGCTGTCGAAGGTCTCGAAGGGCCGCACGCCGTCCGCGAAGCCGGAGGAGGTCCCGGCTGCCGCGCCGGAGGCCGCCGACGGTCCCGCCGCGAAGAAGCCGAAGGCGAAGGCGAGTTCGTGAGCAATGCGCAAGTAGTGGTGCACCGCGACGGCGACCTCCTGGCCGCCGCCGCGGCGGCACGCCTGGTGACCCGCATGGTCGACGCGCAGGCCGCCCGCGGTCACGCGTCGGTCGTGCTGACCGGTGGCCGCACCGGCACCGCGGTCCTGGAGCACCTGAACCGCAACGGCGCCCGTGACGCCGTGGACTGGTCGCGCGTCGACCTGTACTGGGGCGACGAGCGCTTCCTGCCGTCCGGGCACCCGGAGCGCAACGAGACGCAGGCCCGTGCGGCGCTGCTGGACCACGTGCCGGTGGACCCGTCGCGGGTGCACGTGATGGAGCCCTCGGACGGCAAGTTCGGCGACGACCCCGAGGCCGCCGCGGAGGCGTACGCGTCCCTGCTGGCATCGCTGGCGCGGCCGGAGGACCACGGCGACGTGCCGTCGTTCGACGTCTGCATGCTGGGCGTCGGCGAGGAGGGGCACGTGGCGTCGGTGTTCCCCGCTTCTCCCGCGGTGTACGAGAAGGAGCGGACGGTCGTCGCGGTGCGCAACTGCCCGAAGCCGCCACCTACGCGCGTGTCGCTGACGTTGTCGTCGGTGCGGCGTGCGCAGGAGGTCTGGCTGATGACCACCGGTGAGGCCAAGGCCGCCGCGGTGGCCATGGCCCTGAGCGGTACCGGCGAGGTGCAGCTGCCCGCCGCCGGCGCCACGGGCCGGCGCCGGACGTTGTGGCTGCTGGACACGGCGGCCGCCTCGGCGGTCCCCGCCCTGTTCAAGCCTCCGCTGGCATGAGCTCAGGCCCCCGGGCTCCGGCCCGGGGGCCTTCTCAGCCTGCTGATCCTCTGCGCGCACGACGGGTGCGACGCGAGCATCCGCGCCCGCATCGGCGCCCTGGCCCGTGCGTCGTCGTGACCTTCCTTCACCCACCGCTGCAACACTTCCAGCAGCAACGGCCCGTAGCCGAGCTCCGCCGCGACCCGGTCCGCGTGCAGCTCCGCCCGCCGGCTCGCCAGCGCCAGCAGCGGCGCGACCACGGGCACCAGCAACAACCACGGGCTGACCACGACCGCCGCCACCGCCAGCGCCACCACCAGCAGGAGACTGGTGAGGACCGCGGCCCTGGTCCCGATCGCCTGCCCCGCAACGAGAACGCCTGTC
The DNA here is from genome assembly GCF_900104175.1 of Lentzea jiangxiensis. Classification (GTDB taxonomy): domain Bacteria; phylum Actinomycetota; class Actinomycetes; order Mycobacteriales; family Pseudonocardiaceae; genus Lentzea; species Lentzea jiangxiensis. The sequence goes on from NZ_FNIX01000029.1 coordinate 51,856, forward strand.
GCGACCAGCACCACCACCCGCACCACGGCCCGCGCCGGGAGCTCGTACCACCAGCGCAGCAACGAGATCCGCGTGTGCCCGGCCAGGTGGTGCCCGAGCTCGTGCGCCAGCACCGCCTCCAACTGCCTGCGCGGCAACTGCACCGCCGCCGTCGACACCCCGACGACGTGCCCGCCGACCGCCATGGCGTTGATCTCGCGGGAGTTCTGGACCCGCAACCAGTACCGGCCCGGCTCCACCCCCGCCGCCCCGCAGACCTCCTCGAGCAACGGCTCCAGAAGAGCCCTTTCCGCGGCCGTCGGCTTCCTGAGCCGGTGTGCGAGCGCCGCGAGCACCACGTCCGTCGCCGGCACGAACACGACCGCGCCGGAGAGCAGCCACAGCGCGGGCACCAGCCAGGGCGTCTGCGGGACGAGCGCCCTCCCCGCGAGGAAGAACACCAGCAGGCTGCTCAGCACGGTCGGCACGCCGAGCAGCAGCTCGACCACAGCGGACAGGTCGAAGCGCCTTCGGCTCGTCGGCACCGTCATCACCTCGGGGCCCGAGCGTTCCAGCCCGGGGCCATTTGTGTCCAGCCGAGTCGCCCGACCCGCCCAGTGCCGGCGGCTGGAGGGTGAACCGGGGCGGCCGGTGGACGCGGGTACGTCCGGCTCGGCGACTACGAGATCACCTGTCACCGGTGCGAACCGGCTGCGGGCTCACGTCCCGTTCACCAGTTCCTCCATCACCGGCACCGGCAACGACGGGTTCGCCGCCGCGGCCGACGCCGTGAACTCGCTCCCCAGCATCTCCACGACCACCGCCACCGGCAGGTTCGGATGCGCCGCCGCGAGGTGCCGGGCCCGCGCGTCCTCCAAGCACAGCAACAACGTCTCCCCCGAGGCGGCCGGGTTCCCGGCGATCGCCCGGCACGTACTCCCCGCCCCGGCGGCGCGCAAAGCCATGTGGTGCAACAGGTCGGCCGGGCAGGACGGGTTCACGGCCACCCGCGGGTGCGACCGCGCCCCGCACCGCGACACCAGGTCCCGCAACTGCGCGCCGGTCAACGAGGGATGCGCGGCCACGGCGGTGGCGACGGACGGATCCGGGTCGCGCGCGAAGCGGTGCACCAGGTCCAACGGCAGGTCCGGACGCATGGCCACCATCAGCCGCACCTGCGTCGCGGAGGAACCCGCCAGCGCGCGGAGTTCGGCCTCGGAAGCGGAGGCGATGCGGGGCAGGACCTCCGCGGAACCGACGCGGGCGGAGGGTGCCAGCTCCACCAGCAGGTCCAGCGGGATCGCGGGGTTGCGCAGCACGCCGCTGAGCCGGCGCAGCACGCCGCTGAGCCGGCGCAGCACGGCCACCGGCACGGCGGGGTTCACCGCGAGCGCCGACAGGGGGCCCGGTTCGATCTCCGAGGCGAGTTGTTCGTACACCGCGGGAGGCAGGTCTGGGCGCGAGGCGAGGAAGTAGCGGGCCTCGTGGTGGCGCACCAGCTCCGCCGCCAGGGCCGCCGGGGTCGACGGGTTGGAGGCCAGTTCGCGGGCGGCGGAAGGACCCAGCCGCGCCAGCACGGCGGGAGGTGTGTGCGGGGAGGCGGCGAGGGCGCGGCGCACGTCGGGGCTCGGGTGCCGGCTCAGCGACAGCGCCAGGGCCGGTGGCACGGCGTGGAAGGTCACCAGTCCGGCGACCACCTCCGGGTCGGGGTCGGCGGCCAGCAGGTCCACGACGTCGGGAGCCAGGTGGTGCGCCCACTCGGGGAGCCGGCTCCGGATCGCGGGGTCCGGGTGGAAGGCGAGGACGCGGGCCAGGGCGGGGTCGGCGTCGGGGTGTTCGACCACGGCCAGTGCGACCGATTCGTCCGGGATCGGCACGTTTTCGGGCCGGGCAAGACCTTTGAAGAGAAGCTCGCTCACGACCGCGGAGTCACCGTGTGCCAGCAACGCGCGCACGTGGTCGGACGAGAGGTCGTTGCGGGAAGCCAGTTCCCACGCCAGTTCGGGGCGGGTGACCAGGCGGTCGAGCAGGTGGCCCGGGAGCGCGGGGTTCGACGCCAGGCCCTCCAGTACAGCGTTCACCGATCTCCCCGGTAACACGGCGCTCATTCCCCCCGGCAACGCGTATCATCCCCAATCGCGTTGAGTAGCGGGGGTTTTGTGGCAAACGGCAGTGGTGGGCGGCGTCCCACCATCGGGATGATCACCGCTGGCCCGCTCATCGAGCTCGCGGGCGAACAGTGGCGTGGTGTCAGTGACGGCGCTCAGCGGCTCGGGTGCGACCTCGTGTGTTTCGTGGGCAGTGCTTTGAACCATCCGGATCCGCACAAGCGTAGGGCCAACACGGTCTACGACCTCATCTCGCCGAACCGCATCGATGCG
>NZ_FNIX01000026.1 GCF_900104175.1 Lentzea jiangxiensis
GCCGGAGCGGCACACAAGCTGGGAAGGGTGCTGGACTCCCGACACAGCCGCGCCCACGACCACAAAGGCAGTGACAGCATCCGCCACATGCCCGCCCCGGAAGACCCGGAGCTGGTCGGCGCGATCGAGGACGAGCCTCGGGCCTGACACGGCGACATGGCGCCGTAGACCTCATCGACCGAACCTCGGGCCGGGTGTAACCCCGGCCAGAGCCGCTCGCGCGGAACCGAAGTCCGCGCGAGCGGCTCGCCGTTGGGCCGGCTCTGCGCCGTGCGGGTCAGACGCTGCTGGGCACCGGCCTGGCGGTGATCAGGTGGTTGAGCACCGCGGCGAACACCGCGAGGCCGCCGAACACGTACGCGAGCGCGGCCGGCGCTCCCCCGCTCGCGAGCACCATGCCGCCCAGGCCGGCGCCCAGCGACGAGCCGAGGTAGATCGCGGAGGCGTTGAGCGACACGGCCACCGGGCCCTCGGCGGGTCTGGCGGCCATCACCCGGTGCTGCTGGGTCGCCGGGCAACTCCACGCGCTCGCACCCCACAGGAAGACGAGCAGGCCGGGCGGACCGACGGGCAGCAGGGCCAGGCTCACGCCCATCACGGTGAGCAGCACGCCCATCAACGTTCTCGTGTCCCGCCAGCGGTCGATCACCGCGCCGGTCAGGAGATTGCCCAGCAGGCCGCCGAAACCCCAGATCACCAGGTACACCACCACGTCGTCGCGACCCAGGACCGGGGCGATGTAGGTGTAGGTGCCGAGGCTGGTGAGCGTCGAGAACACGGTCACCAGCACGATCGACAGGACGTGCCGGTCGGCCAGCACGCCCAGGCGCGCCTTCAGCGACGGCGGTGCGGCGGGCGGGATGGCGGGCAACAACACCGCCACCCCGCCGATCGCCACCACCCCGAGTGCGGTGACGAGCCAGAAGGTGCCGCGCCAGCCGACGTGGTCCGCGAGCAGCAGACCGAGCGGGACGCCCGCGACCGTGCCGGAGCTCAGGCCGATGGTGATCAACGCCAGGGCCCGGCCGCGGCGTTCGGGCGGCACCAGTGCGGCCGCGGTGGCGGCGGACATCGGCGAGTAGAGACCCGCTCCGAAGCCCGCGATCACCCGTGACAGCAACAGGAACGACAACGTCTCCGCGACCGCGCTCAGCGCGTTGCCGAGGGTGAAGACGGCCAGCGCGGTCAGGAGCACCGCGCGCATCGGCTTGCCGGTCAGCAGTGTTGCGGCGATCGGCGACAGAAGCGCGTACGACAGCGTGAACACGGTGACGAGCTGACCCACCGCGGGCACCGGCTGGTGCAGGGAGGCGCTGAGCTGGGGCAGCACGCCGGCGACGACGTACGCGTCCAGTCCCAGCGCCACCATGCCGGGCAGGAGCGGAAGCACCCGCGGCATCAGACGCCTCGGACCGCGCCGCTGTCCGTCCAGCCGTCCACGCCCCAGTCGCGCAACGCCGACGCGGTGTGCTGCCCCGCGTAGGAGGGTGCGGGTGCCGGAACCACGCTCCCCGAGCGGGAGAAGCGCGGCGCCGGTGCGGGCTGCTGCTGACCGCCGACGTCCACGAACGCCCCACGAGCCCGCAGGTGCGGATGGTCAGCGACCTCCGCCGGTGCCAGAACCGGTGCCACACACGCGTCCGAGTCGGCGAACACCTTCTCCCACTCGGCGCTGTCCCGGGACAGGAACGCCTCCCCGATCTTCGCGGTCAGCAGCGGCCAGCCGGACTCGTCGTACTGGCCGGGCAGGTCGAGATCGCCCAGGTCGAGCTTTTCCAGCAGCTCGCGGTAGAAGTGCGGCTCCACCGCGCCGACCGACAGGAAGCGGCCGTCCGCGCACTCGTAGGTCGTGTAGAACGGCGCGTCGACGACCGTGACGCGGCCGGGGGTGTTGCGCCACTGGTCGACCATCACCGACAGCAGCGCGGTGCCCTCGACCATCGCCGCGTCGATCACCTGGCCCTGACCGGACCTGGCGCGCTCCAGCAACGCCGCCTGGATGCCGATCACCAGCTGCAGCGCGCCACCCGCGAAGCTCGACAGGTAGTACGGCGGCGGCGTGGCAGGCGCCTGGCCGGGCACCGACAACGCACCCGTGACCCCGAGGAACGTGATGTCGTGGCCGGCTCGCCGGGCCAGCGGGCCGTCCTGTCCCCATCCGGTGACCCGGCCGTAGACCAGCTCGGGGTTGCGCTGCAAGCAGACCTCCGGGCCGATGCCGAGCTTCTCCGCGCTGCCCGGCCGCCCGCCCTCGACCAGCACGTCGGCCCGCGCCACCAGGTCCAGGACGACCGCCGGGCCGTCCCCGTGCTTCAGGTCCACGGCCACGGATCGGCGGCCACGCGCCAGCGGGTCCGGCAACGGCTCCACCGGCGCGTCCGGCACCTGCGCCGCACGGTCGATGCGCAGCACGTCGGCGCCGAGGTCGGCGAGCACGGTCGCGGCGAACGCCGCGGCGACCGACCCGCCGATCTCCAGCACCCGCACGCCTTCCAACGGACCAGGCACGGTCCCTCCCAGAACTCGAGAACGTCAACGCCGCCCACCTTTCCCGCGCGGGCGCGCGATGTCCCTACGAGGTTCCGTAGTGACCTGCCACCGGAGCGGCTCCTAGTTTCGGCGCCAAACACGAACCCTGAGGAGCAACGAGAATGTCTGTGGTCTACACGGCGGACGTGACGTCGAGCGGCGACGGCCGGCAGGGCGCGGCGACGTCCGCCGACGGTGTGCTCGACCTGAAGCTGGCGAGCCCCAGGGAGGTGGGCGGCAGCGGCGCGGGCACGAACCCCGAGCAGCTCTTCGCCGCGGGCTGGGGCGCGTGCTTCCACTCGGCGCTGCGGCTGGTCACCCGCAACGCCAAGCTCGACCTCACCGACAGCACTGTGACGGTCTCGGTGGACCTGGTGAAGGGCGACGACGGCTACCACCTCGGCGCACGGATCGTCGCCGTCCTGCCCGGTCTCACCCAGGAGCAGGCGGACGACCTGGTCGGCCAGGCGCACCAGCGTTGCCCCTACTCGAAGGCCACCCGCGGCAACATCGACGTCGAGGTCACCGCGAAGGTCTGAGAACGCGCGCGAAAGGGGGATGCCGGTTGATCGCCGGCATCCCCCTTTCCCGTTCTGTCAGGCCGAAGCCGCGGACTTCGCCGCCAGCGGCAGCGCCGAGGCGATCCGGTCGAGCACCGTGTCGTCGTGCGCGGCCGACAGGAACCACGACTCCAGCGCCGACGGCGGCAGGTAGACGCCCTGGTTGAGCATCGCGTGGAAGAACGCGTTGTACCGGAACGTCTCGCTGGCCTTCGCCGACTCGAAGTCGGTGACGGGCTGCTCGGTGAAGAACACCGAGAACATGTTCCCGCTGTGCTGCACCTGGTGTGCCACGCCTTCGCGGGCCAGCGCGTCGGAGATCATGCCGCCGACGACCGTCGCCGTGGCGTCGAGGTGCGTGTACACCTCGGGCGTGCAGTGCCGCAGCGTGGCCAGGCCCGCCGCCGTGGCAACGGGGTTCCCGGACAGCGTGCCCGCCTGGTACACCGGGCCGGCCGGCGCGAGGTGCGCCATCACGTCCGCCCGCCCGCCGAACGCCGCCGCCGGGAAGCCGCCGCCCATGACCTTGCCGAACGTGAAGAGGTCCGCGGCCACGCCCTCGCGCCCGTACCACCCCGAGCGGGAGAGCCGGAACCCGGTCATGACCTCGTCCGAGATCAGCAGAGCGCCGTGGCTGGACGTCAGCTCGCGCAGCCCCGCGGTGAAACCGGGTGCGGGCGGGATGACGCCCATGTTGCCCGGCGACGCCTCGGTGATCACGCACGCGATCGTGCCGGGGTTCGCCTCGAAGGCCGTCCGCACCGCGTCGAGGTCGTTGTACGGCAACACGATGGTGTCGCCGGCCTGCGCACCCGTGACGCCCGGCGTGTCCGGCAGCGCGAACGTCGCCACACCGGAGCCCGCCGCGGCCAGCAGCGCGTCCACGTGACCGTGGTAGCAGCCCGCGAACTTGATGACCTTGGTGCGGCCGGTGAAGCCGCGCGCCAGCCGGATCGCGGACATCGTGGCCTCGGTTCCCGAGCTGACCAGGCGCACCGACTCGACCGGGTCCACGCGGGCCACGATCTCCTCCGCCAGCAGGACCTCGTTCAGCGTGGGCGTGCCGAACGACGTGCCCTGCCCGACGGCCTCGTACACGGCCTCCTGGACCGCGGGATGCGCGTGCCCGAGGATCATCGGACCCCAGGAGCAGATGAGGTCGACGTACTCACGGCCGTCGGCGTCGGTGATGTACGCGCCCTTGCCGCTCTTCATGAACCGTGGCGTGCCACCGACCGCGCGGAACGCCCGCACCGGTGAGTTCACGCCACCGGGCACGATCTTTTGCGCCCGGTGGAACAGCGCGTCCGACGCGGGAGCCGCCGCCGGCTCGCCGATGCGATCCGAATCCACAACAGACAGAGTCATCCGTCACGCCTCCTTTGCGATCACGTGCGCGGCGTCCAGCACCTTCGTGCCCGACTCCAGGACCCGCACGGGGTTCAGGTCGAGCTCGAAACCGCCCTCCCAGCCCGAGACCAGTGCCGCGACGGTCTCCAGGGTGCGGACGAGCGACGGCACGTCCGCGGCGGCGCGGCCACGCGCACCGTCGAGCAGTGCCTTGCCGCGCAGCTCGCGGACCATCGCCTCCGCGTCACCGGGCGCGAGCGGCAGCAGCCGTGAGGTCGCGTCGTCGAGCGCCTCGGTGAAGATGCCGCCGAGGCCGAGCGTCAGCACCGGACCGAGGTCGGACGTGTGCACACCGATGATCAGTTCGACGCCGTCACCGACCAGTTCCTCGACCAGCACGGCACCACCGAACGCGGACAGCTCGTCGAACGCGTCCGCGGCGTCGGCGGACGCCACCCCGACCTTCACCGCGCCGACATCGGTCTTGTGCACGAGGCCCGGCACGACCGCCTTGAACACGGCGGTCCCGCCGACCTCGTCCACCACCGCCTTGGCCTCGGAAGCCGTCGCCACGACCCTCCCGACCGGCACCGACAGACCGGCTCGCGCCAGCAACGCCTTGAGCTCCGGCTCGGTCAGCTCGGCGGGAGGAGTCGCGATCCCCAGGCCGGCCAGCGAGTCCGCGGCACGCGGCTTGCTCACCTGCCACAGGGCCGCTGCGGCACGAACAGCACGCGCCGGCGACGGGTAGTCCGGCAAGCCGGCCTCCCGCAGCGTCGCCCGGGCGTTCGGGGCGAGGAAGTCCGCGCCGGTGCGGGAGACCAGCACCGGCTTGCCGGACTTCTCCGCCACCTTCGCCAGCGCCCGCACGGCCTTGTCGACGTCGCCGTCGGTCATCACGCAGAAGCAACCGATGATCATGTCGACGGTGTCGTCGGCCGCGATGACGTCCAGCGACCTGTCGAACAGCGACGGGTCGCTCAGGACGGCGGCGGTGATGTCGACCGGGTTGTTCGCCGAGCCGAAGCTCGGGATGATCTCCGCCAGCGCCGCCCGCGTCCCGTCCTGCAGCGGGGTGAGCTCGAGACCCTGCGCCACCACGTCGTCCGCGGCGAGGATGCCCGAACCTCCCGAGGTCGTCACGATCGCGACCCGCGGACCCTTCGGCCTGCGCGGGGAGGTGAACGCGTCACCGGCGTCGAGCAGCTCGTCGATGTCCCCGGCGCGCACGATGCCGAACTGGCGCAGCGCCGCGTCGAGCACCCGGTCGTCGGTGGCCAGCGCGCCGGTGTGCGAGGCGGCGGCACGGCCACCTTCCTCGCTGCGGCCGGACTTCAGCAGCGCCACCGGCTTGCCGGAGTTCGCGAGCGACCGCAGAGCGCCGACGTCCGGCACGTTCTCCAGGTAGCCGAGCAACCCGGTGCAGGCCGGTTCCCCGGCGAGCTCGGCGAGGACCTCCAGCGCGGACACGTCGGCGTCGTTGCCGGTGGTGATCACCCAGCCCGGCCGCATGCCGCGCTCGATGCCCAGCGACGCCGCGCCGAAGCCCAGCGCGCCGCTCTGGCTGACGATGCCGAGACCGCCCGGCTCCAGCGACACCACGGCGTCAGCCGAGAACAGCGGGCTGAACGTGGCCATCACCTTGTTGCCGAAACCGACGGCGCCGATGCAGTTCGGGCCGACGAGGCGCAGTCCACCGGCCCGTGCCCGCGCCACGGTCTCGGCCTGCAGCGCCGCGCCCTCGTCACCGGTCTCGGCGAACCCGGACGAGGCGATGATCGCGACCTTGATCCCGGCGGCCACGCAGTCGTCGACAGCGGCGGGCACGCGGTCCGCGGACACGACGATGAAGGCGAGGTCGATCGGGCCCGGCGCCTCGAGGACCGACGGGTAGGCCTGATAGCCGAGGATGGTGCCGCCCTTGGGGTTGATCGGCAAGATCCGGCCGGCGTAGCCGTACCGCTGCAGGTACGCGACGGGCTTGCGGCCCAGCGCGCCCTCGCGTTCGGTCGCGCCGATGACCGCGACCGACTCGGCGTTCCACAACAGGGACAGCTCACTCATGCCACGACCTCATCCAGTGCTCGCACAGACACACAGACCAACTTCCCCAACCCGTCCAAGAGCTCCTCGCTCATGCCACGACCTCATCCCGTTCGCCGGGGACGTCGAACAACTTCCCCAGCACTTCCACGTACCTGGAGCCGTCCGGGGCGCCCGCCAGCTCACGTGCCCGCACGGTCGGCCCGTGCAGCACCTTTTCCACGATCCGGCGCACCGACAGCGTGATCTCCGAGCGGTGCTGCTCGTCGAACGTCGGCACCTTCCGGAACAACCTGCCCAGCTCGGCCTCCGCCGTCGTCGACGCGACCGTCCGCAGCTTCACCAGCGCGGGCGCCACCTTCGCGGCCCGCTGCGCGGCGAGGAACGCCTCGACCTCGCCGTCGATCAAGGACCGCACCGAGGCCACACTGGACAGTGCCGCCTCGTCAGGGCGGTTGCCCGCCAGCGTTTCCAGATCGACCAGCGACACACCCTCGACCTTGGCCACGTCGCCCGCGATGTTGCGCGGCAGGGCGAGGTCGAGCAGGAACAACGGCGAGCCGTCGCGGTGGCGCGCGGCTTCCTCCGCGTCCGCGGCGGTGATCAACGCCCCGGTGCCGCCGATGCACGTCACGACGAGGTCGACGTCCGCGAGCAGCCTCGGCAGCTCGTCGAGCCCGAAACCGCTGCCGCCGGTGGTCTCCGCGAGCCGGGCGGCCTTCTCCGGCGTCCGGTTGGCCACGTCGATGCGGCCCAGCCCACTGCCGCGCAGCGCCGCCACGACCACGCCTGCCATCGCGCCCGCGCCGACGACCAGTGCGGAGCGGCCGGACATCGCGCCTACAACGTGTTCCAGAGCGGAGAGACCGACCGTGGCGAGCGAGCGCCCTGCCCGGTTGATGTCGGTCTCGGTCCGCACCCGCTTGCCGAGACGGATCGCGGACTGCACCAGCTGGTTGATCAACGGCCCGGCGGCGCCGAGGCGGCGCGACCGGTCCAGCGCGTCCTTGACCTGGCCGAGGATCTGGTCCTCGCCGATGACGATCGACTCCAGGCCGCTCGACACCGAGTACAGGTGCCGCACCGCGTCCGTGCCCTCGTGCCGGTACAGGAACCGCGACGCGTCCTCTTCGGACAGCCCCAGCCGCTCGACGAGCCTGGCGTGCAACAGGGACGCGGCCTCGTCCGTCCGATTCTCGACGTAGAACTCCATCCGGTTGCACGTCGACAGCGCGTAGACGGCGCCGAACTCCTCGGCGGAGTTGATCTCACTGAGGACCGTGTCCAGCTCCTCGCCGGAGATGACGACGCGCTCCAGCACGTCCACCGGCGCCGACGAGTGGCTGATGCCCAGCAGGGTCAGCTTGACGTCTCCCACGGTCACCGCTCCAGACGTGTGGCGAACTCGGTCGCCCAGTAGCTGATGATGATCGACGCGCCGGCGCGCCGGATGGAGTTGAGGCTCTCCACCACGACCTGGTCGCGGTCGAGCCAGCCCTTCGCGGCGGCGGCCTCGATCATCGAGTACTCACCGGAGACCTGGTACGCCGCGACGGGAACGTCGACGTGGTCGGCGACGAGCCGGACGATGTCGAGGTAGGCCCCTGCGGGCTTGACCATCACGAAGTCCGCGCCCTCCGCCAGGTCGAGGTCGACCTCGCGCAGCGACTCGCGGATGTTGCCCGGCACCTGCTGGTACGCGCGGCGGTTGCCCTTCAGCGACGACTCCACGGCATCGCGGAACGGGCCGTAGAACGCCGAGGCGTACTTGGCCGAGTAACCCATGATCGGCACGTGCGGGAAGCCCGCCGCGTCGAGCTTCTCGCGGATCCTGCCGACCTGGCCGTCCATCATGGCGCTGGGCGCGATCACGTGCGCGCCGGCCTCCGCCTGCACGACGGCCATGTCGGCCAGGCGCTCGATGCTGGCGTCGTTGTCGACGTCGCCGTCCGGGCCGAGCACGCCGGTGTGGCCGTGGTCGGTGTACTCGTCGAGGTTCACGTCGCCGATGACGACGGTCGCGTCACCGACCTCCTCGACGACGTCGCGCAGCGCCACCTGGAGGATGCCGTCCGGGTCGGTCGCGCCGAGGCCCAGCGGGTCCTTCTCCACCGGGATCCCGAACAGCAGCAGACCGCCGACACCGGCGCTCACGGCCTCCGCGGCGGCCTTGCGCAGCGACTCGCGGGTGTGCTGGAACACGCCCGGCATGGAGCTGATCTCGCGCGGCTGGTCGATGCCCTCGCGCAGGAACAGCGGCTGGACCAGGTTGCTCGGGTGCAGCCGCGTCTCGGTGGCGAGTCTGCGCAACGCGGGCGTGCGGCGGAGCCTGCGGGGACGGGCGACGGGGAACTGTGCCAGGGAGGAGTGGGAGGACATCAGACGGCCTTTCCGAGGAAGACGTTCTCGACGTGCTCGGTGAGCGCGTCGTCGGGGCGGCGGAACCAGTAGCCCGCCGTGGAACGCGGAACAACACCGAGGCGCTTGAGGTGCACCGCGAGTTCCGCCTGCCGCACGAGCAGCCCGGCCGGGTCGATCACCGGGACGCCGTGCAGCTCCTTGGTGCCGAGGTGCCAGAAGATCTCCGCCGGGATGCCCTCTCCGGGGATCAGCACCTGGGCGCCGGCGTCGACGGCCCTCTTCGCGGCTGCGTCGAACACCTCGATGAACCGGTCGAAGTCGCCGTCGAGCGCCTGGCGGACGGCCTCGTGGCCGTCGTCGACCAGTTCGTAGGCCGCCAGCCTGCCGGTGAGGCCGTAGCGCTCGATGTTCTCGGTGATGATCTCGCGCAACGCCGGCATGAAACCGAGGACGCCGAAGCGGTAGCCCAGCATGGCGGAGTAGAAGAAGCTCGTCTCGCCGTAGCCGAGCGTCGGGATCGACGTCTGGGCCCGGCCGTCGTGCAGGCCGGGGTCCTGGCCCGCGGCGATCACCCAGGCGTCGAACCCCTGGCGTTCGGCCTCGACCGCGCCACGGGCGAAGTACGCGTTGAAGTGGATCTGCAGCGCGCCGAACTTGACGAGGTCGAACGGGGTTTCGGTGTCGTAGGTGCCTTCCGGCAGGGTCTTGATGACGATCTCGGTGCCGGGTGAGGTGACTTCGGCCAGGTGCTTGCGGTACCACTCGTCGAGCAGTGGCAGGCGGCCTTCGACGGTGTGCTTGTGGAACCAGATCTTCACGGGGCGACGGACCCTTCGAGTGTGGGCGCTGGGTACCTGGGAGCCGAGTCGAGCATCGACGCCTGCACCAGATACCGCGCCGCTTCGATTGGATTGCTCGCTGTGACAGCGAGTTCGCGCACCGCGGCGTCGACCGAACCCGGTTGTCCGTCCACTCCGGACACCCGTGCTTCGCTGGCCGGGATGACGTGGTCGGTGACCACGTTCCGGCGGCGCCGCGCGGCTTCGTCGAGCAGTGCGCTTCCGTGGTCGCCGTTGACCACGTGGGACAGTGCCGTGGCGATGTCGACCGCGTCGTGGATGCCGCAGTTCATGTTCATGCCACCGGCGGTGGAGGTGAGGTGGGCCGCGTCGCCCGCGAACAGGACGCGTCCCACCCGGTAGTCGTCGATCACGCGGCGCGAGGTGCGGTAGGTGTGCGCCCCACGCACCTCGATCCGGTCGGCCAGTGTCGGTAGAGCCTTGTGCAGCAGCTCTTCCACCGCCACCGCTGCCGGGTCGGCGGTGTGCGGCAGGCGCAGGATGACCCGCCAGTGGTCGGGCAGGCCCAGGACGCTGCAGGACTGCACCGGGTCGCGGAAGTACGTCATCGGCGAGAGGCCCGGCAGCAACCGGTCCAGCTCGGTGGTCGTGATGACGCGCAGCGCGTAGGTCGGGTACTCCTCGCCGGGGAAGTCCAGGCCCAACGCGGTGCGGACCGTGCTGTGCGCGCCGTCGGCCGCGATCACGTAGTCGGCGCGGACCGTGCCGTTGTCCGTGATCAGCTCGACGCCGTTCTCGTCCTGGTGCACCTCGGCGACTGCCGTGTTCCAGCGGATCTCGGCCGTGAGTCGCCCGAGCAGCAACGGGGTCAGCACCGTCTGCTCGGCGTGCAGGCGGAACGGGTGCGCAGTCCGGTCGGAGATGGCGTCGTAGCTCATCCGCGCCAGCAGCGCACCGGTCCGGCTGCGCCATTGCAGGTCGTGGACCTTGCGGCCCTGGGTGATGAACTCGTCGGCGACACCGAGCCCTGCCAGCAGGTCGAGCGTGGCCGGGTGGAACGTCGAGGCGCGCGAGGCCGTGCCGAGTGCGGGACCCTGTTCCAGCAGCGTCACCGGAACGCCGTTGCGCGCCAGCACGAGGGCCGCGGTGAGCCCGACCGGGCCCGCTCCGATCACCGCGATCACGGCGCCAGCCGCCAATCCACGACAGCGTCCGGCGCGAGCCTGGACACCGCCCACCAGGCGGTGGCCAGGTTCGACGTGATGATCGTGCGTTCGGTGCCCGCCTTGAGCTCCTCGAGCGCGGCGAGCGTGAACATGCCGGTGCCGGTCATCAGCAGCACCTCGTCCTTCGGGCGATCAGCCGCGCGGACCTGCTCGACCAGTTCGTCGGCGGTGACGTCGTAGGGCGAGAAACCCTTGCTGGACCGCACCTTCACGATGTCGCGGACCTTGATGCCCGCTGCCTCCCAGTACGCCTGGGAGAGATCGGTGAGCCACTGCGCGTACGGGGACACGAGCGTGACCTCGGTGGCGTCGATGCTCGCCAACGCCGCCAGCACGGTGCGCGTCACGGTGGTGACCTCGACACCGAACCGCGCGCTCAGGTCGTCGCAGAACTCCTGTTCGCGCGCCGGCCCCTGCAGGTAGTGCGAGCCGCTGCACTCGGCCACAACCGCCCGCGCGCCGAGACGCCCGAACGAGGCGATCGCCGGCGCCAGCGCCTCGTTGTACTTGGCGATTCGCTCGCGCTGCTCGAACTCGGCGAACAACGGGAAACGCGTGGCGTGGACGTGCACGTGACCGGACAGCAGAGCGGTGATCTCCGGTTCGACCGCCGCATTTCCTGACGGCACCACGACACCCAGTCGTGGAGCGGTTGGGTTGACCATTCCCCCATGTCCTCCTCGCGTCCCGATGCGGCTCTGTTGGCGTTACCGCCGACGTTATTGGCGGGACGGGAGGAGTTCACTACGGGAGTCCGTAGAATTGCTTGAGGGATAAAAGGCTTCGGGAAACCGAAGCGATTTGCGTCACGAAAAAGGGCCTCCCGGGTCGCATTCCGGGAGGCCCTTCGCCGAGCGGGAGGGGTGGGGGTCAGCCCTTCGCCGCCGCGGGTGCCGGGGAGGGAGAGGATGCCTGCGCCGCGGCCTTCGGCTTGCGGCGCACGAGCATCACCCCGGCGACGGACACGATCGCGCCGACGTACAACGGCCAGCCGGCGGGCTCGCTGAGCACCAGCGCGCCGAGCGCGACCGAGACGATCGGGAACAGGTAGGTGACGGTCGACGCCACGGTCGGGCCGTCCTTGGTGATCAGCTGGAAGTTCAGGACGTAGGCGATACCCGTGCAGATCGGGCCGAGCACGGCGATCGCGATCAGCGCGTCGGCCCGCAGGTGCACCGGCTGCAGACCGGCGAACGGCATCGCGACCAGCAACAACGCACTCGCGGCTGTCAACTGGGCCGCGGCCAGCGTGAGCGGCGGAATGCCCCGCCCCGCGAGGAACTTGCCCATGTAGGCGAAGCTCGCGCCGAGGCTGACCGTGCCGACGACGAACGCGACGATGCTGCTCGTGCTCCCCGCCGACCCCGCGTGCCACGGCGCCGCGATGATGATCGTGCCGACCATGCCGAACAGCACACCGCCGATCTTGGTGGCGGTCAGCTTGCGGTCCTGGCCGAGCACGTAGGCACCGACGATCGTCCACAGCGGCGTCGTCGAGTTGACCACGCCCGCGACGCTCGACGAGCCGTGCTGCTCACCCCACGCGAAGAGCACCCAGGGAATGGCGTTGCCCAGCAACGCGGCAACAGTGAGGTGGCCCCAGATCGCACCGCCCTTGGGCAGCCTTCCGCCCCGGCTGTAGACGAACGGCAGCAGCACGATCGCCCCGAGCACCAGCCGGGCGAACACCATCTGCACCGGGGAAAACGAGTATCCGGCGATTTTGATGAAGAGGAAGACCGAGCCCCAGATGAGGCCGAGCGCGATCAGCCTCACCAGGCTCATCCTGGACACGGCAGCAGACATCGACAATCCCTGTTCCTCATGTCGGGAAATCCAGACCGAAGTAGTTGTAGGACGAGCTTCACACGCGCGCGCGTGAAGTTCCATCGAGAATTTGCGCTCTCGACCGTGCAGCGGAACTGAACGATCAGCCCCGCTGGGCCACCTTCACCTCGGCCGCCTCGGCCAGGGCGCCCAGCACCGCGGCCAGGTGCGGCGCCTCTTCACTGCCCCTGCGCACGGCCGCGAACACGTGCCGGGTGGGCTGCTCCGCGTCGAGCACCCTGATCACCACGTCGTCGCGCGGTCCCGCGTTGATGAGCCTCGGCACCAGCGCCAGGCCCAGCCCGAGCGCGACGGCACCCAAGGTGGCTTCCCAGTCGCCGATGTGGTGCACGATCTCGGGTGTGAAGCCGGCCGCGATGCACGCGGCGAAGGAGATGTCGCGGCACGTCCCCGTGTTGGAGAAGATCCACGCCTCGTTCGAAAGGTCCGCGAGCCGCACGACCGGCGCGTGCGCGAGCAGGTGGTGAACCGGCAACGCCACGTCGAAGCGTTCGGCCAGCAGCGCGACCCGGTGGAAGCGGCGGTCGGTGGCCGCGGGGCTGTCCTTGGACTCGAGGCTCAGCACCACGTCCACGTCGCCGCGCACCAACTGGTCGAACGAGTGCGGCGGATCCGACTCGACCAGCCGCACCGCGACACCGGGATGGCTGTCGCGCAGCTCGCGCACGGCGGGCAGCACCAGGCCGGACAGCGTGGCTGCGAACCCGGCGACGCGCACCTCGGCCACCGAGCCCTCCGAGTAGGCGAGGAGATCGGCCTGCACGCGTTCCAGCTCGGCGAAGATGTCGTTGGCGCGCCGCAGCAGCACGCGTGCGGCGTCGGTGAGGCGGACCCGGCGGCCGACCGGCTCGATCAGGCGGACCCCCACTTCCTTCGACAGCGCCACGAGTTGCTGCGACACCGCGGACGGCGTGAGGTGCAGAGCCTGTGCGACGGCCGCGACGGTGCCGCGCTGGTCGAGTTCGCGCAGCATCCGCAGCTTGCGGACGTCCAGGTCCCCCATCACGCCCCCTCAGCGCACCGCGTGCACGTCCAGTTCACCGCAGCCCACCGGTTCCGAGATCCACGATCTCGGAAGCGACGAGTTCGAGCAACCCCAGGTAGTGCTCGGCCGGCTTGCGCACGGTCTCCCCCGGATAGGTCGTGTCCAGAACCACCTCGGTGGCCCCCAGGTCGGCGAGCGCGACCAGGTCCCCGCGCAGCTGGTCGACTGTGCCCTCCCCCAGGATCCGGTCGCGATCGCGCAACGGCCGCGAGGTGATCCTCAGCTTGATGCGCGGTGCCAGCGCCGGCACCGGCCGTTGCTGCTGCTCGGCGACACGTCGCAGCTGCGGCATCCCGATCTGCTCGAGATAGCCCGGCGGCACCGACGTCGGATGCCACGCGTCGCCGTGCACCACCGCTCGCCGCACCGCACCCGTGCTGTGCCCGCCGACCCAGATCGGGATGGACCGCATCGGCCGCGGACCCGTCGCGACCGGTCCAAAACGGACAAAAGAGCCATCGAATTTCGCTATGTCGTTGTTCCACAACGCTTTCATGGCACGCAGCGACTCGTCCGCGATCCGGCCGCGGGACCGGTAGTCCGCGCCGACCGCGGCGAACTCACCGGGCGCCCAGCCCGCGGCCACGCCCAGCACCAGCCGTCCGCCGCTGAACTGGTCGACCGCCGCGGCCATCCTCGCCATCAGCAGCGGGTGCCGGTACGGCAGCACGATCACGGTCGTGCCGAGCTCGATGCGGCTGGTCTGGCCCGCGAGCCACGACAGCGTGGCGAACGGGTCGTAGAAGGGCGCGGGGAACAGGCGCTCGACGTCCGGGGTCAGCGCGACGTGGTCGGAGACCATCGCGAGGTGGTAGCCGAGCTGTTCGGCGTGCTGGGCCCAGCGCAGGATCTCGCCGGGCGCCGCGCGGTCGCCGTAGTTGGGGATGTTGACGCCGAACCTCATCAGGTGCTCCCGGGGTCAGGCGGCCAGCGCGGAGGCGAGCTGCGCCCTGCGGTTGATGCCGAGCTTGCGGTAGATGCTGGTGATGTGCAGCTCGACCGCGCGGACCGAGACCCGGAACTGGTGCGCGATCTCCCGGTTGGTCTTGCCGCCCACGATCAACGCGGCGATCCGGTGCTCGTGCGCGGTGAGAGCGCGACCATCCGTCACCGCGGCACGGGTGATGCGCGGGCCGCTCTCGATCCGGGAGATCAGCGAACCGGAGATCTCGGAAGAAGCCATAGTCAATCCCAATTGCTGCGGCTCAGGATCGCGGCCGGACGACAACGTCAGTTCGCCGACGAGCACGTGCCACTCGCGGACCTTGACACTGCGCACGAGCTTTCCCCGCACATACGGGTCTCCGTCGACCAGACGGCGCAACGCGTCGTCGTCCGCCGCCTCGCACAGCATCAGCCCGCCCGACTCGTCCGCGTACAGACCGCCCCCCAGCAGCACGCCACGCGCGGCCAGATCCTCCCAGTATCTGCGATGAGCGGGCCGGACTTCGACCAACCGCTCGTCCGCTGTCTCGAACACCATCTCGACCACGAACCTGGCCATGTGGATCTCCCCCTGCTGAACCGTCGACCGCTGTAGTGAGTACGCCAGTACAAACTTGAACGCAAGACCTATTTTGAGTGTAGGGCGTCACGTTCCACCCTGCGAGACCGTCGTTACCGAGCCTCGGCCCGAACCGGCAATTGCGTAGTTTGGCTTCCAACGAGACTACGGCCGGACTAAAGTTGACTCCGGGTACAGGGTTGTACTTCGAGCCACTTTGAACCCACCGGGGGAACCGTGACACACCGCCATGCCTCCACCAGATCCGGCAGCACCTCCTCCAGAGAAGTCGCGGTGGCGGGCATGGCCTGCCGCTTCCCCGGCGCCCGATCCGTGGCCGCGTTCTGGGACCTGCTGACCCGCAACGTCGACGCGGTGAGCGAGATCCCGCGCGATCGATTCGACATCGACGACTGGTATTCGACAGAACCCGCTCCCGGCAGGACGATCTCGCGGCACGGCGGATTCCTCGCCGACGTCCGGGGCTTCGACGCCGAGTTCTTCGGCATCTCACCGCGCGAGGCCCGCGCGATGGACCCGCAGCAGCGGCTGCTGCTGGAGGTGGCGTGGGAAGCCCTGGAAGACGCGGGGATCCGGCCGTCCGGGCTCGCCGGGCGGCGCGTCGGCGTGTTCGTCGGCCAGGCGACCGCCGAGTACGGCAAGGCGAGCCGCAGCGCGGGCAACCACGACGTGCGGCACGCGGCGGGAGGGGAGCTCCGAGCCGTCACCTCGGGGCGGCTCTCCTACGCGCTGGATCTGCGCGGACCGTCCATTGTGGTCGACACCGCGTGCTCGTCGTCGCTCGTGGCCGTGCACAACGCCCGGCAGGCGCTGCTGGCGGGCGAGTGCGACATCGCGATCGCCGCAGGGGTCAACGTGATCCTGCTGCCCGACGACGCGATCGCCTACTCGCAGGCGTCGATGCTCGCTCCCGACGGTCGCTGCAAGTTCGGTTCCGCGCGGGCGGACGGGTTCGTGCGCAGCGAAGGCATCGGCGCGGTGGTGCTCGAACGCCTCAACGACGCGGTGGAGCACGGCGATCGCGTGCACGCCGTCCTGCTCGGCAGCGCGGTGAGCAACGACGGACGCGGCAGCGGCTTCCTGCTGCAGCCGGCCGTGCACGGCCAGGCCGAGATGCTCGAGGCCGCCTACCAGGACGCGGGACTGAAACCCTCCACTGTGGACTACATCGAGGCGCACGGCACCGGCACGAGCGTCGGCGATCGGGTCGAGCTCGCCGCCCTGCGCGAGATCGCGGGCGAGGGACGCGAAAAGCCGCTGCTGCTCGGCTCGGTGAAGAGCAACATCGGCCACACCGAAGCCGCCGCGGGGGTCGCGGGGCTCATCAAAGCCGTGCTGATCGCCGAACACCGCACGGTTCCAGCATCGCTGCACGCCCACGTGCCCGCCGAGGGCCTGACGGACGGACCGTTGCGACTCGTCACCCGCAACCAGCCGCTGACCTCCGAACAGCCGATCATCGGGGTCAGCTCGTTCGGCATCTCCGGCACCAACGTTCACGTCGTGCTCACCTCACCGCCAGATGCCGTTCCCACCGCGGACGACGGTCGGCCACGTGTGCTCACGCTGTCCGCCAAGTCGGTCGCCGCGCTGCGGGACGCCGCCGCCTCGTACCTCTCCCACCTGGACGGGACCGCCGCGGTGCACGACACCTGCTACACCGCCGCGGTGCGTCGCGACCACCACGAGCACCGACTCGCCGTCACCGGTGCGAGCATCGCGGAGTTCCAGTCGGGCCTGCGCGCGTTCCTCGCGGGCGAGACGCCACCGGGCCGGGCGACCGAACGGCCGCAGGTCGTGTTCCAGTTCCCCGGCCAGGGCTCGCAGTGGCGCGGCATGGGCCGTGAGCTCTACGAGGTGTCACCGGCGTTCCGTGCCGCGCTGGACGAGTGCGACGCCGCGGTTCGCGACGAGGCCGGCTGGTCCGTTGTGGACGTTCTGACCGGCGCGGCGCCGTGGCAGGAGACCATTCAGGTCATCCAGCCGGTGCTCTGGGCGGTGCAGGTCGCGCTGGCCACCCACTGGCAGTCATGGGGAGTGCACCCTGACGTCGTGGTCGGGCACAGCATGGGTGAGGTCGCCGCCGCACAGATCGCCGGCGCGTTGTCCACCAGGGACGCGGCCGCGGTGATCTGCCGGCGCAGCGCACTGATGCAGGAGACAGCGGGCAGCGGCGCGATGCTGTGGGCCGAGCTGTCCGCCGGGCACGCCGAAGGGCTCCTGCGGCGGTATCGCGGTGAAGTGTGCGTGGCCGCCGACAACTCCCCCGGCACGTGCGTCCTGGCCGGTCCGGTGGAGCTGATGAAGACCGTCGCGGAGGACCTCGCTTCGCTCGGCATCGCGTACCGCCCGGTCAAGGACGTCGACGTGGCGTCGCACTCGCCGTTGATGGACAAGGTCGCGGCGGCGCTGCGCGAACAGCTCGACGAGCTGCGGCCGCACACACCGCGGATCGACTTCCGCTCCACCGTGGATGACGGTCGGCGTGAGCTGGACGCCCGCTACTGGGCGGACAACGTGCGGCGCACCGTGCGGCTCAACGACACCGTACGCCGCATTCTCACCGACTCCCGTCACACCGTGGTGCTGGAGATCAGCCCGCACCCCGTGCTGCTGGCCGCGGTCGCTGAGATCGGCGAGGCCGTCACCGTGCCGTCGTTGCTGCGCGGGGAACCCGAACTGCGCACGATCACCAGAGCCCTCGGGCACCTGCACGCCGCGGGTGTGCCGGTCGACTGGGCGAGCTGGTTCGGTGGCGGCCGGTGCGTGCCCCTGCCGTCCTACCCGTGGCAGCACCAGGAGTACTGGTTCGAGTCGTTCACCGAGCACACCGAACTCGTCCGCGAGGTCGACGTTGCCGCGCTCGGCATCGCGGAAGCACTCAAGGGACTGCGTTTTCGCGGTCTCACACCACTTCCGTGCGCGGCGCTGTTCGAAGCCGTGCTGTCGGTCGCCCGCGGCACGGGCACGTCGGCGGAGCACGCGCTCAAGAGCGTCCGGTTCCACGAGCTGTGCACCATCGATCCGGAGTCGTTGCCCACCTTGACGGTCGCGCTGCGCCCGGAACGAGGCGGGTTGCGGGCGTTCACCGTGCACACCGGCGAAGGCCTTCTGCTGGCGAGCGGTGAGCTCGAACGCGGCGGGTCGATCAGCACGGTCGAGCTGGACTGGGCGTTCGAACGCTGCCGGGAGTACGTGCGCGACAGCGACTTCCAGGAGCTGGCCGCCCGGCACGGCTACGAGTTCGAGGGCCCGTTCCGCTCGTTGCGTCAGGCGTGGCGCGGCCAGGACATGGCGGTCGCCCGGTTCGGCGCCGCGGGATCGGCACCGGTGGTGCTGGAAACCGGGATGCAAACCGTGATGCTCGCGCTGGGCTCCGCGGCGGTCCCGCTGGGTGTGGACCGCGTGCGGATCACCGGCAGGGCCACCGGCGAGTTCTGGGCGGTGGCACGGCGGCGGCGCGGCAGACCCGTCGTCGACGTCCGCCTGTACGACGACCGGCACGACTGCTTCGCCGAGCTGACCGGCATCACCGTGCGGACCGAGGCCTCGGCGCCGTTCGGCCGCCTCACCGAGCTGGTCAACGGCGTCACGAACCTGCTCAGGTCAGCCAGGACGCCCGCACCGCTGCCCGTGCGGGTTCCCACTCAGCACAAGGAGCCCGTGGTCGTCGAACAACCCGGCGAACCCGTCCGCGAAGTGGTGCTGGGCCACGTGGCCGCGGTGCTCGGCACGACGCCCGACCGCCTCGACACCCGGAGGGCGTTGCGCGACCTGGGACTCGACTCCCTGATGGCCGCGCAACTCGCCGCCCGGCTGAAGAAGTCGCTCGGACGAACGGTTCCGGCGACGCAGCTGCTGGGGCCGGAGGACGTGGCGGCGCTCGCCGACAGCCTCACCTGACCAGCACGCCGTTCATCACCAGCCGGAGGGTCGTGACGAGTTCGTTGGCGAGCGTCGTCGGCTGCTTGCCACGGCCCACGTACCGGTAGAGCGTCCCCAGGTAGACGTCCCGCAGGATGTTGCCGACCAGTGTCGGGTCGACGTGGTCGGCGATCTCGCCGGCCTGCTTGCCGGAGGCGACGATGTCCGCGAACAACGACGTCGCGTACGGCGCCTCGAAGATGGGGTGGCCGCACCGCACCCAGGCCGTGAGCATGACCTGCGTGGTGCGCCACTCCATCTTGTTGATCTTCGCGAGCGCCCGCATGCAGTTCTCCAGGCACGTCGACACGTCGGAGTCGCCACCCGCGATCGCGCCGAGCTCCGCCCGCAGCGTGTCTCGTCGCCGCGCACCCCACGCCGCGATGACCTCCTCCTTCTTCTCGAAGTAGTTGAAGAAGGTGCCTCGTGCGACATCGGCCCGCTCGGTGATCTCCTCGATCGACGTCTCCTCGTAGCCCTGTCCGGTGAACAGGTCGATCGACGCCGTGTACAGCCGTTCGTACGTGGCCCGCTTGTGCCGCTCGCGCCTCCCGACGGCCTGAGCCGGCTCCGCGGGCTCGGCCACGCGCCGCGTCCCCGCCATGTGTGAACTCCCGTCTAAGTGTGTACCGGAGTACAGGCTAGCGGTGTGCCGCGTCCGAAAATACCGTCCGAAGGTGCAGAATCCGATATTTGACCGATCCGCCCGTCCCGTGTCGTGTCGCGCAGTGTGACCGCGCGGGTGATCAGCCTTCGACGTCCGGCAACGCCGGCACGCGGTGATGAGACCACGAGACCGGCCGGACCAGCAGCCCTGCCGCAGGGATTCGGAGAGGCGCCGCAACATCGTTACGCGCTCTACTACAGCGAGTAACACCGTGATCGCGGATTGCACGACCCAGGACCGGGAAGACGACTGTCCTCGTGGGAGCGCATCTGTCAAGAATTGGGCACGTCCTGCGACCACTTCTCGCCGGGCGCCGCCGCAGGCCCGGCCACCCACCGGGGCTCGTCGGCGACGATCACAGTGGACCGTCTGGTACAGGCAGCGATATTTCTCGGTGACACTGAATACCCACGCCCGAATCCCCTTCGCCGACGTACCGCCTGCGTGGTGCCAGAACGGGAGCCGGCAGGCCTGACTTGCGGATCATGCTGCCGCAGGTGCGATTCCAGTTGACCAGTCCATCCAGTACTCGCCGACGACGTGCGAACCTGCCGCGCGGCCCTGCGCTTGGGTGATCGGATCGCGCTCGGTGGTTGCAATCGGGCGTGTAGCGGCGCAGCACTGGCTTGAGGTGACGCTCGTTGATGATGATCAGCCGGTCCGTGAGCTCCCTCCTGATCGTGCCGGCGAACCGTTCGGCACCGGGGGCGGCGGTTCGTTCGGGCGCAAGCTCTTCGACGCGGCGCCGGTCCGCGACGGCCTGACCGGACCGCGCGTCACCTATGAACGTCTCTGCGTCCAGTGTGGACTCGATGACGTACTTCCGACGCACCGCGTCGCTGTCGTCGGCATCGGCGGGCTCGGCCACCTCGCCCTCCAGTTCTCGAACAAGTGGGGGTGGGCGGTCACCGCCATCTCGACCACCAAGGACAAGCAGGCCGACGCCGAACGCTTCGGCGCCACCAGCTTCATCGCCTCTCGGGAGCCAGGAGCCCTGCGGGCGGCGGCCGCCTCGTTCGACTTCGTGCTGTCCACCGTGCCGGACCGGCCCATCTCGGTGTCGGCCCTGGGATTGGTGTCGGAGGCGAAGGAGATCGTGGGAGGCATCGTCGGGACGGTGGCGGAGACCCGGCAGATGCTCGGCTTCGCGGCTCGCCATGCCATCCGGCCCGAAGTGGAGATGTTCGCGCTGACCGACTTCGAGCAGGCACTCGACCGGGTTCGCAAGGGCAACGTGCGTTATCGCGCCGTCGTCGACTTCACCTGAGAACAGACGACGCCAACCGTCGATCCCGGCTCGATGCCGATCAACGCGGCGCGCACTTCGATTCGGCCCACCCCGCCGTCCTGGCTACTCGCGTTCGACGATGATCGCGCCGGCGGTCACCCCGGCGCCCGTGCCGATCAGGAGCGCGCACTCACCGGCTCCCAGCAGGTCACCCGCCAGGATGTCCGCCAGGTTCGCCGGCAGGTCCCCGGCGCCGAGGTGCCCGGTCTCCGCCCCGAACGCGCGGTAGCGATCGCGCAGCGCCCGCGGCAGGGCACGCCGCACGACCTGGTCCGTCACCTGCGCACCCAGCCGGTTCGACGAGACGAGTGCGATGCGCTCGCGGGCCGTGTCCTCGTCGCCCAGACCGGCGTCGGCCAGTGCGATGCCGACGGCCTCCTGGATCACCTCGCGGGATCCCTTCAGGTTCGACGCGAACCCGAGCGCGTCCTCCCGGGGGCCGGAGACCGGCTCGGGCAGCGGACGGAACGGGTGGAAGGCCGGGAAGGTCTCCTCGAGCAGCGGCCGGCCTGCCGAGCCGAGGGAACGGATGACCAGCGGGCCTTCGTCGCGGCCCAGGAGAACGGCGGTCGCGCCATCCCCGAAGACGGTGGCAGGAGCCGTTTGCCAGCGGTCGTACGGGAGCGCGCTGAAGTTGCCCGCGGTGGTGCACAACGCGTGCCGGACGCTGTCGTCCGCCTGCATCAAGGTGGCGGCCCAGCCGATTCCCGCGGCTCCGCCGTTCGACATCTGAGCCAGCCCGATGGCGACCGCCCGGGAGGCGCCGAGCACCCTGGCGAGCCGGTGCGCGGGCGACCAGGGATCTTCCTCTCCCGGGGTCATGCCCGCGTAGGTGACGAGGTCGATCTCCACGGGATCCACCCCGTGTTCGCCGAGGCACTGCCGGGCTGCCTGCGACCCCATCCACCAGGCGGGCACCGCTGCGCCGACCGGCACCGCGGAGCACGCCGCCCCGGCGGCCTGTTCCGCGGTGATCGCTCCCGCCGCGACGGCACTCGCCGCCGGGTAACGCGCGTCGGGCAACCACGTCGTCGCGGCTGTGATCCGGATGGTGCGCTCGACCTTCATACCGGCCGCTCATCGGGTCGAAGGCGGATCGGCACGGAGGACAGGGTGCGGTCACCCAGGTTCGTCGTCCAGCGCAACTCCTCGAGCGGGACGGCGGGGGACAGCCGCGGAAACCGCGCGAACAACGCGGGGAGCGCCATGTTCGCCGTGGTCAGTGCCAACGGGGCACCCGCGCAGAAGTGCGGGCCGTGCCCGAAGCCGATGTGACCGGTGTTGCCGGGGCGAGGCACGACGAGCCGTTCCGCGTCCGAGAACGCCAGAGGATCCCGGTTGGCGGCGGCGACGACCACGAGAACGGTGGCGTCGCGCGGGATCGTGACCCCACCCACCTCCACGTCCTCGGCGGCGAACCGCCAGGTCGCGCACGGCGTCGGCGGGTACCGGCGCAAGACTTCCGCGAGCACTGCCGAGCACGACGCCGGACCGGCCGTGATCGCTTCGAGCAGGTCTTCCCGGGTGGACGCCAGAGCGGCGGTGTGAGCCAGCAGTGTCGTGGAGGTCGTGGTTCCGGCGAACACGGTCAAGGCGACCATCGACATCACCTCGGCCAGGTTGAGCTTGCCGCGGGGCCGGTAGTCGCGCAAAGCCAGCTTCAGCAGCGTGTCGGTGCCGGGGAACCGGTCGTGGTCGTCGATCGCCGCCAGGATGAGCTGTTGCTGTGCGTCCGCGGCTTCCCGAGCCTCCGCGCTCCGCGGATCCGCTCCTCCGATGACCGTTCGGACGGCGGTGAGCAACCGCTCGAGAAGGGTCTTCTCGATTCCGATGACCTCGCTCATCACCGAGGTCAGAACCGGCGCGGCGAACGTGGTCACCAGGTCGGGCTCCGCCGAGGCGGCCAGGGTCTCGAGGGAGGTCTCGACGATCTCGGCGATCCGCTCGCGGCGTCGATCGACGGCTTTCGGGGCCAGGCACTTCGTGAGCAGTTCCCGCAGACGGCGGTGGTCGGCTCCATCGGTGTTCAGCACGTGCCGGCCCAGCACCGCGTAACCGTCCTCGGGGTGCCGGCCCCCGTCGAACAGGAGTGCGGGATCCGACAGCGTCGCCGGGTCCTTCCTCAGCCGGCTGTCCAGCAGGACCGCTTTCGCCTCGGCGTAGCGAGCCACGACCCAGACTCGGAGCCCGGTCGACAGCACCACCTGCTGAACCGCATCTCCTCGAGACAGCGCAGCCAGCATCGAGTCGTTGTCGGCCTGGTTCGGACTCAGCGCGAAGACGCGGGACACCGGTTCACACCTCGCAGCCGGCGAAGAGCCGCTCGCGCACTTCACCACGACGCCACTTCCCGCTGCTGGTGCGCGGCAGCCACCCCCGCGCGACGAGCCGGACGTCGACGTCGGCCAGACCGACCTCATCGGCGATCCGGGCACGGATACCGGCGACCAAGGCCGCCTGGTCGTCGGTCTGCGTCTCCGCCACGACGACCATGCGCTCACGGGACACGTCCGCCACGACGACCACGTGACGCTGGTAGACACCGTCGACGTCGCGGATCGCCATCTCCACGTCGTGGGCGTGGAAGTTCCGGCCGGCCACCACGACCATGTCACTTCGCCGGCCGGAGACGTAGAGCTCACCGCCGAGCACGAATCCGGTGTCCTGCGTGCGGAACCAGCCGTCCCGGATCGCGGCGTCGGTGGCGGCGTGGTCATCGAGGTAGCCGCGCAGCATGTTCGGCCCCCGTGCTTCGATCTCGCCGAAGTGCCCTTCGTCCACCACCCGGCCTCCGCCGTCAGTGATCCGGAACTCGACGCCGGGGAAGGCGGGTCCCTGCGACACGACGGGCACCGCACCGGGCTGTGGGCCGTCGTGGATCACCACCCGGCCGCCGTCCTGCAGTGACCCCCGGTCGACGTGGACGGTCTTCGCGACCCCACCGGCGGGCTGCAGCGAGATTCCCACGCAGAACTCCGCCGCACCGTAGCCCGGCGTCATGACGGTCGGCCGGGCGCCGAGCGGGCCGAGCAGTTCGTCGAACCGGCGCAGCGTCGTGGAGGCGACGGGTTCACCGGCGTTGATCGCGGCCTTCCAACCGGTGAGGTCGATGCCGTCGAGCCGCCCGGCCGCGGCCGCGTCGAGGATGCGGTCGTAGGCGAAGTTCGGGCCGGTGAAGAACGCGATGCCCTGGTCGGCGAAGTACCGGATGGTTTCCGCGGTACGCCGGACGAACGTCACGGGGCTGAACATGTGCAGGTCGCTGGCGGTCACCAGGTGGGTCAGCAGCGTGACGAGCCCGAAGTCGTGGAACAGCGGCACCCACACCATCGCGGCGTCCCCGTCCTCCACACCGCCCCGCTCGGCGGTGCCCAGCACGCTGGCCACCAGAGCACCGTGTTCGATCATCGCCCCCTTGGGCGAGGAGGTGCTCCCGGAGCTGAACTGCACCACGGCCAGGTCCTGCGGCTTCGGCATCCTGGCCTGCGGGAGTTCGGGCAGCGGTTCGCAGTCGGCGATGCGAACCACCGCGACGTCCGGGTACCGCTCCTGGATGGCGGCACCGAACTCGTCGAACGGCGGCCCGACCAGAACGCACCGGAGCTCCGCGCTGCGGACCAGTCCGTCCAGCCGCTCCAGAGCGGGCTCCAGCCCCGCTGCGAACGACGGCACGGGAATCGGCACCGCCGCGACGTTCGCGGCGAACACCCCGAAGAGCGCGGAGACGAACTCCGGCGACGTCGCGGCGAGGATCCCCACACGGCGGTCGGGCCGGTCATCCATACCCGCGCGGCGCAGTTCCGCAGCGACCCCGTACGCCCGTGCCGGGATCTCCCGGTGGGCCAGCGAGGTGTTCAGCTCCGGAAAGACCAGCTCCCCGACCGTCCGCTGCGCGAGGACCGGCAGCAGGTCCGCCATGGTGCGGAGCTCTCGGGTTTCCGCGAGCCAGCGAAGTCCCGGCTTCCCGGCCTGTGAACCGGACTGGGTGGCCGCATCGACTTCCAGCCCCATTGGACTTTCCTCCACCTCGCCCTGATGTGCCGTCACGACGGCGCGAACGCCGGCCCACCGTAGGAAGGACGCACGATGTCGACCATTTCCCGTTCCACGGTCTGGAACGATCATGGACTCCTGGCCCGGATCACACGGCGGTCGTGAACCGGTCAGCGCGCCCCGGAGGAGCGGATCCCGGCTTCGACCAGGCTCGCCAGGTCGGCCACGGTCCGCACCCGCACCAGGGCGTCGGGGTCCAGTTCGAGGGCGAACTCGTCCTCGATGGCGGTGACCGCGGTGAGCAGCCGCAGTGAGCTGGCGTTCTCGAGATGGGTGAGCTGTGCGTCGAGGGCGATCGCGGCGACGGGCACGTCGAGTGCGGTCGACAGGTGGTTGACCACCACACGCGCAAGGTCGTCGGATGACGTCATTCGGATATCCTCTCGGCTGCGATCGGCCACGCCTGGGAAGGCGGCATCTCCCGAACGACGCTATCAGCCAGGCCCAGCTGTGCGGATTCCGTCCTTCTTGTGCCGCAAGCTCCTGAACAATGAGGAAGAAGTCGTGGGGAAGCCTGGCAAAGTTCACTTGGGCATCCTTGATTCATTTTGCGACGATTCCCGGGCGCCCGCTCCCCCGACGACTCCCCTGACATGGCGAATGGTGGTTCGCTCCTGTTCCAGGCGGCCTGAAGGCTCACCACCGAGCCGGCGCGGCGGCGAGGTTCCGCGTAGACCACCCCTTGACATGCGAATCACGCGGGTCACCGCAAGGGCATGGCCAGCAGTTGATCAACACTGGATCGTGCCGCACCAGCAATCGATCGGTGGGTGCGGCGCTCGTTCCAGCGCCACTCTTGCTCACACAGCGCCTGCCGCAGATGGACCTCTTCTTGAATCGTGTCGACTGACCCTCTATTCCAGGTTCAAGCTGTCCAGCAGCACTAGAACACATGAACTGCGCACGCTTGCTGCATATGGCGACTCAAATCCCCTCGGACACCGAAATTTCGCGAATTACGGCGCCTATGAGGCAGGTGCTCAAGTCGACTTCAGCACCTGTTTGCGTTTCCGTGCCACCTGCGGGTGGCGTTTGATGACTATCTCATCTGCGAACCGATCCGATGCCGCGAGCCGAGCGGCGGTCTCGAACTGGACCATCTCGCCCAGCTCCGACTTCGGCCTGTCATTGACGTACTTCCGCCCAGACTGCTCGTCGTGCGCATCCAGCCCCGCGCCTGGATCCGGAAGGTGTCAACCGGCGACCGGGCACCCGACGCCAGGGGCATGTCCTCGTAGCGACGGCTGTCCCCCCGCGCGCCAACCGGTCCAGGCCCCACTACACGATCCACCGGGGATCGCGATCACAGGGCAATGCGGCCGGGGCAGCGATCCGACGAGGTGGACGGGCGTCGACACGGACACTGTTCACTTGCCCCTCACACGGCTGCCCAGCGCGTCAATGTGTCGCGAATGGACTGTCCACTTGAGACTCAGAACATCTTTGCGCACGCGTCCGACCAGCCAGTCGCAAAAGGCACCCGAGGATTCGTTCGCGAAGCTCGCGGAGCAGTCGGAGCTCAGCGACGCGATTCGGCAGCTCCCGCCGCCGCAGCGCGAGGTCGCCGGCGCCACCTCGCTCGCCTGCGCGACTGCGCGCTCCCGCTTCCCGGCGACGCCGACCTGCCGTCCGCAGTTCGACCGGGCGAACAGATCATGACTGGACAGGCGTTGCGGGAGGCGTCGTTCTCCGGAAAGCCTCTGTGGACGGAAAGGCGCTGACGCCACCACGACGACATGATCGATTGCACGTCGCGGGGCACCGAAATCTGCATATCGGCGTTATGTCCGGTTCGCGGGAAAGATTCACCGTTCCGGCGATGTATCGGTTACCCATGTCATTTGTCCTCCATCGGTCCGGGAACCCGCCGACCGCGACCGAGGCCCGTCGTGGATCCCCGTGGTGGCCCGGACGCTCCGGACGTCGCCAGGACGGGGTCCGGCGTGCGGCACCCCGGTGGGCCGCCGTGGAGGCGCGGCTACGGTTGCGACACGGCTGCGATCAACATGATGATGCGCCGTCCGGGCTGTGCTATGGAACTTTCCGGCATCGCGTGCCCGAGGTGCGGCAGTCGGCGATTCGGCCGAACCGGTTGATCCGTTCGGCACCTGTTGAGACGCGGCCGCTCGAATTCGTATTCGTAATTCCAATAGCCCCGTGAAGCCGCAGTAAGACGTTTGACCGCTGTTCGCGGGAGGTGGCGCCAGAGGCTCTCGACAAGTCGGGAAGCCGTGCTATAAAACGTCCACCTGGGGGTGCGGGCAGTGGAAAGACCATCGGTGGCCATGTTGGAGGGAACTGGACGGTTGGTGCCGACGGACCATGGTGATGCGCTCGTTGAACTGGTCGGCCTGCTCGCCGGGTGCTCAGCGGGGCCGGGTAGGCTCGCGCTGGTCAGTGGTGGTTTGGCCTGCGGAAAGACCGAACTGCTCCAGCGGTTCCAGCGGCACGCCGCCGCCTCGGGGGCGTTGTTGCTGACCGCGACCGGCTCACCGGCCGAGCAACCCCTGCAGGCAGGCGTCATCGACCAGTTGTTCCACGGCGCCGGACTGCCACCGGAAATAGCGGACCGCGTTTCCCACCTCATCACACCGATCGCCGCGACCGTGAACGACTCCGGAGCGGACGTGCGGGGAATCCATCATTCTTACGTGCGGCCCGTGCACGAATTGTGTCAGATTCTTCTCGAATTGTCGCGCGAACGCCCGGTCGTGTTGTGCGTGGATGACGTGCAATTCGCCGACAGTTCCTCGCTTCAGTTCATCCTCTACCTGCGGCGGCGGATGAGGGCCGGGCGGGTGGTCGTCGTGCTCGCCGAGTGGCAGCAGCCGCAGCCGACCCTGCCGCTGTTCCACGCCGAGCTGACCCGGCGGCCACACCACCGCATCCGGCTCGCACCGCTGTCGGTGTGCGGCATCGCCGAACTGCTGCGCGACCGGGTGCCCGATCCCGAGGCGCTCGCGCCTGCCTGGCACGCCGTCAGCGGCGGCAACCCCATGCTGGTCCGAGCCCTGGCCGAAGACCGGGACGCCGGGCACGAAACCGGTCCCGACCAGGTCGGTCCCGCGTTCAAGCGCGCGGTGCTGGAATGCCTGCACCGCTGGGAAGCGGGGTTGCTCGAGGTCGCGCGCGCCATCGCCGTGCTCGGCGAGGAGCGCACCCCGGTCCTGCTCGGCCGGCTGGCCGGCACCACGCCCGAGGCCGTCGAGCAGGCGGTCGACGTGCTCACCGCCGCCGGCCTGCTCCTCGACGGTCGTTTCCGCCACCCGGGAGTGGGGGCGGCGATTCTCGACAGCACGCCGGGCACCGAACGGGTGCGGCTGCGCGCCCGCGCCGCCGAACTGCTCTACCAGCGCGGCGCGGCGGCGGCCGTGGTGGCCGACCACCTCGTGGCCGCCGACCGGATCGCCTCGGGCTGGCCGGTCGCCGTGCTGCGCATCGCCGCCGAACAGGCGCTGATGGGTGACGACGTGGCGGCGGCCGTGCGCTACCTGGAACCCGCGCTGCCCGTGGTCGAGCCGGACGAGCGGCTGGGCATCACCAGCGTTCTGGTCCGAGCGCTGTGGCGGGTCAACCCGGCCGCCGCCGTCGTGCACATGGACCCCTTGCACGAGGCGATGTGGGCGGGCGAGCTGCGTGGCCGGGACGCCATGACCGTCGTGCACCACGCGCTGTGGATCGGGGACGAGGCAACGGCCGTGCGCGCGCTCGCCGTGCTCGACCAGAACCCCGGCATGCTCGACGCGCAGAGCGCGGCCGAGTTGCGGATCGTCTGCCAGTGGTTCCACGGCCTCGATCAGGCGACCGCCGTCGCCGCCGACGTGGTGGCTGACGCGGACCCGTGGGTGGCCGCGGCTCAGGCCATCGGCACCTTCTGGACCGCCGAGTTCCACCCCGACGCCATCGCCAGCGCCGAGCACATCCTGCGGAGCTGCCGGCTCGGCGACATGTCGTTGGAGGTCGTGCTCACCGCCCTGCTGATCCTGGTGCACAGCGGTCACCCCGACCGGGCCGAGCGGTGGTGCGACCGGCTCACCGCCGAGGCCGTCCGCGGTGGCGCGGTGACCTGGCAGGCGATCCTGGAGGTCGTCC
Organism: Lentzea jiangxiensis; assembly: GCF_900104175.1. Lineage (GTDB taxonomy): Bacteria > Actinomycetota > Actinomycetes > Mycobacteriales > Pseudonocardiaceae > Lentzea > Lentzea jiangxiensis. Next base: position 29,312 of record NZ_FNIX01000026.1, read on the forward strand.
GAGCCGACATCGACCTGCGGCGCGGAGAGGTGGTGGTGGCCGCCGCACGCGCCGAAACCGCACTCGCCCTGCTGCCGCACCAGGGCTGGGGCCTGTCCATCGGCTACCCGCTGGCCGTCTTGATGGAGGCCAACACCGCGCTGGGCCGGCACCGCGTGATCGCCGACGTGATGCGACTGCGCGTGCCCGACGCCATGTTCGCCACCGCCGCCGGCCTGCGCTACCTGCACGCCCGCGGCAACGGCAACCTCGCCGTCGGGCGGGTGCTCGCGGCCATCAGCGACTTCCAGAACTGCGGCACCCGGATGCGGGAGTGGCACGTCGACCTGCCGGTGCTCGCGCCGTGGCGCTGCGGTCTCGCCCAGGCCAACCTCACCCTCGGCCGCACGGAGGCGGCTCGCGAGCTGATCAGCGAGCAGATGCTGCTGCCGGCCGGGGACCGCCGCACCCGCGGCGCGGCGCTGCGGGTGCTCGCCGCCGCGGGCGAGCCGGCCGAGCGACCCGCGCTGCTGCGCGAGGCCGTGCGGCACCTGCGGCGGGCGGGTGACCGGGTCGAGCTGGCCCGCGCCCTGTCCGACCTCGGTGAAGCGCTCGACACCGCGGGCGAGCACGCCGAGGCCCGCGAGCTGTCCCGGATCGCGGTGGCCGAGACCAAGGCGTCCTTCTCCGGCGCCCTGCCCATCCCGGTCGACTGGGGGGACGGCGACGCCGGTGACGGGCGATCGGTCCTGAGCGACTCCGAGCTGCGCGTCGCCGAGCTCGCCGCGAAGGGCCACACGAACCGCGAGATCAGCGGCATCCTCTACATCACCGTCAGCACCGTCGAGCAACACCTCACCAGGGTCTACCGCAAGCTCGGCATGCGCAGCCGGGCGGACCTGCCGCACCGCCTGTCCCCACGGACCGGCGCCGCCCCTCGTGCCTTCGAAGCCCGAGGCTGACCTGTGCACCACCCCGAGCAGACCGAGCAGAAAGAACCGCCGATGCCCAACCAGTCCCCCTGCCGCGTCTGTGCCGGGACGGTCACCGAGTTCCTCGACCTCGGTTCCCAGCCGCTGTCCGACGCGTTCCGGCTGCCCGAGGACACCTCCGTCGAGTTCACCTACCGCCTCGCCGTGGGCGCGTGCGCGGACTGCGCGATGGTGCAGCTGATGGAAGAAGTGCCCAGGGAGAAGATGTTCCACCAGGACTACCCCTACCTGTCCCAGGGGTCCGCGGTGATGCGCGAGCACTTCCGCGCCCTGGCCGAGCGGTTCCTGAGCACCGAGCTGGCGGGCGAGGACCCGCTCGTGGTCGAACTGGGCTGCAACGACGGCACCATGTTGCGCACCGTCGCGGAGGCGGGCGTGCGGCACCTGGGCGTGGAACCGTCCGGTGCCGTCGCCGACCTGGCCGCCCAGGCGGGCGTGCGGGTCCGCAAGGACTTCTTCGAGGAGTCCACCGCGCTGTCCATCCGCGACCAGGACGGTCCGGCCGACCTCGTGTACGCCGCGAACACGTTCTGCCACATCCCTTACGCGGACTCGATCCTGCGCGGCGTCGTGGCGCTGCTCAAGCCCGGTGGGGCGTTCGTGTTCGAGGACCCCTACCTCGGGGACATCGTCGAGCAGACCTCGTTCGACCAGATCTACGACGAGCACTTCTTCCTGTTCAGCGCCACCTCCGTGGACGCCATGGCCCGCCGGCACGGCCTGGAGCTGGTCGACGTCGAACGCCTGCCGGTGCACGGCGGCGAGGTCCGGTACACCCTGGCCCTGCCCGGTGCGCGCACGCCCTCCGCGGCCGTCGCCGCCCTGCTCGCCGAGGAGCAGGCGCGCGGCCTGCACGACCGCGCCGTCCTCGACGGGTTCGGAGACCGGGTCCGCGCGATCCGCACCGACCTCGTGGCGCTGCTGGAGGACCTGAAGGCGAAGGGAGAGCGGGTGGTCGGCTACGGCGCGACCGCCAAGAGCGCCACCGTCACGAACCTCTGCGGCATCGGACCGGACCTGGTCGAGTTCATCAGCGACACCACGCCCGCCAAGCAGCACAGGCTGGCGCCCGGCTCGGGCATCCCGGTGCGCCCGCCGGCCGCCTTCGCCGACCCCTACCCCGGCTACGCGCTGCTGTTCGCCTGGAACCACGCCGCGGAGATCATGGCCAAGGAGGAGGCGTTCCGGGAGGCGGGCGGCAAGTGGATCCTGTACGTGCCCGACGTCCACGTGGTGTGAGCGTGCAGGGGGAACTGGCCGGCACGCTCGTCGCGGTGCTCGGCGGGTCGGGGTTCGTGGGTTCCGCGGTGTCCGCACGGATGGCGGCGCGGGGCGCGCGGGTGCGGGTGGTGGCACGCGACCCCGGCGTGCCGCCGTTCCCGGCCGAGGTCGTCGCGACCGACCTCACCGAGCCCGGCGCGGTGGCAGCCGCGGTCGCGGGCGCGGACGTGGTGCTGCCGCTGGTGCTGTTCACCGGCGGCGGCACCTGGCGGGTCGCCGACGGCGACGCGGCCGACGCCGCCAGGGTCAACGTCGGCATCGTCGCCGAGGTGGTGGACGCGGCTCGGGGGACCGTCGTGTTCCCCGGCTCCACCTCGCAGGTGGGGCCGGGTGCGCCGGAGCGGATCGAGGGCACCGAGACCGACCACCCCGAGTCGGAGTACGACCGGCAGAAGTGCGCCGCCGAACGGCTCGTGCTCGATGCGGGCGGCTGCTCCCTGAGGCTGCCCACCGTGTTCGGCCCCTCCACCGGCTCCCCGGACCGGGGCGTGGTGACCGCGATGGCGCGGCGCGCGCTCTCCGGCGAGCCGCTGACCGTGTGGGGAGCCGGGGACGTGGAGCGCGACCTGGTGTTCGTCGAGGACGTCGCCGAGGCGTTCGCAGCGGCCGTGGCACACCCCGACCGGCTGGCCGGACGGGCGTGGCTCGTCGGCTCGGGTGCCGGGGTGGAGGTGCGCGCGCTGTTCGAGCTCGTCGCGGCCACCGTCGCGGAGCTGACCGGTCGCCCGGCCGTGCCGGTGCGGTCCGTGCCGCCACCGCCGTACGCCACCGCGTCGGACTTCCGCGGCCTCGTGGCCGACCCGGCCGGCTTCACCCTGGCCACCGGGTGGCGGGCCCGGGTTCCACTGGCCGACGCGGTGGCGAGAACCGTCACCCACCTTCTTCAGTCCTCAGTGGACGGTGCGTTGCCGAGCACCCCTAAGCACGGGTAGGGGTTCCCCTAAGCTGGTTGACCGCGCGGTCCGGGCCTCTGCACGCTGATCACCGTCCTGAGACGGAGGTCGTCGATGAAAGCCCGCGCACTCTCTGTCGGCGGAGCCTGGGAGTTCGAACCCGAGGTGTTCCCGGACGACCGCGGCCTGTTCGTCTCCCCGTTCCAGCACGAGGCGTTCGCCGAGGCGGTCGGCGCGCCGCTGTTCGCCGTGGCCCAAGCCAGCGCCAGCGTGTCACGCCGCGGGGTCGCCCGCGGCGTGCACTACGCCCGCACGGCACCGGGTTGCGCGAAGTACGTGACCTGCTCACGGGGGCGTGTGCTGGACATCGTGGTGGACCTGCGGGTCGGCTCGCCGACGTTCGGCACGTGGGACTCCGTCGAGCTGGCGGGCGACGACTTCCGCGCCGTCTACCTCCCGCCCGGACTCGGCCACGCGTTCATCGCCCTGGACGACCACTCCACCGTGCACTACCTGCTTTCCCGCGCCTACGAACCCGCGGACGAGCTGGCGGTGTCCCTGGTGGACCCGGACCTGGCGCTGCCCGTGCCCGCCGACGCCGTGCTGTCCGAACGCGACCGCATCGCGCCGGGCCTGGTCCTCGCACGGGACAACGGACTGCTTCCGGTACACGCCGCCTGAGCCGAGGAGAGCACACCAGGTGACCGCGCCCACCCGCCGTCCGACCCAGACGCGCCTGGCCGAGTCGATGCTCGCCCCGCGCGACGCCGACGCCGTGCACGCCTGGCTCACCCGCACCGCCGAACACAGCTGGATGACCGTCGAGCGCGTGCCGCTGGACGGCCTCGCGGGCTGGCTCACCGAACCGGGCACCGGCAACCTGCGCCACCACACCGGCCGGTTCTTCAGCGTCGAGGCGCTCGCCGTCGACCTGCCGGGCACCCCCGTGCCGCACTGGTCGCAGCCGATCATCAACCAGCCGGAGATCGGCATCCTCGGGATCCTCGTGCGGGAGTTCGACGGCGTGCTGCACTTCCTGATGCAGGCCAAGCACGAACCGGGCAACGCCAACGGCTTGCAGCTGTCGCCGACCGTGCAGGCCACCCGCAGCAACTACACCCGCGTGCACCAGGGCAAGCCCATCCCCTACCTGGAGCACTTCCGCGACACCTCCGGCCACCACGTCCTGGTGGACATCCGGCAGTCCGAGCAGGGCGCGTGGTTCTACCGCAAGCGCAACCGCAACATGGTCGTCGAGGTCGACGGCGAGGTCGAGGTGCGCGAGGGGTTCCGCTGGTTCACCCTCGGTGAGATCGCCGGCCTGATGACCGTGCCGGACCTGGTGAACATGGACGCCCGCACGGTGCTGGCCTGCCTGCCCGGCGGCGGCGCGGCCCTGGCCCGGGCGGCGGCCGACCCGTTCGGCGAAGCCCTGGTCCGGTCCGGCGACCCGGCCACTCCCGGCGTGCACACCACCGGGGAGGTGCTGAGCTGGATCACCGAGGTCCGCACGCGCACCGACCTCCGAGCCTCCCTCGGCCCGTTGGCCGGGCTGCCGGACTGGACTCGCGAGAACGGCGTCATCGCGCACCGCGGCGGCGGGTTCTTCACCGTCGTGGGCGTGGACGTGCGGGCCGGCGGGCGTGAGGTCGGAACCTGGTCCCAGCCGATGATCGAACCGGTCGGCACGGGGGTGATCGCGTTCCTGGTCAAGGAGATCGGCGGCGTGCTGCACGTGCTCACCCACGCGCGCACCGAGGCCGGCTACGCCGACGTGACCGAGCTGGCGCCCACCGTGCAATGCGTCCCCGAGACGCACGACCACCTGCCGGTGCGGCCCCGGTTCCTCGACGAGGTGCTCGGCTCGACCAGGATCCGCTTCGACGCCGTGCTGTCCGAGGAAGGCGGCCGGTTCCTCGGCGCCCGCAACCGGTACCTGGTCGTGGAGACCGACGCCGAAGTCGCACGGGACGACCCCGAGTACCGGTGGCTGACCCTGCACCAGTACGAAGAGCTGCTGCGGCACAGCTTCTACGTCAACATCCAGGCCCGCAGCCTGCTGCTGTGCCTGCGCAGCCTCCTCGCGCGCGGGTGAGGACTGGCCCGGTGGGGACGGGTACGCCGCCCGCCACCGGCCCGGTCAGAGCGTCGCCAGCACGTGCTTGAGCGCGTCCACCACGTGCTCCTGCGTCTCCTGGGGCAGCGACGGGTACATCGGCAGCGAGAAGATCTCGCGGGCCACCCGCTCGGTCACCGGCAGGCTGCCCTCGGCGTAGCCCAGGTGCGCGAAACCGGTCATGGTGTGCACCGGCCACGGGTAGCTGATGTTCAGCTGGATGTCGTGCGCCTTCAGGCGTTCCAGGATGTCGTCGCGCCGCGGGTGGCGCACCACGTGGACGTAGTACGAGTGCGTGTTGCCCGGTGCGGTCGTGGGCAGCACCAAATCGGTGTCCGCCAACGCCTCCGCGTACCGCGCGGCCACCGCCTGCCTCGCGGCGATGTAGTCGTCCAGGCGGACGAGCTTGCGGCGCAGGATCTCCGCCTGCACCTCGTCGAGCCGGCAGTTGTGGCCGGGCGTCTCCACGACGTAGTAGGTCTTCTCCATGCCGTAGTACCGGTGCCGGCGCAGGTTCGCGTCCACCTCCGGGTTGTCCGTGATCGTCGCGCCGCCGTCACCGTAGGCGCCGAGAACCTTGGTGGGGTAGAACGAGAACGCGGCGGCGTCGCCCATCGACCCGGCCACCCGGCCGTGGTGGCGCGCGCCGTGCGCCTGGGCGCAGTCCTCCAGCACCAGCAGGCCGTGTCGCCGTGCGAGCTCCTGCAACGGTTCCATGTCCACGCATTGGCCGTACAGGTGTACCGGCAGCAGGGCTTTGGTGCGCGGCGTGATCGCCGAAGCCACCTGGGCGACGTCCATCAGGTAGGTGTCCGGGTCCACGTCGACGAACACCGGTGTGGCGCCGACGGCGTCGATCGCCAGCACGGTCGGCGCTGCCGTGTTGGCCACCGTGACCACCTCGTCGCCGCGGCCGACGCCGAGCGCCTGCAGTGCCAGGCGGATGGCGTTCGTGCCGTTGTCCACGCCGACGCAGTGGGCGACGCCGTGGTGGGCCGCGAACTCCGCCTCGAAGGACGCCACGCTCGGCCCGAGGACGAGTCTGCCGGAGGAGAAAACGGTTTCGACCGCGTCGAGTATGTCCTTGCGCTCCAATTCGTATTCGCGCGAGTAGTCCCAGACGAGCGTGGCCATCGGCAGCCCTTTCGCTGTGGTCGGCATCCCGGCCAGCCTAGGTCGGGCCCCCGACTAGGGGGTAACCCCTAATCTGCAGGTCAGGGTGGTCGCCGGAGTCCGCGCGAAGGCGAACGGCCACTCGTGCGACCGCGTCGGGGAACAGCGGTGATAGGGGTGTCCAGGCTGCTTCGGGGCGCTTTACGGTGACCACGCTCCCGGCAGGGTCGCCGGATTCCAGCACAACAATCGGGGCGAGGACGACACGATGTCGCGGCATTTCCTGTTCATGTGCCACCCGGATCACGGACACGTCATCCCGAACCTCGCGGTCGTCACCGAACTGGCCGCGCGCGGGCACCGGATCACCTACCTGACCGCGCCGAGCATGGCGGAGATCGCCGCCGAGGCCGGCGCCACCGTCGTGACCTACCCGTCCCGGTACCGCGACGCCGACTTCGCCCGCGTGGCGAACGATCCCGGCTACCTGATGGGCGTGCTGCTAGACGAGAGCGAGGCCATGCTCGTCACCGCGACGGCCGAGCTCGACGGCGACCGGCCGGACTGCCTGGTCTACGACACCTCGGTGCTCTACGCGGCCCGCGTGCTGGCCCGGCACTGGGACCTCCCCGCCACGCAGGTGATCCCGGTGTTCGCCTCCAACGAGCACTTCTCCTTCCTCAACGCCATGTACAACCCCGAGTCCGGCGCCGCCGAACGGCCGGCCGCGCAACAGCCGAAGGAGATGCCGGAGTGGGTCGGCGCCACGATGGGGCGCATCGGCGCGCTGTGCGCCCGTTATGAGGTGACCGCCGCGCCGCACGAGGTGTGGTTCGAGGTGCCGCCGCTGAGCCTGGTCACCGTGCCGCGGGAGTTCCAGTACGCGGGCGAGACCTTCGACGAGCGGTTCGCGTTCGTCGGGCCGTGCGTCGGCGACCGCAGCTTCCTCGGGTCGTGGACGCCGCCCGCCGGCGACCTGCCCGTGGTGCTGGTGTCGCTCGGCGCGGTGTTCAACGAGGACGAGGGTTTCTTCCGCACGTGCGTCGAAGCGTTCCGCGATCGGCCGTGGCACGCGGTGATGACCACCGGCGGCGGTGTGGACCGCGCCTCGCTCGGCGACCTGCCGCCCAACGTCGAGGTGCACGACTTCGTGCCGCACGTGGCGGTGCTGGAGCACGCGGCGCTGTGCGTCACCCACGCCGGCATGGGCACCGTGATGGAGGCACTGCGGTCGGGCACGCCGATGGTGTGCGTGCCGGGTTCCGCGCTCGACCGGCCCACCGGGTGGCGGGTCCGCGAGCTCGGTCTCGGCACCGTGCTGGACCCCGTCGACCTCACGCCCGCGACGCTGGCGGACGCGGTCACGTCGGTGCTCGGCGACCAGGAGGTCGCGGCCCGGTCGGACCTCATGCGCGAGGCCGTCGCGGAAGCGGGCGGGGCGGCGCGCGCCGCCGACGAGGTCGAGAAGTACCTGGCGCGGTCGCGTTGACCCCCGCCCCGGCCGAGTTCGGCGTGCTGGGCCCGATCCGGTTCCTCCGCGGTGGCGTGGAGCAACGGGTGGGTGGTCCCCGCGAGCGCGCGGTGCTGGCGCGGCTGGTGTTCGACGCCAACCGCGTGGTCAGCGTGGATCGGCTCATCGAGGCGGTGTGGCACGACGACCCACCGGCCAGCGCACGCGGTCAGATCGCGATCTGCATGTCCCGGCTGCGGCGGGCGCTCGGCGAGGCGGGCCGGGTCATCGACACCGCGAGCCCCGGCTACGTGGCGCGGCTGGACGAGGACGCCGTGGACTGGTTGCGGTTCAACGGACTCGTCGGCCGCGCTCGGCCCCGCGCGGCGAGTGGTGACGTGACGGGCGCCGCGGCGCTGTTGCGCGAGGCGCTGGGGTTGTGGCGCGGTGCGCCGTTCGAGGACCTGCCCGGTCTGCGCGCGGAAGCGGTGTCGCTGCAGTCCGCGCGGTTGGACGCGGTGGAGGCGTGCGCCGAGCTGGAGCTGCGGCTCGGGCTGCACCACCGGGTCGGCAAGGAACTGCCCGCGGTGGTGGCGGAACACCCGCTGCGCGAGCGGGCGCGGGCACAGCTGATGCTGGCCCAGTACCGGTCGGGCCGGCGGGCCGACGCGCTGCGCACCTACCAGGACGGCCGGCGGGTGCTGGTCGAGCAGATCGGCCTGGAGCCCGGCCCGGAGCTGCGGGAGCTGCACGAGCAGGTGCTGCGGGACGCGCCGGTGCTGCTCGCGCCGGTCCGGGTGGAGGTGCAGGCCGTGGCGCCGTCCCAGCTGCCGCGCCAGGTCCTGCCGTTCGCCGGTCGGTCGGCCGAGCTGGCCGAGCTGGACGCCGCCCTCGCGGCAGGCCCCGACGTGCCCGGCGTGGCCGTCCTGTCGGGTCCCGGCGAGGTGGGCAAGACGGCGTTGGCGCTGCGCTGGGCGCACCACTGCCAGGACCGGTTCCCGGACGGGCAGCTGCACGCGGACCTGGTGGACGACTTCGGCCGCCCCGTACCGCGGACCGTGCTGCTGGACCGGTTCCTGCGGGCGCTCGGCGTGACCGCGGCCTCCATCCCGGACGATCCGGGCGAGAAGGTCGCGCTGTACCGCAGCACCGTGTCGCACAAGCGCGTGCTGGTGGTGCTGGACGGTGCGGTGGACCACGCCCAGGTCCGGCCGCTGCTGCCCAGCGGCGCGCACACGAGGGCCATCGTCACCAGCAGACACCCGATGGACGAGCTGGTCGCCCGTCAGGGCGCGCACCGGGTGTTCCTGGAACCGCTGACGGCGGAGGAGTCGTGGCAGCTGCTGACCATGCTGCTCGGGCACGACTGGGTGGCCGAGGAACGCGGTGAGGCGAACAGGATCGTCGGCTCGGCGGACGGCTTCCCGCTGCCGCTGCGCCGCGCGGCGGCGGGCGTCCGGGCGGCACCGCACCGCCAGGACCGCCGGCGGCTGACCGGCGTGCCCGCTTGACCGGTGCTGTCCGCCAACCGCGCGGCGGGCAGCACCACCCCGGCCGGTGAGCCGGTCAACCACGTGCGAGGACGGCGTCGACCGCCGCCGACAGCGCGTCCGTCGACGCGGCGGCCGTGCTGCGCCAGGCCACGTGACCGTCCGGTCGCACCAGCACCGCGCCTGCCGCACCCACGCCGTAGACCGAGGCCCAGTCCGGCGACACCACCGCGGTCGAGCCGTCGGCCGACACCTCGACCGCCGTGATCGCCACGCCGGTCCGGGAGCCGACCTCCTTCGCCGCCTGCGCCCAGCCGCTGCCCGCCGGGGTGAGCAGGACGAGCCCCGCACCGAAGAGGTCCAATGTGGACAGGCTCTCCGCGCCCCGCGTCAGTGGCAGGTGCGGCGCGCGGTGACCCGGTCGCGCGGTCGCGACGTACGTCCGGTAGGGGTCCTCGACCACCGGTGCGTCGGTGCCGTCCGGCACGACGGCGGCGGAGTCGTAGTGGAAGCCCAGGACCAGGCCCTCGCAGCTGCGCCGGCCCGCCTGCCGCGCGATGGCCTCCTTCATGGACAGCTTGCCCTCCATCATCTGGAACGTGATGAAGGCGTTCGCCAGGCTCTCGCCGACGGTGCGCTCGCCGATCGGGTGGCGCTCGGCGTCGTAGGTGTCGAGCAGGGCCTCGCCGGCCGTGCCCGACACGACCGCCGCCAGCTTCCACACCAGGTTGTGCGCGTCCTGGATGCCGCAGTTCATCCCGAACCCGCCCTGCGGCGTCGACACGTGCGCCGAGTCGCCCGCCAGGAACACCCGGCCCGAGCGGAAGCGCGTCGCGGTCACCGCCTGTTGCAGCCACGGCATCACGCCGACCAGCTCGACGTCCAGGTCCGGCACGCCGACGGCCTCGCGCACGACCCGCACGCAGAACTCGGGCGTGAAGTCGGCCTCGCTGCCGCCCTCCGCAGGGTCGTAGCCGGTCTGGATGATCCAGCGCCGCTGGTTGTCCACCGCCTCGACCGCGCACGGGATCGCGCTGCGGATGAAGTACAGCGCGCACATCCTGTCGGCCAGCAGCGGCACCAGGTCGGCGTCGAACATGATGCTGATCATGTGCCCGAGCGGCGGCGGGCCGTCGACGCCGATGCCCAGCCGGTCGCGCACGGTGCTGCGCCCGCCGTCGGCCGCGATGGCGTAGCGGGCGCGCACGGTGGCGCGGCCTGAGGCGGACTCGATCACACCGTCCACACCGGACTTGTCCTGCTCCAGGGACGTGAGGGTGGTGGCGAACCTGACGTCCGAGCCGGACGAGCTCTCGGCCAGGCCTCGCAGAACCACTTCGAACTTGTCCTGCGCGCAGATGTAGGTGTACGTGGGGCTGTGCGGCGCGTCCTGGGCGACCGGGGCGACCTCGCGGTGGAAGTCGGCCGCGGTCAGCGAGGAGCCGACTCCGACGGCCAGGCTGTCCTCACGCGGCAGGCCGGCGCGCTCGACCTCCTCCCCCAGTCCCCACGACCGCACCAATTCCATCGTGCGGGTGGACACCAGGCGCGCCTTGGGGAAGATCGACGTCCCGGGATGCCGCTCCACCAGCAGCGACGTCAAGCCGTGCCGGGAGCACTCGATCGACGCGGCGAGGCCGACCGGGCCACCACCGACGATCAGGACGTCGACCTCGAAGTCAGCCATGCGCAGGAGCCTGCGACACCGCCGCGGGGACGTCAAGGAGGCGGATATCGAAGTGATATAGCACTGAAATCGCAGGTCAGTAGCGTTGCGCCGAACGACGGCGTGCGCAGCGGGCAAGCCTTGGACAACGTGGGGAGGCGCCATGTTCGCCGAAGGATCGGTCGCCGTGGTCACCGGCGGGTCGCGCGGGATCGGGCGGGCCGTCGTGGTCGACCTGGCGGCCCACGGCGTGCACGTCGTGGTCAACTACTCGCGCTCGGAGGAACAGGCCAAGGAGTTGGTCGCGCAGGTCGAGCAGAGCGGCGGCAGCGCGAGCGCGGTGCGGGCCGACGTGACCGACGAGGACGCGGTGCGGGAGCTGTTCCGCTCCGTGCGCTCCGAGCACGGCAGGCTCGACGTGCTGGTCACCAGCGCGGGCGTGACGCGGGACCGGCACCTGGTCGCGATGAGCAGCGACCTGTTCCGCGAGACGATGGACATCAACGTGCACGGCACGTTCCTGGCCTGCCGCGAGGCGATGCGCATCATGCAGCACCAGCGGCGAGGCGCGATCGTGACCCTGAGCTCCGCGAGCGGCCTGGACGGCGGCTTCCCCGGCCAGACGAACTACGTCGCGTCCAAGGGCGCGATCATCGCGTTCACCAAGGCGCTGTCCTACGAGGCGGCTCCGCACGGCGTGCGCGTCAACGTGGTGGCGCCGGGATTCGTCGAGACCGACATGACCAAGGTCATCCCCGCGAAGCTGCGCGACGGCTACGCCTCGCGCATCCGCCTCGGCCGCATGGGCCGCCCGGAGGAGATCGCGAACCTGGTCACGTTCCTGGCTTCCGACAAGGCGTCCTACATCACCAGCGAGACGTTCGTCGCCAACGGCGGCGGGCTCGGCTGATCCCCCGAGCCGGAACACCCGAGCCGGAAGAACCAGCGGACGGAAGGACAAGCGTGACCCTCGACGAACTGCGCGCCACGGCGGCCGCCCGGCACGACACGTGCGCCCAGATCAAGAAGATGATCGTCTCGCGGCTCGACCTGCCGATCGAGCCCGCGTGGATCACCGACGACCAGCCCCTGTTCGGCCGCGGCCTCGAGCTCGACAGCCTCGACGTGCTGGAGCTGTACGTGGCGATCGAGGCCGAGTTCGGCGTCGCTCTCTACGACAGCGACATGTCGGTGTTCGGTTCGGTGTCGCGCCTGGCCGACCACGTGAACCCGGCCCTGGCCGAGCGGGCGCCGACCGGTTCGGCATGACGGCGACCCGGGAGCCCGTGCGGGCGGGGACGTCGCTGACCAACGACCAGCTCCGGGAGATCCTGCCGCACCGGTGGCCCTTCCTGCTGATCGACCGGGTCGAGAAGGTCTCCCCCGGCGTCGGCGCGGTCGGGATCAAGAACGTCGCCGCCACGGAGATGTGGTTCCAGGGGCACTTCCCGAGCGCGGCCGTGCTTCCGGGCGTGATCGTCGTCGAGGCGATGGCCCAGCTGGCCGGCGTGGTGGTCGCCCTCGCCGGCGCGGGGCCCATCGGCTACCTGGCGGGCGTGCGGGCGATGCGGTTCCGCCGCCCCGTCGTGCCAGGGGACCAGCTCCTCCTCACCGCCGACCGCACGGCGGGAGGCCGGGGCTTCACCGAGTTCAAGGTGAGCGCCAGGGTCGACGGCCAGGTCGCCGCCGAGGGCACCATCACCATCGCCGACCCGGCAGCCACCAGCCCTACCGGAAAGGTCTGACACCAATGGAATCCCTGACGTCGCCGGTGAAGGCCGCGCACCCCGAGGGTGCCGCGTACGGCACCGTCCTGGACGCCGAGGTCGCACTTCGGTTCAGCACGCTCGACGCCGAGTACGAGGCGATCCGGGAGCGGGCCGCCCTGCTGGACCTGTCCGGCGAGCGGATCATCGAGCTCTCCGGCCGAGACGCCGTCGAGTTCGCGCAGAAGGTGCTGGCGCGCGACGTGGAGTACCTGACCGCCGAGCGCTGCATGACGAGCCTGGTGCTCGCCGAGGACGGCACCGTCGTGGACCAGGTCGTGGTGTGGGGCCGGGAGGACAGCCTGCTGCTGGAGTCCTCCACCGGCGCGGGCACCCGGCTGCTGGAGCACCTGCGCGCACATGCCGAGCCCGGCGTGGAGATCACCGACCGCACCGCCGAGTACGCGCTCTTCGGCCTGGAGGGCCCGTACGCGTGGGGCGTGGTCGGCCGGCTGATCGACGGCGAGCTGGCTTCACTGCCGTTCGAATCCATTGTGGACACCCAGTGGGACGGCGTGGACGTCCTTTTCGGACGCACCGGCGTGACGGGTGAGTACGGGTACAAGGTGCTGGTGCCGCGCGAGTCGGCCGAGCGGCTGTGGACCAAGGCCCTGGAGCACGCCGTGCCCGCCGGTCAGGAGGCCGTCGAGCTGGCGATGCTGGAGGTGCGGCAGCCGGTCGTGCGCCACGAGGCGGGCGAGGGCGTCGACGTGCTGGAGATGGGCGCGGGCTGGCTCGTGGACATCACCAAGGACGAGTTCGTCGGACGTGACGCCGTGGTGGCCGCCTTCGAGGGCACGGCGGAGCGCCGCACCGTCGGCTTCTCCGGCGGCACCGAGGTGCCCGCGCCGGGAACGCCGGTCACCGTGGGCGGGGAGAAGATCGGCGAGGTCGTCCACGCCGTGCACAGCGTCGGGCTGAAGTCCTCCCTCGGCCTGCTGCGGCTGCCGCCGGACCTGGCCGCCGCCGGGCTCACCCTCACCGTCGGCGACACCGAGGTCGTCACGCTGACCAGCCCGTACGTCACGCCCAAGAGCTGGAGCACCCCGATCATCTGATCTGGTCCCCCGGGCCGTCGCCCGGGGGTCGCGAGGAGGAGCAAGCATGGCGCTGCGGCCAGTGGTCATCACCGGAGTCGGGGTGATCTGCGCGGTGGGCCGGGACCCGGAGGAGTTCTGGGCGCGGCTCACCGCGGGCGCGGGCGGCATCACCGCCGTGGAGGACGAACGGTTCGCCGCGTTCGAGGCCAGGTTCGCGGGCCAGGTGCCCGACGAGTGGATCGACGCGCAGTTGCCGGCCGAGGACACCGGGCTGGACCGCACGGCCCGGCTCGCGCTCGTCGCCGCCCGGCAGGCGGTCACCCAGGCAGGGCTGGGCGCCGCCACGCCCGCGACCCTGCCCGGCGAGCGGTTCGGGCTGGTCCTCGGCAAGTGCCAGGCCACCCCGACCGCGGCGGGCGGCTACCAGCCCATGCACGCCACCGGTGACGTCGTCGCCGGCAAGCTGGGCATGACCGGCCCGCGCATCCTGGTCTCGACCGCGTGCGCGGCGGGCGGCAACGCGGTCGGCCTGGCCAAGGACAAGATCCTCACCGGGGAAGCGGACGTGGTGCTCGCCGGTGGCGTCGACCCGCTGCTGTTCGGCACCTACGCGGGGTTCGCGGGCCTGCAGGCCCTCAGCGCCCGCCCGTGCGGCCCCTACAGCCGCTCGGACGGCCTGAACCTGGGCGAGGGCGCCGCGTTCCTGGTCGTGGAGGCGCTGGACCACGCGCTGGCCAGGGGCGCGGAGCCGTTGGCGGAGGTCGCGGGCTACGGCCTGTCCGCCGACGCCTACCACGCCACCGCACCGGATCCGACCGGCCGCGGCGGCACCACGGCCATGCGCCGGGCGCTGTCCGACGCCGGTCTGGACCCCGACGCCGTGGACTACGTCAACGGGCACGGCACCGGCACGCCCGCCAACGACGCCATGGAGAAGAAGGTCATGCGCGCCGTGTTCGGCGAGCGGGCGCCGCAGGTGCCGACCAGCAGCATCAAGAGCTTCATCGGACACACGCTGGGCGCGGCGGGCGCGGTCGAGGCGGTGGCCAGCGTGCTGGCACTGCGCACCGCGACCGCGCCGCCCACCATCGGGTTCACCGACGAGGCCATCGCGGAGTCCACCTTGGACTTCGTGCCGAACACCGCGCGCCCTCTGCACATGGACGTCGTGGTGTCCAACAACTACGCGTTCGGCGGCAACAACGCCTCGCTCGTGCTGCGCCGCCCCGGTGGTCCGCGCGAGTACGACGAGCTGCCCGCCACCGAGGTCGTCCTCACCGGCCTCGGACCTGTCACCGGCCTGGGCACCGGCATCGCCGAGGTCGCCGAGGCGGTCGCCAACGGCCGCACCGCGGTCGGCGCGGCGCCGTCCCTGGAAGGCCGCACGTTCGCGCCGCGCTCGCTGTGGCGGCACATGAACAACCTGTCCCGCATGGCGATCGCCGCCTCCCGGCTGGCCTGGGAGGACGCCGGGCTGAAGCTGCCCCGCGCCGCCCTGGACAACGTGGGCGTCATCTTCGCCACCGCGGCGGGCTCGGTGGAGAGCACCGACGGGTTCGACGAGAGCGTGCTGGCCAACCCGAACAAGCCCGCCGTGCTCAGCTTCTCCAACGTGGTGCTCAACGCCACCGGCGGCGCCGTGTGCCAGACCCTGGGCCTGCGCGGCCCGACCACGACGATCTGCAACGGCAACGCGTCGGCTTCCATCGCGCTGGACTGCGCGGTGGAAGCCGTTCGGGCTGGCAAGGCGGACGTGGTGGTCGTGGTCGCCGCCGACGAGGCACCGAGGCCCGGCGACGGCACGCGGGTGGACCCCTACGACCGGAACTCGGGCGAGGCGCCCGCGTCCGCGTCGGTGGCCCTGGTCGTCGAGTCCGCCGCGCACGCCGCGGCCAGAGGCGCGACCCCGTACGCGCGGGTGCTGGGCAGCGCCCACGCGAGCGCGGGTGCGGGCGACGAGCGGTCCCTGGTGGAGCGCGCCATCGCCGCGCTGCCCACCGAAGGCGTGGACCTCGTGGTCGGTGCGGCCACCGGCGGCGCGGCCGACGAGGCGGAGGCGGGCGCGGTGCTCGACGCCGTCCCGTCCGCCCGGCTCACCGCCACCGCGGGCCTGACCGGTGACGCGGGCGCGGCCACCGGCGCGCTGAACCTGGCGCTGGCCGCGCTCGCCTTGCGCGACGGTGTCGCACCGGCCATCGCAGGGCTGACCAGCCCTCGCGCCGGCACGGTCGAGTCCTACGTCACCAAGCCCGAGCTGCCGGCCACGCCGGCCAAGGCCCTCGTGCTCAGCGCCGCGCCCGGCTCGGTGCGCGGAGGAACCCTGCTGGGTGCGGTATGACCGGTCTGCCCTTCGACGTGCTGGAGACCGACCGGCTGCTCACCACCACCAGGTCGGTGCGCCGCCGGCTCGACCTCGACCGGCCCGTGCCTCGCGCGGTGCTCGAGGAGGCGCTGGAGATCGCCGTCCAGGCACCGACCGCGAACGACCAGCAGAACTGGCGCTGGGTCGTGATCACCGAGCAGGCGGTGAAGGACCAGCTGGCGGAGCTGTTCGACATCTCCTGGCAGTTCCACCAGAAGGAGGTGTGGACGCGGTCCGGGCGCCGGCGCAACACCCCGCAGGCGAGGAAGAACAACGCCTCCGCCGCCGCGCTGGCCGAGACCATCGCCGGGGTGCCCGCGCTGGTGATCCCGTGCGTGCTCGGCCGGCCGCCGGACATCGGCGCGATCGACGCCGAGTGGCTCGGCGCGACCGGCACCCGCAACCTCGGCACCTGGCAGGAGGGCGTGCGGATCGGGGCCATGCGGGCCAGCAACTTCTACGGCTCGATTTTCCCCGCGGTCTGGTCGTTCCAGCTGGCCCTGCGCAGCCGCGGTCTCGGAAGCACGATCACGTGCATGCACCTGCCGTTCGAGCGGCAGGTGGGCGAACTGCTCGGCATCCCCGCCGGTGTCACCCAGGTCTGCCTGGTACCGGTCGCCTACACGATCGGCACCGATTTCCGCCCGGCCAAGCGGGTTCCGGCCAAGGAGCGCACGTCCTGGGAGAGGTGGCAGGCATGACCGTCGAGCACAACGGGATCGACGTGGTCGTGGTGGGCGGCGGTATCGCGGGCGCGTCCGCCGCGGCCAACCTCGTGCTGAACGGCCTGTCCGTGGTGCTGTTGGAGAAGCAGGAGACCTACCAGGACATCGTGCGCGGCGAGTGGATCGCGCCGTGGGGCCTGCGCGAGGCGCAGACGCTGGGCGTCGAAGAGGCGTTCGGACTCGGCGGCGCGTGGGAGATCCGCGAGTGGACGCAGTGGGACGAGACGGTCGCCCCGGCCGAGGCGGAGACCGTCGACATGACGCGGTTCGTGCCCGGTGTCGGTGGCCCCATGTCGTTCCCGCACCACGAGGTCTGCGCGCTGATGGCCGAACAGGCCGAGGACGACGGCGCGGAAGTGGTCATGGGCGCGCAGCGGGTCCGGGTCACCGCCGGCACCATCCCGGAGGTCCGCTGGACCCACGCCGGACAGGAACACCTCGCCAAGCCGCGCATCGTCATCGGCGCCACCGGCCGCGGCTGCACGGTCGGCCGCCAGGTCGGCGTGTCCATGGCGACCTCGGTGCACCACTGGGGCGGCGGGCTGCGGGTCACCGGCCTGGACGACTGGCCGATGGACGTGCAGGCGATGGGCACCGAGGACGAGAAGATGTTCATGGTGTTCCCGCAGGGCGACGGCAACGCCCGGCTCTACATCAACTTCCCCACCGCCAACCGGAAGCTCTACCAGGGCCCGGAGGGCGAGAGGCGGTTCATCGCGGACTTCGAACTGGCGTCCCTGCCCGACCGCGGCAAGGCCGTGTACGGCGCCGCGAAGCCGATCGGGCCGCTCAAGCTGTGGCCGTCGGTGGCGATGTTCCCCGAGCAGCCGATCGTCCTGGACGGCGTGGTGCTCGTCGGGGACGAGGCGGGCAACGCCGACACCGTGCTCGGTACCGGCCTGTCGTGCAGCCTGCGCGACACCCGTGCCGTGTGCGAGGTGCTGACCGGAGGCGACGACTGGTCCCCCGCCGCCTTCGAGGGGTACCTGGCCGAGCGGAAGTTCCGGATGGACCGGCTGCACTTCGGCGCGGGCATCATCGCCAAGCTGCACTGCGAGTTCGGTCCCGTCGCGGCCGAGCGCCGCCGCCGGGCGCGCGAGCTCATGGCCGACAACTTCGCCGCGTCGGTGACCGGCCTGCTCAACATGGTCCCGCCCGAGGACGTGCCGGAGTTCGGGTTCAGCGAGTTCTTCGCCGAGAGGCTGTTCAGGGAGAGGGCATGAGCGTCAAGGACACCCTGCTGACCGGGTCGGCACACGTCAACGGCATCGACATCGCCTACGTGGACAAGGGAGAGGGCGACCCGGTCGTGCTGCTGCACGGCTTCCCCGACTCGCACTACCTGTGGCGGCACCAGATCGACCCACTGGTCGAGGCGGGCTTCCGCGTCATCGCGCCCGACCTGCGCGGCTTCGGCGAGTCGAGCAAGCCGCAGGAGGCCGAGGCGTACGACATGCGCACGATCGTCAACGACGTCGTGGCGCTGACGCAGCACCTCGGCATCCCCAAGGCGCACATCGTCGGACACGACTGGGGCGCCGCCATCGCGTGGATGTACGCGTTCCTGATGCCGCGCCGCGTCGACCACCTCGCCGTGCTGTCGGTCGGCCACCCCGGCGTGTTCGGCACGCCGTCGATCGAACAGCGCAAGGCCAGCTGGTACATGCTCTTCTACCAGTTCCCCGGCGTGAGCGAGCAGCTGCTGCGGCGCAACGGGTGGCGGCTGTTCAAGGAGATCATGGGCGGCGAGGGCGACCACCAGCGCTACCCGCGCGAGCTGGCCAAGCCGGGCGCGCTCACCGCGGCGCTGAACTGGTACCGCGCCAACCGCTCCCCCGAGGCCGAGCTGCGCGTGGAGGGCAACTTCCCGCCCGTGCTCGCGCCCACCCTCGGCATCTGGTCCACCGGGGACAAGGCGCTGCTCGAAGAGGGCATGACGGGTTCGGTGAAGTTCGTCAAGGGCTCGTGGCGCTACGAGCGCGTCGAGGACGCGAGCCACTGGATCCCGCTGGACCAGCCGGAGATCGTCACGAAGCTGCTGCTGGGTTTCCTGGGCACCGAGAAGGCCGCGGCGGTGCCCACCCGGCGGCGCCGGCTCTGACCGGCGCCCGGCTCGTCGGCAAGGGCAGCGCAGAGGACTGGAGGTGCGCAGGTGATCGGCTTCGTGTTCCCCGGCCAGGGAACGGTCCGGATCGGCATGGGCGGCTGGCTGCGCCGCGACCCGGTGGGCGCGGCGGTGGTCGCGCGCGCCGACAAGCTGCTGCCCGAGCCGGTGTCGGAGCTGTGCGCCCGCGGGCCGCTGGACAAGCTCGTCGACACCCTGCACGCGCAGCCCGCCGTGACCGCGTGCAACCTCGCCGCGCTCGCGGTCCTGCGGGAACGCGGCGTGGCGCCGGACGTCGTCGCCGGGCACAGCGTCGGTGAGATCAGCGCGTTGTGCGCGGCGGGCGTGCTGGACGTCGACACCGCACTGCACCTGGTCGCCGTCCGCGCCCGGCTCATGGCCGAGCTGCCCGGCACCGGTGGCATGACGGCCGTGCTGGGGCTGACGCCGCAGCGGGTGGAGGAACTGGCCGCCGAGGCCGCCGGGCCGGCTGAGCCGCTGGTCGTCGGCCTGGAGAACGCGCCGGACCACACCGTGGTCTCCGGCGCGACCGCCGCCGTCGAGCGGCTCGTCGCGCTGGCCGGAGCGGCCGGCGCCCGCAAGGTGGTGGCGCTCAAGGTGAGCAACGCGTTCCACTCGCCGCTGATGGCGGGCGCGCTGGACGGCTGGGCCGAGGCGGTGCGCGCGACACCGATGCGCTCGCCGCGCGTCCCGGTGGTCCCGAACGCGACCGCCGAACCCACCACGGACCTCCCGACCATCGTGGACGCGCTGATCGCGCAGCTCACGGAGCGGGTGCGGTGGACGGAAACCATGCGCGTGCTCGCCGATGCGGAGACCCTGGTCGAGGTCGGCGACAGCAAGGTGCTCGCCGGCCTGCTCCGCGGCGTCGGCTCGAGCTGCGTCAGCATGGCCGACCCGGCCGCCGTGCGCAGGCTGCGCCGCCCGGAGCCCGCGGCATGACCAGGTGGGGCAGCGCCGCGGTCGCCTTCGGCGGGCTGACCGCACCGTGGCAGCTGGTCGAGCCGATGCCGCTGGAGGTCGTGTTCACCCGCCCGGAACGGCTGCGGTCCGGCGCCGGCCGCACCCTGCAGCACTGGGCGGGCCGGCTCGCGGCCAAGTACGCCGTGCTGCGCCTGCTGGACGAGCCCGTGACCGCGGAGCACCTGGGGGCGGTGGAGGTGCTCCCCCTGCCCGCTCCCCTCTGCAGCCGCACGGCGGCCTGCCTGCACGGCCACCCGCCGGGCGTGCGCCTGATCGGCCCGCTGGACGGGCGGGAGGCGGCGGGCACCCGCGTCCGCGTCTCCGTCAGCCACACCGCCGACCTCGCGTTCGCGGTGGCGCTGACCGCGGCCCGGCTGCCCGAGGACCACGACCTGGAAGCGGTGACCGCATGGACCTGATCGAGACCGCCGCGCGGTGGGCCGCGGCCTGGCACGCGCGCGACGCCACCGCCGTCGCGGACGCGGTGGCGGACTTCGCCGACCCGGACACCCCGGAACCGGTGGGGGGCGCGGACCTCGTCGCGCACGTCGAGGCCGTGCTGACCCGGTTCCCGGACTTGACGCTCGACTTCGCACCGGCCGCCGACGCGGGCGGCACCGCCGTGCTCGCCTGGACCCTGACCGGCACGCACCGCGCCCCCTACCTCGGGATACCGGGCACGGGCGGTGCGGCGCGGGTGGACGGCGTGGACGTGCTGACCGTCGAGGACGGCGCGGTGCGCGTGCGCCGCCACTTCGACCGGGTCGCCCTGGCCTCGTCGCTCGGCCACACGGCACGCTTCCTCCTCAGCCGCGACGAGGTGCAGGAGTACGGCATCAGCGCACGCACCACGATGGACAGGACCGACTACCCGCGGGTGCTGACGTTCACCTACCTGGACGTCCGCGACGAGGTCGAGGGCGCGGAGGTCGACCTGCTCAGCACCGAGGTGGTCAAGTCGTTGCGCGCCTCCAAGGGTTTCCTCGGCGTGAGCACGTTCGAGATCGGCACCCGCAAGTACACGATCAGCGCCTTCGACCGCCCGGAGTCGATCCGCGCCGTGCACGCCCGGCCGCACCAGCGGTCCCTGCGGAAGTTCTTCCGCGGCGGCCTGTGCACCGGGGCGTACACCAGCGTGTGGGTGCTGGAGCGCGAAACCCTGCACCTGCGCTGCCCCGACTGCGAGGAGATGGTCGACGCGGGCGTGGGCAAGACCTGCGCGTGCGGCACCACCCCGACCCCCGACCCCCTGTTCTGATGACGCCAGGAGCTGCCCGATGACGGTCTTCACCGCCGACCACCGGCCCGCGGCGGGCGGCCGGCCGCTGGTGGTCTTCATGTCCGCCCTGTTCGCGGGCGGCTGGATCTGGGACCACCCGTTCGCCGCCCTCGCCGACGCCGGGTGGCCGGTGCTGCGCACCGAGGAGCCCATCTGCGGGGTGGACGCGAAGATCGCGGGTTCCATCGAACGCCTCGGGGACGCCCTGATGGAGTCCGTGGACGCGGTCGGCGCGGACCAGGTGGTGGTCTGCGCGAACTCCCTGGGAGGCCTGGTCGCCATCGACCTCGCGGGCCGTTTCCCGAACCGGGTGAGGGCCATCGCGGTCAGCGGCGCTCCCGGCCTGAGCGCCGACCCCGACGTGGGCCTGAACATGGACCGGCGCGGCGACGTGCGGTTGCAGGGCGAGCAGTTCCGCGACCGCATGCTGGCCGCCCTCTTCCACGGCGAACCGCTGTTCACCGACGAGCAGGTCGAGTCGACCGCGCAGCTGCTGCGCCAGGGCTCCGCGATGGTCGCGATGGCCCGCAGCATCCGCGCCACCAGGACCTACCGGGTCGACCCGGCGATGGACAAGGTCACGTGCCCGTCGCTGTACATCTGGGGCCGCCACGACCGCATGACGCCGATCGAGCCGTGGCTCGGACTGGTGCCACAGCACGCGAACACCGAGTTCGTCACCGTGGAGGACTGCGGGCACATCCCGATGATCGAACGCGGCGAGGTCTACACCGCCGAACTGCTGCGGTTCCTCGACGAGGTCACCGGGTGACCGCGCCGCCGATGCTGTTCGGAGTGGACGTGGTCGACGTCGCCAGGGTCACCCGCGCCATGTCCTACAGCGGGCCCGCCTACACCCGGCACGTCGCCTCCCCCGCCGAGCGGGACCTGCACGCCGACCCCGGCCTCGCCACCGCGGCGGCGGTGGCGGTGAAGGAGTGCCTCGTGAAAGCGGTCGGTGGCCGGCCGCGCGGGTTCTCCTGGCACGACTTCGAGGCGTGCGGCGAAGTGCCGCTGCCCGGTGCGGAGTGGGCGGACCCGCTGCTGGCCGCCGCGGTGCCCGAGGTCGAGGCGGCCACCAGGGTCTCGATGACCGAGCGTTGCGTCTACTCCGTGCTGGGTGCCAGCGGTTCGGCCGCCCTGGCCCGGCTGACCGAGCGAACCGCGGCCCCCGGCGAAGGCGCCACCGTCGTGGGCATGGCCCGCTGGGGTTTTCGCGGTGACCTGATCGTCGCCCTTGCCATACTGATCACCATGCCGAGAGGAGCGCTGCGATGTCCGTGACCGAGGTCAGGACCGAAGTTCGCATTCGACCGGGGGATTCCGTTCAGGAAGCGCTCGACACCTGCGCACCGGGCACGGTGCTGCGCCTGGCCGAAGGGACCTACGAGGGCAGCCTGGTGGTCGGCCGCCCGGACGTCGCGCTCGTCGGCGCGGGCGCGGGCCGCACGGTGATCGTGCCCGGCGCCGTCGCGCCCAGCGCTGTGCCGGCGTTGCACGACGCCCCCGCCGACGTGGTCAGCGGCATCACCGTGCACGACGTGTCCGGTGTGACCGTCGAAGGCCTGACCGTGCGCGGCTTCTCCGGGGCGGGCGTCTACGCGCACACCGCCACCGAGCTGAGGCTCGTCGACGTCGAGTCGATCGGCAACGCGGTGTGGGGCCTGTACGTGCGCGAGTCGGCCGTGGTGGAGGTGCTGCGCTGCCGCGCGGAAGGCAGCCAGTACGGCGGCATCGCGCTGGCGTTCTGCCCGGTCGCCGACGCACTGGTCGCCGACAGCGAGAGCACCGCCAACGCCTTCGGCGTGTTCGTCGACAACTCCAGCCGCGCGCGGGTGCTGCGCAACCGCTGCCACGGCAACGCGGCGGGCGTGCTGCTGCTGCACCAGACCTACGAGGGTGAGCTGCCCGGCGGCGTCGCCGACGTGCTCGTCGCGGACAACGACATCACCGGCAACACCCTGGCCTCCGGTGGCGACGAGCCCGGCGTGCTGGGTTTCGCCGGGCCGCCGATGTCCGGCGTCGGCATCGCCGCCATCGGCGTCCAGCGCGTTTCGGTCGTCGGCAACCGGTTGCACGGCAACGAACCCACGGGTCCGTCGGTCATGGGCGCCGCGCTGGTGCTGGCCTCGTCGGCGGACTGGGGTGGCTCCGACTCGGTCGATAACTCCTTCGAGTGGAACACCATCACCGGCAACAGCCCGTTCGACGTGCAGATCGGCACCGACCCCGGCAACCAGCGCTTCCGCAACAACGTGGTGGGCGCCTCCCAGCCAGAGCTGATCGACGGGTGCGGATCTTGATCGAGAGGACGACATGACGCCTGCGCTGGTGTGCGAGCGCCTGGTCAAGCGCTACGGCGACAAGACTGTGGTGGACCGGGTCGGCTTCCACATCGACGAGGGGGAGGCGTACGGGTTGCTCGGCCCCAACGGGGCCGGCAAGACCACGACCATCTCCATGCTCGTCGGGCTGCTGCGCCCGGACGAGGGTTCGGTGCGGGTCGGTGGCATCGACGTCGACGAGGACCCGGTCGCGGCCAAGCGGCTCATCGGGTACGTGCCGCAGGAGATCGCGTTGTACCCGGAGCTGACCGCCCGGGAGAACCTGCGCTACTTCGGCAGGCTCTACGGCCTGCCGCGGCGTGAGCTGACCTCGCGCATCGGCGAGGTGCTCGACCTGGTCGGCCTGACCGGTCGTGGCGACGACAAGGTGGACACCTACTCCGGCGGCATGAAGCGGCGCACCAACATCGCCGTGGCCCTGCTGCACCGGCCGCGCCTGCTCATCCTCGACGAGCCGACGGTCGGGGTCGATCCGCAGAGCCGCGTCGCCATCCTGGACCGGGTCGAGGCGCTGGTCGGCGAGGGCATGAGCCTGCTCTACACCTCCCACTACATGGAGGAGGTGGAGCGGGTGTGCACGCGGGTCGGGATCATCGACCAGGGCCGCGTGGTCGCCGACGGGACCAAACGCGAACTGGTCGCCGAACTGGGCGGCACGGACCGCGTGGAGCTGACGCTCGACGGCGACGTCACCGCGGCGTCCGAGAAGCTGCGCGCTGTGGAAGGTGTGTCCGAGGCGGTGGTCACCGGGTCGTCGTCGATCCGGTTGCTCGTCGCCGGCGGACGGCACCTGCTGCCCGCACTGCTGGCCGCCGTGGGCGACGCGGGCGCGGTGACCGGTGTCGAGGTCGTCGAGCCCGACCTCGAAGCGGCGTTCTTGCACCTCACCGGCAGCACCCTGCGGGACTGACGCGGACCGAGCTAGGGATTGGCGAAAAACCTTGGGGAAGAGCACTTTGCGTGCCCTGCTGGTCGTGGCCGGCCATGAGTTGCGGTCGCGGCTGCGGGACGGCACCGCGCCGCTGATAGCGCTCGTCGCGCCGATCCTGCTCGCGACCCTGTTCGGGTTGGCGCTGGGCGGTGACGACGACCCGCCGCTCAAGGCGACCATCGGCGTGGTCGACCTCGACGGTGGCGAGTTCCCGGCCAGCGTGCAGCGCGAAGCGCTGAACACCGACGAGTTGAAGGGCGTGCTGACCTTCCGCCAGTACCCGGACGAGGCCGCGGCGCGCAGCGCGGTCGACGGCGGCGAGACGGGGGCGGCCCTGGTGTTCCCCGCCGGGTTCAGCGAGGGCGTCGGCGCGGGCCGCGGCGGGAAGGTGTCCGTCCTGGAGTCGCCCCAGTCGCCCCTGGCGGGTGTGGTGGCGCGCAGCATGGTCGACCGGATCTCGGCCCTGGTCGAGGCCAGGACGCTGGCCGTGCGCGCCTCGCTGGAGGCGGGCGTGCCCGCGGACCGGGTGCAGCTGTTCGTCGAGGAGAACGGCGCGGCCGGGCCGGCGCTGTCACTGGTCGGCGACCCGGTCGCGGGCGGCCGGGTGGACCTGGCGGTGCACTACGGCGCCGGCATGGCGGTGATGTTCGCGTTCTTCGTCGTCGGCACCACGGCCCGCAGCCTGCTCGTCGAGCGGCAGAACAGCACGCTCGACCGGATGCGCGCCGCGCCGGTGCCGCTGTGGACGGCGCTGGTGGGCAAGAGCGCGGTCGGGTTCGGGCTGGCGCTGTTCAGCATGTGCGCGACCTGGCTGTCGTCCGTGCTCGTCTTCGGCGCGAGCTGGGGCGACCCGCTCGGCGTGTTCCCGCTGCTGCTGGCGCACGTGTTCGCGGCGACCGCGATCGTGATGCTCGTGGCCAGCCGCGCGAAGACCGATGCGCAGGCCGACGGTTACACGCTCGGTGTGGCGTTCGTGTTCGCGTTCCTGGGCGGCAGCATCGTTCCCGTCTACAACCTGCCCGAGTGGCTGCGTGGCATCTCGCTGATCACGCCCAACGGCTGGGTGTCGGCGGGCCTGTCGGAGCTGGCGGGCACCGGCGCCGGGCCGTCCGCCGTGCTCGTGCCGATCGCCGTGGTCACCGGCATCGGCGTCGTCGCGGGCACGGTGGCGTTGCTCGGCTTCCGCAAGGGCAGGTTCGCATGAGGCCCCGTCCCGTCACCGCGCTGGTGCTGGCCAACCTGAAGCGCCAGCTGCGCGACAAGGTCGGCATGTTCTTCATCGTCGTCATGCCGTTCGTGACGATCGTGTTCGTCGGCATGGCCCTGGGTGGCGACGCGGCGGACGCGAAGCTGCCGGTGGCCGTGGTCGCCGACACCTCCGACCCGGTGTCGGCGGCCGTGGTCGCCGAACTGGAGTCCGACGAGGCGCTGGAGGTGCGGCGCGCGGGGTCCGCGGACGAGGTCCGCGACGGCGTCCGCCAGGGCGAGCTGGCCGCGGGGTTGGTCGTGACACCGGGCGACACCACCCTCGAACTGGTCATGACCCAGACCAGCGGCAGTGGCATGGCCGCGCGCAGCGAGATCGACGTGGCGGTCGGCAGGGTGGCCGCGGTGCTGGAGGCGACCCGCGCGGCGCGGGCGGCGGGCGCGTCACCGGACCGGGCCGACGAGTACGTGCGCAAGGCGAGGGAGGAGTCGGTGGCGGTCACCGTCACCTCGACGGGGGGCGAGGAGCCCGCCAAGCCGACCGGCTTCGCCTACACCGCGCCCGCGAACCTGCTGCTGTTCACGTTCGTCAACTCGATGGCCGTCGCCGCCGCGCTGGTCGAGAGCCGCCGCATCGGCATGGTCCGCCGCTCCCTGGCCGCACCGGTGCGGCGGAGCCAGGTGCTGCTGGGTGAGGCGTTGAGCCGGTTCGCGGTAGCGCTCGCGCAGTCCCTGCTGATCATCGGGGTGAGCCGGCTCCTGTTCGACGTGCGGTGGGGCGACCCGCTGGGCGTGGGGGTGGTCGTCGCGCTGTTCTGCCTGATCGCCACGGGTGCCGCGATGCTGGTCGGCGCCTTGGTGCGCTCGCCGCAGCAGGCTCCCGCCATCGGTCCCCCGGTCGGCATCGTGCTGGGCATGCTGGGTGGCTGCCTGTGGCCGCGCGAGGTGGCCGGCGAGACGCTGGGCACGATCGGCTACCTGTTCCCGCACTCGTGGGCGATGGACGCGCTGCTCACGCTGTCCCGTCCGTCGGCAGGGCTGGGATCGGTTCTGGTCGAGGCCGGGGTGCTGGCGGGCATGGCGGTGGTGACGCTCGGCGTCGCGCTGGTGGTGTTCCAGCGGCGGGCGCTGGCGACTGTCTAGGCGGACGGACCACACCACGCGCGTTGAGCCCACGCGCCAACGACGCCACCGTCCTGCACGGTCATGCCTGTGCGTGCCGAGAACTACGTCCATGCAGGTCAAGCCGCATGGCGATACTCGCGGATGACTCCGCCGGGACGATCTTGCCGATCCGAGGTGAGGCGTTCGATCTGATCCGGTTCGAGAGGCTGTGACCGGACCCGCAAGGGCGCCGCGCCAGCGAGTGATCGGTGGGTGCGGTGCTCGTCGTGGTGTCGCTCGCACTCACCGCGCACCATGGACCGATCGGATTCCAGGCCAGCCTGCGATCCAACAGTTCGCTGCGAAAAGTCTTGGCCCAGTTGACGAACTTGGCGACGAAAGATCGAATGGCTGGAGTTGTTGGCAGGCACAGCGCTCAGCGGACCTTCGCGGCGATCTTCTGAACCTCCTCGAACCGGGACTTGTCCGTCAGCGCGTGGTAGTCGTCAGCCGGGTCGCGGTCCAGCAACGCGGAGGCGTGGCTGGCGCATTCGGTTCGCAGGCGCGTCAGTTCGTCGCGAAGGGCTTCGCGGCGTGCGCCGAACGTTGCGCGCATGGCGGTGCGGACCGAGACCGCGTGCTGGTAGAGCAGTTGGGTGAGCTGGTAGCGGGCGTGGGAGTTGTCCTTGTCGTCGCGCAGCAGCTGGCGGAGGTCTTTGGCCAGTGAGTCCGGGTCCACCTCGCCGGGACGGCGCCGGTGTTTGGCGATTGTCACCTCGACCACGAGCTGGCGGCGAGCGTCACCGGCGTCGAGGGACGACATCTCGCCGAAGTCTTCGCCGATCTCCATGTTCGTGGGCAGAGGACCGTCCCACTGCATCCAGCGGCGGTACACCGTGGTCATCAGCCGGTGCACGTCCTCCAGGTGTTTGCCCCTGGCTGCGAGCCTTCGCAGCCGGGTGCGGGCGTCCGCGAAGTCGTCGCACTGGATGGAGAGGCGCACGTACGGCAGCGAGTCGCGGGGGACGCAGGCGGCGCGGGCTTCGGCGAGCAGAGGTCGTGCCCGGAGTTGCTCGTCCACCGCGTTCAGGAGCTCGCCGAGCATGGCGGCCGGGCCTGCGGCACCGCGCAGGCGGGTGATCCAGTGCTCCATGGCGGGCAACGCCGCCAGCACCGCGTGCCGGACCTCGTGGTCCGGGGCGTCGTTGTTCAGGAGGCCGAGTGCGTGTTCCACCGACGGCAGGTAGACCGTGTGCGGGTCGTCCAGCAGGTCGAGGTAGCGCTCGGGTGCGTCGTTGCGGTGCCAGGAGCGGCAGAGGCGCTGGTAGCGGCGGGGGAAGTCGGCCGAGGAGTCGAGCCTGTTCTCGGCGGCGCGGAAGATGCGTTCGACGGCGAACCGGGCGGCGAGCTCGGACAGGTCGTTGAGCTGCCTGAGGTACGTGGACGGCGCGCCGAGTCGCAGGACTGCCTTGCGCACGGTTTCGTCGGCCGGGTCCAGCCGCAGCTCGTCGAGCAGGCGCAGGCTGGTGAGGATCTCGCCGGAGGTTTCGGTGACGGGCCAGTCGTCCGCGCCGAGCAACTCGTTGGCAATGCGTGACTTCCACCGGACGCGTTCATGCGTCCAGGCGACGTGCGCCGCCTCCTCGTCCTGATCGGTCGCCTCACGCACGCGGCTGCCGGGGTTGCAGGCGGCTTGGTGTGCTGCTTGGAATGCGGTGCGGCACAGCTCTTCGAATGGTGCGCGCACGCGTTTCGGCAGCGGGGCGCAGGCGGTCGCGACGAGGTCCAGACGGGCGTCGAACGCCTCGTCGAGCTGAGAACGCCGCACCGACCGTGTGACACCGAGGCGCAGCGCCGGGCCGCGGTACGACAGCGCGCGGTTGAGCTCCTCGAGGCGCAGGTGGGCGATGGCGAGTGCTACCCGCGCCGGGCTGGTCAGCTCGGCGGGGACACCGCGCGGCGGCGGGTTGGGCGTGCCGTCGTCGGCCTGCCTGCCGCACAACGCCGCCGTGCCGAACGAACCCGCCAGCACGCGGTGGATGTCGGCCCGCTCGGCCGCGCCCCGCGCCGGCGTGCCCGCGAGCAGCGCCTCCCCGTAGAGGGCCTCGAGGTACCGGTTCCAGGACTGGGTCGCCGCGGCCACGTCGCCTGCCGCCGTGTGTGCGACCGCGAGGTTGTGCAGAACCGCCGTGGACATCGGGTTTTCGGTGAGCATCGCCTGCCAGTGCCTGCGAGCCGGCGTGTGCACACCCATCCGGTGCAGTGACTCGGCGAGGCGGCCGTTCAGGTGGGACCGCAGCAGCACGAGCGCGGAGCGGCGGCTCAGTGACGGTGGATACGCGTCGAGCGACCTCCAGGCATGAGCGATGTTGTCTGCGAGAGCGCGGTCGACCGCTGCCACCGCGGCGGCGACTCTCTCCCGAGGATCGCCGGACCGCGCAGGAGACGGGGCCGGCTCGGTCCGAGGCGGGATCGGCTCGGCTTGGGGCGCGGGAGCGAAGGACTCGAGTTCCGCATCGATCTCGGCAACACCCGCCGACGGCGGCACCGCGTCCGACACCTCGCACGAGTGCAGTCTTTTCCGGATCTTGCTGAGGTGACCGTTCAGCGGGCTCGGCGCCTGCAACGCCTTCTTGCAGTCTTCGAAGCGGTCACTGAAATCCGCGGAGCGAGCGCGGTCCGCCGTGCTCTGGACGAACTTCTCCAGTTCCCGCACCCGTTCGGTGCAGATGTGGTCGAGCCGTTTCGCGGTGCGGGCCAGCACCGCGTGATCCGCACGGATCCGGGCCGCGTCCGCCAGTTCGGCGCGGACGAGCGATTTGGCGATGGCGTTCGCGTTCTTCTTCAGCCGCCCGAGCGTTTCGGCGTCCCGTTCGAACCCCGCCAGCGTCACGTCCGGATCGGCCTCCGCCGCCTTCTCCGTCACGACGTCGGCTGGCGTCTTCGGCGGTGTGGCCGTGGTGATGGCCCGCAGCGCGGACGCCATCGCGTCGAGGTGGACCGCCGGGTCGCCGCCGACGAACCGCCGTGCCGCCACGTAGGCGCTCAGGTTCGGCACCTGCAGCGGCCGCCACAGCAGCCGCCGCTGGTGGACGAGCGCGACGAGCAGATCGGGCAGCTCCCGCCGTTCGAGACACTCGGCGAGGCGTGCGGGCACCGCCTCCTCGCCGGCCTCGAACAGCTCGCACACCAGGTCCAGCACGCGCCGGGCCGGGCCGTCCCCCAACGGTGCCGCGAGCCTGCGGATCGTCGCGGGCGGATACCCGTGCACCAGCCACTGCACGGCCGACACCGCGAACGCCGCGGCACCGCCCACCCTCCGCTCAGCGAGCTCGGCGATCCACCGCAGGTCCTCGGCGATCACGTCCCGGCCGCGCTCACCCGCGGGCCTGCGCAGCACCCGTTCCGCGGTGATGTCGTGGATCCCTGACCAACGGGACTTGCCGGGACGCAACAACGACGCCGGCGCCGTGCTGTCCAGGTCCCTGCCCTCACGAACGGCCGATGTGATCTCATCGACCCGTTGCCGCTCCTCGCCTTCGTAGGATGGGTCGCCGACGCGCTGCTCGTGCAGGCCCTGGTGGACGATCGACAGGTGCGCCCAGACGCGGTGGTTGGCTGGAGCGAGCTCGGCCGCCGCGGTCAGCCAGCTCACCGCGGCGTCGAGCCGTCCGTGCCGCAGGTGGATCAGGCCGACGTGGTAAGGGTGCTTGGGGTTGACCGGATCGACGCGGTGGGCTGTCGCCAGCAACGACAGCGCCTCCTCCGGCGGCGTGGCGGGGTGCACGGCCAGCCGGAAGCACGCCTCCGCCAACGCGTCCCGCTCGTCGGTGCCCAGCCCGGCGCCCTGCTCGCGGCGGGCCAGCAGCTTCTCCGCGATCGGGCGCAGCACCTCCGGCCGGTTCTCGAGCGAGGTCACGGCTGTTCCTCCGCGCCGGTGCCGAGCTCGTCGACCGGCAGGACCAGCGTGCCCCTGCCGTCCGATGTCGCCGCGAGGCGCCCGTCCGGCGAGATCGCGAGCGGGTGGGCCGAGGTGACCTCGATGCGGCCGTCCTGCATCAGCACGTGCGAGCCGTCCGGGTACTCGAACACGACCAGCCTGCCGTCCCGGGACGCGCACACGATGCGGGCGCCGGGCACCGTGCGGAAACCCAGGTGCACGCCCAGTTCCGCGTCGAAGCAGACACCGAGGCCCTCGCCGTCGAGCACGATCGACAGGTCCGGCCCGACCAGCGCGTCGGCGAGCTGCGTGACCGGCAGGTCCACGACGAGCGGGCGCTCGAATCCGCTGTCGAGGCGGTAGACGTGGTGCTCGCCCGCGATCAGCGTGTACCCCGGTTCGTGGTGGATGCCGAGCAAGAGGCGTTCCAACGCGTACTCGGCCTTGACGTGCCCCTGGTCGTATACGGTCAGGACGCCCTCCAGATCACCGACGAGCAGCCGCCCGTCGCCGTCGACCTCGAGCAGCTGCACACCCTCGCGATGGTCGAGCACGGTCTCGGGTTCCGCGCTCGCCAGTGACCAGACGGAGCCGCTCCACATGCCGACGAGCAGCGTGTCGCCGTGGAACACCAACGCTCCCGGCACGGTGAGGCCGGGCGCACGAGCGAGATCGGCCGTGCGAGTGCTCCCGTCCGGTGCGGCCACCACGACGCGGCCCGTCCAGTCGGCGACCGCCACCCGGTCGCGTCCGCGCGCCCACAGCCGCGGCCGTCCGGCGAGGCTCGTGACGCCCTGCCTGCGGCCGGGTTCGTCGAGCGAGTGGACGGACAGGTGCAGACCGTCCAGCACCACGATCCGCCGCGCGTCGGGGAAGAACGCCTGACGTCCGCTCGCGGGCAGGCGCGGGTGCACGCGGTCCGGGCCGGCGGGCTGCGGCGCGGGCGGACTCACCTGGATCGGCGCGGTCTC
The DNA here is from genome assembly GCF_900104175.1 of Lentzea jiangxiensis. GTDB lineage: Bacteria > Actinomycetota > Actinomycetes > Mycobacteriales > Pseudonocardiaceae > Lentzea > Lentzea jiangxiensis. Next base: position 61,049 of record NZ_FNIX01000026.1, read on the forward strand.
GACGGGTTCGCAGCCGGGTGCCCGCGCGAGCAACCGCACGGACTCGACCGCCCGGCGGAACGACAGGTCGGCGAACGTGGCGGTGCCGTGCACGGTCGGGTGGACGAGCGTGCCGTTGAGACCGGAGTCGGGCGGCACGGTGGTGAGCGTGATCGGCTCACTGCTCTCCAGCACCGTCGTTCCATCGGCGCCGATGACCGACACCCGTACCGTGGGCAGGGTGTGGTTGACCACGGCGCTGGGCAGCGGCCCCTCGAACCGGAGCTGCCTGCGGCTTCGCGCGGGTCGCAGGCCCAGCGCGGTGCGCAGGGTCTCGAACCAGTTCGGGTGAGTGACGGCGACCCAGTTGTACTTGCTGGCGGTGAACCAGATCTTGTCCTTGGCCGCCTCCTCCATCAGCACCGGGATGAACCCGATCTTGCCGGCCTTGTTGAGGTCGACGGCGCGCTGGAGCTCGAACTGGCAGACGTTCTTGGTGAAGTACCGCAACGAGTACAGGGCGACGAAGTACCTGGACCGCGGCAGCGCCGTCTCCAGGTACTCCTCCCAGTCGACGCCGGGCGGGATGCCTTCGCGGTCGACGTCGATGAAGATCCGGGGCGGCACGCCCCGGGACGTGATGCACTTGTGCAGGCCGTCCGCGAGGTCTCTGGCCTTCTGGTAGTCCTCACGCGCGTAGCTGATGAAGACGTCCCACCCGTCGTGGCTCTCGGGCTCGGTCATCTGCTGCCCTTTCACGCGAACCGGTCGACTGCGGTCAAGATGTCCTGGAGCGCCCGGCGCGACCGCGGGTCGGTGGTGGTGCGCAACAGCCGCCTCGCCTCCTGGCCGATGCTCGCGAACTCCGAGCGGTAGACGTCCCGCAACGCCATCACGTCTGCTGGGAAGAGCGGACCGGACCCCAGCGTCTGCGCCACCCTGTTGAAGCGCAGGACCAGCGCGTTGACCTCCACGTTGACCATGGCGCGATCGATCTCCGCCAACCTCTGGGCCACCGCGTCGGCGAGCTTCTGCACGTGCCGCTTGTTCTCCTTCGTGCTGGCCATCGCCTGGAGCCTGGGGATCCGGCCGCGCAGCTCTCCCATGGTGCGGCGCAAGGCGATCAGCTGGGCCTGCGTCGGCGGGTTGCCGACCTTGGCCATGGCGGTGTTGTGCTCGTCGAACGCCGCGTTGATCGCGAAGACCTCCTTCGCCTCCACCGCCCTGCGCAGCAGCGCTTCCGCCTGCGTCAGCCGCGGGTCACGCGCGGCGATCCCGGCCGCGGTGATCGCACGTTCCGGATCCTTGCCCTGCACCAGCAGGCAGAACGCGTACAGGTAGTTGGGCGGCGGGAACGACGGCACGAGGTGCAGGACCTTGGCGAGCACCCGCTCCGCCTCCGCCCAGCGCTCGTCCTCGATCAGACCGAGGGCCTCCTCGCGGTACTGCTCGGCGATCAGCTCGTACAGCCGCATGGCGCGTTCGGGCGAGAGCTTGGGCGGGGGCAACGGTTTCGCGGGCGAACGGCGGGTGCGGAGGAGGCCTTCGACATACGTGTCGAAGTCACGCACCACCTCTGCCTCACGCCAGTCACGATCCAGTCGCCGCAACTCCTTGCGGGTGTGCAGGTACGCGCCGTCGGCGAGAGCACGCACGGCGTTTGTCATCAGCGGTCTCAGTGCCACCGTCTGGAGCGCGTCCGCGAACGCGCGGAGATGGCTCGCGTCGCCCTCGACCACATCGGCTGCGGATCGCGCGGTGCGAAAGGCCGTCGTGTACTCACCGTCCATCGCCTGCATGATCGCCAGCAGGTACGGCGGTTCGGACTCCTCCGGCGCGACCTCGATGAACCGGCCGATCCGCTCGTCCGCGGCGCGCCGGTCGTGGTGCCGGGTGTCGAGGAACGTGCCGATCTCCTGGGGCGTCAGCACGTCGCGCAGCGTGCGGCGGAGTTCGAAAACCTCCGCGTGCAGCTGGGGATCCAGTCGTTCGGTCCGCAACGGCAGGGTGGTCTCCAGCGCCGTCGTCAGGTCGCCGAGCCGGTAGTGGCAGTACGCCTGGAGATACCGCGCCTCGGGGTGACCGGGCGAGATCTCCAGGAACTCCGCGAGCTGCTCCAGCGCGATCTCGTACTCGCCGTCGGCGATGTTGGCGCGAGCGTCCTGGAGCAGGTCGTCGCCGTCGTCGAGCTGGAGCGAGTCCTCGGCGGCGAGCGTCACGAAGTCCGGCAGGAAGACCGTCGGCGGCGCCGTGCGTTCGGTGCGCCGCCGGGTGAACTCCTCCAGTCGCCGGAAGTGCTCGCCGAGGTCCCCGCCGCCGCCGAAGCTCAGCCCCGAGAGGTCGGGGAGCCGAGGCGGCAGGTGCGGGAGCGCCGGAGTGTCGCGTTCGGTCATTCCGGCAGCGCTTCGGGTTCGGGTGCGGAACCGAGCGCGCGTTCGGCGACCGCGCGGCAGAGCAGGTACTCGGCCTCCTGGTCGAGCTTCAGCATCAACGGCAGCGCCGCGGGCAGCGCGGCCTCGTCGAACAGCTGCCGCTCGTCGGTCTCCCGGCGGTACTCGACCGGCGGCAACAGCCCGACCAGCCGGTCACGGTCCACGCTCGGCGGCCGTGTCCACGCGGTTCGGATCCAGCTCAGCGGTGACGGCATGGTCGTCCCATTCCTCCTGCGGCAGCAGGAACTCTCCGGTCGTGATCACCAACTCGTGTTCGCTCTGGTGCAGCGCCTGCGCCTGTGCCGCGAACCCGTCGGCGACCACGTCCAGCTCCTGCAGCCGTTCCCGCAGCCGGACCCGGGCCGGGGCGTCGTCGGGCAGGTCGCGCAGCCGCGGATAGACGATCAGCTCGATGCGCTTGCGCACGGCCTCGATCCGCCGGCGCAACTCCTCCGGCGACGCCGGCCGCGTCGGCAGTGCCAGGTCCTCGCCGAGATCATCGGCGTAGCGGGCGAACTGGTCGCGCAACGAACGCAGCTCCGCCCGGTGCGACGCGGGCACGGCCGGGTCGGCGAGGAACTCGTGCACCAGCCGCAGAAAGCGCGACAGGGCGTCACCCTGCCCACCGAGCGCGCGTTCCTTCTCCACGAGGTGCAGCACCTCGGGAACGATGATGGCCTTGGCGCTCTGCAGGCCCATCCCGCGTTCGAGGATCGCGAGTCCGGTCTCCCGCTGGCCCTCGTTGGCGGCGAAGTAGTACCAGAGCAGTCCTTCGACCAGATAGGCGTCGCCCCACTCCTCGTCGAGTTCCAGCATGAGGTTCAGCCGCTCGGACAGCTCGTGGCGTTCCTCGGAGCTCGGCACCCCGGACAGCTCCGGCCGGTTCGCCCAGCCCCGCAGCAGCAACACCACCCGCAGCAGCGCGACCACCGCCGCCAGCTGCCTGAGGTAGTCCTGGTCCGCGGACGTGTCCTCCGCCTCGCCGGCCCAGTCCCGCCACGCGCGTTGCTTGCGGATCTGCGTCAGCCACCGGTCGAGCTTCCTCGGGTTGGCCGTCTCCCAGTCGCACGCGAGCAGCCCCAGACTCGCCTCGACCCGGCTCTGCCCGCGCTCGTGGGCGCGGTGGCGGGCGGCGTCGAACGCCTCGCGGGCCTCAGCGCGCCGTTGGTCGAAGAACAGGTGGATGCCTTTGAGGACGTGGAGGTTGTCCGCGGCCTTCGGGATCTCTCCGGTCAGAACGCCGAGGTCGCGGACCCGGTCGAAGTGGTGCAGGGCCTCGTCGGTCTCGCGGCGCCGCCAATGCGCACCGGCGAGGTGCAGATGTGACGCGGAGGCGATGAGGCGCGCGCCCGGCCGGTCGGCGAGTGCCGCCTCGTGTTCGCGGTAGAGCTCCACCACGCGTTCGTGGCGTTCCAGCTTGTGCTGCAACCACATCGCGAGGTGAGCGGACGCCGGGTCCTGCCCGGAGGTCGTGGCCAGGCTGTCGACGAGGGTGGCGGCCGACCAGTGGTGCTCGGGCCGGTACGTGCCGAGCATCGCGCGGACGTACGCCTGTGCGAATCTCGTGTCGGCCAAGTCGCCGCCACGCGGGCCCGCGTTCGTCGCCTGGTCGAGCAGCCGGTCGGCCTCCTCCAGCTGTGCCCGCTGGTGCCCGTCACGCGCGAGGATCGCGAGCGCGCGGTGCAACGGTTCACGCCACCGGCTCGGCACGACGACGAAGAAGTGCCAGGCGCCCACCAGGCACACGCCGAGCAGGGCGACGCACACCACGACCAGCACGGCGTTCACGGGTTCCCCTCTTCCTCCTCGAGCTGGTCGAGCAGCAGCTCGTACAACTCGATCGCGGTGATCTCCAGGGACCCGTTGTCCCGCACGCGCTTGAGGCCCTGCCTGATCACGTCACCGACCTGGGCGGCTTCGGCGCGCTTGCCCAGCAGCCAGAACGTGGTGGCGTAGGCGATCATCAGATCGAACCGCCACCACATCAGCGTTTTGCCGTCGTGCAACCATCTGTGCGCGAACGCGTTCGCTTCGCGGACGCGGCCCTCGCGGATGAGGTGGCTCGCCATCGCCGGCGCGTGCTTGGCGCGCAACTCGTGCGGTAGCCGGTGGAACGCGGTCTGCACGGTGGCGTCGAGCCTGCGGGTGAACGAGTCGTCGATCGCGTCGGACAGCAGTGTCTGCACCGTCGCCCACACCTCGCCGATGGCGACGACCGACATCTGTTCCTCGTACGCCTCGACGCGTTCCGGGTCGGCCTCCACCGCGCGGTCGAGCAGCGTGAGCGCTTCGAGCGGTGCGGCCGTGTCCTGGTAGGCGATGGTGGCGGCGAGCACCAGCACGTCGTAGTGCGGGCCGTCGACGAGCACCGCCTGGGCCAGCGAGAGCGCCTGGTCCGGCTCCCCCGCGGCACGCAGCGCCTGCACCGCGGCCACCGGGTCCATGGCGTTCCTCGCACGCTGCAACCGGTCTGCCAGCCACGTGATGTCCGTGCCACCACGCCGGGGTGCGGTCGTGAGCTCGCACAGGTCTTCCAGCACCGCCCGGATCGGGCCGGCCCGCCGCATCCACACCGGCAGCCTGCCGTGCAACCGCTCTCCCCACGGTGCCACCGCGCAGGCCGTGCGGTGCAGCAACCGTGCCGCGTCGGTGTCCGGGCTGGTGCCGAAGCACCGCAACGCGGCGGCCGCCAGCGCGAACACGTCCTCCTCCCGGCCGACCGCGGTCTGTCCGCGGGCGAGGCCGGGGGCGAGGTGCAGCACCCGTTCCGGAGCGCTCAGCAGCTCGGTGAACGACGGCGCGCCCCAGCACGGCAGCGGCAGCAGCCGCGGCCCGCTGTCGGTGAGCACGATGTCGGCGGGCATCGGCACCATGCCCGGCCCGAGCGACTCCCACCAGCCGGGCAACGCGCGCAGCGCGGCGACGACGGCCTCGACGCGCCGGGCAGGATCGGGATCGGCGATGGCGTCGGCGAGGCTGCGCCGGGCATCGGTCTCGTAGCAGACGACCTGGTACCAGCGGCCACCCAGACGTTGCTGGTCGCCCGCCGTGTCGGCGGGCACCACGGCGGCGAGCCCCGCGCGGGGTCCCTCGTGCTGCCAGCGTTTCAGCTCATCACGGTGTTCCGCGCCGAGCTCGACGCCCGGAATCAGCCGGTAGCAGCGTCGCCTGCCCGGCGCCCGGTACAGCGTTCCGCGCCTGCCGACGCCGACGTACTCCGCGTCGAGCTCCTGGGCGATCAGCCCGACGGGCTCATCGCCGGGCGCGGTCATAGGCGTCCTCGAGCCGGTCGGCGAGGTCGTCGAGCCCGGTGCCCGCGCGCACGGCCGAGGTGAACTCGCGCAGCGCGGCGACCAGGTCGTCCGGTGCCTCGCGTCCGGCGGTCCACGCGGTGACCTTGCGGAACAGCCGCCGGAACTCGGCGGGCACCGCGTCGGGATCCACGGTGGGACCGTCGTCGGGCACGTCGACGGGCGGCGGGACCTGGAACGAGAAGGGCTCCGCGCGCTCGACGGGTTCCGCCGCGCCCGGCTCGACCAGCCGCAACAACCGCCGCCTGCTCTCGGCCAGCATGTCGATCTTCCCGATGCTGGTGCTCTGCCGGAACGTCGCCTCGTACTCGCGGCCCGCGTTGACGTGGAACACCTTGACCTCCAGCAACCCGTTCACGTCGAGCTTGAACGTGATGTCGAACTGGTGGTGGCCGGCCTCCCGAGGTTCGATCTTGTCGAGGACGATCGTGCCGACGCGGGTGTTGTCGAAGACCACGGCCGACTCGCCCTGGTAGATCGGCACCTCGACGTTCTCGGAGTCCTTTTGGTTGGTGTAGCGCTTCTCCTTGCGCGTCGGGATCTTCGCGCCGCGCTCGATCAGCGGGTCGAACCTGTTGTCCTGCACGCCGACGCCGAGGGTGTGCTCGGTGATCAACCGGATCTCGAAGTCGTCGGCGTCGGACTGGCGCTCGGCGGTCGGCCGCCTGTTGAGGTCGAAGGAGTCCGACGCCTCGAACCGGCTGGCGAGGATCGCGGCACCCCGCGCGACGAGGGTGTCGGGATCGCCGTCGGCGCGGACGAAGTCGTCGTCCTTCTCGAAGTGGTCGACCAGCATCTCCCGCACGAGCGGGATGCGGGTCGAGCCGCCGACCAGCAGAACGGCGTCGACGTCGAGCGGCGGTTCGTCCGGGCCGCCCTTCGCCATCTCCAGCGCCTCGAGCACCTTCCTGAGCGACCGGTCCAGCGCCGGCTTGATCAACGACTTGAAGGTGGCGCGGTCGAGCTCGACCGGCGCCGTGTCGCCACCGAGGTCGATCGTGGTGGACTCGTGCAGGGAGAGCTCGCGCTTGGCCTTCTCGGCGGCGGCCAGCGCCTGCATGCGCTCGTCCTCGCTCGGGGACGAGCGGCCCAGCTTCTCGTTCAGCCAGTTCGCGATCGCCGCGTCGAAGTCGCCGCCGCCCAGCCGCGCGTCACCGGCGGTGGCGAGCACCGAGACCTGCCGGTCCTCGGTCTCGATGATCGACACGTCGAACGTGCCGCCGCCGAGGTCGAAGACCAGGTAGATCTTGCTCTCCTCCTCGGCGCGGTCCACGCCGTACGCGATCGCCGCCGCGGTGGGCTCCGGGATCAGCTGCCGCGGGTGCAGGCCCGCCAGCAGCGCCGCTTCCTCGGTGGCCTTCTTCTGGCGCTCGGTGAAGTAGGCGGGCACGGTGACCACCGCGTCGTGCACGCCGTGGCCGAGCTCGCGTTCGGCGATCTCCTTCATCCGCATCAGCACCAGCGCGCTGACCTCCTGCGGCCGCAACCACTCGCCGTGCAGCCGGACACGCAGCGGATCGTCCACGCGGAACGAGGTGCCCTTCGCCCCGAACAGCCTGAGCGTCTCCTCGCTGAAGAGCGCGCCCATCTCGCGTTTGATCTCGATGATGGTCTCGCGGCCGCGACCGGGCAGGGACATCGCCTGCTTCGCCGCGGCGCCGACGATCACAGCGCCAACGCCCGGGTCGAAACCGACCACGGAGGGCGTGGTGTCGACCGGCGGGTCGAACGTCCGATCGGGAACGATCACCGCGGTGTCCTCGTCGGTGTCGAACATCGCGATCGCCGAGTACGTCGTACCCAGGTCGATGCCGACGACTCGGTGCAGGTTCGGCTTCTTGTCGTCCATGTTCCCCGTCATCCGTTGATGCGCCCAGGCTGCTGACCGTCGAGCAGGGAAGTCGGGTGGAAGTCCGCGGTGAAGTCCGTCCGGGTCGTGTCGTCCGGGTGGTACACCGCCTCTCCGGCGTCCAACAGGAACCGTTCGAGCTCACGGCGCAGCGCGGCGAGGCTGGTCGCCCGGTCGTCGAAGACCGGATCGCCGGCGGGCTCGAGCCGCAGCAACGGCAACGGCGGGTGTTCCGCGTCGTACGCGGCCCTGTCATCGGGCTTCTCCAGGCTGAGCCCGTGTGCCCGTGCGATCTCCTCGTCGCCGGCGCCGTCAGCCTTCAACCGGGCGATGTACCGGTCGGTCGCCGCGCGGACTTCCGCGGCGGTCGCCTCCGGTGCGATGCCGAGCTGCGTGTAGCGGTTCGCGCGCGGTACGACGAGCGGCAGCCCGAAAAGTGAGGTCACGTCCATGAACTCAAGCTCGATTACGTTTAGCAACGAGACATAACTGGAAGTGAAACCGATAACCGTGCCATCTGGGGCCCCTCCCCCGGTCACTGGTGATCACGATCACATACATGATCGCACAGAGTCACTCATGGCCCCAAACGGAGTTCACGTCTTGATCAGAACAACGGCAAATGCCGTGAGGTGCCAAACAGGGTCCGACAGGTCTGATCTGCGCATCAAGCCGCTGCAGGTTCGTACTTGTTGATCAAGCCGCCGAGTACCTGTCGACGTCGCACGGACTACGGCTGGGCGTTGCGACTGGGTGGGGGTGAGGTGTGGTGTCGCGCTTGATGCGGCAGCCGACGGTTGCAGTGGGACACACAGCGGTTCAGCACTGACTTGAGGTGACGCTCGTTGATGATCAGTCGCGGGCGAAGCCGCGATGATGCCCCACGGGCTACGTCGCCACGGCGAGGGATCGGTGGGTGCGGTGCTGGTTGTAGTGCTGCTCGTGCGCTTGCGGCAGCGTGAGGAACGTCTGCCACCACTCGTCCACGGTGACGAGCCACAACTCCATCGTCAGGAACGACCAGGTTCGTCGAGCGGGCCGTGGTCGAACCAGTCGAACCACGCGGTGCCCTCGGTGGCGTACATGCCGATCACCCGGCCGGTGAAGCCGGTGGCGACCTCCGTGGACAGGTACCTGCCGTCGAGCTCGGCCAGCGGTTCGGGGTCCGTGCCGACGTGGAAGGCGACGAAGTCGGGGGCGGCGACGTGCAGGCCCGACAGCCTCTCCTCCCCCACCGACCACTTCCGGGCGGACCTGGTGGTGATCGCGAGGACCACCGGCCCCGCCGGCACGGTGCGGGTGGCCACGACCTGGCGCAGGGGTCCGATGCGGGCGATCACGCTCGCCTGCCCGCCGGCCACCTCCAGGTCGTAGTGGTGGCCCTCGTCCAGGCGCACCGACAGGCCGGCGCGACCGGCGCCGTGGTCCAGCAGCACCGCGGTCCGGCTCTCGGGGTGCTGCTGACGGCGGCCGACGAAGGTGCAGCCCGGCTGGTCCAACGTGCCGCCGGTGGCGTGCAGGGCGAGCCACCCCTGCCGCTCGGTCAGCGACCACGAGCCGTCCGGGCGCGACCGCGGCGAGATCAGCCGGGGTTCCAGCTCCGGAGCGTCGAAGTCGTCGCGCTGCGGTGCCGGCTCCTGCGGCCGCAGCACGCCCGGCGCCCGCTCCCGCAGGTCGACGGGTCCGACGCGCGGCCAGCCGTCCTCCCACCGGACGGGGGTGAGGAACGTTTCCCGGCCCAGGACGTGGAACTTGGGGCTGTACCCTACCGGGCGGGTGGCCAGCAGGACCATCCACCACTCGCCGTCCGGCGTGGTGACCAGGTCGGCGTGGCCGGTGCTCTGGACCGGGTGGTCGGTGCTGCGGTGCGACAGGATCGGGTTGGCCGGCGCCGACTCCCACGGACCGCGCGGCGAACGGGCGCGCGCCACGGCCACGGTGTGGCCGCGTTCGGTGCCGCCCTCGGCGATCAGCAGGTACCACCACTCGCCGACGCGGTACAGGTGGGGCGCCTCCGGCCACTGCAACCCGGTGCCGGCCCAGGCGGGGAACGGGTCCTCGAGCACCTTTCCGCTCCCGGGGTCGATGCGGGCGATCTGCACACCGGTGAAGGTGGGGCCGTGGGCTCCGGCGAAGGCGCACCAGCAGTTGCCGTCGTCGTCCCACACCAGGTCGGGGTCGATGCCGGGCAGGTTCAGCCACACGGGGTCCGACCAGGGGCCTTCCGGTCGTTCGGCGGTGACGAGGAAGTTGCCGCCCTGCGAGACGTTCGTGGTGATCATCCAGAACCGGCCGTTGTGGTGCCGGATCGTGGGGGCATAGATGCCGTCGGACGCCATCGCGTCGGCCGGCAGCGGCAACTGCTCCGGGCGGTCGAGGACGTTGCCGATCTGCCGCCAGTGCACCAGGTCGCGGCTGTGGAAGATCGGCACGCCCGGGAAGTACTCGAAGCTGGAGCACACCAGGTAGTAGTCCTCGCCGACCCGGCACACGCTGGGGTCGGGGTGGAACCCGGGGATCACGGGGTTGTCGTAGAACGACGTGCCGGAGTTCGGTGAGTTCATGGTTTCCTTGATGTGCGAGGGATTCAGCCCTTGAAGGCGCCTTCGAGGATTCCGGCGACCATGCGGCGGCCGGCCAGGACGAACAGCACGACCAGCGGGACGGTGGCCAGGAACGAGCCGGACATGGCCAGGCCGAGGTCCACGTCGTAGCTGTTCTGCAGCGCCTTGATGGCGATCTGGGCGGTGTAGCGCTCGGGTGACTTGAGCACGATGAACGGCCACAGGAAGTCGTTCCACGCCGTGACGAACCCGAACAGGCCCAGGACGAACGCGGCCGGCCGCACGATCGGGAACGCGATGCGCCAGAACACCTGCCCGGTGCTCGCGCCGTCGATGCGGGCCGCCTGCACCAGCTCGTCGCTGATGGTCGCCGAGATGTGCTGGCGCATCCAGAAGATGCCGAACGCGCTCGCCAGGCCGGGCACGATGAGCGCCTGCAGCGTGTCGACCCAGCCCAGCTCGGACATGATCAGGTACTGCGGGATGACCGAGAGCTGCGTCGGCACGGTCATCGTCAGCACCACCACCAGGAACAGCGTGTTGCGGCCGGGGAAGCGCAGCTTCGCGAACGCGAAACCGGCCAGCGCGCACAGCACCGCCTGGCCGATCCCGATCGCGGTGGCCACGACCAGGCTGTTGAGCAGCGACTGCACGAACGGCACCGTGTCCACGACCAGGCCGGCGAGGTGGAGGAAGTTGCCGCCGGGCACGACCTCGGGCGGCATCCGCGTCGCGGTCGCGGTGTCCGTCGTGGCCACGATGAACATCCAGTACAGCGGGAACAGGCACGCGACGGTGGCGACACCCAGCAGCAGGTAGGTCCACCAGCGGACCCGGTCGAGGCGCCGGCGGCGCGGCGCGGTGGTGGTCGTCATCAGTCCGCCTTGATCCGGGTGGACAGCAGGTAGTTGAGCGCGGCGATCGCCACGACCATGACGAACAGCGCGACGCCGACCGCCGAGCCGTAGCCGAACTCGAACTGCCCGAAGCCCTGTTCGTAGAGGAACAGCGTCAGCGTCTGGCACTGCCGCACCGCCCCGCAGGTGAGTGGCGCGCCCGTGGCGATCAGCAGCGGCTCGGTGAAGATCTGCAGGCCGCCGATGGTCGAGGTGACCACGGTGAAGATGATCACCGGGCGCAGCGAGGGCACGGAGATGTGGCGGAAGCGCTGCCACGGTCCCGCGCCGTCGATGGCCGCCGCCTCGAACACCGAGCGGGGCACGGATTGAAGCGAGGCCAGGTACAGCAGCGTGGTGTAGCCGAACCACCGCCACGTCACCATGGTCGCGATCAGCAGATGACTGCCCCAAGTGGACTGCACGAAGTCCACCGGTTCCACGCCGACCAGCCCGAGCAGCCAGTTCAACAGGCCGTAGTCGCGGTCGAACAGCTGCACGAACACGATCGCCGTGGCCGCCACCGAGGTGACGTACGGGACCAGCACCGACATCCGGAAGAACAGCGCGAACCGCAGCCGGGCGTGGTTGAGCACGTGCGCCAGCACCAGGGCGAGCAGCAGTTGCGGCACGGTGGACAGCGCCCAGATGCTCACCGTGTTGCCGGCGGCGTTCCAGAACCGCGGATCGCCGAACATGCGGGTGAAGTTGTCGAACCCGATGAACACCTGGTCGCCGATGGGGTTCCAGTCGAACAGGGCCACGTAGAACGTGAAGGCGAACGGGAACAGCCCGAACACCCCGAAGATCACGAAGAACGGGGCTATGTAGGCGTACGCCGACAGGCGCTCGCCCACACCCGCGATCTTCTTGGTCCTGGGCGGAGGTGGCGCGGCCCTGGAGGCCGGGGAGAGCGTGGCGGTCACGGCGGTCACTCGGCGATGGCGGTCTTGATGTTGCGCAGCGCGTCGTCCCACGCCGTGGCCGGGTTGCCGCCGCTCTGCTCGACGTTGGTGATGGCGTTGAGGAACTCCTGGCCTATGACCGCGCTGTCGGGGCCGATGTAGAACGGCTTGAGCCCGAGCAGCGAGTCGGTGTAGATCTTGCCGATCGGCGCGTCGGAGAAGAACGGGTCCTTCGCGTCGGCGAGCTTGCCGTCCCGGTAGACCGACGGGGTGGAAGGCAGGGCGCCGACCCGCACGAAGTGCTCCAACTGACCCTGGGGCGACTGCATCTCCTTGATGTACTCCCAGGCCGCCTGCGGGTTCTTGGCGCGCTTGGGGATGGCCAGGTAGCTGCCGCCCCAGTTGCCGGAGCCGCCGGGGATCGTCGCGATGTCCCACTTGCCCTTGGTGTCGGGCGCGGTGCTGCGGATGGTGTTGAGCATCCACGACGGCGCGGCCACGGCCGCGTACTGGCCCTGCGCCATGCCGGCGCTCCACGCGCTCTCGAACGAGGACTGCCCGGAGGTGATCCCGGCGGTCGCCGCCTTGATGCCGAGGTCGAACGCGGCCTTCACCTGCGGGTTGGTGTTGTGGACCAGCTTGCGGTCCGCGCTGTGGTACTTCTCCGAGACCTGGTTGACCGCCTGGTAGAACACGCTGGTGCCCGCGTTGTCGGTGAACGCCTTGCCGGTGGCCTGCTTGTAGCGCTTGCCCGTCTCGATGAACGCGTCCCACGTCGGCCACAACGCACTCACCGCGGCCCGGTCGGTGGGCAGTCCGGCGGCAGCGAACAGGTCGGTCCGGTACGCCACGGCCATCCCGCCCACGTCCGTCGGCACGCCCAGCACCTCGCCGTCCTTGGCGACGCTCTGCCGCCACACCCAGTCCAGGTAGTCGTCCTTGACGTCGTCGGCGCCCAACGTCCGCAGGTCCACGAAGTTCTGCGGCTGCTCCACGAACTGCGGCAGGTTGTCGCCCTGGATGAGCACCAGGTCCGGCACCTTGCCGCCGGCCAGCGCCGTGGTCAACGACTGGGCGGTCTCCGTGGAGGTGCCCACCTCGGTCAGCTTGATCTGGATGTCCGGGCGCTTCGCTTTATACGCGTCGACGGTCAGCTTCTGGTTGATGGCGGAGAACGACCAGAACTCGAAGGACTTGCCGTCGCCTCCCCCACCGCCTCCGGTGCCGGGTGCGCAGGCGGTGAGGAGGGCCAGAACCGCAACGGCGCGGAGCAGGGGTGAGCGGAGTTTCACGACGTTTCTCCAAGGTGTGCGAGAACAAGTGGCACCGCCACCGCGCGGTGGGGTCACCAAAAGCGGGCGATCTCGTGAATCGGGCCGAACTCCTGCCGCACCATGCGGTCGAACTCTTCATCTCGCCCGTGATTGTTAGCGCTCACGACAGTAAGGTGCGCCACAGGCGTCGTCAAGAACCGTTGCACTCATTGCAATCCCCCAATCAAAAATTGGTCCACAGTGGATCTTTGACACAAGCTTTGTGAACGCGAACTAGCTAAAATTTTCGAAAACCTGTTAGCAGTGAAGGCTTGGGCGACGTTGGGGCTGCCGATCACCCTGTCCATGCAGCTCAAAGACATGTGCAACAACGGGTTGAAGCGCTCTGCTGCCCGTGAGCGATCGGGACGAGGACGTAGAAGCTCCGGCGCTGCGACACCAGATCGACGTCCCGGAAGGCCAGCCGGGCAGGACTCGCCGCGGTTCTCCCCCGGTGGCCGGGCGTTCCTCACGGCACTGTCACACCGAGCGCCGATCGGGACACTTCACCGGATCCGACTGGTGATTCACCCTGAAACGGTGCTGCGCCGGCACCGCGACCTCCTGGCACGACGCCACGCGCTCAACTCCCGCATCCAGCGGAGCCCGTCAAACGAATGGTGTGACTCAGGATGAAGGTACTCACTTGTGTTCGGCGGCCAGGCGCTGTCGAACACGATGTCGAACGCAGTGAGCGCGGGTTCCACCGCATCGTCCAGCGCTCACGCCGGGTTGCGGCTGCCGGTGGATTCGTGGGACTCGTTGAGCCGTGCGAGCCATTCGCGCAGCAGGCCGGCTTCGAAGACGCTGAAGCCTGCGTCGATCACGGGGTCGGCGTTGTCGGCGGGGGTGATGATCGCGAGCAATGATCGTGCACGGTCGGCGATGTGGGAGCGGTCGTCGGCACGCGGTTTCGCCTGCTCCATCAGGGCGTCGAGCACGATGTCGCGCAACGGCCGGATCAACTGGGCGTGCCGCGCCTGTTCCGGCTGGGCCAGCAGGAGCAGAACCGCGCCTGTCGTGGACGCCTCGATGGCCACCACGGCCGCCTCGACAGGCACCCGGAGCAGGCCCTGCACTTTGGCGCGTTCGAGCATGCCGCGCAGGATGGCCCGGTTCTCCGTTGCCGCCGCGGGGCGGCGGCCCGGCCGCAGGTTTCCGTACATCAGCGTGTAGATGGCGGGATTGGCCAACCCGAACTCGACGTGCACCTCCCAGCCCCGGCGCAGGTCGTCGACAGGGTCCTCGCTGGGCTCGAACGCGCGCTTCTCGGCGAGGTAGCTCTCGAAGCCGAAGCTGGCCACGGCGTCGAGCAGCCCGTCCTTGTCCCCGAAGAGCCGGTACAGAGTCGGCGTCTGAACTCCGGCCGCTGCCGCGACGGCTCGGGTGGACAGCGCGGACGGCCCGGCATCGGCGAGCAGTTTCACTGCCGAACTGAGGATGCGCTCGCGTTGTCCGTCGGACCCGCCGCCGCGCCGATCGTCGGGGTTCACGTGTCAACGATAACAGGAATGTGTTGACGTTGACAGTGACATCGTTACGGTCTTAGCGTTATCGATGTCAACAGATGAGGAGCAGCGGTGGCTGACGGCAAACGGCTGGAACAGGTCCGGCTCGGTGGCCGGGAGATGACGGTGGGCCGCAGGGCCTCGGCTGCATGGGATGAGCGAGTTCTACGGCGACACCGACGATCGCCGAGCAGGTGGCCGGCGATCGCTACCCGGACATGACCGACACCGCGGGCTCACGCGAGTCCTGAGCCAACCCCGCACGACGAAAGGAGACCGACATGCCATCCGTTCACGTCGCCATCGCCTACTACTCCGGCTACGGGCACACCCTCGAGATCGCCAAGGCCGTCCGCGACGGCATCGAGTCGGTGCCCGAGGCCCGCGCCGACATGGTCGACGTAGCTGACATGTCCGACGCGAAGTGGGCGATCCTCGATGCCGGTGACGCGATCATCTTCGGAACACCGACCTACATGGGATCTGCATCCGGGGCGTTCCACGCATTCGCCGAAGCGACCTCGAAGCGCTGGATGACCCAGCAGTGGCTGGACAAACTCGCGTCCGGGTTCACCAACTCCGGATCGATGAGCGGCGACAAGCTGCACACGCTGCAGTACCTGTCCCTGCTCGCGGCACAACACGGCATGCACTGGGTCAGCTTGGGCCTGATGCCCGGCTGGAACACCACCACCAGCAACGAACACGACGACAACCGGCTCGGGTTCTACCTCGGCGCGGGAGCCCAAACCTGGAACGACCAAGGCCCGGACGCCGTCCACACCGCCGACCTGAGCACGGCACGCCACCTCGGGGCCCGGGTCGCAACACAAGCCCTGCGCTATCAACATCCGGTCGCGTCATAGACCCGCGATCGGCTCGACAACGCCCACCGCGCCCAGCAACGGTCGAGACCGTGTCACGAGGTCCGCCGCGTCATGAGAACCAGTCTCGACAAGTGCAGCCGGCGCGGGTGTGTCACACGAGCGTGCAACCCAGGTCCGCCCGTCGCCGTCGAGGCGGCGGGCGGACCGACGCGGGATCAGGTAGCGGTGCAGGTGAGGGTTGGGGCACCCGCGGTTCCGGAGGCGACGAGACCGAACGTGGTGGCGGCGCCCGCGCCCACGGCGCCGTTGTGGGCGGCATTGCGGGCGGTGATCGTGGACCCGCTCGTGCTCAGGGTGGCGTTCCACGAGGAATTGATCCGCTCACCGTTGGCGAACGTCCAGCTCACCTGCCAGCCGGAGATCGCCGTCGCGCCGGCGGTCACGCGCGCCTCGGCCTGGAAGCCGCCGGACCACTGCGAGATCACCTGGAAGGTGGCCGAGCAGCCTGCCGAGGGGTTGCCGGTCGTCGTGGTCGTGGTCGTCGTCGTGGTGGTGGTGGTGGTGGTGGTGGTCGTGGTGCCACCGTCGGTGAAGTTGACGTCGCTGCACGCGTAGTAGCTCTGGTCGAGGTGGCTGGCCTGCCACACCGTGTACAGGACGTGGTGGCCGGTGCGGCCGGGCGCGTTGATCTCGACGGGCGTCCGGGTGCCCGTGGGAATCCTGCCGGTCTGGCCGACGAGCTCCAGGTCGCTCCACTTCAAGGTCTGGGTCTTGGGGTTGAAGCCCTGCTTGGTGGCGTAGACGCGGATGTAGTCGGCGCCGTGCGAGGAGGTGTCGTTCAGGTTGAGGGTGAACCGGCTGGGCCGGTTCGGGGCGACCCACGCGCCGGGCTTGTCCATCGCGGCGTAGCGGCCGTTGAACGTCAGTCCGCCGCTGCACAGCTGTCCGTCGGGGATTGCGCCCTGGTGGTTGCCGGCGACGCCTTCGCGGAACAGGCCGTTCCAGTTGTACATCGCGGACGGGTCGGCCTGCCACGCCTGGTAGCACATGGGGTCTTCGGTGGCCATCTGCTGCGACGGGCCGTTGGGCCAGCGGTTGTAGCAACCGTAGTGGCGCGATGGTGGGTCGCTGACCGCGCCGTGCGCGGAGGCATCGCCCGCGCCGAAGGTGACGAGCATCGTCGTCAGCAAGGTCAGGCAGGCGCCGAGGATGGCGAACGCCCGCCAGACGGCAGCCTTGCCGCGGGCCGGCCCGATCCTCGCCGGGGTCCCCGGTGCCCGGTGGTGCCGGTCCGGGACGTCTGCAGAGAAGCGAAGCATGTGTACCGCCAAATCTTCGTTGATCGACGACGTGGACTTTCGCGGGTGCCTCCGCCCGGTTCTGGGAGCGCTCCCAGAACGCTGTCAGTGTCGGGTCGTGCCACGTGCTCGGCAGCCGCCATTCGGGTCATGAGTCGGGAAAGTGGCTATAAAGAGGCCATGCGGACCGGCCCGTGCGGCGGATCGGCCGAGGACGGGTGAGACCGTTCGGGTCCCGCTGGTCGGCGCCGCAGGGCTGCGTTGCCCATGTGCCGCCTGCGTTCGGCCGCCGCGAACGGCTGCTGGTCGTAACGGGGCGAAAAAGGCCCTTCACACGGCGTTTCCTTACCGTTGCAGTTCTGGGAGCGTTCCCAGGCATTTCGGTCGTCGTGACCGCAGGGGATGGAACCTCCGACGCGGGTCAGCGAGGATCCGCTCGCGAAGGAAGTGGTGCGGATGACCGGGTTTCGTCCCGTCTGGATGCGCGTGCGGATGCGTTGCGGCCGTTGGGCATTCCTCTTCTCTGGGCTCGGACAGCTTGGTATGTGCGTGGTTCGGCGCCCTTGAGTCGACCCGCACGACGCCGGTCGCCCAGTCGGTCACCCGGACCGTCCCCTGGCTCGACGGAGGTGTGGTCGTGCTCGAGCCGGGGGCGGTCGAGGCGGCGCTGGGGGGCAGCCGCGGTGGCGGGTCGTCCTTCGCGCCGGGTGGCGCTGCTGGTCGCACTCCACCTGTTCGGCATCACCTGCGGTCGCAGAGCGCGTTCTTGACCAGGTCGAAGGACGGGTCCTCGAGCGGCGTCGGCGGGGTGGACGACTCCTTCGGGATCACCGAGTCGGTGTTCATCGAGACGATGACACTGCGCTTGCCGTCGGGCGTGATCCCGTTGCGGGTCTGAAAGCCCTGGATGTCACCCGCATGTGACCAGTATCCGCCGCACGCGGTGGGAATCCAGGCGATGCCCAGTCCATAGCGCGCTTCCGGCCACACCGACTGCAGGCTCGGCGCCGGCACCGTCTTCTGCATCTCGGCCAGCTCCGCGGGAGCGAGGAGCCTGCCCGAGACCAAGGCTTCGAGGAAGACCAGCGCGTCGTTGGTGGTGCTGACCAGCTCTCCCGCCGCTTCAGCGTAGGACGGGTTCAGTTCGGTGACGTCTACGGGCTTTCCGAAGCGCAACGGGTCCGCTGTGACGTCCTCCGGGAAGCGCTCGTACGCGGTCGCGTGGGGATGCGGCAGCACCGTCGAGTGTCCGGGAGTCGAGGTGTTCCGCAGGCCCAAGCGCTTGATGATCCGCTCCTCGACGGCGGCGCGCCAGTCCTGGCCGGTCACCTCGCCGATGACCATTCCGGCCAGCACGTAGTTGGTGTTGGAGTAGCTCCAGCCGGCGCCGGGCGCGAAAGTGGGTGTCTGACGCATCGCGAGGGCGACGAGGTCCGCCGGGGAGTGCTTGTCGAGCCGGTGCTGCCGGAAGTCGCTCTCGGTGAACACCGGCACACCGGCGATGTACTCGGGGATGCCGCTGGTGTGCTGGAGCAGCTGACGAATGGTGATCTTGCTGCCGTCGTTCCCGTTGCCGGTCACGACTCCGGGCAGCCACTTTTCGACGGTGTCGTCGAGCGACAGGCGCTTTTCGCCGACGAGCTGGAGCAGCGTGGTCGCCACGAAGGTCTTGCTGAAGCTCGCGATGCGGAAGTGGGCGTCCCACGGGACCGGTGTCTTCGCGTCGGTGTCGCCTTCTCCGCTGCGAACCTTCACCGCACCGTTGGGCGTGCGCAACTCGGTGAGAACGCCGGGGGCACCTTTCGACACCAGTGCGTCGGCATCTTTCTGCAAAGAGGCGCGGGGCACGTCGTTCCCGTTGCGCTCGGCGTCGGCCGGCGAACATCCGATGACGAACGAGATTGTGGTCAGCACCACCAGTGCGGTCGTTTTCTTGCTCATGAGATCACCGTAGGAGCGCATCGATGCGATGTCGTCATCCTTGTTGGTCGTCCCTTCTACCCCTGTGGTGGTAGGGCGGATCTCTTCTGTTTCCGGGCAAAAATCTCCTGGTAGGGTCCCGCCGGTGCGCAAGCTTCTCCGACCGACGTGGGCGGACCTCCTTCTCGCCCTGATCGCCACAG
The DNA here is from genome assembly GCF_900104175.1 of Lentzea jiangxiensis. Classification (GTDB taxonomy): domain Bacteria; phylum Actinomycetota; class Actinomycetes; order Mycobacteriales; family Pseudonocardiaceae; genus Lentzea; species Lentzea jiangxiensis. Next base: position 80,054 of record NZ_FNIX01000026.1, read on the forward strand.
TCCTCACCCTGGCCAATCAAGTGGGATATCTCGGCGCCGATCTCACGCTCGTGGATTTGTCGCTCGCCGCGCTCACGGTGGCGCCGATCGCGATTCGACACGTCGTACCGGTGACGTCATTGTGCGTGATTCTCGGCTCCTCGGTCGTCTACGCGTTTCTCGGTCATGGTGCAGTGGGCAACTTGGGGCTCGGTGTGGTCATTGGCGTGTTCACAGTCGCCAACGTGCGCAGTTCGCGGATTGCCGCGATGATGGCAGCGACGTCGGCCCTCTGCCTGCTGGTGCCCGAATACGTGGGAGAGGTGACGCTGAAGTGGCCGGAGGCCGTACAGGCCGTCCTGGTCCTGTTCGTTGCCTGGATGGTCGGCGAGAGCTCCAAGAAATGGGCCAGACGTGCTGAGGAAGCAGCTGAGCGCGAAGGTCGCGCGGCCGCCGAGGAGCGAGTGCGGATCGCACGGGAGCTGCATGACATCGTCGCGCACCACATGTCCGTGATCTCGTTGCAGGCCGGGGTGGCCGAATACACCCTCGCGTCCGCTCCGGCAACCGCGCGCACCGCGATTTCAGCTGTCTCCGAGTCCTGCCGGCAAGGCCTGACCGAGATGCGCAGGCTGCTCGACGTGTTGCGGGTGGAGGACGAAACCGAATTCCCGGACGTGCAACTCGCGAGCCCAGGCCTCGACGCCCTTCCCGGTTTGGTGGACCGCACGCGCGACGCCGGCCTCACCGTCGAACTCGTGGTGAGGGGCACACCGCGCGCCTTGCCTCCCGGGCAGGACCTCTGCGCCTATCGTGTTGCGCAGGAATCCCTGACCAACGTCCTCAAGCACGCGGGTCCGGCGGCCGTGGAGGTGGTGCTCGACTACCGTGCACACGAACTGATGTTGACCGTCACCGATGACGGCGCGTCAAGGCCTCCAAGAGCCAAGGCGAAATCGCATGGCATTCAGGGGATGCGTGAGCGCGCCGAACTCTACGGTGGCGTCTTGGACGCCGGACACCGCTCCCATCGAGGGTTCCAGGTCGTGTTGCGCCTGCCGATTCCGGACCAGAGCTGATTTCCGAACACCGAACGAATGCACGTGCTGGAGAGATGTGATGGCAGTCCGCGTTCTGGTGGTCGACGACCAGTACCTCGTTCGCCACGCCCTCATGGCGTTGCTCAACGCCGCACCCGGCATCGATCCCGTCGGCGAGGCATCAGACGGCGAGCAAGCTGTGGCGCTGGTCGCCGACCTGGCGCCCGACGTGGTTCTGATGGACATCAAGATGCCGGTCATGGACGGGCTCAGCGCCACTCGTCGCATTCTCGCGATGCGTCCGGAAACCCAGGTGGTCGTACTGACGACCTTCGACATCCCCGAGTACGTCTACACCGCGCTGACCGATGGAGCCGCCGGGTTCATCATGAAGGACACACCTCCCGATCGGATCATCGCGGCGGTGCGCACGGTCGCGATAGGAGAGATGCTGATCTCGCCGGCCATCACCCTGCGGCTGGTCCAGACCTACGCGCAACGCCATCGCGTCGAGCTCCAGGCGAACACCCGGCTGCCGGACCTCACGCCACGAGAAACCGAGATCCTGCGGCTGCTCGGAACAGGATCGACCAACGAGGAGATCGCGAATCAGCTCGCCATCAGTGAAGCAACGGTGAAAACACACGTGAAGCACACGATGCGGAAGTTGAACCTGACCACCCGCGCTCAGGCCGTCGTCGCTGCCTATGAGAGCGGACTGGTCATCCCGGGCTCCGCAGCACACGGCGGCTGAGACGTCGACGGTCTCGAGCCGCTTCGCCGAGGTGCGTTGGACATCCAGCCGCATCGGCCGCGTGACGAACACGCCGGAGTCCTCGAGCACACGGCTTACGAGCAGGATCGACGCGAGTTCGTCCACCGATCTGTCTTGCCGCAGAACGCGCCTCGCCCAGCCCTGCTCGCCTCACGGACAGGCGACAGCACATCCCGATCACGCGTTCCGATGCCGAGGCGCAGCCGGGCCGATCGGCGCCTGTGCCGCTAGCCGAGTTCGGGCGGCGTCGGGACGGACCGCAGCGCGCGGTTGCTGCGCGGCTCGGTGCGGGTCTTGGTCTCACCGACCTGTCGGATCAGCTCGTCGCGGACCTCGTTGAGCGCCGCGGGAAGCTCTCGCTGGGACGAGGTGGCGACCAGGTGCAGCCGATGGCCGTGGTTGATCCAACACTGCATCACAACGCGCTGTTCGGCGCCCTCGCGGTCTTTGAGGCTGATCTCCAGTTCGATCTCGTCGTCGCGGTACGACCGCAGACGCGAACCGAGCGCAGCCAGGCGATCCACTACCCAGTCGCGTTCGGACGAGTGAAAGCCGGCGGCGAGGTGCAGGCGCTGTGCGATCACTGAGGCACCTTCGGGAATCGCGTTCATGCGTTATCGCTGACGGTGCTCATTGAAATCTCTCCTCTTGACCAGGTCGAACCGCTTGCCGTGCGAACGGGATGCGGCCCCAGCGCAGATCCGAAAAAGTCGGATAAACTCGCTCGTGCATTCTACGTCAGCCGCCCACGCCATCACCTGAAATTTGCATGAGAATCCGCCGACAGCGACCCTCCAATCGCACATGAGCGCGGGTCAGGACTACGTTCAGTCCGCCACAGAGGCGGCCGGCAAGGTCGGCACGCCCACCCGTGGTGCCGCACTCGAATCCCTGCAGCCGCCACGACCACAAAACAGTTCGAGACATTTCAGCTCATCACGACCGGAACCGTGTATGGTCGACTTGGACGAGAGCCTCTCGCCCCTGAGCGGTCACAATCAAGCCGAACCCGGGAAACCTGATCCGTCCGTTTCCTCCGGCCGAGGCGGGAACCCGGCATGACGCCGGTCCCCCACCAGTCCATCGCTCCCCGCGGCATCGCCACCGACGGCATCCGGGTCGGCTCGATCAGGTCCACGGACCTGATCGCAGCAAACCGGCACCGCCTCATCCCTCTGCGCGTTCTCCGGCTACATCCTCGTGCGCCGCACACGAAGCGACTACGCACGCCGCGACAAACCGACACCGTCGGGAACCTGTCCTCCTCGACCGCCCGAGGCGGGCCCCAGCCCGCGAACGCCGAACCGCCCAGCCGGGTTTGCGACCGCCATGACAGGGCACTCCAAGCGGAGGCAGGCGAACAGCTGCCAACTCATCGATGATCCCAGACCCCGGCGTCGGAGATCGACACTGGAGGTGTGGACGTTCTGAGCACCGACCGCGGTGACATGCCGCCCATGCGGGACCCGATTCCTGCTGTACTGCGGGTCAGTGCAGCGTTGAGCTGGCGCTTTCTCGTCGTGGTCGCGGCGCTCTACGTCATCGGCGTCATCTTCAGCAGGCTGGCGGCTGTGGCCGTGCCGCTCGCGATCGCGCTGCTGCTGGCAGCCTTGCTCGCACCGGCCGTCACCTTCCTGATGGTGCACCGGGTTCCCCGAGGTCTCGCGACCGCGCTGGTGCTGGTCGGCGGACTGCTCCTGCTCGGCGGGATGCTGACGTTCGTCGTGATGACCTTCGTCAACGGCCTGCCGGACTTGGCCGCGCAACTGGCCCGCAGCATCGACGCGATCTCCGGCTGGCTGGTCGCCGGCCCGCTGCAGCTCAGTGAGACGCAACTGCGCGACCTCGTCGACCGGATCGTGAAAACGATGCAGGACAACCAGTCCGGCATCACGACGGGTGCCATCACCACTGCGGCGACCGTCGGCGAGACCTTCGCCGAGATGCTTCTGGTGCTGTTCGCCCTCGCGTTCCTCCTCTACGACGGTCCCCGGATCTGGCAGTTCCTCATCCGCGTCGTGCCCGACGGGCCGCGCAGGCGGGTCGACGTGGCAGGCCGGCGCAGCCTCGCCGCACTGGTCAGCTACGTCCGCGCCACCGGCGCGGTCGCGGTGGTGGACGCGATCGGCATCGGCATCGGACTGGCCGTGCTGCGCGTGCCCCTGGCGGTTCCGTTGGCGGCACTGGTGTTCATCTGCGCGTTCGTCCCGATTTTCGGCGCGGTCGTGGCCGGTGCGGTAGCCGTGGTCATCGCGCTCGTCGCGAACGGTCCCCTGACCGCCGTGATCGTCCTGATCGTCGTCATCGCGGTGAACCAGCTGGAAAGCCACATCCTGCAACCGTTCCTGCTCGGCCGCGCGGTGAAGCTGCACCCGCTGGCGGTGGTGCTGGCCATCGCGGCAGGCCTGCTCGTCGCAGGCATCGCGGGCGCTCTGCTCGCCGTCCCGCTGCTGGCGGTGCTCAACTCCGCCATCCGCTCCCTGCGCAGCGAAGCCGACGAACACGTGTCACCCGCGGACGTGCACACCAGCCAACCCGAAGAGTCCGGCCCGGACGAACCCGGCCTGGACACCGAAGCCGAAAAGTGAATCCCTCGACGGCTCCTCGCAGCCGTACAACCGGAGCAGGCACATGACCTCAACGCACGTCGTCGTGACAGACACGGCTGACCGCCCTCGCGGCAGTGATTTCGCCCTCCTGACCAAGGAACTCAAGACCGCCGGCCTGCTGGATCGGCGGCGCGGCTACTACCTGCTGCGGATGACCGCCAATGCGCTGCTGCTCGGCACGATCGCCGTGGCGTTCGCGCTGCTGGGCGATTCCTGGTGGCAGGTGCTCACGGCCGCGGTCCTCGCCGTGGCCTCGACCCAGCTGGCCTTCATCGGGCACGATGCCGGGCACAGGCAGATCTTCCGCAGCCACCGCAACAACGACGTCGTCGGGCACCTGCACGGCAGCCTCACCGGTATCAGCTACCAGTGGTGGGTCGCCAAGCACAACCGGCACCACGCCAACCCCAACCACGAGGACCAGGATCCCGACATCGAGATCCACGCCCTCGCGTTCAGCCGCGCCCAGGCAGCCGAGAAACGCGGCCTGAACAGCTGGATCACCAAACACCAGGCGTTCCTGTTCTTCCCGCTGCTCACCGCTGAAGCGGCCGTGCTGCGGATCTCCGGCCTGGTCGCCCTGTGCCGCAAGGAACTGCGCAACCCGTGGCGCGAAGCCGCGCTCCAGATCGTGCCGCTCGCCGCGTACCTGCTGGCGGTGTTCGTGGTCCTCTCGCCGCTGAAGGCCGTCGTGTTCATCGCCGTGCACCAAGGGCTGATGGGCGTGTACTTGGGCTGCTCGTTCGCACCCAACCACAAGGGCATGCCGATCATCGCCCAGGGCCAGCGCCTGGACCACCTCCACAAGCAGGTGCTGACCTCCCGCAACGTCACCGGCGGCCGATGGGTCGACGCCTTGCTCGGCGGGCTCAACCACCAGATCGAGCACCACCTGTACCCGCACATGCCCCGTCCCAACCTGCGCCGCGCACAACCCGTCGTCGAGAACTTCTGCCTCCGGCACGGCATCCCGTACTGCAAGACCACCATGATCCGGTCCTACGCCGAGGTTCTGCGGCACCTGCACGACGCGGGAGCGCCGTTGCGCGGCAAGGCGCGGTGACCGAACGCGGGGAGACAACGGTGATCCCGGCGGCGGAGGTGCAGGAACCCCGCACCGGTGCTGGCTCAGCAGCGCCTGCACCTGGCCCGAGCCGCGCTCGGTCACGCCGGGGTCGGAGGACACGGCCACGCGCTGAGCACGTACTCGCGGGACCTCGTCGGCCGGTTGCAGGTGGCAGCGCAATCCGACCCGACGGGACTCTTCACGTCGCGGCCGGCTCAACTCGCGCAAGCCGGGACGACTTCTTGCAACGGGCTCAGAGGATGCGCACGGCCATCGCCCGCGGTCCCTCGTCGCCTTCACCGATCTCGAACTCCACAGGCTGGTCGTCCTGGATGCCGTGGAGGTGGCGCCCTTCTCCTCGGACTGGTGCACGAACCAGTCAGGCCCACCGTTCTCGGGCGCGATGAAGCCGAACCCTCGCTGCCGTTGAACCACTTCGCGGTGCCTCGGGTCATGCGTGTGCTTCCGTCCGCAGGCCGGAAAACAACTCGTGCCGCAGTAGCCGAACGCAACCGGTCACAGGCGCCAATGCCGCGTACTGTCAGGACGATGTCGGAAGAACAAGGCGGCCCTGTCCTCGAGCCCACGCTGTCCGAATGGCTCAAGGCACGCGAGGAGACCGCCCGCCACCTCGCGACCGGTGCCCGCGGCACCGTCGACGAGGGCTGGGTGCAACGACTCGCGGACCTGCTCACGACCGAACGGTCGTGGCAGGACCAGTACACCGAACTCATCGCGCTCGGCAGTCCGGGCGGCCACTTCCCGTCGTCGAACCGCTGAGCACGCCGACGCGGAAGACTGCCGCCGTCGCGTCAGTCGCGGCCGGGTGGCCCGGCCGACGAATCCGCGTTCGCGTCGAGGTCCGCCACGCGAAGCCGGAACACCTGCAGGTCGAGGCCGAAGTACTTGCCGGTCTCACCGACCCAGTGCATGCCGTTCTTCCGCACAGCCGACGAGGCCCGCGTGTCACCCGGCCGGACGACGGCGAACACCTCGTACACGTCGTGGCCGAACGCCCACCCGGCGAGGGCGTGGGTGGCCTCGGCGGCGTAGCCGCGGCCCCACACGTCAGGCCTCAGCTGCCAGCCGACCTCCAGGTCCTCCCGGCCGGGCGGCAGCGGGAGCAGATGCGCGCCGCCGATCACCTGACCGTCGGCGTTGCGCTCGATCGCCCATCGGCCGGCAGGGGCAGGAACACGTGCGCTTTCAGCGATCCACTGCTGCAGCAACAACCTCATGGCCGCCACGTCCGGAACCTGGTCCATCTCCGGGCTGAGCCAGCGGGTGACCTCGGCACAGCCGTAGACCTCCAGCGCGGACGGTGCGTCCTCGGCACGCCAATCGCGCAGCGTCAACCGGTTGGTGGTCAACACGTTCGTCATCACGGTCATGTGCAGATGCAATCTCGCTTGAGCGCCGACGCCGTGGTCGCCGTGCAGTACCGCACGCCGAGCGGGTCGTGCTCGTTCCACGCGTGAGGACACACCGTGCAGCTCGCTGCGTCGTCGGGGGCAGTTAGTGACTCGGGCATGCGGACACTCCGGTAGTCGATGCGGGAAGGGAAGAACGAGACTGTCAGCGCTTGCGCCTGATCGGCGAAGCGGGCATCGGCCGGATGACGGCCGGGTCGGGCGACAACGGCCGCCAGCTCCCGACGGAAAACGGGCCGTCGGTCAGTCTTTCGCCGCGTGAGGCGGGGAAGGACGCAATGGGCGATGACGCAGTGAGCGATGACGCAGTGGTGCAGAGCTGATCCGAGTTCATCTCGGCGCTCCCGCCTCCAGCCGAACACGGCCGGGCTTCCTGATGCGCCCAAGGCGGCACCAGCTTGAGCGCTGCTGCACGACGAACCCTCGGTGGCTCCATCCTACTCCGCGGCGGGCACTTCCCGCTCAGCGCCACGACGGGGCCAGGTCCTCCTCCGCCTGCACGACCATCGACTCCAGCCTCGGACCACCGAACGTGGTCACCACGGCGACGTCGGCGGCATCGCGGCCCCTGCCGATGACAACGCGTCCCTTGCGGGGCTCGTCGTTGCGCGGGTCGAAGGTCCACCAGCGGTCTCCGAGCCAGACCTCCATCCACGCCGCGAAGTCCATCGCCGCGTCGCCGGGCGGCACGTCCAGGTCCGGCAGGTAGCCGAAGACGTACCGGGCGGGGATGTTGAGCGCGCGGCAGAACGAGATCGCCAGGTGCGCGAAGCCGCGGCACACCCCGAAACCCGCGACTCCGACGTCGGCCGCCGCGGACAACGCGGTGGACGTGCCGCAACCGAAGCCCAGCGACTCGTGGACGTGCCGGCAGATCTCCCGCACCCGGCCGTAGCCGGGCGGATGGGCACCGAACCGCGACCACGCCTCGTCGCCCAGCACATCGGACACGCAGTACCGGCTGGGCAACGTGTACAGCAGCACGTCGTCCGGCAGTCCGTCGGGCAGCGTCTCCGGCACGGTCTCGTCCACGTCCTCCGTCCTGTCCGGCACGTCCACCCACGCGCTGTAGTGCACTGTGGACAGACCGGGGGGAAGAACGACACGGGTGTTGCGGTTGCCGTACAGGTCGAGGTGGTGCCGCATCGGGACGTCCGGCTGCACGGCCAGGTCCTCCTGGCTCACCCGGATGTCCGCGCTGCGCAGCGGCCGGACGAGGAAGACCGCGGGGGCGGGCACCTCGGCTCGATACGTGAACGCACAACCGACGCGGAGCAGTCGAGTGCCCCACGTCAGCTGTGCCGCGCCAGTGCCGTAGTGGCGCGAGTTCACCGCACCCGCTCGGGTATGTGGTCCAGCGCGCTCAGCACGCGCACCGCGAGATCCCGTGCGGCCTCGCCCGCGAGTTCCGTCCGGTCGGTCAGCACGTCCTGCACCATCTTGAGCCTGCGCTCGTACCCGGTCGTGTGGGTCGTCGTGGTCATCGAACTCCTTGGGAGATCTGTTCGGGTGCGCGGCTGCTGCCTGCACCCAGCGGGTCCGCGGTGGACATCCGCCCTGCGGTGCCGCGGAGCAGGACTTCGACGGTGTCGATGTTCTCCTGCTCCGCGGCACACGTCATGGCGTGGTGGGCTGCGGAAGGTTCGGTGTCCGGCGGGACGAGGAGCAGTGTCAGACGGCGCCGGTCCGAGGCGATGAGGTCCACGGTGTGCGCGGGCCTGGACCAGAACCCGTTGAGCCGCACCCGGAGGCCGTCCGCGGCGATCTGACGCGGCGCGGTATCCCACTCGGTCAGGTTGTAGCTCATCCGCGGGATGTCGCCCAGCCGAACTGCCAGCACCGCGAGCAGCGCGGGCAGTTCGGCGGCGAGGTCCCGGGAACGCGGCCACCAGGCACCGTCGACATGCCCCGTGGTGAGCGCCTTCGGGCGCAACCGCAATCGCAGCGCGGACCGGGACTGCTCGGTGGCCGTGACGGCCGGAGGGGCGATGGAAGGGTGAGGAGCCGACGTCATGCCGGGACTCCCGTCTCCGGCCCGAGGAGGACCGGTTCAGGTTTCGCCGAGTGCGACGTGAGCTTGAGTGCCCGCGTGCGAGATGCTCTCGACAAAATTGACACTACACCATTTTTCGCGATCAAACCGAAAACGGTTCCTACGTAAAAAGACACAATCCGCCTTTGCCGCGAAACTCGGCCTGGCAGTCGTGCGGCTTCAGAGGCGTGGTGGTCCGTGCTCGGCCAGGTCGGCGCCCGCCAGGGGCCCAGCGCTGGACACCGCACCTGCTCCCGGCCGGGCCGGGCTGGGCCGGGCCTGCAACCGTGAGCACGGCTGCCGCAGCCGGCTCCCGAGCAGTGCGCGGACGTCGATCGCCTCCCGGCCGATCCCCTCCGCGAGGTCGACGGGGACTCTTCACCTCGTAGCTGATCGATTTCCTCAGCCTCATGTCCGCGGGTCCCAGGGCAGGTGCGCGACCTGGGTCGCCCCAACCAGCGCTACATTCGATGCATCGAAACCGATCTCGTCAGCACCTGGCAGAGGTCACGTCCGGGCCATGCCAATTGAACCCAGCAGCCCTGTGGTGCGCTGATCGTCCGTGCGGGCTCATTGTGAGCGATCGCACCGAACAGATCTTTTGCCACCTCGCACAACTCAACACCACTGGTACCGAGTTAAGACACCCCGCGCGCTGATACCGCCACGTTTGGGCCGGCACTCGCGTGGTATCGACCAGGACCATTTTGTTACTCGTTCCGGAGGGTGCTCATGCAGATCCAGGTCAACACCGACCACAACATCCACGGTGGCGAACGACTGGCCACCTATGTG
>NZ_FNIX01000042.1 GCF_900104175.1 Lentzea jiangxiensis
GTCCGGGCGCGGTGGCCGCGGACAAGGCGTATTCCTCCAAGGCCAACCGGGCTTATCTGCGTCGCCGGCGGATCACCGCGGTGATCCCGGAGAAGACCGACCAGCAAGCCAACCGGAAGAACAAGGGCTCGGCCGGAGGGCGACCGGTCTCCTTCGATCCCACGCTCTACAAACGGCGCAACACCGTTGAACGCTGCTTTCAGAAGATCAAGACATGGCGTGGCCTGGGCACACGCTATGACAAGTCACCACACAGCTACGAAGCCGGATTACGCCTGCGGGCAGCGGTCATGTGGTTGAGGACCCTGACCTCGACCACATGATCCAAACCTCAAACAGCTCCTAGTGCTCGGCCCGGAACGTTGCCGGGTGGGTTCGCGGCGTGGTGCCGCCCCTGCGTGAAGTGCCCAGCCGACGTTCCGGGGTGAGCTACCAGGTCATTGCTGCAGTTCGGGTGGGAAGCCGCCGGTGGCGATGGGGCCCCAGCTGTCGATGGTGATGCGGATGAGGGCTTTGCCCTGGCGGAGCATGGCGGCGCGGTACTCGTCCCAGTCGGGGTGTTCGCCCGCGATGCAGCGGTAGTAGTCGACGAGGGCGTCGAGGGCGTCGGGGAGGTCGAGGACTTCGGCGGTGCCGTCGATCTGGACGTAGGCGCCGTCCCAGTCGTCGGAGAGCACGCACAGGGTGACGGCGGGGTTGCGGCGGGCGTTGCGGACCTTGGCGCGCTGGGGGTAGGTGGAGACGACGATGCGGCCCCGGGCGTCGAGGCCGCAGGAGACGGGGGAGACCTGCACGCCGTCGGTGCTGCTGCGGCGGGTGATGAGCACGCCGTGGTGGCGGGGGCGCAGGAACTCGAGCAGCTGCGGCCGGTCGACCCGGTCGGACGTGGCGATCTTCGGCATGATGTGCAGCATGGCACGGTTCACCTCGTTCGACGGGACGGAGCTCGCCTACCGAGAGGTCGGTGGGGGTGCTCCGCTGGTGGTGCTGGCCGGTGGTCCCGGCCGGGCTTCGGAGTACCTGGAGACGCTGGGCGGGTTGGAGGGGTCGCGGCGGCTGGTGGTGCTGGACAACCGGGGGACGGGGGAGTCCGGTGAGCCGGCGGATCGGTTGACCTATCGGCGGGACCTGCTGGTGCGGGACGTGGAGATGTTGCGCCGGCACCTGGGGCTCGCGGTGGTGGACGTGCTGGGGCATTCGGCGGGTGCGGGGATCGCGATGGGGTACGCGGCGGATTTCCCGGACCGGGTGGGGAAGCTGGTGCTGCTGACGCCGGCGTTGCGCAGTGTGGGGTTGTCGCCGGAGCGGGGCGACTGGGACGTGTTCCTGGCGGGGCGGGCCGGTGAGCCGTGGTTCGAGGCGGCGGCGACGGCGCTGCGGCGCACCGGGGAGGGTGACGTCTCGGTGGAGAACCGGGTGGCGGTGTCTCCGTTGCTGTACGCGCGGTGGGACGAGCGGGCGCGGGCGCACGCCCGGGCTGAGTTGGGGCAGTGGAACTGCGAGGCGGCGCGGGGCTACAACGCCGAGGGTGCGTTCGTGCCGGGGGTGTTGCGGCGGGCGTTGGTGGAATTCGGCCACCCGGTGCTGGTGTACGCGTGTTCGGAGGATCCGATCTCGCCGGTGCGGCGGTGCCGGGAGTTGGCGGAGCTGTTTTCCGATGTGACGGTGTTCGTGCACGAGGGTGTGGGGCACTACCCGTGGGTGGAGGACCCGGACACGGTCGCGCGGCAGGTGGAGGCGTTCCTGCGGGGCTGATCGGGCGGGGGCCTGATGGGGTGGGTCAGCGGGCGGCGGCGGTGGCGACGCGGTCGCGGCCGTTGTTCTTGGCCTGGTAGAGGGCTTCGTCGGCGGCGAGCAGCAGCGGGGACAGGTCGGTGGCGTTGTCGGGGAACACGGCGGCGCCGACGGAGGCGGTGAGGCCGGAGACGACCTGTTCGCGGCCGAGGCGGTCGACGGCGACGATGTGCAGGCTCGCGATCTCGAAGCGGATGCGTTCGGCGGTGGCGCGGACCTCGTCGGTGCTGACGCCGGGCAGCAGGACGGCGAACTCCTCGCCGCCGAAGCGGCCGACGAGGTCGTAGGAGCGCACGGAGTGCTTGAGGGCGTCGGCGACGGCGCGCAGGACCTTGTCCCCGGCGAGGTGGCCGTAGGTGTCGTTGATCTGTTTGAAGTGATCGAGGTCGAGGATCAGCACGCCGACGGTGGACAGCAGGCGGCGGGCGCGTTCGATCTCGCGGCCGGCGACGTCGTGCCAGAAGGTGGCGTCGACGAGGCCGGTCTTGGAGTCGGTGCGGGCAGCGACGCGGAACTGGGGCAGCAGCAGGCCCATGTGCAGGGCCAGGACGGTGAGCAGCAGCAGCGGGGTGAGCCAGGGGCGGCTGCTCATCATGATCGCGAGTACGGAGCCCAGGCCGATGGAGGCGAGGATGATCAGCTGGTCGGAGGCGTTGCCCAGGGCGGCGCGGGAGGGCTGGTCGCGGTTGGTCATGACGATGGCGCCGACGACGAGGGCGTAGTTGACGAGCCAGTAGACGAGGCCTGCGCTGGTGAGGGCGATCAGCCCGACGGGTCCGTCGACGTCGAGGGGCTGGTTCGAGAAGGTGCGAAGGACGAGTTGCGCGGCGGCGCATGCGAGTACGACGGTGGCCGCGGAGAACACCTTGCGGAACAGGACGGCGCGCCGTTTGTAGACCCGGAGCCACGCGTGCAGGTAGCTGATGGTGATCAGCGCGACCAGCAGGGGCATCGGTAGTACGAGCACGCCCGCGAACAGCCACACGGACTGCATGTGGGCGTGCGGCGAGCCTTCGCGGGAGATCTCGCGGATCCGCTCGATTCCCTGTGCGGCTTCGAGGTGCAGCACGGCGCCGCCGGCGAGCAGCAGGAACAACGGCCAGGTCAAGGTCTCGGCAGGGGTACGCCATGCGGTGGCGACCGTGACGAGGGACGCCGAAACGCCCACCGTCACGACATAGGCCAGCACCGCAGGAGGAAGCGACCATAACCTCCATCGGCGCGGGTCGAGCCCAGGCACGCTGCCACCCCCACACCACCGTCAGGAAGAAACAACTGTAGCTACCGGGTAACTCAAAGTCGTGGCTCCATGTGGGGGACCTCACCCTGAGTAGTGCTCACGGTTTTCCGCACCCCTTTTTCCGCATTCTCGAAGGAGATCCGTCATGATCGTTCGCACCTCCTCCCCGCGTCCCGTCCGCCCGAACGACTGGCAGCGTCCCAACGACTGGCAGCGCCCTAACGACTGGCGTTCGAGCGAGAGCCGCTGACCCACCACACCAGCGCCGCACCGCCTGCCGCGAGCACGCCGAGTGCTCCGGCGGCGGCGATGACGAGGTGCGCGGCGAGTCGTTCGGCGGCCACGCCGGCCAGGGCCACCCCGAGGCCCTGGGAGACTCGCAGCGCGGTGACGGCCAGGCCGAACGCCTGTCCGCGTGAGGAGTCCGGAACCGCGCGCACGAAGGTGGTGTTGGCGGTCAGGTGGTAGGCGCTGGCCGCTCCGGACAGCGCGAACAACCCCACGCTGACGGTCAGGCCCGGCCGTGTCGCGGCCGGGAGGAGAGCGGCGCAGGCGGCGATCGCGAGCCAGGGCATCAGCCGCAGTTGCCGCTGGTGGTCCAGGCGTGCGAGGAGGAGCATCCCGATGGCGGCTCCGGCGGCGTAGGCGCCGAAGATGAGTCCGACTCCGGCGGGTCCGGCGCCGAGCTGTGCCGAGTAGGGCGCGGCGAGGGCTTCGCCGGCGATGTAGAAGCCGGAGACGCAGGCGAGGGCGAGCAGTGCGCGCAGTCGCCGGTCACCCCACACCAGTCGTGTCCCGCCGACGAGGTCGGCGGGCCAGGCCCGCGTGTGTGTGCCGCGTGGTGCGGGCCGGTCGAGCAGGAACATCCCGGTGAGCACCGCGGCGAGCAGGAATGTCACGGCGTCGGCGATGAGCACGGGTCCGGGTCCGAGCAGTGCCACGAGGGCTCCGCCGCCGACGAACCCGGCGACCTGCGCGATCTGGGTGACGGTGCTGAGCACCGCCTGGCCCGGTGGGTAGTGGTGGTCGGGCAGGATCTGCGGCAGCAGCGCCGCCCGCGCGGCTGCGTGGGGTGCGCCGGCGAGCTGGACGAGCACCAGCACCGCGGCGAGCAGCCACAGCGGCATCCCGGGGATGACCATGGCGAGCAGCAGTGCGGCGCGGGTGAGGTCGGCGGCGAGCATGACGTCCTTGCGGGCGAACCGGTCGGCCAGGCCGGAGAGCAGCGGCCCGCCGACCAGGTCCGGCAGGAACGTCAGCGCGTAGGTCAGCGCGGTCAGGCCGGTGCTGGCGGTGCGGTCGTAGACGTGCACCGTGAGCGCGACCCTCGCGAACTGGTCTCCGGCGACTGACACCGCGTGCGCCACGAACAGCGCGCGGAACTCGGTGTCACGGGCGAGATCGCGGTATCCGGGCACGCTCTACAGGATGGACGACCAGAACTCGCACCGGTGGTCGCGGACGAAGTCGGTCGCGCCGGTCGCGCCGGGTGCGAAGGACTGGACGGGGGCACGCCAGCCGGGGGCGCCGGTGCGGGCGAACCGTCCCCACGCCGCGAGCATGTGGTCCGACACGCGGCGCTGTGCCGGGGTGAGGGTCTGGCCCAGGTCGAACAGCATCAGCAGCTCGGAGCCGTGGTAGGCGCCGTACTCGGGGAACGGCGGCAGGTCCGGGAAGATCATCGGCACGTCCGGGTCGGCGAACTCGTAGCCGGACACGCGGGTGTGCCGGCCCAGCTGGTCGCGGGTGTCCTGGGAGGGGCAGGCCCACGAGCGGTCGGTCAGCAGGTGGGCGATCTCGTCGCGCGCGTCGCCGTTGCCGTTGACGGGGTAGCGCGCCGCGACCGGTGCCGCGTCCGTTCCGAAGATCGTGGTCAGCAGTGCGCCGTAGGAGGTCTCGGGCAGCGGCTGCGGCCAGAACAGCGGCGCGAACAGGGTCATCTCGTCGTGGGTGGAGCCCACCAGGGTCGGTACGCGGTGCATCCGGCCGGTGCGCTGCGCCACGACGGGGTCGATCGGGAGCACGGCGGTGTCGAACGACGGCGAGGTGAACCGCTCGTGCAGCGTCAGCAGCGCCGGCACCGGCTGTGCGCGCAGGCACGCGATGTCCGCGCAGCCCAGCGCGCCGGCTCCGGCCTGTTCGGTGGCGGTGCGCGAGCGCCACACGCCCGTGAACTCGCCGGGGGTGGTGAACGACGGCAGTTCGAGCCCGCACGGCCCGGACTGGATGATCGCCTTGGCGAACAGGCCCGCCGCGCGCGGTGAGGCCAGTTGGGCGCACACGCTCAGGCCGCCCGCGGACTCGCCGAACACCGTCACGTTGCGCGCGTCGCCGCCGAACGCCCGTGCGTTGCGCTGCACCCACCGCAGCGCGGCTTGCTGGTCGGCGAGCCCGAACGCCCCGGAGCCCGCGAGCCCGGGGTGCCCGAAGAACCCGAACACGCCGAGCCGGTAGTTCACGGTGACCACGACGGCGTCGTTGCGGGCGGCCAGCCACGTCGCGTCGTACATCGACGCCGTTCCGGAGGTGAACCCGCCGCCGTGGATCCACACCATGACCGGCCGTGGTGTGCGCGAGTGCCGGGCCGGTGTGGTGACGTTGAGGTACAGGCAGTCCTCGGCTTCCGAGCCGGGTTGGCCCAGCTGCGGGTTCTGCGCGCACCGCGGTGCGGGCCTCGTGGCATCCCGCACGCCGCGCCACGGCGGGACGGGCTGCGGGTCGCGCCACCGGTTGTCCCCGACCGGGGCGGCGGCGAACGGGATGGCGCCGAAGGTCCGCACCGCCCCCGTCGCCGTTCCCCGCACGGCTCCCTTGTCCGTGCGCACCACGGTGGCACCGCCGTCGGCGGCAGCGGGGCTCACCATCACCGCACACGCCATCACGGCGGACACGACCGCCGACAGCAACGTCCTCACATCAACCCCAGTTCACCGGTCCGTCAGTGCCTTTCGGGTTCGAACGTAGCGAGATCCAGGCATCCGGGAAAGCGGATGAAGAGGGCTTGGGGGTCCTCCGAAGGTCGTTGCCGACGGCACCGGTTGCCCACATACCGACCGGTCGGTACCCTCCGTTCCGTGGGTGACTCAACGCTTCCGCGGCGGCCCGAGGTCGACGCGCTCGTCTTCGACTGGGGCGGCGTCCTGACCGTCTCCGTGCCCGAGTTCGTCGGCGCCTGGCTGCACGCCGAGGCCATCGACCGCGAGGTCTACGGCCGCATCATGCGCGACTGGCTCGGCCGCGACGCCCTGCCCGGCAACCCGGTCTTCCGCCTGGAGACCGGCGAGCTGACCGTGGCCGAGTTCGAACGGCTGCTCGCCGCCGAGCTCATCACCACCAGCGGCGCGAAGATCGACCAGAACGGGCTGCTCAAGCGCATGTTCGGCGGCGCCACCCCCGACCCGGCGATGGTCGAGCTCGTCCGCACCGCCCGCGCCGCCGGCCTGCACACCGCGCTGCTGTCCAACAGCTGGGGCGAGGGCTACCCCGGGGACCTGCTGCTCGAGCTGTTCGACACCATCGTCATCAGCGGCCGCATCGGCCTGCGCAAACCCGACGAGCGCATCTACCGCCACACCCTCGAGCGGATCGGCGTCCCCGCCGGCCGCGCGGTGTTCTTCGACGACGCCCCCGTCAACGTCGAAGCCGCCCAGGCCGTCGGCATGCACGCCTTCCGCCACACCGGCGCCGACGCCACCCGCGCTCACCTCGCCACCCTCGGAGTGAACCTGTGACCGACCTCCCCGGCCTCGACCTGGCCGCGCTCGCCACCCACCTCGGCACGGGCCCGCTGACCGGCGAGCTGTTCCGCGGCGGCCGCTCCAACCTCACCTACCGCGTCAGCGACGGCACCGACAGCTGGGTGCTGCGCCGCCCGCCGCTGGGCCACGTCCTGGCCACCGCCCACGACATGGCCCGCGAGTTCCGCGTCATCTCCGCCCTGGCCGGCACCACCGTGCCCGTGCCCGGCGCCCGCCTGCTCGTCGAGGACACCTCCGTCATCGGCGCGCCGTTCTACCTCATGGACGAGATGCCCGGCGCCGCCCTGCGCGAGCGCTCCCAGTGCCCGTGGCTGAGCGCCGAGCAGGCCACCGCCCTGTCCGGGCGGCTGGTCGACGTGCTCGCCGACCTGCACTCGGTCGACCCCGCCTCCGTCGGCCTGCAGGACTTCGGCCGCCCCGACGGGTTCCTCGCCCGGCAGGTCACCCGGTGGGGCAAGCAGCTCGACGCCTCCCGCAGCCGCGACCTGCCCGGCATCGACGACCTGCGCGACAAGCTCGCCGGCACCGTCCCCGACTCGCCGCGCGCCACGATCATCCACGGCGACTTCCGCCTCGACAACGCCCTCGTCACCCGCGACCCGCTCGGCATCAGCGCCGTCCTGGACTGGGAGATGGCCACCCTCGGCGACCCGCTCGCCGACCTCGGCCTGCTCTACGTCTACTGGGAGGGCCTGGGCGCCGACCCGCGCGCCGGCAGCGACCCCATCACCGGCGGCGTCACCTCGCTGCCCGGGTTCCTCACCGCCGACGAGCTCGTCGCCCGCTACACCGCCCGCACCGGCACCGACACCTCCGGGCTGGGCTGGTACATCGCCTTCGGCTACTTCAAGCTCGCCGTCATCGTCGAGGGCATCCACTTCCGCTTCGCCAGCGGCAAGACCGTCGGCGCCGGCTTCGACAAGCTCGGCGCGTTCACCGTTCCCCTCGTGCGGCAGGGACTCGCCGCGGCCCACAAGGAGCTCTGAGTCATGGACTTCGCCTACGACGCCAAGACCGAGGAACTGCGCGGCAAGCTCCTCGCGTTCATGGACTCCCACGTCCACCCCGCCGAAGCGGTGCTCGAGCGGCAGCTACACGACGCCGCCGACCCGTGGCAGCGCCAGCCGGTCCTCGACGAGCTCAAGGCCGAGGCCCGCCGCCAGGGCCTGTGGAACCTCTTCCTGCCCGACGCCGAGCACGGCGGCGGCCTGACGAACCTGCAGTACGCGCCGCTCGCCGAGATCACCGGCCGCAGCCCCCACCTCGCCCCCGAAGCCCTCAACTGCGCCGCCCCGGACACCGGCAACATGGAGGTGCTGGCGATGTTCGGCACCGACGAGCAGAAGAAGCAGTGGCTGCAGCCGCTGCTCGACGGCGAGATCCGCTCGGCGTTCTGCATGACCGAACCCGACGTCGCCTCCTCCGACGCCACCAACATCGCCACCCGCATCGAACGCGACGGCGACGACTACGTCATCAACGGCCGCAAGTGGTGGTCCTCCGGCGCGATGAACCCCAACTGCGCCATCTTCATCGTCATGGGCAAGACCGACCCCGGCGCCGACCGCCACCGCCAGCAGTCGCAGATCCTCGTGCCCCGCGACACCCCCGGCGTCACCATCGAGCGCGAGATGCGCGTCTTCGGCTACGGCGACCACGCCCACGGCGGCCACGCCGAGATCGTCTTCGACGACGTCCGCGTCCCCGCCACCAACCTCATCGCCGGCGAGGGCGAGGGCTTCGCCATCGCCCAGGCCCGCCTGGGACCCGGCCGCATCCACCACTGCATGCGCCTGATCGGCATGGCCGAACGCGCCCTGGAGCTGATGTGCCGCCGCGCCGTCTCGCGCGTGGCGTTCGGCAAGCCCATCGCCACCCAGGGCGTCGTGCAGGAGTGGATCGCCGAGGCCCGCGTGCGCATCGAACAGGCCCGCCTGCTGGTGCTCAAGACCGCGTGGCTGATGGACACCGTCGGCAACAAGGGCGCCCACACCGAGATCCAGGCCATCAAGATCGGCACCCCGCTGATGACCGAATGGGTCCTCGACAAGGCCATCCAGGCCCACGGCGCCGGCGGCGTCAGCCAGGACACCCCGCTCGCCGAGCTGTGGGTCGCCGCCCGCACCCTGCGCCTGGCCGACGGGCCCGACGAGGTGCACCGCATGTCGCTGGCCAAGCGCGAGCTCAAGAAGTACCTCTAGTCCAGGAACAGGCAGAACGGGTGACCGTCCGGGTCGAACAGGACCCGGACGTCGTCCTGCGGCTGCACCTCGGCGAGCACCGCCCCGCACGCCAGGGCGTGCTCCACCGCCGCGTCCAGGTCGTCGACCTGCACGTCCAGGTGCTGCGACGCCGTCTGCGCGCCCGCCCGGGCCGGCCACACCGGCCGCCGGAAGTGCCGCTCGAACTCGAACCCGAGCGACAACCCGCCCGGCGTCCTCACCAGCGCCCAGCCCTCATCGGCGGTCTCGACGGTGCCGCCGAGCAGCCGCGCGTAGAACGCGGCGAGTGCCTGCGGCCGGGAGGTGCCGACGGTGACCGAGGTCAGACGCATGGCCCGACGCTAGTGCGTCGCCTCGCGCGCCGCGAGCGCCGCCCGGCAGGCGTGCACGAAGTCCCAGAACACCTCGGTCGTGGTGTGCTTGCGGTCCGAGCGCGAGTTCTCGGAGAACATCGCCGTGCGCAGGGGAGTGGTCAGCTCCAGCTGACCGCCCTGGCGCGAACGGGTGCGGTTGGCGATGTTGGACCGGTCGGAACCACCCAGCACCGGGTGGTCGGCCGCGTCGACGGTGTGGAAACCGGCGCGGCGCAGCCGGGTCAGCAGCTCCAGGCGCAGCACCGCGTCGCGGCCGCCGACCAGCACCGCCCGGTCGTGGTCCTCCAGGCCCGCCGCGGCGGCGGTGCAGCCGTGCAGGCCCAGTGCGTGCGTGGCGCCGGAGACCAGGGTGCGGGCCACGCGGTCGTCGCAGTTCGACGACGTCACGTGCAGCTCGTCGTTCGCGACCGGCCGCAGGCCCTCGAACATCCAGAAGTCGTGCGTCTGGCCGATCGGCACCCGCGTGGACGGGTGGAAACCCGCTATCGCCAGGCACAGCTCCGAGGTGCCGACTTCGATGCCGCCGCCGTGCGGGGCCAGGACGACCGACGGGGTGCGGGGACGGTGCCGCTTGAAGCGGCGCCGGTAGTCCACCCGTTGCACCAGTCGGGGATCGGCGTAGAGGTCGGAATTGGACGCGTAGACGTCCAACGCCGCCCACTGAGGCTGGGGTCTCATGGCGGGCGGAAGCCTACCCGGCATCACCCGGTCGGCCGCCGCCCGCCAGGGGGTGTCACGCGTCGATCTGCCTGGGCGTCTCGTCTGCCGAGGTGATGGCGATCTTGCGGGGCTTGGCGCGCTCCGCGATCGGGATCCGCAGCGTCAGCACACCCGCGTCGTACTTCGCGTCGATGCGGTCGGTGTCGAGGGTGTCGCCGAGGAACAGCTGCCGCGAGAACACACCCAGCGGCCTCTCTGACACCTGCATCTCGACGTCCTTGCCCACCGGGCGGCGCTCCGCCTTCACGGTCAGCACGTTGCGCTCGACGTCGAGCTCGATGGCGTCGGGTGCGACGCCCGGAAGGTCGAACGACACCACGAACTCGTCACCGTCGCGGTAGGCGTCCATCGGCATCGCCGTCGGCCGCGACCACGTCCCGGTCGTGCCGAACATCTGCTGGGTCAGCCGGTCGAGTTCGCGGAACGGGTCAGTGCGCATCAACATCTGACACCTCCAGTCGTCTTCTCGTGGACTGTCAATGCGCTGCACCACTGTTGTAGCATGTCGTCGGAACGATGACAAGCGCAGATTGTCGTCGAAAGGATGACACCATGACGAGTGACTACGAGACCGTCCGGTCCGCGGCCGCCTCACCCGGCAGCGCCACCGAGGTGCTCGCGGCGTTGATGCTGCTCCGGCAGCTGCGCGACGAACTGTCCGGGTGGGAGCCCCAGCTCATCGAAGCCGCACGGGAACTCGGCACCAGCTGGGCCGACCTCGCCCCGGCCCTGGGCGTCGCCAGCCGCCAGGCCGCGGAGAAGCGCTACCTGCGCGTGCGGCGCACCGGCGAGAGCAGCACCGGCGACGAACGCGTGCAGGCCGAACGCGACCGGCGCGCCGGTGACAAGGCCGTCGCCGCCTGGGCCCGCGAGAACGCCGCCGTGCTGCGCGGGCTCGCCGCCCGCGTCGGCCCGCACGACGCGGGCGTGCAGCAAGCCCTCGGGGGAGAGGACGCCGCCGGGCTGCTCGCACCCCTGGCCGACGCCGGACCCGGCCTGCGCGCGGGGCAGCCCGCGCTCGCCGAGCAGATCGCCGGCATCGGCGAGCACACCGACAGGCTGCGCGCCGACGCGCTACAGCAGCGTCAGCGAACCGGCTGAGGCGTCCAGCTCGGCCGGCACGCCCAGGGGCAGCGACCACGAGCCGGCGCAGTGGCCGAACCCGAACTCGCCCAGCACCGGCACACCCAGCCCGCACAGGCGGTCGGCCAGCACCGCCGAGACGTCACCGCAGTCCGTCCACGACCCGAGCACGATGCCCGACACCGGCGCGAACCAGCCCGCCCGCAGCAGTTGGGTGAGGATCCGGTCCAGCCGGTAGGGCTCCTCGCCGATGTCCTCGAGCACCGCGATCGCCCCCGGCGCCGGCGCGGCCCACCGCGGCCCGCCCACCGACGCCGCCAGCAACGCCGCGTTCCCGCCCGTGAGCACCCCGCGGGCGGTACCGGGCACCACGGTCGTCCCGGCCCGCCACGACCGCCTGCCGGTGAACAGCACCTCGTGCAGCCGCTGCTGGGCCAAGGGGTCGTCGACGAAGTCCGCGGTGCCCGGCATCGGCCCGAACACCGTCGCCATGCCCACCGCGTTGAGCTCCGCGTGCAGCACCGTCACGTCCGAGGACCCCACGAACACCCGCGGCGGCAACGTCTCCCACGGCACGAGGTCGGTCATCCGCAGACACCCGTAGCCGCCGCGCACGCAGAACACCGCCGCCACGTCCGAACACCACGCCGACACGAACTCCTCGGCCCGTGCCCGGTCCGAGCCCGCCAGATACGGCAACGACCACGACTCCACCACAGGTGCGGTGACCTCCAGGCCCCACGAGCGCAGCACCCGCGCGCCCGCGGCCACCCTCGACGCCATGGCCGGACCGGCCGGGGACACCAGCGCGACCCGGTCCCCGGCCGACAGCAGGCCCACCCGGTCCTGGATCAACGGCCCAGTTCCAGCACCGGCACACCCGGCGGCACGAACCCGAACGCCTGCCCGTACAACGACAGCTCCGCCTCCAGCGCCGCCCTGATGTTCTCGGCCTTGCGGAAGCCGTGCTGCTCACCTTCGAACGTGAGGTACGCGTGCGGGATCCCCGACCCGGCCAGGTCCGCGGCGAACCGGTTCGCCTGCTCCGGCGGGCAGATCTCGTCCTCCAGGCCCTGCAGCAGCAGCACCGGGCCCGACACCGACCGCGCCTTGTTCGACGGCGAGCGTTCGGCGTAGCGCTGCGCGGCCTCGGGCAGCGCGCCGGCCAGGCCCTCGACGTAGCGCGACTCGAAGTCGTGCGTCTCCCCGCCCTGCGACGTCCAGCCCGCCAGGTCCAGGATCGGGAACGCGACCATGCCGCACCGGTAGACCCGCGTCGAGGTCAGCGACGCCGCCGCCGTCCAGCCGCCCGCCGAGCCGCCGCGGATGCCCAGCCGCGCCGGGTCCGCGACGCCCTCCTCCGCCAGCCGCCGGGCCACGAACGCGCAGTCCTGCACGTCCACGACACCCCACTGCCCGCGCAGCCGCTCCCGGAACGCCCGCCCGTAGCCGGTGGAGCCGCCGTAGTTCACCGCCACCACGCCGATGCCGCGGCTGGTGAAGTAGGCGATGTCGGTGTCGAGCTTCGGCAACGCCCGGCCCGTCGGACCGCCGTGCACGTGCACCACGTACGGCGGCAGCTCGTCCTGCGGCCCGGCGAAGTCCGGGTTGGACGGCGCGTAGACGTAGGCCGGGATGTCGCCGAACACGCGCTCCATCGGCACCGGCAGGTACGCCGAGACCGGCGACCGCTGCCCGCCGGTGAGGTAGGTCAGCTCCCCGTTGGACAGGTCCAGGCGCACCACGGCGTAGTCCGACGTCGGCCCCGCCGCGCCGCACACCACCACGCCGTCGCGCACCGACAGGTCCGCCGCCCACGTCGGCAGGTCGGTCTGCACGTCGGTCACCGTCGCGCTGCGCTCGTCGAGCACCGCCAGGTGACCCGAGCGCACCACCAGGTAGCGGCCCGGTGAGAGCGTGGCGAACCAGCGGTTGCCCAGCCGCCACATCGGCCCGCCCAGCTCCTGCTCGCACGGCGCCAGGTTCTCGCGGCTGCCGTCGGGACGGACGCGGAAGAGGTTCCACCAGCCGTCCGGGTCGGTCAGCGCCAGCAGGTCCTCGCCCTCCCACTCGAACTGGCACACCGCCTCGGTCTCCGAGCCCGTGACGACGCGGTGCTCCGACGAGCCGACGTCGGCCACGCACAGCTCGGTGCCGTCCCACGGCATCTGCGGGTGGTTCCAGCCGATCCAGGCGAACCTCGTGCCGTCCGGGCTGAGCTTGGGGCCGGTCATGAAGTGGTGCGACGCCCCCAGCACCCGGACCTCACCGGAACGGGTGATCGCGACCAGGTCGCGGTGCACGTCGGTGCGCGCGTCACCGGTGACGCTCTCGCGCACGCACCACACCTCGCCGTCCGGGCCCGCGGACAGGTCGGAGTAGCGCACGCCGTGGTGGCGGCGCGGCGCCTCGGTCAGCGGCACGGGCTCGGGCGAGGCGGGGTCGAACACGTAGACGCGCTGGTCCTCCCAGTGCGTGAACGCCACCCTGTCGTGCGCCAGGACCACGAACGGGCGGCCGCCGTACTCGTGCACCCGGTTGCGGGCGTTCCACGGCGCGGGCAGCACCTCCACGCCGTCGCGCACCAGAGCCACCCTGCCACCCTCGGCGGGCCTGCTCTCGGCCCACCACACCTGCTCACCGTGCAGGTCGGCCCACTGGAACCCGCCGCCGGTCGCGCCGGTGTCGCCGGCCGTGATCGGCGAGGTCCAGGTCCCGTACGAAGCGATCTTCACCACAGCCCGACCCTATACGCGGAGTGTTTGGTGGGGGAGGACCTGCCGACGATCTCCGCGTGGCCTAGGGTCGTAGGTGCCATGGCTCGCGTCATCCACGTATTCCGCGCACCCGACCGGTTCATCGCCGGGACCGTCGGGCAGCCCGGCGACCGCACCTTCTACCTGCAGGCCTCCGAGCAGAGCAGGTTGATCAGCGTCGCGCTCGAGAAGCAGCAGGTCCAGGTCCTCGCCGAACGCATCGGCTCGCTGCTCGAGGAGGTGCACCGCCGCTTCGGCACCGACGTGCCCGACGACGCGCCGCCCGACGACCTCGACACACAGCCCCTCGACGTCCCCGTCGAGGAGGAGTTCCGGGTCGGCACCATGGGCCTGGGCTGGGACGCCGAGTCCAAGGCCGTCGTCATCGAGCTCCTCGCGATCTCCGAGGAGGAGGTCGACGAGGCCGTCGTGCTCGACGACACCGAGGAAGGCCCCGACGCCGTGCGGGTGTTCCTGTCGCCCTCGGCCGCCCGCGCCTTCGCCGAACGCGCCGACCGCGTCGTCAACGCGGGCCGCAAACCGTGCCCGCTGTGCGCCGAACCGCTCGACGCGGAAGGCCACATCTGCCCGCGGCAGAACGGCTACCGCCGCAGCGAAGAAGACTGACGTGGACACCTCCGCGGCCCTGCGGTTGCTCGAACACGGCCGCATCGAGGTGGAAGGACGCCTCGTCGACGCCTCCAACGCGACCCTGTTCTGCAAGATCTCGCTCGACGGCGTCGACGCCCAGTGCGTCTACAAGCCCGTGCGCGGCGAGCGTCCGCTGTGGGACTTCCCCGACGGCACCCTCGCCGGCCGCGAGGTGGCGACCTACCTGATCTCCGCCGCGTCCTTCGGCCTCGTCCCGCCGACCGTGCTGCGGCCGGGCCCGTTCGGCACCGGCATGGTGCAGCTGTGGGTCGAGACCCGCGAGGAGGACGAGCTCGTCGACATCGTCGGCGTCGACGACGTCAAACCCGGCTGGATCCCCGTCTTCCACGCCCACGACCGCTTCGGCGACCCCGCCGTCCTCGTGCACGCCGACCACCCCCGCATCGCCGCCATGTCCGCCTTCGACGTCGTCGTCAACAACGCCGACCGCAAGGGCGGTCACGTCCTGCACGCCGTCGACGGCTCCGTGCACGGCGTCGACCACGGCATCTGCCTGCACGCCGAACCCAAGCTGCGCACCGTGCTGTGGGGCTGGGCCCGCGAACCGCTGCCCGACCACGTCCTGGAGCCGCTGCGCCGGCTGCGGCCGGCGCTGGACGGCGAGCTGGGGGAGTCGCTGCACGAGCACCTCACCCGCGCCGAGGTGCGGGCCGTGGGCGAGCGGGTGGACAAGCTGCTGGCCGCCGGGACGTACCCGGAGCCGTCCGGGGACTGGCCCGCCATCCCCTGGCCCGCCTTCTAGATCAACCGCTCGGCCAGGCCGGTGAGCGCACGTCCCGGGCGCGGGCCGTCACCACGCTGCGCACCCATGTCGTCGATCAACCCACCGAAGCCCCGGCCCGGCGACCGGGTCGCGGTCGTCTCCCCGGGCGCCGGCGTCGCGGGCCTGTTCCCCCTGCCCCACGAGCTGGGCCTGCACCGCCTGAGAACGGACTTCGGCCTGATCCCCGTCGAGTACCCGGCCACCCGCAAGATGGGCTCCACCCCTCGGGAACGGGCCGACGACCTGCACGCGGCCTTCGCCGACCCCGACATCAAGGCGGTCATCGCCACGATCGGCGGCGACGACCAGATCACCGTCCTCAAGCACCTCGACGACGACCTCGTCAAGGCCAACCCCAAGCCGTACTTCGGCCACAGCGACAACACCAACCTGCTGGTGTGGCTGCACAACCACGGCATCCGGAGCTTCCGCGGCGGCAGCGTCATGGTCCAGTTCGGCCGGCCGGTCGCCATGCACCCGGCCACCCGCGACTCCCTCGAAGCCGCCCTGTTCACCGCGGGCGAGTACCGGCTGCGGGAGTCCACCGCCCACGGCGACAAGGACAGCCCCTGGGACGACCCGCGCACCTTCGACACCGAACCCGTCCTGGAACCGAGCGGCGGCTGGACCTGGCACCAGCCGCACCACGCGGTGACAGGGCGGTCGTGGGGCGGCAACCTCGAGGTCCTGTCGTGGCTGATGATGGCCGGCAAGGAGATCGACGACCCCGAGCACTACGCCGGCAAGGTCCTGTTCTTCGAGACCAGCGAGGAGATGCCCTCCGCCACCGAGGTCTACCGCATCCTGCGCCACATGGGCGAACGCGGCCTGCTGCGGCAGTTCCCGGCGGCGCTCGTCGGTCGCCCCACGACCTGGTCCTCCGACAACCGGACCACCGACCGCGCCATCTACACCGCCCGGCAGCGCGAGGCGGTGCTCAGGGCGTTCGGCGAGTACGCGCCCGACACGATGATCGTGTTCGACGTCGACCTCGGCCACACCGACCCGCAGGTCGTCATCCCCGTCGGTGGACCGGTCGAGGTCGACGGCCCGCGGCGCACGATCACCGTCACCTGCTGATCCCCGTCACCTGCTGATCAGCGAACCCTCTGCCGCCGATGGACACAGGCCAAATGAGATGGCGGGTGTTTGACGCACGGCTGGGCCTGGCCCTATCTTCATTCGTTCTGACCTGCGGAAACATCGAACTGTGCGTGCGGACTCGGTGAGATGACCTCTTTCGAGCGGATCGTCGTGGTGGGCGCGGCCGGCCTCGGTGCGTGGGCGGCCGCCTGCCTCGCGCGCCGGTTCGGGCCCGTGCACCTGATCGGTCCCGGCGGGGAGCGGCTCGCCGACGCCGGTGTCCGGCACCACCCGCACGCCACCGTCCGCGACCTCGACCTCGACACGCCCGCGGTCATCGTCGAGAACGACGGCGGGCGGTTGCAGCGGCTGGTGTGCGACCGGCTGGTCGTGGTGGGGTGGCCGGTGCCGCTGCTGCCGGTCAACCGGTGGGTCGTGGACGGCAAGGTCGCCATCGCCGGGGACGACGCGGACCTGCGGCTGCTGTCGACCTGCTTCGACGCCAACGGCCTGTGGCGGCCCGCGCTCGCCGACTACCAGCTGCGCCGCCAGTCCGGAGCGGGCTCCCTGCTCTGAACCGGACTCCTGACGCGGCCCCGGCGGGCTCGGTAGCGTGGACGCCTGCCCCACGGCCGAGCTGAGGGACGCGAGATGGCACACCCGGCACGCGGGACCGGCGCACCGTGATCGACGACGCCGCCCGGGCACGGCTGGTCCGGCGGTTCGGCGACGACGTGACCGGGTGGGTCGACGCCCTGCCCGGCCTGGTCGCCGAGCTCACCGCCCGCTGGGACCTCACGCTCGTCGAGCACGTGCCCGGCGGCACCGGCGCGACCTTCCTGTGCACCGGCGCGGTCCTCAAGCTCACCCCCGACCTCGGTCTCGCCGCCCTCGAGGCCCGCGCGCTCACCGCCTGGGCCCGCACCGGCGCGGTGGTCGACCTGCTCGGCACCGACCTGCCGCGCGGCGCCCTGCTGCTCGAACGGATCCACCCCGGCACCCCCGCGACCGACCCGGCCCAGGTCGTGCCGCACCTGCACGACGCACCGCCTGAGGGGTTCCCGCCGCTGCTGGCCCGCGTCGACTTCCTGTTCGAGACCCTGCTGACCCGCCGCACCGGCACCTACTACGCCACCGAACACCGCCGTGCGCGCAAACTCGCGCAAGACAACGTCACACCTGTGCTGCTGCACGGCGACATGCACCCCGGCAACGTCCTGCAAGGACCACACGGGCCCCGGGCCATCGACCCGAGGGCCTGCGTGGGCGACCCGGCGGTCGACTGGTGCGACTTCGTGCACGGCGGCTACGACCTGCACGGCGCGGACGTCGACCTCGACCGCGTCCACGAGTGGCTCACCGCCTTCGCGCCGTTCTACGACTAGGGTCGGGCACCGTGCGTTCCCACGACTACGGCCGCGACGTCCTGTCCGGTCGCAAGCGCAAGAAGGTCCCCGAGATCCCGGCCGAACCAGGCCTCGTCGTGGAGGACCCCGCCAGCGGTTTCTGCGGCGCGGTCGTGAAGTTCGAGTACGGCCAGGTCGTGCTCGAAGACCGCCACGGCCGGCACCGGCTGTTCCCGCTCAACCCCGCCGGGTTCCTCGTCGACGGCGAACCCGTCACGCTCGTCAAACCCATGCCCCGGCAGCAGAAGACGAAGATCAGCGCGTCCGGTTCGGTCAAGGTCGAGGGACTGCGCGCGCGGACGGCCAAGGCCAGCCGCATCTGGGTCGAGGGCAAGCACGACGCCGAGCTCGTCGAACGGGTGTGGGGCCACGACCTGCGCGTCGAAGGCATCGTCGTCGAACCCCTGCACGGCGTCGACGAGCTGCCGCAGCGCATCGCCGAGTTCGAGCCCGCACCGCACCGCCGCCTCGGCGTCCTGGCCGACCACCTCGTCGCGGGCTCGAAGGAGCAGCGCGTCGTCGACCGGATCACCGACGCCGACGTGCTGGTCACCGGCCACCCCTACGTCGACATCTGGCAGGCCGTGAAGCCCGGGGCCGTCGGGATCGAGGCGTGGCCGGTCGTCCCGCGCGGCGCCGACTGGAAGACCGGCGTGTGCGCCGAGCTCGGCTGGGGCGAGACGTGGGAGGGCTGGCAGCGCGTCCTGGGCGCCGTCTCCAGCTACCGCGACATCGAGTCGGACCTGCTCGGCGCCGTCGAGCGGCTGATCGACTTCGTCACCGTCGCCCGGGACTGACCGGCGAGTAGTGCGCGACGATCACGCCCTTCGGGGTCGTGACACTGCCCGTGAGCGTGAACCGCGTCAGCGGCGCCGGCCCCTCGAACAGCCGCGCGCCGCTGCCCAGGGCCAGCGGGTGGACCACCAGCGTGTAGTGGTCGACCAGGCCGGCGGCGTGCAGCGACCGCACCAGCGCCGCGCTGCCGATGACCGCCGGCTCCCCGTCCAGGGCGGCCACGTCGTCGGTCCCGCGCAGCAGCACCGAGTTCTCCCACGCCCGAGCCGACGGCAGGCTCGCCGACACGACGTACTTCACCGCCGCGTTCATGTGCGCGGTGAACGGGTTGCCGTCGGTCGCCGACGCCCAGACGGCGGTGAAGTCCTGCCAGGTGCGGCGCCCGAACAGCATCGCGCCGCCGCGCGCCATGCCCCTGCCCATCTCGGCGGCCAGCACCTCGTCGTCGTGGACCGCGCCCCAGCCGCCGTGGGTGTCCTCGCCGGCCCGGCCCGGGCCCTGCACCACGCCGTCGAGCGTCGTGAACATCGTCGCGGAGATCGACCGCATCACTGCACCTCTTCACCCTGGGGGGAGCCTGCTCTCGGCACCTGCACGAACGGGCGAACCCGTTTTCGACCCCGGCCGTTGATCGATTTCGTCACGGTCGGGGGACCAGCACGGTGAATCCCGGCGCCGTGCGCCGCCCGTTGGTGTATGTATGGGCGCATGGCCGCGCTGATCTGGCTGATCGTCGGGATACTGCTCGTCGTCGCCGAGGTTCTCTCCGGTGACTTCGTGCTGGTCATGCTCGGCGCCGCCGCACTGGCCGCGGCGGGCGTGTCCGCACTGGGTGCCGCCGACCTGGTGAGCGTGCTCGTGTTCGCCGCGACGTCACTGGGCCTGATCGTCACGGCCCGGCCGCTGCTCAAGAAGCGCCTGCAGCTCGGGTCCGGCGTCCGCATGCACCACGAGGCGCTGCTGGGCGGCAGGGCCGTGGCGCTGTCGCGGGTGGACGAGCACGGCGGGCAGGTCAAGATCGGCGGCGAGACCTGGAGCGCGCGCACCCTCGACGGGTCCGTGGTCGAAGAAGGCGAAGCCGTCACCGTTGTCGAGATCTCGGGTGCGACCGCCGTGGTCATCGCGGCCGTGTGACCCCGTAGAAGGATGTGAACGAGTTGGACCCGATCACCCTTGTGGTCGTGGCCGTCATCGCGATCTTCGTGCTGACCATCGCCGTGAAGTCGGTGCTGGTCATCCCGCAGGCGCAGGCCGCCGTCATCGAGCGCCTCGGCCGCTTCCGCACCACCGCGGCGCCCGGCCTGAACATCATGGTGCCGTTCATCGACAAGGTGCGTGCCCGCATAGACCTGCGCGAGCAGGTCGTGTCGTTCCCGCCGCAGCCGGTGATCACCCAGGACAACCTCACCGTCTCGATCGACACGGTCGTGTACTTCCAGGTCACCGACCCGCGCTCGGCGGTGTACGAGATCTCGAACTACATCGTCGGCGTCGAGCAGCTCACGATCACGACGCTGCGCAACCTCGTCGGTGGCATGAGCCTCGAGGAGACGCTGACCTCGCGCGACCACATCAACGGCCAGCTGCGCGGTGTGCTGGACGAGGCGACCGGCCGGTGGGGCCTGCGCGTGGCCCGCGTGGAGCTCAAGTCGATCGACCCGCCGCCCTCCATCCAGGACTCGATGGAGAAGCAGATGCGCGCCGACCGCGAGAAGCGCGCCATGATCCTCAACGCCGAGGGCCAGCGCGAGTCCTCCATCAAGACCGCCGAGGGCCAGAAGCAGTCGCAGATCCTCGCCGCCGAGGGCGCCAAGCAGGCCGCGATCCTCTCGGCCGAGGGGGAGCGGCAGTCGCAGATCCTGCGCGCGCAGGGTGAACGCGCCGCCCGCTACCTGCAGGCGCAGGGCCAGGCCAAGGCCATCGAGAAGGTCTTCGGCGCGATCAAGGACGGCAAGCCCACCCCGGAGGTGCTGGCCTACCAGTACCTGCAGACGCTGCCGCAGATGGCGCAGGGCGACGCGAACAAGGTCTGGATGATCCCGTCCGACTACGGCAAGGCCCTGGAGGGCTTCGCCCGCATGCTGGGCGCGCCCGGCGACGACGGCGTCTTCCGCTACGAGGCGCCGGCCGACGACACCGAGCGGCCGAAGCCCGAGGACGACGACGAGTCGGTCGCCGCCTGGTTCGACCTCAAGTCCGACCCGAAGGTCGCCGAGGCCGTCGCCGCCGCGGAGGCGGTGGCGCGTCAAGAGGTGCCCAGCCCGCTGAGCACCCCGCCGCGGCCGGTCGCCGGCGTGGCGCCGGTGCCCGAGCTGGAGGCCGAGCAGCCGCGGTCGCTGCACCAGCCCAACGAACAGCTCTGAGCGCTCCACACGCACGCGACGGCGGCCCATCCCGATCACCGGGGTGGGCCGCCGTCATGTCTGACCAGGACGAACAGAAAGTTCCAGGAAATATTCGGGTCGTGTGTCGATCGAAGCGCCCACCCGTTCGACCTGGGCGTGAAAGGGTCCACAAGGGACCCGCACGAACCACCGGGAGAGACCACCATGAAGTTCCTGCTTCAACACCCACATCCGGGACAGATCCCGTAGCAGCGTCTTCTCGACCGCTCGTACGACCCTTGCGGCGTCATGCGGGATACACCCCAACTTTCCTTAACGGGCAAAGTCTTGGGGGATCCATGCGTGACGGAATCATACCTGCGCTCGAGTTCGGCGACGCCGCGACCGACCGAGCCGCCGAGGCGACTGGCGGTGCGTCGGCGAACG
Source organism: Lentzea jiangxiensis (assembly GCF_900104175.1). Classification (GTDB taxonomy): domain Bacteria; phylum Actinomycetota; class Actinomycetes; order Mycobacteriales; family Pseudonocardiaceae; genus Lentzea; species Lentzea jiangxiensis. Next base: position 21,438 of record NZ_FNIX01000042.1, read on the forward strand.
GCCTCACAGGAGTGTCCGGACCAAACCGCGCACCACGCACACTGGACTTGAGGCGGACCGAGACTCCCAGGCTCGGTGACATGCCAGCCCAGCAAAGGAAAAATCGGCAGCGGCGGCGCTACGCGGTGGCACTGCTCGACTCCGCCGGCAGGCTGACCGACCAGCATCTGTTCTCGCAGCTCGGCTGGACTCCAGGCACGCGCGTGAAAATCGGCGTGGGTGACGGCCACGAGATCGTTGTACGCCGCGATGAGCAGGGCGGCTCAGTGCTGACCTCTCGCAATATGGTGCTCGTGCCCGCGCCCCTGCGACACTGGTGCGGCTACGACGCGGGCGACCCGGTTCTGGTGGTGGCCGTCCCCTCGATGTCCGCAGTGGTGCTGCATCCCATTGAGACACTCGACCAGGCGCTGCCTGATCCCACACGAATCGTGGAGATGATGCGGCCTGCCGGCGTACCGCCCGGCCACGCAGATCCGACGCAAGCCATCAGCGCTGACGACCGTGGCGACGACGAGCTCACGACCGGGCTCGGTGCACACGGCGGCGACGTGGATGAGGACGCATCAGTTGTGGGCGGCGACCGTGAGTAAAACCCCGGCCGACGTGCAGGCAGTGATCCAGCTGATGCATCACTTGAACGTGGACCCGGAGGAACTCCTCGCCGCCGCGCGGCCGCACAACCTGGCCACTTTTGAACAGTTCGTGCCGCTGGTGCTTGAGGCGAGGAAGGGCCAGGCGACGCGGAGTCTCCTCGAGAGCTACTGCAACAGGATCGTCAGTTGTTGGGGCACACGCAGGCTGGATGAGCCGACTCCGCGCGAGGTGGGCGACCTGATCGAGCTTTTCCGAGCCACTGCGCAACGGCGCCGCGACCACACCGACGGCTCCGGCGCAGCGAAAAACGCCTACCACGCGCTGGACAGCGTGTATCGGTTCGCAGTGCAAGAGGGGGTCCTGTGGTCTCGGCAGAACCCGATGGCGTGGGGGACTAAACCTCGCCAAGCCAAGTCCAGGCGTCACGCGTTGAGCCCGCAACTAGTGCTGCATCTCAGAACGTCGACCCGGTAATCGGCCCTGTGGGTTGACGGTCCAGGCTGGTCCTCCCATGTCGAGCGGGAGGTGGTCATGGGTCGTCGTCCGGAGGTGTTCGTCCGGCCGTTGTCGATGGAAGAGGGCCGGAAGCTGGCCCGGATCGGGCGGACTGCCAAGGATCCGGTGCGGTTGCGTCGGGCGATCGTGGTGTTGATGTCCGCCCAGGGACAGGCGGTGCCTGACATCACGTCGTTGATGCAGGTCAGCGCTGATTACGTGCGTGATGTGATCCACGCGTTCAACGAGCGGGGGTTCGCGGCACTGGACCCAAAATGGAGC
>NZ_FNIX01000030.1 GCF_900104175.1 Lentzea jiangxiensis
AGTTGTACCTGGTCATGGACAACTTCTCCCCGCACCGCCACCCCGACATCCGCAAGTGGGCCGCCGGCAACCAGATCGAGCTGGTGTTCCTGCCGACCTACGGATCCTGGCTGAACTGGATCGAGGCCGAGTTCGCCGCACTGCGCTACTTCGCCCTCAACGGCACCGACCATCGCAGCCACACCGAACAGAACACCGCGATCGCCGCCTACATCCGCTGGCGCAACGCCCGCGCCAAGCCCAAGACCGGCTTCGCCACCGACTCACCCATCCGCACCTGGACCCATTACCCGGCCAACGTTGCGTGACGCGCCACTAGCCGGCACCGAAAACGGACGAGAGCTGCACCCGCCTGCCGATCCCGGCCTTGCGGTAGACGCGGGTCAGGTGCAGCTCGACCGCCCGCCGCGTCACGCCGAACCGCTCGGCGATCTCCCGGTTCGTCCGCCCCTGCAGCGCCAGCAGGACGATTCGCGACTCGTGCGGCGTCAGCTCGTCCCACGCCGCCGAACGCACCGGCCGCGCCGGACGGGACAGTGCCGGACGGGACAGTGCCGGACGGGACAGTGCAGCCCTCGCCTGCTGCACCACCTCGGTGGCGCCGGCTCGTTCGGCGTCGGCCACGGCGGCACGCGGCGAACCCAGCGCGAGATGCATGCGGGCGCGCTGGTGCAGCAGGAGGTCGCACGCCCACGCAGGCGGCAACGTGCCGGTGTAACCCAAGTGCACCAGCATCTCCCGAGCCTCACCCGGCCTTCGAACGTCCACACAGGACGCCACGAACGCCGCCGCTCCCAGCGCCACGCAGCCGCGCAACGGTGACGCCCGGGCCAGCTCACGCATGAGCCGCGACACCTCCGCGTGGTCCCCGCGAGCCCGGTGCGCCCACATCTCCCACGCGGTCAGCCAGTCGTGCTCCGCCCCCACGAGCTTCGGCCGCACCAGCGGCGCCAGCTCCAGCAGCACGTGCTCGGACCCGGTCCGCAGCAACGCGAGCCCGGCGAGCGCGAGCGACGGCACCACCGGCCCGCTCGGGGGAAGCGAGCGCAGCACCCGTTCCGGATCAGCCGGGACGACCGGCGTCTCGCCGAGGCTCAGCACGTCCTCGTCGCACTGCCAGTCGAGGACCACCGCGTCGACCCACGCGCGGGCGACGGGCCGCTGCCGGGCGAGCTCGCCGGCCCCGGGCGCGATCCCGCAGCGCAGGTGCAGCTCCGCCGCGGCCACCGCCACCTCCGCCGCGACCCCGGCGTCCAGCGGCTCCCGCAGCGCGGCGCGCAGGCACCGGACCGCGTGCTCCGGCCTTCCGGCCGCCCGGTGCAGCCGCGCCGCGCCGAGCAGCAGCGGAGCCACCCACCGCGCTCCCAGGGGTTCCGCGCACGCCACGACGTGCTCGGCGACAGCGGCCGGTGGGTCGCTGCGCCGGTGCATCACCTCCGCCGCGGCGCGATGCAGGCGCTCGCGCGGTTCGGGCGCCATCTCGTGCCGGATCGCGTGGCGCAGCGCCGGCGACCGGACCCGCATCGGCTCACCGCGGGCGAGGCGGGCGTCGACGAGCCGTTCGAACGCGGCCAGCGTCCGGAACGACCCCGTCCCGGCCACCTCGCCCAGCACGTCCAGCGACGCCGTCCCCAGCACCGAGAGCGCCCGCGCGACCGCCACCGCGTCGGCGTCCAGCGCCTCCCAGCTCCGCCGCACCGCCCGCAGCAGGCGCGGCAGCCTCAGCCCGGGCAGCAGAGCGCGCAACGAGGACACCGACACGTCCGCGACGACGTCCAGCACGTCGCTGAGCACACCGGGCGCCCCGCCGCTGAACTCGAGGCACAGCTCTGCCAGCTCCGGCGAGACCTCGGCGTCGCACCGGCGCCGGAGCATCTCGGCCACCGCCGCCGCCCCGACCGGCCCCACGGGCACCCGCACGGCGTCCACGACCGGCAGGGTGTCCGGATCGCAGTCCCCCGCCACCAGCACCACGCCCCGGAACCGCGCCAGCCGCTCGGTCTCCTCCCCGGACAGCCGCTCGACGTCGTCCACGACGAGCACCGTGTGGCTGTCGACCCCGGCCAGCGCCCTCAGCCCGCGCACCGGCCGCAGCCCGCTGCGCACCGCGATCGACGACGCGACCGACAACAACGCGCTCTTGCCCATACCAGTCGCGCCATGCACGACGCACGACCGCACACCACCGCTGATCGCGTCCGTCAGGACGGCGATCTCCCGCTCACGTCCCACGAGCAGGCCGCCCGCCCGGCGCACGGCGGCGTCGACGAGGCCGGGACGAAGTGGGGCGACCATGCCGTCCAGCAAATCGCCCGCGCCCCCGCTGGACCATGCAGAAGCACCGGCAGAAGTTCGCCGGTTCTGCCCCTTCGCACAGCACCGGCGACCGCTCTTCAGGGCATGAACGCCGAATCCCCTCGACCAATCGGTCGGTGATGACCGTGAACCGTTCCGGCTCCTGTCACGTGTACCTCTAGGTAGGCACGCGAACACTCGGGAGTCCCCCATGCGGGTCGCATCACGCACCGTCTTCGACTTCGTCCGGCCGGACGGCACCACCGCCCCGGTCGAGACCGAGCTGGTCTACCAGGCGGACGACCCGTTCGCGGTGACCATGAGGTTCCGCGCGGGCGGCTCGGTGGCCACCTGGGTCGTGGGCAGGGACCTGGTCTCCGAGGGCATGGCCGCGGCGGCGGGCGAAGGCGACGTGCGGCTGCGTCCCGTCACGAGCCGCGTGCTGCTGCTGGAGCTGATCTCGGACCGGCAGGTCACGGTGTTCCGGGTGCCGGCGGGCACGCTGCGGAAGTTCCTGGGCGCGACCCACGAGCTCGTGCCGCCCGGCTCCGAGCGGTTCGACGCCGACGCGTTCCTGAGCACCGTCCTGCGCTAGGCCGTCACCCCGCGAACAGGCGCTGCCGCACCTCGGCGGCGATCTCGTGCGTGGCGTCGGTGTCCCACCGCTCGCACACGGCGAGAGAGTCGCGCAGATGCCGTTGCGCCGCGCCGTCGTCACCTCGTGAGGCGGCGTTGTCGGCGAGCGCGCGCAGGATCTCGATCTCACCGAGCCCGTCACCGATCGCCCGGAACCCCTCCAGCGCCCGGGCCAGGTCGTCGTCCGACGCGTCCAGGCACCCGGCAGCACGGTGGGCCAAGGCGCGATGCAGCAACGTGCGCGCGAGCCACGACCTCATGTGCGCACGCCGGTAGACGTCCTCGGCCTCGGTCAGCACCACAACGGCCTCGTCCGCCCTGTCGGCGTCTATCAACGCGAGGCCGAGCCATCCGAGCGTGCGGCCGAGGGCGGAGAGGTCGTAGATGCCGCGGGCGTAGGCGCGTTGCTCCTCCGCCACTTCCTCGTGCGCGGTCACGGCGGCGATCGGGCGGTCCATCAACCGCCACAGCACGCCGAGCACCGACCGCGCGTAGTGCTCGTCCCCGGGCTCGCGCATCGACGCGATCGCCTTCAGGCACACGCGTTCCGCCTCGTCGAAGTGGCCGAGTCCGCTGTGGGCGGCCGACGCGACGAGCCACACCCAGCCGAGGTGCCCGGTCTCCCCCGACTCCCCGGCGAGCCGCGCGGCACGGGTCAGCACCTCCAGCGCCGGGCCCGACCGGCCGGCCACGTCGAACAGCACCCAGCCCAGCTGGGCGAGGACCACGATCTCCTGCCACGGCTCGCGCGCGGACGCGAGAGCGGCGCGGTAGACGCGTTCCCAGAGCAGGCCCGGTTCGATGGCGGCGTAGTGCGACAAGGCGATCACCGCGCGGGCCACGTCGTCGTGCAATCCCCGGGCCTGCGCCCGGTCGACGATCTCGGGCAGCAGGTCGCGGTGCTCGTCGAGCCACCGCCGCGCCGCCACCACGTCGGGGAACGTCCTGCCCCGCGGGCGGACGCGCCGGGCGTCGCCCGTCTGTCCGAACAGGACTCCCGCCGCCACGGTCGACTCCAGCAGCCAGGAGAGCATCCTGCGGTGCGCATCGTCGTCGGTGGCGTCGATCAGGCCGTTGGCGAACGTCCGGACGAGGCCGTGCATCGCATAGCCGTGCTCGTCCGGGTCGAGGAGGCTGACGTCGGTCAGCTCCTCCAGGGCCTGCCCGGCCTCGGCGGCGGTGACGCCGGCCAGCTCCGCCGCGAGGTCCGGGGTCACGTGGGTGCCGACGAGCAGCCCGAGCCGCCGGAACACCAGGCGCGCCGTCTCCGGCAGGTGCGCGAGCGACACCTCGAACGCGCCGCGCACGTCGAGGTCGCCCGCCGTGAGCGCGGCGAGGCGGCGTTCCTCGATCTGCTCGACGAGGTGGCGCAGGGGCCAGCGCGGCCGGCTGGCGAGCCGGTTGCCCGCGATCCGCAAGGCGAGCGGCGACGTCCCGCACAGCCGGACGAGCGTCCGCGCGGCCTCGCGGTCGGTCTCGACGCGGTCCGCCCCGACGATCGACGCGAGCAGGTCCAGGGCGAAAGGCTCCGTGAGACCGCCGAGCCGGATCCACGTGGCACCCGCCAGACCGGCGAGGCGGTGGCGGGACGTGACGATCGTGAGGCACCCCGGATCGGCCCCGAGTGTGCGAACCTCCTCCTCCGTGCGCGCACCGTCGAGCACGAGCAGCAGGCGCTTACCCGCGACCAACGACCGGTAGAGCCGCGTCTGGCCGTTGACGTCCTCGGGCACATGCTCGGCGGGCACACCGAGGTCTCTCAGCAGCCGCTGGAGCGGTCGCTGAGAGCCTTCGAGGTCGACGAGCAGCTGTCCGTCCGGGAACCGGCCCTCCAGCAGATGCGCGGCCCTCACCGCGAGGCTCGTCTTACCGGTTCCCGCCGCGCCGTGGACCACCACGAGGCCGTGGGGCTTGCCCGCGATGGCGTCGAGCTCGGCGTCGCGGCCCACGAGGTCGGCGACGTACATCGGCACCGACCGGACGGGGCTCGTCAGCACGACCCCGCCGGTCCTCGCGAGGCGGCGCAGCTCGGCGCGGTCGCGTTCGTCGAGGTCCAGCGCGTCGAGCAGGGCTTCGGTCGTGCGGCGCTGCGGCGACCGGGCGCGGCCGCGTTCCACGTCGCTGATCGCGCGGACGCTGACACCGGACCGCTCGCTGAGCTCCTCCTGGCTGAGCCCGGCGTTCCTGCGGTGCCGCACGAGCCGGTCGCCGAACGTCATGCCCCGAAATTAGTGGTTGAGGCTCGTGAGCATCTGCGCACACACGCGGGAGAGGTGGCGGCGCATCACCGCGGACGCCTTGGCCGCGTCGCCGTCCGCGATGGCCCGGACGAGCTCGTCGTGGTCGTCCAGCGACGCGTGCTGGTGCGGGGGGTCGTCCTCCAGCGCACTGCGCAGGAGCACCACGCGTTGTTGCACGAGCCGCACCTGCTCCGCGATGCGCGGGCTGCGGGCCGCGTCGAGCAGCGACTGGTGGAACGCGAGGTCGAGCCGGTACGGGAACGGCTGCCCCGCCTTGTAGTTGCGGCGGCTCTCCGCGCAGACCTCCTGCAGCCGCACCAGGTCGACGTCGGTCCGCCGGGACGCCGCCAGCTCGGCCGCCGCGCACTCCAGGGCGGTGCGCAGCTCGAACAGGGCCTTGACGTCCTCGGGCGTGGCATCGGGCACGAACGCGCCGCGGTGGGGCACCAGCGTCAGCAGCCCCTCGGAGGCGAGGTGCCGGATCGCCTCGCGCAACGGGCCGCGGCTGATGCCGAGCTTCTGCGCGACCTCGACCTCGTTGACCCGCGAGCCCGGCGCGATCTCGCCCGTCAGCACCTGTTCGCGCAGGACGTCCACGGCCTGCCCGGCCAGGCTGAGGTGCAGCGGGGGTGTCACCTTCGTCTCCTGATCTGGACGGCACCGGCCGTCCCCCCGCTAAGCTAGCGACCCTGTCAACTGTCGACAGTTGGCAGTTCCGGGGTGCGATAGGGGCGACATGGGACACGAAGTGCTGGCAGAGGTCTGGCGGGGCGACTTCCTCGAGTCGGTGCACCACGGCACCGTCGTCGCCACCGACGCGTCCGGCGCCCCGGTCCTGTCCGTCGGCAGGCCGGACGACATCACCTTCCCGCGCTCGTCCAACAAGCCGCTCCAGGCCCTCGCGATGCTGCGCAGCGGCCTCGACCTCGACGGCCCGCTGCTCGCGCTCGCCTGCGCCTCCCACTCGGGAGAGGACTTCCACGTGGCCGGCGCCCTGGAGATCCTCTCCTCGGCCGGCCTCGGCGAGGAAGCCCTCCAGTGCACGCCCGACCTGCCTCTCGGCGAGCAGGCCCGCGCCCGGCACCTCGCCCAGGGCCTTTCCGCCGCGCCGAAGTACATGAACTGCTCGGGCAAGCACGCCGCCATGCTCGCCACCTGCGTCGTCAACGGCTGGTCGACGGAGGACTACCTCGACCCGGCGCACCCGCTGCAGGTCGCGACCCGCCGCACGATCGAGGACGTGGCCGGCGAGCCCGTCGCCCAGGTGGGCGTGGACGGCTGCGGCGCCCCGATCTTCGCCATCAGCCTCACCGGCCTCGCCCGCGCGTTCGGCCGGCTCGCCGGCGCCGCCCCCGGCACCCTGGAGCACCGCGTCGCCGCCGCGATGAACGCCCACCCGCAGTGGGTCGGCGGCACCGGCCGTGACGTCACGGTCCTGATGGGCGCCCTGCCCGGCGTCATCGCCAAGGACGGCGCCGAGGGCGTCTACGCCGTGGGCCTCCCCTCCGGCGAGGGCGTGGCGCTGAAGATCGCGGACGGTTCGTCGCGCGCCCGAGCCGTCGTCGTCGTCGCGGTGCTCAAGCGCCTCGGGGTGGACGTGAGCGCGGTCGAGGACCTCGCCACCGTCCCGGTCCTCGGGCACGGCCGTGCTGTGGGCGCGGTCAAACCGTCGCTCGCGCTCGCGGGCTGACCAAGCCACTAAGCTGGGGCTTATGGGTGATTCGAAGGACGAGGACGAGAAGTTCCAGGAGGAACTGATCGGCCTCGACCCGCAAGACCCCGAGACAAAGGCGTTCGCGGACCACCTGGACCGCATGCAGCGGCAGCGTCCCGGCTACACCGTCGAGGGCTACCTCGACGGTGTGCGGGACTTCGCCGACTCGGCGAACCGCACGACGGGGCACCAGCGGCTGGTCGCCGTCATCGTCGTGGGCCTGATGCTGCTCGGCGTCCTGCTCACGATCTGGTTCGCGCTGGGCGACATCGTCACCATCATCTTCTGACCCGGACGAGAACGAGTTCTTACCGGCGTCTTACGGCCTCGCACGGGGAACGTCCCGCCGGGAAGCCTCACGAGCCCGCCGGCGTTATAAAGAGACATGGAACCTGTTGTCGGCGCCACCCCCAAAGTCGTGCGATCCGAAGAGGAATGGCGCACGCTGCTCAACCCCGCCGAGTTCGCGGTGCTGCGCCAGGCCGGCACCGAGCGTCCGTGGACCGGCGAGTACACCGAGACCAAGACCGAGGGCGTCTACGAGTGCCGTGCGTGCGGGGCCGAACTGTTCCGCAGCGACACCAAGTTCGACTCGCACTGCGGCTGGCCGTCGTTCTTCTCGCCGCTGGCCGGTGACTCGGTCATCCTGCGCGAGGACCGCGCTCTCGGCATGAAGCGCGTGGAGGTGCTCTGCGCGGCCTGCCACAGCCACCTCGGGCACGTCTTCGAGGGCGAGGGCTACCCCACCCCGACGGACCAGCGGTACTGCATCAACTCCGTTTCCTTGAAACTCGTTGCGTCCGAATAGGAGACTGGAGCAGGACTCCGGTCGCCGGACCGGACCGACCTGGGAGGCAGCATGAACTTCTTCGGTACCGACGGTGAAGGCTCCAGCGGGGTCGACGGCGGTTCGTCGAGCTAGTGACGGCACCGCGGCCGTCGACCGGTGACGGGCAACCCTAAGGCTTCGTCAACAAGCCTTGTCCGGCTGTGGCGCGGACCACACCATGGACGCACCGAAGCACATTCGGGGCAGTTCAGGGGGTGGGTCGCATGAAGGCTTGGGGGTTGTCCGGACCGGAGTTCCTCCAGTTGTACTGGATCGGGCTGGCACTGGCGGTGCTGGTCGCGGTCGTCGTCCGGGTACGCGTGCGGGCAGGTCACGGCGACCAGCCCGTGCGCTCCCTGGACATGGACGAACTCGCCTACCTCGCGGGCGGTCCGAGGCGCGTGGTCGAGACGTCCCTCGCGCGCCTGCTCACCGCGGGTGAGCTCCGCACGTCCCGGCGCGGCACGGTGCAGGTGACGTCCACCACGCAGTCGCTGAACCCGGTGGACCGCGCGGTGGTGACTGACGGCCAGCGCTACACCAACCGCACGGTCAACCTGATGATCCCGGCCGTCGCCCAGGACGACGTGGTCACCGCGATCGGCCGGCGACTCGAGGACATGGGCCTGGTCGTGAACCCGGCCATCGCGAAGAGCGCGCTGCACAAGGGATGTGCCGCGCTGTGGGTCCTGCTGGCGATCGGTGTCGCCCGCTGGGTCAACGGCATCGCGATCGGCGCGGACATCGGCTGGCTCTCCGTCCAGCTCGTCCTGACGGTCCTGCTGATCGTGCTCCTCACGCGACGCGGCAAGCACATCCGCACCGCCAGGGGCACCAGGGTGCTGGAGGCCGCCCGCGGCACCCGCACCAGGGCCGCGAGCGGGGACGAGGCCCTCTACGCGGGCGCGGCCGGAGCGGTTCTCTTCGGCGGCCTCGTCGTGTACCCGGACCTGGCGGTGCGCAGCTCGCTGCTCGCCTCGTCCTCCACCACGTCGGCGACCACCGGCTACGGCGGGTGTTCGTCCAGCTCGTCCTCGTGTTCGAGCGGCAGCAGCTGCAGCAGCTGCGGCGGGGGCGGTGGGTGCGGTGGTGGCTGCGGCGGGGGCAGCTGAGCCGTCCTCCCTTGTTCTATTCCGGTAACGCGAGGAACCCAGGGGTAGATCTCGCGTCGAAGAAGCACAGGCACCAGTGAGGGGAGTGCTGATGTCCACGCCTTCGACACCGCACCAGACCATGTGGACCGCGGAGGAGATCGGGTTCCTGGCGGGGGGACCGGGCAGGGCGGCGGAGGCCGTTCTCGCCCGGCTGCTGGACGGCGGTCTCGTGCGCGTCTCCCGCGAGGGACTCGTGACCGCCGTCCACCAGAACGCCTACGGCGCCACCAGTCCGCTGGAGGCGTACGTCCTGGCGGGACTGCACGGAACGCCCCGGCCGGTCCAGCAGGTCGTGCAGGTGGCGATGACGAGCCACGAGATGGGCGCGCTGCACCAGAGCCTCGTCGCCCGCGGGGTGGTGCGCTCCTCGTGGGGCAGGCCCCGCGGCGGCAAGACCGCGTTGCGGGTCGTGCTGTTCCTGGTGGCGTTCGCCTCGTTGTTCGTGGCGCTCGCGGTCGAACCCCTGGTGCTCGTGCTGACGGGCATGGTGCTGGTGACCGCGCTCCTGTTGCGGGACAAGGGCAGGCTCACGGCGAATGGCAAGATCGTGGTGCGATACGCGTTCAGGTCGACGAGCAGCGGTGCGGAAGCGGTGGCGTTGTTCGGATTGCGGCGGGGCAAGCAGCGCGCGGTCAAGTCCTCCGGTTCGTCCACTCCACACGTCGGCAGCGGTTGCGGCTCCTACGACTGGAGCCACCACGGCTGCGGCGGCTCGTCGAACTGCTCCAGCGCGAGCAGTTGCGGTTCCAGCAGTTGTTCGAGCAGCAGCAGTTCGAGTTCGAGTTGCAGCAGCTCCAGTTCCAGCAGCAGTTGCGGCAGTTCCAGCAACTGAGGAGAAAGCGGTGGCCACGGCGGTCATCGTGGTCGTGGGTTCCGGCAGCAGTTGCGGTTCCGGCAGTTGAGGGAGAACTGATGGTGACTCCGACGACCTCCCGGGCGACGGTCCTGTCCCCCGAGGAGATCGGCTTCCTGACGGCGGGACCGGGCAGGGCGGCCGAGACCGCGCTGGCCCGGCTGCTCGACGCCGGGGTGGTGCGGGTCGCGCGCGATGGCCGGGTGTCCCCCGTGCACCAGAGCGGCGGTGGCGTCACGGTGGTCGAGACGCGCATGCTCGGCCGGCTCACCAAACCCGTGCAGTTCGGTCAGGTGGTGCAGGCCTCCGCGAACAGCCTGGAGATGCGGGTGCTGCAGCAGGGGCTGCGCGAGCGGAAGCTGATCCGCAACCCCCGTCCCCGGATGCGGCTGTGGTGGATCTTCCTGGTGATCGGGTCGTTCCTCGGCCTGGCCGCCCTCACCGAGCCGACCCTGCTCGTGGGAACCGCGGCGCTGTTCGGGGCCTCCTGGTGGTCGTTCGGCGCTCGTCCGGTCACCAGGGCGGGCAGGGCGGCGCTGGAGGGCGTGACCGGGGACGACCGGGTGCTCACGGTCGCGTTGCACGGCTTCCGCGGCCGGGTCGGCGGCCGGAACGTCGGCGACCTCTTCGAGCTGCCGCAGAGCGTCGTCAACACGGTCCCGCGCAAGAACAGGAAGCGCACCGACAACGACGGAGCCGGGTACGGCAGCTGCGGGAGCGGGTGCGGCAGCAGTTCTTGTGGTAGCAGTGGGTGTTCGTCGGGCAGCAGCAGCTGCGGTGGCGGCGGTTGTGGCGGCGGCGGAGGGGGCGACTGATGGCGGGGATCGAGGACCTGGGTGTCGGCATCGGCTGGCGCCCGGAGATCGACCTGACCGTGGAACGCCTGCCCGGCGTGGACTTCGTCGAGGTCGTCGCCGAGAACCTCCACATCGGACACCTGCCGGAGTCGGTCGCGCTGCTGCTGGAGCGCGGGGTCCCGGTGCTCCCCCACGCCGTGTCGCTGTCGCTGGGCGGCGCCGACGAGGTCGACCTGCACCGGGTCGAGCACCTGGGTGCCGTCGCCGAGGCCGTCGGGGCGCCGATGGTCAGCGACCACGTGTGCTTCGTGCGGGCGGGCGGGCTCGACTCCGGTCACCTGATGCCGGTGCCGCGCACCAGGGACGCGCTCGACGTGCTCGTCGCGAACGTCAAGCTGGCCCAGGCGAACCTGCCGGTGCCGCTCGCGCTCGAGAACGTCGCCGCGCTGCTGGAGTGGCCGGACGGCGAGCTGTCCGAGGGCCAGTTCCTCGCCGAGCTCGTGGAGCGCACGGACTGCTGGCTGCTCGTCGACGTCGCGAACCTCTACGCCAACGCCCGCAACATCGGCACGGACCCGGAGCGGTTCCTCGACGAGATCCCGCTCGAACGGCTGGCCTACGTGCACGTGGCCGGCGGCGAGCAGCACGGCGACATCTACCACGACACGCACGCCCACGCGGTCCTGCCGGAAGTCCTGGAAGTGCTGGACGAACTGTGCTCGCGGGTCAGTCCTCCTGGCGTTCTGCTGGAACGCGACGACAACTACCCGTCCGACGCGGAGATCGAGGCGGAACTGGCCGCGATCCGCGCCGTCGTGGACAAGCACCGCGGCTGAAGACATGAACGAGAACGAAGTCCTCGCCGCCCGCGAAAGGCTCGCCGCCCGGCAGGCCGAGCTGCTGAACGCATTGCTGGCGAATGGACCGGCCCCAGCGGGGTTCGACGAACAACGCCTCGCCGTCGAACGGCGCGCGTTGCTGTCCAAACGACGCGGCATCGTGCGGATGCTCGGCCCCGCGGTCGCCGATGAGCTCGGCGAGCGGTTCCGGCCGCTGTTCGACGCCTACGCCGTCGAACACCCGCGTCGGGCGGGATCACGCGCGCGCGAGGACGCCGCATCGTTCGCGGAATGGTGCCGCGCCGCGGGCGAGTTGTCGGCGAAGCGCAAGGCTCGCTGGAAGTTCTGGCAGTCGAACTGATCGACCCGGAGGGATCCCGGCCGCCCGCTCCGGACGGCCGGGACCGCCCTCACGGCAGGTTCAGGACCAGCTCGGCGGCCGGGACGCGGGTGCCCGTGTAGAAGGGGATCTCCTCGCGCACGTGCAGACGTGCCTCGGTGCCGCGCAGGTGGCGCATGAGGTCGACGATGCGGTGCAGCTCGTCCGCCTCGAACGCCAGCAGCCACTCGTAGTCGCCGAGGGCGAACGACGCGACGGTGTTCGCGCGCACGTCCGGGAAGTCGCGGGCCTCCTTGCCGTGGTCCGCCAGCATCTTGCGGCGGTCCTCCTCCGGCAGCAGGTACCACTCGTAGGACCGCACGAACGGGTAGACGCACACGTACTTGCGCGCCTCCTCACCCGCGAGGAACGCGGGGATGTGGCTGCGGTTGAACTCCGCGGGGCGGTGCAGGGCGACCTGCGACCAGACCGGCGTGGAGACCTTGCCGAGCGGCGTGCGGCGGAAGCCGGTGTAGGCGGCTTGGACCTGCTCGATCTCCTCGGCGTGCCACCAGATCATGTAGTCCGCGTCGGCGCGCAGACCGGCCACGTCGTAGACACCGCGGACGACGACGCCCTTGCCCTCCAACGCGTCCAGGTAGTCCTGGGTCTCGCTGGCCGCCGCCGAACGGTCGTCCGGAAGCTTGCCGGGTTCGACCCGGAACACCGACCACATCGTGTAGCGGATGGTGTCGTTGAGCTCGTTGTAGTTCAAGCGCGCCATACATCCATCTTGGCACGGTCCTCTCAGCGGCGAACGCGGCCCAGCAGGTGTGCTGCGACACGGGCGGCGGCCGCGTCGGCGGTCGCGATGCACGCCGGCACGCCCACGCCGTGCAGCGCGGCTCCCGCGACGGCGAGGCCCGGCACGTCGGCGATGCCGCGCTCGATGGTGTCGACCAGGTCGACGTGGCCGACGCCGTACTGCGGCAGCCCGCCGCCCCACCGCTGGACCACGTAGTCGATCGGCGCGTCCTTGACGCCGGTCAGCTCGTGGAGGTCGTTGCGGACGGCCTTCACGAGGTCGGCGTCGCTGCGTTGCAGGAGCGCCGTCTCGCCGTGCCGCCCGACGGAGCCGCGCAGGATCACGGGTTCGCCGTAATGCGCCCACTTGCGGCTGGAGAACGTGAAGGCCTTGGCGGTGAACGGGGTGATGCGGTCGGAGTACCGCTCCCCCTCCGCGATCAGCACGCCGGAGCGGTCCGGCAGCACGGTGCCCGGCGGCAGGGCGAGCGCGACGACGGCCATCGAGGCGACCTCGACCTTGCCGTACGCGGCGGACACCTGCGGGGCGATCTCGTGCAGCAGCTTGCGCGCGGACGGCGCGGGGACCGCGAGCACGACGCCGTCGCACTCCAGGTACTCCGGAGTCGCGGCCGAGCCGATCTCGAGGCGCCAGCCGTCGCCGAGCCACGACAGCACCCGCACCGGCAGGCCCAGCCGCACCTCGGGCTTCGCGACCTCGGCGAGCCGGTCGACCAGCGACGAGACGCCGTTCGCCAGCGACGCGAACACCGGCGGGCGGGCCGCGCGGGGCTGCGGTGGCGCGGGCATCGTCATCGCGGCGGCCGCGAGCAGCGACCCGACGCCCTTGTCGAGCAGCGTCGCGATCTGCGGCATCGTGGCGCGCAGGCCGAGCTCGTCGGCGCGGCCCGCGTAGACACCGCCGAGCAGCGGGCCGACCAGGCGGTCCGCGACCTCGGGGCCGAACCTGTCCTTCACGAGCGCGCCGACGGCGACGTCCCCGCCGCCGAGCGAGACCGGGGGCAGCGTCGGTTCCATCTCGACCCGCAGCGCGCCCTCGGACGACAGCATGTGCCGCACGCTCTCGACGCTCGCCGGGACGCCCATGAACGTGTGCGCCGGCAGCTGGTGCGTGCGCCCGTCCGCGTGAACGCTCGCCTTCGCGCCCGTCGGGTGCACCACCTGGTCGTGCAGCCCGATCTCGTCGATCAGCTCCTGCGCCTCGGGCTTGCGGTGCAGGAACGCCTCCGCGCCCACGTCGAACCGCACGCCGGCGAGCTCGGTGGTGCGCAGCTTGCCGCCCAGCCGGTCGGACTGCTCGACCACCGTGATCCTGGCGTCGGGGCCGAGCAGCATCCTCAGGCGGTGCGCGGCAGCGAGTCCGGAGATGCCTCCCCCGACGACGGCGACGTGCGGTGCCCTGGCGTGCATTACAGGCTGTGGATCAGTTCGACGGTGCGGGTGATGATCTCGGGGTCCGTGTCGGGCAGGACGCCGTGGCCGAGGTTGAAGATGTGGCCGCGGGCGGCCTTGCCCTCGGCGTGGATGCGGCGCACCTCGCGTTCGACGGCCTCGAAGCCCGCGAAGAACAGCGCCGGGTCGAGGTTGCCCTGCACGACCGGCTCCGGCAGCTCCGGGGCGGCCTCGCGCAGCCGCCGCACCGCCACGTCGAGCGGCAGGCGCCAGTCGACGCCGACGACGTCCGCGCCGGCCTCGCGCATGGCGGGCAGCAGCTCGCCCGTGCCGACGCCGAAGTGGATCCTCGGAACGGTGCTGATCGTCTCCAGCACCCGCTTCGAGTGCGGCAGGACGAACTCGCGGTAGTCGCGCTCGGACAGCGCGCCCGCCCACGAGTCGAACAGCTGGACCGCCTGCACACCCGCGTCGAGCTGCGCGTGCAGGAAGGCCGCCGTGACGTCGGCGATCTTCGCGAGCAGCGCGTGCCACAGCTCGGGGTTGCCGTGCATGAGCGCCTTGGTGCGCTCGTGGTTCTTGCTCGGGCCGCCCTCGACGAGGTACGAGGCGAGCGTGAACGGTGCTCCCGCGAACCCGATCAGGGCGACTTCCCGCGGCAGTTCCTTGAGCAGCAACCCGATCGCGTCGGCGACCGGCTGCACCTGCTCGGCGTGCAGCGCGGGCAGCGCCTTCACGTCGTCGAGCGTGCGGACCGGGTTCGCGACGACGGGACCGGTGCCCGCGACGATGTCGAGGTCGACACCGGCCGCCTTGAGGGGCACCACGATGTCGGAGAAGAGGATCGCGCCGTCGACCCCGTGCCGCCGGACCGGCTGCATGGTGATCTCGCAGACCATCTCCGGGTCCATGCACGCGTCGAGCATCGCGGTGCCCTGGCGGAGAGCCCGGTACTCGGGCAACGACCGTCCCGCCTGCCTCATGAACCAGACAGGGGTGTGCGACGGGGTGCCGCCACTTGCGGCCACGAGGAGGGGAACTGAAGAAGTCATATCTCTTTCATGGTCCCACGTCCCGGCGTGCCGCCGTCACTCGGTCGGTTTCCGAGGCATACAGTCAGTTGCGTGACCGAGCCGGAAATCTTCCGCCGGGCGGTGGGGACGCTCAAGTCGGTTCGCCACAGGCCCGAGATCGAACTCACCGAAGTTCGCCCACCGCAGCGGCTCGCCCCGTGGGCGTACGCGCTGACGGCTGAGGTCACGGGTCCCTCGGATGAGCTGTCGACCGGAAGGCTCGTGCTGCTGCACGACCCGGACGGCGACGAGGCGTGGGGCGGCGTCCTGCGCGTCGTGGCGTACGTGCGCGTCGAGCTGGACCACGAGCTGGCCTCCGACCCGCTGCTGCCCGAGGTCGGGTGGTCGTGGCTCACCGAGGCCCTCGACCAGTCCGGTGCGCGGTTCACCGCTTTGGGCGGCACCGTGACGCAGACGTCGTCGGCGAGGTTCGGCGACATAGCCGGTCCGGCTCGCACTGATGACCTGGAACTGCGCGCATCGTGGACGGCGCTCGACGGCGAGCTCGCCGAGCACGGCACCGCGTTCTACGAACTGATGGCGACGGCCGTGGGGCTGCCCCCGGTCGGCGTGACGATGTTCGGCCAGCGTTCCTGATCCATCGATATCCCATATATCAGCAACGACTCCGCACACCCCAACCTTTGCAACTGCTCTTTTGTGGACGTGCACAAAAGAGCAGTTGCAAAGGGCGTGGCGATAAAACAGCAGGTCAGTTGTCGGCGTCGCGCAGCACGCGCAGGACATTGGCGCCCGCGAGCTTCGCGCAGTCGTCCTCGGACCAGCCTCGGTCGAGCAGCGCGCCGATGAGGTTCGGGTAGGTCGAGACGTCCTCGAGGCCCTGCGGGAGCGCCTGGACGCCGTCGTAGTCGCCGCCCAGCCCGATGTGGTCGACGCCGACGACCTCGCGGGCGTGGTCGAGGTGCAGGACGACGTCGTCGAGCGTCGCGACCGGCTTGGGGTGGTCGACGACCCACTCCTCGGTGAACTTCTTCCGCTCGTCCATGTCCGCGTGGCTCGCGCCGGCGGCGGTCATCGCGTCACGAAGGGCTGCGTCCCATTCAGCGACACGCGGCGACACGAAGTCCGGGACGAATGTGATCATGGCCACACCACCGTTGGCCGCCAGCTTGACCAGGACGTCGTCCGGGATGTTGCGGGGGTGGTCCGCGACGTGGCGGCACGAGGAGTGGCTGAAGATCACCGGCTTGACGCTCGTGTCGAGCGCCGCGTGCATCGTGCTGGGCGCGACGTGGCTCAGGTCGACGAGCATGCCGATCCGGTTCATCTCGCGCACGACCTCGCGGCCGAACTCGGTCAGGCCACCGTGTTCGGGCTGGTCGGTGGCGCTGTCGGCCCACGGGGTGTTGTCGTTGTGCGTCAGCGTCATGTAGCGGACGCCCAGCCGGCGCAGGGCGCGCAGGACACCGAGTGAAGAGTTGATGGAGTGACCGCCCTCGGCGCCCAGCAGGGACGCGACACGCCCGGATGCGAAAACTTTTTCAGCCTCGGCGGCGGTGGTCGCGATCCCGAGGTGGTCGGAGTACCGCCCGGCCAGCTCGTGGACCAGCTCGACCTGCTCCAGCACGGCGGTGACGGCTCCGTCTCCCGCGAGCCTGCCGGGGATCCAGACGGACCAGAACTGCATTCCCAGGCCGCCCTCGCGCATTTTCACGATGTCGGTGTGCAGGCTGGGATGACGGTCCGTGAGATCGATCTTCGCGGCGGTCGTGAAGACGTCCTCGCCGGTTCCCTCTCCGAACTCCCGCAGTGCCCACGGCAGGTCGTTGTGGCCATCCACGAGGGGCACGCGCCGCAGCAGGGCCCGCGCTCGTTCGACACCCGAACCGCTCCGCACAACCAACTCCTAGATGTCGTTCTGAGAGGGCCTCGCGTTACGCCCCCTATCCAGTTGTCATCCAATCGTGTGACAGATGGGGCCATCTGTCACAACTCAATAGGGATAGATACCCGATTGATCGTCCCGTAGACCCGCATGGGCGGCTACGCTGCCCCAGACGACACCACTTTCGGTCGATCAGTGGCGCGGCTGATTGGACGAAAGTCTCCGGTGCCGGTCGGGGGGCACGACCGACTCCAGGGAGGTAGTGACGTGGCTGCCGTCGGCTTAGGTCAGGCCGTTCGTACCACGCCAGCCGGCTCGTTGCCGGCGAACATGGTCCCGCACCCGCGGGAAGAGCTTTTTTCAGTGCTGGTGGTCGACGACCACCCACTGCTGAGGGAGGCGATATCAGCTCGGCTCACCCAAATGGGAGCCGGGACAGTGCATGAGGCCGCATCGGTGGCAGAGGCTCGGGCGCGGGCACTTGCCACCGGACCGTGCGACCTCGCGATCCTCGATCTGGGCCTGCCGGATGGCACCGGCATCGACCTGGTCACGGAACTCCGTGCCCAGGGCTGGCCCCGCATCGTGGTCCTCGCATCCTCCGACGACCCCTACGCGGTCAGGTCGGCCTTCCAGGCGGGCGCCCAGGCGTACCTCCTGAAGTCCGCCTCTCCGATGGTGGTCACCGACGGGGTGCGCAGGGTCCTCGACGGCGGCGTTTACGCAGATCCGAGCGTGGCACCAGTACTCGCAGCGGGTACTCGGGTGCCGGGCACGGACAACACGCCGCGGGAACTCTCCGCGCATGAGGTCGAGGTGCTCCAACTGGTCGCCGATGGCCAGAGCAACAAGGAGATCGGCGAAGCTCTGAGCCTGTCCGCGTTGACGGTGAAGTCTCACCTGTCGCGGATCGGCCGGAAGCTGGGCACCGGGGATCGCGCTCAGATGGTCGCGCTGGCCATGCGTGCCGGCGTGATCCGTTAGATACCGGTTTGAAGCACTGAACCGGCCGAGAACACCTGTGAGTGGTGCGATCGTCGTAGGGTCATCCGCTGTGGATGTACCCGCCGACGAGCCAACCGCACCATCCGGACCAGATCCGGTACCGCTGACGGAACCTGCTGATGGGGTCCCGCCCGTGGTCGCCGATCCTGCTGCGCTCCGGCGAGCCGCTGACGCGCTCGCCGGGGCGAAGGGCCCGGTCGCGGTGGACACCGAGCGAGCCTCGGGCTACCGCTACTCACAACGTGCCTACCTGGTGCAACTGCGCCGGGAAGGCGCCGGCACGTGGTTGGTCGACCCGATCGCCCTGGGCGGACGGCTCGACCCGCTGGTGCAGGCGCTGGACGGTACCGAGTGGGTGTTGCACGCAGCGTCCCAGGACCTGCCGTGCCTCGCCGAACTCGGGCTGCGTCCCGGCGTGCTGTTCGACACCGAGCTGGCGGGCAGGCTGGCTGGGTTCGACCGCGTCGCGCTGGGCACGCTGGTGGAACGGCTACTCGGTTACAGGCTCGAGAAGGGGCACGGCGCGGCCGACTGGTCGCGCCGGCCCCTTCCCGCCGATTGGCTGACGTACGCCGCTCTCGACGTGGAGCTGCTCGTGCAGCTGCGCGACGTTCTCGAAGCCGAGCTGGAGCGCCAGGGCAAGCTCGCCTGGGCGCTCGAGGAGTTCGAGGCGGTGCGGACGGCGCCGTTGCCGCGCCCCCGCATCGACCCCTGGCGACGCACGTCGGGCATTCATCGCGTGCGCAACCAGAGGCAACTGGCCCTCGTGCGTGCGCTGTGGGAAGCCCGCGACGCCGTGGCCCGTGAACGCGACATCGCCCCCGGACGGGTCCTGCCGGACTCCGCCCTGATGGAGGCGGCCGCTCGCAACCCCTCTTCGGAAGCCGAACTGCTCGCGCTTCCGGTCTTCCGCGGACGTTCCCAGCGCCGCATGGTCGGCGTCTGGATGAACGCGCTGCGCAAGGCGGCGAACCTGACGAAGGCGGAGCTCCCGGAACCCGCGAGCCAGCACGACGGTCCTCCCCCGCCCAACCGCTGGGCGGACAAGGACCCGGACGCGGCGGCCCGGCTGACCGCGACCAGGGCGGCGCTGGGGGCCATCGCCGAGGCCAACACCCTTCCGGTGGAGAACCTGCTGCTGCCCGACCTCGTGCGCCGCACCTGCTGGCAGCCGCCGGCCGACCTCTCGCCCGAGTCCGTGTCGTCCGCGCTGCGGGAGGGCGGAGCCCGCTCGTGGCAGATCGAGCTCACCCTCGAAGCGCTGACGAAGGCGCTGGCGGCGACCGCACCACCACCGGCCGGCTGACATCCGGCAGTCCAGCCGGCTCCGGCCGAGCTGTGCGTTGACGACGGCCTCGACGGCCACGCGCCTGGGCCATCCAGTGCGCCGCCGAGGACCGTCGTCAACGCGCCGGGCGGGTCGTCCCCGCTGTCCACCCGCGGCCCGAGCACCTGCCCGGCAGCTGACCTCCACCCCGTCTCGGCCGGACCTGCAACCGCGTCGCCGCTTTCCCGCACCACCAGGGGACGTCCCACGTGATCAGCACCGCCCGCCTGGACCTCATCCCGTTGCGGGTCGAACACGCCGCGGAAATGGCCGAGGTGCTCGCGGACCTTGCTCTGCACACGTTCACCGGCGGCGCACCGCTCACCCCCGAGGCGCTCAGTGCCCGCTACGAACGGCTGACCGCGGGCTCACCCGACCCGGGCACCCGGTGGTTGAACTGGGTGATCGCCCTGCGCGACGAGGACCGCCTCACCGGCACCGTCCAGGCGGCCATCACCGACCACGTCGCTGAAGTCGCCTGGGTGGTCGGCATCCCGTGGCAGGGCCGCGGCATCGCCCGCGAGGCGGCACAGGGCCTCGTCACCCGGCTGAGGACCCGGCCCGTCCACACGGTCATCGCCCACGTCCACCCCGACCACCACGCCTCTGCGGCCGTCGCCGCCTCGGTCGGTCTCACGCCCACCTCCGAAGTCCACGACGGCGAAGTCCGCTGGCTGCTCCACCAGCCCTTGCAATGAGTCTTTTGCGGACGAAGTCCAAAGAGTCGTTGCTAAAGGCCAGCTCAGCACGTCGCCCGAACTGATATATCGGTTGTGACCTCAGTTGACCATGTGGTCGCCGAGGCGCCGGGCCAAGTCCGCGACCTCGTCATCGGGCAGGTCGAGGTGGCCGCGGGAAGGATCGAACAGGGCGAACTGCTGATCTTCATACGGCACGCCCGGCGGCAGCGGCACAAGGTGCCAGTGCACGTGCCGGTTGGCCTGCTGACTGCCGAGCGAGAGCACGTAGAGCCGCTCGACGGGCAGTAGCGCGGTCAAGCCGCCGCCCGCCCGGTGCACGACCCGCTGGATCGCGGCGTACTCGTCGGGCGTGAAGTCACCGATGGCGTGCTCGCGGTGCTCGACCGGCGCCACCAGGAAGTGGCCGACCGCCGAGGGGAACCTGCTCGCGAACACGACCGCCACCTCGTCCCGGTAGGCGACGTGGTGCGGGTAGTCCGGGTTGCCGGCGAGGAGCTCGCAGACGAAGCAGGCGCGGCGAGCGAGCGCGAGGTAGCCGCCGGGGTCCCAGGGCACGCGGGTCGTCATGATCCATTCGTACCGGAACCCGTCCGGCGCGGTTCGTGCCATGCCCGGCGGGACGGCCTCTCCTCACCCCATCAGTTCAAGGGATCGGAATCCGGCCGGCCGTCGATCACGTCGCGCGACACCTGGACGTGCGCGAGCCGCCGGACGGCCTTGAGAACGGCGTCGCCGATCAGGGTGCCGACGACCATCGCCTCGATGACGTCATCACGCGAGCCGCGGCCCGCGATGTACTCCACGTCGGCCTGCGCGATGATCTTCAACCCCTCCAGGTAGGGGTCGAGCAGGTCGCGGAAGTGGTCGTGACCGACCGAGCGGGCCACGGAGAGCGCCGCGGCGAGCATGTGGGTCACGTTGCTCCCGGTGACGTCGACGCACTCGGTCTCGCCCTGCCGCGCGAAGAAGGCCTGGACGTCCTCGATCGCGAGCGGGTCCAGCTCCACCGCGCTCGGCTGGCTGATCGCCTCCTGCACCGCGCCGAGCTTGCTGTGCAGCGACTCGTCGCGGGTGTCGATGGCCGCGAGCACCTCGCGCACCGACGCGATCGAGAGACCGCCGACGTCCACCAGAGCACGGACCAGCCGGAGCCGGCGCAGGTGCTCGTCGTCGTAGTGCGCCTGGTTCGGGCTGGTCAGCACACCGGCGGGCAGCAGTCCCTCGCGCAGGTAGTACTTGATCGTCGGCACCGGGACGCCGCTTCTCTTCGCAAGTTCGCCAACACGCATATGGATAGTGTAACTTCCGGATAGTAGAGAGTGCCGCTATCCATCCAGGGGGTACAGAGATGTTGCGCACGTGGCACCGGCCGCTAGTGGTCTTCGGTCTCGCGATGGCAGTGCTGATCCCGATCGCGCTGGTCGGGCTGCTCGTCGACGACCGGACGGTGGTCAACTCGCCGATCTGGCTCAAGCCGCTCAAGTTCGCCGTGTCGCTGACGATCTACGCGTTCACGCTGGCGTGGCTGCTCACGTTCCTCAAGAAGTTCCAGCGCGCCGGCTGGTGGGCGGGCACCGTCCTCGCGCTCGCCGGCGCCGCCGAGATGGTCGTGATCGTCGGCCAGGTCGTCCGCGGCAGGCGCAGCCACTTCAACTTCGAGACCCCGCTCGACACGGCACTGTTCTCGATCATGGGCTCCACCATCGTGGTGCTGTGGCTGACGCACGCGGTCGTCGCGGTCCTGCTGTGGCGCGCGGAGTTCGGGAACGAGGCGCTGGCGTGGTCGATCCGGCTCGGGCTCGTGATCTCGTTCCTGGGCCTCGGCGTCGGCTTCCTCATGACGAGCCCGAAGCCCGGCCAGGCGCTCGACGGCGGCACGCTCGGCTCGCACACCGTCGGCGCGCCCGACGGCGGCGCGTACATGCCGCTCACCGGGTGGAGCACCGAGCACGGCGACCTGCGCGTCGGCCACTTCATCGGCATGCACGCGCTGCAGGTGCTGCCGGTCGTCATCGCACTGCTCGGCAACCGCGCCAACACGAAGATCGCGTGGGTCGCCAGCGCGTCGTTCCTGGGAACCTTCCTGCTCGTGACCTGGCAGGCCCTGCGCGGCCAGTCGCTCGTCCAGCCCGACGGCACGACGTTGCTCGCGCTGGCCGGGATCATCGCCGCGACCGCACTCGGACTGGTGTGGGCGCGTGAACCGGAGAAGGAGCTCGTTGCCGCATGACCGCCACCCTGTTCGACCTGACCTTCCTGGTCGCGGCACCGTTCTGGGCGCTCATGATCCTCGCGCCGAAGTGGTCGTGGACGGAGAGGATCGCCGAGTCGTACCTGATCGTGCTGCCACCGGCGCTGATCTACGTCGTGCTGCTGGTCCCGGAGCTCTCCACGGTGCTGCCTCTGGTCACCCGGCCGGAGATCGGTCCGCTGGCGGAGTACCTGGCCACGGACGCCGGCACGGCGCTGGTGTGGGCGCACATGCTCGCGTGGGACCTGTTCGTCGGACGCTGGATGTACCTGGAGGGGCGGCGGCTGAACGTGCACCCGCTGGTGATGGCACCCGTTCTGGTGATCACGATCCTGCTGGCCCCGGCCGGGTTGCCGCTGTTCCTGGTCATCCGCAAGGTGTGTGACGCAAAGTACAGGGGCGACGCTGTGGTTACCGGCCAGTAACTAGGGCTAGAGTTGGCGTTACCGACCGGTAGGGACGTCGCGCTCCCCTGCCGGAGTGGACAGAGTTGTCACCACAAGTGGAGGAGACGCCGTGGCCGCACCAGCAGCGCCGGCACGCGTTCGGAACGTGGTCTTCGTCGACGGCGTCCGCACGCCGTTCGGCAAGGCCGGCCCCAAGGGGATTTTCGCCGAGACCCGTGCCGACGACCTCGTCGTGAAGGTCATCCGTGAGCTGCTGCGCAGGCACCCCGAGCTGCCGCCGGAGCGCGTCGACGAGGTCGCCATCGCGGCGACCACGCAGATCGGCGACCAGGGCCTGACGATCGGCCGGACCGCGGCGCTGCTCGCGGGCCTGCCGAAGTCGGTGCCCGGCTACGCCGTCGACCGCATGTGCGCCGGCGCGATGACCGCCGTCACCACGGCGGCGAGCGGCATCGCGTTCGGCGCCTACGACGTCGTCATCGCAGGCGGCGTCGAGCACATGGGCCGCCACCCGATGGGTGAGGGGGTCGACCCGAACCCGCGCTTCCTGTCGGACAAGATCGTCGACCCGAGCGCGCTGGTCATGGGCCAGACCGCGGAGAACCTGCACGACAGGTTCCCGGAGATCACCAAGGACCGCGCGGACACGTACGCCGCGGCCTCGCAGGCCAAGTACGCGGCCGCGCTGGCCGCGGGCAAGATCGGCCCGGAGCTCGTGCCGGTCGCGACCCGCTCGGCGGAGAACGGCTGGGGCCTCGCGACGGCCGACGAGCCGCCGCGTCCGGGCACCACGGTCGAGGACCTCGCCAAGCTCAAGACGCCGTTCCGCCCGCACGGCCGGGTCACCGCGGGCAACGCGGCCGGTCTGAACGACGGCGCGACCGGCTGCATCCTGGCCGACGAGGACACCGCGAACGAGCTCGGCCTGCCGATCGGCATGCGCATGGTCGGCTACTCGTTCCTGGGCGTCGACCCGTCGGTCATGGGCGTCGGCCCGGTGCCCGCGACGGAGAAGGCCCTGCAGCGCGCGGGCCTGTCCATCGAGGACATCGGCCTGTTCGAGATCAACGAGGCGTTCGCCGTCCAGGTGCTGGCGTTCCTCGACCACTTCAAGATCGCCGACGACGACCCGCGCGTGAACCAGTGGGGCGGCGCCATCGCGACCGGTCACCCGCTGGCCTCGAGCGGCGTGCGGCTGATGACGCAGCTCTCGCGTCAGTTCGCCGAGCGTCCGGACGTCCGTTACGGCCTCACCACCATGTGCATCGGCATCGGCATGGGTGGAACGGTCATCTGGGAGAACCCGAACTGGAGTGGCGACAAGTGACCATCACCGCTGAGGAAGCAAAGGCGATCTTCCCCGACGAGGTCGTCACCCACGCCAAGACGCGCCTGATCGACGTTCCCGGCCTCGACAAGCCGGTCGCGTTCATCACGATCGACAACGGCCTGGACCACACCCGCCCGTCGACGTTCGGCCCGCAGTCGCTCGTGTCGCTCGGCGCGGCGTTCGACGAGGCCTATGCGGCGAAGCCCGTCGCCATCGCGGTGACCGGCAAGCCGTTCATCTTCGCCGTGGGCGCGGACCTGTCCGCCGTCGAGCAGGCCACCGACCGCTCGCAGGGCGTGACGATCGGCAAGCTCGGCCACGACGTCTTCAAGAAGTTCACCGACTCGGACATCCCGACCTTCGCCTTCGTCAACGGCGCGGTCATGGGCGGTGGCCTCGAGCTCGCGCTGTCGTGCCACTACCGCACGCTCGCGTCGAACGCGGCCGCGATCGCGCTGCCCGAGGTGTTCCTCGGGCTGTTCCCGGGCTGGGGCGGCACGCAGCTGCTGCCGAACCTGATCGGCGCCAACGACGCCGTGACGGTGATCTTCGAGAACGCACTCAACCAGAACAAGATGCTCAAGCCGGCCGACGCGCTGAAGCTCGGCATCGCGGACGTGCTGTTCGACTCCGCCGACTACCTGGAGCAGTCGCTGCTGTGGCTGTCCGGTGTGGTGCGCGGCGAGATCACCGTGCCCCGCAGGGAGATCGACCGCGGCGAGGCGTGGGACGCCGCCGTCGCGCGTGCCAAGGGCATCGTCCACGGCAAGACCAAGGGCGCGGCGCCCGGCGCGCAGAAGGCGCTGGAGCTGCTCGAGCTGGCGCGCGAGAACGACCTCGAGAAGGGCTACGCCGCCGAGACCGAGGGCCTCGCGGACCTCGTCATGAGCGACGAGCTGCGCGCGGGCCTGTACTCGTTCAACCTGGTGCAGAAGCGCGCGAAGCGCCCGGCCGGCGCTCCGGACAGGTCGCTGGCGCGCAAGGTCACCAAGGTCGGCGTCGTCGGTGCCGGCCTGATGGCCTCGCAGATGGCGCTGCTGTTCCTGCGCCGCCTGCACGTGCCGGTCGTGCTCACCGACATCGACCAGGCGCGCGTGGACAAGGGCGTCGGCTACGTCCACGCCGAGGTCGACAAGCTCGCGGGCAAAGGCCGCATCTCGCCCGACGAGGCCAACCGCCTCAAGGCGCTGGTGTCGGGCTCGCTCGACAAGGCCGCGTTCGCCGACGCCGACTTCGTGATCGAGGCCGTGTTCGAGGACCTCGCCGTGAAGCAGCAGGTGTTCGCCGAGGTCGAGGAGCACGTCTCCGCCGAGGCGATCCTGGCCACGAACACGTCGTCGCTGTCGATCACGGACATGGCGTCGAAGCTCAAGCACCCCGAGCGCGTCGTGGGCTTCCACTTCTTCAACCCGGTCGCGGTCATGCCGCTGCTGGAAATCGTGCGCGCCGAGCAGACCGACGACGCCACCCTGGCGACGGCGTTCGCGGTCGGCAAGCAGCTCAAGAAGTCCTCGGTGCTCGTGAAGGACGCGCCCGCGTTCGTCGTGAACCGCCTGCTGACCCGCTTCATGGGCGAGGTCATCAAGTCGGTCGACGAGGGCACCTCCTTCGAGGTCGCCGACAAGGCCACCGAGCCGCTCGGCCTGCCGATGTCGCCGATGATCCTGCTGCAGCTCGTCGGTTCCGCCGTCGCGCTGCACGTGTCGGAGACGATGCACGGCGCGTTCCCGGACCGCTTCTCCGTGTCCGAGAACATGAAGAAGTTCGTCGCCGCGGGCAAGACCGCCGTGTGGCAGTGGGACTCCACGGGCGCGCAGACGGTCGACCCCGAGGTCCAGGCGCTCTGGGAGTTCGGCTCGACGCCGCTCACCGGTGACGAGGTGAAGAACCGCGCGCTGGAGGCCCTGGCCGAGGAGATCCGCATCATGCTCGACGAGGGCGTGGTCGCGGAGGCGCAGGACATCGACCTGTGCATGCTCCTCGGCGCCGGATGGCCGTTCTGGCTGGGCGGCATCACGCCATACCTGGACCGGACGGGCATCTCGGAGAAGGTGACCGGCAAGCGGTTCCTGGCGCCCGGTGTGGCGTCCGTGCCCGCCTAGTCGTTCAGGAGTGCGAAGCCCCGGCTCTCCCGACGGAGCCGGGGCTTCACTCCGTTTCGGGCAGGTACTGCTCCGCGCTGCCGTCCTGGCGGATGAAGTAGGCGTCGATGTTCGTCGCGCGCAGCGTCACCTCGGACCCGGCCACCAGGTCGCGGTAGCGCAGCAGGTCCGGCAGCCCGATCGCGACGGTGTCGAACGGGTGCGTCTGGCGCAGCATCAACGACTTGCGCAACGCCTCGCTGAACGCTCTGCGGGGCGACTCGTCGTGCTCGGGTACCTCCACCAGCGCGCCCGTGAGGTGCCGTTCGAGAGCGGCTCGCACGTGGTTCGCCGTTCCCCACGCCGCGATGTCCGTGACAGTCATGTGTGAGGTATCGGGAAAAATCGCGAGAGCATTAGCAGTCGGGGTGTTTTCGATCAGGTGATGTTCTCCCGTCCCGCGACCGGAGCGGACCCGGTGCGGGCGGGAGGACGTCCCGGCACGCTCCTGGTGCCGGTCGCCCCGTGCGAGGACATCGGCGTGGAGCACCTGGAACGAGTGCGTGAATGTCGTCGCGATCACCCCGAAGCGCCTGGCTCGCGGCACGAACCCGATCCCGGCGCTGCTGCTCCTGGGCGGCGCGCGTCCGTCACTTCTTCCTCGGCGCTCAGACCCGGTGGATCGGCACGACCTCGACGAGCCGTTCGACGTCCTTGAAGTCCTTGACGTTCATCGTCAGCACCGGCATGTTCGCGACCGCCGCCGTGGCCGCGATCTGCAGGTCCATCCGCCGCGGCCGGGGTGAGCGGCCGGCACGGCGCACCAGCGAGGCCATCTGCCCGTAGACCTTGGCCTCCTCCACGCCGAACGGCAGCACCTCGAACGTCTGCAGCGCCGCGTAGTACCGCTCGGTGCGCGCGAACCGCTCCACGGGGTCCTCGGTGTCGAGCCCGAACGCCAGCTCCGCGATCGTGACGGCGCTCAGGAACGGCTGGGCGTGGACGTACTCGCCGAGGTTCGCCCGCTCGAGCCGGATCAGCACACAGGTGTCGAGCAGGCAGCGCCTCACCTCTGCCACGGGTCTTCCAGCGGGTCGTCCGCGCCGAACACCTCGTCGGCGGCGCGGCGGTCGGCCTCCCAGCGGTCGGCGTCGACCGGGGGCAGGGTGCCGAACAGCACCTGGACGTCACCGAGCGGCGGCCTGGACACGGCTTCCTCCCGGTACGGCGAGAGCTGCGCGACCGGCTTGTTGTTGCGGGTGACGACGAAGCTCTCCCCCGCCTCGACGCGACGCATGATCTCCGCGTTGTCGTTGCGGAGCTCACGCTGCCCGATGGCTTTGAGCTGCTGCATGCCACGAATGTAGCGCAGTTCACCAAAAAGTGCTACGGAGTAGCTACAGGCTCGCCCGGCTACCCGGACGGAATGATCAGAATCGGCACGTCGGGCTGGCGCTACCCCGAGTGGCGCGACGGCTTCTACCGCTCCGTCCCGCAACGCCGCTGGCTCGGCCACCTCGCCGAGCACGTGCGGACGATCGAGATCAACAGCTCGTTCTACCGGCTCCAGCCGCCGTCGAACTACCGCAAGTGGGTCGCCGAGACGCCGCCGGACTTCGTGTTCGCCGTCAAGGGGCCCAAGCTCGTCACGCACGTCAAACGCTTGCGGGACGTCGAGGACCCCCTGAAGACGTTCTTCGAGTCACTGGCCCTCGGCGACAAGCAGGGCCCGATCATCTGGCAGCTGCCGCCGTCCCTCCGCTTCGACCACGCGGTCCTGCGCGACTTCCTCGCGATGCTCCCGCCGGGCAGGCACGCCCTCGAACCGCGTCACGAGTCGTTCCGCTCAGACACCTACTTCGACCTGCTGCGCGCGCACAACGTTGCTCACGTCGTGTCGGACGCACCGACTTTTCCGTGCATCGAGGCCGTGACGGCTGACTTCGCCTACGTGCGGCTGCACGGGCACGACGAGCTGTACATCAGTTCGTACAGCGACCAGCAGCTCGACGAATGGGCGGAGAAGATCCACGGCTGGGACCGCGACACCTACGTCTACTTCGACAACACGATGCACGGCGCCGCACCGCGCAACGCCCTGGACCTCATGGCCCGGTCCACGTCTCCAGCGCGGCGCTGAGCGTCGCCGGATCCGCCGCCCACGCGACGTGGCCGTCCGGCCGGACGAGCATCCCGCCGTCGTCCGGCAGGAGCACCGGCCGTGCGGGACGCAGCAGCTCGGCGACGGACGTCGTCCTGCCGTCCACCACCACGGGGCGGTTGGGCGCGAGCCTGCCGAGCAACGGATGGTCGCCGGGGATGCGCGGGTCGTACCGGGTGTCGAGGCCGGTGACGAGCTCGGCCAGCCGCTTGCCGTTCAGGTCTGTCAGAAGGTCTCGCACCGGTGCGAGGTCCTCACGTCCGAGCATCGATTGTGCGCGGGTTGTGGACAGCACGCGTGCACCTGCCGGGTGCCGCTCGTCGTGGTAGGTCTGCAGCAACCCGTCCGGCGCGCGGCCGGAGACCGTCGCGGCCAGCTTCCAGCCGAGGTTCACCGCGTCCGCCAGAGCCACGTTCACGCCGACCGCCCCGGCCGGTGGGTGGACGTGCGCGGCGTCTCCCGCCAGGACGACCCGTCCGTGGACGTACCGTTCGGCCTGCCGCGCGGCGTCGGAGAACCTGCTCAGCCACAACGGCTTTCCCAGCTCGACCGCGCGTCCGAGCCGCGCGGCCAGCAGTTCCCGGACGTACTCGAGCTCGACGGGACCGGAGCGCGGCTCCGGCTCGTCGAGCACGATCCGCACGTAGCCGGGCCGTGGCAGCACGAACACCTCGCCGGTCGCGAGCGCGTCGTAATCGGCCTCGACGTCCGCGATCAGCCCGTACGACGACGCGTCCACGCCGGGGAACGCGATGCCGGCACGGTTGCGCACCACGCTACGGCTGCCATCGCACCCGACCAGGTACGAGAAGCGCCGGCGCTCACCACCGACGACGACGTCGATCCCGTCGGAGTCCTGCGCGAGGTCGACGACCTCCTGTCCCCAGCGCACCCGCACCCCGAGCTCGGCGAGCCACTCCTCCAGCAGTTCCTCGACGCGGTTCTGGGCGATGCCGAGCGTGTACGGGTGGTCGGTGTCCATGACCGACAGGTCGAGGAACACGCCGGGCAGGAACATCCCGTACGGCACCGCGGGCCCCTCGGCGAGGAACCGGTCGACGATCCCGCGCCGGTCGAGCAGTTCCAGGCTGCGGGCGGACAACGTGAACCCGCGTGGGTGCGACCGGCGCCGCACGGCCGCGTCCACCACCTCGACCTCGACCCCGGCGAGCGCGAGCTCGGCCGCCGCCATCAGCCCCGCCGGTCCCGCTCCGGCCACCAGCACCGTCATCGCGCCTCCTCCGGCCAGGCGAGCCGCCCGGACTCGACGTCGCCGACGACCTCCTCGACCCACGCGAGCTCGGCCTCCGCCATCCGGACCGCGTACTCGACCTCGACCACGAACAGCCTCGGCACCTGTTCCAGCGCGTCCCGGTGCCCGGCGCGCATCTCCCCCAGCGACGCCCGCAGCCGGTCCGCGCGTTCCCGCAACGCCGCCACCGCGCCGGCCGGCCCGAGAGCGCCCAGGTAGCTGACGGCGGAGAGGAACTTCGGGAACTCCGCCTGCGGCTCGCGCACGAGCCGGTCGACCCAGCGGGTGAACTCCTCCCGCCCGGCCGCGGTGAGCCCGTAGACCGTCCGCTCCGGCCGCGCACCGACCTTCACGGTCTCGCGCGCCTCGATCCAGCCTTCCCGCACGAGCGCACGCACCACGTCGTAGAGCGAGCCCGTCGTGACTTTGAAAGCTCGGTCCAAGCCGCGTTCCCGCAACGTCGCCGCCATCGCGTGCGGGTGCAACGGCGATTCCAGCAACAGCCCCAGCACCGCCATACCCAGCGGATTCTTCATCACTCGACTCCGATCGCTCGGATTCGAGTATTTGTGCCGCGAACCCTGGTGTCAACTAGCCTGCTCAGACATGAGAACGATTCGCGTCTTAGCTCCCCTGCTGCTGGCCGCGAGTCTCGTGGCCCCCGTGCAAGCGCACGCGGAGGAGGCGACCTGGACCGGCCCCCTGAGCACGAGGGGCCGGTGGATCGTCGACGCCCACGGCGACCGCTTCAAGCTCAAGTCCGGCAACTGGCACGGTGCGAGCGGCACCTACAACGGTTCCGGCGACGTCAACGACCCCGCCAACCACCACGCCGGCGAGAAGGCGGACCAGGTCCCGCTGGGCCTCGGCCGCACCACCCTGGCGACGATCATCAGCGGTTTCCAGGAGATCGGCGTCAACAGCGTCCGGCTGCCGTTCTCCAACCAGATGATCAGGGACACCACCCCCGTCACCGGCCTGAAGGACGCGCGGCTCAACGGCAAGCGGCCGCTGGAGGTCTACGACGCGGTCGTGGCCGAGCTGACGCGCAACAACCTCGCCGTGATCCTCAACAACCACACCACGACGTCGCGCTGGTGCTGCGGTGTCGACGGCAACGAGCGGTGGAACACCAGCCAGAGCACCGACCAGTGGATCGCAGACTGGGTGTTCATGGCCGACCGGTACAAGGCCGACAAGCGGGTCGTCGGCGCGGACCTCTACAACGAGGTGCGCCGCACCGTCTGGGACGACCCGAACTGGGGCTGGGGCAACGACCACGACTGGCACAAGGCCTCGCAGCAGGCCGCGAACCGACTCCAGCAGGTCGCGCCGGACCTGCTCGTGATCGTCGAGGGCATCAACTGGACCGGCATCCCGGCCGACGGCTTCCCGCACGGCCGGCCGACGCTCGAACCCGCGCGGTTCCTCAGCCACACGATCGCGAACCCCGGGAAACTGGTCTACAGCGCCCACTTCTACGGCTACACCGGCCCGAACCACAGCGGCGCGACGGGAATCGGTGAGACGACCGACCCGCGTTACCAGGACCTGTCACCGCAGGAGCTCACGGATGTCCTGCAACGCCAGGCGTTCTTCATCACCGAGGCGCAGAAGCACTTCACGGCGCCTTTGTGGATCAGCGAGTTCGGCGTCGGCGGCATCGACGAGTCGAACCAGAAGGCGCGCGCCTGGTTCGAGCGGTTCGTCGACCAGCTGATCGAGCAGGACACCGACTTCGCCTACTGGCCGCTGGTCGGCTTCCACACCAACCGTTCCGGCAACAGCTGGGCGTTGCTGCGCTGGGACGCCGCCGGGAACCGCATCAGCGTCAACGACGGCGACGACTGGCGCGCGAGCGCGTGGAACCGGCTCGTGAACGCGTCAGGCCGCACCGGGCAGATCCCGCGCGAGACCCGGTGGAACATGCTCCTCGAGGAGTCGTGCCCGCAGAGCGAGAAGCTCGCCGGCGTCAGCCACACCGGCAACCGCGGCCTGTGCGTCAGCGGTCCACAGTGGAGCGGCACGACCCGGGTCACGAACGAGCGGCACGTGACCACCGACTGGGCGCGCGGCTACACGAAGCTCCAGTGCCCCCACGGCGACGCGGCCGTCGGCTACGCGAACTCCACCCTCGTCTGCGCGCCGATCGCGGGCGGATCGACCACCCGCGTCGTGTGGTTCGACCGCGGGGACAACCGCCCGGACCTCGGCGGTGACTGGGCGAACGGGCACTACAAGGGCCAGTGCGCGCAGGACGAGCACGTCGCCGGTGTCGCCTACAACTGGCGCAGGACGCCGGACGCGCTGCTCTGCCGGAAGTGACTCCGCGGGAACTCGATGGCGAAGTGCTCCCGGAAAGCGGCCGCGGGGTCCTCGACGTCGGTCGAGGTCTTGCGGCCGTTCTCGGTCACCACGACCTTCCGGTCGGTCACGGTGATCCGCCCGCCCGGTGTCGCGCGCGTCGCCATCGGGCCCTTGCGGAAGTGCGACTCCGGTGAGGTCTGGTGCCACCAGCAGGTGGGCACGAACTCGGCCAGCTCCCGCGGCCTGCGCTCCACCCGGTACACGGGCGCGCCGTCCTGGAACACGTCCACGTCGTCGCCGTTGTCCCGCAGCCGGAACACGCCGGCCGGGTCCTCCTGGTCGTCCCGCGACGTCCACGACAGCGGGTGCAGCGAGAACGCCCCGAAGCCGACGTCCACCAGCCACGCACCGTCCACGAGCAACACCAGGTGGTCGAACGGCGGCCCGAGCCGCTGCTCCGCGCCGTACGCCCGCGCCGCCAGGAGCGCGACCTCGTGCCCCAGGTCGCGCAACAGCTCCGCGAACAACCCGTTGACCTCGTAGCAGAACCCGCCACGGCGCCGTTCGACGATCTTCTCGTGCAGCCACGGGATCTCCAGGACGATCCTGGTGCCCATGTGGATGTCGAGGTTCTCGAACGGAACGCTCAGCAGGTGCCGCTCCTGCAACTCGGCCAACGACGACGTGCGCGAGGCACCGATGCGCTGTAGGTACGCGTCCACCGTGCCACGATAACCGCATGGGTGACGTCAAGATCGGCACTTCTGGATGGGTGTACCCGCCGTGGCGCGGCGTGTTCTACCCCAAGGGCGTCACGCAGAAGCGCGAGCTGGCCTACCTGAGCCGGCAACTGGGCTCCGTGGAGATCAACGGCTCGTTCTACTCGCTGCAACGCCCGTCGAGCTACCGGAAGTGGGCCGCCGAGACCCCGGACGACTTCGTGTTCGCCGTCAAGGGAAGCCGCTTCATCACGCACATGAAGCGCCTCAAGGACGGCAACGAGCTCCTCTCGAACTACCTCGCCTCCGGCGTCCTCGCCCTGGGTCCGAAGCTCGGCCCGATCCTCTGGCAGCTCCCGCCCACGCTGCGGTTCGACGCCGACCTGCTCACCGGCTTCTTCGAGGGCCTCCCCCGCACCACCACCGAGGCCGCCGAGATCGCCGAACGGCACGACCACCGCGTCGACCCGGCCCACACCACCACCGACGCCGAACGGCCGATGCGCCACGCCCTCGAGATCCGCCACGAGAGCTACCACACGCCGGAGTTCATCGACCTGCTCAAACGGCACGACATCGCGCTCGTGGTCGCGGACGCCGCCGGCAAGTACCCGCTGATCGAGGAGGTCACCAGCGACTTCGTCTACGTCCGGCTGCACGGCCACGACGAGCTCTACGTCAGCGGCTACACCGACGAGGGCCTCGACATGTGGGCGGAGAAGGTCCGGGCGTGGGCGCGGCACGGTGACGTGTACGTCTACTTCGACAACGACGCGAAGGCCTACGCGCCGCGCGACGCGAAGGGCCTCCAAGATCGTCTGGCCGAGTGACCCGAATGGACCCACACTCCTTGGCGGAGGTGCGTCCATGCCGTCGAAGAGCCTCATCACCGCCCTGGTGATCACCGCGGGCGCGGTTGCCTGCAGTGGGATCGCTGTAGCGCAGAGTGACAAGAGCTGTGACAAGGGCGAGTTTTGCGTGTGGTCGGGACCTGACTACACCGGCGCTGTGCAACGCCTCGACTTGGAGACCGCAAACCCCGGCGAGTGCATCACGCTCAAGATCGTCGGCAAGTCCTTCGTTAACCGCCTGAGCAGGGACGCGACCGTCTACCAACGCGAGAACTGCTCCACCGAGGCCGAGTTCACCACCTACCCCCGGCACGGCACCTACGTGCCCGACGCGTACTTCGTGGTCCGGGGGCTCGAGGTGTGGGGACCATAACGACGACGGCTTACTTTAGTCACCCTATGTAACACCACCCGATCGTGTGAGTACTCGTCAGTAGCTCTCGTTTGGTGCCTAAGTTGCCGCCCTATCGAGTGGTGGCAGCTGGAGGAAACGTGACCGTGGCGGGTGAAGCCGGGTTACTCGAACTGATGGCCGGGAGACTGGCCAAAGACGATCTCACCCCACGTGCGGCAGAACTGGTGCTGGCGGCGTGCCGTGGCGGCGGAGCGCTGGACCGCGCCCTCGCCGGCGTGCCCGACCGGCAGGAGGCCCCGCGGGAGCAGACCGACGGCCCCGGTCACGGGATCTACCTGTCGGAGATCCGCGTGCGCGGTTTCCGGGGCATCGGCCCCCGGGCACGCCTGCCGCTGGCACCGGGTCCCGGCCTGACCGTCGTGACCGGGCGCAACGGCTCGGGCAAGTCGAGCTTCGCCGAGGCCGCGGAACTGGCGCTGACCGGCTGCAACGCGCGCTGGACCCACGCCAGGCACGACGTGTGGCTCCAGGGCTGGCGCAACCTGCACCAGCCCGACACCGCCGTCGAGCTGGACCTCGTGCAGGCCGCGCGGCCGGGCCGGACGACGATCCGAAGACGCTGGGCGCCGGGCGAGGACCCCGCGCAGGGCGAGTGGACGCAGGACGACGAGCCGTTCGACGACCGCAGGTGGCACGACGCGCTGGAGACTTATCGGCCGTTCCTGCCGTACAGCGAGCTGGGGACCGTTCTCGACGCACAGCCAGAAGACCTCTACGAGGCGATGCACCGCCTCTTGGGCCTGGAAGCGATCACCGAGGCGCAGCAGGCGCTCGCCGACCACCGCAAGCGCCTCGCCGAGATCGTCGCCCGCCCCTACGACCGGCGTGAACGCGTGCGGGTGGAGCTGGTGGCGTCCCCGGACGAACGCGCCCGCCGCGCCGCCGAGCTGCTCGGCAGCGATTGCCCCGATCTCGACGCGATCGCGGACCTCGCGCTGCGCGCCGACGTGGGCAGCGGGACCAGCCTCCTGCACCGGATCGCGGACATCCCGCTGCCGCCCGACGACGAGGTGGCCAGGGTTCGCGACGCGCTCGACCAGGCGCTCGGCGCGGTCACCGTCGTCGCGACCGACAACGCGCAGGACTCGTTGCGCTCCAGCGAGATCCTGCGGCTCACGATCCAGCTGCAGGAGTCCGGCGGCACCCGGACGTGCCCGGTGTGCGACCTCGGCAGGCTCGACGGCCACTGGCTCGGCAAGGCCCGCAAGCGCGCCGAGCACCTCGCGAAGGCCGCCGCGCAGCTGCACGGCGCCGCGGACCGCCTGGACGTGGCGGTCGCGGCGGCCCGGGCGTTGTGCCAGCCGGCGCCCGAGGTGCTGTCCGAGACGCAGGACGTGCTCGACACGACGGGCGTGCTGCGGGCTTGGCAGGCGTGGGAGGCGTGCGCCTCGGTCGACGACCCGGTGCGGTTGCGGCGGGAGGTGTTCGACCGCCACGCGGAGCTGGCCCAGGCCGTGGAGCAGCTGAAGTCCGTGGCACGGGAGCAGATCGACCGCCGCGACCTCGTGTGGCGGCCGATGGCGATCGCGTTGTTCGAGTGGCACTCCCAGGCGCAGCAGGCGCTGGCGGACAGCGAGGTGCTCGCCGACGTCACCGAGGCGGAGAACTGGATCCGCAAGACCGCGGCCACGCTGCGGTCCGAGCGCATCGCGCCGTTCGCCAAGGAGT
The DNA here is from genome assembly GCF_900104175.1 of Lentzea jiangxiensis. Classification (GTDB taxonomy): domain Bacteria; phylum Actinomycetota; class Actinomycetes; order Mycobacteriales; family Pseudonocardiaceae; genus Lentzea; species Lentzea jiangxiensis. The sequence continues at coordinate 35,288 of NZ_FNIX01000030.1, forward strand.
CGCAGCGGATCTGGCAGCGGCTGCGCCAGCAGAGCAACGTCGGCCTCGGCGCGGTGCGGCTCGGCGGCACCCGCAACGTCGAGCTGGACGTGTCGGTCGACGGCGTCTCGAACTCGGCGCTCGCGGTGATGAGCCAGGGAGAGCTGCACTCGCTGGGGCTCGCGCTGTTCCTGCCGCGCGCCGTGGTCGACGAGAGCCCGTTCCGGTTCGTGATGATCGACGACCCGGTGCAGGCGATGGACGCGTCCAAGGTGGACGGTCTGGCGCAGGTGCTCGCCGATGTCGGCCTCACGCGCCAGGTCGTGGTCTTCACGCACGACGAACGGCTGGTGGAGGCGTTGCGGCGGTTGCGGCTCAGCGGAACCGTCTGGGAGGTCTGCCGCGGCGAGGAGTCCGTCGTGCAGGTGCGGATGTCCGACGACCCCGTCGGCCGGTGCCTGAACGACGCCCGGTCGATGCGCGGTGACGCGGACCTGCCGGACGCGTTGCGGGCCGAGCTCGTGGCGTCGTGCTGCCGCGCGGCCCTGGAAGCGGCGTCGCACGCCCGGTTCCGGCGCGAACGGCTCGAGAGCGGCATGCCGCACGCCGAGGTCGAACGCGTGCTGGAGTGCGCGCTGACGACCAGGCAGAAGCTCGCCTTGGCCGTGCTCGACGACCACGCGGAGGCGGCGGAGCTGCTGCCGCACCTGGAGGACGTCGTCGGTTCGTGGGCGGTGGACCTGCTGCGGGCGTGCCGCGTCGGCGGCGAGACCGGCGATCTGGACGTGCTGATACGGGACGCCGAACTGCTGGCGGGGTGGCTGCGGCGATGACTCTTCCCCCTGACGTGCAGGACCGGCTGACCTGCGTCGCGAACCTGCTGGCACGCCCCGGGCAGCTCGACGGCGTGCGGATCCGGTGCAGTGCCGAGCTGCTGCGCACCGCGGTGGAGCGGTCGGTGGCCCGCGCGTGCGGCGTCGGGAACTCCGACGAACCCGTGCACGCCCTGCTGATCAGCCTTCCGTCCCATGTGGACGCTGATGTGGCACATGACGTCTCCCAGCTGTGGCACGCGTTGAGCCGTGCGGTCCGCCAGCACGGTTACGAGCTGACCCCGACCGTCGCGGAGCTGGCCGGCTGGCACGCCGACATCGCCAACGTGTGCGCGGTCCTCCAGCCACCCCTGACCCTGTCCGGCACCATCGACCTCGCTGAAGGCACCGGTGAAACTGCTGCTGTTCGCTGACCTGCACCTGGACACGCGCTTCCCCAGCGCGGGACCGGTGCGGCGCAAGGCCTTGCGCGACACGCTGGAGCGCATCGTCGACCTCGCCCAGGAGTCGGAGGTCGACGCGGTGCTCTGCGCCGGCGACCTGTACGAGCAGGACCGCTGCGCCCCCTCCACGGCCTCGTTCCTGCGGTCGGTGTTCGACTGCCCGGTGCCGGTGTTCCTGGCTCCCGGCGACGACGACCGGTACGGGCCGCGGTCGGTCTACCAGCAGGTGGACTGGACGCCGAACGTGCACGTGTTCTCGTCCGAGGAGCTGTCGCCCGTGGAACTCGCCGACGGCGTCACGCTGTGGGGCGCCGCGCACGTCGGACCCGGTCCCGCGCGGGACGTGCTGGACGGGTTCGCGGTCACCCGCGGCGGCGTGAACCTGGCCCTGTGCCACGGTTTCCCGCCCTGCGACGTTGCGATCACGGGGCTGGACCACGCGTTCCTCGGACACGTGCACACCCCGGAGCACGCCGCGCGGTACACGTTCCCCGGTAACCCGGACCCGCTGACGCCGGGCGAGACCGGTGAGCGCGGAGCCGTTCTGTGCACGGTGAACGAGGACGGCTCGGTGTCGCGCGAGGTGGTCGACGTGTCCGCGTCGAGGGACCTCGACTGGCTGGACCACGAGAAGGCGTTCCCGTTGCCGGACTTCGACTCCGTCGCCGCCGAACGCACCGTGCGCGGCCAGTTCGTGCGCGACGTGCTCGCGGACCCGTCGCTGGAGACCACCGTGCGCGGCCGGGTGCTCGCGACCGGGCTGCGGGCGCTGGAGGGCCGATGAGGATCGAGTCGGTCACCGCGCACGCCTTCGGGCCGCTGCACGACCGCACGCTGCCGCTGGCGCCCGGCCTGACCGTGGTGTCGGGCGTGAACGAGTCGGCGAAGTCGTCCTGGCACGCCGCGATCCGCGCCGCGCTGTGCGGCGAGCCGTCGTCGCGGCACCGGCCGTGGCACGGCGAGTCGTGGCGGGTGGCGGCCATGCTGTCGCTGGAGTCCGGTGAGGTCGTGGCCGTGGACCGCGACCTGAACGACGACTCGGCCCCGGACGTCTCCCGGCGGCTCGGGCTGGACCGCACGTCGTTCGCCGCGACCGCGTGCGTCGACCAAGCGCAGCTGCTGACTGTGCTGGACTCAGCGGACGGCCTGCGGGACCACCTGCGCCGTGCCGCGGCGACCGCCGGCACGGACGGCACCGTGGAGCAGGCGTTGCGACGGCTGACCGTGCCGGTGGAGGCGGTGCAGGACGCGCGGAACCGCTTGCGGGAAGCCGAAACCGGCCTGGCCGCGGCTCGTCGTGAGCACGCCCGTTACCTGGAGCTGTCCGCGCAGGCGCGGTCCGCTTCCGCCGCTCGCGCGCGTCTCGCCGTGCGGGAGCACGCCGCCTTTCTCGACGAGCTGTCTTCCCACATGACGCGGCTGAACAGCTTGCAGGAGCGCTTCGGCGACTCCCCGCCGTCCGGGCTGGCGGAGCAGGAAGCGCTGGCGCGTCTGGTGAACCGCGCGCTGGCCGCGTGGCGGGCCGCGCCGACTCCTCGTGCGCTGACGGGCTCGTCGGCGGCGAGTCTGGAAGCCGAGCTCGAGGCGCTGCCGGGGCTCCCCGTCGGCGAGACCGCCCTGGACGACGACCTCCGCGTCGTGGCCTCGGCCCACGCGACCGCTTCCGCTGTCGCCGCGGCCCACCGCGAGCGCCGCCCGTCGCCGCCGACCAGCGCCGAACCGTCCGTGCTGCGGGGTCTCGCGACACGCCTGGACCCGTCCTGCGGCGCCCGCCTGACCACCGCGTCGATCGACGTCGACCACGCCCGCCAGGTCCAGGACGAGGCCGCGGTGAACGCGGCCAGGTCCCAGGTGGAGGCGGACGTGGCGGCGGCGCGCGTGCAGGAGATCCCGGTGCCGAACCCGCTCCTGCGCAACGCCCTCCTCGCCCTGAGCTGCCTGACGACGCTGGTGGGCCTGCTGCTGTTCCTGACCGGCCGGCACCCGGCCGCCGCCGGGGTCCTCGTCGCCGCACTGGTGGCCGGCGTCGGCGGTGCCCTGTCCCGCGACAACGGGCCCGAGCGCGAGGCGGCGGTGACCTTCGCCGCCGAACGCGCCGCCGCCGCGAACCGGGCGCGCGGCGTCCTGTTCACCGCGGACCGCGCCTTGGCCGAGGCCGAGGGCCAGCGCGCCGTGGCGGCCGAGGCCTGCCGGGCCCACGACGAGGCCGTGGCCGGGTGCGCCGCTCTCGGCATCCCAGCGGACCGCGAAACCCTGTGGCGCTTGGCGAACCGCGCGGCGTGGGAGGCCGAACACGCCGACCTGCTGTGCGAGGTGGCCCGCACCGAGAAGGCCGTCCGGGTGGAACTGGCCGCCCGCGGCAAGACCGACCCGTCGATGTCCGTCGCGGACCTGCTGGTCGACTACGAGACCGACTGCAAGGTGCGCGCCCGGCAGGCGTCGATGGCCGCCGGGCGCCCGAGGCTGGTCCAGGCACTGGCGGACCGCCGCCTGGCCGAAGCCACCGTCGCCGAGGCCGCCGCCGCCCACACCCAGGCCCTCGACCTGCTGCGCGAGGCCGTGACCGCGATCGGCCGCACCGGCGACCGCCCCGAGGACCTGCTGCGCGCGATCGCCGAATGGCAACGCGGCTGGGACCGCGTGCTCCGCGAAGCGGAAGACGAACGCAACGCGTGGGCCGAACTCCAGACGTTGCTGGCCAACGGCACCCTGGACGACCTGGAGGCGACGCTCTCCGCGGCCAAGACCCGCCACGCCACCCTGCTCGAAGCCGCCGCCCGCTACGCGGCCTGTCCCCCGGTCGCCCCGTCCCTGGCGGCGTCCGCGGACTCACTGGCCGCGACCGTGGCCGAACTGGCCCGCTGTCTGCCGAGCGTCCCGGACGCCGAGGAGGCCGTGGAGACCGCCACCGCCGTGCTGGCGGAAGTGACCGCCGAGGTGGAAGCCGTCGACCTCGCCTCCCGCTACCTGACCGCGGCCCGCGAGAAGGTGCACAGCACCATCACCCCGGCCCTGGAGGACACGCTGCGCACCTGGCTGCCCACCATCACCGAGGGCCGCTACGTCGACGCCGCCGTGGACCCGTCGTCCCTGACCGTGCGCGTCTGCACGGCCTCCGACACGTGGCACCAGGCCTCGCGGCTGTCCCTGGGCACCGCCGAGCAGGTCTACCTGCTGCTGCGCGTGGCCCTGGCCCAGCACCTGTCCACCGAACCGTGCCCGCTGCTGCTCGACGACGTCACCGTGCAGGCCGACGACGTCCGCACCCGCGCCGTGCTCGACCTGCTGCTGCAGCTGTCGGCGGACCGGCAGATCGTGGTGTTCGCGCAGGACGCCGTGGTAGCGGAGTGGGCTCGGGAGCGGTTGGGTGAGCGGGACGCGTTGCACGAGCTCACCCAGGTGGCGGCTTAGCCGGGAGAGCGGTCACCAGGGCGAGGACCCGGTCGGCGACGTCGTCCGGGTCCTCGTGCTCCCACACGCGCACGACGCGCCAGCCGGCAGCCGTGAGCTGCACGTCCGTGTCCCGGTCGCGCACGACCACGCCGTGCAGCTTCACACGCCACCACTCGCGGTTCGCCTTCGGCAGCTGGCCGTGCTCCGGGCACGAGTGCCAGAAACAACCGTCGACGAACAACGCGATCCGGGCGCCGCGCAGCAGCACGTCCACCCGCCTGCGTTTGTTCGTCCCCGGCGGCGCGACGTCCACGAGGTAACGCAGCCCGCGGCGGTGCAACGCCCGCCGCACCGCCATCTCCGGCGCGGTGCCCGTGCGGCGGGTCCGGCGCATGCCTGCGCAGTCGCCTCCGAGGTGGCCGGCGGGGCGGGACCGGCGTCGACGTAGCGGTACACGACCCGCAGTCTCCCGGAATTGTCAGACCCCGCGGTTACCGTCGACCCATGACCAACGCCGCCTTCCGCAAGCGCACCCCCACCGCCGAAGAGCAGCTCGGCGACCTCGGCCTGCGCCTCGAGGTCCTGGACCGCGCGATCGCCGCCGGGATCGACGCCCGCGCCGCCTCACCGCCGTTCGGGCCGACCAACGCGCCCGGCCTGCTCGACTGGATCCACCGGGTCGGCACGCTGCGGCAGCTCTTGGCCGAGGAAGGCTGGCAGCGCCTCGACCACTGGAACGCGGGGCTGGTCCGGCACCCGTCGCGGCCGATCCTGCTCGGCACGCTGCAGGGCAACCGGGGCACGGGGTCGCCCGACGCGCCGCTGCGCAGCGACTACGCGAAGGGGCCCGCCATCGCGGCGATGATGCGGGACAACGACCACGACCAGTTCGCGCTGTTCGAGAACGTGCGCAACGAGGGCTTCAAGCTGTGGTTCCTCGTCACGTACGCGCTGCAGCTGGAGGACCGGCTCGTCGTGTTGCGCGAGGTGTCGCAGCCGGAGCCGACGCCGCAGAACCAGATCATCGAGCGGTGGGCGCACCGGATCTCGTTGCCGCCGATGGAGTTCGCACAGACCAGAACGCTCAATATGGACGGTCCGGAGGAGGTGGACTTCCCGATCGCGCTCCGGCGGTGACGGCCGGGGCGACTTCGCTACCGGCACCCGCGGAGCGGCGTGGGACCGCAGGTCCGGCGGTCCCGGCAGGACCCGCCTGGCAGCCCGGTGAGCCAGCAGCGACAATGACCGGATCATGCTCACGCCCTCGCGACTCACGCTTGCCCGCACCCGGCGCGGTCTCACCGTGGCTGAGCTGGCGCACAAGTCGGGTGTGCAGGCGCGGGCCATCGGCGAGTACGAACGCGGGGTGCGCACGCCGCTGCCGGCCACGGTCGAGTCGCTGGCGGGAGCGCTGGGGTTCCCGACCGGGTTCCTGATGGCCGACGAACCGCCGCGGCCGCAGAACGCGCCGCCGGACGAGCAGGTCACGGCAGCCGCGCAGCTGGCGATCGAGTTCAACGGGTGGCTGGAGCGCCTGTTCGTGCTGCCGCAGCCGGACCTGCCGCCGCCGCGAACGTCTCCTCAGGGCACGCGGGACGCGTGGCGGCTCGCGGACTGGCCAGCGCCGAACATGGTGCAGTTGCTGGAGTCGCACGGTGTGCGGGTGTTCTCGTTGCCGGTCGACTGTGCCGGGCACGAGGCGTTCTGCTGCTGGCACAACGGGACACCGTTGCTGTTCCTCGACCCCTCGTCGACGCCCGAGCAGGCGCGGTTCGACGCGGCGGTGCAGCTCGCGGTGCTCCTCGGGCACGACGAACCCCGCGAGTTCGCGGCCGAGTTCCTGATGCCGCAGCGGCAGTTGCCCGGCACCGACCACCGGCACTGGCACGTGGGCCGTGAGCAGTTCACGAGGTGGGCGAACGTCCACAGCCTCGTGGAGGGCGGCATGACGCGGCGCGAGAGCTCGAAGCTGCTCACCAAGGTGTTCAGGGTGCTGCGTGAGAACGGCACGACGCCGGCGCACGTGGCCAAGGCGCTCCACCTCGGACTGGAAGAGCTCAACGGCATGGTGTTCGGGCTTGTGCTGACAGCACTGCCAGGTGGTGGAGAACCAGGACCCGGAGGACGGGCACGCCTTACCCTGGTCCACTGATCAAGTCCTGGGGACCACATGATGTTCTTGCGGTATCTCGTCGCGCTGCCGTTGATCCTGACCAGTTACGTCGGCGTGCCGTTCGTGTACCTGACGTTGTCGTCGCAGCTCTTCCGGCGGTCGCTGCCGGGTGGCACGAGCCGGTCTTTCACCACCGGGTTCACCGAGACGTTCACCGACCACATCGGCGGCTTCTGGCCCGTCCCCGTCGCGCTCGTGCTCTTCGCGGCGCTGTGGTGGATGACCACGGCATGGCCTCGGATCGCGTTGCTGCCGTCGGCGCCGCTCGCGCTCACCGGACTGTTCAGCGGGACGGTCGAGAAGACGCTGCTGGCCGTGGCCGCACCTGCGGCGGCGTGGGGGCTTGCGTGGCTCGCGGCGCAGATCGTGTCCTGGCCGCTCACGAGGGATGTGCGGCGCTCGGCCGCCGAGGTCGTCGTCGGACTGCGGGGCGAGGGGCGCTTGCGGGTGCAGTCGCGGCGGCTGTTGCTCGACAAGCTGCCGCCGCCGCTGCACAAGGGGTCGCCGGTGGGCAGGGTCGCGATCCGCTTCGACCGGATCAAGCACGTCGAGGCCGGAGCTGTGCGGACCGCGGCGCAGTGGCGGCTGGCCAACACCAGCGAGCTCACGATCACGCCGGGGCCGGTCCTGCGGATCATCGGCGGCGGGCAGGAGTGGCTGCTGCCGGTCGACGACGCCGAGGCGGCGGCCCGGCTGGTGCTCGAACGGGCCGAGGTGCGCGGCAAGGCAGAACCACGCCCGCCGATGGACAGCAGGCGCTGGACCAGCGCGAAGCACCTGTGGGAGCTCCAGGACGCTCCGGTGCTGCGGCCGAACCCGCAGAAGGTCAAGCACGGCGCGCACCACATGATGCTCGTGCTCAGCGCCCTCACGACGGCGATGGCCGGGTTCGCGGCGTTCCGCATGTTCACCGGCGACTGGACCTTCGTCTTCGGCGTCCTGATCTTCGGTGGTGTCGCCCTGGGCACAGTCCTGTCCTGGGGCTCCATCGGCGCCACGCAGAAGCTCACCGAAGAAAACCCGCGCTCACCACTGGACGAAGATCCCGATCCACACCGGACGCCGGTCACGGGCTGGAGCCCTCGACCGGTCTCCGCGAGCCGCTCGCTGTTCTGATCCGACAACCTGGGGGAAGTCGTGTTGGTCTACCTGCGGTACCTGCTGGCCGCACCGTTCCTGCTCACCGCCGTCGTCGGCGTGCCGACCGGCTACAAGGTGCTCTCGTCCTACCTGTACCGGCGCGAGGTCCGCGACGGCACGTTCGACTGGGCCGGCGAGTTCCGCGATTCCTTCACCCAGATCGCCGTGCTGTGGCCGACGGCGCTGGCGGTCGTGCTGTTCACCGTCTTCTGGTGGATGACGACGGCATGGCCGAAGATCGCGCTGGTGCCGTCGGTGCCCGCCTTGTTCGGCGGCCTGATCTACGGGCTGCTCGACGGCTGGGAGCACGCGGCGGCGGGAGCGGCCGCGCCGGTTGTCGCGTTCGGACTCGCGTGGATCGCCGCGCGGATCGTGGTGCGGCCGGTAAGCGGTTCCGTGCGGCGGTCGGCGGTCGAGGTGGCCGTCGGGCTGCGCGGCGGAGGCCGGTTGCGGATCCAGTCCCGGCGGTTGCTGCTCGACCGGCTGCCTGCGCCGCTGCACCCGATGAGCCCTGTCGGGCGGGTCGCGCTCCGGTTCGACCGGATCCGCGGCGTCGAGGCGGGGGTCGTGCGGACGCCGGCGCAGTGGCGGCTGGCCAATACCAGCGAGCTCACGATCACGCCGGGGCCGGTCCTGCGGATCATCGGCTGCGGGCAGGAGTGGCTGCTGCCGGTCGACGACGCCGACGGGACGGCGCGGATCGTCTCGGAACGGTCGCGGGTGCGCGCGACGCCGGACCCGCGACCGCCGCTCGACAGCGGCCGGTGGTTCCACGCCAAGCTGCTGTGGGGCCTGGCCGGTCAGGAACCGCCGGTCCGCAACACCCAGAAGGTCAACCACGGCAACCGCTGGGCGGCGCTGCTCATCTCCGCGCTCACAACCCCGATGGCGCTCTACTCGGCGTATCGGCTCTTCACCGACGGCTGGAGCTACCTCGTGGGCGTCCTCGTCTTCGGGGTGATCGCCTGGGTCGCGACGCACGTGTGGTTCCGGCAGGGCATCGTCTACAAGCTCACCGAGGAGAACCCGGTGTCGCCGTCGGTCGACGATCCTGATCCGCGCCGAATTCCAGTCACGGGCTGGAGCCCCCAACCCGTGACGCTAGGCCAAATGAGCGATTCGTGAAACGCATCGCCCGGCTTTTCCGACACTGAGAGTGACGGGGAAGCCGAGTCGTGAGGACACCCCATGACGATGCAGCAACGCATGGAGCCTTCGCCTGCCGCGGTCCTGATCGCTGTTGCCGTGCTCGCGCTGGTTCTGACCGTTGCCTTCGGCCCGCTGGGCTTCGTCATCGGCCTCGCGCTCTTCGCGCTCATGTTCGTCGGCAGCAAGAAGCACACCGCCGACCAGATCGTCCCGACGCGGACCCGTTCCCGCCTGCGTCGCCTGTCCACGGCGGGACGGGTCGCGATCGCCGGCGAGGCGCACCACCAGGACGCCATCGCCGAGGTGGCGAGGCACTCCCCGACACTGGACGACGCGGTCCCGGTGACCGCCGTGCTGGTGCCGGAACCGGCGGGCCGGCACGACCTCGCGGCGGTGCGGGTCGACCTGCTGCGCGGGGACGGCTCCGCTGTCACGGTCGGCTACCTGCGCGGCGACCTGGCCGCCGAGTACCAGCCGCTCCTGCTCGAGCTCGCCGAGCGCGGGGAGGTCGGCTCGTGCCCCGCCCGCGTCCTCGGCGGGCGGCGCCCCTACACCGTGCACCTGCACCTCGGCGCCCCTCGGCTCCTGCTGCTCGACCACGAATCACTCGGCACGGCGCTGACGTTGCCCGCCGAGCACCAGGTCGCCGTCGTGGGAGAACCGTCCCACCAGTACGTGCTGCACCGCGTGGTCAACGGCCGCACACCCGTACACGTGATCGCCGAACTCCGCGACAGCCGCATCGCGAAGGGCTCCCACATCGGCGAGCGGACCCTCGAGGTGCTCCTGGAAGGCGAGTCCATCGGCCAGCTCGGCTACGCGACGGGTCTGCGTTACTGCGACACCGCACAGGAATGGCGCACCCGCACCGGGCGCGTGCTCTGCGAAGCTGTGATCACCAACGAGGGCACGCGCGGTCTTCAGGCGAACTTGCTGCTGCCCAGGTAGTCGGCGAACGTCCGCGGCGCTCGTCCGAGCACTCGCCGCACGCCGTCGGAGAGGTGTGCCTCCTCCCCCGTGCGAATGCGCACCAGCAGCATCGTGACGAGATCGGCGATCTCGCCGGGGTAACCGAGCGTGCGCATCGAGGCGACGAACTCCTCCGGCGCGATGTCGTCGTACTGCACGGGCTTGCCCGTGATCTCGGTGATCCGCGCGAGCATCTCGGGGAACGACAGCGCCTCCGGACCGCTCAGCTCGTAGGTCTGCCCGTCGTGGCCGGGCTGCGTCAGCGCGACGAGGGCGACCTCGGCGATGTCGACGACGTCGATGAACGGGTGCACGCCCCCGCCCGCCGGGACTGCCAGCTCCCCGTGCTGGACGGGCGCCGCGAACATGTCCTCGTCGAAGTTCTGCATGAACCAGGTCGGCCGCAGGATCGTCCACTCGACACCGGAGTCCTTGATCGCCGCCTCGAACGGGTCGTCGTCCGGGGCACCGCGCATGGACAACAGCACGAGCCGGGTGACGCCCGACTTCACGGCGAGCGGCACGAACTCGGCCAGGAGCGAAGGGTCCTCCGGCGGCACGACGTAGACGGCGGTCGTGCCGGCGAGGGCGGGCTCCCAGGTGTCCTGATCGGACCAGTCGAACCTGGTGGACGACGACCGGGACGCCGGGCGGGCGGCAGCGCCGAGGAGGTCGGTCACGCGACGGCCGGTCTTGCCAGTGGCACCGAGAACGAGGATGGACGAGGCGTTGATTGCGGTCGATGTTGACATGACTAGAGCTAATCAACGTTGACGCGGACGATCCATGCTTGATCAGCCACCGTCCTTGCTCGTTCGTCCACGTGGTAGTCAGTGGAACATGAGTCACCGTGATCTCGTGGACCTGAGGGACGCCCTGCGGGCGTTCGCCGCTGCCCGCGACTGGGACAGCTACCACACGCCGAAGAACCTGGTCATGGCCTTGTCCGCGGAGGTCGGCGAGCTCACCGACCTCTTCCAGTGGCTGACGCCGGAAGAGGCGAAGGACGCGATGAAGGACCCGGAGCTAGCGTGGAACGTGCGGGACGAGCTTGCGGACGTGATGCACTACCTCACCAGACTGGCGGACAAGCTCAACGTCGACCTCGTCGAGGCCGCGTTCGCCAAAATCGAGCGCAACGAGCGGCGGTTCCCGACCGGGAGCCTCACGCCTGTCGCCGTGGAGAAGGGGGAGCTGTGAATCTCCAGAACGCGCAAGCCCTGCACGTGCACCAGAAGGTCACGTTCATGGTCAACCGCTACGAGGTCTTCGCCGACGACAACGGCAAGCCCGGAGCGCTGGTCGGTTTCGCCGAGCAGAAGCGGTTGAAGATCAAGGAGAAGATCACGGTCTACACGGACTCGTCGAAGAACCAGGTGCTGTTCGAGTTCAACGCCCGCAAGGTGATCGACCTCGGCAGCGGCTACGACGTGACGGACGCCGGCGGCCGGTCCATCGGCCTGTTCCGCAAGAACTTCGCGAAGTCGCTGCTGCGGTCGACCTGGCACCTCGAGCAGCCGGGCTGGGGTCAGACGACAGGAGCCGAGCGGAACGGGTTCCTCGCGGGCTTCCGGCGGCTCTGGCAGTGGATCCCGGTCGTCGGAGACGCGCCGTTCCCCATGCGGTATCACTTCGACTTCACCACGGAGAACGGCGCTCCCGTGTTCAGCGTCGACAAGAAGACCTGGATCCGCGACCACTACCTGATCCGCATCCAGGATCCTGGCGTCGACCGCCGGCTCGTGATCGCTCAGGCCGTGGCGCTCGACGCGCTGCAGTCCCGCTAGAGGTAGGTCAGCAGGAGGAGGATCAGGCACACCAGCAGCACGACGCCGAGCACTGCGGGCAGGAGCGACTGCGAGGACGGCGCGGGCTCGCGGGCGTGCCTGCCCCGCCTCCTGCACGCTCGCCACCGCAATGCTGCCTCCCCTGCCCACTGATCGTTCACGACGATCACGGTAGGGAGGAACAACCCCAGGTTGACGTGCGTCACCCGCTCGCCGGGTCTCATCACCCGGTCAGCCGCTCACCAGGCGCGGGGCCACCTGCACCAATACGTGAAAAGCCCTGCGGGGAGCGCTTGTGGCGCTCAACCCGCAGGGCAAATTAAGTTCGGCGGCGACCTACTCTCCCACACCGTAACCAGTGCAGTACC
>NZ_FNIX01000033.1 GCF_900104175.1 Lentzea jiangxiensis
TGTGTTTCGTGGGCAGTGCTTTGAACCATCCGGATCCGCACAAGCGTAGGGCCAACACGGTCTACGACCTCATCTCGCCGAACCGCATCGATGCGCTCGTGGTGTGGACTACGCGCGTGGGGCAGCTCGTCGGCTCCGAGGGCATGTACGAGTTCACGAAGCGCTACGCGCCCATGCCGATCGTCAGCGTCGAGACGAGCCTTGCGCACTGGCCGACGATCCTCGTGGACAACCAGGACGGCATGAAGCAGGCCGTCGACCACCTCATCGAGGTGCACGGCAGGCGGCGGATCGCGTTCGTCCGGGGACCTCAAACGCATGCGGGTGCCCGAGAACGGTTCCTCGGCTACATGGAGTCGTTGCAGAACCACGGAATCCCGCTCGACCCGAAGCTCATCACGATGCCCGGCCCGGTGATCTGGGAGCCGGGACGCGCCGCCGAGTCCGTGCGCAAGATGCTCGCGGGTCTCGACGAGCCACCGGACGCCATCGCCGCCGCGAGCGACGACTACGCGCTCGGGATCGTGGCCGCGCTGGAGGAGCTCGGGTTCCGCACGCCGGAGGAGATCGCCGTCGTCGGGTACGACAACCACACCGACGTCCGCGCGAACGACCTCACGACCGTGCGCGCGCCGTTCCGCGAGATGGGCATCCGGGCCGTGGAGCTGGCGGTGGCGCTGGTGAACGGCAAACCCACGCGGCAGCGCCAGATGATGCCGACCGAGCTGGTCGTGCGCCGGTCGTGCGGCTGCCTGCCGTCCGGTCTGGGTGGCCACGCGCCCGCGCACGACAGGCTCGTCGTCAACGAGTCCGCGACCGCGTCCACCGTGGCCGACCACCTGCGGGACTCGATCGGGCGCCCGTCCGCGAGGCTGCCGCGGGACTGGGCCGAACAGCTCGTCGTCGAACTGATGGCCGCCGGGCGCGGCGAGGTCGAGGGCGCGGAGTTCCTGAAGCTGCTCGCCGAGTACATCCGGTCGAGCGCGCGCGCCGGGTGCGAGCCGGCGCGGTGGTGGCCGCCGTTGTTCGACCTGCACCGGTTCGTGACGGCGCGCATCAGCGACGCCACGATCATCAACGACCTGTGGCTGCGCGTGCAGCTCCTTCTGGGCGATGCGTTCGCCACGGACGCACGCTTCAAGTACCTGGAGCACGAGCGCCACGACCAGAGAGTGCGCGAAGCAGGGCAACGGCTTATCGCCTCACGGGACGTGGAAGAGCTGACGACCGCGCTCGCCGAAGAGCTCCCCCGCCTCAACATCCCTGGCTGTCACGTCATGGCGTATGACACGCCAGGTACGGCGCGCGCGCTCGTGCGGTTCGAGAACAACGAACTGAAGAGCCCGCAGGAGACACCGTTTCCGGCGATCAACCTGACGCCGTACCCGTTCCGGCGCGACGAGCCGTTCAGCGCGCTGGTGGCGCCGCTCTACACCGACGAGGACCACCTCGGGTACGTGCTCTTCGAGGAGGGCCCGGAGCCCGGCTGGATCTACGAGGCCGTGCAGCAGCAGCTCAGCAGCGCGTTACGCGGCATCGGGTTGATGCAGGAGCTGAAGGACGCGCGCGCACGCCTCGAAGAACGCGTCGGCGAGACGGAAGCGCAGTTGCGGCACGCGCAGAAGATGGAGGCCATCGGACGGTTGACCGGTGGCATCGCACACGACTTCAACAACATCCTCACGGTCGTGAACGGCAACAGCGAGATGCTGCTGCGCCGCACCCTCCAGGACGATCCGCGGCGCACGGCGATCGAGGACATCCGGCACGCGGGCGAACGGGCCGCGAACCTCACGCGCCAGCTGCTCGCCTTCACCCGCCAGCAGGTGCTGCACCCGGAGTCGCTCGACCTCAAGCGCAACCTCACCAAGGTGCACTCGATGCTGCGCACGCTCGTGGGCGACCGCATCGAGCTGGAGATGCGCCTGCCCGACACCGCGCGGGTGTGGGCGGACGCGGGTCAGGTCGAGCAGATCCTGTTCAACCTCGCGGTCAACTCCCGCGACGCCATGCCCGACGGCGGCACGCTGACGATCTCGATCGAGGACACGACGCTCGGCGGCGGCGAGACCGGCCGGATCGTGGGCGTGCGGCCGGGCGCGTACGTGGTGCTGCGCGTGCGGGACACCGGCTCCGGCATGGCACCGGACGTGCGGGCGCAGGTGTTCGAGCCGTACTTCACCACCAAGCCGGTCGGCAAGGGCACCGGGCTCGGCCTGTCCACGGTGTTCGGCATCGTGCAGCAGTCAGGCGGGCAGATCGAGCTGATCAGCGCACCCGGCGCCGGCACGACCGTCGAGGTCTACCTGCCCGTGCCGGTCGAACGCGACGGCACCCCTGAGGCTCCGTGCGTGCGGCGCATCTCCACGCACCGAGGCGTCGGCACGGTGTTGCTCGTGGAGGACGACGCGCAGGTGCGGATCATGACCAGGCGCTCGCTGGAGATCGCGGGGTACGCGGTGGTCGAGGCGGGCGACGGCCAGGAGGCGCTGCAGCTCGCCACCGCGCACCGCAGCACGATCGACCTGGTGCTCACCGACGTCGTCATGCCGAAGATGGGCGGTCCCGAGCTCGTGCGGCTGCTGCGCTCGACCGGCGTCGCGCCCGCGGTGATCTACATGTCCGGCTACACGACCGACGAGGTCCTCGACGACGAGGTGCTGATCACGAAGCCGTACGTGGAGTCGGAGCTGCTCGAACGCGTCCGCGAGGTGCTGGCTCAGGACGCCTGAGCGCTCCGCGCGAGCACGTGGCGGACGGTCTCGTCCAGCGCCTCGATCCGGAACGGCTTCTGCAGGTAGCCCGCGACCTCGTGGCCCGCGAAGCGGCGTTCGAGCGACGTGCGGTCGTAGCCGCTCGTCAGCACCACCGGCACGGTGAGGCCCTCGCGCTCCAGCTCGGCGAGCACCTCCTCGCCGGACAGGCCCGGCATGCTGTGGTCGAGCAGCATCGCGCCGACCTCGGGCCGCCGGTCGCGCAGGATCGCGATGGCCTCCGTGCCGTCGGTGGCCTGCAGGACTGCGAAGCCCAGCTCCTCGAGCAGGCTCACGGTGTACCTCCGCACGGGGTCCTCGTCTTCCACGACGAGCACCAGACCGGCCAGCGACATGCGGGCAAGTATGCCTGAAAGCATTCGTTCCCTCAGCACCAGGTCGGCTCCTATTTCCGACAACCGTTCACGGGCTGCTCCGTCGGGATGACTTGAGCCGTTTGGGTCACACCATTGGTCGAGGACCTGCGCTAATCTTCGCGGCACCGCTGCCGCTCCACGCCGGGAAAGAGGCACCAGGAAAGGCCAACTTCATGCGCAAAGCGACGGCGGCAGCCGCCCTGGCCGTGCTGTTCACATTGTCGCCCACACCCGCGAACGCCGATCCGAGGCCCGCGGACCGGGTGACGATCGACGTGGTGACGGTGAACGGTTCCGGGTGCAGGCAGGGCAGCGCCGAAGTGGTCGTCTCGCCGGACAACACCTCGTTCTGGGTGATCTACAGCGACTACCTGGCCCAGGCGGGCAAGGGCGCGGGTGCGACCGACTTCCGCAAGAACTGCCAGCTCAACCTGCAGGTCAACGTCCCGCAGGGTTTCACCTACGGCATCGCGGAAGCCACCTACGCGGGATACGGGAACCTCCAGCGCGGGGCGACCGGGTACCAGTACGTGAATTACTACTTCCAGGGTCAATCGGCCACCAACACGTGGAAGCACACGTTCACGGGGCCGTTCGACGACAACTGGTCGATCACTCATCGAACCGAGTTCGCGGACATCGTCCACGCGCCCTGCGGCGAGAAGAAGAATCTGAACGTCAACAGTTCGCTGCGCGTCGACAAAGGTACCTCGGACCCCAATGCGAACAGTTTCATGACGATGGACTACACGCGCGGAGAAGTGCGCACGCTGTACCACTTCTCCTGGAAGCGTTGCTGATTTTCACAAAGGCCGCCACCGCCCGCCACCGCCGCCACCCCTGTGAGACGCGTCGGAAAGGTGCCCCCATGCTCACCGCGGTTGCCGTTGCTCTGCTGGCCTCGACCATCGTCATCCCGCCCGGCGCGCCGAACCGGACGCCGCCGCCCGACCACATCACGATCGACATCGTCACGGTCAACGGCTCGGGCTGCCCGGCGGGCACCGCGGCCGTCGCGGTGTCCGAGGACAACAAGGCGTTCACCGTCACCTACAGCGACTACCTGGCCCAGGTCGGGGTCGGTGCGCGGCCGACCGACTTCCGCAAGAACTGCCAGCTCAACCTGCGGGTGAACGTGCCGCAGGGTTTCACCTACGGCATCGCCCAGGCCGACTACAGAGGCTTCGCGCACCTGGAAAGAGGCGCGTACGCCGTCCAGAAGGCCAACTACTACTTCCAGGGCATGTCGCAGAACGACTCGGCGCAGCACCGGTACAACGGCCCGCACAGCGACGCCTGGCAGGCCACCGACACGACCGAGGTCGCCGCGATCGTCTACTCGCCGTGCGGCGAGAAGAGAAACTTCAACATCAACACCGAGCTGCGGGTCTACCCGGGCACGTCCAACACGGCCACTACGACGAGCTTCGTGTCGATGGACTCGACCGACGGCGCGATCGACACGACGTACCAGTTCAGCTGGAAGCTCTGTCCGTAGTGGTGCTGTGACTACCGCACGCGCTCGCACGAGCGTGTGCGGTAGCACATATGTGAGCCGACAGCCGTACAGATTCGCGTGTGCGGGCGTCTTACCCCCATGACGGGGCAGGTCGGGGTGAAGGGGCAGCCAATGCCATCCGCCGCATATGCGCAGTACGGTGAGGGTCGGAAGGCTCACAGGGGAGGTCGGATCCTGACCACGACGCTGCTCCCGGCCGACCGGTCGAAGAGGGTGGCCGGCTCGCGCTGGCCGATCAGTGGTGACTACCGGCAGGTGCTCGCGGACCTGGCGTTGATCTTCTTCGCCGTTCTCGACGTCTGGCTGTACGGGCTGTGGCTCGAAGCGGACCCGATCACGGACCTGCCGCCGATCGAGGACTACCAGCTGTGGCTCAACTGGCTCGCGGTCGGCGCGCTGGTGCTGCGCCGCCGGTTCCCGTTCCTCACGCTCGTGCTGACGATCCCCGGCTTCTTCGTCGGCTGGTCGCAGCTCGCCGCGATGATCGCCCTCTACACGGTCGCCCGCCGCTACGTCGGTGGCTGGCAGACGGGCCTCGCGGCCGCGCTGGTGTGGCTGTGCCGGTTCGTCGCCTGGCCGTTCGAGGAGCTGATCGAACGGCCCGCGTCCGGCCACTTCCACTCGGCGATCTACGGCTTCCTGGTGGCCGGTCTGCCCATCGCGATCGGCCTGCTGGTGCACGCGCGGCAGGAGCTGTCCGACCGCATCCGCGAACTGGCCGAGTCACGCGAGAGAGAGCGTGTGCTGCACGCGCACGCCATCCGTGCGGACGAACGTGCGAAGCTCGCCCGCGAGATGCATGACGTCGTGTCGCACCAGGTCAGCCTCATCGCCATGCAGGCCGGTGCGCTGCGCATGGCCGTCGCCGACGCTGAGCACAAGCAGGTCGCCGGCACCATCCGCATGTTGTCGACGCGCACCCTCGATGAACTGCGTCAGCTCGTGTCGGTCCTGCGCACCACCGACGACAACCAGCCGGGCGTCGACGAGCTGCCCGGACTGGCCGCCGACGCGGGTTTCGAGGTCACCATCCAGCTCAAGGGCCCGGTCGAGGACCTCGCCGCACCGGTGTCCGGCGCCGTCTACCGGACGGTGCAGGAGGCCTTGACCAACATCCGCAAGCACGCCGTCGGGGCGAGCGCGACCGTGCTCATCGACGCCCAGTACGACGACAACGTGCAGGTCGAGGTGCGCAACACCGCCCCGTCCAGCCCGTCGTCGTCGCTGCCCAGCGGTGGTCACGGCCTGGTCGGCCTGCGCGAGCGCGCCACGCTGCTCGGGGGCGAGTTCTCGGCGGGGCCGACCGAGGACGGCGGCTTTCTGGTGACGGCGTCGTTCCCGAGGGAACGCGTCGTCACCGATTGAAGCGCTTGAACGCGTGGAACGACTGCTTCGGCTCCAGGCGGTACGGAGAGTTGTCGTCGTCGAACCGCTCGCGGATCGTGCGCAGCAAGCTGTACGAGGCCATGTCGTAGTCGCGATCACGGCACGTCGGGTGGTGCGGCGAGTCCGGTGAGATGACCGAGTACAGGTGCGAGCCCTCGACATCGGGCTGTGCGCCGAACACGCGCAGCATGCGGGCGACGTGGTCGGCCTGCTCGCGTTCGTCCCGCTCGAAGCCGGGCTTGACCACGGGCGGGTCGGCCTCGTGGTCGACGACGTCCCAGCCCATCCCCCCGGCCTCCGCGGCGCCGGTGAACGTGCAGCAGCCGTACTCGAGGACCATGAGCGGCTTGCCCCAGCGGCGGTATCCCTCCAGGTCGGCGGTGTACTCCGCGTCGGTCTGGAAGTGCTCGTAGTAGTCGAGCCCGACCAGGTCGAACAACGACCAGTCGTTCCACCTGGCGTCGGCGCCCGCGGCCGCGCCGTAGGTGATGCGGCCGCGGAACTCCCGGCGCGACACCTCGACCGCCTTCGCCATGAACGCGCGGAAGCGCCGGATGACGTTCGGCCACTCGGAGTCCGGGATCGTCGGGATGATCGCGATCCGTTCCAGGAACGAGTCGCCGGGGATGATCCCCGGGGTGAAGAGGAAGTGCTCGCAGCCCGTCACGAACGTGACGTTGTCGCCGTGCCGCTTCCGTTCGGCCGTGCGCGCGGCCTCTGCCATGTGCTCCAGGACCTCCTCTTGCGGGTGGTCATAGAGACGCGGCTGCACGAAGACCCGCATACCGTGGCGCAACGCCACGTCCGTGGTCTCCGCGAGGCGGCCGAGGTCGGTGCCGAACGCCGTGATCGACGGGCAGTTCAGGTCGCCCGCGATCAAGCCGATCTCCCGTTCCAGCTGGCGGCGGCTCCACCGCACACGGCTCAACGGTTCCCCCACGGCGTGCAGAACGCCCGTGTCGTAGCAGACGCCGCCGCGCTTCTTCGGTGCCGCCGACGCCGTACCCTGCCCGAGGCTCGCGAGCGCGGCGGCCCCCGCGACGGCCTTCAGGAACACCTTCCGACTGAACATCGTTCCCCCTGACTAGTTGCTCAACTAGGCTACTGGTCATGCAACCAGAAAATCGGTCGGGCGACCAGAAGCGCAGCTTCATCGAGGACGCCCGGCGCTCGCAGATCGTCGCCGCGACCATCGCGACGATCGCCGAGATCGGGTACGCCAAGGCGTCGTTCGTGCGGATCGCGCAGCGTGCGGGCATCAGCCCGGGGCTCATCACGTACCACTTCGCCAAGCGCGAGGAGTTGATGAAACAGGTCGTGCTGACCGTGCACGACTCGATGGACCAGGCGCTGACCGCGCGCACCGAGAACGCCGACGGGTACGTCTCGGCCCTGCGGGCGCTCGTCGAGGGATTCGTGCACTACTGCGCCGAGCACCCCGCCGAACTGGTCGCGATCGGGCAGATCGCCGACGCCGCGCGGGACGCCGAAGCCGCGCGGACGTGGTCGGAGGAGCAGAACGCGCGCACGCTGACCGAGCTGGAGGACATGTTCCGCGAGGGGCAGCGGGCCGGTGAGCTGCGGGAGTTCTCGCCACGGGTGATGGCGGTGACGGTGCTCGCCGCGATGGAGGCGGCACCGGCCGAACTCTGGGCCCGGCCGGACACCGACGTCTCCGAATACGCGAGGGAGCTCGCGGACCTGGTCGAGCGGGCGGTCAGGGCCGCTTAGAGGCGAGTGACGCGCTCAACGCCGCCGCAGCGCCGAGCACACCGCACGTCAGCGCGATGGACATCGCCGGCTCGTGTTTGAGCAACACGGACACAAGCAGCCACACAGCAAGACCCAGCCCGAGCCCGAGCGGCACCGACGCGATCACCGCCGCCATGCCGGTCTGCCGGCGTCGCAACGCGCGCAGGTTCGACTCCAGGTACGCGAACGCGAAGAGCAGCAACAGCAGCGAGCCGGTGCCCATGAGGCTGAGCCACGGCGTCCGGCTCGACTCCAGCAGGAACGGCGGCTGCTCGTCGACCTGGGCCGTCACGACACCGCCGATGATCCACCGCGCCGCGCCGGGCAGCACGAAGCCCTCCGGTCCGCGCTGGGGCACGTCGGCGAGCGGGATGCCCGCGGCCGTCACGACGAGATGCGTGCCCTCGACCTTCACCGGGTCCGCGAGGTCCTGCGTGATCTTCGTGTCCGGCGGCGTGCCGGTCGCGACGAACGGCACCACGACGAGAGCGACCAACGCGAGCGCGGCCACCAGCCAGAGCGCCCACGGCGCCGACGGCGGCTTGATCACCTGCGCGGCCGGCACCAGCGTGCTGCCGCTCAGCCGCGCGGCGGGGACCGGGTCGACGAGCGTCGCCCGGATCCGCTGCCCCGCCAGCGTGACGGTGTCGCGTTCGGGCACGGGCCGCAGCGACGGGCGGGTGGACGACGCGGACACCTGCGGCGCGAGGTGCACCGGAATGTTCAGCCGCAGCAGCCAGTCCGGGCCGAACAGGTGGGCCGCCGCGCCCGCCAGGTCGATCGCGAACGTCTCGGCGTTGCGGTAGCGGGCCTCCGGCTCCCGCGCGATGCTGCGCATCACCACGCCCGCAAGGGGTTCCGGCACCTTCGGCAACGGCCGCGGGTCCTGGAACACCCGCTTCTGGATCATTGCGATCGGGCCGCCGCCGCGTTCGAACGGCAGGTCGCCGCACAGCAGTTCGTAGAGCATCGTGCCGGTCGCGTAGACGTCCGCCGCCGGCGACAAGGGGTTGCCCATCGCCTGCTCCGGCGCGATGTAGGCGGGCGTGCCGAGCACCGCACCGCCGTGCGTCACGAGAGTCGCGCCCTCCGACACCACCTGGGAGATGCCGAAGTCCGCCACCTTCACCACGCCGTTCGAGGTGAAGAGCAGGTTCTTGGGCTTCACGTCGAGGTGCAGCACCCCGGCCTCGTGCGCAGCGTGCAGACCGCTCAGCGCCGCCAGCACGATCCCGCACGACTGCTGCGCCGTGAGGCCGTCGCTCGCGAACCGCGACCAGACCGTGCCGCCGTCGAGGCGTTCCATCACCAGCAGGTGCTCGCCCTGCTGCCGGACGTAGTCGTAGACGGGCACGATGTGCGGGTGGTCGAGCCGCGCCAGCAGCCGCGCCTCGTGCTCGAAGCGCTCGCTCATCCGCGGGTCCTCGGCCACCGCGTGCGGAAGCCGTTTGATCGCCACGGGACGCCCGAGCTGCCGGTGCACGCCACCGTAGACGACGCCCATGCCGCCCTCGCCGATCTGCTCACCGACGGCGTACTGCGGCAGGGCGGCGACCACGCTGGACTGGTTCACAGCCGGAACCTCACGGTCTCCGCGTCCATTGAGGACGGTTGCCTCCCACCCGGATGCGGTGTCACGTAGCCGAGGACGAACGCTGCCGCCGCGGCGCCGAGGATGAACGGGATCTCCGCCGTCGGCGACGGCGCCACGAGCCGCAGCACCGACAACGAGATCACCGCGATCAGCCCGGTCCCGATCCCGGCGGGCAGGAACCGCATCGCGCGCTGCCACCGGTTCGCGGGCAGTCGCCTGCGCGCCAACGCCATCAACGCCCCCGCCCACGACAACCCCGTCAGCACGAGCACACCCAGGCCGAACGCCCCGTAGACCGACCAGAGCGAGCCCCTGATGTCGCCGGTCGTCTCGACCGACGCGATGGTGTCCCGCTGGGTGTCGACGACCTCGACCGCGACCGGGAGCAGACCGATCGCCTGCGAGCCGAGGTCGGTGGGCTCGAGCGGGAACGACCGGGTCTCCGAGGACTTCGCCGGCACGTCGAACGGAACCGTTGTGTCGTAAGCGAAGAAGGTCAACGCCAGCGCGGTGCCGCTGATCCGCACGGCCTTCACGCGCTGCACGGTGCTCGTGTTGTTGCGGACCGTGATGGAGACCTTGGCGGTCTTCGACGGGTCCAGCGCCAGCGTTCCTACTCCGACCGGCCTACCGTCCACATCGGCCTCGAGGATCACGGACGAGTCCTGTGCGGAGGCCGTGGACGGGAGCAGCATAATTCCGCCCAACAGCAGTAAACCTGCACCGGCCATGCGACGTCTCACTAGCGCACCTTAGGTTCTGATCCGGGGAGAAGGAATGCGGTCTTTAGGCTTACTCGTGGCCATCACGGCCGGTGTTACGGTGCTGAGCGCCACACCGGCCGGGGCCCAGCAGGCGCCCTCGGTGAGCGTGAACCCCGGCAGCGGACCTGCGGGCTCGACCGCGACTTTCACCTGGTCGGGCTTTTACAGGTGCAAGGGCACCATGCGCATCAACTGGGCGGGAAGCGTACTGGCCACCGCGCCCTGGGCGGCTAACGGTTCGGTCACCGCCACCATCCCGGCCGGCTCCAAGCCGACCACCCACAGCTACACCGCGACCGACGAGTGCGGCCGGTCCGCGTTCGGCAGGTTCACCGTGACGCCTCCACCGCCCGTCACCACCGCACGGCCGCCGATCACCACCACGCAGCCGCCCGTCACCAACCCCCCGGTGACCAACCCGCCGGTGACGACCCGTCCGCCGGTCATCACGACCACGACTCCCCCGGTGACCACCACGACCACGTCGTCCACCCCGCCGTCGTCCTCGGAGAACCCTCCCTCGTCCACCGACGCCCTGACGACCCCCGGTGAGGGCGTCCTGGTGCTCGACAAGGAGAACATCCAGCCCGGCGACGACCTGACCGCGACGGGCACGGGCTGCCCGAAGGGCGCGAACGTCACGCTGAGGTCGCTGGGCCAGGACGTCGGCCAGACCGTCGCCGACGGGGACGGGAACTTCCGCTCCCCGGTGAGGTTCTCGACCATCGAGCCCGGCCGTCACAAGGTGCGCGCGGAGTGCGGCATCGTGCTCGTGGGCAACGTCGACGTGACGCTGTCGAGCTCGTCGGGCGGCACGACCAGCACGCTCGTGGTGCTGCTGTTCTTCCTGCTCGTGGGCGCGGCGATGCTGCGCCGCCAGTTCAGCGGGCTGCGCCGCTAGCCGGACGGAAAGCGCGTCCGCCTCCCCGGAACGCGCACCGGGCCCACCGCTCCTCACCCACCCCCGGATGCACGTGAAGGGCCCCTCTCCGCAGTAGAGGGGCCCTTCACGTTGAACCGAGTTGCTCCGCGAGCCGGACTTACGGCTCTTCGCGCTGACGGCGGAGCTTGGCGAGAGCCTCTTCGAGGATCGCCTCGCCGTCCGCGTCGGAGCGCCGCTCCTTCACGTACGCAAGGTGCGTCTTGTACGGCTCGTTGCGCGGAGGCGCGGGTGGCGTCTGCTCGTCACGACCTGCCGGCAGGCCGCAGCGCGGGCAGTCCCAGTTCTCCGGGATCTCCGCGTCGACCGCGAAGGAAGGCCGAGACTCGTGACCGTTCGCGCACCAGTACGACACCCGACGACGGGGCGCGGACTCGCCGCGCTCCGATTCACCCATCGGGCCTGCGCCGACGCGGGTACCGCGAATCGCGTTACCACCAGACATCGACCGTTACACCCCCACCAAGTGGTTACCCCAAGCCCCTGAGGGCTTCTGCCGCTGAACGGAAGATCAGGCTCCGGGGAGCTTGATCAGCAGCCCGATGCCCACGATGGCGATGACCCAGATCGCGCCGACGAACAGCGTCAGGCGGTCGAGGTTCTTCTCGACAACGGAGGAACCGGACAGACTCGACTGCATACCGCCGCCGAACAGCGAGGAAAGGCCACCGCCCCGGCCGCGGTGCAGCAGCACGAGCAGCACCAGCAGCACGCTGGAGACGATCAACAGGATCTGCAGGAACAGGATCATTTCTTCCTCGCTGTCAGGCAGCCGACGCCATAGAGTACCTGTTCGACTGCCGAACGTGTGCAACCAGTGGGATTAAGGGTTCAGACGCGCTGACCGCCCACCTTAACCGCCTCCTGCGGTGGTCAGCGGGACACCGGAGGAGGCGGACCAGGGCGAGCGGTCGGCACCTTTGATCAACCTAGGGCAGGGGCCCGCCGGCAGCCAGAGCGCACAGCTTGGTGAACTCGTCGGCCTGCAGGCTGGCGCCGCCGACGAGAGCGCCGTCGATGTCCTTCTGCCCGATGAGCTCACCGATGTTGGACGACTTCACCGAACCGCCGTAGAGCACGCGGACGACGGCAGCGGTCTCCTCGCCGTACTTCTCCGCCACGAACGAGCGGACCAGCGAGCACACCTCCTGCGCGTCGGCCGAGGAGGCGGTCTTGCCGGTGCCGATGGCCCAGACCGGCTCGTACGCGAACACGATCTTGGCGACCTGTTCGGCGGTGAAACCCTTGAGGCCGTCCTGCAGCTGCTGGCGCACGAGTTCCAGGTGACCCTTGGCCTCGCGGACGTCCAGCTTCTCGCCAAAGCAGAAGATCGGGGTGACGCCGACCTTCAGCGCCGCCTTGACCTTGGCGTTGACGATCGCGTCCGTCTCGCCGTGGTACTCGCGGCGCTCGGAGTGCCCGACGACCACGTAGTGGCAGCCGAGCTTCGCGAGCATCGGGCCGGACACCTCACCGGTGTAGGCGCCGGAGTCGTGCCGCGAGATGTCCTGCGCGCCGTACTTGATCAGCAGCTTGTCGCCGTCGACCAGCGTCTGGATGCTGCGGATGTCGACGAACGGGGGAAGAACGGCCACCTCGACCTTGGCGAAGTACTTCTCCGGCAGGGAGAAGGCGATCTTCTGCACGAGGCCGATCGCCTCGAGGTGGTTGAGGTTCATCTTCCAGTTGCCCGCGATGAGCGGGAGCCGGGCTGCCATCAGGACTCCAAAACGCTGATGCCGGGGAGTTCCTTGCCCTCCAGGAACTCGAGGGACGCGCCACCACCGGTGGAGATGTGCGAGAAACCGTCCTCGAGCAGACCCAGCGCGCGCACGGCCGCGGCGGAGTCGCCACCGCCGACGACGGTGAACGCCTCGGACGCGACCAGGGCCTCCGCGACGGCACGGGTGCCGCCGGCGTAGGTCTCGATCTCGAAGACGCCCATCGGGCCGTTCCAGAACACGGTCTTGGCGTCGGCCAGCTTCGAGGCGAACAGCTCGCGCGACTTCGGGCCGATGTCGAGGCCCATCCTGTCGGCGGGGATCGCGTCGGTGCCGACGACGTCGTGCTCGGGGCTGCCGAACTCGGCCGTGACCAGCACGTCGACCGGCAGCACGAGCTCGACGCCGCGCTTCTCGGCCTCCGCGAGGAAGCCCTTGACCTGGTCGAGCTGGTCCTCCTGCAGCAGCGACGTGCCGACCTCGTGGCCCTGGGCCTTGAGGAACGTGTACGCCATGCCGCCGCCGACGAGGAGCTTGTCGACCTTGGTCAGCAGGTTCGCGATGACGCCGAGCTTGTCGGACACCTTCGAGCCGCCGAGCGCGACGACGTACGGGCGCTCCAGGTCGTCGGTGAGCTTGCGCAGCACGCCGAGCTCGGCCTCGACGAGACCGCCCACGTACGCGGGCAGCTTCTTCGCGACGTCGTAGACCGAGGCCTGCTTGCGGTGCACGACGCCGAAGCCGTCGGACACGAACGCGTCCGCGAACGACGCGAGCTCCTCGGCCAGCTCCTCGCGCTCCGCGTCGACCTTCGAGGTCTCCCGGGCGTCGAAGCGGACGTTCTCCAGCATCACGACGCCACCGTCGGTCAGCGCGCCGACCACGGACGTGGCGGACGGGCCGACGAGGTCCGACGCCAGCGCGACCTCGGTGCCGAGCAGCTCACCGAGGCGAGCGGCCGCCGGGGCGAGCGAGAACTTCGGGTCCGGCTCGCCCTTGGGGCGGCCGAGGTGAGCGGTGACGACCACGCGGGCACCCGCGTCGGCGAGGGCCTTGATCGTCGGGACCGACGCGCGGACGCGGCCGTCGTCGGTGATCTTGTCTCCGTCGAGGGGGACGTTCAGGTCGGCGCGCACCAGCACGCGCCGACCCGCGACACCCTCGGCGAGCAGGTCGCTGAGAGTCTTCAACGCACTCGCTCCCGGACTCAGATCTTCGAGGCGACGAGCTTGACCAGGTCCGCGAGGCGGTTGGAGTAGCCCCACTCGTTGTCGTACCAGCCGACGACCTTGACCTGGTTGCCGATCACCTTGGTCAGCGGCGCGTCGTAGATGCACGAGTGCGGGTCGGTGACGATGTCGGCCGACACGATCGGGTCGGTCGAGTACTTGAGGATGCCGGCCAGCGGGCCCTCGGCGGCGGCCTTGTACGCGGCGTTGATCTCGTCGACGGTGACCTCGCGCTTGAGCGTGACGGTCAGGTCGGTGGCCGAGCCGGTGGGGATCGGCACGCGCAGCGCGTAGCCGTCGAGCTTGCCCTTGAGCTCCGGCAGCACCAGGCCGATGGCCTTGGCGGCACCCGTCGAGGTCGGGACGATGTTCAGCGCGGCGGCGCGGGCACGGCGGAGGTCGCTGTGCGGCGCGTCCTGCAGGTTCTGGTCCTGCGTGTACGCGTGGATCGTGGTCATGAGGCCCTGCTCGATGCCGAAGCTGTCGTTGAGGACCTTGGCCAGCGGCGCGAGGCAGTTGGTGGTGCAGGACGCGTTCGAGATGATCGTCTGCGAACCGTCGAACTTCTCCTCGTTGGCGCCGATGACGACCGTCAGGTCCTCGTTCTTGGCCGGCGCGGAGATGATGACCTTCTTGGCGCCGCCCTCGTCCACGTGCGCGCGGGCCTTGGTGGCGTCGGTGAAGAAGCCGGTCGACTCGACCACGACGTCGACGCCGAGGTCCTTCCAGGGCAGAGCGCCCGGGTTGCGCTCGGCGAGGGCCTTGATGACCTTGCCGTCGACGGAGATGCCCTCGTCGGTGACCTGCACGTCGGCGTCCAGACGACCGAGGATGCTGTCGTACTTCAGCAGGTGGGCCATGGTGGCGACGTCACCGAGGTCGTTGAACGCGACGATCTCGATGTCGTGGCCGCCGGCCCTCACGGCGCGGAAGAAGTTGCGCCCGATCCGACCGAAACCGTTGACACCTACACGAACCGTCACGACTGACTCCTTGCGTTCAGCTTGGGCAGGAACAGGCCCACCCTATCTGCCGAACTGCGTCCCTGGTCACAGGGATAGTGCGGATCTCTTGATCGAGCCAGAGAAACCGGTCCTGATTAGGCCGTTCGGCGGCGGAGCGAGCGCAGCATCCAGAGGTAGGCGCTCAGCTCCTCCGCGGCCTCGGCGGCGGAGCGGCACGCCTCCGGGCCGGTGTCCGTCGGCTCCCCGCCGACGACGGCGGTGATGCGCGCGAGCCACTCGTCGACCACGAGGCGGTCCTGCGGCGGGACGAGAGAGGGGTTCGGAGGTCTGGTCCCTGCTGTCATCACCGGATCGTCCCGACGGCCCGGGCAGGCCTCAATACCCTGAAACAGCGGGCGTTACGGATCGTTACGCGCCGGGTACGGTTGGGTGCCATGACGGCCGACGCCGCCTGCGTGACATGTGGGGACCCGATCGCCGAGGGCCGGCGCTACTGCTCGAACGCCTGTCGTCAGCGCGCCTACCGCGAACGCAACTCCGCTCGCGGCGACTCCCCTTCGTCCTCGGCGGTGCCCACGCCGCTCGACACGTTCGTCGGACGCCGCGCAGAGCTCGCGGCACTCGCCCGGCTCGCCGGGGAACGCCTCGTCTCGCTGGTCGGCCCGGCGGGCGCGGGCAAGACCAGGCTCGCCGCCCAGCACGCCGCCAGGCGCGCCGACCGGGTGTGGTGGACGGCGCTGGCTCCGGCGTCGGACGTCGACCAGGCGATCCACCACGCCGTCGGCGCGCACCCGCTGCCCGGCCGGTCGGCGCGGGAGGCCGTGATCGCCGAGGTCGGGCAGCACCGGCGACCGTTGCTCGTGCTGGACAACTGCGAGCACCTGCTGGCCTCCTCCGCCGACGCCGTGCAGGACCTGCTGGAGGGCTGCCCGCGGCTGCGCGTCCTGGTGACGTCGCGGGAGCCGCTGCGCCTGGCCGGCGAGCAGGTCTTCGCGGTCGGCGAACTGGAGCTGCCACCCGCCGACGCCGACGTGGCCGAGGCGGTGCGCCACGACGCGGTGGTGCTCTTCCGCGACCGCGCCGTCTCGGTGGACCGCTCGTTCGAGGTGGACGCGTCGAACGTCGCCGACGTCGTGGCCGTGTGCCGGTCGCTCGACGGCATGCCGCTGGCGATCGAGCTCGCCGCGCGCCGCGTCCCGGTGCTGTCCCCCGCCGAGATCGCCGCCCGCCTGAACACCAGCCTGGCGGTGCTGGCCGGCGGCCCGCGCTCGGTGGACGACCGGCACCGCACGCTGCGGGCGGCGATCGGCTGGAGCTACGACCTGCTCCCGCCGCGGGAACAGGCCGCGTCGCGGCGCCTCGCCGTGCTGGGCGCGCCGTTCGACCTCGGGGTGGCGAGCGCGGTCTGCGGCGTTCCCGACGCGCTGGACCTGCTGACCGGCCTGGAGCGGAAGTCGCTGCTGGTCGCGAACCGGACCGGTGGGCACACGACGTTCCGCCAGCTCGAATCCGTTCGCCTCTACTGCCACGAACGCGCGGTCGAGAGCGACGACATCTCTCTTGTGGCCGACCGTGTGGTCGAGTGGGTGTGTTCGGTCGTGGAGCCGGAGATCTCGTCGTTCTTCCCGGCGCCGCCGATCGTGCTGCGCCTGGACCGCCACGTCGGCCTGGTCGAGCTGGCCGCGGCCCGCACCGCCGAGACCGGCGACTGGTCGCGGCACGCCCTCACGATCGTCGCGACCGCCTGGACCTCCACGCCCCGCGGACCGCGCGGCGCCCCGGCCGAACTGCTGCACCGGGCGCTCTCGCGGCCGTTGCCACCGGCGTACCGCAGCGTCCTGGCGGTGCTGGCCGCGATGCACCACCGCCTGCGCGGCGGCTGGCACGCGACCCGCCGGTTCGCGACCGAGTCCCTGGCGATCGAACGCGCGGGCGCCGGGCGGCCCGGCACGACGGCCCGGGCCCTGGAGGTGCTCGCCTCCGCCGAGGCCCACATCGGCGACGCGGCGCTGGCCCGGCGGCTGTTCGACGAGGCGGCCGCGCTCCTGCGCGACTCCGGCGACAAGCTCGCCCTCGCCATCGTCCTGAACTCCTACGGCTGGACGTTGGTGCAGCACGGCGAGCCCGAGCCGGCCGCGCCGCTCGTCACCGAGGCGCTGGCGCTCACGCGTCTGTTCGGCCTGCCGCACATGCTGAACCCGGTGCTGCACACCGCGGGGGCCATCGCCCTGGCCAGGGGGAACCGCGCCGAGGCCGTCGAGGTGTTCCGCGAAGGCCTCGTCGTCGGCTCCGAACACCCCGTGGACCAGTACTACGACCTCGAAGGGCTCGCACTGGCCCTGGTCGGCATGGGCTCCGACGACGAACGCGCGCTCTCCCTGCTCACCGCCGCCTCCGCCGTCCGCACCCGCTACGACCTCCGCGCCGAGCCGTACTGGCAGGACCTGCTCGACGAGGCGCGCGCCGTGTGCCGCGACCGGCTCCCCGCCGCCCGGCTGCGCGCCGCGGAGTCGACCGGCGAGCGGATGTCGCTGGCGCAGGCCATCTCCTACGGCCTGACCACCCAGCCGGTCGCCGGGGACGCCGAGGGCGCGATCTCCGCACGCGAGCGGCACGTGGCGACGTTGGTGGCGGAAGGGCTGACGAACCGCCAGATCGGGCAGCGGCTGGGGATCTCGCCGCACACCGTCGCCCGTCACGTGATCCATGCGAGGTCGAAGCTGGGGCTGCGGTCACGGGCCCAGCTGGCCGTGTGGGCTGGTCGCCGAGCCACATGATCAACTGAATCCGCAGGTCAGGTCGACTCGGTCACAATCCGTACATCAACTTGGGCCCTGGTTGCACATTCGGGTTAATCTCCGCGCCTCGAACGCGGACCCGGTCCGCAGACCTCCGCAACCAGGAGTCACCTGTGGCGACCTTGTCCGCCGAGCGCCCGTCCCCGGCGCTCGACCCGGCACCGCGCCCTCGGCACGCGCTGAGAGGCGACATCCAGGGCCTGCGCGCACTGGCCGTCGGCATCGTGCTGCTCTACCACCTGCGGCCGTCGTGGCTGCCGGGCGGTTTCGTGGGCGTCGACGTCTTCTTCGTCATCTCGGGCTTCCTCATCATCGGCACGCTCATCGCGGAGCTGCGCCGCACCGGCACCGTGAGCCTGCGCGACTTCTACGCCCGCCGCATCCGCCGCCTGCTGCCCGCCGCCACCGCGACGCTGCTGGCCGTCGTCGCCGCCGTCGTGCTGCTGCTCCCCCGGTCGCAGTGGCCGAAGATCATGCGCGAGGTCGTCGGCTCCGCCCTGAACGCCCAGAACTGGCTGCTCGCGGTGCTGTCCAACGACTACGGGCACGCCACCGCCGACGCCTCCCCGGTCCAGCACTACTGGTCGCTCGCGGTCGAGGAGCAGTTCTACCTCGTCATCCCGCTGCTGCTGATCGCGACCGCCGCGTTCGCCCGCCGCCTCGACGGCCGCACGGCGCGGTACGCCGTCGTCGCCGTCGCACTCGTCACGGTGGCGTCCTTCGTCTTCTCCGTGGTCTACACCCGCATCGACCACGGCGCCGCGTACTTCGTGACACCGACGCGCATGTGGGAACTCGGCATCGGCGGCCTGGCCGCGATGGTGCTGCACCGCGTCTCGCTGCCCCGCGCGGCCCGTGAGCTGCTCGGCTGGCTCGGGTTCGCCGCGGTGGCGTTCAGCGCCGTGCACTACACGACCGACCTGCAGTTCCCCGGCTGGGTCGCCGCGGTGCCGGTGCTCGGCACGGCGGCGATGCTCGTCGCCACCGGGACGCTGCTCGGGCGTCTGCTCAGCGTGCGCCCGGTCCGCTACACCGGCGACATCTCCTACAGCCTCTACCTGTGGCACTGGCCGGTCATCGTCGTGATGCTCGAACTGAGCGACAACGAGCGGCTGTCCAAGAAGGAGATGCTCGCCGCCGCCGTGCTGAGCTTCGCGCTCGCCGCGCTGTCCAAGCGGTTCGTCGAGGACCCGTTCCGCCGCAACAGGTTCCGCCGCCGCCGCGGCACCTACGCGTTCGGCGCGGTGCTCGTGGTCGTCTCGGTGGTCGCGGCCGCGGCGCCCTGGTACGCCGCCGCCCGGACGCTGGACCGGCTCGCGAACAGCATGGTCCTCGACGCCGACCACCCCGGCGCGATGGCGTTCGACCCGCGCGCCCCGCTGCCCGCCCCGGCTCGTGTGCCGCTGGTGCCGGATCCGGCCGTGGCGAACGAGGACGGCCCCTACGGCGGCAGCGGCGACGCCGACTGCCACGTCTACCTCCTCACGCTGCCGGAGGACGCCTGTTCGTGGGGCGAGCCCACGGCGCAGAAGACGCTCGTGCTGCTCGGCGACTCGCACGCGGCGCAGTACAGCACCCCGCTGATCGACTTCGCGGAGGGCCCGGGGCGCGGCCGGTGGAAGGTGAAGGCCATGACCCGCAACGGCTGCCCGTTCACGACGGTGCCGCCGTCGGAGGCGGGCTGGCCGTTCACCGTGTGCTCGGAGCAGAACCTCGGGGTGCTGGAACGGGTGAAGGCCCTCAAGCCCGACCTCGTGGTGCTGTCCGGCATGAGCCGCGAGGCCTACGAGAGCGATCTGAAGTGGACTTGGAACACCCGCGAGGACATGCTGCGCGGCTACCGCGAGATGCTCGCCGCGTTCTCGGTCGCGGACATCCCCGTCGCGGTGGTCAAGGACCTGCCCCGGCCGGACGGCCAGGTGCCGCGCTGCCTCGAACGCAACCGCCGCGACGTCGCCGCCTGTGGAACCTCGCAGGCCGAGGCGTTCGCGGGTGAGGGCGACCCGCTCGTGGAGGCGGCTGCGGGCTTCCCGCGCACGACGATCGTCGACCTCACGCCGTGGTACTGCCGTGACGGTGTCTGCCCGGCCGTCGTCGGCAACGTCGTGGTGTACCGCAACAACCACGTGACGAACCTGTACTCGCGCACGCTCGCCACGCCGTTGCTCAGCCGGCTCGGGATGATCTGACCCCGAGCCCGCCGAGCTCGCTCACACCTCGGCGTCGAGCATCTCCGCGGTGACGGCCGACTCCGTGTCCGGCAGTCCCAGGTCCTTGGCCCGCTTGTCCGCCATGGCCAGCAGACGCCTTATCCGGCCCGCGACCGCGTCCTTGGTCATCTGCGGCTCGGAGAGCTGACCCAGCTCTTCGAGCGACGCCTGGCGGTGGGCGAGGCGGAGCTGCCCCGCGGCAGCCAGGTGGTCGGGTGCCTCCGGGCCGAGGATCTCCAACGCGCGCGCCACCCGTGCGGCGGCCGCGACGGCCGCGCGGGCCGAGCGGCGCAGGTTCGCGTCGTCGAAGTTCGCGAGCCTGTTCGCGGTGGCGCGGACCTCGCGCCGCATCCGGCGCTCCTCCCACGCCAGCACGCTGTCGTGCGCGCCGAGCTTGGTCAGCATCGCGCCGATGGCGTCGCCGTCCCTTATCACCACGCGCTCGGCTCCGCGGACCTCGCGCGACTTGGAGGCGATGCCCATGCGGCGGGCGGCGCCGACCAGTGCCAGCGCGGCCTCGGGGCCGGGGCAGGTGATCTCGAGCGACGAGCTGCGGCCCGGTTCGGTCAGCGAGCCGTGCGCGAGGAACGCGCCGCGCCACGCCGCCTCGGCGTCGCAGACACCGCCCGACACGACCGGCGCGGGCAGGCCCCGGACCGGGCGGCCGCGCGGGTCGAGCAGGCCGGTCTGGCGGGCGAGACCCTCGCCGTCCTTCACCACGCGGACGACGTAGCGGGTGCCCTTGCGCAGGCCGTTCGACTGGATCGTGAAGACCTCGGCGTGGTGGCCGTAGAGCGCCTGGATCTCCTTGAGCAGCCTGCGGGCCGCGGACCCGAGGTCGAGCTCGGCCTCCACGACGACCCGGCCGGACACGATGTGCAGGCCACCCGCGAACCTGAGCAGGGAGGACACCTCCGCGCGGCGGCAACAGGTCTTGGATACCGCGAGCCTGCTGAGCTCGTCCTTGACCGCCGACGTCATCGCCACTGGCCAGTCCCTCCCACTCCGGTCTCCTCGACCACCTGCCTCAGGCAACCGGCAAGCGCCTCCGGATCATGCCGTTCCGCGGCGTCCGGTGCGGCGATCTTCGCCAGATGCGTACGCGCTCCCAGTGCCGAGGCGGCGCGCGTCAGACGGTCCGGGGTCGGGACCGCGTTGACGTCGGCGATCACCGCGTCCACCTTCAGCTCGGGTGCGTGCTCGCAGACTACGTCCAAATGCCGCTCCGGAGAGAAACCGGCAGTTTCACCCGGTTGGGGGACCAAGTTGAGCACGAGGGCCTTCTTGGCACGCGTGCGCACGAGCGCGTCGTGGAGTTCGGGCACGAGCAGATGCGGCAAGACGCTGGTGAACCACGAGCCCGGTCCGAGTAACACAAGATCAGCGTCAAGTACAGCCTCTACCGCCTCCGGACAGCCCACAGGTCGCCCGTTCGGGGCCGTGAGGCGGATGCGCTGCACGAGCCCCGGAGTGGTCGCGATCGCGACCTGCCCCCGGATGCGCCGCACGTCCTTCAAGTCCTCGTCGAGGCCCATGACGTCGGCCTCGATGTCGAGCGGCTCGTTGGACATGGGCAGCACCCGCCCCTTGACCCCGAGCAGCCTCGACGCGACCTCGAGCACCGCGACCGGGTCGCCGAGCTGCTCGAGCAGCCCGGCGATCACCAGGTTGCCGACGGCGTGGCCGGCGAGCGCCCCCGTGCCGCCGAAGCGGTGCTTGAACAGGGACGTCCACACCTTGCTGGACTCGTCCTCCCCCGCCAGCGCCGCCATGGCCTTGCGCAGGTCGCCCGGAGGCAGCAGGTGGGACAGCTCGCGCCGCAGACGTCCCGACGAGCCCCCGTCGTCCGCGACGGTCACCACGGCCGTCACGTCGTCGGTGATTCGCCTCAACGCGCTCAGCGTCGCGTGCAGCCCGTGCCCGCCGCCCAAAGCAACAGCTTTCAACTTCGTCACTCGCGTCCCAGATCCCTGTGCACGACCTTCACGGCCATGCCGTCCTCGCTCGCCAGCCGCGCGGCCAGCTCTTCGCTCAGGGCCACACTGCGGTGCTTGCCACCCGTGCAGCCGATCGCGAGCGTCAGGTAGCGCTTGCCCTCACGCCGGTAACCGGCACCGATGAGCCTCAGCAGCTCGTGGTACCGGTCAAGGAACTCGTCAGCGCCCTCCTGGGACAGCACGTAGTTGCGCACCTCACCATCGAGACCCGTCTGCTCCCGCAGCTCCGGGATCCAGAACGGGTTCGGCAGGAAGCGCACGTCCATGACGAGGTCGGCGTCCATCGGCAGCCCGTACTTGTAGCCGAAGCTCAGCACGGTGACCCTGGTGCGCGTCGCGGCCTCGGTGCCGAACGTGTCCTCGATCTTGGCGCGCAGCTGGTGGATGCTCAGCGCACTCGTGTCGAGCACCAGGTCCGCTTCCTGCTTGAGCGGCGTGAGCAGGATCCGCTCGGCCTCGATGCCGTCCTGCAGCCGCCCGTCCCCCTGCATCGGGTGACCGCGCCGCACCGCCTCGAACCGCCGGATCAGCACGGCGTCCGTGGCCTCGAGGAACAGCACGCGCGGCTTGTACCCGCGGGCGTCGAGGTCCTTGATGATGGCGGCCAGGTCCTCGGTGAACGCGCGGCTGCGCACGTCCATGACGACGGCGACCCTGGTGATCGCCCCGCGCGCCTGCGCGCCGAGCTCGACCATGGTGGCGATGAGTTCCGGGGGCAGGTTGTCGACGACGAACCAGCCGAGGTCCTCCAGGCACTTGGCCGCGGTGCTGCGGCCCGCACCGGACAGCCCGGTCACCACGGCGACTTCGATGCCGGACTTCTCCGCGTTCACGACTACGACTCCGTTACCTGTTCATGAGCGCTGCTTGCACGCTCTCGTTTGGGCGAGCTGCTGGCTGCTGGGGGCCACGGCGGGCGCTCCCGGTGCCGAGTCTCCACCGGAACGACCCTGCGCGCGGCAGGTTCGACCGTCGACACGGGCGTGCCGTGGCCGTGGTCACGATCCTCGCCCGGATTTCGGTGCGTTCGCAGGGCGGGTGGGGCTTGCGGGGCCGGTGTGGCGGGTGGTGCTGGACGCGGCGGGTGGTGCTGAGGAGGTCAGCGCGATCGTGCCGTGGCGGCGGGTTCGAAGTGCGTGGAGGGGCGGGCCGGCAAGGCGTGGACCGGCACGGCGAGCAGTCCGGCACGGTGGGTGGCCCGGCACG
The DNA here is from genome assembly GCF_900104175.1 of Lentzea jiangxiensis. GTDB lineage: Bacteria > Actinomycetota > Actinomycetes > Mycobacteriales > Pseudonocardiaceae > Lentzea > Lentzea jiangxiensis. The sequence continues at coordinate 23,212 of NZ_FNIX01000033.1, forward strand.
GTGGGTGGTTCCGTGCCGCGAAAGACCTGCGGACGGATGGTCGGCTGGGACCGAAGGCCCGGCGGAACGGGCGGCGCGGCAGGCGGGAGCTCCGCTGTGGCGCGGCGCACAAACCGGTGTGGCACGTGGGCCGGTGCAACGGGAATCGGCGGTGCGGCCAAGCCCTTCGGCGCCGCCGTGGCCGAGTCCTCCAGCGCCGCATCGGCCTTCGGTGCGGCGCTTGTCGGCGCCGCCGAGGTGCGAGTGGCGGTGGACGCCTGCGTCGCGGTCACGCCGAAACCGGGTAGCTCGCCTGGAACGCCAGCCGGGCGTCGGCGCCCGACGCGATGCGGTCCAGCTCGTCGTCCAGCGCCAGGAAGACCTCCCACGGCTCCTGTCCGGCGACGGCGGCGAGGCGCTCGGTGACGAGCTGTTCGAGGTCCGGGACGCGCTTCGCCTTCCACACCTCGTCCGCGAGGCTCACCAGCAGGTCTTCGAGCTCGATGCCGTCTTCCGCCCAGAACGCGTGCGTCCGCGCGAAGCGGGCCAGCCGTTCGTCGACCCCGCGGGCGAGGAGCAGCTCGCGGCCGGCAGGTTCGTGGGCGGAACCCGGACCGGACAGCTCGTTGGGGTGCAACACCTTTCCGATGTCGTGCGTGGCCGCGCCGAACTTCACCGCGTCGCCGTCGACCGCCGCCTCGGGGTGGTGGCGCTCCACCCAGGACACCGGTGCGCACGCCACGTCGTGGACGGCTCGCAGGTGGGCGGCCAGGCGGGGCGGCGCGTCCAGTTCGGACAGGAGCGCCTCGGCGGAGGGTGGGAGCCGGCGCAGACCGGCGACTTCGGTCAGGGCGTGGCGGGTGAGCCGGGCGGCGGCTGGGAGCACGCCCGGCTTCGCCGCCGGGACGCGTCCCACACCGGAGCCTGGCGCGGCCGGGTGGCCGGCCACCATCAGGACTTCCCGCCCGCCGCCAGGCTCGCCACCACGGCCTCGGCGGTGCGGCGGCCCACGCCCGGCACGCCGCTGATCTCGTCCACTGTGGCCTGACGCAGCTTCTTCACCGAGCCGAAGTGCTTGAGCAGGGCGGCTTTGCGGGTCTCGCCGAGGCCCGGGACGTCGTCGAGCTCGGAGGCGATCATGCGCTTCGAACGCTTCTGGCGGTGGTAGGCGATGGCGAAGCGGTGGGCTTCGTCGCGGACGCGCTGCAGCAGGTAGAGGGCGTCGCTGGTGCGCGGGAGGATCACCGGGTCGGGTTCGCCGGGGACCCAGACCTCCTCCAGGCGCTTGGCGAGGCCGACGACGGCCACGTCGGTGATGCCCAGCTCGGCGAGGACGTCGGCCGCGGCGGCGGCCTGGGGGCCGGCACCGTCGACCACCAGGAGGTTGGGCGGGTACGCGAACTTGCGGGGTTTGCCGGTGTCCGGGTCGATGCCCGGGTTGGGGCCGCCCGAGGCGGCCTCGCGCAGCATCGCCTGGAAGCGGCGGCGGACCACCTCGGCGATGGAGGCCACGTCGCCCTCGGTGGCCGCTTCGCGGAGGGCGAAGCGGCGGTACTCGGACTTGCGGGCCAGGCCGTCCTCGAAGACGACCAGCGACGCCACCACGTCGGTGCCCTGGACGTGGCTGATGTCGATGCACTCGATGCGCAACGGCGCCGTGTCGAGGGCCAGCGCGTCCTGGATCCCCTGCAGGGCGGCGGATCGGGCTGTCAGGTCGCCGGCGCGGCGCAGCTTGTGCTGGGCGAACGCTTCGGAGGCGTTGCGCGCCACGGTCTCCATCAGGGCGCGCTTGTCGCCCCGTTGCGGGACGCGCAACGCCACGCGGGAGCCCCGCTGCTCGGAGAGCAGGTCTTCCAGCGCGGGAGCGTCGTCCGGCAGGACCGGGACGAGCACCTCGCGCGGGGTGTTCTCGGTGTTGTCGCCGTAGAACTGCATGATGAACTGGTCGACGATCGCCGCGTCGTCGACCGCCTCGACCTTGTCGAGCACCCAGCCGCGCTGGCCGCGCACCCGGCCGCCGCGCACGTGGAAGACCTGGACCGAGACCTCGAGCTCGTCCTGCGCGAACGCCATCACGTCCGCGTCCGTGCCGTCGCCGAGCACGACGGCCTGCTTCTCCATCGCGCGGCGCAGGGCGCCCAGGTCGTCGCGCAGGCGCGCGGCCCGTTCGAACTCCAGCTCCTGCGACGCCTCCAGCATCTCGCGCTCCAGGCGGCGGACCATGTTGTCCGTCTTGCCCGCCAGGAAGTCGCAGAAGTCGAGCACGATGTCGCGGTGCTCGTCCGCCGAGACCTTGCCGACGCACGGCGCCGAGCACTTGTCGATGTACCCCAGCAGGCACGGGCGGCCGATCTGGTCGTGCCGCTTGAAAACGCCCGCCGAGCACGTGCGCGCCGGGAACACGCGCAGCAGCAGGTCGAGCGTCTCGCGGATCGCCCAGGCGTGCGCGAACGGGCCGAAGTACCGCACGCCCTTCTTGCGCGGGCCGCGGTACACGTGCAGCCGCGGGTAGTCCTCGTGCAGCGTCACGGCCAGCACCGGGTACGACTTGTCGTCGCGGTACCGGACGTTGAACCGCGGGTCGAACTCCTTGATCCAGTTGTACTCGAGCTGCAGCGCCTCGACCTCGGTGGTCACGACGGTCCACTCGACGGAGGCCGCGGTCGTGACCATCTGGCGCGTGCGCGGGTGCAGACCGGAGATGTCGGCGAAGTAGGAGTTCAGCCTGCTGCGCAAGCTCTTCGCCTTGCCGACGTAGACGACCCGGCCACCGGCGTCGCGGAACTTGTAGACGCCGGGAGCCTCGGGGATCGTGCCCACGGCGGGGCGGTACGTCGAGGGATCTGCCACGCCGGCAAGACTATCGACGTGGTCTGACAAAAACAGAAAAGGTCAGGTCAGGACCACCTGGTCGCCGTCGACCCTGACCGGGACCGCGCGCAGGCCGGTCGTCGCGGGCCCCTTCTTCACGGCGCCGTCGGACGCGCCGAACTGGCTGCCGTGCGAGGGGCAGGTGATCGTGCCACCGGACGGCTCCGCGACGAGGGCTCCCTGGTGCGGGCAGGACGCGTCGAACGCCTTCACCTCGGTCGCGGACACGCGCGCGACGACGATCTTGGTGCCGTTGGGACCGTCCACGACCGCTCCGCCGCCCTCGGGCACGTCCGCCAGGGCCACGAGCGCGGTGCCGGCCGAGCCGGCCGAGCCGGCCGAGCCTGAGGTCGGCGTGGAGCCGCCCTGGCCGGGCGAGGACCCGGCGGAGGGGGCCGGGGAGCTGCACGCGGTCACGAGTCCACTGGGCACGGCGAGGGCAACCGCGATTCCGCACAGTGCCGCCCGCCTGCTGACCAGGCTTTCGTTGTTCACGACCGGTCCTCCGTGGTGGTGGGTGTTCGGGCTCACACCACAGCATTACGCGGATCGGTTCGCAGAAGTTCAGCGAGAGGCCGGATGCACAGCAAACGCACAGCTCTCAGGAAAGCACCAAGTCGTCTCCGGAACGGGTGACCGCCACCTCGACGAGGCCCGAAGTCGCAGGTCCTTTGCGGACAGCACCCGTGGCGGGGTCGAAGGTGCTCCCGTGCAGAGGGCACGTGATGACGCCACCAGTGGGCGGGTTCACCAGGGAACCCACGTGCGGGCACGAAGGGTCGAACGCGCGAAATTCACCCGACTGGGGCTGCACGACCAGCAGTTGGGCGTTGCCGGGCATGTCCACCAGGACCCCGCTGCCGACGGGCACCGCGGACACGGGGGTCACGCGGTCACCGGCGCGGGCGGTGCCGGCACCGCCCGTCTTGCGGGGAGCGGGCTCGCCACACGCGGCCAGGGCAGCGGCGAGCCCGCACAACAACACTGAACGACGGTCCACGGGCACCGATTATCGGCGCTGGTCCTCCGCGGCGGCCGTCCGGGCCAGGGCGAGCACGGCGGTGAAGGGCGGGAACCAGTGCCGCGAGTGCGACGGCGGGTTCGCCCAGCGCAGCGACCCGTACCTGGTCATCGTGGGCGGGAGGGCGATCCGGTGGGGTGAGCGCACGAACTGGACCTCCGGCGGCGCCTTGAGGTGCGTGGGCAGCAGCGCCACGAGCTCGGCGAGGAATATCCAGTGTTCGCGGGGTCCGGGGATGACGGTGACGGGACCGGCGAGCATGCGCGACTTCAGGTCGGCCAGCACTCGCGACCCGATCCTCGCCGGCATCGCCAGAGCTGTCGTGGCGGGGCCCAGGGGTAGGAACACTCCCTGCTCGGTGACGGTCACCTGCCAGCCGAGCAACCGGTAGCCGGCCACGGCCTCCCCGATCGCCCGTGCGCGTCCCCTGTTCTGAGGGAGCCCGGTACTCCCCGTACCGGTCTCCGCGGTCGTGAGGCTCATCGGCGGTTGTCCTCCCCGTTGGTGGGTGGCACTGGACGAGCCACGGGGATCGACCCGCAGGCCCGTCGACGTGCAGAGTGCGTCTCACTTCCCCCCGACACCACGCGCCCCCTGCATGCGCCTCATGCAGCGGACGTATGAAGCTCATCCGCCGGGCGGGGGCACCGGAAGTGCGACACGCGAATCCATTACGTCTTATGCATGAGATGGATGGACTGACGATCACACGTCCGTACACTTGGAAACGCTCAGTGACGGGGGCGAGGCCGATGGATGCAGCGAGACCCAGATCCAGGCGCGCTTGCCCGTGTGGAGCGTTCATCGCGGCCGACAACACCGATCGGCTGTGTCACCGGTGCCGCCGCAACGCCCGTTCGGCCGTGCACGGCCCGCCCGAGGTCCCCAACGAGTTCTGGGACCACCCCACGATCGCGGCGGCGTGCACCGACCGCGACATGGGCGCGTTGATCTCCGCCTACCGGCACCACCCCCAGCACCTCAGCCGGGTCACGCAGGACCGCATGGCGGCGTGGCTCGGCATCAGCCAGGCGCAGCTGTCGCGTTACGAGTCGGGCGAGAACCAGATCGACCGCCTCGACCGGCTGCGCCACTTCGCGCAGGTGCTCGGCGTGCCGGGCGAACGACTGTGGTTCGACCGGGTCGTCATCCCAGCTCAGGTGGGCTCTCCCGACACGGGCCCGCCAGATGTGCTCGCCGCCCCCTGGGAGGCGACGAGCATTGCCCGTTCGGTCGAGGAGACGGCGAGGAGCGACTTGGCGATCAGCAGACGAGCGGCGCTCGCGGGAGCCGCCGCGGTGACGGTGGGATCCGCACTGGTCGAGCCGCTGCAGCGGTGGTTGCACCCCCTGCAGAACCTGTCGAAGTGGTCGTCGCACTCGGCGATCAGCGAAGAGGAGCTCTTCGCGTTGCAACGCGTGGCCGACGGCCTGCGCGGCTGGGGAGGCCGGGGCGGCTACGGCCTCGCCCGCAAGGCCGTCCTCGGCCAGCTCGACGAACTGGCCGAACGCCTCGGCAGGGCCCCCTCGGGCCCGACGACGGAACGCGCGTTCTTCATCGGCGCGGAGCTGTCGAAGGTGGCCGCGAGCATGTCGTTCGACGCGGGCCTGCACAACGCGGCCCAGCGCTACTACGTGCTGGCCGTCCGCATGGCCAAGGCCGGTCACAACGACGGTTTCGCGGCTCTCTGCCTCGCCGCCATGGCCAGGCAGATGTTCGACCTGGGCCGCCCGGAGGACGGCCTGGAGCTCGTCCAGCTGGGCCAGTACGGCACCCGCCGCACCGGCACCCCCACGCTCAAGGCCCTGCTCCTCACCCGCGAGGCCTGGGCGTACGCCCAGATGGGCAAGACCCGCGAGTTCCACCAGGCGGTGGGCATGGCCCAGGACAGCTTCGCCCAGCGCGACGCCGGCAACGAACCCCGCTACCTGCACAGCTTCGACGAGGCCGAGCTGGAGGGCGTCATCGGCGCCCGCTGCCGCGACCTCGCCATGCACGACCCCTCCCAGGCCGTCCACGCCGAACAACACATCCGGCGAGCCCTGGAACTGCGAGACCCGTCGAAAGTGCGCAACCGCGCGTTCGACGTCATCGGACTGGCGCGCACCAAGATGGTCGCGGGAGACCCGGAGGCAGCGTGCGGGTTGATCAACGAGGTCCTGCCGACGGCGGCGAAGCTCTCCTCGGGCAGGGTCCTGCGCAAACTGGAGGACTTCGCCAAGGAGGCGGCGCGGCACCGCCACATCCCCGCCGTGCAGGACACGAGGGACGCGATCAGAGCGATACGGACCGCATGATGCGAGTCGGCATCACCGGTCACAGCAACCTGGTCCCGGAGTGCGTCCCGGCCGTCCAGGCCGCCATCACCGGAACACTGGAACGCCTGGGCGGCAGCCTGGTCGGCGTCACGTGCCTGGCCCCGGGCGCCGACCAGGTCTTCGCCAGAGCCGTCCTCGCACTCGGCGGCCAGGTCGAGGTGGTCCTCCCGGCCCTGGACTACCGCGACCGCCTGAAACCCCACCAGGTGGCCGAGTACGACGAACTGCGAGCAGCCGCCACGGTGGTCAGCGTCCTCCCGCACATGTCGAGCGGACGCCAGGCCTACGTGGCGGCGAACGAACGCATGCTCGCGTCCGTCGAGGTCCTCGTGGCGGTGTGGGACGGCGTCCCGGCCCAGGGCAAGGGCGGCACGGCGGACGTGGTGGAACAGGCACGCGCCTCAGGCGTCCCGATCGAGGTCGTGTGGCCGGAAGAGGCACGCCGCAAGTCGTAGCCCCGCTCCCCGCGATGCCGAAGGCGAGCCGTCCTGAGCAGACGCTCCGGCGGTGGGGTCCCGTCACGAGTCGCGCCACAGCTCCCGCTGGTGCGACTTGGGATGGGACCCACCGCCAACGCAACCGGCAGCCGTCCAGCACAACAGACGTGCCATCGACCCACGAGCGGCGCGGCCCCCTGATCAGCCAGCCGCAACAGACCCGCGCCGCCCCACTAGTCCGAGTGAGGGAAGTTCGACGGCAACCGGACCAACTAGGACTTCCGCCCCTAGCCCCACCCACTCCCGATGATCACGATTCCGGGGCATGGCAGCCGATCCGCTCGCCCGCCTGGCCGACCGCCAGCACTCCCTGCGAACAACCCTGCGAGCCCTGCGGAGCACACCTCCCGGCAGCCCCGGCTTCCACCACCTGCTCACCACCACGAACGACCAGGTGGAAGCGGTGATGCAGGCCCGCAGGGAGCTGGAAGCGGACCGCCTGACCATCCCGAACCGAGCCGTGGCCACCGCCACCACGGCAGCGGCCCTCGTCGTCGCCGTGGGCTGGTTCGACGCCTGGTCCCTGCTCTCCCTCCTCCTCGCCACCGCCACCGCCGCCGCGGTCCTGGTGGACCCCGCGGGCAGGGAGCAGTGGGAACCTCGGGCCAGGACGGCGGCGATCACGGCGGCCCTGGCGGCAACCCTCCTGACCCCCTTGGCCCACGGCTGGGCGGCGCTCCTGACCGCGGCGGGGATCGCCTGGTGGGCCTGGAGGACGCACAGGTGAACATCGATCCGCTCAAGGCGCTCGAGGGCAAGGTCGAACTCCTCAAGAAAGAGCTCAAGTCCCTGGAGGCCCGCGTCGACGACGTCCAGTCCGACGCCTCCCAGAACCAGCTGAGCCAGACCAACCTGCTGAGGGACAACACCCGCAGGCTGACGAGGACCGACGACCGGGTCGCCGAGCTGGCCGAGAGCGTCCACCGGCTCGAACGCCTGCTGGTGGCGCTCAACCGCAAAGTCAGAGCGGGCGAGACCCGCAAGGCCGACTTCGACCACTGGCCGGACCTCGACGAGGACCTGATCGCCAAGATCCTCCACGGCCAGGACGCCTACGCCCGCAGGCCGCAAACCCCGCAGCAGGCCAAAGAGATCCGCAAGGCCATCGCCGAGTACGACCGCAGGGCCGCCGAGGCGATCGAGGCCGCGGAAGCCCTCACCCACCTCCCGCCGGACGCGGAGTCCCTGTGGCGCAAGCACTACAGGCAATGGCGGGCGATCACGACGCGCCAGCGGCCGGAGGCACCGGACGACGACACGCACGCCGGGGACAGCGCTGCCAAGTCGGCCGGCAACGAGGCCGTCGCGCGGGCACGCCGGCAGATCCGCGCCCGCATCGAGGACGCGGTCGCGCACGACCTGCTGTTCCCGGCCTGGTTCGAGAACGCGCTCGGACCGGCCGCTCCGCCCGGCAAGGCGGACGTGTGGCTTTACACCGCAACGGATGTCGTGTTGTACCGGCTGCTGCACGGCATCACGAGTCCGGCGGACGCGCTGGGTCCGGCGCCCCAGGACGAGGGGCACCGCAAGGACCTGCACGACCGCCTGACGAACGAATGCGCGGAGCACCGCAGACCGTGAGCGGACTCGGGCAGGGCGCCTCTGCCCGAGCACTCAGGTCGTCAGCATCAGGCCAGCTCCAGGCTGAACCGCTGCTGCTCCGCGTCCACCGCGAGCACCTTCACCCGCACCGAGGCACCGACCTCGGCCTGCCGGCCGTGCAGGAGCCCGTGTGCACCGGCGGGGTGCTCGACGAAGGAACCGAAGGGAACGGTCGAGACGACCTTCCCCGAGAAAACATCACCAACGTTGGGAAGCATTGCGCATCACCTCCTCTCCCGTGCGCGTTGTTCCGGGGGAACGAACGCGCGGGGTGGAGGGGCCCTGATCAAGTCAGGGCCGGGCAACCGTTCCGCTCACGGCACGAGGCCGACCCGGCAGTCATGGGGCAAACCCTAGCCATCGACGGCCGTTGTCCGCAATGGAACCTAGAATCCGTCCCATGCTGGAAACGTCCGCACGGCTGCTGAAGCTGCTGTCCCTGTTGCAGGTGCGGCGGGACTGGACGGGCCCGGAGCTCGCCGGCAGGCTCAGCGTCGACGTGCGCACGATCCGCCGGGACGTGGACAAGCTGCGCAGCCTGGGCTATCCCGTCACGTCGCTGCCCGGCGCCACGGGCGGGTACCGGCTCGGCGCGGGCGCGCAACTGCCGCCGCTGCTGCTCGACGACGACGAGGCGGTCGCCGTGGCGGTCGGGTTGCGGACGGCGGCGAACGGCTCGATCGCGGGCATCGAGGAGACGTCGGTCCGCGCCCTCACGAAGCTGGAGCAGGTCCTGCCGTCGCGGCTGCGCCGGCGGGTGCAGGCGCTGCAGACGCACACCACGGCCCTGACCGCCGCGGGGCCGACGGTCGGCGCGGAGGCCCTCACGATCATCGCCGCCGCCTGCCGCGACCACCAGCAGCTGCGGTTCACCTACGCCTCCACGCACGGCGGGCCCTCGAAGCGGCTGGTCGAGCCGCAGGGCCTCGTGCACACCGGCCGCCGCTGGTACCTGGTGGCGTGGGACGTGTCCAAAGAGGACTGGCGGACGTTCCGCGTCGACCGCGTCGAGGGCGAACCGGCGCCGGCCGCGCGGTTCACCCCTCGGCAGCCACCGGCGGAGAGCCTGGGCGAGTTCGTCTCACGGCAGCTGTCCTCCAACGTCTACGCCTACCAGGCGGTGCTGACGATCCACGCGCCGCTGCGGGAGGTCGCGGACCGCACGTCGCCGATGTCCGTGTCGCTGGAACCGGTCGACGACGGGAAGTGCCTGATGCGCACGGGCGCGGACGCGCTCGAACGGATCGTGTGGCACCTGCTGTTCCTCGGTTTCGAGTTCGACGTGCACGAACCGGTGGAGCTCAAGGACTACATCCGCACCCTCACGGGCAGGTTGCAGAACTCGATCGGAGTGCGGGCATGACGGTGGACTTCGAGACCGCGGCCGACCCGTTCCGGCGGGAGCTGCTGGCGCACTGCTACCGGATGCTCGGGTCGCTGCACGACGCCGAGGACCTGGTGCAGGAGACGTACCTGCGCGCGTGGAAGGCGTACGGCAAGTTCGAGGGCCGCTCCTCGGTGCGCACGTGGCTGTACCGGATCGCGACGAACGCCTGCCTGACCGCGCTCGACGGCCGCGCGAAGCGCCCGCTGCCGTTCGGCCTCGGCACCCGCGGCGCCACCGAGGACGACCCGCTGAGCCAGGACCACGAGGTCCCGTGGCTGGAGCCGTTCCCGACCGACCCGGCCGCGATCGTCACCGAACGGGAGTCCACCAGGCTCGCGTTCGTCGCGGCGCTGCAACACCTGCCGCCGAGGCAACGAGCGGTGCTGCTCCTGCGCGACGTCCTGAGGCTCAGCGCCGCCGAGACCGCCGACGAGCTCGACATGACGGTCGCGGCGGTGAACAGCGCTTTGCAACGGGCGCACGCGCAGCTGCGGGACCTCACCGAGGACGAGGTCGTCGAGCCCGCGGAAGCCAAGCCGCTGCTCGACCGGTGGGTGAAGGCGTTCGAGGCCAAGGACATCCCGGCGATCATCGGGATGTTCGCCGAGGACGTCGTCTGGGAGATGCCGCCGTTCCCGCAGTGGTACCGCGGCCCGGAGATGGTCGCGTGGCACCTCGAGCACCAGTGCCCGGCGGTTCCGCACGGCGCCAGGATGATCGCCGCCGAGGCGAACGGCCAGCCCGCCCACGGCCTCTACCTCCGAGCGGGGGACGGCGTGTTCCGGCCGTTCAACCTCCAGGTGCTGGAGGTGCGCGACGACCGGATCACGCGCGTCTCGTCGTTCTTCGACCTCAGTCTGTTCCCGCGGTTCGGGCTGCCTTCGACCGCATGAACTCGGAGCGGTCCAGCGCGCGGTTGACGACGCGCAGGTCGCCGACCCAGCCGTGCAACGACTTCTCGACGACCCTGTTGTACGCGTAGGCGCCGACGAGCCACGGGTCGCCGGCCGTCGAGATGCCGCGCGCGGGCGTGGAGGGGTTGCGCAGCAAAGGCGAGCCGTCGACGTACAACGTCGTGTGCGTGCCGTCGTTGACCACGGCGATGTGCCACCACGTCTCGTAGTCCATCTCGTGGCCCCAGTTCGTGGAGATGCCCGCCTGGTTGCGCGGGAACACGGCCCACTGCAGCTGGCCACCGCCGGCGACGTTCAGCGTGGCGATCGGCTCGCTCGGGTCGTCGCCCGTCTTGCCGGCCGCCGAGCCGGGCGCGAGCTTCGTGAACAGGCCGCACCACGGGTGGTTGAACCCGGCCGGCAGCTTCAGGAACGCCTCGATCGTGTACCCGCGCTCGAACGTCTCGCGGTTCAGCGGCGCCGAGTCCACGGTGGACAGGTGACCCTGTTTGCCGAAGTACAGCGAGCGGTGCGACGGCGCGAACCGGTGGTGGTCGTCGGACGCGGTCACCGTCCCGTTCTGCCGGAGGTCGTTGCCGTTGCCGGACAGGTCTTCCAGGCTCTCGCCGAGCCGCCAGTACGCGACCGTGCCGCGCACCAGCACGTCCCGGACGGGTTGCGCGGGCGGCAGCACCGGCGGCGAGAACCGGGCGAACCGCTGCTCGAAGCCGATCGGCACGCTGAACCGGTCGGCCGGTCCGGTCAGCTCGATCTCCTTGCGTTCCAACGGGTTGAGCGCCTTCTTGCCGAGCAGCCACGGCGACAGGGTGCGGACGTCGACCACCCCGCGGTCCAGGTCGAAGTGGTAGAGCCTGATCATCGCGCCACCGCCGTAGTAGCGGTCCTGGTAGTTCGTGATGTGCACGTGGACGTCGTTGCCCGCCGCGTTGCGCAGCGTCGCCCGCGCGGGCGGCCAGAAGTGGCCGTTCAGCGTCAGGAAGATCTGGTCGTTGTCCTTGATCAGCTCGTTCCACAGCCTGCGCCCGTAGTCGGACATCACCGCCGCGCCGTCACCGCCGTCGTACGCGAGCTCGTGCGTGGTGAGGATGACGGGGAGCGCGGGGTGCTGCTCCAGGACCGAGCGCGCCCACGCGAACCCCCGGGCGGACATGCGCCAGTCCAGGGCGAGGACGAGCCACTCCCGGCCGCCGGCGCGGAAGACGTGGAAGGTGTTGTAGCCGTCGGCGCTCGCCCCGCGGAACGTCGGCGACCTGCGGAACCGCTGCGGCCCGAACCGGTCGAGGTAGGGCGTGCGGCCGCGCTGGTCGTCGAGGCGCGAGTCCGGCACGTCGTGGTTGCCCGCGAGCACGCTGTAGCCGACGCGCCGGCGGTCGAGCACCTCGAACCGCGCGCTGATGTCGTCGATCTCGCTCTGGCGCGCGTTCTCGACGAGGTCGCCGAGGTGGCTGACGAAGACGATGTTCTCGGACCGCTGGTGGTCCACGAGGTACTGCAGTGTCGCCTTCAACGGCGCGGAGTCGCCGCGGTCGAGGTCGAACATGTACTGCGTGTCCGGGATCACGGCGAGCGTGAACCGTCGCGACTCCGGGTCGGGACGACCGCCGACAACGTTGTCAGCGGCGGCGGAGCCGGGCGTGACCAGGGCGGCAGCGGCGGCGGTCGCACCGGTGCCGAGCAGGAAGGAGCGGCGGGACGCGGTCATGGCGCGGAGCGTAGGTGCGTCCGGCCAACGCCCGGCGAACGGCGAGGAAACCTCGGACACCGATCTGTAGCATCGCTAAGCATGTCCTGGGGGTTGCTGGCGGTGGCCGGGGTGGTCGTCGCGTGCGGAGGGTTGTTGCAGGGCCTGATCGGCTTCGGGCTGGCACTGGTCGCCGTGCCGCTGCTCGCGCTGCTGGATCCGGCGCTCGTTCCCGTGCCGGTGCTGGTGGTCGCCTGCGCGCACGCGGTGATGTCGCTCGCGAGGGAGTTCCGCCACGTCGACTGGCGCGGCGTCGGCTGGGCCATGCTCGGCCGCCTGCCCGGCACGGCCGTCGGCATCTGGATCGTCGACTCGCTCGACCCCGGGAGCTTCGGCGTGGTCGTCGGCGGCGCGGTGCTGGCGTGCGTGCTGCTGTCGGTCACGTCGTGGCGCCCGCGCCCGACCCCGCCGTCGCTGGTGACCGCGGGCGTGGCGAGCGGTTCGTTCGGCACGGCCACGTCGATCGGCGGCCCGATGGTCGCGCTGCTCTACCAGGACCAGTCGGGTCCGCAGGTGCGGGCGACGCTGGGGGCGTTCTTCGTGCTCGGCTCCGGCGCCTCGATCATCGGGCTGAGCGCCACCGGCAACGTGACGGCGCACGCGGTGTGGAGCGGGGTGCTGCTGATCCCGTTCCTGGTGGCGGGGTTCTTGCTGTCCGGGCCGTTGCGCGGGAAGGTCGACGCCCGGGGAGTCCGGACGCCCACGCTGGTGGTGGCGGGGGCGAGTGCGGTGGTGCTGATCGTGCGGAGCGTGCTGTCGTGAAGCTGTGGGCGTTGCTGGGACTGGGGGCGCTGGTGGCGCTGGCGCTGGCCGTGCGCGGGTCGCTGGGTTCCGAGCCCGGCCCGGACAGCTACCAGACGCTGCGCGGTGTGGAGATGAGCCGGAGGTTCACCGAGATCGAGGTCGTCCAGCTCTACGACCCGCTGTGGCTGGTCGTCGCCGCCGTCTTGGCCGTCGCCGCCGCGGTGGCGGTGCTGTACGAGCACCGCCACCGCTTCAGGCGAGGAGATCAGGCGAACGGCTGAACGTTCGGCTGGAACACCTGCCCGTCCGCCGGAGCGACCAGGTCGACGAGGTACTTCGCCACGACGGCGTCCGTGCCCGCCGAGCGGCCGAGGATGCAGTGGCCGAACGCGTCGACGCTCACCAGACGCGCGTTGCCGAGCTGCTTGGCCATCCGCTGCGCGAACAGGTACTGCGTCGCCGGGTCGTAGTAGTTGCCCACCACCACGACCGGGTTGGGCGTCTTGCGGTTCCACGGGCCGATCCAGCGGTCCGGGTGGCGCGCCGGCCAGGTCGGGCACGTCAGCAGGTCGGACGCGGCCTGGTAGCGGCCGAACGTCGGCGACTCCTCCTCCCACTTCGCCGCGGTGCGCTCCCAGTTGCGGTTGGTGCGCGAGAACGGCTTGTCGGAGCAGTTGACGGCGTAGTAGGAGTCGTCCGAGGTGTACGGGGTGTCCGGCAGCGGGTCGACGTCCATGCGACCGGCGTTGTTGTTCAGCGGCGCCGGGAGCTCCACGGCGGACTGGACGCCGAGGGACGCGGTGGTCGCCGTGGACGGGTTCAGCGCCAGGTGGATGCTCTGCAGCCACGCGGCGAGCGGGGCGATCCGGGCGATCGAGTACAGGTCACCCGCGACCCGGCCGACGACGTCGGACAGCGTCACCTGCGTGCCGTTCGGCAACGTGACCGGCCCCTGGCCGAGGGCCTTCTTGATGTTCTCGAACTTCCCGCGCGCGTCGCCCGCGAACGCGCACTTCTCCGCGCCCACGCTGTCGCAGCGCTTGAGCATCGCGTCGAGGGCGATCTCGAACCCGTCGGCGCGCTGGCGGTCGTACTCGGCGCCGTTGGTGAGGCGCAGCTTCGGGTCGACGTTGCCGTCGATCACCATCGCGCGGGTGCGCTGCGGGAAGATGTTCGCGTACGTCGAGCCGATCAGCGTGCCGTACGAGAAGCCCACGAAGTTGAGCTGCCTGTCGCCCACCGACTCGCGCATGATGTCGAGGTCGCGGGCCACGGCCTCGGTCGACATGTGGTCGAGCAGCGGACCGGCGTTGATCTTGCAGTAGTCCGTGTAGACCTTGGACTGCCGGATCGAGCTCGCGATCTCCGCCTTGGTGGTCGGCAGCGAGTACCAGCCCTCGTTGACGGAGTCGGCTTCCTCCTGGGTGCGGAAGCAGCGCAGCGGGGCGGAGCGGGCGACACCGCGCGGGTCGAAGCCGATCACGTCGAACCGGTCGAGCACCGAGGGCTGGAAGTAGTTCTTCGCCACGGCACCGCGGAGCAGGCCGGAGCCGCCGGGACCGCCGGGGTTGAGGAAGATCGAGCCGATCTTGCGCGACGGGTCGTTCGCCGGGCGCTTCATCATGGCGATGCCGGTCTTCTCCCCGCGCGGGCGCGAGTGGTCGACGGGCACCTCTTGCACGGCGCACGTGAGCCGGGCGCGCTCCTCGGGCGTCACGGAGGCGGGAAGCGTGGCGAGAACGTCCGCCGCGCACTGCCCCCAGGCAGCGGGTCTGACGGAGGAGGTGTCGGCCTGGGCGGAGGCCGTGCCCAGGCCGGAAACGATGGTGCCGAGCACGAGCGCACTCGCGAGCGCGACACGCACTGGAACAGAGGATGACGTCACGGATGCACCCCATCACTCAGGGTGCACCGTTTGTACCCGCCTATCGTCGGTTGTCCGACGACAGGCGGGCGGTCCGGGACGGATCAGAACGGTTGCGCGTTCGGCTGGAAGATCGTGCCGTCCACGGGTGCGGTGAGGTCGACGAGGTACCTCGTCACCGCCGCGTCGGCGCCGGCCGAGTCACCGAGGATGCAGTGGCCGAAGGCGTCCACGCTGATCAGGCGGGCGTTCCCGAGCTGCTTCGCCATCCGCTGCGCGAACAGGTGCTGCGTGGCCGGGTCGTAGTAGTTGCCCACCACGACGATCGGGTTCTTGGTGTGGCGGTTCCACGGGCCGATCCAACGGTCCGGGTGGCGCGCCGGCCAGGTCGGGCACGTCAGCAGGTCGGACGCGGCCTGGTAGCGGCCGAACGTGGGCGACTCCTCCTCCCACTTCGCCGCGGTGGAGGCCCAGTTGCGGTTGCTGCGGGAGAACGGCTTGTCGATGCAGTTGACGGCGTAGTACGAGTCGTCGCTCGTGTACGGCGTGTCCGGCAGCGCGCGCACGTCCGCCTTGCCGCCCAGGTTGTGGAGCAGCGGAACGTCCACAACGGACTGGACGCCCAGGGCGGCGGCCGACGGGTTCTGCGCCACGTGGATCGACTGCAGCCACGCGGTCAGCGCCTTGAACGTGGTCGGGCTGTAGAGGTTGCTCGCCGTGCGGCCGACGACGTCGGTCAGCGTCACCTGCGTGCCGTTCGGCAGCGTCGTCGGGCCCTTGCGCAGCGATTCGCGGATGGCGTCGAACTTCTTGCGGGCGTCACCGGCGAAAGCGCACCGCTCGACTCCCACGCTGTCGCAGCGCTTGAGCATCGCGTCGAGCGCGATCTCGAAGCCGCGGGCGCGCTCGCGGTCGTACTGCGCACCGTTGGTCAGCCGCAGCTGCGGGTCGACGTTGCCGTCGAGGACGAGCGCGCGCGACCGCTGCGGGAAGATGTTGGCGTAGGTGGCGCCGAGCAGCGTGCCGTACGAGAAGCCGACGTACGTGAGCTGGCCGTCCCCGACCGACTCGCGCATGATGTCGAGGTCGCGGGCCACCGCTTCGGTCGACATGTGGTCGAGCAGCGGACCGGCGTTGATCTTGCAGTAGTCCGTGTAGGCCTTGGACTGCCGGATCGAGCTCGCGATCTCCTCCGAGGTGGTCGGGAGCGCGTACCAGCCGACGTTGACGGCGTCGGCCTCCTCCTGGGTGCGGAAGCAGCGCAGTGGCGCGCTGCGGCCCACACCGCGCGGGTCGAAACCGATGAGGTCGAACTTCTCGAGGACCTCCGGCGTGAAGAAGCTCCCGCCGTAGGCGCTGTAGATCAGGCCGGCGCCACCGGGGCCGCCGGGGTTGATGAACAACGAGCCGATCTTCTTCGCCGGGTCGCCCGCGGGGCGCTTCATCATGACGATGCCCGTCGAGTCCCCGCGCGGACGCGAGTGGTCGACGGGCACCTCCTGGACGGCACAGCTGACCTTGGTGCGTTCCGCGGCGGGGATCTCGGCGAGCACGTCCGCCGCGCACGGCCCCCAGGCGGCGGGTCTCGCGGCCGAGGTGGTCCCGGGCTGGGCCGACGCGGAGCCCAGGCCGGTGATGACGGTGCCGAGCGCGACTGCGCTGACGAGCGCAACGCGCACGGCCCGCGTTGATGCAGATGTCATCGATGCAGCCCATCACCGAGCGGGCACCGCGTGTACCCGCCTATCGGATGGTTGTGGTCTCGATTACAGGGCTTGCGCGAGCGAGACGGCGAACCGGCCCTGCGCGTCGGTCCACCAGCGGTGCAGCGCGAACCCGGCGTCCTCCAACTCCTGCTTCACGCCCTCCTCGCGGAACTTGGCCGACACCTCGGTGCGCAGCTCCTCGCCCTCGTGGAACTCCACGGTCAGGTCCAGCTCGGCGAGCGTCACCCGCATGGCCCGCTTGGCGCGCAGGCGCATCTCGATCCACTCCCGCTCGGCGTTCCACAGCGCCACGTGCTCGAACGCCTCCACGTCGAAGTCGCCGCCGACCTCGCGGTTGAGCACGTTCAGCACGTTGCGGTTGAACTCGGCCGTCACGCCCTGCGCGTCGTCGTACGCCCGCACCAGCGTGTCGCGGTCCTTCACCAGGTCCGTGCCGAGCAGCAGCCACTCCCCCGGCTCCAGCACGTCGCGGACCGTGCGGAGGAACTTCTCGCGCTCCTCCGGGATCAGGTTGCCGATCGTGCCGCCGAGGAACGCCACCACGCGCGGTGACTCACCGGGCAGCAGCGAGAGGTGCTGCGTGAAGTCGCCGACCACGCCGTGCACGCGCAGGCCCGGGTAGTCGGCCATGATCGCGTGCGCGGCCTCGGTGAGCGCCGACACCGACACGTCCTGCGGCACGAACTCCCGCAACGTCCCGTGCTCCCGCAACGCGCTGAGCAGCAGCCGCGTCTTCTCCGACGAGCCGGACCCCAGCTCCACCAGCGAGTGCGCGCCGGTCGTCGCGGCGATCTCGCCCGCGCGCTCGGCGAGCACCTCGCGTTCGGCACGGGTCGGGTAGTACTCGGGCAGCCGGGTGATGTCCTCGAACAACGCGCTGCCGGCGGCGTCGTAGAACCACTTCGGCGACACCCACTTCGGGTCCGCGGTCAGTCCGGCCCGCACGTCGGCGCGGAGCGCGTGGGCGGCGTCCTCGGGCGTGAGGTGAACGTCCAGCACCGGCTCGGTCATATCGGTCGAACCTCCACAGTGGATGGAACGGCGGTGACCACGTGCCGGTCGGGGATCTCCCGCCAGCCCGGGTCGTCGTCAAGCGGTTCGGACGCGAGAGTCACGCCCTGTGCCTTCTGAAGCACCCACAGGGCGTGTGTCCACGTCGTCCCCACGAGCACTTCTCCGTTGGTCAGCAGGAAGTTCAGGCGCGACCCCGGTGCCGCGTCCGCAACCTCGTGCACGAGTTCAACAAGCGCCTGCGCCGGGGTCTTCCCGGTCTCCAGGCGGCGTCGCAGGACCGTCCACAGCAGCGCGGCGTCGGTCGGCGCGTCCATGGTGAGCAGGTCCGCCACGTCGAGCGCCTTCGCGAGGCCCGCCACGGTGTGCGGCCAGCCGTCCACGCGTCCGTTGTGGCTGAAGAGCCACGTGCCGTCGGTGAACGGCGCGCACGCCGCGTCCGACACCGGCATGCCCGTGGTGGCCGAGCGCACCGCCGCGAGGAACGCCGTCGACTCGGCGGCGGCGAGCTGGCGCAGGTTCGGGTCGCTCCACAGCGTGCCGGCGCGCCGGTACCGCACCGGGCCGGGGAACCAGCCGACGCCGTAGCCGTCGACGTTGACCGTTCCCCCGGCCCGCATGTCGCCGGGTGCGTACGACTGGCGCTCCAGCGAGTGCGGCGCGTCGTACAGCAGCCGGGAGACGGGCACGGCGGCGCCCAGGTAAGCCAGGTGGCGGCACATCCGCCTAGGCGTCCCTGGCGCAGCGGAAGCCGGCGAAGATCTGCCTCCTGATCGGGTAGTCCCAGTTGCGGAACGTCGAGCGGATCGCGGAGGAGTCCGTGCCGAACGAGCCGCCGCGCAGCACCTTGTAGTCCGGTCCGAAGAAGACCTCGGAGTACTCCCTGTACGGGAACACCTCGAAGCCCGGGTACGGGCCGAAGTCGCTGGAGGTCCACTCCCACACGTCGCCGATCAGCTGGTGCACGCCGCTCGGCGTCGCCCCCGCCGGGTAGGCGCCGACCGGGGCGGGGCGCAGGTGGCGCTGCCCGAGGTTCGCGTGCTCCTCGGTGGGTTCCTGGTCGCCCCACGGGTAGCGGCGCGTGCGGCCGGTCGCCGTGTCGAAGCGCGCGGCCTTCTCCCACTCCGCCTCGGTGGGCAGGCGCTTGCCCGCCCACCTCGCGTACGCCTGGGCCTCGTGGAAGCACACGTGCACAACGGGTTCGTCCGGCACGATCGGCTCCGTCACGCCGAACGCCGTGCGCACGAACGAGTTCTCCTCGCGCTGCCAGAACCTCGGCGCCACAAGCTTCGCCGTCGTCCGGTGCTCCCAGCCCTCGTCCGTCCACAGGCGACGGTCGTCGTAGCCGCCGGCCAGGACGAACTCGGCGTACTCGCCGTTCGTGACCGGTGTCGTGTCGATGAAGAACGAGTCGACGTGCACGGCGTGCGCCGGGCGTTCGTTGTCCAGGGCCCACGGTTCGTCCGAGGTGCCCATCTCGAACGGGCCGCCCGGGATGAACACCTCCGTCGTCGGGACGAGGGCGCCGGGCGGTGGCGCGGGCGCGTGCAGGACCGGGTCGCCCTTGCGCAGCTGGTGCGTGGCGAGCATCGTCTCGTCGTGCTGCTGCTCGTGCTGCACGATCATGCCGAACGCGAAGCCGTTCTCGACGAGCCGGCGGCCCTCCAGCGGCACCTCCTCCAGCACGTCGAACACCTTGCCGCGCACGTCGGCGACGTACTGGCGCGCTTCCCGGGGGTTCAGCAGCGGCAACTCGGGCCGCACGCTGCGGCCGTACTTGAACGCGTCGTAGTACTCGTCGATGTCGCTCCTGACCGGTTCGCGACCACCCACGTCGCGCACGAGCCAGAGCTCCTCCTGGTTGCCGATGTGCGCCAGGTCCCAGACCAGGGGCGACATCAGCTTCGAATGCTGCCGCACGAGGTCGTGCTCGTCGACGGCGTCGGTCAGGGCGGTGGAACGCGCGCGCGAACGCAACAGTTCCTCCGCCACCTGCTCGCGGAGTTGTTCGGTCACAGCTTCCCCTCAAGCTCCCGGCTGATGGTGCTGATCTGTGCTGGAGAGAGGCCCGTGCGGGGCAACGCCTCGATGCCCAGGGCCACGACGTCCTCGGCGGCCCGCGCGACGCGGTCGTCCGCCAGCCCGTGCCGTGCGGCGACGAGCCACCGCCCGGCGGCCCGTTCCGTCGCCGCCAGCACACCGTCCACGACGGACGGGTCGCTGAACAGCGCGACGAGCAGCGCACTCGGCGCGATCCACCCTCCCGGAGGGGGCGTGTCGAGGTATCTGATCTCGATGTACCCGCGCGGGCGCACCGGCGGGAACATCAACGACAGGTGGTAGTCCAGGTCGTCGCTCGTGGGGCGGCGGTCGTGCGCCCCGCCGATCCACTCGGCGAACGTGAACCTGCGCGGCGGGATCCAGCTGGGGCCGGGTCCGCGCACCGCGATGACCGGTGTGTCCAGGACCCTGCGCGCGTAGGCCCGGGCCGGATCGGCGCACACGGCACTCGGCCTGGTGCGCACGGGATCACAGCCGTAGAGCGTCCTCATGCGAGCGGACGCCCAGCCCTCGTGCAGCCCGCCGATGCCCGGCGAGTTCGCGAACAGCGCGATCATCACCGGCCCGAGCTGGTGCACGGCCGCCCAGCGGTCCTGCAGGTGCTTCTGCTCACCGAAGTCGAGGCACACCTGCAGCCCCGCGGTGTTGCACATCATCGAGATGCCGTCCTGGCCGAGCTCGCCGAACGCGTGCTCCATCGCGGCGTAGCGCGGCACCCGCAGCATGCGCGTGGGACGTCGGTGCTGGTCGGCGCCCTTGTCGCCGAGCACGAGGCCGTGGTCCGCCAGCAGGGCGGTGAGGTGCGAGATGTCCTGGGTGACCGTGCGGAGGAGGTCCGGGAGGCTGGTGCAGGGAGGAGTGGAGATCTCGACCTGCCCGCCCGGTTCGACGGTCAGCGGGGTGCCGCTGGGAAGCGGCCTCTGGGGGCTGTCCGGAACGAGAGTGGGTGGTGCGTGCCCGCCGAGCGCCGTGGCGAGCCTGTGAGGATCGAGGACCCTGGTGGGATCTTCGGCGTGGTGGACGGTCCACTCGAGCTCCACGCCGAAGAGCCTCGGAGGTCCGTGCTTGAAGCAGACCGAGGCGACGTAGGCCTCGGCCTCGGCGCGGTCGGCGAACACCGCCGGCGCCGGCTGGTCACGCAACGCAGTCACCGTTGCCACACTCCCCGTGATCGTCTGGCCCGATCGACGCTACACGCGGGGTCTGACACTCGCAGCTCTCAAGTCGTTGCGAAACAAGTGAAGTGCCCGTGAGCACGCATGCACACGGGCACTTGTCTCACTCCGTGGAGCTGTGTCCTGACATTCGAACGCCCGGCTTGGCGGTGGACGTGCCGCCGTCCTCGTACACGACGTCGACGTGCAGGATCCGGTCGTTGCCCGCCGACCCGTCCCTGTCCGCCGACGTCGTGAGCCAGAGGTCGCCCTCCTGGTCGACCTCGACGGTGCGCAGGCGCCCGTAGGTGCCCTGGAAGTAGGTCTGCTGCTCGACCAGGTTGCCGTCGGCGTCGATGCGCATCCGGTAGATCCGCTGGCCCATGGTCGTGGCGACGAAGACGTGGTCGTTGACGATCGTCAGGCCCGAGGGCGAGGCCTGCGAGGTCGGCCAGGTCTTCTTCGGCGCCACGGTGCCGGCGCAGTCGCCGATCGTGCCCTCGCAGGGCTGCCAGCCGTAGTTGCCGCCCTTGGTGATCAGGTTGACCTCGTCCTGCCGCGAGTTGCCGAACTCCGACGCCCACAGCCTGCCCCGCGAGTCGAAGTCGAGGCCCTGCACGTTGCGGTGGCCGTAGCTCCAGACCGCGCTGCCGGCGAACGGGTTGTCGGACGGGATGGAGCCGTCCGGGTGGATGCGCAGGATCTTGCCGGCGTAGGTGTTGAGGTTCTGCGCGTTGTTGCCGTTCTGCGCGTCACCGGTCGAGATGAACAGGTAGCGGCCGTCCGGGCTCAACCGCAGACGCCCGCCGTTGTGGTAGCGGTTCTTCGGCACGCCGTCGAGCAACGTCGTCCAGCCGGTCAGCCCCGAGCCGTCGAAGTGGGCCCTGACCACGCGGTTCCCGTCGATGTAGGTGTGGTAGAGGTAGACGAACCCGTCGGTGGCGAAGTTCTTCGACACCTCGATGCCGAGCGCGCCGCCCTCGCCGTTGGTGCCCATCGCGTCGGGCACCTTCCCGATGACGGTCTTGGCACCGGCCTCGGTGACGCGCAGGACGTTCAAGGTCTCGCGCTCGGTCACCAGCGCCGAGCCGTCGGGCAGGAACGCGAGCCCCCACGCCACGTCGACGCCGGACGCGATCTGCGTGACCGCGCCGGGGTTCGGCACCCCCGTGCCGCCACCGGCCGCCGGGCGCACGGAGATCTGGTTCGAGAACGCCGAGAGGTTGCCCGCCGCGTCCTTCGCCCGCACCTTCACCGCGTACGTCTGGCCGGTGGTGAGCCCCGCGACGGTCGCGCTCGTGGCCGACCCGTCCGCGGTCTGCTTGAGCGCGCCGTCGAAGTGGATCTCGTAGCCGGTGACCGCCACGTTGTCGGTCGAGGCGCCCCACGCGACCGAGACGCTGGTCGAGGTGGCGCCGGTCGGCCGCAGCGTGCCCGGCGTCGTGGGCGCCTGGCCGTCCACGGGCGCGGGCCCGGTGCGGCCGGGGACGTTGTTCGAGGCCTGCGAGACGTTGCCCGCCCGGTCCTTCGCGAACACCGTCCAGTCGTACTCGGTGTCGGGACGCAGGCCGGTCGCGGTGGCCTCCAGGACGTCGCCGACGCTCGTGACGAGCTGTCCGTGCTGGTAGATGTCGTAGCCGGTGACGCCCACGTTGTCGGTGGCCGCCTCCCACCTCAGCGAGACCGAGTCGTGGGTGGAGCCGACGAACCGCAGGTTGCGCGGCGGCGTGGGTGCCTCGTCGTCCGGCGGGCCGACGAGCACGGCGGTCAGCTTGTCGGCGTTCGGGCCGCCGTTCGCCGTCGTCGCGGTCGCCCTGATGCGGTTGGCGCCGGCGTGCAGGGTGGCTTTGACGGTTCGCGTCCGCCACGTCGTCCACGCGCCCGTGCCGGGGAACGACACGGTCTGGGCGTTGGCGCCGTCCACCGTCACCGAGAGGGGCCGGTCGGTCGTCGTGCCGTTGGCGTACCGGAACGTGAGGTCGTGTTCACCACCGGACTCGGCGTTGACCACGTACTCGACGGACGAACCGACCACGTTGGCGTAGTTGACGAAGCCACGTCCCGAGAAGCCCGCCCAGTTCGACTCGACGACGCCCTGGCTGATCACGGCGTCCTCGGCCTCCTGCTCCGCCGCCGCCTCCTCGACCTGCACGTAGTCGATGTGGGGACCACCGGTCGCCCCCGCGGACGTGAGCTTGATCTTGTTCGCGCCGGCGCCGAGCGTGACGGTGTTCCCGGCCGACACCCACGTCGTCCACGCGCCGGTGCCCGCGAGAGCCCGTTCGCCGACCGCCAGGCCGCCGTTGACGCGGACGTCGACCGGCCGGGGGTCGGCGGTGCCGTTGGCGTAGCG
>NZ_FNIX01000031.1 GCF_900104175.1 Lentzea jiangxiensis
TACATCGTGGCCGACAACTTCTCGCCGCACCGCCACCCCGACGTCCTGGACTGGGCCGCCGCCAACGACGTCGAGCTGGTGTTCCTGCCGACCTACTCCAGCTGGTTGAACTGGATCGAGGCCGAGTTCACCGCCCTGC
This sequence comes from Lentzea jiangxiensis, assembly GCF_900104175.1. Lineage (GTDB taxonomy): Bacteria > Actinomycetota > Actinomycetes > Mycobacteriales > Pseudonocardiaceae > Lentzea > Lentzea jiangxiensis. Next base: position 140 of record NZ_FNIX01000031.1, read on the forward strand.
GCTACTTCGCCCTCAACGGCACCGACCACCGCAGCCACGCCGAGCAGAACGCCGCGATCGCGGCCTACATCCGCTGGCGCAACGCCCGCGCCCAACCCAAGACCGGCTTCGCCACCGACTCACCCATCCGCACCTGGACCCATTACCCGGCCAAGATTGCGTGACGCAGCACTAGGACAGGGCTGCGGCAGGCACAGCGGCAGGTGACCCCGCAGATGCAACGTCACGCGCAGCAGCAGGTGGGGAGGCAGCCGCGACGACTGGTGCAACGGCGGGTGCGATCGCAGGCACTGCGGCAGACCCGGCAGCCGGTGCGGCGGAAGGCCCGGCGTCAGGTGCGGCAGCCGGTGCGGCGAGCAGGCCGCCCACCGTGCCGTCGAGGCGGACCAGCAGCCTGCCCCACGCGTCCACCGCCGTCACCGAGCCCGCCGCGATCGAACGTCCCTCCGCGCTGCCCTTCTCGGCGAACAGCAACGCACCGTCGACACCGGCGTCGGCACCGACCGGGCCGCAGATGATGCGTGCGATCCGTTGCGGTACCGCGACTTCGTCCGTTGCGGCGCCGAGACCGAGCTGCACGGCGGCGTCGATCAGCAGTGCGGGCGTGACGAACCCGGCCGGCCAGGAAGAGCCCGGAGTGAAGCCGAACCTCGCCCATCGGCCGAGCGTGCCCGCACGCACGTCGTGCAGCGATGCGAACCGGCCGGTCAGGGCGAGCGGGCCGGAATCACCTGCGGTCAACGGAAGTCCGTCCACAGCGGGCAGGTCGGCGGTGACGGTGCCGAGGTCGTCGGCGAGCCGCACGGGCACCTCCGCATCCACCCTGTCGTGTACCAGCACACGACCGTCAGGTGCGACGACGTCGCCGCTGACGGTGACCGCCACCTCCGATCCGTTGAGACGTCCTTCGATGCGTTTCACCGCCGTCCGGCCGTCCTGCAGACTCATGAACCTGTGCAGCACCAGGCCGGTGAAGCCGGTGATGCGCACACCCGGCCGGAGAGCGAGTGCTGCCTCTGCGGCCATCTCCAGGACGAACGCGCCCAGCAGCGTGGGCCGACCTCGCACCACGTGCCCGGAGAGGTAGGCCTCATCCGCCAGCTCGCAGAGGGCCGAGATCCCGCAAGTGTATTCCTCGAAAATCTCGCGCAGGTAGAAACGCGACCACAGACCGGCTGCGTTCGCGCGCCTCAGGTCACCGAACAGGGTGGTGCGGTCCGGCCCCGCGAAGACGGACAGGTCATGGTGCAACCGTAGCGTCGATTCGCACCACGTGCCGCACCATGACGCCGTCGAAGGTCGACTCCGTGCTTGATCAAAAAGAGGGCAGTTGACCTATTCTAGCAGGTCAACGACCCTCCTTCGTTCCAGCGCCCCCGGCAGGAACCGAACCTGTGACCTCGGGATTAGGAGAATCAAGGTCAGGAGAAGGTGCCGAGCCGCTCGCAGTGCCACGCGGCAAAGGCATGCAGCTCGGCCAGGTCGAACTGCCACGAGCGCAGCGCCGAATCCGGCACCACTGCGCTCAGCACACTCTGGTCGAACACCTTCGTACCGGTCAGGTACGAGCGGTAGAAAGTGATCTTGCGGTCGAACTCGTGGTCCACCCTGGTGAAGCCCTCGGTGTCGCTGACATACGACGGCGCGGGCAGTCCGGATAGCTCGAACACGCGGTCCAGTGCGGGGTGCAGCGTGAGGGGGTTCGGGTGGGTCAGGTGGAACACGCCGACCCCGCCACCCGCGAGACTGATCGACACCGCGTCCCGCGCGACTAGGTCAACCGGCACGAAGTTTAACAACGTTTCCTCGTCGGCCCGCAGCCGCACCTTCAACGGCTCGCCGAGAATGCGCTGCACGCGGCGCAGCTGATGGATCCGCTTCTGGATGCCGTAGAGACCCGAGATGCCACCGACAACCGCCTTGGTGACGCTGTGGCCGATCACGATGCTGGGCCGCATCACCCGGACCGGGATCCCGGCCTCGGCGGCCACCAGCTCGGCGGCGATCTTGCTGTCCTCGTAGCGGTTGTTGGTCGGCACCTCCGCCGACGCAGCTTCTTCCAGCACCAGACCGGTCCGACGGCCGGCTACGTACGCAGTGCTCACCTGGTTGACCACCTCGGCACCTACCGCCTCGGCGAGGTCCAGCACGTTGCGGGTGCCGATGATGTTGGTGCGCTGCAACGCTTCCCAGTGCTTGTCCTCGTACCGCAGGTCCGCTGCGGAGTGCCACACCTCGTGCACGCGGCCCGCCACGGCCGGATCGATGCCGCACAACGGCTCGATCACGTCGCCGGCGAGCACGCGGCAGCGCTTCTCGATGTCGCGCTCCAACGGCAGGTCATAGGCTTCCGCGGCCTCATTCAGCCGGGCGATGAGACGTTCTCCAGGATCCGAGCGACCCGGCCGGGTCACGCAGATGACCTCGTCATCGGTTCGCTGCAACAACTCCAACACCAGCGCAGCGCCCACGAGGCCTGTCGCTCCGGTCACCAGATGCACGCTCACGCCGAGACTCCGATCCGCAGGGGGCAGCCGCCCGACCGCGTTGATGAGGGTTTACTGACACATAGAAGAGGTTCGCCCAGCACTAGGTCCGGCAACAGGCGATCACACAGCACCTTGAGCATGGCCTTGATGTCCAGCCTCGCGAGGTGCGCCGAGGCGGAAGTGTGGTCCGCTACCGTCGAAGAAAATGTGCTGGTTCGGTGTGCGGGTGATATCGAACTCCCACGGTCAGCCGGCCACGCGCTCGTCGCGGTTCGCCGAGCCGTATGGCATGACCACTTGGTCGCCCCCGTGGATGACCACGGGATGTTTACGCCACCGGGCATCATCGTCTGGATGACCGTCCGGCCGAGCGCCACCACGGGCGATGGCCAGCGCATGATCTCCTCCACCGCACCGGCGATGTACGTGTCGAAGTCGCTCTGAAGCAACACGAGCTGATCCGGGAAATCCTTCGGAGCCAACAAGCCGTGGATGATCGCGTACAGGACGGCCTCGTTCCCCGCGGTGAACAACAAGAGGAAGAACGAGGTGATTTCCTCGTCAGTGAGCCGCTGACCGTCCACCTCGGCCTCGAGCAGCGCGCGCATCAGGTCGCCGGGGTAGCCATGCATGTCCTCGAGCAGATCCATGCTCAACGCGGACAGCCCAATCACCGCGTTGCGGAACGCCGTCTCCGCGTCCGGCCCGCCGAACTCGGTGTCGCGTCAGGCGGTGAGCGCGTTCACGTGCGACGTCGCCCGTACGCGTTCCTCGCCGTCGAGCCCGAGGATCTCGCAGATCGTCCACACCGGCAGCGGTTCGGCGATGTCGGTCACGAAGTCGAATTCGCCGCCGACGGCAGCCGCCGATATCCTCGGCGGCGACGCGGATGGCCTCCGCCATTTCCGTGATGCGGCGCGGACTGAACGCCGTCGCCACGAGCCGGCGCTGGATGCCGTGCTGGGGCGCGTCCATCGCCCCGATCGACTGCGACGCCGCAGCGATCTCCGCAGGCAGCACGTCGAAGGTGACCCCGCCGTGCTCGGCCGCGGAGGAGAAGATGGCGGGGGTTCTTGCTGACCTCGACCAGGTCGGCGTGCCCGGACACCGCCCAGTAACCGGGCGCGGCGTGGCCTTCGATGAGGGCGTTCTCGACCGGTCGTTGCCACGAAACGGGTTCAGTGCGGCGCAACACCTCGAACGCCCGATCGCGTTCACGCGGGGACAGCGCCCAGAAGGAGTCCGCGGAGATGTCGATGACAGAGGCTGTCGGCATCGGATTCGCGTCGCTTCCTGCAGGTGGGAATCGGGTGGGCGCGCTCAGGAGACGTAGCTGTGGTCGTCGTTCTCCAGCTGCTCCCAGGTGATCTGACCGTCGAGCACGTCCTGGAAGGTGTAGCGGGGATCCGACATCAGCTCTGGAAGAACGAGGTCGTCCTGGTGCGAGACGTTGCAGCGGCGGAACGCCATGTCTGCTCCTTCAGCGGGTGGTCAGGCTGGTGATTTGCCTGATCCAGAACACCGCAGGCGCACTGCGGTTACCATGCAGGAGAAGCGGAAGAACTGACCGGCAGTCTCGTGGCTGCAGAACCTGCTCACCCGATCGGGTGCATCTGCGACGGCACCGCTGCCAGCCCGAACTGCAAGCCAGCGGGAACATCGGGAAGGTCCGGTTTGTCGTGATGAGCACTGCCCGCGCCCAGCGTGGTCGTGCTGACCGGCACTGCCAGTTGAGACGGGCGCTGTCCGGGCACGCACCGTGTTCTGCCGGTGCTCCTGCGTGGCGGCGATGGATCACATGCCGTCTACTTCCGAGCATGTCTATTAGAACCAGGAAACTGGCCGCGCTGACGGCAACCGTCGCCGCGGCCATCTCGCTCGCCACCGCGACCCCGGCCATGGCTGCGAATGGCCAAACCTGTGCCCGCCATTACGTGCCGAACAGCTGGGTGTACGGGACCGTCTGCCGAACCTGGCGGGATGACGGTCGCGGCGCCTACAACGGCCACTGGTGGCTCGGCGAGTTCGACGGCCGCTCCCCGACCTGCACGTTGACAGCCTCCGAGACGGAAAGCAGGTGCCCCTCATCGGTGAGGAGGCGACTACACGGGAGTCAAGCAGTTCCTGACCCGCATCTGCGACGGCTCGAACTGCTCGGGCTGGAAGTAACCGCCACCACCTGAGCCCGGTCGCACGCGTGTGCGTGCGACCGGGCCTGATGTGGTTAGTTTGGCGCATGACGCCAACGGCCTCCGATCAGGCTTCCCACGCCTTCGGCGTCCTCCTGAAGGGCTACCGCGTGCGCGCGGAGCTTACCCAGGAGCAGCTCTCCGAAGGCTCCGGTGTGAGCGTGCGAGCCATCAGCGACATGGAGCGCGGGATCGCCAGGAGCCCGCAACGACGCACCATCGAGTCGCTCGCAGCCACGCTGAGGTTGACCGAGGACGAGCTCGCCTACCTGCGGAAGTCCTCGAAGCTGAGCCGGGACCTCCTGGATCCGGCCCCGCCCGCCCCCGACCGCACCGTCACCCTGCCGCCCGGCGGCGCGCTGCCGCCGGACCTGAACGATCTGACGGGGCGCGCACGGAACCTGGACGCGTTGCGCGAGCTCGCCGCCGGGCTGGCCGAGAGCCGACGGTGGTCCGGTGGTGTCGCGATCCTCAGCGGCCCGCCCGGCACCGGCAAGACCAGCCTCGCCGTGCGGGCCGCCTACGAGCTCGCCGGCCACTTTCCCGACGGGCAGCTCTTCCTCAAGCTGCGCGGGATGTCGCCGGATCCGGCAGAACCCGCCGACGTGCTGCACCTCCTGCTCCGGTCGCTCGGCATCGACTCGGCGCACATCCCCGCGGACCTGGACCAGCAGGCCGCCCTGTGCCGGTCGCTGCTCGCCGAACGAGCGGTGCTGATCGTGCTCGACGACGCCGCCGACGAGGCTCAGGTTCGCCCGCTGCTGGTCGGCGGACGGCGCTGCCTCACCCTCGTGAGCAGTCGGCACGTGCTGGTGGGCCTCACCGGTGCCAGCAGGTTCGGCCTCGGGGTGCTCGGGCAGGACGACGCGGTCGAACTGCTCGCGACCATCATCGGACCGGCCCGCATCGCGGCGGAACGCCCCGCCGCGGTCGCGCTGGCCGAGCTGTGCGGGTGGCTCCCCCTTGCGTTGCGCATCGCCGGCAACCGCCTCGCCAGCCGTCCGATGTGGCCGATCGACCGCATGGTGGGGCAGCTGCGGGACGGGGACAGGCGTCTCACCACGCTGACGGCGGGCGACCTCACCATCCGCGGTGTGTTCGACCTGTCGTACCGCCAGCTCAACCCGTCCGCGGCCGTGCTCTTCCGCCGCCTGTCCCTGGTGCCGACCGGTGACTTTTCGGCGCGGGCGGCGACCGCGTTGGTCGACGCGCCCGACGAGGACAAGGTGATCGGCCCGCTGGAGGAGCTCGTCGACGCGAGCCTGTTGCAGCCGACGCAGAACGACGGCCGCTACCAGTTCCACGACCTCCTCCGGGCGTTCGCCACGGAGCTGCTTGCCAGGGAGGAGACCGCCGAGGCCGTGCGGTCGGCCGAGAAGCGGCTCGTCGACTGGCTGGTGGGCACGGCGACGGCGGCGGCGCAGGAGTTCCAGCCGACGTCGGTCCGGTCGGAACGGCTCGCGACCTCCCCGTTCCGGGATCACCGCGAGGCGGAGCGCTGGCTGCAGGCCGAGACGTCGAACTGGCTGATCGCGGCCGGGCGAGCCGCGGCGGACGGCGCACACCGGCAGGTGCTCGACCTCTCCGAGGCCATGCACTGGTACTCGGAGTTCGACTGCACCGCGGACACCTGGTACACCCTGTTCGACCTGGCCCGGCGATCGGCCATCGCGATCGGCAGCAAGCGGGACGAGGCGCTGCAGCGCAATTTCCTGGCGTGGGTGCTGAGCGCCCTCATGGGCCGGACGAACGAGGCCGCGCGGATGGCCGAGGAGGCGATGGCCGCCGCGGTGGAAGCGGGTGACCTGTGTGAACGCGGCTGGGCCACGCTCTACCTGCTGAGCGCCGAGGTGCGCGGCGGGAACCTGCCGCCCTCGGTGGACGCCTACGACGAGGCGCTGCGGTTGTTCGAGGAGGCCGGCTACTCGCTCGGCCAGTACGTCGCCCGTTCCATGCGCGCCGCGTACTGGAACAGGACGGGACTCGTCGACGAGGCGGCGAAGGAGTTCTCCGCGTGCGTCGCCTTCTTCAGCACTGCCGGGTCCGCCGACTCCACCCCGGTGGACGACAACAACTACGCGCACACCCTACTGTTCTCCTCCGCCAACCTGAAGGCACTCGGAGACCTTGACGGGGCGCTCGCGCAGTCAGAGCAGGCGCTGGAGCTGTTCCGCGGCGGTGGCGCGGCCCTGGGCCTCGCCCGCGCCCTGCAGGCCGGCGGCGGCTACCTTCGCGCCATGGGCGAGCTCGGCCGGGCGCGGGAGAGACTCGCCGAGGCGCAGGTGATCTACGCGCGCACCGGCCAGCAGAGGGCCGAGATCGACGTGTTGTGCGAGCTGGCGTCGTTGTCGGACGAGTTGCACGAGCCGGAAACCGCGCACGGCCACCGCATGCGCGCGCTGGCGTTGTGCGAGACGCTCGCCGACCCCGCCGCGGTGAAGAGGCTGCGCGCGGAGCTGGCACAGCACCTGGACCAGCACAGGCAGGCCTGACACGGTGCGGCCTGGGAGCCGTGGACTCCCCGGTCGCACCACGGGCTCAGGCCTGTTTGCGCCGCAGGAAGAGCAGCACGCCGGCACCCGCACCGACCAGGACGAGGCCACTGAGCAGCAACCACGTGGTCGCCGCGCCGGTGTTGGCCAGCGGCGGCGCGGCCTGCTCCTTCGGCGGCACTGGCGCGACCGTCGTGGTCGTGGTGGTCGGCGCGGGCTTCGACGGGGTGGTGCTCGTGATGGTGGTCGGGACGGTCGTCGTGGTGGTCGTCGTCGGCGGCGTCTTCACGCACTTCGCGAGATCGACCTCCTTGCGGAAGGTCCAGCCGTCCTTGCCGTCGAGGTCGTCCCACGCGGTGACGTCGATCACGAACTTGTGCGCGATCGTGCCGTCCAGCGAGTTCCACTTCTTGCTGTAGGAGGTGCCGAAGTCGGACTTGTCCAAGATCTTGCCGTTGTCAGTGACCACGATCTTGTTCGGCTTCTTGTCGTTGTACTCCGAGAGGCTGACCGACAACGTCGCGACGTCCTCCACACAGGTCGCGATCAACTCGGGCTCGTGGGCGCTCGCCACTTTGACGAACCCGAGCAGGGTCATCGAAACCAAGCCCACCACCGTCATCGTTCCGGTGATCCTGCGCGCCATCGTGGTTCTCCTGTGCTGTCTGTTCTCTGTAGACGGATGATGTGGACGGTCGGTCAGGCCACCTGGTGAGCGCTCAGCTCTTCCCAGGTGATGTGGCCGGACAGCACGTCCAGAACTGTGTGCAGCGGCTGAGGCTCGAACTCGGCGAACACCGCCGGCCGCTCGGCCTGCTCGATGGCGGCGGCGATCCGGTCGTTCACCACGGCGGAGTCGTGAACTTCGTTGCGGGACAGGCGAACGACGACGAAGTCCTCGTCTTCCTGGTCGCGGCGGGCGCGGTGGCTCGGGGGGAAGTCCACGACAGCTCCTCGGGTTTCGGGCGGATTCGGTGGCCTGACCAAGTACACCGGCGATCCTCCCCGCTCACCATGAGGAACCACCGGCAGAAGCCCGGACTGCAGGTTCTCTCCGCACTGCCGGTGCATGCTCCGGCGAAAGAGCCAGCACCGAGGTCACGGCCTGGCGCAGCGCGGCGGGGCTGTCGTCGCACCGGGCGGGGACCCGCCAGGCGACGTGTCGATCCGGGCGAACCAGTACCGCCCCGCTGCTCCCGACGCCTCGAACTGCCGCCCACTCCCCCTCGGGGGCGGTCCACTCCGCGCCTTGGCCGATGGCGCACACGCGCACGACAGCCGTGACGTCTGCCGACCGAGCCGCCTCAGCCCACCGTTCGGCGTGTTCGGCGTCGATGAGGAGGGTCAGTCCGCGCGGAGCGACCAGGTGGTGCACCGACGCCGGGGCACCGCCGTGATCGAGCCGCACGTGCGGGAGGTGGTGGCCGGGACGGGTCGTGGGCACGTAGCTACGCAACGGGTTCGCGCCCACCGGCGCGGGCGTGCCGTCGGGGACGATCGCGCCGGTCTCGTAGTGGTAGCCGAGCTCGACGGCGAGCTGGCCGAAGTCGTCGGCGTTGCTCCCGATCGCCTCGGCCACCGCGGCCCGCTTGGCCTCGCCCTCCGGCGTGTCCGCGAGCCATTTTCCGATGGCTTCCCAGCCCTCGTCCTCGGGCTGCCCGGCGTGCAGCCCGAGCGCCGCGCCGACACGGGCGTGCCCGCGCGTGTCGGTGAGGCAGTGCTCGACGGTGAACTCGCCGACCGGACGGCGTTCTGCCTCGTAGCTGTCGAGCAGGGCCTCGGCCGACTGTCCGGGCAGGACGGCGTCGAGCTTCCAAACGAGGTTGTGCACGTCCTGAACGGCCGTGTTGAGCCCCAGCCCGCCGGTGGGCGGGTGCCGGTGGGCGGGTGCCGGTGGGCGGGTGCCGGTGGGCGGGTGCCGGTGGGCGGCGTTGCCCACCAGGAAGACGCGCCCCAGCCGCTGGCGCCGGGCCACCACCCCTCGACTGACCGCGTGCACCTCGATCTCCAGATCCGGGATACCGAGCATCCGGCGGACCCGGCCGAGGATCGCGTCGCGGTCGTCGCGGTCCGCGTTGCCCAGGCGGAAGCTGGTGTGCACGGCCCACTCGGTCGTGTCACGCCCCCCAGCGGTCCGGGCCCATCGCGCAGAGGGCGCCCGCGAACGAGCCCTGGCCGTCGGGCGTCATGAAGTAGCGGAGCAGCACCTCCTCGTCGGAGATCCACTTCGACAGGTCCATGGTGGCGTGCACGGTGACCACGTCGAGCAGCCCGGTGGGGCCGTCCATCTCGATGCCCAGCAGGTCCGCGCAGGTCCGGCCGCCGTCCGCGGCGATGACGTACCTGGCGCGCACCTCGTGCAGCCAGCCGGTGCCGTGGTCTCGCACCGTCGCGACCGCCGCCTCCCCCGAGTCGGAGAGAGCGGTCAGCTCGTGTCCGAAGCGGATGTTCTCCCGCCCGCACACCTCCTCCGCCCTGGCCCGCAGCAGGGGGTCGAGGCGCAGCTGCGGCACGTTGCCGTAACGGCACGGGCTGGCCTGGGCATAACGCTCCGCGTCCGGTCCACCTCCCCAGGCAGGCAGCGCGCCGAGCACCTGCCCGAACGGTCCGGCCGGCCCTGCCAGCGTGGTGTGCCACGCGACCTCGTGCCAGCGATCCTCCGGCGGGTGATCTTGGTGATGGCGGCGGCCAAGAGCCCGGCCGGGCCGCCGCCGACGATCAGGACGTCCGGAGTGAGGGGAATGGAGTCGATCATCAGTAAACCGTCGTCATGGGGCTGTTCCACTGCTTCATGAGCTCCACCAGGCGCCCGCAGTAGCTACGTTCGGCCTTGACGTAGTTCTTCCCGCCGGGGCCGAAGGACCAGGCGGGCGCGTTCATCTCCTCGTCGTCGTACGACGGGGCGGAGTCGAAGAACGTGGCGAGCCGGTCGCCGACGACTGGGAACTGCCCGACCGGCAGTCTCAGGGCGTACACGCCGACCTGCTGGATCTCTGCGCCTCCCGCGGCCGCGGTCACCGAGAAGGTGAACCCGTCCGGGGACGTGAACTTCTCCATGTGCGAGAACAGCTCCGGCGTCGGCAGCTCGCCGCCGACCAGGGTGAGCAGCTGCTCGAGCTCCGTCCAGGTGATCTTGCGGGAGGTCCGGAAGTAGAGGCTCGCGGTGCTGCTTCGGTAGTCGACGGCCACGTGCCGCACGGAGGTGAGGCCGAGCTCGCGGAAACGGCTTTCGTGGGCGCGAAGCACCCGCGGCACACCCGGCACACCGAGGATCTGCTCGAGTGGCCGCATTCCGCCGAGGTAGATCCACGTCTTGGAGAGGCCGTGCTCGGCGTCGAAGTCGCACAGCTCGGTGGACGTGCCGCTGTACAGCGAGCTCCAGGCCGAGATCAGGTCGATCATCGGGTTCTTCGGGTCGAGCAGCCCGGCGCGGATCGCCGTGGTGACCGAGTTCGTGGGGATGCGCTCGTAGAACCGGTAGTTGAGCGCGTCACCGGGTCTGTCGGTGGCCCTCCAGAGCACGGCGCCGTCGCGGAGGCTGTCGGCATACGTGTCCAGGACCTTGCGCGTGGCCTCCTCGGAGTAGGCCGCGCCGATCGCCTCGGCCGTCGCCTTGGTGTCGCGCAGGAACTCCTCGGGCGAGAACTGGAAGCTCATGATCACTCCGATCGGTGTGACTCGTCGACTCGGGTCCAAGCCCCGAAATGCGTGTTGCCCATGACCAAGCTTCGACTCGCCGACACCGCGCGTTCCAGCGTCTCGGTGAGGGAGTCGTCGACGGTGAGGTTCTCGGGCAGCTCGATGCCCGCCCGCACGAGCAGCGGCTCGACCGCCTGGACCGCGCTGCCCAGCCACGCGTGCAGCGTCGGACCGGGTTTGCCCCCGGTCATGGCGCCGGACTCGACGTCCGGCCACGGCAGCCCGGCGTCGAGGAACACGTTCGTCAGCCTCCGCCCGAAGTCCGGCGCGAGTCCGTGAACCTGGAAGAGCCTGACGAGCAGTGCGTAGCAGTCGTTCCAGATCTGACAGCGAGGGAAGCTGACGTCCAGGTTCCCCATGTCCATCTCGTGCATCACCACGATGCCGCCGGGACGGACGAGGCGGGTGGGCCGGTGCAGGGTCGTGGCCGGATCCGGCAGGTGCGTAAGCACGAACCTGCCGACCAGCGCGTCGAACCGCCGGTCGCTGTCGAACTCGTCCAGTTCGGCGTTCGCGAAGGTCACGATGTCCGTATGCTCCGCGCGGCGCCTCGCCGCCTCCACCGCGGCGGGATCTCGTTCCACACCGACGACGCTGCCCTGCGGACCGACGATCTCGGCGGCGATGAACGAGACGTCACCCGGCCCTGAGCCGATGTCCAGCACGGACATTCCTTCGCCGATTCCGGCACGCAGGAACAATTGCGTCGTCCAGGGACGAAAATAATACGCCTGCACGAGCAGCCGCCTCTGTTCCAGCGGGGATGCCCCCGAACGTAGCCGGCCTCGCGCTCAGAACAGTAGCCTCGGGCAACGTTAACGGAATTGACCGGACGACGGGACAGAAATGAGGCGAAGTCGCCCGGGCAATTGATTTCCCATCGACAGAAACCATGCGGCGATGCGCTGACGAAGTACAGCACCGTGCTGCCCTGAGGCCCATCGTCGGGATTGTGGCCGCCGCCCTCCCAGCACAGCCCACTACCGACCAGGGCGCCGAAAAGTGCCTCCAGCCTCTGCTCGCTGGGCTGATCCATGTGAAACGCCGTGTGGTTCTCCCAACCGCCGACGTTCCTGACTGACGATGCCGTCGTCCAGCTGCGAGCAGGAACGAGGGAAGAGGAAGACCTTCACCGCCGGATGCGTCTCGCCGTCGACCTGCAGGCATAGTCGTCTAACCCAGATCGAGGTCAGCGGAACGAAGTCCGTAGCGGTTCGCCACCTGGCCCTTCACCACGCTGCTCGGCACCAGAGACTGGGCATCCAGGCCACTGGCGGCGAACCAGGACATGGCCTTCCACGGACGAGGGGAAGAGCAGCACGGCCTGATGCGCGAAGCCGCACCACTCCTGGAGCGCCCGCCCGGCCGGCGCGTTCCACAACTCCGGCGGAACAACCGTTTCGTTGCCGCCACGCACTGCTCGCTCAGCGGCGGCAACGGTTCGGGAAAGCCACTCCTCGTCCTCGCGATCCACCGGGACGACAGCCTCAACCACGTGATACGACAAGGCATTTAAGGAATACACGATTCTCCCACCGATTGCATAAAAATCAAAGGGAGCGAAAACATCGCATCACACAATTTCGGCAGCTACCACGCAAGAAGGGCGGCAGAACTGACCGGCAGCCGCACTATGACCTGGCTTGGTACACTTTTCGAAGAAACGGCTTCAACGCGAAATCAGCGGCTTTCTCCATGCGCGCGAAATTACCAGCAGAGGGCCGGACTCCAGATTTGACCCTCTGCCAGTGCGATAGTCAATATGTGGTCGTGCTGTCGTCAGACCGACTTCCACACCGGGCGGCGATCCTCGGCCGGCGGCTGCAGCACGAACCCGACGGCGCGCTGTACGGTGTCTGAGTCCACCGGCGCGGCGGCCCGGCCTTGCTCCCGGATGTGACTCAGCAGCCCATCCTCGGGCGCCAGGCCATGCTGGCGCAGGTAGTAGGTGACGGTGTCGGTCCACATCCACGTGCCGTCGGTGACGAAGTTCGTGGGCACCACGGCGGCGCGCGTCGGGTCGACGACATCGTCCATCAACGTCGGCGTCACAAGGACGGGCGTGCCACTCTCCAGGTAGTCGAGCAGCGCCTGCCGCTCGTCAAGGTCGTCAACGACCGGGTGGTCGGGGGCGAAACCTGGGCCAGTCTCCGGGTCGACCACGTCGAACACCCTGGCCAGCGTGAACTCTTCCGGTGCGGTCACCGATCTCCTCCAGTCGCGCGCAACAGTGCGGAGACCAGTTCACCCCAACAACCCGGTGACCACCACGCAGAACCAGCGGCAGAACCGACGTTGGTCGAGAGCGCGGCCGGCACCCGGTAGGTATCGACCACCGCGACGTCAGCCGGGTGCGGCTGAGTGCGGAAATACGTAAGGAATTCGCCGTCGACTGCCAGCTCATGCCCGTCGAAGTAGTGCTGAAGGTGTCCGTCCACACCTACGTGATGTCGGCACGGAAGCTGCCCGACACCACGCCGCGCGCGCCGTCGACGATGCCGTCCATTGTGGATGCCGTCCCCAGCGGCACCGTTCCACCGCGCAGACGGTCGAGCACGCGCTCCCGTCCCTCATTTGGATCCACCCGGTCGAACACCCTGGCGCTGCGGACCTGCGGCGTTGGGGTAGGGGCCCACAACAGCACGCAAGCGTGAGCTCATACCGCGTGCGGCGAGCAGGTTGATGGCCTCCGGCGCCAGCCTCACAACGTCGGCGCGACCTGCGGGTATCGGGGTGGTGTCCCACCACCGCCGGACGCCCAGCGTCTCGCGGTCGACGACGGCACCGATGACTCATCGCCGTACCTGTCCGCGTTCGCCTCGGTCGCTCCAAGTTCTGGTGTTCATGCTCGGGCAGCGGTCCCAGCGAACCGTCGTCGCCCAGGCAGCAGCACGCTGCCGGGCGACACACGTCCCGCGGCCCGCTGCGCGAGCAGCAGCCGGGTTAACCTCCCCCCAGCAGCACCGAGAGCACGCTGGAGTCACCAACGTCGTCGGCCCCCCTTCGATGAGGCTCTCCATCTGTTCGGTGATCACCTCGGCCTGCGGCGCAGGTGTGCACGATGGCGGTGACCGCTTTCGATCCGAACTGGACGAATGCGGTGGCGGTGGCTACTGTCCGCCGCCACCGTCACCAACGGTTGCGGCGGCGCGATGACCACTACGTCGCCAGCCTCGGCGCGAACGAGCCCGGTTGTGCGTCGACGCCTAGGTCGATTTCGATGACGGTGCGCCTTCGCGCCTGATCGAGAGTGAGTCCGGGCGACAGCGGGCCGCTATCGAGATCTCGTCCCTTCATCACGATGTTGATGGAGATGTCGTCTGCGGTGACGACTGTGGTGTCTCCCTGCATCTTCTTCAGCTGAGCGTCAATCGCGTCCTTCAGTGCCTCGGCCGTGGCGTCGGCCCTCGCTCTTGAGGTCGCCTCCGCGCCGGTAAGACCGAACACCTTGCCGTTGCCAAACCCGGTAACCGCGACCGACGGCGCCGGCAGGTTGTTGTCCGCGTTGAAAAGCGCGCCCTTGGCGATCCGCTTCGCGATGGCGTTCAACTTCATCTCCTCGCCGGCCGGGAACGCCTTGTCCTTCTCGGAAAACATGAAGTCCTGTGGCTCGACCGAGCCGTGACCGCCGGAAATGGGGACCACGATCGGGTTCGCGATGGAGAAGCGCCTCATGTGGTCGAAGAAGGTGCTACCGGGCTGCTTCGAGTACATTTTGAAGTGCCACAGCTCCGTGCTGCGTGGCACCAGTCCGGTGGCCAAACCGTGCTTGAGCATGGCGTTGCGCACCGTGAGATCTGCTGATGCGGTGTCAACACCATCGTTCTTCGCCTGTTCCAGGCTCATCAACGCCCTGGCGAGGTCTAGCCTGGTCTGCGCGGACTTGATCGCGGTGGGGTCACCGGTGTCCTTCGCCACATCGAGTTCGGTACCAGCGTCGTCGATCGCCCGATCGAACTGACCGGCGAACTTCCGCAGGTTCATGTCGATGGCCGCGTCGACCTCCCGCCGGATGAACCCGCGCCGCGCATAGTTCTCCAGCAGGACCTGCGACTTGCCGTCGGTGCTCTCCGCGACCACCGTGGCGAAGTGGTAGCCCAACAAGCCACTGAGATCGCCAGAGTTCGCGAAGTCCGTTCTGAGGTCCGGGTTGCCGTCATCGTCTGCGGTCGGCACCGCCGCGGCGACATAGCCCTCCCCTGGCTTCGCCAACGCGTACTGGTTGATGCCGATCTGCTGCGCGATCTGGTCAGCCTTCGCGCGCTTGACGTCGTTGGCCGGATCGAAGTTGAGCAGCGGCCCGTACTCGGCTCCGGGCATCTTGCCGCCCTTCGACAAACCACCAATGCTGCGCGGATCCTTCTTGATCTGACCGGCCGCCCACCTCGGGTCGATCGCGCCGAGGTCAACGCCGAGGTTGACGCTGTCGGCGATGTTGCTCGCCAGCTCGTTTAGCCCTGTCACCTCGAGACCGTCGTTGGCATCAATGTCCGCGATCTGCGCATTGCCACTGAGGTCACGGAAGATCGCGGTCTCCGGCATACCGCCGAGTCCAACGGTTGCGGTGTCACGGCAGGCGTCCGGCACCGCTTCCTTGAACACCGCGGTCACCTTCTGCAGTGTGACCGGCGAACCGTTCCGATTCACCGTCACGGTCGTGTCCGGCACGATCTTCAGCGTGATGCCGCTGCCGACCTTTCGCAGCGCCACTTGCGACTTCGCGATGACGTCAGGAGACGCGTAGAACTCCTTCGCTTCGGTCGTGGGCCGGCCGACCGCAGGAAACGGTGATGTCCCGTTCAGTCCCAGCGTGCCGTCTGCCGCGATGTTCAACGGCGGCTTGCCTGCCGACTCCAGTCGCGAGATCGGCATCACCGGGAAGGTGGCGCTGTCCGACACCTTCAGCTCCGGGTATGACTCGAATGCAGGAACGCCTTCGCTCGTTGCCACTTCGTAGTCGGTGATGATGATCGGCTGCGGCACCGAGACGATGTCATCGCCTGGCCGGAACGCTGCGGAGTCCACATTGGACGAATTCAACTCGAGGACGGGAGAGGGCTCAATCCTCGCGTCACCGTCCTCGACGGTGGATTCCGCGGTCTCCTGACCGGCGAGCCTGATTCGCCGCACGGTCTCCTTGATCTCGTCGAACGTGACAAAGGTCTGGCCGATCCCGTCCGTGGCCCGCACGCGATCCGCCAGCTTCCAGATCTCCCCCAGATGCGCCGGGGTGACCGCACTGTCAGCTCCGTCCACCACCTCCGACAGAAGCCACGCGGTCCTCACTGTCTCCTCGTCCTGACCGAACCGCAGCCCACGCAGCACTCCCCGAACCTGCTCCGACGTGACCACACCACCATCGGCAACACCGTCGTTGGCGCGCGCAAGATCCGTCAAGACACGCATCGCGAACTTCTGCCCCGGCATCATGTCGCTACCCAACTCGGCAAGCAACTCAACCAAGTGCCACGCGGCAAGCCCCAACTCCTCCCTCCGGCCAGGATCCGGCGGGAATCCAGCCTGCATCGCCATCTCATACAAATCCACCGTCGCCACCCGGAACAAATGACCACCAAGCGCAACAGTCAACACATCCGCACTGTCGACCAACGGGCCACCGAAGAGCTTCGGTTCCACCGCGGACTGCACACCACGCTGATAGCCCTCCACCACGTCGTTCACCCCGGCGACGAACTCGTCGCGAGGCATAGTGCTCGGCTTGGTTCCGTCGCGGAACACGACGACTCTGTTCTGGACGTCCAGCCGATAAACGGTCCCGTGACCCATTTCCAGTTTGGCCAGGCCGTTTCTCGAGGTGAGCAGATCACCGAGGCCATCGATGCCGACCGCGAAAGCCGGACCGAACGGCATCGTGCCCGGCATGAACCGTTCGATCGGATCATCGGCCTTTTCGATGGGCTGATACCCCGGCGGCCACTCCTCGAAGCTCACACCATTGTTGTCAATGATCATGTGGGCGTCGTGGTAGGCCGGCTCGCCCACACGCCCCGACTCGTCGCGTTTGTAGTACAACCACCGCCCGCCCTTGACCACAGCAGGAGTTCCGTCGCTCAGATACCCGACCTGCGCGGCCACCACCACAGTATTGGGCCCGTCCGCCAGGGTGGGGTCAACCGGAACAGGCCACACCGCAGCATCGGCAGCGAAGGCATCGGTGTCGATGCCCCTGCCGTACAACGCTTCCAGCACGTTCGGCACGTACCTGCCCATGTCCGACGAACCCAGGTCGCACGCCACGAACCGGAGAGTCTTACCGGTCCAGGAACCGGAGGCACGCAGGCGCGCCAGCAACTCGGTCATGACCTCCGAGGTAACGGGTTCACCGAAAAACTCCGGCAGACCGCTCAGTTCGACGTGCATGGCGACCGTGAAAAACTTCTCGTCACGCTGGAGACGCTCAATCGCCTTCTGCTGCAGTTCCAACGTGGTCGCATCGGTCGCCGGGTTTGGCAGCCAGACACCCGAACCATCGTTCGCGATCATCGCCACGTCGAGGATCGCGTCGGCAAGCCGCGACGCGGACGGACGCGCTGCCGCGACGTCGAGATTGACATCCACCTCGACTTGCGGTACGCCAAGCCCGCGTGACGGTTGTTCGGTTCGCCACAAATCCGTGGGCGACACGGTCACCTGAGCTTCATGTTGCTTCTGCGCGAACACGCCATGGTCGTCTCCTGCTCCGTTGAGCGCTTCCACCTCCAAGAGGCCCTTAGAAAGAGACACATCCAGAGAACTCACATCACCAAACAACCCACCACCAAAATCAGCCCACTCCCCATCAGACTCCTCCTCCACAACAGCAGAGCCAGCACCAGGAGACACGGCACCAGGAGACACATCCAGAGAACTCACATCACCAAACAACCCACCACCAAAATCAGCCCACTCCCCATCAGACTCCTCCTCCACAACAGCAGAGCCAGCACCAGGAGACACGACGACCGAATCGGTGCCAGTGTGGGCCGAGCCGGCACCGTCCGGCGTAGCCGTACGAGGCGGCGTCTCGATCTCCTCAACCGGACTCAGTTCGGCAGTGGCGTAACCGTCGTTCTTCAAGTAGAGCAGCGCCTGCATGACCTGATCGTTCTCTAGTGAAAGAGACGCCCTGTGAACCCGTGTGAAGTACGCGCGCATATCCGACTTCTCATCCGCTATGTCCCGCAGAGCATCTTCGACAACCCGCACGTTCTCCTGAAGCGGAGCGTTGTCGACGCCTAGGTTATGCAACACGTTCGACAATTGCTGCTGCTGCGACTCCACGAGCCCGATCAACCCGAGCAACTCTCCCTCTGTCAGGAAGAGGTCTGCCCGGTCCACCTTGGTGGTGACGTACTCCAGGCGCAGCATGGGGGCGTCGACCACGCGAGCGACGTCATGGGCCCTTTCGTTGCCCGACAACACCTCGGCCACGAGCTCACCCTGACCGCGCATCACCTGCCCCATCAGGTCCGCGATCTGTACGACTTCGCTGGTCGGCACCTCAGGATCGGTGTCCGGTGCCCGCACGTAGGCGAGCAACGCGTTGAGGGTTTCCAACGCTCTGCCGGCAGCGGACGCGCGCAGCAGATCAATACCACCGTCAGGGGTGATGTACTCCGAGTTCGGATCACCTGTGGCCTCAACGGTCCACGGCGTGCCGCGCACCAAACTGACGCTCACCCTGCGCAACCGGGCGCGCGTCGATTCGTCCTGGTCCGGAGGGTAAGGCGTGTTTTTTTCCGTCAAAGACACGTTTGGACGCCCAATGAGGTGCACCAGGTTCGTCGAGTTCGCGCCCTCCGTGATCGCAGGCAGTTCGCCGAGCTGGAACATCTGCTGGAACACGGCCTGGGGCAGTGAACCGGTCCTCAGGATGAGGACGTCGCCGTCTGCGAGCGAGGAAATCTGCTGGGCGACATCGGGTGCAGTGATATCCGCACGCTTGAGCCAGTCAGCTTTGTGCTCAGGAATGTACGGTACTGACGAACTTGATATCTCTAGCATGATCGCGGGCTTACCGCCCAGGGAATGAACAGCCTCCGCCAGGTGCGCTGAGACGCCCGGCCGCATGAAGTCGGCCAGCTCCAGCAGCCCGTAAATTGGCATCAGGTCGACCTGCTGGTCACCCAGCACCGCTTCGACGACGGCTTTGAGGCCGGGCGCCTTTTCGTGACCCGGAATTTGTTCGTCGATAAACGCCATCAACGACTCGGCGTCGTCGAACCTTGGCACCTCGTAGACGTACCTGGCTTCCTTGCTGATGTACCGGTCGAGATCGACGATCCGGACCCCGTCGTCGCTGCCTGGGTCGCGCTTCAAGTGCAGCCGCGAACTGACCTCCCAGGCGTACGGCTTCAGGATGATCGCTTCGTCGGCACCAAAGCGGTCCAGGAACGCCAGGGCACCGTCTGTGTCACCCTTTCTGATCGCGTCGTCACCCGCCGATAGCAACAACGTCCGGCCGTTACAGGACGTGTGCTGCCCCGGACTCCGCACCTCGACCGGCTCCAAGTCATCGGTGATCAGCAACTGCAGCTTCCGTGCGGACTCTGCGTCGGCAACGAACGTGACCTTGTTCCGGAAACCACTGTCGCGCAACGATTTCACCAATGTCGTCGCCGCTGCCTGATGACCGAAATTCTTGGCATTCCCGACGGCCACCACGACACGATCTATATCAGACAGAAGCTCAGCGATCGACGGCTCTGACTCGCCGCTCCATGAGGAAGCACCGACCTCGGTCGTGGTCGCCGACTGGACCGGCGTGCTGAACGGCACCGCTTCCGGAATGGATTTCTTGATCAGACCCGCGCGTGGCCGCGCTAGAACGTAGATGTTGGCCAGTTCCGAGAAGATCGGACTGCCCGACCCGGCAGACACATGAGCACCATGCCGCGTCGGCGCGGCAACATCACCACTCGCACCGAACTTGAAGTGCAACCAGCTTCCGTCACCGGTGGCCGCATGGGCGCCGTTGGCCATGCTGCCGACCCGGCTGGCCACCACCAACGCGGACGTCACGGACGGCTTCTTCCGATCCGGCACGGACCACACCGAGCTGTCGGCCGCGTACGCCTCGGCCTTGATGCCCCGCGCCGCGTGCAACCCGCGCAGCACAGCAGGCACAAAACCTGCGGAATCACCGGTGCCCAGCCCGCTCGACGCGAATCGCAACGGCCTGTCCGGCGACCACACACCACGGTCGTACAAACGAGTCAGCAGAGCGGTCATCACCTTGGCGGTGATCGACGTGCCCGCGAACGGAAGCACGCCGTTCGACGTGGCGTTGACGGCCACCGTGAAGAACCGCCTGCTCCCCTCCAGATTGGACATCGCTTTCCGCTGGCGGGCCATGGCCTGTACTTCATCCGCCGGATCGACCAGCCAGATACCGGTGTTCTGCTCGAACGGTTCCGCCACGGCGAGCACCGAGTCGGCCAGTTCGGTGACCTTGTCCAGCGACGGAGCGGCTTCCGTCGCCACGCTGGACGTGTTGTCAACGACGGACACCGTGATCGAACGGGCGGCACCGGACAGTGCACCGTGGTCCACTATCGACACGTCCACCGTGCGACGGGTCTTGAACTCCCGCGTACCCCGGCGTTCCAGCACACGGCGGCCGGGACCTGACACCTCCAGCCCGCCAACGGTCATGGATTCTCCGCCGAGGCCGGCCTCCAGCGCGGCCCGAAGATACTCCACAACCGCCTTCACCCGCTCGTTCCCCCGCTGCTCCGCCCGTGAACGCACTAGGTTGTTACCGCGCCTGCCCTCGATGCGCACCTCTACATCCGTGCCCTTGCCGTGCAGCTCGACAGCCCTGGCCACCAGCGGACTCAGGACCACGTCCAGATCGGCGACCACCTCGCCCGACGCGAACTGCACCTGTGTCATCGCCACGACCTTCCCGCCGGGCCGCACCTGGTGCAGACCGAACGGCATCGTGCCCGGCATGAACCGTTCGATCAGATCGTCGTTCTTTTCGATCGGCCGATACCCCGGCGGCCACTTTTTAAAGTCTGCACCGCTGTCGTCGACGACCATGTAGGCGTAGTGGTAGACCGGTTCGCCGACGCGCCCCGACTCGTCTACGCTGTATTGCAACCATTGCCCGCCCTTGACCACGGCAGGGGTTCCGTCACTGAGATACCCGACCTGCCGGGCCGCCACCACGCTGGTGGGCCCGCCGATTCGCGCGGGATCGACGGGAACGGTCCACACCGCGGTATCAGCGGCGAAGGCGTGGGCGACGCCGACACCCCTCCTGTGCAACGCTTCCAGCACGTTCGGCACGTACCTGCCCTCCTCCGACGTGCTGAGATCGCACGCCACGAACCGGAGGGGCTTGGTGACGGTCCAGGCACCCGACGCGTGCAGGCGGGCGAGCAACTCGGTCATGACCTCAGAGGTGACGGGCTCGCCGAGGAACTCCGGCTGACCACTCGATCCGACATGCACCGCCACCGTGAAGAACACCCGATCGCGCTGGAGACGCTCGATCGCCTGCTGCTGCAGTTCCAGCGTCGTCGCGTCGCTCGCCGGGTTCGGAAGCCAGACACCCGAACCATCATTCCCGATCACCGCCACGTCGAGGATGGCCTCGGCCAGCCGCGACGCAGACGGACGCGCCAACGCAGCATTGAGATCCTGTCCGGCGATGTCGTGCTCGGTGTTGGCCTGCTCGGTGATGGTGAGGCCTGTGACGTCTGGCTCGGTGACGCCTGGTTCGGGTATCCCTCGCAGCCGGTCAGCCGTCTGCAGGACGTAGTTCCATGCGTCCACCCAAGCCGGGGTGGACGCAGCCGTGTGCAGCTTGCCGGCGACGATCCACATCACGGATTCGAACAAGTCGGCGTACGCGAGATCTTGCTGGGTCCTGGGCCAGTCGTCCGGCTTCGGTACCTCGATCTCGGCGGCCATGATGTTGAACGCCTCGTCCAGCAACTCCTGGACGTTCGGCAGATCGCCGAGCAACTCTTCCTGCTGTTCGCCCTGGTCGCGAAGCCTTGACACCTCCTGCGGCGGTACCACCAGGCCGCTCGGCGTCACTACCTGGACATTCCCATCGGAGGAGACGACGGTCAACGGCTCCACGGGGTTCGGCACGCCCTGCTGCTCCGCGCTCTCGGCCTCGTGCGGAAGCATGCCCGCCACGCCGAACTCCGACCTGGCCACCGCAGGATCGATGCCCGGCAGCGTGCTGTACATGGACACCGCGTCGGTCAGGTCCACACCGGACAGTGAGGTGACCATCCCTGCCCCGGAGAGGATCTCGTACGCGGAGTGGTCACGCGAGGGCAGCATCCATCCGAACAGCGCGAGGGTGAAGTCCTCCGCAGGGACCTTCGGTAGGTTCAGCAGCCGCAGGGCGTTCATCATCTTCGCCGAGGTGGCCGAAACACCAGCGACCAGCGGCATGCCACGGCCGTGTGCATCGCGGTACCACGACGACGAGGTGTCGAGGCGGAACAGCTGCTCGCCGGACCGCCAACTCAGGGGCAGCTCCGGGCCCTGCCTGCCCGGCTCGAGGTCGCCGGCGCGCGGGTCGTCGATCCGCACCGGCTGCCGCGTGATCGCGAGCACCCTGAGGACCGTTCCATCCTCGTCCCTGCGCACCTCGACATCTGTCACGTTCGGCCGCGACCGCAACACATCGACGTCGAGCTCACCGTGCTCGTCGCGCGGGAGATCCGCGAGCGGCACCTCCTCGACGCCGAAGCCCACGAGCTCCAACGCCACCGGGTTCTCCCGCAGGAACGCCCGCTCCCGGTCACTCAGACCGGTGTTGCTGTGCCTGAAGTGCGCAGGGGTGTGGTGAAGGCCGCTCTCGGCGGGACGAGCGCGCCGGGCTTTGATGCTGGCGAGGTACTCCGCGCCGAGCCTGGCCCAGAACGGTGACTGAGCGAGCACGTTACCGGTGGCGAACGCGTCGTGCTCGAACATCGTCGCGCTGCCCGGTGCTACCCGCGCCAGCACCCTGTGCAGCAACTTGCGCGGTGTGCTGTTCAGGTAGTCGGCTTGGGCGCGCAACGCGCCCACGTCAAGTCCCAGCGCACTCGCCCGCTGCCAATCCTCGGTGCGCACGATGTCGTTGAGCAACGCCTTCAGCCCGAACGGCGAGTCAACCCGGTATGCGGCGTTGTAGAACGCCGTCATCAGCTCACGCACGCTGCCTCGGGTGCGTACGACTTCGAATGCTGCCAAGCCGACCTGCCCCGCCGACGTCGGGTCCGCTGAACCGAACGCGGTGTGAATCCGCTGTTCGTCCACGTCAGGATGGGCCGCGCGCAAGACGGTCAACAGCCGGTCCACCGCAGCCCGCGCCGCCGCGAGCGACCGGGGATCGTTGAAAGCGAACGCACCGAGCCCGCTCTCGAACTGCTCGGCTTTCGCGAAATATCCAGGTGAACTGAACACACCTCGTCGCAGCGCGGCTTCGCTGACGGTCTGGCCGTCCGCCAGCAATGTGGCCGCCATCTCAACCAGCCTGCGCGGACCAGTCGTCTGATCCGCGCTCACAGCCGGGGCACCCGGCCGGATCCGGCGGGCGAGCTGATTCAGTCCATGCAACGCCGCGGGCAGGTCAACCGCTCGCACACCGGCGGGCAGCTCGAGGCCCACTACCGCATGCATCGCTCGCAGACGGTCGACAGTGATGTCATCATCCTCACCGAACACCAGGTCATGGAGCAACGCCAGCCCCCACACCTGCTCACCGACGGAAAGCTGATCAGCTTCGCCAGTGATGCCGCCGATCAAGGCGCTGTGTACGTCGGTCTCCTTGATGCCAATGCTCGCTGCGAGCGACACGAGATCGCTCGCCTCGCGCACCGGCACGCCATCAGCCAGTTTGGTCAGCTTCGCCAGCACCCGCGCACGGGCTTGCCGCCTCCGCACCTCCGAGCTCCCCGGCGGATACGGCAGACTGGGACCGGTTTCAACCGCGACCAGCTGCTGCACCTGATGACGAGTGACCTTGTCGTCCACCGTCAGCTCGTGTACCACCTTGACCCGCGACCCGACACGGATCTGCGCCCCAGGCGCCAGCAGGATCTCGTCCTCATGCGCATAGCGCGAGAACGGCTTGATGTCGTACCCGCTGCCACCAGTGAGCTGCAACTGCAGCAGCACCGGATGCACCAGCGGGCCAGACTTGCGCCCGGCAGCGAACTCCAGCGCAATGTCCTTCTCGCGCGCAGTGCTGGTGAACTCGTTGAAGGTGATGCCATCACGGCCCAAAACAGGAGAGATCAGCCGCCCCAACCACGTCCCGGTGTCACCGGTCGACGCATCACCACGCCACACCTCACCCAACGCCGTCGGCAACTGCCGCAACGCATCCATCAACATGTGGTTGTGCAGGAACATCTCCTGCGTCAACGCCTCCACATGTGTCTTGGCATGACGCTCCGCCATCGACACGAGCTCGGCATACTCGTCCATGTCAGGCTCTAGGACGACGTAATCATTGATGAATTTCACTACCTCGGGTTCATTGCGCAGGAACAGCGGCCAGAGCTTGGGTGGAACCTTGCGCACCGTCGAGGACAGCTGCTTGGTCAGCGCCATCTGATGACCGATCGGAACACGCAGCACGGCGTTCATCAACGGGAACGTGGGACCCGTGTAGACAGCCAGCGCCAGGAAGTGCGCCGGGCTCAACCGATCCAGCAGATCCCTCGCCGTCAGATCGTGCCGCAACAACCAATCACCCAGCACCGTGCCCTTGAGCGGTTTACGCAGGCGTGAGCCTGTTTCCACTTCGGCGAGCACGGCTTTGGTAAAGCCCAGTGCGTCATCGTCCACTTCGGACAGGTGGCCGACGGTTGAGCCAAGCTTGGCCTCGGCCTTGACCATGTAGAGCGCCTCGTGCGGCAGCAGGCCGAGACCGCGACGCTCCGCCGCACCCAGCCCCGGCAAGTCGCGGTACAACATCGCCGCATCCTTCTTCAGCAGACGCTCGAGCTCGGGGAAGCAGCCGCTCACCCGCGCAGCCGCCAACACCTCATGCAACGAATACTCATTGGTCGGCAACAACGACCCCAACAAACCATGCAAGAAGTCGCGAGCGTTCCCATCACCGGACACGAGCTGGAACACCCACATCGCCTCAGCCACCCGCACCGCCGCACCACCCTTGAGCACAATGCCCCGGGCAGACGCGTCGCGATACCGAATCGAATCGCGATCAAGCTCAACCTTCGCCGAACGCGACACCCAACGGACAGCCCCGTCATACAGCGCGAACTCCTCAGCCACGCTCGCGTGAACACCGCGATCATCCAGATCGGCGGCACTGACCGGCTCAACACCAGGCCGGGCGGTGGTCAGTTCCTCGGTGCTCCAC
Source organism: Lentzea jiangxiensis (assembly GCF_900104175.1). Taxonomy (GTDB): domain Bacteria; phylum Actinomycetota; class Actinomycetes; order Mycobacteriales; family Pseudonocardiaceae; genus Lentzea; species Lentzea jiangxiensis. Next base: position 25,356 of record NZ_FNIX01000031.1, read on the forward strand.
AGATCCTGCACGAACACCGCGACATCGTCCCGCCAACCATCCACACGAGTCAGCTGCCGCCCAACAACCTCAGCGATCCGCCGCGCCCGCGAATGGAAATGCTCCGCTTCGAAGGAGTCGTCGTCGATCCCGGCCGCCGGAACGACATCAGCAGGAGCGAAATCCTTGACAACCTCAAGCACATCACGGAAATCCTGACCACGGTGATACGCCTGCGCCTGGAGCGCGGCCATATCCAACCCCAGCTCACCAGCCCTCACCCAATCCCCCCTGGCCACAATGTCGTCAACCAACCCGGACAAACTCACCGGCCCCGAACCCGCAGCCAAATTCAGCAACAACGCCGACAACTCACGCGCATTACCTTCGACGAGCAACCTGGCCTCACGCTCGTCGAGGCTCGGATCCGGCTGCCCGACCACCGCCGGATCACCAGTAATCATCGAGACATACAAATCCTGCTCAGTACCTGCGGACCTCATGGTGGCCATCAGCCGCTCGACAGTCCCCCGCAACTGATCGGTAGCAGCGTCGTCGTTGAAGAAATGCGCGCCCAGCTTCGACTCGAACCTGTCCACCTCCGCCGAATAACCAGCATCCCGATACAACGCACCCTGTTCCGCCGAAGCAGCCAGCCGCACCGCACCCGGCAACTCGGTCACCGCATCACCCGTACCGTAATTCGGCGGCGCCGGCTGATCCCGCAACTGCTGATCCTGATCCACCACGATGTGCGCGTCCAACAACGCCTGGCGACCAGTACCCGCCTCGATGTGCACCCAGCCGCCACCCACCTGCACAACCGGCCTCAGGTTCACGTCCAGACCAACCCCAGCAGCCACCACAAGATGCCCCGGCCCATCGGGCACGGCAACGTTCGGCACGAAGAACACCGGACCAGTCGGCGCCACCGCGCCAACCTCGATGCCCTGCCTACCCAACTCCACCAGCACCTCGGCCGCAAACGACCTCGCGCCGCCACGTCCCGTGCCGCACGATGCGAACATCAACGGTTTCACGCCATCCCACAGACCATCCCTCTTGGCCTGCAGCAGCATGTCGGCAACCTGCCGTGAAGTGAGCGACCTACCACCCACAACCGGAGCACCACGCTCATCACCATGCGCGAGGAACGTGAAGAACCGACCATCAGTCGGCATCCGGCCCACCACACCAGCCAACGACGGATCATCCAGTCGGATACCACGATTCCCCTCAAGGGCAACCGAGGCATAAACGTTCTCGCTGGCGGTGGTCTTCTCGCGCACCAGCGCGTCGAACACAGTTTGGGTTGCCAACTCCTCCACCGTGGCCTTGCGTGATTCATCCGCAGTGAGCAGACGTCCATCGGCGTGCTCCTCGATCGGCTGCTCGCCGGACTCCTTCGCTTGAGCGGCGGCTGCAACGTCCTCGTCCTCGTGCGCGGTGGTGGCCGAGTGGGCGGGCGCCTTGTCCGGCTGCGACGACATCACCTGGACCGGGCGGAGCGAATCCGGCCGCAACGTGGTCGCCTTCTGATCGCGGACGGCCACGGTGAATGTGAGTTCCTGCTTCGCCTTGGAAATGGTCTCGGGTTCGGTGGTGCCGCTCGGTCGCACCTCGATCTGCCGGCTGCCGCGCGAGGTTGAAACAGTGAAAACCCTGCCGCGCAACGAGGTGCTCGGCGAGATGCGCGCGAGCACGTCTGCCGCCGCATTCTCGATTTCGGCCAGCTTCTCCGGGTTGACGCCGGGCAACGCCTGGATGAGGTCGTCGTGCAGCTGCTCCAACACCGGTTTCGACGCATGAGGAACGTCGGTGCGCCGGACCGGGCCGACGTCAAGGTACTGCAGCTCGGACTCGTCGGCCTCGCTGTCGCCGGCCCGCAAGTCGTCCTGCCGCACCGCAGTGGTGACCGACGACTGGACGGCGTCTTCCTCGCGAACAAAGGAATCCTGCTGAGTCGCGAGGCCAAGCTCCGTTTCACTGGAGGTCGTGAGCACCGATGCCGGAGACGGCGCGTACTCATCAGATCCGCCGTCGACGTTCAGGTACTGCAGCTCGCCGTCATCGGAGACGGTGCCGACGGTCTCCGGGCTAGGCACCGTTTCGGACACGCTGCCACCGGCGGTGGCCGTCGTGTCCGCGGTCTTCGGCCGATCCGCGGCGGTCGTCGGCTGAGCGCTGGACACGGTCTTCACCGCGGACGGCGCCGCTTCGGTCGCAGGCTTGCTCTCGGGCGTCGTCCTGCCGCCGACGGTCTTCGGAGCTTCGGTGCTCTTGGTCGGCGCACCGGTCTTCGAGTCTGAAGTGGACTTGGCATCGGCGAGAGCAGTCTTCGTGTCCGAAGAGGACTTGTGATCCGCGGAAGGAGCGATCTTGCTGTCCGAGGTGGACTTTTCGTCGCCAGAAACCCTGCTTTCCGAGGGAACCTTGCCGTCCGCGGCCGGCTTCACGACGGTGCCGACCGGACTGTACGCCGGGGGTGCCACCAGGTCCGAGAAGACCGGCGACGTGGCGGTGTCCGACGAAGCGACCGGCAGGATCGCGACACCCGTCGGCACGTTGAATTCGGGAGCACCGTGGCCACCGAACATGGTGCCGAGCTTGTCCTTGATCGAGTTGACGGCCGAGTCGAGGCCCTTCATCCCGACATTTTCGAGCTTTTCGCTGACAGCGCCGCCGATGACGCCGCTGACGAAGCCCATGGCGTACTCCTCGCCCGTGGCCTCCTGGCCGTTCATCCCGGCCATGATCGCCTGGGTGGGGAGGCCGGACAGGCCCTCGAACAAGAACGTCGTGCTGAACGCGACGGACTTCGCCACGAGGTTGCCGCCGAGGCGGTCGGTCACGTTGCGGGTCAGCGCGTCGGGCACCTCGCCGGTGAGCGTGTCCACGACGCCCTTGCCGATCTTGTCGGCGTGAGGGTCGAGCACCGAACGGAGGCTGTCCTTGAACATATCTGGAGTGGACATGCCGTGCCTGGTCCAGTTGTCCACGAACGCACGCGCGTAGTCGTCACCGAGCTGTCGGGCCACGTCCTTGCCCAGCACGTGCCCGAACGCGTCGTCGAATTTGTCCGCCACGTCCTTGGCGAACCGCTGCGTCAGCTGCTTGGTGAATGCCTGAGCCGGATCGGTCACCTGCAGGCCCGCACGGCCGGTGAGAGTGCGTCCCATGTCGCGCAGCCACGTGTCGGCGATGTCGTCGGCGACACCCTGGGGCAGCTTGAAGTTCTTGACGTTCTTCAGCAGATCGGCAGTGGCGAACTTGCTGAAGTCCTTGCCCAGCACACCACCCAGCTTGCGGCCGAGGTGCTCGCCGAGCTCGCCGATGGTACCGCCGAACAGACCACCGATGAGACCGGAGTACAGCGTCTGCTTCGACGCCTCGTGGTCCCACATCGCCCGCTCACGCTGCAGCCGCTGCACGACCGCGTCGGTGATCATCCCACCAGTGACGCCGATGACCATCTCGAACGCGATCGCCCGCACCATTATCCTGAACAGGGCGCCCAGGTATTGGCGGGTGGCGGCGTAGTGCCAGGTGAGGTTCGCCAACGACATCCCGCCGGTGACCGAGGCCAGCGCGTACTCCAACGCGATCTCCCAGGCCAGCATGAAGAGCTGGCCCAACGCGGAGAACTTCGCGTATTCAACCTTCAGCGCGACCTCGTGCAGGCCGTTGGCGACGTCGGCAACGGCCTTGGTCAGGTCGTCGACCACGCCGGGGCCGCTGAGGTCCCGCATGCTGCTGCGGAAGCCTTCGGCGGCGTTCATCGAGAAGTGCTGGTAGATCTCTCGCTCTACCTGCTGGATCTTGGCCCTCAGCTCCTTCAGCTGGGCCGAGACCTGGTAGTAGTTGCCGGCGAGACCGCGGTACATGTACTGGTTGACGTCAGGCCAGTCCATACCAAGCACTTCCATGAGCGACCGCGCCCATGGCGGCAGATCACCGAAGTCGCCCCGTTCGACATTGATCTCAGCCACAGTTCCTCCGCGTCCAGCACCGTCTCACCGCAGCCAACGCACCACGGTGGCCCGGTGGTTCGCCCCGGACGACGGTTCACCCGGTAAGGCTGTTCACCCGTTGGAGAATCCCGCGATCAGCCGTGCCGGAACCGGCTCGAAGCACCACCTGATCACCGAAGGGCACGGCGTCTCGCCGACCGTGTGGCTCATGGACGGGAAACGCGGCGACATCCACGAGGCTGTCGCCGCGGTGCGCTGCCGGTCGTCCGACATGGGGCCTCCGACCACGAACCGGCACAGCCAGGAGGTCGGGCACACGGCTGCGCGTTCCCTGAGCACGGCGCGCTCTTGATCACCGCAGGGGCGCGGTTGCCGGCCCAGGGCCCCTCGCAGCCAGGACGGACAGGAGGCGGGTGCCTGGCAGTTTCCGCGCCGTCCGAGCATCAAGCCTGGCACTTGGCGGTGATCGCTCCCGCGGCGTGGTGGGCGTAGGTCTTGGTCGAGCCTTCCCAGTCACGTCCCCTGGTGAGCAGCTTGACGGCGAGCTTGGCCCCGTTCACGCGGAACGAACCGAAGGTGAGCCATTTGCCGCGGTTGGAGACCTGCTTCACCTGAAACGAGCCGATCGGGGTGCCCTTGCTGATCTCGAAGCGGTCGTACACCTGGTAGTACGTAGGGTTACCGCCCACCGCGGTGATGTCGCCGTTGGGCACGTACACGGAGAGCGTGCACGTTCCAGTGGTCACCGGCCCGGTGTTGAAGGTCCACAGGCCGTACGCGGTGGGGTCGTCCTTGCTCTCATCGCCGGACATCGGAATCGACGCGAACGCGTTGCCGCAGCCGCTACCGTGGTTCACCCAGCCCGCCTTGCCGTCGCTGTACGCGCCGACACCGGTGTAGTTGGTGCCGCTCCCACAGCCGGGCCCTGCGGTTCCCTGATACACAACGGGTTTCGCGGGCGGCGGCTGGTTCGCCGGCGGGTTCTGGCCCTGCGGTTGCCCCTGAGGCGATCCCGGCTTCTGCGGCTGTCCGGGGGTGCCCGGCGTGCCCGGCGTCCCCGGATCGGCCTGCTGTCCCTGCTGGCCGTTCGGAGTGCCCGGCTGGCCCGGCTGGCCCGGAACGGAACCGTCAGAAGGCGCCTGGGACTGATCGGTGGTGTTGTCCACCTTGGGATCCGCCACTCCCGGCACGAAACCGTCACCGGGCGGAGGAGAGTAGGCGTAGCCGGCGTTGTTCGGGTCGTCGCCGGGTCCGTCGTTGTTCGCCAGCAGGCCGCCGAACGCCACCGGCAGTGCGACGAGGACGACTCCGGCGACCGCGGCCGCGACGATCATCGGCCTGGACACGCGGTTCGACTTCGCCGCGCTTGTCGTGCTCGCCTTGGTCGCCGTCAGCACCGCAGGAGCTCCGCCTGCCGTGCGGACCTGGGTAGCCGGGGCGTCGGACTCGGTGTCCGGCGGCGTCACGGGGACGGTCGGCGGCGCAACCGCCGCAGCCGCCGCGGCGGCTGCGGCGCCCGTGTTCTGCTGCGTCTCCGAGGACATGGTGCTCCTGCTTTCTCTGCGGTACCTGAACTTCTGGGCTTGTGGTGTGGTCAGCGGCGCGAGCCGCCGCCGTGCCTCGAGTTGTTCGCGAGGTTGTCGGCGATGTTGTTCTCCATGTTGTTGAGCCGCTCACCCAGCCCGCGTGTCACGTTGCTCCTGTTCACCATCAGCGCGTGGATCGAGTTGAGAGCTTCCTCGATCTTGTCGACCGTGGGACCGAGCTTCTCGTAGATCTCTTTGGCCGTGTCGTCGTCACCAGTTGCCTTGCGCAGGAGCGTTCTCCGTTCCTGGCTGTTCTCGATCGTCCCCTCGAGGAAGGCGCCTACCTGGCGAAAACCCTCGCCGATGCGGATGATCTCGTCCGGCTTGGCTTCCATCCCGCTCATGCGCGGTCCTTTCGTCAGATGGTGGTGCCGGCCCCCTGGCCGGCCGTTCCGCTGCCCGACCCGAACGCGTGATCACGTTCCACGTCACCACCGCGCACGTGCACGGTGCTCGACCGGGCCTGCTGCCTGCGCTTGCGGCGACCCAGCACGCCGGGAGCGACTGCGGGGTCGGTGCCCCAGGTCTCCTCGTCCTCGGCCAGCCACGTGGTCCGGTCGCGCTCACCCTTCTGGTCCTGCCCACCCACACCGGCACCACCCATGCCACCCGCGGTCGGCGGGTAGAACGGCACACCGCCGGTACCGCCGGTACCGCCGGCACCAGGACCGGTGCCGGGGCCGGCGCCGATGCCGGTCGTCCCCTTGGGACTGCTCGACGACTCGGGAGTACCGGATGGCGGACTCGGCTTCCAGTCCTGCGACATGGTGTTCGGCGCGGGGATGCCCGACGCACCGACCAAGCCGCTGCCGAACGAGCCGGGTCCGTTGTGGACGATCGGATCGTACTTGGACATCGTCAGCGGCGGGAGCTCGGGCGAGCGCACCGGCGAAGGTGGCGCGGGCGCGCGGCGCAGGGAATCCAGGTAGCGCTGCAACTCCGAGGAGCCGTTGCCGCCCGACACAACGCTGGGGTCGACGTCGTACGGCTTGCGCAGCCGGTCCTTCTCGTCGAGCTGGGCGTCGCCCCGCGGGCCGACGACGTTGCCGTTCGAGTCGACCCGCGAACCCCTCGGCACGATGACCGGCTTGCCGTTGCGGTCGAGCACCGGTTTGCCGTTGGGACCGATGATCGCCCCGGTCGGGCCGACGTACGAGCCGCTGGGCACCTTGAGTGACCGGTCCCCGCCGTTGAGCAACGGGTTCTGCCCACCGCCACTGCCACTGCCACTGCCGCCGCCGTTGACGACCGACGGCCCTTTGTTACCGCCCGGAGGCGGAGGAAGCGGTGGCGGCGGAGGCGGACCGCCACCGGGGTTGTTCGACCCGCTGCCCCCGGTCGAACCGTCCCCGCCACCCGTCCCGCTGCCACCGCCGGAGTTCGGCCCGCCACCACCGGCACCACCGCCGGGCCCGGTGCCGGGACCAGGGTCGGCCCCGGTCCGGTTGAACTCGACCGGCGTGGTGATCGGCCGGAAGTACGGGTGGGCCATCTGGTGCGACGCGGTCAACAGGCCCACCGCACTGGCGGCCGCACTGTCCAAAGTAGTCGCGAGGTGTTCGGCCCAGACCTTCTTCGCCGCTTCCTCGAGCCGCTGCCAGGGGCCGGCTTCGTTCAGCTTGCCGCCGAGGATGTCGCTCTTCGGCATGGCGTCGCCATGATCGAGATGCTCGCGATCTCTGTTAACCCTCGACTTCGCGATGTCGGCCTTCAGCTTGGGTGACGTCCAGATGGCGCGGACCACTCCGGCAGGCCAGGCCAGCTCCGCCGCCGGCGCCTCGACCCTGAAGGACAGCCCGGTGTCGTAGCTGGTGCTCGCGCTGCTCAGCCACTTCTGCCTGCCCTGCTGCTCGAGCAGAACGGCGGCCTGACGCAGGTACTCCTGCGTCTCCCGGAGCACCTCCCAGGTGGGGCGCCCCGGACTGAGCTGCTCCGCCAGATTGCGGCACTTGTACACGAGACCGTCCAGCACCTGCCAGAACCCGTCCGCGCCCTGCCCCTGGTAGGCGTCGCCGTGGTGGCCGGTCTTGTTCCGCCACTCCTCCAGCTTCGGCACCACCGTCTTGGTGAGGAGCTCGGACACTCCCTGCAACCCGTCGCTCGCAGGCGTGAAGGTCGCCCGCTTGGCCACCGTGTTGGTGTCCGCGAGGAGGCTGTCGAGGATGGACCCGCTGTTCTTGGCGAAGTTCTTCAACGCCTCCTCCACCTCGGGGGTGGCGTCGGCGACCGCGTAGGTCGACTGGTACCAGGTCAACGACTCGGCGTAGACCAGGCTTGTCGGAAGGTGGTTGTTCGGCCCGCGCCGGACTTGATGCGTGGACCACTTCAGCCAAGTTGTGCCGATGACGGTCTCCCGCTGCGCGACCGTGGGGTGGCCGTAGCCGTCGCTGAAGATGTTGAGCGCCTGCTCCCACCTCCACGTCCGGGTGTCCGGTCCGCCGAGATCACCTGGCATCTCGGTCAGCCCTCCGGTGGCCGAAGACGTCCGCGGGCGCTTCGTTCCAGATCGCGGTGAACGCATCGTCCACCTCGGTGTGGCCCGACATCGCCGCGCGCAGGTCGGTGCGCTGGTCCATCAAGGGACCGAACACCTCGACCACCGCGTCGGCCATCTCCTGCTTGGCGCGGCCGAGCACGTCGAGCAACGCTCGGGACAGCTGCTCCGGCGGCATGCTGCGGTACTTGGTGGTGTGGAACTTGATGCCCACCACCGCGTTCTGCGCGTCAACGGTCACCGTGACCATGTGGTCGGAGGACGTCGCCGACGCCGTCCGGGCAGCGAGTTCCGCCTTCGCCGCATCGATCCGCTCACGCTGATCCCTCAGCGTAGCCATGGCCTGGTGCATTTGCTCCTCCAGCCAGTCGGCCATCGGATCCTCCCTGCCCGTAGTTGCGTCCACCTGCGGCTGCCGACGATCCCGCGCGTCCCCGCCGGCGGCGGGCACCCAGCACGGACGGCGGAAGCTTCGGGTCGGTGCCCCAGGTCTCCTCGTCCTCGGACAACCAGGTCGTCCGGTCGCGCTCGCCCTTCTGGTCCTGTCCCCCGGCGCCGGCACCGCCCATGCCACCTGCGGTCGGCGGGTAGAACGGCACGCCGCCGGGACCGTTCGGTACACCTCCGCCGCCCTGCTGGTTCTTGATCAGCGGCGGCCCACCCTCGGTGCCCACCGTCTTCGGCGGAGCGGGAGGTGCCTGCTGGCCGCTGCCGGGGTGTCCGGAGGTGCTGTTCGGCCCCACGACGTTCACGCCAGCCGAGCTCCCGCTGCCCGAGCTCCCGCTGCCGAGTCCGGACGATCCGCCCAGCGACAGGTTCGGCGTGGGTGTGTACTGGTTCAGCACCGGCGACGGGCTGTCCTTGCGCAGCGAGTCCAGGAACTTGTCGAACTCGGTGTCCTGCGTCTTTTCCTGCGGCTTGTCCTGCTGCAGGCGGTCCTTCTCGGTGAGCTCCTTTCCCTTCGCGTCGAGGATGTTGCCGTCCGGCCCCACCCTCGAGCCCTTCGGCACGACGATCTGTCTGCCGGAGCTGTCGAGCACCGGCTTGCCGTCCTTGCCGCGCACCACGCCGTCCGAGCCGACACTCGACCCGGACGGCACCTTGAGCGGAGAGTTCGGGTTAGGGACGTTCGGCTTCGGGCCGCCGGTGTTCGGGCCGGGCGGCGGCGGGATGTTCGGGATGTTCGGCTTGTCCTTGCCGGTCGGCGAGTCCTTCCCGCCGGGACCGGAGCCTCCCTTCGAACCCGGAGGCGGCGGCCCGCCCGGTTTGTCCTTGGACCCCGGTCCCGATCCTCCGGGGGAACCCGGCCCACCCGGCGGGCCGGGAGACGGGGGCGGTCCGGGCGGGTTCGGCGGCGGAGTGATGTTGTTGAAGATGATCGGCATGGTCACCGGCTGCAGGTACGTCGCCGCGGTTCGATAACTCTCAGCGAGCCCGGTGATCGCTCGAGTGGCGGCGGCGTCGAGGGTGGCGAACATGTGGCTCTGCCACACGTTCTTGGCCGCCGTCGTGATGCGGTCCCAGAACAGGGGATTCCTGGCGTCGAGCCCGGTCTCCTTGCTCTTCGCGTAGTGCTCGGCAGCGCTCCAGTTGCTGGAGTCGCTCTTCTCGAGATCTTCCTGGAAACCCGGGCTGTTGACGACGAGGCGCAACACGGTGGCGGGGAAGGCGAACTGGTCGGGCCTGCCGCTGATGTGGCCGAAGACACCGCTGTCGTAGCTGGGCGTGCCGACGGCGGTCCATTCCTGGTAGCCCTGGTTGAGAGTCTCGATCGCCCACTGGAGACCGGCCTTGGTTTCGTCGACCACCGTGGTCATGTCGTCGGCGAACCTGCCCTTGGCGCCGGTCAGCGCGTTCCACGCGTGGCCGTCGCGCACGTTCAGCCTGTTGGCGAGACCCTCGAACTTGTAGATCGTGTCGTCCAGGACCTTCCAGAACGCCGACGCACCGGCGCCCTGGAAGTCGCTGTCCTTGTGCCCGGTGGCGTCCCGCCACTTCTTGAGGCCGTCGGCTCGGGTGGTCAGCACGTCCTTCGCGCCGCTCAGCGCCCCGAAAGCCCGGTCGAACGTCCAGGACTGCGCCACCGGGTTGCCGCCGTCCAGCAGTGAGCCGAGAATCGCGCGGGTGTTGCCGAAGAACTCGTTCACCGGCTTGCTCAGCGCCTCGTAGTCCGCGCTGCCCGCGCCCCAGTAGGTGACCCAGTGCGTCCGGGAGTGGATCCCGAAGTCCCAGCCCTTCGGCAAGGTCGCGTCGTCGGTCATCACTCCCCAAACGTCCCACTTGAGCCAGTTCACCGACTCGATGGTGCTGCGATCAGGCACCTCCTTGACGGTCTGGCCGTCTTGGAAGTAGTTGAGCGCCTGCTCCCAGGTGACCTTGCCTGGACTGGGCATCGCGGCTCAGCTCCCGGTTCCGGGGCCCGGCGGCGTGGGGCCGGGACCGGGGTTCGACGGCGCGCCAGGGGTGAGCACCCAGGCGATCTCCTGCGAGTTCAGCTCGGACGTCAGGTCGAAGTTGTTGCTCTCCACACGCGCCACCTTGTCCAAGACGGCCGTGATCTTCTCGTCGAGCCCGACCAGGTACAGCTTGATGGCGTCGATCTGAGTGCACAACGTGGGTGCCGTGCCTTTGGCACCCTCGTACCTGTCGATCAGGATCCGGGCCGGGTCCCACTTCTCCGAACCGGCCAGCAGCCTGCGCTTGCCGGCGGCGCTGTTGAGGGTGTTGCGGAGTTCGACGATGCTCGGGTGGTCGTTCAGCTCAAGGATCAACGGCCCCAGGACTTTGCCCTGGAAATCCCTCAGGAACTGAGGTGTGATCTTGATGTCGCTGCTGTCCGGCTTGTCCGCCACGCCTGTCCTCCTTTCGCTCAGTGCGGTGTTGAACTAGAGCGACAGGAAGTCGTTGTTCGTCGAGTTGTCCACGCGCTTGTAGTGGACGAAGGCCTCGTTCATCGTCTGCGACGCCACGCCGAACCGGTTCGCCATGTTCAACGACGCGGCGTCCCACTGCTTCTGCACCGAGTCGTAGGCCGTCGCACCTTCACCGGTCCACGTGGCCTTCATCGGGGTGAGCAGCCTCTCCAGCTCGTCCAGCGCGTCGCGGATCAGCTTGGTCTGCCGGTCCATCTCGTTGGCGACCTCGGGAATGCTGGAGTGGACGGAAAAACCTTCGGGCAAAGACATGATCGTTCTCCTCTTGGCTCAGGGGTGGTGGTGATCAGCTCGGGCTGATCACTTCGGGTTGATGCCGTTGTAGACCTGATTGCCGACGGACGACATCGGGGTGCTGGAGTCACCGAACGACGGCCCGACGTACTGCGCGATCTCCTGCTCCATGCCGGTCATCTTCTTGTCGCTGTGCTCCAGCATGTCGCGGATCTTGCGCAGCATCCCGACCACCTGCCGGTAGTCGTTCTCCCAGCCCTCCATGGCGTTGCGGTACATGTCACCCGCCAAGCCCTGCCACTTGCCCTTCAGAACCGCCCTCATGTCGGCCACGGTGGCGTGTACGGCGTTGCAGGTGCTGAGGCAGTCGTCGACCGCCACCACACCTGCCTTCATCGCCGCGTCCTGCTTCGAGAAGTTCTGCGGCATCGACATCAGTCGGTGTCCTTCCGTTGAGGTACGACGGAGGTCGTCACCAGCGCGACGCTCCGGTGACAGAACACCAAGTCCGAGACCTCCGAACCATGAGGAACCACCGGCAGAACTCGCCGCCGATTCCTCCGGTCACTTTCCGCAGGTCTTGGCAGCCGGCAGTACGGCACCCCCGTTACGCAGCGCCAACGGGTCCAGCACCGCGCCGGTCGGGAGCAACGCGAGCAGACTCGCGGGTAGGCCAATCGAGACAGCGGAGTCGACGCCGAGGGCCTTGGCGCCGTCCGGTGGCACGGCGTACTTCACGCCGGTGTCGGTCACGAGGTAGAGCGAGTCACCCACCCGGCCGGACGCGGCGGCGGGTTTGACTAGCACGCCGGAGCCGGGCCGCACCGCGATCCGGTCGACCTTCGTGCACGGCGCCGCGACACCCGGTTGACTGAACGGAGGCTGCCCGTCCGTGGCAACCCGGTCGGTCACCGCGATCTGCGTGCGCGCCGCGTCACCGTTCGGGATCACGATGGCGCACAAACCTTGTCCACTATGGAGTGACACCGCACGTGGCGGTTGCGTTGCCGACGGGGCCTCGTTCTTGGACAGGTGCTCGCCGATCATCCGGCCCGGCAACGGGGTTACCACGACCTCGCCACCGCCGTAGGCCGCGGTGCGCACCTGCGGGTCCGAGATCAGCAACCGCAGGTCGAGCTGGGACACCGCGGTGAGTCCCGTGGGCGTGAGGACGTAGTTCTCGGTCGGCTCACCCGCGACCGAGTACAGCTGGCCGATCTTCGAGTCCGCCGAGCCGAGGCGGGGTCCTGGCGTGCCCATGCCGGCGATGACCATCGGCCCGAAGTCCGGGCCCGCGGGCAACGCGTCCAGCAGCGCGGACGGCGCCTTCACCGGCTGCGGCACGCCGTCCAGCGCGTCGAGCGCACCGCGGTCTACCTGCACCCGGTAGCGTTTGCCGCGCCACAGCAGGGAAGTCGCACCGTCCGGGGTCACCACGACGGCGGCCTCGTCCTCGCCGAGCGACCGCACGTTCCCACCACCACCGATGTGCAACGCTGTCGGCCCGGCCTGCTCACGACTGGTCGAGGCGCACACCTGCCACGAGTCGGTGGCGAACGCGGGCAACGCGTCGGGTGCGCCGATAATGCCGAGCGGTTCGCCGCGCGGCACGTCCTTGAGCGACTTCTCGTCGAGGTGCTTCACCTTGAGCTGGGTGCCCGCCACGAGCTTCGCTGAGGCGAAGTTCAGCACGGGCAGCAACTTGCCGCCCGCGTAGAGGAACCGCGCCCCGGTAGCGTCGACCACGACCATCGTGCCGTCGACCTTCCAGGACTTGTTCGCACCCGGCGAGATCAGGCCGAACAGCAGCATGGCGAGGCAGATGACGGTGGCGATGAGCCCGCCGATGGTGCTGCCCCGGTAGGTCCGGTGCAGCGGGCTCTCCGGCGCGTCGGGGTCGACGCGTAGCAACGCCGAGGTCAGCCTGCCGAGCATGAACCGGTGCGCCTGGACCTGATCGGTCTTCGAGTTCACGATCAGCCTCCCATCCCGCGCAGGAACCCGAACACCCCGAGCAGCCACAGCGCGAGCGGCAGCAGCGACAACGCGGCCAGGCTCTCCGCGATGTCCGCGAGCCGGCCCCACTGCGGCAGCAGCCGGCGGCCTGGCAGCGTCCACCTGGCCACGATCAGCACGGACACCGCAACGAAGATGACGACGATGAGCACCAGCGGGCGCGGTGACTCGAGATGCGAGGCGAGCATCCAGCGCAGCAGGCCGTACACACCGGGCACGATCACCGACAGGCGCTGCCACACGCTGCCGAGCGCACGCCCGTGCACCAGCAGCAGGCAGCTCAGCACTAGGGTGAACGTGGTGGCCTGCCAGGACGTGTCGCGCACCACGAACTCGATCGTGACCACGCAGGCGAGACCGATCGCGGTGAACAGCCCGGTCACGTAGGCGTCCGCGACCTTGCCGCCGCCGATGACCTTCTCGCCGTCATGCGGTTCGATGTCCTCCTGCAGCTCTTCCGCGGTGGTGGGCAGCGCGGGAAGCTTCAGCCCGGCGAGCCGGAAGGCGATCCGCGGCACGAACGCGCCGAGCAGCACCGCGACCACCGCGACGATCGTCGCGGCACCGGCGGCGCTCGCGCCGCCGAGCATCATGACCAGCCCGCCGCAGGCGCACAGCAGCCCGAACGTGGTGACGGACACGAACACCGGTACGGCGCTCGCGACCGCGGCCAGTCCGAGGGCACCGGCTCCCGCGCCCGCTGCGCAGGCCGCGAGCACGCGGGCGCCGGTCAGCACCGGCCCCTCAGGTCCGCTCGGGACGATGAAGCCAGCCAGCCCGAAGAAAGGCACCGCGCCGAGCGCCAGCGCGAGTGCCGCCACCGAGTCACCCAGCGCACGAGCCGCGGTGGCCGCGCACACCATCAGGAATACCCCCGCGAGAGCGGCGGCGAGCAGAGTCGGCCACGTCTTCATCGCGGTGGCCAGCAGGCCGAACCCGAACAGCGCGACCACGAGGACGCAGCCGAGCATCGTCCACCGGGTGGCGTCCGGACTCCACGAGTCGGACTGGGCCCGCGCCTCGGTGGACAGGCCGTCGATGATGTCGTCGAAGTGCACCGGTGGGAGCTGCTCACGACGTGGCAGCAGGTGCAGGACCTCGCCGTCGTGGAGCTTCAGCACGTCGATGGTGGCTTCCTGGTCCAGCGGCGCCTCGCCGAGCCGTTGGAGGATCCAGCCGTCGTGGTCCAGCCCTTTCTCGTCGAGGTCCTTTCCGGCGTAGCCGAGGATGGTCGGCATCAGGTCGATCAGCGGGATGTCCACCGGCACGGCTAGCTCGAAGCTGGTGGAGGGAGCCCGGACGCGGAGTTTGCACAGCCCGGAAGTGGTCGCCATGGCACACGCTTTCGGTCGGCGACCTACGCCTGGCTCACGAGTGAACCATTGCGTGGTCGGATTTCGTCACCTCATGCGGAGCTGCCACCACAGCACGTCCAGAGGGAAGGAATCCGGGCTTGAGTATAATCATGTTCCGCAAGGGGCCGCGACGTCCCGGACCGGAAATGCCCGAAGGCGAGCTGAGCGTCCAGGAACCGCCCACGCTGCCGGAGGTCCAGCGCAGCGCTGGTGCGATCATGATGTACCTGCCGATGGCGTTGTCGTCCACGGCGACGGTTCTTCTGTTCGTCCGGCCAGGTGAGAACGGCACGTTCAGCTATCTCGCCGCCGGTCTGATGACGGTGTCGTCGATGGCCATGCTGGTCGGCCAGCTCGGCCGCAGCGCGGGTGAGCGCAAGCAGAAGCTCAACGATGCGCGGCGCGACTATCTGCGCTACCTCGCGCAGTCCCGCCGCAAGATCCGCGAAGTGGTGACGCAGCAGCGACAAGCGCTGGCCTGGCGGCACCCCGACCCGACCTCCCTGTGGGCGTTGCCCGGCACGTCCCGGATGTGGGAACGCGAGGCCCAGGACGACGACTTCGGCGAGATCCGCATCGCGCTGGGCCCGCAGCGGCTCGCCTGGCGGCTGAACCCGTTGTCCACCAAGCCGGTGGATGACCTGGAACCGCTGTCGGCGCACGCGCTGCGCCGGTTCATCCACGCCTACGGCACCGTGGCCGACCAACCGGTTGCCGTGTTCCTGCCCTCGTTCGCCCGGATTCTCGTGCGTGCCGTTAAGAGCGAGGACGAGCAGCGGATTCGCGCGCTGGTCCGGTCGATGATCGCCCACCTGGCGGTCTTCCACTCCCCGTCGGAGCTGCGGATCGTCGTGCTCACCGCGCCGGAGCGGCGCTCCGCGTGGGAGTGGGTGAAGTGGCTTCCGCACAATCTTCACCCGAACGAGACCGACGGCGCCGGCGAGGCCCGCCTGGTGATCGAGTCGATGGCGGAGCTGGAGAACGCGCTGGGCGACGAGTTCGCGGGCAGGCCGGGTTTCGACCCGGATATCATGCCGGACAACCAGGAGCCGTGCGTGATGCTGTTCGTGGACGGCGTCACCGTGCCGTCGACGTCACGGCTGGCGGCGGACGGCTACCGCAACACAACGGTGATCGATCTCTCTTCCGCGTTGACTGACAAGGACGATTCGCAGACCCTCCACATGCGACTAGAGGACGGCACGCTCAAGCTGATCACAGTCGATCAGCACAACAAGGAGGTCGCGGGCGACCTCGGCAAGCCGGACGGCATCGGCATCAACACCGCCTCCGCGCTCGCGATGCGGCTCGCACCGTACCGGGTGGGCGCGCCGCGCCGGGTCACCGAACCGATGGGCGAGAACTTCGACCTCACGGCACTGCTGGGCATCAACGACCTGCAGACGCACGACGTGGCCGCGGGCTGGGCGGCGAAACGCCCCGGCGGCCGGCTGCGTGTACCGCTGGGCATCGGCCCCAACGGGGCACCGGTCGATCTGGACATCAAGGAATCGGCGCAGGGTGGCATGGGCCCGCACGGCATGCTCATCGGCGCCACCGGGTCGGGCAAGTCGGAGCTGCTGCGCACGATGGTGCTGGCGCTGGCGCTCACGCACTCGTCGGAGATCCTCAACTTCGTCCTGGTGGACTTCAAGGGTGGCGCGACGTTCCTCGGTCTCGACGAGCTGCCGCACACCTCGGCGGTGATCACCAACCTGGCGGACGAGGCCGCGCTGGTGGACCGCATGCGCGACGCGTTGAACGGCGAGATGATGCGCCGTCAGGAGTTGCTGCGCAAAGCGGGCAACTACAGCTCATTGCTCGACTACGAACGCGCTCGCGCGAACGGCGCCGCACTCGACCCGATGCCCACCCTGTTCGTGGTGGTGGACGAGTTCAGCGAGCTGCTGACGGCACACCGCGACTTCATGGACCTGTTCATCGCGATCGGCCGCCTCGGCCGGTCACTGGGCGTGCACCTGCTGCTCGCGTCGCAGCGGCTCGACGAGGGGCGCATCCACCAGCTCGAGTCTCACCTGTCGTACCGGATCGGCCTGCGCACGTTCTCCGCGATGGAAAGCCGCGGCGTCCTCGGCGTGCCGGACGCCTACCAGCTTCCGTCTGATCCCGGCAACGGCTTCCTCAAGAGCGGCATCGGCGAGCTGGCCCGGTTCAAGGCCGCATACGTGTCCGGCCCGCACCGGGTCACCCGCCGCAACGTCGAGCAGGCGCTGGTGGCCCGCCAGGTGGTGCCGTTCGCGGCGAAGTTCACCGTCCGCCACGACCCGGTGCCCGAGCCGGAGCCAGTGGTGGAGCCGGAGACGACCGAGTCGGTGGCGACCCTCCTGGAACTCGCGGTGGAACGCCTGCGCGACAGCGGCCCCGCCGCGCACCAGGTGTGGCTGCCGCCGCTGGACGCCCCCAGCTCGCTCGACGAACTGCTGCCACCGCTGGAGATCACGCCCGAACACGGCCTCTGCGCGACGACGTGGCACGGCCGTGGCAAGCTCACCGTGCCGGTCGGCCTGGTCGACCGGCCGTACGACCAAGCCCGCGATCCGCTGGTGGTCGACCTGTCCGGCAGCGGCGGCCACGTCGCCGTCGTCGGCGGTCCGCAAAGCGGCAAGAGCACCGCGCTGCGCACCATGATCACGTCGCTGGCGCTCACGCACAGCCCGGCCGAGGTGCAGTTCTACTGCCTCGACTTCGGCGGCGGCACGCTGTCCGGCCTGCAGAAGCTGCCACACGTCGGCGGCGTCACCGGCCGGCTGGACGTCGAGCGGATGCAGCGCACGATCGGCGAGGTCACCTCGCTGCTGGCGCGCCGGGAACGGTTCTTCGCCGACAACGGAGTGGACTCGATGGCCACCTACCGGCGCAGGCGGGCAGCGGGTGAGTTCCCAGACGAGCGGCACGGCGACGTGTTCCTCGTGGTCGACGGCTGGGGCGTCATCCGCCAGGACTTCATGGAACTCACCGGGACATTCAACGAACTGGCCGCCCGCGGTCTCAACTACGGCATCCACCTGATGATCTCGTCGAACCGGTGGAGCGAGATCATGAGCGCCGTGCGCGACCTGGTGGGCACGCAGCTCGAACTGCGGCTCGGCGACCCGGTCGAGTCCGTGATCAACATGCGAGCTGCGTCCGGTGTGCCGAAGATCCCCGGCCGCGGTCTGACCGAGCAGCAGCTGCACTTCCTCACCGCGCTGCCCTCGCTGGACGGCGTGGACCGAGACGTCTCCGAGCACATCGCCACCCTCGTCGACCAGGTGTGCGCGGCGTGGTCCGGCCCGTCCGCTCCCCCGGTGCGTATGCTGCCCGCCGTGCTGGACCGCGCCGAGCTCCCCGCTCCCGACGGCGATCTTCGCCTCGCGCTGGGCCTCGACGACCAGCGCCTCGAACCGCTGTGGCACGACTTCGAGGACAACCCGAACCTCGTGGTGGTCGGCGACGTGGAAACCGGCAAGACGAACCTGCTGCGGCTGGTGATCGACGGCATCACGGCGCGGTACAGCCCGCAGGAAGCGCGGATCATCACCGTGGACTACCGCCGCGGCCTGTACGACGCCGTGCCTCAGGAGTACCAGCTCGGCTACGCGGTCTCCGCCGACTCGGTGCGGGAGATGATCGACGGCGTGGCCCGCGCGATCCACACCCGGCTCCCCGGTCCGGACATCACACCCGCGCGTCTGCGGTTGCGTGACTGGTGGAAGGGCCCGCAGGTGTTCGTGGTGATCGACGACTACGACATGGTCTCGTCGGGGGGTGCGAACCTGTTCCAGCAGTTGTTCGACCCGCTCGCTCAGGGCAACGCGCTGGGCCTGCACCTAATCGTGACCCGAGGCGCGAACGGCATCAGCCGCGGTTCCAACGACCCGTTGCTGCGCCGCCTGGTCGAGGTCAACACGCCGGTGCTGCTGATGTCCTGCCCGCAGTCGGAGGGCGTCGTGTTCGGCGACATCAGGCCGCGCATACTGATTCCCGGCCGCGCGCAGTACTCTACCCGCCGCGGCACCACCGTGGTGCAGACAGCTGTCTCGGCGCACGAGGCGTCGCTCAACGCGAAGTAACCTGCACTAACGTTCGTACCTCGGGCCGAACCTGAGAACGCACCGGGCGGGAGGTTCATCGCCTCCCGCCCGGTGCGTCGAACCTCTGGCGTGCGTGGAGGGCTCGTCTAATGTGGAGGCCGCGGCTCGGCGGGGCATCAGACGTGGTGGACAAGTGGCGCACCCTGTTCGTGGCCAGGCGCCTGGACGCCTTGATGGACGAGGACAGGTCGGGACGGCCACGGTTGATCACGGTGGACCAGGCCGAAGAGGGATCGTGGCGACGCTGGAGGAGACCCGCGCAACGCCACGCACTGGTCGCGGACGTCGATGGCGGAGAAGGCCGGGCTGAGCAGGTCGACCATCGGCCAGATCTGGCGCAAATGAGCCTCGGAATTTCATGTGATCTGAGGCGAAACGCCCCTTGAACGCGCGAAAGTGCTTGTCGGGTACGGGAAACTGGTGTTTGCGAAGACATCAGATACACCGAGCAGGAAGGCACTTCGCAGGTGAAGCGTAGCGCAGGTCCGCGTCTGTTTCTTGATCCGGTTCGCGAGTCGCTGGTGTTCTCGGCGGGCGCGGTGCTGCTGCGGCGGACGCTGCGATTGTCCGGGGCGCAGCGGGCGTTGTCGGCGGCGCCGCGGCGGGGCCGGCGGGCGACACAGACGGCGAATACCTGTGCCCCGCCCCGGCGGCGTGCACGAGCAGACCACTCGCGAACGCTGGCACAAGGTCCACGAATCACTCGGCCAAGGCGCCGCTCTGCTCGACTGCCAGGACCGCGCCGAAGGCGAAGGCGACCGCCCGTCACGCCGGCCGCCCCTGCTCACCAAACCTGGGAACCTGCGCCCGAAGGACACGACCCTGCTGGAGGAAGTCGCCGCAGCCTGCCCGGAGATGATCGCACTCGCCAGTCTGGTACGCGGCTTCGTCGCACTGCTGACGCCGCCTGCGAGTAACGATGTGAAACTCACCGAGCAGATCGCGGATGCTCGCGCCATCGATCTGCCGCATCCACGCAGTCTCACCAACGATCTCGAGATCGACCGGTCCGCTGTGGACGGTGCCCGTGGGATTCAACCTTCTCCGCCACCGCGTCCTTCTGCCCAGACGACCACTCCACCTCAACACCGACTACGAGCCAGAGCCTGACGCTTGACAGGCTCCCAGCGAGTCGGAGTGAGAACGCCGTGAGCAGGTGCATTCCGGATCCGGCACGGCGGGCACAACGCTCCCGGAGACCGTGCGACTTGGACACTCATGATCTACTAATCCTGTTGCCAGAAGTTGTGTCTGTAACTCGCGGGAGTTGACCTTGCCGCGAACGTGAAGAGCCCCGTCGGGTTGGATTCGGTTACCACACAGAATCGACCCGACGAGGCCTTCACCAGTATGCGCCCCGCGCATGTCTACGCCGACTTGACCCCTGCCCAGCACCACGAGCTGATCACCGCGCTGCACGGCCCGTGGCGAGTCGCCGCCCGCATCGTCATCGTCCTGCTGTCCGCGTCCGGCATGAGCGCACCCGAGATCGCAGAGCTCCTGCACTATGAGCCGGTCACGGTGCGCCGCTGGATCGCACGACACACCCGCGACGGCATCACAGGACTGCCCGACCGGCCCCGCAGCGGACGCCCCCGCCTCGGCAGCCCCCGGCTCGGGCAACGCATCCACACCCTGCTACTGACACCGAAAGCCTGGACCACCGCCAGGCTCTGGCGCGCCGCCCGCCGACCCGAGATGAGCCTGCGCACCTTCCACCGGCGATTACGCGAACAGGCCAGCTGGCGGCGTCCCCGGCTGATCGCCAAAGGCGACCCCGACCACGACACCACCTGCACCACGATCCAGACCCGCATCGCCGCACTGCCCACCGGATCCGTTGTGCTGGCCGAGGACGAAACCCACCTTGACCTGCTGGCGCGGGTCCGGTCCTGCTGGATGCCCACCGGCCTGCGCCACCGCATCCTCACCCCCGGCAGCAACATCCGCCGCACCCTGCACGGCGCACTCGACCTCGCCACCGGCGCCTGGCACCACCACGTCTCGGTCAAGAACGTCTCCGTGGTGTTCTGCTACTTCCTGCAGACGCTGCTCGACACCTATCCCGACGCACCGATCGTCGCGGTGATCTGCGACAACGGCGGCACCCACCACAGTGGAATCACCAAGCGGTGGCTGACCAAACACCCACGCCTGATGCTGATTGAGGGCGCGAAATACAGCCCGCAGGACAACCCCGTCGAACGCATCTGGGCCGGCCTCAAACGCCACATCGCCAACACCGCACCCGCCACGATGGCCGGCCGCGTCCGCCAGGCCCACGCCTACTTCCACGACCGAACCAGCGAACCACCGAACAGAACCTCACCACCGCCGCACCCTGGACCAGCCCCTGGCTACTCGAAAGTTTCGGACAAGACTTCTGGCCAGGCGCTTAGAGTTCCTAACAGATTGATCAACTGTGGTGACTGAACGTTCATGATCGTTGATCATGAACGGGTGAGAAAGGGTGAGCAGCCACCGTGGATCGTGTCCGACGATCTGTGGGCGCGAATCGAGCCGTTGTTGCCTCGATGGGAGTACGCGCTGCCCAAGCTGGGCCGCAAGCGCATCCCGGACCGGCTGGTCCTGCAGGGCATCCTGTTCGTGCTGCATACGGGGATCCAGTGGGAGTTCCTGCCCCAGGAGCTGGGTTTCGGGTCCGGGATGACGTGCTGGCGGCGCCTGGCCGAGTGGAACGAGGCCG
>NZ_FNIX01000036.1 GCF_900104175.1 Lentzea jiangxiensis
ACGCTGACCAGTTCCAATCCGACTTGGCCGCGGGAGGCGGCCTCGGCGATCAGCGCGTCCATCAGCGCCTGGAACATCCCGGCCTTGGCCCAGGAGTTGAACCGGGAGTAGACGGTGGACCAGGGCCCATACCGTTGCGGGACGTCACGCCAGCCCGACCCGGTGCGGAACCGCCACAGGATCCCGTTGAACTGATCCCGCACCCGCCGCGGCAACGGCCCCGTGGCCGCGACCGGCACATGCGGCTCGATCAACGCCCACTCGGCATCGGTCACATCAAAACGCGCCACATCCGTGTTCTACCAGCGCGCCACCAGCCAACCTAGATCCGAACTTCAAACAGCTCCTAGCACCCACCGGATCGAGCACGAAGGGCGCCTGTCACCACGACAGGCGCCCTTCGTCGTTCTCCCGGCCGATCACGTCGTGAACGCGAGAACCGTGTTGTGGCCACCGAACCCGAACGAGTGGCTGACCGCTGCCTCGATGCGTTGCTTCCGCGCCTCGCCCATCACGAAGTCGAGCTCGGGGTCGAAGTCGGGTTTCTCGAGGTTCGCCACCGGCGGTGCCACCTGGTGCCGCAACGTCAGCACCGTCAGTGCGGCCTCGATCGCCCCGGCCGCACCGAGGCTGTGGCCGAGCACCCCCTTCGGAGCCGTGACGGAGGGCCGCAACGGGAACATGCGGGCGATCAGCGCCGCTTCGGTGGAGTCGTTCAACGGTGTCGACGTCCCGTGCGCGTTCACGTGGTCGACGTCAGCCGGGACCAGCTGCCCGTCGGACAACGCGGCTCTCACCGCGGCTTCGGCGAAGCGGCCGTCGGGATGCGGAGCCGTCGGGTGGTGCGCGTCGGTGGATTGGCCGCTGCCCGCCAGCACCACCTTGACCGGCGCCCGCCGGGCACGCGCGTCCCACTCCCGTTCCAGGACCAGGATTCCTGCCCCCTCGGACAGCACGAAGCCGTCGCGGTCGGGGGAGAACGGGCGAGAGGCACCGGCGGGATCGTCCCGGCTGGTGGAGAGAGCGCCGAGCTGGTGGAACGACCCGGCGATCAGGGGCGTGACGCAGGCCTCGGTGCCGCCCGCGATCGCGATGTCGCACGCTCCGGACAGCAGCAGCGAACGGGCGATGGCGATGGCCGACGCCCCGGAGGCGCAGGCGGTCGCCACCGCGAGGCTAGGACCGTTGGCTCGCAACAGGATCGCCAGCTCACCGGCCGCTGCGTTGACGATGGACGACGGGATGAACGAGGGGGAGGGGGGCTGGTTCGCCATCCGCATCGTCTGCGTGGTCCACGCGTCCGCGGCGCCGATGCCGTTGCCCAGCACCACGGCCACACGCGCGCCGTCCCAGCTCTCCGGGTCGAGGCCGGCCTCGGCGACCGCTTCCCGCGCGGCTATCAGCGCGAGCTTGGTGAACCGGGCCAGCCGCCAGGACTGGCGCAGGGAAAGAATCTTGTTCAGCTCGGCGTCGCTGTGCGGCACCCGGCAGGAGAAACCGGCGGACAACGGCTGCAGCTCGGGGTCGGGAGTGGTCGTGGGCTGTCCGCTCAGCACACGCTCCCAGGTCGT
This sequence comes from Lentzea jiangxiensis, assembly GCF_900104175.1. Taxonomy (GTDB): domain Bacteria; phylum Actinomycetota; class Actinomycetes; order Mycobacteriales; family Pseudonocardiaceae; genus Lentzea; species Lentzea jiangxiensis. The sequence continues at coordinate 1,572 of NZ_FNIX01000036.1, forward strand.
CTCCTTGCCGACTCCCGCCGGCGTGACCAGGCCGACCCCGGTGACGGCGACCGTCACGTCGCCGAGGGGGTCGAGCCCGCGACCTTGGCCTGGATCAGAGCCGCGGCCTCGACGGGGGTGAGCTTCTTGCTGATGTCGTCGTCGCTGACCTCGACACCGAACTCCTTGCCCAGGATGATCGCGAGCTCGGCGAGGGTGAGCGAGTCGACGTCCAGCTCGTCGAAGCTGACGTTCGGCCGGATGTCCTCGGCCGGGATACCGAAATTGTCGGTCAGCAGGAACATCATGCGGTCGTTGACGGTCTGCATGGTCGTACTCCTGTGGTTGTAGATTTTGACGTGGTCAACTGGCGGTAGGTCCGGCCAGGTCAGTGCGGCGGATCCCCAGGTGAGCCCGCCGCCGAACGCGGTGAGCAGCACCCGGTCGCCCGGAACCAGCCCGTGGTGGGCGACGGCGTCGGCCAGTGCCAGCGGAATCGAGGCGGCACCGGTGTTGCCGACGTGTTCGATGTTGCCGACGACGCGGTCCGCCGGGAGGTCCAGGCAGCGCGCGACGGCGGTCAGGATGCGGGCGTTGGCCTGGTGCGGCACGAGCCGGTCCAGCTGCTCGGCCTGCCAGCCCACCTTCCGCAACGTCGTGGTGGCAGAGGCCGCCATGGCGGCCACCGCGCGGCGGAACACCTCACGGCCGGTCATGGAGAACCGGCTTTCCCGTTCGGGCAACGGTTCCGCGTCGCTGCGGGCACGCGAACCACCGGCCCGCACGGTGATCAGGTCCTCGCCGGAGCCGTCGCTGCCGAGGTCGAACCCCAGCAGCGCTCCCTTCTCCCCGGCCGCGCCCGCGCGCAGCAGCACCGCGCCCGCACCGTCACCGAAGACCACACCGGACGAGCGATCGTCCGGATCCAGCAGCGTGGACCAGACGTCGGCGCCGATGAGCAGTATGCGCGTGGCGACACCAGACGCGATGAACCCCTGCGCGGTGGCGAGCCCGTAGATGAAGCCGGTACACACGGCGGAGATGTCGTACGCCGCCACCCCGGACAGCCCGAGCCTGGTGGCCACGGCGGGAGCGGTGGCCGGGCACGGACGGTCCGGAGTGGACGTCGCCACGATCACCAGGTCCACCACGGGGTTTCCCGCGGACCGCAGGACGCGGCGACCGGCTTCCACCGCGAGGTCGCTCGTCGAGACCCCGGCACCGGCCCGGTGCCGGGTGGCGATGCCGGTCCGCCCGCGCACCCAGGCGTCGTTGACGTCCCACTCGGCGGGGAGGTCGTGGTTCGTGATCACCTGCGGCGGCACGCAACCGGCCACCGCTTCCAGCACCGCGCAGTGGCTCATCCTGTTCCTCCAGCGCTGAGCGCCAGCCGGCGCAGTCCTTCTGCCGTGTCGATCTGCGGCGTGTAGCCGAGGTCGCGCCGTGCCGCGGTGATGTCGAACCAGTGCGCGGTCGTCAGCTGCTCCACCAGGAACCGCGTCAACGGCGGCTCGGCACGCAACCGCAGTGCCCGGAACGCGAGCTCGACGGCGATGCCGGCGGTCCGCGCGAGCCAGGCGGGCAGGCGGCGGTGTTCCGCTGGCAGGCCGTGGGCGGCCAGCCAGGAGTTGATGAGCACGTCCAGCGCCACCGGCTCGCCCTGGGTGATGAAGTAGGCGCGACCCGTGATCGGCGTGCCGACGTCGAGCTGTGCCACGGCGAGAACGTGCGCGGCGGCGGCGTTGTCCACGTAGACGGTGTCGACGATCTTGCCGGTCGGTCCGAGGTGTCGCAGGCGCCCCGCCTGGGCGCGCGCGATGATGCGGGGCAGGAAGTGCGGGTCGCCCGGACCCCAGACCAGGTGCGGCCGCAACGCGACGGTCGCGAGGTCGCCCGAGTTCGCGGCCAGCACGTGCCGTTCCGCGATCGCCTTGGTGCGCGGGTAGTGCGCCTTGTGGCGCGATGGCAGTGGAATGGTCTCGTCCACGCCCTCCAGATCGGTGCCAGCGTGCACGACGCTCGGGCTGGAGGTGTGCACCAGCCGCCGGACGCCGTGCCGCCGGCACGCGTCGACCACGTTGCGCGTACCACCGACGTTGATCTCGTCGAAGTCGCTCGCGGGTCCCCAGATCCCGGTCTTGGCCGCGCAGTGCACGACCGCGTCCATCCCGGCGACCGCCGCCGACACCGCGACCGCGTCGCGCAGGTCACCCCGCCGTTGCTCGATGTCCAGTTCGGACAGTCGAGCCGAGGTGGATCGGTTGAACGAGCGGACGTCGTGGGCCGCGTCCGCCAAATGCGCGCAGACCGCGCCGCCCAGGAAGCCAGCACCACCGGTCACGAGCACCTTCATCGCAACCTCCGTGCGGCCCAGAGCGCCAGCTCCTCGCGGACGATCTTCGAGTTGTGCCGGGGATCTACCGGGAAACGGCGGTGGAACAGCAGACTGTCGATCGCGGCGGTGTGCGGATGGCCCGCGAGCACGGCCCGCACGGCGCGCTCGACCGCCGCGCGGTCGACGCCGGACTCCGCTTCCAAACAGAGCACCGGCATCTGCGCGCCGGTTGCGCCGACACCGACCAGCGCGCTGCGGCGGACACCGGCCACGGCGTTGGCGATCGGTTCCACCTGCTCGGTGATGAGATCGCCGGTCGCGGTGCGCACGCGGTGCGACTTGCGGCCGTGGAACCACAGGCTCCCCTGCTCGTCGAGGTGCCCGAGATCACCGACGCGGTGCACGACGCGGTCACCTTCGCGGATCTTGGCCAGCCGCGTGCGGTCCGGTTGCCCGACGTAGCTCTCGCTGGTGCTGGGACCGGTCACGGTGATCTCACCGACGACACCCGCCGCCACCTCTAGACCGTCGTACCACTCGTCGATCGGCTCGTCGGTCACGGTGATCACGCGAACCGCGTTGTCCTCGACCGGACGGCCGAGACAGGTGCCGTGACCGCGTTCGCTCGACATGGCGTTGTCGAGCAGCTCACGGCTCTCGATCACACTGACCGGAAGGCACTCCGTCGCGCCGTAGATCGAGTGCACCACCGCGTCGGAGTGCAGGCACCGCCGCAACCGGCGCGCCAGCCGGGGATCGAGCGACGCCCCGATGCAGGCGACCTTGCGCACCTGCTCCAGCACGATGCCGTGCTCGGTGCAGTAGCGGGACAACACCTCCAGCGCCGCGGGCGAGGTGAACACGCATTCGACGCCGAACCGCCTGATCGCCTCGATCAGCTTCACCGGGTCGGCGGTGGCGGGCCTCAGCAGGTCGACGTCCGGAACCACGGTCTCCCACCCGAGCGACGGCCCGGCCACGACGAACGGCGCGAAGGTGATCAGGCACGGCGTGCCGACGCGCACGTCCAGCACCGCCGACGCCATACGGATCTGCGCGGACAGGTGCTCTGCGCGGTACTCCACGGGCTTGGCCGGCCCGGTGGAGCCGGAGGTGAACGCGATCAGCCCACCGGGCTCGGCCGGTGCGGGAGGCTTCGGCGCATCCGCCGCGAGCAGCCCGGCGAGCGTGTGCCCGCGCCAGAACCACCGCCGCCCCACCGTGATCGACACCTTCACCGGCGGCCACCCCAGCAGCTTGCGCGCGAGGTGGGCGCGCGGTACCCCGATGAACGCCTCCGCCGCCGTCGCGGCGACACAACGGCTCAGCGCGCGCGGGCCGATCGCCGGGTCGATCAGCACGGGCACCGCACCGATCCGGCCGATGGCCAGCAACAACGCGGTGCAGTCCGGCCCTGCGGGCGCCAGCAGCACGGTGCGCATGCCGGGCCGCAACCCCGCGTGCCACAGCGCCCGCTCACAGCTGTCCACATGCGAGACGAGGTCGCGATGGGTGATCGACGCGTAACCACCGCGTCCCACCGGGTACCGCATCGCGATGGCGTCCGGGGTGCGCTCGGCGATCTCGGCGAACCTGCTGAACAGCAGGGTCTCCTCAGGTGGTGGACAGGAACGTGCGGATGTCACCGGTCAACTCCTCGGTCTTGTCTTCCAACACGTAGTGGCCTGCGTCGTCGTGATAACGCGCGACGGCGTGGGGGTAGCGCCGCAGCCAGTCGTCGTAGCTCGCCTTGCGGAACACCGGGTCACGGCCGCCCCAGCCGACGAACAGCGGCCGGTCCGCCAGCAGGGTGGTGGCGTGCTCCGCCGCCAGCACGTCCCGCCAGGCCGGATCCTCCGGCGACTGCGGGATGCTCTGCACGAACCGCAGCGCTGCCAGCCGGTTGTCCGGGGCGAGGAACGTCCGCCGCAGCCCGACCGCCATCCGGCGGCGCACCCCGACTCGGGCGGAGACGCGGGCGAAGACGTTGTGCCGCAGGAAGAGGTACCGCGCCAGCCGCGAGCGCTTGACCCACCGCAGCACGAGGTGGAGCCCGATCGGCAGCGACTTCGGCGTGAACTGGTCGGCGAACGCGACGCTGTTCAGCACGACGAGCCGGGCGACCCGCTCGGGATGGCGGGCCGCCCACGCCATCCCGATGACGCCACCCCAGTCGTGCATCACCAGCGTCCACCCGGTCTCCGGCAGACCGCGGTCCTCGATCTGGTACGTGACGAACGCGTCCAGGTCGTCCACTCTGGACGCGACGGTGTAGTCGTAGTCGTCCTCGGAAGGCCGCGATGACCAGCCCATGCCGATGTGGTCGGGTGCCAGGCACCGGTGCTCGGGGGCGAGCGCCCGGACGAGGTCGCGCCACATAACGCTCCAGCTCGGGTTGCCGTGCAGCATCAACACCGGAGGGCCGGAACCCTCGTCGAGGTAGTGCTGCCGCACGGTTCCCCTCACGAACCAGTGCGAACGCAGTCCCTTCATCGCACCGGAGGGCCTCCGGTAGGTCTCGGCTGTCGTCATCGGCCCGCCGCCAGCACCTTGAGGTGGTCGTGAAGCTCGGCGGCGAGCGTGGAGATGCCGCCGGTCATCCGGAACACGTGGATGGTGGAGAACTGGAACTGGAACGCTTTGCGCATCGCCGCGGACAGCTCCATCACCATCAGCGAGTCCATGCCCAGCTCGTTGAGCTTCTTCGACGTGTCGACGCGGTCCGGCGTGGTCCGCATGATCGCGGCGACCTCGGTGGTCATCGCCTCCATCACCAGCTGCCGGGAGCCGGCGTCGTCCAGCTCCTTGATCTGGTCGAGCAACGCGCCGAGCTGGTCGGTGCCCTGCTGAGTGCCGGTCGGCGCGAAGTGCGCCAGCCGCGGCGTGCTCAACGAGGGCAGCAGCATCCCGATGTGCTCGCTGCCGATGTCGCCCACGGCGACGACTTCCCGCTCGGCGCTGCCGAGCAGATCCTCCAGCGCGTCCAGCGCCATGCGGGACGTAATAGGTGCGGAGCCCAGCAGGGACAGCTGCTCACCGATGTTCTCCCGGGCGACGTAACCCGTGTCACCGATAGCACCCCACTGAAGTGCGATGCCCGGCTTGCCCTCGCGTCTGCGCCTGCGCACGACGGCTTCGAGGAAACCGTTGCCCGCGTTGTAGTTGGACTGGTTGATCAGGCCCCACAGCGCCGAGTACGACGAGTACAGGACGACGAAGTCCAGGTCCCCGGTCAGCTCGTCCAAGTGCACCGCGCCGCGCACCTTCGGTGCCACGGCGGTCATGAACGCGTCGTCGTCGAGCTCGGTGAGCGGCCGGTCGTCGAGCACCATCGCGGCGTGCACCACACCGCGCAACGTGTGCCCGCCGCGTTCGACCGCGGCCAGCACGTTCCGCACCGCGTCCCGGTCGGTGATGTCGGCGGCGTGAACCTCGGCCCGCGCACCCAGCCGGGCGAGCTTCTCCACCACCGCGGCGGCTTCCGGCGAGTCCGTGCCGCGCCTGCCCACTAGGACGAGATGCCGCGCACCGCGTTCGGCGAGCCGTATGGCCGTGGCCGCGCCGAAACCACCGAGACCACCGGTGACGAGATAGCTCGCGTTCGGGTCGAGAGTGAGCCGGCGCGGCGTCCGGTGCACCTCGACCGGCTCGTCAAACGTCACGACGATTTTGCCGATGTGCCGCGAGTGGCGCATCAGCCGTAACGCCTCCTGGATCCGCGTGGCCGGGTACGACCGGTGCGGCAGCACGCCGTACTCACCGGAGCGGATCGCGGCGAACACGTCGTGGTTCTCTTGCAACGCCAGCCGCGGCTGATGACGGTCCAGTTCGGACACGTCCACCGCGAACAGGCTGATGTTATCCGCCAGCGGGCGCATCGCCAGCCGCGAGTTGTCGTAGATGTCGCGCTTGCCGATCTCGACGAACCGGCCGTACGGCGCCAGCACCTCCAGGCTGCGCGCCAGTCCCTCGCCGCTGAGCGAGTTCAGGACCACGTCCACGCCGCGCCCGCCGGTCAGTGCCATCACCTGGTCGGCGAAGTCGGTGCTGCGCGAGTCGAGCACGTGCTCGACACCGCGGGCCCGCAGGTAGTCGCGCTTGAGGTCGCTGCCCGCCGTGGCGATCACGGTGGCGCCGCGGCGCGCCGCGTAGTCAACGGCGGCGAGGCCGACACCACCGGCGGCACCGTGCACGAGCACGGTCTCGCCCTCGCCCAGCCGTGCCAGCGTGCCGAGGCCGTGGTGCACGGTCTTCCACGCGACAGTCGTGGTGGCGGCCTCGGCGAAGGTCATCGAGTCCGGCAACGGCGACAGGTCGGTGGCGGCCGTGCACACGTGCGAGGCGAACGAGGCGTCCGCGGAGCCGAAGACCCGGGCGCCCGGCCGCACCCCGGTCACCCCGGCGCCGACAGCGGTGACGACGCCCGCGAACTCGAGGCCGAGCAACAGCTCCGCCTCGTCGTCGTCGGCGAACTTCGGCACCAGCAGACCGGTGGCGTACATGACGTCGCGGTAGTTCAGCGCGGCTGCCCGCACCTCGGCGACGACCTGGCCGGGCCCGGGCTGGGGCACCGGGTGCTCGTCCCACCGCAGGCGATAGGACAGGCTCGGCTCAGTCACGGAGAGGCGGAACGGCACGCCGGGCTCGTTCGTCGTGTCCTGGATCGGTACCACCCGCGGCACGAACCGGCCGGACGCGGTGAGTACCACCTCGTCCTCGTCGGTGCCGAACAGTTCGGCTACCACCCGGCGGGCGTCGCCGGCGGGATCGCCGGTGTCGTCCCACGAGACACGTGTGATCGTGAGGCCGGGAACCTCGTTGGCGAGGGAACGCGACGCGCCCCATGTGGCCGCGTCATCGAGCGCGAGAGCCCGCTCGGGAGCCGGGTGCAGACCGGTCGGCCGGGTGAGCAGTACCAGCCGCGAACCGGGCCGGTGCCCGGCGGCGACCTGACGCATCACGTCCGCGCGTCGCACCGCGGCCTCCGCCGGATCGGTGTCGCCGCCCAGGACGTACACGATCCCGTCGGTGACCACGCGGGGCAGCGTCGAACCCGCGACCGCCTCCACCACCTCGGCGCCGGTGGAGGCCAGCGCGGCGAGCACCGCGTCGGCTCGGTCGCGGTCGGCTGGCTCGTCCACCACGACCAGCCAGCGCGTGCCCATGCCCGACGTGCGGCGCTCGGGCAGCGGGTCCGCGGCCGTGCGCGCCACTGTCACCGACAAGCCGATGCCGGCCGGGTCGAGCTCGCTGTGGGCGTCGCGGAAACCGTTGTCCGCCAGCAGTTCGGTCCACTCGTCCAAGCCGAGCAGGGCGGCACCGGAGTCGCGCTGGTCCCAGAACTCGGGCGAGAGGCCGGACGGCAGCGCGAACAGCCCGGTGTCGTGCGACTCGGCGGCCAGCAGGAGCCCGCCGGGTGCGAGCAGCCAGTGTGCGTACCGCATCGCTTGCGCCACGTCTGCGTTGGTGTGCAGGGAGTTCGCGGCGATCACGACGTCGAACCCGCCTCGTTCGAAGCCCTGACCGGCGGGATCGGAGCTCAGGTCCAGCGTGCGGTGCTCGACGAACCCGAAGCGGTCGAAACGCGCGGCCGCAGCGGCGAAGGACGCCGGCGAGACGTCAGAGCTCACGTAGACGGTGCGCTCCGGCGGAAGCTCGGGCAGCACATGCGCCGTGGCGCCACCGGTGCCCGCGCCGATCTCCAGCACGCGCAACGGCCGATCAGCGGGCCATGCGGCCACGAACGCCCGAACGGTGTCGCGCAACGTCGTGTTCACGAACCGCAGCGGCGTGCCGGTGTCATGGAAGTGCGCGACGGAGTCGTTCTCGCCCTCGGCGGCGCTCGCCCGTCCGGTCAGCGCGTCGGCGAGCCGCATCGCACACGTGATCACCGGTGCGGCCACTCCGGCGGACTCGGACAGCGAGGCTAGTTCCTGGTACACCGCAGCGGTGTTCGGAATCCGCACGATGTGCCACGAACCGCACGGCTCGTGACGCACCCACCCGTGATCACTCGCGAACGAGAGCAGCATCTCGACCAGTCGGCGATGTGCCTCCAGCACACCGGCGCCGACGAGGTCATCGGTGGTGAACCAGTACTTGCCGGGCAGCAGCGCGCGCACCGCGTCGATCATCGCGCCACCGCTCGCCGCGGTCACCAGGTCGCGGAACAGGCCGCGCTCACCCTGTGCCGGTCCGCTCACCACTCGTGCGGGCACGTCCGGCGCGACCGAGTCGTCCGTGCGAGGTGCGGCGCGCAGCACGGTCTCTAGGCGCGCGGGCGGCGGGTCGAGCACGGCGCCGAACGCGCGCAGCCGGCACGAGTTCAGCTCCACCGCCACGTCGCCGCGCTCGTCCACGATCACCACGTCCCAGCGGGACTCGCGCGGCGAGTGCGAGCGCATCCGCACGTGGATCCGGCCGGACGACGACGGCTGCCGCCACATCCGCACCCGACCGATCGACATCGGCAGGTAACCGCGGCTGCCCGGCTCGTCGAGCCCCAGCAACGGTATGCCGGCCTGCAGTGCCAGGTCGAGCAGCGCGGGATGCACTTCGTAGCCGTGCTGTGAAGCGGGGCACGTGTAGTCCGCCCACACCTCACCCTCGTACACCCGCAGCGCGGTCAGGCCCTGGAACATCGGCCCGTACTCCAGCCCTGCCTTGGCGCACAGCTCGTACAACCGGTTCCCGGACATCACCTCAGCGGCGGGGGAGTCCGGCTCGCGCACCACAGCCGGTGCACCGCCCGGCATCCGGCGCACCCGGCCCCTGGCGTGCGTGGTCCACTCGACGTCACCGGATCGGCTCGCGACCCGGAGCACACCGTCTTCATCGGACAGTGAAACCTGAACCTCGTGGTGCATGGCGGAGTCCCACGGCAGCGCCATCGCGCCCAGGATGTCCAGCCCGTCCACCTCTACCGGTCCGGCGAGCACCCGCCGTCCGGCCGCCAGTCCCATCTCGACGTAGCCGGTGGCGGGCATGACGACGGCGCCTGCCACCCGGTGGTCGGCGACCCACGGCGTCCTGGCGGGTTCGACCGTGCTGTGCCACAACGGATCCACGGCGGGCATCCGCTCGCCCAGCAACGGGTGCTCGACCCGGCCGGTGCCGCTCGTGCGGACCCACGTCTCCGGGGCAAGCGGCCAGTGCTGCTCGCGCTGCCACGGGTACGAGGGCAGCGCGGAGACCTTGCCCCGGTGCGGGAACCAGCTCGGCAGAAGATCAGCCCCGGCCACGATGAGCTCGGCCGACACCTGCCGACCGAGACCCGTGCCCGGCTCGCCGCGCAACAGCGTGTTCACCACGCGGTGCCCGGCGCGGCGCAGGTACGTCGACAGGACCGCGTGCGGCCCGATCTCCACGACCACACCGACACTGTGCTCGGCGAGCGCCGCCGCTGCCGGTTCGAACAGGACGGGCAGGCGCACGTTGCGCCACCAGTAGTCGGCGTCCAGCTCGCCGTCGCGGACCGCTTCACCGGTGACCGTCGACAGCATCGGCACGTGCGGCGCCGTCGAGACAATGTCCGCCAGCCCGACGCGCACCTGGTGCTCGATGGGGTCCATCGCCGGGCTGTGGAACGCGTAGTCGAGGTCGAGTTCGCGGGCGAACACGTCGTCCGCCGCGAGCTTCTGGCCCAGATGCTCGATCGCGGCCGCCTCACCGGCCACCGTCACGTCGCGGTCGCTGTTGACCGCCGCGAGCACCAGCCGGCCGTCGAACTCCGCGAGCACTTCCTCGGCGCGGTCGCGCGGCAGGCCGACGGCCATCATGCGTCCGGTGCCGGCGGTCGACGCCTGCGCGAGGCTGCGCTGGGCGATCACCGCGCACGCCGACTCCAGGTCCAGCGCTCCGGACACGCAGGCCGCGGCCACCTCGCCAACGCTGTGCCCGAACACCACGGCAGGTGCGACGTCCTGGTCGCGCAGCACCGCGGCCAGCCCGATCTGCACCGCGAACAGCAGCGGCTGCGCGATCGCGGTGTCGCTCATGGACGTGATGGGGGAGGCCAGCTCGTGGAGCACCGACCAGCCGAGCTTCGGCCGCAGCGCCTCGTCCACCTTGGTCACCGCGGCGCGGAAGGCCGGTTCGGTGTTGAGCAGCGTGCAGCCCATGCCGGTCCACTGCGATCCGTTGCCGGAGAAGGCGAACGCCACTCCGGCCGCCGTCGCGGCGGTGCCTCGCGCACTCGCCGTGTCGCGGGCATCGGCCGCGCGGAACCGCTCGACGGCCTCGGCCGGGCTGGTCGCCAGGACCACGGCCCGATGAGGTTCGGTCGTGCGGCGCAGACAGCTCGTGTAGGCCAGGTCGTAGAAGTCCGCCTGCGACGTGCTGTCCAGCCGTTCGCACATCGCTTCCACCGCAGCGGAAAGCGCCTCCTCGGAACGGGCGGACACGAGCACCGGAACCAGGTCCGCGGAACTGGTGCCCGCAGCCTGCACCGGCGGCGGCGCGAGCACGGCGTGCCCGTTCGCGCCACCGAAACCGAAGCTGTTGACGCCGACGACACCGCTCGGCACGGTCAGCGGTTCGTGCACCGCGGTCAGGCCGAGACCGGCGAAGTCGATGTCCGGGTTGGCGGGCAGGCCGTGCAGGGACGCGGGTACCGTGCCGTGGCGCAGCACCAGCATGGCCTTGAACAGCCCGGCCATCCCTGAAGCACTCTCCAGGTGGCCGATGTTGGTCTTCACCGAGCCGATCGGCAACGGTGCCTCGCGGTCGCCACCGAGAGCGGTGCCCAGCGCGGTGCACTCGATCGGGTCGCCGACAGGCGTGCCGGTGCCGTGCGCCTCCACGTACACGACGTCCTCTGGACGCACCCCGGCCTTCGAGTACGTCTCGCGCAGCAACGCGGTCTGCGCCTCGGCGCTCGGCACCGGCAGACCTTGCGTGCGGCCGTCGGTGTTGACGCCGGTGGCGAGCAGCACGGCGTGCACCCGGTCACCGTCGGTGAGCGCGTCCTCCAGCCGCTTGAGCACCACGAGACCGGCACCCTCGGCGCGCACGTAACCGTCCGCGTCCGCCGAGAACGCGCGGCAGCGGAACGTCGGCGACAGCATCGACGCCTTGGCGAAACCGATGAAGTCGTTCGGGTTCACCAGCGCGTTCGTCCCGGCCGCGATCGCGAGCGAGCTGCCGCCGGAACGGAGCACCTCGCACGCCTGGTGCAACGCGAACAACGCCGATGAACACGCCGTGTCCACCGCCATGCTCGGGCCGCGCAGGTCGAACGCGTAGGAGATCCGGTTGGCCGAGATCGACATCGCGCTGCCGGTCATCAGGTACGGGCCGATGCGCTCGGGCTGCATGCCTTGCGCCACACCGTAACCGACACCGGATTGCCCGACGAACACCGCAGTGTCCGTACCGGCCAGCGCGGCGCGGTCGAGACCGGCGTCGTCCAGCGCCTCGACGGTGAGCTCCAGCAGCATCCGCTGCTGCGGGTCCATCGCCGCCGCTTCCCTCGGCGAGATTCCGAAGAACCCGGCGTCGAACGCGCCGAGGTCGGGCAGGAACCCGCCCTGGAACGAGTACCCCTTGCCCGGCCGGTCCGGGTCGGGGTCGTGGAACCGGCTGACGTCGAACCGGCCCTCGGGCATCTCGCCCACGAGGTCGCGCCGGTCCATCAACGCGGCCCACAGGTCGTCCAGCGAGGCGATGCCACCGGGCAGCCGGCACGCCGCACCGACGATCGCAATCGGCACCGATCCGTCGCGCTGCTGTTCGTTCACCACTTCAGCACCACCACTCCGTAGCTGAAGCCGCTGGCCAGGCCGATCATCGCGACGAGGTCACCACGCTGCACCCGGCCCTGCTCCACGGCGATCGCGAGTTGCAGCGGCAGGCACGTCGCTGCGCTGTTGCCGTGGTCACTGACGACTCGCACCAGCTGGTCCTCGCGCAGCTCGAACTTGTCGCGCAACGAGGTCAGCACCGCGTCGACCGGCTGGTGCATGCACACGACCTTGAAGTCCGACATGGACAGTCCGAGCTCGGCGACGGTCTTGGGGATGATGCTGAGATCCGCCTCGGCGAACGCCCTGGCGAACCGCAGCCCGTCGACCTGGAAGTCGCCCAGCTGGTGCGTCTTGGTGCCGTTGGTCTGCACGACCGGCACGACGGCCGACTCCCAGGTGGAGGAGTCCGCGCCGAACGCGGCACCCAGCACGCCCGGCTCGTCGGACGCCTCCAGCAACATCGCCGCCCCCGCGTCGGACACCGTGTACCCGGCGCACGCGGCGAGGTAGTCCTCCTGGCTGGCGAAGCTCCACTTCATCACCGGCGTCGTCCACTCGCCGGCCACGACGAGCACGCGGCGGTAGGTGCCGGTGCGGATGAACGAGTCGGCGACCTGCATCGCGGTGACAAAGCTGTTGCAGGCGTTGCGCACGTCGAACACGTGGCAGCTCGCGCCGAGACCCGCGGCCACCGCGTGGGCGGTCGCCGGTTCGAGCAGGGTGAGCGAGACCGAGCAGAAAATCAGTAGGTCGATCTCGTCGATCGACCGGTTATGTTCGGTGAGCAGTTTCCGCGCCGCGGCGATGCCCAGTTCCACGGTGGTGCAACCGGGTTCGGCGATGTGCCGGTAGCGGACACCGGACAACTTCGTGATCGCCCCGTGGAGTATCTCAACGTCCGGGTTGCGCGCGGCGAGGCGTGCCTCCAGGTCCTCTGTGGACAGAACGGTTTCGGGCAGGTGAACCGACACAGCGGCGACCCGCGAAGCGATGTCCGTCATGCTTCCTTCTCGGTCGAGGGGTTCTGCCCGAACCGGGCCTGATGTGCTCGGGGTGGTCCTTCTGCCTTCAGCGGTGTCCACGCTAGGGCCAGCGCGCCGCCGGCGGCCGCCAGCACGAATCCCGCGCCGAAGCCGCCGAGGTTGGCCTGTACGAGGCTCAGTAGGCCGGTGACGATCGCGACCACGCCGGCGAAGTAGCGCAGTTGCGGCTGGGTGAGCATGGTGGCGCCGGCGACCACGAGCAGCCCGCCCAGCACCCAGCTCGCCGTGGCGCCGCCGCCGGCGAACCGGAGCAGGCCGGGCGAAGTGCACACCACGGCAACGAGTTCGACACCCGCCAGCGCGGTCGCGACCCCGGCGGCGAACGGGCGCGTGCGGCACAGCTGACCCATCTTGCGCGCAGTCGTGTGGGCGGTCATCGGGCGACCTTGGTGGGAGCCGGGCAGCCCTGCGTGCCAAGGTGGTGATCCAGCCGCACCCCGGTGACCATGAACGAGCCGGCTGCGACGGAGCCCGCGTTGATCGTCACCTGGTCGAGCACGACGCGGGATGCGCGGTACCCGATCGCCCCGTTCGGTTCCTGCGGACCGAGCAGCAACTGCTTGAGGTCGATGTTGCCGTCGATGCTGTTCATCTCCAGCGCGAGATCGGTGGCGTGCACGTGTTCCGCCCGGAGCACCGTCGTGACCTTGCCGATGACCGGCAGTTCGATCGTCGACGACTGGCACAGCTCCTCGATGTCGGCCACCGGGAGCCGCACGACCAGCGTCGCCAGCGAGCGCCCCGGCGACACCGCGGTGCCGATGCCGAGCCCGTCGGACTCGATCCGCGCGGCCGTGATGGTGAACGGGTTCGCGCCGGTGAACGACGCCGCGAGCGCACCTTCGCCGACACCGCTCAGGATCACGGTCGCGGCCAGCGCGGTCGGTGCCAACGCGTACACGAGCCGTCGTCTGCTGGTGCGTCCCTCGGGCCGCTCGTGCTGCCCGGCATCTGCCATCGCGTGCGCCTTCCTCCGTGGCGCGACTTCGGAGCCGGCCTTGAGCATGTGTTCGACGCCATATATGAACTCGCAGATCGACCGTCCGCACCACGCAGGAGCACCGGCAGAACACGGAACGTGACTCCGCGCGTTCTGCCGGTGCATCTGCATGGAGACAGAGGTTTGTGGATTCCGGAGTGCGAGCACCTCCGTGGGTTGATTGTGGGAACGGCGGCAGGGTTCCGGCGAAGTCCGGTTGGTGCTGGTCGGGGTTGCGTTCGAGCAGGGGTGTTGTTGCGGGCGATGGTGCGCAGGCCGTGGCGATGGTGGTGTGGCCGGCGAGGCGTAGGGCGTTGAGGTCGAGGTTGCGCAAACTGACCATGGTGCGGTGCCAGTACGGACGCGGAAGGTGTCCTCGGTGTAGGGGACATCGCGGGTCCAGTGGAGTTTGTTTTCGAAGCTCCAGCAATCGCGGGTGCGACGGGGGAGTTCGGTTGGTCCAAGTACTTTGCCGGGCATATCGCCGAGGTGCGGAACCGAAACAAAACAGTAGAGCTGTCCGTGTCTGAGTACCTGAGCCTGCGGGCCGACACTATCGGAGTTCAGCCCGTTTTGCACCTGAACGAGGTGCTTGGCGAATACGAAGTTCCTCAGCGCGCGTTCTATAGTGAGCATCTCACGAACTTGCGTGCCATCGTGTCCGATGTGGTCGTACTGGACAATGACGTCCGTTCATACCCGAAAGAGCTGGCGCGCGGCGACCTCAACAACATCTTGATTTTGATCTCCGACCGGCGGAACTGCTTCACAGGGGGATGCAACAGCCGCTGTCGAGCAGATGATCGCCGCCAGTATTGACAATTACATCCAGCTGAAGAGCGAGTTGTCGACAGCATTGCGCGACCTGAACCTTGACGACCGAGAATATCGCGCTGTCGTCACCTAGGTCAGCGATGCTCTGCGCCCCATGTTGCATGGAAACCATCAATAGGGCAAATTAGCAGATCGATTTTGAGAGGCCGCTGTCATTGATAGCAGTTTGCCCGGTTGCGGCGCTGATCTCTGTCAAACCCGTCCTGAAGGAGAGCGCTGCATTGCGCACCAGTACGCGCGAGGCGCGGCTTCGGGAAGATTCCCGCCTTGTGGCATCCTCTGAAGATCGCGCGTGATCCGCGAGCGTTATTGCGTTCGTTGTCCGCTCATGGTGACCTGGTGGACATCAATCCGGGGCCGATGAAGGCCGTCGTAGTGTGCAACGCTGACTTGATACAGCAGATGCTGATCAAAGACGACGTTTTCGAATAAGGTGGGTTCATACACGAGCAGGCCAGGGAGTTTATGGGTGATGGGCTTGCGGTCTGCCCGCACGTGGCACATCGGCGACAGCGTCGGCTCGTCCAGTCGACATTCTCCAGGGCTCAGCTCCGCAATTACGCCCCTCAGGTGCAGAATGAGATAATCGCGGCGACGGGATCGTGGCCCTCCGGAGGTCTGATCGACCCATTTGGTGTGTCGCTGAAGATCGCGTTTCGTGCACTGTTTGCGACCCTGTTCGCGAACCGATTTACCTCCGTCGAGATCGACGAACTGAAAGACGATTTCACTGTTCTGTTCGACGGTGTTTTCGTTCGATCGCTGCTGCCTGGCCCGATCAAGAAGCTGTCGCTTCCGCTGAACATACGTTATCGCCGAGCTCGCAACAGGCTGATGGAAAGCTCCATCGCGCCATCTCGGCCGCCAAAAGACAGGAGCGGACGGCACGGACCTTCTGTCCATGCTGATCGGCGCTCAGGGGGAGGAAGGCGACCGCCTGTCCACGCGCTAAGCTTGAGTTTTAACCTTTGATGTCCGTTGCCGAGGTCCTGCCGGGCTCATGATGTTGTGCCGGTAGCCGGTTTCGTGACCCGGCTGGACGTCCGGGACCGGGGCGGCAGGATTTCGGTGCGTTCGCGGGCGAGGCGATCATCGGCCGGACCGCACGAAATCCTCGACGGACGCGGGCGGGGGTCAACCGGGCGGGTGTGGCCGGTGCGCGTCCCAGGGACGGCGCCGGTCCTCCACGAGAGACCGGCCGGATCGAAGCTGGGTGTAGGCGGCGATCATCAGCCAGGTCCAGCGATCCGCTGCCCGCGGGTCACGGATGCGGGGCCGGGTCCAGCCCAGGGTCTGCTTGAAGAACCGGAATGTGTGTTCCAGGTCGAATCGGCGCAGGAACGTCTGCCACAACCGGTTCATTTGTGCTGCGGTGACCTCTTGCTGGGTGGTGCTGGAGTGCCAGAGCCACAGGGGTTTTGGGGTAGCGGTGCCGGGCAGACGTTGCACGTCCAACTGGATCACGGTGCCTTCCACGATGGGTAGCTCGTCCTCGTGCCCGGCCCAGGCGCCGACCCGGGCCAGCTTGGTGTGCAGGCGGTCCCAGGACTGGGCGTGTGCCGCGCCGTAGCGAGTGGTGTCGGTGGTTGTGGACTGTGCCGGGGCCGGCCAGCCGGCCGGGTTGGTGAACTCGAACCGGGCTCCGTGACGGATGGGACGCCCGCGTGTGCCGGGGGCTCGGGCCGGAGCGGGAGAACGTAGGACCCGATCGGAGCGCAGCCGGACCAGGATCGCGACCGGGAGGTCTGCCAGCAGGAATGCCAGCCGGACGCCGTCGTAGCCGCTGTCGGCGACGATCCAGATCTCCGGGTCGCCGGTCTGCCAGTGTCCGGCGATGATCAGCCGGTGCACCACGTCGCGCAGCTGGGCCGCGGTCAGGTCGGTGCGGTCATCGTCTGGGCCGACCCGCATGGCGTCCAGCAGCGCGGTCCAGGAGCTGCGGCCGGGTTCCAGCGCGGCGATGAAGGAGTAGGGCCAGCCGGGGATCATCTGGGCTTGGCCCTTTCCTCGGCCGTAGGTGTGGCAGAACATCCGCTGCGGGCTGGTGTTGGCGTCCGGACGTAACCAGTGGCTGACATCGATCGCCAGCACGATCCGCCCGTCGCAGCGGGGAATGGCCTGGCGGGCAATGACATTGCGGAATCGGGTGATGTCGATCCGGCCGGAGTTCAGGCCGTCGTACAGGGAGCCATGGCCACGTCGGTGTTCGGTGGCCAGGGACAATTCGACCAACGAGGTCACCGGCCCGTCCGTGCACAGTGCCGCGTCGGCCAACTCGAACAACGCGTCCGCCCGTGTGGTCAAGCATTGGTAGTACTCGTGGCGGAACCGGTTCAGGTACCCCAGCGCATCAGCCGCGCTGGTGTGGTGCACACTGATCATCGAAGCCCTTGGTCGTGATCTTCCCTCTGTCGCAAGAAGGAATGATCAACCAAGGGCTTCGCTCATGATCAAGCAGGTGTCACATCGGACGCCGAGACCTTAAAACTCAAGCTTAGCGCCACTCGTTGATTGCGGCGATGTGGACGGTGGCTTCGTAGCGGACGGCGAGTTTGTCGTAGCGGGTGGCCACCGCGCGGTGGCGTTTGAGCCGGTTGATGCCGCACTCGACGGCGTGGCGCTGTTTGTAGGTCTCGGGGTCGACGGCCGGTGGCCGCCCGCCCTTCGACCCTTTGGCCTTGCGGTGGGCGTCCTGGTCGGCCTTGCTCGGGATGGTCGCCCGGATCCCACGTCCGCGCAGATGTTCCCGGTTGGCTTTCGAGGTGTAGGCCTTGTCCGCCAGCACGCGGTCAGGACGAGACCGTGCCCGGCCACCGGTCAGCCGTGGCACCCGGATGCTCCGCAGCACCGGGATGAACTGCGGACTGTCGCCCCGCTGACCGCCGGTCAGCACGATCGACAACGGTTTCTGCCCCTGCTCGCAACTCAGATGCAGCTTCGTGGTCAGCCCGCCCCGCGAGCGGCCCAGTGCGTGATCATCAGGCTCCGTGGTGACCCCGCCCGGTGGTTCGGCCTGCAGATCCCCCTTTTCCGCGCACCAGCGGCATGCTGATGCGCCCGCGCGATCGTGGAGTCCACACTGACATCCCAGGTGATCCGCCCAGCCGCGTCCGCCAAGGCTTGCAGCGTGATCAGGAGTCGCTGCCAGGCACCAGAGCGTTGCCAGCGCCGGAACAACCCACACGCCGCCGCCCATGATCCGTACTCCGTCGGCATGTCCCGCCACGGCACGCCGGTGCGCACCCGCCACCGGATCCCGTCGATCAATTCCCGCTTGTTCCACAACGACGGCCTTCCCGACCGCGACGGCACAGGCAGCAACGGCTCGAGCCGTTGCCACTGCGCGTCGGTCAGGTCGAACCGCCTCGCCACCGCTAGGGTGTCCACGAGGTCTCCGGTGTTCAGGTTTTTCTTGGTCGATAAACCCTTTACCGGAGGCCTCGCTCATTCTTGGTCAGCGACACGCCGTGAGGTTCCCCCGGTAGCTCGGAGACTTTCATGCATGGTCCGATAGGGCCTGAAGGGAGTCGTCCGTGGCAGCACCGAAGAAGTACCCCGACGAGCTGAGGGCTCGCGCGGTCCGGCTGTAGTGGGAGTCGGATCCGAAGCCGGTGATCCGCCGGCTGGCCGAGCAGCTCGGGGTGCATCACGAAGCACTGCGCAACTGGATTCGGCAGGACGAGGCCGACCGCGGCGAGCGGAACGACCGGCCGACGACCAGCGAGTCGGAGGAGCTGTGCAGGCTTCGGCGGGAGAACGCGGAACTCAAGCGCGCCAACGAGATCCTCAAGGCCGCGAGCGCTTTTCGCCTCGGAACCCGACCCGACCCGGCGACGGTCGTGAAGCTCGTGACACGGCTTCGCGGCCGCTTCGGGGTCGAGCCCATCCTCCGGGTCCTCGGTATCGCCTCCTCCACCTACTACGGCTGGGTCCAGCGCCAGGCAAACCCGGCGCCGCGGCAGCGTCAGGACAAGGAGTTAGTCGCCGAGATCGTGGACATCCACACCACCTCCGGCGGTACCTACGGCAGCCCGCGGGTGCACGCCACACTGCGCCGCCGCGGGATACGGGTGTCGCGCAAACGGGTCGAGCGGCTGATGCGCGGCCACGAGCGCGACGGACAGCTGATCCACCACAGCGACCGCGGCTCGACCTACACCTCGATCCGCTTCGCACAACGCCTGGCGGACAACGGAATCCTGCCGTCAATGGGCTCAGTCGGCGACTCCTACGACAACGCGCTGATGGAGAACTTCTTCTCCACACTGAAGATCGAACTCGTGTACCGCAACTCCTGGCGCACCCGCGACGAGGCCGAGAACGCGATCTTCAGCTACATCGACGCCTGGTACAACACCCAGCGCATCCAGAAAGAGCTCGGCTGGCTCAGCCCCGACGAGTACGAAGCCGCCTGGCACACCGATCAACTCGAGCCATCTATCATCCCGGCATCCCCAACCGGAGCCAGGTAACCAACCCTCCGAGTTATCGGGGGAACCTCAGCCCGGACGTCCCCCGCCTCCTGGGGCATCACCGCGTTCTCCACCTGGTCACTGTCCAAGCTGCGCGACCACCTGCTCGACCGCGACACCGTCGCGGCGATCAGCCGGGAGACCCTGCGCCGCATCCTGCGCGCCGGCGGGGTGTCCTGGCAGAGCACCTCCACCTGGAAAGCCTCCGCCGACCCGGACTTCATGACCAAGATGCACCGGATCCTGGACCTCTACGATCACCCGCCCGACAACGGGCGGGTGATCTGCGTCGACGAGTTCGGACCACTGAACCTGATGCCCCGCAAGGGCAAAGCCTGGCGACCCGCCGGGTCACCGCGCCGACTACGGGCCACCTACAACCGCCGGCACGGCGTGATGCACATGCTCGCCGCACTCGACCTGACCACCGGGAAGATCCACTACCGCATCCGGCGCCGCAAACGCCACGTCGAGTTCCTCGACCTCGTCAAGGCCCTACGCGCCAGGTGGCCCGAACAGAAGCTCTACATCGTGGCCGACAACTTCTCGCCGCACCGCCACCCCGACGTCCTGGACTGGGCCGCCGCCAACGACGTCGAGCTGGTGTTCCTGCCGACCTACTCCAGCTGGTTGAACTGGATCGAGGCCGAGTTCACCGCCCTGCGCTACTTCGCCCTCAACGGCACCGACCACCGCAGCCACACTGAGCAGAACGCCGCAATCGCCGCCTACATCCGCTGGCGCAACGCCCGAGCCCGACCCAAGACCGGCTTGGCCACCGACTCACCCATCCGCACCTGGACCCATTACCCGGCTAAGATTGCGTGACGCAGCACTAGGCCGAGTTCGCCGCCCTGCGCTACTTCTCCCTCGGCGGCACTGACCACCGCAGTCACATCGAGCAAAACGCCGCCATCGGCGCCTACATCCACTGGCACAACACCCGAGCCGCTTTCCGTAACAACGGCGCGAAGCTCGCCGTGCGCTTACTCACTCGAGGCGTCGATCTCACGGCCTCCACCAGACCCAGGCGTACGCTGCAGCAACGATCGACGCGAAGTGTCGCGCATCAGCGGCGGACCTCCTGAACGAGCCGAGAACTGCCGGTCAGTTCTGCGTACTGTTCTGCGTGGTTCACAGCCTGCCGATGCGGTGGACTTGATCCACGTTACGAGAAGGAGAAACCCGGTGATCCGCAGAGCGGAATCCACGATGACCAGAGCGTCGGTGTCCTCGATCCCGACTCCGGGCGGGACTTCGCCGAATCTCACAAGCTGGTTGATGATACCTAGTAGCTGACTGCGTTCGTTGAGCGCCTCAACAGCGGCTTATCTTCCTGGTCGCACCGATGCTGATTGATGACGCCAGCCCGTTCGCTTCTGTCGAATTCGTGGCACCGCTAGAGCATAGGCTCCCAGAGTCAAGCCAAGTTCTATGAAAAATCGATCCCATACTGGTTTGCACGGCACCCACATTCGCATGAGAAACGTAATCACGCGCTTGCTTTACAAGGCTGATCGACCGAAGAGGAGTACGTCAAACCGTCTTGATTCAGTGAAACGAAGTCGATTGACGTTGGAAATGATAGGCAGAGTTCCGCGTCCCCCGACACGACAATAGAGAAGAGGATAATATGACGGTAGGCAAGATCAGCAAAACAATGACAATGCTCACCATAATCGCGCTGACTGCAATGGGATTCATCACTGCGGCAGAGGCGTCCAAATCTCCATATGCCAGCAGGGAGGCAGGACAGATTCTCACGATCAACACGCCAGAGCGCGACAGCAAGCCCCTTGCCACGCTTGTCATGATTCCGAAGAACAATCCACTGGCGACCCTGGTGACCGCTCCTGCTGAAGCGCCGAACGGCCGCGGGTCTGTGCGGTCCGCATCAGAGGGCCTTGCGAAGGAAATGGCCGTCGCTGCGACCGTGCCGCGTCGAGATGGTCTGTCCACCTCCGGTTTCTCGTCCACCTCGAAGCCAACGGCTTCTCTGGTTTCGGTTCTCCCGTGGCTTCTCGGTAGTCTCATCCTGATTGGGGTGGGTTTGGCCGCGTCGATCGGCCTGCGCCGCAAGCACGGTTGAGTTGGCGGTGAGGGGCAAGCACGCCGAAGCTTGAGTGCCTGAACGGTGTGTGGCCGGTGCGTTTCGAACTGTCGAGCGCATCGGTATTCTCGTTCGCTGCAGGACTGATCGTGGGCGAATCTTTTCTACATCACGGTCACTCTGCCCGAGCGGTCTGCTCCTTACGAAGTGGAACAGTTGCAGCCGCCCCGCTCGGCACACGCCGTATCCGCGTGCGGTGTGTGCCGATCTCCTCAGTGCGCGATATCGCCGTCGCGCACCCCGCCATCCGTTCCGGACTCAATGCGCAGTGCTGCGGCGCGATCGGCCTCCAACGCCTCCGTCGCCATCTGACCGGGCGCGTAAGCGGACGGGTGTCGTTGCGGGGGTTACCGGTCCCGCGCCCGGCCGGGTCGTGCTTGTCATAGCCGAGGTGCCCGGTGATCTCGCCCTCGAGCGCGGACTCCTGCAGCCGCTTGGTCAGCTGCTGCAGCATCCCGCACTCACCGATCAGCTGCAGCCCGCTGGCCTTGGCATTGCTCACTAATGGGTCTGTCAAACACAACGAGCGGCTCTGGCTCGTAATCGGTGGTAACAGCGAGTGGCCGTCAGGGCAGAAGGATGCGGTGGCGGCGAAGATCGAATCCTGCGCGTCCGTGCATCTGTCTCATGATCCTTTTGGTGCGGGTGTTGACGCCTTCGGTTCGTCCGTTGTGGTAGGGCAGGGTGACCGCACTGTCCACGGCGGACCGGTCGATCTCGATGCCGTTGGTGAGACTGCGTATATGCGGCAGATCGACGGAGCGGACCTGTGTGATCCACTCGGTGAGCTTCACGTCGTTGCCCTCGGCCGGTGTCAGTAGCGCGGCGAAGCCGCGTATCAGGCTGGCGAGTGCGGTCATCTCGGGGCAGGAAGCGGTGATCTTCTGCAGCAACGGTGTCTCGTTCGGGTGCAGGTTGCCGGGTTTGGTGAGTAGAAGGCGGCTGACGTGGCGGGCTGTCGTGACGGGGCGGTCGCCGTCGGCTCGGCCCTGGTTGAGGTAGCGGACCAGCAGGTTGGCGCTGCCGGTGTAGCCCAGTTCGCGGATCTCTGTGAGCAGCCGGGTGACGGGAACCGCAGGATCGGCCGCGCGGCGGGCGCGCAGGTGGTCACGGTAAGAGCCGACCAGGGTGGGGCGGTAGGTCGGGGTGATGCGAAGAACCTGGGGTTCGGGCATGCGGGCGTAGCGTTTAACGGTGTTCAGGGCCAGGTTGAGGCGGCGGGCGCAGTCGAGCAGCCCGACCCCGTGACCGAGTAGATCGTGGATCTTGTTCCAGCGGTCGCGAGTGGTCTGCTCGTGAACGCCGCCGGGGCGGGGCGGGTTGATTGTGGCCCAGCATCCGGCGTGCGCGCGGACCTCGAGCAGTACCTTGGCGCAGAGATTGCGCCACAGGTGCCATCGGTCGCTGACCTGCACCGCTTTGGGCAGTGCCCGGCGGACGGCTTCGGCGTAGGTTGCCGAGCGTCCCGGCACACGACCTCGACACCGGGGTGCTCACGCAGCCACGACTCCAGGGTGGCCGCGTCGCGACCGGGCAGGACCGCGACACGCCGGCCGGTCTCGGCATCGATGATGATCGTGGCGTAGCGGTAGCGGCGGCGCAGGGCGAAGTCGTCCACACCGATCACCCGCGGCACCGTCAGCTCGGGCAACGGCAGGCACCGCAGACGCCGCAACGCGGTGCTGCGGGACACGGGTATGGCGAGCAGTCCGGCCAGGCGTGCCGCCGCCCGGCCACCCAGTTCTCGCGCCACCTGGGAGATCTGCTCGACAAGCCGCACCGTGCGGCGCTGATGGCGTTGCAGCAGTCCGGGAATCTGTTCCCGGAACGTCTGCCGCGAGCAGTTCCGAGCCGGACAGACCAGCCGCCGCATGCGCAGACGGACGACGACCTGGCGGCCATCGACCGGCACATCCTTCACCGTCCGGTGGTGATACCCGTGCACTTTCGCTGTCTCGGTCCCGCAGACCGGACACGACACGACCTTAGCCCGAGCACGAGCCGTGACCACCACCATCCCGGCGCCCTCTGTCACGCCCTCGATGACCACGCTGACAGTCCAGAGAACACCGTCCCCACAAGGGAATCGACAGTCATCACAAGATCATGATTACGAACAGCTACTCGCCGTCACCACCGATTACGAGCCAGAGCCGCTCGTTTTACAGTTCCAATGCAGGCGCAAGCGCGCCGACCCACTGGAGTCGTGCCTCCACAGTTCTGCGCGGTAGTCGTTAGTGACCAGGGTGCTCAGCACCTCGCTCTCCGGTCCTGGGACGGGGGGTCGCGGTAGTGATGCACGACCGATCGGGTGAACCGGCTGCAAGGTTTTCTGCACCGCGCTGTTCAACCCGCTATACCCGTTGTCTCGAATGCGTTCGAAGAGAGCGGTGGGTGTGGCGGTCGCGGTCGTGGTGCGCCTGTTGGGCGAGGTCGGTGTCGAGATCGACAGGCGCTCGGTGGACCTGGGCACCCCCAGGCAGCGATGTGTGCTGGCGGCTTTGGCGGTTGACACCGGACAGGTCGTGCCGGTGGACAGGCTGGTCGAACGGGTCTGGGGCGTGGACGCGGCGCCGCGGGCGCGGGCGACGCTGCACAACTACATCTCCCGATTGCGGCGGGCCTTGGCCTCCGCGAACGGCTTGGCCATCGTGCGCCGGGCGGGCGGTTACGCCTTGGTGGCGGACACCGTTGAGTCGGTGGTGGACCTGCACCGGTTCCGCGACCTGCGAGCCACTGCCGCCGCGGAAGCCGACGACGAGCGGACCGCACGGCTGCTGACCGATGCACTGCTGTTGTGGCGCGGACACGCGTTAACAGGCGTGGACTGCGCATGGGCGGAGGTCGAACGAGATCGCCTCGCGCTGGAGCGTCTGGCCGTGCAGCATGACTTGACCGACGCCCGGCTGCGTCTGGGCGGGGGCAGCGGCCTCGTGGCCGAGCTGACCGCACGGGCCGCCGAACACCCGCTGGACGAGCGGATCGCCGGCCAGTGCCTGGTGGCTCTGCACCAGGCCGGGCGCACCGGCGACGCGCTGGAGCACTACCGGCGGTTGCGGGAACGGCTGGTGGACGAGCTGGGCATCGATCCCGGCGACGCGCTGCAGGATCTGCACCGGCGGATCCTCACCTCCGATCCTGTCCTGCCCACGGCCACCGCCGGCAGATCATCGTTCGCGCCCGCCCAGCTGCCGACCGAACCGAAGTCGTTCACCGGTCGTGTGGCCCAACTGGCCGCTCTCGACCGTGCCCTGCCGACCCCCGACGGCTCCCCATCGCGGGACGACGGGCGGGGTCAGAAGACGACGGTGGTGATCTCCGGTGCCGGTGGCATCGGCAAGACCTGGCTCGCGCTGATCTGGGCGCACCGCAACCTGCACCACTTTCCCGACGGGCACCTGTCGGTGGATCTGCGCGGCTTCGACGTGGGCGAACCCCGACAGGCCCTCGACGTGCTGGCCGACTTCCTGGCCGCCCTCGGCGTCGACCGCGACCACCAGCCTCAGGACCTCGATGCCCGCGCCGCGTTCTTCCGCACGCGCACGGCCGGCAAGCGGATGCTGGTGCTGCTGGACAACGCCGTCACCGCGGACCAGGTCGTGCCGCTGCTGCCCGGCGGTACCGGCTGCACCGTCCTGATCACCAGCCGGAACCGGCTCTCCGCGCTGCTCACCCGCCACGGCGCCGAGCCGGTCCAGGTCGGCCTGCTGAGCGCCGCCGAAGCCCGCACCGTGATCGACGCGGCACTCGACGACGTCCACGGCGGCACTGCTGCCGCGCAGGTCACCGAGCTGGTCGCCCAGTGCGGTGGTTTCCCGCTCGTGGTCGGTTTGGTTGCCGCCCGCATCCGCACGGACGCTCACCTCCTCGATGACATCGTGACCGAACTGCGCGAACTCGGTCTGGACGCCTTGGACTCCGACGACCCCAGCACCAGCCTGCCAACGGTGCTGTCCTGGTCTCTGCGCCACCTCACCGACCGGGAACGCGCCGCGTTCGCGTTGCTAGGGATCGCCCCTGGACCGGACATCGATCTTCCCGCCGCGGCCAGCCTCACCGGGTTGCCCGTGTGCGACACGCGCGCCCTGCTGCACCGGTTGGCCGACGCCTCCCTCGTCATCCCCGCATCCGGCGGGCGCTACCTGATGCACGACCTGATTCGCGCCTACGCCGTACTCACGGCGCGCAACGACCTGCCGGAGCCGACGCGGCGGGCGGCGCTGCAGCGGGCGGTGGACTTCTACCTGCACACCGCCTACACCGCAGACCGCATCCTGAACCCCCGTCGAGCGCCCATTGCGCTCGACCAGCCCAGCTCCGATGCACACTCCCAGGCGCTGTCCGACGCCTCGGCCGCCCTGGCCTGGCTGGACACCCACCATCCTCACCTGATCGCCGCCCAGCACACGGCGACCGCCCAAGACCGTCCGCAAGCCGTGTGGCACCTGGCCTGGACGCTGAGCACCCACCACCTCCGACGGGGGCACCGCCACGTCGAGCTGGCCATGTGGCAAGCCGCCGCTCACGTCATCGAGCACCTGCCCGACCCCAACACCCGCGAGCGCATCCACCGGCGGCTCGGCCTCGCCCACTCCGAGCTGGGACAGCACAGGCAGGCCATCGACCACCTGAGCCAGGCTCTCGCCTTGGCCGAAGACGACCCCGATCCCATCCAGCAGGCCTACAGCCACGAGGCGCTGTCCCAGGCCTGGGCACGCTCGGGGGACGACGGACGGGCCATGGAGCACGCCCGCCGCGCCATGGAGCTCTACCGCGCCCTCGACGAGCCACTGCACGAGGCCGACACGCTCAACAGAGTGGGCTGGTACGCCAGCCTGCTGGGCGATTACGACACCGGCCGCGATCACTGCCGAGCCGCCCTCGCCCTGCACCGCCACCACGCCAATCGCGAAGGCGAGGCCGACGCGCTGGACAGCCTCGGATGGATCGACCACCACACCGGCCACCACCGGCAGGCGATCCACCAGTACGAGAGAGCTCTCACCCTGTTCCGCGCGCTGGGCAACAGCGTGCAGGTCGCCAGCACCCTCGAGCACCTCGGTCATCCCCACACCGCCCTCGGCCAGCACGAGCAGGCCGCCACAGCCTGGCGGGAAGCCCTGGAACTCTTGCGGGAACAAGGCCGCCATGACGACGCCGAACGCGTGCAGCGACGACTCTTCGAGCGCCTGGTGAACCAGCACTGACCTGACAGAGCCGAGGCATCGCGACTGACACGCGACCCGCCTTCGTTTCGGATCCGCCCTGCCACCGGACGCAGCGGCTCGACCAGCGCCGTACAGAAAACCTGTGAGAAGTCTTCACGGTCGGTCCTGCACAGTCGAGAACGGCAATGGTCACTTCGAGACTCCAGGAGAACAAATGAAGGCAACGCGGTCACTTGCGGTTGGGCTGGCTGTGCTCGGGTGCGCGGTCGTCGCCCCTGGAACGGGCGTTGCGGACCAGTCGGCCGGCACGTCGTCATCCATTACCGTTACCGTGAGCTGCTCCGACTTTCCGGCTCCTATCGGATACTCGTACGAGAAGCGCGAGGAAGAGACGCCGGGCGTGTACGCCTACTACATGTACTACAAGAACTGCGAGCGAATTCCCATGCGATCGCAGAAGATCAAGATCGATCTCAGGAACGCTCCTGATCAGCATCCGTGTGTGGCTCCCGGGCAGACGATCTTCGGAGGGAAGACGACCGGGTTCGTAGCTGTCCGCAGCATGACGTACGAGGGCCGCTGCTGAGCTGACGCGAACGGTCTACGCCCAATCGCCTCCGCGTGTGGGCCAACCGTTTCTCCTCAGCCGCACCAGATCAAGTGGGATCTCGGAGAGCCGGTCGGCCTCGTCACGCTCCTGAAAGTCGCGAACCAGCGTTGCGCTGTCAAGAGGGTTAAGCAGGCAGTGGTTGCGCTACCAACACCGCGATGATCAGAACCCCTGCAGGAGATCGAGTTCGACAGCGGGTTCAGACGTCCAAGCAAGTTGCTGTCCAGCGCCCAGCCCTCGGCGTCGGACAACGCCACATCACTACTACATCTGAGAAATCGCGGCAAACGAGCCGCAGAACGACACCACGATTAGAACGAGGAGTCACGATGCAGAAATTGAAGTACGGACTGGTAATGGCGGTATGTGTTGCTGGAACTCTCGGCGTGGCGATGCCCGTCACGGCGGCAGCCGCGCCCGCCGCGCTGCCAGGTAACTCCGGCTACATCACGTTCTGGGACGACAATGGCTACCGCGACCGGTTCATCGACTTCACCAACGGCGAGGGCAGCGACGACCTCGACGACCTGGGTTTCGAAGACAAGGCGAGCAGCTTTGTGAACAAGACGAGCACGTACTGGGTCATCTACGAGAACAAGAACCGCTTGGGGAGGAAGCTGTGTGTGCGACCCAACTCCCACCTGACCAACATGAACGACGTCTCGTTCGGGGACAAGATGTCGTCGCTGCGCCAGGCTCGCAGCGCAATCTCAAGCTGCGACGGCGCGACAGCAATCGGCCAACCGAACTGAACTGAGTACACCCAGGTGCGTGGCGCTGTCGCCTCAAGCGAACCCGTGACCGCCAAGCACGTGGAGCATGTTTCGGGTTTGCGTCCTGCCGAGATCGAGCCTGACGCAGGGTGCATCGCGTTCGCGTTCCTTCTGGCTATCGGACGGCTCGGTCCTGGCCTTGCGAGACGCACCGCCAGTCGAGCGGCACGTAGGCGGTGGACGGCTCGTTACGCTCCGCCCACCGCCTAGGACCACTCACTCCGACGACTGGAGTTCGAACCGGCACTCGACCACCCGGCTGCCGCTACAAATCCTCTGGTCAGCCCTGTTCCTATCCTTTGGTACTCCCGCCCGAGGTCCGGCCCTCCGCACAACGATCTCGCGCAGGGTAGCGCCCTTCCCAAGGCCCGGCCAGGGCGGCGGCACGTACCGCGATCATCGATCAACAAGAGGGAATGCCGTTAGCGAGGCTGACTTCGTCAGCGAGATCAAGTCGACTCTCGACACGGCGAGGAAGAGCCTTACGGCCGGCGAAGTTCTCAACGGAGTGGAGAGGGCGGTGCGCACCCCGCTGGCGGATGTCTCGGCAGGTGCAAGTCCTCAAGACGCAGACGTCTCGTTCACCGACCCCACTCTCCTGTCGATCGCACGCGCTCTGCGGATTCGCATGAACGACCGCGGACTGGATCCGAGGGACGGGTCTGCTGCACCGTTAGGTGACATCTTGACCTGCCCCACCGGAAGGGTTCCAGTCGTTGTGGCTAACTGGCAGCGGTGGCGGTGTTGTGGTCAGAGCGTAGTTCGTACTCGATTGGGGTGAGGTGGCCGAGGGCGGTGTGCCGTCGGCGGCGGTTGTGGAAGATCTCGATGTAGTCGAAGATCGCGTTGGCCAGCTCGACGCGGGTCTTCCATCGTTGACGGTTCAGTAGCTCGATCTGCATCGATGACCAGAAGGATTCCATCATCGCGTTGTCGAGGCCGTCGCCGACGCTTCCGAAGGATGGCAGCAGACCGGCTGAGCGGATCTTGTCGCCGAAGACCCAGGAGGTGAACTGGGTGCCGTGATCGGCGTGGACGATGCCGCCGGGCGCGGGGCGCCGGTTGCGAATGGCCATATCGAGCGCGTTGACGACCAGGGTTGAGTCCTGTGTGGAGTC
>NZ_FNIX01000023.1 GCF_900104175.1 Lentzea jiangxiensis
ACCCTCGCGCTGACCGTCGAGATAGTGAAACGGCCCGACCTACCGCATTTCACGGTGCTGCCACGGCGGTGGGTGGTGGAACGAACCCTGGCATGGATCACCAACCACCGCCGCTGCGCCCGCGACTATGAACGACTACGTCACCACCACGAGGCGATGGTCGATGATCCGCATTACCGTCCGACGACTCACGCAGCCTCAGTAGCTCAGAAACAGGCACTAAGGGCTATCAGGGGTGTCACTACAAGGTGGTTATGCACAACTACGTGGTTGCGCTGCACCGTTCCCTTGAACGGGGGCCGCATCGGATCACACAGTGAGGTTCTGTGCAGCGATGACTTGTGCCGACTGCGGAACACACTGTCTGACGAGTCGGGCGGGTCAGTTCGACGTGCTCGGCGTCGGATTGGTGTACCACTGAACCAGTTCGGCCCTGCTGCGAAGGTCGAGCTTGCGCTTGGCGTTGCGGACGTGGGTCTCGACCGTGCGGTCAGCAATGTCGAGATCCCGGCCGATCTCTGCATACCGCTTGCCTCGCGCGAGGTGGCCGATGACCTCGATCTCCTTGGCTGTCAGCAGGCTTTCGCCGGTGCGCGCCCGATGCATTGCTTCGAGTGGAGTCAGTGCGAGCGCGATTCCGTCCTCAACAGACAGCGCTTCGCCGGCGCTGATCGCACGGTTGAAGCGGTCGTCGCCGATCGTGAGGCGGCAACGCTGCCTGATCTCCTGGTCGACGCGCAGGAATGGCTGCATGTTCATCACGCACGTCTGCGCCTCCCGCTGCAGCGAGTTGATCGCTCCGAAGAGCCTGCCCGCGAGTTCGTGGTCTCCAACTTTGGCCGTAGTGACCGCGAGCAGCCAAGCACTCCAGGTCGGACCCCAGGTATCGCCGATCTGACGCTGCAGGCGTAGCGCATCCTGAGCGAGTGTGATGGAGCGCTTGGCGCTGCCATGCATGAACTCCACCAGCGCACTGGTCCAGGTCGCCCACGAAAATGACCACTGTCCCTGAGCTTCAGCTGCGACGGCAACTAGCCGATCGCGTTGGGATAACGCATGCTGCCGCTCGCCCAAGAAGGCGGCAGCCATCGCGCTGAACAAGGTCGCCATGAAGGCGTCGCCGGCGCAGCCGGCGCTCTGGAACGCAGCTTCGGCGCGTTCCAGAGCTGGAAGTGCGGTCTTGGCCCGCTGGGGGTCGGGTTCGCAGAGAAAGATCGCCGACGCCGACGCGTACAGCAACGGCGCGAGTGTGTCGCTCAGCCCCAGTGTGGCGGCGTCGCGTTCGGCCTTGGCGAGCAGCGGCGCTGCAAGGTCGTTACGCCCCTGCAGCAAGGCGACCCAGGCGAGCAACGAAGTGCCGGTGACGTCGGCTGCTTCAGGATCAGGTCCGGCGTGCTGCAGTCCGAGCATCAGCATCCGCCGGGCGTCGTTGAGCTTTCCGTCGAAGATCTGGCAGCGAGTCCGTACTACGTTGATCGCCAGTTCGCGTCCGCGATGCCGCTGCTCGGGCAACGAGAGGAAGTGCTTCTGTGCCGCGTGCAGATTCGGAAGCTCCAACCGTAGTCGGTGCATCCACTCCACTTCACCAATGGTGAACCAGCCACCGGCCCCCTGCTGAGCCAAGCCACTGAAGTGCTCGGCAGCCGCACCTACTACCTCGTCGGCCGAACGTGCCGTTGAGTCGTGCTGTGCCTCGAGCAGCAACCGGTGTCCCCACTGTCTGATCACGCGCAACATCCGATACCGCGTGCGACCGGCCTGGTGGTCGACCATCAGGAGTGACTTTCGTACGAGCTGAGACAACAATGGTTGGACGTCCGCCGCAGCGATGCCGTCTCCTGCACAGACTGCTCGTGCGGCGTTCAGGTCAAAACCGGTTTCCGATTCGAACACTGCCATTAATGCCCACATCCGCTGCTCATCTTCGGTGAGCAGCTTCTGCGACAGCTCAAGCATGGCCCGCAGCCCGCGGTGGTGGGTCTCGGTTGACACACCGTCGACCAGTAGGTCCAGCAGGTCAGGGTGTTCGACGATGGACTGCAGGCTCAAGACGTCGAGTTGGCTGGCAGCCAGTTCGATCGCCAGCGGCAGTCCATCCAGTAGTTGGCACAGCTGGTTTGCGACGGGGTGGTCAGACTTGGAGATGTCGATGCCGACGGCTCGGGCACGCAGAATGAGCAGCCGCAACGCCTCGTGCACAGCGACAAGTTCGCGCGGATCTGACGACTCTTCGACACCGGTGCATAGCGGTGGTACTTGCAGGAGGTGTTCACCAGCCAGACCGAGCCGAATTTGGCTTGTGGCGATCACACGCAAGCCCGGTGCGGCATGCAACAGAGTCCGCAGCAGTCGGGGCACTGATCCGGTGCCCGGCGTAGATCCGACCAGGTGTTCGCAGTTGTCCAGCAAGAGCAGCGCTTGGCGAGAAGCCAGGTGTTCGATCAGCAGGTCCTCGGCTGGCGCGGGCGAGTTTTCCCGAAGACCGAACGCCTGGGCGACCGCAGACGCCAGTCGGTCCTCGCCTTCGCACAGATCCGCCAAAGGGACGCGGCCGCACTCGATGTCGCTGATGCGACTCATCTCGTGGACGAGGCGTTCTGCAACTCGGGTTTTGCCGACACCACCAGGGCCGATGAAGGTGAGCACACGTGCCGAGGCGAAGGTATCGGCACCGTGCTGAAGCAGCTGACTGCGACCGACGAGGCTGCTGAGTTCGCCAGGTAAAAGGGTCTCTTCCACTGCAGAGCGCCTGCGTGGAACGGGAACGCCATCGTCGCCTGTCGTGGCTTCCTCGCCCGGCAGTCGTTTCGTCATCATCGTATCCCCCGAACACATGCTCAAGTCCGCGTCAAAGTGATCTGGCTCGGCAGCCATCTGTAACTCCGTGGATCTGCTTCACGTGACCGCTGTGACGTGTGGCGGGCTCTGCTCTACGTCGAGCGCACAGTTGCTCGGCAGATGTGGAATACAGGTTCAGTTAACCTTCCGTCTGGCTGGGAGGCGACTTGAGTAAAGTTCGTCATGCTGCGAAATGAACTCAAGTTGCATCCAGATCATGACCGCACCTTAGAGCAGCTCCAAGGCCCTTGGTGAGTGGCTTGGGATACTCACTCTTTTGGAGTAACGGCGGTGTCCCGTGGTCAAGTTGAGTAACGGGCTACTGTGAACACTTGACCAGAGCCATGCAAGCTGAGTTAACTCTACGATGACTGATGTGTCGACAGAGCGTGCCGCATCATCAACTAAGCGTCCTGGGGGATACATGAGCGAAGATCAGCGCTTGGGCGAAGCGAAGTCTCGGTCATTGCACGATCAGATTCAGTGGCTGTTCGAGACGGTCAAGCCCATAGTGCCGGGCGTGCGGTATTGCGATACTCGCCCGCATCACAATAAGGAGCTTGCGCGCCATCTGGGAGTATCGGAGAGCTACGTAAGTCAGCTGAAAAAAGGCAAGAAGCCGAATCCGACAAAAGACGTACTTGCGGGGATTGCCTCCTTCTTCGGTGTGCCGGCAGCCTACTTCTTCAGTGATGCCGAAGAAGCATCTTTGATCGAAGCGGAGATTCAGCACGGAATCGATCTACGGCGGTTCAAAGATGGCGAACTCGCGGAACCTCCATTTAGCTCATATGAGATTCCAGACAGTTCATCCACTGTAAGTGAGCGATTGAATTGGTTATTCCAGCACGTGCATAATCCTCAAGATCAGCGTCCGTACACCGATGAGGAGGTTGCGGAGGCGATCGGAGAGAAGGCCTGGCGCGTTCGGGGTCTGCGTCAGGGGGAAATCACGGATAGCGACGTATCGGTCCCTGTGTTGCGAAACCTTGCAGCATTTTTCGGCCAGCGGCTCAGTTACCTCTATGCCGACGAGCAGGACGTTTCCGCGCCGAATTCAGACGACGACCAACTACTTGAGCTCGTGCGGCAGGCGAAGACTGACGAGCGTGGCCTGCTCGGCGTCGCACTGCGGACTCTGGAGTCCGAGGGCGCCCATGGTGGCCTTCGTAGTGGACTCAGCAATGCAGCCAGCGCTCGGGCGCTAGCCGGCCTGATCAAGAACCATCTCGCAATGGACGAGGAACTGCGCAAGAACTCGGCCTCGGGATCACGGCCGGATCAGGCGGGACGGTAAGACATGGACCGAGGAAACCCCGACACTCCGCTTGATCGTCGAGTTATCGAAAAGCGCGCCGCCGACTTCGCTGCACACGTTCCAGTTCCCGTGCCATGGAATCTGGATGAGTATGCGCGATTGCTCACTGCAGAGTTCGGCAAGCCTGTGCGGTTCCGGCCACTGAGTGAAGAAGTCGCACCTCAGGACCTGTCTGAGACCGACTTCAGTGGCGCCCTGATCGAATCTGAACACTCCATCACCATCTACTTCGATGACAGCGGCGGCCTGTCGCACCAGCAGGACGTCATTCTGCATGAGGTCGGGCACCGCGTACTCGGGCACGTTACTCAGGACGACGTTCTGTGCCGTAGCACCTTCGCTTCACCGCGCGAGAGTGAAGCCGAACAGTTTGCTCGCGCGCTTCTGTATCGCTTCCGCGGCGGCGATACCTTGCAACTGGCCCCGCACGTCGACGATCCACACGGTGTTAGGTCGCTTGGGGGAGCGCTAGCTGACATCGAGTAGTACCGCGATTACGCCTGAGGGAACACGTGATGTGGTTTGTACTGGTAACGGGCTTCGGCATGCTCTGGTCCGCGCTGGCCTTGTTTGCGCACCTGCGCAGGGTCAAACGTCGACCCAATGATCCGGCCCTGCCGGCCAAGCGCTCGCTTCTGGGCGCCGCGGTGCTGGCGACTGTGTCCTACGCGTTGGCGTTGCCGCCGTTCACTACACTGCTGCACATCGACGGCATGTGGCTCAATTGGCCGCTGATTATGGTTTTGGGCAACTGCACCGTCATCTGCGTGCATATGTTCTACCTGTTTTCCGTGGAAGAACGTGCGACTGCGGTGCGGATTGCGCGGCGGGGATGGTTGATCTATGCGGTTCTCACCGCCGTAGTCATCATCTTGTTCGCAATGAATCCCACCGCAAGCGACTACGACATCACGTCTGCGGGCAGATACCAGGCCGGGGGACCAGGCAACCCGTTCGCCTCTGTCGCCTACATCCTGTCGATGGGCTTCTCCGGTGCAATGAACTTGGTGGTGTGCCGCCTCGGGTGGCGGTGGGTAGAAAAGTCCAAGGGAACGCGCTGGCTCGCGATGGGGCTCAACACCAATGCCCTGGGGCAGATCGGCGGCTTCCTGATGGTTCTGCACTCGGTCAGCTACAACATCGCACTCCTATTCAGCGCCGTACCGTCCTGGACTCAGAACTCGGTGGAGACTCCGGTTAAGGGCATTGCTGGCCTTCTGACGATGCTTGGCCTCAGCGCCACTGCGCTGAGCCTTTGGATCAAGAACAGTCGTTTGGTCGTGTGGGCGCACGCCAATCAGGCCCGCCGCAGGCTGTACCCGCTACACCGTCAAATGTACGACGTCTTTCCCGTGATCGCCGTCGAGCCGCCGCCCAACACGGCGTTGAAGGACTTTTTGCGCATGCGACGCGCCAAGCGCCAAGTCCTCGATCGCATCGTCGAGTTATGGGAAGGCCGACAACGGCTTCGTGTTCCGCGCGGCACTCGCGCCCTTGCACGCGAACTGGGTAGCGCGGAAGGACTCACTGGTCCCGCGCTCGACGCGGTGGTGGAACGCGCGTGCCTGGAGGTCGGGTTTGAAGTCGCCCGCTCCGGCACGACTGTGCGCGTTGAGGTCGCGACTGCAGACGAGGCGTCACGCTTGGTGCGGGATAAGGGAATCGCTGCTGAGTTGCGCTGGTGGGAAGAGGTCCATCATGCACGCAACTCGCCGATCGTGGCGCAGGTTCGAGCCAGAACCCCCGAACTCATCCGAGCATCGACCACCAGTGGCTCAGTGACGAGCTGATGGGCCCGCGAAGTCATGGAGGAACAACGTGAAAACGATCGTCATCGGAGGAAGCGGGTACACCGGGCGCCACGTTGTCGATGCATGTCTGCGCAACGATCACGAGGTCACCGTCGTAGGACGCAGCCAGCCCACCAACCTGCCCAAAGAGGTGATCTTTCGCTATGGGGACGCCAGCGCACTCACCCATGACCAGTGGCTGCTGACGCTTGAAGGAAACGAGGCGCTCGTATTCGCCGCAGGCGTCGACAGCCGAGCCCAGGTTCCCCCTCCGAGTAACGCCTTCTTCCAGCGCCACAACGTCGATGCTGTTCGCCGGATGATGAGCGCGGCCTGCGAAGTGGGGATCACGAGCGCCGTGATCCACGGCTCCTACAACGTGGCTCTGCACCGGCAGCGACCTGAGATGAAGCTGCTCGAGCGGCACCCTTACATCTCCAGCCGTGCCGACCAAGCCGCCCAAGCGCGCAGTGTGGCCGGCTCGGACTGCTCCGTCGCTGTCTTGGAAATTCCGTATGTGTTCGGCCGCACCCCAGGTCGGCCCAACCAGTTCGAGTACATGATCCCCTGGCTCAGCGGGACGATCAATCTGCCACTGATGGCGCCTCCCGGGGGTACCGCGGTTGTCTCCGCATCTGCAATTGGCGTCGCGACGTGCGCCGCGCTGACGGCGCGCCTGGACGGAGATTTTCCCGTGACACAGGCGAACCTGACGTGGACCGAGCTGGTGTCCCGGCTCGCGAAGCTGGCTGGCCACCCTCGGCCTGGCGAGATCCGCCACCTGCCTGCGCGGCTCTTTCAGCGGTTCATGCAGTTCAACGGATATCGGGATAGGATGCGGGGAGTGGACAGCGGGCTGGACCACAAGTACTACAGCGAGCTGTACACCAGCGAGATGTTCACGCCTGTGTGCTTACCCGAGCTCGGAATCGACGACAGCGACCTTAACGACGCTCTGCGCGAGACGGTATCCGGCACAACATGATCGGCGACGCTATGAGCGCCGACCGATTCGAGCAGTGGATTGAGCCGACCTAGGTAGCTGAAGTCGTGAGCCCACTGATTGGTGCGCAGTGGGCGTGCAACATGGTCTTCATCACGCACCACTGATCCGCCGACACCATTGGGACCAGCTATGTACCGCCAGAGTCTCCCTCATTTTGATGATCTACTTGTGACCTGGAGACCTCGGGCACGTTCAAAGAGACGCCGTTCCGCTGGTTAGCGTTTCAGCAGAACGGCGTCTCCCTGCTGCGTAGTTGCCCCGAGTCCAAGAGAGACGCCTCGCCGGATCCGTTCACCCGACGGCTCGTATAGTTGGGTGAACGGTCAGCTCTGCACAGTTACGCCGTCCGTCTTGTCGATAGCGCTCAACGACCGGTGCCATCATTTTACGCTCAGTCACCTTCAGTCTCTAATTTTCTCGTTCAGCATCCTGTCGATCCGCCCGGAACCACCTCATGATCTTCAGCGCCGGACTCGCTTGTTCAGAACTAGCTAATTGCCTTTGCGTCTGGTTGTCTTGTTCAGTGTGCGCCGATCGCGGCCAGGTTTGCCGGATCCGCGAGGCTTGCCGCCTCAGCGATGAGTTCCAGTGATTCGTCTGAGTCCAGCGCGAGCTGCTGTAAGGCCTCGAATCGCCGGCGGCACTGCTCGGTCAATGCTGGATCTTCGATGTACTCGCTCTTGAGGAACGTCTCTAGATACGCCACGTCGTTGTGCTGGCGGTGGGGGAAGCTGAGCAAAGTGAACGGGGACCCCATCGCCGGATAGGCCCCGGCACCGTGCGGCACGACCTGCACGGTCACCGCTGGGTGCTCGCTGACTTCTATCAGGTGCAGCAGCTGTGCCTTCGTTACCCGCGGCCCGCCGACCATCTGCCACAGCACGGCCTCCGGAAAGACTGCCTGGACTGTGAGTGGGTCTTTGTCGCCCAGCCGTGCTGTCCATGCCTCCCGCGCCATCGCGGTCCGCGCGGTGCGCACCGGATTGTCCGTCTGCATCGCAGCGGTGGTGTATCCGGGGAGTTGAAATATCGTGGGAACGAGATCGGTTGTAAAGACACGTAGCAACGTGGCCTCGAACACGAGTTCGGCGAAGTCGGCCGCCGGATCAAAGTTCATCGCGATGTGGAATGCACTGGCACGCGCTTGTTCTGCGTGCTGCGCCCGCAGCACCACTGCCTGCCATTCGGCAGTCGGCACCTTGTAGACGTAACCGAGCGCCATGATGTCCACGGGCGCCGATGGCTGCACGGCGTTCTCCATCGTGGACAGCTTGGCGCTGCTGAAGCCCACGCGTTGGCCCGCCTCGGCGAGGCTTAGCTCGCGCTCGTTGCGCCACCCAGCTAGCTGCCGCCCGATGGCGCGTTCGAGCGTTGTGGCCCGGAAATCCTTTGGCACGACCGTTAGCCCCGAGTCTCTATTGAACCCGCGTCGATGTTCGACGGCTCGGAACCCTTAAACGTCGCCAGGATGCGCTTGATCGCCCACTTTGACGACTCGACGTCAAGGCTGCAGTTGTCGAGTGCCTCAACGATCCTGTCGTATCCTTTAACGGCTGCTGGGTCCTCGACAAACAGTGCGGAGGTCTCACTCTCCAGGCATACCATTGGTTCGCACTTTTCGAAATCTAGCTTCGTGAACGGCCCGTTCAAGCCTGCATGCGCACCTGCGGCCACAGGCAATATTCGAATGACGATGCCGGCGACATCGGCTGCATCTATAAAGTCGAGAAGCAATTTCAACTGTTCGGCCTGAATATCAGGACTGCCGACAGGGAGCAATAGTGCTGACTCGTGAATGTAGTAGGTGCCCGTGGTGCGAGCCCGTGCCTGGGCGTGGGCTCGCTCGTCCGCCTCTTCTGCCGGAATATTAGCGGACGCCAGCACTACTGCACGCATGTAACGAGGCGTCCTGAGAGCATAGGGCACTACATGGTTCTGCCAGGTCACCACCGACTTGGCTATTTCCAAGTGCTCAGCCAAAGTCCGAATCTCGATGGGGCAGTAGCTGCCGTGCTGCTGCCACCATCCTCGAGCATCCACGTCGCTGTGGAGTGCAAGGAGGTGATCGCGCTCGTCAGGTTGTACGCGACAAGCGCCCAGCAGGAAGGCTACCTCTTGAGTGCTCGCGCCACCTTTTCCATTTGCGAGATTGGAAATCTTTGACGGATCCCACCCGGCAATTGCGGCGGCGCTACGCCCGCGGAGGTCTGCTCGCTTAAGGGCCCTGGTTAGCCCTTCGCCTAGTTCTCGACCACGCGCCGTGGAGATTCCCTTGGGCATTACTGGACTTCCTATATTGATAGAGTGATGATTAGGACTCTGGCCAGTCTGCTGACGTGGCACTATCTACCTGTTGAGCGGGGAGTGTATTTTGGTGTCGCTGCTTACTGCGCAACAGAAGCAGTTCGGAACGTTGCTCGTCTGTCATGTTCAGCCGGGCGTCCGATGCTCTATCTGCGTCGGTGCTGGTTAAGTACTCACCCTCTTTATCGGCGGTCATGGCAGGCCAATCACGTGAAACGGTGCCTTAGATAGTTTGTGGAAGACGGTGAGGCAGGGATGTCGGGGAGTTCACTCCTGCCCCACCGCCGCCGCTGGGCGGGCGAACGGTGGAGCGCACGCCGCAATGCAGCTCGAAACACCGCCGCCCGCCAGGAACTCCGGAACGACACCTCCCGGAGGCGAAGATAAAAATCGAAGCTTGCAGACTGTTACCTGCACACTTCGAGGTCGTCGAATCGGCAGCCGCCCAGCTGGGACTCGGATCACGCTCCCGATTCCGAGAAGCCGTGATCGAGAGGGAGAACGAGAACCAGGTTCCCGGTGGCTTCGAGTCGGCGGACCATGACGTCCTGGACTTTCGGATCAGTGGACAGGTGGTCGAGTCGCGGCACCACCACGTCACACGACTTGTCGTAGAGAAGGCAGACCAGGGTGGAGAGCGTGTGGCATTCGTCAGTCGTGTGCTGCGCGCAGTCGTCCTCGATCACGCGGACCACGTCGTAGCCCTTCGTGCGGCAGAAGTTGGCGACCGCCCTTCGCTCGAAGGCACGTTGGATCGGATCGCTCCCACGCACGTAAGCCGCCACTTGCCTCGCAAAGCTCAAGTGGCCGGGTTCCCTGTCCTCGGCGTCGATCGACGTCGTCATAGCTGAGCCGCCCTTCGCGCAGCTCGCGAGACGGCGTTGAACAACCTCAAGATCACGGTCAGCCCCATGCCTCCAGCGTCAACACCAGAACTGATCAGCGGCAGGGCAGAACTCGGAGCATTTTGGAGCATTTTTATCCGAGGCGTAGTGCCTTGACTACACTCAGCTCTCTAGACAAGGCGGTGGTGTATGGCAGAGAGGAACGACCTCCTGCGTGAGCGGCGGGAGAGCTTCCCGTCGCCTGCGATGCCAGGCGAGAAGATGTCGCCGCACGAGTTGGCAGAGGCGGTCAACCGCTGGCTCTGGGAGACGACCGGCAAGCGCTTTGACCTCGACGGGGCCGCGATCGCCCGTTGGGAGCGAGGCGGCGTGCGTTGGCCGCGAACGCACTACCGCGCAGCCCTTCGCCATGTACTTCGCGTATCGACCGACGCGGAACT
Organism: Lentzea jiangxiensis; assembly: GCF_900104175.1. Lineage (GTDB taxonomy): Bacteria > Actinomycetota > Actinomycetes > Mycobacteriales > Pseudonocardiaceae > Lentzea > Lentzea jiangxiensis. Next base: position 10,542 of record NZ_FNIX01000023.1, read on the forward strand.
GGGGTTCCGCCCTTCGCAGAAGCGCTCAGTTGGACTCGATGTCATCGACTACGGCGCGGAGATCGACTTGGGCGTCAGCCCGGAAGAGTACGTCAGGCGCATGTCGGACTCGACAACGCCAACACAAGTCGGCATGACCGACATCGATTTAGTGCGTAAAGCCACTGCTGCGATCGCCGCGTCGGAGAACAAACATGGCGGGGGTCTGGCCTTCGCCTCGGCAAAAGGCCAGCTCGAATGGGCGACACGGCTACTGAAAGCTCGTGCGGACAACAAGACCCGTCGCGCACTACACGAAGCCGTGGGCAACCTTGCTGGGGTTGTGGCGTTCTCGGCTTTTGACATCGGCAACCAGGATCTGGCCGCAGATAGCTTTTTGTACGCACTGTGGTGCGCACAGCAAGGTGGTTCCTGGCAACTACGAGCGGCAACGCTCGCGGACATGGCTCGTCAGTCGGTCTACCTGGGCGACCTGGACACCGCACTGGATCGGATCGAGTTTGCACAGGTGCGGGCAGACCGAGTCACTGCAACTGGCCGCGCGATGCTCGCAACAGTTCACGCTCGACTGCTCGCCCAGCTCGGAGATCACAAGGCCGCGGTTGCCGAGGTCGATCGCGCGGATAGTTACTTCGCGGATCGCGAAGTAGCGGAAGACCCACCGTGGCTGACCTACTACGACGAAGCCGAACACCAGGGTTCGACGGCGCGTGCGCTGACCCCTTTGGCGATCGTCGAGCGCTCTCCTGAACGCGCTGTCGGCCGTCTGGAGGCCGCCGTGCGACTGCACAGCGATGGTTACCCGCGATCGCGCACATTCTCTATGACCCGGCTAGCGGCTTTGTTGCTAGATGCCGGCGAGCTAAGCACCGCGATTCCGAGTGGTCGTCAGGCGCTTGCCGACGCTGCTGAATTTCACTCAAAACGGATGTCCGATGAGCTGGAAACCTTGTACAACGCGGCGAAGCGACGTCGCTCCACTCCAGAGGTGGCGGACTTCGCCGAGGACCTTCGCCGCTACCTCCACAAAGCTGAGACGATTGAACCGTGACGGTTGAAGTGCGGCTCCCAGCACGCGACGTGCTTGAACAGGCTGGACTGGCAGCGGGTGTGAACGTCGAAGGAGCCGAGCTAGTCAGGGATGGCTCCAATATCATCTACCGCTTGCGCGGTGGCATCGTGGCGCGGATCGGACGGTCAGGCACGGAAGCGACGGCACGACTGGAAGTCGACGTCTCGGCATGGCTGAAGCGTTGTTTGTTCCCAGCAGTCCGGCTCGTGCCCACGCTGCTTCAGCCAACGATGATCGACGGCAGGCCAGTCACATGGTGGAACTTCCTGCCGAAGCACAGACCAGCAACGACCGCCGAGTTGGGTTTGACCCTGCGGAACTTTCATCAGCTGCCCATGCCTGACGAGCTCGATCTCGCCGAAGTTGATCCTTTCAGCGGGCTGGAAGCGAAGATTTCGAGAGCCGACATTCTTTCTGAGGACGACAGGTTGTGGTTGACGTCGACATTGGACGACCTGCGGGCGGAGTTCCAACATCTGCCTGTCGGGGTGCCTCCAACTGTGGTACACGGCGACGCATGGCAAGGAAACGTTGTTGTACCGGATGTGCCGATCGGCAAAAATCCTGTTCCGATCATGCTGGACTTCGAGAACGTCGGCGTCGGCCATCCCGAATGGGACCTGATCTCCGTCGCGGTCGATCGAACCGACTTCGAGCGAATTACTGCTGACGAGTACGCGGAGTTCGTCACTTCGTACGGCGGCTACGACGTGACCGCCTGGGAGGGCTACCGAACGCTCGCGTCGATTCGCGAGCTGCGGTGGGCATGCTTCGCTTTGAGCAAAGCCAACACGAGTCAACGTGCAGCACGCGAGGCTCATCATAGGCTCGCCTGCCTTCGTGGAGAGGTACCTCGGCCCTGGCGGTGGGAAGCTTTCTAAACCTGCTGGGCAGCGTCTTGCAGAACACGATCACCAGTAGCTGTACGGCGGCGGATGGCCCCTAGACGGATCTCCCAGAGACCAGCCACGACTTCTCCGTCGGTCTGATCGTCACCACGACCCAGGTCATCGAGTGCGGTCCACCTCGACGCCCGTCGAGGATCTTCCGGTCAGAGCTGGCCTCGGAGAAGATCGTCGCGATTCTGGCGCTCGCTTCACGGGCTGCTCGACGTTGAGGCCACCTGAGGAATCTTCCGAGTCCTGATCGAGCGATCATCTTCATGACCTCTGGCTCGGACGCCCTCCAAGAACTACACAGGTAGTACGGCGGAGTGCGGGAAGCAAGGAGAACAAACTGGGGGATCAGCTCAGCCCGCAATCGCGGGTGACGTTCGCGTGGCTCGAGGTGCTGGCAAGTGTCAGTTGCAGTGCGACCACTGCTATGCCGATTCCGGCCCAGCTGGTTCGTACGGGTCGATGACGACCGGAGAGTGAACGAGCGTGATCGACCAGCTCACCGATCTCGGCACGAGGATGGTGCAGTTCATCGGCGGTAAGCCGACGCTGCACCGCGGGCTGCCGGTGCTCATCGGCCACGCCCTTGACCGCGGGGTGGAGGTTGAGGTGTTCACAAACCTTATGCACGTGAGCCCGAACTTGTGGGAGGTCCTCTCCCAGCTCGGCGTCCGGCTTGCTACCAGTTACTACTCCGATGATGCCGAGCAGCACGAGCGGATCACGCGAGGCCAGCGGAGCTACGAGTGGACGTGGTCGAACCTCGTCGAGGCTGTTCGGCGGTCGGTCCCGGTGCGCGTGGGCGTGATCGACATCGAAGACGGACAGCGGGCGCAAGAGGCGGTCTCGCAGCTGCGGAGCCTCGGGGTAGAGGGTGAGGTGCGGGTAGATCGTCTGCGCCAGGTAGGCCGGTGTGGCCGTACGTGTCTCCCGATGGTTGCCGGTGGTCAACGTAAGGAGGAGTCGCTCGTCGACATCCTGACAGGACCGCGGATGACGCAGACCGCATCACTGCTCGCGACGGAGTTCGCGCGGCGACCGCTGAATCCGTGCGTGCCGAACATGTGTGATCCGCAGTGCGGGCCGAGCTGCAGCCCGGCGTGTCGACCAGCTGGTAACTGCACACCTACGGGAGCCTGCGCTCCGGACTACCACTGACCGAAGGAACTACCGCTCATGCTCGCCCGCCGCGCCTACATCCCCGACGAGTCACTGCCCCGTGGCTCACGGCGGCAATGGCCGCTCGACGTCCCGTGCGTCGCCCAGTTGGCGGACGAGGGCATGACGTTCGAGCGGCCGGTCACCTTCCTGGTGGGGGAGAACGGCTCCGGAAAGTCCACCCTGGTCGAGGCGTTCGCCGAGGCATGGGGGCTGGACGCGCACGGCGGGCGAGCTGGGCGGAAGTACGTCAATGACAGGCCGAAGTCGGAACTCGGTGAGATGGTGCAGTTCGAGATCACCGCTCTCGGCTCGCGGCATCGCATCGGTCCGCGGACGAAACGCAAGGGCTACTTCCTTCGAGCGGAGACCGCGTTCGGGTTCATGAACTCGGTGAGCGGCATGAACGGGTACTGGGATGAGGACACCAGCGAGATGAGCCACGGCGAGGGCTTTCTCACCGTGTTCGCCGCGATGTTCCGGGAGCCGGGCTTCTACCTGATGGACGAGCCCGAGGCCGCGCTGTCGTTCCAGTCTTGCCTTCGCCTGATGCACCTGATGTACGAACTCGGCAAGTCAGGCGCACAGATCATCTGCGCGACCCACTCACCGATCCTGGCGTCCACACCGGACGCGGACATCATCGAGGTGGGGGAGCACGGCTTCCAGCGGTCGAAGTGGGAAGACCTGGCGCTGGTCGACCACTGGCGCCGCTACATGGCGACACCCGAGGCCTACCTGCGTTACGTCACCGAGGACTAGCGATGGCCGACGACCCTACTGACGCCGATGCCCAGTTCCGCGAGTGGATGTTCGAGAACCTCCAGCGAGCCGCTACGCACTTCGGTCTCGTCCTGGCCGGCGAGCCGCGGCTCGGCTGGATGGATCGATCTATCGGCGCGCTCGTCGGCCGTGGCGAGGAGCAGTTCTGGCTTCGCGTGGTGTCGGAGAACAAGCAGTGGGTCGACGGCGACTTCTGGACCGGCAACCTCGACGCCAATGTGCTTACCGGCCTGGCCAAACCGCGCGTGCTCGAGGTCTACGAGTGGGATGAGCACCGGCAGCAGCGCGCCGAGGTCCTCACGCTGTTCCCAGGCTCGCCGTGCTCGCGTACCAACGTACTCCGCGAGTCGCTCGATCTGAGTGACGCGTGGTGGGCGGAACTTCGCCGCACCATCGATGTGATCGCATCCACCTCAACCGATCGCGTCAACGCGGGCCAGGAGTTGGTCAGCAGCCGGATCCGGCAAAATTTTGGGGATTCGGCTGATCCCGTTGTTCCTGTCTGGGAGACAGTGCACGGCGACCTGCACTGGGCGAACCTCATGCAGCCGGACTTCGGCCTGCTCGACTGGGAGGGATGGGGGCGCGGCCCTGCGGGTACGGACGCTGCGACCTTGCTCAGCTACAGCCTCCTGGTCCCGGAGATGGCCGAACGCGTGCGTTCGGTCTTCGCTGACGTCTTGGATTCCGAGTCCGGCCGGGTGGCTCAGCTCTACGTCGCTTCGAGGCTCTTGCGTCGGATCGACAAGGGCGACCACCTGGACCTCACTGCCGCGCTCATGGCCAACGCCGAAACGCTCCTCTGAGCTGCTTGGCGTTGGTGCAACCACCCCATCGGGCTACCGCGTCCTCGGTATGACGTTTCTGCAGTTGAGCCGTGGTGGTTGCGGGATCTGTGCTGGGTCGCTGCGCGATTGATGAGCTGGTCCGGGCTGCGCTGGGGCAGTTGGCTGATTGTGCCTGGCCCAACAGATCCCAGCTACAGCAAGGAATTCCCCATGCCACAGAGAAGCTCCACGGCTCGTGGCCGTGAGTTCGGTGCAGGCGTACGGGCAGCGATCAAGCTTCCGGAATGCCCGCGCGCAGGGTCGCTGAACTCGTTGGCTGGCAGGAGGCGAAGCTGTCGGACTTCCTCAATGGCAGATCGGTTGCACCAAGACTGAGCTGTGGTTGAGTTACTTCGTGCCCGGTGCCTCTGAGATGTCTTATTCGACCGTAAGCATGGGTCTACGTGCTCCTCGCGTCGTGATCGTGATTGATGGTGGTGAGCGTTGGACGTACCAGGCGCGCCGCGCGTTGTACCTGGCAGGGAGGGTGTGGGGAGGAGCCGGCTTTGCGGTCGTGCCTCACCGGAGCGGTGTGGTTACCCCAGTGTTGCTGCGGGCGTGCCGGGCTTACGACCCCGACTTCGTGGTGGTGGTTCCCACCACCGAGCGGCGTGAACGACGCGCGCCGGGGCCTTTCGATGCCAGCGACTGGGACGAGTTGCCTGCGTCCGCAATTGATCGTGAAGCTGGATTTCAGGAAGGAATCGACCGGCGGCTGCGCAGAAAGGCAGACGAGCGGGCGAGAGTGATGGTCGCCGAGGCTTGTTCGCCCTACAGGCGAGCCTACGGGGGCAAGATTCGGCGGGAGAAGGTCACTGTGCTCACGCCTGGAACCGAGGATCTGTGCCTTGCGGTCAACCTGCCGGGAGCTCGGGGTGGAGCAACGCTCGCCTGCCCGCCGGACTGGGGCGGCTTGCTGGGAGTCGCGCTGGCTTCACGCCTTGGCACGGCGGTCGGGCCAACTCCTGACGCCGGTGAACCAGAGGTGGCACCGAACGCCAGGTACGCGATCTCAAAGCGGTGGTTCGGCGACAGCACAGTTCCGTGGCCTGTCGAGTTGATGCACTATCCGCCCTCTATTGCGGCTGCTGGCGTCGACCGGCGCACTGTTCCGTACGCGACTGCTGAGTCGATGACAGGATTAGTCACCGTGTTCCACTCGCCAGTCGGTGGCGAGAGAACGTCGCTATCCGTCGTGGGGGACGAGCCTGAAGACTTCGCCCTCGCCAGACTGTGGACGTTGACGTTCGGGAGTGGAGTGTGGTTGCCATCGGTCTTCGACATCTTTGAGGATAGACCGTCTCTGGTGGGCCGCTCGCGACTGAGGGGAATGGTCGATGATCTGGCGGACGAGAGGATCTCGACCGTCTTCACATCGACCTCGCACGACCTCGTCGCGATCGAGTCACTTGTCGGCCGACTGGAATTGCGGTCCGGTGCCGGCTGGCGAACGGTCGTGCAGCCGGCTGACCTAGATTGGCACCAAGCTGTCAGGACGCATCTTGCGGTGGACGGTCAGTTCGAGGAGCACCACGCTGTTCCCACGACCGTGGATGCGAGCGGTACAAGGAGTATGGCCGCACCGCTGCCGCCTCCAGTCCTCGAAGACATTCAGCCGCCGCCGATCGGTGAGCTGATCTGGCATGTGGATGTGGCTTGGTCGAACAGCAAGCTGGTCCGGGGGCGAGGCCTGGACGATCGCGAGCTCTGTGCCTCGAACAGCCCACCTGAAAACACCTGGGTGCGCAGCGCACGAAACGCCATCTCGTTCCAGTCGAAGCGCGTTGACTTGATCTTGAGTGGTGTGACAGACGTCAATCGCCTCGCTCGTCCATTGCTGTGCGATCTGAGCCTCGAAGCCTGGGTGTACGCCGCTGCGCGAAGCAAGGACCTGGTTGCTCGCCTCAGTGAGCCGGGACATCGTGCAGCGCTGATCGAGCGGATGTTCGGCGAGCGTGCCGGATTGGTGGAGTTCTTCGGCGGTCCGCTGCTGCCAGCGCTTCGTGCGATGCGGCCGGAACAGTCGCAGACGACTGATGCATATCCGAACGGCGAAGGTGTTGTCCTCGCTGCCGGAGAGGGTGTGCTGGCCTTCGAAGGATTCCGTTTGAGCAGTCGAAGTATGGATCCGGTGGAGGTTCGTGAACGACTTGACGCGGCGCTCCGTCCTGGGGTGCTCCGCCGAGGCTTGGTGCTCGAATGCTCGGTCTGCACGAGGAAGCAGTTCCAACCGATCGTAAAGATCGGACAGACGTGGACCTGCACTCGATGCGATGTTGTCTGCGACCTAGACATGAGCGCGTGGAAGCTTCCACCAGCGGAACCGACCTGGTATTACGACCTTCACCCGGTGGCTCGCGACGTACTGCGGGAAAACGGTGAGGTGGCATCGCTCTTGTCGAAGTTCTTGCGCTCCGACCTGCCTGGCGCAGACTCGGAGTATCAAGACGTCGAAGGACTCGAGGTGCTGGACAACGGGGTCCCCCAGGTCGAGCTGGACCTGATTGCTCACGCCGCCGGCAAACTCGTCATCGCAGAGTGCAAGAGCACCAGCGAGCTGTCGGGGAAGCGCGGCGAAGCACGCAACGAGGTCTGGAAGAAGTGCAGGGCGGCGGAGATTCTTGGCGCGGACATCCTGGTGTTCGCCACCACCGCTCCAGCGTGGAACGACCGGGCGGCCAAGCAGATCCAGGGCGCGATTGACAGCTTTGAGTGGGGTGCGACCGGCGCAGCTGACGTGCATCTAGTTGCTGGACTTGGTGCTGATCGTCCGACGGTTCAAGTGCTGACGCGGTTTACGCGACATCACGGCGTTGGGTAACGGTCCAGCGCCGGTCGTTGTGTCACGTGTGGACCTGTTCCGCGGCCACCCCAGACCCGATCTCCGTCACGTGCGTCGCGGTTGGACTGTGGCTGCTAAGCCTTGGGTGTGGTGCTCCAGGGGACTGGGTCGGAGTCTCCGACCCAGCCTCCCGGGCCGAGCACAGACTGGTAGGAGCCCTTGTAGCCGAGCCAGTGCAGGATCAGCAGGTTGAGGTACTGGCGGCTGAGCAGCCAGACGTCCGTGGCCAGGCCCTTGAGGTGATAGATCTCATCGTGGGGTGAGTTTGGGTGGACGATCCTGTTGCGGACCTTGTTCACGGTCGCCGGACCGTCGAGTGGAGCATCGGTCGTCGACTCGTCCGTTGCGAACCGCATGAGTACGGGTTGGCGCCTGGCGTCGATGGCCGTGTCAACTGATGCGTCCTGCAGAAGCAACCGAATGCGTCCATCGGTGTTCGGAGTCTTGTACTGGTTATTGCTGAACTGACGCGTGAGCTTGAGTTCGACCCAGCTCAGTAGTTCCAGTGCGGAGAAGACGGTCGTGGTCCGCTGCTCGACTCGGCCGGTGTTGTTCGCCTCGGTCGCCATGGCCAGCAATAGCCGGATTGTGTTTGTCCGGTCGGGATCGGTAAACGCGGCGTACACACAGGACAGCAGTTCGTGGAGGTGATGGGTGTAGCTGTAGTACAACCAGGCGAGGCCGCCCTTGTGGCCCGGTTCGCAGAACAGATCGCCCCACTGTTGCCATCTGATCACGTCGGAGGGGTCGTACCCGACCGGGACCGCAGGACAGACCCAGCGTCCGAATGCGAAGGACATTCCGAAATGGAGTGTCTGCAGCAGCAGTTCAAGCTCCGCGCCGGTGAACTTCTGACCATCGGTTCTGACGATCTCCATGACGTGGGTCATCACGAAGTTCTGGTCGCGACCGAGGATCTCCCAGACTCGCGAGTGATCTTCGCGGGCATCCAGGGTGAGGTGCCACGGCCCCAGTTCGAACCGCCACCGCCCCGTGAACCAAAACTTACTGCCGCCCCGTTCGCTGTACAGCACCGTCGGGCTGTGGATGCGCGGAAGATTTATCCAGTGCACGAGCACGCGGTGCAACGGCGCGGTGTCGTCACCGACGGTCTGACCGCGCACGGAACCTTCGGTCGAGTTTCGCTGCAACCCCGCCAGGTCCTGTGCGCCGGTGGGAAGCACGACACGAACTTTGGCTCCTGACTCATCGAACGTCTCCACGGGCCAGCGCGTCGGTGGCGGAGCATCCAAGCGCCACACCGTACGAAGGCCGGAACCGCACCTCAGCAACACCCGGCCAGGCAGTTCTTGGCCGTCCTGCTCGCCCAGAGATCCTTCGTACAGAACGAGGTCTTCGCCGGGTTCGTTGAACGGAAAGGCTGGCCTCAGGGGTGCTTCACCCTCGTGCTCTTCAGTCAAGGCTGCTTGTACTCTTACTTTCTTTCGCGCACTACGCCGCTAGAGTCCATCGGGCTTGCGATCCGCACGTTGCTCAGCTGTTCGGTTCGGTGAAACAGTCGAGCACTAGGCGGAGCAGAGCATCACGGGTCGCGCGACCTGCAATACGCTGTCATGGAAGACCGTTAGCAGGTCGCGGACCTGCACGGCTGACAATTTCTCCGCGGTCAGCTGAGTGCGGTGTTTCTTGTAACTGAGCCCAGGTTGGACTATCGCCACAGTGCCTTGGACGAGGGGGCGGCTTCGTGCGAAGGACAGGTTCTCTGCTCTGCCTGCGGCACCGCAGATCACGAGCAGCTGCCTTATTCGGCCGTGCACGACGGTCGCCTTGGGTTTTGATGCTCCGGTGAGGCGTTTGCCGAGCTCGGTCCAGAAGCCAGGATCGGTGATCCAGCGTCGGCTCTTGATGGCCTGTGCCACGACTTCTTGAAGGTCGGTGACGCGCACCGACGCCGTCTTGCCGCCTGCGTACTTGGCGTGCCATAGCCCCACTGAGACAGCTGTGCCGTCGATCTCGATGACTACGTAGTCGGCGAACTCGCCACCGCCGTCGTTGTGCAAGATCCACCGGTGCTGGCCCCGCTTCGGTTGGGCGAGCAGGTAGGTCTCCAGCTCCTCGTGGATGGATCGCCCTTTGCCGTTCTCCGCGGCCTTCTTACGAGTCTCAGCCTCGAGGTCCACGCCGGTCCAGCTGAGCGAGCTGTATTCCATGTTCGGCAGCGGTCGGGTCGTTGACCTGCCGTTGACGATGACGCTGCCGTGGACGGTGTCGCCATTGCCGAAGAAGATCGTGGGAGGCCTATCCGTCAGCAGGTCGCTCAAGCTGACCGCTACGCCGTACCCACGGCTGACCAGGAGGTCATCTCCAACAGCGGTGGCTTCTGCTGTGAGGTCGAGCTCTCCGGTCCACACCACGCGGCGAGTGTCCTCGGATGTGATCAGGGCGCGGAGTACGAGACGGTCGCGGCCGGGCTGGACCATGTCTGCTTCGAAATCGAGCGCGTCCAGGGGCCCGACGTCTTCGATCGTCCAGCCCATCCCGATCAGCGCGGGATCGAGCTCGACCGCGATCGGTAGCTCGATCGGCCATGCCGTCAGCCTTGTTCCGCGATTGACCTGGGGGAGCAACTGGCCTGTCTGGGCACCTGGCGGGAACCAGTAGCGCTCAGCCAGCTCGTCTAGGAACGCCTCATAGCGCAGCAGTGCGCTGTACCGGGTCTCCCAGTACTTGCCTTTGGCTGTGGCAACGCCTGCGGTGAAGGTGCCTTCGTCGCCGGCTACCTGAATCATCGCATGGCCCAAGGAGCCGTAAGCGGTGTCGACTTCGCGCAGACCGCGGTCGACGCCTTTGCCAGCGAACATCCGGTAGCTGGTTGTACCTGTGGAGCCGCCGTAGTTGTTGCGCAGGCCGACGGATGAGACGGATTGCCTGGTCAAGCTGTCGAACGCGGCTTGCAGCTTGCCCGGGTCGGCGAGGTCGCTGCGCTTTCGGACGTCGATGAGGTCGAGAAGGTCGCGGCCGAGCCCGTTGTCTTCGACGTTGACGAACAGAAGATCGGGACGGTCTGTTCTGGTGGCGTCTCGGCGGGACACCAGGTGCAGCTGATATCGAGGCGAATCGAGGCCGGGTGCGTTGTGCCATGCCGGCCGCTCGACGGACTCCGTGATCACCATGAGGGTAGTGCCGGCAGGGTTCAAGCCCGAGTAGAGGATCAGCTTTCCTCTGAGAGCTTTGCCTACGCGCAGATCTTCGTGGATAACGCCGTCCTCGAACGCGCGGGATGTCGTGTCGATTCGCGGGCGTAGTTCGCGGATCACGGCTCGGCGCAGTGGTTGCACCGCGTCTAGAGCGAGGTCGGGGGGAGCGTCATCGAACTGTCTTGCGTACTGACGGTTCTCACGGTGGTTTTGGATCTCGTCGTCGATGATGCCGGGTAGCACGGTGACCCAGTCTTGATCCTCGCCGTACAGGTTGCGAACGACGCCCTCCAGCTCGGGGAAGACGTCGATGTCCTTGGCGGTGACGAGAACGGAGGGCTGTGGGTACCTATCGTCGACTCGGGCCAGCCTTCCGATCAGCTGTGCTGTGGCGGGCAACGACCGGTGCTTGTCGTGATAAGCGAGGAGTCTCAGGCTTGGCAGGTCGAAACCCTCGATCAGCATGCCGACCACTGATACAGCTCGCAGTCGGCCGGACCGAAGGTCTGAAGTGATCTGTCTCTGGCGGGCGGAGGACAGTCCTGAGTGGAGCACTTCGATGTCGACGTCGGCCGCCCGGTATAGCTGTGCGAGCTGGGCTGCTCGTTGCCTGGACGCTGCGCGAACCAGCAGGGTGCTGCTCTTGTGCTCGTCGGTTTTGAGAAGTTCGACCGTGGCTTCCAGTACGGCCTGATCGGTCTCGTCGCGGGTTCCCCAGTGGGTCTGGTCGAGGATGACCGGCTTGATCGGTTTGAAGATGTGCTCTTCGAGTGCCTGCCGCAGGGGGTAGTGGTAGACGTGCTCGCCAGGAAGTCTTTGACCGTCAAGTCGCCGTGGCGTTGCCGTGAGGAGGACGGACCTCGCTTGGTCGAAGCGCTCGAGGATCGCGCGCCACGTGGTAGCGGTGCTGTGATGTGCCTCGTCAATGATAATCAGGTCGAAGAGGTCGGCAGGTGGCGGCGAGTCGATGTAGTGAACAGGGCTGATGGTTCCAGGTGAAGCGACGACGACCTCGTACTGGTCGATGTCTGTCCAGTCCTGTACGCGAGCCTTGAGCTCGAGAACTCGCGGTGCGCCGCCATCGATGGCGCCGATGCGTTGCAGCAGGGAAAGATCGCAGAAGGCGCTGCTGAGCTGCTGACGCAGTTCTATCGAAGGAACAACGGCAAGTACCCGTTTCGCGGACAGCAAGAACGGCGCGGCCAAGGCGACGGCGGACTTTTCCGGTGCCGGTGGGCAACGAGATCAAGGCAGGTGTGGTTCGTGGAAGAGACCAGTGGGCGAGCAAAGCCGCCAAGGCGCCGCGCTGAGGGTTGCGCCATCGAGGTGTGGTCGCCGATTCGTACAAGGTGAATCGGATGTTCTCGAACGACCAGAGGTTCGACTGCAGTTCCGCCACCGTGGCCCCTCCCGTTCGACCGCGCTACAGGAGAGCCTCGCTTGCCCCTGTGTGCGAGCCATCGATCTGAACAGGCCTTTTCGTTAACCGGGCTAGTTCAAGTTCACCCATTAGGAGGAATGAGTGCAACGTTTCAGGCACAGTGCTTGCCGCCGACCAGCTGTGTTAAATGCATTCGGCGGCGACGGTGGTTATCGCAGGTGCACACTGGAACCGTGGACAGACAGCCGGTTCACGAAGACCTTGAGCGTGCGCGTGCGACGGCCCGCGCGCTGCTGGAGGGTCTGCGCTGGCGTTGCAGTCCTTATGGTGCTGAGCCGGGCGAGTGTCCTGTGATGACCACCAGCGTGCAGTCAGCCCTGCACTTGTTTCTTGGCCGGTCGGCCGCCGACCGCGCGCACGCCGAGCTCCGCGAGCAGAGCGCGCAGGGCGTCTGCGGTGGCTTGCCGGTCACTTCGGCCTCGCCGTTGCGGAAGCTGACGCCGAAGTCGTGCACGACGAGTTCTTTGTAGATGCTGGACGTGAACGTCATGCGCCACCACCTCAGCGGCGGCCGCGGTGGTTAGGCCGGCGACCTTGCCATCCGGGGAGCACCTCGAGAGTCCCCCGCATGCGGGGAGCACGGCCAAGCCCGGTCCCCTGTGGTCGAACCTGTTCGGACCACCCCCGCGCGTGCGAGGAGCACCTCGACCCGGCGCACCACATGCCGATGGAGCCGGGACCACCCCGCGTGTGCGAGGAGCACTGCGACAGCGCCACTATGGTGATCCCGAGTTTTGGACTACCCCGCGCGTGCGAGGAGCACCAGCGCAGCGCGGTCGGCTACTACGACTTGACGGGACCACCCCCGCGCGTGCGGGGAGCACCGAGTCTCACAGGCGGCCGATCCAACTGACGGCTGACCACCCGCGCATGCAGGAGCACGCGGCGATCTGCCGACTGCTCCTCGACGCCAGCGGACCACCCCTGCGTGTGCGGGGAGCTCTAGGTGAACACCAGCTGGACGTGCGGCGCCGCCGGACCACCCCCGCACGTGCGGGAGCACCCCGCCGTCGGGGGTGTAGCGGGCGAGACGGCAGGACCACCCCCGCGCGTGCGGGGAGCACCGCACGATCCTTGAGGACCTGCTCGCCGAGCCGGGACCACCCCCGCGCGTGTGGGGAACACCCGGTGCGGGAACTGGTCGTTGACGATGACCAGGGACTGCCCCCGCGCGTGTGGGGAACACCCGGTGCGGGAACTGGTCGTCGACGATGACCAGGGACCACCCCCGCGCGTGCGGGGAACACGGCTGGTGGCTCCCGGCCCCGGCCGCCCGCTACGGACCACCCCCGCGCGTGCGGGGAACACATGCTCGCCAGCGAGAACGGCGGTCTGGTCTACGGACCACCCCCGCGCGCGGGGAACACGACCCCGCCGCCATCGTCGAGGGCGGCCCCGAGGGACCACCCCCGCGCGTGCGGGGAACACCGCAGTCTCCGGCGCCGCAACAGGGTGGGGTGCGGACCACCCCCGCGCGTGCGGGGAACACACTGTCCAGTTTGGACCCGACGCTCTTGCCCTCGGACCACCCCCGCGCGTGCGGGGAACACGGTCTCCCTCAGGTTGCGGATGACGGGGGTTCAGGACCACCCCCGCGCGTGCGGGGAACACTGCGCGGACACGGTGTACCCGACCCGGACGGCGGGAGCACCCCCGCGCGTGCGGGGAACACCGGCCGGTGTGTGGCGGCGGCATCGTCATCCGCGGGACCACCCCCGCGCGTGCGGGGAACACCTCCGGCGCGCCACGTCGGGCCCTATCCACCCCGGACCACCCCCGCGCGTGCGGGGAACACGGCATGCTCGGCCTGTCCGGCATCTGAACCGCGGGACCACCCCCGCGCGTGCGGGGAACACACCGCAACACGCCGGGCGGCATGGCAGCCAGAAGGACCACCCCCGCGCGTGCGGGGAATACGGGTGCAGCGGGCCGAGGTACCGGCCGGCCTTGGGACCACCCCCGCGCGTGCGGGGAACACCAGCACTGGCAGATCCTGCGGGCGCTGGACCGGGGACCACCCCCGCGCGTGCGGGGAACACAGCGACGTGGCCGCGCCGACGTACAAGATCGCGGGACCACCCCCGCGCGTGCGGGGAACACCCGGTAGGGCCGCCGCCCGAGCCTGAGATCGACGGACCACCCCCGCGCGTGCGGGGAACACCTTCTCCCAGTCGTCCTCGGTGAGCTCGATGGCGGACCACCCCCGCGCGTGCGGGGAACACCACTTGTTGACCAGCGCAGTTGTGAAGCCAAGTACTGATTTAGCTTTAACTTTGTTCGACGTCGACGAGCCTGGTCTCAAGCACCCTTCCCTGGATGCTATTCAGCTACGGATAGCTTGAACGATGATTCCACCACCAGGCTCACTATGAAGCTGCTGGTCAGCCGTGTTCCCATGTTCTGGTGCTCCCGCCTGCAGTCCGGCCTTGCTCTCAGAGCTGAGTTCCGACCGACTGCACGAGGTGGCCATCGGTTTGAGGAGTCGCTGAAGCAACTCGCTGCACCCGTGCCGGACAGGTGCAGCAGCGGAACGTCGGTACGCGAGCCGTTCATGACCTGGCGGGATGTTGTGCCGCCGAGTTCAAGCAGCGGCTCTGCTCTGGCTACTTTGCGAACAGCGACTAAGTACTAGTAGGCTACCTGAACTTGATGGTCTACCTCACACACTCTCTGCGCGGTTGCGGAGGTGTTCCGAGCGACTAGGTACTAGTTGTGCTCCTCCCCGCTACAGCGGGGTAAGACACTCATAGCGGTCAAGAGGACAGCGCTGCTGTTCGCATATAAGCGAACAGCCCCCGCGGCAACGGGGGCTGTCCTTGCTCCCTCTCCCACGCGTGCAGGAAGGCAGCAGTTAGACATGTTACGTCGTCCACCGCAGGACCCCGGAAGTGCAGACGGTCAGCCCCTCCTCACTGGAATAGCGCTACTGATCTGCGCACTCTCCGCAGGCATCAGCCTGATCGCCGGAGCTGGCGCCGCCGCCGGAGGCTGGCTGTGGGCCATCGGGCACATGAGCCCGACCGCGAGCGCCGTGACTGCGGTAGCGGCCGGACTGCCAGTGGCGATGCTGACTTTTCTCAAGGTCGCGGATCGACTGCATCGCCTGGTGAAGTAGGCGAAGGCTTACCGGCCGCTCGGCCACACGCACACTACGCCATTAGGGCGAACATGCGTTCGAAGTGTCAACCGTGATCGTTCGGTCCGGTAAGAGGTATGCCTGCAGATCCGCTCAAGGCTTGCGAGAGGACGAATGGCTGACAAGGTCGCCTGGCTATCCACATGGGCCAAGTCCGTGTGTGACGACCGGAGGCGGGTGACGCACTGGTTGCCGTTGCATCAGCATCTCGACGACTCGGCTGCGGTAGCGGGGCGGTTGGTGGATTGCTGGCTGCCGCGGCAGGTGCTGCATCGGATCGCCTGTGATCTTCCGGATGGCCTGGAGGGTGTGCGTACGCTGGCCTGCTGGCTCGCCGCGGTGCATGACGTCGGGAAGTGCAGTCCGGCGTTCGCCGTACAGGTTGACGAGTTGGCGGACCGGATGCGGGAACACGGTCTGGTCGCCCACCCGGCGTTGGCGAGGGATCCCGAGCGCCGTGCGGCCAGCCATGCCCTGGTGGGACACGTCGCTGTGCGGGACTGGCTTGAGCGCCGTCACGGCTTCTCCCGCAGAGGCGTCGCCAACCAACTCGGTGGCGTGGTGGGCAGCCATCACGGTGTGAGCCCCGAGGACGGTCAGTTGCGGCTTGTCCGCAGCCGACCTGACCTTCGCGGCACCGGTCCTTGGGAGCAGGCGCGGGAGTTGTTCCTGGAGCGCGCGTCGCGGGGGGTTGATCTGCAGCGGTATCGCGATGTCCGGCTGAGCCTGCCCAGTCAGGTGTTGCTGACCGCGATCGTGATCGTGGCGGATTGGATCGCCTCCAACGCCGACCTGTTTGCGTTGTATCCGATTTCCACCGCCGGCGACGCCCCGGTCGAGCTGACCGGCCAGGAGATGCGGCAGCGGCTGGACACGGCGTGGGCGCGGCTGGATCTGCCGTTGCGGTGGACAGCGCAGCCTCCCGGCGTGGATGTCGATCAGCTGTTCCGCGATCGGTTCGACAGCCGGGCGGCGGGTGCGCGGCCGGTACAAGCCGCGACTGTCCAAACAGCCTCGGGATTGACGCGACCGGGCTTGGTCATCGTCGAGGCGCCGATGGGTGCGGGCAAGACGGAGGCGGCGTTGATGGCCGCCGAGGTCTTGGCCGCGGCGTCGGGTGCGGAGGGATGTTTCGTCGCGTTGCCGACGCAGGCGACGACGAACGCGATGTTCGAGCGGGTGCGTGGGTGGTTGGAGCGGCTGCCGGGCCGCGACGGTGCGGTCAGTGTGATGCTGGCGCACGGCAAGGTCTCGCTCAACGACGAGTTCGCCGGCCTGGTGCGAGAGGGCCGGTTCCGCGGGGTCGGAGACTCCGATGACGCGTGGCTGGTGGCGCACCAGTGGCTCAGTGGGCGGAAGAAGGGTGTGCTGGCGTCGTTCGTGGTCGGCACGATCGACCAGGTTTTGTTCGCCGGGTTGAAGAGCAGGCATCTGATGCTGCGGCATCTGGCGTTGGCGGGCAAGGTCGTGATCATCGACGAGGTGCACGCTTACGACGTGTACATGTCGCAGTATCTGCACAGGGTGCTGCATTGGCTGGGCGCGTACGGGGTGCCGGTGGTGCTGCTGTCGGCGACGCTGCCCGCCGGCCGCCGCGCGGAGCTGCTCGCGGCTTACGACAGCGGTACCGGCACCACAGCGACGCGCGTGCACGACCGGGATCCCGGCTATCCGGTGGTGGTGAGCTCGGGGTCAGCGCCGCGGGTGGTGCTGCAGTCCGGCGCACGGACCGAGGTACAGCTTGATCATCTTGCCGACGATCTCGACACGCTGGTCGCGTACCTGCGTGAGTACCTGGTCGACGGTGGATGTGCGGTGATCGTGCGCAATACCGTGACGCGGGTGCAGGAGACGGCCGCTCGGCTGGAAGCCGAGTTCGGCAGTGAGCACGTCACGGTGAACCACTCGCGTTTCCTCGGCTGCGATCGCGCGCGCATCGACCAGGACCTGCTACGGCGGTTCGGCCCCCGCGGCCGGCGCCCGGCACTGCACATCGTGGTGGCCTCGCAGGTGGTGGAGCAGTCACTCGACGTCGACTTCGACCTGATGGTCACCGATCTCGCGCCGGTGGACTTGGTGCTGCAGCGCCTCGGGCGGCTGCACCGCCACGAACGAGACCGCCCGGCGCGGTTGCGGACCGCGCGATGCGCGCTGACCGGGACACAGGCGTGGCAAGCGGACCCGGTGCGGGCTGTGCGTGGGTCTCGTCGTGTCTACGGCGAGCACACCCTGTTGCGTGCCGCCGCGTTGCTGCACCGCAACGTCCGCGAGTCGATCACTCTGCCGAGCGACATCTCCGCATTGGTGCAGCAGGCCTACGGCGAGGACCGGGTCGGACCGAGGAGCTGGCAACAGGCCATGGACGAGGCCCGCGTCGCCTCCGAAGCGTTGTCCCGCAGGAGGAAAGACGCCGCTCGCGCGTTCCTGCTGGATTCGGTCGGAACCGGTAACCGGACTCTGATCGACTGGGTCCGCGCCGGTGTCGGCGACACCGACGATGATCACCAGGGTGCGGCGCAGGTCCGTGACGGCGAGGAGTCGCTGGAAGTCCTTGTCGTGCAACAGGACGTGGACGGCGGCCTCATGACTGCGGAGTGGATCGAGCGGGGCGGCGGCGAACCGGTGCCGCTGGACTCGGCGGTCGAGCCGAAACAGGCGCGTGTGATTGCGGCGTGCGGTGTGCGGCTGCCGTTGGCGATGTGTCACCCCGGCATCGTCGACGAGGTGATCGCGGCGCTGGAGGCCAACCGGTTCACCAGCTTCTGGCAGACGCCGCTGTTGAAAGGTCAGCTCGTGCTGGTGCTCGACACCGACCGCAGCGCGGTCGTGCGGCACGGCAAGGCTGATTTCCGAGTGACCTACGATCCGCGTCGAGGACTGATGCATGAGCGAGGATGACCGGCGCTCTTTCGATTTGATCAGCCAGCCGTGGCTGTCCGCGCGAACCACGGCAGGGACGACGGAACAGCTGTCGCTTGCGGGTGTGTTCCGGCGTGCACATGAATTGACCGGGCTTCTCGGTGATGTGCCGACGCAGGTGTTCGCGCTGAGCCGGCTGTTACTCGGCGTGCTGCACGGCGCGATGCGCGGACCGCGTGACATCGACGAGTGGGAGGCGCTGTGGGAGGCCGACAGTCTGCCCGCTGACACGATCGAGCAGTACCTGCGCCGACACGGTGACCGGTTCGACCTGCTTCACCCCGAGACGCCGTTCTTCCAGGTCGCCGGGCTGCACACCGCGAAGCAGGAGACCTCGGAGCTGAGCAAGCTCATCGCCGACGTCCCGAACGGACATCCGTTCTTCACCACCCGCCTGGGTGGCCGGCTGTCGTTGTCGTTCGCCGAGGCGGCGCGGTGGGTGGTGCACGCGCAGGCGTTCGATCCGTCGGGGATCAAGTCCGGTGCGGTCGGTGACAGCAGGGTCAAGGGCGGCAAGGGTTATCCGATCGGCGTCGGCTGGAGCGGCCTGCTCGGCGGAGTTCTGCCGGAGGGCCGGACGCTCAAGCAGACCCTGCTGCTCAACCTGATTTCCCGCGACTACGGTGCGCTGGCCCGCCGGGCGGACGAGGACCTGCCGGTGTGGGAGCGCCCGCCCGTCGGCCCCGCCGAAGAAGAGCCTGGTGGACGCGCTGCGACGGGTCCGGTCGATCTGTACACCTGGCAGAGCCGCCGCATCCGTCTCGTGTGCGAAGGCGAGCGGGTGGTCGGGGTGCTGATCTGCAACGGTGAACGCGCCACACCGCAGAACAGGCACAACGTCGAGCCCCACACCGCGTGGCGGCGTAGCCAGGCCCAGGAGAAGAAGCTCGGCGTCGCGCTGGTCTACATGCCACGCGAGCACGAGCCCGAGCGTGCGATCTGGCGTGGCCTGCAGTCACTGCTGCCCGGTGCCCGTGCCACCCAGAGCACCGACGCCGCGGCCTACCTGTCGCCGACGGTGCTGGAGTGGATCGGCCGGGTCGACAACGAGATCGGGCTGGACCTGGCGGTGCGGGTCCGCACGATCGGGATGACCTACGGCGCCCAGAGTTCCACCACCGCGGACATCATCGACGACGCCCTGTCGTTGCATCCGATACTGCTCCGCCAGGACGCCACCGACCTCGCCGGTGTGGCGGTGTCGTGTGTCGCGGCCGCCGAGTCCGCGGCGAAAGCGCTGGGGGGCCTGGCCCGTGACCTCGCCGCCGCGGCGGGCTGCGGACGCGACGAGCGGGAAGGGCCACGCACACGGGCGATCGAGTCGGCGTTCGCCGAGCTGGATCCGCGGTTCCGGACGTGGGTTGCTGGCCTGCGGGCCGACACCGAGGTCGTGGCCGCGCAGGTCGAATGGCACGAGACGGCCAACGCGGTCATCCGCGAGCTCGGCGATTATCTGATCAGCCGTGCCCCGGCGAAAGCCTGGAGGGGCCGCGCGGTTGACAAGCGGCTCGTGACCCTGTTCGACGCCGACCGGTGGTTCCGTGCAGGGCTGCGTAAGGCGTTGCCCCTGGCTTACCCCGCTCCGGCCCCGGTCGTGTCATGACCGTGGGGAAAGGACCCGAGATGTCCACTGCAACGACCACGAAACTGAAGTGGCGCGATCTGCACGATGTCGGCACGGTTGTACACCAACGCATCCAGGCGCTCCAGCAGGGCGTGCTGGCCAACAGGTCCTCTGCGGTCGCCGCGCTCGCGCGGCTGCGCCGTGGTGCCGGCAAACCGGTCGGCAGTGTGCACGACATTCTGCAGTACACCCTGGCCGAGGAGTTCGTCCCGTTCGGAGCCGGTAACGATCCGACGGTCGAGGAGACCGCGGCGCACATCAGCATGACGCTGTGGGCGCTGCACCAGCAGTCCCAGCGCACCGGGATGCACCAGCGCGGTCACGGATTGGGCCGGGCGGTGCGCCGGCTGCACCCGGACGACCCCGGAACAACCCCTGGGCCCGTAATGCGCCGGTTCCAGACACTCGGCACCGCCGACAGTCTCGACGAGCTGGTCCACCACACCAGGGGAGTGGTCCAGCTGTTGCGCGCCAAGGCGTTCCCGCTCGACTACGCCCTGCTGGCCGATGAACTCGTGTGGTGGCAGCGCCCCCGCGGTGCCGCGGGGGTCCGGCTGCGCTGGGGCCGCGAGTTCTACCGCGCACCCCAGCCCGACGACGCCTCTTGACCCCAGTATTGAAGGACGATTCTCATGGCTCGCACCATCATCGACATCCATGTCATCCAGACCGTGCCGCCGAGCAACCTCAACCGCGACGACACCGGCAGCCCCAAGACCGCCATCTACGGCGGGCAGCGGCGGGCCAGGGTGTCCAGCCAGGCTTGGAAGCGCGCCACCCGCCACGCCTTCGCCGGGCTGCTCGACGACTCCGAGCTCGGCGTGCGGACCAAACGCGTGGTCGAGCTGCTCGCGCAGGAAATCACCGCCCAGGACGCCGGACTCGCCGAAAGTGCCGTCGAACTCGCCACCGAGGTGCTCACCGCGGCCGGTATCACGGTCAAGGCACCTCGCAAGGCCGACGCGTTGCACGAGGCCGAGTTCCTGTTGTTCTTGAGCCGCCGGCAGGTGCAGAACCTGGCCGAGCTCGCCATCACCGCCGCCCATGACGCCGGCGAGGGCAAGGTCGCGGTCGACAAGAAGGAAGCACGGGCACGGGCCGACCGCGAGCACTCGGTGGACGTGTCGCTGTTCGGGCGCATGGTCGCCAACGCGACCGATCTCAACGTCGACGCGGCCGCGCAGGTCGCGCACGCGCTGAGCGTGCACGCGGTGGACAACGAGTACGACTACTTCACCGCCGTCGACGACCACAAGAACGCCGACGACATGGAGGACGCCGGCGCCGGGATGATCGGCACCGTCGAGTTCAACTCCTCCACCCTGTACCGCTACGCCACCGTCGACGTGAACCGTCTGCAGGACAACCTCGGTGACGCGCAGGCGACCCGTCGCGCGGTCGAGGCGTTCGTGCGGGCGTTCGTGTCCAGCATGCCCACCGGCAAGCAGAACACCTTCGCCAACCGCACCCTGCCCGACGCGGTGCTGGTCGTGGCCCGCGAAACGCAGTCGATCAATCTCGTCGGCGCGTTCGAGGAGGCCATCTACGCCCAGACCGGCCGGATCGCCGAGGCCATTCAGCGTCTCACCGATCACGCCCGCGACCTGCACCAGGCCTACGACGAGCAGCCCGTCGCCGCTTGGGCGTTCGGTGTCGGCGACAAGAAGGTCGCGCCGCTGTCCGAGCTCGCGCAGCGCAGCACCTTCGACACCACTGTGACCGAGGTGGGCGCGCTGGTCGCCGGGCGCCTGGCGGCACAGCCGTGACCAGCCTGCTGCTGCGGCTGGGCGCGCCCCTGCAGTCCTGGGGCACCTCCAGCAGGTTCGTGCGCCGCAACACCGACCGCGCACCGAGCAAGAGCGGCGTGATCGGACTGCTCGCCGCCGCCCAAGGCCGCCGCCGCACCGACCCGCTGGAAGACCTGCTCGACTTGCGCATCGGCGTCCGCGTCGAACAACCCGGCACGATCGAACGCGACTTCCAGACCGCCCGCACCCACGACGGCACGACCTCGATGCCGCTGTCCTACCGCTTCTACCTCGCCGACGCCGTGTTCCTCGTCGCCATCCACGGCGAACCCACACTGCTGGAAGGTTTCCAGGAAGCGTTGCTGCGACCGGTGTTCCCACTGTTCCTGGGGCGCCGCTCCTGCCCGCCCGCGGGCAAGCTGGTCCAGGGGCTACGCGAAGGCGACGTCGACACCGTCCTGGGTGCCGAGCCGTGGCTGGCCTCGTTGTGGGTGCAGAAGAAGAACCGTGCCGCCGAGATCGTGCTGGACACCGTGACCGACTGCCCCGCAGACGAGCCCGGCAGCGAACTTGTTCGTGACGAGCCGCTGAGCTTCGACCCCCGCGAACGCCGCTATGGGTGGCGCACCGTACGGCACGGCCGCGTCACCATCCCCAACCCGGCCCACCGCCCCGCACCTGCGGCCGCCGCCAGCGATCCCCTCGACCCGATGGCAGCGTTCGAGGAGATGTTCTGATGCACCTGACCCGATTCGAGATCAACCCCGCCCGTCGCAGCGCCCGCGACCTGCTCGCCTCACCGCAAAAACTCCACGCCGCGGTGCTCGCCGGCTTCCCCACCCTGGCCACGGCACCGGCCGAGAACGGGCGGGTGTTGTGGCGGCTCGACCAGCGCGACCACCAGGCCCTGCTCTACATCGTCAGCCCGCACAAGCCCGACCTCACCCACTTGGTCGAGAACGTCGGCTGGCCCACCACGCACGGTTGGGACACCCGCGACTACACCCGCCTGCTCGACCGGCTCAACGAAGGCGACGAATGGGCGTTCCGGCTCAAAGCCAACCCCGTGAGCAGCCGCCGCAAATCTGATGACGCCATGCGGACACAGCGATACGGGCACGTGACCGTGGCACAGCAAACCGACTGGCTGCTCACCCGGTCCGAGCGCCACGGCTTCAGCATTCCCCGCGGCGACCACAAAGAGCCCGACGTCGCCGTCCGCGGACGCGAACACCTCAAGTTCCAGCGCCAAGGACGCACCATTACCCTCGCCACCGCCGTGTTCGAAGGCCGCCTGGAGATCACCGACCCCGACGCGCTGCGGCACAGCCTCACCCACGGAATCGGCCACGCCAAGGCCTACGGCTGCGGCCTGCTCACCCTCGCCCCGGTGAAACGTGTCTGACATCCCCGGTGCCAGACCGGTGCCACTGTCGCAACTCGTCCGCGCGCAGGACCGGCTGACGTTTCTGTACCTGGAACACTGCGTAGTACACCGCGACGCCAACGCCATCACCGCACGCGATGCCAAAGGCGTCGTGCACATCCCGGCGGCGACACTGGGCGCGCTGCTGCTTGGACCGGGCACCAACGTCAGCCAGCAAGCGATGCTCCTGCTCGCCGAAAGCGGCTCGACCGCGGTCTGGGTCGGCGAACACGGCGTGCGCTACTACGCACACGGCCGTTCACTGGCCCACTCATCGAGGTTGCTGGAAGCCCAAGCAGCGCTGGTGTCGAACCAGCGGTCGCGACTGCGTGTCGCCAGGCAGATGTACGACATGCGCTTTCCCGACGAGGACACCAGCACGCTGACCATGCAACAACTCCGCGGCCGCGAGGGCGCCCGCGTGCGACGGCTGTACCGGCTGCACGCCCAGCGCACCGGCATCAGCTGGGACCGCCGCGACTACGACCCCACCGACCTCGCCGGCGGCACCCCGGTCAACCAAGCCCTGTCCGCGGCGAACACCAGCCTGTACGGCGTCGTGCACGCGGTCATCGTCGCACTCGGCTGCGCACCCGGACTCGGGTTCGTCCACACCGGCCACGTCAAGTCGTTCGTCTACGACATCGCCGACCTCTACAAAGCCGACATCAGCATCCCCATCGCCTTCGACATCGCCGCCCGCGAGGTCGCCGACATCGGCGCCGAAACCCGCAGAGCAGTACGCGACCACATGCGTGACGGCGCGTTCCTCGAGACCTGCGTACGCGACATCCGCACCCTGCTACGCGAAGACGACGAGCTCATCGAGTACGGACCGGAAGCCTTCGACGACGTCGACGTGGTGCGGCTCTGGGACTCAGACGGACGCACCGTAGCCGGAGGCACCGCCTACGGAGACGACGAATGACCGTGATCGTGGTCGCCGCCTGCCCCGTCGGATTGAGGGGACACCTCACCCGCTGGCTGCTGGAAATCTCACCCGGTGTCTTCGTCGGGAAAGTAACCGCACGAGTCCGCACCCTCATGTGGATCCGCGTACTCGACATGGTCAGCACAGGACGAGCGATCATGGTCCACTCAGCGGACAACGAGCAAGGACTGTCCTTTCAAGTCCATGACCACAACTGGAAACCGGTCGACTTCGAAGGGATCACGCTGATGTTGCGCCCCGCGGCCGATACCGAGAACGTCGGCGAACCATCCGAGCCGCGGCGGCAAGGATGGAGCAACGCCAGTAAACGACGACGCTACAGACGCTGATCTTCAAAGCTGAATCAAAAACACACTTCGCTCCAACAAACAGCGTGGTCAGGAAGTGTGCTCCCCGCGCACGCGGGGATGGTCCCGTGTTCCGCCCCAACCGGTGCAGTGCCGCCTTGTGCTCCCCGCGCACGCGGGGATGGTCCGCAGTCGGAGCAGAGTCCGGAGCGGGTGTAGTGGTGCTCCCCGCGCACGCGGGGATGGTCCGTGGGCGACCAGCCGGCAGAGGGCGTTGAGCGTGTGCTCCCCGCGCACGCGGGGATGGTCCCGAGGTGGACGGCGCGCCCTGCCCGGCGTGCTCCCCGCGCACGCGGGGATGGTCCCGGCAAGGGCTACCCCACGCTGCGCGAGGCATTGTGCTCCCCGCGCACGCGGGGATGGTCCGGGTCTGCTCGCCGAGATCCGCCAGGCCGGCCGGTGCTCCCCGCGCACGCGGGGATGGTCCCAGGCGGTGCTCGACGGGCGGGACATTGCCGGGGTGCTCCCCGCGCACGCGGGGATGGTCCCAGCAGGAAGGCGGCGGTGCCGCCGGGGATGTCGTGCTCCCCGCGCACGCGGGGATGGTCCCGTAACGCGGCACCGCTGGGTGCCACGTGCTATGTGCTCCCCGCGCACGCGGGGATGGTCCCGGCGACGCCGTGCGCTCGGCGAACTCGCGGCAGTGCTCCCCGCGCACGCGGGGATGGTCCATCGGGCCAGAAGGTTCGCGTGCTGACCGGGGAGTGCTCCCCGCGCACGCGGGGATGGTCCCTTGGGCAACATGCTCAACATAGAACGCATCTTGTGCTCCCCGCGCAGGCGGGGATGGTCCCTCGCTCCCGGCCTACACGCCCGGAAGCGCCGCGTGCTCCCCGCGCACGAGGGGATGGTCCCGCCTCTGCCTGGTCGTTACGCCGGCGTGTCTGGTGCTCCCCGCGCACGCGGGGATGGTCCGTTCGTGGGCCCGGTCGCGAAGACTGTCGGCGCGTGCTCCCCGCGCACGCGGGGATGCTCCCAGGCCGGTGAGGAACCCCGACACCGACATGCCGTGCTCCCCGCGCACGCGGGGATGGTCCCTGGGGGTCCTCCTGGTCGAGCTTGTCCAGCTCGTGCTCCCCGCGCACGCGGGGATGGTCCGACACGGCACGCCGTCACACGCGTAGGTGCAGGGTGCTTCCCGCGCACGCGGGATAGTCCCGACGCGGAGAAGCTGGTCTCCTCGATCCGCAAGTGCTCCCCGTGACGCGAGGATGGTCCCAGGCCTCCGAGTTCGCGGGCTTCGAGGATGCCGTGCTCCCCACGCACGCCGGGGTGGTCCTCGCTGGCGCAGCTACCGGCGGGCGGTGGCCTCGTGTTCCCCGCGCACGCAGAGGTGGTCCGACCTCGCGCGCAAGGCCGACGTTGTCCACGCGTGCTCGCGGGGGTGGCCGAGCTTCAACCGGTCGAGTCTGTGACGAACCCGCTGGGCGCGTCCCAGAGTGTGATCAGGTCAAAAATTAGGTCAGGCTGGTCGAGACTGAGCGATCACTGCTGCCCGCCTCAAGGTGCAGACGTCCGCTGGCCGGTCGACCACCACGTGCTGACGCTTAAGTTCCCTCTCGCCCGTCATCGCCCGCCTCGGCGTTGACCACGGCGTTGACCACGGCTCCGGCCTGGGCACAGTCCGCTGGCCGGTCGAACGCAACTTCGCCTGCCTCAAAAGTCTCCGACGACTCCGCGTCCGCACCGAACGGCGAGCCGAGGTCTATCAGGCCATGCTCAGCCGCGCCTGCCCAATCATCTGCCTGCGCAAACTCATTCTGAGCTGATCACTGAGGCCGGTGGCGAGTGTGAACCCGACCAGTTGCACACTTCGGGCCCGAGAATGTCGGCCCGCCTCACGGCTGGGACGTGCGGCGCAGTCGGCGTTCAGGTAGCCCGTTCTGGTCAGATGCGACGCAGTGCCTCAAGGACGCGGTCCAGGAGCGCAAGATGCTCGTCGTCGGAGCGCTGTCCTTGCAGCGCGGCCCGGAGTGCCGCTGCGCGCTCTTGGTTGACGTCCAGTGGCTCAGCCAGAAGCCCTGCTATGTCGAGATTCCCCAAACAGGGCAGGTACTGCGTCAGCGCGTCGTGGTCGATGCCGCCACCGAGGGGGAACATCGGCCGCTGTCCTTGATGGTCGGGGTGACCTCCATGCGCATGAGAGGGTGGGCAGATGGCAGGCCAGCTACAGATCCAGCCAATCAAAGGACTCCATCGAGACGAAGTGCAAGCTCAAGGCGGCCGTCTCGGCGAGCTGGCGGCCAGCGGTGCCAAACGACGCTCACCAGGTCTGCTGCACCTGATGGTCGCCACGTCGGAGATCCGTCCGTGTTGGCGGTCATCGTGGTGGGCCCGGTTCGGTGCGACCTGCCGACTCTATTCGGTCCTCCGCATCACGCTGGACAGAATCGGCTCGGCTTCGGTTCGCAGATGCGGTTCGAGCAGGTCCCAGTCGCTGCCTTCGCCCACGATCCAGAGGTAGCGGCAGATCGCGGACAGGAGAGCGAGATGGCCGCTGCGGGTGTGCAGTTCGGGCATGTTGCGGATCCGGCGGGCGGTTGCCGGATGGAGAAGGCTGTTGCAGTAGAGCGTGGCGAGGTCGTACCCGGCGAACATGGGACGCCAGCTCTCCCAGTCGAGGATGCACATCTGCGGTCGGCGCAGATTGGCCCAGTGCAAGTCCGCGTGTGCGGTCGTCCAGCTTACATCCGCGAAGACGTCCTCGGACAACGTGATGCCGAAGTGGTGCTCGACGCCTCGGATGGTGGAGGCCACCGCGCCCAGCTCGTTGTGCCATTCCACCGGATGCGCCGCCAGCGCTGCCAGCGACCGGCGAAGGTCCTGCCACCAGGTGTCGGACAGTCGGGGGGCGTCGTGCAGCACGCCGCCGGGGGCGACCGTCGTCCCCGGGGCGAGGGTCATCACCTCGCCCCGGAGACGGCGGCCCCGCAGGTACTCGTCGTTGTTCTGCCAGTCGTGCCACCGGAGAACCGCTGGTTTGGAGACGCCACGGATCGAGTTGGCGGCGACGTTGCCGTCCCAGCGGCACACGGGCTCGTAGTCGGCGTCCTCCACCACGACCCTCAACCAGACGTCACCGTCCTGGTCGCGGGCGACTGCGCCCGAGGAGCGCATGTCGAAGGTGTTCACCGACTCTCCGACCACGCTCACGTCCAGTGCAGTCGCTGCCGAGTCGAGCTGTGTGTCAAGCCAGACCCGTCGTCGCTCGACGGCTTTCTCGATCTCCAGGGCGTCCATGCTCACTTCTTGTGGAACTCGCCTTCTTTACCCCAACTGCCGCCCTTGCGGCCCCAATCCACGCCGCCGGCCTTCACGCTCGTCGTGGTTCTGGCGGCCACGACCTGTGCCCACCCAGTGTCCCCGTTGGACACGACGCGCACCATTCGTTCCAAGACCGTCATCTGCTTCCCTTCCCATGAAGTAGTTCGGCAAGCGCCAGGACAGGCGCTTGAACCGTATTTCGACAGTGATCGGTCTCGGTCGCGGCGAAGGTGCCGTGTTCGAAGAACCGATCACCCGCGTGCGCGCCCTGACAGAACGAGAAGAACTCACACGTCTGCTTGCAGGTGGCCAGCGCGGCCGTGAACTCCCGGACGTACAGAAGTTCTGCGGCGCGCTGCACGATCGTGGGCAGGTCGTCTTGCAGTACGTTGCCCGCGATGAAGTCGTCGTAGGCGGTGCTGCGAACCCCGAGCAGCTCCGGCGACAGCAGCACCACATCCCCGTTCCAGCCGATCGTCGGAATGGGGTCGTGCCGGGAGTCCGCATCGCGCTGCTCCTGTGTCAGGCCGAGGAACCCCCACAGGTTCGAGACCTCCCGCACGGTCACGTCGGTGTTGCGGCGGCACCACTCGAACGTGTCACGCCAGAACCGGCGGGCGTGGTCGATCGAGGGTGTCTGTCCGTCGGAGTTCGCGCCTTCCTTGGCTTCGACGTTGAACCCGACCCACGAGGTGCCCAGCTCTCGCATGAAGTCCAGGACCTGCGCGGCCTGTCCGGTGCTGTTCTGGCTGACGACCGCCAGGACAGTGAAAGGGATGCCGCGTCGTTTCAACGTCTCGATGCCTGCCATGGTCCGGTCGAACATCGGCCGGCCACCGCGGTCGACGCGATGGTGGTTGAGTTCACGAGGTCCATCGATGCTCACGCCCACGCCGATCTCGTACTGCACGAACACGTCGCACCAGGCGTCGGTGATCGGCCTGCCACCGCCAGTCTGGACCTTGTGCCGCACGCGCCCGGCAGGCGCAGGGACTCGAAGGGCTGCAGCAACTCCACAAACCGCTCGAGCCCGACCGCCAACGGCTCGCCGCCGTGCCACACCACCTCGACCGGCTCCCACGACGCGGCGATGCCGTCCGCGATCGCGGTGGCCACCTGAGGCGTCATTTCTTGCTTGAGGTGCCGTTCGAGCAGGTAGCAGTAGGTGCAGTCCATCGGGCACAGCGTTGTGGGCTGGACGACGATGGTCTTGGGCTGTTCGGCCAACCACGGGGCCATCGCTCCTCCGGTGCGTTATCGCGGACGTGACGCCGAGAGTTGAAAGCCGGGTTCGTTCGGGACGATTCAAATATGGTGTGGACGGCGACCACGCGGCAGATGACAGGCACGGACACGGGAGGACATCGATCATGTCCGGCGACGCCGCTGCGACCGGCGACGGGAGGCGTCCGACGCCGAACCTCGTGCTGATCGGCCGACGGCAAGCCAAGGGGTGGGGGCGCGACCGGCTCGCCAGGGAGTTCGAGCGGCTCGGTCGCCAACTGGACCTCACGACGCCTGAGCTGGGCGCCATGGCCAAGGCCATTTACCGGCACGAGACCGGCAGGGCCGCGGTGCGCGATGAGGTCTACATCCAGCTGTACTGCGCCGCGTTCGAGGCCACACCGCATGAGCTGTTCGGCACCCTCAGTGCGGGTGCGGCGAACAGCCGGGTGTGCGGTCTCACGAGCCACAAGTTCGTGCCGGTGCACCTCGGCCTCGAACTGCTCTGCAGGCTCATCCGACGAGCGGATCTCGTACCCGGCTCGGTGCAATGGGCGGAGTGCCATGTCGGACAGGTCGACCATCCGGCCGGTCGCTGCGAGTTGTACGCGTTCCCATGGGGTGTCGCGGTCTTTCACCTGGCGGAGGAGCTGAGCGTTCCGAACATCGCCAGCCTGGCGATGTGGCGTCGGCAGACCTACCGGGAGACCCGGCAGTGGGCGACCGAGTGGCTGCGTGAGCGGACCGGCTCTGACACACCCATCGCGCACTACGTGCTGTCGGCCTACTGGCTGCACGAGTCACCGTGGAGTGGCCAAGAGCTCGACACCGCGATGCGGTTGTTGAGCATGCCGCGCGTCCTGCTCGACCGCGGAACGGACGACGCCGAGCCTTCCCTGCACCACGCGGAACTGGTGGAGCAGACCCTGCTACGCGAAGGATTCCACGACAGCCGCATCGACGAGTTCGGCATCCGCGGCTTGTCCATCGGCTGCGCGAGCTGGGCAGGGCTCAGCTACTACCCACAGGCGACAGGACGAGCACTCCAAGTCTCTGACCTGGTCGACTGCGAGCTGCTGGTCCAGGCGTTGTGGTGCTACTGCCACCGCGTGCACGAGCAGGTGGAACAAGGATGTGATCCAGTTGTTCCACCTGAGTACGGGTGGCGTTGGATTCGGGCGGTCAGGTCGCGGTTGACCATGACCAGGCCGCAGGAGACGGCGCAACACGCCGCGATGCGGCGGGCGGTGCTCGAGACCAGCGAGCTGGGCAAGCACCTGACGACCGCGCTGGAGCTGCTGCGAGACACGAGCGGAGAATGATCAGGTGGACCTTGCCCAGAGCGTGCTGGTCGTCGTCGATGTGCAGAACGGCTTCGTGTCCAGCAAGTCAGCGCCCATCGTTCCGCACGTGACCGACGTCGTGCGTCGCTGGGAACAAGCCGGCGGCGCGACCGTATTCACCCGATTCGTCAACCACCCCGGATCACCCTACGAGCGGCTGATCAACTGGTCGCGGATGCAGACCTCCCCCGAGATCGACATCGTCGACGACCTGGTCCCGGCCTTCCGGCGCGCGGTCACGGTGCTGGACAAGCCGATCTATTCGCTGTTCACCGAGCAAGGCGCCGCGACCGTGGCGCAACACGGCTGGACCGACATCGTGATCGTCGGGATCGCCACCGAGTCCTGCGTGCTCAAGACTGCCTGCGACGCGTTCGAACGTGGCCTGACCCCCTGGGTCGTCAAGGACGCGGTCTACAGCCACGCGGGACAGGAAGCACACGAGGCGGGCCTCCTCGTGACCAGCCGGTTCATCGGGCGCCGCCAGCTCATCGACGCCGAGGACCTCTTCTCGCACAAGCTGGTGACGACCTCGTGACCCGGCCGGTAGCGGTGATGGACATCGACGGCACCGTGGCCGACGTCCGGCATCGCCTGCACCTCCTCGACTCCGACTCGCCGACCAAGTGGGCGGACTTCTTCGACGCGGCCAACGACGACCCGGTGCTCCCGCACGGTGCCGAGCTGGCACACAAGCTGGCCGTCGACCACGACATCGTGTGGCTCACCGGCCGGCCGGTGCGGCTGGCCGAACTGACGCGTCGATGGCTCGCTGAACAAGGCCTGCCGCCGGGCAACCTGGTGATGCAACCGCACGGTGACAAGCGGCCAGCTCGTTTGGTGAAGCTCGAACGCGTTCTCGAGCTGCAACGGCAACACACGGTCGTTCTGGTCGTGGACGACGATCCTCGCGTCGTCAGCCAGCTCAGGGAGGCCGGACTTCCTGTCCATCACGCCACCTGGGCGCCCTGGTCACCAGCACTGGGCAATCAGTAGACCGCACCCAGAGCGGATGAGCTTTGCAGGTGTATGACCGCGAGGTTTTGCCCGCCCATCCGTGTAACTCTTGCCGGGGACCAGCAGTCGAGGCTTGCGCGACCCGGCCCGTGACGGCTCAGCCCGGTCATCTGCCGGGCCGAGCCGAAGGCGTCAGGACGAAGCCTTGCCTGATCCAGCGCCGCTCACCCATGTTACGAACCCGCGACCAGACATCTTCGCGAAACTAGCCGGTCTTCGTCGGCGGGCCTTGAGTCGCGAACACTGATTTGGCCAGTGCCGAACCTAACCGCAACGTAGTCGCTCTCGGCCGGTGTATGAGGACTTGAACCATGGTGAAGTCGACGTCGTGAGCCGAGGCGCTTCTCGTCGCCGGCTCCCTCATCGCGAGCGCCGAGATCGGTCCACCGCCGAAGCCCGAATTCTAGGAAGTTCCGTGGAAGGGCACAGCTTCGCGATGAGGTGGAAGATCAAAGGATCGACCACCTACGGTCGATCGAGTCTCCCATTTGAGCGATCCGTCGCTTGACCTCCGCAGCTTGGGGGGTTCCCGCTGCGGACTTCCGCGCGTTCGTTGTGATCATCCTCAGCTCGCGGAGATCCCTGAAGACCTCATAGTCCCTCCAGTCCCGGACATCACGCCCGTAGCGCTCGCAGAAGACGTCGTACTGCTCCTGAGGAAACCCGAATCTGCGGCAGTGGACTTCGATCGTCACGAGGTCCCATTCCACCGGGCCGAAGACCGCGCTCTCCCAATCGCAGAGAACGGCGCCACGAACTTGCTTGTTCCATAATGTGTTGCGGTGTTGAGGGTCGCCATGGATGAGTCGATGCTCACCGTGCTCGGCCTGCTGCAGCCTAACGGTGATGTCGGTGAGGTACTCCTCCAGTCGACTCCGCTCGGCGTCGGAGACGATCTTGCTGGCGTCGATGGAGTGCCGGATCGCCCCCAGTGCATCCAGCCGTGGCAGGTCAACCGGTGCCGTTTTCAGCCTGTGCAAGCAGGAGAGCGGCTCGGCGATCTCGCTGGTCGGCACCTCATGGTCCTGGGGAAGAAAGCGCCAGAAGGTCACCGTGCAGCCGGCCAGATGCATCGGCTGCTCGACATCGAGCAACGGAACTGTGGGCACGTGTTCTTCGGCCAGCCAGCGCACCAGCCTGACTACCTCCTCGGTGTGCCGGATGCTGGGGCGCACGACCTTGACGACCACGGGCGCTGTGACGAGGCGGTATACGGCGTTCGTCTGGTGTCGGAGGAGGATCATGCCCGTTGGGTCGAAGCCTGCCCGTCGGCATGCTTCGGCCGCGACGGGTTCGGTGCGATCGGGGTCGAACGTGGACTCGGTGAGGTGCGGAAGCTCGCGGATCGCCGCCATCAGGCGCTGTTGCTCGTCGGTGCCACGAGCTCGCGGAGTTCGCTGACTGCGGGACGCTGCTACCGCTGCGTCGGGATCGCCTGCACAACGTCGGTCGCACGCGTGAGGGTCTGCTGCACGAGTAGGTGACACTGTCACCTACTCGTGCAGCAGACCCATCCTCGACCCTGAGCGACTGCTCCGACGCGGTCGCTAGTCTGCTGGGCATCGTTGCGCCGACATGATCCCAGAGCGAAGTCGATATGCATGATCCTCTGGTCTTCAGCTCCAGTCGCCCGACGAGGGCGGCTGTGAAGTGGTGCGGTCAAATGGCCGGTTGCGTGAGCTGCCGCAGCGATGCGCTCAGTTCTGCAGCGGCTAGCCGCGTCGAGCCGAGCAGGTCTCGCCGCAGAGGTTCCGGGATTGCTCCGGTCCCCAGGCCGGAAGCAGTGAGCAGGTCCGTAAGTGCTGCGTACCGCCCTTCTGTGATCACAGCGTGGATGTCGTGGTGCCGCAGTACTTCCCGTGCGCCGTAGCCGTCCCCCGACTCGATGGCCTCGTCGGCTACCTGAGCGAGCACCCGGCTGGCGGCCTCGCGGTCGGCGATGTCGGCGAGCGTGGCCACACAGAGCCCAAGCTGCGCGCGGAAGAACGCGTAGCCGGATACTGGCTGGTGTTCGCCGAACCGCGTGATCATCGCGGCGACGTCACGCGGCGCTGGCGAGCTGTCCGGGTCGGTGCACATCACCTTCAAGCAGGAGGCGACCTGGATCTCCCACGGATGCTGAGGGGTGCTCTCCTCCAGCGCCGCTTGCGCTCCTGACAGGTTTCCGCGGACGAGGTGGGCCATGATCGCGGCTTGGCGGCCCTCCATGAGGTGCAGGCCAATTCCGCGGTGAGTCTGGGCGTGAGTGACCGCGTCGTCCCATCGCCCAGCTAGCGCCAAGGCGCGGACGCCGTCGCCTATCAGATGCAGCCATACCCATTCGTGCAGTTTCTTCCGCTCGTCGCTGTCTCCGGTGAGTTCGGTCAGCGGGAGGGTCCGCTCCTCGACGATCAGGTCGGTGCCGGAACGGACAGCGCGGAAGACCTCGGTGAGCAGCCGCAAAGCCTCGTCGCCATTATGGGCGCGGAGCTGCAGGCGGACGAGGTTGATGACGGGTTCGAGCATGTAGCGGGCGTGGAGCACGGTGAGTGGGCGGTCGAGGACGCGGTAGAGGTCGACGTGCTGCCAGCACAGCTCGCGGGCCAGATCCGGCAGGCCGCAGTCGCTGGCGATCAGTGCTGCCTTGTTCAGGGCGTGGGCGCCTTCGGTCAATCGGTCGGCGCTGTCGTGCCCGGCGGCGCGGGCGCTGTCGGCGACCTGCTGGACGCGCTCGGGCAGGGACGGGCAGGAGGGCCTCGGGCGGCCCAGCAGCGGGAAGCGGCGGACCACAGCTGCCAGAGTGGGCGAGTTCGGGGTGATGGTCATGTCAGCTCCGGGGAAGCAGGGCGGTGAGCGCCGCGTGGGCGAGGAGGCCCTGGCTGGTGGCTGAAAGTCCGAGCCGGTTCCAGTGGAAGATCACCACGTGGGTGAGGATGGCCCGTAGGCCTCGGTTCAGGCGACCGTTCGCGGCGTCGTGACCGAGCTGCTCTCCGGCGGCGCGCAGCCCGGCAAGCCAAGGTGCGGCGTGCGCGACCGGCCCGCCTGGCGTGAACAGCTCGCTGTCGGCTAGGTTGGGGATCGACAGGAGGACGCGCACGTTGTCGGCCAGCGGGCCGACGCGGGCCATGTCGGTGGCGGCAGGTGCCGGGCGCATCCGGGCGACGCGGTCGAACACGTCGCCGCACTCGAATGTGTCGAGCCCGGCGGCGCGCAGGAGCCCGCCCAGCAGCAAGACGGACAGTTCCCTGCGACCGAGCCCAGGGGTGTCCTGCCGCAGGTAGTCCAAGACGCCCGCGCTGTCGGCACAGAACAGGTCGTGGACGGTGTCCATGCCGGCTATGTCGCCGAAGGCGGCAGTCTCCGGCTCGTACACCGTCGTCCACCAGCGTTCGATGGCTCCTGTGCTGGTCAGCTCGTCGAGTGCGCGGCCGATGGCCGCGGTGTCCGCGTGAAACAGCCGCAGCCGCCAGCAGGGGTGTTTGCGTAGAAACCACCATCCGGCCACCGCGCCGACGGCGCGCAGGCGGTCCAGGGCCGGTCCGAGTGCTGTGGCTCCGACCGCCTCGGCCGTCGACCAGTCGGCGAACTGGACACG
The DNA here is from genome assembly GCF_900104175.1 of Lentzea jiangxiensis. GTDB lineage: Bacteria > Actinomycetota > Actinomycetes > Mycobacteriales > Pseudonocardiaceae > Lentzea > Lentzea jiangxiensis. Next base: position 45,293 of record NZ_FNIX01000023.1, read on the forward strand.
CACCTGGTACCAGGAGTCTTCGTTCCGCCGCTCCAGCGCCGCGAGTCCAGCAGCCTGGTAGGTGCGCACAGCGTCCTCGAAGTCGTTCCAATCCAGATCGTGCTGTGCTGCAACGGTTACAGGATCGCCACCAGCGAGAACCACCAGCACGGCGGCCGCGAGCTCGACGGGTGCCGGAGTCCGGCTGGCGGTGATCAGGTGATCAGCAGGCATGCGTCCCATCCCGTGTGAGGCGGCGTGCCACGCCGCGCGGTCTCAAGCGCCAGTTCCAGTCCGGCGTGTCCGGTTAGGAGCCCTGGCGCGCCCGCCTGGTTGTTGTTCTGGCCAACGTCAGGCGGTGCGTGTCGAATGAGCCGCTTGGTCAGCGCGGGGAGACGGTCGGCGAGGCCGGGGTCGTGAGCGTCGAGGGAGGCGCGGTAGACGGTTTGGTAGATCCCGGCGACGCCGTGGCACAAGCCCGGCTCGGTGATGCGGTTGAGCTGGGTATCGGTCAGGCTCGCGGCCAGTGCGGTCTCGGCGGCGTGCTGGCGTTGCGGCTCGTCTGTGGCCAGCGCGGCCAGTTGTAGCGCGCGGGCGATGCCGACCGTCCCGTAGCACCAGGAGGGTCGACCGGGACGGGTGCGGGCCAGACGGCCCGCACGCAGCTCGTCACGGGTGATCCACTGCGGCCACCATGGTCCGTCCGGTCCGTCCTGCCGCCACCGGTCGAACCACCGTGTCAGCTCGGCGATCGCCTCGCGTTGGCCGTCAACCATCCGACCATCCACAGTGGCCAGAGCGAGGAAGGACAGCAATCCGGCCGTGCCGTGGGCCATACCGAAGTTCGCGTGCCCACCGGGAGTGGGCATGATCTTGTCCGGATCGTGCGCTACCCACCAGCCCGGCAGCTCGGCGCCGTCCTCATGGCGCGGCCGGGTCACTAGCGTCACCACGTACCGCAAAATCCCTGCCAATTCATCGCTGCGAGAGTGATGGCGCAGCAGCAGGGCGCCGATGCCGGTGAGCCCATTGAATAGGTCGTACTCGGCGAAGGCAGCAGGTTGGCCGCGGTCAATCCGGGAGGCGGCGCTGACCAGACGCCGGCGGGTCAGCCGCAGCACGTGCTCGTCCATCGTCTGACTGGCCGCGCGAAGGCGGGGATGGCGGTCGGCGGCAGCCTGCAGCAAAAACGCGACGGCGGGCACCCCGTAGTACAGGCCGGTGTCGTCGTCGGCATCGACGTTGCCCGTGGCGACCTGGCGGAGGCGGGCCTGCGCGGTTGTCCAGTCGCCGCAACCGGTCCAGGCGCGCTCGACGGCCAGCAGCGCGGGTCCGACCGCACCTGTCGCCAGGGACTGGCGGGCCACCTCGTCGGCGTTCAGCGGCACCTTTTCGCCCGCTGGGGTCGGCTTCGTGCCGGGCGTCACCGGGCACCGGCCGTGGCGAGCAGGCGCAGCGCGACCGCGCGGCCCAGGCGTCCGGTCTCCCTTTCGAATGTTGGATCGACGCCGACGGCGCGGGCGTGGTGCTCGTGCAGCAGCGTGCGCAGCATCCCCGCCGGCTCTCGCCCCTGCTGGAGGAGGACATCGCGATAGGTGTTCAGCGCGCTGTCCCGGGCCTGCCAGGCGGCGGCGACCGTGTCACCGCCCGGTAGTGCGCGAACGCCGCGGTACTGCTGGCTGGGGTCCGCGACGGTGAGGGCGTGGTCGCGCAGCGTCCGGTCCAGCGGCCCGTGTTCCTGCCGCAGGCAGTCCAGCAACGTCCGGTACCCGGTCGCAGGGTCGGGCGCGAGGGACGCTGCCAGGTGCGCCATCGAGACGGCGGCCAGGGCCTGTGCGGGAATCCCGGATTCTTGTGCGGCGGTGAGCTGGGCGATGGCGTTCGTGGTGTCCGTGGCGAACACCCGCTCGGCCGCCGTCAGCGCGGGACCGTCACCGTAGCGGGCGGGATGCTGCGGAGACGGTGCGAGGGTGAGCTGTCCGGGAAATCCTCGGGAGTCCATGTCAGCCGCGAACCGTGCCAGATGGGCGGCGACGGCCCCGTAGTGCCGGGAGTCGTTGAGGCGCAGGAACACCGCGAGGTGTTGATCGGTCTCGGGCCGGAGCATGTCGCGGTGCCGCCGAACCCACCACGAACCGACCGGGCCGTTCGGGTCACATGGGTCGTGCAGTTCGGCGAGGAACCGGGGCAGGTGCGCGATGAGGATCTCGTCGAATCGCGCCGGGTTGCCCATCAGTTGCGCGTGCAGCACAGCGGAGTCGCCGGGCTGCAACGTCGGACCGGGTGCGGCGGTGGCGGGCAGGGGCCGTGCGGACGGGGTGATCGCGGTCATCGGGATCAACAGCTCCGCCGGTCGCCCGATCCAGCCTTGTCCGTCGGGTGGGCCGTCCTCGTGCAGTTCGACCCGTTCGGCTCGCCGCAAACGGGCGGACAGCAGGGCTTGGTCGAGCTTCTGGTCGAGGTCCAGTGGCAGCCGCAGCTCGCCGTGGACCAGCACCACCCGCGCCGGCACCCGCGAGCGCTGCCGCCACGCCTGCAGCGCCTCCTGCTCGTTGCGAGCTTCGGACCGGGCGGCGAGGTCGGCGGAGGTGAGGATCCAGCGGGCGGCGCAGAGCAGCGTGCGCCGGTAGCGGATGCGCGGCACGTAGGGCAGGACGCGGGCGGCGCCGAGGTCGAAGCCGCGGAACACTGCGCTGCGCGCGTCGGCGACTTCGGCCAGGAACCGGGCCAGCGGCGGGCTCTGCACAGCGGTGTCCAGCGCGTGCGGAATCCGGGGGATCACCCGGCGGCCGGTGGAGATCTGCACCAGGTAAATCTGTTCGGCGTCGGCGGTGATCGCCAGGTCGTCCACCCCGACGACGTTGAGGTCAGGGTGCGCCGGATCGGGGTGCTCGGACAGCGAGACGACGTCGCCGAGCAGCGGCGGCACACGCACCACGTTCTCGTTGTGGGGACGGCGCGGCGGGAAGGACAGCTGCACCGCCACCACGTTCGCGACCGCCGTATCCGGCCCGTCCTGGCCGGACGCTGGCTGTACGGGGCCCGCGGCATAGGTCGCGGCCAGCCTCGCCTGGTCGTCCTCGTCCAGCAGGTGGGCGAACCGTCCGGCCATGCTGGTGCAGGACCGTGGCGAGGCGGTGACCCGGAGGCCGAACTCACCGTGGTCGATCGCCTTAGTGGACGCGGCGTACACCTCGACGCCCAGCTCGACCCGTTGGGGCGCAACGACGTCGGTGTGCTCTCCTACTGTCAGAGCCTCGATGTCGATGTCGGTCAACTCGATCTCCGGCGTCCCAGTGATCGTGGCGTGCTGGATCAACGCCAGCAGGGCGGCGTCGCGGTCGGTGAGCACGCGCCACGCGGGCCGGGCGCGGGGCGCGCCGAGGAAGCCGGTGGGGTAGCCGAGGCCGGAGTCGGCGACCAGGTCGCGCACCGGTGCCAGCGCGCCGGGGCCGTAGCGGTCGCGGAACCGGGCGTGATAGTCCAGCCACGCGGCCGTTCCGAAGGGTTGCGTGGTGGTGCGCAGCAGCACGGAGGCGGCACGGGCTGCCTCGTCGAGCACCCGCTCAGGAACGGCGATCGTCGCGTCAATACGCACGTCGGTGGCCAGCGGGTGGCTGACTGCGGGGACAAGAGCGTTCATCCGGGCGGCGACCGCCGCCCGGATCTCCCTGGCCTGGCCAGAATCGGCGATGTCGTTGTGCCGGGCTAGGTCGGTGGCGATCGCGTCGAGTTCACGCAGTTCGGAGGCGACATCGTCCAGGGTGTCCGCTCCAACCGCGCGTAGGACGCCGAGCAGGTGGGACAAGCCGTCGCTGCTGGTCATCGACGGCCGCAGGCTCGTGATCAGCACACCGGCGTCGATCAGGCCGTGCAGCAGCGCCTCGATTTTGACCGGGGGCGCCGACGAGCACGCGGCGGTTAGCTGGTCGGCCAGCGTGTCAAAGCGGATCGGCGAACCGGCCGTGTCCAGAACGAACCGCACAGGACGGGTGAGCCGCACCGAGGACTCCCTCAGCGGTCCGGGAGCAGCGGCGCCGACCTCGGCCCGCCGATGGACGATCACGCGCCCATCGCGCAGAAACCTCGCGTCGTCGACCACGACCGTCAGCCTCGAGCGCAGTCTGCGGTGTCGTTCGAGCCGGTCGATCACTGTGGCGAGCCACTCGCCGTCCACCCGCGTCGCGGCTCGGTGCCGGTTGCCCACCTCGGCCCTTGCGGGGCCGAGGTGGGCAACCCCGACTCCGGCGAAGTCGCCGAACGGGGTGGCCCGGCGCTGCCAGCGCAGCACGTAGGAGGCGACGGACAGCACGGCACGGCGAAGTTCCTTGGCGGTGTGCCCTGTGGAGCCGTCGCTCAGGATCTGGTCGAGACGGGCACCGAGAACGGGGCTGGCCAGTGTTAGCGCGCTGCGCACCTCCGGGCGCGCCCACACTTTCGCCAGCCACGCGCGGCCTTCCTGCTCGACAGCGGCGGGGTCGTCCAGACGCAGATGCACCGGTGGGTCGAGATCACCGGGGTCGGTGGTCACGCGGGCCAGGACGAGGCCTGTGTGCTGGTAGCGCGGTGACATGGTCATGGCGTTCGACTCTCCTCACCCAGTGGCCGGGGAAGCGTCTGCCGCCGGTGCGTGCAGACAGGCGGGGCACCGGCGGCAGACGGGGTTGGATCAGAACGGGTCGTTGGAGCCCGAGGCGCACGCGCTGGTGTTGCAGGTGTCGCCGCACCCGTCGCTCGTGTCGCACGACATGATCACGAGCCTGGTGGTGGACTCCACCACGCGCATGTCCAGTTCGAACTCCCCATCATCAAAGATTTCCGGGCTCTCCAGGGCCTCGGCGACGGGGGCCAGTGCTGCCGACATTCGTGTTCACTCCTCGTTCTCCGGGTTATTGCAGGGCACCCTGGTCGCCGGCGTCGTTCGCCGCGGACGGCCAGGAGATCGTGGCGATGCCGTGCGTCTTGGGCATCACGGCCGTGTTCTCGCCGAACTCGGGGAGCTGGGAGCCGGTCGGCCAGTAGGCGAACGTGGGCTCGGTGGCGCGGCCGTGGCGGTCCCATGCCTGGATCTGTTCGACCATCGCGGTCGCGGCGTCCTCACCGTGCGTTCCGTAGGCCTGGGCGCCGAACTCGACCGCGCCGCCTTCGGGAACGCGGCGGATAGCCAGGTAGGCGAACGAATCGCCGTGGACGGCGGCGAAGGGGAACCAGTCCTTGCGTTCGGCGGCCATGTCGGTGCCCTCGTCCGCGGCCACCTTGCAAAAGCCGGGCAGGAACGCGGCGAACCACAGGTGCAGGTCGGCGAAGGACACGCCGAGGTTGATCGTGACGCCAGACCACACCGCTGCGCGGTCGGTCGCCAGCGCTCCGTCCAGCAGGCTCATTTCCTGCGGCACGTCTCCGTCGAAGCGCAGCTTGACCTGGTTGCCGTTGCGATCGGGCAGCAGAAAGACCCGTTCGTCGCGGGCGCCCTCGCCCTGCATCGGGACGAACCCGGCCACCTCGGCCGAGGTGCTCACCAGGTGGTCGTCCTCGCGGAGGAAGGCGATGACACGGGTGATCCCGTTCATCCGCAACGGAACGACGATCCTGCCGCCCTCGGCCAGATGCTTCAGCCAGGCCGGTGCGAGGTCCCAGGCGCCGACCGTCACCAGGATCGCGTGGAACGGTTCGAACGGTTCATGCAACCCCGGCAGCGGGTTCTCGGCATCGGCCTGCACCACGGTTACCCGGTCACCGTAGCCGGTCGCGTCCAGCAGTTCACGAGCGCGATCGGTCACCTCCGGATCGATGTCCACACTGACCACCCAGCCACTCGGGCCGACGACCTCGGCCAGCAGCGCGGCGTTGAAGCCGCCGGATCCGATCTCCAGCACGCACATGCCCTCGCCGATCTCGGCCTGTTCGATCATCCGGGCCTGGATGTAGGCCGCGCTGGTGGAGGAGATGATCACACCGTCTGAGGCGTGCTTGATCGCGACCGAGTTGTCGACGCTGTAGGTGACGTCCAGCGGCGTTCCCTCGGCGACGAACAAGTGCCGGGGCACCGTACGGAAGGCTCGCTCGACCTCCGGTGAGATGATCTTTTTCTTGTCGATGAGCGTGTCCACCAGGGCATTGCGGAACTCTGCCGCGGTGGCGTCGTCGTATCGGAGAGTGTTCACCTGATTACTCTTTCAGAGGCGTCTTGTTTGGTTGCGGGCCTGTTGACGGTCATTGGATTAGGGGCGTGTCAGGGGTGAGGTCGGTCATCGCGGTCCACCCGTACCGGTGAACCAGTAGCTCTGATCGACCCGCACGACGTTGGTCGCGGTGGCCAGTTCCTCAGTGTCGGCGTCGGCCTCTGGAGCCGGGGCTGGTGTGATGGCCGCGAGCGTCTCCGGGATGACGACGGGCATCTTGACGGTGTTGAAGATGTCTCCAGGCCAGTCCGATGTGAAGCCGTCCTTGCTCCAATCCAGCGTCAGCGGATGTCTGTCGAAGACGACGTCCTGCCTGCAGCAGTTCGGCGCCGTTGTGCCCCACTTGTTGCCCTGCGGTAGGTGTGCTGGCCGGCCACTGCCCTACCGCCAGCGGCTGCTGTCATCCACCATCGAACCCACCGCACGCAGACAGTCGTCGCAGAAGCTGCCGTTCGGAGACTTGCCCGCCTTCTCGATGTCGAGCACCCGGCCGCACTCGGTATCCACCGTGCCGTCGCCGGGACCGCTGCTGTCGCCAATTGCGTGTGTCAGGTTGTCCAGCGGCGAGGTCCACCAGACGTGGCCGCTCACAAATTCTCCTGGTGCGCAGCGCCGCGAAGGCGAGCCTGCCCGCCGTAGGTAGGAAGGCTCGTTGCGCGGATCGACGCGGAGAGTCGGTCACGAGCGGCCAGCCAAGACGGATCTGTGGCGAGCGCTTCGAGTGCCCCGTTGCCATCGGGCGATCGAGAGGAATCGGCGTTGGGCAAGGACATGGTCGGCGTCTCCGTTCAGGTATGGAGCGACCCGCATCCTGAGGAAGAGGTGTGCAGATCACAGCTCGTAGGGCTCTGTACGGGCAGGGCCGACCAGAGCAGCAGGGTGTCGGCGTCGAGGGCGGCGTGAGATGCGGTAGACGCGGCGTCACGACCGGAGTGCCGGAGCTGAACAGGCCGTGAACCCGCAACATGCGAACGGGAGGTAACTGCGGTCCAGCGCCCACGTGAGGTTGACTGCTGCGCCCCTCATCGTCACGGACCCAGCGGCGGTTGAGCGCGATCACCTCGTGGCCTGCCTCCAATGGCGCGTCAACGAGGTGGAAGGCGATGAACCCGGCGGCCCCGGTCACCACAACGCAGAACCCAACGGGATTGTGGTGTTGCTGTTCAACTGCCCTCCTGGGCGGAATCGGAATCGGAATCAGGCGTCGATAGGAAGCGGGGCGGAGGTGCATGGGCCCCTTCCAGGGATGGCTCATGCACCTCCGCGCTCTAGGAGGCCGCCACGTTCGCGCCCGTGTCGTGACTGGCGACGGTGGCGCACCGACCGGCGTGGTCGGCAGAGATCAGATGATCGTGGGCGACGACCCAGACCGAGCATGGGAAGAGGCGACCGCGACGCCACCCGGAGCACTGGGGGCACCGGCCCCGCTCATTGGGTTCGTGCAGGGCGAGCAGGGCCCGCCACGCACTCGCGAGACGGGCCAGCTCGGTCTCCGCCAGGGCCGCGAGCGACGCCGCGTCCCCATTGGCGACGAGCAGCTCCAGATAGTCGAGCCGCTCGTAGACAACGCTGCGCAGGGTGCCGGCCAGGACCTCATCCATCGGCCTCTCCTCATCCCATCGGCGTTGTCGCATCAGTGCGATTCGGCGGCGGCCGGCGGCCACAGGCGCTGATGCAGGTCCAGCGGCACGAACGGGCCGATAGCGACTCCACCGTCCTGAACCTCGCGGGCCGCTGCGTCAAACCGTGTACAGGGCCAGGACGGCGTTGGGCACAGCGGGCACACCGTCGGGCGGTCCTCTGGCGGAAGGTTCGCGGCCAGCGTGTTGATCGCGTCTACCAGTCGGCCGACAGGGCTTTCCGCGGGCACGACGACCGCGACGATGTTCCGCAACTCGTCCACGATTAAGCGGCGACCACAGGACCGGTCATGAAGCCGACGCGGGGAAGCCGTCGACGTCCGTTGTGCAGGTCGGCGACGAGGTCGTCGTAGCCGATGGATAGTTCGCTGACGCGGTGCAGCGCTTCCCGCACCTGCGTTTTCCCGGCCAGCGCGGTCGCGATGTCGAGCAGATGCCACTGTGTCCAGGCAGCTACAAGGCGACTCACCAGCTGACCGAACGTCTCGGTGTGCACCACTGCCGTACGGGTGTCGGTGATCGCGATCGCCGCCCAAATGTTGATCCTGTCGACCAGCACCGTGCACGCTGCGTCAGCGGCGTTGACCAGCCGGGTGGCCGCAGCCACCAGACGGTCATCGGCGAACGGGTCACACGCGCTCCGGTGCGCCTCCGCACGCAGCTGATGCTGCCCAGCGAGAGACGCGACCGCCGCGAGCACCGGGTGAGTGTGCGCGCCGTTCGATGCCAATACGCAGGCACGGGTCACTGCGGTCGAGCACGGGATGCCGAGCACTACCGAGGGTGTGTCGCCGCCGTCGATCTCACCGAGCTGATCATCCTGTAGGGCGATCATCGGAACATTCATGCTGGTCATCGCCGCTTCCTCCACTACTGTGAGAGCCACGTCTCGTCGCCATGTGTAGGCAACAGGTCACGGAGCGCGGTGAACACGGCGGCAATGCCGCAGGATTGCCGCATTTAGGCCGCACTGGCCCGCTTGAGCAGCGGTGATTCGACGTCGGGCGAGGCCGGGTCGCAGGGGAGGCGCAGTGAATGCAGCAAAGCGGCGGGGGTTTGCGCTACGCCGCAGGAATAGAGGCTTCACCCAGGAACGCCTGGCAGCGGCGCTGGAGATCGACCGCACCACCGTGCAGCGCTGGGAATCCGGCGAATGCGCGCCGCAGCCATGGATGCTGCCACGCCTGGCGAAGATCCTGCAGGTCACCACTACCGAACTCGACGATCTGCTCACCGAGCCCACCATCATCGCTGCGGAACTGGATAACGTAGAGACCGCAAACCCACTAGAGGGCGGTGATGAGGTGCTGCGACGCGAGCTCCTGGCAGGAGTACTCGGAGTAGCTGGTTATGCCCTGCTCGGCAAGCCTGAGGCTCAAGCTGGTACTGAGCCTATGACGGTCGCGCAGCTTCGGATCTTGGTGGACCGAGCGCAGTCCGATTACCTAGCCTGCCGCTACCAGGAACTGTCTCGCGGTTTGCCAGGGCTCATCCGCACAGCGCAGATCACCCGCGATGCCATCGACGCCGACCAGCGCCTGCAAGCCGAAGCCCTGCTGGCCACCACCTACCGGCACGCCACCTGGCTCGCACTGCGATTGGGTGAGGACGGCCTGGCTTGCGGTCTGTCCGAACAGGCGATGGCAGCCGCCCGCAAGTCCGGCGATCTGCTCGTCGAATCGGAAGTCGCACAGATGGGCGCCGTCGTCCTACGCCGGTTCGAGCAATGCGGACAGGCTCAACAGCTCGTCGTCGACACAGCGGACAAGATCGATATCGACACCCGGATCGGCGACGGCCCCAACGCCGCCGCCTACGCGATGCTGCTGGAGACCGGCGCCTACACCGCGGCCATCGCTGGCAACCGCGGTACCGCACTGGACCTGCACGCCGAAGCCGTGCAGGCGGCACGGTCACGCACGCCAGCACAACCCGGACTCGCCGTCACACCGTCCGGAGTGGACGCCAACTACCTCGGGCTCTACGGCATCAGTGTGCATCGCAAGCTCGGCGACTATGGCACTGCCATTAACGCGGCCCGAGCGATCCACCCCAGCACGATCACCGTTCTGGAACGTCGAGTCCGTTACTGGGAAGACGTTGCGCTGACCTTCGGAGCTTGGGGCAAACGGAAAGAGGCGTTCCACGCCCTGCTCGCCGCCGAACGTCTCGCACCACAGGAGGTACGGCTGCGCCCATGGGCCCACCGACTGACGAGGCAACTGCGCTCCTCAGGACCAGCCTTGCCAGGGCTCAAGGAGTTCGCGACGCGGTCACGGATCGCCTGAAATCGGACGAGGAGAACTACGTGCAGGACGACCGCGGCCGCATCTTCCGCGAAGCCTGGATCGCAGGCATCGTCAAGTACTTCCCGGGCACGCCCAAGGACAGCTACATCACACCGTGGGACGAGACGCCCGAGTGGGAGAAGGCCTGCGCCACCGCCGTCTACGACCAGGTCGTTTCGTTCATCGCCGCCGGCGATAACACCGCGAAGCTGACCCGCGTCCAGAAGGGACAGTTCGTCGCCGTGTGCTGGCGTGAGCAGATCCGCGCTCACGTCGCCGAGCCGAAGCCCTCCCACGTCCCCGCCTGGGATGACATGCCCGACTGGTGGCAGCAGACAGACAGCGACATCTTCGAGCGTATCGAGCAGAGTATGAACGCTCGGCTTTGACCACGTCAGCAAAGCTGCGGTGAGGCTAGGACACGTACACGCCATGCCGTTCGTCCAGAAGCGCCCGCAACTGCAGGTGCGGCGGACGAGACCAGAGATCACCGCCCCGCTGTCAACGATCAGGTGTCGTGCTCGCCCGACGCCGCGGTTGACACGGTGGAGGAGGCGGCGCGGCGGAAGCAGCGGTGACCGTCGCTCAGCTGTCCGCGCGAGGGCGCGCAGCGGCCGACGATCCGGACGCGCCGCTCCGTCACGCGGACCTCGCCGCCGTGGTCGGCGCCCGGGGCAAGATCGTCACGATGCTGGGCGTACCGCCGCGCGCGACGTGGGAACGACTTCCTGGTGTCACTGGTATCGACGTACAGCGCTGGTCCGCGATGCCCGCTCCGGTCGACGGTCATGGTCTACTCGCTGATGTTTCTGGCCCACACGACCGACCCGGTGGGCTAGCTGCCTCGCTTGGGGCCGGTCGACCTAGACGAGTAATGCGTAAGTCGAGGCGGTAGCAGAGGACAGACGAAGGGTGTCCAAGATCAGTTTGTGACGACCGATCTGAACACCCTTCTCACCGCACTCTACGTCAAGATCGACGACCGGCTCGCGGGCAGGACCCGCATTGGAAGGCCACCGAAACCCACCGACGCCGAGCTAATCACCCTGGCCGTGGCCCAAGCGCTGCTGCGGTTCACCTCCGAGGCCAGGTGGTTGCGGTTCCTGCCCGCCCGAATGCCCGGCGCGTTTCGGTACCTGCCCGGCCAGTCCGGCTACAACCGCCGCCTGCGCGCCGCGTTACCCCTGGTCAAGCAGGTCATGCGCTGGCTGGCGACCGACACCGACCTGTGGACCGACGACACCTGGGATCGTCGACTCCACCCCGGTCGAATGCGGCCGCTCCCGGCCGACCGTGAAACGCTCGGAACTGGCCGGCTGGGCGAAATACGGCTACTGCCGCTCACACTCCCGCTGGTTCTGGGGCCTGCGCCTGCACCTGGTCTGCACCCCGGGCCGGGCTGCCCATCACCTGGGCACTGGGCGACCCGAAAATCGACGAGCGACAAGTGCTCATGGCGATCTGCGACCACGAACCTCACCTGCTCGCCGACCGCCCCGGACTGCTGATCATCGCCGATAAAGGCTACGTCTCCCGCGAACTCGACCACTACCTCGCCGCACGCGCAGTCCGGCTGATCCGGCCGTCCTACCGCAACCGGACCCCGCATCCCGGCGAGCCACTGCTCAAGTCCATCCGCCAACTCATCGAGTCAGTCAACGACGCGCTCAAAGGACAGCTCGACCTCGAACAACACGGCGGACGCACCATCGAAGGCGTCGGAGTCCTTATCGCCCAACGACTTCTGGCCCTCACAGCCGCAATCTGGCACAACCGCACTACCGGCCAACCCGTCACCCGGTCTCTGACCGCCTACGACCACTGACCGACTTACGCATTACTCGTCTAGGTGCGGCTGATCGGCCAGCGCGGACCGCACGTACGCCTCGGCTTCCTGCTCGGTGAATACGTCGACCTCGACCAGGCAGCGGCCGTGCCCACGCAATGCGGCATCCCGGCGCCGGGTGGTCACCACCACCCGGCCACCGGCCGCCGCAGGTGGCCACAACCCTCGCAGATCCGCGGGGTTCTGCAGGTCGTCGAGCACGATCGGCCACTGGATCGACGCCGCGGACAGCCATTCCAGCAGGCGCCGCGCGCCATCCTCGGGGTCGGAATCCTCAACACCGATGAGGTCCGCTGCCAGGCGGGCGTAGCTGGACACAATCGCCTCCCGCGACCCCGCCGTCACCCACACCCACAAGTCCACCTCACCGGCGGCCCACAGCCGCTGGGCGTAGTCCAACGCGACCTGGGTCTTGCCGACCCCGCCCAACCCCGACACCACACCCGTGTGCACCGCCGGCTGACCGGTCAGCACCGCCGCGTCCCCGCGATCCAACGCCTGCGCCAGCAGACGTGTCGTCCCTTCACGAGACTGAAACGCCGCCGCCAGCAGCGGTGAGGTTCCCCCGATAACTCGGAGGGGTTTGATCCTCACCGCACAGCGATGCGGATGAAGATCGTCAGTTGGCTCCGCGGCCATCCGTGGTCTCCTGTGCCAAGGCCTCGGAATCGGCCGATCGGCGAATCGTCCCGAATCGGCGCATCAGAGGCCTTTCCACACCGAGGTACAGTCCGGTTGCGGCCAGCAGGCACACGAGAATGATTACGGCATCCGTGAGCGCACCGCCGCCTGCACTTCTCAGGTCCCTGCCTCCGACGGCCTCCACCACCATCATCACCGTAGGGTGGATTAGGTAGAGGGCGAAGGTGATCTCACCGAGGAACACCATGACGGGCTTGCGCCAGAACGAACGAGCCCCGCGGACGTCCATCGATGCCGCCCCCAGGATCAACAGGGCCACCGGGATCACCGTGCTGGCGACGAACACGAACAACCCGGGCAGCAGGAGGAAGGCCGCGTTGTAGAAGGCCACGATGAGGACGGCCGGGATGGCCACGCCGAGCCGGGGAGTGAACCCTTCCTTGATCATGCGGGCGAGGATCATCCCGAGCACGAATTCCGGCAACCGGCACGGCGGGAAGAAGTAGGTGAACCAGTACTGCACGAGTGGCATCTCGACCACGCCGGGGGCGATGGGGGGCCCGGTCAAGGTCATCGCCACGAGCGGTACGGCGAAGGTGAGCGCCACCATGCCGGCTGCGGCTGGCAGCAGTCCTCGCGCGGGGATGCGCCGCACCAGCGGAATGACGAGGGGAAAGAGCAGGTAGAACAGGACCTCGCTGCTCAACGACCAGCTTACCGGGTTGATGCTGTACATGAGCTCCGGGATGGGCGCCCACACGTGCAGCAACAGCAGGTTGAACGGGGAGTTGGCGGCGATCGTGCCGACGTCCGCTCCGGGGACCGCGACGAGGCCGGCGAACAACAGCAGTGCCAGCATCAGCACCCACGTGACCACGTGGTTCGGCAGGATCTTCCACGCTCTCCGGCGCCAGAAGCTCGACCTGGTCTCGTCCGCGTGAGCCGACCACATCAACACGAATCCGCTGAGGACGAAGAAGAAGGACAGCGCTGCGATCGCGGGGATGAACCGTGGCAACAGGTTCATGTGTTCCAGAAGCACGCAGAGTGCCGCAACGAAGCGCAAGGCTGTCATCGACGGCAATCTGCTCGGCGGAGTCGGTGAAGTCACAGGGGCTCCCGAGTAGGAGAGGGCGGACGGCTGGTTGCGCCGTGACCGGTTCAGACTCGAAGTGGAAGCCGCTCTAGGGCGGTCACGTACGGGCTGGCCTGGAAGATCGGTCCGGCCATCGGGTCGATGGACATTTCCGGAAAGCGGTCGAGCAGGATGTTGAGTGCTACCTGGCTCTCCAGCCTTGCGAGTGGCGCTCCCACGCAGAAGTGGATACCCCGTCCGAAAGTGAGGTGCGGATTGGGGTCACGTCGGACATCGAACGTATCCGGGCTGGTGAACTGCAGTGGATCGCGGTTGGCCGCGCCGATGCAGACGGCGACCATCTGGTCGGCTGGAATGGTGATTCCACCCACGGTCGTCTCGACGTTGGTGACCCGTCCCATCTCGGGAAAGGGCGTGAGGTAGCGCATGGACTCCTCGATGGCACCGCGGACCAGTGATCGGTCGTCACGAACCTCCTGCAGCACGCCTGAATGTGCGAGCAGGCAGAACACCGCGTTCCCGAGCACCATGGTCGTCGTGATGTGGCCGTTCACCAGGAGTACGTTCGCGAAGTTCGCGACTTCGGTGTCGGACAAGCGCACGCCGTCGACCTCCGCCGACACCAACGTGCTCAAGAGGTCGTTTCGCGGACGCTTACGTCGTTCGGCGGCGTGCTCGCCGATGTAGTCACGCAGGTGCTGCATCTGTTGCATAGCCCGCTGCAGAATCCGATCCTGTCGTTCGTCGGCTTCGAGATGCGAGAACTCGTGGGACTCCTCGGTCATCGCGTCCACCCACTGCTTGAACAGGTTCCGGTCGCTCGACGGGACTCCCAGCATCTCGGCGATCACGATCACCGGTAGCGGGTAGGCGAGCTGGTCGACCAGCTCCAAGCCACCGGCGGGGTCAACCGAGTCGAGCAGCTCGTGCGTCAACTCGGCGACCCGCGGTTCGAGATCCGCGACGACCTTCGGAGTGAACGCGTGGTTCACCAGCTTGCGCAGCCTGCCGTGGTCCGGAGGATCCATCTCCAGCAGGTTGCCCTCGTAGAAGTCCATCTCGATCCCCGCCATGCGGCCGGTGTGCGACGAGTAGGTAGTCGGGTCCGCCAGGACCTGCACACACTCCTGGTAGCCGTAGATCCGCCACACACCGGTACGGCTCGTGAACTCCACAGTCGACTCCGGCTGCTTCCCGTGGAGCCAGAAATGCCTTTCATCGAAATTCCACTGTGCGGACACAGGGATCTGCGACATCATCTCTCCTTTTGCACCCGGGACGCGGTGCGGACTCGCTGACGGACGCCTGCATACCTCACCGGCGCGGCCCTCGGCTCCGATCATGGTTGCCGAAGTCGTTGCAGGGCAACGCCTGGAAGTCCATCAGCGTCATTGCGGTGGATCAACTGTCGTGGGCATGATGGCCGCACCGTTGGTGGCGGACGCAACGCCGGAATGTGGTTCTTCGCTGTCCTGTTGACAGGACAACGCGGATGAACTGATCACGCTGCGACCATGCGGTGTCGCGCGCTCATCGTGATGACCTTTGAGGAGTGGATGCATGACTGACCTGCCCGCCTCCTGGAAGCTGCATCCGGAACACTTCTGGTTGCGCAACATCCACCGGGAGAAGTCCGTCGACTTCGATGCATCGATCGGGCTGTGGAACGTGTCCGGATACGAGGATGCAACGCGCATTCTCAACGACCACGAGACTTTCTCGTCCAACACCTCGCGGCTGGTGGAGCTCGACGCAGGAGAGAACCCCTACAGCGACGGGAATCTCATGCAGATGGACCCGCCGCGCCACACCAGCCTGCGTCGTCTCGTGTCGAGCGCCTTCAGCACCAAGACCGTGCGGGCACTCGAGCCCAGGGTCGAGAAGCTCGCGCACGACCTCCTCGACGCTGTCGACGGTCCGGAGATGGAGCTGGTCTCCGACCTCGCCTACCCGCTGCCGGTCATCGTGATCGCGGAACTGCTGGGCGTGCCGGCGACCGACCGTGACCTCTTCAAGGGCTGGGTCGACAAGATGCTCGAGAGCAGTGGCCAGTTCTCGTTGGTGGACCGGCAGGAGGAACAAGCCCAGGAGTTCCGCGAGCAGCTCGACGCCATCCGGCCGCTCTACGACTACCTCAACGACCACATTGCTCAGAGACGACGCAAGCCGAGCGAGGACCTCTTGTCCCAGCTCGTGCTGGCCGAGGTCGACGGCGAGAAGCTGACCGACAACCAGATCGTCAACTTCGCCAACATCGTCCTGTTCGCGGGTCACCTCACCAGCACGATGCTGCTCGGCAACACCGTGCTGTGCCTCGACGTGGTGCCTGGTCTCGCCGAACACGTGCGGGCGGACCGCGGTCTGCTGACACCCGCCATGGAAGAATCGCTGCGATTCTTCAGCCCTTTCTCACTGGCCTACCGTGCGACGACCAGTGATGTCGAACTGGGCGGCGTCGCCATCCCCAAGGATTCGATGGTCCGCGTGTGGATCGCGGCGGCCAACCGCGACCCGCACCAGTTCGCCAACCCGGACGAGTTCGAGCTTCTCCGCAACACCGCGTCGCACATCGCGTTCGGCCGCGGCGTCCACTTCTGCATCGGGGCGCTTCTGGCACGACTGGAGGGGCAGGTCACCCTGAACATCCTGCTCGATCGCTTCCCGAAGCTCGCAACCCTGCCCGACAAGCCACCGACGTTCTCACACTCCGCGGAAATCTGCGGCGTCCAGTCCCTCCCGTTGCGAGTCCGATGACCATACATGCGGGCACCGACTGGATTCGAGAGTTCGCAGCGACATCGCGTTTGTCCGACGTGCAGGTGCGGGAGCTGGCGGATACCGCTGGGTTCGGGGAGACGTTCACCGACCACATGGTGACCGCGCGCTGGAGTGCCGACGACGGCTGGCACGATCCCAGAGTCCTGCCACGGCGGCCGATGACCGTCGATCCTGCGATGGTCGGCCTGCACTACGGACAAGTCGTGTTCGAGGGCTTGAAGGTGTACCGCACCCCGGAGGGGGGCGCTGCGGGATTCCGTCTGGCCGAGCACTGCCGGCGTCTCGCGAGATCCGCTTCCAGGTTCGCCATTCCCGAGTTTCCGGAAGACCTGTTTCTGGAGTCGATCACGGAGCTCGTACGAGCGGACTCGCGTTGGCTGCCTTCGATCTGCGGACGCGCACTCTACCTTCGGCCAACCCTACTGGGCACCGAGACAACGCTGGCGTTGCGCCCATCTGCGACCTACAGCTATCTGTTGCTCGCCTTTCCCACGGGTTCGTTCTTCGGCTCAGTTGCCGAGTCAGTGTCGGTGTGGGCCACACACCGGTACAGCAGGGCGGCACCAGGAGGTACAGGAGCGGCCAAGTGTGCGGGCAACTACGCCGCGTCGTTCCTGGCGCAGCAGGAGGCGAGGGAACGCGGCTGCCACCAGGTCCTCTGGCTCGACGCCGTGGAGCGGCAGTGGATAGAGGAGATGGGTGGCATGAACGTGTTCTGGGTGTGCGCCGATGGAAGCCTGGTCACGCCGCCGCTCACCGGGACGGTGCTGGAAGGAGTCACGCGCGACAGCATCATGGTTCTCGCCCGCCGCCGGGGTATCTCCGTGCGTGAGAAACGGGTGGGACTCGCCGACTTCCTCGCCGACGTGACGGCCGGTCGAATCACGGAGGCGTTCGCCTGCGGTACCGCCGCCGCGATCACGCCGATCCGCAAGGTGGCATCAGACATCGGTAGTTGCGACCTCGGTGGCGGACTCGCCGGTCCGATCACGCACCTGCTGAGGTCGGACCTGACGGCGATCCACCACGGGACATCGGGCCGACCGGAACGGTGGATGACCACGTTGCTGTAAGCGGAATGCGGCGCCGCGGCGATGCGCGGCCGCCCAGCCACCGCGAGCCGAACGGTGAACTGGCCTGTCAGCCGAAACGCCGGCACGTCGAGCAGGCCGGTTCACCGTTCGAGCGAAGACTCCGCAGGAGTCCGGACGTGCTGGTCAGTTCAGCAGTACCGGCAAAGCGCTGAGCCCGGTCACGTAGGGGCTCGACTGGAACACCGGAGGCGCCTCCGGTGTCGTGCGGATGCCGGGAAATCGCTGGTATAGCTCGGTCATCGCCACCTTCGCCTCCAAGCGGGCGAGCGGTGCGCCGAGACAGAAGTGGATGCCCCTGCCGAACGCCAGGTGAGGATTCGGATCCCTGGTGATGTCGAACGTGTGGGGATCGGGGAAAACCGATGGGTCGCGGTTCGCCGCCCCGACCCAGATCTGCACCAGCTGGCCGGCCGGGATTCGCAGGTCACCGAGCGAGGCTTCCGAGGTCGTCGCTCGTCCCTGAACCGGAGCGGGCGTCAGATATCGCAGTGCCTCCTCGATCGCCGCCGGAAAACCGGCAGCAGGGTCCGCGAGCACCCTGTGCAGTGCATCAGGATGATTGTCCAGGAGGAGCACGGTGTTGGACAGCAACAAAGTCGTCGTGATGTGACCGTTGCCCAGCAGCACGTTCGCGAACGTCGCGACTTCTCGATCGCTCAGCCGCTGACCGTCGACCTCCGCTTGCACCAAGCCGGTGATCAGGTCGTCACGCGGACTGGTACGGCGTTCGACGACATGCTGCAAGATGTATTCCTGCAGGTATCGCATTTGTTCGAGCGCATGTTCCATGACCTCGTCTTGCGTCCCCGAGACCTCGGCCACGGAGAACTCGTGTGTGCTGGCCGTCATCGCGTCGACCCACTTCTTGAAGAGGGTCTGGTCGGACGCCGGGATTCCCAGTAGCTCCGCGATGACCGTCACGGGCAAGGGATAGGCCAGATCCGTCACGAGGTCAGCGGTGGTGCGGCAGTCCATCTCGTCGAGCAACTGCCGAGTGATCTGACGGATCCGAGGCTCCAGGCCGGCCACGACCTTCGGAGTGAAGGCGTGGCTCGCCAGGCGCCGCAGCTTCCCGTGGGCAGGCGGATCCATCTCGACGAGATTTCCTTCTGAGAACTCACTCTCGACCCCGAGCGCGAGGCTCGTGTTGGAGGAGTACGTCGTGGTGTCCGCGAACACCTTCGTGGCTTCGCGGTGGCCGAACACTCGCCACAGTCCAGTCTGCTCGTCGAAGTCCACGGGACGGTCGGGGAACTCCCCGTGCAGCCAGCGTTGGCGGGAGTTCAGATTCCATTGCGGAGATGTCGTCATGGCCGTCCTAATCGACACGGGAGAACGGATCGTCTGGACGGTACAAGCATCTTTCCGTGCGGGTCCAGGTTCTGGATCACAACCTTCCTGTGTGGCAACGAATCTTTCTGCCGTCTGTCGCGGTGTGGTCTGCCGGATCCTGTGATCGGCATCCTCGGAACCAACCGCACCCGGAGGAACGGAGGCGTGCTCGTGCTCGATGGTTTCGTACCTTGGCCGCTCGAGGTCGTTGTGAACTACATCCGAAGTGGACATTGGGAAGACAGGACGCTTCCCGACGTCCTGCTGGCGGCGTGTGCGCAGAACAGCTCACGAACCGCGTTGGTGAGAGGGGATGACCGCATCACCTACGCCGAGCTGGAGCGCGAGTCGGCTGGGCTGGCGGTGTTGTTCCAGCGCCACCGGATCCGTCCGCTGGACAGAGTGGTGCTCCAACTGCCCAACACGCCTCGTTTCGTGACGACATTGCTGGCGTTGCTGCGGATCGGCGCCATTCCGGTCCTGGCTCTGCCAGGACATCGCCACAACGAGCTCACGCAGCTCGCGGACCGGTCAGGCGCCGTTGCGTGTGTCGTGCCCGATCGCCATGAAGGCTTCGATCACGGTGAGTTGGCTCGATCGGTGCTCGCAGAGGTGAATTCGGTCCGCCACGTGTTCGTCGACGGCGAGCCGGCGGGCTCGACGCAGCTCGAACCGGACTTCGGACCTGATCCTGCGCCCGTCGAGATCGATCCGACCGACCCCGCCCTGTTCCTGCTGTCCGGTGGCACGACCGGGGTGCCCAAGCTGATCCCGCGGACCCATCAGGACTACCTGTGCGGTATCCGTGCCTCGTCGGCCGCGTTGCTCGACCATCTTGATCCCGTCTACCTGGCGGTGAACCCGGTAGCGCACACCGCAGCACTGGGATGCCCAGGAGTGCTGGGCACGCTGCTGGCGGGTGGCACGGCGGTGCTGGCCACCACTCGTCGCCCCGCGGAGCTGTTCGAGTTGATCGAACGCGAACGCGTCTCGCTGACCACCTTGGTGCCACCGCTCGTCCGCACCTGGGTCGACGCCGCGCGCAAGCAGACGGTGAGCTTGCCGCGCCTGATGCTCCAGGTCGGCAGTGCCAAATTCGGTATGACGGAAGCCCGCGAAGCCCGCAAGTTGCTGGGCTGCTCGATGAGCAACTGGTTCGGTGTGGGTGAAGGGATGATGACCTGGCACCGGGTGGAGAACGACTCCGGGGACACCGGGGGGGAAGGTCGTCCGCTGCTGAGCGCCGACGAGATCGTCGTGGTGGACGAGCACGACAACCCGTTGCCGCCGGGACGTGAAGGTGCGCTGCTCGTTCGCGGCCCGTACACCATCCGCGCCTACTTCAGGGCACCTGAAATCAACGCCGACTCGTTCACGTCGAGCGGATTCTTCCGCACCGGTGATCTCGCGCGGATCAACGCCGACGGCGAGCTGGACGTCCTCGGGCGGATCAAGGACATCGTCAACCGCGGTGGCAACAAGGTCCCCGTAGAGGAGGTCGAGCACTACCTGTTGACGTACCCAGGGGTGATCGACGCCGCAGTGTTCGGTGTACCGGATGCTGTGCTCGGCGAGCGCACACACGCTCACGTGGTGATGAACACCGAGCGGCCCGAACCTGGAGCGATCAAGCGTCATCTGCGCGCGCGAGGGCTGGCCACCTACAAGATCCCCGACCGAGTGGTGTTCGCCGCGCAACTGCCGAGAACTCCGGTCGGAAAGCTGGACCGCCGGGCACTCGCGGCCGAGTCGGCCGGAGCCAGAGCGAAGTGACGCCGTCCTGTCGACGGGACCGAGTTGGTGTTGCTGATCTTGAAAGGTCGATCGAGGAGAGGCCAACCTGTGATGAGGAAGAACTTTCGCACGTCGGCGCTACGAGGTGGGAGAGCCTAGTGCAGACGAGGGTGCTTGACCACGATGACATGGCGCGCATGGTGCACCTGGTCGGACGAGACGGCCTGATGCAGCGGATGATCTCCGCGCTCGGTGAGGCGCTCCGGGCTCTCGGCGCCGGCCTGCTCCAGGACTCGCCGCCGCGCAGCGGATTCCAGCGCGGCGGCGCGCTTCGTGGCGTGATCGAGACGATGCCTCACCGGGAACCGGGCGGCGGAGTGACGATCAAGACGGTGTCGTACAGCCCGGACAACGTCGCGAGGCACCGGTTGCCCACGATCATGGGCACCATCGCCAGGGTGGAGGACAAAACGGGTCGCCTGCTGGCGCTCGCCGATGCCGGTCTGCTGACCGCACTGCGCACAGGTGCCGCCTCGGCGATCGCGACTCGGCTGCTCGCACACCCTGACGCCCACGTCGTAGGCATCGTGGGGGCCGGTGCCCAGGCTGTCACCCAACTGCACGGCATTACCCAGGTGCTCGATGTGCGTGAGGTTCTCGTCCACGACATCAACCTGGGTACGGCAGCTGACTTCGCTCGCCGGGTCGCGTTCCTGAACCTCGACGTGAAGATGGCGGAACCGCGGGAAGTACTGGCTCGGGCAGAGGTGATCTGCACAGCCACCTCGGTGAAACCGGGAGAGGGGCCGGTGCTCCCGGATGGCGTGCACCAACCCCACCTGCACGTGAACTCCGTGGGAGCCGACGAGACCGGCAAGACGGAGTTGCCGGTGCCGCTGCTCCGCCGAGCCCTTGTCTGCGTGGACCACCGCGAACAGGCTCTCAAGGAAGGCGAATGCCAGCAGCTGTCCGAGCACGAGGTCGGTCCGAGCCTGGCAGAGCTCTGCGCCCACCCTTCCCGAGCACTGAAGCACCGCGGCCGGCTGACCGTGTTCGACTCGACGGGCTTCGCGTTCGAGGACCACGTTGCCTTCGACGTGCTGATGGGCCTTGCGGACGAGCTGGGCGTGGGAACGAAACTGGCTCTGGAGGGACAGCCGGAGGACCTGCTCGACCCGTACTCGATCGCGGCGTTCCGGAGGACGAGCGGCGACGGGCCGCGATCGGCGGACGCCTCGAGTTCGGTGTGACTCGATCTTCAGGGGTCACGTACAAGAGATGCGTCCCTATGTAGTAGAACTGCTACATTAGTAGCGGGACTGCGACAGAGGTGAGGCGTGAAATGAAGCTGGATGCGTCGGGGATCGCGCGCGACGGGGGTGAATTCGATGAGCTCTGCTGACCTTGTGGTCGACGTCCACGACCTGCGGATGCGCTATGGCGACACCGATGTTCTGCGCGGGGTGACCCTGCGGATCGCGCGAGGGGAAGTCCTCACGCTGCTGGGACCCAACGGCGCCGGGAAGACCACGACCTTGGAGATCCTCGAGGGGTTCCGCAAAAGATCGGCTGGAGACGTCCACGTCCTCGGCCGGGACCCGGAGCGGGCCGACGAGGACTGGCGGGCGCGCATCGGGATCGTTCTGCAGTCCTGGCGTGACCACGGCAAGTGGCGCGTCGGCGAACTGCTCGACCATCTGGGCCGCTACTACTCGCCGTTCTCGAGCCCTGAACGTCCTCGTCCCTACGACACAGGCGAACTCCTGGAACTCGTCGGTCTCTCCAAGGTCGCGAACAGGACGGCGCAGCGGCTGTCCGGCGGTCAGCGCAGGAGACTCGACGTCGCGCTGAGCCTGGTCGGCCGGCCGGAACTGCTGTTCCTCGACGAGCCCACGGTGGGCTTCGACCCCGAGGCCCGGCAGGAGTTCCACGACGTGGTGCACAGACTGGCTGACCTGGACAACACCAGCATCCTGCTCACCACGCACGATCTGGACGAGGCGGAGAAGTTGTCCGATCGGACAGTGGTGCTCCTCGGTGGCCGGATCGTCGCCGACGGCAGCGCCGCTCAGCTGACCACG
Organism: Lentzea jiangxiensis; assembly: GCF_900104175.1. Taxonomy (GTDB): domain Bacteria; phylum Actinomycetota; class Actinomycetes; order Mycobacteriales; family Pseudonocardiaceae; genus Lentzea; species Lentzea jiangxiensis. The sequence continues at coordinate 67,985 of NZ_FNIX01000023.1, forward strand.
CAGGTGGCAGGACGCGCTGAAGTGCGGTACCGGTGCGGAGACCAGCAGCTGGTCCACTCGACCGACGATGTGACCGCGTACCTGCGCGACCTGCTTCGACAAGAACCCGAGGTCGAGATCTTGGAAGTCCGGCGTGCCAGCCTGGAGGACGTCTACCTGGAGATGGTGCGCGAATTCGACGCCGACCAGACCCCTGACCTGACGGTGGTGCCGTCATGAGCACTGTGGCGCATGGCGTCTCGAACGGTCTACAGCGAGGCCTGATCGAGGCGAAGCACAAAATCACGAACTTCGGTGAGATCTGGGGTGAGATCTGGCCGTGGGTACTCGGAGTGGTGGTGATGTACTTCCTGCGGGGTAACACTTTCGGTGATACGGGAGTTTCCGTGGGACTGCTGGCGGCGCCGGGCATCCTCGGGATGGCTGTGCTGTACACGGGCATGATGGGGCTGTCACTGGAGCTGGTCACCGACAAGTCCGACGGCACTCTGCTGCGGATGAAGGCCATCCCCAACGGCATCGTGGGCTACCTGACCGGCAAGTTCGTCGGGCGGACGATGATGACGGCTGTCAGTCTGCTGCTGGTTTCCATTCCGGCCGCGTTCCTCATCGACGGCTTGCGTCTGGGGGATGCCTCTGCTTGGGCCCGGTTGGGCGTGTTCTACCTGCTCGGCCTGCTCGCGGTCCTGCCGCTGGGGGCCATCATCGGGTCGTTGTTCGGCTCTCTGCAGGGACTCGGGCTGCTCACCTTGATCATCATGGGCCTCGTCGCGATCTCCGGGATCTTCTACCCGATCACGTCGTTTCCCGGTTGGTTGCAGGTGATCGGCCAGTTGTTCCCGCTGTACTGGCTAGGCTTGGGCATGCGTTCTGCCCTGTTGCCCGACAGCGCGCTCGCCGCGGAGATCAGCGGCTCGTGGCGCACTCTGGAGACCGCTGCCGCTCTGGGGGTCTGGGCGGTGATCGGTCTTGTGCTCGCACCGTTGGTGCTGCGCAGGATGACCCGCCAGGCCACAGGTGCCAGCGTGACCCCCGAGGACCCGAGAGTGCCCGCCGCACGTGCAGGCGCCGCGTGATGAAGGCCGCGAAGTCCGAGGTCGTCTACAACCGCATAGCGATGTTGCGTGCCGAGCGTCGCGTGTCCAGGCGTGAACTCGCCGAGGCTTTGGAAGTGCACTACCAGACAGTCGGATACCTCGAGCGCGGCGAGTACAGCCCCAGCTTGCACCTTGCGCTGCGCATCGCAGCGTTCTTCGAGGTTCCGGTCGAGGTCGTGTTCTCCATCAGCGAGTTCCCGCGGATCGGTGGCGCTCAGGCCGGCTAGCTTTCAGCCGCGATGCGGACACGCTGCTTCGCTCGCCCTGATCCAGACGCAGGGCGAGCGAAGCAGGGCAACCTCATTCGTCCTTGCTGGCCACGTGGATCGCTGTCACCACCTCGTCGGTGGACGTTGCCGACTCGGCGACCGTGTTGTCACCCAGCACCGCGGCGGCGGCTTGATCCAAGCTCGAGAGCAGCCAATCGCTGAGATCGGTTCCCGAGCGCCGAGCCGCAGCCTGCCACAAACGCAATCTCGGTGCAGGCACGTCCACCCGGGATACGAGCTCTCTGGAAGGCGCTGCCGAAGAGTTCACGGCATTCACGGTGCGCACTTTGTCACGCAACTTCTTGGTGGTCCAGCCCCCTGCGGTGCAGGCATCCAGCAAACGATCCTGGAGGTCCGCCGGCAGTGATGCCACCTCGGCGTGGTGCTGGAAACTAAGATCTTCCCGCCGACGTTCTATAGGGAATCGGCGTGACACCCACGAGTAGTTTCGAAGCGTCTTGTAGCTGAGTCCCACGGCGCGAATGACCCGCTGATACCGGTCTGAATAGTGAGCTGCGCCATAAATTAGCCAGTCGCCCAGGCTCCACGACGACGAGTCGACGATACCCGCCAGCTGACGTCCTGCCTTTTCCCAGTCCGCGAAGCTCAACTGCTCGGGTATCCGCAGGCCAACGCGGCTGAGCAGCACTTTCCCCTGCGCGGTCACATCGCTTCGGTATGCCGGTCTGATCGGTGTGACAAGCGCCTGCCGTGGGCTCGCGGTGTTGTTCAGCTTCTCCCCGTTCACGATCCCCCCAGGCAATACCCATCCTCTGCCCAACTTGTCTGGGCAATGGTTAGCAAATCACGTGATTGTATGTGGCCATACCACCGATTGGGTGTGTGTCGTCGTCACTATGCGTTATAGGCGGTCTTGTCATTGTCTTGGGTATCGAGTGCATTCGGATGCAATCAGCCGTTCATGCGCACTTGTGTCGGCTGATTGCGCAAAAATTGAAACAGGCACTACCCGGCCGGGTACCCCGAATGGGTACCCTCGTCTGACGGGATGGCGCTTACCGTCATGTCATGATGGTTCACGCCCTGGCCGGCAAGAATCTGGTCATCACGGGCGCGGGTACGGGAATCGGCGCTGCGGTCGCACGTCTGGCCGTGGAAGCCGGCGCGCACGCAGTCCTCGTGGGGCGTCGGGCCGATGCACTCCGGTCCTGCGTGGAGCAGGTTGATCGCGCACATCGCGCGAACCTCGTCGTCTGTCCCGCCGACATAGGTGACGAGGACTCGACAGCCGAGCTCGTGGACACCGCGTTGGCCGAACTGGGGCACGTCGACGGTCTGGTCAACAACGCCGGAATCGCCCGGTTCGCCTCACTGGAGAACGCGGATCTCGCGGACCTGGCCCTCATGTTCCGGGTACACGTCAGCGGGCCCGCGCAGCTCATCCGGGGTCTGTTGCCGTCCTTGCGGCAGCAGCGCGGCTCGGTTGTCAACGTCACCTCGGTCGGCGGGTCGCTCGCGACCCCGAACAGGTCGTTCTACGGCGCGACCAAGGCAGCCATCAACCACCTGACCAGGTCCCTGGCCATCGAGTTGGCGCCGGAGGTCCGGGTCAACGCCATCCTCCCCGGCCCGGTCGACACACCCATCTACGACGACCTCGGTATGGATCAGGCCGGCACCGACGCTCTTCGCAACCAGCTGATCTCGGCCACCCCTCTCGGTCGGTTCGGCACTCCGGACGAGGTGGCGGCGTGGGTGTGTCAACTGCTCAGCCCGGCGGGGGCATGGATCACCGGCACGCTGCTGCCGATCGACGGTGGCCGCTGTGCCTGACGAACACCCACCCGCTTCGACCGCCGTACGCCCTCCACCGTCCTGCACAGGAGAACGCCGATGACAACTTTGGGAACTGAGGCACCCGCGGCCTCTGTGCCGCCCTCCAGCGTGCACGAGGTGTTCCGCGCGGTCGATGCCTACGACGCGCACCAGAAATCCCCAGCGATCCGGCTGCATGTCGGCGAACCGGCGTTCCGGCCGCCGCCCTCGGTCGCTATCGCGATCGCCACAGCCGCGGCAGCCGGTCGGACCGGCTACACCACCGCGGAAGGGCTCGGCGAGTTGCGCACCGCTCTGGTGCGCAAGCTCCGCGAACACAACGGCCATGACACCGACGTCGATCGGGTGTTCGTGACGCCGGGCTCCACCCAGGGTCTGCAGGCCATCATGCAGTCTCTGGCCGCGCCTGGCACCGAGATCCTGCTTCCGGCTCTGCACTGGCCGATCTACCTGCAGCAGGCGTTGCTTGCCGGCCTCCTGCCGGCCACGTATCCGCTGGACGATCATCTGCGACCGGATCTCGCCGCACTCGCCGGCCTTCCCGCCGGGCCGAAGATCCTCGTGGTGAACAGCCCCAACAACCCGTCCGGTGCGATCTGCGACCGCCGACTGTTGAGCGAGTTGCTCGAACTGGCTCACCGGCGCGGCTGGTGGATCATCAGTGATGAGGCGTACGAGCACTTCAACTACGACGGCGAGGTCCTGTCCCTGGCCGCGCTGGAGGCGGAACGCGATGTCGGTGAACGGCGTGTGTTCAGTGCCTTCACCTTCTCCAAAAGCTACGGCATGACAGGCTGGCGCCTCGGCTATGTCACCGCGCCGACGCCACGCCAGGCCTCGCTCCTGCAGGTCGTGCAGGAAGCGACGATCGTGTGCCCGCCACAACCGATCCAACTCGCCGGTGTCGCTGCCCTCGCGGACGACGACGCCATCTCGCGGAACTCGAGCTTCGTGCGGGCGAACCGCGACTTGATGGCACGCGCGCTCAGGGGAACTGGTCTCATGGCCACCGTCCCCGAGGGAGGCTGGTACGCGTTGCTGGACTGCGCGGCCACCGGCCTGGACGCCGACACGTTCGCGGCCCGGCTTCTCGCCGAAGAAGGCGTGGCGCTCGCGTCGGCGACCGGCTTCGCGCTCCGTCCGCCGTTCAGTGCGGACTCCGACCTGAACGCGATCGACCCGAGTGCCCGCCATCTCCTGCGTCTGGCGTTCTGCGGAGACCGGAACGCTTTGCTGGAGGGCCTCGCGCGGCTGGTCCGGTTCACCAGAAGGCAGTGCCGGTGAACTACGACTCCTACATCGGGATTGCGCCTCTGCTGGCCAACATCCGGCCGTTGAGCGATCCGGCCGACTCCACGACCCACACCGCCGAACACCTGTTCATCGTGGCGCATCAAACCAGTGAGCTGTGGCTGCGCCAAGTCCTGCTCGACCTGGAGCGTGTGCTCGAGAACCTGCGGCCGGACTCACACGACCTCGGCAGTGCCGTACACCACCTGGGCCGGAGTGCCCGGGGCTTGGATCGGGTCGTCGAAGCCAGCGCGGCTCTGCGAGATCTTCCGACCGCACACTTCTTGAAGTTCCGGGATCTGCTGGGCAACGCCAGCGGCGCTCAGTCCTCGCAGTTCCGGCGGCTCGGCAAGCTCATGGGCTTTCGTCAACGCCCTGGCGAGGTGTGGTCAGGGTTCCAAGGTGCTCTGGCTCGCCATCACACCTCGGTGCACGAGCTCTACGAACACGGCCCCTCGGACGGGCTGCTCTACCAACTCGCCGAGGAGATGACTCGGCTGGCACAAGCATTCCACCGTTGGCAGCTGAGGCATCTCGAGATAGTCGTGGCGGCGATCGGAGGGGCGCCGGGAACAGGCCGAACGGCCGGTCACAGCTACCTGGCAGACCGCGTCGAGCTACCCTTCCCCCTGCTGTGGGAGGCGCGCGGCGGAGCTGTGAGCGCCGCGGATCAGAGCCGCTCGACGGTGGCACCGTACGTGTCGTGAGGCCGGCTTCATGCCGAATCCACGAGGCCGGAACGCACCGCGTAGGTCGCCGCGTGGATCCGAGTCGGACAGTTGGTCTTGGCGAGAACGTTGCTCACGAGCCGCTTGACACCGTTGATCCCGATTCCCATCCGGCTGGCGATCTGCTTGTTGCTCAACCCCGTCGTGACGAATCGCAGAGCTTCCATCTCCCGCGGAGTCAGCAACAGCCTCACCGCCGACACCGTTTCCCGGTCCGTGGCCTCCAGCAACGCCCGTGCGGCGGACCAGGGCATGAACACCCGTCCCACACTCACCTGGCGCAGAGCGTCGACGAGCAGCGCGGCACTCAACGTGTCCTCGAACAACACCCCGTCCACGTGACGGGTGTCCTGGGGCGCCAAGTCCGCCGCAACCGGCTGCAGGAGAACCACACGCGTGTCGAGCCGGGCCAACGACTCCCGCGCGAGGTCGAACAACGCACCTGTGATCAACAGAACGTCGGCCGGGGCTCCGGCGTGAAGTTCCGCCAGCGCGGCCTCACATGTCGCGAACGACCGCACATGGTGTACCCAGTCGAGTTCGAGCAGAACTTCTTCCATGCCTCGCCGAACGATGTCGTGCTGGTGCGCAACGATCACCGACACCGGTTGACAGAGCACGGATCCGACACCTGCCACGACGACCTCCATTGACGACAACGCCACCACGGCCATACCTGCTTCCGAGACAACCGGGCACTGCGCGGCGTCGTCAAGAAGCGTCGTGTCCTGCCCTGTCCTGGTGACAGGACAGTTGCCAGACCTTCGATTGACGTGGTGGCGGATCACGTATGAAGGTGGAAGTGCGTGTGCTTCAGGCTCACTCATGCCTTCGCGTCGAAGGGGAATTCATGACGTCACACGGGTTGTCGGCTGCCCAGAACCGGTTTCGGCTGGCACAGGAACTCAGTCCCGAGCTGCCGAACGTCGTGTCGGTCGTGTGGCGGATCGAGGGAACCGTGGATGCCGGTGTTCTCACGGCGCAGGTCCGCGAGGCCTTGAAGGAGACACCGACGCTGCGAGCCACTTTTCACGAGGGCGCGCACGGTGCGCTGTGCCAGGAAGGCGACCTGGGGGAGTGGGAGGCGTCGGCTGTCGACCTGTCGGATGCCGGCGACCCCGCGCGCACCGCGCGCGAGCGGATGAGATCCATTGTGGACACTCGGTTCGATCTGACGCGCGGGCCGTTGTTGCGCGCCGAGCTGATCACGCTGTCACACACCGCGCATCTGCTCGTGTTCGCGTGTCCTCACCTGCTGACCGATGCCTACGGGTTGATGCGGATCTTCTCCCAGCGGGTCGGCGAGCGGTATCGAGCCGCATGCGGTGCGGAACCGCTTTCCCCGAGCGGGTTCTTGCCCCTGCCGGACTTCCTGCGACTCGACGCCGAGTACCGCACCTCCTCCCGGTTCGTCCTCGACGGCGACTTCTGGCGCCGCTACCTGACCACCGAGCACGAACCCGCCCGCCCTGCCGTCGCGTCGGCGTCACACGTGGAGCAACAGCTCCGCCACCGCGCCCGTCAGGTGGTTCCGGCAGGCATGCTGTCAAGCGAATGCGAACTGCCACCTCACCAGGCCCAGGTGATCACCGCCGCGGCTGAGGAAGCAGGTGTCAGCGAGCAGGCCTTGCTGGCCGCCGGGATCGCCGCGTTCCTCCGGGGCGTGTGCGGCGTCGACGACCTGCGCATCGGCCTCAGCGTTGGCAACCGCGCGGGCGCGGCGCGCGGCACCCCGGGCCTGATGTCGAACATCGTCCCGGTCAATCTCTCCATCGGTGCCGGTCAGTCCCTCAGCGAGCTGGCGCGAGACGTGGCGACCGCTTCTCGCGAGGTTTTCCGTCACAGCAAGCACCAGATCACCGACATCCAAAGGGCCGCCGGTGTGCACGGCAACCTCCGGGGACCCTTCGGCACGATCGTCAACATCATGCCACCCGTCGAAGATCTGGATCTGGACGGCGGGATCGCCCGGTTCGACGGGGGTTCTTTCGGTGACATCGACGAACTGATGATCTCACTCTTCCGGACCGGCGCCGGCGCACTCCACGTGCGACTGGACGCGCCCGCTCGACTACACGGGCAGTCTGAACTGGATCACCTGGTCACCGGGGTCCGCAGACACCTCTTCACGCTGGCTTCGGCGCCCGGAAGCGCCATCGGTACCCATTCGAGCTCCACTCTCCGGGACCTGACATGGCTGGCCGAACGCAACTCGACCCGTGCCGAGGTGCCGGCCACCACCATCCCGGCGCTGTTCCGTGATCAGGTCGCCGCAACGCCTGGCGCGGTGGCGATCGTGGCCGACGCGACCGGAACGACCGTCACGTACGCCGAACTCGACGCGATGGTCGAGAAGCTCTCGCAGCGCGTCCGCGAACAGGGCGTGCGGCCGGAGTCCGTGGTGGCCGTCGTCCTGCCGCGGTCCCTCGATCTCGTGGTCGCGCTGCTCGCGGTGATGAAGGCCGGCGGAACCTACCTCCCCGTCGACCCGAACTACCCGCCTGACCGGGTGGCATACCTCCTCGCGGACTCCGAGCCGGTTCTGGTGCTCACCACGGCGAACGCCGAGATCCCGGCCGACGGCATCCGCCGCTTGAACGTCGACGAGCCCGGCGACCGCTCCGAGGCGGTCCACCGCGGAGAGAGCACTCCGGGGGAAGCGGAGAACCCGCCGGCCATCGACGACCGTCATCCGGCATACGTGATCTACACCTCCGGCTCCACCGGCGCGCCCAAGGGTGTCGTCGTCGAACACAGGGCGATCGTCAACCGCCTGCTCTGGATGCAGGACGAATACGACCTGCGACCTGTCGACCGCGTCCTGCAGAAGACCTCAGCCAGTTTCGACGTGTCGGTATGGGAGTTCTTCTGGCCGCTGACCCACGGCGCGACGCTGGTGCTGGCCGAACCAGGCGGCCAGGGCGATCCTCGCTACCTCGCCGATGTGATCCGGCGCGAGCAGGTGACCATCGCCCATTTCGTGCCCAGCATGTTCGCCCAGTTCCTCAACGACGAGAACGCCGCCGGCTGCTCCAGCCTCAGGCTCCTGGTGTGCAGTGGGGAAGCGCTGCCGGCCGAGCTCGTGACCAAGGCGGCTGCCGTCCTCGACGCTTCTGTGCACAACCTCTACGGGCCTACCGAAGCCGCCGTCGACGTGACCCACTGGCGCTGCCGGCCCGGAGACAGGACGGTGCCCATCGGCACGCCGGTGTGGAACACGGGTGCGCATGTGCTCGACTCCGCCCTTCTCCCCACACCGGTCGGAGTGGTCGGTGAGCTCTACCTCTCCGGCGTGCAGCTCGCCCGCGGCTACGCTGGGCGTCCTGGTCTTACCGCGAGTCGCTTCGTCGCGAGCCTCGCCGGAAAACCGGGCGAACGCCTCTACCGCACGGGCGACCTTGCTCGTTGGACGGACACTGGGACCCTGGAGTACCTGGGACGCGTCGACCGGCAGGTGAAGATCCGCGGCTACCGGGTGGAACCGGGCGAAATTGAAGCCGCTTTGACTTCTCACCCCGGCGTCGCCCAGGCGGCGATCATCCTCACCGGAGACGCCACGAGTCCGCGGCTTGCGGCATATGTGGTGCCCTCGGGTTTCGAAGGCGCGGTGCGCAGCGCCATTCACGGGGTCCGCCCGATCGACCTGCGGTCCGGGCTGCAGATCGCGGAGGTGCGCAAGGCGGCGGAGAAACTGTTGCCCTCATACATGGTGCCGTCGACGATCACCGTGCTGCACTCCCTTCCTCTGACGCCGAACGGAAAGCTGGATCGTGAGTCGCTTCCCGCGCCGGCGCTTCCGGTCACGAGAAGTGCCCCTCCTCGGACCCACGTTGAGCGCGTTCTGTGCGAGGTGGTCGCCGAGGTGCTCGGCACCGCGGAAGTCGGCGTCGACGATGACTTCTTCGCATTGGGTGGAGACAGCATCGACTCGATCTCGGTCGCGTCCCGGGCGCGAGACCGCGGCGTGCACACGACTCCCCGTGCGATCTTCGAGGCGCGGACCGTTGCCCGCATCGCGGACGGTGCTGATGTGCGGGAGTCAGCGCCGGCGGCATCACGCACGGACTCCGCCCCGTACCGAATGCCACTGCAACCTGCTGCGCGTTTCCATCACGACCGCGCACGCGGATTTTCCCGGCTCACGCAGTACATCGTTCTCGACGCTCCAGCGGAAACGACCGCCGCACAAGTCCGTGGTGCTGTCGAACACCTCCTGCGCGACCATGACATTCTCCGTGCCAGGCTGGCCGAGGACGGTCGAGCGTTGCTCGTACCATCACCAGCAGACGCGGACGTGGGCAAGATCTTCCGATGGGTCCGAACCACCGGCGCGGACCGGGAGAGGTCGCAGCGAGCTGAACTCGTTGCCGCCCGTGCACGCATCAGCCTCGTGGACGGAATCCCCCTTCAGGCTGTGCTGCTTGACGTGGTGGATCGCGACCGGCCCAGGATCCTGCTCGTGGCCCACCACCTCGTGGTTGACGGGGTCTCGTGGCAGGTCCTGGTGGCGCAGCTCGCGGCCGTTGCGTCCGGTGCGCCGGCTCACCGACCTCAGACGACCTCCGTGCGGCAGTGGCTCAGCGGACTGGCCGGCGGCATCACGAGGTTCGAAGCGCATGCCGATCATTGGCGCAACGTTCTCGCCACGGCGCAGAGCCCTCTCGGCCGCCGATACGTCGACCCGGCCATCGACGTCGCCACCACCGTTCACGAGCGGCGGGTCCTGTTGCCACCGTCCACCACACGCACTTTGCTGACGTTGCCGCACGCTTACGGCGGCTCCGCGCAGGACGCGGTACTCGCCGCGCTCACCATGGCCGTCGCGCGGTTCCGTGGCGCGGAGCGCGGAGGTGGCGAGCCGACGCTGATCCGCGTCGAGGGGCACGGTCGCGAGGAACACCTGGTCCCCGGTGCGGACCTTTCCGCGACGGTGGGCTGGTTCACCAGCTTCTTCCCGATTCTCGTCGACATCACCGCTGTCGACCTCGACGACGCGTTCGCATCAGGCCCTGCCGCGGCGACCGCCATGTCCGCGGCAGTAGAAGCGATCGCGGCATCACCGGACAACGGGATCGGCTACGGCGTGCTGCGTCATCTTTCTGCGGCTGCGGAAGAGTGGCCGGACGAGAGCGCTGTTCAGATCAACTTCAACTACCTGGGCCACTTCGATCCCAGCTCCGGCGCGGCCGGTTGGAACCTCGCCGCCGAGGAATCGCCCCTGATCGCCACACCCGACCCCGACACGCCTGTCATCGCCGCTCTGGACGTGCGGGCCGTCACCATCGGGGGTACGCCGGAGGACGCAGAACTCGCTGTCACCTTCGCCGCTCCGGAGGGTGTGCTCGACGCCCCTGCCTTGGCCGAGTTCGCCGATGAATTCGTGCGCGCCGCAAACGCGGTGGCGCACCATCGGCCCGATCCGCGCACGGGCATCCGCTCTGCTGCAGAGGTGACCTCAGCGCTCGTCGACCGGCATCAGCTGGAGCTGTGGGAGAAACGCTTCCCCGAACTCGCCGACGTATGGCCGCTCACCTCTGTCCAGTCCGGACTCCTCTTCCACTCCGGGCTCGCGGCGGACGGGTTCGACGCTTATCAGCAACAGTTCGTCCTGCACCTCACCGGACCGGTCGACGCCGAACGCCTCCGGAACGCGGGCCAGGCACTGATCAACCGCCACGACGCACTCCGGGTTGCATTCGTTCCGGACGAGACCGGGTTGCTCATGCAGCTCGTTCAGGCCCGCGTGGAGCTTCCGTGGCGGCACCACGCCGTCAGAACGGATCAGATCACTCCGTGGCTCGAAGCGGACCATGCGGAGCATTTCGATCCAGCCTCGGCACCGTTGCTGCGCATGACGCTCTTCACAACGGGTCCGAACACCGCCGACCTGCTCATCACAGCTCACCACGCCGTCTTCGACGGCTGGTCGCTACCGCTGCTGCTGGTAGACCTGCTCCAGCTCTACGCGGGGATGCGGCTCCCCCCGGCTGAGTCCTTCAAACGCTATCTGGAGTGGCTTGCCGAGCGTGATCAGGCTGCGGCCGCACGAGCGTGGAGTACCGCACTGGCGGGGCTCCAGAGCCCCACGATGCTCGGTGACGCAGTTCCACCTCCGGCAACGTCCTCCTCACGGCAGGTCGGGCTCGGTCACATCGACATCCCGATCGAGCACGATCGCGCGCACAAGCTGGTCCGACTGGCTTCAGACTCCCAGGTCACGCTCAACTCCGTCATCCAGCTCGCTTGGGGACTGCTGCTCAGCCGTCTGACCGACAGCGACGACGTCGTGTTCGGCACCACTGTGGCTGGTCGACCCGCTGACCTACCTGGTGCCGCGAGCGTCGTCGGATCTTTCATCAACACGATCCCCGTCCGGCTCGTCTGCCAGGCCGACGCCCGCGTCACCGAGCTCCTGACCTACCTGCACACACGCCACGCCGCTCTGCTCGACCACCATCACCACCCTCTCGCCGACATCCAGCGCGCCGCCGGGCTCGGCACCCTGTTCGACACGCTTGTCGTCTTCGAGTCTTACCCCGTCGACCGCCTTGCCCTCGACGAGGCCGCCCGGCAGGCAGGCATCTGCGCGACAGGGGTGACCCCGATCGTCGGTACCCACTACCAGGCCAGTCTGCTGGTCACGGCCGACCCCCTTCCCCGCATGACTCTGCAGTACCGGCGCGAACGATTCGACAGTGCCAACGCGCAACGGCTGGCAACGCAACTCGCACACGTTCTGCATGATTTGGCCTTGGTGGGAACCGAAGGCAGTACGGATGACATCAGCCCGTACGACCGCGGTGAGCGTCGTGCTCTCCTGCAGGCGTACAGCGACACGGCTCAGCCGACGACAGGTACGACCGTCGTAGACCACATCCGAAACCGCGTGCACGAGAATCCGGCAGCGGTCGCCGTGGCGGACGGATTCCGTGAAGTCAGCTACCTCGAACTGTGGAAACGTGCGCAGCACCTGGCGATGGCGCTTCGAGCGGCTGGAGCGGGACCTGAGAGCGTGGTCGGGATCGCTCTCCCACGCACTGCGGACCTCGTTGCCGCAGTTCTCGGTGTTCTCTCCGCCGGCGCCGCATACCTGCCGATCGATGTCACCTACCCGGCGACCCGCATCCGCTCCATCATCGACTCCGCTCAGCCCGACCTGATCATCTGCGATCCCGGCTTCGCCGAGACTGCACAGGGACGCCCTACCTTCACACTCACCGACCTCGACAGGTACTCGACGGCAGCAGAGCCGCTCTCCACCCGCGCTGCGACTCCACTGCTGGACAACCTCGCTTACGTCATGAGCACGTCGGGAACCACCGGAACCCCGAAGGGTGTGGCCGCCACCCACCGGAGCCTGGTCACGGCAGTCGAAGCGATGGCGGGTTGGTCCGGTGTCGCACCTGGCTCCCGGCTTGCTGCCGGGACATCGATCAGTTTCGACATCTCCGTGTTCGAGTTGTTCGCGACCCTGTGCGCAGGCGGGACGTTGCAGCTACTACCGGACACGCTCTCACTCGCCGAGATCCAAGCCCAGCACGGCATAGTCCTGAGCACCGTGCCATCGGTGCTCGCCGAACTGCTGCCACTGATCCAGGGCAAAGTCCATGCCCACACCGTGGTGCTGGGAGGCGAGCCGGTCACCGCGGCGTTGATCCGGTCGCTGCGCGAGGCGATGCCCGGTGCCCGAGTGGTCAACACCTATGGTCCCAGCGAAACCTTCTACACCACGGCTTTCGTGCTCGAACATGAACACGAACCCGAATCCGAGGCCCCGTTGCCGCTGGGCTCTCCCTTACCGAACGTGCGCCTCTACGTCCTGGACCGAGCCTTGCGACCGGTACCTGACGGGTGTGTGGGCGAGCTGTACGCGGGCGGCGACACCACCGCACGTGGTTACCACCACCAGCCTGCGCTCACCTCGAGCCGTTTCGTCGCCGATCCGTTCGGCCCTCCCGGAGCCAGGCTTTACCGCACCGGAGATCTGGTGCGCAGGAGCGGCGACCGGCTCGACTTCATCGCCCGCGCAGACAATCAGGTGAAAATCCGCGGCTTCCGCATCGAGACCGGCGAGATCGAATCCGCTCTCACCCGCCATCCCCGAGTCCAGCGCGCGGTCGTGGTCCCGCGCTCGAGTGCCGGCGGGCCGCGCCTGGTCGCCTACGTGGTGACCAGGGAGCCCGCGGACGATCTCATCTCGTTCGCCGGCGAGCACCTTCCGCGACACATGGTGCCGTCCGCCGTCGTGCCCATCAGCCGTCTCCCGCTGACTCCCAACGGAAAACTCGACCGTGACGCGTTGCCCGCCCCTGACTCTCAGAGCAGCGCGTATCGTCCACCTCGCACCCGCCTGGAACACACTTTGGCGATCTTGTTCGCGGAGGTCCTGGGAGCCGCGTCCGTCGGGATCGACGACGACTTCTTCGAGGCGGGCGGACATTCTTTGCTCGCCACACGCTTGGCAAGCCGTGTACACACGGTACTCGGCGTACAGCTTCCCATCCGCGAGGTGTTCGACGCGCCAACCGTCGCGAAGCTCGCCAGCCGCTTGCCCACCGCGGGAGTCACCAGGCCCGCGCTGGTCGCGCGATCTCACACCGAACCGGTTCCCCTGTCCTTTGCCCAGCGCAGGCTGTGGTTCCTCGACCGACTGGACGGCCCTTCCGCCACCTACAACCTCCCGCTCGTCGTGCGACTGCGCGGGGAACTGGATCCCGTCGCCCTGCGCCAAGCGCTGAGCGATCTCATCGCCCGCCATGAGGCCCTGCGCACAATCCTGGTGGAGGACGAGGCGGGCACGCCCTTGCAGCACGTCGTCCCGGCCTCGGAAGTCTCCTTCGACCTGCCGGTGCGAGAGGCCGACCTGGCCGAACGAGAGAAGGCGGTCGACGAGCTGGCACGCTCGCCGTTCGACATCGCCCATGAGGTGCCGATACGCGCTGTTCTGGTGCGGTGCGACGCCGACGACCACACCTTGGTGGTGGTTGTCCACCACAGTGCCGCGGATGGCGGATCCATGCCGGTTTTGGGGGCGGACCTGTCCACCGCCTATCGAGCTCGCCTGTGTGGGCGGAGCCCTGCCTGGACTCCGCCGTCCGTGACCTACCGCGACTACACGATGTGGCAACGAGATCTGCTCGGACGAGCGGATGACCCGGACAGCATGATGTTCCGCCAGTCCGAGTACTGGCGAGAGACGCTGGCCGGCGCGCCGCAACTGGTCTCGCTGCCTGCCGACCGGCCACGTCCTCCCGTGGCGTCCCACCGGGGCGCCTCTCACGAGTTCACCTTGCCCGCTGATCTGGTGTCCGCGATGCACGACCTGTCCCGGCGGAGCGGCACCACGTTGTCGATGCTCGTGCAGGCTGCGGTTTCGTTGTTACTGCACCGTCACGGAGCAGGTTCCGACATCGTCACGGGCGCGCCTGTCGCCGGGAGAACCGACGAGGCTCTCAGCTCGATGGTGGGCTTGTTGGCCAACACGTGGGTGCTGAGGGTCGGGTTGAACGACAACCCCACCTTCAACGACGTTCTCGACCGCGTCCGACGCCAGGCATTGGCCGCCTACGACCACCAGGAGATCCCGTTCGAACGATTGGTCGAGGTGCTCAAACCGACCCGCAGCACCGCTCAGCACCCGTTGTTCCAGGTGATGGTCGCCTGGCAGTCCGATCCATGGCCGACCCTCGATCTGCCCGGGCTGCACGGTACCGTCGAGCGGGCCGACACAGCGGCCGCCAAGTTCGACCTGTTCATCAGCCTGTTCCCCAGCGCCGGAAAGGCCATCGGTGGTGTGGTCGAATACGCCACCGACCTGTTCGACTTCTCCACAGTCGCCACGTTCGTCGAAAGACTCGAGCGAGTCCTGCGGCAGGTGTGCGATGACCCTGCCATCCGCACCGGTGCCGTGGCGGTGCTCTCTGCCGAGGAACGTCGTGCCCTGATTCAACCGGCTTCCGCCACCGCGGTCTCGTGGCCGCCGGTCGAGGTCACCGAACTCGTCCGGCGCCAGTCCCAGGCCTCGCCGGACGCGACGGCGGTCAGCCACCCGGCCTCAGGTCGAACGCTGACCTACGCGGAACTGGACCAGGCAGCAGGGAGGCTGGCGGGCTGGCTGCGCCGGAAAGGCACGGGAGAAGGCGATACGGTGGCGGTAGCCCTGGACCGGTCGACCGATCTCGTCGTGGCCTTGCTCGGTGTGCTGCGCAGTGGAGCTTCCTACGTACCGATCGATCCTTCCCACCCGAGGGAACGAATCGAACTGATCCTGAAGGACTGCGCGCCCGCGTTGGTGCTCCGCGCACTGCCCTCACTGGAGAACGAGCCCGACGTCACGGAATCCGGGCCGTCGGCCGTTCATCCCGGCCGACCTGCGTACATCATCTACACCTCTGGATCGACCGGGACCCCGAAGGGTGTCGAAATCTCCCACGGCGCGCTGACCAACTTCCTCCTGTCGATGCGAGACCTGCTGAAACTCGATGGTGATGACCGTTGGCTCGCTGTAACCACAGCGGCGTTCGACATTGCCGCGCTCGAGCTGTACCTACCACTCGTCGTCGGTGCGCAGGTGATCATCGCCGACCGCGACGAGGTCGCCGACCCGGTCCGCCTGCTCTCCGTGTCCGAGGAACAACAGGCCACCATCGTCCAGGGCACCCCGGCGCTGTGGAGGGGGCTGGTGGCGACGACGTCGAACGGGTTGAGTCGTCTGCGCGTGCTGACGGGCGGGGAGGCCCTGACACCCTCTCTCGCCGACGCCCTGACCGCGCGCGCAGCGCAGGTCATCAACGTCTACGGCCCGACCGAGACGACGATCTGGTCGACCTGGGCCACCGTCGTACCTGGCGGCGCACCACATCTGGGGAGTCCCATCGCCAACACCGGCTTGTACGTGCTCGACGAGTACCTGAACCCTGTCGTGCCCGGTGCGCCCGGCGACCTCTACCTGTCCGGAGACGGGCTCGCGATCGGCTACCACGGCCGGCCCTCTCTCACCGCCTCGGCGTTCGTCGCAGATCCCTATGGTGACCGCGGACAGCGCATGTATCGCACCGGCGATCGCGTCGTCCGCACCCGAGACGGGCTGATCTTCCTCGGCCGCGCCGACCGGCAGGTGAAGATCCGCGGTCATCGGGTGGAACCGGGGGAGATCGAGACGGTGATAGTCCGGCATCCGGCTGTTCGCGCTGCTGCGGTCCTGGCCGGCGAAGACGCTTCAGGCACCACCGTGCTCACCGCCTACCTGGAGTGCGATGCGACTCCCACCCTGCACGACGAGATCGTGGAACATCTGCGACAACGCCTACCAGGGCACATGGTCCCGACGCGTCTCGTTCCCCTGCGTGAGCTTCCGCTCACTCCGAACGGCAAGCTCGATCGGGCAGCGCTCCCGGCAGCGGGCCCTCCACCGGTCGCGCCGCACCGGCGACCGCAGTCGGAGCTCGAACGTCGCCTGTGCGCCCTGTTCGCCGAGGTGCTCGACCTGCCGGAGGTGGGGCTCGACGACGACTTCTTCGCTCTCGGAGGGCACTCCTTGGCAGCGACCTTGTTGGTCGCGCGGGTTCGTGACGAGCTGGCAGTGGAGTTGGAGGTACGACGGATCTTTGAGTGCCCGACCGTAGGCTCTCTTACACGCCAATGGGACCAGCTGACAGCACGAAGGCGCGCACCGCTGCGCCGTATGGCGTGACGCGAGGGGAGAAGCTGCGGCTTCTCCCCTCGCCACGACTTCAGCGCATCAGCCGACGCGCCCGGTCCCGCACTCTCCGCGCGGCCAGACTCACAGCGGAAAGGTTGCGACTCGCGTTGACCTTCATCCAGTCGGGGAACTCGTCGAGTCCCCGATACAGGACGCTGAGCAGCTGCAGGTAGCTCATCAGCCCGGCCAACTCACCACCCAGCGGGTTCTCCTTGCCCTCAGCGGTCACGGCGACCGAGCCTGGGTGCTGCTCGAGTGCCTGCTGCAGCGCGAGGTGCGAGCGCACAAGTACTGGCAGCACCTCGCTGATGGGGTATGGCTGGTTGCCGCGCGGCGGGTGTGCTCCCAGCGTCTCGGCGATCGCCTCGGCGGCATCCGCGACCGCGCGGCTGAAGAGCTGCTCCGATTCAGTGCGCGTCATCGCCTCTGTCCTCCTGTATTCGCCAAAGCCTGCGACAAGTGCTTACCCGTCGGTGAATTCGTGACCGACATCAATCGGGAAGGCGGGCCTTCGAACAACAACCGGCCACCGCGGCTGCCACCCTCGGGGCCGAGTTCGATCACCCAGTCGCAATGCGCGATCACGTCGAGGTTGTGCTCGATGACCACGACTGTCGCGCCGTAGTCGTCGACCAGTCGATCGAGGACTACGAGCAGCCTGCTCACATCAGCCATGTGCAACCCGGTGGTCGGCTCGTCGAGCACGTACACCGCACTAGGCGTGTGCAGCCGGGCTGCGAGCTTCATCCGCTGGCACTCACCTCCGGACAGGCTCGTCGTCGACTGGCCGAGCCGCAGGTAACCCAGGCCTACGTCGGCCAGCGATGTCAGCACCGAGGACACCTGCGAGTTCGCGGCGAAAAACCCCTGCCCCTCTTCCACCGGCATTTCCAGGACTTCGGAGATGGTCCGGCCGCGCAACCGGTACTCAAGCACCTCGTCACTGAACCTCCTGCCGTCACAGGTCTGGCAGATCTGGGAAATCTCTGCCAGCGACGAGAGGTCGGTGAACACCTCGCCCAGTCCGGAGCAGGTGGGGCATGCACCTGAGGAGTTGGGCGAGAACAGCGCGCTGCTGACCCGGTTGGCCTTGGCGAACTCGGACCGGATCGCGTTGGCCGCACCGGTCGCAGTGATGATCGTGGATCGCCGGTTGGTGTGCGGCGACGACTGGTCGATAAGGACCGCTTCCGGATGCTGGGTTCGCAGAGCGCCGTTGACAAGGCTGGACTTTCCCGCGCCTGCGACGCCGGCGATCGCCGTGAGAACCCCGGTCGGCAGCTCCACCGTGACGTCGCGGAGGTTGTGCGTTCGGGCGCCGACCACTCGCAGAGCGCCTGTGCGAGTCCTGACCGAGGTCTTGAGTGACGTTCCCGCGGTCATGTGCTGCCCGGTCAGCGTGCCGGAGGCCGCCAAGCCGGTGGCAGGGCCTGAATACATCACTTTGCCGCCGCGGGTACCTGCTCCCGGGCCGATGTCGATCACGTGATCCGCGGCGGCGATCACATCGCGGTCGTGCTCCACCACGAGCACAGTATTTCCTTTATCTCTCAGGGCATGCAGCAGTCGGGTGAGTCGGTGGACGTCTCGCGGGTGCAAACCGATACTGGGTTCGTCGAAGACGTACAGCATGTCGTTCAGGCTGCTGGAGAGGTGGCGCACGATCTTCACGCGCTGGGACTCGCCACCGGACAGCGTTGCGGTGCGGCGGTCAAGACTCAGGTAACCCAACCCGATGTCGACCAGATGCCCAATCTGCCGGGTCAGAGCACCGAGGACGGGAGCAACCTTGGGGAGGTCGAAGGCTCGCAACACCTCCACGAGGTCCACACACTCCATAGAGGACAGATCGGCGATGTTGTACCCGTCGATCTTGCTGTCCAGCGCCAGCGGGGAGAGCCGGCTTCCTCCGCAGGTCGAACAGGGGACCGACGAGGTGAACTGCTCGAGCATCTCCTTGGTTCGCTTGCCGGGCTCGGCGTCGGCGTCGAGATAGCGGCGCCTGAACTTCACCAGTGCACCTTCATAGGACATTTTCACTTCGCTGCCCGCTATGTCGGCGACCACCGTGCCGTCGGTGGCGTGCAACAAGTCGTCGAGCTCTTTTTCGGTGTAGTGCGCGACCGGCTTGTCGGGGTCGAGCCGACCCGACCCGGCGAGCAGGTGGTAGTCGCGGCTGCCGACCTTGAAGGTGGGAGCCTGCAACGCACCCTCGCTCAACGATTTGCTGGTGTCGAGGAACACGGCCATATCAACCTCGACGACCTCGCCCGTCCCTTCGCACACGGGGCACATGCCCGCCGGCATGTTGAATGAGAACGCGTCGGCGTAGCCGACGAACGGATCACCCGCTCGCGAGAACAGCAGGCGCAGCAGCGGGGCGATGTCGGTAACCGTTCCCACGGTGGACCGCGCTCCGCCGGTCAACGGGCGCTGATCCACCGCGATCGTGGCGGGCAGGTGCTCGATCACGTCCACCGCCGGTCGTGCCGAGCTCGGCATAAAACTGCGCACGAATGCCGGCAAGGTCTCGTTGAGCTGGCGTTGCCCTTCTACCGCGATGGTGTCGAACACGAGCGAGGACTTCCCGGATCCGGACACCCCTGTTACTGCGGTCACCCGTCGCTTCGGTATCTCGACGTCCACGTCGGCGAGGTTGCGCTCATGAGCGCCGAGCACCCTGATCCACTCGGTTACGGGAGGCAGGTTCGCTGCCGGATTGGCTGATAGCACGCATTTAACCGTAGCATTAAAGTTCCTGTTGAACCTTCTGGGCGCTGCGGATCGCGTGACCTGCTAGTGCACCCTGTTAAGGTTCAAATCGTGTTCGGGTGAGAAGAAAGGGGACACGGTGAGCCTGCGTCCTGTCGACCTCGCAAGAGTAGGCGGAATTTCCACTCAGCAGGTCCGCAACTATGAGGCGGCGGGCATACTTCCGGCGGCTGCTCGCACTCGTAGCGGATACCGCGAGTACTGCGAGTCGCACCGTTGGGCACTTCTCGCGTATCGCTCGCTTTCAAAGGCGCTCGGGACTGCCTCCGGTACCGCGATACTGCACGCCGCCAACGCAGGTGATGCGGTGTCGGTGTGTCGCCTGCTCGATGCCGCGCACGCTGGTCTTCACCAGGAGCGGCACAGCACGGAACAGCTCATCGCCGCCATGGAGACGCTGACTCAGGAGCCGGATCCAGGTGGCAAGCCGGGCGGCGCTCGTATCGGCGAACTCGCCAGCCGCCTGGGTGTGCGGCCGTCCGCACTCCGCGTGTGGGAAGCCGCCGGGCTGCTCACCGCGTCGCGGGATCCGCACACCGGCACCCGCTGCTATTCGGCAGAAGAGGTCTACCACGCGAGCGTGATCAACCTGTTGCGCAAGGCCGGGCGCGGGCACGACCAGATACGACCGCTGATCGACGAGCTCCGGGTCACCGGTAGCACGGCCGCGCTGAGTGTGGCCCTGCGCCAACGACGACATGAGCACGACCGGTGCTCGCGGCTCCTGCTGGAAGGCGCCGTAGCGCTGCACCGGCTCCTGGAGGCCTCCGGTGTCCTGTCGGCAGGACAGTCGCTCTGAATCGGCGATGGTCAGGCGCCGATCCGATCGGTCGAGCGGAAAGCATTGACGGATCTATTGTTCCCGTGGAAAGAATAGGTCATCCATTTTGTCTCTCGGGCGCCGATTAGCCCGTGATTCCGCATGTGCGCGAAGAGGGTGACATGGCCACGAATCCGTTCGATGATGAGAACGCCCGGTTCCGTGTCCTCGTCAATGACGAGGGACAGCACAGCCTTTGGCCCGTGTTCATCGCGATCCCGGCCGGCTGGTCCACAGTGCACGGTCCGGCGGGCCGATCCGAGTGTCTGGACTGGATCGAACAGAACTGGACCGACATGCGCCCGTTGAGCCTGCAACGGGCCATGGCGGGCGACAGCGACTGAATCTCTGCTGGCGCAAGCACGATTTCCGCACCTGAAGGCAAACACTGCGTTGACGATCAGATCAGGCGATGACAACTCGGGGGGCATGGCTGTGATTCCGCTGTCGCCGGCACAGCACCGGCTCTGGTTCATCCAGCGGTTCGGTGGTGCAAACGCCACGTACAACCTGCCACTGGCATTGCGGCTGCGCGGCGAACTGGACTCTTCCGCGCTCTCGCAGGCCTTGCGTGACGTGGTGGAGAGGCACGAGAGCCTACGCACGGTGTTCCCGGAAGACGCTGAAGGGACTCCGTACCAGCACGTGCTCGCGATGTCCGATGTCGAGCTCGCCCTGCCGGTCCACGACGTGGCGGCACATGACGTACGTCGGCGTGTCGATGCGGAAATGGCTCACACCTTCGAGTTGGCCTCGGAGATCCCGCTGCACGCGTGCCTGTTGCGTGTGAACGCCCAGGAGCACGTCTTGGCGATGGTGGCGCACCACATTGCCTGCGACGGTGGTTCGGCCGCGCCGTTGGCGCGTGATCTTCAGGCGGCGTACGAAGCACGACGAGCAGGCGTGGCTCCGCTGTGGACAGAGCTGCCCGTGCAGTACCGGGACTACACGCTGTGGCAGCGAGAGCTGCTCGGTGACGAGGACGATCCGACGAGCCTGCTCACCGAACAGAGTGCTTACTGGCGCGGCGTTCTCGCTGATCTGCCTCATCCGATGCCGCTCCCTCTCGACCGGCCTCGCCCAGCGGTCGCCACGTATCGGGGCGACGTGGTGGAGCACGTTCTGCCGGACGCGTTGTCGAGCCTTGTCCACTCCAGTGCCGTGGCCCGCGGTGCGACGGTTGCGATGGTGCTTCAGGCCGCGGTGGCCGTGCTGCTGCACCGGCACGGGGCCGGCACCGACATCGCTCTCGGCTCACCGATCGCGGGACGCACCGACCCGGCACTGCTCGACCTCGTCGGCTTCTTCGCCAATACCTGGGTCCTGCGCGTCGATCTCGAACGTGCCCCGACGTTCTCGGATCTGATCGCCCAGGTTCGTGCCGCCTCGACCGGCGCCTATGACAACCAAGATCTTCCTTTTGAGCGCCTGGTCGAGCTTCTCCGCCCCGAGCGCAGCACCGCATACCACCCGCTCTTCCAAGTCATGTTCGCCTGGCAGAACAATGCTCTGCCCGACCTGGAACTGGCCGGGCTCGAGGTTGCGATCGAACCGACCACCACGACCACGTCGAAGTTCGACCTCTTCTTCAACCTGACGCCGACTCCCGACGGCAGCGGAGTGAAGCTGCTGCTCGAGTACGCGACCGACTTGTTCGACCGCACCACGGTCGAGCACCTGGCCCGGCGGTTCGTCCGCGTGTTGTCCGCGGTGCTGACCGAGCCCGATGCTCCCGTGCGCTCGGTCAACGTGCTTGAGCCAGCCGAGCGGGATGAGCTGCTGGTCGAGTTCAACGCCAGTGCACGTACCCATCCGGTCGACTCGCTCCCGCAACTGCTGGCACTTCGAGCAGCTCGGACGCCTTACGCCATCGCGGTCACGGACGGGACCACTAGTTACACCTACGCCGAGTTGGATTCCCTCGCCAATCGTCTGGCACATCACCTCATCGCGCAGGGGGCTCGCCCGGAAACCCGGGTTGCTCTCGTGCTGCCGCGCAACGCCGGCTTGGTCGTTGCCCTGCTCGCTGTGTTGCGAACCGGAGCCGCGTACGTCCCGGTCGACCCGGACCAGCCCACCGCACGCCAGAACGCCATCATCGAGGATTCCGGGGCCCACGTCGTGCTGCGAGAGCACGACGTGATCTTGGACTCGACGGCTCCCACAACCGACCCCGGTGTCCGGGTGCACCCCGACTCGGCCGCCTACATGATCCACACGTCGGGCTCGACCGGCGTGCCGAAGGGCGTGGTGGTTCCACACCGAGCACTGCTCAACCTCTTGCACTCGATGGCCGAGATCCTTCCGCTCGGATCAGAAGACCGCTTCCTCGCCGTGACGACGCTCGCATTCGACATCGCGGCGTTGGAGATCTTCCATCCGCTGCTCTCCGGTGCCACGGTGCACATCGCCGATCGAGCCACGGTGATCAACCCGCACGAACTGCTGGCATTGGTTCGCAAGGCGGGCATCACCGCCATGCAAGCCACGCCGTCGCTGTGGCAGTCCGTTCTCTCCCTCGACAGCGCTTCTCTGCCGGGCGTACGAGCCCTGGTCGGAGGTGAGGCCCTGCCTGCGCCGCTGGCGAGCGAACTACGCGCTCGCACCACCACCCCGATCAACGTGTACGGGCCGACGGAGACCACCATCTGGTCCACTGCAGGACTGGTGGTCGCCGAGGATCCGGTGCCGTCCATCGGCGTTCCGCTGGCCAACACCCAGGCGTACGTCCTGGACGAACATCTGGCACCCGTGCCCGTGGGCGTCGTCGGGGACCTCTACCTCGCTGGAGAAGGCCTCGCTCGCGGCTACCACGGGCGTCTGGCACTCACCGCCACCCGATTCATCGCCAACCCGTTCGGGACTCACTCCACCCGCATGTACCGCACCGGCGACAGGGCCCGGTGGGACAACCACGGCAGGCTGCACTTCGCAGGCCGTCAGGACGACCAGGTCAAGATCCGCGGCTACCGCGTGGAGCCGCGCGAGATCGAGCACGTCCTGACCGAGCACCCCGATGTGCGCCGGGCCATCGTCACGGTCACCGACACCGGCACCGAACGGGCCCGCCTCGTCGCCCACGTCGTACCACGGCTGGATGTCACCTCGCACTCGGCCGCCGCGCAGGTGCGGGAGTGGCGGGACGTCTACGACCAGGCGTACGCGGAACCTGTCGCCGCCGATCTCGCCGATGACTTCGGGATCTGGAAGTCGAGCCACACCGGTGAGCCCATTCCACTTGAACACATGCGCGAGTGGCGCCGTAGCGCGGTGAAAAACATCCTCAGGTGGAACCCCCGACACGTGCTCGAAGTCGGCGTGGGAACCGGCTTGGTGCTCCTCGAAGTGATCGAGCACGTCGACGAGTACTGGGGTACCGACTTCTCGCCTACCGCGTTGACGCGACTCGCCGACGGCCTGCGGGCCGCAGGCCGTGAGGATCGGGTGACCCTGCACCGGCGCACGGCCGATGACACAGAAGGTCTGCCCGCGCGACACTTCGACACCGTCGTTCTCAACTCGGTGATCCAGTACTTCCCGACAGGTGAGTACCTGGCCGTCGTTCTCGACCAACTCTGGGCGCTGCTCGCCGCGGGCGGCCGCATCATCGTCGGCGACGTGCGCAGGCTGGCGTCGCTGCCCCTGCTGCACGCGGCGATCCGCAGTGCGCAGGGCCATCACGTCAGCGCGGCCGCCCTCGCCGCCGCGGTCGACCGCGCCGTGATGTTGGAGAAGGAACTGCTCGTGGACCCGCAGTGGTTCCTCACCTGGGCGAGTGCACACGGCGCTGTCGCCGACATCCGTCTCAAGGAGGGCTTCGAGCACAACGAGCTCCTGGCACATCGCTACGAGGTGACCCTGCACAAGGCGCCGGCCGAAACGGTGAGCGCCTCCGCACGCACCTCGCTGCGATGGGGCCGTGACATCACCGATCTCGACCTTGCGCCGACCTCCGGCGACCGAGCCGATCGATGGCCGCTTCGCATCGAAGCGATCCCCGATGCCAGGTTGTCAGCAGACGCCGACGCTGCTCGCACCGCATACCTCGAGGTGGCGCGTACCGCGCAACCAGTTGACCCGCAGGAACTCCTCTGCTGGGCGAACGATCGCGGCCTGGGCGCCGTCGTCGTCCCTTCGCGTCCGGACGGCACCACCGGCACGGCGGAGTGCTTCGACGCCGTCCTCTTCCCCAGTGTTCTGGGACCTGACGTTGCCGTGAGGAACGCAGTACGTGCTGACGTCGACACGCGGCCGCACTGCAACAATCCCACCGCCGCACGCGGCGTCGAGGCCCTGACCACAGCGTTGAGGGACTACGCCCGCGCCCATCTGCCCGAGTACATGGTCCCCGCCACGGTGGTGGCCATCGCCGACCTGCCGAAAACGCCCAACGGCAAAGTGGATCGCACGGCACTGCCGGAACCGACATACCTCACCGCACACCACCGAGCTGCGAGGACCAGCGACGAGCGACTGCTCTGCGGCATGTTCGCCGATGTGCTCGGCGTTGCCGACCACATCGGAGCGGACGACAACTTCTTTCAGATCGGCGGCCACTCCCTGTTGGCTGGCAAGCTGATCACCCAGATACAAGCCAGGCTGGGTGTCACGTTGCCGCTGCGCGTCGTCTTCGACACCCCGACGCCCGCGGGAATAGCCGCCGCTCTGGCAACCGCGACGCAGCGGCGTCCGTTGCTCGCAGGGCGCCCTCGTTCCGCTTTGGTACCCGCCTCGTACGCGCAGCGGCGGCTGTGGTTCCTGCACCGTCTGGAAGGTCCTGCCGCTACCTACAACTGGCCGCTGGGTTTACGGCTGCACGGAGCGCTGGACGCGGAGGCGCTCGCCGCCGCGCTGCAGGACGTCGTCACCCGCCACGAATCGCTGCGTACCATCATCGCCGATGTCGACGGACAGCCGTTCCAGCGCGTGCTCCCGCCGGATGCGTGCCACGTCCCGCTGTCCTTCGTCGTGACCACCGAGCACGACCTGCCCGCCCGGCTGCGCACCGCGGCCCGCAGCCTCTTCGACTTGGCGGTGGACATCCCGGTTCGAGCTTTCCTGTTCCGGCTGAGCGAGCACGAGCACGTTCTCGTTGTGCTGCTGCACCACATCGCGGGTGACGGCTGGTCACTCGAACCGTTGGCCCGCGATCTGGTGACCGCCTACGCAGAACGCCGGGACGGACGTGCTCCACGCTGGACGCCGCTACCCGTGCAGTACGCCGACTACTCCCTCTGGCAACAGGAGCTTCTCGGTGACCCGGGAGACCCGGCCAGTCTCTACAGTCGGCAGTTGCGCTACTGGCGCACACAACTCGCGGACCTTCCCGAGATCACGCAACTGCCGATGGACCGATACCGACCCCCCACCGTCACGAACGCCGGCGAGTTGCTGCCCGTCGCGTTCGGGGCGGAACTCGCCCAATGCGTCGCTCGCGTGGCCTCGGCGACCGGCGCCACGGTCGCAATGGTGCTTCAGGCGGCGCTTGCCGCCCTGTTCACGCGCCTCGGCGCCGGACATGACATCGCTATCGGATCACCGATCGCCGGCCGGACGGACACCGCCCTCGAGGATCTCGTCGGGTTCTTCGTCAACACCTGGGTGTTGCGCACGGACACCTCCGGCGACCCGACCTTCCGCGAACTGATCGCTCGAGTGCGCTCTACGAGCATCGCCGCCTATGACAACCAGGACCTCCCGTTCGACCGCCTCGTCGAAGAGCTCAACCCGGCCAGGTCAAGCTCGGCAAACCCGCTTTTCCAAGTCGCTCTCGTCCTGCAGAACAACAGCGAGCCCCGATTCGAGCTGCCCGGCCTGAGCGCCCGCTACGAGCCGGTGTCGACCGAGACTGCTCGATTCGACCTGTCCATCAGCCTGAGCGAGCAGTTCACGACCACGGGCAACCTCGCTGACATCAGCGGATTCGCCGAGTACTCCACCGAGCTGTTCGAACGCTCCAGCATGCGAACGATCCTGAGCCGCTGGGTTCACCTGGTGACGGCTCTGACCGACGACCTGGACACCAGGATCACCGAGCCGGACCTGGTGAGTGACGGCGAGCGCGATGCACTGCTCGCCCTGGGCGCTCGTCAACGGGGAGAAGACCCGCCTGCTCGCACGATCGTGGAACTCTTCGAGGAACACGTCCGCAAGACCCCCGACGCCCCCGCGGTCATCGCAGGTGAACTGACGTGGAGCTACGCCCAGCTCAACGACGAGGCGAATCGCATCGCCCACCGGTTGCTCGACCAAGGTGCGGGACCGGAGCAACGCGTTGCCATCATGCTCGATCGCTCTCCAGCGCTGATCGCCGCCACGCTGGGCACGCTCAAAGCTGGCGCGGCGTACGTACCGATCGATCCGGCCTACCCACAGGAACGAGTCGAGTTCGTCGTCGCCGACGCCATGCCCGCCGCTGTCGTCGACGACGACTGGCTCGTCGATTCGAGAAGTGGTCGCGCAACCCACAACCCCGACGTCCCGATGAGCCCGCTCAACAGTGCGTACGTCATCTACACCTCTGGCTCCACGGGACATCCGAAGGGTGCCGAGGCGACTCACCGCAATGTTGTCGACCTCGCTGTGGACGCTTGTCTCGGGACTGGCTACCGACGGGTCCTCCTGCACTCACCGCACACGTTCGACGCCTCGACCTGGGAACTCTGGGTTCCCCTGCTCTCGGGCGGTGCGGCCGTCGTCGCACCAGTCGGCAGGTTCGCCACCGGCGTGCTAGCCGACACGATCATCGACGGGAAGGTGACCGGGATATGCATGGCCACCGGATTGTTCGCGCTGCTGGCGGCTGACCGACCGGAGGCCCTGGCCGGCGTGGAGGAGATGTGGGTCGGGGGAGAGGTACTTCCTCCGGCGGCCGCGGATCGAGCCCTCAGCACGAACCCGAGTCTGCGTCTGGTCAACGGCTACGGTCCCACCGAGAACACTGCCTTTTCCGCGCACCACCTCGTGGAACCCGCCGACCTCGGCGGCACCCCCGTGCCCATCGGCCGACCGACACAGGGCAGTGCGTTGCTTGTCCTCGACGACCGCATGCGTCTGGTTCCTCCTGGCGTCGTCGGTGAACTGCACGTGGCCGGCGCAGGAGTGGTTCGCGGATACATGAACCGGCCGGCCCTGACCTCCGAGCGGTTCGTGGCGAACCCGTTCGGCAAGCCCGGCGAACGCATGTACCGCACCGGCGACCTCGTGCGGTGGGACGGAAGAGGACGGCTCGAGTTCGTTGCCAGGGTCGACAACCAGGTCAAGGTGCGCGGGTTCCGCGTCGAACTCGGTGAAGTCGAGGCCGCGTTGCGCAGGCAACAGGGTGTCGCACAGGCCGTGGTTCTCGCGCGTCAGGACCGGCTGGGAGAACGGCAGATCACCGCTTACATCGTTCCTGACACCACGGCCGTGCAGCACGTCGAGGACGGCGGTGAAGAGGCTCCGGGACACCAGCTCACCGAGTGGCGAGACGTCTACGACGAGGTCTACCAAGCCCTGGACGACGACTACACGGGATGGAACAGCTCCTACACCGGAGATGCGATTCCCCGCCCGGAAATGGTGCAGTGGCGGGCGTCCGCCCTCGAACGCATCACCGAGGGCCATCTGGGGCGGGTGCTCGAGATCGGAGTGGGTTCGGGGCTTCTGGCGCGGGCCTTGGCCGAGAAGGCGGACGTCTACTGGGCAACGGACTTCTCCGCTCCCGCCATCGACCGTCTGAAGGCGACGCTGCCGGCAGCTGCGGACGCTACCAAAGTGGCTTTGCGCCACCAAGAAGCGATCGACGACACCGGGCTGCCCCACGGCCGGTTCGACACCGTCGTCCTCAATTCGGTGGTCATGTACTTCCCGGACGCCCATTACCTGCGCGCAGTGCTCGATCTCGCAGCCGACCTGCTCGCACCGGGTGGCCGGCTCATCGTCGGTGACGTCCGGAACTTCGCCACGCTACGCCGGTTCCACGCCGGCGTGCAGCACGCCCAGAACCCGGACGCCACACCCGCCTCGCGGCTGGCCGCGGTCGAACAGGCCGTGCTCGGAGAGAAGGAACTCCTGCTGGACCCGGTGTTCTTCACCACCTGGGCGGAACAGCATCAGGACATCGGAGCCGTCGACATCAGGCTCAAGCGAGGACCTGCTCACAACGAGCTCACTCGACACCGCTACGAGGTGGTCTTCCACAAACAGCCGACGCACGTCACGGACCTCACCACCGCGACCGCGCTGACCTGGGGGCGCGATCTGCACAGCCTCGACGATCTCGCCCGCGGATTGCACGACGGCGCGGTACGAGTCCGGGCGATCCCGAACGCCAGGCTGGCCAGCGAAGCACCGCCCGATGCTCCGATCACCCACGCGGTGGACCCGGAAGACCTGCACCGGTGGGCTGCCGAGCACGGGCGGCAGGTCTGCTGCACATGGTCGCCCGCAGGACCGGACGACTTCGAGGCGGTGATCTTCGATCATCACGCCGGCACGGTGCTGCACGGCGTCTACCTCCCCGGCGACACCGACCACCCGCACAACACCCCGGCGTTGTCCCGTCACGTCGCCAAGCTGCCCTCAGCCGTGAGGGGAGCGCTGGCCGATGCACTCCCGGAGTTCATGGTCCCCACTTCGGTCGTCGTGGTCGAACGGTTGCCGCTGACCGCGAACGGCAAGGTCGATCGGAACGCCCTGCCGGAACCAGACTCGTCCGCACACGGGGCGTACCGCCAGCCGCGTACCGCGACCGAACACGTGCTTGCCCAGATCTTCGCTGAGGTTCTCGGGCTGGACAGGGTCGGTATCGACGACAACTTCTTCGATCGAGGTGGCCACTCGCTACGCGCCATTCGCCTCATCCACCGCGTCCGCGAAGAGCTCGGCGTGGAGATCCCGATTCACATCGTGTTCCAGCACTCGACGATAGCCACGCTGGCCGAGCACCTGCCCTCGGGCAACGCGGTCGCCGACTTCGCCGCACAGTCGGCGATCTCGCAGCCGGCAGCCCACGACCCGTTCGCCGTCGTGCTGCCGCTGCGTCCGGAGGGGACGGCACCTCCTCTGTGGTGGATCCACTCCGGAGGCGGCCTCGCCTGGCCCTACTTGGGCTTCGTCCCTTATGTCGACGAGAGCTACCCGATGTACGGGATCCAGGCACGAGGATTGACTCCCGGCGAACCCACACCAGCGAGCGTCGAAGAGATGGTGTCCGACTACGCGGACGAAATCCTCGTCATCCAACCTCACGGCCCGTATTACCTGTTCGGTTGGTCGCTGGGAGGAACGCTCGCCCACGCGCTCGCCGTCGAAATGCAGCGGCGGAATAAGGACGTCGCGATGCTCGGGCTGATCGACTGCGTACCCGGGGACGTGTTCGCCAGGTACGAGACCCCTGACCAGGCCGGAATACGCGCGTTCCTCGACAACTACATGGGCCATCTGACCGACGCCGACGGATTTCCCCACCTGATCGACGCGGCGTCGTCGATCGTCGTCGAGCACACCCGGCACATGCAGCGGTACAGCCAACCAGTGTTTCGCGGCGACGCCGTGTTCTTCAACGCCCTGCTGGATCCGGAGACCCGCCGCGAGCGGGTCTTGGAGCAGGAGTACGCCGATATGTGGAAACCACTCGTCACCGGAGGTGTGCGGCGATTCGACGTGAGCTGCACCCACCAGGAGATGTATTGGCCGCGCAACGCCGCAGCCATCAGCGCTGTTCTCAACGAACTGCTGTCCAACCACCGTTCCATGGGGAGTTGACGTGACTACGCACGAAAGCAGTCTGCCGGCACTGGAGCACGATTTCGCAGCCGAATGCGCCGCAGGTGGATCCGCGCCGGCTCTCGCGGCCGCGGCCGCACTGCTGGAGATGGGGGACCGCCTCGGCCTGGTGACCATCATCGAGACCGGCGGAGCGTTCACCACCACCGACCTGGCGACCGCCACCGGGCTCGACAAGGATGGCGTCGCCAACTACTGCGAGGCACTTGAATCGGCGGGCATCATCGAACCCGCCGGCGTCGACGGAACCACTTTCCGCGCTGTCGCCGACTTCGACGTCATCCAGCACCAGGTCGGCTTCATCTCCTGGACCATGAACGCCAACCGGCCCTTCATCGAGAATGCGCGCGAGTTCTTCAACGACCCGGACCGCGGCACGGGCATCGACCTGCGCGAAGGTCGCGAGGTCGCAGTCAGCTCCCAGTGGATGGGCTCCAAGGCCTTCTACCCGGCCGCTCTGGCCGCCATCCTCGACGCGAATCCGTCCACGGTCGTCGACCTCGGATCGGGTACGTGCAGGCTCCTGATCGAGATCCTGACCCGTCTGCCGCAGGCGCGTGCCGTGGGCCTCGACCTCGACCACGACTCGTGCGTCGCTGCGGTGCAAGCGGGCGACAACGCGGGAGTCGGCGACCGGCTCACGGTCGTCGAACGCTCGATCCAGTCCGTGGCCACCGACCCCAGCCCGCTGCAGGGAGCGGACATCATCCATGGCGGCTTCGTATTCCACGACATGTTCCCGGAGGAAGAAGACGTCGCCGATCAGGTCATCGCGCAGTGCCGTGATGCCCTGGCACCCGGCGGATTTCTCGCGCTCACGGAAGCCGTACCGTATGTGCGCAATCCGCGGGAACGTCGCTTCAGCGCTGCGGTCACGTTTTTTCACCGCCAATTCATGAAGCGGAAACTGCAGACTGTGGAGGAGTGGAAGGCTCGTCTGACGACTGCGGGGTTCTCCTCAGTCGACTCAATCGAGTTGGCGTTCCCCACGGGCAGGCTGTTCATCGCTCGCAAATGACATCGCGTGTCGGCCTGTCCCAGTTGGGATAGGCCGACATTCTATTTGCGTCAACGTGCATCGGCCGACCGAGTGTCAATTATCGAGCGAGCGATTGGTTTGATCGTCTTTGTAATTTGACGGCAGGTCATGCCGTTGTCGCCGTGTGGTGGGTTCCAGCACGTATCCTCGACCTCGAACAGTTCGGATCGCCAATCCGACCTCCGGCACGCGCCTGCGCAGACGCATGATCAGGAGGTCGAGAGAGTTGCGGCTGGGGCGTGAAACGCGTTCCGCGACCCGATCTTCCAGATCCTTCCGGCTGACTACTTCGGTGAAGTGGTCGACAAAAAGATGCAAGAGCGCCGCTTGAGCGTCCGACACCGTAATCACGGACGAGTTGTAGTAAAGAGATCTTCCGTCGTCGACAGTGGGGGAGCGATAGCGCAGCGCGCGTTCGCGGAGGGAGTTTTTCCGCGCGTCGATGTCTACCCTGGACACGGGGGCGCGGACCCAGTCTTCGATGGGGTCGATGCAGAGGGGAGGAGGTGCGCCACGCTCGACCACAAGCAAGCGAGCGACGCCTTCTTCTCGGCATTTTTCGCGCAAGTATGCATCGTTTGGCCAACGCACGAATCTAATCTCAACGTGAACGCCCGACATTGCAGCCGTGCCTCTCAGGGGTGTGCAAGTTGAATCGACGAAGGTCGGACCGGCTCGACATTCGGATCACTTAACTCTATCCGGTTGCAAGCATATTGTCCTGTCGGCGGGACATTCTGTCGATTGCATGGCTGAATTCGGCGATGTGGAGGCCCGTATGGGGATGTCAAGCGCGACGTCACTCTCTGGTGAGGTCAGCGGCTTCTTCGCGGTCCTACCAGTTGGCGCAGGACGGACTTCAACTGGCTGCCGTCAATCGCCGATGTTGCCGCTCGTCGGCGGCTGATCGATCGCACCACATTCGCGCCATATGAACACTGCCTGCGCTGACAACGCTTCTGGCCGAGCGTGAGTGGAAGGATGATGATCGCGTGCTTTCGACCGGTGAGATCGACCTCATCAGGAAGGGATGCGGCGAACTCGACGAAGCTGGGCTTACTGCGTTCTCGTCGGCTGCGGTGCGCCGCGTTCTCCCCGTGTATCAGGTATACAGTGAGTCGAACAAGACTATCCGAGGATATGGCCCGACGTACGATGCTCTGGTTGCCACAACTCGATTATTCCGAGGAGAATTAGATCTGAACTTCGCGAAGGTTAGGACGATCGTCGAAACGGCTCTGAAATACCTTGAGGCCGACTTCGCCACTATTTATGGTCGGGTGATCTTTGATCTTCCGGAAACTGTAGCGGTGGAGGTCGTCAATGCTGCGATCGCAGTGCTGAACGGATGGAAGAACTCGTCTGTCGACGAACGCTTCCGTGCCGTGATATGCGCCTTGGAGGTCGACATGGTGTGGGTCGAGGAAACTGCGGGCGAGGTGACTGCGTGGGAACGGTTGACAACGCAATTCCAGCAGCAGGTCCGCGATCTCGAAGAGTTGCGTTCGGTGGACTTGGTGACCGCTGTGCACACTTATAAAACCGTCACGTATCGATCTGAGCGTGAAGGAATGCCTTACTTGAACGGTATGGAAGAGCTCATGAAGCGATCGGGTTGAGCTGAATGGAACAATGACTCGTAAGTGCCTGTTTCCGAGCTACTGAGGTCGTGCCGGTCGTCAGACGGTGATGCGGATCAACGATCGCACGATGGCTTCGTGGTGGTGGTGTAGTCGTTCGTAGTCGCGGGCGCAGCGGCGGTGGTGGGTGATCCATGCCAGGGTCCGTTCCACCACCCACCGCCATGGGAGCACGGTGAAGTGCGGCAGGTCGGGGCGTTTCACTATCTCGACGGTCAGTACGAGGGTCGTACGTACCCAGGCGAGCAGGGTGCCTGTGTAGCCGCCGTCGGCGCAGACCAGCCCGACTCGCCGCCCGGCGGCGGATCGCAGGCGCCGCAGCAGAGATCGGGCGGCGATCCTGTCCGATGCGGATGCCGGGGTCATCAGTACCGCGACCAGCAGTCCGAGGGTGTCCACGGCGATGTGGCGCTTGCGTCCCTGCACTTTCTTGCCCGCGTCGTAGCCGCGGGTCGAGGTGGCCACGGTGGGCGCCGCGCGCACCGACTGGGAGTCGATGATCGCCGCCGACGGCGCGGCAGTTCGGCCGGATGCCAGCCGGGCACGGTCACGCAGCGCGTCCAGCAGTCGCTGGGTGGCCCCGGCACGTTCCCAAACCGTGAAGCGCTTGTAGACCGTGGGCCAGGGCGGGAAGTCCGCGGGCAGGGCCCGCCACTTGATGCCGTTGTCGACCACGTAGAGGATCGCGTCCACGATCACCCGGCGGCAGTGCTTCTCCCACCGCCCGCTCCGATCGGCCAGACACGCCGGATCGGGCAGCAGCGCATCGAGCTCGGCCCACTGGGCATCGGTGGGATAGCGGCTCGTCCGTCGGACAGGTTGGTGGGAGCCGGCCAACCGGCAACACGCGGGACCCGCGGCAGGTCCTCGCCGCGGCGGCCGGTGAGGATGGCGGCGAATTCGCGCGCCCGACTGGCGAGAGTGGTCATCTCGGGGCAGGCGGAGAGCAGGTCGTCGAGGTGGCGGCGGGTGTGGTCGGGAAGGTCCGCGGGACGGCTCATCAGCCAGGAGACCAGGCGGCGTGGCGAGGGGACGATGCGCTCGGGATCGGCCCGGCCCTGGTTGATGTAGCGCACGAGCAGGTTCGCGCTGCCGGTGTAGCCGTGCTCGCGGATCTCGGCCAGGATCCGGGTGACCGGGACCTTCTCCGCCAGCCGCTGCCGGACCAGGTCGCGGTGCGAGTCAACCAGACAGGCGCCGTAGCGCGGCGGACGCAACAACTCCTCCACGCGCTTCGCGCGGGCGTAGCGCTTGACCGTGTTCAGCGCCCAGCCCAGCCGCCGTGCGCACTCCAGCAGCCCGGCCCCCTCGGCGAGCAGGTCGTGCACGGCGGCGAACCGCTCCCGCGTGCGCGCGGCCAGCGCCGAGCCCGCTGGGCTGGACGTGGTGTTCCAGCACGCGGAGTG
The DNA here is from genome assembly GCF_900104175.1 of Lentzea jiangxiensis. Lineage (GTDB taxonomy): Bacteria > Actinomycetota > Actinomycetes > Mycobacteriales > Pseudonocardiaceae > Lentzea > Lentzea jiangxiensis. Next base: position 102,312 of record NZ_FNIX01000023.1, read on the forward strand.
GGAGATGACGGTCTTCTCCACCGCAGCGGCCAGGTTGTGCCACAGATGCCACCGGTCACTGGCCTGCACCGCGTGCGGGGCGGCCTGGCGGATCGCCTCGGCATAGGCGGCCGAGCCGTCCCGGCAGACCACCTCCACCCCGGGATGCTCACGCAGCCAGGCCGCGAGAGTGGCAGCCTTGCGGTCCGGCAGCACGTCGACGCGGCGATGGGTGACCGCGTCGATCAGCACCGTCGCGTACTTACGGCCACGCGCGATCGCGAAGTCGTCAACACCGAGCACTGCCACCGTCCCGGCCTCGGGATCGGGCAGCGCGTGCACCAGTCCCAGCAGCATCTTGAGTCTGAACGCGTAGCACACTGGGTACGACGATCTGTTCGCCCTGCTCACGGGCCGGTTCGTGTAAGTCCACACCAGCAGCAGGCGAAGATGAGCCTGACCAGCTGCCTTAGGCCGATGCAAGAACAACTTGAACCCTCGCCGAGCAGGCAGACTGTGCCACCTTTGACGGCCTGCAACGCCTGCCCGACGATGCGATGTGAAACCGAACAAGATTCGACGCAGGCGAGCGCCACCGCCTGCTGATCCGCCCCTCGCTGCCCTCATCCAACGTGGGTGCGCGAACTGGCGTACTTCCTCTATCGCACACCAGGTCGCTCCCGCTGGACGTACTGGTCGACTATCCGAAAGCCAGCGGAAGGTCGGAAAGCGAGCAGGTCGCAGCACTGAACCTGGCCGACGGGTCAAACGAACGAGCTTACCGCCCACCTCCAGCCAGTCAAGAATGAGAGAATCATGCAACAGGCAACAATAATCTTCGCAGTCGTTCCTCCTGTCGGACGATTGACAGGAGGAACGACCGCCTGGCTGCGTAGCAATGCGAGTCATACCGCCCGTTCGGGCGATTGGGTGAGGGCGAGGGACCGTGCAAACTCCTCAATATCAGCGGCGAGGAGGTTCTCGTGGGCCCAGATGGCCTCGTAGGAGATCTCGATCGGGACTCCGTGCTGCACCAGGGGACGACAGCTCGCGTGCCGCCGGGAGACTCTGGAGAGGGGTAGGAGGGCGGCTCCGATTCCGAGTTCGGCCTATTCGTCGAGTACGCGATAGTTGGCCGCCTCACCTGGGTAGGTGCGCAGTGCAATGTGGTTGTCGTAGAAGAGCCGCGTGGTGAACCTTGTCAGTCCACAGGTATCGGAGACAAGGATGTAGTCGATTTTGGCGGCGGCTAATTTCAACGGCTGGTCGGCGCCGATAGGAGCTGCTGGATCGACGACGACCATAGGCTCGCGGAGAATCGTGAGGTGGTGATAGGTGAGCATGGCCTCGATCGCGGGCATCAACAGGAGATCCTGCTGGCCAGCCTTCAGCGCCATGCGGAGCGCGCCCAGATCAGACTCCCGCAGCACCAGGTTGCGCGCACGGGACAGATCACGCGCGGCAGAGATCGCGCGAGCCACCAGGTCAGAGCCGATCAAGGGTGAAATACCCAGGCGAATGTCGCGGTGGCTGGGCAGGTCAGCCTCCTCGCCTCGGACGCGACGGCGTCCAGGGTTGCTAAGGCCCGATCGATCATGGGCAGAATGCGGGCCCTGTGAACGGTCGGCTCAACAGCTCTGGGTGAGCGGTCGAAGAGCTTGATGCTGAGCATATGCTCCAATCTAGCCACACCATTCAACAACGCAGGCTGGGTAACGCCATAGTCTCGGACGGCAGCGCTGAAAGATTTCCTTTGAAACACAGCCTGTACGCAACGCAGGATTTCGGTGTTCATGCGAACCTTGTCTTGGTCATAACTATGAGCTATGGCAGCAATTCGAATTTGACTTCTATCATGCGCGAGCGATTTCACCTTATAGTGGCTTCACCGGTGAAGTGGACATTACTTAGGGAGTGGTCTCATGCCCCAGGGCACCCCTCAATCCCCTCAGGCCGCGCAAGTGACCGAGCCTGGCGGGCCAGTACTCGTGTCACCTGTGGAGATCCGCACGCCTGGGCCAGGCGAGGTGCGTCTGGACGTGCTCGCGTCAGGGATCTGCGGCGCTGACGCCGGCACGGCAGCTGCCCCCGCGCCCGCTGGCGGTTTTCCCATCACGCCCGGCCACGAGATAGCTGGCGTGATATCTGAGCTTGGAAAAGGTGTACGTGGCTGGGAGATCGGCGAGCACGCAGCCGTAGGCTGGTTCGGCGGTAGCTGTGGTACCTGCATGGCATGCCGCTCCGGCGACGTCGTTCACTGCCCACGACGCCAAACCCCCGGCCTGTCCTACCCAGGCGGTTGGGCGTCTACTATCACCGTCCCCGTCAACGCCCTCGTCCGCATCCCGGACGGGCTTTCCATGGCGGAAGCCGCGCCATTCGGCTGCGCTGGCGTGACCACCTTCAACGCGTTGCGACACAGCGGAGCAGAACCAGGCGATCGGGTTGCAGTGTTGGGCATTGGTGGCCTCGGACACTTGGCGGTCCAGTTCGCCGCAGCTATGGGCTTCGAAACCATCGCTATCTCCCGGGGCGGGGACAAACGGCAAATCGCGAAGGACCTAGGTGCCCACCACTACGTCGACACATCCCAGGTGAATGCCGGACAAGCGCTGCTCGAGCTCGGCGGCTGTAGGCTGATCTTGTTCACTGCGTCGAGCAGCAAGGCTCTCGCTGGACTCGTCGACGGCTTGGTACCCCATGGCAGTCTCACTGTCGTCGGCTTCGACGGCACTCCGCTGGAACTGCCGCTGGACAAATTGGTCATGCACGCCCGGAGCGTCTCTGGTCACGTCACCGGTAGCCCAGTCGACATCGAGCAGGCTATGCGGTTCGCCCTGACGAGCGGCGTCCGGCCGCATGTCCAAACTGTCCCACTGGAGCAAGTGGCTGAGGCACTCGAGACGCAGCAAACCGGGAAAGGTCGCTTCCGCATGATCCTCACTCCGGCTCACTGAACGGCAGCGGGGCGCCGGAGGAGAGGTCTCGGTGCCCCGCCGCACCCCTAGCCGATCAAGCCCACTATCGGAGGATATCTATTTCCTCCGATCGCAGTGAGGTTCCCCAAGGATCCGGCGAATCGTGTCCGCCGTTGGACATAGGACGAGCACGGCGCTCTGGTTGATCATAAAAGTATCTAGTGTCTCGCGTCGGAAGTTAGCGATCGAAGCCGTTCGTCTCTGCACGGCGTGTCCAGCCGCGACGCGCCGTGCTGAAGTGCACGCGGGGCGCTTTCGTACTATCAGACCGCGCGAAGGTGCCGCGCGTACCAAAAGAAGTGTGGCTGGACTTTTACTACGGATATCCGGCGCAGGACACTAGCTTGACTCTGTCGGTGATCTTGTTCGCGTCGAGGTCAGCTGCAGACGGCCCGTCAGGACTTCAGCCGAGGGATCTCCTACTAGTCCAGAAAATCCTAGTGCTGCATCTCAGAACGTCGACCCGGTAATCGGCCCTGTGGGTTGACGGTCCAGGCTGGTCCTCCCATGTCGAGCGGGAGGTGGTCATGGGTCGTCGTCCGGAGGTGTTCGTCCGGCCGTTGTCGATGGAAGAGGGCCGGAAGCTGGCCCGGATCGGGCGGACTGCCAAGGATCCGGTGCGGTTGCGTCGGGCGATCGTGGTGTTGATGTCCGCCCAGGGACAGGCGGTGCCTGACATCACGTCGTTGATGCAGGTCAGCGCTGATTACGTGCGTGATGTGATCCACGCGTTCAACGAGCGGGGGTT
>NZ_FNIX01000038.1 GCF_900104175.1 Lentzea jiangxiensis
CCCGGTCCCATTCCGAACCCGGTAGTTAAGCCCTTCTGCGCCGATGGTACTGCACTGGTTACGGTGTGGGAGAGTAGGTCGCCGCCGAACTTCTTTCGACAAAGCCCCTGCGGGTTGAGCGCCACAAGCGCTCCCCGCAGGGGCTTTGTCGTATTCCCAACCAGGCTCAGAACCAGTCGACCGGACCGTGCTGCCACACCGCGGTCGTCCGTCCTCCAACGCACGCAACTCGCGCAGCCAACAACCTGGCGGGGTCGCTACCACCCCTCACCTTGCCGACCGCGCCGTGCCAGCCAAGTCACCTGCGGCCGGCCAGCTTTCCGGAGTCCGATCAGCCCTCCGCAGCAACGCCGGCTCACAGGACTGACGCCCGCTCTCCGCCGGACTGCCCTTCCCTCAACCGGGTGAACACTGGCCGGATTCGCGTCCTGCCCCGTCCAGTAGTCATTTCCGTCGGCCGGAGAGGTGTCCCAAAACCATGGTCATCTTCGTCGCGCAATGAGGAAGACGCGTGGGGCGCCAGCGGCTCGTGGCCGCCGGGTACCTTCTCTCCCATGCACAACGAGCAACGTGCCGCCCGCCGTTCGGCCGAAGTGGGCAGGACGGCAGACCTCGCCACGAACCCGTTCCGGGTCGACCGGGACAGGGTCGCGAGCTCCCCGTTCTTCGCGCGGCTCGGCGGGGTCACGCAGGTCGTCAGCTCCACCGGCTCCGGCCTGCTCGTGCACAACCGCCTCACCCACAGCCTCAAGGTGGCGCAGGCAGCGCGCGCCATCGCCGAACGCCTCACCGCCCGCCCCGAGCTGACTGCGGTCCTGGAGAAGCTCGGCGGCTGCGACCCGGACGTGGTGGAGGCGGCGGCGCTGGCGCACGACCTCGGCCACCCGCCGTTCGGGCACCTCGGCGAGCAGGTGCTGGACCGGCTGGCGCGGCACCGGTTCGGGTTGCCGGACGGGTTCGAGGGCAACGCGCAGTCGTTCCGCATCATCACGACCACCGACGTGCGGGGGCCCAAGGCGCTCGGGCTCGACCTGACGGTCGCGGTGCGGGCGGCGATGTTGAAGTACCCGTGGACGCGCCGCCAGTCGCTCGGGCTCGCGGTGGCGCCGCGTGGTGCTTCGGAGCCGGAGGACATGCCGGGCACCGGCAGTTCCAAGTTCTCCGCGTACGTCACGGAGATCAACGACCTGCGGCAGGCGCGCGAGCCCTTCGAGGGGCGGATCGAGTCGTGGCAGCAGACCGTCGAGGCGAGCATCATGGACACCGCGGACGACATCGCCTACGCGATCCACGACCTCGAGGACTTCCATCGGGTCGGGGTGTTGCAGCACGCGACGGTCGCCGCGGAGCTCGGGACGTGGCAGGCGCAGGCGCTCGACCTCGCCGGGTTGAGCGACGCGGACCTGAGTGCGGAGATCCGGATGCCGGGGCGGTCGTTGGAGACGTTGCGGCGGCGCCTGCACTTCAAGGACTCCTGGGTGATGAGCGACGAGGCGTTCGCGTTGGCGGTGCGCAAGGTCGGCAAGGAGCTCGTCGACGGGTTGCTGGCGGTGCCGTTCGACGGGTCGGTCGAGGCCGAGCAGGCGGTTGCCGGGTTCAGTGCGCGGTGGACGCGCCGGCTCGTGGACGCGGTCGGGGTGATCGAGGAGCCGACGCCGCGGTCTGGACATGTTGTGCTCGCGGTGCAGCAGTGGCACGAGGTGCAGGTGTTGAAGTTCGTCCACCGGCGGTTCGTGTTGTTGCGGCCCGATCTCGCTTTGCACCAACGTGGACAGGCGCGTTTGCTCTCATCCCTGGTGGACGCTTTGGAGCAGTGGGTGACCGATCGGGCGGAGGCGGACCGGTTGCCGCGCAGGCTGCACGACCTCGTGGAGCTGGCCGAAACGGAGTACGCGACGCTGGCCCGGACGGAGCCGTCCACATTGGTCGGCGCGACCGGCGAGGTGCCCGCCGGCCCTGACGCGGTCAGGGGATTGGCACGTGGGCGTGCTGTCGTGGACTTCATCGCGTCGCTCACGGACAACCAGGCCGCCGCTCTGCTGGAAGCCCTTTCCGGGCGAACCGGTCAGTTGTGGACTGACGCGTTTGTTCTGTGAAGTGTGATTGCGTCTGCTCAGTGGGAAGTAGCCCAATCGGATGCTGACTGTGATCAGCTGGGCACCATACGTTGGCGCCTCGACCGGGAATCGCCGGTCGCAGGCTGCGTGCTCGGGGGCACGCCAACGTTCCGGGGGAGAAGCCCTGTGCGCCGATCGCGAAGAGGCACTTCGTTAGTCACCGCAGGTACAGCAGTTCTTCTGGCCGCACTCACGTCCGTCGCGCCCGCGTCCGCTGACCCGGTCAAGGCGTCCAAGTCCATCACCGACCGCACCTCCGCGCAGATCGCGGCGCTGCAGAGCATCAAGAAGTCGCTCACCCCGGCCGAGTCCAAAGTGGACAGCACGCTGGTGGTGGAGGCCCGCAAGCGCGCGTCGACGGCGACGACGAGCGGCCTTCCGCAGGTGCAGACCGGCGTCGCCGTGACGCCGCAGTCCACGACGCTGGTCGACATCCGCGCCAAGCACTACTCCGAGGACCTGGTCGGCGCTGTCCGCGCGGTGGGTGGACAGATCCGTGCCGTGTCCCCCGAGCACCGCACCGTGCGCGCCGAGGTCCCGGTCGCGAAGATCGCCGAGATCGCCGGGCGTTCCGACGTCGCCCGCGTCGAGCCCGGCAGTGACGCGATGACGCAGGACCTGAAGAACAAGCGGGACACCAAGGCGCGCAAGCAGGCCCCGTCCAAAGAGGACAAAGCTCGCGAGATCGAGCGCCGGTTGTCGGAGAAGCAGCTGTCGGTGCAGGCGGCCAAGGTCGCCGAGAGCGACAAGGCGCACGCCGCCGAGGCCGCGCGCGGGACGTACCGCGTCACCGGTGTCGGCGTGAAGCTCTGCGCCCTGTCCGACGGCGTGAGCTCGCTGGCCGTGTCGCAGGCCGCGGGCGAGCTGCCGGCCGTCGACATCGTGCCGGGTCAGGCGGGTTCCGGTGACGAGGGCACCGCGATGCTCGAGATCCTGCACGACCTCGCGCCCAACGCCGAGCTCGGCTTCGCCACGGCGTTCAACGGTGACGCGAGCTTCGCGGACAACATCAAGAAGCTGCGCTTCGACCTCGGCTGCGATGTCATCGTTGACGACGTCATCTACTTCAACGAGTCGCCGTTCCAGGACGGCATCATCGCGCGTGCCGTCGACGCGGTCGCCGCGGACGGCGCGGTGTTCTTCTCCAGCGCCGGCAACCAGGGCAACGTCGCGGACGGCACCGCCGGCCACTACGAGGGCCAGTTCGTCGACTCCGGTGTGGGCGTGGGCAAGTTCGCCGGCTCCGCGCACGACTTCAACCCGGACCCCAACGCGAAGCAGCTGTTCAACCCGCTGTCGAACTACTCCGGCGACAGCCCCGTGACGCTGCACTGGGCCGACCCGCTCGGCCAGTCGTTCAACGACTACGACCTGTACCTGGTCAACTCGCAGGGCAACGTTGTCACCTTCTCGCAGAACAACCAGGACGGCGCCCAGGACCCGTTCGAGCGCATCAACACCCCGAGCAGCTCGACGGGCACGCGCCTCGCGGTCGTGAAGTACCGCGGTGAGGACAAGTACTTCGCTCTGTCGCTGTTCGGCGGCCGCTTCGCCAACTCCAACGACGGGCTGCAGAAGTTCGTCACGCCCGGCATGACCCGCGGCCACTCGGCGGCCAAGGGCGCGATCTCCGTCGCGGCCGCTCCCGCCGCCGCGGCACTGCCGTTCGACCTGGAGCCCGGCGACCCCGCCAACCCGAAGGGCCCGTACCCCAACGCCTTCGACGGCACGCAGAAGCCTGAGCGCTTCACCTCCGACGGCCCGCGCAAGACCTTCTTCGCGCCCGACGGCACGCCGCTCGCCGAGACCCGCCAGAAGCCGGACATCACCGCGGCCGACGGCGTGACGACGTCCGTGCCGGGCTTCACGACGTTCTACGGCACGTCCGCCTCCGCGCCGAACGCCGCCGCGATCGCCGGCCTGATCCTGTCCGGCAACCCGACCCTGACGCCCGCCGAGGTCAAGCAAGCCCTCGTCACCACGGCGATCGACATCGTCGAGTCCGGTGTGGACAACCGCACCGGCGCCGGCATCGTGATGGCCGACAGGGCACTGGAGTACACGGGCGCCTCGCCGCAGGCCCTGGCCCGTGCGCAAAAGCCGACGGTCGTCAACGACGCCGACGGCAGCCAGTACCTGAAGCCGGGCACCACCGCCACGGTCACGGTCCCGGTCGCCAACGGCGGTGACGGCTCGGCCGCCTCGACCTCGGTCGTGCTGTCGACGACGACGCCGGGCATCACCATCGCGCCGCGCTCCAAGTACTACGGCAACATCGACCCGGGCCAGACCGTCAGCAACACCTACAAGGTGTCCGTGCCGGCCTCGGCCACGCTCGGCTCGGCGGTCAAGCTCGACGCACGCGTGACCTACGCGGGTACGACGTCACCGACGGCGGCCTCGTTCACGTTCCGCATCGGTGAGCCGTCGCGGGAGTTCAAGACGTTCGCCTACAGCGGTGCGCCGGTGGCCATCCCGGACAACGACCAGACCGGTGTCTCGATCTCGGTGCCCGTCACGGGTGTCGGTGGGGCGTCGAACCTGAGGTTCTCCGTGGACGGCGCGACGTGCTCGTCCACCGAGGGCTCCACGACGGTGGGCATCGACCACACCTTCGTGGGTGACCTGGTGGGCACGCTGACCTCGCCGGCGGGCAAGTCCGTGACGCTGTTCTCGCGCTCCGGCGGCACCGGCAACAACATCTGCCAGGCCGTGTTCGACGACTCGGCCGCGCGCCCGTTCTCCTCGGCCCTGAGCGGCGAGGCGCCGTTCACCGGGTCGTGGCAGGCCGGTGGCCAGCTGTCCTCGCTGCTGGCGGACTCCGCCGACGGCAACTGGACGTTCAAGGTCGCCGACGTGGTGGGCTCGGACCGCGGTTCCGTCCGGTCCGTGACGCTGCACGTGGCCGGCTGGGTCTGACGAGCCAGCTGACGAGTGGGAAGGCCCCCGGCTCGCGAGCCGGGGGCCTTCCTGTCGCGCCACCCAGGCCGGGAAAGCGAAAAGGGCGCCTCCCGCGAACGGGAAGCGCCCCTGTCGAGCTGGGCTAGCGGTTCGGCCACTCCCAGCGGATGCCGAACACGCCCGGTCCGAACCCGAGCGCCACGGCGTGCACGCCGCCGCCCGAGTCCAGGGTGAGGTTGCGGCGCCGCGAGGGCGTCTCGTCGCCCGCGGGCACGCTGTACTGCTGCACGCGCGAGGGCAGGTTCGCCTCGTCGAAGCGGACCTCGATCACGTACTCCCGCACCGGCAGGCGGAACTTGCGCGCGAACGTGTTGTTGCCCTTGGGGGCGTGGCCCTCGGGGAACACCAGCTGGTATTCCATGATGAGGGTCTCGCCCCTGGCCAGGGGACGTTCGAACATCATCTCCGCGACCATGATGTTGGCCTCGTGGTCGCGGGCGATGCGGCCCAGGTGGCAGTTGCGCACGTTCACGATCTCGGGGAGCACGTCGGACTCCTCGGTCTCGAACACGAGCGCCCAGCGGTCCGGGCCGTCCTGCTCGGCGCGCAGGATCTGCCGCACCCACACGGACTTCTGCCCGCCGTCGGCAGAGATCTCGATGCGGTCGTGCTGGCTGATCCTGCCGAGCTTCAGGTCGGAGGACGTGTCGACCTTCGAGAGAAGGTTCGCGACCCGCTCACGACGCGCCCAGAGGGCGTCGATCGGCATCATCGTCGTCGGGCGGCAGCGGCGGCCTCGCGGACGAGGTGGGCCGAGCAGCGCCGACAGACCCGACTGGGGCACGCCCAGGACCGACTCGAGGTGCCGCAGCGCCTCCAGTGATTCGGGGCGTTCAGGCCTTCGGCGTCCTGACTGCCAGTAGCTGAGCGTCGCGACGCTGATGGTGACGCCGCGCAGTGCCAACCGGTGCTGGATGCGGTCGAGGCTGAGCCGGCTCGCCTTGATCGCCGCCCTCAACGCCTCCGGGAACGGTCCCGTCGTCAAGAGCTGCGCAAGGCTGCCGTGGCCCGTTGAGTCCGTGTCATCAACGGCCAGTGTTGGTCGACCGGCAGCAGTCGTCATGGTGACTCCCCGCTGTCATAAGATCACGCCCCAGTGACCCTACCCGCCCGTGAACATCGCTGGTCGGAGCCGGATGGAGTCAATGGTTAATCCATACGGTTCATGAGTTCACGCTTTCGCGTCTCATCTGTCAAGCATTACGAACCCATCGGTAACATCCGAGTGCTGTTCACGCCCTGTGTCGAGGTGGTTCTACTGTGTGTGCGGTGACCGACCTCACGGCCTTCGACGACCCGTCGCACCTCCCGGTTCCCCGGTGAGCCGCGTCCGGCAAGTTCCCGGTGGGCGGGCGGTCGAAGTCGAGCCCGAGCGGGTGGCGGGGTGGATCCGGCGGTTCGCGGACCGGCACGGTGAGATCGACGTCCACGTGCGCGAGACCGAGGTGGAGATCGTCGCCGGAGACGGCGCGAAAGCCACCTTCACCACTCGCGGTGGAACCTCTGTGGAAGAGGTGGTTGAAAGGTTGGCGGAACCCCGCCGGATCGGGCTCGTGCTCGTCCGGCTCGGTGGTCACAGCGTCGGTGTGGCGTTCGGTGCGAGGGTCGAGGTCTCCGCCACGGACCGCAAGCAGGTCCACGGGCGCATCAGGGCCGGCGGGTGGTCGCAGCAGCGGTTCGCCCGGCGCCGGGAGGGCCAGGCCCGCGTCGCGCTGCAGGCGGCCGCGGACGACGTGGCGCGCGTCCTCGTGCCGCGGCTCGCCGAACTCGACTCGGTCGTGCTCGGCGGTGACCGGCAGGCGCTGGACGTCCTGCGCGACGACCGCAGGCTCTCGGGCGTCTTCGCCAAGGCCGAGGACCGCGTCCTCGACGTCCCGGAACCCCGGCGCTCGGTGCTGGACGAGGCCGCCGAACGCGCTCGGTGCGTCGAGATCGTGATCCAGGACACAGGGGCAACCGGACCGGTGGCCGGCCGCATGGATACGGGTGAGGGTGCCTGAACCGGGCGCCACCGACCTGCTGGAGCTGCAAGTGCGCAAACGAATGGTGATCGTGGCCGGAGCGGTCGCGCTGGGTGCCGTCGGCATCGCGGTGCCCGCGCTGGCGTTGAGCGGTGGCGACGGCGCGCCCCAGCCCACGACCTCGGCCCCGCCGGCACCGTCGACCACGCCCGCCGTGCCGTCGACCTCGCCGGACGCGCTGCCGTCGACCTCGCCGGACGCGCTGCCACCGACCTCCTCCGTCCCGCCGACGCCGCTGCCGACCACCCCGCAGCACCCGCCGACGTCCCGGCCCCCGTCGCCGACCTCCTCGATCCTGCCGACGCCGCTGCCCACCACGCCGCCCGCGACCCGGCCCGGCCCGACCACCTGGACCCCTCCCGCGACGACGCCTCCGGTGTCGTCGACCCCGGCCGGGTGAGGAGCACCCGCTGAACTGGGAGACCGAGTTCACCGACTGCTTCGACCGGTGCGCCGACTCGATGCGCTTCACGGCGTACCTGCTGTGCGGCAACTGGCACGAGGCGGAGGACGTCATGCAGTCGGCGTTCTTGAAGCTGTACCTGGCCGGTCCGAAGATGAGCGACCGGTCGGGGCTCGAACCGTACCTGCGCCAGATCGTCGTGCGGACGTTCCTCGCCGAACGCCGCAAAGTGCGGTGGCGCAGGGAGAAGCTGACCGACACACCTCCCGAGGGCCTGTCCTCCGTCGCAGGGGCGGAGGACAGGCTCGTGGTGTGGCAGGCGCTCACCGCCGTGCCCGCACGGCAGCGCGCTGTCCTCGTGCTGCGCTTTTGGCACGATCTCGGCGTCGAGGACACCGCCGCCGCGCTGAACTGCTCCACGGGCACGGTGAAGTCGCAGACCAGCAAGGGCCTGGAGACGTTGCGGCGCAAGCTCGGGCCGGAGTTCGACCACCTGAGGCTGGAGGTGTGATGGTTCGCGAAGACGACCTGAGGGCGACTTTCTCCGCTCTGCACCAGGACGCGGAGGCGCCGCCGCGTGCCGTCACGGCCGCCGATCTCATCCGGCGCGGCCGGGCCGTGCGCTCGCGCCGCCGCACCGTCGCCGTCGTCGGCACCGGGCTCGCCACCGCGGGCGTCGTGGCAGTGGCACTGGCCGTGCTGCCGGCCGTGAAGCCCTCCGACCCCGCGACGCCGCCGCTGCCGTCCACGACGTCCGCGCCGCCGACACCCTCCCCGGTGTCGCCGACGCCGGGCTCGGTCGGGGCGACGCCGACGACGGTCCGGCCCCCTGACCTGACCGGCGCACCGCGGTCGACGAGGGTGCCGGACCCGCCCTCCAGCCCGCGGACGCCGCCCGTGAGCGAACCGCAGACGTCCGTCCCGCCGGCCACCTCGTCGAGCCTGCTCCCCACGCGGCCTTCGCCGACCGGCTGAGGGACCGGCCGGCGGGGCGGCACAATCCGACGCCATGAGCGCTCAGATCCGCCTGGTCGAGATCACCGACGCCAACCGCGACGCCGTGGTCGCCGTGCGCGTGCATCCGGCGCAGGAACGCTTCGTCGCGTCCGTCGAGAAGTCGTTCCGGGACGCCGAGGACAACCCCGACGCCAACCCGTGGTTCCGCGCCGTCTACGACGGCGAGGAGCCCGTCGGGTTCGTCATGCTCAGCTGGGACGTGACGCCGGGGCCGGGGCTGGTCGGGCCGTACTTCCTGTGGCGCCTGCTCGTGGGCGCCGGGCACCAGGGCCGCGGCTACGGCACCGCGATCCTGCGCGAGGTCGTGGCGCTGCTACGGGCAGAGGGTGTTCCCGAACTGCTGACCAGTTGCGTGCCGGGGGAGGGGTCGCCCGAGCCGTTCTACCGCGGCTTCGGTTTCGTGCCGACCGGGGAGACCGACGAGGACGGCGAGGTCATCCTGCGGCTGGACCTGCGACGGTGAAGTGCCGGTCGGTGCCGGGGACCTCCAGTTCGTCGACGACCGCCACCGCCAAGTCCTCCGCCGAGATCGACGACGGACCGGTGAGCATCTCGGTCGTGCCGCGGCGGTAGGTACCGGTGCGCTCGCCGGGTTCCAGGAGCGCGGGCGGGCTCAGGTAGACCCAGTCGGCCTCGTGCGCCCGGCACGCTTCGAGCTGGTGCAGGCTCGCCTCCGCGATCGGGCGGATGTGCGGCGGCACGTAACGGTCGTCGTCGAGCACGAGACCCGTTCCGCCGGGTGTGCGCAGCGGAGCGGCGCCACCGACGACCAGCACCCGTGTTCCGGTCGTGCGTGCCGCGTCGAGGAGCGCCGTCGTGGTGGACCCGGTCGTGGCCTCCTGTCCCGGCCGCGGCCTGGTCGCCAGGACCACACCGTCCACTCCGGACAGAACGGTGGCCATCAGCTCGCGGTCGGCGGCGTCGCCGCGGACGACGTGCGCGCCGGGAGCCGCGGTGCGGTGCACCGCTGTCACGTCGTGCCCGCGCCTGAGCGCTTCCGCGACGACGCGCGATCCGACCATGCCGGACGCGCCGACTACTGCGATCTTCACCGGAGAGCTCCTTCGACGAGAACGGGTGCCGGTCGCTGACCGGCGACGATCGCCGCGAGGGCGAGGGCGAAACCGGTGAGCTGCACCGGGTCCAGGGTCTGGCCGAGGACGACGACGCCGAGCAGCGCGGCGGACATCGGGGAGAGCAGGCCGAGCATCGAGACGGACGTGACCGGCAGCGTGGTGACGGCGCGGAACCACAGCACGTAGGCGAGCAGCCCGCCGACGCCGCCGAGCCACAGGTAGCCGATCAGCGCTTGCGGGCCGATCGCGGGCGGCGGGCCTTCGAAGAGGAACGTCACCGGCAGCAGGAACACGCCGCCCGCGGTGAGCTGCCAGCCCGCGAACGCCGTCGGTCCCACGCCGGCGGGTCTGCCCCACTTCTTCGTCAGCGTCACGCCGAGCGCCATCGTCGCGGCGCCGGCCAGCCCGGCCAGCACGCCGACGAGGTCGAACCCGGCCGCCGGCCCGAGCACCACGAGCCCGACGCCGACCAGCCCCACGACGCCCCAGGCGAACCGCCAGGCCGACGGGCTCTCCTTGAGCACCCCGACCGCCAGCGACGCCACCACGAGCGGCTGAGCGGCCGCCAGGGTGGCCGCGACGCCACCGGGCAGGCGTTCGGCCGCGACGAACAGGAACGGGAAGAACATCCCGATGTTGAGCACGCCCAGCGCCGCCGCCCGCGCCCACCACGCGCCGCGCGGCAGCGTCCGGGTCAGCGCCACGGCGATCAGCCCCGCCGGGAGCGCGCGGAGCAGGCCCGCGAACAACGGGTGTCCCACCGGCAGCAGCTCGGTCGTGACCACGTAGGTCGAACCCCAGACCACCGGCGCGAACGCCGCCGCCGCGATCCGGGGGAGGTCGGTGTTTCTCACGCTTCCCAGTGTTGGTTTCCTGCGTCGATGAGTCCAACACATGCTTTTCATCCGATCAATCGTGGTTCACGATGGATGCTGTGGAGCTCCAGCAGATGCGGTACGTGGTGGCGGTGGCCGAGACGGGCAGCTTCACGAAGGCGGCCCGGCGGTGCCTCGTCGTCCAATCGGCGCTGAGCCACCAGATCGCGCGCCTCGAACGCTCTCTGGGCGCGCGGCTGTTCGAGCGCACCAGCCGCAGCGTCCGGCTGACTCCGGCCGGAGCGGCGTTCCTGCCGGCCGCGCGGCAGTGCCTCGACTTCGCCGAGCGGGCCGTCGCCGAGGTCGCCGCGGCGGTGGGGGAGGTGCGCGGCCGGGTGGTGGTGGGGGTGATCCCCACGGTCGCCGCGGTGGACCTGCCCGCCGCGCTGAAGGTGTTCCGCGAGCGCTATCCGCAGGTGCGGGTGGCGTTGCGGATGCTGCCCAGCCACGAGCTCGTCGAGCAGGTGCGGCAGGGGGCGCTGGACCTCGCGTTCCTCGGGCTGCCGCCCGGCGTGCGGCCGGAGGGGGTGCGGGGGCGGGAGCTGGCGCGCGACGAGCACGTGGCCGTGGTGGCGCCCGGTCACCCGTTCGCGTCCCGGGAGTCGGTGACGCTGGAGGTGATGGCGTCCGAGCTGTTCGCGGACTTCCCGGTGGCGTCTCCCGGGCGGTTGCAGTCGGACCAGGCCTTCGCCTCCGCCGGGGTGGACCGCGAGGTGGCGTTCGAGGTGACGACCGCGGAGCTGATGGCCGGGCTGATCCGGGAGGGGCTGGCGGTGGCGGTGCTGCCGTCGAAGTACGCGCCGCGGTTGAGCGGGGTGGCGACCTTGCCGGTGGTGGACGGGCCGTCCCGGGTGGAGCACCTGGTGTGGAGCGCGGCCGGACCGACCCCGGCCGCGGCCGCGTTCCTCGAGGTGTTGGGAGTGGAGCCGGGCTAGCCCGCGGTACCCGTCGACAGCAGGCCGCCGTCGACCCGCACGGTCTCCCCGGTGATCCAAGAAGCCCCGTCGGAGCAAAGGAAGGCCACGAGAGAGGCGACGTCCTCCGGCGTTCCGAGACGCTTCATCGGGTACTGCTGCGCCGCTTCCTCCTCACGGCCCACGTACAGCGCCTCGGCGAACTTCGTCTTCACGACCGCCGGCGCGACGGCGTTCACGCGCACCTTCGGCCCGAGCTGCCACGCCAGCTCCTCGGTGAGGCGGATCAGGGCCGCCTTCGAGGCGCCGTACGCGCCGATGACACCCGTGGAGCGGATGCCGCCGATCGAGGCGACGTTCACGACCGCGCCGCCGTGCTCGCCCATCCACGCCTTCCACGCCAGCTGGACGAAGCCGAGCGCGGCCACGACGTTGACGTCGAAGATCTTCCGGACGGCGTTGAGGTCGGCCTCCACCAAGAAGCCGAACTGCGGGTTGATGCCCGTGTTGTTCACGAGCACGTCGAGGCGGCCGAACTCCTCGACGGTGCGTGTGACGGCCTCTTCGCGGGACGCGTCGTCACCGGCGTTGCCCTGGACCGTGAGGACGCGGCCACCGGTGTCGGCCTCGAGCTGCCCGGCCGCCTCGGCGAGCTGGTCGGCCTTGCGGCCGGTGATGGTGACGGAGGCACCGCGGGAGAGGAACTCGCGTGCGATGCCGTAGCCGATGCCGCGGGACGCTCCGGTGACCAGCGCCGCCTTGCCCGAGAAGTCTTCGCTCATGCGCGGCAATCTATGCGTCCGGCCACAGGCGGGAAATTCGATGGTCGCGATCCCGTAGACTGGTTCGCGTGATCCTCCTGGAGTAGGCCGAACCGGACGTGCCATCCCTTTGCCATGCCCGGCTGTGCCGATTTCCCAGACGCACAGAAACGTATGCCTCCCGGAGTTCCTCTTGATCACCGCAACCGACATGGAGTTGCGCGCGGGCTCACGCATTCTCGTGAGCGGCGCCAACCTGCGCGTCCAGCCCGGCGACCGCATCGGCCTCGTGGGCCGCAACGGCGCCGGCAAGACCACCTCGCTGCGCGTTCTCGCCGGTGAGGGCGAGCCGTACGCCGGCGCCATCATGCGCAAGGGCGCGCTCGGCTACCTGCCGCAGGACCCGCGCGAGGGCGACCTGTCCGTCATCGCCAAGGACCGCGTGCTGTCCGCTCGAGGCCTCGACCAGCTGCTCCGCGACATGGAGAAGGCGCAGTCGAAGATGTCCGAGCTGGTCGACCCCGACGAGCTCGACAAGGCCGTCACCAAGTACGGCAGGCTCGAGGAGCGCTTCGCCGCGCTCGGCGGGTACGCCGCCGAGTCCGAGGCCGCCCGCATCTGCTCCAACCTCGGCCTGCCGGACCGCGTGCTCGCGCAGCCGCTGAGCACTCTCTCGGGTGGTCAGCGCCGCCGCGTCGAGCTGGCGCGCATCCTGTTCGCCGCCTCCGAGGCCGGTGTCGGCGCGAAGTCGAGCACGATCCTGCTGATCGACGAGCCGACCAACCACCTTGACGCCGACTCGATCACGTGGCTGCGCGGCTTCCTGAAGTCCCACGACGGCGGTCTCGTCGTGATCTCGCACGACGTCGAGCTGCTCGACGACGTCGTGAACAAGGTGTGGTTCCTCGACGCGATCCGCGGCGAGGTCGACATCTACAACCTCGGCTGGAAGAAGTACCTCGAAGCCCGTGCGACGGACGAGAAGCGCCGTCGCCGTGAGCGCGCCAACGCCGAGAAGAAGGCCGGCGCGCTGATGACGCAGGCCGCCAAGATGGGCGCGAAGGCCACGAAGGCCGTCGCGGCGCAGAACATGGCGAAGCGCGCGCAGAAGCTGCTCGACGGTCTCGACGACGTGCGCCAGAGCGACAAGGTCGCGAAGATCACCTTCCCGGCGCCCGCGCCGTGCGGCAAGACCCCTTTGACGGCAGAGGGTCTGAGCAAGTCCTACGGGTCACTGGAGATCTTCACCGGCGTCGACCTCGCGATCGACAAGGGCTCCCGCGTCGTCGTGCTCGGCTTCAACGGCGCCGGCAAGACGACGCTGCTGCGGTTGCTCGGCGGCAGCGAGAAGATGGACGCGGGCAAGGTCGTCCCCGGCCACGGCCTGAAGATCGGCTACTTCGCCCAGGAGCACGAGACGCTCGACCACAACGCGTCGGTGTGGGAGAACATCCGCCACATGGCGCCGGACGAGCAGGAGCAGCGGCTGCGGTCGCTGCTCGGCACGTTCCTGTTCAGCGGCGAGCAGCTCGACCAGCCCGCAGGCACGCTGTCCGGTGGCGAGAAGACGCGACTGGCGCTCGCCGGCCTGGTGTCGTCGGCCGCGAACGTGCTGCTGCTCGACGAGCCCACGAACAACCTCGACCCTGCTTCGCGCGAGCAGGTGCTCGACGCGTTGCGGCGCTACGAGGGCGCGGTCGTCCTCGTGACGCACGACCCCGGAGCGGTCGAGGCGCTGGAACCCGAGCGGGTGATCCTGCTGCCCGACGGCACCGAGGACCACTGGTCCGAGGACTACCTCGACCTCGTCCAGCTCGCGTGATCTCCACCCGCCAAAGGACTACCGAGCGCGTTTCGTGATCAACTGAGTGTGATCGATTCGACCGTTCGGCGATCTCTTTGCTTGATCACCTGGCGTTCTGCCGGTTCCTGTTCGATCATTGCGACGACAGGGGCCGTAGAACGGCCCACCTGCTCGTACGGAAGGCGGGACAAGGTGGCTGACCTGAAGAAGGGTGCCCGGATCACCGGCGCCACGCGGGACAAGCTGGCCGCTGACCTGAAGAAGAAGTACGAAAAGGGCGCGAGCATCCGGGCTTTGGCGGAGAGCACCGGGCGTTCCTACGGCTTCGTGCACCGGGTTCTGTCGGAATCCGGGGTCACGCTGCGCGGTCGCGGTGGCGCCACCCGGACGAAGAAGAAGTAGCCCCGACCCAGACTGCTACTCTCCGGTAACTAGCTTCTAGTCCGCCGGAGGTAACCACCATGCCAGTGCCTTCCATCGACGCTGGCGTGCTCGAGCGCGGTGGCGTTCGGCTCGCGATCTCAGGGCCGCGCGCGACCATCACGCTCGATCGTCCCGACGTGCTCAACGCGCAGACGCCCGCCACGTGGCAGGCGTTGCGGCACATCGGCGAACAGCTGGACCCGGACGTCCGCGTCGTGGTCGTCCGGGGCTCCGGCCGCGCCTTCTCGGCGGGGCTGGACCGGCGCATGTTCACCGGTGAGCCCGTCGACGGCGAACCCGGTGGTCTCGGAGCGATCCTGGCGCTGTCTCCCGGGGAGGCGGACGCCCGCATCGCGTCGTACCAGGCCGGGTTCAGCTGGCTGCGCGACCCGGCACGCGTGACGATCGCCGCGGTGCACGGGCACGCCATCGGCGCGGGTTTCCAGCTGGCGCTGGCGTGCGACTTCCGCGTGCTCGCCGAGGACGCGCAGTTCTGCATGGCCGAGACCGGGCTGGGTCTGGTGCCCGACCTCGGCGGCACGCTGCCGTTGGTGCGACTCGTGGGGTACTCGCGCGCGGCCGAGATGTGCGTGACGTCCCGCCGGGTGCCGGCGGAGGAGTCGCTGCGGATCGGCCTCGCGAACTCCGTCGTGCCCGCCGGCGAGCTCGACGGCGCCGTCGACGCGCTCGTGGCCGCCGTGCTGAAGTCGCCCGCGGGTGCCGTCGCGGAGACGCTCGGGCTGATCGCGGCCGCGGCGTCCGGTGTCGACGCCGAGGCGCAGCTCGCGCTGGAACGCGCCGCTCAGCTGCGCCGGTTGCGGTCTTTCGCGGCCCTGTCCGCTCAAAGCTGAAACTTTCCGCCGTCCTAGCAGCGCTCGACGGAATTGTCGGACCGCTGTGCTGTTCTAGTGAGCGTGGACGGCTACAGCTCCTGGCGATTCATGATGGGGGTCACCTCCGACGCGCCCGCGAAGGTGCGCCGGGGAACCCTCCGGCGCGTGCTGGCCTTCGCCCGGCCCCACCGGGCGAAGCTGCTGGTGTTCCTCCTGCTGACGGTGGTGTCGGCGGCCCTCGCGGTGACGACGCCGCTGCTGGCGGGCCGCGTGGTCGACGCGATCGTGAAAGGGGCGAACCCCTCCGTCGTGGTGTGGCTCGCCGTGGTGATCGCGGTGATCGCCCTGACCGACGCCGGTCTGGGCGTCGTCGAGCGCTGGCAGTCGACCCGCATCGGTGAAGGCCTGATCTACGACCTTCGCCGTGCCGTGTTCGGTCACGTGCAGAAGATGCCGGTCGCGTTCTTCACCCGCACGCGCACCGGTGCGCTCGTGTCGCGCCTGAACAACGACGTGATCGGCGCCCAGCGCGCGTTCACGTCCACGCTGTCCGGTTTCGTCACGAACATCATCCAGCTGGTGCTGGCGCTGGGCGTCATGTTCGCGCTGTCGTGGCAGGTCACCGCCCTGGCGCTGGTGCTGCTGCCGGTGTTCGTGCTGCCCGCCAAGCGCATGGGCAAGCGGATGGCGGAGATGCAGCGCGAGGCGTCGAGCCTGAACGCCGAGATGGTCACGCAGTCGACGGAGCGCTTCTCCGCCCCCGGCGCGACCCTGGTGAAGCTGTTCGGCCGCCCCGACCGCGAGGAGCGGGAGTTCGGCGAGAAGGCCGCGCAGGTCCGCGACATCGGCATCCGGACCGCGATGGCCACCCGCTGGTTCATGACCGGTTTGACGCTGGTGTCGTCGCTGGCCCAGGCCCTCGTCTACGGCCTGGGCGGGTACCTGGCGCTGACCGGGCACCTCGCCGCCGGCGCCGTGGTGTCGCTTGCCCTGCTGCTCACGCGCCTGTACGCGCCCCTGACCGCGCTCGCGAACGCCCGCGTCGACCTGATGACGGCGTTGGTGTCGTTCGAACGCGTCTTCGAGGTGCTCGACCTCGACCCGATGATCAAGGAAAGCGAGAACCCGCGCACGGTGCCCGACGGCCCGGTGTCGGTCGAGTTCTCCGATGTCCGCTTCGCCTACCCGTCCGCGGACAAGGTGTCGCTCGCCTCGCTGGAGTCGGTGGCCACCCTGGACACCCGCGGCGGCGAGGAAGTGCTGCACGGCATCAGCTTCGAGGCCCTGGGGGGCCAGCTCGTCGCCGTGGTCGGCTCGTCCGGCGCCGGCAAGTCGACGCTGGCGTCCCTCGTGCCACGCCTGTACGACGTCGACTCCGGTGCCGTGCGGCTGTCCGGAGTGGACGTCCGCGACCTGTCGTTCGACTCGCTGCGCGCCACCGTCGGCGTGGTGACGCAGGACGGCCACCTGTTCCACGACACCATCCGCGCGAACCTCGAGTACGCCTCACCCGGCGCGTCCGACGAGGAGCTGTGGGACTCGCTGCGCCGCGCCCGCCTGCTCGACCTGGTCGCCTCGCTGCCCGACCAGCTGGACACCGTCGTCGGCGAACGCGGCTACCGCCTCTCCGGTGGCGAACGCCAACGCCTGACCATCGCCCGCCTGCTCCTCGCCAAGCCGCGCGTCGTGATCCTCGACGAGGCCACCGCCCACCTCGACTCGGAGTCGGAAGCCGCGGTGCAGGAAGCGCTGACCGAGGCGCTGAACGGCCGCACCGCCCTGGTCATCGCGCACCGGCTGTCGACCATCCGCAACGCCGACCAGATCCTAGTGCTCGAGCACGGCGAGATCGTCGAACGCGGCACGCACACCGAGCTGATGGCGGCCGAGGGCCGCTACGCGGACCTCTACAACACGCAGTTCGCGCAGCCGCCGGTGGTCGGGGTGTTCCCGACGCCGAAGTTCAGCGAGCGCGCCGGGGTGGCGGAGGCGGCGCAGACGTCCTGACGGAGCGAACGCCCT
This sequence comes from Lentzea jiangxiensis, assembly GCF_900104175.1. Lineage (GTDB taxonomy): Bacteria > Actinomycetota > Actinomycetes > Mycobacteriales > Pseudonocardiaceae > Lentzea > Lentzea jiangxiensis. The sequence continues at coordinate 17,228 of NZ_FNIX01000038.1, forward strand.
GACGGGTGCCCGGCTCGCATCGCGGGCCGGGCTGCGGAGCTGGGCTGGCTGGTGCCCGGCCGAGGCTGAGGCCCGGCGGGCACGACCCGCGACGCGAGCAGGGCTGTGGGCTGGGCGGGCTGTGAGGCTGGCTGGCGCCGGCCGTGCTGAAGCCCGGCGGGCACGGCCATGAGGGCTGGCAGGGTCCGCGCGCGTCAGGCCTGGTTGTCGGCGTGTCCAAGTGCGCCGCCCCGCCGCCCTGCAGCCCCGTCTGCCAGCCGCAGCTCACCCCGCTGCCTCCGCACCGCCGACCTGTGCCCGGCCCGGCCTTTGCCCCGACCCTCTCCGCCGCTGACGGTCAGCCCTTCAGAAACGCCGCCGTCGCGGTCAGTGCGCTCTGCGACGAACCGGCGTTCTCGACGAAGACCGCGAACGCCACGGTGCCCTGGTAGCCCACGAACCAGCCGTGCTCGGTGCCGCCGCCCGCCTCCGCGGTGCCCGTCTTCCCCGCCAAGCCGGGGATCGCGGCCAGCTGCTTCGCCGTGCCGCCGGTGACGACCTCGCGCATCATCGCGCGCAACGGCTGCAGCACCGCCGCGGGAGGAGCGGCCGCCACGTCGTTCGGCGTCGAGGGCTTGCCGCGCATCAGCGTCGGCGTGGGCTGCTTGCCGGAGACGACGGTCGCGGCGACGAGCGCCATGCCGAACGGGCTCGCGACCACGTTGCCCTGGCCGAAGCTGTTCTCCACCTGCTGGTCGCCGGTCGCGGGCGGCACCTTGCCGGTGTTCGTGTCGGCGCCGGAGATGGTCCAGTCGGCTCCCAGCCCGAAGCGCTTCGCCATGTCCGGCAACGCGTTCGGCCCCAGCTTCAGGCCCAGCTCGCCGAAGGTCGTGTTGCAGGACAGCGCGAACGCCGTGTGGAACGGCAGGCTGTCGTGGCCGAAGCCCGCGTTGCTGATCGTGCGCGTGCCGACGGTGTCGGTGGCGGGGCAGGGGAGTGCGGTGTTCGCCCCGACCAGGCCCGCGTTCAGGGCCGCCGCCGCGGTGACGATCTTCAACGTCGATCCGGGGGCGTAGCGGCCGACGAACGGGTTGGTGCCGCTCAGGGCCTTGTTCTGGGCCACGGCGAGGATCTCGCTCGTCGAGGCCTCGATCGCCACGATCGCCGCGCCCTTCGGCAGGGCGTCGACGGCGGCCTGGGCGGCTGCCTGGCGGGCCGGGTCGATGGTGACGGTGATCTTCTGGCCGCCCTCGGGCTTCTTGCCGTCCAGTGCGGTGAAGGTCGCGCCGGAGCTGATGCCGACCTCCCAGCCGTCGGTGCCCTGCACGTCGCCGGCCGAGCCGGTGATCGACCTGTAGAGGCCGTCCGGGATCGCGCTCTGGACGAGCGGCTTGCCGTCACGGCCCAGCAGGGCGCCGTCGGCCAGCGCCTTGCGGAAGACGAGCGAGGCGCCCTCGGTCAGCTGCGGGTGGATCAGCGCCGGGCTCCAGTGGACCTTCCAGGTGCCGCCCGCACGCGTCATCGGGACCTTGACGTCGTACTCGAGCCGGCTGGAGTTCGGCATCGTCCACGTGACGGCCGCGGTGAGCTCGGTGGTGGTGGCGTCCGCCGCCGGTGGTTCGGCCGCGGCCAGCCGGGCCTGGTGGACGGAGGTGCTCATGCCGGCCTTCGTGGCCTCCAGGGCCGGTACCGCCGCGTCCGGCGCGTCGGTGAACGGCGCGGCGCTGGCCGGACCGGAGAACGCCCTGGTCAGGAACGACTGGGCCACCTGCGACGGCGTCTGCGGGGTCGTGGTCTGCGAGGTCGTGGTCTGCGGCCTCCCGCCCGGTGCGTCCGCGGCCGTCGGGTCGCCGGACCACAGCAGCGCGCCCCCCACGCCGACAAGGGTCGCCGTGGCGAGCGCGCCGCCGATCAGGATCCATCTACGAGTTCTCTGCTCCACCGGTGAAGTCCCCCCACGTCAGTGCTTTCCCCGGTGGGAGACTAACGGCGGACCGCTCGGGAGAACTGCGCATTTCCACTCATCCGAGCTGCGGGACGCGGGTCTGGTAGTGCCTGAGCAGGTCGGCGTTGGCCGCGTCGCCGCCCTCCACGTTCGCGCTGCGCCACAGCGGCAGTTGCACACCGCTCGCGGCGGCCTTGTCGACGAGGCGCACCATCAGCAGGTTCCACAGGAACGTGGTGGCGAGGGTCGAGATGGCGGCGGTGACCGGCGCCTGCTCCGGGTAGGTCGAGTCACCGGGCGGGACCAGGTTGTCCAGCACCACGGTCGCGACCTCGGCCAGCGTCACGCCCGCGCGGCGCGGGGCCTTGGCGCTCGACGCCACGGACGTGACGGCGACGACCGGGCAGCCCTTGCCGGCGGCCTCCTGGGCCAGCTCGACCGGGTAGGGATTGACGCCCGAGGTCGAGAAGACGAACAGGACGTCGTGCGGCGCGAAACCCGACTCGCGCAGGACCTCGCCCGCGAGTCCGGAACGGCGTTCGGCGGACGTGCTGCTGATCGCGCCGTGCATCGGGAGCAGCTCGGGGTGGTAGACCGGGCGGACGCAGGCCAGGCCACCCGCGCGGTAGAAGGTCTCGGCGACCGCCGCCAGCGAGTGCCCCGCGCCCGCGGTGAGGAGGAGTCCGTCAGCCTGCACTGCGGCGAGCACGAGCTCGGCCACGTCGTCCAGTGCGGTCGCGTTGTGCTGTTCCACGCGCGTCAGGTGCGTGCGCACGAGGTTGCCGTAGTCGGAGCCGGTCACGGTGTCGGTCGTCATGCGGCCCAGTAGTACCCGATCGCCGAAGACCCCACCAGTAACCCGGGCACCACGAACCTCGATACGCGCGACAACGGGACCGTTGCGGGCAAGGGGGTGGGGTGGATCAGGCGGCACTACTGCTTCTGGGTGGTGCTCGCGGCGGTCTCCACGGCCGCCGGGGCCGCGCACATCGCGCTGGCGGTCACCTGCTCCGAGCTCTGGCCGGTGTGGGCGGCGCTGGTGTTGCTCGTCGTCGCCGGAGGGTGCGCGCGGGCGGCGGTGCACGCCCGCCCCTGACCCCGCAGGTCCTCCGGCCGGTCGACGTCCGCGCCGTCCGCGATGTCGGCGCACTCGACGAGACGCACGGTGTTCGCCCTGAGGTAGTCCCGCGCACCCTGGTCGCCCGCCGCGGAGGCCACGACGCCCGTGAAGTGGTCCGAGCCGATCAGCACCGGGTGCCCGATCTCGCCGTCGTAGGTGGCGCGGGCCAGAACTCCCGGTCCGGCCAGGCCGATCAGGCGGTGCAGGGCGTCCACCGTGACTCCGGGAGTGTCCACGGGGAGGACGACGACGGCGTCCGCGACACCGACGGCGCGCAGGCCGGTGCGCAACGACGAACCCATGCCGGTGTCCCAGTGGGGGTTGTCGACGACGGTCACGCCGTCCAGCACGGCACGCCGGCGCACTTCTGCGGCCTGTGCGCCGAGCACGACGACGACCGGGTCGCAGCCGGCGGACAGCAGCAGCTCCGCCGCCGACTCGACGAAGAGCTTGCCGTCCAGCGGGACGAGGGCCTTGGGGGAGCCGAACCGGCGGCCGGCCCCCGCGGCGAGCAGGAGACCGGCCACGCGCATGACGTCGAATCTAGTTCAGGTGCTCCAGGATCAGCGAGGAAACGGCCTCGGGGATCTCCTCGGGGATCCAGTGGCTGACGTCCTCGACCATCTCGAACCGGTACGGCCCGGTGCACCACTTCTCGGTCTCGAACGCCGCCACCGACCCGAAGGCGACGTCCTCGGTGCTCCACACGTACATGGTCTTGACGCTGACCTTGTCCGCAGCGCCGTGCGGCTTGCCGGCGCGGTACCAGTTCAACGCCGCTGTCAGCGCGCCCGGCTCCGACAGCCGCTGGACGTACTCGTCGACGTGCGAGGGGCGCACCCGCCACTCGAACATCGAGCGCAGCGCGTGGGCGTTGTTGTCGAGCATGCGCTTCTCGGTGCTGCGTTCGCGCCAGTCGAGCATGTACTGCGACCGCATCGCCTGCTCCTCGTCGGTCTGCAGGGCGGTCTTCAACGCACCGGGGTGCGGGGTGGAGAAGACGCTGAGCGTGCGGACGCGTCCGGGGTGCTCGATCGCGGTCCACCAGGCGACGGCGCCGCCCCAGTCGTGGCCGACCAGGTCGAACGTGTCCCAGCCCAGCGCGTCGGCCATCGCGATCACGTCACCGACGAGGTGCGTGACGGTGTACTCGGAGGCCTGCTCCGGGCGCACGCCGGGGGAGTAGCCGCGCTGGTCGGGCGCGACGGCGCGGAAGCCGTTCACGCCGAGCACCGCTACCTGGTGCTCCCACTCGATGGCGGCCTCGGGGAACCCGTGCAGGAGCAGCACCGGTCGGCCGTCCTCGGGGCCGGACGCGATGGCGTCGAAGGTGCCTGCGTCGGTGGGGATGCTGAGGTGGTCGATCACGGCTGGGAACCCTACTGCGTGAGTTCGGCGGAGACGTTCCGCAGGCGGTGCCCCGGCGTCGCCGGTCGTGGACAGGTGTGACCTGCTCTCGCCGTGCGAGCCGAAAGGCGCCGAGGCCTCCACGATCGGGTGACGGTCGAGCTGCGCGACTACTGTGAGGAGCACGGCCGGTACGACGCCGTCGTCAGCGTCGAGATGATCGAGGCGGTCGGTGCCGGGCACTGGCCGGACTGCTTCTCGATGCTCGACCGCGTGCTCGCGCCGGGCGGCCGCGTGGAGCTGCGGGCGATCACCACGCCGCACGACCGCATGATCGCCGGAAGGCCGGCTTCACCTGGATCCACAAGCACATCTCCCCCGTCGGCCCGCTCGACCGAGAAGTCGGTGCGCGACCACACCGGCTGCGGATCGTCGAGACGCGGTCGTCCGGTAACGACCACGCCGAGACCCTGCGCCGCGACCTCGGCTTCGACGACGGATGCGGGAGTTCCGCCTCGCCTGTTCGGTGGCCGGCTTCCGCGTGGGCCACCTCGGGGTGCGGTACTTCGGCATGGCCGAAAGACTGGGCCGTTAGGACCACGTTCTACCCCAGTCGGGTGCTGCTCACCCCACCCGACTGGACTTCGTGGTCCTCTTGGAAGCAGCCGGTATCAAACGCCACGCTGCGGACTCTTTTCCAGTGAAGCCCCCAGTGTCGCTGTAGTGGAGGAGGTCGCCGGGATGGTCATGCCCACAGCCGTGCGTACCGGTGGCGGTGTCGCGGTCCTCGCGCCCTCGGAAGGTTCGGGGGCCTGGAACCCGCCCGCGGTGCCCACGCGCCGTCGGGTGCGCCCGGCGCCGGTCTCCACCCAGTGGCTCGCCGAAGCCGAGTTCGCCGATCTCGTCGACGCCGCACTCCACGGGGACAGACGGGCGGTCGAGCACCTGCTCGGCCGGATCCAGCCGCTGATCGTGCGGTACTGCCGCGCCCGCGTCGGCGGCCGTGAGCGCACGCTCGTCTCGGCCGAGGACATCGCGCAGGAGGTCTGCGTGGCGGTGCTCGGCGCCCTGTCGAAGTACCGCTACGAGCCCGGCTCGTTCCTCGCCTTCGTGTACGGCATCGCCGCGCACAAGGTCGCCGACGCCCGCCGCCGCGCCGTCCGCAACCGCGCCGAGGTCGTGCCGGAGCTGCCCGACTGCCCGTCCCTCGACGCGGGCCCGGAGCAGCACGCGGTCAACGGCGAGATGATGGCCCAGGTCACGCGCCTGCTGCACAAGCTGCCGCCGCGCCAGCGCGAGATCCTCGTGCTGCGGGTGGCCGTCGGGCTGTCCGCCGAGGAGGTCGCGCTGGCCGTCGGGTCGACGCCGGGCGCCGTGCGGGTGGCGCAGCACCGGGCGCTCGCCCGGATGCGGGAGATGATCGCCGAAGAGGGCTGACGCCTAGCGCGGCACGGTGGTCCGGAGGTCGGTGAACGCCGCCACCACAGCGGTGACCAGGATCAACGCGCCGAACAGCGCCAGCGCCACCCCGGCACCCGCGACCCCCGCGACGAACGCCCCGAGCACCGGGGCCGCAGGGGTGACCGCGCGGGTGAAGAAGGTCAGGACGGCGTCCATCCGCCCCATGAGCTCGTCCGGCACCATGGCGGTGAAGACGGAGTTCACCGACACGTTGAGCAGCGGCGTGCCGATCGCGGTGAGCATGAGCGGCACGAACGGCCACCACGCGCCGAACGGCAGCACCATCGCGACGTTGCACGTGCCGAACAGGGTGAGCACGGCGACGAGGAGCCGGCCCGGTGCCACGGCGACCCTGGGCGCGAGCACGGCGCCGAGCACACCGCCCACGCCGATGCCGGTGAGCACGAGGCCGACCAGCCAGTTGGCGCCGCCGCGTTCCTTGACGAGCGCCATCACCGGCAGCAGCCCGGCCGACCCGAGCAGGTTCAGCGCCAGGAAGACCGCCACGAGGTTGCGCAGCCCGCGTCGGCGCCACAGCCAGCGCCAGGCGTCGCGCAGGTCGTGGCGCATGCGCTGACGTGGCCGCTCGCCGGTCCGTGGCGGGATCTTCGCGAACCACGCGCAGACGGCCGCGACCAGGAACGACAGCGCGTCGGCGAGGAACGGCACCGCGCGGCCGAGACCGAAGAGCAGCGCGCCGAGCGGCGGCCCGGCCAGCCACGCGACGTGACCCCGCGCCTCTTCCTGCGCGTAAGCGGTCTTGAGCTGCTCGGGCGGCACGACCGCTTTGACCGCCGCGGTGCGCGCGGGACCGGTGAAGGCCGTGCAGGCGCTGTCCACGGCGGCCAGCACCACGAACACCAGGACCGAGTTCGCACCGGTCACGACGTTGACCGCCATCGCGGCGACGGCGACGGCCTGCGTGGTCTGGCTCCGGACGAGGACCTCGCCGCGGTCCCAGCGGTCCACCCACACCCCGGCGGGCATCTGGGTGAGCACCAGCGCCGCCGTGCGCACACCGGCGACCACCCCGGCCCAGAAGATCGACCCGGTCACCGCGTAGAGCAGCAGCGGGAGGGCGACCGTCGTGAGCTGCGTGCCGAGCTGCGAGACGGCGCCACCGAACCAGAGCAGCTGGAACTGGAAGTTTTTTCTGAGCGGAACCCCCATGTGCGCCGTTTCTAACGCATCGGTGCCGGTGGCGGGTGGCAAGGTCTACCCATGGCTGATCCCGCGGCTGCCCCCGACTACGACGTGCTGCTGACCGGCACCGTGTTCCTCGACATCATCTTCACCGGCCTGCCCCGCCCGCCGGAGCCGGGCACCGAGGTGTGGTCCGAGGGGCTCGGGTCGTGTCCGGGCGGCATCGCGAACCTCGCGGTCGCCCTGCGCCGGCTCGAGCTGAAGACCGCGCTCGCCGCGGCGTTCGGAGAGGACGCGTACGGCGACTTCTGCTGGGACGTGCTCGCCGACCAGGAAGGCGTCGACCTCTCCTACTGCCGCCGTTTCTACGGGTGGCACTCGCCGGTGACCGTGAGCATGGCGATGGAGCGCGACCGTTCAATGGTCACGCACGGGCACAAGGCGCCCATCGTGGCCGACGACCTCTTCAACCCGCCGCCGTCCGCGCGCGCGTGCTTCGTGCACATCCAGGCCGAGGACGAGCAATGGGTCCGCACGGCGAAGGAGAACGGCGCGAAGCTCTTCGCCGACATCGGCTGGGACCGCACCGGCGCGTGGTCGCCCGAACTGCTGCGGCGGCTCGACGGCTACGACGTCTTCCTCCCGAACCACGTCGAGGCGCAGGGCTACACCCGCACCGACACGCCCGAGGCCGCCGCCCGCGCGCTGGCCGAGCACGTACCCGTGGTGGTCGTCACACGCGGTGGTGCCGGGGCGGTCGCCGTCGACGGCGCGACCGGTGAATGCGTCGACGTGCCGGGCCTCAACGTCGCGCAGCTCGACGCGACAGGCGCGGGCGACGTGTTCGGCGCCGGGTTCGTGATGGGCACCCTGGCCGGGTGGCCGCTCGAACACCGGGTGCGGTTCGCGAACCTGTGCGCCGCGCTGTCCGTGCAACACTTCGGCGGTTCGCTGTCGGCACCCGGCTGGGGGGACATCGCGGTCTGGTGGCGGACGGTGAGCCGGCGACCCGACGAGGAGCTGTCGCGCTACGGGTTCCTCGACGACCTCCTGCCCGACCACGCCGGGGTCGAGGTGCGCAGGGCCAGCCCGACGATCGGCCTGCGGCTGCTGCGGTAGAGCCACTCGTCGGCCGCCCGCGCCGTGTTCCCGGTGGCGTCGGTCACCCCAGCGCCTTTCGGTGTCAAATCCCGGGCGGTGGGGAACCCTGCGACAATCAGATCAAGTAATCCAGTGAAACAGTCGATCAGCGGACGCAACCTCCCGGGGCTCTCGCGCGACTTAGTACACAGAGATCTCTGGGGTTTTGTTCGGAAGGAGTTGCGGGTTGTTCGCCGCACGCGCGTCAGGCTTGGTCAAGTTGCTGGGGTTGTGCCTGACGGCGGGTGTGCTCCTCGCCGCGATGGTGTTCCCGCTCGTCGGAGGTCTCGGTCTCGCGTCCAACCGCGCGGCCGACACCGTCGACCAGACGTCGGGGGATCTCGCGAAGGGTGAGCTGCCGCTCGTCACCACCATCCAGGACATGAACGGCGACCCGATCGCCTACCTGTACGACCAGTACCGCATTCCGCTGGAGTCCAAGGACATCGCGGACACCATGAAGGGCGCGATCCTCGCGATCGAGGACAAGCGCTTCTTCGACCACCAGGGCGTCGACTGGCAGGGCATCGCCCGTGCCGCCGCCAAGGCCGGTGTGGACGGTGGCGCGACGCAGGGCGCGTCGACGCTGACGCAGCAGTACGTGAAGAACTACATGGCGTTCGTGCTCGGCGCCGACAACGAGCAGGAAGCCTGGGAGAAGGCCACCGAGGCCACCATCGGCCGCAAGATGCGCGAGGCGCGCGTCGCGTTGCAGCTCGAGCAGCAGATGAGCAAGGAAGAGATCCTCACCGGCTACCTGAACATCGTGCCGCTGGGCAACCAGACCTACGGCGTGGGCGCGGCGGCCAAGGCGTACTTCAACACGACGGCCGACAAGCTGACCGTCCCGCAGGCCGCGCTGCTGGCCGCGATCGCGAACCGCCCGTCGTCGCTGAACCCCGGCGCGTCCCCGGACAAGGCGCTGGAGCGCCGCAACATCGTCATCGACAAGATGCGCGAGAACGGCGCGTTCGGCGCCGACGAGACCGAGGCGAAGAAGAAGGCCGAAGAGTTCAAGGCCGCGCCGCTGGGCATCGTCGAGGACCTGCAGATCCTGCCCAAGGGCTGCGTCGGCGCCGGTGACGGCCCGATCTACGGCTTCTTCTGCTCCTACCTGCTCGACTACCTGCGTGAAGCCGGCGTCACGAACAAGGAGCTGCAGCGCGGCGGCCTCACCATCAAGACGACGATGGACCCGAAGGCCACCAAGGCCGCGAAGCAGTCGGCCGAGCAGCAGGTTCCGAAGACCCAGAACGGCATCGCGAACGTCATGTCCGTCGTGCAGCCGGGCACCGACAAGCACCGCGTGCGCGCCCTCGTCGCCTCCCGCGACTACGGCAACAAGGCCGAGCTGGGCCAGGTCGCCCGCCCCGTGCCCGCCGAGGTCCTGCCCTTCGGCCCCGGCTCGGTGAACAAGGTCTTCACCGCCGCCGCGGCCATGGAGCGCAACATCATCGGCATCGACAAGCAGATGGACGTGCCGAAGGTCTACTACTCGAAGGTCTACCCCAACGGCGGCGCGCCGTGGAAGGTCGAGAACGCGGGCAACTACGGCGAGAAGATGACGCTGACCCAGGCCCTCGCGCAGTCACCGAACACCGGCTTCGTGATGCTGCAGGAGAAGGCGGGCCTGAGCAACGTCGTCGACATGGCCTACCGCCTCGGCATGCGCGAAACCCTCCAGGGCGCGAACCGCGCGGGCGAGCCCCTGAAGGAGGACAAGTCGAACGGCCCGTCCCAGGGCGACTGGACGAAGCAGAACAACGCGGGCTCCTACACCCTCGGCCCGGGCGCCACGAGCGTCCTGGAACTGGCGAACGTCGCCGCCACCATCGTCTCCGGCGGCACCTGGTGCCCGCCGAGCCCGGTGGAGCAGGTCCTCGACCGCTACGGCAAGCCGATGCCGCTCAAGGAACTGCCCTGCGAGCAGGCCGTGAACACCGAACTGGCCAACTCCCTGGCCCAGGGCATGTCCCAGGACACCGCGTCCGGCGGCACGGCGGCCGAGGCGGCCCGCAGCACCGGCTGGAACCGCCCGGTCATCGGCAAGACGGGCACCACCGAAGAGCACAAGTCGGTCGCCTTCATGGCCGCGACCCCGCAGTACGCGGGTGCCGTCATGACCTACGCCGACGGCAACCGCCCCGAGGTGATCTGCGCGAACCCGATCCGCCTCTGCGGCGGCAGCAACGCGGGCGTCTTCGGTGGCCAGGTGGCGGCACCCACGTGGTTCAACGCCATGAAGGCGATCCACGACGGCCTGCCGGCGGCCCCGCTGCCTCCGGCCGCAGGCCGCTACAAGTAACCGCCAGCCCGGCTCGGGGCCGTCGGACGCCAGGTGCGTCCGGCGGCCCTTTGCGTTGCGCATGGGGAGGACCGGCGGGAGACAGGGGAGGTGTGGGCGGGGCGGAGCAGTGTGAGACGGGCGGTCGTGACAGGGCGAAAGCGGTGCGTGGTGGCTCTGATCGCAATCGTCGCGAGGCGGCGATGAAGCGAGCACGCGCGACACGAACTCGCGCACAACCGACTCCCCACCGGCACCCGGACACCCCAAGCCGGCCGCCCCGGCGCCGAAATCTGTCCAACCGAGGCCAGGCCCCCGGACCCACTCCAGCCGCACCCCAAACCATCCCGAACGACTTTCTCGATAAAGCGACTGACCAGTACAAACGGAAGAGATGGGCATTGGTCTACTGCACGTTGACCAACGTCAAATCGATCGACTACGCAAAGTAATCACCAGTGGGGCTAATCACGTGAACCCCCAAGACGCTTGCTTCCTGCGGTGACACGAGGTTACGTTCTGCGCCGCATGTCACGGTTCGATAACCGCAAGGACACGGATCACCCCCGAAGCGGTCCAGTCCACCACCGGGCCCCCGAAGCCCGCAGCCAGGCCCCCCGACGCCAGGCGAAGCGCGGTCAACGAACTCCCCCGAGTGCATGGAGGCAAGTTTTGGCACGGCATCATGCGAAGGGCCCTCTGGAATCAGAGGCCCTGACGCGGCCGGAGGCCGAGGAGCGGACTTCCCCGATCCGCTCCAAGGTCCTGCGGCGTGCGAAGGCCCCGTTGGTGGACGTTCTCGCCAAGGTGGACCTCGACCGCAAGAAGGCAGTGGCGGCCGTTGTGGCCGCGGGCGCTCTGGCCGGCGCCGGGTTCACCCAGGCGATGGCCACCGTCGGTCCCGCGGACGGCATCGTGCCCGTCGCGGCGACCAGGGACCTGGCCGCGGCCATGACCGGGCAGAAGCAGGCTCCGCAGGTGCTGGACGTCCAGACGATCCACTCGGTCGACACCGCCGCCGAGACGCGCAAGCTGCTGCAGGCCGAGCAGATCCAGGCGCAGTTCCACGTTCGTGAGGCGCTCAAGTCCGCCGAGGGCGTCTACGTCAAGCGCCAGGAGGCCGCCAAGGCCGAGGCCGAGCGCGTCGCGGCCGAGTCCGCGCGCGTCGCGGCCGAGTCCGCTGCGCGAGCCGCGGCCGAGACCGCGCGCGCGGCGGCCGAGGCAGAGGCGAAGCGGCCCCAGTGCGTCAGGCCGGCGCAGGGGTCGTTCACGTCCGGGTTCGG
>NZ_FNIX01000013.1 GCF_900104175.1 Lentzea jiangxiensis
CGACTCGGGTGACCGTGGTGGCTACCGGGGTCAGGGTTCGAGCGACCGCGGCGGGTACCGCAAGGACGATTCCGGTGACCGTGGTGGATACCGCGGGGACCGTTCGAGCGACCGCGGTGGCTACCGCAAGAACGACTCCGGCGACCGGGGCGGCTCCCGCAACGACGAACGCTCGGCTCCGCAGCGCGACGACCGCCGTGACGAGCGCAGCCGTGAGCGCGCGGCGCGTTTCCAGGACCGCATCACCGACCAGGACACCACCGGTCAGGCCAGCAGCGGTCAGGACAGCACCGGCGCCGAGGGTACCGCTGCCGAGGTGAAGCCGGACGCCGAGCGTTCCGGTTACCGCCTGGGCGACGGTGCCGCGGCCACGCGCACCGCGGCCGGTCGCGAGGCTGTGGCCGAGGCCGCGGTCGCTGCCGACAGCGACGCGGACGAGGCCGTCGAGGACGAGGCCGTCACCGAGGACCGCGAGGCCGGCGACGCGCCCGCGGCCGGGAGTGACAAAGCCGACGAGGCTGACGAGGCCGATGAGGCTTCGGACGGGATCCGTGCGGCGGACGCCGAGGCCGGCGACGAGCAGCGCGACGAGGCGCCCGCACCCCGTGGCGGACGGCCCGAGCTGCCCCGGGAAGCCGACCTGTCGCTGCTCGACCCGGAGATCAAGGCCGAGCTGCGCAGCCTGCCCAAGGGCCTCGCGGAACTCGTCGGCAAGCACCTGGCCGCGGCCGGGCTGCTGATCGACGAGGAGCCGGAGCTGGCGCTCGAGCACGCCCGCTACGCGCGGAGCAAGGCCGCTCGCGTCGGTGTCGTGCGGGAAGCGGCGGGTCTCACCGCCTACTTCGCGGACGAGTGGGCCGAGGCGCTCAGCGAGCTGCGCGCCGCGCGCCGGATGATGGCCGGGCCGGGCCACCTGGCGATCATGGCCGACTGCGAGCGGGCGCTCGGGCGTCCCGAGCGGGCCATCGACCTCGCCAAGGACCCGTCGGCCAAGGACCTGAGCCAGGAGGACGAGATCGAGCTGCGGATCGTCGCGGCCGGCGCTCGTCGCGACATGGGTCAGCTCGACGCGGCCGTCGTCGCGCTGCAGGGTCCGGACCTCGATCCGGGACAGCGCACGCCCTACTCGGCGCGGCTCTTCTACGCTTACGCCGACAACCTGGCCGCGGCCGGTCGCACCGAGGAAGCGGTCAAGTGGTTCCTCAACGCCGCCGAGGCTGACGACGAAGGGGAGACCGACGCCGCCGAGCGCGCGTTCGAGCTCACCCAGGAGGAGACCGCGGAGCAGTGAGCGAGACGTTGGTCGACCGGTACGACGCTTTGCTGATCGATCTCGACGGCACCGTCTACCGCGGGTCGGAAGCCGTGCCCGGTGCCGCCGAAGCGATTGCGGCGGCCAGGAGCAAGGGCGTCGGGATCCGGTACGTCACCAACAACGCGTCACGCTCTCCGCAGGCGGTGGCCGACCACCTCGTCGAGCTCGGGTTCGAGACGAGCGTCGACGAGGTGAGCACCTCCTCGCAGGCAGGCGCGGCGATGCTCGCCGATCGCCTGCCCAAGCGGTCCACCGTCCTCGTGCTCGGCACCGAGGCCCTCGAGGCCGAGGTGTTCAAGCGCGGACTCATCCCGACCGACACCGCCGAAGGCGCGGTGGCGGTCCTGCAGGGCCTGTCCATGGACCTCGGCTGGCGCCAGCTGGCCGAGGCCGCCGTGGCCATCCGCGCCGGTGCGCTGTGGGTGGCGTGCAACGTCGACGCCACCCTGCCCACCGAACGCGGCCTCCTGCCCGGCAACGGCAGCCTCGTCGCGGCGCTGAAGACCGCCACCGGCCAGGAACCCCTCGTCGCCGGCAAACCCGCCACCCCGCTGCTGCAGCAGGCGGCGAAGGACCTCGGCGCGCATCGCCCGCTGGTCGTCGGAGACCGCCTCGACACGGACGTCCTGGGCGCCGTCAACGCCGGGATGGACTCGCTGCTCGTGCTCACGGGTGTGTCGACGGAGGAGGAGGCGCAAGCGCTTCCGGAAGAGCGACGGCCGACGTATGTCGGCGCGGACCTGTCGGTACTACATCGGCTACCGTAAGACCGTGAGCTACCCCCTGCCCGGACCGCCGCCCAACCCGGCCGACGCCATCGAAGGCGCGCTGGAGCGGCTCGACGGGCTCGAGAACGTCGCCCTCGAGGAGCACGTTGCCCGGTTCGACGCCGTGCACGCCACGCTCACCGACGCACTGTCGAGCATCGACAAGGTGTGATGCACAGTGCCTCGCAGGGTGCGGCTCGACGCCGAACTCGTGCGCAGGGGGCTCGCCCGGTCCCGTGAGCACGCCAGCCAACTCGTCGCGGACGGCCGCGTCACGGTGCGCGGCACCGTCGCGACCAAGCCCGCGACCGCCGTGGAGACCTCCGACGCGGTCGTCGTCAAGGACCTCGACAACGATCCCAACTGGGCCTCCCGGGGCGCGCACAAGCTGATCGGCGCGCTCGAAGGCTTCAAGATCGACCCCACCGGCAAGCGCTGTCTCGACGCCGGCGCGTCCACTGGCGGTTTCACCGACGTGCTGCTGCGCGGAGGTGCGAGGCAGGTCGTCGCGGCCGACGTCGGCAGGGGTCTGCTCGACTGGAAGCTGCAGACCGACGACCGGGTCGTGGTGAAGGACAAGACCAACGTCCGCACCCTCACACCCGAGGACATCGGTGGCACGGTTGAACTCGTGGTGGCCGATCTTTCGTTTATCTCGTTGAGGCTTGTGCTCCCCGCACTGGCCGCGTGCCTCGACGAGGAAGGCGATCTGCTGCCGATGGTCAAGCCGCAGTTCGAGGTGGGCAAGGAACGCCTCGGCTCCGGAGGCGTCGTGCGCGACCCCGGGCTGCGCGCGGAAGCCGTGCTCGACGTGACCAGGGCGGCGGCCGAGCTCGGCCTGGCCGTGCACGGGGTCGTCGCGAGCCCGCTGCCCGGCCCGTCCGGCAACGTCGAGTACTTCCTCTGGCTGCGCAAAGCAGGACCCGCCCCGGACGGGGCGGAGACTGCCGCGGAGATGGTGCGCACCGCCGTCGAAGAAGGGCCCCAATGAGGGAAGTCCTGCTGGTCGTCCACACCGGTCACCAGAGCAACATCGATCTCGCCCGTCAGGTGGCCGGCCGCCTCGCGGTCGGAGGCGTCACGACGAGGGTGCTCGACGACGAGGCGCGTGACCTCGGCCCGTCGTGCTGCACCAAGGTCGTGCCCGCCGACGACCACGCCGCCGAGGGCACCGAGCTCGTGCTGGTGCTGGGCGGTGACGGCACGCTGCTGCGCGGCGCCGAGCTCGCCCGCCCGGCGCGCGTGCCGGTCCTCGGCGTGAACCTCGGCCGCGTCGGGTTCCTCGCGGAAGCCGACTCGGACGCGTTGCACGAGGCCGTCGGTCACGTGCTGGAACGCGACTACTTCGTGGAAGAGCGCATGACGCTCGACCTGATCGCCAAGGTCGACGGCGAGGTCGTCGTGAAGACGTGGGCGCTCAACGAGATCAGCGTCGAGAAGCTGATCCGCGAACGCATCCTCGAGGTCGTCATCGAGGTCGACGGACGGCCCGTGTCGGCGTTCGGCTGCGACGGCGTGCTGTGCGCGACGCCGACGGGTTCCACGGCCTACGCGTTCTCGGCCGGCGGTCCGGTCGTGTGGCCGGACGTGCAGGCGATCCTGGTGGTGCCGAGCAACGCGCACGCGCTGTTCGCGCGGCCGCTGGTCGTGTCGCCCAAGTCGCACGTGGCGTTTGAGATCGAGGCGACCGGGCATCCGGCGGCGCTGTCCGCGGACGGGCGGCGCACGTTCGAGTTGCCCGCGGGCGCGCGGATCGAGATCGTGGAGGGCGAGGTGCCGCTCAAGGTCGTCCGGCTGCGCCATGCCCCGTTCACGGACCGGCTGGTCGAGAAGTTCGACCTGCCGGTGAAGGGGTGGCGGGGACCATCGGCAGGCTGACCGCGCCGCTCGGTGCGTCGGCACCGGCTCGTTATGGTGCCCGCGAGGAAATGTCGGACTCGACAAGTAAGGTTCGCCCTGTGCTGGCCGAGATGCGCATCAATGGCCTTGGCGTGATCGACGAGGCCACCCTGGAGCTGGACCCCGGGTTCACCGTTGTCACGGGTGAGACGGGCGCGGGCAAGACCATGGTCGTGACCGGGTTGCACCTGCTCGGCGGTGGCCGGGCGGAGGCGTCCCGCGTGCGCACCGGAGCGGACCGGGCGGTGGTCGAGGGCCGCTTCCAGGCCCCGGCCGGCAGTCCCGCCGCGAAGGTGGCGGAGGAGGTCGGCGGCGAGGCGGACGAGGACGGCTCGCTGATCGCGATCCGCACCGTCGGCGCCGACGGCCGCTCCCGCGCGCACGTCGGCGGCCGTTCCGTGCCGGTCGGCGTGCTGTCCGAGCTGGCCGAGCAGCTGATCGCCGTCCACGGCCAGAACGACCAGCTGCGGCTCATGCGCCCCACCGAGCAGCGCGCCGTGCTGGACCGCTTCGCCGGCGACGACGTGGGCGGGCCCCTGCGCGCGTACCAGGCCGTCCGCGAGGAGTGGCTGCGCGTCTCCGCGGAGCTGAAGGAACGCACCGAACGTTCCCGCGAACTGGCCCGCGAGGCCGACCTGCTGCGCCACGGCCTGACCGAGATCGACGCGGTCGCCCCGCAGCTGGGCGAGGACGCCGAGCTGCACGACGAGGCCCGCCGCCTGGCCGACGCCGACCAGCTGCGCGAGACGGCCCAGGGCGCGCAGTTCGCGGTGTCCGGCTCCCTGGAGGGCGACCCGGACAACCCCGGCGCGCTCGGCCTGATCTCCGAGGCCGCCCGCCGCCTGTCCTCGTCCGAGGACCCGAAGCTGCGCGAGATGGAACCGCGTCTCGTCGAGGCGGCCACGCTGCTGGCCGACGTCGGCGCCGAGATCTCCGGCTACCTCGACCAGCTGGAGGCCGACCCCGGCCGCCTCGAGGCCGTGCTGCAGCGCCAGGCCGAACTGAAGGCGCTGACCCGCAAGTACGCCGCCGACGTCGACGGCGTGATCGCCTGGGCCGAGCAGGCGCGTGCCCGGCTGGGCGGACTGGACACGTCCGAGGAAGCGCTCACCGGCTTGGCGGCCCGCCGCGACGAGCTGGCCGCGGAGCTGGCGACGCTCGCCGCTCAGGTGACGGCGGCTCGGGTCGAGGCCGCGCTGGAACTCGGGAAGGCCGTCACCGAAGAGCTCGACGGGCTCGCGATGCCGCACGCCTCGGTGGAGCTCGCCGTCCGGCCCCGGCACGCCGAGACCGGGGACGCGCAGGCTCTCACCGTCGGGCGCTCGGTGCTGCACGCCGGCGCGTCGGGGGTGGACGACGTCGAGCTCCGGCTGATCTCCCACCCCGGGGCGCCTGCTCTTCCGGTGCACAAGGGGGCTTCCGGTGGTGAGCTCTCCCGGGTGATGCTGGCGCTCGAGGTGGTGCTGTCCCACTCCGATCCGGTGCCCACGCTGGTGTTCGACGAGGTGGACGCCGGAGTCGGTGGACGGGCTGCTGTCGAGGTCGGGCGGCGGCTGGCTCGGCTTGCCCGGTCGCACCAGGTGATCGTGGTGACGCACCTGCCCCAGGTCGCGGCCTTCGCCGATCGGCATCTCGTGGTGGACAAATCCGCCGACGGGACGTTCACGCGGTCGGCTGTCCGGAAGTTGGACGAGACCCAGCGGGTGGTGGAGCTGGCTCGAATGCTGGCCGGGATGGACTCCACCGACACCGGGCGGGCTCACGCCGAGGAGTTGCTGGCCGCGGCCAAGTCGGACAAGTCTTCTGCTCCTGTGGTTCGGCGGAGGAAGAAGAAGGGCTGAGGTTTGTCGGACCCCCTGAGCAGGTTGGGATTGGGGGGTCCTGGGAGTGGGGGGACGTCTGCGTCAGCATGCGTCCCCCCCTTTTTTTGTGGGTTGCTGGCACGCCTGTTGCATTGGGCGGTTACGTCCGTTGGTGGGTGGTGGCCGGTGGGGCCGCCTGGAAAGCCAAGAGCAAAGCCAAAAGCGGAGCGGCTCGCCTTCGGCCTCGCGCTGTTCGGGCTGTGGTTCGGCATGATGGAGGGGACCGAGCTCCGGTCAGCGGGCGCACGCGGTGTGCGGTGGAAGGTGGACCGGATCTGTGACCACGCGCCGGGTGCTCGGGGCGGTGCTGGTGTTCGTCGCGGCCGGGTTGGCTGTGGCGGCTACGTTCTCGACCGCCTATTCGGTGCGGGTGGTGGTGAACGGGCGGACGCTGCGGTTCGAGGCCACCTCGTGGGTCGTTGAGCGGGACGACTTCCGAGAGGTGCTGATGTTGGCGCCGTTGGAGTTCGGGGAGCCTGTTGTCGGGGCGGCCGTGGTCATGGTGTTGGCTGCGGTGCTGGCATTTCGGGTCCCTGCTCTCCGGGTGGGGTCGTTGCTCGGGGCCGGGTTGCTGGTGGGGGCCGCCTGGTCTGCCGTGGTGCGGGTGCAGGGGCTGGTCGAGGAGCTCGAGGGCATGAGGTCGCCCGTGCCCATTGCCGTGGAGCAGAGGGACGGGGTCACGATGCTGATCGTGGCCGCCGGGGTGGGGGTCATCTCCGCCGTGTTGCACCAGGAGTTGCCTCGGCGGGTTGGTGGCGATGACGACGTGGAGGGCGGTGACGGGGTGGTGATCCACCAGGTCGACGACGACGGGGACGACGCCGAGACGCCGCCCTACGGGTATCCGGTGATCGTGGAGCCGAAGGGTGGGTGAGCGGCGGAGGGTGGCCGGTGTGCTCTCCGTGCTGGGGGCCGGGACCGTGGTGGCCGGGAGTCTCCTGGACACCTTCCGGACCGTCCACAAAGGTTTCGAAGTGGAGTTGGTGATCACCACCTCGGCCTGGGTGACCAGGTCGGAGCCTCCGAGCGGGCCGCCTGAGAACCCCGCGTTGTTCGCGGCGGGGTGGCCGTTGGTCGTTTGTGCGGTGGTGGTGGCCTGTGCCGTGGTGCTGACGTTGCGGGAGAGGACCGCGTTCGTCGGGCGGGTGCTCGTCCTCGGTGCTGCCGGGGCGTTGGCCGGGGTGGTGTTCCTCTACCTCGCGCTGGTCGAGCGGCAGCGCAGCCTGTACTCCTTCGGGCCGTCCGGGGAGCCCGCGGCCGAAGTGCACTACCTCGGCGGTACGTGGATGTTGGTCCTGGGAGCGATCATCACGCTGGTCGGGGCCGTGCTCGCTCAACAGCGGGTGGGGTCTGCGTCGGTGGATGAGGACGGGGTGGTCGTGCGGTCGTTGGGCGGAGAGGACGACACGCCGCCGTTCGGCATCGCCGTACCCGGCGACGGGCGGGAGGCACGGTGATCGGGAGGCCTACGGCGATCGCGCTGATCGCGGTCGGGGTGGTGCTGACGGCCACGGCGATGGTGCTGCCGTGGTACTCGACGGCTTACGGCGGTGGGGTCGAGGTGGTCGTTCGGGCTTGGGGGACGGAGATCGTCAACAAGCCCGGTGACTGGCCCGCAGGGGAGCTGTCGCCCTGGTACGGGGTGCCGGTGGCGGTCACGGCGGCGTTGCTCGTCGCCGGGATCTGGGTCGCTCGCGCCGCGGTGGCCGGGGCGGCCGGACAGGCCGGGGCCGTCGGTGTCACGGCGGCGCTGGTCGTGTCGGAACGCGGGCACGCGGTCGAGCAGCAAGGGGACTTCGCGGTCGGGTTCGGGCTGGTGTTCCTGGTGGCCGGAACGCTGGTGGCGCTCGCGGGTGCCGTCGCGGTGCAGCGGGAGGCGGGGTGAAGAAGGTCCTGAGCGTCGTGTTGCTCGTGCTGGCCGCGGGGGCCGCGGCCGGGGCGACGCTCCTGCCGTTCTCCGAGCTGTTGATCAGCCTTGCTCCCGGGCAGCCGCAGACCGCGTACGTCACGACCGGCTGGAGCACGCGGTTCGGTGGCACCAAGGACGAGCACGGTCCGTTGTTCGGCATCCCGATCGTGGTGGCGGCCGCGGCGGTGCTGGTGGGTGTTCGGTGGCGGAAGGTCGCCTTCGCCGGTGCCGCGGCGCTCGCGGGTGTGGCCGGGATGCTGTTCGTCCACCTGTTGAACGTGATCAGCTTCCACGAGGCGGGCAACATCGCCATCGACCCAGGGCTGGAAGCCGGGTTCGGCAACGGGATCTGGGTGCTCATCGGCGCCGTGGTGCTGGCGTTCGGTGCCGTGGTGGTTCACCCCGACGACTGACCAGCAGGAATCGCCCGGCGTGCCTCACCGGTCACATGCGCACCGTGGGTCACTATCGGCGCATGAAGCTTTCCGGGCTGCTGAACCGCACCAACCACGAACTTCCCGGTGTCACGGGTGTCGCGCGGGTTGATCGGCGCGCGAGCGACCTGGTTCGGCGCGTGAGTGCCGGTGACGTCGCGGTCATGGACCTCGTCGACCTCGACCGGCGCACCGCGGAAGCGCTCGTCGCGGCCGAGGTGGTCGGTGTCGTGAACGCGTCGCCGTCCATTTCCGGGCGTTTTCCCAATCTCGGGCCGGAGCTGCTGCTGGAGGCGGGCATCCCGCTGATCGACGGCGTCGGCGCGGTCGCGTTGCGGGAGATCAAGGAAGGCGCCAGGGTCCGGCTGCACGAGGGGGTCGTCTACGCCGGCGAACGCGAGCTCGCGAAGGGTGTCGAGCAGAACGCCGAGAGCATCGCCGATGCCATGATCGAGGCGAAGGCCGGCATGTCGGCGCAGCTGGAAGCGTTCTCCGCCAACACCATCGAGTTCCTGCGCCGTGAACGCGCGCTGGTGCTCGACGGCGTCGGCGTGCCCGAGGTGTACGTGTCGATGCGCGACCGGCAGGTGCTCGTCGTCGCGGGTGGGCCGTCGCACGCCGAGGAGCTGCGCAAGCTCCGCCACTACATCCGCGAGTACCGGCCGGTGCTGATCGGCGTCGAAACGGGCGCGGACACGCTGATCGACGCCGGGCTCAAACCGGACATCATCGTCGGCGACCCCGACGGCATCGGCACCGCGTCGTTGCGCGCGGCCGCCGAGGTGGTCGTGCCCGCGCAGACCGACGGCCACGCGCCCGGCCTGCAGCGCATCCAGGACCTCGGCATCGGCGCGGTGACGTTCCCCGCCTCGGGCAACGCCGAGGACCTGGCGCTGCTGCTCGCCGAAGCCCACGGGGCGTCGCTGGTGGTCACGGTCGGGCTCCGCGCGACGCTGCGCGAGTTCCTCGACCGCGGGCACTCCGGTTCCAACCCCTCCACGTTCCTGACCCGGTTGAAGCTCGGCAGCAAGCTCGTCGACGGGGAGGCCGTCGCGACCCTGCACCGCAGCCGG
This sequence comes from Lentzea jiangxiensis, assembly GCF_900104175.1. GTDB lineage: Bacteria > Actinomycetota > Actinomycetes > Mycobacteriales > Pseudonocardiaceae > Lentzea > Lentzea jiangxiensis. Next base: position 9,260 of record NZ_FNIX01000013.1, read on the forward strand.
GTTTCGCTGGGCGTGATCGTCCTGCTGGTGGCCGCCGCGATCGCGGCCATGGTGGCCGCGCTCGCGGTCTCCGGTGTCGGTCACGTCTACGTCGACATCGTGGTCGACGGCTGGCAATCCGTCGTCAACTGGCTCAAGGGGTTCTTCTCGTGATCACGTTGCGCTACCACGTAGTTTCGATCACCGCGGTCTTCCTGGCCCTCGCGGTCGGAGTCGTGCTGGGGTCGACCGCGATCAGCGGGCGGTTGCTGTCCGGGTTGAGCGACGAGAAGAACTCGTTGGCGCAACAGGTGAACGACCTGCAGAACGAGCGCAACGCGTTGAACGCCGAGCTGACCGAGGCCGACGAGTTCGCGGAGGCCGTCGGGCCGCTCGCGGTCAAGGACCGGCTCACCGACCGCACGGTCGTGATCGTCACGACCGCGGACGCGCGCCCGGCCGACCGGGACGCGCTCAACGGCCTGCTGAAGGCCGCGAGCGCCACGGTCACCGGCGAGGTCCAGCTGACCGACGCGTTCGCCGACCCGTCCCGCGGCGACCAGCTGCGCGACCTCGTGGCACGGGTGCAGCCCGCCGGGTCGCAGCTGCCCACGGCCGGCGACCCCGGCACCCGCGCGGGCGGCCTGTTCGGCGCCCTGCTGCTGCTCAACCCCACCAGCAACCAGCCGCAGGCCACGGCCGACGAGACGGCGGCCGCGCTGTCCGGGCTTTCCAACGCCGGGTTCGTCAAGGCGACGTCCGGGGTGACGCCCGCGCAGCTCGCGATCGTGCTGACCGGCGGCGCGGCGATCGGTGACTCGGCGGCCGACCGGGCCTCGACGGTCGCGCGGTTCGCCACCCAGCTCGACCGGTCCGCCGCGGGCGTCGTGCTGGCGGGAGCGAACGGTTCGGCCAACGGCACCGGTGCGATCGGTGTGGTCCGCGCGGACACGAACGCGACGTCGATCCTGTCCACCGTCGACAACTCCGACACCCCGGCGGGCCAGGTCGTCGTGGTGATGGCGCTGGGCGAGCAGCTGGAGGGCCGCTCCGGCCGGTACGGGGTGGCGGGCAACGCGGAGGCGTCGTCGCCGGGAGCGGCGGGCTAGTACTCGGTCGTCCAGTCGCCCGGCAGCACCTTCACCAGCAGTTCCAACGCGTCCGGCGTGCGGGCGCGGGCCCACAGCCACTGGTGGTCGTCCTCGCGGACGACCAGGTCGTCGCCGACGAACCAGCGGGTGCCGGGACTGTGCAGCGGCAGGAGCGCGAAGTTGTCCTCGAGCAGGGAGCCGTCCGCCTCGGACGTCTCCCTGTCCGCCGTCTCGGCCCCGTCGCGGAACAGCGCTTCGGACAACACCATCTCCACGCACGCCAGCGAGAACCGCGGCAGCCACGGGTCCCAGCGCTCCCCGGTCTTGTCGACGAGGTCGAGCTTGATCATCACCTCGGGGTCGTCCCCGCCCAGTGCCGTGGCCCAAGCCGCGACCCACTGGTTCTCGTCGCGGAACACCAGCACGTCGTCGTCCACGCGCAGTTCCGAGGGCAGGAGCAGGCGGTCCTGGTTGCTGGTCAGGTCGGGGCGCTTGCCGAACAGCGACAGCGCCTCCTTGACCGCCTCCGGGAGCTCGACGCCGAGCCGTTCCTCGGTGGCGGCGAGGTCGGCTCGGCTCCAGCCGTCCTGCGGTTCGATCGGCTCCGCCCACGCGGCCGCGAATCCCTCGACGAAACGCCAGGCCGCCGAGCGGTCGTGAACGGCTCCAGCGGCTGCCACCGCCACGTCGAAGGTCACGTGACAACTTTTCCTGATGTCGGCCCGTGCCGGGGGAAGTTCGGGAAAACCCCTTGCTGCGCCGATCGGGTGATGTGATCTGCCGGGTCGTGGTGCGCTGGGTGACCGGCGGCGTGTTAGCGTTATGGCCCGTGGATAGGGGGATTCACCCCCACGATTTTCACGGGAGCCCCGTTGGTGCAGCAGGCACGTACGACCAAGCACGTCTTCGTCACGGGAGGCGTCGCGTCCTCCTTGGGCAAGGGGCTCACCGCCTCCAGCCTCGGCCAGTTGCTCACCTCGCGCGGCCTGCGGGTGACGATGCAGAAGCTCGACCCGTACCTGAACGTGGACCCTGGCACGATGAACCCGTTCCAGCACGGCGAGGTCTTCGTGACCGACGACGGTGCGGAGACGGACCTCGACATCGGCCACTACGAGCGGTTCCTCGCGCGGGATCTGAGCGGTGACGCGAACGTCACCACCGGCCAGGTGTACTCCGAGGTGATCGCCAAGGAGCGGCGCGGCGAGTACCTGGGTGACACGGTCCAGGTGATCCCGCACATCACCGACGAGATCAAGCGCCGCATCCGCGCGATGGCCGAGCCGGACGCCGACGGCGTCACGCCGGACGTCGTCATCACCGAGGTCGGCGGCACCGTCGGCGACATCGAGTCGCTGCCGTTCCTGGAGGCCTGCCGCCAGGTCCGCCACGACGTCGGCCGCGACAACGTCTTCTTCCTGCACGTGAGCCTCGTGCCGTACCTGGCGCCGTCCGGGGAGCTGAAGACCAAGCCGACGCAGCACTCCGTCGCGGCGCTGCGCAACATCGGCATCCAGCCCGACGCGATCGTCTGCCGGGCGGACCGGGAGATCCCGGACGCGCTCAAGCGCAAGATCGGCCTGATGTGCGACGTCGACACCGACGCCGTCGTCGCCGCCGTGGACGCGCCGTCGATCTACGACATCCCGAAGGTGCTGCACGCCGAGGGGCTCGACGCCTACGTGGTGCGCCGCCTCGACCTGCCGTTCCGCGACGTCGACTGGACGGTGTGGGGCGACCTGCTGCAGCGCGTGCACAACCCCGTCGAGACGGTGAAGATCGCGCTCGTCGGCAAGTACGTCGACCTGCCCGACGCGTACCTCTCGGTCACCGAGGCGCTGCGGGCCGGCGGGTTCGCGCACCACGCCAAGGTCGAGATCAAGTGGGTGCCGTCGGACGAGTGCCAGACGGCCGAGGGCGCCGCGCGGGCGTTGTCCGGCATGGACGCGGTGCTGATCCCCGGCGGGTTCGGCGTGCGCGGCATCGAGGGCAAGATCGGCGCGCTGAAGTACACCCGCACGCGCGGTGTGCCGACGCTCGGCCTGTGCCTCGGCCTGCAGTGCATGGTCATCGAGGCGGCGCGCAACCTCGCGGGCATCGAGGACGCGAACTCCAGCGAGTTCGAGGAGGGCGGCTCGCCCGTCATCTCCACGATGGCCGACCAGGAGGACGTCGTCTCCGGTCAGCGCGACATGGGCGGCACGATGCGCCTGGGCGCGTACGTCGCGAAGCTCACGCCGGGATCGGTCGTCGCGAACGCCTACGGCGCCACCGAGGTCTCCGAGCGGCACCGCCACCGCTACGAGGTCAACAACGCCTACCGCGGCAAGCTCGCCGACGCCGGCCTGGCCTTCTCCGGCACGTCGCCGGACGGCCGCCTGGTCGAGTTCGTCGAGCTGCCCGCCGACGTGCACCCGTTCTACGCGGCCACGCAGGCGCACCCGGAGCTCAAGTCGCGTCCCACGAAGCCGCACCCGCTGTTCGCGGCGTTCGTGAAGGCCGCGATCGACTACCGGGTCGCGGACCGCCTCCCGCTGGCGGCGGGAGCGTCCCAGTGACGTCCAGGCACGACTTCCGCACGGTCTCCAGCGAGGACTTGCACGTCGGCAAGGTCGTGGCGCTGAGGGTCGACGAGGTCGAGATGCCCGGCGGCGGCACGGCCAAGCGCGAGATCGTCGAGCACATGGGCGCGGTGGCGGTCGTGGCCGTCGGCGACGAGGGCGAGGTCGTGCTCATCCACCAGTACCGGCACGCGCTCGGCCGGCACCTCTGGGAGCTGCCGGCCGGCCTGCTCGACCACGACGGCGAGGAGCCGGTCGTCGGCGCCCGCCGCGAGCTGGCCGAGGAGGTCGGTCTCGACGCGCGGCGCTGGGACACCCTCGTCGACACGGCCGCGTCGCCCGGCTTCACCGACGAGGTCGTGCGCGTGTTCCTGGCGCGCGACCTGTCCGAGGTCGACCGCGAGGTGCAGGGCGAGGAGGAGGCGGACCTGGAGGTCCACCGCTTCCCGATCGCCGAGGCCGTGCGGATGGTGCTCTCCGGCGAGATCGTGAACTCGTCGACCGTCGCGGGGCTGCTCGCGGCCCGTGAGGTGCTGGAGGGCAGGGCGGAGCCCCGGCCCGCCGACGCGCCCTTCCGCGACCGGCCGACCCGGTTCGCCGCGCGCGAGAAGTAGGTTGGAGTCATGCAGACGCTGAAGGGTTCTCTCACACGGATGAGGGGGCCCCTCAGCGTGCTCGCAGCCGGTGCCGCAGGCGCTGTGCTGCTGCTGTTCGTCGACCCCAACCAGCCGGGCAACTTCCTGCCGAAGTGCCCGTTCAAGGCGCTCACCGGGCTCGACTGCCCCGGCTGCGGGGTCACGCGGATGCTCCACGCGCTGCTGCACGGCGACGTCGTGGCCGCGTGGCACTTCAACGCCGTGCTGCTCGTGCTGGGCGTGCCGACGGTGGCCTGGCTGCTCACGCGCTGGACGATCGCCCGCTGGAAGGGAGAACGGCGACCGGTGCGGCCTGCGCTCGGGTTCGCCGTTCTCGCCGTGGCGCTCGTGTGGGGCGTGGGGCGCAACCTCGCCTAGGAGTCGCGGAGCTTGCGGCCCTCGGCGTCGGTGCCGCCGTTGACCAGGATGATGATCGCGTCCACCAGCGACCAGATGCCGCAGCCGCCGCAGGTGAACAGCTGGGCGAGCGCGATACCGGTGTGGCCCGTGTAGAAGCGGCCCACGCCGAGGTTGCCCAGGAACAGCTGCAGCAGGCCCGCGACGATCTTCGACTTGTCCGACAGCGGTACGCCCGTGTACGGGTCGAAGCCGTACGGCGCGCCGGGAGCGGCGTAGCCGGGAGGGACCATGCCGGGCTGCGGCAGCGCGTACTGCGGTTGCGGGCCGGTGGGCGGCGGGTAGTACGGCGGCGTGGGCTGCGGCGCGAAGCCCGGCGGCGGGGTGGGCACGGCCGTGAACGGCACGGACGGCGGCGCGAGGAACGGCGGGTGCGGCTGCGGCAAGTCGCGGAACAGCTCGGCGAGCTCCGCGTAGCTCTGCGCGCCGGACGCGCGGTTGACCCGCTCCTGGTACTCGGTGATGTCGAGCCGCGCCATCGCGAAGTGGTCGTTGAGAGCGGTGATCGCCTCTTCGCGCTGCTGGTTGCCGATGCGCTGCTGGTCTGGCCCGAATGCTTCTGACACGGCTGCGCACGTTATCCGATGCAGCGGACCGATATCGGGAATACGCTGCGACGATGCTGGTCGGTGTCCCAAAGGAGATCAAGAACCACGAGTACCGCGTCGCCATCACGCCCGCCGGCGTGGTCGAACTGGTGCGCCGCGGGCACGAGGTCGTCCTCGAGCAGGACGCCGGTGCCGGCTCGTCGTTCCCCGACCACGAGTACACGGCGGCGGGAGCGCGCATCGCGTCGTCCGCCGACGAGGTGTGGGGCTCCGCGGACCTGGTGCTGAAGGTGAAGGAGCCGATCGAGGCCGAGTACCACCGCCTGCGCCGCGAGCAGGTGCTGTTCACCTACCTGCACCTGGCGGCCTCGCCGTCGTGCACCGCGGCGATCGCCGCGTCCGGCATCACGGCCATCGCCTACGAGACCGTGCAGCTGCCCGACGGGTCGTTGCCGTTGCTGGCGCCGATGAGCGAGATCGCCGGGCGGATGGCGGCCCAGGTCGGCGCGCACTGCCTCGAACGCGCGCAGGGCGGGCGCGGTGTGCTGCTCGGCGGTGCTCCCGGTGTCGCCGCGGGCAAGGTCGCGGTGATCGGCGCGGGCGTGGCCGGGATGAACGCGGCGACGATGGCGGTCGGCATGCAGGCCGAGGTGGTCGTGCTCGACACCAACGTCAACCGGTTGCGGCAGATCGACTTCACCTACCGCGGGCACCTGCAGACGATCGCGTCGAACGTCTACGAGGTCGAGAAGGCCTGCCGCTGGGCGGATCTGGTGGTCGGCGCGGTGCTCGTGCCCGGTGCGAGGGCGCCGCAGCTCGTCAGCAACGAGCTGGTGTCGCGGATGCGTCCCGGCAGCGTGCTCGTGGACATCGCGGTCGACCAGGGCGGCTGTTTCGAGGACACGCGACCGACGACACACGACGCGCCGACGTACCGCGTGCACGACTCCGTGTTCTACTGCGTCGCGAACATGCCCGGTGCCGTGCCCAACACGTCGACGTACGCGCTCACGAACGTGACGCTGCCGTACGTCATCGCGTTGGCGGACAAGGGTTTTGAGCGTGCGGTGGCGGACGACCCGGCACTGGCCAAGGGCGTCAACGCACGCCACGGGGAAATCCTGCTGGAAGGGCTGGCGTGATCGCAGAGCTGGTGGCGACCTACCTCGACCACCTCGCCGTGGAACGCGGCACCGCCCGCAACACCCTCGACTCGTACACGCGCGATCTGCGCCGCTACACCGAACACCTGGAATCCCTTGCTGTCACCGACTTGGGCGCGGTGACGGAAGTGCAGGTGAGTGAGTTCCTCGCCGTGCTGCGGGAAAGCGGGCTTGCGGCGTCGTCCGCCGCACGGACGTTAGTCGCTGTGCGCGGGTTACACCGCTTCGCGCACCGTGAAGGCGTTGTGCCACATGACGTCGCACGCGCCGTGCATCCGCCTTCGCCGCCGAAGAGGCTGCCGAAAGCATTGCCCGTCGATCAGGTTCTGACGCTGCTCGACAATGTGGGAAACCTCAGGGACAAAGCCCTGCTGGAGTTGCTGTACTCGACGGGAGCCCGGATCTCCGAGGTGGTCGGGCTCGACGTGGACGACATCGACGCGTCCGAGCGGACCGTTCTGCTCGACGGGAAGGGAGGCAAGCAGCGGCTGGTTCCGGTCGGGCGGCCGGCGTTGGCCGCGGTGGACGCGTACCTGGTTCGCGCACGTCCCGCCCTTGCGGCGAAAGGACGTGGCACGCCTGCGTTGTTCTTGAACGCGCGCGGTGGAAGGCTCTCGCGGCAGAGCGCGTGGACGGTCCTCAAGACCGCCGCGGAGGACGCCGGGATCACCGCCGCGGTGTCACCCCACACGTTGCGGCATTCGTTCGCCACCCATCTGCTGGAAGGGGGTGCGGACGTTCGGGTGGTGCAGGAACTTCTCGGGCACGCATCGGTTACGACCACTCAGGTGTACACACTGGTAACCGTTACGACTTTGAGGGAGGTCTACGCAACTGCACACCCTCGGGCCACTGGAACATGAGGCTTCCACGGGTACGGTGGGCAGGTGCCGAACTTGGACGAGCCGTCCCCACAGGCCATCGATCTAGCCGCTGTGCTGCACGCGCTGAGCGACCCGACCAGGCTCGCGGTCGTGCGCCAGATCCAGTCGAGCGGGGAACGCCTGTGCGGGGCCTTCGAGGTTGACGTCGCGAAGTCGACTCTCTCCCAGCACCTGCGCGTGCTGCGGGAGGCGGGCATCACCCGAACACGCTGCCGCGGCAACCAGCGCTGGGTGTCGCTGCGCCGCGATGACCTGGACCTTCTGTTCCCGGGCTTGCTCGACGTGGTGCTGACCGCGTCCGACAGGCGCACACGAACGGATGTTCCGGCCTAACTGAGTCTTGACAACACCGGCGAGGCGCGTTGCCGCTCGCACGGGTGCGGCCTAGGCTGCGCCCGGAGAGACGACTACGAGCAGTGAGGGACCGCCAGCCATGTCGACACCGGAGCACGCTTTCGCGCCCCGTGCCGATCTGAACCTGGCTCCGCACGCCGCGCCGGTGGACGACGTCGCTCAGGAGCAGCTCGACGGTATCGGACCGACAGGCCGCCAGCGTCGCCACATCCCGGACCCGCCGCCGTTGCTGCACCACGGCCCGGCGAAGATCCTCGCGGTGTGCAACCAGAAGGGCGGCGTCGGCAAGACGACGTCGACCATCAACCTGGGAGCGTCACTCGCCGAATACGGCCGCCGCGTGCTGCTGGTCGACTTCGACCCGCAGGGCGCGCTGTCGGTCGGCCTCGGTGTGCACCCGCACCAGCTCGACACCACTATCTACAACGTGATCATGGAACGTGACACCGCCGTCGGCGACGTCATCCGCAAGACCATGGTCGACGACATGGACCTGCTGCCGAGCAACATCGACCTGTCGGCCGCGGAGATCCAGCTCGTGTCGGAGGTCGGCCGCGAGCACACGCTCGTGCGCACCCTCCGCCCGGTGATCGACCACTACGACTACGTGCTGGTGGACTGTCAGCCCTCGCTCGGCCTGCTCACGGTGAACGCCCTCGCGGCCGCGGACGGCGTGCTGATCCCGCTCGAGTGCGAGTTCTTCTCGCTGCGCGGGGTGGCGCTGCTCATCGACACCATCGAGAAGGTCAAGGAACGCTTGAACCCGAGGCTCACCATCACCGGCATCCTCGCCACGATGTTCGACCCGCGCACGCTGCACTCGCGCGAGGTCATGGCCCGCGTTGTCGAGGCGTTCGGCGACATCGTGTTCGACTCGGTCATCAACCGCACGGTGCGCTTCCCGGAGACCACCGTGGCCGGCGAACCGATCACCCGCTGGGCACCCCGTTCGTCCGGCGCCAACGCCTACCGCGCGCTGGCCCGCGAGGTGATCGCCCGGTGACCCATCGCCCTTCACTGCCGGGCGCCGCGGAGCTGTTCCGGCTGACGTCCGTCCCTGCCGCGCCCGAGGCCTCGACGCCAGAGGAATCGACGCCAGAGGAATCGCCGCAGCAACGCCGTGGTTCCGGCCGCACCAAGCACACCACGAAGATCACGGTCTACGTGTCCGACGAAGAGCTGCTGTCGCTCGAACAGGCGCGGCTGGCGTTGCGCGCGGCCTACGGCCTGGGCGTCGACCGGGGCCGCGTCGTGCGCGAGGCGATCGCGATCGTGCTGGACGACCTGGAAACGCACGGTGACGCGTCGCTGCTGGTACGCAGGTTGCGCGAGCAGTGACCGAGGACGTTCCCGCTGAGGTCGCCGCTCAGGACGACGGCAAGTTCAAGGTCAGGCTCACGAACTTCGAAGGTCCGTTCGACCTGCTGCTCCAGCTGATCTCGCAGCACACGCTGGACGTGACCGAGGTGGCGCTGCACCAGGTCACCGACGACTTCATCGCGCACCTCCGCGGCATGGGCGACGCGTGGGACCTCGACGAGACCACCGAGTTCCTCGTCATCGCCGCGACGCTGCTCGACCTGAAGGCCGCCCGCCTGCTGCCGACCGGCGACGTCGAGGACGAGGACGACCTCGCGTTGCTGGAGGCGCGCGACCTCCTGTTCGCCCGGCTGCTGCAGTACCGCGCGTACAAGCAGGTCGCGGCCCTGTTCGCGGAGCTGGAACAGGGCGCGTACCGGCGCTACCCGCGCTCGGTGTCGCTCGAACCGCGCTTCGAGGGCCTGCTGCCCGAGGTGATGCTCGGCGTCACACCCGACAAGTTCGCCCTGATCGCGGCCGCCGCCTTCCGCCCGAAGCAGAAGCGGACGCTCTCGGTCGCGCACATCCACCAGCACCGCGTGTCGATCCGCGAGACCGCCGACGTGCTGCGGGCGTTGCTGATCGAGAAGGGCACCGCGTCGTTCTCCGAGATCATCGCCGACTGCACCGAGACCATGGAGGTCGTGGCGCGGTTCCTCGCGCTGCTGGAGCTGTACCGGGAGAAGTCGCTGGCCTTCGAGCAGGAGGACCCGCTCGGGCCGCTGCGGGTGACGTGGGTCGGCGGGTCGTTGGAGCAAGCGCAGGCGCAGGTGCACGCCGGCGACGAGGATGAGGACTACGGCGGATGAGCGAGCCACTGGTGGGGCCGGACGCGGCGGAGATCGAGGAGCCGGGGCCGGCGTTCGACGGGGGCGGGCCGGGGCGCCGCGAGGACGCGGCTGGTGCCGCTGAGCCCGGTGAGGCAGTGCCTGGTGCCGCTGAGCCCGGTGCCGGGGAGGCCGTTGGGTCCGCCGCCGGCGAGGGGGAGGCTGATGCTGCTCTCGACGACGCCGCTCCCGCTGCTGTCGTGCTGGACGCCGGGGCCGATGACGCCTCGGCCGGATCCGGCGCGGCGGTCCCGCCCCCGGTATCTAGTCTACCGGGTGGCACCGACGAAAACGGCAGGTCAGGCGCCGGGGCTGGGGACAACTCGGGTACTGGGGACAACTCCGGTACTGGGGACAACTCCGGCGCTGGGGACGGTTCCGGTGCCGAGCCCGAGTCGGACGCCGCTCTCGACGACGCCGCTCCCGCCGCGGTCGTGCTCGCCGAGCCGGAAGCCGGGTCCGCCGCCGGGGTGAAGGCAGGTGCCGCGAAGCCGCGCACCGCCAAGAGCGGCGCTCGCGCCAAGGCGAAGCCCGTCGCTGCCCCCGAGCCCGCAGCCGCCGCCACTGCCGAACCGCAGACCGGCGACGAGCCCGACACCGACGCCGCCACCCTCGAGGCCCAGCTCCTCGCCGCCGCCCCCGAAGAGGCCATCGAGGACAGCGGTCTGCCGGACCTCACCGACGACGCCACGTTCGAGGCCGCGATCGAGTCCGTGCTGCTCGTCGTCGACAGCCCGATCGCCGAAGACCAGCTCAGCAGTGCCCTCGAGCAGCCGGTGAAGCGGGTCAAGGCGGCACTCCGTAGACTGTCGAGCCGGTACACCGAGTCCGGCAGCGGCATCGACCTGCGCAGGGCGGGGGACGGCTGGCGGTTCTACACGCGGGACCGGTTCGCCCCGTTCGTGGAGAAGCTGCTGCTCGACGGTCAGCGCGCGAAACTCACCCGCGCGGCCCTGGAGACGCTCGCGGTGATCGCCTACCGGCAGCCCGTGACGAGGGCGCGGATCGCGGCGGTTCGCGGCGTCAACGTGGACGGTGTGATCCGGACCCTGGTCGCCCGGGGGCTCATCGAGGAGACGGGCACCGACAGCGACACGGGTGGGATCCTGTACCGCACTACCGAACTGTTCCTGGAGCGGTTGGGGCTGTCGTCGTTGCACGACCTGCCGCCAATCGCGCCGCTGCTGCCCGAAGTGGATGCGATCGACGATGTCTGAGAACGAGGGCGTGCGCCTGCAGAAGGTGCTGGCGCAGGCGGGGATCGCCTCGCGCCGTGCTTCGGAGGAGCTGATCGACCAGGGGCGGGTGCAGGTCGACGGCGTGGTCGTGCGCGAGCAGGGCCGGCGGATCGACCCGCAGACCGCTGTCGTGCACGTCGACGGGGTGCGGGTGCAGATCCGCGAGGACGTCGTCACCATCGCGCTCAACAAGCCGTTCGGGATGCTCTCCACGATGGAGGACGACCTGGGGCGTCCGTGCGTGGGCGACCTGGTGCGCAACCGCGCGGAGCGGCTGTTCCACGTCGGGCGCCTCGACGCCGAGACCGAGGGTCTGCTGCTGCTCACGAACGACGGTGAGCTCGCGCACCGGCTGATGCACCCGAGCTACAACGTGAAGAAGACCTACCTCGCCGAGGTCCCCGGCCCGGTCGAGAAGGGGCTCGGCAAGAAGCTCAAGGCGGGCGTCGAGCTGGAGGACGGGCCGGTCAAGGTCGACTCCTTCAAGCTCATCAGCGCGGTGCCGGGCAAGGCGCTCGTCGAGGTCGTGCTGCACGAGGGCCGCAAGCACATCGTCCGCCGCCTGCTCGAGCACGTCGGCTACCCGGTGCAGTCGCTGGTCCGCGTCGCGATCGGCGAGGTGTCGCTCGGCAACCAGCGGCCCGGTTCGATGCGCGTGCTGAACCGCCAGGAAGTCGGCGGCCTCTACAAGATCGTCGGTCTCTGACCGCGACGCCGAAGAACACCCGTTCGCCCCTCCGGCCCCCAGAGCCGGAGGGGCGAACTGCGGTGCACGCCCCGTGCGACGAGAACGCTACGGCGATCTTGTTGTAAGGGGTCGGGACCCGCGCACTGAACAACACGGTGTAGACAACCGGTCTTGGGGGGAAGACTGAATGCCACGCACCGAACGCCCGCTGGACTGCGAGGACACCGAGCTCGGCGCGTTCGCCGCCGATCTGCGCAAGCTCCGGGAGAAGGCGGGCAGACCGTCCTACCGGGCCCTCGCCTCACGCGCGCATTACTCCGCGGCCACGCTGTCGGACGCCGCCGGCGGCAAGAAGCTGCCCAGTCTCGCGGTCACGCTCGCGTACGTCACGGCGTGTGAGGGCGACGCGGAGGAGTGGGAACGGCGCTGGCGTGCCATCGCGGCGCCTCCCGGCCGGACGGCCGAGGCGCCGTACGTCGGACTGAAGGCGTTCCAGGAAGAGGACGCCGACCGGTTCCACGGCCGCGAGAAGCTCACCGCGAAACTGGTCGAGCTCACACGCGCACGGCCGTTCGTCGGGGTGTTCGGCGCGAGCGGGTCGGGCAAGTCGTCGTTGTTGCGGGCCGGTCTGATCCCGCGCCTTCCGCGGGCGCTGATCTTCACGCCCGGCGTCCAGCCCCTCGACGAGTGCGCCGTCCGCCTCGCGCGCCTCACCGGGCAGTCCGCCGTCGTGCTGAGCCACGAGCTCGCGGACCCGGCGGCGCTGGGCCTGCTGATCCGGCAGTTCGACGAGGAACTGGTGCTCGTCGTGGACCAGTTCGAGGAGGTCTTCACCCTCTGCGGGCCCGAGCAGCGGGACTGGTTCGTGCGGGCTCTCGTCGGCGCCCCGCACGTGGTCATCGGCGTGCGGGCCGACTTCTACGGCCACGTCGGCCGCCACCCCGAGCTCGTCGAGGCTCTGGAGGACGCGCAGGTGCTCGTCGGTCCGCTGACGACGGACGAGCTGCGCCGCGCGATCACCGAACCGGCCCGGCACGTCGGGGCGACCGTCGAGTCCGCCCTGGTCATCCGGCTGGTGGCCGACGTCGTGGGGCAGGCGTCGGCGCTGCCGCTCGTCCAGCACGCCCTCGTCGAGACCTGGCACCGCCGCCGCGGCATGACGCTCTCGCTCGCCGGCTACGAGGAGGCGGGCGGCGTCGAGCACGCCATCGCCCGCACCGCCGAGTCCGTCCACGAGCAGCTGAGCCCCGAGCAGCGGCAGATCGCCCGCCGCACGTTCCTGCGCCTGATCGCGCTCGGCGAGGGCATCGAGGACACGAAGCGCCGCGCGAACCGCGAGGACCTCGACGCCGAGGTCCTCGAACGCCTGGCCACGGCACGGCTGGTCACGCTCACCGAGCAGCACGCCGAACTCACCCACGAGGCGCTGATCCGGTCCTGGCCGCGCCTGCGCGAGTGGATCGACGAGGACCGCAACGCGCTGCGCGTGCACCACCAGCTCACCGAGGCCGCGGCGCAGTGGGACGGCGACCGCGACCTGCTCTACAAGGGCGCGCGGCTGGCCCAGGCGGCCGAGCTCGACCCCGAGTCGCTCACCGGACCCGAACGCGCCTTCCTCACCGCGAGCCAGGCCGACGGACGCCGCCGCGCACGCCGCACCCGAGTGGTGGTCAGCGTGCTGTCGGTGCTGGTCGTGCTGCTCGCGAGCAGCGTGGTGTTCGCGGCGGTCCAGGCCAGGGAGGCGACGCGGCAGCGCAACGACGCACTGGCCGGACGTGCCGCCACCGAGGTCATGCGGCTGCTCCCGACCGACCCGGACAAAGCGGCCCGGCTCGCCCTCGCGGCCCACGCCGTCACGCCCGCCACGGCCACGCGGGACGCCGTGCTGAACGCGGACGCCGCCCGGTGGAGCTCGTACACCTCGACGCCGCAGATGCTGTCGTGGCCGGAGGGCGACTTCCTGACGCTGTCGACGAACAGCGAGTTCTTCCTCGGCACCCTGGGCTCCGGTGTCACCTCGGCCACGGTGCTCTTCCGCGGCCGGACACCCGGCGACCGGCTCGCCCGCGTCGGCGAACGCGTGAACCGGACGGTGCTGAGCGGTGACGACCGGCGCGCGTTCACGCTGGAGGCCACCGGCGACGCGCAGGTCTGGGACGTCGCGCGGCCCGAGGAGCCGCAACGGCTCGGCACGATCGCGAAGGCACCGGCGGACCTGACCGTGAGCAGGGACGGCACCGCGGCCGCCGGTGTCGTGCGGACCGGCGAGCGCCCGCGGCACCGGGCGGTGGTCTGGGACCTGCGCGACCCGGCCCGGCCGGCGGAGGTGGCGGTGCCGGTCGAGCACGTCCTCTCCGCCGTCATGAGCCCGTCGGGCCGGGAGATCGCCTTGCTGCGCAAGGACAACGGCACGGGCACGGCCTACGCCGAGATCTGGGTGCTCGACGGCCCGGCGCCCCGCCGGGGCACGTCGATCGCGCTGTCCGACGAGCCGCTGCAGGTCGTCACCTCGGCGGGCGGACGGGCGCTGGCCGTGCGGTTCGCCCGCGAGCTCGTCGTCTGGAGGACCGCGGGGGACGGCGAGCCGGTGCGGGTGCCGGTGGGCTCGTCGCGGGCCACCGCCGTGTTCGGCGACGACGACCGCAAGATCGCCGTGCAGACCGAGGCGTCGGTCGAGGTGTGGGACGTCGCCGGGGTCAGGGCGGGGTCGTTCGGGGGCTTCCGCGGCAACGTCCACGGGCTGCGCTACCGGGAACGGGAGCAGGCGTTCGGCGTGGTCGACTCGACGCCGTCGATGTGGACGCTGCACACCGACTTCGACAGGGTCGTCCGTGGGCTGTGCCGGGAGCGCGAGGCCGCACTGTCCGACGACGACTGGGCGAAGTACTTCCCCGGCGTCGAACGCGTGCCGGTCTGCTGAGCGGGACCTGAGCCGTGGGTGGTGGAGGTGCGCGGCCGCGCGACCCGGCGGTCCGGATCCGCGAGCAGGCCGTCCCCGGATGACCCGGCGGGAGCGGGAGCGGTACTTCGGGAGTCTCGACTTCGCCCCGCCGTGCCCGGGCTGAACCCGCAGCACGCGGCTGGTGGAACGATCACGAAGCAGGCGCCGGGGTGGTGATTGGTTAGCGGGGCGTTAGACGGCGGGCGAACCTCTGGTGGACAATCCGGCCAGGAGGCGGCATGCCACGAGGGGAACGACCGCTGGGTCCGGAGGACACCGCGCTGCTGCGGTTCGCCGGTGACCTGCGTCGACTGCGCGACCAGGCAGGCAAACCGAGCTACCGCGAGCTGGCTCGGCGGGCGAACTACTCGCCGACCGCGTTGTCCGACGCGGCCGGGGGCCGCAAGCTGCCCTCGCTCGCGCTGACGCTCGCCTTCGTACGGGCCTGCGAGGCTGATCCCGCGCCGTGGACCAAGCGCTGGCGTGAGCTGGCCGCCGAACACGCCCAGCCGTTGCACCCGAACTCCCCGTACCCCGGCATCGAGCCGTTCACCGAGAACGACGCGAAGCACTACTTCGGACGTGAGTTCCTCGTCGAGCAGATCGTCGAGTCGGTCCGGGTGAGGCCGCTGACCGTCGTCTTCGGCGCCTCCGGTTCGGGCCGGACGTCGCTGCTGCCCGCCCTGGACGACGCCGTCGTGGTCACGCCGGGGGAGAACCCGGTCGAGGACCTGGCTGCCGCGCTGGCCGGCCTCTTCGCGACCACGACGGCGGACGTGCTCGCGGAGGAGATCCGGCAGGACCCCGACCACCTGCGCCTGCGGCTGCGGCAGCACCGCCCGGGCCTCGTGCTCCTCGTCGACGACGCCGAGAAGGCGTTCGGCGCGGACGACTTCACCGCCGCCGTCACCCGCTGCCCGCACGTCGTCCTCGCGGTGCGCGCCGACCACCGGCAGCGCTGGCACGAGCTCGGCGCGGGCGGGGACGCCGCCGAGATCACCGTCGAGCCGATGAGCGCGGACCAGCTGCGCCGCGCGATCACCGAGCCCGCCGCCGGGATCGGCGCGACCGTCGAGACGGCGGTGGTCGCGCGCCTGGTCGCCGACGCCGCGAACCAGCACTCGCTGCCGCTGGTGCAGCAGGCGCTCGCCGAGACGTGGCGGCGCAAACGCGGCATGACGCTGTCGCTCGCCGGGTTCGAGGAGTCCGGCGGTGCCGAGCACGCCGTGGCGCGCGCCGCGGAGACGTTCTTCGCCGGCCTCGGCGAGCAGGACCGGGCGGCGGCACGGCAGGTCTTCCTGCGGCTGGTCTCCGTGCGGCGCGACGGGATCGCGCGACGCCGGGCACCCAGACCGCTCGACGTCGACGCGGACCTGCTCGACCGGCTCGCGAAGGCCAGGCTCGTCACGCTCACCGAGGACGGCGCCGAGCTCACCCACGACGCCTCGCTGCGCTGGCCGCGGCTGGCCGCGTGGATCGACGAGGAAGGCGAGAACCTCCGCACGCACCAGCAGCTCGTCACGGCGGTGGAGCTGTGGGAGGCGAGCGACCGCGACCCGCTGGCGCTGTACCGGGGCGTGCGGCTGCGCAAGGCCAAGGAGCTCGGCGAGTTCCTGACGGTGCAGGAGCGCCGGTTCGTCGACATCAGCGCCCGGCGCGAGACGCGCCGCTCGACGGCGTTGATAGCGGTCGTGGCGGTGTTGATCGCGCTGGTGCCCGGAACGGTCGTGTACGCCCTCTCGAACGAACGCAAGATCACCGAGCTGGCCGGCCGGGAGCTGGGCGGCAAGGCGATCTCGGCGTCCGAGGCGCTGATGGAGCAACGCCGGCCGTACGCGGACAAGTACGCGCTGGTCGGCTACCGGGTGAGTCCGTCGCCGGAGGCCGAGAAGGTGCTGCGGCTCGCGAACGCGGTGACGCGCGGCATCCCGTTCACCGGCACGCCGAAGGACGACGCGGACGTCGTGGTCGCGCCGCGCGGGGACATGGCCGCGGTCACCGACGCGGACGGCACCGACCGGATGTGGAGCCTCGACGAGGACGAGGCGGTGCCTGGCAAGAGGTTCGCCGACCGCCACCGGGTCGTCGAGCTCGCCGAACGCCGTGCCGTCACGAAGGACCACACCGGCCAGGAACACCTCTGGGCCGTCAGCGACGCGGGCGACATCACCCACCTCTCGGCGCTGCCCGACCGGTTCCGCACGCTCGACCTCAGCCCGGACGGCTCGCGCATCGTCGGCAAGGTGGGCGGCGCGGGCGACGCCGGCCTCCCGACACCGGACGAGACCGAGCACGCGGAGCTCTACGACCTGAGCGACCCCCGGTTTCCCCGCAGGCTGCCGATGCCGGTGCGCAACCCCGAGACGGTCGCGCTGAGCCACGACGGCCGCGAGCTCGCGACCGGCACCTGGGACTCGGACGCCGGCACCACGAAGATCGAGTTCTGGCACATCGGCGGCACCTACGAGCCCGCTTCTCCGGCGTTGTCGCAGAACGTCTACGTCCGCAGCATCACCTACAGCGGCGACGGCCGGTGGCTCGCCGTCGAGCACTCGCCCGAGTCGATCGTCGAGGTGTGGCAGCGGGTGCCGAGCGGCACACCGGTGCTGCGCGCGCGGCTCGAGACCACGCTGCGCTCCGGTGCCCGCGTCACGTTCGCCTCCGAAGATCGAGTGGCCGTCGTGCGGGACAACGTCTTCGAGGTCCAGCGGCTCTACGCGTCCGACCGCTCCCCGGACCGGCTCGTGTACGTCGTCGGGCACGGCAACTCGACGCGGGCGGTCCACCGGGCGCAGCACGACGACTTCCTCGTCCGCAGCGGGGGCCGCGATCCCGAGCTGCTGCCGTACGAGCTCGACGCCGGCGCCATCATCAAGAGGATGTGTGAAAAAGACGGCGCCCGGCTCACGGACTCCGAATGGGTGAAGAGCTTCGGCGAAGTGGAGCGCGTCGAAGTGTGCTGACCGCCGTGATGTACGGGAAACAACCCGCAGTTGAGCAAACACGCATTGTGAAGCAGAGATCCACTCTCTAGGGTGACCGAGTGCGTGCGTTCACAAGGGGACTCCTAGGCATCGCCGGGTTCCTCGCTCTCTGGGAGCTCTTAGGACGCTCTCCCCTCATCCCTGCACACGCGCTCCCGCCACCGTCCGTCGTGTTCGGTGAGCTCGTCGTGCAGCTGACCTCTCCCGATTTCATCAGTCATGTCGTGGCAACGGTCCTGGCCGTCCTGATCGCCATCGGGATCGCCATCGCCATCGCGGTGCCGAGTGGACTCGTGCTCGGGTCCGTTCCGGCCGTTCGTCACGCGACGCGCGCCATCGTCGAGTTCCTGCGCCCGATCCCTTCTGTGGCACTGATTCCGCTCGCGCTGGTGGTGCTCGGTTTCGGGCCCGAAACCAAGATCACGCTGGCCGTCTACGCGGCACTGTGGCCGATCCTGTTCAACACCATCTACGCGCTCGACGAACTCGACCCGTTGCTGGTCGAGACGTCCCGGGTCTTCGGCACCGGACGCGTGGGCGTGCTGTTCCGCGTGGCCCTGCCGAGCGCGTTGCCGTTCGTCCTCACCGGAATCCGGCTGGCGGCGACCACGGCGCTGATCGTGATGGTGAGCGTCGAGCTCATGGCGGGCAGTCAGATCGGCCTCGGCTACTTCATCATGGAGGCCCGCAGCGGACCCGGCCGGATGGACCAGGTGCTGGTCGGCACCGTGGTCGCCGGTGCGATCGGCGTCCTGCTGAACAGCGGTCTCGAGCGCGTCCGCCGGCGTTGGGTGGCCTGGTGAGCAGATTCTTCCAGCGGTGGACCGTGTTCGCCGGTCTCGTCGTCGTGTGGCAGGTCCTGGGCACGCTCGCCGAGGACCCGTTCTTCCCGCCGCCGTCCGACATCGTGACGGCGGCCTGGGACTGGTGGGTGCTCGAGCCGCGGAACGTCACCGAGCACATCCTGCCGTCGGTCACCCGGCTGCTGTCCGGCTGGGCGATCGCCTCGGTGGTCGGCATCGCGCTGGGCATGCTGCTCGGCCGGTCGGACCGGGCGATGGAGTACGCGGGCCCGTTGCTCGTGTTCCTGCGCTCGATCCCGCCGCCCGCGCTCGTGCCGGTGTTCCTGCTGCTGTTCCAGGCGGGAACGTCGATGCAGCTCGCGACGATCGTCTTCGGCGTCATCTGGCCGGTGCTGCTCAACACGGTCGACGGCGCCCGTTCCGTCGACGTGACCAAAGTGGACACTTCCGCGGTCTTCCGGATCCCCCGCCACCAGTGGGTTCTCGGGGTGGTGCTGCCCGCGGCCTCACCGAAGATCTTCGCGGGACTGCGGGTGTCGCTCTCGCTCTCGCTGGTGCTGATGGTCATCTCCGAGCTCGTCGGAACGGACAACGGCATCGGCTCACAACTCATGCAGGCACAGCGCGAGTTCGACTACACGCGCATGTGGGCCGGGATCGTCCTGTTGGGCGTGCTCGGCTACGGACTCAACACCGCGCTTCTCGCGGTGGAACGCAGAGCGTTGGCGTGGCAACCGAGGAGTCGGGATGAGCAACATGCTTGAGGTGGCCGACCTAGGCCACACCTACGGCGACTACGAGGCCATCGGTGGCCTCACGTTCACCGTGCGCGCCGGCGAGCTGGTGTGCGTGGTCGGACCTTCCGGGTGCGGCAAGTCCACACTGCTGCGCACGATCTCCGGACTCATCGCACCTTCGCGCGGTGACGTGTCCCTGAAGGGCTCGCACCTCGCCGTCGTGTTCCAGGACTACTCGCGGTCGCTGTTCCCGTGGCTCTCGGTGCAGGGCAACGTGGAGTTCCCGCTGCGGAAGCTCCCGCGCGCCGAGCGGCGTGCGCGGGCCGCCGAGGCGCTGGAGTGGGTCGGGCTGGGGGCGGCGGCGCGCAAGCGTCCGTGGCAGCTTTCCGGTGGTATGCAACAGCGTGTGGCGATCGCCCGCGCGCTGGCGTACCGGCCCGCGTTGCTGTTGATGGACGAGCCCTTCGCGTCCGTGGACGCGCAGACCCGGTTCGAGCTGGAAGACCTGTTGCTGCGCGTTCGCCGCGAGCACGACACGACCGTTCTCGTGGTCACGCACGACATCGACGAGTCGGTGTACCTGGGTGACCGGATCCTCGTGCTGTCGGGCTCTCCCGCCCGGCTGGTGGCCGACCTGGACGTGCCGCTGCCCGCCGAGCGCGACCAGGTGACGACGCGGACCGACGAGGCCTTCGTGGCGCTGCGGTCGAAGGTGGCGCGGCTGCTGAACGTCGGCAAGCCGTCGATGGACGTCGAGAAGTGGGCGGCCGCCGAACGCGAGTCGCTGAGCGAGACCGTCTCGTCCTGACGGTCGTTTCGTGACAGCTGCGCCCCGGACCGCCGCGGTCCGGGGCGCAGCCGCGTCCGGGCCCTGGAACACTTGCCCCGTGAGCGGCTGGAACCTCTTCCTCGTCGTCGACGCGGAGCCCGTCGAGCTCTCGCGGGACGGTGCTCCGGACACGCGGGTGGTGCTGCTCGGGGAGAGGCGCATGCTCGCCTTGCCGGACAACGGGTACCAACTCCTGCTCGCGTGGGTGGCCGGTCCGCGGCGCGTCGTGCGCACGCCCGCGCCGGTGCACCCGGACCAAGACCTCGTCGACACGTTCGTCAACTCCTACCTCGTGGACGCCGGTGCGCCGCCACGGCCGCGCGGGTTCGCCTGGTACCTGGACCTGCCGGACGGACTGGATCCCGCGGACGTGTGGCGTGCGGTCGACGACGGTGCGGTACAAGGGATGCCGGTGGACCTGCTGCGCGTCCGCGCGGCTGTGGAGCGCGGTGTGAGAGCGCTCTTCCGCAACGTCTGACGCAAGCCGTGCGAAACGCGCCGCAAGAGCGGCGGGGCAGGCGGGAGCAGCTGAGCCCCGGGCCGCCGCGGCCCGGGGCTCAGCTGCCTTCTCAGTGCCAACTGGAGGGTGTGGGCACCGTGCGGGGAGACGGACGTCCGCGCTCGGGGGCAGAGCGCTGAGCGGCCGCCGTGCGTTCCCCTTGACCCGCCTGGACGAGGGCCGGGCGGGTCGAGTTCTCCTGCTCAGAGGTGGATGTTCAGGTCGCCGTTGCCGACGCCGCCGTCGAGCAGGTCGATGTCGCCGAGCTTGACGTCCCCGATGACCTGGCCGAGGTCGGTGTGCACGTCGCCGACCTGCGCGACGTCCTGGACCACGTTGCCGGTGAGGTTGCCGGTCACGTCGACGACGTCCTTGACGTCGAGGTCCGCCGAACCGATGACGTCCTTGACCAGCACGTCGGTGTCGACGACGTCCTTCGCCAGCACATCGGCGTCGAGGTCCTTCACGAGCACGTCGGTGTCGAGGTCCTTCACCAGGACGTCGGACACGCCGTGGACGTCGGCCACGTCGGTCACCTTGGAGACGACGGCGTTGTCGCCGGCGACGTCCGTGACGGTGGCGAGGACGTTCTCGGTGTGCAGCACGTCGAGCGTGCCGGTGACGTCACCGATGCCGCCGAAGTCCGTGACCAGCGCGGTGATCGCGGCGGGGGAGGCGACGTCGGCCACGCCGGCGACGTCCACGACGTTGTCCGTGATCAGCTTCAGGCTGTCGACGGCGGTCAGGTCGCCCGCCTCCACCAGGACCTTGTCGATGGCGTCGACCTTCACGACGGACGCGCTGTCGAGCACCAGGGGCAGGATCTCCTGCACGTCCACGGGGGAGATGTCGCCCAGACCGGCAGCCTCGAGGCAGCCCTCGGGGTCGAGCTGGAACGCCTCGCGGGCGTCCAGGTCGCCGAGCAGGGTGAGGGTGAAGTCGTGCAGCGTCTGCTGGGTGCCCATGGAAGTCAAGCTCCTGAAGGTGAATCGGGGGATGTCGTGCTGAACCGTATGGATGAACGACATCCCCCGGCATCGGGAGTTGGCCCCAGATCGTGACCTTGCGAGGTCCCTAGGGGGTGCGGTGTCACCCGTTAGGGGGGTGGGGATTTCACCCCACAGGGCTGTTTTGAGTCCTCAGGGGCCGACGTAGTTCTCCGCGAAGGTGGCGCGGTAGGCGGGGGACTCGGCCAGGTGCTCCAGCCGTGCCTGCGCCAACCGTCCGAAGAACGGCGAGCTGACGTCGGTGTGGATCATGTTCACCATCCACTGGGAAAATTCCTGCGCACGCCACACCCGGCGCAGGCAGTCCTCCGAGTAGGTCTTGAGCCCGGTCTCGGATCCGGTGCCGTAGTAGTCGACAAGCGCACGTCCGAAGGTTGCGGCGTCGTTCATGGCGAGGTTCATGCCCTTGGCGCCGACGGGGGTGATGATGTGTGCTGCGTCACCCAGCAGGTACAGCCGGCCGTAGGACATCGGTTCCACCACGTGGCTGCGCATGTCGAGAACGCGTTTCTCGATGATCTTCCCCTCGGTCAGCGTCCACGACGAGTCGTGCAGTGCGAATCGTTTGTGCAGTGCTTCCCAGACCTGTTCGTCGGACCAATCCCCGGCCTTTGTCCCGACCGGTACCTGCAAATAGAAGCGGGACACCGAGGGTGACCGCAGCATGTGCCCGGCGAAACCGTCCTCGTGCAGCGCGTAAATGATGGCTTTAGTCGACGGAGGGGCCTCCGCGAGAATGGCCAGCCACTCGATCCCGTGTTGGTGCGTGAATTCCGTCAGCACCCCCTCGGGAATGGATGGTCGGCTTACACCATGAAATCCGTCACATCCGGCCACGAAGTCGCTCGTGATGGTCTCCCGCGACCCGTCCGCGCTGGTGAAGGCCACTGACGGCGTAGAAGACGTCAGATCCCGCAACTCCACGTCGCTGACCGAGAACCGGATGTCACCCCCGGCGGCCAGGAATCCTCCGATGAGGTCCTTGACCACTTCCTGCTGGGGGTAGACGTAGTGTTCGCGGCCGCCGTACAGGTCGCTGTACGACACCTGAAACACCTGTCCGCTCACGCGGAATTCACACGTTCCGTGACGGTCTGCTTCCATCAGCAAACGATCTGCCAGACCGAGTGACTCCAACATGGTCACGGAGCGGTGCTCCAGGACTCCCGCGCGTGGCCGGGTTTCCACATGGGTGCGACTGGCCTTTTCGAGGACGACGCAGTCGATACCTGACTGCTGGATCAAGTTTGCCAAGGTCAGACCGGCCGGCCCGGCGCCGACAACGGTCACAGCGCGCTTCAACTGGGGTTCTCCTAGCCCTAGACCTGCTGTGCTTAGATGCTCACCGCAGGTAGTGGACTGGAACCTGCTCGTGTCGGTCAACTGGGGTCTTTTGGAGCAGCATCACTACTCTGAGTGGTTGACCGTCGCGATCATTCCCCCGCAACGACGACACCGCTCCGACAGGAGAGTGCTCCCGATGACTCGAAGAGTCCGCCGTATGGCCATCCGTGGCATCGCCCTTGCCACGCTGCTCGCCACCGTGGCGAGCTGTGGTGCGCTCGGCGGCAAAGAGCAGGCGCCCCCGGCCGACGCGAACAGCGGCGGCCCGGTCGAGAAGGCCAAGATCACCCTGGGTGTCCTGCCGATTCTGGACGTGGCCTCCGTCCACGTCGCGATCAAGCAGGGCTTCTTCAAGGCCGAGGGGCTCGAGGTCGACCTGAAGGTCATCCAGGGTGGCGCGGCGGCCATCCCGGGTCTCGTCAGCAAGGAGCTGGACTTCACGTTCGGCAACTGGGTCTCGTTCTTCGCCGCCGAGTCGAAGGCCACCGCCAAGCAGGTCGACGGGATCAAGCTCATCTCGGACGGCTACCAGGCCAAACCCGACATGTTCCTGATCTTGGCCAACGGTGACTCGGCCATCAAGAGTCCTGCCGACCTCGCCGGCAAGACCATCGCGATCAACACGTTCAGGAATATCGCGGAGCTCACCGCGAAGGCCACGCTCGAGGCCGCGAACGTGGACGTGAACTCGGTCAAGTTCAAGGAAATGCCGTTCCCGGACATGCAGGCCGCGGTCCAGAACAAGACCGTCGACGCGGCCTTCATGGTCGAGCCGTTCATCACCCGCGCACAGCGGGCCGCCGGTCAGATCAAGGTGCTGGACGCCGCGTCCGGCCCGACCGACAACATCCCGATCGCGGGTTACGCGACCACCGGCGCCTTCGCCAAGGAGAACCCGAAGACCGTCGCCGCCTTCCAGCGCGCGATGGCCAAGGGCCAGGCCGCCGCGACCGACCGCCCCACGGTCGAGCCGCTGCTCGTCGAGTACGCCAAGGTCGACAAGGAAACCGCGGGTCTCGTCCACTTCGGCGCCTTCCCGACCACGCTCGACGCGACGCGTCTGCAGCGCGTCGTCCAGTTGATGCAGCGCTACGGGATGCTGGACAAGGAGCTCGACGTCAAGCCGATGCTCATCCAGCCCTCCGGCAGTTGACGAACGGCGCGGGTGTCCGTGAATCGAGCCGTGATCACGGCCACCCGCGCTCCTCGTTTCCTCCAGATGAATTATCGCTCAGGGGCCGTTTAGCCGCCCTCTGCAAAGTTGCCGATTCTCGAACCAGCTGTTTTGTCGTCCGAACGGCGGTATGAGAACAGCGTGTTTTACTCCAAGATCCACCAGGTTTGCTGCTATTAAACGGGGCGGGGAGTGTTGACGGTGCGCGGTCGTGAGGACCAGCGAGGCATCGACCGGTTCCGCCTACGCAACTGGCGGTTGCGGAGCAAGCTCGCAGTGGTGTTGCTAGTTCCGGCCCTGAGCACCGCGACTCTCGCGGGCCTGAGGCTGAACACCCAGCTCGACGACGTCGAACTCTTCGGCAACGTCCAGCGCGAGCTCGCCGTGAGCCACCAGGCCGCGAGGGTGGAGAACGCGCTCCAGGTCGAGCGCGACTGGGCCGTGCAGTGTGTTGCCGCAGGCAGGCAGAACGCGTGCCCCGAGCACGCCGCCCGTACCGGTCTCACGGACACGGAACTGGGCAAGTACCGGGATTCGGGCGCGACGGCCACGGCCTTGAGCGCGCCCTTGCAGGAAGCTTTCACCAAGTCGTTGCAGTCCATCGACGGACTGGCGAGCTTGCGCGTGACGTTGCTGAGCACCAAGTACCCCGACGTCGCGGTGATCAGCGCGTACAACCAGATCATCGCGTCGCTGACGCAGGTGCACCGCGCCGCGATCTCCAGCCTCAGCGAGCCGGAGATCGTTCCGCTGGCGACGGCCGCGCTGGCGCTCTACAGCGCGCAGGAGCAGCTGGGCCAGCAGAACTCGATCCTGACGTCCACCGCGCTGCGCCGGGCGTTCGCCCCCGGTGCCGCGGACGAGCTGCGGGCCGCGCAGTCCCGTTTGGACGCCGCGTTCGCCGAGTTCAACGACGTCGCGTCGGCGGTCAACCGGCAGAAGTTCCAGGACGTCGTGTCCGGTTCGTCGGTGGACGGTCGCAACCGGCTCGTCAAGCTCGCGCTCGCGCAGGACTTCGAGCGCAGGCCGGTGTCCATCACCGACGCCGAGGTGCTCAAGATCGGTCAGGACACGGCGAACCTGCTCCGCGAGGTCTCGGCCGACCTCGAGGGCCAGGCCGACGCCACCGCCACGAGGCTGGCCGGTCAGGCGCGTTCCGACGCCTGGCGCGACGCCGCGCTGGTCGCGATCTCGCTGCTGATCGCCTTCGGCCTCATGGCCATGGTCGCCCAGTCGATGCTGCGGCCGCTGCGCATCCTGCGCCGCAGCGCGCTGGACGTGGCCCGCAACCAGCTGCCCGAGGCGATCAAGCGAATCCGTTCGCACCGCGACCCCGAACGGGCCGCGGAAGAGGCGATCGTCCCCGTGCCGCTCAACACGACCGAAGAGGTCGGTCAGGTCGCGCGTGCGTTCGACCTGGTGCAGCGCGAAGCGGTCCGCCTCGCCGTCGAGCAGGTGGCCCTGCGCGCGAACGTCAACGACATGTTCATCAACCTGTCGCGGCGCTCCCAGGCGTTGGTGGAGCGGCAGATCAGCGTGATCGACCGGCTCGAGCAGGACGAGCAGGACCCCGACCACCTGGCGTCGCTGTTCGAGCTCGACCACCTCGCGACGCAGATGCGCCGCAACAGCGAGAACCTGCTGGTGCTCTCCGGCACGACGGTCAACCGCCGCGTCACCCGTCCCGTCGCGATCGCCGAGGTGCTCGGCGCCGCGGTGTCCGAGGTGGAGAAGTACGCGCGCGTCCAGATCGCCCCGACGCCGGAGCTGATGGTGCAGGGCCGCGTGGTCAACGACCTCGCGCACCTCGTGGCCGAGCTGCTCGACAACGCCACGGCGTTCTCCAAGCCGACCACCAAGGTCACGGTGCGGACGATAGAGACCCGCAAGGGCGAGGTCGCCATCCGCATCCACGACCGCGGTGTCGGCATGCAGGAGAACGACGTCGTCGAGTTCAACGCGAAGCTCGCCGAGCCGCCGGAGGTCGACGTCTCCGTGGCCCGCGAGATGGGCCTCTACGTGGTCGGCCAGCTCGCCAAGCGCCACGACATCCGCGTCACGCTCGCGAACAACGACGACATAGAGGGCGGTGTCACCGCCCAGGTGGTCCTGCCGGCCTCGTTGCTGCACAAGGGATCGGCTCCCGCCCTGCCGCTGCCGGCCGCCTCCGCCCCGCCTGCGGCCGGAGTCGAGTCGACCGGTGAAGGCTTGTCGGGTGTGCCGAAGTGGACCCCCGAGCACCCGGTCGTCGTGTCGGGGCCTGCCACCGCCGAGGAGAACTCCGGGCGGCACCGCATCGAGCAGACGTCCGCGGACGGCCTGTTCACCGCGCGGATCGAGGCGACCGAAGAGGCCGCCGAGGACGGTTACACCTACGAACCGCCGGTCGAGCGCCCGTCCGAGCCGGCCACCGAGATCTTCCCGGCGATCGTGGACGAACCGGAGATCTCGCACGACGAGCTGTCGCGGTGGTTCCAGACCCCCGCGGCCCCCGAACCCCCTGCGAAGGACGTTCCGCCGGCGACGCCGGGACGAACCGAGGACGAGGAACCGGAGCCCGCCACCGTGAACGGCCTGCCCAAGCGGCAGCGTTCGGCGGACACCGTGAAGATCGAGGCACCAACGGCGGTGCCGCGTGCGGTCGCCGACTTCGCCGAGTCCGACTGGGGAGCGTCGGACGAAGGCTGGAAGGCCGCGGGAGCGCTGGACAAGGGCGCACCCGCGCAGACGACGGAGAACGGTCTGCCCAAGCGCGTCCCCAAGGCGCGCCTGGTCCCCGGATCGCTGCCCAAGCCGTCGTCGCCCGCACCCCAGCTCGCCACCGCCGCAGCCGTCCCCGGCCGGTCCGCGGACCGGCTGCGTCAGCGGTTCGCCACGTACCAGAAGGGTGTCCAGATGGGCCGGGAGTCGCTCTTCGACTCGGCCGTCGGAGGCATCCCCGTGATCGCAGAAAGGGAACGCCAGTGACCACCGCGACTGAGGAACTGGACAACTTCAGCTGGCTGGTCGAGGACTTCGTCAGCAGGGTCGCCGGTGTCGCGCACGCGATCGTCGTCTCCGCCGACGGCCTGCTGCTCGCCTCGTCCGAGCGCCTGCCGCACGACCGCGCGGAGCAGCTCGCCGCCGTGGCCTCCGGCCTGGTCTCGTTGAACCTCGGCGCGGCGCGCTGCTTCGAGGCAGGCGACGTCAAGCAGACCGTCGTCGAGATGGAGCGGGGCTACCTCTTCCTGATGTCCATCAGCGACGGGTCGTGCCTCGCCGTGCTCGCCGCCCCCAACTGCGACATCGGGCTCATCGGCTACGCGATGACCCGCCTGGTGGAGCGCGTCGGTCTGCAGCTGACGCCGGAGATCCGCGCCCAGCT
This sequence comes from Lentzea jiangxiensis, assembly GCF_900104175.1. GTDB lineage: Bacteria > Actinomycetota > Actinomycetes > Mycobacteriales > Pseudonocardiaceae > Lentzea > Lentzea jiangxiensis. The sequence continues at coordinate 36,686 of NZ_FNIX01000013.1, forward strand.
GCACGTGTCCATGCGGGCCTGAGTGTCCAAAGTAGAAAGAAGTTCCCCATGAGCAACGGTGCTCCGGGCCGTCCGGGGTCACCTGGGGCCGACCTGGACGTGACGTCGGCGAAGATCGTCGTCGCGGGCGGTTTCGGCGTCGGCAAGACGACCTTCGTCGGTTCGGTCTCCGAGATCACCCCGTTGACCACCGAGGCCGTGATGACCCAGGCGTCGGTCGGGATCGACGACCTGTCCGCCGTGCCGGACAAGGTGACCACCACGGTGGCCATGGACTTCGGCCGGGTGTCGCTGGACAGGGACCTCATCCTGTACCTGTTCGGCACGCCCGGGCAGCACCGGTTCTGGTTCATGTGGGACGACCTCGTCCGCGGCGCGATCGGCGCCGTGGTCATGGTCGACACCCGCCGCATCGACGACGCGTTCGCGCCCATCGACTTCTTCGAGGACCGCGACCTGCCGTACGTGATCGCGGTGAACTGCTTCGACGGGCTGATGCACCACCGGGCCGAGGAGATCCGCGACGCGCTGACGATCTCGTCGTCGGTGCCGGTAATCCCCTGCGATGCGAGGAACCGTCAGTCGACGAAGCAGATCCTCATCGCGTTGGTGGAGCACGCGCTGCGCCAGCCTTCGTTCGCCTAGAACTCCGCTCCCGCGGAAATCGGGGCCGGTGCCGACTTCGGCACCGGCCCTTCCGCGTTCGGCCTTCCGGTCCATCAGGGCGAACCGCGTGTGAACAGTTATCCGCCCGTTCGGCGGCGGCCCGGTCGAGGCGGAAAAGACCGGGAAGTCCGGTGGTAGGGGGCGTTTCCGCTCACCGCGCCGCAGGTCGGCGTGCGTGGGCGTGGCGATCACCTACGAACGCACTTGATCGTGTCAGCGCCGCTTCACACTTGACTCTTCTTGTGCGCCAACGCCTCGGCGATACAGTCGGGGTGCAATTACCCTGCATTGCGAGGAGATTCCTGTGTCCCTGCGCAAAACAATTGCCGTGGCGGCCAGTGTCGTCGGCCTCTCGGTCGGCCTCATCGGCACCGCGGAGGCCGCGCCCCGCATCGTCACCTACAACTCGAGCAACACCGGCGAGTTCCAGGCGGCGATCGACAAGGGCGCCCAGATCTGGAACGCCAGCGTGGTGAACGTGCAGTTCCGGAAGGTGACCGGCGCGGCGAACGTCACCGTCAGCGTGGACAACCAGTGGCCCCGCGCCTACGTGACCAGCCTCGGTCGCGGCCGGTGGGTCATGGGCCGCCAGGCGGTCAACGAGGGCCACGACACCGTGCGCATCTCGTCGCACGAGTTCGGCCACCTGCTCGGTCTGCCCGACCGCAGGACGGGGCTGTGCACCGACCTGATGTCCGGTGCCAGCGCCGGCACGTCGTGCAAGAACCCCAACCCGAACGCCAGGGAGAAGGCCGAGGTCGAGGCCAACTTCCGCACGCTCGTGACGGTCAAGGCGACGACGTACGAGGACGCTGCCTGATCAGTTGGTGAGTGGCCGTGGTCTTCCTGACGGCCACGGCCGCTCACCGCGCCACCCCGAGCGCCCGCAGCTCGCTGGATCGCCCGGCATCGCACGATGGTGGGTCAGAGGATGAACCAGTCGGTGCAGCCGTCGGCGAGCCGGAACCTGACCGGTCCCCGCGGTGCCGCTCCCATCACGAACATCCCCAGTTCGTCGACCGCCGCGGTCTCGTGGTCGCCGTTCGGCGTCACGAGCGTGACCGGCCCGGAGGCCGGCATCAGCTGGCCGGTGACCCCCGCCGCCGACACCTCGACCTGCAGCACCACCCCGTCCGCGTCGAACACGAGCTGCCGCGCCGTCGCCGTCGCCCGCGCACGGGAGAACAGCGTGTCGTCCAGCACCGAGTCGTACGACGTGATGAGCAGCAGCTCCTCGTCGATGGTCCGCCAGGTGAACGCGGCCTTCGCGGCCTCGACGAACTCCGGCGGTACTTCGTCGGGAGGTGTGCTCAACGCGTCGCGCAAGGCGTCGAGCAGTACTTCGTCACTGTCCCAGTCGTGCCGCACCCAGCACACCTCCTCTCGCTGACGACTTCCTCTGCGGCGAGCCCAGGAACGCTGAGACCGCCGGGGTCTTGCGGAGCTTCTCGAGGCACCGGATCCGCGTCGGGCCGATGCTGCCGACCGGCATCGCGAGCTCTTCGCTCACGACCTGGTAGCTCGGCGGCGGGTCGGTCATCAGCTTCGTCAGCAACCGCTTGCACTGGTCCGTGAGCTCGGCGAACCCGTCCCGCAACGCCTGCCGCCGCTCCGCGGCCAGCAGGTCGGCCTCCACGTCCGCGTCCACCTGTTCCGACTCCAGCGCGTCCGATTCGGACAAGGGGTCGTACAGGTGCGTCCGCTGTTGCACGCGCAGCACGCGCAGGCACTCGTTGCGGGTGGTCGTCATGATCCAGCCGGGCAACGCCTCCGGCTCGCGCAGCCGGCCGATCTGCTCCACGAGCCGGAGCCACAGCGTCTGGTTCACGTCGGCCGCGTCCGACGGGCGCAGCCGGTGCTTGTAGATCACCGACACCACCAGCGGCGTGTAACGGTCCACGATCTCGTTCCACGCCGACTGGTCGCCCGCGGCCGCCGCGCTCACGAGCGCGGCGATCGGGGAGGCAGAGGTCACGTCGACTCCTTGCGGTCACAACTTGCGGAGGCCGAGGTCGCTCCCCAGATACAACTATTCGACAAGAACTCCGTAGCCGGGGTGGAACTCCGGCGCGCTCAACAGTGTGTCACGTGCCTGAGCTGCTGTGACGCCGTCCGCCACCATCGTGGCGGCGATCCTGCCGGTGACCAGCGGGGCGGCGAACGACGTGCCGTACCAGTACGCCCAGAGCGCGAACGGCGTCGCGGAGGCCTCGCCCGGCAGTTGCCACTCGCCTTTGAGGTAGGTGGAGGCGCGGTTGCCGATCGCGCACGCGTCGACCCAGTGGCCGAAGTTCGAGTAGAAGGCGGGGGCAAGCGAGCCGTCCCGCTCCTGCTGGGCGGCGGCGACGGCGGTGACCCCGCACAGCGCGGCGGGCCAGCTCGGGCGCTGCGTGCCCTGGTTGCCGGCGGAGGCCACCACGACGACGTCGTCCGGCAGCGCCTCGATGGTGCGCCGCAGCGGTTCGGAGGCCAGGTCGTCCTGGGTGAAGCAGCCGAGGGACAGGTTCAGGACGTTGATCTTCTTCCGGCCCAGCTCGGTGATCTTGGCGCAGATGCGCTCCTCGTCGCCGAAGCCGTTCGGGTCGAGGCCTGCCTCGGGGTCGAACGTGACGCCGGGGGCCGCGTTCTGGATGACGCCCGCGACGAACGTGCCGTGGCCGCCCTGGAGCGCGAAGTGGTCACCGCTGCTGTAGGCGGCGTCCACGTCGTCGGCCTCCTTGGCGTAGCGGCCGCCGAACCAGTCGGAGTGGTCGCTGTCGGCGCCGGAGGAGATGCCGGTGTCGACGATGCCGACGCGGACGTCCTTGAGGCGCTCGTCGGACTTCGGCGCGGAGACCGGGCCGGCCGGGTGCGGGCGGTCGCCGGGGTTGCCCATGACGAGACCGCCGTGACCGACGACCACGTGGTGCGGCTGCACGAGCGGCACGCGCTCGTTCGGCCACGTCCTCGGGTCGCGCAGGAGGCGCACGATCCGGGGGACGTCCTCGGCGTTGTTCGGCAGCGTCAATCGCGCCAATCCGGCGAATCCCTCGCCCGGTCGCACGATGATGTTGTTTTCCCGGAGCTTTTCGGCGACGCGTTGTTGGTCCTCCGCCGCGACGAGCAGCTGGCCGGGCCGATAAAGGAATTCACGCCCGCGTTCGGCGTGGAAGCTGATGTTCTTGTCCTCGGCGATGAGCTGCAGGAAAGCTCTTTGGTAAAGCTCCGCGCTTTCTGGCGATTTCGACACCACGGCCTCACTAGAGCAGCGTTGACGGGCACCCCGACCGAGCTTGATCAAGCTACCACAACGGATAAAGTGTCGCCGTGACCGACTTTTGTGCGGAGGACGCGCTGGAGGCCAGGCAGCGCAACCCGCGCGAGGCCGTGGAGATGGCCCGCGCTGTCCTCCGTGCGACCACCGACCGCTCGGAACGGGCGATCGCCGAGCGCGCCATCGGCCTCGCGCTGCGGGAGATGCACGACTTCCCCGCGGCGGTGAGGCACCTGCGCCGTTCGATCAGGATCGCCACCGAGGCTTCGCTGCCCCGGTTGTCCGCCCTGGCCCAGATGAGCCTCGCGTGGGTGCTCGCCTACACGGGCAAGCAGAAGCAGGCGCTGCGGTTGCTGGACGACGCCATGCCGTCGCTGACCGGTGCCGATTCCGTGGCGGCGTTGATGCAGCGCGGAGTTGTTTTCCACTACCTCACCCGGTACGACGACGCGCAGCGCGACTACACGGCGGCCATCGCCGGTGCACGGCGTGTGGGCGACCAGCTCGTCGAAGCGCGCGCTCTCAACAACCGCGGCCTCGTGCGCGCGTACGTGGGGAACATGCGTGAGGCGTCGGCCGACTTCGCCCTGGCCGCTTCGTTGCTGGGGGAGCTGGGGCAGGAGCTCGGCGTCGCCGACGTCAACTGGAACGCCGGCATCATGGCGACGCGGGGCGGGGACGTCCCGGCCGCGCTGTCGCTGTTCGACCGGGCCGAGGAGGTCTACCGCCGCCTCGACGTGGTGCGCCCGGTGCTCCTGGTGAACCGCCTGGAGCTGCTCGTCTCGGTGCCGCTGCTCGACGAGGCCCGTGCCGCCGCCGACCGCGCGATCACCGAGCTCAAGGCGTTGAAGAACCCGCTGGGCGTCTCGGAGGCCCTGTACTTCCGCGCCCGCATCGCGTTGCTGGACGACGACCCCGACGCGGCCAACTCCTTCGCCGCCGAGGCGCGCCGCCGGTTCCGCCGCGAGCAACGCCTGCTGTGGGCGGCCGGCGCCCGCTACCTGGAACTGCACGCGGCGGTGCTGCGCGGCGACCGCTCCCGTCCGTTGCGGCTGGCGTTGTCGCGGGTGGCGGCCGAGCTGGACGCGGTGGACTGGCGGCTGCCCGCCCTGGAAGCGCGCATCGACGCCGGTCTGGTCGCCGCCGATCTCGGCCACCGCGCCCGCGCCGTCGCCGAGCTGTCCGCGGCCGCTTCGGCGCGCCGGCGCGGCCCGGCCGGGCTGCGGGTGCGCGGCTGGTACGCGGAGGCGTTGCGGCGCAAGCTTTCCGGCGACGTGCGCGGCACCTCGTCGGCTTTGCGGCGGGGTATCGGGCTGCTCGACGAGTACCGGGTGTCGCTGGGCGCGGCCGAGCTGCGCGCGTCAACGGGCGTGCAGGGCCAAGCGCTGGCGCTGGAGGGCCTGCGGCTGGCCGTCGCCTCCGGCAACGCGGCTCGGGTGCTGTCGTGGACCGAGAGCTGGCGCGCCGGCGCGCTGCGGATGAAGTCCGTGTCGCCGCCCGACGACCCGCGCCTGGAGGACGCGCTGGCGTCGTTGCGCGCGATGTCCGCCGACGTCGAGTCCGCCGTGCTGGCCGGGAAGCCCGCGGGCTCGTTGCGCGGTCAGCTCGTGCGGGCCGAGCAGCGCGTGCGCGACCTGACCCGGCAGATGTCCGGTGAGGTCTCGGTCTTCAAGCCGCCGTCGGTCGCGGCACTGGGGTCGGCTCTCGGGTCGTCGGCGCTGATCGAGTTCGTGGAGTACGACGGTGAGCTGATGGCCGTGGTGCTCGCCGGCGGTCGCGCCTCGCTGCACCCGCTGGGGCCGGTGGAGGGGGTGGTGCGCGAGATCCGGTTGCTGCGCTTCGCCCTGCACAGGCTGGTGACGCTGCCCCCGGCGCTGCCGAACCTGGCGGTGGCCCGCTCGTCGGCTTCCCACGCCGCCTCCCTGCTGGCGCGGCGGCTGCTCGGCCCGTTGGCGCGGCGGATCGACGGGCGGCCCCTGGTGGTCGTGCCGACCGGTGCCCTGAACAGCCTGCCGTGGGCCGTCCTGAACCGGCAGGTGACCGTCGCGCCGTCCGCCTCGGTGTGGCTGCGGGCGTGCTCCGTGGCGGACGCCTCGGGCGAGGCCGTGCTGGCCGCCGGCCCGCGCATGGCCGCCGCTCCGGCCGAGATCAAGGCCATCAGCGCGCACGTGCCGGGCCGCGTCCTGGTGGAGTCCGGGGCGACCGTCGGCGCGGTTTCGTCCGCAATGGACGGTGCCGCCCTGGCGCACATCGCCGCGCACGGCTCGTTCCGCGTCGACAACCCGCTGTTCTCGGCTCTGGAACTGGCCGACGGCCCGTTGACCGTCTACGACATCGAACGGTTGCGCCGCCCGCCGACCAGGGTGGTGCTGTCGGCCTGCGACACGGGGCAGTCCGCCGTCCGGCCCGGCGACGAGCTGATGGGGTTCACGGCGGCGCTGCTCGGGCTGGGCACGCGGACGCTGATCGCTCCGGTCGTTCCCGTGCCGACCGACGGGACCGCGCCGGTGATGGTGGAGCTGCACCGGAAGCTGGCGGCGGGGACGGCTCCGGCCGAGGCGTTGGCCGAGGTGCAGCGGGCTGCCGCGGACGATGCCGCTTATGCGGCGGCTGTGGGATTCGTGTGCTTCGGGGCGGGTTAGGCCTCCGTCACTTCGGCGGCGGCGTCTTGTGCAGCGCCAGCGCGCTGGCACCCGAACACCCGAGCTCGCCGGGCTGCGTCTGCACGCGCGGCGGGTACCAGGCGGCGACCGTTCCGTCCGCGAGGCGCACGCCCGCGAGGCACGAGCCGCCGCCCTTCGCGATGACGCCGACGTTGCCGTCCTTGACGAACGCGTCGAGGTGCGGGGTGACCCAGGGGAGCCCCGTCTGCTCGTCCACCGGCACGGGCGGGAGCTTCGCGCGCAACGCCGCGAGCACCTCGTCCTTCGTCGGTGCGGCCGGTAGCTCGGTGAGGATCGTCCTGAGGGCGTCCGGGTAGGCGGGTGGCACGCCGGTCTTCTGCGCGGGTGGCGGGACGATCGGCTGCGCGCCGGCGGGGCAGTGGACGCGGTCGGGGCCGCCGCCGGTGACGCCGTGGTAGGTGAAGTCGGCTCGGTAGCACGCCGTCACGGGGTCCTCCTCCCAGAGCCGCCAGGGTTGGTGGGACTCGGAGGTGCCGGGGTCGAAGACGCGGAACAGCAGGCTGGCGCGGACCTCCGCGGCGTCGTTCGTCGGGCTGTCGGTGATCTCCAGGACGGCGAAGTACTTCGGGTCGCCGTTGCCCTCCAGCGCCGCGCGGGCGTAGGCGTTCGCGTCGGCGCCCACCGGGTAGCCGATGCGTTCGGCGACCTTCCTGGCTTTCTCGTCGGTGGTGCTGTTGCCGTCGGGGCGGGTGACGACGTACGCCGTCACGCCGAGCACCGCGACCAGCAGAAGAACGGCCCCCCATGCCTTCATGGCCCCGACGGTAGTGGTGTGGCCGCCGCGGGGGTAGGAGCAGTTGTACTCAGGTCGCTCCGGGACGTCAGCGTTTCGCTTGGGGGCGCCGTCGAGGACGCCTTCACCCGGAGGAACGCCGCGCGCTGGCCGAGCGGGTCCGGGCCGTGCTGCCGGACGCGGGCGGCACGATCACGCACCAGCACTGCGGCGGGGCCGCGCGAAGGCCGCGCCCGGCCCCGCCGCAGTGCTGAACCCCGGAATCCTCACCACACGATCGACCTGAGGATCAGCGCCGCGATGAACACCACCGTGAACGCCAGGTCCAGCCCGAACCCGCCCAGCCGCACGGGCGGCAACACCTTGCGCACCGGTGACAGCACGGGCTCGGTGACGCCGTGCGTCACGCGGCGCACCTTCCACACCCAGTCACCCCGAGCCTGCAGCGTGACCGCCCAGTCGACGATCATCCGGCCGATCATCACGAGGATGAACAGCGTCAGCAGCCAACCGAGGATCCAGCCGACCAAGCCGAACAAGAGGGCCTCCTTGTGTCCTGTACGTCCATGAAGCCACACGAAACTGAGAGGCGCCTGGCAACTCGCTGAGACAGTATTCAGCGCATGGCGTACGACGAGGGCCTGGCCCACCGCCTGGGGGAGTCGCTGGGCGACCTCCCGGACCTGAGCACGAAGAAGATGTTCGGCAGCCTCGTGTTCATGTGGCGCGGGAACATGCTGGTCGGAGCCCTGGGTTCCGACCTGATCGCGCGCGTCGGACCGGAGGCGCAGGCCGACGCGCTGGCGCAGCCGGGTGCCCGCGTCTTCGACTTCACCGGACGGCCGATGAACGGCTGGGTGGTCGTGGACGGTGAGGCGGTGGCGGAGGACGAGGCGCTGGAGGAGTGGATCGGCCGGTGCCGCGAGTTCGTGGAAGCGCTACCGCCGAAGTGAGCCGGCCGGACGAGGTCCGCGCGGCGTTGGACGGGTGGCCTCGCCCGGCACCGCGCCGACGCGCGCCATCGGCGCGGCCGGGAGCAGGAGTGTCCACAAAGGTCACGCCGACCGGGCCGCGGCGTCCCGGACGAGCCCGGCTTGCCGTACCGGTGGAGCCGCCGGCCTGGAGGTCCACCGCCCGAGCGGCACGCCGATGACGGTGAAGTCGTTCAGGACGAAGTAGCTTGGGGCGCATGACTTCCGCTGAGGACATGCTGGCCGTCGCCGTCGAAGAGGCCCGGACGGGACTCGCCGAGGGCGGGATCCCCATCGGTGCGGCGCTCTTCGACGGCGACGGCCGTCTGCTGGGCCGGGGCCACAACCGCCGCGTGCAGGACGGCGACGCCTCCATGCACGCGGAGACCTCGGCCTTCCGCAACGCCGGGCGCCAGCGCGGCTACCGCGGCACGACCATGGTCACGACCCTGTCGCCGTGCTGGTACTGCAGCGGCCTGGTCCGCCAGTTCGGCATCTCGAACGTGCTGATCGGCGAGGCCACGACGTTCCACGGCGGTCACGACTGGCTCGCCGGGCACGGCGTCGGCATCACCGTCGTCGAGGACCCCGCGCTGATCGAGCTGATGACGGCGTTCATCGCCGAACGCCCCGAGCTCTGGTACGAGGACATCGGCCGGGATTAGCGTGGAGGCATGGCTTCTGTGCTGATCGCCGGTGCGGACCCCGGCGGGCTGGCCGGTCTGCTGGAGCAGTCCGGCCACACGGTCCGGGTCGCGCCGCTCGACGCCGCCCCCGATGAGCCGGTGGCGGTGGCGGGGGAGTCGGACGAGCTGGACGTGCTGGTCAACACCGCGGGCCTCGCGCCGGAGACGTTCCAGGCGAAGGTCGCGGGACTCGCCCGGACCCTGCAGGCCTGCCTGCCGGCGCTGGAGCGGTCCGCCGCTCCGGTGGTCGTCAACGTCAGCGACCCGGGGTCGCCGCTGTCCGAGGCGGCGGCCAGGGTGGTGGAGGTCGAGTACGCGAAGGCGTTCCCCGGGGTGCGGATCAGCACCTCCGGGGACGACGCCGCGAGCATCGTGCGGGTGGTGGGCCGGGAGCCGTAGCGCCGGCGAGCGGTCAGCCGGCGTAGCGCGCGAGCGCCTCGTCCACCGAGCCGACGATCGTGAACACCGAGTCGAGCCCGGTCGCCTCGATCGGGCGCAGCGCGGCGCGCGACGACGCCACCACGACGAACTCGACGCCGGTCTTCGTCGCGCGCTGCTGTCCCAGGACGAGCGCCTCGAGGCCCGCGGAGCCGAGGAACCGGACGCCGCCGAGGTCCACGACGACGGCTCGCGCGCCCGCCACCACGTGGTTGTCCAGCGGGCCGGTGAGCTCGCTGCTGGACGTGGTGTCGAGCTCACCTGAGACGTGCAGCACGACGACGTCCTGAGTGGTCCGGTCGGCGACCACGGTGGCCAGAGCGGTGGGGTCGGGCACGCTGTCTCCCTTCAAAAGCTTCAGCACCCCACGTTAACAACGAGGCCCGGTGAGAGCGACCAACGCCCCCTCAGCGAGGGGGCGGCCTGCCCGCAGGGACGCGTGGACGTGCCGGGTCAGCCGGGCGTGCAGTTCGTGGCAGACGGTGAAGCCGAGGCGGACGTCCTCCGGCGGCCACTGCACGGGCAGCAGCTGCGCGAACGGGTCGCCGCCGATGGTGTCGACCGCGGTCAGGAAGCCGACCAGGGCTCCGACCAGGCGCTGGTGCAGGCCGAACAGCGACAGGGCGTTCACCAGGGCGAGGGTGGGGGCGGGCATCTCGTCGACGCCGGTGGACGGCGCGACGTCGCGCAGCGTCACCGTGAACAGCACCGAACGGGTGCGTTCGGAACGGGTGCCGTAGGCGTCGCCCTGGATGTCGCGCAGCACCGAGCGCATCTCGCGGCGCGGCTGCCAGAACGCGTGGTGCCGGCGCAGCTCCGCGCGGCCCTCGTCGGTCAGGGCGGCGGGGGTGGTCGTCCCGGTCAGCGTGCGCAGCGCCGACTCCCAGCGCTGCTCCAGCGCCGCGTGGAACTGGGCGAGCGCGGGGTGGTCCTCCCAGCCGGCGGCGACGTCGTCGAAGCCGCGCGTCCGCAGCTCGTAGCAGACCCACAGCGAGAGCTGCAGGTCGTCGTCCGCCCACGCGTCCCTGGTGCCGCCGCTGACGAGCAGAGCGGGCCGGGGCAGGGGTGGCCGGCGCAGCTCGGCGATGAGGGCGGAGCTCATGGGGCCGCGGGGAGCGGGGAGGCGCATCAGGTTTCCTCACGCGTTCGGGCGATCAGCAGGTCCACAAGGGACTCGGGGTCCGGGCAGCGCCGTTGTCGGGCGGCGCCGCAGCCGTTGTGGCGCAGCCAGTCGATTTGCCGCTCCACAGTAGACAGTGTGCCCCGATCGCGCAGCGCGGCCCCGACGTGCTCGACGAGTGACACCGCCCGGTCGAACGCGGGGGAGAGCTTGCCGGTGTGCGGATCGGCGGCCAGTCCGTCGACCCCGTCGCGCGACGCCCGCCAGCACGCTGCCCGCAGCACGGAGTCGTCCACCCGCCGTTCGGAGGGTTCCGTCACGACGAGGGCGCGGACCAGCTCCGCGAGGACCGGGACCTCCGCCGCCAGCTGGGGGATGTCGGCGACGCGCACCTCGACCGTCGGGTGTTCGGCGGACGGCCGGACGTCCCAGTACACCATCGCCCTGTCCACCAGCGCTTCCGAGTTGATCAACGCCTGGACGGTCCGGTCGTAGTGGTCGGGCCCGTCCCAGTGCGGCGGCGGTCCGCTCACCGGCCACCGCGACCACACCATCGACCGCCAGCTCGCGTACCCGGTGTCCTCGCCGAGGTGGTACGGGGAGTTCGCGCTCAGCGCGAGCAACGTCGGCAGCCACGGGCGCAGCTTGTTCGACGCGGCGAGAGCTTCGGCCTTCGACGGGACACCGACGTGCACGTGCAGTCCGCACGCGCCTGTGCCGGCCACGAGACGGCGGTGGGAGTACTCGATCCGGTGATAGCGCGGATCATCCGATCCGGGAGGGGGCCCGGCCTCGCCGATCGGCGGCATGCCCGTCGCCACGAGCCGGCAGCCCGCGGCGTCGGCGGCGTCGACGAGCACCCGCCTGCCCTGCCGCACCTGCTCGTCGAGCTCCTCGAACGTGGACGTGACCCCGGTGGCCACCTCGATCTGGAACGGCGTCAGCTCGCCCTGGACGTCCAGGTCACCGGGCGCGCGGGCGATCTCCCGCACCCGCGGTGCCAGCGCCACCGGACGCCGCGACTCGGGATCGACGAGGAGGAACTCCTGTTCCACGCCGACCGTGTAGTAGTTCATCGGCGAGCGGGTACCCGCGTCTCGTGCTGATCAACCTCGGAGTGACCACATGAGACTGCGCCGCAGCGACCCGGCGGGGCAGGGCTGGACCCGCCGCCGCCAGGGCAAGGGTTTCCGCTATCTCGACGCGCAGGGCGGGCCCCTGGCCCCCGAGGACGTCGCACGGGTGAAAGGCCTGGTCATCCCGCCCGCGTGGCGCGAGGTGTGGATCTGCCCGCACCCGAGGGGGCACATCCAGGCCGTCGGCTACGACGACGCCGGACGCCGCCAGTACCTCTACCACGAGCAGTGGCGCGTCGCCCGCGACGCGGAGAAGTTCGACCGCGTCCTCGAGCTCGCGCCGAAGCTGAAGGGGTTCCGCGAGCAGATCGCGCGGGACATGAAGACGCGCGGGCGGCTGCGGTTGCTCGCCATCGCGCTGCGGATGCTCGACCTCGGCATCTTCCGCGTGGGCCACGAGCAGTACGTGGACGAGAACGGCACCCACGGCGTCGCCACCCTGCTCTGCGAGCACGTCAGCGTCCGGGGCACCCGCATCCACTTCCACTTCCCGGCCAAGTCCGGCGTCCAGGTCGACGAGGAGATCACCGACCCCGAGCTCGCCAGGGCGCTCAGGTCGCTGCTGCGGGGCAAGACGCCGGACTGCCGCGTCTTCGACATCACCGCCGACGACCTCAACGAGCGCTTCCGGGAGCTGGTCGGCGACGAGTTCAGCGTCAAGGACCTCCGCACCTGGCGCGCCACGGTGTTCGCCGCCCAGGCCTTCGCCGAGGTGCTGGCCGAGCGGGGCAGGCCGTCGCAGCGGGCCGTCAGCTCCGTGATGAAGGGGGTGTCCGAGCAACTGGGCAACACGGCGGCCGTGGTGAGGAAGTCCTACGTCGACCCGCGCCTGGTCGAGGCGTTCGAGCACGGCGAGGTCATCGGGCGGGGTGACCCGGAGCGGGCCGTCCACAAGCTGCTCAGGCAGACTTGACGGCGGCCCGGTCGCACTGGCGGCACCACACGGCGCCCTGCGCCGCCGCCAGCGCGGCGAAGCCGGAGAAGAGGTGCAGCGCGTTGCTGCCGGCGTTGACGTTCAGGAAGTTCACGACCTGGTCGTCGTAGCGGGCCATGCCGAACCCGAACAGCACCAGGTACAGCGTCGCCACGAGGAGCGCGGTGCCGCTCAACGCCTTGAGCCTCGGGAACGCGAACAGCAGGGCGGCGCCGGACACCAGGTGCAGGACGTTCTGCAACGGGTTCACGCGCAGGCCCAGGACCCAGGTGTCCGCCTCACCCGCGAAGTTCGAGAAGCCGGTGACGGCGAACCCGGCCAGCCCCCAGAGCACCAGCAGCGCACCGGTGCCGATCGCCAGCTTCTGGGGCCACCGCAGGCGGTTCATGACGTCAGTATCACCAGTACCGGGCATTCCCGCTCACTCGGTTCACTCCTCCGCCAGCAGGTCGTGCCGCAGCTGCTCCAGCGACTTCGTGAGCAGGCGCGACACGTGCATCTGGGAGATGCCGACGCGGCGGGCGATCTCGGTCTGGGTCAACCGGCCGAAGAACCTCAGGACCACGATGGTCCGTTCCCGCCGGGGAAGGCCCCGCAGCATGGGCTGCAGGGCCTCGTGGATCTCGACCCCCTCGAGGGCGGGGTCGTCGACGGTCGACCCCTCCAGCGAGTCGAGGGGCGCGAACGCGATGTTCTTCTCGATCCGCAGGCCCTCGTACACGTCGCTGATGGGCATCCCCAGGTGCCGGGCGATCTCGGAGGGGGTGGGGGAGCGCCCGGTGCGGTGCGACAGCTCGGCGGTGGCCCCGTCGATCGCGTCGCACAGTTCCTTCAACCTCCTCGGCACCCGGACCGCCCAGCACTGGTCGCGGAAGTGCCTGCGCACCTCGCCGGTGATCGTGGGCACGGCGTAGGACAGGAAGTCCGTCTGCCGGCCCACGTCGAACCGGTCGATCGCGTTGATCAGGCCCACTGCGGCGACCTGGGCCAGGTCCTCCATCGGCTCGCCGCGTTCGCTGAAGCGGCGGGCGATGTGCCGGGCGAGCGGCAGGTACTCGCGCACCAGCCGGTCCCGCAGCGCGTAGTAGCGCGGCGAGTCGCGGCTGGTGCGGGCGAGTTCCTCAAACGCCGCGAGCTGGTCTGGCGTCAACGCGCACCGCGATCAGACCTGGGGCGGTGGCGTCACGTCGCCACGCCACGCGCCGGTCTCGGTGCCGCGGTTCTCGATGAACTCCTTGAACCGCTTCAGATCTCCCTCGACCCGGTGGCCCACGACGCCGAGAGCGGCACCCGCCTTCTCGGTGAGGGTCTCCGGCTCGAACTCCATCTGGAGGTGGACGCGCGTCGTGTCGTTGTCGATGCGGTGGAAGGTGACCACACCCGCCTGCGACGGGCCTTCGACCGTGGTCCACGCGACCCGCTCGTCCGGGTGCTGCTCGGTGATCTCCGCGTCGAACTCGCGGACGACGCCACCGATCTTCGTGGTCCAGTGCGTCATCGTCGGCGTGATCTGGTCGATCTTCTCGACGCCGTCCATGAACGCCGGGAAGGATTCGAACTGGGTCCACTGGTTGTAAGCGGTGCTCACGGGCACGTGGACGTCCACCGACTTCTCAATGGTGGTCACGAAACCTCCTCCTTCGATGTCTGTCGACTGTGTCGAGAAGTGAGTACCCGTGTCACGCGCTGTTACACATCGGTGGCAAGTCCGAAGTGGACAGTCACGCAGAGTGTCAGACCCCTCGCGATCTGCGCATCACGAAATCACCCGTAGTGGTCACGCGGCCCTGTGATCCAAGTCTCATGAGCTGCATACTGCTCGGTATGTCAGGAGCCCCCTAGGAGGCGCTGGTGCTCGAGGCGAATAACCTTGAGGTTGTCTACGACGACGTGATGCTGGTGCTCCGGGGCGTGAGCCTGCAGGTGCCCCAGGGCAAGGTCGTCGCCCTGCTCGGAGCCAACGGAGCTGGGAAAACGACGTTGATGAGGGCCTTCAGCGGCCTCCTCGACGTGCACGACGGCAAGGTCACCAAGGGCTCGATCACGCTCGACGGTGAACCGATCCACCGCCTCTCACCGGCGAAGATCGCCGACAGGGGCGTCAAGCAGGCGCTCGAGGGACGCAGGATCCTGTCCGAGCTGACCGTCGAGGAGAACCTGAAGGTCGGTGGACACGCGCGGCCGAAGAACCTGAGGCAGAACCTGGACCGCTGCTACGAGCTGTTCCCGCGACTGCTCGAACGGCGAAGACAGAGCGCGGGCTACCTGTCCGGCGGTGAGCAGCAGATGCTCTCGATCGGCAGGGCGCTGATGTCCGAACCGTCCTACCTGCTGCTCGACGAACCCAGCCTCGGCCTCGCGCCGTTGCTCGTGCAGCAGATCCGCGACCTCATCGTGAAGATCAACGAACAGGGCACGACGGTCCTGCTGGTCGAGCAGAACGCCAGCATGGCGCTGTCCATCGCCGACCACGGCTACGTGCTGGAGACCGGCAAGGTCGTGATGGACAAGCCCGCCGCGGCGCTCCTCGCCGACGACGACATCCGCGAGTTCTACCTGGGACTCGGCACCTCCTCGTTCCGTGCGGTCAAGCACTACAAGCGCAGGAAGCGGTGGCTGTCATGAGCGTTCTCGAGGTCACCGACGTCCGGCTCGCGTTCGACGGGGTGGTGGCCGTCGACGGCGTGTCGTTCAGCGTCGAGGAGGGCGAGCTCTTCGCCGTCATCGGCCCGAACGGCGCCGGCAAGACGTCCATCTTCAACGTCCTGAGCGGCGTCTACCGGCCGCAGCAGGGCACCGTGCGGTTCCACGACCGGGAGCTGGTCGGCATGCGGCCCCACCGCATCGCCGCGCTGGGCATGGCCCGCACGTTCCAGAACATCGAGCTGTTCTCCCACCTCACCGTCGTCGACAACCTCATGCTCGGCCGCCACAACCACATGGGGTACGGCGCGCTGTCCGCGTTCTTCTGGCTCGGCAGGCCCCGCCGGGAGGAGCTGGAGAACAGGGCGGCCGTCGAGGACGTCATCGACTTCCTGGAACTGGAGCAGTGGCGCCGGTTCCCGGTCGGCCTGCTGCCCTACGGCGTGCAGAAGCGCGTCGAGCTGGGCAGGGCGCTCGCGATGCAGCCGAAGCTGCTCCTGCTGGACGAGCCGGTCGCGGGCATGAACGTCGAGGAGACCGAGGACATGGCCCGGTTCGTCCTCGACGTCCGCGAGGAGCTCGGCATCCCGATGATCATGGTGGAGCACGACATGGGCCTCGTGATGGACCTCGCCGACCGCGTGATGGTCATGGACTTCGGCCGCCCCATCCGCACCGGCACGCCGGCGGAGGTGCAGCAGGACCCCGACGTCATCCGCGCGTACCTCGGCGAGCAGCACAAGAGCGTGACGTCATGACCCGCTCCGGGACGACCACCACGGTCGTCACGCGGGTGAGGGACCGCGCCGAGCGCACGCCCGACAAGATCGCTTTGCGGGCCAAGGACCTCGGCATCTGGCAGGAGGTCAGCTGGTCCGGCTACTGGTCGAACGTCGAGCTGGTCGGGCACGCCCTGCTGGCCCTCGGTCTCCAGCCGGGGGACCGGGTCGCGATCCACTCCGAGAACCGGCGCGAATGGCTCTACGCCGACCTCGGCACCGTCGCCGCACGCGGCATCACGGTCGGGCTCTACCCCACGAACCCGGCGTCCGAGGTCGCGTACCTGCTGTCGCACTCCGGGGCGCGCATTCTCATCGCGGAGGACCAGGAACAGGTCGACAAGGCGTTGCTCGTGCTGGAGGACACGCCGGACCTCGAATGGATCGTCCACGTCGAACCGCGCGGCATCCGGGGGCGCTACGACAACCCGAAGCTGCTGGCCTGGGAGGACTTCCTGGCGCTCGGCGCGGCGCACCGCGACGAGTTCCCCGGGGAGCTCGCGCAGCGGATGGCGGAGACCGGGCCGGACGACGTCATGACGTTGATCTACACCTCCGGCACCACCGGGCCTCCCAAAGGCGCGATGCTCACCGTCGCGAACGTCGAGTTCGCCGTCCAGGTGCTGGTGGAGGGTGGCGGCTTCACCTCGCCTCCGCCGTCCCCCGCCGACGTCACGCTGTCCTACCTGCCGCTGTGCCACGTGGCCGAACGCATCTTCACCACGTGGTTCAGCGCGGCCAGCGGCGTGCAGGTCCACTTCGCCGAGTCGATCGAGACGGTGCAGGCGAACCTGCGCGAGGTGCAGCCGACGATCCTCTTCGGCGTGCCGCGCATCTGGGAGAAGGTGCTGGCGGGCGTCAAGATCGGCGTCTCCAGCGCGTCCTGGCTCAAGCGCTCGGTCACCCGGTTCTGGCTGGCCCGCGCCGAGTCCATCGGCGAGACGCTGGTGCGGACGGGCGGCAAGCACACCGCGGGCAGCAGAACGCTCTACGCGGTGGGCTGGCTGTTCTGCTTCCGCGCCCTGAAAGCCAGGATCGGCATGCGGCACGTCCGGTACGCGGCGTCCGGCGCCGCCCCGATCGCGCCGGACGTGCTGAAGTTCTTCATGGGCATCGGGGTGCCGATGCACGAGGTCTACGGCATGACCGAGAACACCGCCGTGGCGACGGGCAACAGGCCGGGGCGGGTCAAGGTCGGCACGGTCGGCGAGCCGCAGCCCGGCACCGAGCTGCGGCTCGACGAGGACACCGGCGAGATCCTCACCAGGCACGGCGGCACGTTCGCGGGCTACTGGCGCGATCCCGAGTCGACTCGACGGGTGCTGACCGACGGCTGGCTGCACACCGGTGACGTCGGCGAGTGGGTCGACGGCACGCACGTGAAGATCACCGACCGGATGAAGGACATCATCATCACCGCGGGCGGCAAGAACATCGCGCCGTCGGAGCTCGAGAACGCGCTGAAGACCTCCCCGTACATCAAGGAAGCCGTGGTGATCGGCGACCAGCGGGCGTACCTCGTGGCGTTGATCGGCATCGAGTACGAGACCGTCGGGCACTGGGCCCAGCAGCGCAAGATCCCCTACACCACCTACCGAGACCTTTCGGAGAAGGCGGAGGTCCAGGAGCTGGTGCAGAACGTCGTGACCGAGGTGAACGGCAGGTTCGCCCAGGTCGAGCAGATCAAGAAGTTCCGGATGTTCCCCAAGGAGCTCGACCACTCCGACGGCGAGCTCACGGCGACCCAGAAGGTCAAGAGATCGGCTCTGGGCAAGATGTTCGGCGATCTCGTGGACTCCATGTACGGAGGAGCGCCCCGTGGATGAGTTCCTCCAGTCGTTGATCCGCGGCCTCGGCAACGGGTCCATCTACTCGCTGCTCGCGCTCGGCTTCGTGATCATCTACAAGTCGACGCAGGTGATCAGCTTCGCGCAGCCGGCGTTCATGCTGGCCGGCGCGGTGCTGGTCTCGTACCTCGCGCCCGCGGTGTCGTTCTTCGGCGCGGTGCTCGTGGCCGCCGTGGTCATCGCCGTGCTGGCGCTGGGCGTCGAACGCACCGTGCTGCGGCCGATGGTCGGCAAACCGGTGTTCGTGGTCGCGATCATCACCATCGGCGTGGACGTCGTGGTCAGGGTCGTGACGAACGCGTTCATCGGGCTCGACGTGCGCCAGGTCGGCGACCCGTGGGGGCTGGACACGATCAGCTTCCTCGGCGCGGAGGTGCAGCAGCGGTACCTCGTGATGATCGCGACGACCGCGGTCGTGACGGCGGCGCTGTTCCTGTTCTTCCGGTACTCGCGGATCGGGCTCGCCATGCGGGCGGTCGCCTACGACCAGGAGGTCGCGCTGGCACAGGGGATCTCGGTCGGGTCGGTGTTCGCGCTGTCGTGGGCGCTGGCGGGCGGGCTCGCCGCGCTGGCCGGCGTGTTCGTGGCGACCGGCGCGGGCGTCGACCAGCAGCTGTGGATCGTGGCGCTCAAGGCGTTGCCCGCGATCATCCTCGGCGGCCTCGAGTCGCTCGGGGGCGCGGTGGTCGGCGGGCTCGCGGTCGGGGTCGTCGAGTCGCTCTTCGGCACCTACCAGGGTGACTTCGCGCCCTGGCTCGGACCGAACTTCGGCCTCGTCGCGCCGTACGCGTTGATGTTGCTCGTGTTGCTCGTCAGACCGTACGGGTTGTTCGGCAAGCGGGAGGTGGAACGACTGTGAAGGGTCGTCCGGAGCTCTACACCTCCTACGCGCAGGACATGGCGTTCCTGAACACGCGGCCCAAACGCGCGTGGACGGGAGGCCTGGTCGTCTTCGCCCTGCTGGTCCCCTTCCTCATCACCGACGACCTGCTGCAGCTGCTCGCGACCGCGTTCGTGGCGGCGATCGGGGCGATCGGGCTGAACATCGTGACGGGGTACGCGGGCCAGGTCTCCCTGGGCCACGCGTTCTTCCTCGCGATCGGCGCCTACACGGGTGCCGCGCTGTCCGGCTCGGAGACGGGCCGGGTCATCGGGTTCGGCATCACGTCGCTGCCGATCTGGCTGCTGGCCTCGGGGCTCGTGGCCGCGTTCTTCGGCGTGCTGGTGGCACCGGTGGCGGTGCGGTTGCGGGGCCTCTACCTCGCGATCGTGACGCTGGGCCTGGTCTTCCTGGGAGAGCACGTGTTCCGGGAGTGGACGTCGCTGACCGGCGGTCCCGGGGTCGGTCGTCCCGCCGCGGTGCCCGAGCTCTTCGGGGTGCGGCTGGACCGCGACAACGCGGTGTTCACGGCCGCGCAGCAGCTCTACCTCGTCATGTTCGTGCTGCTGGTGATCTTCGCCGTGCTGGCGCGCAACCTGGTCCGCTCGCGGGTGGGCCGGGCGTTCGCGGCGGTGCGGGACCGCGACCTGGCCGCGTCGGTGATCGGCGTGGACCTCACGAGGTACAAGGTGCTGGCGTTCGCGGTGTCCTCGTTCTACGCGGGTGTCGCGGGCGCGTTGCTGTTCGTGGTGAACGGGTTCTTCGACCCCGGCTCGTTCAACCTGCTGTTGTCGGTGCAGTACATCGCGATGGTGCTCATCGGCGGCGCGGGCACCATCTCCGGAGCGGTCATGGGCGCGCTCTTCATCACGCTGCTGCCACGCATCACCAGGGAACTGCCCGCGGTGCTGCCGTTCATCAGTGGTGACGCGACCGGCGCGTTCACGGTCTTCCAGTTGGAGGCCGTGCTCTACGGCGTGCTCATCATCGTGTTCCTCATCGTCGAGCCACGAGGTCTGTTCGGCATCTGGGTCCGCGTCCGCAACTACTGGCGCACCTGGCCGTTCTCGTACTGAGGAGAGAAATCCCATGTCTGGTAAGAGACTCGCGGTCGTCTTCGTCGGGGCGTTGCTGCTCGCCTCGTGCCGGGGCGGTGACGGGGCGGCGCCGCAGGAGGGCGCGGGCGGTGTGAAGGTCGACGCCGGCGTCACGTCCGAGGCGTGCCCCAACGCCGTCGACAAGTCCAAGGGCTGCATCTACCTGGGCACCATCTCGGACCTCACCGAGGGTCCGTTCAAGACGCTGGCGGTGCCGATCACCGACTCGCAGAAGGCGTTCTGGAAGCGCGTGAACGACAAGGGCGGCATCGGCGGCTACGAGGTCGACGTCACCAAGTACGTCAAGGACAACAAGTACAACCCTCAGATCCACAACCAGGTCTACCAGGAGATCAAGGGCAACGTCCTGGCGCTGACCCAGACCCTCGGCTCGCCCACGACCGCGGCGATCCTGCCGGACCTCGAGAGCACCCAGATGGTTTCGGTGCCGGCTTCGTGGACCTCGTTGTGGGGCTTCGAGGAGGTCGTGCTGGAGTCCGGCGCGAACTACTGCGTCGAGTCGATGAACACCGTCGACTACGCCGTCGACAAGATGGGCGTGAAGTCCGTCATGGCCGTGCACCTCGCCGGTGACTACGGCGACGACGCGGCGGCCGGGGCGAAGATCGCGGCCGAGAAGCGCGGGCTCACGTTCGAGAGCGTGACCACGCAGACCGGTCAGGACAACCAGGGCGGCGCCATCGACGCCGTGGTGTCGAAGAAGCCCGACCTGGTCGTGCTGACGACCGGCCCGACCGACGCCGCCGTGATCATCGGCCAGGCCGCCGCCCGCGGCTACAAGGGCAAGTTCATCGGCACCTCGCCGACGTGGAACCCCGGTCTGCTGAAGTCTCCGGCCGCGCCCGCGATCAAGGCGCTCTACCTGCAGTCCGCACCGTGGAAGGCGTGGAACACCGAGTCCGTCGGCCACACCGCGATGCGGGCGGCCCTGCCCGGTGTCACGCCCAACGACGGCTACACCGCCGGCTGGGTGTGGGCGTACCCGCTGAAGGCCGCCCTGGAGAAGGCCGTCCAGAACAAGGACCTGACGCGGGCCGGCGTGCTCGCGGCCGCGCGCCAGCTCACCTCCGTGGACTACGAGGGCATGCTTCCTTCGGGTGCGGGTAATTTCTCCGCTTCGCCCCAGGAAGGGACTTTCCGCCAGAGCCTCATCTACCGGCCGGACGACGCCGCTCCGACCGGAGTCTCGCTGGTGGAGGAGTTCTTCACCGGTCCGACGGCGAAGGACTTCAAGTTCGAGAAGCCCTGCTACCAATGAACCGAACGGGTGACACTCGACGCTGATGCCCGCGAACTCTGGCTAGTCTCGCTGTGAGCTGGTCGTAGGAGGTAGTAGCGGTGTTGTCGTGCGTCGAGGTCCGCCGATCCGCCGGAGGCCTCCGGTTGTTCGTCCGTCCCCTGGCCGCGTCGCGCTGGAGCGCGCGGCTGGGGTACGAACGGGTGTCGGAGCTGTTGGTCGCGATTCGCCGGGCCGAGTCGTGCACCGTGCCGGACGTGGCGTTGCGGTACGTGCCGGACCAGCGCACCGGTGAGGCGGAGCTGGAGTGCGAGACCGGGTCCGTCCTCCTGGACGCGGACGAGGTGTCGGCGTTGCACGACGCTCTCCGCGCCCACATGCCCGACCGGATGAGGCCCCTACCCGCCTAGCTTGCGCGCCAGCCACTCGGTGCGCGTGCGCCGTGCCGCCGCCGAAAGCCGGGCTTGCGGGTAGAGCGCGTCGAACCCGTGGAAGCCGCCCGCCCACGTGTGCAGCTCGGCGTCGCCGCCCGCCGCCCAGATCCGGGTGGCGTAGTCGACGTCCTCGTCGCGGAACACCTCGGCGGTCCCGGTGTCGACGTACGTCGGCGGCAGCCCGGACAGGTCGCGGGCCAGCGCCGGTGACACGTAGCCGGGCACGTCGGTGAGATCACCGAGCACCGAACGCCAGCCGAACTCGTTCATCTCCCGCGTCCAGACACCGGGCTCACCGGAGTACTGCGCGCTGGACGTGGTGGCGTTGCGGTGGTCGAGCATCGGGCAGATCAGCACCTGGGCGGCGATCTCCGGTCCGCCGAGGTCCCTCGCCATCAGCGTGATGCCCGCGGCCAGACCGCCACCGGCGCTGATACCCGCGACGACCACCTGGCCGATGCCGAGCGAGCCGGCGTTCTCGACCGTCCACACCAGACCGCGGTAGCAGTCGTCGACCAGCGTGGTGCCGGTCGCCTCGGGAGCGAGCCGGTGTTCCACGGTCACCACGACGACTCCCAGCTCCCGCAACCACTCCAGCGGGATGTCGATCTGCGAGAAGCGGTCGCCCATCACCATGCCGCCGCCGTGGATCCAGTAGACGCACGGCGCGGGTCCGTCGAGGTTCGCCGGCCGGAAGACGGTCAGCGCGATCTCGCCGAGGGCGACGTCGTGCCGTTCGGCGTCGGTCTCGAAGGGAGGCGACGGCATGCGGCGGATCTGGTGGACCAGTTCGGGAGTCAGCTCGGACGACAGCGGCATGCCGGCGAGCAGCGTGCGCAGTTCGGGGTCGAAGGCGGGCTTGGTCATCAGAACGCCGCCTTGCCGCCGACGGGAACCGCGTCGAGGTGGGCCGGTTCGCCGTCGAGCAACGCCCGGAGTTTCGCGACGAGAGCCTGGGCCTCCTCGCTCGCGAAGAACGTGCCGTGCGCCTCCGCCGTGGTCCAGCCCTCGGTCACGTGGACGACGTCGGGGTTCGTCGCCGAGCGGCCGACGAGGAAGACCACGCAGCCGTCGTCGGTCAGCGACGGGGCGTCGAGCAGGAGCTCGACGACCTCGTCGCCCTTGCCCGGCCGTGCCGTCATCGTGGCGTGGAAACCGTGTGCGACCTTCATCTGTTCCTGCCTCCGTGTGGTTCTGCCGTTCTGGCACTGAACCCATCAGATCAGCTTGAACAGGGGTGATGGCAGGTCGATGCTGGCGCGCTCTTGCCTGATCCTCTCGGCTCGCTAGGTGATCGGTGCCGGCGAACTGGCTTCTGGAACGAGCACCGCGGGGGCGCCTGAGCCGTCCGCGGGCACCGCCCACACGTCGTTGAGGCCGTCGTCGCGCTGGATGCCGTACGCCACGGTCCTGTCGTCGACCCAGGCCGGCTGGTCGTCGACGCTGCGGGTCTCGGCGAGCTCGGTGACCTTCCGCGTCGCGAGGTCGAGGACGGAGACGCGCCAGCCCTTCTGCGGATCGCCGTCCACCGCCTTCTTGTAGGCGATGCGCGTGCCGTCGGGGGACAGCGACGGGCACTCGACGTCGTCCAAGCCGAGCGGTTTCACCTTGCGCGCCGCGAAGTCGCCCTCCAGCAGGTAGCGGTGCCCGCCGGTGGACATGGTGGCGTAGAAGCGGTTGTCGTCCGAGGTGAACGTGACGCCCCAGTAGTTCGTGTCGACGGGGCGTTGCGGCATGCCCTCGACGGCGAACTCCTCCAGCGACGTGACCAGCGCGCCGGTCTTCGTGTCGAGGATGCCCGTGCTCGTGGAGAACCCGTTGGCGGCGTAGGAATGTCCGTCGACGAACAGCGTCCACGCCACCATCCGGCCGCTCGCCGACACGCGCGTGCGGTTGGGGAACCCGGTCAGCGGAACGGTCTTCAGCTCCTTGAGGTCGCTGTCCAGCACGGCCAGCTCGCCCGCCTTGAGCGCGCCGACCGGTCGCAGGCAGGAGATCGTGCCCGCGGCGGAGTACGCGCGGTCGCAACGCTGTTCGGTGACCTCGCGCGAGCCCGCCGGGTCGCTGCGGGACACGGTGGACAGCTTGCCGTTGCTGAGCACCATCAGCCGTGGCCCGGCACCGGCCGGAACCGACCGCGCGGCGTCCTCGGGAGCGGCACCGGACAGCGCGGTGTAGCCGGTGGCGACGCCGCCGAGCAGCACGGCCGCGGCCAGGGTGACGATCAGGCGTTTGTCCACTTGCGACCTCTTCGGAGCAGAACGGCGGTGGTGACCAGGGCGAGGACGACCGCGACCGCGGCGGCCCTGGTGGCGGTCTCGGGGCTCGTGAACTGCCAGGCGAGGCCGAACAGCACGGACGAGCCGAGGTACGCGAGGGCCTGTCCGCTCTGGATCAGCGCGATCCCGGTGGTGCGCAGGCGTTCCGGCAGGACCGGTCCGGCGAGTGCCATCAGGACGCCGTCGGTGGCGGCGTAGAAGACGCCGTAGAGCACCACGACCGCGACCAGCAGCGGCCAGCCGCCGATCGGCCCGTGCAGCAACAGGTAGACGAGCGTGAGCGCGCCGTAGCCGCACAGCATGACCTTGAGCCGGCCGATCCGGTCGGCGAGCGCGCCCAGGGGTGCGGCGAGCAGCAGGTAGACGAGGCTCGTGCCGACGGCGAGCAGCGGGAACCAGCCGAACGCGAGCCCTTCCCGCTTCTGCAGCAACAGGTAGACGAACCCGTCGCCGATCGTGACGAGGCCCAGCAGGGACGCGGCCAGCACGATCCTGCGCACCGCCGGGTCCTTCAGCAGAGCGGGCTTCAGCGGTTCCTTGCGCCGCAACGGCTCCGGACGGTCCCGCACGTAGAGCACGAGGACCAGCACGCCGAACGCGGCGATGCAGGAACTGGTGACGAACACGGCGTCGAACGACTGCGCCGACGCCGCGAGCACGGCCATCGCGACGAGCGGTCCGGCGAACGCGCCGATGCCGTCCATGGTCCGGTGCACGCCGAACGCCCGCCCGAGGTCGCCGCTGGGGGTGGACAGGGTGATCAGCGCGTCACGGGGTGCGGTGCGCAGGCCCTTGCCCGCGCGGTCCGCGGTGATGACGAGCCCCAGTGCGGTCAGCGAGTTCCCGGCGGCCAGCAGCCCGAGCTTGGCCACGGCCGAGAGGCCGTAGCCGAAGCCCGCGACCGCCTTGCGTCGCTGGGTCCGGTCGGCGAGGTAGCCGCCGGCGAGTCTCAGCAGCGTCGTGGCGCCGGTGTAGACGCCGTCGATCAGCCCGTACGCCGCCGGGCTGAGCTGGAGGCCGATCACCAGGTACAGCGGCAGGACCGCGGCCACCATCTCCGACGACACGTCGGTGATGAGGCTGACCGTGCCGAGCGCGAAGACGTTGCCGCTCAGCCCCTTCCAGTTCGCCGTCCTGGGTTTGTCGAGGGTGGACAGGTACACGCCGGCCTCCAGCAGTCCGTCAGTGGCAGTGGGTGGTGCCGCTGTCGGTGTAGGTCTTGCCCGCCTCGGGGACGAACTGCCAGTCGAAGCTGGTGTCGTGCAACGTGAACTTCAGGACGCCGCGGGTGCCGGTGTTGCGGGCCTCGCTGTTGGGCCTGATGGTGCCGAAGCCGTAGGCACCGGCGCCGCCCATGCCCGCGACGAACGACCGGATGCCGCGCGCGTTGTCCAGCCCGCCGCTCGGGTTCTGCGGGGCGAAGCGCTCGTACTGGTGGTTGTGGCCGAAGACGACGAGGTCGGCGTTGGCGTCGTACAGCGCCTGGAACAACGGCCTGGTGGCCGTCGAGGGCGCGTGGTTGGCCCCGCTGGTGAACAGCGGGTGGTGCCAGTACGCCGCGGTGCACGGCTTCGTGCTCGCCGCGAGGTCCTGCCGCAGCCACTGCTCCTGCGCGCTGCCCGCGGCCATGCTGATGTTGGAGTTCAGCGACACGATGTGCCAGTTGCCGAGGTCGTAGGAGTAGTAGCCCCGCCCGGACGGACCGGCCTGCGCCCCGAAGTAGTTGTAGTACCCCGTCGCGCCGCTGGTGTGGTAGTCGTGGTTGCCCGGTGAGGGCCTGGTGCGCGCTTTGTGGCGGCCCCAGGTGGGCTCGTAGTAGGTGCTGAACTGCGAGGCGGTGCCGTCCGGGTAGACGTTGTCGCCCGTCGTCCACACGGTGCCCTGGATGGTGTCCAGCAACGCGGCGGTGGCGGTGTCACCGGAGCCGGAGTCGGCGATGTCGCCCGCGCCGACCCAGACCGGGTCGCCGGGTGGCGGCGTCGTCCCGCTGGTGACCACGAGCTGCGGCGCGGTGGAGCCGCTCTCGCGCGAGTCGTAGTCGGCGCCGTCCGTGCTGCTCGACGTGACGCCGATGCTGAACGTGCCGTTGCCCGTGACGTAGCCGGTGACGTCGACCTCGTACCAGGCGTTGCGGACCACCTGCCCGAGCGAGCCGAGGGTGGCGCCGTCGATCGCCGGCTGGTTGTTCCAGGTGACCGCGGTCTCGGTCCAGCTGACGTTCGACATCGCCCGGAACGAGCCGCCGTTCGGGCTCTCCGAGCCGGAGACGTCGTCGGTGTGGATGCGCAGCTTCGCGTTGCTGACCGCGCCGCTGACCCCGGAGACGGTGAACTTGATGAACGACCGCTTGACCGGCGAGTTGTCGACGCCGAGCTGGCCGGACGTGCCGTGGTTCGTCCCGGTGGAGCCGTTGTCGACGTAGGTGTCGGCGGTGGGCGTGAACGTGGTCGTGGCGGCCTGGGCCGCGGTGGAGGCGGTGAGGGTGGCCGCTGTGACGATGACCGTGGAGAGCACGGCCAGGGGAGCCCTGCGACGTGACATGCCTGTCCTCGGTGTGGTGGGCGGACGTGGGCCGTCGGAAGGGTAGGGCTCAAATGAGCCCTGTGCGGTGATCGTGGGACGGCCACTGGGTGAACGGCCGGAAAATCCCCCTCAGGGGTGGTTGCGCGGCCGACGTATCCACCGGCCGCCTGGGCGCTCCGCACAGGTATGGGAGTCGAGGTCCACGACCCGCGCTGGCTCACCGCCGTGCCGGGAGCCGAGCTCGTGGTCGCGCTGGACGAGGTGGGTCCGCACGCCGCCGACGGGCACCGGGTCACGGTGCTGATCGACCTCGTGCCGGACAACGTGCCGCTGCTGCGCGGCCTGGCCTCCGAGGCCGTGGGCGAGGGTGCGCGCAAGGTCCGCGTGCGGCCGCACGGCGTCGACCGCGTCGACCTGGTCTACGCGGCCGTCGAACTGGGCCGCGTCGCCGAGGACGACGCCGTCGAGGTCCAGTTCGACGTCACGTCCGCCGCGTTGCTCAGAGCCGATCCCACGGCGTTCGTGCGGGCCGACCCGCTGGTGGTGAAGGCCGACGGGACGGTCGTGCCCATCTGCGCCGGGCTGGAGCGGTACGCGCTGGGCGCGCTGGGTTCGTTCGACTCGCTGGTGGCCGACTGGGACCCCGAACCCGTCCGGGACCTGTGCCGGGTCGCGCTGACCCGGGCGCTCGCCGACACCGGGCCGCTCGTGTCGTGGTACGAGCACCTCATCCGGACAGCAGACGAGATGCGGGCCTCGTGTTGATCACCGTCTCCGGCGTGACACCACACTCCTCGGCCCGTGCGCAGCCGTAGTTCAGCCAGTCGAGCTGGCCCGGCGCGTGCGCGTCGCTGTCGATCGAGAACGTGCAGCCGGCGTCCGCGGCGAGGCTCAGCAACCGGCGCGGGGGGTCGAGGCGTTCCGGCCGTGAGTTGATCTCGACCGCGGTGCCGTGCTCGGCGCAGGCCTCGAAGACCTGCTCCGCGTCGAACTGGGACTCCGGGCGGCCCTTGCCCACGACCAGCCGGCCCGTGCAGTGGCCGAGGATGTCGACGTGCGGGTTCTTGACCGCGTTGACCATCCTGCGGGTCATCTCGGCGCGCGGCATCTTCAGTTTCGAGTGGACGCTCGCGACCACGACGTCGAGCCGTGCCAGCAGGTCCTCGTCCTGGTCCAGCGAGCCGTCGTCGAGGATGTCGACCTCGATCCCGGTCAGGACCGTGAACGGCGCCAGCTCCGCGTTCAGCTCGGCGACGACCTCGAGCTGCTCCTCCAGGCGGTCCCGGCTCAGCCCGTTGGCGACGGTCAGCCGCGGCGAGTGGTCCGTCAGCACCATGAACTCGTGGCCGAGGTCGCGCGCGGCCTCGGCCATGTCCCTGATCGGGCTGCCGCCGTCGGACCAGTCGGAGTGCACGTGGCAGTCGCCCTTGAGCCTCGCGCGCATCTCCTCGCCGCCGGTGATGTCGACGTGCCGCAGCTTCGCGAGGTAGGCGGGCTCGCGGTCGGCGAGGGCGTCCAGCACGACCCCCGCCGTCGACTTGCCGACGCCCTTGAGGTCGGTGAGCGTGCCGAGCTTCGCCCGCTTCTCGACGTCGGCGGGGTCGAGACCGGCGAGGACGGCGGCCGCGTTGCGGAACGCCTGGACGCGGTAGGCCGGCTCGCCCGCCCGCTCGAGGTGGAAGGCCACCTGCTTCAACGCCTTGACCGGATCCATACCCCTTCCTACCCCATCAGGGTCGTGCACGCGCTGCACGCGATGGGCGGCGTCGCGGGCCACGCGCCGGGGTGTGGGTCGCGTCTCGCCTCCGGCGGTGGTCGGCCGTGGAAGACTTCGGGCAGACCACCGCCGGGAGGCCGTCATCGCCGACACCCTGCCGCGTGCCGCGACGCTCGTGGGCCGCGAACCCGAGTTGCGGGCCGTGCTCGACCTGGTCGAGCAGGCACCGGCGATCGGGCTCGTGCTCGTGCGGGTCAGCGGTGAGCCGGGGATCGGCAAGACGTCGTTGCTCGCCGAGATCGCGCGGCTGCTGCGGGAGCGCGGCTGCCCGGTGCTCGCGTCGGCGTCGGACGTGCTCGGCAGGCGGATCCCGTACGGGGCGGTGGCGGCGCTGGTGCGGTCGTTGCCGCCCGGTGGGCTCGGGGCGGAGGTCCTGGCCGGGCTGGAGATCACCGAGGACTCCGGGGCGTGGTTCGGGCGGGCCTGCGACCGGGTGGTGCGGCTGCTCACCGGACTCGCCGCCCCACGGCCCGCCGCGGTGCTGATCGACGACCTCGACCACGTCGACGACGACTCGCTCGCGTTGCTGGGGCTCGCGTTGAGGCGCGTGCCGGCGGCGCCGCTCGTGGTGGTGACCGCGAGCCGGTCGGCCGAGGACGGCCGGCTGGACCGCGTCGAGCAGCACGCCGAGGTGCTGCGCCTCGAACTGGCCCCGTTGTCGGGTGCGGACGTCGCCCGGATCGTCGAGGCCGTGCTCGAGACCCCGGTGGACGACGGGCTGGCGCGCGAGGTGCGGCAGCGCGCCGACGGGAACCCGTTCTTCGTCACGGAGATCGCCCGGTCGTTGCGCGAGCTGGACCTCGTGGCGGTCGTGGGGGACCGGGCCCGGCTCGCGGTGCCGCCGGACGCGATCCGGCTGACCCGGCGGGAGGCGTTGCTCAGGAGGGTCGCGCCGCTGGAGGGCGAGGTCCGCGTCGTCGCCCGTGCGGTGGCGGTGTTCCGGCGAGTGCGGCTCGACCAGATCTCCCTGCTGGCTCGCGTGGCGTCGTTGCCCGAGGAGACCGTGGTCGCCGCGTTCGACGAGTTGCTGCGCGTGCACATCGTGGTGCACGACGACGAGCGCGGTTATCGGTTCTCCCACGCTCTTGTCGGTGAGGCGCTCTACCAGGAGGTGGGTCCCGCGCAACGGCGGCACCTGCACTCGGTGATCTCCGCGCGGCTGCTGGACGACCGGGAACGGGGCCTGCCGGTCGACCTCCTGCAACTCGCCTGGCACCTCGCGGAGTCCGCCGTGCCCGGTGACCGGGTGGCGGTGGGCGTGCTGGCGGAGGCGGCCGCGCAGGCCCGCGGGTCCGCGCCGGAGACCGCGGCAGCGTTGTGCGCCAAGGCGCTGCGGCTGTTGCCGCGCACCGCGTCCGAGCGAGCCGGCCTGCTGGCCCTGCGGTGCCGGGTGCTGGCTCGGGCGTCACGGCCCGCGCAGGCCGTGGAACCGGGACTGGCCGCCCTGGAGTCGCTCCCGGACGGTTCGGAACGTGCGCGGGTCGCCACGGCGGTGATCGCGTCGCTGTTCTCGGTCGGACGGACCGGGGAAGCCATGGCGCTGGCGGACGTCGAGGTCGCGCGGGCCGGCGCGCCCGCGTCGTTGCAGGCCCTGCGCGCCGTGCTGCTCGTCCACAACGGCCGGCACGACGACGCCGTCCGCGAGATCGCCAGGGTCGAGGCGCTGCCGATCAGCTCACCGGCCGAGGGCGTGATCGTCTTCGAGCACCTCGCGATGCTGACGTCGCTGGTGTTCCGGCACGACGAGACGGTCGAGTTCGCGAACCGGGCGCTGGCGTGCAGCGACGGGCAGCCGGTGCTGGAGCTGCAGGCGCTGTCGGTGTGCGCCTCGACGACGGCGCTGGCGGGGCTGGTGCACGACGCGTCCTGGCGGTTGCGCCGGGCCGGGGAACTGGCCGAGCAGGTCGGGTCGCACGGCTTCCGCGCCGAACGGGTCGCGGCCCGCGTCGCGCTCGACTGGCTGGGCGGGCGGTGGGACGAGGCGCTGGACGGCATCGGGCGGTGGCGGCCCGACGTCGAGGCCGCGCAGGCCGACCAGGCGCTCGGGGTGCTGCAGGCGGTCGAGCTGTCGATCAGGACGTGGCGCGGTGAGCTCGACGTCGCCGCGCGGCTCGCGACGCTGCCCGCCCCGCGGTCGGTGAACATCTCGCGCCTGCACGCGGTGTCGCTCGCCGAGTACCTGATCGCGCGCGGTGAGGTCGACGAGGCGTGTGCGTTGCTGGAAGACAATGCGGGCGCACGGCTGGAGGCCGCCTACTCGTGCGTGCTGATCGCGCGGATGATCGAGGCCGACCTGGAGCGCGGGCAGCCGGAGGCCGCGGAGAAGGCGTGGGCGAGGCTGACCGAGGTGGCGCCCGCGAGGGTGTCGCCGTGGTCGCGCACCACCCTCCGCCGGATCGGCGGGATCGTGCGCCGGGACGGGGAGTCGTTGCGGGAGGCGGTGTCCGAGGCCGCGCAGGGCGGGCTGGTGTTCGAGGAGGCACGCGCCCGGCTCGCGCTGGGGGAGGTCTGCGAC
This sequence comes from Lentzea jiangxiensis, assembly GCF_900104175.1. GTDB lineage: Bacteria > Actinomycetota > Actinomycetes > Mycobacteriales > Pseudonocardiaceae > Lentzea > Lentzea jiangxiensis. The sequence continues at coordinate 67,339 of NZ_FNIX01000013.1, forward strand.
GACGAGGTGCCGGCGCTGGTCGAGGCGTACACGACGTTCCAGCGCCTCGGGGCGCACGGGCTGCGGCGCCGGGCGGGCAGCAGGCTGCGGGCGTTGGGCGCGAAGGTGCCCAGGGCGAGGTCGAAGGCGCCGGGGCTGCTCACCGAGGCCGAGGAGAACGTGGCACGGCTGGTGCAGCAGGGGATGCGCAACCGGGACATCGCGGCGGCGTTGCACTACAGCCCGCGCACGATCGAGGTGTACCTGTCGCGGATCTACGCGAAGCTGCACGTCTCCTCACGGCTGGAGCTCGCCCGCGTGCTGGACGGGATGCGGAGCCGCTGAACCCGGCCGCCGCGTCAGGCCGGTGGCACGAGCCGGCCGAGCCGCTCGCGCACACCTTCCTCCTGGTAGCGCGCCACGGTGTCGGCCAGCTGCTCGCACGCGTGCTCGACGGTCCGCCTGGCTTCGTCGCGCTCGCTGGTGATGGCGCTCAGGATCAGCCCGGTCAGCGCCACCGAGCCGTTGAACGCCTGCAGCACGATCATCGTGGTCGGCAGGTCGCCGGTGGCGAAGCTCCCCGCGGCGGCGGACATCACGGCGGCCAGGGAGATGATCACGGCGCACGGCGCGGCGATCGCGTGCTGGAACCGCAACGCCGCCCAGATCAGCATCGGGAACACCAGGAACAGCAGCCGCGACCCCGACGTCGTCACCCACGACGCGATCACGGCGGTGGCGGCGAGGAGTGCCGCGGCCTCGGCCATCCGGGCGGGCGGGACGCGCCAGTGCCGGGGCAGGATGAGCAGCAACGGCGTGAACACCAGCACGCCCATCGCGTCGCCGGTCCACCACACCGACACGACCGCCGGCACGTCGCTCCACGGGACGACGCCGCCGATCCCCAGCGCCGCCGTGCCGATCAGTGCGCTGATCAGCATCGCGCCCAGCGCACCCGCGAAGACGAGCAGCAGCGCGTCCTTCAGCCGGTCGAGCGCGGGGCGGAACCCGAACCGCGTCAGCAGGTACCACGCGAGCAGCGGGGCCGCCGTGTTGCCGGCCGTGACCAGCAGGGCCGGTGCGACGGGCGTGCCCAGGGTGAGGTTGGTGGCGAACGCGCCGAGGGTGATGCCGGGCCAGATCCGGCGACCGGACATCAGCAGCGCCGCCACGGCGATCCCCGTCGGCAGCCAGAGCGGGGTGACCTGACCCTCCACGAGGGCCAGGACCAGGCCGACCTGCGCGGTCGCGAAGTACGCGACCGCGACCGCGACGATGGTGACGGCGGTGCGAAGTGCGGCGCTCACCCACACATGCTCCACCCGTGCACCCGTGTTGGCCATACGCCTTCACAGGACGTACCCGCCCGGGCCCACTCCGCAGGTCGGTACGTTCGCCGGATGACCACGACCGGGTGAAGCCTGCTCGACGACGCACGCCGGGCCGTCCGGCCCCTGCTGGAGCGGGAGGTCGGCCGGTTCCCCGCCGCGTCGGCCTCGCGCTGGCGTACGTGCAGGAGTACGAATCGTCCGAACTGACCACTCTCGCGAACCTCGCCTTCGCCTACTACCGGTCTCCGAGCAGCGCCGGTTCTTAGCTGTTGTGGAACCCGCACTACAGCGCGTCCCGCCCAGCCGGTGAGGTGGACCGCATGCGCACAGCCGAGGCGGTCGACGAGGTCCGCGTGGAGGACGGGCGCCGCGTGCTGGTGGTCGCCGGCCGTCTCGCGCTGCCGGTCCCGGCGGGCGTCACCGACGCGCAGGCGCTGGCGCTGGCGAGAGCGGGCATCACGGCGTGGCACCTCCTGCGCACGTGCGCACATCTCAGGCCGGACGAGTCGATCGTCGTGCACGACGCCGCGAGCGAGATCGGTGCCATCGCGGTCCAGTTGGCGCGCAGTTTCGCCGCCGGACGGGTCGTCGCGACCGAGTCCACCCCCGCCGGCCGCGACCGGGCCTTGGAACTCGGCGCGGACGTCGCCGTCGACTCGGATCGGGACGGGCTGGCCGCGCGGGTGGTCGGGGCGAACGAGGGCGTCCAGGTCGACGTCGTGCTCGACCCGGGAGGTGCCCTCACGGCCTCGCTGGACGCGCTGGCGCCGTTCGGCAGGATCGTCTGCCACGGCGCCGACCAGGACGAATCCGTTGCCCTCACGGGTCTTCTCGGTGGTTCGCGAGCCGTCATCGGGTTCCGCTTCGAGCACGTCCTCGCTCGGCCGCACATGATCGCGCGAGCGGTGAGTGAGCTGTTCGGGTTGACCTCGGCCGGGCGGTTGCGCCCGGCGGCGGGCGACTAGTACTCGTTGGTAACAAGCTGACTTGAGGGGACGCATGAAGACGGTGTTCACGACCTGCCCGCTCTGCGAAGCGACCTGCGGGCTGGAGCTGACGGTCGAGGGCGACCGGATCACCAGGGTGCGCGGCGACCGCGAGGACGAGTTCAGCAAGGGCTTCCTCTGCCCCAAGGGCGCCTCCCTCGGCGCGCTCGACGCCGACCCCGACCGGCTCACCGTTCCGCTGGTCAAGCGCGACGGCGAGTTCCGGGAGGTCACGTGGGAGGAGGCGTTCGCCCACGTCGACGAACGCCTGAAGGACTTCCCGGACCGCGACACGGTCGCCCTGTACCTCGGCAACCCCGTCGTGCACTCGCTGGCGGGCGGCCTCTACGCCGGACCGCTGCGCAAGGCGCTGGGCAGCCGCAACGTCTTCACCGCGAGCACCGTCGACCAGATGCCCAAGCACGTCCAGGTCGGGCACATGTTCGGCGGCGTCTTCTCGATCCCCGTGCCGGACATCGACCGCACCGACTTCATGCTGGTGCTGGGCGCCGACCCGTTCTCGTCCAACGGCAGCCTGTGGACGGTGCCGGACGCGCCGGGCCGCTTCCGGGCGCTGCAGAAGCGCGGCGGCCGGTTCGTCGTCGTGGACCCGCGCCGCAGCCGCACCGCGCAGGCGGCCGACCAGCACGTGGTGATCCGGCCGGGCACGGACGTGTTCCTGCTGCTGGCGCTGGTCCACGAGCTGTTCGCGCAGGACCTCGTGGACCTGCGGGACCTGGCCGGGCACGTCACCGACCACACGGTGATCCGCGCGCACGTGGAGCCGTTCGGCCCGGACGCGGTCGCGGGACGCACCGGCGTCGACGCCGAGACGATCCGTGCGCTGGCACGGGAACTGGCGGGCGCGGACCGCGCCGTGGTCTACGGCCGCATCGGCACGACGACGATCGAGTTCGGCACGGTCGCGTCGTGGGCCGTCGACGTCCTCAACGTCCTGACCGGCAACCTCGACCGGCCCGGCGGCGCCATGTGGCCGCTGCCCGCGCACGGCGGGCGCGGACCCGGACGCGGCAAGGGGTTCACGACGGGGCGCTGGCACAGCCGGGTCAAGGGACACCCCGAGGTGATGGGGGAGTTCCCGGCCGTCACGCTGGCCGACGAGATCGAGACGCCCGGCGAGGGCCGGGTGCGGGCGCTGTTCACGATCGGTGGCAACCCCGCGCTGTCGTTGCCGAACTCCGCCCGCGTGAACGATGCCCTGTCCTCTTTGGACTTCATGGTCAGCGTCGACCCGTACCTCAACGAGACCACGCGGCACGCGGACGTCGTCCTGCCCACGCCTCCCCCGTCCCGCCGCGACCACTACGACATCGCGTTCCTCAACAACTCCACGCGCAACGTCGCGAAGTACTCGCGCGCGGCCATCCCGCTGGAGGAGGGCAGGGTCGACGAGACGGACATCTTCTTCCGGCTCGCGACCATCTTCAGCGGCCTCGGCCCGGCGGCCGACCTCGACGCGGTCGCCGCGTTCCAGCTGGCGGAGCTGAAGAAGAAGGCCGGCGCCGACTTCGAACCCGAGGGTGAGACGCGCGAGGAACGCCTGCTGGACCTCAAGCTCCGCACCGGCGCGTACGGCATTTCGCTGCGGCAGCTGCTCGACAACCCGCACGGCATCGACCTCGGCCCGCTCACCCCGCGGCTGCCCGAGATCCTGCGCACGCCGTCCGGCAAGGTCGAGCTGACGCCGAAGCCGATCGTGGACGACCTGCCGCGCGTGCTCACGGCCCTGCGGACGCCCGAGACCGAGATGGTCCTGGTCGGCCGCAGGCACCTGCGCAGCAACAACTCCTGGATGCACAACGTGCCCGCGCTGGTGAAGGGCAAGCCGTTGTGCACCTTGCTGGTGAACCCCGCCGACGCCGTCCGGATCGGTCTCGCCGACGGCGCCACCGCCCAGGTCACCTCGCGCGTCGGCAAGGTCGAGGTGCTGGTCGAGGTCACCGCCGACATCGCGCCCGGCGTCGTCTCGATGCCGCACGGCTGGGGCCACGACCAGCCCGGCACCCGGCTCACCGTCGCCCGCGAGCACGCCGGCGTGAACGTCAACCTCCTCACCGACGACCTGCGCATCGACCCGCTCTCGGGCACCGCCGTGCTGAACGGCACCCGCGTGCAGGTCGTGCCCGCCTGAAGTTCCCCGCCTGAAGTTCCCCTGCCTGAAGTTCCGCCGACACCAGCGCCTTCGAGGAGCCGCCATGACCGCCGGAGTCACCAGCCCGACCGCGGTGCGAGCCGTCCGCCGGATAGCCGACCTGCCGTTCCTCGCGGAGCAGGCGTACGGCGACGCGGTGGCGTGGCGGTTCAAGAAGGACGGGCGGTGGCACGAGCAGACCTACGCCGAGGTCGCGGAGCTGGTGCTGGACCTCGCTTCCGGGTTCGTCCACGCCGGACTCCGGGCGGGCGACCGGGTGTGCGTGCTCGCGAACACCCGTCCGGAGTGGACGGCCGTCGAGCTGGCGGTGCTCGCCGCCGGCGGCGTCGTCGTGCCGGTCTACCCGTCCTCCACGTCCGAGGAGATCGCCTGGGTGGCGGGCGACTCCGGCGCGTCGATCGTGGTGGGGGAGAACGCCGAGCAGTGCGCCAAGGTCGACGCCGTCCGCGCCGAGCTCCCCGAGCTGCACACCGTGCTCACGATCGACCCCGCGGGCGACCGGCCGACGGTGGCCGGGCTGCGGGACGACGGCCGCACCTCGCCGCTCGCCGCGGAGCTCGACTCGCGCCGGGCCGTGATCAGGCCGGAGGACCCGAGCCTGATCATCTACACCTCGGGCACCACCGGCCCGCCCAAGGGCTGCGTCCTCACCAGCGCGAACTGGGTCGCGCTCTGCCGGGTCGCGGAGGAGACCCGCATCGACGCGATGATCGGGACCGTTTACCTGTTCCTGCCGCTGGCCCACGTCTTCGCGCAGATCACCATGTTCGCGACGATGTACCGCGGTGGCGCGCTCGCCTACTTCGGCGGTGACGTGAAAGCGGTCGTGCCGGAGCTCGCCGAGGTGCGGCCCACTTTCCTGCCGTCCGTGCCGCGCATTTTCGAGAAGATCTACACCTTCGTCACCTCGGCCGTGCCCGCCGACCAGCTCGCGCAGGCCGTGGCATTGGGACTGGAGGTGCGGCGGCGTCGTTCGGCCGGTGAACCCGTCCCGCCGGAAATGGCGGCGGCGTTCGAACAGGCCGACGCGTTGTTCGCGAACGTGCGCGCGGTGTTCGGAGGCCGGCTCGTGCAGGCCCTTTCCGGTGCCGCGCCGATTTCGGAGGAAGTGCTCCAGTTCTTCCACGCCGCCGGAGTGCCGGTGTTGGAGGGCTACGGCATGACGGAGTCGACCGCCGTGGGCACCATCAACACCCTTGAGCGCTTCAAGCTCGGCTCGGTCGGCGCGACCGGCGTGGCGGGACTGGAGATGACGGTCGCGGAGGACGGTGAGCTGCTCATGCGCGGCCCGCACGTCTTCGCCGGGTACTGGCGCAACGACGAGGCCACGGCCGCGACGCTGCGGGACGGGTGGCTGCACACCGGCGACCTGGGCGAGATCGACGCGGACGGTTTCGTGACGATCACCGGGCGCAAGAAGGACATCATCATCACCGCGGGCGGCAAGAACATCGCGCCGGCGAACGTGGAGAACGTGCTGCGGCAGTCCCGCTGGATCTCGCACGCGGTGTTGTTCGGCGATCGCAAGCCCTACTGCGTGGCGCTGATCACACTCGACGCCGACGAGATCGTGCCGTGGGCGACGGCCCGCGGTTTGCCTTCCGACGTCGAATCATTGGTGGGTCACCCGGAAGTGCGAGCGCTCGTGCAGGAAGTCGTCGACGAAGCGAACTCGCACTTCGCCAATGTTTCGCAAGTGAAGAAGTTCGTGCTGCTCAGCAGGGATCTGTCGCAGGAGGAGGGAGAACTGACGCCAACGTTGAAGGTCAAACGAAACGTCGTTCATCGACTTCACTCTGCGTTGTACGAAGGGCTCTACGAGTAACCCGTACGTACGAGAAATCCAAAAACAGGTACATCCACCCTGGCGGATTCCTTCCGCTCAGGGCAGAGTGGGACACCAAGCGGCACCAGGCCCCCTCCCCCTCGGGCCAGCCGCTTCGCGGCCCCGGTCACGGCGTACTCCCCCCAGACGCCCTCGCCGGGGCCGCCTTGCGTTCGCGGTCACGTCCGCGGCGGCGCGGTCGTGCCCCGCACGATCAGCTGCGTCTCCGCCACGACCTGCGGTGCCCCGGTCCCGTCCGCGCCGAGCCGGTCGAGCAGCAGGTTCACCGCCGTGCGCCCGGCCTGCGCCACCGGCATCGCCACCGTCGTCAGGCCGGGGGAGCTCAGCGCCGCGTACACGAGGTCGTCGAACCCGGTCACCGACACGTCGCGGGGCACGGAGATGCCGCGGTCGCGCAACCGCGCGATCACCCCGAGCGCCATGACGTCGTTGTAGGCCATGACCGCCGTCGTGCCGGCCGCCACCGCCAGGTCGGCGGCCTGCAGCCCGCCCTCGTAGCGCGGCGCGAACGGCCCGAGGTCGGCGAGGTGCACCCCGTGCCGTGCCACGGCTTCCGCGAGCCCGCGGCGACGCTCCTGGTTGGACCAGGAGGTGCGAGGCCCGTTGAGGTAGGCGATCCGCCGGTGTCCCAATGCGACGAGGTGGTCGACGACCGACCGCATTCCCCCCGCCGAGTCCATCAACGCCGCGGGCACACCGGGCAGCCGCCGGTTCAGCAGCACCAGCGAGGTCACCCCCGCCACCTCGTGCACCCGCGAGTCCTCCAGGCCGGGTGAGCAGAGCACGACGCCGTCGACCTGCTTCGCCATGGCGCGCACCAGCTTCGCCTCGAGGACGGGGTCCTCGTCGCTGTCCGCCACGAACACCGCGTGGTCCGCCTGCATCGCCCGCGCCTGCACGGCCTTGAGCACGCCCGTGAAGAACGGGTTGCCGAGGTCGGGCACGACGATGCCGATGTTGCCGGTCTTGCCGGTGATGAGCCCCCGCGCGGCCCGGTTGGGCTGGTAGCCGAGGTCGGAGGCGGCGGCGAGGACCCGGGCCCTGGTCTCCGGCCGCACGAGGTCGGGGGACGTCAGCGCACGCGAAACGGTGGCCACCGACACGTGCGCTCTTCGAGCCACGTCGCGGATGGTGACTGCCACTGGTACCTCACCCTCAGCTGCCGGTTGGGCCAATCATGACCGGTGGGGTGTGAAGCGGGGCTGCGAGTCCGCGGGGCTTCGACGCCTCGAGGGGCGCCCCGTGCGAGGCGCCCCCCGGCTCAGGCGGACCGGGTCCGCCGCTGCCGCACGAAGATCGTCGTGACCACGTACGCCAGGAACACCAGCTGCGCGCCGGCCACGGCACCCGTCAGCCACACCGGGGTTCCGTCGGGAAGTGCTCCCAACGCCAGCGTGGGACCGGCCGCACCACCAACGGTGGCAACGGTCAGCGACATCGAGTCGGTCAGCTCGTGCAACCGGCTCGACGGTCCTCTCACGTCCACGGCCTTGTCATCGAACTCGATGCGCAGCTGCGCCGTGTCGCCAGGCTCGTCGTTCGGCTCCGGCTCGCCCAGGTCCGGAACCACAACACCTGTGTTCACAAGTGTTCCCTTCACCCGACGGCACGCCGTTGCGCCCGACTTGAGCGCGGCGACCGGGGGGACCTCGGCGGTGTCGTCACCTGACGACGCCGCGTCACGCGGAGCTGCCTGCGGCTCGGTTCCCCCGCCCCAAGCCGCACTCCGGATCCGCGCACGGTCCAGCCTCAGGATAACGGCGGCACGGTGACCTTACGCAACCGATTTGCCACATTTTCTGTGTAAAAAATCAGCCTGCGATGTGGCAGGGTGCGAGGATGGAGGCATGAGCACCTCCAAGAACCCCGGCAAGCCGGCTGTCGTCGAGCGGGTGAACGTCGCGCTGATCGCCGACTCCGCGGCGGCGCTGGGCAAGCTCCAGGCGCGGACCGGCATGAAGAAGGTCGACATCGTCAACCGGGCCGTGCAGCTCTACGAGTTCCTGGAAGCGCAGATGCGCGAGGGCAGGGAGTTGGTGGTGCGCGACGAGAAGGGCATCGACCGCATCGTCAAGGTGTTCTGAGGTGGCATCTCGGGCGCGGTTGACAAAGCGGAACAGCGCTCCATATGGTTCCGGAACGTCGCTCCGCTTGAGTCGGCCGCATCCCAGGAGGAACCCCATGACCGTCTTCACGGTGAGCCCCGTCGTGCTCGAAGTACCCGGCCGTCCCGTCGACCTGCAGCTGAAGGTCTCCGCGCCGACCGTGGGCGACGAACTGCCGATCGTCCTGCTGTCCCACGGGCAGGGCTACTCGAACCACCTCTCCTCGCTCAACGGCTACGCGCCGCTCGCGAACCACTGGGCCGAGCAGGGCTTCGCCGTCCTGCAGCCCACGCACCTGAGCAGCAGGTCCCTGGCCCTGCCGCAGGACACCCCCGGCGCACCGCTGTTCTGGCGGGAGCGCGCCGAGGACATGACCCACGTCCTCGACCGGCTCGACGAGGTCGAGAACGCCGTGCCGCAGCTGCGGAACCGCTTGGACCGCACCAGGATCGCGGTCGTGGGTCACTCGATGGGCGGCCACACCGCGAGCCTGCTGCTCGGCATGCGGACCGAGGGCGTGAGCCTGCGCGACGACCGGATCAAGGCGGGCGTGCTGCTCGGCTCGACCGGTCGCGGCGAGGGGCTCACCGACCTCGTCCGGGAGCGCTACCCGTTCATGACGACCACGGACTTCAGCGAGATGACCACGCCCGCGCTCGTCGTGGCGGGGGACAGGGACGGGTCGGAGCACCTGTCGACGAACGGCCCGGCGTGGCACGAGGACCCGTATCACCTCTCGCCCGGCCCGAAGGACCTGGTCGTGCTGTCCGGCGCGGAGCACGGCCTCGGCGGCGTCTCCGGCTACGACGTCGCGGAGACCACCGACGAGAGCCCGGAACGGGTCGCGGAGGTGCTGCGGCTGACCACGGCCTACCTGCGCGGCCAGTTGCTGGGAACCACCGACTGGGAGGAGGCCGGCCTCACCTCCGGCCGCATCGAGTCGAAGAGCTAGTGCGCGTTCGGCTCGGGGTTGCGCCCGGGCCGTGACAGGAACTCGAAGTCGCAGCCCTCGTCGGCCTGCGTGATGTGCTCGTAGTACAGGGCGCCGTACCCGCGTTCGAACTTCGGCGGCGGCGCCGTCCACGCGGCCCTACGCCGTTCCATCTCCTCGTTGGAGATCTCCACGCGCAACACGCGCGCCTGCACGTCCAGCGTCACGAGGTCGCCGTCCCGCACCAGCGCCAGCGGCCCGCCGACGTGCGCCTCGGGTGCGACGTGCAGAACGCAGGCACCGTAGGAAGTTCCACTCATCCGCGCGTCCGACACGCGCACCATGTCCCGGACCCCCTCGCGCAGGAGCTTGTCCGGGATGGGCAGCATCCCGTACTCCGGCATGCCGGGCCCGCCCTTGGGTCCGCCACCGGCCAGCACGATCACCGACTCCCTCGTCACGTCCAGCGACGGGTCGTTGATGCGCGCCTGCAGGTCCCGGTAGCCGTGGAAGACCACGGCGGGCCCGGTGTGCCGCCAGAGCGCGGGATCAGCCGCCACGTACTTGACGACCGCGCCGTCCGGGGCGAGGTTTCCCCGCAGCACGGCCACCCCGCCCTCGGGGGAGATCGGGTTCTCCCGGGGGCGGATCACCGAGGGGTCGTGCACCTCGGCGCCTTCGAGGTCCTCGCCGAACGTCCGCCCGGTGACCGTGATCCGCTGGAGGTGCAACGACTCCCGCAACCGCGACAGCAGTCCGCGCAACCCTCCGGCGAGGTAGAAGTCCTCCATCAGGTGCTCGCCCGCGGGCTGGACGGACGCGAGCACCGGCGTCTCCCGCGACAGGCGGTCGAAGTCGTCCAGCGACAACGGGATCTGCGACCGCCCGGCCATCGCGATCAGGTGGATGTACGAGTTCGTCGAGCCGCCCAGCGCCAGGACCGTCCGGATCGCGTCCTCGTACGCCTGCGGTGACAGGACGTCGGCGATCGTCAGTCCCTCGCGCACCATCTCGACGGCCCGCGTCCCGGACGCCGCCGCCATGCGGTGGTGCGCCGAGTCGACGGCCGGGATCGACGACGCCCCCGGCAGCGTCAGCCCCAGGACTTCCGCGGCGGCGGTCATCGTCGAGGCCGTGCCCATCGTCATGCACGTGCCGGGGGAGCGGGCCAGCCCCGACTGGATCTCCGCCCAGTCGCCGGACGAGATCGTGCCCGCGCGCTTCTCGTCCCAGAACCGCCACATGTCCGTGCCGGACGCGAGCTCCTCGCCCCGCCAGTGACCGCGCAGCATCGGACCGGCCGGCACGAAGATCGTCGGCAGGCCCGCGGAGGCGGCACCCATCAGCAACGCGGGCGTGGTCTTGTCGCAGCCGCCCATGAGCACGCAGCCGTCGACCGGGTAGGAGCGCAGGACCTCCTCGGTCTCCATCGACAGCATGTTCCGGTACAGCATCGGGGTCGGCTTCTGGAAAGTCTCCGACAACGTGGAAACCGGGAACTCCAAGGGGAATCCGCCCGCCTGCCAAACGCCGCGCTCGACCTGCTGCGCCCGTTCGCGCAGGTGCATGTGGCACGGGTTGATGCCGCTCCACGTGTTGAGGATCGCGATCACCGGTTTGCCGAGGTGCTCGGACGCGTTGAGCCCGAGCTGGCGCATGCGGGCGTTGTGCGAGAACGCCCTGAGCCCCTCGCCGTCGAACCACTGCCCGCTGCGCAGCGTCACAGCAGGCTCCACGAGTTCAGCAGCACGCCGACGGCCGACCGGCCGGCCTCGTCCAGCACGCTCGCGGGAGGCCGGACGTCCCGGCGGCACAACCCCAGCTGTGCCAACGCTTCCTTCACGACGGACACGTTGCCCGCCGACTCCTCCGCCGCCCGCAGCTCCTCGAACCTCCTGATGAGCTCCCAGAACTCCATCGCCGCCCCGAACTCGCGCACCTGGAGCGCCTTGAACATCTGCACCGACAGCTGGGGGGCGACGTTGGCGAGCCCGGACGTGAACCCCGTCGCCCCGACGGCGAAGCAACCCGGAGCCGACAGCTCGGCGAGCCCCGCGACCCACGTGAACCGGTCGAGCCCGGCGTCCCGCGCGACCGACGCGAACCGCACCGGGTCGGGCACCGCGTACTTCACGCCGACGACGTTCGGGCACGCGTCCGCCAGCGCCGCGATCTGCGCGCCGCCGATCCGGGGGTTCCGCACGTACAGGACCACGCTGAGCTCCGGCACCGCTTCGGCGATCGCCCGGTGGTAGTCCACCCACCCGTCCAGCGACACGTACGGGTGCACCGGCTGGTGGATCATGACGCCCCGAGCCCCCGCCCGGTCCGCGAACCGGGCGGCCCTGGTCGCCGAGTCGAGGTCGTGCCCGACGCCCGCGACGATCGAGGCCCTGTCCCCGGCGGTGTCGACCGTGATCCGCAACGCGCGCTCGGTCTCGGCGGCGGACAACGCGTAGAACTCGCTCGTGTTGCCGTTCGGCGTGACGACCGAGACACCGCCGTCGACCATCCGGTCCACGATCGCGGCGTAGCTCTTCTCGTCGACCGCGCCGTCCGCGTCGAACGGCGTGACGGTGATCGCCACGACGGACGCCAACTGCTCGGACAGGTCATCGAACGACATCGGGGAGCTCCTCGGCAACTCGGTCGGCGAAGGTCTGGACGTGGCGGCGCAGCAGGTCGGCCGCCTCGTCGGCGAACCCCTCCTCGGCGACGACGAGGATCGCCCGGTGCTCGGCGTCCTCCGCCTCCCAGGTCGGGCAGAGCCCCCAGCCCGCCACGGTGATCAGCGCGGTCCGGTCGCGCAGCCCGTCGAGGACCTCGACCATCAACGGGTTGCCGCACCCCGCGTAGAGCGCGCGGTGGAACCGCCGGTTGGCGAGACTGCGTCGCGCCAGGTCCCCGGTGTCGTCGAGCGCGGCCCTGGCCTCGGAGAAGTCGGCGCGCCGCTGCACCGCGCGGCGGAGGGCCTCGGGCTCCAGGAGCAGACGCACGTCGTAGACGGACGCGGCCATCTCGGCGTCCACCACCCGGACCGTGGCGCCCCTGTAGGGGCTCATCACGACCAGTCCGGAGCCGGCGAGCGTCTTGAGCGCCTCCCGCACCGGCGTCTTCGAGACGTTGAGCGTCGCGGCGAGTTCGCTTTCGACGAGCGCCTGACCGGGTTTCAGCTTTCCGTGGAGAATCGCTTCTTTGATCGATTCCAGAACGAAGTCCGTCCGCGACGCCGGAAGCGTTCCAGCGCGGTCATACATCATATATGAGAGCGTAAACGCAGGTAGACGGCTTGGTCAAGATCGTGGTGTGGGCTCCACGACCTCTATGTATCCCAGTTGAACCAACTTCCTCGTCGGCTCGTTCTGAAGGTGTTGGTCACCGCTGTGCGCGGGGCCGAAAGGAGAAATGTGAGTGGTTCGTTCCGCGTGACCGTGTCCATTGCCGCGTCCGCCAGCGCATGGCACCGAACGTCCTGGACACCGACGAGTTGAACGAGAACGACATGCTGATGGAAGAACTGCCACCGGAGGCCGCGCTGGACGGGCCTCCGCCGAACGCGGACGACCTGCTCCGGCGCACGTTGGGCACAGTCCGCGAAGAACGACACCAGGCCGTGCGCCGCCGTGGGCGCATCACGGCCGTGTCGTCGACCCTGGTCGTCGCCGGCGTGCTCGCCGGAGGCGTCTGGATGGGTCAGGGGATGGGCGTGGGCGGCACCGACGACGCGGTCCTGCAGGGGACCTCGGCCGACGGCGCCCACATGGCCGTGCGGGTCACCGACACCGAGGGCGGCCTGAGGCTGGTGGCGACGGTCGACGGCCTGCGGGACGGCGAGGCCTGCTGGCTCGTCGTGCACACGAAGGACGGACGGACCTTTCCCGCGGGCTCCTGGAGGGCGCACGAGGGGGAGGTGACGCTGGCCGGGTCCGCGATGGTGCGGGCGGGGGACGTGGCCGGGGTCAGCGTGGTGAACCACGACCGGCAGCCGCTGGTGACGGCAGGGTAGGGCGGGCGCCCGGCCGGCTGGGGGAGCGAGCACCGGCTCTCCGGGGGAGCGGGCCGGGCTCGGGTCGTGGGCCGGGTTCGTGGGCCGGGCGAGGTGGGGACTTGCCCGGTTGTCCGGCCGGTGCGTTCCCTCCGCCGCCCTCGCCACCCCGTCACCCTCCGCACCGAGCCCTCGCGCACCGAGCCCCCGCGCGCCGAGTCTGCGCCGCGCGCCGAGCCCACCTGAGCGACGACCCTGGCGGCCACCCCTCCACCCAGCGCGTTTGACCCCCCACTTGGAGCAATGTCAACATTCGTACATGCCTGTCCCTGCCGCTCCGCAGGCCTCGCGCAAAGGCGTGGCCGGCCAGGCAGCGGACCACATCCGGGCCGCCGTCCTCGGCGGCGAGCTGCCCGCCGGCACCCCGCTCAGGGAACCGGGCCTGGCGGCGAAGCTCGGCGTCGGCCGCCGCACGGTCCACGAGGCGCTGAACCTCCTCGAACGCGAGGGCCTGGTCGTGTCGGAGCTGCACTGGGTCGCCGAGGTCCGCGAGCTCACGCCGCAGGACGTGGAGGAGCTGTATACGCTCAGGGCGGCGCTGGACGTCCTCGCGATGCGGACGGCAGCCGGGAAGGACACCACGGCACTCGAAGCGGTCGTCGAGAAGATGCGCCACGCCCGGACGGACGCTGAACGGGTAGCTCTCGACATCGAGTTCCACGACGCCGTGTACGCGGCGACCGGTCATCGGCGGCTGGTGCAGGCGTGGCGGGCGATCCGCAGCCAGGTGCACCTGTTCCTGCTCGCGCGGGCCGTCGGTGACACCGCCTACCGGAACCTGCTGGTGCCCGAACACGCGGAGCTGGTCGCTGTCCTGAACGGGGAGGACGCCGCCAAGGCGGGTCAGGCGGCCGAGGACCACCTGCGCGGGTCGTACGCGAAGCTGGTCGACCGTTCTGGTGGTTCCCGCGAACCCGCCGGCAGGCCGTAGCCGTGGCACCGAACAAGCCGGCGGCGCTCGTGGTCGCGGTGCTGGCGGTCCTGGTCGTCGCGGGCGCCGCGGTCCTGTTCGGCGGCACGTCCAACGGCGCGCCGTCGCGCGACCAGTACGTCAGTGAGCTCGACCGGCGGCTGGACGAACCCGCGGCACCGCACGTCGTCATCCGGTGCGGCGCGAACGAGGAGCGCCACCTCAACGCGGACAACCCCGTCGTCTCGCCCGGCATCCCGTTCGGCGCTCATCACACGCACGAGTACGTCGGCAACAGGTCGGCGGACGCCAGGTCGACGGACGACTCCCTCGCGGCCGCGTCCACGACGTGCGAGAAGGACGACCTGTCGACGTACTACTGGCCGGTGCTGCGTCTGACCGACGGCACGGGGCACGACGCGCACGCGGACGGCGGTGGCCTGCACGGCAACACCGGTGAGGTGCTCGAGCCGAAGAGCGTGGAGGTCCGGTACGGGGGCAGCCCGGTCAGCCCCGTGCTGCCGATGCCGCGGTTCCTGCGCCTGATCACCGGCGATCCGGCGGCGTTAACCCACGACTACGGCCCGGACACGCGGGCGCGGTGGGGCTGCTCGGACCAGCCGGGTCGCTACACGACGAAGTACCCGTTGTGCGGGAGCGCGACCACCTTGCGCAGCTACGAGTTCGGCAGCTGCTGGGACGGCAACAACACCGACAGCGCCTCGCACCGCACGCACGTGGTGTTCCCGCTGGCCGGGGGCACCTGCCCGCCGAAGACGTTCCCGATCCCGCGGCTGCACGTCACGGTGGGCTACGACATCCCCGCCGGCAGGCCGTTCGCGATCGACAGCTTCGCCGAGGAGCTGCGCGACCCGGCGACCGACCACGGGATGTTCATCAACGTCATGCCGGAGGCTCGGATGGCGGAGCTCGTCGGGGAGCTCAACCGCTCCCGCTAACATCCGGCTTTCTCTTGTTTGGTTGAAACCCGTTGAACCGAAGTCCTCCGCTGCTCGTGTCAGGGCTGAGGTCTTGAACAGGACGCCCGCACGAGGTCTCGCGGGCGGGGAGGAGTGGGTGGATGGCGGCTTTGTTCTCCCGCAAACGGGAGACCGCGGCCGACGAGGCGCTGATCCGATCGCTCTACGAGGAGCACGGTCGGGCGTTGCTGGCGTACGCGACGCGGTTGACCGGCGATCGGGCGGCTGCCGAGGACGTGGTCCAGGAGACCCTGGTCCGAGCGTGGCGCCATCCCGACGCCCTCGTGAACGGCAAGGGATCGGTGCGCGGCTGGCTGCTGACGGTGGCGCGGAACATCGTCACCGACCGCGTGCGCGCCAGGGCCGCGCGCCCGCAGGAGGTGGCCGAGTCCCCGGCGACGCCACCCGTGCAGCGCGACCACGCGGACCAGGTGGTTGACTCGGTGGTGGTGCTCGAAGCGCTCGACAGGCTTTCCTCCGACCACCGCGACGTGCTGATGGAGATCTACTTCCGCGGCCGCAGCGTGACGGAGGCGGCGGAGGCGCTCGGGGTGCCACCGGGAACGGTGAAGTCGAGATCGTATTACGCGTTGCGAGCCTTGAGGGAGACCTTCGGAGGTCAGAAGGTCGCACTGAAGGGGGTGGCCGGATGACCACGCAGCACGACCCGCAACTGCTCGGTGCTTACGTTCTCGGAGCGCTCGACGAGCAGGAGGTGCGCGAGATGGACCAGCACCTGGCTTCCTGCCCGGACTGCGCGCGCGAACTCGAAGAGCTCCGCGACATGGAGGCCTTCCTCGGCGAGGTGCCGCCGGAGGCCATGCTGGACGGGCCGCCCGAGGGCGGCGATTTGTTGTTGCAGCGCACCTTGCGCCAGGTGCGCGCCGAACGGGGCGGCGTCGCACGACGTCGTCAGTTCGCGCTTGGTGCCGCAGCGGCCGTCGTGGTCGCGGTGGTCCTGGGCGCCGGTGTCTTCGTCGGTAAGGCCACTTCGCCCGATGCGAACCAGGCCCTTCCCACCCCGACTGCGGCACCGGACCCGACGGGCACCAGGCTCGCCACGTTCACCGACCCGGTGACGAAGGCGTCGATGACGGTGAAGGTCGTCCCCGCCGCCGGATGGGTCCGGACGAACATGGCGATCAGCGGCATCCCCGAAGGCGAGAAGTGCCGGATCTTCGTGGTAGCGAAGGACGGCAGCCGCCAGGAGGCGGGTTCCTGGGTGGTGTCCAAGAAGGGCGCCGCCGAGGGCACGAACCTGGACGGTTCCGCGTTGGTCGACCCCAAGGACGTCAAGTCCGTGGTGGTCGAGAACTTCGCGGGCAAGAAGTTCGTCGAGGTGCCGGTTCAGGCGTGAGATGAGGGAATGGGGCCGTCCACTCCGGACGGCCCCATCCCCTCGTGCCCGGTCGTCGGGCCGACGTCACGGCTTGAGCACGACCTTCCCCACCGCGGCCCGCGACTCGAGCGCCACGTGCGCCTCCGCGGCGTCCCGCAGGGCGAACGGCGGGTTGACCAGCGGCACGAACCGCCCTCCGGCCAGCCCCGCCAGCGACTCCTCCTCCAGCACCCGCAACCCGCGCCGCAGCAGCCCCGGCCCGAGCGCGACGGTCGCGGTGAGGCTGTTGGCGAACAACGCCTCCGTGCTGATCGGCGTCATGGTCCCGGACGCCCAGCCGTAGATGACGTGCCGCCCACCCGGCCCGAGCGTCTTCAACGCCTGCGCGCCCGCCTCGCCTCCGACGCCGTCGAGCACCACGGTCGTGTCCTCGAGGCCGTCCGCCCAGCCGGGGCGCGTGTAGTCGATGGCGGCGTCCGCGCCGCCGGCCAGGACGTGGCCGAGCTTCCCGGGGCTCGCGAGGCCGATGACCCGCGCGCCGACGTTGCGGGCCTCCTGCACGAACAGCGCGCCCATGCCACCCGCCGCCGACGTCACGAGCACCACGTCGTCCCCGGTGAGCTTCGCGGCGTCGAGCACCGCGACCACCGTGCGGCCGGTGCCGATCATGGCGACCGCCGCCTCGAACGACACGTCGTCGGGCAGCGCGTGCAGGGACGGCACGGAGGCGACGGCGAGTTCGGCGTAGCCGCCGTTGGCCTGGCCGAGGTGCGCGACGACGCGGCGGCCGAGCCAGTCCGGTGAGACGTCGTCGCCCAGGGCCGTCACAACGCCGGCGACCTCGCGGCCCGGGGTCATCGGGAAGTCGACGGGGCCGAACCCGCCCCGGCGGATCGTGGTGTCGACGAGGTGGACACCGGCCGCCGCCACGGTGATCCGCACCTGACCTGGGCCGGGCTCCGGGTCGGGGACCTCCTCGAAGAGCAGGTTCTCCGCCGGGCCGAACTCGTGCTGCCGAATCGCGAACATGCCGCCGACGCTACGAACTCCACCTAACTGGAGGTCAACAGCCGAATCCGTCCGGCGGTAACTCGATCGGGTGGTGATCATCGTCGGTACCGCGCCGCCGGGTGATGATCACGGTGTGACGCTGGGACCTGAGTCGGTGACGTGGCGGCTTGGCTGGTACACGCGGCTGGAGCTGGTGGTGCTCGGGCGCGCGGTGCTGATGCAGGTCGCGCACCCGGTCATCGCCGCCGCCGTGCGCGACGGCTACCGCGCCGACCCGTTCGCGCGGCTGTCGCGGACGATCACGTCGTCGCAGCTGCGGCTGTTCGGCGGCGAGCTGGCCGAGCGGGAGGCGGAACGGTTGCTGCGCGCGCACTCCCGGATCCCGGGGGCGGGCGAGGAGCTGTTCCGCTGGGTGCACGCGACCAGCTTCGACTCGCTGCTCACGGCCTACCGGCTGCTGCGGCCCAGGATGCCCGCGATCCGCGAGGAGCGGCTGTACCGCGAGTGGCGGGAGACGGGGGAGACGCTCGGCATCAGCGCGATGCCGGGTGATCTCGCCGCGCTGCGCGAGTACCTCGACGACGTGGTCGCCACGCAGCTGAAGGCGACCGACGGGGTGCAGGGGCTGCTGGAGGCGTTCGAGCTGCGGACGGGCAGGGCGCCGGGCTCGGAGCACCTGCCGAGCGCGCTGTGGCCGCTGGTGCGGCCGGTGGCGGCACGGGTGCTGCCGGACTTCGCCGTGGGCACGCTGCCGGTCCCGTTGCGCGACAAGCTCGGTCTGGAGTGGACGGACCGCGACGAACGCAGGCTGGGCCGGTGGATCCGGATGATCCGGGTGGCGTCCGCCGTCGTCCCGGCCCGCCTGCTGCACTACCCGATGCCGTACCGGGCGATGCTCAGTGCGCGGTCATCACGTGCTTGACGCGCGTGTAGTCCTCCAGTCCGTGCAGTGACAGGTCCTTGCCGTACCCGGAGGCGCCGAAACCGCCGTGCGGCATCTCGGCCGCGACCAACCCGTGCGTGTTCACCCAGACGATGCCGAAGTCGAGCCGTGCCGGCAGTGCCGCGGCCCGCCCGGCGTCGCGGGTCCAGATCGAGGACGCGAGGCCCTGCGCGACCCCGTTCGCCAGCGCCACGGCCTCGTCGTCGGAACCGAACCGCTGCACGGTGATCAGCGGGGCGAACGCCTCCTCCTGGACGAGCTCGTCGTCCTGGGTGAGGCCGGACACCACGGTGGGCTCCAGGAAGAAGCCCTCGGAGCCGTGCCGCTTCCCGCCGCAGTGGACGGTCGCGCGCGACCGGGAGAGCAGGCCGAGCACGCGGTCGAGCTGGGCCTGGCTGTTGAGCGGGCCGAAGTCCGTGCCGGGCACGCGGGCCGACGCCGTCTCCACCAGCGCGGCGACGAACTCGTCGTGCACGGCCGAGTGCACCAGCACGCGGCTCGCGGCCGTGCAGTCCTGCCCGGCGTTGTAGAAGGCCGCACCGACGACGCCCTCCGCCGCCGCGGCGACGTCGACGTCGTCGAACACCAGAACCGGCGCGTTGCCACCGAGTTCGAGGTGCGTGCGCTTCACGGTCGCGGCGGCGCTGCGGGCCACCTCGACCCCGGCGCGCGTGGAACCGGTCAGCGCGACCATCGCGGGCACGGGGTGCTCGACCAGCAGGCGGCCGGTGTCGCGGTCACCCAGCACGACGTTGAACACGCCCGGCGGCAGCACCCGCGCGGCCAGCGTGGCGAGCAGCACCGTGGACGACGGCGTGGTGGCGGCGGGTTTCAGCACCACCGCGTTGCCCGCCGCGAGCGCCGGGGCGATCTTCCACACGGCCATCATCAGCGGGTAGTTCCACGGCGTGATCTGGGCGATCACGCCGACCGCCTCGCGCCGCTGGTACGAGGTGTGACCGGCGACGTACTCGCCCGCCGCGGCGGTGCCGAGCGCGCGGGCGGCACCGGCGAAGAACCGGATCTGGTCCACGCACTGCGGGATCTCCTCGTCCAGCAGCACCGAGCGGATCTTGCCGGTCTCGCGCACCTCGGCGTCGGCGACCTCGCCGGCGTGGGCCTCCAGCAGGTCCGCGAGCTCCAGCAACGCCCGCTGCCGTTCGGCCGGTGTCGTGCGGGACCAGGCGGGGAAGGCGCGTGCGGCGGCCCGGACCGCGGCGTCGACCTCGGCGGCACGGGAGACGACCGCGCGACCGAACTCCTCGCCCGTGGCGGGGTCGACGAGCGGCGAGGTCTCCTCCGCGCGGACCGGTGAGCCGTTGACGAGGTTCGCGACGATCACAGGTGCTCCAGGTGCGTGGGGGCGAACATGCGCAGCACCGAGGGGAGCACGACCACGTGCGGACCGTCCCCGGCGAACGCCCCGGCGAGGTCGTCGCGCAGCGACTCGGGTGTGCTGCGGGTGGCGGGCACCCCGAACGCGGCGGCGAGCGCCACGAAGTCCGGGCGGCTGAGCTCGGTGCCGGTGGCCTCGCCGAACGCGTCGGTCATGTACTCGCGCAGGATGCCGTAGCCGCCGTCGTCGACGATCAGCCAGACGACCCGCGACCCGTGCTGCGCGGCCGTGGCGAGTTCCGCGATCCCGTACATGGCGCCGCCGTCACCGGACACGGCGAGCACCGGCCCGTCGACCGCCGCGGCGACGCCCAGCGCGGCGGGGAAGCCGTACCCGAGCCCGCCGGCGCCCTGGGCCGAGAACTGCGCGCCACCGCGCGGGTCCCACGCCGACCAGGCCCAGTACGCGAGGATCGTCATGTCCCAGCAGGTCGGCGTCCCGTCCGGGACCGCCGCCCGCAGCGCGTCGAGCACCTGCCACTCCAGGTCGAGCTCCTGCGCGGCGAACCGGTCGCGCACCTTGCCGAGCAACGCCCGGACGCGCGCTTCCGCGACGCCGTCCGCAGGACGCGCCGTGACACCGGAAGCCAAGGCGGGCAAGGCGTGCCGGGCGTCGGCGTGGATGCCGAGCGCGGGGTGGTTCGACTCCAGCTTGCCGAGGTCGGCCTCGACCTGGACCACCCGGCCGCGCGGCTGGAAGGTCCGGTAGTTGCTCGACAGCTCGCCGAGGCCCGATCCGACGACCAGCAGCACGTCGGCGTCCGCGAGGAACTCGGTGGTGTGCCGGTCCTCCAGCCACGACCGCGCCGACAGCGGGTGCTCCCACGGGAAGTTCCCCTTGCCGCCGAACGTCGTCACGACCGGTGCCCGCAGCTTCCCGGCCAGCTCCAGCAGTGCGTCGCGGGCGTGCAGCGCGCCGCCGCCGGCCAGGACGACCGGCCGTTCGGCGCCGTTCAGCAGCCGCACGGCCTCCTCGACCAGCTCCGCGCGCGGCCGCAGCTCACGCGCGGACCACGACACCGACGTCACCGGCGGCACGGAGGCGGGCCCCAGCAGCACGTCCTGCGGGATCTCCACCCACACCGGCCCGAACGGCGCGGTCAGCGCGATCTCCCACGCCTCGGTCAGCGCCGAGGGGATCTGCGAGGCGTGCCGCACGACCCGCGTGTGCTTGACGACGTGGCGGAACGACGCCACCTGGTCGGTCAGCTCGTGCAGGTAGCCGCCGCGCACCCCGCCGAGGCCGGCGGACGGGATCTGCGACGAGATGCCCAGCACGGGGGCGGAGCCGGCGGCGGACTCCTGCAGTCCGGCCAGGGTCTGCAACGCGCCGGGGCCGGTCGAGACCAGCAACGGCGTCACGGAACCGGTGATCCGCGCGTGCCCGTCGGCGGCGAACGCGGCGTTGAGCTCGGTCCGGGAACCGACGTACCGCAGCTCCGACCGGCGCAGGGCGTCGAAGAGGCCGAGGGCGTGCTGGCCGGGGATGCCGAACACGGTGTGCGCGCCGAGCGCCTCCAGGGTCTCGACGACGACGTCTCCGCCGTTGCGCGAAGTCACACGCCCTCCTTCAACGCCAACAAGCTCACGCCTCATGAGCCACGTGCGAGGCTGCCACAGACGTGTTGTCCGCGTGGTCGTAGGTCCGGTCGCGCCGAACTGCTCGACACGCCGGGGTGGCGCAGCAGCCGGGTCCGGACCGCGGCGGTGCTCGGTGTGCACCGCACCGGCGCCCGTCACCGGATCTCGTACGTGGAGCGCGTGCTCGACCGTGTCCTCGCCACGGCCGCCGCACGCGCCTCGCCCCGGCTCGCGCCGATGTCGCCCGATTAATTCCTTTGCGGCGTGGTCGCATCCTCGGTCATCATTGTTCCATGATTCACGCAGACGAATGGACCGGAGCGCCCTCGAAGCGCTGACCAGCAAGTTCACTTTCTACTATTCTCTGCGAGCATTTGTGCATCAATGCTCGTTCTCGGCGTGTTCGTCTAGTGGTCAGGACGCTGGACTCTCAATCCGGAAACACGGGTTCGATCCCCGTACGCGCTACTCGGCCCGGTCTCAGTGGGGTGGACCGGGCCGTCTCCCTCGGTGGTCAGTGTCAGACGGACCCAAAGAATCTTCGAAAACTTCGCCCGAATGGTCTAGGCGCCAGTTACGCTCTGCAAATGGCCGCGGTCCCCGCCTTCGCACGCTACGAGGTCGACGTACGTCGGCCGAACGCCGCGCGGATCCATGACTTCTACCTGGGCGGCGCGCACAACTACGCCGCCGACCGGGCGTTCGCCAAACAGGCCGTCCGGATCGACCCGGGGCTGCCGCTCGTGACGCGGGCGCAGCGGACGTTCCTGCGCCACGCCGTGCGCCACTGCTGGGAGGCGGGCGTGCGCCAGTTCCTCGACCTCGGGTCGGGCATCCCGACGTGCGGCGCCACGCACCAGACGCTGCCCGAGGCCCGCGTCGTCTACGTCGACTCCGACCCGGTGACGGTCGCGTTCTCGCGCGGGCTGCTGCGCGGCGAACCGCGGGCGTGCGCGGTCGAGGCGGACCTGCGCCGGCCCGACCAGGTGCTGCGGCATCCGGGTGTGGTGTCCCAGCTCGACCTGCGCGAGCCCTACGCCGTGCTCATGGTCGACGTCCTGCGCTACGTCGACGACGCGACCGGACCGGGCCGCGTCGTGCGGCGGTACCGGCACGCGCTGCCCGTCGGCGGGTTCCTCGTGGTGTCGCACCCCTCCCCGGTCGAGCAGCTCCTGGAGGGGCTGTCGGCCGAGGCACCGTGCGTCGTGCCGGGCGCGCATGCGGGAATCGGGCGCAAGAGTCGCGTCTGACAGCGTTGTCCATTCCGCAGGAGCACGTCGGCGTGTCTCCGGCCTGTTTGGTCGCTGTGAGGGCCGGGTAGTCAGCCGCCGTGCGACAGAAACGGAGCCTGGAGGGCGACATGACCCACCGCATCAAGGTCGCCGGTCTGCAGCCGGTGCAGGTGCTGGCCGGACTGGCCGGTATCGCGTTCATCGTGTTCGGTGTCGTGGGTTTCACCCGCACCGGGGTCGGCGACTGGGCCGCCCAGTCCCACGTGCTCGGGTTCTCGGTGAACCCGTTGCACAACACGGTGCTCGTGGCCGTCGGCGTGCTCGGTCTGCTCATGGCTCTCGGTTCGGGCCTCGCGAGGCTGTACGGCTGGCTGCTGTTCGCCGGCTTCGCGGCGCTCTTCGTGTGGGACCTGATGATCACGGGATTCCTCGCCAGGAACCCGGTGGAGCAGTACGGCAACCCGTTGGCGGTCAACACCAACGACAACTGGCTGCACCTCGGCATCGCACTGTTCGGACTGCTGCTCGCGGTCATGCCCGCGCGCCGCAAGCTGGTCGAGGACGAGGAGCCCGTGCTGCCCGAGCAGCGCTCGCGGGAGCTCCGCGGTGACCGCGACGGTTCGCCGCACGTCGAGCCGACGGACCCCGCCGTGAGCAGGCGGACCAGCACGGCCATCACCGAGCCGATCCCGACCGGGCCCCGGGGTGCCGAGCCGGTCACCAAGGAGCAGGCCGTGGTCGACCCGAAGACCGAGCGGGTGAGCAAGAACAGGATCAAGCACTGAGCCGGTCGAGCATTCGAGTGTGACAGCCGGACAACCCCCCCGTCCGGAACAGACGCGTCGTGAGAGCCCACATGCGGCTCTCACGACGCGTCTGTTTCCATGTCGCGATGCCTTCCGAGTTGCTGACCGGCGAAGTGCTGATCACGTGGGGAACCGCGGCCGCCGCCTTCCTGGCCGTTGCGGTGCACGGGATCTGGCGGATCACCCGCAACGTCATCACGATCGCCCACGAGGGCGGGCACGCGCTGCTGGCCGTGCTGACCGGGCGGCGGTTGAGCGGGATCAAGCTGCACTCCGACACGTCCGGGCTGACCGTGTCCCGCGGGAAGCCCCGGGGACCGGGGATGGTGCTGACGGCTCTCGCCGGGTACGTCGCGCCGTCGTCGCTCGGGTTCGGGGCGGCGTTGCTGATCACCAACGAGCAGGTCCAGCTGATGTTGTGGATCTCCATCGGGTTCCTGGCCGCGATGCTCGTGATGATCCGCAACGTGTTCGGGGTGCTGTCGATCATCCTCACCGGCGGGGCGTTCCTGGTCGTCTCGTTCCACGCCTCCGCGGAGACCCGGGATGTCGCTGCCTACGTGTTCGCCTGGTTCCTGCTGCTGGGCGGGGTCCGGCCGGTGTGGGAGCTGCAGGTCAAGAGGTGGCGGCGGCAGGCTCCCCGGTCCGACGCCGATCAGCTGGCCTGGCTGACCGGGGTGCCGGCCCTGGGGTGGGTGCTGCTGTTCGGGGTCGTGAGCACGGCCGCGTTGGTGGGTGGCGGGGCGCTGTTGCTGGGGCGGTGGTGAGCCGCTCGGCTCCGCCTTCGTCCGGGGCTCGCGTCGCAGCGGGGGCGGAGCGGGCGGTTGGTACCCGGCTCGGCGCTGGTGAAATACTCGGGTGAACTAGCCAGCTGTCGAGAGGTGGGTTCAGTGCTGCGTGGAGATGTCGGGCTTGAGCTGGGACAGCGGGTCGCGCGGGCGTTGCGCGCCGCCCTGGACGTGGACATCACCGCGGAGGAAGCGCTGATCCGACCGTCCCACCGCGACGGTGCCGACTACCAGTGCAACGTGGCGATGAGCCTCGCCAAGAAGGTCGGGAAGAACCCCCGCGAGGTGGCGGCGTCGATCGTCGAGCACCTCGACGCCGACGACGTGCTGGAGACGCCGGAGATCGCGGGGCCCGGCTTCATCAACCTCAAGCTCAGGCGCGAGTGGCTGGAGGCGCAGGCGGCGCGGTTGCTGGCCGACGAACGGCTCGGCGTGCCTCGGGTCGAGCGGCCCCGGCGGATCGCCATCGACTACAGCAGCCCGAACGTCGCCAAGGAGATGCACGTCGGGCACCTGCGTTCGACGATCATCGGCGACGCGTTCTGCCGGCTGCTGACCTTCGCCGGGCACGAGGTGATCCCGCACAACCACCTCGGTGACTGGGGGACGCCGTTCGGGATGCTGATCGAGCACCTCACGGACCTCGGGCACGGCGCCGACCACGAGATCGGCGACCTCAACGCGTTCTACCAGCAGGCCCGGCAGAAGTTCGACAACGAGCCGGGGTTCGCGGACCGGGCGCGGCGCCGGGTCGTGTTGCTGCAGGGCGGCGACGAGGCGACGCTCGAGCTGTGGCACGAGCTGGTGGGGGAGTCGCAGCGGCACTTCAACCAGGTCTACGAGATGCTCGGGATCGGGTTGTCGGCCGCCGACAATTACGGGGAGAGCTTCTACAACCCCTACCTCGCCGACACGATCACCGAGTTGCAGCAGAAGGGTCTCATCGAGACCAGCGACGGTGCCCTGTGCGTGTTCCCGCCGGGGTTCACCAACCGCGAGGGCGACCGGCTGCCCCTGATCGTGCGCAAGAGCGACGGCGGGTACGGCTACGCCACCACGGACTTCGCGACGGTGCGGTACTGGGTGCGGGAGCGGGAGGTCGACGACCTGGTCTACGTCGTCGGGACGCCGCAGGCGCAGCACTTCCAGATGATCTTCGCCACGTCCCGGCAGGCGGGGTGGCTCGACGACGCGCACACGGCGGTGCACACCGGGTTCGGCACGATCCTGGGGTCTGACGGGAAGACGATCCGCACCAGGGCCGGCGGGACGATCAAGTTGATCGACCTGCTGACCGAGGCCGTCGAGAACTCCTACAAGGTGATGCCCGAGACGTCCGAAGTGGAGGGTGAGGAGAAGGACGCGCTCGCCCGCACCATCGGGCTCGGGGCCGTCAAGTACGCGGACCTCTCCAACGACCGGGAGAAGGACTACGTCTTCACCTGGGAGAAGATGCTCGCGACGACCGGTGACACGTCGGTCTACATCCAGTACGCGAACGCCCGGATCCTGTCCATCGGGCGCAAGGTCGGGCGTGAGGCTCCCGCGGACGCTCCGCTGGTGCTGCGGGAGCAGGCCGAGCGGGACCTCGCGCTGAAGCTGTTGCAGCTGCCCACGGCCTTCCAGGCGGCCATCGACGAGTTCGCGCCGCACAAGCTCACGAACTACCTGTTCGAGACGGCCACGGCGTTCTCGACGTTCTACAACCAGTGCCCGGTGGCGACGGCGGAACCGCGGGAGTTGCAGGACTCCCGGCTGCACCTGCTCACGCTGACTTCACGCGTGCTCACGCTGGGTTTGTCGTTGCTGGGTATCGGGGCACCCGAAAGGTTGTAACAGGTTTATCCCCGGGCATGCAGAGGTACGCAGTGATCGCAACTCTTTCCCCCCAGTCCTCAGGGAGTCGCGATGACCTGCACCACCCGCCTGCCCAAGCCGGTCACCGAGGTGTGGGACTGGCAGATGGAAGGACTGTGCCGCGGGCAGAACAGCGCCGTCTTCTTCCACCCCGACAACGAGCGCGGGTACGCGCGGGCGGCGCGGGAGGAGAAGGCGAAGGCCATCTGCGGCCACTGCCCCGTCTTGCAGCAATGCCGCGCCCACGCGCTTGAGGCTCAAGAGCCGTACGGCGTGTGGGGCGGCATGGGGGAGGACGAGCGGCGCCAGATCGTTTCCGCGGCCCGGCGCCGTGTCCGTGCTTACTCCTCCAGCACGTCCCTGAGCTGACGCAGCGTCTTCGCGAGCAAACGCGAGACGTGCATCTGGGAGATGCCGACCTTCTGCGCGATCTGCGTCTGGGTCATGTTGCCGAAGAAGCGCATGATCACGATCTTGCGTTCGCGCTCGGGCAGCTTCTCCAGCAACGGGTGCAGCGCCTCGCGTTGCTCGATCATCGCGATCTCGGGGTCTTCCTCGCCGATGGTGCTGCCGAGGGAGATCGACGAGTCCTCCGACATGAGCATGTCGTCGAGTGACGCGCTCTGGTAGGCGTTGCCCGCGGCGAGACCCTCGTGGATCTCCTCGCGGGACAGGCCCAGGTGCTCGGCCAGCTCCGACGGCGTGGGCGCGCGGCCCAGCGACTGCGACAGGCGCGAGGTGCCCGCGTTGATCGCCAGGTGCAGTTCCTTCAGCCGGCGCGGCATCCGGACCGACCAGCTGGAGTCGCGGAAGTACTTCCGCACCTCACCCATGATCGTCGGCACCGCGAACGACAGGAAGTCGCTGCCGCGTTCCGGGTCGAACCGGTCGACCGCGTTGATCAGGCCGACCGTCGCCACCTGCACGAGGTCCTCGTGCGGTTCGCCGCGGTGGCCGAACCTGCGGGCGATGTGCTGGGCGACCGGCAGGTGCTCGGTGACGAGCCTGTCCCGCAGCGTGTCGCGCGCGGGACCGGCGGGGGTCTGCGCGAGCTCGGCGAACAGCGGCGCCAGGTGGTCGTAGTCACCGGACCTGGAGGACTTCGTCTCCTCGGTCTTGGTGTCCTCGCCTCTGGCGTCCTCGATCTTGGTCGCCTCTTCCGCCCCGGTCACGCATCCACCGCCCCTGCCGTGGACTTCACGAGGCCGATGTGGACCACGAACCCTTCGGTCTCCTCGACCCGCGTCTGCACGGAGTCGACGAGCGCGGTCAGCACACGCCAGCCGAAGCTGGCCTCGTCGGGCCCGGCCGCGGACTTCGCGGAGACCTTCGCCGAGACGTGGACGGCGCCCTTGGCGTCCACGTCGAAGTGGCAGCTCAGGACGGCGTCGTGCGCCGCCAGCGTGATCAACGTCGAACACGTCTCGTCGACGGCGAGCTTCAGGTCCTCGATCGAGTCGAGGTCGAAGTCCTGCCGCATCGCGATGTCAGCCGCGACCGCCCGTGCGATGGACAGCTGCGTGGGATCCGCGGCCATCCGGAGTTCGACCCCTGACAATTGAGTCACAGCCACCTCGTAGTCCGTTCTTCTGAAGGTCGGCACGTCATTGCCGTACCCGAAACGTTCTCAATTCACACGTGTAGTAATGCCCTTCCCCGGGAAAACACCTGCTGAAGCACGATGAGATCACCAGGGAGGGGCGTTGTGCTGGTGCACCAAGACATTCTCGCCCTCCGCTTTCCCGCGGACGCACACGAGGTGGTGTCCGTGAGGCACCGGCTGCGCGATTGGCTGCGGAGCGGAGGCCTTTCCGAGGACGAGGCGAACGACCTCGTTCTCGCGGTCAGCGAAGCGGTCAACAACTCCGTCGAGCACGCTTTTCCTGGTTCCGCCCGCGGCACCGTGGAAGTGCGGGCGCGGGTGGACCCGGACGGGTCCGTCGAGGTCGACGTCACCGACGACGGGCAGTGGCGCGTGCCACCGCCGGCGCTGACGATGCGCGGCCGAGGTCTCCTGCTCATGCGGGAGAGCGTGGACGAGGTCGAGATCCGGCGCAGTGCGAGCGGTACGACCGTGCGGCTGCGCCGGGGGCGTTCGCCCGTGGTTCCCGCGGCCCGGGCCTCGTCCGAATGCGACGTGCAGGTCCACGAGACCTCCTCCGGCGTGGTAGCGGTGGTGCGCGGGAACGTACCCCGCGAGGCCGGCCCGTTCCTGCGCCGGACGCTGATCGCGGCCGCGCGGGGTGGCACCGTGCCGCTGACCATCGACCTCAGCGGGCTCGGCGACGAGAGGAGCGGGGTGGAGCAGGCCCTCCGCGCGGTCGCCGACGCTCTGCGGTCCGCGGGCAACCGCCTGACCGTCCGGACCGTCTAGGCGAGGGCCTCCTCGACCGTCTGGTGCAGGCTCAGCACCTCACCGAGTCCCGTGGCTTCCAGAGGACGCGTCACGGCTCGCGCCTTGGCCACGACCTTGAGAGCCGCCTCGTGCTGCTGAGCCACACGCGCGGCCTCCACGAGCACGGCCAAGCCCGCGGAACCGAGGAAGGTCACGCCGGTCATGTCCACGACGAAGGTGCCGCCGTCGCCGAGGCCGTTGACCAAGGCCTCGCGCAGCGTGGGCGCGGACACCATGTCGACCTCGCCGGACACGGCGAGAACCGTGACACCGGGCGCCGGCTGCCTCACCGACAGCTCGATGGTCTGATCCGCTCGCGGGTCCTGCACAGTCACCGATGTACTCCCTCTCGCGATAACAGGAAGCCGCCGTGCAGCGGCCCCGGTGCGGCTGCTGGCTCAACCGCTGCGGCCACCGTACGGGAGCGGCCGCTCGACAGGACAGGTCGAGCGGTCAATACCCGGACAATGGTCGGTTCAAACACGCAACGCGTCCCAAAGCCGCTCGGCCACGTCGAACGCCGCACGCGGCGGTTCGGCGACCTCAGCGGCGTCGTCCTCCAGCGTCCCGCCGACCACCAGCACCAGTGCCGTCGCCACGTCCCGCAGCTTCACGTTGGCGTTCTGGCTGGCCCTGACCAGCAGTTCGAACGCCTCACCGGGCTGGCACGGCCGCGCTCCCATCACCAGGCCCTTGGCCTGCTCGATGTAGCGGCGGTGCTGCACCATCCGCACCATCTGGTCGGCCCGCAGCACCTCGCCCGCGCAGAACTCGATCACCGCGGCCGCCGTCGCCACGAGCGGCTCGATCTCCTCGATCGCCTTCAGGTCGTCGATCCCCGGCGAGTGCGACAGGTACACCGTCAGCACCGCCGGGCCGCTGTCGCCCCAGCTGCCCGGCACCGCCACGACGTCCAGGTCGCGGACGCGACCGGACACCTGCCGTTCCTCGCGCGAGGCCTCGACGAGCGGTCCCTCACCGCTGTCGAGCTGGACCTGGTCGAGCTCGACCGCCGCTCCGGTGGCGCGCAGCAGCTCTCCGTCGGGCCACACGCTGAGGCCCACCCCCTCACAGCCGGACAGCTGTGAGCACAGGTGGTCCATCAAACGGGAGATGAGCTCGGGACCGAATTTCACCTGGTTCACGCCAGAAGGTTAAGCCCAGCCGATCCCGGGCAGACGTTGTGCGGTCATCGTCGTACGACGAACGGTTGCACAGGCAAGGACCGGCGCTTCCGCTGCGCTTCGGACCCGAACAGCTCGGCGCGCCGTTCGGTCCAGTCAACGCTTCCGACCCGGAGAGGACACGTGTTCTGAACCACAGTCGGACAGAATTCGTTCCCAGGGATAACGCCGGAGCCCCGGTGCGCGACATCCCTGATGTCACGGAGGGACTGAGATGAGAACCGCCATGGAGACCGAACCGCAGCAGGACGAGAAGTCCGGTTCAGCGCTGCCGACCACGCCGTGCAGCGTGGTGTGGAGCCGGGGCCACGCCTACGTGCTCGAAGGTTCCCGCGCTCGCTGGGTGGGCCGTGACGACCGCGGTCGCCCGCACGCCATCACCGGCGCCGAGATGCAGCGCCGCGGCTGGACGTTCACACGGACAGTCTGACTTTTCACCCGTACGAACCGAACGATCCGCACCACCCGCAACCAGTCGCACCGCGTGCCGTGACGCCATCCGGCAGCCCCTGCGCAGTCACTCGTTTAGAGTGCGGGTGTGCGTGACCCGGCTGATCGCCTGCTGACGATTCCGAACCTGCTCAGCGTGCTGCGGCTGGCCGGTGTTCCGCTCTTCCTGTACCTGCTGCTCGGACCCCGCGCGGACGGCTGGGCGCTGCTCGTCCTGGTCTTCGCGGGGCTGTCCGACTGGCTCGACGGCAAGCTCGCGCGCTGGCTCGACCAGATGAGCAACCTCGGCGCGCTGCTCGACCCCGCCGCGGACCGCCTCTACGTGTTCTGCACGCTGCTGGCGTTCGTGATCAGGGACATCGTCCCGCTGTGGATCGCCCTGGTGCTCGTGGGACGTGAGGTCGTCGTCGGGATCTGCCTGCTGGTGCTGCGCGGGAGGGGCTGGGGCCCGTTCGAGGTCACGTACCTGGGCAAGGCCGCGACGTTCAACCTGCTGTACGCCTTCCCCCTGCTGCTCCTCGCGCAGGGCGACTCGGCGTGGGCGCAGGTCGCCCTGCCGTTCGCCTACGCGTTCACGGCCTGGGGCGGAGCGCTCTACCTGTGGTCGGCGCTGCTGTACGTCTACCAGTTCTTCCTGGCCCTGCGGGTCACACCCCGCGCGGTCGCGTGAAAAGATCACCCCATACAGGTTCAGCACGAGGAGCGCAGTCAGTTGATTCCCGAGGAGCTTCGTTACACCGAGGAGCACGAGTGGGTCGCCACCGCCGGCGAGAACACAGTGCGCGTCGGCATCACCGACTACGCCCAGGAACAGCTCGGTGACGTCGTCTTCGTCCAGCTGCCCGAGGTCGGCCACACCGTGGCCGCCGGGGACACGTTCGGCGAGGTCGAGTCCACCAAGAGCGTGTCGGACCTCTACTCGCCGCTCGACGGTGAGGTCGTCGCCATCAACGACGCCCTGGTCCAGACCCCCGACTCGGTGAACAGCGACCCGTACGGCGAGGGCTGGATGGTCGAGATCCGCGTGAGCGACCCCGAGGCGGTGGAGGGCCTGCTGGACGCGGACGGGTACAAGGCCTTGGTGGAGAAGGAGTGACGTCGATCTTTCGCCGGATCTTCGGCAGGAAGGGGAGCCGCGGGCAAGGCGGTGACCCCAACGCGATAGGTTTTACCGGAAGTGACGGATCCAGCAGCAGGAGGAGAGCTCAGGTGAGCACGAACGACGGCCCAGGCGTTCCGCCGGAGCAGTCCCCGGAGCGGACCTCCGTCTTCCGGGCGGACTTCCTCCAGGAGATGGAAGGCGGCGCCGAGGCGCCCGCACAGGAGCCGGCCGTTGCCGGTGTTGACGCCCTTCCCGCCGGTTCCGCGCTGCTCGTGGTGAAGCGCGGCCCGAACGCCGGTTCCCGGTTCCTGCTGGACCGAGACACGACGAGCGCCGGGCGCCACCCCGACAGCGACATCTTCCTGGACGACGTGACGGTCTCGCGCCGCCACGCCGAGTTCCGCCGGGAGAGCGGCGAGTTCGTCGTCATCGACGTCGGCAGCCTCAACGGCACCTACGTCAACCGCGAGCCGGTCGACCAGGCCGTCCTCGCGAACGGCGACGAGGTCCAGATCGGCAAGTTCCGCCTCGTCTTCCTGACGGGTCCTGGCTCCGCGGGAGCCTGACGCGTGACGGCCGGGCGGCCACAGCGCGGGGTGATCGGCATCGGGGCGGTGCTCGCACAGCTCCGTCCCGAGTTCCCCGACGTCACCATCTCCAAGATCCGCTTCCTGGAAGCGGAGGGGCTGGTCCGCCCGGCACGCACCGCCTCCGGCTACCGCCAGTTCAGCGCGGCGGACGTCGAGAGGCTGCGGTTCGTGCTGTCCGCGCAACGCGACAGGTACCTGCCGCTCAAGGTGATCCGCGAGCAGCTCGACGCCGCCCCGGTGGACTCCACCGCGGTGTCGCGGGCCGAGCTGCTGGCGCAGACCGGCTTCAGCGCCGACCAGCTGACCCAGCTGGAGCGCGACGGCCTGCTGCGCCCCGGCCCCGGTGGCCGGTTCACCACCGACGACATCACCGCGCTCCGCACGATCCGGACGATGACCGGGCTCGGCGTCGAGCGCGAACACCTGCGCGCGGTCCGCGCGGCAGCGGACCACGAGGTGGTCCTGCTGAAATCTTTCTCGGATCCCGGCACGGTGCGGGAATTGGCGGGCCTGTTCACCTCGTTGCACACGTTGCTGGTGAACGCCGGCCTGCGCCAGTCCTGATCTCCGCGGGACCGGGTGCAGTCTTGATCACGATCTGTCCGCAACGGTTGAGCACTCGGCCCGCTTGGCGGGTAGCGTCGGACAGGTACGCCGGGGGATGCTCGGGGGTGGATCCGGGTCGTCCCCGAACGAACAGAGGGAGGCGAGGCCCGATGAGCGAAATGCGCGTCGTCGGCGTGCGGGTGGAGCTGCCCCAGAACCAGCCGATCCTTCTTCTGCGCGAAACCGAGGGTGAGCGGTACCTGCCGATCTGGATCGGCTCCGTTGAGGCCACGGCGATCGCGCTCGAGCAGCAGGGCGTCCGTCCTGCCCGCCCGCTCACGCACGACCTGCTCAAGGACGTCATCGGGGCGCTGGGCCGCAACCTCGAACAGGTGCGCATCACGGATCTGCAAGAGGGCACGTTCTTCGCCGAGCTCGTGTTCGACGGTGACGTGCGGGTGTCCGCACGGCCCTCGGACTCGGTGGCGCTGGCGTTGCGGGTGGGTGTGCCGATCCACGCCGAGGAGTCGGTGCTGGCCGAGGCCGGCCTGATCATCCCCGACGAGCAGGAGGACGAGGTCGAGAAGTTCCGCGAGTTCCTCGACTCGATCTCGCCGGAGGACTTCCGCGGAGCCGACACCTGAGCGGTGCCGCGGGCACTGACACTCGAACGGACCTGCGTCGCTGTCTGTCTCATTTGGGTCGGCGTGCTCCGCTCGCGTATCACTCAGGTGGGCTACTTTCCGCTGGAAATCAGCGCTAAACGATCACTAAACGTCACTTGAACGTCCTGGATCGGGTGACGGTATGACTCTCCACCTGAGGTTGAGGGTCGACACTCCCCGCGCGTCGCGTTGACCTGCCCTCGGAGCGGTCTTACCGTCGAACTCGAGTGGACGTCGCCGGTTCACGAGAGTGGACGCGGTGGCTTGACGGTCATGAGTTTCGTGGCCGTTCCGAGGGGAGGCAGGCGTGGTCGAGGAAGCGCCCTTGAGGGCCGGATCCGGGCTGCAGGGTGAGCTGTTCCCGGACTCCTCGCTGCCGGACGAGCTCGTCGGCTACCGGGGGCCCGCGGCGTGTCAGATCGCGGGCATCACGTACCGGCAGCTCGACTACTGGGCCCGCACCGGGCTCGTCGCCCCGACGGTCCGGATGGCGCACGGCTCGGGCAGCCAGAGGCTGTACTCGTTCAAGGACATCCTGGTCCTGAAAGTCGTGAAGCGGCTCCTGGACACCGGTGTCTCGCTGCAGAACATCCGCGTCGCCGTCGACCACCTGCGCCGGCGCGGCGTGCAGGACCTGGCGAAGATCACGCTCTTCTCCGACGGCACGACCGTCTACGAGTGCACCTCGCCGGAGGAGGTCGTGGACCTGCTGCAGGGCGGTCAGGGCGTGTTCGGCATCGCGGTGAGCGGTGCGATGCGCGAGATCTCCGGCACGATCCACGAGTTCCCGGCCGAACGCGCGGACGGCGTCGAGATCGCGCCGATGACCGAGGACGAGCTGACCCGCCGCCGCCGCGAGCGCGCCACCGGCTGACCGGCCCGGTGACCATGGCCGACCGGCGCCTCCCCGTGGCCGGTCGGCAGCAGCGCCGGGGACGGGTCCGTCCCTGGCATGGCGCACACTCCTTCGTCGCAGGTGGTCGCGGTTCTGGCCGCGGCCGTCCGGCGCGCCTCCCGCGGTCGTGGGCACCGCGCACCTGCTGGCGGTGGCGCTCACCGGTCTCGCCGTTGAGACGTAGGTCGCGTCTCTAGCGACTGGGCGGGCTGCCTGCGGGTATTCTTCCCGGGTAGTCGCTGAACTCAGGCGGGAGAGACCGGGCTTCGAACCCGGCGCCGAAGGAGCAAGTCCCTCCCCGGGAACCTCTCAGGCATCCAGGACCGCCGAGCGAGACGCCTCTGGAAAGTGGATCCCCGCAAGGGAATCCCGCCGACGGTGAAAGCCCGGTCCCGTACCGGGTGAACCTCTCAGGCGCCCTTGAAGGGTACGGACAGAGCGGGGAGGGCACCAGGACACGTGTGCCCTCAGCCCCGGAGGCGTTTGATGACGCAGGACCGCATTCCGCTCGCCGCTCTCGAGCACGGCACCCCGTTCGCCGACCGCCACGTCGGTCCGCGTCCCGCCGAGCTCGCGCGCATCCTCGACGTCATCGGTGTCGGATCGCTGGAGGAGCTGGCGCAGCACGCGGTGCCGTCGTCCATCCACGAACGCGACCTCGTGCTGGACCTGCCCGCCCCGGCCACCGAGACCGAGGCGCTCGCGGAGCTGCGGGAGCTCGCGTCGCGGAACCGGCCGATGACGCAGATGATCGGCCTCGGCTACTACGACACCGTGACGCCGGGCGTGATCCTGCGCAACGTCCTGGAGTCGCCCGCCTGGTACACCGCGTACACGCCGTACCAGCCGGAGATCTCCCAGGGCCGCCTGGAGGCCCTGCTGAACTTCCAGACGATGGTCGGCGACCTGACGGGCCTGCCCGTCGCGAACGCGTCCATGCTGGACGAGTCGACCGCCGCCGCCGAGGCGATGACCCTCGTGCGCCGCGCCGGCCGCTCCAAGTCGAACAAGTTCGTCATCGACGCCGACACGCTGCCGCAGACGCTGGCCGTCATCGAGACGCGCGCCGAGCCGCTGGGCATCGAGATCGTCGTCGCCGACCTGTCGCAGGGCATCGAGGGCCTCGGCCTGGGCGGCGACTTCTTCGGCGTGCTGCTGTCGTACCCCGGCGCGTCCGGTGTGGTGCGCGACCAGAAGGCGCTCATCGAGGAGATCCACGCCGCCGGTGCGCAGGCCGTCGTCGTCGCCGACCTGCTGGCGCTGACGCTGCTGCGCGCGCCCGGTGAGATCGGCGCGGACGTCGTCGTCGGCACCACCCAGCGCTTCGGCGTGCCGATCGGCTTCGGCGGCCCGCACGCCGGCTACATGGCCGTCCGGTCCGGTCTGGAGCGCCAGCTTCCCGGCCGTCTCGTCGGTGTCTCCGTCGACGCCGACGGCTCGCTGGCCTACCGCCTCGCGCTGCAGACGCGTGAGCAGCACATCCGCCGTGAGAAGGCCACGTCGAACATCTGCACCGCGCAGGTGCTGCTGGCCGTGATCGCCTCCATGTACGCCGTCTACCACGGTCCCGAGGGCCTGCGCGCCATCGCGACCCGCGTGCACCGCCTGGCCACCGTGCTCGCCACGGGCCTGTGCGAGGCCGGGCTGGACGTCGTGCACGGCGAGTTCTTCGACACCGTCGAGGTCCGCGTTCCCGGTGAGGCCGCGGCCGTCGTGGCCAAGGCCCGCGAGGCCGGCATCAACCTGCGGCTCGTCGACTCCGACGTCGTCGCGATCGCCTGCGACGAGAAGACCACGCGTACGCACGTCGTCGCGGTGTGGGAGGCGTTCGGCGTCACCGGGTCCGATGTGGACGCGATCGACGCCGACACCGCCGACGGCATCCCGGCCGACCTGCGCCGCACCTCGGACTACCTGACCCACCCGGTCTTCCACTCGCACCGCTCCGAGACGGCGCTGCTGCGCTACCTGCGCGCGCTGTCCGACAAGGACGTCGCACTGGACCGCAGCATGATCCCGCTCGGCTCCTGCACGATGAAGCTCAACGCCACCGCGGAGATGGAGTCCATCACGTGGCCGGAGTTCTCGACGCTGCACCCGTTCGCCCCGGCCGAGGACGCCGCCGGTCTGCTGAAGATCGTGTCGGACCTGGAGGCCTGGCTCGCCGAGGTCACCGGCTACGACGCCGTCTCGCTGCAGCCGAACGCCGGGTCGCAGGGTGAGTTCGCCGGTCTGCTGGCGATCCGCGCCTACCACCGCGCGAACGGCAACGCCGACCGCGACGTCTGCCTGATCCCGTCGTCCGCCCACGGCACGAACGCCGCGTCCGCCGTCATGGCCGGCATGCGCGTCGTCGTCGTCAAGTGCGACGACAAGGGCAACATCGACATGGGCCACCTGCGCCAGACGGTCGCGGAGCACGCGGACGACCTGGCCGCGATCATGATCACCTACCCGTCGACCCACGGCGTGTACGAGGACACCGTCCGCGAGGTCTGCGGCCTGGTCCACGACGCGGGTGGCCAGGTGTACGTCGACGGCGCGAACCTCAACGCCCTGATCGGCCTGGCCCGCTACGGCAAGTTCGGTTCGGACGTCTCGCACCTGAACCTGCACAAGACGTTCTGCATCCCGCACGGCGGCGGTGGTCCCGGCGTCGGCCCGATCGGGGTGAAGTCCCACCTCGCGCCGTTCCTGCCGAACCACCCGCTGCAGCCGACGGCGGGACCGGCCACCGGTGTCGGCCCGATCTCGGGCGCCCCGTGGGGTTCCGCGTCGATCCTGCCGATCTCGTGGGCCTACGTGCGCATGATGGGCGGCGACGGCCTGCGCCGCGCGACCCTGACCGCCGTGGCCGCCGCGAACTACGTGGCCCGTCGCCTGGACGAGCACTACCCGGTCCTCTACACCGGTGAGGGCGGCTTCGTCGCCCACGAGTGCATCCTCGACCTGCGCCCGATCACCAAGGCCACCGGCGTGACGGTGGACGACGTCGCGAAGCGCCTCGCCGACTACGGCCTGCACGCCCCGACGATGTCGTTCCCGGTCGCCGGCACGCTGATGGTCGAGCCGACCGAGTCCGAGGACCTGGCCGAGATCGACAGGTTCATCGACGCCATGATCGCCATCAAGCGCGAGATCGACCGCGTCGGCGCCGGCGAGTGGCCGGTGGAGGACAACCCGCTGCGCAACGCCCCGCACACCGCGGCCAGCGTGACCGTCGGCGAGTGGAACCACCCGTACACCCGCGAAGAGGCCGTGTACCCGGCTGGCACCGCGGCTCCGAAGATCTGGCCGCCCGTCCGCCGCATCGACGGCGCGAAGGGCGACCGCAACCTGGTCTGCTCCTGCCCGCCGCTCGAGGCGTACAGCAGCTGATCCCGGACCGGTGAAGGGGGCGCACCCGCGGGTGCGCCCCCTTCCTCATGCTCCGACGGGGCAGGCCTCGTCGCCGCAGTTCTCCTGCTCGGTGATTCCCGGCCGGTTCAGGTCGTGCTCGAACGCGAAGTGGAAGCAGTCGGGGTGCATCCGCTCGAACAGTTCGAAGTCGTCCTGGTCCAGCTCCACGATCTCACCGCACCGCTGGCACGTCTGTTCCTCTGACACCGCCGAATGGTCTCACCCGCGCCGTGCGAACAGCACCGCGCCGTCCTCGCCGAGCAGCCACCGCGCCTCCACGGTGAACCCGGCGGCCCGCAGCCACTCCGCCACGCGCTCCGGCTGTCGCAGGTGGACGTGCACCTTCATCGGATGCCCGCCGTAGCCCCGCGTCTTGAGGTTCGTCCGGTCGCCGACGTGAAAACCGAGCTGCAGCAGGCCGTCCGGCCGCAACGCCCGGTGGAAGTGCGAGAGGACCACGGGCACGAGCTCGTCCGGCACGTGGATCAACGACCACCACGACAGGACGCCGCCCAGCGGGCCGGGCAGCGGTTCCGTCATCGACCCGACCTCGAACCGCAGCCCGGGGTGGTCGCGCCGGGCCAGCTCGACCATCGCGGGGGAGAGGTCGATCCCGAACGCGTCCACGCCGAGCCCGGCGAGCAGCGCCGTGGTGGTGCCGGGCCCGCAGCCGACGTCCGCGACGGGTCCGCTGACCTCCTCCGCGAACAGCCGCAGCGCCGCCCGCAGGTGGGGGAGGCCGTCCAGGAGGCCGCGTGTGTGTTCGGCGTAGCTGGCCGCCACGGTGTCGTAGGAGGTCCGCGTGTCCGCCAGCCAGTCGCTCACGACCGGCGACCCTACTCCTCGAACGGCTCCGCGCGGTGCCGTCCGGACAAGCCAGCGAC
Organism: Lentzea jiangxiensis; assembly: GCF_900104175.1. Taxonomy (GTDB): domain Bacteria; phylum Actinomycetota; class Actinomycetes; order Mycobacteriales; family Pseudonocardiaceae; genus Lentzea; species Lentzea jiangxiensis. Next base: position 105,687 of record NZ_FNIX01000013.1, read on the forward strand.
GAGATCCACACGTCCGGATCACCGTCCCAGTCGAGCGCCTTGATCTGGTCGGCCGACCGCCGCCCGCCGATGGCCCGCAGCAGCTCGAACGACGTCGTCCGCAGCGTCCCGGCCGGTTCGCCGTGGCCGAGCACCCGGTCGCCGTGCTCCAGGGAGATCCGCAACGCCGGCACGTCGTTCTCGCGCAGCCGCTGGTCGAGCTGCTGCAACGGCCTCACCAGCGCCGCCCGCACCTCGACGCCGCCCCGGTCACCGGGAACGCCCAGCGCCGAGCGGAGGTCGTGCTCGTGCGCGACCACCTCGGACACCAGGACCGGGCCCATCGGGGTGTCGAACAGCTCCGCCGCGCGCACGAGGTTCTCGTCCCACTCGGCGAAGGCGTCCTGCAGCGTGTTGTCGCGGCGGTCGCGCACCTGCCGTTCGCCCCACTCGCCGGACTCCACGCCGTCGAACCGGCGGTCAGCGAAGTCGCGCAGACCGCCGGCGAGGTGCGCCACCACGTCCTTGACCGACCAGCCGGGCGTCGCCGGTACGGGCGTCAGCGGATCGGCACCCCGGACGAGTGCGGTGATCCGAGCCTTGGCCGCGTCGTAGACGGGGGCGTTGGTCATCGTCAGACCTCGTACTCCAGGGTGTAGGTGCCGCTGCCATCCTCCGCCCAGTCGACGACGAGCGCACCTCGTGCGTTCAGGTACCTCCCGGTGCCGTCGACGACCTCCGTCGCTCCCTCCACAGAGGACCGGTAGGCGCCGACGTGCCGCAGCACCAGCGTGCCCTCGTCGGTGACGACCTCCTCGATCGCGGTTGTCCACGCCACGTCGTCGCCGTAGTACATGAGGTACCGGCAGTTGCCGGTACCGCTGACGTCACCCGTGTACGAGAACCGGACGTGCGCCTCGGTGAGCTTGCGGCCCTCGACCTCCTTGTACGACCGGCCGTCCCAGGTCTTCTCGTCCCAGCTCGTCACTTCGATGGTTCCGGTTGCCTTCATGCGGGCCACTCTGCTGGCAGAACCTGACAGGTCGTGTCAGGTTTGACGCGTGAAATCCGGCAGGCTCATCCAGGTCCTCCTGCTCCTCCAGTCGAGGGGCCGGATGACGGCCGACGAACTGGCCCGCGAGCTGGAGGTCTCGCCGCGCACGATCTACCGCGACGTCGAGTCGCTGAGCGCCGCGGGCATCCCCGTCTACGCCGACCGCGGTCCCGCCGGCGGGTACCGGCTCGTCGACGGCTACCGCACCCGGCTGACCGGTCTCACCACCGGCGAGGCGCGGTCGCTGTTCCTCGCCGGGCTGCCCGGCCCCGCCGAGGCGCTGGGGTTGAAGGAGTTCGCCGCCGCCGCCCAGCTCAAGCTCCTCGCCGCGCTGCCGACCGAACTGCGCTCCCGCGCCGAGCAGATCCGCCAGCGCTTCCACCTCGACACCCCGACGTGGTTCCGCGACGACGAACCCACCGGGCACCTCGCCACGATCGCCGACGCCGTCTGGGAGCAACGCCGCGTGCGGATGACCTACCAGCGGTGGGGCAGCCAGACCGTCGAACGCGAGGTCGACCCGTACGGGCTCGTGCTGAAGGCCGGCACCTGGTACTTCGTCGGCAGCGGCCGCACCTACCGGGTGTCGCGCGTGCTGGCGCTGCGGCCCACACCGGACACGTTCGAACGGCCCCGGGACTTCGACCTCGCGCGCCACTGGGCCGAGTGGTCGGAGCAGTTCGAGGCCCGCATGTACGGCGAGCGCGTCGCGGTCCGCATGACCCGCGCGGGCCTCGACAAGACCCAGTACCTGCTCAGCGGCTTCCAGGCGCGCCTCATCCGCGACCTCGCGCCGCAACCGGGGCAGGAGTTCGGCTTCCCGACCGAGTCGACCCGTCACGTCGTCGCCGACCTGCTCAAGTTCGGCGCGGACGTGGAGGTGCTGGCACCGGACGAGGTCCGGCGTGAACTGGTCGGCACCATCAGGGCGATGCAGGACGTTTACGACGATGCGAAGCTACGCACATGGTTCCGTTGATCTCGTTGAACAACGGAGTACGGATCCCCCAACTCGGCTTCGGCGTCCACCAGGTGCCGGAGGACCAGGTGGCCGGTGCGGTCACGACGGCCGTCGAGGCCGGCTACCGCGACCTCCACCTCATCCACTGGCCGGCCCCCGAACGCGCGACCTGTACGCGGACTCGTGGCGCGCGTTGGAGCAGCTCTACGCCGACGGCCGCGTGCGCGCGGCGCTCGGTCAGGCCTTCGTCGAGAGCACCTGACCGAGCGCCGCCTCGACGCCGTCCACGTCCTCCACCACCGACACCGAGCCGCCGGTCGTCTGCGCGACGTCCGTCAGGGCCGCCTTGTCGACGTCGCCGCCGATCGCGATGAAGCTGATCGCCAGGTCCGTTCCGTGCAGCCGCGACTTGAGGCCTTCCAGGTCGAGCCCGCCGTCCGAGGTGCTGTCGGTGATCACCACGACGCGGTTGACGCGCCCGGCGACGAACCCGTCGTGCGCCGCCTCGTAGCAGGCGGCCAGCGCGCTGTAGAGCTGGGAGCCGTCCGCGGTCTTCATCCCGTCGATCGACCGGCGCAGCGCGTCGCGCTTGTCGCCGACCGGGCCGGTGCCGACGAGCTGCCGGTAGGGCTTCGAGCCGTCGAGGTCGCGCGCGAACGTCCACAGCCCGAATGAGCCCGACACCGACCTGTCGACCTGACCGCGCAGGGCCGCCTTCACCTTGTCCAGGCGGGGTTTCATCGACGTGGAGACGTCCGCGAGGACCGTGACGACCTGCCCGCCGCGGTCCGCCGAGGCCCAGGCGGACGAGATCTGCTGTGTGGTCGTGGCGTCCGCGGGGACGAGGTTCTCCGTGACGGGCGACCAGGCCACGCCGGGCGACGGTGCCGGACGGTCCTGGGTGGACTCGACGCGCAGGCCGCCGCGCGCGAGGATCGCCTGCCGCGGGGGTTCGGTCATGAAGTCGCGGAACGCCTGCGCCGCACGTTCTTCGGCCTCGCCGACCTCTGTGCCGCCGAGGGCGACGTACGGGAAGTCCGCCACGGGCGCGGGGCCCGCGGGCAGCACGCCGACGAGCGGCTTCGACGGGGCGTCCTTGCCCGTGTTGTGCCGGAAGAGGTCCACTTCGGACACCGGGGTGGCGGAGAAGCCCGCCGCGTTGACCGTGGCGCTGTCACCCAGGCGCGCCAGCGCGTCGCGCGTGGTCGCGGGAACTTCCGGCGGCACGGTGGCCGCGAGCTTCGTGAGAGCGGACTTCGTGGCGTCCGACCCGAGCGACTCCGCCGTCACCGGGCCCTTGCCGCCGGCCAGCGCGGACTGGATCGCGAGGGCGGAGGCGGTGTTCGCCGACGGGTCGGGCATCGCGACGCTGAACCGGCCCCAGGGCTGGCCGAACCTGTTCCAGTCGGTCACCTCGGGCAGGTCGGACCACCGGAAGTCCTCGAGCACCGGCGCGGCGGCCTCGGGCGCGGCGAGCAGCACCGGCGACGTCCCGACCGACTTCGGCGCCGAGCCGACGAGCTTCGCGTTGAGGGCCGTCAGCCGGTTCGCCCAGAGCGTCGAGTCGGGCAGCCACGCGTGCGGCCGCTTGCCGAGCTTCGTCTCGTCCCAGGTCGTCGTGAGGCCTTCCAGCACCGCGGAGGAATCGGTCGAGATCACCTCGATGGCGATGCAGTGGTCGTACACGACGGGCCGCGTCCTGCTGTACTCCTGAGCGACGTCCCGGACGGCGCCGGCGACGCTGGGCGTCACGGCGACGCGCAGGACGGAGTCGCCCTCGCTGCAGTTCTGGGCCAGCGCCTGGGAGCGACGGTCGAGCACTCCGCCCGCCCACGACAGGGCGAGCCAGCTCAGGCCGAGGAGCACCACGAGCACGACGACGAGCACGGGCCACTTGGCGATTCCGCGCTTCACCTTCGCCCGCAGAGCGCGGTGTCGAGACATCGATCCCTCACAACTACTCAGCGGCCCCCGACGACCGCCGATGACGCTAACAGGTGAACTTGGTCAGCGAAGTGAAGTCACTGCAAGTAGCGACTGGCACACGGAGACGAGCTGTTCTCGCAACGGTCTCGCCCGTTCGGCGAACTCCGCCTGCCGCCGCACGTACTCCGCACGGCCGTCCGGTGTCTCGATCCGCACCGGTTCGTACCCCAGGTCGGCCAGGTCGTAGGGCGAGGCCCGCATGTCCAGTTCGCGCACGTCAGCGGCCAGTTCGAAGCAGTCCGCGACCAGGTCCGACGGTGTCGCCGGCTCCAGCTTGTACGCCCACTTGAACAGGTCCATGTTCGCGTGCAGGCAACCGGGCTGCTCGTTGGCGACCTGGTCCTCCCGCGTGGGCTGCAGGGTGTTGCGCGGCCGTGCGGGCTCGGTGAAGAACCGGAACGCGTCGAAGTGCCCGCACTGGATCCGGCTGGTCTCGACCACCTGGTCCGTTCCACCGCTGCCCAGGCGCAACGGCCACGCGTTGTGCCGGACCTCCTCGGGCCGCTGCCGGTAGACCATCGCCCACTCGTGCAGCCCGAAGCACCCGAGCCGCGCGGGCCTGCCGAGCGTCGCCGTGAGCAACGCCCGCACGAACTCCAGCGTCTTCTCTCGCTGCCCGAGGAAGCTGCCGGCGTCGAGCGTCACGCCCTCGGCGACCCGCCTGTAGTGCGGGAACTCCAGGTACTCGTCCGCGTCTTCGAGGACGAGGCCCGGCCCCGGATGCCACCGTTCGAGCCGCACGGGCCTATGGCTGTAGTACGTGAAGAGGAAGTCCATGACGGGGTGCTTCTCCTTGCGAAGCTTCCGCTCCTGATGCGGCCCCGTGAACCGGCGCATGCGCGCGACGTGAGAATCGCGCAGCTGGTGCCATTCGGCTCGGGTCAAGACCTCCACGGGCGATTACCGTACGCGCATGGTGCGGAGCAAGGCCTCGACGGTCACCGAGTACCTCGACGAACTGCCCGACGAGCAGCGTGCCGAGGTCAGCGCTGTGCGCGACGTCGTCCTCGCCCACCTCCCCGACGGCTACGCCGAGGGGATGATGTGGGGGATGATCACCTGGTACGTGCCGCTGGAGGTGAGCGGGCCGACGTACAACAAGCAGCCGCTGGGCTACGTGGCGCTCGCCGCCCAGAAGCACCACTTCTCGGTCTACCTGACCGCCGTGAACGGCGAGGGCGAGGAGTCGTTCCGCTCCCGGTACGCGGCCACCGGCAAGAAGCTCGACATGGGCAAGTCGTGCGTGCGCTTCAAGCGCGCCTCGGACCTCGCCCTGGACGTCATCGGCGAGGAGATCGCCAGCTTGCCGGTGGAGGCGTTCCTCGGCTGGTACCGCCGGCACCATCCGCTCTAGAGCGGCGGCACCAGTCCGGTGAACGTCCGCGCGCCGTTGCAGTGCGGGCACTCCCGGCCGTTGTCCACGGTCCGCGAGGCGCCGCTGATGATCGCCAGCGTCGGGGCCGCGATGTAGCTCGCGCCGCCGCACAGGTGGCAGACCGTGCGCGGTTCGGGGGTGACGGCGAAGAGGTCGTCCGGGTCTTCCTCTTCCTCGAAGTTGTCGTCCTCGGCGAACTCGTCCTCGTCGTCCTCGCTCATGAGCACAACCTAGTGGGTCGGCCGCGACGCCCGCGCGAGCCGCCGTCCGGGCACGCCGGTCCCTGCCGGACGGACATGGGCTCCCTCATGCTGGAAATCCGCACCGCGCCCTACACCCAGCGCACGTGGGTCCCGTCCCGCACGGTCCCGACGTACTCCTCCAGCAGGTCCTCCAACGCCACCACCCCGAACACGGTCCCGTCAGCGCCCACGGCACGGGCGAGGTGCGACTGCGCCCGGCGAAGAGCCGCCAGGGCCTCGTCCAGCCGGGCGTCGACCGGCACCTCGGGCAACCCGCGCACCCGCGACCGCGGCACCGGGGTGGCAGTCCCCTCCAGGTCCAGCACGTCCTTGACGTGCAGGTAGCCGACCAGGCCGGAGTCGGCGAGCACCGGGAACCGCGAGAACCCGGTGGTCGCCACGGCGGACTCGATCTCGCCCAGGGTGGGGGAGGCGGAGATGGTGGTCAGCCGGTCCAGGGGCACCAGCACGTCAGCCACCGTGCGCTCGGCGGAGGACAGGGTCTGGGCCAGGCGCCGGTGCTCGGAGTCCTCCAGGAGCCCCTCCGACCGGGACTGGCCGATCAGCAACGCCAGCTCGTCCGGCGTGTAGGCCGACTCCAGCTCGTCGACGGGCTCCACACCGAAGCGGCGCAGCACCCAGCGGCCCACGGCGGTGAACAGCGCGAGAGCCGGAGCGATCATCCGCGAGAACCCGTAGTGCACCGGCACGAGCCACACCGCGGCTCGCTCCGGACCCGCGATCGCGAGGTTCTTCGGCACCATCTCACCGAGGATCGTGTGCAGCGCGACGACGATGACCAACGCCACCGCGAACGCCACGCCGTGCACCACGGCCAGAGGCAGGCCGACGGCGTTGAGAGGCGCTTCCAAGACCGAAGCCAGAGCCGGTTCGGCGATCGCACCCAACCCCAACGAGCACAGCGTGATGCCCAGCTGCGCGCCGGCGATGAGCAACGGCAGCTGCTGCGACGCCTTGATCGCGGTGCGGGCCCGTGCGGAGCCCTTGTCGGCCAAGGCCTCCAGGCGGTCGCGGCGCGCGGTGATCACCGCGAACTCGGCGCCGACGAAAAAGGCGTTGCCCGCCAACAGGAAGATGATGATGAGGAAGTTCACGAGGACGCCACCACCCGCAGGTCCGCCACGCGGTGCTTGTCCATCCGCATGACCGTCACCCTCCAGCCTTCGACGCGGATCTCGTCCCCGACGTCGGGGATCCGCCCCAGCCTCGCCAGCACGAGGCCGGCCAGGGTCTCGTAGTCGCCCTCGGGCATGTGGAAGCCGGTCGCCTCGGCCACCTCGTCGTCGCGCAGGAGGCCGGAGACGAGCCAGCTGCCCTTGCCGAGCGGGCGGACCGGCAGGGCCTCGCCCCGGTCGTGTTCGTCGCGCACGTCGCCGACGATCTCCTCGACCACGTCCTCCAGCGTCACCATGCCGGCCGTGCCGCCGTACTCGTCGACGACGAGCGCGGTCTGCAGGCCGGACGCGCGCAGGCGGTCGAGCAGGGCGTCGCCCTCCAGGGTCTCGGGCACCGAGTAGACGGGGCGGGTCAACGCCGACAGAGGGGTGGACACGCGCAGAGCGGTCGGCACGGCGAAAGCCTGCTTCACGTGCACGATGCCGCTGACCTCGTCCAACGAGCCGTTGTGCACCGGGAACCGTGAGAAGCCGGTCTCGCGCGCTTTCATCACGAGATCGGCCACGGTCGCGTCGGCGCGTAGGGCCTCCACGCGCACACGCGGTGTCATCAGTTCGCCGGCCGTGCGGTCGCCGAAGCGCAGTGAGCGGTCCAGCAGCGCCGCGGTGCTCTCGTCGAGGGTGCCGTGTTCGGCCGACGTGCGGACCAGCGCGCCCAGCTCCTCGGGTGACCTCGCGGACGCCAGCTCCTCGACCGGCTCGACGCCGAAGCGCCTGACCAGCCAGTTCGCCGAGTTGTTCATCCCGTGGATCAGCCAGCGGAAGACCGTGGAGAAGCCCGCCTGCAGGCCCACCACGCCGCGGGCGGTCTCGAGCGGCTTCGCGATCGCCAGGTTCTTGGGAACCAGCTCGCCGAACACCATCGACAGCGCCGTGGCGATCGCCAGCGCGAGGACCAGCGACAGGCCGTCGGCCACCGCGTCGGGCACGCCGACCGCGGTCAGGCCGGGCTCGATCAGGTTCGCGATCGCGGGCTCCGCGATGTAACCGGTGATCAGCGTGGTCAGCGTGATGGCGAGCTGCGCGCCGGAGAGCTGGAACGACAGCGTGCGGTGCGCACGGTCGATGGTGCGCGCCTTCGCGTCACCGACCTCGGCGACGTGGCGCTCGACGGTGCTGCGTTCCAGCGCGGTCAGCGAGAACTCCGCCGCCACCGCGATGAAGGTGCCCGCGGTCAGCGCCACGACGGCGAGCAGACCGAGCACGCTCAGAAGGACTCCGGTCACCTGGACGCTCCAAAGCGACCAGGGACCGGGTTGGTATGCCAGCCGGGGCCAGACCCCATGGGGACGGCTCAACTCCTCAGACTCAAGTACGTGTACAGCCCGACGAGTCTAATTGTGAGCAGTCGACGCCCGGAGCACCACCTCGCCCGCCACGCGCACGGTGCGGGCCTCGTCACGCCCGCCGTCCAGCACGAGACCTGCGGCGATCTCGCCCATCTCCTCCAGGGGCAGGCGCACGGTGGACAAAGCGGGCACGGTGTCGCGCAGGGTCGGGATGTCGTCGAACCCGGCGATCGACATGTCCTCCGGCACGCGCACGCCCCGTTCGCGCAACGCCGCCATCGCTCCCATCGCCATCACGTCGGTGACCGCGAACACGCAGGTGGCGCGTGACTTCGACGCCAGCAGCTCCAGGGCGGCCTCGTAGCCGCCGTCACGGGTGAAGGCGCCGTTGACGACCACCGGCGGCGCGACCCCGGCGTCCGCGAGACCCGCCTTGAAGCCGGCCAGGCGGTCGCGGGCCACGACGAGTTCGGAAGGACCACCCAATACGGCGAACTTCTTGTGCCCGAGTCCCGCGAGCGCACGGGCGAGCGCGCGTCCTCCGGCACGATTGCCGGGCACGACCGTGTCGGTGCCGAGCTTCGCCTGCGACACGCACGCGACACGTCCGCCCTGCTCGGTGAACGCGTCGATCTCCGCGGCGAGCCGCGCTTGCGCCGCACGGTCCGTGGTCCGCGAACCGGCCAGGACGACCGCACGCGCCCGGTGCGCTCGCAGCGTCGACAGCAGCTCGGCTTCACGCTCCGGACGGCGCCCGGTCGTGCCGAGGACGACGACGAGCCCGGCCTCCTCGGCCACCCTCGTCACCCCCGCCGCGATGCAGGAGAAGTACGGGTCGGTGATGTCGTGGACCACGAGACCGACGAGCGAGCTGGAGTTGCGGGCCAGCGCCTGCGCGGACGCGTTCGGCACGTAGCCGAGCTCCTCCGCGGTGCGCAGGACGCGCTCGCTGAGGTCCCCGCTCACCTGCCTCGTGCTGCCGTTGAGCACGCGAGAAGCGGTCGCCAACGACACACCCGCCTGCCTCGCCACCTCGGCGAGCGTCACCTGTCGGGCGGACACGACCACCTCCGTCAACGCATGTGAGCGCTGAGACTAACTCGCGAGGAGGTTGACGACCGCGAAGTGCCGCCATTAGCGTGGCCGGAAAGCGCTTTCCAGTGCTGCTACCAGGAGGTGTGATGGCGGTTCGGACCATCGGAGTGGCGGTCAACGGCGTCACCGGGCGGATGGGACACCGCCAGCACCTGGTCCGGTCCCTGCTGCCGTTGCGCGAGGAGGGCGTGCGGCTGGCGGACGGGACCGTGCTGGAGGTGGAACCGGTCCTCGTGGGCCGCAACGCCGACAAGCTCAAGGAGATCTCCGAGCGCCACGGCGTCGCGAGGTGGACGACGGACCTCGACAGCGCGCTCTCGGACCCGTCGGTGGAGGTCTACTTCGACTCGCAGGTCACGTCGCGGCACGTCGAGTCGATCACCAGGGCGATCGGGGCCGGCAAGCACGTCTACACCGAGAAGCCCGTCTCCGGGACGGTCGAGGAAGCGCTGGAGCTCGCGCGCCTGGCCGACGAGAAGGGCGTCAAGCACGGTGTCGTGGCGGACAAGCTGTACCTGCCGGGCATCCGCAAGCTCAAGCGGCTGGTCGACGGCGGCTTCTTCGGCCGGATCCTCAGCGTGCGCGGCGAGTTCGGCTACTGGGTCTTCGAGGGCGACTGGCAGTCCGCGCAGCGCCCGAGCTGGAACTACCGCGCGGAGGACGGCGGCGGCATCGTCTCGGACATGTTCTGCCACTGGAGCTACCTGCTGCACGACCTGTTCGGCCGGGTCGAGGCCGTCACGGCCAAGGCGGTCACGCACATCCCGGCCCGCTGGGACGAGAGGGGCAACGCCTACGAGGCGACCGCGGACGACTCCGCGTACGGGATCTTCGAGATCGAGAACGGCGTCATCGCGCAGATCAACTCGTCCTGGTGCGTGCGGGTGCGCCGCGACGAGCTCGTCGAGTTCCAAGTGGACGGCACGGAGGGGAGTGCGGTCGCGGGGCTGCGCGAGTGCTTCGTGCAGCCCCGCGCCGCCACGCCGAAGCCGGTGTGGAACCCGGACCTGCCGGTCGCGCACCCGTTCCGCGAGCAGTGGCAGCGGGTGCCGGACAACGAGGACTTCGACAACGGCTTCAAGGTGCAGTGGGCCGAGTTCCTGCGCCACGTGGCCGAGGACGCGCCGTTCCCGCACGACTTCCGCGCCGGGGCGAGGGGTGTCGCGCTCGCGGCCGCGGGTCTCCGGTCCTCTTCGGAGGGCCGGCGGGTGGAGATCGCGGGTGTCTAGCGCGAAGTCGTTCAACCGCACCGTGTTCGCGGCGGCGCACGTCGTCGCGCGGGACGAGCGCACCGTCGACTGGGACGCCACCCTGGCGTTCCGGCACCACCTGTGGTCGCACGGTCTCGGCGTCGCGGAGGCGATGGACACCGCGCAGCGCGGCATGGGGCTCGACTGGCCCGCGGCCGCCGAGCTCATCCGGCGCAGCGCCGCCGAGAAGGCCGGGCGGATCTGCGCGGGTGTCGGCACCGACCACCTGACCGGCGAGGCGGGCCTCGGCGACGTCCTGGACGCCTACCTGCACCAGCTCGACGTCGTGCTGGAGGCCGGCGCGCAACCCGTGCTGATGTGCTCGCGCCGGCTCGCGGCGACCGCGCGGGGACCGGAGGACTACGAGGAGGTCGTCGGCACGGTGCTCGACCGCGTCAGCGAACCCGTGATCCTGCACTGGCTCGGCACCGCGTTCGACCCGGCGCTGGAGGGCTACTGGGGCGCGGCGGACGTCCCGCGGGCGACCCGGAACTTCCTGGAGATCATCCGGTCGCGGCCGGACAAGGTCGACGGCGTGAAGGTCTCGCTGCTCGACGCCGGCCACGAGATCGGGCTGCGGCGCGCGCTGCCGCCCGGTGTCCGCTGCTACACCGGCGACGACTTCCACTACCCGGACCTGATCGCGGGCGACGAGCAGGGCCACAGCGACGCGCTGCTCGGCATCTTCGACCCGATCGCGCCGGTCGCCGCCCGTGCCCTGGCGAAGCTGGCCGAGGGCGACACCGACGGGTTCCACAGCCTCCTGGCGCCCACGGTCGCTTTGTCGCGCCACCTCTTCAGCGCACCGACGTACCACTACAAGACCGGCGTCGTGTTCCTGGCGTGGCTCGCGGGACACCAGGAGGACTTCCGGCTGCTCGGCGGCCTGGAGTCCGCGAGGAGCGCCGAGCACCTCGCCGAGGCGAAACGCCTCGCGGAGATCGCCGGCGTGGTCGAGCCGGAGCTCGCGGAGCGGAGGTGGCGGCAGTGGCTCGCCTCTCGCTGAACCAGGCCACGGTCAAACGCGCGACCGTCGCCGAGGCCGTCGAAGGGTGCGCCCGGCACGGCATCGAGTCGATCGGGCTGTGGCGCGAACCGGTGGCGGACCACGGGCTCGGACGCACCGCGAAACTCGTCGCGGACGCCGGGCTGCGGGTGTCGACGCTGTGCCGCGGCGGGTTCCTCACGGCCGTCGACAACCGCGCCGCGTTGGACGACAACCGCCGTGCGATCGACGAGGCAGCGGCGTTGCGCACCGGCACCCTCGTCATGGTCGTCGGGGGCGTGGCGGGCGACAAGGACCTCGTCGGCGCACGTCAGCGCGTCGCCGACGCCATCGCGGAGCTCTCGGTGTACGCGGGGGAGGCGGGTGTGGTCCTCGCGCTGGAGCCGATGCACCCGGTGTTCTGCGCCGATCGAGGTGTGCTCTCGACGTTGTCGCAAGCGCTCGACATCGCCGAACGGCACTCGTCGGTCGGTGTCGTCGTCGACGCGCTGCACGTCTGGTGGGACCCCGACCTGGACGCGCAGATCGAGCGCGCGGGGCCGCGCATCGCGTCGTACCAGGTGTGCGACTGGCTCACACCCGTGCCCGCCGACGTGTTGCTGGGCCGCGGCTATCCGGGTGACGGTGACATCGACCTGCGCCGCCTGACCAGGCACGTCGCCGCCACCGGGTACTCGGGCGACGTCGAGGTGGAGATCTTCAACGCCGACATCTGGGCGGCGGACCTCGACGAGGTCGTCGAGGAGGTGGCGCGCAGGTTCCACGACGTCGTGGAACCGGCGCTGTGAAACCTGCGCTGCGGAACGTCCGCGCGGGGAAGCCGGTCGTCGACGGCGGCGACGACCGACCCCGGCGTGGTGCCCTGTATAGCCGAAATCCGGTGCCCGGTGGTCCGGAACTCGGAAAATTTCCGGAGGATCAGCCGCCGTTGAAGAACCGGTAGACCTTCTCGCGGTGGCGCGGACGCGTCGTCGTGATCTTGATGACCGCGTCGAACATGGACCGGCCGAGCTCCGCGCGGGCTGCGACGGCCGGGTGCGTGGTGCTGAAGTCCTGGTCGTTGGCGGCCTTGTCGCCCGCGAAGTCACCGGAGGCGAACATCGAGTAGACCAGGATGGCGCGGTTGTCCTCGCTGAACATGATCCCGGCCTCGTTGCGGCCGTCCTCGAACCAGCCGGCCTTCGTCGCGACGCGCAGGCGCTCGTTCGTCGTGAGGTTGAGCCGCACGCCGTCGGTGAAGCTCGCCGTCGCGCGCAGGATGTTGAGCAGGTAGGCCGTCGACGCGGCGGACAGCAGCTGCCCGTCGACCAGCTTCTGCAGCAACGTGTGCGTCTCGCGCGCCGTCGTGGTGCCGAGGAAGAAGCGGTTGGGGTTGGCCACCGGGACGACCTGGGTGTGCACGAAGCCCTTGGACCGCAGGATCTCGTTGAGCTCCAGCGCGGGCACGACCAGGCCGCACAGGCGGACGGCGGTGTTGTCGGAGACGGTGAGCAGGTTCGCGAGGGCGTGGCCGACGGTGACCTCGCTCGGGTACGCGCCGTCGAGCGCGAAGATGCCGTCGGTGTCCTGGATGACGATCGCCGCGGACACGGTGACCGTCTGGTCGAGCCTGATCAGCCCGCGGTCCACCTTGTCCAGCACGGCGACCGCGACCGCGATCTTGTTGACGCTGTAGGCCTCGACGACCTGGTCGGCGTTCTCGTCGACGGCGGCCCTCGTCGTCCCGTCGAGGTCGGCGACGGTGATCAGCGACGACCACGTGCCCCGCGCCCTGCGGGTCTGCCGCCGGTAGATCTGGGCGATGCGCTTGCGCGACCTGTCGGCGGTCGTCGGGAAGCGTTCGATCTCGGCCTCCGCGTCTTCCTGCGCCTGCGCTGCACCGTGGGAGCCGAGCACGGCCGTCGCGGCCGCGACGGTTCCCAGCCCGAACACGGACCTGCGGTTCAATGTCATGCGCGGTATCAAAACAGGCGGCACTGACGTTTCCCTGACTAGGGTTGCCGATCATGGAACACGTCTTCGTGGTGACCGGCGCCTCCCGGGGCATCGGCGCGGCAACCGCCTCCCTCGCGGCCCAGGCGGGCTATCGCGTGGTCAGGGCGTCGCGCTCGGCCGAAGAATCTGTCGGTGATCGCGGCTGGGACGCGCGATGCGACGTTTCTTCGTGGGATTCAGTGCAGGATCTGATGTCGCGAGTGGAATCGCGTTGGGGACGAATAGATGTCGTGTACGCCAACGCGGGCATTTCGGTGGACACGTCGTTCGTCTCGTCGTCAGGTGCCGAGCCTTCCGAGTGGACGGACATGGTGGTGACGAACGTCTGCGGACCGGCCTTCACGGCGCGTGCGGCGATGCCCGCCCTGCTGCGTTCGGGCGGTCATCTGGTGCTGACCGGCTCGGCGGCCGGGCGCGGGGTGCGGCCGGGCAACCTGTACTCGGCGACGAAGTGGGCGATCACCGGCCTGGCGCAGGCGATCCGGGCGGAGGCCGTCGGCACCGGCGTGCGCGTGACGGTCGTCCAGCCCGGACTGGTCGACACGGACGCCATCCCGGCGTCGCGTGTGGATGACCCGAAGCTGGAGCCGGAGGACGTGGGGCGGGCGGTGCTGTACGCGGTGTCGCAGCCGTCCACTGTGGATGTGAACGAGATCCTGATCAGGCCCACCGGTCAGGCGGCGCACCGCTGAGGGGTGCTCGCTCCTCGCGGCGGGCGGAGGCGGTGGCCGGTCACGCCTCGCCGAGGAACTCGACCAGCAGCCGGTTCACCTCGTCCGGCCGCTCCAGGTACCCGACGTGCCCCGCGTCCGCGACCTCGGCGTACCGGGCGCCCGGGATCGCCTGCGCCACCTCGCGCGACAGCCGCGGCGGCAGCACGACGTCGTCGGCGAACCCGATGACCAGCGAGCGCACGGTGATCGCGCGGTACGCGTCCAGCCTCGTGTCGTACTCGCCGAGGGAGAGCTGGACGCGCTCGCCCGCGGTCAGCGCGGAGCCGGCGAACTCGTACATCTGCAGCCAGTCGCGGGCGATGACCGGGTCGGCCAGCGTCGCCTGCGAGACGTTGCGGACCAGCGACGCCACCGCGTAGAACGACTGCGGGATCTCGACGCCCTTGTCGTGCAGGTCGCACAGCGTGGACGACCACGCCTGCTGCACCGGTTCGGGACGGCCCGCCGTCGCCATCATCACCGCGCTGCGCACCAGCGACGGGCGGGTCAGCGCCAGCTCCTGGGTGATGCGGGCGCCCATCGAGGTGCCGATCACGTGCGCCGGGCCGCCCAGGTGCTCGACCAGGGCGGCGGTGTCGGCGACCATGTCGTCGAGCGTGAAGCCGTCGCCGCACTCCGAGGACGGCCTGATGCCGCGGTTGTCGAAGTACGCGACGCGGTAGCCCGCCTTGACCAGCGCGGGCACCTGGTAGGTGCGCCAGACCCTGCCGGGGCTGCCGGTGCCCATCACGAGCACGACGAGGTCGCCGGAACCCTCGGTCTGGACGTTCAGGTCGATGCCGTTGAGCTGGACGAGCGCCATTCCGGAGATCCTAGTGACGTCAGAACCGGCACAGGGGCCGAATGACGGCAGCGTGTGAGGGATAACGCGCGCACAGGTCGTCCGCGTGGCCGAAGGTCACGATGTCGTCGGTGTACGGCGGCACGACGACGGTGCCGACCAACGACCAGTCGCCGGCCGGGGTGCTGCCCTGCCACACGCCGGCGGGCACCACGACCTGCGGGTTCGACGCGCTCAGCACCGGCTCGGCCACCGACCCGTCCGGGTGCAGCAGCAGCATCCGCAACGGCGACCCGGCGTGGAAGTGGTAGATCTCCAGGTGCTCCAGCACGTGCATGCCGGAGAAGTCCGGACGGCGCAACAGGTACGCGATCGCGGACACCTCGTCGGACCGGTGCGTCTGCGCGAAGTGGCCGCCCTCGACGGGCAGCTCCTGCATGCCGAGGGCGCTGATCAGCTGTTCGGGGGTCACGTCATCTCCGGGAGCGGGGAACCGTGCACGACGACCATGCCCTTGCCGAGCCGCTTCGCCGTGTACATCGCGGTGTCCGCGGCCCCGAGCACGTCGTCGGCGGTGATCGAGGGGTCGTACGACAACCGTTGCGCCACACCGATGCTGGCGTGCACCCGGTGCACCCGGCCGCGCACCTCGTGCGGGTGTCCCAGCACCGCGAGCAGCCGGTCGCCGAGCTCCTGCGCGTCGCCGCCGTCCACCAGCACGCCGAACTCGTCGCCGCCCAGGCGCGCCACGGTGTCTTCGGGCCGTACGTTGTTCTGCAACCGTGCGGCGACATTGCGCAGGACGACGTCGCCCTCGGCGTGGCCGTTGTTGTCGTTCACGGCCTTGAAGCCGTCCACGTCGATGAACAGCAGGATCAACGGCTTCTCGCGGTCGTGCACCGCGAGGGCGCGCTCCAGCCGTTCGCGGAACAGACTTCGGTTCGCGACGCCGGTCAACGGGTCGTGCGTCGCCTCGTGCCGTAGCTGCTCACGGGAGACGCGGAGCTGATCCATCAGACGGACGTTGTCCATCATCGTGAGCAACTGACGCACTATGACGAGACACACGACCAGGAGCCCGACGTAGATCTCGACGGGGTTGAGGCGACCGCCCGTCGCGGTGTTCCAGATGACGAACAGGCCGGTGATCGCGAGCGGCAGGTACGGCACGAGCAGGTGCAGCAGGTCGGCCATCCGCACGCGGCCGGGCGTGGGTTCGAGGTTGCGCACCGGTGCCAGCGCGCTGAGCAGGAAGAACGCCGGGCACAGCATGAAGCCGATGTCCACCGACGCAGGGATCGCCGTGATGCCCTTCGCGATGTAGAACGCGAACAGCCACCCCGACGACGACTGCGCGACGCCTGCCAACGCCACGAAGAACATCGGCCACTGGCGCACGGCCTGATGCGTCCACGACATCACCACGATCGCCACGAGCAGCACGAGGTACGCGGCGGGATGCGCGATGACCGTGGCGAACCCGGGACCCTCGGTCGCCCACGCGCGGGTCAGCGACTCCAGCGCCGACACCCACGTGAGCACGAACAGCGACCCGATGACGATCAGCCCGTCGAGCACGATCACCGTGCGGCTGCGGTAGTTCGGCAGCAGGTCGTCGGCACGGCGCTGCTGGGCCTTGGCGATCACCGCGGCCAGGCAGAGGACCGGCACCATCGTGAACCCGAGCGGCGCGATCGTCGAGGACGGCAGCTGCACGCCCAGGACCTGCTGGCCCCAGATCCACGCGGACAGCCCGACGCTCAGGCTGGTCATCGCCGCGGTCATCCACCGGTCGCGCCGGCGCGCGTAGGCGACGAGGGCCGCGACGGCGAAGGCGAGCTGGACCACCTTGTCGATCGCGATACCGATATCGCGAGGCGCGGTGAGGGCGGTGAGGATGGCGACGGCCATGAAGGCGCCGACACAGCCCGCGACAACCCAGAACCTCTTCACCCGCTGCTCCTGGTGATCGAAACCCGACCACCGTAGTGACGCCGACGCGGACTTGTCGAACCGTGTCGGTGCAAGTCACCCGTGGGCGCACCGGATATGGTTCGAACTGTTGTTCGTTCCTGCTTCGGGGGAGTTGGCTGGCGTGCGGGTGTTCGGGGTCGACCCCGGTCTGACGAGGTGCGGCTTCGGCGTGGTCGACGGCGGCCCGGGCCGAGTCGTGCGCCCGGTGGCCGTCGACGTCCTGCGCACGCCCGTTGACGCTCCTCTGTCCGTGCGCCTGCACGAGCTGTACATCGGTGTCTGTGAATGGCTCGACCGCTACGAACCTCAGGTCGTGGCCATCGAACGGGTCTTCGCACAGCACAACGTCCGCACCGCGATGGGTGTCGCGCAGGCGTCGGGCGTCGTCGCCCTGGCCGCAGCGCAACGTGGCCTGCCGGTCGAGTTCCACACGCCGTCCGAGGTGAAGGCGGCGGTCACGGGGTCCGGCCGCGCGGACAAGGCGCAGGTGACGGCGATGGTGACCAAGCTGCTCGGGCTGAAGGTCGCGCCGAAGCCCGCCGACGCGGCGGACGCGCTGGCGCTGGCCATCTGCCACCACTGGCGCGCGCCGATGCGGTCGCGGCTGGAGGAGGCGCAGGCACGGGCGGCGGAGCTGGCGCGGGTGCACAAGGCGAAGCTCGCCGAAGCCGCCAAGCGCGCCAACTAGTCTCGAAGCACGTCATGACCGGAGGAACCAGGTGATCTCGTCACTGCGCGGCCAGGTGCAGCACGTCGGCCTCGACCACGCCGTCGTCGAGGTGGGCGGCGTCGGGTTCGCCGTCCAGGCCACGCCCACCACCCTCGCCGGCCTGCGCCGCGGCGAAGAGGCCGCGCTCGCCACCACGCTCGTCGTGCGGGAGGACAGCCTGACGCTGTTCGGGTTCGCCGACGCCGAGGCGCGCGAGCTCTTCGGCCTGCTGCAGACGGTGAGCGGCATCGGGCCGCGCATCGCGCTGGCCACCCTCGCGGTCCTGGAGCCGGACAAGCTGCGGCACGCGCTCGCCGAGGGCAACATCACCGTGCTGACGCAGGTGCCGGGCATCGGCAAGAAGGGTGCGGAGCGGCTGATCATCGAGTTGCGCGACAAGGTCGGTCAGCTGCCCACGCCGACGACGCCGGCGCACAGCCAGACGCGTGACCACGTCGTGGAGGCGCTTCTCGGGCTCGGGTTCCCGGCCAAGGCCGCCGAGCAGACGGTCGACAGCGTGCTCGCGGACAACCCCGACCAGTCGACGGCCGCCGTGCTGCGCCGTTCGCTCGCCACGCTGGGACGCAAATGATGGAGGACGAGCTCAGCCCGTACGTCGCGCCGGCCGAGCGGGACGTCGAGACCAGCCTGCGCCCCGCCGACCTGCACGAGTTCGTCGGGCAGCAGCGGGTGCGGGAGCAACTCGAGCTCGTCCTGCACGGGGCGATGCGGCGGGGGACCGCGCCGGACCACGTGCTGCTCAGCGGCCCGCCCGGGCTGGGCAAGACCAGCCTCGCGATGATCATCGCGAAGGAGCTCGGCAGCGCCATCCGGATCACCAGCGGTCCCGCGCTCGAACGGGCGGGGGACCTCGCGGCGATGCTGTCGAACCTCGTCGAGGGCGACGTGCTGTTCATCGACGAGATCCACCGCATGGCGCGGCCCGCGGAGGAGATGCTGTACCTCGCGATGGAGGACTTCCGGGTCGACGTCGTCGTCGGCAAGGGGCCCGGCGCGACCAGCATCCCGCTCGACATCGCGCCGTTCACGCTGGTCGGAGCCACGACGAGGTCCGGGGCGCTCACGGGACCGCTGCGCGACCGGTTCGGCTTCACCGGGCACATGGAGTTCTACAGCCCCGACGAGCTCGACCTCATCATCAAGCGCAGCGCCAAGATCCTCGGGGTCGACCTGGACGCCGAGGGCGCGCTCGAGATCGCCGGGCGCAGCAGGGGCACCCCCCGCATCGCCAACAGGCTGCTGCGGCGCGTGCGGGACTTCGCCGAGGTCAGGGCCGACGGCAGGGTCACGGAGGAGATCGCGCGGCAGGCGCTCGAGGTCTACGACGTCGACCAGCTCGGCCTCGACCGCCTCGACCGCGCGGTCCTCAGCGCCCTGGTCAAGAGCTTCCACGGGGGTCCGGTCGGCGTGTCCACGCTCGCGGTCGCCGTCGGTGAGGAGCCGACCACGGTCGAAGAGGTGTGCGAACCGTATTTGGTGCGGGCTGGCATGCTGGCCAGGACACCGCGCGGTCGAGTGGCGACGCCCGCCGCGTGGCACCACCTGGGGCTGGAACCGCCCGCCGGTGATCAACTGTGGTGACCTGGCACAATCGGTGAAAGCACCTGGACATATCGGACGTGCGTCGAGGCATGTCCACTTGATCGGAGAATGATGGGCAACCTTTCGTCTTTGATGTTCCCGTTGCTCCTGGTTCTGCTCGCGGTGCCGCTGTTCCTCAGCGCGCGCAAGCAGAAGCGGGCGATGGCCGAGCAGCAGCAGCTGCAGAGCTCGCTCCAGCCGGGGGACAAGGTCATGACGACTTCGGGTCTCTACGGCACCGTCGCCGACGCGAGCCACGACACCACCATCGACATCGAGATCTCCGAGGGTGTCGTCACGCGGTGGCTGCGCGCCGCCATCCGCGAGAAGGTGGCCGAGACCGACGAGGCCGTGCTCGAGGACAAGACCGACGAGCCCGAGGCCGAGGTGACCACCGCCCCCGCCGCACAGGTCGCGGAGCCCTTGGACCACAACGTCAAGAAGTAACCGACAGGCTCGTGACACCTGGGGTTGGCAACTGTGAACACCGCCAACTCCAGGTAGTGACGCGCACCTCACCCGGCGCGCGTTACGCTGCGCGCTCGGAAACCATCGCTACTAGGAGACGGACGGATCGTGGCACCTCCGGCCGGGCAAATTCGCCCTGCGAAATATCTGGCGAGTTTTGTCCTCATCGTGGTCGCGCTCTACGCCCTGGTGTTCTTCACCGGGAACGGTTCGGCCAAACCCAAGCTCGGAATCGACCTCCAGGGTGGCACGCTCGTCACGCTGACCGCGCGTCAGGAAGACGGGGCCCAGCCCAGCGAGGAAGCGCTCAACCGCGCACGTGACCTCATCGAGGTCCGCGTGAACGGTCTCGGCGTTTCCGGTGCCGAGGTCGTGCGGGACGGCAACAACCTGGTGATCACGGTCCCGGGTGCGGACAGCGAAGGCGCGAAGGGCCTCGGCCAGACCGCTCGCCTCGCGTTCCGCAAGGTCATCGGCCAGCCGGTCCCCGCGGGCGCCGCCCCGAACCCGTCGCAGCCGTCGTCGAGCACCGCGCCGTCCAGCGGTGCGAGCACGCCTCCCGCGACCCCGCCGAGCCAGAGCGCCGGTCAGGCGCCGCCGTCGAGCGGTGCCCCGCAGGGCCGCCCCGCGCCGAACCTGGTCGCGCAGCCGTCCAGCACCCCGCCGAGCAGCGGCGCCGCGCCGTCCAGCAGCGCGAGCACGCCGCCCGCCCCCTCCAACGTCGACCCGAAGGTCGCGAAGGAGATCCAGGAGGCGAAGGCGCTGCGCCAGAGCACGGACCCGCAGGTCCTGCAGCAGGCCGCGCTCCTGCTCGACTGCACGCAGCCCGACCCGCTGCGCGGCAACGACGACCTGGACAAGCCGCTCGTCACCTGTGACGAGAAGGGCGAGTTCAAGTACACCCTGGCCCCGGTCAACCCTCCCAAGGAGGACACCCAGACCAAGGCCGACGACTACTCGAACTACTCCCGCCTCACCGGTGAGGACATCAACAACGCCGCGGCGAACAACAACCCGAACGGCACCGGCTACGTCGTCAACCTCGACTTCAAGTCCGAGGGTGGCAGCAAGTGGGCCAAGTTCACCTCCGCCAACGTCCAGCAGGCCGTCGCGGTCGTGCTCGACGGCGAGGTCATGTCCGCCCCGACCATCCAGTCGGCCATCGAGGGCGGCTCGACCGAGATCAGCGGCAAGTTCACGCTGAAGGAAGCCCAGAACCTCGCGAACACGCTGAAGTACGGCGCGCTGCCGCTGTCCTTCGACTCGTCCGAGGCGCAGACGGTCTCCCCGACGCTCGGCCTGCAGTCGCTCAAGGCGGGCCTGATCGCCGGCGGCATCGGCCTCGCGCTGGTCTTCGTCTACTGCATGTTCTACTACCGCCTCATGGGCATCCTGACGATCCTGTCGCTCGCCCTGTCCGCCGTGATCATCTACGGGGTGCTGGTCCTGCTCGGCCGCCTCATCGGGTTCACGCTCGACCTCGCCGGCATCGCCGGGTTCATCGTCGCGATCGGTATCACCGCGGACTCGTTCATCGTCTTCTTCGAACGACTGAAAGACGAAGTGCGTGAGGGCCGCACGTTCCGTTCGGCCGTCCCGCGCGCATGGGTTCGTTCCCGCCGCACGATCCTCTCGGCCGACGCGGTCAGCTTCATCGCCGCCGCCGTGCTGTACGTGATCGCGGTCGGCCAGGTGAAGGGCTTCGCGTTCACCCTCGGCATGTCGACGGTCCTCGACCTCGTGGTCGTGTTCCTCGTGACGCACCCGCTGGTCGCGATGGCGTCGAAGTCCAAGTTCCTGTCCAGCCCGAGCCTGTCCGGCCTGGGCGGTGCCGCCCGCGAGGGCGCCGCGCACCGCGCCGCCACGACCGGCAAGACCACCGCCGTGAAGGGGGCCTGACATGGGCAGCGTGCTCTCGCGCCTCTACGTCGGCAACGGCGCCTTCGACATCGTCGGCAAGCGCCTCCGCTGGTACATCACGTCCAGCATCATCCTGCTGGTCTGCATCGGCTCGATGGTGTTCAACGGCTTCAACCTGGGCATCGACTTCAAGGGCGGCACGAAGATCTCGATGCCGTCGGTCTCGGCCAGCGGCCAGTCCATCTCGACGGGCGCCGTCGAGGACGCGTTCGCCAAGGCGATCCCGGACAAGAAGCCGACCGCCGTGCAGGCCGTCGGTTCCGGTGCCAGCGCGACGATCCAGATCAAGTCGCCCGCGCTGAACATCCAGGAGGTCGCGGCCCTCAAGGCGGGCCTCACCCAGGACACCCAGCCGCAGGGCGGCCAGTCGGCGATCTCCGACAGCGCCGTCTCCGCGTCCTGGGGCGGTGAGATCAGCGGCAAGGCCCTGTGGGCCCTGTTCTGGTTCTTCGTCGCGGTGACGCTGTTCCTGGCGTTCTACTTCGAGTGGCGCATGGCCGTCGGCGCGCTCGTCGCCGTCTTCCACGACGTCATCATCACCGCGGGCGTGTACTCGCTCATCGGCTTCGAGGTGACGCCCGCGACGGTGATCGGTCTGCTCACGATCCTCGGCTTCTCCCTGTACGACACGGTCGTCGTGTTCGACAAGGTCAAGGAGAACACCCGCGGCCTGCTGGGCCTGACCCGCCGCACCTACGCCGAGGCCGCGAACCTCGCGCTGAACCAGACCCTGATGCGCTCGATCAACACCTCGCTGATCGCGCTCCTCCCGGTCATCGGCCTGCTGGTCGTCGGCGTCGGCATCCTGGGCGTCGGCACGCTGCAGGACCTCGCGCTCGTGCAGCTCGTCGGCATGTTCGTCGGTGCCCTGTCCTCGATCTTCATCGCCACCCCGGTGCTGGTGGACCTGAAGATGCGCGACCCGAAGTACATCGCGCAGGCCAGGCGCGTGGCCGCCCGCCGCGCCAAGGGCTCCGGCCCGCAGCCGGCCGAGGGCATCGAGTCGGCCGACGAGGACGCCCTCGCCGCCGACCTGCGCAAGGAAGAGGCGTACGCCGCCGCCGCGTCGGTGCCCCACCGCACCGCCAAGGCGGGCGACGCCCGCCGCCGTCCGACCGGGAAGCGCCAGCGTTGAAATTGGATCGTGCTCTGGGACTGATGCGCGAGGTCCCGGACTTCCCCCGGGCGGGGGTCGTCTTCCGGGACCTCACGCCGGTCCTCGCCGACCCGGACGCCCTGCGCGCCGTGGTCGACGCCCTGCAGGACAAGATCGACGACAGCACCCAGGTGATCGCCGCCATCGAGTCGCGCGGCTTCCTCCTGGGCGCCGCCCTGGGCTACGGCTGGCGCTACGGCGTCGTGCCGCTGCGCAAGCCGGGCAAGCTGCCGGTCGTCGCCGACTCGGTCTCCTACGACCTGGAGTACGGCTCCACGTCGCTGGAGCTGCCCGGCGGGGCGATCCAGCCAGGCCAGCGCGTGGTCGTGGTCGACGACGTCCTGGCCACCGGAGGCACCGCGGAGGCCGCCTGCACGCTCGTGGAGCGCGCGGGAGGCATCGTCACGGGTGTCTCGGTGGTGCTGGAGATCGCGGCGCTGGAGGGCCGCTCACGGCTTGCGGGCCGTGACGTCCAGACGCTCATGACCGTGTAGAGGTCGTGCTTCGGAAGGGCCGGTGACGAGTCGTCGCCGGCCCTTCCGCGTGTCAGCCGCTGACCGGCGTGACGATGAACCGGTAGGCGACCACGACGGTGATCGCCCACAGGAAGTAGAAGATCGGCAACGCCAGCACGACCAGCCGCCACGCCTTCATGCCGCCGTGCCCGACCCTCGTCAGCGCGGCGGACGCGCCGAGCCAGGGCACCACACCGAGCAGCAGCGCGCGCAACGCCTCACCACCGCCGTTGACGACCAGGTTGAGCAGGACGATCGCGGCGTACCAGATGCCCGCGAACGCCAGGCAGTGCCAGAGCGGCCGGTGCGAGTGCATGGCGTCAGCCTTCCAGGCGTGTTCGAGCACGCTGCTCACCCGCCCATCGCCTGGCTCGCGAGCAGCCGTTCATCACGCCACCGGCGGAGGGGCCACGAGCGCGGCGCCGATGCTCACGAACACCAGCGTCACGAGCGACGCCGGCGCCGTGACGACCGCGATCTCCCACAGCCTCGGTGCCTTCGCGCGGCGCAGCACCAGCCAGCTCAGGGTGGTCGCGACCACCCAGCCCACCGACGAGCCGATGATCGACCTCGGGTCGATGTGGCCCGGGGCGTCGAGGGCGAGGTACGCCATCGTGCCGAGCCACACGAACGTCATGGCGGCGCACCAGAGCAGGGTCCTCACGGGTTCGAGTCTGTCAGGTGCCCCGGCGGTACCGGTCCGGCACGTGAGCTTCTTCGCCGGACGTATGTCGAACGGATTTCTTTTGTCCGTTCTCTTGCGTGTTCGCTAACTGCTGATTGTGTCGCGTATAGAGAGATGCGCACTAACGGCGCCTATAGCGTTTGTCCTGGTTGTTCACTCGATCGTGTGTGCTCTGACGTGCTTTTATGATGCGATCTTGCGATACGGTCGAACGCATGAGCGAACCTGACTTCCGCCTCCTGGCCACCGACGAACTGCCGAGCGCGGTCGTCGGTGATGTGGTGGGAATTCGTGTTCTCGAGAATTCGATGATGCAGAAGATCGCCGAACTTGAGCGGCGTGGCGCCGCATCCGAGCTGGGCTATCGGAATGTGGCGCAGGTGCTGCGCCATGCCGTGCGGTGGGACCTGAGGACCGCGCGGCAGTGGGTCGCCCGCGCCGGCGAGCTGGCTCGGGAGGTCACGCCGTCGGGCTCGGTGCTGGAGCCGGAGCTGCCGGCCACCGCCGCCGCGGTCGCGGAGGGGATGCTCTCCGGTGAGCACATCTCGGCGGTCGCCGAGGTGGTGGAGGAGTTGCCGCCCGAGGCCGAGCGGCCCGTGGTCGAGTTCGCGTCGCGGCACGAGCCCGCTGCGGTGCGCGCGTTCGGCAAGGAGCTCGCGTACCGGCTCTACCAGCAAGACGAGGAGCCGGGCTCCGCCGAGCAGGTGGCGCCGGTCAACCGGCTGCGCATGCAGTGGAAGGGCGACTGGCTGGAGGTGTCGGCCAAGCTCGACAAGGTCACCGGTGCGAAGTTCGAGGCGATGATCGACCCGCTGGCCAAGCCCCGCCCGGCCACTCCGGAGGAAGGCGTGGACCCACGTTCGCGCGGCGAGCGGGAAGGCGACGCGTTCGCCGACCTGATCGACCTGGTGCTGCGCGCCGACCTCCTGCCCGAGCACGGCGGCGAGCCGGTCACCCTCACCATGACGATGCCGTACGAGGCCCTGGCGGCGCGGACGGGCTTCGCGACGCTCGACAACCGCGTCCGCGTCCCGGCCACCCTGGTCCGCCGCCTCGCCTGCAACGCGGGCGTGATCCCGGTGGTGCTGGGCGGCCGCTCCGAACCGGTGGACATAGGCCGCAAGAGCAGAACGTTCCCCGCCGCCGTCCGCCGCCTGCTGGTGGCGAGAGACCAGGGCTGCACCTTCCCGGGGTGCGACCGCCCGCCGAAGCACTGCGACGCCCACCACGTCAGGTTCTGGTCGGAGGGCGGCGAGACATCCGTGCACAACGCGGCCCTGCTGTGCCGCCACCACCACACTCTGATCCACCAAAGCGAGTGGGAGGTGGAGCTCCACGGGGAGTCCCGGTCTTCATCCCGCCAGCCTGGCTCGACCCGGACCGTACCCCGCGAACGAACACCGCACACCACGCCGCCCACCACGTCGCGGCCTAGCCCGTGCCACCAGGGCTTTCGAGCATCCGTTTTCACCCGAAGGAGCTGGTTCGTGGAGGAGGGCCAATGCCTACCGTCGGACGAATGACTGCGATCACTTCCACCGCCTACAGCCGGGACCTGGGCGACGAGCTGCGCCGCCTGCGCGAGAAGTTCACGTCGCTGACCGGCCACGCCTTCGCCGAACAGCTCGGGTGGGACCCGAGCAAGGTCTCGAACATCGAGAAGGGCAAGGCGCGGGCGAGCGAGATCGACCTCGTGCAGTACCTGATGATGTGCGGCCGGGACAGCGCTCATTTCGAGGCCTTCCGCGAGCGGTACCGCTACGCCTTCGACCCGTACGTGCTGATCGTGCCGGACAACTTGCGCACGCTCGCGATGGCGGAGGCCCAGGCGCAGAAGATCACCTCTTACGACGTGTTGTCGGTGCCGGGCCTCGTCCAAATCCCCGGCTATGCGCGCGCACTGCTCGAAACCGGGCGCAAGACACCGGCGGACGTGGAGAAGAGCTTCCGGTGGCGGATGGACCGGCAGGCGGTCCTGAGGCGACCGAACCCACCGGAGTGCCGCTTCTACGTGCACGAGCTCGCCCTGCAGCTCCAGGTCGGCGATGAACGGATCATGGAAGAGCAGTACCTCCGCATGCTGTTCAACACGCACATCATCCGAATCGTGCCGATATCCGCTGGTCCAGGTCCCATCCGGATGTCGCCGAGGATGTTGCTCAGCTTCGAGAAGCTGGTGCCGCTGGCGTACAGCGAGACCGATCTGGCAAGGGTGTTCGCGCAAGACGGCGCCGCCATCGCGGACAGCCGGGAGTTCTTCAAGTGGTTGGATGCCCGCGCTTTGGATGAGGGACAATCGAAGAGCTTGCTGACGAGCTACATCAGCAGACTTCGGAAGGACCCGCATGAGCCACCGGCGGAGCTGGCGCAAGAGCACCTACAGCGGTCCTGAGGGCGACACCGCGTGCGTCGAGGTGTCGCTTTCGCGCGACGCCTTGGTGCGTGACTCGAAGGCGGCCGGGGGTGACGTCCTGGTGTTCTCGGCGCACGCCTGGAGGGCCTTCGTGAAGGCCGTCGCCTGATCGGCTCAACGGAAGTTCGGTTCGCGTTCACCGTGTGAGCTGCGCCGCTCAGCGAGCCAACGGAAGTCTCGTCTGCGTCAACGCGTTATCCTCGGTACTCGCGAGACCCGAGGAGCGTGGGGTTGAGTCAAAACACCGAACCCGCTGCGACGGTTGTTCAACCGTCGGCTACCCGGCGTGTGCGCGCCCGCCTGGCGCGGCGCATCACCGCCCAACGTGCGGCCCCGGTGAAGCAGGTCCTCGAACCTCTCG
Source organism: Lentzea jiangxiensis (assembly GCF_900104175.1). Taxonomy (GTDB): domain Bacteria; phylum Actinomycetota; class Actinomycetes; order Mycobacteriales; family Pseudonocardiaceae; genus Lentzea; species Lentzea jiangxiensis. Next base: position 132,433 of record NZ_FNIX01000013.1, read on the forward strand.
CCGCCGTGCACCGTGACCTCCATCCCAAGGCCGATCTGGCGCTTCTGCAGCACGCGTACGACGTTGCCGAGGAGAAGCACCGCCCGCAGCGCCGCAAGTCCGGCGACCCGTACATCACCCACCCGCTCGCCGTGGCGACGATCCTCGCCGAGCTGGGCATGGACACCACGACGCTGGTGGCCGCGCTGCTGCACGACACCGTGGAAGACACCGACTACTCGCTGGGGCAGCTGAAGGACGACTTCGGCGAGGAGGTCGCCCGCCTCGTCGACGGCGTCACGAAGCTCGACAAGGTCAAGCTGGGGGCGGCGGCCGAGGCCGAGACCATCCGCAAGATGGTCATCGCGATGGCGAAGGACCCGCGCGTCCTCGTCATCAAGCTGGCCGACCGGCTGCACAACATGCGCACCATGCGGTTCCTGCCGCCGGAGAAGCAGGCCCGCAAGGCCCGCGAAACGCTCGAAGTGCTCGCACCGCTCGCCCACAGGCTGGGGATGGCGACGGTCAAGTGGGAGCTGGAGGACCTCGCGTTCGCGATCCTGCAGCCCAAGAAGTACGACGAGATCGTCCGCCTGGTCGCGAAGCGCGCGCCGAGTCGCGACACGTACCTGCGCTCGGTCGTCGACGAGCTGAACGGCCAGCTCGAGAGCGCGCGGATCGTGGCGAAGGTCGAGGGCCGGCCGAAGCACTACTACTCGATCAACCAGAAGATGATCGTCCGCGGGCGGGAGTTCGACGACATCCACGACCTCGTGGGCGTCCGGATCCTCGTGGACGAGGTGCGCGACTGCTACGCCGCGATGGGCGTCGTGCACGCCGCCTGGCAGCCGATGCCGGGCCGGTTCAAGGACTACATCGCGCAGCCGCGGTTCGGCGTGTACCAGTCGCTGCACACGACCGTCATCGGTCCCGACGGCAAGCCTCTCGAGGTGCAGATCCGCACCCACGAGATGCACCAGCGGGCCGAGTACGGCATCGCGGCGCACTGGCGCTACAAGGAGACCAAGGGCACGCACAACGGCAAGTCCGTCGAGATCGACGAGATGGCGTGGATGCGCCAGCTCCTCGACTGGCAGCGGGAAGCCGCGGACCCCGGCGAGTTCCTCGAGGGGCTGCGCTGGGACCTCGCCGCGCGCGAGATCTTCGTGTTCACCCCCAAGGGTGACGTCGAGACGCTGCCGACGGGCTCCACGCCGGTCGACTTCGCCTACGCCGTGCACACCGAGGTCGGTCACCGCTGCATCGGCGCCCGCGTCAACGGGCGTCTCGTCGCCCTGGAGCGCAAGCTCGAGAACGGCGAGGTCGTCGAGATCTTCACCTCCAAGGCGGAGGGCGCTGGCCCGTCCCGCGACTGGCTGAGCTTCGTCGCGTCCCCGCGCGCCAAGGCGAAGATCAAGCAGTGGTTCGCCAAGGAGCGCAAGGAAGAGGCGATCGAGCAGGGCAAGGACGCGATCACCAAGGAGGTCCGGCGCGTCGGGCTCCCGATCCAGCGCCTGGTCTCGGTCGACTCGATGCAGGCCCTCGCCAAGGAACTGCACTACCCGGACATGAGCGCGCTGTACGCGGCGGTCGGCGAAGGGCACACCTCGGCGCGCCACGTCGTGCAACGGCTCGTCGCGCAGCTCGGCGGTGTCGACCACGCCGAGGAGGAACTGGCCGACCGCGCCACCCCGTCCACGGTCACCCGGCGCCGCCCCACCGGCGACGCGGGCGTGATCGTCAAGGACGCGGGGGACGTGTGGGTGAAGCTCGCCCGCTGCTGCACCCCGGTGCCGGGCGACGACATCCTCGGCTTCGTGACGCGTGGCGGCGGCGTGTCCGTGCACCGCACCGACTGCACGAACGCGGACGAGCTGCTGAAGTCGCCGGAACGCCTGCTCGACGTCGAATGGGCGCCGTCGGCCTCCAGCGTCTTCCTGGTCGCCATCCAGGTGGAGGCGCTCGACCGGCACCGGCTGCTCTCGGACGTCACGAAGGTGCTGGCCGACGAGCGCGTGAACATCCTGTCGGCGTCGGTGACGACGTCGCGCGACAGGGTGGCCGTCAGCCGGTTCTCGTTCGAGATGGGCGACCCGAAGCACCTCGGGCACGTCCTGAAGGCCGTGCGCAGCGTTGAGGGCGTGTACGACGTGTACCGCGTGACGTCGGCGTCGTAGAGCTTCACGGGGAAGGCACAGGAGCCTCCTGCCGGATTCCGGCAGGAGGCTCCTGTGCCGTGTGCCAGAGTTCGCGGATGCTCAACATCGCGGTCAGGACGGAAAACTCGGAGCGGCACGTCCGCGTGTCCGCCGAGGAGCTCGCCGCGCTGGTCCGGCGCATCGGCGGGGAGGGCGACCACTTCCTGGTCCTGCAGCGCGTGCCGGACCTGCCCGACGTCTTCGCGCAGGTCTGGCACGAGACCGGCGGCGACTGGGCGGTGGAGCACCGCGACGGCCGCGGGTACTTCGAGGCGACCGCCGACGGGCCGGACGCGGTGGCCTCGGTGCTCGTCGGCTGGGCACGGCAGGAGCCCGGCTGGGACGCCCGGCTGACCTGGTCGCCGCTCGACGCCGGTCCCGCGCGGGTGGTGCCGCCGCTCGACCTCGGCGACCACGAGCGCGAGGCGCTGGAGGACCACGTGCGCGGGGTCCTGGCCGCCGGCTACGCGACCCGCGCCGGCCTGGCGGAGGTCGCCGAGGAGTACCTGGCGACCGGGGACCGGCGGCCGGTGTCGCGCCACCAGGCGCGGGAGCTGGCCGACCGGCTGTGGCTCGAGCGGGTGGCGGAGCAGGCGTCGTGGCGGGGAGAGACCGACCCGGAGCGGCTAACGCGCGCGTTCGAGGCGCTGGACGCCGCCGGGATCACCGCCCGCGAGAACTTCACCTGCTGCCGCACGTGCGGCCAGGCGGAGATCGGTGACGAGGCCGGGCCCGGTGCGCGCGGGTTCGTGTACTTCCACGGCCAGAGCACGCAGGCGGCCGCGGCCGGGCGCGGGCTGACGCTGCACTACGGCGGTTTCGACGACTCGGCCGCGACGACCACGGCCGTGGGGCTCGAGGTCGTGGCCGCGCTGGAGGCGGCCGGGCTCGCGGCCGAGTGGAACCGCGACCCCGGCCGGGCCATCACCGTGACGCCGCTCGACTGGCGTCGCCGCCTGGTCGGGTAGGAAGAAGCGAAAAGCCCCCGGGAACCGCTCCCAGGGGCTTTTCACTGTGAAGAACTAGTTCGCGACCAGAGCCGACTTGATGTCGACCGGGGTCTTCGGCTTGCCGTCGCCCTGACCCGGCTGCTGCGAGATCGTGCCGGTCTTCGCGACCTCGTCGACCTTCTTCAGCGACTCCTCGTCGACCGTGCCGAAGACCGTGTAGTCCGGCTTCAGGCTGGCCGCGTCGCCGTAGACGATGAAGAACTGCGAGCCGTTGGTGTTCGGGCCCGAGTTGGCCATGGCGAGCACGCCGCGGCCGTAGCTGAGCTCGGGGTAGGTCTCGTCCTTGAACGAGTAGCCGGGGCCGCCCATGCCGTTGCCGCCGGGGTCACCGCACTGCAGGACCTGGATGCCGGTCACCGTGAGGCGGTGGCACGTGGTGTTGTCGAAGTACTTCTGCTTCGCCAGCTCGACGAAGTTGTTCACGGTGCAGGGCGCGAGCGAGCGGTCCAGCGTGAGCTTCAGGTCGCCGATCGAGGTGCCGAGCGTGACGCCGACCGTGCCGGTGGCGGGCTGCTCGCCGTTCGCGGGCGGCGTGTTCTGCTTGGCCGCCGGCTCCTGGCCCTTCGTGTACTCGCAGCTCACCTTCCCGGGCAGCGGCGTGGGCCGCTTGGCGACCTGGTGCAGCGCGGTGGGGATGTTCTCCGCCTTGTCCACCGACTCCTGGGTCGGAGTCTCCGACGCGGAGGCGTCACCGTTGCCGAAGACGTCGTTGGTCGCGAGGAACCACACGCCACCTCCAACGAGCGCAACAACGACGACCGTCGACACGACGGCGATGATGCGACGCTTCTTGGCCCGCTCCTGGCGGTAGACCATCTGACGCTCAAGCTTGCGCTTGGCTGCCGCGCGTCGCTGCTCGTTGGTGGGCACGTGCTCCCTCCCCAGGGACTCATGCGAATAGGGCGGTCGGCTCGGCAGTCTAGGGCCTGGGCATATGAGCTTTGTGTGGTGGCTAGGCTGTGGTTGAACAGGGAGGTCATTTTCGTGCTCGTGATCGGGTTCCCCACCGGGGCGCTCCAGGCGAACTGCTTCGTCCTGGCGGCCGGTGAGGGCGAGCCCTGCGTGATCGTCGACCCCGGTCAGGACGCGGTCGAGCCGATCGAGCAGGCCTTGCGCAAGCACCGTCTCGCACCTGTCGCCGTGCTGCTCACGCACGGGCACTTCGACCACACCTTCTCCGTCGCACCCGTCTGCGACGGCAACGACATCCCCGCGTACATCCACCCGGACGACGTCGAGATGCTCGCCGACCCGTTGAAGGGCATCAGCCGCGAGTCCGCCGCGTTCTTCGGGGGCAACCTCGAGATGCGGGAGCCGTCCGAGGTCCGCACGCTCGACGACGGTGCCGACCTCGACCTCGCCGGGCTGCGCATCACCGTCGACCACACACCGGGCCATACCGGCGGGTCGGTGATGTTCCGCTCCGGCGCGCAGGAAGGCGGTCGCCTGGTGATCTCGGGTGACACGCTCTTCGCCGGTTCGATCGGACGCACCGACCTGCCGGGTGGCGACCACGCCGCGATGCTGTCGTCTCTGCAGAACAAGGTCATGACCTTGCCCGACGACACGGTGGTGCTGCCCGGCCACGGCCCGACGACGACCATAGGTCGTGAGCGCGCGACGAACCCATACCTGCTGCAACTGCAGGACGCTCCGGCCGCCCCGCACCGAGGACTTTGAGACACGTGTTTTCCGCACCCAAAGGCGTTCCCGACTACATCCCGCCGACCTCCGCTGCCTTCCTGCACGTCCGGTCGACGCTGACCCGCGCCGCCGAACTCGCGGGCTACGGCTACGTCGAGCTGCCGGTCTTCGAGGACACGGCGCTCTTCTCGCGCGGCGTCGGCGAGTCCACCGACGTCGTGACGAAGGAGATGTACACCTTCCTCGACCGCGGTGAGCGCTCCATCACCCTGCGCCCCGAGGGCACCGCGGGCGTGATGCGGGCCGTCATCGAGCACAGCCTCGACCGCGGCTCGCTGCCGGCGAAGCTCTACTACGCGGGCCAGTTCTTCCGCGCCGAGGCCCCGCAGGCCGGCCGGTACCGGCAGTTCCACCAGGTCGGCATCGAGGCGATCGGCGTCGACGACCCGGCCCTGGACGCCGAGGTCATCGCCGTCGGCGACGCGGGCTTCCGCGCCCTGGGGCTCACCGGCTACCGGCTGGAGCTCACGTCGCTGGGCGACGCGAACTGCCGTCCGGCGTACCGGGAGAAGCTGCAGGCGTTCCTCGCGGACCTGCCGCTCGACGAGGCGACCCGGCAGCGCGCGGAGCTGAACCCGTTGCGCGTGCTCGACGACAAGCGCCCCGAGGTGCGCGAGATGGTCGCCGAGGCGCCGCTGATGGTCGACAACCTGTGCGACGCGTGCCGCGAGCACTACGAGCTCGTCAAGGGCTACTTGACCGAGCTGGGCGTGAAGTTCGTCGAGAACCCGCGCATGGTCCGCGGCCTCGACTACTACACGAAGACGACGTTCGAGTTCGTCCACGACGGTCTCGGCGCCCAGTCGGGCATCGGCGGCGGCGGGCGCTACGACGGCCTGATGGAGCAGCTCGGCGGCCAGTCGCTGTCCGGCGTCGGCTTCGGCCTCGGCGTCGACCGCGCGCTGCTGGCCGCGCAGGCCGAGGGCGTGCTGCCGGAGTTCTCCCGCGTCGACGTGATCGGCGTGCCGCTCGGCGAGGCCGCCCGTGCCCGCCTGGTCGCGGTGGCCGGCTCGTTGCGCGCGGCGGGGATCCGCACGGACCTCGTCTACGGCGGCCGGTCGATGAAGGCGGGCTTCAAGGCGGCGGACAAGTCGGGCGCGAAGCTCGCGCTCGTGCTCGGCGAGCGCGACCTGGAGGCCGGCGTGGTCGGCCTGAAAACGCTGGCGACCGGTGACCAGATCTCCGTGGCGCTGGCGGACGTCGTCTCCGCGGTGCGCGACGGCCTGCGGGCCCCGGCCCTCGTCGCCGCCGTGCCGGGTGGAGCGGAAGGGCTGGCGTCCGACGCGGGTGCCGTCGTGGCCGAGGCGGTGCGGGAGAACCCGTGAGCGACGACAAGCTCGTTCTCGACCTGCTCGACAAGACGACGGTCCGCAAGCGTGCGCGCATGGTGGCGATCGGCGGCATCATGGTCGCCCTCGCCTTCGGCGCCGTCGTCGGCCTGATCGGCGGCCGCTGGCCGGGCGTGATCGCCGCGCTGATCGTGTCGGTGCCGGTGGTCCTGCTGGCGCTGTCCGAGGCCCGCCGCACGGTGTGGCTGCAGGGCACGACCGTCCACGTGCGGGCGTTCGGCACCCGGCAGGTCGACCTGGCCACGGCCGACGGTCTCGACCTCCTGGTGACCGACCTGCGCGGCGCGCGGACCGTCGGGCTGTTCGTGCGCGGTGGCAAGAAGGCGATCAACGTCGCCCTGTCGATGTACGCGGGAACGGGCGGGCGCGAGCTCGGCGTGTACCAGTTGCGCCGGCTGGCCGACGCCGTGGCGGCGCGGGGGGACACCCCCGGGCTGGTGTTCTCGGAGCTGCTCGTGGCCCAGCTGCGGGCGGAGGCCCGGGGGGCCTCGGCCGCCGAGCGGCCGTTGTACCGGTTGGGGTCGCTGGCTCCCGCCGGGCGGATGGCGCAGAAGCTGCACCCGGACGCGGTGTCGAAGTTCGTCACCTCGCTCGACTGATGTCGCTGTGGGGAACGCCCGTCGCGCAGGTCGCGGCGGGCGTTCTGCCGTCTAGGTGCCCCAGAGGCCCGAGGGCGGGGCGGGGGAGAGGGTCGCCGTCGCGTCCGTGGTGACCGGAGCGCCCCCGATGAACTTCGTCAGCCCCGTCCCGTGTTCCACCCTGCCCGGGAACGGGTCGCCCGCCGTCGCGCGGGTCAGCTGCTGCATCGGCAGGCCGGTGTGCGAGGCCATGATCACGAAGTTGCCGAAGCGGCGGCCGCGGAAGACACCGGGCTCGGCGAGCACGCAGACGTGTTGGAACACCGCGCGCACGGTCGCGCATTGGGCTCGTGCGAACTGCAGGCCGTTGCCGTCGCCGACGTTCGCGGCGTAGATGCCGTCCGGGGCCAGGGCGTCGGAGGCCTGGCGCACGAACTCCACCGACGTCAGGTGCGCGGGGGTGCGGGCGCCGGCGAAGCAGTCGGAGACGATCAGGTCGAACGAGCCGGGGCGGGCCTTGACCAGCACCGCGCGGGCGTCGCCCGTCGTGATCCGCACCCGAGGCGGTGGCGGGAGCTCGCGGCGGATGAAGGCGATGAGACCGGCGTCGATCTCGGCCACCTGCTGAGACGCACGAGGCAGTAGATCGGCCACGTAGCGCGCTAGCGTGAGAGCGCCACCACCGAGGTGGAGCACGCGGGAGGGTGCGGTGAGGTCGACGAGGTGACCCAGCCGGCGGACGTACTCGAACTCCAGGTACGTCGGGTCGTCCAGGTCCACATGCGACTGCGGGGTTCCGTTGACCCGCAACGTCCACGAGTTGCGTCCACCCAGATCGGGGACCAGTTCGGCGACGCCGGAGTCGATCGACTCGGTGATCGCCTCTGTGCCGGGCCGCTGTCTTCCCACCGCTCTATTGTCTCATCGCGTGTGTCAGCTCTGAGGAGGAACCCAAGTGCAGGTCATCGCAGGCGTTCTGCTCGCCCTCGTGGCGTTGATCCACATCTACATCGTGGTCCTGGAGATGTTCCTCTGGACGACACCGCGCGGGCGCAAGGCGTTCGGTCTGACGCCCGAGTTCGCCCAGGAGTCGAAGGCCCTCGCGGCGAACCAGGGCCTCTACAACGGCTTCCTCGCCGCCGGCCTCATCTACGCGCTCGTCCGGCAGGACTTCGGCGCGTCGGTGCTCTTCACGGTGTTCGTGATCGTCGCCGGCGTCTACGGCACGTTCACCGCTAGTCGGAAGATCTTCTTCGTGCAGGTGGTGCCGGGCGTGCTGGCGCTGCTCTTCGTGCTCTTGGCGCGCTAGGGCGCTCCCACGGCCCCTTGTCGGCGTCGTAACCGAAGAGGTCGCCCTCGATGCGGGCCGCCCGTGGCTTCGCGGGCTCCGGGGCGGGCTTCCTGGCCTTGACCGTGGTCTTCTCGGGCTCGGGCTCGGGCTCGGGCTCCGGTTCGGGCTCGGGCGCCGGGGCGGCCTCCTGGCGCACGGCGATGAGGGCCGCCAGCGCCGTCGTCACCGGGATCGCCGCGACGAGGCCGATGCTGCCCACGAGCGTGCGGACGATCTCCTGCGCGATCTGCTGGGCGGTCAGGATCTCGCCCATCGACCGCCCGGCCAGCGAGATCGCGAGCAGCAACGGCAGCGCGGCACCCGCGTAGGCCATCACGAGCGTGTTCACGACGGACGACATGTGGTCGCGCCCGATCCGCGAGCCCGCCGCGAAGAGCTCGCGCCACGTCAGCTTGTCGTTGGCGCGCCGCAGCTCCCAGACGGCACTGGTCTGCGTGACCGTCACGTCGTCGAGCACTCCCAGCGCGCCGATCAGCGTTCCGGCGAGCAGCAGGCCGCGGGTGTCGATGCCGGTGCCGAGGATCGTGACGAGGTTCGTGGTGTCCTCGTCGAGGCCGGTCAGCTTCGCGGCGGCCGAGAACAGCGCGCCCAGCACGCCGATCAGCGCGAGGCTGACCAGCGTTCCGAGCACGGCGGTGGACGTGCGCGCGGAGATCCCGTGCGTCAGGTACAGCACCATGAACATGATCAGCCCGGCGCCGACCACCGCCACCATCAACGGGTTCTCGCCCGCGAGGATCGACGGCATGATGAACAGCACGAGCACCACGAAGCTCAGCAGCAACGCGCCCAGCGCCGCGAGGCCCTGCCACCGCCCGAGCAGCAGCACGGCCGCGGCGAACAGCAGCGCCAGCACCCAGAGCGACCAGCCGCGCTGGAAGTCGACGATCTGGTACGACTCGGCGGCCTGCGGCTGACTGCCCGCATAGGACAGCACCACCTCGTCGCCGATCCGGAAACTCGGTGCGCCGGGGCCGTTCACGCTCGGGATCGTGATGCTCTGCCCGTTCGCGGCGCCGTCGGTCATCCGCACGGTGATGGCGACGCACTTCTCGCCGCAGTTCTCGGCGAGGCCCGTGACGACGGCCGCGACCGGCGTCTGGTGCAGCCCGACCTGCGCACCGGTCTTCTGCTCGTGCCCGAACGGGTAGAGCAGCGCCGCGCCGATGATCGTGGCCAGCGCCAACGGCACCAGCAGCCACATCAGCAACGTGCGCACCCGTTGCGACGCCGGTTCCGCGCTCAGCGCGTGGCTATGCCCGTGACCGTGACCCACGCGCGACATCCTGCCCCATGAGGTGTTCGACCGCAGTGATGGCCGCCGCCAGCCGGTCTTCGGTGAGCTTGAGCCACGGCACGCCACGCCGCGTCAGCTCCTGGCCGAACAGGCCGGTCATCCACTCCCGCAGGTGTTCGCCATCACGCCAGCCGTCCTGTTCGAACGGAACGCCGACGTGGTCGGTCAGCAGGTACAGGTCCGGTTCGGTGCCGGTGAAGATCTCCGGCCGGAACCCGAGGTAGCGCTCACCCCACACCGTCGCGGCGAACGCGTCGTTGTCCGCGACGACGAGCGGCGCGGTCTCGGCGCGGATGCGGCGTTCCTGTTCGCGCGCAACGTCCTCGAAGTCGCCGAGCGTCCACACCAGACCGTCCGCGGTGGCCGCCGGGTCGAACGCCCGCGCGGCCGCCAGCTTGTGCTCGGTGTGCTCGCGGCCGTACTCGGCGATCCAGGGGACCCCGAAGTGCTGGGCGAGCTGCTTCGACAGGGTCGTCGTGCCGGTGCTCTCCGCGCCGAGGACCACGACCTTCCGGCCGAGCCCACGCCGGGTGGCGGGGGCGAGGTGGTGCCAGTTCGCGACCGGGTCGGTGCGCAGCGCCGTACCGGACACGGGGTGGGTGAGGCGGTCGAGGTCGACGAGCACGTGCCGCGCGCCGAGCCGCCGCGCCAGTTCGTCGCCGTACTTCTCGCTGGAGAACACGACGTCGACCGGCGCGGCGGACGGGTCGCCGTCCGCGATCGCGCGCCTGGCCAGCACCGCGCGTGTCAGGGCTACGTGCAGCTCCCAGATCTCGTCGGAGTCGAAGTCCACCGGGTGGTCGTCGAGGTCGCCGACGATCCGGACGCCCGGAGTCGCCGCGTGCGTCTCCGCGAGCCAGCGCACGCGGTGGTCGAGGGGAATCGTCTCGGACGTCGCCGCCAGCACCGTCACGGTCGTGCGACGGCTCCGGGAGGCCGCCGTCTCGATGAGGTGATGGTGCCCGTTGTGCGGTGGGTAGAACTTTCCGAGCACGAGCGCGTGGTCGAATTCCTTCACGCCCGCACCTCATTGCTCTTGAGGTCCTTTGTCCAATTGCGCAACCCGAGCACGCACAACACCATGAACCCCACGTACAACACCGCTGTCAAGTACAGTTCCTTGTACGCGTAGAGCGGCACGTAAATCACGTCCGCGGCGATCCACAGCCACCAGCACTCGACCTTTTTGCGCGCCTGCCCCCACGTCGCGAGCAGGGACAGCACGGTCGTGATCGCGTCCCAGAACGGCACCGTGGACTCGGTGAACGTGACGAGAACCCAGTGCAGCAGACCGGTTCCGAGGACGCCGGCGACCGCGAGCCAGAGCCACTGGGGCGTCGTGGTGCGGCTGACGTGCAGCGTCGAGTGCCGCTCGCCGCCGCGCACCCACGCCCACCAGCCGTAGACCGCGAGTGCCATGTAGACGATTTGCAGGCCCGAGTCGGCGTACAGGCCGCTGCCCCAGAACAGCACGAGGAACGCGACGTTGTTGGCAATGCCGATCGGCCAGTTCCAGGGGTTTTGCCGGGCGACGAGCCATACGCACAGAGCGCCGGTGACAAAGCCTGCTACCTCAACGGGTGACACGTGCACTCCTTGACCGCTGTTCGAACATGTGTTCGAATCGATGCTGTGCGATGGGACGGACAGAAACTCGAGGCAGAGCCGCAGCAGGCACTACCGGGGCTACCGGGACTGGTGCGCAGCGTACGAACTCCTGAGTTCGCGGACGTGGTGTTCCACGAGGTCCGCGCCAAATCCGTGCTCAACGGGGTACCGGGGTCGTCGCTGCCCTTCTCGTGGACGGTCAACCCGTACCGCGGCTGCTCGCACGCCTGCACGTACTGCCTGGCGGGCGACACACCGGTCCTCATGGGCAACGGTCGCACGAAACCGTTGTCCGAGCTGAGGGAGGGCGATGAGATCTACGGCACCGAGCTCGTCGGCAACTACCGGCGCTACAAGCTCACGACCGTTCTCGCGCACTGGGAGACGCGCAAGCAGGCGTACCGCCTGACGCTGGAGGACGGCACGAGCGTCGTCGCGTCCGGCGACCACCGCTTCCTCACCGACCGCGGCTGGAAGCACGTCACGGGCGACACCGCCGGCACCGGCCGCCGCCCGCACCTCACGACCGGCAACAAGCTGATGGGCACGGGGGCTTTCGTCGAGCAGCCCACCGTGACCGACGACTACCGCCGCGGCTACCTGCGCGGCATGGTGGACGACGAGACCGAGTTCCACATCCCCCTGGCCGACATCGAGGCCATGGAGCGCACGCAGGAGTACCTCGACTACTTCGGCGTGCGAGAGGGGAGGGGATTTCTGCACCAGGTGCGCGAGCTAGCGCACTGGCAGATAGCCCCGAACCCCGACTGGCTCAAGGGATTCCTGGCCGGCGCGTTCGACTACCTCGGGACCTGCTCGCGCAGCATCCTGCGGCTGTCCACGCGCAACGCCACCGTTCTGGAAGCGATCTGCCTGGCTCTCAAGCACTTCGACTTCGACTTCGCGATCGAGGAGCTGCGCCGCCGCCGCGGCGTGCGGGTCGTGCGGCTGCGTGGCGGGCTGAGGGAGAACCTGAGGTTCTTCCACACCGTCGACCCGGCGATCACCCGCAAGCGCGACATCGACGGCGTGGCGATCAAGTCGCGGCAGCCGCTCGGCGTCGTGTCCGTGGAACCGCTGGGGGAGATGACCCTCTACGACATCTCGACCGGCACGGCGGACTTCATCGCGAACGGCGTCGTGTCGCACAACTGCTTCGCCCGCAAGACGCACTCGTACCTGGACCTCGACACCGGCGAGGACTTCGACAACCAGCTGATCGTCAAGGTCAACGCGGGCGAGGTGCTGTCGCGCCAGCTGCGGTCGCCGAAGTGGAGGCAGGAGCACGTCGCGCTCGGCACCAACACCGATCCGTACCAGCGGGCGGAGGGGCGGTACGCCTTGATGCCAGGGATCATCGAGGCGCTGACCGCCTCCCGCACGCCCTTCTCGATCCTCACGAAGGGCACGCTGCTGGCACGGGACCTGCCGCTGCTGTCCGCCGCGGCCGAGGTCGTGCCGGTCGGGATCGCGGTGTCGCTCGCGCTGATGGACCGGGACCTGCACAAGTCGCTGGAGCCCGGCACACCCACGCCGGCCGCGCGGCTGGAGCTGGTGCGGAAGGTGCGTGACGCGGGCTTGCCGTGCGGTGTCTTCGTGGCGCCGGTGCTGCCCGAGCTGACGGATTCCGTGGAGCAGCTGGACTTCCTGCTGGAGCAGATCGCCGCCGCCGGTGCGACGGGCGTGACCGTGCTGCCGCTGCACCTGCGCCCCGGCGCGAAGGAGTGGTTCGCCGCGTGGCTGCGGCGCGAGCACCCGGACCTGGTCGAGACGTACCGGTACCTGTACGGCGCCCGGTCCTATGTGGACAGGCGCTACCGCGACCGCCTCGCGGCGCGGGTGGCTCCGCTGGTCGAGAAGCACGGCTTGGCGCCGCGCGGACGGTCCGCCGACGCCGTCACCGGGGTTCCCGGTGACGACGAGGGCGTGTGGCCCGACGGCAGCCTGCCCGTGGGCGTTCCGGCACCGCGGGTGGACCAGGAACAGCTCAGCCTGCTGTGATGTCGGCGAGCTCCGGCTCGCTCAGGTGGAGGACCTCGAAGACACCCTCTTCCCCGGGGTGTTCCTCCCACAGTTCGAAGCGCACGACCTCCCACGTGCGCGGGTCGACGCCCACGGCCGCCGAGTGCAGGCCGGGCGACTCGCGGAGCTCGATCCCCGCCACCACGTCGATCGGGTTCGCCTCCGGTGCGAGCCTCGTGATCGTCCGCGTCGCGTACCTCGCCGTGGCCGCGCCACCCCGCAGGAACGCCACGCCCGGCCAGTGCCGCACCTCCGGCCGGCCGAAGTCCGCGAGGATCCCCTGGAAGCCACCTCCGCGGTAGAGGAAGTTCGCCATCCCCGCCGAGGTGTTCCACACGTAGAACGGCGCGTACGTCGTGTCGCGGACGAGGTACGCCTTGAACCCCAGGCCTTCGAACCGGTCGAGCGCGTGACCGCGGGTGCGGACGCGTTCCCGGACGATGTCCATGTCGTAGTTCGACGGCAGCCTGATCTCGTACTGCATTGCGATCATGCTTCTGTTGTACCTACGCCCAGCCGCCCTGGGCCATCGTCTGGAACTTCCACTCGCCGTCCACGCGCGTGAGCAGGTCGCCGTAGCGCACCGTGATCCCGTTGATCGTGCCGTCGGTGATCACGAAGACCAGGTTGTCGTTGATGAAGTGCGGCGTCCTCTTCGACTCCATCTGCACCTCGCCTCCCAGTTGCGCCCCCATCTGCTCGATGAACGTCGCGCGGTCCCACGACGTCGCGGACCCGTCGGTGACCGCGTTGATCGGGAACAGGGCCATGTCGGCCATCGCCTCGACGTCGCCCGCGACCGCGAGCGCGTCCCACTTCTCGAACCACTGCACAATCTCGTCGTACGACATACCGTACATTGTACGGAACTTAGCGTGATCCGACCACCGCATTGGCGTCTTCGCTGGTCACGAGCTTGGCGGTGAGTCCGGCGGCGGTGAAGGCGGCCAGTGCGGCCGGTGCCTGGCGCTCACTGGTCTCGCTCAGCAGGTGTCCGCCGGGGCGCAGCCAGGTCGTCGCCTGCCCGGCCACGCGGCGCAGGACCTCCAGGCCGTCCGCGCCGCCGTCGAGTGCCATGCGCGCCTCGTAGTCGCGGGCCTCGACCGGCATGAACGCTATGTCGTCGGTCGGCACGTACGGGACGTTGGCGACGACGACGTCGATGCGTCCGCGCAGGTGCGTGGGCAGAGCGTCGAACAGATCCCCTTCGAACACGTTCGTGAGGTTCTTGCGCGCGCATGCCACCGCCACGGGGTCGATGTCGGCGGCGTAGACGGTGGCAGCGGGGAGTCGGTGCCGGAGCACCGCGCCGACCGCGCCGGAGCCGCAGCACAGGTCGACCACGACGCCCGGCTTCAGGCCGACGGCGAGGTCCACGAGCAGTTCGGTGCGGTGGCGGGGCACGAACACGCCCTTGGTGACGACGATCCGCTGCCCGCAGAACACGGCCCACCCGACGGCGTGTTCCAGCGGCAGACCGTTGACCCGCTGGGTCACCAGTTCCTCGAGGTGCTCCGGGCCGGTGGCGGCTTCTTCGAGGAGGGCGGCCTCGTCCTCGGCGAACACGCAGCCGGCGGCCCTCAGTCGTTCCACGATGCTCATCGGGGCGGACGGTACTCGCGCCATTTACAAGCAGTCTTGACTGTTTGTTTGTTCGGCGGAACACTCGGCCGCGTGGAGACGAGGCAGCGCCAGGCCGACCGCAGCCGCGGGACCAAGCGGAAGCTGATGGAGGCGACCGTCGAGTGCCTGGTGGAACGCGGCTGGTCCGGCACGACGACGACCGAGGTGGCCGAGCGGGCCGGGGTGTCGCGCGGCGCGCAGCTGCACCACTTCCGCACGCGCGGGGAACTGGTGGCCGCGGCGGTGGAGCACGTGGGCGCGGAGAGCGTCGAGGCGCTCAAGCGGCGTGCGGAGATCGCCGAGAAGAGCACGCACGCCGTGGTCGAGCTGATCGCGGACTTCCACGCCAGCGACCTGTTCACCGCCGCCCTGGAGCTGTGGGTGGCCGCGCGGACCGATCCCGAGCTGCGCGAGCAGGTGCTCGAGCTGCAGGCACGGCTGGGGCGCGAGGTGTACGGGCTGGCGCTCGAGCTGCTCGACGTGGACGACAGCCGGCCCGGTGTGAAGGACGCGGTGCAGGCAACCCTTGATCTCGTGCGCGGGCTGGCGCTCGCCAACCAGCTCGCCGACGACACCAAGCGCCGGGCGCACGTGGTGCGCTACTGGGCGCGGATGCTGGAGGAGCAGCTGTGATCACGGAACTGCTGGCCGACCTCGACGCGGAGTCGCGGGACCTCGACGCGCTCGTCGACGGGGCCGACCGGAGCCTGCCGACCCCGGCGCAGGGCTGGACGATCGGCCACCAGATCGGCCATCTCATGTGGACGGACAAGGCGGCCGTGCTCGCGATCACCGATCCCGAGGCGTTCCAGGCGCAGCCGCTGACCGCCGACATCGTGGACCGCACGGCGGCGGAGGCGGCGGTGCTGCCGGACCTGCTGGAGCTGTGGCGCGACAGCAGGAGGTCGTTGCGGGAGCACCTCGCGCGGGCCACGGGGAAGATCGTCTGGTTCGGGCCGCCGATGAGCCCGGCGTCGATGGCCACCGCGCGGATCATGGAGACCTGGGCGCACGGGCAGGACGTCGCCGACGCGCTCGGGGTCGTGCGGGAACCGACGTCGCGGATCAGGCACGTCTGCCACCTCGGTGTGCGGACCATGGGGTTCGCCTTCCTGCTCAACGGGCTGGCGGCGCCGGACGCCGAGGTGCGGGTCGAGCTGACCGGACCCGGTGGCGAGTCGTGGACGTGGGGTCCCGAGGACGCGGAGAACCGGGTTTCGGGGCCGGCGCTGGACTTCGCGTGGCTGGTGACGCAGCGCCGCGACCGCGAGCAGCTCGCGGTCGAGGCCACGGGGCCGGTGGCGCGGGAGTGGCTGCCGATCGCGCAGGCCTTCGCCGGGCCGCCCGGAGGTGGCCGGTGATCCGGATCGGCAACGCCTCCGGTTTCTACGGCGACCGGCTGTCGGCGGTGCGCGAGCAGCTGGAGGGCGGTGACCTCGACGTCCTGACCGGCGACTACCTCGCCGAGCTGACCATGCTGATCCTCGGTCGCGACCGCGTGAAGGACTCCTCGCTCGGCTACGCGAAGACGTTCCTGCGGCAGATGGAGGACTGCCTGGCGCTGGCGCTGGACAAGGGCGTCAAGATCGTGGTCAACGCCGGTGGCCTGAACCCGGAAGGCCTGGCGCGCAAGCTGGACGCCAAGGTCGGGTACGTCACCGGTGACGACCTGAAGGAGCGGTTCCCGGATGCGTTGACCGCCAACGCCTACCTCGGCGCGTGGGAGATCGCGGAATGCCTGCGGCAGGGTGCTCAGGTCGTGGTCACCGGCCGCGTCACCGACGCGAGCCTCGTGGTCGGACCCGCCGCGGCGCGCTTCGGGTGGAAGCGCGACGACTGGGACCGCCTGGCCGGCGCGACGGTCGCGGGCCACGTGCTGGAGTGCGGGACGCAGGCCACCGGCGGCAACTACTCGTTCTTCACCGAGATCGACGTGACGCGGCCGGGGTTCCCGATCGCGGAGGTCGACGAGGACGGGTCCTGCCTGATCACCAAGCACGACGGCACGGGCGGCGCGGTCACCGTCGACACCGTGACGGCGCAGCTGTTGTACGAGATCGGGGCGCCGGAGTACCTGGGACCGGACGTCACCACGCACTTCGACACGATCCGGCTGGCCGCGCACGAGCGCGGGGTCAGGATCAGCGGCGTCCGGGGGTCTCCGCCGCCGGACACGCTGAAGGTCTGCCTGAACGCGCTGGGCGGCTTCCGGAACTCCACGACGTTCGTCCTCACCGGGCTGGACGTCGAGGCCAAGGCGGAGCTGGTGCGGCGGCAGCTGCACGACGCGATCGGCACCGAGGGCCTGACCTGGACGCTGGCGCGGACCGACCAGGCCGACGCGGCCACCGAGGAGCAGGCCAGTGCGTTGCTGCACGTGACGATCAAGACGACGGACCCCGAGCGGGCCAAGGGGTTCAGCCGGGCCGCGATCGAGCTGGCGCTCGCCAGCTACCCCGGTTTCCACGTGACGGCACCGCCGGGCGACGGGACGCCGTTCGGCGTCTACCGGGCGGCGTACGTGCCTCGCGACGAGGTCAGCGCGAAGGCGGTGCTGCTGTGAAGCGGCCGTTGGGAACGATCGCCGGCGCGCGCAGCGGGGACAAGGGCGGCGACGCCAACCTCGGTGTGTGGGTGCGGTCGGACGCCGCCTACGACTGGCTGAACGGGTTCCTGACGGTCGGGAGGCTGAAGGAGCTGCTGCCGGAGGCCGGTGAGGTCAGCCGGTACGAGCTGCCGAACCTGCGGGCGCTCAACTTCGTGTTGCACGGCCTGCTCGGCGAAGGGGTGGCGAGCAGCACCCGGTTCGACCCGCAGGCCAAGGCGCTGGGCGAGTGGTTGCGCAGCAGGGAAGTCGAGATCCCCGAGGAGCTCCTGTGATCACGAAAGACCTGTACGAGCGCGAAGAGCTCAGGGAGCTCGTCCGCGACTTCACGCGCAGGGAGATCGCACCGCACCTCGACCGGTGGGAACGCGACGGCGAGGTGCCGCGCGAGCTGCACCGCAAGGCGGCGGAGCTCGACCTGCTCGGCATCGGGTTCGAGCACGGCGACCTGCTCGACACGGTGGCGCTGACCGAGGAGGTCATCCAGAACGGCGGTTCGTCCGGCGTGATGGCCGCGCTGTTCACCCTCGGCATCGCCATCCCGCACATCTGGCAGTCCGGGAACCAGGAGCTCGTCGAGCGGTTCGCCAAGCCCGCGATCCGCGGCGAGAAGATCGGCAGCCTCGCGGTCACCGAACCCGGCGCCGGGTCGGACGTCGCGGCGATCAGGACGAAGGCCGTGCGCGATGGCGACCACTACGTCGTCAGCGGCGAGAAGACGTTCATCACCTCCGGCTGCCGCGCGGACTTCGTCACGACGGCGGTGCGCACCGGCGGCGAGGGCTACCAGGGCATCTCGCTGCTCGTCGTCGAGGACGGGTTCACCCGGCGCAAGCTCGACAAGATGGGCTGGCACTGCAGCGACACCGCCGAACTGCACTTCGACGAGGTGCGGGTGCCGGTCGCGAACCTGGTCGGCGAGGAGAACCAGGGTTTCGCGCTGATCATGCAGCAGTTCCAGGTCGAGCGCGTGACGATGGCGGTCGAGGCGTACGCGACGGCGCAACGGGCGCTCGACCTCACCGTCGAGTGGGTCCGGAACCGGGAGACGTTCGGCAAGCCGCTGATCAAGAACCAGGTGGTGCGGCACAGGCTCGCGCACATGGCGCAGGAGATCGAGCTGGCGCGGACCTACACGCGCGAGGTGGCCGCGCGCGTGAACCGCGGTGAGGACTGCGTCACCGAGGTCTGCTTCGCGAAGAACGCCGCCGTGCGGGCCTGTTCCGAGGTCGTCGACGCGGCGGTGCAGCTGCACGGCGGCATGGGCTACATGCGGGAGTCCGAAGTGGAGCGCCACTACCGCGACGCCCGCATCCTCGGCATCGGGGGCGGCGCGAGTGAAGTGATGACCGAGCTCGCGGCACGACGATTGGGGTTCGCCTGATGGGCAACAGGGAGGCGCTGCTCGCGAAGATCGCGCAGCTGGACGCCGAGCACGCCAAGGCGCTCGCGGGAGGCGGGCCGAAGTACGTCGAACGGCACCACGGGCGCGGCAAGCTGCTCGCCCGCGAACGGGTCGAGCTGCTGATCGACGAGGACAGCCCGTTCCTGGAGCTGTCGCCCCTGGCGGCCTGGGGCACCGACTTCCCCGTGGGCGCCTCGGTCGTCACGGGAATCGGGCGGATCGAGGGCGTCGAGTGCGTGATCGTCGCGAACGACCCGACGGTGCGCGGCGGTTCGTCGAACCCGTACACGCTGCGCAAGTCGCTGCGGGCCAACGACATCGCGTTGCAGAACCGGCTGCCGCTGGTCAGCCTCGTCGAGTCCGGCGGCGCCGACCTGCCGACGCAGAGCGAGATCTTCATCCCGGGCGGCCGGGCGTTCCGCGACCTGACCAGGCTCTCCGCCGCGGGCATCCCGACGATCACCGCCGTGTTCGGCAACGCGACGGCCGGTGGCGCGTACGTGCCCGGCATGTCCGACTACGTGATCATGGTCAAGGACCGCTCGAAGGTGTTCCTCGGCGGTCCGCCGCTGGTCAAGATGGCTACGGGCGAGGACGCGGACGACGAGTCGCTGGGCGGCGCGACCATGCACGGCGCCACCTCCGGCCTCGCGGACTTCGTCGCCGAGGACGAGACCGACGCCATCCGGCTCGCCCGCCGGGTCGTCGCGCGCCTGAACTGGCGCAAGCAGGGGCCGCGGCCGGCGGCCGTCGAAGAACCGCTGTTCGACGCCGAGAGCATCCTCGACCTCGTCTCCGAGGACCAGCGGGTGCCCTTCGACCCGCGCGACGTCATCGCGCGCCTGGTCGACGGATCGAAGTTCGACGAGTTCAAACCCTTGTACGGCACCAGCCTCGTCACCGGCTGGGCCCGCGTCCACGGCTACCCCGTCGGCATCCTCGCCAACGCACGCGGTGTGCTCTTCAGCGAGGAGTCGCAGAAGGCCACGCAGTTCATCCAGCTGGCGAACCAGAGCGACACGCCGTTGGTCTTCCTGCAGAACACCACGGGTTACATGGTCGGCGCCCAGTACGAGCAGGGCGGCATCGTCAAGCACGGCTCGATGATGATCAACGCCGTCTCGAACAGCCGGGTGCCGCACCTGACGATCACGATGGGCGCCTCCTACGGCGCCGGCAACTACGGCATGTGCGGCCGCGCGTACGACCCCCGGTTCCTCTTCACCTGGCCCAACGCCAAGTCCGCCGTGATGGGTCCCGCGCAGCTCGCGGGCGTGCTGTCGATCGTGGGGCGGCAGGCCGCCGCGGCGAAGGGGCAGGAGTACGACGAGGAGCACGACGCCGCCATGCGCAAGATGGTGGAGGCGCAGATCGAGGAGCAGTCGCTCGCGCCGTTCCTGTCCGGCAAGCTCTACGACGACGGCGTGATCGACCCGCGCGACACCAGGACCGTGCTCGCCCTCTGCCTCTCCGCTGTCCACAGCGGACCGATCAAAGGCGCCGACGGCTTCGGCGTCTTCCGGATGTGATCGCCATGATCAAGACGCTGCTGATCGCCAACCGCGGCGAGATCGCCCGCCGGATCATCCGCACCTGCCGGGACAGCGGGATCCGCGCGGTCGCCGTGTTCTCCGATCCCGACGCGGACTCCCCGCACGTCCGGGAGGCCGACCTCGCGGTCCGGCTGCCGGGTGCGACGCCCGCGGAGACCTACCTGCGCGCCGACCTGCTCGTCGAGGCCGCCCTGCGAGCCGGCGCGGACGCCGTCCACCCCGGCTACGGCTTCCTGTCCGAGAACGCGGACTTCGCGCGGAAGGTGCAGGCGGCGGGACTGACCTGGGTCGGCCCCGAGCCGGACTCGATCGAGGCGATGGGCTCCAAGGTCGCCGCCAAGAAGCGGATGGCCGCCGCGGGCGTGCCCACCCTGCCCGAGCTGGACCCCGAGACCGTCACCGAGTTCCCGGTGCTGATCAAGGCGTCGGCCGGTGGCGGTGGCCGCGGCATGCGGATCGTCCGGGAGAAGGCCGGGTTCGCCGACGCTCTCGCGAGTGCGCGGCGCGAGGCGGAATCCGCCTTCGGCGACCCGACGGTGTTCTGCGAGCCCTTGCTGGAGCACGCGCGGCACGTCGAGGTGCAGGTCCTCGCGGACAGGCACGGCACGGTGTGGGTGCTCGGGGAACGCGAGTGCTCGATCCAGCGCCGCCACCAGAAGATCGTCGAGGAGTCGCCCAGCCCGGCGGTGACCGGCGAGGTGCGCGAACGCCTGTTCGCCGCGGCGACGGCGGCGGCCGAGTCGATCGGGTACGTCGGCGCGGGCACCGTCGAGTTCATGCTGAAGGGCGAGGACTTCCACTTCCTGGAGGTCAACACGCGCCTGCAGGTCGAGCACCCGGTGACGGAGCTGGTCCACGGCGTCGACCTCGTCGACTGGCAGCTGCGGATCGCCGAGGGGGCCGCACTTCCCGCGCAGGCACCGCGACCGCGGGGCCACGCGATCGAGGTCCGCCTGTACGCCGAGGACCCCGCGAACGACTGGCGTCCCGCGAGCGGCACGCTGCACCGGTTCCACGTGCCCGGCGACGTCCGGCTGGACAGCGGCGTCGAGGACGGTTCGGTCGTCTCCGTGCACTACGACCCGATGCTGGCCAAGGTGATCGCGCACGCACCGACGCGCCGTGCCGCCGCCCGCAAGCTCGCGACGGCGCTGGAGAGCGCGCGGATCCACGGCCTGGTCACGAACCGCCGGCTGCTCGTGGACGTCCTGCGCGACGACGCCTTCCTCCGCGGGGACACGCACACCGGGTTCCTGACCGAGCACGACTTCACCCGGACCGTTGACCCGCAACCGTTTGCGCTCGCCGCGGCGCTCGCCCAGGCGGCCACGCGCCGGATCGGGACGCTGCCGCTCGGCTGGCGCAACGTGCGGTCGCAGCGGCCGAAGGCGCGGTTCCTGCACGGCGAGGAGCTGGTCGAGGTCGAGTACGACCCGGCGCAGGCCACCGCGGACACCGCGGTGCTCGACCTGGACGGCGTGCGGGTCCCGTTCCACGTGGCCCGCTACGGGGACCTGGTGGAGGTCGACTCGCCGCGCGGGTCGGTGAGCCTCACGGTCGTGCCGCGCTTCCCCGAGCCGGAGGCGAAGCTCGCGCCGGGCGCGACCGTCGCGCCGATGCCCGGAACCGTGGTCCGGGTGAGCGTCGCGCGGGGCGACGTGGTCGAGGCCGGCGCCGAGTTGCTGGTGCTGGAAGCGATGAAGATGGAACACCGCGTGCTCGCGACCAGCGCGGGCACGGTCACCGAACTGCTCGTGGAGAACGCCCGGCAGGTCAACGCCGGAGACGTCCTGGTCGTAGTGGAGGAACAGTGAGCTTCGTCGAGTCCGAGGAGCGGATCGCGCTGCGCAGGGCGGTCGCCGAGTTCGGTGCGAAGTACGGCCACGACTACTTCACCGCCAAGGCCAGGGCGGGGGAGAAGACCACCGAGCTGTGGGCGGAGGCCGGCAGGCTCGGCTACCTCGGCGTCGCGGTGCCGGAGGAGTACGGCGGCGGTGGCGGTGGCATCGGCGACCTCGCGGCGGTGTGCGAGGAGCTGGCGGCGGCGGGATGCCCGTTGCTGCTCATGGTGGTCTCGCCCGCGATCTGCGCGACGGTGATCGCCCGGTTCGGCACGGACGAGCAGAAGACCAAGTGGCTGCCCGGTTTCGCGGACGGCACGCTCAAGATGGCGTTCGCGATCACGGAGCCGGACGCCGGGTCCAACGCGCACAAGCTGAAGACGAACGTCCGCCGCGACGGCGACGACTGGGTCCTCAAGGGCGCCAAGACCTACATCTCCGGCGTCGACGAGGTCGACGCCGTGCTCGTCGTCGCGATCCAGAAGACCGGACCGGTGCTCGTCGTCGTCCCGACGGACGCCGAGGGCTTCACGCGGCAAGAGATCGACATGGACCTGTTCCTGCCGGAGAAGCAGTTCACGCTGTTCTTCGACGACGTCCGGCTGCCGTCCGACGCCGTCGTCGGCTCGCCCGACCAGGGACTGCTGCAGGTCTTCGCCGGGCTCAACCCCGAGCGGATCATGGGCGCGAGCATGGGAACCGGGTCGGCCCGGCTCGCCATCGCCAAGGCCGTGTCGTACGCGAAGCAGCGCACGGTCTGGGACACCCCGATCGGCGCGCACCAGGGCCTCGCGCACCCGCTGGCGAAGATCCACGTCGAGGTCGAGCTCGCCCGGCTGATGACGCAGAAGGCCGCCGCGCTCTACGACTCCGGTCACGACAGGGAGGCGGGCGAGGCCGCGAACATGGCCAAGTACGCGGCGGGCGAGGCCGTCGCGGCGGCGGTCGACCAGGCGATCCAGATCCACGGCGGCAACGGCCTGAGCCGCGAGTTCGGCCTCGCGTCGATGCTCGCGTCTTCCCGCCTTTCCCGCATCGCGCCCGTGTCGCGCGAGATGGTGCTCAACTTCGTCGCGCAAAACTCGCTGAAGCTGCCCCGCTCGTACTGACACACTGCGGGACATGGGGACTTTCAGGAACGCGGACGGCGCCGGCCTCGCCTACCACGGCGAGGCCACCGACCCGTTGATCTGCCTGCCGGGCGGGCCGATGCAGGCGTCGTCCTACCTGGGCGGGCTGCCGCTGCGGGACGTGGTCCGGCTCGACCTGCGCGGCACCGGGGAGTCGGAGAAGACGGGCCACTACCGCGTCGACCGCCAGGTGCACGACGTCGACGCGCTGCGCGGGCACCTCGGCCTCGACCGGATCAGGCTGCTCGGCCACTCGGCGGGCGCCACGCTCGCCGTCCTCTACGCCGTGCGTTTTCCCGAGAGGGTCGAGGAACTCGTGCTCGTCGCGCCCAGCCCGCGCGTCGTCGGCGTCGACGTCACCGACGCCGACCGCCGCGAGGTGGCCCTGACGCGCAGCGGTGAGCCCTGGTACGCCGAGGCGGTCAGGGGGTTCGAGGAGATCTGGGCGGGCAGGGTGACGCCCGAGGCGTTCGCGAAGATCAGCCCGTTCTTCCACGGGCGCTGGGACGACGCGGCGCGGGCGCTGGACGACCACCCGCGCAACCCCGAAGCCGCGGCGGAGTACTACGCCGACGGCGCGTTCGACACCGCCCGCGTCCGCGAGGAGCTCGCCGGGCTCGACGTGCCGGTGCTCCTGGTCACCGGTGAGGTCGACGTCTCGCTCCCGCCCCGGCGCGCGCGGGAGTTCGCGGACCTGTTCCCGCGCGCGACGCTCGTCGTGCAGCCCGGGGCCGGTCACTTCCCCTGGGTGGACGACCCCGCGGCGTTCGCGGCGGCGGTCCAGCGCATCCCGTAGAGACCGGGACCGAAGTCGAGAGCGGCGGCGTGCGCGTAACCCCCGTCGTCCACCGGGGCGGGGCGCGTGCCGCCGGACGATTCCGCACCGGCCGGGCCGGAGGCGAATTGTTCGCACGACTCGGGCGGCGACCCGGCCGGGAATTTGATCTCCAGAACGTAGTCGTGAACGCGTTCGGCGAACCGCCGGAAATGCGTGTGCTCCGCGGTCGGGTGCGGATAGATCAATTCGTACTCGATCGCGACGGAGTCACCCGCGGAGATCGGTTCGTCGAACACGAGCTCCGCGACGAGCACGCCGTTCGTGCGTTCCCGCGCGACCCTCCCGACCTGGCAGGAACGCACGGCGGTGAGCGCGGGCTGCGCCGAACCCGTTTCCTGGCACAGGATCCAGCGGTCCACATCGGCCGACCTCGCCTGCATGACCTGGCGTGAGCGGACGCCCAGCACGCCTCCGCACGGCGCGACCTCGACCCTGTCGTGCTGGGCGGTCAGCACCAGCCCGGACCCGTCCCACGGCGTCCGTGCCGAGGTCTGCCGCCTGCGCGAACGGCCCCGCGGCCGCGGCGGGCCGAGCAGGCGGCTCAGCGCGGTCTCCGGCAGTCCCAGCACGTCCTCCAGTTGCGCCAGCGCCCTCAGCGACTCCGGCCGCTCGGGTCTGCGCCTGCCCGACTGCCAGTAGCTCAGCGCCGTCACGCTGACCGGCGCGCCGCGCAGTTTCAGGCGGTGCTGCAGCCGTTCCAGGCTGAGTCCCCGCACCTGGATCGCGACCCTCAGCGCGTCCGCGAACGGACCCGTCACCAACAGGTCGGCGAGCTCCTCGTGCGGTGGGTGAATCGTGAGCATCGGTCCTCCGTTTCACGGAGTCAAGATCGGAAGGCTATCGGCGGCAAAGGGAACGCGGTACAGCCGATCGGCGGTTTTGCCCGGGTTCGGAACTCGGCAGGTTCAGATCTCGGGACTATTACGCCGCCAATGTCCTCGGTCGGGTTCCTGAGCATCCCTGCGACGAACAGGACTTGTGCAATGCGCAAGACAGCGACGCTCCTGGGCTCGGCGGTCGTGGTCGCCGCCTTCGCCGCGCCCGCCACCGCCGCCGGCGAGATCCGCGTCTCGCCCGGTGAGAACATCGCCGGCAGCTTCATCGTCAAGCTGAAGGACGACGCGGTCGCGGTGAGCGCGCAGACCCTCGGATCCCGGTTCGGCGGCCAGGTCGGGCACGTCTACGACGCCGTGTTCCAGGGCTTCTCGATCAGGACGAGCGACGCGCGGGCCCGCGGACTCGCCGCCCACCCGTCGGTCGAGTACGTCGAACGCGACCAGGTCGTGAGCATCCAGGCGACGCAGACGAACCCGCCGTCGTGGGGTCTCGACCGCATCGACCAGCGCAACCTGCCGCTGGACCAGCGCCACACCTACAACACCACCGGTTTCGGCGTGAACGCCTACATCTACGGCGCGATCGTCGACGTCTTCGCGCCCGGCAGCGGCATCACCTCGGCCTGGCACACCAGTGACACGGCCACGAACACCATCTCGGGCACCTCGATGGCCTCGCCGCACGTCGCCGGCGTGGTGGCGCGGTACCTGCAGGGCAACCGGAACGTGACGCCCGCGCAGGTGGCGACCGCGATCACCTCCAACGCCACCGACGGCAAGGTGACCAACCCCGGCCCGAGCACGACCACGAGGCTCCTGCACTGGGCCCCGACCAGCTGAGTCCCGTGCAGCGCGCGGCCCCGGTTCCCCGTGGACCGGGGCCGTTGTCTCCCCGCACAACCCTGCACCGAAAGGAAACCTGCCCGTGAGAGCCCTGCTGGCAGTCGCCGCCGTCGCGGCAGCGGTCGTGGTCGCCCCGGCGTCCGCGGCCACGTCGTCCTACATCGTGGTCCTGCGCGACGGGACCGTGTCGTCGTTCGGCGGGAAGGTCGAACACACCTACTCCGGTGTCTTCAACGGATTCAGCGCTCACCTCACCGCACGCCAGGTCCGTGAGCTGAAGGCCGACCCGGACGTGTCCTCTGTGGAGCGCGACGGGACCGTGCACGCCAACGGCGTCCAGCTCGACCCGCCCTGGGGCCTGGACCGCGTCGACCAGCGGGCGTTGCCGCTGGACCGGCGCTACGAGTACACGACCACCGGCCGCGGCGTGAACATCTACGTGATCGACACCGGGCTTCGCGTGACGCACGCGGACTTCGGCGGCCGTGCGCGCAACGGCTGGGACACCGTCGACAACGACGCGATCGCGCAGGACGACAACGGTCACGGCACGCACGTCGCCGGCATCGCCGCGGGAACCACCCACGGCGTCGCGAAGCAGGCGACGGTGTGGGGCGTGCGCGTGCTCAACGGGTCGGGCTCCGGCACGATCTCCGGTGTCATCGCCGGAGTGGACTGGGTGACGCGCAACGCGGTCAAGCCCGCCGTGGCCAACATGTCGCTGGGAGGCGGCGCTTCCGCCGCGCTGGACACCGCGGTGAAGAAGGCGATCGACTCGGGCATCTCGTTCACGGTCGCCGCGGGCGGCGGCAACACCGATCCTTCGGGCTCGTCGCCGCAACGGGTCTCGCAGGCGATCTGCGTGGGTGCGTTGACGCAGAACGACACCAAGTCGTCCTCGTCGAACTACGGGCCGCTGGTGGACATCTGGGCACCGGGGGTCAGCATCCCGTCGGCGTGGAACACCTCGGACACCGCGACCGCGACGCTGAGCGGCTCGTCCATGGCCGCGCCCCACGCGGCCGGTGTCGCGGCGCGTTTCCTGGAACGCGACCGCGCCGCCACTCCCGCGCAGGTCGAGCGCGTGCTGGTTACCACGGGCACGCCGGGAACGCCACCCGTCACTCGTATCCTCCACTGGCCGCCATCGCTGTGAAAGTGAATTGTTCGGCAATGCAAGGGCGTCTTAATCTTTAGGACACCCTTGGCAGGAACCGGATCTCTCCATAACGTCGAAAGCGCTTCGTTCCCCTGCAAAGAACGGAAAGCGACACCATGACGCGAAAGATCCGGTTCCTGGCCGGTGCCGGCGTGGCGAGCCTCGCCCTGTCGGTTCTGATGGTTCCCAGCGCTTCCGCCGCCGAAGGCGAGGTGTTGTCCCTCGACGCCCCCGAGAAGATCACCGGCAGCTTCATCGTGAAGCTGAAGGAGGGCAAGGGCAACTCGCACGCCCTCGCCTCCCGCTTCGGCGCGAAGGTGGAGCGCGACTACACCAGCTTCGGCGGCTTCAACGTGAAGCTCACGGAGAAGCAGGCCAAGCGCCTCGCCGCCGACCCGTCCGTCGAGTTCGTCGAGGCCGACCAGGTCGTGCGCACGCAGGCGACGCAGACGAACCCGCCGTCGTGGGGTCTCGACCGCATCGACCAGCGCAACCTGCCGCTCAACAGCTCCTACAGCTACACCTCGACCGGCAGCGGCGTGACGGCGTACGTCATCGACACCGGTGTCCGCGTCAGCCACTCCACGTTCGGCGGCCGCGCCACCAACGGCCGTGACTTCGTGGACAACGACGCCGTCGCGCAGGACGGCAACGGCCACGGCACGCACGTCGCCGGCACCATCGCGGGCGCGCAGTACGGCGTCGCCAAGAACGCGCGCATCGTCGCCGTCCGCGTGCTCGACAACAACGGTTCCGGCACCCTCGCCGGTGTCGCCGCGGGCATCGACTGGGTGGGCAACAACGCCGTCAAGCCGGCCGTCGCCAACCTGTCGCTCGGCGGCGGTGCCAACGCCACCCTCGACACGGCCGTCCGCAACGCCGTCGCCAAGGGCGTGACCTTCGCCGTCGCCGCCGGCAACTCGAACGCCAACGCCTCCGGCTTCTCCCCGGCCCGCGTGACCGAGGCGATCACCGTCGGCTCCACCGACCGCACCGACGCCCGCTCGTCGTTCTCGAACTACGGCTCGGTGCTCGACATCTTCGCCCCCGGCCGCGACATCACCTCGTCGTGGCACACCTCCGACTCGGCCACCAGCACCATCTCCGGCACGTCGATGGCCACCCCGCACGTCGCGGGCGCGGCCGCCCGCTACCTCTCGACGAACCCGTCGGCCTCCCCGGCCGCGGTGGCCTCGTACCTGGTCGCGCAGTCGACGCCGTCGAAGGTGACGAACCCGGGCACCGGTTCGCCGAACCGCCTGCTGTACCTCGCGCCCACCGCGTGAAACCGCTCTGAGTGAAGGGCCGCGACCCCGGTCGCGGCCCTTTTCCTATTCTGGGGTCCATGGTGGAGGGTCTGAAGAGGATCGACTGGTACCGGTTGCGCAGCCACGACGGGTACGGCGACGACCTCCCCCGGCTGCTCAGGCAGGCCCGGACCTCGGTCGAGCCGCACGAGGAACTGGTGCGGCACCTGTGCGGCGACGAGTCCGAGGTGAGCGAGGCGACCGCGGCGGCGTGGCCGTTCCTGCTGGACCTCGTCGCCCACGACAACACCCCCGGCCGCGAGTGGCTGCTGGAGAACGTGTGCGGCGCGATCGCGGTCGCCGGGGGCAGCGGCTCCGACGGCGTCCACCCGAGCTGGCCACCCGCCTGGGAGGCCTCGAAACCGGCGCTGCTGGCCCTGCTCGACCACAGCGCGGTGGCGGTGCGGCGGGGCGCGCTGTTCGTGCTGGGGCAGGGTCGTGGGGACAGCGCGCCGGTGCTGGCGGCCCTGGCGCCGCGGTGGGACGAGGAGACCGATCCCGCCACGCGGTTGTGCCTGGTGGTCGTCGCGACGGAGTTCGCGGGGCGGGGCGACGAGGCCGCGCTCTCGTGGTTGCGCGAGCTGGAGGTGCCGGACGACGAGCCGCTCGCGCGGATGCTCGTGTCGGCGGCGACCCGGCCGGACGCCGGGGTGGTCCTGCGCGGCCTGACCGGCGACCTCGGGCTGTTCCTGGAGACCGGTCAGTTCGAGATGGGCTACGACGAGGTGCTGGAGCACGTGCTCTGGCTGGTGCGGCCCCACGACTTCGAGGGCATGGACCTCGTGCTGGCGCTGGTGGACGTGCTGCCGTGGCGCACGGAGGCGCTCGACTACCTGAGGAGGCTCTTCGAGCGCGACACCGCGGACGTGGGCCTGGTCGTGCCGTACGTGCCGGTGTGGGCGGCCGATCCGGACGTGCGGCTGCGGGCCTTCGCGGTGTGGCTGGTCGGTGTGGCACGGGCTCGCCAGTACCGGCGCCTCGTCGAGGCGGCGGTGCACGACCACGCCGTGACCTCGCTGGGCCAGCGCGTCTCGTCCCTGGCCACGTCGGTGCTGCTGGACCTGCGGTGAGGCCTGTGCTGCAAGGACTCGACGACGTCGCGTGGCACGCGGTCGACCACGCCTACGGCCCCGCGCTGGACACGCCGGGCCACCTGCGGGCGCTGCTGTCCGACGACCCGGAGGTGGTCGCCGGGGCCATCGGCGACCTCGACCGGACGATCCACGAGGAGGGCGGGTTCGTGTGCCCGGCGGCCACGGCGGTGCTGCCGTTCCTCGCCGAGGTCGTGCCGCTGCTGCGGGAGGACCACCGGGCGGCGGTGCTCGACCTGGTCGCGCGGATCGCGGACGACGGCGAGAACGCCGAGCAGGTCGACGACGGGTGGCACGCCGCGTGGGTGAAGGCGGAGCCGGTGCTGGGGAGATCATCCGGGTAGCCGGAAAGCCCTGCGTGAGAATCTGTCGGTGGCTCCGGCTAGCCTTGACGGCAAAGCTGACTTCGTCTACAAGGAGCCACCACCGTGTTGCGCACGCACGAGGCCGGGTCACTCCGGGCCGAGCACGCCGGGCAGTCCGTCACCCTCACCGGGTGGGTCGCTCGCCGGCGGGATCACGGCGGTGTCATCTTCATCGACCTTCGCGACGCGTCCGGTGTCGCCCAGGTCGTGTTCCGCGAGGGCGAGATGGCCGAGCGCGCGCACCGGCTGCGCAGCGAGTACGTCATCAAGGTCACCGGAGAGGTGAGCAAGCGCCCCGAGGGCAGCGAGAACCCCGAGCTGCCGACCGGCGCCATCGAGGTCTACGTGAGCGACCTCGAGGTCCTCAACGAGGCCGCGCCGCTGCCGTTCCAGGTGGAGAGCGACGTCGAGCCGGGCGAGGAGGCCCGCCTCAAGCACCGCTACCTCGACCTGCGTCGCTCGACCCCGGCCAAGGCCATCCGCCTGCGCAGCGAGGTCAGCCGCATCGCCCGTGAGGTGCTGCACGCCGAGAAGTTCGTCGAGGTCGAGACGCCGACCCTGACCCGTTCCACGCCCGAGGGCGCACGCGACTTCCTGGTGCCGGCCCGGCTGCGCCCGGGTTCCTGGTACGCGCTGCCGCAGTCGCCGCAGCTGTTCAAGCAGCTGCTCATGGTCGGCGGCCTGGAGCGCTACTACCAGATCGCGCGCTGCTACCGCGACGAGGACTTCCGCGCCGACCGCCAGCCGGAGTTCACCCAGCTCGACATCGAGATGAGCTTCGTCGAGCAGGACGACGTGATCGGCCTGACCGAGAAGCTCCTCGCCGCGATCTGGAAGGAGACCAAGGGCGTCGAGCTGCCGCTGCCGTTCCGCCGGATCTCCTACGCCGACGCGATGGCGAAGTACGGCTCGGACAAGCCGGACCTGCGCTTCGACCTCGAGCTCACCGACCTGACCGAGTACTTCAAGGACACGACGTTCCGCGTGTTCCAGGCGCCGTACGTCGGCGCCGTCGTCATGCCCGGTGGGGCCTCGCAGCCGCGCCGCACGCTCGACGCGTGGCAGGAGTTCGCCAAGCAGCGCGGTCACAAGGGTCTCGCGTACGTGCTGGTCCAGGAGGACGGCACGCTCGGCGGCCCGGTCGCGAAGAACCTGACCGACGCCGAGCGCGACGGTCTCGCCAAGGCCGTGAACGCCAACCCCGGCGACTGCATCTTCTTCGGTGCCGGCGACCCGAGGGACGCGCGCGCCCTGCTCGGCGCCGCCCGCGTCGAGATCGCGCACCGCGTCGGCCTGGTCGACGAGAACGCGTGGGCGTTCGCGTGGGTCGTCGACTTCCCGATGTTCGAGTCGGTCGACAAGCTCGAGTCCGGTGACGTCGCGGTCGGCGGCAGCAACTGGACGGCGCTGCACCACGCGTTCACCTCGCCGACCCCGGAGTGGATCGACAACTTCGAGTCCGACCCGGGCAACGCGCTGGCCTACGCCTACGACGTCATCCTCAACGGCAACGAGCTCGGTGGTGGCTCCATCCGCATCCACCGCGCGGACGTTCAGCAGCGCGCGTTCAACGTCATGGGCATCGGTGCCGAGGAGGCGCAGGAGAAGTTCGGCTTCCTGCTCGACGCGTTCAAGTACGGCGCCCCGCCCCACGGCGGCATCGCGCTCGGCTGGGACCGCCTCTGCATGCTGCTCGCGGGGGTCGACTCGATCCGCGAGGTCATCGCGTTCCCGAAGTCCGGCGGCGGCTACGACCCGCTGACCGCGGCCCCGGCGCCGATCACCGCGTTGCAGCGCAAGGAAGCCGGCGTCGACGCCAAGCCGGACCAGAAGGCGTAGTGCTGCGGCTGCGGGTGGTCTGCCCGGCAGACCAGACCGAGGCCGCTCTGGAAGTCCTCCGCGACCACGCGGGAGCCACCCACCTGGTGCTCCTGCGTGGTGCCGCGGTCGACCCCCAAGGCGACCTCATCACCGCCGACGTGGCCCGTGAGGCCGTCGACGAGGTTGTCGGCGCGCTGTGCGAGCTGCGGATCGACCGCTACGGCGGTATCACGATCGAGACGATCGACACCTCGCTGTCCGACGCCGCCGACCGCGCGCAGGAGGACGCGCCGGGCGACGGGTCGGACGCGATCGTGTGGGACGAGCTGATCGGGAAGACCGGCGAGGAGTCCAAGCCGAGCGTCACGTTCCAGGCGTTCCTCACCATCTCGTGCGTGCTCGCGGCGGTCGGCATCGCCACGAACTCGACGGTGACGCTGGTCGGCGCGATGGTCGTGGGGCCGGAGTTCGGTCCGCTCGCCGCGATCGCCGTCGGCCTGGTCGCGAAGCGCTGGGACCTGGTGCGCAGGGCCGCCGCGGCCCTCGCGATCGGCTTCCCGGTGGCGATCGTGATCACCTCGGTGCTGACGTGGCTCGGTGCCCGGTTCGGGCTGCTGGACCGCGAGACGCTGCTGCACGGGACCGAGTCCGAGTTCATCTACCAGTTCGGCGTCTTCTCGCTGGTCGTGGCGCTGCTGGCGGGTGCGGCGGGCATGCTGTCGATGACGTCGGCGAAGTCCGCGGCGCTCGTCGGCGTGTTCATCTCGGTCACCACCGTGCCCGCCGCCGGCTACGCCGCGCTGGCCGCGGTTCTCGGAGTGTGGGACAGGGTGGGGCCCGCCGTCGCCCAGCTGGGCATCAACTTGATCGGTATTGTCATCGCCGCCGCGCTCGTGCTGTTGATCCGCAGGCGTGGGGCGGCGGAGGGTGTTTCCACACGTCCGCTGTCCAGGGGATGATCACCGAGCAACCTCCGGGCAGCCCGAGCCGTTATCAACGAGTGGTGGCAGTCGCGGCCTCGCCCGATTAGCGTCGGTCGGGCTCAGGGGCTGGGGAGTAGGGTCGGAGGGGATGAGCGTGGAGATCACCGCGGGCTCTCCCGAGACGACCTCACCTGAGATCGCCGAAGCCGTCGGGGCTGCCGAGCGGGTACTGACCAGGCGACTGGGCGCACAGGTGCGCCTTGCGGACCCCGAGGCCCTCGGGGGTACAGGTCGTTCCGTCGTGATCCGTGTGAGAGTCGCCTCCTCGCCGTTCTCCATGCCGCGCACGCTGGTCGTGAAGCAGTACCCGGCCGCGAGCGGCGACCGCGACCCGTGGGCGCACGAGGCCGTCAGCCACCAGCTGCTCACCGCCCTCCCCGCCGAGGAACGGGCGACGCCGGAGCTGTTCGCGCACGACGCCAAGTTCCGACTCGTCGTGCTGGAAGACCTGGGCCGGGCGCCGCGTCTGTCGGAGAAGCTGCACGCCAAGGACGCGCGCGCTGCCGAACGAGGCCTGCTGTCGTGGGCACACGCCCTGGGTCGCCTGCACGCCACCACGGCCGGCCGTGACGCCGACTTCGACGCGTTGATGCGCCGGGCGGGCGCGCAGTGCTGCCAGGACCCGATCGCGGTCGACGTGCACGCGGCGATCGCGGGCTTACCGGCCCTGCTCGAGACCACCCTGGGCGTGGCGACGTCCTCGCAGGCCACCGAGTTCGCCGCCCGGGCCGCGCGGGCGTTCAGCACCTCGCGGCGGCGCGCGTTCAGCCCGTCGACGTCCTGCCCGGACAACCACCTGGTCACCTCGCGCGGCGTCCGGTTCGTCGACTTCGAGGGCGGCTGCGTCCGCGACATCGTGTTCGACGCGGCGGCGCTGCGCGTGCCGTTCCCGTCGTGCTGGTGCGGCTGGGGCCTGCCGCCGGGCATGTCCGAGGCCATGGTCGCCGCCTGGCGGGCCGAGGTCGGGTCGGTGTGGCCCGAGATGGACGACGACGCGGTGCTCCTACCGCGCCTGCTGGAGGCCCAGCTGCTCTGGGTGTGGCTCGCGACGTGGCGGGCCCTGTCCAAGCCGATGCCGGTGGCCGCCCCGGTCGGCAACGCCCCGCCGCGCACCGTCGTGCTGGCCGGCCGGTGGGTCCGCCTGCGGTTCGACGCGCTGGTGCTGGGCGAGAAGACGGTCGCGTCGCACGCCGACGCGGTGATCGGCGCCCTGGCCGACCGCTACGGCTCCGAGGTGCTCGAACTCCCGCTTTACCCAGCATTTCGCTGACCGGTTCCCGCACGGTCATTCCGGCATCACCGGGCGAGCCGAAGCTGGTCCGCGTGCTGGTGTTGCTCGGTGACTCCACAGCGGTCGGGATCGGCGACCTCGTTCCCGGTGGCTGGCGCGGCTTCGGCCCCCTGCTCTCCTCGGCGTTCGAGGACAACGGCTACCGCAACTTCGCCGTCTCCGGCGCACGCGTGGCCGACGTCCGGCACTCCCAGCTGCCGGAGGCGTTGCGCTGCGGCCCCACCGCCGCCGTGGTCATCGCGGGCGTCAACGACACGCTGCGGTCCGACTTCTCGGCCCGGCGGATGCACGAGGACCTCGACCACATCTGCCGCTCCCTGACCGCCGCGGGCGCCTCCGTGGTCACCGTGCGGTTCCACGACCAGGGCCGCGTGTTCAAGCTGCCGGGCAGGCTGCGGCGGGTGCTCAAGGACCGCATCGACGAGTACAACCGCGTGGTCGACGTCGTCGTGGCGCGGCACGGTGTGCGGTGCGTCGACCTGCACGCGCTGCCCGGCGCCTACGAGCTCGAGACGTGGGCGGTCGACCGCCTGCACCCGTCCGAACGCGGCCACCGGATGCTGGCGCGGGCGTTCGCGGCCGAGCTGCGGGCGGCTGGGCACCGGGTCGGGGACGTGGGCCTGGAGTGCTCGGGCGGGCGCGAGCTGACGGTGTGGCACCACGTGGCGTGGTTGGTGGTGAAGGGGATTCCGTGGCTGTGGCGCAGGGGTGCCGACCTGGTGCCGCTGCTGTGGGGTGACGAGGAGAGGGCGGAGCCGCCCGTGGCGGTGCCGGTGCCGGGGGACGTGCTGCCTGCCGACACCGGCCTGGCGTAGGGGACCCTCCCGGGGGCTCAGCCGGCCGTGCTCAGGTCGTAGAGCGTCCGGCCGCCCACCGTCGTCGCCTCCTGCCGTGAGACCGGCACGAGGACGTACGTCGTCGACGCCGACACCGTGGTGGAGGGCGTCGAGAAGGGTGAGACCGTCACCGTGATCGCCACCGCGGAAGACGGCCGGTCCGTGGCGTCCAGCGTGGTCGAAGCCGGTCAGCGGGTCCAGCGGGACGGGCAGGCCCCGCCAACGAGGTGATTTGGGGTCAAGTGTGAGCGGTTATGGTCGGGTGATCAGCCCGACCACAACCGGAGGTGAGCGTCGTGCGCACGTTCACCCTGACCGTGATGGGCTCGACGGACCTGCACGGCAACCTGTTCAACTGGGACTACTACCTCGACCGCGAGTTCGACGACTTCGCGCACAACGACGTGGGGCTCGCGAAGATCTCCACGCTGGTGAACGACGTGCGGTCGTCCGTGGGGCGGCATCGGACGTTGCTGCTCGACGCCGGTGACACCATCCAGGGCACTCCGCTCGCGTACTACTACGCGAAGGTCGAGCCCATCACGCGCGGTGCCCACGTCCACCCGATGGCCGCCGCGATGAACGCCATCGGCTACACCGCCGCCGTTCTGGGCAACCACGAGTTCAACTACGGCCTGCCCGTGCTGCGGACCTTCGAGCGCCAGCTGGAGTTCCCGCTGCTGGCGGCCAACGCCGTGGACGTCACCACCGGGCTGCCCGCCTTCCAGCCGTACGTGGTGAAGACCGTGTGGCGCACGGGCGGACCGCCGTTGCGGGTGGGGATCCTCGGTCTGACCAACCCCGGCATCGCCGTGTGGGACCGGGCGCACGTCGACGGCGTGCTGACGTTCCCCGGCCTGGTGGAGCAGGCGCTGCACTGGGTGCCGGAGATCCGGCGCAAGTCCGACCTCGTGGTCGTGGTGGCGCACTCCGGGGCCGACCTGTCGTCGTCGCTCGGCGACCAGGTGCCGTTCCCGGAGAACTGCGCCGAGCTGGTGGCGGAGACCGTGCCGGGCATCGACGCGATCCTCGTCGGGCACGCGCACGTGGAGATCCCCTCGCGGTTCGTGACGAACAAGGTCACCGGGCGGCCGGTGCTGCTGACGGAGCCGCTGTTCTCGGGCAAGCGGCTGTCGCTGATGGAGTTCGACCTGCGCCACGACGGGCGCTGGGAACTCCAGGCGTCGCGGTCGTCGGTGCTGTCGTCGGCGACGGTGCAGGAAGACCCTCGGATCGTGCGACTCCTACGGCACGACCACGAGAAGGTCGTGTCGTACGTCAACGCGCGCGTTGGCACGTGTTCGGCGGCGATGTCGGCTTCGCGGGCCCGTTTCGAGGACACGCCCGCGTTGCGGTTCATCAACCACGTGCAGGCGCTGGAGCTCGCGAAGTCCACGTCGCTGCCGGTGCTCTCGCTGTGCGCGCCCTTCAACCGCGCGGCGGCCATCCCGGCCGGGGACGTGTCCATCCGGGACGTCGCCGGGCTCTACATCTTCGACAACACGCTGGTCGGCGTGCGGCTGACCGGCGGGCAGCTGCGCGACTTCCTGGAGGAGTCGGCGCGGTACTTCCGGCAGGTGCCCCCCGGCGGCCCGTTCACCGCCGCCTCCGTCTCGGCCGACGTGCCGGACTACAACTTCGACATCGCCTACGGCCTGACCGCACCGCTGACCTACGACATCGACATCGCCCGGCCCGCAGGCTCGCGGATCACCGGCCTCCGCTTCGGGGGCGAGCCCGTGGCGGACTCGGCGGAGTTCGCGGTGGCCGTCAACAACTACCGGCAGGCGGGGGGTGGCGACTTCCCGCACGTCGCCTCGGCTCCCGTGCTGCACAACCAGCAGCAGGAGATCCGCCAGCTGCTGATCGACTGGGTGAAGGCGGTGGGCGTGCTCGACCCGGCCGGCTTCACCGGCACCGACTGGCGCCTGGTGGCGGACGGCAGGCCCGTGGTGGTCTCCACGAACGAGTGAATTCGACCACGATGACCTGCCTGTTCTGGTTCAGGTGGTGGCACGCGGTCGTCCGAATGGGATAGTTCAGGCGCGTGCAGTTAGCGCAACGCGTCGCCGTTGGTGCCGTCGTCGTGCCGGCGTTGTTCGCGGCGGTGGCGCTCGCGGCGCAGCCCGGTGAGGCCTCCGGCCACCTGGTGCTCGCGGTGCGGTCGTCGGAGATCGTGCTCGCCGGTACCGCCGGTTCGCAACGCCAGGAGGTGGTGGACGCCGTGCGCGCACTGACCGCCGCCCACCGCATCACCGACGTCATGACCCCCGGTGCCCCCGGTCTCCCGGTGGCACCCTCCGAGGCGGCCTCGCTGCTCGGCGCGGTGCTGGACCGGGGCGTCACCGACTTCACCGGCGTCGTCCGCCGGGGCCACCTGACCGCGTCGGCACGCGTCGCGGACCCGGAGCGCGCGGGGGCGCTGAGCGACGCCCTGCGCGCGGCCGCCCCGGACCTGCGCGTCGACGAGGACTTCACGACTACGGGCTAGGAGCAGTGCGTTGTTCGGGTTCTTCTTCCAGATGTTCGGCCTGTGCGCGGGTGCCTTCCTCACCGGCGTCCTGCTGACTTGGCTGACCATGCGCTCGCGGTCGTCGTCCCCCGCCGCCGTGGTCGACGCGGCAGGCCTGTCGATCATGGAGGAGCCGGTCGACGTGGCACCCGTGATCAAGGCGAACTCGCGCACGATGATGTTCCACACGCCCGAGTCGCCGTACTACAAGCGCATGAAGGGCGACGCCTTCTTCCACTCGCCGGAGGACGCGCAGCGGGCCGGGTACACGATGTGGACGCCGCGGCCTCGGGTGCCGGCCGGGGCCTAGGCGGTGCGGAGCCAGGCGTCGAGGGCGAGGTAGTCGGCGTCGGTCAGGCCGTGCCCCGGGTCGACCCTGTGCGGGAGCGCCTTGCCGTGGTGTGCGGCGATCCAGTCGCGGTCCCTGCCGGTGATCTCGTCGTCGACCCAGGCGAACGGTCTGGTGCCCGCCAGGGCGACCAGGCCGCGGGTCTTCCAGTGCAGACCCCGGCGTGCGTCCGCGGCCTCGGTGTCCGGGTCGTCGGGCCAGATCGCCACCGGGAGCGGCGGCAGGCCGAGCAGGGGCGCGATGTGGGTGTTCGCGTCGTCCATCCACGTCGTGGCCCAGATGAGCTCGCACGGGAGGGCTTGCAGCCACGGGCCGTGCAGCGGGTCGAGGCGGGCGAGGCCCGGGGTGCCGGGCACGCCGTCGCCGAAGGGGAGCAGGGGGCCGTCGACGTCGAGGAAGAGGACCGGGCGGGTCATCCGGCGACCGCCCTGCCCGGGAACCGCGTGAACGCGGACCCGGCGCGCACGTCCCGAGTGGTCGGCAGGTCGGCCATCCCGGGAAGCCTAGACGCGACCTCGTAGGCTGGGCCACGTGATTGCCGACGTGATCAAGCCCGGCCTGGACGTCCTCTTCTGCGGTATCAACCCGGGCCTCGTGTCGGAGGCGACCGGGCACCACTTCGCCCGGCCCGGAAACCGGTTCTGGCCCGCCCTCCATTTGTCCGGGTTCACGCCGCGGCAGTTCGCGCCCGCCGAGCAGGAGAAGCTGCTCGAACTGGGACTCGGCATCACGAACGTCGTCGCGCGGCCCAGTGCCAAAGCCGACGAGTTGACAATTGACGAAATGCGCGAGGGCGGGACCCTGCTCGCCGAAAAGGTCCAGAGGTATTCACCGAAGGTTCTCGCGGTGCTGGGCGTGACGGTGTACCGGGCGGCCTTCGGACGCAAGAAGGCGCAGGTGGGGCCTCAGGAGGACACCATCGGCGGGGTGCGGGTGTGGGTGTTGCCGAATCCGAGCGGTTTGAACGCGCACTGGCAGCTGCCCGCGTTGGCGGAGGAGTTCGGGCGTCTCAAATCGAGCGTCTAGAAGCGGGACAAAAGTTCACATTCATGCCCACTGGAAGTGCGCTGGACGGAGTGGGGTCCCGTCTGGTTGCATCGTGATCTGCGTCCGTTCGAGTGCTTTTCACCCGTAAGTGGAACCGTGTCAGCCGGATTGCGTCAGAGTTTGGCGATGCCGTGCGGAGCTTGGTGAATCTTCAACACCGGTGGGGGCACAGTGGAGGTCAGGATTCTCGGGCCGGTCGAGCCGACGGTGCCGCCGAAACCCGCGCAGATCCTCGCCGTCCTGGCGGTCGAGTGCGGGAAGGTCGTGCCGGTCGAGCGGCTCATCGACCTCATCTGGGGTGAGGAGCCGCCGCCGCAGGCGCGCAAGTCGCTGCAGGTGCACATCTCGAGCCTGCGCCGGGCCGGGCTGCCGGTCGAGCACCGCGCGGCGGGGTACGTGCTCAACGCCGACCCCGGCACCGTCGACCTGCACGTGTTCCGCAGGCTCGTGGCCTGCGCCGGGGGCGAGGCGGACCTCAGGGTCAGGGCCGAGCTGCTGGACGAGGCCCTGCGGCTGTGGCGCGGCACGCCGGTGGTGTTCGCGCAGACGCTCGACGTGCAACGGCTCGCGGCCGCCGAGGCGTGGGTCGACGCCGAGCTGGCGCTGGGGCGGCACGCCGGGCTGGTGGACCGGCTCGCGACGTTCGTCGCCGAGTACCCGCTCGCGGAACGGCTGCGCGGGCAGCTCATGACGGCGCTCGCGCGGGCCGGGCGGCGCGCGGACGCCATGAGGGTGTTCCGGGAGACGCGCAAGGTGCTCGTCGACGAGCTCGGGGTCGAGCCGGGCGAGCAGCTGCAGCAGCTCTACCGCGACGTGCTGGAGGGGGCGCGGGACAGCAGGCGCAACTACCTGCCGCGCGACGCCGGCGACTTCACGGGACGCGAGGGGGAACTGAGCAGGCTCCTCGACAGCGACGGTGGCGTCTGGTGGATCGAGGGCCCGGCGGGCGTCGGCAAGTCCGCTCTGGCCGTGCACGCGGCGCACCGGCTGGCCGACCGGTACCCGGACGGGCAGCTGTTCGTCGACCTGCACTCGCCGTCCGGGGCGCTGGACGCGTTGCTGCGCGCGATGGACGTGCCGAGCGAGCGCGTCCCCGAGTCCGCGGAGGAACGCGCGGCGCTGTGGCGCGCGACGGTCGGCGGGCGGCGCGTCGTGATCGTGCTGGACGGCGTCACGAGCGTGTCGGAGGTCAGGCCGCTGCTGCCCGGCAGTCCCGGCTGCCTGACGCTG
Source organism: Lentzea jiangxiensis (assembly GCF_900104175.1). Taxonomy (GTDB): domain Bacteria; phylum Actinomycetota; class Actinomycetes; order Mycobacteriales; family Pseudonocardiaceae; genus Lentzea; species Lentzea jiangxiensis. The sequence continues at coordinate 172,194 of NZ_FNIX01000013.1, forward strand.
ATCACGAGCCGCAGCCGGTTGTGCGGGCTGGAGGGCGTGCGCCGCGTCCCGCTCGACGTGCTGGGCGAGGACGAGGCCGTCACGCTGCTGCAGCGGATCCTGGGCGACGACCGCGTCGCCGCCGAACCCGGCCAGGCCAAGGAGGTCGCGCGGCTGTGCGGCTACCTGCCGCTCGCCGTGCGGATCACCGGCGCGCGGCTGGCCGGGCGGGCGCACTGGCCCGTCTCGAAGCTCGTCCGGCGGCTCTCCGACGAGCGCAGCAGGCTCGACGAGCTCGTCGCGGACGACCTCGCCGTGCGGGCCGGGCTGGAGCTCACCTACCGGGCGCTCGACGAGGACGCCCGCCGCGCGTACCGGGTCTTCGGCTTCCTCGGCCTGCCCGAGGTGCCGAGCTTCCTGTGGGCGCACCTGCTCGACGAGGACGTGCTCGACCAGCTCGTCGACGCGCGGCTGCTCGACGTCATCGGCAGCGCCCGGTACCGGATGCACGAGCTGGTGCGGCTGCACGCCCGTGAGCTCGCCGAGGCGGAGGACCCGCGCTCCGAGCGCGAGGACCTCGTCAGGAGAGCGGTGATCGCCGCTCTTTCCACTGTGGACGGACTGACCGAGCAGCTCTTCCTGGCCGTGCCGCGGATGCAGGACTCGCTGGGCGTGGTGACGACGGCGGCGCGCCCGACGGACAGGGACGCCTGGTTCGCGCGTGAGGAGCCGCTGCTCACCAGGCTCGTGGAACGCGCGGCGGAGCTCGGGCTCGCGGAGATCGCCTCGCAGCTCGCGGAAGTGCTGGTGTTCGCCTGGTTCGGGCTCAGGAACCGGTACGAGGCCTGGGAGAGGTCGCACACGGCGGCGCTGGAGGCCGTGTGGAGGACCGGGGACCTGAGACTGGAGGCGGTGCTGCGCTGCAGTCTGGGGCAGATGCACTACAAGCGGGACAACCTGGTCGAGGCGCGGTCGTGGTTCGAGACCGCGCAGACGCTGTTCGTGGACCTGGGCGACCGGCGCGGCGAGGCCGTCGCGATGAACGGCATCGGCATGGTGTGCCGTGATCTCGGCCAGTACCCGTGCGCCCTCGAAGCACTCGGCAGGGCGCGGAACCTGTTGGAGGCGACGGACCTCGAAGGCGTCGCCCACGCGCACTACGGCATCGGTTCCATCAAACGGGAGCTCGGCGACGACCAGGGGGCGTTCGAGACCCTGCGCCTCGCGGAGACGGTCTACCGGCAGGCCCGCAGCCGCAGGGGCGAGGCGCTGGCCGCCCGCGGGATAGGGCTCGTGCACCGCGCCCGCGGCGAGCTCGACCTGGCCGAGGACCACGTCCGCCGCGCGCACGAGATGGTCGCGGGCACCGGCGACGAGCTGCTCGCCTGCTACACCGCCCAGGCCTGGGCGAAGGTGTTGCTGCGCAAGGGGTTGCTCGAACCCGCGGAGCGGCTGCTGCGGCAGGCGCTCGACGGCTGCCGCGACGTCGGTGACCGGTTCGGCGAGGCGCTCGTGCGCCGCACGGTGGGGGAGTGGCGGCTCGCGGCCGGTGACCACGCCGGTGCGCGGATCGTGCTGACCGAGCTGCTGCCGGTGTGGAACGACCTCACCCTGCCGCTGTGGCGCGCCCGCACGCTCCGGGACCTCGGAGCGGTCCACGCCCGTCTGGGGGACGTCGCCGGCGCGGACCGCTCCTGGGACGAGGCCGCGAGCCTGTTCACGCGACTGGGCACCAGGGAGAGGGGAGAGGTGCGCCAGTGGCCGGCTCAGTTCGGTCTCGCCGCGTCCCGGCTCAGCCGGTGATCTTCTTGTACTTCCACGGCGCGTAACCGCCGCTCTTCAGCGACGAGATCGACACGGTCTCGTGGTCCATGTCCGTCGCCGTGCTGCCCTCTTCGTAGATCCACGCGGACGTCTTCGCCGAGTTGGCCCACTTCTCGAACAGCTTCACGTGACCGTTGCGCAGGATCATGTCGCCCGGCTTGAGGTTCGCCCAGGAGATCTTGGTGGCGACCTCGTCCAGGTTGCGCGTGTTGCGGCTCGTCGTGAGCTTCCAGGCCATGGAGACGAAGCCCGAGCAGTCCGTGCGGTACTTCTTGCCCTTGCCGACGTCCCAGGCGTAGGCGGACTGGCTGTACGGGATCTTGCGGTCCCACCAGTCCTTGGCGCGCTTGACGACCTCGGTGCGGCTGATGGAACCGCCGTACCCGGCCGCCGCCCGCACCTGGGAGACGGAGGTCTCCTGCTCGGCGGGACCCTCCGGTGCGGCCTGGGCGACGCCGCTCGGGCCACCGAGCAGTCCGAGCGAGATCGCGGTCGCCGCGACGGCGTGGCGAATGCGCATTGTTGTTGCTCCGATCGACTTGCGCCTGGTGATGACCGGAACTGTCCACTCCGGCGCCAAAGATCGGCCTAAGGCCGCTTTAGGGCTTCCTTTACCGCGTCTGCCTAGCTTTCGCGGCGTCTTGCCCAGGGCTTAAGGAGAGAGAGCACATGTTCGTTCGCACGATCGCGGCGGTGATCGCGATGTTCGCGGCTCTGCTGATGGGCGCGTCCGTCGCGTCCGCGGCTCCGGCCAAGTACACGCACTCCCAGGCGACCGCGCAGCTGCGCGCGGCCGGCATCGCCTGGACGTCGAGCGGCGGGTGCAGCGACCGCAACCGTCCGAACTGCACGTCGTTCGAGCAGATCAACCAGACGACGATCGCGGGTGCCAAGACGTTCAAGAGCGCTTCGGGTTGCGCGCTGACCATCACCGGCGGCACGGAGACCGGCCACGCGTCGGGCACGTACTCGCACTGGAACGGCTACAAGGTGGACTACCGGCTGTCCAGCTGCGTCACGAACTACATCAAGAGCAAGTTCTCGTCCATCGGCGGGAACAAGTGGAAGTCGAACGCGGGCAACATCTACTACCTCGAGTCGAACCACTGGGACGTGACGTACCACAACTGCGGGTGCTGAGAACCTGTTGCCGAGCCGGGGTGGGGCCGGTAGTAGTTGTCGGGTGACCACACTCGGCGTCGTCTACCGGCCCCAGCTCCCGCCCGAGAACCTGCGTTCCGTCGTCCTCGCGGCCGAGGAGTCCGGTGTGGACTCGTTGTGGCTGTGGGAGGACTGCTTCCTGGAGAGCGGCATCGCCTGCGCTTCCGCCGCGCTGGCCTGGACCTCGCGGCTGAAGGTCGGCGTCGGCCTGCTGCCCGTGCCGCTGCGCAACGTCGCGATCACCGCGATGGAGGCGGCGACGCTCGACCGGTTGTTCCCCGGCCGCGTCACGATCGGCGTCGGCCACGGCGTGCAGGACTGGATGGGACAGGTCGGCGCGCGGGTGGCGTCGCCGCTGAGGTTGCTGCGCGAGTACACGGACGCGTTGAAGGCGTTGCTGGCGGGCGAACGGGTCACCGCGGACGGCCGGTACGTGAAGCTGACCGGGGTGGCGCTCGACTGGCCGCCCGCCGCGCCGATGCCCGTCTACCTCGGCGGTCACGGCATGAAGACCCTCGTCCTCGCCGGTGAGGTCGGCGACGGCACGATCCTCGACGCCTCGGCCGACCTGGAGCAGGTCCGCGCGATCCGGGCGACGAGGGACCACCCCGTCGTCGTCTACGTGGAAACGGACTCGCGGGACGCCGCGTTCGTCACCGACCTCGTCTCCCAGGTGGCCGGAGCGGGCGCCACCAGCGTGATCTTGCAGCAGTCCGCCGCGAGCGAGGACCCCGAAGGGTTCGTCCGTTTCGTGGGATCACTCGATGGTGTGAGGGCCTGACGCGCTGGATAACGGCGCACACCGCCGTGCGATGGAACGGGCGTGGGCTTTCGTCGCTGTTCGGGGAGGTGGAGATGCTCGGTCGCAAGAACCGCCGCATCGTCGAGCCGGAGCGGGCCGTCGAAGGCCTGTGGCAGCTCCTCTCCCGAACCGGTGAAGCCGGACGGCGCAGGCGCACGCGCTGGAGGAGGCCGACCGCGCGGGTGCGGAGCTGAGCGCGCCCCGGCACCGGATCGAGACCGGGCGGCGATCGGAGGTGGCGGGCAGGTCACCTCCACGGATCGGACGCGACCGGGCGCAGGCTCGTCGAGAACTGCCTGCGCGTGCTGCGAGCCGGTGGCCTGGACGCGGCGAGGAGGCGCTCGATCGCGCGACGTCGGCGATCGAGCGCCTCGGCGGGACGTTCGCGCTCCGCGTCTCGCCGCGTTACCAGGCGTTGCGGGCCTGCGAGCTGGAGCTCACGGCCGGCCGCCCGCGTCGCCGACCGAAAGTCGCCGCACGCGCCGGATTGCTTCCTGATCCGCGGGGTATGTCTGAGAGCGTGGCAGAGGTCTCCCTGAACGTCGAAGCTCCTATTGACGCCGTGTGGTCCGTGCTGGCCGACGGCTGGTCCTACGCGGGCTGGGTCGTGGGCGCGTCGCACATCCGCGACGTCGACGCGGGCTGGCCCCAGCAGGGCACGCGCATTCACCACAGCGTCGGTCCGTGGCCGTTCACCATCGAGGACGTCACCGAGGTGGTCCGCTGCGAGCCGAACCAGCTGCTCGAGCTGGACGCGCGGTTGTGGCCGGTGGGCGCGGCGCGGATCACCTTCACGCTGCGGGCGCGCTCCGAGTCGCTCACCGAGGTGCACATGACCGAACGGGCGGTGCGCGGCCCCACCGCGCTCATGCCGAACGCCGTGCAGGACGTGCTGCTCGTCCCCCGGAACAAGGAGACCCTCCAGCGCTTGAACGCACTGTCCAAGGGGCGTCCGGCACCCTTTCACTAGGTGACTGGTGACAGGAGGTCCTGGCCGGGCACCGGGTTCTGGTGGGGCCGGCGGAGCTCGAGCCGGGGACCGGCGGGGTGGTGGTCGACTCCTCCCGGACGGCTCGGCAGACCACCGCCCTGGTCCGGGGCGGGGACGTGGCTCCCGGTTGGGAGACAACGCATCCGGACCTGGAGGGTTGGTGATGGGGTACCTGCGGGCGTCACGGGCCCGCAGGCCCGCCCGTCAGTAGATCGCCTTGTGGGCGCCCTGGATCAGGGCCTTGTACAGCCCACCCGCCGCACCCCACCGCGCCAGCGCCGCCCGGGCCGCGTTGGCCCCCGCGGCCCCGTGCACGCCGCCGCCCGGCCAGGCCGACGACCCGGTCAGGTACAGCCGGTCGAACGGCGTGTCCGCGCGGCCGAGCCCCGGCACCGGCCGGAAGACCAGCTGCTGGTGGATGGCCGCGGTGCCGCCGTTGACCGAGCCGATCTCGGCAGGGCCGAGCACCGAGCGGCCGACGATGCGCGAGCGGAAACCCGGCGCGCGTTCCTCGATCACCAGCTCCAGGCGGTCCGCGCGGCGCTTCAGCCTCTCCGGCGACCAGTTCCCGCCCAGCGGCACGTGCGTGTAGGCCCAGGCGGCCTCGGTGCCGGCGGGGGAGCGGGTCGGGTCGCTCGTCGTCATCTGGCCCACGATCATGAACGGGTTGCGCGGCACCTTGCCGCACGCCAGTTCGTGGGCGGTGGTCGCGAGGCCGTTGACGTCGCCGCCGAGGTGCACGGTGCCCGCCTGCGAGGCTTCCGGGTTGCGCCACGGGATGGGACCCGACAGCGCCCAGTCCACCTTGATCGTGTCGCCGTCCCACTGGAACCGCGTGAGGTCCTCGGCGAGCTTCGGCGGCAGCGCGTCGGCGCCGATCAGGTCGAGGTAGAGCCGGGGCGCGGGCACGTCGGCCAGAACGGCTCGGCGTGCGCGCACAACGGAACCGTCTTCCAGACGCACACCTACGGCGACACCGCGGGCGTGCAGCACCGAGGTGACACGGGCGCCCGTTTCGATGCGGCCGCCGAAACGGCGCACGAGGGACGCGGTCAGCTCGCCGGCGCCGCCGCGGGGGACGGGGTTGCCGACGTCCTGGGCGAGCATGGCGAGCAGCCACCCGAAGCCCGCGCCGCCGGCCTGGTCCGGGCCCAGGTCCGAGTGCATCGTGTTGCCCGCGAACAACACCCGTGCGCCCTCACCGGAGAAGAGCTCCTCGCCCAGACGGCGCACGGGCAGCGTCAGCAGCCGCGTCAGGCGCAGCGTGTCACCCAGGCCCAGCTTGCGCAGCAACGACATCCCGCCGCGCGCGGGCGGGAAGGGCCGCAGCAGGCTGTCCAGCACGCTGTCGCGGATCCGCTGCCACTGCGCGAACGTCGCCTGCCAGGCTTCGGCGTCCGAGCCGGCGAACGAGCCGACGGACTTGGCGGTGACTTCGACGTCGCGGGACAGGAGCGCGACACGGTCGTCCGGCAGCACGTGGGCGAGCACGGCGGGTGCGTGCTCCCACTGCACGTCGAGGTTCAACGCGCCGAGGACGGGCGAGCCGAGGCCGAGTGGGTAGAACGCGCTGTAGACGTCGTTCGTGAAGCCCGGTGCGGTGATCTCCGCGGACGTCACGGCACCACCGACCGTGTCGCGCTGCTCCAGCACGAGCACGTCCCAGCCCGCGTCCGCCAGCAGGGCCGCGGCGACCAGGCCGTTGGGGCCGGAGCCGATGACGACCGCATCCACCTCGTTCACGCACGCCCTCCCATTGCGTCGACGACCTCGCGCAACACGTCACGCGCGTCGTGCTCAGGCCACCATTCCAGATCTTCGTGTGCTCGTGTGGTCCGCACTAGCGGAGCCTGATCGGCCATCCGGACCCATTCCGGCGTCAGCGGTTGCAGCCCGAGACGGGCTGTCGCGCCCGCGAGCTTCTCGACCACCGGGTACGGCACCGGCAACCGGGCGGCGCCGACGCGGTCGGCGATCATCGGCGCGGTCAGCACCGGCTCGGCGGCGAGGTTGAAGGGGCCGAAAGCCTTGCGGCGCACGATCTCCACGATCGCGCGCGCCACGTCGTCGGCGTGCACGAGCTGCAGGCGCAGGTCGTTCCACAGCGGGATCGGCAGGTAGGGCAGCAGCTTCGGCGGGAGCAACGGGCTGAGCAGCCAGCGGCGGATCTGCCGGGCCGCGGACGCCTGCCCGATGCCGCACGGCCGGATCACGCTGCACGGAAGCGGGTAGCGGCTGATCATCTCCTCCAGCCGCACCTTGTGCGCGCTGTAGGTGTTGCCGGCGATGCCCGTCAGCCGCCACGACTCGTCGACCCTCGACCAGCGCCGCGCCGGGCCGTACGCCGCTACCGAGGAGGCGAGGACCAGGTGGCCGACGTCTTCCTTCACGCACGCGGCCAGCACGTGTTCGCTGCCGTCGACGTTGGTCTCGCGATTCGTGGGTTTGATCGCCCACGCCAGGTGCACGACTACGTCCGCGCCGCGGAACGCGTCGCGCAACGACGAGAGGGTGCGCACGTCGACACCGGCGTCCTCGAACTCCAGATGACGGCGAAGCGCCGTGCCGACGTTGCCCGAGCCACCGGTGACGACGATTTTCACCCTGCCGGGATACCCGCGATGTGCCCGATCACGCGTATCTCATTTCGTTCGGCACCGAAGAGCTAGCACACTCCGTAGTCGAACGGTAGGCGGATGAACCTTACGAGGCTGTGTTCCGTAGCACATAAGGGGCCATTGAATGAGGCTCCGCTCGATACTGAGCTACCGCTTAGTACGCCCGATCATCCGGACAAGGACCTCTGCATGCCCCTCCGCCGCGTACTGCCCACCGCCACCCTGGCGCTCGCTGTCCTCGTGGCCGGCTGCGGCGCGAAGGAAGGTGCGAAGGCCCAGGTCAAGACCGGGCCAGGCGTTACCGACGACACGATCTCGCTCGGCATCCTCACGGACATGACCGGGCCGTTCAAAGCCTCCGCGCTGACCCGCATGAAGGGCTACGACCTCTACCTGAAGCAGGTCAACGACCGCGGCGGCATCTGCGGCCGCAAGATCGAGCTCAAGCAGAAGGACCACGCGTACGACGTGCAGAAGGCGCTCGACGCCTACTTCGACCTCGAACCCCAGGTCTTGGGCTTGCTGGAGCTCGCGGGCACGCCGATGACCGCCGCGATCGAGCCCGACATCATGCAGACCCGCACGCTGACCGCCCCCGCCTCGTGGGCCGCGTCGCTGCTCGGCAACCCGCACATGATGATCGTCGGCACGACCTACGACCTCGACGTCATCAACGGGCTCGACCACTACAAGCGCCGCGGTGTCATCAACGAGGGCGACACCGTCGGCCACATCTACGCCCAGGGCAGCTACGGCGACAACGCCGTGGAAGGCAGCCGGTTCGTCGGCACGCAGTGGAACATGAGGATCGCCGAGCAGCCGATCGGCGAGACCACGGCCGACCTCAGCCAGCAGATCGCCGCCCTGAAGGCCGCGGGCGCCAAGGCGGTCGTGCTGAGCACCACCCCCGCGCAGACCGCGGCCGCCGTCGGCGTCGCCGCCGCGCTGAAGTGGGAGGTGCCGTTCATGGTGAACGTGGTCGGCTTCGACACCGCGATCCTCGAGTCGCCCGTCGGCCCCGCCGTGGAGAAGCAGGTGTCCGTGGTGACGTCGGTGGCGCCGTTCACCGGCAGCCAGCCCGGCCCGCGCGAGGTGGCGGCGGCGTTCAACCAGTACTACCCCAACGACAAGCCCGCGATCTACGTCGACCACGGCTACACGGTCGCGAAGGTGTTCCTCTCCGTCGTGGAGAAGGCCTGCAAGGAAGGCGACCTCACGCGCGACGGCGTGCTGAAGGCCTTCCAGGACACCAACGGCCTGGAGACCCAGGGCCTGACCGGGCCGCTGCGGTACTCGCTGGTGGGCAGGCCCTCCGCCACGCAGTCCTACATCACCAAGGTCGACTCCAAGGCGCCCGGCGGTCTCACGACCGTGGAGGAGCTGTTCGAGTCGGAGCTCGTGAAGCTCAAGGGCACCCGCGCCAAGTAGACGCCGAACGGGGAACGGGCCCTTCCCGCACACCGGGAGGGGCCCGTTCCCCGTTGTCCTACTTGCCGAAACCGGCCTTGCGGAGCGCGTCCGCCATCGACCCGCTCGCCGGCGCCGGCGAGGTGCGCTGAGCACCGCCGCGCTGCTGACCGCCGCGCTGCTGCGGACGGCCACCGCGGTCACGGCCACCGCCGCCCTGCTTCGGGCCGGGCTTGCCCGGCTCGTCGGTCAGCCGCAGCGTCAGGCCGATCCGCTTGCGGGCCTCGTCGACCTCCAGCACCTTCACCCGCACCACGTCACCGGACTTCACGACGTCGCGCGGGTCCTTCACGTAGTTGTCGGACAGGGCGGAGATGTGCACGAGACCGTCCTGGTGCACGCCGATGTCGACGAACGCCCCGAACGCGGCCACGTTCGTCACGACGCCCTCCAGCACCATGCCGGGCTTGAGGTCGGCGATCTTCTCGACGCCGTCCGCGAAGGTCGCCGTCTTGAACGCCGGGCGCGGGTCGCGGCCCGGCTTCTCCAGCTCGCGCAGGATGTCCGTGACGGTCGGCAGACCGAACTTCTCGTCCACGAACTGCTCCGGGCGCAGCTTCGTCAGCACCGCGGTGTTGCCGATGAGCTCGGTGCCCGCGGCGCTCTGCATCTTCCGCACGACCGGGTACGCCTCGGGGTGCACCGAGGAGGCGTCGAGGGGCTCGTCGCCGCCGCGGATCTTGAGGAAGCCCGCGCACTGCTCGAACGCCTTCGGGCCGAGCCGCGCCACGTTCTTCAGCGCCGCCCGCGTCCGGAACGGGCCGTTCTGGTCCCGGTGCAGCACGATGTTCTCCGCCAGACCGGCGGTGATGCCGGAGACGCGGGTCAGCAGCGGCACGGACGCCGTGTTGAGGTCGACGCCGACCGCGTTCACGCAGTCCTCGACCACCGCGTCGAGGGACCGCGACAGCTTCGACTCGGCCAGGTCGTGCTGGTACTGGCCGACGCCGATCGACTTCGGGTCGATCTTCACGAGCTCGGCGAGCGGGTCCTGCAGGCGGCGCGCGATCGAGACGGCGCCGCGGATCGACACGTCGAGGTCCGGCAGCTCCGACGAGGCGTAGGCCGACGCCGAGTAGACCGACGCGCCCGCCTCGGACACCACGATCTTGGTGAGGCCGAGCTCGGGGTGGCGCTTGATCAGGTCGGCGGCGAGCTTGTCGGTCTCGCGGGAGGCCGTGCCGTTGCCGATCGCGATCAGGTCGACGTTGTGCTGCTTGGCCCAGGCCGCGAGCTTCGCGATCGACTCGTCCCAGCGGTTCGCGGGCACGTGCGGCTGGATCACGCCGTGCGCGACGACCTTGCCGGTGGCGTCGACGACGGCGACCTTCACGCCGGTGCGGTAGCCGGGGTCGAGGCCCATCGTGGCGCGCGTGCCGGCCGGGGCGGCCAGCAGCAGGTCGCGCAGGTTCGAGGCGAACACCCTGACGGCCTCGTCCTCGGCGAAGCTCCGCAGCCGGCCGCGCAGGTCGATGCCGAGGTGCACGAGGATGCGGGTCCGCCACGCCCAGCGGACGGTGTCGGTGAGCCACTTGTCCCCGGGGCGGCCGCGGTCGTCGATGCCGAAGCGGGCGGCGATGCGCACCTCGAACGACGACGGGCCCTCCTCCACGGGCTCCTCCGGCTCCAGGACGAGGTCGAGGACCTCCTCCTTCTCGCCGCGGAACAGCGCGAGGATGCGGTGCGACGGGAGCTTCGCGAACGGCTCGTCGAACTCGAAGTAGTCGGCGAACTTGGCGCCCTCGGTCTCCTTGCCCTCGCGGACCTTGGAGACGACGCGGCCGCGCGTCCACATCTGCTCGCGCAACTCGCCGATCAGGTCGCCGTCCTCGCCGAACCGCTCGACCAGGATGGCCCGCGCGCCCTGCAGGGCGGCCGCCGCGTCGGCGACCTCCTTGGCCGGGTCGACGAACTTGGCGGCTTCTTCCTGCGGGTGGAGGGTCGGATCACCCAGGAGGGCGTCGGCCAGCGGCTCCAGGCCCGCTTCCTTCGCGATCTGGGCCTTCGTGCGGCGCTTCTGCTTGTACGGCAGGTAGAGGTCCTCGAGCCGCGCCTTCGAGTCGGCGGCGAGGATCTGCGCTTCGAGGGCGTCGTCCAGCTTGCCCTGCTCGCGGATCGAGTTGAGGACGGCCGCCCGGCGCTCCTCCAGTTCGCGCAGGTAGCCGAGGCGTTCCTCGAGCGTGCGCAGCTGGGCGTCGTCTAGACCGCCGGTCGCCTCCTTGCGGTAGCGGGCGACGAACGGGACGGTCGCGCCACCGTCGAGCAGTTCGACAGCAGAGCCGACCTGGCCTGCGGCCACGCCGAGCTCGTCAGCGATCTTCTGGTGGATGAGCGTTGTCACAGCGCGCCATTCTGCCCGCTGCCCGATCCGACGTGGCACGGTGTCCTTCATGACCATCGCCGCGGTCGTCCCATCACTGCTGTCGGGCCTCGAAGTTCCTGGCGCCGACAACACGCTCGGCCTGCCACCGGCCCGGCGTGTCGTCCTGCTGCTCGTCGACGGTCTCGGCCACGAGCTGTTGCGCACGCACGCAGCGCACGCGCCGTTCCTCTCCTCGCTGACCGACCGGTCGATCGACGCCGGGTTCCCGTCGTCCACCGCCACCAGCCTCGCCTCGGTCGGCACCGGGCTGCTCTCGGGCGAGCACGGCATCGTCGGCTACACGTTCGCGGTCGGCGAGGAGGTGCTCAACTCGCTGACCTGGTCCCGCGCCGGGGACCACCGCCACGACCTGCGCAAGGCGCTCGTGCCCGAGGTCGTCCAGCCGCACCCGACCGTGTTCGAACGCGCCGCGGCGGCAGGGGTGGCGGTGAGCACGGTCGCGCCGCTCGCCCACCGCGGCAGCGGCTTGACGCGGGCCGTGCTGCGCGGGTCGTGGTTCCGCGGCGTGGCCGGGTTCGGCGACCTCGCGCTGGGAGCGGTCGCGGCGGTCGGGCAGGACCGCTCGTTCTGCTACGCCTACCACCCCGACCTGGACACGATCGGGCACTTCTACGGGCCCGGGTCGCCGGAGTGGGTGATGCAGCTGGAGTTCGTCGACGCGCTGGCGTCGCGAATCGCGTCGCGCCTTCCCGCCGGTTCGCTGTTCGTCGTCACGGCGGACCACGGCATGATCACCGCGGGGGAGCGGATCGACTTCGACACGGAACCGCTGCTGTGGCAGGGAGTGCGCGTGATCGCCGGAGAACCGCGGGTGCGCTACCTGCACACCGAGACCGCCGAGGTGCTGCCGGTGTGGCGGGAGTTCCTCGGTGACAGGGCGGACGTGCTGACGCGCGAGGACGCGGTGGAGGCGGGGTGGTTCGGCCCGGTCAGCCCGCTCGCGGCCGACCGCATCGGGGACGTCGTCGTGGCCATGAAGGGCACCGCGGTGCTGCTGCGGGGCCAGGCCGAGCCGAGCTGGAACGGCCTGAGGGGGTTCCACGGGGCGCGGACCAAGGCGGAGATGGCAATCCCACTTCTGGTCCACTCAGTACCTTCAGTGTAGACCGAAACAAGTCCTTCGCGCTGGTCAGCTCTAGGATCACCGGACGTGACGATCGAACTTCCAGGACCGGTCGCCTTCGTGCTCGGCGGCGGGGGAAGCCTCGGCGCCGGCCAGGTCGGCATGCTGCGCGCGTTGCGCGAGCACGGGGTGACGCCCGACCTGGTCGTCGGCACGTCGGTCGGGTCGGTCAACGGCTCGTTGCTGGCCCTCGACCCGGACAAGGCCGCGGAACGGCTGGCGGTGCTGTGGCAGGGCATGACGCGGCAGCGGGTGTTCCCCGGCGGGCCGATCGCGCAGCTGAGGTCGTTGCGCACCAACAAGACCTACCTCTTCCCGAACACCGGCCTGGCGCACGTGCTGGCCGGGGGGCTCGACGGGGTGACGTCGTTCGGCGAGCTGGTGCTGCCCTTCGGCGCGGTGTCGGTGGACTGCGTCACCGGTGAGGCCGTGAACATCACCGAGGGCGAGCTGGTCCCCGCGATCCTCGCCAGCGCGGCCATCCCGGGCGTCTACCCGCCCGTGCGCATCGGGGAGCGCGTGCTCTACGACGGTGGCGTGCTGGCGAACGTGCCGATCCGGCAGGCGCTCGCGATGGGTGCGAAGTCGTTGGTGGTGCTGGACTGCGCGTTCCCCGGCCACCTGCCGACCGTGCCGGCGACGCTCGCCGAGACGCTGCTCTTCTGGGCGACGCTGGGAATGCGCAACCAGGCCGTGCTGGAGGTCGAGCTGGCCTCGCGGCAGGCGCCGGTGCTGTACCTGCCGGGCCCGCCCGTGCAGGCCGTGACGCCGCTGGACTTCTCGCACACGGCGGAGCTGGTCGAAGCCTCCTACGAGGCCTCGGCCGCGTTCCTCACGTCGCTGGAGATCGCCGGCGCCGGGTTGTACGGCCACCCGTCCCACGGGTAGCGCGCCGCTGCTCGGTCGCGGTGCGAACCGGGTGGTGAGCGCGGGAAACCGAACCGCCCTCCCCGCCGTCCAAGGCACATGCGCACCACGATGGCCGTCCTGCTCCTGCTGACCGCGGCGGCCGCGTGCACCGGGCCCGCCGAACCCGCGACCAGCGGCTTCGTGAAACTGGGCGCGCTGCGCGGGAAGCCACCCGAGGCGGCGGAGCTGACCGGCGACGTCGGCGACTCGACGTACCGGGCGTTGAGGCGGGTCTCCGCCGGGGACAACGAGCAGGCCCGCGAGCTGCTGACCCGCCCGCGGGCCGGCGGCACCAGGACCTTCGCGTTCGTCGAGCCCGGCTGCGTGGAGACCGGCGCGGTGCCGGTGGTGACGGGCGACGTGCTCGACGTCCGGCTCACCGGCGGCGCGAACACGGCCTGCGCGCAGGCCAGCTACTTCCTGGTGACCGTCACCGCCGAGGACCCGGACAACCGGCTGCGTTTGCGGGCGTAGCGCGGTGCTCGGTCAGAGCCTTTCCGCCTCCGGCAACCGAGGTGGACCCTCCACATGGGACAGTGGCGGGTGCCGGTGGTGCCGGCGTGGAACCGGTGCCAACACGAGCCGGGCGGGCGGACACGAACAGGTATGACGAGCGAAGACCCGGACGACCGCGAGTTGTGGTCGCGGGCCGCCGGGGGTAGTGCGCACGCCTTCGGAGTGCTGTTCGACCGGCACGCCAAGGCGGTCTACAACCACTGCTTCCGGTTGACCGCGTCCTGGGCCGAGGCCGAGGACCACCTGCAGGCGACGTTCCTGCTGGCCTGGCGCAAGAGGGCGGACGTGCGGCTGGAGCGCGACTCGGCCCTGCCGTGGCTGCTCGCGGTGGCGACGAACGTGGTGCGCAACGGCCAGCGGTCGCTCGGCAGGCGGCTGCGCAACCTGCGGCGCGTAGGCGAGGAGCCGCCGGTGCCCGACCACGCGGACCTGGTGGCGGAGCGGCTGGACGACCAGCGGCGGATGAAGGAGGTGCTCGCCGCCGTGGCGGAGCTGCCGCGCAACGAACGCGAGGCGCTCGCGCTGTGCGTGTGGTCCGGGGTGTCGTACGCGGACGCGGCGGCTGTCCTCGGCATCACCGAGAGCAGCGTGCGGGCGCGGGTCAGCAAGGCCAAGTCGAAGCTCCAGCAGCACCGCGAGCTCGTGCACACCGGGGAGGACCGATGACCAGCATGCTCCCGCCCACCCGCGACCTGCCGTCCGGACGTCAGGCGCGCATCCGGGCCGACCTCGAGCGGGCGGTCCGCGGCCGCCGGTCCCGCAGGCTGCTCGTCCCCGTCCTCGCCGGCGCCGCCGCGGTGGCCGCCGTCGTCGCCAGCGTGGCGAGCCTGCGGCCGGACCCGGAGCCGGTTCCCGCCGTCCAGGTCACCACCTCGCCGCCGGTCGAGACCACGCCACCGGACGCGGAGCCGGGGGTGCCACCGGACGTGGTCGCGGCGATCGAGGAGGGGTGCGCACGGGCCGCGGGCGTGATCGGCAGGGCGAAGCTCTACCAGCTGCGGCGCGAGGAGACCGCGTGGGCGCTGCTCTACACCGACAACGAGTCGCTGACCTGCGACCTCGGCCAAGCGGGCGTGGAGTACCGCTCGGGGGCCGGGCGGGTGGACCCGCGGTGGCTGCCCGGCCACTTCTCCGTCGAGGACGCCGGCGCGAAGGCCGGAGGTGACCGGACCCGACTGCCGGGCGACGCGGGACGGCCCGGCTACCGCACCGCCACGGGACGGGTCGGCGGCGGTGTCGCGAAGGTGACGATCTCCGCCGACGACCGCACGATCGAGGCCAGGATCGTCAACGGCACCTACGCCGCCCGCCTGTACTACCCGCCGGACTGGGACATCCCGCAGAACGACCGGGGTCCCGTCATCAAGGCGTACGACTCCGGCGGCAAGCTCCTCGGCACCAGTTCGCGGCTGGCGGAGTCGTGCTACTTCGAGCCCGACAGCGGCACGATCATCCAGGGCGACCTCAGCAGGGGAAGGGACCGGTGCCAGGTGGCGACGCCCTGGAGGTGATTCGTCCGCCGGCCGCTACCACCCGGTCAGTTCAACCGACATACTGGTTGGTATGACGACTGTGGCGAACTTCGGCGGCACCAGCCACCGCGCGGATCTCGGCGGCCCCGTGCACTGGGTCGACTTCGGCGGACCGGCCGACGGCCCGCGGATCGTCCTCGTGCACGGCCTCGGCGGCTCCCACCTCAACTGGGTGCTGCTGGCGCCGTTGCTCGCGCGCCGGGCCCGCGTCACGGCCGTCGACCTCGCCGGGCACGGGCTGACCCACCCCGAGGGCCGCGAGACCACGGTCCAGGCGAACACGGAGCTGCTCGGCCGCTTCCTCGACGAGGTCGTCGGCGAGCCGGTCGTCCTGGTCGGCAACTCGATGGGCGGGATGATCTCGCTCTTCCAGACCGTCGCGAACCCCGAGCGGGTCCGGGGACTGGTGCTGGTCGACCCCGCGCTGCCGATGGTGCTCGGGACGCGGCCGGACCCGACGATGCTCAGCACGTTCTTCCTGTACTCGGTGCCGGGCCTGGGCGAACGGTTCCTCGCGAGGTCGCGGGCCGCCTCCGCGCGCCGCCAGGTGGAGCGCGTCCTCGAACTGTGCTGCGCCGACCCGTCGGTCATCCCCGAGGAGCTCAAGCGGGCCTCGGAGCACCTGATCGGCGAGCGCGCCGGGGTCGACGGCCTCGACAAGGCGTTCCTCGCCGCCGCGCGCAGCACCGTCTTCACGACGTCCAAGCGCGGCGCCTACTTCGCGGCGATGGCGAAGATCCGCGTGCCCGTGTTCCTGATGAGCGGCGACCGCGACCGGCTCGTCAACGTCGTCGCCGCCCGGCACGTGGCGCGCAAGCACCCGCACTGGCGCTACGACGAATACGCGGGCATCGGTCACGTGCCCCAGATGGAGATCCCCGAGGTCGTGTCCGAACGCGTCCTCGACTGGATGGAGACCAACCGCCTGATCACCGGGGCCGGCTGACCGGGCTCGTGCCTCAGGCCGTCGTCTCCGGCTTCACGCCGTTGTCCGCCGCCTTGGTCTCGGTCTTCTCCACCGCCTCCGCGGCCAGCGCGACCATCTCGTCGAAGCCCGTGCGGATGCCGTCCGCGAGCAGCTGCACGTCCGGCACGCCGTCGAAGTCGGCGTTGATGCCGAACGTGATCCGGTCGAGGTAGGAGAAGATGCCGACCGTGATCCGGATCGTCGAGGCGACCGGCACGTACGGGAACATCTCCACCAGCGGCCGGCCGAGCATGTAGAGCGGGATGCGCGGACCGGGGACGTTCGTGGTGACGGTCTGCAGGATCTGCTGCGGGAACCGCATCGCGGTCCGCGACCCCAGCGCCATGAGCGTCGGCGCGGCGAAGTTCGACAGGTTCGTGATGACGTCGGCGCCGGCGGCTTGGCGCGAGCTCTTCAGGTCGTCCATCTGCGCGCGGATCGACGCGAGGCGCTTCACCGGATCGGCTTCGCCCACGGGCAGGTTCACCAGCACGGCGCTGACGCGGTTGTTCAGCTCGTTGTGCTGGTTGGCCTTGCGCATCGACACGGGCACCATGGTCCGCACGACCATGCCCTCGGTCAGCTCGCCGCGCTTCTCCAGCAGGTCGCGGAAACCGCGCGTGATCGCCGTCAGGATGACGTCGTTGACGGTGCCGCCGGCGGCCGTGCGGATCTGCTTGATCTCCGCCAGGTTCGCGCGCGCCCACACCCAGCGGCGGTGTGGCCCGATAGGACCGTTCAGCGACGTCGCCGCCCGCGTCACCAAGCGACGTGCCGTACCGGGAAGAGAACCGAGAACGGACTTGCCGAAGTCCACGATCTCGTTGAAGGACCGGACGTTGCGCGCGATCGCCGGCAACGCCGACAGGTGCTGCACCGGCGTCACCACGGCGTCGCGCACGCCGTCGACGACCAGGTCGAGCGTCGAGGGCTGCGGCCGCGGCGTCCACTCCGCGGGCTCCGGCAGCTCGCTGTCCCGCCGGAAGTCGAGCATGAGCTGCAGCATGTCCGAACCGGACACCCCGTCGATCATGCAGTGGTGGACCTTGGAGATGATCGCCCAGCGGTCGCCCTCGAGACCCTCGACGAGCCACGCCTCCCACAGCGGCTTCGAGCCGTCGAGCCTCTGCGCGAAGATCCGGCCCGCGAGGTTGCGCAGCTGGTCCTCGCCGCCCGGCGCCGGCACGGCGGTGTGGCGCACGTGGTAGAGGATGTTGAAGTGGTCGTCGTCGACCCAGACCGGACGCCCGACGTGGAACGGCAGCGCCTTCACCTTCTGCCGGTAGCGCGGCACCTGGTCCATGCGCGCCAGGAAAAGGCGGATCACGTCACCGTAGGACGGCACCGGGCCGTCGAAGACCAGGACGGAACCGACGTGCATCGGCACGTTCTCGTCCTCGATGAAGTAGAAGCCGGCGTCCAGGGAGCTCATGCGATCCACTCGGGAAACAGTAGAGGAGCCGTGCGTCCCAATCGACGTCCATGCAGGTGAGAGGCACTGCACAGCTGTGAGGTTGCCGACGCGTTACGTCCGGGTGGCGAATCGAGACTCGAAAGTGCTGGCAAAAAGATCGATCACGAAACATCATGGACCCACTGGGCGAAGCCGTCCGGGGCGCCGGCTCGGGGTTGTCGACGTGTGGGGAGGGCTCCTATGTCCGCTGCTGTCCCGGACGAGGTCGTCGAAGTTCCTGCTGCCTCTCGCCTGCGCCTCGTCAGAGGCTCGGCACCCGGTCTGTTCTGGTACCTCACCGAGCCCACCCGCTGCGCCTTGGACGTGAGCGGGTTCGTGGCCACGCGGTCGATGCTCAAGGGCGCTCCGGCCGGGGACGGGCACCCGGTGCTCGTGTTCCCCGGGCTCGGCGCGGCCGACTCGTCCACGGTGATGCTGCGCCGTTTCCTGTCCGGTCTGGGCCACCGGGTGAACCCGTGGGGCCTCGGCCGCAACATCGGGCCGACGCGCAAGGCCGTCGACGGCATGCACGCCTTGGTGAAGAAGGTGTCCGACGAGTTCGGCGGGCCCGTGTCGATCGTGGGCTGGTCGCTGGGCGGGATCTTCGCGCGTGAGATGGCGCGCGACCACCCGCACCGCGTCCGCCAGGTCATCACGCTCGGGTCGCCGTACAACATGAGCGATCCCGTGCAGTCGCGGGCGATGCCCGCGTTCGCGTTGTTCTCACGCCTGCACATCCCGAAGGACGAGTTCCCGCCGCCCGAGGCGACGAGGCCGCCGATCCCGGTGCCCGCCACGTCGATCTACTCGAAGACCGACGGCATCGTGTCTTGGGAGTCGTGCGTCGAGGAACCGGGACCGTGCAGGGAGAACGTGCAGGTGTCGTCCTCGCACCTGGGTTACGGCTTCAACTCGAGCGTGCTGTGGGTCGTCGCGGACCGGCTCGCGCAGGCGGAGGGCACGTGGGCGCCGTTCGCCGCGCCTCCGGGAATGGCACGGCTCTACCCGCGCGCGGCCTAGTGGCTTGTCAGGCTGCCTTGACCGGGTAATGGGTCCAGGTTCGGATGGGTGAGTCGGTGGCGAAGCCGGTCTTGGGCTCGGCTCGGGTGTTGTGCCAACGGATGTAGGCGCTGATGGCGGCGTTCTGCTCGGCGTGGCTGCGGTGGTCGGTGCCGCCCAGGGCGAAGTAGTGCAGGGCGGCGAACTCGGCTTCGACCCAGTTCAGCCAGGACCCGTAGGTCGGCAGGTAGATCAGCTCGATCTCATTGTCCGCGCACCAGGCGCGGACGTCGGCGTTGCGGTGCGGCGAGTAGTTGTCGCAGATGACGTACAACTTCTCGCCGGCCCACCGCGCCCGCAGGGTCTTGAGGAAGGCCAGGAACTCGATCGCGCGTTTGCGCGGGCGGATGCGGTAGAACAGTTTGCCGGTGGCCAGGTCGAGCGCGGCGAGCATCTGCATGACCCCCGTCGTAGCGGTGGTAGGTCGCCCGCAACCGCTTCGGCCTGGTCCGCGGCCTCCAGACCTTTTCCCTGCGGGGTAGCGCACACGACACGCGGGACCAGCCTGACGGTCAGCCCGAAAGAGCGATTACCGGGTCAACCATCTGCGACGAGCCACTAGAACACGGCGGCTGGCGCAACGGGGTTGTAGATGGATGGCCGGTTCGAGCGGACGGCAGATGGGACGTCGTTGTCCGCCCGAATCGGCCTCAGCAACGACACCCGCGACACGACCCTCCCCTGAGGTGAGGGCGTCCCGGCCGTTACCGGCGTCGTGGTGCTCGTTGATGCCGCTGTGCACCACCAGGGTGTTCACCGAGCCCGCGACGCCAGTGAAGTCCTCGTCCGGCGGCACGCACGCGGATATGGCCGTCAACGGCAGCGGCACGATCGTGCCAACAGTCACCGACACAGAGGTAAGGAAGTCACCGCCCCCCTCCTCCCAGACCAAGGTCCTGGACCATTCGGGTGAAGTCGAGCCAGTGCGGCAACCTGCCACTTCCCGCTGACGTAGGCAGGAGGTACCTATTGCCCACGCCGGAAGGCAGGATCGATGCACTCTCGGATCGCAAAAAACGTGTTCGCCGCGACACTGATGGTTGCCGGGTTGTCCGTTTCCCTGGCATCTCCCGCGACTGCGGCTCCCGCTTACTGCAGCGCCTCACAGGAGGGCAACGGGGCGAGGGCCTACTGCTACGCGTCCGCCTCCGGCACGCAGTACCGGGCCGTGGCCTACTGCAAGTACATCACTCCTACGGGCAGCGTGGACTACTCGAACTTCTACGGCTCTTGGGTGAGGCAGGGTGATCCAGGCAGTTCCTACGCGGCTTGTGGCCTTGGCTGGAGCTTCCTCAGCCCAAACGCCCAGACGAGGTAACGCAGCGCTTGATCGCAAGGGCAAGAGATGTCCTGTGGCGGCCGGGATCGACCTACAACAGGCGCACGACTCGTCCGCCACGACCGCTAGAGGACTCAACGCTACGGGGCCCCGGACCCAAGAGGTCCGGGGCCCCGTAGCACTACGGACCAACCGCGGCGCTCACAAACGGCGCATCAGGTGCTTGAACTCGCCCCCGATCCACAGCGCGCAGTGACGATCCATCGGCGTCAGGAGGCGCTGGTTCATCTCGGGCGTGAACATCACCGCGCCATCTTCCGCCAGAGCAAGCAAGACTTTGTCTACCAACTCACGAGAGCGGTGGTCGGTGCCGCCCAGTTTGCCGGTGGCCAGGTCGAGCGCGGCGAGCATCTGCATGACCCCCGTCGTAGCGGTGGTAGGTCGCCCGCAACCGCTTCGGTCTGGTCCGCGGCCTCCAGACCTTTCCCCTGCGGGGTAACAGGTTCAGTGGCCCGAACTCGTCGACGCAGATCACCCGCCCATCGGTGGGCGGGTGATCGTAGAGGTCGAGTATCCGTTGCATTGTGGCGATGAAGTCCGGGTCGGGTGAGGCCTTCCACGTCGTGGTGGTCTGCCACGTGATCCCTGCCCCGCGCAGGATGCGGCGCAGGGTCTCCCGGCTGATCGCCGCGACCGTGCCGCGCTCGAGCAGGTGATCACGCAGCTTGGCCAGCGACCAGGTGGAGAACGCGGTGATGCCCCAGTCGGCGGGGGACGTCCGGGCGATCAGGCAGATCCGGTCACGGATCTGCTCACCGATCGTCTTCCGGCGTCCCCGCTCCATTTTGGGTCCAGCGTCGCAACCCCCCGTTCGTTGAACGCGTGGATGACATCGCGCACATAGTCCTCGCTGACCTGCATCAACGAGGTGATGTCCCGGACGGCCTGGCCCTGGCCGGACATCAGCACCACGATCGCCCGCCGCAGCCGGATCGGATCCTTCGAGCTCCGGCGGATCCGCTGCAGCTTGCGGCCTTCCTCCATCGACGACGGCCGGACGAACACGCTCGGTCGACGAGCCACAACCACCCCCCGCACACGACACGCGGGACCAGCCTGCCGGTCAGCCCGGAAGAGCGATTACCGGGTCAACCATCTGCGACGAGCCACTAGAACCCCTGCCGCGCGGGGGAAAGCGGGTGGGACGCGGCTCCCACCCGCTCCGCGCGTGATCGCTTCAGAGGGTCGTGGTCAGTCGTTCACCGCCTCGAGCAGGTTCGTGGCCGCTGCGTGGGCGTTGCCGCCGTGGCCGCCGTGGCCGGTGTTGCCGCCGTGGGTGTTGCTGGCGTTGATCGCGTCGCTGGCGTTCCCGGTGGAGGTGCTACCGGAGTGACCGGAGTGCGTGCCGGTGAGGCAGGTGGAGTGCACGCACATCACGGTCGCCGAGTTGTGGCCGGTGTCGCCGGAGTCGCCCGAGTCGCCGCTGTCGCCGGTGGTGGCGTTGTTGGTGTTGCTGGCGTCGCCGCCGTTACCGGAAGGCCCGCCGTTGCCGGCCGTCGCGGTGGCCGTGGCGTTGCTGTGCGCGCCGCCGTGCGGGGCCTTGGCGTCGTCGTCCGACTCGATCGCGGTGGTGTTCGTGGCCGCTGCGTGGGCGTTGCCGCCGTTACCGCCGTGGCCGGTGTTGCCGCCGTGGGTGTTGCTGATGTTGATCGCGTCGCCGGTGTTCCCGGTGGAGGTGCCACCGGAGTCACCGGAGTGCGTGCCGGTGAGGCAGGTGGAGTGCACGCACATCACGGTCGCCGAGTTGTGGCCGGTGTCGCCGGAGTCACCGGAGTCGTCGCTGTCGCCGGTGGTGGCGTTGTTGGTGTTGCTGGCGTCGCCGCCGTCACCGGAAGACCCGCCGTTGCCGGCCGTCGCGGTCGCGGTGGCGTCGCTGTCGGCCGAGTTCCCGTGGTGGTGGTGGCCGGGGGTGCGCTTGTCCTTTTCCTCGCCGGCTTCCTCGTCGTCCCCGTCCCAGTTGGCCGAGACCGAGTTGTTCGCTGCCGCGTGGGCGTTGCCGCCGTTGCCGCCGTGGCCGGTGTTGCCGCCGTGGGTGATGCTGGTGTTGATCGCGTCGCCGGTGTTCCCCGTGGACGTGCTGCCCGAGTTGCCCGAGTTCGTTCCGGTCTGGCACTTCGAGTGCACGCACATCACCAGCGCGGAGTTGTGCCCGGTGGAGCCGGAGTCGCCGGACTCACCCGAGTCGCCGCTCGTCGCGTTGTTCGTGGCGGCCGCGTCGCCGCCCTCGCCGGAGTGCCCGCCGTGTCCGGCCACGGCCGATGCCGCAGCCTTGTGACTGAACCACTTCGCGGACATCGGGTGATGATGTCCTGCGCCGATCCGGAACGGGTGGAGGGCGCCGGTGCCGGCACTGGCGGTCGATCCGCCCGCCAGCACGAGGCCTGTGGCCACAGCCGCGGCCAGAAGGCCTGATTTGACGTGCTTGCGCATGTTCTTCCTCTCTTGACGACAACCTCTGGAGATGGAGGCGTGCCAGTCGTCCGGCCGCGGTGTCCCTCCACAGCCCGGAGTCGATCGGCGTCCGGGCCGCGGGGTTGACGTTCGAGCCGGGGGACAGGACTTCGCCGCCCACCGTCGCGCGGGTGTTCCGCGATCAAGCACCTCCCCGCAGCGGAACGACCTCGTTGCGCCGTTTGGAGTATCCGGGGTGGACGGTGAAAAACATGCCCGACATTCCCTAGCTGAACGGGCGACAAGTTGTCTGCCTGCGCCGATGTCGACGGCCACCTGACGAGGGAGGCGCACCTCGGACAGGGGACGCGCGAACGGATGATCCGTTACCGCCCGATGCGGCCGGCAGAAGGTTGATGTGTCAGCGGAAGGCGTTGCGCGTGTAGGTGAGGCTGAAGTCGCCCTTGCCCGAGAAGTACCGGTCGACCACCAGCGCCGGGTCCGTGGCCAGGTGGCCGCGGTAGATCGCGCCGTCGTTCTGGTCGTCCCAGCCCCACGGCGCGTTGGCGGCGTTGTCCTTGCCGTTGTCACCGCGGAACGTGCCGAAAGACGAAAACGTCTCGGAGTTGTTGCGGCGCGCCCACATGCCGTTCGCGTCGAAGGTGTTCACGAGGCGGTAGCCGACGTTGCGGTCGTTGCCGCCCGACGGGACCTCACCCGTGGCGGCGGGGAAGTAGACCACGCCGTCGCCGCCGGGGAAGTCGTTGCCGTCCCAGCGGTACAGGCCGTGGCCCTTGGCCTCCTGCCACGTGGCGGGACGGCCGCCGACCAGCAGCAACGTGCCGTCGACGGTCTCCGCGCCGCTCCGGAACGGTGAGCCGGCGGGCACGTAGGAGTAGAAGTCGCTGTGCGCCACGGTGATCGCGGCCTCCAGCTTGCCGAACCCGGTGTCCCTGCGGACGACGAGCAGCACGCCCTCCAGGTCGTTCTCGTGCGTCCTCGTGCCGAACGGGTCCGGCTGGTCGTCCCAGTCGCGCGGGTGGAAGAAGCTGTAGACGAGGAACCAGTGCGTGGACGTCTCGACCACGGAGTAGTAGGAGGCGCCGGTGAGCTTGGCGAGCTGGGGCTGGTTCTCCCAGTTGTCCGAGGTGTTCCAGTTGCCGTCGAAGTCCACAGTGGACAGGTAGTCGGCGTCGGCGTCGGAGTCGTCGGTGTCCTGGTGGTGCACCGGCGCCCAGTGCGACGCCAGGTCGTGGTCGGACACGGCGGCGTGGGCGGGCGCGGTGAGGGCCGTGGTGAAGAGGGCGACGGCCAGCAGGGAGGCGCGAATCGTTTTCACGCCGCCGCACGCTAGCTGTAGATGGTGACCGTCAGGCGGGGGTTCGAGCGAAAGTCAGTCGACTCGTAGGCGACGCGCGCGAGAGGCATCGAGCCGGCCGCCGCCGTCAGCGTCGTCTCGATCTCGTGGCGCTCGTCCTCGGTGAGGTACGACCAGAAGGAGCTGTGCCAGACCACCGTGTACGTGCCGCGGCCCTCCGGCGGCACGAGGTTCTCCCGCAGCCACCGCCCGGCGGGGGACCGCGCGACCTTCACGCCCACCTTGGCGGCGAGGTCGATGGCGTCGTCGAGGTCCCACCGCAGCGAGTCGTGCTCCGGCGGGATGAACGACTGCAGGATCATGGCGTGCTTGGGGTCGGCCGGGTCGCGCGGCTGCAGGTCGCAGCCCGCCCGGTCGACGATCTCCAGCCGCGGCGGCTGCGGCCCCGTCGCCGCCAGCCGCACCGGCGAGTCCTTGTCGCCCCACTCCCAGCCGAGCCCGAACCAGCGGTAGTGGTCGAGGATCAGGTTCAGCCCGGCGCACGCCCCGAGCTCGAGCAGTCGCACCTTCGGCGCGCCGATCATCGTCAGTCCGCGCAGCAGGAACCCGGCGGTCTTGGGCTGGTGCTGCTGCACCGTCCGGTCGAGCGCGGCCAGGACCTCGCCGGGGTTCTCGACGATCGCGTCCCGCGCCGCCAGCCACGTGAGCAGCGCCGGCGAGTCCGACTCGCCGCTCATCGCGGCGGCCTGCGCACTGGCGAACCGCCGGCTGAGCTCCGGCGCCCTGCCCGACAGCATCAGCAACCGCACGCCCGCGAGCGCCTGGACCCCGAACAACGGGCTGTGCACGGCGCTGTGCGAGCACAGCAGGTCCGCCACGGGCCCGCCGCGGTCGAGCTCGCTCGCCAGCTCGGAGAGGATGCGCGCGGACACGGGCGCGGTCGTCCGCAGACGCACCGCGAGAGCGCGGAGCGTCGAAGCCCCCATGGCAGCCGCGGTCACGGGCCCTCCCCTCCTCGGCAGGGCGACTTTACAAGCACACCCCCTCGTTCCCGGCCCTGTGAGACCACGCGTGCCGTCGGTACCGGTGGGTATCGTGCGGCGGGTGAGCGAGTTCCTGGAGCTGTCCGCGGCCGGTCCGGTCGCCACGTTGACGATCAACCGCCCGGCCAAGCGCAACGCGATGTCGTACGAGATGTGGTCGGCGCTGCCCGGGTTGCTCGCTCGCGTTTCCGCAGATGAGAGCATTCGGGTGCTGGTGATCCGCGGCGGGGGGCACTTCTGTGCGGGGGCCGACATCTCCGAGTTCTCGTCGTTGCGGCGAGGGGCCGACGGCGCCGCTCGCTACGGCGAGGCGGTGCACGCCGGGGAACGGGCGATCGCCCAGCTGGACAAGCCGACGATCGCGGCGGTGTCCGGGTTCTGCGTCGGCGGCGGGTGTGAGATCGCCCTCGCCTGCGACATCCGGGTGGCCGCCTCCGACGCCCGGTTCGGCATCACGCCCGCGAAGCTCGGGATCGTCTACAACTTCACGTCGACCAAGGCGCTGGTGGACGTCGTCGGGCCCGCCTGGGCGAAGCAGATCCTGTTCTCCGCCGACCTGATCGACGCTTCGACGGCGTTGCGGATCGGGCTCGTGAACGAGGTCGCCGAGTCGCTCGACGCCAGGGTGCGGGAGCTGTCCGAGCAGATCGCCGGGCGGGCGCAGGTGTCGGTGCGCGGCGCCAAGAAGATCATCGGCTCCGTCGTCGACGGCGGGCACGAGGACGACTTCGTGCGGGCGCTGTACGCGGAGGCCGCCTCCAGCGCCGACTACGCCGAGGGCGTGTCGGCGTTCCTGGAGAAGCGGCCTCCGCGGTTCTGACTCCTAGAAGACCTCGGCGGCGATCGTCGTGTCCGGGCCGTGGCCCGTGTGCACCACGGTGTCGCCGGGCAGCGTCAGCAGCTTCTCCCGGATCGACGCCTCGATCGTCGGTCGGTCCGAGAACGACCGCCCGGTCGCGCCCGGCCCGCCCTGGAACAGCGTGTCGCCGGTGAACACCGCGCCCAGCGAGGGGACGTGGAAGCACACCGCGCCGGGCGAGTGGCCCGGCGTGTGCAGCACGTGGATCTCCTCGCCGGCGACCGTGAGCACCTGCCCGTCCTCCAGCGCCTGGTGCGGGAGGACGCCGGTGTGCGTCAGGCTCCACACCACGTGGTCGGCCTGGTGCAACGCCATCGGCGCGTTCGTCGCGTGCGCCAGGTCCGGTGCGACCCGGACGTGGTCGTCGTGCGCGTGCGTCAGGAGGATCGCGACGACACGGCGCCCGGCCACGAGTTCGAGGATGTCGTCAACGGAGTGCGGGGCGTCGATGACGACGCATTCGCTGTCGTCACCGATGACCCACACGTTGTTGTCGACGTCGAAGGTCTCGCCGTCGAGCGAGAACGTGCCGGAGGTGACGGTGTGGTCGACGCGCAGGGCCATCAGAACACCACGACCGATCGCAGCACGTCGCCGTGGTGCATCTTCTCGAAGGCGGCCTCGACGCCGTCCAGCGGGATCTCCTCGGTGACGAACGCGTCGAGGTCGAAGCGGCCCTGCCGGTACAGGTCGACCAGCATCGGGAAGTCGCGGGACGGCAGGCAGTCGCCGTACCAGGACGACTTGAGCGATCCACCGCGGGAGAAGAAGTCGATCAGCGGCATGTCGAGCCGCATGTCCGGCGTCGGGACACCCACCAGGACCACGGTGCCGGCGAGGTCGCGGGCGTAGAAGGCCTGCTTCCACGTCTCGGGGCGGCCCACCGCGTCGATCACGACGTCGGCGCCGAACGAGTCGGTGAGGTCCTGGATCGCGGTGACGACGTCGTCGACCTCGCGGGCGTTGATCGTGTGCGTGGCGCCGAAACCCTTGGCCCACTCCAGCTTCCGCGGGTCGGTGTCGACGGCGATGATCTTCGCGGCGCCGGCGATGCGGGCGCCCGCGATGGCGCCGTCCCCGACACCGCCGCAGCCGATCACGGCCACCGAGTCGCCGCGGCCGACGTTGCCGGTGTTCACCGCGGCGCCGACGCCCGCCATGACGCCGCAGCCCAGCAGGCCGACGGCGGCGGCCCGGGCGGACGGGTCGACCTTCGTGCACTGTCCTGAGTGGACGAGGGTCTTCTCCGCGAACGCGCCGATGCCCAGCGCGGGCGAGAGTTTCGTGCCGTCGGTCAGCGTCATCGGCTGCGAGGCGTTGAACGTCGAGAAGCAGTACCACGGCTTGCCGCGCTTGCAGGCGCGGCAGGTGCCGCAGACCGCGCGCCAGTTCAGCACGACGAAGTCGCCCGGCTCCAGGTCCACGACACCCTCACCGACGGACTCCACGACACCCGCGGCCTCGTGGCCCAGCAGGAACGGGAACTCGTCGTTGATGCCGCCCTCGCGGTAGTGCAGGTCGGTGTGGCAGACGCCGCACGCCTGGACCTTCACCACGGCCTCGCCGGGGCCGGGGTCGGGCACCAGGACCGAGGTCAGCTCGACGGGAAGACCTTTGCCTCGGGCGACGATGCCCTTGACCTCTTGCGCCACTGCGGTTCCGTCCTCACTTGATCAGTGTCGTGCCTTCGAACTCACCGAGTTCTTCCCGGTAGAACTCAATCCCTACACCGTTGGGGTCGCGGATGTACAGGCTGTCCTCGACGCCGCGGTCGGGCCCCAGGTACTCGACGCCCGCCTCGTCCAGCTTGGCCCTGATCTCGGCGAACCGCTCGGCGGACGTCGACAGCGCGAGGTGCTGGACGGCGCCGATCGTCTCGGAGAACGCCGGGTGGTCGTGACCCGGGAAGTCGAAGAACCCCAGCAGGTTCTTCGACCCGAGGTCGAAGAAGAAGTGGCTGGAGCCGTTGTAGTCGCGGTTCTCGACGAGCTCGACGAGCGGGAAGCCGAGGAACTCCTGGTAGAACTCGATCGTCTCCTCGACGTCCTTGCAGATCAACGCGATGTGGTGCACCCCGCGGGTGGGGGAGCCGCCTCGCTCGGCGAGCGGCCTGACGTAGCGTTCGCGCAGCTCGTCGCGCTTGGCCCGGATGGTGGCGAGCTCTGCACCCTCTGGCTGTGGCATGCCAGCAGGGTAGTTGAGGATTCAAACTCCTGCAGGCTGGAACTGTGCCTCTTTCAGTCGAAAATGCCCGGCCCACGACGCCGTGGACCGGGCACGCGCGACAGCTCGCTCAGTCTTCCTCGTCGCCGGGCCACTCGCCCGTCAGCTTCTGGAAGCCCTTGGCGCCGCCGCGGTCGATCGCGGCCTTGACCAGGCCGAAGATCGCACCCTGCAGCGCGGCTGCCAGCAGGACCTCGGTCCACGCGCGGTTGCGCATCGTGGCGCTCGGCGCCTCCTTGTCGCCCGCGACGAGCTTCCAGATCTGGCCGAAGATCGCGGTCGCCAGGAAACCTCCCAGCGCGCCGAACAGCATTCCCAGCGGTCGGTACAGGAGCTTCATCGGTTCCTCCTGGAAATCGCCCAGATGGCGACGATCAGCGCGATCAGCGCCGCCGCGACGGCACCGGGGTGGCGGCGGGCCTTCTCGACCTGCTCCGCCACGGGGGTGGGCAGCGAGTCGACGGCCTGGTTGGTGGCAGCGGTGAGCCGCACGACCGTCTCGTGCGCCTGCTCCTTCACGCGGCCGGGCACGTCGACCTTGTGCGCCAAAGCTTCCACGGTCTCACCGAGCTCGCGCCGAGTCCGTTCGACGTCGCGCTGCAGCTGCTCCTTCGGGTCGGTCATCGGTGCGCACTCTCCTTGATCGTCGCGATGTCCCGCTGGACGTTGTCCATCGCCTGCCGCGGCACCGGCGGAGCGGCCTGCTTGACCTGCCCCTTGCCGACGAGCGCGAAGATGCCCGCGAACAGCAGAAGGGCGGCCGCGACGATCAGCGCGGCCGCCCACGGCGGTACTACGAGTGCCAGCAGCAGGATCAGGCCCGCGACGACGCTGAGCCCACCCCACCACGCGAACACGCCTGCCACGCCGAACATCCCGGCGCCGACACCGGCGTGCTTGCCCTTGTCCTTCAGCTCCACGACCGCGAGACGGATCTCATCGCGCGCGAGCCTGCTCACCTGCTCGGACAGCTGGCTCACCAGCTGTGCGGTCGACGTGTCGGTGTTCATGCACGTCGGCTACCCAGAGCGAGGTTGAGCCAATCAGTGCTCGTGGCCTCTTGCGGCCCCGTGAGGTCCAGGTCAGCCCTGCTGCTGGGCCTGGGCTTCCTTGACCTTGGCGTGGACCTCGGTCATGTCCACGTTGCGCGCCTGCTCGATCAGGTCGTCCAAGGCGTTGCCCGGCAACGCGCCCGGCTGCGAGAACAGCACGACACCCTCGCGCACGATCATCAGCGTCGGGATCGACCGGATGCCGAACGTGGCCGCGAGCTCCTGCTGCGCCTCGGTGTCGACCTTGCCGAACACGATGTCCTCGTTCTTGTTCGACGCCGCCTCGTAGGTGGGCCCGAACGCACGGCACGGCCCGCACCACTCAGCCCAGAAGTCGACCAGGACGATGCCGTCAGCGCCGACCACCTCGTCGAAGTTCTCCGTGGTCAGCTCGACCGTCGCCATGTGGTCCTCCTCGTTTGTCGGGTAACCCGTCCAACGGACGGGACGGCGCTGGAATTCCCCGGACGGTTGGCCGGGCGCTTCCGGGCGCGGCTCGGGTGGGTCGCGTGGGGTGGAAGAGCCGCGGTCCGCCGGTTCCGCTGTGCCGCATTTCGCCCCGCCGCCTGCTTCTACCCCCATCCGCCCCACTGTCAGGCCTCTTCCCCCGCCTCACCCGCGTTGCCGATTCGTGTCCTTCGACCGCTTCAACTTTTTGTGGAGATCTTCAACCAGGCGTAAGTCCAGGTAGGCGCGAAGCATCGGAGCCAAACCTTCCCGACCGCCCCGCTCACCCCCGGACGTGCGGGTTCAACTTTTTGTGGACGGCTTCAACGCGGCGTTGTACGGTCCCCGCCATGATGCCGCGCCTGCTCGTGACCTCGCTTCTCGTGTTGGGGCTCGCCGCCTGCGGGTCCACGTCCGACCCCGCCTCGCAGACGTCCACCCCGCCGTCCGCCGACCTGTCGTCGGTCCAGAAGGACGACAAGCTCGCCGCCCTGCTGCCGCCGGAGATCGCCTCGGCCGGCACGTTGAAGGTCGGGTCGAACATCCAGAACCCGCCGAACAACTTCTACGCCGAGGACGGCAAGACGCCGATGGGGTCCGAGGTGGACCTGATCAAGGCGATCGGCGCCAGGCTCGGGCTGAAGGTCGAGCACAGCGACATGGCGTTCAGCTCGCTGATCACCAGCCTCGAGACCGGGCGCGTCGACGTGACGATGGCGGCGATGAACGACACCGCCGAGCGCCAGCAGAAGATCGACTTCGTGGACTACTTCACGTCCGGCATCACGATCATGGTGCAGAAGGGCAACCCGCAGGGGGTCAAGGGACCCGACGACCTGTGCGGCAAGGGCATCGCGGTGAACCTCGGCAGCTCGCAGGAGCAGTTCGCCAAGGAGCAGAGCGCGAAGTGCGCGGCCGCGGGCAAGCCCGAGGTGCAGCTGAGCGTCACCGACAGCGACACCGGCAACCAGAACCAGCTGCGCACCGGACGGGTCGCCGCGATCCTCAACGACCTGCCGACGGCCGTCTACGTCGCGAAGACCGCGGGTGACGGCGAGTACTTCGAGGTCGTGCCGCTCGCGCCGATCAACGGCGGGCCGTACGGGATCGGCGTCGCCAAGAAGAACGCCAAGCTGTCCGAGGCGGTCAAGGCCGCGCTGCAGTCGCTGATCGACGACGGCACCTACGGCAAGATCGTCACCACCTGGGACATCAAGCAGGGCGCGATCACGAAGGCCGCCATCAATGGCAAGTGACACCCGCACCCACGACGTCAGGGACGAACTGGTCGTCGTGCCGCTGAGCCACCCCTGGCGGTGGATCAGCGGCGCGGTGATCGTGCTGGTCATCGCGGGGCTGGGCTGGGCGATGTCCGAGGCCCGGATCCAGTGGGAGGACGTGCCGGGGTTCTTCACGCACCCCGTGATGCTCGAAGGCCTGCTCAACACCATCGTGCTCGCCGTCGCCGCGCAGGGCGGCGCGATCGTCCTCGGCGTGGTCGTCGCGCTCATGAGGTTGTCGGCGAACCCGGTGGCCCGGTGGTTCGCGGTCGGCTACATCTGGCTGTTCCGCGGGCTGCCGGTGCTGTTGCAGATCCTGATCTGGTTCAACCTGGCGCTGGTCTTCGAGGACATCAGCATCCCGATGCTGTTCTCGGTGCCCACCAACGTGGTCATGACCGCGTTCGTCGCCGCGCTGCTCGGCCTGGGGCTCAACGAGAGCGCGTACATGGCGGAGATCGTGCGCGCCGGGCTCAGCAGCGTCGACGAGGGGCAGACGGAGGCGGCGAAGTCGATCGGCATGACGCCGATGACGACGCTGCGCAGAGTGGTCCTGCCCCAGGCGATGCGGGTGATCATCCCGCCGACGGGCAACAACTTCATCAACATGATCAAGGGCACGTCGATGGCGTCGGTGATCGCCTTCACGGAGCTCATCCACGCCGCGAACAACATCTCGTCGCGGAACCTGGAGATCATGGAAACCCTGTTCGCCGCCGCGGCCTGGTACCTCGTGATGGTGTCCGTCGCGTCGATCGGGCAGCACTACCTGGAGCGTGCTTATGGCCCTCGTTGAGGCGATCGGTGTCCGCAAGTCGTTCGGCCACACCGAGGTGCTCAAGGGCATCGACCTGGAGGTCGAGCGCGGCGAGGTCGTGTGCCTGCTCGGGCCCTCGGGTGCGGGCAAGTCGACGTTCCTGCGTTGCGTGAACCACCTGGAGACCATCGACGCCGGGCGGATCTGGGTCGACGGCGTGCCGGTCGGCTTCCGCTCGGCGAACGGCAAGCTCCACGAACTGCGCGAACGCGAGGCCGCCCACCAGCGCCGCGACGTCGGGATGGTGTTCCAGCGGTTCAACCTGTTCCCGCACCGCACGGCGCTCGAGAACATCATGGAAGGGCCCGTGCAGGTGCTCGGGAGGGGCAGGGCCGAGGTGCGCGCGGAGGCGTTGGCGCTGCTGGAACGGGTCGGGCTGGCCGAGAAGGCCGGTGCCCACCCCGCGCAGCTCTCGGGTGGTCAGCAGCAACGTGTCGCGATCGCCCGCGCCCTGGCGATGAAACCCAAGCTGATGCTGTTCGACGAGCCCACGTCCGCGTTGGACCCGGAGCTGGTCGGTGAGGTGCTCGACGTCATGACCTCGCTGGCCCGCGACGGCATGACGATGATCGTGGTCACCCACGAGATCGGCTTCGCCCGCTCGGTCGCCGACCGCGTGGTGTTCCTCGTCGACGGGGCGGTGGTCGAGACCGGCACGCCGGCCGACGTGCTGGACAATCCGCAGCAGCCGCGCACGCAACAGTTCCTCGCAAAGGTGCTCTGAGTTGATCGACGCCTCGTACCTCGCCCAGTTCCGCGAACCGGAGGGGTATCTCGACTTCGCCCGCTTCGGCCCGCCGTCGCTCCCGGTCGTCACGGCCACCGCGCGGTTGATGGAGCAGGCGTCGCTCGCCGGTCCATCCACTGTGGACACCCTGATGCGCGAGGAGCAGCGGGTGAAGGCCGCCGTCGCGCGGCTGTGCCGTTCGGACACCGACCACGTCGCCCTGGTGCCGAACACCTCGACCGGCCTGTTCCAGGCGGCCTTCGGGCTGTCGGGCACGGTCATGTACTCGGCGGCGGAGTTCCCGTCCAACACCTACCCGTGGGTGCGGGCGGGGCTCCCGTCGGTCGTGCTGGACGGCCCGGTGCACCCGGCCGCGGTCGCCACCCGCCTCACGCCGGAGGTCTCCGCGCTCTCGGTGTCCGCCGTGGACTTCCGCACCGGCTACCGGGCGGACCTGGCGGCGCTGCGCGAGGCCGTGGGCGACCGGCTGCTCATCGTCGACGGCATCCAGGGCTTCGGCGTGGCCGACGAGCCCTGGGAGCTCGCCGACGTCCTGGTGGTCGGCGGCCAGAAGTGGCTGCGGGCGGGGTGGAGCACCGGTTTCGTGGTGCTCTCGGACCGGGCGCTGGAACGGCTCGACCCGGTGCTGTCGGGCTGGACGGGCGCGGTCGACGCGGGCCTCTTCGACGACGAGGTGCACGACGCCGCCCCGGACGCCGCCTCCTGGAACATCACGAACCTCTCGCCGGTCGTGTCCGGCGCCTTCGCGGAGGCGCTCGAGCTCGTGGAGCGCGCGGGAGTGCCGGAGATCGACGCCGCGGTCGGCGAGGTCGTCGCGGAGCTCGAGGAGATCGTGCTGTCGAGCGGCGGCAAGGTCGTGTCGGCCCGCGAACGGCGTGCCGGCATCCTCGCGTTCACCATGCCGGACGCGGCGCCGGTGGTGGGGGAGGCGTTGAACGCCTTCGGCATCACGGCCACGGTCAGGCCCGAGCACGTCCGCCTGTCGCCGCACGCCACGACGTCGCGCGGCACCCTCGAACGCCTGCGGACCGCCCTGAAGTCGTTGTCCGGCCCGGTTTCCTCACCGGTGCCCGCGGCGCTGTCGGCGCTGGTGCCGACGGTCGGCAGCCTCGCCTCGGCGCTGGGCCCGGACACCGAGGTC
Source organism: Lentzea jiangxiensis (assembly GCF_900104175.1). Taxonomy (GTDB): domain Bacteria; phylum Actinomycetota; class Actinomycetes; order Mycobacteriales; family Pseudonocardiaceae; genus Lentzea; species Lentzea jiangxiensis. Next base: position 205,636 of record NZ_FNIX01000013.1, read on the forward strand.
GTCGTGCACGACCTGTCGAGGCTGCCGAACTCGATCATCGCGATCGCCGGGTCGCTCACCGGCCGGCAGGTGGGCGGGCCGATGACCGACCTGCTGCTCGGCCTGGTCCGCCGCGGCACGACCACCGACATGCCCGGCTACGAGACCTACGCGCCGGACGGCCGGGCGATCTGGTCGTCGACGACGTTCGTGCGCGACGCGGCCGGGGTGGCGGTGGGGTGCCTGTGCGTCAACAAGCTCGCCGCGCACGAGGCCTCCGGACCCGTGGAGTCGTTCCCGCAGGACGTGGACACGCTGCAGCGCGTGCTCGTCGAGAAGGCGATCGCGGACGTGGGCGTGCCGGTCGAGCTGATGAAGAAGGTGCACAAGTCCCAGGTCGTGCGAGTCCTGGACGAGGCCGGCTTCTTCCTCATCCGGGACTCGGTCGACCACCTGGCGGGTGTCCTGGAGGTCACCCGCTACACGATCTACAACTACCTCAACGAGAACCGAGGGACCTGAGCAGCGAAGCCCAGGCGGGAGCCGAGAACGCGAGCACGTCGCCGCTCGCGTTCTTCGAGTCCCGGACGAGGGCGTTGTGGGCCAATGACACCTCGACGCAGTTGCCGTCTTCCGCTCCGCCGCTGTAGCTGCTAGTACGCCAAGTGCGGTCCTGAGTCATCGAAGTCCTCTCGCGGTGGGCTGATGTACTCCGCCAGCTTGCTCCGCGATTGTTCCGCACTCAAGGCGACCTCATCCAGACGGTCGAAGAAGAGCCTGGTGCGTGCGATTGCGCCGGGATCCTCCACGAAGACGTTTGCGAGGTTGGTCTCGCTGAAGACCAGCGGCCGCATCTTGTCGAACTCCCAGAGTACGAAGCCTGAGGCGGCGATGGGCGCGTCCCTGGGCACGATCCGGATCGTATGCGTGTTGAACAAGAGCCTCGCGTACTGATCTTCCATGACCTGCTTGTTGCCGACTTGCAGCTGCAGCGCATGCTCATG
>NZ_FNIX01000039.1 GCF_900104175.1 Lentzea jiangxiensis
GCAGCAGCGACGTCCGGCCCGAACCGGAGGCGCCGAAGACGACGGTCAGCGGCCTCACCCGGACCGACTCGACGATCTGCTCGACGAGGAACTCACGTCCGAAGTAGTGCTTCGCGTCGTTCTCGGTGAACGGCTCGATGCCGGGGTACGGGGAGTTCGGGTGCAACGGCTGGGCGTGTTCGGCGGCCAGCTCACGCCAGCGCTTGGTCCACGGCGCGGGATCAGCCTCGCAGGCCCGTACGAAGGCGAGCGTCAGCGCGAGCGAGGGCAGCTTGCGGCCCCCGGCCGCGTCGGACAACGCGGTCGGCGAGTAGTTCGCCCGCCGAGCCAGCTCGCGGTAGCTCGGTTTGCCTGCCTGGTCGCGCAGTCGACGCAGGTCACCGGCGAACCGCAGCAGCGCGGTGTCCTCCGGACCCAGCGGTCGTTCCCCTCGTGGCATGCCGCCTCCTGGCCGGATTGTCCACCAGAGGTTCGCCCGCCGTCTAACGCCCCGCTAACCAATCACCACCCCGGCGCCTGCTTCGTGATCGTTCCACCAGCCGCGTGCTGCGGGTTCAGCCCGGGCACGGCGGGGCGAAGTCGAGACTCCCGAAGTACCGCTCCCGCTCCCGCCGGGTCATCCGGGGACGGCCTGCTCGCGGATCCGGACCGCCGGGTCGCGCGGCCGCGCACCTCCACCACCCACGGCTCAGGTCCCGCTCAGCAGACCGGCACGCGTTCGACGCCGGGGAAGTACTTCGCCCAGTCGTCGTCGGACAGTGCGGCCTCGCGCTCCCGGCACAGCCCACGGACGACCCTGTCGAAGTCGGTGTGCAGCGTCCACATCGACGGCGTCGAGTCGACCACGCCGAACGCCTGCTCCCGTTCCCGGTAGCGCAGCCCGTGGACGTTGCCGCGGAAGCCCCCGAACGACCCCGCCCTGACCCCGGCGACGTCCCACACCTCGACCGACGCCTCGGTCTGCACGGCGATCTTGCGGTCGTCGTCGCCGAACACGGCGGTGGCCCGCGACGAGCCCACCGGCACCCGCACCGGCTCGCCGTCCCCCGCGGTCCTCCAGACGACGAGCTCGCGGGCGAACCGCACGGCCAGCGCCCGTCCGCCCGCCGAGGTGACGACCTGCAGCGGCTCGTCGGACAGCGCGATCGACGTGCCCCGGCGGGGCGCCGGGCCGTCGAGCACCCAGATCTCGGCGTAGGCCGTGCCCGTGCCGTTGTCCTTGCGCAGCAAGGCGATCTCCCGGCCCGACGGGCTCATGACGGCGGAGAGGACGTGCTCGACCGGCACCGCCACCTCCGCCGGCCGGGCCGGGTCGCGCAGGTCCCAGACCACCGCCCGGTGCCGCGGGCGCTCGCCGGTCCGCACGACACCGGCGGCCGCGGTGCCGTCCCTGCTCACGGTCAGGTCCGCCGGTGCCTTCGCGATCGTGCCGAGCCGTTGCGGCTCCTCGGGCCGCGCGACGTCCCAGACCTGCGCGTCGCCGGTGGCCTCCAGCGTGAACGCGCGCCGGTCGTCACCGCTCAGCACCGTCCGGTTCACGCGTTCGCCGACGCGGGCGAGCCGGTCGCCGGGTGTCCGGCCGCGGAAGAGCACCGTGGCCGAGGTGACACCGGAGCCCAGGGTGCCGAGGAAGAACTCGCTGTTCGTCGACAGCGTCAGGAAGTCGCCCTCCGGCCACGACAGCATCTGCGGCGTCGAGGTGTACGAGCTCCACCGGGCGGCGTCCGCGTTCAGCACGGCGTCCCGCGTGGCCGTGGCGGGCGTGACGGCGTGGGCCGCGAGGGCGAGCCGGGCCGCTTTGTCCGGGTCGGTCGGGAGCAGCCGCATGACCTCGGTGGCGGCACGTCCGGCCAGTGCGTCGTTGCGCTGCCGCGTCGCCTCCCTGGCCTGGACCGCCGCGAACACCACGCTGCTCGCGAGCAGCACGACCAGCACCGACAGCACGCTGACCACCACTCGGGTGCGGCGTGCGCGGCGGCGTCCGTCGGCCTGGCTCGCGGTGAGGAAGGCGCGTTCGGGTCCGGTGAGCGACTCGGGGTCGAGCTCGGCCGCCTGGGCCAGCCGCGCGCCCTTGTAGAGCAGGTCGCGGTCGCCGTCCCACTGCGCCGCGGCCTCGGTGAGCTGGTGGTGCACGCGCAGCGCGTTGCGGTCCTCGTCGATCCACTCGCGCAGGCGCGGCCAGGACCGGATCAGCGCCTCGTGGGTGAGTTCGGCGTGCTGCTCGGTGAGCGTGACCAGCCGTGCCGTGGCCAGGCGTTCGAGGACCTCGGCGTCGAGGTCCTCGCGGTTCGCGCGGCGCTTCGTGTCCTCGATGCCCTCGCCGAGCGCGATCAGGCGCAGGAACGTGCGGCGGGCGATCTGCCGCTGCTCGGGGCTCAGCTGCTCGTGGACGGACTCGGCGGTGCGGGCGATGGCGTGCTCGACGCCGCCCGCCTCCTCGTAGCCGGCGAGCGAGAGCGTCATGCCGCGGCGGCGGTGCCAGGTCTCGACGAGGGCGTGCTGGACGAGCGGCAGCGCCGACGCCTGCCCCACGACGTCGGCCACCAGCCGGATGACCAGGGCGGACTCGACGGTCGCCCCGACGTGCCGGGCCGGTTCGGTGATCGCGCGGCGCAGCTCGTCCGTCGTCAGCGGACCGACGAGCACCTGCGCGTCCTCCAGAGCCTCGACGAGCTCGGGGTGGCGGCCGACGTGGCCGTAGAAGTCGGCCCGCACGCCGATGACCACGTGCGGGGCGCCGACGAGAGCCCGCACGAACCAGTCCCGCTGCTCGGGCCCGCAGAGGGTGAAGACCTCCTCGAACTGGTCCACGACGAGCACCAGTTCCTCGTCGAACTGCCGGATCAGCAGGCCCAGCGCCGCCGGGTCCGCGAGCTCGTGGCTCAGCACGACGGCGGACTGCCCGGTGAGGCGCGCGAGGCGGACGGCGCACTCGTCGAGGGGCTGGACGCCGGGCGTGAAGATCAGCGCCCGCGGAAGGCGCGGGATCAGACCGGCCCGCAACAACGACGACTTGCCCGACCCGCTCGCGCCGAACACCCCGACGAACGGCCGTGCGCGTGTGAGCTCGACCAGTTTCGCGGTGAGCTTCTCGCGGCCGTGGAACCGGTCGGCGTCCTCTTCCTGGAACGCCTTCAGTCCGACGTACGGCGCCTCGGCCGTCCGGCCGGGAGGCGCCGCGATGGCACGCCAGCGCCGTTCCCACTCCTCCGCGTCGCCCTCACACGCCGTGACGTACGCGAGCGTGACCGCGAGACTGGGCAGCTTCTTGCCGCCGGCGGCGTCCGACAGCGTGGCCGCGGAGTAATGCGCGCGTGAGGCGAGGGCCCGGTAGGACGGTCTGCCCGCCTTCTCCCGGAGCTTGCGCAGATCGGCGGCGAACGCGCCGAGCTCGGTGTCCTCGCAGTCCAGCGGGCGTTCGGTGCGTGGCATTCAGTCTTCCCCCCAAGACCGGTTGTCTACACCGTGTTGTTCAGTGCGCGGGTCCCGACCCCTTACAACAAGATCGCCGTAGCGTTCTCGTCGCACGGGGCGTGCACCGCAGTTCGCCCCTCCGGCTCTGGGGGCCGGAGGGGCGAACGGGTGTTCTTCGGCGTCGCGGTCAGAGACCGACGATCTTGTAGAGGCCGCCGACTTCCTGGCGGTTCAGCACGCGCATCGAACCGGGCCGCTGGTTGCCGAGCGACACCTCGCCGATCGCGACGCGGACCAGCGACTGCACCGGGTAGCCGACGTGCTCGAGCAGGCGGCGGACGATGTGCTTGCGGCCCTCGTGCAGCACGACCTCGACGAGCGCCTTGCCCGGCACCGCGCTGATGAGCTTGAAGGAGTCGACCTTGACCGGCCCGTCCTCCAGCTCGACGCCCGCCTTGAGCTTCTTGCCGAGCCCCTTCTCGACCGGGCCGGGGACCTCGGCGAGGTAGGTCTTCTTCACGTTGTAGCTCGGGTGCATCAGCCGGTGCGCGAGCTCACCGTCGTTCGTGAGCAGCAGCAGACCCTCGGTCTCGGCGTCGAGGCGCCCGACGTGGAACAGCCGCTCCGCGCGGTTGCGCACCAGGTCGCCCACGCACGGACGCCCCAGGTCGTCCTCCATCGTGGAGAGCATCCCGAACGGCTTGTTGAGCGCGATGGTGACGACGTCCTCGCGGATCTGCACCCGCACCCCGTCGACGTGCACGACAGCGGTCTGCGGGTCGATCCGCCGGCCCTGCTCGCGCACGACCACGCCGTCGACCTGCACCCGCCCCTGGTCGATCAGCTCCTCCGAAGCACGGCGCGAGGCGATCCCCGCCTGCGCCAGCACCTTCTGCAGGCGCACGCCCTCGTTCTCAGACATCGTCGATCGCATCCACTTCGGGCAGCAGCGGCGCGATTGGCGGCAGGTCGTGCAACGACGACAGCCCCAACCGCTCCAGGAACAGTTCGGTAGTGCGGTACAGGATCCCACCCGTGTCGCTGTCGGTGCCCGTCTCCTCGATGAGCCCCCGGGCGACCAGGGTCCGGATCACACCGTCCACGTTGACGCCGCGAACCGCCGCGATCCGCGCCCTCGTCACGGGCTGCCGGTAGGCGATCACCGCGAGCGTCTCCAGGGCCGCGCGGGTGAGTTTCGCGCGCTGACCGTCGAGCAGCAGCTTCTCCACGAACGGGGCGAACCGGTCCCGCGTGTAGAACCGCCAGCCGTCCCCCGCCCTGCGCAGGTCGATGCCGCTGCCGGACTCGGTGTACCGGCTCGACAGTCTACGGAGTGCCGCCTTGACCCGCTTCACCGGCTGCTCGAGGGCACTGCTGAGCTGGTCTTCGGCGATCGGGCTGTCGACGACGAGCAGCACGGACTCGATCGCGGCCTCGAACGTGGCGTCGTCGGTGAGGTCCGGCAGACCGCTGTCCTCGATGGCCTCTTCGGGGGCGGCGGCGAGGAGCTGGGCCTCGAGGGTGGCGGCGTCGGTGTCGGGCTCGTCGCCGGTCTGCGGTTCGGCAGTGGCGGCGGCTGCGGGCTCGGGGGCAGCGACGGGCTTCGCCTTGGCGCGAGCGCCGCTCTTGGCGGTGCGCGGCTTCGCGGCACCTGCCTTCACCCCGGCGGCGGACCCGGCTTCCGGCTCGGCGAGCACGACCGCGGCGGGAGCGGCGTCGTCGAGAGCGGCGTCCGACTCGGGCTCGGCACCGGAACCGTCCCCAGCGCCGGAGTTGTCCCCAGTACCGGAGTTGTCCCCAGTACCCGAGTTGTCCCCAGCCCCGGCGCCTGACCTGCCGTTTTCGTCGGTGCCACCCGGTAGACTAGATACCGGGGGCGGGACCGCCGCGCCGGATCCGGCCGAGGCGTCATCGGCCCCGGCGTCCAGCACGACAGCAGCGGGAGCGGCGTCGTCGAGAGCAGCATCAGCCTCCCCCTCGCCGGCGGCGGACCCAACGGCCTCCCCGGCACCGGGCTCAGCGGCACCAGGCACTGCCTCACCGGGCTCAGCGGCACCAGCCGCGTCCTCGCGGCGCCCCGGCCCGCCCCCGTCGAACGCCGGCCCCGGCTCCTCGATCTCCGCCGCGTCCGGCCCCACCAGTGGCTCGCTCATCCGCCGTAGTCCTCATCCTCGTCGCCGGCGTGCACCTGCGCCTGCGCTTGCTCCAACGACCCGCCGACCCACGTCACCCGCAGCGGCCCGAGCGGGTCCTCCTGCTCGAAGGCCAGCGACTTCTCCCGGTACAGCTCCAGCAGCGCGAGGAACCGCGCCACGACCTCCATGGTCTCGGTGCAGTCGGCGATGATCTCGGAGAACGACGCGGTGCCCTTCTCGATCAGCAACGCCCGCAGCACGTCGGCGGTCTCGCGGATCGACACGCGGTGCTGGTGGATGTGCGCGACCGAGAGCGTCCGCTTCTGCTTCGGGCGGAAGGCGGCGGCCGCGATCAGGGCGAACTTGTCGGGTGTGACGCCGAGCATCACCTCGGGCAGCAGGCCCTCGAAGCGCGGTTCGAGCGACACCGAGCGCGGGTAGCGCCGGTACGCGCCCTGTTCCAGCTCCGCGAACAGGGCCGCGACCTGCTTGTACGCGCGGTACTGCAGCAGCCGGGCGAACAGGAGGTCGCGCGCCTCCAGCAACGCGAGGTCGTCCTCGTCCTCGACGTCGCCGGTCGGCAGCAGGCGGGCGGCCTTCAGGTCGAGCAGCGTCGCGGCGATGACGAGGAACTCGGTGGTCTCGTCGAGGTCCCACGCGTCGCCCATGCCGCGGAGGTGCGCGATGAAGTCGTCGGTGACCTGGTGCAGCGCCACCTCGGTCACGTCCAGCGTGTGCTGCGAGATCAGCTGGAGCAGCAGGTCGAACGGACCTTCGAAGTTCGTGAGCCTGACCTTGAACTTGCCGTCGTCCTGAGCGGCGACCTCAGCGGGAACGTCCTCGGTCACTGCTCGCGCAACCTGCGTACCAGCAGCGACGCGTCACCGTGCGTTTCCAGGTCGTCCAGCACGATCGCGATCGCCTCGCGCACGACGCGGCCCCGGTCGACGCCCAGGCCGTAGGCCGCGCGCAACGCCAGCCGCGCCTGTTCGAGCGACAGCAGCTCTTCGTCGGACACGTAGACCGTGATCTTCGTGGTGTGCTTGGTGCGGCCGGAACCACGGCGTTGCTGCGGCGATTCCTCTGGCGTCGATTCCTCTGGCGTCGAGGCCTCGGGCGCGGCAGGGACGGACGTCAGCCGGAACAGCTCCGCGGCGCCCGGCAGTGAAGGGCGATGGGTCACCGGGCGATCACCTCGCGGGCCAGCGCGCGGTAGGCGTTGGCGCCGGACGAACGGGGTGCCCAGCGGGTGATCGGTTCGCCGGCCACGGTGGTCTCCGGGAAGCGCACCGTGCGGTTGATGACCGAGTCGAACACGATGTCGCCGAACGCCTCGACAACGCGGGCCATGACCTCGCGCGAGTGCAGCGTGCGCGGGTCGAACATCGTGGCGAGGATGCCGGTGATGGTGAGCCTCGGGTTCAAGCGTTCCTTGACCTTCTCGATGGTGTCGATGAGCAGCGCCACCCCGCGCAGCGAGAAGAACTCGCACTCGAGCGGGATCAGCACGCCGTCCGCGGCCGCGAGGGCGTTCACCGTGAGCAGGCCGAGCGAGGGCTGACAGTCCACCAGCACGTAGTCGTAGTGGTCGATCACCGGGCGGAGGGTGCGCACGAGCGTGTGCTCGCGGCCGACCTCCGACACGAGCTGGATCTCCGCGGCCGACAGGTCGATGTTGCTCGGCAGCAGGTCCATGTCGTCGACCATGGTCTTGCGGATGACGTCGCCGACGGCGGTGTCACGTTCCATGATCACGTTGTAGATAGTGGTGTCGAGCTGGTGCGGGTGCACACCGAGGCCGACCGACAGCGCGCCCTGCGGGTCGAAGTCGACCAGCAGCACGCGGCGGCCGTATTCGGCGAGTGACGCTCCCAGGTTGATGGTCGACGTCGTCTTGCCGACGCCGCCCTTCTGGTTGCACACCGCGAGGATCTTCGCCGGGCCGTGGTGCAGCAACGGCGGCGGGTCCGGGATGTGGCGACGCTGGCGGCCTGTCGGTCCGATACCGTCGAGCTGCTCCTGAGCGACGTCGTCCACCGGCGCGGCGTGCGGAGCCAGGTTCAGATCGGCACGGGGCGCGAAAGCGTGCTCCGGTGTCGACATGGCTGGCGGTCCCTCACTGCTCGTAGTCGTCTCTCCGGGCGCAGCCTAGGCCGCACCCGTGCGAGCGGCAACGCGCCTCGCCGGTGTTGTCAAGACTCAGTTAGGCCGGAACATCCGTTCGTGTGCGCCTGTCGGACGCGGTCAGCACCACGTCGAGCAAGCCCGGGAACAGAAGGTCCAGGTCATCGCGGCGCAGCGACACCCAGCGCTGGTTGCCGCGGCAGCGTGTTCGGGTGATGCCCGCCTCCCGCAGCACGCGCAGGTGCTGGGAGAGAGTCGACTTCGCGACGTCAACCTCGAAGGCCCCGCACAGGCGTTCCCCGCTCGACTGGATCTGGCGCACGACCGCGAGCCTGGTCGGGTCGCTCAGCGCGTGCAGCACAGCGGCTAGATCGATGGCCTGTGGGGACGGCTCGTCCAAGTTCGGCACCTGCCCACCGTACCCGTGGAAGCCTCATGTTCCAGTGGCCCGAGGGTGTGCAGTTGCGTAGACCTCCCTCAAAGTCGTAACGGTTACCAGTGTGTACACCTGAGTGGTCGTAACCGATGCGTGCCCGAGAAGTTCCTGCACCACCCGAACGTCCGCACCCCCTTCCAGCAGATGGGTGGCGAACGAATGCCGCAACGTGTGGGGTGACACCGCGGCGGTGATCCCGGCGTCCTCCGCGGCGGTCTTGAGGACCGTCCACGCGCTCTGCCGCGAGAGCCTTCCACCGCGCGCGTTCAAGAACAACGCAGGCGTGCCACGTCCTTTCGCCGCAAGGGCGGGACGTGCGCGAACCAGGTACGCGTCCACCGCGGCCAACGCCGGCCGCCCGACCGGAACCAGCCGCTGCTTGCCTCCCTTCCCGTCGAGCAGAACGGTCCGCTCGGACGCGTCGATGTCGTCCACGTCGAGCCCGACCACCTCGGAGATCCGGGCTCCCGTCGAGTACAGCAACTCCAGCAGGGCTTTGTCCCTGAGGTTTCCCACATTGTCGAGCAGCGTCAGAACCTGATCGACGGGCAATGCTTTCGGCAGCCTCTTCGGCGGCGAAGGCGGATGCACGGCGCGTGCGACGTCATGTGGCACAACGCCTTCACGGTGCGCGAAGCGGTGTAACCCGCGCACAGCGACTAACGTCCGTGCGGCGGACGACGCCGCAAGCCCGCTTTCCCGCAGCACGGCGAGGAACTCACTCACCTGCACTTCCGTCACCGCGCCCAAGTCGGTGACAGCAAGGGATTCCAGGTGTTCGGTGTAGCGGCGCAGATCGCGCGTGTACGAGTCGAGGGTGTTGCGGGCGGTGCCGCGTTCCACGGCGAGGTGGTCGAGGTAGGTCGCCACCAGCTCTGCGATCACGCCAGCCCTTCCAGCAGGATTTCCCCGTGGCGTGCGTTGACGCCCTTGGCCAGTGCCGGGTCGTCCGCCACCGCACGCTCAAAACCCTTGTCCGCCAACGCGATGACGTACGGCAGCGTCACGTTCGTGAGCGCGTACGTCGACGTGTTGGGCACGGCACCGGGCATGTTCGCGACGCAGTAGAACACGGAGTCGTGCACGCGGTACGTCGGCGCGTCGTGTGTCGTCGGTCGCGTGTCCTCGAAACAGCCGCCCTGGTCGACCGCGATGTCCACGAGCACGCTGCCGGGACGCATCCGCGACACCAGCTCGTTGCTGACGAGCTGCGGCGCCCTCGCACCGGGCACGAGCACCGCGCCGACCACCAGATCCGCCCAGCGGCAGGCCTTCTCGACCTCGTAGACGTTCGACGCGATCGTCTGCAGGTGCCCGCGGTAGGTGAAGTCGATCTGCCGCAACCGGTTGACGTTGGTGTCGAGCACGACCACCTCGGCCTGCATGCCGACCGCCATCGTCGCCGCGTTCATCCCGGCCACGCCCGCGCCGATCACCGCGACCTTGCCCGCGGCGACACCGGGAGCACCGCCGAGCAGCACACCGCGCCCGCCCTGCGCGCGTTCGAGGCAGTGCGCGCCGACCTGGGCCGCCATCCGCCCGGCGATCTCGCTCATCGGCGCCAGCAACGGCAACGACCCGTCGGGCAGCTGCACGGTCTCGTAGGCGATGGCCGTGATGCCGGACGCGGCGATCGCCGCGGTGCACGACGGCGAGGCCGCCAGGTGCAGGTAGGTGAACAGCACCTGCTCGCGGCGCAGGCGGTGGTACTCGGCCTCGATCGGCTCCTTCACCTTCAGCACCAGGTCCGCGGAGCCCCACACCTCGTCGGCGGACGACGCGATGCGCGCTCCCGCCGCCGTGTACTCGTGGTCGGGGAACGACGAGCCGGCACCGGCGTCCTGCTCGAGGACGACCTCGTGCCCGCGGCGCACCAGTTCGACCACGCCGGCGGGCGTGATGGCGACGCGGTACTCGTGGTTCTTGATCTCCTTTGGGACACCGACCAGCATCGTCGCAGCGTATTCCCGATATCGGTCCGCTGCATCGGATAACGTGCGCAGCCGTGTCAGAAGCATTCGGGCCAGACCAGCAGCGCATCGGCAACCAGCAGCGCGAAGAGGCGATCACCGCTCTCAACGACCACTTCGCGATGGCGCGGCTCGACATCACCGAGTACCAGGAGCGGGTCAACCGCGCGTCCGGCGCGCAGAGCTACGCGGAGCTCGCCGAGCTGTTCCGCGACTTGCCGCAGCCGCACCCGCCGTTCCTCGCGCCGCCGTCCGTGCCGTTCACGGCCGTGCCCACCCCGCCGCCGGGCTTCGCGCCGCAGCCCACGCCGCCGTACTACCCGCCGCCCACCGGCCCGCAACCGCAGTACGCGCTGCCGCAGCCCGGCATGGTCCCTCCCGGCTACGCCGCTCCCGGCGCGCCGTACGGCTTCGACCCGTACACGGGCGTACCGCTGTCGGACAAGTCGAAGATCGTCGCGGGCCTGCTGCAGCTGTTCCTGGGCAACCTCGGCGTGGGCCGCTTCTACACGGGCCACACCGGTATCGCGCTCGCCCAGCTGTTCACCTGCGGCGGCTGCGGCATCTGGTCGCTGGTGGACGCGATCATCATCCTGGTCAACGGCGGCACCGACGCCGAGGGCCGCAAGCTCCGCGACTCCTAGGCGAGGTTGCGCCCCACGCCCCACACGAGCGCCACGGCGAGAACGGCGAACCCGAGCGCAGGCCGCACCGGTCGCCGTTCTCCCTTCCAGCGGGCGATCGTCCAGCGCGTGAGCAGCCAGGCCACCGTCGGCACGCCCAGCACGAGCAGCACGGCGTTGAAGTGCCACGCGGCCACGACGTCGCCGTGCAGCAGCGCGTGGAGCATCCGCGTGACCCCGCAGCCGGGGCAGTCGAGCCCGGTGAGCGCCTTGAACGGGCACTTCGGCAGGAAGTTGCCCGGCTGGTTGGGGTCGACGAACAGCAGCAGCACAGCGCCTGCGGCACCGGCTGCGAGCACGCTGAGGGGCCCCCTCATCCGTGTGAGAGAACCCTTCAGCGTCTGCATGACTCCAACCTACTTCTCGCGCGCGGCGAACCGGGTCGGCCGGTCGCGGAAGGGCGCGTCGGCGGGCCGGGGCTCCGCCCTGCCCTCCAGCACCTCACGGGCCGCGAGCAGCCCCGCGACGGTCGACGAGTTCACGATCTCGCCGGAGAGCACCATCCGCACGGCCTCGGCGATCGGGAAGCGGTGGACCTCCAGGTCCGCCTCCTCCTCGCCCTGCACCTCGCGGTCGACCTCGGACAGGTCGCGCGCCAGGAACACGCGCACGACCTCGTCGGTGAAGCCGGGCGACGCGGCCGTGTCGACGAGGGTGTCCCAGCGCCGCGCGTCGAGACCGACCTCCTCGGCCAGCTCGCGGCGGGCGCCGACGACCGGCTCCTCGCCGTCGTGGTCGAGCAGGCCGGCCGGCAGCTCCCAGAGGTGCCGGCCGAGCGCGTGCCGGTACTGGTGGATGAGCACGACCTCGCCCTCGTCGCCGACGGCCACGACCGCCACCGCGCCCATGTGCTCGACGATCTCGCGCTTGGCCGTGCCGCCGCCGGGCATCTCGACCTCGTCGACCCTCAGCGCCACGACCTTGCCGACGTGCAAGTCCTCGCTGGAGACCGTGCGGAAGTCGTGCCTGGACGTCACTGGGACGCTCCCGCCGCCAGCGGGAGGCGGTCCGCGACCCGGTAGTCGATCGCGGCCTTCACGAACGCCGCGAACAGCGGGTGCGGCTTCGTGGGACGCGACTTGAGCTCCGGGTGCGCCTGCGTGGCCGCGTAGAACGGGTGCACGTCGGCGGGCAGCTCGACGAACTCGACCAGGCGGCCGTCCGGCGACGTGCCGGAGAAGGCCAGGCCGGCGTCGGCGAGCTTGCCGCGGTAGGCGTTGTTGACCTCGTAGCGGTGGCGGTGCCGCTCGGAGACCTCGGTGGCGCCGTAGGCGTTCGCGACGACCGATCCCGGCGTGAGCTTCGCGACGTACGCGCCCAGGCGCATCGTGCCGCCCATGTCGCGCTGACCGGAGACGACGTCCTCCTGGTCGGCCATCGTGGAGATGACGGGCGAGCCGCCCTCCTCGAACTCGCTGGAGTTCGCGTCCTCGATGCCCGCGAGGTTGCGCGCCGCCTCGATGACCATGCACTGCAGGCCGAGGCACAGGCCGAGCGTCGGCACACCGCGCGTGCGGGTGTACTTCAGCGCGCCGATCTTGCCCTCGATGCCGCGCACGCCGAACCCGCCGGGGATCAGCACCGCGTCCATGCCGGACAACGCCCGCGCGGCGCCCTCGGCCGTCTGGCACTCGTCCGACGGCACCCACTTGATCTCGACCTTGGCGTGGTGCGCGAACCCGCCGGCCCGCAGCGCCTCGGTGACCGAGAGGTACGCGTCGGGCAGGTCGACGTACTTGCCGACGAGCGCGATCTTCACCGTCTCGACGGGGTTGTGCACGCGCTGCAGCAGGTCGCCCCACACCGTCCAGTCGACGTCGCGGAACGGCAGGTCGAGGCGGCGCACCACGTAGGCGTCGAGCCCCTCGGCGTGCAGCACCTTCGGGATGTCGTAGATCGACGGCGCGTCCACGGCGGCGACGACGGCGTCGGTGTCGACGTCGCACATCAGGCCGATCTTGCGCTTGAGCGCGTCCGGGATCTCCCGGTCCGCCCGGCAGACGATCGCGTCGGGCTGGATGCCGATGTTGCGCAGCGCCGCGACGGAGTGCTGCGTCGGCTTGGTCTTCAGCTCCCCGGACGGCGCCAGGTACGGCACGAGGCTCACGTGCAGGAAGAAGACGTTGTCGCGGCCGACGTCGTGGCGGACCTGGCGGCAGGCCTCCAGGAACGGCAGCGACTCGATGTCGCCGACGGTGCCGCCGACCTCGGTGATGACGACGTCCGGCGTGACGCCGTCGGCGTCCGGCTCGGCCATCGCGCGGATGCGGCGCTTGATCTCGTCGGTGATGTGCGGGATCACCTGGACCGTGTCACCCAGGTACTCGCCGCGCCGCTCCTTGGCGATCACCTCGGAGTACACCTGGCCGGTGGTGACGTTCGCGTCACCGCTCAGATCCCGCGCGAGGAACCGCTCGTAGTGGCCGATGTCGAGGTCCGTCTCCGCACCGTCGTCGGTCACGAAGACCTCGCCGTGCTGGAACGGGTTCATCGTGCCAGGGTCCACGTTCAGGTACGGGTCGAGCTTCTGCATCGTCACCCGCAGGCCGCGCGAGGTGAGCAACTGGCCGAGGCTGGAGGCGGTGAGCCCCTTGCCCAAGGAGGACGCGACGCCTCCCGTGACGAAGACGTGCTTGGTCGTACGTGCCTGCTGCACCAACGGGGCTCCCGTGAAAATCGTGGGGGTGAATCCCCCTATCCACGGGCCATAACGCTAACACGCCGCCGGTCACCCAGCGCACCACGACCCGGCAGATCACATCACCCGATCGGCGCAGCAAGGGGTTTTCCCGAACTTCCCCCGGCACGGGCCGACATCAGGAAAAGTTGTCACGTGACCTTCGACGTGGCGGTGGCAGCCGCTGGAGCCGTTCACGACCGCTCGGCGGCCTGGCGTTTCGTCGAGGGATTCGCGGCCGCGTGGGCGGAGCCGATCGAACCGCAGGACGGCTGGAGCCGAGCCGACCTCGCCGCCACCGAGGAACGGCTCGGCGTCGAGCTCCCGGAGGCGGTCAAGGAGGCGCTGTCGCTGTTCGGCAAGCGCCCCGACCTGACCAGCAACCAGGACCGCCTGCTCCTGCCCTCGGAACTGCGCGTGGACGACGACGTGCTGGTGTTCCGCGACGAGAACCAGTGGGTCGCGGCTTGGGCCACGGCACTGGGCGGGGACGACCCCGAGGTGATGATCAAGCTCGACCTCGTCGACAAGACCGGGGAGCGCTGGGACCCGTGGCTGCCGCGGTTCTCGCTGGCGTGCGTGGAGATGGTGTTGTCCGAAGCGCTGTTCCGCGACGGGGCCGAGACGGCGGACAGGGAGACGTCCGAGGCGGACGGCTCCCTGCTCGAGGACAACTTCGCGCTCCTGCCGCTGCACAGTCCCGGCACCCGCTGGTTCGTCGGCGACGACCTGGTCGTCCGCGAGGACGACCACCAGTGGCTGTGGGCCCGCGCCCGCACGCCGGACGCGTTGGAACTGCTGGTGAAGGTGCTGCCGGGCGACTGGACGACCGAGTACTAGCCCGCCGCTCCCGGCGACGACGCCTCCGCGTTGCCCGCCACCCCGTACCGGCCGGAGCGGCCCTCCAGCTGCTCGCCCAGCGCCATCACCACGACGACCTGGCCCGCCGGGGTGTCGGAGTTGTCGACGGTGGACAGGATCGACGTCGCGTTCGTGTCCGCGCGGACCACACCGATCGCACCGGTGCCGTTGGCCGAACCGTTCGCTCCCGCCAGCACGACGCCCGCGGCGGACCGGTCGAGCTGGGTGGCGAACCGCGCGACCGTCGAGGCCCGGTCGGCCGCCGAGTCACCGATCGCCGCGCCGCCGGTCAGCACGATCGCGAGCTGCGCGGGCGTCACCCCGGACGTCGCCTTGACGAACCCGGCGTTGGAAAGCCCGGACAGCGCGGCCGCCGTCTCGTCGGCCGTGGCCTGCGGCTGGTTGCTGGTGGGGTTGAGCAGCAGCAGGGCGCCGAACAGGCCGCCCGCGCGGGTGCCGGGGTCGCCGGCCGTGGGCAGCTGCGACCCGGCGGGCTGCACCCGTGCCACGAGGTCGCGCAGCTGGTCGCCGCGGGACGGGTCGGCGAACGCGTCGGTCAGCTGGACCTCGCCGGTGACCGTGGCGCTCGCGGCCTTCAGCAGGCCGTTGAGCGCGTCCCGGTCGGCCGGGCGCGCGTCCGCGGTCGTGACGATCACGACCGTGCGGTCGGTGAGCCGGTCCTTGACCGCGAGCGGCCCGACGGCCTCCGCGAACTCGTCGGCCTCGGTCAGCTCGGCGTTCAACGCGTTGCGCTCGTTCTGCAGGTCGTTCACCTGTTGCGCCAACGAGTTCTTCTCGTCGCTCAACCCGGACAGCAACCGCCCGCTGATCGCGGTCGACCCCAGCACGACTCCGACCGCGAGGGCCAGGAAGACCGCGGTGATCGAAACTACGTGGTAGCGCAACGTGATCACGAGAAGAACCCCTTGAGCCAGTTGACGACGGATTGCCAGCCGTCGACCACGATGTCGACGTAGACGTGACCGACACCGGAGACCGCGAGCGCGGCCACCATGGCCGCGATCGCGGCGGCCACCAGCAGGACGATCACGCCCAGCGAAACCCGGCTGCGGTGCAGGGTCGCGACGGCCTCCCCGTCGACGAGCTTGCTGCCGAGCTTCAACCGGGTCAGGAACGTGGAGGGGTTGGAACCGGAGTGCCCGCGGTCGAGGAACTCGCGCAGCGTCGCGCGGAGCCCGACCGTGACCACCAGCGACGCCCCGTGGGCTTCGGCGAGCAGCAGCGCCAGGTCCTCGGCGTTGCCCGAGGCGGGGAACGTCACCGCGCCGATGCCGAGGTCCTGGATGCGCTGCAGGCCGGGCGCGTGGCCGTCGGTCTGCGCGGGCACGACCACCTCGGCGGCCGCGCGCAACGACGCGGTGCCGATGCCGTCGGGGTCGCCGACGATGATGTCCGGTTTGAGCCCGGCGTCGATCAGCGTGTCCGCGCCCGTTTCGACGCCGATCAGCACCGGCCGGTACTCGCGGATGTAGTGGCGGAGCTTGCGCAGCTCCTCGGCGTGCGACGGCCCACCCGCGACGACGAGCACCTGCCGGTCGCGCATCGACACGTACACCTCGGGCACGCCGACGCCGTCGAGCACCAGCGCGCGTTCACGGCGCAGGAACTCGATGGTGTTGGCGGAGAACGCTTCCAGCTGCGCCGACATGCCGGCCTTCGCCTCGATCATGGCATCGGCGATGCTCTCGGCGTTCTGCTCGACACCCTTCGCGAGCTCGCGTTCGCCGGCGTAGACGACCCCCTCGTGCAGCCGGACCCTGGCGCCTTCCTTGATCTCCCGCAACGCGACCGCGCCGACGCCGTCGATCAGCGGGATGCCCGCCTCCAGCAGCAGCTCCGGCCCGAGATTGGGAAAACGCCCGGAAATGGACGGCGACGCGTTCACGACACCGACCACCTCGGCCGCGACGAGCGCTTCCGCGGTGCGCCGGTCGAGGTCGACGAGGTCCATGACCGCGACGTCACCGGCACTCACGCGCCGAACCAGGTCGCTCGCGCGCCGATCAACCCGCGCGACACCCGTGACACCGGGAAGTTCGTGGTTGGTGCGGTTCAGCAGCCCGGAAAGCTTCATGCGCCGATAGTGACCCACGGTGCGCATGTGACCGGTGAGGCACGCCGGGCGATTCCTGCTGGTCAGTCGTCGGGGTGAACCACCACGGCACCGAACGCCAGCACCACGGCGCCGATGAGCACCCAGATCCCGTTGCCGAACCCGGCTTCCAGCCCTGGGTCGATGGCGATGTTGCCCGCCTCGTGGAAGCTGATCACGTTCAACAGGTGGACGAACAGCATCCCGGCCACACCCGCGAGCGCCGCGGCACCGGCGAAGGCGACCTTCCGCCACCGAACACCCACCAGCACCGCCGCGGCCGCCACCACGATCGGGATGCCGAACAACGGACCGTGCTCGTCCTTGGTGCCACCGAACCGCGTGCTCCAGCCGGTCGTGACGTACGCGGTCTGCGGCTGCCCGGGAGCAAGGCTGATCAACAGCTCGGAGAACGGCAGGAGCGTCGCCCCGGCCGCGGCCCCCGCGGCCAGCACGAGCAACACGACGCTCAGGACCTTCTTCACCCCGCCTCCCGCTGCACCGCGACGGCACCCGCGAGCGCCACCAGCGTTCCGGCCACCAGGAACACCAGCCCGAACCCGACCGCGAAGTCCCCTTGCTGCTCGACCGCGTGCCCGCGTTCCGACACGACCAGCGCCGCCGTGACACCGACGGCCCCGGCCTGTCCGGCCGCCCCGGCCACCGCGGCGCGAGCGACCCAGATCCCGGCGACGAGCAACGCCGCCGTGACCGCCACCGGCACCCCGTACCAGGGCGACAGCTCCCCTGCGGGCCAGTCACCGGGCTTGTTGACGATCTCCGTCCCCCAAGCCCGAACGACCACCTCGACCCCACCGCCGTAAGCCGTCGAGTACCACGGCAGCACCATCGCCGTGGCCGTCAGCACCACCCCGACCGCGATCAGCGCGATCGCCGTAGGCCTCCCGATCACCGTGCCTCCCGCCCGTCGCCGGGTACGGCGATGCCGAACGGCGGCGTGTCGTCCTCTCCGCCCAACGACCGCACGACCACCCCGTCCTCATCCACCGACGCAGACCCCACCCGCTGTTGAGCGAGCACGGCCCCGACCAGCGTGATGATCGCTCCCAGGACCAACATCCACGTACCGCCGAGGTAGTGCACTTCGGCCGCGGGCTCCCCGGACGGCCCGAAGGAGTACAGGCTGCGCTGCCGCTCGACCAGCGCGAGGTAGAGGAACACCACCCCGGCCAACGCCCCGGCAGCACCGAGGACGAGCACCCGCCCGACGAACGCGGTCCTCTCCCGCAACGTCAGCACCACGGCACAGGCCACCACCACCGCACAAACGACCAACGGCCACCCCGCCGCGAACAACGCGGGGTTCTCAGGCGGCCCGCTCGGAGGCTCCGACCTGGTCACCCAGGCCGAGGTGGTGATCACCAACTCCACTTCGAAACCTTTGTGGACGGTCCGGAAGGTGTCCAGGAGACTCCCGGCCACCACGGTCCCGGCCCCCAGCACGGAGAGCACACCGGCCACCCTCCGCCGCTCACCCACCCTTCGGCTCCACGATCACCGGATACCCGTAGGGCGGCGTCTCGGCGTCGTCCCCGTCGTCGTCGACCTGGTGGATCACCACCCCGTCACCGCCCTCCACGTCGTCATCGCCACCAACCCGCCGAGGCAACTCCTGGTGCAACACGGCGGAGATGACCCCCACCCCGGCGGCCACGATCAGCATCGTGACCCCGTCCCTCTGCTCCACGGCAATGGGCACGGGCGACCTCATGCCCTCGAGCTCCTCGACCAGCCCCTGCACCCGCACCACGGCAGACCAGGCGGCCCCCACCAGCAACCCGGCCCCGAGCAACGACCCCACCCGGAGAGCAGGGACCCGAAATGCCAGCACCGCAGCCAACACCATGACCACGGCCGCCCCGACAACAGGCTCCCCGAACTCCAACGGCGCCAACATCAGCACCTCTCGGAAGTCGTCCCGCTCAACGACCCACGAGGTGGCCTCGAACCGCAGCGTCCGCCCGTTCACCACCACCCGCACCGAATAGGCGGTCGAGAACGTAGCCGCCACAGCCAACCCGGCCGCGACGAACACCAGCACCGCCCCGAGCACCCGGCGCGTGGTCACAGATCCGGTCCACCTTCCACCGCACACCGCGTGCGCCCGCTGACCGGAGCTCGGTCCCCTCCATCATGCCGAACCACAGCCCGAACAGCGCGAGGCCGAAGGCGAGCCGCTCCGCTTTTGGCTTTGCTCTTGGCTTTCCAGGCGGCCCCACCGGCCACCACCCACCAACGGACGTAACCGCCCAATGCAACAGGCGTGCCAGCAACCCACAAAAAAAGGGGGGGACGCATGCTGACGCAGACGTCCCCCCACTCCCAGGACCCCCCAATCCCAACCTGCTCAGGGGGTCCGACAAACCTCAGCCCTTCTTCTTCCTCCGCCGAACCACAGGAGCAGAAGACTTGTCCGACTTGGCCGCGGCCAGCAACTCCTCGGCGTGAGCCCGCCCGGTGTCGGTGGAGTCCATCCCGGCCAGCATTCGAGCCAGCTCCACCACCCGCTGGGTCTCGTCCAACTTCCGGACAGCCGACCGCGTGAACGTCCCGTCGGCGGATTTGTCCACCACGAGATGCCGATCGGCGAAGGCCGCGACCTGGGGCAGGTGCGTCACCACGATCACCTGGTGCGACCGGGCAAGCCGAGCCAGCCGCCGCCCGACCTCGACAGCAGCCCGTCCACCGACTCCGGCGTCCACCTCGTCGAACACCAGCGTGGGCACCGGATCGGAGTGGGACAGCACCACCTCGAGCGCCAGCATCACCCGGGAGAGCTCACCACCGGAAGCCCCCTTGTGCACCGGAAGAGCAGGCGCCCCGGGGTGGGAGATCAGCCGGAGCTCGACGTCGTCCACCCCCGACGCGCCGGCGTGCAGCACCGAGCGCCCGACGGTGAGAGCCTGCGCGTCCCCGGTCTCGGCGTGCCGGGGCCGGACGGCGAGCTCCACCGAGGCGTGCGGCATCGCGAGCCCGTCGAGCTCTTCGGTGACGGCCTTCCCGAGTTCCAGCGCGGCCTCGACCCGAGCCGCCGTCACCTGAGCGGCGAGCGTCGCCAGCTCCGCGGCCAGCTCGTCGCGGCGGGCCGCCAAGCCGGTGAGCGCTTCCTCGGACGTGTCCAGTCCGCCCAGCCGGGCACGCGCCTGCTCGGCCCAGGCGATCACGCCGTCGACGTCGGCGGCGTACTTGCGGGTCAGCGCCTTCAGTTCGGCCTGGCGCTGCAGCACGGCCTCGAGGCGGCCGGGGTCGGCCTCCAGCTGGTCGAGGTAGCCGGAGATCTCGGCGCCGACGTCGGCCAGCAGCGTGGCCGCCTCGACGAGACGCGGTTCCATCTCGCGCAGCTTCGGGTCCTCGGACGAGGACAGGCGGCGGGCGGCCTCGGAGATCAGGCCGAGCGCGCCGGGGTTGTCCGGGTCGCCCTCCAGGGAGCCGGACACCGCGAACTGCGCGCCCTGGGCCGTCTCGCGCAGCTGGTCGGCGTCGGCCAGGCGGCGGGCCTCGTCGTGCAGCTCGGCGTCCTCGCCCAGCTGCGGGGCGACCGCGTCGATCTCGGTCAGGCCGTGGCGCAGCAGGTCGGCCTCGCGGGCCAGTTCGCGGGAACGTTCGGTGCGTTCCTTCAGCTCCGCGGAGACGCGCAGCCACTCCTCGCGGACGGCCTGGTACGCGCGCAGGGGCCCGCCCACGTCGTCGCCGGCGAAGCGGTCCAGCACGGCGCGCTGCTCGGTGGGGCGCATGAGCCGCAGCTGGTCGTTCTGGCCGTGGACGGCGATCAGCTGCTCGGCCAGCTCGGACAGCACGCCGACCGGCACGGAACGGCCGCCGACGTGCGCGCGGGAGCGGCCGTCGGCGCCGACGGTGCGGATCGCGATCAGCGAGCCGTCCTCGTCCGCCTCGCCGCCGACCTCCTCCGCCACCTTCGCGGCGGGACTGCCGGCCGGGGCCTGGAAGCGGCCCTCGACCACCGCCCGGTCCGCTCCGGTGCGCACGCGGGACGCCTCCGCCCGGCCACCGCCGAGCAGGTGCAACCCGGTCACGACCATGGTCTTGCCCGCGCCCGTCTCACCCGTGACAACGGTGAACCCGGGGTCCAGCTCCAGGGTGGCCTCGTCGATCACGCCAAGGCCATTGATGCGCATCTCGGCCAGCACAGGGCGAACCTTACTTGTCGAGTCCGACATTTCCTCGCGGGCACCATAACGAGCCGGTGCCGACGCACCGAGCGGCGCGGTCAGCCTGCCGATGGTCCCCGCCACCCCTTCACCGGCAGGTCGAACTTCTCGACCAGCCGGTCCGTGAACGGGGCATGGCGCAGCCGGACGACCTTGAGCGGCACCTCGCCCTCCACGATCTCGATCCGCGCGCCCGCGGGCAACTCGAACGTGCGCCGCCCGTCCGCGGACAGCGCCGCCGGATGCCCGGTCGCCTCGATCTCAAACGCCACGTGCGACTTGGGCGACACGACCAGCGGCCGCGCGAACAGCGCGTGCGCGTTGCTCGGCACCACCAGGATCGCCTGCACGTCCGGCCACACGACCGGACCGCCGGCCGAGAACGCGTAGGCCGTGGAACCCGTCGGCGTCGCGCACAGCACGCCGTCGCAGCCGAACGCCGACACGGGCCGTCCGTCGACCTCGATGACGACCTCGAGGATGCGTTCGCGGATCAGCTTCTCGACGCTGATCTCGTTGAGCGCCCACGTCTTCACGACGACCTCGCCGTCGACCTTGGCGATCAGGTCGAGCGTCATGCGCTCTTCCACGAAGTAGTCGCGTTCCAGCACGTGACCGACGGCCTCGTGCAACGCGTCCGAGTCGGCTTCCGCGAGGAACCCGACGCGGCCGAGGTTCACGCCGAGGACCGGCACGCGCGCCGGGCGGGCGAGCTCGGCGCCGCGCAGCAGCGTGCCGTCACCGCCCAGCACCAGCACGAGCTCGGTGCCCTCGGCGGCGTGGTCGTCGGCGGGCACGACCTTGGTGCAGCACGACGGGCCGAGGTCACGCGCCTCGTCGTCGAGCACCCTCGTCGTGACGCCTCCGACCGCGAGGCGGCCGGCCACCTGACGGGCGAGATCGATGTTGCTCTGGTGACCGGTGTGGACGACCAGCAGGACTTCCCTCATTGGGGCCCTTCTTCGACGGCGGTGCGCACCATCTCCGCGGCAGTCTCCGCCCCGTCCGGGGCGGGTCCTGCTTTGCGCAGCCAGAGGAAGTACTCGACGTTGCCGGACGGGCCGGGCAGCGGGCTCGCGACGACCCCGTGCACGGCCAGGCCGAGCTCGGCCGCCGCCCTGGTCACGTCGAGCACGGCTTCCGCGCGCAGCCCGGGGTCGCGCACGACGCCTCCGGAGCCGAGGCGTTCCTTGCCCACCTCGAACTGCGGCTTGACCATCGGCAGCAGATCGCCTTCCTCGTCGAGGCACGCGGCCAGTGCGGGGAGCACAAGCCTCAACGAGATAAACGAAAGATCGGCCACCACGAGTTCAACCGTGCCACCGATGTCCTCGGGTGTGAGGGTGCGGACGTTGGTCTTGTCCTTCACCACGACCCGGTCGTCGGTCTGCAGCTTCCAGTCGAGCAGACCCCTGCCGACGTCGGCCGCGACGACCTGCCTCGCACCTCCGCGCAGCAGCACGTCGGTGAAACCGCCAGTGGACGCGCCGGCGTCGAGACAGCGCTTGCCGGTGGGGTCGATCTTGAAGCCTTCGAGCGCGCCGATCAGCTTGTGCGCGCCCCGGGAGGCCCAGTTGGGATCGTTGTCGAGGTCCTTGACGACGACCGCGTCGGAGGTCTCCACGGCGGTCGCGGGCTTGGTCGCGACGGTGCCGCGCACCGTGACGCGGCCGTCCGCGACGAGTTGGCTGGCGTGCTCACGGGACCGGGCGAGCCCCCTGCGCACGAGTTCGGCGTCGAGCCGCACCCTGCGAGGCACTGTGCATCACACCTTGTCGATGCTCGACAGTGCGTCGGTGAGCGTGGCGTGCACGGCGTCGAACCGGGCAACGTGCTCCTCGAGGGCGACGTTCTCGAGCCCGTCGAGCCGCTCCAGCGCGCCTTCGATGGCGTCGGCCGGGTTGGGCGGCGGTCCGGGCAGGGGGTAGCTCACGGTCTTACGGTAGCCGATGTAGTACCGACAGGTCCGCGCCGACATACGTCGGCCGTCGCTCTTCCGGAAGCGCTTGCGCCTCCTCCTCCGTCGACACACCCGTGAGCACGAGCAGCGAGTCCATCCCGGCGTTGACGGCGCCCAGGACGTCCGTGTCGAGGCGGTCTCCGACGACCAGCGGGCGATGCGCGCCGAGGTCCTTCGCCGCCTGCTGCAGCAGCGGGGTGGCGGGTTTGCCGGCGACGAGGGGTTCCTGGCCGGTGGCGGTCTTCAGCGCCGCGACGAGGCTGCCGTTGCCGGGCAGGAGGCCGCGTTCGGTGGGCAGGGTGGCGTCGACGTTGCACGCCACCCACAGCGCACCGGCGCGGATGGCCACGGCGGCCTCGGCCAGCTGGCGCCAGCCGAGGTCCATGGACAGGCCCTGCAGGACCGCCACCGCGCCTTCGGCGGTGTCGGTCGGGATGAGTCCGCGCTTGAACACCTCGGCCTCGAGGGCCTCGGTGCCGAGCACGAGGACGGTGGACCGCTTGGGCAGGCGATCGGCGAGCATCGCCGCGCCTGCCTGCGAGGAGGTGCTCACCTCGTCGACGCTCGTCTCGAACCCGAGCTCGACGAGGTGGTCGGCCACCGCCTGCGGAGAGCGTGACGCGTTGTTGGTGACGTACCGGATCCCGACGCCCTTGCTCCTGGCCGCCGCAATCGCTTCGGCGGCACCGGGCACGGCTTCCGACCCGCGGTAGACGGTGCCGTCGAGATCGATCAGCAAAGCGTCGTACCGGTCGACCAACGTCTCGCTCACTGCTCCGCGGTCTCCTCCTGGGTGAGCTCGAACGCGCGCTCGGCGGCGTCGGTCTCCCCTTCGTCGTCAGCCTCGGCGGCGTTGAGGAACCACTTGACCGCTTCCTCGGTGCGACCGGCCGCGGCCAGGTTGTCGGCGTAAGCGTAGAAGAGCCGCGCCGAGTAGGGCGTGCGCTGTCCCGGATCGAGGTCCGGACCCTGCAGCGCGACGACGGCCGCGTCGAGCTGACCCATGTCGCGACGAGCGCCGGCCGCGACGATCCGCAGCTCGATCTCGTCCTCCTGGCTCAGGTCCTTGGCCGACGGGTCCTTGGCGAGGTCGATGGCCCGCTCGGGACGCCCGAGCGCCCGCTCGCAGTCGGCCATGATCGCCAGGTGGCCCGGCCCGGCCATCATCCGGCGCGCGGCGCGCAGCTCGCTGAGCGCCTCGGCCCACTCGTCCGCGAAGTAGGCGGTGAGACCCGCCGCTTCCCGCACGACACCGACGCGAGCGGCCTTGCTCCGCGCGTAGCGGGCGTGCTCGAGCGCCAGCTCCGGCTCCTCGTCGATCAGCAGCCCGGCCGCGGCCAGGTGCTTGCCGACGAGTTCCGCGAGGCCCTTGGGCAGGCTGCGCAGCTCGGCCTTGATCTCCGGGTCGAGCAGCGACAGGTCGGCTTCCCGGGGCAGCTCGGGCCGTCCGCCACGGGGTGCGGGCGCCTCGTCGCGCTGCTCGTCGCCGGCCTCGGCGTCCGCCGCACGGATCCCGTCCGAAGCCTCATCGGCCTCGTCAGCCTCGTCGGCTTTGTCACTCCCGGCCGCGGGCGCGTCGCCGGCCTCGCGGTCCTCGGTGACGGCCTCGTCCTCGACGGCCTCGTCCGCGTCGCTGTCGGCAGCGACCGCGGCCTCGGCCACAGCCTCGCGACCGGCCGCGGTGCGCGTGGCCGCGGCACCGTCGCCCAGGCGGTAACCGGAACGCTCGGCGTCCGGCTTCACCTCGGCAGCGGTACCCTCGGCGCCGGTGCTGTCCTGACCGCTGCTGGCCTGACCGGTGGTGTCCTGGTCGGTGATGCGGTCCTGGAAACGCGCCGCGCGCTCACGGCTGCGCTCGTCACGGCGGTCGTCGCGCTGCGGAGCCGAGCGTTCGTCGTTGCGGGAGCCGCCCCGGTCGCCGGAGTCGTTCTTGCGGTAGCCACCGCGGTCGCTCGAACGGTCCCCGCGGTATCCACCACGGTCACCGGAATCGTCCTTGCGGTACCCGCCGCGGTCGCTCGAACCCTGACCCCGGTAGCCACCACGGTCACCCGAGTCGCTCTTGCGGTACCCGCCGCGGTCACTGGAACCCTGACCCCGGTAGCCACCACGGTCACCCGAGTCGTCCTTGCGGTAGCCGGGACGGTCGCCCGAACCCTGGCCGCGGTAGCCACCGCGGTCGCCCGAGTCGCTCTTCCGGAATCCACCACGGTCACCACCGCGGTCGCTGGACCGGTCGCCGCGGTACCCACCGCGATCACCGGAGTCGTCCTTGCGGAACCCGCTGCGCTCACCCGAGCGCTCGCCGCGGTAGCCGCCACGATCGCCTGAGTCGCTCTTGCGGTAACCGCTGCGGTCACTGGAACCTTGGCCCCGGTAGCCACCACGGTCGCCCGAGTCGTCGCGACGGAAGCCGCCGCGGTCGCTCGAACGGTCCCCGCGGTATCCACCGCGGTCGCCGGAGTCGTCCTTCCGGTAGCCACCACGGTCGCCGGAGTCGCTCTTGCGGTATCCGCCGCGGTCGCTCGAGTCGTCGCGACGGAACCCACCGCGGTCGCTCGAACGGTCGCCCCGGTATCCGCCGCGGTCGCCGGACTCGTCACGGCGGAAGCCGCCGCGGTCGCCCGAGTCGCTCTTGCGGTAACCACCGCGGTCGCCACCGGAACGGAAGCCGCCGCGGTCGCCCGAGTCGTCCTTCCGGTAGCTGCCGCGGTCGCCCGACTCGCTCTTGCGGTAACCACCGCGGTCGTTCGAGTCGTCCTTGCGGTAGCCACCGCGCTCGCCGGAACCCTGGCCCCGGTAGCCACCACGATCGCCTGAATCGTCCTTGCGGAAGCCGGGACGATCGCTGCGGATACCGCTGCGCTCACCGGACCCCTGCCCGCGGTAGCCACCGCGGTCTCCACCGGAGCGCTCGCCCCGGGAGCCGCCGCGGTCACTGGAGCTGCCGCGGTCGCTCGAACGGTCGCCGCGGTACCCGCCGCGGTCGCCGGAGTCGTCCCTGCGGTAGCCGCCGCGGTCACCGGAACTCTGACCGCGATAGCCACCGCGGTCGCCTGAGCCGGCGCGGTTGTCTCGACGGTCACCGCTGCTGGTGCGGTCGCCGGAGCCTTCACCACGCTGGGAGTTGTTGCTGAACTTCCGATCGCCTGCTGGACGGCCACCCTCGGAACGGCGCGGTCGGTCTCCCTGGCCACGCTGACGGTCGCCGGGACGATCCCCGAACCTGGACACCTGATTCCTCCTATGGACACGCTGAAAGGGGCTTGTGAGCGAGCACTGTTGTTGTGCCCCGCAATCACAAGCCCCTTCAGGGAAGAAGTTCGGCGGCGACCTACTCTCCCACACCGTAACCAGTGCAGTACCATCGGCGCAGAAGGGCTTAACTACCGGGTTCGGAATGGGACCGGGTGTTTCCCCAACGCTATAACCACCGAAACACTATGGAAATGTTCAACCTGAACCCCGAACCAGCACACTCTCGTCTGCCGGTGGGTTCGATCGGTTCTGGTTGTTCTTCCAGAACCGCACAGTGGATGCGTAGCGTCTTCGTAACAAGTCCTCGGCCTATTAGTACCAGTCAGCTCCAACCGTTACCGGTCTTCCACCTCTGGCCTATCAACCCAGTGGTCTAGCTGGGGGCCTTAACCCACAAAGGGTGGGATACCTCATCT
>NZ_FNIX01000044.1 GCF_900104175.1 Lentzea jiangxiensis
GGAGCAGGTGATCAGTGCGGATCGGCCGGAGTGGGTGCCGGTGTTCACGGGCTTGTCGGTGCGGGTGTTCCGCACGCTCGTGCGGGTCGTGGCTCGTCGGGGTGGTGAGCAGACTGGCTGCGGCCGGCGGTGGGGTGTGCCGCTGGCGGATCGGGTGTTGCTGGTGGCGGTGTGCTACCGGACGGATCTGACGTTGCGGCAGGTCGCGCTGCTGTTCGGGATCTCGAAGTCCGCGGCGGGCCGGGTGGTGGAGCACCTGGCGCCGCTGCTTGCGCTCGCGCCGGTGACCCGCAAGCACGGCCCGGACACCGTGCTGATCGTGGACGGCGCCCTAGGAGCTGTTTGAAGTTCGGATCTAGGTTGGCTGGTGGCGCGCTGGTAGAACACGGATGTGGCGCGTTTTGATGTGACCGATGCGGAGTGGGCGCTGATCGAGCCGCATGTGCCGGTAGCGGCCACGGGTCCGTTGCCGCGGCGGGTGCGGGATTAGTTTAACGGGATCCTGTGGCGGTTTCGCACCGGATCGCATGCCCGCCCCGCCGATGCTGCTGGCGGACCGAGTCACCGGCATCGCCGCAGCACCGGGCAGCATGGGCACCGGCACCATCTGGACCGAGACCGACGTCGTGGACGGCGCCTGGTACCTCGACCCGGCCGGCCGCATGCCGGCGGGCATCATATCCGAGGCCGGTCAGGCCGACCTCCTGCTGATCAGCTGGCTCGGCGTCGACCTGCTGACCAAGGGCGAGCGCATCTACCGCCTCCTCGGCTGCGAGATCACCTACCACGGCTCACTTCCCGAACCCGGCAACACTCTCCGCTACCAGATCACGATCGACGGCCACGGCGAGCACGACGGCATCAGGTTGTTCTTCTTCCACTACGACTGCTACGTGGGAGACGAGCTGAAACTGACTGGTCCGGAATGGTCAGGCGGGCTTCTTCACCGCCGCCGAACTCGCCAACACCGGCGGCGTGATCTGAGCAATCGGCACTCACCACCGACCAGTTCACTCCCGCACCCGCGCCCGGCTGGCACCAGGACGCCGAAGCCGAGTCAGATCCACCTGTTCGACAAGGTCAGCGACCTGCGTGAGGGTTACGTCAAGACCGAGCTGTCCATCCACGAGGACGACTGGTTCTTCGACGGCCACTTCAAGAACGACCGTGCATGCCGGGGACCCTGATGTTCGAGGGCTGCTTGCAGAGCATGGCGTACTACCTGACCGCAAAGGGGTACACGGCGGACAAGGACGGCTGGCGGCTCGAACCGGCGCCGGGCGCGCCGATCCCGATGCGGTGCCATGGCCAGGTCACGCCGGAGAGCAAGAACCTCTCCTACGAGGTGTTCGTCACGGACGAGCGGCACGACCTGCTCACCGCTGACGTTCTGTGCACTGTGGACGGTGTGAAGGCGTTCCTGGCCGAGGGCGTGCGGTTGCGGCTCGTCCCGGACTGGCCGCTCAAGACGCTCCCGCACGTCGAGCCCAAGCAGGTCGCGTCGCACGACAACTTCCAGTTCGGCTACCAGTCGCTGCTGGCGGCCGCGTTGGGCAAGCCGAGCGAGGCGTTCGGGCCGAGCCACGAGGTGTTCGACAGCGACCGGCGCAGCCTCCGCGTGCCCGCTCCGCCGTACCACTTCATGTCGCGCGTCTCCGAGATTGACGGGCCGCAGAACGGCCTGCGGATCGGCACCGCGGCCACCGCCGAGTACGACGCCCCGGCCGACGCCTGGTACTTCGCAGAGCACAACGGCACCACGCCGTTCGGCGTGCTGATGGAGGTCGCGCTGCAACCGTGCGGGTGGCTCGCGAGCTACGCCGACTGCTCGCTGACCAGCGAGACCGACCTGCTGTTCCGCAACGTCGACGGCACCGGAACGCTGCACCGCACGATCACCGCGCGGACGAGGACAATCACCACCCGCACGACGCTCACGCGGCTGTCGAAGTCGGCCGGCATGGTCATCGTCGGCTTCGAACTGCACGCCGACGCCGACGGCGAGCGCGTCTTCGACCTGAAAACGGTGTTCGGATACTTCCCGCAGGAGGCGTTCGAGAACCAGGTCGGCCTGCCGCCGACCGACGACGAACGGGCCGCGCTGGAAGCACCGTGCGAGGTCCACGAGGACATCCCCAAATCGATGCTCACGATGATCGACCGCGTCACCGGCTACTGGCCGGAAGGCGGCGCGCGCCGCCTGGGCCGACTGCGCAGCGAGAAGGACGTTGACCCGGACGAGTGGTTCTTTAAAGCCCACTTCTTCCAGGACCCCGTCCAGCCGGGTTCGCTCGGCGTCGAGGCGATGATCCAGCTGCTGAAATACTTCTGTGTCAGGAAGTGACTGGGCCGCCACTTCGACATCGCCGGCGGACACGAGGTCGAGTGGAAATACCGCGGCCAGGTCACACCACGCAACAGCGTCATCCGGGTCGAGCTGGAGATCACCGAAGTAACCGACAACGGCGCCACGGCTGAGGCCTGGCTCTGGGGCGACGACAAGCGGATCTACCACCTGCGCAACCTGCGCGTCGTCGCCACCGACGCCGCACTGCAGTGACTCGGGGCCGCGCAGGACTGCTCGGCCCGCTGTGCGGTGCCGGTCAGCCGTTCCACTCTCGACTGAGCAACTCCGTGGGCGTCGCAGGGTTCACCTGAATGCTCGCAGTGGAGCGAACCTGTTGCGCACGGCGCTACCGAAATAGCGACCGTTTCGGCGGTGAGGGCGAATCTCTGAACGAGGTGCACCGAATTGCCGCCAACAAGTTCGCAAGCTGGCACGGCGCGCGGCATGGTTGAGGTGGCTCTCCACTGTCAGCCGCGCCTTGTGCGGCGCACCGGCAGAACAACACTGGCAGAACTCGCCTTTCTGTCAGTCCTTCTGCATGGAGTTCAACCCTGCTTCATCGCTATCGTCTGGATACAGGCAAGAAACTTCGAGGACGCGGACATCTGCGTGCTCTTCCAGGCAATCGATGAAGTGAAGGAGCCAGACGTTGACCATCCGTGAAAATCTCCGTCGCACTGCCCCCGTCGGCATTGTTCTTGCAGGAGTCGTCGCCGCGGCGACGACCGTGTTCGCCGGAACCGCTTCCGCCATGCCCACCGACCGCGTGCAGTGCAACGCCTCCGACGTCAACGTGTGGGTGAGCGCGGAGATCATCGGCGGCGGCTCGCACGATTACACGCTGACTCTCGAAGCGAAGCCCGGCGTGAGCTGCTACGTCAGCGGCAGCCCCACGCTCGTGGACTTCCTGACCGCCTCCGGCGAGGTCGCCCCTGTCGCGATCAGCACCGCCACCCCGATTCCCACGCCCCGCGTCGTCATCAACGCGAACCACTTGGCCCAGATCGACATCAACACCCGTGACGAGGCCGGTACTCCGGTGAGTTCGCTGAGGTTTAACATCCCCTCCAGTGGCGAGAACACCACCACCACGATCGCCTGGACGCCTGGCTCGATCGCCAAGCACGCCCACTTCAGCGCCGTCCGGGCTGTGCCGCGCCGCCCGTCGCCCCCGGCTGGTCAGGTGTGACATCTAAGGATGTCGTCCCGGTCAGGTCGTGTGACGGCCTGTCGTAAGCCAGTGAAGACCTCTGGGCGTGGCGTGAAAGGGAGCGTTTCGCGACCACTTCGCTGTCCGGAGCCCTTCGTGTTCCTGTAGCGCGGCAAGACCGGTTTGATCGGAGGACCGGTAGACAGGTAACAGGCTGCCGATGGCGGTCTTGTCGTCATTGTCGAACCTGGGCATAGCAGTTTCGCTCAAGTCAACACGCTTCCGATCCCGTCCGTTTCGAGGCGTGCGCCTCGAACGAGCACGGTTCTTCTGGTAGCAGGCTGCTGAACTGCGAATTCACGCGAAAAATGTCTGAGATTTTCTGCCGCTGGTTCTGCCTGGCCGACACGGTCAGGATGGGTGAACTGTACTTGCAGATCATCCGATATTGATGAGAATAGCGTGCAGGGCAAGATCCAGAACAACGTGATCTCACAGGATGAAAGCTGTTTGCGCGGCAGGTCTGGAAAACCTGGCATCTCTGCATCGTGGCACGTAGAAAGGAACATTGTGGGCAAGGCCAAAGTCAGTGCCGCGTTCGCAGCGCTGGGAGTCAGCGCCGCGCTGCTGGTCACCGGGAGCGAGGCGGCCATCGCGCAGAGCACCGCAGGCGATTGCAAGCCGTACCACCTGGCGGTACCAGGGACGGACAAGTACACCGTCGACGTGTGCCTCTCGCTGGTGCAGATTCCGAGGACCCGCTTCTTCGAGTTCTCTTGGCGCGACATTGACACCACAAAAGGCTCGGCCTATCTGGCCGCACGGATTGCGGGAGAAATATACACTCTGAAGGAGAGCGGAACTTTTCGCGAACCAGTGAGGGATGTTTGGGTCGCTGGTTGTGTCGCCGGGGACTCGTGTACGAGGCCGCAACAAATCACGCCGACTGGATGAATGCTCTGCTGAAGAGGTGTGCGCGTTTCAATGCGCTTTGAATTGTCGGCAGCCAGGCTCGTTCCGGCGGTGGAGAAGCTTATAGGCGTGCTCAGGGCCTCAAGGACGAACCTGTACTACGTGGCGGGGTTCCGGGCCGCCACTGCTACTACCAGTCAGCGGCGGCCGGGACGGCGTCAGTATGGATGCCCTGGTCGACCACGGCGCCCGGTTGTATCAGGTGATCACCTACGACCGCCATGGGCTGACACGCAGCCCGTAGGACCGGACCACGGATGCGCTGCGGGTTGAGAGGCGGGCGCAGACGTGTACCTGCTGCTTGTGCGGCCTTGTCGAGAACCCGCATCGGTGTTTGGTGGAAGCACCAGCGCCGTCATCGGGCTTGAGCTGGCGGCTCGACATCCCTGGAAAGTCCACTTGCTCGTTGACCACGAGCTGCTGTGTTGTTTCCGCCGGAGCCCGAGGACAAGGCTCGCGCGATCAGATTCGCGGACCACGTCCAGCGGCGACGTGATGTCAACCAAACGGCGTCGCCGCGCACTGGCTTACCGCCAGAGAAAGGTGTTATTGCACTAGTAGACTGTCGCCTCTAACGTTGGTGGGAGTTGATGGCGCCTGCAGGTGCTGATCCCTTCCCGTCCTCCTGATCGGGTGCGTTTGTTCGTCGATGAACGGAACCCTCATCCCACCTGGGGGGCGACGAAGGTTCCGTTCATGGAGATCAACCCGGCTCGGACTCAACGCAGCACAACTAGCCGCGACAATCTACTCGCGGTGGTGAGCTCAGGTACGGAGCTGCACCGAGGGACGAGTTGGCCACCGTCGGAATCGACGTGTTTTGATCGAGATTTCCTGGCATCGGCGCCCGCCGACAACTTTCCTAAGTTCGTGCACAGCTGTCGAAAATTCCATGTTTCCGCCGCTTGCTGCCTGGGAGTTCGGTTCCGCGAGCGATGACGGCTCCGAAATGTCGGTATGGCTCGGTCCCGCATGGACGCTGCGGGACCGAGCCAGAACTTGTTCCTAGCAATTGTAGTTGGGCAGTCCGAGTAGCAGCCTAGGCCGCCAGCCGTCTGGAGACCTGCCCGACCCGGCCTTGTTGGCCACGATGCGGAAAGAAATGTACTTGACGCCCGTCCATTGGGTATTATTCCAGTCGGCTTGGGATCGCAATCCGTCTTTACAGATTTCGATCCTGAGCCGATTTTCTTGGACATCATGAATTTCTGTGACTTCCCAATATCCATTGGTTGCGCCATTGCCGTCTGGCCACCAG
Source organism: Lentzea jiangxiensis (assembly GCF_900104175.1). Lineage (GTDB taxonomy): Bacteria > Actinomycetota > Actinomycetes > Mycobacteriales > Pseudonocardiaceae > Lentzea > Lentzea jiangxiensis. Next base: position 5,728 of record NZ_FNIX01000044.1, read on the forward strand.
TGGTGGCAGATCGTCGCATCGATGACTTGATTGAAAACATGTTTGTGGCAGTACTTGCCGGAATCTGCGGCTTGCGCGGCAGAGGGTGCGGCGATCGCCGAGACGGCGGCGAGGAGCGCTGCGCCGAGTAGGCGAATCTTCGGTCGTGCAGATTGCTTTGGCATGGTTTTACCATGGCGCAACTCATGTGGTATCTCCAGGCAGAACCACACGCAGAACAACATGCAGAACCCGTATGAGCGGCTGATGACGGTGGATGCTGCAGCCTGATGCTGAGACGGGTTGGCGCGTCGCAACTTTCTGCGGTTTTTGCTTGGGGTGACAGTTGAACGTTGCCAAGCTCTGCTCGTTGTCCGCCAGTTTTGACTGGCTGAAATGGTGTCGAGCCGGTTGCAGTGTGCTGCCAAGAGGCTTGAACGCCTTGTGCATAAAGATGGCTGTGATCATCGGCGTACCAGGGAGGGTTCTGCGGACCTCCCCGAAGGCGAAGGACGACGCGGTCGCCGACTATCTTGACTCGATGACAGGTGTCTCGTTTGCGAATCTGGTGGCCAGGCCGGGAATTGTCTGAGCCGGTTGAAGCAGCGCTCGACGACGTTGTGCAGCTTCTGGAGATCCAGTCGGAGGTCGGTGAGCTGCGACCGGCCGAACGTCGCTTCTTGCGGTGGGCGATCTGGCCGGTGCGTTCAGAGGTGGTGGCCTTGCTTCGGCGCTGTCGTAACACCGTGCGGGTGCTCGGCTGAATAGGTTTTGTCGGCCACCCGTACGTCCGCCACGGTCCACCTCGATCTCCGGACCTCGTCGAGCAACTGCAGTTGGGTGTGGTCCCAGGGCTGGCCGGACGTGAGGATCACCCGCCAGCAGCAGGCCGGCCGCGTCAACCACCGACGGCGAGGGTTTCGGCCTGGGCGTGTATCGCTGGAGCGTTGAGCAGGCCTTCGCGTTGCTGCGCTGGTTCCGCCGCCGCCGATTCGCTAGAAGATCCGCGGCGGCAGTCACGATTCCTTCAGTCTGGTCTGCGGCATCATCTGCTGGCGGCGTCCCGCTGCTTCCCCTTGAGTCAAGAGCTCTGGGGTGCATTGTCTTCTGCCGAATGCTCCTCCGGGCCGATGCCCTGTGCCGGTTCGCAGTCGGCGACCGCGGATCGTCCACAATTGACGGAAGGGGGTGCTCGGGACTGCGGTCGGGAAGGTGGAAGTCTTAGTCAACCCAGCTGTGGTCCATGACGACTCCTTAAAGAAGGTGAGGGGGATGTTCGGTTCGAATCCAGGTGATCGCGGCTCGGGTGTCAGGCCGCCAGTGATCCCTTGACCGGGCCGGCGAGCGCTGCTTTGGCGTCGGCGATCAGCTGCCGTCGCAGGGCGACGGTGCTGACTCCCGGGTTGTTGATGAAGTCCTCGCACTTGACGAGCCGGCGTCCACGCGACTCGTGGCACTGCGTGAACGGCGGCATGGTCTCGACCTCCGCCGTGTACACGGGCATGAAGGCGGCGGAAGCGTCCAGGTTCTTCCAGGCGACCTGCGCGACCGCGACCTGCGCGACCGCGACCTGCGCGACCGCGACCTGCGCGACCGCGACCAGCGCGACCGCGACCAGCGCGATCTCGCGCAGGGTCACCCCGGCCTCCTCCCAGGCTTCTCGTCGCGCTGTCGCCTCGAAGTCGGCGTCGGTGTCCCCGACGGTTCCGGCCGGGGTCTCGAGCCCGCGGGCGAGGTCGACCATGACGATCTCGCCGGAGTGGCTGAACGGGATCAGGCTGACGCCGAGGACGGTCGTTTGGTCGAGGTGGCGGAGAACGTTGGGGTCGCCACACCACGTCAGCGTTGCTTCGTGGCCCTTGAACACCACGTCGCACACCGGCAGGTCGTGCTTCTTCGCGGAGCGGATCTCCGGAGACTGCGGGGCGGAGGAGCTCATTTCGGCGATGAAACGATTCCCGGTCATCTTTCTTCCGTTCCACTCAGATTCTCGGAGAAGGGATCTGCGCTCTTGCTAAAGGAACTATCCCGGTTAGGTGGCGGCGGCCACATCGGCGTACTGCCGCGAAAATGTGTCCTGTTTCGGAAGTCGTCACCAGGACGGATCTCCGAACTCTTTACGTCACCTGTCGTCCTCCGAACGGGTGACCCGCCCGCTGGTCTGGAGCCACAGCCGCGCGCTTAGCATGGCCGCGACGAGGCAATCCTGAGGGAACCCCGATCAATTCAGCGGCGGGGAGGCGTCCTCGCTTCGAGGGGGAGGTTCGGACATAATGCCCGGCGTGGTAGCGGCTTCAGGGTTGGTGAAAGGTGGCCTGATGCACGGTGGACTGTTCGGCCGTGCCGCTGAGTCGTCGCTGGTTTTGAACATGCTCGATTCAGTAGGTGTTCAAGGTGACACACTGCTCTTTACCGGAGCTGTCGGCGTGGGTAAGACGGCGCTTCTCGAACTGGCCGCGTGCGAGGCGGAAGAACGCGGTTTCCGCGTTCTGCGGGTGATCGGTGCGCAGTTCGAGTCGGAGCTGGTGTTCTCCGGCCTCCACCAGCTGCTCTACCCGATCGTCTCGTACGTCGAGGGGTTGGCCGAACCTCATCGCCGGGTGCTCAGGCACGCACTCGTGATGGACGAGGGCGAACCGTCGGACCGCTTCGCCGTCTCGGTCGCGGTGCTTGCCGCGCTGGCCGCCGCCGCGGACGACAGGCCCTTGCTCGTCCTGGTGGACGACGAGATCTGGATTGATCAGGACAGTGCGGAGGTGCTCGCCTTCTGCGCCAGGAGGATCAGCGGGCACCGGATCGTCGTAGTTTCCGCCGCCCGGCAGGCCGCGTCCGGTCCGCTGACCACAGCGGTGCTCCGGCGGCACCAGCTCAGTCCCATCGCCGACGAGGCGGCCGAGACCCTGCTGCAGCACGTGCACCCGGACCTGGCACCGAGAGTGCGGGCGAAGGTGGTGGCGGCGGCGGACGGAAACCCGCTCCTGCTGCGGGAGTTGCCGGCAGCGCTCACACCGGGACAACGGGAGGGAATCGTCGACCTGCCGAGGTTCCTCTCGTCGGCCATGCGCATGGAGCCAATCTTCGTCGATCGCATCCTCCGGCTTCCGGGGCCTACCCGATGGGCGATGCTGCTCCACGCGTTCGTCGGCGAAGAGAGTGTGGCGGAACTCGTTGCGTCCCAAAGAGGACAGGACTTCGTCAACGCGCTCCGACCCGCTGTCGAAGGCAATCTGATGCATGCGGAGGCGGGCTGGTTCGAGTTCCTGCACCCGCTCGTCAAAGCGGCGGTGGTGCAGCTCGCCTCCAAGGACGAGTGCCGGCGAGCGCACGCGATGCTGGCCCAGGCCGCTCACAGCGAGGAACGCCGGACCTGGCACCGCGCCGAGGCCGCCGAACGTCCGGACGAGGAAGTGGCGGTGGCGCTGGTGCGCATCGGCGACCGTGCGGCGCGGCAGGGAGGGACCGCGGCCGCGGCGGAGGCCTTCCTGCGCGCGGCCGAACTGTCGCCGGCCAACGCTGAACGGTCCAGGCTCTGCGCGAAGGCCGCGAGGTGGTACTGGAGGTGTGGCCAGCTCGATCGTGCGTACGCGCTCATGCGACGTGCGCGCGAGGTCGGCGATGCCGATACCCCCAGCTCGTTCGAGGTCGCTGTCTCCGTCTACTACTCGTGCTGGCGCAGTGGCGCACTCGACACCGCGCACCGGCTCCTGGTGCGTTTCGTCGACGAGGCGGACGGACGGCCTGAGCAGCGCGAGTACGCGCTGGACCTGCTCATCGGACTCGGACAGTGCGGTGGCCGCGCGGATCTCTGGCGCGAGTTCGATTCACTGCTGCGGCGTCAAGAGATCGAACTGCCGCGGATGTTGCGAATGGCGTACGAAGCGCTGAGCAACCCGGCACGCGCGGCGGAGGAGGTGCGCGAGCGCCTCGCCGAGGACTACGCGGAGGCCAGCTCGGACGCAGGTCTCCAGCTCGCGCTCGAATGCGGCCGGATCGCCGTGGCCATTGACGCGTTGTCCGACTATCGCGACCAGCTCGAGCGACTCGCCGACCGCCACAGCTCGGACGACGCGCAGGTGCGCGTGATGACCGCCTGTTCCCTGTTGAGCTTCGACTACCTCGGCTGTGGACAGTGGGCGGAAGCGGAGACAGTGGGCCTGCGCGGGCTGGAACTCGCCGAGGCCAACGCGTTCGTCATGCTCGCCTGCCAGTTCCGCGCTCAGCTCGCGGTGCTCGCCGCTCTGCGCGGCGGTGTGGACGAGGCTCTCGCTCTGAGCGACGAGGTGCTCGCTTGGGCAGAGCCGAGAGGCCTCGGCATTCCGTGCGGTCTCGCCCTCTGGGCGCGCACACTCGTCGCTCTCGCGAAAGGTGATGACGAGCAGGCTTACGTCGAAGCCACGAGGATCTGCGCACCCGGTGTGGTGCCGACCGCGTCGTTGCCGGCGCTGTGGTCGTCGTTCGATCTGGTCGAGGCGGCCGTCCGGATGGGACGCGTCGAGGAGGCCCGTGCACACGCCGCGGCGGTGAAGGACGCGGGCATCGACACGATCTCGCCGCGAACGCGTCTGCTGGTGACCGGTTCCGCCGCGCTCACCGCGAACGAGCGGGAGGCTCTCAAGCTCTTCGAGGAGGCATTGGCGGTGGAAGGCGCACACCGCTGGCCGTTCGCGCGGGCGCGCGTCCACCTCGCCTACGGCGTCCGGCTTCGTCGTGGCAAGCACGCCGCGAACGCCCGGCTGCACCTGCGCACGGCCGAGGAGCTCTTCGTCCGGCTGGGCGCGGAACCGTGGGCGGCGATGGCGCAGGCCGAGCTGCGTCTCGCGGGCGAAACGCAGGCGATGTCCGGCCACGCGAAGCTCAGCCACACGACGCTGACGCCTCAGGAGGAAAGAATTGCCCGCCTGGCCGCGAGCGGGCTCACCAACAAGCAGATCGCGGCTCGGCTGGGTCTGTCCGCGAGGACGGTGGGCGCGCATCTCTACAAGATCTTCCCGAAGCTCGGCGTGGCGACTCGTGCCGGATTGAGCAACGCGCTCAGCGCGTTGTCGGACGGTGCGCCCAGGTAGTGCGATCTGGACGAGGTCTTGACGTCCTCCACGATGTCCAGCAGGCGCTCTGGCCCGTCGACCTTGTCCAGGAACCGGCAGGCGCCGGCGTCCAGTGCGGGGCCGCGCAACCCGGGGTCGAAGCTCAGGACCACCACGGGGACGCCGTCGCGCGCCAGCTCGGTGATCAGTCTGAGCATGTCGTGGTCGTCTCCCTCGTCGAGGACCGCGACCACGAAGCTGATCCGCCCGTCGGGCAGCGGAGTGCGGGTGGGGCCCGGAGCACGGACCTCGGCGGCGACATCGATGTCGGCGTCGGCGAGCAGCAACTGCCGCAGTGCCGTCAGCACGCGGTGGTCGCGCGCGACGAGCACTACGCGGAACATCCTGCCGTCGACCTCGGTCACGAGTCTCCCTTCAGCATGTGGTGGGACGTTCGTAATCCATGGAACACCGTCCGGCTCCGGTTCGGCACGGCGCGATGACGTGTTTCGGCCTGCGTCAAATGACTGAGTGCGGGGCGACGCGGGACTGCCAGGCCCGCGGTGACCAGCGGTGCCTGTTCACTAATCTGGGGGAACTTGCGGAAAGACAGTCATTTGACCTACTCGCTCGCAACGTGGCTCGAAGAACCTGTTCCCCAGCGGTGGTGGGCAAGGCGGAACGGAGAACGATGGCGAGCGGGCCTGGTGACAACGATGAGGCGGCCGGTCGGCTCGCCCTGAGCGGCCTGTTCGGCTTCGTGCTCCTGGTGCCACCGCTAATCACGTTGTTCAGCCGGGGGGGACCCGTCCTGGGGGTGTCACGGTTGTGGCTCTACCTCCTGGTGTCGTGGAGCGTGGTGATCCTCCTGGTCGCGCTCTTCTCACGAAGGGCGGAGTAGCCCGATGCTTCCCCTCTGGGTCGTCGTCACCGTGGCCGTCCTGTACTTAGGGGCACTCTTTGTCGTGGCGTACTACGCCGACCTCCGCGCACAGAGCCGAGGGCCGCGGATCAGCCACAGTATCGTGTATTCCCTTTCCCTGACCGTGTTCGCCACGTCATGGACCTATTACGGCAGCGTGGGCCGGGCGGCCACGTCTGGAATGAGCTTTCTCCCGATCTACCTGGGTCCGACGCTCATGTTCGCTTTCGGCTGGATCGTGCTGCGCAGGATCATCCGAATCAGCAAACGCGACCGGATCACCTCGCTCGCCGACTTCGTGTCGGCGAGGTACGGCAAGAGCTCATTGCTCGGCGGTCTCGTCACCGTGGTCGCCGTCGTCGCGGTCATCCCGTACATCGCACTGCAGCTCAAAGCGGTGTCGGCGACGTTCGAGCTGATCACCGGCGAGTCTGGCTCGGCATCGGTGGCGGGCGGTGCCCACTCGAGCTTCCTGACCGACACGGGGTTCTACATCGCGGTGATCCTGGCCGGATTCACCGTGCTGTTCGGCACGCGGCAGCTCGACGCGACCGAGCGGCACGCGGGGATGATGGCCGCGATCGCGGTGGAGTCCGTGGTCAAGCTCGTCGCCTTCGTCGCGCTCGGCATCTACGTGACCTTCGTGCTGTTCGACGGCTTCGGCGACTTGTTCACCAAAGCCGCGGAGAGGAACCTGACCCAGCTGTCGGAGCTGGGCATGACCGGCCCGACCTGGAGCTGGACGATCGTGCTGGCGGGGGTGGCGGTGCTGCTGCTGCCGAGGCAATGGCAGGTCGCGGTGGTGGAGAACCTCGACGAGCGCCACCTCAAGCGCGCCACGTGGATGTTCCCCCTGTACCTGCTGCTGATCAACATCTTCGTGCTGCCGATCGCCGCGGCCGGTCTGCTGACCTTCGGGGACGGCGTCGACGCCGACACCTACGTGCTGAATCTGCCGATGGCGCACGGCCAGGAGACGTTGACGGTCCTGGTGTTCATCGGTGGTCTCGCGGCGGCGACCGGAATGGTGATCGTCGAGACGATCGCGTTGAGCACGATGGTGTCGAACTCGGTCCTGCTGCCCTTGTTGTTGCGGCTAAGGCCTTCGCTGGCGCGCCGGGGCGAGCTGGCGCTGCCGATCCTGCTGATGCGCAGGGCTACCATTGCCGCCGTCATGCTGCTCGGCTACATGTACTGTCGGGCGGCCGGCAGCGGTGCCGCGCTGGCCTCGATCGGTCTGGTGAGCTTCGCCGGTGTGGCGCAGCTGGCACCCGCCGTGCTCGGAGCGCTGTTTTGGCGCGGAGGCAGCCGGCGCGGTGTGTTCGCGGGGCTGCTGGGCGGGTTCGTGGTGTGGGCGTACACGTTGCTGATACCGACTTTCACCGACGCGGGCATCGTCGACTTGGCGTTCCTGCGCGACGGGCCGTTCGGGATCGAGGCGTTGCGGCCGTACGCGCTCTTCGGCATGACAGGGATGGAACCCGTCGTGCACTCGCTGTTCTGGAGCATGCTGGTCAACCTGGGCGCCTTCCTCACGGTCTCGCTTCTCGGGCGGACCAGTGCCGCGGAGTGCGCCGAGGCGGTGGTCTTCGTCGACGGAGTGGACTCGCGGCGCACGCTCACCAGGCGGTCGCCGGTGACGGTGCGGAGCCTGCGGGATCTGCTGGAACGTTTCGTCGGACGGACCACCGCCAGAAAGGCGCTCGACGACTTCGCCGACCAGAGGGCCATGCCGCTGGCGCTCGGCGCCGACGCGCCCAACGGGCTCGTCGAGCACGTGGAGTCCGTGCTGGCGGGTTCGGTGGGAACGGCGTCCGCCCGGATCCTGGTCTCCTCCGTCGTCAGCGAGGAGAAGCTGACCGCCGAGGAGATCATTGACCTGCTCGACGAGGCCTCGCAGTTCGCCACGCTCGAAGAACGCCACCGGCTGGCCCGGGAACTGCACGACTCCGTCTCGCAGGCGTTGTTCTCGATGACGCTGCACACCAGAGCTGTCGAGCTCGCGGTCGTGAAGGAGGGCAACGACCCCGAAGGCGCTGTCGTGCAGGGCTTGGCGGAGCTGCGGAGCCTCACCCAGGGCGCCTTGGCGGAGATGCGCGCGGCGTTGTTCCAGCTGCGGCCAGACGCGCTGCACGAGGATGGGCTCGTTCAGGCGATTCGGCAGAAGGCGAAGGCGATCGCGGCACGGGAAGGCATCGACGTGCACGTGGACACCTCGCACGACCGCCTGGAGCTGGACGAACGGTCCGAAGCGGAGCTCTTCCGAGTCGTGCAGGAGGCCGCGTACAACAGCGTCAAGCACGCCGATCCCACGCGGATCGACATCAGGATTCACCGGAAGGACGGCCACCTCGTCGTAGAGGTCACCGATGACGGCAAGGGATTCGACACGACGGGCACGTTCCCAGGCCATCTCGGCCTCGGCTGCATGCGGGAACGCATCACGAAGATCGGAGGAGAGCTAACGATCACCAGTCCTCCCGAGGGCAGTACGACGGTGCGCGCCGTGGTGCCCAACGTGTTCGTCTGAAATGGACAGGAGCAGGACTGTGGAAGACGAGAAGGACAGCCGCATCAAGGTCTTCTTGGTGGACGACCACTCGGTGGTGCGCAAGGGGATGCGGGTGTTCCTCGACCAGATCGAGGACGTTCTCGTGGTGGGGGAGGCGGTCGACGGGCAGGAGGCCGTGGACGCGCTCGCGATCGCCGCGCTCGAGGACAGGCTGCCCGACGTCGTGCTGATGGACCTGATGATGCCGAGGCTCGACGGGATCGGCGCCACGCGCGTGATCAAGCAGAAGCACCCGGAAGTGCAGGTCGTCGCCCTGACGAGCTTCAGCGAGACCGAGCGGGTGCACCTCGTGCTCGAGGCGGGGGCGTCTGGCTACCTCCTCAAGGACGCCGAGGCGGACGAGGTCGTCGCGGCCGTGCGGGCTGCCTGGCGCGGTCAGGTGCACCTGCACGCGGAGGTCGCCAAGCGGCTCACGAGGTCGTACGTGAAGCAGCAGGACCATAAGTCATCCCTCACCACCAGGGAACGGGAGATCCTGGTCCTCATCGCCGGGGGCCGGTCGAACCAGGAGATCGCCGACGAGCTGTCGATCAGCGAACGCACCGCTCGCACCCATGTGAGCAACGTGCTGGCGAAGCTGCACCTGACGTCGAGGACGCAGGCGGCGTTGTGGGCCGTCAAGGAAGGGCTTGTCATCGCCCAGTGAGCTCGTGGCAGTGAGCTCGTAGTCGGCCGGGCGCCGCGGCCGGTCTGGCGGGAGCCTCACCGCGGCACGTCGTCAGCGGGGAACGATCAGCGCGGCAGGTAGTCACTGCGGAGCCGGCGGATCCCGCTCCGGCGGGCCTGCACCGGCGTCGCGAGTGGTGGGTTCCTGCGCCACGTCATGATGGTCGTGGTGTCGTTGATCCGGCCGATGAGTGTGAGCGTCATGGCGGCGGAGCGGACGGGGGAGGCCGTGCCGGTCAGCGCAGCTCCCGCACCCGTCGGCTCCGCTCCGACGGTGACGTGGTGAACGAGCCGGTCGCCGTCGATGGTGACGCGGCCCGCGCAGGCCACCAGCGCGCAACCGTAAAGGCCCTCGGGCGCTTGGACGACAACTGACATGTGGCCGCTCGAGGCATAGGTCAGCAGCCCTTCCACCAACGGATGTTCCAGCACAGCGGTACCGCGCGGACCGACGGCCGTGATGCTGGTCAGGGACCACGCCCCGGCCAGCTCCGCGAGCCTCAGCTCGTCACCGTTCATGGGCATCCCGCTCCTCCGCGTTGCATGTGGTCGCTGCGCCCGTCCATCAACTCGCAGCCCGGTCGGTCGCACCACGCAGATCCACCGGCAAGAACCACGGAACAGGTGTGTCTGCCAGTTCTTCTGCATGGCACCTCAGAGGTGGGTGCGGTGTTCTGGGCTCAGCCAGGCGGTAGCCAGGTGTCGTCTGCCGAGAACGGCACAAGAGTGAGGAAGCCTTGTGAACACCCAGACGCAGACCCCGGCGTCGTTCCGGTTGCCTGACATCGTTCTTCCGTTCTCTCCGTCCGATCGCACGGCTTCGGCAGGGCGGCTGGTCGACAGTGTGATCGGCTGGAGTCACGACCGGGGTCTGGTCGGCCGGCGTGGACGGGACCGGATGCGGGACTCGGGTGTGCTGGACGTCGGTCTCGCGCTGACCGGAGGCGCGCCGCCCGACCGCGCACTGGTGTTGCTGCAGTGGTTCGTCTGGACGTTGCTGCTCGATGACCGGGTGGATGACGGGCAGTGGGCGGGCGACGGTGTGCTCACCGAGTTCGCGAAGGCCGCCGCCGGGGTGCTGAACGGGGACCGGCAGTCCCACCAGGACCCGATGCTCCGCGTGCTAGCAGAGGACCTGTGGCCACGCACCCGCGATCTCGTCGGCCCGGACCGCCAGGCCGCCTTCGCCGAGCACATCGCCCGGTATCTGGCCGCGCAGTGCGAGGTCGTCGACCGGCGGGCCGACAGCGTGCCGGTCGCGCTCGACAACTATATCCCGTTGCGCGTGGAGCTGTTCGGCGCGGACATCCTGTTCGACCTGATCGAGGTCATCCACTTGCTGGACGTCGATGACGCCGGCGTGGTGCGGCGTTGCGCGGGAAACGTGCTGGGGTGGGTGAACGACATCTACTCGCTGGAGAAGGATCTGCTGCTGGGCGAGGAGGCCAACCTGGTGCGGGTCCTGCACGACGAGCGCGGGTGTTCGTGGCAGGAGGCGGTGGACACCGCGGCGGCGATGATCTACGACCAGGTCGAGGAGTTCCGCCGGCACGGAGAGCCGGTGGCGCTGGCATCGCGGTTGGCGACCGCGATGGTGGATGTTCTCGTCTGGCACCAGAAGTCCAGTCGTTACCACTGGCGGGACCGCGACCGCGGTGCGGTCGACACCAGCCTCACCCCGCTGAGCCTGATCTGGGCCGAGTTCGAGCGGGATCCTTACCCGGTCTACGAACGGCTGCGCGAGGACTTCCCGGTAATGCGGGACGAGCCGTTGGACGCGTGGGTGCTCAGCCGGTACAGGGACGTGCGGACAGCCTTGTGCGACAGCCGTTTCTCCTCCGCGAACTACAACTGGCAGAGCGGCCCGGTGGTGGGCCGGATCCTGCTGGAGATGAGCGACTCCGAGCACACCGCACACCGTGCGCTCATGTCACCGGCGTTCCGCGGCCGCGCGATGAACTCATTGAGCGAGAAGGCTTTCGACCTGGCGAAGTCCCTCGCCGTTCGCACCTCCGGGCGGATCCGGCGCACCGGCGATGCCGACCTGGTCTCCGTCTTCTG
>NZ_FNIX01000040.1 GCF_900104175.1 Lentzea jiangxiensis
AACCCATACGCCGCGGCCCACGATCCGTACTCCGGCGGCATGTCCCGCCACGGGGCACCGGTGCGCACCCGCCACCGGATCCCGTCGATCAACTGCCGCTTGCTCCACAACGACGGCCGACCCGACCGTGACGGCACAGGCAGCAACGGCTCCAGCCGCTCCCACTGCGCGTCGGTCAGATCGAACCGCCTCGCCACCGCTAAGGTGTCCACGAGGTCTCCGGTGTTCAGGTTTCTCTTCGCAGACAAACCCTCTACCGGAGACCTCCCTCATTCTTGATCATCGACACGCCCACCAGCGCTAATCCGGCTCAAACAGCCGTAGTCGACTTCGATACAGGCCCTAGTTCGTCCAGCGCGGTGGCGGGTCGTCCGACCCTCAACCATTCCCCGAGACCACGCCCGTCAGCGGGATTCTTGGCGGGCTGATGTTTCCGGGTGCCAGCTGCGGGAGCCTGCGAGGACCGTGTGGACAGGTCGGTTGACCTCATGTTGTTGCGCGCCAACGAAGACACCTTTCGGAACAGGGGACCCCGCCGTCTCAGCCTCCGGCCAAGAGTTCGAAGACGGCGGATCCGTGACGCGCTCGACCGATGCCGAGTGCGGGGTCAAGCATGCCGCAACACAGTCAGTAGTAGAAAGTCAAGGTTAGTGGGTTGAACCTCACATCTAATTTCCTTGAGAAGATTTAATGCCTCGCGGTGCCTCCTCCGTCATAAGGGGGCGAACCGCGAACCATCTCGATAGTTTTGCGGTTCGCCAATAGGGCTCAGGCCCTGGAACAGGTGGGTCACCACTCAGCCTCCGGCCAAGAGTTCGGAGTGGAGATCCGTCGTGACGCACTCGACTGATGCCGGGGCCCTCTCGACAGGGCGACGGCGAGGTCGGAGCGCAGCGAAGCGGTGGTGGGGCTCCAAGGAGCCCCACCACCTGTCGTGCATTGATTGCTCAGCCACCGGTGCCGGTGGCTGCCGGTCGTCTCGTGGAGAGCGGCACAGTTCGGTGTCGACGTGTTCGTGAAGACGGGTGGCGGCGGGAAGTCGCACTGGGGCCAGACGCGCGTCAACTACCTGCACTTCGAGGATCTGGCTCCGGAGATCGTGATCATCTCCGCTCTTCCGGCGTTCACCAATAACGACTACTACCGCCCCGGGGACAGCTACCTCGCCGCCGGCATCGACTCGACCGCGGAACCGCGCGTCGGCCTAGGTTTCGGTCTACCGGCAGAACCGTACGCTCCTGCACAGCAGCCCATCGGGCAGCTTCACGACGAAGGCCTGAAGCTCCAAGGCTTCGGCCTGAAGACGGTGGCGTTCCAGGCTGTCGGCTCGAAGTTGGCGAGTGCTGACTCGCTGGCTTGGTCGTATGCCGACTTCTGCAAGCTCGGGCTGCGACCCGTCCGCACAAGACAGAGTTGAACTGCCAAAACTACGCGCTCCACTGGTACGACTGCCTCAACCAGGTCATCGCCTAATGCAATGTCCCCAGAGGACTCATCCCTCGGGGCTTTCACTGCTTGAGCGTTCCGGTGTGAAGGTTCGGAGCGGATCAGCAGCGCTGGTCTGACTGCTGGACTGCTGCCCGCACGCTGAACCTGCAGTCGTCCCTCAGGATCCTGCGGATGTCGTCGATGCCGGTTTTGGCGGTGCTGGTGAGTCCATGGGCCAGTGCCAAGCGCACGACTCCGGCGGGATCGGAAGCCAGTCGTCGTCCGATGCCCTCTTCACTGTCGCCGATCTGTGTCCAGCAGTGAGCCGCGAAGGCGCGGATCGAAGGGGAGCGTGAGACGGCGAGCGCGAGCAGATCGTGCCTGAAGGTGTCGGCCGGCGCTTGGGCCAGCGAGTTCTCCAGCAGCCGGGGGTTGTCGATGTCGCCATCCATGAGGGTCAACAACAGGTTGCGGGCGATCCGGTCGCGCGTCTGCTCGTCCGAGGCAAGGATGACTAGCAGCCTGTTCGCCGCGAGTACCAGTTCTTCCGGCGAGGTCAGCCGTAGCGGGAACGCATCTTCGCTGCTGTCGATTCCCTGGCCAGCGGCGATCGACCGTGCAGCATCGATGTTCCTGGCACAGCCTCGTTGAAGACGTAAGGTGCGCCTGGGCACCGGTAGAACAGGATCATCATGAACAGCGGTTCCTGTCCGGGCTCGCGCCGGATGGGCACAGGAAACGCCTGGTAACCGGTATCGGCCTCAATGCGCCTGCAGTACTCCTTGGCCACCTCCTGGGCAGCCCGTGCCGAAGCAGCCCGTTCTCCCTGACCGCGCGCCTTCGTGCGCGCGTCGCTGAAGACCTCCCGCCACCACTCGCTGCCCAGGAACTGGTCGATCCTGGCCAACGACGCTGCCACGCTCTGCGGGTTGTCCACTCGCTGAGTGTCGTCCTCGCCTTGAACGGGGAGCCAGTCGATGTCCAGGACCGCATCAAGGTCAGCGGCATCCGCATCCGTCTCATCGCCGGTCAGCAGGCCGCCGATCCGCCACACCGAATGCAGGTTGAAGTTGAGCCAACACCTCGGTCGGTGGTCTGGTCGGTCGTCGGAGCAGGCGGTCGGTCATCTCGGGGTAGGGCAACCCGGTGCCGAACGGGTCGAGGAAGGCCAGCAAAGGCTGGCCTTCGGCCAGAGCCATCACGTGATCGAGGTGCTTGCTGACGTCGCCGTGGAGAGTCTCGTAGTCCCTACTCGACGCTTCGCGTGCAAGGACCTGGCACAGGTTCTTGAAGTGCTGTGGGGCCCGCTCAACGAATACGCAGTGCAGGGTGCGTCGGAACGCCTCCACCGCGTCCGCGGTCTGCATCGCCAGCAGTGGAGAGCCTTCGGCTCCGACCGATTGCCCCTTGTCGGGCTCGTAGCGGCCGGGTCCGGAGAACCCATCGAGATAGACCACCCGGCCCCGGTGGCGCTGCTGCCGGTCTTGGCCGTGAACACCGGCAGGTACTTCCGCAGGATCCGTGCTTAAGCACGGCCGCAGCCTGCTTCTCCTGGAAGAACTTGTCGTTGGCGGTCCACACCTCCTGATTATCCAATCAGGACTACCGCGAACCCTCGCCACCGACGTACCAGTAGCGCGCACAACCCCGAATGGTGGATCGTGGCCCGCTCAGCCGCGCCCTCACGCTGATGAAGTGCGGCCGCGACGAGCACGGGCGGTGGGTACGTCGATCCGGACACCGGCGAGCACTCATCGCCCGACCTGCTGTTCAGGCGGTACTTCCGCGCGCTCAACCGCACCGGTTCTGGAGGCCGGGCTTGCGCGTATGTCAGTCAGCTACCAGCAGCGCACGTAGTGGATGTGCGTGAGATGAATCCACTTCTCCGTCTGGTAGCGCTGCCCTGAGGAGTTGTAGAAGTTGCCGTACCGGAAATCACCGGAGAACCCGGTGACGTTAACGAATCCGCCACTCGCGGTGTATCCCACCAAGTCATAACCAGCGCCGCTGCTGTAAATCGGCTTACCGCTGTCGGTGTTGTACTGCCAGGTGGAGCATGGGATCGGAGTTGCCTGCGCGGCAGCCGTCGGGGCTCCGGCCAGGGCGAAAATTGCTACTGCAGCACCGATCAACTGACGAGTCTTACTCATTAGTTAGTCCTCCCGTCGACACGACTGGCCGTACAACACCTACCGCATTGCAGTGGTGCGACGGTAGTGGTCTGCAGTTCTCTGAATGAAAACTTATTCACAGAGTTCCGCGCTCACGTCACCCAGTGGGCCTAATGCGGTTGCAAAGTGCGATTACGAGAACGGTCGCTGGCCGCCCGCGCCTTCGCGCGGTTGGCACAGCGCTGGCAGATGATCCTGTGGCACACCGAAGTTGAGGGGAAGACGCCGGTCGAATTGGCGCCGCTGCTGGGCCTGGCTCCGAACAGCGTTGCCGCGCTGGCGTACCGCGCCCGCGAGGGCTTGCGACAGGCATACCTCCAGGTGCACCTGGTCGAAGTCGCAGCAGAGCGGTGCCGGACCGCGGCTGACCGGTTGGGTGCCTGGATGCGGGGGCGCGTTGTCCCGCCGCGAGAGGACGCAAATCGACGCCCACCTGAACAACTGCTGTGGCTGCTCAGTGCTGGCGAGCGAGTTGGCCTACGTAAACGCAACTTTGCGAGCTGGATGAACCGCCTCATCCGATCGAATGAGGCCCGCGGGCCACCGTGTCCACCTGGTTGACGCGTTCGACCCCATACCCCACGATAGCGGAGCATTTTGCTTCAACTTCGAGCAAGGAGGCACGATGCGCGCTGAAATTCTTGGCAAAGATCCCGAGTCCACCGAGGGTGCTTCACCTACGCTGTTCGCAACCGACAGGACGGACCGCGTTACCTACATCGCTCAGGGATGGAAGGTGACCGATCCTCAGGTGCTGTCGGACGTCGGCCCGGTGCCGGACCACGAGACCTTGGTCGAGATCCCCGAGGAAGTGCTCAAGATGTACGCCCTTCGCTACGGCCAGGAGAAGGGAGCGGACAGCTGACGCTCATCGAGCCTGGCCCGGAGTTCGCGAAGCTCTTTACGACCTTCGAGCACACGGCCTACCGGTTGGAGATGCGCGACCAGTACAACATCCCGCGTGAGGCTGAGCCGCTGGCCAAGTTCTTGGCCGGGGAGCCGGACATCTCGTATCACGAGGGCTGGGCAGACATGGTCCGGCAGGCGACCGCCGAAGGTCGTCGGTTCTCCCGTGTGCGGGTGGTGAGCTTCCCACTGACGAACTACACCCGCTTTGCCATGTGGGTGGCGGGGCACACTCGCGAGGCGGGTGACGACATCCGTTACCTCACCCGCGAGCAGGCGACCGGACTGCCGCCGTACGACTACTGGCTGTTCGACTCTTGCAAACTGCTCAAGATGCGCTTCTCCGAGGCCGACGAGTTCCTGGGCGGGGAGTTCATCGACGACCCAGCTGAGATCGTTCAGCACACCTACTGGCGTGATGCGGCTCAGCACCACGCCACCGAGCGAGACGAGTTCCTGTCCAAGCATGAGCAGCGCGACGACCGGCGTTGATGAGGCGCGCAAGGCACTTGGCAAACGACTCCGAGAGCTTCGGGTGGCCGCCGGGCTATCCGGCAAAGAGCTCGCGGAGTCGTTGTCGTGGCCAGGTTCCAAGATCTCGAAGATCGAGAACGGTCATCAGAACCCGTCGGATAACGACATCACGGCTTGGACCCAGGCCACCGGTGCGCAGCGCGAAACTGCCAGCTTGCTCGCGGCGCTCCACAACCTTGAGCAGCAACATGCCGAGTGGCAACGGGTTCTCAAGGGCGGCCTGAAGACCCACCAACTGACACTGTCGCAATTGGACGAACGAACCAAGCTGTACCGCGGGTTCGAGAACACGGTCATCCCTGGTCTGGCGCAGACATCCGAGTACGCGCGGGCCCGATTTGCTCAAGTGGTCATGGTGCACAAGGTGCCCAACGATATTGACGAGGCCGTAAAAGTTCGGATGCAGCGTCAGGAGATGCTGTACCGGCCAGATAAGCGCTTCCACTTCGTCATCACCGAGGCCGCACTGCGCTACCGGCTTGTGAGCCCGGACGTCATGATCGGCCAGCTTGACCGCCTGACGGCCATGACCTCAATGCGCAACGTCAAGCTTGGGGTTGTTGGCTTCGGGACGAAGTACGTCACCGATCCTCGCCACGGCTTCTGGATCTACGACGATCACCTGGCGCAGGTCGAGGTGTACTCGGCTGAGATCAACCTGCGACAACCGCAGGAGATCGAGTTATACACCAACATCTTCGAGCATCATGCCGGCGTCGCCAGCTACGGCGCCGAGGCGCGAGCCATCATCGGCCGTGTCATGAGGGAGTTGGCGGACGAAACCGAAGAAGATCTTGGCTCCTGATTTCCCTAGTCGAGCGTCACGAAGCTATTTCGAGCAAAACCGAGAAATTTTCTGTTCACTGAGTGATCACTTGCTTACTCTCCAAACGCGTCAAGCCCTCTGACCTTGGAGAAGAGCAACGTGATCATGCCTGTGCCCCTGTTGAGCGAGGATCGAATCAGCCAGCTCCCCCCGCGCGCCCAGGAAGTCGTGGAATACCGCAAAAGCGGGCTGAGCTTGAACCACATCCAGGGATGCTCTCTCGGGTGCGGGTACTGCATTCGGCACACCTACGGCCTGTGGGACGAGAACAAGCCCGTTGCGCTCATGTCGGATGCCCAGGCGGTTGAGCAGCTGGTGGGTCACCGCTACTTCCAATCCCACGTGACGCCGATCCAGGTGTTCAACCGCGCCACCGAACCCTTCCTTCCCAGGGTTCCCCACACCTTCGCCGTGCTCGAAGACCTGGACGAGCGTGAGCTGACTAACCACGTTCTCGTGATCACCAGACACCAGTTGAACGAGGACGACATCGACCGGCTTGACCAGCTCAGTCACATCAAGGTGACGCTGCTCTTCACGTACTCCGGCATCGATGACAAGAGGATCGAGCCCTACCCGTCCCACGTTGCGGCCGAGTCGTTGAAGCTCATGAGTTCACCGCGCATCCGCAAGTACCGCACGGTTCTCTACTGGCGTCCGCTGGTTCCGGGGCTGAACGACACCGATGAGCACTTGGCCGCCGCACACGAGCTGAGCAAGCACGCTGACGCCACGGTGTTCACGGGCCTCTTCTACCGGGACGAGATCGCCGCGTACTACAAGGCCAACAAGATCCCTGAGCCCTACCAGGGCACGGCCCGGCGGAAGATCGTGCCTGAAGAGCTTGAAGCGCGCGTACTCGAAGCCTTCTCCAACTCGGCGGCGCTGTTTCGCAAGACCTCCTGCGCTGTCTCCTACGTGCATGGTCTTCCGGACTACAACGGCCACTACGGCGTCCGGGAGCTGTGCGACATCTGCCCGCTCTCGCAACTGGAGCTGTGCGCCGGCGCCCACCGAACGCCGACCGTGGAAGAACTGCACCAGGTCGCAAGCGTGTTGCCCGATACCCGAACGCTCAAGGTCATAGACATCACTGACCGGGCAGCTCTCGTCAGTGGCCTGGAATCCGAGCAGCCCCGCTACTTCCTCCAGCACACGCTCGGCTTCCAGATCCATGACGAGCTTCACCCGCACCGCGAGAAGCGGCATGGCCGCGCCGAGATCGGATGGACGGAGAACCTGGCATGACGCATTGGACCTCTTTGAACTACGTCGTGGTCGACGTCGAGGGCAACGGCCAGCAGCCGCCCGACTTGGTGGAGCTTGCCGCCGTACCGATCGTCGGCGGTGTCATCGGCGAGGCGCGAACGTGGCTGGTGAAGCCAGACGAGCCGATCACCGGCTTCGCGAAGAGGATTCACGGCATCAGCAACGAGGATGTGCTGGCGGCTCCGCTGTTCGCCTACGTGGAAGCCGATGTGCTGAGGGCGTTGGATGCCTCGGCACTTATCGGCCACAACGCTCACGTGGATGTGGGGGCTATTCAGCGCAAGCTCGGCACCTGGCAGTGCCCCGAGGTGTTCGACACGCTCAAGCTGGCGCGTCGCCTCATGCCGGGTCTCGGCAGTTACAAGCTCAGCGCGCTGATCGAGAAGTTTGACCTCGCAAGCGGTCTCGACAGCGAGGAGAAGCCGCACCGAGCCAAGTACGACGCAATCGTGACGGCAAGGCTGTTCGTTCATCTGGCAGGCCGGCGAAGCATCGAGGAGCTGCGGGGTCAACCGGTAGGGGGTGGGTCCGATGAAGAGCCGGCTCTCTTCTGACCGCGGGCGCGGCCTGTTCGTCACCGTTGATGGCCCAAGTGGCGCGGGGAAGACCACGATCGTTCGGCACCTTGCTCAGATGCTCTTGGCTGAGGGCGAGCAGGTTCACATGACCGCTGAGCCGTCCAAGGGGCCTATTGGCAGGCTCGCCGCGGAGCTGACCGAAACGGTTACGGGCCACGCGCTGGCCTGTTTGTACGCGGCCGACAGGTACCACCACGTCGAGCACGAAATCGAGCCTCTCCTGCAAGCGGGCCACACGGTCATCTCCGATCGCTACATCGCCTCTGGTCTAGTGATCCAGCGATTCGACAACGTAGACCCCGTGTTCTTGTGGCAGCTCAACGAAGTCGCCAAGCAGCCCGATCTTGCGGTCATCCTCGACGCTGACCCGGAAGTGATTACGAGCCGCCTAGCGGCACGTGGGCCTCACAACCGCTTCCAGCGAACGCCCAGTAGCAGCTACGCCGAAGTGGAGTTCTACCAGCAGGCCGCAGAAACGCTGTCGGGCGCGGGTTTTGCGGTGTGCAAAGTGGACTGTTCCAGTCGACCGCCTGAGCGGTCAGCCGCGATCATCCGCCATGAGCTCATGAGCCTGCGAGCCGGTAGCGAGGTGATGAGCTCGTGAACACCCTGATCACGGAAGCAGACGCCCTGCGGGAATACCCAGAGCTGCAGCAGCTCGTGCACGTGAGGCGCGCTGGGTGGAACTTCCGCGTCATCGAGGACGACGCACACCGGCTGACCGGTCTGGCCGCCAGCATGAATCGGAAGCAGTACACCGACGCGCTCTTCATCTTTGACCGCACCAACGTCAGTGCCGTACGTCTCCTAGCCGATGAGTACGGCGGTGGCTGCGTCTGGAAGAAGTCAGGTGCGCACCTGCAAGAGATCGTGACCGATCTACTCGGCCTGCCCGAGCCGGGCGAGTCGGGTGCACCCACCTTGGTCACGAAGTCGCGCTTGCTGTGGACGCCGTGATGGCCAGTTTTGTGCATCAGGTCGTTCGAACCGAGGTGCCCCCGATGCGTGAAAAGCCTCGGTTCATCGACAGCCTCGAGCTAGTGGCGCTTCCCACGGCGGTGGCGGTAGCGCGCATGTTCATCTCCGACACGCTGAAGCGCTGGCAGGCCTTGTTCATCGAGGACTACGTGGCGGCTGTCGCGGTCGAGCTGGTGACGCTGTCCGTAGAGCAGACTGGAGGAGCGAAGGTTCCGAGCCTGATCATCCTGCGGATGCTCGGCTACCGGCGACACATCGTCTTCGAGGTCACGGACCTGCACGACGAAGCGCTCCAGCTATCTGCTGAAGCCGACGTGCCAGAGGGCAGGGGCTTGGGCCTGGTCGACGCGTTTGCTGACCGCTGGGGTTCCTTCATCAGTCCGCGAGGACGCGTGAACTGGGCCGAGCTGGCCGTATATGGACGTACGGCGGCCGGCCTGCCTCTACGTGACCCGCAACCGATTCCAGAGCTGAGCAATGTCCCGGACAAGCCGGCACTGACCGGCGACCTTGACCTGATTCGACGAATTCTCGACGGCCTCAACAAACTTTAGGTAGCGGAGACGAAAGCCTTCAACTCGAGGAATAACATGGCCAGCATTGCTGAGGTCCGGGCTACGGTCTACGGTCACCTCAATGACATGGAGCAAGCCGCATCTTCCGTTATGGGCTTGCAAGAGACCTTGGCCGGCGGTGCTCGCGGCGTCCGTGCGGCCGTCGATCGTAGGGGCGACTACTCCGCTCATGTGTCCGATACCGAAGCGCTGTTCGGTCCGGTAGTGAGGATCGCCGACGCCTGCACGGCTCTGAGTGAAGCGATCGCGGAGATGCGGGCAGTAGCAGATTCATGGTGAGGTCTTTCTGTCCTGCATCGCGAGATCACAGGTAATGAGCTTCCGTTCCACCCGTCGGGATTGCCTCGGCGGGTGTTTTTTGTCTCGCGCATTAATTAAAGCCGCTCCATATCATCGTGAACGCGGAGCGGCCTTGATCGCTGGCTGGATAAGGTAGAATTTGATATAGTAGATTCAATATAAGTGGAATTGGTAGCGCATGGCGATCGGCGCCTCCTCATCCTCGATCAAGCTGTCTGCTGATATTCCGCCTCGAGATCAGCGGCCACCTCGCCCGCGTGTTCACCCGCCGCACCGCCCAGGACGCCCGATGCGCCGCGGCACCCAGTAGAACACCGACGGCGCCCGCGCGGTCGTTCAGGGCCAGGTTGAGGCGGCGTGCGCAGTCGAGCAGCCCGACCCCGTGGCCGAGTCACTCGACCTCGCTTCTCCTGGCCGCTTACACCCAGCTCCGCCTCGCCCGCGGCCGCACCGCCGACCTGCGCCGGCCATGGAAGAAACCCGGACAGTCCAGCGATTGAGTCCCGCCCGAGTCCGCCGAGGATTTCGGAACCTACGCCCACAACTCACCTGTCCGGCCACTATCCCAAAACTCTCACGACCCGGCCCGGGCCGGGTCGCCAGCCAACCCAACCACAAGCCCGCCGCACGCCACGACGTCCACAGCGTCACCAGCACGAACAGACGACCAAGCGCGGCAACGAGAAGACATCCAGCACCCCACGACCTCGCCGAACAAGTTGAACCTCAAGCTAAGTGAACCTGACCTGACGTCGGGTCGGATTCAGTGAAATTGCCAGGGACCATCCCGGTCTCCAATGCCTTGAATGACCGCATTGTCTGCTCGTGTGGCCGATGCCGGCGCGATCAGCTGATGTTGATGTAACACGCCTGCGCCCGCAGGTTGCACGGCCGTGCACATCGGCTCCGCCGTCTCGGTGAATCTCTGTTTACTTCAAGTAAAGTGCGCCGATCATTCCCCTGTCGAACTGATCTTGCTAAAGTTGCTGTTCAACCTCGAAGGAGATAGATCATGGCGCAGAAAGTTCTCGTTCAGCTCGTCGACGACCTCGATGGCACCGTCGCGGAAGACGTCGAAACCGTCAGCTTCGGCCTGGACGGCGTGGCCTACTCCATCGACCTGAACCCCGCCAACGCCGCGCAACTACGCGACGCGCTAGCCGACTTCGTGGCAAACGCACGTCGTAGTGGTGGCCGCGCCAAGAGGCCTACGAGCATCAGGCGGACCATCGTGGCCGAGGCTCGGACCAAGGAACAGACGAAAGCGATCCGCGAGTGGGCGCGAACTTCTGGGTTTGAGCTTTCCGACCGCGGCCGTATCCCCACCAACGTCATCGAGCAGTTCGAGAACGCACATCGCTGAACTGACTGCGTGCAGCTTGTTGCGCTCGCGTGATCAGGGGTGTGGGCGTACGTACACACCAAGGTAGGTCCCCAGGTGAAGAGTCACGCCTGTTGCAGGTCGAGCGCAGGGGCAGAAGCGACGGCGCTGCAAGCCATGGGTGTTGCGAAGGCCAAGCCGACGACGATTGGCAAGCTTCTGGCCTTGGCGAAACTGTCCACGCCGACTCGTTTGCGCTGCCGGACCGGCGGCGGCACGAGGTGGTCCAGCACCGCAGATGCGGCTCGATCTGCAAGTCGCACAGCGCACGAGCGCCACATGCTGGACCGCCACACGAAGCCGACAGGCGCAGTGGTGCTTGGGTCGTGAGCACCGCGCTGCTCACGACCACGTCGGGGCTGTGTTGTCACGCACTCACCTCGGCGGGAACAATGTTGTTCCTAGGGTGGCAAGCAGGGCAGGCCGTGACTCGGTTGTCGTCGAGTTGAATCCACCGTCGATGAGGTTCGGGGCCATCGCAGTTCCCGCACCAGGCCGGACGCGCGGCGGCAGTGGGTACCGCAGGCGATGACTTCATCAACGACCTGATCCGTGCGCACATCACCGCTGCGGGGGAGTAGGCGCCGTCCAAATTCTGTGAGACAAGATCCTGTACCTCCCTGCTGGCGTGCCCGATGGACAGCGCCTCGAAGACCGCATCTTCCAGGCGCCTTCGATTTTCCGGTGACATGGGATGACGCTGATGTGCGAGCTGCACAATTCTTCGTGAATCGGCTGCGGCGTCGCCGCCCGGATCTGCGGTAGCCGCGCCGGCAACCCCAGGTGGGTGGAGGACGGTTCTGGACGGGTCGGGTGGCGCAGCTGCGTCAGGGGTGGGGTGGTCGTACTTGACCACCCCTGGGGTGGTCGCCGTGTCAGGGGTGGCGTCCTGCCGGAGGTGACGATCCATGACGGATGATCCGTCGGATGTCCCGCGCTCTGGTGGAGGTTTGACCAGCAAAGACAGATCAATCCTGTAGGTGTTGCTGCGTCGTCCTCCGCCAGGCTCGATGCAGAGAAGACCCGCCGACACCAGCTTTCTCAGGAGCCGTTGAACGGTCCGTGGATTCAACCTCGTCCGGCGGGCGAGCGTGTCGATGGACGGCCATGCTTCCGCGCCGAGGTCGTTCGCCTGGTCGGCGATAGCCAGAAGCAGAAGCAGCTCGTTTCCCGCTGCGGGTGCATATTCCCAGACGAGTGTTACGACTTTGATGCTCATCAGATCCGAGTCACGGTCTCGGAGAAACAGTGCATGATACGAGATCGTATTCCTTGAGTGTTATGGTTTCCCGGTCGGATAACTCGTAGATTTTCTTCAGATGCTCTGGAAGACGCTGCCGGCGCATCTGAGAGTCGCGCCGCGGTTCGGGGACATCGGTGCATGGCCGGGCGCGTACCTGGCATGGCTTCCTTGCTGGCTCGTGGCGTTGTGACGTCGGATCCTGGTTACTCATCCGCATTTGTTGACTCCCATCCTGTCGCGAACGGCCCTGAGGCTAGGGGCGACGGGGCATGCCGCGCTCGGGCAACCAGCGACTGGCGGGACGAGGTCGCCGCTGAGATGCGCGCTCGCCGATGACTGCTTCCCCAAGCGGCCGGGCTTGGTGCTCGGGTACAGCTGCGCGGTCACGGTCCGCGCGGTCGTTGAACGCTGCCGAGACGTAGCTGAGATCGCCTCGATCAACCCAAGCTATCTGTCCTTATAGGACTTGATTGTCTCTTTCCCATGGCTCAACGGCACCTTCGCTGCGCACTGTCGCAGCGGAGGTGCTGACCGCAACCAGCTCGATGCACCAAAGCGTGCCTCGATCTTGTCCGCCTCTGCAGCGACTCGGTCCGGATTGGTGACCTGAACAACGGAGGAGAAGACCTTGCATCGCATCAGCAACATCGAATCGCTCATTGCGAGCATCCCGGCGCTTCTGGGATTTCATCCCGAGAACTCGTTGGTGGCCGTCGTAGTGGATGCATCCGACAAGGTGATGATGGTCGCGCGCGTCGACCTACCCGAGGAACAGCACCAGATGCTCCTCGTCCATCAGTTCACCGAGATGATCAGCAGGAAGGATCGTGCCGTCGCCGCGTTCCTCGTTGTCGTCAGCGAGGAGCCCTGGACGTCTGAACTGCCGCACAGCGAGATCATCCACGCGATGCTGGCAGGACTGGATCGCGCGGACATGGCCGGTGTGGCCTACTGGGTGCAGGCCACGACGGCCGGCGCTTCCTGGTGTGATTACGTCGACAACACGATCAGCGGAACCATCCCCGACCCGGCGTCGACCGTAGTCGCCGCAGAGGCTGTGGCCTGCGGACAGCCAATCCTGTCCAGCCGTGACCAACTGGTCGACACCATGGCACTCGCGCAGGACACGGACCTGAATCGCCGCGCAGCGCTGATCGAACAGCTCGAGACGAACTGGGAATGGGACGAGGAGACCGGCCTGCGGGTCGTGGCGGATGCGCTCACGACGCTGGTGTTCGAAGGCAAGTCATTGCCCGACTCACGCATCGCCGCCCTCGCAGTCGTCCTTCAAAACCTCAACGTGCGGGACACCTGCCTCACCCTTGCCGTCGGGCCCATCAAGGCCGGCGCCGAGCAGCTCTTCCGTGAACTCGCCTGCGGTAGCCCTGCCTCGCACCGAGCCGAACCAGCAGCACTCGCGGCAGTGTGCGCCTATATGCGCGGAGACGGCGCTACCGCCATGATCGCTCTGGATCTCGCCTTCGCCTGCGAACCACAACACACGCTGTCGCAGCTACTGCTCCACGCTTTCTGCCACGCCGTCCCGCCAGCCGACATCGCCGACCTCGCAGGATCGGTTCCATCGGTGTTCGCATCCATTCATCCGCCGACCGGGATCAAGTTAAACGGCCAGGTGATCAGCGGATGAGCGCTCTCGCGTACAGCGCCTGCCTTGCGTGAGAAGTCACCACCGCGGCGCAACAGCGCCACAACATGAGGTCGAGTCCGACATCCCGGCATGAGCAAGCCGTTGCACAGCCTCGGCACGAAACCACGACGGCGGTCTGCGTCGCAGGCCGCCTTGGTTCGCTGACAACCAGCTCCTCATGGTCGACACCACGCCGACGATCCTCGATAGATCGCGAACCTCGGTGCGTTTCCCCGGTGCTGTAGGCGAAGCCCGAAGTACGTCCATCGAGGACAGATGCCAAGAAGTAGGCAGCAGCCGTCGACGCTCCTCGACAGCAGACAGATTCGATAGCCGGGACACAGCGTCGCCGGAAGCCAACGCGCTCCACATGAGCTGTCAGGCGCCGCAGTGCCCCCACTCTGAGAAACGGAGGTTCCGTACATGACCAGACTTTCTGAGCGGCCGTTCCCCCTCGCCTTCGTCGAGCTCGCTGCGAACGCGGGGGAGAAGGTCCGGTTTCGCCGCGGCGAAGTGATCTTCGCGGAAGGTGCGCCTGATGATGGGCTTTATATCATCGAGTCCGGCAAGGTGAAGGTCGGCCGCTCGTGCGCCGATGGCAGGGAACACCTGCACGCCATCTGCGGCCCTGCCGATCTACTCGGCGAGCTGGCGGCATTCGCCCCTGGCCCGCGTACCTCCACTGCAACCGCGCTGACCGAGGTGCAGGCCGTCTGCATCGACCACGCGTGTCTTCGGCGGTGGATCCTCACCAGACCCGAACTCGCCGACCATCTGCTGTGTTCCTTCGCCATGCAGGTGCGCTGCGCTACCTCCAAGCTGGCCGACCAGATCTTCTCGGATGTACCCGGTCGCCTGGCCAAGACACTGCTGCAGCTCGCGCAACAGTTCGGCGTCACCGAAGGAGCGTGCCTGCGGGTCGATCACGACCTGACCCAGGAAGAACTCGCCCAGTTCATCGGTGCCTCCCGCGAAACGGTGAACAAAACTCTCGCCGAGTTCACGCAGCGCGGCTGGCTGCAGGTACAGCACAAGAGCGTTCTGATCCTCGACGCCCACCGCCTGGCCAGGCGAGCTCATCGCAGCTAGGCGACCGGCCAAGAACTCTTTCTCCGCCGCGAGTACCGACTGCCATGGGCCTTTGCGTGCTCCCATACCTACGAGAAGGAGTCCGTGCCATGTCGCACGACCGCCTCGCCGCACAGATCAACCTCGCACGCCTCAACGCCGAGCATGCCGGGCGCCGACACGCGGAACTGTGCATCGCAGCCGCGTCACTGCCGATCCGAGCACACTATCCATCCGCAGCCGCACTCATCGTCGGTGTCGACGACTGGGCAGTGCAGCAGCGCGGAGCTCGTCTGCTCGCCGTTATCGGCCCCCGCGGCACCCTGCTGTGGCTGTTCGACCTCGAGGACCCCGACGAAATCAACGCCGTCACCAGCCCACCGGACATGCCGGCGTCGGCACCAGGGCCAGGCAACAGCGCAGACGCCTGTTGGGAGCAGTTGCGCGCCGAAGCCGAAGATCTGTTGAGCCGTGCACTGCGGCACGCTTCACCGGCGTTGCTGCAATGGCAACCGGAGGACGACGATGACGGCGAAGCCGGCGCGGATGCATTCAAGGTCGAGCTGCCCGCCAGTCTCGCCGTTCCCAACCGCCAGGCCGCAGCAGAAGACACCGTCTACACAGACGACCAAGCCGTCCGTCAGCCTTGCGCTCTCGAAGCCAGCACCAGCCTCGATCAGTATCTGGTGCAGTGCACAACACACCGCGTCGAGGACACAGTCGACGCCGCGGACAACGAGACCGCCCTGCGCCGCTTCCACTGCGACCGCGGTCGAAGGTGGACGTTCCTGGTACACCGCACCATCGACAAAACAGACGAGGGACTACGCCAGCTGACGCTGACCGAGCTGGCGGCCGAAATCCGGTTCTGGCTTCACGAAGACCACGACCGTGGTCGCAAGCTCGGCACCACGGCACGACAGGTTTTGAGCATTCGACGCTACCTGACCCGCAGCTGCATGCACGCGCTGCTCGATGTGAACATCATCCAGCTGTCCGCCTCCATAGCGCTCGTATGGGTCGCGGACATGGATTGTCCCGTCAGGCCGCCACTTGGACTCGCCGGCGAAGACGCCCATGCCGCCGACGGCGTGACCTACCTGTACGCCGTGATGGACCTCGCCGACTCGACCATAGCCGCGAATACGTCGTGCTGACGACCAGGGAGCGCGAAGTCGCAGCAGCACCAAAGTGCTGACCTTCACTCGTGCGATTCGTCAGCAGACGCGTGACATCACCTCACCCAGTGCACGTCGCCTGCTGAGTCCTGCCCTCACGGCCAAGCAGGCGCATCGCTGACATGACATCTTCGCCCCGCTGCGCCGGTCGCCGCCGCGTCCGCCCCTGCAACACAAGCTGCATCACCCAACCCAACGCTCCACATTGGAGACCACCGTGAACTCTCACAGCGACCCCGCAGACGACATCCTCCTGGCGCGGGCACATCTGTCACGAGCAGCCGAATCCGATCCCCAGGTACTGGCCGCCCTGGTGGCCCGAGTCGGACCCGTCGAAGCATCGAACATGGTCCGATGCGGCGAAGTCGCGCTGAGCGTCGCCAACGTGCCATCAGCCCGTGAAGCACAAGACCGCGCCCATCAAGACCTCGAGCTGATCACGGCCCGCGGCGGCAGGCTGATCACACCCGAACACGCCGAATGGCCACACCGAGCGTTCGCGAAGCCGGCGGATGCTGGCAACGGTGAAACCGGCGAAGGCGAACCACTCGCGCTGTGGGTGCGAGGACCACACCACCTGCCCGATGCGGTGGACAACGCAGTCGCTGTCATCGGCAGTCGAGCCGCCAGCGCCTACGGCGAACACGTGGCAAGCGAATTCGGGTACGGCCTCGCCCAGCAAGGCATGACGGTCGTCTCGAGCGCCGGATACGGCATCGACGGCGCCGCGCACCGCGGCGCACAACAAGCGAAAGGCATCGCTGTCGCGGTCTTGCCATGCGCTGCCGACGTGGCCTACCCGGCCGGCCAACACGGCCTGCTGAGCCGGATCGCCCGCGACGGCCTGATCGTCAGCCAGCACCCGCCGGGCATCACACCTGCACGGCACCGATTCATCACCAAGAACCGGCTCATCGCCGCCCTCAGCGCCGGCACCGTCGTCGTCGAGGCCGGACTGCGCAGCGGAGCACGCAACGCCGCCGCGATCACGGTCGAACTGGGCCGCGTCCTGATGGCAGTGCCAGGACCGATCACCTCGTCGACGTCACTCGGCTGCCTTGAACTGATCCGGGACGGCCACGCAACTCCGGTCGGCTCCGTCGCGCACATCGTGGAGTCGATGCAGAACACGTAGCCGCTGCGCTCCCGGCTCGACCGGCGACTACGCCGCGCTGCGAGGCGCTGAAACACACCGCATCACCTGCTCATCAAGCCGAACCTCATGACGAAGGACAAGGTGACGATGTTCATCTGCCGAACCTGCCAGTGCGTACTCGATGTCGTGACCGACACCGATGGCAGCACGCTCGTGCATCCGCCATCGGCCCCTCAGGACCACGAAGTCGTTCCCGTCCGCGCACCGGCTGACTTCGCAGGCGGCAAGTGCGACTTCTGCGGGCAGGGGCACCCCGCCTTCGTGCTTCCCGCCAACGACTTCCGCATCCCGCATGACTCCATGAGGATGAGTGAAGGGCCCTGGGCGGCCTGCGAGGCCTGCGCCGGGCTCATCGACAGCGAGAAGTGGACGAAGCTGGTCAAGCGTGTCAGCACCTGCATCGCCCGCAGCCAGGGCCGTGAGCGCGTCGATCCAGGCGATCTCGCCATTCTGCACAACCTCTATCGGGCCCTTCGTGCAAACATCAAGGGACCACTTCGTCGCCTGGGCCAGCCGTGAGAGCGCGTGAGCCCAGCCGCGGCACCTGGCTGTGAAATCCGGCAACAACAACCGTGTCGGCATCAAGACGAACAGACATCGGGCGCGTACGCGCCTTGAGCTGAGCGCTGACGCAGCAGCCGGCGACGCAGCCGTGCGTTCGCCTTGTCTTGCAGCCAGCGTATTTCTTACGCGTCAGGGCTGTATCACTGCGGGCATCGGCGATGCGCTGTCAACCTGCGGAGGAGCTGCGGATCGCGCAGGGCGATAGCGATACCTTAGTCCAAGCCCTATCTTTTCGCAGTTGCAAAGCTTGCTCGCCCAGCGCGACATGTCACATCAGATTCTGCTGCGATTGTCGGCGTCCGAAGCTAGCCGTCGGTCCTGGTGCAGGTGTCCGAGGTACTTGTCGAAGCGGCGCTCGCGCCGCGCAAGAGAATCCGACCGTACCGGCGTTCGATGACCGCCCGCAGGGGCACCATCTATCCTTCCCGGCGTTGTGACCTGGTGAAGATCGAGACTGGGCTGCAACCGGGCGCGACACCAGAGGCACCACGCTGATGCATGCCGTATCGGACAAGTTCGTTGTGATGGGACGCAGTCGTCTCGGCGTGTCCGACAGCGGTAGCAATGTGCCAGGCTGGCTGCTAGCGCCCGGATGGACAAGTTGATACGTAGGGCAATGCGGGGATGTGCTGCTCCCACTCGCTCTCGGTGAACCCGCCCTCCGCAACCTGGCAGGCCAGGCCGAGGTCGGAGTCGTAGTCGAGGTCCCGCAAGAGGCTCAGGGGCCACACGGATATTCCGTTCTCGGCCGACTTGATCAGAATGGAGTCGCCGACGACTCGTGGTACGTCCCACCGCCTGTCGGAAAGCAGGACCTTGGGTCGTGAGTTCGGGCCGAGCGCGTGCAGTTGGGTTCCGTTCATCGTTTCGATGGCGAGTATCCCGGCGTCGGATGCGACCGTCATTCTCGTCGGGACCGCGCGTGGCAGTGTCGCGATCACCTTGTTCGTGGCCAGGGATCGGATCTCGGTCGTGTCTGCGGTCGTGGTGGCGACGTGTTCCCGGTCGTCCGTCAGGTGGGCGGAGAACGGCAGTTCCTGGGTGGGGGCGACGCCGGACAGGTCGAGCAGCTGGCTGCGGTTGTTGAAGTGCAGGAACGCCCACCGGCCGTCGGCGCTGAGATCTGCCGTCACTGGTTGCCCGAGGTCGCGGCGCGCGCCGGTTGTCGCATTCCAGAATTCGGTGTGGCCGTCAAGCAGTCGCACCAGCGAGTGTCCGTTGGGCGCGCTCGCCCACACCGCCGCGATGTCGCTGCGGCTTGTCTCGCCGGCGAACGAGACGACGATCGCTACCGCACGATCGCTGACGAGCGCGTGCCCGTTGGCGATGAACTGCACGGTCGGGGCGGTGGACGTCCGTAGGCCGAGCGGCGTCTCGGCCTGGCTGGTCAGGTCGACAAGGAACACCTGCGTCCGGCCCGCCCGGACGATCGCGTGCCGACCGTCCGGGGCGACGGTGGCACTGGTCCAGTTCGTGGTGTACTCCAGCAGAAGATCTCCTGCGTGCCAACGCCAGACGGTCGCGGTGCCGGTGTCCATCGTGATCACCCGGTCGCCGCCGGCGCTGAACGTGCGCGGCCGGGCGGGCAGTGTGGCCATGGATGAGGTCCCGGAGTCGAGCCGCCAGATCGTGCGGTCGTGGACGGCCGTAATCGTCGTCCCGTCGACTTGCACCGAGGTGTTCGGGGGTGCGGCGATGGTCGGTTCACCACGCACAGCTTTCAGTGCCGCGAGATCGACATCGGTCGGGCGGATCGTGGCGAGCGCGAGGGCAAGGCGGACTTTGATTCGGGCGTCGGGTTCGCGTTCGATCCGCGCCTGGAGCTCTGTGCTGGCCCGCTGGTGGGTCCGAGTTTCTATGGCCTCCCGTAGCGACGGCACGGTGATCGTCGCCGTAGTCGCGGCGAGGACGAGCAGCGCGATGGTTGTGTGAATCGCTCGCCGGGTCAGCCCGCCGTGCGGTGGCCGGGACTGGGGGCGGGCGGTGGTGAGGTGTGCCTGGACGAGGTCGTGACGGAACTGGTACGAGCCACCTGACTGGCGCAAGACCTCACGACGGTGGGCGTCTTCCAGAAAGCGGATCACCCGCCACGGAAGTCGACCGCGTAGTGCCAGCAGGGCCTGAGCCGCGCGGAATCGTACCCACGGCGCCCCGGAGCCGACCGCGACCACGACAGCCAACACGATGCCGGTCAAGAGGCCGAGCTCCGGTGCATCGCGTTGGCCGCTCAGGCCCGTGACAAGCCACATGGCGATGCCGCCTGCGACCGCAGTGATGGACGTGACCAGGGCCAAGGTGATCGCGTCGCCGAAAACGACCGACCTGGCCGAGCGCGCTTGATCGTTGGCAACCGGGGACGCGAGCGCCCTGGCGATGCCCACCACCAAGCCGAGGCCACCGACCGCTGCGGCGGCGACGATGCCGCCGTACTGCAGTCCCCGCGGCAAGGAGTCCTCGAGGACGCCGACGATCGCACCCGCCGTAGCGGCCACGGGCAGTCCCACCAGCGCTGCCGTCCCCATTCCCGACAGCACTGCTCTGGCGAGGTCTCGTCTGCTCAGCGACGGCCGGGTAGGGGTTGCGGAGCGGGTCATCGCCAGGCCGTTCGTGATCACGCCCATCGCAGTACCGACCAGCATGAACACCAACGCTGGTTGCGACAGTTCAGCGAGGTAGTCCAGGTTGTTCAACTGGGCTTCACTGCTGTCGTCCAAGAAGACGATCACCGAGCAGAACGCGAGCGTTGCCAGCAATCCGTCTCGAAGGGCTGCGCTCACCACAGCCAACCCGATCCACCGGGTCGGCGTGCTGAGGACCGCCCGGCCCGTGCCGGGTCCGGCGATCGCCGCGGCCAGTAGAGGACACGCGAGCCCGAAACCGAGGGCGGCATTGAGTCGGCCACCCATGATCAAGACGCTGCCGAACACCGCAGGTGTCCCGAGGACCACGAGTACGACGGCAATGAACAGACCCACCAGTCGGGCCGGGACGGCGCGGTCGAGCTGCCACCAGTAGAGGTTGACGCCATCGGTGCGGCGGTCGGCGAGGTGGTTGGCGAGAGTGCGCAGCCACCGTTCGGCTTTCGCGGCTGGATACGCACGCTGACCGGCCTCGGTCCTGGAGTACACCGCGGGGAGGAATTCGGTGAGGACCCGGTGTGTCACTGCGTCCGCGCCTTGATCGGCGATGGTGAGCAGATCGGCCGGCGTCGACGCCGGCGCCCGGTAGGCGTCGCGGGCCAGCGACAGCATCAGCGGCGTCGAAAGGGCCTTCGCGAGGTTCTTGCCGTTGTCGGTGTGCATGCGGCTGACAACGGGGAGCCAGCGCGGATCGCCCACGGCCTCGTTGTCGCGCAGGTAGACACCGGCATCGTCGGGATCGATCGGCTCGATTTCCACGACGGCCGCCCGGCTCAGCGGCGTGCGCTGGGCGGTCAGCTTCTCGTACTCCGCGCCTCGGCAGGTCAGCACGATCCACAGGCCCTCGCTGGCCGCGTCGATCGCGGCCAGCGCCTGCGGCATCAGTGCCTTGGGCATCTCGTCCAACCCGTCCAGCACCGCCATGACCTGGTTGCCGGCCACCAATTCCGCCGCGCCTGATGCGCTGATGACGTCGGGGTACTCCTCGTGCACCCGCCGGGAGAGCCAGGATCCGAGCTCCTCGGTCGGGTCCCATCCTGCGATCGGCAGAAGGACCGGCACCGGGTCATTGTCCTGCGGTTCGGTCAGCAGATCGACCGTGAGCAGCATCGCCAGCACCGACTTGCCCGCGCCCGCCTCGCCCAGCACCACCAGCCGTCGCGACGGCAGCTCTCGGAACTGCCGCATCAGCTCGACCGTGGGTCTGGCCCCGGCGCGCAGCGTCAACCCGCCCGAGGGCGCCGGCGCCCCGATGACTCTGGCGGTCACGTTGTCGCGGGGTGACGGTGCCCAGGTCAGTCGCAGCGGCCGAGGAGTGCGGAGTTTGCGGATGCCGATTTCGCGGTCCCACTGCTGCCGCACCGCGCAGCGGAGCCGGTCACGGGCCTGGTCTGGGGCGCCGGCTGGTCGGCTTGACCGTATGGCCACCACAACGCCTGCCACGGTGACCACCAGCGAGAGGATCGCGATCACCAGGCTGGTAATCCCCGCGATGGAGTTCAGCCTGCTGAGCAGGTCGTCTCGTCGGGTGAACAGGAACCACACCAGCCCCGCCAGTCCGACCACGATGGCGATCACCGACAGCAACGGCGCCCGGCCGCGTATTCGACTCACTTCCAAATGATCGCTATTCACCGTGCGGCTGTTGCCAACCCGGCCCAATTTCCCTGTCAAGTGGACTGCGGCGAGCAAGTGAACTTCGGCGGCGTTGCTGGCTTGCACGGCCTCCGGACCGCGGCCTGATTCCGCTGTTGCCCACATCCGAAGCCACCGGCGAGGTGCACACAGCTCGCCTCATGGGCAGTCGGAGATGACTGCCTGCGGAGTGCAACTTGCAGTACACCGCTGACAGACAGCCGCCGTCACAACGACACCAGATCCGGGATGCAACGGCCGCACTCGTCTCTGCATGAAGCAGCTACGAGCTGCGCTGATCTTGGTCAACTTACGGCGCGCAAGGCAGCCGCGCCTTCGTCAGCGACCAGTGCGGTGAACGACGGGGCAGTTCTGCGGTCTCGACCTGATGGCCGCCTTGCGCGGCACTGGACCTGAGATGGCCGCATTCCGCGCCGAAGGATTCCTGCGACGGCGTTGCCGCCCGCCGATCTTGCCTGGCCGGCAACGACACAGCGGGTTCATCTCCATCCAACCCTGTGAGGAAGTGATTGATGCATCGTGAAACCGAATCCGCAGCCACTGCTGCATCGACCAGGCCGTCCGAGCCTGCGGATCCCACTGCGTCGACCGTGGTGTTGCGTGCACCTGATGCGACCGCGCCGCTGGTGTCCGGCTGGTGTTGTCCTGAGGGCGACCTGATTCCCGGTGTGTACGCGCCGGTGATCGGTGACACCGCCGACGGGGTTCAGCGCTGTGATCAGTGCTGCTACTACGGCAGCGACCTGGACGCCGCGCTCGCGCTGGCCTGCCACATCGAGAGCGGCCAGGTGTGGTTCCGCCCGCAGGACGCGACGGAGGCCGTGCGCTACGACGGCACCCCGACCGCTCTGATCCTCGATCGGCACACCGACCCGTGGATCACCACAGCCAACGGTGCACCTGTCGAGTGGACCTTCGACCTCATCCGCCGCTTGTGGAACCAGCCCGGCCACCTGCCCGGCTGAACCGACTTCAGACCACGATCCTCCGCCGCCTCGCAGCAGACCCGGCGACGCACACACCCTCATCCGAGGGCAGCCATCGGCATTCTCGGCCGCGGCGTGCCTGGTGGGGGAGGTGACGCCGTCCGGGCATGTGGCATGGGCGGGAAACCTCAACCACGACAAGGACAACGCCCGTGGAAGATGACCGTCTGTCTCAGCCTGCACGCAACGCGTGGAAACCCCGGCGCTCACAGGAGCTGCCGGCGATGCGTGACCGCCAAGTCAGCATCGTGCGAAGCCCTGCCTATCACGACATCACCGCGCAGATCCTGCAGCGCGGCAACAGCTCCTACTTCATGCCGAAGATCATCGGCGTCTATGACGAACACGACCCCGACCATGACGAGCTGCACCACCTCGCCCAGGCGCGGCTGCTGTGTGAGGCCGAAGCGGCACGGCTCGCGGCGCCGACACCGATCTGGCACGCCACCGCGGACATGACCAGCCTTGCCTTGGCGATCGCCAAGACGCCGCCGATCGAACCGGCCAACCCAGGTCGGCTCCCCTCGGAGTCCGGGTTCATCGTGTTCGACGAACCGATCGGTGGCACGACCGCGTCGATCCACAACCTGACCAACGGCCTGTGGGATCTGGTACGCCGCGACCTGACCATCACAACGCCGGTCATAGCCGCGGCCTGGTCGACGTGGAAAGCCACCGGTGACGGTCCGGGAGTGCAGTGGTACCGCCGCAGCCCGTTCGGCGTCGGCCTGCCAGTGGAGGCCTCCTTCGAGGGCGTCTGGGTGCACTTCTACACCGAGGTGCGCGACCTCTACGGCCAGCTCGAGCCCGATGAGCCACTGTGGACTCACCCATCCGGTGAGATCGTCACTGCAGCCCAGGTGTTCGAAGCTCAGAAGCACGCCGGCACGCCGCAGCTGGAGATGCACGCGGACATCGTGCTGCGGTGGGGATCGCACCTGCCTGCCGCGCCGAAACCGGACAGCCGCCAAGAGTGGCTCAACGTGCTCTACACCTGCTGGCAGTTGTTGTCCCAGCGCAGCACCCCTGCACGAACTCCGCTGCTGCAGGTCGAACACCTCGCTCCGCGGCGCAAGCACAACGACGGCGAGTCCGGTGTGCGGGTGGTGCGGGTGCATCCGGACTACCGGCCATCCATGCACGCGGCCGCACGAGACGCTGCGTTGTCCACCGGTCGTCGGGCGGGCTCGTGCGAGTACCGCTGGCCTGTGCCGCCACATCGCAGGTCGGTCTGCCGCAATCCGGCCGGGCACCACCTGGACCCCGAGGAGTGCACGAAAACTACGCACGTCGACACGATCGTGATGCCGCACATCAACGGGCCAGTCGGCAAGCCACTACGGATCCGGCCACGCGTGCGCAAGTGGGACAGGCAGCCTGGCGACCACGCCGCCGACTGACCCGCGCTTCCATCCACCACCTGGAGCCAAAGACATGACCGAGAACAAGATACGCGCGGACATGGTGCCGGCACTGATCACGCAACGGCCGGTAGTGATCCTCGTGCCCGATCCGTCAGACGTCTGCGGCGTGAAGAAGATCCCGCGCCGCGTCACGGGTGCGTTCTGTACCGACACCGCCCACACCCACGGTCGCTGGACGTTGTACTTCGACCAGACCGACGGGTACGCCGCCGCTCTGGTCACAGCCGCGCACCACGAATACGAGCTGACCACGACGGACAAGTTCCTCGCCTGAAGGCCTTTGAGTCTGCGCGGCGATCTGCTCAATCACCGCGGGACGTGTAGGAGCGTGATCCGCTGGCGACCGCAGCGCGAGAAGCCGGTCCACACCAGTGCAAGCAGTAGGCCTTCGACGAAGCTGTGCAGCAGCACACGACGCTCATCAGTGAGCCGTCAAGGGCAGACCGGCATGAACCGATACCGCCACGACGGACTCCTGCTCGCCTACGTGTAGCTAGTGGCGCGTCACGCAACGTTGGCCGGGTAATGGGTCCAGGTGCGGATGGGTGAGTCGGTGGCGAAGCCGGTCTTGGGCTTGGCGCGGGCGTTGCGCCAGCGGATGTAGGCGGCGATCGCGGTGTTCTGTTCGGTGTGGCTGCGATGGTCGGTGCCGTTGAGGGCGAAGTAGCGCAGTGCGGCGAACTCGGCCTCGATCCAGTTCAGCCAGGATCCGTAGGTCGGCAGGAACACCAGCTCGATCTGGTTGCCGGCGGCCCACTTGCGGATGTCGGGGTGGCGGTGCGGGGAGAAGTTGTCCATGACCAGGTACAACTTCTCGCCGGGCCAGCGGGTGCGCAGC
>NZ_FNIX01000041.1 GCF_900104175.1 Lentzea jiangxiensis
CCGGCTCGTGCGTCCGGAGGCCTCGTCGGCGGGAGGTGCGGGGTCCGGGTACGCGGCGAGGCCCCTGGCCGTGTCTCGCCAGGGGCCTCGCCGGTGGGGGAGCTAGCTGAAGTCGAACTCGCCCGTGCGGGTCCGCTTCAGCTCGAAGAACCGGGGGTACGCGGCCAGTTCGACCGCCGCGTCGAACAACCGGGCGGCCTGCTCGCCGCGCGGGATCGACATGAAGACCGGACCGAAGAAGGCCACGCCGTCGATGTGGATCGTCGGCGTGCCCACCTCCTCGCCGACCGGGTCCATGCCGCGGTGGTGCGAGGCCCGCAGCCTTTCGTCGTACTCGTCGGAGCCGGCGGCCTCGGCGAGGGACGGGTCCAGGTCGAGCGCGGCCAGCGCCTCCGCGATGACGGCCGAGTAGTCCTTGTTGCCGCCGTTGTGGATCCGCGTGCCGAGCTCGGTGTACAGCTCGCGCAGGACCTGGTCGCCGTACTTGCCGGCGGCGGCGATCGCGACCCGCACCGGGCCCCAGGCCCGGTCGCAGAACTCGCGGTACCAGGGCTCGATCTCCTTGTGCTCGTTGAGCACCGACAGGCTCATCACCTGGAAGGACAGGTCGATGTCGCGGTGCTGTTCCACCTCGAGGATCCAGCGGGACGTGATCCAGGCGAACGGGCAGGCCGGGTCGAAGTAGAAGTCGACGCGCGGTTTCTGGGCCGTCATGAGGGTGTTCTCCGGTTCGGTTGCGGTTCGGCGGCTTCCTTCACGACGCGGGCGAGCCTGCGCACGCCGATCGTGATGGCATCCGGTTCTGGATAGGAATACGACACCCGGAGGTGGTCGTCACCGTTGCCGTCGGCGAAGAAACCCGTTCCGGGGACATATGCCACCCCTTCCTGGATCGCCCGCGGCAGCATCGCCTTGGCCCGCACGCCGTCCGGCAGCGCGAGCCAGAGGAAGAACCCGCCCTCCGGCACCTGCCACCGGGTGCCGCGCGGCATCAGCGCCGAGAGCGCCGAGACCATGGTCTGCCGGCGTTCCCAGTAGAGCTCGCGCAACGCCTTGACGTGGTCGATCCACGGCTCGTCGGCCAGGTACCGGGCGACGGCGACCTGGGCGAGCCCCGAGTGGCAGAGCATCGCGGCCTCCGCGGCCAGCACCACCTTGGCGGTGACCTCCGCGGGGGCGAGCGCCCAGCCGACCCGCAGCCCCGGCGCCAGGATCTTCGAGAACGACCCGAGGTACACCACGCCGGGGTGCGCGGCGCGCAACGCGGCCAGTGGCTCACCTTCCAGGCGCAGCAACCCGTACGGGTTGTCCTCCACCACCTGCAGCCCGATCCGGTCGCACGTGGCGAGCACCTCGGCCCGCCGCGCCGCGCTGAGCGTGACGCCGGAGGGGTTCCCGAAGTTCGGCACCGTGTAGAGGAACGCCACCCGCCGGCCGGACCTGCGCACCCCGTCCACCGCCTCGGCGATGGCGGGACCGCTGAGACCCGCGCCGTCGTCGGGGACGTGCCGGACCTGCACCCCGTGCGCGGAGAACGTGGCCAGCGCGCCGACGTAGGCGGGCGACTCCGCGAGCACGACGTCACCGGGATCGGCCAGCACGACGGTGACCAGGTCGAGCGCCTGCTGCGCGCCGGTGGTGACGACGACGTCGTCCGGGTGTGCGGCGATGCCTTCCTCCGCCATCACGCCGCAGATCATCTCGCGCAGGCCGGGAGCGCCCTGCCCGGTGGCGTACTGCAACGCGCCGGGCTCGGCGGCGACCTCACCGAGGATGCGCGCCAGCACCTGGCTGGGCAGCGCGTCCGCGGCCGGCATGCCGCCTGCCAGTGACACCACGCCGGGGCGCGCCGCCACGGCGAACAGGGCCCGGATCTCCGAGGCGCGCAGGCCCCGGCTGCGAAGGCTGAATCTCTCCGAGGGATCCATCACGGACTCCTCCTCTCAGTGTGTCGCGGCAGGCCTAGTGGCAGCGGGAGTGGTGCTCCGCCGCCGCGAGGAAGGCGTCGTTGGCCCTGGTGTCACCGATGGACACCCGGACGCCTTCGCCGGGGAAGGCCCTCACGGCCACCCCGGCCGCCGCACAGGTGGCGGCGAACGCGACCGACTCCTCACCGAGGGGAAGCCACACGAAGTTGGCCTCGGACTCGGGCACGGTCCGGCCCTGGTCGAGCAAAGCGGCCCGGACGCGGGCCAGTTCCTTCACCGTGGCCTCGACGCGGGCGGTGAGCTCGTCGCCGGCCCGCAGGGACGCCACGGCGGCGGCCTGCGCGATCCGGTTCACGCCGAACGACAGGCTCGCCGTGCGCGCCGCACCGGCGAGCC
This sequence comes from Lentzea jiangxiensis, assembly GCF_900104175.1. Lineage (GTDB taxonomy): Bacteria > Actinomycetota > Actinomycetes > Mycobacteriales > Pseudonocardiaceae > Lentzea > Lentzea jiangxiensis. Next base: position 2,325 of record NZ_FNIX01000041.1, read on the forward strand.
GTTCGTCCGCGACGAGGTACCCGACGCGCAGGCCGGCCAGGCCGTGCGCCTTGGAGAACGTGCGCACCACGGCCAGCGACGGTCGTCCGGCCAGCAGCGTCAGGCCGTCCGGTGACTCCCGATCCCGGACGTACTCGAAGTACGCCTCGTCCAGCAGCACCGGCACGTCCGGCGGGAGTGAGTCCAGGAAGGACTCCAGCTCCGCCCGGCGCACGCTGGTCCCCGTGGGGTTGTTGGGGTTGCACACGATCACCGCGCGGGTCCGCGGCGTCACCGCGGCCGCCATCGCGGGCAGGTCGTGCCTTTCGTCGAGCAGCGGCACGGGCACCGGGTTCATGCCGGCGAGCTTGGTCATCGTGGGGTAGGCCTCGAACGACCGCCACGGGAACACGACCTCGCCGCCGGGCTCCTCCACCGCGGACAGCAGGTTCGCGATCACCCCGCACGACCCGCAGCCCACGGCGACCTGACCGGGGGCGACCCCCAGCGACGAGGCGAGCTCGCCGACCAGTTCGGCCGAGGTGTAGTCGGGGTAGCGGTGCGCGTCCGCGGCCGCGCGGGAGATCGCGGCCGTGACCGAGGGCAACGGCCCCTCGGCGGACTCGTTGGCGGCCAACAGGAACGTCTCGCCCGCAGGGGAGACGACCGGTGGACCCGGCTTGAACGTCGGCAGCGACTCGACGACGGGACGGATCACGACGGCACCCCCACCTGCTCGGCGACCGGCCTTCCGGCCAGGACGAACCTGTACTGCCACACGATCACCGCGCCGAGCGCGACGTACAGCGCGGCCATGCCCCAGGCCGGCACGACGGCGCCGAGCGTGACGCAGCCGGCGGCAAGTCCCTGCGCGACCCGGATGTTGAGGTTGTAGACGGCCATGTAGCGGGTGCGGCTGTGGTCCGGCACCAGGTTGGCGAGCATCGCCTGCCTGACCGGCACGCTCATCAGCTCGCCGACGGTGAACACCAGACCGGCCGCCATCAGCACCCAGCCCGACGCGCTCACCGCCATCACCGCGTACCCGCCGACGAACAACGCCGTGCCGAGGTACAGGCCGGTCCGGTCGGACACCCGGCGGAACAGCACGGTGGAGAACAACGCCAGTGCCACGACCAGGATCGTGTTCTCGGCCCTCAGCAGGCCGATCATCCCGACGCCGTCCACGGCGGGCGCGAACGACAGCAGCTGCTGCGTCGGGAAGTCCGTGGCCAGGCGGACCGCGATGTGGTTCACCAGCTGGAACTCGACGGCGAGCGTGAGCGTCCCGGCGACCATGAGCCGCAGGAACAGCCGGTCGCGCAGCACCAGCCGGTAGCCGTCCCCGAACTCCCGCAGCAGCGCGCGGACCCCCTGCGGGCGTTCGCGCGGCACCTCGCTGTCCGGTTTGGACTCCGCGATGAGGAAGTACGTCGTGGCCAGCACCGCCAGCGTCGCCCCCGCCGCCACCGCGAGCACCACCGCGAACCGCGAGTAGAGCGCGGCGCCGACGAGCGCGCCGATGGCGAGCGCCAGGTTGGTCGCCCAGAAGTTGATCGTGTAGACGCCCTTGCGCGTCTCCGGCGAGGTCAGGTCCACGATCATCGCGTCGTTGGCGGGCAAGGCGACGCTGGCGGCGAACTTGTTCGCCACGTACGCCAGGTACACCAGCAGCGCGCTCGACAGCACCGGCGAGTCGGCCAGCGCCATCACGCCGAACGTGACCGCGGCGCCCGCCTCGGCGGCGAGCAGCGTGCGCCGTCTGCCGTGCAGGTCCGCGACGTGACCGCCGAAGAGCATCCCGGCCACGCCGAGCGCCACCACGACGATCAGCAGCAGGCCGGCGGCCGCCACGCCCCAGGCCAGTGCGAGGTGCACCGCCATGAACGAGGTGATCATCGAGTCCACGAGCCGGTTCACGAACCCGACGCCGATGCGCACGCGCAGGCTCGGGTGCAGCGTCCTGATGTTCATGGCGACACCTCCGCGAGATCGTCGACGGTCACCCGCAGGAGCGCCTCCACGTTCGTGGCCCGCCGTGCCGCCTCCTCGTGCGAGGCGGCGGACACGACCACGAAACCGTGGCGCGAACGCCAGTCCACCGTGAACGGCACCCGCGCACCGGGCTCGAACGGGAAGGACAGCTCGTCGACGAAGGGCAGCGCCCTGATCTCGTCGAGGCCGCTCACCGAGCGCAGCACGCCCGGCGGCAGCGCGAAGTAGTGGATCCACGCCACGTCGTGCCGCGCACGCGGTGCCGGGTCACGTCCGGCCAGCGCGGCGAACACCGCGCGCTCCAGGTCGATGCCGGTGGCGAGCTCCACCAGGCGCGGGATCCGGTCGCCGCCCAGCCGGGCCTGCGACTCGATGATCCGCGGTCCGGCCGGGGTCACGCGCAGCTCGGTGTGCGCCGGGCCCGTGCGGTACCCGGCGGCGTCGAGCATCGCCACCACCGTGGCGCCGATGGCGTCATCGGCCTCCGGTGCGGGATGGGCGTGCCCGGCCTCCACGAACAGCGGCGGCGCGCCGAGCCTCTTGTGCGTCACGCCGATCACGTGGTGCCTGCCCTGCACGCTGATCGTCTCCACGCTGTACTCCTGGCCGGTGAGGTACTCCTCGACCAGCACGGGGCCGGTGTAGCCGGTCTCGTCCAACGCGGCGCCCCAGGCCTCGAACTCGGCCAGGTCGCGCACCAGCACCACCCCGCGGCTGCCGGACAGCTGCGTGGGCTTCACCACGACCGGCAGCTCGAAGCCCGCGAGCAGCGGGGCGGCCGACCGCCAGTCCGCCGCGTCGGCGTGCCGGACGGGGGAGAGGCCGTGCTCGTCCAGCAGCCGGCGCAGCGCGACCTTGTCGTTGAGGCGGTGCACGGACTCCGCCGAGTTCGCCGCGAGACCGAGGTCCCCGGCGACCCGGACGGCCAGGCCCATGCTCTCCTCCTGCCCGACGTGGCAGATCAGGTCCGCGCCGAACTCCCGTGCCGCCTCGCGCAGCACCTGCTCGTACCCCGCGGGGTCGGCGAAGTCGGCCTCCCAGAACGCGTCGGCCTGCGCCCGCACGTCGTCGAGGTACCGGTCGGCGAGCCCGCCGAAGATCTCGACCGCCACCTTCGGGTCCCAGACGGCACCGACGCGGAAGCCCTCGGCCCTGGCCTTCGCCAGGTAAGCGCGGTACGGCATGACCATCAGCAGGTTGCTCATGCCGACGCCCCCTTCGGTGTCGTGCGGATGTCGATGGCGCGCCGGACGCGTTCGGTGATCTCGTCGAGGCCGGCCGCGGTGGGCGCGTCGACGAGGAACGTGACGGAGCGGTCCTCGGAACAGGTGATCGGGCCCAGCACGGCGCCGCGATCGGCGTGCACGTGCACGGCGTGGAGCGTGGCGGGTGCGTCCGCCGGCAGCGGTTCGGGCTGTTCCCAGACACCGGCCTCGCCGACCCACTCGACCCGCACGCCGGGCCAGTCCACGACGACGTCGTCGAGCACGCCCTCGGGGTGCTCGACGTAGACCTGCCGGGTGTGGCGCCGCGGTGCCGGGTAGTCGGCGTGCTCGCCGAGCGCGATGCGCAGCACCTCGGTCTCCAGCGGACGGCCGGTGGCCAGCTCGTAGAGCGAGCACAGGCCGTCACCCGGCGGGCGGGCCGCGATCTCCATCAGGACCGGGCGTCCGTTCGCGGTGACCCGCCACTCGGCGTGCGTGATCCCGTCGCGCACGTCCAGCCGGTCGAGGACCGCCTGGTTGGCGTCCAGCAGGAGCTCCGTGACGGCCGCGTGGTCGCTCGGCACGGTGTGCCCGAGCTCCACGAAGTGCCTGCCGTCGTGGTCGTTGGTGTCCTTGCGGGTCACCGAGGCGAAGATGGCCTTGCCGTGCTGCACCAGGCTTTCCACCGAGTACTCCTGGCCGACGACCTTCTCCTCGACGAGCACCGTCTCCTGGTCGCCGTACGCGGCGAGCTCGGCGCGCAGCGACTCGGCGTCCGTCACGGTGACGACACCGGAGCTGGAGTGCCGGCCCGACGGCTTGACCACCGCGGGGAACCGCACGGCGGACAGGTCGTCCCCGGCGAACGCCACCCCGGGGCTGAACTCCGGCAGGTACCAGCGCTGCAGGTACTTGCTGCGGCACACGCGGCTGGCGCGCAGGCCGGGCCCCGGTACGCCGAGCGCGTCGGCGATCAGCCCCGCCGGTTCCACCATGGTCTCGCCGACCGCGTAGGCGCCGACGACGTCGTACCGGCGTCGCCAGGCGAGCGCCGCGGCGATCGGGCCCGCGATGAGCGATCCCTCGTGGCGCACGCCACCGTCCACGAACGCGATGTCCTCGACGCCCGCGAGCGGGTGGCCGGAGTCCCCGGCCACCCGCTCCGCCTCGGCTCGCCAGTTCGCCGAGGTGATCAGCAGTACCCGCAGTCCGCGCTCGCGCAGTTCCGCGAGATAACGCGGCGCACGGCAGACGGCCAGCAAGGAGCCGGCCAGGATGAATGCTCTCGGTAACGACGGTTCGGACATGGCGGCGCTCCAAACAAAGAATCAAGTAAATGCAGTCATCTCCACAACGCGCATCCAGTCGCGTGGGAGGAAAGGAAACGGGGTCGGTTCCGGTGTCTGTCCGCCGAGCGGGCAAAGCGGTGCCCCGAGAACAGCGTGACACCTCGGGGGTGGGCGGTCAACCCTTTGTTCGAGAAAATCCCCGTGGAGTTTTTCCTGCATTTTCCGGACATGCGAACAGGGGCCCTCCCGTGTGGAAGGACCCTGTTCGTGGCCGTGTTTCAGACTGCAATTCTCGCCGCGTTCTCGCGCAGTATCTCGCGTAGTTCGTCGAGGCTGTACTCGGCTTTGTTCCTGCTGCCGTACCGGGTGAGCCTTCCCCGGCTGGCCCATTTGCGGATGGTGGCGGCCGAGACACCGGCGGCGAGCGCCGCGAGCTCGGTCGGCACGGTTCGCCCGCGCGTCCGCTGTTTCATGCCACGGTCCCCTGCACGGAGTGCTGCTGGACGTCGTCGGACTCCTCGAGCAGCAGCCACTGGCCGGCCGAGATGTGGTGGCCGGCACCGCAGGAGGCGGCGTGCGCTCCCGCGTCGGCGCCGGAGCCGATCGCCGCGTAGACGGTCATGCCGCAGCCCGTCTCGCCGCAGGGGCCGAGGTCGAGGCGCTCACTCATCGACGGGTCCAGCACGGCACGCGCCGCGTCGGCCAGGTCGGTGATCTCCTCGGCGAAGTCCTGCGCCACCTCGTGGCTCAGGATCCAGTCGAGGTTGCGGTACAGGAACGTCGACAGCACGTGCACCCGGCGCGAGGGCGGCTTCACGGTGCCGGTCTCCTCGATGACCATCGACGACCACGAGGCCAGCACGCCGAGGATGCTCGTGCGCACCGAGACAGCGGTCAGGTTGAGGCTCAACCCACCGGGCACGCGCGAGTTCCTGATCTGCACGACCTCGGGCCGGCGACCCGGCGTGAGCGACTGGGCGCACTGTTCGTGCAGTCCGGGCAGGGCCCGCAGCTCGTCGCGCAGGGCCTGGCGGCACTGGTCGCAGCTGCGCGAACCGGACAGCGCAGTCGAGGTGCAGGAAGGAACGATGCGCAACTCGCAGTGGCTCTGGGACACGGACATGGTCGGCTCCTTGGGTATCGGCTGCTCGCCGCGAACGGACATTTCTCGGGTGGAATCAGTGGTCAGCGAAGGTTCCAAGTCCGGCCGCGGCGGCGGCTTGGTGGATGCGGCCCGCGAGGACGGGGTCGAGCTCCGTCCCGCTGCCGATCAGCTCGACCAGCAGGACGTGGTCGTGGTCCGTGCGACCGGGGTGTTCGCCCGCCAGCACCCGGCCGAGGTCGGCGACGACGGACGGGGACCTGTGTCCACGACCGCCCCTGCGCGTCGCCCGGTGGGTCTTGACGAACGCCCGACCGCTGTCGGCGAGCCCTTCCCGGTCGTCGACGAAGACCGCGTGCACGCCGTCGAGCAGGGCGACGGGCAGGTCGACACCGGTGGTGTTGACGAGGACCGCGCCTTTCGCCAGCCGCAGCGCGTCGAGCCGGGTGACCCCGGCCAGCACGACGAGGTTGGCGCCGAACATCGCGTCGGCGGGGGTCTCCACCAGGGAGAACCCGATGCCGTCGCGGTCGAGCCGATCGAGCACCGCCCGGTCGGGCGGCTGGTTCCCCGTCGTCGCCACAGCTACATGGCTGACGTTGGGGACGTGGGTGCGCAGGATCGTGAGCTGCAGTTCCAGCGCGAACCCCGAGCCGATGACCGAGGCGGTCACGACTCCGGGCACCACCAGGTGACGGGTCGCCAGCGCGGTGAGCACCGCGAGCCGGTACTCACGCAGGCCGGCGGCGGGCATCACGCACAGCTGCCTGTCCTGCGCGGTCTCGTAGATCGCGGTCTCACCGTCGTCGCGGACGGTGGCACCATCGGCTGCGAGGCCGGTGAGGTCCTCGCGGCCCGCTGAACGTGCGATCAACGCCGTCGCCATCGCCTGGACCGCGTCGCCGTCCTCCACCACGCGTCGGAGGTCGTCGTTGCTGAGACGGAGCGTCGTGGCGTTCATCGCCGGTCCCTCCCGTGTTCGTTGAACTCGACGGGACGAACGTTGCAGGGGCGGGCTGTCGATCGACTTTCAAGGTTCTATCGGCCGGTTTAAGGCACCTCGATGGCGGACGGAACGAGGAACGAGGGAGCCGGTGGCTGAACTGGTGTCAGCCAGGGGGAACACCCCCGAAGAACCCGGAGGTAGAAATGTTCGCCAGCCGCAAGTCCGCCGCCTCGACGCTGGTCTCCGTCATCATCGCGACGATCGCCGTCCTCGGAATCGCGAGCGGCACCGCCTCCGCCGACACGCACTCGAAGAACACCGGCGTCACCGTTCAGGGACCGAACGACTGCCCCGAGGACACGCACTGGAGCGCCGACCTCCTGGTCTGCGTCGAAGACACGCACTGGTGACCAGGCAAGAAATGAAGAGAATTCACGAATTCGCACCCGTCGGGCCCGGAACGTCGCGCACAACGTTCCGGGCCGCGTCCCTAAACGGAGGACGAGAGCGCGGCGCGGGTCATTTCCACCTCGGCCAGCAGCTGGGCGGATTCCTTGGAAGTGAGCGGCGTGAGCAGTTCGGCCGCGCGCAGCACGGCCACCAGCGCGTCGTCGCCGGTCTCGGAGGCCTCGGACAGTGCGAGGAGGGTCTTCGCCTGCCAGAGCGCCGAACCCAGGTCCTCGAACAGCTGCCGCGCGCGTTCGAGATGCGTGGTGCCCGCCGCGCCACCGCCGCGCGCGAGTGCGATCTGCCCCAGGGAGTACAGCGTCTTCGCCTCGATCAGCCGTTCGCCCATCTTGCGGGACAGGTCGAGTGCGTGCACCAGGGTCGTCTCGGCGTTGTCGAGGCGGCCTTCCTTGTGCCGCACCACGCCCAGGCTGTAGAGGGCGTAGGTCTCGCCGATGCGGTCGCCGGTGTCGCGCACGATCTGCAGGACGCGGTGCAACGACTTGCGCGCCTGGTCGATCTGGCCGGTCACCACGTGCAGCTCCGCCACGCGGTGCTCCACCTGGGCCTCGGCGCGCAGGCAGTTGACCTCGCGGGTGATGCGCACCGCGTCGTCGAGCAGCCCCCGCGCGGTGGTCGTGTCGCCCTCTTCCAGGTGGTGCTTCGCGAGGCTGCGCAGGATGTGCGCCTCGCCGATGCGGTCACCGGAGGCGCGCATGGTCACCAGTGCCGCGCCGTACTTGACGAGCATCGAGCCGATGTCGCCGCGCAGTCCGTCGACGTGGGCGTCGTTGCGCAGCACCAGTGCCTGGCCGTGCTCGTGACCCGCAGCCCGGAAACCCTCCAGCGCCTCGCCGAAGCACTGCGCGGCCTCCTGCAGCCGGGTTTGGAACATGTGCAGCGTGCCGAGCGAGTACCGCATCGCCGCGACGCCGATGTCGTTGCCGGCGATCCTGGCGACGGCCTCGGCGGTCCTCGCGCATTCCAGCCAGTCGTCGAAGTAGCCCTTGGACTCGAACAACGTCACCGACGTCAGCGCGAGGTCCCAGCACAACTCGTCCATCCCCGCCTTGGCCGCCTGGCGGACGGCGGCGACGAGCGATCTTCGCTCGCTCTCCATCCAGTCGATCGGGTTCGCGGTCAGGCCCAGGTTCGACCAGGTGGCGTCCGCCCAGCGGGGAGCGTCGCCGTGCATGATCGTGTAGTCGCCGCCGTACTCGCGCCGGTGCGCCTCCTCGGCGAGCGAGAGCCACGCGCCCAGCAGCCGGGCGAGGGCCTGGGTGCGTTCCTCCTGCGTGGTCGACTCGGTGAGCTTCTCCCTGGCGTAGACCTGGATCAGGTCGTGGAACCGGTAGCGCGTGGCCGTCGCGTCGGCGTACTCGACGGTGTCGACGAGCTGCGCGTCCACGAGGCTTTCGAGGATGTCCTCGGCGTCGTAGACGTTCATGTCCAGCAACGCGGCCGCCGTCCACGCGGGGAACTCGGGCGCGCGGACGAGCGAGAACAGCTGGAACAACCGCTGGGCGTCCGGGGCGAGGCCCTTGTAGGTCAGGCCGATGTTGGACCGCAGCTCCAGCCCGTGGTGCTCGAACTCGTCGAGCCGCCGCGCCTCGTCGCGCAGCCTGCGGACCAGCCCGTCGATGCGCAGGTGCGGCCGCGACGCGAGCCGGGCCCCCGCGATGCGCAACGCCAGGGGCAGGCCGCCGCAGAACGTGATCAGCTCGACCGCGGCCTCCGGTTCGGCGTTCACCCGTTCCTGGCCGATGATCCGCGCGAGCAGGTCCGCGGACTGGTCGACGTCGAAGACGTCCACGTCGACCCACTGGGCGCCCGGCAGCCCGGACAGCCGCGCCCGGCTCGTGGTGATCACCGCGCAGGACGCGCTGCCCGGCAGCAACGGCAGCACCTGGTTCTCGTTGGTGACGTCGTCCAGCACGAGCAGCAGCCGCTTGCCGGACACCTTGCTGCGGAAGAGCTCCTCCCGCTCGCCGACGTCGTCGGGCACCGCCGTGCCGGGTACCCCCAGCGATCGCAGGAACCGGGCGAGCAGCTTTCCGGTGCGGTCGTCCGGGCTCTGCACGCGCAGGTCGGCGTAGAGCTGGCCGTCGGGGAACCGGTCGGCGACCTCGTGCGCGACCCGCACCGCGATGCTGGACTTGCCGACCCCGCCCTTGCCGGAGATGGCCATGATGGGCACGGCGTAGCGCTCTTCTTCGGACTCGGCCGCGAGGCCCGCGCGCAGCACCTCGATCAGGTCGTCGCGCCCGGTGAAGTCCGTGATGCTCGCGGGCAGCTGGCGCGGGATGGTCGCCGGAGCCTCGGCCGCGGGCGGTGCGGCCTGGCCGGCCGGGGCCTTCTGACGCGCCGGGGGAGCGTTGAGGGAGGGGGAGCGGTTGAGGATGGCCTGTTCCAGGTCCTGCAGCTCCTGGCCGGGCTCGATGCCGATCTCCTCGATCAGCACGGTGCGGGCGGCGCGGCCCACCTCGAGCGCGTCTGCCTGCCTGCCCGCGCGGTAGAGGGCGAGCATGAGAAAACCGTGCAGCCGTTCGCGCAGCGGGTTGTCGTCCACGAGGGTCCGCAGTTCCCCGCAGATCTCCTCGTGCCTGCCCAGCAGGAGGTCGAGCCGGATGCGTTCCTCCACGGCCGCGAGGCGCTGGTCGTCCAGCGGCACCGCGGCACGCTGGACCAGGTCGCTGGCGACACCGGACAGCGCCGAACCCCGCCACAGCGCCAGCGCGGAGCGCAGGGTGGCGGCCGCGATCTCGCCGGAGCCGGCGTCGCTCTCCTCGCGGGCGCGCGCGACGAGCGCGGCGAACCGGGTGCTGTCGAGGGCGTCGTCGGGGATCTCCAGGGTGTAACCGGGCGGCCTGGTGCGGATCGCCTCGGGGAGGCCGGCGTCGGTGAGCACCTTGCGCAGGGCCGAGATGCAGATCTGGATCTGGCCCTTCGCGGTGGAGGGAGGGGAGCTGTTCCACACCGCGTCGATGAGTTGATCGACCGGCACCACGCGGTTGGCGTTGAGTCCGAGCATCGTCAGCACCACCCGCTGACGAGGCCCGCCCAGATCGAGCGATCGCTGGTCCACCACCAGTTCCACGGGTCCCAAAAGTCTCAGCATGACCGGTCCGCCCCTCAACTGCCCGCCCGTGCAGTCCGATTTGTCTTTTTTGTTGTGAAAGAACCGGACATGCGTCGCCCCGTGAGCCGATGATGACGATCCGCTCACGGTGCGATGGTTCCCGGGTGATGATGTCACGTGACGAGGAAGAAGGAGCACGATGTTAAGAAAATTGCTCCCTCCGGCAGGGCCGTCCCAAGGTCTGGCCGTTGCACAGCTGACCAATGCGATTGGTGATGGTGCCTATTATGTTTGCTCTGTCCTGTATTTCACCCGAATAGTCGGCTTGACGCCCACGCAGGTGGGACTGGGTCTCACCGTGGGATGGACGCTGGGAACGGTGGCGAGCGTCCCGCTCGGGCATTTGGCGGATCGGCGTGGTCCACGTGGCGTGGCGGTGGCGCTCGCGGCGGCCACGGCGATTGCGGTCGCGGCATTCGCGCTGGTGCGTTCCTTCCCCGCGTTCCTCGTTGTCGCGTGCATCTACACGATTTGCCAATGCGGGTTGGTCGCGGCCAGGCAGGCCCTTCTCGCGGGAGTGGTCGACGCGGCCGGACGGACGAAGGCACGCGCCTACATGCAGTCGACGGCGAACGCCGGCATCGCCGTCGGCGCCGTGATCGGTGGCGTTGCACTGCAGTTCGACACCGAGGCGGCGTATCTGATCGCGTTCGCGCTGGACGCCGCCACATTCCTGGCCGCGGCACTCGTGCTGAGACGCCTGCCCCGGGTTCCGGGGGTCGCCAAGGCCGGGAAAGGCGAGCCGGTGCTCGTCGTGCTGCGGGATCGCCCCTATGCGGTGCTGACGGCGCTCAATTCCGTGCTGATGCTGTACATGCCGTTGTTGAGCGTCGTGCTGCCGCTGTGGGTGGTCGGGCACACCGGGGCGCCGCGCTGGATGGTGTCCGTGCTGATGGTGATCAACACGGTGGCGGTGGTGCTGTTCCAGGTCTCGGTGGCGAACCGGGTGCACGACCTGGCCGGCGCGGTCAGGATCGTGCGCCTGTCGGGGCTGTTCCTCCTCGCCGCGTGCGTGGTGTTCGCGTTCTCGTCGGGGAACCAGGCGGCCTGGGTCGCGGCGGTGGTGCTGGCGGCGGGCGCCGTGCTGCAGGTCGCCGGCGAGATGATGCTGGCCTCGGGCTACTGGGAGATCAGCTTCGGTCTCGCGGTGGAGGGCAAACAGGGGCAGTACCAGGGGTTCTTCGGCAGCGGCATCGCGGTCGCGAGGACGCTCGGCCCGCTGGCGCTGACCGCGCTGGTGATCGACGGCGGTGCCGTGGGCTGGCTGGTGCTCGGCGGACTCTTCCTGGCCGCCGCGCTGGCGACCGGTCCGGCGGTCGCCTGGGCGCGCCGCAGCCGCCCAGTGCCGTCTGAGCAGGCGGTTTAGCTCTATCGATCCGCTATCGGCCGGCGTGCCATCGCCGAAAGCCGACCCAAAGGGCCTCCGCCCACCCTGAGGTTGCTGACAACCGACGGATGGGAGGAGGCCCTCATATGGAGCGGGTCACCACAGCCGCGCCGGCGCCGGGCACCGAGCTCGGACTGCTGCGCCTGTGCGGCGAGGACTGGGACACCGTGGTCGAACGGGATCCATCGATCCGCGGCCACGTGGAAGGACTGTTGCACCCGGCGCTGCCCGCGATGTGGGCCCATCGCGTCGCGCACCTCCTGCACAACCGCGGACTTCGGCGGACCGCACGCGCGCTGATGCTGCTCGTGCGTGCCACGACCGGGGTGGAGATCCATCCCGGCGCGCGGCTCGGCCGCCGGGTGTTCATCGACCACGGCACGGCCGTCGTCATCGGGGAGACGGCCGTCGTCGGCGACGACGTCACGATCTACCACCAGGTGACGCTCGGCGCGGTCGGCTGGTGGCGCGACAACCTGCGCCCGTCCGGTGAACGCAGGCATCCCGTGATCGGCAGGAACGTCGTCCTCGGCACAGGTGCCACCGTGCTCGGCCCGATCAGCGTCGGCGACGACGCCGTCATCGGGGCCTGCGCTCTCGTCGTCACCGACGTGCCCGGCCGTGCCGCGGCGCTCGCGCCGACGGCGGCGGTGTCCACCGGCCACACCCTTCGGAGGACGGCGTCATGACCACGACCCTGGGCACCCCGCGGGTCGCCGAGTCGATCGACGAGCTGGTCGGAAACACACCGCTGCTGCGGCTGCCCACCGCGAACGCGACGGTGCTCGCCAAGCTCGAGTCGGCCAACCCCGGCTCCAGCGTCAAGGACCGGGCGGCGCTGTGGATGCTGCGCGGCGCCGAACGCGACGGCCTGCTCACCCCCGGATCCGGCACCGTCATCGAGGCGACGTCCGGCAACACCGGGATCGCGCTGGCCGCGTTGAGCGCCGCACGCGGCTACCGGTGCGTCATCGTGCTGCCCGACAACGCCACCCGCGAGCGCATCGGACTGCTCGAGGCACTGGGCGCGCGGGTGGTGCTGACCCCGGCCGAGCTCCGCTACCAGGGCTGCATCGACCGGGCCAGGGAACTGCACGAGGCGACGCCCGGCTCGTGGTTCCCGCAACAGCACGCCAACCCCGACAACCCGGCCGCGCACTTCGAGTCCACCGGGCCGGAGATCTGGGCCGACACCGCGGGCACCGTCGACGTCCTCGTCGCCGGCATCGGCACGGGCGGCACGCTCTGCGGCACCGCGGCCTACCTCAAGTCCCGCAACCCGCTGGTGCGGGCCGTCGGCGTGGAACCGGAAGGGTCCCCGCTGCTGTCGAGGGGGTACGCGGGCAGCCATGCCATCCCCGGCCTCAACGGCGGGTTCGTCGCCGACACGACGGACGTCGCGCTGATCGACGACGTGCTGACGGTCACCGACCAGGAGGCCGTGAACACCGCGCTGTGGCTGGCCCGGCAGGCCGGCGTGCTCGCCGGGATCTCGTCCGGTGCCGCCGCATTCGGGGCGCTGCGCGTCGCCGAGAGGCCGGAGAACGAAGGCAAGACGATCGTCACCATCCTGCCCGACACCGGTGAGCGCTACCTGAGCGTGCTGACGTCGGCCGGCATCACGAGGGGAGCTGACCGATGAGCACTCTGCTGCTGGTCGGAGGTACGGACGACACGGTCGTCAAAGCGAAGGAACTCGGCGTCACGGTGCTGCTCCTGCAGCACCCGACCAAGATCTCGGCGATCCAGGAGGCGGCCGCCGACGCCGTCCGGATCGTCGACTTCACGAGCTGGTCCGCGGTCGAGCCGGTGGCCGAGGAACTGTGGGACGTCCACGGCTTCGACGTCGCGTTGTCACTGACCGAACCGGGCCTCGACAACGCCGGGCGGATCAACGACAGGTTCGGTCTGGGCGGCACCGGTCTCGCGGTCACCCGGCTGTTCCGCGACAAGCTCGCCATGCGGGCACACCTGGCGCTGCACGACCCCGCGGCGGTGCCGGCGGCGTCGTTGGCCGAGCGCGGTGACCTCGACGCCTACGCGGCGCGCCACGGCTTCCCGTTCATCGTCAAGCCGACGGACGCGACCGCCGGGATCGGGGTGCTGAAAGTCGACGGGCCGGATGAGCTCGAGCGCGCGTGGGAGCACGTGACCCGTCTTCGCGGGACTCGCACCGACCGCGTCTCGACGCTGTTCCTGCTGGGCGAGTTCCTGATGGAGCGGTACATCGACGGCGAGGAGTACAGCGTCGAGACGTTCAGCTTCAACGGGCGCCACGTCGTGGTCGCGGTGACGGAGAAGTGGGTCGAGCCCCGGTCTTTCGCGGAGGTCGGGCACGTCGTGCCGGCGCGGATGAGCGCGGCCGACGAGGAGCTGATCCGGGCGGAGGTGCCGCGGTTCCTGACCACCATGGGGCTGCGCGACGGTGTCGCGCACACCGAGGTCCGGGTCGGCTCGCGCGGGGTGGCGGTGATCGAGAGCCACAACCGGGTCGCCGGTGACGCCATCACGGACCTGGTCGAGGGCGCCTACGGGATCGACCTGGTCATGTACTCGGTCGGCTGGCCGTTCGGTCTCGTCCCGGAACTCCCGGAACGGCCCGTGGCCCGCGCGGGTGCGAGCACCCGGTTCGTCGTCGGAACGCCCGGCCGCGTCCTGTCGGTCTCGGGTGTCGAGGCCGCCGCCGCCGCACCCGTGGCCCTGGTGGTGCGGGTGAGCGCCAAGCCCGGCGACGAGGTCCGCGCACTGCGGGACAACTGGGACCGCCTCGGACTGGTCGCGGTCACCGGTCTCGACGCCGACGACGCCGTCGCGAACGGCGCCAGGCTGATCGAGTCGGTGATCGACATCCAGGTCGAGACCGAGGACGGCACCGTCGTGCGCGCGGGTGCCGCCGAGATCACCGAGGCGGTGCCGGCATGAGCGTGCTGATCATCCACCGCAACCCGTTCGAACCGTTCCCCTACCGCGACTGGCTTTCCGGGTACGACGCCGACGTCGTCGTCCTCGCCGCCCGTGACCGCGTCACCGGTGCGGGGGAGGAGGTTCCCGCCGATCACCTGGGGCTGACCCACCTCGAGGTCGTGCCGGACTTCCACGACGAGGAGTTCGTGTTCGACCAGGCGCTGACGCTGGCCGTGAAGTTCGAGGTGACCCACGTCGTCGCGCACCACGAGGCCGATCTGCTGGTTGCGGCGCGGGTGCGTGAGAAACTGGGTCTCACGGGCGCGTGGACCGCGGACACCGTGCCGTACCGGGACAAGTCGGTCATGAAGCGGATGCTCGTCGCCGCCGGGATCGAGGTCGCGCGCCACGCCGTGGTCTCGAACGCCGCGCAGGTGTGGGAGTTCGCCGGGGAGAACGGGTTCCCGGTCGTCGTCAAGGACGTCGCCGGGTTCAACTCGATCGGCCTGCGCGTGCTGCACGGCCCGGAGCCGCTGGAGCTCGGCGGTCCGGCGCTCGTGGAGTCGTTCGTGCCGGGCCTGATGTGCCACGTCGACGGCCTGGTCGTCGGCGGGCGGGTCGTGCTGGCGTGGGCGTCGCAGTACCAGTACTCGCTCTCGTCGTTCGGCTCCGATCCGGGCGCGCGTGTCGACCTGACGCTCGACGTGACGGACCCGTTGTCGGTGCGGCTGCTGGAGCTGACCGGCCGAGCCGTCACCGCGTTGCGGACGTCGGACCGGCACCTCGAGCACGCCTTCCACGCCGAGGTGTTCCACACGCCCGACGACCGGCTCGTGGTGTGCGAGATCGCGGCCAGGACCGGTGGGGCCAAGATCCGCGAGGTCGGTGCCGCGATCTTCGGCATCAACCACGGCGAGTACGTGACGCGCGCGCAGCTGGGCCTGTCCCTGCCGCTGCTCGCCGACACCCTCGCCGGCGGGCCTCCGCCCGTCCCCGCCCGGATGTCCGGGCAGGTGCTGATGATGAAGCGGCCGGGTCTCGTGGAGGCGCTGCCGTCGGCGGTCGTCGAGCCCTGGCTGGCGCGGTTCTGGCGCTACGCGGCCGTCGGCGACGTCATCCCACCGGCGGCGGGGTCCGCGGACTTCCTGCTCGCCGCCGTGGCCACCGGCGCCGACCGGGCGGAGGCGGAGTCCCGCCTGCGCGCGCTCGGTGCCGGGTTCGAGACCCAGACCCGCATAGTCCAGGAGGGATCGTCGTGAAGAAGCACACCCTGCCGGAGATGGACGTCCTCACATCCGTCGACCTGGTGCTCGTCGCCGCCAACCCGAGCGGCGCCCGCGTCGAGCGGCCCGTCGCACGGATTCCCGAACAGCGGAGGAAGGACCGGCGATGAACGGCTGGCGTACCCGGTACCTGACCGGGATGGTCGTCGACGCGACCGGTGCGGGCATGTACCTGCCGTTGTCCCTGCTGTACTTCCACCACGTCACCGGGTTGCCGATCGAACGGGTCGGTGTGCTGATGACAGCGGGAGCGCTGTTCGCGTTGGTGGGCAACCCGATCGCGGGGGTGCTCGTCGACCGGTTCGGTGCACGGGCCGTGGTCGTCGGCGGGTACCTGCTGCGGGCGTTCGGGTTCGGGCTCTACCCGTTCGTGGACTCGGCGCTCGGCATGTTCCTCGCCGTAGCCCTGGTCGCGGTGGGCGACGGGTCGTTCTCCCCGTCGATCCAGTCACTGGTGGCCGACATCGCCCGGGGCGCGGAACGGGACAAGCTGCTCGCCGCGCAACGGAGTCTGCGCAACGCGGGACTCGGTGCGGGTGGTCTGGTCGCGGCCGGCGCGCTGACGCTCGGCAGTGACACGGCGTACCAGGCGATCGTGCTCGGCACGGGCCTCGCGTTCGTGCTGGCCGCCGTGATCGTCGGTTCCATCCGGTACCGGCCGGCGGCGCCCCGGGTGAGAACTCCGGCGCGCGGCGGGTACCGGACGGTGCTGGCGAACCGGCCGTTCATGATCCTGACCGCGCTGAACGTGCCGGTCGCCTTCGGGTACATGGTGCTGGCGGTGGCGTTGCCGGTGTACATCACCACGCAGCTCGGTGCGCCGACCAGTCTGGTGGGCACGTTGTACGCCGTGAACACCATCGGGATCGCGTTGCTGCAGATCCCGGTCACCCGCTACCTGGTGCGGTATCAGCGCACCAGGACCACGGCGGCGGGTGCGGTGGTGATCGGCGTGTCGTTCGTCGTGTTCGCCGCGCTCGGGGTGGTGTCGTCGTCGACCGCCGTGCTGCTCGTGGGCGCGTTCGTCGCCACGGCGTTGTTCACGCTGGGAGAGCTGATGCACGGGGCGACCGCCTCGGCGCTGGTGTCCTCCGCGGCGCCGGCCGAGACGCGCGGACGTCATCTGTCGGTGTACCAGTTCTCCTGGGCGATCCCGACCGCCCTGGCACCGGCGGTCCTGACGTGGTTGATGACGTTCTCGGCGACGGGCATGTGGCTCGTGCTGGCCGCGGGCGTGACCGCGTCCGCGCTGGCTCTGGTGCGCCTGGAACCCAGGCTGCCGCAGGAGGCGGTGCGCATCGCGGTCCCGGTGCCGCAACCGGCCTGACGAGCCTTTGTGGACTGGAACGCCCGGTGGGTTCGCCCGCCGGGCGTTCTCGTTTCCGTGCCGTCCTTACCGGACCGATAGCGCTTCGACAGCGTTCTTTCTGAACCTGACAGGGAGAAGGGCCGCTGCAACGAAGGGGGTCGACGTGAAACACGCCTTGCTGGACGCCGATGCGCACACGCGGGAGTTCAACCGGACCCTGCGGGACGTGCCGGACCGGACGCTGGTGGACCTGCTCGACGAGCAGGTGCGCCGGCGCGGCCAGGACATCGCGGTGGTGCACGGCGACGAGCGGCTGACCTTCACGGAGCTCTCGGCACGGGCCACGGCCGTGGGCGCCCACCTGAGAAACCTGGGTGTGCGCGAAGACGACTGCGTCGGACTCTTCGTGCACCCGTCGTCCGATCTGATCGTGGGCGCGTGGGGAGTGCTGCACGCGGGCGGCGCCTACCTCCCGCTCGCGCCGGAGTACCCGGAGGACCGCCTCCGGTACATGGTCGAGGACTTCGGCGGCGACCTCGTCCTCACGCAGCGGGAGCTCGCCGGGAAGCTGCGCCGCATGGTGCCGCCGCGGACCACCGTCGTCGTGCTCGACGACATCGACACCCCCGCGGGCCCGCCGGTGCCGCCCTCGCCGGGAGATCTCGCCTACGTGATCTACACGTCCGGCAGCACGGGCAAGCCCAAGGGCGCGATGATCGAGCACCGGGCGATCGTGAACCAGATGTGCTGGCTCGCCGAGACGCACGGCATCGACCACCGCCGGGTCGTGCTGCAGAAGACACCGATGAGCTTCGACGCGGCCCAGTGGGAGATCCTGGCGTCCGCCTGCGGCAGCACCGTGGTCGTGGGCGCGCCCGGCATCTACCGCGACCCGGACGCGCTCGTGGACACCATCAAAGCGCACGGCGTGACGACGCTGCAGTGCGTGCCGACACTGCTGCAGGCCATTGTGGACACCGAGCGGATCACCGAGTGCACGACGCTCCAGCAGGTCTTCTGCGGCGGCGAGGCGCTCTCCCGTTCGCTCGCCCAGCGGTTCTTCGCCGAGCTGCCCGACCGCGAGCTGGTCAACCTCTACGGACCCACCGAGTGCACGATCAACTCGTCCTCGCACCGGGTGGACCCGGCCGTGGTCGCGGACGGGCCGCCGACCGTGCCGATCGGCACACCGGTGCACAACACGCAGTACTACGTCCTGGACGGCGATCGAGGACCGGTCGCCGTCGGCGAGATCGGTGAGCTGTACATCGGCGGGCGCCAGCTCGCGCGCGGCTACATCGGCAAGCCGGACCTGACCGCGGACCGGTTCGTCGACAACCCGTTCCACGCCGACTTCGGTTCGCCCCGGTTGTACCGCACCGGCGACCTGGCGTACTGGAACCCCGACGGCACAGCGGTGTTCGTCGGCCGCACGGACAACCAGGTGAAGCTGCGCGGGTTCCGGGTCGAGCTCGACGAGGTGCGCCTGGCGCTGGAGACGCACGAGTGGATCAAGCACGCGGCCGTGGTGGTGCGCGACGACCCGCGCACCGGGTTCCAGAACCTCCTGGCGTTCGTCGAGCTGAACCCCAAGGAGGCCGCCCTGATGGACCAGGGCAGCCACGGCGCCCACCACCAGTCCAAGGAAGGCCGGGTGCAGCTGCGCGCGCAGCTGTCCAACCTGGGGTGCCGGGAGTCCGGCGAGCTGAGCGGCAAGCCGGCGCTCGACCTGCCCGGCCGCGAGCCGACGGCGTTGCAGCGCCGCACGGTGTTCGCCCGCAAGACCTACCGCTTCTACGAGGGCGGCGCCGTCTCCGGCAGCGACGTCCTGGAGCTGCTGCGGACGCGGACGACCGCCACCACCTCCCGTGACCCGGCGTCGGTGGGGCAGCAGGAGTTCGGCCGCATCATGCGGTACTTCGGGCAGTTCCACAGCGTCAAGCGGCTGCTGCCCAAGTACGGGTACGCCTCGCCGGGCTCGCTCTACGCCACCCAGCTGTACCTGGAGGTCGACGGCCTGTTCGGCCTGGAGCCGGGGTTCTACTACTACCACCCGGTCGAGCACCGGTTGTACCTCATCCAGCCGAAGACGGCTGGTCCGCACCAGCGCGCCCGCGTGCACTTCGTCGGCAGGCGGCGAGCCATCGAACCGGTGTACCGCACCAACATCCTCGAGGTCCTGGAGATCGAGGCGGGGCACATGGTCGGCCTGTTCGAGCAGATCCTGCCGGAGCACGGGCTGACCGTCCGCGCGGCCGGGCACGCACCCGAGGTCATGGCGCACCTCGAATGCGCCTCCGAGGACTACTACCTGGGCGCGTTCGACTTCGTGCCAGCGCACCCCGAACCGGCCGAGGAACCCATGGACGTGTACGTGCAGGCGCACGGCGACCGCGTCCCCGGGCTGCCGGCCGGTCTCCACCGGTTCGAGGGCGACGGTTTCAAGCAGGTCGCGGACGGCGTGGTCGAACGCAGGCACGTCATCGCCATCAACCAGCAGGCCTACGAACGCGCCGCGTTCGGCGTCGCGCTGGTCAGCCGCACCGGCCAGGACTGGCTCTCCTACCTGGAGCTCGGCCGGGTGCTGCACCGCTACCAGGCGGTGCGCGGTCTGGGACTCATGTCCTCCGGCTACAGCTCGAAGAGCGGTCACGACCTGCCCTCGCACCGCCGGCTCACGGCGTTGCTGGCCGAGCGGGGACTGCCGGTGGGCCCGTCGTACTTCTTCATCGGCGGCAAGGTCAGCGAGGAGCAGATCCGCCACCGCGGCATGAAGGAGGACGCGGTGCACATGAAGGGGCCGACCGAGCTGATCCGCGACGACCTGCGTTCGTTCCTGCCGGACTACATGATGCCGAACAAGGTGATCGTGCTCGACCGCCTGCCGCACACCGCGAACGGCAAGATCGACACGCGCTCCCTGGCCGGGTCGGACCTCGCCGCCGCCGACTTCTCCGACCAGCCGGTGGTCGAACCGCGCACCGAGTCCGAACGCCGCATCGGCGAGATCTGGGGCAGGCTCATGAAGGTCGAGACGGTCTCGGTGCAGACCGACTTCTTCGCCGCGGGCGGCAACTCACTGCTGGCGGTGGGCCTCGTGAACCGCATCAACCGGGACTTCGGCCTGACCCTGCCACTGCAGGTGCTGTTCGACGCACCGACCGTCGAGGCCTTGGCGAAGGTGGTGGAGGGCGGCACCGCGGACACGACGTCCAGGCTCATCAGGCTTTCCGCCGCGGGCAGCCTCGAACCCGTGTACTGCTGGCCGGGCCTCGGCGGCTACCCGATGAACCTGCGGCAGCTGGCCGCGCGAGCAGGCCGCCCGTTCTACGGCGTGCAGGCCCACGGTGTGAACGCCGGCGAGACCGCGTACCCGTCGATCGCCGAGATGGCCGCCCGCGACCTGGAGTTGATGCGCCGCAGACAACCCCAGGGCCCGTACACGCTGTGGGGCTACTCGTTCGGCGCGCGCGTCGCCTTCGAGGCCACCCACCAACTCGAGCGGGACGGAGAGCGCGTGGAACAGCTCTTCCTGATCGCGCCGGGCAACCCGAGGGCCGGCGGCACCGACCGGACACCGAGCTGGCGCAGCCGCGGCTACGTCACGATCCTGTTCTCGGTCTTCGCGGGCGCCGTCTCCGGCGACCTGCTGGAAGAGTGCCTGCGCGCGACACGGGACGAGGCCACGTTCACCGCGTTCGTCAGCTCACGCCTGGACCTGGACCCGGAGCTGGTCCGCCGGATCGCGCGCGTGGTGCACCAGACGTACCGCTTCGACCACACCGACCGCGACCTGGCGATGCGCGCGATCGCGGCCCCCGTGACCGTGTTCCGCGCTGTGGGCGACCAGCCGTCGTTCATCGAGCGTCCGGCGGTGCGCGCCTCGGTGTCCTTCGTGGACGTACCGGCGGACCACTACGGGATGCTCCGCCTTCCGCTCGTCGACTCGCTCGTCGAACACATCCGTTCCGTCCAAGGAGGTCCTCAATGCCGCACGTGACCATCAAGCACTTTCCCGCCACGCTCTCCCCGGAGCGGTCGGCCGCGTTGTCGACCGCGCTGACCTCGGCCATCACCGAGGCCTTCGGGTGTCCGGACGACGTCGTCTCCATCGCGCTGCAGCCGGTGCCGGCCGAGGCTTGGGACGAGCAGGTGTACCAGCCCGAGATCGCCGGGCGGGACTCGTTGCTCAAACAGCCGCAGTACTGACGCTCGTCCCGCGTTGCGAACGGCCTGTCGCTGACCTCGGCGACAGGCCGTTCGGCGTCTCCTGAACCGGTCCCACCGCCATGTCCATCGCAAACGCTGCTCGGACGTGCTCCCAAGGCTCTAATCGGCGCTGTCCTGCCTGTGGTCGGCCCGCGCTCAGCAGCACGAGCGGACGGGTTGCCCCTGCGAAAACCATTGGTGAACCGACTTACTCCGCTGATGTACTGATGTGCCACCGTGAGTGGGCCCACGTGGCGGAGGTAGTTGTGACGGGTTATGACGCGCTTGCCGAGGTGTACGAGTGGCTCATCTCCGATGCGAAGCTTGCTCCGGCCGAGTTCGCTGCGTCGTTCGATGACGTCCTCAGTCTCCTCCCGTCGAACGCCCACGTCCTCGATTGCTCGTGCGGAACCGGACAGTTGGCGGTTGGCCTCGCCGGTCTTGGCATCCAGGTTGTCGCGACTGATGCCAGCGAAGCGATGGTTCGTCGGACTGCGGAGTTGTCTGAGGAGTTCGGTGCATCTGTCCGGACAG
>NZ_FNIX01000045.1 GCF_900104175.1 Lentzea jiangxiensis
CGCCACCAGTCGCCTTCGCGCTTCATCTCGTGGTCGACGCCGCCGACCCTCACCTGTACCGACTCGGGCGTCGGCGCCCAGACGGAGAAGCTCACAGATCCCCCCGCACCAGCAGTGCCACCGGATAGGTGTCGAGCAACGACGCCAGGTCCTCCGTCGCCGGACGCCCGGTCAGCGCGTCCGTCCACCTGCCGGCCGGCAGCGGCAGAACCGTTCCCTGCCAGCCCTTGCGCTCCAGGCCGACGGGCAGCCTGGTCGCCACCGTGATCACGCCGGACCGCTCGAACGCCAGCACGTGCTCGACGGCCGCGCCTTCGGCCTGCAACGGCCGGTAGCCGCGCAGGCCGCGCTTGCGCACCTGCAACGCCTTCTGCACGACGAGGAGCTTGGCCGCGCCCGAGTCGTCGACCTCCGGAAGCCAGCCGGACTCGATGCGGTCGAGCAGCTGGCGGCGCACCTCGTAGTCGACCGGACGGCGGTTGTCCGGGTCGACCAGCGAGAAGTCCCACAGCTCCGTGCCCTGGTAGACGTCCGGCACGCCCGGCGCCGTGAGCTGGACCAGCTTCTGCCCCAGCGAGTTCGACCAGCCGGGCACCTTGATCCGCTCGGCGAAGGCGGCGACCTCCGGCGAGTTCAGGGCCTTGGCGGGCCACGCGGCCACCTCGGCGTCGAACTCGGCGTCCCGGTCGACCCACGACGTCCTGATCTTCGCTTCCCGCGATGCCTTCTCCAGGTACTGGCCCAGGCGGTCCTCGGTGAGCGGCCACGCGCCGACGACCGACTGCCACGCCAGGCGGTTCAGCGTCGGCTCGGAGAGGCCGAACCTGCCGGTCATCGCGGTCTCGAACGCCAGGTACTCGTCCGGGACCTCGGCCAGCACCGCGAGCCTGGCCCGCACGTCCTCCGAACGCTTGGTGTCGTGCGTCGACAGCGCGGTCATCGCGGCCGGCTCGGCGGACTCGCGCCGGGCCGCCCGCTGGTGGAACTCGTCGACCGACATCCCGAAGCGGTCGGGGGAACCGCCGACCTCGTTGAGCGCGACGAAGTTGGTGTACCGGTAGAACGCGGTGTCCTCGGTGCCCTTCGCGACGACCATCCCGGAGGTCTGCTGGATCCTCGTCGCCAGCTCGCCGTGCGGGTCGGCGCGGACCTGTTCGTCGAGCGCCCGCACAGCGGGCGACTTGCTCAGCCTGACCGCGGTGTCCCAGTACCGCCGGCCCTCCGGCAGGTACGACCGGTACACCGGGAAGTTGACCATGACCTCGGCGACGGCCTGGCAGGCGTCCTCGAACTCGACGCCCTGCACGAGCCGCGCGATCCTGCGCACCTCCGCCACCAGGATCGAGTCCGCGACCTGCTGCCGCGAGGCGTGCTCGACATCGTGGAAGTCGCCCGAGAACGAGTCGGTCAGCGCGATGAAGACCCCGCAGACCTCGCGCAGCGCGTCGTAGCCCGTGGTGCCGTCGACGGGCCAGCTCTGCGGCAACGCCTCGTCCGGCCCGAGGATCTTCTCGACGACCAGCCAGCCGTCGAAGTGCTCGCGCAGCCGCCGGAAGTAGCCGCCGGGGTCGGCGAGGCCGTCCGGGTGGTCGATGCGCAGCCCCGTGACACCCCACGACAGCACCTCGCGGTGGGTCGCCTCGAACACCTCGGGGTCCTCGACCCGGATGGCCGCGAGCTCGGTGATGTCGAAGAAGCGGCGGTAGTTGAGCTCGGTGTTGCCGCGCCGCCAGTTCGCCTTGAGGTAGTGCTCGTGGACCTCGTCCTCGGCGTCCTCCGCGAGCACCGGCAGCAGCACCTTGCCCGACGACCAGTCGATGTCGAAGTACCGCGCGTAGCGCGAGGCCTGCCCGTGCTCGAGGACGTCCTCCCACCACGGGTTCGGCACGACCATGTGGTTCGGCACGATGTCGACCACCAGGCCGAGCCCGTGCGACTTCAGCTCGTCCTGCAGCGCCGCGCGCCCGGCGTCGCCGCCGAGCTCGGGCCTCGCCCTGGTCGGGTCGACGACGTCGTAGCCGTGCGTCGACCCCTCCCGCGCGTCGAGCATCGGTGAGCCGTAGAGGGCGCCGACGCCGAGGCGGGCCAGGTAGTCCGCGACGCCGGCGGCGTCGGCGAACGTGAAGGACGGGGTGAACTGGATCCGGTACGTGGAAGACGGCGCGCCCATCAGCCCACCCTCTGCAGCACGACGAGCGAGCGCGCCGTGAGGTTCAGCGTGCCGGACGCGGCGATCGGCTTCTCGCCGTTGCCGACCATCCCGGTCGCCGTGTCGACCACGACCCTCCACTCGGGGCCGTACTCGGCCTCGGGCAGCGTCACCTCGATGTCCTCGTAGTGCGCGTTGAACGCCATCAAGAACGAGTCGTCGACCACCCGCATGCCGCGCGAGTCGAGGTCGGGGATGCCCTCGCCGTTGAAGAAGACGACGATGCACTTGCCGAAGTCGTCCTCCCAGTTCTGCTCGGTCATCTCCTCGCCCGACGGCGTGAACCACGCGATGTCGCGCAGCTCGTCGCCCTTGCGGATGGGCCTGCCCGCGAAGAAGCGTCGGCGACGGAACACCGGGTGCGCCTTGCGGAACGCCGTGATCGCCGAGGTGAACTCCACCAGCTCGGAGTTGGCCTCGAGCAGCGACCAGTCGACCCAGGAGACCTCGTTGTCCTGGCAGTACGCGTTGTTGTTGCCGTGCTGCGTGCGGCCGAACTCGTCGCCGTTCACGATCATCGGCACGCCCTGCGCGAGCAGCATCGTCGCCATCAGGTTGCGCCGCTGCCGCTGCCGCAGCTCGAGGACCTCCGGGTCGTCCGTCGGGCCCTCGACGCCGCAGTTCCAGGACCGGTTGTGGCTCTCGCCGTCCTGGTTGTCCTCGCCGTTGGCCTCGTTGTGCTTCTCGTTGTACGACACCAGGTCGTTCATCGTGAAGCCGTCGTGCGCCGTGACGAAGTTGATCGACGCGTAGGGGCGGCGGCCGTCGTCCTGGTAGAGGTCGGACGAGCCGGTGATGCGCGAGGCGAACTCGCCGAGCGTGGCGGGCTCACCGCGCCAGAAGTCGCGGACGGTGTCGCGGAACTTGCCGTTCCACTCCGTCCACAGTGGAGGGAAGTTGCCGACCTGGTAGCCACCGGGACCGACGTCCCACGGCTCCGCGATCAGCTTGACCTGCGACACCACCGGGTCCTGCTGCACGACCTCGAAGAACGTCGCCAGCCTGTCCACGTCGTAGAACTCGCGGGCCAGCGTGGCGGCGAGGTCGAACCGGAAGCCGTCGACGTGCATCTCGGTGACCCAGTACCGCAGCGAGTCCATGATCAGC
The DNA here is from genome assembly GCF_900104175.1 of Lentzea jiangxiensis. Classification (GTDB taxonomy): domain Bacteria; phylum Actinomycetota; class Actinomycetes; order Mycobacteriales; family Pseudonocardiaceae; genus Lentzea; species Lentzea jiangxiensis. The sequence continues at coordinate 3,317 of NZ_FNIX01000045.1, forward strand.
TGCAGCGTGTGCGGCGTGCGCACGTTCAGCGAGTTCCCGGTGCCCGTGTAGTCCATGTAGAACTTCGGGTCGTCCTCGACCAGGCGGTAGTACGCCTCGTTGTCGATGCCGCGCATGGACAACGTCGGGCCGAGGTGGTTGCCCTCGGCCGTGTGGTTGTAGACGACGTCGAGGATGACCTCGATGTTCGCCTGGTGCAGGGCGCGGACCATGCCCTTGAACTCCTGCACCTGGTTGAGCGGCATCGCCGCGTAGGCGTCGTGCGGAGCGAAGAACCCGATCGTATTGTAGCCCCAGTAGTTGCTGAGACGCCGCTCGATCAGGGTGTGGTCGCTGACGAACTGGTGCACCGGCATCAGCTCGACGGCGGTGACCCCGAGCTTCTTCAGGTGGTCGATCATCACCGGGTGCGCGAGGCCCGCGTAGGTGCCCCGCAGGCGCGGCGGGATCTCCGGGTGGTCGATGGTGAGGCCGCGGACGTGCGCCTCGTAGATGACGCTCTCGTTGTACGGCGTCCGGGGCTGCCTGTCGTTCGACCAGTCGAAGAACGGGTTCACCACGACCGACTTCGGCACGTGCGGCGCCGAGTCGGCGTCGTTGCGCTCGTCGGGCGAGCCGAACTTGTACCCGTACAGCGCCTCGTCCCACGTGATACCGCCGGAGATCGCCTTGGCGTACGGGTCGATCAGGAGCTTGTTGGGGTTGCACCGCAGGCCCCTCGCGGGGTCGTGCGGGCCGTGCACGCGGTAGCCGTACCGCTGCCCGGGGCCGACGCCCAGCAGGTAGCCGTGGTGGACGAAGCCGTCCACCTCCGGGAGCCTCACACGTGTCTCGGTGCCGTCCTCGTCGAAGAGGCAGAGCTCGACGTACTCCGCGACCTCGGAGAAAAGGGCGAAATTGGTGCCCACGCCGTCGTATCCGGCGCCAAGCGGGTAGGGCCTTCCAGGCCAGGGTCGCACGATGCTCCTCGTCACAAACTGCGGCTGCTGACAGACCTTATCCGGGGCGGTGAGGTGCTTGCACCCACGCCGATTCCGGGGGTCCGGGTCCTCTGCTGGTCCGGTGTTCCGGTGGGGTTCACCGGGCCTGGTGGTGCTGTTCGGGTGTTGCTCCCCGGCGGCTGGGCGCTGCTCCCGCCGGCCCTGGGTGTGCACGTCCGGGCACCCGGACGTGCGGCGGTGAGCCGGCTTTCGCCGGGCCGCGGGCAGGGCGGGACTTCAATGACGGGAGCGAGCGGTCGGCCACGTCCAGATGACTACCCAGCCGGGACGCTTCGTACTCGTACGGGTGACGAAACTCCGGGAGGTTTCCCGGGCGCGGGGCGGCCCCGTCCCGCGCACCCACCGCTCGGGAGGCGGACCGGCAGGTCGACGCCCGCGCGAGGGTGGTCGCGGACCGCGCGGCACCGCCGGGCGCGGACGGGGTCCGCGCCGGTGCCGGGTCCGGTGCGCGCCGGTAGGCCTGGTGGACGACCACACTCCGAACCCTACGAGCGGGCACCGACGTCGCCGGCCCGCCACAGGAGGGTCCTCACAGGAGTGGGAGCGCTTTGTCCGATCGGGTGATCGTCACCGTCAGGCGACTACCGGGCGCAGTCACACTCCTTCGTGCGCCAGCACCAGTTGGCCGCGGGCGGCGGTCAGAAGGGTGCGGGCTTCCTGGATCTCCACGTACTTCAGGTGTTCACAAGCAGCTTCCGCACAAGCCAGCGCGTGCTGCAGGGCGACGTTGTCCTCGACGGGACCGGCGTCCCGCAGTGCGTCGCGCAGCGACTCCTCCGCGCGCCGTGCCCCGACCACCGGGTCGCCGAGCGCGGTCGGTCGCACCGAGGCGAGGACCTGCTCGACGGCCAGTTCGAGCACGCCGGTCGATGTCCGCGTGCCCACGGCTGAGCTCATCTGGTACGCCACCTCCAAAACGTTCGTCGTCCGCCGTCGGGTGACGGCCCTACAGTACTCCGCAGGTGTGTGACCTGCCGTTACGCGAAAGTGTCATCTTGCGCGGTTGCGGAGGGGCCTGGTGATCTCCCGGACGCGCGGGAAGAACTCGTCCAGGGGCACCGGGAGCGGGATCCTCCAGTTGGGGTGCTCGTCGATCGTGCCCGGCACGTTCGGCTGCCGGGTTTCCCGCAGAGCGTCCTGAGGTGAAGTCAGGACCAACGCGCAGGGTGCCTGCGCGAGCAGCTCGTGGGCGCCCTCGACCCTGTCCGCGGCCTTCACGCCTTCCTGGCGCATCAGCTCGTCGAAGTCCGGACCGTCCTCGCCCGCGAAGAACGTCGCCGCGGTCGGGAGGTCGTGAGTGGAGATGCTGGCCATCTGGTTCGGGTTCCACTGCGACGGCGGGATCAGGGGATGCCCCTCCGCGTAGTAGTCGCGCTGGAAGTAGAGGACGGCGCTCGTGAGCATGCCGTTCTCCTGCAACGTCTTCGTGACGACGGGCTCGACCGTGCCGAGGTCCTCGCCGACGACGACCGCACCGGCCCGGTAGGCCTCGAGCGCGAGCACGCCGAGCATCGCGTCGGCGTCGTAGTAGACGTACGTGCCGCGCGACGGCGGCTCGCCCGGCGGAATCCACCAGAGCCGCCAGAGCCCGGCGACGTGGTCGATGCGGATGCCGTCCGCGTGCTGCAGGACGCTGCGCAGCACCTGCCGGAACGGCCGGTAGCCGGTCTCGGCGAGCCGGTCCGGGCGCCACGGCGGCAGCCCCCAGCCCTGGCCGTCCGCGCTGAACGCGTCGGGCGGCGCCCCGACCGTCACGTCGATGGCGAACGCGTCCGGGTCGGCGAAGGTGTCCGCGCCGCCGGGGGCGACGCCCACCGGGAGGTCGTGGATGACGCCGACGGCCATGCCCGCCTCGTGCGCGGCCAGCCGCACGTCCTGCAGTTGCCGGGTGCACAGGTGCTGGACCCAGGCGTAGAACGCCACCCGTTCGGGTGACGGTTCTTCGCGGTCGTGCGGCCACTCGCGCCAGTCCGCGCCGTGGACCTCGGCGAGCGCGCAGTAGGTCGCGAACTTCTCCAGATCGGCGTCCATCTCGACGTCGCCGCCGGGGAAGAGCAGCTCGAGGGCCTGCTTCTTGGCGTCCCAGATCGCGTCGTAGTCGATCAGGTCCTGGTTCGGCGGCCGCAGGTCCCGGACGAGCTGCCGGGTGCGCGGGCAGGCCTGCAGGAACTCGGCCGTCTCGGTCACGCGCAGGTAGAGCGGGTTCGCGAACCGACGGGTCGCGGGTGAGTAGGGCGAGCGCTCGACCGGGTGGGTCGGGCTCGGCGCCTGCACGGGGTTGACCAGCACGACGCCGGCGTCGAGCTCGAGGCTGCTGCGGCGGGCGATCGTGGCGAGGTCGGCGAAGTCGCCCATCCCCCACGAGTCCTTCGAACGGGCGGCGTAGAGCTGCAGCATCCAGCCCCAGGTGTGCGGCACCTCCGGCAACGTCCTGGGCGCGACGGCGAGCGTGACGGTCTGCTCGGCGGTGACGACGCGGTGCCACCCGAGCGGCAGGCTGTCCGGCAGGTGCCGCTCGACAGCGAGCGACGTGCCGTCCTCCAGCTCGATCGTCGCGGGGCCGTGGAGGTCGTACGTCTCGTACTCGCGGACGACGATCGTCGGCGGCAGCTTGCGCTCGGCACGACGCCGGTCCACGCGAGCCAGCTCGCGGGCGACGGAGTCCTCAGTGGACGCGTCCACGCCGAACTGCGCCAAGACCTTGACGACGACCTCGGTGTCGACGACGACCTCTTGCTGGTCCGCATTTTCGTACCGAGTGGCGACGCCCCAAGCGTCCGCCAGCCGCGCCAACTGCTCCACGAGTACAACCTATGTCACAGCTCGACGTGCATTACCAGAGCAAATGGTCCCTGGTCACCCGATGGGTGCAGGCCGGTCGGGAGGCACACCCCCGGCGCATCCGCTCAGACATCCGATGCTTCGCGGGGCACAGCGACGACCGCCTCGACCTCGACGAGGAAGTCGGGCCCGAACAACGCCGCGACCTGAACCAACGTGCTGGCCGGGTTGTGCACGTCGCCCAGCGCGGGACGCAGGATCTCGTCACGAACGTCTCGAATGGTCTGAACCTCCGAGGCGTCGAGCACGAACCACGTGAACTTCACGACATCCGACCAGTCAGCTCCAAACCTGGAGATGACGTGATGAAGATTGCTCAGCGCCTGCCGCGTCTGAGCGGCCAGGTCGTCCACCCCGACCACGCAGCCCGCGGCGTCGACGGACACCTGCCCGGAGACGAACGCGAGCTTGCCGGAGACCGTCACGGCATGGGCGTAGCCGGGGGTCGCGGGGAGCTCGGGCACGTCGGTGAGGCGCTCTTCGGCGGGCATGCCGCCACCCTACGGTCCCCACCGGCGCGAGCGTCCCGGAACGCGAACGGCCGGGCTCGCCGGCACGCTGCACGAGCGGCTCGACCCCGGCGGAGGGCCCCTTCAGCCCACCGGCCCGCTGGAGTTGCGCACCACCAGCCGCACCGGGCGCTCGGCCGGCTCGACCTCCCCGCCCCTGATCAGCGTGAACAGGTCCGCGACCGCCCGCTCCCCCTGCTCTTCCGCCGCCCCCTCGACGGCGGTCAGCCCGACCACGCGGGTGAGCTCCTGCCCGTCCAGCGACACGATCGACACCTCGTCCGGCACCGCGCGCCCGTCGCGCTGCATGCGCAGGAAGATCCCCACCGCCGCGGCGCCGTTCGAGCTGATGACCGCCGTGGGCAGGCGTTCGCCGTCGAGCAGCACGTCGGCCACCTGCTCACCGCCGTCGACGGTCGGCGAGCACCACACCGTCCACTCCGGACGGACGGTGAGCCCGGCGGCGAGCAGGATCTCGTCGTAGGTCTCGTCGACGCCGTCGGACAGGACCAGGGCGACGTCGCGGTGCCCGAGGGTCACGAGGTGCGCGACGGCGGTCCGCAGCGCGTGCCGCAGGTCCGCGTCGTCGACCGCGACGTGCGGGACCTCCAGCGACTCCAGCGCGGCCTGTTCGGCGGCGGACAGCGACATCGACAGCAGCAGCACGCCGTCCACGCGGCGGCCCAGCGGCAGCTCGTCGAAGAACTTCGCGCGGGCGGCGGTGTCGCCGAGGACGTAGAGCAGCACGTCGTACCCGGCCTGCCGCAGCGCTCCCTCCGCGCCCGCGAGCACCGGGCTGACCTCGGACGTGAGCACCGCGATCGCGTACCGGCGCCCACCGGCCAGGGACGAGGCGTCCCGCGCGATGGCGTACCTCATCTGCCTCGCGACCTCGCTCACGTGCTGCCTGGTCGCCTCGGACACGCCCGGTTCGCCCCGCAGGGCGCGCGATACGGTCGCAGCGGACACCCCTGCGGCCTTGGCCACGTCGGACATGCTGGTCACGGCCCGAGCGTATTGGAGATCCATGAGGCCCGGCGACGTCGCCCCCGACTTCTCCCTGCCCGACCAGGACGGCACCGAGCGCAAGCTCTCCGCGCTGCTGGAGGACGGCCCGGTCGTGCTGTTCTTCTACCCCGCCGCCATGACCACCGGCTGCACGGCGCAGAGCTGCCACTTCCGCGACCTCGCCGCCGAGTTCGCGGAAGTGGGCGCCCAGCGCGTCGGGATCTCGCGCGACGACGTGGCGACGCAGAAGAAGTTCGCCGAGCTCAACGGCTTCGACTACCCGCTGCTCGCCGACGTGGACGGCGAGGTCGCGCAGCGGTTCGGCGTCAAGCGCCGGTTCGGGCCGATGCCGGTCAAGCGGCACACGTTCGTCATCGGCACGGACCGCGTGGTCCTCGAGGTGGTCAAGAGCGAGTTCTCGATGAACGCCCACGCCGACAAGGCGCTGGCGGTGCTCAGGAGTCGGTGATCGTCAGGACGCCGTAGGGCCCGGACGCGCTGCCCGTCCGGACCACCACTCCGTCGACGGTGTACCCGCCGTGCACCTCGGCGCCGTCCGGGCCCGCGACCACGACGAGCATCAGCACCCACGGCCACCCGGGTGACCGTGACACCTCGTGCAGCGGTGGCGCGACGCCCGTACTCCGCGGGTGTGTTCGACATGGGACCCCTCTCCCACAAGGTCGATCATGCGCCGTCCGCCGCTACCGCAGGCCCGCCAGCACGAAGTCGGCGATCTCCGCGGCGAGCTGACCGGGCGTTTTGGGCCCGTCCGGCCGGTACCACACGGGCAACTGGTTCACGACGCCGAGCGCGATCCGCACGACCGTGTCCGCGGGGACGGCCGAGCTGAACTCGTCTTCCGCCTGCCCCTTCTCCACGACCGCGAGGAACGTCTCGTGGTAGCGGCGGCGTTCGGCGCGGAAGTCGGCCATCCGCTCCTCGCCGAGCCGCGGCATCTCCCGGACGAACACCGCGGTCTCGTCCACCCGCCCGGCGGTCGAGACGACGAGCGACACGAGGATCTCGCGCACCGTCTCGGCCGCGGGCAGGCCGAGACCGATGATCCGGTCCATGTCGGCGGACTGGGCCGTGATCAGCAGCCGGTAGATCTCGAAGAGCAGGTCGTCCTTCGAGCGGAAGTAGTGGTAGAGCGCGCCCTTGGTGATCCCGGCGGCGTTGACGATCTCCTGCACCGACGTCGCGTCGTAGCCCTGCGACGCGAACAGGCGCACGGCCGCGTCGATGATCTTCTGCTCGGTCGCGCTGGGCACCGCTACCCCTTCGGCGCCAGCGCGCGCACCTGCTCGACCTGGTCGCCGCCGGTCGGGAGCAGCGCGATGATCGGGGTGTCGACGCCGGCCGTCTGGTACGCGGCGACGCGGGAGCGGCACTCGTCGACCGAGCCGTGCACGACCAGCGCGTCCACGACCTCGTCCGGGATGGCCTTGGACGCGGCCTTGCGGTCGCCCGCCGCCCACGCCTCGTGCATCGGGCGCAGCGCCTCGCCGCGGCCCAGCCAGTCGTGGAACGCCGCGTAGGCGGGCACGGTCAGGTAGGTGCTGATGAGCATGCGCCCGAGCGCCCGCGCGGCGTCGGCGTCCTCGGTCGGGCAGACGAAGATCCGGGCGGCGAGTTCGGCCTCGCCCAGCTCCGCGCGCACCTTCGCGACGTCGGTGGCGGCGAGCCAGTTGGTGATCGCGCCGTCGGCCTCGCGACCGGCGAGGCGCAGCATGTTCGGGCGCAGCGCGGCGAGCATGATCGGGACCTTCTCGGCCGGCGGGCGCTCCAGCTTGAAGCCCTTCACCGAGAACGTGTCGTAGTCGGCGCTGACCTTCTCCCCCGCCAGCGCGGCCTTGAGGAAGCGCAGGGTGTCGCGGGTGCGCTTGAACGGCTCCTCGAACGGGATCGCGTTCCAGCGCTGCACGATCGCAGGCGACGACGAGCCGATGCCCAGCACGAACCGCCCGCCGGTCACCTCGGCGAGCGTCGCGGCGGTCATCGCCAGTGTCGCGGGGCCGCGCGTGTAGACCGGGGCGATCGCCGGGCCGAAGCGCAGCTCGGAGGACCACTGCGCGGCCAGCGCGAGCGGCGTGAACGCGTCGGTGCCGCTCGTCTCGGCCGACCACACGTCCGTGTAGCCGAGGCCGGCGAGCTCGGACACCAGCGCGCGGTGCTCCAGCACCGGCACGCCGATCAGCGGCAGCGTGATTCCCCAACGAGCCATGAACGTCACCAGCCCAAGCTTCTAGGAGTGTCTCTGACTTCGAGACCACCCTACCGACCGGTCGGTATGCCCACAACCGCGCGGCGGCCTACCTCTTCCTGGCCATCGTCAGGCCGTCCGCGATGGGCACCAGCACCGACTCCACCCGCGGGTCCCGGCGCACGAACCGGTTGAACGCGTCGATCGCGGCCGCGTTGCCCTCGGGCTGCTCCGCCGCGGCGTCGCCGTAGTAGAGCGTGTTGTCCGCGAGCAGCAGTCCGCCCTGCCGCACGCGCGGCACCAGCAGGTCCCAGTAGTGCACGTACCCGACCTTGTCCGCGTCGATGAACACCAGGTCGATGACCGGCTCCTCCGGCAGCTCCGCCAGCGTCTGGGCGGCCGCGCCGAGCCGGAGGTCGATCCGGTCGCGCACGCCCGCCGCCTGCCACGCCTCCTCCGCGATCGTCGTCCACTCGACCGAGAGGTCGCACGTGATGACCCTGCCGTGCGGTGGGAGCGCCTGCGCGAACGCCAGCGTGGAGTACCCGGTGTAGGTGCCGACCTCGACCACGGTCTGCGCGCCGGTGAGCTTGACCAGCAGGGACAGCAGGACCGCCTGCTCGTGCGGGACCTGCATCTCCGCCGAGTCGCCGAGCTCGGCGGTGCGGGCGATCAGCTTCTCCTGCACCGCGCTCGGCTGACCTGCCTGTTCGCGCACGTACCGGTAGATCTGCGGTGTCATGACCACGGCCTTGAAGTCGTTCACGCGCGGCCTACTCTCATAGTCGGGAGACGAAAGTCCTGAGCTTGCTCCCGAGTGTGGCTCCGCACCCGGGCCCGAGCGGGTGGTTTGCCAGGTCGTGACCGATAGCGGACAGGACTGCGGCGCGGTGCGCGCGGTAGCGGCTCACGCAGACGTTCTCCCGGCTCACGAGGAAGAACTCGTCGAACCGGGCGCGCTCGGCGTCGGTGGTGGCCACGCGCGCACGGCCCGACTCGCGCAGCAGCGAATGGCCGTCGGGCACGAGTTTGCGCATGACCTCCTGGTGCACCAACAGGTTCGCCTTGCTCGCGGAGGTGAGCGGTGCGGCCGCCACGGGCCCCAGCGCGGTGCGCGCCCGGCGCAGCAGGCCGGGCAGTGGTTCGTGGTCACGCGCCCACCGCCCGCTGAACGCCGGGTCGAACGCCACCATCATCGGCCTGATGACGTCCTCGTACACCTCACGGGAACAGCTGCCCGAATAGGCGAGCATCGCCGAGTACGCGTCGTATCCAAGCGCAGTGAGGCGCACCAGCTCCGAATCAGGCTCGCGTATCAGCCGATCGAGTGAAGCCGAAAGAAACCTCCAGACCAGGAAAGCGCCGTGGTGGCCGAGGAACCACCGGTGCACCGCGCGGTCGACGGGGTCCTCCGGCGTGGTGATCGCGATGGGCAGCTGGTAGCAGCCGTTCGCGCACGGGATCAGCTCCTCCCCCGGCATCGGCAGGCGCAGCACGGGCAGGTCGACCCAGGTGTGACCCCACGTGGGCAGGCAGACAGGAGCACTCATCGCGCACCCTCCACTTCGGACGCAACGGTGTCGAGGAGATCGGCGACCCTGCCGAGCGCCGTGTCGAGCGGCCGGTCCTCCACGATCGGCGGCACCTCGTCCGCGATCCGGTCGAGGACCTCGGCGAGCCGCGGTGCCTGCGGACGGCGCGCCCCGACGTGCACCGCCTGGCGCAGCGCGACCGCGAGGCCGGCGTGCAGGTGGCGCAGCAGCCGCGTCTGGTCGAGCGCGGTGAACGCGGCCTGGGTGCCGAAGGGGACGACGTCCTGGTTGTGCAGGTTCGTGGGCAGGCTCTGCACCGAGGCGGGTGTGGCGGCGCGGCGCATCGCGGCCACCGTCGCCGTCGCGGAGATCTGCACGCCCTGCAGCGCGTGGTGCTGACCGGGCAGCGGGCTGAGCATCGGTGGCAACCCGCCGGTGCGCCGGGGATCCACCAGGAGGTCGAGCTGGCGCTCGGCCAGGTTGCCCAGCTGCGCCAGCGCGACGGTGAGCTGGTCGGCCGCGAAGGCGCTGGGCTGGCCGAAGAAGTTGCCGCCGTGCACCACCTCGCCGGTCTCCGGGAAGAACAGCGGGTTGTCGCTCACGCCGTTGAGGTCGCGGCGCACCACCTCGTCCGCGTGCCGCACGCTCGTGGCGGCCGCGCCGATCAGCTGTGGCGTGCACCGGATGCTGTAGGCCTCCTGCAGCGGGCGCTCACCGGACGGCGTGCTGCCCTCGAGCCACGTCCTGATCGCCGCACCGGTGTCCGCCACGTCGGGGTGCCCGAACGCGGCCAGCAGCCGCACCGACGTGAACTCCGTGCCGCAGCCCAGGACGTCGGTCATCAAGGCCGACAGCAGCTCCGCCGTGCGGCGCGCGCGAACCGCCTGCGCCACAGCGAGTCCGAGTGCCGCGGCGGTCACCGAGATGCCGTTCACCAGGGCCAGCGCGTCCCGGCCGTCGAGGGTCAGCTCCTCCAGGCCCGCGCGGGCAAGCGCTTCTCCCGCCGGGAGCAGCTGATCCCGGAAGAACGCGTTCCCGTTGCCGCGCAAAGCATGCGCCACGTAGGCGAGCGGCTGGAGGTCGCCGCTCGCGCCGACGGAGCCCAGCCGTGGCACCGCGGGGGCGAACTCGGTGTCCAGCATGGCGGTCAGCGAGTCCACGACCCGCTCGGACACGCCGGACCGCCCCTGTGCCAACGAGAACAGGCGGGCGAGGACCGCCGCTCTGGTGACCGCCGGCGGCAGCAGCTCACCGTGCCCGACTATGTGGTGCAAGATGGTGTTGTCGCTCTGGCCGGCACCGTCCGCGCGACCCTCGAACTCGACGAGCGGACCGAAACCCGTTGTGACGCCGTAGACAGCGCGACCGGACCCGCTGACCTCGAGCACGAACTCGCGGCAGCGCGCCACCCGCTCGCGCACGTCGCCGGGAAGTTCGACGTGCAGCGGAGAACGGGCGAGTTCCAGGTGCGCGGGTTCGAGTGCCGAGGCCAGGTTCACCGCAGCAGGGGATGTTCCGACAGGCACGACGCCTCCTGAGGACTGTGGGGAGCCACTCGCGACGATCCCCGTTGACCAGTCGGCGAGGAAGGGCCTTACGTAGGTAAGCGAGGGGCAATTCTCAACTGTGCCGCGGCGCGTTCACACCGCCACCGAGGCGCGCGAACGCTTCGCGCACGGTTCGGGCCGAATGATCACCGGACTGCTCCACCGGGGTGAACCGCCGTGCGCGCCGCGAGACGTTGACCACGGCGCCGGGTCCGCCGCCGCCGATCGGCCGAACCCCTTGCACCTCAGGCACTTCACCGATCCGCTTCCTTCAGCGTTCTGCGGAGGACCTTGCCCGACACTGACCTCGGTATCTCTCGCACGAAGACAATTTGGCGCACCTTCTTGTAAGGCGCCACCTCAGCGGCCACGAACGCCATGAGCTCCTCCGCCGTGACGTCGCCTTCCGTCACCACGAAGGCCTTGGGCACCTCACCGTTGACCCGATCGGGCGCACCGACGACGGCGGCGTCCCGCACGGCGGGATGTCGGCGCAGCAACGCTTCCAGCTCGGCCGGCGCCACCTGGTAGCCCTTGTACTTGATCATTTCCTTGATGCGGTCGACTACGTGGAAGCGCCCCTCGTGCACCCGCACCAGGTCTCCGGTGCGCAGCCAGCCGTCCGCGAACGCCTGCCTGGTGGCCTCCTCGTCACCGACGTAGCCGTCCATGACCTGGGGACCGCGCAGGAGCATCTCTCCCTCGGGCGCGTCGGTCGTGGTGCCCGGCTCGACGACGCGCGCCTGCGTTCCGGGGCAGAGCACCCCGATGCTCGTGGGGTCGGATGCCACGTCGTCGTCGAAGGTCTGGTGCGTGCCACCGGCTTCGGTGAGCCCGTAGCCCTGCCGCACGGGCGCGCGGAGCTTGCGCTCGGCCTCCCGGCGGACGGCGTCGTCGAGCGGGGCGGCACCGCAGAGGACGTGGTGGAGGCACAGGTCCGGCACCGGCCCGGCGTGGTCCGCGATGGCGGCGGCGAGCGGGGGCACCAGGTAGGCCCGCGTGACGCGGTGGTCAGCCAGGCGCCGCAGGTAGGTGGCGGCGTCGCCGCGGGGCATCGTCACGAGCGTGGCGCCGCCGAGGAGGCCGGAGTTGAGGATGATCGTGAAGCCGTAGACGTGGAAGAACGGCAGGTTCGCGGCGAGGACGTCGGTCTCGCCGATGTGCCAGCCGGGGCGGTGCTGCTCCAGGTTCGCGACGACCGCGCGATGGCTCAGCCCGACGGCTTTGGCGACTCCGGTGGTGCCGCTGGAGAACAGGACGACGGCACGCGCGCGCGGATTTCCCGGCGGCAGGGAATCGTTGCCGCCCAAGGGGAGGTCGTCGAGGTCGAGCGTCCGGCTGACGTTCGCGAGCTTGTTCAGCCGCGCGATCTCGCGCGGTGTGAGCATCGGGTTGATCAGCGCGGCCGTCGCACCCGCCGCCATGACCGCGTGCAGCCCGACGGCGAACCGCGGCCGGTTCGGGCTCGTGATCGCGACCGTGTCACCGGGCCGGATCCCGGTTCGCACAAGGCCTCGTGCCACCGCCTCGACCTGCTCGGCCAGTTCGGCGTACGTGAGCGACTCGTCCGTGACGGCGTCGACGAGCGCGATCTTGTCGTTGTGGCGAGCGCGGTGCAGGACGTGTTCGGGGACCGTGCGCTCGGGAACGGCCACCGCCGGCAGGGGGCTGCGGTAGATCACAGGCTCGGCTCCGGGTTCCACGTCGCCGGGCCTGCTGCCCGGCGACGTGGCCGGAGACTATCCGCACTTTTCGCGGCCGTGCGGGTGAATCAGCTCAGATGCTCACGCCACGCGCGGCGAGCCAGCCCACGGGGTTGACCTTCTGGCCACCCTGGACCCACACCTCGAAGTGCAGGTGCGGCCCGGTCGACTGACCGCGGTTGCCGATCGTCGCGATCTGCTGCCCGGCTTTGACCTTCGCACCCTGCGCGACGTCGATGGTGTTCATGTGCCCGTAGACGGTGATGGTGCCGTCCTCGTGCTGAACGCGAACCCACAGCCCGAACCCGGACGCGGGCCCGGCCTCGATCACCGTGCCGTCCATGACGGAGACGATCGGCGTGCCGATCGCGTTCGCGATGTCGATGCCGTTGTGGCTCGTGCCCCAGCGGGCACCGAACCCGGACGTGAACGACCCCTGCGCCGGCCTGACGCACTGGGGCCGCTTCGCCTCTGCC
>NZ_FNIX01000046.1 GCF_900104175.1 Lentzea jiangxiensis
AGCGAGAAGGCTTTCGACCTGGCGAAGTCCCTCGCCGTTCGCACCTCCGGGCGGATCCGGCGCACCGGCGATGCCGACCTGGTCTCCGTCTTCTGCGCCGGGCTGTCGATTCAGGTGATGGCACGGGTACTCGGTCTGCCCGCCGAGGACACGGACCTGTTGCGCCCGTGGGCCAGCGCCGGGATGGCGTACGTGTCCGACCACCGGCAGGATCCCGCGACGCTCCGAAGAGGACTCGACGCGAGGGACGACCTCTACGCCTACCTCGCGCCGCAGATCAGCCGGCGGCGCACGGACCCCGGTGACGACCTGTTGTCGGTGCTCTGCACCACGCCCGTCGACGGCCGGCTGCTGACCGACGACGAGGTCAGCGGGTCGTGCGCCCTGCTGCTCGCCGCTGGTGCCGACACCGCGGGGAAGGGCCTCGCGCTCTTCCTCTCCAACCTGGTCGATCATCCGGACGTCCTCGCCGAGCTCCACGCGGACCCGAGCCTGATCGACGCGGCCTGGGCGGAGTCGCTGCGCCGGGATCCGCCCACCCACATGGTGCTCCGGCAGACCACCGAAGCCGTCGACCTCCCCAGCGGCCGCGTTCCGGCGGGCGCCACCGTGGCGTGCATCCTCGCGTCGGCCAACCGGGATCCCCGCCAGTTCGCGGAACCCGACAGGTTCGACATCCACCGGCTGACGAACGTCGACCGTGAGTTCGCCGCGTCGGCCGGCCACGTGGCTTTCGGTGCGGGGCGGCACTTCTGTCTCGGTGCTCACCTCGCCAGGCTGCTCGGGCGCACCGTGCCGGTGCTGCTGGCCGAGCTGCCGGGACTGCGCTGGAGCGACGGCTTCACCCCCGTCTCGACCGGGCTGATCAGCCGCGCGCCCAAGGAGCTGCGCGTGACGGCGGACGTCCGGGAGACCGTCATGTATCGGCATCGAGGTCGCGAAGCTTGAGGGCCAGAACCATTGTGACACTGCCGGAAAGTTGCTGAGGCGCAGCACAGTAGAAGGACGTGTCTTGTCCCTAGGTTCATGAAGGCGAAGAACCGAAAAGGAGAGTCCGCGATGTTCGAACAGCTGCACACCGAGCGGGGAGCGCGGGCTGCGGCCACGAAGGTCCTGGCTGTGCTCGAAGCGTTCGGTGCGTACGACGGTGTGGTGTCGCTGGTGGAGTTGGTGCGGCAGATCGGCCTGCCGAGGTCGACGACCCATCGCATGGTGGGGTTTCTGCGGTCCGCGGGTTTGGTCGACATGGTGGACGGACGTTTCTTCCTGACCTCGCGGGTGGCCGAGTTGTCGGCGGCTGTGCCGACTGAAGTCCCTTGCGGCATGCGGGAGGTTCTGCTCCCGGTGCTGACAGATTTGTACGAGGCCACGCATGAGGCGGTCCACCTCACGGTGCGGTGCGGTGACGTGGCTCGGGTGGCCGAGCGGGTGCACGGCCGCAGGTCCGCTGGGCTCGTGAGCCAGTTCAGCGGTGCGCTTCCGTTGCACTGCACGGCGGCAGGCAAGATCCTGCTAGCGGGTTCCGAGGCTTCTCGGTCCGGTTCACTTCGGCTGGAGGCCCACACGCCGGTGACGATCACGTCGGGCCGGCGACTGGCCGAGGAGCTCGCGAACGTGCGCAGGTACTGCGTCGCCTTCGACCGCGGTGAGTGGTCCTCGGCCATCACAGGGGTCGCGACACCGGTGTAGAGACCGGGCGGGCGGTTGGTAGGGGCTATTTCCGTGGTGGGGCTGATCGGCCGGTTGCTGCCGGATGCTATCGCCCCACGGGTGCACAGGGCCGCGGAGTTCGCTTCTGGTGAGTTGCACACGGTCCGGTTCGTGCCGAAGCAGAGCCTGGTGAGCTGATCAGCGCAGTCCCCTCGACTCCCCAGAGCAGGTGAAGATCGAATGAGTACGACGTTTCCCGACCTCGCAAGTCTCAAGGCGTTACCGCTGGAGGAGCTGCCCCGGCTCGCCGAGCGGATCCGGTCGTTCCTGGTGGACCAAGTGTGCCGCACAGGTGGGCACCTCGGGCCCAACCTGGGTGTGGTGGAGCTGACCGTCGCGCTGCACCGGGTGTTCGACTCGCCGAAGGATCGCATTCTTTTCGACACCGGTCATCAGGCTTACGTCCACAAGGTCCTCACCGGGCGGTCTCCACACTTCACAACGCTGCGCCAGGACGGCGGCCTGGCGGGCTACCCGCAGAAGTCCGAGTCGGTGCACGATCACGTAGAGAACTCGCACGCCTCGACCGCACTGTCCTATGCGGACGGTCTAGCGAAGGCCAACCGGCTGACCGGATCGGCTGACCGGCACGTGATCGCGGTGATCGGCGACGGCGCCATGACCGGTGGTCTCGCCTGGGAGGCGCTGAACAACCTCGGCACGAGCCAAGAACCGGTCGTGGTGGTCCTCAACGACAACGGCCGGTCCTACGACCCGACGGTAGGGGGTCTCGCGCGTTATCTATCGCGGTTGCGTGCAGGGCATCGTGACCGGAATAACGTCTTCCAACAGCTGGGGCTGAGCTACCTGGGGCCTGTCGACGGCCACGACTTCGCAGCACTGGAGAGGGTTTTGCAGCAGGCGGCCGCACTGCGCAGGCCCACGGTCGTGCACTGCGTCACCGAAAAGGGCCGGGGCTACCGGCATGCGGAGAACGACGAGGTGGACCGCATGCACGGCATCGGTGTGCTGGATCCGATCTCCGGACGGGCAAAGCCGTCTTCAGCACGCAGCTGGACCGCCTTGTTCGGGGACGAGATGGCCGAGATCGGTGGTGAGCGCGAGGACGTCGTCTGTGTGACCGCCGCGATGCTTCGTCCTGTCGGTCTCGGCGCGTTTGCGGAACAGTTCCCGGATCGTGTGTTCGACGTCGGCATCGCCGAGCAGCACGCCGTCAGCTCCGCCGCAGGCCTCGCTATGGGTGGCGCACATCCCGTCGTCTGCCTCTACGCGACATTTCTGAACAGAGCGCTCGACCAAGCGCTCATGGACGTGGCCCTGCACCGGTTGCCGGTCACCTTCGTGCTGGACCGAGCGGGCATCACAGGACCGGACGGCCCGAGTCACCACGGTGTGTGGGATCTCGCGCTGCTCGGCACGGTGCCCGGCCTGCGCGTCGCCGCACCCCGTGACGCCGTGCGGCTGGCCGAGCACTTGCGCGAGGCAGTGGCCATCACCGATGGCCCTGCGGCTGTGCGTTTCCCGAAGGCGGTCGCCGGTCCTCCGATCCCCGCCGTGCACCGCATGGACGGGTTGGACGTCCTGCACCGCAGCGCTCACCGGCCGCTGGACGTTCTGATCGTCGCGGTCGGCGTGACCGCCGAGGCCGCGCTGCAGGCCGCTCGGTTGATCGAGCAACAGGGACGTGGCGCGACCGTCGTCGACCCCCGCTGGGCGTTGCCGATCAACCCGGCGCTCGAGCACCTGGCGGCCCGACACCGGCTGGTGGTCACCGTGGAGGACGGAGTGAGGACAGGAGGTGTTGGTGCGGCACTAGCCCAGGCGTGTGCTGACGCGCAGGTCCGAACGCCGGTGCTGAACATCGGTGTACCGCAGGAATTCATGCCCCACGGTGATCGTGACGCCATCCTCGTCCGCTGCGGACTGGACGGCGCGTCGATCGCCCGCACCGCCCTCGGCGCACTTCCCGCCTGCGACCCGACCTCTGCAGGAGCTGCACTGTAATCATGGTCCAGCACGACCAGACGCGCGCGAGCTGCGCCGGGCCGGCATGTGACCTGGTCAGGCTGCTCATGCCGTGCACGACCTCTTTGGACAGCCGGTTGCCCGCGTGATCGAAGGTGTCCCGGCGGATCCGGAATACTTGTGCCGCACCGGGAAACTCTACTCCGTCGGCGGAAGCGACCCAGATGGCGCGGCGCGCGATCCTGCCTTTGCTCCGGTCCTCCTCCACATGGTGTTCGGTGCCGGGTGCGGCGAGTGGGAGAACCGCAGTGATCTGGCTGAGCAGGGTGGGCTGGTTGCCTTTGACCGTCAGGGTGTAGTCCCCGCCACGCTCGCAGACGATGTGGGCCGCGGTGGCGTGCTGGGCATGCGCGGCGTCCCCGGTGACGACTACACCGACCAGATCGACATCCGCCAGCAGGTCGTTGACCTGGGTGATCTAGTTCGTGCTCGCCGGGATCCGCCGCTGCGCGATCACGATCGCCTCCTCATGCAGCAGCGGAGAACTGCTTGATCTCACTACCCTCGGCACCGCTGGGAGCGATGGTGTTGTGCACGACGTTGCCGTCCATGGCCACCCGCCACCAGCCCCGACTCCGCAGTGTCGACAGAGCCGGCCTGAGAGGCGATCACCACCGCACCTGCCTGCTTCCGCATCCCCTGACACACCCTCGCGTCAGCGGCGTCAGCATCGATGTCGTAGGCGAGCCGCCGCATCGTCGGCTCGCTGAACACCACATACCTGCCGGTCGACGGATGCACGCGGCACCCGGTCACAGCCAGCACTCGACCGGCAGATCCGCGCCCCGATCAGCGATCTCCTGGAAATTGCGGGCACCAGCCAGCACTGCGAACATCATCACCGACAGCACCGCGCCGAACACCCCGTGGATCACGCGGATCAGGCACACCGGCAAGCGGGTCGACCAGCAACCCCACCCCCGACAAGCCCGCCTCTCGCAACGGATCAGGCTGCTCGGCAACGGCCAGCACGGGCGAACGCGAGACATGCGACACCGACAATGGTGGCCCTCATCCTGATGACGATCGTGGCATATGAACCTTGATCATCCCAGGCCGAAGGCTATCACTCATGTCCGGAACCGCACACCACACACGTACATACCGGACTTCACGCCAAGATCACAAAATTTGACGTTCCACTTGAGTGCCGATGCTGCGCAGAGTGCGGGCGAGGCTTAACTGAAGACGATCCGGTAAGCCTTGCGTTGCGGGCGGTACCGCCGTGAGTGATGTTGTCAGTCGTTTGACCTATTGAGGCAGGACCGAACCTTGGGTAGCGTCTAAACAATCACGGCGTTGCCAGTCTCACCGCAAGGGGAACAGTGCAGAAAGTGTCGGTTGAATTGCTCTCGCGGATCGACAAGTTCAAGTCGCGGTACCCTTCCTGTTTTGAAGAGGGGGTGTCCATCGCTGGGCGGGTGCTCGGTGCTTACAGTGCAAAGAAATCGACCATTGCGGGCGAGATTTTTGGACTAATGTTCGTCTGTGGGCAGCCGGAATTCAGGGTTGACTACTTGCTTTTCGAGCAGAGTTTGAAACTCGAACAAGTTAATTCATGGTGCCTCGATCGGTTGGGCGCACTTCGTGAGCTCGGTTGCAACGAACGTCTGCTGACCAGCGCATATTTGAACTTCTGGAACCGCTCGGAGGGTAGGGTATACGGGGATGTCCTGAACGGATCACGCAACGCCGAAGCTGCCAACTGGGTCAGGCTCCTCACCGGTTTCTCGAATCCATTTTACTCTCTCTGTCTGGCGATCATCAATCCGAGCCCGGTGGAACTGGTGTATGCCGGCACCGCAAGTAGTATGCGAATCTTCATTGATGACCTAAATGACGTCGTTTCCATCGAGAAGGATCGGCGCCGCAATGTCCTCAACGTCTTCAGTTTCACGCCCAGTCCGGCGGCTCGAATACTGTCGAAGGTTGCGGACATTCTTGAGCTGATGGGCGTCTTCGGTGAAAGTGTCGTGGAGAAGCTGTCAACTTTCATGATCGACTACATCCAGTGGCACCTGGAGAGCTCGCGGTATTCGGAGATGAGTTTTGAAACGCGGCGATCGCGTGAGAGTTGGATACAGCTCATTGGTATGCACAAGGAATATGTCGGAATCGGCGCACATGTGCCGATCTTGGCCTCGCCCGAATAGATATTACGCCCAAGGTGATCCAGGTCTGCTTCGACCTCGGTAAGCCGCCATGTGTTGGTCTTGGCAACAGTCGTTCAGCGCGGAGGGACGGCGGCAAGGGCGAACCTGCGGCTAAGTCGGTTCAGGATCAACCTGTTCAGGAAGACGGAAAAGCTGGGAACCCAGCGGCCGACGTGTCTCACGTTCAGGCGGTGAAGCTCCGCGTGATCACGGCGGAGGAGCGCAATGGCGTAGAGCGGTATGTGGAGAGACGCAGAGGAACTGCTCATCAGGTGGCTGATTTCTCGCAGGCCGGCTGTGTCGAGAAAACGAATGGGAGAACTCATCGTGACAGCTTCCCAGCGAACGTTCTCATTGGCGACGGCGCGCCGTCGCCTGCCCGTTGTCGGACACCTGCCGCTCCTCATCCGCGATCGACTGGCGGCTGTTCCTGCCGGAATCGTAGGACCACGAGAAAGCCGCCGACGAGCAGGCAGCCGCGGAGATCCGGGCGCGCCGAGCCCGCAGCCAGGTCCCGGACGAGGCGCGGCATCGGGAGAAGTGGCGCCTCGCGCTGGACATGCTCGACGAGGTCACCGACGCGTGGAGCCTGCCGCAGCGTCCAGTGGTCGCCGACGCCGGCTATGGCGATGCCACCGAGTTCCGGCTCGGCCTGACCGAACGCGGCCTGACCTACGTGCTGGCCGTCAGCCCCGCTGCGACCGCCCACCCCGCCGACGCGGTACCGGTGACCCCGCCATGGGCAGGCAACGGCCGCCCGCCGGGGCCGCGTTACCAGGACAAACCCGTGGATCTGAAGACTCTGGTCATGAACGCGGGCCGATCGGCCGGCAAGTTCGTGGTCTGGCGGCACGGAACCAAGAAGTCACCAGGCAACCCGACCGCGAGCATGCGATCACGGTTCCTCGCGCTGCGGGTCCGGCCAGACAACCGCAACATCGCGCGAGCCGCGGACGGGAGCCTGCCCGAGTGCTGGCTGCTGGCCGAGTGGCCGCCCGGTGCCACCGAGCCCACCGACTACTGGCTCTCGACCCTGCCCGCCGACATCCGGCTGCGGGACCTGGTGCGGCTGGCCAAGATCCGCTGGCGCATCGAGCACGACTACCGCGAACTCAAAGACGGACTCGGCCTGGACCACTTCGAAGGCCGCTCCTGGCTCGGCTGGCACCGCCACGTCACCCTCGCCGCCCCTCGCCCAAGCCATCTGCACCCAGCTCCGCCACACCCCACAAGCCCCTGCGCAGGCCTGACCCTCTACGCGGTCCTGCGCGAACTCCAGGCCTTACTCGCGGTCTGGACAGGCGTCTGCCACACCTGCCGACAACCCGTCCAGACCCCAACACCCACAACAACACCCCAGGCCAGCAACCCCTAACAAAGCACTACTAGACGGGTGGTATGCGTGGGCGGTTCACGTGCCACTGTCCTATTTCGCCGCGGACAGTCGTCTGGTGAAGATGGACGAGACCGCCTGCGGTGCACCGCCGGATTTCACCGAGGACCTGCTGCCCGGCTGACGTGCGGATGCACCCCTCGGACCAGTCACTCACGCGACTGTTTTGCACGAAGTCAGGCAGGTGGCGCTGGTTCGGCATGTTCAGCCGGGCGTAGAAGTTACGTCAGGTGGTGTTCCGAGGGCTTGGCGGTGATGTGCAGCTGACCCGCGCTCTCCCGGCTCGTGAGCCCTTTGCCGACCAGCACGGCGATGGCGTACTCGCGGTCGCGCAACGAAAGCAGATCGGGTCCTCGTGCGGTGGGCGCTGAACTTCTTCGGACGGAGTGTCCAAGCATGCGGTAAGTGCCGGCGCGCTGAGGACTCGTAGCCGATCGGACGCGACTGCGACCACCTGACCGAATCTTCCGCACTCGCCACGGGCAGGGCATCGGCGCGAGAACGCTCCAGCAAGGCCCGGCGCAGCGGGCACGTCTTCGTCGCCCAGGCCGAGGGAGCACCTCGTGGCACCGGGGAGTACCTGAAGATGGCCGCCGACGTGCTGGACAGCCCCATGACGGTAGACGCATGAAGCCATGAAGATACTTCAGCAGATACGTAAGAGCGACTTCGGTAGAGCGGCGAAAACACAAGGTGGTGCACCGGAAATGACCGGAGGAAAGAATCCGCAGATTATCGTAACCGCAGGTGGAACACGGGAGAAGATAGACGATGTCCGCTACCTGGGAAATTTCTCCAGTGGGCGATTGGGGTGCGCCCTGGCACAGTCCGCCGCACGTCTTGGATACAACGTTTTGCTGCTAGCGCCCGCATCGACGGTAGAACGATTCGGCTCGCCACCCGATGTCGATTACCGGCCCTTCACGTCGGCTGAGAGCTTGAAGCGTAAGATTTTGTCGCTTGACAGCGCCACGTTTATCTTTCACTCGGCAGCCGTTGCGGACTATGCACCTGCACGTGTCGAGGGCAAGATCTCGTCAGACCCGAACGAACTCACGTTGAAGTTATACCGCACCCCAAAGATCCTTCAGATGCTCAGGCCACACTTCGGTGACCGCACGGTGATCGCGGGATTCAAGCTCCTGAGCAACGTCACCGAGGAACAATTGATCGACGTGGCTCGACGGCAACTGCGGTCAAGCGGTACCGACTTCTGCGTTGCCAATGATCTGCGAGAAATTGGTGACGGAGTACGGCGAGTGCACATCGTCGACTCCAGTGAAAAGTACTCCACACTGAAGGGATCTACACCCGAAGTGGCCGACGCCATCGCCTCTCAAATTCTTTCCCGAGGAGTTCGCGATTTCTGACAACAATAAATCTGTCCGCCTGCTACTGGGGGTTACCGGCTCCATAGCCGCGTACCGCGTACCGGACATCGCGGGCAGACTGCGACGGGAGAACTTCTCCATCAAAACCATCCTAAGCCACTCCGCTCAGAAATTCGTCACCATGGCGAGTGTTGCCGCGATGTCAAGAGGGGAGGTATATACGAACCGTGACGAGATCATGAAGGTCTGGCGCCCGGGGCACATTGAGCTAGCGGACTGGGCCGAGGTCGCTGTGGTCGTGCCAGCTACCGCCGCTGTCATCGGGAAACTCGCGAACGGAATCGCAGAGGGACTTCTATGCGAAACATTTCTTGCGTTCAGACCGGAAGTCAGAAAGGTCATCGCTCCCGCGATGAACGGGCACATGCTGCACCAACCATCCGTGCAACGAAATATTGACTCACTCAAAGAAGACGGATATGTGGTCATTTCGACCCGAGAGGGAGAGCTGGCGTGCGGCTATGCTGGCGACGGCAAGCTGGCCGCTGTCCACGACGTAGTAAATCAAGTAAAGAAATTGCGGCAGTGACTGCCGTCGCCTGACGAGCAGAATCTCAGACTCCTCTCCGATCAGCGGACACTACACCTCGCAGCTTGAGTGAGCACCGATTCAAACTGTCGTTGCGCGCCATCTGATTTAGCGAAGAGCCACCAGCTTTCGAAAACAGGAGCGTCAAAATGCAGGAATCTTTGCGTCATGTCGATGGTACGAGTCAGATGTCTATGAGAATCAGCACCCGAAGCGCAGACCGGAACTCAGCAGAAACGAACATCCTTCACGATTCCCGAACTACGCAAATAAGCCCCAAAGGAGGAAGCCCGCTCGCACAACCAAAAATTCCAGAAGAGCATTCGCCGGTGAGCGTTGAATCCCTCCGCGGCACAAATTTCTGCGACTCGGAATCGGGGCTCATCCAGCACTGGGCAAAATCTCTCACGATGGGCTTGGAGTGTAATACACAAAAAGCTATTCGACTATTTAATTTTGTTCAGGACGGAATCAAGTACTCGATTCTGCACGACTGGTCCGAGACTGCATCGCAAACGCTGGAGCGCGGGCGGGGCAGCTGCTCAAACAAGGCGACCTTGCTGGCTGCACTACTGCGCGCAGTCGGCATTCCCTCAGGATTCGGCGTGCTCACGGTGGATGGCAAGCGCTACTTCGGGCCCATGTGGATCCCGCAGCTGCAGAAGTACTGCGACGTGGATTCGCGCCACTTCTACAACTATGTCCATCTAAAGGGGCGATGGCTGCGCTGCGACTCGTCCGACGACTACCGGGTCTCCCTGGGCAGCGGTCATTTCAACCAGCCCTGTGAACGAGTCCATTTCGATGGCACCCAGCACGCCGACCTGCACCTTGCGCCAGAACATGTGCTGGAGCGATCGGGGCTCCTGTTCGACATCGACAGGTTCATGCTGAAGAGCACGAAGAAGCCTCACGCTGATTTCCAGACCATGGACCGCTACTTTGATTTCATGCGCGAGGCGCGGGCGTGCATCCCGGATGACGGATCCGATCATCGGGCCAACATGCCGGAACTGATTTCCCGGCTTGAGGAAGGTTTTCAGCGGTGGACGTCTGACCGGGAGAAGAAGACAGTCTCGGTGCGCGGTGTGTCCCAGCTCCGGAGTACCGTCCAACTTGAGAACAACGGCGAGCTAACCTAGCAACAGTACGCGGAAAGCTCAGCCGAGTAGTAGCGGCAGGCCTGACACAAACACGACTACTGCCGCTCGAGCGGTTGGACGACTCGAGCGGCAGACGGAACAATAGCCCCACTGCTGACCATGCACGGCTTGTGAGGTGGTCTGTGATCATCGGTGCCTGCGCCACCGGGTGCGCCTTGTATCTGGAACGTCGCGCACATCGTGAGCGCTGCGTGGAGATGCGCGGCGGTCAACGGCTGGCGACAGGGCGGGTTACTGAGGTGATCTCACCAACGGAGATTCTGCGCTGAAGACCTGACGTCTTCGCGGGAACGCTTGGCCACACGCGACGGCGAGCTGTGGCGACTTGGGGGAAAAAGGACGGTAAGCTCCTGGTAAGACTGGATTTGCGAAGATCAAGTCCGAACCAGAAACTCCCCGTGATCACCTATCGTGCCACACTCGACGTGCCCGCGAACTGGCCCAGTACCTCGGCCGGCTGCTCCACGCCGACCGCCGCGAACGCGGCACCCGCACTGGCTCCAGGGCGCTGACCTGCTACTGGCAAGGAGCTGGAGATCGGCTCAGTCCAGGCACATGAGCTGATCGCGGTGGTTCGCCGTGAAGTCGCGGCCAAGGTGCGTGCCACGGTCGCCTGAAGGTTGTCCCGTAACGTCGTCTCGGCGTGATCGATGATTTTGGTGTGGAGCAGGTGATCAGTGCGGATCGGCCGGAGTGGGTGCCGGTGTTCACGGGCTTGTCGGTGCGGGTGTTCCGCACGCTCGTGCGGGTCGTGGCTCGTCGGGGTGGTGAGCAGACTGGCTGCGGCCGGCGGTGGGGTGTGCCGCTGGCGGATCGGGTGTTGCTGGTGGCGGTGTGCTACCGGACGGATCTGACGTTGCGGCAGGTCGCGCTGCTGTTCGGGATCTCGAAGTCCGCGGCGGGCCGGGTGGTGGAGCACCTGGCGCCGCTGCTTGCGCTCGCGCCGGTGACCCGC